>NZ_CM151397.1:0-4800000 GCF_056494165.1 Njordella aestuarii
GTGAATTCAATATTCCTTGAGCTTGTGGATCGCGAGGCGGGCAATCGGCAAGCGCTTCTTTCGTACGAACGCATACTCCCCTATTTTTTTGCAGGCGAAGAAAATGCTCTGGTCGCAGAACTCTTTGAGCCCGCACAACTAGAGTCACTTGCCTTCCAATCCCCGCTGCTGATTTACGGCGCGAATAGCACGGGCAAAACCGCGATTGCCACGACGCTAATGCGGCAATGGTTGAGCTTTCACAATAAGTCGACTTCGATTTCCATTCCAGCGGTCGATTTCGCGAGGCAGTTTGCAGGGGCAATATCAGCGGACGACATGCCAAGGTTTCGAGATAGGTTTCGCACCCTTGACGGGCTTTTGGTTGATGGATTGGAGATGCTGCAGAACAAGTTTACAGCGCAAGATGAGCTGTCGCATACAATAGATCAGTTGCACGCAGCTGGTTGTTTGGTAGTTGTCACATCGATTGGCTTACCGCCCACCGTGCGAGGCCTGCGAAAGCCTCTTGCGTCACGGTTGATGTGCGGGCTCTCGGTGCCAATGAGTTTTCCTGGCCCCGAGGCTGTGTCGGCTGCAATCGAAAGTCTCGTTCAATCGGACAAGAAGCTTGCAAAGGTGGTGACGCCAGCGATCAGTTCCGAATTTTTGAATCAACTGCCACCGCAAACAAGTATGACGACGTTGCGTGGTTTGTTACAAGACTACCTCAAAACGCGTCTAAACAGCGGATCACCGGAGGCTGAGCAGTTGAGCGATTCCAGTTCGGCTGCTGTAAGCAAGGATCAGTTGCAACAAATTAAGGCGGCAGTGGAGGTGCGAAAGATAGCCTCCAATCTAAAAATAGGTTCAATCGCCAAAGCCGTAGCAAAACAGTCAGGCGTCTCGCTGACCGAACTGCGCGGCGATTCTCGCAAGAGCCACCATGTGCAAGCTCGCTCTTTGGCAATGTTTTTATCCCGTACCTTTACCGAGATGCCCTTAGCAAAAATTGGAGAATACTTTGGTGGGCGCGATCATACGACCGTCCTGCATTCGGTCCGTAAAATAGACACTGGGCTCAAGAGTGATTTTGTGTTAAACCGTTTGACTGAAGAAGTTTGTCGCGATCTCAAGATATCGATGCCGGAAAAAGGCTAGCGGTCCGCTATGCGTCAGCCCTGAAAGGGAAAAATTCGATGGCTGGAACATCTGTTCGATGGCTCTGACGATAATGTTGCGTTCCCAAAATCGCTAGCGACGCGTGGATGTGTAAGCGTGCGTTGTGCGAATTCGGGACGAGAAATCAGGCCGGTCTGCGTTTAATTCCGCAATTGCGTTGACACGGTAGAATGGTTTGCTCGCTTCAAAGTTTTCGCTTGGAATGTTTAATAGACCGAGGTCAAAAGCCAAGCGATCAGACCTGCCTGGCAAAAGGATGCGCCAGTTATAGGGAATCCGATCTGGAAAAACTCGATTTACGTGATCAACGAGATTGGTCGTACAGTTATTTTGAAGTGTATGATAGAACTCGGGCGTTCTCGCGATGCTATTTATTCGGGCCATGATATCTGCGAACAAACGCTGTGCATCGTCGGGTTTTGCTCTTCCTGGATACAAGTAACAGTCGACCTTTCGCACATGAGTGCGCAGGAGAAGCAGGTCGCGCTCATCGCCTACCACGTATATCAGTTCAAAGTCGCCCTTTGCGCCGCCCGTCGCGGAGTACGCTTCACCCGGCTCCAGTCTCGCCTCGACAGAGACCGTAAAATATCTACCGTCGTTTAGACCAAAAGAGAGCATGGTGTGAGCGAGGAGATCGGTCGATTGGAACGGAACGACGATAAAATCAACCGACTCAATGGATGTAAGTGGAAATGTTAAGTCGTAGAATCGAACGTCGTAGTCGGTAGCCGATCGGTATCGGTTGTCGCGAACATTTCGAATTGTGACGTTCCAACCGTCAGATTCGACTATCGGCAATACAGAGTACTCCGGTCGCCAAATGCGGTCATGGGTAGGCTTTCGAACAAAGTTCGGAGTGAGCGATGCGAGTCGCGCTAAGACAGCTGGCGTTATTCTTTCGGATGATTTTTGGATATCTTCGAGTTCGGAAACGGCCAGCGGGGCAACATTTTTCCGTGGTCCGCTTAAAAAACTAACGCAGCCGGTCGAGCTAAGGAAAAAAATTCCCAACGCGAATACGAGAGCTTGCTTGCCTGCTGAAAACGGTATGTCAACAATCATTCTTCATCGTTCAGATGTCTGCCCAGGGTCTGCTAACGATATAGACCAAGCGAGGCGGGCATTGCAACCTCTGTCGAAGTTTTACGATGAGGTTTGGCGTTGAATGAAGCCGACGTGAACGTGTGGGAAAGCGCAAGCATTTACGCGAATAATGCAGATATTGGTTTGCCAGCGTAGCAAAAGAACTGCCTAAATCCGATTATTGCGCGAAAATTGCGGGAAATTGCCTAGTTTGGGTACGGCTTTACTTGACTCTGCCCCTTTCTTGTCTAGATTTGATGAGCGACAGAATTTTTATCTGCATACTTGACAAGCTGTTTTTGCAGGTACAGCAGCACGAACTGTAGGAATTATTGGGGAAAGGCCCTCACTTAAGGAAGAGAAAATGCTCGTCCTATCACGAAAGAAGAACGAAAGCATCGTCATCAACAACGAGATCAAAATCGTGGTTGTTGAGATTCGTGGCGACAAAGTCCGTCTCGGAGTGGAAGCTCCAAGGGATGTGCCAGTGCACCGGCAGGAGGTGTACGATGCAATTCTACGCAGTCAATCGACAGATGCGGACAATAACGAGCTGAACATTAACGAGTAACGTGATTTCAGCGGTTGACCGGTTGCAATAGTCATTGTTACACTGCTCCCTGTTCATTTGAGACATGGCCCCGTCGTCTAGAGGCCTAGGACATCGCCCTTTCACGGCGGTAACACGGGTTCGACTCCCGTCGGGGTCACTAGGTAGGTTCAACGAACCTTCGAAATCGTCTAAACCCAGCAACTCGCTGGGTTTTTTCGTGTCCGGGTCGCACTAACTCACCAGCACCGCACGATTGCTCTGAGCTCGTTGATTGTGTGCCGTTCTTAGCCATTCTAATTTTCCCGTGCATGGGACGTCATAAGTTGTGAAGAAGACTATTGGTTTAGTTCTGGTTGTTTTGGGACTCGCGCGAATAGTGTCAATTGTTGCTTTTGCCTCGATCGAGAATAATCGAGAAGCTCCCATCCCAGATGCGATATTAGCAGGCGGCATTGCAGTCGTTGGGCTTGCACTGATGTTCGCGACTTCCAAAAAATGAGGTGTTAGCCTTTCCCAAGTGGAGGCCAGATGAAATGCGTTACGCATGCTTCCTCAAAATGATTGGGGTTGCAGCAAGCAAACTGGTGAATCCCATGTTTTTGAAGTAGGCAGAAGTAGTAGCTTGTCTCAGTTCTATTGCGCAGGAGGCTCGCACTTGGAAGTGAAAACAGGCAGACGCGACACGTCTTGTTTCGAATATACTAGTGTTATGAATCCGTATGCTGGTAGCACTGTTTCGAAAGTTGAAGTTTCACACGTCAGCGTAGTTAAGTGGGCTTTAACTGTGTCGTTGGTCTTCTGCGGTCTATATTGTTTCATGATGTTAGTTGCATCGCCGTCAGTCGAAGACTGGATCTGCAAATTCGTTGCGATTTCGAGAGGTGGGTTTCAACGTCCGGAATATTCTCCGCCCGACTATCGGATTGCTTGGTGGATTCTCATTTTTTGTTTAACTTGGATATTTTTCGTTTGCATAATTCTTCTTCTCTTGAGGAGACAGAGAGAAGTGAATTTGAACGATTCGGAAAGGCTGAATAAGTCTTAAAAAACTCGTTGAGTCAATTTTCCGAAGTCGGCACGCTATGGAGATTCTGTCCCTGTTGCTTCGACGCGAGTGTTTGCTGTCGGTTGGCTCAATCGCATTTCGGCGAAGGGGTTCGTTCGGATGTCCGATCGAAAAGACTCAAGGCAATCAAAGAATTCGCCCGGCTCACCGAGGTGCTCGAATGGAAGAAATTAGTGAACGTCTTTGTCAAATTCACATAATCGGCGAATATGGAGGTTACTCGAGTGTCATTTGTGCAGGTTGAAATCCGACCGTCCCGCGGGTAGCTTAATACAACTGGTTTGTTACTCGCAAGCTTTACGTCAATCGGCTAGATTGCCCCATGACTCCAAACGACAGAATTTCAGAGCTGTGCGAGTGCGAAGAACAGGGAATCGTAAGCTTGCGTGCTGGTGAGGCGTGTCCGAACTGTGGGCGACGAAAAGATGCTGCTTTTTCAGATGTCGGTGAGTTGACTACGTCTCTGCGATTTATCCCTGATCAAACGTCACTAGCCTCGCCGCTGATTGCTCAGCTAACGAACGACGCGACCGCACACAGTGAGGTTATGGTCGGCCAATCGCTCGATCACTTCACTATCGTTGAGCGGTTAGGCAGCGGCGGCATGGGCACCGTGTATCGAGCTAAAGACGAATCGCTGCAGCGAGATGTCGCTATCAAAGTAATTCGACGGCATGAAGGAGAAGGATGCAATTCCAGCGATACAAATCGTCTTGATTGCCTTCTCAAAGAGGCTCGAGCTCAAGCTCGTGTAAATCATCCTAATGTAGTGCATATCTACTTTGTGTCGCGAGACGAGCAATTGCCGTACTTGGCAATGGAGCTCGTTCAAGGCAAAACACTTGCCAATCGAATTGCAGAACATTCGCTTAACTACGAAGAGGTAGTGGGAATTGGATTGCAAGTCGCCTGTGCACTTCGCGAGTCGGCCAAGTTCGAAATTGTGCACGGTGATATCAAGCCCAGCAACATTCTGTTACGAGCGAATCACGCAAAGCTCTCCGACTTTGGGCTCGCTCAACGAGTCTCACCGGGCGAAGCTGCTGTTTACTCCACAAGCGGTACGCCCAACTATATGGCGCCGGAAACTTGTCGCGGAGAGCCACCGACCTCGCGTGCAGACATGTATTCATTCGGAGTTATGCTGTTCGAAATGACTTTTGGACGACTGCCATATAAGTTCAAAAACAACAGCATTTTGGCTAGAATAGAAGCACACCAGTATGACGCTCCTGCGTTTCCTGAGGTTTGGCCAAAAGAGCTTCCCGAGGCATGGCGAATGTTTCTTGAGAAGCTGCTACAGAAACGTGCCGAGGATCGTTTTGTCGATTGGGATACACTGATTGAAAGCATGCGTGCCTTGCGACCGCTTCGAGCAATACCTGCAGGGCGCTTACAAAGGGCGATAGCATGGGGGATCGATCTAGTCGTACTCACCATCGCCGTTTTCTTTTTCAATTTCGCATTTGAAAAATCTCTGGCGTGGATACTCCCCATGTCCAAGTTTGTCGCTATTAGCACGATTGCCAGCGGGTTGCTTGTGCCACTGTTGGTAACGTGGTGGATCAGTCGTGGTCGGTCATCGCCGGGAAAGGCTCTGATGCAACTGCGAGTTGTGGATCGTCATGGTCTGCAACTGAATCCGAAGGTGCGCGCTCTGCGATCAATTGCCCCATTGCTTCCGATCTGGCTTTTACCAGCATTCAATAGGAATGAACACGCCGGACTACCCGACATGGTCTGGATGCCGTTATCTCTCGGCATCGTGATCTTTCTGCTGTTGGATGCGATTTTTGCGATGTTCCGGTCCGAGGGGCGAAGTCTTCATGATCAATTGGTAGATAGCCGGGTCGTTTTGATGCACTACCGTGGTGGCGAATGAAACTTGGCCACGTCCAAGGACACAGAGATATGCCCATGGCTATCTAAAGCCCGAGTCAAAACAGCGTTCAGCTTTCGTTTAGAAGTAAAACGTAATGGTCTGGTTTTTGCTTCGGTTTCTATGACGTCCTTGCTGTTTGTACAAAGCCATAGCGTCGGTATGAAGATTTCCTTGAAAGTACGCTCCCAATGATTGTGGTAACGGTCATATTCTCTCTGATCCTGTTCGGGTTGATCGGGCTCGTTATGGGCTCACTTTTGAGTTTGAGTTCACATCCACATTGGTTCGTTCGAGGCTGGGATTTTCCAAGAATTCAGATCATCGCTCTCGCATGGGGCTTCTTGGGGCTTTTCTATCTAACGAAATACCTTGGAGGAGAATCGGAAGTTTTTGCAGATTGGATCTTTGTATCGCTCACGCTCTTCCTCACGATCTGGCATTTCGTCCGAATTTTTCCCTACACGGTACTCTCCCCAAAGCAAGCACAATCGACGTCGAGCGATCAGTTAAATGACGACCACAGCGAATTTCTACGCATCGTCATTTCAAATGTAGAAAGGGAAAACGAAGAGTATGCAAAATGGCGTCAAGTGATCTCCGGTGCAGACGCTGACATTCTGATTGTTGTCGAGGTAGATGAACATTGGATACGAGAAGCAGAAAGTGTAATCGCTCGGTATCCATATCGAGTAATCTACCCTCAGGACAATTGGTACGGCATGATGCTGCTTTCGCGTTTTCCCATCGAGCGGCATGAATTGCGTTTTCTGGTGCAGAAAGATGTGCCTTCTATTGATGCCGACATACGTTTAAAAAATGGTGAATTGATGCGTTTTGTCGCTGTTCATCCAAGGCCGCCCGAGCCCATTCGAGACAACGACGCGACAGCAAGAGATGCCGAGTTAATGCTGTGGGGGGAAGAACTTTCACATGAGCAACGTCCGGCTATCATCGGTGGAGACCTGAACGACGTCGCTTGGTCAGATACTACGCGACTGTTCTTGCGGACAAGTTCATTGATGGATCCTCGGCGCGGACGGGGACTGTTTAATACATTCAATGCCAAGCATTTTTATATGCGATTTCCACTCGACCACCTCTTTCATTCTCGGCATTTCACCGTTGCCGGAATTCGCCGATTACCATACGTTGGATCGGATCATTTTCCGATGCAGATTCGGCTACGACATGAGCCTTGCAGAAAGCGAGAGCATACAACGCTAGAAGAAAACGAATCAGATCAAGAAGAGGCTGAAGAACGAATCGAGAGAGCCGAGCATGATGAAAGTCTCAATGGTGATGCGGTCCGCTAAAACCTCGTTGCTACATTTCTGAAGCGGACTTGGTGCTTTCTTCGTCAGCTATTTTGCAGATGTACGCAGCAAAATTGGCGTCTTCACCTTGAAGCAGGCCAGGCAAAGCGGTAGCGAAATCAAAACGGCGACACCATTCTCGCATGAAGTCATCCCAGCTATGCCAGCGACGTCGCTGTTGCGGTGTCATAGAATCGCTATAAGCCGTCAAGTATGCTCGCTCGAAAAGTGATATCAGAATCTCAAAGAGCACATGCATACGCTCCAGCTGCTCGTCACTCAAGTTCGGCGTTGCATGTTGAGTACGCAATTTGAGGTCGGGATGTTGCAGCACTAGTTTTAGAAAGTCGATATAGGCATCAGAAAGAAGCTGGTAGATCTCTTCGTCTTCATTGTCTCGTTCCTTGCGTTGTTCAAGAACGAACGTGTAGATCGCCAGCGGCAAGCCAAAGCATGTGATGATGTTCGCCAGTAGCTGCCAGAACTCGGTTGTATTCATTTGTTAACTCATTGGTCAGTTTGAATCGTCTGCCGCACGCGAGACTGCGATTCTGCGAAACTCGATTGGGCCATGATCGCCTTGAATCAGAACTGGACCTGGTTCTCCTTCACGACTATCCAGTGCTCCGCCGGTTATTCCTGGTATGAACTGCCTGTCAATGACGCGCTTTCCGTTCAGCACGATCGTCACTTGCCGACCCACGAATGTAATGTCGATCGACTGCCATTCGCCGGCTGGTAACGCAGCATTCTCCGAAGGCGTAAGATACCCGTAGATGCTTCCCATATTGTGGTCGTTTGGTGCTTGATCGGGTTCATCGACTAACTGGACTTCATACCGACCACGTAGATAGATGCCGCTGTTGCTGCCTTTCGGATATCTAAATTCAGCATGCAGTTGGAAATCGCGGAACTTTTCATTGCTCACGAGATTGTTACCTGGGGCGACATTTTTCAGTATGCCGTCCTGAACTTCCCAACCCATTTTGCTATCAACAAATTGAGGCTTCCAGCCCGTCAAATCCGAGCCATTAAAAAGCTCTTTCGTCTCAGACCAATTCGTTACATATTCGGGAAGGAGCGGGGGCGATTTCTCCGCTTGCCAGTGAATCGTTTCGCCCCTATCGTTGGTCGCCGTCCCTCTTAAATGCCCATCATTTAGCTGCCCTTCATATACAACATCCGACGCTCGCTCTTCCCATTGAGGCGGTACGACGAATCGGAAAGTGTCTCCCTTTACTTCGACCTTGGCTATAGGACGGGCGCTGCCGAACTGGCCTACGTAACTTCCTACCAACGTTTTGTGCCCCGATTTTCGGATCTCAAACCAGGAAGGATATTCACTTTCACCGTCCGTCACCGTCACATCCCAACGCCCAACAAAATTTTCAGCTTGAGTTTGCGACTCTTGCCCAGTTGCCGTCATTCCGAACATGAGTAAGACCATCCACAGTTGGATTGAAAGGAGAGTTTGAAACTTATAAAACATGCTTTGTTCCTTAAAGGGTAACGTTTAATCGTGATCATTTAATCGCTGCAGGTCCAATGTATTGTTTAGCAATCACCACGTTGTCAAAGTAGACAGTATTTTTCTTCTGTTTGGTCCATCGATCGGTTACGTAGCTTTCCAAGGTGAACGCGTTGGCAAACAATGTGGGGCTGGTACGCCAATTGATCCCGCGCCAATGCCCCCGCAACTCGCCATCGATCCAGTATGCTTGCTCTCCATCCTCTTGCGCCGGAGTGTTATGCTTGATCATCATTTCGACGCAAATCCAGCGATCTCGTTCGATGTTAGGCTGCGATTCAGGTCGAAAACCATTTCCCCAAAACTTCCCATCAGGACTGGGTTGCATGGTGTGCCAATAGCTATAGAAATTCCATTGTCCCGGCGGCTGCCATTCTCCCCAATTGCCCCACGGTTCAATTGCAGTGGAGAAGCGGTCGCTACCATCGGGTTTGATGCCTGCACCACCAAAGCCACTCCATCGGTCTTTGCCTTGAAGTGACTTATTGGCACGTAACGTACAAAAATGATGTACGTAGTCGCATTGCGGATCGAACTTGGTATAGAAGCGGATAAAGAGCTGGTCGGACGATTCAAACCATTTCGTTAATCCACCACCTGTGTTTTCGTCCAACGTTGCTGTGACTTGCAACGCACGCTTGCCAACTGGATCGGAAGTTGTCTGCTGTTCTACGATCTGTAAGGTTTTTCCCTCGGTGTCGCTAGCTTCGTCCCAATTTTCGCCCAGTGGACCGGCTTCGAAGTTATCTGCAAAAATTACAGAGGCGTGTTTATCGATGTTCTGATCAGCCACATAGTCTGCGGCAAGACCGGTGCCTTGCGGTAGCTGACTATCTGTTACCAAGGAGTAGGCAACGTCTTGAGCGGCGACGTTCCCTAAAGGCAATAAGCTTGCAACGCCAAGCAGGGTCGTGAAGAGGTGGATTTTGAGAGGTTCTAGTAGATTCTGTGAACGTTTCATCGATTCTGGTATATCTCGAATAGCCGAAGTGGAAGCAAGTCATGCTCCTGCAGTTATAACTTTTTAATTGTACCTGCGCTCGCTGTAAATCTAAATCTAATATCGAGCATTCAGCAGCAGCTTCAACCCGCGGCGGGTGCGGTGTATACTGTCAATGAGTTCATGCGTCGAACGAGCGCGACGAATTTGTATGCGAACGACTAAAATGGTAAAGGCCTAGCAAGCTGTAGGAAGCGAGTTTTGGATGAAGGACAGTGTGCTGCTGGCCGATATCGGTAATTCTGCGTTGAAGTCCATCAAATGGGAGCCCGCTCAGAAAAATTTCATCGGCGTCCCGCGTCGAATTGATTGGTCGGATTTTGACTCAAAAGATTCATCGTCCCAGTCAAGATTGCTTCGAGATTTAATCGAAGGCAATCCAACTAAGGTCTACTTGAGTTCGGTCAATCCTGGTCGAAGCCATCAGTTCGGTGCGATGCTTCAAGATTTTGCTGCCCTTACGCTTGTCGAGATTAGCAATCGCGATGTCCCGATGAAGATCGAACTTGACGCACCGGAAAAGCTGGGCATCGATCGACTGCTTGCCGCTTTCGCAGCTTGGCAACTTTTTGGCACTCAAGAACCACTGATCATCCTCCAGGTGGGCACTGCCGTTACAATTGATTTAGTTCGAGCAGACGGGAGTTATCAGGGAGGAGCTATCTTGCCAAGTGAAGCGACTCTGTATAGGAGTCTAGCCGAAAAAACGGCTCAGCTACCGCTTCTGCAACCGGAGCCTGATGGTTTAGGGCTAGATGCTTTGGCCCCGGGTGAGATCATGAAAGACGAATCATCCACAGGGAAGTTCGTCAAGCTGCTGCCGCCGGGCAAGAATACCTCGCAAGCGCTTCGGATCGGAATTTCAAACTGTGTGTTAGGTGGGGTGGAACGTACGTATCGCTCGTACTGCGAATTGGTGGGGCGTGAGCTTCAGGTGATTGCGACGGGCGGCGGTGTTGGGCACATAGTGCGGGAACTTCCGTTGCCGATCATACCAGTAGCAAACCTCGTGCTCAAAGGTTTATCGCTTATTGCACGATAAAACTTGTTCAAACTCCGTCTTCTTATCCGTACAACATTTCTTCGTTAGGCGGGACACTCGTGTCCTTCTTGCAGGATCGCAGGCCTATCAACTGAAGACCTAGCAGCGTCAGATAGGCTGGATTGAGGTACACGTATCTGCGCCAGAGGCGTTTGGGTTCTTTGGTCAATCGGAAAAGCCATTCCAGTCCAGCGTTCTGCATCCAACTGGGGGCTTGTGCTAGAGTTCCAGCGTGGAAGTCAAACGCTGCACCGACGGCGAAGACGGGCATTTGCAGACGATCGCCAAATTCATAAGCCCAGATTTCTTGACGAGGGCAGCCGATCCCGACGAAAGTAATCCCCGCCCCGCTCTGCCGAATCTTATCAGCCAATTCCTCGCTTTCAGCTTCATTCAAGCGGCGAAACTGGGACGGTTGCTGACCAGCGATCTTTAAAGCGGGAAACTTCGCAACCAAATTGCTCGATAGCTTGTCCAACGTTGCTTGATTCGTCCCAAACAAGAATATCGAAATGCCATTTTCAGCAGCGGCTTGGCAGACCTTGAGCATCAAATTAGGTCCGTAAACTCGGTCAGGTAATGCCGCTTTATGCAGCAAATTTAAACCCCACCGAACCGGCATCCCGTCCGGCACGACCAAGTCCAGGCTGTTAAGCCGGTAGCGATGCTCCTTGTCCAACGCCCCCGTCATCACGCCATGAACCGCCAAGGCCGTCGCAGTGCAACGTCGCTTGGCGCGAGCCGCTTCGATCATTCGGTTGACAGCACCTTCATAGTCAACTGCGTCAATGTAAACGCCAATTAGATTCTTTTTGCCGGTATCGATCATGGAAAGGAGCGTTGCAGAAATTTTCAGCGGTGGGTTGGTGTCGACGAGAGGAGCTTGATTCAGCTTATTAGCAGGTCAATGCTTTACAACAATCATTCGGGACAACCTGCAATCGAGTTTTCAATAGAAAGCCCTCACATGATTTGCGTATGACGGTTGTAGTGAATGGGGCGGCAGGTTGGCCTGGGAGCCTACATTCTCTCGACCGTCGCGATACCCAGCAGTTCCAAGCCTTGTCGCAAGACCTGTTGCGTTAGGTTGACAAGAAGCTGACGCGTTCTGCCAATTCTCTCCGTTTCGGCGCGGGCAACGGGGCATTGATCAAAGAACGAAGCAAACTGTTTGGCGGTGTCAAACAGGTAGTCCGCCAAAATACTTGGCTGAAAATCCTGAAGAGAGTTTTTGATCGACTCTTCGAACCGCAGCAACTGGATCGCCAAGCTGCGCTCAACGGGATGCGTCAGTTCGACATCTTCGGTCGCTGGAATGGAATCAGCGAGATCGACTGCAGGATCGGTGCTTAACTTGCGAAGTATGCTAGCCGCACGCGCATACGAATACTGGATATAGGTAGCGGTATTGCCTTCCAGTTGGACCATCTTTTCAAGGTCGAAAACGTAGTCGCTCGTCCGGTTGTGGGACAAGTCGGCGTATTTGATGGCCCCGAGCCCGACTGCTGTTGCCACTTGCTCTTGCTCATCGCCATCCATTTGCAACGACGCCTTCTGCAGTCGTTCTTCGTCGCACACGACGGCACGAGCGCGGTCGATGGCTTCCTGAAGCAGCGATTCTAGTCCTACGACATCACCTGATCGCGTCTTAAAGGGCTTCCCGTCGGTGCCTAACACTGTGCCAAAGCTAATGTGTCGTAGCTCTAGGTCATACCCCAGCGCTTTTAGGGCCGCGAAAAGTTTCTGGAAGTGTTCACTTTGTCGATGATCAACGACATAGAGCATCGCATCGGGATTGAATTGCTCGAGTCGGTACTGCACCGTGGCTAGATCTGTGGTTGCGTAGAGATAAGCACCATCTTGTTTCTGGACGATCATCGGTGCATCGAAGCCATCCAAGAATACGCAAACCGCGCCCTCACTTTCCTTTGCCAAGTCTTTATCGACCAGCTCCTGTACAACGCCTGGTAAGCGATCGTTGTAAAAGCTTTCGCCCAACTGGTGGTCGAATTCTACGTTCAGGGCGTCGTAGACTGCGGCGATTGCAACCAAGCAGTGCGGCATGAATTGCTTCCACAGCGCGATATTTTGAGGATCGCCCGCATGCATCGCCGCAGTTTCGCGGAGTGCGGCGACTTCGATATTCGGATGCAATTTTGCAAACTCAGAAAGAAGAGGGTTAGCTTCCACTGCCGCGATTTTATTTCGAGCATCATCGATCTCCTCTTCCGTCGACTCGATACGACGCAGGGCTGCCCTGACAGCTTTTTCTGCAGCTTTATCATTCGGGTTGGCTGCAACCTGCGCGCGAGCGGCGTCGGCGTTTGAATGGCAATCGGCCAGTTTTGCAGTAAGCTCAGGCAAATCCTTTAACGACGACTCGTAGCCAATTAGTTGTTGAACTGTGCGGTACAGGCGGCTCAATTCCGCAACGGGATCTTTTTGGTATTGCGATGCATCTACAAAATGTTTGTAGCCATAGATGATCATTCCGAATTGAGTACCCCAATCGCCTAAGTGATTGTCGGTGATTGTCTGGTGGCCGACGAAACGAAGGGTCCTGGCAATTGCATCACCGATAACCGTCGAACGGATATGACCAACGTGCATTGGTTTAGCCACATTTGGCGACGAAAAGTCGACAACGTACGTGCGAGGAGATGTTGTTGCTGCAACGCCGCACCGACCATCGCTAGCGGCTTCGACAACGAGCTGCATAAGCAGCTCGGATTTCAAGCGAACGTTGATAAAGCCTTTTCCTGCAACTTCTACTGTCTCAAACATTTCACACGCTTGCAGACGATTCGCAATCTCCTGTGCAAGCTCGTCTGGTTTGCGATTGAGTTCTTTCGCCAACGCAAAGACTACGTTCGCTTGGTAGTCTCCGTGACCAGCATCACGCGTTGGGCTGACTCTTGTTGCATGAGCCTCAAAGTTCGGAGTGATTTCGCTAAGTGCGTTGGCGACTTGAGTTCGAACTTGTTCAAGCAATTGCATTCGTAACAGTCTCGGGGCTTGGAAAGGATTTAGGAAAGTATGTAAAGTCGGCTGTCAAAGACAGCGTGCATAAGGCCGTTGTTAGAGTAACTAACTGGCAGGTTCGGGCGCTGGATCGGTGGCGTTTTCTTCTTTCGACTTCTTCTTGGGCGCATGCTTTGGCGGCGGCAGCGGACCAGCATAAGCGTCGAAGATAACAAGGATGTTCAATATCCCTGCGATCATCGTGTAAAGCGTACCCAAATCGAAACCAGCACTTGATTCATAATGCCAGTCACTTAGGACATCGGTATCTCTGGGAGCCGCCATCCAGTTGCTGTCAGCAAACGTTTTGTTGTAATTCTTGAGCCAATACGCTTGTAAGGCTGCAGGCGAAGCGGGCAAACCCACGGCTCCTTGCAATACATACTGCCAGCGAAAGTCTTCTTTTGCCCACGAGCAGTAGACAACTTTCCCGCGCCCGATCCACAGTCCGCCGAAAAATAGTCCTAAAATGCACACCGCATAGATCAAGGCCTTCATTGTCCGACCTTGATAAGCATGCCCCGCGCCGGGGAATAAAAACGCCAAGACGGATGCAACCAGGGGATTGCAGAGCGTGATCTGGACTCCGTCGTAAGTCTTTGTTGTAGGTTCGGACATGCTTTCCGATAGATTTAGGGTGTCGCAAGTGTAAATGCTGCCGCGACCGCTCGATTCGAGACTTGCTGGCAGCGATATGTTTTCGGGAAAGCGGCCACGCACACTTCATGTGCAAGCGACGGAGCTTACCGCGAAACCGCTGGATTGTAATGCCTGAGAGACAATTCGGACATCCTTAAGCTTATTTGCATGAGTGATGCATTTGAGCACCTGCATTCGTTACGGAAGCTTGGAAGCATTGCGGCGGACGTCGCGGTAAACTGTGGATAGCACTAGGAAAAGTGAGATCAGTTGTGCTAGCGTCAGGCCCAAAGGCACTGCCAATGCCCCCAAACGGTCCCACCCCAGGTAGGTTGTCAAGAGAATCACGAAAACCCCCAGGACTCGCGGCGGAATGCTCGCTGCGGACATGTTTCGTGCGCGGAGATACGAATCAGCAGCCTGCAGCAAGCCGCGGATCGCAGCGGCAGGAATGAGAGCTAAAGCGAATTGAATCGCAGGATCAAAACGCTCGCCGTACAAAAACGGCAAAATAACCGGGATTGCCAAGGCTAAGACGATTCCAAAAACCACTTGCAGCAAAATTAACGCTAGCGAGGTACTCCACATCTCCTTTGGAGTTGGAAGTTCATCCGCTCTGGCCGCTCGATTGAACACGTAAAGCCCTGCGGCATTGGGAATAATCATCATGACGGATGCAACGGGCACTGCGGCAGCGTACGCCCCTACGGAGTCGAGGTCGGTGCTGGAAAGCATTCCAACGATCAGTACCATGTCGAGCCGCTCCATCACTTCGTTCGCTGCGATTGAGCCCGTGATGGGGCCCGCCGATCGAATTGTGTCGGAAAGCTGAATAGCGCCCGCACCGATCCAGCTACTATGCATTCCCCACTGGCAAAGACCGATAGCTAGAATCGAGGTCACTAGAAGGGTCCAACACGCCGCCGGGACAGTATTCCATCCCATGCCCCAAGATATCAACAGCCCCACAGGAAACGCTGCCCCGGCCACCAGCCGAGACACGTTGTAGCGAAACATCGCTCGGTTACCGTGATCAACCGATTGGACCGCCAAGCGAACTTGCTGAAATACAACTGCTAAAGCGCAGACCATCGCCATCGGCAGCAAATAACGTTGCTCCTTTGGCAGCGTCAGCGCGCTCAGCGTAGAACAGACGACGAACGTCATGAATCCGGCAAGCACACCATACTTCAATGCCGAACGCCGCACGGAATCTGCATCGGTGGAATTGGCCGCCAATCGAGCAAAGATTTCTGGAGCACCCAGCAAGCCCAGATACATGAGGGCTTGGGCAAAAATGAATGCGACGGCGAATTCGCCACGGCCGGTCGGCCCAAGCATTCTCGCTAGGACGATCCCTTGGATTGCAAAGAATCCGAAGACACCCAACGAGACACCGATCGTGCTCGCAACGCCAGTGAACTTGCGAAAACGCGTCAATACCGGTGGCGTAGGCAGCTTCTCAGGCTGAAGTTCGGCTGCCGGCGATTCATAGGTCGTGGACGAAGACAAGATTTACGATAATTGAAGGCCGGCGAACACTTGGACGCTTCCATAGTATTCGCAAAATCTATCGAATCACTGCTTGAGCCAATATTTTGACTATCTGAGCGTTCCCGTATTTCAAGTATGGCTCAATTTGCGGGGAGCGGCGCGACGGAACAAGCAAAATCGAGCCGAGCAGCTAGTTTTCCGCCCACGGTAACCTTCCCCGTCATGAAATAAGCAGTGGAAACAACGTCATTGAGCGTGACGGCGATCTCGATCGTGTCGCCGGGCCGAACCATGTGCTTGAACTTCACGTTGTCCATCCTGGTCGCAACGGGCACAATTCCTTCCTGAGGCGTGAACTTGCTAAGTAAAATCGCCCCGCTCTGCAACGCGCATTCGCACAAAATCACGCCTGGGACCAGTGGAAAGCCAGGAAAATGCCCCTGCGTAAAGTGCTCGTCGAGCGAGAAAGTTTTACGACAAACAATGCTTTTTTCGTCCTGCTGCACAATTTCGTCGACAAGCAACATGGGCGCGCGATGAGGAATGGCTGCCATGACTGCGGCGTTGGGCGATTCTGTTTGCATTAGATTTCTTTGCGAAAGTTGCGGTTGGCTCAATTGATGACAAGTGGAAATGGCAGGCTAGCGGGACTCGCGAAGTTGTTCAAGCTGCCTTTGTTTTTCTTCCAACTGGTTTCTTAGGTCCATCAATTGGGCTTCAAGTTCGTTGATTTTGCTAACGCCTCCGTACGGAACAGCGTCTGGCGGAGCGATCATAAGAGGTGGCTTGAGTGATTGCTGCGCAGGGTCGACGTTTGAGTCGAGCGTACCTAAACGCACATCGGCAGTGGAAAGGTTCCGGCCGCGAAAATATCGTAAGGTGACTATAGCGCCTGGCTGGGCTGTTTGAAACCAGCTTAGAATGTCTGTGTCTGATTGGATCACATTCCCTTCGGCTTCCACAATACAATCTCCGGGAGCCAATCCGGCCCGCGCTGCCGGCGAATTTGCAAAGACTTCCACAATCAATGCACCGCGTGGAACAGGAATACCAAATTGACGTCGCGCGGCTTCCGAAAGTCGCTCGACCTGAACTCCCAGCGATGGTCGTTGCTGTCCATCACGTTCAAGCGCAAGTTCGGGTTCTGTCCCAAGTTCCGCTTCGTATGGACCTTCGATGTTAGGAGCATCCGGAGGTAACTGCCCCGTCCGCTTCGCCAGATTCGCCGATCCCAGAACAACAACTTGAGGCAGATTGCGGCCGCCGCGATCGATCAGCAAACGGACTGACTCACGCGGTTTTCGCTGCAGGATCTCGCCTGCGAATTGATCCAAATTTGCGACTCCGTTGCCATCCACGGCTAGGATATTGTCGCCAACTCGAATCCCGGCTTTCCAAGAAGGTGATCCGTTTTGCACCTCAACAACTCGTAATCCGATGCCCCCACCGTTGAGATTCTCGGCGGTTAAGCCCAAATAAGGTCGATCGTTGACTTGAGCATCACTTTCGTTCGGTTGCGCAGGAGCGTTGTCGGCGGGAGGCTGGATCTCGAAAAACGGTGATTGTGTGCCGAGCGGTTCGACGGGCGAGACGGCAGGTACGTCGAGCGGATTTGCATTCGGCGTACTGGCACTGGGCTGGTTCGCGTTTGGACTAGGTATTGGCGGTGGCGTGCGGACCGGTGCCGGCAAGCTCTCTTCACTTTCTGTCGCGGCAGATGCGCCGGCGTCGTTGGCAGGTTTTCCTAGCCCCAGCCTGCGCTCAAGCTCTTGCAGGTAATTTTGCGCCTGTACGGAAGTGCCGACCAAGCATGTCGCTATCAAGGCCAATACACTTCGAAGCAATGTTTGTTTCATCGAGTTTCCTTCCTGCATACAATAACGGCACCCATCAACACGCCTGCTGGTCGAAGGAGGAATCGACCATAAAACAGTCCAGCCCCTTCGCCTTGTTCCTCTTCGATTTGTTATTCTATGCATCAAGGTCGTTTTCGCGAAACGGTTCGTCTGTTACTTGGGACCCTTGTTGCGGTCGGGAAATCATCCGGTCGACAGCTAGCGGCGGGTTATTTTAGCGGAGCTCCGCAATGCAATTATTTGATGGACGGCAAGCGGATCGAATCGTGGATCTTGTTTTTCGCGACCAACCGCCGGCCATTCGCCAGTCTGTCGTTCGCCTCGTACAAAATCATATCACCGATATGGGGGGCGAGACCAACTTTTTGGGCGGTTTAGCGACCCTTGCTTCCGGCGACTACGTTTTAGCTTACATTCTGCACTATCCTGGAAAGGTCGCGATCCTGACGGGGCCAAAGTCGCTTACCGAAGGAGAATCGCACCAGTCGCAGGAGGCTCGCGCCAGCTGCGCGAAAGAATTGTGCGACGTGCTATGCAGTGCGGCCTCCAGTCGCTGGGATCTAGAGATGCTACAAGTGTCGCTGCCCGACGGGAGTGCTTTTGAGAAGGATGTAATTGATTCCGCCGGATTCTTGGGACTGGCCGAACTGGATCAGTTGGTATTCGAACCCTCTGTCACCAGCAGTGGGTTTGCTGAAGCTCAGACTCGGTGCGACTGGAAAAGATTTACCCAGGACCAGTGGGATGCGTATGTCGACTGGCTGAATGCGACGTATCGTGGAACGCAAGATTGCCCCAAACTAAACTCGATTCGAACGACGCAATCGATGATGGATGCTTATTGGAAAACGGCAAACGCGACCATGGCGAGAGAGTCGGTAGCAGGCGAAGTCGCATTGCCCCAGTGGTGGGCGACGTATGACCCAGAGTTGAAAAGCGAGTCGGCTGCCATTCGCGCTGCATACTTGCTGACGCCGGTAAGTGAGGAAGTGTGGGAGTTAAGCTACATGGGGGTCGCAGAGCCTTACCGTAACCAGGGATTGGGCTCTGAGACGCTCCGTCACGCACTGCGTCAGTTAGACGAGTTGAAAGGCCGTCGGCTCTTGACGTACGTCGACATTGCCAACTCGCGAGCATCCTCTATGTACCTCAAGCATGGATTTGTAAAAATCGATCGCTGGAGCACCTACTACCGACTTCCCAATAAAGGTGTCAGGACTCTTTAACGGTTTCTTTCTTTTGACATGGAAAACTGCATGTACGAATCAACCACATTCTATTTTGGCCTGATCTGTTGCGGGGCCTCGAGCGTTATTATCGCGAGGGCCTGTGTTTCTCGAGGGCAAGAACTCTTTAGCACGGGTTATAGCGTTGGCCTTGTAGTGGCGGCTCTTTGCTATGTTTCTTTTTTCAACACTTCCCAAGAAAAGATCATTCGCGGGCTTCCGACTGAGATGGATGGCATGGATGCATTCTGTTTTGCTCAAGTTTTTGCTTGTGTTATTGGAATGGTGACGCTTTACACTGGCGGAAGTTTAAAAGCGGCGAATACTATGGTGAGAGATAGCGAATCGAAGCTGGGCGACTCGCAATAGCGGTTCGGCAGCAGATTTAAAGAAGCTATGCACCTTTGGTAAAGTTGCCAACTGTAATCCGCTGTCTGCCAAACTTGGGGAACTTCAAACTTCATACCAACGTAACCAATCATATAGCGTAATGCCTTAAATTTCCCAGTGAAAGTTACGGGATAACTAGTATCCATATCCGCTTGCATCAGGAATTAGAAATCGCTCAATGTACTTGGCAGTATCCAATCCATCCGGTGCTGAAAACACTTTAGCAAGGTTCTGCGCCAGTTGTGTTAAGGCCCTCTTTTCAGCCTCTTCTGTTGGGTAAAATCCATTGGATTCAGTGCGAATTCCATATTCTGAGCCCATTACGTCCGCTGTATTCTTTTCAAGTAGCCTTAGTTCCTCCAGATTGTTTTTACTTAAGTCGTCTTGTCTTTCTTTCACAAGCTGTCGCATTAGGGCCCAATCCTGTTTGCTCAATTTTGGAACGATGACAAAAAACACGACGCTGTCCTTCTTCCCTGCAAGTACTACGTCTGGACTTTTGTTTTCGCTTAACGCGGTACCGACAACGTTAGACATCTTTGCGGAGATTGCGATCTCGCCAGATTGATTGATCATTGTTTCCACGAGGATTGGGGCTTTATAGTGGACGTTTTTTGCCGCCTCGATTATCGCAGTACTAGCATCGAAATTAGAGGGGAGCGCTGTCTGAGCATTTATCTCCATCGCAATGGTCGACAAGAATAAATGAGCAATTAACAAAGATGTGATCTTAAACATATCTATTCACGCTGCGGTGGCCCAGGCTTCATGGAAACGTTAACACAGAAAAGTTGAGGGTGCGGAAGCGTTTCCTTAAGACCACTAGGATGCCAAGGAAGATCGCGCAAACTTTAATATTAACACGGGTTATAGTGTTGCGTTTGATGGCGCTGTCTTCGGTCGGGAATGAGCTGGTCTCCGGCGGCATCACGCCCACTATCGATTTTTTGCCTCGCTGATTTTCGCAGGCTACACCAATCACTTTAATGCCTGCGACGAAGTTGGTACGGAGATGCGATTACTTGTTGCCCTGGTTGTAGAAGCAAGTCTGATTCGCTCGCCTGAAGCAATTTGACCTGAACGCTGTATGCACTTGCGTTCGCCTCCGCTACTTCCGCTTGAACCTTCTCTTGAATGAAACCATTATTAAGAAGCACCAAGTCAACCAAAACGCGTTCGCCATTGTTCATCTTCTCGAGGACATCAAGCAGAGTAATCTGATCTTCAGTGTCCTCAGTTTCTTCGACTGAATATTGATATTCTGTACCGAAGTATGGCACAAATACGGTCCTGTTCGAAGTTGGCAATCGCCGATCAAACGGGAGACTGGAGGGCATGTCCGCACTCGTCCAAGTCGCTTTTGATTTTGGGTCATAAAGCAACACTAGAGGCTTGCCGGCAATCGATCGAATGATACCCAACAGGTCTTGCCGTTCAAAATTTGGCTCGTAGCTAGCTGACAAACTGATCCACTGCAGTTCGTTCGCTACCAAGTCGACGATAGAATCAGGTAGGTTTGGATCAATGCTCCGCGTTTCGTTTTGAATTTCAACGAAGAGTTGGTCCGTTTTGCTGAAACGAATCAACCAAGCGGACGAATTTGTACTTTTCTCATCTTCGTCCTTCAGTTCGATGCAGTCAATTTCCTGGTTCGGAAAGTACTCTTCTACAGCAGCGATGATTGAAGATTTCTCAGGCAGCTTGCCCGCTTCTGCAGCTACAATCAGTTCATCTTGAACCTGTTCCGTCATCATCCAACCATATGACAAATCAAGAGGCCATTGCGAAAGCAACTCTTTGGCAATATCTGGATGCTGACGAAGTATTCTTCCTGTTTCCGCAGTCCCCATCCATGAACTCACGTCCTCAGGTGCTGCGGTTTGTAAAAGTTGCATCAGCTTTTCCTTTTCGCCACTCGCTAGTAAAAGATGACCGCGACTACGCGAGAACTGCCTTTGGCTTTGCTGTGCAACTCGATCGATACTATCACAAAGACGCTCGCATTCGTCGAATTGAGAATCGCGAATATATAACGACGCAAGCGATTCTGCATTTCTCATCCACTCCCATTCATTCTCAGGTTCTTGTAGGTGTAGCAACTCGCTTCGAGATGCCTTGTTGCTCTGCGTGTCCCGCATCCAGTCAGCCAGATCAACCTCAGCCTCCAGTATCCCTATTTCAAGTTGTCTTTCCAGCGATTCTTGCTTTGACAACGCGACCCGAACGCGTTCAAAAGCGTCGATGTCTCGGAGCGAGATTAACTCGTCAAGCATGGCCAATTTCGTTTCCGTCGCAAATGGCTGGTCGAAATCCTGTTCCGTTGCGACTCCTGCTCTGGCGATCGCGATTCCTCGCTGTCTTTTCAACAGAATGGATGCCCATTCCGCACTGCCCTCTTCGTCACCGGTTGGCAATGCTTCCTGAAGTTCGATTGCTTTCAGTAGTTCGCGATCACCGCCACTCGGATCGTCAGACAAATAACAAGCTGCCGATCTGAGGCGATGAAGCAATAGTGCATCTTCATCCGACTCGGCAGCTTCGAGAATTTCAGCGGTATGAACAATTCGTTGTAGATCTTGTTTTAAAATGAGACCGTCAACAAAAGACGTAAGAAGTGTTTTATCGGTCGCGTAGCGTTCGAAGACCTTTGACGAATCTCCGATCCTTGCCAGAAGTATGCCCAGTTGTTTCGATACCCATTGGCGTAAATATTCTTCATTCTGAAAGCCTTCAGACTCGCTGATCTGCGGATCTGAAAATTCGTCTGCATGTTCATCAACGCGTTGTCCTACCTCTGCCGTCGCGACGTAGTATTTCTCAAGGCTTTCGATCGCAAGGGGAGCGTTGGTATCAGAAACGAGTCCGCCGCGAATCAGATGGGAGAAATGATTTTTCTGAACATACTCAGGCGCATTGTCGAGGGCTTGCTGTAGCTTCTGCTGGTTAAGGTAAACTTCTTCGTACGCGAATTGCAACGCGACATTCTTGAGATAGTTATTCGTCAAATCAGGATCGACAAAAATCAGGTCGAAACGGCTGATCGATTCGCAGTGGTTTACGTACCAATCTGAAATCGATTGACGAAAATCCTCATCCTTAGAGTTCGCAACGAGGTCTCTAAAGGAACTGGCCAATTGGTCAAAATCTTCTTGGCCACCGTTTTCTGCTTGTATACGAAGTTCCAAATATCGAATTCGATCGACATCTATGCTTCGCAATTTACGCAATTGGTCAACGGAGTCGCTTTCCAGCAAATCACGGGCAAGCAGTTCTTCGGCAACTCTATCAAAACCTGCAAGGGATGGGTCACTGCGTGCACTGGCGACGAGCAACGAAAGTGCGTTTGCTTGAGTCGCAGATGCCGACAACCGATACAAAAGTGAGGTGTATTCGGGGCAAAGCAACCATGAATCCAACATCCTGCGATAACCGTTGGTCGCATCGTCACCTTTATTGCGTTTGAGCAATTCATCACACAAGACCATGTTTATCGTGGGATGATCTGGACTGATTTCAAGTGATCGTTGGGCGAGAGAGATCGCCTCGCTTTCGTTCCCTTCAATCTGATGAATCATGGCTAAGGTATGCCACGCACCCCAAAGTCGCTTAGGGTTTTCAATGGACTTGAGCAACCTCTTGGCGTCATCGTACTTACTATAGTGCATGTAAGTCCACGCGATTCTCAGTTTTGCGACATTCTGGTCTTCGTCCAACATGCGAATCGATTCCGCGCGACGAATCTTCCGCAACGCTTCATTCTGATCTTCTGTCTGCAAAGCTTCACCAACCAGTTCCATCGCGATATCGTAGCCATCTGCATTGGTGTTCATACTATTTGCAAAGTAGTTTGCAAATTCATCGCTGTAGCGGCGACCATATTCAAGCCGCTGCCAATCGTAGACGACCCATTGTGATTGCTTCTTTGCAATGAACCACTGGGTAGAAAGAACGTTACCGCTTGAGTCATAGAACAACCAGTTGGCCGTTGCATACTTTCCATCTTCACTCAAAGCGACACTCAGCAGTGTTCCATGTTCATCCCGTTCCGCTTCAAGCTCTGCTCCATCCTGTATTGTGTTGCGAAGCGATATGGCAGAAAGCACGCCAATCTTTCCTCTTCCTCTTTTCAGTACTGCCGACTGGAAATATTCATTATCCAATAATACCGGCTGTTCGGATTCAGCCATCGCTTTCAGCCATGAAATCAAACTTTCGTTCTCGGGCGAAAGCGGTTGGCTCGTTTCCAACTCCTGAATCGGATCGCCAAGGAGTCTGACCTCGCGCAATTTTTGCTGCAATGCTATGTTAAACAGGCGTTCATCTGCGGAGAAACCGGAATCGATATCGGGCGCCACGATATTGACTTTTGGGTTGCTTACGGAGTGAGCTGCGAAGAAGCCGAACGCCACAATGCCTCCGCAGAGAAGAAAACTTAGAACGCCCAGAATTCCAAGAACAATCAGTATAGGATTCCCACCTGGGCTAGGCCGTCCGCGACCGTTCGGAAAGTTCTGAACGTCGTTCGCCGCGCTGTAGAAATTGGAATCGTTCATTTGCGAGTTATTAGGTAGTTTACGTTTGGCGTGTCAGTCGTCTTTGATTGACATGGGAAGTGACTGGACTCTTTGGCGGACGCGGGAACATATTCTGAAAAGCCGGGATTGATGCAATTCTAACCAAGAAAATGGAGTTGTGTTGATCTGTGAGGCCATTGAGGACGACCACGCTCAACACAAGTGCGCATTGCCGACAAATCTTTTTCGCTCAACGTTTGATTGCCCCGCTCGACGCAGTGCTCGATTGCACTCAGCCATCGGCTATCCGAGTCCAATTCACTACCAAAACAAAGAGTTGGTCGAAATAGAAATGACCGCCTGAAATCTGCCTTCGTCGTAGCCATTCGTCGCTCGCTAACTAGCTTGTCTGGCGAGCGAGGAATGGTGACAGAGAAGGCTAAGATTTCATTCCCTGCCTTTGTTGGTGAATTCCAAGGGAGCCACCTCAAAGCAACAAACAATAGTGATCCACGGTCTATTTTTTCTGGGAAATTCCAGTTCAAAACCCCTCACCCCCGACCCCTCTCCCCGAAACGGGGCGAGGGGAGAAGATGGCAAGGGGTTACGCTTGGGGCATGTGACCTTTGAAGAGTTGCGTTGCTCCTGCATAGCTGAATTGCAGCAGCGCACTGTTACTCCTAAAATGAATGCACGGCGCCGACAACTCTCCCCCCCTCGCCCTTGAGGAACGAAGGGGTGAGGGGCTTTCGCGGCAGGTAGCAGATATGAAACGCAGTCGTGCACGTTCAAAAGAATCGATTCAATTCGCTAAGTCGCAAAGACGAACAGCCAACGAGTTTGCCGATGCCGTTTGGCAATAGATTCGCAATCGCCAATGTGGCAATGCAAAATTTCGTCGCGAAGTTCCCGTACCTCCTATGCGGTCGACTTCTGTTGCATGGATCTGAACTTGGTGATCGAAGTTAGACGGTGAATCACATATGACAGAAGAAGGCAAGCGGCTGGATCGAGAGCGTGATCGACGGAATACGAAGCGCTCGTGCAGGCTCCAATTTAGCGCAACAAACCCTCACCCCCGAACCCTCTCCCCGAGACGGGGCGAGGGGAGCCAGATTCATGGGTGAATTGCTACACCCAAACTCAAGTTTCCGCTACTGCTTCGGTGCGTCGGCGGGGAAGGCTTGGTTGAAATCGTGCGAGAGGACTTTGCCGTCTTCACCCAAAATCAAGATCGTTCCACCGCCGCCTCCCATGTTTTTCGGCATGTTATAGATGTACTGACCGTCGATGGCTTTTTCAATTCGGTGCGACGCTTCACTCAGGTGCGCAACCGAGTACGGGTCGAGCGCATCGCGGGATTCCAGCGAATTATCGATCTTTCGCTTGATCTCACGCAATTGCATCACTGCCAATGTTGCTATTGGTTTCATCGCCGCGTTGCCATCGTCAGGCAATGCAAGGTCAATCAAGCGTTCCATATGTTCACGCTGCAGATTTCGACGCAACGAACTGATTCGAGGCTTGCGAGCCGAGACTTCGCCTTCCGGTTTACTTTCCAGTTCGCTCCACGCAGCACTCAAAATCTTCTCCATCAGTTCAGGAAGTACCAGCGCATCTTGATCCGCCGGAATCAACTGCTCGTTGTCAAAGACTCGCCGTAGAGTTGTCGGATTCATTAACATCGTCAACGTCGCCGCTTGCATGCTGAGTACTCGGTCGTGGACAGGGAACGTCGAATCGTTTGTGACGCTGTCCTGCTCGTCCCACCACTTGTCCAGAGTCATACGCTCAAGAATCTCTGGCGTCAGGCCATACGACGAATCAGGAAATGAATTGTCAATCACGAACTGCAATGCGGCTCGTTGCGTGTCGGCATCGATCGGTTCAATCGGCTTTCGATCGCCAGGATCGCCCTTTTTGTCACGATTGATACTTGCACCTCCTACCCAGTTGCCCATCATTTGAACGGCCTTGAGTTGCATACCTAATGTGATTTCGTATCCCTCGCGAGCTTTGGCCCAGGAGTTCCCCTTCTTCACGTAACGCTCTAGCAGCCTTTCGCGAAACTTCTCAACTAACCGCATCTGATTATTGGCATAATCCAGCGGATCTGCCGAATAATCATAGCGTCGTGCAAGTGGGTCGGGTCCGTAAGTGTCTTCATCGGTAGCGTACTGCAACTCAGGCTCAGCAACACGTTCCAGGATTTTATCCAGCTTGGCGTCGTCGGGAGTGTAGCCGTATTCGATGGCCCACAAGTCGTATGGCCCGATGCCTATCATCGTGTAATCGCCACGGGTATCGCCGACTTCGAGTGGAATGTTGATCGGTAAATAATCCATTACCGAACCAGCCAAGGCTTTCTTGCCACGAATTTCTTCCGAGTTGATCTTTTCAAGGTCATAGACGCTTGATGCTTTGAAGTTATGCCGCAGACCAAGCGTATGGCCAACTTCGTGCGCCACCAATTCGGCTAGCAATGGACCGATAAAAGACTCGGGCATGCCGTCAAGCTTGTCTTCTTCGTCTTCTTTTTCTGCAACCTTTTCGTCCTTCTTCTTGTCGTCATCCTTGGCTTCATCGGCTTTTTCGTCGTCGGTCTTTTCATCGCCCTCTTCTACCGGCTTCTTCTCGTCGTCCGACTTTTCGCCATCTTTCTCCTCGATGCTTTCTTTATCGTCCTTCTTCTCTTCCTCTTCTTTCTTCTCCTCGGCCGATTCCTCATTTGCTAATTCTGCGACCGAAAGCATTTCAAAGGCCATCTTGCCCATGGCGATCTGCAGTTTCTTGCCGCGCGCCGCCAAGCACAGGCCATTAATCTGACTTGTTCGGCCAGCCAGACCATCGAATGGGTTATCACCGATCAGGGTTCCATGAACCCTGGTGATTGGATGGCCTGCCATCGGCTGGCTGGCACTCGAGGCGATAATCGAGCTCATGTGTCTGCGATCGGCTTCCGGCGCAAAGCGAATGCGTGGATCCCAACTAGGATGATCAGCCAGCCAAGCGAGAGTTTCAGGCCCCATGCCCTCCGTTGCAATTTCTGGCATCATTTCTTCGAACTGGATCTGGAAGTGACGAATCCAACCATCGGTCAAAATGATATCTGCATCGAGAATTTCTCCCGTCAGAGGGTGAACTCGCGAAGGCCCAATCGCTGTTCCGTTGTTGTTGTTCAACCAACGAATAAAATTGTATTGCACATCTTCGGGATCAAGATCCATATATGCGCCGGTCGAAGCATCTTGGTAATAGACTTCCACAGGGTCAGCAAAACCAATCTTTTCGAAGGCCTCATTCCAATACTCAACGCCTTGCTTGACCCAACGGCGATAGCGAACGGGAGTCGTATGCTCGACATAGAATCGAATGGGCTTGACCGGCGGGGAGACTTTCAGCTTCGGATCTCGCTTTTCGAGTCGCCAGCGATTGATATAGCGGGTTTTGACGTCGTCTTCGCGGTACTTTCCTAAGTCGCTGTAAGCCGTCGAGAAATAACCAATGCGTTCATCGGAGCGTCGTGGGCGGTAGCCGCCTTCTTCAGGTACTTCGCTCAACGAATAGTGCAAGGTCTGCAAAGTACCATTGCGTCCGACGGTTTCGAAAGCCATTTCTAAATTCTTACTAAAAGCTTTCGCCTTCACGATTTTGGTTAATTGCGGCTTGGTAGGACGATATTCGTTACCAAAGAAAGTAGACGCGCTTTTGACGAGCAGTTCGTCTGCATCAATAACAGGGCCGCCCCGCGGAACCATCGTCACGATGGGCACGTCGGCTAGAACGCGGTCTGTAAAGAGTCTTTTCACGCTCGACTTAGACTCGGGTTCACCCGTTGAGCGAATGTCGACATTCGGCAGGATGAGAGCTAGGCGGTTGTCATACTGGCGCCAATAGACGTAGTAGTCACCCGCCTGAAGGCCTGCGTATTCTTCGCCGCTACTAACTGTCAATGCAATAAAGTATTTGCGGGTGGCAAAATCTTTCGGCAGTTCGATGTAGACCTGCGCGTCCTTCTCACGCTTGTACAGGTTCCCTAGCGTTTGACCATCCGGCGAGCGGGATTCGACCTTTTCATATCCTTCGAGTATCTTTTCCGATGGAGGGAACTCTGGCTCCTGGGCGCTAACGATGGTTGTGGACCACGCCATCAAGATAGTAAGCGGAGCGATAGCAAGCGAGGAAAGTTGAAAACGCATTCGGTAGATCCAAAACGAGTAAATCAGTTAAAGCTCTAAAAGCGGGAATTTTGCGGGTCAGGCAATCATTTGCCAAGTTTCCGGATGCAATGCCCCAGGGCTCATGTCAGCATCCGTTAAAATGGAGAGACGGTCAAAAATTTAACCACCATTCTTTCCAAATTATTAACCAATAATGAAGCCGCGTCTATCAAATACGGCAAATCTGCGGATAGGGTTGTTTGTGTGGATTGTAGTGGTTGGTGGGCTGGTTGGCGTGCGAAAGGCAGCGAGCATTCGAGACCTTTTTGAAAGTTCGCCCAGTTTTCTATCAATAATCGTAGTCTGACTTCGAATCAAAAACGAGTGAAGCGTGTCCAGCCAAGGAAAATCCGATCATGAAAAAGTACCCAGCGCGATGATGGCAACTCTAGCAATCTCGGAAGACTTCGCAGTTCCTGAAGTGGCCGAAACAAAGAGTTATACGGTTCAAGCTCGTAGTTGGCCTGTTCGATTCGCGTCGCAATCACTGCGGCTTTCCATGCAGCTTGCCGTTTTTCTCTGGCAGTTTGCGTGTTTGGTTGTGATCTTGTCGATAGCAGCAAGCTTGCCAATCATCCAGCTCGCTAGCTTGGGTTATCTGCTAGAAGCGGCGGGGCGATGGGCTCGCGGCGAGCGGCTTGGGCGATGTCTGCCCGGATTGGTAGTCGCCGGGTACATCGGAACCGCTGCTTTCTGGATCGCCTTAACAAGCATCCCAGTTTTCGTTGTACGGGATTTGTCAGCGTCGGCTCACTTCTTCGCGCCCGGTACGTCACAGGACATCGGATGGCGCATCGGCTCTGCCATTATCGGAGCGATATGGTGCGTCTACGTGTGGTGGGCTTTGCTGCGTGGTGGAAGAGTCTATCACTTTATTTGGCCAGCTCCTCTGCGTTTCGTTCGCGAATTTTTTCGGCCAGCGACATGGACCAGCGCCGCTGATAGCCTGAGCAAGGCGGTCGAAAGCATTCGATTGTTTTATCTACTGCGCATCGGATTTTTCGGCGCTCTCGGAACCCTGCTCTATTTGATAATCCCAGGCCTACTGATGATTGGCGGCCTCAAGGCACAATCGGATGGAGCACGCGGTCTGCTAACACTCGCGGGGATTATCACCATGATGATCGTGCTGCAGTACCTACCATTTTTGCAAATGCGTTATGCCCAAACCTTGAAGTTCTCGTCGTTCATTCGACTGAGCGATGTGCGACAAGGATTTCGTAGGGCGCCGTGGCTGCATGCGGTTTCTATGGTGCTGCTGGTACTTTTTTCATTGCCGCTATATCTACTGAGAATCGAGACTCCTCCGTCTCAACTGATTTGGCTGTTGTGTATCTTCTTTGTGCTTTTCAATCTGCCTGCTAAATTTCTTGTCGGATGGGCAATCCGGTACGCTGACCGCCGCACTGTCCAGCGAGCTTGGTACAATCGCTGGCCAGCATGGTTGCTGATGGTCGCCAGCTTTCCGATATACATGCTCTTTTTATATCTTGCGCCGCTTTCCAGCTGGGATGGTTCCGCGGTCATGATTGTCCAGCACGCATTTCTGCTGCCGGTCCCCTTTTTGCCGTAGCTGTACAAACGTCGCAAAATCGAGGATTCTGCGAGCTGGCTTGTTCACAAACTAGCGCCGAGGGTTATTCTCGAAACTTCCAATGTTTGTTCTAGTAAGTGCCGGCGCGGTCGGACGCTGTTCGCCGATCATTCCGAAGAACAAAATTGCTGGCGACGCATTATGCTGTGGCCACTGAATTCACGACGTTAACTACGAGCGACCGGTTTCCAATACGATGCAGATATGGCCTGCGATTGATCTTCTAGGCGGACAATGTGTCCGGTTACAACAAGGTGACTATGCGCGAAACACTGTCTTTAGCCCTGATCCGGCAGCGACTGCGTTAAAGTGGTTCACGGAAGGCGCACAGTGTTTGCATGTTGTCGATTTGGATGGCGCAAAGTCGGGCAGCATTATCAACGAAGAAGCCATTTCAAGCATTCTGAAAGTTGCGGGTGATCGCCCCGTTCAACTAGGTGGTGGAGTACGCAATGAAGCGACCATCGAGCGTTTGCTCAAGTTGGGCATCAGTCGCTTGGTGGTTGGGACTGCGGCGTTGAAAGATCCCGACTGGTTTGCTGCGATGTGTGAAAAGTACGTAGGCAACATGGTGTTGGGCGTCGACGCGCGGGACGGCTTCGTATCGACCGAAGGGTGGCTTGAAACCAGCCAAACGCCTGCCGAAGATCTTGTACAACAAGTTGCCAAACGCACGAAGGCTTGTGTTGCGGTCGTCTATACCGATATTGCGATGGATGGCATGATGGCGGGGCCGAATTTTGGCGCATTAGCGACGATGCAAGCGGCGAGTCCATTCCCGGTCGTAGCTAGCGGCGGAATTACAACGATCGCAGATGTCTCTAAGCTGACCGCTATGAATACGGACGCTTGTATTATTGGACGGACGCTTTACGAAGGTCACATATCGCTGGCTGATGTGCTTGCCGCGGCTGCTGTTTGAAAGCAGCGGATCTTTGTTGGTTTCCAGCAACGGAAAGGCAGTGTAACGCGGCTATGACAACAGGCTCGCAAAACGAAAGTCACGATCCCCAAAAACTCCGTTCATACCGTTGGTTTGGCCCAGATGATCTTCGTAGTTTTGGTCATCGATCACGTTTAAAGGGCATGGGTTTTGACGATATCGATTATCAAAACCGACCGATTGTCGGCATCTTGAATACCTGGAGCGATTTGAATACATGCCATTCGCACTTTCGACAACGCTCGGAAGAGATTAAGCGGGGCGTGTTCCAAGCGGGTGGCTTCCCCGTCGAAATCCCGGTCATGAGCCTGGGCGAAATGATGATGAAGCCGACTACGATGCTCTATCGCAACTTGCTGGCGATGGAGGTCGAAGAAGTGCTGCGTTGTCATCCGATCGATGCGGCTGTGCTGATGGGCGGCTGTGACAAAACAGTACCAGCGATGTTAATGGGGGCAATCTCGGCCGATATTCCCTCCGTTTTTTTCCCGGCCGGGCCAATGTTGAAAGCGTATTGGAAAGATCAAACGCTGGGCAGCGGATCAGACGCTTGGAAGTTTTGGAACGAGCGATGTGCAGGAAACTTCTGCGACGCCGATTGGAAAGGAGTCGAAGACTGCATTGCGAGATCCCCCGGCACGTGCATGACCATGGGGACAGCGTCGACGATGGCAAGTATCGCTGAAGTGTTAGGATTCGCGCTTCGGAAGTCGAGTAGCGTGCCAGCCGTTGTGTCAGAACATAGTCGGCAGGCTGCGATCGCAGGTCGATTGGCTGTTGATCTGGCATGGAAGAATCGAAAGCCATCTAGCTTTTTGTCCAAAGCGTCCTTCCAAAACGCAATGATTACTTTGTTGGCTATCGGCGGATCGACCAACGCCATCGTGCATATCATCGCGATGGCCAGGAGAGCTGGCGTGCCACTGGAACTCGACGAGTTTGACTACTGGTCACGCCGCGTGCCAGTGTTAGCGAATCTGCGACCAAGCGGTACCTATCTCATGGAAGATTTTGATCTAGCGGGTGGTTTGCCCGCCCTGCTCTCGCATCTTCAAGATCTCCTAGACATCGACGCGCAATGCGTTGAAGGCCAATCGCTCGGCCAGCGGATTGCAGGTGCGGAAACGATCAACTCGGATATCGTTCGCAATCGTGACACGGCTTTGTATCCCAATGGAGGGCTGTGTGTCTTACGAGGCAATCTGGCACCCGGCGGGTGTATCATTAAAACGTCGGCTGCAGACCCAAGGCTACTGACTCACCGTGGGCCGGCACTGGTATTCGATAACTATCTACACATGAAGTCGCAATTGAATGCGGACGATTTGGACGTCACAGCGGATACAGTCTTGGTGTTGCGAAATGCAGGGCCACAAGGAGCACCTGGGTTTCCAGAATGGGGCATGCTTCCTATTCCTAAGAAGTTGCTCATGCAAGGCGTTCGGGATATGGTCCGTATCTCTGATGCGAGAATGAGTGGCACGAGCTACGGCACGTGCGTCCTTCACGTTGCACCGGAGTCGCATGTCGGAGGTCCGCTGGCTATCGTTCGCAATGGTGACTTTATCGAGATAGACGCCATCAATCGTCGAATTCACCTCGATTTGAGCGATGACGAGATTGCAAGTCGGCTTGCACAATGGACACCGGTAGAAGAAAAATTCACGCGAGGATATACGCGGCTTTTCAAAGACCACGTAACTCAGGCCAACGATGGCTGCGATTTCAACTTCTTGGCAGGTTCCGACAACCGTGACCCTGACATCTTTTAATAGAGATACGAATGGATATTAAACCAATCACCAAAGCTCGGCTCGCTCAAAGCGTCATCGCAGTTCCTCCTTTGTCTCGCAATGATCGAGGCGAGGTTTGCAAGCAAGAAAACCAGAAGCTGGTAAGACATCTCGAAGCGGGTGGCGTCGATACGTTGCTCTATGGCGGCAACGCAGTATTCTACCATTTACGCTTGTCCGAGTTTGAATCGACGCTAGGAATGCTAAGTGAGATCGTTGCGTCTGACACACTGGTCGTACCTAGTGTTGGGCCGAGCTATGGGCTGATGATGGATCAAGCGGACATACTGCGATCGTTAGATTTTCCCACAGCTATGATTCTGCCTTCGGTCGAAATTAATACACCGTCGGGATTGTGTCGCGGAATAAGAAAATTTGCAGAGTCTTACGGTAAGCCCGTCGTGCTTTACCTCAAGCACAATCGTTGGATTAGCCCGTTGGAAGTGAAGAAGCTGGTCGACGATGGACTGATATCCTGGATCAAGTATGCCGTGGTCTTGCCCGATCCATTGCAGGACGATTACTTGAAAGAGATCGTCGAACTCGTTTCACCATCGATGATGGTCAGCGGTATGGGAGAACAACCTGCGATCGCCCATATGAAGTACTTCGGTGTGACGGGATTTACAAGCGGCTGCGTCTGTGTTGCGCCAACGTGGTCCATGCGAATGTTGCGAGCGATACAAGCCAAGGATTGGGCCGTCGCGGAAGAGATTCGACAGAAATTCAAGATTTTGGAGGATCTGCGAGATGGAATCAATCCTATCCGAGTTCTGCATTATTCTGTTGAAATGGCCGGAGTCGCCAATACAGGCCAGATCACGCCCATGCTGGACGCTCTTAGCGATTCGCAGAATGCAGATGTCGCGACCGCAGCACGAGAGCTAATGAAGTGGGAACAAAGCGCCCGCTGAGCATGATTCAAAGCATCTTGTTGGCCGTAAATCTTGCCCCGGCTGCAAATCTTGCCAGGCTTGCCTTACTGGACCGGGCGACAATGTTTGAACATGCTGAATGGTTCAGACCGAACAACACTTAAAGACAGTTCGATTAGATCTGTCGTGGCAGCAAGCGTGTGCGATCACACCTTAAAGCTTGCAAAACGCCAGAGGCGAAAATCGCGTTTTGAGTATCAGAAGGGGTAATTTTGTGCCTCGTCTCTCCATAATAGTACCGCATTTAGCGAACGAAGCTGCGTTAGAACAAACGCTCGTTTCCTTGCTAGAACATCGTAGCTCCCAAGTGGAAGTCATCGTTGCCCATAGCGGTGACTATGCCGATCCGTATTGTTTGAGCGGCGATGAAATCACGCTCCTCGAACTGGATCCGCAGTCCACTGCAGTTGATTTGATCAACGAAGCTGCAAGCGCAGCGACATCGCGAGTAGTGCAAATCTTGATGCCTGGGACCGTGGTCGCGGATGGCTGGTACGAAGATGTGCTGCCAGCCTTCAATGATCGTAAGGTAGCTGCAGTTGCGGCGGCGACGAACGTCACCGGGACGCAAAATCCTGTGATCGGTATCCGAGCTTCCCAGCTCCCACGTCGCCAGTTGGTTTCCAGTATTGAGACAAACGAGCAAGCGTTTCCGCTGATCAACGGCGGATATTTCAGCCGCAAGCTCTTGCTCAGTTTGGGGGGGCTGTTCACGGAAGGTTCGCTGGCATCTGCTGAGGTTGAACTGGCGCTGGCCTTGCAAGCAACAGGAGTGATGGTGGCTCGGTATGCAGAAGCCAAGCTTTCCACCGGTCAAGTGCTACCCGATTCGAAAGACGTTGGCTATGGCGATGGTCAGATGCTAGGTCGCATCGCTCGTGCCTACGCCAACTTGCCTGAGTCGCCGATAAAGCTTGATAGCCTCCCGGTTCGCATGGGACGACTGGCTGCTAGCCTTTTCAATCCTGTATCAGTCGCGCATCGTTTAGGTTGGACGTTCGGACTCCAAGATGGCTCGTTATCGAGGACCATCGCCAATCGAATCGCCGCTGCACAGGATTCCTGGAACACCTATCTTGAGATGGCGGGCGAGCGGAGTGAAAACTTGAGCCGCGCAGCCTAGAGGGATCTTTGCTATGAATGCGCAGAAGTAGGATTCTGCGCATTCGAGAATCTTAAGTTTCATCGAAAGCTGTTCTAAGGCAAAGAACGCCGGCGGCTGGCTCGACTATCCATTCTGAAGGCGCTTGCTAGCCGCAGAAGCGTCAAAATTTTTCTCAATCGTCGCAAAATTTTTGCGAGCGTTTTTGACCCAGATCGCTGACCAAGTGATCAAAATCAGCTTGCCTTAAGGGCGGCTCGTTTCAAAATTTCGCAGATGTCAAAGGGATGTCTATTCGTCCGATTTAGGGACATGGAATCTCAAGTTTTTCTAGGCAATTTCTCTGTCAAACGAGTTCATTGAATTCGCTTTTCGACCAACTAAACTCGTCAAAACGCAGCCGATTCTCAGTCTCGTTCGTGCTCAAGCGTTTGTTGAGTGTTACGTTGCGCTGAACATGGCGTTACTAATCCGATGCAACAGGCGGACTGCAAGGTAGTCAAATTGAGCAAACGTTTGGGCGAAATAAATCGCTGCGATAACTATCCCTATGTGCTCCGGTTCAACGCCTGACAATAGTCTGGCGCCAGGTTTAAAGCATGATGAAGAGAATAAAGAGTCCGTCGAAAATAAGTCCAGCCAACCAGCGTGATGAATTTCTGTCACTGCACCTCGAAACGCTAGAAAATCGGCAGATGCTGTCCGCAGTAGACATCTTTGCAGCCGGAGCAACGAACGAAGAAACAATTCAACTCAAGATTGACGATGTCGTCGTGCAGACTTGGGAGAATTTGGGTGGAAATGCAGACGCCGGGGAGTTCGTCAAGTTATCGTATGCAACCGATCAACAGATTGCAGTCGGGCAAGTGAAAATCGAGTTTATCAATGACTTGTATACCCCCGAGCAAGGAATTGATCGCAACGTGCGAGTTGGCGCAATCGCTATCGATGGAATCCGGTTCGAAACAGAGAGTTCGTCTGTCTTTTCAACCGGGACATGGAAGCAGGAAGATGGCATACAGCCTGGTTTCAGGCAAAGCGAATATCTGCACACCAATGGCGAATTCCGCTTTGCCAACCAATCTATCATTGAAGTCTACGCACGTGGCGAAACTGCGGATGAACGGATGGTCTTGCAAATTGATGGACAAGAAGTAGCTAGCTGGCAGGTTGACCGTGAGCTGAAAACTTACCGCTTTGAAATCGCGGATTCCGTCAGGCCTGATCAAGTTCGTATTGCCTTTACGAACGACGCCTATCGACCTGAGGAAGGTATTGATCGGAACTTGATTGTCGACAAAGTTGTAATCAATGGAACTGTTGTAGAAACGGAAAGTGCTGGGGTGTTCTCGACTGGGACTTGGGCAGCGGCTGATGGGATCGCGCCTGGATTTCGACAGGGCGAATACCTTCATACTAACGGCTACTTTCAATTTGCGTTAGGATCATTGGGCGAGATCCAGCGCCTGGATGGCGTTGGTAACAATCTGAGCAATCCCACATGGGGAGCTGCCAACGAGCAGTTCGATCGAGTTGCTCCGGCCGCGTATGCCGATGGCTTGAACGCGCCATCGCTGACCAGCAACCCTAATCCTCGCGACATTAGCAACGCTGTTGCAGCGCAAAGTGAGTCGATTGAAAATGATCGCTTCATAACCTCCGTGTGGTTCCAATGGGGGCAATTCCTGGATCACGATATAGCTCAGAGCTTTAGTCTTGATCGAACATTGCCTGTAGAACCATTTGCCATCAACGAAGAAATGGCTTTCACCCGCTCTCCATTTGATCGAACAACGGGTATTACATCACCACGCGAGCAAATCAATTTCGCATCATCCTTTATTGACGGCGGTGCGGTATACGGAGCCAATGCAGCCACCACTTCGGCGCTGCGAGCTCATGTCGGGGGACGCATGGCTTCGATAGTCACCGACGTGGGTGAACTATTGCCGTTGAGCGATCAGGGGTTTCTCGCGGGAGATGTTCGCGTCAATGAGAATATCGCTTTGACGGCGATGCAGACGCTGTTTGTCCGTGAGCACAATCGTATCGCTGGCGAGCTTGCGGCGACGGAGTTTGCAGGACGTGATTTAGCCGATGCGGCGGTTGACGAAGAAATCTTTCATCGAGCTCGGCAGATTGTAGCGGCCTTGATTCAGCACATCACTTACAACGAGTTTCTCCCAAGCACGATCGGCTTTAACGCCATTGCGACCTACAAAGGCTACGACCCAAACGTCAACGCGACGCTGTCCAATGAATTTTCTACGGTAATGTATCGTCTAGGTCATACGACTTTGCCGAACGAATTCTTGATTGGTACTGACGGCGAGACTATCTCGTTGAAGGATGCTTTTGCAAGCCCCGCATTCATTACTCAACGAGGAATCGATGAAATATTTGCTGGGATCGTGAAGCAAAAGATGCAAGAAGTTGACAATCATATTGTCGACGGGGTGCGTAACTTCTTAAACGCGGGACCAGGCGGCTTTGATTTGGCTGCGAGAAATATTCAACGTGGTCGTGATCATGGCTTGCCCGACTATAACACGGTCCGCGCTGCGATTGGGCTAAGTAAAGTAGCAACCTTTCATGATGTTATATCCGATGTCGAACTCGCAAACAAACTGACTGAACTTTATAGTTCGCCGGATCATGCCGACCCATGGATTGTCGCCATTTCGGAAGACCACGTTCCAGGCACTAGCGTCGGACAAACGATCTACGCTTACATGGTCGATCAGTTTACTCGGATGCGCGATGGTGACCGTTTCTACTTCGAGAACTATCTTGATTCGAAATTGATTGCAGAAGTCAAATCGACACGCCTATCGGACATTATCAATCGCAACACGGGGATCGAAGTGCAGGACGAAGTGTTTTGGACGCCCGACACGCTTGTCTTCCGAAACAATCTGGACAACAAATGGATCATTCGCGACTTTGGTGACAACGGCGGAGTCGAAGTTGTATTTCTTGGAACGCCTGGCCAACGCGATTCGAGCAACTTGGTAGAGACCGTTGCCGTACGACGTGATGAACCGATCAACGCTATCGTCGTTGCCGGTACGAATGAAAATGGCGATGGCTTTTTTGTGCCCAACGTACTTGCTCCAGCACCGTTAGCCGATCTTGGAGTCGACGAGTTTATTGTAACAGCGACCGTGGACTTCTTTGAAGCGTATGGCTTGGGTGGAAACGATCGTTGGGTAGTCGAAAGCAATATCGCTTCTATATTCGCTTCAGGAGACGCTGGCGATGACGAACTGGCCGTCAAGAGTTTCGCTCAGCATAGTCAAATTGAGCTTACGGGCGGAAGCGGCAACGATGAAATTACCGTTCTTGCTCCAAAGTCCACGTCGTTCAACATTGATGCTGGAGGAGGAACAGATAGCATCGTCATCTTTACGGATCGATCGTCGACTTTCACGCTTGATGGACATGAATCGGCGGCGATAGTCACAGCGGATTCATTTAATCTGCTTAGCTTCGAGCCAATCAAAGTCCAATTGCAGCGTGACAATATAGAAGTCGACGGGCAGAGTTATCAAGAGATTGTTGAAAGCACGCGCTGGACAGGCATGTCGAGTTTAGGCTGGAAGTCGCATTTGAACCACCGTCTAAATGCACCGTTCGAACAAGCTTACGCTCTGCCATGGAATCTGAACGTACGCGTGTTGTGGATTTAATGAGCGGTAGGCAATTGTTGCGTACTTGTTTGTTAGGTGCAGATGTAAAGTACGGCGTTTGGCTTACAGAGTGAACTATATTATCGCGGGCCAGTCGACGTCAGTACGGGAAAATAACCGATTGGCTAGCTCGGAGCGGTGTGACGAAGGCGGCCAAAGCGAAGTAACGACTTCATTTAATATCATGCGTTCGCCATCCACTACAAGTCTCGGACTGTCGACAAGATCGGTACGGATGATTGTCACACCTTTGTTTAGTTCTTCCGCGCATAGAGGATCGTTCTCTTCCAGTCGATAATCTTCTGGCAACAGCAAGAATACGCGTTTTGAATTGCCCGATAGCAACAGCGGTGGAGTTGTCTCACGCAACATTTCTGGCAATGTCTGCAGAGTCATGCGTGGGCAAGCGACGCTGTCACCTCCGTCCAGAGCGATACCTTGCGCCTTGGCCGCAGTCTCCTGAGACTCATTTGCGATTTGCAAAAGTTGTGAGAGTTCCGGCGTGTACGGGTTGGGGCTATCGATCGTACCATCAACCGATACTTCGCCTTGGACAGCTACGCTGGTGTTCACCAAGCTACCGGTCTCAGAAGCGGCAATGGACGCTGGATTTTGAACAACGTCCTGTGATCCTGCCGCGCTAGAGCCGAGTGCGTCGAGCTGAACGGGGATTGCTGGATTGGTGCCTGAGGACCAGACGAATTGCAACTGATCAATGGCTTTGCGACCGATCGCCTCGTCTAACGCTCGATGCACTTCGCGGCTTACCCGCGTCCAAAAGGCTGGCAATGGAAGATAGGCAATATTTGCTCGGCCGTTCTTGTCGACAGATAATCCTAATTCTTGCGCGATGACGGTAGAGTACGAACACAACGACTCACGTAAAGAATTTGACTCGACTTTCCACAGTCGCGTATGGTGATCGATCAGACTTGCGAGCCGCTTGAGCAACGAAGCCGCCAGTTGGTGCACATCACGCTGGACTAACACCGTGTTGCGCTCTGTCTGGATTTGCGAACGTTCCTCAAGAGCATTTTCTGGCAAGCGGATCCATTCAATGTCGATGGCTTGAAGACGCTCTGCAAAGCGTCCGCTTACGATCACTAGTGATTCTGCTTGGCGTGTCAGTCGCTCGGACACACGATGCAACAACGAAGACATAAATGCCCAGTTTTGGTAGTGCGTTGTCCAATGCACCCGCAACTGTTCGAACATGCTCATAAGAGACGAATCGATAAGTTGCCTTGCAATCGTTCGTGATGAATCGATCGATATGTTTAAGCTGCGCTGAACAAGTTCTAAGTCGGGGGCTACTAAAGCTAGCAAGCTGTCTTCTAAGGATGAGTTTTCTGTTGAATCGTTTGAGTCCGTAGCACTTTTCTGGTTTGAAGATTCCTTGGCCGCCGGAATTAAGATAGCGAAGCAAGTCCTGACCCAGGCTTGTGCGTTCCAGCCAACATCGCGGAAGAGATCGTCGCAAAACAGTTCGATGGCTTGATTGGTTTTCTTGGATCGAACGGGAGTGCTCGTGCTGCTAGGGTTCGCTGACTGCGGTTTGATTGGCTCGCAAGCCGCTTCTCCTGAATCAAAGGCAGTTATCCATCTCTGCATTGTCTCAAGCAAGAAGTGTTTTGTGAGTTGCGATGGCTGCAGTTCGTTGGTCAGCTCGACTCGCGTACCCGCGAAAGTGTGCATCCAAGGCGTACATTCATGAGACATATTCGCTTCACCAGAACGCAACTGTTGTTTACATTCCTGCATCGCGGTGCCGAACAGCGAGTATGCATCGGTGCAGAGATAGTCAGCAGCCTGGAGAATTGCTCGTTTCCAGTCGTCGGTTCTTCCGAGTCGCCCGCCGTGAATAAAATATGCATCATCAACCGGCGCAACGGATAGCGGAAATACTGGGAGGGCAGGTATTCCGGGGTGAAGACCTGAAGTATTAATGTGGTGCGTAAGTTCAGCAATGCAGGCCATCCCCGACGCTGCTGGTAACTCAAGCGTTGCGCCATCATCATGAACCGCGGTAGTAATCACGGCAGTTACGAGCCCGTCAGCGTGCAGATGCTTGTCTTCCTTCAGTTCGGCCAGCACGCGTCGAACCAAGAAGGCGAGTTCCGATACGATAGCACCCCCAGTTCCACCATGCGCCGAAGCTACGATGTAAACATTCGGAACAAGTTCTGTCGGCTCAAATTCACTGCTCGACATTGCGTCGCTTATGCTGTGGTAAAGAGCTTCATAGCATTCAACGCTTGCGTCAAGGTAAGCCAGCATGCCAAGTGCGCGGACACCTTCTGTAGCACGGGATCGCGGAATGTTATACAGCCATCGACGTGATATGGGAGTGAAGAGTTCTTTGGGCTGTTCCTTGTAGTATTGCGGTGTCTTGAGCGGTAGGTGAATCGCTTCGCTCGGGTGCAATGCGGCGATCGTCTCAGGATCGGTTGCACGCTGTAAAACCACTGCATCGGTGTCAAATGCCAGCCAAGCCGAACCGTAAGACGACTTTTCAAGGATTCCCCGGCCAGCGAGTTGCTGACGAGCGTACATGATCGACTCAATGCCAGTTCGGCCTACGCCTACGAAGAGATTGATCGTCTTCCGAGCATCTTTCTCCTGAAGGTTGATCGGAGGTAGCGTTGCAATGTTTTGGGAACGCGATTGTGAGCCGAACTGGTCTGTGCGATACGGCGACTGGGATGAATCCGAAGGGATTGAATTGGGCTGAGTACCAGAGTTTAGCTTTGCGCTTTGCTCGGGCCGTGTTGGGTGGATTCGGCGAGTCCGCGGGTTGGCGATTGCGCGTGACACAGCTCGAGGTCGAGCGGGCGCTGGTGGGCCGACGTTGTCGATTGCGTTTCCAACCTCTGCTTTGATCAGCGCGTCGATCATTTCCCGACAGCTGGCGAACCGCTGGATCGGTTTTTTGCTCAATGCGCGAGCGATGACTGGTCGGTCAAAGATTGGTAGGGCGTCAAGGCCTGGTGCCTTATGCAGATGTTCGCTTGCCAACTGCGCAGTCGTTCGGCCTTGAAACGGCAGGCAACCAGTGAGCATTTCTTGGTAGACGATCGCCAGCGCATACTGATCGCTGGATCGCCCTGGGCGTCCATCGAACATTTCCGGTGCTGCGTAAGTTGGTGTTAGCCCCGCAAGCAAAGAGTTGTTAGTTCGCTGTACATCCTTGATCAATCCGAAGTCAGCAATCTTGATGCGGTCGGCGATCAACAGTAGGTTCGCGGGTTTTACATCCAGATGTTGGAGATCATGTTGCTGGCAAATGAAATCGAGCGCATCTGCTGCATCGCCCAGATACCTTAGCAATTTTTCTCTGGGTATCCCTACCATTCCTCGACGTTGAAGTTCTCGGAATCGGTCCAAGAGGGAGCCATCCGCGAGTTCGGTTACAACGATCAGTTGTCCATTAACAACTTCGATTCGCTCGAGTGAGAGTACGAAAGGATGGTTGACTTGGCGAATGCGTTGCAGGGAACGAAGCTCGCCGGCGGCTCTGTCTTCCGAGATACTGCCGAAAACTAACTTCAGTGCCTTCTTGAGTCCACCTGGCGCATCGGCCAGCCAAACTTCACCGAATCCGCCAGCCCCGATCTTCTCGCGCAGGACGTAACCGGGGATCGGTTCGAATCCTGCTTCAGCAAATGCTACGAGTGACGCCATGGAAACTACGAGATAAGGGAACTAGGAAGGATTGGGGAAAGGAATCGGAACTGTAAAATTGCCCGTGGGATTTGCAGCCAAAACGTCTGTCGGAACTGGCCCCGGTGCAGCAATTTGTTGAGTTCGATCTTGGGTGGGGCGAGCCGGGATGGAGTTCGGCGGCGCTTTTCGAGGAACAGACCGCGGCGCTTCCCCAGGTCTAGCGGCCGAAGTGAGTGGCGGTCGCGATGCCATAGGTTGAGCCGGAGCTCGTTGCACACTAGCCCCTGGAAGAATAGCCGGACCAAAATAGTTCCTGCACGCGATTTCGAGGTAGTCCAATCGTAAGTCAGAGCGTTCTTGTCGGTAGGCACAAATGGCAGCAAACTGGCTTAGTAAATCCCTTGGGTGACAGCGTCGAAAGGGGCGGTTCGCTCGAACATACTGGCGCTCGATCAAGTTGTCGATGATTTCGCCGCGCCATTCTATTTCAAGTGAAGCGCACGACCGCTTGAACAATTCAACGAACTCTGCCCGCGGCGGACTGGCGATTTCGATTTTGAAAGGGACACGCCGCAAGAATGCTTCATCAACCAACTGTTCTGGTTGCAGGTTCGTTGAAAAGAGAATTGATTGCTCGAAGGGGACTGTAATCTTTTTGCCAGTCGAGAGCGTAAGGTAATCGACTCTACTCTCCAAAGGGACGATCCATCGATTTAACAGCTCCGCCGGAGCAACTCTCTGGCGACCAAAGTCATCTACCAACAAGCATCCGCAGTTGCTTTTTACCTGCAGCGGTGCCTCACTGGTATTGCTGCGCGGATCATATCGCAGTTCGAGCGATTCAAGAGTCAGTTCGCCTCCGACGACGACCGTTGGCCTTACAATTCGAATCCAACGCCGGTCGTAATCCTGCGCGGCCATGATGCTATACGCGCTCTTGGCCCCACGCGACGGCTGGTGATATGCTGTGTCATAGACCTTAATGATCTGACCGTCGTCGATGATAGCGTGAGGGATCCAAATTTCGGAACCGCGGCACGCCGTCAAACATTTCGCTAGAGTCGTCTTGCCGTTGCCTGGAGGGCCAAAGAGAAAAATGCCTCCGGTGCTGTTGATTGCTGGCCCCAGCAGGTCCAACCAGCTGGGATCGTATGTAATTTCAGAAAGGGCGGCTCGCAAGTTTGCTTCCGTGATCGGATCAAAATGAGAGGCCTGTGCTTCAACGCTCAAGCAATAGTCCATCAACGGGACTGGTGCGGGACCAACGTACGCGCAGCTCTTCTGATAACTGCTTGCGCGCTTGTGTCCGTTTTCGGTAAGAGAATAATAAAAATCATTCAACGGAGCTGGGCGAGCATGGGCAACAACTTGACGCATGCGGAGCGTCGACAGCTGCTGTTCGATGATGGCAAAAGACAGTCCGATCTTCTCGGAAAGATTTCTGCCGCTCAATGTTCCCGAATTCAGGAGCATCTGGCACATGATGCTCTCGAGGTTCGATTCCGTGATACCAGCTTCTTCAAGTGTCCTGGGCTCACTTGGCCAGAACGCATCCTCGTTCATGACCGATGGCAGTGCATCATTCACGACGGATTGCGTATCGCGGGGCCTTTGTTGATAGGACATTGACGTTATTTCCTTTCACTTGCCGAGCAACGTTGTGCGGGCAACGAGCTGGAAAAGTGAATCCCACATTTCGCAGCTAGCGGCGATTCGGATTCTCAATCGGTTTATGACTCACATTTTTCAAAACGAGTACGTGCCTTGTCGATTTGCATCGACTTGAGAGCGGCGTCCGTTGAGATTGCTTGGTAAATTTCCGAAAATGCTGGCTAGTATCTCAACTGCAACCTAGATTCTCCTGGCTCGAACGTACCGATAATCTGTGTCAGCGTGTCAGCTGGTGCAATCCGAATAATCGGACTTGCGAGTTGGCGAGATGGATAAATTCATTGATCGCGGGGAATCACATTCGCAACGGCGAGCGATGATTTCGGAGGAAGGCAAATTTGGTTATGCAATCGGCAGTTGGCATCTCAATACCACGAATCAGCACGAGGAACTTTGCGGAAACTATTACGCAGAAGGTGTGGATTCTCGCGGCTGTAGGGACCGAACACGTTTGTAACCCACTCACGGTCATCCATCCTTGTCCCTACACACTGGGGCGGCAAGCAGGCCTGAGCCTCCAAATCAATTCACGGACCGTTTCCAGTAAGCATGCAGAATTTGTCATGCGCGGCGACGTGCTCACGTTGATCGACAATCAAAGTACAAACGGCACTTACGTTAACGGCCAGCGAGTTCAAGGCAGTATCGATCTGCATGGTGGCGAGTACATTCAATTTGCTGATGTCGCCTTTCGCTTGCGTTGCGACGCACCGACAACGGCAGCACATACCGAATCTCATGACGTTTGCGACCAAGCCCTTGCGCTCGTCCAGTTCGATCGACTCATTGAAAATCGCCTTGTTACGCCTTTCTTTCAGCCAATTATCGTGCTGGAATCTGGCGAAGTCTGTGGCTACGAAGTCCTAGCTCGCAGTCGTTTGTTGGGGTTGGAAAGCTCATATGCCATGTTTTCCGCCGCTGGTAGGCTGAACATGGAAGTGGAATTGAGTGAGATGCTGCGATGGGAAGCTATCAACCAAAATATTGAGATACCAGACAGCAATCACATCTATCTAAACACACACCCGCGGGAGCTAGCGGAAAGCAATCTCCTTGACAGCTTGCGCAGGCTCCGAGAGGCCTCGCCAAACCGCTCGCTCATGCTTGAGATTCATGAGGCCGCGGTGACTAGCCCAGCCAATATGCGAGACCTGCGACGAGCCCTAAGCGATCTAAACATTCAGCTGGCATACGATGATTTCGGTGCAGGCCAAAACCGTTTGGCCGAACTGAGCGAAGCTCCGCCGGACGTATTGAAATTCGATATGGCCTTGATTCGGGGAATTGATCAAGCGTTGCCAGAGCGCAAACGGATGCTCGCGTCTTTAGTTTCCATGGTCGTCGATCTTGGGGTGCAACCCCTTGCAGAAGGGGTCGAGACTGTAGAAGAATCGGCCGTATGTAAAGAAATGGGCTTCCAGCTTGGACAGGGGTACTTCTATGGTCGCCCTGCTCCACCACCACGTTGCTCTAATCCGTTGCCTTCCTAACCCAAACGAAGCTTCGCGAACGGAAGAACGTTAGTCGACTTTGCCCAAGACGCTGGAGTGACGCTGTCGTTCGAAATCCAAGTGGCATGCGTTGATAGCTTTAGCGGACTCTTTCATTGCGTCTCGCCGCAACATTTGAAGCTGACCATCCGGGCGGCGATTAATGTATCCCTCTCCGCGACTACCGGTGGCAGAGATATCGCCTAAATTTCTTTCGCCGCGGTTGGCATAAAAATGCGTCTCAAAGCTGGCTGCAAATCGAGTTAAGTTTTGGACTAATTCCGCGTCGATCTCGTTTTTGAAAACTTGAACCCTGGCCATCACCAAGTCTTCATCGTTTCGCAGTTCCCACAGCTGTTGCAACGCATCAAGATCGACGGGTTCGTACGACTCCTGGACGAATACAAAGTCACCGTGGACCATGGACAGGCCAGCCGCGGCGGCTGCGCGAGGGCCACGCGCGATATTCAATCGCTTGACATCCAGCTGCGCGTGCGCGAGACGCAAACTGTCAAGCACCTCGGCGGTAGCATCCGATGTGCCATCGTCGACCGCGATTATCTGCACATCCCTGGCAAGAGAGGAAACATAGTTCAACAGAGATTCAATTACGGCCGCGATTCCTGCCTCGTCATTGCGGACTGGAATGACGACCGATAGTTTTTCCGATCGATTCACTGCAAAAAACCCTTTGTATGTTCATTGAATCGAACAACATCCGCGGAACTGAAGGGCTCAACTGGAGAGCCCTTCCCCTTTCTTGCGTCGGCAAGCAAAATAGGAAGAGATGAATCAATGTAAAAACGAACGAATCTGTCAGTTGTTCTGTCTTTGCTGAATCGTCCGTTTAAGCGACTCCCCTTTTAATCAAGCGTTTCGATATGATGGTGCCAACGGCGAAGCCCAATTTTCAAAAAGGATATGATGGGTTGCTGCCAGTGATCGCTCAAGATCATCGAACCGGCCGCGTGTTAATGCTGGCCTGGATGAATCAAGAAGCTTACGAGGAAACCGTTGCAACCGGTCTGGCAACTTATTACTCGCGCTCTCGCAGTTCGATGTGGCGAAAAGGCGAGACGAGCGGTCATCAACAGAAAGTAACCACGATCCAGATAGATTGTGACGCAGATACGATACTACTGTTCGTCGACCAAGTGGGGGCTGCATGCCACGAAGGCTATCGAAGCTGCTTCTTCCGCGAGCTGACAGAGGACGGTTATGCAATTAGTGAGGAGCAAGTCGTCGACCCTAAAACTGTCTATAAATCCTGACTAAAAGTTTTAGATGTGCCGGATGCTCGGCTGAAAACAGACGGCAATTTTTGATGGTGAGATTGGCCGCAAACTGGCCGATACATCCCTTCATGCCAGCTAATCACGCCGGCAAGACTTGCGAACGGATTCAAATGGAGACCAAGGTGTAACCGGCGGTTAGCATCCTTGGTCGGACACAAGACGGAATGTGTCCACTGTCAAGACCATCAATTTTACTCATTCAATCCGATCGCTATATGTTATCGATTTCTTTAGACACGTTCTTTCCGTTGGCTCTATATCTACTGGTGGCACTGGGGCTTTCAGCAGGCTTTATCCTGGGGAGTCCGGACACGCTTTAAGACTACAGCGTAACTGCAAAATGCTTGCAAAGGCATAGCTCAACTTCCGGTTGAGTAAACTCAATTGCAAGATTCGAAAATTGTTTCCAAAAGTTTCGCCCCGTGACCAAACGTGTCCAAGCCATTTCGATAATTGTAATATCGAGGTTGGACAAGCATAGTCACGTGTCCGAAGGATCTCCTGCAGGTGGAGTCGAGCGGTCGATTCGCACCGAGGTTGGTCCTCGACGACAGAGAATTCTCCAGATGATTTCTCGAGCGACACGAATGCCTGGCATACGGAAACCCAACTTCAGTCATCTCACCTTATCATTCACTGTAGCCTTTTGAAAGTCGGATCCCTCAGCCGGGAGTTACATTATGGCCAAGTACTATGTTCAAAGCGGTAGCCTCAAGATGGTTTTAGATGCAAAGGATTTGACCGGAGCTGCATTGTGGGCCATGCACTCACGTCTTTCACCAATATCGTGCATCTATGGCGACGATAATTACGATGAAGATCAACAGCTTGATCAAGTGATGATGCAAGCTTTGATCGAACTTGAAAGTACAATTCATATCAGCGAACGAGGCTTTGATCGTACGGATGCAGACGTTCTTGAAACGTACGACATGGCGATCAAGTGGCATCATTTGGCGAAAGCGATGGCCAAGCTAGAAGATAACCTCTAAAAATTTATGAGGCGCGAGCGATTGTTAGCGGTATTGGGCAGCACCAAAATCAGGACTGATTTTTCTCAGGTGCTTTTTGATCGTCTCGCGAAAAGGAATTGCCTTCCGTTGCGAGCATAACCAACAAAGTGCCTTTTGGCGTAACCAGCGTGCTTTGGAAACATCAACCCGACCGAAGTGCATCGTTGAAATAGTATCGGTGAGCTTTGTCTTATAGGGCTGCTCACCGTATCCAAAGTCGATCTTTTTCACACCATGAGCTTTAGCAAAGTTACATGTCTCAAGGAACAATGCGGTTCCAGGAGAATATGCATGGAATTGAGGGTCATATGTTGGGAACCAATAGTGGAGCAAATCTCCTTCGATAATACCTACATGGCCGGCCACCAGCGTTTCACCGGCGTAAAGTGCCGAAGCAATTCCGCGGCAATCTCGTTTGTTGGGCTGCGAATACAAGTGCTTAATTAGATCGACAATCCACTCAATCGATAGCAAGTCAAAGATGTTCGTTCTGCGATATTGCGAGCGTTTAAGATCAATCAGTTGTTGCAAAACCATTGGGTCCTGGCATTCGAACTCAAGTCGAAGCGGTCCAAGGTCGCGAATCATCTTTTTGGTCTTACGGCGTTGCTTAAAAATCGTTTCTCGAGATTGCTCCAGAAATGAAACATAGCCTTCGGGATGTGATTGAAGATCCGCAAGAAAACTTTTGGAGCTTCCGAAGCTGAACTGAGCCAATTCGCACGACTCAATCCCTATTGCATGATAGGTATAGCTTTTTAAACCGCTAAGCTTTAGAAGCTCAAGATACTCGAACGAATGAACCTGCGGGTTGAAGAGCAAGCCGTGCGAATCGTTATAGGCTCCGCCCACCGGCACTGCATGTCCCTTGCTTGCGAATTGAATAGGGAGAAAACCAATGGGACGATCTTCATGGCGGACAACAAGTACAACTACGTCATCGCGAGATTTTTCGGCGGCAAGTACGAATTCAAGTGAAAAGAACGGGCTTGCAAATGTTGGATGGGTCGATCGAAGTTCATTCCAAACGGTCTGCATCTCGACATCCAGTTCCGACGGTCGCAAAAGGGTCACATCAAGATTTGTAACTCTGTATGCAACGGCAGACCTGGAATCGCGGTCGGAGTCCAAGGTTGCTATGTTTTGAGGAAGAGACATGTCAGCCAAAACGGCCATAAAACGCAGTTGCTAGTGTCGGTCGAGGTTGGGGCACGCAGGGGCGTGCCAGATCCAGATCATATAATATTTCGGAGCCCCACGTGGTCTAAAAATTTCGCCGATAAATCCGGGAGAAAGTGTCCCCATTTGCGGCTTATGAGTCTAAAAAGGACAAATTGGCTCCAGTCGCCTGCTGCGATTATCGAAGCCGCTGCGGAAAATACTCTTCCAGCTTATCCACTTTGCTGCGAACAACGTGCTGGCAATACCCGTTTTGTGGGTTGTCGTTGTAATAATTCTGATGGTATTCCTCGGCTGGATAGAAGCGGGAAGCCTCCGAAACCTCGGTTACGATCGGTTTTGAAAAGGCTTTGATGTTGTTCAAGCCTGCGATGGTCTCGTCGGCAACCTGTTTCTGCGAGTCAGAATGGTAAAATATCGCCGATCGATATTGCGTCCCGCGGTCTGCGCCCTGTTGGTTGAGCGTCGTAGGGTCGTGCGTTTTGAAAAATACTTCTAGCAGCTCGCTGAACGAAATCTGTTCGGGATCGAACTTGATCTGGATGACTTCAGCGTGTCCCGTCTTACCGGTACAGATCGCTTCGTAGGTAGGGTTTTCGTAAGCACCACCCATGTATCCCGACACGACCTGCTCAACGCCTTTTAGCCGTTGGAATACCGCTTCTGTGCACCAGAAGCACCCACCAGCCAGCGTTGCAATCTCCATAATTTTATCCTCGCGTAAACAAATAGGAATTCATACCAGCGTTGTCGGAACCGGAACCCGTATAGTACTTTACAAGGAGGGGAATACAACGCAGGTAAACGACGACCTCCAGGCGGTTATTATACGCGCCCTGATCGAAGTGTGGTCGCAAACCGCATACAATGAAGGCCGCCGTGTCTGTTAGATGAGGCATCCGAGATGCCATTGGCCATTTTCGCTCTCTCTTGGGAACCTGTGATGCAAATCAGCAAGCTACGATACTTAGTCGCTCTCCTAGCCATTGGCACGACTTGCGCAAACGTTTCAGCGCAAGATCGCGAAACCAAAGTGAGGGGCGATAAAGAAGCAATTGAAGCAGCCGGCGATTGGATCTACAACGACTTGCAGAAAGGTTTGGATGAAGCGAAACGAACTGGCAAGCCGCTCTTGGTCGTGATGCGCTGCGTGCCATGCGAAGCATGCGCGCAACTAGATGAGCAAGTGGTAAAGCGTGATCGACGCATTCAAGAACTCATGTCCAACTTCGTTGCCGTGCGGTTAATCTATACCAATGGCATGGACCTCTCACTGTTGCAGTACGACTACGATCAGTCTTGGACGGCGTTAATGATGAACGCCAACAAGACTATCTATGGACGGTACGGCACGCGTTCGCACCAAACACGCTCCGAAGATGATATTTCAATTGAGGGCTTTGCAGACGCGCTGACGATAGCTCTTCGTTGGCACGACCAATACAAAGACAATGATGAAATTTTCGCTGCAAAGACTGGTGGTCCACTAGAGGTTGAGAAGCCCGAACAATTTCCCTCTTTCAACGGCAAGTTCAAATCTGAATTGGACTACGAAGGTAAAGTGGTCCAAAGCTGTATCCACTGCCATATGATTGGCGAAGCGCAGCGATTGATTTATCGAGATAAACACCAAGCAATCCCGGATAACTTGCTGCATCCGTATCCAAATCCAAAGGCTTTGGGGCTTATCATGGACCCGAGGAAGGCAAATGCAATCCGCAAGATCACCACGGGATCCACGGGACAACGCGATGGTTTCAAAAAGGATGATCGAATAGTTCAGTTAGACAATCAACCCATCTTGTCGACGGCAGATATCCAATGGGTGTTGCACCACACCGATAAGGACCGCTTGGAAACGGTCGTGGAAAGAGACGGTAAACAGATGGAGTTGAGTCTGAGTCTTCCGGAAGGTTGGCGGAGCTTGGATGACATTAGCTGGCGGGCAACCAGTTGGGATCTGCGGCGAATGTTGACAGGCGGCATTCTTCTAGAGTCACTTGATGATAATGCGCGGGCGCAGATTGGGGTTAAGAGTAACGAAATGGCCCTCTTGGCGAAGCATGTGGGGCAATACGGGGAACACGCGTACGCCAAAAACGCAGGCGTTCTGAAAGATGACGTTATCGTTGCTTTCCAAGGTCGGTCGGATAATCTCTCTGAGGACGAACTCCTGACCTACCTCGCGTCTACAACAAAACCGGGCGACAAACTTTCGATTACGGTGTTGCGCGGCAAGCAGCGACTCAATTTCGAATTTGCAGCACAGTGAAGCAGACGTTACGTCACTTGAATAACTCGAGAGCTCGACGCTTTTGTTCTTCCTTGGTTCGGTCGATTAGCTCTTCTTCTTTTTGCAGCATGTCGCGAACCATGTCGACAACCTCATTGAAATCTTGAATGTCGAGCAGACTCTGAAGGACTTCGTTCAACCTTGAAATAACAGCGAGGTTCAAAGCGACTGATTCATTCATCTGCGAAAGCTCGTAGGTGTTATCACGCAAGCTATTCTCGATCGTTTTCAACTTTGCATCGAGTTCAGCTAGTTCATTGTCCAGGACCGACTGGATTGGTAAACGTACCTTTTCTTCTAGCCGAACTTGGCGGTCTGCACTATCGATTCGATTATTGACCAGTTCTTTATTGATCGCCGCAGTCTGGTTTGCAATCCCACTGAGCTCCCCATTGCTTTTTTCAACCTGAATCTTCGCTTCTTGAACGCGGACAAGAACCATGCGGTTTGAGTTGCCTTCGTCGCTGTTTTCTTCCGTCGGTTGTGCTTCATCGGATGTCGGAGCCTCCATAGTGGACTCCAAATTTCTGCTAAGCAGTTCTGTCAGCCGATTGAGCTCAATGATTATTTGCTCGAGTCGATTTCTTAGGTCAAGCTCACGACGGTCCAGCAGCACAAGTAGTTGGTCTTCTGTAACTACCGTAAGTTGAGCCGGGCTAGAGCTGCCGGTGCGTGATGAATCGTCTAAATCGAAGTAATCCGTAACCGTAGCAAGCAACATGAGCGGAGTGCCCGGTTCGATAACGATATTCTGCTTGTCCCGGAGCTCTCGCAAATCGATTTCGCCCGTTAGCTCCAACGACTTGTTAAGCTGAATCGAATCTTTCATTGGATCTTTGTCACCGATCAACAACTGAGAATCAACAGATTTGACGTCATGATCGTCTCGCACGTTGACTTGAAATGGCAGTCGTGCAAGCGGTGTTACGGAGTTCCCAATGCCTTCCAATCGAAAGTCAGCGTTCGGAAGTTGATCTTTGACGATCGTGATGACGTACTGTTTGACATCGGTACCAGCATGTCCAAGCGAATCCCAAGGGCGAAATTCAATCAATACGTTTTCGCGAAGGACGCCCAGTGGAAGTTCGAATGCGTCGGACGTAATTGAGATTGAACCAGAGGTTTCTTTCTGTTCAGCGGATTGATGCATCACTCGGTATTCACAGCGGCTTAACTCACTGTTTGACTTGATTTGCAATGTAATATCGACTCCTTCAGGCAGGCGAATACCGTTGCGATACGCCTGGACCCCATCCAGGGCCGTCGAAGTGGACCGTTGTCGCAAGTAGGGCGGATAGATCACGGCAAGGTCCATATTCACGAATTCAACAGCCGGCAACGACTGGATTCGCAGTCCAGAAATTCGTACGTCGCCCCCTCGGAGCGAAAGTTCAATGTCTTGATGGATCGAATCGAGCGGAGGTCCTTCCAGGAGGAAAGGCTGCTGTTGTTCAAGCCGATCAACTGGCAATCGCCGCAAGTTTGCTCGCCCCGTTTGACCATCGGCCATTCGGTAATTCACGGTACAAAAAGCAGGAACCTCATCGGCTTTCAAGCTAGCCGTAGCAAGCAAGCGGCTATTTTGTCCGAACGGAACGGTAACTTGGTTGTTCTCGAACGGCATTTCGTAAAAATTACGATCGGTCTCGCCAGTGAAATTTGGAATTGGAATTTGGAGGCCCCGCACGCTGAGTTCTGACTTTCGTGGCCAAGACACATCGGAAAGTGCTAACAATCGCTTGCTCCAAAGCGATGTCCAATTGGGCATCGCGACTGAAGCCAATACGCTTGCGGCGACCAAAGCTCCCAAGATGCCACATTGTAGGCGAAGCGGATCCCACTTCAGCACGTCGTCAAGATCGATTTCTTTCAGTCGGCTTTCTGCCTGAATTGCAATTTGTTGCCGCAATCGCTCGTCAGCATCCAATTTCCACCCTTGAGCGAGGCTTGAGCCTTCGCGATCCTTCGTCAAATTACGATTCTCAACGAAAGTGACAAGCGAGCTTTCTAACGAGGGAAATTTTCGCTCCAAAAGCAAGGCTACAGCACGGTCAGGCCAACGGACTAAAAGTGGCGACAAGACAAACCGAACTAGGATGTAAATCCCGACGCCGATTCCCAGGAGCAAGAACACAACTCTGACGGCGAGCGGGGACTCTTCAGCACCAAGCCATACCGGCAAATAGTCTAAAAGTCCGGCAATCCAAAAGAATCCGATCAGCCAGATGCCAAGAAGCACTAGTCCTTGAACGGAAATGTAGCGACGAATCAGTCGACGCAAACGCGAAAGCGTTTCAGCGATAACGCGCGAATCGGTAAATGGAACGTTAGCAGAACTCATTTTTTAAATCGCAGTGGTTGCACTCAAATCGAAATACTAGGCAAGTCGACTCAGACGGCGGAGCAACCATTCGAGCGACAGAGCGGACGCGATCGACAACATCAGAATCAACATCCAGCGCTGTTGAAAGTCTCGGTCAGGCGCGCCGGGCAGGAAGTTCACTTGGTCCCGCGCTGGAATCAATTCATGAATTGGCAACGCCGACTCGGCCTGTTCAATTACCGGTGGTTCAAGCGTTTCTGTTTGCTCGTTCGCTACGGGAAGCTTGGTGATTGGCTTGCCCGCCATGGCATTGGTGATACCGGCAAAATAGGAGCCGCCCGTGCGCTGGCTGACGGCAAGCAGGACTGGATCGTTTCGCTTCGGACGCTCAATCTCGCGCGTTGGAACACTTGAGATTACTTGAGCCGTCAGTGTGGCATCACCTTGAATGCTGGAATCGAGTCGAATAAGGTACTTACCAGTCTGACGAAGCAAGAATTGACCGACAAAAACGCCGGCCTGTCCCGTCCCTTGCATCTGTGAAAGAGTTAACGGCACGAGCCGACCATTGGGTTCGACTAGATTGGCCGTAACTGAGGATTGCTCAAGGGGACGGAATTGCTGGTCTCGTAACACGGCGCGAACCGAAATTTGGTCACCCAACAAAGCTGCTTCTTTATCGACTAGCAACAGTCCATAATCGGAGTCTCGCAGTAGTCGCCCCTGGGCGCTCCAACGCACAAGTTTTGTCCAGTACGTATTGAAATAGTTCTCGTCTACCTCGCGTAGCCGCCAAATTTCACCGCTTCCCTGGAATACCACTCGCCCGCCTCCGTAGAAGTGGCTGGCTGAATAAATGGGAAGTGCAGCATCAAGAGATGTTGTTGGATCTGAGAAGTAAGTAATCGCAGTCGCTCCCGGCTTCAATTCGTAGGTGTTGTAGAAGCTATACACTCCTGCAAACTGGTCCCACGCTTGCGCGGACAGTTCGCGAGAGTTTGCCACGTCCATAAAGTCAACACTGAGGCTTTCATTCGTGAGCTTGAGTGGCCAGACCGATTCGCCTTCAAACCGTCCCAGCGATACCAAACGCGACGCTTGGGAATTCAAAACAACCGGAGCCATATCCCGCAGCTTTGCAGCGCGAGGATCGGTGTTTGCGCCCGATCCTGTCCACTCAGGGGTGCAAACAGGGCCTGCAACGATTACCAATCCCCCTGCTCCGCTGCTGACCCACTGTTCGAGCACGTCGATCGAGGCCGCTTCGAGTTGCATAAAATCGGCGTCGAAGCATAACACGCAATCGTACCTCGCCATCTCCTGCGCTGTCGCTGGAAACTCCGTCAGCAGTTCATCCGATTCTTGCGACATCCCTGGGCCGCCCGTCTGCAAAAACACATGCGATTGGATTGTGCTGTCTCGGAAGAGCAAGTTCCTAACAAACTGGTATTCACGAGTTGGGCCACCAGCAAAAACCAGCACGGTCGACTTGGGTTCGATGACCTCCACATCGGTTTCGGCGGAATCATCTTTCTCGTTCACATCTTGGCTAGGTGGCAATACCTTGACATCGTAGCTGTAAGTTCCAATCGATTGCGGCATAACTTCAAAGTCGATAGCCGACATTTCGTCTGCGGACGCAAGTGTGATCGATTTTTCTTGTTCAATCGCAAAATTGCTGGAGCTAGCGTTCGGCTCGGCCCCGCCACGTCTACGAAGCTGGACTGTTACCGGTCTGCCTTCCAAACCTGTTGCTTGAAGCGTAGCAGATATGCGGAATCGGTCACCTGGGAACACGCGACGAGGAGCATCGACATTGACTAAGCGAACGTTGACCGGATCCAGTGCTGACCCTAGCCCAATGACGTGTAATGGAATTCCAGCCGCCGCAGCTTGGCCAGCAGCGCTTTCCACCGAAAGTCCTGAATTGTTTTGGCCATCTGTCAGAAGTACGATGCCTGCCAACGGTGCATTTTGCTCGCGTGCAAGAATCGTTGCGATGGCATCTCCCAATCGAGTCTCAGAGCCTTGGGCGGTCAACAAAGTTGCCCAATCCAAAGCGTTAGGCGATGCATCCAGCCTGCCTTGATCCTCAGCGGTACTACCCGTCTCTTGAATGGTTGACTGATCGAGCCGGGGTGGTTCCGTAAAGCTCCATAGACTTGTAAAAGCATAATCGGATCCACGCAGCGCTGCGGCGCCGATAAAGACGATGCCTGCAATCGAGGCCACGACCGCGGCGAGAGATATGTAGGCAAGCCGATCAGGATTGAACTCGCTAAAACCGAGTATGTTCGCTCGCCGCTCTTTCGCAGTTCGCACACTCATTGGACGACGAAGCCGAATCACGATAGTCGCGATCAATGTGATAAGCGACAAAGTGAGAAGTACTGTACCGGCCCAGATGAAGACGGAAATCGACCGCCATGTCCATAACGTCGAATCGCTCCCAAGGCCATCGACCCCTTCAACAGAATTCGTTTTTGCAAACGACGCGATCGAAACCGGACGCTCTCCTGATTCAAAGCGATAAACACTCAACTCGTGATCTGCCGCAAGGTTTTTCAGAAAGTCCGAACTGCTGAATTTTCGAACAATTTGTTCGATACGAGATTCGAGAGGAAACTCGGGATCACTCGCGAAAGTCGCTTCGTCACGTCGTCCTGACTCGCTGGCGGCGTCGCCTGCCGGGAGCGTCATACTGAGCGAACTGTCCACGAGTACCGCTAGTCGTGAAGGTCGAACTAACGGTTGTTCGGAACGCTTTTGCAAGTTTAAAAAGAATAGCAGCAGGCCACCAAACGCAGCGATGCGCAGGAAGAGTAAGGCTAACCCTAAACCTCGCGGAAGCTCAATCCAGTCGCGTCGATAAAGAACAACAATGTATCCAATGATCAACGCAACGGCAGCGGCGAGTACAGCGTATTGCCACCATTGCTCCATGGCAGCCAGACGGCTCCACTCATAGTAAACACGGGATTGTGGGTTCATGACGCAACTCCAGGTGTCGGAGTCGCAGAACGCTGCGGGAGGTGATAGCTTGCGCTATATGCTAACGCTTGCTCGATCAAGAGAAGCACGATCAGCAGTCCGAGCAGCCAAGTCTGCTGGCTGGATCCGCTGGAGAATGGACTTGAGTCGAGCGCCGCATCGGCCGTACGATAGTTTGCTTTCAATGGACTCAATCGCTCGAGTAGATCGGTTTTGGGAGTTCTCTGTAGTTCGCCCTCGCGAGCTGGAGCGTTCGCCGGGAAGTTAATCACTTTGCGACCGCCCGACAATGACGATAACCATAACTCGCGAGCGCCCCCGAATAAAAACCGTTCGTCAGATTCTGCCTGCAAGGAATCCAGCGGATTCCATCGCACGACTAGATTACGGTCATCGACGGCTCTCGCATTCAATTGAATGCTCTGTCGAGAAGCTCCGGCTCGGTTGGGAAGCACAAGTTCAACATCGGGCAAGAACTCTTGTGGCGAGAACGCGTGAGTGATGCCGCTGGCCACAGGTTGGCTAGTCGGCGAACGCTGAAATGAAGCCAGGTAACCGGAAAGTTTCAACATGACCACGACAAAGGTCGGGTCCTGAGACCAGCTGTTCCAAGATGGGTCAACGGCCGAAGTAAATAGCACGACGTGCCCATCGCCATACGTATGGTCGACCATCAAGGGTATTCGATTTCCAAGCCTGGCTATGACCTTAACAGAGCTGCTGCGTGATTCGGCCGATTGAGTATTGTTCGCGTCAAGTTCTCGAACTCGAACATACTTCGAAAATCGGACGAACTGAAAAGGTGAGGAAGCGAGGCTGAGCAACGGTGAGAATATCGGATGATTTTCCACAACCAATGATTGAACGGTCTCCGTCTCTGACCTTGGAGTTACCTCCTCCACGCTGGCCAGTGCGTAAGGTAGCAGTGAGATGGTTGGTAAATTGCTGTCGGCACCGGAGCCATTTGAAGGAATGTCACCAAGCAACTGAGTCATTCGTTGTGCGTCAGAACTGCTCCAAGCGGCTCCTGGAAAAACTGCCAGGCCACCACCGTTGCTGACATATTGACGTAAGTTGCGAACGGCCCGTTCGTCCAGACTATTTACGTTGGTCAACATGATGGCTGCATAATCTTGCAGCGATTCAATCTGCGAATCACGCAAGTACGACGATGATTCCGTTGAGACTTTCCAGCCAGTCTTCGTCGTGCCGCCTGGATCAAGGGCCGCTTGCAAAAATCTTGCCGTAAGACGCTCGGCTGAATCGTCAACCAACAGCAGTCGCTGCGCGTCTACGAGATTGAGAACACATGCAAGCTGATTGTCTGCCTTCAACGCATCATCCGCGACAGCTGCCTTCACGATATGGGAACCGCTGTTGGGAAATACGACTTGAACCGACCGACTTACAGTCTCGTTGGGGTCGAGCTTTTCGATAACGATCGCGGGAAGTTCGGTCGCAGCGCCCGAGCTAAACTGGTCAAACGCGATGTTAAGCTGCGAGTCGTTGAAGTTGTAAGACGTAATCCGCACGGTAACATTGCGCAGGGGATTCAAGCCTTGGTTCCGAAGGCTGAGTCGCAAAATCACCGGCACGCCAGCAGCCAAGACTTCCTGGTCTGGCTCAAGCGTAAGTAACGAAATATTTTCAACGCTCGCGTCCGCACAGTCGATCAATTCAATTCGACTTTCTTGCTTTTCCAATCCTTGCAACGCAGTTTTAATGTCAGTTGGCTGTTCCCATTCCTTGTCGCGAAAATCGCTAACGTAATAGACGGTCGCATTTTCGTTTGAGCCTGCGTTCGTAATGAGGGAGTTTGCCAGTTGGATCGCAGCAACTCCGTCCACGTCGACATCAACAACGCCTTGGGAGGCAAGCGATTCGAATAAGCTGTCTGACTTGCCGATGACTGATCGAGACATGAGGTCGGCGATCGCATCGACGTTTCGAGCCGAACTTTCTTCGACTTGAGTTGCAACATCTGTCTCGCTAGATGCCGCCTGCTCTGCTGAGGGGGCCTGAAGTGCCGCACGGCTAAAACGAATGATCGAGACTTGATGAGATCCGCCGTCCTGGACTTCGCGGTCAAGCAGACTGGTGACGCTGCGGATGCCACGCTCGAATAACGTGCCATCGCGGAAGCTTTGGCCCATCGACATGCTATCGTCCAGGAGCACATAGTGATGTGTTACGCTTTGCCCGAGTAATGAAAGCAGTCTCGCGCCGCTTACCCATTGCGCGAGCATGGCAACGAGTACGGCGAGGACGGCCATCCGACTGAGCAAGAGTAAGGCTTGTTTAAGCCAGACCCAGCGACGATGCCGTTTGTAGCTTTCCAGAAGAAACTGCATGGCGGCCCATCTCTGGCGGCGGTAACGCAGCAGATTGATCAGATGGATCAGCAGTGGCAGCAAGACTAAGAGAAATCCCCAAGTCAAGCTTTGAAAAACAAATTGCATTCGTACTGTTTCCTACGCCTTACTCAACGGCGTTCTCATTCCTATTTTTGCTAAACTCTTGTACTAACGTTTTCTCAGGTGGGCCATACGAGCAGCCAAAAACGCCGTTAATGTCGCATCGACGGGGTGGGCTGTTCGGACAAGGTGATAGTCAACTTCGTACGATGCACACGCTCTTCGAATCGAATCAAGGAACTTGTGTAACGATTCCAGGTAACCATCCCGCAATGCTCTCGGGTTGCAAGCGAGTGCGCCTGTGGCTTCAAGGCCTTCGAAACGAGTTGGGTCGTTGAACGGAAAGTCTAGTTCATCGTCGTCCATCACATGGAACACAATGCAATCGTGCCCTGCTTTCCTCAAGGAAGCCAAGCCCCGAAGGGATTGAGCGTCTGTTCCCAGGAAATCGGTGATCAGTACAACGAGTCCTCGTTGCGGGAAACTCTGCTGCACATCTTTGAAGACTTGGCTGATGTTTGTACTCTCGCTAAGCGATTGTTGAGTCAAGGATTCGTAGATCGACCGCGCTTGCTTGCGACCGCTGCGCCAGGGAAGTTTCAATCGCACTCGATCGTCGAAAACCGAGAGTCCAACCGCATCCTGTTGACGCAGGCAAAGATGAGCTAAACAGGCGGCGATCGTCGCTGCATAATCAAACTTGTTGAGCGGGCCTCGACCGTACTCCATGCTCGTGGAAGCATCCAGCAGCATACTGCAACGAAGGTTTGTGTCTTCTTCGTATTGTTTTATGTAATAGCGATCTTGGCGTCCCCAGACTTTCCAATCGATATGTCGCAAGTCATCGCCGGGCACGTATTCACGGTGCTGGACAAATTCAAGCGACTGGCCGAAGTAAGGACTGCGATGCATGCCGGATAGATATCCGTTAACAATGCGCTGCGCCCGTAGCTCCATCGATTGGATTGCGGCGATCGCTTCAGGAAGCAAATATTTTTTGGAAGCGGGCATCGCGAAGCAAATCGTCTTGGGCGGTTGGAGTGTCGGCAATTAATCGGTCGATAACGCTGTCGCTGGTAACGCCTTCACTTTCGGCAGCGAAGTTCACTACGATGCGATGGCGCAACACAGGTTTGGCTAAAAATTGGATATCTTGAGGGTCAACTTGAGCACGACCGAGCATGGCAGCGCGGGCTTTTGCACCAAGGATCAGGAACTGGACCGCGCGAGGGCCAGCACCCCAGCCTAGCTGTTCACGCACGTAGTCAGGAATGCCTTCTTGATCGATGCGAGTTTGCCGTACTAAAGCCAAAGCGAATCTAATTGCATTTTCGCTGACTTCGATCGAACGAACAAAATCCTGCAGTTCAATAATTTCTTGCCCATCCAACACAGGGCTAATCTGTGCAGTGCTGGTTCCCGTCGTTCGCCGCGCCACTTCAAACTCTTCTTCGAACGATGGATACTTCACCATCACTTTCATCATGAAGCGATCTTGCTGGGCTTCAGGCAGCGGGTAAGTGCCCTCCTGCTCAATCGGGTTCTGAGTTGCCAGAACGAAGAACGGGTCTGAGAGTTGATGGCGATTACGCCCGATCGTCACAGTGCGTTCTTGCATCGCTTCGAGCAGAGCAGCTTGCGTTTTTGGCGGAGTACGATTTATTTCGTCTGCCAACACGACGTTGGCAAAGAGCGGGCCTTCCATGAATCGTCGCTCGCGTTGTCCCGAAGCGCGATTCTCTTCGATGATCTCGGTTCCTGTAATGTCGGCAGGCATAAGATCAGGCGTAAACTGAATTCGGCTGAAGGACATATCAAGCGTTTTGGCCAGCGAACTGATCATCAACGTTTTAGCAAGTCCAGGAACACCTTCCAGCAAGCAATGGCCTCGCGAGAAAATTGCGATCAAGAGTTGATCAACAACATCCTGCTGGCCAACAATCACTTTGCTGAGCTGTTCGCGAATTCGATCGCGTGCTTGTTGCAAGCGTTCTAACTGAGGATGTGCATCGGATGTGCTGATCATTCGTAAGATTTCTTTAAGGTTCTTGTCGTCAAATCGTCTAACAGGAAATGGACGCGATTGGTGTGTAAACTAGTTTAGTTCGTCCCGTTCGCGCCGATAGTTCAGAAGCGTACGCAGCAACTGTCGCTGGGATGGTTCAAGATTGTAGGCTCGTTCTTGCCAATAGATAGCAGATTTCAGATCGCCAGATTCATAGAAACAACGAGCTAACGTGTCGATATAAGCCGATTGGTCTCGGGCTAATTTGTTCGAAAGTTGACTCGTCTGTAATGCCAAAGGTAAGTCTCGGTCAATGTTTGCCAGCATCCACGCATACGTGTTCAACGAATTCGCGTAACGCTTCCGAATTCTTGCCATTTCATCGGAGCTGGCCAATCGAAAATCGCCTTCCAATGCCTTGGTTTCGGTCTTCAAGATTTCGAGTACGGATTTGATAATGTCGTCGACTTCTTTTTTCCATTCGGCATTTCCATCCAAACGATGCATTTCGATCGCGGCGTCGACATTATCTGGCGAGTACTTGATCGACTCTCGAAAATGTTCCTTGGCGGCTTCAAACTTTTTGTCAGATAATGCCGCCATCGCTTTTGCTTGGTGATAGCGTGAGCGTAGCAACTCGATATTGAGATCAGTAGAATATCGCGATAGCAAACCGTCCACGCGTTGACGGTATTTCAAATCTTCATCGATAAGCTTAATGATCGGCTCCCAGAGCTTTACGGCTGCGGTCCAGTCGCCGCCATCTTGCAGCGACTCGCTGAATTGCAAAGCAGCTAAGACACGGATCTCATCGTTTGCCACGAATTTGCTGAGGGCGGAATCAAAGGCGGCTTTTGCCCAATCATGCTGGCCGCGTTCTGTAAGTCTGCCAGCTTGCTCTAATACTTCCCACGGCGAAGCAAGCCTAGAGGTTATCTGCGAAACGATCTCGGTGGCCTTCGCTTCGTCGCCTTGCCAACGGTAAGCTTCAGCGAAACGATACCGCAACGCGGCTTGAGAAGCGACGAGGTCGGGATTGCTCTCGTAAATTTCGATAGCAATTTCGGGCATGGCAAAATCGATCGCCCAGCTCGCCCTTTCGTCGATGACGGAGTACGCATCCGGGCCGCTCAGCGAAGCGGTTGGTAGCTGCGCCGCGAACTCAATCGCATCTTCTCGATTGCCACTTCTCACTAACAGCTCGACGCAAAAACGACATAGCTTCTCGATGGTGTCACTCGAAGTCTCCCCGTCAAGAGATTGAAGCAGTTCCTTTTGCCTGGCGATCTGATTTGTCCACCACTCCGTATCAAAGGAGTCTTTAGGTAGATTCAGTTTGTACTGTTCAAGTTTAAGGAGGCCGAAGGGGGGGCGAACATAATCAAAATCTTCTAACGGCTTTTGCAGTTTGATCTGCGACAGTAAGGCGGACAGATCGGGCGGAGCAGCACTCGCTGCCATCGCAGATTCATAGAACGCTGCTTGTTTACGTAACCATAGACATGCATCATTATTCGATTGACCGACGACGGTCATGATCTGTGACCAGCGCAGCTGGATCGCGTCAAGCTCTAGATAGTTCTCTGGCATCTGCAAGAGCAAGAGTGCAGCTCGCTTGTTCAAATCCCCATAGGGTTCAAAACGCACGATTCGAGCAAGTGCTTGAATACCATCGTCCTCGGAAAGTTCGGCAAGCTGGTCCAGCTTAAGTGCCCGCTCCATGAGACTGGCGGTCGCGTAGCCTTGCAGAATCTTTTTGACCTGCGGCGAATCACTTTCATTGCTCCAAGAAATCCCGCTGTGAAGAAGATAGCGAGCAGTTGCACTTATTTGTGGATCGCTATGCGACGTTGCCGACCGCAATTGGTCGAGTGCGGGAACGCCAATGCGTTGCAATTGGGTAGAAGCTTCAATTCGCGTCGAATATTGTTCCGAGCCCAATTCGTCGATCAACGATAGGATGTACGCTTCTTGGTCTGCCGCCGATTCGGGGTTTTTGGCATAAGCAAGTGTGGAAGCCCACCATATTATTAGGGCGCTGGAGAAAACTCCGCATCGGAGCGTCCGACAGTTGTGCCGAAGATAAATCGGGTAAGTGCTCGAGTAGTTTTGCATTCCATTTTTCAACATCAAGGTCCACCGTGGGCAGGTGATTCCGGCGTGAAGGCTCCATAACGCTTGTCGTTAGAATCTATACTATACAGAAAGTTAACGAAATCGGCTCACATTCTGCACGTCTGCGGTTATTTTGCAGTCCCCTCCGAACTTGGTTAGCTAGCCCAAAATGGTCGGCAGAACGGAACATCACTTTCTGAATAGATCTTCGGAAACGCCCGCCGCCGACTTATAATCGCGTTTCGCTAAGGAAATACTGCTTTTCGCCGATGGAAACGTAAGGGAAAGGCAGGAACGCCGCTCCTTGTATCTGTCATCGTTTGGAAGAAGAATGGCCCCTCCTCGTTCGCATATCCGCAACTTTTGCATCATCGCACACATCGACCATGGCAAGAGTACGCTTGCCGACCGTTTACTCGAGAAAACGGGCACCGTCGAACTTCGCAAGATGAAAGAGCAACTGCTGGATGCCATGGATCTCGAGCGGTCGCGGGGGATCACAATCAAAGCCAAAGCGGTGACTTTGCAGCATACGCACAAAGGCGAAAAGTACGAACTGAATCTGATCGATACTCCCGGTCACGTCGATTTTCAATACGAAGTTTCCCGTTCCTTGACCTGCTGCGAAGGTGCTCTGCTGCTGGTCGATTCGTTCCAAGGCGTCGAAGCTCAGACTGTGGCAAACGCCTACGCGGCCATGGAACACAACCTAAAGATCATTCCTGTGATCAATAAAGTCGACCTAGCCTATGCCCGCGTCGACGAAGTGCTCGACGAAATGGAGCAAGTTCTGGGGATCGATCCAGACGAAGTGGTACTTTGCAGCGGCAAAGCGGGCATCGGTATCGACGACCTTTTGGCGGCGATCGTCGATCGAATTCCTGCGCCCGGTGGCGACGAGAACGCACCCTTGCAAGCGATGGTGTTCGATTCGCATTACGATGATTTTCGCGGCGCGATTACTTACGTTCGACTGATGCAAGGATCTGTAAAACGTGGCCAGAAGCTACGGTTCACGCGCATGGCGGCAACTCACGAATGTATCGAACTTGGGCACTTCGTGCCACAACGCGAGCAATGCGATGAGCTGCATGCAGGTCAAGTCGGTTACTTGATCTGTAACATTAAAACGCTGAAAGATGTCCACATCGGTGATACAGTTCTAACCGTCGGTGACGACGTCACGCAACCACTTCCTGGTTACAAACCACCCAAGCGAATGGTTTATTGCGGGCTCTATCCAAGCGATGGACAAGAATTCAGCGAACTGCGAGACGCGTTGGAGAAGCTGGCTATCAATGATCCGAGCTTTGAGTTTGCACCAGAGACGAGTGATGCGCTGGGATTCGGATTCCGCTGCGGCTTTCTGGGTTTGCTGCATATGGAAATTATTCAGCAACGGCTCGAGAATGAATGCAACCTGGACCTTGTGCAAACTGCGCCGAACGTCACGTACGAAATCCTCACGCGCAACGGCGAGATCTTAGAGATTCATAAACCGCAAGATGTTCCAGACACCGGGACTATTGAAGAATTTCGACAACCGATTGTGCGAGTGAATTTTGTACTACCAACAGAACATATCGGCACTTGCATGACGCTGTGCCAAGATCGGCGTGGAGTGCTCAAGAGCCAAGAGTATCTGTCTGCAAACCGGGCGATGGTAACTTACGATTTGCCGCTCGCTGAAGTCATCTACGACCTGCATGACAAGTTGAAGAGCGCAACACGTGGCTATGGAACCATGGACTACGAGGTTATCGGCTTTGAACAAGCGGACTTGGTGCGGCTCGATATCCTGGTCAATAACAACAAGGTCGACGCGCTCGCGATCATTTGTGATCGTCGCGATGCCGATCGCCGCGGCCGAGCTGTCGTAAAGAAGCTAAAAGAGGAAATCGATCGCCACATGTTCGAGGTCGCTATCCAAGCTGCTTTGGGATCGCGAGTCATTGCTCGTGAAACTGTACCCGCCTTGCGAAAGAACGTGACTGCGAAGTGTTACGGTGGCGACATTACGCGTAAACGTAAGCTGTGGGCCAAGCAGCGCGAAGGTAAGAAACGCATGAAATCGATTGGCTCGGTCGACATTCCACAAAAAGCGTTCATGGCCGTCCTGGAAAGCGGCAACGACCGCAGCTAGACCTGTCCGCTGACTGCATATTAAATCGTCAGCCAGACTTATCAGTGGTTTCGCTTGAGTCGTTAGCTAAGACTCGATTGCTGCTCGCAATTTATTTAACCAGCCTGGAACTGCTTCAAGCGGCTCTGCTTCCCCTTCGTACTCGAGCGCAACCCATCCGCTGTAGTTGGCATCGCGAAGAATTTTAACAATGCGATTAAAATCAGCATCTTCACGCTTGCCGCTCGGCAAGACATCAATCTTAATTTGTGCGTTCACTGCGTACGGAGCGATTTTGGCTAGTTCGGCGTATGGGTCTTCCATCATTTTGAAGTTGCCTGAATCGAAATTGATTCCAATCGCATCCGATTGTACTTGCTTGACAATCGCCAGCAGGTCGTCAGCAAAAGAAGTGATGCCGCCATGGTTCTCAAGCCCGAGCATGACCCCCTTTTGATGTGCATACTCACAAGCAGCACTTGTTACGCGAGCGCAACGCTGAATTGTTTTCTCCTTGTCCCAATCTTGCGGCTGAGTTCCGGCGAAAATGCGAATGACAGGAGCTCCCAAGATTGCGTAACGATCAATCCATTGTTTGGCGTGTTCGAGATCGCGACGAATCGCTTCGTCATCAGCCGAACAAAAGTCGTTACGAATTGCACCACCCGTAATCGTTACGCCCTTTAGGTGGCAGTGACGTTTCAACTTCAGCAGGTAGTCGTTGGTAACATCTTCCGGAAAGTAGTAGCTTGTTAGCTCTGCTCCTGGCACGCCATGCGCGTGGCACCAATCGACAAAGCCAAACAAATCCATCTTGTCACCAGATTTACTCGTCAGGTATTTGCGGAATGAATAAGCTGCAAGGCTGACCCGCAAACTACTTGGCGATTGACGGACGAACGGCTCAATGGCCATCGCTTGTTGTGGTGCAAGCGGCAATGTAGAAACCCCACAAACGACCGCCGCAGTCGCAGTCGCAATTTTGGCCAGGGTCGCGCGGCGTGAAGACGTTGCTTGGTTTGTTGTGTTGTGCATCGATCGTGCTTCTAGGTGGGGAGATATAGCGAGCTTGCCGTATTGTAGTCGATCGCTTGCGACAATTCAGGACCTTTGGAGCTGCGAAGGCTTATTCGGCGATGTTGGATCCCGATTCAGTTGCATCTATGGTGGGAAAGCGTCGCCGCAGGAAAATTCGTTCAAAAAGAGTGGGACGGCGAAGTCGTGGGTCAGTTGCCGATACTGTGTGGTCCTTGCCTCGACGCGTCATTAGGACGAGAGAGCCGTCCGGCTTAATTTCCTTCACCACCCAGTACTTTTCCACGATATAGCTGTAGCTATCGCCCTTGGTGGCTGCCGAAATCTCTTGCGCGCGGCGCCCGGGCGAATCGCTGAATTTTTCTTTGGCAAAGACAACTTTGTCTCCCACCCTTGCCTTTTGGATGCCCATGCCTCATGCTCCTGGTAAAAATTCTGCGCCAAACTAAGCTGAAATTCTATTTATTCAACAAAACTTAACAATCCGTCGGTGCAATGGATATCGAAACATTATCCAAGTTGATTTTTGAATTGGTCGGAGGACTTGGGATCTTCTTGCTGGGCATGAAGTACATGTCGGACGGATTGCAGGCCGTCGCAGGATCTAGTCTACGCCGACTAATTGGAGCGGTGACCAATAATCGGTTGATGGCGACAGCTGTCGGTATCGCAGTTACCTGCGTTGTGCAATCAAGCTCCATCACGACGGTCATGGTGGTCGGTTTCGTCAACAGCGGAGTTATGGAACTCACGCAAGCCGTTGGCGTCATTATGGGAGCCAACGTCGGGACGACCATCACGGGTTGGATTCTTGTGCTGAACGTTGGCAAGTATGGATTACCGCTATTCGGTGCCGCCGCTTTCATGTACCTATTCTCCAAGGGCGATCGATGGCGGTATTGGGCAATGTCAGTCATGGGCGTTGGCATGGTCTTCTTCGGCCTTGAAATCATGAAGAACGCCTGTTCGATCATCAACGACCTGCCCGAATTTGAAGCTTGGTTCAAAACTTTCCAAGCTGACAGCTATTTGGGAGTGCTCAAATGCGCGATGGTCGGCTGCATATTGACGATGGTCGTGCAGTCATCATCGGCCACGTTAGGGATCACTATATCACTTGCCTCACAAGGCATTATCAGCTATCAAACTGCGGCTGCATTGGTTTTAGGCGAAAATATCGGTACGACGATCACTGCGTTCTTAGCATCGTTAGGGGCAACGACCAATGCTCGTCGCGCGGCCTACTTTCACGTTATATTCAATATGATAGGTGTGGCGTGGATCACACTCATCTTTCCATGGTACATCCAGTTTATCCAGGTTTTTGTTGGGGGCGATGTACAGCAGGTTGTGATGGTAGATGGGAACGAAACCTTTCCACGGACCATTCCTGCTATAGCAGCGACGCATTCCATCTTCAATATCGCCAATACGCTGCTTTTCATCCTCTTTGTGCCACACATGGTCAAGTTGCTGACCAAGCTGGTGCCATCCAAAGGCTTTAAAGAAAAACCGCGTCTGACCGATCTGGACATTCGAATTCTTGAAACGCCTCTGCTGGCGATCGAACAGTCGCACAAAGAAATTCTGAAAATGGGAGACGGTTGTAGCAAGATGCTCGACTGGCTTGCTCAATTGTTACAACAAGATGAGCCCGATAAGAGCTTGGCCGATCGTTTGCGACATCGGGAGAAAGTACTAGATTCTGTCCATGACGAAATCGCCGAATTCGTCACCAAGCTACTTTCGGCAAACGTGTCGCATGCAACGGCGGAAGAAGCGCGTCAACAGTTCCATTTCGCAGACGAGTACGAATCCATCAGTGACTACATCGTTGATCTGGATAACTTCGATCGGAAACTGCGACGGGATGGTCACCGTTTCTCGGAATCGCATCGAGCCGATTTAGTACAGTTGAACCAGCACCTCACCGAGTACCTGCGACTGGTGAATACGGCGATGCGAGAGCAAAATAGAAACGTGCTCACGCAGACTGATGCAGCCAGCAAGCGAATTCGCGGCGAGATCAAATCGCTACGCAAAAAGCATCTCGAAGAATTGTCGGCCGGGGGAACTCCGCCGGTTGTCAGCGTTGCGTTCCTGGCAGCTTTGAACGCCTACACGCGCGTTCGCGACCACGCAACCAATATTGCAGAAACCATCGCTGAAGAGATCAAGCACACCTAGTCTGCTGGCCGGTTTCATAGCGGCAACAAACGGGCGTGGCTGACTTACCCAAACCAGCTTTCCACGCACGTCAGGATCGGTGACAAATGCACATCGGCGATCTGATAGTAAATATTTTTTCCGTCGCGGCGATTATTGAGCAGCCCGGTTCGCTCCATCAACCGCAGATGATTGGACGCTACAGCACTGGCAATGTCACAAGCCGCTGCCAGTTCACCAACCGTATATTGCCCCGACATCATCATTTGTAGCATCCTCAATCGGTGCGGATGAGCTATAGTTTTGAGGCATTCAGCAGCTTCTGACAACTGTTCGGCTGTCATCGACTTGGCGGATCTCTTGCTCTTCATACAATTACATAGGTCGTAGCGGATAGGTGGCAGACATGTTTCAATATCGAAACATTTGAAATGTTGTCAACCGCGCGTGCAGACTTTCTAGCATTACGTATTGTTTACATGGACTGTATATGCCCGACTTGATCGCTCAAGGTACCGATGGAACCGATCGTTGGCGCAAGGCACTACCTGCGAACATACCAACATTTCCTCCCGTGATATTGGGACGAACTTCGGAAGCGTTTGAAGTCCCTTGGGACAGTCGCGTTTCTCGGCAACATGCGAAATTAGTCTGGGATGGACAGCGATTGCACGTCGAACGACACGTGGACGCGCGAAATCCCATCTTCTTTCGAGGCAAACAAGATGACGAATTCTCCTTACAAATAGGTGAACACTTTGTAATCGGTGGAACAACATTCACTTTAGCTAACCAGCAAATCGAAGTCTCTAACGATACGTCCGATCAACCGCTGGTCTCTGAACAAAGCTTTACGACAAAAGAACTCGACGAAATTCGCTACCGCGATGCGCAGCGCCGAATCGATGCGCTCAGTCGACTTCCAAGCGTCATCGGCAGCAGTACCAACGACGAAGAATTAGTAGTTCGCGTCCTGAACGTGCTCATGACCGGAATCCGCCACGCGACTTTTATAGCCATCGTCAAAGACCTGCAAGCAACCGGCGCAGTTGCACAGAAGAAAAGCTCCGCGGATTCAAGCAAGAATACTGACTTATCAAGCGACGGTATCCAAATCCTGCATTGGGACAGCCGCGATCTGAACCGCCGCGCCTTCTCACCCAGTCGTTCGCTAATTCGCCGCGCTAATACTCTAGGGCAAAGCGTCCTGCATACTTGGCACAACCACGATACATCGGCAGATGATAGCGTTAATCTTGCAATCGCGCACACGGAAGTGGCCAATGTCGATTGGGCATTTTGCGTTCCGATTCAAGGCGAAGGCAGCGAAGGCTGGTCGATCTACGTCGCAGGAAAGCTCGATCAGCTGTCCGATACCAACGATGTGCTAGGTGCGACTCCGCAAGCTAGCAGTACATTGGTCTTGCACGAAGAGATGAAGTTTACAGAGCTAACAGCGACCACGATTGCCGCGGTTCGCCAAGCTCGCTACTTGCAGCAACGTCAGGACGTGCTGCGACCCTTCTTTGCTCCCGTCGTCCGGAAATCGATCTTGCGCCGCGGTAGCAACCTTGAATTGCAACCAAGAGAAGCAGATGTGTCGGTCCTCTTCTGTGACTTGAGAGGTTTTTCGGAAAAGAGCGAGCTCCTAGAAGACCAACTGCTTGTACTTTTGCAACGCGTGAGCGATGCGCTGGGTGTTACGACGAAGCATATTTTGATGCGGGACGGAGTCGTCGGTGATTTTCACGGGGATGCAGCGATGGGCTTTTGGGGTTGGCCGCTAGATTCGGACGACTACATCCTGAAAGCAGTGTCGGCCGCGCTGGCAATCCACGCTGAATTTGAAGATGCGGCAGGTAAGGAAGGCAATGTGCTCTCCGGCTTTCGTGCTGGTTTAGGAGTCGCCAGCGGCCGCGCGGTGGCTGGACAAATCGGTACAGTTGACCAAGTTAAAATCACCGTCTTCGGACCAGTTGTGAATCTGGCATCGCGATTAGAAAGCATGACCAAACAATTGTTTGCGCCGATTCTGGTCGATGAAGCTACCGCCGAATTTATTCGCAAGAGCGATGCGGGCACGAGTGCTCGCGTGCGTCGCGTGGCCAAAGTTTTGCCTGTCGGTATGAAGCGACCGCTGGTGGTGAGCGAGCTGCTCCCTCCTTCGTCGACCGCGAACACCCTTAGTGATATTGGAATTCTGGCCTACGAACGGGCCCTCGACTCATTCTTGGCTGGACAGTGGGAAGACGCCTTTCGTCTTTTGTACGATGTACCGGCTAGTGACCGGGTCAAAGATTTCTTGACCGTTTACATCGCTCAACATGGTCGACGCGCGCCAGCCAACTGGGATGGCGTCATTCATCTTCAATCTAAGTAAGATGCAGTTGATGTTGCCACGTAGCAGCATCGCTCCGTGACGCTGATTTGAGTCTCAGAGAGACGCGATTATTGTGGCACGATAGCCCACATTCTGAAATTTTTTGCCATTTGGCAAGAATTATGCGTAGTGAACGAATTGGAAGCACTGGCAGTCTGCCAATCTTGCATTCCGGTAGTTGTGTAACAATCGATCAGTTGAGTAAGGATCCAACGATGAATCCTCTAGTAGAAACACGTCGCGGCAGTACAGGCAATGTCATCGCCGCCATTGCAAGCTTTTTTATCCCTGGGCTTGGGCAACTTGCTCAGGGAAGAATTCTCGCGGCGCTCTTTTTCTTTATCCTTGGATCGGTGTTGTGGGTGATAATGCTCGGATTCATTGCCCACATTTGGTCAACGATCGATGCAGCGCTGTACAGAGGATAACTTATTTCGTTCTTGGTCGCTCGGGGGAAACTGCAAGTAGTAAGCCAACTACTCCTTATTGCCGCGCTCTTCGGCGACGCAGCAGTGCTAATGTGCCGGCGACACCGAACATGGCGATGGATGCGGGTTCTGGTACAGCTGAAACGTACGATACCGACACGTTGTCTATGAAGAACGTCGAAGTGCTGCCAGGATTTGCGCCCGTTGCAGCATTCAACTGCAAGGTTACGCCGCCGCTGACATCTCCACCGGTTATTGCATTGAATGAATAAAACGCATAGTCATTGCCGAGAAAAAGAGGTGCGCCGCCGAGGATTTCTGATTTAGAAGTACCGCCACCACTGAGTTCTGAAAAGAATTCGGCAAATTGCACGCCGCCCGCAGTACCCGATCCTTTTGCCCAAAACGAGATCGTGATCTCTTGGAATGATTGTACGACACCAACACCAAGATTCGCTTGCTTGATGATAGCTGCTTGACCTTCAATTGTATTGGCAAGTTTGGCCGAAAAATTACCTGCGTGAACATCTGACGCCGGCGAGCTTATCGCTTCGAACGTTGAGCTTCCACTTGGGAAGGATGCCCAACCAGACGTATTACCCGATTCAAAGTCTCCGTTAGTTGTCAGTTCGACTATAACCGAGGCTCGGACAGGGGTGATTGCTAAGAGTGTTGCAAGGATGCCACATGCGAGTGACCAGGAAGTCTTCATCTTTTCGTCCATTCTTTAAGAGAGTTCAAACGAGTGATCGAAGTTCGTGGGCAGATTGCCCCAGTGGCGAAACTCGATTCCGTTTGACCGACGAGACGGCGTCGTTGAAGAGCCCAGTGAATTAGGGGACGAAAACAATTCCGGTCGACCTAGATAGTATAGTCCAACGGGCGCCTGAATGGAGGTTAATGCGCTAGTCGCGAGGTGCCAAATATACTTGAATTGGTGTTGTCTTTTTACAAGACATCAGATCTCAATTGATTAGTAAAGGTCGAAGAACACAATTCAATCACCGATCGCTTCCTATCAATATGCAGTCTTGCATCAAGCGATCAAAAGCAAAAAACTTTTGCTCGAACCCAGAACAGATCGCTTGACTCAGGAAGACTACAGATGTAGTCTATCGCTTAGTATGTTGAGCGATTGCTTTCAGGTAGGGGGCTATATTTTGGGCGAAGAGATTACGGTGGGATTGTCTCCTGCGGAATGGGAAATCATGAAAGTGTTGTGGGAACGCGGTCCTGCAGCGGCCAGAGACGTTTTCGCTTCGCTGCCAGACGAGAATGTCTGGGCTTACAAAACAGTCAAAACGCTGTTATCCCGTCTCGTTGCAAAAAACGCCGTCGCTTACGACCAGATAGGGAATTCGTACCTGTATCGAGCTGCGATTGATCGCGATGCAGCTACTCGACAAGAAGTGCAAAGCGTAATCGGGCGCTTGATCAGCGATGCGTCACGACATGTCCTGGCACATTTTATCGACGAATTCGAATTGACCGACGACGAAATTCGTCAATTAAAGCGGCAGCTTGATGAAAAACGACGCGCGAATCAGAGCAAATCATGATGCAGTGGATCGAGCAAGTTGCGGTTTGTTGGTGGCATTGGGTTTTCCATGCTTCGTGGCAACTTGCAATCTTGATCGCCATTGTTGCGATCATATCAAGCTTGCTCCGTTCTCGCTCCGCTCTTTTGCATCATTCGCTATGGTTGGTGGTGTTAGCGAAAGCAATACTCCCACCTTACATACGCTTGAGCACCGAGTCCTTTCCGTGGCTCGCTTCTGTTCTGCCTCAGGCTATTGTTTTCGACGCGCCTGAGCCCAGGCAACTTGGGCAAGCAATGTCCGTTGGGGCAACGACGAGCACTCTGACGGCCGATGTTGCTTCAGAAACACTCTCACCATTAGTTGTGTGCCTGGCGGTTTGGCTAGTAGGTATCGGTTTATTTTGGTGGATGGTTATTCGACGTTACCGCAGGATTTCTCGATCACTTCGCGACGTTGAAACTTTGGATGAAGGATCGCTGCGTATCGCGTACGAAAAGATTGCGATGGAACTTGGTATGGCGAATTGCCCAGACCTGCGCGTGACGAATCTCTGGACCAGTCCATTTCTGGTCGGAGTAAGGAGGCCGAGCGTTGTAGTACCTGAGGCAATTGTGCGAAACGCAAGCGCGAAAGATATTGCCATCGTGATGGCGCATGAACTCGTTCACCATCAACGGAGGGATACGTTGGTGGGCTGGGTTCAGGTAATTGCGCTGAGCTTCTTTTGGTTTCACCCGTTTTTTTGGTGGGCGATGCGTCAGATTCGTCAATCTCGCGAGGAGGCGTGCGACGAAGCGGTACTAAAGCAAACCTCGATTCTTTCCGAGGACTACGGCGACGCGATGCTGAAATTAGTGACTCGGGCGCAAGCAAATTCGCCCAAAGGAGTTGGTTTGGTAGGAGTTTTTGAGAGTAGTTCGCAAATTCAGATTCGATTGGAGAAAATTATGAAGTTCAAAAAAAGTGAAACTAATTTTGGTCTCGGATCCAGACTGGTAGTTGCAGTCGCAAGCTTGGCTCTGCTTCCGATGGTGCTTCTTCAGTCGAGTGAAGCGCAAGAGAACACCAAGTCAAAAACTAAGATTCCGCAAATCGTCTCGACAGACCCCGTTGCAGGAGAAATCGACGTTAAAGCTTCAAGAACCGAAATTCGTGTAACATTTGATCGCGACATGAGTGCCGGGATGAGTTGGACTGGTGGTCCACCTTACTTTCCACCGGGAAGCGATGCAAAGGCCCGTTGGATAGACAAGCGAACTTGCGTTTTACCAGTTAAGCTGGAGCGAGGTAAATACTATCGAGTCGGCTTAAACTCCAAATCATATACCAACTTTAAATCGACCGACGGTGTTGCATCCGAACCCTACTCAATATACTTTGCCACGGAGGGTGCTTCAGCGGAATTGATCGCGCTTGCCAAGACGCCTGAAGTTGTTCGAATGGAACCCGCCAATGGCGCCATCGACGTAGATCCCAAATTAGAGTGGCTTTCGGTGACATTTAACATGCCGATGGGCAAGGGAATGTCGTGGACCGGAGGTGGAGTTGAGTTCCCGAAGGCTGCCGAGGGGAAGCAGCCTTCGTGGTCTGAGGACAATCGAACTTGCAAAATCCCCGTTGCGCTCGAGTCGGGTCGGACATACCGGCTTGGTTTGAACAGCCCACGCCACAAGAATTTTCAAAGTGCTGGTGGCGTAGCACTTCAACCAGTTCAATATTCTTTCCAAACCAAGTAGTAGAACCAGCAGTTTAAGATTGTTGATAAGATCGCTAACCTGACGGCCTTGGGTCAATCAAGCGCAATGATATTGAATCGACAGCGCCGAAAGCTCTTCCCCCCTCGCCCCATTTCGGGAAGAGGGGCGGTTTGACCATTGGCCGCATCTAAGACAGCAAACAAACAACCGATGAATCTCAGCAAAACAATGGATGCAGTTTTAGGTTTGTATTTTTCGTAGGCCCAAGCATGTTCGAATCTGTCAATTGTGCAAAAATTCTCTGAAGCCATTTACTGGCCAATCCTCTGCCGTTTCCATCGTTTGGTTCCATAGCTTTCCGCAGCCTCAGCACCGTACGACCACCAATCAACATTCACAATGGGAAGCTGCGCGCACTTTACGAACACGAACTCGAAGTGGAGACCAATTAGGGACAATAAAGGAGAATACAGACCCCTTCTCACGCAAATACACGCCATCTAGCCGCTTCCAGATCGCATCTAACAGCGTCTGGCGCTAAATGGTCTGGTACTAGATGATGTAGCCGACCGAAAAAATTTCAGTCGTCGGCCGCGATAGGTATCCTACAGCCACTGAGCCGTGCGAAGTATTTCAACGGTCCCCGAGCTTGGTGGTGGCTTCAAAGTACTCGAAGTAACCGGATGGACCCAATAAATGCCTTGTGCTGCGTTCGCTAGGACGGGAAGAAATTTGATAAAGCAGCGCAAGAACCCCATAAAAAAGGCCCAACAAAAAGTTGGGCCAGATCTTCACTTAAGTGTGTCGGGAAAACAATTGCTTGCTTAAACCGTGCCTAATTGCAACTGCTGGCGATTGTAGTACCGTACGCCACATACACCTCCAATTGCAAGCAGAACTAATGAGAAAATTACCGCTGAAGGCTCAGGAACAGCTGAAACGCCTGCTACGAAGTTACCTCCGAGATACTGGCCCGAACCATTGGTAGTCCAAGACAAATTCAAGGCCAAACTATTCCAGTCAAGCGTATCATAGATTCCAAGCGAGATCACGTTGTCGGTGAACAAGCTGAGGAAATCCGAATCGGTTGATTTCCACGTTTGTGAGAACCCACTTCCACTGGATTCAATAGTGAATTCCCAATAATTGCTGGCATCAAAACCGGAGATGTAGCCATTATAGAGACCAACGACAAGCTCTTTGCCCAAGTAAGCGTTACTGTCAAAGGTGAATTCGGCACTGACGGATCCCGTGTGGGTTGCCGAGTTGTAGGAGTCGTCTGGGTGCTGACCACCAAAACCGCCCATCCCGACAATATCCGAACCAGAGCCATCCCAAGGATCAATTTGCAAGGCCTGCTGGATAGCGAATTGACCGGAGGTGCCACTTGCCGCTGACCAGCTGGAATTATTGGCCGAAGCGTACGAAAAAGCTTCGTCGCTGCCTGTGTAATGCGAAGTAGAACTTCCGTCGGCCGATGCAAAACTAGAAACATTGGCGGTGCTGCCGACCGAAGCTTGCGCAGTGGCTTTGGCTCCAAAGTTCGACCCAGCACTAAATCCGGTTGCTTGTGTTGTGGCGGAGCCGCTTGCACCCGAGCTGGTCGCCGTCGATTGAGCGTTCAAACCGATGCTTGTCGCGGAAGAAATTGCATGCTGCGAACTGTACGACTCAGCTCGCGCATCGGCTTTACCTGCTGCCGACGCGAAGGCTGCAGAGGAGGCATTACCACCAATTCCGTCGCCGTTGTACCAGCTATACCCTCCGCTACCACCGGCGGCGTAAGCATAAGCGTTGGCTTCACCAACGCCAGTATTTATGGAGTTGGCGGTTGAGCTGGCGTTACCACCATTGCCTGGCGTGCCTTCGTAGGAAATGCCACCAGCACCGGCGATTGCCTCGGAGTTAATAGTGACTCCTTCTGAATATGCACCAGTCACCGAAAGAGAACTTGATGCGGCACCACCGTTCCCTGCCGTACCCTCTACTGCATAGTAGGAGGAACCGCCGTTCCCTCCGCGAGCTGTCTGCCTGATCCAAACACCGACCGCCGTATCGGAAACCGCTATAGAATCCGTAACACTGATCGCTGCTCCATTTCCACCGTTTCCATAGTACGACTCGCCGCCAGATCCCCCGTTCACGTCAACGTACGCGCTAAGGTAGTTTGATCCTATGATCGAACTGCTTCCTACGGTTGCATCTCCACCGTTTCCACCATTCCCATTGTTAGAGCTTCCGCCTTGACCGCCGGTGGCAGATAAATCCAAACGGGCATTTTCTGCTACAAAGCTATTGTCAATTGATTGTGCGAATCCGCTTACCGTTGCACTGCCACCATTACCTCCATTCGCATCGTCGTACCAATAACCACTACCAGTACCACCCCGCGCATCCGCTCTGCCGTAAGCATATCCGTTAGCTTGGGCGAACACCGTCGATTCCGCGCTGCCGCCGGTCTTGTTGTTTGTGGAATTCCTACCTGCGCTACCCCCAACCGAGAAAGCATAGCTCATTGCCCGGCCGGTATCCGACGTGTTAGTGGCAGAGGAATTCGCCAGCGCCGTACCAGCGTTCCCCACGCCCGAGCCGTACGCATTTCCTCCATTTCCGCCTTCCGCCGTTACGCCAACTTCTAAATGGTTTATCGCATTTTCGACGAGTGTCAAGGAAGAGCTTGCATTACCACCGTTACCGGACGTCGCGCTTTCATCGGACGACGAACCACCGTCGCCTGCAAATGCGTCCTGATAGGCAGTCAGTCTGAATGAGCCTGAGAAAGCTGATACGTCGATCGCGTTCGTCAGTGCGACAGATGCGCCATCAGCGCCGTTGCCGGTCCCATATGCATTGCCACCGTTTCCACCATAAATGTGCCCTGAGACCAAAGCGGTAAATGAACTTAGATCAGCTGGTCCATTGAATGAAAATGTTCCTAATTCGCCAATCCCAGCCGCACCACCGTTGCCCGAGCCATAGCTATTGCCGCCTGAACCGCCGTACGCTCTCATGTTGATCTGAGCCGAATTCGTAGCCGTGACGCCGGCAGTGCCAACAGTACCGTTACCTCCTGTACCGCCATCACCGAGCGACTCCCCGCCGTTGCCCCCGCGCGCTTCAAGCCAAAGATTTGCCTCTGCCCCGCTGGCAGAACCGCTGGCAATGGCGGCGCCACCAACGCTTCCAGGTTCCGTTGATGAACCATAAAAGAGTCCTCCACCTTGCCCGCCATAGGCATAACTTTCGCTCGTCGCAAGTCCGATAGAGCTTGAGTTTGCTACAGCCGATGCCGTTCCGGCAGCGCCATTTGCCGTTCCGTAATATGTGAAACCGCCTGCACCTCCATGTGCTTCGGCAAACGCCGTCGATGCACCAACGGAATTGTTTGCCATAGATTCCGCCGTGGCGTTCCCTGCATTACCTGCTGTCCCATAATCGGAATAGCCTCCATCGCCGCCAATGGCACTAGTATTCACGTTAAGAGCGCCAAAGTTGCCATCGATAGCAAGCTTCGATGACGCATTCCCGCCATTTCCGGCCTGCAACTCGAACGAGTATCCCCCAGTCCCACCAACGGCCCTCTGGTTCGCGAAAAGCGAGTCTGCACCCAGATACGGTGCTGCTGGAATCATGTTTAGCAATGTGGCGTTACTACCATTATCACCATCGTTTACACCTGACTGACCATTCACGTTGACCACGGCGTTATAGTGCTGACCCGCGTTGGGATTGTCATCTGCCAACGTGTTGTCAGATGCGTTCAGCGATGCAAAACCGAGCACTGCTGACAGCAGCGTCATGCGAAATGCTCGGCGCAAGTTCATTTCTTTTTGACTCACAGTAGACAAACCTTCTTGTTAGAAATCGAAGTGGGACAAATTTACAGGGGATTTTGGAACGTTCGCTGAGCGGCGCTCGGCGTTTCAAGGCTGGTCGGTACCGACCTGAAAGAACTTGGGGCCACGCATAGTAAGTGCAACCTTTTTAAGCTGTTGCGCTTGAGCGGCTTTGCCGGCCGCGCTCAAGATTCTGGACATGTAATACACGGTGTCTCGGTTCGATTCGCCACGGATGGAAGAATTTTTCATGCTCTCTTGCGCCCTGGGTAAATCACCTAACCGAAATTGCACCCATCCAAGAGTCGACCAAGCTTCCGCACTGTTCGCCGTCCGTGCATTCAATTCCGCTATCTGCAATGCGCGTGCGCGAAAGGCTTCATCGGAATCTTCAATCAGTACCAGCGCCAGTTGATTTCCAATCGGAAAAGATGACGAATCCTGTTGGTGCAGCCGGGATAATATCCGTTTGGCATCTGCTAGCTTGCCCTCCATCCTCGCGACCAACGCTGCCAAATACTGACGCTCGCGCTCGGCCGCATCCGCTCCCTGTTTATCCTTCAAAATCTCTGCGACCTCGGCTGGTCGATTGTTCCAGATCAACCAGCGCGCATACTTGATCTTGGCCGAATCGCCAGCAGTGCCTGCATGGGCTATGGCAAGCTTAAAATACTTTTCGGCGTTTTCAACATCTTGTGCCAGTTCTGAAAGTTCTGCAATGACGCACTCGGGTGTATCATTTAGTAATTTTTGTTCCGCCAGTTCCTTGGCAATCGCATAGGCAGGCTCCGGCTGGCTAACTCGTACATGGCAACGCATCGCGCCGATCGATGCTCTCTGATAAAAAGCTCTCGCGATACTGGTTGTTTGCCGCACGGTCTCGTAGCCTAGGGCAGCCGCGGCAAAATTGCCTCGCCCTTCCTGGCAAGCCATTTTTAGCAACGTGAGTTCTGCTTTGGCGGACGCTTGCTTTTCGCTGCTCCACGTTTCCGGCAGGCTAAGTTTTTCAGCAGCCGAGGCGTGCGTCCAGCCATCAAACCAGCGCTGGTCGCCGACAGCAAGCTCGCAAAAGACAAACTGCACGTCGAATCGGTCAGGCTCGCGGGCTGAAAGCTTTTCAAGGATCTCCTTGCCCACGAAAGCTCGGCCTGAATCATAAAAGAGTTTCGCGACGATAATGTCCGTGTGCAGGACGTCAGTCTTGCCCGCGGTCTGCTCGAGCACCCATTTTCGCACCAGATCTACCTCGCCTGCGTTGATCCACGTTCGAATGTCTTCCGGCGGGGCGGGGCCTTGAGCCGCAGGTGGCGGTGTCTGAACCGTTAGATCAGCGAGCGACATTTCGGCGCTAATAGTGCAGATACTAGCGAATAAAACGAAGAGTAAGGTTAGCTTTAGTTGCTGCAAGATGGGGCCCTAATCCTCATTGTCTAGACATTTTTCCGCAGAAGGGCAGAAACTCAGTCGAGATTGCTCCATGAGAATAGGCGTTGATTAAAGCGCAGAATCGTCATAATTGCAATAATTTGAACCGGAACGGAACCGGAACGATGGCGATTCCTTGCTGTCACCAGCCATTTTATTGAGCCTCAGTTTTCCTCTACCAGGAATTCTCGACGGCAAGATTGCTCCACAGTCAACACAGCGGCGTTCGGCCGGTGCAGAGCTCATCTGACCATTGGCTGCATCTTAAGACAGCAAACAATCAACCGGTGAATCCCAGCAAAACAATGGATGCAGTTTTAGGTTTGTATTTTTCGTAGGCCCAAGCATGTTCGAATCTGTCAATTGTGCAACAATTCTCTGAAGCCATTTACTGGCCAATCCTCTGCCGTTTCCATCGTTTGGTTCCATAGCTTTCCGCAGCCCCAGCACCGTACGACCACCAGTAAACATTTACAATGGGAAATTGATGCGCCCCTTGATTTGCATTTCATCGATCATCTTGGCGATCTTTGGGCTTTCGAGCCCACTTGTCGCCCAATCTTCTACTGCGTCTGAATTGCCCAACCTGAGCCAGGGTAGCCCACAAGCTGCGCAGTATGGCATTTGGCAGCTCGAATTGCCGGCTCGGAACGCTCCCCTGGATCCACTTGCGGACAGTCCCGTACAAGTTACCTTCACGCAACCTGACGGCGAACAAGTCCGGGTTGAGGCATTTTATCGTGGCCTAACAGATGACTCGCCTCAGTGGATCGCGCGTGCCTACTGTCGGTTGCTGGGAACGTACCGCTGGCAATGCACTGCCGTCGCGCCCGCAGTGGAGCTCGACGGTCGCACCGGAGAGTTTATCGTTGCACCGTCAGGATTCCCGGGCAAGCTGCGACAACATTCCAGCGATTCACGACAATTCGCGTACGACAACGGCCAGTGGTTTCTGCATATTGGCGATACTGGTTATCGGTATGTGACCGATGCAGAAGAGCATTGGCAGGAGTATCTCGATCAGGCAGCCGCAACTGGTTTTACCAAAATTCGTACTTGGTTCTGTCGCAGCCGGGGAACGGTCGAAGCACTTCTGAATTCAGAGCGAACTGGGCCAAACGAAGCTTATTGGAATGAGATGGAGCACCGACTGCTGTATGCACTCGAACGCTATCCACACATTCAATTCCAGCTTATCCCTTATGGTGAAGACGCACCCGAACTGCGACGCTATGGCCAAGGGGATCGGGCAGCCCAATGGATCGCCCGCCATGCACAAGCTCGATTCTCCGCGTTCCCCAATGTGCAGTGGTGTATTTCCAATGACCAGGATTTGGAACGTGCCAATTGTGGTAGATGCGTAGCCCCGCAGATTATCGATCAAATTGGACGGGACATGTACGAACGCGAAGCGTGGGGAACGCTGCTAACCAATCACCAAATGCGTTTTTCCGGCTACGCCTTCATAGATGCTCCATGGTCCGATATCGTCACCATCGAAGATATGGACCAAATATCCGGCGCGATTTTTGACAAGCATTACACGAAGACTGCAGATCCAATTGTCAATGATGAAGATCGCTATGGCATCTACCGGTCGCCGCAACACGATCGCTATTATTTCCGCCGGCTGATGTGGTCGAGTTTACTGAGTGGAGGACACGCGACTTATGGTGGCTTGGAGACTTATGAAGCTTTCGCAGGCAGAGAGCAAACCAAAGGTCTTCAAGGCTACCAGACTGCGGTTGCTGCGGGCCTGTTGGATGACGGTGCACACGATTTTCGCTTTATCTCGCAGTTCTTTCGCGAAGCGGGTATAGAGCTGACTGGCATGCATCCTACTCCCGAAATCGCCGGCGATCTCCCTCAGCAATTCAGTGTGATCAGCAGCCGGCAGCAGATCATTGTCTATGCGCACCAGCCATCCTCTGACAAACCGCAGTCGGCCGATGTGTTGGAATCTGAGGTCACGCTAAATCTATCACTACCTGCCGGTGAATGGCAGGTCCGTTGGTATGATCCTCGCAGCGGACGCTGGGTTCAATCCGACGCAATCGCTGTCAGCAACAGCCCGGCCTCACTTGTTGCACCTTTTACCGGGGACGCCGTCTTATTGCTCCAAATGCCTCAACCCTAACACCCGCTAAGGTGGGATAAGCTTCTAGCCTGTCAGAAACTCATTGTATAGCCTTTCTGCCTTTCTATACCCCACAAGATTTTGAAGACTTGTGTGCCTCTACTCGTATTCGGTGCCGACTGTCCTCTGTACCGGATTCGGAGTTCAGGCAATCAAGAGCCAAAAATATCGCGGCATTCGTGATCGCGGCTCGAAGGTTGCGGAGCCGTCGCGGCTGGTTCGATTTCGCTTGCGAGCACCGCCGCTACGCTATTCGGCAAGCATCCCTTGTCGCTGGCTCGTATGCTACTGTTGCTGACGCACGCTCCAATCTCGTCACGCAACTTGTCAATCTACAAAGGTGCCAAGTACGAACCGTTCATGCCCATTATCTTCTTGGCTTAGCAACGCAACATGTAACCTTTATTTGTTATCTATTTGTTATCTGTCATTCGATGATTCTAGCGCGGCGACGTCGGCAAAGTCTTTGGGGCGTCCTGATGCCTTCTTATTCCTGATGAGGTCAGCGCGACCTATGACGTCAAGTAAGAGATCATCCAGCTTGATTTGCATTCGGTTTTTCCACGCGTCAGAAAAATCCACGCCAGAAACAGTGGTCAGAATATCAATGCGGCCCGGAGGAACGCCGATCTGAAAAACAATCGAAGGAACGGAGAAGTCCGCCACGGATAATTCACCAATTGGTGCTCCAAAAGCCGCCAGTGCAAGCATGACACGCGGAGCCGTTTCCTCGTCAGAGCGAATCCAGATGTCCAGATCACCAGTTGCCCTTGGGTAGCCGTGTGCCGCAACAGCATATGCACCAACCACTAAGAAGTCGACTTTAGCGTTTCTCAATGCGAGTAACATGTCTTTGAAGTCTGGATTCAAATCCATCTGGCTTAGCAAATTTCCATGCAGTGAGCGTGAGGGGCCAGACCATCAAAACCCGTTGTTCAGCGGTCATTTCAGAGTATACCACTTCGTCGCCCTCTTCGGAAAGCGCAAGCTTTCGCACGATCGTTCGCGCATGCGGATTTGAAGCAGGTATCATGCGTTGCCTTTAATGAGTAACAAATCTATGTAAGTCCTGAGCTTGGGATGGGAGTCATTTGATTAAAATCTGGCAACTCGGGCCCGTGATCTCGAGTTGCCTGAATCATGTTCGCTGACAGACTTCCAATCCCAAACCCTAAGAACATATACCGTCAACATTCTCGCTCTAGACCTCGGTAAGTTCAAGACAATGTGCTGCTTTCTTGACTTCGAAACTCACAAACATCACTTTATCAACGCTGTCACAGAGCGAACTAACCTCACCGCCTTCTTCAAAAAACACAAAGTTGACCTCGTTGCCATGGAAGCTTGTAGCCTTCCGGGTGGATTAACGACCTCGCCGTCAGCCTCGGACACAACATGTTCGCCGACTCAACGGGCATGGCAAGTTTCTGTTCATTTTCTAGACGCAAAGTATTGGCCACCAGCATTTCCGGCTAAACTCTTGATCTGATCGTCCGCACCCACGGAATATTTAAGGCAGACAATTTGCATTGGTATCTCCCTGGATTTCAGCGCAATTAAGTCTCGAAGTTGACCAATCGGTATCTTGCCAGAATGTAAGATCAAAACTAATTCAGAACTATAGGGTGTGCCCTGACTATCGGCTGTTCTACGGGAGTACTCATTCGACCAGTTAACAACCGCTCGCAATTTGCTAGCGATGGCCTCACTACAAAGATCAGTAGCAGAAGCTTCCAGCGGAAAAAATGTGATCGAATAAAATCTGGCCTCGTCCAACTCAAAAACTTCGGCTGAGAAATCTCGACGGAAATCACTCCTATCCTTCTCGAGCCGCTCCCATGGATTCTTCATTGTTGCATCGATAGCATGCGTGACTATTCCCGAAATCACAATGACATCGCGAACAGCATACTCTTGCGCATCAGCATGTGATTCATCTTCGGGCTGACCAGATCCGCCAATTCCTTCAATTCCGATACCTATTGCTGACATGACGGGCGCAACAGTATCAACAGTTGGTAAGAAGCGTGACTCACTTTCGATTTCATCTGGAACTTCAAGTGAGATTTCAATAGGAATCTCAGGTACGATTAGCATTGGCTCGTCTGCTTCATCTGGCAGCTGAAAGTTGAATGTAAGCAGCGCTTTCTCGCCGGGATTAGCAAGTGTGCAAAGAAGCAGCGCTAGAACCAGATTGAGATGGATGAAGATTGAAACGACAATTGGCACAAAATGCTGTTTCATCGAGAGCAGTGCTGTCGGGCACCGTCTGTCGACCCGAAGCCACGTACGGGAAGAACGAATTTTTAAGTCTCCCCTCTCTTCTTCGACTAATTTCATTTTCATTTTGTTTGGTACCTAGCCGAGCTCATTTGATCCACGCAACCCAATGTAATCACGTTGGATGGTAGCTAGACCAATCGACGCATTATATACTCCAAGATCCCAAGTCGGCATTCTCTCAAATAAACCATCCACCGCTGGAGTCACCTGTGAAAAATAGAAACACAAGTAAAATCGTCGCTCGCTTGTTTCGAGAGGCAAGGAGAAAATTGTTTTGTGTGTCGTTATCGTCAGCGTGCTTTCTCTCGCTGCTAACGCCTGGAATAGCTCAGCAAGCGGCAAGTCAAAACGTCGCGAGCGAAAACGCTCCAAGAGACGCCATGACGCCAATTGAAATTCCCGAACAACCAAACGCCATTGAGTTGGGAACGGGGCCGCTGCCCGACGCCGAAACGTCCGAGTCGTGGCACAGTCAGTACGGAAGCAAGTTCGCGCGCAACGTTACTGTCGCGACGTTGACGCCATTTCTACCTGATCCTTCGACTGCGACCGGCGCGGCTGTGATTGTTGCACCGGGCGGAGGTTTCAGAACGTTGTCGATGGAAAATGAAGGTTGGCAAGTCGCCGAGGCACTCGCTGCCAAAGGCGTGGCTGCTTTTGTGCTCAAGTATCGTCTTAATCAGACTGTGGCCGATCTCAAAGAGTTCGCGAATCCGACTGCGCCCCGAACCGGGAGTGGGCCGCGTCCGGCGCGTCCTACACCGGCCGAGATGACCGCTCGTATCGCACCGCAAGTTGCTGACGCGAACGCTGCGTTCGCTCTCATCCGCGAGAATGCCGAAAAATGGCACGTGGATCCAGACCGCATCGGCATGATCGGCTTCTCCGCCGGCGCAATGCTGACCATGACCACAACGTTGAGCGGAGGCGAAGCCAAACCCGCGTTCATCGCCAGCATCTATGGCGGCTTGAATGCGGTCGAAGTTCCTGCTGACGCACCACCGCTCTTCGCAGCTATTGCCGCCGATGACCCGCTTTTTCCTGTTGGCTTTGGTCTGATTGAAAGCTGGCGTAAAGCAAATCGCCCTGTTGAATTGCATTACTACGAACAAGGTGGGCACGGCTTCGGCATGTACAAGAAAACCACGACCAGCACCGGCTGGTTCGATGCCTATGTAAGTTGGCTCGGAATGCATGGCTATCTGAAGCCCGCGAGCTAGGCGTAAGCAAGACGGCACATTCGTCGATCCGACCGCTGAGTCAAGTCAACCTCGCGTATTTAACTCGAGGTTGATGCGTGGACCTGAGGCAAAGTGCCAACCATCTATAGGGCACGAGCGTCGTCCTTGTAATGCTACATGAAACTGCAGGGTTTCGTTTAACCGCGTGGGCATCGCCCCGCGTTTATGGTGCCTGTAGCAGGTATCGTGGCCCGTTGGGCACGCGGTTGAACGATACTTTCCCCGTTTCGTCTGCGAATCAAACGTAAAGAGGTGTTCTTACCAATGCCTGCGTGTAGCATTGCGGGTCAGCATGTGGGCGCACGATAAGCAGGACGAGTCATTCTTAATCCGCCTAGCAAGCTGTAAGACTTATCGACAGGCCTGAGTCAGGCCAATTCGACTACAATGTAGCCTTGGAATTTCCACTAAGACAGTCCGTCTGCAACGCGAGGCCGAGCCATAAAAGACACAATTATCGCGTACGCATCATCACAAAAGGAACTCGAAGAGATCGCATCGATTTATCGACAGAATAAGCGCGAGCTTGGGTTTCTTCCGGCGGGAGCATTCCAAGAACGCTTGGCAAAACGCCAAATACTCGTGGCCAAGAGTGGCGAAGATGTTGTAGGTTACGTATTGTTCTCAGTGAATCAAAAAAGCGAAATCAGGATTGCCCACTTGGCTGTATCGAGCGGATTCAGAGGAAAAAGAACTAGTCGACTATTGATAAATCAGTTGCGAGCAGACTTTGCGGCATGCGCGCGCATTCGCCTGAACTGCAGGGCTGACTATGAAGCAGCTCAAGTCTGGCACCGCCTGGGGTTCCATGCAGCCAAGCGTATACCTGGCAAAAAGCTAGGTGGAAGCGAGCTGATAGGCTACACCTTAACGCTCAACGAAACGCCGTTGTTCGAGCTTTCACCCAGCGTTCCAGAGCAGCCATTGATCGTGTGCGACGCGAATGTCTGCATTGATATTCGATACCCAGGCCGGCCAAGGCACGAAAACGCCTCAGGCTTACTTGCCGATTGGTTGGCGGATGAAATATCGATTGCGGTTACAGAAGAAGTCTTTAATGACTTGGATCGACAAGAAGAGCCAATGAGAAGTGAAATGATCTCATCGATTCGTATGTCGTGGAATGTCATCTCCTCAGATAATGACGCTGCAGAGCGACACCGAGACCCGCTACGATCAATACTTGGCGACCCCAAAGACCCGAGCGAGATTTCAGACCAGCGACATTTAGCGATCGCCGCATCACGGAATGCTGCTGCGTTTGCGACTTATGATGAGGAATTGCTGAAGAAGGCCCCTGAAATTCTAGGCAGTCTTGGACTACGGGTGCAGAGGCCTTCTGAGATCATTTCGGAAATTGATTCTGTTGTTCGAGCAGGAGTCTATCAGTATCGCGAAATGCGAAACACGGGCATCGAACGACATCGTGTCAAATCAATGAACGAAATCGATATTGGAGAGTTCGTAAAAGAAAAACATGGAGAGACTCGAAAAGTATTTTCGGCGCTGATCGACGGAGCTCTCAGCCTTCCCGATCGTTTTGAGGTCAGTCACATTCGCGATACAAATCGCCGGTCTTTGGCTATGATTCTGACTGAAGCCAAGAGTGCTGCCGAAAAAAGTATTCGCATCTTTCGGGTAGCTCGCAGGCTCGCGGGTACAAGACTTGGGAATGTTATCTCTGAATTGATCGCATATTTGCCGACCGGAACAGCGAACTCTACTCAAAATGCAATACTGAAAATTGAAGATCCGCTCGTTGAGGCAGCACTTCTTTCTGCATGTTTGCGTCGCGGTTTCCAAATTGCTGGCCATCAATACATCAGAACTATTTTGCCGGGAGTTTGGGATCGTAAGTCGTTGGAGGAAGTCGTTAACGGCCTCATTGCGGCAAATGGCCTTCCCGCTTCGTTGCGTGAAGGGATCATTGAATTAGCGGACGCCACTGCGAGTGGTTGTCTAAGCAGTGCGCAGCGGCTTGAGGCGTTGATTCATCCTGGCAAAGTGACTTTCGGTAAGCTGCCAACCTTCGTAGTTCCAATTCAACCAGAATGGGCACAGGAACTATTTGACTTTCGCATCTGGAGTCGTCCGCTTCTTTCGATGGACACCCGCTTGGTAATCAACCCCGATTCCGTTTACTACAAAAGGCCCAAGAACAGTCCCAAAGGCGACATTGCTCGCATTCTTTGGTACGTGAGTGGCAGCAAAGAACGTGGCGGCGGGTGCATTCGAGCTTGTTCGGTAATGACCAAAGGTGTCACGGGCACAGTCAAAGATCTATATCGAGAGTATCAGCGACTGGGAGTTTTTGAATGGAGGCACCTTATGGATCACTTCGGAGAACCAGATGCTTCCGCTTTCGCTATGGAGTTCACCAATACCGAACTGTTTCCACAAACAATCCCACTGGACGAGCTAAATGCGATTTTGGTAGAGGATGGAATGAAACGCCAGCAATTCGTTTCTGCAGTGGAGATAAGGCAATCGGCATTTGAAATGATTTATCGGCAGGCCTCAAAACTGGAGTAGGAAATGCTTTTTTTGTCGATACACCCACGGTATGTCAAAGCAATTTTGGATGGCCGCAAGTCGGTAGAGTTGAGAAAGCGAATTCCCCGCGCTGAGGCTGGTACACAGCTGGTCATCTATGCCTCCATGCCAAGATGCGCCGTGGTCGCTTCCGCTGTAATAGATCGCATAGAAGCATTTGAACCAGCAAAGTTGTGGCCCAAGGTACGCAAAATTTCGGCAGTCACCAGAGAAGAATTTGATGACTATTTTTATGCCCAAGATCTTGCCGTCGGTATCCATTTCTCACAAGTGAAGGTCTTCAAGAATCCAATATCACTAACTGAATTGCGAGACACTTGGAACTCCTTCCATCCCCCGCAGCAATTCCGTTATCTCGACAACGTTCAACAGCAATGCATTGTAAACCGCCCTGTGCAACGAGTTCTGACATAAACTTTGAGATCGACGAATGGAACACGCGGGGACGCATATGGCGCGGCAAGTTGGAGACACACCTTTTTTCTGACGTGGACGATCTCCGCAATCTTGAATTGCGGTGCTGTCTAATCTTTCATAGGCGGAAAAGCTGCAGTGCTTGACCGATCTGGCGAGACGTTGGCACAGAGGCAACGAAGGTTGACTCGGAATTCTTCCATCCGTGCAGTGTCGATCTCGTTGGATGGCTTACTTATTGGAAGCGAGGGTATGATTCGGCCGACCGATCCGCTCTAGCCCGCTAGCTGCGCTCGTGTGCGAGCTCGAGTTTTGTAATGTCGGTTGCTGTGACGAATTTGCGCCGCATCGATCACGTGCGATTGACCTGCGACTCTGCAAGACAACCTTCCAAAATCCCGCACCAGCGTCTCGCGAGGAACTCGCGGATCGGAGATCGTTGCAAATAATTGCCCGTGACTACTTTGTCGTGTGATTGCCCTGACGCTTTGACGCCCATCGAAGTCTTAGCCAAACAGGGAGGTTACGGCTTGGCCTTTTACTAGCTCGCGGGGTTGGTTCAGATGGTTGTACACGATGGTGTCGGGGGCGATGCCAAATGCATGATAAATGGTAGCTAACAATTCTGTTGGATGCACCGGATTCTCCGTCGGTGCACTCGCCGTTGCATCGCTCTGACCATGCACGTAACCGCGTTTGATGCCAGCCCCCGCCGCTACCGCCGTATAGCAATAGGGCCAATGATCACGGCCGTCATCTGAGTTACCATTGCCACTAGTGCTAACACCACGCTGTGGCGCCCGACCGAATTCACCAACAGCGATCAACAAGGTGTCTTCCAATAAACCTCGCTGGTCCAAATCGTCTATCAAGGTTGATAGTCCTGCATCCAGCATCGGAGCCGATTGATTCTTCAAGCGACGGGACAAGTCGGAGTGCTGGTCCCATGAATGGTTGTCACTGTTAGCCACCTTGGGCCAAACAACTTCGACCACCCGAGTACCCGCTTCCACTAATCTGCGAGCGAGCAAACAGCTCTGTCCAAACGTATTGCGTCCATAACGATCCCGCAGCTCATCCGATTCGTCTGACAATCGGAACGCTTCTCGCGCTTTACCCGACACGATCAGCGAAAGAGCCTGATCAAAATAACTATCAAGCTCATAATTCTCGACAGCCGCATTGATCTTGGGCATCTGTTGATTGATCACATCACGCAAAGCCGCGCGACGTTGCAAACGAACGGAAAAAACTTCCGGCCGCAACTGCAAGTCGCTAACGTTAATCTTCTCCATCTTCTGCATATCCATATCGTCGCCTTCAGGGTACAGCGTGTAGGGATCAAACGCTTTGCCAAGAAAGCCAGCCGTGCCGCCCTTCCCCACAACATTGCTTTCCTGAAGCGGCCGTGGCAGCATGACGAAAGGAAGCATCGGAGTGTCGGTGGGACGCAAGCGAACGATATTCGAGCCGAAGTTCGGAAAATCCTTTGGCGACGGAGGTTCCAACTGACCGGAAGGACTCACCTTGTCGGTCGTGTAACCAGTCATCATCTGATAAATCGCCGCTGTATGATTGAACAAGCCATTGGGGGTATAGCTCATCGAACGAATCATCGTAAAGCGGTCGTTCAACTGGCTGAGCTGTGGCAGATTTTCGGTAAATTTAATGCCAGGTATTTTCGTGCTGATCGGTTGAAAGACCGATTTGACGTTGTCGGGCACATTTTCTTTCGGATCCCACAGATCAATGTGGCTAGGACCGCCCTGCAGGTAGACAAGAATCACATTTTTGGCTTTATTCCAGCCCGGCCCGCCGCCAACAGCTTCACTTGCGGATGCACTTTGCAATCGAAACAAATTGTCGAGCGACAAACCAAACATGCTCGCACCACCCAATCGTAGTACATCGCGTCGATCAAATTTTAGATGTCGATCGCAAAGATCTTTTCCGCGCGCGCCCAGAATTCGAAACATCGTATCAGTCTCCGGTTAATAGCTCGTTTTGCCGAGTGGTTTGTATTCTAATGGTTGAACAAGAATGCCGGGCTATTGATCAAAGCCCACGTGATATCTTCGACTGCAGTAATGCGGCTCTGCTCCAACTGTTGTTTACTCTGTTCAAAGTCCGACCTCATTTGCACGACTTTAAGGTCATCGGCAATCGGCGCTTCGAGCCGTTGAATGCTCAATTTGATTGCAACCGATTGCTCGTCTTCAGGCAGCGGCTTCTTTGCTTCGGCCACGACTTGCTGCAACCGCATGTATTCGGCGTCCGTCTTCATGAAGTACGCGGTAAGCAGTTCGCGGCTGCTCTCACTGCGTAATGTGTTCGGAGTTCGCTGGATAGTGGAGAAGGATTCGGGCAACCCTACAACGAATTCTTCAGAGTTCGAAACGGACAGTCGGAATCGACCCAATCGATGCTCGGCGGCGTCATGGTTCTGATGAATTCTCACCTGAATCACCCAATCGTCGGGCAGTTGCAACGGTTGCTCAAGAGCAAAGACGGCCCAGTGTTCGACTCCACCCGCATTCGCTACGGCCCATCCGCCTTGATCGTTCGTTTTGTCGTCGATCGCTGCGGCAGCCGAAAAGCCAGCTTGGTCAAAATCTGACTTGCCCTCCCGCAGTTTGATCTTTGTCCAAGCATTCGGATCAGACGCGGGGCCCGCGAATAGTTCGAATTCCGTAACTACAAAATTTCCATTGAAAGGAAAGCCGGGACCCTTTGCCGCCAGCGATGGGTCGGTTAGCGCTTCCAGCCGAATTTGCCTAACCGATGATAACGCCGAAGCGGTCGTAATGTTGTAGACTCCTTTATCCTTGTTGCCCGCAGCTAAAATCGATCGGTCAGGCTGAGGACGGAGTTCGGCTCCATTGCTAGACGATGCATCCATGGGCGCGAGCAGATCCCAACGCACGGTCGACTTTCTGGCCGAGAACCAAGAATCAAGATCGCTTTGCCAGCTAGCTAGGTATTGGTCTGCCGCCGCAGTCGCCGCAGTCTCCTGCGCAAGTCGTTCGGTCTCGGCGATGGCGCGAGCTTCAGCGATTTCCATTTCACGCGCGACCAATCTCTGCCTCGCCTCCGCCAAATTCTTCACACGCGTCGCTTCCCTATTTTCGCGTTCGGCTGCCCACCATGTCTCGACTTCCTGAAGAGCCGACTGCAACGACATGTGATCAGTTGCGACTTGCTCGAAAAATGGCTTACAGCCTGCGATTTCCGCATCGCTGGCAGGTCGATTCAGAACACGCATGTACAGCTCATCGATCAGTTGTTCGTTTTCCGTCAGTTGAGCTACGATTTGGTGCAACGTGTTGTTCTTCTCAGAAATTGCATTGCCAACGGTCGGGCCGCTCAGCAACGCCATAACAGCTCCAAGTTGCAGATCGTTTGAACGCTCACATTCGCATGCGCTCTCACGCGCTGGTCTGCCAAGGTTGTTAAGAAAGCCGTCGGCCAATCCCGAGTCGGCATCTGGAAGCGCTGCAGCTCGTGTTCCCTTATCGACCCCGGGAATAGTCGTCTCAGTTCCTGTGACAAAATGGACGGCGTCGTAGAGCACTTCCGAAGGTAGTCGGCGGGCAATCGCATGCGAGTAATTTGTCTGATCGTCTTGATTCCATTCATTTGTACCTGAATCAAGCTGATAGACACGCGACTTGCAAATTTGTTTTACCACGCTCTGCACATCAAATCCACTTGCGATAAACTCCTGTTCCAAATGATCGAGTACCGCGGGAATCGACGCAGGATTACCAGCGCGAATATCATCAATTGGTTCGATCAAGGCGACACCTAACAAATATCCCCACAAACGATTGACGTAGCTGCGAGCGAAATAGGGGTTGTCCTGGCTGGTTAGCCAGGCCGCCATTTCGGCCCGTTGGCCCAGCGATTCCTCATGCTCAAACTCACAGCTAAATGGATGTTTGGGTTCGATGGCTTTGCCAGTTCGTTGATGTATGACACTGCCCTCCGCTTTGTCATAGACTTCTTCATAAAGCGGTTTAGCGCCTTCCACCGCGGAACCGCCGATCATCCGATCGCCACTCGCTTCATCTTTCTTTAAGTCAACTTTCGAAAAGAAAGCTGCCGTCTCATAATATTGATCCTGCGTCCAACGCTCAAATGGATGATCGTGACATTTGTTGCAGTTGAATCGTACGGCAAGAAAGAGATGTGTTGTGTTCTCCATAATCTCTTCCGGAGTTCGCAAGATTTTATAGTAGGAAGCGGCCGGGTTCTCGCGATTGGAACCAGAAGCAACCAAGATGTTTTTTACAAATTGATCGTACGGCGTGTTCTTCTTCACTTCTTCCGCGATCCAATTCCGGAACGAAGTTGCTCCTTCTTTGCCCAGGAATTTACTGTTGACTTGCAGTAGGTCAGCCCACTTGTTTGTCATGTGTTCAAGATAATTGGGGCTCCCAACCAACTGGTCAATCAGTGCATCGCGTTTCACTCGAGTCGGCGTCGCGTCCTTGATGAATTCACGAACCTGATGCGCACTTGGAGGTAACCCAGTAAGGTCCAAATAGACGCGGCGGATAAAGTCCGCATCGCTGCAAAGCTCTGATGGCCGTATTTTCATGCGTTGCCACTTTTCGGCGACCAACGCATCGATGGGCGTCCACGTTTCAACAGAACTCCATTCAAATCCGTCGCGCTCGCCCATGACAGTGAGAGTTGTGGCGGCATAATTGCCTTCGTACCGTGCCAAAAGCGGCGCTTCACCTCTCCGAATCGCAGTAGCCAAACCAGTTCGATTGACCTGAGCAACTTCGCTATTGCCGCTTTCAATAAAGGCCTCGCGTGTTACGTCGCGTTCGGTCCCATCCTCATAGGTAGCGACAACGCGCACTTGTTGAGAATTTCCTGCTTGATCGACCACGGGATTGCTGGGCATCACATCTATTTTGACGGCACGTTTGCTATCTGTTGCCAGATTCGCACCTTGCAAAATCCATTGTTCGACGATGGTGCTGTATAGATCGCCGCTATGCATCAGCACACCGCCAGCATGAGGTGCCGTGCCTAGTGGCTTGCTAAGGATCAAGCTGTCGTTGGGCGAGCTAAAATTGATTCGGCGCGCGGCCAAGTCATCCGTCAGACTTCGAATGTCGAAGATCGGATCATAGCCCCGTAGCGAAAGCTTGAAGCCATTTTTTCCGGCTTGCGAACCGTGACAAGTACCTTGGTTGCAACCCATGCGTGACAGGACAGGATTTACGTCACGTACAAAATCCACTTCATCAATCGCTGTTGCCCCAACTCGGGTAGGCACGCTAGCAGTATGATCGCCGATGCTAACCTTCAGTTCACCCTCGCCTTCGTGTAGCGGTTCGACGAAGCCGTCCTCATGCACCAGAACTGAACGCCCATTTGTTTCGACCGTTGCATGTCTGGTGACATCGATCTCGCTTCCGTCAGCAAGCTCTGCCGTAACAAGAAGTTGGGTATAGTGTTTCCAGTTCTCGAGGTTGACTTTAGCGGGTGAGACACGAATGGAAACGATATGTTCTGGAATGCTCGCTTGATCTTTCTCAAGGTGTCCCGCAGGCGAAGTTGGAACAGCTTTCGCAAGATATGCTGTTCGTTGTTGTTGCAGGCTGTCTCGTTTTTCACTTCCCGCCAACATGTTGTCGGTGATGGCGGACACCTCGTGGAGAAGGCTTGAGTCGTCAATTTTCCAAACACGTATTGTGCCATCCGCGCTGCCCACAGCAATCGTTCGGTTTTGACTGATTGCCAGAGCGTAAGCGGCAGTGCTGGGCAATTCCCAGCGAGCGATTTCCACTGGTTCGGCGCTGCTGTATGCGTCGAGCACGGTTCGTTCTTCGGTCGTGCGATCCGCAGCGTTCTTTGACTGGATCTGGCGGATATTTTCGGGCACATTGTCTGCAGTTTCATACTTCCAAACGCGCACGTGACTAACTTGGTCAAGAGTGCTGACTGCGGCCAGGATGGATGCGTCGGAGCTGATGCGGACATCGAAAATGCGTCCTGGCATAGCAGGGAGTTGCCTAATCAAGTTGGCGTCGTCGCCGATTTGGCGAGCGGTTTGACGGAAGACGCGGTAGAGCTTCGGGACGCCATCCGAACTGCCTACGAATATTTCATCGCGGTAAGGATGCCTAGCTAAAGCATTGATGCCACCTCGAAGGGCACCAGGTGTTATGCTTGTCACGTTATCGATAAAGCGCTGGGTAGCAACTTCCGTCAGTTTGACCGTCATGTCTCTGCCGGCCGAAAGAACATGTTCACCGCTGACCGAAAACGACGTTGCTCGCGGCCAGTCGTCGTGGGCGCCTTGAAACAGCACTTGCTCACCAGAGTCTGATCGGACGCAACGAATTGTATTGTCGGTGCATGCAAATGAAAGCAACTGATCGTCGGGCGACCAATCGATTCCGAACAGGGTGTCAGAGCCAACGAATTTGCTCAAGAGCAATGATCCGTTGGCGATGTCCCATACTTGCAGTTCCCCACTCGAAGAGGGCTCCCCTGCAGTAACCGCCAATCGTTTTCCATCATGAGAGAATTTGAGTGATTCAATTCGTGGACTCATGCCGATCAAACGATGCCGTAGCGTCATTCGATCCGTTTCGAACAGGAGAACTTCGTGGTGGCCGCTGACCGCAAGCAGTTGACCGTCGGGAGAAAAGTCGAGCGCGGACACGACCGGTGCACGCGAGTACTTCGGCGGATGTTCAGCGTTGTAAGTCGGCCTAGATGTGCTTCCGTCGAATTGAGCGCCTTGGGAAATCCATCGCTGAATTATATCGCGATGTTGGTCGGAAAGTGGCGGCGCGTTTTTTGGCATTTCAGCCGTGCCATCATGCGGTGTTACCAAATGGACGAGTGCGCTTGAGGGGGCGTCGCCTGGGACAATTGCTCCCTCGCCCGACTCGCCGCCCAGCATCAGCTTGTCCTGCGAGGTCATCATGTACCCGCCGCTTTGCGACGCGGGCTGATGGCATCCCATACAATGCTCGCGAAAGATCGGTAGAACGTCTTTTTCGAAACTGACCGAGACCTCTTCGGCCAAGCTGGACATGGTCGTCGAAGCCAGCAGGCAGCAGGATGCAACCAGTAAGGTGAAGCGGCGAAACTCAAACCGTGGCATGAGAAAACCTGTCGAGCTAGATATCGTCGATGTCGAACGGCCGCATCTCGCGCTGAACGCGTAAAGCTGACGGCCGTCGAGCTTTTGGGGTGGGATACTTAAGGGGGGAGTATTTACGATAGCTCAGCCGAGAAGGCTCGTCAATTTGTCCTTAAGTCTGCATTTGATTGCATTCCTGAGCCATTTTGGAAGGTCAACACCGAATTCAGGAGCGGTCTCCGGCGTAACCTTTTTTCAGGGTTTTCATGAAAACCTCAAGTATTCTTGTGGTTTCAACGCCAATGATAGTTTTGGCACGATCCAATTGCCCTGTCAAAAGAGAGCTGTTTTGGGTAGCTTTTAGGATTCTTTCCCACTTGGCCACTCCTGCAACTTTGCGGGATTAATTCAACTTTAGACAACTCTCGAATGCCTCTCATCACGATTACAGATCTGACAATTCGTTACCGCGGCCCTGCTCTTTTGGATGGCGTTAACTGCTTGATTGATCCGGCGGAACGGATTGGATTGTTAGGCAGAAACGGAGCTGGAAAGACCACGCTGCTAAAAATGCTGTCCGGCACGGTCCAGCCTGATTCGGGGAAGATCATTTACTCATCGGGTGCAAAAGTATCCCTGCTGCCGCAAGATGTGCCGCATGGCGTCCATGGCTCAGTCCATGAAGTAGTTCTGGCCGGAGTCTGTGGCACGGCGGCCGAGCATGACGCTGCAACGGATCAATGGCGGCGCGAACACGCTGTCGATCAAATCCTCTCGCGAATGGAATTGGACCCGGAAGCTCGCTTTGAAAAAATGTCGTCGGGGATGAAACGTCGAGTTCTGTTAGCAAAGGCGCTGGCTGACGAACCAGACATGCTGCTGCTCGATGAACCGACGAACCATCTCGATATCCCTGCGATCGAATGGTTGGAAGGCTTCCTCGCACGTTGGCCCAAAGCTTTCATGTTCATCACGCATGATCGTCAGTTCTTGAGGAAACTGGCAGGTCGCATTCTTGAGATCGAAGGCGGCAAGCTTTTTGACTGGACCTGCGATTACGATACGTTCTTGACTCGCAAGGAAGCTGCGCTAGCTGCCGAAGAAAAGCAGAACGCGCTTTTCGATAAGAAGCTTGCGATCGAGGAAGCGTGGATCCGTCAAGGCGTAAAAGCGAGGCGTACTCGGAATGAAGGTCGCGTTAGGGCACTGAAGGCCATGCGCGAGCAACGCAGTGAGCGCCGCAGCGCGGTCGGTACGGCCAACTTGCAAATACAAGAAGGCGGCCGCAGCGGGAATTTGGTGTTGCATGCTGAAAACCTATCGTTTGCTTATGACGATCAAGTCATCTTGGATAACTTTTCGACCACGATCATGCGAGGCGACAAAGTTGGAATTATTGGCCGCAACGGCGCTGGTAAAACTACTCTTTTGCGAATCTTGCTTGGAAAACTTGCACCGCAGTCGGGAACACTCCGCGTTGGAACCAATGTCCAAATCGTCTACTTTGATCAGATGCGAGCGCAGTTGGATGAAGAAAAAACGATTCAGGACGATGTGGGTGACGGCTACGAGACAGTTAAGATCAATGGTAAATCGCAACATATCATTGGCTACCTTCAGGATTTTCTATTTACGCCGGAGCGTGCGCGAACTCAGATCAAAATGCTGAGCGGTGGCGAACGCAATCGCGTGTTGCTTGCCAAGCTGTTCACCAAGCCCGCGAATTTGATTGTGTTGGATGAACCTACCAACGATTTGGACGCGGAGACTTTGGATTTGTTAGAAGAGCGGCTAGTGCAATACGACGGCACGCTGATGGTTGTCAGTCACGATCGTGAATTTTTGAACAATGTCGTGACCAGTTCAATTGTATTCGAGAGTGATGGTGTTCGAGAGTACGTCGGCGGTTACGATGATTGGTTGCGTCAAACGAAGTCCAAGGCGAATGGTGGAGCGGAGAACAAGAAGTCAAAGTCGGGTTCGGTTCCCAAGGAATCCGGCAAAACTCCGGCCAAGCCTGTGGAAAAACTGACTTTCAAACAAAAGCAAGAGCTTGAGGAGTTGCCGAAAAAGATCGAAGAGACCGAAGCTGCGATTGCTGCCAAGCATGCGGAGATGGCGGCTCCAGATTTCTACAAGCAACCGCAATCGATCATCGTGAAAGAGCAAGCCGCGTTGCAGAAGCTACAGGCTCAGCTGGAAGCCTGCTACACCCGTTGGGAATCGTTGATGGAATTGCAAGTCTAGTGAATGTACCCATTATTTTGACCAATGGACCTCTTTTTTGTGATCTTATGGCGATGGCAAAAAGGCTAACCGTCGGAATTTATCGACTGTTGAGCCTCTGATAAATGATGTGGTACGACTATACTTGCAGTGCCCTAGATCGGATCAAATCATGAGATCTCGCATTTAATTTTCACTTTAGTCGTTTGCAATCGCTCCTATGCCAAAGAAGAATCTCCGCACTTTGATCGGTGCAATCTGTCTCGTGGCGGTCGTCGCTTTCGCCGTCGTATGGTTCGGACAAAGCCAGCCGTCGATAGAATCTGCTTCTGCGATTCCAGAAAACACGGTCGCCGCCCCGTCGGACGTTGTTGTTCCAACCCCAAATGTGCAGGAAAATACTGCGAACGTAATTGAGCCGGAAAACGAGAATCCGACAACTGCAACATCTGATGCCAAATTAGCTGCGACGCCGACGGACCTTTCCAATGCACCAACAGCGATCACTGTGGGCTATTCGCCGAATAAGCCGGAAGACATGGAACGTTTGCGGCAAATGGTCGGCCAGCAAGTCACCGTTTCGTTCGTCGTAGCAGCCTCTGGCGGTAAGACAAACGTGTATTTGAATTCCATCAAAGATTTCCGTAGCGCCGAATGCTTCACAATCAAAATACAGACGAAAGAAGCCGAGACGTTGCCGGGACGTGGTTATGAAAACTTTCGCGGTCAGATTATTAACGAGACGGTGACTGCGACCGGTGAACTGCAAGAGGAGAACGGACAACTCAGCGTGTTGGTGAGTGACATCGATTCGCAGATGATTCTGCCGCCACCGAAAGTCGCGCGGACTTTAGAAGACGCCCGCAATGATCCTCCTGGCCCCGGCTCGCCCTTTGCCGAAGTGACTCCGCTGTTATCGGAAATGGCACCAACCGCCATCAAAGCGATTGAATGGAACTTGCAATCTGGCCAAAGCGAACCGGAGCGGATCGCATCGCAATTGGCGGAGTTCAAGGACGCGACGATTTTCGGCTTGAGTGAAGTCTTGCCAAGTGCATTCGATCGATACTTAGCGGCCGTAAATACAATACCGGGACGTCACTTTAAAGATGTACGCGGCGGAAGCGGCGGTGACGATCGGCTTCAATTCATTTTCGACAGTGATCGATTGCAACTGGTTGCATCAAAAGAGCCTAGCGAGATGGGAGGCGTAACTGTCGATCACGGGAATCTCCGACGTCCGCTCGTTTGTGCATTTCGAGATACAACGACGAACAATCGCTTCCTTGCAGTATTAGTCCATCAAGCACGGGGTGACGAGGCGATGCGAAATGAGCAATCGATTGGTTTACGCGAATGGGCGCGCGGGCAATCGGAAGCGATTATTGTAATGGGAGATTTCAACTATGATTTCGACTATGTTAAGGGCAGCGGAAACAAAGCGTTTGAGGAACTGAATCGCGACAATATTTTGAAGTGGGTCAAACCAGACAAGTTTGTTGATACATGTTGGACCGACGAAAATCTAGATTTCGTCAACGACTATCCAGCCTCGATCTTGGACGGTTTTTTTGTCGCCGGAGCAGCCCGCAACTGGAAACCACAAACGCGAGTGATTGTTAGGCAAGACGATTTTCCAGACGATCTTACAACCAGCGATCACCGGCCTTACGAATTGATTGTTCATCCAGCAACGCCATCATCCCAATGATGTACTTCTAGCGTTGGCTTAATCCTAAAGCGTTAGTCGGTGGGGTTCCCGGTAGCAGCGATGCAGTCGAGCATGAGTTGGAAATGCGTTCTCCAGTGTATCATCTGGCAAACGCGACTGAGGTGCCGATCGATATAAACACTGGCGTGCATGACGGACATACCGGATCGGTCCCCGTTAGCCAATCGATTGCTGCATTCAACGCCATTGCAATTGCAAACAAACTTCCTCCAGTATCTGAAATCGAAATCGAAAAGTGGTTAAGTGCCGGAGCTGACGAGCAATCTACATCTGCAGCTATCGACGACGAAACTTATTCACGCGCCGTACTATTTCGCGCAAAAGCCGGAGTGGCTCGGCTGACTATTTTCGAAGGCACGCACGAAGACTTACCAAACGCTGGAATGGAGTTCCTTGAATCGATCCGCCGAACAACCAGTTGGTAATTCTCGCATGCAAGTCAGACCAAATATTGCAGATCCCAATGAAGATTTTCCTTGCAAAGTTGGTGAGCAGATTTCACAAGCTCTGCGAAACACTACCTCTACCGTAGGCCGGACCAAGAGCAGCGAGCAATCGTGTCCCCTATCCTTTCAGCAAGGCGTTATTGAATACTACCAAAATCGGCAAAATTTATAGGCCAAGAATAACTACCGGGTTTGATAAGTATCAGCGGTCCATCAGGCGGATGAAGAACCCCAACACCTGCTGGGCATTGAGCCAACGCTTGCAATCGCGTCCAGCCGCAGCTATCGATAAAGGCGCGAGCAGTTGCACCTCCTTCGATTGCAATGCAAAGATTCTGCTTGTCGGCCAACAGAGGCTGTGCTGCGGCGATTAACTCGGCAACTAAGTCGCGTTCTCGTTTCTCGACGAGGTGGCCGATGCCAAGCATTAAACGCGATGATTCTCGCCAAAGCGTCTCTGTGATTGGTGCACCTAGAGTCTTGACGACAAACTTCTGACGGCGCATTTCACCGGCACGCCCCGCCTCCCACGCAGCCAGACTTCCGCACAACAAAAGCATTCTTTCACATCTGATTTGAGACTTTTGTTGATTCGCGCAGGGACGCGAAGGTCCGAGCAAAGCGTTAAAAAAATCGGCAGCGCCTGATGCGAGTGTAGTCTTTGGTAAGGAAGATGGCAAATCTTCCCGAGACGCTACGAATTCTGGCGTGAATATCCGAGTTGATTTGCCGAGCAATTCTAGAACGCTTGAACTGCGGCGAGGGAAATCGGGATCACATCTGAACGACGTCTCATCAAGCGGAACTCCATTCACGAAATAGCGTCCGTCAATGATCACGCGGCCTTTACTTGGATTCGCAGGAATGAAAACGCACTCGTTATGCGCACCGGCATTCATCACCGCTTCAATTTCAGCTCGCACGTGGCCACGCAGTACGGAGTCGGTCTTCTTAAAAATCCAAGCCGGATTTGCGGCGGTAATTTGCTTTGTGACTTCGTGCATTATGCGGACCGCCTCGAGTTCACTCTTTCGCCGAGTGTCTGCATCCAATGCGATGACCTCCGCGACGCTACTCGCATCAAAGCGTGTCTGTACTTCAGCACTCCAACCACGCGATGCCGCTAAACCAGCTAATTCTGCAGCCCCAGAAAAATCATCAGCCAGAACGACTATCACTGTCCGCTCTCCGCGAGTTGCACAGCAAGACGCACGGCAGAGTAGAGACTATCGGGACGAGCTTTGCCCTGCCACGCGATGTCAAGCGCAGTTCCATGATCTACGCTGGTTCGAATAATCGGAAGGCCGAGCGTAGTGTTCACAGCGGAATCAAACGCGAGCGCTTTGACCGGAATGTGGCCCTGGTCGTGATACATACAGATGAAGGCGTCGGTCGATTTTCGCTTCCATGGCAAAAACGCGGTGTCGGGTGGCAACGGGCCTTCGATATCGTGGCCGCGAGTTCGTGCCGCTTCGATTGCGGGGATAATGATGCGCTCTTCTTCACGGTTTCCGAACAAGCCATGTTCGCCCGCGTGGGGATTAAGTCCACAAACGGCGAGCTTGGGCTTTCGACGGCGGATGCGCTCGAGTCCGGCGGCCGTTAGTTCAATAACGTCAAGAATGCGTTCCTGAGTCAGCAGCGATGGCACTTCGGCATAGCCGACATGAACAGTAACAAACGTGCAAGTTATCTCCTCGGAGTATTGCATCATGCACGAGCGAACAGCGTTGGTGCGCGCGGCGAAGATTTCTGTGTGGCCGGGAAATTTGATCCCCCCAAGGCTCATTGCTTCTTTGTTAAGCGGTGCAGTGGAAACGGCGGCAACTTCTCCAGCAAGAGCCGCGTCGATAGCACGGTTCACGTACGAATAACCCGCGAGACCGGTTGCAGCGTTGATGGTTCCGGGTGTGAAGTCATCGAGTCGAATGAACCCGAGATTAAGTACGGACGGCTCCTGAAGAGTTTTCACTGGCCAATCATTCGCGGCAATGACGGGGGCAGCGAATCGCAATCCAGCTTGCATTGCACAAGCTCGTAGTATGTCGGCGTCGCCAAAGATAATGGGCGTGCAACTCTTGGCAAGCTCAGCGTTCTTGAGCAGGTGAAGGCAGACTTCAGGCCCAACACCAGCTGGATCGCCCATGGTAATTGCAAGAACAGGTTTTGTAGTCATCGTATCAGTTATTCACCCTTGAGTAGTCAAGCGACCGCGCCAATCAATCGTAGTTCGTCATCCACCACCCGGCTTAAATCTTGGTTAAGGCGCCCGCTTCGTATGGTGTTCGCGTCACTGTATCGTCGGCAGCTAGAGCGCCAAGTCGCCTAGCTCAAAGCAGAGAAGCAAATGCTCAGCGGTAGGTTACCTAAACGGATAGGCTCTTACTTTTTAATGTCGGGAGGTCCTAACATCGGTTTCATGATCTTGACTCGCAATCGATAGCCTTCTTGGTTTGGGTGAACTCGGTCCTCGACCCAAAGCTCTTCGCGTGGCTGCCCTTCCGCAGTTAACATCGCGTCCCAAAGATCAACAAAGTACAGGTTGTCCTTCGTATCGACATACTCCTTAACCGCGAGATTTGCTTCTTTCCTTCGATCAGCTTGCTCCCAACGTCCTGGTCCTGGAGTAATGCTGGAAAAAGCGATCGGTACGTCGGGTAGTTTTGCACGCACTTTGCTTTCGAATGTCTTGAAATCCTCGAGTATTTGTGCTGCGGACTTACCATTGTTTACATCATTGCCGCCAACATGCAGCACGATCATGCGAGGTTGATACGGCGTAACAATTCTATCGACGAAGTGAACCAAATCGGATGTCTGAAACGAATCGATCCCTCGATTGATAACGGTATAATTTGGCAAGTCCTCGGCCAAAGTCTTCCAGCGATAAAACTGCGAGTCCCCAACCAAAAGTATGGCGTCTTTAGGTGGTGGCATCAACTTGTCCGATTCTTCGTATGCCTGCACCTTTGGTTCAAAACGATTTTCTGTAGGTGTCTGGCCAAATGATTCGATTTGCAGCGTCAAGAACAGCGACGCATAACAAATAAGAGCGCTGAGATTGAAAGGTATCATGTTGCCGATTGAACATACGCTGAGTGTGTTTCTAGTGATCATGGACTAAATCGCCGAATTTCTACGAGTAATCTGAAGAGTGATGTTCCACTATTGTAGCCCATTCGATCGAAGTGAAGTTCCCCAAGAATGGTAGACAGTGACTCACCTTATGTCAAAATGCTGACGGAGGATGAGTTGATGTCGAACCGACGTGTTTCTAGCCGTGATTACAAGCTGGCGGCTGTTAAAAAGGTCATTGAACAAGGCTTAACCTATTGCCAAGTCGCTCGGGATCTCGGGATCCGCGACAACTTGATTCATAACTGGCGCAAAGCCTTTGAGAAAGATGGAACTCTTGCTGCTGAAGTTCAAAACAGTCTTCGCTTCCGCAAGCATCAGAAACGGCCTACGGACTTTCGCAAAGGAAAGCGATTGGGATGGGACGATCACTTGGTCAGTTGGGTACGACCATCTCGGCCATCGTGGATGTCGGCTGAGCAATACGCAAGCATGCCCGAGAGGATTGAGCTTCGAGAACTACGTTACGTGATAAGTGCACCGGGGCGCAAGCAAAGTTCGATTATTGTCATTTCGACGTTTGTGCAAGATCAAGGCGAGCAAGGCGTGAGCTTTGAAGAGATCGCCGAGTTATATTCATTTCGTTGGAATGCGGAGTTGGATATCAGAAGTATCAAGACGTTTTTGAACTTGAATCATCTCCGCTGTAAAACCCCCGCGATGGTTCGCCTAGAATTCTGGACGACCATGCTGGCGTATAATCTGATCCGCGTTGTGATTGCGGGAGCGGCAGCGTTGCATGAGCGTCGACCGCGAGAAATCAGTTTTACGACGGCACGTCAATATGTGCTTGTTGGTTGGCTCAACGCGATGCTAAACTTGAGCGAAGCCGGGAGGCTGTCATACAGTGTGAGATTGCTCGAGCAAATTGCAGCTTGTTGCATCGCCAATCGCCCGGATCGTTTCGAGCCGCGCGTCGTCAAGAAACGCCGGGACAGTAATCGCTTGATGACGAAGCCGCGACCGTCCCTCCGGGCTAGACTACTAAAAGGTGATAACCTTTTCGAAACTTAACACTTACGTACGCAAAAGTACCATTCGTGGGTGGCACCTTTTGTCCTTACTACTAGGCGTTTTTGCACGTTGGTGCCGGTACCCATTTTTTGCGTACGAAATTATCTGCTTGATGACACCGAAGCCATTTCAACAGTGCCATTCGTGTGTGGCACCTATTGTTCTGTGGCACCTATTGTTCTGACCAATCTTCGTATTCAGGGTGGCTAGACACCTCTGCGCCACAGCTTTCAATTCGTTTCCAAAACTTAAAAAGAGCATAAGCAATAACAGTGCTAACTGTTGAAATTAAAAAAGCCATTGGTAGAAATGTCGCATAAAAAGCAATATTAGGATTCTCTCGAATTGGAAGGATCTTGAATTGAGTGGATAATTTGCCTAAATCCCTTAAATCGCCATCGAACACATACGTTTTGACTGTGAAATTGTCGCGTTGAAGATAGGGGAGATTTGCATTGCGCAAACTCCAGTGTCGTGGGAGAATAAATTGAACGGTCACAAATCCGTGCTTTGAATTGCGTGAAAAATAGAACTCAAATCCATTTTGCTCATCAAAATCCGCATAATAGTCGAGTACAAACTTATTCTTGCCTAGCTCAGGCTCAACTGTAAAGTGTTGCATTTTGCTTCCGGCTGAAATCGATGGTGATGATGCCCAATTCGCGAAAACTAATTCTGCATCAATATCAGTTTTTTCGACCTCTAATTGCCTGTCATTAAGCATCACTTGTGTCGGCCCTTTGTAGAACCTATCTGTTGCGTCTGTTGCGATAAGAACCGCATCCAGAACTGTGTCTTTGACATTGCAGTCAATTTCAAATGAGTCTGTAATGTGAAGATATTTTACGTGGTCCCCGTTTGTATCTGCCGTGAAATCGAACGTTAATACCCTCTCCTTTATTTCGTGATCAGGGGCTATAATTAGGTCTCCAATAAGGTCATGCAATGGAAACCCAGCATGGCAATTGAAGGGACCAGCTGCTGAAAGCAATACCAAGATCACTAGTCTACGGCGGAAAGAAAAGCTTAGCATTTTATACATTTCTGTGCAGAAGAAGTTAAGCCGATTGACAGTACAGCCAGTGTTAAGTAATCATAAGTCGAACTTTATAAAGTATTGTCGCCATCGAGGGTGGCCAGAAATTGGTGGTCCACCAAGCTTTTTCGTGGGTAACTTATTCTGGCATCACCAACAAAGGTAATTCTCGTCTTCTCCGCTCATCGGCCGCTAAAAACTGACGTTCTCTCAAAATTTCCAAAGTGCTTACCCACAAAATTCTGGCTCGACCAAATTAGTTATCTACCTGTTTGTCCGCTTAATTTGATCACGCTCGTACTTTTTTCCTTCCTCAAGATTTTTTGGCCAATATTTTTTATGTACATCTGTCACTTTGACACTTCGAAAGTAATCTTCAAGTGATTTCCGAGTTTCTCTATCTTTGTAATACATTACGGAATCTGGCATTTTGTCCTTATATTCAGTAAGGTGGTAACCGACCCCAACCTCATCACCTCCTTCATATTTCAATTTGCGAGCGGCTTTGAGGCTCAGTTCGATATCTTTCGATTGTTCTTGATGCCATACCATAATCAAATAAGGCAAATCAGCCAAAGCGTCTTCCTTGCTATTGTATGTTGGGGAAACATAGTCTTCGCCGAACGTGATGTCGCCAAGTGCAAATGTCCCATCTTTATAGCCAATCAAATTTATAGCATGAGACTTTTCAGTTCGAGTGACACCGGTTGCGTCTTTATATCTAATATAATTGTACGACACAACATAATTTGTCGTAATGTTTGGGTCTTGTTTATATTCAATAAACATTTGTGCCATATATGCAAGGTCAACGCACGCGCAACCAGGCAGCCGGTTTCCGTATTCATCTAGTTCTTCAGTTGAACTCCTTTTAGCTCCCCCGATCTTAGATTCTTTATAGAGTCGAATAAGATCGGGATTTGGCGCATAGTCTTTCAGAACAGTTTCCGCAAGCCCAAACGGGTCGAGAGCAGCTGCATTTTTGTTTCTAACATAACGCCTCAAATTCTCGTCACCAGCTGTAAACCCGATTGGATCTTCACTCAGCCACTGGCCAAGCGCAGAGTCGTACCAGCGGTTTAGGTTGTGCTGCATGCCGGTGGCTTCGTCGAGCTGCTTGCCAGTAAAGCCAAAGATCAAATCTACCGCTGCATTCGTTTCGGCCGTTGAAGCGCCGAAGGCATTATAAGTGCGATGGTTGGTTACCGATGTAACGCCGCTGCCTTCGTTCAAATCGGCGATGTCGCGAATCGTGCCGAGGTGATCCGACAGTGCCCAAAGCGTGTTGCCGCCCGAGCCAAGGCTTGTCACTTGCTCGTCGGCCAGTAGTTGATCAACGGAGTCAGCCCATAGGTAGCGGTGCGAGAGATTGCTCGCTGCCGCTCCGTCGTATTGCATCACCGCATTGATGCCTTCGTCATACACCCAGAATTGTGTTGTGGCTGCTCCGGCTCCTGCGCCATCGGCATCATACGTTCGCTTCACCAAACGATTCATATGGTCATAAGCGTAATCAACTTGCAATACAACGGAGCCCATCGCTGAGTTGCGGTTCTTGACGCCAGTCAATCGATTGCGATGGTCCCATTCGTATTCCTGTACCTTCCCAGTCGAGGTTTCCGTACGCTTGGTGCGGTTTCCTTCGTCATCATAGGTAAAGGTGAAGCCAGGAGCGGCTGAGGTTCGATTGTTGGTGCTGGTTGTGTAACCAGTCGTATTTCGAGAGCCGTTTAAATTATAGCCGTAGGTCTCGTCGGTTTGGGTCGCATGGTCGGCAGCGGTTAGCTGGCTGGTAGTGTCATACGTGAAAGTCGATACCCCCTCGATCGACGATGTGATCGAAGTCGGGCGTGACATGCCGTCATAACCATAGCTATAACTGGCAAGCGTCGTGCCGCCTTGGGCATGCGTCAGGCCGCTCAGGCGGTTGATTGTGTCGTAGGTAAACGTCGAACTTGCCACAGCGTTGCTGGTTCCGGTGCTTTGGTACCGAGCGATGGATGTCTTCTGACCAAGTGCATTGTACGCCATGACGACGTGCTTTGCAGTAACTGCATTACCACCTGATTGGTTTTGCTGCACGATATCGGTCATCCGCTGCTGGAACCTGAGGAGTGCCATTCGCGTCACCCAACGATCGTAATTGGTGGGTGACGCCGTTGGTCCTCTTGTCCATATTGGCGGTCATGCCGTCCAGTGAGCCGCAATCTGTGGTGTTACTTGAACGGAAGTAGCCACGCGCCCAAAAGGGTGACGATGAAGCCGACGATGCCCATGAGTGTGAGCGCGGCGGTGAATGTTTTTAGCGTCTGGCCTGCGGTCATGCCAGTCATCGTTGCTACTTGCCAAAAGCCGCTATCGTTCATCCAGGGCAGTGGCTTCGATCCACAACCTATCGCGAGTGCAAGATAGACCGGGTGGAACGGCAACTCCATCGTTTCCAAAACTGGAGCGATAATATCGGCCGATGTCACCATCGCGACCGTCGCACTCCCTTGTGCAGCTCGGATGATCGTCGTCAAGAAAAAAGCGGTAAACAGCAACCCCCACGGTGTCCGAAAGTTCTGGAATTGATCGCCGATCGCATCCGCCAACTGAAGTTGTTGCAGCGAAGCCCCGAAGGCGCCTCCCGCGCACGTCAGTAGTACGATCGTGCCTGCATCTGCTAGTCCTCGAGAAACAGCTTTGCGGACGCCTTGAGGAGCTCCATACGTTTTCAAAATCCAAATGGCAAGCAACGCTGTTAGGATAAAGACAAGTGTCGGGTCATTGGTAGCATCGATCCAACGGCTTGCATTTTGGAGTGCTGCGTTGTCACTATCCTGAGCCAGGAAGGTAACGATCTCGGCACTTCCCAGCACAGCAATCGGTATCCCAATGGGCAGAGCAGCCAGCGCTAAGGGGATTCGTTTTGCGGCAATGCTTGAATGTGGAACTTCGGCCGACTCGCCCGCAGGCAGTTGATCGATTGATAGTTGCACCCAACGTTTGCATAGAACCCCGTAGCCGAACCCAGCCGTCGCGGCGACACCTCCAACGATCGTCCCAGCCAAAATCATTGTCCCTACGCCGACTTGCATTGCGGCAGCAACTAGTAGCGGCCCTGGCGTCGGTGGAACTAAGGAGTGAGCCATGGTTGCGCCCACGATAATTGCCATCACCGCCGTCATGAAGAAAGCCGGCTTTTGACGGCCTATCGCCTTGGCCAATGGCAACAAAAGATAGAAAACATTGTCAAAATAAACGGGGATTCCGAGTATAAACCCGCTCACGGTTAAAGCCGGCGCAGTTCCGCGAGCACCACATAACGCGACGATGGCCATGACCAATCGCGTCGCTGCTCCGCTTTCAATCAGGCAAACTCCGACGATCGCGGCCATTGTGACCGGTATCCCCAAACGGCGAAATGTCTGAGCAAAACCATCTGCCAGTTGACTCCCGAGCCCAGACCAAATCGTCAGTCTAGTCGATTCATAAGCCGTCACCGCTACGAAAGAATCTCCCTGTTTTAACGAAGCCAGTTCGGCGTCCGCTGAGTACCAGAACGCGATATCCTTGTACTCGAGAGCTGTTGTTTGTTCTGACGTGGAGGCTATGCTTTGCCGCCTAAGCAAGATTTCGTGCGAATGCTGGATTGGCTCACCTTGGGGCCAGTGATAGTATGCTCCATCATCAATCGCATGCAAAGTTCCAATCGAATTGCCCTGTACTGCGGCTACGGGTTGGCGAAATTTCTCCAATCGGTTTTGTAGCTTGATTGGCTCTGGAGTTGCAGCGAGCACGAACAAACTGGCCAAGAGCAAGCCGATGATTGGATGCAGACGCAGGACGAGAATACACAGCAAGACCACCGCGATTCCGATCATAGCGACGATCAATACGTTCATAATGAATTATCGAGGGCTATAGCGTTTGCTGTGTGATCGGCGATTAACACGTCGGTGGCGGTGAGTAGCGAAGGCAGCCACAATGCCAGTATAACTATCATTCGATATTGCGTGGAGGCTGGCTGTCAACGAACAGCGATTGGAGGGCTGCGGCTTGCGAACCATCTGCCAGCAGTGATTGTACAAGATCTTGGGTACCGATTGGTCGCGGGCTAACAAAAGTCTCACCAGCTTCATAGCCAGCCGATGCGCCTGCAAGAATCGCGGCGGCACGCAGCCGATCGATTACATGCGGCCTTTTCGCGAACTGGCTTTTGAAACAGCGAATTGCAGCAAGTTTCGTTTCCATGTGATTGGAAATATCCATTGTGATCTGCGCGTCGGTGCTCTGCGGCGTCATCGGTTCCAGCGGGATTCGAAAATAGAGTTGACGCTGGATTACAAACGGTGGAAGGCCCGCAAAGTGTTCGTCCCATTTGCTTAAGCGACAATAAAAGATGGCTGCATCTGTAATTTGGACCGCTTGATAGTGATCGGGTGAAGCGAGCGGAGTCTTACTGCCAAAGCCGATCACAATTCGCGGACGCAACAATCGCAGCTCTTGAGCAAGTGCAATGCGTGTCTCGAAACTGTCCATTAGTCGACGGTTAGGAAGGTTCATGATCCGTCGGTAAGCAACCCTAAGCGTCTCCCCAGCCAGCCGCGATTCTTCCAGACGTTGCAACGGTCCTGTACTATTGGGAGTCGGCTCGCCATCGGTCAAGTCAACCATAGCGACGCGATAGCCCTGAGCGGCCAGTGCGGCTAATGTCCCGCCACATGCGACATCGGTGTCGTCGGGATGCGCGCCAACGGCCACGACATCAAAACCGTTTGCCGATCCAGCACCTCCATGAGTCGATAACTGCTGAAGAAGGTTCGCTGGAGGTGTTTCGTCAGGTGGTATAAATAACATAAGTAAGTAACATTCCGCTGTTACAACGATGCGTCAGCGGAGCGAGTTGCTGGCCTAGTCCATCACTATGGAATTGTCTTAAAATAACTTCCGCAAATCAATTGTAGCGGTACGGGCGCGAGCCCTCCGGTTTTGTGACACCGGACGGCTTGCGCCGTTCCGCTAAAATTGGAAACTGTTTCGGGACAATTCCTATGGTCAGTTGCAGGAATGCTTAATCTTCTAATTGAGACGCCGCGTTAGCTGAGTAGTTGACTGTCCAAGTTGCCGGTGGAGTCGCCGAACTGGTCGATCGAGATTCCGGCGTGTCGTAACATGGTTACAAAAAGGTCAGCCATCGGTGCTTCTTCCAACTGCAAGTATCGGCCAGTTTCGAATGCTCCTCCGGCAGACCCTGCCAGGATAACAGGCAGATTGTCATGAGTGTGACGATTACCGTCAGCGATTGCTCCACCGTACACGATCATCGAATTATGAAGGATCGAATTGCCATCAATGTCTTCTGTCTTGGATAGTTTTTCCAAGAAGCTCGCAAAGCGTTGCATGTAATAGCGATCGATTTCTGCGACTTTTGCGGCGAGATCTTCTTTACGCTGGTTGTGCGTCAAGTAATGGTGGCCTTCGGTGATCCCAATGTCTGGGAAGATTCGGTTGCTGCCGTCATAGGAAAGAAGCAGTGTTGCGATTCGAGTCGAATCGGTTTGGAAGGCGAGTGTCAAAAGGTCGTACATGATATCCATGTGCTGACCAAAGTTACTAGGAATTCCGCCTGGAGTGGCCAATTCCGGATCTGGGACATCGCCAAAGAGTTCCGCCGACTTGATCCGCTGTTCGATGGCACGAACACCGTCCAGGTATTCATCCAGCTTACGACGATCGACCAAGCCAAGTTCTCGTCGCACACTGGCAGCGTCGTCGAGCACAAAGTCGAGCACTGATTTTTGCGATGCTTGGCGAAGCTCCATGTTGCGTTGACGTTCGCCATGTTGCCCCTCGCCGAACAAGCGTTCGAACACGAGTTGTGGATTTGGTTCAGGCGTCACCGGGGTTGTAGGTGAGCTCCATGCGAGATTGTACTGGTAGGCACAGGCATAGCCCGAATCGCAGCTGCCCGAATTTCGGATAGCGTCGCAGGAAAGTTCAAGTGACGGGAAACGAGTCAAATGGCCGTAAGACTGAGCGGCAACTTGATCAATGGATGTACCGACATAGATATCCTTGCCGGGAGTCTTGCGGGCGCGGGCACCTGTTAGGAATGTGGCATTTGCTCGCGCGTGGTCCCCTGCTCCGTCGTTGCCGGGTGTTGCATGGTCGTGCTTAAGACCTGCCAAAATCTGAATGTTTTGCTTGACGGACTCCAGCGGCTTCATCGTTGTGTTAAGCGTGAAATTCTTGGTGTCGCCTTCGGGAAACCAATGATTCTGCTGAACTCCGTTCGGAATTGACATAAAAGCCATGCGGAGCGGAGCTTTCGTTGTTTCCGTTGCTGCCAGCGCCATTTTGGCAGGACGCAGCAGTGACTCAAACGCTGGAATTGCGACACAGGTACCGATTCCTTTGAGGAATCTACGACGATCCGATAAGGTTCGGGTTTGATGGACCGATTTGTTTCTGCTGGATAACATCGCTAGGTTCCGATCGAAAGTCTTGGAGGGTGTGAACGTTTGTTGTGGGCTAATGCAGGTGCAATATTAATGGGAATTAGATATGTCTGTTCCCGCAACTGCTTCGGGTGGCAAGCTGCGGCGTTGACGTTGAAACGCTGGAGAGGTGACGACGGATTTCAGTAAGACGCTAAACTTGCCATCATTGTGGTCTAATTGCTGAACGATTTCCTCGATCGCATATTCATCGCTATACTCCATTCCGCGTCCTAACGCGTAAGTCATCAGTTTTTGCGACAGGCATCGATAAAATTCTCCGCGATGATTGGCCACGAGGATCTTTTTAAGTTCGTGGACAGATTTGAATGTCTCGCCGGTCGCTAGCTCTCCGGATGCATCAATGGCTTGGTCGTGCTCCGATTCACGCCACATGCCTAACGCATTGAAGTTCTCGAGAGCTAAGCCGAGTGGATCCATGCGAGAATGGCAGGATGAACACAAAGCCGATTCACGGTGCGCTGCGAGGACTTCGCGTAGGGTCGGTTCACGATCACCAAACTTACCCGCCGCTTCCTCAAGCTCGGGAACATTCGGCGGCGGTGGCGGCGAAGGCAAACCAAGCACATTTTCCAGGATGAAAAGTCCTCGTTTGACAGGCGAAGTTCGGGTTGGATTCGAAGTGACGACTAGCATGGTGCCCTGAGTCAGCAGGCCACCACGAGGACTGCCCGCTGGCAGCGTCACTCGTCGCATTTCTTTCCCTTCGACGTCAGGGATATCGTAGAGTGCTGCAAGTTTTTCGTTTACAAAGACATAGTCGCTGTCGAGGACTTCCAGGAGGCTGTGATCTTCGCGGACGATAAACTCGAACATCATTTCGGTTTCGCGTTGCATGGCTTGTCGAGCATCATTGTCGAACTTGCTAGTTTGCGTGCGAATCTCCCGGATGCGATTGCGAACCTTTTGAAGCTCTTCGTCATAGGGTGATGGCTGTCCACGGCCTCGTCCGCCTCGCTGTCGCAAGGATGCTAGCAGCGAATCGTATTCTTCGCCAAAGCCCAACACAACAACGGGGTCGAGCGACACATGTTCGATGTCACGGCTGCGTAGCCACTGCCCCGTAAAGTTTTCGATGAATGCTTTTGATTTATCGTCACGTAGCATTCTGGCAAGCTGAACATCCAATTGGTCTCGAAGCTGTCCGTTCTGAGCCAATTCGAATAATTCTTGATCTGGCATCGTTGACCAGAGAAAGTAGGACAGACGTGAAGCCAGCGCATATTGATCTATCAGTGGGAATGTGCTGTCATCGTTTGCCTCGACATTCTCGATGCGAAATAGGAATCTTGGGGACGCGAGAATTGCCACCATCGCCTGTGATATGCCCGCTTCAAATGTCTTGTTAGGCATTTCGTAAACGGATTCTGCGAGGTCTACCAGCCGCTCCAGTGTGGGCTGATCTGCTGGGCGGCGATACGCTCGAGTTAGAAACTTGCTTAGGACTTCTTCCGCATATTCACGGCGATCGGCTTGCGATGTAGGTGGTTCGTCGCGTGGAAAGAAGCGTTCGTAGTTCTTGGGATGTGTCCATTTATCGACGCCCATCGGGCCTTCGACATCAATATGTGCAACGCCGAGCCCCACGAAAGTATCGTCGTCTCCGCTTTCGCCTTCGACAGGCGCGTCGGGCAGAACTGTCGGTTCTAATTCAAAAATGAACTCATGTTCGCCGGCGGTCAATTCTCTTGTAAAGTGATACTCGCTCAGCTTGTTTTCGTCCCACCCATATTCGTCTTCGTAAAGCTCTTCACCATCTGCGAAGAGCTTTAACTTGCAGCGCGTGGGATTAAAGAAGAACGAGCCGAACGAACGAATGTTGACGTGCAAATCATACTTGCCAGTCGTCTCAACGCTAAACTTCTTGCTGATCTTGATCGGCGTGCCGCAATCTAATCGGGAGCCCTTCGTTGAGCCATCTTCGTTCAGGAACTCGCTACCGTTGATTCTAGAGATTGGCGTAATCTTACAAACGGTTGGAACTGCTTCTTGTACGATCTTGCTGGCAGACTGTAGATACTTCTCCATTAGCAACGGCGAGATGCTAAGCACATCTCCCACATTGTCGAACCCAAAACCTGTATCCTCGGGTGGAAACACGACTTCCGCGTTGAAGTCGATGCCCATGAGATCTCGAATAGTGTTCCGGTATTCCGTTCGGTTCAATCGACGAACGGTTACTCGCCCCGGATCAGGATTGCTGGGGTCGATGCCAAAGACTCCGGTGTAGATCCATTTACTCAGATGTTCGCGATCATCGTCCGTTGGCTTCGTTTCGCCCGCTGGCGGCATCAAGCCAGCACGGACGTTTTTAAGCACACTCCACCACAAGTTGCGATTCGCGAGTAACTCTTGTTCAGTACTCGTATCAAACGCCAATCCGCCTTCGTTCGCTCCACCGGCATGGCAGTCGTAGCAATGCGTTTTCAGCATCGGTTGAATGTCATGCAAGAATTGTTGTTGCAATTCGGTTGGTTCAGCGGCTTGTAACGCACAAGGAAGCCACAGCAAGGCAAGAATTGGAGCGAAGCGAGCGGTTAACCTCATAGCTGAACCAACGTTGGGCAGTAGGGAGGAAGGAAGGTATCGGTCGGAAGGCAGTAAAGATGCCCGTTGCCGCACCCTATTGTAGTCGATGGGACCTTTGATTGTAGCAAAATTGCGCGACGGAGGAGTAGGTCAAATAGCAAATGAGCAGCGGCAGGAGTTGGCACAGGGATGTGCCGATCTGGCACTCAAGGATTCGAACTTACTGCTTTGTTTCAACTGTGGCGGGTTCTACGTCGGTTGTGAGGAGCAAAAAGTCTAGAATAACCATGGCATGGTCGGAGTTCTGTGTTCGTTGGGCCTGGTAGTCATGAACTCGAACCGACTCGTTGCAAAGAACGTGGTCGACTCGAACACCTCCCAACCAAGTCGGCAACGGGACGAGCGTAGGCGCAAGACCGAAACCCAACGACGCATCCCTCAACTGGCCCGCTTGCAGAAGCTTTGCGAATCGTGGTGACCAAGGGCTTAAATTAAAGTCTCCGCAAAGCATTCTTCTCTCGCCTGCCCTGAAGCGCTGCGCCAAGGAGATCATTTGGTCGTCGCGCGATTCCGTTAACGCATTACCAAAAGGAGGCAGCGGATGGGTGAGAATCAGATGAAGCTCTGCGTTCTCATCTTGATCAAACTGTATGTGAGCGTCGATCGACGGATTCGACACATAGCCCAACGAAATAACGTTCAGTTCTCGCCACGGATGTTTCGACAGTAAAGCAACTCCCGTGTAATCGGGTGCAGCAAGAATCTTTTGATAGGGGTACTGATCTTGAACTCCTTTGAGATAAGGCTCCCAAGCATTTTGAACTTCCATCAAGTACACGACGTCCGCATTGGCGCTGAGGATCGTGTCGAGTGTTTGCTGGAACTTCTCGTTTGTGCGCAACACATTGTAAACTACGAGACGGCGGCTTTTCCCTTCAGGCACGCCAGCCTGTTGTCTGTTCAACGGGAGGCAGTACGGGGTAAGCTTGATCGCATGAAAACTTATAAAGGCCAGCAACACGGTAAAAAGGACTTTGTGGCGTTGACGCAACGCACGTATCGCTGCCGGGATCAGCATTGCAAAAAACTGGACAGAAAGATTCGATACGATGTCAGCAATCCAGTAATGCGCGGCAAAGAAACTCACAACTGTTCCGATGATCGCGATGGCTGCGGATAATCGAATGAGTCGGACCAGCAGCGACGGTCTGGGAGCTGCAAGTGGAGCGTCTAAGGCTGCGTTCGAACTGGCAGGCATAACAAACACCGCGTTATCGTTACAGAATGGTTACTCAGGACAGGCGGTGTCATGCAAATTAAGGCAGTGCCTTTTGTAGCTTCCGCAGGTCTTCGATTTCAGATTTCAATTTATCATAATTTGTTCGCAGGTCGCCGACCTCTTCACGCAACTTGATGATTTCCTCCGGTGCAACAGGTTTCAAAGTTCGCAACTTGTCAAGTGACTCGGCAGCTTGGTCCCTTAACTGAGGATGACCGCTTTGTTGAATCGATTCCAGGATCGGAATCGACTGACTATCGCCCAGCGTTCCGATTGCAGCCAAGGCGCTTACACGTACTACGGTCTTAGGCGAGTCAAGGAAACTGACGAGCAGCTCACTTACATCGGATTTATCCTGAGTTGACGCTGCTATCGACGCTAGACACCTTAAGGCCGGCGGCAGTAACTTGCTGGTCGGAATCGCTCTATGTCGCTCGATCGTTTCGATCAAAGCTGGAATGTAAGCTGCGTTTCTATGTTGCTCGATCGCACTGATTGCCGCCATTGCAAGCTCGTCTTCAAAGCTATCGGACTTCAAGAATTGTAAGAGCAACAGTCGTGATTCCTCATTTTGCAACATACCAAGCCCCTGTAGTGCAGTTGCTTGTATGGCCGGATTCTTTTCTGTCTCAAGAACGTTTTTGATTCGCGAAACTGCCTGAGAATCGTAGCGATTTGCCACAATACGGGTCATTGCGTTACGTACCCGCGCATCGGTTTGTTGGCTAACGCGTGCGTACAAGGCGTCAAATGCTTCATCGGTACCAATCTGTTCCAGTGCCTGTGCCGCTTCTGTTCGAACTCCGAAGAATGGGTCGGTTTCGACGACGTTACTCAAGAGTTCGATCGCGTTCTGTGGCTTGCGTTTACCAATCGCTTGGCACGCAAAGAGTCGGCCGATCATATCAGAAGAGTTGTTGAGCTGAGCTTCCCACATGTCATCCGATTTCTCAAAATTGACGCGGGCCAAAAGTGAAAAGTCGGGATCAAAGCGAACTATCTGAGGCTGGGCCTCAAGTGAAACGTAGAAGTCTTCTTTGCTTTTGGTAACTTCGATTGCTTGATCAACAATTTGATCACCGGCGATAAGTCGCAGTTTGGTAGGGAAAGCGAATAGACGAACATGGTCGTCAACTGTTTGTTTCTGTTCGATGGTCACTTTGGCAAGCTTGGTGTCTGCTTGCCACTCGTATCTGATTTCCAGATCGGGAAAGCCTGCGTGGTAGAGCCACTGGTCGAAGAACTGATCCATCGGACGTCCGGTTTGGTCTTCGATGATTTTACGAAGGTCATCGGATACGACGCTGGAAAGCGCGTGTTGCTGCAGATACTTTTGAATACACTCGCGAAAGGCCGCCTCTCCCAGTTGACTGCGCAGCATATGCAAGACCCAACTGCCTTTTGGATAGGAGCGATAGTCGAACTGCTCCATTGAATTGGCGTATTGGTTGTAGACAATCGGACGTTTATCATCACCCCGCTCAAGGATCTGATGGGTTGCATCGGCGAATAGTTCGTACAGCATTGCATCATGCCCGAACGCTTTCTCTTCGTACAAGATGGTGTAGTACGTCGCAAAGCCTTCATTCAGCCACAAATGGCTCCAATCTTTACAAGTCACGTAATCTCCGAACCACTGGTGAGCCAATTCGTGGGCGACGAGACCTCGTGATGAATAAACGTTTTCGGTGTTCTTCGAAAAAATCGTATTATCAGTCAGGGTCGTCAGCGTCGTGTTCTCCATGCCGCCGGCGGAGAAGTCTTGAATTGTGACTTGGTCATACTTTACCCAAGGATACTCAACGCCAATTTCTTGTTGGAAAAATTCCATGATCGCGCGCGTGTCTTGGAAAGAGTTCTCCGCGTGTTCGGCCAGTGAAGGCTGGGCGTAGAAACCCAAAGGTATGTCGCGATACTGGTCTTCAAGTTTGGAAAATTTGCCGGCAACGAGACAGACAAGGTAATTTGCGTGCGGTTTTTCTTGCAGCCAGCCGACGGATTTAAGGCCGTCAGAATCGGAGGTTTCGCTGGTCTTTTTGCCGTTGCTCAACACGATCATCTCGTTAGGGACACGGCAGATTACCTCTGTTGAAGATTTTTCGTTTGGATAATCAAAGCATGGAAACCAATGCCGAGCTTCGTGCGTTTCACCTTGCGTCCAGATATGAGTATCGCTTTCTGGATAACCCATGGCTGGAGTGCGAAAGTAGAGCCCCGCTTCGGGTTTAGCTGTATAGCTGATCGCTACGGTGAACTCTTGGTCAACTGGAAGTTCTGATTCGAATACGATTTTCAAGTCGTCGCGCGTTGACACAAAATCAACGATCGTCGCTTGCTCGCATTTTACGTCTTGGATTCGCAAGTTCACCGCGTCCAGTCGAAGTATCTTTTGCGGCTTTAAAATCGGCTTCGCAGTAATCGTTGTCGTTGCAGCAATCGTTTGACGGTCAAAATCAGGTGTCACATCGATTTTGATGTGCTGAACATCAACTTGTCGATCAGGGGCATAGTGATACTTGCCTTCAAGTTTCATCCCCAATGGCAGTCGCCGCTGCAGACCGCCTTCGACGCAATAACGGCAGATCGCTTCTTCGGCGAACAAAACATTCAGTTGAGACAGAAGAAACGTTGCGAAGATGAACTGTCGGAGCATAAAAAGGACTTTGTGTCGAGGATCGAATCGATTCGACTAACAAGTCTAATTGTGCAAACGTCTTCTGTCCCGTTCCGCCGTAAAAATTAAGCGGTTGCGGCCGCGAAACTGGCGGTTAGTGAGGCTCGACAACCGCTACTTTAACACAATTGATTGGTGGTAATGCATCGAAAAGGCATTCCCAAGCATTCCCGCCGTCGCGGCCCATCCACAACTGACCTGTGGTGGTGCCAAAGAAAAGAGCGGGCGATTCCAGGTCGTCGATCGTCATTGCGTCTCGCAGAACTGTGAAGAAGCTGTCTTTTGCGGGAAGTCCTTGCGTTAGTTTTTCCCACGAATCGCCACCGTTACAGCTTCGCCAGACAGCAGGCGTTGCGTCTGGGCAGGTCCGAGTGGTTGGTTCAAGAGGTACGACATAAATCGTGTCGGGATCATGTGGGTGTACGACGATCGGAAAACCAAAGTCCGAGGGCAAGCCCGCGGCGATCGACCGCCATGTGTGACCATAATCGTCACTGCGCAACACACCGATGCCTGGTCGATCTTCCCATCCACCATGGTTCTGAATATATAGCCGGCCCGGCGCGGCGGGATGCCGAGCGATCTTGTGCACACACTGGCCAAACTCGGGGTAAGGGTCTGGAACAAAGCCAGCTCCGATTCCGTTGTTGGAAGCATGGAATGTTTCGCCGCTGTCCTCGCTCATATAATGTCCGCCCGTCGAGATTCCTAAATGAACGCGGTTGCCGTCGCGCACGATCGTGTGCATGCACAAACCGCCGTTGCCAGGATGCCATTGTCGTGCGTGGTCGTGATTGCTGATGCCCGGAACCAGTTCCCAGTTATCGCCATCGTCGCGGCTGCGAAATAGCGCGGCAGGTTCCACGCCTGCCAAAATCTCGTGCTCGTTTGCTCCCGTTTCCAGCGACCAGATGTTGGCTAAAGCTCGACCGTCGTCTTTCGGAAATGCTGGTGCGGATTCCGTTTCCGTAAAGCTGTTGCCAAGGTCGGACGATCGAATGACCTTCATGCCGAAAAAAGCATTACAACTAGATGCGTAGACAATCGGCGCACCGCGTTGGTCGATCAAAGCAGAGTAGACAGAGACGCCTGGTGAGAAGGGACCACGCAGCGCAAAATCGTTTCGGTCTTCCGCCGATTCCGCGATAAAGAGCCCCTTCTTGGTTCCAATGCATAACAGAACGCGGCGCGACATATTAACCTCCCGAAACTGCAGGCCAAATGGTTAGGACGTCCCCAGGCTTTATAGCCATACTGAGCCCCGTTGGCTCGCGAGCGGGGACGAATTCCGTATTGATAAATAGATTTACATGCCGCCTGACTGCACCTGCGTCATCGCAAACGCTGCGATAGACCGCAGGCGCTATCCGTTCCAGTTCGTTTAATGCCTCGCGCACAGTGGCCGCAGAAAGTTGCAGCGAGGATACTCCACCGCAATATTCTGACAGCGTTGCAGCCAATTGAACTTCGATCGTACAAACTGCACCGGACATGAAAGTTGAGGTAGGCTTTTGGAACTGGTTAGCCAGAGCATGGCACTTATCGTCGCTCGATAAAATTCAAATTCGACATCGAAACTGGCAAAATGCGACGAAAACTGCAGGATCGCCAGCGGTCGCACTCCCGACGCCCGTCAGAGTTGGGTAACTCAGATTGAGAGGGCGGATTATGAAAGCTAGAGTTAATGTATAGCACCGGTTTTTTAGTGGGCATCGCGAGATGCATAGGTGTTATTTGCAGCCAGGTAACTAAAATGGCGGTTACCTAATCCTGCGTTCCCTCTCCGATTACATGAAAACAAAGAGTTCGATGCAACGATTTCCGTTTATCTTCGGCATATTGCTCTTTTCGTCACTCGCCGCATTCCACGAGTCGCGTGCAGTGGCTCAGACCGTTGCCGCGATCTCGATCGAGGCCGTGCGCGAAGATCCAGACTATTTTCTCTTAGGGGAATTCGTCGGAACGGTTCAAGAATCCGAAGGAGAGACTAAGCCGTTCGCTTTGCAAGTTCGTCCTGTCGGCCGTGACCGCTTCGAAGGACTTGGATTCATCGGCGGCCTGCCTGGCGAGGAGAATCACAATCCTGAGCCGATCAAGATGATTGGCCAGCGGCACGAGCAGTTCGTGGTACTTTCCGGAAGCCCCTGGGCCATTTTCGCTCAGCAAGAAGAGTGTACGCTCGTCGACGTTACAGGGACAAAAGTCGGAACGTTGGCTCGAGTACGTCGCCACAGTCCGACGTTAGGCGCCGCGCCGCCCGCCGAAGCGATCATTTTATTCGACGGTACGAATACAGACCAGTTCGTTCGTGGAAAGATGAACGCCGATGGGTTGCTGTTGCAAGGGGCGGATATCAAGCAGCTATTTCAAGACTTCGATTTGCATGTCGAATTTTGGCTACCCTTCATGCCTGCGTCTTCCGGTCAGCAGCGGGGGAACAGCGGCATTTACTTGTTAAGCCGTTATGAATGTCAGATATTGGATTCCTTTGCGCAAGACCTTCAGTTCGATGGTTGCGGCGCGATTTATCGTTACAAAGCACCCGAGTTAAACATGTGTTTTCCACCTCTGCAGTGGCAGACGTATGATATTCGATTCACCGCACCGCGTTGGGCGTCGGATGGCAGCAAATTGCGCGAAGCTCAGCTTTCGATTTGGCTCAATGGCGTCAAGGTTCAGGACAATGTAGCGTTGCCAACAAAGACAGGTCATGGCGCGGTGGAGGAAGTTTTGTTGCTGCCGATAAAACTGCAAGATCACAACGATCCCGTTTTCTTCCGCAATATTTGGGCAGTTGATCGCGGTTTATCGGGATTCATCGATTTTCCTGTTCAAGCGACGCCAGAAGAGCAAGAAGCCGCAGCCAATGTAGCAGTCAACCTCGACAAGCCTGAATCGTCGGAGCCGGAGCCAGTTGCCGAATCAAGCGACGATAGTTCGAGCACCGAATCGCAACCTGCAGCAGAAAATGCCACCAGCGAATCGCAAGGGGCAAAGGAAGAAGCTGCAGGATCCTAACGTCGCGCTGCTAGACCATCCGCCGTCGCTCCGCGACTCATGCGCATCTATGCGTTTGGACCTGGGACTGACGTCCCAGGCTAGCATCTGCCGTCGCTCCGCGACTGGCGTGTGGATGTACGTCTGGCGTGGGCACTGACGTTTGTGGTTGAAAATTGTTGCGGCCATGCGACTTGGGCGAGGTGGTGTTTAATCGCGGAGCGATGGCAGATGATAGCCTGGGGTGGAGCGAAACGAGCGACCAGCGAGTTTTCGCGGAACCCCAGGACAAGTTAGCCATAGATCACGGAGTCGCGGAGCGACGGCAGATGTTGGCTGCACCGGACCGTTACGTTTGCCCTGGATGTGCTGATTCCGTTGCACGAAACGCAATTTTCATCTTCGGTGCGTTTCCCAACGTCCGTCGCCCTGCGACTGGGGCCAGTAAATTCTAGTCGGTAAATTTCGAAACGTGAGTTTGAACAGCGAGAGCGTGGGTTTTATACTTGCGATACCTGTAGAAAAAAGGAGTTTAATCCCGACGCCCCGGATCGTGCATCGGATTCGCGACTCAGGGGGGGGGATTCAAAACACGATAGGAGTATGAAATGCCCTCGACGCATCACGGAATCCTAATTCACGCTATTTTAAGTACGAAGAATCGCAAACCGATAATTGCGGACGCGTGGCGAGACGATCTGTATGCATATTTCGGAGCTACTGCGCACGAGCACAAATCGGTAATTCTCTGCAGCAGTGGAATCGAAGATCATGTGCACCTCCTTATCAAGATACATCCTGCATTCGCCATTTCTGACACGATGCAACTCTTAAAAGCAAATACTTCGCGGTGGGTCAACGAAAAACATAGGACTCGTTTTGAATGGCAGCGAGGTTATGGCGCATTCTCAGTTAGTCAGTCGCAAGCTGATCGAGTAAAACACTATATTCAAACGCAGCGAGAGCATCATCAGCGCCATGCATTCCGTGACGAGTATCTCGAAATTCTTCGCCGTCATGAAATCGATTTTGACCCTCGCTACGTTTTTGACGAAGAAATTGTGTCGTAGCCGTCGCGTTCGTTTATTTCCCATCTGCCGTCGCTCCGCGACTCACGTTCATGCGTGCGTTAAAACCTGGGACTGGCGTCCCAGGCTAGCATCTGTCGTCGCTCTGCGACTGGGGCGCAATGGTATTCAATCGCGGAGCGATGGCAGATGATAGCCTGGGGTGGAGCGAAACGAGCGACCAGCGAGTTTTCGCGGAACCCCAGGTCACGTTAGTTATAGAACACGGAGTCGCGGAGCGACGGCATATGTATACCGCACTGTGCGGTTGCAATCGTCCTGCATGTGTTGATTCCGTTGCATGAAACGCAAAGTGCATCTTCAATGCGTTTGACATCTGCCGTCGCTCCGCGACTCATGCGTGTCTTTACGTTTGTACCTGGGACTGGCGTCCCAGGCTAGCATCTGTCGTCGCTCCGCGACTGGCATTTTCTGTCGCGCTGAGACTAACATCTGTCGTCGCTCTGCGACTTGCTTCGTCCGTCGCTCTGCGACTGGCATTGTCCGTCGCGCTGCGATCGTGTGTTGGCCAGTCAAAACAATTGGATGAACCAAGCAATCAGACTGCTGATCAGAAAAAAGATACCGACGATGGCAAGTACCAGTAACGCAGCGATGCCTACCACCATCAACGTGCTGCTGCGACGGACGTGGCGGGGATTGTCCAGGTACTGATTCAATAGAGCAACGTTCTTGGAATTGGCTTTCCAGGCGAAATCAAATAGATCGCCCAACATCGGTATTGCTCCGAGCAAGGTGTCGATCAGCACATTTGCTCCCATCCTGAGAATGACGGGCTTCGATGCGCCCAATCGTGAGGCTTCGGCAATCAAGTACATCGACACCGAGGCGGAAACGATGTCACCAAGACCGGGTATCAGCCCAATTAAACCGTCAATGCCGATGCGATAATTCACACCGGGGATGGTAATCGATTCATCAAACAGCCACGCAATTCCTTGCAGACGCTTGCGGACCTCTTCTTCCCTTTCATTGACGATCTCCCCAACAACTTGTTTGGGCGCATCGCTCTGGGGTGATGACATGTCGCTCCCTCAGCAAACGGGGCTTGCTTCAGTTCTTTAAGGCTTGGTGATTTTCACAAGGAACGCAGGATTGCTCGCTTCGAACCGGAATGTATCTAGTTGGACATTAGCCTTCGAAATTTGCAACATCCAAATCTCAGGTTCGACATGGTAATTGCCGTGGAAGAGTTCTTGCAACGCGACTACGTTATTCAAGCTGCTGACATTCGCCACGATGCGTCCTCCCGAAGGAAGCACCTTCCAAATCGATTCGCAGATAGACGCGACAGCGCGGCCTGTTCCGCCGACAAACACCGCATCCGGTAAAGGTACCTTGTCGAAGGCCGCGGGTGCTTCGCCCAGGACCGGCGTCATGTTGGCGACGCCGAAACGTCGCGCGTTTTCCTGCAGCAGCCCAAAGTCCTCGGCATCCATCTCGATCGCATAGACGTGCCCTTCCCTGGCGATCTGAGCGGCCTCGATCGCTACCGAACCGCTTCCGGCACCGATGTCCCAAACAACCGAATCAATTTCAAGTTCTAGTTCTGATAGGGCGAGCGAACGAATATCACTGCCCGTCAGTAGTCCACGTTTGGGTTTGCTCTGCAAGAACAAGTCGTCCGGATTTCCAAAGAGCCGAACATGCGCTAGCTCTCGAGGTCGATCAGGCACATTCTCTTTGCGAACCAAGATCATCACGTTAAGCGGTCCAAACTTTTGCTTGGTTATTTCCGACACCGAGCCGCGCGTGACACGCTCGTCGGGCGAGCCTAAGTTTTCGCAAACGTAGATCGTAAAGTAGTCCAGCCCAACATCCGACATGCGTTGAGCGATCATCGCAGGCGAAACTGTTTCGCTCGTAAACAGTCCGACTTTGGTGCTCTGACGGATCTTGTCGACGACCTTTTCCAATGGTTGAGTCGCAACGTTTGTAAGAAACGCTTCTTCCCAGCTCTCTTTGACTCGGGCGAAAGCGAGTTGCATGCTGCTGACGTGCGGGATCACTTCAAACCGATCTTTGCCCAACCGATCGCACAAGAAGCGTGCTGTGCCGTAGAAAAGCGGGTCGCCTTGCGTCAATAGTACTGCGGAGCCGTCGGAGAATTGATCGATGTAGGTGGCAAGTTTTTCGAGGTCGCCCGTAACCGCCTCCTTCTTTGCTGGAAGATGTTCAACTTTATTCAGCATCGCGGGGCTGCCAATAATCAAGCTCGCTTGCTCCAACTGGCTAACTGCGGCGCGGGTCAAACCGTCCAAGCCGTCGTCCCCGACGCCGATGATGAAAATCTTGTTTGCGTTACTCATGTTCTGTTAACATTCCGTGTGTCGTTTGCAGTGTGCTCGCGAAGAGGAAGCTCCGGCCTTCCGCCGATAAGCGTGCGACGGCCCTCAAGGCTCCAATCGATCCTCGTTCGATGCCAATGATACCTTATCCAGCCTTGTTACGAAGCCCATTGTTACCGGCCGTCTTTAAACAGTCGCGTGTGCAAACTGTGCCCTTTTCGGTATGATCGAAGACTTCAGCCGTCACCGCTGAGAGTTCCTTTTCTGAGTTTCAGCCACATTTTGAACGCATTCATGGCTTTACCGACACCCGCCGACGAACAAAGCCGCGATTTGCACGGAAAGTGGCGGAAGGTTTGTATTTTGGGCGTTGGGCTGTTGGGGGGCTCCATTGCCCGCGGGCTCAAAGCGAACAACGCGGCACTGCATATCAGCGGCTGGGGGCGTTCCAAAAGCAAACTCGAAGCGGCTCAAAATGCCGGAACGATCGACAGCTTTAACCTTCAAATAGAGGTGGCTGCTGCCGATGCAGACCTTGTCATCGCAGCGACCCCGGTCCAGCAAATCGTCGAATCCTTGGCTCTGGCGGCTAAATGTGCGTCGGAAAGCTGTCTCTTTGTCGATGTGGGCAGCACCAAGGCGAGCATAGCCAACGCGGCGAAAAATGAGTCATTTTCCCAGCGTTTTTGCCCTTCGCATCCGATTGCGGGCAGCGAAAAAAGCGGCGCCGAGTTCGCTTCCGCAACTCTGCTGCGTGGAAAAACCGTGGTGCTGACGCCGATTTCGACGACTTCCTCCAAGACGGTAGCTGCTGCAAGGGCGTTGTGGTCTTCCCTGGGCGCGATTGTCGTGGAAATGGAACCCAAGGCTCACGATCACGCACTTGCCATGACCAGCCACATGCCCCACATGGTGGCATCGGCACTTTCTGCGGCGACGCCTAGCGATTTTTTGTCGCTGGTTGGCTCGGGATGGGCAGACACGACCCGCGTTGCGGCTGGCGATCCGCGGATGTGGCGACAGATCATTGAGGAAAACAGAACTGATGCCTTACAAGCAATGCATAGTTTTGCCACAATCTGGGCAAAATTGATCGACGCCGTTGAGCGTCACGACTTTGATTTAATTGAAAATACACTTCTTGAAGGAAAACATATCCGTGACGCTGTGGGAAATCGACATTCATCCTGCGAATGATCAAATAGATCGACTGGGCGGCGAAGCGGCACATTCGGTAGCAGACTTAGGAATCGATCCAGATTTAGCAATTCATGGAGCCCGTGGATTTCTCCTGCAAGGCGATATCTCGGCAGACGAAATGCGGTCTTCGATCGTAACACTGCTGGCCGACCCGATCACCGAACGAACGGTTGCGGCGCTCGTTGGCTCAAAGGAACTGTTGCACGCTCCAGCAGGGAACGGACATACATCACCGTACGCGCTGATCCACGTGCTGCCTAAACCTGGCGTGATGGATCCAGTCGCACAGAGCACACTCCGTTTGCTCAGCCGCATGCATCCCGGCGTCGAAGCGGTAAGGACAGTGCGAAAATTCTGGATCGACTGCCAAGATTCCGGAAAAATTGACGCGATAGCAAAGCGAGTCTTGGCTAATGATTCAATCGAACAAGTGGTTGTTGGCCCGCTTAAGCTCGATAGCCTCGATGTGGCAAGTCACTACGAATTGAAAGTGACAACAGTTCCGATCAGCAAGCTGAGTGACGATGAGCTGAACAAGCTCTCGAAATCGGGGCAACTGTATCTATCGCTGACCGAGATGCAGACGATCCAACGATATTATCAAACGCTTGAGCGAGAGCCAACGGACATTGAACTCGAGACGATCGCTCAGACCTGGTCCGAGCACTGTAGTCATAAGACTTTGGCTGGCAAAATTGCTTACCGTGACGAAAATGGTTCGAAGCAATTCAATAATATGCTCAAGGAGACAATTTTTGCAGCGACAAACTCTATCCGCAAAGAGCTAGGCGCCGACGATTGGTGCGTGAGTGTGTTCAAAGACAACGCGGGTGTTGTCACATTCGACAAAGATGATCATATCGTCTTCAAAGTTGAAACGCATAACCATCCCTCTGCCATCGAACCATATGGTGGTGCAAATACTGGTTTGGGCGGCGTTATTCGTGATCCGATGGGGACAGGTTTAGGCGCCAAACCGGTTTGCAGCACGGACATTTTTTGCTTTGCTCCGCCCGAAACGGATCCGAATAGCCTGCCGCCGGGCGTCTTGCACCCACTTCGCGTTATCAAAGGCGTTGTTTCTGGCGTTCGTGACTATGGAAATCGCATGGGAATTCCAACGGTCAATGGCGCAGTCTATTTCGACGAACGCTACTTGGGCAATCCACTGGTCTATTGCGGGAACGCAGGATTGCTCCCGATCGATAAAGTTGAAAAGGCGGCGCGCGAAGGCGATTTAATCGTTGCGATTGGTGGTCGGACGGGACGTGATGGTATTCACGGCGCAACCTTTAGCAGCGTTGAATTGACGGAAGAGAGCGAAGACATCAGTGGTGGCGCCGTTCAGATCGGCAATGCGATTACTGAAAAAATGGTGCTGGATGTTTTGTTGCAAGCACGCGACGAAGGCCTCTATAGCGCCGTGACCGACTGCGGTGCGGGCGGCTTTAGCAGTGCTGTTGGTGAAATGGGGGAAGAGCTGGGCGCGGAAGTGCACTTGGATCAGGCACCTTTGAAGTATGATGGTCTAACTTATACGGAGATCTGGATCAGCGAAGCTCAAGAGCGCATGGTCATGGCAGTGCCACCTGAGAACTGGGATCGCATAAAGGAACTTTGCGACAGCGAAGGCGTGGAAGCCGCTTGCTTGGGTACATTTACTGGTACGGGCGAGTTGCGTTTGATGTTCCGCGGAGAAGAAGTCGGCAGCCTTTCGATGCAGTTCTTGCATGGTGGGCGTCCTCCCGTTGTTAGGCAAGCGATCTTTGAACCAAAGCCCGTTCAAGCTTTGAAATGGGAAGAAGCAACACAACCGACTTGTGAAGCAACGCTGCTGAAGATTCTGGCGCATCCAAATGTTGCGAGCAAACATTGGATTATCCGGCAGTATGATCATGAAGTGCAAGCTGGAAGTGTGATAAAGCCGTTAGTTGGACCCAAGTGCGATGCTCCTAGTGACGCTGCCGTGGTCCAACCAAAGTTAACGAATCGACGTGGAATCGTGCTTTCCTGTGGCATGAATCCAAATTACGGCGACTATGATCCTTATCATATGGCATGTTCGGTCATCGACGAAGCGATTCGCAACTGCATTGCGGTGGGAGCGGATCCAAAGCGGATTGCGATTCTTGACAACTTCTGCTGGGGAAATACAGAACGCCCAGAGACGCTTGGCGGACTGGTGCGCGCGGCGCTCGGTTGCCACGATCTCTCGGTCGCTTGGAAAACACCTTTCATCAGCGGTAAGGACTCGTTAAACAACGAGTTCTCGTGGATTGATACCAACGGCAACAAGCAAACGATCACGATTCCATGTTCGCTGCTGATCAGTGCTATGGGACAAATCGACGACGTGCGTCAAGCCATCACGATGGACCTGAAGTCCGTGGGCAATCGCTTGTTTAGCGTGGGCGTAACGCGGGATGAATTTGCCGGTTCGATGGCTGCGATCGTGAATGGAAAAACCGGTGGCGAGGTTCCAAAGGTTGACGTTTCTCAAGCGTTGAAGATTTTTGAAACGTTGCATCTCGCAATCAAGTCAGGTTTGGTACGTTCTTGCCACGACTGCAGCGAAGGCGGCTTGGCAGTGGCGATAGCGGAGATGGCTTTTGGCGGCGGCATTGGTGTGAAAGTTGACTTGGCAGCGATGACGCAGCCGATGTTCATCGACGTTTGGACTGCTCTTTTTGCCGAATCCAATACACGTTTTGTGTGCGAAGTTACTGCTGGAAACGAAGCTGAGTTTTGCAAGCTGATGCAAGACCTACCTTGTTTCTGCATCGGCGAGACAGTTGCTGATGCCATGATGAAAGTGCAAGCGGCGGGCAAAACGTATATCGATCTGTCGCTCGCAGAACTCAAGCAAACATGGCTTGCACCGTTGGATTGGGCATAGCAGTTGTAACTGCGATGCTGACAATTGAAAAAGGACCCAACAAACGTTTGGTCGCTCGATTCGAAAGTTGACGAAAGGGGCGGATGGAGTCCGCTTTAAGGAGTGACGAAATGATAATCACCCTGCAATATCTGGCGGCTCTCTTCATGTGGGCTGCCTTTCAACCGGTTGGTTCGTGGCCGCTGGCGTTTGTTGCCGTTTTGTGTTGGATGCCCGCCATTGCTACGCAGCGTAGCCTGGGACGTGGTTTCTACCTGCATACATATATTGCATCGGCGATCGCTTGGTTAGCTTTGCTGCAAGGTATTCGACTGGCGTACTGGCCGTTATATGCCGGTTGGATCGCGTTATCGCTCTACATTGCCGTTTACATACCCGTGTTTATCGGAGTATCGCGATTTTTGGTTCATCGATGGCGCTGGCCGATAACCATAGCGGCTTCACTTACGTGGGTTGGATGCGAGTTGCTCCGATGTTACATAATGACTGGTTTTGGAGGTTGTTTGCTGAGTCATGCATTGGCAGAGCGTCCACTACTGATTCAACTGGCATCGCACATTGGCCCGCATGGAGTCAGCGGCCTTATAATCTTAACCGGCGCTGCGATTTTTCTATGGCTGGCACCGACGTCAAAAGTCCGGCAGCTCCTGGAAGGCCCCGTTCAAACGGGCGATGGCAGTACTGATGAATTGGCTACGGCCGAACCAGTTGAAATCGATACAAATCCACGCCGACGTCTTGCGAACATGCGGTCGCAACGTTTTTCGGCAACGATTGCCTCCGTAGCAGTGTTCGTGTTTTTTGGCGTGGGGTACTGGGAATTCCAGGCTGGCCAGGAGCTTGAGCAGGATGCTGAGCCACTTTTGAAGGTTGCGCTGATTCAAGAGGTCGCTGAGACTCGGTTTGAATACAATCCGGCAAGGGCTCACGGTTCATGGACGCGTTATGCTGACTTGACGTCCAGGACTGGCAAAGATCATCCCGATTTGGATTTGGTAGTGTGGCCTGAATCTGTTTATACACCTGAGTCGCCCTTTTTTGACTGGGATGGCGGACGGTTGCCCGAATCGTTTGCGAAGTACGCTGGCGATCCTCAGACAGTGTATCAGGACTCAAAATACTTTCACGAACTCTCAAGACGCAAATTGCGTGACATGCAGTTTATTGCTGCCGGGGGGGACCGCGAATTCTATTCGAAGATGAATAGGGAAGAAGTTGAGCCAGAGGATGCGCAGGTGCCTGCACTTCTCATGGGGATCAGTCTATGGCAACTGAAAAACAATATGTTCGAGCGTTATAACTCGGCGGTTTTTCAACCTAAAGACAACTCAGAAGCAATGTTCTACTCCAAGCGTTACTTGGTCATGTTCGGTGAATATATCCCATTCGCCTACGGCGCAGAAAAGATCTACGACGCTCTTGGCATGGCCGAACTGGCAGTTGGAAAAAAATGGGAAGTGTTTGAGGTGGACGGAGTACAGATCGCACCAAGTATCTGCTTTGAAGATATGTTGCCTCAAGCGATTCAAAGCCAAGTCGCCACGCTAACTGCTAATAATAGCTCGCCTGACATTCTAGTTAACGTTACAAATGATGGGTGGTTCCGTGGTTCTTCGATGCTCGATCATCATCTCGCCTGCGCCGTTTTTTCGGCTGTTGAGAATCGAAGGCCGATGTTAGTTGCGGCCAATACGGGGATTTCGACGTGGGTCAGCGGCAACGGCGAGATAAAGGCTCGTGGGCCGCGAATGGCTGCAGATGCGATCATCGCCTTGCCGACCTTAGACAGTCGCTGGGGCTTGTGGCAAACGGTTGGTGATTGGCCAGCAAGAGTTTGTGGTTTACTGGTAGTAGTAGCATTGATGTTGCTCTATGTAGAGAACGTCCGTGAGAAATCACGTTCGAAGAGTGTGAAAGCGATCGATGCCTAGAATCATTGAACCACAATGGCACACACGCGAACAGACGTTGCTTGCCTCCTATGCTACCTTTAGTTATCAGTCTCTTGGGCGACGCTACCCGGAACCTGCGCATGCGTATCGCGGACCGTTTCAGCGTGATCGAGATCGGATCTTACACAGCGCTGCTTTCCGAAGACTTAGCGGTAAAATGCAGGTCTTTACAGGCGATATGGGGGACTACCACCGAACGCGCTTGACGCATACACAGGAAGTCGCTTCGATCGCGCGCACCATTGCTCGGCAATTGCGTTTAAATGAAGATCTCGTCGAAGCGCTCGCGCTGTTGCATGATGTCGGTCATCCACCCTACGGGCACTGCGGAGAGGATGCTCTGGCGCAATGTTTGGCAAATGAAGGTGGGTTTTCGCATAACCGCTTCGCTTTACAATTGATCGAGCAAATTGAGAATCGCTATACGTCGACGCCGGGCTTGAATTTGACGATGGAAGTGTTAGCGGGGCAGCAGCATCGTACGGCCAAAGGAGCGACAGGACCTGCTCCGCCCTTGGAAGTGCAAGTGGTCGATGCAGCTGATAGTATTGCTTACGATGCTCACGACGTTGATGACGCACTCCAATTGGGACTATTGCAACTGGACGATCTACAACAGATTGCCTTCGTACGGCGATCAACAGTGGAGCAACAAGCGGTCAGGAACGATATTCCGTTTTCCCGCCAGTTCCTTGTGCATGCGTTGATTGAAACACAAGTGAACTACTTTCTGCGAAACGTAGAACCCATGCTTGCCACTTGCCGAGGATTTACGGGGACACAACTGCAGCAGCAGGGCGTTCACTTGCAGATGCCAGAAATCATTGAGCAGGAGCGAGGCGAATTGGAGTCGTTCTTGTTCAATAATGTCTATCGTCATCCAAGGCTAGTGGCGGTCCGCGAGCGGGCAGCAACACGTTTGCAGCAGCTTTTTCATTTGTTGGTCGCTTACCCAGAACGCTTGCCGATTCGGTTTCAGCGATTGTCGGAAACAGAAGGTGTTCCACGAGCGGTAGGTACGTATCTGGGAGGCATGACCGATCGCTTTTGCGACGAGACGTACATCCATCTGGTAGAAATGGGACGTCCCAGCGCTCAAGACTGGTAGCGCATCGATGGGCTGGAGTAGTGGTATTTTGGTTTGTTGTATCTTCGCGATTCAGGCGCAACTTACGTCATAAGGCGTGGAGCCAAAAAAACCGAGAGCACTTCAAGGAAATGCTCTCGGTCAGCTAAAGGATCAATAGCATCTTGATGTTAGGATGCTTGATTCGATGCGACTTTGTTTCGACGACGGCGTCGGAGATATCCTCCAACTGCTGCGAACGAAGCCAGAGCCACCATGGAGCTGGGCTCAGGTACTGCTGCCGCTGTTACGCTAGCGCCGTTGAATGATACGGTAGACGCAATATCGCTAAAATTAGCATCGAAAAACGCATCGGCTCCCAGATCAAAAACACCGGGTAGCAGATCGGTATCGTTGATGTCACCACTTGGATTGCTCGCAAGGAACTCCAAGCTTGACACGCGAATCGGACCTACTGGCCCAAGCTGGTTGGCCGAAAAGTTGAAAGCATTGATGTTTGTTACTGTGCCAAGCGGTTCATTCACTAGGTTCGAAATACGTTCACCCAACACGCCAAAAGCAAAGTCTTGACGAGAAACAAAAGAAAGTTCGGACTGATCGTATTGAACGCCAAATGAAAAAACTCCCAAGCTATCGGTTGCTTCTGTCATTTCCATAAAGACGTCTGCTATAACGGTTTCACCCGGAGTGAATGCTCCAGTCGAAGTACCTGGATTCACATTGATGGTTACAATGATTCCAGCCTGAGCAATTGCCGAGACACAGCAAAAGACAATAAATAACACAAGTTTACACATTTTCATATTCTTAAAAATCCTTAATTGATTGAAACTAAAATCCACGATTTTTTCCGATGCGTTGGCGGAACGCGTTGATGTCAATTGCGTTGACGCCTCCTATCGAATTGAAGTCGAAGACTGGGTTGTTGGTTCCAATCGACGAACGGAAAGCGTTAATATCAAGGGCGTTGACGCCGCCCAAGCCGTTGAAGTCCCCGAACAAGCGGAAGAACTGATCGGTGGAATCGTTCCCACGTACAAAGTTGCCGCCTGCGTCTCCATCGTTGTCGCCGTCTAGATCAAGCCCGTTGGCCTGAACGCTATCGGCTAGAACTGTCAAACGATAATTGCCGTCAGCGAGTGAGCCGCCGATGACACTGCTGCCGGAGAACGTGAGTAAGAACTGCGACTGTTGGGCAGAGCCGATATCGGTGAAGCTGATAGCTAATTCGCTTGCTGGAATAGCTTCGAAAGCACCATTAACGCGTCGCTCTAACACAAAAGCGCCAGGATCTGCAGTAACAACGGTGCTAAAGTCGACGCGAATCGACTTCACCATCGAACGCTGTGAAGTGCCGTCACCAAATGTCACTCCTGCAACGGTGGCAGGCGTTGCCGACGACGAATCGTCATCAATATTTGTGACATCAATGTCAGCTGCGTCGAAGCCGCTGTAGTTCACGTCCGAGCTCACGGCAGGTCCGGTGATGATTTGGTAGGCAACATCACCATCGAGTTCTGTGTCGTTAACTCCGGTGATCGTGACGATCTGCGGTATATCCCAGTTCTCAGGTGTAAATACGATTGAAGAACTGGACACTGTTCCTTCGCTCGAGTCACTTGAGCTGATACCAATCGTCACAGTGTCTGTCGGAGGTGTATTCAGCACGACAGAGAACTGAGTTGTGCCGCCAAGTTCCGTTGTTTCGAGGTCGCTGGTTGGCGAAACTGTTACACCGGCCGGTGTAAAGTAAACTCGCAACTTGGGGCGGTTAGCTATACTTTCAGCTTCGGATGTCTCGATGCCCCAGCCGTTTGTGCCGTTGACATATGGCAAGATTGCCCAACCGAAGTTTGGAGTATCGCCACTGACCCAGGCTTGTACATCGCTTGTTACATCAAAGTTCAAGAAGCCTGCCTCTTGTGTACGCGGCAGAGCTGGGTCTCCTGCGGTGGCGGTCGCTACCGAACTCGCAGTAATATTGTCGGCTTGAACTCCATTTCCAAAGGTTGACCAGTTAAACGTATCTAGCCAATCGGTGAGCATCCGATTGAACGTCCCACCGTCCCCTTCGGCATTGCTGAGCGTGCTACTGAGGTCGAGAACGGCCGAATGGATCAACGCACCTTGTGGGATTCGTCCAGCGAGCTCGTTACCGATGATCGAATTGAAACGCAGCAAAACCTGCGACGTGTTATTCGAGCCAGCATCAGCCCAGTCCACAAAAATATTTGCTAGAGCCGAGCTGTCATCTTCTGGGAATGCTTCCAACAAAGCAGTATCTGCTGCCTCTGTATAGGAACCTTCGCCGTTGCGGAAGCTTGTTGTCGAAACGTTTTCTGGGACCCAATCGATTTCAAGGCGAGGGCGATCTACCGGGTTTTCAGACTCCGATGCGCTGAACGCCCAGCCGTCGGTGCGGCCGCTCCAGCCTTGAATTAGCCAGCCGAAGTTTTCTTCACCATTCGCCCACGCTTGAAGATCTTTTGTAACTCCAATGACGGTGACGCCTGCATCGGGATCACTGTTAGCTGCGGCCACACCTATTTGCGATTCAAACGCGGCGCGAGCTTCAGCATCATCGGATTGAACTCCAGGAGTGGCATTACGAGGTGATGCGCCATTTCCAAAGCTGTTCCAGGTTTCGTTGTTAGGATCGAAGCCGGTTAACAAGCGATGGAACGTTCCTCCGTCACCGGGATTGTTGGTGTCAAGCACCAAGCGAGCGGACACGATCTGCGATCCCAAAGGAATCTGACCAGCTCCCGTGCCGAAGATGTCACCGAATCGGAGAAGGACCTGAGAGTTTGCTGAGCCACCATCAAAGTCGACAAGCAGACCTTCGGTCGCAGGATTCGCTCCGACAGGAAGAACCGTGTCAGGCTGATTTTGAGCGAGTTGGACGTCCTCTACTCCGCTGTATGCGCCTTGTCCGCCGTCAACGCCTTCTTGAAACGCGTAGCTTCGTGCCAACGATTGTGCAACTGTATAAGTCGCTACATCACTTCCGCCGTCTCCATCGGCAACGACAAGCGTCACTTCCCTGGCTGCCGGCATGATGCGTGGGTCAACAGTGTCGAATGTCACAGCTCGTGCAATGGCTCTGACCGCGCTTGAGGTGGCTGTGGCATTAAAAGTCACCACTAGCGGAGTACCCGAGTTGCCTCCACTGATCGTCCCAACGACGCTGCCTTCGTAGCTGACATTCGAACCGCTTACAGAGACTTCACCAAGACCCGTTCCGACATTACGAATCCCCAATACGTCCGATGCTGTGCCATTCAGGGCGATGGTCGCGGTAATTGTCCCGCCATTAAAGTCGAAGGAGTCGACGTCTGTTAAGCCGATCAAACCATCCAAAGTCACAGCACCGTTGCCCACTGAGTAAGTTGTACGTGAGCGGGCTTGAGTTATGACTGGGGCATCGTTAACGGGAACGATGCCAACTTCAAGCGTCTGCGGAATTGATTGTCCACCATCTCCATCATTGACGATGAACTCAATAGTACGAGGTGCACTCGAGGGAGCTTGAGAACTATTGGAGAACCGAATGTTCTGGACCAAGGCTTGAACAGCGGCGAGCGTTGCGTTGGAATTGAAGTTAACCAGTAGTGGCGAAGTGGCTGTGCCTTCCATGACCGAGCCGATTGTGATGCCTTCGTACTGGACGACACCGCTTGCAACTGAAATCTGTCCAGCACCGGTTCCTTCGGAAAGTACACTCAGCGAGTCTTCCGGTTCACCGCTGGCAAGGATTGCGACCGACAAGAAACCGATTGAAAAGTCGACTGAGTCGCTGTCAACAAGGTTCGCACCAGAGGAAATCGCAACGGAGCTAGATCCTTCAGTAAAGGCGAAAGGTCCCATCGGGAGTGTCAACGTAGGTGCTATGTTATCATTGACTTCTACGTTCAAAGTGACGGTCACCACCGAACTAAAGAGACTAAGGTCTGTCGCACGGTAGGTGAAAGAATCGACTCCTTCGGTTCCGTTGCTGGTGTATTCGAAGGAACCATCGCTATTGAAAATAAGCGTGCCTAACGTTGGTCCGCTAACCAACTGCGCGAAAAGAACAGACTGGAGTCCATCTGGATCCGTATCGTTTGACAAGACTCCTGCGCCAGCGGGTGCAGACAGCGTGGCGAAAGGCTCGACAGAGTAAGCGTCAGCGACGCCGGAAGGCGCCGAATTTGTTCCAGGTACGTTAGGAGCACCGGGTGTTAGTTGACCACCTACTGGAAAGTTCAAGCTTTGGTTGGGGGCTTCTTGATAAAACACGCTGCCGACCGGAGATTGCAAGTCGCCGTTGTACCAAGCGGCGGCTTCGTTCGTGCGGTTGTCATTTAGGAAACGTGTTGCAGCTCCAGGTATTCCGCCGACCGGTTGAGTGAGCACTGCACCGCCGTATACGATGTCTGTTGCGCCGCCATCTGACCAACCGATCGAGTCAACGAGAGTTGCACCTTCTGGCAGGATGAAACTTCCATCGTTGAGTGGATCGAAATCATATCCTGCCAAGATTGGTGTAGGACTCTGGATAATGGCAAAAGTATTCGTGCCGTTTTCTAGAGTTTGACCTGTGCCACTAATAAATGCTTCGGTAAGTAACTGTGTCGTCTCTGGAGGAATGATTGAGCTGTAACCTGCGAAAGTGTCAGCAACTACCGCGATCAAGCCGTTCGATCCAAAGCTCAATCCAGTCAAGTCAAAGACCAAGTCGGCTGTTCCCGATACAGGGTTGTCGCCCTCTACCGACACGAAATACAAATCGGTTGCGGGTGCTCCTGGAATGCCCTTGATTTCCACGTATTCCCAAGGTTGATCACCACCGTTAGGATCGACGCTAATTTCATTAAGAACTGCCGCTGCAAACACTCGACGATTTTCTAAGCACTCAAGCGTTAGCTTTCGATTGCTCTCCTTCCGTGAAGACGCGTTTTGTTTCACTTGTCGTTTGTCGGACGACGAATGACTCTGGAAACCGCGTTTCCTAAATAATTTCATTTTTTTCCCCAAGCATTAGAACTTTAAAACAACACAACAAAATTGTTTTGTAGTGCTGGCGCCACTTGTGACGCGCATAGTTAAACTTGCTTGAGTTAATTAACGATGAAGAGCTCGCTTAGAAGTGATAAAGATTCACCGCGTTTTTTAATAGTCGGTGTGCTTCATGATGAGCTGGTTGTCGAGCAGTCAGACTTTAGATCAAAATTCATAGAAGTCGTGCTGCTTTCCACATTGACTTTAATCTTTCCTAATTCTTTATAACAAGCTGGAAGTGTGGAAGTTGCTGCTTGATCTTCATCAGGATCTTCGCTCATACTAGCCGCATCCAAGCCGGCTTCGCCCATGCCGGCTGGTGCGCCAGAGCGGAATCGAATGGACTTTTCTCCCGGAATAATGCCTTCGGTGCGAGAATCAAACATAAGTGAATAAGAACCATCGCTTCCTATATATCCATAGGAAAACGTGTTGTCAGACTCATTGACAAACTCAATTGTGGCATTTGAAAGTGGGTTTCCGTCTAATTTTACATACCCGGAAACATTGACTAAGCCAAGTGATCCATAATTTGGTTGAGATTGTACGGAGCATCCGTTCAGGTTTAAGATTGCGATAATAAAAGCAATTGTAAAAGCGCGCCGTGACTGAGTACGTTCTACTGAACTATTCATTGAGAGTCTTTTATTGAGCAGATATCAATTAAAAAATTTGAGGCTATAAACTCATCAGCAGTTTGATAGGTTTTACTGAAAATTTAGCTTAGGCTTTTCCTGGCCTGCTCGAGTTCCCATGTCTTGGTAGGCTTTCAGGTCGACGCTATCGCTGACGAAGTGTGTTGAACCATCTGCAAGGACAAAGGCTGTGCCCCCAACGTGCCAGCTTCCAAACGAGACTTCAAGGAGGTAACCGTTAGTCGCTGGTTCGTGAATGATTGTGTTAGGTTTTACGAGCGTGCTCCCTGCTGCTTCAGAAAATTCGGTCCCGCCAGTGCCGCCATCGCAACGGCATGGGTCGGCTTGCGGGGATCCGATTGCCCAAAAATCCATACCTTGGCTATCCTTTACAAAGTCAGGATCAACACGCGACTCGCCAAACATGAAAGTATTGCTCGTGCCATCAAGGATGTTGCTATTCCGAATTTCACTGCAACCAAAGAACATTCCGTTGAGTTCTTTTGCTTCAAACGACTTTGTTCCGGCAACCGGCCTTGTGCTATTGTCGTCAGAAGAGACGTCTGATGCTCCAACGGCACGGTAACTAGCGGCGTATCGTTCTTGGATTCCGTTGTAGTTAAAAGCTTTTGCGATAGCGACGCTGGGGCAACGCATGTAGGTAAGTTCTGCCTGACAAGCGGCGTAATTCGGGCCGCTTGGATTGTCCCAATTACCTAGCCCTTGTTCGAAAAAATTCAGCGTATTGTAAACTGCTGACTGCTCGGCGAAGGGAAGAATTGCGGCGCTCCACAGCGTTCCATGCGTGTTCCAACCGGATGGGTATTTTTTGTAGGCGGCTTCATACTGAAGTGTTGCAAGGCCAACCTGGCGCATGCTATTTTTGCATTGTGCCATTCGAGCCGCTTCACGCGCCTGCTGAACAGCGGGAAGTAATAACGCAACAAGAATTCCGATGATGGCAATAACTACTAACAATTCGACGAGGGTGAATCCTTTTCGCGTCATCTTTGTTCCTTTTGGATGAATGAAACTCGAACGTATCAGCGTTGTGTTTGGCGAGAATCGAGCGGCTGATGTATACAGGTGTGTAATCGTTAGACTTCGTGCTGAAGTCTTTAGCGGTGTCGTTGTATGCAAATCCAAAGGTCTGTAAATGCAGATGCTCGCTATTTCACGAAGCTTTAATATTGCGATGATGTTAGCGAGTGAACTTCACGAAATGCTCACGAGGTCTTCACACTTGTTTCGCAAAAAGAGCAATGATGCATCCACTCCGCAGGTGGTCGGTCTTCACATACCAACTCAATCCTAAAACCGCTTTTAAGGTCAAACAATGTTGAGCTCATATGTTCGGGTACGCTCTTCGTGTTATCCGCTACTAGGTTTCGTACTCTTGGTGACAACTTTGTGTTCCAGAGGGAACGCCCAATCGCCCCAGACGCATGCGCATGACCACGTGCAGACTAATCGCGTTGACGCAAAATCACTGGCGTTGCCGAAAGAAGAGGGCGTATTTCACTTTATTGTCTACGGCGATCGCACGTCGGGTGTGCCAGAGGGGCTGAAGTATCTGCGTCAAGCGGTAGTAGATACCAATCTGCTTGATCCAGATCTGGTAATGACCGTTGGTGATCTCATTCAAGGCTACAACCGAACCGCAAAATGGCTTGATGAAAAAGATGAGTTCATTGGCATCATGGAAAACTTGCGTATGCCTTGGTATCCAGTTGCTGGTAATCACGATGTCTACTGGGAGCGGAGCGACGTGGAAATGCCGGCAGGCCAGCACGAGTCGAATTATGAAACACACTTCGGACCACTTTGGTACTCATTCAAGCATAAGAACGCGGGATTTATTGTCCTGTATTCCGACGAAGGAGATCCTGATACTGGTGAGAAAGGGTTTAATGAAGGGCGGCTTCAGCAGATGAGCGAAGCACAATTGGCATTCCTATCTCAGGCGCTTAGCGATTGTAAGGATATGGGGCATGTCTTTGTGTTTTTGCACCATCCACGTTGGATAGGCGGGGGATATACAGGTAGCAATTGGGATGCAGTTCACAGCTTGTTAGCGTCTGCAGGAAACGTTTCTGCTGTTTTCGCGGGGCACATCCACCATATGCGCTATGACGGAGTTCGAGACGGTATTGAGTATTTCACGTTAGCCACGACAGGTGGGAATCTGGAAGCAGATTTTCCCGAAGCCGGCTTCCTGCACCATTTCAATGTCGTAACCGTCCGCGAAGATTCCTTTCAGGTCGCAACTATTCCCGTCGGGGCAGTTGTCGACCCGAAATTGTTTACCCCCGAGTTCACCGCTGACTTGATTTTGGCCGAGCGTTCCACAGCGCCCACGCAAACGATCGACGCTTTCCCCCTGCTGCAAGCGTCAACTGAACCGAATCAATGTACCTTTGAATTTTCAAATCCATCGACGAAGCCAGTTGAACTTACCGTCGAATTTTCGCGTCTACCACAAGGCTGGAGAGTGTATCCTGATCATCAGCACGTCTATCTAGACCCAGGTGTAACACAGCGCACTGGTTTTCGCATCTGGGCAGCAAAAGAGACCGACTGGGATAGTTTCAAGCTTCCCAATCTGCGTGTGTCAGGTGAATACCTTGCGGAGTCTACTCGTGTAAAACTGCCTGTAAAGGAAAATGCAATTCCAGTGCGAGTTAGCAGTGATGCTATCTCCCAGTTGCCGATGAATGAGCAGGATCAATGTGCCGTGTTTGAAGATACTGTCAGCTGCGTGAAAATCAGTCCAGCAAGTTTAAGTATTCCGGCAGGCGCGTTTACAGTGGAAACTTGGGTCTTTCAGACGGACCAAACTGGCCCCCAAGCGGTGATAGCCAAGACGCAGAATTCGGAATTTGCCATTGCGATTAATAATGGAAAGCCGAAATTTGATTTGCGAATTCGCGATGCCGATGGCGAACGTTACGTAATTGTTAAATCGGAGCAGGCGATCGCGGGCAATCAGTGGACGCATTTAGCCGGTGTGTTTGACGCAGAATCTGCTTCGCTTTTTGTTAATGGCAAGCGCGTCGCAAGTATGCCAGCTGCTGGCATGCGAGTTCAAAATGCGCTTTCGACGTTCATCGGGGCTGATCCTGACAAGAACGATCAGCCCAATCGATTCTTTAAGGGCAAGGTCGACAATGTTAGGTTTTCAAAAATTGCTCGATACACGGAGAACTTTGTTCCAGCTGCAGAGTACGCTGCGGATCAAGATACATTAGCCATATTCGACTTCGAAAGAACGCTGGGACCTTTCGTAGTCGATGCATCGGAGCATCACATTGTCGGTGAGATTATTGGTCAGCTCGATTTGCAACCTAGTGGACGTTAGACTTTATCTTCAGTGTTCATCCGGTATGGCAGTTGCCGGCAACACGTCATCGGCTTTTAACAAATGCAATCAACAGTGGCGGAAGCAAGCGTAGATCATATCAAATGCATCTTGTTCGACTGGGCTGGAACAACAATTGATTTCGGCTCGTGCGCTCCCACGGAAGTTTTCAAAAAGAGCTTTCTTGAGCATGGTGTTACGATTTCTTCTAAACAAGCGCGCGAGCCAATGGGTCGCGCAAAGCGTGATCACATACGGCGTATTACAGAAATGCCACCTGTTGCAGAGCAGTGGCGAGCCAAGCATGGAGCGAATGTAAGCGAGCGAGATATCGATTCAATCTACGACGCATTTATGCGATTGCAGGGCAGTAGTTTGGGGGACTTTTGCAAGCTGATCGAGGGAACCGCTGAGCTTAGTTCCTGGTGTGCAAGTAAAGGGATACGCGTCGGATCGACCACTGGTTACGTCCAGTCTCAAATTGATGTTCTGCTGCAACAGGCCGCACTTCAAGGCTATCAGCCAGAATGCGCGATTGGGGCAGATGATGTTCCCGCCGGACGCCCTGCTCCTTTTCTTTTGTTTGAAGCGGCCAAGCGACTGAACGTCTATCCGATGAACAACATCGTCGCGGTGGACGACACTCCGGTTGGCGTTAGAGCAGGCAGAAACGCGGGGTGTTGGACGATCGGCATCTCGCGTACAGGAAACGAAGTTGGTCTAAGCGAAGCCGAATTCACTAGCCTCAGTGCTGACAAGAAACGCTTAATGGTCGCGCGGGCCGAGCAAACACTGTACGCTGCCGGTGCACATTTTGTGGTCGAAAGCGTTGCTCTACTCAAGCCCGTCTTATTCGAGATTAATCGATGCCTTGCCAATCACGAATTTGCCCTGAACGTCGTACGAATCGTCGAAATCTAGCGAAGGTCGATGACGACGCTTCTTTCAGGGGGCATACATTCGCGCGTTCGGCGATGCGGCTAGATCAAAAAAAAAGGCGAGCCCAAATGAGCTCGCCTTATTGCAGATTGTAGACTTTCAGGTGCAGTCTTTAGTAAGGGCTTGAGGCCCCAGTGTCGGGATCACCACACATGTGGAAGTGGTTATGGTCGATGTAGATGACTTCTACGACTTCATTGTCTTCAAGAGTATAAGGTATCGGCCAGCCATTGATCAGACGCTCTTCCATATAGATCGTGCACTTGTAGTGAGCATGATGGAGTTGAGCGAACCCAATCAAGGGAATGAAGCGAGGTGGGTCAACGTAGTCAACGATCTTTTCTTTGACGATCCGCACGTTGTTGCGTTGCTTTTCGCTGAGCAACGGTATGCCACCGCGGACTGGGCGAGCACGCTCTAAAGCCTGCATCACTTCGTCATCACTAGGAGGGTCCAAAGCTGCAACAGGCCCACCAGCTGTCAACGGACCCATGATGGGCACTCGACCGTATCGCTCGTGAACGTGGAACTCAAGTTCTTCCTGATCTTGCAGGTATGGTGATACCGGGATAGGAATTGCGAAAGGTCCTAGGCTAGGCCCTGTCGTTAGTCCGATGCAACCCGTGTTGCTTACGGCGACAGCGGCAATAACTAGACCTGTAATTGTGCGTCCGAATTTGTTCGACATCTTGGATTCAACCCTATCCAGCCTTGAAGTCATCGGTCATTGCGTCCTGACGCATGACTACAATCAGTTATCGAAGGCTGAGCGTCGTAACTTGCGATATTCTCGGATCATTTGAGAAATTCGGTACAATCGTTTTTACGCGGACACTTTACTCAGCACGTTTCCTTTGCCTATTTTGCCAAGCCATGCCAGTACCATCGATACCTAGGTTACCGAAATTAGCCAATTGCCTCGTTTTTGCAGCAATTACACAGGTCTTAAGCTTGTATTCGAGTTCCCAGCTCATCGGGCAGGAAATCTCAGGCGACCCACAGCCGGCGGCCATTTCGGTCGATTCCCAGACAATTAATGCGGAGCTATTAGCTTCTCACATCCGTTTCCTGGCCGACGATTTGCTCGAAGGTCGAGGACCGGGAACAAATGGCGACAAGCTGACGCAGCTTTATATTGCCACGCAACTGCAGGGCATGGGGTTTGAACCTGCAGGGGAAAATGGTTCGTGGACTCAGCAAGTTCCGCTGGTCGGCGTGACGACGAAACCGCCAGAGACCTTAACGATCAAGGGTCCAACGGATTCAATCACCTTAAAGTACTTCGAAGAGTTCATCGTGGCCAGCGGCATGGCTCAACCGCAAGTGAGCGTCGACGATGCCGAGATTGTTTTCGTCGGGTATGGCATTACGGCGCCCGAGTATGACTGGGATGATTTTGCTGGGATCGACGTTGCTGGCAAAATTCTGCTGATCATGAACAACGACCCCGAGGACGATCCGAATTTGTTCGAAGGTCGGCGTCGTTTGTATTACGGCCGTTGGGACTACAAATATGCGAACGCAGCCGCTCATGGCGCACTTGGCGCGATTATCATTCACACCACTCCATCGGCTGGTTATCCTTTCAAAGTTGTCCAAACTTCATGGTCGGGTGAAGAGTCAGAACTGCGTGAGGATGACTCGGCGCGTCTTAAAGTCAAATCTTGGGTGACCGAAGAAGCTGCGAAAAAGATTGCGACTTTGGCAGGCAAGGATTTGGACCAGTTGCGGTCCGCCGCCAACCAGCGTGGCTTTAAATCGGTGCCGTTAGGGGTGCGAACTTCGGTTGCGCTGACATGCGAAATCCGTGAACGCGATACTGCAAACCTACTTGGCATCTTGCCCGGAAGTGATCCAGAGTTGGCGGACGAGTATGTCATGCTGATGGCGCACCACGACCACATTGGACGAGCCGCGGAACGCGATGCAAGCGGTGACGATATCTATAACGGAGCTATCGATAACGCGGCCGGCACAGCAGCCTTATTGGCGATGGCACGATCTGTCTCGACGGCGACTGAAAAGCCTAAACGGTCTATCTTGATCGCGGCAGTTGGAGCTGAAGAACAAGGCTTGCTTGGATCAAAATATTACGCGGCTCATCCAACAGTTCCGCTTGGAAAGATCGCTGGCCTGATCAATATGGACGGCCTCAACTTTTTAGGACGTACTGTCGACCTGCAAGTAGTTGGGTTTGGCAAGTCGTCTATCGATGCTTTGGTCCAAGCCGCTGCTGAGAAACAGAATCGAAGCGTCGTTCCCGATCAGTTCATTGACCGAGGGTACTATTATAGGTCCGATCAATTTTCGATGGCGAAAGTGGGCGTGCCGGGCTTGTACTTGCACGCAGGTACGGCGGTACGCGGAAAACCTGATGGTTGGGGACGCGAGCAGTTGGAAAAGTGGACTGATACTGATTACCACCAGCCCAGCGACGAATACAATCCCGATTGGGATCTCTCCGGCGCAGTCGAGGATTCTCAGTTGCTTTACGAAGTCGAAATCCAGATGGCAAACGCACCCGAGATGCAATCATGGAAAGCGGGCGATGAATTCGAAGCCGCCCGCAAAGCCGCAATCGAAGAAGCCAAGTAGCAGCATCGCTGGACTGGGACGAGCCTATGCAGGACACTGAAGCAAAGACGCGTTTGGTGCGTCGTAACCCCGATTCGACGTCAGTCGGGTCGCGTGGTGCGTACATAACCGCGTGAACTGTCGCGATGGGGTTGAAAAGTAGTTACCTCAGCTCGAGCAGAGAAACTATCTTTGTCTCATTTATTCCCTCAAAGATGACGTTAGTCCAGATGCACTGTTTGGTTGTCGCAAGATCTTTATGCTTCCTTGATCCAAATAGTAGTAATCTGGAGGTGCGTGATCTATGAAGCCCTGCTGTCGCACGAACGCCTTGAACTTTAAAACACCCTTCACTTCGACGTCTGTACCATATTCAGGCCCATCTACAGACTTCAGAATATCGCCGGTCAGGTAGACGGGTTCGCCTTTCGTAGTCACGTAGTCGGCCTGAATTCCAGGTCCATTGAAAGTTCCACGGACTACGACTTCCTGCCCCACAAAATCTTCCAAGAAGTAACCATTATATGGCGTGCGTTTTTCACAGCCGATTGTTAGGGCTAAGAGAAGGAACGATGCTAATATGCGGGACGTCATTTTTACACAACCTCTTGTTAAGTGTCGCACTTCGATTCGTGGTTAGGAACGTTTGGCATCTGATCATTCGGAGAGAAGACCGTTAATTGTCGCCAAAAGGCTTTCCCGGCTTAGCAAAACATCCCGCGGAAACTCATGCAACTGAGAATCTTGATCCACAAAATAAAGGGAGTAGTGGGGATAATGAACTGTCGAATTTGGTGTTCTTGCACTAACAAAATTTACGTACTCGCTGGGAGTCAATCGAAGACGCAATCCCTTCGGTACCTCACAAGCACAAATAACAAGAAATCGGGGAAGTTTGGTTTGTGCTTGTTCAATAATCAAAAAACGGCTGTCGTTTCCCTTTTCTTTGGAAGTTAAAAGCTTGCAAGTGGGACAGGGAGTCGCAGAGCTGCATATTTTCTCAATCGCGTCATCTACTTCAGAATACTTTGAACTGTTAAAGCGAGATCTTAACTCAAGCGCAATCTTACTTTTAATCTCATTGCAAATCTCAATTCTAGCGGAATCTGGCGAATTTGCTCTACATCCGACAACAAAGAGGCAAGCTGCCAAAAGATAGGTTCGTTTATCGACTGACACCATTGTTTGGATTACCTTCGTTTGGCCTTGACGCTGGCAATGAATCCGCTTCTCTTGCAATACGTTGGTTACTCGCGAGTTCTTCGCAAATCCAACTCTAAGTCACGGAAAATAGTTTCGCCAAACTTAGCTTGGAGTGCGGCGAACAGATCGGCGAACGGCGCTGTGGGGGAACTGCGATCTCGATTTTTCGATACGATTTCCCGTCGCTTTCCGAGAGAACATGGATGCGAGAAGAGGGAGCGTCGACAACCCAATACTCTTGTACTCCAGCTTCGGCATAAATGTCCGCTTTCTCCTGCAGATCCGACGAGAGGCTTTTGTCTGACACTTCGATAACCAACATCACATCTTTCGATGTCGGATGAGTATGGCCATAGCGGCGTGGTTGAAGCCAAAGAATATCCGGTTCAGGGCGGTTGTCATTGCAAAGGAATCCACATTGCACACGAATGTTGGCCATCTCTTTAGTAACCGAGCTGTGCGACCAACGAGTGAGATAGTCGATATAGTCGTCATGAAGGGGGCCAGCCGGATTTATGAATCTCAACTCTCCTCGAATCAACTCCACTTTTTTACCAGCGATGCACTCAAACGCTCCGCGGTCCACCATCGAATCAAACTCGGTACCGGTTAGTTTTGCAAAGATCGTACTCATTGCTTCCCCGATAAAACTCTTGTGCGCAGAAGGGAGGATATTCGTTTGAAAAATGGGCTATACCTGAGCCAGTTTTATCAAAACGACCAAGCATAGTATAAGCAATCCAGCTTGCCTAAGCGATGATTATTTCGTGTGCACTTTAGAATTGAGAACGTTGGACTTTGCAAACCCAGAAAGTGGTCGACTGTGAAAAATCTACGGAACCTGATCGCGCCACGACGAAATGCTGCTCCAAGGAACCCATGGCGTACCTATTCGGGCAACTTGGGGGCCGTTTCGACGAAGGTTTAAGAACGCGGTATCGTAAAAATCGCAGAGTCAGGTTGCAGGTAGCGTAGGTGACCGACCTACTCATGGCGACGCTCGTAAGACGTACCTTCTTCATCCTGAAAAACCGGTTGCTTTTATTACGCACGTGTCGCCCGGTTGCCGTTTAGATGGCTACTTGAGTTCAATAAAATTTTGCAGCAGTCGTAAACCATTCGCTTGACTCTTTTCTGGATGGAACTGAGTTGCGAAGATGTTGTCTTTTCGGATTGCTGCGCAAAATGGGCCGCCGTAATCACATTCCAGCCAGACGACACTCGTGTCCACCGGCTGGCAAAAGTAGCTGTGGACGAAGTAAAAATATGGATCGGAAGGAATCGATTGCATCAAGGGATCATCGGCAAGTTTACTTGCGACTTTGTTCCATCCCATGTGGGGCACTTTGAGTGCTGGGTCGATTTCAAATTTGGGTACGCTGCCTTCGATAATTCCAAGCCCTGTTTGTTCACCGCCTTCTTCGCCACTAGCAAATAGGAGTTGCATGCCCAAGCAGATGCCGAGAAATGGTTTGCCTGATAACGCGGCTTGTTGAATAACGGGAACTAGATGTCGTTGCTGCAGCTCGCGCATGGCATCACCAAACGCACCCACGCCTGGCAAAATAACGTGGCTTGCCGATTGGATCTGTGATGGATCGTCCGTAACAATCGCATTGCCACCGACTTTCTCGATCGCCTTCTGGACACTTCGCAAGTTGCCCATCTGATAATCAACTATTGCAACCGATGCATTCATCTTAAAATCCCGTGAAATCAAAAAGTTCCGCTCACGATACAAAGCGTGACGGAATCCGCAGTGTTGAGCGGGCGATGTTAAGCGAACTTGAGAGAGTCCGCAATTGCCTTTTGGGTTCGCGGTCTGCAGAGATCAGGCTATGGGGCTAGGTGTTCATCGAACCAAGCGATCATTTCACGCATCATTTCCGCAGTCTGTGCTTCGTTAAATCCGTGGCCTGCTCCTTCGAAAACGGTCAGCTTTGTATCGACATTGTGTTCCTTGAAGGCGGCTTGGATTTTCTCACTGTGCCACAACGGGACTAGGTCATCTTTATCACCGTGAAACAAACGCGTGGGGGCATCGTCGTCGGTGACCGAAAGTAGCGGTGATACGGCGGGTGCTTCTTTGGGATCGAACTGCAGAGCTGGAAATTGTTCGCGACGGGGGTTTCCGATTTTGACGTAAGGTTCCAAGTCGGTCGGAGGAAAAACAGCGACGACAGCGGCAACGCGGGGGGCATTTTCAGCTTCGTTATCGTTCGTTTGCGTTCCGAGGATTAAAGAAAGGTGGCCGCCCGCGCTAAAGCCAAAGACGCCAATGCGTTTCGGGTCGATGGAATAGTCGCCCGCGTGCTCCGTAACAAATGCTAGAGCCTTGCGCACATCGTCGGCGCATTCGGGGACAACATAACGTGGACTGCTGCCATGCCGCACTGCAATTACGGTGTAGCCGCGCTCGAGCAATTGGTCGAACGTATGCACGAATTGCTCTGGAGGTGACCAGGTTGAGTACCAGCCGCCGCTGACCATGAACAGCAAGGCAGCTCCGTTCGCGTTGCTGGTCGGCTTGAAAACATCGTATGTCAGAGCCATACCGTCCTTATGGCCGTAAACCACATCGGGAACAATTTGAACTTTGTCGTCTGCCAACATTGTCGTGTTGGAAGAGTTGAAAATCCACGCCAGTACCAATGCGTAGGAGGACAGTCGGGGAGCTGATACCAGTCTCATGATGGAAGGGCTTTTCTATTTTAGGAGGTGGGAGATAAATCATCGCCAATTATAGCTTCTCGACGCTCCGTTAAGTGGTCTGCAGGTTGTGGTCAACATTCGCGGCATGGCAATTGTGGCGATTAAGCGGGCATCCGTTGAGGAACCTGGAGAAACTGAGCTTGATTTACAAAGTCTGGCTGGAATAAATTGACGATGACGACAGTGGCATGGAAGCACACACCTCTCGAACTTTCTTGAACGTTCTGTGAGCCGATCGATGGCGTTGAGCTGCCGGGAATCGCTCGCTTCGTTCTTCCGGTGCCGCAGCGATGATAAAGATAACGAGAATTGACCCGCCCGAACTGTACCCTCTGACATTTCGGGTCAACCAAGTGCTTCGTTCGAACCCCTATCTGACGGGCTCGAATATCCTTTTTACAGCCAAATCGGGAGTCGTCACGCTCCGTGGTACTGCGCAGAGCTTTTACCAGAAGCAAGTTGCTCAAGAATCGCTCCGCAACTTGGATGGCGTTACCACGATCGAAAATCAGATCGAAGTCCCTCGTTTCGCTCGAAACTAGCGGTATTCCCCCTGGGATACTATGCTAGCGGTTAAGTGACGAGAGCAAGTACAGCTCTAGCCGAACAGCGCGATCAAAAAAATCGAGCTATGGTAGCTAATTTCGTCAACTTAGCACTTTCGGGACGAAGCCCATCTTTATGAACGAATCGCAGTCGACGGTCTTAATCATTGGTGGTGGATTGATCGGGCTGGCAAGCGCCTATTATTTGCAAAAAAGTGGCTTCCAAGTAACAGTGCTGGATAAAGGAAGAATTGGCGGTGCTTGTTCGCATGGTAATTGTGGGCTCATATCGCCAAGCCATGTATTGCCCCTCGCCGAGCCTGGGACGATTCGTTACGCCCTTACGGCAGCAATCAAGCGTGACCCGGCTCTTCGTGTTCGGTTGAGGTTTGATTGGAAGCTCTGGAAATGGCTTTGGAAATTCGCCAAGCGTTGTAATCACACCGACATGCTTGATTCAGCCGCTGCCATCAACGCGCTGCTGAAATCTTCGAAGTCACTTTACCAACAAATTGTTGACGATGAGGGTCTGGATTGTGAGTGGCAGCGACAGGGGCTTTATTTTGTCTATAAGAGCGAAAACAAACTGAAGAGCTATGAACCAACCAACGAACTTCTTACCAGCCAGTTTGACGAACCCGCAGAACTTGTCGGTCGACGTGAATTGATCCAACGCGAGCCAGCGCTCGCGAAAGATATGGCGGGTGCATGGTACTTTGAAACGGACTGCCATCTGCGTCCCGACCGACTTGTCGCGGCTTGGCACAAACTGCTCTTAGAACGCGGCGTGAAGTTCGTTGAAGAGTGCGAAGTCGAGAGAATTCAAATTGCGGACGGTCAGGTCAAAACGGTAGCGACAAACCAAGGTGCATTTACTGCCGAAGCCTTTCTGGTCGCTTTAGGATCGTGGACGCCGCTGTTGACGGAGCAGCTTGGTGCCGAAGTGCCGATTCAACCGGGCAAGGGTTATTCAATGACGATGCAGAATTGTCCAGTACGCATTCAAACGCCCATGATTTTTCCAGAGCACCGAGTCGCAGTGACACCGTTTCAAACCGGCTTGCGTTTAGGTTCAATGATGGAGTTTGCTGGTTATGATTCAACGATCGATCAGAAACGACTTTCGCATTTGACGAAAACAGCATCGCTCTACTTCAGAGATTGGTCCGCGGGAACAGTTGATGAAACGTGGTACGGCTGGCGTCCGATGACCTACGACAGCGTGCCGGTAATCGACCGAGTTCCTCAAGTTTCAAATGTCTTGATTGCGGCAGGACACAATATGCTGGGCTTGAGTATGGCACCCGCTACTGGTCGGTTGGTAAGTGAGCTTATGGCCGGGACAGCGCCTCATGTACCGTCGCGGCCTTATTCACTTCAACGATTTGCAGCGTGAGTGCGGCACTCTCAAAGTTCTGACGCGAACTAATCTTTTGCGAGTAGGTTACGATGGGTTCATTGAATGAGGACGAAGTACGCTCGCAATTAGATGTTGTTTACCGGAGCGAATCACGGCGGATCTTCGCTACACTAGTCCGGTTGCTGAGAGACTTTGATCTTGCCGAAGAAGCAATGCATGAGGCCTTCGCCGTTGCCGTCGACCAATGGACTCGCGACGGCATTCCGGACAACCCTAGAGCATGGCTTGTGTCGACGGGGCGTTTCAAAGCGATCGATTCATTGCGAAAGCGGGCAAGATTTGATGCTGCCATGCCGAGCATCAACGAACGCAGTGAGAAGCTGGCCGCTGCGAGCAAACAGCAAATCGATACCGTTGAAGATGATCAACTGCGATTGATATTCACTTGCTGCCATCCCGCGATAGCGCCCGAGTCACAATTGGCGCTCACCTTACGTGAAGTTTGCGGCCTGTCCACGGAAGCCATTGCAAGCGCGTTCTTGATTCCCGTCCCGACTCTTGCTCAGCGGATAGTTAGGGCAAAGGCGAAGATTCGAGAGGCGGGAATCCCGTACGCAGTTCCCACTCTTGAAGACCTGCCAGATCGTCTCGAAGTCGTGTTGCATGTAATCTATCTTGTTTTCAACGAAGGTTACTCGGCCACGTCGGGCGATAGTCTCATTCGAGCCGATCTGTCGAACGAGGCAATTCGCCTAGGCCGGCTGCTCTATCAGTTAATGCCAGACTCGGAAGTTATGGGACTGCTTGCACTCATGCTGCTGCATGAGTCGCGGCGGTTGGCGAGGACCAATAGCCAGGGTGAGTTAATCCTGCTCGAAGATCAAGATCGCACGATGTGGGATCAACAGTTGATCGAGGAAGGCAAAGTCTTGGTCGAGAAGTCTCTTCGCACGCGACGTATTGGGCCGTATACGCTACAAGCGGCAATTTCCGCCGTACACGCCCAGGCTAAGGAAGCTGCCGATACCGATTGGTCGCAGATTGTCGGTTTATACAATGTGCTCTTTCAGCTTGATCCATCGCCCATTGTTGAGCTAAACCGTGCGGTCGCTGTGGCGATGCAAAGCGGTCCGCGAGAAGGTTTGATTCTGATCGATTCGATACTGCAGCGGGGCGAGCTAGAGGACTATTACCTTGCCCATTCGGCACGTGCGGAGCTGTGTCGGCGTCTGCAGCTAGCCGACGAGGCGCGTTGTTCGTACGTGCGAGCCCTAGAGCTTGTCAGTCAGGATGCAGAGAAACGGTTTCTTATGTCACGTTTGGATTCGCTCGGCTAGAATTTTTCGTCGGACATGTCGATTGGGAGAGTTGCGAAACGACAAACTTAACTCGTTCCCAGGCTCCGCCTGGGAATGAGCTGGCTTGGAGGCTCTGCCTCCTCTGCGTGGTGGTAGATCGGAGATGCGCAGGCAGAGCCTGCAGTGCAGCGGGTTACCAGGCAGAGCCCGCTAACCAGTAGCGCCTCGTTCCCAGGCTCCGCCTGGGAACGAAATGCCTTGGAGGCTCCGCCTCCTTTGCGTGGCGTAGATCGGAAATGCGCAGGCAGAGCCTGCTATGCAGTGGGTTACCAGGTGGAGCCCGGTAACCAGTAACGCCTCGTTCCCAGGCTCTGCCTGGGAATGAGCTGGCTCGGAGGCTCTGCCTCCTTTGCGTGGCGGTAGATTGGAGATGCGCAGGCAGAGCCTGCAGCGCAGTGGGTTACCAGGCATAGCCTGGTAACCAGTAAGATGAGGAGCGAATTGTGTTTACTTACAATTAGTTAAAAGAGAGACGGCGATGAAATTTATGTTGTTGATCTATGGCAAAGAGGACAGTTGGACAGAACAAGAACGGCAAGACTGTTTTGAGGAATCTACCAAGTTGACCCATAGACTACATGCCGATGGCAAATTTCTTGGAGCTTCACCGCTACATTCCGTTACGACTGCGACGAGTGTGCGCGTGCGTGATGGCAAGAAGCTAATTACCGATGGCCCATTTGCCGAAACGCATGAACAGTTGGGTGGATACTTCTTAGTTGAAGCATCCGACCTCGACGAAGCACTCAGCATTGCATCTGAGATTCCTGGCGCTAAAAAGGGCACAGTTGAAGTACGTCCCATTGTCGAACTGGACAACTTACCTGTTGTCGAAGCGGCGCATCTTGAGGACATCCGCTCATAGTAAACTTCGGCTGAGTGAACGTGATTACGGCCGCCACCAAGGGGACGTCGAGTCTTTTCGGCTGAGCTCAAGTTCCGTTTCGGTAAGAACATGCGGTGAGCTTGGCGTCGAATCGATGCCGAGCGTATCCCAATCCCATGCGACGCCGGGAGTATGATCTGACGAGAGCCATGTTGAGTTGATCTCGTCAATAGTTCGGTTGTCGCGTGGGATCGCGTTTGCGATCGGCATCGGAGTCGAATCGGGATCGTAACCGTTTTCGTACCAAAGTCTATCGACATGCTCGACTACCTCTGGTTCAATAATGCGTTCTTCGACAACTCGACGTCGGCGGAATGGCTTGGGTTGGGCTCGCACTCGCCGTGGCGTTTCGACAACTTCAATGACTTCCACGACTGGTGCTTCTGCTTCCACGACGAGCGGTTCGTCGGCAACTTCTTCGACTTCGACTTCCTCGATTGGTTCAGGGGCTTCGCTGACGACTTCAACGATTTCCTCGACTTCTTCGATTTCAGGCTCTTCGTCGTACACTTCCTCGATTTGTTCTTCCACAACGATCTTCGCAGGTTCGGTCACGATGGCAGTCACCTGCTGAACGACTGGCGGAGAATAGATGCGAGCTTCGCCGCTTTGGCCATGTTCGGGAAGGACGCGGACCTGCACATCAATGTTGTGAAACATTCGCATAATGTGCTCATGGCAGGTGAAGAAAATTGTTTGATGGCCTAACTGCGAGAAGTCGCGTAGTACTTTGGCAGCATGGTAAGCACGATCGGAGTCGAAGTTTACTAACACATCGTCAAGCACGAGTGGAAGCATGACGCCGCGACGTGAATAAGCTGCTGCCAGCGAAAGTCGAAGCGCGATGAATACGGCTTCTCGTGTTCCTCGACTTAGGACTTCGATAGGCAGGTCTTGTCCCTTATCGTTTTCAACGCGCAACGCATTCTTGCCGAGCGGTGTCCAGACGCGGCGATACTTGCCGTCGGTCAACTGCTTCAGGAACGTTGACGCTTCACGTAGAGTTTCCGGTTGGCGTTCGGTTTCGTAGACTTCACAAACGCGTTGCAGCATAGAGCTGGTCGTGGCCAAAGTCCGCCAATGTTCGGCCGTCAACTCGATTTGGCGCTCAAGGACTTGAAGCTCAGTTTTAATTTCCAACAATCGTCGGTCACCTGCGATCGACTTCATTTCTTGTTGCGTTTCGCCTTGGCGTTCAAGCAACTGAGAGACTCGCTGCTCGGATTGCGTTACGTTTTGAGTGATCGCTTCCCAACGTTTTTCGAGATCGGCTGCGGACTGGGCGTTATCCAAAAGTCTAGCCACCGTTTCGTAGGGCACGTTACCACCCAAAATGGCTTGGATCCGCGAGTCACGCTCTTCGATCTGCGAACCTAGTTTCTCGTGTTCCCGCTTCTTGTTCATTAGGGACGAAAGCTGGTCACTGTCTTCGACAGCGAGTTCGGCTAGAAGTGCATCTTGCGTTCGTACCAGTCGCTCCATCGATTTGCGAACAGATTTATGTTTACGAATCAGTTCGTCAAATTCCGCCCGAAGTTCCCGCTTGCGAACGATGTGCTGTTGCTGACCAGCAATGATTGATTGGAGTTGAGAAAGCTTTTCCAAAGGCCCGTCGGTAACATCGTAGCCATCCACTGCGGTGCTCATGGAAGTCAATGGAGCGGCAGGTCGGTTTTTCTGTTCGGCTCGATTGGGCGCACCGGAGGCCGTTGATCGCTGTGCGTCACGGTTCAGGTTGAGATTCGAATCTTGTTTGCCGGACGTGGAAACGCTAGTCGTTGATGACTTGGAGGTGCGCGGGTTGGCACCATTCATTGCTAGGATCTGCCGTAGCAGCGAATCAATTTTTGCATCGATCGCTGTAAGTTCAATACTGCGTTGTTCGTGTTCGTCTTCGAGTGCTTTAAGACGGCGTCGGCTTTGGACGATCGACTCATAACCTTCGGCCATGATGCGAATGCTTTTTGGAGAAAGCGATTCGGCCAGCCCCAAGCCTTGCAGCGTTCGCTTCCACTGATTCCTTGCACTGCGAAAGCCGTCGCTGGCGGCGGTTGCTTCACGAGTTGCAGATCGGATACGTTGTTGAACGGCTTCATAGTTATGGCTGACAGGCAACAGTGTTTCTAAGTTGCCTAGCTCTGTTTCGGCTTCTCGCGTGCGTTGTTCAATTGAGCCTGGATGTTCAGGCAGAATTTTGAGCATCTCGTCGCGTTCTTGCTGCGTCTTGCGGATCTGAACAAGCAAGCCTTCCAACTGCCCTTCGCAATCGGTCAAATCACCGTGCTTCGTCTTCTGGTCTACCTGCATGTAAAGGTAGTAGACCATGAGTAACATCAACCCAAAGACGCTCATGCCGAAAACGTAATTTTGGCTGAGGCTCGTGAAGGCGATGTTCAATAAATTTAGAAGCCCGGCACCCAAGAGAGTTGCACCAGGTACAAACAGAAACGCAAGGCTAGTCAATCGATCCATTGGCAACGCTTCGTTGCTTGCCAAATCGACCGCTTCCGATTCCAGTTCTTTGCGATGCCGTACGAGTTTGTCGAGCCGCTCGTCGACCTGTTGTAGTTTTCGCAGGTTTGAAATTAGCGTTTGTTGTTGCGCTAGAGCAGTTGGCAAATCGGGATACGAGCGGGCTTCCAAAGCGATCCGAATCTTATCGCCGAGCCGTGCCGCTTCCTTCTTGTCGGTGCGCATTTGCGTTTTCGCTTGACGCAGCATCGCGACGTTCGATCTTACATCTTTCGCTGGACCAGCCAACTGCGATATTGCTTGCCGCGACAGCTCCGGCATGTTTGCCATGCGTTTGTCGTTGATGAGAGCCTCGCGATCATCTTCATTCAGACCTAATCGCTGAGCGTCTTCCAACAGTTGCTCACGAGACTTTTCGATCTGCGACCGCAGTTGTTGGATCTGCTTTTGAAGAGCAGAAATCCATGGACCTTGCTCGTTCGCAACGTCTATTCGCGTTGCCAAGGTCATGATGCCCTTATTAAGTGGAAGCGCATCTGCCGCTTCGCGAATGACTTTGCGTTGTTGCTTGAGATCGTTCAACAAGAGTCGTTTCTCTTCGATCTCAGCACGCAACTTTTTCAGTTTCTCTTCGGCGTCGTTCGGAATATCTAGCCGAGCATTAAGAAGTTTGCTGGTTTCACGCAACTGCGAGCGTTGTTTCCAAGGTTCGCGGACCTGCATCGCCAGTTCAATTGTCTTGGCTTCCAGCGACAGCGTTTCGATACGAGCACGCAGTTCCTGGATCTCTTTTTGTTGGGATCGTCGGACCGAAGCGAGTTCGCCCCAACGTCGCGACCGGTTGTTTAGCTGCTCAAGTTCATCCTTGAGTTTGTCTCGTCGCATCGTGATGGCCTGCATTTGGCCGACGTCGGAAGCTGGGCCGACGATTTGTGCGCGGGATGACTTCAGTTTTCGCATTACATCGACAAGCGAGACACGATCCATTCCGCTCGAAAGCTTGTACAGCTCGTCAGCGGCAGCGGTATCGTCCAGCGTGTTCAGTTCTTGTAACTCGCGCAAGCCAATCGCAAATACGTTCGTAAAGATTCGCTCGTCAATATTGCCCAGCAGCGACGAGAGCCGATGTTGCCCTTGGCTTACACCGTCAGTGCTAGTGACCGTCAGTTGTCCCGTCACCGTTTCCGAATCTAACTGTGCTCGTCTTGCGATTTCGTAGCCGCCGCCCGGACCCGTCACGCGAATAATGCCACCAGGTTTTCCACCGAAGACTGGGGGCAAATAACGCGTGCGACGTTCCGGTGTAAAGCCGTAAAACATCGCTCGCAAAAACTGCATGAGCGTGGTCTTGCCTGCTTCATTCGGGCCATAAAAGACCGTCATCGATCCAGGCAGTGAATCAACACTTAATCCACTCCAAACGCCAAAACCATCAATTTGGATATCGCGAATCTTCATGATAATTATTCCTAAAGCGGTCCTAAGGACACTGTGTCGAGTGTCAGGGACCTTGGTATCTTTAGTTTGACTCCTTCGTGGCAAGATGTCCAAACCGACGAGTGCACGAGAGCAGGTCAACATTGTGGCCGCGCAACAAATCCACGCCCAGCAAGGTGGCGAGATCTAGTTCTGCGTTGCGTCGCAAGCCAGAACTTTCTTGTCCCAAAGCTGACTGCCAGAACAAGCCAGCCGGTGTTTCAGTTTCGATCATTGGCGTCAGGTTAAAATTAGTTGTCTTCGACTTTCTCGCGTCCATCGCCGTGCGCAAAAAGTCGCCAAGAATCGTGTCTTCTTCAAGCCACTTAGTTGGGAACGATTTGGGCGGCAGGACTTCGATGTCAGTCGACCAAGTGCAGGGAGAACCATGACCAAACTCACGTCGCAGCCAACCCAGCATTTCTTCAAGGGCCGCCGGTCCGACGACAGAAGCATTTTCCAAGTCCATCTGAACTTTCCAACTCACCAGCGTGTGTTTACCGCCCGATTGCGATTGAAGCTTTTGAATTCGTTTGGACATCATCGATCGAATGTCGCCCGAGATCGACATATCGTCGGCGTCGATCGTCTGTTCGCTGTATCGAAACAAGTCGCAATCAATCGCGTGAACGCGAACGGCGCCCGCTGCGTCGACTTCTACGACGTTGAATCCATGATTACCCTGCTCTTGCATAGAACGCCCTTGAGGTGTACCGCAGTAGTGAATGTGTTGGTTATCACCACCAATGCTCTTGCGATCATGTTTGCCACCCAAGGCCCAGTAGTCGATTCGTTCACCCGCGAGTGAATCACCGTCCGCTTCGCCGTATGCAATCGCGATTCGGTACAGGTCGTCGTCTTCGAAATGATATTCTGCAGCACTCACAGTCTGCCGGCCATCGCATGAACGACCAAGAAGCGTTGCCAATGGAACTCCGGCGCGACGAAATGTAACCTGTTCAATCTTACGGTCAGAGAACCGATGCACGTTGGGTGGTAGCGCGACGGCTTCGGGCCAACGGTCGGCACTGTCGGCAGATCCGCCAATCCAATAGACCGGGATATTTCGCTCATTTAGCGACTCGAATTGATCTAATAAGAATGCCGGGCCGCATGCGCCAGCAGAAATCGGATGCAACAAGTCCCCGCACAGCACAAGGAAGTCTGCATTGTCGATCAGCGCATTCTCGAAGACGGCTTCCGCAGCCTTCCAGGGGGCATCGACGATCGACGCGCGCAGATGGTCCGGTAAATCCGGCAAATCACCCAGCGGACGCTCTAGATGAAAATCGCTAGCGTGTATAAATCGAAAGGATTCCTTCCCCATGCTTCCGCTCCTACGCGTATGGCAAGCAAACTTACACGGGCAAACCGGCCCGTTCTGCAAAGGCTGGTAGTCTAGTTTAATTGGCTAGTCTGTGCCAACATCGGTTTTCTAGGCAAAATGGAGGGTTTACCAGCCTGTTTAGCTAGCTTTTCATCAGGTCGGACGGATTCTGCGCTCGCAGAAACGCTCTTGCAGCAGGGGTGATGAGGTCTCTCTATACGAGCTGCGTCTATGCTTGTCTCTTATTTTGGCGCAGAATAGCTGCAAAGTTGCATTGTCAAAGTATCAGGTAAGTTCAAATTATGGCCAAATGTTTAGTCACCGGCGGAGCCGGATTCATCGGATCTCACATCGTTCAGGGCCTCTTGGAAGAAGGACATACTGTTCGGGTGCTCGACAATTTCTGCACCGGTTTTGCAAAGAATCTTGAGGGCTTCGAGGGCGATGTCGAGCTGATCAAGGGCGATGTCTGCGACGAATCCATCGTTGAGAAAGCTGTGCAAGGGATCGAGATTGTCTTCCATCAAGCCGCCTTGGCTTCCGTGCCCCTGTCGCTTGAGCAGCCTCTGAGGTCGCACCATGCGTGTGCAACCGGAACGCTAACCATGTTGCACCACTGTGCAAAAGCGGACGTATCTCGTTTTATCTACGCGGCCAGCAGTAGCGCCTACGGTGATCAGCCCACCAGTTCCAAACGCGAAACAGATCTGCCGATGACGCTCTCGCCCTATGCGGCAGCCAAGCTGGCAGGTGAATATTATTGCCAGTCGTTTTTTCATAGCTTTGGCTTGAAGACTACGGGTATCCGATATTTTAATGTCTTTGGACCTCGCCAAGATCCTAACAGTCCCTACTCTGCTGTCATACCATTATTCGTAACACGGATTTTCAAAAACGAATCACCTGTAATCTATGGCGATGGCAAGCAGTCGCGAGATTTCTGCTACGTCAAGAACGTGGTGCATGGAAATTTGTTAGCGGCAAAGGCGGAGGGCTTGGGTGGCAAAGTCATCAATGTCGCCGATGGTCGTCAAACTACACTTTTGCAATTGCTCGAAATGTTGGCTTCATTATTAGGTGCAGAGATCAAGCCAAAATTCGAACCGGCTCGGGTTGGCGATGTGCGCGAATCGCTGGCCGACATTACGCTCGCACGTCGATTGATTGGATACGAGCCAAAGTTTGGATTAGAGGAAGGCTTGCGAGCGACTCTCGATTATTATCGCACTTGGAAATGAATGTAGTGGGTTCGACTTCTTCACGTCACGCTAGAATACCGCGGCGAGCAGTGACGCTTGTTGAGCTGCTTGTCGTTATCGCAATTGTCTCGATGCTGGCCGGTATTCTCTTGCCCGTTGTCCAGCGTGCTCGCGATGCCGCTCGCAAAACTACTTGCGAGAGTAATCTGCGTCAGATCGGTGTGGCAATCAGTGGTTACGAAATGTCTCAACGCCGACTTCCGTATGGATGTTTAGAGTGGCGTGCAACCGCCAAATCGAAGAATCGCCAGTACGCGTGGTCCGCCACGATTCTGCCCCATCTGGATAACGCGACGTTAGCGGCTCAGATCGATTTTTCAAAGCCATTTGATGATCCCGCAAACGCTGTTGCCGCCAAGACGTTGCTTTCAGTGTATGTTTGCCCGACCGTGAAACGCACGCGACAAGTTCGTGGGCCGACGGACTACGGCGGGCTGTATGGACAACGCCTGACAACAAAGCGAAATACGAACAATGGCGTGTTTATCTACGACCATTCTTTTCGCAACACGGATGTTATCGATGGCTATGCTAACACGATGTGCGTTGCGGAAGACAGTGCGGGCCCCGATGCCGAATGGATTAACGGTCGCAATGTCTTTGAGCAATCGGCAGGCATTAATGACCCAAGAGTTTGGTCTGGCGACAATGAGATAAGGTCGCTGCATACCGGTGGTGCAGAGGTTTTGTTTCTTGATGGCTCCGTTCGATTTCTCTCTCAAGAAACCGATCTAGCGACTTTGGCCGCTTTTATTACCAGAGCTGGACGCGACTTGGCAAAGTAAGTTTTTACGCATCGCTTTGTCACTACTGAGCATAGGCCGAGAAGTCATCTAACTGGTTGAACTTTTCATCGTCCGCAGCTGCTCGCGCTAGGAATTCGACGCCTTGAGCTTGAAAGGCGGCTTCACTGCTATAAAGCTTCAAGAATACTCCACGGGCTGCTAAATCGATGGCGACTTCCTTATCGAGCCCAAGATCAAGAAGAGCAACAACGATGTTCGCAGGCAGTTGGCTAGTTCCAAAAGTTTGGTTTTTGCCTTTGATTCTAAAAACTAAGCTGCCGCCTTTGTTTTCGATAAAGTTAATTACATCGGTATCCGTTAATGGAATTGCCTCTCCCGAGCCAAGCTTGTCGACAGAAGCCTCAAAGCTCTCCGAGGCAATTTTGTAAAGCTGCCCAGTACGGTCGATTCTTATACGCAGTTCTTGATGCTCCGGTTTAAGACCTTGCACGTTGAACATTTCATTGACATGTTTGTTGAACGCTTCAAAATCCTTGGCGACGATACTTTGCCGGGCCATTTGCACGAGCGTTTGCCATTGCGCCATATCGAAAGGAGCAGTTGCACTGCTCATGGGCTCCTTTGCCGCCATATCTGACGGGACGGCAGGAGTCGCGCTGTCGGTGAAGAATTTTCCGCTAGCGTCGCCCGCAATTCCGCTGCCAATTTCTGGAAGTTCGAGCGATGTTGCGGATGAAGCCGCAGCAGTTGTATTCTTGGGTGTGTCGGTCGAAGCTTGACTGGTCGGCTCGTTCGTCACCAAGTCGTCCGCGCTTCGTACTGGGGGAGTCGCGTTGATCTGGGGACGATTGTTTGCGGTCTGACCTTTAGATTTGTTCAATTGGAGGAACTGGTAGATGGCAAACCCTACCAGCACAATCGAGATCAGCGATAACGTACCGAGTGTGAGAGAATTGCGAATTGCTTTTTTACGACGGACTCGTTGTTGAATGTTAGTACCTACGGATCGCGCAGATTCTGGCGCCGTGGTCGATTGAGCATGGTACTGCGGTATCGCGTTAGATGTATTGCGCGGGTTTGAAATACCTTCTTGCAATTGCCGCAATTGTTCAAGCCGGCTCTCGGGCGTTTCTGTGGGTAACGTCGGATCTGCCGAACTTAAGAATTCACGCATCGAGAATGCGGCATGCGGGTCGCCAGTTGGAAGTATTGAATCCAAATTGTTAGCGACGGCTGTCGAAGCGACAAAGGCAGGTTCAGCCGGCAGTTCTGCTGGCTTGTTTTCCACACGAGTGGCTGTCGGACTCGATCTTTCGGCCTTTGCTTGTGCGTTTCCTACCGGCTTGCTCGCGTTAATCTGCGAGTTAAGCAAGTTGTCGTATTGCGATTTCTTTTCTTTATTCAGCAGAACGGAGTTACATTGCTGGAGAACGCGTTTTACGGAGGCAAGGTCCTCAGGCGACGTTGACGCGGCAACAGATCTAAGTTGGTTCACAGCCGCCTGCAAGGCTGCGGCGATTTCGTTGCGGTCGTCACAGAAGTTTGGCAGCGACAGGATGGAGTAGTAATTCAATTGGCTTGGTGTCAGTTCCAATTGCATCACTTTGCAAACAACTTCATTAAGTTTTGACATAGGGAAATCGTGATTCGCTAAAGTCGGGAAATCCTGCGCAGCAATTCGTTCTGAAGCGACTGAACATCTTGGCCAAAATGCTTATGAAACGTTTCGAGTCTACGTCGGGAGTCTGTCGGTGCAAGCGGAATCTCTTCGGACATCTCTTTCATGAACGCAGCGAACTCCTTTGGTTTCGACTTCATCAAGAAGTAAGTCAATGCCCACGAACGCGCATAAGCCAAACTTACCGTAGCGGGATTTGTGAATTGTTCGTCGTCCTGCACTAGTGGCGTAATCCAATCGCTTTCTGAAGCGGGAGACAAACGCTTGAACGCACTGAGTTGGTATTGATTTGTCTTTCCAATTCCACTCCAACCCCACGAGCTATTTAAGTCGGGGGACTCAAAGAACATTGCAATCCCTTCACTGAGCCAAAGTGGATTATCCGCCAATCGCACTTGCAGCCCGCTATTGTATGCGAGCTGATGGACTGCCTCATGGACGATGGTTGCCACGGTTCGCTCCGCACCAGGACGTGAGCGGATTAGTTGGATAAGAGCATTCTTGCCTAGTTGCTTGTTGGGAGCTGCAGTTGTTTGTGAGCCGGTTAAATCGTATGAGACAGTTTGATTGGTGTGCAAGTGATAGTAGCCGATCATGGCCTGCCCTTCTTGGAGTCCGTCAAGTGCTGCTTGCTCAAGGTATCCGTTTTGATTTGCGAACACGTTCACAACAAGCGGGAACTCGGGTTCGTGAAGTTCAACGCCCATTTTCCTCCAGTAGTCGTAGAAACCCTTGTACAATCTTTCGTACATTCCAACTATCCATTGAGCGTAAGCGGGCGCACCGCGATAAACAACGACAAAATGGTCTGAAGCGATGGCATGCTGATCTTTCGTTGCATCCTCGAAAGACTTGGCAAGTTCAGCAATCGCAATCGGTTCGAATATGGTGTCAGTGTTGTCCGATGTTTTTACATCTTTCCATTCGACGATCTTTAATTTGCCGGCAAAGGTCTGAAAGAGGCACCCACGATCGCGATCTACTGCCAGGACGCGTCCTTCAAGTAGGGTCGGGGCGTCGCCGGAGGGTGCGATTAAAGTCAGTTTCGTGACCGTTTTAGTAGACCAGTTCAAAGGATCGGAGTCCTGAGCGCAATTGATGGCGCAACCGAACCAGGCGACAAAAACCGAAAACGTAAAAATGACGAGAGTAGACCGGAGTATGAACATAGATTCTTTTGGTTGCTGGCTCGCTGGAATTGACGCCAGTTCGCTTTTTTTGAGACAGGCTGCCTTCTCAACTATAGCACAAATCGTCGAGTGAAAAGCAAACTAAGCAAGCTGCCAGCGGCCATGATCAACAAGATTAACCCAGCTTCGCGAAAGCGAACTGCATAGTGCAGCAAATCAAAGATCCGCATTGCCAGTGGCGTGACACCGGGTGGCAATACCAGCAGATACGAGTTTAGCTCGCCCACGCTGACTGCTGCACAAGCAATGGCAGCGAATATCGTGGGACGCCACATCGAATTTGCAATTAAGCGAAAACGTGCTCGCGACCAAGCCGAAGTTTCGAGTTGCCACATCTCGCCGTATCTTCGTTCGGTGAATAGCCACATGGGCAGCAAAAAGAAAAATGCAACCGGCATCAGTCGGAACTCTAAGCAAAAAACAGTAGGAATCAAAGTGTCGTTGTAGAGGTTGCTCCAGAGATTTTCTGGACGATTGAATATTGCCATAGCGATTTGGTTGAGCAAGGGGCCGGGCAGTGACAGCGAGACGATTCCAACCATCGCCACGGTAGCTTTCGCAAGAGTTCCGTGCCGGCAAAGAATAATGCCGATGAAGGCCCCTGCTATTGCCACGGTGCTGGCCCACAATGCGATTTGAATAGACCAGCCAATCTCCTCGCGAAAGCCTGAAATGGAGCCTATCGTCGTCGACATCGCAGTAAAAATGCTAAACGATAACGCGGGCGTTTCGTCGGCGTGCGATGCGCCAATGCCGCTTTTATGCACTATGTTGCACAGGGGAACGAATACGAAAAACGTTAGTATTAAAACCGCTATTGCTCCGGACCAATAGTTGGTGCGGTTTGAGCGGCTTCGGAAATTCCATAGCGAAGCAGAGCCGCTGTGAGAGCGGGCTTGCCCAATAGAACAGTTGCGAAGTGATATGAAGACGATGGTGGCCAGAATGACTGCGACTAAGATCGAACCTAGATCGATCATGGCAGAAGTCCGACCGAGCGAGGCGTTTAGATAGGAGGACTCGGTGAGTGTCTCTACTTGGTACAAATTGCTGATGACCATGTCCGAATTGATGAGCATGGCGCACAGCGTCCACGCGAGAACAATCCATGGCAAGAAGGTGGCAGGCATATACTTGTAAAACAGTTCGGTCGGTCTTTGGTCGATCCTCGCCTGCTCGAAAGTCTGGAAATTTGTCCTTAGAACAGCGGTTGCCAACAGTAAGAGCACTAGCGGCATCTTGGAGATTCCGTGGATCCAAGCGACGGCGAATATTGCAAGCGGCATGGACTGGGCGGTTGCAACTGGACTGATCGACAGCCAGCCATCGATCCCTCCGCTGCTGCTCCAGGCTCCCGCGATCGCGTACGGGGGCACCAGGAGAAATGCGGAGCCCAGGTACAAAATGCTGTGTCGGATGAATCCGTAGCTGATCCAGCTGAGAAGACAGAGGAGAGACCCACCCGCGACCGCTATCGTGGCTCCCAGCCCGCCCACCAGGGCCGTCTTGAACGCCGCCTGGAAAACCGGGGAAGACCAATCGAAAGTCATCGTACTCACATCAGCAGGCATAATTGGCAGGTTCGTTGGCGGCGGTTATCTTAAGGGTTCTCAATAGCTGCAAAGTTGCTGCGCGAGATCTCATCGGTATCGCATTTGTCGCAGCGTCTTCCTTTCCTTCAAGATAATCAGTGGAGTCAAAATAGTATGGCGCGGCCAGTTACACTTTTTACAGGCCAATGGGCAGACCTTGGAATTGACGAGATGGTCAAGCTGGTCAGTGATTTCGGCTACGACGGAATCGAGTTGGCATGTTGGGGCGATCACTTCGAAGTCGGAAGGGCGATTTCCGAGAGTGACTATTGCGACAACCGACGGAAATTGCTCGAAGATAATAATCTACAGTGTCACGCAATTAGCGCGCACTTGGTAGGTCAAGCGATTCTTGACCCCATCGATATCCGGCATAAGTCGATTTTACCCCCACACGTTTGGGGTGACGGAAAGCCAGAAGGCGTCACAAAACGAGCTATCGAGGAACTCAAAGATACTGCTCGCGCGGCGAAGAAGTTCGGCGTTGATGTCGTCAACGGCTTCACAGGCTCAAGCATTTGGCACCTCAACTACTCTTTCCCACCCGTCCCGCAGTCGATGATCGACGATGGGTTCAAGTTGTTCGCTGATCGCTTTAACCCCATCTTGGATGTCTTTGGCGAGTGCGGAGTTCGCTTTGCCTTGGAAGTCCATCCAACCGAGATCGCCTTCGATATCTATTCCGCTCAAAAAGCGCTGGAAGCCCTAGATCATCGACCCGAGTTTGGCTTTAACTTTGATCCTAGCCATTTGATTTGGCAAGGAATCGACCCGGTTGAATTCATTCGAATGTTCCCTGACCGCATCTATCACGTCCACGTCAAGGACGCGACGACCACTCTCAACGGCCGCAGTGGAATCCTGTGCAGTCACATCAACTTCGGCGATCCGCGTCGTGGATGGGACTTCCGCTCGCCAGGTCGCGGAAGTGTAAACTTCGAAGAGATCATCCGCGCCCTCAACGTGATCAATTACCAAGGTCCATTGAGCGTCGAGTGGGAAGACAGCGGAATGGACCGACTGTTCGGCGGTCGAGAGGCTGCGGCCTTTGTGAAGCGCATGGACTTTGCGCCGAGCAACCGTGCGTTCGATTCTGCATTCGAAAAAGAATAAGGCTGCAAAAGCCTATTCAAATATAAGCGAGGGTCGGATGGCCCTCGCTTTACTTTTTCTTGCACGACTTTAACGCGCGGTTAAAGACCAGCGTGCTTTAGTTCCATAACAACATAACGGAGGCGAGCCATGCCATTACTAATGTTGTTAGACCAAAGCAAGTGAGTCTTACCCAAAAGCGGGTTGAGCGGCTTTGCCAAACCTTGTTATCGCCGACGTTAACCTCTTGCCGCAGAAACGCTTGTCTCTGCTCAATGTCTTGAAACAAAGCTGTTTGGCTCGGTTCGAGAAGTCCATATTGTATGGACAACTCGATCACGCCATAAAGCATCTGTCGGCGGCCGATAGGGTCGATTCCTATAGCTTCAAAGAACCAGACCTGTTGACCGAATAGCAATTCGGTCTCCTCTTGCAGGTGGACGCAGCGCAGATTTTCTATCCGCGATTGATCGGGGCAAAAATCGCGTCGCAAAAGACACTTGCGTGCTTGGTCCGAGACTGCTTGCCAAATTTGACGGGGGAACTGAACGGGATCTATGCTTGGGGTCATGCTACCATTCCTAAATTAGATAGCGGCAATCCGTCCGCCTCTAAACCGGTATGCCGTGAACAGCTTTTGCATTATAGCGCAGCGACTAGGTAGAAGTCAGCAGCAAATCCGGCCGCATTTGGACGAATTTGTCCGAAATTCGTCAGAATTTTTCTGCTTGCATATTTGCCGACCTAAGGGATCGCGACAGCGGCGGCGGCGGAAGCACCAATTTGGTTCCGAATCGCGCGTTTATCATACGGTAAACGCTGGCGAAGGACGGGTGCTGGCGTGCCAGCACGGTACGAGCCCAGCGTCGACCGATCTTCCAATGGTGGTTGGAGAGTCCATTGGTAAGGCGCCAGCGGAATGGTAGTGAAAAATTTGGCGCCGGAAACTAAGGGCTGCAACATCGGGAATCGCTCGTGCCCGTGACGTTCAAGCATCGCATCCTCGAAATACAGAGGTTGATGGCAAAAACCCATTGCGACCCAGTTTTTATGATATGTCGAATATATTCCCCTGTCTGCCGCCAACGGTAAAGGCATGCTAGGAGGTAAGCTGTCGGCTGCCAAATCGTCGGGAACGTCCCCAGTTCCAATTTCGTCTTCGGCAATACTTGGGACGACCAGATCGTCCAACGAAATGGGCGGTTTTGCTACTGTCGGTTGATTGACTTTTGTCGCATCCGATTCGTCCTTGCTGCTGCGTGGAAGAGCTGCGTTAGGTAGCTTAGGCTTAGCCGCTCTATCGCTCGGTGAGGACCCTGCATCCGATGGATTGTCCGATGAGCTATCGTCTTGCAGGAATTTCACGAAACCTGTACTAGCCATGGGGCTAGCGCCACCAAATTCTGCCGCCGTGTAGACCGGTGCCAAATCTGGCGTAGCGTTGCCTGAAAATCCTTGAGCATTTGCGTTCATAGCAAAGCAGCAAGAAAGCGTAACGGCTACTGATGCAACCTTCCCGTGAGACATCCGTGTCACCTTAGCGCAAGCGTTGTTTCAAAGAGTCGACCCAAGGGGTGACCGAAGACAAAACTTCGGGGATCGACTATCTTTCAGTCTCGGTTGTTTGCGCTGGTTGACTTCAACCCTTTCTGGCGCAACTGTCTTGACCGCGTCACGGAATGGATTGCGTCTTACGTAAGCGTTAAGCTTTAGCACTTAAGACGAAATCGCTCGGTACAAGAGTTTTGTCGCTGTGTCGTTACCCAGCAGGGGACGCGGTAGACTTTGACGATTCTGCTTGTTGATCTGTTTGCCCAGACTACTCGGCTGGACAAGCATTGAAAAGCTTTAGTGCTATTCCGAAGCACCACCTGCAGATTCAGGCACCGTGGATGGTACGGCGCCACTGCTATCGTCCTGAGCGTTGGCACTAGGAAGCTCAACGTCATCGCGTTGTTCAAGCTTTAATGCTACTGAATTCATGCAATAACGAAGCCCGGTCGGAGTTTGAGGAGCATCCTTGAAGACGTGCCCCAGATGTGCTTCACAACGCGCGCAGTGGACTTCAATACGGGTATAGAGCAACTTGTTGTCTGTACTGGTGCCAATTACCTCGGGTGAAAGCGGCTGGTAATAGCTCGGCCAGCCGGTGCCCGAATCAAACTTGTTGGCCGAATCGAAAAGAGGAAGTCCGCAGCAAATGCATGTGTAAATTCCATCTTTCTTGGAATTGTGATATCCGCCTGAAAACGCTCTCTCGGTTCCATGAGCGCGGGTGACGCGGTATTGTTCCGCCGATAGTCGCTTTTTCCATTCGCGGTTCGAAATCTTTTTATAGTCGATCTCTTCTGGTTTTTTTTCTGCTTTATCCGCAGAAGACTTTTGATTGCCCATCAGATTTTTGCCTTCGTCGGACGCAATAACGTCGTTCGTAGCAACTTCAGCTGAAGTCTGATCATCGGCCCACAGCCACGGCGAGCCAGCTATAGCGGCTCCGCCAATCAGAACGGCTACGACGCTTGCAAGTCGGCGATGGCCGGACAAAAACGATCGGTTTAAAGAATCGATAAAGAAACGGATTTTCACAGCATACCTCCGGAAGATTTACAGTCCCCTAATGCGATTGACAGATGAAACTTAAGAAACGCATTTAGCAGCACGAAGTGGTACCTCGCACACCGCGATTTCGGTCGGTTTTCAACTGCCGTTCGCTTCACGCATTGCCCGGGCGCTAACGAATAATATTTCACACTACAATATACGGATGACCCAAGCCGAAAGCTCAAATTGTGATCGACTTTTTTGCGAATAGCAGGTCGGTTGAGTCTTGAACTGCTCAAATGCACACGTCCAAACAGGCCATTCCGAGTGAAGATTAAATGCTGGATATCGAGCAATTAACGACAAATCCGCAGACGAGCACCACAAACGAGCGGAATGTAATCCAGAACCTGTCGCTCCGGGCCAACGAAAATGAAATTCTCGTAATCTTGGGGGCGAGCGGCAGCGGAAAGACGACATTGTTGCGCGCGATTGCCGGATTGATCCCACTCCTGTCTGGACGAATTCAATTTAACGGAACCGATATCAGCAATTTGGCTCCATCCGCACGCGATTTGAGCCTCGTCTTCCAATCCCAAAATTTTTACGACCATTGGTCTGTCCTCAAGCATCTCCAGCACGATGCGAGACATTTGCCAGGGGATGAAAAGTCAGCTCGGATTGATAGCGTTTTGGAAAGAGTCGGCTTGAATCTCCAGTCCGCAAGATTTCCACAGCAACTCTCGGGTGGTCAGCAGCAAAGATTGGCACTTGCACGAGCCATGACAGCAGAGAAGAGCGTCGTGCTACTGGATGAACCACTGGTGCATCTTGACGAAAAAAGTAAGCAGTCACTACTGCAAATCATTCTCGACTTACGAAGTGAGCGTCGCGTCATCCTGTATGTTACGCACGATCAAAACGATGCGATGCGTTTGGCTGACCGCATCGCAGTGTTGGACGAGGGGCGAATCGTGCAATGCGAATCACCTCGTACATTGTACCATTCGCCGAACTCGTTGGTGGTCGCCGATTCGCTCGGCCCGTTTTCCATTCAAAGGTTTGGTCTTGAGAGAGGAAAAGATAAGAATTGGATTCTTTCGATCGACGGCACTACGGTCACGAACATTTCAAGTGCATCTCTTCCCGCTTTCCCGACGCTGAATCAAGTCGTGTTGGCGATGCGACCAGAATGGATTCAACTCTATCGTGCAGAAGAAAACAGGCCGGCCAGTTCTGATGCTGGAATTTGCTTCGAAGGAATCGCAACAGACATACGATTCTTGGGAGTCGCCACGGAGATCACCGTATTGCTTGGTGGCTCCAAAGCCCTGCGTATACATGTTTGTATGCAGAGCGACGAGTTCTCACGATCCCAGATAAAAGTTGGCGAGGAAGTAGACTGCTTTTTGCCGTTGCAAAAGGCGATGTATTTTGATTGCGAAACGCGCACGCGGCTTCCATTGCCTAACGGAGCGTGATCCGTCTTAAGTCGTCGGATAGCCATGTGGGATATGTCTCAGTCGCAAGTAAGGCTTCGTACAGATTTTGTTCAGCGTTGCTCTTACTGTTGCTGCCTAGATCGAATTTGATTAGTTGATCGAGTTTTAACGGTGCATTCGGTCGGAGGGGAGAAGCGAGGAATTTGCGAGGGCCTTTGGTAATCATATCCCATATTTGCGCAGGAGCGATCTGTGGGAACGATCGGTAGACTGTTCGAGCTTCGTTAAGAATCCACAAATCAGGATTGCTGGCTCGCGAGTCTGTACCCAGAAAAACGGGAATGCCACGCTTTAGGATCTCTGCAAGCGGATAATCCTGATGCTCAAAGTGCTGATGTGTTCGCGGGCAGTAAACTAAAGCCATGCGATTGCGATACTTTGCAATTAGATCCAGATCGTCGCTGCTTAAATAGTTGCCGTGAACTAGGAGTGAGCGATAGGCGGAAGCAAGAGTTTCAATAATCTCGGCGCAGGTGCGAAACTGTTGTTGTTGGCACTCAACCGATTGAAAATTGGAAATGAAATCGGCGAGGCGACCAGTCCTGTTGTCCAGCCATTGCATCTCTTCGGTGGATTCCGCGATATGCATCGCTAGCGGGGAACGGTTTGCCGCGGAATTCTTGACAACCCGTTCGATTAATGGAATCGTGGTCGTGTAAGGAGCATGAGGGCTGATTCCGATACTTGGAAATCGATCAGCGTCGCTGTGAAGGAGTTCTGCGGAGTCTTGAGTCGCATGCTGTCGTATCGGATTTACCGCAATTAATTCAGCGAAAGGTATGATGCATGCTCGGCCCTCAGGTGGGTACAGATCGCTGGAGTAATTAGTCACAATGTCAAAAATGCTTCCAATTGCTCCTTGCCGGCTGTGTTCTATGCCGAGCCGAATGGTCGCCTGGCGGAATTCCTTCAGGGCTGCGAGAGGCAATTTTTGAAGTTTGGCTCGGTGCTGAACAACAGTCTGTATCCAGTCAGAAAAGCTCCCCGTAAACTCGATGGGCGTAACAATATCACTAAGATCCAGATGGCAATGTGCATTTACGAGAGGCATGCTGATGCACGCATCTGGAAAATCAATCACGTTCCCAGTCGCACTATCGCCTATGCTTACAACTTCACCATCTACAATCGCTAAATAACCGTCGCGAATAGGCGGTTCATTTTCACCCAAGATCCAGCTAGCCCGAATGCAATACGATCCTTCCAACAGACTTAACTCCGACTTCTATTCACAGAACGCAAAGGCAGTCGCACAAAAATTGCTCGGCTGCAAACTGATTGTACGCCGATATGGCCATTGGTTGGCAGGTTGGATTGTGGAAACAGAGGCATACCTTGATCGCAAAGACCCCGCTTGCCATGCGGTACGTGGCATGACGAGGTCAAATGCTACCATGTTTGGTGAGCCTGGGCTCTTGTATGTTTACACGATCCATGCCAAGCATTGTATGAATGTGGTAACCGGGATCGAAGGAAGCGGTCAAGCTGTGTTGATTCGAGCTGTCGAACCGATCGAGGGGCTCGAGCAGATGAAGATGCATCGCGGTTGCCAAATCGAACGCGACCTTACCCGTGGCCCGAGCCGGTTGTGTCAAGCGTTAGAAATCGACCGCAGCTGGGATGGTATCGACCTGAAAACACATCAGGATATTTGGATCGAGCCCCCCGCAGTGCCACATATTCCCAAGCTTCGAATAACTAAATCATCTAGGATTGGTGTTACGAGTGCTCAGGATCTCGCTCTGCGGTTTTTCGTGGACGGAAATCGATTTGTAAGTGGCCTCCAATCTGTTCACAAACGAAGTCCCGTGCATCGGATTTCAGAAACGCCCTCATCGTCCAGCAGCGAAGCGGGCATTGTTCCCGGGCCAGCTAAATAACCAGCCAATTGGATCAGAAGAGCTCGATCTTTTGAAAACGTTCAGCGGTTGAGACAACAGGCGGCTGACGGAGGTATAATCATCCTTCAATATTCCAGTAATTTTCTTCTGGAACTTCCCACCTCTCCGCTAGTTGTTAGGGCCCGCATACATGTTGCATCTTCTAAGTTTCCTTCCTAAACCCGCCGTTCAAGGGCTTGCCTGGACAGCACTCTTCTTCGGCTGTTGCTCGACGGCGATGGCTGAATTTTCGCTTCCCAATATCTTCGGCGATCATATGGTCGTTCAAAGAGATCAAGAAAATCCAATCTGGGGCAAAGCTGATGCTAATGCGCAGGTAACCGTTACTGTCGTCGACCGCAAGGTTGAATGTACGGCTGATAGCGAAGGCCATTGGAAATGCATGCTGCCGTCGCTAGCCGTTGGCGGCCCTTACCAAATAAAGGCCACAAGCAACGGCCAGGAGATTCGCCTGACTGACGTGCTAGCTGGTGAGGTCTGGATATGCTCGGGTCAATCAAATATGCAGTGGGCCGTCGGGGGCAGCGAAGACTTTGAACTGGAAAAACTCTCGGCGAACTACCCTTCAATTCGCATGATCAATTTTCCTCAAGTCGGCTCGCAGCAAAAAGTGTGGTCCCATGACGAGCGACAATGGAAAGTCTGCAACAGTGAGAACGTGGCGGGCTTTTCTGCAGTTGGTTATTTTTTCGGTAGACAATTACACCAGAGTATGAACGTGCCAATCGGGCTGATCAATAACGCTTGGGGCGGATCTGCTGCCGAGGCGTGGGTCGATCAATCCGTTCTGCAAAGCGATGAACGCTTTAGCGCTCTAATCAAGCGATGGGAAGCATCCCAAACGCGATTCGAGGAATTGGATGCAAAAAGTGATCGCACCACGCAAGAACAAAAAGAACATGGTGATTTGAAACGAAATTTGAGCGGGAATCATCGCCCAGGAAACATCTATCACGGCGTTCTCGAGTCGCATTTGGGGTACGGTATTCGCGGCGCAATCTGGTATCAAGGTGAATCGAATGCGCAGCGAGCATACCAATATCGCGAGCTGTTCCCCCTGATGATTACCCATTGGCGTGATCGATGGGGACAAGGCAATTTCCCGTTCTACTGGGTCCAATTGGCGGATTATCAGACGGAGACAACCGGGCCCGAAGAAAGCGCGTGGGCAGAACTCCGCGAAGCACAAACAATGACCCTAGATCGACTTGAGCATGTAGGTCAGGCAGTCATCATCGACATCGGCGAAGGAAAGGATATTCATCCTCGAAATAAGGTTGAAGTTGGAAGACGCCTCGCACGACTAGCACTTCGCAATGAATACCACTATCAAATTGCAGCCGAATCTCCTCGTTTTGAATCAATGGAAACCGAGGGAAACGCCGCCATACTGAAATTCTCGAACTTGGGAGAAGGTTGGCGTCCATTCGACGTTGACACCCCGCTAGGATTTACGATCGCTGGCGAAGACAAAGCGTTTGTCGATGCGGATGTGACTATATTGGAAGACGGACGCTTGAAGGTTACAGCGGACGGAGTTTCCGAGCCAAAGTCGGTGCGATATGCATGGGCCAACAATCCAATCGTAAATATGTTCAATAAGAGCGATTTACCACTTACGCCTTTTCGAACAGATGATTGGCAAGGAGCAACGGCGAACAATCAGTAAGCAACTCGAGCCCCGTCAGATTTATGACTGGCGTAAAGGTTCTGCGTGGCCATTGCGCCAGTGTTACCTGCCCCCACAACTCAGCCACATCCAGCCGTTTCGATCAGAGATCGGCTGTTCGATTTGACTGATCCACTCAATCCGCGGATATTGGAAATAGGCTGCCTTCATCGGCAGCCTATTTCGTTTACCCTTCATGACTACAGTTGACGAACAAAATGACCCACCGATCCAATATGTTAGATGTGGCAATCGTAGGTGGAGGTCCAATAGGGCTCGAGTTAGCAGCAGCGATGCAGCGGCTCGGCATAACCTACGAAGTTTTCGAAGCTAACCAGGTTGGACATACTATCTCTTGGTGGGCGCCGCAAACCAGGTGGTTCAGTAGCAATGATCGTATCTCCATTGCTGGAGTTCCACTGGAATCGACTGACCAGACGAAGGCCACTCGCGAACAGTATCTTGCCTACCTGCGCAGCGTCGTCCGCCAGTTTGGTCTCAATGTTTCGGTCTACACACGCGTCACGGGAATGAGCGGAAGTTTTGAAAAGGGTTTCTCACTGACGCTCCAATCGCCGACGGCCGTTCGTTCAGCCAAATGTCGCAACATTGTGCTCGCGGTCGGGGGGACGGACAGACCAAAGCGACTGAATGTTCAAGGCGAAGAACTGCCGCATGTCGATAGCTATTTCCGAGAGCCGCACTGCTACTTCGATCGAAACGTCTTAATCATCGGCGGTAGAAACAGCGCTGTTGAAGCCGCGTTGCGAGCAAACCAATGCGGCGCAAAAGTCTCCTTAAGCTACCGCCGCGAATGTCTGCCTAAGGAAAGCATTAAATACTGGTTATTGCCCGAAATCGAGGGACTGATACGCAGCGAGAAGATTAAAGCGTATTTCAACACTTTACCGCTTCGCATTGAATCCGACCGAGTTGTCTTGGCAAATTCCCATGCAGTTCCAAAAACTGATGGCTGCCTCCAGAAGGAGGGGGCAAGCGATGAGATTGAAGTACTCGCTGATAATGTGTTGAGTTTGATTGGGTATGAGCAAGATAAGACGCTCTGGAAATTATGCGGCGTTAACTTAGTCGGCGAATCAGAGCGGCCGGAGTTTGATCCAGAAACGATGATGACCAACGTCTCAGGAATTTACGTTGCCGGTACAGCCGTCGCAGGAACTCAGAGTAGCAAGTACCGAGTGTTTGTAGAGAATTGTCACGACCATGTTCCCATTATTGTTAGAGCAATAACCGGAAAAAGCTTCACCGACAGTCCGTTTGTGCAAAGAAGAGCACCGGAGTTTGAATCGCAAATCGAAGCTATGCCAGAGAGCTGACCAGTTCGCACGTGGCTGGGCAAAAATAGCTGGACTACTGACGGAGCCAAAATGAAAAACCGCTCGGCGACAACTGGAATCGCCGAGCGGTTTTATTTGACGTTGAGGGGGAGAAGTTACTTCTTCGCTTCGTCCTCTTTCTTCTTGATTTCATCCCGTTCATCGGAGTACGAGAAGAGTCGATAATTTGCGAAATCGTCGAACTCTCGTGAGATCACCAGATCGCCACTGAGAGGATCGAACGCTACAACTTCCGTTTGTGACTTCAATTCGTTGTCACGGGTCGATAGATCCAAAGGCCGTCCGCCATTGATATCCGCTACGGTGAGCGAATTAGTAAACTGCGGGTTAGGTAACGATTTCACATTCTTTGAAACCGGATCTATAATATCCAAACCTGTGTCGGTTCGAGGTTTACCACCGAGCACAAAGCCGCGGAACTTCACTTCCTCTGTCTTCGGAACCAACGTTCCAAGCTCGCGATTCCATTCCCCATAAACGAGAGGTTCGGAGAGCAAAGCTTCCTTCTCGATAGTCTTATCTTTCAGGGCAACTGGGAAGAACGTACGAGCGGCTGGGCCGGCAAACAGACGGCTTACAGACGGGATGGAAACGTATTCACTGGTTTCGCTCCAGGGAGAAAGCCGCTTGCTGGTGCGATCATATTTCTTAGCGCCGTTTGCTTTTTCTTCATCGACCCGGCGTAATTCTTGAACGCGTTGATAAGCGTCTGGAGTCATTGTCGACGTTTCAGGTTGAACTGTGACATTGCGAGGATAATTTGGGTCTTCCAGGATCAAGCGAACGCGATATGCATACGTATGCCCGGGTTGCACTTCAAAATCAAAGAAACGGAGCAGTTTGAAGTCGGTCTTTTCAAGTGCCTTCGGCATTGTTGACTGATCGATTTCCTCGACCTCGGCGTTTGCGGCGCCGTAGCCGGAAGGAGAAGATTTTCCATAACCTTCTCCGTAGTTTGATTGGCCATAGCCAGCGCCATAACCGGTCTCAGAACTTGCACCATAACCGGCGCCGTAGCCGCCACCATAACCCATGGAGGCAGCCGCTGGCTTCTTGTTGATCTGAGGAATCTTTGGATGGTCTACAAGGGTGCTGTAGTTTTCAATCAGGATTGGCGGAACATCCATGGTCAGTTTGTCAGCCACATAATTGGTCTTAGCAGTCTCGTCAGCTGTTCCCGGCCACTTCTCGACCACTTTCTCGTATGCATCAATGTTGATGTTTGGCATGGATTGCCAATCTGCTTCATCAATGGCCGATTTGTCCGCTTTTTGCGTTAGGTCAACTCGTTGGACTTCAAAACCTAGATAGTTCGGAGAATCACGGTCTGCATTGAAACCAGTGGCGCCCTCAAACTGCGCTAGATAATTCTTGACCAAATCGCCATGCGGCACCGCAGCAGTGACCGCGGCAAAGGTCGTATACTTAGGCACTACAACTTCGACGTCACTGGTCCGTCGCGTAGTAGTTTCCGCGGCGGCTGCAGTAGTCGTTTCGACTTGGAATCCAAAGTCATAGCCACTAGCCATTTTTCGTACAACTTCCGCGGCCGTTTCGTCTGCTGTTTTCCTGCCCCGTTTTTCATCAAGCTTTCCGGCATTGGGAAGGCTATCGATTGGTGCCAATCGATTGCTGTTGACTGCGATTGCTCCCATGAAAGCAGCCGCTTTGAGTTCGAGTGGCGCTAGTAGTTCAGGGTCGCCTCGTTTTCCGCCTTTATTACGAGCAACGTGTTCCCAAACAAGGTCGCCGTACGGAGATGCCTCGGTGGCTTCACGGGAACGAGCTGATTTTTCTGAGAAGTTCGCTTCAGCCTGCCGTGTTGGGGCGATCTGTTCCCAGTGCGGCGTTGCGACGACGATGCGAGTACTCGCCGCCTTCTGGAGAAGATCTTCGGTTGTACGCGAGTTATCGATCGACTCAACCTGCGTGCCGCTATAAAGGAAGTAAGCGGTCGCAACGCCAATGATCGCAACGACGACTTTCTCGCCGTGCTTAAGCGCAAGATCTTTGATGTCGAACTTGCTGTCAGAACTTTTGTTCGACTTCGACGCTTTCTCTTTGGGAGGCGATGGCGGAGCGCCATCCTTACTGGCTTTTTTACCTAGACCGAACATGGCACACCTCGTGACCGAAAGTAAGTTCAAACGCGAATAAGTTTAGTTTATCACAGACGTTACAACCCCATCGGCGATGTAACATCGATACCCATCAAAAAATTATTGAATGGTTGGTCTGGTCGGCACAGGCAAACTAGCCGACTCTGTAGTGGGTGGAGCTGCAGCGGGTTGGGCTGGAGTGCCCTCCCCTGCTGGAGGCTGTTGCTCCGATGGCGCTGCATCGGCGGGGGTACTGTCAGCGGGAGCATCAACAGCAGGAGCTTCGGCCGCCGCTGGCGCGGTCGTTGGTTCTGCCGCTGGAGCTGCTGCTGCTTCAGGTTCGTTGACAGTAGTTTCGAGCGACGTCGTTTCTTCGATTTTTTCTAGTCCAAGTTTGTCGATATCTACGGGGTTGAAAAGCAAAACGATACCGTAGATTTCAACATCCAGGTCATAGCTTTTATCTGCTCCCCATTTGATGCTGGCATCTTCCCCTGTCCCGCCATATCCGCCGGTGCTTCCTCCGCCATATCCGCCGCCGTAACCGCCACCGCCTCCGCCGTAGCCTTCGTTACCACCGCCAGAGGGTTTGTAGCTAGCTCCATAACCGCCACCACCGCCGCCGTAACCACCGCTCGCGCCACCACCACCCATGGTTGCCGTAGCTGTTGCTCGCTCGGTTGATTCTTCAGTTCCAATGCGGACTTGCTTCACTTCGACCAAAAGGTCATTGTTGCCGCACTGAGCGACGAGGCGAGCGATTTCGCGTTGGTCCATTTTCAGACGCATTTGAATCGGAACGCGTTTCGCGACGGCGAAAAATGCGTCCTTCGGATCCGAACTCTTCATTTTGCTAATGAGTTCATCCGATTTCACGGGTTTGTAATTTGAATCAACGTATCTTTGGTCGGCCGGGTCGCGTTTTGCTTGAGCATCCGACCCATATGCAGATCCATACGCGCTGTCTCCGCCTCCACCACCTCCACCTCCACCGCCTGTGTCACCACCGCTGCCATAGCCTGCCCCGTAACTGCTACCGCCTCCGCCGTAAGTGTCGCCCGCAGGTTGGGCGCCTGCGACCGTTTCAGTCTCACCAGCGCTACCGTTCGCTGCTTGCCCGATGCGAATCCATTCGATTTCCTTGATTGGAGCTTCAAAGTCTTCTACTGCGTTGCGATTGACCTCTTTGATGATGTTCATCAATCCCTCGAGAATCCACAGATCCTCTTGCGTATAAAGAATCTCTTTGGTGCTCGGTGGGCGAGTAGCGTCATACCAAGCGACGATCTGGTCTTGTAGTTTCTTTTGTGATGCGTCTTCCCACTTAACAATCGGTTTGGCAAATTCTGGTTTGGGTGGCGTGCCGCCGCTTAACGGGGCAACCGTCCAGTTAGTCCGTATGATTTTCGCTATTTCGGGAAACACCTTACTGATATAATCGCGGTAGATTTCTCGTTCGCTAGAGACCAGTGGATCAGGTTCCAAAGTCTGCAGTTCGATCGGACGCATTGCATCTAACTTGGCCAGCGTGTCAGGTCGGCCAACCTTGGTCGGCCACTTCAGAATATTCTTCTGATGAGCATATTGAAGTTCCCAAGCTTGCTTTACGTCGCTGGTATGTTGCACAATGATCTCTTCCATGCCTGATTGCGAGGCATCGTTGGGATGCAAAGGCGCCTTGGAACTGACTTCCGTTACCACACCATACTTGCCCGTAATCGTGCTGACACGTTGGCTGATCTCCTGTGTCAACTCGTTCTTGGACATGTAGAAGACAACAAGCGAAGCGATCAGAACGCCAACTGACAAAATCCAAAAATGGTATTTCTTGATACCCGCAAGGATTGGTTTTAATTGATCCATGATTTAATCCTGATTGCTAGGCGTTAGTTAGGGACTGAATTGCTAGGTTGCGCATCACTGGCGGGCTTTAATTCCTTAGGCGGTATAACATCTGGACGGAAGCGAGGGTCTGCTTTCCAATCCATCCGTTGAGCCAAAGTTTTCTCGCGCCAAACAAATTGCACGACGAATTTTGCGGTCGTGACCTCATAGAATGGTGGAACAATGTCCCCATCGGCATCTCTTATCTCAACTTTTTTGGGAGCTTCTACCGCGGTAGCCGCAGTGTTCCCGTAGCCGCCGCCACCGCCAGTATACCCGCCGCCGGGCGCTCCTGGAACCTTCAGGCTGCGACCGCCATTGAGCTCTTCAAACAATGGATTACCGATCTTTTCTTGCTCAGTCGTCGCTTCTTTAACGAGTAGCGGATAAGCAATGCCCAGTTCTTTAGTAGAAAAGTCCAACATTCTTCCATCAGGCCCTGGCAATTGTACAACGCCAGATTCCAAGAAGCTGATCAGATGCTTACGAACAAAGTCGGACTTTTCATCCCCCTGCTTACCGTTGTGATAATGGTACCCTTCGATCTTCACGACCCAACCTGGCGTTTTTAAGTCATCATCAGGGAGTGGTGCGAGTTGGGGAGAGTCGGGATTACCAGGAGCGTCGGGATTGCCGGGAGCTGCCTGATCTCCAGCAGGTCGAGGCGCCCCAATCAGTCGCAGTCGCGTGTCGGTTTCGGCTTGATATTTTGCTTTGAAGTCATCGGTAACATACTTGGAAAGGTCGTCCATGTACTTTGAATCTATCAAAGTCAAATGGAAATCCGTTCGCTCCGCGTAAGGTAACTTCTTGGGCGACATGCTCAACAGAGCTTTATCGTGATTCAAGCCCGAGTTCACAACGCTCAGCAATTCGAGCCAAATCAAACGCCGATCCGAATTCGAACTAACTTCGTCCCCGATCGCACGCAGCAGGGAGACCGTGTTCTTCTGCTTTTCATCGACTTGAAGCAAGTTGTCACTCTCTTGCTTAAGAGAGGTAACAGCTTGTTCAGCCGCTTGCCACTTCTCAGGTGCTACCTTCGTGAATGCTCCATACACGAGCGCGTAATTGGCGGCGAGTCCCAGTAACAGCGAAGCCGCTGCTGCTGCCATCCAAGGCTTCTTGGAAGCAACCAAGCGATCGACCACAATTTCCTTTGGCAGAAGATTCGTGTGAATCGGACCGCGGTTCAAGCCTTGAAGGCACAGCCCATAGACAACACCAAAGCTGGGTTGGTTTTCTTTAAAGCTAGGCGATCCGATTACTTCAGCGCCTTCCAGCCGCTCAAATTTATCCATCGCCTCCACGTCCATCCCCAAGCTCTTGCTGAGGTACGCCTGGAGTCCTGGTAGTTTGGAAGTGTTGCCTAACAGGAGGATGGATGCAATATGCGCCTTCTTGTTAATTTGACGGAAGAAGCCCATCGAGCGCTGGATTTCCGTATGCATGTCGTTGAAGATCGGACGCATCGCTTGAAAGACCAGTTTCGGGTCATCCGCTTGCATTGCGTTTCGCTTGACATGCTCCGCCTTGGCAAAGGTGAGTTTCAACTCTTTGCTCAATTGACGCGTGAAATGGTTACCACCAATTGGAATACTGCGTTGCCAAATGCGGAAGCCGTTGGTGACGATCAAGTCAGTCGCATCGGTACCCATCGACAAGAGAAGCGTCGACTGCGGGGGCTTTTCCGAATCATACTCCTGGCTCGCAAGCTGTTCCGAGAAACGGTCATATGCAATCATGTTGTAAATTGCAATTGGCGACAGCTGTATTACATCTGGCTCAATTTCAACTTTTTGGAATGGCGCCAGCGCGCGATAAACCGCCTCGCGTTTCATCGCAAAAAGCCCGACTTCGCTTTCCAAAGCATAACCGTCTTCGACGTTCGCTCCCGCCATTTGCTGGAAGTCCCAGATCACATCGTTAAGATCGAACGGTATCTGCTGCTTCGCTTCATACCGAACAATGTCAGGAATCTTTTTGACTTCAACCGGTGGCGGCTTGAAGAACTTGGCCAAGCCTTGCTGACCCGGAACACTGACGACAACTTTACAGCCTCGCAAATCGTTGCGAGAAATTAGTTGTTCTAGAGCGTCGGCCAACAAGACATCTGGTTCCGAGTCGGGTTGGGACAAGATTTTCGGGTATTCGACAAAGTCAAACGAGTCTGCAACGACCCGATCACCCTCCAAATGGCAGCGCAATGCCTTGATGGCACTTTGCCCAATTTCCAGTCCCCATGCGTGGGTATTCTTCTTTGCCATTTTTCCCTCGAAACAGTTTATTGAAGCGAGCCGCCCGAAACTTTCTTGAGGCCGAGCGGTTTAGCTTCTGTGAGTTGACAAGTTCGGCCTAGTAAGCCACCTACTACCATCTACCGCCAATTAGCATCATACGCCCTTGCAGATCTACGGCGTTCAGCAGGTTTGGCGTGCAAGTTCTTATTCAGCCCAGTATTGAAAAGTTTGTACGAGCGCAGTCTCTGATTGGCTTAGGTTATACTGCCGCGACCGCCGCTCAAGCATTGATGAGTGATAAAGCTGCAAAATTCCCCCTTCGCAGCTGTTATTATCCTATCGTCTGCCCCCAACGGATGTCAAATTTTTCTTGAGACCGTTTTAGGGAGCAATATTCAACCGCGGTTTTCTAGTTCGGATTAATTCGCTTTCGTAAGCTTCGCGGACAACCGAGCTCTCGGCCGGCGAGCCATCTTGAAATACATGCAGCTCCAAGATCACGTCTTGGCGATCGCCAGATGCCAAAAATTCAGCTAACGCAATTCGGTCGCTGCCGTCCAAATGTTTTGAGAGTCGTTCTTTCAAATTTTTTGATTGACCAATGTAAAGATAGCCCGAACGGTCTCGAAATATGTAAATTCCCGGCCGCTTTGGCAATTTTTCCGCTACTTCAGGCTCATTGTTGAGCGCCAGCGTCTGGATCAACACTTTCCAATCGGTCACTCGAGCGAGCAGTTCCGGTCGCAACTGTCGAGATTTCCGCAGCCTCAATGCCGCTTTTCGCATCAAGTAAGGCTCTGCTTCGGGCATTACATCAGCAGCAAACCGATCGAATTGAGCCAACAAGTTCGGGTCTAGAAATATCTTGTCTAAAGAAATTCCGTGTTCATCCACCATTCGTCGCGCTGCAATTTCAGCAGCCGGAGCCACGTCCTCGGTCGAATGTCGAACGGAACGCGTCGACTGTACAGCAAGCTTTCCACTTTTGCGAATCGCTAACAGCGTCTCCAGTACCGCCTGTTCCTCTAAATCTCCCCCCGCCTCGCGATATTTTTCCATCAGCAGTGCCCGCAGGTCGTCGCGAATGATGACCTCGTCTAGACTCCAGCCGCCATGGGCACTCGCGTAGACAGCTTGAATATCAAGATGGCGTGCCTCCTCTTCGATGTCATGAAATGTCTCTCTATCCACCACGCTGGTCGCAGCATCCTGAGCTTTGACTGGCCACGCGAAGAAAGCGAGATAGGCCAATAGGCTTATGCTAGCAGCTTGGCGGAAAACAAATGTGCGCATGGATGGCTTCATACGTAGTGACTCGACAACGCCTGACTCTGGCGTGATACCAACCGGCTACTCGGGCACGAAGACTGATCGTAAGTATAGCACAACAAATCTTCATTTCTCTGCTCCGATTGGTTGTTTCATTGAAATTCTAATTGAAGTTGGCGTTGCATCGAGTCCGCTGCTTGCTGCAGCACAAGTGCCGCGCGGGCGAAGCTAATTTTCGGAAAGCCAAACGAGAAGTTCGCGTAGATTGCGAGGGTTCTGCCCCAAGTCGCCTTTGCCCAATCGCGATCTGCTTGACGCCTTTAAAACAGAACCAGAGTCACCCGCAGACGGAGAAATTTCGACGTGGATATCGTCAGTAAACCGCAATAAAGTCGTTCGACGAATCAAATGCATTTTCACGCCTAGCGACTGCTCTTCTCGCTGTTCGAGGTGCCATAGCTTATGAGCCGACACAAATTGTTCGACTTTATCCGCGACTTGTACCGGCGATAGGGACACGAATGTTCTAGGCCGCAAATCTGGTTCGTTCGCGGTTGCGTTTGTTTCGGCGTAGTTCTGTGTTAAGTCCCGCGACCAGTCGTCGATGTAGGAAAAGATCCATGCACTGACCCCGACGACTATTGTCATTGTTACGATGAAAATCCACATAAGACTTCGCTTTTTAGATCGAGGGGGCATAGCGGTCTGTTTGTCGCTCTTTCTGCGGTTTGCCGTGACAGCCTGATGCAAATGTCAGCATCACATCCGAAAAACCAAACGATCTATTCGATTCGCATCCACGCACTTTTAAGATACTCAGTCTCTGGGCATTGGACAGCAATGGGATGGTCAGCCGAAGCTCCAACACGTTGAAGGATCTGTATCGATCGCGGTGCAGAACGGGTGCCGTCAGCATGTCTGCCCGTAGTACGAGCGGCGGAATGGAGCATCGAATTGAAGGAGTCTTGCGTCAACAATCCGGCACAGGTGCAGCTGAGCATTAGGCCACCTGGATTTACTAGCTGCATGGCTAGTTTGTTTAAGTCGTAGTGTTTGTGCGTGCCTTCTTCGATTTCAGCCCGCGAGCGGATCAGTTTTGGTGGATCCAGAATCACGATATCGTACTTCCGTCCAATCGCCAGCATGTCTCTCATAAACGCGAAGGCGTCGTTCTGGCAGAATCGTACTTTCGCGTTATTGATATGCGCATTCTTCTTAGCAAGCTTTAGCGGCTCTTCGTCAATGTCGACGCCTGTGACTTCCGCGGCTTTTCCTTCCGCTGCGGCGCGGACGCTGAAGCCGCCGGTGTAGCAACATAGATCTAGCACCGTTTTGCCTGCAGACCACTGGGAAAGGATTTGGCGATTGTCACGTTGGTCGCAGAAAAATCCCGTCTTATGACCGCTTCCAAAGTGTATGCGGTATTTTGTTTCCCCTTCTTGGACGGTTACACTGCCCGGCACGTTCTCCGAAGTAAAATCATCGACTTCGAAGCCTTCTTGGCTGCCAAAACCTGGACAGGGGCGGACGATGTAATTGCTGATCTCTAGCTTCTTGCAAAGCCGTTGCATCAGTTCTTCGCTCCGTTGCATCATGCCCAAAGAAAATACTTCTGCACTCAGGCAATCCGCATAGCGATCGACCACGATGCCCGGAAATCCGTCGGCCTCACCGTGAATTACTCGGTATGCATTGGTCGTGTTCTGTAACTTCAAAATGTCATGTCGCAAGCTAATCGCCGCTTCTAGCTTGCTTTCCCAATAGGCGTCATTGGGCAACCGATCTCCCCAACTCATTAAGCGCACCGCAACGCTCGATTTGGGATTGTAGATTCCGTAAGCAAAAAGCCACGGATCGCTTCTGGTATCAAAAGATCGATGGGACTCCGATTCTGACCCCTCCTCTTGAGCGACAGGACGATTTTCGGGAGCCTCGGAATAGACCGCAACCCAATCTCCAGGCGATGGATTACCCTCCGTGTGCAAAATCCGTTTGCGAAAAATGTTGGGGTGCCGCATCGCTTGCGAGACAATTACTCGCCCAATTTTCGCACTGGCATCAGGATTTAGGGTTTTCGTTTGCAACGGTTTCACTCAAAAATAGGAACTTTGTAAATGCAGAATCTTCACACAAGCAAACATGGAAGCCGGACTTCAGTCAAGCCATTCGTCTAATTGGACGGCAACCCGACGGCTTTTGAAATTTGCTTGGCGATATCGTTCGCGAGTTGTCTCGCTCTTGATCTTGCAGACGATCTTACTCGGAACCGCCATCCTTGCGATCCAGTTAAGCGGATTTGCTCTCGATTGGATCAAATCAGCGGGTGAACCGTCTGACAACCTGCCGACCATCTATGGCTGGCATCCGGTCGTCGGACATTCACCGACGATTCAAGTTGCAAGCATCGCCGGCCTAATCGCCGCCGTCGCACTGATTCGAGCCGCTCTAAATTACGTCTACTCCGTGACCAACGGGAAGTTCATTAACGAGGAAATGGTGGTCGACCTCCGAATTGCCGTTTACGAAAAACTGCAGTTGCTAGGATTCGATTTCTACAATCAAAACGACACCAGTGGCTTAGTAAACCGTTTAACTGGCGACATCCAACTGACACGGTCTTTTGTCGATGGTGTAATTATTCAAGTTTCCGTGCTGGCAATGTCGCTGGTCTTTTATCTAACAGCAATGTTACGTTTGCATGTTGGGTTAACGCTTGTTTCGCTCGCGACAACACCGCTGCTGATTATCCAGACGCATCGCTTCTCAAAGAAGATTCGACCACAATACGACCGCAATCGTGAACTGTTCGACGAAATGATGTTGCGCGTAAATGAGAATGCGGAAGGTCAGCAGGCAATAAAAGCATTTGGCGCTCAGGAACGCGAAATTGAGAAATTCCGTGTCGCTACCGAGCGAGTCGAGAAACAACAACGAAGCATTTTCTGGAAAGTCAGCACGTTTACTCCTACAGTCCAACTGTTGACTCAGTTTAATCTCATTGTACTGCTGCTGTACGGAGGCTATTTGGTAATTAATGATCAGTTGCCACTGGGCTCGGGGTTAATTGTGTTTGCTGGACTAATACAGCAATTCTCGGGTCAGATTACAGCGCTCTCCGGTATCACAAATACGATCGAGCAGTCGCTCGCCGGAGCTCGGCGTGTGTTCGATGTACTAGATGCACCCGTCCGTATCTCCAGCCCATCAGCCGCATCGGGCCGTAGCCCCCAGCAGAGCCAAATTCATGGAGCCTTTGAGCTCCAAGATGTTGACTTCTCCTATCGCAAAGGGGACGAAGTCTTGCGGCAGATCAATCTCTCCATCGAACCGTGCAGCCGAGTCGGCATCATTGGTGAAATCGGCTGCGGCAAGTCTACGCTCTTGCAGTTGCTGCCGCGATTCTATGACCCAACGCAGGGGCGTATCCTGCTGGATGGTGTTGACCTCCAAGAATACGATCTAATTCACCTTCGACGATCTATTGGCTTTGTCTTTCAAGATCCTTTCCTGTTTAGCGATAGTGTGGCTGCAAATATTGCGTTTGGCGATCCTAACGCAACGATGGATAAAATCGTCGCGGCCGCAAAATCTGCCGCAGTGGATCATTTCATTCGCACGTTACCCAACGGATACAATACTGTGTTGGGACAGTTTGGCTTGACATTGTCTGGTGGACAGCGGCAGCGAGTAGCACTCGCGCGAGCCCTTCTCTTCGATCCGCCGGTGCTAATTCTGGATGATCCAACTTCAGCGGTCGATCCGGGGACTGAACACGAGATTTGGGAGGCGCTCGATCAAGCTTTTGCGCAGCGAACAAGCCTGCTTGTCACGAATCGAATCAGCACTTTGTCCTATGTCGATCGTGTGATCGTCATGGAAAATGGTCAGGTCACAGGAGACGGAACCCAAAACCAACTTGCTCAGCAAGCCACTGGCTTCTACGCTGCCACGGCAAAGCTTCAGCAGCAGCTTATGTAAAAGCTCACGCCTAGTCTCTAGCGTCACGCGTGCCGTACGCTCCCCACACTCCGTAGGGACTTGGCAAGTTCCAGTTGTCGCTATAAACAAGCGAGCCGTCCTCCCGAAATACGCCATTGGATTCTGCTAAAGGCGAACCAGCATCAACACTATCGGAGATGAACTGGATAGAGGAGTCGAGCAGCAGGACGTGTACGCCACCGGCATGATAGCTAGTCGACGAATGGATCCCCGGACCTTCGTTGCGCTCAGCGATACAGCTAGGACTGTTGGGGGGCAATATTGTGTTAAAGCCAACATAGTCCGGCAATCCATCGCCCCAGTGCATCCCACGCCGGGCCATGATGCGTTGTTCAGCTTTGTAGCGACCGTCCGATGCCAGTCGCTTGCAGTCCTCAGGTGTGATACCGTGGCCCAGCGTTCGCTCTGGCACCAGCGTCGCCTGATAACCACGGACAGAGGCGCCTGGAGTTCGGTCGCCCATCTGAGCATCGGCTGCAGTCGCGATTTCGCCCAGGGCAATCGTGTTGCTCTGCCCGTCGATGCACTCCGACATTTTTCGCACATACGCTTGCTGGAACATGCCCCGAGTCGACTTCTCAGGTGCTTCCCAATAGGCCAGTTCAATTCCCATCTGCGAGTCGCCTTCACAAAACGCGTAGTTGGTGCGACCCATGCTCGTCCAATCTTGAGTCGACATGCGTCCAGGGTCGGAGGGGCAACGTAAAACGCTTATTTGCGTTCGCCATGGAGTATAGTTTCCGCCCTTCCACCAAGGCTCACCACCTTTAGAAAAGGTTTCCGGCGGCGGCAGCGTTGCTTCAAATCCATTATAAAAACGCTTGTAAATTTCAGCTTGATCCATATAGGGACACAGATCCATAAAGCCGCTGGTGCGCATGCCCATCCAAATTCCATCGTCATTGGTCAGAGGACCGCTGCGCATTGGCACCAAGAATCGGTTGGATGCTTCATAAGCGGCCAAAGCGATTCCGATTTGGCGTAGATTGGAGGCACACTTGCCTTTCCTCGCGCTCTCGCGCGCCGCTGAAACCGCTGGTAACGTAAGTGCGGCTAGTACGGCAATTATGGCGACCACAACAAGCAGTTCGACAAGTGAAAATCCGTTTCTTTGTCTTGCTGCGGCCACTACGTATTCCTACGTCTAATTTGAGTTGATACTTCAAAAGAAAAGCGGAAGAGTGACTGAACACTCCTCCGCAAAATAGTTTCCGATTACGGCGTCACCTGTTTGGCAAAGGCTATGTGACTCACTAGCTGCCAAACACGATTAGCGATCGCGAGCAGCGACTTCATCGCCTGCTGGTTCGGCAGGTGCTTCGCCCTCAGGCATCTCCGGCATTTCTTCCACTGGAGCTTCTTCGATGATCAGCTCTTCATCCAAATCGACCGCTCCCGGATACTCTTCCGCAAAAGCAATCAACTGCTCAACTCGCTTCTTGACTTCCGTGTTTAAGTCCGATTTGGCTTTGACGGTCTCAGAATCTAACTCGGTTTGCAATTCGGCAAGAACATCGAGTGTGTCAAGTAGAATAGCTCGTTCCTCGCTTGATTGGATCTTAGCTACGAGACCTTTCTCCGGTGACGTGTTAACGTCTCCCTTCGTTTTTCCTTCCAATCCAACACGCATGGTCTGAGCTACTTCGTGCATAAAACGACGCAAGGCTCGAGTCTGCGCATCTTGCTTTTCGTAGGGGTTTTCCTTTACTTCTTTCTCTTTCTTCTGCGCCTGCCCGTAGCCGCCGCCCCCTCCATAGCCTTCACCATAGCCACCCGTTGCATTCGAATCTTTATAACTATCCCCGTAGGCGCCACCAGGGTTGTAGCCTCCGGAAGTACCGCCACCACTTGAAGACGGGCTCAAATCGTATAGGTCGACCCATTGCTCGCATTGCTTTTTGAGGTATCGCATGCTGTAGCGACCGGCCGAAACGAATTTGCCCTCCGGTGCTTCCGCTGGTGCGTACTTCCCGACCACTAACAAGCATTCTTCGCGGAGAATCGGATGGGTGTTTTCGTTAGCTAGCGAATCCAATGCAAACATGACCATCTCGTTGACCGAGGCATGTTCAAACGACTTCAATAGTTCTAAATAACGGCTCACAAGCCAAGCGTGCGACGAGTCTTTACGGCCTGGTGTATTTGGAGTCTTCGCTGCCGCGAGTAAAGCTTTCGCATAATCATTACGATCTTTTTCAGCCACCGCTGATAGCTCGATATGACGTTCTAGCCCCACTAAAGCTGCAGCTCGAATACCGTCAACATCTGACTTGGTTGCCCAGTCAAGCAATAACTTGCTGGCAGCACTGAAAGGCTTCGGTGCCGCTCCGCTTTTTACCGGGGCCGCTTCGTTCATCTCACCGATCGTGAGGACGGCATTGATGCGCGCGGCTGGGCTGAAATTACCCTTCACAATCGCATGCAAGTACAGCGCGAGCAACTGATTGTACGCCGCTAGATCCGCAGTCTTCAGTTTGGATTCTGCGTTGTAAAGGTCGCTACGAAGTGCGTTTCTTGCGTCGTTCGTGTAATTGGCGTCGATGAGGCTAGTCAGTCGTGGAAGTTCATAGCCGCCGTAGTATTCCTTCACCGGAGCAACGTCAAACGGTCTGTTCCCTTTGAGAATGTCGTCCTTGGCCTGAGCTTTCTCTTTCAAAGCCTTCTGATTTTTGAACGCCTCACCGATCGGCAGAGACTTCAGTTTCGACGCTGGTGCAGCGGCAGCCGCTGCAGCCTCCTGAGCGTAGACATTAATTTCCGGGCGCGGAAATACCAAACAAGACGTTATTAATGCCGCAAGAAAAACGCCACGTCGCAATTTAGCAGATGAGTTTGACATTCCGGTTTCCCTCGGTTTTAAAGATGACGAGCTTCGACCATCTTGAGACAAGACTACAGTCAACCCAATTCTATGGTCAGAATCTCGCCGCTGTCAATGATTTTCGGGTGCGGATCCGGTGAATCGACAAGGAACCGCAGCATAGTTCCTACAAACTGCGAAAATTTGTGAGGTTGCAACATCGAAATCCAAATAAGTGTGCCCAGCTCGCGAATCGGCTACTTTCCCAATGCGAACAGCCAAGATTTCTTTGGCTCGCTCCACTTTTCGTCGGCGAATACGCCAACCAACCTCGCAACTCATGATGTTTCAGCTAACATTTCGTGATGCAATCAGGGCTCTTATCGGATTTAGTATATCCACATCGACACTCGTCGCCGGGAAGTGCAAAATAAGAGTCTGAAAACACAGTGTTTTGCTAGCCATTCCTTTAGATTCCTGCGACGCGACCTACGAGAGTTCTTGCGACGTGCAAACCCAACCGATTCAGAAAATTTTGGTAGGACTCATCCTGCCCGCCGCGATTCTAGGCGCAAGCATCTTGGTCTTTGTCGTGCTCGGCCAATCGACACCGCGACAGATTGCCGACAGCAGCAGCGATCTTGTGGCCGCGCTCAAACGCCTACCGATTGTCGAAATTGACCAAGTGTTGCCTTACGATACGTCTCAAACTTTGGACGTCGAAGTCAACGGTGTTGTTGTACCGCTGCGCGAGGTTACGGTCGCTGCCGAAGTAGCTGGCCGCATTACCGAGAAGAGCGAAAATTGCCGGGCCGGGAACTATGTAGAGGAAAATGAGTTGCTCTTTCGGATCGACGACAAGGATTATCGACTGGAAGTCGAACGTCTGTCGGCGCAGCGCGAAAGCGAATACTCACAGCAACGCGAATTAGAGCAAGAGATCTCCAACAGCGCCCGATTGATCAAGGTCGCTGAAGAAGACTTGGAATTGCAAGGCCGCGAAATTGAACGTTTGTTGAACTTACCCAAGGGCTTTGCCAGCGCAACGGAGCTCGACACAGCGCGACGCAACAAACTAACAAGTCTTAACGCCCTTACAACGCTTCAAAATCAGCTCGAACTGTTGCGCAGTCGTCGCACTCGGATCGAACTCTCCGAAAAGTTAGCTGCCACGCAGCTTGAGCAAGCCAGGGTGAACTTGGCGCGAACAGAAATACGCGCACCGATCTCGGGAGTTATCGTAAGCGAAGAAGTCCAAACTGATTCGTTCGTCCAGCGAGGCGCAACGCTGTGCGTGATGGAAGATACCGATCAAGCTGAAGTGCGATGCGATCTGCGAACAGATCAACTTTCGGCGATTCTTGACCAAGAAAATTATAGCAACATTGGTGAACGTAACTCAGTCTCGGGCGCACCAGCCATAGAAACGCGTCGCATCTCACAGAGTTATGAGTTACCGCCGACCCCTGTTACGATCGTCTACCAGATCGCTGGACGTGAAGACCTGCAGTACGAATGGGACGGCGTGCTGAGTCGTTATGAAGGTGTCGGGGTGGATGTGCAAAGCCGGACTATTTCCGTGCGAGTGTTGGTCGATGATCCTCGCAAAGTGCGCGTCGTAAACAACAGCCCTCGCGCGGGTGCGACGGAGCCGAGTTCCAGATTGGTACCAGCCTTGCTGCGCGGGATGTTCGTGCGGGCTGTTTTCAGGACAAAACCGTCACAAGCTATGGTGTTGATACCAAAGTTGGGTGTTCGCCCAGGAGGTGTCGTGTGGAAGTTCGAAGCGGATCCTACTGCACTCGAGTTGCCACCGAAGACCGAGAGTACTGCTCCGGGCGGGGAAACTGTGGGGGCGGAGGTGCCCAGAGACGGAAGGTTTGTATCGGCGAGGTCGGCTGACGAAAGCAAGTCGACTGTTGATGGCGAAGCGACGGAGATCGTCCAGGAAGGCCAAACGCCCGCAGTGATCGAGGTTGCCGATCAAGATTGGGGCGTAGGACGAGTCCAAGTACTTCAAGGAATTCGAACTGTTAGGGTAATCGATGTTGAATCGCCCAATCAGCATTCTGTCAACAAAGAATATTGGGTGGCCCAAGCGGACGAGCGTCTAAAGGTTGGCAGTTTCGTTATCACGACTCCACTGGCAGCCATCATGGGTGACGGATCGGATTTAGTCCGCGTCGAACAAGACGAGTAGTACGAGATAAAGCGACAGGAAGCTATGCTACGGCCGTGGCATAAGCTACAGCGTGCGAACGGCAGTGCGAAATCGAAAGCATCACCGTCGCGATGGATTGCTGCTTGGCTATTTCCGCGGCGCGATTGTGAAGGATCACCGTCGGGCAGCCACCGGTCGCATTTTGGACTTCGACATCCGTCCATCGAATACCTTTGCTCCAACCAGTACCAAGTACTTTGAGCACAGCTTCTTTTGCAGCCCAGCGGCCAGCATAATGTTGATTGCACGAGCGTCGAGCGGAGCAATAGATGATTTCCCGCACAGTAAAGACGCGGTGCAGAAACAACTCTCCATGCCGCTCAATCATCTGAGCAATTCGGGCGCATTCGATGATGTCGGTCCCGATGCTGATGATTGTGCCTGGCAGCCGAGGCGTTACATGGCTCATGCTTGTTAGGTCCTTGTCAGTCCGCAAGCCTTCTTGACGCGATCTAGCACAACCGAAGCGGCCTGTCTGGCTCGCACTGCCCCGTTGGCTAGCACTTCATCGACATAGTCAGCGTTTGCCTCGAGTTCCGTTCGACGCGCACGAGCGGTTGCAAAGTAGTTCTCTGCCGCATCCGCAACTTTCTTCTTGATGTCGCCGTATCCGAATCCACCGCGACGATATAACGCTGCGACTTCTGCCACCTCATCCTCGGGCGCAAGAAGCCGGAGCAATTCATACAGATTGTCGTTTTCAGGTTCTTTAGGATCTTCCATGGCACGCGAGTCAGTTGCAATTCGCATGATCTTTTTGCGAGCCGCCTTTACGTCTTCGAAGATGCCGATTGTGTTGTCGTAACTCTTGCTCATCTTTTCGCCATCGGTGCCGGGCACTTTCCCGGCGTCCTTCATGACACGACCTTCGGGCATCGTAAAGACTTCACCATAGTGCGCATTGAAAGAACGCGCCAAGTCGCGACACACTTCAATATGTTGAATCTGATCTTCACCGACCGGCACGCATTTCGAGTCGTAAGCCAGTATGTCGGCGGCCATCAACACAGGATAAGTAAACAGTCCGGCATCGGCTGCCAAGCCGCGCGATTTTTTGTCCTTAAACGCATGGCATCGTTCCAACAGTCCCATCGGTGTGCTCGTCATTAAAATCCAGCACAGCTCTGACACCTCGGGCACATCTGATTGTACGAAGAGAGTGGCGATCGCCGGATCAAGTCCGAGAGCGAGTAGATCGAGGGCTGCATCGCGAACATTGCCAGCTAACTCCTTCGCGTCCCGCACTGTTGTTAGGGCATGGAGGTCGGCGATAAAATAGAAGCCTTCATTGCCGTGTTGAAGATCGATGTACTGGCGAATGGCACCGAAATAATTGCCCCAATGAAATCGACCAGTTGGCTGAATGCCCGATAGGATGCGCATAAGTAAGTGAAGAAGATAGGAATGAGCGAAAACGCAAGCTGTTAGATTGTTTTACGTCGAAGCATCCGAGACGGCCGCGGCGGCTTTCATCTTGATAGTTCGATCTAAAATTCCATTTACAAAGTTGCTGGAATTGTGATGACCGTACCGTTTGGCCAATTCGATCGCTTCGTTGATCGCTACGCGATCAGGGACGTCGGCATGAAAAATCTCGTAAGTCGCGAGTCGCATAATGTTGCGGTCGATCGTCGACATCCGCTTGACCGACCAGTTCACTGCATGCGCACCGATCGTTTTGTCGAGCGCCACACGGTTCTTGCGGACACCTCCCAGCAATTCTTGGGCGAAACTAATTAGCGGCTTATTCGCCAACAATCGGCGTGAAATAAAACCGTCGTCGTTTGCCAAATTTCGGTTTGGGTTCAAATCGTCTTGAAACAGAACTTGCAAAACAATCTCGCGCGCTCGTCGTCGAGTGGTCATTTTTGTGGCGTAATAAGTCGAAGGTCGTTGAAAAACAGTTGACATGATTGCTTGAGCCGGGCGATGTTGCAACTGCTATCCCTATTTCGGCGAAAACATTCGATCAAGGGATCGTCCTGATATGGGTTCCGCAAATCAATTGTAGCGGTAGGGCGCGAGCGTTCCGGTTTTGTGCCACCGGACGGCTTGCGTCGTTCCGCTTCTAAGTGCTTTGCTAGGTCGCTGCAAACGTTGAGCTCCCTTCGTCAGCGGGCGGACGGTAGGTAAGCTGCCCGCGATGGGCCATTGGAACACCAAGATTGTGATGCGGCTGTGAATTGACGCAAACGCATCTTGGATCTAGAGTGCTGCGGCGAGTCGACGGGAAGCTGAACGCCCATTTTGTGCGATTTCCAATCCGTCGGCCGAATCGATTGACCCAAAGATTGGTGCAGAACACCGTAGCATATGCAGAACAGAACACTTGGAAAAACAGGTTTGAGCGTCTCGGAAATTGGTTTCGGAGCGTGGGCCATTGGCGGCGGCTGGGGCGCCGCGTCCGACGAAGATTCAAAGAAAGCAATCTTGGCTGCCGTGGATGCCGGGATGAATTTTATCGATACTGCGGAAGGTTATGGGAACGGCCGCAGTGAGCAAGTAATTGCAGCAGCGCTGGCAGAAACAAAGCAAGAAGTCGTCGTGGCGACCAAAATTCCTCCAGCGCCTGGTCCTTGGCCGCCTAGCCCCTATTGCTCGCATGTTGAACGCTACGGTCGGCAGTATGTACGCGATAAGGTGGAAGAGCGGCTAAAAGCGTTGAATGTGGAAGTGATCGATATCCTGCAGCTTCATACCTGGACGGCGGCGTGGAACGATGATCCAGAACCGCTGCTGACTTTGCAGAAGCTCCGAGAAGAAGGCAAGTTACGCTTCATCGGAGTCAGTACTCCGGAGCAGGATCAGGGATGTGTCGTTGACCTCATGCGTGACGGCTTGGTCGACACAATCCAAGTGATCTTCAATCTGTTCCATCAAGAGCCAGCGGCGCAAATTCTGCCAGTTGCTAGGCAGACGAACACGGGCGTTATCGTCCGTGTTTCGCTAGATGAGGGCATGCTCACGGGCAAGTTCGCTCCGGCGCACGAATTTCCTGAAGGCGACTTTCGCCGCAATTATTTTGCGGGAGATCGGCTTGATAGGTCGCTTGCTCGGGTCGAAGAAATTCGCAAGGATTTGGTCGAGGCAAAGCTGGAAAATACTTATTCGCTTGCCGATCTGGCGATTCGCTTTGCGTTGGAAGCGACTGCCGTCTCCACAGTGATCACCGGAGTTCGATCCGAAGAGCAAGCTAAACGGAATGCTGCGGTCTCTGCCTTGCCCAAGTTGCCTATAGCGCTGGCAGAAAGGTTGCGACGGCACAACTGGCTGCGAGGTGTCTGGTATTCTGGAAAATAATCTTTGCAGAAGCTGCTGTTGCCATTGACACCACTTCGAACATACGGCTATTCCGTACGTTGCTAGCAACAAATGTAGTTGTACCTGGGCAAATTGTGTTCGCACGTTTGCATTTCGTCGACTGGATTTCGGGTTCCGTTTTGCGGATCGATTTCGGGGAATGAAGGTGGTTACACTGGATCGATGGCGCTACCACGGACGGTGGCGTTAATGGATGTGATGTACTGCAAGTGTTGCAGCTTAGTTTTTCACAAAGACTGATGTAATTTTGACAACGTCCTTTCGGGCGTTGTTTCCACACCAATCGCGAAAAGGAGTGTCGCGTTGAAAGTGAGAAATCCGTTGGGCAGCTTGCGACTCCTGTCGGCAATTGCCGCGGCCGCATCGCCGACCTTTTTTAGCGTTGCAGCGGTGACCCTAGTCGCAACGAACTGCCAAACCGCCTCGGCACAATTACAAGTGCCTCCGACATTGGCGGTGCCGCAAAATCAATCCAATCCTGCTCCGACGTTGGCCGTACCGCCAGCCTCGAACGCAGCGTTGCAGCCGAGTGCTCCAGCTGGGAAACCTGTTGCTGCACCGCAATTAATGCCAGGTTCCACTGCAGACGCTGGGCAACTGTTGCCTCCGAACCCGTTGCGTGACCGCGCTGTTGCGTTGGCTGCAGAAGCCAAGCTCGCAGTTACACGTGGTGAGTTGACAACCGCTCGTAGTTTGATCGATCAAGCAAACTCATTGCGAGTGCCTGAATCGGCTTACGCACCCAATCAGTTGCGGCCTTGGCAAGTCGCCATGGATCTAGCGCGAGCAGAAATGCAGCGAAATCCAAACATGGCCCAAAACGCAGTCCAACCTGCGGGTGGAGTCAACGCGGCTGATGCAAACCTCGTACAGCCTAGTGTATTCCAGCCTAAAACCGATAACTCGCAAGTCCAGCCTGCTGGCGCTTTGCAAGTTGGTCGACCTCCCGTCGATGCTGGTTCGGAAACGGGGCTGACGGGTGAAGAACTGTATCGTCAAGGCGTCGATGCTTTGACTGCTCAGAACAAATCACGTGCCCTTGAGTTGTTTTCAGCTGCCTGGAAAAAAGAAGCTGAAATGGATCCCCTCGTGCGGGGACAGCTGAAGGACAAGCTTACGAACCTGACGCAAGCCAATGCGCTTGAGCCCGTGACACCGAAAGAAATGCCACCAGGCATGCAAGCGGTGTCTCAAGAACAAGCCTTGCTTCGTCAGAAAACGTTCCGCGAAGTCACCACAGAAATCGCAGAATCCGAGCGAATGGTCAACGACCAACCGCTTGCAGCACTCGATCGTCTGCGGCTATTGCGTCAACGGGTTAGCCAGTCGGCTGTCGAAGGCGCTGCTCGCAAAGAATATCTAGCGATGGTCGACCGCGTTATCAATAACGTGGAAGCTTATGTTGAACAAAACAAAGCTGCCATCAATCAACAAGAACGAAACACCGCAGTTGAAGATAAGTTGATTGCGGATGCTGCTCTGCAAGCGAAACTTGGCGCTGACACTCAACGTTTGGTCGACCAGTTCAATGAACTGACCGCAGCACGACGTTTCGAAGAGGCTGAGATTGTTGCTAAGAAGGTCAGCGAACTTAATCCCGACACTGAAATCGGTGTTGTGATGGTGACCAAGGCGAGAATTGCACGTCGCAATTACGAAAACGAAATGCTTCAGGAAATGAAGTCAGATGCACGTTTGGACGCCATGGCAGCGACCGAACGAGCCATGATTATGCAAAACCCTGACGAACCCTACAGCATGCCAGCGAACTGGGACGAGCTTTCGCGTCGACGTTTGCGCGATGAACCGCTTGAGATGACACCTTCGGAGCGGATGATTCGTCAGAAGCTCACCGAAGCAGTTTCGGTTAGCTTTCAAGCACGGCCCTTAGGCTACGCTGTTGATACGATCAGCCAAATGACCGGTATTCCGATCATCATTGATCCACTGGGCATGGCTGCAGAAGGCCTGACTCCGGAACAACCAGTGTCGCTTGAGCTAAACGGGAACTCCGTATCGCTCAAGAGTGCTCTGAACTTGCTTCTCGAGCCACTCGGTTTGACGTATGTTGTCAAGGACGAAGTCTTAAAGATCACTAGCCGCAGCACGATCACTCGTGAGCGACGGGCTGTACCTTATCCGGTAGCCGATTTGGTGATCCCGATCCCTAACTTTGTAAATACAGCCTCTAATGGTTTCGCCGGAGCACTGCAAGCAGCTTATCAAACGCAAGTTGGTGGGTTGATCGCACAGACACCGGGCCAGTTCTCAAGCGTATCGCAATTAGCGAGAAATGCGGGAGCTAGCGCATTGAATCCAAATAGCCCTGCCCTCGGTCAAGCAATGCCGCAAGGATTCGGAGCCAACGGCATGGGCAGCATGGGAAGTCCGCTTCCTGGTTCTCCTGCAGGTGCTTTCGGTAACCCAATGAATACGGGTAACGGCGGTGCTGGTGGTGGAGCTAACGCGGACTTTACGACGCTGATCGATTTGATCCAAACCACGATTCCAGGCGACTGGGATACGGGCGAAGACACAATCACTCAGTTCCCTTCGAACCTTTCGTTGATCATCAACGCACCACTTGAGACGCACGAACAGATCACAGCTTTACTAAAGCAGCTTCGTGCACTTCAAAACTTGCAGGTGACCATCGAGATTCGATTTATCACGCTGAGCGATAACTTCTTCGAGCGAATGGGTGTCGACTTCGACTTCAACATCGATGACAACGCCGGCACTGCTCCAGGACTTCCTCGCGACGACAGCGGACCATCGACGTCGTTTGGTTTGAGTGCCGGCGTTGGGTCTGACGGCATTATTCGTCCAACGACTGACTTGGATGTTCAGTTCCGCCAAGATGGATTTGGATCTGCTGTCCCACCGTTCGGAAACTTTTCCCCAACGGCCGGTGCACAGCTGGGCTTTGCAATCTTGAGCGACCTTGAGCTGTTCTTCTTCTTGAACGCAGCCCAAGGGGATTCGCGAACGAATGTGATGCAAGCTCCAAAGCTGACGATGTTCGATGGTCAGTTTGCTAACATCTTCGATGGTGCTCAAGTACCGTTTGTGGTTGGATTGCAACCGATCGTGGGTGACTTTGCTGTCGCTCAACAACCGATCATCGTGATCTTGAACGATGGCACCCAGCTCGGTGTACAGTCAGTTGTTACGGCTGATAAGCGTTTCGTGCGGATGACTTTGTCGCCATCCTTCACGAACATCACCGACCGTGATCGAACCTTTACGTTTACTGGAGAGAACTCGACCGATAGCGGTGAAGTTGTAACCGGTCCGAACGGCGATCCACTGCCTGATAACAACAACCAGCAACGACGAACCGTCGGTTCGACTGTGCAGTTGCCAACGGTGGGGATCACTTCGATCAATACGACTGTGACTGTGCCAGATGGTGGTACCATTCTCTTAGGTGGTATCAAGCGTCTGTCAGAAGGTCGTACGGAACGCGGTGTGCCGATGCTCAGCAAGATTCCTTATATCAACCGCCTATTCAGCAACCTTGCGATCGGACGTGAAGCCCGAACGCTGATGATGACGGTTACTCCGCGAATTATCATTCCGGAAGAAGAGGAAGAACGCGTGCTAGGCGGAGCGGTGCTCCCGTAACGCAGAGACTTTGGTTTTTGTGAGAACTAAACATGCGCAGGCCCGTAACTGAAAAGTTGCGGGCCTGTTTGCATTTAATCCTTCCGGCGACGACCAGCACTGCTTTCGAAATATCTCGATCGCCGCTGCTGCGTGACAGGATGGTTAGCCTCTTCTTCCGAACGCAAGTCCGCTATCGAGCTTTGACAATACTGGCACTGGATCGTTTCCAAGTGGAACGTGATATAGTCAAACTCTGGCTGATCTAATACGCCGAGCAAATAACTGCCAAGGAGCTCGCGGCTGGGGCAACTGACTCGGCCGCGTCGCCAGATTGCGGACAAAGTGTGGACACCGCGATTCTCGCTGTCCAAGATTAACCGCAAGCGATTTCGCAGCTCATCGTCATCGCGCAGTCGAAGTTCGACTTGTGTAAGCTGGTCGGCTGGTAGGGATTCATCCAAGTAAGCGACCAAGACTGCGTCTGGAATCGGGCTGTTGCTCATTAGCGCAACGCCCCGACAGCTAAGGTTACGTTCTGACCGCCGAATCCAAAGCTGTTGTTCAACGCCGCACTGATCTTGGCTTCACGAGCATGATTGGGGATATAATCCAAATCGCAAGCCGGGTCGGGATTTTCTAGGTTAATGGTCGGAGGCAACACCGAATCACGAATTGCAAGCAGGCACATGATCATTTCTGTCACGCCTGCCGCAGCAATCAGATGCCCCATCATGCTCTTGGTGCTGGATACAGGAATCTTCATCGCGAGATCGCCAAAGACCGATTTGCACGCCATCGTTTCGGTGCGGTCGTTGACAGTGGTGCTAGTCCCATGTGCATTGACGTATCCGATGTCTGCGATGTTCAACTTTGCATCCTCGATCGCTTGACGCATGCAACCGATAGCACCGCGACCTTCGGGATGGATGTCTGTAATGCGATAAGCATCGGCAGTCGAGCCATAACCAAGAACTTCGCCATAAATTGCTGCGCCGCGTTTCTTCGCAGATTCGTACTCTTCTAGAATCACAATGCCAGCGCCTTCGCCCAGCACAAATCCGTCGCGAGCGTAATCGAACGGCCGCGAAGCTTTTGTCGGATCATCGTTGCGAGTCGACAAAGTGGTCAGCAATGAAAACCCTGTCAGCCCAAACGGATGGATCATGCTGTGTGCACCGCCAGCAATCATCACATCAGCGTAATTATTGCGAATAAGTTCGGTCGCTTCACCGACAGCCTGTGAACTCGCCGCACACGCTGTCAAGCAATTCGCATTGGGCCCCTGGGCATCGAAGTAGGCTGCAATGTGCGCCGCAGGCATATTCGGCTCCTGTTCAAGCTCTGCTTCGGCGTCCAAGACTTTAAGGCCACATTTTAAAAACTCTGCGAGCTCAAAAGTCTCTCCGCGCGTGGCTGCGGCCATCATGGTCGTAAAGTTTTGGAAGTCTTGGTTGCCTTCACCAGCTCCCATATAAACGCCGACGCGGCGCGGATCGATCTTGGCATCCTGGATCCCAGACGATTTTACAGCTTGGATGGCTGCTCCTATCGCGAATCGAGTGTGACGGCCACGTCGTTCCCATTCTTTTTCATCCAAGCCATATTTTGCAACCGAATAATCTTTGACTTCCGAAGCAATCGTCGTCGGATAGTTCGCTGCATCAAAAATCGTGATTGGTCCAACGCCACTGCGGCCCTCGATGACGGCCTTCCAAACCGTTTCCGGATCGTGTCCTAACGGGTTAGTCATCCCTAATCCTGTGACGACAACTCGACGAGCCATTGAGCGTTCTCCAAACCTTGCGTCATCAATCGACGCGGAAAAACAATACGAACCAACCTGCAGCTCTGCGCCATGCGCGAACCGATACGAACCGCTCATTTTAGCAGGACGGCAGAATTACAAAAGGAACAAACGGAAAGCAGCAATTTGCGCAAAATCGCAGGAAAACACGAGCTATCTGCTTCCCCCACTAAAGTCGTCCCCGTGTCCAACGCCGCAATAGTACGTTGCTCAAAACTTTAGTCAGTCCAAAAAAGAACAGTCCTAGCACCGTTGTGGCTGCGACGGCCGCTATCAAACCAGCCGTAAATTGCCGCGCCTGCCAATGGGTGATTAAGGTTCCAAGCCCATCGTAATTGCCGCTGTTACCTACAAAGAACTCTCCGACAATCGCTCCGATGACAACCAACCCACTGCTGATACGCAAGCCGAGCGACCAAGCTGGAATCGCAAACGGCAGTCGCAACTTGCAAAGCACTTGCCACACGGAAGCGTTATTGACGCGAAACATCTCCAGAATCGGCTTCGGGACCACCAGCAGCGCGTTGGTAGTGTTTGACACGACGGGAAACAATCCGATGATCATCGCGACTAACACTATCGTCCGAAAATTGCTTCCTGACCAAATGATCAACAAAGGTGCGATGGCCACGATCGGTACCGTCTGAAGAAACACCACGTAAGGAAAAAACGCTCGTCGAATCCAAGCCGATTGGCTAAATGCGACCGCCACGAGCAACCCAACTAGTCCACAACAAACCAATGCGACCAGAGCGGCCGAACCCGTTACAAACATGCCTCGCCCTAACGCCAGACGTTGCTCCCAAGCCGCGTTCATGACCACCGTGGGGGTGGGCAATAGAATCTTAGGCAAGCTGAAAGCATACACGGCAAGCTCCCAGAGTAAGATGATTGCAGCGAACACCAGTGCTGGTGCAAGCGATTGTTTCGCTATCGATACTAACTTTTTCATAAGGTTCTCGAAAGCCGCTCTAAAGCTTGACTGACTTGACCATACAACTGCGCAAATTCAGGCGACGACCGAAAGCTGCCGTCTCGAGGGAGTGGCCCTGGTATGTCGATCATGTCGCAGATCTTTCCGCCATGCATAATGGCAATCTGATGCGAAATGAAGATCGCTTCCGATATATTGTGCGTTACAAATACAACAGTCGGTTGGCGCTCCTCCCACAAATTGACTAACAACAGGTTTAGCTGATTTCGGAGAATGTCATCGAGCGCGGCAAACGGTTCGTCCAACAGCAAATATTTCGGATTGCGAACAAGCGAACGCGCAATAGCGACACGCATCTTCATACCGCCGGAAAGCTGGTCCGGAAATTTCGTGAAGCTATCTTCAGGAAGCGAAACGGCTTTCAACAAACCGAGGACGATTTCATTACTAGCCTGCGTGTCTGACAGGGCATCTCGGTGAAACTCGAGCGGCAGCCGAACGTTGTCCCAGACCGTTCGCCAGTCAAGCAAGGCTGCCTCTTGAAATACGAATCCGATCGCTTCACGCGATTGCGTCGCCGGATCGCCGTTCAGCAAAACGGATCCGTGCGACAGTTCTTGAAGCCCGGCGATAGCTCGCAGGAGCGTACTCTTTCCACAACCGCTTTGACCAAGCAACGTGATGATCTGGCTGCCCACAATCTCTAAGTTCAGCCCGTCCAGAACACGAAGCAATTGACCGCCTGCTCCTGGAAACGCTACGGTGACATCTTTGCAGTCGATTCCCAGCGCAGGATTGGTTTCAACGAATGAAGCTTTTGCCCCGATGGCAGTGTTCCTTGATGCAAGCGGTTTTTATGACGGAACGTAGCGTGTGATAATTATTTCTCGCCTTTCGGCTTTCGTAAAATCACAGGATTTTTGCGGCTGATCGATGTTCAAGGCAACTTCGAATGCGTTTTATCGATAAATCCAGCATCTTCGAAGTGACCGTCTCTTTGAGCGAATTGATATAGCATTCGGGCTACAAGCGTCGAATTCTACGACAAGCCCACGCCTCGTCGATGATAATTCCTTCGTCAAAATCGTACTAATGAGTCAAGATAAACAGCCACTGCTTACCTCCCAACAGCCGGTGATAAGCGAACATCAAGACTTGCGACTACCTGTTTCTAACGTTCTAGCCGCCAATGTTGAAGAGCGTTTTCAAGCCGTCGAGCGTTTGCTGGGAGACTGTGGGCAATTGTCCGAGCAATCGTCACTGACCTTCCCGGAACTATCGATTGTCATTCCAGTTTACAACGAGCTTCGCACCATCGCTCTAGTGATCGATGCTGTTGGAGCATTGGATATCGACAAAGAAATAATCGTCGTCGACGACGGCAGTTCCGACGGTACTCGCGATCTGCTCTTGGAACTTGCACGCCGACGAAGCGAGCTGACCGTCGTCCTGCACGAAAAAAATTCGGGCAAAGGTGCCGCTCTACAAACCGGTTTCATGCGATGTCGCGGCGCGATCGTAATAGTTCAAGATGCCGACTTAGAATACAACCCAACAGACATTCCTGCAGTCATTGCTCCAATTCAAGCAGGACTGCACGATGTTGTTTATGGCTCGCGGTATCTAGACAATTCCAAGCATACAGATTCGAGCTGGATTCATAAAATCGGTAATGCCGCGCTGACTGGCTTTAGCAATTTATGCACCGGCCAGCGACTGACGGACATGGAAACATGCTACAAAGCATTCCGCCGCGAACTCCTGCAGTCGATGAAAATCGAACAACGCAGGTTTGGGTTCGAGCCAGAAATCACAGCGAAACTGTCTGCGAGAAAGGTTGACATCGCCGAAGTTCCCATTTCGTATCGTCCGCGATCTTGGAGCGAAGGTAAGAAAATTGGCTGGCGCGATTTGCTCAGCACCTTGTTCTGTATCTTCCGCTATCGATTCTCTAGCAAGTCGTAACCTTCCCTGCTCTCAATTGCTGTTCAGTGGGAATCGTCAAGCCCGCCGCACTCGTGAAAGAGCTTTAACGCTTGTCGCGTTAGGGCAATATTGTGGACTCGTAGAATCTGGACCTTTGAGCGGGCGAGCGCCAGCGAAACTCCCAGCGTTCCTGGATCACGGTCCGCGCTTCGATCATCTAAAATTTTCGCAATGAAGCCTTTGCGGGAGTGCCCAACCAATATCGGTCGGCCTATGCTATGGAAACAGGCGACTCGCTTGACCAATTCGATGTTATGTTCATGGGTCTTGCCGAATCCAATGCCCGGGTCGAGGCAAATACGAGCCGCTTCAATACCAGAATCTACTAGGAATCTATCTCTGGCGGCCAGATACTCGTGAATTTCTTCAACCACGTTGTCATAGTGGGGGGAATCTTGCATCGTCTGAGGCGTGCCTTGCATATGCATCGCGCAAATACCAGCTTGGCTAGCCTTGGCAACATCGATCATCTCAGGATCTGCTTCCAGGCCTGAAACATCGTTGATGATTGCTGCACCCAGTTGAATCGCGGAGCTTGCAACCCTAGCCTTCATCGTATCGATCGAGATCGGAATGGTTAACCGCCCAACCAGTTTTTCAAGCACTGGTGCAATGCGTTGAAGTTCTTCGTCTGAGTTTACTGCTGTAGCGTAGGGACGAGTGCTTTCGCCTCCGATGTCTAAAATGTCAGCACCCGCATCTTCAAGCCGCAGAGCCTGATCTACCGCCAGTTGATTCGAAAAATAGATTCCGCCATCAGAAAAGCTATCGGGTGTAACATTTAGTATCCCCATTAACAGCGGAGTCGGTCCGAACGTGAGCGTACGGTTCCGAATCTGCCAAACGCTGGAAGTTTCCGGAATTCCGTTTGTCATAGGATCCCCGTCTCTTTAAAGGTGCGGAGCATGAAGTATACGGAGAACGCAGCAATTCCAATGAGAATCAAAGTGTAGACCGTCACGATGATTGACCATGTCCATTTTTCAGATCGAGTAAAACTAGAACTAAACCAAATCAATGGCAGTCCCAAAAATCCAGTGACCAGGAATTGGATTGCCAGGATCAAAGCTTTCGATCGTACAAAGCGATCAAAGGCGTCTTCTTGTTTAGGGCGATGTGGCAACGGGCTATTTGTTCTTGAGCCCTGGCTCGGTATTGGATCGCTCATAATTTGGTCGTCCTTGGTCGCGTATTTGACGCTATAAATTGTTCAATCTCATCCAAGCCCTGAATTGGCCGTTGGCAGGTAAAGCCTTCGCAAACATAGAGAACACACTCGTCGTCGCTTGACGATCCCTCGTGTTCAAAGACCGGATGAAGTTCGGCCCGGCGTTCGCTTGGTTGTGGTTCGATGGCTGCCAGTATCATGTTGGAACGGTATTCGTCAAAGAAACGGCGCCGCAACAGATCAAGTTGTTCGCTTGAATTCGAATTTACCGTCCACTGCGAGACGGGACCTAGCCAGTGGTCCATGGCGATTGCAGTTTGGTTTCCAGCGCCCGGATTTTCTTGCAAACGTTTAGCGAGTGCACCGAAAACGCCTTCTGCCGATCTTCGGAAATCTTCGTTCCCGGTCCACCACCATAGCCGAGTCAGTGCGGTTGCTGCCAGTGCATTTCCGCTGGGCGTGCTGCCGTCGAAATGGTCTAACGTGCGCGCGATAAGCTTCTCTGCGTCGATTGACGTAAAGTAAAAACCGCCCGCTTCAGCCGCGAATTTTTCACAGAGCTTCCGTGCAAAATCCACAGCCCGTTGTAGGTATCCGTAGTCACCAGAGCATTCCCAAAGCGAGATTAAGCCATTGCAAAGAGCTGCATAGTCGTCCAAAAACGCGCCGATTTCAGCTTTGCCCTGCCTCCACACGTGAAGCAAATCGCCGTTCGAGTCAAGCATTTCAGACTCAATAAAATCGGCGCACTGTCGAGCTGCCTGCAAGTACTCAGGCGTGTCAAATGCAACGCTTGCCCGGCAAAGTGCTTCGATCACTAATGCGTTCCAAGCGACAAGAATTTTATCATCTTTTCCCGGAGCCACTCGTTTGTATCTGTGCGCAAGGAGTGTTTTCTTACTTCGGTCGAGTATCTCGCGCAACGATTTTAGCTCGAGACCTAGCTCTTGCGTAAGTGTTTGGAATGGTTTGGCAAGGTGTAGAATGTTTTTGCCTTCGAAATTACCATCTGCCGATACGTCAAAACAAAGCGCAAATACCTTCGCGTCTTCGGGTGACAGAAGTTGATCGATTTCATTTCGCGACCAAACGTAATACTTGCCTTCAACTCCTTCACTGTCTGCGTCTTGTGCGCTATAAAATCCACCCGACGAATCGGTCATGTCGCGCAGAATATAGTCCAGCGTTTCTAAGGCAACTTCTTTATAGCGTTCGCTCTTGCTCCAACGGAATGCGTCGACATAAAGACCGGCAAGCAGAGCATTATCGTACAGCATCTTTTCAAAATGAGGCACAAGCCAATGTCTATCGACGCTATAACGAGCAAAGCCACCTCCCAAGTGATCGAAAATCCCTCCGTCAGCCATTCTGTCAAGCGAGTTCTTGATGATCTGCTCACGTGCACTCGAGGGCATCCGCTGTTCAAATCGCAGCAGTAGTGCAAGATCGGTCGCGTGCGGGAACTTGGGCGCGTTTCCAAAGCCACCGAATTCTGCATCGTAGACTTCGTTAAGCATCTGGTCGGCGGCAGCTAAAATTTCTCGCGCAGTATCGGCATCGAATGCACGATCTGCACTCACCTTTCCAGCGGCGTTTTCTACGACCGACAAATTAAGCTGCTTAACGATTTGATCAGCTTGATTAGTCAAGTCGACTCGTTTGTTCTTCCACGCATCAAGAACCGCTTTGAGCACGGAATCGAAGCCAGGCCGCCCCATGCTGTCGGTCGGCGGCCAATACGTCCCAGCGTAGAACGGCTCGGTTTGGGGCGTCAAGAAAACACTCATCGGCCATCCCCCCGAGCCCGTCATCCACTGTAGAACCTGCATGTAGATCTGATCGAGATCGGGACGTTGTTCGCGGTCCACCTTGATGGAAACGAAATGTTCGTTCAAGATGTCCGCAATCTGCGGATTCTCGAACGATTCATGTTCCATAACATGGCACCAATGGCAAGCCGAATAGCCGACCGACAAAAAAATTGGCTTATCTTCGGCAATCGCCTTGGTTAGAGCTTCTTTGCCCCATGGATACCAATCTACCGGGTTATTTTGATGTTGCAGCAAGTAAGGGCTGGTGGACGAGGCGAGGCGATTGGGCATGGGATCGGCTAGTGCAGAATCTGGCTCTGTCAAAATATGTGAATCAAAATCGTTCCATGCAATTTAACAGGTCTGACCAATTTCGTCTAAGCGGCAAACGTTTCGTCCTTCAGTCAAGCGAATTATACAACGATGAACAACCATAAAAGCGACTTTGACTGTGTGATTGTGGGCGGTGGCGCGGCTGGCCTGTGGGCAGCGGGAACTTGTGCTCGGCGCGGACGATCCGTAGTCGTCCTCGAAAAGAATAACAAACCTGGAATCAAAATTTTGATGTCAGGCGGCACTCGGTGCAACATAACGCACGATTGTAGTAGTGCAGAAATTGCTCAGGCTTTCGGGCACGAAGGCCGCGCCCTACTCTCGCCGCTCAGTCGACTATCGCCGCAGCAAGTCATCGAGGAGTTTCGCAGTTTGGGGGTCGAAACGAAAAGCGAACCAGGCGGGAAAATCTTTCCCGTAAGCGATTCCGCAGTCGACGTTCGCGATGCCGTCCTAGCTCGCGCAACGAATGCAGGCGCTACCATCAAGGCTGGCGTTTCCGTGCAAAACGTCGTACAAAGCGAAAACGGCGGCTTTGAAGTGTTCACTGAAAACGGAGTATATCGATCGCAAAGCGTACTGATCTGCACCGGAGGATTAAGCTACCGTGAATGTGGAACGACCGGCGACGGCTATGCATGGCTTGAGAAGATGGGCCATGCGATTTCTGCGCGACGCCCTGCCCTGGCGCCTATCACCAGTTCTTCTCAGACCTTTCGAGAATTGCAAGGGATTACGCACGAGGATGTTTCGGTGCGAATTGCACCGTACAACGATTATCCCAAGAAGCTTGCGCGGCATCGTCATGATTATCGCGGCGGCTTCTTATGGACTCACTTCGGCTGTAGTGGTCCAACTGCTATGAATGTCTCGCGGTGGGTTTCCGATCTCCAGGACTACAAAACGGCTTTCCTGTACGTTGATCTGCTGCCCGACGAATCGATCGAAAGTTTGAATCAATGGCTAACCTCCGGCAAGCAGGAAGCGAGAACACGTCATCTAAAAAACTATCTGGGTGCGAAGTTTCCGGCACGCATCGTTGATACGCTGTTGGCAGTTTGCAAATTAAATGAGTCTATTCCTATGGCTGAAATTTCGAACAAGGCAATCGTGGCTTTAGTCAGTGCAATCAAGCAACTGCAGGTCCCAGTCGAAGGAACGAGAGGCTATCCCAAAGCGGAAGTGACCGCTGGTGGTGTTGATCTAAGGGAAGTTGATTTTCAGACGATGCAAAGCAAACTGGTATCGGGGCTTTACTTGGCTGGCGAGATACTTGATTTGGATGGACCGATCGGCGGATACAATTTTCAAGCTGCCTGGAGCACTGGCCATACCGCCGGCCTTCATATGTGAAAGCAAACCGGTCGCAACGATCATTCGCCCGATCGGTTAAGCGGAGCAGTGAAACAGCGGTAAGATCCTAAATTGCCTTGTTTTGCCTTCGGTCTATAATGCGACGACATAGTATTTCTTCGCGACCGTTCGTTTACCATGACTTCCAACTACAAACTTGCTGATTTTACGCAATGGTGCGTCCCGCCAGTCGAAGACGCCTGGTTCTTGACTGGTCCCACGGCATCGGGCAAGACGGCCGTCTCGCTGGATCTTGCCCGCGAAATCAACGCGGAAATTATTTCGATGGATTCGATGGCGATTTATCGCGACATGGACATCGGAACAGCTAAGCCGTCATCGGAGGAGCGAAACGTTGTCGAGCATCATATGATTGATGTCGTTGCGCCAACCGACGACTACAGCCTTTCGCAGTACGTGATGGCGGCACATCGCAAGGTCGCCGAGATCAGGTCACGTGGTCGACAAGTCCTGTTCGTTGGCGGAACGCCGCTCTATTTGAAAAGCCTCTTGCGAGGAATGTTTCTCGGTCCCGAACCTGACCAAGAGTTTCGCGATGCGATCGAAGGCGATGTGGAAGCGTTCGGCATCGAAGTCTTACGCAATCGCCTGCGATCTGTCGATCCGCTTTCGGCGCACAAGATTCTGCCGAATGACAAACGGAGGATGATCCGAGCTTTGGAAGTCGCGCGTGCCACCGGCATCCCAATGAGCCACTGGCAGACGCAGTTTGAACGCGTTGCACAAGGCCGCGAACAACGTGTGTTTGCGATGAGCTGGCTACGTGGTGATTTGCACAAACGTGTCGAACAGCGTGTGAGCGGGATGCTCGAGCGTGGTTTGTTGGGTGAGGTTGAATTCTTGTTAGAGAAGTACAACCAGTTGAGCAAGACTGCTTCTCAGGCGGTTGGCTACAAAGAACCAATCGCATATCTCAAAGGCGAAATCAGCAAGGCTCAGATGAACGAACAGGTCGTCTTTCATACTCGGCAATTTGTTCGCCGACAAGAAATGTGGCTACGGTCCTTGCAAGAAGTTCAAAGTATTAAGATCGACTGTGAGGCGCCGCTTGCAACAGCGGCGCTTCGTATACTAAGTCTGCAAGAATAGCGGTCAGGCGTTACTGACGTAGCTTTACCGCCTCTTCCGATCAAGGTTTGCGTCTAGCTGTTCTTTGGTGATCGTCGACTCGACTCCGTTTTCTGGCACGTCGACTTTAGCGATCCATAGCAAAGAGTTGAGCACGATTTTTCGGAAGTCGTCATTACCCCAGTTGTCATGGTAGTGGCCGCCGGTAAACCCGAATCCACGTCCGCCGTCGGGTCGCTCAACCGCCCACATCATCGCTTCGGCTCGCCCCGAGTTTGCAACGATGTGGTCGTAGGGACCGGGAGGGTAAACGTAGGGACCATCGCGCACGTCGTCCGATGGAGATGCGACCAGAATCGGAGTGAACTTCAAATCGCCCAATTGCGAAGCTTCGTTGCCTGCGACGTCATTGACGAACCGCATGTTCATGTACCATTCGTCGCTGATTGAAAACGGTTTGACGCCTTTCGTAATCGGATGCTCGGGGAATTGACTGAACGTTGGTTCCCAGATTGGATTGCAAGAAAACATGTGTTCGTAGTGCCCGCCGATCCAGCTTTTGAATTCTTTACCAGCTTGATCGGGCAGGACTTCAACGCCATAGTGCATGAACCCAAGTCCAACTCCTTGTTTGGCAAGTTTGTCGATCATTTCCAAGCGTCGACCTTTTTCCTGAACGACTTCGTGACCGCCACCGCCGTCCATGTAGAAAACGATCGCATCGGCATCGTTGAGGACGGATTCGTCTTTCGGCCAACCGTTCAGTGATATCTGCACATCGAGCCCCTCAACCTTCGAAAGGCAGTCACGCAGCAGTTGAACGCCCGCGTTAAATTCATGCATCCGCGGAGGATGGGACGGCTTTCCAGCGATAATGACCAGTTTGGAAGAGTCCGTTGAGTCATCTTGAGCGAAAGCGATACAAGACGACGCGACAAGAGCAACGAAAGTCAGAACAAATCGTGCATACATAGGTGGGCATTCCGAGTAGGGAAAGTGACTAGCAAGCCAGCATTATATCCAAACTGCCTTACAGTGCGAAACCGATGTACGAATCTTGTATCGTTCTTGGTTCCGCTTCGCTGGGGCTCTTAGTTCTTGCAGAAGCATTCAGTTAAATGTTGCGATCTACGAGTTTCATCAGAAGCAAAGAATTCCAGTCATCGGTTCTAGTCATTACTAGCCTGCTACTGCGTTCAGCGGTTTTTACAAAATAACCGATCAAAATTGGCGAATTTTGTGTCCAGTAGATGGATTTCTGGTCGGTCTGCATGGCAGAATACGGTCTCCCGCAAAATCCCGATGAGCTACTACAATGTCTTCCGATGATGTTTGTTCTACAGAGCTGTTTTCAAACACACAATTGCCATCATCTTCTGCTGCGGAACTCTCAGCTTTACCCAAGATCGCCAACTACACCATAGAGCGGTGCATTGGTGCTGGTGGGTTCGGCAAAGTTTTTAGAGCAGCGCGCAACAGCGATGGGAAAGTCTTTGCAATCAAATTATTGCATTCCAGCGATGCACCTTCGTTAGAATCGAAACAGCGATTCTTGCGGGAAGGGACTGTACTGTGCCAACTGCAACATCCGCGCATTGTCGCATTCCGTGAGCTTGGATTCGCAGGGAATGATCTTTACTTAGTTATGGACTACGTCGACTCCGTGCCATGGTCTACTGTCTGTGAAAAATTAGCTCCGGCCAAACGTCTTGCTGTGGCTGTAGGAGTTGTTGGTCATTGTTTGGACGCATTGATCTACGCACATTCAAAGTCGATCGTTCATCGGGATATCAAGCCAAGTAACATCCTGTTGGAAAAGCGGAACGGCAAATTGTATGTTCGTTTGGCAGACTTTGGATTAGCTAAGAATTTTCGGCAAGCTGGCCATAGCGGCGTAACAGATGAAGGTGAGATTGGCGGGACGCTGAGCTATCTCGCACCGGAACTGCTGAATGGCATTAAATACTTTAAGCCTGCCAGCGACCAATATGCTTTAGCCGCAACTCTATTTGACATGTTAGTGGGAAGACCTCCCATCTTGATGAAACCTAATTCTAATCCACTACTGGAAATTCGACGGCACGCGATACCACGCATTGAGAAACTGTTTCCAAGCATTCCTGAAAAGCTCGCAAACTGGATACACCGCGGACTCGAGGAAGACCCTGAAAAACGATTTTCAACAACGCAAGAGATGCGAGACGAATTGACGCTCGCAATGGCTACAGCAACAAGGACATCATGACCAAAATTATTACTTCCTGTTCCCGTTGTAACAAATCGATGCTTATCGAAGACAAGTTCCTCGATAAGAACATTCGGTGCCCCAAGTGCGACAGCGTATTCAAAGTTACCAATATCGCGATCCCAAATGAGCAGGATCCTCAACTAAACCAGGAAGCGATGGCCACTCGGTCCGATCCGCATTCAACCGAAATTAATCAGGCCGCATCGACTTCAGCAATATCACATGCGACACCGCTGGAGCCGACCGCCGAAAAAATAGGTCGATACAAAGTGATCCGTGAGCTTGGACGGGGGGCTTTTGGAGTCGTCTTTGCGGCCGAAGATCCGGTGCTTCGGCGTCATGTAGCAATAAAGCTACATCACCGAACAGAGGATACAGAAAAACATACCAGGCTACTTCAAGAAGCTCGAGCAGCCGCCCGTCTGCGACACCCCAATATTGTCGCGGTATTTGAGGTCGATTCGAATGACGAAAAAACCTTTGTCGTTTCTGAGCTGATCGAGGGTAAAACACTGGCCCATCTGATTAAGCAGGGAGCCTTGTCTGTCGAGCAAGCCGCAACTATGGTCCGGGATTTAGCGCGTGGCCTTGCCTATGCCCACTCGGAAAAAATAGTTCATCGCGATGTTAAGCCTCAAAACATTCTAGTAGGTGACGATGGAAGGCCACAGATTGCCGACTTTGGGTTAGCCGTCGATCGACGCGATGAAGATGTATTCAATGCTGAAGCCTATTCAAAATCTGGAACACTGGCGTACATGGCGCCTGAACAAGCCGGGATTGGAGGGACATCGGTTGGGCCAGCCGCAGATCAATATGCACTCGGCGCTACATTGTTCGAAATGCTGACAGCCGAGCGACCTCATGAAGGAAGCGCAATTGAAATCCTAAAAGCACTTGAGCAGCCCAGTCCGCCGCGAGCACGCGAGCGAAAATCGGACGTGCCAATTGATTTAGACGCTATTTGTTTCAAAGCAATGTCGCAGGAACCGTGGAAACGCTACGAAGATTGCAGTCAGATGGCTGATGATTTAGATCGATATCTAGCGGGCGAGTTGATCTTAGGGCGACGTATTGGTGCAATAGAAAGGCTTCGTCACTTCTCCAAAAAGCATCCAAAGATTGCTGCATGGGCTACGACTGCTGCCGTTATAGCTCTTGCCATCTTTTCTGTAGCAACCACTAGCGCCGTTCGTAATCAAATTTTAATCAAGCGAGCTCAATCAGAGAGTAACTTGTATGCTCAGGGACAACGGCAATTGCAAGGGGAAATGTCGGGGTTGAAAACGGAAGGCTCAGCCAGCTTGCTGACCAACGTAAGCAACACAAGTTCGGGCTTGAGTGTTTCGGACGCCAGGAATTCAATTTCCAACTGGGTCGCGTATTCTCGCAAGTTGAACAAAGCTGCCCGCAGCTTTGCATTGAATGATATCGAAACCAGTCACAAATTGCTCAATGAAACGCGAGCGGAATATCGTGACTGGGAGTACGGGCATTTGACCCAAGTTTTCGAACCGCACATTGCAGACTGGGAAATCGACATTGACACTTGGAGTCTCAAAGTCTTGCCACTTTTAAATGGCCGTTCGATTGGATTATTGTGGCGAGACAACATCTCGATTCGTGATGTGGTGACAGGGAAAGAGCTCGTCCAACAAAAAGTGCCAGTCAAGGAACCGGTTCTCCGATCCGCAATAGCTCTGAATACTCAACCCTTGCTGGCGACCGTTTCATACAACGGTGTCAGTCTATGGAATTACGTCGAACGCCCTGAAGCAAGCATCAATCTAGAGGCATTTAATACGACACTTGTCGATCTTAAGGTTTCACGTGACGACCACTGGATCGCAGCACTTGATACACGATCGCAATCTATTGTAATGTGGGACCTTACGACGAAATCGTTAGTCGCAACGCCTGCTATGAAAATCAAGTCCTTCATATTTGCGCATGATTCATCCTCTATCTTGTGTTTGGATGATCAGGGGCTGCTTCAAAAAATTTGGCTGCCTAGCTTTGATGTGGAGGCAGTCGTTAGCGCTGGCAATCTAAATGCCCTAATAGCCATGAGCGCAAATTTAGAAGACATGGTCTACGCGGCAACAGACAATTCGATCCAAGTCGTAGATTCGAAGGGCATGCATAAGGGAATACTATCTGAACGTCTCGTTCAAGACCCGTCACTGCCCGAGAGTCCCCAGTATGCAGAGCGTGATCCGGACAATCGCTTCGTTGCATTTCGCGACCAAAACGAGATTCGCTTCTATTGCAACGGACGGCTTACAATGCTGCCGGTACCGTATGCGTTGAATACACTTCAGCCCCACTCGATCACTTTTAGCAATGATGGTTCGTTGATGATGCTTCCGGTTTATATATCCCATAAGGAAAGACGGTTGCTGATCTGGAATACATCGACCATTGCGCCGTTACAAACTATTGGAGAAAAGTTTGAGGCAAGTTGCACCGCTTCGTCACTCGATCATCAATCGATTGCAATTGGTAGTGTCAATGGTACCGTTTCTTTGGTCGACACAGCGCGTCATGCCGTGTTGTGGAAGGTAACCCCGTCAGCCGAGCGATCGCCAATCGGTGCAATTGCCATCTCACCAGGTGGTCAAACAATTGCGGCCGGCATGATGGACGGATCAGTTCGTTTTCTATCTGCCGCCGACGGAAAGGTTCTGCATAAGTGGAAAGGAGAACAAGTCGATCGATCGGTAAGCTGTATTAACTACTCGGCCGATGGGAAGCAATTGGCCGTGGGGTTCGAAGCGAAGAAAGCCCTCGACGGCGGATCGGTGCAGGAAACTGCAGCGTCTTCAAACGCGTTCGAAGTGCTTGTGCTCGGATCTCAAGATCTCAAAGTCCTGCATCGTCTGGCTAAGCATACTGCGAAGATCAATTCTGCCGAATTCTCGCCTCGTAGTAATTTCCTCGCGACTTCCGGGGCTGACGGGCAGATAATTCTTTGGAATACGCAAAACGCAGCTATCGTCGCGGAGTATGCATGTCCGGGGGAGAACGCAACATGTTTGAAGTTCTCGCCGACGGGTGACGCAATTGCCGTTGTTGTTTCTGATGTCGATCTAGCCTTGTCTATGCGAACCCAGACCTATGAAGTGCCCGTTTGTACGTACACGACTGAGACACGGACGCGAATGGTGGAAAAGACAGTCGTGCAGACGGAAACGCGAATAAAATCTCGAATGGTGGAAATGGATGGCCGAGAGGAAGTGCAAACCTTTGATTACACGGTGGAAGTACCTGTAACAACCCAGGTTGAAGTTCCGTATACGGTGACGGTACCGGTAACTACGACGGAAACAAGAACGCAAGAGTACAAGTTTTACCAACTTGTTCCAAGGACCAGTCCGGCGCAACCAGTAGGTCGCCCAAGGGTACTTTTGCTGGGGACCGATGATCTTAAGCTACAAGGTCAGTGGTTTCCAGAAGCTGGTCGGCAGCCATTTGCGGTCGGTTTCGATTCTGATGGCGATCGGCTGTTTGCCACGACTGACCACGGAGTAAGCGTACTCAATCCGCAAGTCATGTTTGAGTTGGTCGAGTTGCCAACTCGCTCATATGCGAGCCTGGGCGAAGAACTGTTTTCAAAGATCCATTTCAATCCCGCTACGAAAGAACTGTGCATCGTAGGACTAGAGCCCCAGTGGATGATGGAGTTTGCAACGCCGACTGATTCACACTGGAACGCCGTTGCAAGTGCGGCTAAGCGATATTCCGAAACGAAAATTGAGCCGCGTCTAAATCTCAATAATACTACTAATTCAACCGTATCGAACTCGCAAGCTGCCCTGGCACCGTCTGCTCCAATGCCTGCTCCAATTGCGCCAGGGGCGCCGCTGGAAGTTGCGACGAGCCCGCAGCCAGACGGGCAAGTCGCGCTTCAGAGTGCGACGAAAAGGAGCAGAAAATTGAAGGACGTTCCTGGCAATAGGAAAGCCGTCTCGCTTCTTGATATAGAACGTTCAGCAGACTTCAATTCGATTTTTGAAAACGATTCATCCGAAGGTTCTGTAAAGTATCTGCAAGGCGGACAGGAATTCACTCAGGTATTGCAAGGGAGTTCTACCACAAAACATATGTTTGAGCTCGAGCCCGGATGGTCAACTTTCACGACGTTGTTCGGCCTGGACGATAGTTTTAAAGGTGCTTGTGCTTTTGTCGTCGCCGGCGACGGAAGAACTCTCTACCGCTCAAGTGTCATTCGCGACCATCGGTTGTATGGCATTCATGTCGATGTAAGCGGCATTAAAAAGTTGGAACTTTTTTTCGAAGATCTCGGTAAAACCGATGGAGTAAAATCAGGCCTCTGGATTTCGCCATATCTGAAACGCGCAGCGGAGGAAAATGTCACATCTTCAGACTTTGAAGAGGTTAGAATCAAAGGAGAGCAAGTCGATGGAATTGAGATTAAGTTGAGCCAGTCTGGTGTTGAACTCGTCGGTATAAGGACATCCGAGCCAAAGTTGACTATCAACGGATTCGATTGGCAGCCTAAGTCGACAAAGGCGCTAGCAAACAAAGGTGAGACAAAACTATTCGGTGACGGATTAGATTTTTCTCGGGCACGCTTGCATAGTTATCAGGTAGGAAACGGCGGAAACTTGACATACCACTATGACGAGGATCATCTTCTAATCCAGTCACGTTCTATCCCAAATACGACGACCAGCTTTGACATTGTTGTTCAGATTCCGAAGCAAGTTTCTGCACTTTCAGCAGTAGGTACTGAGCCATACTGGACGACACCATGGAAAATCGCAGGCTGGGAATACGATGTGAACGAGGCGAGTGCAATCCCCTCCGTTGTACCGCCCAAAAACACACGCCCGTTTGGCGTTATCGAATTAGACTACTTTGATTGGTCGCGAAACAACGACTACCATCTCATACCGAAAATGCCTCGTGAGCGTTACATATTGATTGGTGAAAGAAAGTTTAAGTCTGACGGCGGGCTATATCGCTTGGAAACGATTGCGGCTGATGGGATTCGAGTCAAATTGGACGGCAAGCTTGTAATCGATGGGTGGGTAAGCCGAGAGGTTACGCAGGATGCGAGGATGATTGAGATTCCTCCGGGGCAGCATACGTTGCGAGTTGAATACTTCGACCTGTATCGACGAGGTCGCGTAGGAATTCAACTGCGATGCCTTGAGCCTAAAGGTGGCGAACTGCAGGTTAAACGACTTAAGCCAAGCAAAGATGCTTTGGCTGCACGTGAGTCACAGTTCAAGCCGATCGAAAACCTTAAGTCGATAGGCGTCTTTACGACTACCGAATTGAATTCACCGCGAAGGGAAGTCACGGCGCTTGATTTTACTGCAGCCCATGGGGCAATCGATGCTGATTCTCTAGCGAATGCATCCAAGCTGTCAAAGGTCAGGTCTCTGTCCATCGGGCCGAACAAACTTTCGCCGATGGATTGGTCACAGCTTTCCAATCTGAAGGAACTTCGAAATCTATCGATTGTCTACGACGCTATCGACATAGAAGATCTGAAAGAGATTGCCAGATTCGATTCCGTGGAAAATCTGGCGATCCTTGGCAATGGTATTAACGACGAGGCGGTTAAAATCATTGCGAGTATGAAAAACATTTCCGAGTTGCATTTGTGGTACATGTCTGACGTGACTGATGCAAGTATCGATTCATTTATCGCGATGCCAAAATTGCAGATATTGGGAACAGGCGGTACTTCCATAACAAAAGAAGGCTTTGCGAAACTTCGAGCAGCACGTCCAGAAATTGAAGGACTGCCTGCTCCGTAACGAAAGCTAGTGCCTGAGCTGATCTGCCAGCGATTTACCGTCGCGAACGCTTGAGGAAAGCTAAGCTGATTTATTAAGCTTGCCGCTAGGCGGGCATTGACTAAATTCTTAGTTTGAAACAGAAGTGTGATTCAGCTCAATAAAGTATTAAGCTGTTCGATGATTGCTTCTGGTTCGCTCATTCTGCCGGCTCCGATGCGGCGGCAACTTAGCCAGCCGGATTCGGGGCCGACCATGTGGACTCCGTCGGTGCGGAGTTGCGTGATGTTTCGCTGGACGGCGGACTGCTGCCACATTACGTCGCTCATCGCCGGGGCCATGATGACGGGGGAACTCATGCACAAGTAAAGTGTCGAAATTAAATCGTCAGACAGCCCTAACGCGCACGATGCAATAACTCTCGCTGTAGCCGGCGCTATGATCAATGCGTCAGCCTCGGCAGCCAACTCAATGTGTGCACCCAAAGGAAATCGCGGGTCATAAATATCCGTGACAGGTGCCGCCTTACAAAGAGCTGCGAACGTAGCCGGGCCGATGAACTGCAAGGCAGATGGTGTAAGTGCGACTTGCACGTGGTGCCCGGCCTGAACTAGTTGACTGACTAGGCTCGCCGACTTAAATGCTGCAATCCCACCGCTAACGGCGACCACAATTCGACGGTTGGACATACGACTGCTCTTGGGCTTCTAACGGACTACGTAGGCATAACGAAAAACAGGACGTGAGTTGTCACGTCCTGTGCAGTAGTTGAATGTTGAGCGTTTCGGGAACGCGCAATGATTAAAGGTCGCCGATGTCCAAATCGAGCAAGTCGCCCAAGCCTTGGCTGGCACCAGTCATTTTGACTTCGTCGGATGCGTTCAAGTAAATCTTGTCCTGCAGAATTTCTTGAACAGCGATCTCCATCTTGTCCTCTGTGTGAATATCAACCAGTGGACGCGATCCGCGATTAAGCTGAACCAATCGCTTCTGAATTAAGGTCGACAATTTGAAGCGTCCGCCAACTTTGTTGACAATCGCTTCTTCTTTTAGCTCTTCAAGCATAAATGTTGGTCTCCGTTGTACTGCATTAGCAGTTGGCAAAGTTCTTGGACTGCGTCGTCGACATCTTGGTTAACAAGCTGATGTCGATACCAGTGCCGTTGGTTCATTTCTTCAGTGGCAACTTCCAGGCGCCGTGCGAGCGCTTCGGGGCTCTCAGTACCCCGCGCGATGAGTCGATTTCGTAGTTCATCGATCGAGCCTGGATGCACAAAAATCGAAATGGCGTCAGGAAAACTGTCCAACACCGATTTCGCGCCTTGCACGTCAATCTCCAAGATTACCCATTTTCCGCGTTCCCAGCCAGATCTAACCTCGGCTCGCAGCGTTCCATACCAGTGCCCGCGGCCAAAAACTTCCTTGCATTCCAGGAATTCACCCTTCTCGCGACGGTCTGCGAACTCCTCGCTGGACATGAAATAGTAATCGCGGCCATCGATTTCGCCACGTCTCGCTTGCCGTGTAGTCGCAGAAATACTCAGTTCGAGCGGCAAATTGCAGTCGCGAATCAAGCGTCGGACCAACGTCGACTTCCCAGCTCCGGAAGGCCCGGAAATAATGATCAGGTGTTTTTGCGTTTCAAGAGTCATTCGACGTTCTGTACTATCTCACGAAGTTGCTCAATCATGGCCTTGATTTCGATCACGCTAGCAGCAATCTCCGCGTCCGATGACTTTGAACCAATCGTATTGGTCTCGCGGTGCATTTCCTGCGTCAGAAATTCTAGCTTACGGCCAGCGGGTTCTTGAGAATCGATCAGATTTTCCATTTGTTCGATGTGGCTGGCAAACCGCACAATTTCCTCGCAGATGTCCGAGCGATCAGCGAAAAGCGTGACTTCTCGGATAATATCGCCTGCTTCGAACTGAATTCCAAGCTTTTCCTGGGCCTGCCGGACCTTTGTTTCCAGACGAGCTTCGTATTCTTTGACGGCACTTCCAGCCAAACTTTGGATCTTACGAACCTCAATCCGAAAAGCCTCAAGCGTGCTACGGAACTGCTGGGCCATAGCCTGCCCCTCGCGGAGCCGCATCGCATGCAAATCGAGCAGAGCAGCCACCAAACAGTCTCGCACTGGTTGCAAGAAGTTGTCGTCGTCGGTTTGTGCCGTTTGGCTGGTGCAAACGACGCCGGGCAATGCCAAAAAATCACCCACTGGCAAAGTCCAGCCGACTTGTTCCGCTGCCTGAGCCGCTTGTCGAAGGTAGCTTGCCAAAACCAGCGAATTGATTGAAGCGCCCTCGGTTTCACCGCTGCCGGTAAGGGCTATTGAGACCGAAATACTGCCACGTTTGACGTGAGCTCTGACAATCGACTCAACCTCGGGCTCAATCGCCGCAACTTGGTCGGCGATGCGCGTGGTGACTTTCAGGAAGCGATTGTTGACGGCGCGGATTTCTATTTCGACTGTGCCGTCGCGAAATTTGCTGGACGCTTGGCCCTGCCCCGTCATGCTAATTAACACGACGACCTACTCTGCAGCTGGGTTGGGAGTGGTTTCTGGTTCGCTCGCAGGCGCAACGGGCGTATCCGTCGCTGGTGCAGTGTCTTCGCTGGCCGTTGGCGGCACGTCGACCGCACCTTCTATTTCTGTGACTTCTGCCTGTGTCTCCGTTGCCGCTGAATCGATGGCTGGCACGCCCTCAGCAGCAGGAACTACTGCACCGGCATCAAGAGCACCGGCGGCGGGAGCGGTTGGAAGTGGACCATTTGGTAGGCTAAGACCGCTGGCGGGGAAACTTGAATCGTTACCCAGCGTCGGAAGGTCACCAGATCCGCCAACTGTGGTCGCAGGAGTAAGATCGGCTGTCGTATTCGAAAGTGCCGATCCAGCCGGTGGCTCTGTGTAAAAATAAACGCAGGTGGCCGCCAAAAAGATCCACAATGTGGCTGTGACGATCGTTATTCGAGTGAAAATATCGCCGGCCTTGGTTCCGAATGCACTCTGGCCGCCTGGACCACCCAAGGCACCAGTCAAACCACCTCCGCGACCTTGCTGAAGCAAAATCAGCAGAATCAAGAAGCTAGAAAGTAGAAACAGCAGCGTTCCAAAAATATATTGGGACAAAACTGCGATGGGGAAGGCTGTAAATACGATGGACACGAACTCCATCCTTAAAATGCTGGGAAAATGGGGGCGGCTGGCTCAAAATAGCCGATGGCCGGAAATCGAAAGCTCCGCATTCTATCGAGCTGCACCTAACATGGGAACACGAAACCACCTAGAAAAGCTGCGAACATCGTGATTCCTAGGTTCGAAAGTCTGCGAAGCGACCACTGAGCTTTCGAATTGGCCCTAATCTTCTTCGCTAGAGACCTCGATGAGCGACTCGATTTCACCGTCGCGACTATCGAAACGACCGGCGTAAAACTCGCAATACAGATGCAGGCTCATCATAGTTCGCCGCTTGATGTCACCCAATGACCGGTAGAAAAGCAACTGGTCGCTGCCGATTTGCACGCGAAAGCCACGCGCGATGGAGGGTTTGCGAATCTCAAGGTCTTCCGCAATTGTCAATTGTCGCCATGTATAGGCGGATTTGGACGCTTTGTCCCCGCAGCCAATTACTAGCGGACACATCATGCGGTCCCCAGAAGTGTTTTGGTGAAGAGTGAGGGTTTTGCCATCCGAACTCAATGTGCCAGCTCGATTCTGCTGCTTCCATTCTGGCAGCGCGATCGGCAGAATGACTGCGGCTGGCCGTGAAATCGTCTTGGTTGATTTATTGCTGCGAGCTCTCAAGCGTATTTCTGTGTTTTCGTGGCTGCCTTCCGCATCGATATCATCTGCCAAGGTTAGTGTGGATTTCAAAGACCAGTCAGCGCTAAACTTACCAAGTAACGTGTCGCATAAGAACACAACGCCTTCGCTGCGGATCAGCATAATCTGCCGCTGAACCTTGCACTGCTCTTCCGCCTCACACTGCAGTTCTAAGTAGTCGATGTCGTCATCGCTCATCCAGCAGACTTGCTCCCAAGGCGAATCGATGGCAACCTCCATACCATCTTTTTGTAAATCAAGCTCCCAGTCGCCTGCGATCAGTTTGCGACGGTTCGGGCCGTATACTTCAATCGACATCGGATCGACCGAGTAGTCGACGGCGACTAATTGAGAACCACTGAGCCAATCGCGCCGCATGACCGCGGCCTCAGGTAGTTCAAAATTCTGACCTAAAGGTGGGAGTTCGGCTTCGATGCTCGAACGGATCGCTTTGATCTTCTGGCTTTTTTTGCCATTGGGAATCAGGGCTTCCACCAGTGTGTTGAGCTTCTTATCGTGCGGCCAATGTTTAACAAATGCATGCCAAAGAGCATTGTCGTCGGAAACAGCATTGCCTTGCAAGAGCGGCTGGCCACCGACCTGCGACAGTGAAAGTCCAGCTTTCGCGTAGTAGGTCAGCATTTTTAGGTCTTTCCGCGACAGTTCTTTACCATTCAAGGCTCGTAACAGCCAGCAACAACGCAGTACGCTGGCAAGCAGCGTGCGTACTTCATTTCCGCCTCGCTGCAACCACATCGCCTCTGCGTTATCAACGCGGCTAACCAAGAATCGCAATCGCTGTCTCGTCTCAGAAACAAGCTTGGTTTGACCATCCATGCTTTCGATTTGAGTCGCAAGTGCCAGTGGAATTTCGCAACCCCAGAGCATCGTCGGAATGATGGATTCGTTGCTGGCATCACTCCAGGCGCGGTCAACTTGCGTCAGAATATTCTGAAGTGTTTCAAGCCATAACGAACTTGAAATGGTAGCCGTGGCGTGTTGCATTGCATAAATCCAGCCTGCAGCAACAAGTGTCACGTAATGGTCGCTACTATCGAGCGGTAGATGCGTATTCAACCAACGGGCGACGGTATTGGAAAGGTCTCGGGCCTTGGCGATCCGCTTCTCCGACTTTGTCGGCGAAGATGTATACTCCAAAAGTTGGCTAACGGCGATAAACTGCTCAAACGCATCATCGATTTCGGTGCTTAAGCAAGCAGCTCCCCAAGTGATAGCATCGGAAAGTTGAGTGCTATCCTTCAACTTTTCGCGACGATTGATTTTCGCGGCGCGTTCCTGCTTGTCATCGCCGGCCCCATTAGTAGAGCTGAGCGAATGTTGATCTTTCCAAAAGTGCAACAAACTACTTGCAAGCTGCATGTCGTCGTCCTCCCTGTCGCTATTCAATTGTGCGCTCGACGTATCAAATGTTAAAACTGTAACCTGCAGCGGGTATAACAACCGTTTTGGGAAACGGCAAGCAATTTGCAGAATTCAATCGTAATTGATTTTGCAAAACCATTTCCGTCATTCGAAAGCAGTTGTGACTCGTTACAATGTCGAGACCAGTCGGGCACAATTGTTGTTCGAGATTTGGCGGATGCAAGCAGGAAGAGTTCGGATTTTTACGACATTCAGAAGGCTGATGAAATGCTGGAAAAATTACCAAAATTGTTTTCGTTTCGAGCCACAATACAGCTTGCATTTGCAATCAGCTTCTGTTTCGCTGCTTCTGACGCGTTTTCACAAATTCGCCCATCGCGGGATGAAGCATACGCGCGTGTGCGAGGAACATTTGGTCCGCCGCCAGATTTTCAGCAGATCAGTGAAAAGGGATTGATCTGGGTAAATCCCAAAAAGCGAATGGTTGTTTGTGACGGCCACGTTGCGCTGCGCGCCGGACAACTCGAAATGTTTGCATGTGCTTTTGGAACGAAAGAGCACGAAAGTGTGGTGTCGGTCTTTGGGCAAGCAAGCTGGGTCCATACTGCCTTGCTCAGCGTTGGAGCTGAGGTCGGCCAGCCGGTTCAGTTCGAACCGTTTAAGCCTGCGGAAGGTTCTACGATCAAAGTTTACGTCCTTTGGTACGATACCGACGGAAAGAAACGCACCAGTTCAGCTCAGGATTGGATCCTAAACGTCAACACCAAAGAAACAATGAAGCTTGACTGGGTTTTTGCAGGGAGCAAGTTTGTCAAGAACGACGACAACGAAGAGCTCTATTTAGGCGACTACGGCGACTTCATTACGGTCGCAAACTTTCCGTCCGCAACCTTGGACCTTGCCATTCGTAGTGACGCGAGCAACGAAAGCTTACAGTTCGCTCCCAACACTGATGCGATTCCGCCATTGTTTACACCTGTGCGAGTCGTTCTGGTTGTAAGTGACGATCCACCCAGGTCCTAAGTAATTCACGAGCTGAAGAATTGGGCTCGAAGCTAATCGTCTTTGCCAGACCATCGTTTTGTAAGGTTATGTTCGATGTCGAAATGATCGAGAATCCGAGCGACGATGAAATCGACCAAATCTAGGACGTCGCGAACGCCGTGATACCAACCCGGCATGGCCGGCATGATTGTGGCTCCCGCCTGCGACAGCCGCGTCATGTTCTCAAGTTGAAAAGTGGAAAGCGGCGTTTCCCGCGGTACTAAAACCAGCTTGCGGCGCTCTTTTAAGTGCACTTCTGCTGCGCGGTGGATCAAATTGCCACTGGCGGCATGAGCTACGCCAGACATGGTTGCGCCGGAGCACGGGCAAATAATCATGCCAGCAGTTTTGGCCGAGCCGCTGGCGATCGAGCAGAAATAGTCCGTATGTTCGTGGATATTAATGAAGCTCGCCTGGTCAAGCGCAGGAGTCCTTCCCCATCGTTCCGCTGGATTGGGCAGAAGGCCATCGCCGTTATAACTCAGTAACCATTCGACAACCTCGCTTCCGGCTGGCATCCGAACTCGAAATTTTTCACCTAACTCTTGACCAATTACGGACCACCCTGATGGGCTGATCACCAACTCAACCGTTTGTTTAGAAAGTGCGAGTTGCTGCAGCAGTCGCACTGCGTAGATCGCTCCACTGGCACCGGTAACGGCGAGCACGATTGGCTTCATCATTTTGTGCCTGTATAAAGTGTGGCAACTCCGAAGGTCATCGGAAATTGTTTCGCGTCGCGAAATCCTGCATTCGTCATGAGTTCAAGAAAAGCAGTGCCCGAAGGAAATTCTCGTACGCTCGCGGGCAAGTACTCGTATGCTGAGCTGTTGTTTTTGGCAAATGCCTGTCCGACACAGGGCAAGATATAACGAAAGTAAGCGCCGTATGCTTGTTTAAAGACCGGAAGAGTGGGTTTGGAAAACTCGAGAACTCCCACTGTTCCGCCGGGCTTGCAGACTCGCAGCATTTCACGCAGGCCTTGCATGGTGTCGGCAACATTGCGGAGCCCAAACGCGACGGTGACTAAACTGAAGCTGTCGTCGTTAAAGGGCAATGCCTGCGCGTCGGCTTCGAAGAAGTTCATTCTGTCGTCACTAATCTGCTGCTTCGCCTGTTTCCGCTTGGCAATTTCAAGCATTGGCGAGCAGAAATCGGTGCCGATGATCTTCGGACAATCGGTTTGTTGGGCAAAAGCAGCGGCCAAGTCGCCTGTTCCGGTGCATACGTCCAAGAGCGAGTCGGTCGCGGCAGATCGGAGTAACTTTACGGTCTTGCTGCGCCAGCGTTTATCGATGTTGAGCGACAAGACGTGGTTCATTCGATCGTAATGCGGCGCGATTTGGGCAAACATTTGCCGCACGCGATCCCCGGATTTTTCAACCACTTTGGTCAACTACTCAATCAGTTCGAGAATGGAGCCCTAAAACGCAAGCCGCCTAGCAATATTCTAATTGCTAGGCAACTCGTACTAAGATTTAAGGGCGATTGTTGGCAACTATTGCGCTTGACGGAAGTACCGTACGTGCAAAATCGACCCATCCTCTCCATTACCGCTTTTGACGGCGATGACTTCACCGCAATGTGAAATTGCGTTGTAGAGATCATCGAGATCGGTAGTGCGAAACTCGGGAAAGCCTTCTTGAGCAGGGATAATCAGTTCGTCGCCTGCTTGTTTCAAGGCATACTGGAACCAGGGACGAAACGCGGTTGAGATGCGTCCAATATCGAAGAAGGCAATCGAGGAAAGCGTTTCTTTCTCGTCGATAAAATCCGCTTGCTTTGTCAACGCAGTTGATTTCGACAGTGCATCGATCTGTGCTTGGCTGTAGCCGAAATAAGAGAAGCCTTCGCCAATCAAGGCTTGGGGTGCCATCGATTGAGGGACAGGACAGTCCTCTGGAATCGGATAGAAGTATTTCGTGGAGTTTGCTGTAGCCTCTGCACTCATGGGACGAGGGATCGTATATTCTTCGGGGATATCTGCAAGTTCTTCTTCTCGCATGAACTCGACAATTTGATCTCCGATTGCGAACAATCGCTCAAAGCCATTGGTGAACTTCGAAGCATCGTTGACTCCGACGATTTCCGCAACCTCGATCAGTGGTAGTTCTTGCTCGCTTGCTGGCATGTCTTTGAACCACTGCTTCGCAAAGAGGCTTGGCGCATTCAAGACGAACGCAAACTGGCCATCTTCGGTTGCAGGTATAAAATCTTGCTCGATTGTATCGGCCAGTTCGACCAGTAGCGGCCAACCCCGCTCGAGAAACAGGTTCAGTTTTTCTTCTTCATCATCCGTGACGATTTTTGAGTCGGCGGCGCGTTCCAGGTAGGTTCGAACTTTGCGAACGATTGACCGACAGGTCTCAAAGTATTCTGGATGGTATTGTCGGCGTCCTGCGAAGAATGCGAGTGGGTCACCACCCAAGTGCTCGAGGATTGGCAATTCTTCTTGCGAGTCGAGAGCAACATTTTCCGTACGATACTCGGTCCATGATTCATTGCCGTCGGCGTGCGCGACACTTACCGCAGTTTGACCGCGGAATTCGGGAACGTGTTCGGCGATTTGATCATCGATCCACTGCAAGTCTTCGGGGATCGTTTCGAGAAGCTCGCTGATAGCTTCGATCTTTTCCAGTTCGCGGTCGTCGAGGTCGTCATCTAGAAGTTGGCTATGTTGTTGTTCCAGGCCTTCATTTACTAGCGGTGTAACATTACGTGTGAAGTAATCGCTCAGGTTAATTTCGAAGTTAGCATCCGCCATATCATCCGAGAGGTAATTAATCGCAAGAATCGGGAGGGCTTCTTTGCTACGTACGAGTTCAAGATGGTCGTGATCAAGGAGGGAGTCGCTGCTGCCTAAGGTGGCGACTTGGTCTTGGGATTCGCTGATGCCAAAGACAAGGTAGTCGTCTAGCATTCCGATGATGATGGAGATTTGTCGGTCCTCGAGCAATGTGTGCAATTGGTCAACGATATCTTCCACATCAATGTTGCCGTTGGTGGGTATGTCTTCCCACGGAATCATGGCGCTACTGAGAGTCAGGGAGATGCGAGTACCACGATTGTCTTCGGTTCGCTCTAGTCCATCGAGCAAATGGTTGGCATTTGGAATGCTACTGAGGCCAAAGGTGATGATCGCCTCTAGCTCATCTAGTTTTTGGAGAACGGCAGCTTTGTCAGAAATTTTTCCGCCCAGAATCAGCGTGGGAATCTTGATTGCATCGGTTTCGTCCTTGCGTAATCCCTGCAGATACTCTTTGACCAGTTCGATATCGCCATCTGCTGCCAGCATTTGGATGTCGCGAGAGAGCCGTGATACCTCGGTCAAAGTATTTGGCAAGTTTTGGTCGCCGTATAGAAAAACCTCGTCGCTGGAGAAATCTTGTAGCAGCGAAAGCAGCGACTGAACATTTGGATTACTAAGTGTCGAGCGCAGTTCCCCGACCTTTCCGCTTCGAGTGTTCCATTGTTCTTGAAGTGTTGATGTGACTTTTTGGCCGATCGGTGTCTGCAAAACTTGCTGAACAAATGGACCATTGATAAGGTCTGACCACTGTTGTTGCAGCTGAAATCCTGCCGAATAGACAGCAGCATCCGCATCGACCAGCCGCAAGCTTGATTGCTTGAGATCGAGCGTTTGATACGCAGCAACCGCGCTGGCTGCTGCCTTGTTCTGAGCCGTATTTGTTTGCGCGAAAACACTTGAAGGCATCGCGAAAGATGCAAGTGTGCACGTACAAAGAGACGCCTTTTTAAGGCTATTAATTAACTTTGACATTGAAAACCTCAGTATCATTCCGGCCGATGGGTATGTTGATTTGTGGGTCAGAAAGTAATGGAATGGATATGGTAACGGTCGATTACTGGTCGCCGATCTTCTAGAAGCCCGACCATGGACGCAATACGAATTGCCGTGATCATGGCTGCAACGTTGACGTGAACATAGAGGCCGACGATCCTAGGCATCAGCGGCTGCCCTGCCGAACCGGTCTCAAGGAGCTCTGCCCTAGCATTCAATATATCAGATCTCAAAATATTCGTTCACTGCATTTAGTTCTTGCCTTTCAAAAATTATTAGCCCATAGTTTTCATCGCGTTGCATTTGCCCAACAATAGATGCATATGTCGATTGTAAGCGACGAAATCTAGTGCGACGCCAATTTGGGAGAACTGCGATGGGCCGATATGGCATCAACGACTTTGTCCAGTCAACGGCACAGAAGGACCGTGGCCAGGGCGAGTTTGAACTGGAAAGCGACCGTTTGCTGGAAATTAATTTGGACGGCATGATTTGGACCAAGACCGGTTCCATGGTGGCGTATCGCGGAAACATTAAATTCACCCGAGAAGGCGTGCTCGATCGCGGCATTGGCAACCTTCTGAAGAAGGCGGTCTCGGGTGAAGGCGCTAGGCTTACAAAAGCAACTGGAAACGGTAAGTTGTATTTGGCCGATGCCGGAAAGAAAGTCACAGTCCTTGAGCTGAATAACGACGCTATCTTCGTGAACGGTAACGATGTCCTGGCACTCGACGATACGCTTCAGTTCGATATCCGGATGATGCGAAAGGTCACGGCCATGTTGTCCGGCGGACTGTTCAATATTTATGTCAGCGGCACAGGAATGCTCGCCATAACGACGCATTACGACCCGTTGACGCTAATCGTCACGCCAGATAATCCTGTAGTAACCGATCCAAACGCAACAATCGCTTGGAGTGGTTCGCTGCAACCGGAATTTAAAACGGACGTATCGTTAAAGACGTTTTTTGGCCGCGGTTCTGGCGAGAGCGTTCAAATGCTTTTTCGTGGCAATGGCTTTGTGGTCATCCAGCCTTACGAAGAAGTGTATTTGCAACACGGGTCTAGTTAGTAGTTCGTTATGCATCCTCACTAGCTCAGCGCGGTAAAAAAAGATGGATTCGAGCCTTCCTTTTGCGATACTCCGAATGCTCGATGCAAATATGAATCGAGCATCTGAAGGGCTGCGCACGCTGGAAGATTTGGCTCGGTTTTCCTTGGACAATGTCGCCTTATGTAGCGCGTACAAGCACCTTCGGCATGAGTTAACGAACATCGTCAGCCAATCTGTCGGAGCAGATCGATATCTAGCTCGCAATACGCCTCAAGATGTTGGGACTGAAGTAAGCAGCGATTCGGAATATAGGCGAGATTCAATATCGAGTATTGCCTGTGCTGCCGCCTCTCGAGTCGAACAATCGCTCCGGTGTATCGAGGAGTGTTTGAAATTGGAATCGGTCGAACAAGTCCCCTCGGCGGCTACTTGTGTTGAGCAGCTTCGCTATCGCGCCTACACTGCAAACTCGCAGTTGTTGTTGATTTTGCAGCGGGATCAGGAGTTTCTAAAAAACGCTCGGCTATATGTGCTTGTCAGTTGCGAGTTGAGCGAGGCAGAATTTGTGACGCGAGTAAAATCGATTTCACAGGCAGGCGCCGATCTTATCCAAATTCGCGACAAATCTGCCGAGTCAACGGTGATTATGCAACGAATTAAAACGCTCTGTGACGAGATCGATTTAGAGAAGACGAAGATTATTGTCAACGATCGAGTCGATTTAGCGACTTTATCCGATTCCCATGGCGTGCATTTAGGGCAAACCGACATTACTCCCGCGATGGCGCGGAGGCTGCTCAAGCCAAAGCAATGGCTAGGTGTGTCGACGCACAACCGTCAGCAGTTAGTAGACGCGCTGCATGACAATGTTGATTACGTCGGCTGCGGACCGACTTTTTCAAGCCAGACAAAGTCTTTCGACACATTTGCCGGGCTTGACTTTCTCCGAGAGGCAGCACAACTGGCGACTTGCCCCGCGTTTGCCATCGGTGGTATCAAGCTCGATAACGTGGCGCAAGTACGGAAAGCAGGGGTGGATAGAATTGCCGTTTCAGCTGCGATCTGGTCGGCGGCAAACCCAGTGGATGCCACAAAACGCTTTGTCGATATCCTGCGCAACTAACTTGCGGGCGGCGGTTGTTTTCTCAGCTCGTCGATTTTCGCAGCAACTTTTTTCATAACGCCCGGGCTACGGCCTCGCCAGAAGTCTTGAACGACGCCTCTTTGATCCACCAAAATCGTCATCGGGTATTCAAAGCCGCCCGCCGGCATAGATTTAGCAATTTGAGCACGAGTGTACATCGAATAATCAGCAAAAATCGGCATGCTAATCTTCAACTGGTTCAAGGTCTCTTGAGTAGATTCTTGTAATGCTTTACGATCGTTTGTCTGGCTGGGGTCACAAGCCACACTTATAAATTGAACCTCCGTAGCATCGGTATAGTTCGAGTAAAGCTCGCTGAATTCAGCGTATTCCGTTAGGCTGTCCGCTTGCCACGGTCCCCAGAAATGAAAGACCACAATCTTTCCAATCAGATTTTCATTGGTCGGCTCTAGGTTCGTTCCCAGCATCGGCGCCACATCAATGTTAGGCATAGGAGCATTTCGTAGCGAGGAAACGTCGCGGCCAATGTACAACAATGCCAAAATGCCTAACAACATAAAAACGCCTGCGCCCAAGAGTGGAAATAGGCTTGTTTTTGGTGGCGTGCTTGACTCGGGAGCAAGCTTTCCAGTCGGACTAGATGCGGACATCATTCATATTGGTAAGCGGGAAATTGGAGAGGCTTGATACGCTACAAGACGCGAATGACAATTCCCTCTTTCAAATCTATGATAACGTCGTAAACAAATTCGTCATCTGTGGCCGCTGACCTTCTGTACTTATCCAGGACTGCAAGAATATGTTCGAGATCGAACAAAAGTATCGTGTTGAATGCATCGAGAATGTCATTGGAAACCTGACTGCGGCCGGTTTTTCATGCGGCAGTCAGGAAAAACATATCGATACGTACCTTCGCCATCCGGTTAGGAGCTTCGCAGAAACGGGAGAGGCTTTCCGAGTGCGTCAAGTCAACGAATCGATGGTTGTGACGTACAAAGGAAAGCGGGAAGCAGGGGAAGTAAAAATTCGGACCGAAATCGAATTGCCCGTTGGCGGTGACTTTGCAAGTTGGATGGATTTGTGGGCAAAACTGGGATTTTCGGTGGCTGATGAAGTTCGCAAGATCCGCGACATCTACACGCAGCCGGATCTGGCTAACCTGGTGGTCGCTGTTGACCAAGTCGAAGAATTAGGCAATTTCGTAGAAATAGAGACGTTGGTCGATTCAGATGGCGATCGGACGGCGGGGGCTGCTCGCGTCACGGCGATGGCCACAGCGCTAGACCTGGGGGCAGCGGAGCCGCGAAGCTACTTGCGACAATTGTTGCAATTGAAGGGTAAAGCTTGATTCGTGCGCCGTCTGCCCATTCGGTAGTGTTAGTCGGATTGAATCGATGTAATAATGTGCAGGCGAGCCAAATGTTCGGAACGCACTTTTTGTACCTTTTCTTACCCCGAAGAGACATTGATGACAACCTATACCTTCGTTAAGGCGTGTTCAGCGGCCGTGCTGCCATTGGCCATGTTGTTGGGAGCCAGCCAAGTTGGCTGGTCACAGAAAATTGATTTTGAAAGCGTGGACCAGTCGCCCATCGCTGTGCACGTAGTTAAAGCCTACGAGAACTTCCAAGTTGATCGTCCCATTTTTATCGATCACGCAGGTGACGGTAGCAACCGTTTGTTTATCGGTTCACAGAAGGGCAAGATCTTTGTATTGCCCAACCCTCAAACGGACGAAGAGCCTGCTGAGTTTCTAGATATAACCGACCGAACGGTTTACGACGATCGGCAAAACGAAGAAGGCCTGCTGGGCTTGGCGTTTCACCCGAGCTACAAAAGTAACGGGCAGTTCTTTCTGTACTACACCAACAAGAGTGAACCGCAATTGAGCTACGTGTCACGCTTTACGGTGTCAAAAGATGATCCTAACAAAGCTGATCCTGCGAGCGAGGAAGTTCTCATGCAGATCAAGCAACCATATTGGAATCATAACGGCGGTACTATTGATTTTGGTCCTGATGGATACTTGTATATCGGAATGGGCGATGGCGGGCTTCGTGATGACCCGCTCCAATCGGCTCAAGACCTAACGACTGTCTTAGGGAAAATCCTTCGCTTTGATATAGACCATAAATCACCTGGCCTGCCTTACGCAATTCCTCAAGATAATCCATTTGTTAAGCAATCAGGCGCGCGTCCGGAAATTTTCGCATATGGATTTCGTAACATTTGGCGCATGAGCTTTGATCGTGAAACAGGAGACCTTTACGTTGGAGACGTCGGGCAGGACAAATGGGAAGAGATTGATCTCGTTGAACGAGGTGGTAACTATGGTTGGAGTGCGCGTGAAGGATTGCATGAAGCCAAAAGCAATAAAGTAAACTCCATTTCTCAAATGACCGATCCAATTTGGGAGTATCCGCATGAAGACAAAATTGGTAAGTCCATTACCGGTGGTGTCGTTTATCGAGGTAACGCTGTTCCAGAACTCAAAGGCTATTATCTCTATGGCGATTATGTGTCTGGTCGACTTTGGGCGTTGAAGATCGATAAGGATACACGCAAAGTTGTCGAAAACCGCGTCATCGAATGGTCGCAGAATTTGCCGATTGTCACGTTCGGTGAGGACCAGGAAGGTGAAGTCTATTTCACAACGACGACCAGTGGTGGTATCATCTTCAAGTTCGCAAGCGGCGCGAGTAAGTAGACGTCGCTTTTAGTTGTGGCTCTACAGACGGTATACGAATGACGGAACAAGTTGGCCTGCTTGGAAAGATTAACTGCGGTGACTGCGTACAAGGAATGCAGTCGCTGCCGCAGGGCTCGATTCAGCTGGCGTTCGCCGATCCGCCATTCAATATTGGCTATAAATACGACCAGTACGAAGACCGTTTAGAGAGTGACGAGTACGTGCACTGGTGTAGCGAGTGGATGCGAGAGGTGCATCGCGTCCTCATGCCCAATGGGGCATTCTGGCTAGCGATTGGCGATGAATATGCTGCGGAACTAAAAATTGCGGCCCAGGGACTAGGATTCTTCTGCCGCAACTGGGTAGTGTGGTATTACACTTTTGGCGTGCATTGCAAATATAAGTTCACGCGTTCGCACGCTCATCTCTTTTATTTTGTTAAAAACCCCAACGATTACGTCTTCAATGTAGCAGATGTGTCTGTTCCATCCGCCCGGCAGTTGGTCTATGGCGACAAACGTGCCAATCCTAAGGGACGTCTTCCAGACGACACATGGATACTTCGTCCTCAGGATTTGCCAGATGGGTTTAGCGGCGAAGAAGATACTTGGTATTTCCCTCGCGTGGCTGGAACATTCAAAGAACGAGCTGGCTTTCACGGCTGCCAAATGCCAGAGCAGCTCTTAGGCAGGATTGTGCGCGCTTGCTCAAATCCCGACGACATTGTGCTCGATCCTTTCAGTGGTTCGTCGACGACGTTGGCGGTTGCAAAGAAACTTGGTAGACGTTACATCGGGTTTGAGCTTTCGGAAGATTACGTGCAGCGGGGAACAGCCAGGTTAGATGCGGTTCAAGTGGGAGACCGCTTGGAGGGAGCCGAAGAACCTCGTGTCAGCGCGCCTGCGACAAATTCTGAACAAGCCCTGAAAGCTCGTCAACGCGGTACGGCAAAACCCAAGAGCAAGAAAAAGCCTTCAAAAAGCCATCAGCTTTTCGAATAGTCGGTGCGTCGATTTAAAAGGTGAGAATAATCCGTCGAAGGTTAACTCTTCTCGCTATCGGTTGACCGTCTTGCAAGTTCTACTAGCACACATGGCCCGTCGGCAATAACGTTCACGCCGTTTTCTTCCGCGAGGCGAATAGCCATCGCATCTTCCGCTCCCGGTTGCATCCAGATGTTCTTAACATCTGCTGCGATTGCGTCAGCGACGACTTGTCGAGTCACTGCGGGTGGTGTGACAATCGACAAACTTTCGATTGCTTGGGGCACAACTTCCAGAGACGGGTATACGACCGCTCCCTCAACTTCCTGTTCAGTCGGATGAATACCGACTACATCATGTTTTTCGTACAGCAACGCTCGAAGGACTTTATTGCCGTACTTGCTACGGTCGCGCGACGCTCCGGCGACTGCGTAGGTCTTTGCGGAAAAAAATAGCTCGATGTCTGCCATTGTCTGTTCCAATACTAATAGGGCTTAAACGCTCACTTCGATTGCTGGCGGCGAGTCGAGCCTGGTTGGAGCAAAAAATACGCCACAATTCCGACAGCGATGGTGATGAAGGATGCGAAAGCTTTCCAGGGCGAATTAATACTGTACACAACAGCCAAACCGGACGTTGCCGTTATGAATACGATCGGCGGAATCGGCCAAAATGGTATTCTGAGCGCTGCCCCCTTTGACTTGAGTTTAAACAGTGTGGCAATACTGAGCGCCGACGAAATCGAAAGCGTAAGCCCCAAGTATTGCAGCAGATCGTCCAGCGAGCTTACCCAGACCGCAACGATGGCTAAGACTGCCTGAATCGCAATCGCTTTGAAACTACTTGGATCCCGAAAAACGTTGGGTAGTAGTCCATCGACTGCCATCTGCGAATAGACGCGTGGCCCCAGCATGATCATGGCAAAAACGGAAGTTAAGAGTGCTATCCCAATGACGATACGAACAATTGTGGCTAGCGTTGCCCCGCCAAGATAATCAGCACTTGCGGCAGCAATATCTGGTCTGTTAACAACCAATTCGAACGGAGCTTTGTAGACGAACGCATAGTTCAACAGCAAATAGAGCACAATCACGATCGATGTTCCGACAAAAGTCGCTATTGGAAGAGTTCGCTCTACATTCTTAATCTCAGAGGCAGCATATACGATTGCGTTAAAGCCCAAATAGCTGAACGATATCCAGACCAGACTGTCAGCAAAATTGAATGCCGAGAATTCTGCCGTCGGTTGTTCGATACTCGGCGCGTTGAGGGCAAAACCTATCAGAACGAAAAGCACAGCGAGCTTCATGGCGACCAGCAAGTTCTGAAGCAACAAACCAACTTTTGCGTGCAGACCATGGGCCGCAGCGGCAAAGCAAATCGCCACGACGGCAATAGTATTCAGTTGGATTGGTCTCTCTAAGATCTCGTTCGTAAAGATCAATGGCCCCACATAGACAGCGAAAGATTTGGCGGCCAATGCGATGGGACCGGTGAATCCAGCGATTAAGCTTATCCAGCCCGCGACGAAACCAGCCGCTGGGTGAATTGTTCGTGAAAGGAAGAGATACTCGCCTCCAGACTCTCGAAAATGTACTCCTAACGCACTGTAGCTTGCCGCCCCGCATATCGCGATCACACCGGCAACAAGCCATGCGAGCATCACCCAAAATGGTGACTGAAGTGAACCAAGGCTAAAACCAGACGTTGTGAATACGCCGGCACCGATCATATTGGCGACGACCAAAAAAATGGCCGACGCGAGACGAATATTACCTTTGCCAGACTCGCTCACGGCTTGACCGTTTCGCGGATTTGCAACGCAGGGGCACCCGAAAGCAACTGTGCGTTGGGGTCTTCTGGTGGATTGTCTAATGCCAAATATGCAAATAAGTCGGCCATCTCCTGTGGAGTCATTTGGCTCTCTATTTGTTCCGGCATCAGCGAAACTTCACCCCGTTTGATCTCCTCGATCGAGCTTCGTGAAATCGTTTCAACTTTGCCACCTTGCATCTTTAGCGTGATCGCCTGCTCCGTTTCTTCCACTGGCAGACCGGTCAAAATCCGATCGTCGTTCGTCAAGATACTGACAGCTTGGAAACCTGGCCCGATTACAGCAGACGGGTCGAACACATTCTGAATCAACTGTTGCCAATTGTTTCGACCATTTCGGGTAATATCGGGACCGACCAAGAAGCCTTCCCCGTGCAGTAAATGGCACTGAGAGCAAACGCGTTTGTAAACCTCGCGGCCAGCGTAAGGGTCTCCGCCCATTCCGCCAAGCATGTCGCGCATTCGATTTACAACGTTTTGACGGTTGCCCGAATCACTGCGGATCTGCCCAAAGATTTCCTCTACGCTGCTGCGGATATCGGAATCCTTAAAAGAAGCAATCCGGCGCAACTGATTGAGATTGAAACGTTCCGTCGGGATGCGCTTCGCTGCAACGTCCGCCAAGAGCAATCTGGTCCACGCCGGCCGCTGGCTCAGCAACTCAATGACTTTCGTCTGTAGCCCCTGATCGAGCTTGGCAAAATTTTCCAATAGCCACGCTGCCGTCGATTCTTTGTCGCTTATCCCGAGCGTGTCAATGATTGCCCCTCGTGTGGAATTGTCTGTTTTGGGGTTTTCCAAAACAGCCGCTGTCAGTTCAGTCACTCGATCTGAACCGGAAACGATGAGCGTCTTGAGGGCAGCAATTCGGCCCTCGGTCGACACATTGTCAGACACAACCAGTTTGGCAACTTGGTCCATCGCCATCTTGTCCTTCCACACGGCCATCACGAGAGTAGCATTGTCGGACACAGAGGACTCTTCTCGAGCAAGCTGCTGTACCGTCGATTTGCATTGCGCAGCGATGACTGCGTCGAGCGTCTTTGCGTCTTCGCCGTTCTGCAAAGCATTTTCGTGCACCCACGAGAGAGTCGCCTTCTTTAACGCTTCGTCGTTCTTGGACGCACGGAGGAAGGCGTGCACAACGGCGGCCACGTGCTCTTCTGAAATATTGGTCGCATCGGTACTAAAGTTGAGAAATCCTTTGGACCACTTTGCAGCAAACGGACCAAACGAGCTTGCCGAACTAAAGCCATCTACGATCGTCTTGATCGCATCGGGATCGTCGGCCACTTCTCGTAGGCAATTGTATGCAACGTGTTGGATGGTTTCATCGCTTAAATGCTGGGCTGCAACCGTGAGTATGAGTTCAGCCCGAATCGCTGCTGGCGTCGAAGAGCACTTTGTAACTGCTGAAACCAAGTCAAGGCATAGAGCTGCGTCTTGCGTCCTGTACGCGTTTGACTTGGCCGCTGCCACCAATGCTTGCTCCGCCGCTCCATTTCCAAGGCTTGCTTCATTTCCTAGCAAGCGAATGCACCAAGATGACAGTGACGCGGGAAGTTCTTTAGCAAGGGAGCTTAGCAGTGCGACATCGACGATGTCGTGTTTCATGCTGCCGATTGTCCAGAGAGCATGCATCCGAGTGCGTTCGTCCTGAGACTGATCATTGAGCAACGCAACCAACGCCTTAACACTCGACTTTTCAGATTTTTCCGCGAGCAGGCGCTGTGCTGTCCAGCGCTCGAAACCATTCGCACTTTTGAGCAGTTCGACAAGTTCGGTGCTGCCTAGTTTCGAAAAACCAGTACCGGCAAGCTGTGTCTTTTTGGCACTGGGATCGTTCCCCTCGTAGACCAAACGATAGAGTCGACCACGTGCACGTTCAACACCTTCCGGATCTGCATTGGCGTCCTGATAGCAGTGATACTGGTCGTACCAATCCAAGATGTAGATGCAACCATCAGGCCCAGTTAACTGGGCAACGGGCATGAACCAAGCATCGTTTGCGGTGACCAAGTCAGGCTTAGGCTTTCCAAAATAAGAGCTGCCTTTCGGTTGGACAACGTCACTGTTCAAGCACCCGCCGTGAATATTGCCCATGTACAACACATGCCGATATTCTTCGGGATAAGCATCGCTATCGTAATAGGTTATCCCGCAATATGCCGCTTTCTGATGGTGATGATCAACGATGGAGCGGAGCGGCCAAGTATTAGCCGGGTAAGGTCCCCCCTGCCGAATGTAATATGCGTCTTCAGCAATATGCCACAGGTGATCGATGACACAAGCAGATAAAAAGAACTCGCCTCGATTGTCAATCGCTACGCCCCATGGGTTGCTCGTGCCTTCCGCAAACACTTCAAACTTTTTAGTCCAGGGATCAACTCGCCACAGTGCGCAGGTAAACTCCCAGCCAGGATGATCGTCGCTGTAGTTAGGATTCTCTTTTGAGTAAGAGACATTACTGTAGTTGAATACGCCGTTGAGCCCGTATAGCCAACCGTCGGGTCCCCAGGTGAAGGCACTCGGAAGCTCGTGTGTATCGGTGCGACCAAAACCAGTAACTACAACCGACCGTTTGTCGGCTTTCAAATCGCCATTCGTATCCTCAAGAAAAAGCAAATCAGGTGAGTTCGCTACCCAGACGCCGCCGTGACCGACGGCAATACCAGATGGAATGTTCAGCCCATCTGCGAATACCGTAGTCTTGTCGATACGCCCATCTCCGTCGGTGTCTTCGAGTACTTTGATGCGGTCTCTCCCAACACCGGCATCCATCCGAGGATACTCCACGCTCTCAGTGACCCAGAATCGACCTTGCTCGTCGATTGCCATTGCGACCGGGTTCACCAAGTCTGGTTCCGCGGACACGATCTCGACGCGAAAACCTGGAGGGACGGTCATTTTTGCTACGGCTTCTTGAGCTGTAATCGGTGGCCCAGGTGGACGGTCGTGTCGACGAGGCACTTCAAGTTTCTGAGCGAGTCCAATGTCTCCCAGAAACAAAACGAAGGTTGCGACAACCAGCGTTCTTCGCAATGGAGCCGTGCGAAACGTACAGAGCATAGAAAAGTTCCTGTTAAGGCGGGAGGAAGGACAGGCTTGAGGGAGTTCGTGGCGTCCACGAAAATCGCTTCTACTATAAATCACGACGTGCTCCAGGTCCATTATGCGACGCTACGCTTTAGCGCAATGCACCGCTAAATCGACCTCAACTGGATTCCTAACGGGAGGCTTTCGCCCAAAATCTCTGCTGCGTCAGCGCTGTCCAGTTGCAAAACCTCTTGTACTTGCCGCAAGTAACGCTCGTTGTTGCCATGCGATTTTAAGTAGGAGATTACTTGTTGGCGTACGTTCTGCGAAAGGTCGCGATAGCGATCGCCTGTCATTCGAGCGATTTGAACAAGGCTGCTCGCAATCAGTTGATCATCAATTTTCAACTTTAGAAGTTTTAGAGCGATCGATTCTGCAAAACCGGAACTCAAGACGCAATTTAGCGGACCATAAACAGGTTGTCGCGACACGATCCTGCCGATTGCCCACAGGAGTGCACTTGCCAGAGGCTTCAGTTTTTCTTTGGACAAAGCCACTAACAACATCTGCACCAGAAGCTGCTTTTCCGTCGCGCTGATCAGTTCTAAAGACCCAACCAAGCGAAGAAGTTCACTGGCATAGCCATTAGAAACTCCAGAGAGATTGGCTTGAGTGATTTTAGTCAAGAGCGGTCGACTCTCTTCGAGTAACGTTTGCTGTTGCCCCGGAGTGAACCCGCCAGCTATACGACGCCACAAAATGATTGCTTCGCTGGCATTGCCGCGATTCTGAAGTTTGCCTTGCACCGCACGCCACGTTTGAGCAACTCGCCAGTCGTCCGCCGCGAACCCAAAACCGGGGCGTAGGAAATAGCCTAATACGCTTAACCAACGCGCTTCTGCTTCGGGTGATTTGCGAAGCGAGCGGTCGACTTCGACCGTGGTAGACCAAAGTTCACGCAGCAACGATGCTGGCCAGTCGGCCCTGGGAAGCTCAAGCGCATCGCCGAGTTCTCGCATTAGATTCTTCGTCGATGGAATGGCCGCTTTAGAGTCAAACACTCGCGTAATGACTGCTTCGGCATTCGCAAGTGTCGTTAAGCTCAAGATACCTGAGCGTTCTGCGAGTCCGCTATGGTGTTGCCGATCGGTTTGAACAGTTGAACGTAAATCGAATTCTAGCTTCCAGCGTTCCTGAGTCGTTGCTTGGTCAGCAAGTTCGGATGAGTCCGACGTCGCATGTAGGTACAATTGCAGTGTGCCGATTTCCGACAACGCACTCTCGACAATTGCCGGCACAGTTCGGCTTTTTTTGCCGCGTTTGCCCTGCAGAACTGTTTGTATCATCGGCAACGGCAGCATTATATCGACTTCCAAATCGACTATATCGCCAGCATGATCTATTAGTCTCGTGCTACTGTAAAATATCGGGAACTGGACCGGAGTGCCTACTTGGACGTCGATCGAACAGTCCGCAAATTCATGGTGCTCAAGCGTCTGCGCGTTCGCTGGCATAACACACAGTACACGAGGAGGGATTTCTTGTACTGACAGGAAGTAGGCACGAGCAAGTCTAGCATCAATGCGGACGCCCTGCCCGCCCGCAAGACCTTCACCCCGTCGAACCAACGCAAAATACGCCGCTCCGCGCGATACTGCTAAATCTAGTGACGAACTCTTCAACTCCCCGCAGTTCCAATCGCCACCCGAAGCTTCCGCAAACCACGAATCGATCTGGCTGCAAATTCGCTGTCTTATCAAAGCGGAAGAAGTGACGCCGCCATTGAACAAAATCCAATCGGGTCGCGCGGCAAGAAGGTCACGGGCTGATGCGGGATCGTCGTCTTTTCGCCCAGCGAAGCGATGTTCCCAAAGAAATTTTGCAAGGTGTTTGGTGACTGCGGGATCTTTGGCGAACGGCAGCCCGAATTCTCGAAAACCCACTTGCTCAGATTCTGGTTGGGAATCGATGCTAGCGTAAGGAAAGAATCCATCCAGCAGCAGACTTTTGGCGTCGTCTCGCGTGATTATGAAATTGCGGCCCGAATCAATCAGTCGCCTTCCGGTGCCCGGCAGATGCAATTTGTAGTCCTCAGGCGGCGACTCAGAAAGGAGAGTCTCTTTCGCTTGCCTACACCGCAGTCGCAATGAATCCCATTGCCGCGATGTTATCTCTGCTTCTCCCGCTTGTGCAGCTGTTTGTTCTAGTTTTGCCGCCAAAGCAGCATCAAGGTTATCCCCCCCCAACAGCAAATGATCCCCTACCGCGACGCGATGCAGACCATACTGTTGCTCAAGTGCAGCGGAAGTGTTGTGGACGCTCTTGTCGATTTCCCGGACACGAATCAAAGTGAAATCGGTGGTGCCCCCACCAATGTCGCAAATCAAGATCGTTTGCCCATCGCATACAATCTGATCCCAGTCGTTTTGATGATCTGCTAGCCAAGCGTAAAAGGCAGCCTGCGGTTCTTCGATCAGCAAGATCTTCGGTAGCCCCGCTTCTCTCGCAGCTTCGATGGTCAGCTCCCTCGCGACTTCATCAAAAGATGCTGGCAATGTGACCACTACGTCTTGTTCTGCCAAAGGCGCATCGGGGTGTTCTTTGTCCCAACAAGATCGGATGTGCGCGAGGTAGCGACTGCAGGCCGTAACAGGTGACATTTGGGCGATGTCGTCATCTGCGTGCCAGGGCAGCAGTTTCGCCGTCCGGTCGATTCCGCCATGGCAGAGCCAGCTTTTGGCCGAAGCGATCTGACGCTGCGGTTGTTCCGCACCCCGCGTCCTTGCATACCAACCGACACAGTACTTGCTGTCTAGTTCGTGGATGACGCCAGTACTTTGTGCAGGCGTATCGGCTGGAAAGTGGTAGAGGAACGACGGTAATGTTGTGCGTCGTTCGATTGTTCCCAGATCGACCAATTGTGCGATCTGATACTGCTGGATGGTTGGTTTGGGCGACTGAGAATCGACGTAAGCAACAGCGCAGTTGGTCGTACCAAGATCGATCCCAACGCAAAATCGCGCGGGAGCAGCCGAATCAAAGAGTTTCGTCGCAGTCATGCTGCAAGTTTGTTCGTGAAATCAGATAGCTGCCGGTCCAATCAGCAGCTTTCTATAGGTAGGCTAGTCATGCTACCTGTTTCCAAGGTGGCGCTAGGTTTGACCAGCCAATCACAAAACGTTTAGCGTTCGAGCTTTACGGTCGAGCTATCTTTTTCGCCATCTGTTGGACGGTCGTCGTATTTAGCGACCGGCAAATCAGCGTTGACTGGAATTACAAATTGGTTAATAGCCGATTCGTTTGGCAGAGCTTTCAAGAAGGAAGCGTCTTCAACTTCCGTTATTTTAGCTTCTTTGATAATTTCCTCGATCACACGGCGTTCGATAATTTGGTTGCGGATCGCGTCCATTTGGCCAGATCGCTCAAGCATCGCACGCATTTTTCGCACGGTCGATTCCGCTTGGTCGGCAATCGCTTCGATTTCAGCTTCGTATTCTTCTGAAGTTGGCTCGATTTGCATTTCTTCGGCGATTTTTTCGAGAAGAAAGTGTTCGCGAAGAGCTGCGATCGTGTTCTCACGAGCGTTCCGGCGCATTGCATTCACAGCAATCTTGATGTCATCTTCGCTCGATCCATTGCGACGCATTTCGAGAACACGGCGTTGCAATTCGCGATTCGTTTGACGGTCAATCAGCGTGTTAGGCATGTCCCACTTCGAATCCTTGAGCAATTCGGAGGTGACTTGCGTGCGAATGTGCTGCTGTTGTTGGAATTCTTGTTGTTTTTCAAGTTCTCCACGCACAAAAGTTCGGACTTCTTCGACCGAATCAAAACCGAACGTCTCCAGGATTGACGGCGGAATGGCAGAAGGGTCAAGGCGGAAGATCGAGTCCACTTCGAAGGTGGCTTCGATAGAACGCTCGGTATTTTCTTCAATGCCGGGCACTTTAATCGAAGTGCTGCGGGATTCCCCTTCTTTGACGCCTTGCATCAGTTCGCCAAAATTAGGGATTTCACAATCAGCGAACGAAAGTTTTTCGCGTAAGGTGACGCTTTCTTCTTCCATCGTGCTGATCAGTGTGCCGCCGGTGGTGAACGTTGCATTGATCACCAGTTTGTCGCCAAGCTCGGCGCCGGTATCGATTGCCTCGCCATCACTAAATCGGCTGAGCGTGCGGACCATTTGTTGGTCGATCACCTCTTCGCTCAGGTTAAAAGTTGGACGAGTTAGCTCAAGCCCTTTCCAGTTTGGCGTGTCAAACTGAGGACGAACTTCGATTGTGAATTCGAAAGTGAAATCGCCGGTGTCAGGCAGCTGGACAGCGCCGTAGTCCATATCTGGCTCGCTGATAGCGGAGATGTCGCCAGCTTCCGTGATCTGCTGAAGAGCTTGCATTACGAGTGTGCTTTTGACTTGCTCTTTCACTTGAGTGCGAAAGCGGCTTTCAAGCAGCTTGCGAGGTGCCTTGCCCACGCGAAAGCCTGGCATCTCGGCTTGTGGAGCGATTTCATCGAATGCGGTCTTGAACTGCTTGTCGATGTCGCTGCGCGGTACGGTGACGACGAAGTGTCGTTCGCAAGCGCCCGTCTCCGACATTTTGGTCTGTAGGTCGAGTTTGGTGTCGTTTTGTTGCTCTACAGCGGCGTCACTAGACATAATTTGTTCAGCTGGATAGTTGGTTCGAATGGTTTCGAAGCGGAAATGAGTGGGCGAATCGAAACGAGTCGCTGTTTGATTTAATGCGGGTAAAAAAAACGGACAATCAGGGCGAAAGAAGAGCGGGTGATGGGATTCGAACCCACGACAACAACGTTGGCAACGTTGTGCTCTACCAACTGAGCTACACCCGCAAGACGATTTTCAGCCGACTGATTGTCCGGTTTTAATAATTTGCTGATCGACGCTTGCTGATCAACGGTACGGATTCGCGTCTGAAAAGGGAACGCGATTCCCGATTTTTTCACTGCACAAATCATTTCGTTCCGTGCAGAGCATGGGGATTATAGGGTCCGGCAAGAGCCTTGCAAGGGCGAAGCCAGAATCAAGGCAGGAATTTTGGCACGTTTTGCCGACTTCGAAGTCTCCCTTTTCGATTTTGCCCGCTCCCCATACGATGGTGGTTATATAGCATATCTCTTCATTAATAGCGGCTAACAGCCACCTGTACGGTAGACCAGTGACTCAAAAACCAATTCCTGCAAAACTCGCCCTCGAAGACGGAACGATCTACGAAGGCAACTCGATCGGCAGCCAAGGCGAAATTGATGGCGAAGTCGTCTTCAATACCTCGATGACCGGGTACCAAGAAATCCTCACCGACCCGAGTTATCGCGGCCAGATCGTGACGATGACCTATCCCCTGATCGGGAATTATGGAGTCAACAACGATGACCTTGAGTCGGCGAAGCCTCAGGTTTCCGGATTTTTGATCCGCGAGAATAGCCGCATCGCTAGCAATTATCGCTCGCAGCAGTCATTTCAGGACTACCTGCAACAACACAATATCATTGCGGTCGAAGGGATCGAAACGCGTGCTTTGGTACGACGCATCCGTTCCAGTGGTGCCATGCGCGGTGTTCTATCTACGGTCGACCTGGACGACGCATCTTTAATTTCAAAAGCCCAAAGCAGTCCCGGACTCGTTGGGCGCGACTTGGTGCGCGAAGTCGTGCCGCACGCAAAACGCCGCTGGGATGAAAAACTCCACGAGTTGGTTTGCTTTGATCAATCGGAAAGCAAAGGCGATCGGCCTCGAGTCGTATGTCTCGATTTTGGCATGAAGTGGAACATTCCTCGTCATTTAGCCGCTCGTGGGAATGATGTTGTTATTCTTCCTGGGACGGCTACGGCCGAACAAGTGCTTGCAGAAGAGCCGGATGGGGTTTTCTTGAGCAACGGTCCAGGTGACCCCGAACCACTTGAATATGCCATCAGCACCATTCAATCACTCTTGGGCAAACGTCCAGTTTTCGGGATTTGCCTCGGGCATCAGCTGTTGTCGCTTGCCAGCGGTGCGAAAACGTACAAACTTAAGTTTGGTCATCGTGGTGCGAATCAACCTGTCCTGAGGCTCGGCAGTGGCAAGGTTGAAATCACTTCACAAAATCATGGCTTTTCCGTTGACGAAGCTACTCTGCCTGACAACTTGGAGGTTACGCATCGCAACTTGAATGACAATACAGTGGCTGGTGTGCGCCGCAAAGATGTCGAAGCCTTCAGCGTGCAGTATCATCCAGAAGCCTCCGCTGGTCCGCATGACAGCAGCTACCTGTTTGACCAGTTCCAACAAGTTATCTCGCGCAATAAATAATCTTACGCAACGAAAAGAGCTCGCAGCGTCAAACTGCGAGCTCTTTTGTTAGGGGCTTGAGCTAAATCGCTTACCGGCCAATGTAAAGCGAGAATCCGAAATTGGATGGCGCTCGGTTGTAACCGCCATAGGGATGTCGATATTGTCCATAGTTGTACGGGCTGTTATATGGGCTGTTATATGGGCTGCGAAATTGGCTGTAGCCAGGAGCCGAACCAATGATTACGCTCCGAGTGCTTGGTACGCCATAGGGGACTCGTAGCGAACTGTAGCTGCGGTTGAATTGCGGGCCGTAGTTATAGTTATAGAGGTGCGCTGCACCAAGATTGCTTCCCCGGTAATAGTCTGCTCCGCGGTAAGGGTTGTAATGACGCGGGCCGCCTGCATAGCCGTATCCTGGGCCGCCGTATCCTTGTCCGCCGCGATAATGATTGCGATTGGGACCGTCGGCAAAAGCGGTGACGCCGCTGGATGTGACTAGCACTGCGATGGCTATTTTTAGTATTGAAGATTTCATTGATCAAACTCCTTTAGAGCAATTGATTGCCGATGGTTCGAACTCAAAGTTGTTCGTTGTCCAGCACGCTTAAGTAACAAACTGGATGCCAAAAAAATCTTGGTAGAATTTCGTGAGCTTGCTTGAGGCTGGAGAAACTCGAATCACGGCGAAATCCCAGGGGTATTGCCAATTTCAGCGACGAAATCTGGGTCGAACTTTATTTTTGTTCATTTGGACAATAAGATCCGATGTAATGTGGATGTCGTCATTGCGATACGATATGTGTTCGCTTTCGCGTTCGTTTATTCTCGCCAAAATATTTTGCAAGAATCCACGGTTGGTTAAGCTGTGGATTCGGCCCATATTCCTGCCTTCCTTTCTCTCCCGCTAAGGTGCCAAAATGAGTCATCAAAAAAACAAGTTCGATCGAGTGTCTGCGAACGCCAATGCTTCCCGTCGGAATTTTGTGAAGAGCCTGACTGTAGGGGCGACCGCGCTCGCACTCGCTCCAGCGATTCATACTTCTTCGCGTGCTGCCGACGAAATCATTACCGGAGAAGGCGAATATAAATATCGAGTTCACCACCACTGGCCAAAGCTTCCGGATCGCTACACGTGGCAAACAACGCACAACGTTGCGGTCGACGCAGCCGGCAATCTGTATGTCATTCACGAAGGGCTTGAGTCGAAGAAGGATCATCCAGCCATCTTCGTTTTCGATTCCAAGGGTGATTTTGTGCGAGCTTTCGGTACGGAGTTTCAAGGTGGCGGACACGGCTTAGAAGTTCGCACTGAAGGCAGCGACCAGTTCTTGTACGTATCGGGATATAAACAAGTCAAAGCGTTTTCAAAGCTTACTTTGACAGGTGAAACCGTCTGGACTTCAAGAGCTCCAGTGCAAAGTGGTGTATATGCCGAGGGTGAAGATGAGAATCGAAATGGTGAATGGGGACGCGATAGGTTCATGCCTACGAACTTTGCGTTCCTCGATGATGGCGGATTTTTACTAGCCGATGGTTATGGCTCATACTTCATTCATCGCTACGACTCCGACGGCAAATGGGTGAGCAAGTTCGGCGGCCCGGGTGAAGGCGCCGGGACTTTCAATACGCCACATGGGATTTGGATCGACCGCCGGAATGTCCACTTGCCGGTGATCGTAGTTACCGACCGGGCACACAATGCGTTACAGCGGTTTACGATGGAAGGTGAATATATCGACACTATCGAAGGCTTTGGATTGCCAGCGAACGTCGATACTCAACAGAACTTGATGCTCGTCCCTGAACTGCTCGGTCAAGTGACGTTGCTCGGCAGCGATAACAAACCCGTGGCGACTTTGTGCAGTGACGTTTCCCGGATTAAATCAGACGCAGACAAAAAAATTCGCCAAGATCCAAGCCAATGGATCGATGGAAAGTTTGTTCACCCCCACGATGCATGCTTTGATTCCCAAGGTAATATCTTCGTGGCTGAGTGGGTTTCCACCGGGCGAGTTACAAAATTAGAACGCATAGCCTGATAACACAGGGGTGCGGCGTCAGGGACCAAGTACAAGAATGCTAATCTTTAACAGTCGTTACGCCCGGATTTTCGCCGGCCTTTTCATTGGACTCGCATTCGTTTCGTTGGGCGGTGCGAGCCAGATTTCCGAAGAGAGGCGTGAACCTTCGGAGGATTTGCCGGAGTTGGTGGCATCGGAAGAAGATAAGTTAGTAATTGAGCGCGCCAATACGCTTGCAAAGAGCGTTGCTGCCACCGATTGGCTAGGAGCTCTTTCGCCAATAGCGATCTCGCCATTTTTTGGCATGGCCTGCCTAACCGGCGTAGCAACTTACGGCCCAGACTGGTTAGCGCAGCGTAGTAGTCTCTTTGCCGAAGGTAGTCCACTGTCCAACCAGTTCCTATTCTGGGCAATGGTGGTGCTTACAGTAGTTACAAGTCTGCCTCGTTTCTCGAAAGTAAGTAAACCGTTCGCACTGATCGTCGACAAGCTCGAAACCTATTCAGTGATCGTGATATTAGTTGGTATGCGGATCTTCGGTGGGATTTCCGAAGAGCCCTTGCCTGAAATGCAAACGCCAATGCTCGAGGCTGCTGGCTTTGCGACTTTGCCTTTGGATGTCGTCTTGGCGATATTCGCAGGTGTTAATCTACTGGTTGTTGGAACGATCAAGCTGTTCTTTGAACTGCTGATTTGGATTACGCCGATTCCCACCATCGATGCATTGCTGGAGATGGCAAACAAAAGCATTAGCGCGGGTCTTACGGCGCTATACTGCTTTAGTCCCTTTGCGGCCGCAGTCTTTGACATCTTTTTGTTGGGGGCCTGTTGCATGGTGTTTTTCTGGGTGAGTCGTCGGATGCACTACTACTTGAAGGTATTCGTTTGGCCTTGGTTGTTGCGTATGCTTGGTCGCCAGCGAGCGTTTGAAATTGGCCGCGAACCAATGTTCCTGGCCAACAGTTGGAATTCGTGGCCGCTTTACACCCAAGTGCAAGTAGTCGGCTCCGAGGCTACCGGTTGGAAGGTGGTCGGAAAACGCTTTGGGATTTTTTGCAGGACTTCAACCCTGGGACCAACCGTGCCGCGTACCGAACGCGAACTTCTGCGCGACTGCGTGATTATTGACGATGGTCAAAATGCTCCACTGCGGGCTTATGTTAGGAAGTCGCAGGATATATAGCATGATCGATCTGCGAGGACGAACGGCTCTGATCACAGGCGGTACACAAGGAGTCGGCGGCGCTATTGCAGTTGCATTAGCGACGGCTGGTTGCGATTTGATCTTGCAAGGTTTGAACGAAAACGCAGACGCTGTCCAAACTATCAATCGCTGCAAAGCTTCGGGGGTTCGCATCGAAGTACGCTATTGTGATTTGAACCAGCCGGTCGAAACCTGTGTTGAGATACTGACCAGGGCGGCTAGTCAAGCTGGGATGTCGGTCGATATTTTAGTCAACAACGTCGGAGTATTTATCGACAAGCCATTCCTGGAGATGGATATTGCCACTTTCCAGCAGACCATGCACCTGAACCTAGCGGTAGGGTATTTTCTATCGCAAGCGTTTGCGCGGGAATGGATTGCCAATAAAGTCGCTGGAAGAATCCTTTTTACCGGAAGTATCAACGGTTTGTTAGCGGAGCCCAATCACTCTGCTTATGACGCCAGCAAGGCAGCGGTTTCTGGTCTGGTACGGTCGTTGTGTGTGGCACTGGCACCGCACGGCATTCGTGTGAACGCTATTGCTCCAGGGCTTGTCAGGACGCCTTTGACAAACCAAGTGCTAGACGCTGACGATGCGACCTTACGATGGATGCAATTGCATACACCGAACGGCCAAGTTCCGAACGCCGATGTTTGCGGAGGCACGGCCGCTTTCCTCTTGAGTGATTTAGCAAGCCACATCCATGGACAAACGGTCTATGTTGACGGTGGTATGTCGATTTGGCAACAACCCGATTGTCCCGAGCACTGACGTGCGGCATCCTCAACAAGATCAAGCTACCAATAGCGTTCGACAATCAAGTTTCCGTGCTCTTTGGGAGTGTGTCGAGTCATTTCGCGAGCAAGCAAAATCGCTTGCATGTCATTGAGCATATCCGGGTTGCCGCACATCATTACGGTGCTGTGCGCTGGAGTGATGTCGATGCCAGCACGCTTTTCCAAGCAGCCCGATGATAAAACTTGAGTTATGCGACCAGTGAGTATTTCACCGGCTTGTTCTCGGGAAACGACTGGTAGCCACTGGAACCTACCGCAATATTTCTCTTTATAGATTTCCATCTCGTCTTGGTACGCCAGGTCGTGAGCGTAGCGTACGCCGTGAACAAGCATGATTCGTTTGAATCGCTTCCAGGTGCTTTCGCAGCGCAGCATGGCGATATAGGGCGCCAGGCCAGTGCCGGTTCCAATCAGCCATAGGTCTTCACCGCCATCGACGTGCGAAAGAGTAAAGCTGCCGGTTGCCTTAGTTGAGACATCGACCTTGTCACCGACGGTCAACGACCAAAGTGTCGGCGTCAAGCGACCGTCATCCACGCGTACGACAAAGAAGTCGAGAACTTCGCCGTGGGGAGACGCGACCGAATAAGGATGGTGCACGTGTTTGTCTGGCCGTTGAATTCCAACTTGAAGATATTGCCCTGGTTCAAAGGGCTCGACTCCGGGTGCATTTACTTGAATGGTAAAAAGTCCGTCGGACCAGATTCGCTTCCCAACAACCGTGCCTGTTACAAATTTCATGATCTGCCCAAAAGAGTCTACCCGTGATCCGTTTCCTTTGCCGGGCCGGCTTACGACCCGTCACGCATTCTATCGATTCTGCCTTGCGCGCGGGACACGATGGAGACCATTTCTGCATTGCCGTTGTATAAACTCAGAATACTATCCCATATTTTTTTTGCTGCGAGCACATCTCCACGTTCGTAAAGTTGTTCTGCCTCATCTAGTTTTCCGGTCAAGAATCGTTTTAGCTCTTCCTTGTCGGGAGGCTCCGCTTCAATTTCGCGAATCTGTCGCAGCGATAAATTAACGAATGGTCGTTCGTCCGGGTTCTCCTGATAGAGTTCTACAATGGCTTTGTAACGTTCCAAAGCACTGATTCGGTCGCCAAATCGTTCGTATCGTCTTGCTTCGGAGTATCGACGTTCGCCTTCACTGGACGGGTCGCGGTTGAAGCGAGCATTCCGATCCATTTTGGCTTCGGCGTTCACCATTTCTATAAATTCCAACTGAGATTCCGCCCACTCCCGGTGCTGGCCACTTGGAAACCGAGAGACCATCGGAATCAGATATCGATCGCGAGCGTCGTTGTAGGAAATACTATCTTGGTTGGCTAAAAGCTTTTCGGCCCGGCGTCGCATGGTTGCTTCGTCCAGTGGCATCAACATATAAGCTGTCAGCCCGATTGCCAGAGCGATACACGCAATCAACACGAGCGGACGTTCAAGGAGGGGAACATCGCTGTTGGCGGATTTTCGCTTCTTTTTCGGTTTGACGCCCAGCGCTTTCTCGGCTTCGTCTTTGTCGAGATTCATTTGCAGTGGCGAAAAGCCTCCCATGGCGTGTTCGACGACGCTCGCCCCGCTCATCGCGCGTCGCTCGGCCTCTTGAAGCGCCATCGCAACAGCTGCTGCCGTGAACGGCCGTTGGACCGGATTCTTCTGAAGCAGTTGGTCGACAATCTTGCTGAGCCACACCGGACAATCGAATACAACCGTTGCGACCGGCGGGATCTCTGCATTGAGGGCTTGCTGACGGATGTGCTCGATCGAGTCGCCTCGCACCGGCGGAAAGCCAGTGAGGGCATGATAAAGGATTGCGCCTAACGCATAAAGGTCGAGGGCTGGGTGTGGTGTGAAACCCGAGGTGAATTGTTCGGGCGCTTGATATGAGAGACTTTGAAGCGTCCGCGGTCGACTTGCTAGCCGACTGATCGCCTCCCCGCGAAAATCACTCAGTTTAATACTTTGTTGATCCGTCTGGCATAACACTTGACTTGTGCTCAAGTTTTGATGAAGCCAGCCTTGGTTGTGGGCGAACTGTAAGGCGTCGCACATCTGAAGTCCATATTGCAGGACTATTTCCCAAGGTAATCGCTCAACGCGACTGAGTTGGTCTTCGAGTGATTCGCCACTGATCAATTCGTAGACAAGGTAAGCATCATTGCCATCAAAACCACCACCAAAACAACGCACAATGTGATCATGCCGCAACGCTTTCAGTCGATCGACGTCGTCCATGAATTGCTTCTTCGCTTCAGGCGTCAGGCCGAGCGGAAAAGAAAGCAACCGCAGTGCAACTTGACTGCGTTGCTGGACGTGGATTGCGCGGTAGAGCGTACCGCCACTCTTGCCAAGCGGCACTTCTAGAGCAAGAGGTCCTATGCGTGACCGAACCATTGAATGCAGTTGAGTTAGCGGAGAGGTATCAATCCCCGGTGTTCTGAGCCGCGAATTTCAACGCACGCTGAACAGCGACGTAGGCAGCATCTACGTCGATGCTGGTTGCTACCTCCATATTAGCACGATTACTCACAAAAGGACGACGATCGGCTACTAAAGCACCACGAGTTAGCTTTCCGGCCGTCTCGACGCAGATAAATTCTTCTTGCGTAGTGAATAATTGGGGTTCGGTCAGCATCAACCAACCGACAACGGCCTGCAAAGTAATCGCTTCACGAGCGTAGTTCTGCCGCATTGAGCGAAAATAATACGGCAACATTTCCCTTAAAACCTTACCAACGCGACATGTCTCGGCGGGCAACAGGTCCATCAAATCGAGCCCGAAAGATAGCTGGTTCGTGATATCTAATGGGACAAGCGTTTTTGTTGTCGGCGACCGGAAAACTTGATCAGCACTAATCGGATCAAAATGGATGTTGAATTCCGCTGCCGCTGTCGTATCCCCATTACAATCGATCGCACCACCCACCATGATGATTCGATCGATGGCCGTTGCGAGCTTCGGGTCCCGGTTGAGCATTTTTGCGACGTTCGTCAGCGGCCCCATGCACAAAAGCGTTATTTTTCCAGCATTTGCCCGCACTTCGTCAGCCATCAGTTTGTCGCTGGCGATCAAGTGCTGACGTGAAGCCGGCTCAATTTTCCAACTTCCCAGGCCATCTTTGCCATGTAACAGCGCGGCATCCGATACGGGGGCATCGTCGGGGTCACAAGCCGAACCAGTCCGCGGGTGACGCGGTGGATCCGTTTGCTCGATCAGGGCGAGCACATTACGTGTCGTAAGACTGCCGTCGACCGAACCCGCCGTTGCGGTAATCGCCATGACCTCAAGTCGAGGATCAAACATCGCAATAATTAAAGCGATTGCGTCATCAATCCCCGGATCACAGTCGATGATAATGCGTTTTTGCATAGATTGTTTTAGCTAAAGTCGAGTGTTCTGGGAGCAACAATGCAGTCAGCAAAAAAATTAAAGGATAAACTAAGTGTCAAGTCACCAAAAAACACGTGTTCACCAGGAATCTAACGCAAATTTTAGTGTACCATTTTCGATATGAACCAATCAATCATGCAACAAGCGCTCGAACAAGTCGAAGCCCGGCACGATCTGACGCGCGAAACGATGAATCATATCGTATCAGCTATGCTGGCTGGAACAATTGACGATCAGGCAATGCGCCGATTGTTAATCGCGTTGCACGAAAAAGGTGAGTCAGTCGAGGAAGTTGTGGGGGCGGCCGAGGCACTGCGGGCGACGATGACTCCCATACGTACCAAGCGAACGAACCTGCTGGATACTTGCGGTACAGGCGGCGATGGCTCGAGAACCTTCAACATTTCAACAGCGGCCGCCATCGTCGCTGCGGCTGCCGGAGCTGCTGTTGCTAAACATGGAAATCGTCGCGTCACAAGTTCGACGGGATCGGCCGACGTTCTGTCCGAGCTTGGAATTCGCATCGAGGCATCTCGTGAAATTGTCGAAGAATGTATCGACGATCTTGGAATCGGCTTCTGCTACGCTCCCCTGCTCCACCCAGCGATGAAGCATGTAAGTGCCGTTCGGCGTTCAATTCCTACGCCTACGCTTTTCAATTTTCTGGGACCATTGTGTAACCCCGCCGGGGCTCCCTACCAAGTCTTAGGTGTTGGTAAGGCCGATTTCGCCCTGAAAATGGCAACTGCGTTGAAGGAACTGCAAGCGTTTCGAGCGATTGTTGTACGTGGCGAAGATGGCCTCGATGAAGTTTCCCTTTCAGCGCCGACCCATGTGCTTTTAATTGAGCCGGATGGTATCACGGAACTAAAATGGACACCGGCGACATTTGGTTTCGACTCGATCTCTGTCGATGACCTGCTGGTAGACAACGCGGCGGAAAGTGCCGCTGTGATCCGTTTGGTTCTTTCGGGTGTTCGAAATGCAGCCCGCGATATTGTCGTTGCGAATGCGGCTGCCGGTATCTGGCTTGTCGGTTTAGAAGACAATCTGCTTTCAGCGCGTCATCGTTGCGAGGCTGCTATCGATAACGGACTCGCGAGCAGTATCTTGCAACGTTTGGCCGATCGGACCAACAGTGATCGAGTTGCATCGCAAGTTTAAGAGCGACGTCAAAACTCTGACATAATCTCGCTCATCTGCCTTGTAATCATGGGCAGAAAAATGATGCCGGAATAATGGTTGGCCAACATTTCCACATGATGGTCTTGTGAAAGTTTCGCCGCATCCGCAAGCAGTTTCGAACTGCGGGGCGGAACGACTGTGTCAAGCGTGCCGGAGAAGATCCACGTCCGGTCTGGATCGATGCGATGCGCCAATCGCAGCGGTTCGATTTCGTAAAACATCTTCCTGATCTGATCGTCAGTCAAGCCTGCCTTTTCAAGTTCTTCTCGCACTCTAGCCGCGTCACGCTCGCCTTCCATCAAAACATTATACAAATCGCCGCCAGCCAGTAAGATTACAACACGGTGATACGCCGAATCTAGTCCAGCGACTGTTGCTGTTACGAAACCACCCAAGCTGGTTCCCTGCAAACTGATTCGATCGGCATCAACATATGGCATTGCCGACACAGCGTCTTTCGCTCGCCTCGCATCCGCCACACCCTGCTTCAATGCATGGATCAAGCGGTCGCCTTTGGGACGTCCATCGGGACCCCTGCGCGAACCGTAGTAAGGCAATTGCAACATGAAGGCGTGGATGCCGTTCGTCTGAAAAGATTTGGCTATCATGCGTCCAACCGTCATGCCGCTGCCAGACTCGTGGACTACCACTACTGCGGGAGCGTTTAAGATCGAGCCTTCCTTGTCACGGGCTTGATACCACTCCATGGCAACGGAATCATTCAGCGATACGCCGCTTGGAACGGGGGATGGAAACCGCAGCAACCAATCGCCTTGACCTTCTTTCGCTTGCGTTAGTTCTACGTCAAATTTTTCTGGTTCCCACTTCAGTCCATTCAGACAGTTCGTTGCGTCACCGACCGTTTCCGATCCAATCGATAGCGAGTCGGTTGCGGAAAAGATACTGCCGTCCTCGATGCTAGTGGTAGGGGCCGTTTGCAACGCTCGGCTAGAAGCGTACTTCTCTGCCGAGGCCGCAGGCAGTTCTCGCAGCAACGCTAGCAGGTCAATCTTGATGTAAGGTCGCTCGGCGGCTGGTTGAGTGTGGCTTGCGTTGGCGACATACATGAATCCATCCTCGGGCACGAACAATACATTGTGTAAATTGGACGCCATCGCGACCGGTCGAGCCATCAGTTGTTGAGCTGCAACCGTGTCGATTTTTCCATACTGAGTCTGAACTCTCGCTCGCAATTCCTCGAGCCTTGCTCCTGAAGACAAGACAACCGCATCTGCGATCCCTTCGCCCAAGCGTGGATGGGCTTCTCCGGGCGCCACAAACTGAATCGATTCCGGCGTGGCAGCCACGCCAACCGCGGTGCGGTTCTTGCCGTCCGCAAAAACGTAAAAGTATTCGCAAGTACGAGGGCTCTCACTCCACAGCGTTTTCACTTCATCTAAAGTCGAGCACTCCTCCAGCGCGCGACGCATCAGTGTCGCCATCGGGACGCCGTCCCATTGCCCTTCACCATGCCCACCCATTTCGCCCAACGAAACTCGTTCTGCATTCATGCCGCTTACGCTTCCGATGAAGCCAGCATAACCAACATTTGCAAAAGGGATTTGGTTGTCAGCCGCGACGATGAACGTTGTAGCCGCATCTTGCAGACCTATCGTTGTCATGTAGTCCAGGACGCGACCATGGTATAGCTTTCCATCAACCGTAGCATTACCGAATACAGCAAAACCTGAACAATGAAATAATTCCGGGAACACATTGAGCGTTTCCATTAAGTCAGCGTCAACATTAATGCTGGACGCCAAGGCCCGCGTTTCGGCTTTGTGCCGCTCTGGAATATGCGGCTCTAATCGCGTGTAAGCCTTTTCCAGATCATCGCGAAACCATCTGCCTGTCGCAATCGTCTGGGCTGTTCCAAACGCATAAAGAACCGAATCGATACAACGTTGTGTCTCCCTTGCAAGAAGCTGGCCATGAGCGGTGCCGATTTCTTCGGGCGATCCATATAGGAGGACAACGCGATGATTTTCCACCCACCGAAGTTCACCGAATTCTACTTTCTTGTCGAGCTGCTCTGGAGAAATCAAAAGGTTGGAGGGGGCAAGCACTTCGAATGTGCGCCGCATACCGCGCGCAAGCTGTCGTTCGATTTCTATGCGATCACGAGTAAAAATCTCCATCCCTGGCCAATCAGTAGTCGAACGTAGATTCCCAGAAGATGACTCAATTGTCGCTTCCAGATGAGTACCGTTGATGTAGGCGCGGATCGTGCCGAGCTGCGCAAGTTCTACGCGCGCCTTTTCTCCGAGCCAAGCATTTTCAGTTGCATCAAAGCGTAGTTTTGCAAACGTTTCCAGCAACGCACCAACTTCATCCGAATCAATGTCGGAAATGACTTGGCTCGCGACTTTGACTATTGTGCCGGAACTGACCAAACGATCGATGATTCCATCAGGCTTCAAGTTATCGTTTGGATCACATTGCCCGCTCCCAATATATACCTTCTTGTGGATAGGCAATGCAAACGCGATCGCGTCAGGCCGCCGGCGTATCGCTACCGCATACTCTTCATGGATGACTTCCAGGTCGAATGATTCTTGGTCAAAGCAAGTAAGCGAGAAATCAATGTGCCGTGTTTTGCCGTCGATGACGGGTTCTGCAAATCCCTTGACGGTGTAATCAGATTGTCTTCCTTTTAAGATCGATAGCCAAGGGTTGAGCACGTGCGATAACGAAGGTGCTTCTGCATGGCAGACGGGCTGCCATACAACACAACTCGATAGGGAGAGCATTAAACCAAGGACGAATCGATGCATTGTTCGCATTCCTGTGTAGAGTGGGAGGCTAACCGATTCTATCCCCCTTGAACGCACGATAGCAACACAGCTTTGCGACGAATTCCCTTGTCGCAACCTATCGAGCGACAACTATTTCTGCGTTGCATGTTGAGCTAGCTCTTCTCACGACATCTCGTTCACGCCTCATGCTCCCCTTGTCCCGGAGCGTGGCGAGGAAGAGTTGATTTCAGGCATGTAAATTTGTGCAATCGCTTGCTTCGGAATTCTCAGGCAAGATGCGATCATAGTCGCGGGGATTTCCAGCGGTTTCAACAGTATGTACGTTGCGTCGCTCAGCCACGCGTTTCGGGCGCAGCGTTGGGCAAGTTTTGGGCCGATGCGGTCGTAAATCCTTCGAAGCTGACGGTGCAAGCGCGGCGTCGCGATCAAAAGTGCAATCTCAAAAAACTTCAGCAGTTGCAACTGGTGCGTAATCTGAAACGTCTTGCCCTCAATCGTAACGATCTGCGGCTTGACCAGGCTCGCGTGACCATGAGCCGATGCACTGCAAAAATAGCAGCGATCGGGCGGGCTCGTCGGCAGCTTCGCGTATTCATCGAGCATGAGGACGATTGAGAATCTCAACGCTACTAACCAGCTAACGAAACTGGCTGATGTAATCCAAATGATAGATTGCCCACGAGCCGCAACCGCTTCTTTTGCGATTTTCAAAGCGGCAAACAAATAGACGATAAAGCAACTAATAGGTGCGCCGAAAATTGGTAAGGCAAGCAACCAAAATAGTGCGCCTTGCAGGTAACGGAACTCAAACGAGATTGTTAACGTTGTTAGCACTGCCAGGAGCGTCGTGAGCGTGATGATGCGTAGCACGCTTCGCACGCAGTAGCTGGCGATCCATGCGGCCAAGAACGTGGTAAGCAAACCGAGAAAGCCAAACTGCAATTCGAGGGAGACGGTGACGGATAACACTAGGAAATACGCTGCCACCAAAACGCCGAGATAGATTCCAGCTCGCAGCCATGACGATCGAGCAAACGCGGGGCGGATGATGTACGTACCCAACGCAATCATCGGAAGCAACATAAAGAGCAGTTGTGGAAGGACGGCTGGGCTGCTGAAAAGCAGAGATGCATAGACGCCAAATTCTCCGCTTTGCCAGAGATCATCGAACGGATTGGCGAACAAACTAATAACGACGCAGATCAGCGGCGCAATGATGCCGACGCAGAACGCTGTTAGCCTTACTGCCAGCTTCGCTGAACGAACAAGTTCCGCTTTGCGAGCCTCTTTGCGATTCGGTTGACTTGGTTCAACTGTCGAACTGGCGAATGCAAAGTCATCGTCGTTTGCTTCTTGAGTAGTCGATGCTTCCATTGGACTGACGAGTCGCTTAAATGAAAATTGCTTCCAGAGACGACCTGCATCAAGATAACTTACAAAAGCAAGAGTATGTCACTTACTCCGCCAGAATTCTAACCATTCGGCGAAGCGGTTCGGCCGCTCCCCAAAGCAGTTGATCGCCAACAGTGAACGCTGACAATTGACAGCCGCTGCCGTCTAAATCCAGCTTGCGCAGTCGGCCAACAGGTACGTTTAAAGTCCCACTTGCGTACGTCGGTGTTAAGCGTTGAAGCGACGCGTCTTTGGTGTTCGGTACTACTTCCGCCCAAGCATTGGCCTCCGCAAGCAAGCCTTCGATTTCGTCGAGAGGAACATTCTTTTTGAGCTGAATGGTCAAGCCTTGACTGTGGCATCGCATGGCGCCGATACGGACGCAGATACCATCGACAGGAATCGTATTGGCTGGTTTACCGAGTATCTTGTTTGTCTCGACGCGAGCTTTCCACTCTTCACGGCTTTGCCCTGTACCAAGGTCGGAATCGATCCAAGGAATCAGTGATCCCGCGAGAGGAACTAAGAAGTTATCCGTTGGAATGGCATCGCCGCGCAGGTGATCGGTAACGCAGCGATCGATCTCTAAGATTGCAGAACTTGGCACTGCCAGTTGGTCTGCAACACAACCATGGATTGAACCCATTTGATTTAACAGTTCCCGCATGTTCTTGGCACCGGCACCCGAGGCAGCTTGGTAAGTCATGCTGGTAATCCATTGCACCAGATCTGCCTTAAAAAGACCATGCAACGCCATCAGCATGAGCGACACAGTGCAGTTACCGCCGACGAAAGTGCGGATACCTTTCTTTAAGCCGTCGCGAATCACGCTGTCGTTCACAGGGTCAAGAATAATGATCGCCTGATCATCCATGCGCAGCGAGGATGCTGCATCGATCCAATGGCCGTTCCAGCCCGATTGTCGAAGCTGTGGGTAGACGCTCTTGGTGTAATCGCCCCCCTGGCAGCTTACGATGGCATCGAGTGTCTTTAGCTTGGCCAGATCGTCTGCTGCGGAAAGCTTTCCGGTGGCTTGTCCGTCAACCGTCGGACCTTCACCGCCGGCGTCCGAGGTCGAAAAGAATACGGGTTCAATCGTCTTAAAGTCGCCTTCTGCCTGCATTCGTTGCATCAGAACAGAACCGACCATGCCACGCCAACCGATTATGCCAACAGTTTTCACGAATCTATACTTGTAAGAATTTGAGAGGAGACAACCGAACGTCGCAGTTTTCTGCGCCCGACTCGGACAGCTTAACTGGAAGCTGGTTTTCGTCTAGGGTTTGCGTGTCCGCTTGGGCGGGATTCCGTCATCGCACACGTTCGTTCCAGTCGGAACTAGGTACGATACCACTCCTCAACGAGATCGGAGATTTCGGTAGGTTCGCGGAAAAGTCGCAAAGGAATCGAGTTAAGGCGGTCGGATACCTGCTTCAGTCGCTGTTTTTCCAGCGGACGCGAATCCAGCTGGCGTATGGCAACGCCAAGGATCGATCGCGGAAACTTCTCGGCCAAGTTGGCATAGATCTCCGGATCGCGTTCACCCGAATCGCCTACCAACAAGAAACGTCGATGGGGCATTCGTTTGATCAGCGTGCGGATGACTGCTTCCTTACCGCGTCTTCGAGACAGTCGCCATTTTTTAAGCAGCTCTTCGCGGATCGTAAACCATTGCAAATGGATGCTGCCGAGCGGGTATCGGAACTCATCCAAGAATGTCTGCAACGGCTGATATAGTTGCCACGGGCTTGACGATACATACTGAAACAGAATTGGAAACTGTTCAGCCCAACTGCGGTAGAGTTCGGCCATCCCGACGATCGGTTCGAAGGGATCGAGGAACGTGCGTTGAAGCATCCGTTGCCGACTGGTGACTTCCGTTTGCTTTACAGTGTCATCGATATCGGTAACGACATTGATTCCGAATGTGTCCGCCAGAAAGAGTTCAGTTCTAGCTGGTTCGTATTGATCGTAAGTTTGAATGACTGGAGCAAGGCCTTCACGTTTTTGTCGACCAAAGACCTCGTGATTGGCGAAGGCTCCTGCCGCAATATTAATGCGACCACTGAATGTGCCGCTCTTTCTGGTGCGACGACGAATGGTATGAATCTGATCGACCAGTTCAACCCTTATTTTGTGTCCAGGTTCGGCATTGACTAGAAAGCCTGCCACGCGACCTTGAAAATTTGGATTGTCCAAAAGTTCCGGCGGCAACTGCAACCGCTTGATCAAGCCACGCAACATAAGTCGCTTGGTTAGATTCAGTTGCGTCGGCACGTCATAACAACGGCGCCCTTGAACGACAATTCGCCAGTTACCAGACTTCGCATGCCGATAACCATACGTGCGGTACAGTGTCGTCGTGAGCTTCGGCGCCGCAAGAAGCGGTGCTGTATTCAGAAGCAGGCCGTCGCCTTGAAGCAGTGCATCCGATGCGGCTAGCTGAGGAGTTAGCGGCAGAGGCAGAATTAAATTGTCAGTATTCTCGATACCCGACAATTCTGATGTACTGCTTAGAGTTTCAATCGCGTCACTTAGGCGAGAGCGTGTGTTAGGTTGGTGCATTCGTATACGTTGGGCGATGCAAACTAGGGCTATCACAACGCTACGATATCGTAATTAAGCCAAGACCGCCAGCGTTAGAAAATTGTTGAACCAGTACCGTTTCCCAATACCTTCATTTCCAAATCGACCAGCATTTTACCCCAGAAGTACCAAATTCCCGAAGGACGAAAAAGAAAATTTGATGAGGTTTTATTACGCAGCGACTAGCCAAGCCGCCTGCAGGGGAATTCCGCTACGCCGCCAATTTTTGAAGAGTTTGGACTGTGCATGCGAAAGCGGAGATTTGCCGTCTACCGCCGCAAATACCAGTTCACAATGCCGCAATAATGTAGATAGGACAGTCAGATCGCTACGGAGTACGTAAAACGATATCCAGTTGAAATCGCTGGTAAGCTCGGTGAGAAGTGTGCAGAGATTGCGTTCATCACCCTCTGCGATTAGCTGTCCAAATTGTTTTTCGAGAGGACTGGGACGAGTGTTGTCGTCGAATTTTGCTGGCGCTGGCAGGGCGAATTTTCGAGCGTCTCTCTTTTTCGCTGACGTCTCGCCTGCGGGACGAAGACGAACAATAGCATCGCTGGAACCGAAGCCATCTAAAATGCACCACAGGCCACCCACCGGCAGCCTAGTCTGTATCGAATGCCTCAGTCGCTGCGATGCTGACAATCGTGAAACACTTGTATCTGAATCAGACGCCGATGGGCTAATGGAACTGGGAGGCTCGCACTCTGGCCATACAATTTGTTGGTTGTTGCTAGATGATTCCACAATCGCAAACACGTGTCGAGTCGTTGCCAGCACGCGTCTAGCCACTTGCATCGCTAAGTCATCGACCTGGTTCTCAATCGGCTCGTGTGCTCTGGCCATAGATGGTTCCTTGTCGAATGAGTACTTACATAAAAATTTGGAGGGGAGGTCTTAGCCGATAACTACGTCCGGAGATTAGAGAATAGCTTTGAGTATGATTGCAACATGGCAGCAGCTACCGGTTTGCTGTCGGTATGAGTTTCAGGGATGTAGCTCGCGACATCTTCGTCGATTATCAAGATCTCGCGATCGTCCGAATTTGCGAGCGTACTGTCGGAATCAAAGTCGCTCATTGAGAGAGAGTTCGAACTGCGTCGGTCGACAGATGCTAGAGTTTCAAGGTCCTGCAATCGTTCACGCAAAGATATTGAGTCGTGATGGTAGTTAATTTCAGCATCGACGTCGATATCTTCATCGGTTGCAGATTCTACGACCGAATCAAATGCATCGCTAAAGAATGAAGGCGTCTGTCCGGTGACGTCTACGAAGTTTCCGAACGCTGTTGGACCACCCTGCTCTGGCTGCTGTTCGCTATGCTCCCATCGAGCCTGTTCTGCCGACACTTCGTGCCGATCAAATGTTTGGAACGATGCGCTTGGGTCAATTGATATTGATTCCAAATTGATGTTGGAAATCATATCCAACAGTTCGTTCTCGATACCATCCGGATGTACTGTTTCAGCAGTTATTGGCTGAAGGTCAAAGCTTTCACGGCTTTGCGGCTCATGTCCGTAGCCTACGACGGCTGAATTTAGTTCTACACTGTCGGTGTCAAGTCGGAATGCCTCCGTCGCACTCTTAGCCACATGTTCTTGGTCAACATTTTCCGACTCGCTGTCAAAGGAGAAGTAGTCCACAGAGCTTTCGTACTCGTATTCCACTTCGCTCACGGTCGCGGCTACGTTTTCCGAATCGGCCAGACGCTGCTCTAACGTCGGAAGCTCATACGCATCTTCCGACGTTGCGCCGGAGGCGGTGGTTTCGGCGACATTATGATAAAGGTCATCGGCCACAAAGCTATCTTCAATTCCGACTGTGAAGAATGCTTGAGAAGCAAGTTCTTGTTCCGCCAGCGAAGGCTGCGCGATGATCTCCATCTGGTCGCAATCGATGCAAAATCCGGCTCCGTTACAATTTGCACAGGTTTGCTCTTCAGCAGACTTCAACAGGTAAGTTTCGTCTGTGAAATCGTTCCCGAACAATGCTTCGACATCAACGGTTTTAGCTTTTTCTAACGTTTCAGCTCGAACACGCAGGTCGAATGCTTCCAGTGCTTGTTCGAACTCGTCGTCTTCTTGATTGATCTGTTCGTTTAACGCGGCGACGTCTGCATTAGGGCTGCTCGGGTTGTCTTCGGTCGTGTCGCGAGGAATTACAGAGCTAAGCCCCATGCCTGCGGACGGCGGAACGCGAGTTCGCATTTTGAGCGACGGTTCCGATTGGTTCTGCTGCGTTGCTTGCGACTGACTTTCTTCAGCAAACCCCAAGAATGCCAACTCGTCACGCTGGGTGCTAGACTCGTCGGTGCTGGCATACTCAGACGCATACGTGGACTGTTGCTGCGCCTGCCCGATCTCATTCTTTGAAGCGACCTCACTCGAAATATCGGAGACGTCTTCCACCATCGCTGCTATTTGGTCTTCGGCTTGAGACTCTACAACGGTTGCTTTCGACGAAGTTGTGGCAATGCCTGGATCTGACCAAGGTGGAACTGCTTGTTGTTGAGCGTGCCACGCTTGTTCGATGTCACTTGCATTGATAGGTCTGTTAACTGCTGCAACAGCGCTGGCAATTGCACGGTCTGCGATCTGATCGATCAGACGTGGTACACCGCCGCTAACTAGAAACATCGCATCGACCGCGGACGAATCGAATACGCGTTCTAGTCTAATACCGCCGAGTTCTACTTTGTGACGAACGTATTCAACGCATTCGTCGATCGTCAGTGGACGCAGGAAATGTCGTGAACAAATTCGTTGCTGTAACGATTCTAACTGAGGGTTGCATAGCATCTCTTCCAGTCGCATCGATCCACACAGGATCAGCGAAATGCAAGGTGCGTTATCGACAGTCAGGTTTGTTAATAGACGAAGCTCTTCCAGGATGCGCGGAGATAACGCCTGAGCTTCATCGACGATGAGGGCAATATTTTCCGCGCCAGGGGATCTGCGATGCTGCAATCGTTCGATCAAGCTGAGTCTTAGCTCGCCATCAAACAATCCACGATATGGCATACGCAGTTCGAACAGAAGCGTCTTGAGCAAGTCGGCGCGGCTTGCGATCTGCGAACTGGATAGCAAGATGACTTCCGCAGACTGTGCGACTGCTTGCGCGATTCTGAGGCACGTCATAGTCTTGCCCATGCCAGCGCCGCCAAAGATCGCGACGGGGCCGTCATTGCGGCTGACGGCTTCAATACATTGCCGGCTGATCCATTCACTATTGCCAACATTCACATACTGTTCGATGCGTGGAACGGCGGCGAATGGTCGATTGGTGAATGCAAATCTTGATTCGTTCATCCTTGAACTTTCTTAAACGCGATTTTGTTAGCTGCGTTATGGCACTTGCTGCGACTAGCGAAAGCCATATTTTCCGTAAGTATGCGTAATGGCTTTATCGATTTTGTCGGCACAATTGGATGATACGCTTCAGTAAATCCCGCGCAATTGGTACATCTTGCCAGCGCAATTGCCGTCGACGTTTGCTAGCAACGCGACGCGATCGCTAGCAAATCGCCTTACAACTGCAGGTGTTCTTCCGGTTCTGAATCGAAGTTGGCTGATAACTTATCCGGCAAATGGAAGGTCCAGGCAGTGGTTCATAAAATCCCTCGACGGCGACCATTTCCACCGGTTCAACTCAATTCTTTATATCCTTTGCCGACCTTCTCCGAGACCAACTTGTCAAACTCCGCTTGAGCTTTTTCATCGTCTGCGAATTCTTTAGTCTTGGACTGGCCTGTAGATCCGATGCGTCCCCATTTCGTGGTAAGCGAGGTTCCATTAAGCTCAATTTCCCAGAATTTATTGGATGCCCCCTCTTGGAATTCAAAGCGCCTTGTGGACCGGCCGACCGTTGTTTCTGAAACACCAGCTATCGGTTCGGTCGGTGTGGTCGATCTTCGCTTCTTGCCGTTCTCGGATTTCTCTTGCTCAAGCGTTGGTGCTGGCATTCTGCGCATACTTGCCGGAGCGCCCAGCTGATCCAGAATCATCGGGTCGAGGATCTCTTCGTCGCGAGCCAACAGCAACACCTTCGAAATGATTTCGGCTGTTCGGGGATCTTCGTCGGCAAAGGGCAAAAAGATTCTGCCACGGTGCGCAGCGTGAACCGGCAGAATAGCAAGAGCTCCACCTGGCAGACGATGCACGACGCCGCTGCCTAAGTGGATGGAGTACTGGCTATAGAAGCCTTGGATGATGGCATGTGAAGGTTTAAAGCTCACGTTGCCGAGCCCGAGGAGTTCACATGTTTCTCGCAACAAAGCCAATCGCATTTCAACAGTAGAAGCACTTGCTTCAGGATCGACTTGTCCACGGTGTGCGACGCTAACGACGAGATCAATATCGCGCATGACTTCGCTGATGATCGCGGCAGGTACTTGTTCAAGAGGAATCAGCTTGTAAGTGTCACGATTGCGAAACGCTATCCCATCAACGGTCAGGCCTTCGACTTCAGCCGCTGTGCCAATGTTGTTTTGAAAGTGGACGCTCGCGATGATGGATAGATCATGGAAGATCTTGACGATCTCTCCTTGCGTATTCCAACCGCGGCTATTCCACAGTGCCATTGCTTGGCTAGGATTGATCTGTTGTCCCGCGAACCGATAGGAAGTATTCTGCTTCTTCTTTTCTTGATTCGTCAGGACATAAAGTTCACGAAAAATTTGCTTGAACGGTTGGATTCGTTCTGCGGTAAAGCATTCGTGTTGCCACTTGTCCCAATTTCCAAGTTGGAATAGGTCGCTCGGATGCGCGATTCGCAAAGCCTCGTTCTTCTTGATCGGCTCCAGTTTCTGGCTAAAGTCTCGTAGAACTTTGCCTCCCTTGTCTGGATAGCCTGCGATTCCCTCGCCGATAAGAACTAGTTTAGCGATCTGGGGAGCCAGGATCGCATGGCTACAAAGCGCTTGCAGTTCGCTTGCAGTAATACTATCTCCGCGGCACATGGCTGTTTCGAGCGACAGCCGGATTCGACCTGATTTCTTTCGCAAGTCACTGGCGCGGTCCGCAATCTCTGCGATTTCAGGGTGCTTCTTCTTAAGTGGGGCGGTAATTGATTTGATCGGTTTTCCGTTTCGATCGATGGTCAATTGCGGCTTCGCATTTTCATCCAGGCTCAAAGTCACCGTTACGCCTTCTTTCGTGACGTGGATTGGTCCCTGCAGCAGATCCTTCGTCGACTCGGCCTCCAAGGCCCACTCCAAACGAAGTGGATCGGGATAACCAGCGAGCCTAGCAAGGTTGCTAAAGCCGATTTCAATCGCGCGCATCGCCGATGGTTTAGTCAAAGACGATAAACCTCGCGCGTACTTTCTGTAGCCTTGAAGTGTCTCGTAGCGCTCCATAAGGTCCTTGTCGCGCTTTGCTCCTTTAGCCAACGGAAGCAACCCAAGTAAACGGACATACTCTTTGAGGAATCGCTTGGTGATACCGTCTATCAACTCATCTCGTGAGCGGTTGCCTAACAAGACATCGGCCAGGAATTGAGCTTTGTTTGCCTGCGCCGAATTGGCAGCGAATTTCGCCGATTCAGCAAGTTGCTTCCAGCGCTTTTCCCCCAACGTTTTCCAGGTTTGATTAAACCAAGCTACGTCTACAGCTCCTTCGCGGCGTTCTTCGTCAGACAATGGAGTGCGCTCGAGGATTAGCCGTTCCCATGGAGTTAGCTTCTGCGGAATAGGCGTCGAGATCGTCTCCGCTTCATCGGATTCTTCAGCATCTTCACTGTCGCTCGCCGTTTCCTCATTGTCAGCTTCTGGAGTAATACCTTCGGCATCGGCTGCCGCATTCTTCGCATCGCTATACCACGTGTTCATGTGTGCGATGAACCAGTACAACCCTTCATTAAAACCTTCCCAGCCGATGACGCTGGCGATAAGTCGGCTCCACTGGGGGGCAAGAAATGCCAACTCGAGAAGTCTTGATTCGTTACAGTAACCTTCCGCCATGACCTGCTTGACGCGTTTTGAAAAATCAGCTTCCGTGTCGCTATCAGTTGGGTAACATAGCTTGAGCAACTGAGTCAACGTAGCGGTTCTTGAATCTGCTGTTTGCCCTCGCCATCCACGGTCGATTTTGAACTTCCCATTATTAAGCGCCGCCATCACGCGGAAGAGATTTTCAGCACCTGGATAGCTGCCGATTGCAAGTGCAACTTCGGTCACAGGAGTTCTCGCCTCGCCGCGATTTAATTCGATTTTAAGAACTTTGGAACGGACGTTGTCGACCAAAACAGAAAGCTCTGGTGTATCGTCTAACAGTTCACGAGTCTCTTTTCCCAACGAGCGGGAAGTCAGCAATTCCAAGTCCGAATAAGCTCCATACTGACTACGTTTTGGTCCGATTAAGCAATCAACCATGTCGTCGTACGTAGCAAACTGATTCTTGTATGCTGCGACAACTTCAAAGATCGAAGGTCTTTCTCGCCGAGCGCCGGGACAAGGCTCGTCTCGAAATCGTCTCGCTTGCCAATAACGTCGCTTATTCTCATGATCAAGTTTTAAGTTGCTGTTGCGAAGTAGGCGGTCCAGCATTGTTGGCCAAGCTCTGAAGACTGGGTCTTCACGCCAGTCTTGCTCGTCGTCAGCTCTGCTAAAATAGTTCAATACTGCATATCCTGTGTCTTCTTTCTCCTTCGTTGCCAGCAGCGCCTTGAGCTCATGATCGGAAACGTTGGCATAGGTATTTTCCGCGCAGTCTAACAAATAGTTGTGTAAATTATTTGGCTGATACGCATCGAATAGCCACTCGAGGATTCTCTTGACAAGTTCAATGTAATTGAGCTTGAGTTCCTCTGTCGCGCCGATGACCGATTCGAGAATCTGTAACTTTCGAGTATCTTTTTTCAAGCTCGTCATGTTACGAAATCGATAATTTGTGATGAGATCCATGTAGACTAACGCTCGCAGAATCTCCAGTCCATCCTTGTCTTTTAAGGTAGAGGGCCGCTTCTGGTACCACTCCGACCAAATTTCCCATAGCGGGAATTTCTTCACCTGCGCATCGACTGTTTTTCGGCTGTCGACATGTGGCAGATGATAATACGCTACTTCGCCAAGCACGAGATCTTGGTAGCCGTTGTACGTTTTAAGTCGAATTACATCGGTGCTGTGTTTAAGAATCAAGTCGTCTAAGGATCGTATGCATGCAAGTGCCGCTTTGCTGACGAGCGGAACTTTCTTCGATTTCGGTTGGATAACTTTGCTGCGGCCATCAGGATTCATAAACCCGAATGCATTTTCTGGTGAAACTGCTTCCCGATCCGAATCATAGATCGCCGCCAGTTGCAGTTCTTCCTCTTTGGACAGCTTCTTTTGCTGCTGCTGAAACTTGTCCGCAGCGATTTTGCAATCGTCACGCAAGCGGTTTCCTTCGGCCAACTGGCGAAGCAATTCTAGACCGGCTAACCTTTGGTTACGGTTGCTTGTTTTCGTTAGTTTTGTTGCGCTGTCCAATGCGACTCGGTCGTCACTTTTCAAAATTAGTCCAAGCGTCCCTTTCCGCAGATCGGCCGCTTGGCGCGTAAGATAGCCTTCAAAAATTTCTAACTCGTCAGGCTTAAGGATTTGTGCTTCCAATGCTTGGAATGCGGCCTGACGCACGTCCGTTGAAGTATGACCTGCAAGCTCGATTAAGGTGTTTCTTGTCAGGCTGTCCCATTTCTTTTGTTGAGCAAGTAGGCCAATAACCAACTGTTGCTCCCAGCAGCTTAGCGACTTAAGATAAGGCAGCATTGCTGTTGGTGGGCGTTCACGAAGCTCGGCCAGCATAGCGCCAGTGATCATTTTGCGTTCGACCTTGCGCTCCAGCCAAGGCCAAACTATTGCCTTCAACACAATCGGCTTTTCCGGCAGCCTTGCAAATAATAGTTCAAGCCGTTCAAAGGTATCCTTCGCTGCAGAATCTGAACGTTTGAGTTGAGTCGAAGTTAGCTCGATATCTTGCGGTGCGATGCGAACTTCGCGATTAGGTATTGCCGCTTGAAAGGCAACTTGCAAGTTTTCGTCTTCGATCGCCAGTGACTTTGCGGCGATGGAAGACGGCGTGGCGATTTGCCCCAAAACCCAAACAGCCACGAATCGTACTTCATCGTTTGCGTGTGTCAGTAGTTTTGACGCAAGTTTGGTCGCTTCCACTGCATCTTCAAAAGCATATGACCACAAGGCAATGTAGACCAATTCTGCATCGTTAGACTCGAGTGCTTTGGTTCGTTCTTCCAAGGACGTAAGCAAACGCAAGAGCGATGAAACCGCCTTTGACAATGGTTTTACGCTAGCAGAATCCCAGTTCAAACCTAACCAGACATCGACGGATCTGGCGACGCTGCTGAAACGAATTAGGTCCTCATCGACGATCAGTTTCAGAAGCCGTATAAACGCATTTGGGTTTGCGATGTCCGCATTTTGAAGAATAGATTGGCGCAAACCTTCTTGACGTTGTGCGGCCAGCAATGTTTTTTCAACGATCTCCCACGCTTCCGGACGATCACAACCAAGAAGTGCTCTGATCACAAAGTCAGACATTACGCCGATTGGATGTTGATTAGTGATTGTCCGATAAAGGATCTCGTAGACTTCGTCGCCCACTTTGTTCTTCTGATTCAGAGCGGCGATTAGCACCGGAGCAATGTGTGACGCTTGATAACGGAATGCGTGTTGCGACCAAGTGGCCAACCAGGTGGGTGTAAGGACTTCAGGTTTGAAATTGGCGACGGCTTTCAAAAAGGACGTAAGCCAATCGCAACGAGTCAGCAAAGTGTGCTCAGGATGATTCGGGGCTCGAAAAGCTTTACTTGAATAGCCGACAGAATAGGGAACTAACTTTTGCAACTGCCACGTATTTTCTAGCCATTCGGACAGGCCTGGTACCATCGCTTGAAAGATTTTCTTTCGGTCGACTGCAGCGAGTTTATCAAAAGCAGAGAACGCCAAGTATTGCTTTGCTTCAATCTCCGCTCGATCGGAATCTTTCATTTGCCAGAGCGAGGCAAGCGATTTTCCGCTCTCGTCTCTTCCGTAAAAATGGTAAGCGATCGACGCATGTTTCTTTGGGAGTGTTTTTAGTTTAGCGACGCCCCTTTCCTCACCTGTTTCTTCGTCATCATCGGAAGTTGTATCGATCTTCCATTTTGCGAGTTCAGCTTCGATCGCATCAATTTTAGACATAGTTGAGAGATTCCTATACTAAAGCAACATCATCCATGCGGATTTAGATTACAAAACATGCCGTTCAGGCGCCGGTCAGCAGCGTTAGTCGAATGAAGGTTAGCCGACTGTCTTGTGTGACGAATACTTGTTGGTCTAACCGTTTGTACTGAATGTCATCGATAATGACCAAGTACATGCCGTCTTCGAAAGCGGTCAAGGCGACGGCAACTGCACTGTCTTCATCCACATGTTGAACGCCAACTTCGCTGCCGCCCATTTCGACTTTACCTTGAGCGGCGCTGGCTTCGATCTCGGGAGCAGTTAATGCACGTACAAACTGTCGATTAATCTGGCGCTGTCGAAAAGCTTTGACTTCATAGCGAACAACACACTCGAGCAGGTCCGCGAGAGTAAAATCGCCATCGCCATGTCCTCCGGTGTCCGGTGGCAAGGGAACGGACCAATCATCGAAGAGGGGCTTTTTTCTGCCGATTGTTTTACAAGTGACTAGCATTCGTAGGCAACTACTTATGCGACGGGGGCTTGTTTTCCTAAGATCATGCTAGCATCTACGAAAATGCTCAGCAATCATAGGCAGATAGGTGCTTCTACTTGCGTACCAATGATCCAACGCATTCGGCTTCAGCTACTAGGCTGAAATTTTCTGACGCTCCAGTTTTGAAGCCATGAATGAGCGTTTCATTCTGAGGCTTTTTCGATTGCTAGGTTGAAAACGTTATCTTTAAAAATCATTTAGAGTTCCGGCCAAGCGATTTTGTAACTTCTGCAAAGTCCTCTTGTGTCCTGACCGTTTACGGATGTAAACTGTTTACATCTGTCATCGGTAAAGGAGTCGTAAATGCAACTATCGGACGCGGAATGGATTGTGATGAATCTCATCTGGGATTCTCAGCCAACGGAAGCTAGCAATGTGATCGAGGCGCTCGGCACATGCAACGGATGGTCGGATGCCACTGTCAAGACAATGCTCCATCGACTTGTCAAAAAAGGAGCGTTGACCACAGAACAGATCGGCAAAAAATATCGGTACACCGCTGCCGTGGGGCGAAGTAACTGCATTCGCTGCGCGAGTCGCTCATTCATAGATAAAGTTTTTGGTGGCGAAGCAGCGCCGGCTCTATTGCATTTCGTAAAGACTTCGAATTTAAGCGAAGAGGAACTGGCTCAGCTTCGCGCGTTACTCGATTCAAAATCAGCCAAAACGAAGGGATCAAAGGAATGATCGAGATCAATGAATTAGTACGCAATGGATTGCTCTTAGTCCTGATTGCGGCGTGGAGAGCGTTGCCGTTGTTCGTCATGGTGCTACTTCTTGCGGCACTGTTCCAAAAGCAAATTCCGGCCAAGTTTCAATGTTGGCTTTGGATGTTAGTGGTGGCACGATTGTTGCTGCCATTTTCAATCGATTCGCCGCTGGCAATGGCCCCCAAGCTGGAAATCAATGCGGACGACATCTTTGCAATCAGCTCACATAACGAACCGCGTCACGGAAGCAACTATTTTTTTTATGATGCTAATGCATGGCACGCGATAAACTCAATCAACGCCATGCCGGCAAGGGCAAGCAAGGCGGATACGCAAGGCGTCGTGTTAGATTCGCCGTCGCACGCACGAGATCGTCGTTCAGACGCCGCGGAGAGACCGCACTTAATTCAGATCGCACTCAGTTGCATGACTTGGTTGTGGGCCGCTGGCGTTGCTTTCCTCCTTTGTCGCAGCACAATCGCTTATTGCCGGTTTCTTTTGCGATTACGAGGTAGCGTTCTTGTCGAAGATCGAGAAATCGTTGACCGCCTTCTTCGTACCTGCGATCAATTGACGGTTGGACGCCGACCGCAGATCAGGCAAGTTCACGGCTTGCATGTACCTGCAGTTTTTGGAATCTTAAGACCGGTGCTATGCCTGCCAACCGCATGGCGAGAGCAGCTTTCGAACAGCGAGATCGATTTGATATTCGCGCACGAACTCGCTCACGTCCGTCGACGCGATGCATTGGTGCTAGCAGTGTCGGGGCTGGCACGATCGCTACACTGGTTCAATCCTGTATCGTGGGTCGCGCATGCCAAGCTTCAGAATAGCATCGAACGCGCTGCCGACGAAGTAGTAACACGCCAGTTGGCTCCATCGAAAGTTAACGCATACGGACAACTACTTTTGCGATTCGCCAGTGGAGCAAGTCGCGCAACTGCCGCCCCCGTCGTCGGACTCCTAGCGATGTCGTCATCAAAAGACTTGCGTGCGAGGATTGAAGCGTTGACGGGAATGAAATCAAATCGACCTTGGTATGTACGGACCGTTGCCTCCGCAGCAATAGCACTCATTGCATGTAGCGGTTTAACGGATGCGAAATCAACGGAATCGGCGCCTTCACAGGCAGAATTGCCAGATCTGCAAAGCTGGCTGGATGAGGCAGAACTGCCAGCCATGATACCGGCATCTGAAGTTGACAGTCAGTTGAACGCAGCACGTGAAATCTCTGTGAACGTCCATGCCGCAATGCGAAAGGCGAGCGAGTTACAACCTGGTATTGATGCTGAACGGTTCGTCATCACGTACTTTACCTATCCGACTACGTTGGGAAGCCCGACAATTACGGATAGCGTACTAACAACGATGGCGACTCCGACGCAGGAGGCGTTTTTGAAGCAGCGACTGGATGCCTTTGAGAAATCTGGGCCTTGGCAAGTGGTCGCGGACGTACGTATGATCGAAACCAATATTCGAAATCTGAATCAACTCGACTGGTTTTCTGGCGACGAAGATACAAAATGTCAGCGGATTCCAGCTAGTGGGCGGGCTGACGAAAAAATTTGGGCAACTCTAAGTTCCACTAACGCCGCCGGCGGTCAAGCTGCGGCGACCGAGGCGAGTGAGGAAACGCAAACGACCGGGCCGCTACTGGCTATCAAAGTCAGTCAAGTGGAAAGTGAAAGACTGATTCGCGGATGTCTGAGCGATCCTCTTACCAATGTGTTGCAAATGCCGAGGGTCACGATGTTCAACGGTCAGTGTGGAATTATCAAGGATGTCATCCAGCGACCGTTCGTCACCGATGTATCGATGGTTCAGGGTGATTCCGCTCGAGCGATGGAGCCCAAGATCTCGGTATTCGAAGACGGTTGGAAATATTGTGTAAAGAATACGGTTGCGCCAGAGGGAGATAAGGTCGATCTGCAATGTGTGTTCACACAGTCAAAGATTGGCGATGTGAAGCTTGCGGAAGTGCCAGCAATGCTGCCGAATCGGCCAGATATGGGATGCACGATCCAAGTTCCCTCGATTCAATCCGATTCGATGGTGATACAAAGTCGTCTCTCGGCGGATGAAGTGCTGCTTGTCTTTTCACCGATGCCATATGATGAAGCGAAGCCACCGCAACAGAAAATGGCTAGGGTGCTTGCGATTCGTACGCAGCCAATTTCCGACATGGAATTTATGCGCGACTTCGCTGCCACGGTTCGTGAAGAATAACATGCCTGGAGAGTAGGACTAGCCATGCATTTCGGAGCGTTGACGCACCACTAGTGTGCGTCTTTTCGCTTGATCGCGAGGTGGACTTTCCAGTTCTTGTCGTCCATGGTGGGGTAGTCGGTTCGCAAGTGGACGCCGCGTGATTCGCGCCGTTGCCGGGCTGACATCGCCATCATGAGAGCTACGGTCAGTTGGTTCTGCAACTCCCAGCCTTCGACACTCCCAAAAGATTGTGGCAAAACATAGTGAGTGTATTGGAGGATGTTTTGAATCGCATCTTCCAAGGGTTCTTCGCTACGCTGTACGCCGACCTTTCGTCCCATCAGAGAACGAAGAGCATTGCGAATATCTACCGTATCAATCTGCTGGTTTTGTACGTACCGCTGTGCTTCCAACTCCAGTGGTCGGATCGGCGCGTTGTCCGCTAAAGCGAGCAGGTTTGCGGCCTTGCCAGCGGATGCGCCAAAGACGAGTCCTTCAAGCAAGCTGTTGGAAGCGAGTCGGTTAGCGCCATGAAGCCCACTGCTCGTGACTTCGCCAGCGGCAAAAAGACCTGGAACCGATGTCTGGCCTTCTGCATCGATCGCGAGGCCACCCACCATATAGTGAGCCCCGGGCCTGACCGGAATTGAATCCGTGGCGATGTCGAGCCCGAAGTCTTTACACACTTTGGCAATACCCGGAAATCGTTCGCGAATGTGCGTCGGCGACAAATGCTTCATCGTTAAGTATACGCAAGGGCTTTGTGTCTTTTCCATCTGCGACACAATCGACTGCGAAACGATGTCGCGGGGAGCGAGTTCCATTCGCTGGTCGTAATCTTGCATGAAACGGTAGCCGTTTGAATCGAGCAAGTGCGCTCCCTCGCCACGGATTGCTTCCGTGATTAACGTGCGGGACGAACCGGCGATGTAGAGCACCGTTGGATGGAACTGCATGAACTCCATATCGCGTACGACAGCTCCAGCGCGAAAGCCGATTGCATGTCCATCGCCCGTCGCAACGCGAGGGTTTGTCGATTCGCGATAGATTTGCCCGCAGCCTCCGGTGCACAGGATGGTTTGTTTGGCCCAAACCAGCACGGGCTGTGAATTGCCGGTGCGTGTAATCGCGGCGCCTCGACAAACGCCATCTTGGGTCAACAGATCTAACGTAAAGGCGGATTCCCAGATCTCGCCGTTCGGTAAATCGCGAGTCTTATCGATAATGGCCCGCATAATTTCTTTGCCGGTGGCATCGCCCAACGCGTGCAAGATCCGCTGGTGCGAATGTCCCCCTTCGCGGCCCAGCAGCAATTCGCCGTCACGTTCGTCAAACTTGGTTCCCCAACGGATAAGTTCAGCGATGCGGGCGGGAGCTTCTTGTACAACCCGCTCAACAACTTTAGCATCACATAACGAACCGCCGGCCGTGAGCGTGTCGGCGACATGATTATCGAATTCATCCGACGGGTCCCACACGCTGGCGATGCCGCCTTGCGCGTAAGAACTGTTGGACTCTTGAAGTCGATCCTTGGTTACGATTAGCAGGTTCAATGATGGATCAATTTCTTGGGCGGCACGTAAGCCAGCCAAACCGGCACCGATGATCAAGACATCGGTGAAGTAATGCATCATTCGTTTCGGTTGCAGTTGCAGAAGATAACGCGGTATCGTCTGCCAATCGTAATCGATGAATCGATCTTCTATGGTCATGGAGTGGATTCTTCCAGTTCCATTTCGCTCGGCTCTCCCATTTCAACTTGCTGCGAAAGGTCGGGCATTTCGAGCGGAATTTCACGCCCATCACTGGTACGCAGAACGGCACTTGCCGCGTTTGGATTGCCTTGGTCGACTTGCAGAAGTAGTTCTGCGGTGCCGTTGCTGCCAACCAAGTCGAAGACCATCGTATTGTTACCGGTATCGCCAGTCTTTTGCAGATTTAGGCTGACAGACTGAACCGTGCCGATTTCTGCTTGGACTTCAGGGGATTGGTCTACGACCTGGCGAGCAAGTTCGCCAACCATACCGGTCGCCGCTTTGTAGCCCATGTAGGTCACGAGCGCACCGCCGCCGCAGCAAATTACGCCCAGGCCTCCAAGTACTCCAAGGATGATCCAGAGTGTTTTGTTGCTCTTTTTGGGTGGTGCAGCCATCGGTGCACCTTGATAAGCGTTAGGTGGAAAATTAGACATTCTGAGTTGGGCCTTTCGTAAGCTTGGAAGCAGTATAGTAGCGTGAGCAGTGGGAGCTAAATTTTTGCGTTGGCGTTTTCTTCATCAATTTTCTGCAGCTGCGATACATAGTTTTGTACAACAGACCGGTCCGCCAGCTTTGCATTAACGTGTGGACGGCAGGCAAGAAGATGAAGTTGCGCTTCTTCGATCGACATTTTACGATGTTTTACTAACCAGCACAGTACGACTGTTGCACTTCTCGCACGACCTGCTTTGCAATGTACATAGATCTTGTCCCCTCGCTGCGATAGTTGCTCAATAAAGTCGACGCCTTGGGCTACATGCTCGATGGATGGTGGCTGGAAATCGATGGTCGGAAGCCACAGCTGCTGGATTCCCAAAGTTTTGTAGGCAGCGACCGGACCGGGGAATTCTTGGCACATGTTGACGACGCCCCGCACTCCCTCCTCATAAAGCCGCTTCAGGTCTCGCTGCATTGGTCGTGCGCCGAGAATAACAGATGGATCGACATAGTCCCACCAACGCCGATGCTTGAGGATCCGCCCGAGCATAATGTTCCAGGCGTATGTCGGGAGGAATAGCGACCTTGCTACTAAGGATTTCATCGGGCAATTTGTCTCATTGGAATAACCGTGAACCAAAACATTATGCTTGAACGCTGCGATTTGAACAGCAATTGTTGGTCCGCCATGTTAATGGGTCGCTGCAACGCTGCCGAAAATTGGCTAACATGATCCACATCATGGCCAATCGCGACAAAATCAAATACCTTATCTTTGACGTCGAAAGCATCGCTGACGGCGATCTTATCTCGACCAGCCGTTTTCCCGGAGAAGGGCTGACAGGGAAAGAGGCGATCTGCAAATTTCAGCAAGAACTGTTGCAGAAAAGCGGTAGTGAATTCATCCCGCATACCTACCACCTCCCCGTCGCAGTGGTGATTGGGAAAGTTCGCGAAGACCTCTCGCTGGCTGAAATCGTTTCTCTCGATCAGCCGCAATTTCGGCCTTCGGTCATCACGAAACATTTTTGGACCGGATGGGAAGCGTATCAACGTCCCACGTTTGTAACGTTCAATGGTCGCGGCTTTGATATACCTCTCATGGAACTGGCAGCGTATCGATTTGGCGTTAGCGTCCCGGCTTGGTTCAATCTTTTCGAGCGAACTTACCAACAAAATCGCAATCGCTATAACGTCACGTCGCATATGGATTTGCACGAAATCCTAACCAATTTCGGTGGAACGTGGTTTCGCGGGGGGCTAAATCTTGCGTCCAAATTGATCGACAAACCGGGCAAGATGGACGTTCAAGGCGACATGGTCCAAAAGCTGTATGATGAAGGAAAACATGCCGAGATCAGCGAGTACTGTCGTTGTGATGTTTTGGACACGTACTTTGTTTTTCTGCGAACAGCATTGTTGATGGGATTGATCGATTTGACGCGCGAGGCCGAGCTGACAGCAGATGTCAAGCAGATGCTCGAAAGTCAGGCTGAAACGCATCCCGCTTATCAACAGTATCTAGATTGCTGGAAAGAATGGCAAAATCCTTGGGAATGATTGCAAATGCAGAGGACGTGCAGCCTCTTGCCCTGCGTGCATTTCCAGCTAACTCTGAAGTAGGTTCTGCAAAACCGCTCTTGCTTGCGACCTGGGAAAAATCCTAAGGTGCCTCCCGCTTCGAACGCCATCGGGCAACCTAGGCGAAATACGAAAGAAATGCGGGGTTTGAGGCTGGGTAGAACTGGCTCAGGTCGCGCTGCCAGCGGTACCTGAAATCGCTGTGCATAATTCTTTCCTGAATCGCTCTGTGGTGCCTTGTTTGGCATAAATGTCGCATTAAAGTAAAATTCGTGCACATTGATGCCGATTGTGCTATAATTCACATGGCACGATAAACGGTTGACGTCCCACCTATAAGAAGCGCGCAAGTGCTCCTTCCCACCTCAGAACCGGGTAAAAGACAATGTTTTCCGTACTTTTCCTTTCAGTCTCGTTCCTTTTTGCTAGCGACGAGTCGGCATTCCTCAACCGAATTGAAGCGTTGAAGGATCGTGACGGGCTCTTTCTGGACCGCGCTTCGGACCCAAGTACTGTCAGTTCGGCGGCGACAGGCTTCGGTGTGCTAGCTTTGGCGGAAGGGGCTTCCCGAGGTCTGCGCGATACCGAAGAGGTCGCGGCCATTGCAAAAACGGCATTTGAAAAGACTGTTGCGGCGAATCCTGCTAAGAATCGCGGCTGGCTAAGTCACTTTACAGATACCCAGGGTAATCCCAAGGCATTTTCGGAAGTCTCCACGATCGACACCGCGATTTTTTATAGCGGAATTTTGCGAGCAGCCGAATTGCTGAACGATCTGTCGCTGAAGGAAATGGTGTTAACGCAGCTTGAAAAGATCGACCGCGATCTCGTGTTGCGGGATGGCGTCTTTTTGCACGGGTTTGTCTGGGCCAAGAAGCCATGCGACGATAGCCAAGCTGGCGCAACTAAAAGTAGCGAACAGATGGAGCTTATTCCCTATACATGGAATGACTCTTCCGAAGGAGCAATCCTGTATCGCTTGTTTGGGATGGATTTTCCAATGCAAATCCGTCGTGTGGACTATCCCCTATTTGTGTATGCCTATCCGCTTTGTTTTGCAAACGAGCCAAACTATGAAGAGATGCTGCAAGATGCCATCAAACACCAAATCGATAAGTTCGGTTACTGGGGAGTGACTTCGACCGACGGTCCTAGTGGCTACGTGACTTTGGATTCGAACGTTATATCACCGGTTTTGATCGGAGCTATAGCGACTAGGTTCCCCCAATACCTGGATCCTTTGAAATCGATGAGTATCAACGCGGCGGTTGTTTCGATGCACGTCCCAACTGGATGGACGGGGGCCGATGACCTTACCATTGATTTGGCTAGTGCGTACATTTTGTTCTCGCGATGGAGTACGCCCAACGTTGTCGAGCACATGGTAGCTACGAACGGTGTCGCAGCCGTTGAACAAAAGTAGTTTTGACTGTCAGTGCGTTATTATTTTTCTGAGCTGCTGAGCGTTGCGGCTGCGAATCCGATCAAGTCGTTGATTTGTTTGCAACGCTCCTGCATCGGTTCGTAATCATTCGCCATCTTGCTCAGGTCTAGGAGCGATGGAGCAACGCCCATGGGACGCACTCCTTGCGGCATTCGCTTGAGTAGTTCCTTCAAAGCTTCGTCAAATCGATTGATTCTGGCTAACAGGTCGACGTATGTTTCTATCGCGATTGTACCGACTTCTTCGATAGGAAGTTCTTCCGCTTTGCGTAGGAAGAGCTGGAGCCCGGTATCAACTTTTTCGCCTAATAAAGTGCGGAAGAAGGCAATTGACATAGGATAGAGCGGTACGAACGGTTCTTCGCTGCTGTAATGGTATTGCGAGTGCAAGTGTCGACCATAGATAGCAAGATCAAGCGACTTTCGCAGCGTTTCTTGGTCATCAAGCACTCTAGCGAAGCGAACTGTTGAGGCGATGTGAGTTGTATCGAGATGATAAGCGCCTCCTTGCAGCAGTTGTGGCCGAGCAGCGAGTATCGCTTCAAGTGTTTGTTCCGCCGGTTGGCTGCCTTCGCGACGTTCCAAGTCTGCTCGAACGTTCCGCAGCACTTCCTCATGGACGTGGTCCACTAGCACACCTACTGCGGCTTGTTGATCAGCGCGACCTCGCATGGCAACGACGGACTCTAGCATCGTGATGGTATTGCATGTACCGCGATGTTTCAGGCACTCGATGGTACCACGTTTTGGATCGATTCCTTCTTGCATTAGCAGCAATAGGATTGCATCCAAGTTATCCTCGGTCACAGCGACGTCTTTTAAAGCTTCTGCGGCCGCCGGCAAGTCGCCCACTGCGCGCATGTACATCCAGCCTTCTTCGAGTCTACCCCGACTCAAAAGTTTCGAGCCAACTTCGCGACAAGCTTCAATTAGCCCTCGCTCAAGGTCATCGTTGTGTTCTTCTGCTAAACGTGGATCACCATCGGAAGCGACGGGAGGCATGCCAATTTCGATTCGCAATCGCATTTTGAGCGCTTCGAAGAGTTCAGACAGTTGGTCTTGCTCACGAAGATGGTCGACCAACCAGTTTACGGCAGCAAGTTTACCTTGCTCGCGTGTGATCGATGCTATTGTTTCGATAGGAGAGGTTGGGCTATTCATTTGAAGGATCTGGATTTGAAAATGGCATTGCTCGTCCGATTTGATGCGAAAACGCTCCGTCTTCTGTCGTTTATACACGACTTACTCAAAATGCCGAAGAAGTGATTTATATGAGTAGCCAATTTCTCGTCCAGCCCGCATTTACGCTTTAAGGGCCGACTTATTGCCGAACTTTTTTGGAACAGTTTAGGGTTCCCGATTCAGCGAACCACACACTTTGCATTCCCAAACAAATCCATCGTGTACGCTCGACATTTCCCGTTAAGCCAGTAGCGGTGGCCGTCAGTGACGTTTAGACTTGGTAGCTTCGCAATTGCATTGCGGTTCAAAACTTGCGTTTTCTCGTTGCGGCAGCGCTAGGCGTTTCATGGCTGTTCGATTTTGTCGACCAAGTATCTTCTTCACATGTTGTGTGCTTTCTCTAGCCAATCTTTTGTTGTGTGGCTGCGAATCACAAAAAAAGATCGATGTTACAAAAAAGGAGCAGAAATCGAACGCTCCCAATGCGGAAACCAGTGCGATTGCAACTTCTGGTTTAGCCACCAAGCCATCAGCCGAACGGGCCGCACAACTGATGCATCAACAGCGAATAGAGGAGGCGTTCGCTGAAGCTTCGCAAGTCCTGTTAATCGAGCCGGAAAATCCGCTTGCACTGTTGGTTGTTGGGGCCGTTCACTGGGAAAAAGGGGAGCAGGAAACGGCGATCTCCATCGTCGATTCGATCTCGACTCAGGACGATGCTATTGGACGCTTGGCTGTTATCACGTCTGCTAAGTGGCAGATAATTCGCGGCGATTGGCTCGAGGCCGAAGCAAAGTACCGTAAGCTCCTTGAACATTCGGCTGAGGACTCGGAAGCGATTCGTGATCTCGTTGAATCGTTGCACCGTCAAAGCCGACGTTATGAAGCTCTGCCTCTAATTTATCAGCTTATTAGCCAGGGACGCGCAGACCAGAGTTTGCTATTAAGCTTGTTGGATGTAAGGCAGCCTCTTTTCTCCGATGATCAAGCAAAAGAAATCCTTGCTCAACGGCCGGCGAATTCGATTCCATATCTTTCAATCGCGTACAACGCGATGCATCTGCAAGATTTCAAGGCCGCCTTAGATTCGCTTGAAGAGGCGTCGCGAGAACCAAGGATTGCGTACGATGTTGCGGCGTATCGCGCTTACTGTCACGCGAAACTTGGAAGCTATGCAATGGCAGCTCAACAAATAGCCTTGGTCCCGGTTGAGCATCGCCGCAATTTGTTTATCTGGATTGCGGAAGGTAATTGCTTCGAGGCGGCTAACGAAAGCAGATCTGCGGCGCATTGCTACGCTCGAGCGCTGCAAGTCCACAATGGCGACACCGAAGCATGGACTTCGCTTGCTCGCGTCGCTGAATCACTCGATGCGGTTGAGATCAGCAAAGATATTACGCAACAGCTTGAACACTCCACTGCAGTCCGGCAGCTGATGTCGTCTATCGGCGGTTCGGATCCGCGAGCGACAGTGCCTCTTGTGCAGAAGCTGGTCGGTCATTTGCGCCCTATGCAACGTCACACCGAAGCCGCGGCATGGATGAACGCTTTGCGAATTAAGATGCCCGCTTCTCCGGAGCAGAAAATCGCGGCGCAAAATTTGACGCCGGGCCTTTCCACACCAGAGTTTGCGGCATTGCCTAAAACTGTGTCCGAGTTGACGGCTCTACCAAATCAAGCTGAAGTCCGACTGAGTGATTTATATGATGTGGCAGAACTCGAAGAAATAGAGATGAGTTCGAGACAGGTGGCGTTTCAGCTTACGGATATTGCCGCGTCGGTCGGGCTCAATTTCTGGCACGACAATGCAAGTAAGGAGAATACGATCGGGGCACTGAAGATGTACCAAAGTTTTGGTGGGGGCGTGGGTGTTCTCGATTATGATTTAGATGGCTGGCCTGATCTCGTTTTGCCTCAGGGGGGGGGCGATCCGCGCGATCCAAGCTTCGAAAGAAGGCCGGGATTTTTCAAGAATTTACAGAGCGTTGGTTGGCTGGACGTTGCAAATACCGTTGGCGTTCACGACGGCGCTTGGGGAGTAGGGGCAACGGTTGGCGATTTTGATGGCGATGGTTGGGCCGACCTTCTAATAGCCAATCTGGGTGGGAATTCACTTTGGAAGAATCAAGGCGACGGAACCTTTCAAAGAGTAGCCGTTCCTGCTTTCGAAACGGATCGGAATTCGGCTACGACTTCTGCTGCGATGGCGGATATTTCAGGTGACGGTTTACCCGATCTGATCTGCGTCAATTATGCCGCTGTCGATGAAATGGTTCTCCGTGAATGCGTCAATCAGCAAGGCAAGTCGGGCGTGTGTGCGCCGACCGAATATGCCGCAAAGAATGATCTGTTCCTGATTAGTGATCAGCATGGAGGGTTTGTGGAAGCGAAGGTTCGAGCGGGAATCGAAACGCGAGATGGACGTGGCTTTGGTCTGCTTGTCACCAATTTTGATTCCGCGCTTGGCAATGATGTCTACATTGCCAACGATATGAATGCGAATACATTTTTCATTGCGCACGAGTTTGAAAAGACCGAATCACCGTCGACGAAATATATGCGTTATACGCTGGCTGACCAAGCGGCGGCGAAAGGGGTTGCGTACGACGCGTTGGGAGTCCCTCAGGCTTCCATGGGGATCGCAAGTGGTGATTTCAATCGCGACGGCCGCTTAGACTTCTTCATCACGAATTTTTTGAACGAATCGAATGTTGTTTATAGCGGACGACAGAACGGCGTTTTCTCAGAAGTTAGCGTGCGTTATGGTTTTAACGCAAACAACAAGCAAACCTTGGGGTTCGGCACGCAAGCCATCGATATTGATCGTGACGGGTGGCTCGATTTAGTTGTGCTCAACGGTCACGTAGAGGATTTCAGTTACAAAGGAGTGCCATATGCTATGCCGCCAGAATTCTTTGCGGGAAGTGCACAAGGCTTCAAGAAAGTGGATGGGGTGGAGATCGACGAATACTTCACCAAGGCTGCCCTGGGGCGTGTGCTAACCATGCTGGACTGGAATAATGACCTGAAAATGGATTTTGTTGCGACACACCTCGATCGTCCCATTGCCCTGTTACAGAACAACACCGCAGGTGGATCTGTTGTGCGGGTGAGGCTGGTCGGAGTTGTTTCCGATCGCGATGCGACGGGGGCAGTAGTAAGTCTGAAATGCAAAGATGACAGATGGTTTACCGAGTCTGTGCGCGGCAATGGGTACGGTTGCTCCAATCAAGCGGTACTGGACATCGGAATCGGCGATCATCAGTTGATTGACGAACTAACCATCCGTTGGCCCAGCGGGCAGGAACAAAGCTTCTTAGCAGTCCCAGCCAACCAGTCGTATTTGGCGATTGAAGGTGTTTCAGAACTAATTGAAGACTGAGCTTGGCTAATTATCTAGAGTGATTGTCTTCGGTTTGAGTGTTCGGAATTCGTCAAGCTGTTCGGTGATCTCAAGATGCTGTTTGATGCCAACGTCTGTGAAGACTTGCGTAGTGCCACTGGTCGGCCAAAAAACTTCTATTGATTCAATGGCCGTAGCATCTGCTAACCCAATTAGCTGTTCGAGTGAATTTGCTCCAAAGCTGCTGCCCGAGGACACTTGACGGTAAACATGGGGTGCAGAGCGGGAGTTGGTACTGACCTTGATTCGAGCTCCGATCGCGGCTTTATTTGATTTTGTTCCGAGCAATTTGACGTTGATCCAAGCATTGTCGTTACCTGGGTTGTCGAACAAAACGTTATGAAATTTGTCGCCGTCGATCGCACCGCCCATTTGAATAAAGACGTCGGCGTCGCCGTCGCGATTCCAGTCGGCGCTCGTGACTGCATGTCCCTTTTGCAGGTGACCGACGCGCGCTGTACTCGTGATTTCTGCGAACCTTTCGCCTTGAATGTTTTTGAACATTCGATTGGGGACTAGCATCGTAAGACTTGGCTCGCCGGTCCCCAGATAGAAATCGAGGTATCCGTCGTTGTCAACATCCATAAAATTGCAGCCCATCGTGGAAAACACCATATCGAGGCTCGCGTCTTTGGTCACATCTTTGAAGTGTTTGCCTTCGACGTTAAGGAACAGTCGGTTCGATTCGATGCTGTGCGGCGTTCCCTCGAGGCCTTTCACTACTTCTTTGAGCGTGCGGGAATAACAGGTCGCGAAAATATCGAGCCATCCATCGTTATTGAAGTCCCAAGTCCAGCATGCAAACCCATATTGAGGGCCGTCGATTCCCATTGCCAACGTTGAGTTAGTAAAAGTGCCGTCGCGATTATTGTGAAACAAGGCCGCGGTGCCTTCAAGGTTGTTGGTAAACAAATCTGGATAACCATCATTGTCGTAGTCGGTCCAGGTTGCGGCTTTGCAATACGCTGACACATCCGCTTTTAGACCGGCAAGTTGAGCGACCTCTTCGAATGTTCCGTTGCCAAGGTTTCGATACAGGCGGTTGGGTTGTCTTTCACAGCAGACGAATAGATCGAGCCAACCGTCGTTGTCGTAGTCTGCCCATTGTGCGCAATTGGAATTGAGCGATTCGGCTAAACCCGATTGGTCTGTTACATCGGTGAAATGGAAATTGCCATCGTTTCGTAGTAGCGATGGTCGCACGGGATACGGAAGCCATGCGCCACGCGGTAAATAGACATCCAAAAGTCCGTCGTTATTAAAATCTCCCTGCACGCAATACAGAGCGCCAAACTGACTTCCAATTCCGCTGGTCTCAGTCCTTTCTTCAAACTTGCCATTTCCAAGATTTCGATAAATCGCCATGTTTTCCTTGGGATCCATGCTCGATTCGACAAGGTCCAAGAGGCCATCGTTGTCGAAGTCATCCATAATTGCACCACCAGCTTGATTGAAACGATTCAAGCCCACTGTCGGAGCGATATCCTTAAACGGTTCAATGCTAAACTCTTTGTTGTGATAATGCTTAAGGCCTAACAAATACTTTGGTGAAACATTATCGGGGTACTCCCCCAGTGTCATGTGGGCCAGGTTTAGTAGCCATCGAGCTTCCAGGTCGTCTGGGAAAGCGTCTAGATATTCGGTAAAGTACTCCACAGCCGATCGAGAGCCTCGGGGCCTTTGGTGCACTCCTGCGCTTTGAATTGGAAGGATGCAGGCCCCTTCCCCTAAGCACATCACGCAATTTTCGTTTTCTCCAAGTCGCAGAGCGGCCATGCCTTGAAAAAAGACGACGCTGCTCAGCATTTTTCGCATCTCGTCTAGGCCCCTCGACTGAACTCCGTGACGCAATTGCTCAAGTACCTCGCAAGCTTCATCGGCTCGTCCCTCGGACATAAGGAAGCTTGCTTTAGCGGCTAAAAGGGGGCCTTCCGATTGGCTGGTGGCATCGACCTTTGATAACAGGCGATCGATCTTCTCACCTTGGAAGTCGCGGTAAGCAATCCAGTTTTTCTTAAATTCATCCAATGACGCCGTTGGGCTCCACGGGTCCGAGGGGATCATCAAGGTAAAACCGCTCGTGTCCATGTGGTGGCGAGGTTGAGCGTTCGACACATCTGCCAGTCGGGTCATTGATGGTTGCTTGGGAACCGATAACTTTTCTGCAGCGTTTGCAGGGACAGAGTTCGCGCCCGAGTTTGCGGGCGATTCTTTTTTGACTGGCCGTGGACGAGGCCCGCCGTCAGATGTTGCCACGTCGCTCGAAACCCAATAGGCAGCGATACCCAGCACGGGAATGGCGAGGAGAAAGCATAGGCCCAGCCCTCTTACTCTTCCGGTGCGCGAGCAACGAATGTTCCCGTAGTACATACAAGCTTCCTGAGTCAATGGCCCACAACTACTGCAGATGCCTAATGTGCAGCCAAGCCAAGCGTTAGCCGAGAAAAGCAAGAGCTACATTAATACTTTATTGTAGCAAGGGTTTTCGTAAATAAGTGTCGGGATCTGCCGACGCCGTCGCTGTCAGAAAGAGCTGGGAAGCTTTCCTGGTTTGCTGCGATCTGATTGGGTAGACGGTCAGTGTTCCATCTGACTTACATAATTGATGACCAGACGGTTGTAGCTGTGACGCAAGTGCCTTTGTGTCAGAGGTTTAGAATCGGCAGGCGGTGCCTTTTCAGAGGAGCTCAAGTGCCGTTCAGATCGCTGATTGGAGTGGTCGAGTTCCGCTGAACTCAAAATTGAGTGTCGACGCGTTTTCCACAGTTTTAAGCGAAAACGTACCGGAATTGCTGGCATTTTCGCTACCGCACTGCTCGAAAAAACTTGCCCCAACTTCGTTTTTGATGTTGACGATACTTGGAGGCAGTCGTATTCTCTTCCGCTCTCGCTGAGCGAGATACCGCTTCGTCTTAACTTTTTTCACTTCGGTGATTCTGAAGTTGAGCGTAGAACCGAGTGGTTCGAGTGGTTTCGGGTTGTTCCGAAGTGATGTCTGTGTGTAGTTTCAAGGAATATCAAACGTGTCTGCAGGTTCGCACGAAGTGATTCGAATTCGGATGGAAGCTTACGACCATGCCGTTTTGGATCAGAGCGCCCTGGAGATCGTTGAAACTGCTAAGCGTACTCACTCGGAAGTACATGGTCCGATTCCATTGCCGACTCGAATTGAGCGGTACACGGTGCTTTCTGGTCCGAATATCGACAAGAAAGCTCGTCAGCAATTTGAAATTCGCACGCACAAGCGTCTAATCGACATCAAGCAAGCGACCGCTCGAACAATCGAGGCGTTGAATAAGTTGAGCTTGCCTGCCGGGGTAGACATAAAGATCAAGGCGACTTCTCGCTGATCTGAGTTTGTGGGTGTTTTTGTTCCGATTCCAGCTTCCCTAAGAAATTTATATGCCGTGGAAGTCTGGTAGGTAACCTATCGAGTGCTCGAGTGGTCTGGCTGTTTTAGTCAGGCTTTCGTCGAGCGACAGGGAGTTTGGTGCTTCGGTGCCGCGACGCTTCTCTGGTTTTGATTGGTCCTGCTAGGCAAAGCGATCGACAGGAAATAGTGACGATGGCGAAGGGTATACTCGGCCGCAAGGTCGGCATGACGCAAGTTTATCTAGAGGACGGATCCGCCGTTCCTGTCACTGTTATCCAGGCAGGGCCTTGCCACGTTTTGCAGGTCCGCACGGTTGATCGCGACGGTTATTCTGCAATCCAGCTGGGCTTTGGTGATCGCTCCCGTGAATCTGTGAGCCGTTCCGTTCGTGGTCATGTTGCTGCGATCAGTTCCAAGCGTTCTTCCCGTGCTGCGGGAGTCGAGACTCTTCCGAAGGCCAATTGCGAGCCAAAGCGATTTGTTCGCGAGTTCCGAATGGATGAGCCGTCTGCGGAAGTTGGAGCAGAGATCAAGGTTGATGTGCTTGATGGTGTAGAGGCCGTTGATGTGACCGGCATTACTAAGGGTTGTGGTTACGCTGGGGTTATGAAGCGACACAATTTTGCTGGTCAACGAGCGACGCACGGTGTGAAGAAGGTGCATCGCCATGCTGGTGGTACTCAGGCTGGTACGTATCCTGGTCGATCCGTCAAGGGTCGTAAGATGCCTGGTCGCTATGGCAATGATCGGATGACGATGCGAAACCTGAAGGTTGTTCGCGTCGATACTGAGAACAATTTGCTGTTGGTCCGCGGTGCTGTTCCTGGGGCGGCCGGTGGGTATGTGATTATTCGCGAAACAAATAAAGTTGGTTAGGCCGAAATGGTAACGCTTCCTGTTTTAGATATGTCTGGCAAGCAAGTCGGCGACGTTGAAGTCGACCCGCGTCAGATTGCGCCTAAAGTAACCAAGCAGCTGCTGCATGATGTGGTGGTGATGTACTTGGCGAACCAGCGTCAAGGTAGTAATAAGTCCAAGACACGGAGTGAAGTGTCGGGTTCGACGAAGAAGATGTACCGTCAAAAGGGAACGGGTAACGCTCGAGCTGGTTCGAAGCGATCTCCGGTTCGCCGTGGTGGTGGTCATGCGAATGCTCGTCAGCCTCGATCGTATTACTATCGGCTGCCGCGCAAGGCTGTTCAAGCTGCAACGCGTATGGCGATTGCTTCGAAGATCGAAAGCGGATCGGTGGTTGTGGTTGATCGTTTGACTGTTGATGCTGTGAAGACTAAGACGATGTTTTCCGCTATTCAGGCGTTAGGCTTGTCTGGCAAGACGGCAACGATTGCGACTGCTGGATTGGATCGAAACGTTTACTTGAGCACTCGAAACATTCCGGGCGTGACTGTCTCGCCGGTGGGTGATTTGAATGCGTTGAACGTCCTGCGACCTCGCAAGCTGGTGGTGACACGCGAAGCGTTGGACAGCTTGTTGTCGAAGTGTGCGGGAAGTTCTTCTTCAGAGGGGAATGGCTAAGCGATGGCAACTGCAACTAAGAAACGGATTGTGACAAGTTTAGATTTGTCGCCTCATCAAATTGTGATTAAGCCATTGGTTACCGAAAAAGGTATTCACAAAGCATCGCGTCATAATCGCTATGTTTTTCAAGTGAACCCTTTGGCGACCAAGGTTCAGATTAAGGCTGCGATCGAAGAGCTTTTTAATGTTAAGGTTTCCGCGGTTGCGACACAGAATCGCAAGGGCAAATCTCGACGTTACAAGGCAAAAGAAGGCGTTACGAAGGCTTGGAAGAAGGCCATCGTGAAGCTGCATGAGGACAATAAGCTGGAGTTTTTCTAGGCCGTGATGTGTTTTAACACCTTATAGGCTGCTTCAGGAAATAAAGACATGGGTATTCGACATTACAAACCAACTTCGCCAGGACGCCGCGGTGCGAGCGTAAGCGATTTCGCTGAGCTGACGCCAGGTGCTAAGCCAGAGAAGTCTCTGCTAAAGCGTCTTAAGCGACATGGTGGACGAAACAATCAAGGTAAGATCACCGCGCGACATCGTGGCGGTGGGCACAAGCAACTGTATCGAGTCATCGATTTTCATCGCACCAAAGATGGTGTTGATGCCAAAGTTGACTCGGTCCAGTATGACCCGAATCGATCGGCTCGTATTGCTCTGCTGGTTTATCGCGACGGTGAAAAGCGTTACGTAGTTGCGACTGACGGTTTGAAGGCTGGTCAGATCGTGAGTAACGGTGATACGGTTGCGCCGACTGTTGGTAACTGTATGCCGATGCGGAGTATTCCGCCCGGTACTGAAGTTTGCTGTATCGAAATTCAGCCTGGACGTGGCGCAATGTTGTGCCGTTCGGCTGGAACTTCGGCAGTTTTGATGGCTCGTGAAGGCACGTGGGCGCAGTTGCAGCTTCCTAGTGGGGAAGTTCGCCGTGTACCGAGTCGCTGCCGTGCGACCATTGGTAAAGTTAGTAATCCTGATCATGATGCGATTGTAATTGGTAAGGCTGGACGAAATCGTTGGAAGGGCATCCGCCCGACGGTTCGTGGAACAGCGATGAATCCAATTGACCATCCGCACGGTGGTGGTGAAGGTCGTACTAAGGGTGGTCGTCATCCTGTTAGTCCGACCGGCAAGCCTGCCAAGGGTGGTGGGACACGACGTCCTCGCAAGCCTTCGAACACGGCGATTATTCGACGACGCAAGTCGGTTCGGTATGGCCAGTTGAAGTTGAGATAGTAAACGAATGTTACTCAGCTTTGCTTTGGCGAGGTTTAGTGACGGTAGGTGTTTTAGTTGGTTACAGCACAGCTCGAGAGTGGCGTTTAGTTCATGGGACGTTCAACGAAAAAGGGTCCATTTGTCGACCCGAGATTGTTTGAGAAGTTTAGCAAGATCGGAAGCTCGGCTCCCATTACAACATGGGCGCGGCGCTGCACGATTGTACCTGAATTCGTCGGTGCAACGTTCATGGTCCATAACGGACGCCAGCACATTCGGGTTTTGGTAACTGAAGACATGGTGGGTCATAAGTTGGGCGAGTTTGCTCCGACGCGGACCTTCAAAGGCCATGGCGGTAAAGGTAATAAGCGGTAACAAGTGTTTGCGGCAACGGTCGTGTGATCGTGCAGCGTTTGCAGGTTTGATTTAGCTGACGGAAATTTGGGAGCAAGATAGTCATGTCGTTTCGATCTACGCATCGTTACGCTCGGATTAGCGCCCGCAAGGTTCGTCCCTTGGCGGATCTGGTGCGAGGTAAGTTCGCTGATGAGGCGATGGAAATCTTGCGATACCAGCCGCATCGTGGGGCGCGAATGTTGGAGAAGGTAATTCGCAGTGCAATTGGTAACGCACAAGATCCAGATCAGAATGAGGGAAGATCTCATTCTCCTGAACAATTGGTCGTTACAGAAGCTCACGTTGATGGCGGACCGATTTTTAAGCGGTTTCAACCTCACGCTCGTGGTCAGGCGTTTAAGATTTTAAAGCGTTCCAGTCACATTACGGTAAGCTTGGAACTTTTGGATTAACGCGAATTAGGCAGATCAAACATGGGTCAAAAAGTCAATCCAATTGGTTTTCGTACCGGTATTGTTACTGGATGGAAGAGTCGTTGGTACGCAGGTAAGAAGGATTTTGCAGAGCTGCTGGTCGAAGATCAGAAGATTCGCAAGTTCATTAAGCAGCATCCAACAAAGCAAAATTATCGCCAGGCTGGAATCGATCGAATTGAGATCGAGCGGACTCGCGACGAGGTGCGTGTGATCTTGTTTGTGGCCAAGCCAGGCTTGATCATTGGCAAGAAGGGACAGGAAGTCGAAGATCTACAAGAGGAGTTGCAGAACCTGATCGGACGACGTGTCAATCTTAAGATTGAAGAGTTGTCGCGACCTGAGATCTACGCTCAGCTTGTTGCAGAAGACATAGCGAATCAATTGGTACGGCGCAGTAGTTTCCGTCGAACCATGAAGCGAGCGATTGAAACGACAATGGATGCGGGTGCCAAGGGCATCAAGATTCAGATGTCGGGGCGATTGGGTGGAGCTGAAATGGCTCGATGCGAAAAGGGAAATGCAGGTGCCCTGCCCCTGAGCACGATCCAGGCAAAGATTGATTATGGTTTCGCCGAGGCCTCAACCCCTCAGGGGAACATCGGTATTCAGGTTTGGGTAAATCAAGGTTCTTACGCGGGAGATGGTAAAGATGGCGCTGATGCCCAAGCGGGTCAAGCACCGAAAAAGCCAAAGAGGTCGTATAAAAGGTAACGCAACCCGCGGGAATACGGTTGTCTTTGGTGAATTCGGTTTGCAAAGTGAACAAGCAGGCTGGATTCCAGCTCAGACAATCGAAGCGGGTCGTATCGCGGCAAACCAATACGTCCGTGGTGAAGGTAAGCTGTACATTCGAATTTTTCCAGATAAACCGGTTTCATCGAAGCCGTTGGAAACTCGAATGGGTAAAGGTAAAGGCGAACCAGATTACTGGGTCGCAGTCGTAAAACCGGGCACGGTTTTATATGAGTTGGCTGGTGTGAGCGAGCAGCAAGCGAAAGTTTGCTTTGCACGTCTGGCAGCAAAGATGCCTATTAAGGTTCGATTGGTACGACGACGCCCGATGTAAATTGTCGGCGTGCCGCCGACAGTTGGTCAAAGTCGAGAGGAATTGAGATGAGTATTCGCGATTTGCGAGAAATGAGCGACGAACAGCTGGAAGCGACGGCGAAGGAAGCTGCGGAGAATATTTTCCGTATGCGAATTCAGTCGCAGACTGAGCGGAACGATGCCACCAATCAGTTGCGGAAAAACCGCCGCTTGATTGCGAAGGTGCGAACATTGCAAAATGAACGAGCAAGCGTCAAGTAGTAACGCTTGAGATGGCCGTTGGTTCGGTCGGTAAGAGACAAGAGTTTTAATCGGTAAACGAAATATGCCACGTCGAATTTTGGAAGGTGTTGTAACCAGCGATCGTGCGAGTAAGACTCGCCGAGTAGAGATCCCGCGCGTGGTTAGCCACAAGCAGTACTCGAAGATCATCAAACGCAAGACGATTTGCCACGTCCATGACGAGAATAACGAGTCAGCGATGGGCGATCGAGTGCGAATTGAGGAGTCGCGTCCGCTGTCCAAGCTGAAACGCTGGCGATTGGTTCAAGTGCTTGAGAAGAGCAAAGAAGTAGACGTTGCAGCATTGCGTTTGGCGCGATCGCAACAAACCGACGAACAGCAATCGGCCTTGAGTGGACTTTCCAGTGGCGAGCAAGGCGGAGCTAGCGAGTAAATATGATTCAACAAGAAACACGATTGGCGGTCGCTGATAACACCGGCGCACGCGAAGTGATGTGCATTAAGGTGTTGGGTGGATCGCGTCGCCGATACGCGAGTCTGGGCGATATTATTATCTGTTCAGTCAAGAGCGTGATTCCTGGCAGCGAAATTAAGAAGAAGGCTGTCGTACGAGCGGTAGTGGTGCGTACCAAGCAACCGTGCCGCCGTCCGGACGGTAGTTACATTCGATTTGATTCGAATGCAGTTGTGTTGATCGATAAAGATAGCAACCCACGCGGCACCCGTATTTTTGGTGCGGTCGCTCGTGAGTTGCGTGAACGATCCTTTACAAAGATCGTCTCCTTAGCAAATGAGGTGGTTTAGTCATGTTGTTCCGTAAGAATGACTCAGTTGTCGTCATTGCTGGACGTGATCGAGGCCGTACTGGCAAGATCCTGAAGGTGGACCGCGAGGCTAACCGAGTGGTTGTTGAAGGAATTTCGCGATCGTACAAGCACGTTCGCAAGTCTCAACGCAATCCTCAAGGTGGCCGCTTGTCTCGGGAGATGCCAATCGATGCATCGAACGTGATGTACGTCGAAGAAGCGACTGGTAAGCCTTCCCGACTAGGAGTGCGATACTTGGCCGACGGCAGTAAAGAACGATTCGCGAAGAAGAGTGGCAAGACAATCGATACGATTGCCCCTGCCCGACCACAATATAAGCAGAGTTAAGTTAGGCGCGACCCAAAGTTGCGCTAGGCGGCCAATCGACACGCCTGACAAACGTCGGAATGTTGGTTTTAGGTAAGATTCAAATAGTTTGATCGGCACTCCGATCCACCGGAAAATTGTTAACGGTTCCCGATTATGGCACCTCGATTACAAGAGCGATACGTACAAGAGATTCGAAGCAAGTTGCAGGAGCAGCTTGAGATTAAGAATCCAATGGCGATTCCGCGCATTCAAAAAGTCGTCCTCAACATGGGTGTCGGCGAAGCGATGCAGGATAAGAAGTACTTGGAAGTTGCGATTGACGCAATGACAGATATTACCGGGCAGAAGCCGTTGACTACGGTCGCTCGCGGTTCGATCGCAGGTTTTCGCCTGCGTGAAGGAGTCGCGATCGGGTGTAAAGTCACGCTTCGCGGTGCTCGGATGTATGAGTTTCTGGATCGGTTGATCACGATTGTTCTGCCTCGCGTGCGTGACTTTCGCGGAATCTCCCGAACAGCGTTTGATGGACACGGCAATTATTCGCTGGGGCTGTCAGAACAATTGGTGTTCCCCGAGTTGAACCCGGATAAATATACCCGGCAGCAAGGTATGAACATAACGGTGGTGACCACCGCGAAGAATAACAAGGACGCGTTTGCACTGTTGGAAATGGTTGGAATGCCGTTCCGTGCACCTCGAAAGGCTGCTTCGTAATTTTCGAAGCCAGCGCAATGGTTCGGCGACCGTTTCGGGGCGAACCCAACCTGATTGAATTAACAAGCTATTTAACTACCGTTTAACCAAATCGGAACATTGAAGTCGTGGCTAGCAAAAGCAAAATTGCAAAAGCGAATCGTCAGCCGAAGTTTTCATCGAGGCGTGAAAACCGCTGCAAGATGTGCGGTCGCCCTAGGGCAGTATATCGCAAATTTGGCATCTGCCGAATTTGCTTCCGCTCGTTGGCAGACAAGGGTCTGATTCCGGGTGTTCGTAAGGCTAGCTGGTAAGGTAGGAGCACTGAAAACAGATGATGACTGATCCAATAGCTGATATGTTGACACGAATCCGCAACGCAGTACGCGTTGAACGGCAATTTGTTGACATGCCAGTGTCTCGTGTACGCCGCGGAGTAGCGGAAGTTCTCAAGCGTGAAGGCTATATCTGGGACTATCAAGAAGTTGATGGTGAACCAGTTAAGCAGATGCGTATTGAATTAAAGTATGGTCCCAACGGAGAGCGGATCATTCAATCGGTAAAGCGTGTCAGCAAGCCTGGCCGTCGCGTGTATGCCAAGTGTGCAGACCTGCGTCCGGTTATGAACGGCTTAGGCATCTCGATCGTCAGCACATCGCGTGGTGTGGTAAGCGACCGTGAGGCACGCCAGCAGAAACTTGGCGGCGAAGTACTTTGCGAGATTAGCTAGAGCCGTTTCAACGCATCGCTCATTCCTTTGAATTATTTGATTTTGTAATCATGTCCCGTATTGGCAAAAAACCTGTTCCGATCCTCGACGGCGTTAAAGTGTCGGTTGAGAATCGTAAAATCAATGTCGAAGGACCCTTTGGCAAATTGAATTTCGAGCATCGTCCGGAAGTCAATGTTCAGCTTGATGATGACGGTAAGTCGGTCAGCGTGAGCCGCGATACAGACGAGCGTAGTGCACGCGAGTTGCATGGCCTCACTCGAGCCCTAATCAGCAATATGATTGCGGGTGTAAAGTCGGGTTACGAAAAGAAACTTGAAATTATTGGCGTCGGTTATCTTGCCGCAATTAAGGGAGATATCCTGCAGCTACGCGTTGGTTTTGCCAACGAATTGCAGCGACCGATTCCAAAGGGTTTGGAAGTTACCTGCCCTGATCAAACACACATTGTAATTAAAGGGTGCGACAAGCAACTGGTAGGTCAGTTCGCAGCCGAAGTTCGTGCGTGCCGTAAGCCTGAGCCTTACAAGGGTAAGGGAATTCGCTATCAAGGCGAAGTCGTTAAGCTCAAGGCTGGTAAGAGCGCAACTTAATTTTGCTTGTTCATTGTAATATTTGTAGTTAAGACACAGAATCATGGATCATCGTAAAAGTCTTGGTGCTCAACGAGTTCGCCGATCTTTTCGAGTACGTAACAAAATCACCGGAAGCTCCGAGCGACCTCGCATGTGCGTGCATCGCTCGTTGGCCAATCTTTCCGTACAGCTCATTGATGATGCTCTCGGAAAGACCTTAGTCTCGGCGAGTACGTTGGAAAAAGATATCCGTGGTCAAGTCAACTACGGTGGAAATTGCAAAGCCGCAGAGCAACTTGGCAAAGTAATCGCCGAGCGTGCAGTGGCTGCTGGAATCAAGAAGGTCGCGTTTGATCGCGGCTCGAACAAATATCATGGTCGCGTCGCTGCGTTGGCTGATGCGGCTCGGGCTGGTGGATTAGAGTTTTAAGGTTTTAAATTTCGTCTTGACCAAACGTTCGATTCGCATTCTGGTAACTAAAGCGAAGACGATTACGTTTGAAGAGATTTTAATTTTCAAGGTTGGGGATGAACGCAGCTGTGGCCAATGACAATAACCAAAGCGACTTGATCGATCGCGTTCTGAAGATCAAACGCTGTGCCGCCGTTGTTAAGGGCGGTCGCCGCTTCAGTTTCGCCGCTCTCGTTGTCGTCGGTGACGGCAAGGGACGCGTAGGACATGGCTATGGCAAAGCGAACGAAGTGCCGCCAAGCGTAGCAAAAGCACAAAAACAAGCATCACGGGAAATGATCAGTGTTCCCCTGGTGAACGGGACCATTCCACATCCTGTTAAAGGTCATTTCGGCGCTGCACAAGTTCTCCTGATGCCAGCTAGCCCTGGTACAGGTATCATCGCCGGTCCTGCTGTACGGTCTGTCTGCGAAGCCGCAGGAATTCACGACATTTTGACGAAGAGCTTCCGGTCGAACAACCCAACCATCCTGGTTAAAGCTACATTTGAAGCGCTCAAGAAATTGCGCACACGCGAAGATATCGAACGACTGCGAGGAGTGACCTTATCATGAACGAACACGAAGTACACGAAGGTATTTTAGCGAACCGCAAGCGTAAACGCATCGGTCGCGGAGTTGGTTCGGGTATCGGAAAGACTTCCGGTCGTGGTCGCGACGGACACAAGTCCCGCAGCGGTTACTCGCGCCATCCAATTTTCAACGGTGGCGACTTGCCAATGGTCCGCCGTATTCCGAAACGCGGCTTCCACAATCGATTTGCTTCGACAGTTTTCGCGATTAACGTCGGCGAACTTTGCGACGCTTTCGATGGCACTCAAGAAATTACCCCTGAACTGATGCGTACTAGCGGGCTGATCAAGGTCCGTAGCGACGAAATCAAAATTCTGGGCGGTGGAGAAGTCACGAAAGCTTTGAAGCTGGTCGTGACTCAAATTAGCGAATCCGCTAAACAGAAGATCGAGCAAGCGGGTGGATCTGTGAAGGTGGTTGCTGCCAAGCAAACTCCTAAACAACGTGTGGCTGCACTAAAAGCCCAAGCATAAATCCATCTCGACTGCAGTGTTGCGAAGACGATGGAGCGAAAAGTCGAATGACTCAACACGATCGTCTTAGCGAGTTGTAGCCGGTGGTTACCTCGCTCGATTAAGTAAAAAGTTTGTTCGTCTTCGACTTGGATTAATTGAGATGTTCGAAAAACTGCGGATCGTTTTTACGATACCCGAACTCCGTCGCAAGATCTTTTTGACTCTTGCCCTTCTCGCTGTCTACCGCGTCGGCTACCAGATTCGCTTGCCGATTTTGCAAAGCGCCAACAGTGACCAAGGAGGCGACATAGCCTCTTTCCTTGACAAAGTTGCTGTGTTTGCGGCCGTCGATCTTCGATCGTTGACAATCTTCGGTCTTGGCATCATGCCTTACATTTCCGCGAGCATTATCTTCCAGTTGCTAGGAACTGTTTGGAAGCCGATTGAGCAACTTCGCAAAGAAGGCCAATCGGGGATGAAGAAGATCAATAATTACACTCGCTATCTAACAGTGGTAATTTGTGTTGTACAAAGTTGGTTTTTCCTGAGCATGATGACCAGTGCCGGAACAGCTCGCGTCTCGGAGCAGTTCTTCTCTGGAACGACGCTTTCCTTTGGTTGGCAGATTACGAGCGTCGCGATTATGACCTGCGGGACAATGTTCCTGATGTGGCTTGGCGAACAGATTGATGAATATGGTATTGGAAACGGCATCAGCTTGTTGATCATGGCTGGTATCGTCGCTCAAATGCCCAAGGCTTTGTGGGATCTGCGAAGTTCGATGTCCTTTAACCTCAGCGGAATGGGCAGCGGACAGATCGGACCTGACGTACTAATTGTGCTGGGTATGATCTTCGTCGCAGTCGTGTTCGCGGTTGTTTTTATCACGATGGCTCAGCGTCGGATTCCAACACAGTCGGCCAAACACGTGCGTGGTCGTCGCGTCTACGGAGGCACAAAGCAGTATTTGCCACTGCGTATCAATCAAGCTGGTGTTATGCCGATTATTTTTGCCAGCAGTCTGTTGCTGATCCCGAGCGTGCTGTTGGGTTTATTAGCCAACTGGTTCGCGTCTAGCGAGTTTGCCTCGGGAATGCTGCGAAGCGTTGCCAACATGTTTCAATCACAATCCAGTTTGGCATACAATCTGTTGTTTGTCGCATTGATCTATTTCTTCTGCTTCTTTTGGACTTCAATTACGTTCAATCCGAAAGAGATCACCGAGAATTTGAAGGATCACGGGACATTCATTCCGGGTTACAGGCCTGGGAAACGTACCGCAGATTATCTGGAAAAAGTCATGGTGCGCATCACGTATGTCGGCGCGTCATTCTTGGCGTTGGTGGCGATTGTTCCGACAATTATCACTGGCCAATTCAATGTGTCGTTTAACGTGGCGGCGTTTTACGGTGGTACCGGCTTGCTCATTGCAGTCAGTGTGGCATTCGATTTGATCCAGAAGATCGACTCGCATCTCCTCATGCGAAATTATCGCGGACTGTTGGAATCCTGAAGACGCGATAGAAGGGCCGCCTCGGATGCGGATCATATTCATTGGACCGCCCGGTGCTGGCAAAGGTACACAGTGCAAACGCCTTATTGCTGAATTTGGCATTCCGCACTTGTCGACCGGCGAGATGCTTCGGGAAGTACGCGGTCAAGATACTGCGTTAGCGCGTTGGATTGCGTCTTACATTGATGCCGGCAGGTTAGCTCCTGATCATCTGGTAATGCGCATTGTCGGCAATCGGCTCAAGCGTGAAGACTGCTTGGCAGGTGCTCTCTTCGACGGAATGCCGCGTACTCTGATACAAGCTCAAATGTTGGATGACATGCTTGCGGAGCATAGCTGGAGTATTGATGTCGCCATTGAATTGGAAGTCAATGAGACGGAATTAATCGCTCGCCTGCTGAATCGCGCGACACTTGAAGGTCGCCATGACGATACGTACGACACGATTCGCGAGCGATTGCATGTTTTCTACACGCAAACTGCTCCTTTGACTGACTACTACGCGCGGAAAGAAAAATTGATCCGCATCAACGGTATGAACGAACCGGACCAAGTATTTCAAGATATTTTGGACGGGATTGCTAGATTCCGGGATTCTAATAAATAGCTCGGTCACTTCGAGCCCCCTGGAAGTCGCAACCCTCTGGGGTGTAGCGGGTTGCCGCAAGCTTCAGTTCCGCTGCTAAGACCGTTTTTCGCGGTTTTTGCATGCATTTGGTGCATAAAAACGTAGAGGTGCCCCTGGTTTGGAGCAGGCATGCGGAACTTTCTCTTCGCACACACGTCCAAGATTTGCTATGAAGTTCCGTGAAGCCTGTATTTGCCTAGTCGCAAGTATTTTAGGTATTGCGGACTTGCCAATTTTTCATTGTTGTATGCCGGGACAAACGAGTCTTTGTCCTGTGAAATTAAGTTGAGTTATGAGCCGTCCATTTCCAGACACCGACGAATTGCTAACAGGCTTGCTTGACGGCCAGTTAGATGCTGCGGAACGCGCGGAATTAGAGCGGCGTATGGCGGAAGATGGCTCGATTCAGCATATGGCCGACGCTTTGGCCGTGAATCGGCGGGTACTATCGAGTATTCCCGTCCGAACGACTCGCCCGTTAGCGTCGGATGTGATTGCTGCAGCCTCTAAGAAGGCGGCCGCGATGGGGGCAAATGCCCCGTCTTGGATACCAATTCAGCAGAACGATCATCGACCGACATCCCACGTTGTTAGTCGTTGGACGATGCGAAAATCAACTCGAGCTGCAGTTGGATTCGCGACGGCCGCTAGCATACTGTTTGTCGCGCTGAGCGCTGGTTATTGGTTTCAAAGTGATGCGGGTAGCAAAGCAAGACCCGAGTCTGGTCAGCTCGCGGACTCAGGTGCAAATGTTTCAAATCCACCACCACCAAGTGACGGACCGGAATCTAAGCCACTTCGCGAAGAGACTTCGCCATTCGATGTAGCTGCCAACAATCCATCAGTCGTTTTGCCCAAACAGACCGATGCGCCCGGGGACGTAACCGCTCCGCCGTCGGGCGTAGTATCGAACCCGTCTGGCGAATCAGCCGCTGGATCTGGTCTTGTTGCTGGGCATGGTCTAGGCGAGCGAACTGACGGTGTGGACTCGATGGTCGGGACTGTTCCTGGAAGAATTGCGGATGATGAGATCGCGGGCATGGAAGCGATGCTGGGATCAGGTTTGTTGTTGATCGTTGATGTGAGCGTTGCAGAGGACGTGAACTCTTTGGATGTCCTGAATGACGTTCTATTAAAGTATGACATTGCTTCGGGAACTGAGATTGCAATTCAGCAAGACACGATCGACACGCTTGAAAAAAGTCGGCTGGTTGAAGGTCCAATTGAAGCCAAACGAAATGAGAAGATCGCTCAGGAGACAACACTTGTCTTTGTAAAATCAAGAGCTAGTCGGCTGGATTCGGCGATCTTGGAATTGATGGTTGATGTCGACGCGTTTCCTGAATTTTCTTTTGATCTGGCGATGGATCCTCCGTCACTCGATTTGTTTCATCAGCTGAGATTTATTCAGGAAGCTGCATTGAGTCAGCAGGAGCAAGAAGCGGCGACCAGGAGCAGCATCGCTACTCCGATAACGCCGAGTGCCTCACAAGATTCGTGGGTCGCCTCTTCGCGACGGCAGGCACCTATGCCGCTAGAAATTCGTAAAAGCTCGGAGAGTCCTGCCGGTGCTTTGCTAACGGGCGAAGCCGGTAATCCGGTCGTCTACGCGTTGTTCGTTGTCCGCAACACGCAGTAAAAGTTAAGCATTGCGGATAGTAAGATTTAGAGGCTGCTGCCTCTACTTACTTCGGCATCTTTGGTGATTCTCGTCCGTCTCTGGTGCCGATCGCTCGCCAAGTGATAACATCGATACTATCGTTGACGAACTGTGTTGAAGCATCACCGCGGACGACGTTGACGCCGCCCACGTGGTAGCTTCGAGCGGAGATGATAGCGTGTTCACCGGGTGCGTCGGGAATTGAGCTGCGTTGCCCGCAATCGATATGTTCCCAGTTTGGTGGGGCGACATGGTTGTACATGGTGCTTGAATAGAAGGCGAATGGCCAGCCGTTGGAATAGTCTGTTCCAGCCAGCCAGCGACCTGCCGAATTGAAATTGAAAGAGTCGACAACAAAAGGGCGACTTTCGCATTGCGCAAAGAACTGCTCCGGAGTCAACATTCCGTACGATCTTGCGGTCAGCGTGTTGATATCACCTCTTTGTGGTAGTGAATTCGTTAAATCTGCGCCACTGCCCATCGCTCGTTCGGAGAAGAAGATCGTATTCGACATGCCATCTAAAATCGCAGATGATTTAAGATGCTTGCCGATTGTAAACGCACCGTTACCCCCCGCTTCCAGTTTGCCCAATTTTGCTTCTGTGTTGGTGTTATTTCGTGAGTCGAGCGCTCCGCCGTAGGGAGTACTTCCACCGAAGTTATAGCGGTAACTGTTCTCGGTGACGTTCCGGTGGTTGTTAATTTCAGAAGGGCAAATGAAGATCGGGCCAGCATGGTCATAGGCAGCGTAGTTGACGTTGATTGGAGTACCTGCCATCGTCATACGCACCGCGGTAGGCGCGGCGAAATCGATCATGCTGTAGATCACCTTTTGGTCCATGTGCGGGAGCAAGAAGGTGTGCACCGATCGAAAACCAGTCCAAGCTTTGTTTGGTAGTGTGTTTGGATAAGTTGTGTAGTTGGTTTGCACGACACCGTTGATCGAATAGTCAGGAGCCATTCTGCCTTCGGGCATATATTTAAACGTCGATTCGTAATTGTTCAGAGCAATCCCGAACTGACGTAGTTGGCTGGTGCATTGTGCCCGTCGGCCGCTTTCGCGTGCTTGCTGCACTGCGGGAAGAAGGAGGGCGATAAGAAATCCAATTATGGCGACGACTACGAGTAGCTCGATAATTGTGAAGCCGCGATGACGGTTGCTCATGGCGTAACCTTTTGCTTTGGTCTTTTGAGTCGGATTAGCCAAAATAGCCTATGGCTTATCGCAACACCTGATCAGAAGCTTAAAAGATGTGAATCTTCATCGTATCTTCTTTTAAGCTCTTCACCCGAGACTCACCAGATGCGGCGGTTAGCGATTAGACTTCGCGCGGGGGCGACATAGCAGCCGGTGAGCATTTCGTAACGTCTAGGACCTTCCGAGCGATGTCCACGTTCAGGCACTTTGCTAAGCCTTTCCAACCGGGCACTGCATTGGCTTCGAGAACAACAAGCCGTCCGTCTTGCGTTGGAAGCAAGTCGACACCGACCATCTTGCTTCCGAGAATTTCCGCAACTCTCATCGCAATTTCAAGCTCGGTTGTTTTCGAAGTGTAAGCCGTTGCCGTGCCTCCTCGAGAAAGATTGGATCGCCAATCGTTAGGATTGGATCTTAAGACAGAGAATGCTTCGTTGCCAATGACTAGGATGCGGATGTCGCTATCGAAGTGCGGCAAGTATTCTTGCAGGTACAACACGGACTGGCAATTTTCAAGCGTACCAAAGACTCGCCACGCGTGATCTTCACAGTTGATGCGCATGAGTCCCCGCCCTTCTCCGCCGAAAAGAGGTTTTACGACGACATCACTTCCCAAAGCTTTAAAACCTGCCATCGCTTGTTCCCGAGTCTGGCAAGCGAATGTGCGAGGAGTATTGATTCCGTGACGGCGAAGTATTTCCAAGGTAAGCCATTTGTCGATCGCAATCTCCAGCGTTCGAGCTGAATTAACAACAGGTGTTCCCCGAGCGTTGAGGGCGTGGAGAGCGTTGATCCGAAAGATGATTTGTTCGAGCGATCCAGTCGGCATTGAGCGTACTAGTATCGCGTCCATAGAACAGAGGTCGATGGCAGTTCTGGTCGAGTTTCGAGAATCGGTATGGAGGGAGCTATGGATTGAAAGCTCGTTTGAGAGTTCTGCCGCAAGATCGCGATAGTTGATCAAATGCAGTTGTTCGTCCGGACGTGTTGCTCGCTGAAGATCGCGGGCGTACCAACTATTGCTTTGGCAGAGGATGGCTAAATGAAACGTAATGAGGCTCCGTTGATCAGTGGGAAGTGTTCGACGAGGGCGGTGGCGATTGGACGAATGGCTTGAGATTGTTACCATAAAGGTAGATCATTAGGATCGAAGCCAAGAAATTTAGCTCAACTGTAACGAATCGCAATATGACGCTTTGTGTGGAAGACACCCCCCTCAAAATTGGTTCGCACCAGCTTTCAAGTCGCTTGATCGTCGGGACGGGCAAATACGACACGATGGAGTTGATGCGTGATTCGTTGGTTGCCTCTGGGGCGACGTGTGTAACGGTGGCCGTGCGTCGCGAAAAGCTGTACGACCGCTCTGGTCAAAACATCTTGGATTACCTCGATCCAAGCGTCTATACGCTGCTGCCCAACACAGCCGGATGTTACAACGCCAAAGACGCACTGCGTGTCGCGAGATTGGGGCGAGAAATCCTTCAAACGCTTGAAAATCCTGGAGCTAACTGGGTAAAGCTAGAAGTGCTTGGCGACAGCAAAACATTGTTGCCTGATCCGATTGCGACCTTAGAGGCTTGCCAGCAATTGGTCGATGATGGCTTTGAAGTGCTCGCTTATACCAACGATGATCCGATTACGGCTGTGCGACTGAAAGCGGCGGGAGCGGCTGCAGTGATGCCGGCGGGATCTCCGATCGGTTCTGGGCAAGGGATTTTGAATCCAAATAACATTCGAATCATTCTCGAATATTTAAAAGACGGCGACCCGAGTTACCCAGTAATTGTTGATGCTGGCGTCGGTACGGCGAGCGACGTGGCCGCGGCGATGGAGTTGGGAGTTGATGGGATTCTCTTAAATACGGCCATTGCGCATGCTCGAGAGCCGGTCCAAATGGCGATTGCGATGAAACTGGGTTTGGAAGCTGGCAGGCTAGCGTACCGCGCTGGTCGAATTCCCAAGCGTTTGTACGCACAGGCATCTAGCCCTGAAGAAGGGGTCATCACTTCGCGGCCCTGGTGATGTACGACCGCTGGCTCAGTTGAAGGAGGGACGCATGCGACTGAGCTTTTGATTGCTTTGCAACAAAACCGCACGACGCGTTGCGACGATTTGTTACAATGTCGCCGATCAATTTTTTGCGGTAGTCAGCTAGATGGAGTCGCGCCTTGAAATATTTTATCGGGATTGATATTGGGGGCACTACGACGACAGTAGCAATCGGTAATTCTAGTCTCAATATTTGTTTGGTTTCTGACCAATTCGCAACCGATTCAGCTTCTGGTCCTTCGGCTGCTTTGACTAGCATCTCGCGTCAAGTCAGTTTGATGTTGCGAGAATTGTCTGTTTCCCCAGATGATTGTTATGGCGTTGGGTTATCGACTCCAGGGCCTTCGACGTTAGACGGAGTGTTGCTTGGTACACCAAATTTGAAGCATCCAGAGTGGCGACAATTTCCGATCCGTGCGGCTCTGGAGGATCGTCTGAGGAAGGCGGGCTTCCATTGTGACGTGGTTTACATCGGTGACGGGCAATCGGCTGCGTTGGGCGAATTCCAAGTCCGAAGCGGAACATGGAAGTGGAGTGGATCTCAAGAGAGTGCGCTAGAGTCGAATTTGCGGTCGCTCTTTATGGTAATTGTCGGCACGGGTTTGGGGGGAGGCGAGGTTCGGGATCGTGGCGTCGTCCGAGGGCTCGCAGGCAGAGCTGGGCATGGTGGGCACATCTTTTTGCCGGCCGCTGCGTTCCGTTATGAGCAAGATGCGGACCTGTTAGTGGGGAACGCGAAATCGACGGTTGAATCCGCTGTCTCGTTGACTGCGTTGACGCATCAATTGGCGTATAGGTTGTCGCTTCCGAAGTGGGCTGATCATCCGCTTCATGAGATTGAAGCATCTATTCGTGACAAGGCGAAAGCGTTGCGGGGGTTTGCCGACGCCGGCGATTCGTTGGCACTTGAGCTGTTTGATGATCAAGCCAAAGCTTTGGGGATTGCGTTGCTGAGCATCAACTATATCGGGGACTTCGATTTGTTGGTTATTGGCGGAGGCGTGTGCGATCTTTCAATTCCCGTGCGTGAGCGGTACATGAAGATGGTGCTCGATTCCTACTATCGTCACGCTTTGGATGGCTTTCGCGGGAACGCTCGTATTGAATTCTCGGTCTGCAATGATACGGCGCCGGTGATTGGAGCGGTCGCTTATGCCTGGCAAAATTCACTTTGAGGAACTATTCGTTTCGCAGTGCTAGCTTTCTGAAATTTTTCAGCTTGCGAGCGGGGCAGTTCGGTCAACTTTATATTTTTTCGAAAACACCGTTTGCGTGTGACCAAACGTGTCACAGCACGGTCGGATAATATCAGTAGCAATCAAGCGAAATGGCGTAAGTACTTGCAAAGTGGATAGCAAAACATGTTAGAATCCGTGGCTGGTGTATAGGCGTTCAATCGCGTCTGATGTTCTGAGTTTGGTACGATTCGATCAAAATTTTGAGGAGTTGCCGCGATGGCTGGTAAGAAAAAGACGGTTAAATCTACTGGTGGAAAAGCTGTTGATGGAATGGAGTCAATTTACAAGCGTGAGCCTGGCTTGCGAACGACGCTAGAGCAGATCGAGAAGCAGTTTGGCGAGGGCTCGATTATGCCCTTGGGTGGCGAGTCTCAACTGAAGATCTCAGGTATCACCACCGGCTCGTTGTCGCTGGATATGGCGTTGGGTGGATTCGGTGTGCCTCGTGGTCGTATCATCGAGATCTATGGTCCTGAATCCAGCGGCAAGACTACTTTAGCGCTGCACATCTGCGCTGAGGCACAGCATGCAGGCGGAATCGCTGCGATTATCGACGCCGAACATGCGTTTGACCCGACTTGGGGTAAGAAGTTAGGAGTGGAGCTTGATAACCTTTTAGTATCGCAACCGGGCAGCGGTGAAGAAGCGATGCAGATCTGCGAGATGCTCGTAAAGAGCAACGCAGTTGACGTCATTGTGATTGACTCGGTGGCGGCGTTGGTGCCGCGGCAAGAGTTGGAAGGAGAGATTGGCGACTCGCACATTGGACTTCAAGCGAGGTTGATGAGCCAATCGATGCGTAAGTTGACGGGGGCGATTGCTAAGAGCAAGGCGTCGGTGATTTTCATCAATCAGATTCGTGAAAAAATCGGTGTGATGTTTGGTAGTCCGGAAACGACTCCTGGCGGTCGCGCATTGAAGTTCTATGCGTCTTGCCGAATTGATGTTCGTCGAACTGGTTCGCTTAAGGATGGCGAAGAAGTCGTAGGGCAACGGGTTAAGGCCAAGATTGTTAAGAACAAGGTCGCGCCTCCGTTCCGCGTGGCTGAATTCGATATGATGCACGCAGGCGGGATTAGCTATGAAGGCGACCTTTTGGATTTAGGCATGGCGCACAAGATCGTCAGCCGTAGCGGTGCCTGGTTCAAATATGGCGAGACGTATTTGGGACAGGGCAAAGAGAAGGCTCGTAATTTCTTGATCGAAAACCCCGAGATTTCGGCCGAGATCCGTGAACTGATCCTTTCAGCTGGCGGCTATACTGGGCCTGAAAACGTCGAAGCAACCGAAGATGCAGAAGAGTTGAGCGAAGTCGACAGCTGATTTATCGCTCAAAATGCTGCAATTTCAAGCAAAGCAGCGATCGCGGTTTAACGCAGTCGCTGCAAAACTTTGGTCTTAAACTTCTCGGCGCCCCCTATTCATTGGGGGCGTAAACGTGCCAAAATAGCCCCTTGCAATGCTGGTCACGCCTTTTAACTTTGAGATCAAAGGATTAGATATGTCGGTTCATGGGTTGTTCAATAAGCTGCAACGCACATTCTTATACGCTGTTGTATGCGTTGCCATGTCCTCACTTGCGTTTGCTCAAGAGCAGCAATCTTCTGGTTCGGAAGTTGGTGTCGATCAGCCGACGGCGGTGGTGGCAATCAACAGTCTCGACAAGTTTTTGCCAGACTTGATGTACTTGATTAAGGCAAGCGGACAACCTCCGATGATCGGCGGTATGATTTCGATGTCTGTGAATCAGTATTCGCAGGGGATCGACCGGACCCGGCCAATCGGTGTGGCGGTGACTTTGAAGGAAGATGGGCAACCGCAAAGTTTTCTCATGTTGCCGATCAAGGATATTGAGGATTTCTTTGCAGGCACAGCGCAGGTCATTTCCCGCAGCGACCTTGGAAATAATCGCTACTCGCTGAACGTCGGGATGTCGAATGTCTATGGGCGCTTTGACAACGGATGGTTATTTGTCACACAGTTCGAAGACGACCTAGAGAAGATTCCATCGAATCCACAGGGAATTATTTCTCGCTTGTCGGATCGTTATGACCTCTCTGTCAACATTCGCATTCAGTCGATACCGGCGGAACTACGAGACGAATTTATCAAAAACTTGGATCAAGGTTTCGAAGCAGCCATGTCGCGCGGCAATGCTGGAAAATCGGCTGAAGAGATTGCTCAACAAAAGGAAACGGGCAAGCGAGCGATGCAGCAGATCAAGGATACGATCCAAGATACGGATCAATTCTTGGTCGGTATTAACATTGACAAGGACGCGAGAGCTGTCGTGTTTGATTTCGGTACCAAGTTCGTTGCCGGTTCACGACTGGCCAAGCAAACAGAGATGCAGAAAGGATTGACTAGTGCATTTGCATCGTATGCGTTTGAATCCGATCCGATCCAGGCAATGTATCGTTCGAAGATGGGCGAGGAAGAAATCAAGATGGCTCTGGATAATATCGAGATGCAAATGGGCCAGCTCGATACTTCGCTGCGAAACTCTGTCAACGATGAAGTCGCACGCGATGTTATCAAGCAACTTGTAAACATTTTTTCCAAGTCGTTTAAAAGCACGCTGAAGGGCGGCAACATTGATGGCTGCTATGCGATCAACTTTGAAAACGGAATCAATGTTTTAGGTGGAGGCACGGTGGCCAATGCTAAAGAGCTCGAACAAGATTTTGTTGCGTTCTTAAAGCAGTACGCAGGAAATTTGAACGCTCCTCAGATTACCGCCGGCCCAACCAACGTTGGTGGATTGAACACTTATACGGGCACCTGGAAAGTGCCGGGAGATAGTACTGAAATGCAACAGGTCATGGGCGAGACGGTGCCCTTTGTCGTTGCATTTGGCGACAACCAAGCGGCACTGGCGCTAGGTGTAAATAGTCAAACGGCACTTGCGGCGGCCATTGACCGAGCGAAAGCGGCATCGGAAACGCCATCCAATCCATTTGACCTTCAAATCGAATTGACTCCAATTCTTCAGTATGCAACGACGCTGGCGAAAGACGAAAAAGTACTGACTGTTCTGCGAGCTGCTATTGCCAAGTCTGCTGAATTCTCTTCCAACGACATGGTTCGTGTCACCAGTCGCGCGGTGGATAATGGATTGATTATGCGATTAACCATTGAAGAAGGTGTGATGCAGATCAGCGGTGCAGCAGCCACGGCGAGCGCTCCGCAACAACGTGGTCGCTAGTCAGTAAATCTAGTGATAAATTAGGGGCAGGAGTGCAATCGCTACCAGGGTTTGCTTTCCTGCCCTTTTTCGTTGAATTCGCCTTAGGCATTGCTAGTTAATGACGAGCAACTAGTCTTTACGTTTTCATGTTGCAGTGGAGTTTTTTTCGCAAATTTGAATTTAGACAGCGCGGTCATGTCAGAAGATTTAAGACAACAGAGCGAGTACACGTTTGGCACAAGGACTGCGTTTCGAACTCAGGACGACTGCGATCGATTTGTTGAATTGTTGGTTAGGGAGAATCCGGTTCAGATTGAAGTTGGATCTGGGAAAGGTCTCTTTCTTGTAAACGCGGCCAAGCAGTTCCCGGGCGTCCAATTTATTGGACTTGAGATTGCCTCGAAGTATGCGGCGATGTGCAACAAGAAGCTTGAGCGAGCGGAGCTTAAGAATGCGACATGTTTTTGTGCCGACGGCGTAATTGCTTTAGACCAGCATGTGGCCGACGAACGCGTTGATGCTGTGCATGTGTATTTTCCGGATCCGTGGTGGAAAGCAAAACACAAGAAGCGGCGAGTTCTGAATTCGCGCATGATTGCGGCGATTGATAGAGTGCTCAAGCCAAACGGCAAGTTGCACTTTTGGACTGACGTGCTCGACTACTTCGAATCAACTGTTGAGTTAATTGCGTCGGAAACAAAGTGGGATGGTCCGCATTTGATTGAAGAGCGGACTGCGGAAGATGATCTTGATTACCTAACTCACTTCGAGCGACGCACAAGATTGAACAGTTTACCAGTGTTTCGATCTTACTACGTCAAGAGACCTGCGTAGCCGAGCCGGATGCTTAGTGGATTTCGCGGTTTGCTATAGCAACGTGTGAGTGCCAAAAGAAAAACAGCCCGCCTTATTCTTTCGAACTTGGCGGGCTGTCTTAATAACGTCTGTCTTAGGAGCTTAGCAGAAGGTCGTTTCCAACCTCACCGTTAGCAGTGTCCCTTTCGGGAGCACTAGCGAATGGTCGTGCTGCTAGCTTGAATGACTCGACGCTTGCTGTTCAAGTAAGCACTTGGGTCAACAACTGGTGCTGGTGCAGCCATTGGAGCAGCAGGAGCTGCAACTGAACCGCAAGAGCTGCATCCGGAGCTGCATGGGCTTGCAACTGCTACGTCGCAAGAATCACATGCTGGAGCGCACTTGCTGCGTCCACCGAATAGCTTGGAAAGTAGACCGCATCGCTTCTTCGATCCGCAACCGCTGTCGCAAGCCGAAGCTCCGCAAGGATCGCAAGCAGCGATTTCGCAACCGCAGCTAGGAGCTGCACCGCAAGGATCGCAAGCAGCCATTTCGCAGCCACAGCTAGGAGCTGCACCGCAAGCGGCCATTTCGCAACCACAGCTAGGAGCTGCACCGCAAGGATCGCACGAAGCGATTTCGCAACCACAGCTTGGTGCTGGCGAGCAGCAAGAAGCTTTCTTAGCATGCAACTTCTTCAACAAGCCTAACAAAGGCTTGTGGCAACGTTGTTTTCCACATCCGGAATCGCAAGCAGCAGCGCCGCAAGGATCACAAGCAGCCATTTCGCAACCACAGCTTGGTGCTGCGCCGCAGGCTGCCATTTCACATCCGCAAGATGGTGCAGCTGATGCACATGGATCGCAAGCAGCGATTTCGCAACCGCAGCTTGGATCAGCGCTACAACCGGACATTTCACATCCGCAGGATGGTTCACTAACCGACGTATCGCAGCATGAGCTTGCACAGCCACAACCGCTACCGCCGAGCATACGGTCCAACAGTCCAAAACCGAAGCTTTGGCTTGCAAGGCTAACGCCAAGGACCATCGACCCTACAATAATGTTCCACTTCATCGACAATCATCTCCCTTATGATTTGAACGCCGAACCTGAGTCTTTAGGAATTGTTACATATCGGCATAGCTGGAGACCGGTTTCGGCGCACGAAGCCGCCGCCGAAATCGCCCTCAAGCCGACGTGGCCTTTGAATTTGAGCAACCTGCAAACAAGCTGCCCAAATTCGACTTCGTTGACCGACTCGCAGACAAACATCTGTTCTGCAACAGGTGTTGTCGTCTACTTCCGCTATGTAACTGTGCAACGGCGGGTTGCTGTTGCTTCCTTTTCCAAACATTAGTCAGCACCGAAAGCGATACTGAAGGCGTCCATCCCAATGTTCGGCAAGCCTTAATCGAATGTCATTCCCTCCGACCTCACGATAGGTCGGTTACACCAACTAAGGCTTCGTGGTTTAGATATCGGTATTGCTTTCCAAAGCGCTTGAGCAGGCGATGTCATTTTTCCGCAAATACCCAAGTCTGCCGAGCTTAACAAAATGGGTTGAGTTTTCCGCCTGCGGAGTTTGCTTCAAAAGGTAGGCGTTACAGGTTTCCTAGATACTTGTAGTTTGCCAATGCGATCGGCTTTTTAGCCTCCCATTTTGCCCAGCTCCGTTGGTCACAGCTGTTCGTTATTAACGGTATATCAACGATAGTCGACGGAATGAGGGGAAGACTGCGTCAACGTCTCCTCTCGCGCCGTACGAACCTCGGCTTTTGCTCGCAATGTTGCGGGAGCTTTTCGCAATGTTCGTTCAGATGTCTTAAAGTTTAAAACAACCCGCGAGTGGCAAAGAAGGTCATGCAGCGAGCGACGATCCTTAGAGCTAATGGCTGCAATAACTTCCGCTAATAAGATCACAAGTATGAGAACATAAGTGATCTCAACGATCAGTGAGAAGTAGATGCCTCCAAACAGACCAAGGGGCAATAGCCAAGCGGTTGCATTTCGCAACAAAGCTCGTAGCACTGCTTGATCGCGTCCTAGCACTAACCCATGCTGTTCTGTGACTCGCAATTGAAACAGATAACGGCCGACCGATTGCTTGCCGAGTCTGGCCAGCGTTAAAAACGTTAATGGTACGCTTAAGGCGCACAACGCAAGCACAATATTCCACGGACGAATCACTGAAAAATATGGCCCGTACGGTGGCAACTGCAACGTTGAAAGATAAATAGGGATTGCAAATGGAAGAAAGGCAGCGAGAAGTATCGTTTCATCAATCGCAAATGCTGCCGCACGAAGTGCTATACCCGCCACCGTCGTGCTGACCGGTTCGATACTTTGCAAATCGTCAAGCAATTCCGTGTAGTTTCGATAGCGGTCGAGCGGGTTCTTGGCGAGCAGACGGTCCAAAACACTCTTTAGTTCAATTGGCAGCTCACGCGGCCACACCTCTGGGTATTCGACCGGATTGGTTGCATGGCAGAGCAACTGGTCTCTGACATTCTGTCCTTTAAATGTGAACGGCAGCCTGCCAAAGATCATTTCAAAGAGAGTTATGCCAATCGCATACATGTCGCTCTGGATAGATACCTCAGATGTGTCCAGTAATTCTGGTGCCATATAAGCGGGCGTCCCAGAAAGTGGAGCCTTGGGCAAGTTGTCTAGGGTCGACCGAGCTAAACCGAAATCGGAAAGCTTTACATTACCTGCATCGTCAATCAGCAGGTTGTTGGGCTTGATGTCGCCGTGCACAATATTGATTCGTGACGCATGATCTAGCGCGCTGGCCAATTGACGTGCGATGCGAATCGCATCCGCGTAAGCAATGGGACCATTGTTAAGTTGTTGTCTCAGTGTCGTGCCATCAACCAATTCCATTGCGAGGAACGGTTCCGATTCAGTTCGGCCAACGTAATAGATAGTCACAACGTTAGGATGATTCAGCCTGGCCTGGGCTACGGCTTCGCGAATTATGGAGGAGGTTACAGAATGCTGATCAGCCCCATAGCGAACATCATTGATGACTTTGACAGCGACATAACGTTGCAGTGAGGTATCAAGAGCTTTGTAGACGGCGCCCATGCCGCCGGAGCCAAGCATGTTTTCTAGTTGAAAGTGGCCGAGAGTGATGCCAGCTAGTTTGCCCGACGACGGATTTGAGTCAGGGCCGGTAGTATTGCCGTGATCAAAGCTCCCCTGCGAGTGGAAGTCATCCTGCGAAAGCGTGATGGCGTCCGCTATTCTCTTTGCCGAATTGACTACATGGCCACAATTGGCACAAGCCGTGGCCATGTCTCCTACCACGACAAACTTCGCTCCGCATTTGCAATCAAAAATACGTTCATCGTCACCGGCTTCTAAGGAGCCAGCCGCGAATTGTTGAGTGTGTGATGAAGAAGCATCCACTACGGGCATCTATACGAGAGGAGTTGGCGGCGGATTTGGTTGCAAGTGACTGTTCGTTTGGACATGCTGACGAAATAATACGCCCTGGAAAAGGTACGGACGCGTTACGTCCCATTGCAACCGCGCTCGGTTAGCCGATCATAAATTATAGCCAAATTTGGGTCCGATACCATCTTGGGGCTAGCCCAGATTGCGGTATTTGACTCGCGTAAACAACAAATACCCTTGCCGGTCCGATGATTCTAAATTCTTATATCGCGTTGGATTTGAGGTTTGGCAACTTTCTCACTAAGCTAGTTTGATTCAGAACAGGCCTCGTATCGAATCTTCTGCGTCGATTTCAGCCTAAAGCTGCCGACCGCGCGGACCGCGAAATATCCGTTGTACCCTACCCCACCTTTGCATCTCTGCACTACGGCTTATGACTACATTCATCCGATCTCGCCCGTCTACCCCCTCCCCTAGGTTTCATCAGCGTCGAAAGTTCGCCCGACTGCTGGGTGTTACCGTGCTTTCGGCTTTCGTAAATTCAGGTCTCTGTTGGGCAGCAGTCTATGCTCAAGAAGCTACCACCGTTTTCGTCAAAGCTGCCGAGCCGTTAACGGACGCGGAAGAGTTTGGACGCGGCGTGCGGACTACGGAACCTCGCGCACCCGACGAAGAAAGGCAAGGTTTCCATCTGCCTGAGGGGCTCACGATCGAATTGGTTGCCAGCGAACCTGAAATCGCCAAGCCACTGAACATAGCATTTGACTGGAAGGGCCGCTTGTGGGTTACGCAGACTTATGAGTACCCGTACCCCTATGACGCATCGAAGGATTTAGAGAATAAAGGCCCGCGGGATGCGATTGTTATACTCGAAGACAAAGACGGCGACGGCTACCGCGAGACAGTAACCAAATTTGCCGATCAGATGAATATACCCATTGGGATACTTCCCTACGAAGACGGCGCGCTCTGCTTCAACATTCCCAATATCTACATGCTTCGCGATACGGATGGTGATTCGATCTGCGATCAGCGCGACGTTGTGTTGGGGCCATTCGATACGACTCGCGATACTCACGGAATGGTGAACTCGCTCCGCTGGATGCCCAATGGCTGGGTAATGGCGAATCACGGATTCAACAATCAATCGAAAGTTGCAGGGACCGATGGAAAGTCAGTATTCTTGCCAAGCGGTAATGTCTTTCGATTCCGCCCTGACGGCCAATCAATTGACGTCTTCGGTAACGGGCAAGTGAATCCGTTTGGGATGACGATCGATACTTACGGCAACGTGTTTACTGCTGATTGTCATAGTAAGCCCATTTCTCAAGTAATCCCCGGTGGCTTTTATCAGAGCTTTGGTCGGCCTCACGATGGTCTTGGCTTCGTGCCGGACGTTATGGATCACCTTCATGGCTCAACGGCAATTGCTGGCTTGGAAATCGGGCTCGGTAGCGTGTTGCCTGAGCAATATTTGGATCAGTTTTTGAGCGGCAATGTGATGACAAGCCGCATCAATAGAAACCAAATTGTGCGAAAGGGGCTTAGTGTTACAGCAGTCGAGGAAAGTGACCTCTTGACCAGCGACGATCCCTGGTTTCGCCCTGTCGATATCCGACTTGGTCCCGACGGTTGGCTTTACGTGGCCGACTTTTACAATCGGATCATAGGGCATTATGAAGTGCCCTTGCAACATGAGGGCCGCGACCGTTTTCGCGGACGTATTTGGCGTATCGGCAGAAAAGACGGTGCGACGACTTCGGCACTGGATCTAGAGTCCGCCAAGGCTTGCATCGATTCTTTGGGTAGCCAGAACCCTACGATCGTTCGGCTTGCACTCCAGCGTTTGTCTGAGTTGTCTCGTAAGGACGAAGGCCAAGTCGCATCGGCGCTGAACGAATCGCCTTTAGGAACACAGGCTAGTTCAACGGAAATTGCGGCTAGAGCTTGGGTGCATACGTTTGTCAATAAGAGCGTCTCACTCTCGCCGGTCGTCGACCAGTTCAGCAGTTCGGTTGACTTAGTGTCGGCCAACGCGCTTCGAACCGTTCAGGCAGATTTAGCAAAATATAACGATCAAGAATTAACCAAAGCAAAAGATGCGGCGCGAAAGGCCCTTCATGATTGGAAAACGCGTCCGCATACTGCGTTTGTAGCGGGACAGTTGATGACGCAAATAGGTGTTGCGCAGGATGCTCACCTTGTCCTGCAAACTATCGCGGCATGTAAGGCCGACGATGTTATCTTGTGCTCGTCGTTACGGATCGCGTTGCGAGAAATGTTGCGCAGCAAAGACGCACGCGAGTTTTTGCTTCAAGGGTGGGAGCCGCAACTGGCTTGTGCTCAGGCCGCCGATGTTGCAGTCACCAAGGATAAAAACGCTGCCGCAGAATCGGTCCTGGTCGCGATCGATAGCCCAGAAGGGCAGGAATTGTTTGACGTCTTAATAGCATTGCCTGCGGGCGAATTCCCTGCCAAGGCGGGATTTGCCTATCTAGAAAAGAATTTGGATGGCTCGAGTATTCCGCAAAGCTTGTTGGTTGCGATGGCAACCGCGCTATCGGCTGACGAGATTCCAGATCTCTTTTGCCTCTTGGAAAAGGCCACTGCGAGCAATCAGGCTTTGTACCTTGAGCAGCTTGCCACCGTTGTGGAAGTGCTCAAAGAGCAAGGCAAACTGAATGACGATGCTCGACGTTTGATTTCGGATTTCGTTCGTGATTGGACTGTTAGGTTTAACTCCAGTAATGCAGAACGCTTGGTCAGTTGGGTCGGCATAGGTGGTGCTAGTGCGACTACGAACGTGCGTTGGCAAGTCGAAGAGCGTCCGTTTCAGCAACCCAAAGACAAACCGACATTGCCAGTATTTAGTTCCTTTACAATGGGGGAGCCATACGTCGGCAGCATGGTCAGCGGGATTCTACCGAAGGCAGAGCAAGTGCGTTTCTACCTTTCGGGACACAATGGTGATCCAAAGGATCCCGACACGCACAAGAACCGGGTGGCGTTGTTGGATGCGAGCAGCAAAGAAGTCTTGTTGTTCCAGTACCCGCCGCGTACAGATGCCGCCGCCGAAGTCGTTTGGGACTTGAAACCCTTTGCGGACCGCTCTCTTGTAATTCGCATCGTTGACGGCGATACAGGCGGAGCGTACGCGTGGATTGCGGCTGGTGGCTTTGAGCCAGATGGGATTTCGGCTCGGGCAGATCGAACGGAGCTGCACCGCGTGTTGGCGATACTCAAGACGGTGGGCGGGTTGCCGGATGGAGTAGCTGGCCAAAGTCGATTGAGCGAGCGGCGTGTCGACGAGTACTATCAGTTGTTATGGTCCGGTCGCGTTACGAGCCAGCCTGCTCTGGAAGTCGTTCTGGCTGTTTGGGCGTGGGAGCATTTGCAATTCGATGTGGCTACTGCGGCGGCGAAATCGCTAGCTTCGAGTCAGCCGGATGTCGCGGCCTCGGCGATGTTGCAGGAGATTGCCAAGCGTTCTGATGCTCTGGCCCAGCAGGACCTGGCTCTACAACTTTCGACGAACTCTCGTTCACACGAATTGTTATTGGAATCGGTTAAGCAAGGTTGGCTGTCTCCGAACGCTTTGAATGCCATACCGACTGCGTGGTGGGATGCGAATGTCGAGAAACCAGTTGTAAAGGAACTTGTCACCTTCCGACCTGATGCAAATGAGAATGCGCAGGAAAAGATGGCCACATTCCTGCAGCGACGCAGTGAGATTGCGGCTCTTGCTGGGGATCCGGAGGCAGGTAAGGCGCTTTATGCACAGCAATGTGCGCTCTGCCACCAGTTCGCAGGACAAGGTAAAGTGGTTGGGCCTCAGCTGGAAGGCGTGGGAGGACGCGGCGTAGAGCGACTTTGCGAAGACATTCTGCTGCCAAATCAGAACGTCGATCATGCGTTTCGGACGATCGCGGTAATGACGACAGAGGGCAACGTCATTTCCGGTTTGGCGCGACAACGCGATGACAAGAAACTTGTGTTGGCTGACGCCAAGGGTGAGGAACAAACCATTGCACTATCGGATATTGAAGAAGAACGTGCTTCGAATAATTCTCTGATGCCAGAGAACTTCGGAGAGCTATTAAGCAGCAAGCAGTTGGCGGATTTAATTCAATATTTGCGAACTCCGGTAAAATAGGTCAGTCGATAAGCAGGCGTCATCTTCCTGCCGGAACTTGCGGGATTGCTAGAGACGATGTACTTTTGCATTTGAAAGTTAGATGCCGCATTCCTGGTCGGCAGAAAAGGTTGTACGTTTGGATCGCTCGGAAATGTTGAAAAGCGGAGTGCCCTTCAAAAAGGCTGATGATCTCTTCGACAAGAGTTCGATGAGTTTTGGCGCGCATTTGGAGGAGCTTCGGAGGTGCCTGATATGGGCGATGTCCTTCCTGGCAGGCGGCATGTGCATAGGCCTGTTGCTTGCCAACAGTGTTGTGAACTACGTTCAGACACCGCTGGCTCAAGCATTGAATGAGTACTATGCAAAACGTGCAGAACGACTTGTCGAAGCCAAGGGTGGAGGGAATCTCACCGAAGATTTCAAGGCTTTTTTGGTTGCGAACAGTCTGACGGCTGAACTGGTTTACCAATCCCCGGCTGACGAGATTTTTCCAGAGGTAGAAAAAAAAGCCGAAGCTGCCGATGGATCGTCGACAACAACGGAGGCTGATGAAGCGACGACAGACGCTGAATTGATGGCGAAGACGCTGGCGATACCGCTGGAGCTTAAGAAATTTACCGCTCCTACGTTGGAAAGCCTGCAGCCTACCTGGCGCATTCAGCGCACTCCCGAGACTAATCAAGCGTTAGGCTTGCAAGAACCCTTTATGATTTGGTTGAAGGCCGGCTTTGTTGTTGGTTTTGTGATTGCCAGCCCAGGGATTTTTTATGCGATTTGGTCTTTCGTTGCGGCGGGGCTGTATCCGCATGAACGCAAGTACGTGTACTTTTTCCTACCGTTTGCGATCTTCCTGTTTCTGTCAGGCGCGTGCTTGGCATTCTTTGTGATTTTCAAACTGGTGATTCAATTTCTGTTGACCTTTAACGACAGTCTCGGAATCGGGGCGTCGCCCCGATTGTCTGACTACATGTCCTTTGCGCTGTTCTTACCCCTGGGGTTCGGCATTGCATTTCAGTTGCCCTTGGTCATGTTTGTGTTAGAGCGTATTGGTTTCATATCGGTGCAAACCTATCTTTCCCAATGGCGAACAGCAATTCTTGTCATCACGTTTATGTCGATGATTTTGACGCCTGCGGAAGTGACATCGATGATCGGCATGGGAGTTCCATTGGTCGGCTTGTACTTCTTGGGAATCGCCCTTTGTCATTATTTTCCACGTCGCGGTTTTCAGGCAGAACAGGGTTACGATCCAGCTTAGTACAGCAAAGACTTGCGCAGCCAGTCTTGTAGCTACTCAGGCCGTTCGGCCGCTGTCGCCGACTGGGACGAGCACTGGAGCGGCTGTTTGAAGTAATTCAGGTTGGCGTTACAATCCGGCTTTTGTTCATTGTCTATTTTTGAGCTTGGATTCAGCCGGATGTTAGCCGCTCGCGTTATTCCCTGTCTTGATGTGCATGGTGGTCGCGTCGTAAAGGGGACGAACTTCGTGAACTTGCGAGACGCGGGAGACCCGGTTCAGGTTGCGTCTCGCTATGAATCGGAGGGTGCGGACGAACTAGTCTTTCTTGATATTACGGCGTCGCACGAGGAGCGAGACATTTTGGTGGATGTCGTTCGCAGGACGGCGGAACAAGTTTTTATGCCGTTAACGGTTGGTGGCGGTATTCGGACGTTGGAAGACATCCGCCGATTGCTTCAGGCCGGATGCGATAAAGTGTCGATTAATTCTGCCGCCTGCACAAATCCAGAACTGGTGCGTCAAGCCGCCGATCGCTTCGGCTCGCAATGCATCGTGGTAAACATTGACCCGAAGCGAGTTATGCGAGGGGGCCAAGAATTCTGGGAAGTGCACATTCAAGGAGGAAGAAAACCGACTGGCCTGGAAGCCGTCGCTTGGGCTAGGCAGGTTGAAGAGCTGGGGGCTGGCGAGATTGTTTTGACTAGCATGGACTGTGACGGGACCAAGGATGGGTACGATTTGCCCATAACGAAGGCGGTCAGCCAAGCGGTGAAAATTCCCGTCGTAGCTAGCGGCGGAGCAGGAAAACCACAGCATCTAGTTGATGCAATCCTCAAAGGTGGTGCGAGCGCTGCTCTGGCGGCCAGCATTTTCCACTTTGGCGAGTATACAATCTTGGAGACCAAGAACATGATGAAGCAAGCCGGGATCGAAGTCCGATTGTAGGAAGTCTCAACTCTCGAAAAGAAAAAGTGGGCGATTCTCGCGGGGTTGTCTACAATTGAGATATCCTTCCTAATAAGGTCCTTATCTCTTTAGTTTGAAAAAACGGAGTACAACAGTACATGGCGACGGTAGAAGCATCACGGTCACAGGTCAGTGCCGCCGACAATCTTGCAAAATCTTTGCTTTCGACCAAGAGAGAGCTGGAAGTTGATAAGCTGTTTCGGGCCGCCGTCAAAACCGAAGCGAGCGACTTGCATCTCAAGGTAGGTTCGCCGCCGATTGTTCGCGTTAAAGGCGAATTGCGACCGCTCAGTCGCCCTGCCATCGACGTTGAAGAAATGGTCCGACTGCTGATTCCGATGCTTGACGACCGCAATCGTCGTATTTTCGAGGAAGAAGGCGGCGCTGACTTTTCGTACACGGTCGAGCTTGAGGGTGTGAGCTGGCGATTTCGTGTAAATATGCTCAAGCAGTTAGGTCGCCCAGGCCTCGTGGCACGTCGAATCAACAACTTTATCCCAAACTTTGAAGGGCTCTACCTGCCCGCAGTTATGGAAAGCTTCTGTAAGTACGACCAAGGGATGGTGCTGCTAGCAGGCGTAACTGGATCGGGCAAAAGTACCACGATCGCTTCCATGCTGAACTGGATCAATCGCAATTATCGGAAGCACATCCTAACGCTCGAGGATCCGATTGAATTTGTATACACCGAAGACAAGTGTCTGATCAACCAACGTGAGGTTGGTGTTGACGTGAAGGACTTTGAAATCGGTATGAAGCACGCGGTTCGTGAAGACCCTGACATTATTCTTGTCGGGGAAATGCGTGACGAGGAAACGTTTATGACGGCGATTCACGCGGCAGAAACAGGGCACTTGGTTTTTGGTACAATCCACGCATCCAGCGCTTCAACAACGATTGGCCGTATTTTGGACTTGTTTCCTGAAGAGTTGCATACGGCAATTCGTAACGCGATGGCATTCAACATGAAGGGCATTATCGCTCAGAAGCTGCTACCCTCCATTAAGGAAGGTGTATCGCGAGTGCCAACGTGTGAAATCATGAGCTTTACGCCCATGGTTCGGAAGTTAGTCTTGGAAGGCAAAGACGAAAAACTATCCGACGCGATACGCATTGGCGCAGCAGAAGGTATGCAGGACTTCACGATGAGCCTCAAGCAGTTGATAGACGATGGGCTTATCGACCGTCCGACAGCTTTCGAAGTTGCTCCAAACCCGGATGCCTTGAAGATGTCGCTCAAGGGAATCAATGTGTCGCAACCTGGAATTATTTAGTCTGCAACGAATACAAACGCATAGTCTCGAGGTGGCGTGAGTCGTCCCTTCGAGACGTCCTCTTCTAATTACAAAATCGATTGAGATGACCTAACATGGCACTGCTCAGAAGAAAAAAAAGTGTTGTTGCGTCTAATGATGGCCCATCGCTTCCATCGCTAGACATCAAACCAACCAGCTATCCCAAGAACGAAGCACAAGGGGTGTTGATTGCTGTCCGCCAGTTGCCTGGGTATCCTACAGCAATCGGTTTGTTAGGGGCTGCTTTTGTGGCTCGCGCAGACAGGATTTTGATGGATTTTACGGCAAACGCGACGGTTGTACGCTTTCGCGTGGATGGTGTTTGGGAGGCGAACCCACCACTGGATCGGCCTAGCGGCGATGGCGCATTAGTGGTGATCAAGCGGTTGTTTGGTATGAATCCAAACGAACGCCGAGTGCGACAAATGGGTAAATGCGGGATTGTGAGTGGCCAAGGCGAGTGGGTGCTTGAATGCACTTCCCAAGGTGTAGCCGCCGGGGAGCGTGTTCTCATCTCGATCGATCCAAAGAAGCCAATACTGAAGACGCTCGAAGATCTAGGCATGCGCGAGTCGATGCGAGATCAATTTAAATCGGCCCTCGGGAGCAACGGTGGTCTGGTCTTGATTTCGGCGCCTGCTGGTAATGGCTTGCCGACGACTTGGCGCGTGGCGCTTGATTCTGCCGATAAATACACCCGAGATTGGGTGGCGCTTGAAGACGCAGCTGATCCAGACCCTGAACTAATCAATGTTACGCCGCATCTGATCGAGCGAGATAAGGGTGACACGCCAGAGAGTCGGATGATCAAGATGTTGTTAAAACAACCCGATGTCTTTGTGATGCCGCGATTGTACAGCAGCCAAGTCGTCGAGTCGTTGGTCGACCAAATGAAGAATAACGACAAACAAGTTGTTACGCGGCTCGTAGCAAACGATCCTGTTGAAGCGATCTTGACCCTGCTCTCCTCGCATCGAACACAGGCTAAAGAAGTTTTGATGTTGACACGAGTGGTGCTCAGTCAACGACTTGTGCGTCGCCTGTGTGACGTTTGTCGCCAGCCGTTTACGCCTTCGGCGCAGATGCAACAAAAACTTGGTATTCCTCCCGGACGGGTCAGTACTCTATACCAGCCGTTTGTACTTCCGCCTCCAGATAAACGCGTTGATGACAAGGGGAACCCTATTGAGCCCTGCCCCAAATGCCAAGGGCGCGGATACTTTGGCCGAATGGCGATTTTTGAAATGTTGACGGTCGATGACAACGTGCGAAAAGCGATTCTTCAGTATGCAAAGACGCCCGATCTGATTCGGCAGTATTTGAAGAAATCAGGTCATCTTGGATTTCAAGAAGAAGGTGTTTTGGCAGTGGCGTTAGGAAATACCAGTTTGCAGGAATTGCAGCGTGTGATGACCGCAAAGGCGTAACGTCTTGCGAGCGGTTACGACTCGCGGTTCGTGTTCGTCTTGGGAGTCGTCAGGAGATCCTGTTTTTGCGGGAGAGGTAATTGGATTGTTATGATCCGCATATTCGCCGCCGACGGGTTTGAAACCACGTAACTCGACGGTTCGTGGATTGGACATGATACCGAAAGTAACCTACAAATCTGATAGGTCTTAAGTCGCTAGCTGAGGTGATACTTTAGTTTGGCAGTGTGCAGTTTGTGGACACAACATTTGTTGATCGCATTGTGTCCCGCCACCCCAGCGAAGCTAACTTGAGTACAATGTAATTTGGAAGAAGACTCATCGGGCGATTCCGATGAGACGAGTTGGTAATTACGTATAGATTGGAGCTTTCCTGTGCAAGTCAATGTATCAGCGCGGCACGGACACCTTAAGTCGGAAGATCAACAAATCATTGTTGAGAAGGTTGAAAAGATACGAAGGCTATTCGATCGGATCAATGCGATCGAAGTCACCGTCGATTTAGAGCATCGCGATAAGCCAACAGTGGAAATCAACGTATCTGCCGAAGGTTCAAGCGACTTTGTGGCGACTTGCGAGTCGCAAACGGTTCTCAGCGCTCTAGATGCAGCTATTCATAAAGTAGAGCAGCAGGTCAGGAAGCATAAAGAGCGGCTTACCGACCACAAAATTGGACGCGTGCATTTTGAAGAGCCGATTTAAAGAACCGATTTAGTCGGCAATGCACTGCACGCTGCTCCTCCAGCGACCTTGGCATTCGACGACTGGGGCAGGCAACGACTGGGCGATACTGCGGTTCTTCGAGAGGCTTGGTGGAAGATAAGTTTGGGCTTTAGATCAGCGTTTCGAAGAGACGCTGATTCGAAAATCGGATGCGTGGCATAGGGAAATCGTTGCCGAAACCGCAGTAGGGCGACCGGGGGCGTCATTTTTGGGGGGCTGAAATGGGCCTTGTGGTGTCCGTACCAGCAAAAAGTTGGCTTTTGACAGCAAGAATGCTTCTGATTCTAGTTTTTCCTTGACTGCCCCCTCTCTAAATTGGATGTTTCGTGATATCCTCTCTGCGAAATAGCGTGTGTTTTGGCACGTCTTTGCCGTGCTGTTATGAGCGGGCTAATTTTAATTTTGGTGATTTGCGGTAGCAGGTTTTTCTCGGCTAACGCACCGCAATCCGGTCGGAGATTCGAAGTTCAAAGAGTTTAACGCATGAAATTTGCCGATTTTGTATCCACAAAAGCGATTCGCCCCAGTCTGCAGGCTACGACCAAAGAGCCAATAATCGCAGAATTAGTCGATTCGCTCGTTGAAGCCGGAGATATTAAAGCGGAGGACCGCGATGATATTATTCGTGCGATTATGAAGCGAGAAGAACTTGGTTCAACAGGCATTGGCAAGGGCGTCGCTGTGCCGCACACCAAGAACGCTCAGGTCGAGCGTCTTGTTGGAACGGTTGGAGTGAGTGAAGAAGGTGTCGAGTTCGATAGCTTCGATGGACAGAAAGCACACTTGTTTTTCTTGTTGGTATCGCCGCCTGATCGGCCTGGCGATCACTTGCGGGCGCTGGAGAATATTTCACGTCAGGTCCGAAACGATACGTTCTGCAAGTTCCTTCGGCAGTCCAAGCAGGCTGAGGATATTTCTCAGTTGTTGGATGAATCTGACAATAACCAGTTTGGTGGCGGAAGCTAGTTCGGCATTATATGGCGATCAAGCATCGAACAGTTGTCGTCACTGTCCAGAATTCGCAGGGTTTGCATATGCGTCCTGTCGATTTGCTCGTAAAGACGGCTGGTAAGTATAAGTGCGATCTCACCTTCGAGAGGTGTTCGCAGCGAGTTGACTGCCGAAGCTATCTGGCCATGCTGGGGCTAGGGGCGACTGCTGGCGAACAGATTACTCTGGAAGCCAATGGAGAAGATGCAGACGAGGCGGTGGCTGAGATTGTGGGTCTGTTTGACAGCAAGTTTGGTGAAGACGATGAGACGCACGCACCATAATTCGAGAGTGATAGGGACGTGCAAAATAGGTGGCAAGGTGGTTAGGAAAGCAGCTCGCTGAAGGAGCTAGATCTTTCACAGACCGCGAATGTCACAGAGTTCGCAAATGTATAATCTCGAAAGCCAATCGTTCATGATCGATCGATTGGCTTTCGGCAAATAAAGAAGATAGAGCTGATACGGCATGTTGGAATTGCAAGGCATCGCAGTTTCGCCGGGCGTAGCGATTGGTAATGCGTTAGTTTTTGACCGCGAAGGGTATCAAATTACACGCTGCCGAACGGCTGGTTCGGACGCTGCTCAAGAGTGGGCTCGCGTTGAGGCGGCAATCAAAACTGCGTCTTCGCGGTTGGAGGAGTCTCGTGAGCATACCAGTGCAAATCTTGGTGCGCATCTTGGGAATATCTTCTCGGCTCAGCAGCAGATGTTGCTCGATCGACAATTGCATGCTGAAATTAAAAAGTTAGTTGATATCAACGACCATTCCGCTGAGTTTGCTGTCAGCGAAGTTCTCACTGGCTACGCAGCCGCTTTCCGCAAGGCCACTTCGAGTTTCTTGGCTGAACGAGCGGCGGACATAAGCGACATTGAACGGCTTTTGTTAGAAGCACTTTCTGGCAAGCCCACCGCAACTTTGCAAAAGCTTCCACATCCTGCAGTCATTGCAAGTTTCGATCTGACTCCAGGTGAAACGGCTGGTTTAGATCCTCGCCAGGTGTTGGGGATTTGTACTGAGAGCGGCGGACCTGGCGGTCACACGGCGATTGTCGCTCGCGGTTTGGAGATTCCTGCCGTCGTCGGTATTGGGCCATTCCTGCATCGCCTCCGCAGTGAAGATACCATCATCGTCGATGGGCACCGAGGCACTGTGATCGTTGGTCCAGATGACGCGACGCTGGAACGCTATACACAGCGTCGATTGCATCGCGAATCGATTTCAACAAAGCTAGCAGAGATTCGCGATTTGCCGGCATGTACCAGTGACGGCGTGCGCATCCAGTTGATGGCGAATATCGAGTTTCCGCAAGAAGCCGTCGGCTGCGTGGAGCGTGGAGCGGACGGTGTCGGACTTTATCGTACTGAATTCTTGTATCTTGGGACGGCGAAAGAGCCGACCGAAGAAGATCATTTCCAAGCCTATTCGACGGTTGTCGCGGAACTCAAACAACGACCAGTTGTTATCCGGACGCTCGACCTAGGGGCGGATAAAATGGGGCTTCATCCCGTCGCTCGCGATGAAAATAACCCCTTTCTTGGTTTGCGATCGATTCGACTCTCACTTCGAAATCCATCGTTATTCCGAACTCAATTGCGAGCGATTTTGCGTGCGGCTAACGGAGGCGATATTCGGATCATGTTTCCCATGATTTCGACGCTCGATGAACTTCGTAGCGCACGGTTTGTCTTGAGAGGAGTCGAGGAAGATCTACGCGAAGATGGATATGAGGTTCGTAATGACGTTCCGATCGGCATGATGGTTGAAGTTCCTGCGGCGGTCATGATGCTGGACCGCTTCATTAAGGAAATCGACTTCGTAAGTATCGGTACCAACGATCTCACCCAATACACACTGGCCGTGGATCGGAGTAACGAAGCAGTCGCTGATCTCTATCAAGCGTGCGATCCAGCCGTACTGAGACTGATTGCTCGGACGAAAGAGATTGCAGCGGCCAGCAACGTGCCGACCAGCGTCTGCGGCGAAATGAGTAACAATCCAGCCTACGCGCTTCTGCTTGTAGGTATGGGAATTCGTATCCTATCAGTTGCTCCTTCTGCAATTCCTATTCTTAAGAAGGCTGTTCGGTCCATAACGATCGACCAGTGCGAAGCCATGGCGTGGCGCGCGATGCGATTGGAAACCGCTCGCGAGGTCGACGCTTTTTTACAAAACCAACTAGCAGATTTAGTTCCCGAAATTGTGCTCCAGGCGTGAAGAAGTTGAAGCCGAAGCAAACCTTTTTCTGGGACGTGTTTAAGCCAAAAGTGAAAATAACAAATGAAAAAAGAAATGTTAATCAATGTTTCGCAAGCCGAAGAATGTCGGATTGCGATCCTGGAAGATAACCAACTCGAAGAACTCTTTACCGAGCGGACCAGCCAAGACAACTGGGTTGGTAACATCTACAAAGGCAAGATCGTCAACATCGAGCCCAGTATCCAAGCTGCGTTCGTAGATTTTGGCGTTGGGAGAAATGGATTCTTGCATATCAGCGATGTCGAACCGCAGTATTTCCGCCAAGGTGGATTCGATCCTGCGGAAATTGCCGACGGCAATATGGACGACGTTGACCGGGAACCGCGACGTTCACCCCGCCCCGCCGCAGTCGCGCACGGTGCTGCAGACGACGAATTAGATGACGCGGATGACGATGATGTTGATTCTGATGGTCCAGAGCTTCAAGGAGGGCGCGGCCCCAACCCTCGCGGCAGAAAGCAAAGTGCCCTCTTACGAAGCGGTCGCCCCCGTTTTAAGCCACCTATTCAAGAAGTCTTCCGCCGTGGCGATGAAGTGCTTGTGCAAGTTATCAAGGAAGGGATTGGGACAAAGGGGCCTACTCTGTCCACCTATATCTCGATCCCAGGTCGCTACATCGTCCTGATGCCGGCACTCAATCGAGTCGGTATTTCGCGCAAGATCGAGAACGAGGGAAATCGCAAGCGATTGCGAGACTACATGCGGGAGATCGATCCACCCAAAGGAATTGGCTTTATCGTCCGAACGGCCGGCGAAGATCGTACGCGGAAAGAACTAGCTCGGGATATCACTTACCTTGTCCGACTCTGGAAGGTAATCGTCAAACGTATGCGAGCGATGCCAGCGCCGGGAGTTATCTACGAAGAGAGCGATATGATGATTCGCACGATTCGGGATAACTTTACTTCCGATATCGATCGTATAACAGTAGATCAAGAAGATGCGTATCGCCGCGCCGTTGAATTCGTCGAAATGACGATGCCGAAATTCGCAGAGCGACTTCATCTGTATGACGGTCCTGAACCGTTATTTCACAAACATGGCCTTGAGGCCGAAATAAATCGCATCCATCAGCGTGTTGTACCTTTGCCACATGGTGGTTCGCTGGTGATCGATCAGACCGAAGCGTTGGTTGCAATCGACGTCAACAGCGGAAGTTTCCGTACCGATGAATCTGCGGAGGAAAACGCATTTCAGCTCAACATGGCTGCTGCCCGTGAGATCGCTCGGCAGTTACGCCTGCGAGATTTAGGTGGCGTGATAGTCAACGACTTTATCGATATGCGTAAGGAATCGCATCGTCGCAAAGTCGAAAACACTTTGCGAGATTCGATGCGGCGCGACCGAGCCAAGACCAAAATCTTACGAACAAGTCCATTCGGCTTGATCGAAATGACTCGGCAACGAGTACGTCCGAGTTTTAAGAAGAGCGTGTACGAAGACTGCCCATGCTGCAAGGGGCGCGCGGTGGTTAAGACGGCAGAAAGCATGGCGTTGGAAGTCTATCGCATTATGCTGGTCGCCTCTCAGACGTCGCAGGCTAGTCGTGTCAGCGTCCGTGTAAACGAGAATGTAGCTGCCTATCTCAACAATCGTAAGCGACGGGAGTTGATGAAGATCGAAGAGCAAACGGGGGTCACATTACTAGTGCTTGGAAGCGAGTCGCAATTTCCAGAGCAATGCGAACTCGACGTGCGAGATCGATCGAACAACGTCATTTCGACGCCACTTCTGCAGTCGCTGAAGATGATTTAAGATCTACGACGACGCAACGATCCAAAGTAGGAAAAGTAGTTGAAATTTGCGTTACCCAAATTAACTTTGGGTAGCGACACAGCCTGATGTACCCGAAAGTCTGGAAACTATGCGAACAATTTTAGTCACCGGTGCCGCTGGCTTTATTGGTTTTCATCTTTCCAAGCTGTTGCTCGAGCAGCAGGATGATGTGCAAGTTGTTGGTGTCGATAACGTCAACGACTACTACAGCGTCCAGTTGAAGCTTGACCGTCTGAAACAGTTGGAGACCTTGCCCCGCTTTCAGTTTAAAAAAATTGATCTGGCCGATCGCCCTGCGGTCAAGGACTTGTTCGAATCCAATCGATTTGACCGAGTCGTCCACTTAGCGGCGCAAGCTGGTGTCAGGTATTCTATCGACAATCCGCACGCCTATATCGACGCGAATTTGGTTGGTACTACCAATGTCCTTGAGGGGTGTCGTCACCAAAAAGTTGGGCATCTTGTTTATGCCAGCAGTTCTAGTGTTTACGGTGCGAACGTAACGCAGCCTTTTTCCGTGCACCAGAATGTCGATCATCCGCTTAGTCTCTATGCGGCCACGAAGAAGGCGAATGAGCTACTAGCGCACACTTATTCGCATCTATACAACCTGCCTACAACCGGGCTCAGGTTCTTTACGGTGTATGGCCCATGGGGAAGGCCCGATATGGCTTTGTTTAAATTTACGAAAGCCATTTTCGAAGACCAGCCTATCGATGTTTATAATCGTGGCCAGATGCAGCGAGATTTCACTTATGTCGATGACATCGTGGCCGCCGTCGCCGCTGTAACAGAAACTGTAGCGAAACCGAATTCAGAGTGGGATGCTGGCTGTCCAGATCCAGCGACTTCTAACGCGCCGTACCGCATCTTTAATATCGGCAACAATGCGCCTGTGGCCTTGAATGACTTTATCGAGGCAATTGAAGCTGCAATCGGCAAGCCGGCTAAAAAGAACTTGTTGCCGATGCAACCAGGCGACGTTCCTTCGACGTATGCTGACGTGGATGATCTGAAAGCGGCTGTCGGTTTCGTGCCTACTACGACGGTTCAGGAAGGCGTTCGTAGGTTTGTTCAGTGGTATCGCCAATACTATCAAGTATAGCGCTGATGCAGTGAACATGTTCGCCTAGTCTTCGCGACGTATGTCGAACTTAGGATCGTTTCTGGTCCGGGACATTCGAACGAGATTTCCGCGACCAACGTATTCCGCCTGAGACATAAAGCTTTCGATTAACATGACGCCACGACCACGTGGTAGTCCGATACGGTCCTCTTGAGTGCAGTCGGCGATCTCTTCCCGGCAAAAGCCTGAGCCTTCGTCTTCAACTTCTAGCCAAAATTCATGCGGCGAGATCCTGCAACTGATGCGGACTTTCTTGTCAGGCGAGCGCCGATTGCCGTGTTCGATGGCGTTCGTAATGGTCTCTTCCATAGCCATTCGAATCTGAAATTGCTCCCGCATGGACCATTCTTCTTCCTCAAGTCGACCAGCGATCTTTTCGATGAGCTCGTGCGCTTGATCGGAATCGCTTTCAATAATCTGATCGATTGCCCAATTCTTTGATTTGGAAGTCATAGGGAATTCACTCGGTCAGAGATGTTGATCGCATGGGCCGAAACTTCCTCGGGGGATGTGAAGTCTTGCGATCGCAGATAACGGGAGGCTTATTTACTATGCGCGAAAAGCCGCGAGCGCATCGGACTCATTTTTGCGAATATCGAACAAGCGATCGAGTTTGGTGATCGAAAAGACCTCAAGGATATCCGCTTTGACGTTGCAAAACTTGAGACGCCCTTGAACTGATTTGACCTTATTATTTAATGAAATGAGCTTATTGAGGGCCGCACTGCTGAGAAAGTCGACGCCTTCAAAATTGAGGAGGATTGCCTCCCGTTTATCCTGCAACACGAGGCTATTGAGTTCTTCGCCAAGCTGCTCGATGTTAGCTGAATCGACGATCTTCTTATCGACGAAGCGGACGATCGAGATAATTCCTTGTTCGGCAACAACGATACGGTCGCGAGCGGTCATGGTGAGATTTGGTAAAGAGTGAGGCTCGAATGAGGGTATTAGCGCACTATATGCGATTCACCCTATAAATAGTGCTATTGTAGATCCCCCTACTCCCCGCGTCTATCACGCCAGCCAGCATTCCCGAATTGTCGCACCTTGGTCGGTGGATAACCGATCTTGGCAACGGCGTGGATTTGGAGAGGCACATTTGCGGACAGGTCTCGCAAATATAGAAATTTCTTTGGAAAATCACATGAATTGTTCTTAGCCAACAAGGCGACACTAAGGGAATTCAAGGGAAGTGATTGCCCCCTGAGGTTCGATTGTGAGGGATATCTGCCAATTCTTAATGGCCCTGTCTGTTTCCGAATGCTTGATTTAGAGATTTCCCTAGATAGACTCACTTCGATAAGTTTGAGGCGAAAAACTGAAAGTGGCACGTAAGCCGCAAATTCGGATCACTTGAGAACACATATCTAGTCACAATGCCGAACCTTATTGATACGCTTGAGCCCCAGACAAATGCCCGCAACGTTTCGTTGGCAACCATAGATCGTGAGTCTGCGATTGCAGGCTTCGCATCAGACGCAACGCCTCGCCCAGTAGATTCTGGCTACTTCCTCCAAATTCTTGCTGTAGGCATTCCGCTTTGGATTGGTGACGTCGTTGCATGTGCGTTGTCTGTGGCCATTGGGCTAAGCATCGCCAATTTTCTGACGTCAACGCCCCATCACGGAGTTGCGTTTACAGCGTTCACCGTCATGGCATATTCGATTTGCTTCTGGTCAGTGGGTCTTTACCCGGGCGCAGGGCTTCATCCAGCTCGCGAACTAAAGCATCAGTTTCGTGCCGTTTTGACGGGAACAATGGCATTGGTAGCGGCGCTATTATTGGTCTCTTCCTGGCGATCTCCCTATGTCATCACTCTAGGCATCTCATTTGTTCTAATGCTTGGATTGTTGCCTGTTTGTCGTGGTCTTGTGAAGTCGATTTTGCGATTCCAAGGGATCGGGCTGCCGTTCTACTTTCTAGGGCGACGCGAAGACGTGTTGCGAGTTTACCGAGATATGACTCGCTTTGGCTGGACGATGTTGCGGCCCGCTGGTCGATTTTGTGGACCAGAAGGAAATTGGGGAGCGGTTGATCGCGACATATCGACGGAGTTTGAATGGAAGTTCGAGCGAGATGTAGCTTACAGAGGCACACCTGAGTTGTTGATTGAATCCGCGATCAAGAATAAGGTGTATCGACTTTTTATTGTTGGTGACAATGCGGCTGAAACGGTTGCCGCAAATTCAAAGATATTTAGTGTCTTCCCGGAAGTCGTATGCACCCGAGCCTCCCGCTCGCATTTTTGTGCTAGCAGCGCCTTTGTGAATTGCGGGCTGATGAGTGGAGTGAAGATCGAAGAGTCTCTTTTGCTTCCTTGGCCAAAGTTTATAAAGCGATCGATGGATGTTGTGTTCTCGGGGCTAGCCCTTTTGCTTCTGTCCCCTGTTTTGGCTTGTATCGCGATTCTGATAAAACTTACAAGTCCGGGGCCTGTAACCTTTAGTCATTCCCGAATCGGGCGAGGCGGCCGGACTTTTAAGGCGCACAAGTTCCGTTCGATGGTACCGGATGCGAATAAAGTGCTGGCAGATTACCTTGACAAGCATCCGGAGTTGAGAGCGGAGTGGGAGCGAGATCACAAGTTGAAGGATGATCCACGCATAACCTGGATCGGCAAGCTCATCCGAAAGACCAGCCTAGACGAGCTTCCGCAGTTATGGAACGTCTTTGTAGGCGAGATGAGCTTAGTTGGACCAAGGCCGATCGTGGACGAAGAGATCGCCAAGTATGGCTTAACCTTCAGAGAGTATTTGCGAGTAACCCCTGGTATCACAGGACTCTGGCAAATCTCCGGACGAAACAACACAACCTACGCCGAAAGACTTGCATATGACGAGTTTTACGTGAGAAATTGGTCCCCGTGGATGGATTGTTATATTTTGCTTAGAACAGTCAGGACGGTCTTGTTCTGTGAAGGGGCGTACTAAGGTTCGACATGAGCGTGTCTGCTTCAATTGCCGAGAAACTTGACGAGGTTGAGACTGGAAGTCGGATCATGTGTTTCGGAGACGTGATGCTTGACTGTTTTGTGTACGGTGATGCTCGGCGCATATCCCCTGAAGCGCCAGTGGCTGTTTTCCAGGAAGAGCGTAGAGAGTTTATGCTAGGCGGTGCAGCGAACGTTGCACATAACATGGTGTCAATGGGGAGCAAGGTTCAACTTTGTGGGGTGGTAGGCGAAGACGAAGAAGCTTCAACTATTAACAAGCTTTGCCAAGCGTTCGGACTTCAAACCAGTCTTTCGATTGAACCTTCTCGGTCAACGATTATAAAAACAAGGTTTGTTGCGCAAGGCCAGCAACTTCTGAGAACAGATCGGGAGTCAGTATCGCCGATTAATTCGAAAACAGAAGAATCAATTTTTTCAACAATGAGTTCGGTTGGAGATTATGACGCAATTGTTTTATCGGATTACGCAAAAGGAGTACTTACACCTACGGTATGTCAGAAAGTAATTCGTGAAGCAAATAGTTGCGGTAAAATCGTTGTTGTCGATCCGAAGGGAAGCAGTGTTGCGAAGTATGCTGGCGCTACGATTGTGACACCAAACGAGAGTGAATTTAGGGTTTTAAGTGCATGTGATAGCTCATCAATGCAGGAAATGGTGCTCTCGGCTCGAAAGCTGATGGGGCAGTATGACATCGCAAATATGATTATAACGCTAGGTGCTAAGGGGATGGTTTTGGTCTCCATGGACCAGATTTTCTCTTTTCCTACGATTGCGAGACGCGTTTATGATGTGTCTGGAGCAGGGGATAGTGTTGTCTCCGCTTTGGTCGTGGCGCTGGCGGCGGGCTGTAGTCTTCCCGAGGCATGTTTCTTAGCGAATCTTGCTGGCGGTATTGCGGTAGAATTGCCTGGAACTTCTGTTGTGACTCGTAAGGCGCTTCTGGAGCGATTGTTGGAGTCAGAGGAAGCAGCACGAAGTGCACTAACATGAGATCTGAACGTGGAAACCCAAAAGCCCGCCAGCTTGATCGAGTAGTGGGAATTCCTGTAGTATTCGGTCTTGGTAGTCTACGACGGCCGCTAAGGCTTCTCGCAAAGCGGTCAAGTCGTTTAAGTAGCGTATGTGTTCTGTGCCCAGGGGCTATTGGAGACTTAATTTTAGCGTCTGGAATCGTAAGGACCCTTATTGAAGAGTTTTCAGATGTCACTCTTTGTGTTTCGCCAGAGAATCGATTCTTGCTCCCACTGATCCAGTTTGGTCAGAAAGATGTTCTACTTCCAATACGAAGCCCGTGGAAGTGCATCAAGCTTCTGCGAGCAGTCGAATGCCAAGCAATTATTGACACTCATCAATGGTCTCGCGTTGCCTCATTCGTTGCAAATTCCCGATTGGATTGCATGACAATTGGTTTCAATACGCCTGACCAACATCGGAGTTTGCCATACGACATACCTATTCCACATCGAAACGACAGGCATGAGCTTCGCAACTACGAGGCACTTATAGAACCATTTGTAGAGAAATCAAAGGTTAAGGCGCCTGCATTACGCATTTCTGCTGATGTTGCGGAACGTGTTCAAACGATTATTGATGGTGAATATGCCATTTTTCATCCTTGGGCCTCTGGATATCGAAACGACTTGCGAGAATGGCCATCAAGGAATTGGAGAGAGCTTGCTCTAGCATTGGTAGACAGGGGGCTAAAGGTTCTAATCACGGGTGGTCCTAGCGACAAATCCCAAGCGGAGGCGCTTGAAGCGGATATTGGTTCGCCTTTCGTTCGATCGATTGCTGGCAAATTCAGTCTTGAAGAAACGGCTTATATTGTTCAATGTGCTTCAATTGTAATCAGTGTAAATACAGGCATAATGCATTTAGCTGCTACATTGGGAACACCAACGATTGGTTTGAGCGGGCCAACAAATGGCCTTCGTTGGGGGCCAATCGGAAAAAAAGTAAAGAGCTTGGAAGTGGATGCTGCAAACGGAGGCGCGTATCTGAATTTAGGTTTTGAACATCCCAACTCCGTACAAAATATCATGACTCAAATTACTGTGAAAAGCGTGATCGAAAGCGTTGATCAGCTAATCTGTACCGTATCGAGCAAATAGGGATTTTTGATGCTGAAAAACTTCAGTGAGTATTTCGATCGCGTGCGATCCCTAGAGATGCCTAGGGTTGACGAAGACGTCGAGAAGGCTGCGAGTCAAGTATGCAGGACACTAGCGCTTGGCCGAAAAATATTGCTGTTTGGCAATGGTGGTAGTGCGGGCGATGCACAACATATTGCCGCTGAACTTACGGGAAGATTTATTACCAACCGTATGCCGTTAGCTGGGGTTGCGCTCACAACCGATACATCAGCGATAACTGCTATCGCTAATGACTTTGGGTATGCTGAAACATTTTCAAGGCAGCTTCAAGCATTAGCAAAGCCGGGTGATTTGGCAATCGGTATTTCAACGAGCGGCAATTCCGAAAATGTCATCAATGCACTTCGTAAAGCAAAATCACTTGGAGTTACAACAATCGCGCTAACAGGCGAACTCGGAGGTGACTGCAATGATGTGAGCGATATTACGGTAAAGGTTCCCTCTCGCATCACATGTCAAATTCAGGAGATGCATATTGCAGTTGGGCATTACATCTGCGGTCGCGTTGACGAGGTCTTCACGGGCAGAACAGAGCATATTTTACAGAGCAATATTCCCCGTGCTGTATTGTTAAGCGCCGACGAGCTCGCTAACCGTCGCAAATTTTGGAAAGACTCACAAGTAAAAGTTGCTTGGACAAATGGATGTTTCGATCTGTTGCACGCCGGTCACGTAGCCAGTCTCGAATTTGCAAAATCAAAAGCCGACGTACTGGTCGTTGGAATCAATGACGATGCATCGATTAAAATCAATAAAGGCGAATCACGACCTATCATAAACCAAGCACAACGAATAAAGATGCTTAGCGCAATTCGAAGTGTCGACTTCATCTACTTGTTAGAATCGACTGATCCTTGTGAAATTATCAAGAAGTTGAAACCGGATATTCATTGTAAGGGAACTGAGTACGAAAACGTTGGCGATGAAAAATTTCCAGAACGATCAATTGTGGAAAGCTATGGGGGGCGGATTTGTTACTGTCCAAACTTTGAGGAAGTATCCACGACCAAAATTGTCGAACGTCTCAAAGCATCGGTTTAGGCGGGAATTTAAATGACTGAGCCCAAACAGCGCAGAGCCCTATTTCTTGATCGGGATGGAACGATAATGGAGGATTGCGGGTATCCGAAGTCTCCAGATCAAGTTGTGCTTTTGCCCCACGTTGGGGAGTGTTTGGCAGAAATAGGTAGGAACGGATTTGAGCTCTATATCGTGAGCAATCAATCGGGAGTTGGACGCGGCTATTTTACCGAAGCTGATATGTGGCTCGTTCACGACAAGCTTATAGAACTACTGAAAGAACACGATGTCGTCGTTTCTGATGTGGCCTATTGTACGGACGTTCCCGGGATTCAAGCTACGCGACGGAAACCTTCGCCGAAAATGATTCTGGAACTAGCGGCGCGCTATAGAATCGACCTCTCTGAATCGTATATGATTGGTGACAAACATTCAGATGTAGAAGCGGGGCATGCCGCGGGCTGTAGGGCAATTTTAATATCTCCGAGCCAGCTGGAAGACGTGAAGTGTGATGCCTTTTCAAATTGGCAAGCAATTAAATCACACATCTTAAATTGCCAGAGTAAGTGCTAAGCAAATCGAGCGATCTTGTACTTATGATAAAATTGATCCGCCAGTTTGCTAGTTTGGACTTTGGTTTCACAATTACTCGAATTCTTTTGATGCTACCAATAATTGGCGTAGAGAGATCGGCTATTGATGAAATTCAGGGTGCACAGTCAGTTAAAGAGTTTCAATCCTGTTTCTTTTTCAGCACGCTAGCGCTGTTTGGGGCTATAGAGCATTACGTTGTAAAATCTCTCTATCTGGACCGTGCTCTTTCCTATTTGGCGATCAGATTCTCTTTTTTTGCTATTGGGATGGCCGGGCTCGCCTTTTTTCAAGGTGGTGACAGTATTGTAATCTTAGAAATATGGTTCTTTCTATTTGTACTCAGAGGGGTCGGACTCATATCTCTGATGCGGACTAGCAAGCAGGCAGCTAGGTATCTGACGATCTTAAGTGGAATCTGTGTCTCAATTGGTATTCATTTATTCTATCCTAGCTATTGGGCAATTTCTGCAATGCCGTCTTTACTAGTGAGCTTGTCTGTCCAGAAGGGAGTGAAGCTAGAAAAATCTCAATTAAATATTTCCGGAGAGTTCTTAAGCGGCATGCCATACTGCCTTTCCCAATTCGTATCCACCTTCTTCTTTCAAGGAAGCCTATATCTATTTTTGCTTTTCGCAAATGAAGAGGAAACGCTTCGAGCAACACACTTTTTCCTATTCGCTTTCGTCGCTGTGCTCCCGCTTGGGCTTGCTGGCAGGGCAGTACTCATCATCGCGAGGCGAACAAGCGACCTCTCTACTCTACTAAAGAAAGGTCTTTTCTTCAGCAGTATCATTGGAACAATTGCAGCCATAACACTCTACTTTTGTGTAAATACGTTCGAGTTATGGATATACGGCGTTTCATTGATTTCAGGTGTGGAACCACGTCTACTTGCACTTATTATAATATCTCAGAGCATCTCTACTTTTCTTGCTCCATACATAATAGGTGCTGGTTTTGTTCGTTCTCAGATATTTGGTTCGGTTGCCTCGATAGTGGCACTAATAATTTCTATATCTACTATTTCGCAGTACACAGAATACGCGTATTCCTATAGCCTTCTCGTTGCGAGTATGATTGGCATGACGACAAGATTGATCATATCGATGAAAATCGCCTCACTACCTCACATGCAAACTCTTAGCGAAAATTCGTAAGCTATGACGCGACCAAACTTTCTATTTATCGGTCCAGACAAATGCGGTTCGAGTTGGCTTTTCGAAGTGCTGAGCGCACACAGCTCAGTTTACATACCAATTGCAAAAGACATCTATTTTTTTGATCGGTATTTTGACTTTGGCATGGCATGGTACGAAAAGTTTTTTGAGAAAGGGAGTTCATTTCCTGTTGTTGGCGAAATTTGCCATGACTACCTTTATTCATCTCTAGCTGCTAGCCGAATCAAGTCGGACCTACCTGACTGCAAGATTGTTACGATTCTAAGACATCCATTGGAGCGTAGTTTTTCACAGTATCTCTACTTTCTACGTTCTGGCGAATTAAGTGGGACGTTCGAAGATTGTGTTATTGCACGCCCAGAAATTCTTGAAAAAAGTCTGTACTCGAAGTATCTAAGCACCTACTTTAACCTGTTTCCTGCTGAAAATATTGGCGTGTTCTTCTTTGAGGACTTGGTTAAGCATCCAGGAGAGTTGGCACAACGAATCTGTGCTTTTCTTGACATACCTTTCTATGAGTCGCTTCCTTGGGATGCAAAGGTTCGTAGTGCTGCTGTAGCGAAAAGCAGGAAATTGGCCTTGTTCTTAAAAAAATCAGCTAATACTTTCAGGTCGTTTGGTCTGCCGAATATTGTAGGAAGAGTGAAAAATTCACGTTGGTCTCAAGTGTTCTATAGAGAGTACGAAACGCAATCAAAGCCAAGACTGTCCATAAGCCAACGGGCAAAATTTTCCAACTATTTTGACGATGAAGTATCGAGACTTGAGGTTATGCTCAATTGTCGTCTAGATCACTGGCGAAAATAGTAAGTTGATCATCAGAAAAGGTTATAGATGAGTATGAACGTATTGTATGTAACAACTCGGCAATGGAATCCTGGCGACGAGTTTATACTTGCTGGTTGCCGGCGGATTGTTAATTCTGTCTATGGCGTTCCGAATTTAGAAGCAGTATACAATAAGAGTCCACAAGTGCGAGGATTGTACGACTCGTTCAATCCTCTAAGAAGAGCATCGATTAAACACTTTTCGGGAGTGTTTGACTCTTTCCTCAAGTTGACGGAGTACGACAATTCACATAGTTGGTACCACGAGATTGGTAACTATGACCTAGTTGTGTTTGCTGGAAGTCCAGGGTGGTTCGGTGGTCGTCTTCGTGATCTTTACGGCCAACTCGAAACGTTCAAAGGCAGAATACTTTTTCTCGGTATTGGTAGCCCTAATAAACGTTTAAAATTGAAGAAGGTCGAACGTCTTGTACTATCAAATGCAATTGTGACTGTTCGAAATAGAGAGTTGCGAGACTCATTGGCGACGTTTGGCATTAACTCTTGCTATTTGCCATGCCCCGCATTGCTCAGTGCCGCAAAAACGAAGAATGTTACCGCTTTAAACAAAGTCAGCCTGGTTTACACAAGCTTTTGTGGACAGAAGTATCAGGCGGTTCGCAAATCTCACTATGATTTTCAAAACACTGTGTTTTCGAAAGTAATGTCGATTTTTCCTGGTTTCGAGTACCAGATTGTTTGTAATTATATAGATGAGATTGCAGATGCGAAGAGAGACTTCAGTCAATTAAAGGTTCGTTATAGTTTTGATTCTGCCGATTATCCTCGTTTACTAGAAGATTCAGATCTTGTGATTTCTAGTAGAGTCCATGGCTGCGGTATTGCATCTTCAATTGGAATCCCTAACATCCATTTGGGACACGACAATCGAAGTAGCACGGTCGGCGGGTTTTTGAGCAAATCTATTCAAAAAGAAGAAGAAGTAGAAGTTGCTGTTAAGGACGTCTTGACTGATATTGAGCAGAAAAACAAGGAACTGATTAGGCACCGAGAAAGTGTTCTTAGGGATTACATAGAGTTGCTAAGCGTGGAAATTAACGATGTTAGTTAAACTACGACTAGGCAAATTCGAGTTCGATTTGCCTTCCGTTTTGAGCGCTCTTTGTATTGTAAGTGCCGCTACCGCTGAGTTCCCATTAGCATTGGCCTTTCTGCTAGGATTCTCGGTTTTAACCATCTCCGTAAACGCTATTCGGAAGTTCAATTTATTATTCTCAGTCCTTTTTGCTTTTTTGTTGTTTTGCTTTTCAAGCGGTTTATTGACGGGCGGGATAGTGCTGAGAGATTTTCTTACGTCAGACTTTTACGGAGCGGAGGGCAGATTAATCATCTACTACATTCCACTTCTTGCGTTTTGTAGTCTATCGAGTCGACCAGCGATAATTCCTAAGCTCAGGTTCGTCTGTTTAGTAGTTGTTCTAGCGACGTTGCCATTCGCTTGCCTTGCTTTGGTTTCGCCGCATTCAGAGTTGCCCACGTTTCTTACGCGTTCCCATCACGGGCCCGGAGCGCTTTACGGAGCGATTAGTTTGTACTTCCTCACGAGCGCGATGATAAGTGATCGTAAGCTTGATTTGTTTTGGTCGGCAATGGCATTCATACCTGTTGTTGCGGCTTCGTCTCGAACAGCAATTTTGGCTATGGCGATCGCAAGCCTTTATGTGGCGTTCAACAGCATCGACCTGGGTAAAATTGCTGTCTATGCGGCAGCGCTTTGCGCACTTACTTCAATAATCCTGTTGTCAACCAGTTCCGCTTTAGATCGACTTACGTCGATCTTTTCTCTCGACACAACTGCAGCCATAAGGGAGCATGCGGAAGTAGCACAATGGTCTCCAGGCGATGAACTTTCAGAAGATATGAAGCGGTCAAGCGCCGACGCTGAATGGAACATCTTAGGTCGTGTCTCTATGAACTTACATGGACTACGGTTATTCTTTGAGAGCCCGCTGGTGGGTGCTGGTTTTGGGCGATTCAATGACGAGGATATTCGTTCTGGAATGAAGTATTTTATATACTTAAATCGGAGTGAGCGAAGAACGATTCACCATCTGACTGCGCACAATAGCTATATACAAATCCTCTCGGAGACAGGGCTGGTAGGTATGTTGCTGATTTCTTCATTTTGGCTGTTGCTCTGGGTGAAGATAGGGAAAGCAGCGAATTGGTACATGCACGAATGGGAAGCGTATAGTCTTCTAGTTGCATGTAAAGCTATTGCGATTTTTCTCGCGATGTCAGCATTGGTTGCACATGCATACGGTGCTCCAGCATTCGGACTTCCCGCTACTGCGTTTCTGGGTGTTGGGCTGTCGCTAGCAAACGGTTGCAGTCGAGAAAGTGTAAGTGATGGTGAGTATTAGCGATTTGCAAGTGCTTTGGACTGGACTATTGTTTGGGGTCTTTGCGCTAATTTCTATTTTTGGGAAACGACCGCAGCTTGCAATTGGGGTTTCCGTTCTAACAGCCGTTCTCATACCGGTATGGATTATCTATCCACTTTTTGATGTTTCTTCGTCTACAATTGTTGGTTCTGGTATCGACGTTAAAGTCGCTGTCGGAGCATTGGCTTTGCTATGTTACTCCTTTATGCCGGGAGCTACATTTCCAATAAAAATCACTCCTTTAGACGCAGGACTTACTTTGCTTATATTGGCACATGTAGTATCCGACTGGTCGAATCAAGGACTATCTATTCAAATGTTTCTTAGGCCACTTGGGGAGTGGTTGGTACCTTACTTATGTGGAAGGCTTGCTTTTCAATTTCTAGATGACATGTCGAAGCTGCAAAAAGTTTGTGCAATTTTTGCAATATTGTTAGCTGTATGCGCTTATGTCGAGTTCTTCTCGGGAACAAATTTTTTTGAATATTTGTTTTGCAATCGCCCAATTGAGGAAACGGCAGTTAAGCATCATGGAACGCGCTGGGGGCATTTTCGTGCGTACGGTCCTACGCTCCATCCCATCTACTTCGGTGCGCTTTTTGTGTTTCTTGGCGCGAGCCAACTTGGGGCATTGAAGAAGGTTCATTTAAATTCGCTGTATGAAGTTCACCTATGGGGCTGGCTTTTCGCATTTCTTGGTACATTCGCTACTGGCTCGCGTAGCGCGATTGTTGCTTACGTAATGACTACAATCTACAGCATAAGCTGTCGTAGTAAATCGATTGCAACTCTAAGTGCGATATTGGTTGGAACCGTACTGTGTGCAGCTCTACTGAATTGGGATTCGACATTAGAGCGACTGGAAGCAATTGGAGGCGAATCGCGATTGCAGAAAGATCAAGTAGTTATTGACAACAAGAACGAGGCATTCAGCGGTACGAGAAACAGGCTTTTGATTGTCAAAGTCTATAAAATTGCCATTGAAAGGGCCGGAATCATTGGCTTCGGAACTGCGGCAACAACCGGATTTCCTATCAATATACCCGTCGGTGAGGTGGATGCGCAGACAATAAAGCGAGTTAAGTATATTGACAACGCGTATTTGCTAATGCTTTTGCGTTTCGGGTATTTAGGACTGTTCGCCTTTTGCTTCTGGACAATCTTCGCGTTTGCTCCGATAAGGAACGCTCAACTACTTAAATCCTCAGGATGTTGGCATGTCTATATAGTTTCGCATTCAGCGATTCTCGGGATCGCTCTAATGATTCTTGTAGTGTGGATGCCACATGATTTCGGGTTTTTCTATATCTGGTCTTTAGGATCGGTAAGCGGGATAAGTGTTCTATCGAATGCTATAGTACAACGCGACACTTAATTGAGGTAATCGGCACATGATGGACGACCGAGCTTAGCAAGATGTTGGGCATAACGCTCCGATCGTGATCTTTGCGTTTATTAGGTTGCTCTTTCCAACGCTTTTGTTCATCGACAGGATTTTCGTAAATTTGTTCTTGAAGCAGAATTTCAAATCAGGCCAGCAACGTGAAGTTTCTGGAAACTCTGTTAGTAAGTTTTGTATCCATACCCCGCGTAGCTATAGCCTGTGCCCGATTTTGGTGTGCGATTTACCAGTATTCCGCTTAACGGTGCATTGGCCGCGGTAAGCTGTTTGTTGCACTGTTTTGCGCTAAGTGAGCCATCGACATCAAGAGATGTGACAAGAACAAGACCGTCGGTATGCGGGGCGATAATGCTTGCATCGGAGACAGGCAGCACCGGAGGGCAATCAAGAACCACATAGTCGTACTTTGAACGTGCATCCTCCAGCAAGTTCGCAAACGTGTCTTGTGACAAGAGTTCTGAAGGATTTTCTGGCGGCGCAAACTCAGGCAAGATCCTGAGAGTCGCTACAGGGCCGGCTATACACGCATTATCAAGAGTGCATTTGCCCTGAAGAACGTTTGACAAGCCGCATTGACCGCTCAAGCCAAACAATTTCGCTTGGTTGGGACGCCTCATGTCGCAGTCAATCAATAACACAGACTTGCCCGTGCTTGCGAATGTGACCGCTAGATTGGCGGCTGTCGTGGATTTGCCGTCACCAGGCTTAGGGCTGGTGATAGCAATCATCAGCTTCCCGTTCTTTGATTTGAAAAGTAATTGGGTTCGTATGCCGCGGTATGCTTCACTCACATGGGATTTTGGCGCATGTAGCGCAATCACTGTGGCTGATTCTTGGGGCTTCTCGGCTGAAATCTTATTAAGAAGCTTATGAGTCTCCGCGTCTTTTTCGAAATCAGGAATGTGGCTGATAACCTTGCTTGAATATATTGCTTCTAAGTCCTCCGAGGAATGGATTCGTTTGTCAGACAGCTCGGCAAACAATACCGAGCTTGTGCTGAGCAGCAAGCTTACTAAAATTGTAACAGCGACTGCAATCGGAGGATTGGGGGAAACCTTTTCGCCAACTTCGGGTTCCTCAATCACCTCTTGAACAAGGTTCGAGGAGTCTTGTTGCATGTTGATGTCGCGTAACCGCTCAACCACCGAATTATACAGGTCCTCTTGCCGTGTCAGACCTCGAGTAAGCTCACGATCGCGGAGCTCGTATGACACCAGCGTTTTCGCTTTTAGTTCGGCTTCTGCAATCTGGGCCTCGAGGTCAGTTTTGCGTTGACGAAGCGCTAGTAAGTCATTTTCAAGTAGACTGATGTAGGCCGTCATTACATCGTCAGGCTTTAGAGGTGCTTGGTCCGAGGCTACCCCAAGTACGGATTCGCGTTCTTTGAAAAACTTCTGCATCTCGTTGATTTGCGTCTGTATTGCTTTTACTTCGGGATGCTGAGGGCCGAACTCGTCAGTGAATTGCCGCAGTCTGGCCTTAAGAGTAAGTAACCCAGTATATTCTGATTGCGCTCCCGCAGCTCTTTCTGGCTGAAGCGCTAGAAATGAAGCCGTCGCAGCTTCGCCCCGCTCAACCGTTACAAGGATTCCCAAACGCTCAGCATTCACTTGGTCAATAAGTGCAAGCTTAGAAAGCTGATGGCTTTTCGTACCATCGATACGTTCCAGTTGGGTCTTGACCAACTCCAGTCTTCCACTGGCTTCATCAATTTTGGTCATCAGCTGTGATAACTCGGCCGAGAGCTCTTCATAGCGAATGGCAAAAACATTTGCGCCATTGTCCGTACTGGCGAGTAAAGGAGACTCTGCTCGGAAGTTCCGGTACTCTTTCGAGAGTTCCTCAATCTCAATTTCGATTTCAAGTCGAGCCTTCTGGATTAACTCAACGGCTTCCTTATTGATGTCGTTAAATTTGGATCGGACAAAGGTTTTGTATTCGTTTAGGATGGCGTTAATAACAATTTCCGCGTCTTCGGGAGATTTGTGGCGAAACGACAACGTCAGAATTCTTGCGTCGCGCGCAGATCCTTCGCCGCCTTTCGTAACATACAATCGATCGATGACGTAGTCGGCTGCCGTGTCCTTTTCGTCAAGCTCCTTTACAATCGATGGCAACTCTTCAAGACCCGCTGTCTTCAGTGCACTCCCGACAATCCGTTTGCTCTGTAGCAAACCCATATGCGTTGCAAGTAAGTCCTCGGAAACTCCGCCTTGTGCGGGTTGCATTTGAGAAGCCATGGTCGCAGAATCGTTCTGCATAAGAAGTATTCTTGCCGTTGACTCATAGGTTGGAGTTAATAGCATGAAGTAGCAAACACCGGCAAGTAGACCTGCCAGGCAAGACGACGCCACGAACATTTTGCGGCGGTTGATAATCGCAAGTAGATCGACTGAAAACTCATTTGAATTTGCTCTTCTACTCCCGCTCGACTCAACAGCACTGGTTGGCTTTTCCGACATAAGAATCTATTTTCGAATAGTTAGGGACCAAATCAAATTTCATTGCAGTGCGTTGGATACTAGCCCTACACGCGTTTACGCAAGCATATAATCCAAGCTTGACGCTTCGATGGCCTTCCACGCTTCAATTGCTCTTCTATATATTACCAGATTTTTTGCCGGTAGAAGTGATTTTCTAGATAGACGTCAGAAGTCAACGGTACTGCACTGCTCGCGAACCAAGCTGTGGATTCGTCGATTCCATTGAACGCCTTTTGGGTTTGGCGCAGGACCTTTAACCGAGCGATTTACATTAAAGTCGCGACGGCATTTTCGGAATCGCGTTGTCCGTAGTCTCACGTAAATCTTATCGCTGTAATCCCTACAAAAGGTAGAGTCGGATGTGGCTGGTTCTGATTGTAGGTCTTACCGGACTTTTTCTGCTGATCGGTTATGCGAAAACGCCGCAACTAGCCATGGGGGGCGTGATACCACTGGCGTTCGTAATGCCATCATGGCTAATACTACGGTTGCTAGATAGCCCCAATGGAACAGTGGTCGCTTCAGGTATCGACATCAAATTTGCCGTTGGTACGTGTTGTTTGGTAGCCTACTGCGTGATGCCAGGGCGATGGTTTCCGTGGAAACTTGTTCCGTCGGATCTCGCGATGCTCGCGCTGGTAGCTGTACATCTGGCAAGTGATCTCTTTCATGGAAGTCCTTGGTGGAAAGTTTTGGCGCATGGTTACGCGGAATGGTGGGTGCCTTACGTGGCCGGGCGTTTGGCTATTCGAAGTGCGGCAGACCTGCGGTGGTTTCCCTACGTTGTTGCAGCGATCGCAGTGTTGGTCGGGATTGTCGCCGTGATTGAAGGTGTCGCGAGAATCAACCTTTTCGAAATGATGGCTGGTGAGAGGCCTACCGAAGGGTTTAGTCGCAACGCAGAGCGTTGGGGTATGAAGCGGGCATTTGGTTCGACGTTCCACCCCATCTACTTCGGCGTCTTGCAATTGTACTTGTTAGGCTTTACGGCGTTTGCAACGTTGCAGTGTTTCAAACGAAAGGCTCATCCAGCTTGGATGTTTTGCTTGTTACCGATCGCCTTAGGGGTTATCTGCACCGGTTCAAGAGGACCGATTCTTGGCATGTGCCTGACAGCAGTTTGTTTTGTCTTTGTAAGGTTTCGCCAAACTCGCTTACCGATTTCCGTCAGTTCCGCAGTGCTAATTTTTTTACTCATATGGCAGCAAGAAGCCATCATTAAGAAATTGGAATCATGGTCAGGTGAAGTAAGCCGAGCGCGTGCAGATCTAATTGAAGTCGATGGAACATCGATCGAGCACAGCGGAACCAGAAACCGCCTAAACATTCTCGAAGTATACAGAATTGCGTTGCGCCGTAGCGGGCTGATTGGTTTTGGCACCGACGCTGTTTCTGGATTTCCTATAAATGTGCCTGTCGGCCCGCGCGAGGTTGCAACGCTCAAGAAGACCAAGTACATCGATAATACTTATGTTTTATTTACGCTTCGTTTCGGCTACGTAGGAATCACTATTTTTTTGGCTGCCTGTCTCATCGTTGTCGGGCAATTTGTGTGCCTCGCTGACAAGTATCGAGGAACAAGTCTGCAGGCCTTCGCGAGTTGTCTAGCGGCTGTGTTGATGGCAAACCTGTTCGTGTTGTTCACGGTGTGGATGCCGTACGAAATTGGATTTCCTACGATATGGTTTTTTGGGATAAGCAGCGGACTAATGCACATCCACCAGTATGGGAAGCCAAGGCAATTACTCCTCCCTTCAGAAGAACTGGCAGTCTAAAATATAGGCTCCTCGTGACGATTGTAAAGATCGTAAGGATTAATAGCGCTATCTGCTTTTTCATAAACTGCGTAGCATTTGATGAGGCGTACGATTTTCCCTATGGAGAATCGGGAATCGAGCTATACTAATCACGACTGTCCAAATGCCTTTTCTCATCGAAATCATATGAAAATCTGTTGTATTGGTGCTGGCTATGTCGGTGGGCCGACGATGGCGATGATCGCCAAAAAATGTCCTACCATCCAAGTCAAAGTTGTCGACTTAAATGAGAAACGCATTGCCGCGTGGAACTCCGACGAGCTTCCGGTTTACGAGCCTGGACTGGACGAAGTCGTTCGCGAATCGCGTGGTCGCAACCTCTTCTTTACCACTGCCGTAGATGAATCGATCAGCGAAGCAGACATCGTCTTCATCTCCGTCAACACACCGACAAAAACGTTTGGCATCGGTGCTGGACGGGCCGCAAATCTCGAGTTTGTCGAAAAGTGCGCTCGGCAAATCGCGAAAGTTTCTACCGGTCACAAGATCGTTGTGGAAAAGTCGACACTGCCCGTTCGAACTGCGGAAGCGGTCAAGCGCATACTGAGCTCGACGGGCAATGGAGCCACATTTGATGTCCTCAGCAATCCTGAGTTTCTCGCTGAGGGCACGGCGGTGCAGGATCTGCTAGCTCCCGACCGTGTACTAATTGGAGGCGAGTCGCCGTCTGCTATCTCAACGCTGGCGTCCGTTTACGAACAATGGATTCCGCGAGAGAGAATCTTAACGACCAATCTATGGAGCAGTGAGCTTTCGAAGCTTACCGCGAATGCTTTCCTGGCCCAACGCGTCTCGTCGATCAACGCAATCTCCGCTTTGTGCGAAGCAACTGGTGCCGACGTAGACGAAGTGTCACGCGCTATTGGTACCGATTCGCGCATAGGGCCAAAGTTTCTAAAAGCCTCAATCGGGTTTGGTGGCAGCTGCTTCCAAAAAGACATTCTGAATTTAGTCTATCTGTGCGAACATTTCGGACTGAAGGAAGTCGCTGCGTATTGGGAGCAAGTCGTTGTTATGAATGACTACCAGAAGCGACGATTCTCCGAAAAGATCGTCAAAACGCTGTTCAATACCGTTTCGGACAAGAGAATTGCGATCTGGGGATGGGCGTTCAAGAAAGACACAAACGATACGCGTGAATCCGCTGCAATCTATCTTTGTCGTGATCTGCTTCGAGAGCAAGCCAGACTGCACATCTACGATCCACAAGTTGGAAAAGAGCAGATAGTCCAAGATCTGCAGCATGTTTTGCAAGACAGCAACGGCGAACTTTCGAAAAAAGACAAACTCTTGTTAGATCGCAATATCGTGATCGAAAAATCGGCCTATACTGCCGTCGAAGGTGCTCATGCTATTGCTGCTGTTACGGAATGGGACGAATTCAAGTCATACGACTATGACAAGATTTTCCAAGCGATGTATCGGCCCGCGTTCGTCTTCGATGGCCGAAATGTTCTAGACCATCGAAAACTTCGTGCGATCGGATTCGAAGTACACGCGATTGGAAAGAATTAACAAGCCAGCAATTGCTACTTGTATGGCGATGCGAATTCGTTTGTGTCTTCATCCAATGTCGCTGGCAGCATAATTCCTGTCTCAGCCATTCCAGCTAATGCATTCGTGCTGTCCAAGAACTTCGCGACGATTACCGTAGTGTTGTCGCTACCACCGCGGTCGTTCGCTAGCTCAATGAGCTTTTGGCAAGTCGCTTCGGCGGAAGTCGGCTGAACTAAGAATTCGGAAATCTCCGCGTCTTCTACATGGCGAATTAGGCCATCGGAACATAGCAGAATCGAATCTCCTAGCTTAAGCTCCAGTCGCTGCACCTCAGGCTGGATATCTTCCGCGTTGGTCGCTATGACGTTCCACAAAGCTTCGCCAGTGTGAATCGTGCTCCACTGCACGTCGGAGAATCGTTGCATCTGCTCCGCTGTTGCATTTCCTGATGCAAGATCCGATCGCAACTGGTCAACAGTGTGGTCTCGTGTTAGTAGCTTGAATTCGCCTTGCCTTTGTAAGTAGCACCGAGAATCACCAATGTGTACCACATAGGCGACGGGCCAGTGGACTAACATCATCGTCAGCGTTGTTCCCATTCCTGCACGCTGTGGAGTCGAAGCGGCATCGTCGGCAAGCTTCTGATGTGCTGCGTAAACGCTCCTCTTCAAGATGTTTTCGACGTGTGGATGAGAGTGCTCGTCGAACGCCGACCAGTGAAGTTCATTGAGTACGAAGTTCACGACGCTGTCAACAACCAATTGGCTTGCTCGTTCCCCTGCTTCGTGCCCGCCCATGCCATCAGCCACCAGCATTACAACGCCTTGGCTATGACCGAACAAACGCGTCTCGTGACCCATGCCCTGGCTGGTGCTTAGGATGCGAATCGACTTACAGATGTCGGCAATTAAAAAATTGTCTTCGTTGCTTTGCCGAGCCAACCCAATATGCGTCGCTCCGCTGCAGTCCATTTTTCCAAGCATAAATTCCAATCAGTTACAGAAGAGAAGCCATCGGGGCCAAAACAGACTCAATCGCAGGCTCGCTAAAGCAGCGGCGGGTCGTCGATTGTTTGCTGACTGGAGAGCAATTGATCGATGAGTTCATCAATTTCGACACGATCAATTTTCATGCGGACCGAAGCAAGCGCGAACAGACGCTTCTCAGTATCACTCAATTGGCCATCGGCCGCCATCATCCGCAGCAAGTCCCTCAGTAACTCAGTTTTTTCTGCGTGTTCCGTTGGAATTGAAAGCTGAGCGTCTTTACTGGTCGCTTCGGTGAACGCGGACTGAAATTCTTCTTGCGACAATCCAAACTCGTGACAGCGTTCTGCAAGAAAGTTGATCTCTTCCTCAGATAACTTGCCATCAACCGCGGCCATTACGATCAAGTTTTTCAGCTGTTCAATGCGTTCCATACGAGGTAGTCCCAGCCTAGTTCATGTCTTAAAACGGTCAGTTCAGATCGAGTTCGCAGATGGTCATAAACGGCGAAACCATTTGAGAACTGGGAATGCACTCGTCGCCACGGCTTAATCGCATTAATATCAAAATAGGGGTGTAGGGACTCGAACCCCAACTAACAGAGTCAGAATCTGTCGTGCTACCAATTACACCACACCCCTAGGTGTTCCACGCTGATCTTTACTAGTCAACAAAAAGGCTATCGACGCCGTCGCCTTACGTCAACTAGCTTATCGCGCAAAGTCCAAGCGGCAAATTAGACCAGCTCGCCAAATTGTCGCAAATCATAGTCGATGCCAACGTAGTCCAGGACGCGGCAAAAGCTGCGAAGGGCCACGCCAAATCCATCCGGCCCACTAAAGCCACCAAATTGACCGCCGCCTTTGACGTGAGGCTCCAGGTCTGCATACACGCCCGCCACCCCGCGTTTTTGCATGCGCTGCTGAATCGCCGGCAGTGACAATTTTAAGTCTCGAAGTATCGCTTCGTGGCCGGTATCTCCACAGTCCGACGGTACGAAATTCTTCAATGAGTCTTCGTCAACATGCGTGCTGCGCTGCGAAGGCGCTCGGTAGTCTTTGATGTGAATCCAACCTAGGCCATCTTTCATCGCCAAGTACTCTTCGTAAACCTGCTCCGATTTCATTCCTTGGCAAACAAGATTTGCTCCGTCAAAAATTAATACAATCGCAGGATGATCGATGGCTTGGTGCATCTGTCCTAGCAGCTTGCCAGTCTGCCCGACAAGATTCGCTTCGACTTCCAAACCATAGGTAAGGCCGTAGGTGTCAACCAAGCTTGCGATCTCACCCAATTGATCGATGGCTTCCGAAAGATGGTCGTCGATGCTGCTGCCTTTTGGGTGGTAGAACGAGAAACCGCGCAGGAGCTTCGAGTCGAACTCGCAAGCCAGTTCGCAGGCCCGTTTCACCTCATGTTCCAAGTAATGTGGAAACGGCACAAAACGGTTGCTCGTGCCATCATTTACATCTCGCAATTTTACTTTGCCGATCGGCGACCCGATGGAAGAAACTGCCAGGCCGTACTCTTCAAGCCACTTTTTTACCAACTTTACTTCCGCTTCGCTCAACTGCATGACATTCTTGATGCCCTGCCCTGCATCAATAAATCGCAAGGTGAGTTGCTTGAGCCCTAGAGCAGCAAACGCGTTGAACTGATGCTCGGCTCGCTTCAAATGATCGGTCTCATCGGCGAATCCCGACAGAAGCAGGGTTGGCTTCGGCATGTTTATGACGCTTCCTTGTATTCAATTGTTATCGTTGACGAAATGCCGCCACGCGGACCCCAAATGCTCTTGAGTGTTAGGGACCGCGGTTTGACGATCTCTATGAAATCGTTGGCAATGCGATTGGTGACATTCTCGTAAAAGATTCCTTCATTGCGGAATTTCTGAAGGTATAGCTTTAGGCTCTTCAGTTCCACACACAACTTGCTTGGGACATAGTCAAAGACTAGCGTACCAAAATCAGGCTGCCCTGTCTTAGGGCACATAGACGTAAACTCAGGGCAATTGATCTCGATCCGATAAGGCCGGTCGGGAAACGAATTGTCAAAACATTCTAGCTGATCTTGAAAGGGAGTGCCGGTTGTCATACGAATCGATAGGGTTAAAGACGGTTACGGAAGCACATGGGACCGAAGAGCCTGCCAGCGTGAACCCTAAGGTGCACTCTGTATTGTCAATACAACTCGTAGACTTACAGCCAGAGCAGAGTTGAGGGCAAAGCGTTCGGGCCTATTATCGGTCGGATCAAAAGCTGATCAATGCATAAAAAAACGCTTGGTTAAATAACCAAGCGATATTGTAAGTTTAAGGAAAGAGCGACGCGTTACTTGCTGATAACGCGCACCATCTCGCAAACCTTGTTCGAGTAACCCCATTCATTGTCGTACCAAGCGACAAGTTTGGCGAAAGTCGAATCGAGCATAATGCCGGCTTCGGCATCGAAAACACTCGTGCAAGCTTCGCCTCGGAAATCCGTAGCAACCACCTTATCTTCGGTGTATCCAAGAACTCCCTTCAGCGCGCCTTCGCTGGCCGATTTCATCGTTGCACAGATGTCTTCGTAGGTCGTTTCTTTGTTCAAATCAACCGTCAAATCGACTACGGAAACATCGGAAGTTGGAACGCGGAAAGCCATGCCAGTGAGTTTCTTGTTCAGCGACGGAATGACTTTTCCAACCGCCTTGGCTGCACCGGTAGAACTTGGAATGATGTTTTCCAAAATTCCGCGTCCGCCGCGCCAATCCTTATTGCTTGGGCCGTCCACCGTCTTCTGCGTCGCAGTGGCCGCATGCACCGTGGTCATCAGGCCGCGCTTGATGCCGTATTTGTCATGCAAGACTTTCGCAAGCGGAGCCAAGCAGTTGGTGGTACACGACGCATTGCTGATAATCGCTTGTCCGTCGTAGGTGTCGTGGTTGACGCCGTAAACAAACATTGGGGTCTCGTCCTTGCTTGGTGCACTCTGGATGACTTTCTTAGCACCAGCGTCCAAGTGCTTTTGGCAAGTGTCAAGCGTTAGGAACAGGCCTGTGGATTCAATTACCACGTCTGCTCCGACATCGCCCCACTTCAATGCGGCTGGATCACGCTCTGCAGTAAGACGAATCTTCTTGCCGTTTACGACAAGTGTGTTGCCGTCGACTGCGATTTCGCCGCGGAATCGGCCATGCACACTGTCATACTTCAGCATGTAAGCCAGGTAGTCTGGCTCCAATAGGTCGTTAATGCCGACGATTTCGATATCGCTGCCAAAGTTTTGCACGGCGGCGCGAAAAACCATGCGTCCAATTCGACCAAAACCGTTGATCCCGACTTTTGTACCCACGTTGCGATAAACTCCCAAAGGCTTACTATCTGAAGAATGCAATTTGCGGCGAAGTATACTTGCGTTAGCGTCCCCGAACAACGCCCCGCGGCTTGAACTTACAAAACGTCTTGCCTTACTAGCTGTCAGACGCCATTTGCTGTGAAAGTAAGGGCCTCTACTGCGGCGTAAATCCTTCCTATTGTTGCCGCAGGAGACGTTGCGTCGGACAACGGCATCGGTGCCCCGTTTCAATAATTTCAAAAATATCAAGATGAAAATTAGGATCGGATCGCGTCAAAGCGAACTGGCTAAGTGGCAAGCAAACTACGTTGCGGGCTTGCTGCGCGACATCGGATGCGAAGTGGAGCTCGTGTGGCTGGTCACAGATGGCGACGTATCTACCGGACCACTTACGCAATCTGCCGGTGTCGGGGTTTTCACAAAAGCGATCCAGCGTGCTCTGCTGGACCGGCGCTGCGATGTTGCCGTCCATTCGCTTAAGGATCTTCCAACCACTAAGGTCGATGGCTTGGTCGTGGCGGCATCGCCCAAACGCGAGGATGCTCGCGATTGTTTTCTGAGTGATCGTTATGCGAGAATACAAGACTTGCCGTTGGGTGCAACTGTTGGAACCGGATCTCCACGCAGAATAGCTCAACTCCTGCGACTCAGGCCTGATCTCAAGTTAGCGTCAATTCGCGGCAACGTTGAGACGAGAATCCGGAAACAACAAGTGGGCGAGTACGATGCAATCATACTTGCGGCAGCGGGCCTCCATCGCTTGGGCCTACAGTCGCACATCAGGAAGTATTTCACCCCAGAAGAAATGCTGCCCGCAGTTGGGCAAGCTGCCCTAGGGCTTGAGTGCCGAGATGACGACGAAAAAATATTCGATGTCCTCAAAAAGCTCAATGACGAACAGACTTGGCAGGCTGTATCGGCCGAGCGAACAGTGCTGCGAGAACTTCAGGCTGGCTGCCTAGCTCCCATGGGAGTACATGCAGTTTGGCAGGAGCATAGCTTGCGACTCGAAGCTCGATTGCTATCAACGGATGGCTCGCAATGTTTAGAGGCCGAGGTGACACGCGTGATCGACGCGGACTTTGACGGAACGCAGCTCGGGCTGGTGGTGGCAGATCGACTGCGAAGCCAGGGTGCTGCGGAGCTGCTCTAACCTGTCTTTGTCGAGAATGTCTCGGTTTCGCGTCGCACTTGCGCAAACGCGAGTTTTGTCTCTGTGGTTTTTGAATCTCAAAGGTCGATACGAGTTGGTTCGGCAGTCGGTCGCGTTTGGGAAACGCACGGATTACTGCTGTTTTCCTGAGGTTTTTCGATACTTACTCGGGGGCATTCCGACGTTTTTCTTGAAGGCGACCGACATGTATTCTTCGTGCCGGAACCCAGCTCGATGGGCAATCAGCGCGAGCGGTAAATCGGTCTGTATCAAAAGCTGTTTGACGCGATCAATTCTCAATCGCGTGAGTTCTTCGTGCGGAGTTCGTCCAAGAATTTTCAGAAATCGGCTTTCCAGCACGCGACGAGACAACGGAATTTCTTTGACAACGTCGCTGATCTTCATTTCTGTCCAAGCGTTTGTGCGAATGTAGCGAACTGCGTTTGCGATATCTTGATCATCAATAGCCAAGATGTCAGTTGATTGTCGCGTTGCAATGCCGAGCGGTTCGAAAAGGACCGACTCCGTTTTGATGTTTTCCCCCGACATCATGCGATCAAGCATCGACGCTGCTTCATAGCCCGCGCGGTGCGTGTTGCTGATAACGCTTGACAAAGGTGGGTCCGACAGATTGCACAGCAGCTCATCATTGTCGACTCCGATGACAGCCACTTGTTCTGGAACAGCGATGTTGAGCTCGCGGCAGATGTCGAGCAGTTGTTGGGCTTTAATGTCATAACACGCCATTACGCCAATAGGTTTGGGGAGGTTTTGTAGCCAGGTTACGAGTCCCTTCTTTTCACGATTCCATGAGTAGCCGGGGTCGAGCCTTGCTATAGAATCGTGAAGGTGGCAATCGACTCCTCTCGCGGTGACAAATTCGAAGAAGGCTTGGCGTCGCCAAGTTGACCATTTGAATCCAGGATCGCTTACGAACCCTAGATGCCGGAATCCTCGCTGCAGCAGATGGTCGGCGGCAATTCTCGCTATTGCACCATCATCTGTTTCGACCCAGGGAATATCAGGGACGTGGCGAGCAGCGCTGACATCGACAACAGGGAGTTTTGTTCGCAGGACAGCGTCAGCAATCTCGTTGGTTTCGATGCGAGCGATAATTCCATCGCCGCGCCAGTGCGATAACCATGCTGGAGGTTTGGCGGCGCGTTCTTGCTCTGGGAGGTAAATCGACCAGGCTTCATGCTGCCGAACATAATCGACGATGCCTTCCAGTAGTCCTCGCGAATAAGCGTTGGAAGTTTCAATCAAAAGTGCGACGGAACGGCGTGTCATTAAAACGGTCGAAAATTGCAAGGAGATTTAGTTGTTCCTGGGGAAGACCTTCTTTTTGTAGCATTTTTATTGGCCGCGTCTCTGCTGTTGTGGTGAAAAAACTCAAATTTAAGTCGCAAAGTCTCATGGACTTCCCTGCTTCGCGAGGGATACTGGCAACCATAAAATAAGTCTACGCAGCCATTTTCTAGTTGCTGCGCCGCATCCTCTCCCTCCTGGCGAAGAAAGAAACGCTGATGGCTAAACAATTCAATGTTGCAATGATCGGTTTAGGCTTTGGATCCGAATTCATTCCTATTTACCAAACGCATCCCAATGCCAATGTTCTCGCCGTTTGTCGACGCAATGAAAAAGAGATGAACATTACGGCAGACCGCTTTGGTATTGCCAAGCGTTATCAAGACTACGACGCAGTGCTGGCAGATCCTGAAGTTGATTTTGTGCATATTAATTCACCCATCCCGGACCATGCCTGGATGTCGCTACGAGCGTTGGATGCTGGCAAGCACGTAATGTGCACGGTGCCGATGGCAACGACTATCAAAGAGTGCGATCAGATTTGCCAAAAAGTTGCTGACACGGGGCTTAAGTACATGATGGCGGAAACGGTTGTGTACAGCCGTGAGTTCTTGTTCTTAAAGGAGCTCGTTGCCAAAGGTGAGTTGGGTAAGATCCAGTACATGGCGGCTTCGCACCCACAAGACATGGAAGGTTGGCCTTCGTATTGGGAAAGCATGATACCGATGCACTACGCGACGCACGTGGTTTCTCCTGTGTTAGGCTTGGTTAATGGCCTAGCTGAAAAAGTTTCCTGCTTTGGTTCGGGTGCAATCCGTGAAGAACTTGCCAAGAAATCGGGTAGTCCGTTTGCGGTAGAGTCCTGCCATATCAAAATCAAAGACAGCGATGTCGCTGCTCACATTTGGCGATTCCTGTTTGACACAGCACGACAATATCGAGAAAGCTTCGATGTATACGGTACTAAGAAGTCGTTTGAGTGGTCCTTGGTGGAAGGTAAGCCGCACATTATGCATACTGCCAAGAAGCCTGAACATGAGATCGCAGAAGAGATTGAAGTTCCAGACTTTGCTCACTTGCTGCCCAAGGAAATTCAGCAGTTTACCCAAAGCATACAGGACGCAGACCACCTTTCGTTCATTCAAGGTGGTGGTCACGGCGGTTCACATCCTCACCTGGTGCATGAATTCGTTTCAGCACTGGTCGAAGATCGCGATCCATGGCCCAACGCCAAGACAAGTGCTAACTGGACCTGCGTAGGTTTGTGTGCGCACGAAAGTGCGATGAACGGCGGTGAGCTCGTTCGTTTGCCTGAGTTTACATTGGGCTAATGCCCGCTTTTGTAAGTAACTCGTAGCGAAAATTTTCAGCAGGGAACAGCCCAGGAGTCTATCTGACCATAGCTCCTGGCGTTTCTCGCGTGAGTCAGTATTTACTCTCAACCCACCTAAAAAGATGTTATTCAGAACGTTAAAATCGATCGCGGCGATAGCAAGTTTTGCGCTGCTCCTGGGCGCAAGCCAATACGCGACATCAGTTGCACATGCGGAAGAACCTGTCCAGGTTCTGATGTTTGGCGATGAAGGTCATCATAAGCCTTCGGAGTTTTACCGCTTGTTGGTCGGACCGCTGGCCGAAAAAGAAATCCAAGTTCATTACACTCAGGAACTTGCCGATATCAGCAGCGATAACTTAGCGAAGTTTGACGCATTGATGATCTTCGCTAATACCGAAAGGATTACGCCGGAGGCCGAGAAGGCGTTGTTGGATTACGTGGCCGGCGGAGGCGGGTTGGTCCCGGTCCATTGTGCGTCGTTCTGTTTTCTAAATTCATCGAAGTACGTCGAACTAGTCGGGGCTCAGTTCAAGAGCCATGGCTACACTCGGTTCGACACACAAGTTGTGGCTCCAGATCATGAGATCATGCAAGGGTACGAGCCGTTCAGTTCTTATGACGAAAGTTATATGCACTCGCGACATAACCCCGATAAGAAAGTATTGGAGGTTCGCAGCAAGGCTTCCGGACCTGTCAGCGACGAAAACGGAGAGCCCTACACGTGGGTGCGCACAAGCGGCGACGGACGAGTGTTCTACACCGCTTGGGGGCATGATTACAAGACATGGGAAAATCCTGGCTTTCAATCGCTGCTGGCGCGAGGGATTTACTGGGCAGCGAAGCGCCCAGTTCAGTTTAATGAGGCCGAAAAGGAATCGCCCGCAGTCGTGGCAGCAAAGCGACGCTTTGTTACGCCTGAGACGACGACACCAACGATCGACGAAGATAAGTTTACTTTTCAAGATGTTGGAGCAAAGATTCCAAACTATACGCCTGGTGAAAAGTGGGGGACACAAGGAGAACTGCTGACCCTGATGCAAGATCCGTTGCCTGCCGAAGAATCCGTTAACTCGTATGCTTTCCCCAAGGGCTTTTCGCTGAACATATGGGCTAAAGAAGCCGACAAGTATTGGCCAGCCGGTTCGCAACCGAAAACCAGCAACGCTGGACTCGGTGGCAAACCAATTGCTATGAACTGGGATGAAGCTGGAAGACTCTGGGTTTGCGAAACTATCGACTACCCGAACGAATTGCAATCGCCAGGCATGGGACGCGATCGTATTCGAATCTGTGAGGATAGCGATAACGATGGTCAGGCCGACAAGTTTACTGTCTTTGCCGAAAACCTGAGCATCCCAACCACTTTGCTTTGCTATCGTGGCGGCGTGATTGTGCAAGACGGTCAGAAGACAGTCTTTCTAAAAGATACGGATGGCGATGACAAAGCCGACTTCCGGCAAGAGTTGATCACCGGTTGGGCCCTAGGCGACACGCACGGCGGGGTCAGCAACTTTCAGTATGGTCCAGACAACTGGATTTGGGGGATGCAGGGCTATAACGATTCGCAACCAGTGATTAACGGCGTGCGGCAACAAAGGTTCCGCCAGGGATTCTGGCGATTTGCGGTCGACAAAGGTGCTTCTGATTCGAACGCGCCTGCTTATGAAATCGATAAATCCACCGGACGCGTCGCTAGCAGTGCGACTGAAAAATATGATGACCATACGATTCGAGTGAATGCGCTTGAGTTTGTGCGCGGTACGAACAACAACACCTGGGGCTTGGGATTTAGCGAAGAAGGCTACGTGTTTGGCTCTACTGCGAATTCTTGCCCAAGCGTGCACATGGCGATCCCCAATCGCTACTACGATAGTGTGGCGGGTTGGTCGCCTAAAACACTCGAGCAGATTTCGGATAACCACTACTTCAATCCTATCGACAAAAACATTCGTCAAGTAGACGTTCACGGCGGTTACACGGCAGGTTGTGGGCATGCGTTGTACACAGCCCGAAACTATCCAAGCGATTGGTGGAATCGTATCGGCATGGTATGTGGTCCGACCGGGCACCTTGTAGGAGCGTTTGTCATCGAAAGACGTGGCGCGGGATTTCGTAGCTACAATCCATTCAACGTCGTGGCCAGTATTGACGATTGGGCTGCTCCGATCATGTCGGAAGTTGGGCCGGATGGAAACGTTTGGGTGCTCGATTGGTACAACTATATCGTGCAGCACAATCCAACGCCCAATGGCTTCGAGACCGGTCGTGGAAATGCTTACGAAAGCGATCTGCGTGACAAGAGATTCGGTCGAATTTTCCGCTTGATTCATGGCGAACAGGAAGCGAATGCAAAGCCATCGACTTCCCTGTCTCTTGCGGATGCCAGTTCTGCAGACTTGGTCCGCGGACTTCAAAGCGATAATTTCTTCTGGCGAAGAACGGCCCAGCGACTCATCATTGAGCGAAACTTGAACGATTCTGCTACTCTAAGCCAATTGGTTGCATTGGTCGAGAATCAACAGATTGATGAGCTTGGCCTCAATACGGCAGCCATGCATGCAATATGGACACTATCCGGCTTGACGGCTGGCAAACAGGATGGAGAAGCATACGGTGCCTTAACGAATGCTTGCGTCAAAGGATTTAAGCATGCGTCAAGTCCTGTACGTCATGCCGCTGTGATGAATTGCCCAGCAAGCTTGATCAGCGAGGCCGTTGCTAACGATCTACATAACGACGTAGACTCCAAAGTACAACTTGCCGTACTGCTCCGCGTCGCTGATGGCGATGCTGGAAAGTCAATGACTGGCGAAGATTTGGCCAGCCTCGCCCATGGTGCTGACTCTGTGGTTCAAGACGGCATTTTGTTGGATGCTTGGACATCAGCGGCCGCAACTCAGCCGATTGAAATTCTCGTGGCATTGACTAGCAGTTCGGCCTCGAGCGGCCAAACACAAAAGCTGTTGCTCGACCGAATTGCTGTTTTGGCAGAACACATTGCGAGGTCAAATCCTACTGCTTCGGATATCGAGACGCTTTTGGACGTGAATCCAAATTCGGATGTCACGGTCGCCATGTGGCAAGGTATTGCAAAAGGTTGGCCACGAGATTTGGTCTTGAAGATTTCTCCCGAAGCTCAAGCAAAACTTCGCGAACGCTTTTTGAGCGGAGATGTAGGAATACAGTCTAAAGCGGCCGTGTTAGCTTTGGCCGAGAAGTGGTCTGTATCCGACTTGGACAAGATCGTTGCTGAAATTCAAAAAGACTTGTTCCAGGTCGCTTCCGACAAAGCTAAGTCGAATACGCAGCGCGTGGATGCTTGGACTCAAGCGATTCGCTTGGCTCCCGAATCGGAAGAGATTCTAGAAGCGGTCGAAGGATTGTTTACGCCCCAGCTAGCTCCAGAAGTTGCCGAACAAGCTATTTCAGCATTGCAGGCCGCACGTGTGCCGGGAATGACTGAAAAGCTATTGGAGGTGCGTGGAAAGCTTGGTCCAAAACTTAGCGGTAAAATCCTAACGCTGTTGTTGGCACGAGCTGATACTACTAAAGAATTGCTTGATGCAATCGGCGAAGGCAACGTTTCCTTTACCGACCTCCAGTTGGATCAGCGCCAAGCGTTGATGAACCATCCGACCAAGGAGATTGCTACACGGGCGGCTGAACTGATGAAAAGCAGCGGTGCTGCCGTCACATCCAACCGTCAAGGATTGGTCGACGAATGGATGTCGGTCACGCAAGATCAGGGTGATGTTGAAAACGGTGTCGCCATGTATAAGAAGCACTGTGCGTTGTGCCATCAACATGGAGACTTGGGTGTGGCTATCGGTCCGAATCTAACCGGGATGGCGGTGCATCCCAAAGCGGAATTGTTAGTTCACATTCTAGACCCATCCCGCAGTGTGGAAAGCAATTTCCGCACCTATCAAGTGCTTACGCTCGAAGGCGCAGTACTTACAGGAATGATGGCTGGGGAATCGCAGAATGCAATTCGCATGATCAACTCGCAAGGTAAAGAAGAGCAAGTATTGCGAGAGGATATCGAAGAGATGAATGCGTCGACGAAATCTTTGATGCCCGAAGGCTTCGAAAGTCTTATGACTAAAAAGGAAATGACAGACCTGCTCGCATTTTTAACTCAGCGTGGTCAGTATACTCCGGTTCCACTGGCAACTGCCGCGACTGTAAGTAGCGGGCAGGGTTTGTTCTTCAGCAAAGATGCTGCTGCAGAACGGATTCTGTTTGATAAATACGGAACAACGAAGTTCGGTGATGTTCCATTTGTATTGGAAGATCCTCAAGATGGCCGTGTTTCCAACATTATCATGCTCAATAGCCCGCTTGGTGACGCTGCCAAGACGATGCCAAGCCGCACTAGTTTACCTGTTTCCGGGACTGCTTCGGCTATCCATTTGTTAGGTGGCGTGGGTGGTTGGGCGTTTCCCTTCAACCGCAATGAAACCACTAGTCTCATTGTGCGTTGCGTCTACGAAGACGATTCTGTTGAAGAGCATAAGCTGATCAATGGCAAGCACATCGCGGACTATATTAACAAGGTTGAGGTGCCCGAGTCGCAGTATGCCTTGGATGCAAAAGGACGACAAGTTCGCTATATCAAGATCCCGATCGATGGAAGTAAGCCTCTCAAGTCGATCGATTTCGTGAAAGGTGACGATACTGTCGCTCCTATTGTGTTCGCGGTAACCATTGAAGCTGCTAAAGGCGGTGCCGCGCACTAAAAGGGCTCGTCCTGAAATAAGTTTCGCAATTCAGTTTTAGCGGTAGGGCGCGAGTCCTCCGGTTCTGTGACACCGGACGGCTTGCGCCGTTCCGCTTATATTGGAAATTGTCACCGGACGGCTTGCGCCGTTCCGTTAAAATTTGAATGTTTCGAAAACAAAGCATGGGAAACCCCCATGCTTTGTCCATTTCTGGGAGGCGTGTTGCAAAATGTCAAGCATTCAACTGCACTTTCCTGCGATATAGAGCTCAGCGAAGTATCGCTCTGAGAGACAGCGGGAACTTTGATACAATCTGTTTCGATGTTGATTTACGACTGTCGGACTTCAATGATCACACTGTGTCTTTTTGCAACGTAGCTTGTATCAACAGCATGAAAATTCGTGACATTCTATTCGAGATGGAAAAGCATGTGCCGTTGCAATTGGCCGAAGAATGGGACAATGTGGGTTTGCTGGCGGGTGACTATGAAGCAGAAGTTAAAAACGTCCTGGTAACTCTTGATATTACGCCGGCGGTTTTGGATGAGGCTATTGAATCGCGCGTAGGCTTGATTGTCACGCACCATCCCTTGCCCTTTCGTCCGCTAAAAAAACTAACGACCGCGGATCTCACTGGTCGGTTGTTAGTAAAAGCACTCAACAACAAGATAGCGATCTACAGTTCCCATACTGCATGGGACAATTCGACCAATGGGATAAACGACCAGCTGAGTCGGTTACTGAAGCTTGAGAGTGTAGAACCTCTTGTTCCCAGAAATCTGGCTGATGTAGATCGAACTGGTTCATCGCGTTTTGGTGTCCTGTCCAAGCCAACGACGCTTAGCGAACTTTTCCAGTGTCTGCAAAGCGGTATTGCGGGCATCCAGCCTCAAGCAAATTTCGATTGGCAGCACGAAGTTCAATCCGTAGCAATCTGTTGTGGCAGCGGAGGCTCTATGTTGCCGATGGCGCTGGGAAAACGTGCCGATGCTTTGTTGACTGGCGAAGCAACTTATCACCAATGCTTGGAGGCGAAAGCGGCTGGCGTAGCTTTGCTGATGATTGGTCATCATCCCAGCGAACAATTCGCCATGAAGAGGCTGGCGGAATTGCTAAAACAATGGCTGCCAGCCTTGGAAGTGCGGCACAGTGTTCAAGATGTGAACACAATTACTCGTGACGACAAACTATAGTTCGCTTAGCGTTTGCCTGCGTCAATTTCGAGAATGATGCCTCGATGATCAGAGCCAAAACCTTCCGGCAATACGTCTCGACGCAAGACGTTTACTTGATAGTTTGTTAGGGCATGATCGATTGGGATGCCGAAATCTCCCAAAAACGAAGGCCAAGATGAATAGTATCCCGCGAAGCGGCGTGTGTCGCATAGCGAAGCGGTGCGAATCAGCTTCTTGAAAATAGGCGACCAAGGACTGGTGTTGAAATCTCCCATCAGAATCGCGGGTGAATCTTTATGTTCGATAGCCCAATCGCCCGCTGCTAGCAGTTGTTGATTTCTTGCCAGGACGCGACCATCGGGCCACCGTGGGGAAAAGGTATGAAAAACCAGTAGGTTATGTTCCGGGGAATCTTCGTTTACGGAAAAACGAACGTTTGCCGCTCGCAACCCGGCAATCTTAGAGAATTTCAGTTCTGAGTCGGGTAGCTTGGAAAGAACAATCATACTTTGCGAATCCCATTGCGGCGACCAAAGGCTGTGCGCATATTGTGCACGTAAGGGCTCGAGGACTTTGCCTAACTCAGCGTTACACTCGATGATAGCGACGATGTCCGCGTCTGTTTCGCGGATAACTTTTTCTACTAACGCATAGTCAAAATTGATCAGTTGAGCGTTCCATACAAAGATGCGAACCGGAGCTGTGCCTGTGCCGTTAGGCTGCGACATCGGCATTGAGTTCCATGGCAAAGCGATATAGGTCAAGAACGTGAGAGGAAGTGCAAGTAGAACGAAGCGTCGAAGCCAGCTTTTCGAAGCGACCGATCTGCGACGAAGCAAAACCAAAACAAAAATAATGAACGTTGTAAAAGAGGTGATCACCCAAACATGCATCGACGTGTGGGTGATCACATCTGCAAGCGAGTACTTCAACGCAAACACCCACGCAATGCAAATCGTCCAAACAGGAAACACCAGCATGAAGGCGACGTTCAGCAGGAATCGTTCGAATATAGGCGGACGATAATCAGACAAATGCACTGCGGATGATTCAAGCGGAGCGGGCATAGGGCGTCAAAGATATAAGGAGAAGGCTGGTCGGAAATCGATGGAAATGTGAATAAACTTAGGCTTTCATTGGCCAGTGCATTGGCGGCAAAAGCAGTGAATCATGAGTCAGAAATGGTAGCATCACAAGAACTTTAAAGAGTTTGTTTTTTTGTCGAAAGTCAGCTTGACCCAAACCTAGGGTAGCTTCTATCTTGCTGCCATCGCCGCTTAAGAAAAGTCATGAAGACAACTCGAGAGTAGCCTTAAGATACGGATTAGTTTAGTTAATACAAAGGTTTGCGTGAGGAAAAGAATTGCTCGGTAGTCCTTCTGGGATGAAACGAGTACTTCAACAAGCCAGGGTAGCAACAAGGATGTTCGCTGTCCAAAATTTGTTTCCAAATGCAATGCCGCGGGACTTTCGGTGACACGGATGTCTACCTGCCCCGCATTAAAATATTGCTCCCGGTAAAGTCGCTCGCAGTCCTCCGCCCCCCTGGGACTCGTTCACTACCGGGAGCTTTTTTTTGCGCTCTGCCGAACACGCTCTCCGAATTTCCATCAGCACTCTCTGGTGTTCATGCAAATTCATCTCAATCGCAGCGTCCCCACCACTACCGCATTATGGAATCGTTAAAAGTTTCCTAATAGGCGCGAGCAGACCAACTCAGCACAAACTCCAGTACTGCAGTCGTCGCGATCGATACTCAAGGTAGATTCGATACTGCCTGTATTCGCTGCATTGCTAGCAAAATTGAAACAGGCGGTTCCTGAAGTGTTGAACTCAGGCCGCGGAAATGATCATCCGTCGGTCGACCCAGGACCAGTTCAAATATGAAAAAGTGCTTGGCATACGCGAGTCAGAGGACATGCTTGATTGCGATCGCAGTCGGTGTGGCTTTCGCTTATGTGCCACTACAAAGTGCGTCTGCCCAGCACGTTTCAACGCCAGCCATCTACGCTGACGTCTCTGTGGCCGAAGTCACCGCAACTGATGCAACGTCTAACTCGTCGGTTCCTCCAGACAACGCGAGACCCTCGTTGTCGACGGTCGCACTGGTGATTAACAATTCTCAGGCATCGAGCGGCGAGTTTATCGCGACAGATATGGACGCAGTCCGCAGCGATCTGCAGCAGACTGCGCAACCTTTGGGGGCCGTGTTAGGTGCCGACGAGATCGTGCAACTTGCGTGCAATCGCTCGCATGGACAGATCGTGACCCGAATTACACAGTCTGGCGGGCCGTGTAAGAAATCTTCGGATGCTTTTATCCGTCTTCGCTCGGCGATTATAGCGCAACTAGTTTCTCGGCAGCAGCAAGTGGTCGTTCAGAGGTCACTGCAGGCGCATTATGCCGTTCACGCTACAACACTACTTGCGCAAGAGCAGCTGGTGGCGCTCGAGCAGTTGGATGCGTTTCGCCTAAAGCAAATTGCCGCAGAAGAGAATGGGCTTCCGAACAGAGATCCGCTCGCTCTCGATCGCTTGGCACTACAAATCGCAGATGCATCGGCGCAGATCGTGAATGCAAACAGCATGGCTCGTTCGCAACTCTCGCTTCTCTTGGACACGTCGATCGCATGCGACTACATGCCGATGCTGGAGGCCGAGTGCCGCGTCTGTAATCTCGATTTGTGCAGCTTCATTGAAACGGCTCAACGGAACAGAGGAGATGTTCGCGCCATTGAACTTCTGCGAAACAGTTTGTGTGAAGATGTGTCTAGTGATTGGAGCTGTTTCGCCGGTCTGATGGATAGCAACCTTTCGTGCTCGTTGCTGTCGGTAGGCTCTACCAAGAAAAACTTTCTGATCTCGTTCTTAAAGAAGTCCGAAACAGAAGAACTACAAGAATTGCGTCGACGGTCTCTCACGCAGATCTTGGAAGCGATGCGAGACAAAGTGGCGTCAGAGGTCACTACTGCATGGTACGAGCATAACGAAGCTCTGCAGCGAATGAAGATCGCGGACGACTTGGTGAATCTTGCAACACGACGCCAGCAGCAGCTCGAGGAGTTTGGGAAAGAAGTGTTTGTTGCAACTGCCGAACTGGCGGAAGCTGAATTGAGTCTACGCCAAGCGAGAGTAGAGAAGATTAACCGGTTACGCGAGTGTCAGGCGGCCTACGTCGAACTTATTTACGCAGCGGGCTTGGCTTGGTAAGTCCCATCGATCCGCTTGCTATAACTTAAACGCATCTTCCTCGGTTTGATCGTTATAGATCGGCAAGTATCGGTAGTACACTTCCAGCACCATGATCGACATGGTGGTACGATAGAGTCTACCACCGTGCGAATCGCCCCAGGTGTTTCCGGGTGCCCAACTGCCAGCCGCATGGCCGGTGTTGGCTTGGCCTGAAACAAGGAAGTTCTTCATCTTTTCGTTCCATTTCTTCCAATGATCACCACCGTACTGTTTCATGACCTGTGTCGCGTAGTAATTTAGGTAAGCGTCATCGGTGCTAGGGCCTGCCTCTTGAATTTTATCGAGTGCGACGAGTAGACCTGGAGAAGTTTTTGGCATGCCCATGTACATCCGGCACAACAGAGCACAGGCGGTTAAAGCGTGGTTCCCGTTTCGATCACCAGGGACGCGATAATGGTAGGAGCTGCCATTGTCTGTTTGCACGCTGTCGAGAAAGAAGCTCGTCTTTCGGATAGTCTCTTGAGGAAATTGGATGTTGCTCATGAGAGCGCTTTTCAGGGCCATAATCTGCCAGCCCACAATCGAAGTGTCCCCAGGAGAACGCACTTCGTAGTTCCAGCCTCCGCCGCGAGGGTCTTGTGCGGCGACGATAAAGTTTACGCTCAACTGTGCCGCTTCGGCTAGTTTGGGGTCATTCGTCATTCCGTAAGCCTCGCAAATTGCCGTGGTAGCAATTCCTTGGCCGTACATCCTATTGTGTGAGCTCGGGTTATTTCCGATGTTGGGGTACGGTCCTGGGTCGTCAAACCAGGAACCTATTGCTACGCCTCCGAAACGATCAACACGCAAAGTTGATAGCAAAAATGATAAACCTTTGAATACAACTTCTTTGTATTCCCCATCCAAATGAGTTTGCCCAGCTCCGAGAAACGACATCAACGCCAAGCCCGTAGCAGCGTTTCTTGCGTCTAGGAATTTTCCTGGATCTCCACACTGTCCGTTACACGCGATCGGATGTCCGAAGGTCCACGAACCATCAGGCAACTGATGATCGGCAAGCCATCGAAGGCCCATAGCGACCGCCTTTTCGGTTTCGTCACCGCCGCCATACTTGGCAAGCAAATCTCGCTTTGTCGCGGCCGACCTTCCGTTCAGCCCTTTAGTTAAGGACGCGCTGCTAGTGGAAAGAAGACTGCTCGGGACCAACTGAGATGTTATGGACTCCATCGACAAGTTAGCCAAGCTTCCAACTTCAAGGTTGGTGACCGAAATTTCCATCGGTATTTCTGCAACCGACGGACTTACTTCGGGCATGCTTTGCGGCGCCATTTCCGTCTGTTCGCTGAGATCGGACGCGGAGATTTCGGTACTGGCCAACTCGAACGATTGAGAATCCGTCGGGTCTTCCGATCGACCGCTCTCGATCACCAATTTTGTTAGGGCCTCTTTGATCGGTTCGATGGAATAAGCTGCCATCGTCACCAGAATCGCCGTATGTAAGGCCAAGCTGATAAACCAACTTGGTATGCTGACCATCCAAGCTCGACGCTTCGACGTTGAAGCTATTTCAAAATCATCGTTTGCTTCGGTAGCCAGAGGTGAGCCGAATGTACTCTCGGCCGGAGAAGCGTCGTTAAGCGGACGGACTTTGGGAGCACTTGCCCGATTATTCTTTACTTGGCCGCTCGCCTCGACAGGTTTGGGACGCGGGAGTGGTCGCGCCGGGATTGGAGCAGGTGCAGGTTCGAGCGGCGCAGGCGTAGGCTCGATATCATCGGCGAACTCTGGCAAGTCGCTTCCGAAGTCAAGATTGTCGCTAGGCATCGAACGTGCTTTCCTCAGATTTAGAGATTAAGGTGCCGTAAATCCACTTACGGTGCCTCTTAGGTCACTTACTCTACGATAGGTGACGTCGGGTAGTTTGCCAAGCGATTGAGCCTACAGTGCAACCAAACTTATCTGCCGGTGTGTGGTCTATTACAATTTTGACTACTCCGAAGTCTTTGGAGACTCCGTTTCGCCCAGATTTATCTCTCGGCTGGAAGCAAGTTTGCGGTTTCGTTCGCTGCGGACATCGTCCGACAACAAAACTCGCTGCGCCAGCAACATCAAAAGGGTGCAAAGGTAGCGGCGCCCCATTTCGCGAATACGCAAGTTCGACGACCCCCACGTTCGCCCCTCCCACTTAATCGGAATCTGCGCAATCTTGTACTCACTGATGAGGGCGCTGAGCGACATTTCGAGCGTGATATTGAAATGGCAGGAGCGATAGGGGCCGCATCGTTCTATGACATGACGACGATAGGCTTTGAACGCATTGGTCAAGTCGTTCATATGGGTCCAGAACAAAATTCGAATTGCGTTGTTAACCAAACGATTTATCCAAAGCTTCAAACGCGGATAATGATTAACCACCGCTCCAGCGACGAAACGAGATCCAAATACGCAGTCGTAACCCTCTCTAATCTTTTCTACATATCGCAGCACATCAGCCGGATGGTCCGAGCGATCGGCCATATAGATGACAACAATGTCGCCGGTGACATTTTCAAGTCCCGACCGGATTGCCCGTCCAAAACCATTGGGAGGCTCTCGGCGAATCAAGCGGATGTTTGGCCAGCGAGCCTTTCGTTCTAGAACTTGTTGTTCGGTTACGTCCAAGCTGTTGTCGTTGACTACCAGAACTTCCATATCAAGTCCGTGCTGGTCATGCAGAAAGATCATCAAATCGTCCAAACATGGGCCGATGTTGATTGCTTCGTTATAGGCAGGTATGACGACGGATAGTTCGGGCATAACAAGAAGTGTGAAAGAAGCGAATGGTTGCAGTGATGTTGAGCGAGTGCGTCACTAAGTTCAAGTTGCTTGGCTAGTTTTCATCCATTCAGGATTGTCTTCTGCAAAGGTTGCCAGTTCCTCGAGGATTCCATCAGTTGAGATCGCCGGCTTCCAATTCCAATGTTCTCGCGCCTGAGTTGCATCCAGCACGATCCAGCCACAATCATATGGCCGCGGTTTTGGTTCCGATATGACCGTATGCTTTCCAAACCTCGCTGTACACCAGTTGCTCAATTGCGCGAGAGACATGGCCGATTCTATCCCACCGGAAACGTTACTGATCATTGGCTTTGTAGAGCCTTTTGGTTCCTTGAGTTGCAACAAGATCAGTTGAGCTAAATCACGCGGGTGCAAACAGTCTCGCACTTGTAAACCATTTCCGTCGAAACCAATGTACTTAAGTGCAGATCGTTGTTGCCAAGAATGAATCCAATAGGAAAAGATGCCTTGATCAGCTTTGGCAAATTGACCAGCGCCCGCGAGGACTCCGCAGCGATTGATCCAAACAGGCAGACTAAATGCGTCGGCATACTCCGCGGCCAAGATTTCAGATGCCGCTTTAGTTGACCCGTACAACGAAACGGGCGGCATTGTGCTGAACGATTCAGAAATCCCTTTCTGACTAACTCCTGGTATAGTCTGTGTCTCTTCGGGAAAAAATGCATGCTCACGAGTCGACAATGCGATTTTGGACATTGCCTTTATCGAATAGACACGCGACGTGCTTAACAGAATTAATCCCGCGCGAGCATTGCGGCAAAACTCAAGCAGGTTGACTGTGCCCAAGAGGTTGTGTTCAACGATCTGTCGGGGAGAGAATGAATCTTGAACTCCGCCCAACACACTTGGCATGGCAGCGCAATCGATGACAAAGTCTACCGGAGGCAACTGATCGACATCGCTCGCGCAGCGGAGGTCGCCGTGGATAAACTTTATTCCTCGAGCTTGAAGACGCTGGCGATTTCTTTCCGAGCCACTTCTAGCCAGATTATCAATGCCGAAAATTTGTGAAGTGAATGCCTGATCGGAAAGGTGCAATGCTATTTCGCTGCCAACAAAACCACATATGCCAGTAACAAGAATTCGCATCCGACAAATTCGCCTTAACCAATACTCGACGCCCCACGGCTAGAAAGACTACCCAATCAAGTATGATAGCAACCAATTCGACGTGCAGATGTAGTGAAACCGATTGAGTGAAATTTTAAGTTGTTCATTCCGAAACTACCGCCAACGATGGGAAGATGGCTGAAATCGAAGGCCTTTACGCAAACGCAACTTAATTCTGACGGCAGGTAACCTTTTTATTTCGTGGGCGGTATGGAAAACCATTCGGGGGCCGGTTTTGGCGGCTCTGGGATCATAGCAGGTGCTTCACCACCAGACACCGACCCCATTGCCCCCCAAGTACCGAACGGACTACGTCCATTCCAGTTAGGAGTTGAATGCCACGCTCCGTTATGCCAAATACGACCAGGCGAGTAGCAATCCGCTGGCGTGTACTGCGGCCAAAAGTTTTCGGTATAAATCGAATCGCTGATGAATTTGACGCTTGCGTCGAACATAACAACATGAGCGCCGCCAAAGTGAAAACTGCCAGCGCTGTAGATTCCGTCGCCTTCTCCCCACGCATTATTGATCGGTGCGCAGCTGCCCGCGTTTGGTCCAAGGATGGTTGTCATCCCTGTGAGAACGGAAGAGCAATCTAAGTTGCGAGTACCTTGCTTGCTCCAATAGCGAGTACTTCCCTTGTAGATCCCACCAATCGCTTTGTTACGGCAATCGATAACATTGATGCCTTTGTACTCTGCCTGCTGCGGCAATTCGTAGTTCACACGACCTTGAACACGAACGTCAATTCCTTTAACTCCCGCATTTTGAACTTCGTTAAGCGAACGTGTTTCCGGCGTGCTTATCTCGCCGAACATAATTGAACCCGAATAGCCGTCGATAATGTTTTCCATGCCGAAGTAGTATTGGCGTTGGAATCCACCACGGACGTGGACAACGTCCAAGGCAACCGAATTCTGACCGACTTGCATATCTGCAAAGGAGAACGCGTAGTTGACGCGCGCACCATTCCAAGGATTACTCGGACGCATCGTGTACGGATCCGAAGGGCATTTGAGTATTCCAATTTGCGTCCGGTTTGGCGGATATGCTAGATCCCAAGGAAAGGCAGACACTGAGACAGCGCCGTCGATGGCTGCACCATTGGAGCCATACGGACCATACGCGAATAGTCGATCTTGCACTCTCGCAATCAACCCTTCGTGTATTTGCGTGTAATCTGAAGTGTGTCCCAAGAACGGGTACAGACCTATAAATCCACTCCAGCGAGGTTCACGCGATTGGACATATTTGAGGTCGGCATCTCCAGCACCCCAAGGGCTATCGAATGAAACAAGGCGATGGAAAGTTTGTTCATACTCTAAGGATGCTAAGCCCAATTGGCGAATGTTGCTGGCGCAGGCTTCTTTCCGCGACGACTCACGGCCAAATTGTAAGGCTGGTAACAATAAAGTAACGAGAACACTGATGACAGCAATCACCATCATCAGTTCAAGAAGCGTGTAGCCTTTGCAAGTGCTCGTGCGCATGTGAGCAAAACCCGTTGAAAATCGAAAGCATGTTCCGCCGGAATGCTTTCTCTTGTCATAGACTCGGCTGCAAGCTCTTGTATCTGAGTGGCGAGTGCAGTAAGAGAAGCACCCGTCATTCTACTACAACGGATTGAGTGAAATGTTCGATAGCGACAAAAAAAGAGGGTCGCGAATTCTCGCGACCCTCTCAGGACTTCGTGCAGCATCAATATTTCTATTGGACGCCGCGATTGTTTCTTGAGGCAATTGTCGTCTATTAACAAGAATTCGCATCCGACCAATTCGCCTTAACCAATACTCGACGCCCCACGGCTAGAAAGATTACCCAATCACGTATGATAGCAACCAATTCGACGTGCAGATGTGGTGACTCCGATTGAGTGAAATTTAAAGTCGTTCATTCCGAAACTACCGCCAACGATGGGAAGATGGCTGAAATCGAAGGCCTTTACGCAAACGCAACTTAATTCTGACGGCAGGTAATCTTCTTATTTCGTGGGCGGTATGGAAAACCATTCTGGCTCTGGTTTTGGTGGAATAGAAGGTGCTTCACCACCAGACACCGACCCCATTGCCCCCCAAGTACCGAACGGACTACGTCGATTCCAGTTAGGAGTCTGATGCCACGCTCCGTTAAGCCAGATACGCCCTGGAGAGTAGTAATCCGCTGGCGTTTCCTCCGGGTTATAGTTATCAGTATCGATCGAATCGCTGATGAAATCGACGCTAGCATCGAACATAACAACATGAGCACCGCCAAAGTGAAAACTGCCAGCGCTGTAGATTCCGTCGCCTTCTCCCCACGCATTATTGATCGGTGCGCAGCTGCCTGCGTTTGGTCCAAGGATGGTTGTCATCCCTGTGAGAACGGAAGAGCAATCTAAGTTGCGAGTACCTTGCTTGCTCCAATAGCGAGTACTTCCCTTGTAGATCCCACCAATCGCTTTATTGCGGCAATCGATAACATTGATGCCTTTGTAGTCTGCCTGCTGTGGCAATTCGTAGTTCACACGACCTTGAACACGAACGTCAATTCCCTTAACTCCCGCATTTTGAACTTCGTTAAGGAAACGCGTTTCCGGCGTGCTTATCTCGCCGAACATAATTGAACCCGAATAGCCGTCGATAATGTTTTCCATGCCGAAGTAGTATTGGCGTTGGAAGCCACCACGGACGTGGACAACGTCCAAGGCAACCGAATTCTGACCGACTTGCATATCTGCAAAGGAGAACGCGTAGTTGACGCGCGCACCATTCCAAGGATTACTCGGACGCATCGTGTACGGATCCGAAGGGCATTTGAGTATTCCAATTTGCGTCCGGTTTGGCGGATATGCTAGATCCCAAGGAAAGGCAGACACTGAGACAGCGCCGTCGATGGCTGCACCATTGGAGCCATACGGACCATACGCGAATAGTCGATCTTGCACTCTCGCAATCAACCCTTCGTGTATTTGCGTGTAATCTGAAGTGTGTCCCAAGAACGGGTACAGACCTATAAATCCACTCCAGCGAGGTTCACGCGATTGGACATATTTGAGGTCGGCATCTCCAGCACCCCAAGGGCTATCGAATGAAACAAGGCGATGGAAAGTTTGTTCATACTCTAAGGAGGCCAAGCCCAACTGGCGAATGTTGCTGGCGCAGGCTTCTTTCCGCGACGACTCCCGGCCAAATTGTAAGGCTGGTAACAATAAAGTAACGAGAACACTGATGACAGCAATCACCATCATCAGTTCAAGAAGCGTGTAGCCTTTGCAAGTGCTCGTGCGCATAACCTGTTGAAAATCGAAAGCATGTTCCGCCGGAATGCTTTCTCTGGTCGCAGAATCGCTTGCAAGCTCTTGCGTCTGAGTGGCGAGTGCAGGCAGAGAAGCACTCATCATTCTACTGCAACGGATTGCGTGAAATGTTCGATAACAACCAAAAAAGAGGGTCGCGAATTCTCGCGACCCTCTTGGTTCGTCGAGCAGCATTTCTATTTTGAGAAGTTTGCTGCTAGCTGATGCTTACACTAAGCAACTATTAGTCAGGAATAACCTGTGGTGCTTCTCCACCAGACTTGGATCCCATGGCGCCCCAAGTTCCGAACGGACTTTGTTGGTTCCAGTTCGGGGTTGTTCTCCATGAACCGTCGTAAATACGACCAGGCGAGTAGTAATCCGCTGCCGTCATACCTGGACGGATGTCGTTGGTGTCGATCGAATCGCTGATGAATTTGACGCTTGAATCGAACATTACAACGTGAGCACCACCAAAGTGGAAGCTACCGACAGTGTAAAGTCCATCGCCTTCACCCCAAGGATGATTGGATGGGGTGCAAGATGCGCTGTTAGGACCTAGTACTGTTGTTACGCCGGTGAAGACTGACAAGCAATCCAGATTACGAACGCCTTGGTTACCCCAATAGCGGGTGCTTCCCTTGTAGATTCCGCCGGTTGCTTTGTTGCGGCAATCGACAACGTTGATACCTTTGTAGTCGGCTTGAGGCGCCAAGTCGTAGTTGCAACGACCTTGAACGCGAACGTCAATTTCTGTCACGCCTTGATTCTCAGCTTGGTTTAGCGGGCGAGTTTCTGGCGTACTGATTTCGCCGAACATGACGGTACCGGAGTATCCGTCGATGATGCTTTCCATGCCGAAGTAGTATTGGCGTTGGAATGCACCGCGAACATGGTCAACGTCAAGCGACGTAGCGTTCTGTCCGATTTGAGCATCACCAAAGGAGTACGCGTAGTTCGTACGCGCTCCATTCCAAGGGTTGTTTGGCATCATCTTGTACGGATCGGAAGGGCACTTAAGCATCCCGATCTGAGTACGGTTTGGTGGGTAAGCTGTATCCCATGGGAAACCACTTCCAACAACTGCACCGCCAACGGCTACGCCATTGGAGCCGTAAGGGCCGTAGGCACGTTGTTCGCCTTGCACCTTAGCGACATAACCGTTGTGGATCTTTTGGTACAGAGGAGCTTGATCCATGAAAGGATACAAGCCAATGAAACCACTCCAACGTGGGTCGCGAGCTGTTCCGTATCCTTTATCAGGATCTTCACTGCCCCATGGACTATCAAAACCGACAAGCCGCTTAAAGGCTTGTTCATATTCCATCGACGCCAAGCCCAATTGGCGGATGTTGCTGCCACAGCTCATTTTGCGAGCTGCTTCGCGAGCTTGTTGAATAGCTGGCAGTAGAAGCCCAGCAAGAATACCGATGATGGCGATAACCACCAATAGTTCGACGAGCGTAAAGCCCTTACGAAACGTTTTTCGCATTAAGAAACCTTAGAATAGAAAGAAAGACAGATAGCCTGCGAAAAGATTTTCCGCGGGCCATAAGACGCAAATGCAATGGGAGCGCCGAGAATGACGCGAAGATAAAATCTACTTTATTATGTAGATTCGAGTTTTTGCTGCGAAACGTTTGCTTTCCACCACGGTGAAAACAAAGATAGCCGCGGGACGCCCGCGGCTATCAAATTAAGTTTCTGCGTTATTCACACTTAGTCAGGAATAACTTGTGGAGCTTCGCCGGCCGACTTGGATCCCATGGCGCCCCAAGTTCCGAACGGGCTTTGTTGGTTCCAGTTCGGGGTTGTTCTCCAACCACCGTCATAAATACGGCCAGGCGAGTAGTAGTCTGCTGCGACCATACCTGGGCGGATGTCGTTGGTGTCGATCGAATCGCTGATGAATTTAACGCTTGAATCGAACATTACGACGTGAGCACCTCCAAAGTGGAAGCTACCGACAGTGTAGAGTCCATCGCCTTCGCCCCACGGATGATTTGACGGAGTGCAAGAAGCGCTGTTTGGTCCAAGTACTGTTGTCACGCCGGTGAAAACAGACAAGCAATCTAGGTTACGAACGCCTTGATTGCCCCAGTAGCGGGTGCTTCCTCTATAGATGCCACCAGTTGCCTTGTTACGACAATCGACAACGTTGATACCTTTATAGTCCGATTGCGGGGCCAAGTCGTAGTTGCAACGACCTTGAACGCGAACGTCGATTTCCGTCACGCCTTGATTCTCAGCTTGGTTTAGCGAGCGAGTTTCTGGGGTGCTGATTTCGCCGAACATAACTGTTCCCGAGTAACCATCAATGATGCTTTCCATGCCGAAGTAATACTGGCGTTGGAAAGCGCCGCGAACGTGGTCCACGTCCAACGATGTAGCATTTTGTCCAACTTGAGCATCACCAAACGAGTAGGCGTAGTTTGTTCGAGCGCCGTTCCAAGGGTTGTTGGCCATCATCTTGTACGGATCAGAAGGGCACTTAAGCATTCCGATTTGCGTACGGTTTGGTGGATAAGCTGAGTCCCATGGGAACCCAGAAGCGACGACAGCGCCACCTGCAGCTACGCCATTCGAACCATAAGGTCCATAAGCACGAGATTGTCCCTGAACCTTCGCGACGTATCCATTGTGGATCTTCTGGTACAAGGGAGCTTGATCCATGAACGGATACAAGCCAATGAAACCACTCCAGCGTGGATCGCGCGCGGTACCATAGCCTTTATCAGGATCTTCACTGCCCCATGGGCTATCAAAACCGACAAGCCGCTTGAAGGCTTGTTCATATTCCATCGACGCCAAACCTAATTGGCGGATGTTGCTGCCACAGCTCATTTTGCGAGCTGCTTCACGAGCTTGTTGGATCGCTGGCAGTAGAAGCCCAGCAAGAATACCGATGATGGCGATAACCACCAGCAGCTCAACAAGCGTAAAACCCTTACGGAACGTTTTTCGCATTGGAAGCGAAACCTTTTAGAAATAGAAAGACAGTAAAACACCGCAAAAGAGATCTGCGGGAGTGGGAGGTTACTTGCGGCACTTGCTATTAAATTGCTCGTAAGCAAAGTGTTCCAAGTAATGGATCGATTAGTTTTTCGAGAGAGATTCTGGCCAGGCAGTCTTGGCGACTGCATAAAAAAAGAGGGTTGCGAGATTTCGCAACCCTCTTAGGTCTTGTGTATTCCCTAGGATGACCAGGGAGCAGCGATTAAATTGTGGGCAACTACAGGTTAGTCAGGAATAACCTGAGGCGCTTCTCCACCAGACTTGGAACCCATGGCACCCCAAGTTCCGAACGGGCTTTGTTGGTTCCAGTTCGGCGTGGTTCTCCATGCGTTGTCCCAAATACGGCCAGGTGAATAGTAGTCTGCTGCGACCATACCTGGGCGGATGTCGTTGGTATCGATCGAGTCGCTGATGAATTTCACGCTAGCGTCAAACATGACGACGTGAGCTCCACCGAAGTGGAAGCTACCAGCACTGTAGATCCCGTCGCCTTCACCCCAACCGTTGTTGGAAGGTGTGCAACCGCCAGCGTTTGGTCCCAGAATGGTTGTCATCCCGGTGAAAACGGTCAAGCAGTCCAGGTTACGAGTTCCTTGTTTGCCCCAATAACGGGTGCTTCCCTTGTAAATCCCGCCGGTAGCCTTGTTGCGGCAATCGACAACATTGATACCTCGATAATCTGCTTGTGGAGCCAAGTCATAGTTCAATCGACCTTGAACACGGACGTCGATTTCAGTGACGCCGCCATTTTCCGCTTCGTTGAGCGAGCGGGTTTCAGGCGTGCTGACTTCGCCGAACATAACTGTTCCGGAGTAGCCGTCGATGATGCTTTCCATACCGAAGAAGTATTGGCGTTGGAATGCACCGCGAACATGGTCAACGTCCAAGGACGTAGCATTTTGTCCGACTTGCATATCGCCGAACGAATAGGCGTAGTTAACGCGAGCAGCGTTCCAAGGGTTGTTTGGCATCATTTTGTACGGATCGGAAGGGCACTTAAGCATTCCGATTTGGGTACGAACAGGTGGGTAAGCTGCATCCCAAGGGAATGCGGAGGCAACAACTGCACCGCCAACGGCTACGCCATTGGAACCGTAAGGACCGTAAGCACGTTGTTGTCCTTGAACTTTTGCAACATATCCATTGTGGATCTTTTGATACAAAGGCGCTTGATCCATGAAAGGATACAAGCCAATGAAACCACTCCAACGTGGATCGCGAGCTGTTCCGTATCCTTTATCAGGATCTTCACTACCCCAAGGGCTATCAAAACCGACAAGCCGCTTGAAGGCTTGTTCGTATTCCATCGACGCCAAGCCCAATTGGCGGATGTTGCTGCCGCAGCTCATTTTTCGAGCTGCTTCGCGAGCCTGTTGAATGGCTGGCAATAGCAAGCCAGCGAGAATACCGATGATGGCGATAACCACCAATAGTTCGACGAGCGTAAAGCCCTTACGAAAAGTTTTTCGCATTAGTACGAAACCCTTCTATTAAAATGAAAATAATGAAACGGACGGTCGTAATACCGCCACGCTAGGTATTAAAAGGCAAGAAGGGTGCCACGGTAGGCCCACCCGGCTATGTAGGAAATTACAAAAGAAAATTTCCAGTTGCCGCGATACATTTCTCATGGAGTGTGTTGCGGTCGTGGTGAGGCAAGATAAGCGCAAGTCGTTTCGTGATTTTCCTTGCGCGAGTCACGTTCGCGAGTCTTTCCCCGGTCGTTTGAGCTGGGCCTTTTGCGAGCAGACGCGAGAGAGGTTTGGTCGACAAGATGGCTCTGAGGTCCGCGCCTCTGAGGCATGGAGCCTCTCCTAAGTCTTTACGATGAGCGGATCACACTAGTTGAGCGGCCCACTGTGGTTTTGCAGCTCGCGGCCCAAAAAAATAGCCGCGAAGGTATTCGCGGCTAAGTTGGTCCTCTTGAAAGGCTAAGGCTTATTCAGGGATAGTTTGAGGCGACTCGCCGCCAGACTTAGATCCCATAGCTCCCCAGGTTCCAAACGGGCTTTGTTGATTCCAGTTTGGTGTGGTTCTCCAGCCCCCGTCGTAAATACGGCCAGGCGAGTAGTAATCGGCTGCGGTCACGCCTGGTCGAGTGTCGTTGGTGTCGATCGAATCGCTAATGAATTTGACGCTTGAATCGAACATTACGACGTGAGCACCACCAAAGTGGAAGCTGCCAACGTTATAAATACCGTCGCCTTCACCCCAAGGGTTGTTGGAAGGTGTGCATGAAGCACCATTCGGCCCGATAATCGTTGTCACGCCGGTGAATACAGACAAGCAATCTAGGTTGCGAACGCCTTGGTTGCCCCAATAGCGGGTGCTTCCTTGGTAGATGCCGCCGGTTGCTTTGTTGCGGCAATCGACAACATTGATGCCTCTGTAGTCGGCTTGCGGAGCTAGGTCGTAGTTCAAGCGGCCTTGAACGCGAACGTCGATCTCGGTCACACCTTGATTCTCAGCTTGGTTTAGCGAGCGAGTTTCTGGGGTACTGATTTCGCCGAACATAACGGTTCCCGAGTAACCATCGATAATGCTTTCCATGCCGAAGAAGTATTGGCGTTGGAATGCACCGCGAACATGGTCAACGTCCAGAGATGTAGCATTTTGTCCAACTTGCATGTCGCCGAAAGAATAGGCGTAGTTGGTGCGAGCCGCATTCCAAGGGTTGTTTGGCATCATTTTGTACGGATCAGAAGGGCATTTGAGCATACCGATTTGCGTACGGTTAGGCGGATATGCAGTGTCCCATGGGAATGCAGAAGCGACGACCGCGCCACCAACAGCCACGCCATTGGAGCCGTAAGGTCCGTAAGCACGCTGCTCACCCTGAACGCGGGCGACATATCCGTTGTGGATCTTTTGGTACAGAGGAGCTTGATCCATGAAAGGATACAATCCGATGAAACCACTCCAACGTGGGTCGCGAGCTGTTCCGTATCCTTTATCAGGATCTTCACTGCCCCATGGGCTATCAAAACCGACAAGCCGTTTGAAGGCTTGTTCATATTCCATCGACGCCAAACCTAATTGGCGGATGTTGCTGCCACAGCTCATTTTGCGAGCTGCTTCGCGAGCTTGTTGAATAGCTGGCAATAGCAAGCCAGCAAGGATACCGATGATGGCAATGACCACCAGCAGTTCGACGAGCGTAAAGCCCTTACGAAAAGTTTTTCTCATTACGAAACCCTGGAAAAAGAATGACAATAAAAACCGCGGGTAGAAAAAAGCGCGATCTTTAGGGTCTTGTTCGCAAGAGAAGGGCCACGAAACAATCAAGAAAAGAAGTCTTCGGAAGCGTCTCAATTTTCGAAAAAAGGCCGAAACCCTGTAGAATTGGGCCACCTCAAAATGGAAAACGGCCGCGAATGGCTCGCGGCCGTTAGGAAAAAGTTTCTCGTTTTGGTTAACTTTTTTTAGTCAGGAATAACCTGAGGCGCTTCTCCACCAGACTTGGAACCCATGGCACCCCAAGTTCCGAACGGGCTTTGTTGGTTCCAGTTCGGCGTGGTTCTCCATGCGTTGTCCCAAATACGGCCAGGTGAATAGTAGTCTGCTGCGACCATACCTGGGCGGATGTCGTTGGTATCGATCGAGTCGCTGATGAATTTCACGCTAGCGTCAAACATGACGACGTGAGCTCCACCGAAGTGGAAGCTACCAGCACTGTAGATCCCGTCGCCTTCACCCCAACCGTTGTTGGAAGGTGTGCAACCGCCAGCGTTTGGTCCCAGAATGGTTGTCATCCCGGTGAAAACGGTCAAGCAGTCCAGGTTACGAGTTCCTTGTTTGCCCCAATAACGGGTGCTTCCGCGGTAAATCCCGCCGGTAGCTTTGTTGCGGCAATCGACAACGTTGATGCCTCGGTAATCCGCTTGTGGAGCCAAGTCGTAGTTCAAGCGACCTTGGACTTTCACGTCGATTTCGGTCACGCCGCCGTTCTGTGCTTCGTTGAGCGAGCGGGTTTCAGGCGTGCTGACTTCGCCGAACATAACTGTTCCGGAGTAGCCGTCGATGATGCTTTCCATACCGAAGAAGTATTGGCGTTGGAATGCACCGCGAACATGGTCAACGTCCAAGGACGTAGCATTTTGTCCGACTTGCATATCGCCGAACGAATAGGCGTAGTTAACGCGAGCAGCGTTCCAAGGGTTGTTTGGCATCATTTTGTACGGATCGGAAGGGCACTTAAGCATTCCGATTTGGGTACGAACAGGTGGGTAAGCTGCATCCCAAGGGAATGCGGAGGCAACAACAGCGCCGCCAACAGCTACGCCATTGGAACCGTAAGGGCCGTAAGCACGTTGTTGTCCTTGAACTTTTGCAACATATCCATTGTGGATCTTTTGATACAAAGGCGCTTGATCCATGAAAGGATACAAGCCAATGAAACCACTCCAACGTGGATCGCGAGCTGTTCCGTATCCTTTATCAGGATCTTCACTACCCCAAGGGCTATCGAAAGCGACAAGCCGCTTGAAGGCTTGTTCATATTCCATCGACGCCAAGCCCAATTGGCGGATGTTGCTGCCGCAGCTCATTTTTCGAGCTGCTTCGCGAGCCTGTTGAATAGCTGGCAATAGCAAGCCAGCAAGAATACCGATGATGGCAATGACCACCAGCAGTTCGACGAGCGTAAAGCCCTTGCGAATAGTTCGCTTCATATAAATAAGACCTCAAAAAAATGCATTACCAGCCCTGGGCTGGCGTCCGGAAATTATTTACCCGATTGCGGGTAATACGTAGCCGAATGCATCTCTCGCGCCCAGGAAAAAGGTTTCGCTGGATTCGCGATAAAGTCGAAAAAAGAAGATATGAAATTGTGCGAAACCGCTTAGATTTTGAGTGTTATTACAGCTTTCATGTATTTTTAGAAAAGTTTTTTCCGCTTGTGGGGTGGGTCACCTGCTGGGGCTTAAGCGTTGCAAATTGAGACAAGCTGTGCAAAACGAAGCTTGTTGGGCGTGGTTCCGCTCGCAAGCGGCGTTAATGTTGGATAGGGATCCATTGCGGCACTGCTCGCTGCTGTAGGGGGCTGACGAAAAGAGCGTCGCCCAGCGAGAATTCAGAAGAATTTGAAGATTGGCAGCCAGCCAAGCCGGATTTTGCCTTCAGAAGCACTTCGCGCCAGCATTTTTGATGAATGCTGGCGCGATTGCAGGAGAAACAACTAGGTTCCTATTCGGGGATCACTTGTGGTGACTCGCCACCCGATTTGGAGCCCATAGCGCCCCAAGTTCCAAACGGACTTTGCTGATTCCAGTTCGGCGTCGTGCGCCAAGCGTCCTGGTCGTAGATACGTCCGGGGGAATAATAGTCTGCCGCTGTCGTTCCAGGACGAGCATCGTTGGTGTCAATCGAGTCGCTAATGAACTTGACGCTGGCATCGAACATAATGACGTGGGCGCCACCGAAGTGGAAACTGCCCGCACTATAGATTCCGTCACCTTCGCCATGAGCATCGGTCGTCGGCGTGCAGGACCCGCCGTTAGGTCCGATGATGGTCGTCATTCCGGTGCACGCAGTCAAGCAATCAAGGTTGCGTGTGCCATGGCGACCCCAATAACGGGTGCTTCCTTGGTAGATTCCGCCGACAGCTTTATTGCGGCAGTCGACCACATTGATCCCACGGTAGTCGGCTTGGGGAGCCAGATCGTAGTTCGATCGACCTTGGACTCGAACGTCGATCTCTGTGATGCCTTGGTTGGCCGCCTCGTTGAGCGAACGAGTTTCAGGTGTGCTTATTTCTCCAAACATCACCGTTGTGGAGTAGCCGTCCAGAATGCTTTCAAGGCCGAAGTAGTACTGGCGTTGGAATGCGCCGCGAACGTGGTCGACGTCCAGTGATGTTGCATTTTGGCCGACCTGCATGTCGCCGAAGGAATAGGCATAGTTGACGCGTGCGCCGTTCCAAGGGTTGTTTGGCATCATCTTGTACGGGTCAGATGGGCACTTAAGCATCCCAATTTGGGTGCGGTTTGGCGGGTATGCCGTGTCCCAAGGGAATGCAGCACCGGACTCCGAGCCATTCACGGCGATTCCTGGAGATCCGTACGGACCGTAACTTGTGGCTACGCCTGATACCTTCGCAACGAACCCGTTGTGAATTTTTTGGTAAAGCGGAGCTTGGTCCATGAAGGGATAGAGGCCGATAAATCCGCTCCAGCGCGGGTCACGCGACTGTTCAAAGCCTTTGTCGGGATCGGCCGATCCCCAAGGGCTATCAAAACCGACCAGCCGTTTGAAGGCCTGTTCGTATTCCATCGAAGCCAAACCGAGTTGGCGGATGTTACTGCCGCAACTCATCTTGCGAGCCGCTTCGCGGGCCTGTTGAATTGCCGGCAGCAATAGGCCAGCGAGGATACCAATGATGGCAATAACCACCAGAAGCTCCACGAGCGTAAAACCGCTCTTAAATGTACGTTTCATCGAATTTCCACTACTAGAAGAGAAAACAACTAAGAAATAAATGCGGGATGCTGTTCAGCAACGAGAGCCTGTGAGGCTAATCGCATCTAAAGCAATTGTTGCAATAGCACTACCCGGGTGCGAAAGGATGTTAATCCATCCGTCGCAACCATTTAAAACACGTTGGATCTCACAAGGTCCCGTACAAAATTGCGTAGCAGACTATTCAAAATCTTTTCTTGAGGAATTGCGATACCCCGAAGTTTCCCTGTGTTTTGCCTGGGAAAGCACGGTCAGGAGACGCCTTCAATGCAAAATACAGATTTTTCGAAACCCACTTTTCGTTACTGAGGGCGTCAAGAATTTTTAGTTAATATCCCATAATGCCGCTTGCCGATGCGTGTGGCAAATACGATCAATGGGTTCGTTGAAGAACGCAAAGATGCCTTCGTGAGCTCTTCCGGTACGCTGTGCACATTCCGTGTTTTCAAAATGATTCCATCGCAAGCGTAATCACTGACTTTGCGTTTAATCTTTTTTGCATCGAGAGGCGAGACTTCCAATACTTTATGCCAACGAACAAACGGCCCCTCTTTTGCTTCATTTGTAGTCAAGAATCCGTCGTGGTTTCCAATGACTTGATGCCCTGATTGAAGAGCAAAAACATGCTGGCATTTTGCAGCTCTTAGCGATGGATCGGCGTCTCCTATCCATTCGCTTACTTCATTTACCGATCGGCAAACTACGAGATTTTGGTGCGGACTTGCGAAACTTTCAAGTTCGTCCCTAGGAACTGACCAGTGATGCCAGCCCGTTGTCTTCGAGTGAGTTGATACGTATACGTAATTATGTTCAAAGCCAGAGATGTTCCACCACCATCGCTGCTGGACAACGCTTCTATTGTGAGTGATCCAATGTTTCGCAATCTGTGAGTCGATTTCAGGCAAAATATCCACGCAAGCCGGCGCCAGTTTTATGGAGCCGCCTGCGCTTGTCCTTACTAGCCGCAAAATGGTGGCGATATCTGGTGAGTGCCACTGTAGTTGGACGCTCCGACCTTTCTCGCTGCGACGATCGGGGTCGGCGTGGATGTAGAGGTCTTCGGGGATCGGTTCATCGGATATGTCGGCGCATCGAACGGAAAGCCGTTGGAAAGTACCCTCGCATTCTTGCAAGGCGGCATTTGCCATTGTCATTCCGGTCGCGAAATCGCTTCGGTCCAGCGCGACGACGTTATGTTTCGCTGCCAGCGCGATCGCATCCGATCCGCCGCCACAGCCTACATCCAATATTTTACAATCGTCCGGATAATAACTCGCGACCAGCTTCGCAGTTGTCTCGTCACTTGAAAGCTCGAGCAAGCGAGTCGTCCACAGCCACGATGTCGGATCGGAAAACTTGCGTTTCGATTTCGACTGCAAGGTGAGCTGGTGTTGCAGAAGTTCTTGCGGCAGATCGCTTGCCAGACGAACTCTTGCATAATCGCTCTCGGCAATCATATCTTTCAGGTTGCCAGGGGCTCGTACCGCTTCGGCAAAAATAGCTTGCCACTGCGGGGCGGAGAATCCGTCAACCAAATCTGAAAATACCATTTGTAACGATCATCGTAAGAGGAAGCTTTATTCGAGCTCCGAAAACTGTTTCTTTGTCGCTGCATAGAACATAGTTCAAGCCGCGGTGCTCAAGCAATCGAATATAAGAAGTGCGAAGTACTCTTGGAATGCTCCTTTTTGGTGTTGATTAGGCATGCCTATTTCACTTGCTAGCCGTCCAGCCCAATTCGCGGCCTTACTATCCGCTGCCGTGGGAGCTCCGTACGTCTACTACAACGGCGTCGGTGGTAACGGCAGCCCTCCAACGCATGCGCTAGAGCAAACGGGTGTTCTGACGGGTTACGCTTCAAGTATTCAGGGCTCTCCCTCTGCGACTTCAAACCCTTATGGTTCTCCGGCGTATACGCCGTCAACGCTGGTCGCCGTTACGAATCCGGCAATCCGAGACTTACGTCATTTTGCGAGGTTTGATGTAACGCCAGGTTGGGTTACAGGAACGTTTCCGCGCGTCACGACCGTGTTGTCGAACGTGCAGATGGATGGGTTGCGCGTACCTGTCGTCACAGGCACCGCCCCTAGTGATTTCGCTGGCACAGTCGATTACTACTTTGACCGAAACCAACAGTTGCGCAGGATTCTTTTGCAAGGCTATTGCGGCGACCCTGCGAATTTAACGGCTATTTTGTTGCAAAGCTACAACTTGAAAGTCGAGCCGTCACTTGGCGGTCATTTGTATACTTCGCGATGGAATAATCGGGTGACCAGTTTGGCGATGATTCAGCCGGCACCGGTTGTGTATGCCAACGACGCCTACCGAAAGTACACCGTCTTTATCGAACTCAACCAACCCTCGATGGAATATGGGTTGAGCGAGCAATCGGAAGAAATTCTGAAAAATTCCTGGCAAAATCTAAGGTGGCAGTAGGCTAGATCGCTGTTAATCTTGTTGGCGATCGGCACTTAGCACGAGATTGTCTCTGTGGACAATGGTCTCGTAAGGGCAATGGCCAAGGATTTCTTCGATCATATTAGAGCGACATCCGCGAATGCGCTGAATGTCAGCCGAAGAGTAGTTTGATTGGCCTCGCGCAATTTCTATTTTGTCTGGTCCTGCAATCGAGATGGTATCACCTTTCTCAAACTCGCCGGTCACATCATGCACGCCAATCGGCAACAGCGAACGATGTTGAGCGGAAATAGCATGGACTGCGCCTGCGTCAACTATTAGCTGTCCGGCGCACTGGGCTGTAAAGCCAATCCAACGCTTTTTGGCTTCCATTAACTGACTACGGGGATGGAAAAGAGTGCCGAGTACTTCTCCGGCAGCAAGTCTGGCTAGTATGTTGTCTTCCTTGCCCCAGGCGATGATGGCGGCGACGCCGCTCGAATTAACAAACCTCGCCGCGGCGAGTTTGCTTGCCATGCCGCCCTTGCTCACTCCTGTGTTTCGGTCCCGTACCAGCTCGAGGACGTTGGAATCGACGCGTGAGACAGAGGGCAGCACTTTTGCTTCTGGATCCGACGGATCGCGGTCATAGAGCCCTCGGACATCGCTCAGGATCACAAGCAGTGGCTTGGTAAAAATACCCGCCAACATAGCTGCCAGGCGATCATTGTCACCAAACGTCGTCTGCAACTCTTCCACCGCTACCGTGTCGTTCTCGTTGATAATCGGGATCGCACCCAAGTTATGGATCGCCGCTAACGTATTGCGGACGTTCAGATATCGAACGCGATCATCTAAGTCGCTTGCGGTCAGCAAGACTTGAGCCGCATGCAATCCATGCTTACCTAGCGATTCTTCATAGGTCTGAATCAACTGTGCTTGGCCAACCGCCGCGACGGCTTGCAAAGTCGCAAGTTCTTTTGGACGGGCTGGCAGTCCTAGGCGTCCGACTCCACTGGCGACTGCGCCGCTGGAAACCAACACTACTTTCTTTCCCAATCGAGTGAGATGCGCCAACCCGTCGCTCAAACGGCTTATCTGTTCGCGGTCCAGGCCGCCACCTGGCTGCGTCAAAATTCGGGAGCCGACCTTTACGACCCAAATGTCTGCGTCCTGAAGAATCGAATTTCGGTCTGCGGGTTCGACTGGCGTTTCAGCCATAATGGTTTGATTTGTTGAAGTTGGAGGTGGCTGATTCAGCAATTCTGGCCGGACACTATTTACAGTCCTGCGAAGTGGCCGACAATTGCATACACACAAACTTCCCAGTATGGGAAATCCCTAGTTTTCGAAGCTCGAAAGCGGGAAAGTGTGGTTATGTGTGGTGAGTGATGCAGAATAACAATCGTTCCGCATGTGATCTAGTCGATTCAGAAGCCGAAATTACGCTGCCCATTGGACGATTTTGGGCGAAAAGTACGGAGTCTTTTTAAAAGCGATGAGCGAACTTTACCACGAATGCGGAGTCGCCGCGATCTATCACCTGCCAGGGGGGGACGAAAGTCCGCTCTGTCCCGAGGGCGGCGCGTCGCAAGTTTCGCGTCTGCTCCCGCGAATGTTGCAAGACATCCAAAATCGTGGCCAATTGGCGGCAGGTATGACTAGCTTTCAAGCCGATCGCGCTTCGTTGCTGGAAACGCACAAAGATATCGGCACCGTCAGCGAGGTTTTTCAGCTCTCGCATCGCAATAAATGTGAGGAGCTAATGAAGCAGCTCTCCGGGCACGCGGCCATCGGTCACGTTCGCTATGCAACTTGCGGTCAAGATGACCGTTCTTATGCTCAACCATTCGAGCGGCAGCACATTCATAAGCACAAGTGGTTCAGCTTTTGTTTCAATGGCCAGCTTGCCAACTACCCAGAGCTGCGGGACCGCTTAACCGCCGATGGTGAGCATCACTTGGCACGTGAGTCTGACACCGAAATCATCATGCACGAAATCGCTCGCTATCTATCGCGCGAAGGTAGCGGCAGTAAATCTCTGATCGAGATTTTTTCCGCGGCCGCAAAGTGCTTTGACGGAGCTTATTCACTCGCGCTGATGAATGCCAAAGGCCATCTGTTAATCGCTCGCGATCCTCGCGGAATTAAGCCGATGTGCTATGCAATCGATGGCTCGCTCTTTGCCGCGGCTAGTGAATCTGTCGCGCTGTTGAACTTGTCCTTCCCACGCGAGTCGATCAAGTCGCTTCAGCCTGGACACGCGATATTGGTTACGCCCGAGGGAATTCGAATCGAACGATTCATCGAAGAAGAAGAGCCGAAGCACTGCTTTTTTGAATGGATCTACTTTGCCAATGTCGCAAGTACCCTCGATGATCGTAGCGTTTACCTGTCTCGAACACGGCTTGGTGAAGAGCTAGCCCGGATCGAACGCGAAAAAAAGACTTTCGAAATCGACGAAGATACGATTGTTGTACCGGTTCCCGATACAAGCAAAGCGGCAGCGGATTCGATGGCATTCCATTTGGGAATCCCTTCCCGTGAAGGGCTAATTCGCAATCGTTACAGCGGACGGACCTTTATCGAAGGCGGTCGCGCACGCAAGGCTAAAGCAGCGATCAAGTACACGCCGCTGCGGGAAGTATTGGAAGGCAAGCGAGTCATCCTGGTCGAGGATTCTATTGTTCGCTCAACGACTATGAAAGTTCTGCTCGATCGTATCCGGTCGTTAGGTGGAGCCAAAGAGATACACGTGCGAGTTGCTTGCCCGCCGATTATCGCGCCCTGTTTTTACGGGATCGATATGTCGACGATCGATGAATTATTCGCACCACAATTTTTGGAAGATGGCAAGTTGACGGAAGCGTCGCAGCGAGCCATGGCAGATCGGCTCGGGTGCGAGTCCTTGCGATATTTACCCGTTGATTCGATTGCACGAGCGATCGACTTGCCGTCTTCGCATCTTTGCCAAGCCTGCATTACAGGTAATTACCCGACGCCTTGCGGCGAGAAGCTCTACGATATTGCGGTGCGTAATTATCAGCAAGGAAAATCTGGACATCGTACGTACGATCTAGTCAGCACTCCGACTTGATAATCGGTCGCTGTTCTGTGGTAGGCAATCGTAGCTACGCTTGTACGATGCGTTTGGAGCCCTCTTCCGTAGCTGCGTTCGCCAAGAACGCGGTCGAACCCGGGTGCGTTTCCTGATAAGCGTGCTACTGGCTTGCCTCCCGATTCAGGTGCCACTGCTGGCTTGTCCAGCAGTGTCGTGGCCGAGGGGTGCGTTTCCGGTTGTGCACCGGCTTCTAGGCGAAGCCAGCTACGATGCGCGTGTAGGATGCGCTCGGGAATTTCTTCCGTAGCTGCGTTCGCCAAGAACGCGGTCGAACCCGGGTGCGTTTCTTGAAAAGCGTGTCATTGGCTTGCCACCCGATTTGGGTGCCACTGCTGGCTTGTTCAGCAGTGCCGTGGCCGAGGGGTGCGTTTCCGGTTGTGCACCGGCTTCTAGGCGAAGCCAGCTACGATGCGTTTGGAGCCCTCTACCGTAGCTGCGTTCGCCAAGAACGCGGTCGAACCTGGGTGCGATTCCGGTTGTGCCCCGGCTTCTAGACAAAGCCAGCTACAAGAAAACAAACCAAACTCTACGAACGAGTCACTACAACTTTTGCGGCTCGCAAGCCGTCACCGATCGAAGGCACTGGCGTACCGCGATAATGTTTGCGGCGGACCGTGTTGCCGTAAAAGTGCAACGGGCGATACTCGCGTTGCAGAATGGGAGTCGCGTCCTTCTTTTCACGGGCTTCGCCAAAAAGAACGACCCCATGAGTCCACCCAGGTTCATTAGCACTTACGGGAGAAACTACGAGGCTCGAAGCAGCGAAAACTGCACAGAAGAAGATTGGGAGAAACTTCTTAACCATCGCTTTGATCTGAACTTTCATCTTGATGAAACTGTAATTCTGCATTCGAACATGCGTCCGAAAGCTTGATACAAGTACTTTATTTCTTGGCTCCAGCTATGCAAATTATGAGCCCAGATTTGACGGAAGTTTTGGAAGTTCCGTATCGGTAAAATCAAATGATCGATGTAGTCGCGACGGTTCTGCGCATTAGATCGGCCAAAATTCTGACTCCCGCTGCCGAAGTTTCTACACTCAGCCCCGGCGAGCTAGCTGTCGCTTGCTTGGCTTGTTCGGTTGTCAGCGGCACGTGTACAAACGCCACCGGAGTCATAATCGACCGCGAACGCAGCCAGTAGTGCGATAGGTACATGATCGCATTACAAAGGTATGTGCCGGCGTGGTAGGAAACTTCAGCTGGCACATTTTGACGTCGCAGATGTTCTGCCCACAAACCAAGTGGGCAATTGCTGCGAAAGGCAACGGGACCGTCGTCGATTATTGAGCCAAACTCCCGTCCAGCCCCCTGAGTGAAACCGGCTACGTTAAGGCAAATTGCTTCGAGCTCAAGCTGACGACCGCCGGGCCGTTGGCCGAAGTGAATTACGCCATCGACACCCCGCGCTAGATCGATCTCCAAGCGTTCCTTCATCTTGTGCAGATCGACGGGATAGCGTCGTGTCACGATGTCATTCGTCCCCCCGTGTTCACGGAGGTACTCCGTCATTGCTAGCCAGCTGGAATTCTCCGTCCACTGATCGTAAGTATCAAACGCAGTCAGCAGTATGGCCATATCGCAACGAGCTCGGATCCGGAATGAATTGAAAACTACGTGCAATAGTATTTCGCTCTTAGGATGCAAGCAAACAATCGTTCGAAAAGATTCACTGCATCGTAATTACGGATTAAATGAACGTAGGAACCGACGACCTTTGTAAATACTATACGCCACGTCGGGCTCGATGGGGCGAGGCCGGCCTGACTGGGGGTACCATAGAAGTTCGGTCCCGTCGAATACGACCGTTCCTTCTGCGTCTTCCAACGTCCCCTGCCCTACAAAAACCCATTCGCCAAAAAAGCTGCCCAAGCGGAATGTTTCCAGGTTTGCGTAGTCGGCCGTCTCGAGCGCCGCTTTCAAGCCATTCGCGGTTTCCAGATGCGACGCCATGAACTCGCTGGGTCGCAGCTCGAATATTTCAGCGTGTTCTGCTTGCCATCCGGCGAAAGCCGCATAAATGTCCATCTCGGGCAGTTCGGCCATGTCGGCTGTAAACGCGTGGACCAGCGGACCGGCGATTCCAATATTGCTGAATTGTCCGTCCACCAGCGGATAGACAAAACGAAAAAGATAGCAGCTCTGTGGCACGTCAAAGCTTGGCCACATCAACGTTCGCTGATCGATCAGCTCTAGGTGCTTAGGGGCGATACCGTAGTTTTCTGGAGCCGCCAGCCACAGCGCCAGAGTCGACTCGGCACGGGCTGCTTCACTGCGGAATTGTTCATCAATCGATTCAATGAAACCAAGCTCTTCGGCGTAGTTCAATGCACGTAGCCGCGCGACAGGTTCGCTCGCCATCTTTTCGAGCAACTCTTGTCCATGTTCGTCACCTAGTCGCAAGATCGCCGCCGCCGCTTCACACGCAATGCGTCGATGACGCAACGCTGCAGCCCTCCGCAATGTCCCTAGAGCTTCTGTATGGAGCATTAGGCCCAAAGCGTCACTGAGTGCCACACACAGCGCCACAGACTCATCAAGTATCTGCTGGATCGTGGCAATATCGGTACCAAAGCGAGAGGGCGTTGTCTCCAAGATCGATAGTCGATCGACAACGGCATTCAGAAGCGAACTGAGCTTGTCTGCAAACTCAAGAAGCGGATGTTGTTCGGCCCGACCGCTATGAACCGTCCAGTTGGCGAGATCCAACACGGGTGCGATCGTCGTCGGATTGTCGAGCGCACCAACCAGTGCGGGAAAAAGCGAATCTGCCGCTAGCCCACGACGCTGCGTTAATGTCTCAACGCCGGACGCGGCTGAGCGATGGTTGGTTGGCGGTAGATCGACCATCAACGAGATCCACAATGGAATCGATTGCTCACTAGGAACTGCCAGCATTAGTCGCAACAAGACTTCTTCGGATCGGAAGGCATGAAACGGCTGTAATTCGCGGTATAGCCGTGCCGCTCCGATCACAATCCCGTCGGATGTCTGCGTTAGAAAGGCTGCTTCGACCCCCACATCCTTTCGCAATTGTGATAGATACTGCTGCAACCAAACGCTCAGGTTTTGAATGACCAGATCGACTCGCTTGGCCGTTTGATCAATATCGCGGTTCTCGGCAAAGAGGACTTCGATGAACTGCGGGAGCTTTTGGAGCAATTCGAGCGGCCAGTCTAGTTGCTCTGGCGCGTCAAACTGCGGAGGTATTTCGAAAGATTGTGGTGGCTTTGTCGAGCGGCTGGCGTCACGATGCGGTATAACTTGTTCACCATCCGCAACATTCGGCGCAGTGCTTGCGGAGTCTTGATCGGTCGGATTTGCACCCGGTTCCGACTTGATCCAGGCGAACGTTTGGTCGATCCATTGTTCCAAATCTATCATGTATCTGATGTTTCTCCGAATAATCTCGCTCTAGATGCTGATTCCGACAAGCCTACAATTGACCAAGCCGCACTGCGAAGATACCGTATTTTGAGAAAATATGGAGTGATTATGTTATTTCGGCCCGCCTCTACTGCTCTCCGGTGGCAAACACGATTCATCATTGTGTTGCAATTTCAGCGGTGCCGCATCCAACTGTGACGATTGTCACAAGAGCTTTTTTGCAGTGAGTAGTGAAGTTTTGCAAGAGGAAGTAAACGAACAAATTGTTGTCGAACGCTTCGAGGATATGGGGCTATCGCCTCTGACGCTCAAAGCGATTTATGCGGCCGGGTATGAAGCTCCTAGCCCCATCCAGGCTAGAGTTATCCCCGTAGCACTTGATGGTTATGACGTGCTGGGCCAAGCACGCACGGGAACTGGAAAGACAGCGTCTTTCGCGATTCCAATTCTAGAACAACTCGATCCCATCCAAGAGTGCAAATACCCGCAAGCGTTGGTGCTGGTTCCAACTCGCGAACTGGCGGGGCAAGTTTCTGGCGAATTCGAAAAGCTCGCATTTGGTGTCCCGACCTCCATCGTTGAGCTTTCTGGCGGCAAAGCGATGCAAAGCCAGCTTCGTAAGTTGGGCATTGGCGCCCAAGTTGTCGTGGGAACTCCAGGCCGTGTGATCGACCATCTGCGACGCGGTTCGCTCGTCTTGGATAATCTGTGGTGTGTCGTGCTCGATGAAGCAGACCGCATGTTGGACATCGGTTTTCGCCCTGACATCGAACGTATCCTTCGCCGCTGCCCCGAAACTCGCCAAACGTTGCTCTTGAGTGCGACCTTTGACGCAGAGATTCGCGAACTGACCAAACGCTATCTCTTCGAACCAGTCCACATCGACTGTTCCAGCAAGAACATGTCGGTTGAAACGATCGAGCAGCGCTATATCACAGCCGAAATGGATCAAAAATATGATCTGCTGATACAACTGCTGCGACGCGAAAAACCGCCGCAGGCAATTATCTTCTGCCGAACAAAGTTGGGCACCGCTAGGCTGCATCGCAAGCTAGAAGAGTCCTTTGCCAAAGAAGAGGACCTCAAGAACATGCAGTTGGAGACGATTCACGGAAATATGAATCAGCCTCAGCGTGATCGTGTCTTTGCCAAACTGCGCCGCGGAGATATTGATATCCTCGTAGCGACCGACGTCGTCGGACGCGGGATCGACGTCTCAACGATCTCACATATCATCAATTTTGATCTACCGCAAGATTGCGACGACTACGTTCACCGTGTCGGACGTACGGGCCGGATGGGGCGTGAAGGAATCGCCTTCTCCTTCGTCAGCAAAGACGACGGAATTCTGCTCACCGACATCGAACAACGAATCAATCGTTTGCTCGATAAGGACGAATTGTCCTTGCCAGTGCGTGGATACGAGAAGCGGATTGCTCAAGCCGAAGCTGCCGAACTCGCTGCTGCGGAAGCGTTGGAATCTGATGCCAAACCATCCATGTTTCGCGGTCGTAAACGCACCTCGCGACGATCCGGACGGCTATAAGGCTACGCTAGAATTTCACTGATGACGTGACCATGGACATCGGTAAGTCGGCGATTCGCACCATTGTGATAGAAGGTCAACTGTTCGTGGTTCAAACCTAGCAAATGTAGCACGGTGGCGTAGAAGTCATACACGCTTGCAATATTTTGCTCGGCGCGACGGCCAAATTCGTCCGTCGCTCCGTAAGTCGTTCCTCCTCGAATGCCGGCCCCCATCATCCAGGCAGTAAACGCATCTGGATTGTGGTCACGACCAACGGTGCCCTCTTGGTGCGTTGGCATACGACCGAACTCGGTGCACCATAACACGAGCGTGTCTTCGAGCAGCCCTCGCTGTTTTAGATCGGTAAGCAACGCTGCGGTCGGCTGATCAAAAATGGGCAGGTGGCGTTCGTAGTCGGCTTTCAGCGTCTTATGTGCATCCCAATTCAATAGTCCGTCGACTGCTGACGCCCGCGACGCGCAATACAGACTTACGTATCGCACTCCCTGTTCTAGAAACCGCCGAGCCAACAAGCAATTGCGTGCGTAGGCCGCCTTGAGCGAATTGGCATCGTCCGTACCGTACATCGCGTGGGTCGCACTCGTTTCCTGACTGAGATCGCTAGTCTCTGGCGCTGTCGTTTGCATTTTTGCAGCTAGTTCGTAAGCCGCCATCCGTGCTCGCAGCGCATCGAAGCCTGGGTTTTGCTGAGCGTACCGTTGATTCGCTCGCGCCAAGAATTCGCGCGTTGCACGATCTTGCTCCGCTCCGATCGACGAAGGTGCGGAAAGATTGCGAAGCGTCTGTTGGGCCGACATCATAACAGCCTGATGCTGGGCTGGCAAAAATCCATTTCCCCAGTTCGCCTTGCCGTTTGGCGGTTCGCCGCGAACATCTTGGATAGCAATGTAGGTCGGAAGATTCTCGTTCTCGTTACCTAACGCATAACTTACCCAAGCCCCAGCAGTTGGGAACCCTTCGCGAGTGAAACACGAATTCATGAAAATGCAACCTGGACCATGCGTGTTCGACCTCGATTGCATAGAGTGGATGAACGCGATGTCATCGACATGCTTGGCCATATGCGGCATCATCGAAGAAATCATCTTGCCGCTTTGCCCCGCAGGCTTGAAATCCCAAGGTGATCGCATCAGGTTTCCATTTTTTCCTTGAAAGGAAACCTCAGGGACGTCTCCCGGCAACGGTGTTCCATCGTACTTTTCAAGCGATGGCTTGTAGTCCCAAAGATCGATATGGGACGCTGCTCCAGGACAAAAGATCTGTAGAACCCGCTTAGCTTTTTGTGGCAATTGTATCGACGAAGGCGACTGAGCTGCCGCTTCTTGTTTGAGAAGTTGCGTTAGTGCGACTCCGGTCAATCCGCTGCTCATGGATTGTAGGAAGCTGCGACGCGATGTCTGTAGTAGGCCTAGACTATCCATCAGTTACTCAACAAAAAGTAGTTCATTGAAGTTTAGTAGTGCGCGACAAAAAGATTCAAAGCCATGCGCATTAACAATCATGACCGCATCGCGCAGTTCTTCATCGCTTGGCGTACGCTGTAACCCGATTCTATACGCGGCCTGAATTGAAGCGGCTATATCGGCGTTCGATTCTTGAGCTGTTCGTGTTTCAAAGGCCTTGGCCATGTCAATTGTGAAAGCATGGTTCAGCATGGTCAGGGCTTGCAACGGCGAGGTCGTTGTTGACCGCTTTGGGACGCTAAAAGAATTGTCAGGTAGATCAAAATCAGACAGCAGGTCAACCACGCTTGCTCGCGCATTCTGATGATAGACCGCTCGCCGGTAAGTCTCGGGTCCGTGTTGATCTAATGGGAAATACGTGCACACGTTGTTCTGCGTAAACTTGTAAAGCCTAAACCCAGGACCGCCACTGTCGTGCCGCAACACGTTTCCAAGTGTTAGCATGGTGTCGCGGATCTCTTCCGCTGACAAACGCCGCGGTGGGAACCGCCATAGCAAACGTGCTTCACTATCTTTCTCATAGGCAACTGTTTGATTTGCAGATGATTGGCGATATGTTTGCGAGAGCAAGATGTCACGATGCAGAGGCTTCAATTGCCAATTGTGCTGCTGCAAGCGGATCGCAAGCCAGTCCAATAGTTCAGGATGCATTGGCTGCCCGCCAAGAAATCCAAAGTCGTTCGGTGTATCGACGAGGCCTGCGCCGAAGTGATGCTGCCAAACTCGGTTTGCGAGTACTCGCGGCGTCAACGGATTGGAATCGGCAACAATCCACTTTGCCAAGGCTAGCCGGCGTTCACCCTCGTCGGCGTCTTCTGCGAGTTTGTACGTTTCGCCCATTGCAGACAGAACATTTAGACTCGCAGGCGGAACAACCTCCGCTGGCTTCATAGGGTCGCCGCCTACATGCACCCGTGTCGGCTCTCCAGGTTGATGATGATTGCCAACCCACATTTGCCTTAGCGGCGGGATGGCGTTGAGTTGTTGCTGCACACCAGCTTGTCGAGTTTGCAGAGCCGCTAACTTCTCATAAAGCTGTCGAAGCGAAGCTTTCTGGTCGCTCAATGCAGTCTCGCCACCCATTACTTCACGCCGCAGTCGCTCCATGGCATGGCTTTCGGTAAAGGGTTCGCGATCAAATGAATCCGCTGCCTTTACCCATTCAAGGCCATCGGTCGATGTAAAGATTTCATACTCACACGGCGTGTCACCTTCGATGTTTCCCTGTTCCCCTTCCCTGCTTCGAGAATTCGAAATAACAACACGATGGATTGAATCAGTTTGCGGAAATGAAATCTTTAATTCGGCAGGATGGCCAATGAACCACTGGGCTGCGAAATCGCCATCGTTTGTAAACTGGGACCCGTATGCTTCCGGAAAGTCGTCTGCCACGGCCGACTTCGCACCGCTTGCAATACTCCCGCTCTCTTGGCTCGCGACATTGTGAGTGTTATAATCATCCCATACTTGGACTTCGGTAAGTCGGGCACCTACTGCTGAAGTTGGATTTGAAGTGTGAGCTAGAAACCTAATAAGTACAAATTTCGCCTTGATCGCCTTAAAGCTTTCTTCGGTTCGTGTTGGATCAAACTTTGCCCGTAATGTAGTGTTCAGCTCTTGTATTGCCGAAGAATCAGCCCGGATTGTCGATTGCAATTTGTTGATTTCGTCGTTGATTGCGACAAGTTCATGCTCCAAAGGACTCTTTGCTGCAGTAAATCTGGCTTGCTCCTCTGTTGATGCAACGACACGGCGTCCATGCGTTACTCCTTCAAACGCAGACCTCAATCGATAATAGTCCTCAGTCGGAATCGGATCGAACTTGTGGTCGTGACATCGAGCACAGTTGATTGTTAAGCCTAAGAATGCACTGCTGGTGGCGGTGATGATGTCGTCCAAAGTTGCAGCGCGGATGTTTGCCTGAGCGACCACTTCTTGATTGCCGACATCATCGTAGGGACCAGCGACCAGAAATGCGCTGCCGACTTCTATATCTGGGTTCCCCTTCCCGATCACATCTCCAGCCAGATGTTCGACGATGAACTGATTAAAAGGTTTGTCGTCATTCAGCGAGCGAATCACGTAGTCCCGAAATGGCCATAGGTCATCAATTATTACATTTCGTTCGAAACCATTGCTTTCACCAAAACGAACGACATCCAGCCAGTGCCGACCCCATTGTTCGCCGTAGTGCGTTGAAGCGAGCAACCTGTCAACAAGCTCCGCCGTGGCGAGTTCTGGATCTTGTTCGTAGCTTCTACGAAACTCTTCCACCTGTTCGTAAGTGGGCGGCAAGCCGATCACATCGTAAAACAGACGACGAATCAACGTTCGCGCATCAGCCGGTGGGTTGGGAGTCAAACCTTCTGCAGCAAGTCGATTCCATACAAAACGGTCGATAATGTTTTTTTGCCAAGCGCTGCGGTCAAATTTGTGGGGTTGTTCGTCCGTTTCAGGCAGGTCGGACGGTTCAGACCTTGCAAGTGGTTGGAGTGACCACCACGATCTGTCGGCCCGCGTAATTTTCGTCGGCAGTTCGTCGCGTGGGTCGGGGGCTCCGATTTTGATCCACGTAGCGAAATCATTGATGATAGCTTCCGAAAGTTGGCCGGATGGCGGCATTTCAAGGCCATTCTCGTGCTTCAGGCTCTGCATCAAGGGGCTATCTTCGGGAGCACCTGGGACAATCACACTCTGTCCGCTATCGCCACCGCGCTCCCAGCCTGCTTTTGTATCAAGAAAAAGATTCCCCTTGAGTTTTTCGGCCTTTTCGGAGTGGCATTCGTAACAATTTGCGACCAAAACGGGGCGAATTTTCTGCTCAAAAAACTCGACGCCTTCGTCCGCCAAGGTGCTTGGGATAAGAAGTGTGTTATGCAATACAGCCAGCGCAATGGCAAGCTTCAACGCAAGGTCTCTCATCGAGATGTTCCGATCAAGTAGGCGGGAGATCGTCGCCAATTGCCTTGATGCAATCGGCCAGGCGGGAGGTTGTTGCGTTCTGCAGAGCTAATGGAGTCGTGGCGGGACTCATCCGCAAGAACGCAATTTATGAAAGGATCATCAGCGATTCAGAATCGTCGCTTAAAAATGCTTTTCTATCTCAGGTGCAATGGCTTCTGCCCAGACTGCATAGCTTGCGGGATTGAGATGCAATAGATCGGGCATTACGTCTTTGCTCAATGTGCCGTCTGGCTTCAGGAACTTATCTCCAATGTCAACGAAACTTACATATTCAAGCTCGTCAAATGCTTTGATCTTTTCATTGATCTCGTTATTCAGCTTCCGCATTGCGTCATCGGGTTGTTCGCCTCGTGGGAAAATCGCCAACAGGACAATATGCATCTTTGGCATCTTCTCGTGCATCTTCGCAAGGATCTGTCGAATACCTTCCGCAGTTTCATCAGCAGGATCTTGACGGTGTCCAGTGTTATTTGTACCTATCATGACGACCGCTACCTTAGGACTGATCCCGTCAAATTCACCATTCTCCAGACGCCAAAGAACCTGTTCGGTGCGATCACCCGAAAAGCCCAGATTAAACGCGTTCTTCTTGGCGAAGTGCTTTTCCCAGGCGTCTTTCCCTGCTCCTTCCCAGCCTTGAGTTATACTATCGCCGACAAATAGCAAGTCGATCTTGCCGGCCTCTTCTTTCTCTTTAAGCTTGGCTTCATGACGTGGCATCCACCACGATTGTGCCCACTCCGCGGACTGAGGTTCTGGGGTAATCGCCGGCGTAACTCCCTCTTTGGCAAATGTTGGTTGCAATAATGCTGCTACGAGCATCGCACAAATTATCATTCTCATGTTCAAGCCTTGCTAGTAAGCGGATAAAGTCTAAAGGGCACGCAATAGAGTGCCATTTGCGGTGTTTTTTGAAATAACATCAGCACTACGAACGAAATTCACTGTTATCGGTGATTTGGAGAAATCACATTCGATCGCGTAGTAATGTGGCGTTTCTACGAACTGCCATTGTAGCTGTAACATTTGTTCGGTGGTCCACCCGGCCGCGCCGTGAACGACGGTCGTGTTGACAATTGGTATCTCGAGCGTCACCAAATGCAAAGGCCATGAAAGTTTGCGGTCGACGGTTGACGGAAGCCATCGATCAAAACCGCATTGGATAGTTTGCACCCCATTCTCCGTGGATATCGTGCACTCGCATTTGTCAGGTGAGAAGCGAAGCTTCATCCCTCCAATACCCAAGGGATTACTTTCGAAGCGAAATTCCTTGCCTTCCAAAGCAAGTTGTCGTGGTGACTGATTCGCGCCTTTCGGCCGAGAAAACTCCAGCTTCGCGGTCTGTTGGGATATTAAGTTTGACGCGTCAGGTTGAGTCGAGATGGCGTCAAAACCCGGTAATAGATGGTCCCAAATGGCATTAAGGACCTGCTGCATATTGGGGACTTCGCTAGTGATTGCAACAACCGAATTGTGCTCTGGAAGCACGACGCAATATTGCCCGAAAGCTCCGTCGCCGCGATAGGCATTATAACGGCATCTCCAGAACTGGTAGCCATAGCCTTGGGCCCAATCACTTGTATTGTCTCGATCTGGATTACCGGAGGAATTGTCGATCTGCTTTTGCGTCGCCGATTGGACCCAGGCTTCCGACAACAATTGCTGATCCTTCCATTTTCCTTTCTGAAGATAAAGTTGCCCAAGTTTGGCAATATCTTCAGTACGAACTCGCAATCCCCAAGCGCCCGCATTGATACCCTTTGGATTGACCTCCCAGTCATAGTGATCAATCCCAAGCGGTTCGAATAGTCTGGGTTTTAGGTAGTCGACCAATGTGCTCTTGGTCACCTTGCTAATGAGCGCGGACAACATAAATGTCGCGCCGCTGTTGTATAAGAAGTGAGATCCTGGCTCGCGTTGTACAGGACTGGATAAAAATTGCCTTATCCAGTTTCCTGTTTCCATATTGAAATCGCTTCCAAAGATCGATTCCTTTTCATGCCCAGTCCCCATCATCAATAGATGTTTCACTCGCATTGAGGCAAGCTTGTCGCCGACGCTGTCGGGTAGGTCGTCAGGAAAATGTTCAACTACCAGATCTTCGACGGATAGCAAACCTTCGTCGATTGCCAGACCGATTGCCGTCGATGTAAAGCTTTTACTAAGCGAATAAAGTGCATGTTTGTATTCGGAGCTATAAGGCGTCCACCATGCTTCCGCTAGTACATGCCCGTTTCGCAATAACATGAAACTGTGCAGGGGTATTTGCTGGCGTTCAACGACGTTCAAAAAGTCAAGCACACGTTCAGGTGCAAAATCGTGTTTACTAAAATCACCCCTTGGTAACGAATTTGGTACATTGTCTTGCGATGATGCGAAATTACCAATCCTATCGACGCAGAGTCCTGCACAGGTGCCCGCTGATAAACTCAGAAAAGTTCGACGTTCCATGATGACTTTGAAGACCAGTGCCTAGAGGCAAGTTAAATAATTTGATGGATGGGATCGACATGCTCTACTCCCACTAGTTTCTGATCCAAGCCGCTGAAAAAGTACGAAAGTCGATTTGGATCCAATCCGCATTGATGCAACATCGTGGCATGCATAGCTTTGACATGCAATGGATTTTCTTCAGCCCTGGCTCCCAGTTCGTCGGTTGAGCCTACGCTGACTCCACCTTTGATGCCTCCGCCCGCCATCCACATCGTAAATCCAAACGAATTGTGATCACGCCCGGATCCCATAGCATATTCTGCTGTTGGTTGTCGGCCGAATTCACCGCCCCAGATAACCAGTGTTTCGTCGAGTAGACCGCGACGTTTCAAATCTTTCAATAAACCTGCTACCGGTTTATCGGTCGCACCTGCATGGTGATTATGGTTAGCTTCGAGGTTCCCGTGAGCGTCCCAATTATCATCGTTGTGTGCGCCGCCCGAATATAGCTGGATAAAGCGAACTCCTCTTTCTACCATTCGTCGCGCGATCAAGCAGCGTTTGCCAAAGTCTGCTGTCTTTTCGTCGTTAGCCCCATACAGTTCAAGCGTTTCGGCTGTTTCGTCACCAAAGTCAACTAGCTCTGGAGCCGACATTTGCATGCGATACGCAAGCTCGTACGATGCAATCCTCGCCGTCAAATCGGTGTTACTTTGTCTTTCGGCTGCATGTTGTTGATTGGCGAGACCAATGGAATCGATCAGATCACGCTGCATTTCGCGCGTCATGCCTGCAGGTGGTTGCAAGTCGAGAATGGGGGAGCCTTGCGTACGCAAGATCGTGCCTTGGTAGCTGGCGGGCATAAAACCGCTCGACCAATTTTTTGCTCCGCTGATCGGGCCGCCGGTCGGATCGAGCATTACGACATACCCAGGAAGATTATCATTCTCGCTGCCAAGGCCATAGGTAAGCCAAGAGCCTAACGAAGGAGCTCCCGAGAGAATCTTGCCGGAGTTCATCATCAACATTGCCGATCCATGGATCGGAGAGTCCGCGGTCATGCTGTGCAGAAACGCAATGTCATCTACGCAAGAACCGACATGAGGAAACAGATCGCTTACCCACTTTCCGCATTGGCCATACTGTTTGAACTTCCATCTTGGTTCAACGATTCGGCCTTCGTTGCGTTTGCCGCCGCGGCCAAACGTTTTGACCGTAACTGTTTTACCATCCATGCCCACCATGTTAGGCTTGTAGTCGAACGTATCGATGTGGCTGGGTCCGCCATACATGAATAGAAAAATGACCGATTTGGCCTTGGGCGCAAACATAGCCGGTTTTGGTGCGAGCGGATTGGTTGAAGCGACTGTTGCACCTTGAGCCATATCGCTGGCAAAAAATGAACTTAAGGCCAGCGATCCAAATCCCAAGCCGCCTTGCCAAAGAAACTCACGCCGCGTTCGGCCGCAAAAATTTTGTTGCATGGTTTTCGGCTTTCAATCCAGATAAAGAAATTCGTTCGTATTCAAAAGTACCAGGCAATACGCCTGCCAAGCGGTAGCCTCGTCCAGCGAGTGCTTGTCCCGCAGTTTGTTCAATAAGTCTTTCGCTAAGGTGTAATCTTGTGCCGTGCCCTCTCGCTGGTATACGCGACGAACTGCGTCGGAAACAGCCGTCTGGAGATTGGCGTCGGATTCAAAGTCACCCAAAAATGTGCGATTCGCCAGATCGGCAGCACACTCACGAGCAAAACGACCATTCAGCAAATTCAGCGACTGGGCTGCTTGCGTTGTCAGAAAGCGAGCTTCGCATGTACCATCGGTTTCTGGAAAATCAAACACCGAAAGTTCGGGTGGAATCAGGGAGCGCTTGATGTAAATGTAGGCACTGCGACGTGCTTTGTCGGCGTCGGTCGATTCTCCCCAGCCTTGTCCAGGTACTGACTGGCCTGCTTTGACTTCGTCCGAAACATCGGGATAAAAGCTCGGCCCACCCATACTCAGGTTCAACTCGTCAGTGACTTTCAGCATGGAATCTCGCATTTCTTCCGCCGACAGTCTGCGTGGATCAAAACGCCAATACAAGTTGTTGCGAGGATCGTTCATTAAGCCTGCTTCCTGGTCGACGCTAGCTAGTTTATAGACGTGACTGGTCATGATTAGACGATGGATCGGCTTAAGATTCCAATCGTGGCGAATCAATTCGTTGGCTAGATAATCGAGCAACTCAGGATGTGTTGGGACGTCACCAAGCTGACCAAAGTTGTTGCTCGAACGCACGATGCCGCGTCCAAAGTGATGTTGCCAAACTCGGTTCACGATCACTCTCGCCGTCAGCCAGTTGTTCTCAGAGGTGATCCAGCGTGCTAATGCCAGCCGTCGACCTGCACTTCGATCGGTGGGGTGAATCTCAGGTTGGTACTGATTGGCTTCGTCACTCAGCAGGCTTACGAACGTTGGCTCAACTTTATCCGTTGGCGCCTGGGGGCTACCTCTGGCAAGGACGAAAGTTTCCGGCGGATTGGGAAGGCATCGAGCGAGTCCTAACGCCGCGTCAGGTGCAGGAAGGGATGCTAGCTCGCCTTTGTACGATTCGATTGTAGATTTTACCTGCGAGTATTCTGGTTTGAGCGATTCATCCAGGAATTCGTCGACTTTTTCAGCTACCACGCGGTCCCGGTCCGCTCCTTCGGCCGCACGCTGATACTCCGCATCCATCTTCGCAATCGCAGTTTGCTCGATCGCATATTTGCGTTCTTCGAGCTGACGGATGTTTTTATTCAACTCTTTTCGTTTAGCGATAATGCCGACTTGAGACAAATCGATCTGGCTGTTGGTTGTTTGGTCACCTCGATCGCCGTATGTCGTGACATCGCGAAAGAAGGCTACCATCGAATAGTAGTCACGTTGGCTGATTGGATCGATCTTGTGGTCGTGACATCTCGCACAATTCAAGGTCAAACCCAACAGGCCTTGCCCGGTTACCGTTACCAAGTCATCAAAACCATCAAATTCCGCTTGCTCTGGATCTGCAGGCTCGTCATCCCACAATCCCAGACGATAGTATCCAGTTGCAATGAGTGATTCTTCCGTCACTTTTTCTAACTCGTCGCCAGCTAGTTGTTCGGTTACAAAGCGATTGTAGGGCTTGTCGCCATTGATTGAAGCGATGACGTAATCACGATACTTCCAAGCGTTCGGTTTAGGGCCATCGCGCTCGAAGCTGTTGGTCTCGGCATAACGAACCACGTCCAACCAGTTGCGACCCCAGCGCTCACCGAAAGCCGGATTTGCTAGCAGTGAGTCGACGGTCTCTTCATAGAGGGCTTCAAAATGAGTAGTCTCTTTCGCTTGTTCCACGAAGGCGTCTACTTGGGCCGCCGATGGAGGCAAACCTAGTGTGTTGTAGTACAACCGGCGAATCAACGTTCTCGCATCCGCATTTGTGTTAGGCTGCAGGCCTGCAGCTTGCAGCTTGGCGAGCACAAATGCGTCGACTGGATTGAGCACCTGTGCGTTGTCAGCGACCCTTGGTATTGGTGGATCGCTCAGCGGTTGAAATGACCAATGCGGCGTGTATTCTGCCCCTTGTTCAATCCATTGTGCGATAAGAGCCACGCTGGCATCATCGAGCCGCTTTCCTTCTGGCGGCATTTGGTCCGATTCGTCATGCGACCGCACGCGACGAAGTAATTCGCTTTGAGCCGAATCACCCGGAAGTATCGCAATCATTCCGCTATCAGCCTCACCCACCGCTGATTCGCGCTGATCTAGCCGCAGACTTGATTCCGCAACGTCGCCGCCATGGCAAGCGTAGCAGTGCTTGGCTAACAGTGGGCGGATCTGACTATTAAAGTCAACTTTGTCCTTGCCAGCCGAATCCGCTGCACCAGCGATTAACGAGCTCGCGCCCCAAAACAGAACTGCCAAGAGCCGGGAAATGGCTGGACTTCGGTGGGTTTTCAATGGAAGCATCATCGAAGGATTAGCGGAGGTTTGAATTTGCATTTACGGCTGACCGCAAGTGCTGCTTGGCGACGTAAAACGGTGGGGACGTCGCATATTTTTCAGTACGCACAATATTTGGGCGGGTGAGTTAGGCTAAAATGAGGCGATTGGTTGTGCGTAGGTGCCCCAAGTCGGAGACCCTATCTTAGCCAATTTCAAGTCGATTTGCGACTGCAAACTTCGATGAACTTGCCCGCCCCAAGCCTACCTTAATTCTTGAATACTATGCTGGAATTCATTTCACGTGCGGTAGCGCATACTTGTAATGGTCTACCCCGCCGCGATTTTCTGCAAGTCGGCACGCTGTCCGCCTTAGGTTTGACCTTGCCGAAATACGTCGCCGCAAAAGAAGCGGGGTTGGTTGACCCAACCAAGGACAACAAATCGGCGATCCTGATTTTCAACCTGGGCGCTCCCAGCCAGTTGGACACCTTCGACATGAAGCCCAACGCACCAGCAGAAATTCGCGGGCCATTTAATCCGATATCAACCAACGGAGCCGATTTTCAGATCTCGGAGATTCTTCCAAAGCACGCTGCCATTGCCGACAAGTTTTCACTGGTACGTTCGTGCTTCCATCGCGGCGCAGCTGTCCACGATAGCGGTTGGCAAATAATGCAAACAGGCCGTCAGTTCGCCGGCGGGATCAATACTCCTCATGTTGGCTCCGTAGTCGATTATTGTTTGGGCCGACGCGGTGACCTTCCCGCGCACGTTGTTTTACCCGAGACGATGGGACGCGGAGGAGGAAACTTGCCGAATGGTCAAGCGGGTGGATTCTTGGGCAAGGCTCATGACCCCTTCGCTTTGATGGCCGATCCGTCCAAGCCAGACTTCAAGGTCCCCGACTTACTGCCGCCCGAGACCATTGGAGTTGCCCGCCTCGAGCGACGCAAACGCATGCGAGAAATCGTCGATTCAACCGTACGAAACTTCGAGCAAAGCGAATCGGCCAAACTGATGAACGAAAATTTCGAATCAGCATACCGCCTGATGACAAGCCCCCAAGCTCGCGATGCATTCGATCTGTCGAAAGAACCATTGGCTGTGCGCGAGCGTTATGGCATGAATCGGTTTGGTCAATGCTGCTTGCTTGCGAGACGTCTGGTGGAAGCTGGCGTTAGGTTCGTGACAATTAATACGTTCCTGACAGTGTTCGATGAAGTAACCTGGGATATCCACGGAAGCAAACCGTTTACGTCGGTCGAAGGGATGAAGAACATCGTTGCACCTATGTACGATCAAGCCTACTCTGCTCTGATCGAGGATCTTTTTGATCGCGGCATGCTCGACGATACGCTGGTCTGCAATTTAGCGGAATTCGGCCGCACACCCAAGGTAAATCCTGCCGGCGGTCGAGATCATTGGCCTCAATGTTTTACCGTCTATTTCGCAGGTGGAGGTATTCAAGGCGGTCGAGCTATCGGAGCGAGCGATCCTATCGGCGCCGTTCCTGTCGATCGACCTTGCGAGCCACCTGATGTCGTCGCGACAATTATGCACGCGCTCGGACTCAACTCCGACGGTGTGTTGCCTGGGCCGAACGGTCGCCCTTTCCCTTTAGTCGACTCCGGCTTTCGCCCTATCCACGAACTATTTTGATAGCTGATAAACCAATGCCAGTCACTCTCCATGGATTTTTTCTGCCGGTATTGTTCGCTCGTGCGATGTGCTTGGTAATGCCTCTCTTTGTGGCAACAATCTCACGCGCAGTCGAACTCGAACCCACACGCGCGGCAGCGATCGTCTTACCTGCTTCGGTCAAGCTGGTTGGTCCAGCCTCATCTCAAAAACTACTTCTCCAAAGTCAGATCGATAGCGGCGTCATCGGTTCGGCAATCGAGCAGCCAGTGAAGTGGGAAACGTCGGAGCCAAGCGTTGCTGCAGTATCGCAGGGAATCGTCACGGCCGTCGGCGATGGCGCGGCCGTCGTAACGGCACGATGGACAACCGAATCCGGTGCTGAATCAAAGGTGTCGGTCGATGTTACGGTAAGTGAAACGCAACAACCCCGCGAAATCGAATTCAGCAGCCATGTCCAAGCAGTATTGGCCCGTGCTGGTTGCAACATGGGGGCTTGTCACGGTGCACTAGCTGGTAAGGGAGGATTTCGGCTTTCGTTGCGGGGCTACGATTCCGAATCGGATTTTTATACGATCGCGAGAGAAGACCTAGGACGCCGTGTGGAACTAAACTCGCCGGAGTTGTCGTTGTTGTTGCTTAAGCCGTCGGGCAAGGTGCCCCATAAAGGAGGCGTTCGCCTGCCGGTAGATAGCGAAGGGTACCGAGTTCTTCAAGACTGGATAAAGCAAGGCGCACACGCGCCGAAACCGTCGGCAGCAAAACTGGAAACGCTTACGGTCTATCCTTCAGGATTAGAGCTGAAAGTGGGCGATGAACAAGCGATCGTGGTCACCGCAAAATACTCCGACGGCCGCACGGACGATGTCACCGAGTGGGCGAGGTTTTCATCGTCGGACGAGTCGGTAGCGAACGTTGACGAGGGCGGCATCGTTAAAGTCATAGGGAATGGACAAACATCGATTTCCGTTTGGTTTGCCAGCCGCATTGAAAATAGCCAAATCCTCGTGCCCTTTACGGAAGACATTCCACCAGAGACCTTTGAAGAGCTCAAGACTGTAAATGCGATCGACGCCGCAGTCAAACAGCACCTAGTGCAACTGAATGTTGCTCCATCAGAGAAAACGACTGACCAAGAGTTCGTTCGTCGTGTGTACCTCGATACGATTGGCAAGCTGCCGACCGCGGAAGAAATTCTCGCGTTTCACGAAAATAGTGACAACAACAAACGCTCCAAGTTGATCGACGAATTGTTGGAACGCCCCGAATATGTCGACTATTGGGCCTATCGCTGGTCAGACTTGTTTATGCTGAACGGCGCGATCCTCCAAGTCGACGGCGTTAAATCCTACTACCACTGGATTCGAAACCATGTGGAAAAAAATACTCCGTGGGACCAATTTACATCGCAAATCCTCACAGCGACGGGGGAAGCCTTGGAAAACGGAGCCACGAATTTTTATGCGTTGAATCAAGATCCCGAAAGCATGACGGAAAACGCTTGCCAAGCCTTTCTGGGCCTGTCAATTGGTTGTGCCAAGTGCCACAATCATCCCCTGGAAAAATGGACGAACGACCAGTATTACGCGATGGCAAACATGTTCGCTCGGGTGCGAGCGAAAGGTTGGGCAGGTGAGACTCGCAATGGCGACGCTCATCGGACGGTCGTCGTGCTGGATCGCGGTGACTTGATTCAGCCTAACAAAGGAAAGCCACAAGCACCAGCACCTTTAGATGCGTCTCCGCTAGACAGCAACTCCCCAGAAGATCGAAGAGTTGAACTTGCTCAATGGATGACTTCACCGAGCAATCCTTATTTTACGCGAGCGATCGTCAATCGTGTTTGGCATGCGTACTTCGGTGTTGGAATTGTCGAACCGGTAGACGATCTGCGGGCGAGCAATCCTGAATCTAACCCCTTGCTCATGCAAACATTGACAGAGTACTTGATCGAACACAAATATGACTTGAAGTCTTTAATGCGGCTGATTTTGAATTCCGAAACCTATCAACGCAGCAGTCAGACACGTTTAAATAATGCCGCCGATGTCCGATTCTTTTCGCACTATTATCCGCGAAGGTTAATTGCGGAAGTTCTTCATGACAACATCGTGCAAGTGAGCAAGATCGATACGGAGTTTACGCAGATCGAGTTTCCTGGCAACGATCGGCGGAAAATCGATTTTTATCCCAAAGGTACTCGGGCGATTCAATTGTATGACAGTGCTGTTGAAAATAGCTTTTTGCGTACTTTCGGCCGCAACCAACGGCGGATTGTTTGTGAATGCGAGCGGAGCAATGAGCCCAGTGTCGTTCAAGTGCTTCACATTAACAACGGCGACACGATCAACGACAAGCTAGCGGGCCCTGACAGTATCGTCGGGGATTTCATGAAGACGTATGGAGATGACACAGCAGCGTTAGTGAAGAACGCCTACCTGCGTTGTCTTTCTCGCGAACCGAATGCTCGGGAGCAGCAGCAGATGGTCGACTTAATTGCTTCGGCCGATGAGTCGCAGAAACGGCAAGCGATCGAGGATTTATTTTGGAGCCTCATGAGCAGTCGTGAGTTCTTGTTTCAGCATTAATCCAATAAGATGTTCTCCAGCTTTCGACGCTTCTACGAGATACTTTCGCAATCCATCTTGGCGAGCAAACTCTCGAAGAGCAATCTTAGTGCGGAGAGAATTGGCTGGGTGAGATAGATACAATGATGTCGACTTGTGCCGATTCAAGTTAAACTCATTGTTGCAAGCACGCAATGATTGACCAGCGTCCAAATGAATAACCTGACGCGATGTTCACGGTGACGAATGACGCCAAAATGTTCAAACTCCTTCACTAGAGGATCTGCAGTGCAGATTGTCGCCGATACAACCCGGCTGGTTTTTATGCTGGTTGCGATCGTTATCAGTGGGTGCACGCGTGAGCCGAACCAAGGTGTACCGATCGACGGAACGACGCACGATTTTGCCATACATTGGCCGCCAATCGCTCCTGAATCAGAGATGGTGCACTCAAGTCCACCGCTACTTTATGGAGCCGTATCGCTTAAGGAGTCCTCCGTAAAAGGTCAGAGGCTTGGTCTAGAGGTCACCGTAACCATTAGCCGTCCATCGGGCGATTTGGACAGAGAGTTCTGGAACTCGCGGCTTGCATTCGCTGACGTTCCATGGATGGATGAAGTTAGAATTTGGGATTCAGAATCCAAATGGCAGTGGCCAAATCTACCGTACCTTTTGCGGCGTCATGGCGAAGAGCGTGTTGAGAGATATGGTGGCATCGACCCTGGCAAGTTCGTTGACAACGATTTTGGTGCAGTGCTTATTCGCAAGTTTGACAGAGGAGGGAACGTCGAATCCGCTGTGACTCGCACATCGCCTTTGGTGTCTGCGGAATGGCTCGGTAGCCGCGGCACTGAAACGAATATCCATTCAGTCGAACACATTGCTGTTTCTGAGACATTCATTATTGATGTCGGGACTAACGAAGAGCATTCAAATGGTGTCATCAAGCTCTGGTTGATCTACGCAGATTTTCTTGGTTCGCGTCCTCCCAGTTCATGGCCTAAGCAGCGAGAGTGGGCTGGTGGAATACTTGCTTACTGCGAGATCACGTGGGATAAACTGCCTAATGAATCTTGCCATGGGGCTGTGCGCTTTATGACACCTCCTGCCGCCACTGGTTTTGAATGGGAAAAGTGGTCTGTCAATCCCTTAGCGCCCGCGCAATCGCGGCTGAGTGACATTGCAGAGTGATGTGAGCCAGAGCCCAGTAGAGCTCAACGGCTAATTAACCACTTGATCAAGAATTGTACTTATGCGGCCAGCACTAAATTGAGTTAGCCGCTTTGTACAGTTACATGGTTCCGAAGCCATCTAGTTTTGTTGTTTGGCGAAGGAGCTTATGATCTTCTTGCGTTTTCTTATCGCGAAGATCGACGCGAGTGTGGCACCTAACAAAGACATAGAAGTGGGCTCGGGGACAGCAGTTATGGTTATAGTCGCAACTGTTGATCCAGGGAGGAAAAGTGTGTCGATGGAACCGGCGGGAGTCTGCGTCCCCAAGAAGTTATCGAGTCCCCCGGCGGGCAGAAGACTTACAACTCCATTTTCGTCAGATGACGTTCCGCCAACCAATGAAAAAGCTGCTCCCAGCGTGTTATTGACTTCTGTTCCAGCATCCCAAATCTGTTCGTAGCTGATATTTAAAGTGCGAGAGGTTCCACCTCCAACGAAGCTGCCGTCGACGTTGAAAATTTCGATCGCATTGGGTGCTCCGATAAATGCATCATTCGATGGAATGACCATCGAAGCAAATGATAGAAAGCGGTTCGGCAAGCTTCGATCAAAAGTAAAGCTGGCTGTTTCGCCCGGCTCTATTACTGGGGCGCCGGCAAAACCCGCTGGGGCAGTTAGTACTCCTTGCTGACCCGTGGGCGCTGTGCTGCTAAAGTCGCTTTGCAGGCCGCTAACAATGCCGTCTTCAGCCAAAGCCTCAAGTGAAGCGGAAGCTTGTTGCCCGGGGTTGAAAATGTCGAAACCGCCACTATGAAACCCGTACCAAAGTGGTGTCAATGAAAAACTTGAGTTTCCCGGGTTATGCACAGATATCGAAACCACATCTGCATTGGCCTTCTCGCTCACGCCACCAATGCAAAACAAAAGTAGAACCGCAGCAGTCAAACGGAATGTAAACTTCATACAAACAATCTCCGAAAATACTTGGGACGAGTTTCTTGAAAAGCAACGTTGCGTCGCCAAGACTACCTGTCAAAGAGTGGCACTTCTGTGTGTCGCGTCACATTGTTCAACAAATTCTGGCGAGAGACTCAGAAATTTTTCGAGCGATATTAATTCCGGTGTTCATGCGACGGCAGTTGGAGTTTGTGAGCTTTTCTGAAGTCGCAAGCGTCTCCAAGCACAAGAGTTGAATAGTTCAGGTAAAAAGGAATCTGAGCTTTGCAATCTTTCCTTTTGTTACCTGCGCATCCACATCTTGAATTGGGATACGGAATAGCCTTCGGTTCCTTGGTCGCTAGCATAACTCAGGCTTACGTCACAAAAGACAAAACGACCGGTGGGACCAATGCAGTCGAGTCAAAGAAGGTTTAGACTTAGAGCGAAGCGACCAATGGAAGTTGACGCTGACGGAACCTGACTACCAAAACGCGGTTGCCAAGCCTAAAATGGTCCATTGTTCGATGCCAAATGAGTAGCGGGTAGTCACAGTGAAATTTTCATTAATCGCGGCCTTATTTCGGTAAGTCCGTTTTGCGTTTGATTTATCGAGTCATGTCAATTGCTTCTGGTATTTCCCTGCTGATCGATTTTGCTTTTAAGCTTGCCTTCGGCAATCAGAAGCACGTCGGGCCGCTTATCTCGCTGCTCAATGCCATCTTGAATCCTCGCGTGCGCATCGTTGATTTAGAAGTGCTTAACCCGTTTGATTTGCAGAAATTCCAAAAAGATAAGTCTTCTATTTTGGACATCAAGGCCAAGGACGCAAACGGAGCATACTTCAATGTTGAGATGCAGCTTGCGTACACTTTCGCAATTGAAAAAAGAATGACCTACTATGGATGCACGATGTACCGCGGACAGTTGGAGAGAGGCGACAACTATGCGGAACTCCGTCCCGTCTTTGCGATCTGTTTGCTAGATGATTTTTTATGGCGGAAAGATTCAACCAAACACCATTGTTTCCAATTGGCCGATCTCAATACCGGCCGAGTCTTGGAGGCGACGCTTGAGATTCACTTTCTAGAGCTTCCAAAGTATAATGTTACCGAAGACGAATTGGAGCATGCCACGGCGATCGAACGTTGGATTTATCTTATTCGAAATGCGCAGCACTACAGTCCAGCTCGATTGCGGGAGTTGTTTCCCAATCCAGAGTTCCAATTGGTGATTGATACGGTCGAGGAGATTCAAATGAAGACGGAATATCGCGACATCTACGACGATCGAGAAAAAGCGAAGATGGATGAAGCTTGGCGGATTGCTGCCGCTGAAGAAAAAGCCCGGCAAGTAGGCTGGCAGGAAGGTCGGCAAGAAGGTCGACAAGAAGGTCGGCAGGAAGGTCGGCAGGAAGGTCGGCAGGAAGGTCGGCAGGAAGGTCGGCAGGAAGGCAAGTTAACGGGGCGGGTGCAAAGTTACCAGGAGTTGCTTGGAGACGCGATCAGTGACGACGAAGAGCTGCTTTCGAAGACTCCGGCGGAACTTGAGACCATGATCGCTGAGCTTCAAAGTCGGCTTCGCTTTCGCAATTCGTGATAAAAAGAGCAGTCGTTCCAAGCTTTGGGAAAACGTGTTTACGATTCGCGGCTTAGTTAAGCCACGAAATTTCATTTAAAGCGCTCGGCTGCTAATCATTTTAGCGGGCTGGCGACTACTGCTTCCCGATAATCCACAACTGCGATTCGGTGCGGATGAACAGTTGTTGCTGAGTTGCCGCTGGAGTGGCTCGCGAGGGTTGTTCTAAGTCAATTGAAGCTAGCTCTTCTGATTCTGAGGACGCTCTCAGAATGGTGGCGATTCCTTCGTGGGAAACGTTGACGAGTTTGTCTCCGAGCAAAACGGGGGAACCTGAGAAATTGCCCCCCACACGTTTCGTCCAATATTGCTTGCCGCTCGATGTGTCGACACAGGTGACGATTCCATTGTCGGCCCAGACGAACAGGAGGTCGTTGTGAATTAGCGTTGACGGAACATAGCTCGCCGCGCGATCAAGTCGAAATTTGACCTTACCAGGATTTTTGCGATCCATAGCGACCACAACATTTCCGCCGCCGCCCGAACCCTCCGACGCGACGAAAATATCGTCGTTGAAACTGCATGAGCAGACGACTCGTTTGCCAAAGGGTAGATCGGTCATCAGTTTCTCACCATTGCGAGCATCTACGACAAAGAATCCGTCGAGTGTGTTGGCCGCCAGCAACCCCGGCTTGTTGTCGTATTCAATAACGCAAGGCACACCATAACACACGTTGGATGCGTGCAGTTCCGTTTCCCAGGCTGTCTCGCCGGTTGCCTTATGCATGGCAACGATTCGGTCTTTCCCGGGTGCAACGCCTGGCGGTAGGTCTTTAGCGTCTTGACTGTTGTAAAGCACTACAAAATCGCCAACCAGCATCGGTGAGCTTCCGAAGCCATGCTGGCCGACGAAAGATCCGAGGTCACGCTGCCATACGACTTTGCCTTCATGGGTAAGAGCTTCAACGATTAATGATTCAGGCTGGCCCCAGACGTTGTAGACGTGATCCTTGTCGACGCACGGCGTGCTGGATGCATAGGAACTAAACTTGTGGATGCTATAGAGCGGAAAATCGGAGGTATATTGCCACTGGATTTTTCCACTAGCGGCATCGATCGCAATTAAGGAGCGATTGGAGCTCGACGCGTCAGCACTTGCTGGCTTTGCTACCTGCAAAAACACTTGATTGCCCCAGATTACCGGAGAGCCGTTGCCAGTTCCGGGAAGATCGACGCGATGTGCGACGTCAGAGGCGTTCCAGGGCAATGGACCTTCAAATTTTTCCAGGACTCCAGTGCCATTGGGGCCGCGGAAACGGGTCCATGGATTTGCTTGCTCAGAAGTCTCTTGCGCGTGAACGTGACCAAGAAGCAGTGTGCAGACAATCGCATTCACCCAAAAACAGATTTTGCGAAGGGATTTCGTTGCAGGATTTTTCATGGATGCTTTCCAGTTCTGGGAAACGATCGCAGTACGAGCCGTATCGCGATCACGTGCGGTAAGTATTGCCGAAGTAACGCTCGTCTATCGCAACTAAATAACAACCGGTTTGCTCAGCTTGCGGCGAAGCGGAACGAATTGGCCAGCATGCATCAAAGGATGTACTGCCATAAGGATGTAAATATCGCCAACGGTTGGGAAGAAGCTTCGTAAGTGTTCCGGAGAGGGAGCGTCAAGTTCTTCGTCGGTTAGTTTGGAGAGTGAATTGACGACGGAGGTGTTCGCAGCATGGAACAATTCCAGATACTTGGCGGCCGAGTGATAACCGTCCTTAGATGGATCGCTGGCCCCGTCCTTACTGTGACGCTCTGCAAATCCGGCTGGCAACTCGGGGCCAGCACCTGGTGCTACCGATTGCAGCAGGCTGACTTGTGAAGAGACCAAGTGCCCAAGTTGCCAGGCTACCGAATTACAACCCTCACCAGGCGATTGGAGAAGCTCGTCGTCACTAAAGTCTTCAATATACTTCTGAAGTACCATCATGCTTGTATTAAGAGTCGAAGCTATTGCTTTGCGTGAGTCCATAAATGCGCTTTCGTGAGGAAGATTTCAAACAGTCGCCGGTTCATCTCGTATCGTTAGCGTAACACAAATCGACTCACAGTGCACACGCCGCCACAGTTCTGCTCGGCGTAAAAAATCCGCCCGGCGCTCGAAAGATGGGGCGAAATATGAAGTACCCGTGAAGCTTGTCGGGCAGACAAAAGCGGCATTGCGGCTAGAATACGGGTCCACCGCTCGAGGTGGCTGAGCCTGTCACGTTTAATGGGTCAGTCGAGTCAGCTGGGTCAAGTCTAATTTGGGAATGGGTATGTCGAATTTAAAAGATGCTTCGGTTGTCGTCACGGGCGGGGCTAGCGGAATTGGGCTGGGAATTGCGAAAGCAATGATGGCTGCTGGAGCAAAAGTTGCCATCGGTTCGCGGCGTGCCGAGGCGGTGGAGGAGGCTATTAAGCTTTTGAACGCGCCGGGGCGTGCTTTCGGACATCCGCTGGACGTCGCGAATCGCGAAAGCGTGCAGACATTCTTCGATTGGGCTGCCAAGACGATCTCGCCGGTTACGATTCTGGTGCAAGCGGCTGGGGTCAATATTCGCGACCGGACGATGCAAGCGATGAAGCCCGAAGAATGGGACATGGTCATGGGGATCAACGCGACAGGTCCTTATAATTGTATGCGGGCAGTCCTGCCGAACATGATGGCAGCCAAAAGTGGATTGATCATCAACGTTTCGAGCGTCGCGGGTAAACGAGCGATCTCTTTGGGCGGAATCGCGTACTGTGCCAGTAAATTTGCGATGACGGCTCTGGGTACGGCTTCGGGAAACGAACTGGCCGAACATGGGATTCGTATTACGAATGTATATCCGGGGGAGGTCAATACGCCAATTTTGAACAACCGGCCTGTTCCTGTGACAGATGAACATAAAGCTCGTATACTACAGCCGGAAGACGTGGCTGCGATGGTGATTGCAATAGCTTCTTTGCCTCCTCAAGCTCACGTGCCAGAAATCATAATCAAGCCGTTGACGCAGCAGTATTGTTAGCAGACTGTTGGACGGTTCGATCAACTTATCGTCGCAGTGAGTCGTTCAACGTGCCTTGCAATCAAAGTACTTTACCGCCGCAGCCGCATTCTGCCATGAATCTAATGCTCCGCCGCATGTGGCTGAGCGTGTTGCTGGTTTCTGTAACCATCGTCGGGTGCAAAGACGAACCGATCGCAGATCGTAAGGCGGCTTCGCGACACAAGGAATTGGAAAAAGCCGCCGCAGAGAGCCAAGTCGCTCGCCAGTCACCAAGTGAGCTGGAGCAGCGCACCCTGCCCCCGAGTGAGCCGTCGCCAAGCACGCCAGCGCCAGCTTCAGCAGCAGCGCCAGCTCCCAAAGCCACTGTGCAGCAATCGATGGAGGCTGCAATGCAAGCGATGAGCACTGGAGACAGCGAGACTGCTTGGCAAGCGATTCAGAACGCACTATTGCAGGCTCCGGATGATCCGGGCGTTGTGTTTTTGACGGCGCGAATTATGGCGGAACGGGGGCAAATTGCCGATGCTGTCGAATTACTTGGAACGATAAATTCGAATGATCCTAACATCAAGATGGCTGTCGACGGCCAGTCGGCAGAGTGGTTGTTAAGTTTAGGCCGATTGACGGAGGCAGAACCACGCTTGCTTGCAGTTGCAGCTGCCGCGCCAGACAATCCTGCGCCAAACCGATTGCTACAGCGAATGTACAATGCTCAAGGGAGGCGATTTGAATCCGAACCATTTACTCGCAAGTTGATCCAGCTCGGCAGTTTTCAACTGCACGAGTTGTCTATGCTTTGCAACATCGAAAATCAGTTCCGCGACGAACCACTGCGCGAAGCGATGGAGGGGGTAGAAAGCGAACGGCATCATAAGCTGACCTACGACGCGCGAGAGGCGCTGGTGAATCATCGTTATGATATCGCTTCCGAGCTACTGAAAAATGCTCTGGAAGTATCTCCGCAGCACCGCGAAGCATGGGTATGGTATGGTTATGTTCAGGCTATGAACGACGCATGGGATACTCTACCCCAATGGTTGGCAAGCAAACCTCCGAAGTATGATCAGCATCCTCAGTTTTGGAACACAATGGGGCTGTGGTACGAATATCAATCGCAACCTGAGCAGGCCATTCAAGCCTTTCGAAAGGCACTCGATCTTGACCCTCGAAGCTTAACGGCGACCCAAGGAATGGCGAGCAGCTTGATTACGCTTGAGAATCTAGAGCTCGCAGAAAAGTTTCGCCAGCGAAGTTATCGACTAGGTCGGACCAACGAGCAAGTGCGTGACATATTGCGAGGTGATTTGAGCAGAACCAGTTGCTTGCAACTTGCGACCGACTATGGGTCGCTAGGATGGGACCTCTTGGAGAAAACATGGAAGGCGATCGGCGTTTCGCTTCCTACTGATCCTAGCGCTGGCGCTGCAGGTGAAAAAGAAGAAGCTAGTGCGGCTGGTGATTTGTCTACCGATTCGCCAACGTCAGCACCAAACCTAAAGTTGCCAGAGTTACTGGCTGGCCTTAATGAGCTCGATTTGCCTAACGTAAATTTGGAACTGCAACTTGATTCGAATCTGCCCCAACTGTCGGCTGGGGAAGAATTGGCAGCGTCGATCCGATTTGAGGAAGTGACCGAGCAGATCGGGCTAGCAGCAGCCGAATATGATTGGGGGCGATTGGAATCAGAAACTGGCGTTTATATTTATCGTTCCATGGGTGGGGGCGTGGCTGTATCTGACTATGACTTGGATGGTTGGCCAGATATGTTATTTTCACGCGCAGGAGCTATTCCGTCCGAGCCGTTGGCGAACAAACCTAAACAGCTATTTCGCAACTTGGAAGGCACGTTTGTCGAAGTAAGCAGCGTTGCAATTCCCGAGGCACGCGGGTTCGGTCAAGGGCTCGCGGTCGGTGATTTCGACCAAGATGGGTACCCAGATTTTCTAGTCGCAAACATTGGCTCGTGCAATTTGTATCGCAATAACGGCGATGGGACTTATTCATTGTCGTACTCGGTTCCATTAAGCGCGGAAAGCTATTGGGTGTCGGCTTGTGCGTTGGCGGATGTAAACAGGGATGGCTTGCCAGATATAGTGCTGGTTATGTACATCGGAGGCAGTCAATGGGAAACTGAGAAGTGCTCGCGTCCCGGTTCGCAAACTTACAATTGCCCGCCACAACAATTTCCTGGGTGCGACGAAGTTGTTATGCTGAATCGCGCGAGTGAGGGCTGGGAAAAGGCTGATGAATTCCTCCAAGGACAAATAGAACGCGGGCGATCGCTTGGATTGTTGGTTGGTGACTTTGATCAAGCTGGCGGGAATGAGATGTACGTCACTAACGATACAACGGCAAATCACTATTTCGTAAACGAGCCAGCAAGCAACGGCAGTTTCCAGCTGATGCAGCGAGCGGGTGCTGCTGGCGTCGCCGTGGATTTTAAAGGACGCTCTCAAGGCAGCATGGGAATCGCAGTCGCGGACATCGATCGAAATGGACTAGAAGATATCTATGTGACGAACGCGTTCGGCGAATACAATTCATTGTACCTACAAGAAAAACCCAATCTATTTGTCGACAAAACACGCGGTTGGAACTTATACAAAGAGTCACTTCCGCTAGTCGGATTCGGTTGCCAAATTTTCGACATGGATAATGACGGATGGCAGGATATTATCGTGGTCAATGGCGGTCTTGATGACTACGAACAGTTCGGAGAACAGTTTAAAATGCATCCGTTGCTTTACCAAAACGCTTCAAAGCAAATGCAAGTATTGGACAAAAATGTGTTAGGAGCCTATTCGCAGACTCCAACGATTGCCCGCGGGCTTGCCACAACCGATTTTGATAGAGATGGGAAGCTGGACGTTATTATCACTCACTGTGAAAGAAACGCTGCTGCATTACACAACCAAACCGATTCAACGAATCATGCGTTTCAGATGGATCTTGTGGGAGTAGAATCCGACCGCGATGCAATCGGCGCTCGTGTCACGCTAACATGCGGTACTGAGAAATGGACGGAGAGTCTGGTTGTTGGTGAAGGTTATTATTCGGCGAGTGAAAGACTGGTTCATATCGGAATTGGTACAAACTCAGTAATGGATTCTGTTATGGTGACATGGCCTAGTGGTAAGCAGCAAGAGTTTAAGAACGTCGCAGCCGACCGACGTTACATGTTAGTAGAAGGCTCGGAGTTAGTGGTGCGTTAGGAAGGTTTTGGGCTGATTTATGGTGGATGATATTCGTGGTGAATCATTTGCTCCAGCTACGCGTCTCGCCGGCGAAGAATCGACTATTGCACCAAATCCATCTGACGGCGACACTCGCGCGTTCCTTAAATTGAGTCTTGTCAATGGAGTTGGACCGCGTTTGATGCGGCGTTTACTTGATCATTTCGAAAGCGCTTCAGCAGTATTCAGCGCAACGCTTCGGCAGCTAGGCGAAGTCGAAAAAGTTGGGCCGCAAGTCGCAGCTGCGATCCAAGCTGCAAGGAATGACGATCTTGCTGATCGCGTATTCGAACACTGCAGTGAAAATGGCGTGCGAATACTAACCAGCGCACATGCGGAAATGCCTCCCCTGCTGTGTGAGCTTGCCGACGCTCCCCCGGTCCTGTATGTCAAAGGAGAATTTACTCCAGCCGATGAACTTTCGATTGGCATGGTGGGAACGAGGCATGCATCTTCCTATGGAATGCGAGCTGCCGAGCTCTTTGCGCGGGGCCTGGCACGAGCAGGGCTCACGATCGTCAGCGGACTTGCTCGCGGTATTGACACTGCTTCGCATAACGCGGCGTTGGACGTTGGCGGTCGTACGATTGCTTATCTTGGAAGCAGCGTAACGGATATTTATCCTGCTGAAAATGAAGAGCTTGCCGCGAGAATTATAAAGTCAGGCGCAATCGTTAGTGAAACGCATCCCTTTGCAAAAACAAAGCCAGGCGTTTTTCCGCAACGCAATCGACTGATCAGCGGGATGAGCTTGGGGGTAATCATTGTCGAAGCGGCGGAGCGATCGGGCGCTTTGATCACCGCGTCGCATGCTGGCGAGCAAGGACGCGATGTCTTTGCTATTCCGGGTTCGATCCAATCGAGGACTTCCCGAGGCTGCAATCGATTGATCCGCGACGGAGCTATCTTGGTTCAAGATCCTGGTGATGTGCTCGATCATTTAGGCCCGCTGTTTCAGCAAGCGACGATGGAGAACGAGAACACAATCCGTCATCCAGCAGAAATGAAGCTGAATGAAACCGAGATGAAGGTCTTGCAGGCGATCCAAGTCGAGCCTACAGATATCGACGAGATTACGGCCAAGAGCGGATTGAATGTCTCTCAAGTGCTTGCCACGATCAGTGTGCTGCAAATGCGCAAACTGATCCGCCGTCTTTCCGCGCGTTCTATCCAGCGCGTCTAGATCGATGAAGTGCATCCCGATGGAGTCGAGAGTTGCCCGGCTAACCTGCACGGACAGCGTTCAAGTAGCGACTCAATTCGCTACGGACTTTTCCAAAGAGAAGCACCAAGCCGAGCATGTTCGGGAATACTAATGCCAGGATCATGGCGTCAGAAAACCTAATGACAGAATCCAGGGTGGCGGCCGCGCCTATGATGATAAAAGCACAGTAAATCAGTTTGTAACTCAGGTCCGATGCTTTGCTGCGACCGAAGACATATTTCCAGGACTGTAAACCGTAGTAGCTCCATGAGATCATCGTCGATACGGCGAAGAGTACAATCGCGATCGTCAGCATGTAACGAAAGCCGGGCAGTACACTATCAAAGGCCTTTGACGTCAAATCGACTCCACCAATGCGTTGTCCATCGATTAGTACTGAGTTATTTACCACATCACCATATGCAAAACTTCCGTTGATGTTGTAGAGCACAATCACAAGCGCTGTCATCGTGCAGATGACAACAGTGTCGATGAAAGGTTCGAGCAGCGCGACGACCCCTTCTGATGCCGGGTATTTTGTTTTTACTGCTGAGTGAGCTATGGCTGCGGACCCTGCCCCGGCTTCATTCGAAAAGGCCGCGCGTTGGAAACCGACGATGATAACGCCAATTATGCCACCAATTCCAGCCTCGGGTGCAAAGGCGCCACTAACAATCGCTGAAATGGCGGCGCCGAGATGTTGGACATTCGCCAAGATAATGATGAGCGCTGCAAACATGTAGATCAACGCCATCAAGGGAACAATCTTCTCGGTAACTTTCGCGATACGCTTGATGCCTCCGATGATGACGATGCCAACGATAACAGCCAGTACTAATCCGATCGTTGTACCGGCTGCATCATTGTCAAATCCGAAGATCGTGATGATTTGCTGCGTGGCTTGATTGGATTGGAAAGCATTTCCGCCACCGAACGAGGCTCCGATGCAAAGGATGGCAAACACGATCGCGAGAAATTTACCAAGAGGCGCCAAGCCCAAGTCAGCAAGACCTTTGCTAAGATAGTACATTGGACCGCCATGAACCGTGCCATCGGCCTCAATGTCGCGATACTTAACACCCAACGTACACTCGACAAACTTGGTCGACATGCCAAGCAAGCCACATACGATCATCCAGAATGTGGCTCCAGGTCCGCCGACCGCGACGGCCACTGCAACACCTGAGATATTTCCCAGGCCGACGGTGCCAGAGACCGCTGTGGCAAGCGCTTGGAAATGAGAGACTTCACCTGATTCGTGTTCGTTGCGAATCGTGTCGACAATGTCGCCATCTACGACATTAAGGTCTTCAGGGACGACTGCGACAGCGTTCGACTTCTCAATCGCATCGTACTTGCCGCATACGACTCGCACCGCGAATGGCAATAGTCGAACGTTGATAAAGCCAAACGCGATCGTGAACAGGAGTGCTCCAGCCACCAAAATCACCAAGACAATTGGGACACTCTTGCCGTTTCCAATTGGCATTGATGTAAAAACCAAGCCTTCCCACCATCCGGCGATGGGCGCAAACGCAGCGTCAATCCGCTCGTCGAGTCCTTTAGGTGACGCAACGTTATCTTCTACGGGCAGCGTCTCTTGCGTCGTCGTTGGCTCGGTGGCAAGCTCCTGGGCATGATTGGGGCCGATGGACCATATGAAGCTCACTAAAACGGCTAAACAGATTGAAGCGAAACGCGTCAGCTTTTGTTTCGATGATGGTGGAGTCACTTCAGATTCAACTTTCGCAGCGGGTGTGGACAACGGATACAAGATGCGAACGCAAAGTTTAGCATGCTTGGCGAGCAGAAGACACCTAAGACTGGCGATGGTTGAGAATCTGCCGATAATTGCCGACAAAGCGATCGGGCTATAAAAAAACGCGAAGGTGGTTCCCTCGCGTTATTGTTTCCTGCATGCTCAAGGACGGCTTAGAACACGTCCGTGATGAAGTGATGTCCCCAATGGTAGCGTTGACCGGTTGGGTAGTAGTTGTGCCACTTCTTGTTGTAAACCGGAATTTGCATCTCGGGTGGATAGCGATAGTACATGCTATCCGCACTTCGGTAGTATTGGTTACCGTAATAGTTTTGCGGATAGTAGACGTAGGGGTAATGCATAAAGCGATTGTAGTCGCGTGATACATTGGATCCGCCCCACGCGGTTCCATATGCTTGAGGTTGCTGCGCGCTAGCCGCGGAAACGAACGTTGGCAAAACAGCGGCGGCGAGAGCTGCGACGAACAGTTTTTTACGGAACATTCCGATGTCTCCACGAGCCGAATTCAGAGCTTGGTCAAGGCCACGGCGTTTCTGATAGCAATACAAAAACGCTCGTTCCTATTTCTGTCATCGGCATCGCTGCAACCGTTTCTTGACGAATTAACGCTACATCCGCCAGAACCAAGACAAGCGAAACAGCCAGCATTCGCCTAAATGTCGGCCGGCCGAGTATTATTGAACCAGTGGCCGCTCGGATCGACGCCGCGGACGTGGACGCCTTTTTCGTTCCATCGCATGGCTGCATGAACGTCGGCAGAACAATAACGAAGCGTCAGACCGCAACGTCGCCGCGCCGAATGGTTTGCTTCGGAACCGTGCAGCAGCAGATCGTTGTGAATAGAGATCTCGCCCGCATTAAGAATATCGTAGACAACTTCGCCATACTGTTCCGCATTATCGATGCTTTGCGTCAGCACGTTGTGATCAGCATCATCGCTGGGACGATAAGTTAGGTGTCCGGACTTCTGGGAGCCCGCGATGAATTTTACGCATGCGTTCTCTTGATCGGCATCGTCAATCGCAAGCCAGACCGTAACGGCTTTGGAAGGGGACAGCGGCCAGTAGCTCGCGTCTTGATGCCACGCGACCGCTTTACCATCATGCGGCATTTTGCAAAAGAAGTGCGAACCCCAGCCAATAACGTTCTCACCAAGCAAATCGCTGACGCAATCTACGATCCGATCATTTGTCAACAAATCAAAGACCGGCCCATAACGCAAGTGTGCTGATGAGATCGAGTAGCTGTTTCCGCCGCTAGCAATCACTCTTTCAAGCAAGTCGTCGAAGTACGAACGAATGTCCGAGATTTCCTGGTCAGAGAAGATGCGGATGGGGGCGATGTAGCCATCACGGTTGTAATGCTGAATTTGTTCGGGCGTCAGCGTCTTCGGAGCAGGATTGTTCGCTTCGTGGAAGCGTAAATCTCGTTCGAGGTTTTTCAATTCGGTTTCGTTGGGAACGATGCTGTATTGGGACATGGCTTGGAGTTTGGTTAGGAAGGGAATTTGGCAAGTGTGTTAGCAGTCGGGGCGGCGGACGCCGTGGATGGTTCTGCGGCGACGGTCCCGCAGGTTGTCATTATAGGCGAATCGCAGACGGTTTGGACTCCTTCTTGGTTTAGGGTTGTGTGCTGCCCCGGGGGTTGGCAGAAGATGGAGCAAAATTTTTCTTAAAAGCGAGCTCAGTCGTGATTCGCGTGACCAAACGTGTCAAATCAGGATGCGATAGAGATGGTGTTGGACGGAACGACCGTTTCTTTTTCGCTAGCTCTAGGAGAACCAGGCAATGGCAAAATATTACGTACAGAGTGGAAATTTGAGCCGAATCATCAACAGTGCATCGCCGGAAAGAGCTGCGATTTGGGCCGTGCACCAAGCGATGCAGCAAATCGCCCCTCAATTTAGTGCTAGCGAATCGTCGACAGATCTGAGACTTGAAGATTTAGTGGTATTGGGGGAGACGATTATGATCAGCGAGGTTGGATTTGAGGCATCGGAGCAGCAAGAAATCGAGACTTTTGATGCCTTTCGGAAGTGGTACGCCTTGTGTGAAACGGTGGGGATTTAGGTGATTATTGATGCAGAGGAGGAATTTCAAGAGCTTGACATTCTGACGTTAGGAGGGTAACTTCGCTGCCTCTCTGGGACGGCCTACGTGTCTTGCCAGAACTGCCGGGGGATTAGCTCAGTTGGGAGAGCGCTTGCATGGCATGCAAGAGGTCAGGGGTTCAAGTCCCCTATCCTCCATTACGATTCTTTAATAAGCCGCCGCTCTGCGGCTTTCTTTCTTCAACGAGCCTTCGATTTCGTTGTCTTTTTCAATATGACGCCTAACCTAGTCTGACCGGCAGCGATAATCGTTTTGTCTGCTGTCAGATTTGTTGTCAGATTTCCCAGGCAGATTTGTCAGATTTGAGATGCGTAAAATGAAGCGGACTTACAAGTGCGGACTCCCAGACCCAGATCCCAATGGCTACTATCGACCCTATGTCGGAGAGCATCGATTTAACCTAGGGCATAAGGACGACATAAGTAAAAACGAAGCCCTTAAGCGTTTGGCTGCGATTCGAGATCTCTATGAACAACAATGCGTTCTGTTCAAGCGTAAGAATTGGAATCGATTCTGCGTACTTCATATCGCCAAGGAGATCGCTAGTAGTGGCCGGAAAATCTTTAGATTTACAGAGTCCGCAGAAAGAAATCCCGGTCAGGCCTACGAGGAATACACGTTTTTTGCAGCATTTAAGGAGGCTGGAATAGATCTGGAGATCTTGGACCAGGAAAAGACGATGGCCGATGCCCAGTCGTTCACCAAAACGCTTCTTCAACAAATGATAAGCGATGGAATTAAGGAGCTCCTTCCTAAGCTTCAAACGCGAAGTATGATTCCGGCCGACATGTTTGATCAGATTGTAAAGCTTCCTGATGCACCAGAGAAGCTCGAGATCCGGACTTTCCATCAAGCCATAACACAATACGTGAAGGATTTCCGCGAAACTGCTCCAACGCTCGAAAACGGTGGGCTGACGCAAGACGCCAGAAACTGCATTGGTGATGTAGAGCGTCTAAAGAAGCACCACGAAGACTTTCCAGTCTGGGAGTTGGATTTACAAAAAATGAAAGAGTTGAATGCCTATTGGCAGCGAAGACCGAAGAAAGAAAAGTCGGATGAGCCAATCTCGTACGTCACTGCTAAGAAGAGGATTAGCAGTTTATGGAAGGTATTGGACTGGTTGGATTCTACTCCGCAGTGGAAATGGGAGATGCCAAAAGGAGCAAGCAAGATAAAACGCACTCCTCAAAAATTCACTTCAGAAAAGAATCATGCAGCCCGCACGCGACGAGTGAGGAACTCAGTTTATAGTCCAGAAGAACTGGGGATAATTGCGTCACGAGTCAACAATGTTGGGAAATTGATTCTTGCCTTGTCAGTGAACTGTGGAATGCAACCTGCAGAGTGCGGTCGTGTTGAGATTGGTGATTTCTTCCTTACTCATCCTGATACCAATGTACCTGGTCCATTCATTATTTTTAGCCGTCCAAAGACCGGGGAATATGGCGAATGGTCGCTTTGGCCGGAGGTAGTCCCCGTGGTGCAGTGGGCGATCGAGAGATGCCAAAAGCTAGGGGTGCAAAGACTGGTCGTCAGTGACAAGGGAAATAGTTGGTACAAGGATACAGCACGACATCCGCATCAAACATTTGCAAAATGGTTTCAGAAACTGCCAACCGAAAAAGATAAACGCAAAGGCGTTGTCGTAAAGATCTCGGACGAATATCCGGGTTTTCCCCGCCACACCATGATCAAGCTGAGGAAGATATTGCCCGTCAGCCTCCGGCCTGAATTCGGGAAAGAAATTGCAGATCTGGCAAACGCAAGAGTGGTGCCAGATGAGAACTCCACCGTTTCGGAAATGATTGATCGATATTCCGATCGGCGGTATGAGCAGCTTGCCGCGGCAATCCAGTCATTGAGACCGGCATTCAAACCGTTTCTCGACTCACTCGCGATTTAGTCAGTTTGCTGCCGTCTGAATCTAGTGACCAATGTAGCTTGTAGATGATGTAAGTTCTGTTGAGCAGCTCCCCTGTGGTGCTGCTGAATTAACGCCTGAGAATCGTCTGAGATATGACTGAGGGCTGACTAAGTCTCAGCTTCAAAAGCAGCTGCAAACGTACTAGTGAGTCGACAATGTTTAGTGACTAGCGGCGATTTCATCAGTGAATCATCAATCAACTCTCTGGTCAAATACTTTGCCGACAGTGCCTGTCTGACAGGTGGCATGTCTGGCCAGCTCGAACCGCCGAATGGACGCCGCTGTTGACTACCGATTTGCGTCCACTATACGGCAATGCTACCGAGATACCTTTTCCAATAGCCTTCGACTGCTCGCGAGCGTCTTCGGATGAACACACGTTAGTCCACGCGATGGCCTCGAGATTTAGTGACTAAACGCGACTCGCCTAAACCGCTGAATTTGAATTGCCAAGTCTCAAACTTTTTTGGAAATCTTTCCAAATTTCGGCTCCAAATGCCCTTGGAAAATTTTTTTCGACGCCTTTCATTGACGTTGAGTACTGCACTTCGCGGTACCAAATTCAAATGTTAGGAGTATCCAGATGTTAGTAGATCTAGAAAAGATTACCGCTTGCCAGCTTGAGGGCCTGCTGTTTAGGCTCACCGAGCAAGGCAGATTCACCGTAGTAAACAACACGCACGACGATTCAATGTTCTGCTTCGATAGACACGGCGAAACGCTAGCCTTGGTTGTTAGCAAAACCGAGACTGGTATCAATGCCAGGAAACAACAATTTCTCAATGATGGAGAGACTCGTGAGAATTGCAATTGCTGCGATCAAATCGATGAACCACTGCGAAGCGTCCTCATAAAAATTGCTAAGATGACGATCGAAAACAACTGGTCCATCCGGGATTATCGTGGGTAGAGATCTAATCCGCCGCAGTGGAAGTAAACTGCAATCTTGAAGTTCTCTACGTTGCGATACCCGCCTACTCGCCTTTTGATCGACATGATCTTACTGTTCATCCCTTCGGCCACTGCGTTCGTGATCCGATGCGTACAGTAACTGACTACGTTGCCCAGTCGCTCTTTGATCGTCCGGGCTACGGACTTCATCGGCTCAAGTTTCGTATGGATCACGCTGCGATACCACTTGTTAAAATACTGCGTCGCTGTGCTCGCATCGCACTGGTCCCAAAGTCCTCGAAGAATTTCTTTGGAGCACCAAGCTTTCGCTGTTTGCATCGTACCATGATAAATCGAGGCGAACGTTTCGCTTTGTGCTTCGCTCAAACTCTCTTCGCCTTTGAGCCACAAGTATTTTGTCTTGCTAAGACGATCATCTCCCAACGACAGCAACGAGCGATGCTCTTGCCGACGCACCTTATCAACCGCCTTATTCGCTAACTGCATCACATGAAATCGATCATGCACGATCTTCTCTTCAGCAAGGGGAATTGTTTCTTTGGTGGCTCGCACAAAGCTCGGGCTCATATCCATAGCGATCGCTTGTACTGAAGCGATTTGATCCTCAGAAAGCTGAGAAAAACAGGCTTTTGCACTCTCGACATCATGCCCTTCACTTATAGCTTCGACCGTACTGTTTTGCAGATCGTAGAGCATGGTCACATAGCTATGACCTTTGCGAAAAGCTTTTTCGTCGATACCAACGTGCGGGATTGGTTTGGCTTGCTTGCGAGCTTGGCCACGCTCGACAGCACGCTGCAGGATGTTCCAGGCTTGGTCCCATTTAATGTCTAAGATGTTCATGGCTCCTTTGACCGTTTGCGTTGCTCGCAGCACGTCGATTGCCAAACGTTCGAAGAGCAAGGTGAACCGGCTATGCTTTTCTGCCCAAGGCACCGCGACATTCTTGATACCATGCGTGGGACATTGGACGCGCGGAACACGTGCCACAAGGATTGTTTTAAATTGACACGAATCCAAATGCCGCCAGCGTCGCTCTTCGGCATGATCATAGCATGCGCCAGTGTGAGCACACTGCGAGCATGAGAATGTTGCTTGATCTGGGTGGTTTACTCGAACGACAATCTCTTTGGCTACTTGATCCAGAACGACTTCTTGAACAAACCAAGGATTGTTGAGTCCAAGGATGTGTTGGTACAATTCTTTGTCTTGCATGGCTGATTTCCTCCAGCCCAGATTCTACCAACTTCACGAAATTACCGGATGGACCAAACAACTGGTTCATTTGCTCGGACGATTACCTTCACGAGTTTTCGGACGACGAAATCAACGAAATCAAGGAAGAGACAGGATTGCCATTCTTCCAAGGTTATTGTTTTTTATTTGACGATGGTGGCACGACCGGGTCGATCCGTCTATACGAAACCGATGACGACTACATCTCAGTAGAATTTGAGGTAGGTGACGATGACCATTTTGTGCTAAAGCACGAGCAAGCGAGCTAGGAAATTCTCGGGCAGACGGTTTCGGCTATAACCGGATTAACAGCATTGGTCTGGTTCAGGGGCTTAAGCTCAAAATCAGTGTAAGCCAATTCGAGCAGCTCCCCTGTGGTGCTGCCGACTGATCGACTGAGACGCGTCTGGAACATGTCTGAGGACTGTCTAGATCCTAGACTGATGCAAAATAAAAGGCTAATCACGCCAGTCATGGACTGGCGTTTTGATTACAAACAATGCAAGTATTATTCGACAATCTTCAGGCCAAAAACATCAACCTCGCCATACCCAAGGTGCGAAATAATCGGCTGCTTAGGCTTTCTGGTAATCGGGTTTCGTTCCGTTGGAAGATATTCAACGCCAACCGTTTGATCTACGGACTTCTTTAGTGCAAAAAATCGATCGAGTTTTGCGGACTCTTCGACGATTAATTCCATTCTGAGACCATAATCTATCCGCCGAATTAAACCACTAAAGTTGAGATCGTGGAGAATATTCGCGACGGTCTTTGCCGAAAGCCCATAGATTTTCGAGATACCGGAAATTGTGAAACGTGCTCCCGGAGTTTTCCTTCGCTTATTAAATATGAAGCCAAAAATAATTGCGTGGTTAATTCCGAATTTCACGCTCAGTTTCGGATATTCAATTTTCGCATTCTTTAGTGGTAAATAAATCTTCGAGTATGCAAATTTCTGCGACCAGTGATCAATTGGCTTATGACTCTTTCTTGTAACGAAAAAGCCATTTGGACTTTCATTGGCGAGCCATTTTCCGTTGACTTTTGTTGCTAAACTGCCAAGCGATTTCAACGCTTTTGCGACGGTAGCCGTTGAATAATCAAGCTTGCGGCTAATTTCTCGCATGCTGCTTTTCCGACTAAATTTTGTGCGGTAGGCGAGATAAGAATAGACAAATCTCGCTGCGAGTATGTTTTTGTAGCCGCTTTTCACGACATGCTGAGCGAATTCTTCCGTTGAAGTGAAAAGAAGCGTGTACTGAAAATCATTCATGAGTTTATCTCCTATGGTTGAAATGGACAAAATTAGGATAGGAGAGCGGCTAAATATTTCACCGTCGCTGACAACAATTTTCTGAAAATTGATCAAGAATTTCTTTTGGTTGACTACTTGTTGCAGTGGAGTGACAACATCGCTGATCAGATTTCTCTCACGATTGACTCAAATTTGCAGATTCTTGATGCAGATTTGCCGGATATTGATCGATATTTCCGTACATTAAAGAAGAGTAAGGAAATAGAAAAGAATTAGTAAAAGAAAGTCTATCGCCCGTCGTGGACGTGCGATACCGCAGGACGCCAGTCCGAGGAATTAGTAATAAACAGGTAAAGAGCCAGTTACCTCTTAGTTACTGCTTTTCACTCGATATCAACTCTAGCTTACGGGGTCCTCGGTGGCGTTGCCACCTCCGGTACTGGCAGCTTCGCTAGCCAGTAGACTTACCAATCCTGCGGACCATTAGCTCGAAACCCCATAGATAACTGGTTCCTCTGCATTCTTCTTGAAGCTGCCGTTTAGCTGATTGCCCCTTCGGGGCGAGCAGCTTTGTTGCAGCACCAATGAAGCGATTGACTAGCTCAGTCAGAAAACGAAGTCCAAATTTACCACCTAAACTTCCGAATTTCTTTTCGAAAGAATTAATTTTAAAGTGAGTTTCGCATACATATATTGCCCCATTATTTCAGGAATCAACAACATGGTTATTTTTCAGATCAAGACTAAACAAGAAAATTATTACCTTGAAAGATCGGAAACTCAACTGTTTTTGCGAGATCTAGAATCGCATGGACATGGTTTTATCGGTTTAGTTCGAATCGAAAAAGACCAAGTGCTTGAGGTCAAGCAAGCTAAATGGTTGGATTAATAATATGCTTGAAACCAACCATTTCTGAATTGTTCGGAGTTGCATTTGACAACTAACGAGTCGCCGAAGGGCAATTTTTTAATTGCACAAGAGCCGATCTTCTTTTTCAGTTAGACATGATTAGACAGTAAAATTCAGCATCATCTTGGTTCGCAATTTGGTGCACCTTCTTCGCGGTTTTTCATTGGGTAAGTCTCGAGTCTTTTCCTTCGAATGGAATGCAATCTAAAGCTAACCTGATCTTATTCACATCTTTGGATATTGCATTTTCATATACGTCTCAAGTCTCAACGCGTAATGAGACTAAAACAAAAGACAGTCCATGAGAACAAATTCACAATAGTTCGCATTTTTTTGTTTACAAAAATTTGGTTTCACGCCTAAACTCTTTTTCGAAAAGAGGCAGCAGGGGCTTCGTGGTGCGTTACCACGATCGCTGTACTCTAGAGGCGACCTACAGACCACGGCCAATCGTCGTACAGTGATTTTTCCAAGGCTTCTACGAAATTTTCCTCGACCGATACGAATAACCTCGTGCCGAGAACACTCAACGCTTATCGCGTGCTGCTTGAGAAGAAACTATCAATTTTATTAGATCGGAAAGTTAACAAGAAATATGTTCATTGACACACACATGATTTTCATTCGTGGCCTGGATTCAGGCATCGAAGTTAGGTTTACGATGGATGAATTTACCAAAATTCTAAGAGAACTTGCTGCAGCTCGAATGCTCAAGATTGACCGAGAGCTCGTCGACATGTCACAGATCGAGTGCCGATTCGATCACATAGCTATATCTCTGCTTCCGTGGTAGCGGTTGTCTCTAGTCTCATGAGACTTGAGACTCATGCTTCAGTCGATCAATCCAGATCCCAGTGGTCTTGGCCAACCGAAGTTTTTCGCTGGCGGCGTATCTCTGAGCTTCTTTTTCTGAATCGGGCTCTTCAGTTTTATCGTGTCTGCTGAGTCAGGTGCGGAAAGCATTATTGACGCCGTCTTATTCCAAGTTGCTCTCGTCGTCATCATTCAACGATTGCGGTCGTTTCGGGATGTACGGGATCAACCCTTTGCGTAGTGCTTCTTCTTGAATTTCAGACTGCATAAATCGGGCGTCAACCAAAAAGCCATTGATCTGGATCATCCAGGTCACCGGGTTCTCGTCTATCCGGCTTCGCAGTGACCACGCTGGGTCCATTGGTCGAATGCGAAGCATTTTGCGGATCAACATCGACTTGCCTTGACCTGTGCTTTCACCGACGCCGAATGCTTTGTCGATGGCGGTCAACTTCATGTACGGTTTCCGAGACTTGTCGTCAAGGAAATTCACCCAGCCAATCGTGCGGACAATGCCAGACGCCCACGAATTGGGTTTGCCACTAATCAATGGGGTTGGTCGTTTGCGAGCGAGCTTCTCAGTTAGCTTTCCGCACAGATCGGCGTACTCGTCGTTAAGATGCTCCTTGCAGAAGCCATCCACAAGATCGGTTATTTGCTTGACCGCCCGATCGGTGGTGGTGTCATTGCTGGACTTACGTTGTGCCATAGTCAACTCATCTTTCACCAAATAGGCAGTCCTCGCTACATTTTCCTAGTTGCCGTCTCTGCGTCTAACTGCTTTGGATCGAACTTGCCACTTCGATTTGTTGCTTGGACATTCCTACCATCCACTCGGCAATCGCCATACGCCTGCCGTGACTAACTCGACCGAGTTGCCTGCGGGATCACGGAAGTAAATCGACTTTCCACCGGGGGGCCATTCAACCTCGGCTTCAATCAGGACGCCATGAGTCAGCAGATGTTGCTGCCAATGGTCGAGTGATTGCATTTCGATACCCAATGCAAAATGCCCAGGACCAGTTGCACCATGCGGTGTGGCTTCTTCGATGCCTGTCGTCTTCGGATTGAATGCGAGCAGAACGCTTGAATCGCCAACTTGGAAAAAGACGTGACGACCTTGCTGCTTTGCAATCACATCCAGGCCAAGGACTCGCTCATAAAAATCTTCTGCGGCATCAAGGTCATCGACGTAGATCGCAGTTTCTACGACAGACAAAATTTTCATTTCTATCCTCGCAATTTCGATTGCCCAGGCGGACTTCTGACGGCTGCTCCTACTCCTCCAAAGCCGTCTTTAGAACTCGATAGGCTTCGATGCTTTCGGTGACTTCGGCCTTTCCGCCAGCTTCTTCGACGTGGTGCAAAATTAACAATAACTTTTCAGCGTTACCAGCAGCAACAACCGCAGCTTTCAAATGTTCAAGTTTGTAAGCGGTAGGCAACAACGAAGCACTTTTTGTTGCAACCGCACTTTGCTTTTTTGGACGAGTCGGCAAAGGCTCCTTCTTAACGCGATCAGCCAATGGACTGATCGCTTCGGGTGTGGCAGCAACCTCGTTCACAATCGCATCGGATTCGGTTTTGCTTTCTTCCGTACCAGTATCGGGTTTGTTTTGCGGTTTGTCTGCGTGTTGTTTGGCCATTTCATTTTCTCGATTCAAGTGCTGAATTAGGAGCCATGTTCTAGTCTCAAGCAATTGGTTGTTCAAGTTGAGAACGGGATTAGCTTTCGTTCAATGCTTCGGCATCATAATTTCAATTCCGTACTTTGGGGCAGCTGTCAACAACTTTTCAAAGTCAGCAGGCGTTGGCTTCGGAGCGGTCATTGCTCCCTGTTCTAGTGGAGAACTGACTTCAAAGAACATCTGCTCGAGTCCTGCTGGTGCAACGGTGATGATCATCTTCGCCAGTTGGCCGCTCTCATTCTTGAAGGAGTGCGGGGTTCCGACTGGCATGTTTGCAAATGTCCCTGCTCTCGCAACGATTCGCTTTTCTCCAACCTGGAATGTGATTTCACCTTCTAGCACGAAGAATCCTTCTTCCTCTCGCCTGTGAACATGCGGCGGTGGTCCACCTCCAGGGGGCACGATTGCTTCCCACATCGCATATTTCCCATCTGTATCTTCGCCAGTGGCGAGAAAGCGATATATGTCACCGACAACGCCATAGGATTGCCCGGCATCAGGCGTTCGAATAGCTGCACTTCTTGATGTGGTCATTGATTATCTTTCCTAAAAGATGTCCTCATGATCTTTGCTTATTCATTGCCCATGAGACATTTCTAATTTCGCTAGCTTGATGCATGGCGACACCATCCACCAACTCGTATCTATTGGGAAAATTCGGTGTAGCCTTAAACGAGTCCACAGGAAACACTGTCACCAAAAACGAGGAATGAATTTGCCAGTTGTTTCAATGTACCTTCGATAGTCGTCACCGAACCGCTGGGTCAGCATTTCCTCTTCCTTCGGCGTTCTGATCGCAAGTAACGATAGCACCAACAGACTGCTGACTCCAATTAGCCAATTCGCTGTTAGCATTGTAACGGATGCCATCAGTAATGCGGCACACACATAAAATGGATGACGCACGTAGCGGTAAGGACCATGCGACACCAAGACTGCGTCCTTTCGCGTAACGACGGTGTCAGTGAGATTCTTTCCCAAGCTTGAAAGCGACCAATAGAACAACGCCGTTGATGCGATTGCAACAATTACGGCGAGCCATCGCAGCAACGATGGAACCGGTATCAATGCCCAGTCAACGGAAGCGGGGTAAATCAAGTAGGCGAATGTGCTGAGCCAGAGAAGCAACCCTGCTATCCTCAGCATCACAGCGAAGAGATAGCCTTCTTCTTTGTGCGAGATGTGCTCACCGGACGAAGCCGCTCTAAGGCGATGCGGAATGCCTATTGCCATCGTGATCAGGATCACAACGACCAGAGCGATTCGGAACCATGTTTCACCGTGCATCCCGTACCCTGCTATTCGTCACTGCCAACCTTGCCGCCGTACAGTGCAAACACTGATTTGACATGAACCTCCAAAGCACTTATCAGCTCTGGATCGTTTCCGGAAATGTCTTTCTTCGCATCGATCTCGTTATTTCGAACTGCCAATACTAAAGCTGCGACAACATGCTCGATATCGACGGGAAGGTTTGTTGGTTCTTCGAGAGCAATGGCGAGATCGAACAAGACATCCTTGATCGATGGGTCTATTGTCGCTTGACCGGATGGTCCGACTGTAATTCCAGGTACAATCTGTCGTACTGAGTCCACGAATTCCAACCGCAACTTGTAGGGTGAGTGTGTTCTGTAATCTGCAACGATGACTAACCCTTTCCTTTAGCCAAGCTGGTTTTGCCAAAGTCCAAGGACCGCCAACAATACCAGCTTGCAACCGATGCGTATGGACGCCACTTTGCAGCGATGACAGTGCTTGTTTTAAAGTCCGGCAGTTCGTCGAGGCCATACCGATTCCGAATCGCTGAACGCACTCCCAGATCATCATGTGGAAACACATCAAGACGGCCAAGAGCAAAAATTAAAAACATCTGGGCTGTCCATTTCCCGATTCCCTTCACGATGGTCAGTTGCTCGATGATTGCGTCGTCGGAGTATCTCCCAATGTGCTGTAGATTGATTTCCTTCTCATGTACCTTGGTAGCAAGATCAAGCAGATAATTCGCCTTCTGTGGCGAGACGCCAGCAACCCGAAGCTCTTCTGGTGAATATTGTGACAGATTCGCTGGTGTCAGACCATCGGAGCCGACCAGTTCATCAAGTTTCTTTTTGATCGACCGAGCGGCCCCTGTGGAGATCTGCTGGGAAATGATCGAACCAGCCAGCATTCTAAAACGATCCCGTTGAGGACGTAAAGTAAACGGACCAACTTCAGCAATCATCGCGTTCATGATCGGGTCGGCACGGCGTAGATGCTTGATCGCTTGATCGTTCCGACTTCGTCGAGGTAGGTTGTCCATGATTCCGTTCTGTAGAGATTTGCCTGCGACAAGCAATTATATTCTTACTGCACTAATGTCGATAGAATCGAACTTAAGTGAGCATGGCAATCTTCAGGAGGAGATTAAAAGCATAAAACAACCATTCCCGACTTGGCGAGTTGATCACCGAGTTTTGGTATTTCGAAATGCAGTTGCCTAAAACCTTGGTTGAAGACAATCCTGAGTCGATCACGCTAAACTGGACCGACTTTTATCATTGAACAAGGGGGCCAGATGAATCTCACCGTTGACGTAATTTCTGATGTGATCTGCCCGTGGTGCTACATTGGCAAACGACGGCTTGAGAAGGCGATTGCCAATGTTGAGGGCCAGTATGAGATTCAAGTCCACTGGCATCCATTCCAACTCAACCCAACGATGCCGAAAGAAGGCATCAGTCGCAACGAATATCGCACCAGAAAATTTGGAAGCTGGGAAAGATCACTGGAACTGGATGCGAAAGTCATTGCTGTCGGTGAGTCCGAAGGAATTCTTTTCGCTTTCGACAAAACTGAACGAACGCCAAACACCGTTGATGCCCACCGGCTAATCTGGCTTGCCGGTCAAAGTGATTGTCAGGATGCGGTTGTGGAGGCACTGTTCCGAGCCTACTTCACTGAGGGACAGGACATTGGAAGACGCCAGACTCTAATTGAAGTGGTTGCTGAAGCCGGAATGGACCGGGAGGCTGCCAACAACATGCTGAACAGCGATGATGGAATAAATGCCATAGCTCAAGCTGGCGAGCGATCTCGACGGCATCAAGTCGATGGTGTTCCATTCTTCATCATCAACAATGCGATCACATTGTCTGGTGCTCAGGCCCCTGAGACTTTTCTCGATGCGTTCAAACAGGCCAAAGCATGAAACGCATCAAGCTGATCTCGAAATACCTACTGGCGATCTTGATGACCGTGGCTGGCACGATGCACTTTGTGAACCCCGAGTTCTTCCTCAAGATCGTGCCGCCTTATCTTCCGTTTCATAAAGAACTCGTTCTAGTCAGCGGCGGTTGTGAAATTCTGCTGGGTGTACTGCTATTGCTTCCATCATGTTCGCAATTTTCGGCGTGGGGAATCATCGCTCTGTTGATTGCCGTGTTCCCTGCCAACGTATATCTCTTCCAGCATCAAGAGATTCATCCTGCCTCGCCGCTCATTCACTTGTTGCGACTGCCGTTGCAGGGCATCATTATTCTGTGGGCCTACTGGCATACGAAACCGCTCGAGAAAAGACCATGAACCCGAAGCCAATACTACAGACAATCCTCAAAGACTACGCTCTGCCACTAGGCGGTAATCACGGCGTCGCTCACTGGGCGAGAGTGCTTGAAAACGGCCTTTGTTTAGCAAAAGAGACTGGTGCCAACATCGAGGTCGTTTCCCTTTTCGCTGTGCTCCACGACTCACGCCGAATCAACGAATTCACCGATCCAGAACATGGCCCCCGTGCTGCCGAGTTCGCCGCTGAACTTCGTGGCAATTTATTCGATCTCGATGATCACGAGTTCACGCTCCTTTATCGAGCCTGCGAAGGACACACACACGAACTGGATCATCCCGACGAGACGATCCAGACCTGCTGGGATTCGGATCGACTGGATCTTGGTCGAGTTGGGATCACGCCACATCCCAGCCGACTTTGCACCGACGTGGCCAAACGACCAGAGACCATTAAGTGGGCCGATGGTCGTGCGAGCTTTGGTGTCGTTCCAAGTTTTGTATTGGACGAGTGGGGAATCGACTTGGAGAAGGAACGAGCATGGTGAACTCACCTCAAACCATCGAACTCACGGATGGAGGTATTCTGTACTACGACGATGCATTTATTCTTTCGGACATTGCTGATCGTTACTTTGCCGAGTTGCGAGATCATGCTGCGTGGGAACAGAAGCCAGGCGTGTTTGGGCACAAGCAGCCGAGACTAACCGCCTCTTATGGTGACGATGGCATCATCTATCGCTATTCCGGTTCTGTGAACGTCGCTCTTCCCTGGACCGACACAGTACGAGAGATCAAGCAAAAAGTCGAAGCGGTACAGGGAACATACAACTACTGTTTGTTGAACCGTTATCGGTCAGGAGCGGATAGCGTTGGCTGGCACGCCGACAACGAACATGGGATGGGGGACGTGATTGGTTCCATCTCCCTGGGGGCTACACGAACGTTTCGCATTCGACATAACACCACAAAGGAAACGAAGTTATTTTCAGTGGGCAATGGCACGCTCATCATTATGGCGGGAACCATGCAACAGTTCTGGAAACATGATGTTCCGAAGACGGCGGAGCCGGTTAGTGAGAGGATCAATCTGACCTTCAGACAGATTGGAAATGATTAGTCGTCTTTCAATCGCCCTACGGAATCGTGGTCACTACTCCGGCACTACCAGCCGATGTAAACGACGAATCAACTCACCAATCGGTTAGCTGTAGAATCGAAATTGTGTGTCTACTCAAATCGGCTAGATCAGATTAATGCAAATAAAGGATCGATTTGGAGAAGGGACAACCTTGGTGAGGACACTTGCCGAACTAACCAATGCTGACTGCCTGCTATCGAGTTGATTCGTGAATGGGTTGCCACTCTTACTAAGCTTGTCGTTGGGAATCGGACTCTTCAGTTTTATCGTGTCTAATGAGTCCGGAGCCGAATGAAGCATCACCTTGAAAATTCCAAGCTCAGGTCTTGGACTATCCCCAAACTTATCGATCGATGTACCTAGATCGCCCTTCTAGTTGCTCCTCGCGTAGAACGATCTAGTCAAGCGTGAGATCGCTGACGTACTCAAGCCTTCCGATAAGATCTTCCGTCTTCCACAACGCTCCAGTCTCGTCAGCCGATCCGCTCAGCAAATATTCGCCGTCAGGGGAAAATCTCAGACAACGTACAAAATGTGTATGACCGTTGCAACTTGACACCAAACGCTTCTCCTTTAAGGACCAAATTTTAAAGCCTCGCATACATCCAACTGCTATGTAGTCGCTGTTTGGATGTACAGCGACTCCAAACGCAATATCCACATCGTTTTCTTGCTCCCAAATAATTGACTGCGTTTGCATGTCCAGCACTCGCAAATAGCGGTCATGACCTGTAGACACAAGCAAAGAACCATCAGCCGAAAAAGCAATGCCGCGTATGAATATCTCGTGCTCCAATTTAGTCGGTGTTGCTTCGCCATCCTCCAGACTGTGCATAACTACTCTATTAAAGCTACTACCGGTGGACTCAGCCAAAGCGATCGTACGAGCTGTCACAGCATGCGGACAAAATATCGTTTCTGCACGAGTTTCGACTGACCAAGTTTCTTCACCAGTTCGATAATTGACGCGGGTTAGCCAATTATCATTGCGTAGAGTGATGTATTCGTCAGTGCCCGGAATGGCGTAGCAGAAGTTGTTTCCTTGAAATTCTGGATCTGATACAAATTCGTTTATTTCAAAGTCAAAGCATAGTATTCCATTGTCCGTTCGTCCAAGTAGTAGCTTTCGCTCATCACCGGAGTATGAGCCAAAGTGAAGCCAGTTTAAAAGTGGATTACTTATTCGATTGGATCGCATTTCCAGCTCACCATCGATTGTAAAAGTAGCGAATCTCTCCCTGTCGACGAATACGACCTTTTCTTGATCTTCAATGAAAAGCACATCTTTGACATCGGATTTAGCCCTGTGTCTGATTACTGGCCGAAGTGGCTTAAGGCGAGGAGGCTCGAGGCGAGTTGTTTGAGAATCGCAACCCGTTATGCACAATACTAATAACGGAACAAGCAGGTGTTTTGTGGTTGCGAACATTTAGTAACTCTAAATATGAAAGCTATCTCGTGCGTATGCGTTGATCAGGTGTTCGCACGCAATCCTAACATTTGATCAGATTTCAGAATCCCTGCCAAGTCAAACACGAGCTATCGAATCTTGTGCCCTGCTTCGAAATATTGCGAACGACGGGCGGAACGTGAATTCCAAACTGCATTTTAAACACATCCTGTTTCGGCAACGTCAAGTGAATTCAGCAATGACAGGATTGTGGTCGCTTAGACAGTCCCACTGGCTTCCAGACAGGACCTCACAGGATACCAATCGTTCGCTCCAGGATTGTGGAACGAAGAGACCATCACAATGATACGGAATAGTCGGATTTCTCGCCCATCGAAGTGTCTGGCTCAGTGGCCGATCGGGATTCTTTGTCTGCCAGCAATTGATCAAACCGAATTCGTCATTCAGCCGTGTTTGAATAGCCATATCTTGGTTACGAATTGGTCGTTCAGAATTTATCCTATTACTTACAGTTAAATTGAAATCACCACCGATTATGATCTTACGATTCCCGACAATACAACGGATCTCGTCGAGTATCTTGTTAACTTGCTTTGCATAGCTCTCTTTTCGCGACGGTGCGTGAACACTGAAGACGATGATGGACTCACTGGCCCCTGATTGCCAAGATGCTCCACTGATTTCCGCTCCGACCACCCAACCAGCAAACCCGGTGACAGAGACTGGCTTTAGAGTTCCCGATTTCGAATAAACAACACTTCCCCATCCATTCGATTCCACCATCTGCCACACCGATTGTTTTTCTGTACCGGGATAAAGAAGTGGAGGAAGATGCTGATCGTGGGGAAAAGATTCCTGAAGCAGCAACAAATCAATGCTGCAGTCTTCGATCATCCTGCTCCAATGAACGCGTTTTGGTCCTCCCCTCAATAGGTTGTAAGTTGCCAGTCTCATTAGCTATGACTTGGTTCCACGGTTGGAGGTCGTTACTCCGAAACTTTGTAAGTGATTGATTCGGTGGGAAAGGCAGCGATCAATTGATCCATTGCGGTAAGCGTCCGGTGCCCCCATTGGTTTGTAAAAGTGTACGTTCTCCCTCGATAGTAAATAAGTTCGTCATCGGAACAGAAGTTTCGACGTCCGTCAAAACTTTTCCCGCCGTTGGCCGCCTCGATTTTTAAAACGGTTGAAAACTGTTCTTCCGTTAATTCACCATCAGCTGAACGAAACATAGAGTTACGCCAGGGAACCGCTGCGGCTATTGCGTCTGGCGAGTGTCCAGCCTCGGCAAGGTGCCGAACGATGGTATAGATGGCAACTCGTTTGGAGAGTCGCTCATGGACTTTACTATTGACGATCACATCAAATTTGGATGTATCGCGAGTTGTACTCCGGGCAACTCTTTCACGCTGCTGCTTTTCTTTTAAGCGGACTCGGTAATCCTCGGCTTCAGGTAACGGAATGATTTGTTGGATATCAGCGAGAATTCGTTCGCCATCATTGTATGGTTTAACTCGAACACATTGGATGTCTAATCCGCGTTCGTTTAACCAAATGACCGTCGTCGTCAGCTCTTTTGAGAATTCAGCCGAAACTAGAACGATTCGAATGTCTTGAGCGAAGTTGTCTTCATCGACTTCTTCCCATTCTAAAAACTCAAGGAGAGACGATCTCGCATCATAGGTTTGATCTGTTTGTGAAAGGTATGCTGAATAGACCTCAACAGCTCTCTCAAATGTCATCGCCGAGACCATAGCGGCATAGCGAACCGCTTGAAGGTCCATGTGACCGCCATCTTCGGTCCGCTTTAGTTCAATAACAACTAGATTGGCATTCTTGTCGATGCCGAGAAGATCAATTCGACGGTTGCTGTCTTCCCACTGACTGAATTCTTCAGCAATTACCAGCGTGTCGGGTGAAACTATCTCGATTTGAGATCGCAATAGTCGCTGGAGATCTTGGCGTTCCCGGAGACCCGCCGAACTGAAAGTCGTCTCATCGATTTTGCGGAACTTGTCAGAGCAGATTTCGTAGATGGCCATGTTTGTTTTCAGTTAATTTCAAAGCAAAATAGTTGTGCGTTTGCGATCAATTTTCCGCTGCTCTCGTTTGAGAAGCTCGAACTTTGTCTATCATCCAATCGAATACTCCTAGGAACTGTGCGAGATTTTGCTCCGAGCGAAGCACCGTCCATGGAAAGGAAGGAACTTTGGTCGAGTTGTTAGGTGGGATCTCTTGCTTCGTGGCACTTAGCAATCTCCTTGCTAGGGCTTCCTTAAAATCAAGTTGATCGAATGGTGGGGCCACCGTGCGATAGATTGGCCATTCGATCAATCCAGAACCCCAAAAGCCAAAAGTAAAGTACCTTTTGTTGTCGTGGTGAAAAATTGGGAAAAATGATCCAACACTACTGCCCTTCTCGTAACGGATTTCTAAGTTTCGATCTTCGGCCCAATCAAGCAGTCTGTTAGCGGTTACAAAAGCATCTTCACCTAAATTTGTTCGCAGATTCTGGAGAAAAGAGTTTTTATTCCACTGTTTGGTCGTTGTCGTGGTGGCCTGCTTCTTCTGCCGTGCCGTCTCCGATTGACCAATCACACGCGGCACAAATGTCGTTACACCTCCGCCGACAAATTGTTTCACCTCGATTGCAATAACTTCAGCTGGGTCCATCTGTTCATTAAGAAACTCTACGACGCGTCTGAGTTCTCCAGGTATTTCATCCGCCAAAAAAACCATTCGCACCCGCCCGGCCTGGAGATTTGTTTTTACTTGTTGCCAAAATGTGTCAGCCTCTTGGTCACCCAAGAAGGAACTCAGAACATCTTCTGGTACATTGGATTCCCGCTCGCACCGATTCTTGAACCTCGCAATGATTTCTTCAATTGGCCAGTGTACAACTGCGTTTGCAGCATAGTCGAGCATTTGTCCAATCACCTTTCGACGAATGTCAGTGTTGTTTCCTTTTTTCACCTCAACCAAAGTCGGAATTGCATCTTGGTCGAGAAAAAGATGATCAAGTGACCAACGCGATGCATCGACATAATCACCTTGCACCATCATCTCTCTGGTGACTAGTAGCCATCGTCTCGGCTCGTCAACATTGATTTGTTCGCCTGCTAGCAAGTCTGGATACTTTGCAAGCATCTCCTGCAACAAATTTTCAGAATCGTAGGGAGATTCTTCGAGCGAGAGTAACTCTGAGTTATGCAAATGGTAGATTCTGCTAGGCATGGGTTGATTCGATTAGTGTTCAATTAGTAAGATGGTGCGACCAACTTGCATGGCCGCCATCCAAGTCGAATTTCAAAAGTACTGCGTTTACGAGTTGATGAAGTCAACGAGAGGGTGGAACTCTTTTAGTGTTTTCAGTACTGTTCCCACAAGTTCGTCGCCCCTGTTTTTTGAGAGCTCGAGCACTTTGCTTCTGCAAAAAGTTCTTCGAACAGACATGTAAGGATACTGAATGTTGCGGATGACATTTTCAAGGTAGTCGAAAGCGGCGGACTTGGGGTTGAGCAATCCGTGAAGGTCACGTTTGATTAGACCACTTTGGATGTCTGCGACGTGAGAGTAGTCATATACCCTTGGACGCTTCGTCTTCTTTCGCTGTTCAATCCTGACGGTGAATGGTGCTGTTACGTTTGACAGTACATCGCGGAACTTTCCGTCTTTAAGCTTTCTCCGTAACCTTTTAATAGCAGGAAGAAGTTCCACATTCACGAAAACATCAAGCCTGTCTTCGTAAAGGGAGATAGTTTGGTGGGCTGATTGACGAAAGATCTTTGGGGGGCCAAACGCAACCCAATAATGATCTGCATTCAACGAAAGGTTGCCGATGTGTCTGTCGGAATACCAAGACGAATGATTCTGCAATCCATCCTTGCCGTGCAATACTTTCTCTGCGAGTCCCTCGACCGCAGAACGAACCCAACGCTGCATGTCAGGATCCCGCTTAGAAGCGACAAAGAACTCGAACATCTCTTCCCTAAAACCGGCGAATTCAGTCATGCCTGTCCACTCCAGATAATCGCGAAATTGACTTACTATCCACAAACTATGCGACTGGCTCATTTTGTGCGAAAGCTGTTGAAAAAACTTATGAATTTCTGCCCACGTAACAACTTTCACTTCGGTTGGTTCGAGCTTCTGCCAGTGGCACGCCATCTGGTTTTCTATCAATAAAGCACTGCCAACTTTACTTTCCACAAGTACGACGAAATCATCGGAATAAATCCAAGCATCTGGCCGACTGTCACCCTCAAAAACTTCTGGAGGCGTTAGCCATGAATCTTGGTATGACTCGTGTCTAACACCAACTATCGCAAGTAGCAACCGTGTCGTTTTCAGACGTATTGTACCGCTGCCGATACTTGGCTTTTGCTGAACAAATTGAGTTTTGCTTGAAGAATCAATTCCGAGCCATGCCAAGAAATTTTTGGTAACGCTCGTATCTGAATGCTCCAGAGTATTAATCAGTGCTTTGGTTGTGTTGTCCTCAAGTTGTTGAACACGACTTTGTTCGGATTGAACCGCACCGCGGAAGTAAGCGAAAATATTTCGATGAAAATCGCTCATGCTAACTTTCGTTTTCCCAGTGTTACCAAGAAGTAAAATCTGAATTTATTAGTATTAGCGACGGGACGGTAAATATGCAGAAGTGAACATGGCTGCACCGAGCTTCAATCTTTACGAAGCGATTCACCGTTGACATTGCCACGCACCTTGTCAATCGCTTGCTGTATCTTCTCCACGTACAGCGTCATAGAGTGGTCTTCTTTCCACGGAATGGCACCGACTACTGGAGGATTTGCATCAGGTGCTGCACCAAAGGGGCCAACCGTCATAGGTTGCGTATTTTTCTCGCCGTCATACGTCTGCTTGAACTGTTCGTAGAGTAGTGGGTCAATGGGGGGCAATTCATCGATCGGCTCGTATTCAATTTCTTCGCTAAACAGATCGTCATGTGTGCTGGTAAGTGCAAAGTAGTTCGAGGACTTTTGCACTTTACCGTTAAAGAACCTCAACAGACATCCACAATGTGAAAACGTTTGTGGCAAAAACGGAACTGCATCTCGTTCGTTTGCAAAGTGCACGTAGCGGTCGCCAATTTTTTCTTGGAGGTATGTTGTCAGCATTTCTTTACCAATCATTGGTTGGCCGAACGTGATGACACCATCTAGGTTTCGATGCTGAAACTCGACCAAATCGACTGCACAGGTGAGGGCCATTGCACCGCCAAGGCTGTGCCCGGTGATCCACAGATGTTTTGGATTTAGCTTATCGAGTTCGGCGACAATGCGTGTTTGCACCATGCCATACGCACCAGAGAATCCGGTATGGATTTCGCCGACATCCAGCATACGAAGATACATGTTTGCGTTGACAAACCAGTCTTCCGTATCGTCGGTTCCCCGAAATACGACCACTGCCACATCATCCTCACTTACGATGTACGCTACTTGTGAGTGGAACGGCGAATCTACCAACACGCAGTGATCGAATCCGAGACGCTCTGCTTCCTGTCGAACAACTGATTCATTTCCGTATGCAATATCGCTCAATTGGGCAAGAGGCAGCAACGCTGGCCATTCTTCGAATCGACCATAGATATTCCATTCTGCTCTAAAGGCATCTAGTTGCTCGTCAAAGTCCGGCACGACAATGACCTCATCATTATCGGGGATGGGCTTAGTGTCTTCTCCGCCGGGATTGGAGAATTCGATGTAACCGATTGCTAGGGATAATACAGCAATTACTCCACCGAGAATAACTCCCGCAACCACGACTATAAAGAGTGCTCCTAAACATCCAGTTTTGCCTAAGGTCATATGAATACCATTCCTTATCAGTTTGACGCCGCGAAGTAGCTAGTTCTTCACTCCTGAGCGAATCTCCCTAGCCCGCCTGGAAGCAATTCGCTTCAAGTCAACACTGCTCGTAAACTGATCGAACCAATTCGATCTTCCGGTGTCGCGAGGAAGACGGATGTGTCTTTTGACAAATTTGAACCACTTCTTACGTCGATCTGCATTATGTTTCTCGACCCAATTTGAACTGCTTCTATCCAGTAGATCCGTGTTTTTGTTGAAGGCCGAATACTCTTCAAATGCTTGCTTCCGGATAAAAAAGTAAGTAGGGATTTCCTTCTCGATTGCAAAATTCACCTCAACTTCTGTAGCCGAGAGTCCCTCGTACGGCGATGGAAGCTCAGGTCCGTATTCTCGATCAAGAATGCAGAAGACTGCATCTGATTTTTCTATGTTCAAAAGACAACTATCGATGGAATTGAGTTTATGAGAGACCGAAAAATTTTCTGGCGAATCAGAAAGTCGCACGCTGCAACCAACTGATTCAAGCGAAGCAGCGACTTCTGCACGACAATCAGTGAGATCATAACACGTCGAACTAAGGAATATCGTCGCCGTCGGCAACAATGCTGAGCTCTCCTCGGCATCATATCCGGCAAGGGTAACACAATAGCCGCTGGGCTCGCGTTTAAGATACCCTTCGGAAACCAAGGAATTCAAAAGGAACAGAAACTCATCTGATGTTATAGAATAGGCTAAATAGCAATCGTCTGTTGCACTGAGAATTACTTGCTGACCGAATTCCTTCGTGCGTCTAACACATAGGTTGAGAAGCTTACCAAGCTTTTGGCGTAGAGATGAGGGGAATCGACTGAAAACTTGTAGTTCGTTGTCCTCGTCCTTACCGACCACCGTAGCCTCTGCTGTATCCCGTTCATACACAATTTCTGGCCTTGATCCTAACATGTCGCGACATTCACGAACCGCACATAGATAGCCTGGCGACAGTTTTGTACGACAACGCACCATCGCGTCGTCGGCCCAGAACCCTTTGCACGTAGAACAAGAAAATTCGTATACCCAACTTCTGTATCCTTGCTTTGAAACTACTTCTTTTTCTTCCTGACACAGCGGACACATCATGATCGCCATCTTTCGACACTTCGAGACTCTAGGAGCATTCAAACCAAATGTTATTGACCGTTGGTTCGAGCAGAGCAATTCCAAGCTCCTTCGATCGGTATACAAACGTATCCACGCCGGTTCGCCTAACAAGCGATTTGAATGGAAAAATACTGTGGAGCAGACCTGGAACGAGATCGTAACAAAATGTCCCGCTTCCTGCAAACTTTTCGCAATCGTTTGTTGTGAACCTTTGACTCATTGCTCCACTCCACAATTGCAGACGGCCATTCCACTAGCCGAAGAAACATTCCTGGGTCTACCGAACGCCCCGTGTAAAACTGATCAACCTCGGAATGAACACAGATCAGTTTTTGCTTTAGCAACTTCATTTGTGTCTCCTATGAAAAGCCCCGACTTTACTCTAGATTCCCATACGCCCCACCCTTGATAAACAATTGGTTCTGCCGCAGTGGCAGAATTTGATATCAACTGGCCGCATTTTTGAGTCAAAAATGCAGCGGACTCCTGGGCATTATGGGCGTTAGCATATCTCTCCTTGAGTGATCCCAAGAGCAAGCTCCCACTCCTCAATCTCCGTATCATGCTCTTCGTCAGCATCGCAGACCAGCGTATGTACTACATGACCATGGTCCTGCTTGGTGATGGTGAATCTACCGATGATATTTTCGCTCAACAAGGATACCGCAAGATTTGATAGTTTCGCAACGTCCGGGCTTGCGTAAAGATGATGGCTCATTTCGTCACCTCATCGAATTCAAACGCATCATCTACAGAATCGCTCTTCAATGATAACTCTGAGGTGTGCAACGGCCATACTTTGTCAGGACATCTGGTGGTGCTTGATTCCGTGACCAGCCTTTCATCCAACAGATCGGTCGATAGCAACGCTTGCTCGACTACGGTTTCATTGCAAACCAGCCGCGTTTGCATTTTCGCATTTCCCATTCCTTCGTTCCTTTATTAGTAAATGGTCACTAACAATAGGAGTTCGAATTTTCTGTTTTCCATTGACACTGCAACTAAAAATAAAAAATTTTGGATTATCAGTCTCGAAAGGGACGTTCGAGAGTACGCATCAAAAGTTGTAAAGGCGTTTGCAGTTGTGTCCGCCGTCTTAATTCCGCCTCAATTCAAAGACGAAGCGGAGGCGTAATTTCAAAGCATAGCAGATCAATTCGTCCGTAACTGTCTTTTCACTGGCTGAGTTCGTTAGCACCCACTATCGAGTCGGTTGAGACGAACTCGATTCGGCCTGTAAACAACCGCTGTAGATCCCGCAATTCCTGTAAGCCTGCGGTGCTGAATGACACTTGCGACTTCACTCATGATCGCCCACGGCTATTCTCTGGCCGTTTTCCCCGTGGGAGTATCTTGCCGAATACCGTGCTTTCGAAGCGGACTTGTGAAGAAGTCCTCAGCCATTGACTTGCCTACGACATCTGGCCGTTCAAGCCCACCGAAGCGGCAGTTAGCTTTTGTTGTCGGGGAGAAGCTTTCGCAGGCCCGTAATTAGCTTTTCGCGGAACTCTTGAGCAACTTCTGAAATTGCTCTTTGAACTACGTCAAACGGGACGTTTAATCGCTTCCAAAACTCCTCAGATGTCATGTATGTCTCATTGGAGAAGTAATCTGGATAGTGATCGGAGTTGTCGAAGCCACCAGTGTCTCTTGGTAGCAGTTCAGTGACATACACCTTGACTGAATGCGGGTCACGAAACGGCTTTTCTTGACAAAGATATGCATACAAACGAAGCAAATTTACCCGTTCTTGTTTTCTCTTGTCATGACTAGAAAACGTCTTCGGATTGATAAACCGATACGCTGTAATATGCGGGCGTTGGTCGGAAGAGTCTGGCTCTACAACCAACAGGCTACATTGCAGCTTCTGTTTCTCAACATCTTCGCCAGAGATGGCTTCTTCTATCCGCTTCAAGAATTCTAAATCGTGACGCTTTGCTTCTTTGTTCTGCGTCTGCGACCATACTCTGCGTTCAAAAGGCTTCCCCTTACCAGTTCGGTCAACGACTTCCCGCTCTTGCTCACCCACAATCAAGTCGGCTTCACGAAGAGCGTTACGTTTCATTGAAACCTCCCAAGTCTTCTTCTGTAAGTGTTCAATGTCTTGTTCTCCTATATCGGCTATCAATTTCTCGTTCAGTAGATACCCATTGCTCAGCATCTTCTGTGTGTAAGCATGAGTAATACTCTTGCCGAATTTGGTGACTTGCCTGCGAATAATTTCAAAGATGGCATCTTCGAGCCAGAAGCGACTCTTGACTGAAAGAGTTTGCCCGATGGTCCAATAGCTGACGAACGTCTTGGCAAGTTCATTGTCCCCCATTCCCGCCATCAGCGTTGCGTAGATCGGATCGTCACGTCGTTCAAATTCCTTGAACCTCCTTGAAAGAAAGCGTTCGTCGCAAATCTCGTTCAGACCATTTGAAAAGTGCTAACGAACTATTTCTGCGGCAGCGGCTTTACTAAGATCGTCATTGATTTCTTCAAACAGGCTTGGTTGATTCATCAATACAACTTCCCTTGCGTTGGCGTGGGTAGATCGCCGTTTACGTCCGACGGCATGAGGCGGAATTGGAAGTTAAGCTCCGAGCCAAGCCCGTAAGTTACAATATTGCTGGCAACCACGCCTGTTGGTCGTCAGCTTTCAACTGCATCAGAGTCTCTGTACCGAGTATCACTGAATATGGGTAGCTATTCAAACTCTCTTCTCAGAGTGGTCGAAACCGTGTCGACCTCGACCCCGGTATTGAACGTACTAATTGAAATGAGATTTGAGTTCGCAAGCATGTTAACAACGTGCTCGACCGCACTTTTAGGCACTTCACAGTCAATGGCGATCTCTTCATCTGTTCGGCACTCCGTCATGACAATGCTCTTCTTAATTCGAGAATGCCACTGTGGGTATTCATTCACATTTTCCGTGAGATATTTTTCAAATCCCTTGCTCGTGAGCATTACCCAACGTGATGTTCTACTTTCGGCCCGAATGATACTTGCCTCATCTAGAGATTCAATTGTATCTATGAAGACGTTCAGCCTGACCTCTGGATGCTCGTCGAGGAATCGTCCTAAGCTGATTGGTGCCTGTGTATGGGACTGACGAAGCAAATGCTCCCCAAGAAATCTCAGGACTTGAGCATCCAGTGGCGTGGACTTTGTTTCATCTGACTGGATTAAAGTTTGTACGGCATCCGTTGAAAAAGCTTTACCAACGGCGGCTTCAATATCTTCGAGAGTCTTGGTAACTGCAAGTTCTTTGTCAAGAAGTGAGACTTGGCTCGGCAGCAAGCTCGAACGAATTGCAATTTCATAAGCGATTTGACGTACAGATGCGATATCATCGTGGATCGTTTTTGCCCGCGTATTGCTGGATTGTCCAGAAAGCCAAATGTCTTTGTTGGGGTCTGCGTCAAAAACTTTCAGTCTTCCATCGTTTGTAAGAAACAAATTTCCATAGTTGAGGTCCAGATGAGCGATGTTTGACTTGTGAAGTTGACGGATACCACTAATTAAGTCCGCAATGTACTGATTCCCTTCTTTTGTCGAAAAACTGGCGTCGCCGAGTCGATCACCAAGGCGTACTCCCTCGATCCACTCCATAATCATCACGTGTTGTGGGTTGTCATGACCTGGTAAAACCATCTGCCGTATTTCATATACGGTAACCAGATGCGGATGTGGACCCGCGGCTGCCAATGCTCTTGCGTGGTCGAGAATTGTCGTTTGGTGCTGCCATTCAGCTTTAATTACTTTAATTGCGATTGGCCGCTCCAGCGTCTTTTGATAAGCACGATATACACTACCGTAGAGTCCGCTGTTGATTGGTTCGATAGTATCGATATCATCATTTTTCAATTCCCCGTATCCTCGCGTGTGTTGTTTCGATGTGTCGGTGTTCTCTCTCAGGTACACTCGTGCCCTAGCGAATTCCTCTGCAAGTAGCACTAGCAGCTGCTGGGGCTTGGGAAAGGAAGTCAGGTATCGTTCGTAGAAGTTTGTACAAACTGTTGAACTGCCGCGAAGATTTATGCGACGAATTTCTGTGGGGCTAATGCCGTGCAGCCGCTTCCATACTTCCGATGCCCGACCACCGACTTGTGCTGCAAGAAAATGTGCAGTGTCAGATGTGAAGCCGTTTACAGAAATGATGCCACGATTCTGTTCAGCGTTTAAGTCCTGATAGAATTCAAACGCTTGACGAAGCTGAACGTCGTAGCAGAGCGATCTTTGACCGAGCTTCCTAATTGCCGAAGTCGCATGTCGTTTCGACCTAAGCAGACTTCGTAAGTTTTGTTTTATCTCGGCTTGGTAGCCAGCAATAACCGCTTCCAGAAAAGCCGAGTAGGATTCTACTTGCGACTCGTAGAACTGATAAACCTGGGTAAGAGAGGAGATTTCCGGGAGGCTCGCCGAAAGCTTCTCCATTTCAGCTTGGCACTGTTCACTTGTCAGTTGCCCGTTATAGAGCTTTTGCTCAAGATCTTCAAAGCCATGAATTGGCTCCCTGAGACCGCAGCGAAGCAAGAAACGATCGCGTCCGGATTGCATCCGATTTACAAAGAGTTCCGTGATTAGCGATTGGTCCACTTCTGGCGTGGCTCGAAGCGTTTGATTCACCATGAGCTGGACGAGTTCGTCGTCTGTCATGTTTTCGATCATTGTTGGCACTGTGCCGTCGCCTTCGGGATTATTCGTCATGACCTGCCCGCTCCTTGCTTCTCCCACTTTCTCTCCAAGCCAAGTATCATTTCGTTAAACAGGCGATTAAAACGGGGACCTTGGTTGTGTACTTGCAGGTGACAGACTTCATCGACGAACACGTTGCAACAGCGTATGATCAAACAAAAGGCTTTCGAGTCGATCATTCAAAATGGCTCCGACTCAAAATGAAACAAGACTTCATTGACGTTCTGAAAGAGCTCGGTCTGATCATAGAGTTCAGAGGTGGTTTTGTTTCCGTGAAATAGGTTGTTCCGAATGCGATACGGGATATACACCAGACCTTTCAGTTTATCTTCGTGCGACTGCTCGTTATTGACTAGCAGTTTTTCAAGACATTCACGAAACGGCTGCTCATCACGACGTTTCAAGGGACCAAGCAGGCTCAAGAGCCTTCTGCTGTTATTTGTGTATCGATCACGAAAAAACAGGACAGCCGTTTGATACTTATCAAAGGCAAAATTCGGTTGTGATGCCACGTTGCGAATTGATTCACCAAGACGACTGACGTTAAGGTGTCTCGCGTGCCGCACTTCCAAGCGGTTCCACAACACGACAAAGCACATAACCGACTTAAGTTTCTCCCAGTCGATTTCGCTCGAACCAAGGTAGGATGCAACTGCTAGTTCAATGTTGGCAATAATGGCGTAGCACCTTCTCGTCTGGTGACTCGGATCATGTTTGATGCGTAGAATGGATAACTCCCATTGCTCAATACGTTCACTATTTCCACTCTCTTGCTAGGTGGATCATCGCCCAGCCTTCATGGCCATTTGTCTTTTGGGTCCAGTATGTCCATAGAGCAATCTCGCCGGAATTCGCAGTGAATCTTGTCGCTTCCATGTAACCACTTGCCTCTGGCCCCGGACTTCCATAACTTCCTTCATAGTAGGTCCCACCATCGGTTGAGTATAGAAAAACGTTAAATTTCGTCTCATCGATCCAGTCCAGCGAAATCTTTTCGTCAGTGACAACTGCTTCGCTGATTTCATAAGACCATTCGCTTAAGCTTCAAAAATACCTGTTTACTTTGTTGGCAGTCGAGCGACATAAAACAAAAGTAAGATCAGGAAGATCATTGCTAAAATTACGAAGCCACGACGCCAGTTAAGTTTGAACCATCCCTGAGAACTATTCCGTCGGGGTATTTCTGCATTAACTGAGCTTGATGCAGTCTTGCAGTATTCGAGAGTTGATATGAGAAGTGCTTGCACACCTTGAAGGTACTGGCTGTAGACAGGATTAGACAACACTTCGTTCGGCGGAAAGAAGAGTAGCTTGTCAGCTATCACATCAATTCGACGATGAATATGCATGAGTTCAAGTCGAACAGTGTTGAGTTGCTCTGCGGTCTCAGTTCCGACTAGATGTGAAAATTGACCTGACAGACGATTCAGAACAGAGAGATCAAAATTAAATGTCGGGATCACAACAGTTCTGATACTGGCGATTAAAGCATTTCGATCGTTTTCGTCGTTAGTGCTTGAGTTTGGTCTCAATGCTTTAAACCCATCGAGCATCTGCGTGCAATACTGCGACGCGTTGCCCAAAGTCGCTTTCAACTCTTGAAGTAGACGGTGACACTCGTCAGCCTCCTTCTTCTTCTTTATCGGCTCATAAGACCAATCAAGAACGTATTGACCGACCGCACGAACGATTAGGCCGGTGGGGATAGCAAATACCAGTAGTAGGAATGGTTTTATGCTGATCAAAAACTCGTTCACTTCTGTTTCAAAGCTATTCATGGCTTTAAGGAAGTTGAATATAAACACTCTGACCCTCGCCTTGGTAACTGTCGTAGATATGCTGGTAAACAACGTCACACTTCTGCTGGTACAGCTCCGGTGTATACGCTCTCGGCAAATCATCGAGAATTGTCTTTACAGTGGTGTAAACATCCGCTCTTGTTCGTTGCTTCTTTCGCCAGTCGAGGACTAGCTTCGCTTGTTTCAAAGTCTGCAACAGTGTACGAGCGACTTTCTTAACTTCCGCTTTTTCCTTGTCCGTGATGTCGAACTCGGGCTTGGTCAAAATATCAAACAGGGCCAGCTCCTCCTCAGTCAGTTGCTCCGATACACTTCGCTGTTCTTCTTTGCTCAGTTCCTTAACAAAATCGGTTAGCTTGGCAAAAAAACCATCAACGTCGAGCCCCTTATTGTATTCATCGATCAGTTTCTTGAACTTCTCGACCATGTCAGCTCGAGTTTTATTTAATGCTACCATGCTGTTCAACTTGTCGCCGACCACTAACTTTAGCCTTTCAGCCTCGGTTCGTTTGCGGCCTTTCTCGAAATGAGCTTTTAGAGCTTCGAAATCGACTTCGCTCAGGTCCAGCAGTGACGTTTCTTCCGTCGCATGAATTACATAGCCCTTGGTGGATATGGAAGAATCAAGCAACTCGCCAACCGAATACATAATAGAATCGATACTGGCTTCTTCCGTGAAGCTGCGAATCTTTTCGGCCAATACGGCAAGACAGGTTTTGATTGGAGCAAACTCGTTGGCCGACGCATCGGGCAGTATTGCTTTGTATAGTCGGATGACTTGATTGGCAAGAGTTAAGAATTGCTTCTTCAATTCGTCATTGACGATGACTTGTTCAACTGCGTCGTCCACCGCCTCGCAAACTTGTTTATCGACTAAGTTGGTCGCTGCGTCATCAAGGAAAGCGACTTTTTGAAAGCCGTCCGCCTTTAGTATTGCCTCTAGGTCCACACCTCTGTCTTTGCAAAAGTCGACTGATTCTGCGATTGCGAGCCGTAGATCCTGCACAAGCTCCTCTTTCTTTTCGATGGGACATTCACCATCGTCAACTCCACCTCCAGCAGATGAGCCGTAGATCGCCAAAGCCTTCTCTAAATTGCGAAAAACTCCGACATAGTCAACAATCAAGCCATTGTATTTGTCCTTGAACACACGATTAGCACGAGCAATCGTTTGCATTAGAGTGTGATTCTTCATCGGCTTGTCGAGATAGATCGTCGATACCGAAGGGGAATCAAATCCGGTTAGCCACATGGCACACACGAAGACCAAGCGAAATGGATCGTCTGCGTCTTTGAATTTTGTTTCCATGTCCTCTTTGACCATCCGTGTCCGGTGCGGCTCTATGTTGAGGCCTTTTGCCTTAAAATCCTCACCCTCGTTCTGCTGTGAAGACACAATCACCGCCATGTCAGTTTCTTCCATGAAGTCGATCTGCTTCTGCAGTTCCCGACGTTTGGCCTCGTTAAAGTCAACTAGCTGTTCAGCTGCCAACGACAGACCATCGGCGTTACCGGTGATTGTTGCTCTCGAAGCCGGTTTGGATGGAGCTGGCATCGCTGCCAACTGTGACTTCAGTCCTCCAAGATATGCTTTCCAATACTTTTGCACCTTGTCATACATTTTGACAGCCGTGACCTTGTCGATGCAAATGACCATTCCCTTGCCGCCCTGTTTGCGACCGATAAAGTGCGACACGAGGTCTTCGGCTACTTTCTCCAACCGATCGTCACGAGTGATCAGATGGTACTCTCTGGCGAATTCTCGCTCCAACTTTTTGTTCTGCTCTTCATCTAGATCCGCTGCATCGACCAGTTCAGCCAGATCTTCCTTAAAGTTCTCATTGGCAAGCTGGAGTTCGGGGATACGGTTCTCATAGAACAGTGGGACCGTTGCCCCATCTTCAATGGACTGTTGGAAGTTGTAGATGCTGACGTAATCGCCGAAGACTTCCTTCGTCTTTTCTTCTCCTGCCATTAGCGGTGTGCCAGTGAAACCGATGAACGCGGCGTTGGGAAGAGCGTTCCGCATGTTTAAAGCCAGCGTATCGTACTGGCTGCGGTGGGCTTCGTCCGTCATTACGATGATGTCGCTGCGGTCGGACAGCTTAGGGTACTTCTCGCCCGGCTTGGTGCCGAACTTTTGGATCAACGTGAAGATGAACCTGTGGTCCTCACTAAGAAGTTGTTTCAGGTGGGCACCGCTTTCAGCTTGGCAGTCCTCGGTCACAACGCCCGTGTTCGCGAAGTTCTTGTAAATCTGTTTATCGAGGTCTTGCCGGTCGGTGATGACCAAAAACGTCCAGTTACCAGTTAACTTCCGCAGAACCTTTTGCGAGAAGAATGCCATCGAGAAACTTTTACCGCTGCCCTGCGTGTGCCAGAACACGCCGAGTTTCCCTTGGTTTTCTTTGATCTCCGCCAACGCATCAACTGCATTGTTAACTCCAAGGAACTGATGATTCTTCGCCGTTATCTTAGCAACGCCACCTTTTGATTCGTCGTACACCGTAAAGTTCTCAACAAGATCAATGAACTGCCGTTTGCTGCAGGTGCCTCGGATCAGGGTCTCAAGTGAAATAACGCCCTGTTCACCTTCGGAGTTGATTCGTTTCCAATCAGCAAAGTGTTCCCAACCCGCAGTCATGCTGCCGACCTTTGCGTGCGAACCGTTGGACAGGATGACGAGGGCGTTGTACCAGAACACCTGCGGAATCGTAGCCTTGTAGTCTTTAAGGTTATGCTTGTAAGCATGCTCGACCTTGCCGTGGCTCTTCTTTAGTTCGATGAAGATCATGGGCAGTCCATTAACGAAGCCGATCAGGTCCGGACGCTTCTTGTAGATGCCGCTGGGTGATGTAATCCAGAACTGCGAGGCGAGAAAGAAGTCGTTGTTCTCGGGATCGTTCCAGTCGATGATGCGAACCGTCTCGTCGGTCTCTTCGCCTTCGTCGTTCTCGAAAGCGACCTTCACGCCATCTTTGAGAAGCTTGTAGACCTCACGGTTCGCCTGCACCGGACTCATCGCCCCGCGATCACGAGTCAGTTCCTCGATGGCCAGATTGATCGCTTCGCTGCACAGATTGGGATTGAGTTTCTGCAAGGCACATCGCAGCCTCGGAACAAGCACGACCTCTTCGGTGGTTTCCCGTCCCAGCGTCGAATCAGTGGTACCGACCTTTTCGTAGAAGCAGCTGGCCGTTTCGTAGCCGAGTTCCGAGAACAGGGCGATTGCCGGTTGTTCGACGAGCGTGTCTTCGGAGTAGTCAGACGGAGAACTCACGTGTCTTCTCCAATGGGGGAAATCGTGTGTTCCAAAAATTCGAACATGGCGTTGTCGCCTTGCAGGACTTCGGAGATGATTGCGGAGGTTTCCTTACCCTTTTTCAGATTCTTGATTTGTTGATAGCCAAACGCCTCTTTCATCGGAATCTGAACTGAATAGAAAGGAAACGGTTGCCCCAGAGCCATCCACAGCCTTCTGAGTTCCTCCACTATCCGTTCCGGCTTTGCTCCTTTGGACTTTCCGTCAAGTTGAAACAGAAAATAGGCCAAACGTGGGTTGTCGGATGCCGACGCCGCAGATGATGCCCTGTGGACCATCTGATATATCAGGTGGCCATGGTCATCAACAAGCATGGAATCTGGGGAATCAGTGAGCTTGCTGAACCACCCCCGAAGAACAGCTTCGCGATTCGTTTCGTCTTTGCCTGATTTCCTCCATTTTGAGACCTTAGGGTACATGCCTTCCGTCCATTTGGCTTCAATCGCCAGAGACTGGTTGGAGTTGAGGAGCATCACGTCGGTATGTGACGCTTGGCCCTTGCCCTCAAACGGACCGGCTTTGTATTCGAGTATCAATTGCTGATAGTCTTCCATGCCGAGCCTGCTAAGAATCTCTTTGAATTGCTGCTCGCCAGAAATCATTAGCGAGAGCATCGGAATCGTTGAGACAGTCGGACGGTTCAATTCGCTGGCTGGTATGTCCCGCACAGCATCTTTGACAGTGGCGAATGCCAAAGGGTTACCAACGTGGATACTCATGCCGTCGCCTCCGCATCATCTTGTATATGATTTGACCACTGGGCTATGAACGGATCGGCTACCCAACCTTCCAGTGCCACGACGTTCTGCATCACCGTGGACGCAAATGTGGGCATCCCGTAATTTTTAGCTTTGCAAGACCAAGCCGCCTGCAATGCACAAAGCACGGAGTCTAACTTGTCGCCATCGCGGTCTTTCACGCATTCAGCGGAGAGATTGTCTGCGATTTCAATGTTCAATCCGTACCACGTTCGCACAATCGAATCAGGCTTATCGCATTTCAACTGCTCTATGATCTGCTCACGAGTTTCCTCCAATCCATCGGCCTCTTTGTAGTTTCCATTTCCGATAAACCGATCAATAACGAGTCGCGGGTATGCTTCGACAATGATTCGCGTTTCATCTTCCCGCAAGCGAACCGGAGGAATTGAGGCTGGCGTTTGCTTAATTCTTTCGCAAACTTCGTAGAACATTGAACCCACTGCTGGCCGAATACAATTCATCGGGCTTTGAGCCCCAATCGGTTTGTCAACGAGCCTGTACTTCCGAACTCGTTCTTTTTCTCCCTTGGAATTGGTTTTGATTGGATGTCGCCAGCTTTCAATTTTTTGCCTGAAGTTCTTTCGGGTATCAATTGCTCGACAACGGTCAACGTAGGTTGCCCAGTCTTGTACTTCATCATCGCTTTTAAGCCACTGAAAGTACTCGATGCATTCGAGCGGCATACCAAGAGGAACGTCAACTCCCGCAATCCAAGGACCAGTGCTGCTCAAAGTTGAAACGAAGGGCGAGTAGTCGTCTTTCTTGGCACCATTCAACTTTGTAAACGAGTCAACAGTTAGGCACTCGCCTTCCAGAGTGCAGCTTGCAAGGGGCATCCACTTCGCAGCCTTCGCATTGGAGTCGCAGGCCGAAGGGCTACTCGTAAAGTCGATACCAAGGACTTTCATGCCGTCGCCTCCTCTAATGCCTCGGCGGTTAGCCCTGAGTCGATGTCTAGGTCTTCCACGTCCAGCTTGCCGGAGATCAGCTTGGGGAGCAGCAGATCACGGGTAGTTCGGAGGTTGTGGTTCTTTTTCGCTAGAGTGAAAGCACTGTCGAATAACGGCCCAACAATTTCGTGGAATAGGTCAAGAATCTTTGGCGTAAATGGGGCAGAGCCAATAGGCGGATACACGATTTGCAAGCTCTTCAATAACACGATGGTAAACGCCTGCTGTGATGATCCAATTGTCGCCTTTGCAAGTTCCGCCTTGCCCGTTGGAGACAGCAACCAACAGTAAAGGAATGATGAATTTATTCCGGTGTAGTTGCGGAACCAGGTTAGATTTCCGTCTTTGAAGTAAAATCGCTCTCCGGGACGCACAACGTAAGGAACGCCGAGAGTACCCACGGACGTCAACAACAGGTCACCGGGTTGTGGGGCACCGAGCTTTGAACAGAGTTCTGCGAACTTTTCTTCTGATATGAATAGAGTGTTGGACAGTTCAATCGCCCCTTTCTGCTTCTCGATAATCTCCTTACCTCGATAGAACGGGACTCCTGACTCGCAATAGTCCTTTGCAAAGACTCGTTTACTGGAGGAAATGTCGCAGAAGTCGCCTATTTCTCTAGCCTCCCATCCCTCAGGAATCTGGCCGAGTGGTGAATCGACGAGCTTGACGTTTTCGTGGCCGGGGAAGCGGAAGTTGACGAACCATTCCCGGTAAATCGCCTGAGCCATCTCTTCCAGAATGGCAATGCGGCGGGTGTTGTTCTCAATCAGATCGTCATACGCCGACAGGATCGAAGCGATCTTCCGTTGGAGCGGAAGCGGAGGTAAGGGCACTCGTACATTCTTCAAGTCTGCAAGGTTGATTACTGGCTGACACGCCCCGGTCGTCTGTCTGGTTAATTCATCTCGCCCATACTGTGATCGCAAAAAGTACATGACAAATCGGGCGTTTATTTCGGGTCGCAGAGCGACAAGCCCAACTTGGCGAGCGATGTTTGCACCACGCAACGACATCTGTGCAATGGCCGCTTCGCCAAGGTACATTCCAACCAGAGACACCAGCAATTCCCCGCCTTTCAGAAGCGTTCTCTTATACGGGGCTGAAACTTCCTTCGTTATCGTACGAAGTGCAGCGATGTTGACTTTCCCGTTTTGAAGATCACCTCCTCGAATAAAGCGTATTCCTGAAACGTCGTCGTGATCACCCGGTTTCACGACACCATAAGTGATCGGTCTCTTTGTCTCCGTCAGTTCGTCCAGAATCCGTACTGGCCATTGGTTGTCCCTCACGACGCCTCCTCCAACAACTTGGCGACGTTGTTCGCAATCCGCTCTTCCAACTCGGACGCTTCGCTGTTCAAGACCTCCAACTCTTCGTTCAGTTCTTCCAGCCGCTCGGCAAAGACAAAATCGTCTTCCTCACGATCCGCCACGCCGACGTAGCGACCGGGATTCAGGCTCCAGCCCTGTGCTTCGATCTCCGCTAGCGATGCAACCTTGCAAAGTCCCGCCACGTCCGCGTATTTCAGCTTCGGGAAGGTGGCCTTCAAATCCGGCTCTTCGCCGGGCACTTCTTCATCTTCACCTGCCACGAACTCCGGCTGCTCACCCCGATACAGCCGCACGATGTTGGCCAGATACTCGATCTGCTTGGGACTGAACTTGCGGTGTGCCCGGTCGACCTGCCGGAACGTATGCCGGGCGTCGATGAACAGCACTTGGTCCTTTCGCTTGGTTTTTGAAGTGGCCTTGCCTTTGTCAAAGAACCAGAGCGTGCAAGGGAGCGTCACCGTGTAGAAGAAGTTCGGACCGATGGCGACCATCACATCGACGGCGTGCGACTGGAGCAGTTGCTTGCGAATCTCCATCTCCGACTGGCGAGCGTCGGCGGCAGAGTTCGCCATCACAAAACCGGCTCGGCCTGTATCGCTCAGGCTGCTGTAGAATCGTTGTATCCAGAGGTAGTTGGCGTTGTCGGCCCGTGGCATCCCGAACGGGTAGCGGGGATCGTCTTTGATCTTCTCCTTGTCCACCTTGTCGACGTTGAACGGGGGATTTGCCATCACGAAGTCGAATTTGCCGAGACTGTCGTGGGGGTCTTCGTAGTAGCTGTTCCCCAAGCGAATGTCGCCGGACAGCGAATGCACGGCAAGGTTCATCATGCACAGTTGCCGGGTCTCTCCGACTCGCTCCTGACCGTAACAGGAGATTTCCACCGAAGGATTGTTCTGGTGGGCTTTGATGAACTCGGCACTCTGAGCGAACATACCGCCCGATCCACACGCCGGGTCGTAGATGCGTCCGTGGTACGGCTCGATGATCTCGACGATCAGCTTGACCAGCGACGTCGGCGTGAAGAACTCACCACCTCGTTGTCCTTCGGCTCGGGCGAAGTTGCCTAGAAAGTATTCGTAAATCTTGCCAAACTTATCTCCCTCAGCATCCATTTGGATTTGAGAAAAGCTCTTTAAGAGCGAGACCAAAATGGCATTGTCGATCTTGGTATAAGTGCGAGGAAGCACACCCTTGAGGTCAACATTATCGGCTTCGACCGATTTCATTGCTTCATTGATCGCCTTGCCAATGTTCTCCCCTTCAGGACGAGACAGCAAGTACGAAAAGCGAGCTTCGGGTGGGACATACATTACGCCCTTTGCTTGGTAGTCTTCTTTGCCGATCTTCCGGCGTCCCGAGCCTTTGCCTTCAAGTTCCTTTTCAGCAATAGTGAACCGATGGTCAGCGTACCGAAGAAATATTAAGCCAAGAACTGGAACTGCATATTCGGAGGACTTCAAGTCCGAGTTCGCTCTGAATTGATCGGCCGCTTGCCAAAGACGTCGTTCGGTTTCCGAATTGTTGTTTGCCATAACTCCAGTGCAATCCTTAGTACCCTACAGGACCTACCTAACCATCGATCGGCTTGTCGCCCTATGCGGCCAATTACTCTACGTTAGACGAGTCTCAGACACAAGCAGACAAAATACCGAAGGAGTGATAAGCGAACTAGCAAGTGAAGACGCCTGTTTTCCATGTCACGCATAGCCACCTCTAGAGCAACACGTGTTCCCGTTTCGGGTAACTACCGGCAGCCCAGCTCGGCAACCAAATTACTGCACGCTGTACTAAACACTGGATTCACCGTCGCATTGTTCAGTAGTTTGGATCTGGACCGAAACGGAAAGCATGATGCCTAGTCGGAAATGCCGAATGCCGCACAATTGCTCATCCATTAACCAAATAAGTATTCTGCGAGCTGCTAAAAGAATTGCGACGATCTCCGCGAGCGAGTGGATGCTCATAAAAACTCCTTAGGTAAGAATCAGTGAAACACCGATAGACCTAAGTTCGTTCAGCTTTTCCTCACTAACAGATGTAGTGGCAGTTTGAACCGCTCGCTTGTTCGTTCAGAAGATTCGCCTGTTGAACAGACGCAGTTTCAGATTAATTCCCCGTAGACCATTACCCGGATGTTCAACATGAACAGTTGAGAATTATTTCGAATATAAGTTTGTTCATTCACTCTGTTTGCGATTGAACAATTCTTTGTTGTCGAGCTCTCTCTTTAAGCTCCATCAAGTTGGTCCAAGTTGTAGTACCTTGAATGCTTCCGATCGATCGGTCTATTGCATCGCTCCACTGCCGAACCGTGAAGTTCATTGAGTCTGGATTCCTTTGAAGGTAGTCGATCATCAGCGTATTTGTTAACTGCTTTTCACTTCTCTTTTGAGCAACAACGTTAAATGAAGCGACAGTGAGACGCACCGGCGTTTGAAGCTTTTCAGCATTGATTCTCACCATTCCCCCGATCTCGACGAGACGAGTCGTATTTTCAACGCAATAGAGTTCGTTGCCACCTTCGCCTGCCGGAAATACGTGGCGACCATCGAAGCTAAGTTCCACTTTGACACGGTTACCCGTCCAATTTACGCACGTGACGCACAGATTGTCATTGAGAGAGGTAAGTGGGAGCCAGTCAGAGTAACCGGGTGTCATCAAGAGAAGTTCTTCTACACTGTGTGTTGCGGCTAGTTCGTTCTCGGGATCCGCGTATATCAAAAGGCTTAACTCACCACTTTCGCCAATCGCAACCAGACGAAGGTAGCCGGGCATCTCTGCAACTTCCATGCGATTGCTGGTAGCAATCAGGTCCCCCCCGTAGAAAACCTTTCTAACTACGTCTTTAGCATCAACGCTGTATTCGACCTGCCCTTTTAGGTTACTCCAACTTTCACTGACTATTGCTAATGCTTGACTGGTATGACGGAGTCTTATCCATTCAGAAGTACTTCCTGCACGCACTGTAACTCTATCGACCTCAACGAAATTCCCCATGTTTTTGTCCTAGTAAGAATAGGGGCGAACTATGTCGCTGGAAGGATGTTTCACTCTGCGTTCCCCTGGGTGGCTTTCATAGCCTCTTCTCGTACCCGTCCTGGAGCAACCGAAGTAAATTCAGATGCACTTCCTCTAACGATCTAGCGATAACCCTACCAAGATTTCGGCACTATGCCAACAAATTCTCGTTGAAGGTCGGACAGCAATACCCAGCAACAAAACTTGCTGGTTGCAAGATCGTACTCAGAAATTCAGCTCACACCGCAGAGACCAATTCCCATCCCGCATTCACTCTCGTTTCAACTTCCAAAGCACCTGGGGCCACTAGGAACGCAGATGCATGCCATGCCGGTCTTCGAGGGATTGGGCGTGAAGATAGGCAGACCACAATCATCTCGCATTAGGATCCCTCCAAAATCGCAAACGGTTTCCACCACTATTGCATGATCCAATTGTTTAAGTAATCCTCGCCACCATTTTCAGCAATTTTGATTACGGCATACCAGAACAAAATTATGGCTCCAGTCAAGAGACATGCTTTCCGATAACGCTCTCGCCAAAAGGCAAAGCTCACGTAAAACCCTAACAAGCCACTCGTCAAGTAAACCAAAGACGCGATTCCCATTGCAAATCTTAGCTTCCCGGAATAGTCGGCACCGGAGAAGGCATCTATGACAATTATCGCAATTGCAAAACCCCCAAGTCCGATTGCTGCTAAACCAAAGAGGCTGGCTAAAAAAGCGGGAATTAATCTCCACCTTGTCTTTTGCGGTACTGGCTCCTGCGTAGTTGCTTGAGAGTCACTCGGCGGTGAGTAAGGGTCTGTAGAATGTTGTGTCAATGTTCATCTCCACGGAGTCGGAAAGGTGCTTGCTTATAACACATTTGATGGCCGCAAGAAACTTAGACGAGCTGGTTGCGACGTATGACCACGATCATCTCGCATTTGGATCGCTCTGCAATTCAACTACCGATTGATCCAGTCATGCACGAATTCTTGACCACCACTTTCAATATAGAATTTGAAGGCCCACCAGAACAGAACAATGGCTCCAGTCCAAAGCCAGGCAATTCGATAATGTGCTCGCCAGAAGCTAAAGCTGACAAAAAAGCCTAGTAATCCGTTCACCAAGAGCACTATAGATAGAGTTGCCATGGCGATTGCCAGCTTGAACGAATAGGCGGCTGGTGTGACAATATTTTGGACTGTCATCACAAATCCGTAGACTCCAACAATGTTGATCCACAATCCATAAATGCCTGTCAAAAGAACCGGAATCAATCTCCATTTCGTTTTCTTCGGCACTTGCTCCCGCGTGTTTTCTCGAGCGTCAATCGGCGGTGCATAAGGGTCTGCAGAATGTTGTGTCAAAGCTCATCTCCACGGAGTCAGATAGATACTTGCTATATAGCCCATTTGATAATCAGAAGGAGACTTAGACGACCGTGCCGATGTACGCTGATTGGAATTATGCCTAAAGGCATGAGCACGCTGACTTAATTCATCCCTCTGTTTTTGAAAGTCAGTTATTCAATCGTAAGCCAGCCTAGTTCTTCTACGCAGCGATAGCCAGTTGTGATTCAAAAGACGCGATATGGGGTGAGATCTCATCGGGTGAAAGTAGGTAAACAGGCTGCTCTGGTCCTAGTGTTGGCCTCAGGATATCTTTCAGGCTAATCGGAGCAATAGATTGGATGATTGATTCAATAGTTGTTACTACTAAGGATGTCTTCTTATCTTCTTCTCTATTCAGAACGAAGCATTCCTCAACGCATTGACCTTGTTTGTCTGCGTTCAAAATCGTCATCAACAATTCCGAAGCTTTCCAGCGTGCTGCGTTACCTTTAACACGCTCACCATCAACCACCTCCGTGCCAAAAGAAAACGCCTGACTTGCCCAGTTTAATAGTCCCAGCGAAGTCAAGTAGTTTCTAATTGCCGCGAATCGTCGGCAATCAAATACCCTTTCAATCGAACCGGAATCAACCAAAGTTTGCCATGATCTTTTGAATCTCAAATACGGGAGACTCCCATCACTGTTCATGTGCCTTGTGAAAAATCGGAGCAGCATCAAAAATATCGCGACGTCTTCCTCGGTGCAAACTGCTCGAACACTCGTCTTTAGCTGATGGTTGTTCATCAGAGTCTTAGCGATCGATCGGTAGTGCGTTTGTAGCTTGGCGATTTCACCATCATTGAACAAGAGACCAGTGATAGATCCTTCGACCTTCTTTTTGCTAACGTTTTGTTGAACTACAGAAGTCTCTTTGTCGACGGATGACTCAAGACCGACTTCATGATGCTTCTCTGGTGCAATTGGCAGCCTGAAAAGTTCACTGCAGTGAATCTCCGTTGTTGACATGATCTCTTCGGCTCGGTCCAGTGACCGTGGAATCTTTGCCAGTTGCCCACTGCGATAGTTCGAAACTTCGCCCCGTTTCTCGCCCCAACAAATGACGGGACAAGTGCCTTTGATTTCAACCAATTCCACATCGAAGTCCGACTCCGACAACTCGTAGACAAGTTTATGTTGTAATCGCTTCAAAAGTCCGTTGATGACTTCCGGACATAGCTTGTCTTTATCAAGGACAAGGTAAGCGTGAATCCCATTGCCGTTGGTAGATGTTTCGTAGAAGAGATTGGGAAACATGGTATCTCGGAGATACTTTGCAAACGATTCGGCACCAATTAGCGACCCGCTTTTATGACAGTCGATGTCGATCATCACTAAAGTTTTCGACGTTTTGGTACTTCCATTGCCTGCAAAATAGTAAGTCTCCGCACCCGCAAAGTGGGCACCAAATTTGTGGTTGGTCATCCGCTGAAGCCAATTTCCCCGCCGATTAAGTGCGTTGATCACGTCGGCGTTTTTATTGCAATGGATGGGTGCACCGTAGTACTTGAAGCCGAAGTCTAGACTGGACGTGCGTTGGCGTAACCAAGTGGCTAGCTTCGTGAAGCTCTTTTTTTTGTTAGGTTTGTTGGCTGGTTTTCTTTTGGCGGTTACTGTCATTTCGATTCCGTTCGATTTAGCTTGGGCGTATTGTTACTTTCGCGGCGAATATGGGCTGCATGTTTTTTCGCTTCGAAGTGCGAACGATACAGCTCAAGTTCGAGGTCAGTGAAGACTCGACGGCCCGATACGTTAGCCTTTGGCTCGGGCAACAGACCGATGCTGATGGCGTATTGAATTTGGTAGGACTTCGCTCCGCTTAGTCGGCAGATCTCGGCAAGTGAATAGCATCTCTCAGTCATTAAGCACCTCTTAATATATAGGAGTGCCTACTGGCGAATTCATCTGATTCGAACAAGAAAACGTCGAAAGATTCGCAATTTCTGATCAGAGAGTATTAAGTGGGCAATAGCGGAGGAGCAAAAAGCACTGTGGCAAATGTGCGAATTTCGATATCATTTTGACGACACTATTTGTCTCGAAAAACAGGTGTCCACGAAAATCACCTCTGTTTTCCAGGGTTTTCCGCACCTCGAACGCATTGGCACGAGATCTGCGTTTATACGATATCAACTGAACGCGGCCTCAGTGCTTCCGAGGGCCCGGCGAATTCAGGATCATCAAACCAGAAGAAAAGAAAGAACTACCACGATGCTTCGCAAACCACTCGCCGCCCTAATGTTGATCGTTGCCCTCGCTGCCATCGCAAGCGGAGTGCCTGGTTTAGTTGAAAACATGGCTTTCGCAGACTGCGATCCGAACAATGGATCTGGTTGCCTCTAACGATTCCTTTCGAATAAGAACACTGCACTGAAACTTCAGCGACTTCCAAAACAACAAAGCTTAGATATTTAGAAAGAACCACCACGATGCTTCGCAAACCACTTGCCGCCCTGATGTTGATCGTCGCCCTCGCTGCCATCGCTAGCGGAGTGCCTGGTTTAGTTGAGAACATCGCATCTGCTTGCGATCCTACTAACGGAAGTGGTTGCGGCTGATTGCAGGATTCTTGAAATTGGAGATTATTGAGGGAGGTCGTTCTCATTGAACTGCTTCCCTTTTTCTTTGGTTTCCCTGAATGACGCTTCGCCTTCTCGCATTCCGTATTTTGTCGCTAATCGCCATCACGCTTTGTGCCGCGATGCTTGTCGATTACATCCAGCCAGCCCCCACTTTTTGCGGATTTCGAGCTGGTTGCTCTGAAGTTTTTCATTCGAAGTTTGGAAACCTATTGGGCGTGCCTTTACCAGTTCTGGGGCTCCTGAGTTTCTTAGTATTCTTTTCGCTGACGCTATTCCCTGGTTCCGCAATTCAACGCGGCTTAAGCGGGCTAGCAGTCCTCGCGGGTCTCATTGGCTTAGGGCTCGTATGCGTTCAAGTTTTCTTGCTGAAGCAGATTTGTCCTATGTGCATGGCAGTAGACGCTGTAGCCATTCTGATCGCTGTAGCGGAGTTAGGCCTACCGCCCCAAAACAGCACCGTTAGCGAAGTGCAAATATCGCCTACAAGAACAAATCGATGGGCATGGGTTAGCCTTGCCGTCGTTGCCATAGCATCACCTTTTGCATGGGCCGCCGCTAAGCCTGCACCAGAAGTGCCTTCGTTTGTAAAAACATCGTGGATGGAAGGAAAGATAAATGTCATAGAGCTGACAGACTTCACGTGTCCACATTGCCGCCAAACTCATGGGGAACTTGACGCGTTTATCGACAAGCACAAAGAGCGGGTTAACTTCGTTCGGATAGTCGTGCCGTTGGAACGTTATCAAAATAGCCGCTCGGCAGCAAAATCGTATCTATGTGCTGAACGTCAGGGCGAAGCCACGCTCATGGCCGACGCATTGTTCTCAGCAAGCGATCTGTCCTCCACCGCGACCAGAGATTTAGCCATACAGCTTGGCCTAGATATGGAACGATACGATCTCGACCTCAGCGATCCTGCATTAGATGTGCAGATTGATAGTGTCGCTCGCGGTATCCTAAATGCAAATAATGGTGGCCTACCTCAAATTTGGATGCAGGACATCTTGCTCCTCGGTGCCCAAAACCAGAAAAGCTTAAGTGCCGCCTTTGATAGCGTGAAGCGTGCAGACGACAGCAAGTGAAAATGGTGGGAATGCTGGGTCGGCTTGTTGCTGATCGCTCAGATTATACTCTTTTGATAGCCTTCACTTAACATCATCGAGCCAAAACGCAATGAATGACGAACTGTCCTCTGAACCTGTCGATCCCAGCTCAGAAGGGCTTTATCGATTCTTCTCGTCACAAGCCGATGTCATGTTGTCTCAGTACAACAACATTAACAAGCTGTTGGGACCAACACACGACTGGACACATCCTGGAACTCATTGCGAAGTCCTCTTACGTGATTTTTTGCGAAGATCACTGCCTAACCGATTTAGCGTAGACAAAGGTTACATATTTGGCAGAGCTCAACGTGACGGAGGCACCGTGCACTGCCCTGAGATAGACATACTTATTCACGACACACACAGTTTTCGGCCGATCTACCGCCTTGAAGACTTTGTTATCGTCCAACCGGAAGCAGTAAAGGGGCTAATTCAGGTTAAGCGATCGCTCAGTGGCGGGAAAAAGGGAACTTTGAATCGTGGAATTGGAAACGTTGTAGCTGCAAAGCAGCATTTGATTGATACTCTACGTACAAATGCCAAAATACGTGATCCCGACGCCGGATTTTTCTTTCCGTCTCGAGCAATCTTCTCCGCTGTAATCGGATTCGAAGAAAACTTGCGGCAAAAAAATCCGTACTCTCGCTTACTAGCTGAACGGCGAAAATATCACCAGAGGTATCGACATGAAACGGAGCAAGACGCAAGCATATTTGTCCTGCCGCAGTTCGTTGGTTCACTGACGGGACGTTTCGCAGCTGGGACCGATGGCACGCATCTCAGCCGCAAATGGTTCGTATTTAAATCGACACACAAGGGTGACAATGTTGCGTTACAGTACTTCCTGTGGCAATTAACTCACACATTGCTTCGCCAGGATTTTTTCGTCAACGATGATACATTTCCACCGTTTGCATTTCCAAATGAACTAGATCGGGTTGACGAATTTGAGTTTAACTATCAGGACGATTGCACCCCAGCAAACGATGGAGCCGCGGTGAAAAAACCAAAAAGCTAGAGCCTGAAATCAGACGCGATAGCAACTAAGCTGGCGGGTTACTGATCCCGGCGTTCTCAGTCCTGCCCCTAGAGGCAAACATCTGCGATGGAATGATGATTGCCTCTTGGTCACTTGAAATGCAGACGATTATCTCGCTCGCTTAGTTCTGTTGATTATCGAGTAGTGCAAAATGCGAAATCAACTCCGCCCTGTTTCGGGGCGTGTTTTCGAGCCCTCTTTTCTCTAGCTCCGAAATCATTTCCGCAACAGCGGTTGTAATCACAATGACGTCCAACCCGCGATACTCGTATTCAGCCTTGAGGGTATTAAACCAATATGCAAGGTCTTGATAAGAAGCGAAATCCGAAATCCCCGAATCTCGGGCGAGAGCCCAGTCGGATTGCGGGAAAAGCCAGAGCCGAATAGAGCTGCATTTACCGAGTCTCGCTAGGATACTAGAGACGACGCGACTGGCAACGTCTTCTATAGACTCACCTATCTCAGCTTCAAACTTGATTGAGAAATAACCGTGGTCGAGCTCATCATCATTCAACAATGATTCAACGTAGGACTTTGCTTGGTCAAAATAAAATTCGACCTCTTCCCAAATGTCCGCGTAAAGTAAGCCTTCACCCTCGAGCGTCCACGCCTCTAGAGCAGAGGCGTCAGGAATCTCATCTTCCGAGAAGCACGTCAAAAGCAGACTTTCCCAATCTGCACATCGATTCGACGTGAAGTCGAAAAAATTGCCGGGTACATCCGTTGGTAAGAAATCGAATTCATCTTCGTTCAAGTCGCTCAGAAGTTCTTCTAACTCTGTGAACACTCTTTCAAGGCCCAAAAATGTACCGTTGATAGCTTCGTAAATTTTCTTCTTCGTTCGTCGAGCAAGTTTTTTTCTCTTCGACTCCAACCGTTTGTGCGTCTCCGCCTCACTTAACTTCTTCATACATCTACCCCTATAAGAATCGAAAACGTCCTTGAAATGTAAATTGCGTCTTTCGCAAACATATTCTAGATGTGTTTTCTAAAACTGTCCTTTGTTTTGAAAAATTTCTTCTCAAATGGATGTTAAGCAGCACGCCTTATACTCCGGCTTAATTTTCTGTTGTGCCGTTGCTGGTTTTCGAAGATGAAGAGAGCCTCGATAAATATCGGTGATATAGACCAGCCCAAGTTGGATCGTAGTTCTCTGCATCCTGTAGCTTAGATGCACTTACTGGCATGTCAGCTTAGTCTTTTGAGTATCAGTGATACTTGCGACTTTTGTTTGTCAGTTGCCCTAAGAAAAATAAATTGAAAAAGACTCTCCAAATTAGCGGACATCGACCCGCTAAAAATCTAACATGAAAAGTGGCAGGCAATCGTCTGGTTATGTAATCGTTAACAAGGAGAAGAGAATGAGTAGTTCGAAAAGCGTTATCTGGTGCGATGCTGCACCAAATACTGCCAAGGTGGTAGTCAATCGTTTTGGTAAGAAAATGAAAATTGACTACGGCGGCTATCGCGTCGCCGTAGTCTTGGAGAACCCGGATCAGGCCGTGCCGCAGGAGTCGAGGCAGTACGTTAATCGGCGATGCCCAGATCAATTCGCGGGAGAGTGTTTCGCCGTGCTCAAAGCAATTGAGTTCGCGGTGGGGCACGGTTTGAAAAGCATCACCATTCGAAACGACCGAATTGAGGGATTTGAAGAATCCGTGAAGCGGGGGTATGCCGGAGCAAAGTACTTGTTCGTTGCAAAGAAGATCGCCGAGGAAGGAGGAATCGAAGTCTCATTTGACCGCTGTTCAAGCGGAGAAAATCTGGCGGATTCTTTGAGCCGGATGCCGCTGCAGTTCACCGAGGAGGAAAGTCTTGGGACATGAGACGGCCATAGGCTCATGCGGTCTCCCGCGAGTCTCATGAGACTTGAGACATGCGAGCATTCTGGCTTTCGCAGCGTCGGATCATCGCCTGGATGGCGGCAGATTTGATAGCTATTCGGGAATCCAGATTGTTACGGGATTCAAATCTTATGTCTCACGCGACTTTGGGAACGCGTCACGGTGGAGTCCATTGCACAGACGAAACGGCAGCCGTCGGGACCACCGAAGTTGATTGATCTCCAAGAACGGTGGTCCGCCTGCAGACCGGAATCGGATCGGCGACTTTCATGAGCCAGGAGCGACGGCCTGCATCAGACTTCAGCAGGTGCCGTCAGAAACTTTTGACCGGCCGCTTTAGTGGTGACTGCTTAGTCAGGTTGCATCGACCAAAGAACCGGACCACGAGATCTGCCAATCGGATCCTGACTTATCAGAGTGAGCGAAAACGCTCGCTATTGAGATTTTTATGGTGACGGCTTAGGGCATTTTTAACGAGTTCGGCATCACTACGCGAGTCAGCCGGTCGCTCGTTTTGTCGGGTAGCTGAGCTCCTAAAGACAGTTTTTGGTGACCGGCGGTCGGCCAAAGAAGATTTCAGAAAAAAATTTCTTTTGTGTGGAAAGCCGCACGCAATTCGTTCGCGGGAGCGTGAAAAGGGTCGGTAGAGGCAGTTTTTAGGCAAAAAGACGTCGTTGGAAGCAGCTATGGGTGACTGCTTAGGGTGAAAGAGTTTTTTCAGTGGGAATTTTGCGACGGGAAAATGGCCGTTTTCGGGGTGCCGCTAAGTAGTGACTGCTTAGGGGCACTATTGAAAAATTTTTGACGTCGGGCCGCCCGACGAGTCGGCGTCGAGGAGGCGAAAGAAGTGAGGTCTGAAAGTCAGTCGGGGCTGAATACAGAAGAACGATGGGAGGAAAGCATGAGTTGAAAAAGCGAAAGTGCGGTGCGGAAATATCCAAATGCCACAGGTGATCATCTGATCAAGTAGCTGGCGTGTCGGCCGAGTCTCAAGGGGCTCAGGTCGCAACGCAGTCATTCATGTGACTGCTTAGGTGGGGAGTTGCGGGTGCGAGCGAAGACCGTCTCACCTCTAAATCAATGACTGCTTAGGGCGGCATGCGAAGCGGTTTTTAGTGACGGTTTAGCGTTAACAGAAATTGCCACTTTCGTGGCGGCCAACATCGCTGTTGGCTTTTTAGAAACGATTTTCAAAGGAAACCATATGTCGGATTCGGGTCAAAACAAACTTAGTTCATTGCAACAAAAACAGGAATTGCTAGCTCATCATGTTCGCATGGTCGCCCGCCGGAAGAGTCATGCACTCTTTGTGTACGGCAATCAGGGAGGTCTCGGTAAGAGTCGCACTATTAACAGAACTTTGGACGCTGAAGGCGTGACACCAGTGCTTATCAATAGCCATGTCACGCCGCTGGCACTCTACACAGTAATGTACGAGCACTGCGAAGACAGCGTTTTGTTCTTCGACGACGTCGACTCAATGTTCTCCTCAATGGCACACCTCGGGTTACTGAGAAGTGCCCTCTGGGGTAGCCCCAGGACCGTAACATACTCGTCGTCGCAAGTGAAGAACCTACCACCAAGCTTTGACTTCACGAGCCGCTGTATTTTTGCGTGCAATGTGATTCCAAAACGGAATGACGCCTTCCAGGCAGTATTGTCTCGCTGCGATCAGTTCGAGCTTTCGGCAACCAACTCCGAAGTAATCGAACTCATGAGGGCAGTTGTGGCCAACGGATTGAATGGGATTTCAGCCGACGAGTGTCAGGAGATTATCGATTTCATCCAAGACCAAGCAGACGATCGGGAGATTTCGATGCGGCTACTAGGCATGTCAATCAAAAAATTTCAGTACTCGAAAACTATGGGTGTGGATTGGAGACCAATGGTCGCCAATCAATTAAAGACACTCGGAAAGAAAAGCAGCTGCACGAAGAGGCTTGAGGCAACAGAACAAGATTTAATTGATCTCCAAAAAGTCATTGAGCAATTTCCCGAATCGGTGGAAGAACAGCAACTTGCTTGGTCACAAGCGACAAACAAAAGCCGTGCAACCTTCTATCGCAAGCTCAAGCAACTGGAGAAGACGTCAATGTAACAGCTATTCAAGTTCATCAATTCTATAACAAGTGTTTGGTCGTGTTTATGCACTTAAGACCAACAAATCGTTTCAAGTGGAGCTGATTCAAAAACTGGAGCAGCTTCCAAAATCTACTTTTTCAAACATTTCAGTAAGAGGTAATACATGAGCAAAAATACAGCAATTCAGTGGACAGATGGTACAATAAACCCAACGATGGGTTGTGATGGTTGTGAGCTGTGGACTAAAACCGTAAAGAAGTGTTATGCAGGAGCTTTACACGCACGTTTTGGTGGAGCAACTAAAGGTTATGCAGAGAATTTCGAGCAAGTTGAATTGTTTCCAGGACGTATGGAAATAGCCGCAACTTGGTCGGATCTTTCAGGTGAAAAGCGAACAAACAAGCCGTGGCTTGACGGGATGCCTCGAAGCATCTTTGTTTCAGATATGTCTGATGCATTGTCGAAGGATGTGACATTCGAGTACTTGTTCGACGAGATAATATGTAACGTAACGTCAGAGAAGGGGCAGAAACATATTTGGATGTGGCTAACCAAGCGTCCAGAACGGATGAGTAAATTTTCCATCTGGCTGAAAGAGAAAGGACAGGAATGGCCAGCCAACGTGTGGGCGGGCACGAGCATAACAAACCAAATGACTACGAGCCGCATTGCTCCTTTACTGACTGTAGGAAATTCCAATACGGTACGGTTTCTGTCGGTTGAACCCCAACACGAACCGATCGACATAACAAAGTGGTTACCAAGGTTGAATTGGGTAATCCAGGGGGGCGAATCGGGCAAGAGTGCTCTTCCCTTTGATATCAGATGGGCCGAGACCATTGCAGGCCAATGTAGAGAGCATGGAGTCGCATACTTTCTCAAGCAAATTGGTGCTAAACCAGTCAATGGCGGTGAGGCAATGGATTTGAACAATGGACATGGTGGTGATTGGGATGAATGGCCTGCTCATCTTAGGATCCGCCAGATGCCGAAATCAAAAAATCGTGCATCGTCTAAAGCTTCAGCCAACCCCCCAAAGAAAGCCATACCGCCCGAAGTATCGGAGCGACAGAGACTTGCCGCCAAGAAGGCTTGGGTGACGATACGTGCTAGAAAGTCTAAGGCGTAGTTGTCAAAAGTGCCGTTCGACTCTCTAAGCAGTCACCGATGATTGCTTAGAGCACTGGATGCCGGTAACGGTTCGCGAAAGTAAAGTTGCTTGCGACTGCTTAAGCGGTTGTGTTTTTCTTCACTCACAACCGCTGGAGCAATGATGTCGGTACAACAAAACATTCGTCACGAAATTACTAAGCTAATTGTCGATGCCCTTGAGAGCGGGAATTTACCACCGTGGCGAAAGCCGTGGTCAAACGATCCTAATGCTGGTGTTGCCGCAAATATCATAAGTGGCAAGACCTACACTGGCGTCAATCCTCTTGTTCTTGAGCTCGCAAGTCGTAGACACGGATTTAAATCTCGATGGTGGGGCACGATTCATCAATGGAATGATTGGGGAGCAAGTGTAAAGCGTCGACCAAACGACGTGGAGCCCGGCAAATGGGGGACAAGAATTGTCTATTGTTCTCAAGCAAAGAAGACGAAAGTTGACGACTTTGGTGACGAAGTCGAAGATCGTTTCTTCTTCATGAAGACGTACACCGTTTTTAATATTGACCAAGTCGAAGGTTCGCAGATTGACCACCTCCGTGCGGGCAATGGCGAGTCGTTGGTAGCTAGGCCAATTATTGACACTCAACGATACCGACTAGCAGAGCAAGCGGTTGAACCAATTCCGGCGGCCATCATTCACGGCGGCAATCAAGCGTACTATCAGCGTAATACTGACGCTATTCATATGCCGCTACAGAAGCAATTCGAGTCGCTCGATGCTTACTACGAAACTTTGGGCCACGAACTTACCCACTGGAGCGAGACAAGGCTTGGATGGGACTATGAGAGTGAGGGCTATGCTAAAAGTGAACTCCGAGCTGAGATTGGAGCAAGCTATTGGTGCAGTGAGCTCGGTCTCGGAATGGGGGATTTCGATCAATCATGTACGTACTTAAAAGGTTGGCTCGAATCTATGAAGCAGGATCCCAGCTTCATCTTCAAAGTTTCATCACATGCGAGCAAAGCGGTTGATTACCTACTGAGCTTTTCACGTAGTGAAGAGCTTACGCTTGAGATTGATCCGTCCGCAAAACTTGAGCTCGACGACAATTTTGAATAGTCGTTGCAAATGTGTGACTGCTTAAAGGGATGTCCTGATCAGGCATCCGAGTAGATCAGTTTGAGTATGTTCCAAATTGCCGACTTCGGCTTTAACGACTAGCAAGCAAGTTCAATGCAGCGAGACGATCCACGTGGCGTTCATTGCATATGTACTGTTGAAGCGAAGTCGTAAGTCGCCTATGAACATATAAGGTTGATCGCTCGGATCTTTTTCGCGTTCAACGAGCCAGTAACACAAAACTTCAATGATTGGCGACTGCTTAGTCACCTCTCAGACAGCTATCAGACAGTATTCGCACAGGGCTCAGACAACGGTCAGACGCCTTTAAGACAAAACCATTTTCTTCATCGTGCTAAGTGCTAACATCGTGAAAACTAAAAGGAGAATCGAATGAGCAATCAACACAGAGTCGTCACATCGCTAAATCATATAATTGGACAGGAGCGAGCTGTCGGAGTATTGCGTACCGCAATCGATGCGTATTGGTACGATCGATCAAAAGGAACAGATGAAAATTTCCCCCATTTACTGATCTGCGGTCCCGGCGGAACCGGCAAAACGATGCTCACGGAAATTGTCGCAAGTGAGCTATGCACTACAGTACATACTGAGCTCGCTCAAAACATTCTCACGAGCAGTCAGATGCAGGGACTGCTTATGCTTCTTGAGGCGGAGCATATTCTATTGATCGATGAGATTCATGAGCTTAATCCAATGGTTCAAGTCTGCCTTTACCGAGCACTTGAGGAACGAAAGTTGTTTCTCGGTGGAAACAAACGGCAATCGATAACACTTCCTCCATTTACACTGATCGGCAGCACGACCGATGAGCATATGCTCACCACAAGCATGCGTGATCGCTTCAAAATCTTGTTGAGACTGACACATTACAATGAAGACGACATGAGCAAGCTACTAGAGCAGAGAGCGAAGAGGCTCGGTTGGTCAATTAGTAGTGACTGCGTAAAGGAACTAGCAGCAAAAAGCCGTGGTGTGCCACGATTGGGAATCAGATTTCTCGATGCTGCGAAACGGGTTAGCTCAAGTAGAGGAAGCGATGCGATTTCTGCGGAGCACGTTGAGCAAATGCTAGTAATGGAAGGTATCGATCGACTGGGACTTGATCCAGTCGAGCAAGCCTACTTGCAAATTCTGCGTGAACATGGGGCTCCGGTACGTTTGAATGTACTAAGCACTACTTTAGGACTTCCAAAGCAAACCATCGAAATGTTTGAGCACGACTTCATCCGGCTGAATCTCATCACCAAATGTGAGAAGGGTAGATCTCTAACTAAGGCAGGGATCGATCATCTGAACAACGTGACCGCCGATCACTCAGCGACAGTTACGGCACAAAATCCGAAGAACGAAAGGAACACGAATGAATACTGACCAGATTAAAGCGGCCATCACCGTTAGCGAAATGTGCGAACTCTTGTCGATGAGCCGCAGCCAAGTTTATGCACACATCAAGAAGGGAACATTCCACGAGCCTCATCGCCTTTCAAATGGTCGGCCCTATTTCACGGCTTCTCAAGTTGCCGACAATGTGAAGGCAAAGACCATGGGCATCGGAGTTAATGGTGAATACGTGCTTTTCTATGCTCGGAACACGGACGTTGTTACGACTCAGAAGCCAGCGGTGCCAAAGCAACTCGTCGAAGAACTTGTTGAAGGCCTGCAAGCTCTCGGCCTATCAAGCGTTAATAGTAAGCAGGCTTCCGATGCGATAGTTGTGTGCTTTCCACAAGGCGTTGCGGGTCGCGACGAAAACGACGTACTTCGAACAGTCTTCCGACATCTGAAGAGCTCGGGGTCTGTTTGATTGTTTCTTGGATCTTGAACTGGGACTGAATTGGTTTAGTCGTGCGATGTCCGATCGACGGTTGAAATCTGACGCGTTTTGCGTGACTAATTAGCTTAATGTGAACGATGTCTGCGTCAAAGTTGAGCGAGACATGTAAAGAACTTGTAATAGAGGTGCGTAAATGTTATCCGAAAGTTGTTCCGAAAATTTCCCTGACGATGGGCTGATAATTTCTGTTATCGATGATTCGACAAAACATAAGCTAACGCAGGAGGTGCTGAAGGTAAATGAAGTCGCTTCGGACGAACATCTGTTGAAGCTCTGGTTGCATGAGCGAAGTACAAACACCCAGCGAGCGTACCGCCGAGAAGTGGAGCTGTTCAGAGATTTCGTAAACAAGCCAATGCAGCGAGTTCGGTTGCAAGACCTGCAGGATTACGTTGATCATCTATCGCAAAGGTTGCATCAATCGAGCGTTCGTCGTGCGATCGCTGCAGTGAAGAGCTTTATAACATTTGGGCACCAACTGGGCTATTTGCAGTTCGATGTCGGAAAGCCGGTGCGGTTGAAGAAGCTTCCGGATACGCTGAATCAACGAATCCTTACAGAAGATGATGTCAGACAGATCTTGGCTGTATCTATGCCGCTACGTGATAAGGCAATGTTGTGCCTCTTCTATGCCACAGGACTGAGAGTTTCTGAGATATGCCGTCTTAATTGGTGCGACTTGTCCCAGAGAAACTCTGGTGGGCAACTTACCGCCTACGGGAAGGGCGAGAAGACGAGGACGATTCTAATACCTGCATCAACGTGGGCCGTGATCCAGTCATTGCGATGTTCAGATTCGATGGATGCACCTGTTTTTAGGAGCCGCAAATCAGGACACTTGCGAGAATCGGCGGTGCGAAGAATTGTCAAGCAAGCAGCCATCAAAGCTGGGTTGAGCGACAAAGTTTCGTGTCACTGGTTACGACATGCTCATGCAAGTCACGCTTTGGACAATGGAGCCCCCATTCATTTGGTACAAGCCACTCTTGGACACGTAAGTATCGCTACGACAGGTCGATACTTGCATGCGAGGCCAACTGACTCAAGCAGCAATTACCTGAAATTGTAAATAGTAAGGCCTGGCTTAATCATGGGTTACTTACATTAGTTCAGCGAATCAGTTTGTACTGAGGCCGCCATCGACAATTACAACTGCCCCGGTTGTCCATTTGGCATTTGAAGACGCTAAATAAACGGCCATATGTGCTACGTCTTCCGGCTCACATAGCTGGCCCAGGGCAAACGATTGTCTGACGAATTTAGAGGTTGATCTGTCAGTGACTGGCTGACCGATTAGGTGAATCGCCACTGAGGATAATCAAGTGTGCTATATTCAGGTTTGTTCTTCGTTTTATATCACCAGCCGTGTCGCTTACGGAGCCACAGAATCTGTGCCGTGTGGTGTTGTCCGTGCCAAGCATAGTTATTCAGGGCAAGCCACAGGCTGACAGTTTCACCGGACTGTGGATGATAGAATGTTCGGCTGAATTGCTCTTCGGACATCGACTCCAACATCTGCACCCACTTCGCGTGCAAGCCATCCAAAAGAAGAAGTGATGGTTCCAGATCGCCTGCCTTGGCGTCACTGAGTTGTACCCAATCTGCTTCCTCGTAGGCTTTGATGGTGGGATTGTCTTCTGTCAGTGCCCATTTGAATCGAATGATGCTATGCAAATGGCTGTCTGCGATGTGATGGGCAATCTGACGTATCGTCCAGTTCTTGTAGAGTGTATCGAGTTGTGGATCCGACAGCCCAGCAACTGCCGATCTCAGTAAGGATGGGGCTTGGCGTATCAATTCGACGAGTTGCGACCTTGAGGATTCGTCATAGTTCGCGATCGGATTACAAGTACCTGCAGGCTGGTCTGGTGGCGTGTTTAGCATCGAGTATTTTTCTTCTTTGTGGCGTCACTGTTACTGACGTTTTTAAACTGTCGGATAGTTCTTGCTAATTGTTTCGTTTGCGTACGGGATGAACCTCAACCGACCGTTTGGTGTCGTTCGCAAAGTTCACTTCAGTCAACCGAGACATAATCTAACCGAATGAGTTCACTCATGTCCGCTTCAGATCAATCGGACTTCAGCTTTTCACTTGAACAAATTCCATGGGAAGAAACAGCTCCTGGATTGCGTGTGAAGGCTCGGCAGGTGGGTGCTTTTCGTTTTCGGCTGCTTGAATTCACTTCTGCGTTTCGAGAACTCGACTGGTGCATGATTGGACACCGTGGCTACGTCTTAAGTGGAGAGATTGTAGTCAACATCGAAGGTTCGCTAGTGACATTCAAGAAAGATGATATGGTCAACATTCCGAGTAATACTCGCCACAAGCATCATTCGACAAATCAAACGGCTAGACTTTTTGTCATTGAAGAAACTGATAAGAGCGAGCTACCGACAAAACCTAACACCGGAACTAGTCGTTCTTCGTACAGGAAATGATCTAAAATGAATTGCACCGATTCAATTCGACGCCTTCATCAGCATCGCATGTGGGTTAATCGCCGGTTGATCAACGCCGTTCAACTTCTTACCGACGATCAATTACGCCAAAATTTACCTATTGGACAGGGCAGTGTTTGGAAAACACTCACTCACATGATGGCGGCCGAATACGTTTGGCTCGAAACGCTGCTAGGCAATGAATCGTCTGCCATGCCTGGGGACCTACCAAACAAGCTGCCAGGGAATCAGGAAGGCAACGAAGCGTTACAAACGCTGAGTGAACTATGCAACAGATGGCTTGAACTCGAAGAGCATTGGCAGAACTACCTAACTTCCATGACTGACGATTCACTGGATGACATCGTGTTTCGTTATAGTACTAGCTCAGGGGCAGGCAAGCGTTTTGGAACAAAGCGACTTGATATCTTGCTGCATGTCTGTACCCACGCTCAGTACACGACCGCTCAGCTCGTCAACATGCTACGCCAACTTGGCCAAACGGAACTTCCGGATGTGATGTTGATTACGATGGCAAGACAAGAACCCTGATGAGCAAACGTCACAGTCAACTTTCTGTAGTTGGCAAGAGGAACAAACGACGGCCTAGTTAACGCTGACAGATTCATCAGCACAGAATTTGCTGTCAGTCCAAGGACTTCGCCATTGCGTTTCTTGTAACATCGATACCTGAGGTCAAGATCCAAAAATGCGAACAATCCGACTAGCAACGATCGATGACAAATCTGAACTCGAAGCTTTGCAATTGCGTGCTTCGCTTGCGAATAATTCAGAGAATGCTGATATTCTTGACAATCCAGACTGCGTGACTTTACCACGAGAACAAATAGAAGCGGGACAAGTCTTTGTAATGGAAGAAGACAATGTTGCTATAGGGTTTGCCGCGATAATCAATCCTGATCCGAACAGGCTTGAAATCGATGGCCTGTTTGTCGAACCGAATTGTTGGCGTAGTGGAGTCGGAAGAATGCTGGTGCGACATTGCGTAACTTACGCACGCGAAAAGAAGAAAGATTTTATTGATGTTGTGGGGCACCCGCGTGCCAAACACTTTTACGAAGCGTGCGGCTTCACGTTTGTGTGTGATGAGCCGACACGATTTGGAATGGCAATGCGAATGAAGCTTAGCGTTAACTGATCAAAATGTCGTACTTCGTTTGCTGATGGAGAAAAGTCCATCACGTAGGCACTTACTGGTTCTTCTTTGATTGGGATCGGCGGCTAAGGCAGCGGAGCTAGATCGGGGGCTACAAACTTCGATTTGGCTTCCCAGGACATTAGCAGATCACGTGAATAGTAGTCAGATAACACATTCTTGGTCATCAATTCAGGATGCAACTTACAAAACGCATCGGAAGATTCGTGAGGACCGGTTTTGTCATTGGCTGCAGACACAAGATGCATAAACGCTTGCGTGATCGTTTCGTGATAGCCTCGACCTATTGCTTCGGGTGTATCTGTTGCTTTGTTGTATGCCTTAATGCGGTCACGAATAAAGTTGATTGCGGTTTCGCGATCGTGCGAAGATGCATACAGAAATGCGACACGGACGTGAGCTCGAGGAGTCCATTGTTCAATTGGAAGCGAACAGTTCTCGAAAGCGGTGAGTAAGTCTGCGTCTTTCATGTCTTGTAAGAAAAATCTGGTTGCCGATTTGCTGCCATTTTCATATTGTCTGCTTCGCGAGGGAAGATACGAAGCTTATAAGACTGCATAGCCGACTTGGGTACAGAAGAGTTGGATATCGGTCGAAGCTAAACTAGTGTACCTAATCGCTCAAGCGGAATGGCTCGGAGGACTCTAGATAAAAGGCCAAGTGTGAGCGACGAAATGCTGTTAGAGAAAGTTGAGATCGATCACAATCGTGGATACCAGTCGTCGCGAACCCTAGCTGTGGAAACACTAAAACGCCATGTGTTATTGCGGCTTCATCGTCTAGCTTACAAGCCTCCTCTAAGAATGAAAAATCCCACGTTACCAATAACGTTTCGTTGATACTAGGCGTTGTAGTTGGGAAGAACGAGACCTCAGCAAGTAGATTTCTGTCGTCGCTGAATCCAACCCTCCAGTCCTCAAATTCATAAACTGTCTTCTTTATCCAGGAGTCTGGTACTGACTGGTTGGTTCTCCGATCAGTCGCCAACATTCTTCCGGTGACATCGCGTCAAACAGCAGCGGTCCAACGCTTAGATAGGGGATGATGTTCATCTTTGAAGCTCCGGTCATAGCCGTATTCAGATTTAGCGTTCGTTCAGTTTGCAAGTGCGATGGTGTTAGCATATCAAAAAAGTGGGACGAAGCGTGCGTCGCAGAAATGACTTGAATAAGGTGCCGCAATACTCCCCCATCTTGCAGGTTTTCCACTTTCTACATTCACTTCTGCTGCTTGTGAGCGAACCTGCTCTCGAAATGTTACACTCTGTTCATGCAGGATTATCGGCGAAGTTGTTAATGTCACGTCCTCGCGTTTAGTTGGCTCAAACTCAACACAAATTTTCTACGATCATGATGCAGTACTTCGGTTGGCTTTTTCTTGGCCTTGTGGTTGGTGCTATCGTCGCATGGGCAATTCGAAGTAAATTAGCTTCCGACGAAAACGCAACATCAAAGGACGCAATATCGACGCTCTTGCGAACTCACTTTTCCCCAGTTCAAGTCGAGCAGCTTTCGATTTCTCAGCGACAATTTCCTTACCGAGTCCGTGCCGATTTGCAAAAATCGATCGATCTGTTGTTAGGTTCAAATTCGAAGGTGCATCACTTCTCTGGTATCCGAAGTGAGTACTCGCATAGTTCGCCTACGATGACCGACTGTGTAGTCGAAAGCTCTCACAATCAGACGAAGGCAACACCACCTGAATACGAAGAGCTTGACACTGGGGATGAAGTGCCGGTACGAGTGCTTAAGAATGCTTTATGGTTGCTTGAGATTGATGGTGATCGAATCGCTCTGATGTTGTCGCCATGCGGCCACTACATGGACATAACGGGAATACAGATTGAAGTTGCAAGCAAAAATGATGCGACTGGTGCTGCTCTCACGCGTCGTATCTTCTCCCAGCTTGAAGAAGCAGTTGCAAAAGGTGAGACCTATCGAGGGAAAATCCTTTCATTACAAAAGTCTGAACATAGATACTCCGGCAGATCGTCAGGCATCACAGTGCACAAGCTTCGAAACGTATTGCGTGAAGAGGTCATACTTCCCGCCCATACGTTAGAGCTTCTTGAACGAAATGTCGTGAACTTTGCGAAGAACCGAGCACGTCTTGCATCGATTGGGTTGTCAAAAAAGAAGGGACTCTTGTTTTACGGCCCTCCCGGGACCGGAAAAACGCATACGTTACATCATCTTGCAAACTCGCTTGACGGTCACACGACGCTGATCATTTCCGCCGAACAAGTAGGTTTGCTTGGAGAGTACATGACTCTTGCCAGGTTACTGCAGCCAAGCATCGTGTTGATTGAAGATGTTGATCTAATTGCACGTGATCGGGCTTCAATGAATAGTCCTTGCGAAGAAATCTTGCTCAACAAGTTGCTCAACGAGATGGATGGGCTCACCGAAGACGCGGAGATCTTCTTTATTTTGACAACCAACCGACCGGAAGCACTGGAAGCCGCGTTGGCCGCAAGGCCTGGACGAATTGATCAAGCGATAGAGTTTCCTTTACCTGATGCGATTGGTAGAAAAAAACTGATTCAGCTTTATGCCCCGTCGATTGATCTTTCGGAACAACTAGTTGAATCGACGGTGAAACGTACAGAAGGAGTTAGTGCTGCTTTCATAAAAGAGTTGATGAGGCGTTCGACTCAATATGCAATTGAACGTGACGGTGCGAAAGAGTTGCTTGAATCCGACCTAGAATCCGCGTTGAATGAAATGCTGCACAGCGGAGGTTTGCTAAATCGAAAGCTTCTGGGGGCTCGAGAAGCCTAAACAGACGCACTTAAGATGTTTCGCCATAATTGACCATCTTACGTAAGCCAACTTCTTGCCAAGTGGCTGAACTATTTCAGTTCAACAAACTTCTCAGCGACTGCTTAACACTGTGTAAGCACTGCAAATCGCAGTGCAATCATGTTGTTAAGGAGCCGCTCATGCTGTTTTCAGTTATCTATTCTGTCGACGTACCGGAAGACGTCAATCTTGACCGATTTGCACCACCTTTCGCTGACGAGCTATGGGACGAAACCGAGTCGGGCGAAAGCGAATACTCGTATCTTGAAGGCGACTGGGAAAACGGTACGCATAAGAAATGGTGTGCCATCCTTACTCGGGAGCAGTTCGATGACTTTGTCGAACACTGCGATTTAGTTGCCGAACGAACAGAGACAATGGGATCGCTTCAAGCACCAGGATGTGGCTACTGGGCACCTGCAATCAGCTTCAGCAGCAACCGTGATTGCTCTATCGCTAGTGCATACGTTACTCCCTTGCCAGAAGTCGAGCGAGAGCTTGATGAGGATGACTGGGACCGAGTGAAGCGAGCAGTACTCGCTGTTTATGCTTAGCAGTCCAATTCAACTCATCATCAAAAACAGAAAATAACCTTATGATTCAAACCGACAAGCGACTTTTCACACTTGGCCAGATCGTAGCGACTCCAGCAGCAATTGAAGTTTTGGAGATTGCGGGTATTGCACCCGCTACGCTCATTACTCGACACGTCACAGGAGATTTTGGCGAGTGCTGCGACGAGGACTGGCAGACCAATGTTGGAGCTATTGAGAATGGTGAGCGTGTCTTCTCTGTTTACAAGGTTGGTGAAGAGGCGATCTGGATTATTACTGAAGCCGACCGATCTTCGACTTGCGTACTAACTCCAGATGATTACTAGTCTGAGTGACTGCTTAGCAAAGAGTAAGGCATGAGCACTTCGCTCATGTTGATCTTGCTAAAGGAGACTACAATGGGCTGGTATTTCAATGAAGTTGGTACTCGCAAAGACCTGATCGACGATTTGACGCAAGGACGACAACACACTCGAGAAGATGGCGTCGTTGTAAATTCAATTTGTCTCAAGCACTGCTTCCGAGGCAACGTTTTCAGTGGCGTACTGTGGACTGTAGGGGAGCGAACATTCATGCTTGACGGAGTTGAGTCGCAATCCTCCGAACGTTGGATCGGTTGTGATCTGATCAACTGCGTGAAATCAAAGTGGGGCTATAAACCGCTTTGCGAAGTAGACTTTCCTTACTACTTTTCCTGCCCATTGGGTTACTTAGAGCTTGTGCCGCTGGGCCGATACCAAGGCAATGCGAATTGGCGAAAGGACGTGCGAAAGCATCATGCGGAGAGAGCGTCAAGGAGAAATGAAAAACGTCAGCTCATCGCATAACGTAGCGATAGGCATGAGTAGCGACTGCTTAGTTGATTAGCAATTTTCACTAACCAACCTTTGGAGAGTACAAGCATGTTTTACTATCGACCCGAGCAAAAGCGTTTGATTCGCCAAACAATTCGGAATTTCTTACTTATCGCAAGTTATCAACAGCTATGGATTGAGCTACTCATCTCGCTCAATCACGGCGACCAGTACAGAGCGGCTTGCATTGATGAACTGATCGATGAACGGCTTGCTGAAGCCGAAGCAAGCTAATGCGGCGGGTGGCTAGAGAGAATTTGTGGCCATATCGATCCAACTATCAAGTTGTTGCAAAATCGAAAATGCAACAACTATTCGGTTATGAGTGACTGCTTAGGTACCATGACTGCCCAAGAGGGGTTAAGGGCGGAGAGTCTCTTTGTTTATTAGACTATGGAATTTAGCGTTTGAGGGTATCCAAAGCGAGGTTGACTTTGCCGCAGAAGATCCGAATCTGAGCGTTGTCGAGATTGCAAGAGCCGTAACTGAAACCTCAATAGATTAGAGATGAATGTTGAAATCTTCACTAACGGCACCGGTTCCCCAATGGCCTTTGTAGAACATAAGGCCCCGATGGTGACTCTCGAATATCATGGACTCTCATCCCTGGTTTAATTTGTCGCCGTGTGGCCCAACCGTACTAACTAGCAACCTGTGCTTCTGGCTATGCCGGGACGCGAGTCACAGATTGCATGGTATCTACTTGTCACCAAGATTACTCGGGAGCAGAAGACATGTTGTGAGCCGGGGCATCATATCAAGGAAATTGTAGAGATACTACAAAATTCTAGATTTGATCGACTACGGCTTTCTCGGCCGGGCGGCACTAAACTGATCGCACGCTCCAGTTAGCGTCCAAACCAAGTAATGCATGACGGTGAGCAGTAGTTGTTTCTTTCATAAGCAAAGGGTACGCTAACGGCCGAACGTACACAGCTATCGACTGAATTTCAGAAAGAACCGCCGACGTCTCGCATCAAATGCTCCGCTGATCGGATAAAATTGCAGACGAAAGACGTCGGTCACTGTGATCGCGATACACTTGAGAGCAACAAGTATTCGTTTGGGCTTAGCCACAGAATGAAGAGTCATGAAAATATCGATGGACCAGCGGGAATGGATGCGACATGGTTGGATGTCGTTGGCAGCAACACTTGGTTCCGCGACGTCCTACGTATTGTCATTGAATCAAGGAGAGAACTCGCTGGGTTCTCTCTTAAATGGGTTAGCAGTTGGGACTGCTAGTTCTGCGGCGGGTATTCTTGCAGGCAGGATGGGGAATGTCCTCCATGATTCTTTAAAAAAACAGCATCTGTCCCCGCAGGACCTGTACAACAATCACGATTTAATAACGTTATGCGGAAACGCGACAGCAATGGTGGTGGCGAATTTAAGCGAGGATTCCGAGGAAGTCCCGAGCACCGAAATACGTCAGCTTTTGAAGCGACTAGGCCCGCTTGTAAGTGAAGAATGGAGTGAACTCGGTCGCATCTCCCCGGAGCTTACGGAGCTACCTAAAGATGAACTAGTTGGATGGTATCGACAGGCATCCGGCGAACTTGGCAATCCGGTCGCATTGTCGCCAGACATTTGGGTAATACTTTTGTCAATGGTCACCAAAAAGCACGAAATAACTCTAAACGAGAATTGGCTCCATGTCGTAGCCGAGAAGATTACTCAACGTCTTCCCATTGCTGTTCGTGAACTCCTGAAAGACGACTTTACGTCTGATAACGGTGGTAGGGCATACTCAGGCTTTGTTATCAAAGTTCTTTCCGAAATCCACGGTGGCCTCAATGACTTAGCACTCAACTCAAACCTACAGCACGAGGAAACATTACGTGAAATAATCGATTCTCGAAATCTAATTGTTGGTCTGTGCGAACAAAGTTCCTCACCAGGCACTGCGTTCGAGAAGTCCTTAGCGATTATTGAAGACCATGCTGCAAAACTGAAAAGTATATTACTCGGTGTAAATCAGTTGAAGGAAGAGCAAATACGCACCAGAGAACTGGTTAAAGAGCAACTGGAACTCACTAGGTTAAATGTTCTGCACGTCAGAGCGGAACCGACAAGTCATAACAAACGAGTTAAAGAACTGGGGACACCAATACTTGATACCTTAGCTGGAATACGTGTGCTAGGCCGCATGAACATGCATACAAAGCAAGTAAATCGAATTGCTTGGTCTCACGGAAGTGGTCTTTTATGCTCCACATCGTGTGACAGTACCGCGTGTATAGTCGACGCAAACACTATGAAGGTCACGCAATCCTTCAATAAGCATGGTCACTGGGTTTTTGGAGCAGCCTGGTCCCCAGATAATGACTTCGTAGCAACTTGTTCTGCCGACCAAACGGTTCGTATTTGGAAACCAGATACTGGTGAAGAGAGCCTATGTCTTTTGGTTCATGATGGTTGGGTATATGACGTGGATTGGTCGCCGAAAGGAAATATAATTGTCTCTGGTGGTAGCGACGGATTTTTAGTTTTCTGTGACTCTGAGACAGGTAAAGTTTCAGCTCGAATTCACTCCGGTGGCACATCCGTTTTGACTGTGTGCTTTTCGCCTGATGGAAAATATGTGGCCAGCGGATCAGAAGCCCACGGTTTGCAAATCTGGGACTCAACGTCACACGAATTGGTCAGAAGACTTATTGGTCACCATGGTGCGATTACAGGTATTTCGTGGTCACCTGATGGCCAAACGATCGCCACTACTTCAAAAGACAAAACGGTTCGAGTCTGGAACGCTAATAGTGATTCGTGCACTATCTGTTTGGAGGGGTTTACGCATGACGCTCAGTCCGTAACCTACTCATCTGATGGTAAAATGTTGGCAGCAAAGTCGTTCGACCAGCACTTGAAAATATGGAATACAGAATCCTGGGAGACGTTACTTGAGCAACGGGCACCTGTACGACGTTCGTTTTCGAATAATCCCAGCATTGCATTCGATAAATGTACAAATCGATTAGCTGTTCTTCATCGTCGCGATACTGAAATTACAATACTAGACGTAGATCAAGATGCACTTGTCCCCCGCAGCGACACAAAGTCAGTTCAGTATTCTAATGCAAAAGTCGTCTTGTTAGGTGATAGCGGTGTCGGGAAAACCAAGCTTGGCTACAGGCTTGCGGAAGGTAAATGGGATGAACGCGATAGATCAACTCACGGAATGCAAGTATGGAGTCTACATGAAGAAGCTGATAAAGACATATTATTATGGGATTTTGCGGGACAGCCAGAGTATCGACTGGTGCATCAGATTTTTCTAAATCAAGCAAATCTTGCCTTGCTACTCTACGATCCGACCAAATCCGATGATTCTTTTGCGGGAGTAAGTTATTGGATTTCTGCTCTAGATAGAACTTCAGATGGTCCAGTGAGGAAATGGTATGTAGCCTCTCGGACCGACGTTGGAAGCGTTCGGTTAATGCCTCGGAAGATTCAGTCAATTTGTAGTCAAACGGGCTTCGATTCACATTTCGAAACCAGTGCATTTACTGGCGAGGGTTGCGACAAATTGAAGCAAGAGATTATCAATGGTATTAGCTGGTCTTCGCTCCCCAAGACTAGTAGTCCTGAGATCTTTCGGGCCATCAAACAATTTCTGATTTCGGTACGAGACGATACTCGATACTTAGTGCGTCAGTCGACGCTTTTCAGAGAGTTTACCTCTCAAGCCTCCGGCAGTGCCGCAACTGAAGCACAGTTTCGGACAGTTATTGGCCACGTCGAAAACACGGGCGTTATTAAAAGACTTTCTTTCGGGGACCTCGTTCTCTTGCGGCCCGAACTTCTGAACGGTTTTGCTTCCGATGTTATTGACGCCGCCCGTCGCCATAACGCTGGACTGGGTTGCGTTCTTCGATCAGAGGTCCTAGAAAGTCGCATTCGTCTAACAGATGCTGACCAATTGGATGATGTTGATCGAACCTACTTACTACATGCTACAGTGGAAGAATTTCTGCGTCTCGGTTTGGCTTTCGATCAAGACGGTTGGCTAGTATTTCCGGCAAAGTTCAACGAGGAAATGCCCGAAAAATCGTCAGAGGAATTCCATGAACAAGTTGAGTTTCAACTTCAAGGACCTGTTGAAAACGTTTATGCAACTCTAGTCGTAAAACTATATTACGGTGGAATTTTCAAGCTAATCAGTGCTTGGAAAAACACCGTTGTTTTTATGTGTTTGAACGGGACCCAGTGTGGCGTAAAGTTGGTTTCATCAGCTAATGGTGCTGCTACTTTTTGCATGTTTTCTCTTAACAACAGCGAATCGAATCTTTCCCTTTTTGAAAGAGCTATAGAGTCACACCTTACCGCATGTAATATTGTATTTCAAAAATCGCGGATCGTTCGTTGCGAACACTGCAAGAATGTAGTAACTGATAGGAATGCGTTGACTCGAGCTTTCGCAGAGAATATTCAAAACTTTCCTTGTCAATATTGTTTTAAGTACTTTAATTTGAACGCTCAAGCTCAGTTTTCCCTTAACGAATCGAGTGAACAAGTAATTGAGACGATGACGTATACTGCCAGCGGTCGCCTTGAAGAAGAGGGCGACGAAGTTTCTGCATTGGCCGAACTACGAAGCGAGCGATTCCGTGACTGGATCGGCGTCACTAAGCAGCTTTCGATTGTAAGTATGAAGTTTCGTCCCACTTCCGAGGAAGTTCAAAGGTTGGCGACCGACGAATGGTCAGAATTCAAGAAGTTCTTGATAAGCAATTCAGAATTTTCCTCGACCATGCGAGAGGGGTATTTCATCAGTGGGCAAAGTAGTGGTGCGGTCGTAATATTTAAAGCTGCAGTAAATGCTATTGAGTTCAGCCTAGGCATTCACACAGCTTATAAGGAGAGCCCCGTTGGCTTACAGTTTGGGATTTCGACAGGTCCCACTGAGTGGACTACACCAGTATTCGATCGCTCCAATCAAATAGCATGTTCAAGCGAATTGTCAGTTATTTGCGATGAAAGTACTTTTAAAGATGTGAGCAAAGATGACAGCGTGGGAGTCTATCTTTTCACTCAAGCCAGCGTTGACTCAGTTGAATACGAGCTTTGGCGAGCAGAAATTAAAGGAGGCTTCATTACTGGCACGGTGAAGTACCGAAACGGCAGTGCTGCAAGGAATATGTGCATTTCGGGGGTTCTTGTCAGTGGGGAAGTGACGCGAGAAACAAAAAGCGACGAAAACGGTCGCTTCGTTTTAACATGGGAAGATCGTCAACCGCTTTTTCAGTTAAAGATAAATAATAAAGTCGAAGTCTCCAATGTTCGGATCGGTGACCACGTATGTTTAACAACCAGTCGACCAAACTCAAACCGGAATTCTGGTACTCGAACCCGGATCAAAAAGCGATCAAGAGGACGAGGGAGAAATGGAAGATAATCACGTTGTGCTAGGCTCATGAAACAATTTATACCGACCTGACCAAGTTCCCAAATTTTAAGTGAGTAGCGGCTGCTTAGTTAGTTAGTGATTCCACTAACCAGCCTATTCAGCGTACAAGCATGTTCTGCTACCGTCCCGAGCAAAACCGTTTATCCGCCAACCTATCGTCGAATGTGGGTAGAGTTGCTCATCTCACGAAATCATCCTAGCTAGCATAGAGCTAGTTGCATCGACGAACTGATTGATGAGCGGCTTGCTGAATCGGACGCAAGCTGACACGACGATTTGCAAGAGTGAATCTACGGCCATATCAATTCAACTTCCGAGTTGTTGCAAAATCAGAAACGCAACAACTATTCGGGAATCAGTGACTGCTAAGGTACCATCGATGCACCAGAGCGGTTAAGGGCGAGAGTCTCTTTGTTATAAGCAAGTGCGTTGTTTCTTAATTCTTCATGTCCCAAACGCGAATTGTGCCATCTGCCGAGGCTGAGTAGAACTTCTTGCCGTCTGGCGAGAATTCAATATCAAGGATGGCCGCAGAGTGTCCGAAAAGTTCATCGACCTTCACACCAGATTTCAAGTTGTAAATGTTGAGAGAGCTAATGGACCAATGTTCTACTCCGTACCAATCTCCGCCGGAACGCCCTCCGCCTCCCCCTGTAACCAAAAAATCTCCGTGAGGTGAAAACCGAGAAGCGTGTTGCCAGTTGTGTACCGTATGAAACTCGAATCGCTTTTCTCCGGTTTTTAAATCAAAGATGAATGTCTTCATTTCAGGTGGATTCTGTTTGGGTCTTGCAGGCCCCGTGGTCGCAGCAAGAAATCTCTGATCATCCGACACCGCTAAAGAAAAGCATCGGTCCCGAAGACCATTGAATTTCTTAATCGCTTTAAGTTCAGATCGTTTAGTAAATGACGCAAGCTCTATCGGGAAGCTACCCTCAGTGCAACCCAGCAAGATAGAATGACCATTGTTGAAAAAGAGAACCGAAGGAATCCATGCTTTCACACTGTTAAGTACTTTTCCGTCAAGCGTGCTAAAGCGAATAACATTGCCTGCACCTGACACCACGCAATGCTTACAATCAGCCGAGAAAACCAAATCTCCAAGATTGTCCCCTGCACCTGGTGGAATATCGACGGTCTTAAAGATGTTTCCAGATTGGGCATTTATAAAAAATATTTTTTTACTCGACGCGGCGATAAGATTTGCTGTGTTAGGAATCCTCTGGACAGCTAGAGCTGACTGGTTTTCGGTTTTCGCAATCCATACTGGTGCAATATTTGGCAAAATTGTTGTGTTGTAACATCGAATTGTTCCATTTTCACAAGCGACAACAATATTGTTTTCGTCCACAACAACAAGATCAAAGAACTTTCCATCGCTTTTGCCTATAAGATTCTTGATACGCGGTTGATCACCGCCGTCTACCGCATCGCCTCTAGTTCCCGTATTCCCGTTTATTCTTCGGGCAGTCCAGTTGGAAATCACGCCGTTTTCCAGCTTATGATTTCCTAGGAACGAGTAAAATCCCTGAAATTTGATTACGGCGGTACCAAAAGCAACGTCTGAATACGTGACGACGTAGTCGGCTTCTCGTTTATGCCATACCCCCACTACATCGTCGCCAATCGCAACTTTACCCTTATCAGTGAAAGTGTAGATTGCGATTCCATGATCCATTGTATCCGGCTTAACCCACTCAACTTCATACGTGCCTTTTATAATGTCGTCTGCGAGATTTGCTTTCGCTTGATGTTCTGATGGCGGAGGTTCCAACTCCCTCTTTGGATCCGGCCGAACTACTTCTACCGACGCAGTATCGGGCTGCTTGCTCCCCAAATTGGTCCCTTCAGGGTCTGCAGCGGAAGGTGTACTGGAATGTATTTCTTCGGTTTGATTTAACGTATTTAATTTAGATTCGGAAAAGGCCGTGTCAGACAATGAGGCGATCAGTGCTTCATCTAGTTCGATGGGAAGTACTGTCTTTTGCTCTGCTTGTAGCTCATCGTCAAGCGTAAGCATACTACGTGATAACTCGTCGAGTTCCGAATCCGTGAGCCCGGTTTCTCTTGCAGCAATTCTTCGTTCTATCGTGCGAAGACGCGACTCGCTTTTAAAGATGGCCAAGTCATACTCGTCCAGCTTTTTTTGATACAGCATTGCTTGCTGAAGAACGTCTCGGAGCTCGCCAAGCAGAATGCTTGCCTTGGGATTATCGCTTTTGAGCTCAGTGCTTGATACACCAAGGGATTTTAGGTTGATGATTAAACCGTTTTTGTCTTTTTGAAGCGATATGCTGAGCTTTGTCAGATCTTCCTTTGTCGATTTCCAGTCACCAATTTTGCTGTTTAGGTCGACAACTTGTTCACTAAGGCTGTCGACCTGAACCTTGGACTCGACTACCACGCTGCTACTTACTTCACTCGGCTTCGAGCAGCAACAGTGCGACGTCAGTATGAGTGGCAAGCAGAAGATACAAAGCAGTGATCTGCTTCTTTTGCTCACTCTTGTCGTGCACTTCAATCGGTTAAACAAAGTGGTAGGTAGCATGCGAATACTTAAATCATTCTGACGTTCCTAGCAGCTGATCAATCTCCGCAATAGTGTCGTCTTCCGTCGATGTGGCTGAGAGAATATCGTCAATTGAATTCATGTTGCTGCTCGAATCTCTTTCGTCTTGCCATTTCTCATCTTGAACGGCAAGTTCTACATCCATTTTTTCAGAAATTCCTGCTACTTGCTTTTCCAAATCATCGAAATCTAAACCATCCCCGAGCACTGCGGAGCCGTTGGTGTTCTTCATTGCATCTAGGGCAACGGCCTTGGTCTTTATCTCATCCAGAGTCAATCGGATTGAATCAAGTCGACTCTCTGCTTCTTCTTCTCTCTTCTCGAGGGACGCAACCGTTTCAGCAAGTTTTCTTTGTGAGGTTTCTAGCGTTTCAATCTGTGAGACCAACTTTTTTCTCGATGCGACGGTTGTGTCAGCCATCTTCTTCAACTCTGCTGGCGAAATCGTCTTTCCAGCAATATCTACATCGCCTCCTTGCTTCAAATAATCACGCAGCCGAACAAGTGCTTTGTCGATGTCGGTGACTTTCAATATTGTATCATCGATTTTCTTCGTGATTTGAGTCAGCCTAACTTTTGTCTCGATCCTACCCTTTTTGATTTCGTTGATCCCGCCTTCCATCTTTTCGACCGCAAACTCGGCTTCTTTTTGTTTGACTTTTACATCGCCGATTAGTCGATCAATCTGCCCGGTAATGTTGTCCTTTAGAACGGAGCTGCGAGCATCGCAGCCGACGAAGAAAATAATGCTGGAAGCCACAATCAAGTGGAACGTGTTAACTTTTGACATTTGAAATCCGTACTGCGAAAAACTGGATACTACAGATCGATATTGGCAATGTTCTCACGCGGTTTGGAACATTGCTCTTGATTGGAAAGCGAGGAAACCATGCTGGGTAGCTCATCAGGACTTTGCAAACCTTTGTGGCTTTCAATCGTGCTGATGTCATTGTGTAATTAACTTCGTCTCGAGTTCTGATTACTGTCGTTTCGTTTTGGCTCACAATTGCATTCAAGCAAAACCCGTGTCTGAGTGATTCCGTTCCCCTAGCAGTGAACTCAAAGCTGAAAGAATTTTGTGCAAAAAGTGCCTTTGTCGATAAAATTCACAATGGGTTTTCCACGCTATGAGTGGTAAAGCCCAAAGCATTTAATCAGCGGGGCACTCGCCTAAAACAAGAACGAAAGGATACACCATAACATATTGTACTCACAATAGTGGTTGTGGAAACATCCAATAAGACGGGCTTTTAGGTCACAGGTGCCGACAGATTCACTTGGGAGAATCGGTTATGGCAAAGAAGAGAAATCCTAATACTGTGGTCCAGCAGGATCGAGTGGTTCTCCGGTTTGCGTCGAGACTACGTGAAGTCAGAGCCTCTCGAGGAATGACCCAGCTTGAACTGGCCACGCTGGCAAAAGTTACATCTAGCTATGTCGGGAGGCTGGAATCTGGTTCTACTAGTCCAGGTATAGATTTGCTCGAACGGTTGGCCAAAGCACTTCAGGTAACTACACACGAGTTGTTGCCCCTTCCTGTACGTGAAAGTGACGAGGAGGCTGATTTTCTGCAAAAGCGAGCATCTGAGCTCTTCCAAGAGCTACTCTTGAATTCCGATCGCGAAACACTGCTCATGCTCTGTCCTTTGTTTAACAGATTGATCGAATCCTTGTCGCGAAAACGCAAGTCGCGAAATTAAGGACAATCTCACCTGGAATAGAAGCGTGCTTTCTTGCGAAAGTGGCTCACATTTTTGAGCTATCTAGCGAATTTTTCCGCTCTACGTTGATAGCATCTAATCTGGGAGAGCTTATGAGTGAAGAAGTGGCGAAGCAACGATTGATAGAAATTTTAGAGGAATTCGACCTATCCACTGTGTTGCACATGCTTGGCGACATTTGCGGAGAGTCACACGAAAAATGCATCAGGGCCTGTCAGGAAGAAGCTGCGGCGAAAAATAAGCTTTTGCAGGCATCATTGATAGTTTTCGCCTGTGGAATTGAAGCAAATCTCCCCGGTTAAGGTGCTCCTCGCCAATTGACGATTCAGTTAAAATCGGGAGATGGAAAAGACAACAACTCTCCTCAGTAGCATCCATTTGCTCGAATCGCCTTCACGAGACGCCAAAGGACGTGTTATTGAACATGCTTGTGCTCGACTCGAAGTGTTGACACGAAAAATGTTGCGTGATTTTCCAAAAGTTAAAAGATGGTGTGAAACGGGAGATGTGCTTCAGGCGTCTTTAATCCGCTTGAATCGGGCTTTAGACTCGCTTGCTCCGGCGGACTCGCAAGAGTTTTATGGCCTAGCTATTACCATGATTAGGCGAGAGTTGATTGACTTGGCACGTAAATGCAACGGAGCAAAAGGACTAGCAACAAATCTAGAGTCAGACATTATCGGCGTTCATCTGGAGAATGCGTCACTAAAGCCCGAGAGTTTGGACGCATGGACGGCTTTTCATGAAGCTGTGGAGGGGCTGCCGGAGGAGCAGAAGCAAGTCGTCGGTCTGCTTTGGTATGACAACCTGACTCAGTCTGAGGCTGCCGATTTCCTCCAGATCTCTCTGGCCACTTTGAAGCGACGTTGGGCGACGGCTCGAATAAATCTTTGCAATACTCTTGAAGGTTGGGCATTCGATTGAATCAGGATTCTAACAACATTTCAGCCTACCTAGTGCTATGGGAAGAATCCTGCCAGGCCGGTGCTGAACGCTCTCCAGAAGAACTTTGTGTCGACAATCCTCAAATGGTGGATGCGGTTGCAGAGCAGATTGAAAAACTCAAGAAGATGAATTGGATGCTTCATGGCGAAGAGGATGCGTCGCTGACATCGTCGCAGGTTGATCAATCCGGGCAAACCTTTGGCGATCGGTACGAACTGCTAAGCCAAGTCGGCAGCGGAGGATTTGGGCAAGTCTATAAGGCGATAGATCATCAATTGAAACGTTTTGTTGCAATCAAGATTGCGAGACAAGATCGCTACGTGTCAAAGGAGCATTTACTTGAGGAGGCCCAGAAGGTCGCTCGGCTCAGCCATCCAAACATCGTGCCCGTGTACGATGTTGGACAGATCGGGGAGCACGCATTTATTGTTAGTGAGTTCGTTGAAGGCGGAAGTCTACGAGATAAAATTGGGCCGCCGAAGATATCATTGCCGACTGCAGTTCAATGGTTCTCGGACGTCGCAAATGGAATTCATTTTGCACATAAGCAGGGAATAATTCATCGTGACATCAAGCCGTCGAATGTGTTGCTGGATCACAATTCCAGTGCCAAAGTTGCCGACTTCGGTATCGCAGTAGATTCTGGAACTGGTAGTTATCAAAAAGTGCAACAAGGCAGCACCGGCTATATTGCACCGGAGCTTCTAGCATGTGCGACGGGTGAAGTCATGGCGTCCGTGCGATCGGATGTTTTTTCGCTCGGTATTTTGTTATACGAATTGTTGTCGGGAGAGCACCCGTTTCGAGGCAGTGACGGGTTTATTCAAAATGGATCGGTCAGTTGGAGCGGCATTCCGACGCGAATTAGACCGGTGATCAGAAAATGCTTGCTGTTGCAACCGAGTGAGCGGTATGAAAACGTTCAAGCAATCCTGGAAGACTTACATCTAGCAAGTAAGTCCAGAAGCATTTATCCCAGGTTCATGGCAGGTATCGCGACAGTAGCATTGGTCTCAATTTTGGCTGTCTACGCACTTGAGACAAGAAGAACGAACCCACGGGCAAATGATGCGGATAGTGTTGCAGTGAGCGGAGGTGCGTTCAAAGAACAAACGGGGCTGATGTCTGATAATACTGATGCCCAACCGGGGACCGTAAATTTGCTCAGTTATATCATTCTGAACCGTGATGTTATTCGTGGGACCTGGACTCTGGATGAGAATGGTTTGGTTGGAAACTCACCAAATGGAAATCATGAGCAGTACGGTGCCGCAATCCAGATTCCCTATCAACCGAACAAAGATTACACGCTCAAATTGCGAGCGAAACGTCTAAGCGATGTGACCAGACAGTTTGTCCTTCCAATTGTTCACTCGAACCACCAGATTGGCTTGCAGTTGGGAGGTGGTCGCAAAATTACAAATATTGCGATTCTGAAGGGCGAAACAACGCAGGCTGTGGATTTCTTCCCAGACAAAGAATATCACACAATTACGATGCACGTTGACGCTATCGGCGTCCATGTCGTCAGCGATTCGGGTGAACAATACCGATGGAGCGGAGGCTATCACAAGCTTGAAAGTCGGCCCTATGACATTGCCGATCCCAACGGTCTCTTTCTAAAGGTGTACGGCAACTATCAGATCGCCGAGCTGAGCTTGGTGGAATAGCTGAAGACTTGATGCTTGGTTTCCATTTTCTGCGGCGGTCTGCACGCTCATTTTGATCGCACTCCGAGTGCGATGGATCTAGTTTCCAAAGAACCAAAAGATGCTGCTTTGCCAGAATGGCGATTGGCCAACTGTCTAGTCAACGGATCGTAAACTCGGTTTGTGTCAGAATGCCCAGTTTTTGTCAGGCAGGTTGTCTGATTTGGCGAATTTTGCGGTGCCGTAAGTCGTTTCAGCGTAAGGCTTTAGGGTTTAAGGCTCTATGTCCCCTATCCTCCATTGGCCAAAGGCCAATAGAGAGTAGGCAGGAGAAAGTAGAGAGTAGAAAGATTCCAGTCCTGGAAATTTTCCAGGGCAAGCAATCGTTCATCACCGCTCAGCTTTCTCCTTGTCTACTCGGTCTACTTTCTACTCACTACTCTCTTCCTTTTGCAGTGTGGGTAGACTCCAAACCTGGAGAGCTGCGATGGCATTCGCATTCGAAAAACTGCTCGTTTACCAAAAGGCGGTCGACTTTGCCGATCAAGTTTGCGAATTGACCGAGCAATTTCCCGCCCGATACAACCATCTTGCCGACCAAGTGAACCGTGCCTCTCTGTCCATTGCTTCCAATATTGCCGAAGGCAATGGTCGCTTCACAAAGCCTGATCGAAAGCACTTCTTCGGTATTGCCCGCGGCTCGGTCCAAGAATGCGTCCCGCAGCTTGAGCTTGCACGCCGACGAAAGCTCGTTTCAGACGAACTCCACGCGAAGCTGAAATCGCAGCTCGAGGAGATTTCACGGATGCTTAGCGGTCTGATCAATGGTCTGGATAACCGCGAGAACTAATGCCGCCCTAAGAACTCCCGCCATAAAAAGTTCAATTCGTGTTCTCCATCCTCCATTGGCCTTCGGCCAACAGATAGTAGGCAGGAGAAAGTAGAGAGTAGAAAGATTTTAGACCTGGAGATTTTCCAGGGCAAAAGAACTTTCATCGCCACTCCGCTTTCTCCTTGTCTACTCGGTCTACTTTCTGCTCACGACTCTCTTTCTTGAGAGCCTCCGTCGAGTCCAACTCTAGGGAGACCAAATGACTTTCGCCTTCGAAAAGCTACTGGTCTACCAAAAGTCAGTTGACTTAGCCGATGCCATCTGTGACCTGACCGAACAATTCCCGGCCCGCTACAATCATCTGGCTGACCAAGTCAACCGCGCCTCGCTCTCAATCGCATCTAACATCGCCGAAGGCAACGGTCGTTTTGCCAAGCCAGCTCGAAAACACTTCTTCGGTTTCACTTGCGGGGCGGTCCAAGAATAGAGCCTGATGTTTATTCTTAGCTTACCACCTATTGTTTGCCTCCACCAATTGTTTGCTTTTCGAGCTACGAAGTAGCAGCATTCACTAGCCTGGGGTGGAGCTGAGGCACGAAGCGGAACCCCAGGTTGCCAGACACCTAAAGTCATGAGCTGCGAAGCTGCGCCATTCATTCATATGACAAGCGGGTTGCGATAGGTGGATGGCACCTTTCGCAGTTTTGGTTACTTTGGCACTTACTCAACCGGTATTGCATCAAACGCTGATATCGCAGCAAATCGAATGGGTTATGAGTTTTACCAAAAACGAGCAGGCGATCCGTGACAGCGATTCTTTCTCTCTGACTACGGACAAGAGGAAATCAAGAAGTTGAAGGAGCGCCATAACTCAAATCATTACGAAAGAGGCGTTGATGACAGAAGATAGCCAAAACAATCCATACCAAAGCACTGGCATGGCTGAGGAAGTCAACGATTGAAAACTGGTTCAGAGTGGAAAACCCGAGTGTTGCTTGGATATTTGGCTATACAAGCGATTGTGTTTGAGATTGGCGGACTTCTACTTGGCGAGTTTGCGTATTCTGAGACTTATAATATGGAAAGTAGACAGCCCTATGAATTCGCGGGGTTTGCGATTGGAATCGCGACAGCATTCGTAATGTTACTAGCGATTCAAACAAAGTCGCAGTGGTTCTTTTGGGTAGCAGTAGTCATTTTCTGCATTGGCATTCCTCTCACGATTTTCGCTAGTCGATTTGCTTTCAATATGTTCGTTCCAACGCAGTTTGGATGAAGTTAATAAGTGATGCTTCGCCGGGGCAAAGTGTTACCGGCCGAATTATGGTCGCATTTTTGGCCGAATTGAGACGGTGGGATTTAAGGCTGCTTTGTGATGTTTAGCTGAATTGTTACGAATTCTGGAGCTCCGATAAAAGTTGGAAGTGCGATAGGCGGAATTCGTGTCGTATTAGCATATTGGACCCGATCCCCGGTTGGTTAAGGGTGAACTCGATTTGGACGCATTGTTACCAAATCGCTGGCTGCAATCGCATCCTACCCACCGCGGGGCCATCGTCGACCAACACAAATCTGAACGAAATAGCACCGCAGTTCACCGCGTTCAGCGAACGCATACGCGGGGTGGTTCGACTTTGTTGCTCGCGAGCTGTTAACTGCGAGCATTTTCTTGGGCACCGGCTGCAGTACCACTCTTGCGTTGCTCTTATAAGCGATAACGCTCGCTGCGAATGTTCACGACTGTGCTGCGATGAAGTAATCGATCCAACGCGGCACACCGTCGTACCCGGCCATTGCCACGCCAACAATGAGATTGTCGCGTTCAGCAACGAATATCAGTTCATCTTGCCGATTGGCTTTGCGACACAATGTGTCTTTGGGTTCATTCCATGGTTTAGTCGACGGAAGGACTTGTTGCCATAACGCGATAATTGATTCGGCGTCGCTAGATTGAAAGAGGCGAATAGTGGTTTGAATTGTCATGATTGGCTGACCGGTTAGGTGATTCGCCGCTGAGAATAATCAAGTATGCGATATTCAGATTTATTCTTCGTTGTTTTCACCACTCATGTCGCTTACGGAGCCACAGTATTTGTGCAGTGTGGTGTTGTCCGTGCCAAGCATAGTTATTCAGGGCAAGCCACAAGCTTACAGTTTCACAGGACTGTGGATGATAGTACGTTCGGCTGAATTGCTCTTCGGACATCGACTCCAAGATCTGTACCCACTTCGCGTGCAAGCCATCCAAAAGATGAAGTGATGGTTCCAAATTCCCTGACTTAGCGTCACCGAGTTGTACCCAGTCAGCTTCCTCGTAGGCTTTGATGGTGGGATTGTCTTCTGTCAGTGCCCATTTGAATCGAATGATGCTATGCAAATGGCTGTCTGCGACGTGATGGACAATCTGACGTATAGTCCAATTCTTGTAGAGCGTATCGACTTGCGGATCCGAAAGCCCAGCAACTGCCGCTCTGAGTAAGGATGGGGCTTGGCGAATTGATTCGATAAGTTTCGCCCTTGAAGATTCGTCGTAGTTCGCGATCGGTTTACAAGGACCTGCAGGCTGGTCTGGTGGAAGTGGAGTCATGGCTCGCTGTACCTTGTTGTACGACTGGCTTTTTATGTTTCTACGGCCACTGGAATTGACCTGGCGTCCCCAGTTTTGTTGCCTTGCGAAGTTGAGCTGGGATCTCGATTTCGAAGTTTCTAATGTGACACCGGTGGCTGTAGAGAGTTCACACAAGCCGACAGAAGTTCAGCTAGATTTCAGAACTACTGCGCGAATTTTTCTGGCAAAGATGTTTTGAGTTGCCGCTCAGTACCGGTTTAAGCGAACCTTTTGAGGCCATCTGCGTCATTGGCAAAAGATAATTAACGTTACCGCTGCTCACCGCGATAGCTTACTTGTATCGGCATCGACATTCCGTCCTGGAGTAGTACTTGAGCAGCATTGATTTGCAGTATAGGTAAATGACATGGTTTGCAAAAAAGCAACCTGAAGAGTCACCGTTGGTTGAAGTTCATCGATTTTCGCTCGCCGGAATGGCTGTGTCCGTTCGGCATGGGGACGTCCGTATGAACTTTTTGAAATCAACGCTATGTCTAATACATCTTGCAAACGCTTTGCCAAGTGGCACCTGGATGAAGTGATCAAACGTCGATCTGCAACTGCTCGCTCACGTCAAGAGTTGTGGCGTGTATTAAACAGGGTGCGATCAAAGTCAACAATTCTTGCCCCACGCACAGGTCGTGAGAACAAGAGCTTGCAAACGAGCGAGCATCTTGTTCAGGCGTGCGTACGTATGTCCAATTACTGCGATCGATGGGTACGTCCACCGGAGGAATGGAATGCCCCATCAGGGAGTCGATCAATTCAATTCCGGAGTCTCGTTGGTCATTTGTTCGACCTGTATGCAGTGCCAAAGTTCATGACACGAGTTTGGATCAATGAGCAGGAAGAGCCGTGGGAGCTTCAGTTGTATCTTCACCTAGCCGCTGGACGAAGCATCCGCCAGTTCGAACTTCCCGATAGTTGTCGCCTGAGCAAGAAGGCCGCTTCCCTCTTCATGCAGGCCCCCGACGATCTGGCTCCGACGGCTGCCCTGCGTTGGGCTCAAATTCGTTCTCTGGGAGGCGATTTGCAGCTTGCTCGCCAACTTGCTGTATGCATTGAACTGGCCGCTCCTACAAAAAATGAAACGTTTTGGGAATCGGTAATTCGTTTCTTAGTCCGCCATCAACCGATACCACTAGCCGAGTCAATTGAGATCGTTCGGTTTATCAATGGCCAGAAGTTTCGGCCTGCCAAAGACGTTTGGGGGCCATGTCACTGGCAGGCCGATGCCGGAAATGATTCATTGCAGCCAGAGTTTACCTTGCAAGGTCGTTCGCTGAGGTCGTTGCGGAGACATATGGCAAATTGGAAAACAGAGTTGGCTGCAAAGCAAGACTTGCTGATGTTTGAGCACCGCACCGGCTGGAACCGGTCGGTAATTTCATCTTTTGCCATAGAGCGAGACGATGAAGTTTGGACGATTGATGAATTACTCACTCGCGAAGAACTGGTTGTTGAAGGTAAAACTATGCACCACTGCGTTGCTTCGTATGCGGACTCTTGTCATCGCGGCACTTCTTCAATTTGGTCGATGAGAATCCGGCAGGGCGAGCAGTGGAAGCGAGTGCTTACCATCCAAGTAGTTTCAAAGACGAAGATGATTTGGCAAGCCAAGGGAACGAATAATCTACCGCCAAGCTCTCAGGCGAATGATGTGCTACGAATTTGGGCCAGACGAGAAGGGCTACGAATTCGGAAAGGTTTATAGAAACTACACAGTGAAAACGAATGCATTATTCTTGTTCACAAGATCCGCGATTATTTGAATGTTTTCTGCTCACGTGTATCACCGTTTCAACAGACAGAGGATTGATCTGAAATATTCCATCAACAAGTTCGGCAGAATAATGAAGCGGACCACTCCTGTTCTGTACTTCCGCGAAACGAAAACCAATTCGAGTGTAGAATTCAAGAAGCGTTTCTACTGAGATTTCTTTAACACCAGTAGTTTCAGTTGAGGCATTAGCTGGTCCTTCTTTTACTGGGATCGGCGGTTAAGGCAGCGGAGCTAGATCGGGAGCTACAAACTTCGATTTGGCTTCCCAGGACATTAGCAGATCACGTGAATAGTAGTCAGATAGCACATTCTTGGTCATCAATTCAGGATGCGACTTACAAAAAGCATCCGAAGATTCGTGAGGACCAGTTTTGTGATTGGCTGCAGATACCAGATGCATAAATGCTTGCGTGATCGTTTCGTGATAGCCTCGATCTATTGCCTCGGGTGTATCTGTTGCTTTGTTGTATGCCTTAATGCGGTCACGAATAAAGTTGATTGCGGTTTCGCGATCGTGCGATGATGCATACAGAAATGCCACACGGACATGAGCTTGGTGAGTCCATTGTTCGATGGGAAGCGAACAGTTCTCGAAAGCGGTGAGTAAGTGGGCGTCGTTCACGTTTTGTAAGAAAAATTTGATACGGTATGATTTTCATCTCTGAGCCTCTGCTAAATTGCCGTATTCAGATTTAGCGTTCGTTCAGTTTGCAAGTGCGAAGGCGTTAGCATAGCAAAAAAGTGGGACGAAGCGTGCGTCCCGAAAAACCTTAAAAATCGGAGCCATAGTACCACCTCATCTTGCAGGTTTTCCGACATCACCGCTATCTACATTCGCTTCTGCTGCTTGTGAGCGAACCTGCTCTCGACATTTTACACTCTGGTTCATGCTGGACTATCGGCGAAGTTGTTAATGGCACGTCCTCGCGTTTAGTTGGCTCAAACTTAACACAAATTCTCTACGATCATGATGCAGTACTTCGGTTGGCTTTTTCTTGGCCTTGTGGTTGGTGCTATCGTCGCATGGGCAATTCGAAGTAAATTGGCTTCCGACGAAAACGAATCATCGAAGGATGCAATATCGACGCTATATGGGTGCGTCCCGCAGCTTGAACTCGCCCGGCGACGAAAGCTCTTGTCCGATGATCATCATGCAAAACTAAAGCAGCAGCTCGAGGAAATCTCACACATGCTAAGTGGTCTGATCAATGGTCTGCCATACATCCCGACCTTTGCCTGAGATTGGAAGAAAATCGGAACACCAATCTTCGTTCGTATCGTAACCAGATTTTTCGCAGTCGATTTTGTGGATCTTTAGGGCTTTAATGGGGGATGCAATCAATCGTCATCATCATCGTCCTCGTCTTTCGGTGGCTTGGGTTGCTTCGGAGGCTTGCCTTTCAATTTTGGCAGCCCCGTCAGTTGGACCAGGGGGACGCGTTCGCAGATCAAGGTGACGTTGCTTTCTACCGTATAGTTATTCCAGAACTTCAAGAACCAATAGTTTTCTGACAAAGGTATGCTGACGGAAACGCTGATAGCTCCAGTGCTCTCCGTTATTTCAGGTGGTTCAACGATGATCCTTGTGCCAGCAAGGTTCGATTGACGTATGAGCCTCTGAGCCGCCTCAAACGCTTCCTCGGCTGTGGCTCCGGGCACCATGCCATGGCGTGCTCCTTCGTAAGCAGCTGTGTCGGCGGTTTGCTGTAAAAGCATCATTCGACTGAGTTCGATGACTGCCGCGAAGATGAAAAACAACAGCGGTAGCACGACCGCAAATTCAACCACGGCCGCACCGTTTCGTGATACCTGTCGAGACATACTGTACTTCAGTGTGTTATGAGGGTTGGCAAGCTTTTGGCAATGTCGACGAAGGCTCGCCGCAAGTCATCCGCGCTGTCGGCATGAAAATGTTTTCCGCTTGCAATCGCAGCAATTTCCGACATCCTTCCAATATCCGCTTCGCTAGAAAAACTAACGGTAAAAATCTGAATTCCCTGAACGGCAGCGGCTTGGGCTGCTGCTTCTGGGTTCTTGCCTGTGTTATGAATGCCATCGGTCAAGAGAATGATCACACGCGTCGCCCAAGGTCGTGCGGTTTGCTTATGTGCAAGCGTTTCAATGCCCGCTTCAATTGCGTCGCCGATGTTGGTCGCACCGCCTCTGTACTGCTGACTGATCGCATTCATTCGGAGGTTGATCAGGGAGTAGTCCGATGTTAAACGCTGGTCGATTTTCGCATCACTTCCGTAGGTACATAGTCCAACTGATTCGTTGTGCGAGGTCTCGTTGAGCAAGTCGAGGAAAAGGCTGACAGAAACGCAAGCGTCTAGCCACCTCGCGTGGGGCGGGACTGGATCTCCAAATTGCCAGTCTGGTGGAGCATTCGGCGGAGTGTGTGGGCCGGAGCTTTGCACTGCGGAAAAAGCCATCGAACCGGAGCGGTCCATCACTAGAGCGACATCAAGTTCCGTTTGCGTGCTGATAGCTGTCTTCACTGGCCGAATCTTGATCGGTACACCCATGGTCGGGAAAAGTGGTTTTAGAAGAAGGCTACCATTTCCGTGAATGTGGATGGCGTTCGGATTCTTTCCATGTGGCTCAAAGCGATATCGTTCCTGTTCGGTGTAACGCGTGGATACGCCAAAGTCTATATTCAGCTCGTCAAGGGATACTGTGTGATTAACAATTGGGTTAAGAGCGAGCATATCTTCTGCAGTTCTGCGCGCCACGTTTTGATCGCCTGTAACCGCTAACATGCGCCCCGCTGCTCGGGTTGCTACGTCTGTTGCGATTTGCAAGTCCGTGCGGACATGTTCCATATACGCTACGTTGATGGCGTAAGACGAAACCATCAGGATGATTGGTAGCATGATGCAGAGCATCACGGTCGTAGCTCCAGATCGGTTTTGCTGTGAGCCAACAGATCTTTTGCGACGAACCTGCTGTTCGTATCTGCTTTCGTGTCCTAGCACTTTTAATACTCCGCCATGGTTGTAACTTTTTCACATAGCAACTTGCCTCGATAAAACCAGCTTCCCACGAGTGCTGCTTCCGACGCTGGAGCTTCGACTTCTGCGACAAACAAATCGCCGAGCTGAAGTTCCTGCGGGTTTGAAGGCGTGCAAGTAAGTTTGTATTGTTGGATTCTGCGACCCATCAATATTGCGTCGCATTGCAGTTGAATGTCGCTCGCGGTAACGCCTGGGATTATCGCGAGTCTTGCGCACTCGTAAGCGGCGATTTTGAGTGAATGACGTAAGTAAATCATGCGACAGGTCTCAATCGTTGCCATGGCAATTAAGAACAGCAATGGTAGAAATATGGCTAGCTCAACAAGAGCAGCACCGCGCCTGGTGTTCGACATATATTTCCAGTCCTTTGAGGTGAGATACTAGGGCACCAAACACTACCCTACTTGCAGGCGTCTCTCGCTTGATCGATGCGAGTGATGCGGTTTTTCTCTCCCTGGAATACCCGCATGGGATAACGGTTGTATGAGAAATATCGATTGCGATAGATGTGAGACGCTTTGGAATCAGTCAAAATGTCGCGAGACGCGATGTGTTGCAAGGGCTGGCATCAGGCCCACAGTGACAGGAAACGTTATGTTCAAGCCAATTTACTCGTTGTTGTTGTTTTACCTTGTCATCTCAATGGTAGGTTGTGGGATCGATCAAGCTGTATACAACATAACCAAGAGCCGCGCGGAAGATACGGTTGAAGTACGCGCGATCGCCGGTCGTGCGTATGTCGTGGTGGAAAGTCCACGAGGCATCGGAAAGGCGACGATTGAGCGTTCCAAGAAGAATTGGCCCCGAGAGCTTGGTCTGCAACTGCATCTGGCTGGACTAGAAAAACTGGAGATCTTTAACGGGCGAACGCGCCTCGAAGTATCCGTCTCGAGTCAAAGCGATCAGCTTGCTTCACGCCAATGGAAAGATGGCAATGAGTCATCCTTACTCGACAATGATGACCAGTACTGGATGAGAGTTGAAATGTTCGGCCTGGATGGTAAACCCGCCTCTGGAATTCCTCTGCAAAACGGATACTTTGCAATCGATCTGCCCGCTCGATTTTTGAATGAAGCAAGCGAAACGATCGAGGTGAATTGGATTGACTTTTATAGGTGAAAGTACAGGGTACTGGCCCTTCATTGTTGCGCAGGAGCGTTCTTGGAGATAGAGTGGGTCTTTTCAGCATGACGCTAGGTTGGACTCTCCGGCGTTACCTTTCGCCGTGCTTCATTTTGAATAAGGTGAGTGCGAAAAGTAGACCAAAATTGAAAGTCACGTTGATACTGTTCGGCTGGTATTTGAGGCTTAAAGTGTTTTAGATAATCTAGCCAGTCGCTTGCGTTTTCAACGTATGAAAACGAACTAGCCGCGAGCGGGTTGACCCAATCCGCATCTCCAGGTTCGCTCCTTCGGACGAATCGACCATTCTCGTCTAAGTGTATGTTCGCGAGAATAGTTTGGCTCGCAATTCGAAGTTCGAATACCATTCGGTCCGCTTCGGAAAGGCCTTCAACGGCTGCATCCCACGCATCACGGACTGAGGCCGGTGTGTTGCTGCTTGGGAACTGAAGCTTCTTTGCGGCGCCTACCGAAGTCAGGCCGTCCTTGTTTAGATCCACCTGCGCATCTGGTGGCATTAAGAGATTAAGAGCGGCTTCCTCGGAAAGCGTTTCCACTTGAATTGGTTCCGCTAGATGTTGCACTTGTTGAATGGTACGAAGTTCGTCGATGCTTTTTGACCGCAAGTACGATTGAGGCGCCGCGTAGCCACCATTTTGATATGCGTCGATCAGGATGGCTTTGTAATCGGTGCGTAAGTCCTCAGCGGACTTGTCGGCTTGAACGCTCGGATTCTCTGCGCCGGCAACAAAACGATAGCGAGAAAGCGACGCTTCCTGAAACCATTGATCCCACGACAAACCGACTTCATCTTGGAGTGACGTTGTGGAAGCCAGGGGTTCTGCTGATTGGTAGCCTGCGCGGTTGACTTCTGCGAGGACGGCAGAGAAAACATTCTGCAGATTTTGTTTGGTAGTTGGCGATTGGGTGTTTGCGAAACCCTGGTCTACTCGATGCAAGGGATCGACCGAGGCGGCCGTATTCGTCGCGGCAATACTCATGGTTCTCGTAACTTACAACTCGTGCGGTTGATTTGCGATTTGATAATATTGAAAGTTTATCGACACAAGGCTCGCAAATCTTTGTTGCAAAGATGCGGAGCGTCGTGAGGGAAGCAGGCTTTTGGCCATCGGTGACCGTGTGGCAACTCGCTGGCTCCGCAAGTAGAATGGCAAAAAAGGCTGCGAATTCTGGTTTTTTGCGAGTAAGAAAACCAAAAACGCTGTGTATTAGACGTCAGGGCGCAAATGCTGTGGTCGATCCAGTTTGGAACGTCTGCGGCTGGCGGAGATTTGACGAGTGTTGAGCGAAATTGTTAAAAGTGGTGGCGATGTATGGTAACGCTAAATCGAATACTTGCATTACTCATTCTGTTCGTATTCGTGTCCCCGATTTATGCACAGCGACCAAAAAAAGGAGACGAGGTCGAGGTTTTCTATTTGCAGAAGTGGTATCCAGGAACTGTCTTGCAAACGAATGATAAAGGGGCGCTTGTCTCGTATGTTTTTATCAGTGAAAGGCAGCAGGTTTTTCCATTCAATCAAATTCGATTTGCTTGGCAAGCCAACGCGATCACTCCCATGCGGACTTGGACGGACAAAACGGGCAAGTACAAAGTTGTCGGAGCAGCGGTAAAGGTTGACCAAGGAAAGGTGACTTTGCACTGCAAAGACAATTCTGAAGTCGAAATCGAAATAGTTAAGTTGAGCGATGTCGATCAACGCATTTTGGATAAAGCTGAAGTTGTAGCAGGGCCACCGCCAATCGATTCGTCAGAGATACTTAGCTTTCTGCCGCCAAGTGCAGATTTGGGTTGGGCTCATGAATGGAATAGCGCTGAGGGGTTGGGAGCAATCCCGCCAGATGTGCCCAGCGGGATTGTGGCTTTACCAATGTCTGGAGTGGGGTTTGCAAAGCAATATAGTGGCGAGACACTCGGACGGCTTATTCCTATCGGCGGATCAGATGGATGGCTTGTGGCTGGTGTGCATGATTATTGGCAGAAGCAGCCTGGGAGAGTTGTTTGGGCATCTCTTGCCAAAAAGAAAGTGACGCAAATCCAGTTGCTTCCGCCGGGACATCGAATGGTCGGTGCGCATCCCGCATCACGTCAGATCGTTTCGTTAAAACTGGAAAATCGCAAGCCGGAACTTACCGTCTGGCAGGGCGATCCCACTGTCAAAAAGTTAGAGCGTAAAAAGTCTTGGGCCAGCCTTAATGAATCAGGGTGGGCCTCTTGGGACAACTATATCGAGATGATCAATGAACGACTCGTTTTGCACGAATGGGGTAGCAAGCGATACGTATGCTGGGACATTGAGCAGGAGGCTGCCGCTTACACTATCGACCAAGAGTCATTTTTCGGTGCCAAGCCTGTGTTTAGCGCTAATCACCGCTATATGGTACTTCCTGAAGATAAACGGGTTCGCGTGATTGACGCCGTCACCGGCAAAGTGCTTGCGTCACTGCCGATCAAAGAGTCATGCGCCGGAGTAGGCATCAGCGCCGATGGGCAAAGGATTGCCGCTCTGACTTATAACAAAATCTTGATTTGGCAGTTTGGCTCGAATTTGCCACCGACTGAATACAAAAGTAATACGGTGGGCGAACCATTTACGGCTAACATTGAATTCGTCGATGACGATCTAATGATGATTGATGGTCGCATGGGTGGCAAGTCGCTTATCGATCTAAAGCTTGAGGCACCAATTTGGAGCTACCTCGCGAAGACTTTTGAAGTCATTGCGGATAGTCGAGGAAACAGGACGACTTCGGTCTTCGATGGAAAATTGGTCTACTACGCGTCCGTTTCCAACGCTGGCGTTAGCGGATTTGTCGTTGGCGCGGTATCGCTGCCAGGGCCGATGGTGCGCGAGGCGACCAAGGATGTTACTGTGGGCGATTTGTATTCGATCGTGGAAGGTCATCACGTCAAGATTGTCACCAAATGCGGGAGTTACGATTCGTCTGTTCGTGCGGCACTCGCGGCGAAGATCAAGGAGATTGGCTGGGTCCTCGATGATGCGGCGACGACTGTTGTTGAAGCTTCGATGGGACAGAAGCCGAGTGAATCGGTGACCTACCGCGACATTCGAACGAATAAAGAAACGACGGTTACCTCTTCGCCTTTTTTTAGCACTTTGAGCGTCGTACAAAATGGCGAAGTTGCTTGGACCAGTTCGTCGTATTCCGGATCACCCGGGTTCGTGTACGCCCAAAGTATGAGCGAAATACAATCCAAAGTGAGTGAGCTTCAAAAACCAGATCCAGAGTTTTTCGCTCGCGTTGAAATTCCTCAAAAGCTGTTCAACCCCAAACTTCGCTACGGCTTTGGACTCAGTGTCATCGGTCTGCAAGGTATCGTGCCACAGAAATCTGACCCTACGGGGATGATCAAAACCATGGAGCCTCCCAAGAAAGATGTAGAGCCAGAATTACCAGTAAAATAGCAACAGCAGTCGACGGCGACTTTTTCAAGATTCCGCTACACTGCCACTATTTTGAATCTGCAATTCTCTTTACCACAATGCGGACCAGTTCATTAGAAGCTTTACTGTCCTGTGCCCACTCGAAATGGTTGCTATCGATTACTTGGTGATCAGGCACGCCAGCGAGGTAAGTAGAATCGATTGCGACAGCTCCATCACCGGTGCCCTGCGTTAGCTCTTCTGAATTGGCGTATCTTGAAACGACCGGTGTAAACTTTGCCAGTCGATCGAATTTTCCAAGCTCAACTCTTGAGAGCAGTTCGGTGTTTAAAAGAGCAAGTACGGGTGAGATCGGACCGTGGTTTCCAGCGATAATAGTATAACTTATGTCGCTTCGCCGTGGACGGGAGTTAAGCTCAATTAGCAAAGGAGAGCCCGGTCGTAAGTCTCGGCTTGCGCCACCGAATCCATCCAGCATCAGGCCGAAAGCGAGTTCAATTGTTTGTGGTGGTGATTGATCAGTTGCTAGCTTCTTTCCAATGCTCTTGGCTGCCATCGCCGTCAATTGCACTGCGTCTCCTGGTTCGGTAAGCTCTGCGAGGACTGAGCCCTGACTAGGTGGAAAGATTTGCAGGATTCGCTGGACACAGTGCACATCGTTGCCAACCGGCATTTCGATGGCATAGCGAGCAATAAGGCCGCCCATTGAATGACCACACAAGATCAGTTCTGTGTTGGGCATTGCGTGCTGCAATCGCAGAAGATGTTCGGCTAGTGACGTGCCGCTGACTTCAATCTGCATGGAGGTTGGGTAGTAGAATACGCAAGTCGGCAGGCCAGCTTGAGAGTGTACCTTTCTTGCAAAAGCAACCGCATCTTGCGCTTGAGAACGATAGCCAGGGATTACAACAAGTAAGCGATCGAGAGTTTCATCCAAAGAAGCTGCTGAAGTTGCATTTCCAGGCGTGTCGGCAAATCGTTCCTCGAAAGCCCTCAGCGATGCCGATTCCCATGTGTCCGCAATTGGCACTAACTGACTAGCCGATATTTCGGCAAAAGGGCCGACGAGATGAAACAGCGAGTTTTTCCATTGATTGCTTGCCTGTACGGCAGATCTTTTAGAAATCAGGAGCGACGTCGCTCTACCTTTAGCATCCCGCTCAACTTGAACCGTTGAATTGGAAATCGCCGCTGCTAGTTCGATTGCTTCGACCGGGATCGCGAGATTCCTGTCGGTCCTGCATAATTCTAAGAGTGCCTTTACCAATTCGGACGATTGGGATTTCGTTGTCAAGTCGGCGAGATCCGCAGCGCATAAACGCTCAGCACGCAACGGAATTGTGATCGTATCGTTGCTGTGCTCTCCCTGTGAATGACTCTGTTGCGCGTATGCTGCAGACCATGTCAGAAGAACGCCCAGCACCGCACCGGTAACAAATTTCCATCGAACGCAATCGCAATTCATTTCGCACCGCCCCATTGATTGCCTATGTCGGACATACGCAAACGATACGATGTTCTGCTTACAGCGGTTCGACTGGGGCAAGGAGAGATGGAAAGTCAGAAGTGAAATTTAGTTTATGATTGCTACCGAAAGATCATGAACGCAATGCCAAGCAGAACCAGCGCAATGATGAGAATGATGGGATATGTTAGGAAAACAAGAGCCGCTGGAGCCGCTGGTTGAGTTTCGCTCATAGGCCTGTCCTCTCCTTTGACCGCGTTCGACACGGTTTCTGATACGTCTTCGTCTTTGGACATAGCTAGTCTCTCTCATTCTGCTCGAAGTTTCGACTCACCGCGTACCCTGCAATGAGTCCTACACTTTCTGAATAAGCAAAACGGTTGCCAAACCGAGAGAATCGCTAATGGCTTTTTTGCCGTTCGCGTACGCGTTGCGAGTATTGCTCGAGAAACTTGCGTTCTTTTCGCGTAAGAGAATCCTGGCCAGACTTATGTATTTTGTCCAGAAGGCGGTCAGCCTCCACTGCGTCGCTCTGGTCTCGGTCCGGTTGATAAGCCTTCAGTTTTGGACCAGTGAGCTTCCGTTTCGTTGTGCGCAACATTCTGCCGAAGCCGTCCACGAAGCCCAGATTGAGGTTTCCATAGAAGTAGATAAAGGCAAAAGCGATACCGGCGAGGTGGACTTCATAAGCGATCCGCGGCCCTCCAGTATTAGGCGTGACAAGGATATTCGAAGCAATCAACATTGTGCCGATAATCCAAGCTTGAACTGGTAGAATGCCCCAAATCATTAGCGTCGCTTTGGGGAAATTCAACACATATAACATTTGAATACAACAAACAGCGCCGGAGGCTCCGGCCAGCGTCGCTGGACCGCTGCTAGTCTGTTGAATCAGCAGCCAGCTGACACCACAAAGAACCACGGAGACGAGGTAGATTCGCCAGAATTCTGCCCACCCGTACCGTTCCTCAACTCCGCGACCAAGCATCCAGAGTCCGAGCATGTTCCAAAAAATATGACCGATTCCGCTTCGATCGTGTACAAATCCATACGTAAGCGTTTGCCACCACATCCATGGCTTGGTCAAGTTTTCTGAGTGCAGGGCTAGAGTTTGCCCAACAATGCCGCTTCGCCCACCCAAGAGCATGTCGAGCAGAAAAACAGCAACGCAAATGATGATGATGGTCGCAATGGGCGACTTGTTATTCCAGCTTGGTCGGAGACCTGGTGGTTCATCGTCGCGGTAGTAGGGCCGATCGTAAATGCCCATAATGTGTTAGTTCTAAAGCGTTTAAGGAAGCGGTGGGCTTTCGTGTATCCAGCATTTTCGGCGAGGTGTCAAGACACTAATGATATCACCCTCGAAAAAGTTATATGCAACAGTCGCTAGCAAAATCTAAATTTGTACGGGCTGCTACTGATCAGCTTAATCAAGATTGGCCTGCATAGCGTTGATGAGTTGCAGTTGGTCAGCAACTAATTCAGAGAAAATGGAGGGACGTAGTCATCGTCGTCCTTTCCATCCCGAAGGTCTGAAACCGACTGTTCAAGCGATTCCAAGTCTCCACAACTTCTCGTCAATGGATCCCAGTTGTGAAGCATCTTTTCCAGCAGGTCGCCGCGTGAGTCAACGTCGGCTTTCGACAAGAGCAACTCTTTTAGAGGAAGCGGAAATTCGACGCTGTAAGTGATGATGTCAGTGAGCGGACCAAGTGGGATGCCACTCTTGAGTATCTTTGTTAGGCCGCTGCCGGCTGCGGTTACGGCAGGGAAGGCCGTCTTGTATGCAGCCACTAATTTAGCTTGACGCTCATCCCGATCATCGTCCCGTTCTGGGTCGTAAATGTCGTGAATCGGTTCGACGATCGCTTGTCGATAGGCAGTTAATACTTTGAGTTCCTCAATGATCTTTGCCCGCTGAATCCCGATCAGAAGGATGTTGTGACGATTGTCTTCGGTCGGCATGTGACTAAAAACCTTGCCGATGCATACCACGGGCGCTATTGGTGGCTGCGCACTGACACTAGGCTCCCAGCCTTCACGCAAAGTGGCTAAAGTAATGAGGCCATCGTCGATCATTGCATCATGCAACATATCGCAGTACCGCGGTTCAAAGATGTGCAGCGGTTGCACAACGTTGGGAAACATCACCAGCTTGGGGAGGGGAAAAAGACGAACGCGTCCGTCGAAATCATTCGGTAGTCGTATTTCTTCAACGGATTCTGACACTGTTTCCTCAATGGTTACTGGAGCGTTGGGATTGCTGGGAAAAGCTCCAAATTTCCTCTATTGGCAGCTATCTATGATACAACTGCGGCAACTACCTTCAACGGCCCGTTGTTGTCGCGAAACCCTTAAAAGTCCCCACTCGCGATGATTGTTGCGTGCTATTCAAACTTGGCCAGTCCCAGAACACCGATTCAATTCAGATAATTTGGTCCGAGAAAACTTTTCGTTAATCAGCGCCGTAGTCTGTGCCCGGCTAATTTGACGGCGATCATCGAACGCAAACTCGATTTACTATGGTTCAGCAATCTATTCAGCGTAAATTATAGTTCTGAATACAGTCGATAGTAACCGCGCTAACAACTTAGGACTTGGCACCTTCCTCGCAATAATCCAGGAGTTTACCGCCTGCCAAGTCTGAGAGATCTTATGACAACAGCGTCGCTAAGCGGTCGGTAGCAGTCATCAAGCTTCAAAAGGGTGCTCGACTAATCCAGCCAAGCAACGTCGTGTTGGAATATCGAGATCGTTGTCCATTCATACCGCAATAGTTGCTGGTACGCCGGATGGATCGCAACGCAAAAACGCTGAAAACAAGCCAACAATCCCTTCGGATGGGCTTTAACGAACAATCGGCGTTTCGATATACTCGGCATCGTCCGAACGGATTTTCCACTCGAGTACCTTCCTAAACCTTAGCAAACGTCCAAATTCCTCATGAAAACTGATGAGCTTCGCGAAAAATATCTAGAATTTTTCCAATCGAAAGGTCACCACCGCGAGCACAGCGATGTTTTGGTTCCGACCTGGGATCCGTCAGTTTTGTTCACTCCCGCGGGCATGAACCAATTTAAGGATCACTTCCTCGGGAAAGTAAAGCTTGACTTTACTCGCGCGACAACGTGCCAGAAATGCTTGCGAACGGGCGACATTGATAATGTAGGTCGTACGGCATACCACCACACATTCTTCGAAATGCTTGGCAACTTCAGCTTTGGCGACTATTTCAAGAAGGAAGCGGTTGCGTGGGCATGGGAGTTCTTGACCGATAAAAAATGGCTGGGTATCGATCCCAACCGTTTGACAGTTACGGTTTACAAGGACGATGACGAAGCTGCGAATCTCTGGCACGAAATGATCGGCCTGCCAACCAGCCGTATTTCGCGAATGGAAGAAGATGAGAATTTCTGGCCTGCCAGCGCGCCCAGCCAAGGACCCGATGGCGTCTGCGGTCCATGCAGTGAAATTTACTATGAGCTTGAGAATGGCAAGAACGTCGAAATTTGGAACTTAGTCTTCACACAGTTCAATCGCGTTGGTGAGCCACCGGACAATCTTCGTCCGCTGCCTAGCAAGAACATTGACACGGGTATGGGACTCGAACGGACCGCCAGCGTGTTGCAAAACGCGCCGACGAACTTCCATATCGATTCTCTGTTTCCGATCGTCCAAGCTGCATCTCAAGTTTGCAGTGTCGACTATGCTTACGAAGGCGAAAATGGCCGTCGTCTGCGCCGAATAACCGACCACGTTCGAGCTTGCACGTTTGCAATTCATGAGAACGTCTATCCTGGCCCCAAGAAAGCTCGCTACGTTATCAAGCGATTGTTACGCCGCGCGGTTCTCGACGGTTATCAGTTAGGTATGAAGTCCCCATTTCTCCATCGGCTCGTACCCGTCGTCGCTGAAATGATGAAGTCGCCTTATCCAGAGCTTATGGATACTGTTGAACGTGTGGCAGGCGTCATGCAGCGAGAAGAAGCTGACTTCTTCCGCACCATAGATTCGGCGATGGAACGAATCGAACGTGTCTTTAGCGATATGAAGTCGTCCAGCAAAGTGATGGTAGATGGTCACGAGGCCGCGGGACTTTACCAAACCTTCGGCGTGCCACCGGAACTGTTCCAGCAGCTAGCGGCCGAAAAAGGCTTAACATTTGATTGGGATGGCTACCGTGAGGCGATGGCCGAACATGAATTGATCAGCGGCGATGATCAGAAAGAACTGTTCAAAACCGGTCCGATTGAATCGCTGAAGGAAGCATTGCGATCCTCCGATTTCCTCGGTTATGTCACAACATCGACAACGGTCACCCTCAAGGGAATCGTCGCAGGTGATTCGCAATCCGAGCGTCTTGTGCCAAGCATTTCAGCAGACGACGATGACCATGGCCAAATTCGTGTTGTGCTGAATAAGACTCCTTTTTACGGCGAAAGTGGCGGCCAAGTCGGCGATACAGGTACGCTATCGTCTGACAACGTGACCTTCAAGGTAACCGATACTCAAAAAGCCGGCGATCTTGTTGTTCACTACGGCGAACTAGTCAAAGGCGAATTGGCAGAAGGAATGACACTTTCTGCGAACATCGACCTCGAACGCCGGGATGCTATTCGGCGCGCACACTCAGCTACCCACGTTCTGCATTACGCGCTTCAGCAGACAGTTGGCGCGCATGCGCAGCAGCAAGGTAGCAAAGTCGATCAAGACTGGCTGCGATTTGACTTCACGAATCAAGAATCGCTGACCGAAGAACAGCTCGAGCGTATCGAGATGATATGCAACGAAAAGATTCAGGCGAACGCACCGATCTCTTGGAAAAACGTCTCGCTTACCGAAGCGCGAGCTGCCGGTGCGATGATGTTGTTCGGAGAAAAATATCCTGACCCAGTCCGTATGGTCAGCATGGGCGAATTCTCTCGCGAGTTGTGCGGGGGCACGCACGCAGACAGCACGAGCGACATCGGGATTCTGCAGATTCTAAACGAAGAAAGCATTTCTTCGGGCACACGGCGCATTACGGCACTGACGGGAAAACGAGCTGAAGAATATAAGCAGCAGATTCGTGAAACTGCGGCGAAGTCAGCTGAAGTCCTGGGTTGCTCGGTGAACGAAGTGCCAGAGATTGCGCATGAGCTCATGCAAGCGGTTCGTAAACTGAAGAAACTTGCTAGCGGTGCTGCTGGAGACGCTCTTCCGCCAATTGTTGGCAAGGCAGGCGGCAAGGCAGACGTAGGTTCATCATCGGCCAGCGAAATGCGAAGTGTCGTTAGGCAAACGGCTCGCGTTTTGAATGTCGCTGCGGAAGAAATTGCGACTCGTTTGCAAGCGTTGGTTAATGACCAAGCCGTACTGCGAGATCAGATTCAAAACCAAGCGGCAGGTAGTGCGATTTCAAGCGAAGATCTAATTGCGACCGGCGAATTTGTCGACGGAGTTCGTGTAGTCGTTCAGCGCGTGGACGGTGCAAACCCTGGGCTGATGCGGCAGTGGATCGATAAAATTCGGTCGACAAGTGCCGAGCCATCCGCGATTTTGTTGATCGCACCGGCAGCCGATGACAAAGTCACGCTGATCGCAGGCATCAGCGCCGATCTCGTAAAACAGGGCAAGTCCGCTGGGAAATGGATCGGACCTGTTGCTGAGGTGCTTGGCGGAAAAGGCGGTGGTAAACCCGATCTTGCACAAGCAGGTGGCCGAGATTCGTCCAAAATTGAGGAAGCGATGGCTAAAGCGAAATCGGTCTGGAAGACCTTCTAAATCGCAGACCAAACTCAGGCTCAACGACGTTCACTTTTACTCGCTCCTCTCTGCCTCGTACAATGAATGTTTGCTCGACACAAACTGACTTTGGCGGACAGGAGATGAGCGATGGGGTTTTACACACAATCAGCGACCGACGCAGCGCGTCGACGCTTTCTGGGCACGACGGCGGCCGGCGTGGCTATAGCGTCAGCAAGTGAATTCGCGTTTCTGCAAAAGCTTCGGCCGTTACAGGCAGAAGAGCTTAAGCTTCCACCGAACGCGGTTCGATTTGATTCTCACATTGAACCTCTTGTTAGACTGCTAGAAGAGACACCTCGTGAGCGTGTGCTTGAAGCATTCGCAGCGAAGATTCAGTCGGGAACTAGCTATCAAGACGTGCTGGCGGCACTATTGCTGGCAGGCGTTCGCAACATCCAACCTCGACCAGCGGTCGGTTTTAAATTCCACGCGGTGCTTGTAGTTAACTCAGCTCATCTTGCGAGCCTCGCATCGGCCGATCAAGATCGCTGGTTACCTATTTTTTGGGCGCTTGATTATTTCAAGTCGGCTCAAGCAACCGACGTACGCGAAGGAGATTGGACGCTAGCTGCAGTTGATGAAGCAAAACTTCCTCCAGCTCATCGTGCCCGTCAAGCTTTTGAACATGCCATGGAATCCTGGGACGTCGAAGCCGCCGACGTCGCAGTGGCCGCTCTTGCGCGTTCCGCTAGCTCGCATCAAATCTTCGATATTTTCGCGTATTACGGCTGCCGCGATTTTCGAAGTATCGGACACAAAGCGATCTATGTTGCAAACAGCTTTCGGACGCTCGAGTGCATCGGTTGGCGATATGCGGAGCCTGTCTTGCGATCGCTTGCATACGCACTCTTGAATCATACCGGTGATCCAAACCCATCCAAGAGTGACTTGGAGGCTGATCGCGCTTGGAGGAATACTACCGAGTTAGTCGCCGAAAAATCATGGTACGGAGAAAAACATGACGACGCAGTTACGCGAGATCTCGTTTCACAGCTTCGGACCTGCAGCCCGTCGGAAGCGGTGAGCATAACAGAGCAGTTGTTGCGAGAGGGGACTTCATCGCAGGCGATTGCGGATGCACTATATCTTTCATCGGCCGAATTGCTGACTCAGCAACCCGGCATCGTGTCGCTTCATTCGGCTACATCAACCAACGCAATGCAATATGCATTTCGCACCGCAGCTTCGGAGAAAACGCGTCAAAGCGTTATGTTGCAAAACGCCGCTTTCATCCCTTATTTTCGTGAAGCGATGCGCGATCGAGGATCCGTAGACGAGAAAACTTTGCAACTTACTGAAATTGAATACGACCAGACAACCGAGAGCCCTGCGATTAACGACATATTCGAACAAGTAAGTAAAGATCGAAAGACGGCATCTGCACAATTGCGACAAGCGTTGGATCGCGGCACATCTGCTGAATCTGTGATGGAGGCAGCGAGGCGGCTCGTGTTCCTCAAAGGGACCGATTCGCATGATTACAAGTTCAGCTCCGCAGTCTTAGAGGATTACTACGCTGTGAGTCCTCAATTTCGAAGTGCTTATCTGAGCGCTGCAGCGTTCCTTTTGCCCGGTGCGCTCGATAAGGACAATAGCCTCGTCGATCGTACCCGATCTGCTCTGGGTTAGGCTAAAATCTGGTAAAACTTAACGCGTCTTTGGCGACTTAATCGAGCCTTGCACTTTTTGAGGTGACTTCGCCGAAGACGACACTAAGAAACTTACCGGGCTGAATAGAGAATGCAGATTGCAAAAAACGCTTCGCAAGAGGTTGTGCGTACGCCACTTTACCAACAATTGTATGCTCAAGTCATCGTTGCGATTGTTGCTGGCATCGCTCTGGGATACTTTCGTCCTGATGTCGGCGAGATGATGGAGCCTCTTGGGCAAGCGTTCATCAAACTTGTTAAGATGGTTATCGCACCGGTCATCTTTCTCACAATCGTCATTGGGATCGCAGGGATGAGCCATTTGCGGTCTGTAGGCCGAGTGATGCTGCGAGCCATGGCTTACTTCCTGACGCTTTCTACGGTTGCTCTCATTATTGGGTTTGTTGTCGCGCACGTCGTACAGCCCGGAGCTGGAATGAACGTTGATGTCACGACCTTGGATGCCAATGACGTAGCCAAATACACTCACCAAGCGAAAGACATCTCGCTACCTGGCTTCATGTTGGACGTCATCCCGGACACTTTGATCGGCGCATTCACTTCAGGAAACGTTCTCCAAGTCCTCTTAATCGCAGTCCTGTTTGGCATTTCGCTGACAATGGCTGGCGAATCGGGCGAGCCGATCTTGCGATTCCTTGAGACTCTGGCATGGCCTGTATTCAAGATGGTATCGCTGGTAATGCGAGCAGCTCCGATTGGCGCGTTTGGTGCCATTGCCTTCATGATTGGAAAATATGGCATTGAGACCTTGATCAATTTAGCATGGTTGGTCGGAACGTTTTACATTAGCTCTCTACTCTTTGTTTTTGTTGTGCTGGGAGCTGTTGCTCGACTGGCAGGCTTCTCAATTTTCCGACTTTTGAACTACCTGCGTGACGAACTGGTGTTGGTACTTGGGACGTCGTCATCGGAAGCTGCCTTGCCGTCGTTGATGGAAAAGATGGAACGAGCTGGTTGTAGCAAACCGGTTGTTGGACTTGTGGTGCCGACGGGTTACTCATTCAACTTGGATGGGACAAACATTTATATGAGTTTGGCTGCATTATTTATTGCTCAAGCGACGAATACTGAGTTGTCATGGAAAGAGCAATTTACTCTTTTGGCGGTAGCAATAATCAGTTCCAAGGGCGCTGCGGGAGTTAGCGGCGCAGGCTTTATCACGCTGGCAGCCACGCTGTCGGTTGTGCCTTCGATTCCTGTCGCAGGTATGGCGTTGATCTTAGGTATCGACAAATTCATGAGTGAGTGTCGTGCGCTAACGAATTTTATAGGCAACGCCGTCGCCACTGTCGTAGTCGCTCGTTGGGAAGGCGCTCTAGACCAAGAAGCCTTGCACGCGGCCCTAACAAGCTCCGTCAGATCAAAACAAAAATCATGACTACAGAATAGTACGCAAGCCCCACCGCACACTCATGAAATGGAAAGTCGAAAGTATCAATGGCAAAGTTTGGGAAATTTTTTAACAGGTGCTCAAGTTACTTCTTCCCTGCTTACAGACTGAAGATAAAGCTAGTGCGGTCAGTGCCCGCTACTATCGCTCTCTGTCTCTTTGCGACGTATTCAGTTGGAATTAGAGGCGAAGATATACGCCAAGAGGATTTGTTCGTTCAAGGCGTTGGGACTTATGCTGCCTACCGTATTCCATCGCTGATCGTTGCCAAATCTGGTGTATTGATCGCCATCTGCGAAGGACGCACAAATGGGCTCAGTGACAGTGGTGATATCGATATTGTGCAGCGGAGATCTGTTGACGGCGGAAAAACTTGGCTTCCGATGGAAGTCGTTTGGGACGATGGAGAGAATACGTGCGGAAATCCTTGTCCTGTTCTTGATCATGCTACAGGAACAATTTGGATGTTTCTGACTTGGAATGCGGGTAATATTGCTGAAAAGGATATCGTTGCTGGCTTTGGCAAAGATTCAAGGAAGGTGTACGTGTGCAGATCTGATGATGCCGGTCTGAGCTGGACACGTCCAATTGACATATCGTTGCAAGTCAAAAAGCAAGAGTGGACTTGGTACGCGACTGGCCCAGGGGCTGGAATACAATTGGTAAAGGGAGACCACGCTGGCCGGCTTATAATTCCATGTGATCATAAAATTGAAACTGACACGGGCGTAAGCTATCGTTCGCATGTCGTTTTGTCCGATGACCATGGCCAAACATGGATACTTGGAGGCACGTCGCCGAAAGACGAAGTGAATGAGTGCGAGGCTGTCGAAACATCGACAGGCGAAGTACTACTGAACATGCGCAACTATGATCGCAATGCATCGGTACGGCAAATCGCAAGGAGCTCTGACGGCGGTATGACCTTTATTGAACAATACTTTGACGAGACCTTGATTGAGCCGGTCTGTCAGGCGAGCATCCGACGGTATACATTTGCCTCGAGTGTCTATCCGCAGGGAATCATACTGTTTTCGAATCCCGCACATACGCAGAAGCGACAGAATCTGACGATTCGAGCCAGTTTCGACGACGCCGCGACGTGGGCGCAGTCTCGTGTTTTGCATGCAGGAGAGTCTGCCTACTCCTGCCTCGCCGTCTTGCCTGATGGAAACGTTGGCTGCTTCTACGAAGCTGACAATTATCGCCGCCTAACGCTCGCAAGTTTTTCACTCGACTGGATCTCACAGTCAGAGTAACCAGCCTGTCGAAAGCGATCAGCACCCAGGTTTCTAAAATTTCTTAAGTATTCTGGCGGTATGCACCTAATGCACTTACGATGTCAATGGTGTGATTCAAATTCCTCTCAATCGCCTCAGTCATTCCCATGAATCGTCTGCTTTATTGGTCAATCGTCTCGGCGCTCGCTGGATTCTTATTCGGATTCGACACGGTCGTGATCTCGGGTGCCGAGCAAACAATTCAAAAGCTCTGGGGTTTGAGCGACTTCATGCACGGCGCAGTGATGGGGTCGGCATTGTGGGGAATGGTCTTGGGAGCCATTTTTGGAAGCTTGCCAACCGATGTGTTCGGTCGACGCGCGACGTTGACTTGGATTGGAATCCTGTATTTTGCCTCGGCTGCCTGGTCCGGTCTGGCAAGTGGACCATACACGCTGATCATAGCTCGATTTATCGGTGGGTTAGGCGTCGGTGTTTCGACTGTGGCGGCGCCATTATTTATCTCTGAGATTGCGCCTCCGAATCGTCGTGGACTACTAGCAGGTTTATTTCAGTTCAATATCGTTTTCGGAATCTTGATGGCATATGTGTCCAACATGCTCATCGCGCCGCTGGGGGCAAATTCGTGGCGTTTCATGTTGGGCGTCGAAGCGCTGCCAGCAATGATCTATACGCTAATGTGTTTTACGTTGCCCGAGAGTCCACGTTGGCTGCTGATCAATCGCGACCAACGGGCTGAGGCAATCAAGACGCTGGCGCTAATTTCTCCTGATGAATCGCCCGCTGCAATAGAACAGTTGGCCGACCGCATCGAACAATCGAGACCGCAATCAGCATCGTCAAATGTGCAGCCTCGACCGCGATTATCCAAACCGATAATGCTGGCGTTTTTTATTGCGTTTTTCAACCAGTGGTCTGGAATCAACGCGATTCTCTATTTTTCCATTCGTATCTTTGAAAAAGCAGGCTTCACCGACAGTGCATCTTTTATGAATTCCGTCGGCATCGGCATTACGAACTTGATCTTTACCTTTATTGGTCTATGGTTGATCGATATACTTGGACGGAAGACGCTGTTATTGATCGGTTCGGTTGGGTACATCGTTTCGTTAGGCATGTGCTCTTGGGCATTTTCTGCGGAGCGATTTTCGTTAATCCCGTACTGTATTTTTGCCTTCATCGGCGCGCATGCTGTTGGACAAGGGGCGGTCATCTGGGTCTTCATCTCTGAAATCTTCCCAGGTCGTTACCGAGCTATCGGGCAATCGGTTGGAAGTGCGACTCACTGGGTGTTTGCTGCTGTAATCGCCACGCTTTTTCCAGTTGTCGCGGCCAGATACGATCAGTCGACCATTTTTGCGTTTTTCTGTGGCATGATGGTGCTACAACTGATTTGGGTTTTAACCATGGTACCCGAGACGAAGGGTGTTGCCCTCGAAGACATGGAAGCCAAACTGGCCTAGGGAAAGCTAGAACAGTTTTCGTCAGCCAACCTAGAGTAGTGGCATGCCGCCATGCCGTTCGCCGCGTTCGTAGACTACGTTCGCTCGACCAACAATCAACGGATCAAGTGTTCCAATGCGCTCGGGATCTTTTCCGTCGTAGGGTAGTTTGTGAAGAATGTATCGCATTGCGTTGAGCCTCGCTCGCTTCTTGCAATCAGATTTGATGACGGTCCAAGGAGAGTCCGCGGTGTCAGTGTGATAGAACATGGACTCTTTGGCTTTCGTATAATCGTCCCACTTATCGAGCGAAGCTTTATCGATCGGAGATAACTTCCACTGTTTCAACGGATGAGTTTCGCGTTCTTGGAATCGGCGACGTTGTTCTTCGCGGCTGACCGAGAACCAAAACTTGACCACGTGCATCCCGCTGCGTACAAGGTTCTTTTCAAACTCGGGCGCTTGACGCATAAACTCTTCGTATTCATGAGCGTTGCAGAAGCCCATGACACGCTCGACCCCGGCGCGGTTATACCACGACCGGTCAAAAAGTACAATTTCGCCCGCCGTTGGAAGATGCTCGACATACCGTTGAAAGTACCACTGTCCTCGTTCGATTTCGCTGGGTTTTTCGAGAGCGACCACTCTGGCACCACGTGGATTGAGATGCTCCATAAAGCGTTTGATGGTACCTCCCTTGCCCGCCGCATCACGTCCTTCGAATAGGATGATCACCTTCTCACCGTGCAGTTTGACCCAGGACTGAAGTTTCAGAAGCTCGACTTGAAGACGGTATTTTTGCTTCTCGTAATTCTTCCTCGACATCAAGCTCTTGTAAGGATATCCTCCTGTCCGCCAGTTCGCAGACAATTCATCGTCAGCTTTTAGCGCGAATGACAGCTCGTCGTTCTCTTCCTGAAGCAAGGATTCCTTGAGAGCAACGGCGTCGTCAGTTGAACTGCCATCAAGAATTGCAGTAAGAACTTTGACCAGTGTATTTACGTCTTGAGAAGGTACCGAAGCCACGATGTCGCGGACGGCAGCAATCTTTGCCTCTTGTGCGGCAGAAACAGCTTGGCTTACAACAAACGTCTCGGTGCTTTTTGGTGAGGTTGCTGGCGCGATATCTCCCTTTGATACGCTTCGGGGCCGCTTCTTCAGTTTACTGCTTTTATCGCCCGCAGCTGTCGCATCAGTTACCGAAACCTTGGCCTTTGTCTTACGATCGGTATTCTGTTCGGTCATCTTTTTTCTCGGTTTCGCAAAGCCACATCAACGTCATCGGCAACTCAAAATCTAACGAAGGATTCGTTGCAATATAGTTTCTGGATTTGTCGGCTGCCGCCTTCATCTGGAATCGCAAAGAAATTTTGTAGCGATCCAAGAGATTCCTAGCGAAAAATTGGGTAAAAATGCTGAAAAAAGAGCAGATTCGCACGCATTCTGTAGATGCTGACACAGGCTGTTTGCATAAATGGCATGCAGACTATTTGTCTTGGAAAGCCAATTTGTTGGTCGCTGCCGCTGCTGAGTTTTCCAAGCTTTGCTAAAACTGTTCGAATGATAGGTGGAATGACTTGAATGAGGTTGCTTCAATTTGCAATACAGGATCGTTATACTGCGGATTGCTTGATGTAGACCAGACACTTCGATTACTTGTTTCGACGCCCACGAATGGCAAAAAGCCTTAGGAGAAGCTCAGTTGAGTAATATGCCCCCGCCGATGCCGCCAGCAAGTATCAACGTTTCGTGTCCCCACTGCCGAACTAGCTTGTCTTTTTCTCCATCGCAAGCTGGTGCCGCTGCTGACTGCCCGAGCTGTCAGGGTAAGTTTCAAATACCGCTTCCTGCGGGGCATTACGGTAGCAATTCCGCGATGTCCAATGTCCAGATGTTTGCGAACAAGAAGATCATTGCGGGAATTTGCGGTATCCTGCTTGGCGGACTAGGTATACACAAGTTCGTGTTAGGCTTTAATACGGCCGGCGCGATCATGCTCGCTGTGACTGTGCTTGGCGGTTTGACGGTTTGCTTCCTTCCGCCGCTGGTTCTGGGAGGCTTTGCAATGGGAATCATAGGTCTGATCGAAGGAATTCTGTACATAACCAAATCGGACGAAGAGTTTTATCAAGCGTACGCGGTAGAAAAACGCGAATGGTTTTAATTTATACTATCGACTAATTCCTAGCTCCGTTAGCGCTCGTTATCTCGCCAGCCCTGGCGGCACAGCCTTTGCATCATTCTCCCGTTCCATCGAGGAGATTGGCAATGAACTGGGAAACGCACTGTATTATTCAACGCGGCAAGAGCCCAATTGTGGCCGCCGCTATCCACAATGGACATCTGGTCAGTGCGCAGACGGAAGAGCAGTTGGCGATTCGTGCGCCAGAGCGACTGCGCGAAGAAGATCCCTTTACCGGTGCGCTTGCCCAAGTTGCCGAGAACCAAATCGTTGGCTTACGATCCCGTTTTGAAGTCGACTTAAATCGTGCTCGCGACAAAGCAGTGTACCTAACACAGGATGACGCTTGGGGGATGGCCATCTGGAAGTCCGCGCCCGACTCCGCGTTGATTCAAGCTTCGCTGGCGGCATACGATACATTCTACAAATCTGTAGAAGACTTGTTAGCGGGGCTTGTTAAGCTCCACGGTCATGCTGTGGTGCTCGACATTCACTCATACAATCACCGCCGGAATGGCATTAATGCTCCCGCTGCTGACCAGCTTGGCAATCCCGATATCAATATCGGAACAGGCACTCTAGACAAGCGTTATTGGTATCCCATTGTCGATGCGGCGGTTGGGAGTCTATCGAAGTTCTCGCTGCACGGCCGCCAATTGGATGTTAGAGAAAATGTAAAGTTTCAAGGAGGACACTTCAGCAAATGGATTCATGAAAATTTTCCGAGGCAAGTGTGTGTCATAGCTATCGAGTTCAAGAAGATCTTCATGGATGAATGGACAGGAGAGCCGGACTTAGACGATCTGAAGGTCCTCCACGAAGCGCTCGAATCCTGCGTAGCGGAAATTTCGGCTCGGTTGGAGCAATTATGAACGAAATGACTCAGGAAGCCTCGACTGAATCGTTTGATAGAATCACCGCTGCCGTCGTCGCGCGCTTAGCCAAAAACCAGCCAATCCGTCGAACGTTACCAGGAAACGGACGGTTGCGCATCGACCGCCAACTGCCTTTTCTAGTTGTCTATCGATCTACCGGCAAGCCAGATCCGGGAACGCAACAGCTTGTTATGAGCGAGGCTGCGTATTTGTTTGCTACGTGGGAGCCGGAATTCCAGGCCGGACTAAATCACCTCTGCCACGCGATTGGGGAGTTGTTAAAGGAACACTTCGGCACGTTCCTACTTATTGAGATTTGGTCGGAACCAGACTTATGTGCCGAAGAGTCGGACCTTCAGCCAGCCTTCGAAGTGCAGTCATCTGAATTGACTAGTCTGGGCGCTACGGTTGAAACGTTTGTGTCAGCGCTTTCCGAAATTAAGGTCGCAGGCAACTTAGCAACCGTAGCATCTCGTTTGGTAGATAGCGTTTCGCCGCCTCAAGTGCAGCCGCTTTCCTTAGCGACTTCCGACGCGGCAGTGATATCACTTGGCTTGGCAATACGACCGATATACCAAGATAGATTTGCAAGAACGCTATATCCATTGGTCCTGCAGGCTTTGCGACCTCAACTTGCGTGGGCAGTTCGGAAGACTGTCGCGGAGTTTACAGGAGCGGAAGCGGCATCAAGCCTAAAATTGGTCCACTACGATTCGCTTGGCCCGTCGACCTTTGTAAAAGCTGCGCGACTTGTTGATCAGCAGCTGTGCGAAGTTGCTGAGTCATTCGACTTCCTATTGCAAGTGACACCGACCAATGCTGACCAAGCTTGGCACGATTTTAAAGCGTCGAAATTCACTTCAGAGCCAATATTTTGTTATCGCCCCCTGCCCTATCATCCAAGCCATCTCAAGCGAACGCTTTTTGATATCGAAATCGAACGAATAGAAGATCCGACGTTAGCACATCTCTTTTGGGAGAAGCAGGACGAACTCGACTATCAATTGACGGCGCTGCGTCATCTCGATATGCCCCAGTTCCTCCACAGTTGCCTGCAAGTTTATGGAGAAGTTGACGATTCGTTGATGACGTTGGCAAATGAAATTCTTCAGACCTTTCCCGAGCCGGAAGCTGAAGAAGAGGTCGGAAAGTTCGCAAATGTCAAACAAGTTGTTAAGGCTGCCCGTGACGAGATTGATGAATACAAACTAGGGCTCAGTGAGTTCAATGCGAAGGTCGAAATCTGTGACGATATTGCTTCGGGCATCATGGTCTCACGAGGGAAGCTTTTGATCTCTAAGTCTATCTGCGTTCCGTTTCGTCGGATCGAGTCATTGTTACATCATGAAGTTGGTACTCATCTGTTAACGTATTTTAATGGAAGGTGCCAGCCTTTTCAGCAGCTTTATTCTGGGTTGGACGGCTATGAAGAACTGCAAGAAGGGCTGGCTGTCTTGTCAGAATATTTGACGGGCGGTCTGACGGTAAATCGATTGCGTGTGCTTGCGAGTCGAGTTTTAGCGGTGGGGATGATGTTAGAGCAGGCGAGCTTCCAAGAGACATTTAAACACTTGCATCAAGTCTATCACTTTCCAGCGAGGCAAGCGTTTGTAACGGCGATGCGGGTTTATCGAGGTGGAGGTTTCACGAAAGATATCATCTACCTCCGGGGCCTTCGAGATTTGCTTAGGTTCTTGTCGGCCGGACATGATATTGAGCCTCTTTATGTCGGCAAGATGGGGCTTCACCATTTGCCTTACATCCAAGAGCTTCGACGTCGCGGCATCATACAGCCTCCCGGTGCACTGCCGAGATTTTGGAAAGACACGAAGGCTCAAGAACGTCTTGAACTCAGTAGAAAACTCACCATCATCGAGCTATTGGAAAAGCGATTATGAAAATTGGATTTGTAGTTAACAATGTTAAGACAGAAGATGCGGCGTATACAACGACGCGGCTATCAATGACCGCCGTCAACATGGGACACCAAGCTTATACCCTTGGTGTTGCAGATTTCATCTATGCGCCCGATGGTTCGATTCATGCACATGCCAAGGCCGTATCAGGTAACAGCTATGAATCCTTGGAGGAATATCTTTCCGAACTGCAATCCAAAGAAAACAAGGCTACAAAGGTCAAGGTTGATGATTTTGACGTCCTGCTGTTGCGCAACGATCCTTCGGAAGATGCTGCTGATCGCTCTTGGGCGCAGACGAGTGGAATTCTATTTGGCCAATTGGCAGCTTCGCGAGGTGTCATTGTGCTCAACGATCCAGAAAATCTTGCGAATGCAATCAACAAAACATATTTTCAGCACTTTCCCGAGCAGGTTCGGCCAAGAACATGTATCAGTCGCGACTCTAACGAAATCAAAGAGTTTATTGAGGCCGAGCACGACAAGGTTGTGATCAAGCCCCTCCAAGGTTCGGGCGGGCAAAGCGTATTTGTTATCTCCGAAGATGAACGTGCCAACATGAATCAAATGATCGAAGCGGTCACACGCGATGGATATTGTATCGTGCAAGAGTACTTGCCAGCGGCAAAAGATGGTGATGTGCGACTATTTGTTATGAATGGTCGCCCATTGCAACACGATGGAAAATATGCTGCCTTTCGTCGCGTCAATAAATCGGGCGATGCACGCAGTAATATGCATTCGGGCGGGGAAAGCGTCGAAGCCGAAGTCACCGAACAAATGCTTGAGATTGTAGAAATGGTTCGCCCGAAACTGGTCCGCGACGGTATGTTCCTTGTCGGACTCGATATCGTAGAAGACAAGCTAATGGAGATTAATGTCTTCAGTCCCGGCGGACTAGGAAGCGCGCAGAAACATACTGGCGTAGATTTCACGGAAGTAATCATCCGCGACTTGGAACGCAAGGTTAAGTATAGAACCTATTATGATGACCGTATTCGCAACGTGGACCTTGCAACGTTGTAACTCATGTCATCAGTCGATATGGATGATCGCTTTCATCACACCTGCGTTAGGATCTAACCAGTCGGGGAAGACCTTCGGAACGTCAGCAAATTTTGCGTGATGAGTAATCCAGGCTGTTGTATCAATTTTGCCTTCGTCGATCAGATCGATGATACGTGTGAAATCACGCGACAAAGCATTGCGACTTGCCAGTAGAGTCAACTCGCGCCGATGGAAATGGGGGGCGTGTGGAAATTCGAGGTTTTGCTGAGTTATACCCACGTAAACTACACGGCCTGCAAAAGCAGCGAATTCGAAAGCTCGTGTCATCGACTTGTGATTTCCTGTTGCGTCAATCACAACATCAGCACGTTGCAAGTCTGTCAGCTTTTCCAATGCACTAATATCGCTTTCGTTGTGACTGACGAGCAAAGTGTCCTCGACTCCCATTTTGTCTCGGACAAACGTTAACCGACTTTCGCTGACGTCAGCAACTATTGGTCGAGCACCGGAGAGCTTAACAAACTCTAATACCGAAAGGCCAATTGGTCCTGCACCGATTATTAAAACGTTCTCACCCTGTTTCGCTCCGCTTCTGTCAACGGCATGGCAACCAATAGCAAGTGTTTCAACAAGAGCGGCTTGCTCTAATGTCAGGCTTTTTGCGGGATGTAGTTTTCGTGCGGGCAGCACAATTTTGTCGGTGAGCCCACCATCGCACATAACACCAAGCGTCTTATGGTGTTCGCAACAGTTCGTGAAACCCCGACGGCAAGAATAGCATTTTTGGCAATTAAGATAGGGTTCGACGGCGCATCTGTCTCCTGGCTTGACGTTTGTTACGGAAGACCCCGTCTTTAGAATCTCTACGCCCAGCTCATGACCCGGTATGCGAGGGTACGAAAAGAATGGGAACTTTCCGAGATAGCCACCCAAATCGGTGCCACAAACTCCCACGCGATGAACACGCACAAGCACTTCGTCTGGGCCTGGATCTTTTGGCTCCGGAATATCGATGATCTTCCATTGTTTGGGTTCAGCTAGTTGTAGTGCTTTCATGCTGTTTCCGTTAGTTGTTCTCGGGCAGGCCTTCTGCGTGTCCCACGTTCTTGACAGGTTCGAAGATCTTTAGCACGTCGCGTAGTAGCTCTTGATCAATTGGCTGTTCTAGCCACTCGACCCACTTGCGAACGTTGTTTGGGTTGGCACTTCCTGCAATGGTGGTTGCCAGGTCTGGGTTCGCACAGGAGAACTGCAGGGCAAGTTGTGCTATATCAACGCCATGTTTCTGGCAATGATTTGCTGCCGCCCGTGCCGCCTGTTTGACCGGTTCGGAATCGCGATGCCAAACTGGAAGCGTTGCATTAGTTAACAGCCTCGCAGCAAAAGGGCCCGCGTTCATGACGCCGATATTTTTTTGCTTTAGCTTTGGCAATAACTGGTCGACTAGATTGGTATTCTGAAGTGTGTACTGATTATAGGAAAGTATACAATCCAAATCGGTTTGACTGCTTATGACTTCAAAAATCTTCATTGGGTAACCGCTGATTCCAATGAATCGCACTTTACCCGCTTCTTGAATCTTTCGCAAAGCCGGAATTGTCTCGTCGACGATCCGTTGTAGGGGCACGAATTCAATGTCGTGGCAGAGTATGATGTCCAAATGATCGGTGCCCAATCGATGCAAGCTTACATCGACGCTTTCGGCCACTCGTTTTGCCGAAAAATCAAAATGGTTTACGTCGTACCTTCCAAGCTTTGTACATAGCAGATACGACTCGCGAGAAACTTCGCGTAGCGCTATTCCCAGCAGCACTTCTGACATTCCCCGGCCATAGTAAGGCGAGGTGTCGATAAGGTTTAATCCTAGTTCAAGGGCTACACGGATGCTTGCAAAAACTTCATCCAGTTGTACGTTTCGGAACTCGGCGCCCAGCGACGAGGCTCCGAAGCTTAACACTGGTAGCTCGAGCCCAGTCTTTCCCAATACACGCTTTTCCATCTCGTTCATCCCGGTATTTTTCGGTGTGTTTCTTAGTTAACCAATGAAGAGCGGCTTGAGGTGCCGTTCGAAAATATTCGCCGTTACTTGTTCCGAGACGATCATCTCGTTGCTTTGAAGTAAGTCGGTAAAACGTGAACCCGCTTTCGCCGCTAGCTTGAAAGAGACGTGAAGAAGCTGGCGCACGTTAGCGTTGTACAAAGGATTGCTCGGGATATGGCGTAGGGTACTCGCGAACATGGAGCCGTTCCATTCCTCAACTTGTTTGTTACTAGGCAGCTTTGATCGATCAATATCGATGACGCTGGCATATGGAACGCATAGTTCATCGATATGCGACAGGGCAGTCGCATAGATTTCTTTGGCGAGTGCTAAACCATCGCCTTCTGCTTCCGCCAATCCGATCAGCTCCTCTAGCCAGGTCGTGCCGGCCGTTTTAAGGTGAATACCGGCACCGGTCTGCTGAATTGCCTTACGAATGATTGGGTACAAACTAAACTTGTCGCTGCCGCTGTGAACACTTAACTTGAGGTCGCTTGGTAGTCCGTATTCGGCAATGGCGTATGCGATGACAGCCAAGTCGTCGTTAAATTCTCGAGTGAATTGTTGCAAGTCGCCAACGTAGTCGACGCCTTTGTTAAATCGGCCAGTAAACTTTGGTGCAATGGTTTGCAATGGAACCTGTGCATCTGACAAGGCAGCTAGAATTATCAGCAGTTCGGGCGGCGTTTGGGGACTATCGGTTTCGTCCATAGATACTTCAGCCACGAAAGGCATATCGACTTTACGCTTTGAGATATAGCGATAGATCTCTGCCGCCTCACGAGTTGCAAGAAGGTACTTGCGAGCGACTTGCTCAACATCCGATTCCTTAATTTCCAATGGCGTTGAGACGCCTGGTATTTCGACGCTACCGATCAGCTCTGGGTGCTTATTGACGAACGAAGCAACATCGGCGTCGCTTGCAGACTTGCCGATGGACTCCGCCACGTCGATTGTGAAAAAGTTCGAACAGGAAAGGAATCTGTCGACTGTTTTAAGCTGGATATGATCAGCGTCGACGTACCAGCGATGAGACCAGCCCAAGGCTTGAGTGGCAGCGGCGGCCGCATCATAAACGCTTTGTGGTTCCGACCCGATAAAGTTATGTTCCCGGTTGGATTTGTTCCAAACCGGAACAACCACGACCCCAGCGTCTTCGAGCATTTTGAATGCACGAAGTTGAGATTTTGCCTGGTGGGCGAAACGGTCACCGACACCGAATGAGAAACGCTCTAAGGTTTGCATCGTAATATCCTCGCCTGAATTTAATCTTTAATTGTGTCGGAACTCCACCCGTTCGCCAATGGCACGACTTGACCTTTGCATAGCTATTCTTAACCTAGAAGCTAATGAGAACAGAACGAAGTAAGGTGCAGGGCGATCCTCCGTTTGTTTCACGGCAAGTGAGAGAGGCGAGGCGCTTTTACCTGGATTTATCGCCTCCTGCCAAGACGCCTTTGGCGGTTGTATGCGGCGGCGTCGAACGAATGCGGCCGGATTATTCTATCGCACGCACTGATTTTCCTTACCTTGCAATTGAATTCGTGTCTGAAGGCGAGGGGACGCTGGAGTTGAATGGTCAGCGATACCAGCTTGCCCCTGGTGTTGTGTTCGCTTACGGACCTGGCATCAAGCACACTATTGAGAACCGTGCGAATAGTTTGATGCGAAAGTATTACCTCGATTTCGTCGGCAAGGAAGCGGCAGGCTTGCTCAAAAACACAGGGTTGGACCAGTGGAGGCCGGTACACATCGCTGCGTTGCATGAATTGGTTGACCTTTTTGAGTTGTTGTTCCGTGAAGCGCGAGAAGACAGTCCTGCAGCGAAGAAGCTTTGTGAAACACTTCTGCGGTTAATCTTGCTCAAAATTGAGCAGCGTTCGATTAAGGATGCTCGCCCCTTCTCTCGTGCATTTGATACTTATGCTGCGATAAAGAAATGCATTGACGACGACTTTGTTTCTGTGCATAGCATTGAAGAAGTTGCTGCGAAATGCCACGTTACACCCATTTACGCTTCACGACTTTTTCAACGCTTTGGGCATACTGGGGCTTACCAATATCTCTTGCGCCAAAAACTGAACTACGCTGCAGAACTGCTGATCGATGAGCGACTGTTGGTGAAGCAGGTTGCCGCAAAGCTTGGTTTTGCAGATCCGTTTCAGTTTTCCCGAGCATTCAAACGCGTGTACGGAGTTTCACCTTCGCAGCTCTTGGGCGCTTACGGCGGGCGGCCCAGACAATAGTGCTCAAAAATCCGTCGCTGTTTCTGAACAACCTTGCGCTTTGTTCAAAAGTCCGCCAGGCCCGCCGCCTGGAGCCGCGGAACCTAAGGATATTCCTAATAGAAATCCGTTCATTTGGCCGCTAAAGTGCCTGACGAAGCCTTTTTTCGCTTTGGTCTTTTAGTTGCAGTCTCAAGCGGTAGAAATTCTTCCCCGATCTCCGAATCGGTGCGGCGACTTACTGATCGCTGGTGTGGTCAGGCTGCTTCACTGCTGCCGATTGCCACGGAGTTAATGCACGAGTCCTTACCTTTGACCCCATGGGGTCTGAAACAAATGCTGAGTCATCCCCACACTCTTCTCGAACGTATGGCCGAGAACCAAGTCTTCTATGAGTTCTCGGCAACAGAGAAACGGTTTCTAGTAAGTTGGCTCGATCCCTCGTCTATTATCATAGAGCGACGGCGTCGAATCCTGCTTGAGGCCATAAAGCACATTTGCGAGATGACTCCGTTTTTACTAGGCCAAGTATGCCACGCGTGCGGTGAGAGCGAACTAGAAGAGCACGAGCGGACTGGTAAGCCGATTTGTTTTGACTGCTTTCTGGAAGGGCGTCGAATTCCCAAATTTATTGAACGAGCATGTTGGTTGAACTAGTCGCTTGACCGCTCATAGTTCAGCATCGCTTTCCGAAAGACAGGTCCGGGAATTCGTCAAAATATCCGAACAGCTTACGGGGGACCGGCGTAGAGTCACCATGACGCGGCGGAGTAATCGCGCTGTACTTAGCTTACACTTACAACCAAGCGAACTTTATGATGCAAATTCAAGTTAACACGGACAATCACACCGAGGGTAGCAGCGATTTAAGTAGTCATTGCGAATCCGTTGTTCAAGATACTCTACGGCGATTTGCTGATAGGATTACCAGAGTCGAAATTCATCTTTCTGATGAGAACAGCAGCCAAAAGGCTGGCGATGATGATAAGCGTTGCGTCATGGAAGCCCGACTGGCTGGCATGCAACCAGTAAGCGTTACAGGCACTGGAGCCGAGTTGATGGTAGCGCTCGATGATGCAGCGGAGAAGATGGAAAAACTGCTAAGCCGGACAGTCGACAAACAACAGTCGGCAAAGGGCAGGACATCATACGCTGGCGATCATCTTATCTAGTTGACGACTCCAATTTCATTTCAGACGGTTGATGAGTAACTGGGTGCCTTCTTTCCCTGCTACTACGATATCTATATCACCATCACCGTCGACGTCGGCCGTTCGGATCTGCAGTCCAATTCCAACCAGGCCTTTGTCAATCGTGTGGCCCTCGTAGGTCCGAGACTCCGCATTCCACACGTAATAACGAATGATCGGGGGCTCCGACGCGCCGGGGTCGCCGCCATTGTGGGCACGCACTCGCTTGCCCGTAATCAATTCAAGTTGGCCGTCACCATTCAGATCCGCCATGTGCAGGCAGTGCGCCTGGGAATAGCTGCTGTCGATTTCGCTCTCCTGAAACTGTAACTTTCCGGTACTGTCGTATCCCAGACCACGCCACAAATAAATGCCGAAATCGTGGGCTTTACTGGTGATGACGTCGTTGATCCCGTCGCCGTCAACGTCGTGAACAATCATGGGGCAAGCTGCTTGCATGTCCCAATCGGGGTGATAATTCCACAGCTTTTGAAAGGCATCTGTTTCGGGTTGCTCGTACCAACCGGTGCCCACCAACACATCCTTGCGTCCATCGTTGTTAACGTCTCCGAACCCGATTCCATGGCCCGTAATATCGCCTATTCGGTGACCTTGGAGGGTAACATTATTGCTGACATTATCTGTTGTTTTGCCGAACTTCCAGATGATAGCTGGATTTGTTTTATTCCATTGGTTGGTAATCCACTCGGGCATGCTGTCGCCATCGAGATCAACCAAGTAGCTTGCTTCGTTGGTTGTATAGCCAGTGTCTTTTAGCAAGTGCTTTGGCCAGAGAGTACCCAGCTTGAGGATGGCCGTGCCAGGGTTTTCATACCAGTAGATCTCGCCTTCGACGAAGTCCATCGATATTACATCGATTAGCCCGTCATTATTTACGTCATGAGCCCACTCGCCATTAGAGCGAACGTAGCCATCACGATCCTCAAGCAGTCGGACTGGTCGCGGTAGCCAGTCGTCGTTTCGATACCAATTTCGACCGGCAACGATATCCAGTTTCCCGTCATTGTCAAAATCTGCAATGTCGCAACCTTCGCTGCTATCAATTGTTAGGAAATGGATGTCGAATTTTATCGGATGTTGCGCGTCGGATTCTTTGTGCACCAGCAACATTAGGCTGAGCCCGCACAGACAGTAATATTTGTTCATTGTTTGTTTCTTGATGCTGGAGAATAGTGTTGGATTGTCGAAATCGCACGTAGGAATGGAACAGTATACAACTAGGAAGTCTGCTGATTTTTTGCTTTAACGACTTCGACCCAGTGCTTTGCTTCCACTTCGCAAAAGTCTTTGAGTTGGTGTCGACAAGAGATTCCGCAGGCTACGATCGTTTTGTTTTCTGCGACCGCTTTGCGTACCGCTGGAAATAGCCGTTGCTCGCCGATCGTACGGGACAAATCATAATGTTCATAACCAAATGAACCTGCCATGCCGCAGCAGCCAGAATCGATCTCTACGCAATTGGTCTTTTGCATTGTTGCAAACAGCTGATGTATCGATCCGGTACCAAACATCGCCTTTTGATGGCAGTGACCGTGCAGGACGATTTCCGCGCAATTGCTCTCAAGCTGGATGTCTTGGGAAGCCAAAAATGTATCGATCATTTGTACTTGGCTTGCAACGCGTTGAGCCATTTCTTGATCGTCCATTAGGTCCGGAAGGTCATCTCGAAGCGCCGAAGCACACGAAGGTTCTAAGCACAAAATCGGTATGCCCTGACGCGCAAATACATCCAGATTCTTTAACGTTTGAGTTCCTCGGTCCTTCGCTTCTCGCACCAAGCCTTTAGACAGCCTTGGTCGTTGGCAGCATCCAGATTTTGCTAAGATGACTTCAAAGCCACAACCTTCAAGTAATTTAATTGCTGCTATGCCCACCTTCGGTTCGAAAAAATTTGCATAAGTATCATCGAACAGTACAACTTTGCCACGATCACGCTGGCCAATTGCAACCGGTTGGAATTTCAAAGTCTGCTCAAGTGTTTGCGATGCAAACGGAGGAAGTGGACGACGACGATCAATACCGGTAAGCCGTTGAAGAATCCGTCGACCGCCCGGAACGAGCGCAGCAAGACCGATTGCGGCCGCCGCTTTTCCAGCAAAACGTTTAGCAGCATCCGGCATGCGCCCGAGTATCTTTGTTCCAAGCGAAATGCCATGACGATCGTTTCGCATCTGTAAAACTTCACTCTTCAATTTAGCCATATCGACAGCGTTGGGGCATTCGCTTTTACAGGCTTTGCAGGCCAAACACAGTGACATACAGTCGTTGACATCATCAGAGGCGAGGGCTTCAACTGGATCCGAACCCAACTGTCCCGACATAGCCAGTCGCAATGCATTCGCACGGCCGCGAGTTGAATGGTGTTCGTCTCGCGTCGCCATATAGGAAGGGCACATAGTGCCAGAGCCAATTTTTCGGCATTCGCCCACCCCATTGCACTGTTCGATGGCTAATTGCAAGCCGCCTTGGTCGGCATACTTGTACAACGCTTTTGATTGCGCCTGAGCCGATTTTAATTGATATCCGGGTGTTTGATATCGAAGATTGTCTGTCAGCGTTGCCGTGTCGATAACTTTTCCCGGGTTCATTAATCCGTTGGGGTCAAAAAGCTTTTTAACATCGCGGAAAGCTTGATATAGCTGGTCTCCAAACACTGCAGGCAAGAACTGTCCACGGAGTTGGCCATCGCCATGTTCACCCGACCAAGACCCGCCATACTCCATTACCCAGAGGAAGGCTTGATTAGCGATTCGCGTCATTTTCTCTGCCTGTTGCATGTCGTGCAAGTCGAGTGCTGGAACGACGTGGACCACTCCAACAGATGCATGCGCATAGAGGCTGACTCGGTCGATTCCTTCGCTTCGGCATAAGGTCTGTATTTTCGAAATATATTCAGCGAGGTGGCGAGTAGGAACGCAAGCATCTTCGATAAAGTCGCGGCCCTTGTTAGCGCCTTTCACGTTTGAGATCAAACCTAACCCAAGTTTGCGCGTTTCCCATACGTCGCGGATCGAGGCTTTATCTGAGAAAACTGGCCAAGCGTAACCAATGCCGTCAGTCGAACATTGCCAAGCAAATTGGTCCGCAATTTGTCTGGCTTCGTCGACAGTTTCACCGAAAAATTCAACAATTTGAACCGCTTGAGGACTCCCCTGGATAAAGTGAGCCATCTTGGCCGTCGCCGGATTCACTTTCGCCTCTTCCATAACCGTAGCGTCCAACAGTTCTATTGTCGTCGGTTTGTGTTCAAGGATCGCATCCACGCTCTCAAGGGCGCCCAGCAGGTCGTTGAAATGAACGACGCACACCGCTGTCGATTTCGGCAGCGCCGTCAAGCGAACTTTTGCATCGAGCAAGACGCCAAGTGTGCCTTCGGAACCGACCATAAGGTTCGATAGGTTCCAAGGACGATGGCCTTGATTCTGCGATCGTCGCGGGCCGATTGAACCCCCATAGCCAGCACCGTCAACAAACTCATCTAAGTTATAGCCCGACACACGTCGCATCACTTTGGGGTACCGACTTAAAATCTCGTCGTGATTGGCTTGAATGATTGCATCTAGCCCCGATAAAAGTCCGGCTTCTTTTAGCAGGGGGGGCGACTTATGATGCAACGTTCGCCAGAATTCAGGCTCGCGGTTCTGGAAAGAACAGATCGAGGAATCGGCTAGCACGACTCGGGTCTCCAGCACGTGATCGATAGTCTTGCCGTAAACGATACTGCGTGTGCCGCAAGTATTGTTGCCGATCATTCCGCCAATTGTTGCACGCGAGCCAGTCGCTGGGTCAGGCGCAAAATGCATACCGAGCTTGGCCGCCGCCGCATTTAACTGATCCCGTACAACACCGGACTGGACGCGAGCCCAGCCTTCTTCGGCGTTAATTTCTAGGATTTTGTTGAGATGTTTCGAGACATCAAGCACAATTCCTGGCCCGTAGGTTTGACCGGAAAGCGAAGTTCCGCCACCCCGCGGTGTGATTGGAACTTGGTACTTGTCTGCAAGTTCCACAACGGCAAGTACATCGTCTTCGGTCTGCGGAACCACGACGCAACGCGGCATAACTTGAAAAAGTGAAGCATCTGTGGCGTATACGCCTCGTTTGACTGGCGTCGAGAAAACATCTCCTTGAATGCGATTCCGAAGTGCTTGCTCTAATTCTTTTAAGTCCTTGGAATCGGACAGCGGTTGTGTTGAAGCCACGTGGACCAGTAACGAAAAGAGGATCGTGAAGGCGGGGAATCAAGTTAGCATCGCTACAAATTTCCAATAGGGAAAGCGGTAGCTAAAACCTGATAAACTAAATTGTAGCGATTGCCGACCAAAAGTTGCAGTTCAAGCAGTATGACTTGTCGAAATAAAAATACCTCCCGCCAGAACATGCGGCCATCGCGTAACCGCAAATAGTAACGAAAGTGAAGCTTCTTTGCATAAGCCGCTTTTGATTGCTCTAAACCAACAGAGATTCAACGACCACCCTTTGTATCCAGGCAACGCAAATGCTGACCGCTGTGGCAGAATGGATTCGGCAAATTCCGTTTACGGTTGTAGTCTTGCTGGCACTTCTGCTGGGACTCGCTCCGTTTGCTCCAGAACCTCATCTGTGGGAAAAGCTCAAGATGCTTTACCGAGGGACATTGACCCGTCCAATCGATATTTTTGACTTGGCGTTTCATAGCTTGCCGTTGGTGCTGCTACTGCTCAAGCTCTGGTTGCATAAGCGAGCAAGGCGAGCCGCGTGAGAACGGAACGGTTCCGAACATGATTGCATCTGCTTCGTAGCGCAGATTCAAATCTGAACGCTTAAAATCTAGCCCTCATAGCCGCGGAGCCTTTCGCGGAGAGTGCTCCGGTGCATGCCAAGCAGATCTGCGGTTTTTGCTTTGTTGTCGCCAGTATGTTGCATCAATAGTCGAAACAAGACAGGCTCGACTGCCTTCAAGAAATCCTCGTACAAATTTCCCTTGTCACTGGTCAAGCTATCAAGTTGTTCGCGGGTCCAGCTTGCTACAGCTTTATCGAGTTCAACTTGTAAGGTCTTACCCAGTTCGCTTTTTCCGGGCTGAGCCTCCGGGAAATCTCCGATTACAAGTGATCGACCGCGAGCGGTCACCGCGGCGCTTTGAATGGCGTTTTTGAGCTCTCGGATATTGCCATACCACTTTCGCGCGAGTAGCGCGTCCATCAGTGTTTCATCAATAGCTGATGCGGCAGCAGGATAGCCGATGCGTGTCAGAAAATGCGTACACAAGAGCGGGATGTCTTCGATGCGTTCGCGAAGTGGCGGTAGATGTATATGGATTCCGTTCAGGCGATAGTAAAGGTCCTCTCGAAATTTCCCTTGCTCAACAGCTTTGGAAAGATCGCAATTTGTGGCCGCAATGACGCGCACGTTACTGGTACGCAGCTGAACTTCTCCCACGCGGCTGAACTGGCCTTTCTCAAGAACACGCAGCAGTTTGACTTGAATCTCAAGAGGCAAATCGCCGATCTCGTCCAGTAAGATAGTACCTCCAGTGGCACTTTCGAACAAACCCGAGCGATCTTCGGATGCGCCTGTGAAGGCTCCCTTTACGTGTCCAAACAACTCGCTTTCAACTAACGAGGGGTTCAGCGTCACAGGCGCAAGCTGGAGATAGGGAGCTGTGCTGCGGCGAGAGTGGCGATGGATCGCAGCGGCAACAAGTTCTTTGCCGGAGCCCGTTTCGCCTGTTATCAGTACGGAGATATCGCTATCAGCCACCAAGGCGATCTGGCGGAATGCTTGCTGCATCGCGGGAGAACGACCAATCAACATTTCGTCTTGGCCAGATACCAGCGAAATCGCCATCGGGGTTGGCTGGGAAGCGGACGCCCGTACAGCGTTTCTGCACACGCGAATGGCATCCTCAAGCTTAAATGGCTTAACCAGATAATCACTCGCGCCACTACGGACGGCTCGAACAGCGGTTTCAAGATCGCCAAAGGCCGTCATAACGATGATCGGTGCGTTTCCCGTCGCTTCCAAAAATTTAGGCAGCATCGAGATACCGTCAGCTCGCGGGAGCCTAACATCGAGAAAGACCATCGAGGGATGTTGTTGAGCAGCGATCCTCAAGCCTTCTTCGGCGGTTGATGCGGTAACGACGCGATGCCCTTCTTCGGTCAAGAGACGTTCAAATGCCCAGCATATTGCTGGCTCATCGTCGACTACTAGCGCGAGGCTAGGGGTTGCTTTGGAAAGGTTACTCGTTTGTGTGTTCATTGGAAATAGTCTAGGCGATGGGCGAAAGTTTGGCATAAAAAAGAAAGCACGTTTCCTTGCCCGTTCGCTTCCACTCCACACTGCCCTCTAAATGTTCCGCAGCACGACGCACCAGTGGCAGGCCTAGTCCCAGCCCTTCAGGTTTGGAAGTCACAAAGGGCTCAAATAGATTTTGCGCGATTGATTCTGGGACGCCCGGCCCGTCATCAAATATTACTACAGACAGAATGTTCGGCAACTTTAAAACAGCTTGAACCCGAACTTGTTCCGCCAAGTCAATTGCGTTTATCACAAGATTCGTGATTGCGGCCGACAAAGTGGGGCCATCTTTTACTTCGTAGCCATCAAGTTCAGGTGCTAGCGACCACTGTATATTGACGTGCCGATGAGTCGCGATCGCAATGAGACTTGACCGAATATCCTGCAAGCATGTTAGCGTGTTCGCGGGGCGGTCTCTCTCCTGTTGCCCCGTGCCGACCCGGATTAGACGCTGCACATAATCCTCGGCCGCTTCAATCTGTTGGATTGCAATTCGAAGGCCTTCGGTCTCATCGCCCTGCAATTGCCTGGCATGCAATTCAATCGCGAGTCTCGCCCCCGTAAGGCTATTTCGCAATTGGTGAGCCATACCGCTGGCAATTTGATGAAGTAGCTTTTCGCTCTGCTGCTGATTCACCGCCGTCCAGAGGCGTTTCAGTTGTCCAGCCATTGCGTCGACTTCGTTACCAAGCTGTCCTATCTCGTCATCGGAATGGTCGGTCACTTTCGATTCAAAGTCACCTTGCGAAACGCGTAGAACACGCAATTGTAGCTGAGAAAGCCGACGAGTTATCCGGGATGTCATGCATAGTGACAGCGACGTCAAGAGAACGAGCGTCGATATACCAGTCGCCAGGGGCAACAACGCCGCGCGTCGTTGCGTCGCATCGATCGACGTCTGATCGAACAAAACCAGCACCGACGAAACATTGTCTAGCGGTCTGCTCACGTTGCTACGTTGAAATGAATAGACGACGAAACGACGACGATCTAGTTCAACTATATTGGTTGCGTACGAGTCTGGATTTTCAGTCTTGCTTGTCAAATCTTGCAAACGAAGATTCCTTCCCCAGTTTCCTTTGTGGGTAGTGGTAAGCAATAAGCCGTTGCTGTCGAGCGTCACTAAGTTGGTCTGCGTTAGGCCGGCCAGTGAAGTAAGAACATTTTCACTGAGAGGGAAGGCGGTAGTTTCGAGCGTTTGACGAATTGCTTCAAATCGCTGCTCGACTTCTTGCATGGCCCATCGTGCACCAAGAAAATAGGATGCACCAGCCACGAGAATGGCGGCAATAAAAGATACGGCCAACAAAGGAGCTAACAATCGCACTCGCAAAGAACGAAAAAATCGACGCGCCAACGTGTCCTCCAAAAGTTAGTTGAGCTAGTATAGGCTGACGGTAAATGTAGGTGAATGCGTTACACTCAAACTCATGCCTAGCTTGCCGCCGCATCTACAGTTTAACACAGTTCTGTTTGACACAGCTTATCTCATATCACGAGTTACTCGAATGCCTCGGCCGCGATTGGTGACGAATCAAGTTGAAATCGGACGTTGGCTGATGGCGTGCCGCTTTGAAGTGCTACTGAATGCCGGAATTCCTGCGGACGGGCCCGATGTGGCGATGGAAGCCCTCGATATTGCCGAACATCTCGAGTTGCTATTGAGCGTTTATATACCGACCAGCGAATTTAGTCGGATCAACAATGCCACGGCGAACAGCCCCGTCGCCGTCTCTGCGGCTACCTTACAAATGATTCAGCTTGGGCTAGCGATCAAAGAGGAAACGAAGGGGGCGTTTGATCTGTGCGCAGCAGAACTCACGGAACTCTGGGGCTTTTCAAGGCGCGAGGGGCATGTTCCTTCAACCGACCGACTCCGATCTGCGGTTGAAAGCATCGCAGCCAACGAAATGGTGATCGATGAAGTTGCCAAGACGATCCAAAAAACACGGAGCGATGTAAAGATCAACAGTGGCGGCATCGGCAAAGGATTTGCGCTCGACAAAATGGCCGCATGTCTAAAGAACCATGACGTCGACAGTTTCTTGCTGCATGGAGGTCACAGCAGCATCCTGGCCGTTGGCCATCGACTTGATGTGGATAGTCAAGTTGGCTGGCGCATCGCGGTTCGCCACCCCGAACAGGCCCAGCGCATTATCGGAGAATTGCGACTTGAGAACACGGGATTGGGCACGAGCGGCCCCGCGAATCAATACTTCTATTTCAACGGTGTGCGATATGGTCACATTATAGATCCCCGCAGCGGGTTTCCGGTGGGGGGGATGTTGTCAATCACTGTGCTTAACCCTAGCGCAGCGCGGGCTGATGCGCTCGCGACCGGACTATTTGTCCTGGGACTCGACGCGGCCATCGAGTATTGCCACCAATTTCCTGAAACTGGGTTTTTGGCGATTTTACCAGCAAAAAAGCAGGGTGACGTCGAAATAGTGACTTGCAACCTCTCTGACGAAGCATGGAAATCTTTCAAAAGTTGACGTTTTTTCGTAAATGAGGTTGCGAAAAACGCAAATAATGCGAACAATGGTTAACCACATACGTGAGCGTGCGGTTTACGTAGTGTTGTAGAGATTTTTGCTTCCATCGATTTGCGAGTAGTTGTCTCTTTCTAAAAGTTGTCTCGTAGCTGTTACGGGTGTCCGAGTGTCGATCGATCGCCACTGTTCGGGCAACTCTGGTCTACGCGTACTGGCAACCACGTTGCCACATGCACTGTACAGAGGTTCTAATGTTTGAAGAAAACTCGCGTGAGGCGTCGACCTCACAACAAGCCGGCTCGTTATTAAATCGCCCGGAAGCGTTCCTGCCACTTTTTGCGCAGCACTTGAGCAATGACTTCTTCTTTTTCACACAGAACACAGAAGGGGTTATTCAGTTCGTAAGCGGTTCGACAGCGCGGATGCTGTCACTTGAATCAGCGGACATGGTGGGTCGTCGAATAGAGGACTTTCTCGCGGACGATCTACAGAACGAAAGGTTGCGCGAAGGTTGTTGGCGACGCATGCAAATTGGCCAAATGGCAAATTGCCGTTGTGTTGTCAATGATGGTAGAGGCGTGATGGTTCCGCTCAAGATGTGGAACGTCATGGTCGGTCAAAACGGAAATCCGGTTGGTATTGTCGGTTTGGCTATGATTGACCGCCAGAATGCGTCGGCAGGTGTTGATCCTGACAGTCCTGAAGTTCGAAGGATTTTGGAGCTTGAGCAGACGTTGACTGATTCCGAGCGAGCTGTTGTCGATTTGGTCGTAGATGGCCAGATGAACAAAGCGATGGCAAGGATTCTGGGCGTTGCGGTTAGGACGATTGAAGCCAGACGAGCTCGAGCGATGAGCAAGCTGCAAGTTCGTTCGTTACCCGAGCTTGTTAAAGTTTGGATGATCGCCAAATCCGCGAAATAGTTTTTGCAGCATTACCTGCACTTTCTTAACACGGTTAATTACTTGAGAATTAGTCGTGTCTTTACCGGTTGTGGACAAGGTTCTGCGGCGCAGACTTTTCTTGCCTTGACTGCGATATATGGCGGAATGTGGCTGCATCGGTGCTCGAAGCTGCCAAGAGCTGCTCTTTCATCGCCGTACTGGGGTTCCACAAAATCTTCGATTACAAAACCTGCACGGCAAATGCCACCAATAATGGTTTGTAAACTGTGGGCGTGTTCGATGGTACCCGCTTCGCGAAAGCGTGTTTTCAGTTGCGGCGGATTGTGCACTACGCAGTTGCTGGGGTGTTCAATCAAATAACCGCGACCGCAAGCATTCAGAGATGCTTGTAAGTTTATCGGCTGTTTGTGGAACGAGATGTAGACCCCATTTGGTTTAAGAACTCGAGCAGCTTCTGCAAATGCATATCTAGGCTCGCTCACATAGGTTGTACTGACGGGTTGCATGATCAGGTCGAATTCGGCATCAAGGCATGCGGACAGATTTCCCATATCCGTTTGTAGTATGCGCACCTTGAAGTTATGCCGTTCCGCCATAGCACGGTCGGTTTCTAGCATGGCCGGGCTGATATCGACGACCGTTACGATTGCATTGAGTGCAGCAAACAAAGCCGAGAAGCGACCACCTCCGGCAGCTAAGCACAACACGTGACGACCTTGAAGGTCGCCTTCGACCCAGCCGACCGGATCAATGATTTTACGAGCGTTTCCGAGTTCTTCTGCGGAGACTGGTTTTGTAAGGGCATGCGCTTGAGAAACCAGATTGTCCCAGCCACGACGATTGTGCGCGACGATGCTATCAGTGGAATTCATTCTCGTCATGATTGTGAAGCTGTTCGCCTTCTTTGCTCAGTCCATAAGCCTCCAGCTTACGGTATAGTGTCGCTCGCGAGATGCCGAGCAGGTCTGCGGCATCCGGTATTTTCCCGTCAGTGCGCTTGAGAGCTTCAGGAATTAAACGCCGCTCCCAGTCGTCGATTCGAAGCGTATCAAGCCTGTCGGAAAGTGGCTCATGCAACGCCAGGTCGCTTGATTCGATCTCTTCCCCCACAGCAAGTACCACCGCCGAATCGATGACGTTTCGCAACTGTCGAACGTTGCCTGGCCATCGATAGTTAAGCAGTCGTTTTCTTGCCATGTCGGAAATTTTTAAGTTCGGGCGACCATGTTCGTTGCGAAAGTGTTCAAAGAAGTACTCGATCAGCTGTTCAATATCTGGACCGCGATCTCGAAGCGGAGGAATGTTCAGCTCAAACGTACTGAGGCGATAAAACAAATCTTCACGAAAACGTTTGTCACGCACAAAATCGCGGAGGTCGCGGTTGGTCGCCACCAGTACACGCACGTTCACACGAACTTCTTTAGTGCCGCCGACAGGCAAGAACGGATGGCCTTCAAGGATTCGCAGCAGTTTCGCTTGGCCGCCCAGGTTCAGCTCCCCAACTTCATCGAGGAAGAGTGTGCCGCCGTCAGCTTGCTTGAACCAGCCGGCATGATCTTTGTCTGCGCCCGTGAATGCTCCTTTAATATGTCCAAACAGTTGGCTTTCCATCAATTCCGACGGAATCGCCGCACAGTTTACGCTGAGCATGGGGGCGGAAGCGCGGGTGCCAGCACGATGAATCGCTCTTGCGACAAGCTCTTTACCGACGCCGCTCTCACCCCGAATGAGAACCGTCCCGTTGGCCTTTGCGACACGATTGATTCGCTCTTTAAGCGTCTGCATCGGTTTGCTCTCGCCAATCAATTCATCATGTTCAACATGCTTCTGCTTGAGTCGAACGCTGGCGGCTCGCAAAGAATGATTACGGCGGCTACCCAAAATCGCAGAGCCGACAATATTGCCAGCGGAAATTGCAAAATCAAAATGGTGCGTATCGAATTGCTCCGTTTCACGATACAGGTGAATGGCACCAAACGGACGTTTGTCTTCGAGCAGTGGGATACAGATTGCGTCGGAGAACTGTTTCAGTGCGCCATCTTCGTTGCGTCGCAATTCATTCTTCGTCCAAATCGCAGTCGCTTGACGGACAACCAAGTCGGTAAGTCGTTGGCTGAGTTTAAGACGTTGAGCTCCTTCAGGCGGACTGATATAAAACGGCCGCAGGTCGCCTAAGTCGTCGGTAGCTAGAAAGCCGACAATCGTTGCTTTGGTTCGTGCTCGCAGAATGGTCAGGGCCTTTTCGATCATCGCATCGGTATCATCGGTGATCAGGCATTGATACGTCATTTGGTAGAGATCGTAGAGCTCATCAAACCTCTTGCGATCGCGAAGAGCCGCAATTGCAGCTCGACCTGTTTTGACTTTGTCGTCGTCATCCAACAACGAATGAGCGAGGTTGATAGTTTCTATAGTCAGGTCATCAGGGCTTCTCGTCTCCTGCTCGTTATATTGCAGTTCTGTGTTGCCGATGCGAATCTTACAGCCATCGTTAAGCGTAGCGCGATCAACCTTGGAACCATTTACGAGCGTGCCATTTCTGGAGCCTGCATCGGTCAAAATCCACTGGCCCGCATCGAACGATAACGAAGCATGGATACGAGAAGACAAGGGGTCGGTAATTGCCACTTGGCAGCCAAGCCCACGACCAATTTTTAAGTCAGAGGAGGGCTCGAGCACATAACGGCGGTCTAAATCGACCCCGTGCGTTACAACAAGGTAAGAGGGCATGCAATTCGGAATAGGCTAATGTCTGTACAGTATTCTGGGAAAACGGGACTAGTTACCTAGGTTAACTCATTTTGAGACATTCGCACAGTAATTGACGTAGATTGCGACGAAATACGCCTTTCTTAAGTCCTGCTGGTTGTATGGTAGCCTTACAGCAAGGGCGACTGGCGGAATTCCTACGACCTGCAATATTCAGTTTCGCCTTGCACGGAATGTTTTCTAGACGCCTTGAGTTTCAGTCGGTCACCAATTAGGGTTGGAGATCGGAAAATGTGCGAGAATTACGGTTGAGGAAATTTGGACAATGTGGACCTACGCTTGGATCGCCTTTATCGTGCTCTGTTTCGCTGCAGCCATCGCCGCCGCGGTGATGGAGAATATGAAACGTAAGAAGGCGATCGCGCGTCGCAACGCGAGCATGAGCCCATCGGAAGCCGAACTTCATCACGACGGCGACGAAGTTCAAGATGAGATGCATGACCTCGGAGCGTTGGATGATATTCCGGCTGAGCCTGACTTTGATTTCCCGCAACAACGCTAACCGGCTCAAATAGAAGCGTCAGGAAAGCGGATCGGGAAACCGTTTGAGAGACATCAGCCAGCGCTGAGTCTAGAAGTCATTTAAGCGCGGCAATCTTTTAGCGAGACGACCTGCGACTTGTCCAACGTATCGCTTATTCCACAGGCATAGGCGGCGTCAGCGGCGGTGGTCGACGCGTAGGTGTCTCAGATGCCTCATTAACAGAGCCGAGTTCGGAAGCCGTTTCAACTGTGTTTGCACCGGTAGCAACATCTTCTTCTGTAGGCATTTCTGCCGGCGGAACGACGCTTCCTTCCGTCGCGGCCCCCGCGTTTGTTTCCGACACGGACGCTGAGGTTGTCGCGGAGTTCGACTCAGTCTCACCACCAGTCTTCATATTCTTTGGTTGTGGAACGTGTTCGTTCGTCAATAACGCAGGCTCGTCCATGGCCGACTCCCAGGCTGGGGCCTCTCGCAGCATCTGTTGAAAGTTCTTATTGTTTTCGACGTCAGCGCGATTTGAATCTCGAACCATTCGATAGCTGATAAAATTATAGAGTACAAACGACTCTTCAAGCTCCGTATCGGTGGCCGACATATAGCGACGAACAGCTTGTAGCACATCGTCGGCAATCGATTCCAGCATCATCTCTGGGTAGCGGCGGAAGACAGCGTTCCAATTTAGCCAAGCCTTTTCGTATCGCTGAGTCGCCGCATTCAAGTCAGCTTGGTCGATCAGCACGTCGGCTTCGTACATTTGTTGTCGCGCGGCAAGTGTAACGGGAGACTGCTCCGCTTCGGATCGCATGTCCCAGTACGCATAGTTGCACATGTTTCGGTACGAGTCGGTGTGTCTGATTGCTTCTTCGGTAGAAGCGATTGTCGCGGCCAAGCTAATACCTTCGGCGCGTTTTTCGAGCGGCAATTGTTTTGCGATTTCGTAGCGGTTTGACAGGTATTTGTCGATTGTGGCGTGCTTGAAATTCAACTGGTCTTCGTCCAAGGTGCTTTCGTCAGCATCCAAAACAAAAAGTTCCGGGGCAGACATTTGATCGCGACTGGATTTCAGGATTTCATCGTTGATGTTCGCAGTAAGTGCTGAGAATTTGTCCGTCAAATCGCGATAGACTTGATTTAATCTACCAAGAGATCGTAACTGAACGCGGTCACCCCAAGTCGTTAGAATGTCACGATTTCCAAACTCTCTCCAACTCTCATTGGCTCGGCTCCATGCAAAGCGTGCACGGTCGTCGAGAATCCCTTCTTTTTCGATTGCTTCGCTATAGTACATCTGCGCCCAAGGTGCTTCAGCATAAAAGTGCACCTCGTTCTTGTTCAGCAATGCGCCCGAGTCGACGAGGTCGTACGCTTTCAGGTACCAAAGGCGGCCACTGAGCCAGTTGTCGGGCTTGCGATCTGCTCCCAACGCTTCGCTCTTGAGGTCTGTTAACCCATCGGCAATCAGTTTTTCGTGGAAGTCATCGTCGTTGCGATACAGCTCACGGAATTGCTTTTGTTCGTCGGACCGCCCCAGTTTCATCGTCATGTACTTACCGAGATGCCATTGCAAGATCGGCTCGCGTTCGTTGTATTGCGTACCACGAACGAGATAGTCGATGCCTTTTTTGACCCAGGCATAACGTTGACGATAGTCGTCAAATTCGTGCGAAACGTTGTAGGCCAAGTTATGCGCTTGGCTCTCCCACACTTTTACGAAGTGAGGTTGCAGCAACGAAATTTGATTGAGCGTTGCGGAAAGCCGGTCAAAGTACTTCTCTTCTTTGTAATACTCCGCTTTCTGCCATAACCAGGCAGCAGCAATACCACGCATGCCCAGGGTGGCCAGTCGCATGCTTTCGCTAGCCGGATCGATCTGGCCGATATCCGCCTGACCAATTCGATAGCGATGCCGAATTTTGGCAAGCTCGCCACCGCCGCTTATCCCCGCAAGAGTGCCTTCCTTTTTGTATGAAGGCTGACCTAGCAAAAACAGCGGAATCAGCAGCAGCGCAATGGACGCAATGTATAAGACTTTGCGAATAAATAGCTTGTTGTTCACGCTGCGATTTCTCGAGTCTTGAGGAAGAAATATCCAACCGTGGTTGCCATAACAAAATAGCCCAACGTCATCATAATATGCCGGAGAAGTAGCCCGTCGAACAAGTCTACGCCGTAAGCGATGAAATCGGACGTTCCGAGCTGGCTGAAGCTAGGCACGGCACCCTTCAGCAGTTCGACCGAGTACATCAAACCGTAGTCAACGCTCGTAATGACCTTCTCTAGAGGCTCGTTTCCGAGGTCCAAGTCGATCATACTTCCCTTCTGTGTTACGATTCGAATGAATGATTCGATCGGTCCACCTCCACTATTTCTCTGATTTTCGAAATACATGTCCGTCGAATTTCCGAAGAACCCAAGCACAAGTGCTGAGAGGGTTGCGACCATTGCGACTGGGCCAGACAAAAAGGTGCTAAACATCACTCCAAACGAAATGATGATGACCATCTGCAACCAGATCGAAACGTAGCCCTTAAAAAAGTTGTACGGGAAACTGCGGTCGCCTGCGCGAAGTGACATGTCGGCTTGAGCCATCCCCAAATATTGTCCGCTGTCGTCGCAGCGAATGATTACTTCGAGTGTTCCGTCTTTGGCCAAGTCATTATAGAGGTCAATCTTTTGAGCAACGCCGTTTACAAATCCGTTCAACTCGCGCGGGATGACATGTCGGTCAAGTTCAAACTCCTTGACGCGAAAGTAACGCCGTTCACTTTCAACAGTGCCATCGGCGCTTCGTAGGATCATGATCCCGCCCACGGGCGTCACGATGTCACCCTTCTGCGTGCGGAACGCCGAAAGAGTCATTTCAATCCGCAGATCGTCTCCGAAACGCTCTGGATTGATGTTGTTGAAGGTCCAAATTGCGCTCATCAGCGTCGAACCGGCGACATATCGCTGATACTCGGAGATGTAACCGACATTAAGCCCGACGTCCTTGGCACCACGCCTGCCGTCGCGATCCGTAAAACTGAGCGTTCCATAAACTGGTACACGAGCTGTTAGCGAGCCAACGGCTGGTCCGACTTCAAATCCACCATTGCTGTCCGCGCTTGGGCGCACTTCGTGGTAGTGACCTTTTTGTAGGTCTGTTTCTCCAAAGCCGTCTGCGTCGACTGTATAGCTATGACGATGTCTTGATGACAATGTTGTCTCGCCAGCCAAATCATCCGTTGCAAGCGTCTCTACTTCGTGAGAATGTGACAAACCTCGCACGACGAAGATGTAGCTCAAGAGACCTAGCGCAAGCAAGATCGTGGTTCCGATCATTGCAAAGCCGACGATTCGCCCCAAGACAATCTCTGTTGCCCGTACTGGCTTGGTGGTAATCGTGTAAATCGTCTTGTTCTTAATGTCGGCCGGCAAGCTGAACGTGCTGAGATAAAGTCCCAGTAGCAGCACGAGATAGTTAGTCGATGTGAGAACAAAGGAGATATAAAGCCGCGCGGGATTTTCTGCGTCGGGATCCAAATACCAGCCCGCAAACATAAGCCCGACAATAAAAATCGCTACGACGGCGAGCACCTTGCGTCGTACGGCTTCCATAAACGCCAGCTTTGCAATCGCGCCAATGCGACGAGCACTAGTCTTGGGGAGATCGGTTCGAAACAGATCTCGAATGTTCTTAGAGACAACGTAGAAGCCTTCGCCCGGCCCATACCGAACCATCGAGACCAAATAGCTGAGCACAAATCCTAGGACGACTAGGACTATGCCCAGCAAGAAGCCGTCTAATAGGCCGCGATGGGTGAAAAGCCATTCGCGGAAAGTCCAAAATTGATCTGGTTCAAGTCGCATGGGTGGATGAGAAGATGTGCTTTACGGACAGGAAAGGATTCTAACAAGCAAAAACAACTACTTTTCTCGGGGGGCAGTTCGATTCTCGCTTTCCCGAACAATATCCAAAAACAACTCTTCCATCGTCGTCGTTGGGTTACCCATCGACGTCATTTCGCCCTTGTGATGAGCTATCAATTCGGCGATTTCCTTCTTGGCAACGTCCGTAAGCCCTCGAGCATGAAACTCAGTTACATCCTGCACCTTCAACAAGCTATCGACTCGTCCCAATTCCTTAAGCTCGCCTTGGTGCAAAATAGCAATACGGTCGCAAACATCTTGCACATCCGCCAGTTGGTGCGAACACATCAAGATCGTCTTGCCCGCATCCCGAAGACGCAAAATTAAGTCTTTCATTTCCCGCGAGCCGATGGGGTCGAGCCCCGTCGTCGGTTCGTCCAAGACAAGCAAGTCAGGCTCGTTAATCAAGGACTGGGCCAAACCGATGCGTCGCGTCATCCCTTTGGAATACTCTTTCAACTGACGCCGGCGAGCACGTTGAAGTCCGACCAACTGAATCAATTTCTCTGTCCGTTCACGGCGGACAGCAGGTGGCATATCAAACAATCGGCCGTAGAAGTCGAGCGTTTCCTCAGCATTCAGGAACTTGTAAAGGTAGGATTCTTCAGGCAGATAGCCAATTCGCTCGTTTTTGGAGACTTCTGTCGCTTCCTTACCGAAAACGAATGCACGACCCGTCGTTGGGAAAAGGAGGCCCAGGACCAGCTTGATCGTTGTTGACTTACCACTGCCGTTTGGGCCCAGAAGTCCGAAGATTTCGCCGCGTTTGACTTCGATATCGAGGTTCTTTAACGCGTGAACTTTCTTGCGACCCCAAAAATCGCGGTAAATTTTACTCAGGCCGCGTGTTTCGATGATGATATCAGATTCGACCGGTGCATCTGCCTTGCCTAAACTTACCGGTTCAGTAGTAATTCCTACCGACATTAATAAACTCCCGATGATCGATTCTGATGATAGGCATGTAGAAGCGACTCACGAGCTTACTGACCGCCTGGGACCCGTCACATACGAGCAATTTTTCCGACAGGTTCAAAACGCAAATCGTTGCGCGCCGAACCTACGTCAGCCAATCAAATTAATCGAAGACAGGCATGAATCATAGTCCATGCCAAACAAGCCAGCCCTATTTGACGCGATTGTCTCGCCTGCTGGCTAAGATAGTTGGCGGAATCGTCGCAGACTGCCCTGTCCTGGCGTATTTTCGAACACAGCGTTCGCTTCACATGCCGCTGATCCAGCCAGGGACCAGCGGCAGCCGCTACCGCAAGCTAGGCATCAATGCCTTCTTCGATCTGAACGATCGGTTTCTCGACTTCTTCAGTCTCTTGCAGCTCGCGCCATGGCTTGTTTTCCTCGTAACTTTTCAGTTCTGCTTCCAACTGATCAAGCTGTTCGACTTCGTCTTCGCGTCCCTTCTCGACTGCTTTTTTCGACCACTCACGCGCTTTCTCAAAATCACCCGATTCGGCATAGGCCGCGCCTAACGTGCTAAGGATATGCGACTCCTTATAATCGGTGATCTCGCAAGCTTCGAGAGCCAGTTCCAGCGATCGCTTGCCGTTGCGGATCTCATCTTGAGGACTAGTTGCCAGCACCCAGGCCAGATTGTTAAGCAAGCCTGACTTCTCCTCATCATCTTTGATGATCTTCAAGGCCGCCTCGTAGTCGTCGACCGCATCCTTCTGTTGTCCAACGCTCAAGTAGGCATCGCCGCGAATGCGATAAGCCTGCCAGATTTCTGCATCAAGCTTAATCACTTGCTCTGCCGCTTTAATCGCAAGGCTAGGACGATCGTCAGCCTGGTACAGTTGTGCCAGCTGCAATAGTAGTCCAGGATTCGTTGGCTGGTCACGTACGAGCAACTCCATATCAGCAATCGCTTCAGCATATTGTTTCAGCTGGGCGGAGATATCAGAACGCAATTTCAATCCCATGATGCTGCCGGGCTGCAGTGCCAAAGCTTCGTCAACATCTTTGTTTGCTTCGTCCAGGTTGGGTGGATCTAAGATCAAGTACGTTTGTGCACGCAACAAGTAGCTCGGCACATCTTGCGGGTTTAGCTCAATCGCGCGACTGGCGTCATCTAGAATCTGCTTCGAAATCTCTTCGCGTTCTGCTTTGGCTTCGTCGCTGTTCGGCTTGAATAAAAATTCGCGGAGCAAACCAAGTCTCGATTGAGCACGCAAACGATAAAGTTCGAACTTATCGGTAGTGGTTTCGATCTTTTCGTCGAGGTACGAAATTGCATCATCTGTCTTATCGATTAGCAAGAGAGCTTCAATGGCGCCTTGGATTGCGACCATGTTGTCGGAACCGGTCCCAAGAAAACCTTTGATGATCTCGTGCGCTTTATCCTTGTCGTCATCGATAACGGCAAGTTGCAACCTCGCTTGCCATGCAGCTTGATTCTGCGGGTTCAGAGTTGTCGCTTTCTCGAGGTCAGCCGCTTGTTCTTCAGGCCCTTCCGTGACGAGCGCACGGAGCAGATAAACTTCAGAGGCTTTGATACGGTCATCTTCTAGCGTTTCGAGCGCTTTCGTGAGGCTCTCTCGTGCTGCTGTGGCATCTTTATTGGTAGCATGCATCCTCGCCAGCAAAATATGCGCATCGGCGAGTTTAGGGTCATTTTCAGTGGCTAGTTTCAGCATGGCCGTGACCTCGTTCTGAAGACGCGAAAATCCTCGCGCACCCAAACGTGAAGCCGCCGCTTCTTCGACCATTCGTTTGGCTTTATCAAACGCTGCCGCCCCGATCAATTGTTTCGCAAAGGCCTGGTTGCCTTCATCCAAGCCTTTATCGATCGCTTTCTGGGCCAGATCCATTACTTTGTCTAAGGCCTCGAGATTGTCTGCGTCTAACTTCGCATCAATCGCCGCGTCAAGATCGCTTTGCCCTGCATTCTTATCGCTCGACTTGACCGTTTCTTCCTTAGCGGTCTCTGCAACCGGTGCATCAGCCTCTTGCACACCAGACTCTTGAGCTATGGCATGGGCTCCTGCACTCGCGACCATAGTTGCCACCGATAACACAGCAAACGATGCTATCGGTCGGGCTGCACGCAGATTTTGCTGGATGGCCAAGCAACGGTGTTTCCAAAATCGAAAATTCATGTGAAGTACTCTTTTTTAAAGCTGCAATGCTAAAGGCAGGCGGGCAGTCGGGTGGTAAGTTTGGGCGAGCAGAAAATGCTGAACGTTCTTGCTAGCAGTTACCTATCGTATCGATTTGGCTAAGCCATCTCTACGTCCTTTTTTCCCGCTCTCCGTTTTTGATATTCCTCCGCGCGGCAAAAGGCAAGGTTTTCAACCGCTTCGCGTCCAACCGAGCAGCATCGACAGCAACTGCGCAGATGGGAAACTCGTTCCAATTATCTAGAACTTTACGAAAATTCGGTCAAGCTGCGGGAAATAGCCAACTTTGCTTCCATGGACTGGATTGGTAACACTTCACTGTTCGTCCACGGAAGCTTTTGGTTCAATCGTTCAAAAGTCGTCGCAGTACTACGCCGACAGCTTTTCGCGAACCTTCTCCAACAAGGACTTAGTCGCCTTTATTCCTTCGAATGCGTCCCCGGCCCCTTCGAATTCGACGCCCACATATCCACGATAACCGGCGTCAACGACGATCTTCATGATACGCTCAAAATCAGTCGCGGTTTCATTGCCATCCTCGTCAAAGGCATACGTCTTCGCACTCACTCCTTTCGCATAAGGCATTAGTTCAGACGTGCCCAGGTAGCGATCATACTCCTGCGTCCCCACTCCGTTACGGCCGCGCGAGATAAAGAAGTTTCCGAAATCGGGCAGCGTTCCGCAGCGAGGATGATCGACCATTTCCATGACTGTCGTCAGCCAGCGGCCGTGGCTTGAATAGCCACCGTGATTCTCGACAATCACGTTCAAATCGTACGTGTCACCGATTTCTGCCAAGCGGTGAAGGCCGTCAGCAGCAAGCTTCAACTGCTCTTCATAGGTGCCTGTCGAAGCTGCATTCACACGAATCGAATGACATCCAAGCTCTGCGGCCCACTCCAACCATTTGATATGATTTCGCACTGCAGTGATCCGTTTCTTCGTATCAGGATCTCCTAGATTTCCTTCGCGATCGCACATGATTAACACGTTGCGCACGCCCGCGTCTTCGGCCTTCTTTTTAAGGGTTTTGAGGTATTCCGATTGCTTGACGGCTTCAAAATAAAACTGATTGACGTATTCAACTGCGCTGATGCCAAACTTCTCTTTCGCGATAATGGCAAAATCTTGCGGATCTAACTTCTCGACGTCTCCGGCGCGGTTATTCCCTAGAAAGCCAAAGAAGTTTTTGTTCAACGACCATTGTGCAATCGATATGTCGTACAACTTTTCGGCTGGCTTGTCCTCCTGAGCAATCGCTGTGCTCTTCACAGCTAAGGCCGCAGTCGATAACGCGGTGGCCTTCAGGAATAAACGCCGATCAAAATCAATGCCCATGTTTGTAGCCTTTCAAGAGCTTAACCAGGAGGAACGCAAGAGTGGGTGGCGAAGGTCTGCTGCTTGTCAGATCGAAGCGCGGACTGGCGATCCCAAAAGACACACCCAGTTTGCTGCTTTCCTTCACTCACCGCAGCACATTTTACTTGGGGCGGTTGTCCGCGGCTACAAGTCCAGGTTCACAGTGCCGCTGTGTTTGTAGTACCGCCTTGTTCGTAGTACCGCCTTCAGGCGGCGACTTCAGGCGGCGGCTTCAGTTTGCGGTTTTTGAGAGAGCCACGCCGCCTACGCAAGGCGAAACCCCGAACAATAGGACAAACGCCTTTACATCGCCATGTCGTCTGAATCGGCGGGCGGTGGAACGAACCGAGGTGGCTTGTTCGCCGCAGGCGTTTCCGGCTCATCTTTTTCATAAGTCGGTTTGGCAGGCGGTTCGTACTTGTCGATCGCTTGAAACTCTCGCTGAAAATCGTTCAGATGCTTACGCAGCTCACGATAGCTCGAGCCGAGATTCCGTGCTACTTCGGGAAGCCGAGCGCCAAAGAGAATAAGCGCAATGACGCCAAACAGCATCATCTCACTGTAACCTAAGCCCATCATGGTCGAAAAACCTCAAAAAGACATGAAAACTAGGTGTTTACAGTGTCTTCTTTTTGGCTTTCGATCCTCTCGGCGGGATCGTTACTTTCCTCGCGCATCCCCTTCTTGAACTCGTTGGCACTACGGCCAAGGTTTCGCATTAGCGATGGAAGTTTGGCGGAACCGAAAAGCAATACCAACACTAGGGCTAAAATGATTAGCTCTGTTTGACCAATTCCGAACATAATTAGGTTATCCGTAAGATAGTGACTCGTGGAAACTGATGATCCTGGGCATGTACGACGAAAGCGGCTTAAGCCGTAACGACTACTTCAGCTTGCAAAGCCAAAGCATCGCCGGGACCAACTCGTCACAAGCACTCGGTGATGACCTTTTATTAGTATTGGCAGCCACTTACGATCTGTCAAACGCTATTCCAACACATCACCGGAACAGACTAGGAACCGCTTTTTAGAAGTAAAAGTCACAGATTCGAGTAGACAAGTCACCGTTTGAAACAAGTTTTTACGGCTGCAAGGCGAAATGGAGAGAACAGTTTTTGTTTACTCGCTACCGGCGTCACCCGTGCAAGCAAATCCCAAATCGCTGCGAGATGCATCTCGCAGCCAATCCGATTCTCACCAGTGACAACTACGCAAACATCGCGAAGCGGATGCTACCGCACAAAATCTTGACCGTCCTGGCTAGTCTGCATTGGTTGCTTTCAAACCGCCCAAAAACGCGATATAAGTACCAGTGAGCATTTCCACCCACGTGCACACACCAGCGCGAGCAACTGATTTGAAGAAGCATTGCGACAATTATGGCTGGAGGGGTAGCAAAAGATGAAGCACTTGGGTGACATTGCTTGGATTCTCGCATGGATGCTGGCCTCAACGGCTTGGATCGTTACTGCAACTCCTGAAATTTCTACAACGTTCGACGAGACGTTCTATATCAAGTCGGGCATGTCTTCTTGGCGAACCGGCAGCAATCGCGAATTGATGCGGGCGGGGACAATGCCCTTGCCAATTCATCTGCAAACTCTGCCAGTTTATCTATGGGAAAAATATCGAGGCGAACAATTCAACGTAGAAGATGGCCAGGAATTCCATACCGTGCTACCTGTGGCACGAACAATGAATCTTATCTTTTGGTGGCTGTTGCTTGGTTATGGTGCACTGTTGAGCCGCCATTTCGGCGGTCCGTGGGGGGGCCGATTTGCTATTTGTCTCTTGGCAAGTGAGCCGAATCTTTTAGGGCACGCATGCTTAGCTACTACCGATATCGCTATTACGGCGATGGTTTTGGTTTTTACGTGGCATTATTTGCGAAGTTGCCAGAGTACTTCATGGAGAAGTTGTGCGATTCCAGGCATTTTGTTTGGCGCGGCGCTATGCGCAAAAGCGTCTGCATTAATGTTTGTCCCAATAATTATGTTCGCGATCGAGCTTCCGAAGTTCTGGCGCGACCACATGTTTGACATTCGCGCTCGAGCGCTGTCATGGAAAGTAAGATGGCAAAAGACAAGCAACTTTCGTTCGCGGTTCATCAAGATTTTCTTGATCGGATCGATGGCACTTTGGGCATATTGCGGCACCGATTGGAAACCTCAAGCTTCATTTGTGAGGTGGGCCGATAGCCAACAAGGACAGCCGTGGTTTGAAACTATGGCTTGGCTAGCGAACCACGCTAAAGTCTTTCCAAACGCAGGCGAAGGATTGGTTTACCAGATCAAGCATAACATAAAGGGGCACGGGAGCTATTTGAATAGTAACTGGCACCCTCGAGCCGTCTGGTATTATTTCCCCGTCGCACTTTCAGTTAAGATATCAAGTGTTGTTCTGTTAGTCCTTACAATCTGTTTGACGAGACCGCGTTCCTACGTCACCGCGGTAAATCTTATTTCACTTTTGCTTTTACTTTTTAGCCTTAATTGTCGAGTGCAAATCGGAATCAGGTTAGTCTTTCCTCTGCTGGCTTTTGTGATGATTTCCGCAAGCGTTACGCTGGCGAACTGGCTTGAACTTTGGAAAATGAATTCCCCTGGCCCAGTCCTTGGCCTGCTCGCAGTCGCGTTGCTCTATCCCGCCTGGGTCGCATGGCCGGACGGTTTGCGTTATGCCAATGAGCTATGGGGAGGGCCAGAGAATGTCCATCTGCATTTGTCAGATTCCAATAGCGACTGGGGGCAAGGCTTGATCGATTTGGACAGGACGACCAATCGACTTGGATTGCCGATAGCAAAGGTCTGGTATTTCGGAACGGACCCTACCCTTCATGCATCGTCAAGATCGTTGCCTTTGCATACAGTTGCGCCTGTGATTGAGAATGAAGCGGATGTGTTGAATCATCTCCGTGGACATGTCGTTGCGGTAAGCTTGACGATTTTATATGGAGAGATGGAGCAGCATCCACAAGGCAAAATCGCCGTGCGCTATCTAGCAAAAACGCAACCCATTGCACGAAGCCGAAGTTACTACATCTACGACTTTCGCAGTCGGTGATTTAACTCGCGCTGTTAACTTAGTCGATTTCATTCCATCGAATTTTCGATCACATCAGTCACGGCGATTCCCGAGCCAAGCACTGGCATATTGAGTCTAGGCGTTTTTGCTGTGTCAGTTGCTCTGCGACGGAGACGCTCTCATAGGGCCAAAGTATCGTAGGCCCTACGTTCTAATTGAATTGGCTACCTGTAAAACCATTGCCACCAAACTTATGTTGAAGCTTTGGTTAAGTACGAAAGAATTTCTGTGCGCTGTGTGTACGAACATTCTCATTCTTGGACCTGCATTTGCGAAACCCGAATAGCTGACGATGAGAAACGAACTGTGATATCTCAGACGCACCTGTCTGCAATTATGACCATGTAGGTGTTGGATATCGTTGGTTCATTTGCGTTTCTGTAACACGGACATTACGACAACCAGCAAGAGTGGTAGAGTTAGCATGAGCCAACCAACGGCAAGTCCAAGCAGCAGACGGCTGGTTCGCATGGCATATTGATCTTGATAAACAACGACCAAGGGCGGGTATAGATAGTCGGTGTTGCCCTCTTCTGTGAGCAGTCTCAAGTACGAACCGATTGCAGGTGCGTGAGAGGTACCGATTACATTGTACTCAGTTGTTCGCCCGCCACGCTTCAAGGTCAGCACTGAATCGTAAAGTGCATCTGGTATTGGTCCTCCATTCGGTACGTACACAGTCATTTGAGATCTAGTGTTTTCTACGTTCACTACCTGCCACAAGCTCAGGGGAGAAGACATGCCTATCGTTAACGTGATCGAAACGACGAAAATGAAGTAAAGCAGGAGCCGAATCGAGAATTTCATCTTGGTTTAGCTTGGTTAGCTCAAATGAAAAAATGCCCGCCACCATTAGAAATGGAGACTTAATTCTACGCTTTCGAGTGCGATGCCGTCGTTCATGGTTTAGAAGAAGTCGATACGTTTTACCAACAAGAGAGTACTCAACTCGACTACCCAAACAGCTTTTGCCACCACGATTTCTTGGCGGGTTTGGATATGGGTGGGAAAATTTCCATGCGCTGCGTGGCTTGGACGTTCTCCTTTTTCTTGGGAACAGCACGGACAGGAGCTGGCTCGGGTGCATCTGAGAACTCAATCTTCAACATCAACGCGCCAATCTGAATGACTTTTCCAGGCATCAAAGTTACTTGCTGGATTTTTTGGTCGTCGACATACGTGCCATTCATCGAGTCAAGATCTTTAACTGCCAACGACTCGTCTGGATTGAGCGAAAATTGGCAATGCTTGCGACTAATAGATCCATGTTCAATGCATAGCGTCGATGCAGGATCACGACCAACCGTTGCTGGCGGAGTAAAGGACCATCGTTTTTTGGTCAGTCCCTCCACCTCATTTTGAAGAATAAGCTGATAGTGCATCTGCCTGTGCCATTGATGAGAAGTTTAAAATGCGAGCGACAAAGCGTTGAACGTCACCGCAAATTCTACACCAATTATAGATAGCAAAGCTTATCCAGGCAAAAATTGCACGGAGCTAAAGATGCCAACCTCGTTCACTAGCCCCCAATGATGTCCGTCACGACCCGACCAGCCGTATCGGTCAAGCGAAAGTCTCGGCCAGCATATGGGTAGGTCAGCTTTTCATGATCAAGCCCCATCAGCGCCAAAAGTGTGGCGTGCAAGTCGACGATCGGCACTGGATTTTCCGTGGCTTCGTGTCCGTGGTCGCCTGAGTTACCATATCGAAACCCGCCACGAACTCCGCCACCGGCCATCCAAAGCGTAAACGCTTTGTTGTTATGGTCGCGCCCATTGTTTTGCTGGGCGTATGGCGTTCTTCCGAATTCGCCTGTCCATATCACCAGCGTCTCGTCGAGCAAACCCCGCGCGTGCAGATCGGTGAGCAGTCCATCCACTCCCTTGTCAATTTCGCGACAATTTTTTGGCAGGTTCGTGTCAATGTTATTGTGGTGATCCCAGTTTCCATAAGTGATCTCGACAAAACGAACACCTGCTTCGGATAGACGTCTTGCTAACAAGCATTTGGAACCAAAGTTTGCCGTCTCTGGATTGTCTAGACCGTACTGCGTTTTCGTACGATCGTCTTCACGATCAACATCCAGAATGTCTGGCAACTCGCTCTGCATGCGGAATGCAGTTTCATAGGATTCGATGACGCCTTCGATCTCGGGTGCATTGCCTGCTGCAGCAAGCTTCGATCGATTCATCGACTGAATAAAATCGAGTTCGATCTGCTGACGCTGACGTCCGACGATAGGCGTAAGGTTTGGTACGCGCGAGTCTTGGATACGTTGCCGATCTGATCCGATCCGCATGCCTTGAAAACTCGCAGGTAGGAAAGCACTGCCGTAATTTTGCGATCCGCCGCCAGCACCTTGCGGCGATATACTGATGAAACCCGGCAGGTTTTCGTTCTCTACGCCCAACCCATACAAAGTCCAAGCACCCAAGCTTGGCCGAACAAATTGACTGGTTCCGGTGTGCAGCCGAACCATCGCTTGGGGATGAGCTGGAACCTCCGTTTGCATCGAATGAATCATGCACATCTTGTCCGCATGTTTGGCCATGTTCGGCACTAACTCTGAAAACCAAAGCCCACTTTCGCCGTGCTTTTCGAATTTCCAGGGCGACTTCATCCAAGTGCTATTGCCGCGTGGAGCTTGTTTGCCATGATCTTTTTCTAGTTGCGGTTTATAATCGAACATGTCGACATGTGACGGACCACCACGCATGCAAAGCATAATAACGCGTTTCGCTTTGCCAAACGTAGGTTTATTCGTCGACAGTGGCGTCTTGGAGGCAAGCGACGAAGTTAGGCTGCCCGCCATTGCGGAAAACGCCAGATAGCCGAATCCGCAACTCACACTTTGAAGGACTTCGCGACGGCTGGTCAGTAGCGATCGATTTGCACAGAGATTGTTGTTCATTTTCTAGTTGCCTTTAACAATATAAAACTAATCTACAAATCGAAACTCTGCGGTCGCAAACAACGACTTCGCAAGGCTTGCCACGCCTTCGGTCTTATCGCCACGAAGTTCTTGCAGCATTTTTTCTGCCAGCGATGTCTCTTCTTCGGTAGGAACGCGATTCAAGATGGCCAGGAACAAGGCCTCAATCACCGACGATTGATCACTTGGCTCAGGTTTCATTATTTGTTTGGCCAGTTTTAGAGTATGTTCATGAACCAAAGGACTGTTCATCAGGAATAACGATTGGCTTGGTACATTCGTAACATCGCGTTGCCCTTGGACCATGGTCGCATCCGGAGCGTCAAACAGGTCGAAGAACGGATTGGCATCGCCGCGCGGGAAGGCTAGAAAGATAGATCTGGCATTGGATTCTTTTTCTGCGTTCGACCTAGCAAAGTATCGTTGTCTTGCTCTACCCGGCCTTTGCATTTCTTCTCCGGTGTTAAGCCGCACAACGCCATTGCCAGCAGCAGCGATTTCGCTTCCAAGCTGCAGCGTGGTGTCGAGCGACATGGAAGCTTGGAGAATCGCATCGCGAATCGATTCGGCTGGAAGACGCTTGCTGTTTGCTCGCCAAAACTGTTCGTTATCGGGATCGATTAGTGAATTTGCCGCGTCATACTGACTGGCTAGCCGATACGTTTTGCTGAGCACAATCTCGCGGATTAACGCTTTTTGACTCCAGCCGTTTGATGTGAGTTGATGAGCCAGATAGTCGAGCAATTCTGGGTGGCTTGGCGGAGTTCCAGTTGTTCCAAAGTTGTCGACGGAATTTACAAGCGCATCGCCAAAAATCCAGCCCCATACGCGATTCACCGCAACTCGCGCGGTCATCGGGTTTTCTTTAGATGCAATCCAATCGGCGAGCTGCAACCGACCGCTGAAATCTTGAGGAATGTCGTACTTAGACGATTCACCAAACAGTTTGGGAACCGCACGTGGCACTTCTTCTCCCGCGAGCGAGATTTCACCGCGCGCATAAAATGGGCTGTTTGAGATGCTATCAAAGATTTGACGATTGCGGTTAGCGCGGGCTGCAGCAATGAAGCGAGGTTGGTTCGATCTGACAGGCCAGTCTTCCACTCCCATAGCGACCGGCACGACATCTCCTTCTTCATTGTGCTCTGCAAGTTGCGCTTCGAGTCTTTGGATCGCTGCATTCATCGCTTGAAGCTCACGGACTTTTGCCTGATCACGGGCTTCTGAATTTCTCAACTTGATCGCAACTTCACGCCTCAACGCTAGCTGTTCTTGCTTTAGTTGCTCGAGCGTAGATTTTTGTTCTTCAATTGAATCTGCGCTAAGGTCTCGCTTGAGCACTTCAATACCAACTGTATTCGGTAGCTGAATCAAGGTTGAGGCATTTCTCGTCATTCCGCCGCGACCAATTGTGCCGTAGTGCGTCTTTGTCGAAAGAAAGATACCGGCTACCGAGGTATAGTCGCGTTGGGAAATCGGATCAAACTTGTGGTCATGACAGCGAGCGCACGCCATTGTTAATCCCATCGTTGCTTGAAATACCGTATCGATCTGTTCATCTGCTTGATCGACTGCGAACTGTTGAGGGTTCATTTCATTGAGCGAGCGGGAGCCGACAGCTAGAAAACCAGTGGCAATAATTTGTGACGCGGCTTGCTTCGTGTTCTTGGCTGGCATCAAGTCACCGGCGATCTGATATTTTAAGAATTTGTCATAAGGCATATCCGCGTTGATAGCTTCGATAACCCAATTGCGGTATCGCCATGCATGAGGGTAGTTTAGATTCACTTCGCGTCCGGATGATTCTGCGTAACGAGCAACATCCTGCCAATGCCGTCCCCAGTGCATGCCGAACTGATCACTCTCGAGGAGTTCGTCCACCAAAGTTGCAAACGCGGCATCAAGCCCGTTATTCTTGATCCTATCAAGGAATTGTTCGGATTGTGTTTTGGTGGGAGGTAGACCGGTAAGATCAAAACATACTCGCCGCAGTAGAACCTCAGGTGCAGCATCTGCAACAGGTTTGATCCCAGAGGCAATCTGCTTTTCGCGAATGAACTGATCGATTGGAAGTGGCGACCATGCGAGATCCGCGGTGGGAACTTGTATCGGTAGGACTTTTTGATATGCCCACCATGAGTTAAGCGAATCATACAGTTGATCCGTTTCTTTCCGCGAGTCCGCTCTTGTCGATTTGCGAGGATCGGGAGCCCCGTCACGGATCCATCTTTCCAACACCACGACGTCACCGTCACTTAGCTTGTCTGCTGCATCCTCAGGAGGCATTGCTTTAGCAGGGGCTTGATGGCGTACAGACAAAATCAGTAGGCTGCGGTTTGGATTTCCTGCCACAATCGCGGGACCGGTAGTTCCGCCGCGCAGCATTCCATCAGCCGAATCGAGTTCCAGCCCCCCTTCGGCCTGACCCGCTTCCGCAGAATGACATTCGTAGCAGTTGTTGACAAGGATCGGGCGGACCTTGGATTCAAAGAATGCAATCTGACGTTCGCTCAGAACCTTGTTAGGCTCTGCGCTTTGGATGGTTGTTTTATTAGCGCAGAACGTGAAAGCAAGAACGCTCACGCAAACAAGAATGCGGAGTTGCCTGTTCCATGAACATGAAGCGTGCATACAAAGTCTCACAACTTGCAGTTAAGTATTCTGTTTCATAAGTCCGAATGGCTTCGGCAACGTCCGAAAAGCTAAAAGGAAGCTGATTCGATTGGTGACGTCTCGGAACCCGCGTCTCGCATCGACGTTTCGCGGCGTCCGAATTTTTCGCTATACTAGTAAATTCCCGCCATCCAACAAAACCTTGATCCCCGCCTGCTTTGGATGAATATTTCATCACTCTTTGAAGCGAAGTCGTTGAACCGCCGCGTATTCTGCATCGCGAGGCTGACGTTCATCCTTTTATTGACTTTAGCATCACAATCGAGGACTCGGGCGGACGAAACTGCACAAGATAAACTAGAATTTTTTGAAGGTTCTATTCGTCCCTTGCTAGTCCAGCGGTGCGTTGAATGTCATGACCGGCAGGGAGATACCAGTGGCGGCTTGATCCTTTCCGACCGAATTGGCGTTCGCATGGGGGGCGATTCGGGCCAAGCGATCAACCTGGAAGAGCCGGCAGAAAGTTTACTCTTGAAGGCAATAGGGTACGACGATCCGTATCTGCAAATGCCGCCTGATAGTCCACTTTCCAAAGCGGAGCAAGCATTGTTTCAGCGATGGATTGAAGAGGGAGCAACCGACCCACGCGAGATGCCCCAAACGAACGCCCCCGCATCGGCGCCGACGGCCCTGCCACTGGAGCGTTCTATTGAGCACTGGGCATACCGGGCTTTAGTGCAGCCGCTTGTTCCAAACGTGAAGAGCTTAGCCTCCCGACAGTCGGACGAGACAACTTTGAACGAAATTGATCTTTTCTTAGAGGAGAAGTTTTCCTCTGCGTTACAAGCGATCGCGCAAAGGGCAGACCGACCCGCACTGCTGCGAAGATTAACTTTTGATCTGCATGGTTTACCGCCGACGATCGAGCAGTTTGAGCGTTTTACCGGCGCAGACTTCTCACTTACGTACCAAGCCCTAGTCGATGAGTTGCTCTCGAGTCAACGCTTTGGAGAGCGGTTTGCTCGCCATTGGATGGATATAGTACGTTATGCCGACTCGCTTACCTTGCGCGGGTTTGTGCTAGAGGATGCTTGGCGATACAGAGACTATCTAATTGATTCCTATAATTCGGATATGCGCTACGACGATTTCATCCGCGAGCAAGTCGCGGGTGATTTACTCGCGATGCACGTGCCAGCTATAAATGTTGCGGAGCGACAACGTTTGCAGATTGCGTCGACCTTTTTGTTGCTAGGAAATACAAATCTCGAAGAACAAGACAAATCGCAACTTGAGATGGATATCGTCGATGAACAATTGGACGTTATTGGCAAGGGGATTATGGGCCAAACGTTGACGTGCGCACGATGCCATGACCATAAATTTGATCCCATACCAACTGCGGATTACTATGCGATGGCTGGTATCCTAAAAAGCGTGCAGACGGTACGGCATGACAATGTTTCTAATTGGGTTCGCAAACCACTTCCACTTTCAATTGAGCAAGAGTCTTTCTATGCGGAACTTGCCGATCGTGGCGCTTCGTTGAAAGCCCGAATCCAGGACTTGCAGGATCGGATCAATCAAAAGTCGAACCATCAAGGTCCGGTGTCGCTAGATTCTCTGGATGGAATCGTTGTTGATGACGCTCGAGCTCTGAAAATCGGTGACTGGCTAAATTCGACGCATACAAAACCATATGTCGGATCGGGCTATGTCCATGACCAGAACCGCGATAAAGGGAAAGCGAGTATAACGTTTGCGCCCGAAAACATCCTACCAGGCAGGTATCGCGTGAGGCTGGCCTATCAGTCCGGCGATAATCGAAGCAAGTCAGTTCGTGTGACCATTGCGAGTGCCGACGGTGAACAGTACCAAGTGATTGATCAGAGCAAAGTTGCGCCGATCGAGAATCTCTGGATCGAGCTTGGAAGCTTTAATTTTGAAAAAGATGGCCAAGCATATGTTTTGATTTCGAATGTAAATTCGCAAGGTCATGTCATCGCCGACGCCGTTCAATTTATTCCGGTGGAAGCAAACAATCTAGCGAATGAGCCTACTGCAACCGTTGATGCAAAAGACACGGAGAGCTTGGAACTTGAAACGTGGCGGTTGCAAAAGTCACAGTCTGAGGCTGAATTAAAAGAGCTTAACAAACAACTTGACAGTCGTCCCACATCCTTAGGACTGATTCAAAACTCACCCGTTGACTTGGCGGTGCATGTGCGAGGTTCTGTGCACACGTTAGGGAATGTGGTGCCGCGTGGATTTCTGAGGCTGGCGAATGTCGACATACCAATTGCAGACTCAAGCGCTGGTCGAATTGAGTTGGCAAATTGGCTGGTGCATCCGCAAAATCCCATGACGGCTCGCGTCTATGTAAACCGAATATGGAAACATTTGATGGGGCAAGGCTTGGTCGCTTCCGTGGATAATTTCGGGACGACTGGTACGGCACCGACACACCCGGAGTTGCTTGACTACTTAGCATCGCGATTTATGCAAGAAGGTTGGTCGACCAAGTGGTTGGTGAGACAAATTGTAACCTCGCAGGCATATCAGCGAAGCTCAAACTTGGACGCGCCCACGGCCTACTCAAAAGAAGACTGGCAGCTTGCACAGCGAACTTACGCGGTACGTTTTCGAAAGCGTTTGGATGCGGAAAGCATCCGCGACAGTCTGTTGCTCGCGAGCCAGGAGTTGGAGTTGGGAAGTCCGAAAGCGAAGTTAGTAGCAGGACGAACCAACGACTTTAATGCGACCTTTGACACGAATTCGCGCAGCGTATATTTGCCCGTTTTTAGAAATTCAGCTAATCCGATTTTATCAAGTTTCGATGTCGCTGATTCTTCAAGTGTTGTTGGAGATCGCGATCAGACAATTGTCGCCGCACAGGCGCTGTTGTTTCTTAATTCGCCTTGGATCGACCAGCGAATCACGCGGATTGCCACCGAACTGGTCTCAAATAACGATCTTATGAATGACGACAAGCTGGATCGATTGTCAGTACTTGTGCTCGGACGTCATATTCGTGCTGATGAGCGGCAGGTATTGCTCGGCTACCTTGAAGCAGACGCCGGAAATTCCGACACCACCATGCAACGATGGAAAGATGTTGTCAAAGGTCTAGTTGGCTCGATCGACTTTCAGTACTTGCCATAAGTTGGACGCAAACAATCATGCGGATACGATTATGATCTCACGACGAAGGATACTAAAGAATTCCGCCTGTGGCTTTGGCGCGTTAGCAGCGGCTGCCCTTGCACATGACGATGTTAAGTCTGCCGTAACTGAAGCGAAGCAGGATTCGACGACAACCATCGATTTGCGCTCGAAGGCGAAGCGTATTATTTTTATTTTCATGCAGGGCGGAGTAAGTCAAGTTGATAGTTTTGATCATAAACCACTACTAACGGCGAGAGACGGCGAAAGCCGCGGTTTTGCCGATGCGCGGACTATTGCCAAAACCGGAAATCGTGACAGCGACCAACGGATCATGGGGAGCCCCTGGAAGTTCGCACCGCGAGGGCAATCGGCCAAGACGACTTCGGATCTCTTTCCGCATATATCAAATTGTGTCGACGATCTCTGTTTTATTCATTCGATGCACACTGAAGGCGTAGCACATGGGCCTGCAACATTGTTCCTTCACTGTGGTTCAACAAACTTTGTGCGACCTTCGTTTGGTTCTTGGCTCATGTATGCGTTAGGTTCCGAGAATAAGAATCTGCCAGGTTTTGTGACCATTGCCCCTCCAATCGGAAATGGAGGGCCGCGAAATTATGGGAATGCATTTCTGGACGCACGATATCAAGGAACGCAATTGGGCTCGTTGGACAAAGGCCCTGAGTTCTTGACATTTTCGAATCTCAACGCAGATCAGCAAACTCGAGACGCACGCCGCTCGCAGCTAGAGCTTTTGCAACGCATCAATTCGACTCAAGCAAGTCACGCCGCCAGTCACGACTCCCGCTTTGACGCCGTGATTCAATCGTATGAGCTGGCGTGGCGCATGCAAGCGGATGCGCCTCAAGTGTTGGATCTGGCCGATGAGACTGCCGAAACACTTGAAATGTATGGGATTGGATCTAAACCTACCGACACATTTGGTCGGCGTTGCCTTCTTGCACGCCGCATGTGCGAAGCGGGAGTGCGCTTTATTCAAGTCAACTACGGCGATAATTCAGCAAACCCTGCTTGGGATCAACACTCCAACCTGGAGAAACACGCTGACCATGCCCTCGCTACTGATAAACCTGTCGCCGGGCTACTGCAAGATCTCAAGCAACGCGGTTTGCTTGAAGATACGATCGTGTGGTGGGGAAGCGAATTCGGAAGAACCCCTTATGCGCAAGAGAATGGAACCGGGCGTGATCACAACCCAGATGGTTTTACGATGTGGCTTGCAGGTGCGGGAGTTAAATCAGGTTTTTCCTACGGCGCGACAGACGAATTCGGACACCGCGCGATTGAGAATAAGGTCCATATGCATGATCTTCATGCCACACTCCTACACTTGCTAGGTATTGATCATGAAAAGCTGACATTTCGGCATGCGGGGCGCGACTTTCGGCTGACCGACGTCTACGGTCGGGTTGTGAATCCTATTATTGCGTAGAAAAAACGGTGTACTTAGCCAGCTTTGCTCAGAAAACGAAGTGTTTTACGCAGTTCTTAGCGCCGTGCGACGCAAATCGAATACTTGTTTTGCCACGAATTCCAAATAAACTTTGCCCGGTTGCCCTGTCTCAATCAACTGATTCGCGAACTGTGAGGAATCATACAAACACAATAACTTCTAGAATCGTATCGACTAATTAGCTCGGTTTTTGTTACCGTAAGGGTGCATTCGAGGCTGAGCTGGCTTAACATCTTGGCAAATATATCCACCTGCTGAAATTAGTATCCCCACCAACTTCCTTCGATGTGCCATTTTGGGTCGGCATCGGAGTCTGAATAATCGAGAATTCTGCAATGAAGAGAACGTTTTTAATCGTCGCGTCGGCAATAGCTTCTACGGTGCTAGGTAGTTCGAGCGGATATGCCGAAGATCGACTGCGAATTGGCGATCCAGCTCCACGCCTGGACGTCGAACATTGGCTCAGTTTAGGAAAAGGCAAGTATTCGGAAGTGCAATCATTTACGCCTGAGAAGGTCTATGTGATCGAGTTTTGGGCGACTTGGTGCGGTCCGTGTATTAAGAGTATGCCGCATTTGGCTGAGCTTCAAGAAAAGTATGCTTCAGATGGGCTGCAGATTGTCTCCATCACCGATGATACGCCAGAGGCAGTCGATAAACTGATGGCGCGGAAAGCTGAGAATGCTCGCGGAGACGACAAAACATATGCGGACATTACAAGTCATTACACGCTAGCTAGCGATCCAGACCAGTCGGTAGCGAAAGACTATATGATGGCTACGCGGCAATCAGGGATTCCCTGCGCGTTTATTGTTGGTCGCGACAGCAAGCTCGAATGGGTCGGACACCCAGGCAATCTTGAAGAGCCGTTAGCTCAAGTTTTAGAAGGTATTTGGGATCGAGCGAAATTCGCAAATGAGTTCGAGGACCAGCAACGCTTGATGGATCTCCAGATGGAGATGTCGAGAATTGCAAGCGGACTACCAGAGTCGAGCGATCCTGGAGTGCTTTTAAAGGCGCTGACACCAGTGCTTTTGAAATACGAGAAACTGATTACAACTCCCAGCATTCGGCAAGATATTGTCGCAACCAAATTGCAGCTGATGGTTGTTGCGGCACCGGCAGATCCGGAAACGGTCAAACTGCTTAAAGGCCTGATGACGAGCGAATCGGTATCCCCGGTCTTCAAGCACGATATGGCTTGGAAAATCTACGAAATTTCGATGGAACAAGATGATTATAACAAGGAGATACTCCAAACTGCAGCGGATGCCGTACCGTCGATCTTATCTCAATTGAATGAAGAGTCGCAAGCAACGGTTCTGGATACACTTGCTCATCTAGTGCATCGCCTTGGCAACACAACCGAGGCTTTAAAAATTGCTGAGGAAGCCTATCGACGTTCGGGTGAGCGGCCAGAATTCAAAGTCTTTGTGGACCAACTGAACAAAGAGCTCAAGAAGTAACGAGCAAGCTTGGTATCTCTAGACAGCAAGAGGTGTCTTGCTCAACATGCGACCCGATGGAGTTTGTCTCCGTCGGGTTACGAACAACCTAACGCGTTATTGGTTTGGAGGCGCAATCGGGATTGTCCTCGGCAAACGATGCCCCGGGACTCCTGGTTGAGTTCAATGAGCTAGCCTAATCGGGCGATTTGCCCCAAGTCAACCAGCACGAATCGTGTCCAACCATGCCGATATGGGGATAGTACTCGCGTGCTGCAGGGGCGGCAAGCAGGATCAGCGTTGTCTTAAGTCCAGCGGCTTGGTGCGTGCGGGCAATTAACTCTTTACCGATTCCGCGCTTCTGAAAATTCTGATCGACAGCCAGGTCAGATAGGTAGGTGCAATAATTGAAGTCGGTAATAGCTCGAGAGACTCCCACGAGGAGCTTTTCATGATTCCGGCATGTCACAATGACATCAGCATGTCGAAGCATGCCGTCCAGGCGCAGCAGGTCGTCTGCGGGTCTGCGTTCGGCTAGTGTTGACCGTTGCAACACATCTCGAAATTCCTCAGGCGTCAAATCGGGTTCAAGGTTGTAAGATAGAGTCATCGTCGAAAACGAAAAGCGGCCTATGATTGCGCCGGTACCAGTTCTGCTTGCCCCGGGCAGTTTATCTCGGCGAGTTTACCTAGTCGCTGCACTACTTCAACCCGGTCGTGTAGAACAAAGGAATATTCTCGAGAGCTAAGCAGCTTACGTTGACGCTGGCTTGCGATCGCGTCTTCCAAATCGGCGTTCAGCTGAATAAATTGCTCTTCGATTGCCATCGCTAATTGTTGGTTAACATCGTGCAGGCGTGCATGCCACGCTTTCTTTTCGCCCCTTGCCGGAATCTTTTGCAGCAACTGCTTTTTTTCCGCAACCAAGCGAGCAATTTTTGGCTTGGCGTGCTGCTCGTTCGTCAAAAATTGTTCGGGGTTGTACTTTGCGCGTCGCAGTTGCGTCCGGATATCAACGCCGTTTTGATGCGCAATTTCCGTTGGGGACGCAAGCGGCAAGAAAAGACTTGCGGAAGCAACAAGAAACTGAGGCGGAGCGATGTCGAAGAGTTGCCTGATGATCAGATCGGTTACTTGATCGTATTTTCCTCCGCCAATCCCGTGTACAAAAAGATCCGCGGCGAACAATCGAAGGAAAGTCGTTGTCATTAAAGCACGCGGCCGAATTTTCAGTTCCTGCCGCTGAAGCTGTTCCCAATCCGATACAGTCAGTATCGCCAAATCGCCGCTCTTGAGTGAATACAGTTCCGATTCGCCATTGGATAGATGCCAGCCCTGTGCATTCTTCACCAGCCATAAAGGGTATCGCTTGGGGGAATCTGACTTATATATCCAAAATGGGGTTTCGAGTCGCTCGAATCCATCGCCGTGTTCTGCCGCCAGTGGTGGGACAGGATGAGCTGCGTTGCGGATTTTATGGTGGCTGCGGTAAAGTGCACGCGCTTCGTTGTAGGCATCGCGAACATCGTTAGCCCTGTGAAGCATTTCTGCTACGAAGCAGCCGAATGACCAATCGTTACAAAGACGGCTGAGCGGTAGTTCCAGAGTCGCCCACTTCGATTGCAATTCCAGTCGGTGACGCGCGATCGCAATTGCCTCTCCTGGCAGGTAACCATCATTCACTTTCGCAATCACGTCGTCCCAGTATTCTTCTACCATGCAGGGTGTCGGTAAAGACTCTGATACAAACTCTTGTACCTGATCCGCGAATTCGCGAATCGGTTTTGCTGCCTGGATATCGAGCTCTTCCCACGGCTTATTCGCCCGTAGTTCAATGAAAGGAACGCCTCGTATCGCGATGTTGCCTGACGTATCCGAGTAGGGGACATTGATGGAATGGTGTTTAGGCAGATCGTGGTCAATGATCAGATTGACAGCGAGCCCTCCATAGCAATTGGCTAGCTTGGAGATAACGAGATTCTTGAACCAAACGCCGGTGTGAAAAATCTCAGGTTGATGACCACTTACAAACAGCAGCGGTCTTCTGCTCTCGTTATCGCCCAAAGGATCGTATGAGTCCCCGGCGTCCAAGAAAGCTTGCACTTTGCGGTGCATTACGCTGACTGGATCAGTGGCATCTTCACCATTTTCCTCTGCGTAAGCCGAAGTCCATTCAAAAGCGAGTTCCACTAGTGAACGTTGAACGCGTTTGCGTAAAACGTCAAAACGAACATCGGCAAACATAGGCTTTCTGATGTTCGCTAGTCTAACTCGATTTTGTTTCGCAAGAGGTAAGCAGCGATTCAGCGGCGGATCAGTGTACGAACTCCCGTCTTCCCTGGGTACAGAAAAGGAGCGAAAGTTCTCGTTAGGTTGAAGCGGCGATTTCACAGCAGGCGATCAAATGAATAGCTTGACATCAAAGATTGCGATTGCGCTCAGGAGCAGTCGCCGCAGCGGGCGCGGGAGCGCGGCAGAGAGAAACCCTTTTCAGTCATCGCCGATTTTGCGTTCGCGATCACTTCGTTGTAATAGGCTAGTCGGACTTCGGCTTCATCAAGCGAGCCACCAAACGACCGGTTCAGATCCAAGTAGATAAGGGGCACAGGGACTTCGAGAATCCGCATGTTATGCATCGCAGCCTGCACCCAGAGCTCGAGCGGCATTGCATATCCATCGTCCTGTATGTCGAATTGCTTGAGGGCTTCGACACGATAGGCTTTGAAACCGCAAAACGCATCGGTCAGACAGAAACCAAAGTTCTGATTCAACTGCTTAGTAATCTGGCGGTTAATAAACATCCGCTGAGACGGCGGCGTGCTGTCGCCTTCGTACGTTTTCAAGTAGCGGGAGCCTGACACGATGTCGACGTTCTCGCACGCAGCGACAAACCGCGGAATTCGCTTGGGCTGATGTTGACCGTCACAATCCAGGGTGACTAGTTTTTCGTACCCTTCGTCGATCGCATACTGAAAGGCCGATTTTAGCGCTGCGCCGTATCCACGGTTCTGTTCGTGATGAACCACGACTACATCCGATCGTTCAGCCAGACGTTTCGCTGTCTCGTCGGTCGATCCATCGTTAACAACCAGCACGTGTTCGGCATATTGAAGGACTTCATCGAGCACGGAATGAACGTAATCTTGTTCATTGAAAATTGGCAGGGCGGCGAGCCATCGGGATTTCATTGCGTCTTCCTTTGGGAACTGGCGAGCTGGATTGTTCCAGAGTTCGCTTAACACTATTCTAAGGGCCGATTTCAAGGCGGCAACAAAATGCCCAGCTTGATCTCCCCAAACTTGTCCAAACTCGACCAATCTGCCAAATAGGCTGAGAAGTCGGGCAAAAACCAGGAACACTCCAAAACGCAAATGATGCGCCAGCTTGCTGTTGGCTTGTACAGCTTCATCGTTTTGCCTTGGATTTTGCGTGCGGCATGCGTTTCTGCTCGCAAAGTCTACTCATTTTGTTAAACCATAATCCAACCAATGCAATACTGGCTATTCAAAACTGAGCCCAACTCCTTTTCAATCGACGATTTGGCAGCGGCTCCGGGGAAAAAGACGGGATGGGATGAAGTCAGGAACTACCAAGCTCGAAATATGCTGCGGGACGAAATCGCGATCGGCGACCAAGTTCTTGTTTATCACAGCAATTCTGAGCCATCCAGCATCGTCGGCCTAGCAAAAGTTATCCGGAGCGGATATCCCGACCCTACAGCCTTCGACTCTAAGAACGACCACTTTGACCCCAAAAGTGATCCCAGTGCACCACGTTGGTACCAAGTCGACATTCGATTTTTGGCGAAATTTCCTGAGCCGCTGTCGCTCGCCGTTTTAAAAGCTGACAAAAAACTCGATGGGATGACTCTGCTTCAGAAAGGCTCGAGACTGAGTGTCCAGCCCGTATCGGCGGGGCATTTTGCCCATATCTTAAAGCTTGCGAAGTTCACGGAAGGCCTCCGCTAAGGGCCTCTTCGGAGTTTTGCTATCAACGTTTGGCAGAAATCCTCGCGATTCGCACAATCATCCAGCAAAAATTCGACAAAACCTTTGCGAATTGACGACGTATTCATTGTTGCTCGCCATTCGTGCTTCCTTTGTCGCGAAAAATTTGTCATAGAATAAAGTTCGGTTGCACAGGTTTTAGCGCCAGCTGTGCAAAGTCCGAAACGGGATGGGCGGACGTCATTCCAAGTGATTACAGGCAAAGGCGCAGCAGTTTCCAAGAGTGCGGTAGGACGGAAAAGCTATGAGCCAAAATTTGCAACTGACGGCTGTCGAGCAAATACATGAACCAACAAAGTGGACATTTTTAACAAATCACGCCCACGTCTTAATCGTTTTGAGCAGAAATGCAGACTTGGTTTTGCGTGAGGTTGCGATCAGGGTTGGAATTACCGAACGTGCAGTGCAGCGGATTGTTCAGGATCTAGAAGAAGAGGGGTATCTGACGCGAGAGAAGGTCGGACGACAGAACCACTATAGTGTCAAAGAGGACCTGCCTCTTCGACATCATCTCGAGTCGTATCGGAAGATCGGAGACCTGCTCGGGCTGTTTCACGAATGATTTCGTGGCCGGCTCCTGTGTTCATTCGGGCCAGCTACCTCGCTCACGGCTTTGCTTAATTTAGTTTTTTCGACAATAACGGACGGGACATCAAATTGCTTGCCACTGATTATAAACCGCGATTGCATTCGATCAACGATCGAGTGTGTGAAGCCATCCGCAGGTTGGGTCATGCTTTGGATGTGCCTGTAGAGCGAACTGCGTTGGACTTGGGCCACAACGACAATTCCGAATCAGCGAGCGAAGATCTCCAGCTTTATGTTTCTGAAGCAATTCATCTCGCTGCGAAGAAGCTTGATATCTACCTCAAGGAGTTGCCGCTAGGGACAGATGATGTGATAAGCGGCTTGTACGAAGGCTTTCCAGTCGTTGCTGTTAATGAACAGGGCGAAATTTGGGTGTTTGAGAACAGATTGGGAAGCCGAATCGAAGTAAGTCATATCAGCGACAAAGTTGACACAAAAGAGTTCAGCCGCAGTCGACTAGCAAAGTTCTTTCGGAAATGGCCTGATATCCAAACTTTCCTCGTGCGCAAAGAGTTGCAATGCGACTCGATTTCGGTCACGCATGGGCATCATGGTGATGCCGGGCATGAGCACATGAGCCCGCTGCGTCGCTTCTTTGAATTCCTGAAGTTGGATCAGCGCGACATAGTAACAATCACGATATTCGCGTTAGTCGCAGGTATCTTGGCATTGGCTACTCCTTTGGCCATCGATGCTTTAGTTGGCGTTGTGAGCTGGGGTACGTTCATGCAACCGCTTATCGTGCTCTCGCTCATGGTCTTGGTATGCTTAGGCTTGGCAGCAGTCCTAAAGATTCTGCAGGCTTTCGCAGTTGAAATTATTCAGCGGCGTCAGTTTGTTCGAATTGTTGGCGACCTTTCTCATCGCTTCTCTCGTGCTAAACGTGACGCGTTAGCAGACCAGTATCCTCGCGAAACTGCGAACCGCGTCTTTGATATCATGACGATTCAAAAGGCGACGGCGATTCTGTTGTTGGATGGGATCACAATCGTTTTGACAACTGTAATTGGTTTGGTGCTACTGGCGTTTTACCATCCGTTCTTGCTTGGTTTTGATATCGTCCTCATTTCAGTGATGGTCACCTTTACATGGCTTCTTGGTCGTGGTGGGGTGGTGACCGCGATTGACGAATCGATTTGCAAATATAAGGTCGCGCATTGGCTTCAAGACGTCATTGCCTGTCCAAACGCATTCAAAATTAATGGCGGCGAGATGCTGGCTGTTGATCGAGCCAATCGTTTGACCACAGAATACTTAAATGCCAGGCAAGATCAGTTTCATGTGTTGATCCGGCAAATGACTTTTGCGGTTGGCTTGCAAGCGCTGGCTTCGACGGTGCTGTTAAGTTTAGGCGGCTGGCTTGTGATCAGTCAGCAATTGACTCTTGGACAACTTGTTGCAAGTGAGCTGGTGGTTACGGTGGTTGTAGGGGCATTTGCGAAGGCTGGTAAGTCTTTGGAGAAGTTCTACGATTTGATGGCTGCAATTGATAAGGTAGGGCATCTTTTGGATTTGCCTGTCGACAGCCGGCTTGAGATTGCGGGGGTGCCTGATGGCCCGGCCGAAGTCTATTGGGATGACTTGGAACTCAAACGACTGGGAACGGATACTTACGATCGCGTGCCAGCGACCTCTGTCGAGCCGGGTTCAAGATTTGTTGTCTTTGGCGATAACTCTTCAGCTATGGACGCTCTAGCTTCGGCCTTGTCGGGAGGTTTAAGTCCCCATCACGGCGCGATTGAAGTTTGTGGGAACGAAGCACAGCAGGTTGCGCTCTCAGGTAAAGGGCGGATTATAGGATATGCCGCCTGGGAAGAACTTTTCTTCGGCACGATCCAAGAAAACATTGACCTGGGCCGCGAAAATCTGGGACACCAACGGGTGCGAGAAGCGTTGGCGATGGTGGAGCTTTGGGATGACATCTTCAGGCTTCGTGATGGGTTGAAGACACAACTGCAGACAGGCGGTTTGCTGCTCGACTCCAGCCAACAAATACAGTTGCTGATCGCTCGCGCAATTGTTGCTCGACCGCAACTGCTTGTTATTCATCGCTTGCTTGACCAGCTCGATCCAAAGTTGCGAAGCAAGATTTGGGCAAATCTGTCGCACCGCGACAACCCTTGGACAATTATTTTGACGTCGAATGTACCTGAGTTGGTTTCGAAGTGCGATTCGGCCCTGGAACTTTCTCACGAATAGGGATTGAACATGCACCAACCTGCAGTTTACTGGACAGACTTTCCGGCCTTGCACTTTGTGCGTACTGGGCGAGTTATTCGACTTCTGGGCAAGATTACTTTCATGATCTTGGCTCTATCCATCGTTGCGATGGTCTTCGTGCCCTGGCAGCAGACTGCACCGGGGACGGGGCTTGTCGTAGCGCTGGATCCGCAACAACGTCCGCAGCCTGTTCTCAGTCCTTCAAAAGGCGTTATAAGCTACGTAAGGTCAGGACTACGCGAGGGCAGCTATGTTGAAAAAGACGAGATTTTGCTGAAGCTGACGCCGTTCGCATCGGACGGTATCCAGCAGATGGAAACTCAAATGCAATCCATCGAATCGAAGAGATCGGCTGCTGAATCAAGTCTTTCAGTGGCAGAACAAGCCGCCGAACTTCAGGAAGTTAGTGGACAGCGGCTAAATGAATCGTTGAAACAAGACTATAAGGCAGCGAACCAGAAATGGGAGCAAGCGAAAAGCGAAGTGATCGCGCTACAGGCCGAACTAGCTGACAAGCGAAACCAATTAAAGGTCGCTGAAGATGTCGCATCTCAAGGGATTATTTCTCGAGAAGAATTATTCACCAAACGCCGCGCTGTTGAAATGCAACAGGCCAAAGTCTTAAAGGCCGAAGGGGCCGTTGAAGAAGCTTACGCTACGCTGATGTCAAAAGAAGAAGAGATCGAATCAAAAAAGCAAGATATTGATATCAAAAACCGACAAGCCAGCCAAAAGATTCTCGAGGAGATTCAAAAGCTACGATCTATCGAAAAAGAGTTGATTGACTTGGAAACGAAACGAAATGAATTTGATCGTCTTGAAGTAAGGGCGCCGCGATCCGGGTATATCCAACAGTGGTTCGGCTTGGAGGGGAGTGATACGATCAAGGAGGGGGATCAACTCTTCTTGATCGTTCCGGAAGCCGACCAGCTTTCAGTCGAGATGAAGGTCAGTGGCAACGACATGCCGCTGGTGCAAGTTGGCGATCGTGTGAGGCTTCAGTTTGAAGGTTGGCCGGCAGTGCAGTTCGTTGGATGGCCTTCGGTCGCTATTGGAACTTTTGGTGGTAAAGTCAACCGGGTTTACCCAACTGATGATGGCATGGGATATTTTAGGGTGGTTGTTGTCGAAGATAAGCATTTTGAGGGAGAGGCCGATTGGCCGGATAGCCGATATCTAAGACAAGGAGTAAAAGCAAACGGGTGGGTTTTGCTCAAGCAGGTTCGACTTGGATATGAGATATGGCGACAGTTAAACGGTTTCCCGCCGAATATTTCCGATTCAGAGCCCAAGAGCAATTCGGACAAGGGCGGCAAAATCAATCTGCCAAAATTGTGACGCTAGGAAAGCTTTGGTGTTTCCTCAGTTTTGCTGGCGCTATGTTCGTTGGAGCAACGCAGGCTAGTGCTCAACTGGTTGTGCCGGCGCAGAAGTTCGCCGCGGAGCCGGAGCAGATTCCCTCAGCTCCCATGCCGACCGATCAATCCGAACGAAATCTTGGCAACGGGAGCGGGCAGTCATCGCAGCCCCAAAACTCAGCCGGAGCAACGAACGCTTCCAGCGACGAAAGTATGCAAGGAGCTTCTCCCGAGCGTGTCGAAGAGTCGCTGCTTAGCCGCGAGTATCTTCAAGTCGCCGACGTGGTGGCCAGCGTTTATCAAGCTTTCCCAGTGATTCAGCAAGCGCGACTCGAGCGTTCTCGTGCGCAAGGTTTGATCACAGAGGCGTACGGAGCCTTCGACACAAAGCTAGAAGGGTATTCTTTGTCAGAGCCGACTGGCTTTTATGAGAATTCGCGCAGCGGTATTAATCTAGCGCGTCAAACATGGTGGGGCGGCTATCTATCTGCTGGATATAGAATTGGCCGAGGAGATTTTCAGCCTTGGTACAAAGAGCGGGAAACGCAAAAGGGCGGCGAATTCAAGCTTACTTACATCTTTCCCCTGTTGCAGGGACGAGCGATCGACGCTCAACGGCTCTTTGTTTTTCAGGCTGGATTGGAACGCCAAGCAGCTGAACCTAGAATCCAGCAAGCGATTCTCGACTCTTCCCGCGATGCAGTTCAAGCATATTGGGAATGGGTCGCAGCGGGTGCCGTTCTGAAGGCTCAGGAAGAACTTTTGACCTTAGCTCAGCGCCGCGGAACCCAGTTCGAGGTCGGCGTCGCTGCAGGTAAGTTCGCTGAGATCGACATGATCCTTAACAACCAATTGATTGCAGAGAGGCAAGGCTTGAACCTCGAGTCGCAGCAGCGCTTCCAGGCCGCTAGTTTCAAGCTGTCGATGTATTTGCGCAATGAATTTGGCGCTCCGCTCGTGCCGAGTTCATCATGGCTCCCCGACGTTTTTCCGGCAATCGAGCCACTGCCGCAGAGCAATTTTCAGGAAGACCTTAGCAATGCGCTGGCTCGGAGACCGGAGCCTCGGCTCTTGCAGCTTGAAATGCGTCAACTGCAACTTGAGCTTCAGTGGGCAAATAACCAGCTATTGCCACGGTTGGATGTCGTTACTGAAGGATCGCAAGACACCGGCGATCCTGCCTCCAGTACAAACGACAAGGGGCAGTTCGAATTGTTAGTCGGCCTGCAAGGGGAAGTTCCAATTCAAAGGCGTAAAGCTCGAGGAAAGATCCAATCTACCAGTGCGAAGATCGGCCAAGTGAATCAGAAGTTGCAGCTTCAGCAAGACAAGATTGGCGTCGAGTTGCAGACGGCGTATAACGCACTAACACTGAATGCGCAACAAGTTGCACAGGCCAAGATCGCTTTGGAAGCTGCCTATGATACATTGACGCGATATCGATTTGCGTTTGAGCGTGGCAAAAGCGACTTGATTTACATCAACCTGCTGGAGACCAAAGCAAACGAGACAGAGATAAAGTTGATCGCTGCGCAGCGTTATTGGTTTTCTGCGTTGGCCGAGATGCAAGCTGCTTTAGGTCTTGATCCACTGGACCAATCGCTCCAGGTTTCAGCCTTGCCCCCATCGGAGCTACCCGGCCCAGGTCACCTTCCCAGCCCAAAGATTCAGCGAGACACACTCCAAAAAGACTGGGAACTTCACGAGCAAAGCTCCGACCTGCCCAGTGGTGATACGCCAGAAGAAGTTGGTACTTCCGAAGAGTCCAGTCAATAGCCGGGCAGCCCAGACTCGACATTGGTGTTGGCACAGCTTCGTAGAAGGTCTTGTTCACGTTCTTGCTTATACGCAGCAATGGAAATTGAGAAAAAATCACTAATTCAGGCCATAACCAAGTGTTGGCTATTTGCGATTAGGTCGGCGAAGGCGTTGTCGGCCCAGCGTGTTAAACCGGTGCGAAAAGTGTGTGTGTAGTAGCCAAGGTGCCCGCCGAAGTCGGTTTCTACCAAGCGGATGTTCGGTGATGCGATTCCTTGGAAAATTGAGTAGGGAACGATCGGATCACGACGATCTATAACGAGCGTAGTTGGGACATCAATCAAGTCTAATCGCTGGTGAACACTCGAGTACTGATAGTATTCGGTCGAATTAGCATAACCAGCAAGTGGTGCTGTGACACTGTCATCAAAGCGCCGGATGGTCGTCGCAGCAAATCCGCTACGCACCTTATTCCAACTCTCCCACTGATCTGCACGCAGTCTTGCCGCCTTCCGCAAGCCTCGCAGAAAATAGCGAGCGTAGACTTGATTTACACCGCTCTCCATCGATCGACAGCAATACTCCAAATCGATAGGTGGCGCCATCGCGAATATTTGCTCAACCGTAAACTTGCCCTGCAAAGCTCTCTCGCGAAGTTGGGAGGAAAAGTGCGAGCCCAGGTGCAACGAGATGTTACCACCCAATGAGAAGCCGACAAGCTGGAATCGTTTTATGCCCCAATGCTCACTTATCCAGTCAAGCAGCTTTAGTACGTATTTGCTACTGCCAGCATGTGGTGGCAGGTCGGTTGTGCTGAATGATGGCCCTGCCCCAGGCATGTCTAAACGGATTGTTTGAAAGCCTCGTTCTAGCAAACCATAACACACCCCTGTCATGTAGGAACCGCTATGACACGAACCCAGTCCATGCAGCATCACGATCGCTTTGTCGTCGCTGCAGACGTCTTGGTTGAACTCGCGGGGCAGATTACGATAAATATGGGTTCCACCACGTTGATCGCCCAATTCAACAAGCTGCACAGTCGGCGTCGGAAGCTCTAATTTGGGGCGATAGATGGCTGTTAAGATTGTCTGCAAATGCCCGCTACGCAGGTACCACGGGGGGCGAAATTTTAGTTCGGCGCGATCCAATTCTCCCATATTTTGCTCGTTCATAACGGTAACCGTACGCTCTTGCAGTCTAATATATGTCAAAGCGTAGCAACTTGGTAACTTATCGGTCCACTCCCACTGATCAAACACTCTCCAACAGGAGGCAGTATGCCTTATTCGGACGATGCCGCGAAGACAGAACCAACAGGAAGAACTCGCCCCGTTACGGTACGTACCCTTCAGCAATACAAAGAAGCCAAGAAAAAGATCACAATGCTGACAGCATATGATTACATGATGGCTCAATGGTTAGACCAAGCCGGCATCGATTGCATTTTGGTCGGCGATTCCTTGGGCATGGTTTTTCAAGGCAAAGCTACGACTGTCAGCGTTACGGTCAATCAAATGATTTACCATGGGCGCATTGTGGCGTCTGCGGCTGAACATGCAATGGTTATTGTCGATTTGCCTTTTCCGATTGGACAGCTCGGCATCCGAAACACGGTTCGAACTGCTGCAAAGATTATGAAACGCACGGGCTGCACCGCCGTCAAAATGGAAGGCGGGGCCGCTCAAGCCGACTCCATCGCGGCGCTGGTCGACGCGGGCATTCCCACGATGGCTCATATCGGATTGCGACCTCAAAGCGTCCATGCTTTAGGCGGTTTTCGCGTCCAGCGAGATCGAGAACAGCTGATGCAAGACGCGATCTCGGCTCAAGAAGCTGGCGCGTTCGCCGTTCTAATCGAATGTGTACCTGCAAAGCTAGCTAATGCAATCACTCGCGACCTCTCCATTCCCACAATCGGCATCGGTGCCGGCAAGTCCTGCGATGGACAAGTTCTCGTTACTCAAGATTTGTTAGGCTTCAGCAAAAATCAGACTGCGAAGTTTGTTCGGAAATATGCAGATGTCAACTCGCTGGCAATTGAGGCGATCAAGCAGTACTGCAGTGAGGTCCGGGAGGCAAGTTTTCCCGGCGAAGCAGAGTCATTCGAATGATTGGCACGAGCAGAATGATTGTGTCGACCAGGCAGTTTGGAGGCTTCGTTGTCTGAACCAATTCAGCTGCAGTCGATCAAGGGCGCGGTGGTTGTGTCCGTCCGTGCTCAACCTGCTGCGCGAAAGAACGCCCTCACCGGCGTGCATGACGGGGCGCTGAAGATTGCTGTTACTGCGGCGCCGGAAAATGGGAAAGCGAATGTGGCAATTGCAGATTTACTGAGCGAATTGTTGGGGGTAGCGAAATCGAAAGTCAAGCTCGTCTCAGGTGCAACTGCTCGCTCGAAAAAATTTTCCGTTGACGGAATCAGTCTCGAAGAAGTGGCCAAACGGCTGAGCGACTTAGGCCTACGCTAGGTCGTCTGGGAACTGGCAATCTTCCTCTGCAACTTCAAAGCGTTCGCCTAGCGTCTCGATGATATCACCGACTGCAAGCTGTTTCCGGCGACGAGTCTCCATTTCGCCATTGACGTAAACTTGTCCGCTTTGGATCAAAATCTTTGCTTGTCCACCCGTCGCCGCAATACCAATGATTTTGAGATATTGATCCAACCGGATGGCAAATTCACTGTTCATAATCAAACGTTCGTTTCAAATATCAAAGCCTTGTTCGGCAATCTTCAGTTCGCAGCTCATTGCTGCAATCGCTGCCGAAAGTTCGTGAGCCGCCCACTCAACATCGTCACAATTCAACAAGTATTTGGGTAAGTGCCATGCTGGGACACTGTCAGTCCGGTCGACTGGTTGCATGCCCAAACAGATTGCCCAGGATTGAGCGTAGTCTTCCCAGGCCACGTTGGAAGAGTCTTGGCAGCGAATTCCGAGCACCATTAGGATGGGGCTATACTGCTCGATCAAGTTAGAAATTTGTCGAATACTCTGCAGATCGGGTGTTCGGCCCGAATTCACGCACTCGAAAGCAACTTCCGCATAGTTATCGACGACTGTGACATCGACTCCAGTTGACGCGTTCGGGATACGATTAGTTTGCCATGTCTGTTCCAGACTTCTGCTCGTTGCCTGATCGACGCTAACCACTAACACTATTGGATTGCGAGAAGAGGAGCTCTGGAGATTGCGAATTAAGGTACCTTCGCTGGGATCAAAGTCGTAAGGGAAACGTGTTGCAAGCTGGTCAAGTTGCTGTTGCGAGACTGGTTCGACAAAGTGTGGGCACAATTCGGCGGCCGGCAGCAGCGCAAAGCTGCGTGTTACCATGCGAGGATGTGGGATTTTTAGATGAGGTGTCCAAATGCGAAGGCCGCTTCCACCGGGAACGCACGGGCTGGAGCAAGTGAGGATGTCTAAATCAATCCGTCGCGATTCCCAACGTTGTCTGCGACTGCGCCCGAGTGAGGATTCGATGTCGCGTAGGATATGCCAGATCTGGAAGACATCTAGCGGCGTACGAATGTGAGCGGCTGCATTAAGAAACTCTTGTTGGTCTTTCGGGCCACCGATGGCAGGGCTTTCCAGCAAGGAAGAAAGCCGAACATTGTCGTGTCCGAATCTGTCACACAGCATTGCCGCTGCGGTGTTAATTGAAAGCCTGACATTGCCAAGGTTTGCGCCTAAACTGATGAGGGCATCTGTCATGTCATGGATTTATTGTACTGGGATCTCGACGCGATCTACCATCCAGCGATACGTTTTTTCAACGGCATATTTCGAGGGTGGAATGAAGTTGACGATGACATCGTAGGGTTCCGGGTTGTTCCGTGTGTCGTCGAGAAATCGAACGGTGAAGATGGTCATGTCGCCGTCTTGAGTATGGCTGATGACGCCTTTGCTGACCCATTTAGCAGCGTTGCCGCGCTCGATCACTTTGGAGATCGCATAATCGTCCATGTATTGGCGAACCGCCTTTTGCGCCGGAGCCATCTCATTCTCACGTTCTGCATCGTCAACGATTGGATCGAGACCGACCATCTTAATTGCCCGGAGCATCTGACCTTCGGCGAGGACATCCATGTATTCTTGAGCGACTTCAGTAGCACGTTGCTCCTGCCTATTGTTGTAGACCTGCCGAACCACTGTGCCCCAAACAGTGCACATGGCGCCCACGAACAGCACGAAGATCGCCAAGTTTTTGGAAAGCCGCGTTGTTGTTTCTCTCTTGCTCATTAAAAGAGCGATCAGGGCTAGAAATGTTGCGGCTCCCGAGACGAATACGAGTCGCCATTCGATCGGCGCAAGAAAGCCAACCAGCAGCAGGAAAAAGGCAACAAAGGCCAATTTTGAATTTTTCGCCTCGTCCGTAACGCCTTCGGCGTCAATCGACATTCCGCGGTAATCGAGTTCGTCCATAACAATCCAAGAGAGAAAATAGCGAATCGCTTCTGACGCTTATCATATTCAAGTTGCGAGGTTTACGTCATCCCGGACTCTATGGTTTACGGAGCTCCGGTGGCGCGGGGGCGAGGAATCGCCCATCTTAGTCCAATTTTAACGCGCCGAGTCGACCTTTTTTATGACGTTCGAGCTCGGCTGGCTTTGACCCAACAGAAACCCTAGTTAAACTATGCCCCACACCTGGCGGTTTTTTTGGTTCGGAAAGTGCATGAGGGAGGCCCCTTCGGTTGCAGCCGTATCCTAATCGATTCAGGATTATCGACACTTTGACAAGGGGATATTTTAGTGGCTGCCGGTAAATACTTGTTCACCAGCGAAAGCGTCTCGATGGGTCATCCTGACAAACTGGCTGACCGCATCAGCGATAGTGTTCTCGATGCTTTATTGTCCCAAGATCCCGCCAGCCGCGTCGCTTGCGAAACGATGGTGACCACCGGTATCGCTATTATTGCCGGCGAAATTACCACCAAGGCTTTCGTCAACTACATCGACGTTGTTCGCGAAGCCATTTTAGCCGTCGGTTACGATGACGATGAAGCTGGTATCAACGGCAAGACCTGTTCGGTCATGGTCGCTTTGGACCGGCAGAGTCCAGACATCGCTATGGGCGTTAACGACGATTCAGACAAAGGCAAAGATATCGGTGCTGGTGACCAAGGCCTCATGTTCGGCTTTGCATGCAACGATACTCCAGAATTGATGCCGCTGCCCATCGCCCTTTCGCATCGCATCACCAACCGTATCACCGAAGCTCGCTTCAATAAAGAAGTCGATTGGCTGCGGCCTGATAGCAAGAGCCAAGTCACCGTTGAGTACGATGGTTACACCCCAATCGCAATCGACACGGTTGTTGTTTCAACGCAACATGCGCCGCATGCAAAGCAAAGCGAAATCCGCGAATTCGTTATTGAAAAAGTCATCAAACCTTGCTTGCCCAAGGAGTTGGTTAAGCGAGAGATCAAATATCATATCAATCCAACCGGCCAGTTCATTGTCGGTGGTCCGCATGGTGACTGCGGATTGACGGGCCGCAAGATCATCGTCGATACATACGGCGGATGGGGCCGGCACGGCGGCGGCGCGTTCAGCGGCAAGGATCCAACTAAGGTTGACCGTAGCGCTGCGTATATGGCTCGTCACGTCGCAAAGAATATCGTGGCCGCAGGTTTAGCCGACCGCTGCGAAGTGCAATTGGCTTACGCGATCGGTGTCAGTGAACCAATCAGCGTTCGAGTTGACACGCAAGGTTCCGGCAAGTTACCCGACGAGAAGATCTGCGACATCGTACGCGATTTTTTCAAGCTGACACCGCGTGGGATCATTGAATACCTCGATCTGCGTCGTCCAATCTACGCGAAGACTTCGGCTGGTGGTCACTTTGGCCGCTCCGAAGAAGAGTTCACTTGGGAATGCACCAAGTGTGCAAAGGATCTGGCTAAAAAGGCCGGCCTATAAATATCGCTCTAGCGGACCTTTAGCTTTATTACTGCTGGTCCATTAGAAAATTGGTTTAGTATTCGAAGAAGAGCCGCCATCGGAATCGTCCGGTGAGCGGCTTTTATTCTTTTGAGCAGATCTGGGCAAACCCCCTGTATCTATTGCCGGAAGGCCGGCATTTTCGTCTCTGTTCTACGGCACCTCTCAGATACAATAGCGTTCCAACAACTTCCATTCCTTCAACTAGATCAAAAAATGGACGCTTGGGACTATCTGCGAATTTCTGTTGTATCGCCGCCGGTCAGCGTGGCCGACGCTGCGACTAACGCGATGACGATCGTCAATTTCGCAAAACAATGCGAAACGAGTGACATCGTACTTTTTCCGGAGTTGAGTCTGACCGGCTACACCTGCGGTGACTTATTTGCCCAAGAGCATTTGTTGGATTCGTCGTTAGATCAGATTGGCTGGTTGTGCAGCGCGAATGCGAGTTGCAAACAACTTTGGGTTGTCGGTATTCCGTTGCGAGTTCACGATCTGCTGTTTAACTGTGCTTTAGCGATTCATCGCGGCAGCGTCGTGGGAATTGTCCCAAAGACTTACTTGCCAACTTACCAAGAGTTTTACGAGGCGCGATGGTTCCAGTCGGCATTTGATCTCCGCGAAAAAACTTACCTGTATGACGGCCGCCAAGTCCCTCTCGGAACCGATCTTTTGTTCTCGATAGGAAATGCAAAGATCGGAATCGAGATCTGCGAAGATCTGTGGATGCCCATCCCGCCCAGCTCTGTCCATGCGCTGGCCGGCGCTAACGTGCTCCTGAATCTCTCCGCAAGCAATGAAACAATCGGTAAAGCAGCTTGGCGAAAACAGCTAGTAACCAGCCAATCAGGACGATGTATGGCTGCCTATGCATATGCAAGTTCAGGCCCTAGCGAATCAACAACCGATGTCGTCTTCGGCGGGCATTGTATGATTGCTGAATTGGGTACCATACTGGCTGAATCCCCACGCGTCGGAACTAACTGGCGAGCAACTCACCACGGAACAATAACTACGGCTGACGTTGACTTGCATCGGATCAGCCACGATCGACAGGTTTTGCAAACATCGATGGCAGGCGCAAGTGCACATGTGACTGCCAGCTACCGTGTCATCGATTGCGGACTGCCGCTTTCAGAACGAACGCTTCAGCGAGAGTATGTAGGACAACCGTTTGTCCCCAGTGAAGGTGCTGAGCTGGCTCAACGTTGCCAAGAAATCTTCGAAATTCAACGCGCGGGACTTGCCAAGCGTTTGGAACAGCTGCCGGAGAGTCTGCCGCTTACAATAGGTGTGAGCGGTGGTCTTGATTCAACCCTTGCATTGCTCGTGGCTGTCGAAGTTTGCGACGATTGTGGTTACGATCGAAAACGCATCCTAGGTCTAACGATGCCGGGATTCGGCACCAGTAAAAAGACGCGAAACAACGCTGTGACGCTGATGGAACACCTTGGCATCTCGCACGAAACCGTGGATATCCGATCGACCTGTTTAGAAGTATTCCGAGGGATGCAGCATAAACCGTTCGGAATCGATCTGTCCGACATCAGCGTCGAGGCGTTTCAATCTAGACTCGAGAAATTGAGCGACGATAACCGTAAGGATCTGGTTTTTGAAAATGTGCAAGCTCGTGTTCGGACTCTGTTGTTAATGAGCCGCGGCTTTGTGCTCGGCACAGGCGACATGTCGGAAGGAGCCCTGGGTTGGTCGACGTATAATGGCGATCACATGTCGATGTACAACGTAAACTGCAGTATTCCAAAGACTCTCGTTAAATTTTTGGTTAAGCATGTTGCAACACACGATTTCGAGTCAACCATTCAAGAAGTCTTGCTCGATATAGTGGACACGCCAATCTCGCCCGAACTATTACCGTTAGCGGCTGATGGAAGCGTTTCACAAGCTACCGAAGCTACCGTAGGGCCCTATGAGTTGCACGACTTCTTCCTGTACCATTTTGTTCGAACCGGCGCATCGCCGCAGCGATTGCGGTTCTTGGCCGCCAATGCCAGCTTCTCAAAGCCTTATGAAAAGGCTGAAATCGATAAGACACTTAAGACGTTCTTGCAACGTTTCTTTGCGAATCAATTCAAAAGGTCCTGTGTGCCTGATGGTCCAAAAGTCGGCTCAGTAGCACTCTCGCCGCGCGGCGACTGGCGAATGCCTAGCGATGCTTCTGCCGATGATTTCTTGAATTCATTGCATGTTTTGGAGTGAGCCTTGTGATCGACGATTCGAGCGACCGGGTAGCTGCTAACGAACATCCAAGCATCCTTGGAATGTTCGTCGGAACGCTTCAGCTTCTGGACGTTCAAATTCGAGTTTCATCTATCGCCGATTCGTCAGTTCCAGTCATTTGTGATATCAAAGTCCGGAACGCCCACGGTCAGACACAGTCGTTCTCCGGATCCGGTCCGGAAATAAATGGTGCGATTTTCTCTTCGCTCCGAGCTGTTGCCACGCATGATTTCGAATTAAGCATAGAACGCCACGAACGTGGCGATCAATTGCAATGGATAGCCATCGTCTCAGCTAAAACTTTGAAAGGTGAGCGTTCAGGGATCGGGAAATTTGTAACGAACGATGAAACATTGGGCTCTGTAATGGCAGCCCTGCGAGGAATTCAAAACGCGGGATTGCTTGCGAGTGGTTATCGAGCCAACAATCAAAAACAACTGCGGTCGGCGGCCTTACAAACTTTACGCGAGCTAGTAGAGACGCTAGATGTTCGAGATCTTTCTCGAAGAAAAGAGCATGAATTGGAAGGCATTCTGTTTGATCAACTGAATCGAGTGGCGACCGCGGCGGTTTTGACGGCTACGAACACCAAGAAATCGACTTCCGCTTTAACGCTCTACGATACAAGCGCCTGGTTATATGACGCGAGCGGAGCTAGGCGAGATAGCTTCACTGACACCGATCACTGGCTGGCTTGGTATCCAGGGCTCAACAACGGCCACCTGACAACCCAAGATGTGATGGACACACTGCCCGCCGCCGGTCCGATGGATATTCCTTGGATAGTGCGTCTGCTTGAAAACCCGGAAAGCTGGATACGATTTCGGGGAGCGGTGTCCCTCGAAGACCACGACGTACTGCATATTCTGCTTGGACGTGGCTTGCAGGATCAGGATGAAGCGTTCGTAGTCGGCTTTGCTATGGGGACGGCTAAAAGAGCAAGTTGGTTCCAAAAGCGGGTTTTACGGTGGGTTCTCAGTCGCCTCTACCCCGAACCATACCGAGTCCCAACCAACCTACTTCCAGCTTTTGATTTAGGTGTCGAGTGCGGAATGAAGACGGGCTGTAAAGACCTTTATAAAATGTCGCTCCACAAACTTGTTTCTCTACCATTGTCCGAAGCTCGTGCGCAGTGTGGCATCCAACTGACGGTCTTGCAGGAATTTTACCGACTCGAACAAGAAATCATTCCCATGACCATCGCCTCCGTTCGCCTCCCAGTCGCAGTTAACGCCTAATATGATCAGGCGTCGTTTACCATCTCTGGGCGTGATTTGCGCATCGTTTTTCGGAAACCAGGATCACGACGACAGTTGACCCTCTAGTTCATTGGCGCATGTGTCGTACTAGCTTCCATCAACGACTTGAAGCGACGCAAGTCTTGGTCAAGCGTTTGTTCTAGTCCACTGCCAAGAAGGCGCGCAGCGGTCGCGGCCAGCTTCCCGCCAGGTGGATTGTATTTCAGCGATACCACTAACGAGGTACCACGACTTTGGCCTAACGAGTGGAAGTGCACGCTGCCCGCTGTATCAACCTGACTCCCTGGCAGAGACCGCCACGCGATTAACTCATTTTCCCGATCGTTGATCAACTCGGCTTCCCAAGTGAGTGTCTTACCGAGCGGGCCTTCGGCCGCCCAATTGGAGCGAGTGTCGGACAACACATCTACCTGCTTAACATGACTCATAACTTGCGGCAAGTTGCTGAAGTCTCGCCAGAAGGTGTACAAATCTGATGGCGAACGATTTACGATAATCGTCTTTTCGATCTTCACACCCTGACCTGCTCTTACCGAAGATGCTTCGGGTTCCTCGCTTGAGTCGATCCCGAGTGCTTCATAACCATAGCAATGGCCAGTCAGTCCGCGGTATAGAAGAGCGCCGCCCGTTAAAGCTGTGATCAACCCTGGCAATCGGCCGCGGGCCAAACCTTTCAACAGCAGTAATGCACCTCCACCTGTTGACAGCAATCGCTCGGTTTGTCCAACATTTTGGCTGAGGTTGCTAAAACCACACGCGTCCTGACCTTTGAGATCACAGGTGCTACTTGTGTCGCTGACTTCGACGGCTCGATCATTCACGGTACTGACTCCAGTAAAACTTGAAATGGGACGTATCTTATTACAAGCCTAAGAAGGCAATTACCGTTCCTCAAATCGGATGGGGAGAGACGCGTTTCAAATTTGAGCATGTTGATTGAGTCCGGCACGTCAATCCAGCTTGGTGTAGTATGGCTAGAGCGCAAGCCTGATAGGGTTAGATGCGTTTTTCACGCAACACGCTTGAACACCGACCATGTGGTTTATGCAGTGTTACCATACGCGAAATTAAATTTTTCCCGCCGTCAAATGCAGTCTATCTGAATTACTGACGTCCCAAATCATGTAAGAATGCTTGCGAGGTGTCTTAAACCGTCGTGAAGACCGAATCGCCGCAGCCTTCTCGCCCATCGAGTGACGGAGCTGAGTTATTGCACCGTGACAATAACTCCAATTCAAACGCCAATTCATGCTCTGCAGTAACAAGAGAGGCGAAACGACATGGCAGCGGTTGCCAATATCGAATGATTGTCGCGTCCAACTGATTGTTCTGTGTCGTCGGCACTGCCACTCAAATATTTTGACCGGATGCACATTTGATACGCGTTGGTATCAAGATTGCGACGGTAGCGACGCAAGTAGTTTTGTTTGGCGAGCTGTGACTGAAAACACTCCAAGGCAACTTGGCTTCTTAACGGGTTTTCGATGTGTCAACACAACTTGAAATTACGTCGCCCTTAGTCGCTGTTTTTCAGAAAGCGGCTGCACGCCAAAGTTTCTGTAGTGTTCAATTCAAAGAGGTGAATTATGAAGAAGCATTTTATAAATGCATTGTGTGTCTGTAGTATTGCAGGCTTTACCACTGTCGCGACTGCGCAAGAGTTCAAGCCTGGACAGACCGTCGAAGATAACCGGCTGATCACGCCTGGTAGCAATCAACAACAATCTGGAACAGTGCAACCAGGTACTGTGCAGCCTGGCACGGTGCAGGGGCAAGTAGTGCAACCCAATGCAACGCAAGTTGTCCCCGGCACTCGCGTTGTCCAGCAGCAAACGGCAGGTGGACAGCAACAGCAAGGGCAAGCTAATTCGGAGCAGCAAGAGAAAGACAAGTTTCAGACCATCGTGGTCAAGAAACTGATCCTTGGAAACGAAGGTGAGATTGAACTCGCGAAAATGGCTCAGGAACGAGCCGAAGATGACAAGGTGAAAGAATTCGCCAAGATGATGATCGACTCTCATGGAAAAATGGTCGAAAAGCTGAAGGCAGTCAAGCACGATGATAAATCGCAATCGCAGGGAAAGAACGACAATCAAAACCGCGATGGTCAAGCTGGAACGGCTCAACAGCAAAATCAGTCCCAGCAAGGAAGTCAGTCGCAACAAGGGCAAGACAAGTGGAGTGATGACTCAAAGTCCTCCGCTTCAATGCTCGCGTCAGTTATGAAAGAAGCTTGTGAGAACCATCTAGAGATGACCAAAGAAATGCTTGGCGAGCACAAAGCATCTGACTTTGATATGGCATATATCGGACAACAAATCGTTGCGCACAACGCAATGCTGGCGGAATTGAAAGCCTTGTCTGATAAAGGCGATCAAGAGTTGAATCAGTTGATTAGCAAAGCAACAGATGAGACCAAGCAGCACTTGGATAAAGCCAAGTCGATCGCAAAAGATATCAAAGGCGACAGCTAAGTTCGCGGTCCTCGGACTGTGACCTTAACAGACCTAAGCCAGCGGATTACCTGCTGGCCTGCCGGTTGAGCCCATCATTGAACTAATGCCAATTTAACCTTCCTTAAGCCTGGGACGACAGTTCCGGGCTTAATTTATGAACTGTGATCGGCATGCCGTTGCTTGCGACTAGACATGACCTCCAAGCCTTGTGGTAAGCAGTCCGATGAGAAGCGTTAGGCAGGAGAGCACGTTTTAAAACCGCAAGGTTGCCAAGCAATAGTGGTCGCCAATAATGGGACGTTCGAGCGATCTGATGGACCCGCCAGAGGACAACGCGCGCCATGCGAGGTCGTTGATTCGCTTAAGCTCTTGTTGTGACTGCTGTGGGCTTGACGTAGTGTAAAGCGTCTCAACACGGCCTAGATTCAAGTCTTCTTCTAGAGATTCACAATCGAAGTTCACTCGTTCCTTTGCCATCAGGGCGTGCAGCTTTTGTTCTTCCGCTTCGACAAGTTGCTGGCCTAACCGCTTGCACACAGGGACAGCGAGTTCGTGAATCTTCTTCTCTGGGACGTTGTCGGGAGCCATCTGAATCACTTCCACTGCTTCGGTGGTTGAATGGGACGCAAAGTGCCCGGCGACTTCCTTTGTGGCCACAATGACTAGATGCTCGGGCAGGACACTGTCGGCGATGTGATGCGCAATTCGCGTCAGGTAAAGTTCCTTGTCCGCATCCCGCTTTGTTTCGCCATTGCCTTGGCCATGAAAGTTCGCCATTGATTGGCTACCGCCAACGGCACGGAAGGAACGATTTTGAAGCTGGACTTCGGCATCGCGTTCACCCACAATTGTCTCGCGGTCAGCTGGCAACAAGTCTGTCTCCAAAGACTCAATGGCATGCTCGTTGGCACTGTAGAGCTTCGCGTGATCCCACGATAGAGCCAATAGCGTAAGCGTCGGGGCAAAGGCGTTGGCATAGAGCGGCGGTATAAACGGACGCTGATCCACGAACACTATTTCCGTCACTTTGGAATTCAACTGTACGAACTTGCAATCGCGTTCGGAAGCGTATGCGACAAGGCTGTCCGACTGATATCGCCAAAAGTTTGCATCCGCCAAGGTGTCACGTAGCGGGGAGGTGATTCGTTCTATGACGTTGTTACCAACCTTTTGCTCATGCAAAATTGACTCTGCTTTCGTGATTAAGTTTTTGAACCGAGTCCGATCCTGAGCGACGTCGGGGCCGCTGCGATGTGTCGGAATTGCGATGCTGACACAATGTTCGGCTTTCATTGCCATGACATCAGAACGGGTAGGCTCCAGCGATAGGGTTGCTTTTTGCATGCTGTTGGGCATTACGATTACTCCACGTACAAGAGGGACATGTATGTCTAATTGATCTTACAAGGCGCTTGTGCAAATACGGGACCCGTCGTCGCATCGAGGTAATGAGTCTACGTTTATTGAGGCAGAGCTTTGGGTACTAGATTTGCTGAACAGGCTCTCGTCTTACGAGCAATACAAAGGTTGTGCGGTGCCCATCAATTAATTGGTACGGAGTGGCTGGATGGACGAAGGTGGGAAAGATAGCAGCGATCATTCGCAAACAGGTGGGGCTTCGCGAGTCCTCTTGTTGATCGACGTGATCAACGATTTCGATTTTCCTGAAAAGGATCAGTTGTTGAGTTGCGCCTTGGAAACGGCGCAGCGAATTGCTTCGTTGAAGCGTCATTTGCGACAAAGTGGCGTTCCAGCCATTTATGTCAACGACAATTTTGGGCGCTGGAAATCAGACTTTGCCGCACAGATCGATCACTGCCTAAAAGCGGAAGGAGACGCGCGGGCAATAGTCGAATTGTTACGACCTGAGGAAGATGATTATTTTGTCTTGAAGCCGATGCACTCAGGTTTCTTTAGCACAAACCTCGAGATTCTACTGCGGCATTTGAAAGCTGAAACGTTAATCCTTACTGGATTTGCCGGGAATATCTGCGTCTTGTTTACCGCCAATGATGCATACATGCGTGAGTATAAGATATCAGTGCCGAGCGATTGTATTGCGTCGAACACAGAAGCCGAAAACCAATTTTCGCTTGAGCAAATGGAACGGATTTTAAAGGCAGACGTTCGCCCGGCAGCTGAATTCTTTTGAACCCAATACACCGATGCTACTGATTCTCCTTAACATCGCAAGTGCACTTACTTAGCAGCGTTTGCAGATACGCTCACCTCGTAGATCTCAAGTCCAGCGTTCTGTTCGAGGGTGTGGATCCAGATGTTTTCGATGTAAAGATCCGTCGGTGCGGTTGGAAGGTCGCGTTTGAGTGACTCTAGAGTCGAATCCAATTGGAAATCTGCAAAACGCATCTCCAAATCGAAGACTGCATTCGCGTCAAATTGACTTGCCTCGTGCATCAACAGAAACTTGCCTGCGAATTGGCCATTACTTTGTCGCATGGTTACACCACAAAACAGATGTTGCGGCGATTTCATCCGTGCGCGAAGTCGCAGTCCCGAAGTTGAGACAATCTTGATCGGCGACTCATGGCCATATGTTGGTTCGAACGCAGCGACAAATAAGTTCAAGACGTGTCCGTTGGGCATTCGGAAGTTGAATGGGATCGAACCAAGGCTGGCAGGCTTATTGTCCGACGCGGCATTCCAGCGACCGTAGTTGCCAATCCGTCCTTTCACCAAATCGCTGGTCCAGTTTTCGATCGCGTCCGGCAATTTCTCTGGCCTAAGATTTTGATCAAACGCTGCGATCACGCGATGTTGTGCGGGAACTTCAACGCTCTGATTATCAAACAGGCGAGTCGCTTTGACCGCTCCCTCGATGACGCTGAGTGTTGATGAAGTTAGCTCGGACTCAATACGTAGTTGTGTACCTAGGACTTCAAAGGTGGCTGTGTTGGTATGTACCAACATCGGCTTTTCACGCGGCTGTTTTCTAACATTTGCGGATACCATGCCGGCATGTACATGGAGTTCTTTCTGAACCAAGTCTGAGAAAGTTACGCGAGAATCTCCTGAAATGCTCACTTGAGTATCGTCGTTAAAAGTGATTTCAACCCAAGCGTCGGGTGTCATGCCCTCAAGGGTTCCTCCCGTAAGCTTTTGACCAAGCTGGAGATCCATAACGATTTGTCCGGAATCTCCTGTCCATAAAATAGCTCCATTAACTCCCGTGACTCGAGCCACCAATTGATCGCTGGACGAATAGCTTTGAAGAATCCAGCCGGAGGCAGTTGCCGCCAGCAAGCTTAAAGCAATGGCCAGGCTGGAGAGCAACCTTCGATCACGTACCCGGTAAGCTGTATTGGTTCTCAAGAGTTGCGGTTTGTTCTCTTGAGACATTCTTTCTATGTCAGCTATCAATACTGCTTGTTCGCCGACGGTTCGAATGAACGCCCGAGCTTCAGGATTTCCGTGTAACAATTCTCGCGCCGCAGCAAGCTTTCTCTCGCTGTGATCCCCGCTGAGATCCCTATCGACTACTTGTAGCAATAGTTCCCGCTGTTCCTCACTCAAGGCCGGCTTCATTTTGATGTACCTATCGCGGTCTGACTGCGTTCAACACATGCCTTCAGATTCGCATGCGCCCGGGATAATCGTTTGTAAATTGTTACTAGGTTCGTGCCTAGTTTTGCCGAGATCTCAGAGCAACTTAAATTTTCAAAATAGCGCAATCGCATCAGCTCTTGCACTTCAGGTCCTGCATGGCTCAAGCATTTTCGTAACAGATCAAGTTTCACACCGCTGGAACGCTCTGGTTCCAAATCCCATTCGGAATCAATCAACGCGACAGTGGTAGGATCCAGCACAAATGCTTCTCGCTGATGTTTGCGTAGCCAATCGATGCACTCGTGACGTAAGGTGACGGTGCACCATGAAATCAACGTGGCCGTATTGTCGAATTGCGATGATGTCGTCATCGCTTTGATGGCAATGTTTTGAAATAGATCTTCAGCGATGTGAGCATCACGAATCATTAGCCATGCGACTGCCGACAACCTGCTGCGATGGTGCATGACGCACTGCAAAATTTCTGGGGAAGTCAGCGGCATGTCTTCAACGGTCTCCTGTTACTCTGTGGCCGATTTATAAATTGGAACGATGAAGAACACTGGAACCTGACAAAATTCTTTCCCTAATCCGACAGATTGCTAGTGATGGGCGTATAAATCACTCGATGATGGCGAGAATGGGTGAATAATTCTGGCAATTCCTCGTTTTCTTGTCAGGATGGTAGGCTGAAAATCGTTTTGTTTGAGACCCAGATCGGTTTTTGCAATCTCCGCCAATCCCTCCCTCCTGCCAAGATTTTCAAATGACGGACCCTGCCCCCGCCGCCTCCACTGCACGATCGCGTTTTCCAAGACTAGTTAGGTCGCTTAAGACCTTCACTCTTGTTGTTGGCATTTCGGCTGTACTAGTGCTTGCTGCTGGATTCGCTATGCGAACTTCTGGCAGTGCCGCCAATCCATCCAATTTTCTAACCCACACCGTCCAACTCGGAAGCTTAGACGTCAAAGTGACGGCCGACGGGACCTTGGAAAGCTCTGACAATACCGAAATCAAGTGTAGTGTCAAAGGTGGAAGTACGGTGCTGTGGGTTATCGAGACCGGTACTTTGGTCAAGCCTGGCGACGTATTGGTAGAGCTCGATCGGGCGGATATCGAAGACAAAGTCTTGCAACAGAAGATTGAGTACGAGAAGGCGCTGGCGAATAAATTGATTGCAGAAAGCGATGTTGCCGTCGCAAAAACGAGTATCAACGAATACCTGGAAGGGACTTACAAAGAAGAGCACTCGACTCTCGAGAAGGAGATCTTCGATGCGGAGCAAGCTGTTAGAAAAGCCGAATTGTCACACGAGTCAGCAATGCGTTTGACTGCCAAAGGAGTTTTGCGAGCGATTCAGTTAAACGGAGAGGCCTTCTCGCTCGATTCTGCTCGGAAAGATCTGGAGTTGAAGAAGAGTAAACTCAATGCGCTTGAGAAATATACGCGAGTAAAGTTGCTTCAAGAGCTCGAAAGCACCCTAAAGGCCTCGGAAGCAAAGCTGGCCGCCGACGAAGCCGCGTTGGAGCTAGAAACACAAAGATTGGCACGAGAAAAACTTCAGCTTGAAAACTGTACGATCAAGTCACCTGGTTCTGGCTTAGTCATTTTTCCTTCGGCGGCCGCTTGGAAAGATACGCCCGACATCGAAGAAGGTGCTGTGGTTCGCGAACAACAAACCTTGCTGATGATTCCTGATCTAGGAAAGATGCAAGTGAAGGTTGGCATTCACGAATCGAAGATTGATCGTTTGAAAAAAGGCATGACCGCGAATGTGCAGATGCAGGGCTTCAGTATGAACGGCAAAGTTGAATCGATCGCTGAAGTCACTCGTCCAGCTGGTTGGTGGACGGGTAATATGGTCAAGTACGATACCGTAATCATGCTGGAGCCTCGGGAAGGTCTGAAACCAGGGATGAGCGCAATCGTCGAAATTACCTTGGCCCATCACGAGAACGTACTCACAGTTCCCGTGGCAAGTATCGTGGAAGCGAATTCGAATTCGTACTGCTGGGTGCTAGATTCAGATGGAGTGCGCCGACGTCAAATTGTTGTTGGCGATACCAACGACGAATTTACCATCGTGACATCTGGTCTTGCGAAAGGCGATTCGATCATCCTAAGCCCTCTGAGTTCCATTGAGGACGCTCAAATTCTGGTGGCACAGAGCTCTTCAAAGGCAGATAAGGAATCGGCAGATACAACGCCGACGAAAGCTGCGAGTTCTGAAGAGTCATCAGGTATCTAGTCCGCTCGTAACTCGTCGCTATTCGGTGGTTAGATGCAATCAAAGTTCTTTCAAACCTTGAAGCTTGGACTCAAGAGTTTACTGCTTCAAAAGATGCGTTCCGTCCTTGCCGCACTAGGCATTTTTATAGGAACTACGACCGTCATATGGTTGGTCGCGATGGGCGAAGGTGTTAGCTACCAAGCCCAACAGCAGATCATGGAGCTGGGAGCAACCAATATCATTCTCCGTAGTATCGAGCCGAGTAGTGATGATAGTAGCCAAAGAGTAAAGTCCTACGGGCTCTTGCGAGATGATTACCAGCGGATTCTCTCCAATACACCGACCATCACACGCTCGGTCCCAATCCGTGAGCTCAAACGTCAATTGAGAGTCAATGGAAGGATGGTCGATTCGATTCTGATCGGTTGTACGCCTGAGCACAAAGATTTGAATCGGTTAGAGGTTCTACGTGGGCGTTGGTTCAGCAAGCAAGACGAGGGCAACAATGTAATTGTGCTGGCGGATGGTACGGCCAATCGATTGTTCCCTTCTGAAAATCCGATAGGCAAAGAGATCTGGGTAGAGAGTGATGTCTACACCGTCATTGGGCAAACCAAGCCTAGAGAAGCCTCGGCGGCAATCGGTGGTAGTCTCGACGCGCGTGAGTATACGTACGATTCCTACATCCCATTGTCGACATTCAGAACGCGTGTTGGTGATATGATCATGACGCGTACCGGGGACGGTTTTAGTTTCAAAGGAGAGATTGTCGAGCTTACACAGATCACTTTGTCGGTTGCCGATATTAGTGAAGTGGATGGGACTGCTGCAGTGGTGAACACATTGCTGAAGAAATATCACGACAAGGAAGACTACTCGGTACTTGTTCCCAAAGACTTGTTACGACAGGCAGAGCGGACCAAAGCCATGTTCAACTCCTTACTCGTAATTATCGCTGGTATATCGTTGTTGGTAGGCGGCATCGGGATCATGAATATCATGCTTGCCACGGTAACCGAGCGGACGCGCGAAATCGGCATTCGCCGCGCATTGGGGGCAAAGCGCAAGGATATCATATCTCAGTTCTTGGCCGAGACCTTGGTTTTAACTGGGACCGGTGGCGTATTGGGGGTAATGTTTGGACTGATGTGCGGACCAGTCTTCCTCGCAGTCAAAATGATGCTGAACTATTTTTCGCCTGATCTACTGCCAGCCAGCGTGCAGACGTTAGAACCGAGGATTGCCACGTGGTCGATTTTGATGTCACTGTTCATCTCGATCGGCGTTGGTTTGATCTTTGGACTCTATCCGGCACGCCGCGCCGCTCAGATGAGTCCAATCGAAGCACTACGGCATGAGTAGTTATTGCGCAGGAGGAGCGTTTTCGTTTTGCAGTGTCCGCAGGCGTAGCCTTATCCTTGCATCACCGTATTCAGGTATGCCGAACACATCGTTCAGCAATTCCGATGGATAACTAAGTAAAATTGCGATGCGATAGGGCGTTGTCTGGAAACATGTTTAAACGAGGTGCGAGTATCTATCGTGCAGCGCGTAGCTTCTTGCACGATTGGAAGGGTTGTGAAGACGCAGAAAGCCGTCCTCTAACCATGATGAAAGGATATGCCGAGCAGTTCGATCCGAGACCGAGAAGAGTTTCATCACATCGCGGCTTGTGATGGTGGCCGTTTTTTTAAACAAGGGAAGCAACTTACGCTTCCTTGGGTCGAGACTTCGTAACGCCTGCGAGTGATCGAGTGAGGTTAATTTAGCTGCTGTCTGAGCGTGCTGTGTAACGCGTTCGAAACTATCGGCCATCCCAATACAGAAATACTCTATAAACTTGGTGATGTCGGCCTCAACCCGGCCAAGATAGTAGTTGTGCGATGGTCCGATCGTTAACGCTTCATAATAGGCAGGGAGATTCGTTGCGTAATATTCTTCAAGCGAATAGATGCCCTTGAGTCCATAACCCCCAAGATGAAGAATGAGGGTTGTAAGCAGGCGAGCAGTTCGGCCGTTTCCATCATGATAGGGATGGATGGTGGCGAACTGGTAGTGTGCGATGGCTGCACGGATGGGGCATGGTAGGTCTGACTTGGTATTGATCCAGCAAACGAGATCAGCCATCAGTGGAACGACATCTTTTGCCTCCGGTGGCATGTAAACAATGCCGCGTGGAGTGCTATCGCGGATCACATTCTGCCCATCACGATACGTTGAAGCTTTCACACGGATTTTTCCACCCGCCATTACGAGTGCGTGCAGCTTTTGAATTTGCATCTCCGAAATAGCATTCGATTTGGTGGCGTATGCTTCCATCTGTTCCATCGCCGCGTAATAGCCAAGCACTTCTTTTTCGTCTCGCTCGCGGCCCGGAAAATGTTCGTGATCGGATATTAGCTGCTGAACCTGAATCTGCGTGAGTCGGTTCCCTTCGATCATCGTAGAGTAGTGCGTCGAATAAAGACGTGCCGTTTCTCGAAGGCTTGCCAGTACTTGAGGCGTAATAGGCAAGACATCAACCAACTGACGTGCTGCTTCGATTCGCATGAGAACCGAAACCAGCTTGTTGGTGAGGCGATAATTCGGTTGAAATGTCATCGGCATGGTGTCCTTGGCTATTGCCGATAAATTGCCGATAAATTGCCGACAAGTCAAGCCGAATTTTTGTCTCGGGTGTAAGAAATTGTCCTGAAACAGAATACCAAGAACTTAGCTCGAATGCGTCAGCGAGCGACATCGCATCGCCCGAAAAAATCCCTCGCTATCGCATTCGGGTTGAGATGTCCGCCTGCCTCAAGTGCGGAAGCTATTTTGAACAATTCCTAAGTAGGGGAGATTTTAAGCAGTTTGATGGGATCGCTGAAGGAATAAAGAAGGCTGTACTTCTCCCCGGAAAATCGAAATACGACGTGGAATATGCCTGTTGGTCCGCGATGAAGGGAAGTTACGGAGTGGTCGTAATCGATTTGAAACGGACTAAGAATCTTAGGAAATCGCCGAGCAAAAGCCAGCTACGAAGGACCAACGCTAAACCAAGTATGCCACTTGTTTTGTCACTTATAGAAAATGACGATGCCGCTATCGCAGAGCTAGGGTTCGAAAAACCCTAGAAAAAGTCAGCAATATTGGAAAGAATTCCAAAATTACCCCGCTAGGACTCGAACCTAGAATGAGGGAATCAAAATCCCTAGTGTTGCCATTACACCACGGGGCAAACGTGGACAGGGAATGTACCGCAGAATTCGGAGCAAAACAACCGCAATTTTTTGACTCTTCGGGACGAAAACGGAAGGGAAAATCCGTTGCATTTTGAGCGTGCTGGCGTCGATAGAGAGGTCTTTCGGCACGCATCCACAGCAAAAAATGTCAGCATTCTGCAATTTACCAGTCGGACACCGCTGGGAAAGCTAACTTTAGAGGGAGGGGATAGTCTACCGCCGACCCGTCGGGGCGGGGCTTTCCGGGGATTTCAAATGCGGCGAATGCATCTTTTAAATCTTCAGTTCCAGCGAGCCGTCGGCCAGGGGATTTGTCTGAGTCCAAGCCGGATCGAACCTGGCATTCAGGATCGCACTTTAACCTGGTCTGAGTCCAATCTCGCATGCCGAAGAACTGTTTAAGCCCACTCGCTATTGCGAAAACGATCACGCTGAACGCTTCCGTCTTTGGACGATCATCGACCAGCGGATTGAAAGATTTGATCGCTTTTACCATGTCGCTTATCCAGCGTTGAGGCGTTACGATAAGTCATCTCAAGGGCAAGGTTTAGTAAGTTCGCCCTAAAGCATGTTCAATCTCCGATCAAATGGTGTGAATCTGTGTAGGGATTACCTTGCTGTTGTTGGTTGAACAGTGTTCACGAGACTGAATTTGCGTCCAATATTAAAATTAACAATCCATTCTTAAAGCTCCGTCGTCCCTAGATTATGCCGCACGAAATACTCTTGCTGTTTTCATTATTCTTCATAGTGATCCAATTATTTATCCTCGTTGCCTTAGTGTATGCTCATGTTGGGCTGGCGACTCTTATCCGTACCGATGCAAGGAGGCTTCAGAGGACGGGGAACCTTTTCATTGATGATACTTCAGTTTGGTTTGCTTCCGTGCTGGTTTTTGGGATATTTGCCGTCGCTGTTTACTGGATGGTGCACTACTCAAAATTTCGCGGTACTTCTTCTTTCTGATGAAGTAAAAGAGTAGCCAGATGACTGGCATTACCGAATAGCGACCCGACTGAGCTTGCCTCGGTCGATCCCAGGATCATAACCAGAACGAAGCTTGTTGTGGAGTTGCAAAGCAACGGCATTTTAAAGCCTGGGACGCGAGTCTCAGGAGAGGATGAAATGGTTGCGCACGAGTCGCAACGCGACGGCATTTGGAGGATGCGTCTGAGCAGTCGAGCCGCGTGGACTTGGCTGGTTTGATCAATGAATCGAACGGTAATTGGAAACCGTCTGTCAGGTTGATCGTAATGTAAAGCCCATGCCGTCGCTCCGCGACTCCGAGATACATGGGGCGTGTTACCTGGGGTTCCGCGTAAACTCGCTTCCAGCTCGTTTCGCTCCACCCCAGGCTATCGTCTGCCATCGCTCCGCGATTGAATTGCAGCAAGATCGATGAAGTACGTTTGCGTTTCCCAATCTTCAAGTTTAATGCCCAACAGCGACCCGCCTGAGCTTGCCTCGGTCGAGCTGAGGATCACAACCAGAGTGGTCTTGTACCGCGAGTTACGAAGCGAGTCCCAAGAGGTTTTTGATTTTGCAGAAAATTGAAAATCGGTCCATTTTCGTGAGGCGAATCTCGCGATGTTTACGCGTAGAGTTTCGAGGAAGCATTGCAGCATGTTTTCGTTGCAGAGTTTTTGTGCTGGAAAGTCGAGCTTGGCGATCGATCCGCATCGCAAGTCTCAATGAAGCTGGAATCAGTGCGATAGCGATGCTCGAAAATTTATGGAATTCCTCGATCCTTATGACCAAACGTGTCAAACGGTTCCGTTAGCTTGTTGAGACTTATGAAAAATTTATGAGGAAGAAGGATGTTATTCGCTTTGTGGATGGAAGTTGAAATGACGCAACAAGGTTCAACTTCGACTGATGTTGACACTTGCGACGCACCCCCCAACAGTTTGCGCCTGTACTGTCGTGCAGCAAAAGGAAGGGTTCAGTTCTAATGTTGATTGAAACCAAAATGTTCTTCTAGAAATAAATGGCTATGTCAAACAGTGTTTTCAAAACTCTGCTCGCTAAGTCCGTTGTCAGCGATTCTGCCGGTATTGAAGGTTCTGTAACATTACTTGGACATACTCGCGACGTTTTTTCTGCTATGCAAGCAGTCCTTGACGCGGTCGACAAGCAAATGCTCTTGAGTGTCGGGCTTACTGGGATGGACTGGCTTGGCCGACTTCAAAGATGCTGCTTACTTGCAGCCGCACTTCACGATCTCGGCAAGGCTAACAATTCTTTCCAACGCATGATTCATTGTCCTAGCGAACAACAAAATCAACCGATTCGCCACGAGTGGATTAGCGTCTGGATAGCGTGCCAAAAGGAAATGAAGCAATGGTTGTTAGGTGCCGTCGATGGCTGCGAGAAATGTTGGAATATCGCGATGTACGCCGTTTCTGGCCATCACCCAAAGCACAATCGCGGTGCACCAACAGAGGATTGTTTTAAAGCGGATTGTGTTGAAGTACTTGCCAATCATGAGGAATGGCACAAGTGCCTTGAGCAGTTGCAGAGTTCTTTGGGCTTAGGCTCAGAAGTCCCATCAATAGAATCAACCGTCTATTCTGGTGCGGGCGATCGGCGGAGGAAAAATGACTTCATGAAATTTGTGAGTCAATTTGCTGATGCGTGGGAGGAAGGAATTCAATATGACCTGGACTGGCGACGCCTCACAGCGGTGGTAAAAGCAACTCTTGTTGCTGCAGACGTTGCTGGATCAGCTCTATGGGAGCGAATTGAAACTTCTGCCGACAGAGCCAAATGGGTGCGTGAAAGCCTTTGTCGGCACCCCTCTGCGGACGATTTACAGCAAGTCGTGGATGCTCGTTTAGGGGCATCTCTGCCTCATGATTTCCAGATGAAGATTCGTGATTCTACGGCAAGCGTTACTCTTGTAGAGGCCGGTTGTGGAAGTGGTAAAACGGCAGCGGCCTACATGTGGGCCGCAAATCAACATGCTGGGAAGCGGCTTTGGTTCTGCTATCCAACAACTGGAACGGCCACTGAAGGTTTCAAAGGTTATCTTTTTGAAAAGCTTTCAGCCAAAAGTGGTGTTCGGGCCGATCTTTTTCATTCACGTCGCGAGTACGACATACAAAAGATGCTGGCTACTGGGCAAGCCTCTGGCGATGGTATCGACGAAGCATCCGTAAGAATTGACTCTCTAAAAGCCTGGGACACTCAAGTTGTCGCCTGTACCGTTGATAATGTTTTGATGCTGCTACAGAACCAGCGACGTGGTATTTATGCATGGCCGGCTCTTGTCAACGCGGCAATTGTCTTCGATGAAATACATTGTTATGACGACATACTATTTGGCAACTTACTGACTTGGCTAGAAACGTTAGTCGGGGTCCCGGTGCTACTAATGACCGCTAGTCTACCGTGCGGGAAGAAGGAAGCGATCGAGGCGGTTGTTGCGAAAGCGAAGCGAACATTTCTAAGCATTCCGAATGGCCCAGAAGAACTTGAAACACTTCGTCGCTACAGCGCTGTAGCTTCTGGTGAAATTCAGACCAAGAGCGAGGCAGAACAATTTGTAAGAGACGAGTTGAAGAGGGGAGGTCGGGCTCTTTGGATTAGCAATACTGTCGCGCGTGCCAGGAAAGTTGCAGATCTGTTTCCCAGTATCGAGCCGGTTGTCTACCACAGTCGCTTTATTTACAAAGATCGTATTGAAAGACATAACGAAGTCGTAGAACTATTTGAGCACAAGTCGTGTTCCGGGTTGGCATCGACCAGTCAAGTTGCAGAGATGTCCTTGGATTTGAAGTACGCGACGTTGCTTGTGACCGAACTTGCTCCGATTCCGTCACTCATACAGCGACTTGGTCGCCTTGCTAGGTCTGCGGACGTGCGAACATTCCAACCAGGAACTTTTCTGGTTATTGAACCAATGAATGACGCTTGCTTTTCAGCATCTCCCTATCAAGAAAGTGAGCTTGAGATGGCGCGTGCTTGGCTAGCGAGTTTGCCAGACCGGACTTTATCTCAGCGTGATTTGACAGAGGCTTGGCATAAACTTGATGAGTCGGCTGTCTACAAGCCCGTATCCAGTTGTTGGCTGAGTGGAGGTCCGGTAACCGCCGTCGACTCGATACGCGAATCTGGTTATGGCGTGACGCTGATCAGAACTGAGGATCTCCGTGACGCGAAGTCAAAGGATGTCACAGCTTATACCTTACCTATGGATCGCCCGAAGAAAGAGAATTGGTGCGAGCCTTTTCCATATTGGGGGTATCCAGTCGCAACATCAGGAACAATCTCATACGACCCAAAACGGGGGGGCGAATGGTCCACGCATTTCGAGTTTTAACAACCTTAACAGGAGTACAAGCATGATCGCAGTTGATTTAAGTTTCCTCATAAACTCGTACGCTTCGTTTCCGGCAGATCACAGCTATGCGTTGGTGGGGGCCGTGTCTCGACTGATCCCAGAAGCGCACGGCGGAAATGGATTTGCATTGGCCCCAATTGCGGGACGACAAATTGGCGGGAGGCAAATGAGGCTTACGGAAAACAGTCGCTTTGTTGTCAGAACTACTACCGATCGAATATCACAATTCTTGCCATTGGCAGGAAAGACGATCGATGTGTTAGGGCGGAAGCTCCATCTGGGAGTGCCAACAGTTCATCAGCTACTTCCTGCCTCGTCCCTTCGAGCGAGAATTGTAACGATCAAAGGTTTCTTTGAGCCCACGTTATTCTCCGAAGCTGTGCGACGGCAGTTGGACGCCTTGGAGGTTGGTCCTTGTTCGATTGAAGTTGGTCGACAGCGAACATTACGAATTAAGCAGATTGAAGTTGTCGGTTTCGAAACAACGCTTCATGGTTTGCGTGACGCTGATTCAATCATAATTGCCGCCCGCGGCATCGGTGGTCGTCGTCACATGGGCTGTGGGTTTTTTGTTCCCGCCAGAAGTGAGGTGCAAGATGGTCAAAACTAAGACATCTACCCTAGACAAGAATAATTCGCAAAACAAACCTAGTTCAAAGAAGCAAATTGGACCAAGTGAATTGGTGCTCTGGCTACACGCGCCGCAGATGGACTCAATGTTGCGAGCTGGAATTGGTGGTTTGGCGGCCGTCTTGCATCACATGCGCAGCGCGGCGAGGGGTGGTATGCCGACGGACCAATTCCCAGCAGGCCCCTGGGAGGACGGAAGTCCTCCTTGGATGATGGAAGCAGACCGCATAACCCTCCAATTTGGAAACCCTGAAAATGCCTTTGAGTATCTTCGGCGTCTTTTCGAGTACGCGTTCCGAATCGAACCAACAGATAACGTTATTGATTTTCCTGCCACATACAAACAGCAAGATCGCGTAGTTCGTGCGCAGTTACAGCGCGGATTAATGCTGACCTTTTTACAACACGGTCAAAGCCGATCAGGAGCAAAAAAAGATTCGGAGAAGGTTTTCCAAATTGAAGACAAGCAGTTCCCGTACTCGATTCGGGAACTGACCAGTTACAAGCACCAATCTGGGTATAGCGATTTGGCGAATGAAAAAACCGGGATGCTCTTAGAAAAAATGTCCGAATTGCCGGGCACATTGTATCCAGGTGCTGCCGTTCGGCATAACAAGTTTAATTCCCATACGAAACATGAAGGAACTACGGCGGAACTGTTGGCAGCATATTTCGCAATCATTGGTACGATTGCATTGCCGGTAAATCGTGGCTCGGCAGTATTACTGGTTCCAGAAGTGAATGACCTGGTCGCTTTCGCAAAGAACAGACACAAGATCACTCCCCAAAAATATCGGGACTGTTTGATCGGAGGGGTCGGTGATGCAGTCCTAAGCATCTATGCAAACCTCGTTGGAGATGCCCACCAGCGCGTGCTAGACGTTCCCGCAATATCCGCTTATCTCTTCCAGCCGACCGCATGGGCATCGCAGCAGAAGTCCCGTGTTGCCCGAAGTCGCATTGAACCACTCACTGCTGATGCAGAGAAGGTTTTCGATTACGTGCGTGAATTCTTTCCCCCACGAATCAAGACTCGCATCGAGAAGGTAAGCGAAGGTACAGGAAAGTCAAAAGTGACTCGCGACATGGAGCAGCCATTTTGGAGTTTGAGTATTGTTCGACCGTTGATTGCAGATAATCTCGCGAACAGAAAGCCTTGGTTTCACAATTTTTCATCTTTGTTTACTCGTAACGATCCGGCGACCGGCAAGCCGTTACGCTCCCGTTTGTTTTTTGAAAAGGAAGGACTTGCCAATATGGTCAAATCAAATGTTTGGGATGACGAAGGACAAAAGTCACTCGTCAGAGGAATTCAATTCGCGCTCGCATGCCGCTTTGGAGAGATCAGTGGGCAGTTCTCGGGAAACCCGCAAGGGATGAAGAACAAGTTCCAGAAAGAGTTCGAAAAGTGGCGTATTCAGTTCGTCTCTTCAAAGACTGCGGATCAGTTTCGATTCGCTGCTTGCGATCTCATGAGTCGGGCACGCGGTAATAAGGAAATGCAAGAGAACTGGGAGCATGTGCTTCCACTTCTGTCGGACGCCTGCTGGCAACATGGCCGTGACCTTGCGCTGTTGGCCTTGGCTAGCTACCAAGGGAAAGGAGACAAAGAGGCAGCGGAAGTCCTAACCAAAGGTGAGACAGAATCTTCAGACGCATAACGTATTTCGAATCATTCAATTTTTGCAAAAGATCTTTTAACAACTGGAACAAACAATGAGCATCCATATTTTCGCAAACATCGTTACGGACTTTGGGACAGCGGCAAACAATCGCGGTGAAACGGAAGGCAACACGACAACGCTCCAAAAACTCATTTGGCAAGGTGGCGTGCACACAACTGTGAGCGCCGAAGCAATACGATTCGCAATTCGTCAATCACTTGCAGTAATGGAAGATGCCGGGACCAACCGGACTTGGGACGAAACTGTTCGAGCAAACACGTGGAAAGACGCATCCTTTGAAGGTTGGTCTGAAAAGAAGAAAGGAAAGACGTTTATTGATGACGATCTGCTTGGCTTCATGCGTGCTGATGCAGCAAAAGACGAAGGCAAAGCTGGCACAGCAACGGTTCGGCGAGCCGTTCTTGAGGTGACACGTGCGGTAAGTTTGACACCGTGGCCAGGAGATACCACGTTCAACGCCGCATCGCCAGGCGCAACACCATCTGCAGCCAAAAAGGGGAAAGATCCAAGCGTCAGCAATCCCGTCCCCTACGGAGCAGAAATACATGCAACGCGTTATCAGTACGGCGTTGCAATGACGCCCGAGCGATTACACGACCCGAAACGGGCCGCAAAAGCACTCATGGCACTAGCGAATCTGAGAACAGTTGCTGGTAACCATGGACGTTTCCTATACGACTTCTCACCCGCGTCCATCGTTTTTCGTGTAACGGATGACCCAGCACCGCGATTGCTTTACTGTTTTGAAACCTCCGATGAAGGGAAGACCGTTGATGCCTCTGAGTTGTTAAGACGTGTTTCGGCGGGTGATATTGCAGCGAGCGAGTTGGTGGTCGGTGGTCAGCTTGCTGAATCGGCGACGGGCGCTTCTCTGAGACAGGCAGGTGCTGAAGTCCACGCAGGAATCAAATCGGCGACAACAGCGGTTCTCGAGCGACTTAAGACGTCGCTCGCGTCTGCTTGATCAAGTTTCTGCGTTCGCTAACACAGTGAAACGTCGAACTTAGTTTCCGTGTTGTCTTCCGTCATCCGTTCATCACGATCTTCCACAGGAACAAGAGTATGTTAGGCCTATATGTTTCCGTACCTATCGCCAGTTTCCGGCCTGGGACGGCACGGGAATTCTGGGAAACGCAACCTCTTCCTCCCCCCTCAACAGTCTACGGCTTTCTCTTGTCGTTGGTTGGTGAAACGGATAGGAGAGCACATCTTGGAGTTCGCTGTACTGCTGGTCTACTAAATGCGCCAGAATGTTCTACTGTCTTGCGAAAGCTCTGGCGTATCAAAGAGCTTGCGAGTAACAGCTTTGCCGGCTCTGGAAATGGAGCCAATGTTCGGCCAGACTACCAGCAGGTTCTAACGGGAATCAAACTAGTAATTTTTGTTGATTCAACCGATGAAGTTGCTCAGGCTCAATTATTGGAAAGTCGAGTTGCTGTCGCACTAGACCCTTTGCGTCGCGGAGAGATCACGCGGTTTGGAGGCCTGAGTCTAGGCGAGAGCACACACATGGTTGACGAGGTTTCATGGTACAGTGCGGGGGATGAGGACTCTGTTTCGGAAATTCGAGTTTTTCTGAAGTCACAAGCTGGCAACATGACTCTGCCGGTTTGGGTAGACCACGTCGGGGCTGCCGGAACACGGTACACGACTGGCTCCATGCAACCGCTGGTTGGAGCTCAACCTGCCGTGGAGCAACTACCGCTGATTGACGATGGTACGATTGCAGTGTCGTCGTCAGATACTTGAGGAATGATATCGACATGAGTGTTGAGGGTGAACAGAATTTTGCTGCGCCAGAAGAGCCGCCGATTCGGGTAATGGCGATTCATGCGCTTGAGTATTGTGAGCGACTCTTCTATCTGGAGGAAGTCGAAGAAATTCGCGAAGCGGATGATCGTGTCTACGCCGGTCGGCGTTTGCATGAGGAACGCGTACCGAAATTAGATGATGACTCTCGCGAACTACGTTCTTTTGAAGTCTCCTCAGACGAACTAGGGCTTTATGGCAAAGTCGATGCGGCTCGCGTGCGCGAATCGAAATGGATAGCTTATGAACATAAAAAAGGACGTTGCCAGAGAGCGAAAGACAAAGCCAAGACTCCCGAAGCATGGCCAAGCGATCGATTACAGGTCGCAGCATACGCCATGTTACTGGAAAAACAGTTAAATGCGCCCGTGCTTGAAGGCCGGATACGGTATCACCAGGACAACGTGACCGTTAGAATTGAAATCGACGAAGCTCTTCGAAGCTTGGTCAAACGGTCGGTTCAACGCATGAGGGAACTGCGGCGTTCTGATGTGCGGCCACCAGTTACGGATAATGAGAAACTTTGTCGACGTTGCAGCCTGCGTGTTGTTTGTCTACCGGAAGAAGAACGACTGATCGATAAACCGGATCAATCCAATCCGAAGAGCGGACTATTTCCAGCACGCCGTGATAAACGAACACTCCATATCACCAGTGTACCAGCAACGGTCACTCGCAGTGACCGGAGTTTGTTCGTTGAAACGGATGCGGGGAAAAAACGGATTCCAATTGAGCAAGTTGACGCAGTGTTGTTGTACGGTGGAGCACAAATCACAAGTCAAGCAATTCACTTATGTATATACGAAGGCGTTTCTGTGCAATGGGTAAGCGGTGGTGGCCGCCCCATGGGAAGTGTCACACCAAACGGTAGAGTGCGTCAGCGCCTGCGACAGTATGATGCGTTAACGAAACCTGAGGTATGTCTTCGATTATCGAAGCAAACTGTGGCCGCCAAAGTTGGTTTTCAGTTCCAGTACTTACTTCGTAATACACGAAGCTCGCCAGATGCACGGTCTGTTGTTGAAGATGACTTGGAAAGGCTTCGCCGCGCTGCCAGCGGTGTCGAATCAGCGATGTCGATTGATTCGTTGCGAGGATTCGAGGGAATGGCTGCAAAAGCGTATTTTTCAAGCTTCTCGACTCTACTGAACGAACGCGTGCCAGAAGAACTTCAAATGAAAGGTCGAACCAAGCATCCCCCACGGGATCGAATTAACTGCCTGTTATCTTTCGGCTATGGAATGATTTTCTCGCTTGTGCATCGGGCGTTACTGTCTGTTGGGCTTGAGCCATCATTTGGCTACTACCATCAACCTCGTTCTGCAGCACCGCCCCTTGTGATGGATGTCATGGAAATCTTTCGGACTGTCCTATGGGAAATGCCCTTAGTCGGAAGCCTGAATCGAGGACAGTGGCACTTGGAAAATGACTTTGACGTTCTTCCTGGACATGTCTGGCTTTCTGACGAGGGACGTCGCAAAGCTATCGGTTTGTTCGAGCAACGGCTAGTTGAGTCTTATCAGCATCCCTTCACAGGTCAATCGCTAGAATATGGTCGAATGGTAGAGCTAGAGATCCGACTCTTGGAGAAGGAATGGACTGGCGCACCGGGTGCATTCGCAAAGTTAAAGATTCGCTGATCGAATTTCGATTCGAGATTTCCTTACTGACATTTTGCTTGAGTGAAAAATATGGCGGAACCAAACTGGCATATGGTGTCTTATGATGTCCGTGAGGCGAAACGTCTGCGACGTGCGGCAAAGGTCTTGGAGGGCTATGGCGAACGAATTCAGTATTCGTTGTTTCGAGTTCGCGCCACACAGGCCGTTCTTGAAAAGTTGCGTTGGGAAATGGGACAAGTATTGGCGGACGAGGATAATCTCCTTATCATTCCACTGTGCAGTCGGTGCGCTGGAAAAGTTGATGAGCTGTCAAAGGGGAATCATTGCGACTGGAACGATGCTCCACCAACTTTTGAAGTGCTTTAGAGAGGTTCCAGCATCAGGGAATGGCGGAGTAGGTTGCGCGTTGTTTTCTGCATAAGTCGCATGAAATCTTAGGTTTTTTGATCTTTGCGACGGCCGACGATCCATGATTGATTGTTTTCCCTGGCAATTTTGCAAATTCTGGCCTGCAAAGTAACCGACAAAGCCTTCGTTATGAGATACCTTCGCAGTACCGTGAATCTCGCTCATCTAAATCCCTGTATATTCACGGTTTACAAGCAGGGCTGTGAATCATCCGTTTATGCCGCAAGGCGTTGAGCACGGATAAGCGTGTCATTCGTGCCTTTAGTAATTCCGGTGAATCATCCGTTTATGCCGCAAGGCGTTGAGCACTAGTCGATACCTATCTTTTAGTATTTGTCTAGTCTGTGAATCATCCGTTTATGCCGCAAGGCGTTGAGCACGTCTTATGTTCCGAAACTTCTCTAAGTTCTCTGAGTGAATCATCCGTTTATGCCGCAAGGCGTTGAGCACCCAAAGCGGCTGACCTAATTCAACTCGCCGTCGAAGTGTGAATCATCCGTTTATGCCGCAAGGCGTTGAGCACTACTCGGTGCCGCGTTGATCCCGATAGAATCGGAGTGAATCATCCGTTTATGCCGCAAGGCGTTGAGCACATGCCGCGTTCAATGGCGACGGAACCAGCACTTGTGAATCATCCGTTTATGCCGCAAGGCGTTGAGCACCACTTGTTGCAGGCGTCTCACTTGCTGGAGTCGCGTGAATCATCCGTTTATGCCGCAAGGCGTTGAGCACTTAGAAAAACCCGCAAGTAGGACTTCGGTTGAATCGTGAATCATCCGTTTATGCCGCAAGGCGTTGAGCACTTAGAAAAACCCGCAAGTAGGACTTCGGTTGAATGTGAATCATCCGTTTATGCCGCAAGGCGTTGAGCACTTAAAAGTTGGAACAGATTACGCACTGCAAATGAGTGAATCATCCGTTTATGCCGCAAGGCGTTGAGCACCGTGCAAGTTGCCAGACGGAACTGGAGCGAATCGTGAATCATCCGTTTATGCCGCAAGGCGTTGAGCACTTCGCGGAATGTGGGAAAAATCTAAACCAACAGGGCGTGAATCATCCGTTTATGCCGCAAGGCGTTGAGCACTTTTCCGCAGATGAAGATTGGTGCCCATCGTGCGGTGAATCATCCGTTTATGCCGCAAGGCGTTGAGCACTCCTTGCACTGGTTATGGGCGAGCCTGCAATGTTGTGAATCATCCGTTTATGCCGCAAGGCGTTGAGCACGTCAAGAGGTCAGCTTCCAAAGGATTGCCGAACGTGAATCATCCGTTTATGCCGCAAGGCGTTGAGCACCTGGCAAAGTGGCGGACCTGCCAACGAGAAACGCAAGTGAATCATCCGTTTATGCCGCAAGGCGTTGAGCACATCTTGGTTTGGTCACCGGCACGCCTGGCACCAATGTGAATCATCCGTTTATGCCGCAAGGCGTTGAGCACTTGATCTTGGCCGCGTAGTGCGACAGAGCGTGAAGTGAATCATCCGTTTATGCCGCAAGGCGTTGAGCACCACGCATGTGGCCGTCAATTAACTCGAGCCCCTCGGGGTGAATCATCCGTTTATGCCGCAAGGCGTTGAGCACTAGCTTGCTCGCTGTAGCTGATACTCTTCGCTTAGTGAATCATCCGTTTATGCCGCAAGGCGTTGAGCACTTCGTAGTCCCGCTTTCAAGCGGTTTTTGCGTGGTGAATCATCCGTTTATGCCGCAAGGCGTTGAGCACCAATGTGTCTAGTAAACTTCTCAATATACTATTTGTGAATCATCCGTTTATGCCGCAAGGCGTTGAGCACGGATATTCTCTATTACCATTCTCTTCTATTCGTAGTGAATCATCCGTTTATGCCGCAAGGCGTTGAGCACTCGAGCCTATAAAGATAAAAAGCCCCATACACAGGTGAATCATCCGTTTATGCCGCAAGGCGTTGAGCACCCGCACCAACGATCCATCGCCAACGCCTGGACCAGGTGAATCATCCGTTTATGCCGCAAGGCGTTGAGCACAATGGTTTAACTCGGGGGCCGACGCCCTCGGGGCTGTGAATCATCCGTTTATGCCGCAAGGCGTTGAGCACACCGAGACAAGCCCAACGGTTTACAAGACGGCCAGTGAATCATCCGTTTATGCCGCAAGGCGTTGAGCACCGATTAGTCGCAGATGCGATTGCTTGCAACTCGTCGTGAATCATCCGTTTATGCCGCAAGGCGTTGAGCACTTCGCCAACTTCACCAAATGGGCAGTGGACACAATGTGAATCATCCGTTTATGCCGCAAGGCGTTGAGCACCAGTGATTCACATCGATGGCGATCGCTACAAGAAAGTGAATTATCCGTTTATGCCCCAAGGCGTTGAGCACGAGATATGCGAGGATTGACAAGCCAGTTTAACTTGTGAATCATCCGTTTATGCCGCAAGGCGTTGAGCACTTTCAATCCACGTGGCTCGTGCGAGCCGCGACACGGTGAATCATTCGTTTATGCCGAAAGGCGTTTAGAAGTTCTTGTCGACTGCCACGTGGCCAAGAAATCCAAATCGGAGATTGCAACTTGAAAACGAACTCGACCAAATAACCAGCCCGCATCTATGTCATGAACTATCTAATGCAGCTAATCGTTCCAGACGCATTAGTTTCTACGTGCGTTTCACTGCTTCAAAATAAAAGCGTTTTGAGCTGCTGGTGATTGCTTGGGTGATGAGAATTGGCCAGCGAGTTGATCGGCCGTCGATAATCATTTCTAGTTCTGCATGGCCCTCATGAATCGACTGATGCTCCCTCATGATCGCATAGTCAGGACCTAATTGCCCAAGTGTAATTGCACCCGTCGTGGTATGTAGCCACAGCCTTACATCTGCTGAAAATGTTCTGTTGTTACCAACCATTTGTTAATTGCGTCAAGGACAGGTCTTTCGCCGCGTTTACACAAGCGAGATTCTTCTGTAAGAACATTGTCTTTCAGTATAGCATCCATCCACTTTCATATAGCTCACGTTTGGGAGTAAGTTAAAATCCCGAGCCTGGTGTGCTGCACATTAGATAATCTCACGCGAGTCACCGGATTTTTGATAACGCAAACCCATGCCGTCGCTCCGCGACTCCGAAATACGTGGGGCGTGTTACCTGGGGTTCCGCGTAAACTCGCTTTCAGCTAGTTTCGCTCCACCCCAGGCTATCGTCTGCCATCGCTCCGCGATTAGACTCCCATTGCTCTGCGATTAGTCTCCCACTGCTTCGAGGCTAATCTGCCATTGCTCTGCGGCTCATCTCCCATTGCTCTGCGGGCGATGAAGGGGGCGATCTGAGAGTTCTCGTGTAGCGGCTTGTTCCGCGGGTTTATGACCACAAAAGACGAGTTTTTCCCTAGCTTTTCCTGACAATCGGTGTAAAACTGTACTCCCGCGGACGCTTTCGGATCCGCGAAACTTTTTAACCACCTCCGACGCCCGAGCGAATTTTGTTCGCAACGGTATCCATGAGGACCACAAATATGCAACTGCCCGTTCTTCCCAATGCCGGTACTACTTCTAACGGCAACGTCGTCTCCCGCTACCTCGACGATCTCGGTTGTAGCTCGTCGGACTCCAAACGTAAATCCGAATGGCTCCGCGATGGCCGCTTGCCAACCGGACCCATCGCTTTAAACCCCTTGCCCATGTCGATGCAAGAAGCGCAAGCTCGCGGCTGGAACGAAATCGATATCGTTCTTGTCAGCGGCGATGCCTATGTCGACCACCCGAGCTTTGCCACGGCCATTCTCGGCCGGGTTCTCGAAGCGGCTGGGTTTCGCGTCGGCGTCGTTTCTCAGCCCGATTGGCATTCTTGCGACGCTTGGAAAACCTTCGGCCGCCCTAGACTGTTCTTCGGAATCAGCGCCGGCAACATGGATTCCATGATCAACCATTACACCGCCAATCGGAAAGTCCGAAACGACGATGCTTATTCACCCGGAGGCAGAATCGGGTTAAGGCCCGACCGCGCCACACTCGCTTACTGCCAACGTGCCCGCGAAGCTTACAAAGGCGTTCCGGTAATCGCCGGCGGCGTGGAAGCTTCCTTACGAAGGCTTGCACACTACGATTATTGGTCCGACAAAGTCCGCAAGAGTATCCTGCTGGACAGCAAAGCCGACTTGGTGGGATTCGGCATGGGTGAAAATGCAATCGTCGAAATGGCTCGGCGGCTAGACGCAGGCGAACCGGTCAAGAGCCTTCGCGACATGCGCGGTGTCGCCTATGCTCTGGGGGCATCGGAAGAAGTTCCCAGCGATGTACTCGAGCTTCCTAGCTACGAAGAGGTTGTTGCCGACAAAATGCAGTTCGCTGAAGCAACACGCATTATCCATAATGAAACGAATCCGCTGAACGCAAAAAAATTGATGCAACGGCATGGTTCCCAAGTCATCGTCTGCAATGTACCGCAGTTGCCCTTGAGCGAAGAGGCGATGGACCGTATCTACGCCCTGCCCTACACCCGACGTCCACACCCAAGCTATACCGAACCGATTCCTGCGCATAACATGATTCGTAATTCGGTCACTATCATGCGTGGCTGTTTCGGCGGTTGTACGTTCTGTTCTATCACGGCGCACCAAGGTCGTATCATTCAGTCACGCAGCCAGGATTCAATTCTGCAAGAGTTGAATCGGATGACGAAAGACAAAGATTTTAAGGGTACCGTTAGCGATATTGGCGGACCGACGGCGAACATGTATCAAATGCGATGCACGAAACCGGATGTCGAAGCGGTTTGTCGGCGTCAGTCGTGTGTTCATCCGAAAATTTGTAAGCTGTTGGGGACCGATCACGGACCTGTTTTGGATCTGATGCGAAAATCTCGCGAGCAACCCGGTATCAAGAAGGTGCTCGTTGCAAGCGGTATCCGTATGGATCTAGCGCGGCGTAGTCCCGAATATATCGCGGAACTGACCGCGCACCATGTCGGCGGCCATCTGAAAGTTGCCCCCGAGCATGTCGATCCTGATGTGCTCAACAAGATGCGGAAACCTTCGAATGACGACTTCGAATACTTTGCCGACAAATTCAAAGACGCAAACGATCGTGCCGGTAAAAAACAGTACATCGTGCCCTACTATATCGCTTCGCATCCCGGCAGCGATGTCGATGCAATGATCGAGCTGGCACTGTTTCTTAAGCGGAACGGATATAAGCCGGATCAAGTTCAAGACTTTATTCCAGCGCCGCTGGACATTGCCACTTGCATGTATTACACCGGAGTAGATCCGTTTACCAAGAAACCGGTATATATCGCAAAGAAGATGCAAGATCGGAAGATGCAACGCGCTCTGATGCAGTTCTTCAAGCCAGAGAATTATTTTGAAGTTCGCCAAGCCTTACTCTCGGTTGGCCGCGGGGATTTGATCGGGGAAGGCTGCGATTGCTTGATCGGTTCCAAACCGCCTAAGGAAGCGTTTGAGCGGCGTCGAAAGGATGCGAACGAACGCTTTAAAGGCAACTACGTTCACCAGATTCCCAAGTCGGAGAACCGAGAGTCGGGCCAAAAACGTTCTGCTGCGACACCTGACAGCGAGCGAGCTCAGAATACTGACCGCTCACAAGGCAACGAAGAAGGTGCTTCGCGCGGTAAACGTCAACAACGTCCGTCGGCTCCAGGGATCGGTTACCGTCCCAGACGCCGTAAGTAGCGATTGCGTTCCTCTTCCGTAGCTGCGTTCGCCTAGAACGCGGTTGAAGTTCGGTGCGGTTTCTTGAAGCGTCGGCGTATCCTGAAAAACGGGTGCCACTGCTGGCTTGCCCAGCAGTGCTCGTGGCGAAATGGCAAAGCTCTCCAGTGTGTCCCCGGCTTCTAGGCGAAGCCAGCTACGATGCGCTTGAACGATGCGCTTGAACGATGCGCTTGAACGATTCGCTTGCAATCCTCTTCAGTAGCTGCGTTCGCCAAGAACGCGGGTGAACTTGGGTGCGTTTCCCAATACGTCCCCGGCTTCTAGGCGAAGCCAGCTACGATGCGCTTGGACGACGCGCTTGAACGATTCGCTTGCAATCCTCTTCCCGTAGCTGCGTTCGCCAAGAACGCGGGTGAAGTTCGGTGCGGGTTCTTGAAGCGTCGGCGTATCCTGAAAACGGGTGCCACTGCTGGCTTGTCCAGCAGTGCTCGTGGCGAAAAGGCAAAGCTCTCCAGTGTGTCCCCGGCTTCTAGGCGAAGCCAGCTACGATGCGATTCGTCGAACGCAAATCTACAACTGTCGTAAAAACTCCAGCGATTGCTTCGCGGCTACGATGGGATCGTTGGCAAATCGGCCATCGACGACATAGGGCCCGCGAAATTGGCTGTCCTCAAGGGTGGCGATCAGTTCTGGGAAATCGACTAGGCCCTGCCCTAGCGGGACCGGCATCCCCTTACCAGACCTTGCACGGTCAGGAACTGTGTCGTTGGCGTAGACGACGCGCACGTGATTGGAGGCAGATTTTAAGCCGTCAAGTTCATAGCCTGCGGCAACAAGATTGGCAGGGTTGAGCGCAATATGAATCGCTTGCTCGGGCAGTGTTTCGAGAAAGCTAACCAAGGTGGCCAGCGGTTCTGAACCGGTCTCGCAGGCAAGAAAACAGCCATAATGGTTCGAATAATTCGCGAGATCCGACAAGACTTCGCGCATCAGCAGTCGAGCGGCTTCATCTTCCGGTGGTTCCGTGATCTGGCCGATCGAGTTCACCAGCACGTTGCAGCCGAGCTCCACGGCCATCCGCATCGCTTGCTTGGTGCCATGCACGCGGCGATCAAGATCTTCTGTGCAATCGTAGCCGCGGCGCGTTGCAAAGCGAACCGACGTAATCCTTAAATTCAGATCATCTAACATTTTCCGCAGCTGACGTACGGCACTCGCCGACATATCAGAAGGCTTTAAATCGTTGCGGGCGTCAATTTCGATGCCGTCGACGCGCATGGAAGCCGCTGTCTGCAAAGCTTGCTTAAACGGTTGCCCTAACGCAGCCAAGGCAATAGTTACATTAACTCCAGCCACTAAAACGCTCCCAATCGATACAAATCGCCACCTTAATCTTCTGCCAAGCTTAATCAACCATGACCAGCTTTGAACTGAAACCTCAAGGCTACTGTGCAGTTACCTGTCGCTGGGTCATTCTAGCGGTCAGTTCGTTTGCGTCTATGCTGGCCGCATTACCATTGCGTGCGGACGATTCGAACATCGTCATAATTCACTCCAGCCAATTCGGAGCGGACGAAGACAAGGATAGCAATGGTTGGCCTGACGCATGGACTCGTCGGATTGATCGGGAGCATCCTCGCTACATTTCGATGAAGACCGAACCACGTTCGGAATACGATCCGGTCGAACTGCAGCAGACGCGGCGTTCGCTTGCTCAGCTGATGTTGGCGTGGGAGTACAAGCGGCGTCCAGGTGACATCGTCCCAGAACAGATCCCACCCGAACTAGATCGTTTGCTTGAAAAGACCGTAATGGATCGTTGTCTGTCGATCGACATGAATGGCGGAGCAGCGGTTATCGAAAGTCCAACATTTGCATTGGATAGGCGGTTTACCTATCGGATCAGCTCGCAACTTAAGTGTGAGAAGCTGGACGACTATACGGTAACGCTAGTTTTTGTTGGACTTGATTCGAGCGGCACCGAAGTCGAGTTGGCTAGTTCCGAGCCTCATAGCGGCACTACGGAATGGATTAACGTAGCGATCAATCATGTGGCATTGCCAGATGAATCGTTAGCTGCAGGCAAGCTGAGAATGAACGTGCGACCTGAAAATTTTGGAGCTCTGTTTGGGCGAGTCTCGCTGGATAACGTTGAAATCCGACGGCTTCCCAAGTTGTCGGTCAGTATCCTGCCCGCTGACCGCATCATTGTAGCTGGCGATTCTCTGGATCTAAAGTGCGAGATTACAGGTCTCGATCATGCTCATGCGCAACTTGAAGTAAGACTGGCTGACGTGGATGATGTGCCGATTCATCGAGAGAATTGTGACGTGCAGACTGAGTCGAAGCAAGTTGACGACACGAAGCCTTCAAGCAATGTTGCGAAAGACCAGTTTTTCGGAACTTGCCAGACGAAGTTTACGGTAGCGAAACCCGGCATGTACTCCCTCTCGGTGACTTTGTTGGAGTCCGGAAACGGCAATTTTCGACAATCGATACCCATCGCAGTCCTGCCCAAGGCAGATGCGAGCGGGCTCGTGCGTAATCCTAGGTTTGGTTTAAGTCTGGACGATGCAGGGCGCAAGCTAGCTTGGACCGATGCGGTTCGCATGGCCAAGCAATTGCCGATTGGTTACATCAAGATACCGGTGTGGTTTGATTCTCAGAACGTCGCCGAATCAAACGCAATGTCGTGGGCACTCGAAACGCTTGGCTCGCAGCAAGTAAGGTCCATTGCGGTCTTAGATCGTCCACCGGTCTCCCAGATGGACAAGTTTCCCGGTGCAAGCGGTGGCAATATTACAAGTGCACTTGAATATGCGAACGTTTGGCAGCCGCTGTTGCAGCCTGTATGGCAGCGTGTCTGTCTCCACGTTCAAGAGTTTCAGTTGGGTTGGGACGACGAAACGGTCTTTTCGCAAAATAGCAAGCTGAATTCGATGCTCCAGAACGTGAAGACTCAAATGGCATTGTTTGGGCCAGAGTGTACAGTCACGCTCCCTAATGACATTCTTTCGGCTTCAGCACATCGCGATTCTACGGTTGTAGAGCGTTGGCAGCTTCACTCCAAACCAGGTCTGACATCCCGCGAAATCGCCGCTTATGACGAATCGCTTGGTAACCTCGCGCCGAAACGCTGGGTGTCGCTAGAGACGTTGGATTCTGACAGGTTTTCACTGAAAACGCAGGTTAGAGACCTAGCCGAAAAGATGATCGCGCTGACTCAATCAAGATTCCCGATTGGATTCTTCACGAGAGAAAGTGGCAAAGAATTATTCGATGAAAGTGGCCGGCCAGGACCTCTGATGTTGCCTGTGCGCAATCTTTTGCAATGGCTGCGAGATGCCGACCGTTTTCAAACGTTAGATCTGGTGGAAGACCGCGCATGCTTCATGTTCAATTCCAATGGCGTTTCAAATTTAATCTTGTTCCCTTCGACCAATGCCAAGAGCGAAAAGCAGCGCTGCTGGCTGGGGCATAACGTCACCGCCGTCGACGTTTGGGGGCGAACAATAGAACTAGAGCATGACCCAACGGAAACAGATAACCCGACCCTATTGCCCCAATCCAATTGGCCAATATTGTTGAAGGATGTCAATAAGAGTCTCATCCTGTGGTTGGGTGCGGTAGATTTAGCGATGAGCGACCTGGTTACGTCGGCGCGTTCCACGGCATCGATTCCCGTTTCCATTACAAACCCAGATGAAACGCCCGTCTCTGGCGAAATCAAGGTCATCGCACCGAAACTGCTTCGCGATCAATCTTTTGTTATGCCGTTCGCCGTCTTGCCATTTGAGACCAAGCAGATCGAGAAAGAAGTCGAGCTGCGGTCAGATGTGGCTGAAGGAGACGTGCCGGTCCGCATCGAAATCTCCGTCGAATCGCCACGCGCATTCGCCTTTTCACTGGAACGTTCCATGCACGTTGGCTTGCCTGGAATAAAGATTCAGTCGCGGACCCAGCAGACCGAGACCGGTGCTCTACAGATCGACTTGAGTATTATCAACAGCACTGGTTCGCCAACGGCGTTCGACATGATGTTGTTCTTACCAGACGCTCCACGTCAGCGAATTCAGTTGCTCGACATTCGCGAAAGTGCAACGCGAACAATCTACCTTCCTGATGCCGCAAGGTACAAGGGATACGATTTGAGGCTAGGAGCAGAACAAATTGGGACGGGGCGCACCATCAATCACTTGATTCATGTTGATTTTTAGCCTGCTCAACTGTCTTCCGAAGGGACTGAGACAACGGCGTCAGCAGACAATAGCATCAACGTCATGGCGATGCGATTAGGAGCAAGTTTGTATTGGCGAGAAATCGCATCACGATACATGCGCAACTGTTTGCCGTGTCTCTGAACTCTCGAGTCGATCCAATCATCGACCGCCACTTCGTCGCTTCGAACGTCCAGGAAATCGGTCTTGTAATCGATGATCTGTGCGGCGACAGCTTTACCTTCGTCCAGAACTATTACTAGTCGGTCGATCGTCCCGCGAAGCAACATTCCATCTACATACTCCAATATTCGACGTTCATTCTGGATCTCAAGCGAGATGTCACGTTTTGCCGCCTTCCTTAAGTCATCGATCTTGTACGGCTCTTGCGACAAGATTCGTTGCACCGAAGGATTGTGTAGATAGTTTTCGAACTTGACAATCCATTCGTCCATGTCAAAGAGCGGCATCTGTTCGGGCGTCAAAACATCGAGCGCCTGTTGTCTCGCCTGGTCACGATCAAACCTGTAATCGGTCAGCCAAATAATATCTTCAAACCAGCGGTGGATTACCGTTCCAACCACGGAACCGACGGTCGCCGAGCGTGCAAAAGCATGACTTAAGTCCACAGTCGTCGCCGCTTCTGCAGAGGATGGACGCAGCTGAGGCAAGTAACGCAATTCTGTTGGTGCCGATACGGATTCAAAACCATCGGCGAGATCGATCAAGCTTTCCTCTATTGAAGCATGCTCTGCAAAATCAAACAGCTCTTGGCTTTTACGCTTCGTTGATTTTGCTTTTGGTTCGCGATTTGATGCAGCGCCATCGATCGCCCAGCTTGAATCTCCGAGCTCGTAAACAACAGTTTGTTCTTTTTGGCGTATTGAGTTTTCATCATCTGACGAATCAAAGATCGAGTGCAGGACCGAGTCCCACGTTTGGACAGGATTCTTGGTAGGCTGCGCATAGATGTAGAGTGCTTGTCGGGCCCGAGTAATCGCTACATAAAAGTTGCAGACAGACTCTTGAAGCCTTTGGATCGCGTCTTTATCAAACGCCGCTTGCCAGTCTTTACTTAAAAATCTTTGTAGATGGCTACCAACATTGCGAGTCACACCGCTAGGTACTGCGGTAGCGTCTTCCGATTTAACGATGAAGGTCGATTGGCCTTGCGAGAATTTCCTAGCTAAGTTCGGGAGGAAAACAGCGTCAAACTCTAACCCTTTGGCCTGATGGATTGTCATGACTCGCACGGCGGCAGGGCGAGGAAGCGATACCTTTTCGCTCGCAACGTAATCGATAAACTCTTTCAGTCGATTGGCTTCGAAACCTTCAAAGCGGTAGCCAAGCTGGATTAGCTGTTCAAGCCGCAGTTGGTCTCGGTCGCTGCAAAATGGAGCGAGCATGTCGGCTAGGCTCGCAATGGTTTCTGCATAACCGCAGCGGTCGATCGATTGGCGAACGGCTTGAGAAAGCTCAATTGCTGATGTCGCTGCATTTTCTTGGTACAAATGTTTGGCCAGGGGCGACGACCGGACATGGAAATCAGAAATGCCATCGCCTGGATGATCCGCCAGCGAGATGACGCTCAAGATGAGGTCGACGGCAGCAGAATCGGTGAGTGGGTTCCCGCCTTCCTGACTGGCGTCAATCTGTTTTTCACGAAGTAAGTTGATAACGTGAGTGACTTCTCCGTTGGTACGAAGCAGCACTGCGATGGACTTCTCGGGAGCAGATTTGTGTATTTCTGAGATGTCGTCGACGCATTTCTCGAACAGGGTGTCATCGAGCTCATCTTCGTCTGTTTCTTCTGCAGGAGCGTTTGACTTTTTCAATGTTCCGTTGAAAATTCGAACGTAGCCAGCGAGTGCCGTCTTCTCCGTTTCGTGCCGAGAAAATTGATTCATCCAGAACGCGATCGCGGCCGCTCCACTGCCATAGTTTTCATGCCGATCCAAGGCCGTGAAAACGGCATTTACAAAATCGATAACAACCGGCGAGCTGCGATAGCTTTTGCTCAATATTTCTGCGCCAATTCCTTCCAACTGTCGGGCGATAACATCGAACAGTTCTGCGACACCGCCACGCCAACCGTAGATAGCTTGCTTGGTATCGCCGACGCAGAATATCGAAGTCTTGTCCGCTTTCGGTGCTCCAGCTACAAACACGTTCGCTGCGAACGGCTGTAGGATTGACCACTGGGTTGGTGAAGTGTCTTGGAATTCGTCCAGCAACAAATGCTTTATTCTCGCATCCATTCTGTTGTCAATGCTCGTAAGATCAGTTTCGGCAAGTGACGATGATGAAGATACCGCTGTCGCGTCAACCGTCTTTGAATCGGTTTCCAGTTTGCGTCGCATCCAGGCTGCCAGCCTTTGCGATACATCGTCGAACGTCAGCGTGCGATTGGTCAATTTGACTCGCTCGAGCTGTAGGTTATAGTTCGCCAACAAGTCGTACGCCGCAGCGTTCTGGCTCTGCAGAACCTTAAACTCTCGCGCGATAATGGCGTCGCAAAGTACACTCACCGCATCGCAAATATTGGGCTCGACTTCCTTGCGAGAATAGATCGAAGATCCTTCAAGAGCATTCTTGATCAGTGAATGCTTCAAGAATTCGGCGCCATTGGCTTCTAGAAAAAACTGGACTGCTTTGTCGCGGGATGCGGGAAAGCTCTTATGGTTGCACTGGCTGGCTTGTAGTTGCTCTAGCGCAACCGTGACGTCCGCTTCTGAACGAGACCTCGATTCAAATTCAGTCTTCCAAGCCTTTTCCGCCGTCGCACGGTAGATGGTAAAGCCTGCGTCGACTGTCGTTGCGATTTCGCGCCAAACACCTCGCACCGCTTCACCCTTGCATAGCTGCGAAATCAAGGAGTGAAGTTGGCTATGGTCCATCGCCGCGAACATGCGATTGATCGCGGTCACGCGAAGTCCCGATTCTTCAAACGGATCGGCGAGTTTCCAGCCTGGAGGTAAGGCGAGTTCCAACGAAAAATTGCGTGCGAGTTCACTATAGAAGCCATCCAGCGTGCTGATACGCAAGCGGTGAAGGTCAGAACATAGCCGCGAGAGATGATACTTACAGCCTTGAAGCGATACTTTACGCGGACTGACCATCTCTTGGAGTTGTTTAAGTTTCGCCTTGTCCAAAATTGCATCGGCGACGACGGTTAGCACGCGTTCCAAGATTTCGCCCGCGGCTTTTCGCGTGAACGTCGTAGCGAGGATAGAATCGGTCGGTTCACCTGCGAAGAGCAACTGGATAACACGCCTTGCAAGCTGGTATGTCTTTCCGCTGCCGGCCGAGGCACGGATCAGTTTCGAGCTGTACCAACTATCGAGAATTGGCCCCGAGGTATCATCGAGCAACAAACCAATGCGCTTGGGTGGGGATGGCTTTTGTTTTCGTCGCGGCAGAAGCACGGCAGAAGACGTTTCAATCTTGGGCGTGCTGGCAGTTAAATTTGATATCGCAGCTTGCCCGCTACGCTTCATCAATCGCGCAGATTCTTCTGCCAGTTTGGGATCCCATCGACGGGCTACATCGTGCTGCGTGATCGACTTAAATTCGTCGAACGCAAAGACATCGTGATAATTCGGCGGCCAAAAGATGTCGCTGCGAATGGACTGAACAACTTCTCTGATTTTTGCATCGGCAGCTTCGAGCAACTCCGTAGTGAACTCCGCCGTTTCGAATGCAACTTGCGTGACAGACTTCGGTAAGTTGATATAACCAACGCTAGGAGTTGTGTGGATGCCTAAGCCCTTCACCAGATGCAAATAAAGCGGCAACTGCAACTGCTTCCAGATGCCTGATGCGAAATGGGCCTTGAGTGGTTTTTTGGACGTATCTGACGTCTTGTAGTCCCAGATCGCATAACATTTTTGTTCGGCATGGTAATCGATGCGGTCGATACGACCTTGAAAGTAGACTTTGACATTGTCCACGTCCATGCTCACATTATGCTCCGGTTTCACATCGATTTCTGTGGCCCAAATTGTCCAGCCTTCGCGAACGCGTTGCGCTTGCAGGTCTGCAAAAGCGGCAATGCGCATCCGAGCTTGCTCGATCTGTAAACGGACGGCGGGCGAAGGTTGTTTGCCGAACAGTTTTAACGCATCATGATTTAGCCGGGCAAACAACCATTTGCGAAGTTCACTAGCGTCCTTGCTTTTCTCAACCTCCGAGCCTTTGATCTCAGCTACACAATTGTGGATCAATTCACCGAAGACGTTCGCCTCGAGTTCACGCGACGCATCGTTGTACTTACGCAGTCGGCAGACTTTTTTGAGATAGAAGCGGTACGGACAATATAGGTAGTCCGCAAGATCTGTCGCCGAAAATGCAGTCAGCGACTTTCCTGAACCGGTTGTTGGCAACGGAATGGGTACTTCTGATTGTAATGGCGCAGGGACCCATCGTTTGCGAAGTGATTGTGGACGATCATTCGCACCTGGCTTTAAAATTTGTGTGATTCGTTTGGCAAGATCATCTGGTTGGACTGCGAGGAGGAGGCGGCTGGGGGTTTGTGGAGTACCGTCTGAGCTGTAATGGTTGGTTAGGATTCGCAATTGATCCCGAGCATGCAGGATAACTTGCATCGCGTAGCAGTCTCGTGCATACCGACGTGCGTTGTCTAGCAAGCCAAGTCTGGTGCGGATTTGGTTTGGCAAAAAGGCATCCCCGTTCACCGATTCTGGAACAACGCCATCATGGATTCCAGTTAGCAAAAGCGCCGGGGCATCATCTAGCGAGAGTTCGAGCCAGCCAAGAATCTCGACGGAGGCTGGATCAGGCAAAAAAGCAATTCGCTCACCTTCAAGCTCGCGTTCTAGCCAGCCAATGACTTCTTGCAGCGTTGACTGAATTGTGAACCGTTCAGGAAGGTCTCGGAATTGAGCGAGCGATTGCGAAACAAGCCGACAAGCTTCGAACAGTTTGGCACCATTGCTTTCGTCAAGGTCGACTTCTACTTCAGAGAAAGCGGCTTGCAAGACATTTAATAGCGGATTGGCCCAATCTTGCAGCGAACGACGTTCTGCGAAAAGAGGGCGTAGCCATTCATCGACAGCCGCCAGGACTTGTCGGAAAACATCGCTCCCTAGTCCTTCTGGAAACTCTGCGATACGTACGGATGAAAGGATCGTCTGCGTATAATAGCGATCGATTGGCGTTAGGAAATCGACCGGGATTGCAGAGTTGCGCCCGAGCACCCTTGCAGCTGCGGGCGTTCTGATAAGTGCGGCGAAGGCATCGTAGCTGCCAGCTGCAAGAAATTCGCTTATCGATTTTAACAGCCGCAGTGGCGGAGTTTGTGCCAACGGGACACCCGCTGCAAGCCGCGTATGAATTCCGCTCCGCTGCAGTCTTTCCGTGATTGTCGGCAAGAGTTCGCTCTCAGGCACACCGATCGTAATTTGCTGAGCTGAATAGATCGCCGACCATTGACCGACAGAACTGGCGACGTCTTCACCAACCTCGTCCGCTGAAGCGCGGGAGACCAATGTGTCATTATCGATTTCGACACAGATGTCCTGCCAAAAGTCGCTTCGCAGTGCTCCATATTGATCGAAGCCGTCTTGCCAAGACTCAGGTGCTCCAATCAAAACGGTGACGGCGCGGCCGATAATGTCGATGAAGTATCGCTGAGCACGGTTCAAGTCGACTGTGCCTAGCATGACCACTTCTTGGTTGGGTGGAAGTGCGACTTCGTTGTACTCGATCGCAAATCGCCTTGCTGTCTGAATGTCCCACAGTTGTTGTGCAGATATTCGGTCAAGATAACCATTCTGCAGTCGGGCAAGAACCTCCCAACGCTGAGCGTCAGCGTCGTCTCGTAGCAGATCAACGACATCCGAGAACATCGTAAGATCAGAACTCAGTTCGCGGTGCAGTCCTGCAAGCATGCTTGCTAGCTCGATCCACGGCCGGTTCTGTTCGGTGTTAGGTGGCTGGAAAAGCAGTGGCGCAAGCTCATCTGCCGTCAAGCTTTTCAAAGTGTCGATCCATGCCAAGAGCTGCTGGAGCTCGCTTGCAAAAGGGAACTTTGCTTTATAAAGTCGTTCGGGAAGATCGCCGAACGTCAATATTTGCGGCGGACGTAACAAAAGGTTTCTCTCTGCCGCAGTCTGTGCCATCAACTGTTGCAATCGACGCGCCGCAAGCGAACTTGGCAGCACCACATAAACATGGTCCATATCCCAACACTCACCTTTGGTGTAATGCGGGACCAAGTAGTCGATTGCAGAATGTAAGAGTGGGCGATCCCAGCCGAGCATTACTCGCTGAACATGCTTGCCTGCATTCTTATGTTCACGACGCAGCGACCGGGTAGATCGTTTGCGGAGATTACCACTCGAACGGTTCTTCGGAGCATTGGTTGACAAATTTCATTCCTTGCATGTCAGCATTCAAGGCCGCCTCGGCCGCGATGGATCAAATTGAACGGCGTTATTGTCGAGGATTTTAATCAAAAGGAAAGGCACTCAAGGAGCCCTGCCCGTCGCCATAGTCACGGTGAGCGCTTGCTTATTGGGCAGATGCGACAGGCTACCACGGTGAAAGAGTACGATGTTCAGTCGCCGTTTAGCCGCATGCCAAATGCACATTTAAATTTGGAAAAAAAGGCGGCAAGGTTGCAAGCTGATCGTATGCTACGCGCGAGTAAGGGGCGGATCTTTCCCTTGCATCGGTCTGAGGTAGTGTTCGAGTCGCCGCGATTCGATATTTCCGATATGCAAGCGATTTTTTAAATGCGGGAACAGAGTGCATGGATGGCAGAGTGGGACATCCGGATTGTCGATGTGATTGCAGAAAGGTCACAACGATCTAGTACCAGAATATCTTCAAAGGCTCGATCTTTCGCGCCTTGGCGGCTATATTTGCCGCAGAGTTAGAGCAGCATCGATCATTCGATTGCCTGCAAACGCCAGTCAAAACATCACGTTTTGCAAAGTTGTCGATCTCCACATAACAGCACTCTGTTGAACGCGCTTAGCAGGATCGAAGCCGCCGCGGATCTGTAACGTCGACGATCTAGCACCAATCACTTGGCGATTCTGCAGCGATGCCGTGATGATGTCAAGTTTGCCTACTCGTGTTCATCAGTTTGAAAACAATCCTGGTACGTTTATGAAAATACTTTGCGTCGGTGCTGGCTACTTTTCACAGTTTCATCTCGATGCGTGGCAACGACTGAGTCAAGTTTATGGCATTGCCTTGTGTGATACGAATGAATCAAAAGCGCAGGGGCTGGCGAAGCGTTACAAGGTGGACGCAATCTATACTGACGTAGTTGAAGCGGTCCAGTCTTTTCGTCCCGATGCAATCGATATCATTACGCCGCCATCGACGCACCTGAGCATTCTTGAACAACTAGTGCCGCTTGGTTTGCCAATTATCTGCCAGAAACCGCTAGCGCCGTCCTTTGATATAGCGCTGGAAATCGAAGACCTGATTAAGAGTTCGAACTGTCGGTTCATGGTTCATGAGAACTTTCGCTTTCAACCTTGGCATCGCGAAATTAAGAAATTGATCAACCATGGCGCGATCGGCGATCATCTGTACCAGATCTATTTTCGCTCACGACAAGGTGATGGTTGGGGCAAGGAAGCTTATCTTGAGAACCAGCCATACTATCGAGACTTGCCGCGGATGTTGGTTTTCGAAACTGGCGTCCATTTTGTAGATACGTTTCGATATCTGCTGGGTGAAGTCACTAATGTTACAGCGAATCTGCGAAGGCTGAATCCTGTGATTCGCGGTGAAGACGCGGCGGTTGTCTTTTTTGAATTTGCCAATCAAGCGTGCGCGGTGTGGGACGCAAATCGCTACAACGAGACTACGGCTGAAGATCCACGATATACTTTTGGTGAAATGACCGTTGAAGGCAATGGCGGAACGATTCGCCTGTTCGCCGATGGAAGTATTACCATCCAAACACTCGGTAACACCGAAACTCCACACCCGTACTATCATGAACGGCGTGGTTTTGCCGGCGATTGTGTGTATGCAACACAAAAGCACTTCTTGGAATGTATTTCCAACGATGAGCCCTTCGAGACTAACATTGATGAGTATATGAAGACCCTGCGCGTGCAGGAAGCGATTTACATGTCGCACGAATCGCATCAACCGGTGAGTTTGGATCAAAGCATGAATCCATTGGCCAGTTTGATACCGGAAGTTCCCGTGCAACCGCTCGCGCCGCTAGGTGTTAATCGCCGGATTATCGACTTGAGTCTGACTGTGGATTCGCGATTGAGTGGAGTCGAGCTGACTGCGGATCATACGATTGATGTGGATGGCTGGAATACGTTAAAGCTCCGCATGCATACGCACTCCGGAACGCACATGGATGCCCCGCGACATTTTAATTTGGATGGCGCGTCGATCGATGACCAAGATCTATCTGTTTGTTGTGGTCCGGCCAAGGTCGTCAATCTGGCTCCGTGTGAACCATCGCAAACAATTACGCTGCAGCAGTTCTTTGCTGCCAATGTTTTTGTTGAAGCCGGCGACCGAATCCTGATTCGCACCGACTGGTGCAAACGATTTGGTGATGAAAGTTATCGCGAAAAACAACCTTGCGTCTCAATCGAACTGGCGGAATTCTTTGCTTCGATCGGAATCGCGCTCGTTGCCATCGATACTCCATCGGTTGCAAACATCAACAATTTTGATGAGTGGACGGCCGTGCATCGGATCTTGTTTGCAAGCGGGATTTTAATCGTGGAAGGACTGTGTAATATGGACCAAATTACGTCCAACAAAGTTGAGTTCATTGCGCTGCCACTGAAAATATCCAATGGCGATGGAAGCCCGGTTCGAGCGATTGCCATTGAACAATATTAACTGAGATTGCAAGCGCAATAGGTTCGTTCTCTCCACTTTTACCAGGTAAGCCTTTACGATTATGTCCAAGCCGACTTGTGTTATCTGCGTTACGTTTGTGATTAAGCCGCAGCATTTTCAAGAGTTCCTCACGGCAATTAAGCTGCAGGCCAAGAATTCGATCGAAAAAGAAGCTTGGTGCCATCAATTTGACATAGCGACTTCAGCAGATCGTCCCAACACAGTGTTGCTGTATGAAACCTACGACGATCGTGCTGCCATCGATAAACATCGTGAGACTGAGCACTTTGCAACGTTCAGCAATGCTATAACGGATTGGGTAGAATCGAAGGATGTTCACGTTTGGGACATCGAAACGCTGTAGTGACCGGTGGGTCTTAGCGATGCGATTGAGGTCGGTTTAATTCCTGGGTTTGTAGAAAACAAGAGGCGAAGCATGAATCGCAATCAAGCCGTTCTTGATGTTTATCAGGCTGATCTACCATTCGCGTTAGGATCGATTTCGATTCAATGCAATGCGAACGCGGTGACAAGCATTCGTTTTTCAGAAGACCGTTTGCCTGTACTGACTGAATCATTTGCTTTGACTGCCTCGAGCTCTGTTCTGCAAGCGGCGATGGAGCAGTTAGAACTGTATTTTGCAGGTGAGCTGCAGGCATTTGATTTGCCGCTCGAGTTTAATGGGACTCCTTTCCAGAACGATGTTTGGAAAGCGTTGCAAGAGATTCCGTTTGGCAAAGTACGAAGTTATAGCGATATCGCGACGGCCATTGGTCGCCCGAAGGCCGTTCGAGCTGTTGGGGCGGCGATTGGTGCGAATCCAATCGCTGTTGTAATTCCTTGCCACCGCGTAATCGGTTCGAATGGAACCTTGACTGGATTCGCTGGTGGACTTGACCGCAAGTTGTGGTTATTAGAGCTCGAAAACGCGTTGCAGGTGAAAAATCCGAGGCAACGCGAACTCGAGTTTGTAAGTCCTGCGTAGGACGCTCCCGTCGTCGATGGGGTGAACCTTCAAAAGCGAACGAGTTCGCCGCAGTCGTCAGCGACGGTGTTCAGCTTTGTCTACTTGGGAACGAAGTTCTGCACTTTCAGCCAGGTAGCCGCCATGCCAGGCCAAGTCGTAACTGGATCTTCGCTCGGGCGCAGTCCGTAGCCATGGCCGCCTTGTGAAAAGATATGCAGATCGGCGGGTACCTTGGCATCGCGCAGAGCCATGAAGAGAGCAATGCTGCTCTGGCAGGAAACGGGATCGTCCTGTGCGTGGACCAGGAACATGGGCGGGACTTTGTCGTCGATTGCGAATTCGGGGCGGATTTTGCCGTCGTCGCCAGCCATGTAGGCGGAATAGACGAGAACTGCCCAATCCGCTCGGCAGCTATTCTGGTCCACTTCGTCGATCGCTTCGTATTGTCGCTGGCCGTTTCGAATTGCAGCCACAGCCGCAGAGACGCCGCCCGCAGAGAAGCCAAGCACGCCGACTTTGTCCTTATCGATCTTCCACTCATCTGCACGCGAGCGAACATAGCTGAGTGCACGTTGGGTATCGTTGACGGGACCTTCGTAGCGACCGGCGTCGCCGTGCGTCCGAGTCGGAACGCGGTACTTCAAGATTATGGCTGTCACTCCGATGGAATTGAGCCACTCGGCGACTTCGGTGCCTTCCAAATCCCAAGCCAAAATGTTGAAGCCTCCTCCAGGGCAGATCACGCAACTAGCTCCGTTCGCTTTGTCGGCGGCGGGGCGATAGATGTGGATCTCAGGAGTCTTGACGTTAGCGATCTTCATGACCGTCTTTCCGGCGATCAAGTTGTCGGACGGTTTTTGGCTATCGTACTCATCGCCATTTGTTACTGCGGGCAGGCCGGCCGGTTCGCCCGGCCACAGCTTCACAACTTCTTGCCCGTTGGCGCTAAGTGTGGATAGGAATGCGAAGGCGACGAATGCCAAAGCGGTGCAGGTGCGATGGTGCAAGGAAGGTTGCCTCATGTTCAAACTTTCGAGAGAGGATTGATTTGGCGTTCAAGGAGGCGACGTTTTTGAGTTGCCAGCCCATTATCGTTGCCTTCAGCCGCTATTGTAATAGGAGTGAACTCGCCTGTGCGTGTGTACTGGCGTTCGCTCGAACCTTTAGATTAGCAAATTCGAGAAGGTTTCCGTTCCAAATTTAGGACTGAATGCGGCACTGGAATTGCAAAGGGGGAGTCACCTACAGGCCAATCAAAGGAGAACCTCATGGTAATTGCCAAATGGAATCAGGAAACGATAGCAGAGAGCAACGAGACAATTGTGCTGGAAGGGAACTACTACTTTCCGCCTGACGATGTACGCAAAGAGTTCTTGCGGCCATCGACACATACAAGCCGTTGCAGTTGGAAGGGCACTGCGAACTACTATGACATCGAAGTTGCGGGGGAGACAAACGCTCAAGCGGCGTGGTATTATCCTGAGCCGCTAGAGCCTGCGCAGAACATCCGAGGCTACATCGCTTTTTGGAAAGGCGTTGAAGTTAGCGAGCTTGGCTGAATCCCAGCCCCGACTGAGTTACTCCAAGAATAACGAATCAGACTGTCGATTGTTGACATCATTGCCATTTTGGAAGGTTACAAATTGTCCATTAGTAAATACGATCCGCTTTATCGATGCCGACCTGAATTCAAGCCTGAAGGAGTAACGTGGCGCGTGTGGGCTCCCAGGGCAACTAATGTGCGTCTGTTTTTGCAATCGAAAGAACACGACGATTCCCCCAAGTGGATCCAGATGGAGCCTGAGCAAGAAGGGTATTTCACGTGCACAGAGGAAAATGTCGATCGCACGACGTTGTATGGTTATAGTTTGGACCAAGGGCCCGTGCGGCCTGATCCTTGCTCTGTCTGGCAGCCGGATGGAGTGCATAAGCTCTCGAAGTTATACGACACGACTGCCTATGAGTGGACCGACCAGAGCTGGACGTCATTGCCGCGAAGTGCTCTTTCGTTTTACGAGTTACACATCGGAACTCTGACTTCGGACGGAACTTTTGATAGTGCAATCGAGCGTCTGGACGCGATTGCTGATTTGGGTGTGTCAGCGATCGAAGTCATGCCAGTTTCTCAGTTCCCGGGCGAGCGAAACTGGGGTTATGACGGCGTTCATCTAATGGCCACGCAAAATACCTATGGTGGACCGGAAGCATTCCAGCGGTTTGTTGATGCGGCACATAAGAAGGGCTTAGCTGTTTTTCTTGATCTGGTGTTAAATCATTTTGGGCCTGAAGGAAATTACGTTTCGGAATTTGGTCATTACTATTCGCACCGCTATGCAACTCCATGGGGACCTGCATTCAACTTTGACGATCGCCATAGCGACCCGGTACGTCAGTTTACGCTTGAGAGTATATGGCACTGGATTGCCGACTTTCATCTGGACGGGTTGCGGTTAGATGCTGTGCATGCGATGTTCGACATCAGCCCAACACATATTTTGGCAGAAATAAAAGAAGTGGCCGACGCGGCAGCAGCTACGAACGGTCGCTCGGCGCAGATCGTAGTGGAAAGCTTGATGAATGACGTGCGAATGGTGCGCGAGCCGAGTGTCGGTGGTTATGGATTAGACGCCGAGTGGAACGAAGACTTTCATCATGCGTGGCTTGCTTACTTGATTGGCGAGCGTCACGGGAAATATGTAGATTTCGGCGATGTGAAGTTCTTGCCTGAAGTGCTTGAGAAGACATTCTATTTGAGTGGAAAGTACAGTCGATTTCGCGGACGCAAATGGGGTGGGAACGCAATTGGCTTAAGCGGTGATCATTTTGTAATCGGCGTCCAGAATCATGATCACGCAGGCAATCGAGCGTTAGGCGAGCGGACAGGAGAATTGATGACGCCGTCCATGCAGCGACTTTCGGCAGCGCTGATGCTATTGTCTCCGTATTTGCCTTTGATATTTATGGGGGAAGAGTACGGCGAAGATCGTCCCTTTCTCTTTTTCTGTTCATTTGAAGACCCGCAATTAATAGAGAACGTCCGCACTGGCCGACGTCGCGATTACGATTTGGCGGGTGACATCCCTGACCCGCAGGACGTTGCGTCATTTGAGCGTTCGCGTTTGAGTTGGGATTGGCCAGTGGGAACTTATCGAGCGGGTTTGCGACGGCTCTACAAAGATTTGCTGCGATTGCGTGGCGAATTGCCAGCTCTACAAAACTTCGTAGACAGAGCCGCCTATCTTTGGCCCAACAACGAATTGCCAACGATCCTCGTGCTCGAGCGAGGGGCTGATTTAGGCGTACCGCAAGGAGCGGTGCGGGCGCTCTTTAATCTGTCGGAAAGTACGATCGTTTATGAAGCAGACGATGTAGGCGGCAAGCCAGTAATATTGCGTTCCGAGAGTTCGTTGTATCGGACTGGCGAGGGGGGGGACGAAAGCAAAGAACTAGCTGCGACTTCGATCGAGATCCGGCCGCATGAATGTATAGTACTGGACCTCAGCGGAAGTTGAGTCGACATTCGTGCAAAACTGTCATTATAAAGTTAGGGAGTCTGAGACAGGAGCGATTGAAAACTCGTGGCTGAACTCTGAGGTTTTGTCCTCTATATGACTCATAGCTGCCGGAGCTTTGACTTTACCAGTGTTTCGGCCTCACCCGCTGAGCTTTTCGGTTGCTGAAGAGCCAGCCGAGGACGTGTCTGGCTTCCGGTCTGGCGAAGCTGCGTTTGGCAATTTCTGGGGTTGGTGAGCTTGGAAGGGTTTCGTTGAGGCTTCAAAAGGTGTGAAACTTTGAGGCTTTTGGTGTTGTAGTACCCAAATTCGGCGGGCTTAAGTGACGATTTTGGCCTAACCAGATCGGCTTGGCGTGATTAAATTAGCAGATTGCCATGCGGGAGAGCTAAGAATTTGCTGTTCTGGAGCTCGTGACAAAGGTTCAATCCACCGAACTTTTGTACTATCGGAGGCCTCCAATTCAGCTCCCGTTTCGTCACTTTTTCAATTGTAGACTGCCACTATGACCAATCCGAGCAGTGCGACTGGACCTCGCACCATGTTTCAAAAAATCTGGGATTCCCACGTCGTCCATGCCGATCCAGCCGGTCAAACTATTCTGTACATCGATCTGCATCTCGTCCACGAAGTCACAAGCCCGCAAGCTTTCGAAGGGCTGCGTCTAGCCGGTCGTAGGGTCAGACGCGCTGAACGTACCATCGCAACACCAGACCATAACGTGCCGACGGAGAATCGAGGGCTGCCGATTGCTGATCCGATTTCACGCCAGCAAGTCGATACGCTTCGACAGAACTGCAAAGAGTTTGGCGTGCGGCTTTACGATCTAAACGATCGCGCTCAAGGGATCGTGCATATTATCGGCCCGGAGCTTGGCTATACGCAACCTGGGATGACGATCGTCTGTGGCGATTCGCATACCGCGACTCACGGTGCGTTTGGATCGTTGGCATTCGGAATTGGGACCAGCGAAGTTGAGCACGTCATGGCGACTCAGACGTTGCTGCAATCTCTGCCCAAGACTTACGAATTGCGAATCGATGGAAAGTTGTCGCACGGTGTCACGGCGAAAGACTTGATCCTGTATCTAATTGGAAAGCTCACGACGTCTGGCGGCACAGGATACGTGCTTGAGTATACCGGTGAAGTTATCCGAAATCTTTCCATGGAAGAACGGATGACCGTCTGTAACATGTCGATCGAGGCTGGGGCTCGGGCGGGCATGATCGCTCCTGACCAGACGACATTTGACTATTTGAAGGGCCGCGAGTTCGCTCCGAAAGATTATGATGCGGCGGTAGAACGTTGGAAACAATTGCCGACAGACTCGGGTGCGACTTATGATAAGGTTGATATCTACCGCGGCGAAGACATTGAGCCGCAAATAACTTGGGGAACAAACCCCGGTCAAGTCGCTTCGGTCAACGCTCAAATTCCTCGTCCCGATGACTTTGAAGATGAAACCGAGCGCAAGTCCACGGCCAGCGCGCTGGAGTACATGAACCTGAAAGCGGGCGGCAAGCTGACTGACGTGACGATCAATCGCGTGTTCATCGGCTCCTGTACAAACGCTCGTATCGAAGACTTGCGCGCCGTTGCAAAAGTCGTGCGCGGCCACCGCGTCAACAGTTCCGTCAACGCGATGATCGTCCCAGGCAGTGGCTTGGTCAAAAAGCAGGCGGAACAAGAAGGGCTCGATCGCATTTTCCGCGAAGCAGGCTTTGACTGGCGCGAAGCGGGTTGCAGCATGTGTCTCGCGATGAACCCAGATCGCTTAAGTCCTGGCGAGCGATGTGCATCGACTTCGAATCGTAACTTCGAAGGACGGCAAGGCAAAGGCGGACGCACACATCTGGTATCGCCAGCGATGGCGGCGGCGGCTGCTATCCAAGGCCGATTTGTCGACATCCGCGACTGGTCCTATCACTCGTAATTGAAAGGCTACAACATGGAACCATTTATTCAGCATAAGGGCGTGGTAGCGGTGATGGACCGAGCCAACGTCGATACCGACCAGATTATCCCCAAGCAATTTCTCAAGCGGATCGAACGCAGCGGTTTTGGCCAGTTTCTGTTCTACGATTGGCGGTTTGCCGAAGATGGCGAAACGCCCAATCCGACGTTCGAACTGAACTTGCCCCGCAACAAGAACGCGTCGATTTTGGTCGCCAAACGCAACTTTGGCAGCGGTTCGTCCCGTGAGCATGCGGTCTGGGCGATCGCTGATTATGGGCTGCGAGCGGTGATCGCTCCGTCGTTTGCTGACATTTTTTACAACAACTGTTTTAAGAATGGCACGCTGCCAATTGTGCTTTCCGAAACGCAAGTTGCAGAAATTTTTTCGCGGCATGCAGCTCATGAACAGTACGAACTGACGATCGACTTAGAGAGTCAAACCGTCAAAGACGAGCACGGTTTTGAAGCCAAATTCGAGCTTGATGGCTTCCGTAAACACTGTCTGCTGAACGGGTTAGATGATATTGCGATGACGCTCAAGCATCTCGATAAAATCGAGGCGTTCGAGGCTGCTCGCGGGTAATACTTCAGCGTGTGGGGTTTGGGGGCGGTCATATTTCCGTCCGGTTTCCATCGAATCGTCCCTCTTGATAGACCGATATCAACAGAGATGCCTTTGGTGAGAACTGACAGGGAATTGAAAGCAAAGTAAAATCCCCTCGTGAAAACAGAAGATGGCGTTCGAAGTGCAAGGCTGCAACCGAGCGGCGCCAGGTTTCACGAGAAATGGCCGGTCAACGCTAGCAAGTCAAGAGTTTGGCTTGCTAACGGCCGGGTAACTGCCGCGTGCGGTTTTGGGGCTGCTGGTTCCTGTCGCTTCGTGTGGTGATTCACTTCCTTTCGAAATATTCCATGTCTGCTACGGTCCCGTCTGTCGACAGTGCTGGATTGATTGACCTATCTCACATCCTACCAGCAGATATTCCTCGCAATAATCTTGTCGAGCGATTGCAATTCTGGGCAAATACACGTCCCAATTCGGCTGGATTAATGTTCAGCGATGGCGAAACGGATGACGAGCAAACGCTCACCTATGCAGAGCTTGATCATGCTGCGCGGGCGACAGCGGTTGAAATACTGAAGTTCGCCGAACCGGGTGACCGCGCGATATTGATGTATCCGCCCGGCTTAGATTTTGTCATTGGGTACTTTGGATGTTTGTACGCCGGTTGTGTCGCCGTACCTGCTTTCCCGCCGCGACGTAATCGCAAAGGAATGCGCATTCAAAACATTGCGCAAGATTGCGCCGCCAGAATTGGTTTAACGACTGCGGAAACCGCGTCACAGATTTTTAAGGACGAATCAAATTCTGCCGAAGTCCGGTTGGTGAAGACGATTTCGACTGACAAGATCGACAAGACGCTGGCCATGCAGTTTCGCAATCCAGTGATCGCCGGCGAAGACCTCGCGATGCTGCAGTACACCTCCGGTTCAACTGGTCAGCCTAAAGGTGTCATGTTGACCCACGAGAATCTGATACGCAATTGCGAGATGATCGTTTATCTATTCAACTTGCGTCAGAACGAAAATGGCGTTAGCTGGCTTCCGGCGTACCATGATATGGGATTGATCGGTGGCATCTTAAGCCCGATTTACTTGGGCGTAACCATGTGCCTAATGAGTCCGATGTCATTTCTTCAGCGTCCTGTGCGCTGGCTTCGCGTCTTAACAAAATATAAGTCAGCGATCACTGGAGCGCCCAACTTCGCATACCAGTTGTGTGTAGACAAAGTAACCGACGAAGAAATGGAAGGGCTGGATCTTAGTAACTGGAAAGTTGCTTTCAATGGGGCGGAACCCGTACGAGCCAGCACCATGGAGCAGTTTACTCGGAAGTTCGAGCGTGTTGGGTTCAAGAACTCGTCGCATCTTCCAACATATGGTATGGCCGAAACGACTTTAATTGTGACGGCCGGGCCAGCGACCAATGATCCTGTTGTGAAGCACTTTCGGGGACGTTGCCTTGATACGCGTATCGTAGAACCGATTGACGCCAACGATCCTGATGCACGTTCCTTGGTCGGGTGCGGTCGCGTCGCTCCCAACGAAACTGTGCGCATCGTTGATACGGAAAACCAAAGTGTTTTGCGTGACGATGAAATTGGAGAGATCTGGATCAAGAGCCCAAGCGTGGGTAAAGGCTATTGGAAGAAGCCAGATCAGACACGTGAGACCTTCGAAGCTTATACATCGGACGGCCAGGGGCCATTCTTGCGAAGCGGCGATCTTGGTTTCTTTCACGATGGGCAATTGTTTGTTGCTGGTCGTGTCAAAGACTTGATTATTGTCCGTGGTGTGAATCGCTATCCACAGGATATTGAACAAACGGTTGAAGAATGCCACGAGTCGATTCAAAGCGGCTCAGCTGCCGCGTTTGCTGATCTGAGCGGTCCTCGTGAACGTCTGATTATCGCAGTGGAAGTTCAGCGATCTTTGGAAGACGACTGGGCACCGGTGATCAATGCGATTCGGCGAAGCGTCGTGCAAGTACACGAGCTCCCACCCGACGCTGTTGTGCTGGTGCGGTCTGGGTCGTTGCCGAAAACGTCTAGTGGCAAAGTCCAACGTCATGCTTGCTTGACATCTTTCCGCGACGGTTCCATGCGTGTTATTTCGCAATGGATTGGCTGGGAAGACAATGACGACGAAGCCGCGCCGATGATCGCCGCGTCGACTGTAGCGAACTCGTTTAACTGGCAGAAGCATCGCGCGGTTACGACCAAGAAGACACGCGATCCTGATCCTGAAATCGTCGAATTCGTGAAGAAGGCGATTCGCAATGTCGCCGAAGAACGTGCCAAGATTCTTGATCTGGACACCAACATTGTTGTTGACCTTGGGCTCGATTCGCTAGAACGTTTGCAGATTGCTCATACGCTGGAAACGGCGTTTGGCGGTCGCTTTCCAGAAGATGTATTGAACGAAATCGAAACGGTCCGTGAGATTTCGGAAGCGCTTCAGCAACACTTCGGCAAAGAGAAGATGCGCGTTGACGTTCCCGAGGAAGTCAGCGAAGAAGTTGTCCTTGAACGCGAGATTCAGCCTGGCGATTATCAATTCGCACAGCTACCAGAGTACCGGCGGCTGCGACGCACCATCGAGCAGTTTGGTTTGAGCGGATTGCCGAATCCTTATTTCACAGTGCATGATGCGCTGACCCGTGATACGACCAGTATCAACGGTAAAGAATATATCAGCTTTGCTTCGTACAACTACTTGGGCATGAGCGGCGATCCGTTTGTGACGGAAGCCGTCGTCGAAGCCGTTCGCAACTATGGTACGAGTGTGTCTGCCTCGCGTTTGGTCAGCGGCGAAAAGCCTTTGCATCGCCAGTTGGAAACGGAGATAGCGCAATGGATCGGAGTCGATGATGCGGTGGTTATGGTTGGTGGACATGCGACCAACGAGAGCGTGATAGGCCATTTGGTCGACGAGAAAGACCTTATTCTCCACGATTCACTTTCGCATAACAGTATCGTTCAAGGGGCTTTGCTGTCGGGAGCTCGTCGCAGAGCATTCGCCCATAACGATTGGGAAGAACTGGCTGCTATTCTAGAGAGGTCGCGAAAACGATTTCGACGGACGTTGATCGTCATCGAAGGCGTTTATAGCATGGACGGTGACTTTCCGAATTTGCCCAAGTTTATCGAAGTCGCTCGGCAGCATAAAGCGTGGTTGATGGTCGACGAGGCGCATAGCATTGGAACTATGGGGCTGCGAGGTCATGGCATTTCCGAACACTTCGGCGTTAATCCACGTGAAGTCGACATCTGGATGGGAACGCTCAGCAAGTCGTTTGGTTCGTGCGGTGGTTACATCGCCGGTAGTCATGAACTCGTAGAATACTTGAAGTACACGGCGCCTGGGTTCGTCTTTAGCGTAGGGCTCTCGCCGTCGAATGCGGCTGCGGCGATCGCATCGCTCAACGTGCTGCGTCGTGAACCTCAACGTGTGACCCGCTTGCACGAGGCCTCCCGGCTGTTTTTGACGGAAGTGAAAAAGCGAGGATTGAACACTGGCGATAGCGCGGAAACTCCGGTGATACCGGTGATCACGGGCAATTCGTTGCATGCTTTGCAGTTGTCGCGACGGCTGTTCGAACAAGGGATCAACGTTCAGCCAATTCTCTACCCGGCGGTTGAGGAGTCGGCGGCTCGATTGCGATTCTTCATCAACTCCACTCATACGAACCAGCAGATTATGTGCGCCGCCGAACTGGTGGCTGCTAATCTCAAGAAGATTACCCCGGAAGCTTTCCGAGGCAGCGATCTCTGACAGTTTCGTTCGGCCTTGTCAAATTGAGTACAGCTAGCGCAATCAGTTGGCTGCACCCTTCGGAGCGAGAATAGGACAAGCATCAACATCGCCGCCAACGATTTGCCTATTCAAAAGGGATTCGCTGCTGCATTTGCAAAGAAAATGCGAGGCTTGGCACAGAATGTGGTTATCCTGAAGTCTTGGAGTTAGGTTGTTCCTGACCAAGCATGAAGCGTGAAATCGACGCTTTGGACAAAAGGGTAATATGATGAAGATCTTTGATGCTACCTCGTTGAATGTTGTTGTGAAATGGCTGCTAGCCACGCCGATGTTGCTCGTCGGGCTCCTCGCGACTGGTACTGCGGAAGCCGGGCCGTGGTCTCGTGCGACAGGCGAAGCCAGGGTATTGCGATCGGCAACTGAAGATCTGAGGAACCGACTGGAACGACTTTACCGTCACTCTCCAGCCACGCAGTATGCCGTTGCGTCGGACGAACTCGCAAAGTCGCTGATCGAGTTGACACGGGGCTATGTACCGCAAGCATCGATCGAAGCAGAGCTGACTCGTTTCAATGAAGTTTACGAAATCACTCGTTCGCTAATTGCATCGGAGTACCGTATCGCCTCTGACAAAAACATCAAGCGCTATACAGATCAGATCGAAGGCCGATTCAATAAACTAGTGAACGACTTGGGGAGAGCTAAACCGCCAGCCGTCGCTTATGCCCCGCTCCCTGTTGCGCCGCCAATAAGGTACGCTCCTGATTATTCCGCACGAACGGTACAACCGGAGTGGTATAGTGAAGAACTATATGCTCCTCAGATCGAGCTTCGCGGACAAATCCGTTCGCAAGCCGCGCCGCGACCTGTCGCACCATTTGTCCAACCTTACCAAAGCTATCGCCCGCAGGTCGCACCGCAATACAGCCTCCCTCAACCGCGAATTTCGCTCTGATAGATTTGAATTTCGTAAACTCAACTCTCCGCCTATGCCGTCAGTTTCCAAACTGGCGGCATTTCTTTTGGCCATGTTCGTAGATCTACGAATTTGAATTGGCACGGAGCTTGCAAAATATGAGTTCGGCTTAAAAAGTCTGCCAGTTTGGCAACAGCCATTTTCAAAGCATTACAGTCTCACTACTTTCAAAGGGAGAGAAGCAATGAGCCGATTTGTTTTTCCAGTGGCTGGAATGCCAGCCATACAAGACATTGCCACTGAAGTTGAAAACGCTTTCGACCATTTTTTCCGTGGCGCGAACGAAGAGGGAGCGAAGTCGAAAATGGACCGCTCGGTGGCATACACGCCCCGTATGGACCTTGTCGAGTTCGAAGATCGTTACGAAGTTGCACTTGATCTACCTGGTGTTGATCCAGCGGAGGTCAAGATCGAACTGCACGAGCAGCGACTTTCAATCTTAGGCGAACGCAAGCGACCAACCGTTGCTGGTGACGCAAAGGTTTGGCGTAGCGAGCGCGCTGAAGGCAAATTCCGCCGCGTAGTACAGTTGCCTGAGTCGATCGATGGTGACAGTATCGATGCGGTGTATGACGCCGGCATTTTGCAAGTCACAATTCGGAAAGTTGCCAAGCCAAATCCGCGACAGATCGTCGTTAGGACTAAGGGAGCCGATGTCAATGCGATCGAGACGCAAGACAGCGATAGTAACGCGTCATAGCTAATCGTTGCGTAGAAATGTTAGCGTATTCATCGCAGAGATCGATGGATACGCGTTCCGGTCGCGACCAGGTCACCTCGACGTATCCAGTCGCCCCCGCCTTGGGGCGCAGTTAAGGGGGCCGGAGTCAATCGTGCGATGCACTCGAGGGGCCGACATGGTAGTTGGCCCCGACATGGTAGTTGGCCCCGACATGTTGGTCGGCCTCTGACTAGACGTGCTGCCTAACAGTGCCTGGCGCGTGGAGCGCCTTCCGTAAACATTTGCTGAAACTGTTCTTTCTTTGCGATTGCAACGAAGTCATTATGGCGTGCGTAGGGATCGCCGCCGAACGAAGCGGTGGCCTGAGTAATAACGAGGCGGGCCGACAGCGATGCTTGGTCGCCTTTCATGCCCTGGCACTTCATGGAGAATCGATCGCCATCTTGCTTCACTAATTCGCTAGTGATCGTAAGTGTTTCGCCAGGTCCGACGAAATCTCCAAACTTTACGTTTTTCGCTTCGGCTAAATAGAGCACGCTACATTTGTAGTCGAGCGTTTCCCGGATCAACCAGCAGGAAGCTTGGTATAGAGCTTCGAGCATCAAAACGCCTGGTAGAACTGCGAAGAGAGGAAAGTGGTCACGGAGGAAGTCTTCTTCCTCGTGCACTCTACGCTCCGCCACAATCGATTTTCCTGGAACCAATTCGACGATGCGGTCCAACTGGCTAAACCGCATCGTTGGAAAAGTATTCTGTGCCATCCTACTTATTGAACCTTTGTATCTGTATCTCAAATTAGCGCGTTGTTTATCAAATTGCAGGTTCCAGCGTAATTGGTTCTGCGGGCGGGGCAAGCCTACTTCAGGCCTGCCCTGGACGGTGCAGCGCGAAAGACGCCGTTTACGCCAAGTTGGCCAGGATCCCTCGCAATCTTGTCGGTGATTACACGCACGTCATTAACGATTGGTTCGAGCCGGTTGCTGAGGCGTTCTACATTATCGACTGTCGAAATGAGGCTGTAGTAGAGTTGGTCGTCTTCAATCAACCGGGCGAGCGTGCCATCACCGGCATTGAGACGCTGGCCAAACTGTCGCAGTTCCGCGAGCGTTAATTCGAGGCTGTCGAGCGTCTTCATGACGGATCCGACTAGTTGTCCTGACTGGTCGCCCAGCGGTTTGGTAAACGCTGAAATGTTTTCTAGCGCTTCGTTGGCAGTGCGTAAAGTTTGCCGAGCCTCATCGCCGACACCTTCAAACTCTTTTCCGATGCCTTGTAACTCTGTGCTGAACTGTTCGTAGCCTTTGAGCGTCAATTGGGTTTGCTGGAGAACGCGCTCGGCTTCGTCAAACAGGATCGGCATACGAGAAGCTGCCACACCGATAACTTCTGGGAGCCGAGCGTCTTCGAACTGTCGTGCTACTCGGTCGATGGTATCGACGGTTTGATTGAAGTTGTCGATCGTAAATCGGAAGCGATCGGCGACGTCTTGGAATTGGCCTTCCCCCCCTCCCAAAGCGCCTTCAAAAGTAGAAGCGAGTGATTCCACACGACGACTAGCTTGTTCAATCGCAGTCAAGGTCGAGGCAAAGTTACCTTGCATGTTAACCAGCATGTCTAGCGGATCGCCAGCCACAATCCCGCCGGTCAAGTAATCACCATCCGCCATCACGTTTTGTGCGAAATCGAGCTCTTCTTGGTCGAGCGTGTTGTTGCGTTCACCGCCAGCGACACCATCGAAACGAGCAATCAAAATCGAGTCGGTCGGGGGAATAAACTCCACAATTGAATCACCGGTTATCAGTGATCCAGTGGCGATGCGGCACGTCTCCCCTTGCGCAATCGCGTGTTCTCGGTCTAGTTCAAGGACCAAGTTGACGCCGCCGTTGCCTTTCAAGAGATCGACGCTGGCTACGCGACCGATTTGAACGCCATTTTTTCGCACTGGAGTGTCGCGACCCACTTTGGGAGCCGAGGGGAAATTAATAGTGACTTGGTAACGATCAGTTAAGAACGTTGGCATAGCGCCGAAAAAGAGCACCAGGATGATGCCGATGGCTGTTGCAGCCACGACCAGTAACCCAACTCCGAAACGATAATTGTTATCTTCCATTGTGCGATATCCTTTCGACTTATTTCTTTAACAAGTCAAGAAGGTTTGGCGTTTCCAGGTCACCATGCCCAGTCGAATTCGCCCGCATTTCCATCAAACGTTCGCCCGCTTCACCCTGCACGAACTGGCGTACACGGCGATCTTCGAAAGTATCCAATTCTTCGGGTTTACCATCAAATAGGATCTGGTGTTCGCCTCGCTTCAAACGTGAAACGGGATACAACATAATGACTCGATCGGCGATCTTGCGCGCCGAATGCATATCGTGCGTTACAACGACACTCGTAACAGGGTACTTTCGACGCGTCCGCAAGATCAGCTCGTTGATGACGTCGCTCATGATCGGGTCCAAGCCTGTCGTCGGTTCATCGTACAGCACTAGATCGGGTTCCAAGATTAGCGCCCGAGCGAGCCCCACGCGTTTACGCATGCCGCCTGAAAGTTGTGCTGGCCGTTTCGCTAGTACACTATCGGGCAAGCCAACTTCGGCGAGTCGATTCAATAACAGCGCGCGTTGAGAATCTGAAGTTTCCGAACCATTCTGCCTTAGCGGAAATGCCATGTTTTGGCCAATCGTCATCGAATCAAACAATGCTGCATTTTGAAAGACAAAGCCAAATCGACGTCGAAGTTTCGTTAGTTCTACTTCACCAAGCGAATGTAGGTCGACACCGTCAAACCGCACACTGCCTTTTGAAGGTTTTAAAAGTCCACACAATGACTTAAGCAGCATCGTTTTGCCGCATCCGCTCTCACCGATTATAACTAACGTTTGTCCACGAGGAATCTGGATGCTAATTTCATCTAGAACCGTTTGTTTTCCGAAAATGATCGACAGCTTGACGGTTTCAACCAAGATTGAATTTGATGAAGCACCCAAATCTGATTCGGACTGCTGTGGTCTTTTTGATACGTTGGTTGAGTGGTCGGTACTTCCACGTTTAACCTCCACATTCGGCGATGGCGCAGCGCCATAAAGCGATTCATCATCGCTAAATGCATCGTCGAATTGTTGTTGAGTGTTCACGTTAAACGAGCTTGGTTCCGCGTGGCCAAATTCTAAAGTACACTGCGTCGAGCAGGATGTTTAGCATCAGATCGAGGATCAAAATCAAGACGAAACTGATTACGAAGGACGTGGTCGCTGCTTTACCAACTCCATCCGCGCCAGGCTCACAGTTGAATCCACGGTAGCAACTTACCGTTGCGATAACAGCTCCGAAAAAGAAGCTTTTAAAAATTCCCGAGAAGAAGTCCACTGCTCCGACAAAGTCTCTTGTTACGCGAAGGTACTGGGAGTGTTCGACGTTCATGATGACGACGCTGTAAAAGTACCCCCCCACAATTCCCATGAAGTCAGCCATGATTGTCAGGGCTGGAATCAGAAGGACGCAAGACAGAAACCGTGGCACCACAAGGTAGTGGATGGGATTGGCGCCCATACTGGTCAGTGCATCGATTTGCTCGGTTACCCGCATGGTGCCCACGATCGCAGCCATTGCCGAACCGACGCGACCCGCGAGCATCGTTGCGGCGAGCACTGGACCGAGTTCGCGAACGAGCGTCATGTTTACCACAGCTCCAATACGCGACTCCATGCCGATGCTCTTGAACTGGAAGTAGCTGTTATGGGCTAGAACCATGCCGATAAATAAGCCTGTGATCATCACAACGGGGAGCGAAAGGACGCCAACTGAGTAAAAATTTGGCATCAGTGTTCCGCGCTGCGGTCGGGCCTTCACCAGCCAGATCAGCATTTGCCATACGAACAGGCTGAAGTCTCCGACAGCGTCGATCATTCGTAGAACGGTCCCGCCCCAGCCTTCTACGATCCGACGCAGATTAACTAGCAGTGAGTCGTTCGCGGTGTAGTCAACGTTGGATGACACTAATGTTCCTGGGTGAAAATTTACCGCTCGGCTTATACAGCACTCCGCAACAATGCTAGCTCCATTGCGCAGAGCAAAGCATGGCGAACGGACGATGCCGTTGTCTATTGTATCGATCAGCGAGAATGCGCTACTTGAGCAATTTTAACGACCCGGGTTGGAATATTTCCGAGTATTTTCCTGGATTGAGTGTAGAAATAGCCCCGAATAGTCGGCATTCGGCGGCGAGATACAGCTTATCCCAAGCGGTTTCGTCCCCCATCGCACGTTGCAGTTTCATCGTGACAACAGATAATGAGCCGACAAATTCCGAAACCAATGCAAGCTTTCATCGCTGTTCAGCAGTACTCTTCCATGCTCTCCCATCGAAAACGTAGTGGTAACCGAGGTCCCTGCCGTGACTGAAAGTACATGGCCCAGTGGCCTAAAGATTGCCTTGCATGGCAAGTTGGGAGCAATGTCGCGTCAGGAGGCGTTCAGCATTATCAAATCGCGTGGCGGGATTGCGGCGGATCGCAGTAGCACAAATGCTGACATCATTGTTCTTGGTGCGGATGCAGACGAGAAGGCGGCCGATCGTTTGGATTTAGAAGTACAAGCGGCCATCAACGCCGGCAATGTCGAGCTGATTGATGAAACGGTATTTTGGCAGCGTCTGGGCATCGACTCGCAACATGACGACTCGTCCCAGTTGTACACGCCGCGTGTCCTGGCAGACTTAATAGAAACACCCCTGCGCAATATCCGGCGCTGGATTCGAATTGGTTTACTCACGCCTGTGCGAGTAAACCACCGCTTGCCCTATTTTGACTTTGAAGGTTTGCAAAGTGCTCGGCAAGTTCAACAGTGGACCGCGGCGGGGTTGTCCCCCGAATCGATTGTGCGGCAACTTCAAGCTTTGCTCGAGAATGTCGACGACGATGATCCGGAATCGTTCGACCGCTGGAGCATTCATCTGGAAGGGCAATCGTTGCTCGTCCGATACGCTGACAGTTGGTTAGATGCCAACAAACAGATGCGAATAGATTTCGATTCTCTCGGGCAGCAAAGTGACGCGAGCGCAGAAGAAGAAACGCTCGACGACTGCGCAACTATATCGATTTCTGCGTTTCATGCCCTTCAGCAACCTTTCGTTCAAGGGACAGCCGAACGCGATCAGGCTGAGATTCTACGACTTGCGGAGCAAGCGGAAGATGAAGGGAAGCTTGAGGATGCCGTTGAGTGGTTTCGCGTTTTGTTGACGCGCTATGGTCCGCAGCCGGAGACAAATTTTGCTTTAGCAGAGCTGCTGTACAGGCTGGGCGATATCAGCGCCGCACGCGAACGGTACTATGCTACTTTAGAGTTGGACGAAGATTTCGTTGAAGCGCGGGCCAATCTTGGTTGCGTCCTTGTTGAAACTGGGCGTCTCGATATCGGTATCGCTGCCTTTCAAGGTGCACTTGCACAAAACGAAGAGTTTCCTGACGTCCATTACCATTTGGCGAGAGCACTCGACGATTCGAACAGAAGCCAAGATGCGTTGCATCATTGGCGTCGATTCGTCGAACTTGCCCCTAACTCGCCATGGGCTGCGGAAGCTCACGAACGCCTCGAGCAATCTTACTAACCACGGCTTGCAGAGTCATAGGAGCGTTCTCTCGACGGAAATAGTTTGGAGTTTCGTTTGTGTTGAGCGATTCGCCATTCTGCAGCCGTACACAGCCATGCAAGTGTGCTTTCAGCACCTTGATTCCGATTGATGCGGTCAAACTGTAGTCCGTCGCAGCAGGAGCCATCGCTCCAATTTGCAATCGGTTGCCCCAGATCGTTACGACCTAGAAACCACTCAACCGCACGTAACGCTTCGTCGAACCAAACTTCATCATTCGTAATCTCAAATGCAGCCAACGTTGCATTGGCAGTCGACCATGCTTCGAGAGGCTGTTGATCATGGATAGCTCGTTCTTGTCCGTATTCGTAGAAACCTCGATTGCCGATTGGCTGGAAGTTGCCATTGGCCGAGGTTTGCAAGTCACATAACCAACGCATGGATTGTAGCCCAATTTCTCTCCAGTCATCGCGATGGCAAAGCGTGCCTGCACGTAACATGGCGTTGGAAAGTTGGGCGTTGTCATAAGTAAGTATTCGCTCGAACCAGGACCAATCTGATGTACTCGCTGACTGGTAGCACACTTGAAGGCGCGAAGCGAGGTCCTCGATCAGCGCGAGGGAACGTTGCTCTCCGGCAAAGTAAGATTGATACGCTTCGGCGCCCAAGATTGAAAATGCCCAGCAGCGGGGAGAAGTACAATCGGCTGCTCGCGGGGCAACAAGCTCAAAAAGCCTAGCTGCCCAACATCGCATTTGCGGATCTCTAGTTTTTGCAACACAGTATCCCAATGTCCAGAGCGTCCGGCCTAATGAATCATCCGAGCCGCGTTTTTCCAACCATTTTCGATCATAGCTCATAAAGTTGCGAACGTCTCCCGTTTGGCAGTCGATCGCGTAGTCAAGAAATGCTGCGTACCTTCGCTGTTGGATTTTCCAAGAATTGTCGTTCTCGTCTAACTGATCGAGCATCAGAGTCAGCAGCAAGGCTCGCGCGTTATCATCCGTGCAATAGCCTTCATGGAGATTCGGTACCGAATAAGTCGAATGCTGGATAATCCCCGTGTCATCGGTAAGGATTTGGAGATGGCTCAAGTTTATTGGTGCGTTGTGGTCTGCAATCCAATCATATTCGTCTTGCAACTGCTTCTGGGCAATCTTCGAGCCGTACTGAAAGTTGAACATTTGATTGTTTGCCCGATTCAGCGTATTGACATACGCCGCACCAACGGCAGACCAAATCATTTGTCGCCCTTCTTGGTACGCATTCTTCCGCAACCTTAAACGTAACGAGTCGTCCGTTAAGATCTTCACGACGGATTTTGAAATTGCCATGGCGTCGCGAAAGGGAACGATCTCCCCTTTGCCACCGGAAAGCAAATCTGCAGCGTGCCAATAAGGCGTTGATACGATTGGCTTGCCGCAACCATACGCATAGGACAATGTCCCAGAGGTAATCTGCGTTTCGTTCAAGTACGGCGTCAGGTAGATGTCTGCAGAAGCGATGTACTTTTTCAGCAATTCAATATCGACGAATCGGTTGACAAAGTGCACGTGGTCTTCCATGCCGAGCTTTGCAACGCGTTGCGCAAGTGATTCCCGGTAGGATTCGCCCTCGCTGCGAAGTAAGTGGGGGTGCGTCGCGCCAAGCAAAACATATGTAAAGTTAGGAATCGTGGCGACTATATCGGGTACGGCGTCAATCGCGTACTCGATGCCTTTGCCGGGACTAAGCAAACCGAATGTTAGGCCAACACGCTTGCCAAGTAGATTAAATTCGTCTTTGTAATAGTCGCCATCGACGAAAGGCATGTCTGGAATACCGTGCGGGATAACGTTAATTTTTTCCCGTTTAACGTTGTATATCTCTTCCAAAAACTTCGCGCCGCGCTCGCTCATCGAAATCAGTTCTGAAGACCTCGCGGCTAACCTGCGAGTGACGCGAAATTGATCTTCGTTTGGGTTCTGAAGAATCGTATGCAACAGCGTGACAACAGGGATTCGAATATTGTCAAGCAGTTCGAAAAGCATCTTTCCAGCGGCACCGGCAAATAAGCCAAACTCGTGCTGGATGAACAGCACGTCAAACTCGGAAGCGTTGATAAAGTCTGCTGCTCGATGATAGCTTTCAATCTCCTGCTCGATAGCGAACCGGACTTCACGGGGGTAATCGTATGTTTCGGGAGTGTCGTTTACGGCGATTACGCACACATCAGCATTTGGAGCTGCTTGCTTTACCGATTGGTAAACATCCGATGTGAATGTCGCAATTCCACATTTACGGGGTAGATAGGAACCTAAAATCCCAATCTTCGACAATTGTCGCTCTTCCATTATTATCCCTTCGTAAAAACGATGATGACGGCCTGATGCCATCTGCATTACCATCGACCCGCGTGAGCAAAGAGGCCACGCATAGCGGGCTCACGACTTATCTAATTTTCTAGGAACGGCTCGAACATGAAGTTCAGCTTTAATAGCGTCGTTCTATTCAATCACAACAAAGAAGCAAAAGTCGGACCGTCGCCAATATGCCAAGGGCACATTAAGTTGGACTAGCGATCACAGTTGCCGAACCGGGAGTGTGATGTCTCAACTTGCATTCTATCGGTAGCTGGCGTTCAAAACTACCGTACAAATGGATTATGAACTTGTGCGAGAGAGTAAGGGCGATTGTTTGCGAACTCAACTCCCTTCACTCGGGCTTTAAAGGAAGCATCCCCCCCTCAGCGCTCATCGGGTTTTCAACAATACAATTCGCATTTGAAAGCTGGCTGCCCACGCGGTCTATCATTTTGTGTGTGCTATTTCGGTAGCAGCCACGGCTAACCGTAGAGATTCCAGTCCGTTTGCTTCTGTAATCGTGCGTTCGTGACTCGCATCTGCGATGAATCGAAGCTGATCATCAAGCATGTCTCGCAAGAGCTGACAATAGAGTGGTTGCTTTTCCATCTGCTGTGACCAAGTGACATGGACCTTCTGATCGACGTCAAACCACTGACCGTGTGCTCTGGTGCGTCGAGCCGTCGCCCCGTAGTTTTCCACGACATTCAACCGGTAGTCCGGCAACAAATCGGTCAAAGATTTCGTGGTGGAATCATCGACGATTGCTTGAATCTCGATTCCCATTGGAATCCAGCCTTGCATTTCAATTGTTCCCCGCTCACACACGATTCGCCACACTTGCTTTTCCAGTCGCGATGTTTGATTGAAGCCATGGTAGAATCGACATATCAATCCGTTTTCCGCTTTTGTATCGCACCATACCTGATCGACATGATTGTCAGCACGTGTGCGATTCTGCCCGGCAGATACAACTTTCAGTTCGCCGAACCACCAGCGAGCCAAGTCAAAGAAGTGAACTCCATGTTCGATAAATATCCCGCCACTAATTGCCGGGTCCCAGAACCAATGGTCGGTCCCGAGTCCTTCATCTACGGCGTGATTTTCTAAGGAAGCGTACAGGCATTCTCCGAGAGTCTTTGTGGCAAGTATTTCGCGTACCCTTTCAGCAACTGGGTTGTATCGTTGCATCAAATTGGCCACGAGAACACGTTGTTGGTTTTTCGCCTGATCGGTTAACTGTTCACCATCGGTTACCGAAATAGCCAAAGGCTTTTCGACAATGACGTGTTTGCCAGCGTTCAGTGCTTTTTTACACTGTTCCGCATGCAGTGATGGAGGGGTATTGATGTAAATCAGGTCCACTTCATCGTTGCTGAAGACTTCATCAGCAGAAGTCGTGTGAGCAATACCGTGTCGGTCAGCGACTCGCTTTGCTTCCTGCCGCGTAGTTCCGCCAATGGCCACAACTCTGGCTCGCGGATTTTGAATAAACTGCTGCAAAGCAAACAGTCCGAAAGCGCCGCATCCAACAATTCCTAAGCCAGTTTTTGTATCTTCGGTCATTTTACATGAGGTTTCGTGAGTCGATTATCAGCGTGTCGCGAACCCTTGCCACTACTTCGGACTCGTCGAGAATCGGTTGTATGCCAGAGGGAGGTTTTTCGGTTAGGCGTAATCTGGGAAGTGTGTTGTAAAGATCTCTCGTTGACTCATTTGCGTGACGCCAACTGCGGTATCAGCAGCACCGTAGAAGATGTTTAGGCAATCATCGTTCTGTGTAATAGCGGTAGGAAACACGACATTGGGCACGAAGCCCTGAGTCTCAAAGTCGTCGACGGGTTCAAATAGCGGAATTGGGCTGGCAGCAATTAGTCGGGGGGCTTTGTCCGCGCTAGCAATCGCGACAGTAGCGACATAACGACCAACTTGTCCAGGCGTCGTGCTGCGTTCCGAACCATGATAGACGATCAACCAAAAATCACCGACACGCAGTGGTACACATCCGCCCCCTATCCGTCCGCCCTCCCAGCCCGAAGCCGATGTCAGGAATGGTCGATGGTTGCCCCACTTTAGCAGATCGGGTGAATTTGCCAGCCAGATTTCTGGAGAACAAAAAGGTTGCGCAGGAGTTGGGCGATGCAACGCCCAGTACATGTCATCAAACCTTTCTGGGAAAATCACTACATCCTTGTTTTCCGGGACGAAGATGACCCCCATTCGTTCAAAGGAAACGAAGTCAATCGTCTTCATCAATGCGGTGGAGACTCCATGCATGGAAACGGCAACATAGGTGACAAAGTATTCATCGCCGATTTTCGTGATTCGAGGATCCTCAATCCCGAAAGTTTCGAGGTCACCTTCTGGCAAAATAGTCCCCTGCGGTGCGATTTTCCATTCACTCGGAACCGCGGATACATTTGTAATCCGAACGATTTGAAAGTGGGAGGTAAAGACAAGCCTCCGGTGTCCCGTCGCTCGCAATTCAATGACACGGGGGTCTAGGTACTTGAAAGAATCGGCCTCATGCGATTCCGTTTGTATACCGCCATTCTTCCACCCGGGGACTGTGAGTGAACCTTGATCTTGGTCGCGAACGCTCTGAACCACTCGGACAAGCAGCGTATACTCGTCGGGACCTGTTTGAATGGCTGCCGGATTAAACGCACCAATTATCTGTAATCCTGGGTCCGTCGGCGCCAGATCTGTCGGCGATAGTAAGAGAAATCTTGCGCTGTTCAATGAACTCTCCAGTAAGGTATGCGTCATCGTAGGACAACGCATTGTTATCTGAACAGCACATCTGTGCAAACGCGGCTTACCGAAACCAAGACGCTCTAGGCAACTGTCGTGTTGGGCAAGAATGTTTTCCAAGACTCATATCGTGGGTCTTGCAACGACGCCACGACGGCAGGATTGGCGTGCGGACGAATTGGCTTGCTTAGTAGCTGCATGTTAGCTTGCAAAGGAGTTCGACCCCCTTTGCGACTGTTGCAGGGCATGCACGAACAAACCACGTTCTCCCACGTCGTCTTACCGCCTTGGCTTCGCGGCAACACATGATCCAAACTCAACTGGCTGAGCGGTTTGCGCTGCCCGCAGTATTGGCACGAGTGGTTATCGCGAGCAAACAAATTCTTGCGGTTAAAACGCACAGTCGACTTGGGAACCTTGTCATAAAGCGTCAGCCTTACAATACGTGGTACCAGCAAATCAACAGTAGGAGTCCGAAGGTATTCTTCTCCAGGTTGGCGATCCATCGCATTTAGACTCGATAGTTCATACCACGATTCGAAGTCATAGTTGGAATACAAATCGTTCTCGATGGTGATGACTTCAGCACAGCTGCGATACAATAGAGTCATTGCTCGCCGAACATCCACTACCCGAACCGCCATATAGAAGCGATTCAATACCAAGACACTATTATCAAGCGCTGAGCCACCGGTCATACATGATCTCCAGAAGGTTTCGCGAATGGTATTCGATCCAAAATTACCCGACCATGAAAGTCTGAAGCATTTTAACGAATGTCAATTAGCGAGACTGTAGCGCCGTTGGAAGAAAATTTACTTAAATGGTTTTCTTCATAGGAGCTTAAAATGCAGCTAAAGCCGCGTCTCGCTACTGTTTCAAATGCAAGCATGGTGGCGTAAATCGTCGGATTGGTTCGCTTCCAGTGTATTTGGTACGATATCTGACCGTCAAACGCTGGACGAAGAATTACGCCCCGATCGACCTTCGTATTTCCGTTGTCCTGGCGTTTGCGAGCATTCAAGGAAGGTTTTGAAGAGGTACATGGCGGCAATCGCCAGGATTTTCTATGAAATTTATTGTAAAACCAAACACGTCGTCTCGCGAATCAACGCGTATCGTTTTGCAAGCGGTTTGCAGGTCGAGCCTAGCTGCATTAGCGATCTGGCTATCCGCCTCCACCGCCGTCGCACAATCGTCCATTCCGAGCAGCCAGCCAGCGCAGCAGCCTGTGGCTCCGATGGAATCTATGGCATGGGAAGGTGAGCCGTTTGGGGCCGGTAGAATTTCAATTGACCTGGGCCAAGTACCAATCGATCAGATCCCGAGGGTGCTGATCGACGAAGCTGACGGTCGGATTTTTTACCCTGCGATCACAATGCGGGAACTGCCGGTGCCACCCGCCGTGGCTCCAGCACCTGCCCCAGCGCCCAATCGGCGAATTGGACGAGGGGCTCTTGTGCAGCGACTGCGCCAAGCGATCGCTACTGCGCGAGACCAGATGCAGCATCCGGTCGCGATGGATATAGACTTCCTTTTCGTCGGCTCCCAACCTCTCCAAGTGCAAGTCCGCGGTGCCGTGGAATTCTCCTTTAAGCTGCAGGTCCAGCCACGCCAACCGGACGATGTCGCCGTTGTTGCTCGAACCCAACAATGGTACGAAGCCTTCACTTCAGCCGCCAAGCATGACATCAATGCAGGGGACTATCCGCCTGTTTTTCAAACATTTCTCGCTGAAACGATGGCTCGTCGACTGCAGGTTCAGCCAATTGACTTGCGAACGGAAAAGGAGCGACGGGCGACAGACCCGCTGGCCAAGCCGCTTTCGACTCTTGAGCTCCTTTCAAACACCGAATCTCTCCGCGATGCCATCTTTCGCGAGACGCTTCGATCGCCGCAGCGAATTGTCGGCGAAACCAACGTGCCAATCCCGCAGCCCCCGCAATGGTTGCCAGTTGACGTCCCCGACACGCCAGACACTTTGCCAATCGAGACGATCGCCCATAGCGTGCCTCCTGAGTGTTTCTATCTGCGGTTTGGTAAGTTTTCGAATTATCTGTGGTTCAAAGAGTTAAGCGCCGGCAAGGGAGCTGGACTGGCGCAGATGGTCAGCGTCCGCGGCTCGGACAGCAACGCGAACGCCAAAATTGAAAAGATGCTGAACACCAAGACGACCCTCATCGCTCGGTTGTTTGGAGATGCCATCATCCGGGACATGGCAATCATTGGAACAGATCTGTACATGCAGGACGGCGCGTCCATGGGCGTCTTGTTCGAAGCGTCCAACATCGGCCAGCTAAAATCGTCGATGGACTCCGAACGTGCCCAGGCGGCAAAATTGATGGAATCTCAAGGGGTCCAACTGGACACTTTGGAAGTCGCTGGTCGCCAAGTTACCTTGTTGTCGAATCGCGACCACTCGATTCGATCGTTCCGGGCTGTCGATGGCGACTATCTTTTTCTGACGACGTCGCAAACTCTTGTCGAGCGATTCTATGCGATTCGTGATGGGGAAGCGTCACTCGCAAAGACCCGCGAGTTCCGCTATGCACGTTTGTTGATGCCGCTGCAAAACGAGTACGAACTGTTTGGGTATTTTTCATCGAAGTTTTTACAAAACCTCGTATCGCCTCAATATAACATCGAATTACGCCGCAGGTATGCGACAAAAGCAAAGCTCGCCGCAGTAGAGATGGCGACGCTGATGGCCGAAGCCGAAGGCATCCCGCATTCTGACATTGAATCGTTGATCCAAGCGAACTTGTTGCCAGCGTGGTTCAACGACTCACCTGACGGAAGCAAGATTGTTCGGCAAGGCGATCGCTGGCTCGATTCGCGCCGCGGCGGACTTGGCGCATTATTGCCAATACTCGATGTTCCGTTACTCGATTGTGCGCCAGACGAAGCGAGCAAGTACATTCAAGATGCTGCGTTCTACACTTCGCAATGGCGCAGCACCGAACCGATGCTGGTGGGAGTACGTCGGTTTGAAAGCGAGCTTGGCAAACAAGTGGATCGTATTGCAATCGAAGCGTACGTAACACCTTTCAATTCTGAAAAGCTGGGTGCGTTCGGAAAGTATCTTGCTCCGCCCGTCGAAGCCATTATTGCTACTCCGCCGGACGACATCGTAAGCGTACAAGCGCACATGGCTGGTCAGAACCTACTTGGCGCTCACGCTCCAGACAACGTACTTTTTGCAGGTTTGAAGGACGCGCCACCACCACCGATGCTGACGGAAGATCCCAAGTTGCTCGAGGTGTGGCGCGCTGTGAGAAACACGCCCTTCTACTTAGGGGCATGGCCGCTACCCGGCTATCTTGATCAATTGCCACTGGGGTTGGGGGGCTCGCGTCCTGATGTCTATGGTTTCTCCCGTGCGCTAATTGGTATGTGGCGTTGGCAGGGAAACGGCTTCAGTGTCATTTCGTTTGATCGCGGTATTCTGGAGAATGCAATCTCGTACCTCCAGCCTACGACGGCACCTGATCCAGCTCAAGTGCGATGCCAGGTTAAAGATCTGGAGAATTCACAGCTAGCTCCTTGGGTCAATGACTTCTGGTACCGTCGATCATTCGCTGCGTGTCGGGGGAATTTAAGGTTGCTCGATGCGATGCAACAGCAGTTTCATCTTTCTCCGGATGAATCGCTTGTAAAGTCTCAGCGATTGCTAGACACGATGCTTGTCTGCCCGCTAGGAGGCAGCTACGAGCTGGACAACAATCAGTTTTGGACTTGCACCGAACTGAGGAATACTCAGCAATTTTCCACGTCCGCAGGCATTATGCAAGTCAATTTGGACAGCCTCATAGCTCCACCTGACTTCAAAGCCGATTGGCTCGGATGGCTTCGCGGACTACAGGCACACGTCACGCAATCGCCCGAAGGTTTGACTCTTATCGCCACGTTTGACGTCGAAAAATTTCCCGTTGTTGCAGATGCAAAGTCAGACGATGTAAAGCTTCCTGCCCTCAACTTTGATCTGTTCAGCTTGCCGTCGCAGCTATTTGGCGGAAAGAAAGCAGAAAATGAAACGCCCAAGAAAGAGCAACGTGAATTCTAGCACGCTAACTTTCGACAGACAGACAGGCCGCCTGCCGACGTCCACTCTATTGCACATCAAATACAAAAGCGTAATCTTTTGCGTCCGCTGTGAATTGGGACGATGGAATCCTCGAAACGATCACGCGTTTTACAGATGCGTCGTCGACGGGCATGTCAAATACATCCATAGCGGAACCTTTCGCAGCGACCGTAATCGTCCCGATGTCACGAAACGTTTCATTGGCCAGTTCAAGCACAACATAGAGCTGGCTGTTCGGTACCAAGCGATCCCCAACATCGATATAGACATGTAGCTGACGTGCGAACTGGTCAAACGCCACATAGTCATTCGCCGTTTCTCTCGCAGTGGTCGTAGAGTTTTCCGTTGGATTGGCCGATATGAAGCGAATCGAGTTTGGATTGTCGGCCGAGGTCAGGCTATCATTACTAGCAAGTTCTGATCGTTGCGGAGCATCTTGCGGCGTTTCCACCGGCCAAATTCGAATTGCCGTATAACCAGCAGCAAGACCAACGACACCCGCGGCCAGTGCACTGAAAAGCTTGGTCGCATTCCTACGATCGAAACCCCGTGGTCGCACCTGCGCAAGCGTTGGTTCGCGGTGACTGCCTGTTGAATAATCAACCGTATCTGGTCGCGGGCCAGCAGTAGTCGACAAACGCTTCAGCTCTTCCCGCTCTCGAATCTGTGCGAGCAGTTTCGCTTTCAGATCGGCTGGCGGGGCAATGGGTTTAATTCCCGCGGCCAGACTAGCGAATGCGGCTTGGATATGGTGCAATTCTTTGTTACACACTTCACAGCCTGTTTGAAGGTGGCTTTCGACGTCATCCTGCTGCGATAAATCTAAGCTCCCCGTCACGTAGTCGTCCAAAAGCTCGCTGCAGTCGTTACAATTCATGTATCTAAACTCTTTGGTTCGCCGCGAGGAAGCAATTCGCGAAGTACTGCGATGCCTCTTCTAGCAGCCGACTTTACCGTTCCCAGAGGTAAGCGTAACTCTTCGGATATCTGGCAATGCGTTTTGCCATCGAAAAATGCAAGCTGTAAAACTTGCTGCTGTATCTTACTTAGCCTATCAATGGCCCTACGCAATAGCAATCCATCTTCTTCCATCATCATACGATGACAAGGTTCAGTCAGTTCTGGCCGATTTGGCTGGTTCGCTTCACAAAAGTTTTGCAGACGCTGGCGATTGCGTTGCTTTGAAGTCAGCGACCGCAGTCGATCAATTGCACGACTGCGCGTGATAGTGACGAGAAATGCTTTGACTGATCCACGCTGGCAATCGTATTCCGCGGCCCGTTCCCAAACTGTAATGAAAACGTCAGAAAGCACTTCGCGAGCCTCAAATTCATGTTTCAAAATCCTAAGGCATAATCCGTACAGTATCGGGGAGTAGTGGTCATACAGTTTCTCAAACGCATTTTGATCTCCGGCCGCAATCTCTTGCATCAATTCCGATTCGCTCGAGTGTTCTAGTGTCACTGTTGAGACCGCTTCTCGATCGAATTGCCAGACTTCGTCCGGTGTGTTTGCTGAATTCATCCCTTCAACTTCCTCCGTGATCAATCGCGCTAACGGGAGTTGTCGCGGCAGTTGGCTCTCGCTTCCTTACGATTGGTATTACGCTGTCTGTCATCCAACAGTCCGCAAAATCACCCGTCGACTGTCTTCCAAGAATGAACTGGAAACACATCGGATAACCATTCGCATCTATGCCTGTCACGATGACTTCTGCGGCATTTCCTCGCGTAAACTCTTGTCCAACCATGTGGATTTGATGTCCGATCAAATTGTCAAAAGACTTTCGAAGCATCGCCTGGAAATCGCTACTACTTCCGATGAATGCTCGATTCCGCGGTGACGCAAATCGATAGCACACGTCAAAGTAGACTGGGTCAATCGCAGCACGGCGTAACGCTTCCATCTGGAACTGCACAACCTCTGACGGCGCCAGATCAACAGTTGGACCCGCTTGGGTAAGCGTGGGTTCCACCTCCGCAAAATTTTTCCGCATCGCACCTGCACTCGACACTGCAGTTGCGGGCGTCCGTACGCTGGCGACACAGGCACCCAACACGACGCCTGCTGCAAGAGCAAAAACTGTTCCTCTGTTTAGTAGCGTCACTTGAGTTTTCTTTTAGTTTTGACGGGGCGAGTGTACTAAAGCACTTCTGGGGTCCGTTTACTCTATTGTGATTTCTATCGAAGGTCAACAAAACACCCAACATAAGCAGGTTGTCCGGCAGCGATCGCAAGCCAAGTTCGCATACCACTCTTTCGTACTAACGCTGTGCATTACAAACTATTGCGCTCCCGGTCGCGGTCGTCAGTGCCGTCTTCATGGTGAAATTTAAAATTAGTTGCATCCGCCTCTGATACCTGTCGCGTACTTTTTGCGACTGCGAAATACGTTACACGATCTGTGCGCTCAAGCCACAGTTCTTACCCTAGGAGGCATTTGATGGACTCACAACGAGCACAGTTGGACAGTATCGATAGGCACTTTTCCGACCAAAGTACGAAAACTGATCAGTACTCGGAGCCAATAACTGGAACTCCTTCTGCCCAAACGTTCGGGCGTCGCAACTTTCTCCGCAGAACCGTGACTGCGACGGGGGCGGTTGCTGCGAGCGCTACGCTGATGCATTTGGATTCAAGTTCTGCGGAGGCTCAAAGCTCGTCGCGTGTTACGCTGGCGAACCAGATGAAGCTGGTGCAGCGACATGAGAATGATCACGTCGTGTTTTTGCGAAATGCGTTGGGTGGGCAGGCAAGACCTAAGCCTGTATTCCAAAATTTGGTAACCAGCAATATTTCCCAGTTCCTAACCATCGCCAATGCGTTGGAAAATACAGGTGTAGGTGCTTATTTAGGCGCTGCGCCGGCACTGTTTAACCGCGACTTCCTAGCGGCGGCAGGCTCGATTTTGACTATTGAATCACGCCACGCTGGCTTCTTCAATTCGCTGCGTTCGACGGCTTCGACAGCGAACGTCTACGGCGAAGAGCAGTCGTTCGAGCGTCCGCTTACAAGTGATGAAGTTGGCTCGCAAGCGGGGCCGTTTATCTCAAGTCTGAATGGCGGGCCCCCGCTGACCTTCAGCAACACGCCCTCGGAAGCAAATGATATTGCTATTTTAAACTACGCACTTGCGCTTGAGTATCTAGAAGCTGAATTTTACAACGTCAACGTACCTCGCTTCTACCGATAATACGGAAGAAGTTCGCATTTATTTTTTGATTTGATCCAATGTTCTTCCTAAACCGATAAAGAGAGAGTTCAATGAAACTACATCGACCTATTGTCTCCGCCATTTGCTGCATGCTGATAGTGGCCGTTTCAGCCACTGTATCCCTGGCTGGCGTTGTCGTAGCACTAACCCAGTCGAATGAAATTTTGCGATTCGATGCCTCCAACCCAGGCTCGACTTCCGCTCCAGTTATGATCACCGGCATACAAAGCGGTGAATCGCTGGTCGGTATCGATTTTCGACCCAGCAACGGTCTTTTGTATGGTGTTACTACCAATCAATTTACGGGTAGAATTTACACAATCGATGCATTCACTGGGGCCGCGACGTTAAGCTCTACGTTGAACGCACCAATTCTGGGATCCAACTTTGGCGTCGACTTTAATCCCGTCGCGGATCGACTTAGAGTAACCAGTGACTCTGGTCAGAATCTGAGAATCAATGTTAGCAACGGCGCAACGATTCTCGACGGCAACCTTCGGTATGGGGCTGGCGACGTAAATGCCGGTGTCGCTCCCAATGTTGTCTCTTCGGCCTACACTAACAGTTTTGCTGGAACGACTTCAACCGCACTTTACAATCTCGATTTGAGCACACAAAGTCTCGTTCTGCAGTCGCCTCCGAACGATGGTACGATGCAAACGGTTGGTACATTGGACGGAATTGCATTTCCAGAAGCATCATTTGATATCGATGGGCTTGGAAATATCGGTTACGTAGTTCTCAATGGCTTTGAGTTTTCGCAAATCGATTTAGCGACCGGCGCGTTGACCTACATTGGTGACATCAACACCTCAAGCAGCATTGTGGGCATCTCGACAATCAGTGCCGTCCCTGAGCCCAGCAGCATGGCACTCCTCGCTGTAGCTGCGAGCGGTTTCGGATGGGCCCGTCGGCGACGCCAGAAGCGACTGTCCGCTGCGGAAGAAACCTCTGCGGTGTAAACGTCATTGTGAGTTCCATTGCATCGCAGGTCAGACTAGCGGATGGAATTTAACTTAAATTGGTCGTAAGATAAGGGTGTTCTGACACATACACCCTTATCTTGCAAGACTTCTCTACAGTGCCGCGACGCGTTGACGTGATAATTATCGGCGGTGGAATCGCCGGAACAAGCTTGGCTTGGGTGCTAGAACAACGCGGCGCGAGCTTCGTTTTGGTCGACGACAATCAGCAAAACTCTGCCTCGCGAATCGCGGCGGGATTGGTGACGCCAATAACTGGCAAGCGCGTAAACGTTACTTACGCGTGGCCCAATGCGTTTCTTTATAGTGACCAATTCTATCGCTACGTCGAACAAGTTTTGAGTACGCAGATTTGGTATCGATCTGGAGCCGCTAGATTCTGCGATTCAACTAAGACCGTCAGTGAAACTGAGCTACGGTTGCGTGGCTTCGCGAATGTCGATACGTCATGGCTCTATAACGAATGGTTCGATCCGCACTGGAAAAATCCATTTGGCGGATTTTTCATGCCACAAGCATCGCGGTTAAATGCCGCTGAATATTTAAAACAGTCCCACAGTCACTTTCAACGCGACAGTAAGTATTTTCAGGCAAGCATCGATTTAGACGAAGACGTTCAGTTCGTTAGCGGGGAAGCGCGTCTTAGGCCCTATGACATTGTCGCAGATTACGTTATTTGCGCACGAGGGCATACTGATAGGCTTCATCCCTATTTCGAGCAAGCTCGATTCCGACCTGCACAAGGTGATATTTTGCGAGTCGAATTGAATGCTCCAATTGAGACTACAACAATTCACAGTCAACTTTGGATGACGCCAACAGATCCTCAACGGACGCTCGGGTCGTTGAATCTAGAGATCAGCTTGCGGCCGAAAGCGACAGACTGGCTGCTAGGATCGACTTATCAATGGCGACCTTTGGATGGTCTGCCATCGGCAGCCGGGCGTGATTCGTTGCTCGAAACCATCCATCGCAAATTGGATATCGTTTGCGGCGTTGTCGAACATCGCGCGGCCATCCGACCGACTACCTTTGATCAGCATCCTTTCGTGGGGATGCATCCCACTATACCAAGGCTTGGACTGCTGAACGGGCTTGGTGCCAAAGGCTGTTATCTCGGTCCCTGGTGTGCAAATATTCTCGCTGCTCATCTGTTGGAAAAGCGAGCGATCCCTGGTGATTTGCGTTGGGATCGATAATGCCATACGTTTCACTGACAAAGACCGCGCAGGAATTCGTTGGAAATGATCTGCGACTAGGTGACATTGCAGTCGACGCAACTGCTGGTAATGGCCACGATACGCTCTTTCTAAGTCGTGCCGTGGGTGTGGCGGGCAAAGTCTATGGGCTTGACCTATCACCAGCGGCGATCGATTCAACTGCGCGAAGATTAGAAGAGCACGGCTGTACGAACGTCGAACTAATAGTTGGAAATCACCGGGATCTGCTGGCATTGCTTCCAGAGAACGTGAGAGGTAACGTCAAGGTTGTGATGTTCAATTTGGGTTACTTGCCTGGCAGCGACAAAACAGAAATTACGCAACCTGCGAGCACCTTGGCCGCCATGCAAGCAGCATTGCATTTGATTTCTTGGGACGGCTGCGTGAGTATTTTAGCGTACCGCGGTCATCCGGGTGGCGAAGAAGAATTCCAAGCAGTACATGCTGTCGTGGCGAAACTAAATGCACAAGTCGAGTGGCAGGTTATGCAATCGCCGACCGAACCACGCGAAAAACAGCCGGTACATTTTTTTGTGAAGAGACGGTTGCTTGGTGCTGTTCCATGAAACCGTATCTTGAGTACGATTTACTGAGGCATCTATGTCTTGGAGGGCGATTCGGAAAGCATTTGGCGCAACGATTTGTAATCAGTCTTGCCAGTTCCCAGGACAGGAATTTTCTCGACGTTGCGAACTTCGTCCAGACGCATTACGCCTCGCATCCCAGCAGCTAAAAGAATCTCACTGGCTTCGCGCAGAGTTATATCGTGGGTCGTGAATAGCACAATGTGACGTCCTTCATCGGTCTCGACGCCTTCCACCGCGACAGTAGGGCCTTTTTCATCAGGCGGGAATTTTGCAACAAATGGTTCTTCAAGAGCTGGTAGGGAAATCATTTCACCCCCTGCTTTGATAAATCTTTTCAACCGGCCTTGAAAGTGAAGATATCCCTCTTTGTCAATCGAAACCAAGTCCCCGGTTTTGTACCAGCGCCGTTCATCCTGTACTACAAAAGGATCGGGCCCCTCATGTTTGTAGTATCCGCTGAAAATGGAAGGTCCTGCGACCAAAAGCATGCCGGTTTGATCAGCAGCAACCTCTTGTTCGGTGTCGACGTCGATAATACGAACGTCGACGCTTTTGACGGGCTTGCCAATCGTGCCCGGCTTGACTCCACCGGGCGTATTGCCTGCGACAACTGGCGAACATTCGGTGATGCCGTAGCCTTCCAAAATCGTGGCATTCGGTGCCTTTTGCTTACAGCTCTCGAAAATATGTTCGGGGCATTTCTCCGCGCCTGTAACAATCGTTTTAAGGCTGGAGAGCTCATCCCCCGAGCAGGCTGCCAATATGTATCCTAAAAAGGTTGGCGTGGTGAATACCAGGGTGGGTTTATACGTTTCAATCGTTTTGACCAGTCCTCGGGAATCGGTTGGATCTGCATATCGAATACAACGGATGCTTGTGAGATGAGGCAAAATTAAGTTGCCTGTCATGCCAAAGGAATGGAACGGAGGAAGGAAGCCTAGGAGTGTGTCATTGTTAGTGGCTTTTAAGACTTCCAAACCATCGACAACGTTGGTCAAAAGATTTCGATGTGTCAAAGGTACGGTCTTCGGAAGGCTCTCGGACCCCGAAGTGAAGAGGAAGACGGCGGTATCTTCTGGAGATTGTCTGGCAAGGTGCCTTTTGAATGACGAACCGGCAAGATAGGTTCGACAAAGCACGAGCAAGCTCTCGAGTTTTCCGATGCCTTTGCGAATATCTTCCAGGAAAATATATTCCGCACCTTTCACTTCGATATTCATCCGGTCAATCATTTTTCGCGAAGTGATGATATGTCTCGTTTCAGTAACCTCTGCTCCGTGAGCAAGATTTGACGGTCCTGTAGTCCAATTCATCATGACGGGAATTTTGCCCGCCATCTGCAAGGCGAAGAAGACGATATCAGCAGCGACCGAGGCGGGAAGCATAACCCCGACATGCGCTTCCTCAAGCTTTGCGAAGCGGCGGGACATAAGTTCACATGCAACCAGAAGTTTTCGATAATTCAGTACGCCTGATATCGAATCGGCAACAGCAACTCGATTGAGTTGCTTTAAGGCCCGACTGACGAAAGCGGCCCCAATAGTATCTGCCAACAAAGTCGGTGTGTCATCGATCTTTGGGTAATTCTCCCAAGCTTTTGGCGCAGCTACCTTTTCGTTCGCATCGTCGGAAAGTTGACCAGCAGCGAGGGCCCAGAGGCCTCCAACTGTTTCCGTTACGACGTTGCTGCGAAAGCCGAACTGCTGTTCGATTTTTAGGGCGACGTCCATTCGGTCTAGGCTATCGAGTCCGATCGATTCCAACTTCGTGTCTGCTTGCAATTCGTCGCCCGAAAGCTGTCGCTTAAGATGAGACTGCAGAAGTTCGTTCACCTGGGTCTTCGTTTTGTCGCTGATTTCACCTATGTCGGTCGAAGTGCTCGGCAGTGATTTTCCAAATTCACCGTGGCTTGGACCGAACAGGTGATGATAGCGAACAAACTTAGGCTCCTGCGCTCCGTCTTTGTTATACCAGTCTTCCAGGAAAGCGTTGAAGGACTCTCTTGAATCGGTTGGCATATCCTCCGGCTTTAACACTTCGATATGCATTGAAACGTCTCGCCGCGGCAGAAAGAAAAATAGACTAGCAAACACCCAACCCAAAGCTGATTTGACTCTCGCCGATAGGTTCGGAGGTGAATTTGTTTCTGCACAACTGAACATACTGCCCCAAAGGCCACGCGTTCTAATAAGAACGATGTTCACGTCTGGACTCTTCGCAACAATTTCGTGGACAGCTCGCGCGGCCCCGACGACTTCAACATTACCACGTTGTAGCCGTCCCGAGGGATAGATCAACATGCAATCGCCAGCATGCAATCGATCCACCACCGAATCGATCATATCAAGTACTTGGCTATGAGCATCGCGGCTGTGTGCAGAAAGATCTGGGACCTCGAATGCGTCGACAAGTGACATGAGCGGACGAAAAATCGGCGTCCGGTAAGTCGCGGAATTTACAAGCGGTCTCAGCGGCTTGTGCAACCGAATGCGGCTTGATACCAACGGCGGATCGACTAGCGCGGGGTGGTTGGGGAGAACGAGCGTGGCACCCTTCAGATCCTTAAGCTTGTCAGCTCCTGAAATTTTCAGCCGGTAACGCATCCGCAGCATCAATCCGCAAATGCCCCAAAATAATCGGTTTAACCAACGTTTCACGAGCGGCCTCGATCGATATCCATGTAGGTATTGCTTGATTTCACGTAAAATTGCTTGGTTGGCGCTATACCGCAGTTCGCGCGCCATCGCCAGCTACCATATTCAAATGCCTCACTAGGCAGAAGGTTCACGCAAATTCTGGCTGCTTTTTGAAAACATCGCTTACCGCGCGTGGCGATTTATCAATTATTCCGCCTGATCGCTCAGCGTTTCAAAGAATTTCCGCTCGGCTTCTGCATCTCCTACGATGACCAGTTGCGCTTCCGATGACAAGACAGTGTCAGGTGCTGGTTTGGCGTCGAACTTGCCATCCTTCTCGATGGCGACGATGTTGCAGCCCGTAGTCTGCCGAAAACGGCACTCGGCGAGCGTTTTGCCGACAAGTGTTTTGGGGACTGGAACGCGTAACACATCCAATCCTTCGGCAAGCAAGATCGAGTTTCCGCGCTTCAAAATATTGAAGATGCGACTTGCACCCGTCGACGAATAGGACATGACGTAGTCAGCGCCTGCGCGATGCAATGTCGACACATTGCGGTCAAGATTTGCTCGGGCTAGTATTTGAATATCTGGCCTCAAGCGACGACAGTAAATGGCCAAATAAACATTCACATCATCGTCGTGAGTTGTAATCACGACCGACGAGCAAGTCATAATGCCCGCACGTTCGAGTACTTCGAGTTCAGCCGCGTCCCCTAATATGTAATGCTCGGGATCTCGAATGCGATCTGGATTGCGGTCGACAATTCGATAATCAGTTCCTCGCAACTGAAGCTCACTGCCAGCGGCGCGTCCTACTCTTCCTGCTCCGAGAATAATAGCCGACGGCTCCTGTGCACGGTAAAGGCAAAACAACGTGTCATACTCGTCAAGCTCTTCACGAGTTCCGGCTAATAAGAGAACCGTGCTAGCTTCGATGACAGTATCTGGACCGGCTATCATAAAACTGCCACGATTCCAAACTCCGATAACGTTCACGCGTGTGTGCTCTGTCAGCCGAATATCTTTTAGTGTTCTCCCGACCATCGGTGTGTTAAGAGCCGAAGCCTCGGCAATTAGTAGCTTTCCAAATTCGCCGATAACTGAACTGCGGGCGTCTTGACCAAAGACTCGGCGGGCAAACGATTGCCCCAACATTTCACCAAGTTGGAGGACGTGGTTGCAGCCAGCAAGCTCTAGGATGTCCACCGATGCCGGAGACGATGCGACGGAAACAATCGAAACGGATGAAGCGATTTCCCTTACGGTGAACGCGATATTCGTGTTCGTCGTGTCGCGTTGAGCCGCCACAACTAAAGCGGCGTGCTCTGCGCGTGCCCGAACATACGTTGGCGGATCGTCGATTTCCCCGAGCATGACTGAGTACCCTTCGTCGTGATAACGCAACGCTTCATCCAATTCAGGGACGATCACGACATAATTCCAGTTCTCTCGCTGCAGCATCCGGATCAAGGATCGTTCAACCGAACCAAGACTTGTGAAGATCACATGGCCGAACACTTTCTTGGACAGTTCCCTCGGTGCTCGGGCGGCTGCTTGAGCTTCAAGCCAAGGGACATAAAAAAACTGAATGAACATGAAGGGCAGCAACATCAACATGAACACTGAGCCAGACAATAGGACCACTACAGAGAAAAGTCGCCCCAGGTCGGAATGGAAAGTGATATCGCCAAAACCCAAAGTGGACATCACCACAAGAACCCAGTAGATGCCTGTCGCCCAGGAGTGCTGCTGGCCCTCCATCGTCATCAGAAGATGGAAGAAAAGCGTAAACACAAAAACCATCGCAACGAAAACCACGAGTAGTTTTCCAAGAGCGAGAAGGTTGCGACGTCGCGACGGGTTTGCAAGGAAGCTGAGTACTATTGGAAGGGATTTCATCGCAGCATTATAACCGCAGAACTTCTACTGAAAATTCGCTGGCAGATGGTTTATCAATCGTCTGCAACGGCTTTCCATTCCGCTTCTGCGAGTGCCTCTGCGTCGTGCATTTGTTGCCGAAGGACGTCCTGCGTCGCATCTGATGCATCGTTTTTGCGGCGTGCAATACGCTCCGCCAGCTCATCAAATGACGCTTCACAGTGCAGGATGCGAAACGAAGCTCCCATCTCTTCCGCCAGCGCTTGAAACTGTGCGCGAGTTGCTTGCTTTAAAAACGTAGCATCAACGACGACGTCGAATTTCCAACCAAGTATTCGGCGAGCTAGCTCCAGAAGATGTTCATAGATCAATTCTCGAGACTGCGGAGTATAGATAGTTTGAGCGTTGTCTTGCATGCGGAGGCGTTTGCGTTCAACGTCGGAGCGTATCCGCAGTCCACCGAACTTTGCGATTCGGGACCAAGCACGCGTAGACTTTCCGCTGCCTGAAAAGCCGTGAGTGATCGAAAGTTGACAGCGCTTTGGGCATGCAAGCTCCAAGGCTGTTCGCATATATTCTACCCAAGGGCCCGACGCTTCTTTTGAAGCGTGCGAGCAGGGGTCGGTCGTCGCATCGGACGATTCATGTTGTGATGGATCAAGCCACGTAACTTTGGCTCGCACGAGAGCACGATAGACGGCATAAAATCGGAAGACTTCTAAACCCGACCAATCGTTCCTTGTCTCCAAATATGAATTAAGAAGTCGCCAACCCAGATCGCTTCGTCGGTGAGTCATAAAATCCATAACGGGGAACGCGATATCGCTCACAACATCGACCCACTGGAACTCTTCATTGAACTCGATGCAGTCAAAAGCTGTAATATGACCGTCCAGTTGAATGAGATTGTTGAGATGCATATCGCCGTGACACCGCCGGACAAACCCCGTCCGCAGTCGTCGCTGAAAATTCGATCTTCGATCTTCAAACTCTTGCTCAGTCCATTGCAATAGAAAGGATAGGGCCAACTGGTGTTCGGAGTCTGCTGGAAGGCATTCTTGCAGTAGCGTTATGTTGTCGATTGCTTCTTGGCGAATACGATCTGGTTGTACGCACTCAAGGTCTGCGCTCACCTGCTCGATCGATTCGTGAAACGCCGCGAGATCTCGACCCAATTGATCCACAGATTCAGGCGACAAGGCATGGTGATCGAGGCGCGATGTCAAGATTGCATCTTGAGGAAACTGGCGCATCTTTACAGCGTATTCGACGGCATTTCTGGCCGGGCCAGTCGACGAAGGCGAAACGGACGGAGAGCCAACCTGTAACGAGCCGTCTGAGTTTGAGTAAATCGGTACTACATCAAGATAAATGTCCGCGGCAAGACGTCTGTTTAGTTCGACTTCCTTGTAACAGAAGTCCCGCCGCAATTCTAGAGTTGAGTAGTCAACAAAACTAAACTTGCATGGCTTCTTAAGTTTGTATGCATATTGGCCGGTCAATACTACCCATGAGATATGTGTCTCAAGCAGCCGCAGATCTTCGACTTTATGTGAATAGACTGATGCATCTAGTAGACGCTGGACATCCAACTGCGAGTCTTCGGACGGCGGCATTTTGTGCTGAGCTTTTGCGTGAGTGGCGTGTTGGAAAAGAGTGGTCGAAAATTTATTCGGCCTTCGGAACACTCAAGGATCAAGTAGCGCTAACGCGTTTATATCGGGCGTCAAGTATTTTCTAAGCATACAAGACGGTTGACGAAGTTGCCAACACCGAATGTTTTACGCGAAGATATGGCGCTTTATGGCTTGAGTTTTCGATCCGAGTTGCTCGCAGAAGCGAATAATAATTTGAGAAATTCCACGGAAATTCACTATACTGATCGCCTCGACTTCGAAATACTGGCAGCGTTGATCGACGCATTTCGAGTAAGTTGCCCGGGCTGTGAACGCCAAGCCTGCTGGGGATCATTGTTTATTCGACTCGGATGCCCGAAGTTTCATGACCTTAACAAGCAGTTACTCTAGTAGAGCCGTAAATGAAAAAAGCATTGTCATTGTTCGTCTTGTTTTCCCTAGTTCTATTTTCTGGTTGCGAAAGTCAGCACCCAGGCAATTGGCCTCAGGAGAAGGTTCAGGAGCAAGTGGAGAAGAGTCTGGAGCTTTCCGATGTAACGCTTACTCCAAATCCAGCAGGCGGTTACACGGGAACAGGTACAGCCGCCGATGGCGAAACTTTTGACCTAACTATTACTCAAGACCCAGAAGCAAAAAGCATGAGTTGGAAGGCTGCTGGCAGCCGCGGCTCCATGGAAGACGGGGCTTACGAGTTCGAGTAAGCTTCGGTGAACCTATAATGAAAGACGCGGCGATTACCGACAAATCGGTACTCGCCGCCTTTAGAAGCTATGACAACTTACGCCATAACAACTAGAGTTCGCTAATAGCGAATGATCCAGTCGGCTGTGAAGCGGTTGGCTAGGATTCCTTCACGCTCGGTCAGTGGAACTTCGTAAGCAATCCCAGCTTCCATGTTGCGTGCTGGCTTTGACTTGAAACCGACGGCTTGCGTCACTAGATTGTTGCCAGTCACACCGACCGATCCCAAGTTAAACAGATCTCCACCTTCGACAGGTAGAGGAAATGCTGTTCCCGAGCTTTGATAGTTGTACCAGTTTACTTCGGTGAAAGCATACAGTGCGCGGTCACCCAGTTGCCGGTCGAAATGGTTCGAGAAGTAAATCATTCGATTTTCGGCATCCGTATCGAGTGGCTCACGAAGCCCGATAGCGCTCAACCAGTGTGATTTCTCGCCGAGCCTTGTTCCGCCGGTCGCGAAGAAATGGAATTCCCCGTCGCCATTACCTTGTAATGCTTTATTCGATCCGCTAGGGATCTCATAAGTTCCACCAACGCTCAGCAAACGGCCATTCCTCACGTCGCGGTAGAGGTTGTATTTCAAACCAGCAGCGATATCGGCGAGACCACTCTCAAGCACTGGGCTTTGTGTGTAGATGAAGCCGTCTTTGGTCGCGATCAGGCTCAGACGCTCGGTCAGCGCTGCTCGCACTTGCATTGCGTAGACTTGCACGGAGTTGCCACCAAGTGCCGCTGGAAGCTCGTGATTCAAAAATATGAATCGAACTTCGCTGAGCGTCCGAGGGTCTTCAAAGAACACTGGGTTGGTCATGGGACTGATAAAGTCATTGAAGCATGTGTCACTACGCTTCAGAATTCCGAATCCCAACAATCCTGACGAATCACATCCGCAAGCAGAATCGCATCCAAAATCGCAGCTCGCATCACAAGCGGAACCGGCGTTACAATCACATCCTTCCGTACCAAAATATCCGCATTGCATCGTTTGAGGGGTCGTGTTCACCGACGATTCAAAGCTGACCGCAGTCGTTTCCTGGTCAAATGTTGGGTAGACCGGTTGATCTGCAAAACTAGCGCCGGTCAGGCTTAAACCCAACAACCCGGCCATACCAAACTTCAATTTCATTTTCATGATCTCTCTCGAATCCTTTCAAAAATTCCGCGTAGCTCTTGGATACCGGAATGTGCGATGTCCGTCGTATGTGCAACATATCATGGATAGGAGTCTGATACACTGCGCAAAGTGCCCGAACGCACACTTCGTAATCGTACAAACCGCCGATTGTGTACGCGCAAGTCGAATCGGCTGATCACTACTCGCGAAATAAGATTGCTCGCAAAGAATTTCTGAGCGGAAACGCTAAAGTTCGCAGCGGTTGTAAAGCTTTGTCGGTTCTTCGGGCTGGGGTAGGTGTGCAAAGCGTGCAGCACACGTGTGACCAAAAAATAAGACCCAACACTGAGTGTGCGAAGAGGCACAAGCCGCCTATGTGACAACAGACGCACTACGGCGTCTTCTCTTTAGAAAGCCTCTTTTGAGTGGCGCGTCGGAATGCATCAAACTGGCTTTGCAGAGAACTAGGAGCCCGAAATCGCATGCCTTCTTCATTCAAGCCACCTAGGCTGTCTGGGACACTGGAAGAAGTTCGCGACTCAGCGACCGGTGGGACTAAGCCCAGTGAACGTAGCTCTTGCGCATACTTCTCGTCGATGCCATCGGGTTTAATTCCACGATCGCGCATCTGCTTCCAACGATCGGTAAAGTCACGGAGTTGGTCTGCATCCCAACCAAGTCTCTTGAGCAGTTCTGGATCAGGCTGTTCACGTTGTCGTTCTAAATAATCCAACGCGAGATTCGTTTTTTCTTTTGCGTAGTCAAGATTTACCGGGTCGGGTTTCGCGCGTGATGAAGATTCAGCTTGTTGGGCTTCTCCAGCGTCTCCGCTTGGAGACGGATTCCCGTTCAGTCCGGGCGTGCTGCCTGTTGAAGAAGGTTTGGAAGAACCATTTTGCTCACCTGGTTCTCCACTCTCTCCACTTGTCGAAGCCTGATCTTCCGAATTACCTTCGGCGCCACTTGGGCTTGCTTCACCGCCGCCCTCAGCGCCAGAACTTTGAGAATCAGATTTTGATTGGGTGTTACCTTCTTGCTTAGACTGAGATTCGGATTCGGAAGATTTTTCGCCACCGTTGTTAGCATTGCCTGATTTCGAAGACTCGCCGGACTCCCCACCATCATTGCCGGATTGAGGTTCGGCACTGCTGTTTGGTTTCGATGAGCCCTTCCCGTCGTCTGTCGCACCATCTTGCTTCTTCTCTCCAGCAGAAGGATTAGGCGTACTGCTTTGTTGGGGATCGCCATTCTCTTGAATCCATTTTTCTATTTCTTCAAAGACCTCTCCTTCATGAGTCGGCGGCCCCTTATCGCCACGTTCAACATTATCCAGTCGGCCCTCTGGTTTGCCCGTCTCACTAGGAGATCCCTTTTGAGATTCGGATGCAGGTTTCTTCGAAGAGGACTGGTTCGTTGCGCTGCTGCCGTCATTCTTTGAAGGGCTTGACGATTCATTACTGTTGGTGTTTTCGTCGCTATCGTTTGGCGATTTGAGCGAGTTTGAACCATCAGAGCCCTGCTTCTCCCCGGTCGATGAACTTGTGTTTCCTTTTGTTGCAGACGATCCATCTGCACCTTCCGTATTTGCGTTTGGCTCGTCGGAAGTTTCTGAAGCCGGTGGAGTGGCTTGCTTAGACTGCGAGTCGCTTTTGTTCGAACTGGAATTGCCAGAATTGGAGCGAGACTGTTCACCAGCGTTGCTGCTGGCGTTGTTATTAGCCGCGTTACCTTGTTCATCGGAACTTACTGGCTCGCCGGTATTGGACGCGCTGTCGGGCGACGGCGCGGCGGAAGGATCTCCGGAGGATCCGCTGCCCGGTTGCTTCTCGCTAGACGCCTGACCAGAGGATGATTCACCAGAGGAATCAGAATTCTGACCTCCCGCAGCCTGATCGTTTGACGATTCCGAGCCTTCTGTACCTTTTTTAGAACCGGAAGAGTCTGAACTATTGGGTTGTTCGTTCGAGCTCTCGGCCCCCTTCGCATCCCCAGACTCGTTGCCACTTTCAGACTCGTTGCCACTTTCAGACTCGTTGCCACTTTCAGACTCGTTGCCACTTTCAGACTCGTTGCCAGCTTCAGACTCGTTGCCAGCTTCAGACTCGTTGCCAGCCTCTTGTTCGCCTGAGCTGGAGTCAGAACTAGGATCGGAATTGTCTTCGGGTGATTCGTTCGCCTGAGACTTTTCGCCGGATCCGTCGCTACCTTTGCTCGAATTGTTTGAGTCTGACTGGTTTCCATTCGAAGAATCAGAAGAATCACCGGTCTCTTGTGGATCGCCCTCGCCTGAGTCGTTGCCAGAATCTTTGTTTTCGGCACCAGCAGATTTGTCTTTATCTGTAGCAGCTCCTTCTTGGCTTTCACCGCCCTGCGTGGAATCGGTTGGCTGGGCTTCGTCGTTAGGTTTGTTTTCTTCGGTTGGAGGTTGTACGTCACTGCCATCGACTGGTTGGTCGGGCAGAGGATCCATCTGTTTGTTGGGGGAGCTATCGGAGTTGCCTTGTTCGGCGGCTGCCACAATGCGGATGACGATCGGTGAAGTGGTCGCAATGTTCGGTTCCCAACGCACTTCATCGATATCGCGACGATTGTCGGCTGCGAACCCTTGCATCGTGACTTCGTCACCCACCCGCAGCTTCAACGCGGCCGAATCAAATCGCCAGGTACGCTCAACGGGCGCCGAGATACCTTCTTCGTTCCGTAATAGTTCGTGCTCGATCGCTTTGAATCGATTCTGGGTTCCAACGATTCGAATCTGTGACAAGCCGAAATCGACGTCACTGGCAGCGAGACTTAAATCGATCGCGTGTCCTACCGGAAGTTCGACTTGTTGCGGTAACTCTTTTGACCATGTGATTGTTGGGGACTGGTCTGCTATGACTCTAAAGTTGTAAAGTATTGGATCGGCGTTCAATTGTCCCAGATGATTGGCGGCAGAGATTCGAAAAGCCGAAAACGTAGGATCATTACGCTCTGAATTCAGCCGAAGTGGAAATGTGCCAAGCAACTGTCGTTCATCAACAGTAATGGAGTAAATGTTATCGGCGCGGCTAAAGCGACCATTCTCTAGGACGGGGTTCACCTCGATCCGTCCCGTCGTCAACGGTTGGTTAGACTGTGCGTGGACTTTTGCTCTTGTCCCTTCGACTGCTTCGAAATTGTTGACATCGGCTTCCCGCGGTTCCAGTTTGGTGTACTTCGGAAAAGTCAATTCGACTTTCTCCGCAGTAACAATGGGGACCGGTTGGACTTCTACCTGGAACGGACCAGCAACGTCGTCGCCTGCGATGACGGAGTAGTCGATCGGTTGTTGAATGCCGACCGAATTCGTTTTGAGAGTTCCTTTGTACGTTAGGCCTTCGATCTTTGGCTCCATGGGCACGCGTTGATTGACCAACTGTCCATCTCGCGTGCTAAACTCAAGCTCAACCAAATCACCCGCCAACCAGCCTCGCAGCTCGACGGACACTTCCAGCGATTCGCCGCGAGAAACGACGGTTGTTCCAGGTTCGACTTTAACAATTCGAACGCGGGTCGGAGCTTCAATCGTTTGCCAAGGCATGGCTAAGCGACGAAGTGAATCCATGCCACTTTTAGGAGATGCGACGACATAAATTGCAGACAGCAACACCAGAACGAAAAGTGCCGCTGCAAGTTTGAATGAAGCGGTCGACGAGACGAACTCGCCAAGGTCATAACGGCTTAAACGTTCAACGGCGAATTTTCCGACTACGGCGACAACCCCTCGAGGGGCGGAGTCCTGAGTGTTATTGAGCTGAACATAGCTTATGAGGCTATCCTTCAGTTCTGGCACGCGTTTTTCAATCTTGCGAGCTGCATATTCTGGATTGATATGTTGGCCGAATAGTGGAACCAGGTAACGAATAAGCCATAACACGGAAAATGCGATGGCGCCTGCCCAGACGACCCATCGGAATGCCAAGGGCAAAGGCCATAACCAATGGTCAATCAATATCAACGTTATCCCTAACGTGCAAACCGCCAATCCCAACACTAAGACCGCATATGCGGCCTCACTGCGCCGCATGCTTACAGATGCTTCGCTGACCATGTCTGTCAAAGTCAGGCGTGGCTTGGTGCCAGCCACATTGGGTCTGGGCGGTTGTTGGTTGTTGGAAACGGATGCTTGCGACATGAAGGATAACTATACAAGGCGAATAGGCTGCCATCGAAGTGGAGGGAGCCGAACTGCTACGTTGTACTACGCCCACAACACATAATACGCTCAAACCATTATATTCTTAGGGCTGCGGGAGATTTGTGACGTTTCCAGCTAAAATCCGAGAACGAACGCTAGTATTTTTCCAATTGTAGCAGTCTCGAAAGGAATTCTCGCAAACCTGCGAAATGTTGGGTGACAATTTGATCTGGGATCGGCTTTAAGAAAAGTAAGCTGCGAAAGTTGATCTTTTGTGCGTCTGGTCGGTATGATTGAAGGTTCCCGTCGGTTGTTTCAAAGATTGTTCTAATGCCGCTCGATACTTCCAATAACCCTATCGTCGAGAAGCTTGCAAAGGAGTTGTACCGCCCAACTCCGCCGGCTACCGAAGTGTCCGCAGATTCTAAGGTTGCAAAGGCAATTCCGCTGCATCGGTTTCAAGCCCTTGAGCAACAGATCAAGAACAATCCAGCCAACAGCGAACCTTACCACGAGCTGGGTGCGATCTACCTCGAACAAGCACGCTGGAAAGATGCTCGCCGCGTACTCGAACAAGGTGTGCGACACAATCCGGAAGACGAATCGCTTCTGACGATGCTTGAGGACGCGCGTCTGAGGATCTCACGCGAATCGATGCAAACAGCGGCTCGGCAGTACGAGTGGCAAAAGACAGAAGTTTCCCGCCACGAATTGGACCAGAGCGAGCTTGAATTGGCAGCTCTTCAGTTTGAGATTGCTGAGGCGCGTTATGCTCGGCATCCCGATCAACCTGATTTACTGATTACGTCAGCTATCGCACTGAATCGTCTTGCGCGAACTGATGAAGCGATTAGGCGTTTAGAACGAGCGCAAACGTTTCCACAAACGCGAGCTGTGGCGTCTCTAAATCTTGGTATCTGTTTAGAGTCGAAACATGCCATTATCGAAGCCTTGGCGGCCTATCGTCGCGCCATTATTTTTCGCTCGCCTGCACCGCCGCAAGAAGTTCGCACTCGATCGTTAGAGCTTGCAATTGCCCTGTCTGAAAAACATGAACTATATGATTCGGCAATTCGCTACGTGAATATTCTTGCCGATCAGAAGACGGGGAATCTCGCGACGCTACATGCAAAACTGGTTGAACTAAAGAAGTTAGCCGCCGCGCAAAAGACCGCGCCGCAAGATTAACGCAACTTATCACATAACTCAGTGTTTCGACTATTCAATTTGCGGCAGCGAATGGATAGTATTCGCGAAATCAACAAGCGACCGTTCGATCTTACAGGCGAGGAAATGTTTATGGCTCAAGCAATTGTTGACCCAGAGCAACTACGACAATTTGCAATTCTGTTGAAGCGATTCAATACGACATTATCGGAATCAACCAACAAGATCTCGCTGGAAATGGGGCGACTCGGCACGACATGGCGTGACCAAGAGCACCGCAAGTTTTCTTTAGAATTTGAACAGCAACTTAAGCAGCTTCAAAGGCTTGTCGAAGCGAGCGAAAAACACGTGCCGTATTTGTTGAAGAAGGCCGAGCTGATCGAGGAATACCATAACCATGGATAGCTCTGCAAATGTAAAAAGTCTCGCTGAGATTGAACACTTTGCAAAGTGCCTAGTCATTACACAATCTGATACGGCCAGGCAGATTGACGAGACTCGCATCGAACTTGACCGCGTTAGCGAATACCTGCAAAGTACTGCTCCCGCATATTGGAAGATTCAGCATCAGCGGGCAAAGCAACGCTGGGCCGAAGCGCGAGAAGCCTTAAGCCGTTGTGAGCAAGTGACACGCGAAGACGAACGTCGCAGTTGTACCGAACAAAAGAAGCAGTTGCAGCTCGCAAAACAGCGAGTAGATCTTTGTGAAAATAAGTTGCGAAGCATCAAAAGTTACTCGCAGCAATGGCAACAAGAGTTGACCAAAATAAACACACACTTGCGACATGTTTTGGAGATCAGTGAGTCTGGGCTCCCCAACGCGCATGCTGCTCTTAAACAAATCATCGACTCCATTCGAAAGTATGCCAACTTGCAATCGATGCAGGTAGAAAAACAATCAGGCGAATGAGAATCCATCGATTAAAGAACTGGAAAAGATTACCGTGCAACTGAGGCAGGACCTACACGGCTGTATCAATCGGCTACAACGAACAGCTTTGCGAAATCGGGGGGACTGTGAACGAGTCCAAGAGGTTTGGCAGGACGCTCGAGCGCAGCGGTTCTTCCAAAGCGAACTGCCACAGTTAGAGGAAAGTGTGAAGCGTCTCGTGAACTACCTGCAGAAGGCCGCCGAGTTTGCTGAAGCTATCAATCGTCAAATTCGAGACGAGATTATCGAGGAATAAACCATGTCGAAAGCACTAAATATTCTCAGTGGCAACAGGTTGAACGCAACTATAGCTGGGCTGCAAAATCGTCTCAGCAACTGCGTCGATCGAATTGCCGCAGTCAAGCACCAATCGGAAACCGAACTCGAACGCTTGAGCGGACTACATCAAGCGGCTTTGAGTGATTTGAAGCAGCAGCATGCTTCTGAAATGGTGACGAAGATTACGGAGGCTGACGAAGAAAGCGATGCGACCTGGACTCAGTTTGACCGCATGACTCTTCAAAGTATCCAGTCTCAAAAGCAGAAAATTATAGAGCTTAGAAAATCGAATGCGAAAGCTCGCAAGCTGATCGCTGCAAATGCCGAACAAGCCGTACTGACCGCACAGGATGAAGCGAAATCCGAACGAAGCCGATTGCAGACAACGCTCGATGCCAACAAAGACTTTCTCCGAAAACAGAAACGCGAAGCCGATCTCATTCGAAATCATGCGAGCCAATTACTTGCCAAGAGGCATATCGATGCTGCCAAGTTTTTTAATGCTAGTTTGCCAGACATAACAATCGCATCGCACGAAAATTTTGAATCGATCAAGGCTCTGGTTCATCGCGAAATGTCGCAAGGCAAGCAGATACTGAACAATTTACAGAAACACCCGACTTCCCGTTTTACAGATTCCTGGATGTTGTGGTGCTTGGCTGCCGCAATCGCACTAGCTATGGCCACCATCGCATGGTTCATTAATGCTCAATTGGCTCCAATTACTGCGTTTCTCGTCAGTTTCGCTGTTTTCGGCGTGACTGTCATACTCGGCGGCATCGTCTTGATACTGGCGGTGCGTCCGATGATCAAATCGTATGCTCGGAGTCAGCTTCCACAACTAGATGCGACTTGTCGAACGCTGGAATGCTATGTTGATCGGGGCGAGCAACACCTGCAAAACAAGTATGGCGAACACGTGGCCGGTCTTGCCACAAACTTGCAAGAAAAAGTCGCGAACATTAAAAGTGAAGCTGCCGCTGAGATAGATCAATTGGACAAGAAGTTGTCCGAAGATCTGGCCTCTATTCATCGCCAACAAGCGAACAAGCGGTTGGAAATGAATAATGCTTTCGAAGAATCGCTTGTTTCGGTTGAAACCAATGCCAAACGGACGATGGCCTCGTTTCATGCCAGTTCGCAGGAACGGCTTCGAACGTTCACTCGAGAATCGAAGGCTGAGATTGCAACTGTGAAAGAAACGGAGAAAAACGCAACGGCTTACATGCGAAACCGACTCAAAGGAGCCCTCTCCAAAACTGACGATCGTTTCAGGCGTTTGCGGACTTCTTTGGGACAGTTTTGTTCCAGTTGGCCAGTCAATCCAGAGGAAATCCTAACTTTGCCACGCGGCCAAAACGCTCTGGCGTATCTTCCGCTCGGGGATCTGGAATTGAGCTTAGGCACTGACGTTTCGGAAATTCTCGCCGAATCTGGAAGCAAGCCCTTGCACGCTCAAGTGCCTGTCGTCTTCAAAATGGTCGAACATGGATCGCTGATAATAAAGGCTGATGCAAAGCAACAATCGCTAGCGCAGAATGTCCTCCGGAATTTTGTCTTAAGAGCTTTCCATTCACTTCCTGCGGGTGCACTGCAAGTTACCATCATCGATCCCGATGGATTAGGCCGGGAGTTCAGTCATCTAATGCAGTTGGCCGATACCGATCCAACGATGGTTAATCATCGCGTCTGGACGCAAGCTACCCATATTACAGAGCAGCTTGCCCGCCTTTCACATCATACCGAAGATGTTATTCAGCAGTTGCTACGCGATCGGTACAAAGACATTCGCGAGTACAACAATGAGGCAGGCTCCATGTCGGAGCCTTATCGCCTAGTCGTTTGGTCGCGTTTTCCTGCCGGAGTCGACGAAACTTCCTGGCGTTATCTCTCATCGTTGCTCAGTTCAGGCGGTCGTTGCGGAGTCAGTGTCGTACTCTTAGTCGACACGGATTTTCCAGTACCGACTTGTGTGAATATGCAGCGGTTGGACGAGAGTGGGCTGACAATTCGAATTCAGAGCGATGTAAATGGGCAGCCGCAAGCGTTCGTCGCCGCTGATGCTCTGCGGGCCTTCCCGATCCATTTCGAATCACCTCCCGCGGCTCCTGTTCAGCAGTTGGTTTTAAAGCAATGTGCGGAAGACGCATTGCGAGCGAATCGTGTCGAAGTGGCATTCGATACAGTCGTGCCAAATTCACTCAGCCGTTATCAAAGTAAATCGGCCCATGGTTTAAGTATTCCGGTTGGGCATGCCGGCGTCGGGAGAAGCCAAGCGTTTCGGCTTGGGCATGGCACAGCGCAGCATGTTTTGGTCGCTGGAAAAACGGGTTCAGGCAAGTCTTCTTTCTTGCATACTCTGGTAACGAGCGCGGCAATTCACTATGGGCCCGATGAGCTTCGACTTGTGCTCCTCGATTTTAAGAAAGGAGTCGAGTTCCAGGTTTATTCTGAAACTAACCTGCCGCATGCAGACATAATTGGCATTGAAAGCCAGCGCGAATTTGGCGTGAGCACTTTTGAGTACATCGATCGCGTTATGCAGACGCGGGGAGAAGCGTTTCGAAGCGCCGGTGTTCAAGATATTCCCAGCTGGTGTGCGCGGCATCCGGAAGTTCCGATGCCGCGGATATTAGTAGTCGTCGATGAATTCCAAGAGATTTTTACCGACGACGACAAGCTTGGACAACACGCCGCTATGTTACTTGATCGCATTGTTCGACAAGGGCGTTCGTTTGGTATTCACGTCGTGCTTGCATCGCAGACCCTTGGTGGAGCCTATTCGCTGCCGCGAACCACTCTTGCACAAATGGCGGTCAGGGTCGCACTGCAGTGTGAGGGTTCTGATGCGATGATGATCTTGAGCGAGGATAATCTAGCAGCCGAAAGACTTCGACACGCGGGGCAAGCCATCTACAACGATCAAAGCGGTAGAGTCGAAGGAAATCAACCATTTCAAGTCGCCTTTCTCAGCAAGGAAAAGCAACGAGAACTTCTTGCTTCGCTGCCCGCGTCAACGCGAAACTCGGATCCAATGCACGGGGGCTTGGAGAGATGCATTGTGTTTGCAGGACACAAGAAAGCTACTTGGGATGATGCATCGGTTGCGAAGACCTTAGTGTCCGTCCAAGCAAAGAGCCCGGCCAGCCCGGCGGTCTTGCTGGGGGAAAGCGTATCGATCGAACCAGTTGTAAGTATCAACTTACATCGCCAGGCCGGTCAGAACGTGCTCTTGGTGGGCAGCGATGACGAGAATGGTGCGAGTGTTTTGCGCAGCATCATGTCGTCGTTTCAGATGAAGCCTGCTGATACACTTTCCGCTCGCATGCTGACGGTTATCGACGCCTCAAGAGAAGAAGATACTTTTAGTTTTGAGCTTGCCCGGCGATTGTTTGGAACCGAGTCGCACGTCAAGCTGTTCGGGATTCAGCAAGCAGATCAAGCGATCGAAGGGGTCTATCGCCGCATGCAGCAGCGGATGGCAGAACAGAATGAAGACGGTTCGCACGGGGAAACTCGCCCGAATACCAACAACCTGGGTGCAGTCGATGAACTTTTGGTCGTGACGCACTTGGGGCGATTGCGGAGCTTGCGGAAGAATGAGGAGTTCTCATTTGGAGATGACGCGAGTGAAATCAAGCCCGACAAGATGCTTCAAGAGATTTTACGTGAAGGACCAATGGTTGGAATTCACGTTTTGCTCTGGGCCGATAACGCCAACACCTTTAATCGCTGGCTGCCTCGACAAGCGACTCACGATATAGAGTATCGGGCGTTGATGCAGATGAGTTCTAACGACTCAAATCATCTCATCGATTCGGCAGCAGCCAATCGGCTCGATAAAAACGTACTGCTTTTGTACGAAGATTCGTCAGGCCAAACGCGCAAGTTCCGTCCCTTCGAAATCGACGCAGTCAAGCGGTCAAGCTAGACGCGTCGAGATGCGTGGGACTGGCAGGACATCGTTAAAGCAAGTTGCTTTAGCCGCGGACTATCGACCGATGGTCGGTGGGTTGTTCAGGAGGAAGTCCCGTGGGCCACGTGTCGTGTAGTATGGGTAGGCAACCTGCGCACCAGTAACGCCCGAGCCAGCGGCTTGCTCACGATATGCAGCGTGATTGAGCGTGGTTTGGTAATCAGTGCCACCGCGTTGCCAGCCAATCGGGCCTGGTCGGCAGCCCGGCGTGCAACGAGGGCATCCACGATTGCCTAGCTGGCAACCGACATTCGCGACCATTCCGATGGCGAGCAGTAGCATCCCTGCAACGTTGCGATTCATCGTATATTCCTTTATTCCTACCCTGGCAGTCCTTCAATTTTCAACGCGAGGAACAATGCTGTTGTCAAACAAATCGTCGTTCCTTGTCACCCTATCGATATCGAGCAATCGGTCGTCTTGGATTGCATCTTCTTGGCAGAATCGGATCAATTGGTGCTACCAGAACCTTCACAGAACTCGCAGTTTGCCTAGATCAACATATTTTGCTCTCGGGCGTCCGTTAAATAACAGACTTCGCGAAAAGCAAAGTCAACTCAACCGTTAAAGCGCGTCGATACAATCCAAAGTCGATCCTGTTGTAATTGAGCAGACAGCACCACGTTCAGGATCCTAAGCACCACACTAGCCGCGAATCTCAATCAATCGAAGCTCCATGGATCTATCCGCAATAGCTGTCAGAGCGGCGATCGGTATTGGTGGCGCAGTTGCCGTCTCAGCGGGCAAGCGCGCGGTGGATTTTACAAGTGTGTTGATGGAAAAGTTTCGCGCACCAGATACCAGCGACTTGGATGCTGTTAAAGCCGAGCAAATCCGCGACGAAGAACCGACGGTGAGTGCCTTTCGGCAATTCCTGTCAACAATCGGCGTAGACTTTGAGGCCGCAGTGGAAATTGACGCCGGTGCCGAAGAGCCAATTAAGGTTGAAAGTAACAAGCTAGAAAGCTGGCAAAAGACTTCGATTAAGAACTGGCTTTTCAGTAACCCTGTGCTCGGAAGCAAGCAGGCGAGTTTTAGCTAGCGGCCCAATAGTTTCATCGGCGCATGAAAAAACACGGGAACGATCCCGTGTTTAGTAACTAACGTATTACATATGGTGAAGTTTAGTTCGCCGAGTCGCTGTAGCTGGTGTACGAGGATGTCGAATCGCTGACGCGAGATCGGACGGTCGAAGCGACTTGCATGGCGGCATTGATCTCATACTGAGTGAAGTAGAGTTCGATGCCGGTGTAGCGTGAAACAACCTTTGGCAAAGTTCGCAGTCGTTCCCAGTTCAGGTCGTTGGCTAGATTCCAAGCCGCTGCTTGAGCGACGGTTTGAGAGACTTCGCTGCGTCCGAGAGCTTCGCACAGTACGGCAACTTCTGGTTCTGCATTTACTTTTTCGAGGGGGATAATTTCGTACTTCATGCGTGGGTTCGGATCTTTCTTGCCGAACTCGAGGCATACGGTTGGCGTTGCGATCTTGCCTGGTTTGTCTGGAGCAACGCGGAACATGCCGCCACCGCCCATACCGCCGCCGCCCATGCCACCACCCATGCCGCCGCCCATACCACCCATGCCGCCGCCCATGGCTTGGCCACCGCCGCCGCCCATACCACCGCCCATGCCGCCGCCCATGCCACCCATGCCGCCGCCCATACCGCCCATGCCTTGAGCAAGCGCTTCAGGAACTGCGGCGAAAGTTGTTGGGAGGCGAATATCGATTGGCTTGTCGGTCTTGTTGTGAACGATGACGGTTGCTTTGGTAGCGTCTTTGGGATAGAAGTCGACGTCGATCTGTCCAGCTTCGATAGCTGCAAAGAATTCGACGCTTTCGTCTTTCATAACGGTTTCTTCAGCAGCTTTTGCTGCCTTCTTGCTCTTAGCGGTCGGAGCTTTATCGTCGGCATGCATGGCAGCTGCTCCCGAGAAACATAGGCCTGCTAAGGTGACGATCGAGAAGAGGTTACGGACCTTCATAGTTTCATTTCCCAGTAATTTGATGATTCCAAAGCGATGAATCAATTCGCTTGTATGCTTCAACGCCACATAAACCGGTCACTTGCCAGCAGTCGGAAAGGACTGCTGATTCTGTCGACTTAACGATAAAACGCGATGTGTCGGCAGATAAACCAACGCAAAGCCTATACCAAGACGAGGTTCGAGGTTGTTAGAGCAATCACACTCTAACTCCAAAAGCTCTCGATTTCCAATGAATTCCGTACTTTACGACCGCCTAAAGTGCAGAACAATCGAATTAAATGGCTTAAACGGTCTGTCCTCACACCCTATGGTCAGACCAAGCGGTCATTGGCAAAATGTAGCACTCTGCTACGCTCTGCGGCAATCGCGGCAGCAGATTGCAACAACACAGTCGCTTTGAAACCCTTCCAATATTATCCTCAGGAGAAGACTCATGTCCATGTTTATCGGTGAAGCTTTGGTCGGCGATGGCAACGAAATTGCCCACATTGACCTTATGGTTGGCAGCAAAGACGGCCCTGTCGGCACCGCTTTTGCCAATGCGTTGGCCACCCAATCGGCCGGGCACACCAATCTTCTGGCTGTCCTCTCGCCAAACGTCGCTGTAAAACCAGCAACCGTCATGATCACGAAAGTGACGATCAAAGGCATGAAGCAAGCTGTGCAGATGTTTGGCCCTGCTCAAGCCGCCGTTGCCAAGGCTGTCGCTGACAGCGTAGCTGACAGCACCATTCCAAAAGACCAAGCCGAGAATCTAGTGATCGTCTGCGGAGTCTTTATCCATCCAGCCGCGGCTGATGACAAGAAAATCTACGACTACAACTACCAAGCGACAAAGGATGCGATTCACAATGCGATGAAGGGCAAGCCTTCCGCTGATGAGATGCTGGCACAAAAGGATTCGGCAGCTCACCCATTCCGTGGGTTCTAGTCGAAACGTCTTCGGACGCGTTACTGTATCGCGTCTTGTACCTCAACGATTGACTGTGCGCTGCTTTGTCGCCGAAACGACCACAGTCAACTTCAGGGGTAAGCGCTAGCGGTTCTGTTTGACGTTGGACTACCTCTTGAACAGATCGATGGAAAGACTGTGAAACCTAAGATCTTATTGCAGCTTGATACAGACTTGCGCCCGAGCTCTTTTGACGCTGTCGTCGCAATTGATGCGGGCGTCGATCATCTGCTTCAATATGGAGGTATCTCGCGAGATAACGTCGAATCGCTTGTCCACGGTGCGATTTTCACGCGCAGCCCCAGCGATTTGCAGTCCACTGCGATTTTTATCGGGGGGGCTGATCTACAGGCTGGAGAAGCGGTCTTGCAGCAGGTCGTGAAAACTATGTTCGACCCGCTGCGAGTTTCCGTCGTGCTGGACAGCAACGGTGCAAATTCGACAGCCTGCGCCGCCGTCCTTACGGCTATGAAGCATCTCGATTTGGCCGGAACGCAGGCGTTGATCCTGGGAGCAACGGGCGCGGTTGGAAAGCGTGTTTGCATGTTGCTTGCTCAGCAGGGAGCAAAGCTAGGCATCGGTTCAAGAGAGGCCACTAAAGCGAAGAAAGTTGCGGACGAAATCGCATCCGATAGTAAAGCGAGTTCGTGCGAGCTTGTTCCCTTTGGTTATGACGACGTGGCAGAATTGAACCAACAGCTCTCCGGTTGCGAGCTATTGGTGGCCTGCGGCGCCGCAGGCGTGCAGCTGCTATCCCGCGATCAACTCGAGGCAGCCAAAAATCTAAAAGTTGCCATCGACCTGAACGCGGTGTCCCCTGCTGGGCTGGAAGGAATTGGGGCGATGGATAAAGCCGAAGAACGAGTCGGACGATCCGACTATGGTGCTCTTTCGGTCGGCGGATTGAAAATGAAAATCCACAAAGCGGCCATCCGGACGGCGTTTCAGCAGCGTGGGGTCGTGTTGGATGCGCTCGAAATGCTGGAAATAGGACGGGGAATTTGAGCTTTCCAGTTATCCGCATGTGACTTGTCCACCACTCAGGCTTGAGAAAACTTGACAGGCGTGATACGGTACGTGGGTGCAGAACGGCACAGATTACCAATCCAAACTAAATCCTTCCGCTGAAAATATGACGCGCACAGCCCTTATCACCGCATCCTTCTTGGCGATTGCCGCTGTTGCTCTTAAGCTAGTGAATCTTCCACTTTGGGAGAATTTCGGCTTGTTCGGCGCTCTTGCAATCTTCTGCGGTTGTTTTCTTCGGGGCCCAGTCGCTTGGCTGCTACCTGTGGCCGCATTGGTGTTCAGCGACATTGTTGGCAACTATCTCAACGGGACATACCTCGGGCTCTATGCCGCTCCTGCCATGCTCTTCAACTACGCTGGTCTTGCGGCAATGGGGTTGATTGGGATGCTCTTACGAAATCGACAATCCGTCGCTGGTGCGGCGGTGGCGGCAATTGCGGGTTCGGCAGCCTTCTTCTTGCTCAGCAACTTTGGATGCTGGCTAGACCCACGCATGGGTTATGCTTCAACACCAGCCGGTCTGTTCAATTGCTATGTGGCAGCGATCCCCTTTGCTCGGGGTACATTTTTTGGAGATCTTGTTCTCACCCCGGTCGTGTTTGCTGCGTTCTATGCATTCGGTGCAGCAAACTCGCTGCGAACAGCTCCTGTGCAAGCGACGACCGACCAGTAATCACCGTCGCAAGCCCCACCACAACATTTGCGGTTCTATGCCGCTTTCTGGCGGTCAGCTTCTGGCCGTTGTGCTGGGGCCGCTACATTGGTCGATTTCTGCGAAAACGCTTGAGCTGAACGTCGCCACAGTTCGGCAACTTCGGCAAGCAAGGATACCTTAACCGTTTCACGGAACGGGCTATCAACTGGCAGACCTGCCATTAACGCGCGGTGTGCTTTCCCAAGATTGTGATAAGGAATACTTGGAAAAAGGTGGTGCGTAGCATGATATCTCGTGCCAGTCGGTCCCCACAGTTCCGTGATCCAAGGACGATAGGGATAGTCGCATGAGTCCAGCAATTGCTGCTCGAAAGTTAACTCGGATCCCTCTCCTGTCCAACGGTGTGCGCCCAGCGTTCGCACGTTGTTCATCACCAGCAGTCCTAGAGCAACCGAGTAGGCCTGCAACCATAGCGGATCGTACCACTGACCCGTGGTGAGAGGCATGCGAAAGGCAATCCACATCGCCACCAGAAAGCACAAGACTTCCTGCAGCAGCATAGTCCTCATTACGCGCTTGCCGGCTTCCGGACGTTGGTACATGACGTCCATGACCATTGTCGACGCGCGACGGAAGTTCCATCGACGCACGGCCGGAAAAATCCAACCCAACGGACTCAGCACGGCAAATCTCAAATACCCAGCCAATGGTGTCACCAGAGTCAGCAACATGTAGACGACAATCGCCCTGGGAGGTTGATGTGAAAGATTGAGGTATTCGCCGTCTTCTTCGGTGCCATAGCTCTTTCGGCGGTGATGATCGACATGCGGGTAGTACATGAACGAAGGTATCATGAAGGGAATACCGCACAGCAAATTCCATGCAAATCGAAATGCGCCAAAACCTTCCTTCGGCAAGTGCACAAGCTCATGCGTGAACATGGCAGCTCGTAAAAACAAGAGCACCGTCGCCGTGTAAAGAACTCCCCGAACGGTCCACGTAAAAGCTTCGCTGCCGGTTAACCAGCGATCGTGCAACAAGAGTGCTTGGAACAAGACATGTCCCGTTAAGATCGAAGCGAGAAAGTCTGTCCAGAATACGAGTTGCGACGGATTGTTTAGGCCTTTGACTAAACTTCGAGCCTCACGGAGCGAAAAGCGAGAAGTGCTCCCTGTTTCGCTTTCGACATGTACAGATGTCATGGTTTGCAAAGTCTTTTCATGCGTTAATTCAGGATCACGGCCAATTGCCCAAGACAGAAGTCGTTGCTGCATTTACGCGAGCAAGCTGCATTCCGTCTCAATGCCATTAATCGTCAGTTGAGCTAAAAGAATCACAACGAATTTTGAAATTCTGTGAGTTTGAGTCAAGCGACAAGCATGAAATTACATTTGCTGACTAAATCATCAATCTGTACGTTCGTGCAGAGTCATCGAGCTGGATGGATTTCAGAGCTAGTGAGAATAAGGTCCAATCGATCTCGCAGAGAATGCATCTGGTCGGCGCTCCACTGCTGGCCCACATGCGCTACAACGTTCAGGACGACGATGATTAGCAAAGCCGCTGCGGCTGCCCAGAAACCCCAAGTAGTTTCACCGACGACCCATTGCGAATAGCCCAGCACGAGTCCAAAGAAGGTGATGCACGACATGGCTAGATAGATGATCCAAACAAAGGTCCAAACTTCTACCCGAGGTGCAAACCGGCCACAAAGCGTGCAATGATGGTTTTTCATAAAAAGATAAAACGACAAATGCGGCGACCATAGTCGATGTTCGGAAACGGGTAGATGAAGTTCGCCGTATTCGCCATGCATGAAGAACGAATCTTTAGCGCCGATGCGTCGGTAAGCTTCGTCCAGTTTCGCAATCACCTGTTCCCGGTCGTCCGCAAGTGGAATTTCAAACGTTGGACGTAGGACGAACAATTGCATGGCTTGGCCAGATCTGCGCAGGCTGCGCTTTGGCGTGAGAGGTAAACTACCCCTTCATGATAACTCTACGCGGAGCCTGTGGTAACTCGCAGACGCGTGCGGCGGCTCAATTTTGTCTCCCCTCGCTCTTGAAAGATGCATCCCGCGAAGCGCAGAAAAAAAGACCAGCAACTTAGTAAAGCTACTGGTCCTTGAATTGTGAAAGTACAGTCGCAACAGCTAATAAACCAGCATTGCGGAAGGGGACCTTATGCTTGGAAAGAGCTTCCGCAACCGCAACTCTTCACGACGTTCGGGTTTTCGAAAGTGAAGCCCTGGCGATCGAGGCTCTGATGCCAGTCTAACTTTGTGCCGTCCAAATAAAGCGAGCTTTTCTTGTCAACTACGACGGAAACTCCGTGTTGATCGTAACGTGTGTCCTTCGACTCATCGAACGAATCGTCGAAAACCAACGAATAGCTCAAACCGCTACAGCCACCGCTGGTGACACCAATTCTTAGGAATGCTTCGTCGCCCCAATTTCCTTCGGACTTGAATTTTCTTACTTGGTCTGCTGCCGACTCGGTCAGTTGAATAGCCATGAATTATAACCCTTGCGATCAAATATCAAAAAATGCCAAACGGAGTGGCGTCTGGCTCAATTATTCGTCAACTGTGCGATCTTAGCAAGTTGGAAATTGCGAGGGAACGGAATGTCGACGAGATCCAGACTCTTTCATACGGTCTCGCCCGCGTCCGGTTTCGAAAATTCCCTTGTGAAACTTGGGAAATTCCAACTACAGAGGAAACTTTTGAAGGCGACGGCCACATGGATTAACTGGGGACCTCGGGTGTTTTTAACGGTTTTGATGTCTCGGCGTAAGAAAATCCCGTAAAAAACTTCCCCCCGGGCACAGAATTAAAGCTACGTTTCAGTAAGAGCCACCAATTCCGGCCCCGAAGCCTCATCTCGCCATCTTCGTCTCCCCCCTACTCTCCCATCCGATAGGTCTGGGTTCCAACATGAAGTACAGCCACCTCGTTCGTCGAATTCTCATCTGTTCCTGCGTTCTCGTAGTTATGTCCGTATCGACATTAACCGCAATCGCCGGGACACCGGCTAAGCCTCAAGCAACGGTCCGACCATTTAATTTACCGATCGTGTCGTACGTTCAAGCCGCACGTTCGGACGCAAAAGCCGAAAGCTTTTATCAAAACAATCTGCCCGCCCTCCGCCAAATCATCAATGAAAACTTGGCGGAAAGCGTACCGCTTTCGAACGTAAGCAGCCTCAAACTGGATGCTAATAAACTCTTTCTACGACAGGAAGCTGTCGAGACGATCCGAGTGTATTTCCTGGCAGAAGGAGCAGGTTATCACAACTCCTTGGGATTCGCTTTTACGCCGGCCGGTTCCGAAACGCCGGGAACACCTTATTTGATTTTCCCAGATGCTTCGGCCGGAAGTAAACGGACTAAGACAGAACCGCTTCGTGAAGGGGATTTTGTAGAAATTGGCCGCGGCGGGAACGGTTATCAACTCGACTTCTTTTTGATCTCTAATGGAGCCAACGGCGGGCAGACTTGGCTTTGGAACGACGTTTCCAAAAACTCGGACAACCTACAGCATGTGGTCGCTTATCACGTCCCCGGCACATCCATGATCTTAATTGGTTACGAAGACATCATCGGTGGTGGTGACCTTGACTACAACGACTGCTTGTTCGTAGTGGACGTTGGTTTCGAAAACATAAATGCAGAATATCCTCACTAGCAAACTCCTGTAGCAAGTCGTTTGAAAGGAAAGCAGGTGCTAACTTTCAGACGATTGAAAGTCTTACTCGTACCACAACATGGAACCGCAGACTATTACTCAAGTGAAATCGACCAGCGAGAAGGCTAGCAACCTTCGCGGGGCTCGCTTGCACGTGCGCAAACCATTGCGTCGTGGGATAGCAACGGTCGAGATGGCTGTCGTTCTGCCGCTCTTGTTAATTCTTGTGTTGGGTACGATTGAAATTTGTCAAAGGCTGTTCCTTCGTCAAACCGCCGTTGTTGCTACTTATGAAGGCATCCGACTAGCGGCTAGAAAATCATCCAACCCAGCAGACATTGTTAATCGATGCCAAAGCATTCTCACGAATCGTCGAGTCATCGGAGCAACTGTTACGGTCAGCCCAGCGACGTTTAAAGATATAAGTACTGGAAGTCCAATAACCGTCGAAATAAAAGTTCCCTGGGCAGCAAATACGGCAACTCGGTTTGTTCTAAAGGATCAGGGGCAAATCACGGTCAAGGCGACAATGCTGCGGGAGTAGTTGTGCTGATTAACTTTCAAAGTCCAATATTGAGTTACCTGGCAAGAGTCCAATCATGAATATTCGTCATCCGCTAAAGTCACACCGAACACGACCTTCCTCACGAAATCGAAGCGGTTCGATCCTTGTGCTTGCTGTCGCTGCTTTCGCTGCGGTGGCGATCGTGGGCGGAATGTCGGTGAATCTAGCTTACATGGAAGTCGTTGGAACTGAGCAAAGGATGGCGACCGACGCTGCTGCAAAAGCAGCCTCAATAACATTAGGGCTAACGCAATCACCTCAGCAAGCAAGACAAAAAGCGCATGAGATTGCTGCAGGTTATAGTGTTGCCGGTAAGCCATTCGTACTTGCGGACGCGGACATCGTTTTTGGAAGATCGACCAAGTCGAATGATGGAAAATTTACGTTTACTGCGGCGAGCGATGGATCAGCAAACTTGAACTCAGTACGCGTCCGATCAGATTTGGACACGCTCGGCGACGGGGGCGCTCCGATTCTATTGATGAACACGGTGTTCAATCCAAACAAATTCAGCCCAGTACGTGATGCAGTCGCTACGCGAATAGATATTGACGTCGCCTTGGTTGTGGATCGTTCTGGGTCAATGGCTTGGGATCTCTCGAACATACCATTTCAATATCCCGGGCAAGACGGTCGATTCGCCTTGAATCAACGTTACGTCGATCTTCCAGACCCAGTGCTAAGTCGTTGGGCGGCACTGACGGAATCTGTCGGTGTCTTCTCCGATGTTTTGAAAGACAGTCCCTACGAACCACGAGTTGCACTGGCGTCCTATGCGAGCAATTTTAATTTTGGCGTTTGGTCATCAACCGTTGCGTCGATCGATATGCCGCTGAGCGACGACTTTGTTGGCATCACAGGCATTATGGACCAGATTGGCAGCAAGCCATTGATCGGAAATACAAACATTTCCGCTGGACTTCGAGAGGGGATCGCCGCACTGACCGATCCGGCAAAAAGTAGAATTACATCGACAAAAGTAATCGTGCTCCTGAGCGACGGCGTGCTAACGCAAGGGTCAAGTCCAGTTGAGCTCGCGAACGTGGCACGTGAGCTAAATATAAAGGTCAATACGATTGCCTTTAGCGCACAAGCGGACGTTGAGTTGATGCAAGCCATCGCAGCTGCCGGAGGCGGGCATTTCTATAACGCACCCGATGCGGAAACGCTCAACGATGTATTTCAAGAAATAGCAGAGACACTGCCAGCGATGCTAACCCAGTAACACGATAGCAGCTTTCGATAACTCCCAATCAATCAATATGAAGAACGTAACACGCAGCCGCTTGAAAAGTTTGCACCGGTGCAATCGACTTGGCGTATTCACCGTTGAATTTGCTCTCGTGTCGTCAATCTTCTTCGTCGTTCTGATCGCATGTTTTGAGTTTTCCCGCATCTTTTTTACACGTCATACTCTTGATCAGGCCGCCTATGAAGCATGCCGGACCGGCATAATTCAAGGAAGAAGCAAAGACGACGTGGAAGCGCGGGCCAACACAGTGTTGTCTGCAGCGGGCATCAAAGCCAAGTCGATTTCTGTTTCGCCCCCAGTCTTCACCGAACTTACAGAGACTGTTAGCGTAACGATTACGTGCAACGTTGTTGAGAACTCCTGGATTCCCGGTCGGTTCTTTATGGAGCCAGAAATCTCCGCTACGATCGTCTTAGATCATGAAAATCAATCTTACTTGATTAAGCCCGATGTGGACGACGAAGTCGGCGATAATGATGGCGAGCCTATCGACACTTAGGCCTGCGAATTAATTGGTCGCGACCCAAGTCTTGCGCATCGACCATAAATCGCATTGCGGATAAGATCTATCGCATTCGGTCATTCTGAACCCGCGATAGGAGTCAAACGTGTTGCGTATCTGGTGCGATGTTGGTGGTACCTTTACAGACACCATTCTGGATGCATCTTCCGCACTTTCTGGTTCGCAGAGATCGCGACTGAAAGTTTTGAGCTCGGGTGTGACGCACGCATCGATCATGAAGTGGATCGACCCAAGTTGCGTACAATTAAAGTTGTCGTCAACGTCTCGCGAGTTCTGGAATACCGCGGTCATTCGATTCCGGGATCAAAACGGAGAATTACTTGGAGAGACCCGCGTGGTCGGTTCGGAATCCTCTTCGAACTATTTTCGGGTTGCACTAGTTCAGAGTTCGGCCCTGATTGAAGCTGCCGTAAGCGTGGACTTGATATGTGGGTTTGAAGCTCCGGTTCTGGCAGCTCATCTACTGTTGGATATCCCGATTGCAAAACCACTTCATGACCATTTAGATGTTAGGCTTGGAACGACGCGAGGCACGAATGCACTATTGACCAGGAACGGCAGTCGTACTGCCCTGCTGCTGACTTCGCCGTTTGAAGACTTGCTGTTGATAGGACATCAGGACCGGCCAGAATTGTTTTCGCTAGAGGTGCATAAACGGGCTCCGATCTACGAGAAGGTTAGGTGTGTGCATGAACGCATTCGATCTTCGGGTAAAATTGAAACACATGTTGATCTGTCCCATGCCAGAAAGGTTTTGCAGGAAATGCAAGCGGATGGCATCGAATCGATTGCCATCTCATTTCTAAACGCGTATGCGAATCCGATTCATGAACAAAAGGTGGCCGCTATTGCAAGGTCGCTTGGATTTGCGAATGTTTCGGTCAGCAGCGAAATTTCTCCAATCGCGAAATGGGTAGACCGCTGCGAAACGACTGTGATCGATGCGTATCTGGGGCCAACAGTGCGTTCCTATTTAAATCGACTCCATCAACAATTCGGTGGCAAGGATGGTCAACGTTTGCGCGTCATGACAAGCGCCGGCGGCTTGGTCGACTTCCGCAGTTATGGCGGCAAAGACAGTGTATTGTCGGGCCCGGCGGGCGGCGTGGTCGCGCTGGACCGTCTCTCGCTCTCTATGGGTAATACGAAAGGACCGCAGCTAAAAAGAGTTCGTTCAAAGCTTATCGGGCTTGATATGGGAGGGACTAGTACCGACGTGTGCCGCATCTCGGAAGCACCGACTCTCAAATTTGAAACCGTCAAAGCCAACGTCCGGCTTCTCACTCCCGCGCTCGACATACACACGGTCGCATCCGGTGGCGGTTCTGTCTGCAGCTTTGATGGTGTTCAGTGGCACGTTGGCCCACAATCAGCGGGCGCGAATCCGGGACCCGCTTGCTACAGCCGAGGCGGGCCGCTAACGGTAACCGATTTGAATCTACTTACAGGGCGACTTCCCGAAGATGCATTACCATTCGCGGTTGATCACGCTGCAGCTCGCAAGGCCCTCAATCGGTTATGCCGTGAAGCGCAGTTGCCTGAAGGGGATGAGGCTGCGATTGAGCTAGCTGCTGGATTACGAAGGATTGCCAACGAGCAAATGGCGGCAGCTGTTCGTTCAATAACGATTGCGGAAGGTGCCGAGCCAAGCGAGCATATGCTGGTGGGGTTCGGTGGAGCTGCGGGGCAGCATATCTGCGAAATAGCATCGCTTTTGGGCATTTCGACCATACTTGATCCATTGGATGCCGGAATTTTGAGCGCTCTGGGGATGGGATTGGCCGCGATAACTCGCACTACAAGTAAGCCTGTCTACCAGCCACTCGTCGATTGCCATGCTGACAGCCTGGATAGCGAATTTAGTCAGCTCGAAGAAGCTGCTGCCACCGAGCTGCAGAACGAAGGTCTGGACCTGAGTTCGATCCAGTTTAAACGTACGATCGAAATGAGGACGGTTGGCACTGATCGGACGATTCCTCTAGAATGGTCATCATTCGAATCGATTCCAGACGATTTCCATAACGCGCACGCCACACGATACGGCTACAGTCGCCGTGAGCTTCCAATCGAAGTTACAGCGATCCGAATATTGGCTCAAGTCGAATCGGACGTTGAGTGGCCAACACCGACTGTAGCCGAACTGGATCAGTTGTCACAAAGTCTCGATTTAGAAAACAAATTGCCTCCGAGCAGCGAGCACCGAATGTACGATGGAACGTGGTCCAGTGCTAGTGTTGTTAGGCGTTCTGACTTGGTGAGCGGTACACTGATTCACGGTCCAGCAATCGTGCTGTCAGCGTCGCACACAACCGTTATCGAGGCCGGTTGGGTTGGGATGGTCTGCCACGATGGATCGATCGTGGCAACTCAAAGAAAGAAAGCGACGCCAGCAGCAATCGGCGAAAAGCGAACTGCTGCCCAGGCCCAAGTGTTCCGCGAGGTCTTGGCACAACGCTTCGCCGCGATCGCTTCGCAGATGGGAATCGTTTTAGAACAAACCGCGATCAGCGTGAATATTCGTGACCGACGCGACTTTTCCTGCGCAGTTTTCGATAGACACGGGCAGTTGTTAGCCAATGCTCCTCACGTCCCAGTGCATCTAGGCGCTATGCAAGCTACCGTGGAGCATGCGATCAAGTCTTTCCCCGAGAAGCTGCCTGGCGATAGCTACATAACCAACGATCCCTATTGCGGTGGCTCTCACTTGCCAGATGTAACAGTAGTTACGCCCGTGTTTGCCAAGGATCGCTCAGAGATTGTCTTTTACGTGGCGAATCGAGCCCATCATGCTGAAATCGGCGGCATCGCTCCTGGCTCGATGACTCCGAAAGCTACTAGGTTAGTTGAAGAAGGTGTGATCATTCCAATGCAGCATCTGACCCACGGTGGTAGCGACTGTAGCGATAAGATTCGTGACTTGTTGTCGAACTCGCCGTTCCCTTCGCGACTTGTAAAACAGAACATGGCAGATCTGGCGGCTCAAACAGCAGCCAATAGCCGCGGAGTATCGGCGCTGCAGGACTTAGTCGATGAACTTGGTTTCGAGGAGATCAGCAATACGATCGAAAGCATCCTCAGCCTGACCGAAACAAAGGTAAAGCATTGGATCGCATCGCTGTCGCCCAGAACACTTTCGTTTTCGGATCAATTAGATGATGGGACAACGATCGCAGTGAAGCTGGATTTTCGTGACGAACAACTTGTCATCGATTTCGAAGGTAGCGGACCGGTATCGCGAGCAAACTTTAATGCGTCTATCGGAATCGTGCATGCCGCCGTGCTGTATGTGGTGCGATGCATGATCAAAGACGACTTTCCCATGAACAGCGGAGCGTTCCGACCTCTTAAGATTGTAGTGCCGCATTCGATTCTAAATCCCGTCTTAACCGATAGGCTTGAAGATCGTCCCGCTGTAGGTGCAGGGAATGTGGAAACGAGCCAAAGAGTAGTCGATGTCTTGCTGGGAGCCTTGGGCGTATGCGGTGCAAGTCAAGGGACGATGAATAATCTTCTCATGGGCAACCACGAGTTCGGATTCTATGAGACTTTGGGGGGCGGAACCGGAGCAACGGAGGCGGCGGACGGCGCCGATGCGGTTCATAGCCATATGACGAATACGCGGTTGACCGATCCCGAAGTGATCGAGAAAAGGTACCCGATTGTGCTTCGCCAACTGCGGGTCCGCCAAGGGAGTGGTGGTGCGGGAAAGAGACGCGGCGGCAATGGCATGATCCGCGAATTAGAGTTTCAAACGGATTTGACCGTGTCGCTGATCACTTCTCGTCGCCAACCCTATTCTCCTTATGGGCAGGGAGGCGGTGAAAATGGCGAGTCGGGATGCAACTTCTGGATTGGGGCCGCGGGCGAGGAAAAGGAGCTGGCAGCCAGTGTTCAAATGAATGTCGTGGCTGGCGATAGGATTCGGATAGAAACTCCGGGCGGCGGCGGCTTCGGGAATGTTTAATCGCAAATAGACAAATTTGCCCGATCTAAACTTGACTAATTTGATCTGATTTGTAGTATTTCTCCAGCGGGTGGCTTGTTTGTGCCGATAGATGTTCCGACGGCCGCTTTTTGTAAGGGTTTTGCGTGTGCAAGCGAAAACGGAATCGACTGCCATGACTGCTGTTGAAGATCAGATGACCGAGACAACGAAGAAATACAACGAGATTGCTGGAGTTCGGCTTCCGCTAGGGGATCCGTTTGCGGCTGGAAGTCTGGCTGCTGCCCCCCCGCTGCTGCCGACCGAAGATCTTCTCAATGAGCTGGCGGAAGCTAGCATTCGTCTGGAGGATAAGAGTCCGCTGGCAATTCTTGAGTATGCGATTGAGCGGTTTGCTCCCCGGTTTTCGATGGCGACCGCTTTCGGTCCCGAGGGCATGTCGATTATTGCGATGCTCGCAGAAATTGCGCCTCAGACACCGATTTTTAATTTGGACACTGGGTATCAGTTCAAAGAAACTCTTGAGCTAGTCGACACGATTCGCGAAAAATATGGCATTCAAGTAGAACTGCGGCGGCCGAAGTTAACAGTTGAGCAGTACGAGCAGTTGCACGGGGGGCCTGTTTATACTCACAATCCCAATCAGTGCTGCGGCGACAGAAAGCTTGCTGTGCTGCAGGATGCAGCCAAAGGTCTACATGCTTGGGCGAGCGCGATCCGTCGTGATCAAAGTTTAGATCGAGCGAAGGCTCCCATTGTTGGTTGGGATAAGAAGTTCCACTTGGTCAAGGTCAGTCCCTTGGCTAACTGGACCAAGAGCGACGTTTGGAAGTACTTGCTTGACAAGAAAGTGCCTTACAATCCATTGCATGATCAGGGCTATCCAAGCATCGGCTGCTGGCCTTGCACGCGAGCCACTGGATCGGGTGAGGACGAGCGCGCGGGGCGATGGAGTGGTAAAGGTAAGACCGAATGCGGTCTGCACACTCAGGATTAACTGTCAATCGATTTAATAGATCAGTACATTTAGACCAATGGCAAACAATCCAATCTCGGCACGACTTCACTACGCAACCATCGCAATGATTGAACTAGCCTTGCAGTATCAACGCAACGGTTTGACCTGCGTGCGCGATATCGCCGACAACCACAATATTCCACTTCCTTTCCTGACGCAGATTCTTAATCAGCTGCGATCGTACGGCCTTGTGTCGAGCGTGCGAGGGGCAAGTGGTGGTTATAAACTGAGCCGCCCGCCCGAGGCCATCACAATGGCTGATATTGCGTCGGTTTGGTCTTGTCCGTCGGAGAATGTACATGATCCTCGCGCGTCGGCAATTGAACAGTTGAGCCATAACGTGTGGTTAGATGCGCACAACCATTCCCAGCAATATTTAGAAAGTATCCGCTTGGATGCTCTGCTGGAACAAGCGACCAGTGCATCCAACATGTTTCACATCTAGATCGATTTTCGGAAGGCAAACCGGATGGCTAAAGTCGTTGTAACTCGGCAGATACCTAGCATCGGCATAGACAAGTTACGTGAGAAACACACCGTTGTGGTTCATGACCATTCGGAGCCGCTCGGTCGGAACGAACTGTTGGCCTTCATCAAAGGAGCCGACGCGATCCTTACGATGTTGGGCGACAAGGTCGACGAAGAGTATTTCGACGCCGCCGGTCCGCAACTCAAGGCCGTAGCGAATTACGCTGTTGGCTTTAACAATATGGATGTCAGCGCGGGCACCAGGAGAGACATTCAGTTAGGGAATACGCCTGACGTTTTAACCGATGCGACCGCAGACATCGCACTCGGTCTGATTCTTGCTGCCGCAAGAAATTATGGTGCAGCGACGCGGATGGTTCGCGAGCTAGGCTGGCGCAGTTGGGATCCCATTGGATTGTTAGGCATGGACCTTGTCGGGAAGACGCTTGGTATTGCCGGAATGGGACGTATCGGCGAAGCTGTCGCCAAACGCTGTCATCACGGCTGGGACATGCAGGTTCTGTACACTTCGCGGAGCCCAAAAAACGATGTAGACCATCGTTTGAGTGCTCGTCGAGTCGACCATGATGAACTACTGGCTATGAGCGATGTTATTAGCATCCATGTCGATCTAAATTCGGAAACGAAGCATCTTTTCGGTAGTGAGGCGTTCTCCAAGATGAAGCGAACATCGATCTTGGTAAATACCTCGCGCGGACCCGTTGTGGATCAAGCTGCCTTGTATGAAGCTTTGAAAGCTCAAACGATTTTTGCAGCAGGACTGGATGTGACCGATCCCGAACCGCTACCAGGCGATAGCACGTTGAGAGAACTGGACAACTGTTTTATCTTGCCGCACATCGGTTCTGCAACCAAGGCCACGCGCGATGCGATGGCCGTGCGCGCCGCCGAAAATATCTTGGCGGCCTTGGATGGAAAGGCAATGCCGTATCCTATCAACAAAGTTCCCACAAGAAGCTAAGCTGCTCGCTTGCAGTACAGATTAGTAAAGTAAATGTCTGTGTCGTATTGAACCGGATAGCGATCCAAAATGTAATCGATGTCCAACTGCGTGAGTTTTTCGTTCTGTTCGTCGATAACGTGAACGTCAAAGCCTCGGTCTATGAGCGCTTCGAGAAAAGTGCGTGGGTCATTGCCGGTCAGTGTCAGGCCTCGTGGCCAGAACTCCGTGATGATCTTGAGGTTTCGGTTTTCGTCAAGCAGTTTCTGCATCCCGTCGAAGGCGACTGCTTCAGCGCCCTGAATGTCAAACTTGATCAAGTCCACAGGTCGGTCAATTTGCGATGCATATTCGTCTAATGACACGGTCTGGACTTCAATGCTGTCGCGATTGTCATCGGTCTTGTAGATCCGATGGTCGCCGAAATTCTTAGGATTCCGGTAAAGTTGAAGAGTTGAGCTGCTGTCTGACACCGCTTTTTGGATCACGGTGACGTTTGCATAGCCGTTTTGAGCCACATTTTTGCAGAGCAAGCGGAAGTTGGCTGGATCGGGTTCAAACGCGTAGACATGCCCAGTGGGACCGACCAGTTTTGCAAACTGCAGCGTGTAGTAACCAATGTTTGCGCCGACATCGAAGACGACCTGCCCCGGTAAGATAAGGTCCTGAACCAGTTTTGTCTCAAAAGGCTCGAACCATCCGCGCTCGCTTAGATGGCTGGTTATAACTTTGTCGTCTGGATCGATATCCATCTGGTGCCCGAAGGCGTAGCACTTTGATTTCTCGATCAAGTGTAGTTTGTCAAGCGAAGACTGAATGCGCTGTAACGCACGCTCTAGAACTTCGATTCGAGCATTCGCATGATTAACGCTGTGCGCAAGACCGCTGCTACGAGTCAACCATCGGAGGTTCTTGCAGATGAGCTTTACTTTATCGATGGCCTTAACCATGGCATACGCTTTATTGTTAACGATCGAATGCAGACCTAGGCTGCTCTTGGCGGCTTCATTTGACGTTCTCGCACATCCAAACTCCAGAAGCAAGGTGATTTTCCGTAGTGCTCAAGAAAACTAGTAGCTTCGGGACGGATATGCTCTTCGAAATACTCAAGCGCTTTTGGTGACCAGACGACGGGAAGATTGAACGGCTTTTTCAGTGAGAATTTGGTGATTAGCTTTTGGCGCCGACGGGGCGATAGTTTCGCCCAGAGCCGACTTGGCAATGGCGAAGTGCGAATGAAGCGATACAAGTGCGTATCGTAGGTTTTTGTTTCAGCGGGGTTGAGCTGCGCGAGTTGGATCGATTCCGGTGCCATCGCTTCCAGTCCGAGGAACGCGAAACACTTGTTGATCTCTTCGGCCGGTGATCGCCTTAGATCCTTGAGAAACAAGACGTGGATCTGAGAATCAGGTACTTGCTTCCGATAGTGATTAATCAGTCGCCAGTACTTTGTATCGGCTATGATGTTCGGCAACGCATCTAATGTTGCAGTGAAGTCAAATGGCGGAGCGATGCCGTATTTGTCACCCGAGGCATGCATCTCTCGGTAGCTCGACTCCATCCGATTGACAGGGTCGCGAGCAAGAAAAATAAATTTGCAATTCGGGGAGTGCTGCAAAATGCGTTCACATGCAACGACTGCGAACTCTTCAGAAGAATAGGTCGTACTGGCTTCAGAAACCGAACGTTCACCTTGGTAGCCGACGAAGCTATCCTCGTACCACTGCCAACCCAAACTGTAGTTTTCGGCGAAGTATCCTGGCTCTTTGCCAGGACACATGAATACGTCAGGATGACTTCCTAGCATATCGGCTAACGTGGTCGTGCCACATTTGCTGAATCCAGGGATAATGAAATCGATCTTCACGTTATCTATCCAATTGATCGTCACAAGCTTTGACGGCTTGCGTTAGGTTAAGTCATGCGATTTGTTTTGACAGCTAGGCTGCCTTCCGCTGACGCTGAACTTTAGCCGAATGCTCATGTAACTTAAGGATGACAGGTGCATCGGTGTCTTCATTGGACTTGAGCGATTCGAGCTCCATAAGAGCCTCATTAAGCCGCTTCCAAACAGCATCGTAGCTTGCCCAACTCATCATCTTTTCCCGACAACGGTTTGACATTGCGCTGTATTGCGAAGGAGACTCCTTGGAGAACTCGTAGCTTTCGCGAATACTGTCGCGGCATGATGTCCAAACCAATCGTCCCCACGAGGTTCTCAAACGCAAACGTGAGTCATGGGGCCACGCGGCTGGCTCGGCATGGGACTCGACTACCCATCCCAATGAATTGTCAAAGTAATCACCAATCGCGGAATGGTCGGGCGAAATCCCTGGTCGACCGGCCGAAAGGTAGTTCATCAGCGGCAAACAGTTACCTTCCGCTTTAGTCGTCTGCAGGTAATAAGTCGATGCTTGCGCGAGAGTTGCAAGGGCCTCTTCGGACATGTAGTCGACCACAACGGCTACCTTACAGCGATGCGGAATGTCGCGGTCCTGATAGTACTGCATGACTTGTTCCGCAGCCTCGCGTCTGCGGGTGATCAGTTTGAGAACCAAAGTAGCGTCTTCTTTGTCTCCCAATGCATAAAGGTATGCATTCAAGAGGTCTCGCCAGTTCTTGCGCCCATCGTCAGGATTAAAGATACTGGTGTAAACGACACCCGAGAGCTGTAGAACGGAAGTGCTAGGCTGGTTCAGGTACAGCGTGTCAGGCTCGCTTTGATGCGTGGCGCGTTTCCTACGCCGCTCGCTTCTGCGATGCTTCATGGAATCAGAAAACTTCTGATAGTTTTCTGGTCCCAGTACACTCTTGTAAAGTTGCCGTAATCCTTGTGAAAACTGGCGTCGAGCTTGCTTGAAGCAGCTCTTCCTTGTCTCGTATTCAACTTTTTGTTCGCCATTAATCGACTTCGGCCAGTACGCTCGACAAGGCACGGTGATATTTTGGTCGTAGTTCCAATCCGCCAGTTCAAAATAGGACTCGGGTGTAGGCACCGGGACAACGCTGATCGGGCATGTGGCACCTCCGCGTCGCATGGAGTCAACTGTGAAGGGGCCTCCTACGATGACCATATCCGAGTTGTTGGCCATGGCAATCCAATTGTTACGTGGATTGTTATCGAATTCATGATCAGGAACATCCGGGAACTCCCACGCAGGCACGATTACGTTGGGTGCCGCCTTGCACATTACAACATCTTGGAATGGCAAAAAGCTGACGTGGATCGGAGCAAGTCCACGATTGCGAGCGTCAATAGCTGCTTGTTCCAAATTGAATTTGGGTTCGGGAACAGGAATGACCTCACCATGTCTGCTAAGCAATCGCGTGAAAAGCTTGGCGACAAAGTCGTACGAATAGCCAGGCGTGCCTAGGTTCTTGCCACTTGTTGATCCAGTCATGTAGCATGTTAATAGGATCGCTTTCTTGCAGTTTGAATCGCGGCTCTCCGCGTTTTCATTCGACATGATTGACTCGTTCTTCATAGCGATTTATCTTGAATCCGACTCTAGTTCAGTAGTGCTGTTAGCTTAAGAATTTTGGGTAGCTGTTGCTCGGGGCGTCGATTTGCTTGCTCCGAAGGGCTGTTGGCAAAACTCTGACTTTAAATGGGCTTTTGCGCCACAATGACTTGACTCTTGGGCATCACCATGTCAAGCCGATTTGCGATTTTATCACCTCCTGGACAATCCATGAGTGCATTCCAGGTTTGCGACCAGTGTGCTAACACGGGTTTTTCTTGAGCACCGAATTCTTGTTCGGCGGCCCAAAACAGCGTCCACCACATTGCCCAAAAGAAGCTTTTGTAGGAGCGGTTTACGATGGTGAGGCCAGCGTTCTGAACTAGGTCTGCAAACGCTGCACGCTCAAAGACGCGAATATGATTCGGATGTTTCCAATAAGCCTCGGGCGCGAGATCTTTTTGGACAGCTTCACTTGCGGGATCGGGCACCGCTAACAGAAAGAGTGCGCCGGGAGTTGCGACTCGTTTCAATTCTTCGATCACTTGGCTGGGATCAGCGACATGTTCCAGGACTTCAAGACAAGCGATTCGAGTGCAGGTGTTGGATTCAACTGGCAGCGGGTTGGTATCGCTTGCTTCGCCGCGAAATGATTTGGCTTTGGTGCGTTTCAGGCGGCCAAGAGTCTTGTCGACACATTCCTGAGAAATGTCTGTAGCAATGACGGATGCGCCTTGGTTACCTGCAAAAACACTCACGCCACCATCGCCGCAGCCGACGTCGATGAACGTGTCTTCGGAGCAAATAGGGAATCCGCTAGCGAGTTCGCCAGTTTCATCGTTAAACCAGCCGTTGCGTTGGTCGCTGCGAAAGCCAACATTACCTGCCTTCGGCACTGGACCGTGCATTTTCCGCCGCATCCGCGCGACAAGTGGCTTAAGGACAGTACCCATGATTTGTTCCTGCAGTACGTTAAACGAGAAGGTTATGGTTACCTTGCTCACGTTTGTTTTGGGCCTTCGAGTTACCGAACTCAGCCCATGCTTTGGGAAGCTAAGTACTTTTGCGATCTTGAGTCAATATTGTTTAGTTGGCTTCGGATCTAAAACAGAAAGTTCTCACAGGAAAATCACGAAAGTTGGGCAATTTTGATACTTCCATGGCTATGCAACCGGCGACAGTTATTTGCTAGCATCACTCCAATCCCCCGCTTTGAGCCAACAGCAGACAAGCTCATAAAGCAATCCGAATCTGAACATCGGCCATCGAGTAGCTTGTAAGGTCACGGCCAAGTTCCCGGTATCCAAACAGAACTTGGTGAGCGAGCCACACCGGTAGGCTGCGTACCTACGGCCCTGTGTCAGGTTGCCTAACACGAAGCGAATGTTTTGTCAGATAGAAGACACATTCCAAGAGCCGCCCTCCCCTGGTGCTCGCCGCCACAGGTGGCCAAGTTAAACTACGCGCTCCTGCGCAATTCATGTGCCGAACGCTATTGCCCCCGTCCGTTATTCCTAGTTCTAGACTGGAGAGGAGCTAAGGCACGAAGCGACACCGCAACACGTCTAGGAATTGGCAGGAGAATGACGGTAGAAGAATAAACTGCTGTTTTCATTCTCTTGCCTTCATTTTTTGCCATAAATCGAGCTACGAAGTAGCGGCATTCTCTAGCCTGGAGTGGAGCTGCGGTACGAAGCGGAACTCCAGGTTGCTAGTCACCGAAAGTCTTGAGCTGCGAAGCTGTGCCATTCGTTGCTGCAAATTAAAAAGCGAGCCCAATCGCGTTCGTTCCGGCTCGCGTTTAATGTACGTCGTGAATGCAGGGGCGGCAGCGCTGCCGCCCCTGCATGAGCGTCGACCGGGAGAGATCAGTTCTAAAACGGCATGCCAATACGTACTTGTTGGCTGTCCTAATACGATTTTACACTTGAGCGAGGCCGAGAGCCTAGCATACAGTTTGTGGCTGCTTGAGCCAATTTCAGCTTGTCGCATCGCCAATCGACCGGATCGTTTGGAGCCGCGCGTCGTCAAGAAACGCCCGAACAGTTATCGCTTGCTGACGGAGCAGCGACCGACCCTCCGGGCTAGCCTACGAAAAAGTGATAACCTTTGCGAAACCTATCACTTACGTACGCAACCGTACCATTCGGGTGTAGCACCTTTCGCCTCTCGGCTCCTTTGCGTTTCTCAAGAAATAAGGCCGTCGCCATCCTTTTCCTTCTCTTTCTGTTCTTCCTTTTGTGCCTTTAGTGTACTCCCGTCAAACCAAAGTAATTTAAATGCACGAGGAAAAGTAAGAGCCACAATGCGACTGTCACTCCAAATGCAATTATGGCTGCAAGACAACGTCCAATGATTGAATTTGGAAACAGCAATGCTATGCAAGACGGGAGGCACAATACAAGTAGACTCACAAGCGCACGATATTCAAGAATTTCTGCTAGCACGGACTCAGCAATCACAATTATGAAGGTCGCCGCGATGCACCAAATAATCGACGCCCACTGAATCACTCCTGCTTGCTGCTCCGGTACCGGAGTCAGGGAAATCGCACAACGAAGTAGTCATGGCCAATTATTTGCAAGGAGTATGGGAATGGCAAGTCTCTGAGTTTGACTAGCATTTCATTTCCCTTCGTACACGGAAGTTTGCTCGCATGGCTGCTACCTTCGTTCGTAAACTTTACAAACACTTTGAAATAATTTCCGATCCACGAGTCCCTCGCGAGACCAATCACGAACTGATCGAAATCATTTTCGTCACGCTTTGCGCTGTCATTTGCGACGCCAACAGTTGGACTGATGTGGAACGGTTCGCTACCGCCAAACGCCTTTGGCTCCGCAAGTACGTGCGATTAGACAATAGTATCCCATCGCACGACACACTAGGACGTGTTTTCTCTCGTTTGGATTCCCTGCAATTCTTTGCTTGCTTACAGGCATGGGTTACTGACTTGGGATGCTCATTGCGTGGCGAATCGGTCGCGATCGACGGAAAGACATTGCGGGGTTCCTTTGATGCTGCAGCGAACAAATCGGCGTTGCATACTGTGACGGCCTTTGCAGGAGGCTTGCGGTTGTGCTTAGGATGCGTTGCGGTCGATGACAAAAGCAACGAGATACCTGCTGTCCAAACTCTCATCGACATGTTGGACCTGAAAGGAGCAGTGGTGACTGCTGATGCCATGCATTGCCAGCGTGAAACCGTCGAGCTCATACGTAACAAGGAAGCGGAATATCTCTTAACCGTCAAAGGCAACCAACCGAAGCTACTGGAAAGCATCGAGGAACTTATGCTTGACGCAGTAGATAACGAGAAGCTTCGTCGCAAGGTAAAGCGAATGTCGAAAGCAGAAATCAATCGAGGCCGCGAAGAGTTCCGCCAGTGCGTGTTGATGAACTGTCCAAAAGACCATCCTGAGTTTCGCAAGTGGGCGGGTATTCAAACGATTGGCGTGATTCATCGATTGCGAGTAGACGGCGAAAAAACGAGCGAAGAGTCAGAGTACTTCATCAGTTCGTTACCGCCTCGGGTGCGAGATATTGCCAAGAGGCTGCGCGGTCACTGGTCGATAGAGAACAGCCAACATTATGTACTGGATGTAACTTTTACAGAAGATAGCAGCCGAATCCGCAAGGGTACGGCGCCAGAAATTAGTTCCGCATTTCGACGCTTTGCTTTGAACATTCTCCAGCGCGACACTTCGATCAAAGATAACATTCGCGGCAAACGCAAAAGGTGTGGCTGGGATGACGATGTTTTCTCGCGGCTCATCCAACAAATTTAGCCATCCGTTGTGCAATTGCCCTGGTACCGGAGTGCTCAAAGCTTTATATGGATTAAGTTGCATTTACCTGTATCAAATCAATACACTCAATTATGGTAGCAGTTGCTCGTCGCGAAGAACAATAGGTCTTGCTGACACGGCATTTTCAAAACCACCACAACAAATTGTTGCTCTGAATGTATTATCCAATACAGCAGTTGGGAGGTGTTTTGTGCTCGTACGACCAATTGACTTCCTACGGTGCTTGTATCCGGACACGTCGATAGATTCCATCATTAATCTGGTTCTTTTCATCAACAATCTCAATCTTAGAATGCATTTGTTCATTGCACACGACAACCCTCAATCCCACGGCGTAACCTACCCAAGATTGCTCACAAAGAATAAGTCGCCAGGCTGTATTCCCATCAGTGAGCGGGATTTCTTCACATTGCGCAACTACGAAAGGATCAGACTTGTCGTGAGAATCCGGGCTCAACGAATTCAGTCGTTCGTTACAAAGACCCAGGGCAATCTCTTTCGCTTCATCTTCCGTACACCTCGAATACCCCTCGAGTTCACGCGGCATAGAAAAAGTTGAGTGGAGGAATTTGTCTTTCTCATCGCTCAACTCCAAAGGATAGTAATTGTTCACGCGAATTTCCCAATCGAACAGTTCGCCGTTTCCATTAAGTGTCATACGGCATCGAAGGTTTGAAAAGTTTACAAATCCAAAACTAGGATCTCTGAAGTATTCAACGGTGCAGTCCCAAAAGTAATTGCCCGATCTCCGTTGGAGGCATGCACTTTCAAGTTCCACGCTGAAATCTTTCAGTTCCGGCGCAACCAAGCTAAGTTGATCTAACAGATTTTGGCAATTGACCAGCAAGTTCTGAGGCGCTATCACGTTTTCCAATTTGCTCAAACGTGACTCGTCGAACGTGAACGTTACTACGTATCCTTCTACCAAGGTAGCTCGTTCCTCAGCAACCGCCGTCGCAGGCAAACAGAGAAGCCACGATAGGACAAACAGTCTTCTCAGAGCAAAAGCTTTCATATTGAAACAGCCCAAGGGTTTGGTAATTGAGCGACTGAAAAAGTGACTCCACCAGGATTAGCCGTTGGAATGCACAGGTAATGTCCTGCGACAGGATCGTTTTTGAGTTATTTAATTTGAGCATTTATCGCCACTCGAGACAATCGCTTCACGTAAAAGGGGACCGATTAAGTGTAACTTCGATTGCTTCGAATTCACCGCCAAGCTTGACTTGGTGGATTGATGATCCCAATCGCAACGAATCGATCATCATTCGACTGGGACAAGCCCAATCGTGACGCGAGTGCAGTGATGCGTTAGGCTGGTTATGATCCCGTCTCGACCGAGGCGAGCTCGGTCGGGTAACATTCCGCGTAGGTCGATGCGAGGTTTGTTGCTCTTGCTTTACAAGTCCAACTGCTCATCTAAGAAAACTGCTCCTATCCAATACTCAGACATCGATCTGTCACAGTATCGATCCGAGAAGGAAGCTAGAAAATGCCGATATCTTCCCATTTTGGTCTGGAGAAGTGTCAACGAGGGCTCCCTTTGACATGTCCAAGCATTACTTTCCAGAATTTTCTGCCTCATCGGAGATCTCTGAGTTCAACAGCATTGGCAATGTTATGTGCTGGACTCTAGTGCTCGGTATTGCTTTTTTGAAGGGTTTAACCAGGCTGTCATAATTCTCGACGGGGAAGGGATATATTTTTCCCCATTGAACTACAATTTGAAATGTGGCTGGATCTACACCATCGAGTTTTTCTCCGTCTAGGACATATACACAACTGCTGTAGCGGCGCCTTGCAAGCAAAATGTCAAGTAACGAGCTATCTGATTGAAAGGATTCTTTAAAAAGTGATATACCTACAACCTCTTCGACAGAACCACCTCGGACTCTACTGTCATAGAACCTCACTCCCAATGAAGACGCTGCTAGTCGAAAGTTGTCATTGGAACTGACCATTGAGTTTGCGACCTTGAAGTCGCCTCTCTCGATGTTTGCAACGAAACGCTTAAACGTTAACATCGGCCAACGTACCCATGCCACGCTTAATGCAATGAGAGCAAGTGTGACGAACAAGCCTCGAACGCTGTATCGACATAGACATTTGAGCCTAAGGACGCAAATTGGCAAAATTGATTTCATCGCTGCATTCGATGTAAACTGGCGTTATCATGTCTACCTTGCTAACATTGCAAGTCTATTCGGTATTCTCTTGAAGTTCACTAGGTTAAGGTTTAAGTTTCTTACCGTAACGGATGAAGGCCTTTTTGGGCTCGTTTTTGATTGCAAGTATGCAGCGCGGCTGGATGCAGGCGGATTAGCTTTAGCAGTTGAGCGGACGAAATGCTGAGGCTGTCGGCGGCGGCGGAAACTTCAAATTCATGCCGTTCAAAAGTGTCGATCGCATCCGCCAATAACGCCGGGAAATCGGCGTGCGATTCTCGAATCATGATTCTTCCATGGCGAACCCATTTTTGCCAAGCCGGTGAAAATGGGCTTCCATCCTCCGTACGATAATTTGTGGCTAGCGCAAGCCGCAATCGAAAAATTGCCAGCTCTCGATTGGTCAACTGGCTACGAGCCTCCGAGGCCTGACCAACGATACCACTCGAGTGCGTTACGACCACCGCGGTGTCTGTCTTGTTGCGATGTTGCCCGCCAGGGCCGCTGCCGCGCGTAGTGCTCACTTCACATTCGCGCAGCAAGAGTTCGTTGGAAAGATGGGAAGGATGCATTCGAGAATCGCTATTGATCGCCAACTTTATCGTCAGTGCCTTCATCGCTGGCCGGCGGCTCAGGTGGCAGAGAAGCTGTGAGCTCATGGCTCTTGGAAAGATACGCGTCGATCTGCTGCAGGCGTTCGGGCGTCAAAAGCGAAGGCTTGGAGGTTCTTAACTGTTCGACAAAGTCAGCCAAGTGCTTCAGCTCCCATTTTCGTTCGTCCGAGGTTTCTGTCCCTAACAAGACTTTGAGACGAATTTCAGCGGCATCGATCAGCAGTCGGTCGGCAGTCTGCACAAAATCAGCCACGCTCGGCCCGGCTAAGGCTAGATCGACAAGCTCGGGAATGGAAAAATAAAGATTATGAATTGCAAGCGTTTGCACGCGAGGCCAAAGTTCGGCTGCGAGAGCGTTATGCGTTTGCGACCACGTTTGCAAATCCCAGCTTGAACCTGAGTGAGATAAATTCAGCAAGTCGACAAGGATCTTGGCCGCACCTTGCTTGGCTGACCACTGGGTGTTGCCTTCCACGAGGTCCCATCGTTTACGGTTCAATTGGGCATTGGAGTTTGCGGTTATAAGATGGTCGGTAATGGCTGGACCAGGAATCTGCACCGCTGGAGCTCGATCCATGCCATAACTATCCCAACGAACGAGCGCGGTTTTGTAATTGAAGTGTCGAACTTCGAAAGTCTGTGGGCAGAATTCGTTGCCAGAGTTATCGAATTCTGCTTGGTAGACAAAAAAGCCGACTACGATCACCAAGACGGCGACAACCGCTATGATTGCGTTCCGCATGAGAGTAATTCCCGTATAAGTTGCAAGTAAGCTTCGAGTATAATAGGTTTCCGCTCTCTGCGTATCGCCCTAGAATGATAAGATACTTCTAGTTGCGGTTTTGCACTTTTGCATAAGGCGGCACGGAACGCTATCAACTGCCGTCTCACTCGAGGTTTATTGCGATGCGTCAATTTGCTCAAGTCTGTGCCGATTCTTTCAAGCTCTATCTCTGCAAGCGAATTCTCCAGACGGACTTCCTACCGCGTTTGTGTTTAGCGACGGTGTTCATTACCCTTTCAACAGCCAGCGCAGTTGCTCAGCAAGGTTTCAACAACAATGGGTTTGGTCCTCAGGCGGCCGGTGCTAACGCGTCGACGGTTGAGTTCAAAGGTGTGCTCAAAGGTTCCGAAGGAAACGTAATTCAAGTGCAAGGAGAAGACGGCTCGCCGCTTTTCATTATGCTGCCGCGTGAAAAACGCAACATGGAGTATCAGGCAGATTTGGAACTGGCGCAGATTCCACAAGGGATGTTGGCGCGATTTAAAACAAGTGTCGAAGCAGTCCAGTCAAATTCGATTAAGACATCAACGATCGATTTGTTTGCGGCCGAAGAACAAAGAACGGTTAATTTACGAAATCCCCGCGAAGCGATGAACGTTGTGCCGGGCGTTTATTTCCTATCGCAAATGGGTTTCGCAAACTCGACCGAAGTTCAGATTGTTGGCGGCATAACAGGCTTCAAAGACAAGACGCTGACTGTGAATGCAGGCCAAGCAGTTTCGATTGAGGTCGGTGAAGACGTTGATTTAACGTTTCGATCAAGTTCTATGCAGTTGGCAAAACCAGGGGATGAGGTTGAGGGAGTTGGGCTCGCGTATAACGGCCAGAAAAATCAGATTGCTGCAACCAAGCTGACGGTAGTCGGAAAATTCACGGAGTCAGAACTAGAGGCTGCTGGAAAAAAGAATGCAAAGAAAAAACGCTCGCGCCGGGCTCGAGAGTTAGAACCAGATGAAAAGCCAGAGGAAACGAACGGTGACGTCGACTCGATTAAAGAATAGAGCTGCGATGCTTTGCGAACGAATTATCGGAACTGCATCGCAAGGCTGAAACTGGAAAAGCCAAATGACTTGCTATCCAGGCAGGCGAACACAATGGTGCAAGCGATGGTTTATGAAACGTCGCTCGACCGATGCGAGGGGTGAGTCTGTTGATATAACTTTAGAGCAACGGGAATGTCGTGCATTTTCATCCAACGTCCGTGTGTCTTGGAAGTGCTGGAGACCATCGTTTCCGGTGTGATTTTACCTTTTTCGATTTGGGCTCTGAAATCTTGCTCGGTGATAGGTCCGACGGTCTTCTGACCGCCGAAGAAACCGTGGCGTAGGAAGTACCAATCTGCAGACATCTTTCTTACCTTTCGACAAACCTGGCGAAGTGATTGCGGCTTGTGCATCCGGTTGCGACATCAACGACAGCGGGCGTTCCACTCGCTGTATCGGTCCAAAGTACTGGGCCTGCCGAATTGTCTAACCCAAAAAATCAATGGGAGTTAGAAACCCAGGTCAAAGGCAAATGGACCAGCCATCAAGGCAATTTAGGTGGGGAAATAACGAAAATCGAACACCTTATAGTAACACAACAGCCATACTGGGTTCGAACCTGTGGCAGAAATATTGAAAAAATTTCGGAGAAGGCGAAACTTTTCTCTAGTTTTAGGTTCGACGCTGCAGCGTCTAATTCGGGCAGCAAGTGTGGCCAAAACTAGGCCATTGGAATAGTTTGGTTCGTCCAATCGTGGCACTCTCGAGCCCTTTTTGGTCTTTCGCTCGACTTGCGTCAGATTGTAAGTTCCACGGTCGGGGTGCGGGCTATTCTTAGATTCTTAGCCAACGGAGTGGTCGAGTATGAAACGGTTCCAGCAGTTATCCGCCTCATTGATTGTCGTACATTCGGCCTTGCTTGCATGCACCGTATCGGCGCAAGAAGCAACCAAGATCAAAATCGCATCGCCAACCAAATGTGATGCATGCGAAGCGCACCAGAAGCTTAAAGCGATGGGAGATGCCTCAAATGTTCTAAATTTGAGCAACCTACCCATCAATCTTTTTGAAGCATCGGTGAACAGTCCCGTCAAGTTCGCGATTGATACGCCGTCTGTTGATTCGCAGGACCGATTGTTTACCATAACTTTATGCGGACACGTTTGCGATGGCGAGCGTTGCTATGTAGAAGACGACACAACCGCGACCGTGGCAACAGCAAACGTCACTGACAGCGCTGATGCACTGATACAAGCTGACTCCAGTGCGCCACCCATGCCGATGTTACAATCAAAAAGGTCGCCATCTAAGACGGTAACGATTTCCGATAATACTTCGGCGGAAGTTACATTGCGTGAACCAATAGAATCAAACGTTGCAAATTCAAATGGATCTCAGGACGCAGAACTTCGCGCAAAAGTAGAATACTTAGAACGAATGCTAGAGCAGGAGAAAAATCACTCCTTAGAAATTCGTGAGCTGCTGGAGGTCAATTCAGAACTGCGGGCAGAGGCTTCGCAATTGAGCGTGGCAAATGAGTTAATGGACTCAATGATGGAGCTGATTGTTGAGAAGACAGAACTGCAAGCGGAATTAAGGGCAGCCAAGGAATGGATCGGGCAGAAAGTCGCCGAAAGTTCCAGCAGCCCTGGAGCGACTGCGGCGGCACTTGAGGAGTTGCGGATGTCGGTGGCAGCGATCCAAGCCGACTTGAGCATACTCACTACCAAGCAAATGACTTCGGGTAGTGATACCAAACCGCCCGTGCCGTTCGCTCGAAGTACTTATGTCCCGCTGTTTTCGCTGGATAGCACGTCTCAAGCTGAATCCTGTGGACATTGCTTGAACTCAAGTGCTTCTTTGGTGGCAGACGTTCCTTGCACTACACAAAACAGTGGTGATTCATGTCCTGAATGCGAGGCTGAGGAAATAACGAAGAGTCCGGAAGTCGCCGACGCTTCGCCGGTGAATCCCGGCGAAACAGTTCGCAACTAGCGTATTCGGTTCAGAAATTTCGGCGGTGGTGCAAAATGCGAGTAAAACCAATTCTCTTATTCGGCTCGCTGCTCGCATTTTGTCCCGCGTTCACATTCCAGGTCAATGCGCAACAATCGTTGGCGCAAACATCGCTGGATGACTGGGAAGATATATTCTCTGATGTGGATTCCGTCGGTGAAAATGATGCCCAGACGGATGAACCGATTGACGCGTCGGAGCGTCCGAAGCCGCCGAATCTAAATCTTCCAGAGAATATTGACGAAGTCCCGATCGTTTTCGAGCAAACAGTTTCGCCAGAGATTCATGCCTGGACGCGATGGCTATTGCTCAAAAATTTGCCACCGGTCTATGAGAATAACAAAAAGTGGGGCAAGACCAAAGAAGCGTACGATGGATTTCGCTTCCGGCGTGAAGGCCTTAAGATTGAAACGTATCGTAAGTGGAAAACTGTCAAGCAAGGTACGTGGTCGCGCTACTTCATCGAGTTTGAAGATCCGGAAAATTTGCTTGAGTTAAAGATCGACGGGTTGCAGCAAATCAGCGATTCCAAGTTTGCATTTCGAGTTGGCGTTGCTGTGCCGCTCCACGTTTTCGGACGTGTCGCTCAGTGGCAACGCGATGTACAGTTGATTTCAATATCGACCAATGCCGACGCGACGGTGGATCTTGCTGTGGACTGTGAATGTGAGGTGCGAGTTATACCGCTTACCTTCCCTCCCGAAGTGCAATTCCGTCCAAGAGCAACCGCTGCTTCGGTCAGCTTGCGAGAGTTTGAAGTCCATCGGATTTCACAGATTCATGGTCCGCTGGCTGAACATTTAGGCAAAGGGCTGCGGCATGTGTTAGACAAAAAACTCGAAAACTATAATGACAAGTTGGTCGAGAAAATCAATCGGCAGCTCATCAAGCAAGAAGATAAGCTGCAGATTAAACTCCACGATCGAATTTCAGAGTTGTTTTCAACTGCTTCCGCGCAGACTGCTCCCTAACACAAGCGCGAACAGTTACGCATTTCGTTGGAGCACAATTGTGAATTCGCGACGGTTGTAGCTGAGTTGCCGGGCCTCGATTTTTTGAAAACCCCAATCTCGCACTCGGTTCACAAATTCAGACTCGAGCAAGGCGGTTGCTGGGTCCTTGCATTTGATCGTTAGCACGACGCCTTGGCAAGTATTCGACTCGTGAGTCACGATTGCACCGACGGTATCGATGGTGTAATTGGGAGCGACATTGGCATCGCAAGCCAAATATTGGAACTGAGAAAAGAAGCGGCGTTTGAGGGCAATCGCGCGTGAGCGAACGTACTCAAACTTGGGATGAGCCATAATTGCTGGGTCCATTTCTGCAGGATCGACTCCAGTGACTCGCAGGCCGCGATCCAAAAAATATTGACAAGCACCGCCAGGCGAGCTTCCGATTTCGACCACTTGCTGGTTGGGTTTGAGTGGCAGTCGAGCCCATTCAACGGCTTCGGCGATTTTCAGATAAGCGCGGCTGATCATCGTAACTGGCAAATCGAGTGGGGGCACGCCACCGGGCCAGCAGTCGTGCCTTTCGTGGACGCGGTGGGCGCCAATCCACCAGCGATTGGGTTGCTCGATGATGATGTCGATGACTTTAGTATTGTGGCTGGCGACCGTGTTAACGGTGCTGGCTCGCACGTCGTCCCGCTCTTTTAAGCGAGTTCGAAAAGCGTGAGCGATGGCTGAGACGAGTGGGGTAATTCCGGGCTCAAAGCCGTTCTTGCCAGGCATATCGCTGTCGACTTGCCAAACGTGAAGCGCCTCCCAGTCCGCTTCGTCGAACTGTTCGAAAGCGCTCGTGACCAGCTCGAACGTGCTTTCTCCTTCAATCTTTGACAGGATGTGGCCGCTACTGCGTACAAAAGTGTCGCGCGGGACATCGCTGGACCACAAAGACACCGGGTATCGGGACTTGAGGGTAACAAAACCTGGCCGCGAGTACGCTAAGCGATACCCGTCCTCATGGTTGCAGCAGCGTTCTTTGACGATCGACTGCATGCCGTGTTGGCAGGCTGTGTAAAAAAATGGGCTAAGCAAGATGTTCCTATTTATCGAAGTCTATTCCGCTTCAATTGCTGGCAGTAGCGAGCACTGGGCGGTTTCAATTGAGTAATTTTGTGGGAGCGAAGTCGCAAAATAAGTGGGGAGTGGGTAGTATGCTAGTTAATTCGTCGACGGACGCGCCAGATTCTTGCGCCGAAAGTGTCCTTTGGCGACAATTTACCCAAGTTGCTGATGACGCTTGACCCCAATAGGTATAAAACATTGGGATTATCAATCTTTGACGCTTCGCAAGGGTACCAATATGGATCGGCGGGCAGATTCGGACAGAGGGTTTTTCGAGGATTTATGGCAAAAAACGAAGAAGCATTTGAAGTAGATGGAACGGTAACACAGGCGTTGGCGAATACCCGTTTTCGAGTGCAGTTGGAAACAGGCGATGAAGTATTGGCGCACGTTGCAGGCAAGATGCGGAAGAACTTTATTCGAATCGTACCGGGAGATAAGGTTCGCGTCGAACTGTCGCCCTACGATTTGACCAAGGGACGTATTGTCTTCCGCGAGCGATAAAGCGATCTGGTCTCGGAGCCCTTAACGCAGGAAACTTTTGAATAAACGAAAGGTTCTTTGGGTTCCCTTAGCGCTATTTCTTTGGGGCGGTTTTCCACAGAGCCAGTTGCCTGCGTGGTGCCAGACGTCATAGAATTATATTTAGCAGCAACTGCGAGAGTTCTGTCTTGAAATATCTGCCATGCACTGGCTCGGTCTTGCGTGGACCGATTCTCTAGCCGGTGGCTCCATGGTTACTTGCAGCTCACAAACGAAAAGCATGACAGCACGATGTTAGTTCTATCGCGAGGGACACAAGATAAAGTCCTTTTTCCAAAACTGGGGATCTCCGTTGAGATTCTGCGGATTGCAAATAAACGTGTCCGTCTCGGAATCACAGCGCCACGCGATGTGAAAGTCGTCCGCGAAGAATTGCTCGCCGATCTCTTTGAAGTCGAAGGGGACTGTTCGCAAGCCAAACTGGCGGAAGACGTCGTCGCACGAATCTCCGGCGCGAATCAATTGTTACACCTGGCTGCAAGTCAGTTAGAGCGTGACCAGATTGGTGAAGCGATGACGACGTTAAGTCAGGCGTTGCGCGAGTTCGATTCGCTCGAGGGTGGTACGGCTTCTTCCAATAACAATACTGTCGTAGGGGCGGAGCGACCTAACAAGCGAGCGCTTTTGGTGGATGACGACGACAATGAACGCGAACTGTTGGCGGGCTATCTGCGGCTTACCGGTTTTGACGTAACCGAAGCGGACGATGGTCTGCGGGCCCTATACCGTCTGTCCGAACATACGCTGCCGGACATCGTACTCTTGGACATGAACATGCCAGGGATGGATGGGCAATCGACGCTGATGAGAATTCGCGAAAATCAGACACACAGCCGTATCCCAGTCATCGCAGTCAGTGGAAGCAATCCCGAGGATGTCGGCGTGACTATTGGCCCGAGCGGTGTAGACCGATGGTATCGCAAACCTGTGAATCCAAAACAATTGGTCGAGCAAATGACGGAGTTGTTGGCATCGGCTGTTTGACGTCCTCTGATGGAGTCTTTCGGAATAGCAGACTGTCTTACGTGGGGACTATGCAGAGGTCGCTGTTTCTTGGGTACTGACCGCTGTCGGTTCGCTTGATTTTGGTGTAAAGTCGATCGGGTTGGCCGAGAGCATAACAATCTTCTGTCCCGCTTTTAGGGTGGTCTTAGTGTCGGTCGTACAGACCGTAATTTTTTTGCCATCGACTACGAACAGTGGCCACGCTTCTTCTTTCTCGCGGACTGGTGGCGAATCTTTGCGTTCGATTGGAGTTGAGTTGATGTCGCTGGAACTGTCGGATTGTTTCTCCGATGTCGATTTTGCCTGAAGCATTTTGTTGGCAGCTGCAGCTGCAGCTTGCTTTTCAATGAGATATTCGGACGGAACAACATATAGTTTTGCTCCGCTTTCGATCAGGCCGTTCAGCCGCTCATGCGTTAGATCGTCCGCGAATAGCGTTCTGCCTGCCATGTGATTCTGCCAGCGAGTCTCCAGGTAACTGGGGCGAACCTCGTTGGACTTTAGTTGGTAGACGTTGGACCTGCCAAACAGTTCGCGGAATCGTACGGCCGCGAGGGTGTTAACTTGATCATTGGCTGTCATGGCGAGAAACTTTCCGATACCGCCAAAGTCGACAAGGTCGAGCACTTCTTCGGACAGTACATTAGCGAAGCAACCGTTTAATCCCATCTGAGTTGCACGTCGAATCCTAGGGAACTGCGTGTCGACCATGGTGACGCTGAAGCCAAGTGGCTTTAGAGTTAGTGCAATGGCACGAACTGTTTTGTTTGCCCCAGCAATGAGAATGCCTTGAGCGTCCGCGACAGCCAGTCCAAGACGCCGGGCAAGCTTTGGTGCACTTAGTCCGTAAACCGTAACTGTGCCTAGGATGACCCAGAAGGTAGCTGGGACCATCTGTGAATCGCCCAAACGTAGGGCGAAGACCGAAGTCACTGCGGCGGCGACAATTCCTCGGGGAGCGAACCATGCTAGAAAAGCGCGTTCGGGAAAACTGAGGCCACTGCCGATTGTTGACAGCCATACCGATGCTGGGCGAATAAAAAGGATCAGGCACGCGGCAAACGCGGGGCCTCGCCAGCCCAACGCGACCAACGAATTTAGCGGCACGCGGGCTGAGAGGATGATAAACAACGTGGAGATCAACAGCGTGGCGATGCTTTCCTTAAATTCGATTATCTTGCTCACGTCAATCCCTTTGTAGTTCGCCAAAGCGACCCCCATCACCGTGACGGCGAGCAAGCCGGCTTCGGATTGCCAATAGTTCGCGAACGCAAAACTGACTAGGACTAGCATCAGAGTCATCGGATTTTGAAGATAATCGGGCAGCAAGAAGCGGCGCATCAGAATTGCGAGTACGAAAGCAGGGATCAAGCCGCTGACAATCCCGACCACGAGAGTTTTCGTTAGGTCACCGATGACACTCCAGATAGCGTTATTCAGTTCGCCGCTCGTTACGGGAATGATTGCGTTGAAGACCAAGACGGCGAGCGTTGCGCCGATCGGGTCGATTACAATTCCTTCCCATTTGGCGATTACACCGACACGTCCTGACGGTCGGATATCACGCAACAACGGACCAATGACCGTCGGACCGGTGACTACCAGAACGGAACCGAGCAGCGTCGCGACGGGAAGCGAGAGTCCGAGGATGTAGTACGCCGCGACTGTTACGAGGCTCCAGGTAACTAACACGCCGATGGATAATAGTCCAACCAATGACCGCCAAGTCGTTTTCAGTTCAGCAAAACGAAGGTTCAGTCCCCCTTCAAAGAGAATCAGTCCGACAGAAAGAGACACGATTGGAAGCAGCAATTCACCAAAAACCACTTCCGGGTGTAACAAAAGTTTGGGAACTGAGCCTGCTAGAGAACCGACTGCCAACAGTAATAGAATTGCAGGAACTTTGATTCTCCATGCAATCCACTGCGTGGTGACACCTAGCACAAATAGTGCTACGAGGCTCGGCAGCAGAATCTCGGAATGTTCCATAAATGTCGTTCTTTAGTTTTGCAGCGGCCATTTCAGTGCGAGGCCGTCATGGATGGTGAGGTGTTTTAAAAACGTTCGCAGTGCGTTTGGATTTATTCGTTCGGTGACATTATTTGAGCAAGGAAAGCGACACACAAGAGGAATGCGATGCAATATAATGTTCCTTTGTAATGCATGATGCGCGTTTGTTCGCTAACTTTGCGGTAGTACGTATATAGAATGGTTACGGATACCGATATGGTGAAGGCTTTGAAGGATCCGCGTACGTCAGGTGTGTTGGACTCAAGGGGATCGAGTACGCCAAAACAAGCCGATTGCGGAATGTAGGATCGCTGTGCAGGATTCGCTGGTAGGCCCGGCGCGAAAAGTAGTTAATCGCGATACAATTGCCTGACAGCCGTAACCTGTTCTGACTACACTGCGGTAATGGTGGGCAAGCGGCCTTTTTAATGGGATTCGAGGAGGGGAATGGACAGCGTCAATGCTGCGACAGCGGCAGGCTTGGGGGTGGTGATCGCTATCCTCGGAGCTTTTGGTACACACTTGCTTTCGAGTTTCAATGGTCGCTCGCTGGAAAGCTACTGTCGCTTGCGCAGGAAACGCGAGCGGTTTGGTCAGATTTTGGACCTGCAAAACGCTGGTACCACGGCTTGCACCTATCTGTTCTTAATAGGTGTTACCATCGCGTTAGTTTTTGGGACTTCGCTGTTTCTTATTTACCTACCTACCGTTGAACAGCAGCGTCGAATATCCGACAACCAACCGGTATCGACCATCACCGGTTATGCAAAAACTGTCTTCGTCATTGTCACGGCCATTGGATTGATGGCGATTCGAATCTGGTTGCCGCAGTTGGTTGTGCAAGAGCGAGCTTCTCGCATTCTTTACCATACGTGGCCATTGTGGCGGCTGATTACGAACATCTCGTTGCCATTGCAAACACTGGAAGCTTTTTTCGAGTGGCTGGGGCATCGGCTAGGGGATGAAGTCCAAGATGATAGCTTCGAGGAAGAGTCGTTGGAGGACGAGATTCGCACGATGGTCACGGCCGGGGAGCGCGATGGATTGATGCGCAAAGGGATGCGAGACATGATCCAGGGCGTCATGAACTTGGACGAAAATCCAGTCCAGAACATTATGACCCATCGCAGTGAAGTCAACGCTATCGATATTCATACGCCTTGGCCGGAATTGATCGCAGAAGTCGATCGGTCTGGTCACACACGCTTGCCGGTCTACGAAGGCTCGCTCGATAACATCATTGGAATTCTGTTCGTCAAGGATCTCATTACTTTTTTGAATACTGACGTCGCGTCGGATTCAATTAATATTCGACCGCTGCTGCGTGACGCTTGGCGAGTTCCGGGCAGCCGGCCAGTGTATGAGTTGCTGCGAGATTTTCTTCATCGTCGGTCTCACATGGCGATTGTAGTCGACGATTTTTCAGAAACGCTGGGCGTGGTAACCATCGAAGACGCCCTCGAAGAGATCGTCGGTGAAATTGCTGATGAATTAGATGAAGAAGAAGGCAGTGAAATCACGCAGTATGAGAACGGAGCGATCGCGGATGCTCAAGGCAGAGTTTCAGTCGAAAAATTCAACCAAGTCGTCGGTTGGGATTTGCCTGAGTCAGACGATTACGAGACCTTGGCAGGCCTTGTCATCACTCGTTTGGGGTGTATTCCTAAGGAAGGCACGGTGCTGCAGATTGGTCCAGTTGAAATTCATGTCCGTACCGCGACGGATCGCCAAGTCAAACAGTTACATTTAGTGCACACTGATGCGACGAACCCAGGATTAGACCGCTATGCACCGGTGCGGTCGATTGCTCAACTGTAGGTTAATCGTTAAACTGCTAACGCTATCGAATTGATTGTATTCTTCTTGGAATTTGACAAGATTTTTCCGAGATATTAAGAACTTTGGGAGTTGCTACATGCCGAATACGCGCGGAGAAAAAGACACGAATGGGGCAGTAGCGAAGTTGACGTTGGGGGAAAAAACGTACGAATTTCCCGTGGTGGTGGGCACCGAAGACGAACGCGGCTTCGACATTTCGACCCTGTTGAAAGATTCTGGTCACATTACGCTGGATGAAGGCTACGCGAACACGGGATCGACGAAGAGTGCGATTACGTTTCTGGACGGGGATAAAGGAATCCTTCGCTACCGCGGTTATCCGGTCGAACAAATCGCAGAAAATTGCGATTTTATCGAGACGTCCTATCTTCTGATTTATGGCGAGCTGCCGACTCAAGAACAACTCGAAAAGTTCCGGGCATCGATTCGAAAGCACACGATGTTGCACGAAGACATGCGGAACTTTTACAACGGATTCCCTCGCGATGCACACCCCATGGCGATTCTTTCATCCGTCGTAGGCGCTCTTTCTACTTTCTACCAAGACGCGTTAGACCCGCACGATCCGGCTGAAGTCGAAGTGTCGATCCACCGTTTGCTTGCCAAGTTGCCGACGATTGCTGCCTACGCTTATAAAAAATCGTTCGGCCAGCCGTTCATCTATCCTAACAATAGCTTGAGTTATTGCGAGAACTTCCTCAACATGATGTTCTCGGTGCCAAGCGAGCAATACACGACCGACCCAGACTTTATTAAGGCTTTGAATCTACTGCTGATTGTTCATGCTGATCACGAACAAAACTGCAGTACGTCTACTGTTCGCATGGTCGGTTCGTCCAATGCTAATCTGTTCGCATCCGTATCGGCGGGTATTTGTGCATTGTGGGGGCCGCGTCACGGCGGTGCGAACGAAGCTTGCGTGAGCATGTTGCAACAAATAGCTGACGATGGCGGCAATGTGAAGAAGTACGTCGAGCTGGCAAAAGACAAATCGAGCAACTTCCGATTGATGGGCTTTGGACATCGCGTCTACAAGAACTATGATCCGCGGGCAACAATCATCAAAGCAGCTTGCGATGTACTGCTGGCCAAACTCGACCTCAAAGATCCTCTTTTCGACGTAGCTCAAGAGCTCGAGCAGGTTGCCTTGCAAGATAGCTATTTTGTGGAAAGAAAACTCTATCCCAACGTCGACTTTTACTCTGGTGTAATCTATCGTGCGATGGGAATTCCAGTGCAGATGTTTACAGCGTTGTTTGCAATTGGACGACTGCCGGGTTGGATTGCGCACTGGGTTGAAATGCATGAAATGAGTGCAAGGATTGGGCGGCCTCGGCAGATCTACATCGGTGAGCCGATCCGAGACTGGGTACCGATGAACGATCGCAAGAGTACTTAGAAGTGGACGACGCTGCTTGGATCAGCGATCGATTGATTCCCAATGATATCTCGATCGCGCTCAGTCACCCAATTGCCCAATTGCATTGGTTAGAGCAGTCATTGTTAATGGCCCAACTTTCGAGGTTGGCTTACTTTCCGCCGGCGCAGATAGAATCAATCGCCAGCAACGCTGGTATTTCTGTCTGCGAGTTTCTTGATCGCGATGGAGCGCAAGCTTATCTATTTAGCAACGAGCATGACTTAGTCATCGTGGCGCGGGGCACCGAGCCAAACCAATGGGATGACCTGAGAGCTGATGCGAACGCGCTTACCGTTTTGCTGGATGTGGGACGAGTGCACAAAGGGTTCAATGGCGAAGTCGAGCATCTGTGGCCGCTGATTGAGAAGCGGATTGCCAATAATACGCGCCCGACATATTTTGCGGGGCATTCTTTGGGGGCGGCCATGGCGATGGTTTGTGCCGGGCGTTGTAAGTTTTCATCAATTTCGACCAATCCTCGCGCTCTTTTTACCTTCGGTTCCCCAAGAGTCGGGAACAAACGCTACATCCACGCCGTGCAGTTGGCCCACTATCGATGGGTGAACAATAACGATATTGTCACACGCGTTCCTCCTCGCTGGCTTGGGTATCGCCATAGCGGAATCGAGTTGTACTTGGATCACAATGGAAACTTGAAGAAAGTCTATTCCTGGTCACGCAGCAAGGACCGATTCAAAGGTCTGATCAAAAGTCTCCGGCGCTGGAAACTAGACTACTTAGCAGACCATTCGATGGTCGACTATATTTTGAACATTCGCAAACTGGTAATGGCGCTGCATGCTGGCAGGAAATTTCCGGACCCTAAAATCCAACTTCCTCCTGGTTAAGCATTTGTAGCGTGGATTGTTTGCAACACCGACACACATCACTGGGCACGATTCTAGGTCGTTATGCACACGCATTTTATCGGGCGCTTGGCTCCTTCTCCCACCGGAGCACAACATGTCGGTAATGCGAGAACTTACTTGTTTGCATGGCTTTTGCTCCGTCAATCTGCCGACGGTCAACTGATTCTGCGCATTGAAGACTTGGAAACACCAAGGGTAAAGCCATGGGCCGTGGAGCAGATTTATGATGACCTGGAGTGGCTCGGATTAGACTGGGACGCCTCGCCGCGATCGCCTCTACTAGCAGGACCTGAATTGGTCCAGTCGCTGCGCACAACTCGGTATCGAATGGTGTTGGACGAATTGATTGTCCGCCGACGTGTCTATCCCTGTACGTGCAGTCGCTCTGACATTGCGACGGCGTCGGCGCCGCATGAATCTCACTTGGATGGTATGGTTTATCCTGGAACTTGCCGACACCGCGATCCGCAATCTGCAGATGAGCTGCAAGCTTCGAACACGCCGTTCTGTTGGCGATACCGTTGGGATGCTTCGCACGCGAGCTTCGCCGATTCGTTTCTTGGCTTGCAAGAAATTAATCCGGCACGGGAGCTCGGTGACTTTGTTGTGTGGCGAGTGGATGATCAAGCCGCTTATCAGCTCGCTGTAGTTGTCGATGATCATGATGCAGGCGTGAATCAAGTCGTGCGCGGGGCCGATTTGGTGTTCAGCACATTTCGGCAGAATGCAGTTTACGACGATCTGAATTGGGAAAAGCCAATTTTCTTTCATGCGCCTTTGGTTGTTGGGACAGACGGCAGGCGGCTAGCGAAGCGACATGGAGATACGCGACTCAGTTCATTGCGAGAACTAGGAATAGCGCCGGAGCAATTGATTGGATATCTTGCATGGCATTCCGGACTAGTTTCGCGGTTGATGAAACGAAGTTGTCGTGATCTGTTGGATTGCGATCTGAGTCATACGCTATATAAATCACCGCTCGTTTTTGATGCTCAGAAGGCGATTGATGAAATGAGAAACATTGATGCGTGAAAAGAAACGCGGTTGCGTAATTGTTGGAAACGACACGGAAATCGGGAAGACGACGGTTGCTTGCCAGCTGATTCGTGCGCTGTTGTCGCTCGAGTTGCATGTCGGTGCGTACAAACCGGCCGCATCGGGATGCACCGGAGGAAGTGCCGACGACGCAGTGCGGCTTGCTGAATCGCTTTCGAACAAGTATCCAATAGAGCGTGTCTGTCCCTATCGCTTCACAAAACCAGTTGCACCAGTTTTGGCCGCCGAATCGGAAGGACTGCGAATTGACGAGGGAAAGATCCAGTCCGGCTTGGATTGGTGGCACAGTCAAAGCGATTACGTCGTGGTCGAAACGGCGGGTGGAGTGATGTCGCCGCTGACGCGAACTACTTCGAATCTAGATTTCGCTGAAGCAACAAAACTGCCCGCCTTAGTTGTTGTCGGCAATAGGCTTGGGGCTATCAATCAAGCCATGCTAGTCTGTTCTGTGCTCCGGCTGCGAGGGATAGAGATCGTAGCCGTGGTATTTAACGAAGCATCTCGCCTGGAGTTCGCTTCCGACGAGTTGCTCGAGAGCAACGTTTTGCTATTTCGGCAGTTGTACCCGCAGTATTTGCAATCCGAGGCGCCCGAGACGCTGGACCTCCGTTTTGATCAAGCCTTGCCAGCAGCGTTTGCGAAGACGCTGATCCCAAGGCAAAAATAAACGGGTGTCTGTTTTTTATTTTCGCACCGTATCGTTCGCTTATTGGCAGCACCAACAGATATCAACGGCGTTGACCAATATCGTCGGGCCCGAATGGCGTGAATTCCGGTTCTACGTCTACCGGAGCAGAGGCCTGCATTTCGAGCATGAATTCGTAACCGATGTAGCTGCCGAATGCCAGAACAACGACTCCAAGCACAACGATTAGCGCGAGAGGCGAATAGGGTTTCTTTGCGGAAGTTGATGGTTGATCCGCGTCGTAGGATGATGGTGCTTCTGACATTTCGCCTGCCCTTTAGTTGCCCTTTTTAAGAATTTTCGCCCAGGTATCTCGGAGTGTCACAATTCGGTTGAAGTGGGGCTCGCCGGGTTTTGAATCGACAGTGTCGACTACAAAATAACCCGTCCGTTCAAATTGAACTCTTGTGCCTTTTTCTAACTTTGCAAGTTCCGGTTCGACTTGAGCATACAAAGTTTTCACACTGTCGGGGTTGAGGTTGTCCAAAAATGTTTGACCTTCAGGCGCGTCTTCTGGGAATTCGTTGTGAAAAAGGCGGTCGTACAATCGAACTGGAACTCGAACCGATTCCTTGGCCGGCACCCAATGGATGGTTCCTTTTACTTTGCGTGTCGAGCCCGACCCCGATTTTGTCTCTGGATCGTAGGTGCAGTTTATTTGAGTTATGTTGCCGTCAGCGTCTTTTTCAATGCTTTCGCAACGAATAATGTAGCTATAGCGCAGTCGAACTTCGCCACCGATTTGAAGTCGGAAGAACTTTGACGGAGGATTTTCCATGAAGTCGTCCCGTTCGATAAAAATCTCTCGTCCGAACGGCAGCGTTCGCTTGCCTTCCTCTGGGCGTTCAGGATGATTGACCGCTTCCAGATCCTCTGCTTGCCCCTCAGGATAATTGGTGATCACTACTTTGACGGGATCGAGAACGGCCATGTAGCGGCAAGCGATTTCGTTCAAGTGTTCTCGAACAGCGTTTTCGAGAACGATGACGTCGATGGTGCTATTGAATTTTGCAACACCTACATGCTCACAAAAGTTGCGCAGGCTTTCTGGCGTATATCCTCGACGACGCATGCCGCTGATAGTTGGCATACGAGGATCGTCCCAGCCAGATACCAGCTTCTCTTCGACCAGTTTCAACAGCTTACGCTTACTCATCACTGTGTAAGTTAGATTGAGTCGCGCGAACTCGATCTGCCGTGGATGATGTATTGCCAAAGAAGCACAAAACCAATCGTAGAGTGGGCGATGATTTTCGAATTCTAACGTGCAAATTGAATGCGTAATTCCTTCGATACTATCGCTTTGGCCATGAGCCCAATCGTACATGGGATAAATGCACCACTTGTCACCAGTGCGATGGTGAGGCGTGTGCATAATTCGATACATTACCGGGTCGCGTAGGTTCAGGTTGCTGTGCGCCATATCGATCTTGGCACGTAGCGTTCTTGTGCCTTCAGGAAATTCTCCTGCTCGCATGCGTGTAAGGAAGTCGAGGTTTTCTTCAACGCTTCGCTCGCGGAAAGGGCTATTCTTACCTGGTTCGGTCAGCGTACCTCGCATTTCGCGCATCTGTTCACTATCGAGATCGCAAATATAGGCTTTCTTGGCTTTGACCAGCTTTACTGCCCACTCGTAGATTTGCTCGAAATAGTCGGATGCGTAATGGAGTTCATCCCATTCGAATCCAAGCCATCGAACGTCGTTCATGATCGACTGGACGTACTCGTCGCTTTCGGCAGCGGGATTCGTATCGTCGAATCGCAAGTTGCATTTGCCACTGTATCGTTTCGCAAGTCCAAAATTCAAGCAGATACTTTTTGCGTGCCCGATGTGCAAATATCCGTTAGGCTCCGGGGGGAAACGCGTTGCAAAAGTTCGCCCAGCAAAGCGGCTCGACGCGAGATCCTTCTCGATTTCGTGCTCGATAAAATTCAAGTGTTTGGGTTCTGGAGAATCTTCCGAACTTACGTCGACATCCCAATTATCTCGATTCATCCCTGTTAGCTCTCTCGCGATGATTTAATATTTAATGGATGGCTCGGTTTTTGAGCCTCGGAACATGTGCCGCACAGCGTCATTCTCGCCTCAGAAGGCAACTGTCGGAACTGGTCTGTGATTCTAGCGATCTTTAGCCACGACAATAAGGGCGGAAATTTGCTTGGTCGAAGCCACCAACCTGGATTTGGAGCGTCGCAACGGAAACGAGGATGGCTTTACGTGGCAGTTTCGTCCTTTGCTCTAACCGTAGTGGGCACGAATGCGCTCCGGCCGACCTCGCCAGGGGCGTCAATCGGTTCTGGAATTGTCGCCGGAAGTTCTATGGAGCCTTGTTTAGTAGGACCTCGATCCTATTTTTACTGTGAAAGTTGTGGGTTGGCATCCTTCTACTCGCCGCCTGTCGACCGATCGGAGCAATCGGTTTTGTGCCCGAGATGTGCTAGCGAAGTCCTTGTCGGCTCCCAAAAGTTTGGCGAAAAGCTTCGCTTTACCCAGAACCCACCGGATCGGGTGCCTGAATTTGGCGAGCTAGTCGTCTTTCCATTTCAGAATGAAGCCGTAGCGGGAACTTCAAATCTGCAGATAAAACGGGTAGCCGCTCTGCCGGGAGAAGAGTTGCAAATCTCAAATGGCGACCTTTTTCGAAATGGGCTTCGCGCGCAGGCAACTCTGCCGCTGTTTCTAAGCCGCGCCGTGGAAATTGAATCGGCAAGCTTGGTTGGATCGATACGCGGTGATTCGACGATCCCGCCCCGGGCGATCGGCTACTTCCCAAGCAGCTTTTATCCGCGAGTTGGACCGTCGCTTGTTCGCCATGCTTCGCCTATTTTGGATGAATCGCCGTGGTACTATGACGAATCGCGACCGTTTCTCGTGGTGCCAGATATTGGACTGCATTTCGCATTTAAGGATTCTTCGTTGCCGATTCAGATCGATTGCCGGGCTTGGTATCACAATCATACCGTGCAAGCGACGGTGAGCATTGGTCGCTCAACGATTGAAGGAACGCTCGCAATCGACGGCCAAGCAGAGTCGTACGTGTTGAGGACCGAGAACCGATCTTACGCTCAACCAACCAACAATGAACAAACAGGAGTCGTAATTGCTTTAGTCGATGGACAAATCTTGCTTGGGCAGGAAGCGAATTTCGCTGCTTACCAATTCGTGGAATCGGATCTAAACTCCGACGCTCACTTGCTTGCGAGCGATTCCAACACGCAAGACGCGGTGGCAAGTGCGAGTGCGAGTGCTTTCGGTTTTCAACCTATCGCAGATGCCGGCTTAGAGGTTTCGGCGTTTTGCCCGATTCAGTTTCGTGTCGAAACAGATCGCCCAGTACCCTATCAAGTGTCGTTGCTTCGCGATATTTTTTATCGCGGACCGCGGGGTGAACTGGACTATACATTACCTGCAGTTACAGGTGTGCACGTATTGGGCGACAACGTAGCCTCTTCACTAGATTCTCGCCAAGTGTATCCTGACGGAATCTTGCAATCGAGTATTTTAAGTATCGTACCGTTTTCTTCGCCAGAAAGTTATCGTGCAAGAACGCAGTCACTGGGCCTATTGGAGTAACATCTTCAAAACCGGTGATCCGTTACGATTTTGAATCAACTATGAGTCAAACTGAAGAAGATCTGCGTCGACAGTATCACGAGCTAGCGGAATTGGCTGGCTCGCTTGCGCACGAAATCAAAAATCCGCTCTCCGTGATCCACATGAACGTGGACTTGCTAAGCGAAGAACTGGAGGAGAGTAGTTGGAGTGGCAGCCGTCGGGCCGTACAAAAAATCGATCTGATACGACAGCAGTGCGAGCGCATGCAGAATCTGCTGCGGGATTTCCTCCGATTCGCTCGCATGCGGGATCTCGAGATGACGCCAGGGAATCTCAATGATCAAATCTCGACTGTACTGCGACTCTTTCAACCTCAAGCTGACCAGCAAGATGTTGAAGTTGTACGTTACTTTGATCCTGACCTACCGCTTGTAATGCTGCATAGCGATTCGTTGCAAGCGGCTCTGATCAACTTGGTAAAGAACGCTTTGGAAGCGATGCCTGATGGAGGTCAATTCGTCATCCGAACCTATGCCATTCCCGGTGGAGCGGCAATGGATTTGATCGATACAGGTTGTGGCATGGATGATCATACAGCTATGAAAATGTTCGAACCCTTCTATTCGACGAAGAACGGCGGCAGTGGGTTGGGTTTGCCAACGGCGAGAAAGATTATCGAAACACATGGTGGCCGCATCAGCGTTCAGAGCGAAGCGCGTCGTGGCACAAAATTTATTCTTGAGTTCCCGACGGTCGCAAGGTTGTCGTCTTAGTACACCACATTCAGACTTGTGCAGTAATGCGATCTGCTTGGATTCAAATTGCGTACATGCTGATCATGTTGGCCGCTGTTGCCCTGTGTGCCTGGACGTATCGGCGCCAAAAAGTGAGTTCGGCGCTTGAGCCTGATACCAAAATTGCGATTGGAATCGCGGCCTTTCTTGGAGCGATCTTAGGAGCGCGATTGCCGTTCATATTTGAACAGGGTTGGGAAGGCATCGCGTCGGGCTATTTTTGGTTCGCTGATGGAAAGACGATTTTGGGAGGAATCTTTGGTGGATATGTGGCGGTAGAAATATCGAAATGGATGTTCGGTATCAAAGAATCCACTGGTGACAACTTTGTGATGCCGATTGCAGTGGCGATCATTGTGGGTCGAATTGGATGTTATGTTGGCGGCTGCTGTTTTGGAGTGCCGACTGATCTGCCTTGGGGTGTTCATTTCGCATCGGTCGATGCAGACTCAAATATCCTGCGGCATCCGACTCAGCTGTACGAAGTTGCCTTTCATGCTATCAGCGCTTGCCTGTTTTATTTTCTTGCCAAGCATGACATATTAAAACACCAGAGGCTTAAAGTGTATCTTTTGGGATATTTGACATATCGCTTCATGACGGAATGGATACGTCCCGAGGCTAAAGTGATCTCGGGCTTTACCGCGTATCAGTTTGCCTGTCTGTTGCTTGCGATTGTTTTATTGGCACTTTGGTATCGCGATGCGAGACGTTTAGCTGCGGCGTAACGCTCGCGTCAAGTTTCCGATCAGCAGTTCGTCGTTCTCGAGCTTTCCGCTTAATACTTCGTCGGTGCTTTCAGGGTCAACAGCGCGGCAGCTTGCGGAAAGAGTGTCGATTAGATCGTCGAACACATCTTCCCAGTCTTCGGGAGTGCTGCCGATTGGGGGGACCGAAGCGATTTCGTCGCACAGCATGGTAAATCGCAACACATGTCGGAAAAGAATTCCTTCCTGTTTTTGCAGTCCGCGGGCTGCGATATACTTAAAGAATTCGCCATTGAATTGCAGCAACTCGCCGACAACCCAAACACCTCGCACGTTGACGTCATGAACTCCAGGTACATCATACTGGAAAAGCTTCCGAATTTTCTCGCCTAACGACATTGGCCAAGGTGGCGGGATTCTGCGACCGAATTGTTCGCGTTGTTGTTGTTCGTCTTCATCATCGTCGTCTGACCAGCGGCCGGTAAGTTCGGGTGGAGTAGCCAGACCCAACTCGAGCAATCTGCCGTGCAAATGGTTGGTAGCGAGTGGCCCAAACGGAAGCTCTTCGGGCGGAGGGACACGCACTTGAGCGGCGACGTTCGGAGGTAGCTCCAGAACGCTTTCGAGCGCGAGGACGCGTTCGGTAAGGTCAGCATGAAGTAATTGATCTGCCATATACATGCCGAACAGCGGATTAATACTGCGCAAGTGCAACAGCAGTTCTGCGTCTTCTTTAGGCTTGGCTTCCAGTGGTTTGTAGTCGACTACTTCGTACTGCACGTTCGTGTCTGCCAGTGGTTTCGAGTCTACTTCGGTCTCCTCCTCATCATCGATATCACCAGGTTCAGCCGGCTCCGCTTTCTCAGTCTTTTGCAATTCTAATTTCGAGAGATCGAAGCCCGCCAGCAACCCTTCCGGTTTCGTTCTTGCGAAGGGATCTACTTTGGTAGGTTTAACACTCTCCTGGGCCGCTGTTTCTGCGGCTCGAGGCGGTGGCTGCAAGTCGATGTATCCGGTAGACCAGAGAGTTACTAACATTTGGTTGAGTCGTTTTTGAGCTCGTTCAATATCAGTCGCAGCCATGAGACGGCGCCCTACTAGATCTCGCAACAATTGCACGTCAGAAGATTGCAGGAGCATGTAAGCCAGCAGACGCCACGGCAGATCGCCTTTGCTAACAAGCTTGGCAGAAGGAGCGTTGCGTAGTTGCTCAAATTGCGCTGCACTCCAGTATGTTTCACCTTCGCGACGCTTGGGCATCTTTTTCTTGAGCTGCTTCTTGGCCCGGAGCAGTTGAGGATCCTTGGTGTCTTCCGGAATAGAATCGTATTTTTCCTTCCACCTCAAGTGTTTTACATCGTCCTCGTGCGCCAGCGCATAGACGAACCCTTCTTTGTCGAATTGAGGACGACCTGCTCGTCCAAAAATTTGGTGCGCCGTGCTCGCCTCGACAAGCTTCTTTTTGTCTCTGGGGCCCTTCAAGATCGTTGGCAGTACAACGGATCGCGCTGGCAGGTTAATGCCGGCGGAAAGAGTTTCGGTACAGACGGCAACGCTAAGTAGTTTTTCTTGGAACAGCGATTCAACGATACGTCGATACATCGGCAAAATTCCGGCATGATGCACGCCGATGCCGCGTTGTAAAATCGCCTTGAGCTTTGGCCCAGCACCCTTTGAGAGATCATATTGGTCCAAGCGATCGGATAAGATTGCTTGCCGAGCCTTGTCGACCAAGCGTTTGCCTTTTAGCATCTCCGCAACTTGCCAGCACTGATCACGGTTGAAACAAAAGAGTAGTGCCGGAGTTCGGCGTGTTTCGTCGTCACCTTCAAACATGTATTCAAGATGTTCGTCTAGTAACTTGTCATCAATCCAGTTGAAGGCAAGTGGAACTTTTCGCTCTGTACCTTGGACTAACTCCAAGTTTCGCCCGTGGGAGCGTCGTAGCCAACCGAGAAAATCGATACTGTTACCGACGGTGGCAGACAAGAGAAGCGTGCGAACATGTTTCGGCAAAAAGCCAAGTGTCATCTCCCAAACAATCCCGCGCTCATTGTCATTGAAGCAGTGGAATTCATCCATCACTACGGCCAGGCATTGGTCCATGTTGAACGCGTCTGGGTGCAACAATCGGTTCAGCAAAATTTCGGCGACGACGACGAGGATAGGAGCGTTCGCGTTGACTCGACGATTTCCGGTCACGAGCCCTACACTTTCCGCCGGGTAACCCCATCGCTGAACCGTTGCTGTTAGTTCGTCGAGCTTCTGGTCGGTCAGAGCGATGAGCGGTGTTGTGTAGTAACACTGCTTGCCGGTGCGCAGGGCCTCATAGATCGCTGCCTCTGCAATCAGCGTTTTGCCCGTCCCTGTAGGAGCACATACCAGCACGCCTTCGTCGCTGGTGTAATACGCAAGCAGCGCTTCCTCTTGGACCGGATACGGTGGATAGAGAAGTGTCTCAAAGTATTCAGCCGCAATGGTGTCGCGGTCTATTTCTGAGGAACTGGTTGATTTGGGTGGGTTGTCCGTGTTTCGCGTCATGGCAACAGTTTAGAGCCAATTGCCCGATTTCGTTAGACCTTTAGCAACGATTTAGGCAGCAAGTTCGTCGACAGAGTTACCGATAAAACCACTTCGATAGAGGATCCTAAAACCGGCAAAGGAGTTGGCAGCAAGCTCGGGATTGATCTCGACGCGAAACGCCATTTTATGTATCCCCAGGTGCTTAAAACCCACAAGAAAGTTTTGTCACTTGCGGCTGGTGCCATGTGCTATCTCGAACGATTCCGAAGAGTCTGCTCGACGCTGTTGGGAATCCTCGTGGGTTTGTTAGTCGTTGGTACTCTCGGTGAAGTCTATCTGCGAATATTTCCACCGCAAGACATCCAACCATATCTGGGGGAATTGTCGCCCGGTCGAGATGTTTTTAAGTCCGATCTGCAGCTAGGAATCGACTATCTCGATTTCGCGAGCTTTGAAGAGGCCAACAGAGCCGAGCTGCAAAGGTACACGCCTTTTTCTGACTGCCAGCCTGAGTGGGCGCTCTTTGGAAATTCGTTTGTTCAGATGGATGGCATGCTAGGTGATTCAGCTGCGGCTGCAATGCCCGATAAGACCTTTTTCTACTTAGGCAAGAATGAATGGCTGCCCATTCGAGTTGCGCAAGTTCGGCTCTTGTTAAATAATGGGTTGTGCCCAAAGCGTATCGTTTTTGCTTTGATGCCACTTGACAGCACGCCTCTCGCCCAGCACCCGCTCGAAACAATACGCGCAAACTCGAACGGTGTAATTACCTATCAAGCGCCTATGTGGACAGACGTCACCAGATTGGGACTGGCGAGTTGGTTGAGGTTCTCGAATCCGGTGCCAAAACCAAACTCCTATGCAAGAAAATTGACTGTTCAAGTTCCGCAAGAGTTGGCTACGCAGTATGAATCGATCTTTGATGTTCTAGCGAGTGAATCAAGCCGGTCAGGGGTGAGAGTAACCATTCTGTTGATACCTACATACGAACAGATTACTCGAGGACAGGGTTTTGCCTTCCAGGATTTGATAACCGAGCTAGCTGTCTCGCGTTCGATGGATGTTTGCGATGTTCGGAACTCTTTTGCTGACGAAGCAGAGAAGTCGACATTGTTTATCCCAGATCACCATTTTTCGACGCGAGGGAATGCGATACTTCTCTCTTCGCTGCTGAGTCACGTGGGCGCGGAGACGAAGCGGTGACGTTTACTGAAACTGCATTTGCATGGTTTCTGCCGCTGGTCTTCTGCGGTTGGTGGTTGCTTCGTAGGTATGAAAAGCTAGCGATTGGTTGGCTGTTGATCGCAAGCCTTGGGTTTTATGGCCATAATCACTGGAAACTACTTCCGGTATTGTTAGCGTATTGCATCTGCAATTGGTGGATCGCAATAAGGATCGAAAAAAGCCGATATCCTGGACGAGTGCTTGCGACCGGACTCGTGTTCAACCTCTCGCTTTTAGCGTATTTCAAATATGCCCCGCTGTTAGTGCAGTTATGTAGTGGGCTGTTTAGAAAACCTGACTGGATGATATCGGCGGATCAATGGGAGATACCCTACGGCATTTCCTTCTTTGCGTTTACCGGAATTGCCTACATGGTCGATGTCTATCGCAAGGTCCATCCGGCGTTCAGCAGCCTATCTCGCTACTCGCTTTCGGCGGTGTTTTTTCCGCATCTGGTTGCAGGACCTATTCTTCGTCCGAACGAATTTCTCAATCGCCTTGCACCTGGCGATATGCCGCAGAGATCGATCGATCCATTGGACGCTAGTTATTTAATTGCGCGGGGGTTCTTCAAAAAGGTCGTGCTTGCAGATCGGATTGCTGAGGCGATCAATCCATTTTTTGCCCACATTGGAGATACGACTACTGCGGGAGTCTGTTCGCTGCCGTACATATATCTTTACGCTCTTCAGATCTACTTTGACTTTTCGGCTTACACAGATATTGCGAGGGGGATCGCTAAAGTGTTCGGTTACGACTGGCCTGAGAATTTCAATTTGCCGTATCTGGCAACTTCTGTTACCGACTTCTGGCATCGCTGGCATATGACGTTGTCTCGGTTCTTACGCGACTATCTCTATATTCCGCTGGGAGGCAGTCGACACGGTTGGTGGCAAACGAATCGAAACCTAATGATCACGATGTTGTTAGGTGGCCTGTGGCATGGTGCGAGTTGGTCATTCCTGATTTGGGGTGGCCTGCATGGACTCTATTTGGTCGCTCATCGCGTCTGGATTCGATTCTCGATCCGAAACGAATTGGCAGAAATGACTGGCATGCGAGGTTATCTCTGGAAAGGAGCATGCGTAGCGTTAACGTTCAATGCAGTTTGCGTAGCATGGTGTTTCTTCCGACTGACGAATTGGAGTGAAAGTATATTGTGTTTGCGAAAGGTGGTTGACTTTGACTGGGCAAATGGCTTGGTTGGTCCAGCCTATGATCCTTCGTTGTGGATCGCGATCTTAGGCTATGGTGGGCTGGTTGCGATCGCGTCAGCACTTCGACAAACCGACACAATTGGAGTCTGGGGTTTTCGCAAAGGCCTCTCGTGGAGCTTCATGTTCGCTTGGTTTCTGCTGGCTTTGCTGTTAGCGCCCGGAACCCAGTCGGAAGGCTTCATCTACTTTCAGTTTTGAAAGCTTCCGCTCGTCTTTCCACTTTTGCATTCCAAGGGCGCTGTGATAGATCGTCAAGATGAACTAAATTAGAGGCAGTTCGCTTCCTCCCTTATTTTGTCTTGATATGCCTCTCCAACGGCTCATAATTGTCCAGCCCTGCTACTCCCTTGAAGATTTGCCGCGGAATTTGGATCAAGAAACGGCAGCCGACTATCATGCTTGCTGGACTTCGCTATGGCATCCCGCATTTCTCGTTACCGTATCGGGCTTGCCTGAATGGAAACGCAGCGATAGTTCGTCTCTTGATGTCCAGTCGTCGCTGATTTTGGTTCCAAAGGCCTCCGAAAGTCATCTCGATTCGACGCTTCGCGAGCGGATTGAATTGGGCGACAATCTCTTATTGCATTCGTTGGGCGATCGCCAGGGAAATTTGAAAGCGATTGCCCAAGCGCTGGGCGTCTCATTAATTGATCGCGAACTGGTCGCTTCGTTTGAGTCGGTTGACATCGCCAATTCTATTCCGCCGCGAAGCCCCATTACGTGCCGCTCTTTTTTCGCACTTGGTTTCGCCTATTTGCAACTGCATGTTCTGACGAGGAAGGTGCATTATAACACCAACCTTGACCAGACCCTTTTTCATGAACAAGTCACTCAGGCGGCTCAAGCTTTCCTGAACGACGATGCACAAGAAACAGAACGCTGGCTGCAGTCCTGTTATGATCAAATTTCTCAAGAGCGGGATCGGTACTTTTCTCAGCAGGCAAATTTGATCGACCTGACGTTGGTGGTCGGAACTACGCTGGGAAGTTCGATGAGCCAGCAGTTGCAGCAACAGCACGAGCAAAACTTCTTGATTAGTGCTGACAACTTGAGCATATTGAAGTCAGCCAATCCGGACGCGTTTGAATTGCTTGTCAGCAAAGCCAATCAAGAAGAAATCTCGATTGCCGGAGGGCTTGAGAAAGAGTCCGCACATCCGTGGCTGGGACAAGGAACACTCCTGCGCGATCTTCGGTCAGGAATTGCTGCGTATGAAACGTTGGGGCTAAAGCAGAAACCGACTGCCTTCTCTCGATTAACCGGAGGCGTGCGGCCGAACGACGCGCAGTTGTATCGGATCGCTGGCTATCCCTACGCAGTCTTGTCCGCTTGGCTAGATGGTGCTTTGCCTCGCAGCGATCAGGCCAAGATCCGCTGGCAGTCTGCTGATGGATCGACCATCGACGCAGTTGCGGCATTTATATCCGATGCGAATTCTGCGCTCAACGTTTTATCATCTGGCGTCGATTTGGCGAAGCAGTTCGACTACCACCAAGTTCCCACGTTGCTGTTCGCACACTGGCCAAACGACTACAGTGAAGCCTTCATTGATTTGCGGTTGGCTACCGAACGAACAACTGCGTTTGGGAAGTGGATTACGCTGGCACGGTATTTTGAAGAGACCGGACAAGCCTACAGTAACACCACACTTCCTACTTCACAATTCAAGTACTCGCTTCCAACTGTTCGTAATAGTTATCTTCGATTTTGTATTGAATTGCAAACCGTTCGTCAGCGAATTAGACTTGCCGAATCAATCGCCAGCTTTGCCGCCTTGCTTTTGCAACTGTGCAATTGGATGAAACGCAAGCAAGACCGAGAGAAAGTCGAGAGCTTCGTCGAGAGTGCAAGCCAGTATCTTCGCCGCTGCGACGTTCGGTCATCGGCCGACATGAACGCTTTTGTCCCACAAATCGCAGGTGTTTCCAGTGGTTGGGCAGAAGCATGCGAGTTTGGCGAGCAAGATGAAGAGCTAAGTCAACAATTGGCGAGTCTGGCTGGGGTAACGTCTGGGCTTTTGTCAGGTAAATCGATTGTCGCCAATGACAAATGGGCAACAGGGTCCGAACGCAGCAGATATCAGGCTACGCCAACGATGGCGAAAACGGTCGAGCTTGAGTCGGGCGTCGTAACGGTTATTAATCCTAGCAGTGCACCACAGCGGTACTGGTTGCGAGCGGGAAAATTTGCCTTAACTTCCGACGAAGAAAACCGAGTTTATGCTGCGGAGGAATCCTCGAGTGCTGCAGGTTTGTTCTCTCGTGGACTTGCTGATGCAATGCCAGAAAGCCTGCGCGGTGGAAATGAAATTATCGTAGACGTTCCAGCAATGGGCGTTGCTCAATTTAAATGTTCGGCAGGTTCAAGCGTTAGTTCGCCATCGTCCGTGCGTCGTCAGTTGATTGCCGCGTCCGCAAAATCACTGACGAACGAGTTCTTGGACGTTCAACTTGATCCTAGCACTGGCCATCTGCGTTCGCTTCTCGTTGCCAGAAAGCGTGGCAGCCGGATGAGCGGCCAATTGACGATTGCTGACGCTGCGTTCTTTACGACTGACGTCCAGGAACGAGAGAAGAGGGAGAAGGTCTACGCGACAACTCGAGATGTTTCTTTGACGTTAGAACACAATTCGACCATGTCTGCGATCGTTTCAGCGAAAGGCATTTTGGTTCACAAGAGTTTAGCGATCGCCAAGTTTACGGTGTTGTATGAGTTGTGGCGAGGAAGTAGATGCCTCCAGATTACGCCGAAGGTCGAATGGCTGGTCGAGCGAGTTCAGGGTGTAGAAGGCGGAACCGGTGGTTTTTGGGCTGGCGTCCCTGTGTGGCGGACAGCGTGGCCTAGCGATGCGGCGACGCTCAGGACATGGCCGCAAACGATTCCCACCAAGGCGGCTTCGGCGACGGTCTTTTGCCCCGATGTCATGGAAGTTGACGATGCGGAACACCGACTGCATTTAATGTTTGGCGGTCAGAATGTTCACGCACGGCAAGAATCGCGGTATTTAGACACTCATTTGGGAAATGGGGAAAGCGGGAGTATCTTGGCGGGGATCGACCTCCCCGATCCGCTGCAGGCGCACGCGGCTTGGTGCCAGAAGCCGCTAGTTTTTTCAGGATTTGAACCGCTATCCGCAAACCAAAGTTCCGCGACTTTCGTAACCAGTTCACAGCGCGGTATACAACTTCGCTGGCTGAATACCACTTTTTTCCAAGCAAATCACTTGGAAATTGAGGGCAAGGCGAATGAGACCGAGGCTGGTTCGAACGGAGATGTGGCGTATCTCTGGGTTCAAGAGGCGACAGGAAAAAGTTCTACGGTAAGACTTGGCTTTTTCAGGGACGTTGAGAAGGCTAGCGTTGTGAATGCAGAAGGAGAACCACAATCCAATCCTGCGATTGATGCAGGCGATATTCTTCTGTCATTGAAAGGCTGCGAGACGCTGCTGCTTCGTATAAACTGGAAGTCTCTTTAGTTCTTATCTAAACGCGTTGGTGGTTGGGCTTAATTTGAGTAGCGATGTATCTAGTGAATCGGTTTCGGTCAGGTCTATCGACCGAATCGATTTGACAAATCGCACTATTGGGCCGTTTCGCGTCTTGCACCGTCTGGGTAGCGGCGGGATGTCCGATGTATATTTGGCATTCCAGGAGAACTTGCAGCGGCATGTTGCGCTAAAAGTTATGCGTATGGATTTGGCCTCATCCGCCGAACATCTAAAACGTTTTCTCCAAGAAGCTCGAGCCGCCGCTTCGATGGTTCATCCCAACATCGTTCAAGTGTACGACGTTGGCGATTACCAATCAATTCAATTTATTGCACAAGAGTATATCGCTGGCAGTTCGCTACGCTCTTATATCCAACGGATGGGGTCGTTGAGCGTTGAAGAGACCGTATCGATTCTCTTGCAAGTGTCAGCCGCCCTTTCCAAGTCCGCCAGTATCGGCATCGTCCATCGCGATATCAAACCCGATAACATTCTGTTGACTACTGATGGCGAAGTTAAAGTAACAGACTTTGGGCTCGCGCGAGCCTATAGTTCAAAGGAAAACCTAACGGAGATCGGCATTGCACTCGGTACACCTACGTACATGAGTCCGGAGCAGATTCAGGGGCAAGCGGTTGACTTTCGAAGCGATCTCTATTCGTTAGGTGTAACTGCTTATCATATGTTGAGCGGGAGGCCACCCTTTCAAGGCGATACAGCTTTATCGTTGGCAGTTCAGCATGTGCAAAACAAAGTGCCAAATCTTGCCGAGCTTAGACCCGACGTTCCGAAAGAGTTGATCGCAATTGTCGAAAGGCTATTAGAAAAGAAACCGGAAGATCGATTTGTATCACCAAACGAACTCAATCGTGCGCTCCGAACGGTGGCAGAATCGCTTCCGCGGCCTTTTCCAACCGATCTGCCTCTCCCCCTACCAAACGTTGTAATTGATCAAGCGGTTGTTACAAGCGAACATACTGCAGCGCTCCAGCGGGCTACGACGCAGCATTCGAGGTTAGCCGATGAGACTCGCCGCAAGCTCATTCGAGGAACACTTGCCTTGATTGGTATAGTCGCTGCTGGTTTTGCGGCTTACTCAGTCACCGCCTTTACGCCGCAACGGCGTTTGCTTCCCGAGCCGACTCCGATTCAACTAGGTGTGCCCAGACAGTCGTCAGTTCAAGACCAGTATGCTCTCGCATTGCTCAAAGATTCCCCCGCCTACTGGGCCGCCGTAGAGCAATATTTTTCACCAACCTTTGATGAAGTCAACAAAGCGTACTGCATGAAAGCATGGCTTCATATGGCGTGGTATGAATTGCGTCTTGAAAAACCAGAAGCCGCTGCGAAATGGATAAATAAGATTCGAAGCTATCCATCCATTGATAATATTGTCGACGTCCTGACCAGTGCGACGGAACATTGGAAGGCCAATCTTGAAGGTAATAAAGAAGCCGCCTCCGCACACAAAAGTATGACCGTTGCGCGGTATCAACTTCTCGGCGATCGCCAAAAAACGCTCGTCAATGAGATTATGCCGCGCGAGTTACGAGTCGTGCTCGAAGGATTGTGACATACAATCGTTACGTTCTTGAGGTAGCTTAACTCTGGCTAAGGTCAGCCACGATCTTCTCTTCTGCCTTGGCAAGTCTTCCGAAACCGAAGATGTAATAAACCCCTCCGATCGCCGCTGTCGCCAGCAAGAACAGACGGTAGACGGCGAGGACGACTACGATCAATTGATCAAACGTAGCGTCGCTCAATTGTAATGCTTTCATCATCTGCACAACGGCAACTTCAAATACACCGACACCACCAGGTGTTATGGGTAACGCTGAAATGGCAAACGCAGGTGGAATCGTGATCATGTGCTCGAGAAAACCGGGGGCTTGGTCGTAAAAAGCTCGCGACACACTATAAAACCCAAGCGTCAGAGCGATATGTACGCCGCAGCTTAACGCAATTTGAAAGGCCAAAAGCAATGGTCTTCCATGAAGAACATGAGCGACAGACGCCATCCTGACTGCCATCGAACCGACCAAGGGTAGTCTTCGAAACCAGTGCGCAGGAAAATGTTTTCCCAGACTCGCTAGGACAACCAAGCCAATGATCGACGAGATCGCAGCGACGAAGCAAAAGTAGCGCAGATACTGCATGTCTTGGGAAAAGGATATTGGGCTCGAAGCCAACCGAGCGTACGTTTCAAATGAAACTGACGTAACAAGTATTAGTCCGATCAGTCCCACAATGCGGTCAACTAGAACCGACGCGACGATTTCGGGCATCTTGTCTCGCGCCGCGCGCGTGGCGATCACGGCCTTGAATACATCTCCGCCGATGGCTCCGACTGAAACCATATTGAATAACGTTCCCAGGAACCCCACGCGAATAGCAATTACTAGGGACAGCGGTACACCCAACGAAACCACCATCTGCCACCAACGCAAGTAAGTGATCAAATGCGCCAGCAAGACCCACATCATCGCAACACCGAGTAAATCCCAACGCTTGGGGTGATTCACGAGATGGTCAATCGCTGTCCGATCAATGCGCGAAGCAAGGATGGCTAAAATGACAACTCCGATCAGAACCTTCAAGACCTGAATCCAGAGTTTGCTCTTCGACGTGGCCGGCTGTTCTGGCATCGCTATTTTGACATTTCCATCTTCCAACGTACTCAAGACGAAGTTCGGAACGCTGACTTCTTGTCGCCACATTCCTAGCTGTTCCAAGGTCGAACCGAAATTAATTATCCTCGCAGTTCCCGACTGCGATTTACGGCAGCGGAAACGGCTTCAATTAACGTCGATCGGAACTTATTTGCTTCCAACACACGGATTCCAGCAATAGTTGTGCCTGCGGGTGAGGTGACTTGATCCTTTAGAACCGCGGGATGTAGTTGAGTGTCTTGTACCATTTTCGCAGATCCGAAGACCGTCTGGACTGCGAGGGTCAGCGCAACGGGTCTTGCCAGTCCTGATGCTACCCCAGCATCACTCAGAGCCTCAATCATCATGAGAACATACGCTGGCCCTGATCCTGAGAGTCCAGTCACAGCGTCCATCTGAGCATCGTCGACGACGACGACCTTGCCGACTGTGGCAAAGATCTGTGAAGCTATCTGCATTGATTCGCTGTCGGCCGCTAAATCGGAAGCCAGCGCACTTACCCCAGCAGATACTTGGGCAGGAGTGTTTGGCATGACGCGTACCACGTTCTTCGTTGCAAACCATTCTTGCAAGCTACCCAGTGAAATTCCCGCCGCGATCGATATCAGCAAGTGGTTCGAACCAACGCTCTTCGCAAATTTACTCGCAACGATGGGAAGCACTTGAGGCTTGACCGACAGGATGATCAACTCGCACTGCGTGAACAAGTCGTGCGCATTCTGTAGAGTTATGCAGCCTGGAAATTGAGCCCGCGCAGCAGCAAGTTGGGCATCGACCGGATCGCAGAATACTAACGCTGTGGGGGCCACCAAACCACTGGCAACGACACCTTTGGCTAGTGCGTTAGCCATCTGGCCAGCACCCAGAAATCCGATTTTTGAAAACACCATGAAGTAAACTCAGAACGAAAAGCAAAGCAATAATGGGCCGCAAAGCATTATGCCTGCGGGACTTGTGAAGCGATCGTACACTTTTTGGACCGTTTCGGAAAAGGCTATCTCGCGAAATTCCACGCGATATCGCTATATCGGGACTCCAAAAGCTCGTTTGCTAAAACATCTAGCTTCTGCTGCAGCGGAAATTCGGACCAATTTTTATGGGCACCAAAAGATTGTTTCAAACCTTCTTCTAGCTTAATCAAATCAATGCTTGCGTTGCCAATAAAGTCGCGATGGGCGCGATTCAAACGATACTCGGGCTGTCGTGCAGGCGAACCGAGCAACGTTTCGACCCACTCCAAATCCATCCCGTACAAAATCGTGCCATGATAGAGAACGCTATTACGTTTCAGCCGCAGCGCGTTTCCCGAAAATTTTCGATCTGCAATTGTTAAATCACAAATCCCCTCGCGACGAGCGGCAGCCAATTGTGGCCGCAGCGCTGTCAGCAAACGATCCATTACAAAATCGTGCGCCGCGTCGATCATGGCCAGCTGTGGGTGAACGTTGAATGAGAGGACTGCCGAGTACATGAGGCATCCCGCGCCAGCTAAAATTGTCGCTCCGCCCGAGCATCGACGCAGTATAGGCACGCCGAATTGCTTGCAAGCCGGAACATTGGTCTCTTGGTTGGCCACCGAAGATCTACCAAGAACGACCGCGGTGCACGGCATCTCCCAAAGGCGGAGTACTTCAATGGGTTCGCCTGGTCGGGCTTCCCCATGTTGTTCGACGACTTCCAGCAAAGCTTCGTCGTATGCCAAATTTTTCGGCGGCGATTCGCATGAGAAATTCCAAAAGTACATTTATTCAACTGTGGAAAGGAAAAGCTTCCAGTACCTATCACCCGTCTAAACAGAACTCGCTGCAGTATACTAGCCGCACGCCTGCTGTACAGAAACGGTTTAGACTCGTCGCGTTGATATCGGCACGAAGTTGAAAAGTGTGGCAGACAGACTCGGTTGAATGTTTAAAATTAAGTCTTTGACGAGATTGAGATAAACGCCCAGGAGTTGACTTGATGCACGCTGCATATATTACGGAAACAGGTAGTCCCGAAAAGATCATCTATGGTGAACTACCGGCGCCGGAATGTACGCCGAAACAGGTGCTGGTGCGTGTTAGGAAAGTTGCAGTCAACCCAATCGATACCTATATCCGCAACGGGGCGAACTTTTGGCCCCTCAAGTTTCCATTTATCATTGGTTGTGATTTTGCCGGTGAAATACTTGAAGTCGGTAGCGAAGTCGACCTTACAGTATTTCCGGGATTGGTGCCGGGGCAGCGTGTCTGGGGCAGCAATCAAGGTCTACTGGGGCGACAAGGAACTTTTGCTGAAGAAATCGCCGTCGATCCCGAATGGGTCTATCACACGCCAGATGACGTGTCCGATGCAGCCGCAGTCGCCTGTGCCCTAGTGGGAATAACCGCGCAACTGGGACTATTTGAGCATGCAAAGCTGACCTCTGGCGAAAAGATTTTTGTGCGAGGGGGAAGTGGTGGCGTTGGATCTATGGTGGTTCAAATGGCGAAGGCAAGTGGCGCGGAGGTCATTACGACAGCAGGTTCGCCGGAAAAAGCAAGCCGGTGCAAAGAGCTAGGGGCCGACCATGTCATCGAGTACAACCAGATTGACACGGAGTCGGCGTTGCAAGATATTGCTCCAGAGGGAGTCAACGTTTTTTGGGAGACCCTGCGTGTTCCTGATTTCGACCTCGCGGTAGGCCGAATGGCGGAAAATGGACGCATGGTAGTCATGGCGGGGCGTGATGCGCGGCCTGAGTTTCCAGTCGGTCCATTCTACGTGAAAGGTTGTTCGATATTCGGTTTCGCGATGTTTAAAGCCGCGGCTGGGACACAACGGGCATGTGCTGAGCGAATTAACGAACTTCTCCTTAGTGGGAAGTTAGTGCCGCAGATAGACCGAACAATCCCGCTTGCTCTAGCGGCAGAAGCTCATCGCTTACAGCAAGGCTCAACCGTCGAGCAAAACGGGACGTTAGCGGGTAAAGTTGTGCTAGAGGTATAGGTGTCTTCCAAGCCCCCACAACGGACCTCTGGAATAACCAGCAGTTAGCCCTTCTTCTTTGCTTCTTGCTGCATATCGCCAACTTCTTTTTGACCTTTACCGACCGTCTTCTGAACCTTTCCCTTGGCCTCTTGCGCAGTATCGCCAGTGGCTGCACCGGTCACTTCGTTGATCTTGCCCTTAATTTGTTTTCCGATTCCCGAGGTTTGGTTTTCGTTTGGCATGTTTGATTCTCCACCAACAGTGTTCTCAAAATGTACTACGTTACTGAGAGACACTGTTGTGCAAGCTAGATACCAAACACCTCGCAGTTTACCGAGCAAGTGTTTACAAGCCCGCAAAGGCTTGGTCGAGAAGTTCACGCTGTTCCAGCTTGTGGGCGCTAGCCGAACCGGTCGACGGACTGGCTGATTCGACGCGCGAAATTAAACGTATCGGGAAGCGTTTCCCGATAATGTCGCCAAACCGCATCTTGATGAAATACCAGCCGCCCATGTTTGTGGGTTCATCTTGGAACCATACAAGGTCTGTCGCATCTGCATAGTTTTCCAATGCCTTCATCAGGATAGATGGTGACAATGGATAGAACTGTTCAATGCGCACGATAGCTACATTCTTGCAGCCAATGCGATCGCGTTCCTCTATCAAGTCGTAGTAGACTTTACCAGAGCAAAGGATGATTCGTTTCGTTTCGGCATCTGCCGGTCGACTGTCAGGAATGACGCGTTGGAAGCTACCATGAGCCAAGTCATGTAAGTCGGAGGCACAGAGCGGATGACGAAGCAGACTCTTGGGCGTCAAGACTATCAAAGGCTTGCTCCAGAGCGATTTGCATTGTCTTCGCAGCAAGTGATAGTATTGTGCGGGTGTTGATGGCTGAGTCACCTGAACGTTGTCTTCAGCGGTCAACAAGAGGAATCGCTCGAGCCTCGCACTGCAATGTTCTGGTCCCTGCCCTTCGAATCCGTGCGGCAGTAGCATCGTTAGCTTCGAAAGCCGCTTCCATTTGTCTTCAGCGCTGGTGATGAATTGGTCGACGATGACTTGAGCCGCATTCCAGAAGTCACCAAACTGAGCTTCCCAAGCGGTAAAGCCTTCAGGGCTGTCTAGGCTGTAGCCATAGTCGAAGCCTAGCACGCCTGCCTCCGAGAGTGGCGAGTTGATGATTTCAATGCGAGCTTGATTGGGCGAGAGGTGTCCCAGCGGCATGTGCGTATCATGCGTATTGGGGTCGTGAAGCACCGCATGTCGCTGTGAAAACGTACCGCGTTGGCAATCTTGTCCCGAAAGACGTACCGGGTGACCGTCTTGCAGCATGGTCGCGAAGGCGAGCGATTCTGCGGATGCCCAGTCAAGTTTGCGACTGCCGCGGGCCATTTCCCGTCGCAGTTCAAAGAAACGATTAAGCTTGGGAACCAGTTTAAAGTTCTCGGGAAAAGCACACAATTTGTCGAGCAGTTCGCGAAGTGTTTCTTCGGGGACGCTTGGTACCGTTTGTTCAACTTCCGGTTCAGGGCCACCAAAATAGCCAGACCAGTGTTGTGACAAGCTCTGTTGGTCCGAAACGAACTGTTCGTTTTTGGCGGCTTCAAACTCCTTGTTCAATTTTTCGTCGCGGACCGCGATGATTTCGTCGGCTTCCTCGCGAGTCAGCTCTCCCATTTGCAACAGGCGACCGAGGTAGTTCTCACGTACACTCTTGTGCGCGTCGATGACCTGGTACATTTCCGTTTGCGTGAAGCGTGGCTCGTCGACTTCATTGTGTCCTAACCTACGATAGGCGTAGAGGTCGATGATCACGTCACGCTTGAATTCGTGACGGAAGTCCATCGCCAGCGAGACGACTTGAGCTACGGCTTCGGGGTCTTCGCCGTTGACGTGGAAGATCGGGCTTTGCAGCATTTTGAAGACATCAGTGCAGTAGGTGCTGCTGCGTCCTTCGAAGGGTTCCGTAGTGAAGCCAACTTGGTTGTTGATCACGATGTGCAAAGTTCCACCGGTCTGGTAACCAGCCAGTTGTGAGAGGTTAAGCGTCTCTTGCACAACCCCTTCGCCAGCGAACGCGGCATCCCCATGGATTAGAATCGATAGTACGTCGGTGCGATTGGCGTCGCCCATGCGATCTTGTTTTCCACGGCAGCGTCCTAGCACGACCGGATTGACGTACTCTAGGTGGCTTGGGTTGAAACAGAGCGACACGTGTAATCGGTGCCCCACGCTCGTGATCCAGTCGCTGCTGTAGCCCATGTGGTATTTGACGTCCCCACCACCACGGAACATTTCTGGACGCGGGTCATCAAATGACCAAAAGATACTTTGCGCGCGTTTTCCTAAAATATTGGCAAGCACATTGAGTCGTCCGCGATGGGCCATCCCCATCACGACGCTCTTCACGCCATGATCGCCAGCTTTCTCAAGTGCTCGGTCGAGCAGCGGAATGAGGCTTTCGGAACCTTCGAGGGAAAAGGTTTTCGCGCCGACGAATTTCTTGCGTACAAAGGACTCGAAAAGCTCTGCATCGGCCAATCTTTGGTACAAACGGACCTGCACTTCACGCGACAGTTCGAGGCGATTTTCAGTGCTTTCCATGCGTCGTTGCAACCAATCGCGAATGCCGCGATCGTCGATGTGCGTGAACTGGGCTCCAATGCTGCGACAGTAGGTGTTGCGCAACTTCTGAAGAATATCGCCAACTGTTCGGCCGTTGGTGTATTCCACCGTTGGGGCAGCGAAAGGACGATTCAAATCAGCTTCGGTCAATCCATAAGAAAGCGCATCGATTTGAGTCTGACCAGCGCGGCGTAAGTCCAGCGGGTCGACGCGCGCGAGCAAGTGACCGCGAACTCGGTACTCACGAACCAATTGGTCGACTCGCTCCTGCATGCGCGCCAGCCAGAGCAGTTCGGCTTCCGAGTTCGAAAGTTCGGTCGGAGTACCTGCCCCACTGCCGGCGATTTCGCGTTGTGCGGCGAGGGAGAACTCCTCAAAGTACTTTCGCCAATTTTCAGAGACACTTTGGGGATCTTCGATGTACTGGACATACAAATCATCGATGTAGTCCAGAGAATAAGTATTCATTTATGATCTTCGCGCCTGGGTTCAGCGGCACCGGGATGGAGAGAAAGGAATGGCCACTACATCAAAAAGCATCGTGGAAAAGGGACGATGATCCTGGCCATTCTGACCGGGTATAACTTTGAGTATACGCACTGCAGAATTTTAAGGCATACCAGAATCCGAAAAGTCGGGTCAATTTCGCTGGATAAACTCATAGTTTTTGGATGCTCTCTGACATGGAAATCGGTAGGGAAGTTACGTCAAAGCATTCGTTGCCGCTAGACCGACTCGCCCTGTTCCCCGCAGTTTCGCAGGAAAGCTTGCGTTCGCTTTGTAGCAACTGAATTGTTTCTGCAGAGGTTGCATTGTTTGCTTGCCCAACTAGGCTCGGTATCGATTAGGCAAAATGCGCAACGGCTTTTTGACTTCCTCAATGGCATTGTTAGCGGACACCAGCTTGACGCCGGTCATCAGCCATGGCAACATCTGGAGCCATTGGATACGCCGCTAGGTCATTAAAATATTCAAAACTTCTTCCGTGTACTTCCTTTACTACTTATTACGTTGGTGAAGACCGTCATGACAACAGTATCAGCAACCACTAACGCCCCAACGGTCGATAATGCATATCGACTTCTTTCGGCAGGTTTTATGGCGATTCTTGCAGCCGGAGTCGGCTTTGCCGTCCGTGGTGGGATTTTGGATAATTGGGGAGGGGAATTCGGATTCAGCGGCGGTCAGTTGGGATTGATCGGAAGTGCCGGATTAACCGGTTTCTGTTTCGGAATTATCATCGGCGGTATCGTCGTTGACAAAATCGGCTACGGAATGCTGGTAATGGCGGCATTCTTATTTCACATAATATCTGCCGTGATCGCGTTTTTGGCGATTCCAGGAACCGAGACGCAGATGGCCTTTAACTACCTTTTTATTGGCACGTTCATTTTCGCTTTGGCAAACGGCACTTTGGAAGCAGTAGCAAATCCTTTAGTTGCGACTTTGTTTCCGCAAAACCGCACTCATTACCTCAACATTCTCCATGCTGCTTGGCCACTCGGATTGCTATTTGGTTCCATCGTGGGGTGGGTTTTAGACGACCTTATGAAGGTCTCGTGGCAAGTTCAGTTAGGGTTGTATCTTATTCCCACCCTGCTATATGGCGTTATGTTTTTTGGACAGAGCTATCCAAAGTCGGAGGCGTCTGCAAAGGGGCTTTCGCTCAGGGAAATGTTCACTGATGTTGGCATCCTAGGATCACTTGTAATTGCTGGACTTCTAGTCGTTTTCATCAAGGACAACCTAGGAGGCGAACTGCTTGCTGGACTTACTGGTTCTGACTTCTTCCGCAGCCAGACTTGGGTGATTATCTCTATCGTGTCCGGTGTGTTGATTTGGATGGGCTTTAGTTCGGCATCGGGTTTTGCTCTCGGCTCTGTGCTCTTGTTCGTGCTATTCGTGACGCAAGCACTCGTAGGCGCCGTTGAGTTAGGAACCGATGGATGGATTCAGAATATAACCGGCAATATTCTAAGTAGCCAGGAAGGTAAAATGTTGTTTGCCTTCACGTCGCTGACGATGTTCTTGCTCCGCTTCTGTGCGGATTTTATTGAAAAGAAGATCGGTTTGTCTCCCATTGCATTGCTCCTGGTTTGCGCTGTTGTGGCTTGCATAGGCCTCAATTTCGTAAGCGGAATAACGGCGTTCGGTGGAGCACTACTAGCATTGTTCTTGTACGGCATCGGTAAAACGTTTTTCTGGCCAACTATGTTGGCTGTTGCATCGGACCGATTCCCTCGAACAGGGGCAATCGCAATCTCAATCATGGGCGGTATCGGTATGTTGAGTGGGGGACTGATCGGATCTGTTGGTCTTGGCTATGCCAAAGACCGTTTCGCAGGAGCCACACTTCAGGAAACAGCCCCGAACTTGTATGAAGAATACAAGGCGGAGAAGCAAGCTAAATTCTTGTTCTTTGAGCCAGCGACAGGACTTGATGGGGCCAAGTTGGGCTTGATCAACACCAAGAAAGCTCTTGCTGGACGCGAGCTTTCGGAAGAGGACATGAAGGTTGTTGCGAAGAACAATATCGAATTGAACGCGAATGGTCAGGTGGAATTAAGTGAAAACGAGCAGACGGTTTTGGCGGCTAGTATCGAAGGCGACCGCCAAACGCTCCGAGCCGACTCATTCATCCCTGCAACGATGGCGGTAATTTATCTAGGTCTGCTAGTCTATTTTATGTCCATTGGCGGCTACAAGCCTCTGTCACTTTCTGACAATCAAAAGAAGGAAAATGAAATCGCCGCTGGCGAATACTCGGAAGCGTAATCGCTTTTGCGCGATCTCTTGTAATAAACTCAAAAGCCGCAGTTGGCAACGCTGCGGCTTTTTTCTTTGGGAAAGACGCACTGTGAAAGCTGTGTGCTGCTATATAAGAAAGGATACGGAACAAGGATGAGCGTCGATGAATCACTGCAGATCCAGGCATGGATGGCTTGGCGACAAACGTTGCAAAGCGACCGATATCTACAGCCCAAGCGACTGCTGCAGTTCGGCTACAAAGTCTTCTCCCAGAACGACGAAGATGGCATCCTCGCCGAGATCATTCGCAGGCTGAACGGGAACTTACCTCGGACATTCATCGAGTTCGGTGTGCAGGATGGGCTTGAGTGCAACACGCTGCGGCTGTTACTGGATGGCTGGACCGGGCTTTGGTTGGATGGCAACGAAACGTATATCAAACAAATCCAACAGCACGCGGCCGACTGGATTTCAGGAAAGAAGTTGCAGGTTTCGCACGCTCTTATAACTGCGGCCAATGTAAATCAGGTTTTCGAAGCGAAGAATCAAACCGGTGAGTTGGGTTTGCTGTCGATCGATATCGATGGAAATGACATCTGGGTTTGGGAAGCTGTCACAGTCGTCCGACCGGCGATCGTGGTGATCGAGTACAACGCGACCTGGGCACCTCCGCTATCGATCGCGCAGCCTAGTGACCCGTCGCTGACCTGGCAAGGAACGAGCTACTTCGGCGCGAGCCTCTCGGCCATCGCAAAGATCGCGGACAAAAAAGGATATTCACTTGTCGGCTGCAGTTTTTCGGGTGTAAATGCGTTCTTTGTACGAAACGATTTGATTGATGGTCAGTTCCATGAACCATTCACGGCCGAAGAACACTACGAACCGGCCCGGTACTGGATGCGGCATTTAATCGCCGGTCATCGACCTGGATTGGGCCCCTTAGTCACAGTTTAACTTGCCACATATTTAAGTCGCCAGATAACGCCGTTTCTTTGAGACGCTGAATCGGGGCTCTGCTATTCGGAGGGCGGCGAAAGAGTTAATCTGGATGCATCTGTAAACTTTGACTCTGGCGCTCAGATGAATTAGAATCAGCGCGTCTTGGAGCTCCAGACGAGCAACTCGTTGCCTTACATAATATTCTCAAAGGCTTTTGAAATCTATGAAACTGTCGCCTGCCATTCTCCTGTGTACCTTTCTGCAGTGCGTGGTCGCCCAAGCGATTCAAGCGACGGAAGTTGAACTCGACCGCTTTGAGAATACAACGATTTGCGGCAACCTCGTTCAGCCAATGGAGCTTGATATTGCCCCGGATGGTCGCATCTTCTTGATCGAGATTGCAGGAGTTGTGAAGCTAATCGATCCTGCCACTGGCAAGATGGAGGTGGTAGGAAAGATCGAAGTTACTAACGAACAAGAGAATGGTTTGATCGGATTGGCTCTCGACCCTAATTTCGCTGAAAATGGCTGGATCTATTTGCAGTACTCGCCGCCAGATTTTGTCGGTCAGCACATTAGTCGGTTTAAGTTTGAGAACGATCAGTTGGACTTGAGCAGCGAAAAGCTGCTCCTTAAGTTTGAAGAGCAACGACGTGAATGTTGTCATCACGCCGGTTCGCTTGAGTTCGGACCAAATGGCGACTTGTACATTGGCACAGGCGACAATACAAACCCCTTTAACGATTCCAACGGTTACGCACCACTTGATGGACGCGAGAATCGCCAAGCGTGGGATTCGCAGCGAACCGCGGGGAATACAAAGAGTTACAATGGGAAGATTCTACGGATTCATCCCGAGGCGGATGGAACGTATAGCATTCCCGATGGCAACCTTTTCCCCAAAGATGGTTCTGTCGGACACGCTGAAATTTATGTTATGGGATGTCGAAATCCTTGGCGCATCAACATCGATCAAAAGACAGGCATCTTGTATTGGGGAGACATTGGCCCAGATGCGGGGCAAGATTCGGCGCGTGGGCCTCGAGGTTATGATGAAGTTAATCAAGCCAAGCAGGCAGGTTTTTTCGGTTGGCCATACTTTATTGGCAACAATTTTGCGTATGCCATGACCGATTTCAAGTCTGGCGAAAATCTGCCCGCGCAAGATCCCGCCAGCCCAGTCAATGAGTCACCTAACAACACTGGCGCTCGCGAGTTGCCTCCGGCTCAACCAGCGTTAATCTACTATCCTTCAGCGCCGACTGAACTTTTTCCAGCGCTCGGCTCTGGTGGCAGGTCGGCATGTGCTGGTCCTGTCTACTATTTTGATGAAGGCTTGGATTCGCAAACCAAATTCCCGGAGGCATTTAACCGTACCCTGTTTGCCTTCGAGTGGACTCGGCACGCGATCTATACAGTACAATTGGACGAAAATTCAAATGTCGTGAGCGTTGAACGATTTCTGCCTGACATGAAATTTGTTCGGCCAATTGACATGCAATTTGATGCCAGTGGAGCTCTCTATGTCATCGAGTACGGTGAAACCTGGGGCGTTAATCCTGATGCGAAGCTTACGCGAATCGACTACGTTCGCGGTAACAGAAAGCCAATTGCAGTCGCCAAGGCCTCGGAAAGCATCGGCCGCGAACCCTTAGCCGTGCAGTTTTCAGGAGAAGGCTCCTATGACAAAGATGCTGATTCTTTGGCATATGAATGGACCTCAATTAAGAGTGTCGGTGCTCAAGCGGAACGTCAGGTTATTGGCAAAACAGCAGAAGTGTCGACAAGTTTTGATGCGCCGGGAGTGTACACTGTCGAGCTAGCGGTTGTGGACCCAAGCGGTGCTCGAGCGATTACTTCCCTGCCCATCATTGTCGGAAATTCACGACCTGAAGTGAGCTTTTTGACGCCGCGCGAAGGAGACTTTTTCACGCCCGGTGAACCCGTCGCCTACAGCATCAAAGTACGCGATCTTGAAGATGGCACGAGCGACTTCGACGAAGCCGATGAGGGCGATTTAGAAGCGATCGAATCCAATGCGCCAAGTCGATTATTTGTGGAAGCAGTGCCGGTTGTAGTTGAGGAAGGTGCCGCCGCAGTACACCCAGGCCTCGAGTTGATTCGAAAAAGTGACTGCCTGAATTGTCACGCTGCGAGTCGAAAACTGGTTGGGCCGACGTTCGTCGAAATTGCAGCTAAGTACCGCGATGAACCGCACCAGTTTGACCTTTCGGTGAAACGAGTTCTCGAAGGTTCGACTGGGGTTTGGGGAAAGGTTGCCATGCTGCCGCATTCGCAGCATACGCCGCAGCAAATTCAACAAATGGTTGAGTATGTTTTCTCGGTTACGGCAGATGCTGCGAATCCAAGTTCGGTTGGCTTTCAAAATGAGCTGCCTACCAACAGCAAGATTGCAACGATTGCGCTGGAGGCGACTTACACGGACCTCGGCCGCGGGGAAGTGCCTGCGTTAATCGGTTCGGGCAAAGTGCAATTGCGGAGTCGACGCATTCAAGCGGAAGCGGCGGACGAAATTGGCGGTGCGGCGAAGATGAACTCATTTCGCGCTGAAGGCCGACAAGTTGTAGGGCGGATAAACCACCAAGGGTTCTTGCGATTTAACAGCATTGCTATGGATCAAGTTTCGCAGGTTAAGGTGAAGGCGGCGAGCACTGGCCCAAGCGGTGTGATTGAGGTGAGGGTCGGCGGCGTTGACGGTGCACTATTGGGCAGCGCGAACGTCGATGCTAACAGCCAGCGAGAACGATACTCCGAAAAGACGATCGAGCTTGATAAGTCGAGCGTTACGGATTCGGTAGCCGACATTTACTTGGTGAGCAAGAACGAAGAGGCTGAAGGTCCGCTGATGAGCATTGACGTGGTTGAATTCCTTAAGTAGCGGACGATTCAAGTCTTGTGCAGAGCAACGAGGTTAGAGTCTAGCTTGATCAGCTTAAGCTGCGGCTCAAAGCGGAGTTTCTGCGACTGGCAAGTAGTTTTCGGAGTGGGGAAAAGCGTCCTGTTCGGCGATGGGGTGAGTGGCTATAATCGCCGGCACGACGCCAAATTCGAGCGGCGCCTGCAAGCGGGTGGCCAGCGGCGAATACTACAACCTGGCCGGGTGGCGAAATGGCAGACGCACAGGACTTAAAATCCTGGGGAGGTTAAACTCCGTGCGGGTTCGAGTCCCGCTCCGGCTACTTCAAAAATAGGGTTTTTCGAAAAGGTCCTCTCGTTCCGCTGGGTATTCCCAATTCTTGGACTTGTTGGCCACCGCCTAATTCGCCTTTGTAAGTCCCGCATGATTACACGTGTGGACCAAATATCTGGCTCGAGAACGGCATACTCGGTACACCGAGACCACTAGCACTTGCTGTGCTATTAACGTGGGTTGAATCGGTCTCCGTCTTGGAACTACTGCAGCTTGACGCCACCAGCATCCATGTCGCCAATTATTGACCGAACTGCTGCCGATCAAAGTCCTCCAAGCGAAACTGCAGCATTAGCATAGTCGGGTAAAATGTAACATGTTGCGTACGGTACAGTGTAAATGCAACGATCGGCCTGCAACGGAACTTTCTCATCTCGAAGCCGCTCGTTCGTAGCATGCAGATGTCGCTAGGTCGTGGTCTAACGTGTCGATAAACAGCTATGGCTCCAAGCATTCCAAACCCTTATGAATTCAGGCCTTCGGATGATGATTTGGTATCGGCAAGTAAAACAAAGATCGACAATAGAATTAGGACGTCGACAGTTCGCGTTGTTGGTGTCCTGTCGAGTCTGTACGCGTCGGTCTTGCTTCTCTTTCTTGTTGCTGCAAGATGGATATCTGACGCACATTGGCCAAGCGGCATAAAATTCTACGGGTCGTTGCTCCTGTGTAGTTTTTTGTTTATTGTGTCAAATGTTGCTGCTCGATATCGAGAGCCGAAATCACCGTCTATGGATATTGTTTCGCTGAATTTCGCTCAAGCAATTGTCGTCATCGCATTTTGTGGTTGTATTTGGATCTACGTAATTTGGCTGGTGGATGGCTAAGCCGTAAATCGAAGACGTATGAACTCGTTTACCTCGACACTACCTTCAAGTGATTAAAATGTTACCAATCGCATCGCGCCGCGAAATGAAATTTGAAAATGGTACCGCAATAGGAACCAGTCAACGTTGGGATGGCGGGCAGTATTGCTCGATCATTACTAACCGAGGAATCGTCGGATGCGGCATTTACGACCTGCAAACTGCGGCTGATTTTGGGCAGGCGATCGCTATCGCCCGAGGCACTCCAGTTAAGCCGCTTGTTGAGCCAGAAGATCTGCTTGATGCAAAGATCGTTGGCGTAACGCCTGAAGCGAGTAAACTGGGCATTGAAGTTGGTTGCACTGGTCGCGATGCCGTTGAAAAGATGCTTCAATAAGCTGCGAGTGGTTGACTTGGTGGCGTCTGAAGATCTTAGTCGATAAATTGATTGGTAAAGACCGCTTCCGCTTTGAGCTTGCCTTTGTCGATAAAATCAACCTTTTCAAGCTGTTCTATCAGCGTGTTCCATCTTGAGCTGGACATCGAACCAAACTGCTGCTCGTTTTCTGGCTGGCTGAGCGGCTTAATCGCTGTGGCGCCAAACTGCAACGCTTCCATTGTCATGCCTTGTGTGTTGGCTTTAAGGATGACTTCGTTGGTTTTATCTGGCGACTCCAAATAAGCTTGCCAACCTTTGGCAGAAGCTTGGACGACCTTGCGCACTACTTCCGGTTGCTGGTCGATCACTTTGGAACTCGTCACCAACAATGAGCAGTATGGATCGTAGCCGATTTCTGAAACCATCAGACTCTTGACCTTCATACCTTCCTGCTGAGCTAGGAACGGTTCACTGAAGCTGTAGCCTTGGCAGCCAAAACGCTCGTTGGCAACCAACGGCGCGATGGAGCCAAAGTATGGGGCAATCGTTACATCTTGTAAGTAACCGAGGCTCTTGAGATAAGGAACAAACGCTCGTGAAGAATCCAGCAGCAGCGTTACATCTTTTAGATCCTCGAAAGTCTTGATACCCGTTTCTTCGCGAACCATGATGCAACGTGGTGTGTGCTGCATGGGCGTCATAACAGCAACAATCGGCGCATCTTGCTGAGCCGCAACTAGTACGTCGTCGGCATTTGCAACACCAAATTCAACGCGTCCTAAAGTCAGCTCCTGTGCAATTACTGTTGTCTTGCCGCCGGGAACGATGGTGACATCCAGACCTTCCGCTTCGAACAGGCCAAGCTCCTTAGCAGCGTAGAAGCCACCATGTTCCGCTTCAGGATACCAGTTCAATAATAAACGGACCGGGCGGAGCTTGCTGGTCGCTTCAGCGTCCGGTTGCTTAGACTGTTTTGAGGTGTCTTTGGAAGTGCTGCACCCAACCTGCAGTACTAAGAACACACAGATGCACAAAGACCACAACAGATCAATCGATGACACTGTCCAGATTTGCGATTTCGGCGTCGAGCATAGATTGAGGTGGGCTGAGCGGTTGGCCGTCTTCATCTTTAGCAACCTCGTATAAACGTAAAATTCTCAGAGTGTGTAATAGCTGTTCTAGCGGGAAAAGTGGCCCAGTCCCATAACGCTCGTCTAAAAATGCAAACCACAACTCAAGTTCCGCAACGACTCGGCCTTCAACAGTGATTTCGCCAGCGATCACGGCGCCCGCATCTTGAACGTCTTGGATGGTTGCCTTAAGCCGCATACGATCGCCCGGGGTCACTAAGTCGTGGAAAATCGCTTTGCCAACTTTAGCCAGGACGACGCGCCTTGCATAACCGAAAGGTTCGGCGATCAATAAACCGCCCGTTTGAGCCATCCCTTCAATCATTAATGAATGGGGATAATGAGGACGCCCAGGCTGGTAGTCATCCAGGGGCTCTTCGGCCAACGTAACACTCTTGACGCTGATAGCGTACTTGTTGCGAACAAATTCTTCGAACCGATCAATCCAAAACCATCGCATGAAAAACCTCAAAGCTGCCAACGCGATCGCAGGTCATGGACCGGATCACTGAGATTCAGTTTCTTATTGAGTTGCGATTATCATTAGACCATTCAAACTAGCAAGTCGCGAACATCATCTGCGGTTGGATTTAGTTGAGATGGGTTTGCTTTGGGAACTGTCCCGCAGTTGCTTCCGCATTTGGGGCAAGCGGACATCACAACAAGAATGCGTTATCGAGGGATTTTTACGCACGAAGCGCTGTCCCTTGCTGACGCATTCGGGTTACGATTTCGGGTCTTCTTTCAGGGCAATTCTTTAGCGTTTCCCTGCAATGCGTAAACCCGTGAAATCGCGGCTTGAATTTTCCACGTTTTGTGGATTTGTCGCAACGAGTGAACGGCCCCAGCAACAATGCCACTGCAGCTACAGGAAAGAGACGTGTAGCTGCGAATGCGAGACCTTTCGAACGATGATCATTCGAAACAACTAGGTTTTGCTCTCGACGTATCGCACCAAGTCACCGACGGTTAGCAAATCGCCGAAGTCTTGCACTCGTGGATTCGCTTCAAATTTGCTCAGGTCGGCCCAAGGTAGCTTGCTTTTGAGTTCGGCGACTCCGCTGGCTGTAACTTTGCCTTCGGAAACATATTCTGGGTTGGTCAAGATATCGCCAGGGAACAGGTCTTCCCGTGGAATCTTGATGTCAAAAGCTTTTTCAAGCTTGAAGACAATGTCCAAAAAGTCGATCGATTCGGCTCCCAAATCGCCAACCAGAGTCGCTTCCGGGGTTACTTCGTCGTCGTCAACGCCCAAAGCGTCAACCAAAGCGGCTTGAACCTTGCCATAGACTTCGTCAGATGTTGGTGCCATTTGCTAGAAAACTTTCTACCAATCTTCTTTTTGTTGAGTAACTAAGCTTGATCACTTAAGGAGGCGCTCAAGCAGCTAATGTGCTGTTTCGCAAGCCAAAGTAAATACCCGTTTTGCGACGATTTGTGTAGGCCAGAATAAAGATAAACAATCTTTTCCGCCCTTTTTCTCTCTCGGAAGTGGTTAGAATAACCAAACCGTCGGATCTCAACTGCACCTTGCAAACACAGCTTAAAGATTCGTAGGATCCGAATTGCCAACCATCGCCGGGTAGTGTTAAGTGTACCAATCGTATCAGCTTGTGCATCCGCTAATACCAGCCAGCAACGTGCGGCAAATTCGCCCTCGGTTGTACGCCGCGACCTTCAGCGGCGGAGTTGCCTCCAGACTTATTCGAAAGGAAATCAAGTGTTTAATCGTCGAAATGTATTGAAAACAGCAGCCTTGAGCGGGGCTGCACTGCTCGCAACTCGGAATCGACTTGCGCTAGCATTGCCCGCGGATGATCCCTATCTATCCGAAATGGGCCTTCAGCTCTGGACCGTTCGCAATGAAATGGCGGCTGCTCCGTCAGCGACCCTGGCAAAGGTAAAGACCGCAGGCTATTCCCAGGTCGAACTAATGGACGTCATGGATGCCGATACGCTCGTGCCGTTGGCCAAGGAGCATGGTCTCAAAGTCACTTCCGCTTTTATTCCCTGGAACTTGATCGGCGAAGAAAATCCCAAGAACGTTCCGACCCTCGCGATGATGATCGATAAAGCCACCAAAAACGGGCTTTCGCATCTCGTTTTTGGCTACGTCGGCAAGGGAGCTCGCGAAACTGCCGACCAGTTTAAGGGCATTGCTGAAAGAGCGAACGCAGCAGCAGAGAAGTGCGCGGCGGTCAATATTCAGCTTTGCTACCACAATCACTCGTTCGAATTTCAGCCTCTGGAAGGCGGTAAGACCGGGTTCGATATCTTCATCGACAACTTCAGCGACCAGATGAAATTCGAGCTCGATGTGTTCTGGGCAGCGATTGGCGGTTGGGAGCCAGTAGCGACAATGCAGCGGCTGGATGGACGTATTAGCCAGTTGCACCTCAAAGACTTAAAGTCTGGTACTGGAACGGTTTACGATGAAGGTGCTGTCGCTGTTGACGCATTCCAGGAACTGGGTAACGGCCTTCTAGATTTTGCGGCCATCATCCAGACTGCGCGAAAAATTGGTGTTCAGCAGTGCCATGTGGAGCAGGATCAATCGCCTGCGCCATTGGAAAGCATCGCCGAGAGTTATGCGTACCTTAAAAAATTGGAAGCCTAAACCTCCATAAAGAAGCAACTTGTGATCGCGTGCGAGCGATTCCGCTCGCCGCGATTTTTTTTCTCTCTTCTCAATGGCCTGGAAGTTGTTATTGTATTCGCCGTTTGTGACATCGAGGTTTGATAGCATTTAACGGGCGACTTTGGTCTCGTTCGAGCGATTCAAGAAGTACTCCAAGAGACGGAATATTGCAGCGGATAGCTGCTCGGTATGTCTTCTACACCATCAACCAGTTCATCTTCCAGCATGGCGACGCTGCTCGCATCGTTGCGGAACGCCAAACCGGTGATTCTGCCGTCGATGTTGATGTGTGATTTCGGAAATTTGGAAAGAGAAATAGAGCGGCTGGAAGTAGCTGGGATTGAAGCGCTGCATTTGGATATCATGGACGGCAATTTTGTGCCGAACCTGACGTACGGCTTCCCGATTGTGAAAGCGTTCGGCGAGCTGACGGGAATGCCTATCGATGCTCACCTAATGATTGCGGACCCTGGCAAATACGCGGTTCAGTTTGCAGAGGCCGGCGCTGATTTGATAACGTTTCACGTCGAAGCGATCGAGGATCCAACTAGCCTGTTACGGTCCGTTCGAGAAAGCGGTACTGCGGTTGGGTTAGCGATTAATCCTTCGACGCCAATCGAGCGGTTGCTGCCGCATCTGCCGAACTGTGATTTGGCACTGATTATGAGTGTAGAGGCTGGCTTTGGGGGCCAGTCGTTTAATGATGCAATGTTGGAGCGGGTCCGTCAGGTGCGAGCCGAGGCGGGCCCCGAATTTTTGATTGAGATGGATGGTGGGATCAACGAACGAACTATCAGGTCCTGCTATGACGCGGGAGCAGATTTGTTTGTGGTTGGATCCGCAATTTTTGGCAAGCCTGAATATTCAGAGGCAATTGCCCAGCTGCGTAGCAAACTATCAGCTGATTCGTAACTCTTCGGTTCATTAGTGTATGGTTTCGATTGCATTGATCCGTCCAGGATCAACAGACTTTGATGACGAGGGACGCATCAAGGGTTGTTTAGATTTTCCGCTCAGTAGCAGCGGCCAAGCGCAGGTTCGACGCTGTTGCGAAGAGCTAAACGAGCACCTCTCGCGGTGCAGTGACACTCCGTCCCGACTGGAAGTTGTCTACTGCGCGCCGTGCGATTCTGCGCGGCAGACTGCTTCGATTATTGCGGCCAAAAGCAAGGCGAAAGTCCGCGTCGTCGAATGCTTTAAGAACTTGAATCTGGGGCTATGGCAGGGCCGAACCGTTGACGAACTGCGTCGCTTGCAGCCTACCGTTTATCGCCAATTCCAGGCGAATCCGCTAACTTTCTGTCCCCCTGGCGGTGAGAGCATGGGGACAGCAGCGGGACGTATTGAACGCATGCTGCACAAGCTGGTAAAAAAACACCGCGGTGGCACGGTGGCGATTATCGTTCCCGACCCGTTGGCATCACTGGTGAAACATCTTTTGAGCCATACGGAGATTGGCGACCCTTGGAAGTCGGAACATGACCAAGCAAGCTGGGAAATAATCTCGCTAAACGTCGCAAAACCAGTTATCGTATAGCGTTCTGCAAACATTCCGACCAGCACGTTGCGAGAGGCCAGTACGAGGGCTTTGGTTCGTGCTGAGTCAAATTCACGTGGCTCCAACATTCCTAGCGGTGGTTGAAGGTATTCAAAGTGTCGATTGTTGATCGCAACGAAGTTTTACCATTGAGCAGCGGCAAAAAACGAGGTGTTCCCGAAGGTCTGTGGATTAAGTGTCCTGGATGCGGGAGTTCTATCTACAAAAAAGAAGCCGAACGCCAACTTAACATCTGCCCACAGTGCCGTTTTCATCTGTATGTTTCGGCAAAAGATCGCATCTGCCATGTGCTGGACGAAGGTACGTTTGAAGCTTGGGATGAGGATGTTCATCCTACAGATCCGCTAAAATTTGCGGACAAGAAGCCTTATGCTGAGCGTTTGGCTGCTGAACAGAAACGTACTGGAATGGACGACGCTGCCATTACGGGTTGCGGCATGATTCGCGCTCGACGCGTTGCAATTGGTATTACCGACTCAGCCTTTATTATGGGTTCTATGGGTTCTGTAGTTGGCGAACGGCTGACGCGGCTAATTGAACGAGCGACTCAACAGCAATTGCCGCTGATCATTATCAGCGCTTCGGGTGGTGGAGCTCGGATGCACGAGGGCATTTTGTCATTGATGCAGATGGCCAAAGTTACCGCGGCCCTGGCTCGATACCATGACGCTGGTGGGCTTTACATTAGTGTGTTGACGAATCCGACGATGGGCGGCGTGGCTGCTTCTTTTGCATCGCTGGGCGATTTGATTTTTGCCGAGCCCAAAGCGTTGATTGGCTTTGCTGGTCCTCGGACGATCAAAGCGACGATTCGCGTTGAACTGCCCGCTGGCTTTCAAACCAGCGAGTTTCTGCTGGAACATGGGTACATCGATCGCATCGTAGACCGCAGCCGCTTGAAGACTGAAATCGCTCAAGCGATCGACTACTGCGGGAAGTAAGGTTTGGGGCGTTTCGGGCGAAGCAAACTGGATTCGCGGCATCGCAACTGAAGTCTGGGGAGTTTCTGTTACTCCCGCTGCGCCTGCTTGTATTCTGCCAACATTTGGTGAATACTCTTCGAACCCACCCATCCCTCTCCAGCCTACAGTCTGCCTTGAATGGACCGCAACACTCTTATTACCGTCGCTTCGTTTCTTCTTTGCACGGGCCTTGTCGCATTCTTGACTTGGCGTTTCACTCGTAAGGACGACCATGACAGTAGCTCTGGCTTTTTTCTTGCAGGCCGCTCGCTAACTTTTCCGCTCATTGCCGGTTCTTTGCTACTGACGAACCTGTCGACCGAACAAATGGTTGGCCTAAATGGAGATGCGTTCACATATGGCCTCTGCGTCATGGTGTGGGAAGTCGTGGCCGTTATTGCGCTCGTCTTTATGGCTTGGTTTTTTCTGCCTCGCTTTCTTAAGAGTGGCGTGGCGACTGTGCCAGAGTATCTTGAATTGCGCTTCGGCAGTTCAACTCAGGTAATAACGAACGTTATTTTTCTAATCGCTTATGTTGGTATTTTGTTGCCAATCATTTTGTTTACAGGCGCCGTTGGACTGATCGATATTTTGAATGTCGAGACAACGCTTTCGCAATATAACTTCTTGGGCGACTCGATGTCGGATCGCACATTCGCCATCAGTACTGTTGTCGCAGTCGTTGGTATAATTGGATCGATATACGCATTGTTTGGTGGTCTGAAGACGGTCGCCGTTTCCGATACCCTCAACGGCATCTTGCTCCTGTCGGGCGGGTTTTTGATTACCTACTTTGCGCTTAAGCATCTGGGCGGAGACGAGGGGGTTACCGCTGGCATGAAAGCGGTCTACGATAGCCAGCAAGATCGCTTTAATTCGATCGGTTCCAAGCAAACCAACGTTCCGTTTGGCGCTATCTTTTCGGGCATCTTCTTGCTGAATCTATTTTACTGGACAACGAATCAGCAGATCATTCAGCGAACGTTCGGCGCTAGCAGTCTAGCCGAAGGTCAGAAAGGCGTATTGCTCACGGGAGCACTCAAGTTGTTGGGGCCGCTGTACTTGGTGCTGCCCGGCATGATTGCATATACAATCTTTGCAGGCCAAGGTATCGAGGCTAAGCAGGCATATGGAAAACTCGTCAGCTTTGTGCTGCCAAGCAGCCTTACAGGTTTTTTTGCAGCCGCGATGTTGGGAGCGATTCTGTCGAGTTTTAATTCGGCATTGAACAGTTCTTGCACGCTATTCAGTTTGGGGATTTACAAGAAAGCATTACCCAATGCGTCGGATCGCCAAGTTGTCGCCTCCAGTTTCTTGTTCGGTGTGATCATAACTATCATTGCGATATTTGTCGCGCCGCTGCTCAATCAATTCGACAGCATCTTCGGTTACTTGCAGAAGATGAACGGCATGTACTTCATTCCGATCTTCGCAGTTGTCGTTGTCGGGATGGTTACAAAACGAGTGCCCGCCGCTGTGGCAAATTGGGCATTATTGATGGGATTCATATTGATATTCCTGGGATACTTTATATCCCCATTTAGTTTGGTGGTGGAATCGCTGCATGAGTATCATTTCCTCGGGATGGTGTTTGCATGGCTTATTATTTTCCAATTAATTGGCGGCGAATTATATCCGCGTAAAACCGAGTTTGTTCAACAAGATGTTGGGGCTGTCGACATGACGCCCTGGAAGTTCGCGGGAGTTGCAGGATTCCTGTTAATCGCCGCAGTCATCTCGATTTACGTCACCTTTGCTGATTTTAGTGTCCTTCAAGAAAAGAAAGCCGAACCCAATGAAAGCCCTGCTGCAGCTCAGCTTGATGTCGCTTCTCCTGATACTGTCGCCCCTTAAAGCGTCAGCCGAAATAACTTCGGAGGATTTTGACACGGTCAAGCTCTACACGCTTAAGAACAGCCACGGAATGGTGGTCAAGGTTACTAACTACGGAGCGATCATCACATCGATCCTCGTCCCTGATCGCACCGGGAAAATGGGAGACGTTGTGCTTGGGTACAAAAACCTAGAGAGCTACATCAACGCAGTCGATAAACCTTACTTTGGGGCTGTCGTCGGGCGTTATGGCAATCGCATTGCCAAGGGAATGTTCACTATTGATGGTGAGACTTATGAGCTGCCGATCAACAACAAACCGAATTCGCTGCATGGCGGGATTATCGGGTTCGACAAAGTGATCTGGGAAGTAAAAGAAGATGCTGCCAGCAACGCCATCAGCCTGCACTATTTGGCGAAAGACAAAGAAGAAGGTTATCCGGGCAATCTTGACGTTACGGTTACCTACACCTTAACAGACGACAATACGATCGAAATCGATTACAAAGCGACGGCAGATAAAGCCACGCCTGTTAACTTGACGCAGCATACCTATTTCAATCTAAAAGGCGAAGGGCAAGGTACCATTCTGGATCATCAGTTGATGATTAACGCCGATCACTACACGCCAGTGGACGAAACGCTCATTCCGACCGGTGAGATTGCACCCGTCAAAGGAACGCCGTTCGACTTTACTCAGGCGAAAGCGATTGGTAAGGATATTAGCGTTCAAAATGAACAGCTTACATTCGGTGGTGGTTATGATCACAACTGGGTGCTGAAAGATCAGTCCCAATCCAAGCAGATGCAGTTAGCTGCGGAAGTCTACGAGCCAACGACGGGACGAAAGCTCACCGTGACAACTCAGGAACCTGGTGTGCAATTCTATTGTGGGAACTTTTTGGATGGTCGGTTGAAAGGGAAATCGGGCAATCCGTATGTAAATCGTGGCGGCTTTTGCCTCGAGACACAACATTTTCCGGACAGCCCTAACCAGCCGAACTTCCCTTCGACAATTCTGAAACCAGGCGAGACCTACCAAACCAAGACAGTCTTTGCATTCAGCACGAAGTAGCGATTTTGCCAAGTTGCCCTGTCGCTCATTATCCCTGATAATACGATTCGCGTCCAAACTTATGATGACGCGATCGTTTTTTCATGATGGGACACACTATGAGCAATCTCGGTAAGAGCCGTCGACATTTCTTAAAATCCGCCGCAGGCGTTTCAGCGTTTACAATCGTGGCGCCCCATGTACTGGGTGGTCAACGACATATCGCGCCTAGTGATCGCGTCAATGTGGCTTTGGTCGGTGCTGGCGGACGCGGGCTAGAGAACGCGCGCGAGCTAATGCAACTAAAGGATGTTCGCATTACCGCAGTGGCCGATCCAGCAGAGCACTGGAGTCTAGAAAAGTTTTACTACAAAGGCGTCGCCGGTAGGCTTCCTGCAATCGCCGAAATTGAAAAGCACTATCAAGCGGCCGAACCGGAGTTTCGATGTGCCGGCTTCGAAGACTTTCGTGTCATGCTTGAATCGGCCGACTCCGACATCGACGCAGTTTTGTGCGCAACGCCAGATCATGCTCACGCTGTCGTAACGATTGCTGCTATGAAGAATGGTAAGCACGCCTATTGCGAGAAACCCCTAACGCACAACATCGCTGAAGCTAGGCTAGTTGCGAAAGTCGCAAAGGAGATGAAGGTTGCAACGCAGATGGGCAACCAAGGACATTCGACCGATGGCATCCGCGAAACTTGCGAAAGACTACAGCAAGGTTCGATTGGACAAATTACCAAGGTTCATGCTTGGGTTCCGGCGACGCGATGGAATCCTGAACTTGCTGCGCTGCCGACTGCTTCAAATCCGATACCCCAGGGACTTAATTGGGATTTGTGGTGTGGACCTCGCACGCCACCCGCTTTCAACAACGCATACGCGCCTGTTGCGTGGCGAGATTTTTGGATGTTCGGTTGTGGAGCACTGGGCGATTTTGGTTGCCACGATCTGGATTCGGCCGTGTGGGGGCTAGACCTCTCCTTTCCAAGCGAAGTCGAATTTTTTCCAGCGGGTCGCGTCGATTCAAACACGGCACCATACGGTGAAATAGGATACTTCCGTTTTCCGCGCGAAGGGCACTCCGACCTGCTCGTCCATTGGTACAGTGGTGGTTTGCAGCCTCAGCGGCCCGAATCGCTCCCCTCTAACAAATCGTTGCCCAACCGCGGCGTCTTGTTTGAAGGTGCTAACGGTATCATGGTCTGTGGCGGTGCGGGCGGTAAACCGGCAATCTATCCCGAATCACTGGCTGCGAGCGTGCAACCGGCCAAGGAGACGATCCCCCGTTCGAACGGGCATCATCGCGATTGGATCGATGCAATCAAGGGCGGTCCGGCGGCGAGTTCCAATTTCGAATATGGCGCCCGACTTACGGAAATAACATTGCTGGGGCTGCTTTCATTGCGAACTGGCGCGTTAGTTCGTTGGGACGCCGAGAATATGCGTGCCCCAGGCGTGCAGAACGCTGAGCAGATTATCGCTGGCGACTATCGGCCGGGTTGGCAACTGAATGCTTGATGTCTTGCCGCCCTGTCGAGTCTCGAAACAATCGTCGCTGCATGCTAAACTTGGCGAGCAGCACGCTTTGCTTTTGAATGCATGGCGAAGCAAGGCATCCAATGAAATTCGAAGACAGAGCGCATAGCACCTGATGACCGAACTTAAGTACAAACTTCCAATGGCTCTCCGTTGCGCCTATTGGGAGATGCACCGCGCCACCGATGGAGTTCTCGCTGGCATGGGGGCAACGGCAAATCAATTTGTGATCTTGTCGCTGATCTATGAGCATGGTCCGTTGATTCAGCAAGAGATCGTTCGCCGTGCCTCGTCCGATCCGAATACGATTCGCAGCATGTTGGTCGTGCTCGAACGCAATGGCCTAATCGCTCGCGAGGTAAGTGAGCAGGACCGACGTGCATGGATTATTTCCTTGACTCCCGGTGGTCGACGAGCGTTTAAGAAAATGTGGCAAGCGACCGGAAATTTTCGCGACCAACTCGCGGATTCTATGGAGCCGAGTGAATTGCAGACCCTGGTAGGGCTCTTAGAAAAGCTTGCCAAAGTCGCGTCAGCGCTAAAGCAAAACCCGAAACTGGCAAAAAGCGCAGCGGCTAAGTGAGCCTCTGCTGACGGCAGGTGCGAAGCAACCGGGGTTTCGATCCCGTCTTCGTGGCCAATTTCTGTCCGTTAGCGTTTCTACTCGCCAGCTCTGGTGGCGGCAAAACGCTGCCGCTCTTCACCACCTCCGAAAAAACTTCAGATTCAATGTGGACTTTCGCATATCAAAGTGATATCATATCGATATCTGTTCTGGGGCTTTTACTGTTCGAGAGGCAAAACATGAGTCAAGAAAAAGCGTTCGTTCCATATTCTGGGTGGCTGCCACTTTTTGTATTTCTGGTCGCAATGCCGTTGGCGGTCGCACTATTTGTCAACACGATGATCCGTGCCGACGGAGGGCTGATTCGTGGAATGGAGGTGTTGGGGTTCGTGGTACTTAGTTTTGCGATTCTGATTTCAGCCATTATCGGTCTGTGCGGTTTGATCGCTGTCCCGCCGAACGAAGCACGAGTGCTATTGTTGTTTGGAAGTTACATCGGAAGCGTGCGGGCGTCTGGGTTCTTTTGGGTTAATCCCTTTTACACCAAGACCAAGATTTCTTTGCGAGTTAGGAACTTTGAGACCGGATCTACTGAAACAAAAGAAGAGCGAGACCAGCACGGGAAGGTGACGCATCCAAAGACTCGGTCCAGCGGGCGGCCTTCGAAAGTCAACGATCGCGACGGCAACCCAATCGACATCTCCGCGGTCGTAGTTTGGAAGGTCGTGAACACCGCCGAGGCGCTCTTTGAAGTTGACGACTACGAACACTATGTTGCGGTGCAAAGCGAAGCGGCTCTTCGATCCTTGGCGTCCCGCCATCCTTACGACAGCGAAGATCACGAGGTCAGTCTTCGCGGCAGTGCCACAGAGATTAGTAGTGAATTAAGGCATGACATTCAGGAAAGGCTCGATAAAGCGGGAGTCGATGTTGTAGAAGCTCGGCTTTCGCATCTGGCTTACTCGCCTGAGATTGCGGCTGCGATGTTGCAGCGTCAGCAGGCGCATGCTGTTGTTGCAGCACGGGCCAAGATTGTTGAAGGTGCCGTTGGGATGGTCCAAATGGCATTGGATCATTTGTCCGAGCGAAAGATTGTCGAACTGGACGACGAGCGCCGCGCTGCAATGGTATCGAACTTGCTAGTCGTATTATGTAGTGATCGTCATACTCAACCTGTCGTCAATGCAGGCTCACTGTATTAAGATTTCGATTCATCCGCCAGCAAATTTTGTGTAACTGCTGGTATTGAGCAGGTTGATTTTCCAATGGCCAAAAGAGACAGCTTCCTTCTAAGAATCGACCCTCGCGTGCTGGATGCAGTGCGCAAGTGGTCCGACGATGAACTGCGGAGCGTCAATGCTCAGATTGAATATTTGCTGAACAAGGCACTAAAGGAAGCGGGGCGGCTTCCTGCGAAAACCGACGAGCAAAAGCCTGAATCATCCTGACAAAGTGCCATTGCTTGAGAACACTTTTCGTTTGTGATCTGGCGTAGACGACTACGATGTTCGATAATATCGATCTTCAGTACCTAGTTGTCTTGAGGGCTTTTCCCATGAGAGTTTTCCGAGGATCTATAGCGGTTGCCGCGGCAACGTGCACGGTAGTTGGCGCGATTTGGTTATCTCCGCATGCCCTTGCCCAGCAAGTCACTAAGATTGAAAACCTGGCTTTCAAGATCCCCGAAAATACCAAACTAGCTAAAGTCGCATCGGAACCACTTGTAAAATGGCCTGTAGTCGCTGACTGGGATACACAAGGCAATCTGCTTGTTGTGGAGTCCGGTGGAGTTAGCTCGCCGATTGAAGAACACAACGCACGAAGACTACATCGCATCGTACGTTTGGCAGACTTGGACCAAGACGGAGTGTTCGATCAGCGAACGGTTGTAGCTGACAAGCTACCTTTTACCGAAGGAGTACTATGCTTGGGCGATCGCTTGTTAGCATGCTCGCCACCTCACATTTTAGAGCTAACAGATCGCGATCAAGACGGAATTTACGAAGACGAAAGTGTCTGGTTTGATGGCCAGACGATTACCTTTTGTGCTAATGATTTGCACGGTCCATACCTAGGACGCGATGGCTGGATTTACTGGTGCAAAGGTGCGTTTGGTAAACAGAGCCATGAGCTTATAGATGGCCGAACACTCACTTCCGAGGCGGCACATATTTTTCGCCGCAAGGCCGGCGGCGGTGCAATTGAGCCCGTTATGTCAGGCGGGATGGACAATCCAGTCGAAGTAGCGATTACGCCTGAGGGAGAGCGTTTTTTCACGAGCACATTTCTTCACCATCCTGGCAACGGGTTACGAGACGGAATTGCTCACGCCATTTACGGTGGACTATATGGCAAAGAGCATGCGCCGATTTATACGCACGTCCAGACCGGCTCTCTGATGCCGATTATGACCGAGCTTGGCCCGGCCGCTCCCAGCGGCCTAGCGATGCTTGAAAACAACGAATTGCTTGGCAAAACGGCGAGTGGTTCACGTGTTCTGGCCGCAGCGCTATTCAATCTTCAAAAAGTTTCTGCACATATCCTGATGCCCAACGGGAGCACTTATACGACTGCGGATGTTGATATGGTGGTAGCGGATCGGATCGATTTCCATCCGACCGATATTCTAGAAGATGCCGATGGAAGTCTTTTGATTGTCGATACGGGCGGGTGGTATGACCTGTGTTGTCCTACTTCGAAAATCGATCAAACGACAGCTTCAGGTGGAATATATCGTTTGTCGAGCACGACCAATACTAAAACACCTCGCAGTCAATCATCGCGCATCGTGAATTGGTCCGAGCAGGAGCTTGAAGATCTTGTGCAGCTAACTTATGACCCGCGGCCATGGATTGCTCGTCAAGCGACTTTCGAACTGCGCGAACGATCTGAGGGAGAACTCGCTGCATCGATTGAATTGTTAAGTGAACGATTGCAGGACGAAGGGGCGCCAGTTCGTGAGCGATTGCAAGCCTTATGGACTCTTTGTGCACTGGATTCGCCGGCATCGCTTCAGGCGATTGCTACCGCGATGGTGACCGAGAATGAATCCTTGCTCCAAGCTGCTTGCCATGCGATCTCGGTGCAGCGTTTTGCTCCGGCGCTACCACAGGTAGAGTGCATGTTGTCTCATCAATCACCTGCGATTCGGCGTGCCGCCGCAGAAGCCGTTGGTCGCCTGGGCAATCCGAAATCGGTAGCAGGCTTGATGGAGCTATTGGCAGATGACACTGTCGACCGCACGCTCGAGCATTCTGCTATTTACGCCTTGATTGAATTGGGCGACACACACGCGTTACAGCCCTATCTTTCACGCGAACGGTCAATCAACCAGCGTCACGCAGCAACTGTAGCGATGTCACAGCTCCAGGCATATGACATGCTACCTGTGACGCATATGCTAGACATGCTTAGCGCGACAGACAGTCGCATTCAAGAATCAGCAGCGAGAATTCTTTCGCAGCAGCCTGAGCTGGCCGAAAGCTATCGCGAGTCGTTGGTTGCGATGTTTGACCGCCCAGCAGACGAAGCACACGCTTCATCTCTAGCTCTTAAATTGGTAGCGGGCTGGCGAGAAACGGAGGTTGTCCAAGACGTGTTGGGTGACAGATTGACCCGAGCGGCCAAATTGCCTATCGAGCAGCAGCGATCGTTACTCAAGGCTTTAGATCTATACTCGCATGATTCGTTGCCAACCGAGTGGACCGATTCTCTTGTTGCTTGGCTTGATCGCTCCGATCGGACGATGCAGCTCGAGATCTGCAAAACGTTGGAAGACTTTTCCATTGAGAACGCAGAGGAGCTGCGTCAGGCTTTACTCCGGCTTGCTTCGGAGACGGAGTCTCGCAGTGAAAGTATCCAAATACTCGCCGCGTTGCCGACTGAAGGAGCACCAATTCAAAGGTCACTCGAGCAAACGATCATGGAATGTCTTCAATCGGAAGATCAGATGCTCGTTCAAAAGGCCAAAATCGCGTTAGGGCGTATCCAACTGAGCCCACAAGGTGCTTTGCTCTTGATGGACAGTATTTTGCAGACTTCCGCGCAAGATGTTTTTGCTTACATCGACGCGATTAATCGGCTCGGCGATGACTCGCTGGATGTCAAGCTGCTTGGGATGCTCGGCAATGTGCCTGCCGCGAAAACCATATCCGCTTCGCAGCTTACAAATCTTTACCGCACTCGCAGCGCTTCACTGCAGGCGCTTGCGCAAGAGCGTCTGACGCTCTTGTCAAAGTCGCCGGAAAGTGTGGAGTCATCTGTCATATCCGCGTTGGCAAATTTGCCTGACGGTGATATTGCTGCGGGGTTTCAGCTGTTTCGCAGCAGCAAGGCGCTTTGCAGCTCTTGCCACAAAATTGGCTACGTTGGCGGCGAGATCGGCCCGGAGTTGACTCGAATCGGCTCGACTCGTACTCGCAATGCGCTATTGGAAGCGATTCTGTTTCCAAACGCTCGGTTGGAACAGAGTTATCGCTCTACGAAGATCTTAACAACGGATGGTCAAGTTTTTAATGGCTTGGTTAAGAATCAGGGTGATCCGACACGAATCGAGCTGCAGATCAGTGCTGACAAATCTGTTACGATCCGCATGGTAGACATCGAGGAGCAACAGCCCAGCGATATTTCGATCATGCCATCGGGACTGGCAGATCAGCTAACCCTCAAGGAGTTAGCCGATCTGCTCGCGTTCTTAGAATCGGCGAAATAAAGCTAAGGTTCCAAAATCGAAACGGACTAGATGAGATCGACCAATACGGCAGCCTTCTCTTCTGCGCCACCCGTGGCGAGTTGATTGCCCGATTCTCCCAGAATCTTCTCGCAGCCAGTTTGGTAGTCGGCGTCTGTGAGCAAACCTTTCTGCTTGTAAAGAAGTAACTCATACAAGCTATCGAGCTTATCGCGGCTTGCGTCGTCGACTAACGTCGGCCAGCGTTTCGACTTGATGACTTCAGCGGTGAGTCCTTCAGGCAAATCGGTTAGAGCGGCCAGCTTTAGTTTTTCGAAGACAACTGCCATCGCGTCTTTTACTACTTCCGTTTTTCCGTCTGCCATTGATTTAGCAACGGCTCGATTATCAAGTTTCTTGGACATGATGATGGCTTTGCCCGTCGCCACGTTTATCACTTTCGCGCGGCATTCGTTCATCGTATAGTTGATGCGCAAATTCGGTTTGACGGTCACTTCAAAGACGATCAAGACAGGATACTTTTCTTCCTTTGCTTTCTTGATCATCTCGACGGTCTTGCCCGACCCAAGGTAATGTAAGCCAGCCGCGATTCGGTTTTCGTCTTTTTCGCCTAACTTCTTCTGTAAAGGATCGTCTTCGTTGGGAACCACCTTTTGCTCGCCACCGCCATAACCTCCACCATAGCCGGAGCCATAGCTGCTGCCGTAGGAAGAGCCGTACCCGCCGCCATATCCACCGCCGCCGCCACTACTTTGTGTCGGAGCTTTCACTTCGACTTCTTTTTCCGCAAACAAAGGCAGCCAAGCTCCAGCCGCATGCTGTTCGGTCATATATGTAAGCAGTTCAGTTGCCATCAAGCCTGCTGCTTTTTCTACGTCGGTGTGGAAGTTCTTCGAAGCGTCTGTGGCGTAGTTCACTTCCTTCGCCGTCGATTTTTTTGCTTGGTTGGATGTGCCACCACCGTAAGAGCTGCCATAGCTACTGCCTCCACCATAGGACGACCCGTAAGCGGAGCCACCGCTGTTCGAGTCGCCGCTGCTGCTGGAATAGTAAATCGGATTGTATTCTGTTATTTTCTCAGGTGCATCGACATCGATTGCGACGGCGATCTGAGTGAAGAGGTCGGGCTGCTGCGCTGCAGTGGCCCAGCGCGTGGCATCAAGTATCTTGGAGCTATCTTCGGCTCCCGACAGAGCTGCGGCCTTAGCAAAGCGCGCAGCCAGTCTTTCATCGCCTTGCTCAAAAGCTTTCTCGGCCGCTTCCATCATGGTTAGAGGTTCTGCTACTTTGGCTTCTTGTGAGCCGCCATAGGAACTGCCATAACCGCTGCCATAGCTGCTGGAACCTTCTTGGCTGCTACCATAGCCTGACTGACCGTAACTGCTTCCATAGCTACTGGAAGAGCCGCCGTAGCCTTCGCCGTAGCTGCTGTTGCTACCGCCATAGCCGCTGCTTGGGCTGGTGCTTGCACCGCCGTAACCGCCGCTTGCGCCCCCGTAGCCTCCGCTGGCTCCGCCATAACCACTGCTACTGCTAGAGCTGCTTTCCCCGTACGTGGATGAAGGAGCGGATGGGGCACTTTCTGAGGTCGTTGTGTTGGATGTCGGCGTCGGTTCCACTTTCGCCACGACAGGTGCTTCTTTCTTCGAACACCCAACTGAAACTAACGAGGATAAGAAAAACGCGTAGTAGATGGGGCGAAAGCGCATGACGATGGACCCTAAGATAAAATTGCAATCGGGAGGACAAGAAAATTGCCTAGCCGGCTATTTCGACAGAACAAGCACTATCGATCATTATGGGGAAAGCCGCCCCCGCTGTCGAGCCATTTATGTGGATTCTCCCCGTCTTCGGCACGGTCGGAGTATGGATTTTTCGGCAAACCTTGAAGATCCTGCCTAACCGCGGCCATCCAGTGGGCGACGAAATCTTGCTTGCCCCGTAACCTAAACGTGAGCGTCAACGGGCCAAGCTGTGGCCCCTGCCCTCAGAATTTCAAACTCGCTCCCAAGAAATAACTGGCTCCGCAAGCAGAGTTGGTGCTACAAAAATGACGTTAAAGACGAAAAAGTTGGTTCATCTTGACCGATTCAACCTGGATTCGATCTCCGTCCGAGGAGCTCGTACGCACAACTTAAAATCGGTGAATCTTGATATCCCGCGTGGCACGTTGACGGTCATTACTGGGGTAAGTGGCAGCGGAAAGAGCTCATTGGCGTTCGACACGATTTTTGCGGAAGGCCAGCGGCAGTATATCGATAGCTTGTCAGCCTACGCCCGTCGCTTTTTTAACCAGTTGCAAAGGCCCGACGTGGATGCAATTTCGGGCTTGCAACCGACCTTATGCATTGATCAAAAGCAAAGTAGCGTCAATCCTCGCAGCACCGTGGGCACGGTCACCGAAGTCTACGATTATTTGCGGCTGCTAATGGCAAGGCTCGGAACTGTCCATTGTTATCAGTGCGGCACGCCGATCGAACAGCAGTCGGCCGACTCGATCGTTGCGTCACTCAAGTCACTGCCGGCAGGATCGCGGCTGGTGGTCATGGCCCCGATGGTTCGCGGGCGGCGAGGTAAGCACTTGGACGTGCTGGCTGAGATCCGGCGAGCTGGTTTGTTGCGGGCTCGAATCGACGGCGAAACTTACGAAATCGATGCGGCCCCCGACTTGGCTGTGCGGCAGAACCACTCAATCGAAGCGATCGTCGACCGGATCGCCATCAAGCCAGACAGCCTGAGCCGAATCGACGACGCTATCCAGCTGGCTTTGCGCCTGGCTGACGGTCTCGTTTCAGTTTCGATTCTTGGTGCTGACGAAGTCTCGCGTGCGTCCGACCCAAGTGCTTGGCAAGAGAAAACGCTATCCACAAAATACTCCTGCCCGCAGTGTGGAATCAGTTATGCCGAAGTCGAACCTCGTATATTCAGCTTCAACAGCCCTTACGGTGCGTGCCCTGCCTGCGACGGGACTGGACGCGAGAAAGTTGAAGAAGGCAGCGACGAACAGACGTTGCTGCGTGAGGTTTGCACAACTTGCGATGGCAAACGATTACGCCCCGAGTCGCTTGCCGTAAGATTGTTAGGATTATCGATTGCCGAAGTCAGCGATCTCAGTTTGCCGAAACTCGTGGAGTGGGTCAATAGTTTGTCGTTTACCAAGGAAAAGCGAGAAATCGCGGGGCCGATCGTACGCGAAATTCGTAACCGTATCGATTTTTTGAATCGTGTTGGAGTAAGCTATCTGACGCTTTCAAGATCTGCGGACACGTTGAGCGGTGGGGAGCTGCAGCGCGTTCGGTTGGCCACGAGTATCGGATCCGGACTGATCGGAGTTTGCTATGTATTGGATGAGCCCTCCATTGGCTTGCACCCTTCCGACAACGAACGACTGATCAGTGCGATTAGGTCGCTGCAACAGATTGGAAACACCGTTATTGTCGTCGAACATGACGAAGCCATGATGCGCGCGGCCGATCTGTTGATCGATATGGGGCCAGGGGCCGGGGAGCATGGCGGGCAAATTGTGGCTCAGGGGACGCCCGACGAAGTCAGCAGTTCGGAGCAATCACTCACGGGGGCCTATTTATCCAATCGCCAGCGAATACCATTGCCCGCTAACTATCGGCAAATCGACTGGCGTCAGGCGTTGAAGATCAAGGACGCTTCGCTACATAACCTTCAGAATGTCAGTCTTGAGATACCTCTAGGTGTATTTGTTTGTATAACAGGACCTAGCGGCAGCGGTAAAAGCTCGCTGATCAATGACACGTTGCAGCCTGCTGTGCAGAGCGGCATAGCAAGTGGTCAGAGTCGAGTGAAATTCAATGGTGCGATTTCGGGCATCGAACACTTGGACAAGCTTATTGCGATCGATCAGTCGCCAATCGGCCGCACTGCTCGCAGCACTCCGGCGACATATTGCGGGCTATGGGATGAAGTTCGCAAAGTTTTCGCAAGCACACGAGACGCCAAAGCACGAGGCTTTACTGCTTCTCGGTTTAGTTTTAACTCGGGCGCAGGGCGGTGCGAAAATTGTCAGGGGCAAGGAGAGCAGAAGCTGGAGATGAATTTTCTTGCGGATGTTTTTGTTTGTTGTCCGATTTGCAATGGCCGCCGATTTAATCGGCCGACTCTTTCAGTTCGATATCGTCACAAGAACGTGGCTGACGTGTTGGACATGAGCATATCCGAGTCGCTGGCATTCTTTGAGAATTTTGACAAGCTGATTCGACTGCTCAGGCCGCTCGAGCAAGTGGGGCTTGGCTATGTCAAACTTGGACAGCCTTCGACAACGCTCTCCGGTGGCGAATCGCAGCGGGTCAAGTTGGCGAGCGAGCTTGCCAGGCCGTCTACCGGGAGAACGCTTTACATATTGGATGAGCCGACGACGGGCTTGCACATCGATGACGTCGGACGCGTTATCAATGTACTGCAGAGCTTGGTTGATCGTGGGAATTCCGTCATTGTCGTCGAGCATCAAATGGATGTTGCGAAGGTGGCCGACTGGGTGATCGATCTTGGGCCGGGGGGCGGAAGTGAGGGTGGTCAAATCGTTGTAAGCGGAGCACCAGCGACTGTTGCCGAGCACCGCACGAGCCTTACGGCCCCCCACCTACGTGAACAATTGAATCGGTGATCGTCGTGAATATCGATTGCAATATAACAAGCGGCTCGATTCAAATAGTTGATTCCGCGCATTCGCTCACTTGAATGGTCTGGGATATAGAATCGCTATGCGGTAGAATCTTGCGACTTCGGGGATCAGGTTTTTTGGTTCTCAGAATCGGGTAAGCCATGAGGCGATGAGCATACAATTGAGGTTGCTATGAGTATTTTTAGATGTAACAGCATATTGAACGTTTTTGCCGCTGTAGTCGTTTGTTTATGCTTCTCACCAAATGTTTTGGGACAGGCCGACGAGCCAGCTAAACGAGAGAATGTCTACGTGATAATACAGACTTCGCTAGGTGACATCACCTTGGAACTGAATGCCGAACGCGCGCCAGTCACGGTAGAGAATTTCGTGAAGTATGTCGAAGCCGGGCATTTCAACGACACCGTTTTTCATCGCGTTATTCAGGATTTTATGATTCAGGGCGGTGGCTTTGATAAAGGGGATATGACCCGCGAAAAGAAAACGAATGCTCCGATCAAGAATGAGGCTGGCAATGGTCTCAAGAACGACAAGTACACGATTGCCATGGCCCGAACATCGGATCCTGATTCGGCAACATCGCAATTTTTCATCAACACAAAAAACAATACTGGGCTCAATCGGCCCAATCCTGATGGCTACGGCTACGCGGTTTTTGGCAAAGTAATCGCCGGTGAAAAGACCGTGGATGCGATTGCTGCCAGCCCGGTAACTATGAAGAACGGCGAGAGATCTTTTCCGCTGCGACCGCTTATCATCGAAGAAGTCAAAGTTATTGACAAGCCAGAACTCGAGAGCAAGCCTTAGTCTGGTCCTGCATTCGTATGCGAGGCCAGTTCTCCCCCTTTCCAAATTTTTTAAATTATCTACCAAGGAAACCAAAAACTCATGGCGGTTATTAAGACCAGCTTAGGCGACATTACTATCGAACTTGACAGCGAAAATGCTCCGGTCTCGGTTCAGAATTTTGAGCAGTATGCCAAGGAAGGCTATTTTGATGGGACGATCTTTCACCGCGTTATCGATGGTTTCATGGTTCAGGGCGGTGGTATGACGCCAGATATGAAACAAAAGAAGACCCGCGCGCCGATTAAGAATGAGTCTTCCAACGGGCTGAAGAATGAAAAGTATACGCTAGCAATGGCTCGCACTTCGGTGCCAGACAGCGCCACGAGCCAGTTCTTTATCAACACCAGCGACAATAATTTCCTCGACAAGGACCAGTCTCGCGATGGTGTAGGCTATGCCGTATTCGGCAAGGTTATCGATGGTAAGGATGTTGTTGATAAGATCGAAAAGGTTAAGACCGGGACGAAAGCAGGTCATGGTGATGTGCCCGTCGAGCCGATCGTTATAGAGTCGGTCGTTCTGTAGGTCTGTTCTGCGACTAAATGTCGCGAGAGTGGGATCCCATATTGTGCGTAATCGACCAAGACGCCCATACTGTCGATCTGCTATCTAGGCGAACTCGACAGTGGTTGGCGGATGGAGAGGAATCTAGGCAGCGAGCAAAAGGAAGGCCTTTGGTCTTCGGAGTGGTTTTCAACTGAGTCGCCGATGGGTCGGGATTGCAGTTCGGATTATTTCAGTTTTGCTCGCGGCCTCATTGCCTGCGACATTGTTGTAGCGGCATGTGTCTCAAAGGCGGCTTTATTGCGGAACGCAGTTCTGCTATCCTTTGCGACAACTTGCAGGTCGTCTTTGCTTATGGTGCCCCCGACGGGCGTTTACTTGAAACTGATTTGGTGCGGTAATTTTGACAATGCAGCGGTTTATCTTCCCACGCTGGGTCAATAAGTTCATGGCTCTTCTAGGGCTTTTGATCCTCGGCGGAGGCCTATTGTATGCCGGGCCTTTATTTATGCTCGGTACCAGTCCTGATACCTTGAACACAGGGTATCAGCCAAATCAGCCGGTTCCGTTCAGTCACAAGCTGCACGCTGGCGAGCTGAAGATGGATTGTCGTTATTGTCACGTGAGTGTTGATAAGTGGGCGCACTCGACTGTGCCGGCGACTAAGGTCTGCATCAATTGCCACTCGCCTATGTCGCCAGATGGGGCTCCAGTTCTCTCTGCGGTTCACTCGGCAACACATCCTGCGTACAAGTCTCTCAAGCCAATTCATGATAGTTGGCGTACGGGCGAATCGGTCGAGTGGGTTCGTATACATAGGCTTCCTGATTTCGTCTTTTTCAATCATTCGGCGCACGTCAATCGTGGCGTGAGTTGCGTAAGTTGTCACGGTCGCGTCGATAAAATGGAAGTGGTTTACCAGGCTGAGAACCAATCGATGGCTTGGTGTATTGACTGCCATCGAAATCCAGAGCCAAATCTACGCCCTGTTGAGTATGTGACCAAGTTAGATTGGACGGCCGCGGATATTGATCCAGCTGATCCTGTGTTAGGCAAATTTGCTAACGACCAAGCTGCTCTTGGGGAGTTTCTCAAGGAGCAAAAGAATATCCATCCCTCGGACCATTGCGCTACGTGCCATCGATGAGCTTGCCTGTCTTACCATCCAATAAGCAGTTTTTTCGCAGTATCGACCAATTAGAAGGTTCGCCTGCGGTTGACGAATTACTCGAGCGAGAGTTTCCTGTCGCGGCATCGGAATTCCCGGAAGGGGTTTCGCGTCGGCGATGGGTTCAGCTGATGGGTGCTTCCATCGCATTCGCTGGGGCTTCGGGTTGTCGTTACCACAAGCAAGAGTTTGCTGGTTTTGTGGTGCCGCCAGATGGTCGTGTACCTGGTGTGCCTCAGATTTTCGCGACAAACTTTGAGTGGGCTGGGCGCGTCGTCAATGCGGTTGCGCGCTCGTTGAACGGTCGCCCTATCAAGCTTGATGGGAATTCCAAGCATCCGATGTATGCGATGTCGCAGGGTTCCGGTTTTGCTGACGGGAAGGATGAGAAGTTCGCTCAGGCGGGCTCTGATATTTACACTCAGGCTGCTGTTTTATCGCTTTACGATCCGGACCGAATCGGCGCTGTGTTGAATCGCGCTGATCGAAGTTTGCCTGTCAGCGAAATGTCGACAGTGTCGGCGGTTAAGGCGAAGTCGGAGACGCCGGAGTCTGCGTTGATGGACTGGTCGGCGTTTGATCGATTTGCTGTCGAGAATAGTGCGGCTATTGCTCAATCCCAAGGCGAAGGGTTGGCGCTGGTTTTTGAGTCGAGTCAAAGTCCGTCGTTTAATCGGCTTTTGGCTGCGGTCGCGAGCAAGTATCCGAAGGCCACTTTGGTTCGCTATGATTCGATTTATCGTCGCAATAGCGTCAAGGGTGTCGAGGCGGCAGGTGGTCAGAATGCTTCCTTGCATTATCGCTTTGATAGCGCGAAGGTAATCGTCTCGATCGATGCAGATTTGTTCGGCGGTGAACCTGAGGCTGTGGCTAGCGCTAGGCAGTTTGCTAAGAATCGAGCGCCGGGTGGCGACGGAATGAATCGTCTGTATTGTGTCGAGTCGCAGTATAGTGTTACTGGTTCGGCTTCAGACTTTCGTTATGCCCTGCAGTCGTCTCAAATGGTTGCGTTTTTGACGCGTTTGGAGGCAGCTATTGATGCCGGCACGCCTTTCATGGCGGCGACCGGTGAGAAGCCATACAATGAGTTGTCTCCAGCTGAAAAGCTGGAGCGGGTGATCGAAGTTATCGCCACAGATTTGCTGGCCAATAAGGGGGCTAGTGCGATCGCGGTTGGTTATCAGCAGGATCCGGCTGCTCATCTCATTGCGACGCGATTGAATGCGAAGCTTGGCAATATCGGCAAGACGGTGATGTTGCTCGATGTGAAGAATGAGCTTGCTGATGTTGCGACGATAAAACTTAATGAGTTCGTTGATTTGGCCCGGAATGGGGCATTCAAGCAAGCGTGGGTTTTCGCTCCAAATCCCGTTTATTCCGTGGCGGGTGACGTTGATTTGGTTGCTGCCCTTAAAGCGATCGAAACTGTTGTTTACGCCGCTGATTATGATGACGAGACGTCCGTTTACGCGACGTGGTCGGCTCCTCTGGCGCATCCGCTTGAGAGCTGGTCGGATGTTCGTAGTGCGGATGGGACTTACGGAGTTTGTCAGCCGCTGGTCTCGCCTGTAACGGGTGCTCGCTCGGCGATTGAGCTTGTGTCGATTCTTGCGGGTTTAGACGAGTTGGATCCTCAGGATGTCGTAAAAGAAACGGCTAAGGGGTTGGTTGGTGGTTCGTTCAGTGACCGGCTGTGGCAGGAGGCGCTGCATGACGGCTTCTTGAAGGGTAGTGAGGCGCAGCCATCGTCCGCGCAGATTGCGACCACCGCTGAGCAGGCCTTGGGCGTTCCTTACAAGCTTGATGACGAGAGTGGCGAACCGCCCGTTGCTGGATCTGCTTTGCCTAGCGTTTTAGTTAGTGATCCAAACAATGTCGACCTAACGAATTTAGAAGTTGTCGTTCTGCCATCTGCTACCGTGTATGACGGCCGACTGGCCAATAACGGTTGGCTTCAAGAGTGTCCTCACCCAATCACTAAGTTGACTTGGGACAACGCTGCTACCATGAGCGTGGCGACTGCCCGCAAGCTTGGACTCAAGCAAGATCGCACTTCTGCAGATGTGTTAGTGATCCGACAAGGCGAAGCTTCTGCGAAGGTGCCTGTGTTCATAGTTCCGGGGCAGGCCGAAGGCACTATTTGTATTGCGTTGGGCTATGGTCGGAGTCGTGCTGGTACGGTGGGAGGCATCGAGGGATCGTTTGATGTCGGCCATTCAGTGCAGAGTCTTCGACGTTGGAACCAAGCATTCATTTTGACCGGAGTCGAAGCTGCCTCGACCAGTGTGCCATACAAGCTGGCGACAACTCAGGATCACTTCGCGATTTCCGATCAGCTAGGGATGAGCGAAATTCCTAAGCGTGCGCTGACCTTGGTGCGCGAAGGTACGCTGTCGGCTTTCGAAAAAGATCAGCAGTTTGCGCACATCGAGCTGCACCATCCGGCCGAATCGTTGTGGGAAGAGCCGGACGTTTCCAAAGTCTACGCGTGGGGAATGTCGATTGATCTCAATAAGTGCACCGGTTGCAGTGCGTGTGTGATTGCTTGCCAAGCGGAAAACAATATTCCGATCGTAGGTAAAGAACAAGTTTCTCGCGGCCGTGAAATGCACTGGTTGCGGATTGATCGCTATTTCACGTCGGATCAGCTTGCTACGAAGGAGCAAGGGGATTTTACTAATCCGGTGGACCCGCGAATTGTAACGCAGCCAATGGCGTGCGTGCATTGCGAGACCGCTCCCTGTGAGCAAGTCTGCCCGGTGGCAGCAACGGTTCATACGGACGACGGTATCAATGCGATGGCATACAATCGTTGTGTAGGGACTCGATATTGTGCTAACAACTGTCCATACAAAGTTCGCCGTTTTAACTACTTCAATTACAACCAGAAGTATGGCTATTTCTACGGTTGGCAAGACAAGCGTGAGACGGTCAACACCAAGTTGCAATCGCTGGTTCTTAATCCCGAAGTGACTGTTCGCGGTCGCGGGGTTATGGAAAAGTGTACCTACTGTGTGCAGCGGGTTCAGAATGGGAAGATCGCGGCGAGGAACACCGGAGACGGTACGATTCATGACGGCGATGTCCGCACGGCTTGCCAGGAAGCTTGCCCGACTCAAGCCATCGTGTTCGGTGACTTGAATGACAAGACCAGCCGAGTGTACGCCAATCACAACGATCCACGTTGCTACGCGGTGCTTGAAGAGTTGAATGTCAAGCCTCGAACACAGTATTTGGCTCGAGTGAGAAACGTGCCCGATCGCTTAATGACGGCTGTGCAGTTGAATCCGCCAGCTCGCGAGACGCATGGTGATCACGGTCACGGCGGAGATGGCCATGGTGCTGAAGGGCACGGCGATGCGGAGCATGCTGCTTCGCATACAGAAGAACACACGAGTGCTGACCATGCAGAATCATCGTCAGCAGCGGCACATGCAGAGTAACGTATTGCTTGCATTGGACCTTTTTTAAGTAGATCAACGTAACCTCCAAGACAAAAATCCATGGCTTCGATAGCGACCTCGTTCAATCCCCGCGAAATCGACAATACGGTCGAAATGCCGGGTACGCGTGCGCCCCTGGTCACCGGCAATCAGACTTACGGCAGCTTGACTCAGATGGTTTGCCAAGTGGCCGAGAGGCCGCAGCCGCCGATTTGGTATGTGCTGTTTGGGTTTTCGTTGCTGACAGCGATCATGTTCTTTTCGTTGATCGGCTATCTGATTTATACGGGCGTCGGTATCTGGGGTAACATGTCCCCAGTTTTCTGGGCGTGGCCTATTGTTAACTTCGTATTCTGGGTCGGTATCGGTCACGCAGGGACGCTTATCTCTGCGATTTTGTTTCTGTTCCGTCAGAACTGGCGAACCAGTATCAACCGTGCTGCGGAAGCAATGACAATTTTCGCTGTCGTGTGCGCTGGTATTTTTCCTGGTATTCACGTCGGCCGCGCTTGGCTAGCCTTTTGGCTAACCCCCTACCCTTCGCTCAACTTATGGATGTGGCCTCAGTTCCGCAGCCCTTTGTTATGGGACGTTTTCGCGGTGGGCACGTACGCATCGGTTTCGTTAGTATTCTGGTACATGGGTATGATTCCCGATTTGGCCACGTACCGCGACCGCAGTACGACAAAATTCCGACGTCTAATCTATGGCGTTCTGTGCTTTGGTTGGACCGGGTCCTCGCGACATTGGTTGCGTTATGAAAAAGCTTATACGTTGCTTGCTGCATTGGCGACGCCGCTGGTTCTCTCGGTTCACACCGTTGTTAGTTTTGACTTTGCGGTCAGTCAGTTGCCTGGATGGCATACGACGATTTTCCCGCCATACTTCGTTGCGGGAGCAATCTTCAGCGGTTTCGGGATGGTTGTGACTTTGCTGGTTCCGCTGCGAAAGATTTACAAGCTCGAGAATTTGATCACGCTTCGTCATCTCGAGAACATGAACAAGATCATCCTGGCGACCGGTTCGCTGGTGGGACTTGCTTATGCGACGGAGTTCTTCATTGCGTGGTATTCGTTTAATGATTACGAGCAGTTTGCGTTCATCAACCGTGCGTTCGGCCCCTATTGGTGGGCGTATTGGATCATGGTTAGTTGCAACGTAATCTCGCCGCAATTGTTCTGGTTCAAGAAGTTCCGGACGACTCCATGGATGATGTGGACGGTTTCGATCTTCGTGAATATCGGTATGTGGTTCGAACGTTTCGTTATTACTGTAACTAGTTTGAGCCGAGACTTCTTGCCAAGTTCGTGGGGGTACTTTAGCCCAACGATGTTCGATGGTTTGATGTTCTTTGGTAGTTTCGGTTTGTTCATGACGCTGTTCTTGTTGTTCTGCAGGTTCCTACCGACGATCGCGATTTCAGAAGTCAAAGGTATTTTGGCGATCCAAAAGCATGGACATGGTCATGGTCATGGTGAGTCTCACGAAGATTCGGGCCATGGACCTGGGGCGCATGTTCCTTACTGAGTTGACACAAGAATCGACTAGCCGAAGTTAGTCGAAGCATCCAATCCCGTAGTTCTCAATTTTGATCCTAGTATCGATGGCAGATCACGCTCCCCACAAAAAAGCCGCTCCACAACCGCCGAAATTTCACGGCTGGATGGCGGAGTTCGCAGACGAAGAAGTGATGCTGAAAGCAGCGCGGAAGGTTCGCGATGCAGGCTACACGAAAACGGATGCTTATACTCCGTTTCCTGTCCATGGAATTGATGAAGCGTTGGGAATCAAGCCAACGGTTCTGCCGTGGATCGTATTGGCCTGCGGTCTGACTGGGACCATTACTGCGTTCACCATGGAAATATGGATGAATGCGTATGACTATCCCTACATCATATCTGGTAAGCCTTTTATTTCGCTTCCGGCGTACGTACCGGTTGGATTCGAGCTGACCATTCTATTCAGTGCATTCAGCACAGTAATCGGCATGTTGGCGTTGAACGGATTATTCCGATTCAGCAATCCTGTTTTTAATAATCCGAAATTTGACCGAGCGACCGACGATCGATTTTTCTTGTTCGTCAGCTCTAAAGACAAGTACTTCAACCGCGACTCGGTTAAGGAATTATTGTCAAGCTCGTCTCCCGACAGCTTGGATGAAGTAGTTGACGACAATACACCAACTGCGATTCCTCAAGCTGTTTGGCTTGGCGTGGTCTTGCTGGTCTGTGTGGCCTTGGTCCCCGTTGCGATGTTGTTGAATATTAGGGCTGGTCGGTCTGAAGAACCACGGTACCACGTATTTTTCGACATGGACTTTCAGCCTTCGCTAAAGGCTCAGTCGAAGTCAGCGATTTTCGAAGATGGTCGAGCTAGTAGACCTCAAGTGTTAGGAACAGTTGCTCGTGGGCAATTGCTTGAAGTGGATCCCTACATTCTTGGGTATGATCCCGAACAACTTGCAGTTCTGGGCAAAGGCGAACAGAAGTTTGTCGCTTTGCAGGATCAAGTCGATGCAAATGAGGATGAATCGGTAGCGACGTCCGAGGCTGCAACCGAGGCTCCGGCAGCATCGGTTGAAGCAACTCAGGATGAGTCGACCGTAGTTGCTAATGATGATTCGGACGTTGCCGCAGTGGAACCGGAAGCAGCCAGCGCGACCGAGTCTGAGTCTGCTGCGGAAGCTACGCCTGCCACAGACTCCGTTGCGGCTCCCGAAGTCGGAGGCGCAGTTCCACCTGCGGCGCAGCCAGCGTTGCCATTCCTGAAGAAGCTTCCGTTCGAAGCGACTGACGAGCGAATGGCGCTGGGTAAACTGAAATATGAAACATACTGCTCCGCGTGCCATGGATTTGCAGGCGATGGCGATGGCCTAGTTGCCCAGCGAGCGGCCGCGCTGGCACAAGGCTATTGGCTGCCACCAACTTCACTGCACGATGCACGAGTTGCCGCGCAACCGGTCGGAGAGACCTATTACACGATTGCAAACGGCAAAGGCAAAATGGGCAGCTACGGTCCGGTTCTCTCGCCAGATGAGCGTTGGGCTATCGTGTTGTATGTTAAAGCTTTGCAACGATCTAAGAATGCGAAGATTGACGATGTTCCAAAAGAGCAACGTGGATCGATCGAAGGGCCAGAATAGAATTTAGACAGCGTGAATTTGAATTCCATGGAAATTACTGAAGCAAAACCTGAAGACTACCTGCTGCCTGCAAAATGGCAGACGCTAAGCATTCCGATGGCCCTTGTGGGTGTCGGTTTGGTTGTAGCAAGTTGGCCGCTGTTCGCGATGGCGCCAGTGAAAGAAGGCAGCAGCGTTTTCTCGCTGTTTTGTCATTCTTACTTAGCCAATTTTATGTATATCCTGAGTTTCGGGATTGGCGGGATGTTTCTGACGCTTGTCTCATTTTTGACACGAGCTGGCTGGAGCGCGTCGATTCGACGTATGGCTGAGATCCTTTCCGTTACAATTCCCTGGGTCTCACTGTTATTCATTCCCATTGCATTGACGTTGTTTTTATCAAACGGCGCAGCACTTTACGAATGGAATGGAGCTGACGTGCACGGCTTGGTCGCTAAGAAGACCGATTACTTGAATGCGTGGTTTTTCCTGGTTCGATCAATATTCTATATCGTTGTCTGGACGGTAATCACCGTTTGGTATTTCCGCATGTCTGTGCGTCAGGATACGACGAAGGACATCGATTCAACCCTCGTCCGCCAAAAGTGGTCGGGGCCATTTATCATGCTCTTTGCATTGACGGTCTCGTTCGCATCATTCGACTGGGTGATGAGCTTGGACGCAGATTGGTACAGCACGATTTTCGGTGTGTATTATTTTGCCGCCAGCATGTTTGGCATGTTTGCGTTGATGATTCTAGGCTACCTGATGTTGCAAGCCGCTGGCAAAGTCAAGAAGACTGTCACGATTGAACATTATCATGATATGGCTAAATTCCTGTTCGGTTTCATCATGTTCTGGTCGTACATCGCGTTCTCGCAACTGTTGTTGTACTGGTACGGGAATATTCCAGAAGAAACGAACTGGTATCGCGTTCGTTGGGAATATGGCTGGGACGTTTACAGCCTTGGTCTGATTGCGGTGCATTTTGCAATTCCGTTCTTGTTTATGCTCAGCCGACACGTTCGACGCAATCGAACGGGGTTGATGATCGGTGCGATTTGGTGCTTGGTGGTCCACTGGATGGATATGGCTTACTTGGTAATGCCAAATGCAAGCGTACTGAACGCTCCCATGTTGATCGCCCACGCGGTGGGTGGCGTCGGAATGATGTGCATATTCTTGGGCATCGCAATTATGCGGGCTAACCATATACCGTTGATCGCTAAGGGGGACCCGCGACTGCACGAAGCGTTGTCCTATGCCAATCCGATTCTATAGTTCACTCTGCATTTCGAGACAGTAAGAAAATCATGGCACGATACGACGATATTAATGCACCGATGGTCGCATACGCGGCAATTATTTCCTGTGTTTTTCTGTTCGTTGTCATTCAGGCGACACAGGCTTTGACGTACTTCTGGACGAATCAAGCAGAAGAACGAGCGCTTGCAAATTTCGAATATAGGTCAAGCGTCAATTCAATTCGTGAACAACGCAGTAGCCTTAGCGGTTACAAATGGGTGGTGCCGCAAGTTGAGCAAGAAGAAGGCCAACCAGCCCCCACTGAAACTGCCGAAAAGAAGCTTCACATTCCCATCGAGAGGGCACAGGAAGTAATCCTTGCTGAGATGGTTGGAGCTGGAACTTAGAATCCATAATACTATTTTGTTCCTGGTTGGATCAACGAATCGATTTCGAACTGCGATGCAACGTTTTTGTTTGCTAACTTTGATGGTCGTTTTTGCAGCGTTTAACTGCTCAAGCGTCCTTGCGCAAGTGCAGTACGGCGTGCCGAAGAATGCACAAGGAATCGGTATCGATCCCCACATCGGAGGCCAGTTTCCGACGGACTTGACGTTCCTTAACGAGTTGGGCGAACCTGTTCCGCTGAAAAATATTTTCGATGGTACGTTGCCTGTTTTCGTGACGCTCAACTACAGCAATTGCCCGGGGCTTTGTGTCAGCCAGTTAGGCAATCTGACGAAGACGATCAATGAGCTAGAGGGAATGACGCTCGGCAAAGATTTTCGGCTTGTTTCAATCAGCATAGACCCAAGTGAAACGAATGAGCGGTTAGCCTCAACGAAGGACCGGTATGCCGGCTTGTTGGACGAACGGCACTCGAAAGATGGTTGGTACTTTCTGCGTGGATCGCCTTCTCAGATAAAGAAGGTTTGTGATCGAACTGGATTTCGCTACACGTACGATGCAGAAAGTGGTCAGTATAACCATGCTGCGGTAGCCATCGGAATCTCACCGACTGGAATCATAACCCGCTATTTGTATGACTTGGCACTCAGTGGTGCGACATTGCGTCTCGCGCTGGTGGAAACATCCGAGGGTAAATTGGGGAGTATCGGTGAGCAACTTCTGCTATGGTGTTACCACTTCGATGAGACCGACAATCGTTATGTGACCAGTGCACGGCGTTTAATGTCGATCGGTGGTGGATTTTTTGTCGCAATTGTGCTCGCCGCGTCTGTTCCGTTTTGGCTTAACCGCAGGGGAAAACCACCCGCGTCTAGGTCTGAAGGCGAAAGCGTTCCGGGCGACGCATCATAGCTAGTTTGACGAGCTCGATAAAATGATTTCGGGCGGCGGTTTGTACGGATGGAATTCAGTGTGACAGGCTCACAGTGAGTTGTGACACGATTTAGTTTAAATTTACTTTCGAATTCAGCTGTCTTGGACAGGTTGGACATGAATATTTTGGCAGCGACTCGCGGCGGCGACTACTTTTTTCCAGAGCAAGCATCTACTTTCGCAGGTGAAGTTGATTGGTTCTTCTACGTCCTGTTCTGGATTTCGATGTTTTTCTTCGTGGGAATCGTCGTCGCAGTAATCTGGTTTTCTATCGCGTTCCGCAAACGCCCAGGCTACGAAGGTTCACCAGAAGCGTTGCATAACAACGCATTGGAAATTACTTGGACCGTCCTGCCGACGTTTATGGTCGTCTGGATGTTTGCTCAAGGAGTCGTCGGTTACCTCGACATGATGAAGGCTCCGGTCGACACCGAGGATGTATCGGTCACGGCCCGCCAATGGTCCTGGCAGTTCGAATACCCCAACGGTGCGGTCACAGCCGAAGAGCTTCACTTGCCGGTTGACCGCCCTGTCCGTCTGACGATGCGGTCCGAAGATGTAATTCACAGTCTTTTTATTCCGGTATTTCGCGTCAAGCAAGACATTGTTCCCGGTCGTTACACCTACATGTGGTTTCAACCAACGCGGGTGTGTGACAAAGTAACGCCAGAGGAGCTGCAAGCGGCAGTCGATGCGCGGGCGGCTGCGGCGGCTGAAAAGAACGTCGAGCCGAAAGATATTCCATGGGACTACGTTGGGCTGGGCTTCACTGAAAAGGGTGAGCGATTCTATCACTTGTTCTGTACGGAATACTGCGGGCAAAAGCACAGCATGATGAATGTTCGCGTCATTGTGCATAGCGAAGAAGATTACCAAGCGTGGTTGGCTGAGGCGGCTCAGCCACCGACGGGAGCAGCGGAACACGGCCAGTGGCTCTACGAACGCAAGGGATGCAAGGCATGCCACAGCATTGACGGGTCCAAGAACACAGGTCCGACTTGGCAAGGTGCCTGGGGCAAAGATGTCCCGCTTACCGGTGGACTCAGTGTTAAGTACGACGAAAACTACGTTCGCGAATCAATTCTAGATCCTCAATCAAAGATTCATCTGGGGTTCGAGAGCGTCAAGATGAACTCGTATCGAGGTCAGCTCAAAGATTCTGAAATCGACAAGCTAATCGCATTTATGAAGACATTGGCCGAATAGATCGTAAGCCAAGTCGTTTGTTATCCTACGCATTACAAAATTTGAGATAAGCATTATGAGTACTGTTGTCGCACATCCGGGTGACATCATCACGCAGCCAGAGGCGCCGCACGGCAACTACCTGACACACTCTAAAGGTGTGCTCAGCTGGGCGTTGACACTCGACCATAAACGAATCGGAATCATGTACCTTGTCGGTATTATGGCTTCGTTCTTGTTAGGGGGCATCCTTGCGTTGCTGATTCGCGCGCATTTGTATTCGCCTAACGGAGCTCTTTTCACTGATCCGACAACCTATAACCGCGTCTTTACCTTGCATGGCGCGGTGATGGTGTTCTTATTTATCATCCCTAGCATCCCGGCAGCGTTGGGCAACTTCCTGTTGCCGATCATGCTTGGAGCTAAGGACGTCGCGTTTCCGCGATTGAATCTGAGCAGCTTTTATCTGTGGGTTACTGGGGCGATCTTTTTCCTCGCGACGATGATCACCCTGAATCTCGACACCGGTTGGACTTTCTACACTCCATATTCGCTGGACACGACTGCTAACGTTGTACTGGCTACTTTGGGAGTTTTCGTTTTAGGCTTTAGTTCAATTTTTACCGGTCTGAACTTCATCGTGACTATCAACACGATGCGTCCACCGGGCATGACTTGGTTCAAGATGCCGCTGTTCCTTTGGGCGGTATACGCAACCTCGATTATCCAAGTACTCGCAACGCCTGTTTTGGGAATCACGGTTCTGCTGTTGACTGGAGAACGCCTGTTAGGTCTTGGGATTTTCAATCCTGACTACAACGGCGACCCGGTAACTTACCAGCATTTCTTTTGGTTTTACTCACACCCTGCAGTCTATATCATGATTCTGCCTGCGATGGGTGTAATTAGCGAACTGATGAGCGTTCACAGCCACAAGGGTATTTTTGGATACCGCTTTATTGCCTACTCTTCAATTGCCTTGGCGCTGTTTGGTTTCCTTGTTTGGGGACATCATATGTTCACCAGCGGCATGGCAACCGTAACGACGATCGTTTTCAGCGCACTCACGTTCACTGTTTCAATCCCTTCGGCCATTAAGGTCTTCAATTGGCTTGCGACGATGTACGGTGGCACGGTAACGTTGAATACTCCGATGCTTTATGCGTTGTCCTTCATCGTACTGTTCACCATCGGTGGTCTTACTGGACTGCCACTTGGCGCTCTTTCGACCGACCGTCATTTTCATGATACGTATTTCGTGGTGGCTCACTTCCACTATGTCATGATGGGTGGAACGCTCGTCGCATTCTTGGGTGGACTATTCCACTGGTGGCCGAAGATGACTGGCAAAATGTTTAACGAGTTGGGTGGTCAGATCTCAGCTATCATCGTATTCATTGGTTTTAACCTGACATTCCTTCCACAGTTTGTGCTTGGCAGCCGCGGTATGCCTCGGCGTTATGCGTCGTACATGCCGGAGTTTGAGTCGATGCACCAGATGTCGACTTACGGGGCATTCTTACTGGGCGTAGGTTTGTTCATCGCGTTGGGCGTATTGATTCAGAGCATACTCACTGGTAAGAAGGCTCCTGCGAATCCATGGGGTGGAGCAACGCTCGAGTGGGCTTGCAGTTCGCCTCCGCCACACGACAATTTCAGCCATACTCCTGCAGTTGGCGATCCGTACGATTTCAGGCGTGTGGAGTACGATGAACGTAAGGGCGAGTATGTTACGAAGACGACCACTTAGAAACTAACGTCTGCTCCAACCGAATAATATAACTTTAACATTACGCTTCCACAGAGATTTGATTAGGGGCCAACGGCCAGTATGAGCGCAACTGTAGATGAATTGCAGCACGAAACGCACGGTGATGAACACCATGATCATCCATCATGGTTAGCGCATCATTTCGAATCTGCTGAACAACAGTATGATTCTGGCAAACTAGGAATGTGGCTGTTTCTGGTCACGGAAGTTCTTTTCTTCAGTGGAATGTTCTGCGCCTACGCGATGTATCGCAGCCAGCACCCAGAAGTTTTCGAATTTGCAAGCCAGTTCCTCAACAAGTTCTTGGGGGCTATCAATACCGGCATTCTCTTGTTTAGCTCCTTAACGATGGCTTGGGCAGTACGTGCAGCCCAGTTGTCTCAGCATAAAACATTAGTCGGAATGTTAGGGGCAACCCTCTCTTGTGCTGCAATCTTTCTCGGTGTTAAAGCAGTAGAATACACACACAAATGGGACCTAGGTTTGTTTGCTGCTCGTGACTATGTTGCACAGATGGGGCAGACTGTCGAACACTCGAATTACCTTGCGTGGTTGTGTGTTATACCAGCTATTATCGTGGTAGGCACGGCGTTTTGGTACGCCTCTTCGCTGCTCAAAAAAGACAAGTACCAGATGCATGTTGCCGGTCCAATCTTGACTGCCGCGATCTGCTTTTTCGGCGGGGTTTACTTAGGAACGGTCTTGACCGAAGCCGAAGCGCACGATTCACACGGAGAAACGGCCCACGTGTCTTCACCCGGCGAACTCCAAGCATCAGTCGATCAACATACAACGACCGAACCGAGCCATTCGTCTGATGCAATAGCACTGCCTTCAATGTATGCGTCTCAAGCTTACGCAAACCAAGTGGCGATCGATCCAGTCGCGGCAGATGTGCCTCGTGCGGATGTGAACCAAAAAAGCATGGCTGGAATCTTCTTCAGCATCTACTACGCAATGACCGGTGTCCATGCGATTCACATTCTTGCGGGAATGGGAGTCATCACTTGGCTGATCTTCCGCGCCGCTAGAAACGAATTTCATTCGCAGTATTTTGGCCCTGTTGATAATGTGGGGCTTTACTGGCACTTGGTTGACTTTATCTGGATCTACCTGTTCCCACTGCTTTATTTGATAACTTAATATGTCACATTCCGTTGACCACGCTGCGGTCGAAAATCACGATTCACACAGTCATGGACATCACGATGGTGAGTTTTCTCATCCAGCGCCGGTGTCTATGCTGCTGATCATTTTCGTGATTCTGCTTGCGCTTACTGGACTTACTGTATATCAATCAACTTGGGATCTCGGTGATTCTGAAATCTATCTGTCGTTGTTCATTGCGACGGTCAAGGCTGGATTGGTTATCATGTTCTTCATGCATATGCTGTGGGACAAATTGATGAACGGGATCATCTTTTTCAGCTCTTTGATTTTCGTCGCTCTATTCCTAGGTTTTACGCTGACCGATGCCGCCGGTTACCATCGCGATATCATTAATGCGGACACTCTGGAAGCGTCCATTCCTAAAACTGGACTTGAGACACATTCTTCCGAAGCGGCTGACGCGTCGCACTAGATGCCCGTCTTTAGCTTGGAGTGCCAGACTCTGACATAGGCTCGTTCTTGTTAGCGACTACTCTATGGTAGGCCATAACCAGAACAGGACGAGCCCGGCGGCAAACGCTAATCCGAAAATCGTGACGATATAAACTCGGAGTTTACGATGGCCGAGGAATATGACCGCGGCGGTCTTGAACAGAAGGTTCGACATGATTGCGATTAGTATGATCCGCCACGCGTTGTCGCTTGGTAGCGTGCCTTGGTTGTAGAGTTCAGCCGTAGAAAGCGTGATTGCATCAACGTCTGTTAGTCCAGACACGGCGGCCACGACATACAGCGCCTGGTTTCCAAAATTAGCCCGGACAACAGCGACGACGAAAAGTATGACGGCGTAAAGCAGCCCAAATATAACAGCTGCATGAAACTGAGTCGGGTTGTCATGCTTGGGCGGCTCTGTCTCAGCACTGGAGATCATCGAGTAGATCGCAATTGCTTCCAGTAGCATAATCCCGAGTAGGATGGAAATTGGGACCCAAGTGGCTTGTAGTAGAGATGGTGAAACAACGCCAATTTCGATGAGAACGCGAAGGTTTACGATTGCTGATGCGATGGTGATGACCAAAGCGGCAACCGAAGTTGCTGAATCATCATTCTTGCTCAGACGAGCATAACTTACAGTCGTTGCAGTACTGGAAATAAAGCCGCCTAGGACTCCTCCAACGATGCTGCCCGCTTTTGGGCCGAGGATCCGAAACGCAACGTATGCTGTCATGCTGATCCCGACAATCAGCACGACCATTAGCCAAATCTTATACGGATTGATAACGTCATAGGGACCGTAGGTTTGGTTTGGCAGAACAGGCAGTATGACAAGAGCGATCAAGACTAGATGGATGATGCTGCGAAAATCAGATTCACCAAGATTGCTAACGAAACTATGAAGCGGTTTCTTCCAGTGTAATAGCACTGCCATCATGCCACCCGTCACGATTGCCGGTCCGAGATGGCCAAGCCCGATTGCAGCACCAATGACGTACATGAGCAGTGCTGCCGTTTCTGTAGTCATTCCCGACTCTGCACCTACCGTCTGCAGTTTCGAAACGTTGCTGACCAACATGAGGACTGCGATGGAGAGTATACCCGCGGCAAGAATCCAACCACCTTGGACTTCCACGAATAAGCTTGATAGACATCCGTACAAAGATATAAGTGGAAACGTGCGGATTCCAGCGATGTCTGACTTCTTCCATTCCCTTTGCAAGCCGATTAGCATTCCTAGCCCAAGAGACACGACGATGGCTAAGTAGGGATGAGGCAGCATGTTGCGACGAAAGGTGATTGGTTAGGTTCCGCGACTCGACTGATTCAGTTTAGTCATCGAGAGGGGGGACGCAATTGTGCATCGCCATCAAGCCGTAGCGTTCGCGTTGAAGGTCGGCCCACGTTGCCAAGTTTTCAATTTCGATCAAAAGCAAAAAGATCGAAGTTTTTGTCGTCTTGATCGATAATGAGGTTTTCAATCAAGTCGGTAGCAATCGAACTGAAGGTTATTCCGTTGCCACCGAATCCAAGAGCGAAGATGGCATAGGGCATCTCTTTCGGCGAACCAATGTAGGCTAGCCCGTCGGACGTTTTCCCAAAAGTGCCTGCCCAGGAAAACTCCGTCTCCCATTCAACGTCTGGCACTAATTTACGGAACTTTCGCGCGATCACTTCGGACTTCTTTTCCAAAGATGCATCGCGAAGTACGGGGGAGTGAAACGCATCGTCCTCGCCGCCAATGAGCAGGCGATTATCTCGGGTAACTCGCATGTATAAGTACGGCTGCTTGGCTTCCCATAGCATCCAGTTGCGATTCCAGGAACCGAGGGAGTTGAGCGGTTGCGATACGAGGGCGTAAGTGTTGTCGAAGTTTACGACCTTTTGCTTCAATAAGGATTGTGACTCATAGCCTGCGGCAATTACGAGCCGTTTGGCGGAAATGCGTGGTCCTCGCGTAGTGTGCGCGTCGACTCCATTTCCGTTTGGCTCAAACCGATCGATTTCCGTCCGATCGAGCACTTGCCCGCCACTGGCAAGAACGCGAGACAACAGGCCGTGTGCCAACTGATATGGATCACATGAAGCTGCTTGGTCAGTGACTAACGCAGCGACTCCATTCAGACCGAATTCACTCTTCAATTTGGATGCGTTGCAGTAACGCACGGGTACACCTGCAGTTTTGCGAGCCCTAGCTTCGAGAGCGAGGCTGCGAGCCGCGCGGCGATCGTCGGCAAAATGCAGGCTGGTCTTATGTTCGAACTGGCACGAAGCAGGCAGGCTTGCAATAAGCTCCGCGATACGATCTATCGAGCTGTACGAAAGTTTGTAAGCACGTGTAGCCTTCTCTAATCCAATCTTAACCGCCATCTCCGTCAACGAAACGTCGATATCGTATTGCAATAGCGCGGTGCTCGCCGAGGTGCTACCGCGGCAGACGTCGCGACGGTCAACGACTGCGACGGACATACCGCGCGCCGCAAGTCGATCGGCGATCATCGAGCCCGTTACGCCTGCACCGACGACAAGAACGTCGCAAGCGAGATCGTGCTCTAAAAACGGATAGGCATTCAATAGGCCGTTTTTAACAAACCAGTAGGGATGGTCCGAGGTTAGATCCAAACTTCTAGCTCGACTACTTCTCTTTAAGAAAGCTGGGTTCCGAGTTTTGCACTCGGTACCACAACAAGTATCCAATAAAAAAGGCGAGTAGTTTGAACACTCGCCTTCTATAAATTATCGCTTCTTACTACGGCTGTTGCACGATGATAGTACCAGGCGAAACTGGAGCCACGTCGTCTTCATTGTTCGATGCGACTGCGGCAGCTATCCCACCGAGCGCTCCCAGCATAGCAAGCCCGCCAAAACGGCCTCCACCGATACCACCAAGCAACCCACCGCCGCCGCCACCAGCACCGCCGCCGATTCCGCCACCAGGGATTCCACCAGCGAAACCGGGAGGACCTCCAAGTGGTACAAACGCTCCTTCGTCTTCTTCTTCAGGAATCGGCTCCAGTGCATATTCAACGATCGCTGGCGATTGTTCACCCATTTCAACACCTAAAACGCCGGGCGTCGAGTCTTGCACAGCGGCAACAAATCTTTCACCACCATTAGACGTGTTCAGCGATAACGATTCGTTGTCAACAGCACAGAAGCCTACTGCAGCAACACCAGCACGACCCGAAGCAACAAGTCCATAGCAACCTGCTTCAAGCGAGCTGAATGTAAAGCTGCCGTTCGAATCTGCTTGCGTTCGAGCGATTTCGCGGCCATCTTCAAAGAGCATGACGTTGGTACCAGCAATGTCGCTTTCCACGGGTGCTACACCAGCACGCGACAGTTGGCCATCAAGCCCGCCATTGCTATTCAAACTTACACGGAAATCACGAGACCAAACGTTACGATTTTCACCCAGAGGATCACCACCCGATGCTGCAGGAAGCGGCATCGCGTTAGGTACGATTTGCGAAGCGAACGTTTTCTCTAGAACGGACTCTGCCACGTTTGCAACAGGAACATTGACTTCTGCAGGCAAATGGCGACCCGATTGTGGATCAAGGATTACGAGGGAAAACAGACCGATCGAGTTCTGTCCTCGGGAAACAAGCGTATATCGACCAGGTTGTACATTCTCGAGTGTAAATGAGCCTTGGGCGGTTGTGACGCTTTCCGAAACAACACGTCCATTTTGTGTCAGTGCTACGCGCATTTCGTCAGCAGGTTGAGCTGTTTCGCCCTGGACCCGAACGACACGGCCAATTAGTTCGCCACTCGGACGGCCTTGCACCCATTGGTGGACGTACAAGTTGTTCAGAGCTCGGTTTGCTACCGCGTTAGTCAGCACGGCGGGCGACGAACTGCCTTCAGGTTCAGCTGGCACAGCTTCCTGGCCGAAAGCCGAAGAGACACAGCAAACGACGAGGGCCGCAGAAAATGCATTTCGGATATTTTTTCGAACAGTCATTTTTATCTCGTTCGGTTTGGATCAGTAGTCAGGTCAAAAAGCTTACCGAATAAGCTCAGACCCCATCGCAATTCATGATGTGACAAAATTCGATCTTGAGAGCACTGACAGTATAGACAGGTCCGTTCACAAGTCGACTGAATTTGCCGATTTTAACTAATTTTTCCAATTGCCCCTCACACAGTTGCGCTTTTTTGCTGATTCGGCAAAAGTCTTCGCTCCCGGCCCCTCTGCGGAGCGCACTTTAAAGGGTCGACAAGTCAAGATGCGTCTGGAATAGGGCTGAAAAATCCGCATAACCGGAGTTTCGCTCCCCTGTTAGCCCCCGAATTGAGAGTGTGTTGTGGCTGGAGTTAGCGTCAAAAATCTTACCAAAACCTATTCGGATCTCCGCATCGGCGAGTTTCGAGCCGTGGACGATATTTCCTTTAAGGCGGATTCGGGAACGATTTTTGGCTTGTTGGGACCAAACGGCGCCGGCAAATCAACCACTCTACGCATCCTAGCCACCATTCTTCCGCCGACCTCCGGGCAAGTGCTCGTCAATGGGATCGACGTCGCCCTCGATGCGGATTTGGTTCGGCAGAATATCGGTTTCGTGTCTAACAACACCGCGATTTATGATCGCATGACCGCTTGGGAGATTGTTCGGTACTTCGGAAGGCTGCACGAATTGCCTGAAGACCTAATCGACACTAGAAGCAACGAAATTTTTCGACGTTTGCAACTCGATGAGATCCGGAATTGCCCAGGCGCAAAAATGTCGACTGGGATGAAGCAAAAAGTATCGATTGCAAGAGCGTTGATTCACGATCCCGCAGTTTTGATCTTTGATGAAGCCTCGATCGGATTAGATGTCTTAGTTGCTCGATCGCTGTTAGAAATCATTGCAGATCTGAAAGAGGACGGGCGTTGCATCATCTTTTCAACACATATCATGCGTGAAGTTGAACGGCTTTGCGATCATGTTGCGATCATGTATCGCGGCAAGATCCTTGATAGTGGCACACTAGAAGAGCTTGCCGAACGTCATCAGCAAAAGGACTTCGAAGAATTGTTTATCCAATTGCTCACTTCCGAATCTCGCGAACCCAAAAATGCAGTCAGTCATTTTTTGGGGCATGACATCCCAATTGGGCTCGCCACAGTACATGCTGAGCTTAGCGACTCGGTTCAGGGAGGGAGCGTGTGATGAATTGGAATCGCGTTCGATGGCTGTTTTTGCGAGAAGCAAAAGATCAGTTCCGGGATCGTCGAACAATGTTCACGATCCTAATTTTGCCGCTACTGCTCTATCCATTGATGGGGCTTTTGATGCTGCAAGTGGCACAGCTCCGCACTCCTCGACAACTTGATGTTGCGATCCTTGGAGCCGATTTATTGCCCGAGCACTTTATTGACGCCGAAGAAGTCCAAAAAATCGACTTGAGCGAAAAAAGTGTGGCTCCATCGCAAGCTTTGAATAGCAAGGACGCGTCAGGAAACAAAATAAAATGGCTGCAGTATCCTTCCTCCGAAATCGTCGCCGTCGAAGAGAACTCCACTTCCCCTGCTAACGTTCAAAAGAAGTTGGATTCGGCGATTCGAAAAGAATGGTTGCATCGCTACGGCGCAGACGCAATTTTGTTGGTGTCATCTGCAGATGATGCACCGCGATTCGAAATAATTGCTGACCTTGCGTCGGACGATTCGCAGATAGCTCACAACCATGTTGTTGATATGATCGAAGGCTGGCGACAAAGAAATTTGCGAGCCAATTTGCTTGAAAGTGACCTTGATCCAATGCTGCTGGAGCCGGCAAGTGTATCGACGATCGATGTGGCCGAAGATCGAACCCGCCAAGTCATGCTGTGGGCGAAAGTGCTCCCGTTGGTTATGTTTGTTTGGGCACTGACCGGTGCGTTCTATCCGGCGATCGATTTGTGCGCCGGCGAAAAAGAGCGAGGTACTCTTGAAACACTATTAAGCGGACCTGCCACACGGCGCGAGATTGTTTACGGCAAGCTATTTGCCGTAATTTGTTTCAGTGTGCTAACCGCGGTGCTCAACTTATTGAGCATGCAGGTGACGATTGCGATTGTCGCTGGACAGTTCTCAAATTTGAGCCCGGACCTAGCTATCACCATGGGACCGTTACCTCTCGGTTCCATTGGTTGGCTATTGGTTATGTTGTTGCCGATTTCGATCCTCTTCAGCGCCGTTGCACTCGCCATAGCCGCTCTCGCGCGAAGCAGTAAAGAGGGGCAATATTACCTCATGCCGCTTCTCATTGTTGGCATGCCCTTGGTCATGTTGCCAATGATGCCAGGCATTCGCCTTTCTGTCGGCACAAGTATGTTCCCGGTAGCAGGCGCTATCCTGTTGGCTAGATCGTTAGTAGAAGGACAATATGCACAAGCTGTAATGTATTCGCCGCTCGTTATTCTCGTCACAGGCATCAGTTGTTGGCTGGCAACGCGTTGGGCGGTCCGCCAGTTCGAAACTGAGACTGTCCTTTTTCGAGAAACAGACAGGTTTGATATGGCTGCCTGGCTTCACCACCTGTGGCGAGACCGCTCAAGTGTCGCTTCGCCGTCAATGGCCGTCGTGTGTGGCGCAATCGTACTGATTGCACTGTTTTACGGAAGGTTACAATCGGCTGGTGGCGAGATCACTTGGCACCGTATCGCTCAATCGACGATCGCTACACAACTAGCGATGATTCTAGCGCCCTGCCTTATCATGGCAATCTTCTTGACCACATCCATCCGCAAGGCTCTTAGACTCCACACAGTTAGCGTACTTGATTTTGCTGTAGCAGTGGTTCTGGCTGTAAGCATTCATCCGACTTACATCTTCTTGGCTCAGAGAATACAAATCGAATTTCCGTTTGGCGACGAGACGAAACTAGCTCTCGCTGGGATCGATCAAGTGCTCGCTGGTGCACCATTGCTTAGTTTGATCATGGTTCTAGCTGTAATTCCAGCGATTTGTGAAGAACTTGCGTTTCGCGGTTTTATCTTCGCCGGCTTAGCGCACAATCGAGGTGTCGTGCGTGCAATATTCTTAACGTCGTTGTTGTTCGGACTTTCTCACGGCGTCTTGCAGCAATCGATCTCGGCTTCGGTGATGGGTCTGGTGCTGGGCGTAGTAGCTTGGCGTACAGGTTCCGTTGTTTGCTGTATCCTGATTCACGTATGCCACAACTCGCTATCGATGTTGATGGTCCGCATGGCGACATTGACGGAAAGTACGCCGGCTGTGCTTCAGCCATTTGTCCAGGCTGGAAGCGAGGGGCTAGAGTATACAGGCAATTGGCATGCGATCAGCGCCGTTTTGATGATTTCCGCTCTTTGCTACTTTCTCCGCTCTCCGGCAATCGCTGCGAAAAACGCGTTGCTGGAGACAGGCAAGTTCGCCGCTTTGCCCGGAAAGCCAGCCGTCTAACCTCATCGAAGGCAACCGTCGTCACTCCTTTGCTTCTCGTCGTCCTTTGCTGCGCATTGGTTAACACCAATTTGCCTAGAATTGGAAGAAGCTAGTAACACTAATCTTCACTAATGCGGCGCCCGGCCGAAATTGTGGCTTTGTGCCTTCAATCCTAGTGTTCAATTGATGCTTATTAGTGTTCTCTCATTCCGGAGCCATCCATCCTGCGGAGACAACGGAGGCTGACCAAAGAGCTGCTCCGTTCCTGCTCCCCGATTTTAAGGCTGGCGGTATGGTATAGTTGAATGTGCTGGCTGAAACGAAAATCCACCAAGTGTATGTATCGACTATGAACCGTGTTGTTGCTCCCGGGCTTTGCCTTGTGTTGGGATTGCAATCTATCATGGCTGCTTCACTGCGCGGTGAGCAACATGAATTCGACGTTGTTGTCTATGGGGGTACTAGTGCTGGCGTCGCCGCTGCGGTTCAATTGAAACGGATGGATAAAACGGTTGCCATCGTGTCTCCAGTTTTGCATTTAGGTGGTCTTAGCAGCGGGGGCTTGGGGTTCACAGACACTGGGAACAAGGCCGTGATTGGTGGCATCGCTCGCGAGTTTTATCATCGTGTTTGGCTACATTACCAGAAGCCAGAAGCATGGCGTTGGCAAAAAGCCGCTGAGTATGGCAATGTCGGGCAAGGTACGCCGGCAATCGATGGCTCACAACGGACGATGTGGATCTTTGAACCGCATGTGGCCGAAAGTATCTTTGAAGACTTCGTCCGAGAGAACGCTATTCCCGTCTTTCGTAACGAATGGCTTGACCGAGAGCACGGCGTCACGCTAAATGGATCGCGTATCGAATCGTTGACAACGCTTTCCGGAACTCAATTCCTAGCAAAAGTCTACATTGATGCGACTTACGAAGGCGACTTGATGGCGGCTAGCAAAGTGCCGTATCACGTTGGTCGCGAATCGCAAAGCACCTACGACGAGCGATGGGCCGGAGTGCAAACTGGTGTGCTACACCATGGCCATCATTTTGGAAATCTGCCGTCGATCAGCCCATACAAGACTCCTGGCGATCCAAGCAGCGACCTATTACCATTAATTAGTCCTGAGCCACCCGGCGATTTCGGCTCTGCGGATAAACGAATCCAAGCCTATTGTTTTCGCATGTGTCTGACGAAGCATGCGGAGAATCGAGTAGCGTTTCCCAAGCCTGAGGGATACGATCCCGATCGATACGAGCTTCTGCGACGGGTGTTTGAAGCAGGCTGGCGTGAAACATTTCAAAAGTTCGATCCAATTCCGAACTACAAAACGGACACGAACAACCATGGCCCTGTCAGCACCGACTTTCTCGGTGAAAACTACGACTACCCTGAAGCTAGCTACGCTCGTCGCGCGGAAATAATCGCCGCCCATCGCAACTACCAACTTGGCTGGCTCTACTTTATTGCAAATGATCCCAGTGTGCCTGCGGAAGTGCAGCAGGCGATGCAGGAATGGGGCTTGGCAAAAGACGAGTTTACTGACAATCAGAATTGGCCCCACCAAATCTATGTCCGCGAAGCTCGTCGGATGCTAGGTAGTTATGTCATGACAGAACACGATTTGCTGGGTAAGAAAGCAACTCCTGATTCAGTTGGTATGGGGGCGTACACGATCGACTCGCACAATGTTCAACGCTATGTTACGCCCGAGGGGGTTGTTCAGAACGAAGGCGATATTGGCGTTCATACGCCCGGCCCCTACCAAATCGCCCTCGGCTCATTATTGCCAATGAAGGGAGATTGTGACAATCTCGTAGTGCCTGTTTGTGTCAGCAGTTCGCATGTGGCGTTCGGTTCGATTCGAATGGAACCGGTCTTTATGATTTTGGGGCAAAGTGCAGCGACGGTGTCGGCGATGGCTTTGGACTCCAACATCGCGGTTCAAGATGTGCCGTACGATGCTCTCCAACGGCAACTGGAAAGCGATGGCCAGATCTTAAAAATGCCAACCGTTTCAAGCGGCGATTGAACTCAATTTGAATCGCTATACCATGGCTCTTTGTCAGTAAACTGGTCGGTTTCTTACGTGTGGGATCGAAGTTATTCCGTGCGTTGCAAAGTTGTGGCGTTGGAGGAAACGATTGAAAAGCTATAGTGTTAGCTCCTCTGTCGCGAGCAGCCTGTTTGCCGGCGACGATTGAATAGTTAAAGTTGCGGGAGCAATAGCGTTGTATAGCGTAGAAACCGTCGAAAAATATCCGCAAGAACGCGAATTCATTGAGCTGATTTGGCGACTTTATAAGGACGATCAAAACTGGGTGCCACCGATCCGGTTGAACCAAGAGGAACTGGCTGGTTTTCGCAAGCATCCGTTTTACGACCGCAACAAAATCCGGACTTTCCTCGTCCGCAAAAACAATCAAGTCGTTGGTCGAATTGCGGCGATTGTCAATTTTGGTCATAACGAACGCTTTAACGAAAAGCGTGGCTTCTTTGGCTTTTTCGACTGTGAGAATGATCCGGAAGCGGCCAGACTGTTGTTTGCTGCGGCCTCGGATTATTTGCGGTCGTACGGCATGACCGACGTTCGGGGGCCTTGCAACCCGTCTCTCAATTATGAACTTGGATTGTTGGTCGAAGGTTTCGATACGCCACCTGCCTTCATGATGACCTACAACGCTCCTTATTATGAAGCGCTAATAACAAGGCTCGGTTTTCAGAAAACGCAGGATTTGTACGCGTTTGAAGCCGAATCTTCGATGCTGAAAACACTCGATACCAAACTTTACTTTGTCATCGAGGAAGTGAAGCGGCGATTCAACGTAACGTTGCGAAAGGCTGATCGCAGCAACCTGTTAGAAGAGGCTAAACTGTTTGTAAAGCTTTACAATGAAGCGTTAGTCTCGACTTGGGGGTTCGTGCCGATGTCGGATGCTGAAGCGGCCCATACCGCTGACGGACTTCGATTGCTTCTTGTCCCAGAGTTGACAACGATTATCGAAGTTGATCGCAGGCCTGTTGGCGTAGTCCTTGGTTTGCTCGACTACAATCCGATCATTAAGCAGATTGACGGCAAGCTGTTCCCTTTTGGCTTTTTAAAGATCTTATTTGGTCGCAAGCATCTGAAGAAGATTCGGATGGTGAGCAGCAATGTGCTACCCGAGTTTCAGCGTTGGGGGTTAGGCCTAGTCGCAGCAGACCGCATAACACCTGACTGTCTCGCACGTGGAATCAATCAGTGTGAGTTCTCGTGGGTGCTAGAGAGCAACCAGTTGTCTAAGGGGACTCTGGAGCGTGGCGGAGCGCGGCGCACTAAGACTTATCGGCTGTATGATCGAAGCCTCGCGACACCGTTCTAAGCGGTATTGGTTGTGGCAAAGGTCGGCTATTGGCCTTTGCGGCGTCCAAATAAGGAACGCCACCAGCGAGTGTTTTTCTGGACGTTATTCACTGCGGTTGACGCTGTTACGACATGACTGTTTTCAACGGTTGCTCGATTTAGCCGTGCTGCGTTGTTGGAAGGCTGTTGAGGTGCGGTAGCCGCCTGACGCATGCGCTGCAGCTGCTTGGCGGAAACGTTTTGTGATTTTATCTTGCCAACCGCTTTGTCGATGTATTTCATGCAACTGGGGCAACGAACGGGCGGTTTCGAGATCGAAGCATTGCAAACCGGGCAGCTAAATTCGGTGTCGGGACGCGAAGCGGCATTCCATAGCCCATTGATTTCAACAGAGCGGACCCAGGGTGAGTTATCCTTGCGCACCGGAGTTTCTTCGCTAATTTCGCCGCCGCGAATAAGGCTGAGAAGATCGGAGGGTTTAATGGGGCCAACAGTGCGATCTTGAGTATCGCGATAATACCAATCAGGCATGCTGATCTACTCCAATTTGAGTTGCGTATCCGCAGACGGCAGCAAGCAGGGCAGGAGCTTGAATCGTGGGGGCTGCTATTTTAGACGACCGATCATTCGAAAAAAATGCCCATTTCCAACTTTCGTTACGCGGCGCTATTTTCTTTGATGCAGCGGCAATCCGCAAGAGATTTTGGCCCAATTCCAATAGGAATTTTCAGCCAAGGAGACATCGTAGCTCAACCCAATATTGCACAAGACCGTTGGGGTGTCGCAAGCCGTTAAGCATGCTTAATATCGCTAGAGAAGTTTGCGATGGCGGAGTGGAGCGCCTTCTGGCTGTAGCGAAGCTGCGAAATGTGAAGCGGAAGAGTTTCGCAGGTGCCTCGACGGCAACTCTTTTCCAATTCCGACGTCACCAAACAAGTCTGTACTGCGCCCAGCGATTCAGCGATTTGCCGGATTCGGTACGCCATAGATGCGACCCGAGCGATGTCTCCGCACGATAGAGCTCGCTCCAATTCTGGCAAATCGCGGTCATTTGAGTCTAAGAAAGTCCGAATCTGTTCTTCCGCTTCACCAATGGAGTTTTCACAGCGTTCAAGCAACAGCTGAGTATCTAAGACCTCGACATCGTCGATCTTAGGAATCTGTTGGTAGTTTACAAAGTGCTTCTTTGCCATAATTCAACCGCTATCCGGGACACGCTTTTGCGACGATGGCGTTCCCATCATCGCAAGCAGATCGAGGTTTTTCGACCGTTGCTTTCAAGTCTAGCTTGTACATACCAGCGTGCGCATTTTCGAATTGTCACCTTCTAGAAAGCCTGTTTTCCAATCTTTTGGAGGCCAAATGAAGCTCGTGGGAGACCTCAACTGCGGCAATTTCATGGTAAAGAAGACTGGAATTGCAACGAAGTGATGCAACGTGCGTCTGATCTGTTGACGGTGTGTCTGATATAATCGTTGTGACTGACACTTCTACGGACTTTGGACCTCGTGTAATCGATCCATATGAATCAAAACTACCGGTTGTATCGATGCCAACTTTTACGCGGCTCGCTTTTTCTGGCGTCGCTCATTTTTTTCACGAGTTCACTCAGGGAAGTGCGGGGGCAAGCCTTCTTTTCTGAAGCGAGTTCTGAGTTTTCATCGCGGATCAACCCGCCGCGCGAAATCGAGCGATTGCTGACTCAAGCCGAAAACGCAATCAAAAACCGGGCTTGGAGCGAGGCTTCCAAATCGCTAGGCCTCGTGCTGGGAATCGAGGCCGACGCGGTTCGCATTGAGGGGCAAGGCCAGGATTACTTCCGCGAGAGCGAAATGGAAGCCGATACCGCTCGGGCAACAATTCACGAACGGGCTCTGGAGCTATTCGATTCGATTCCTGAAGAAGGCCAAGCCACGGTTGAGCTTCGCTACGGTGTGTCAGCCAAACAACAGCTCGACCAAGCAATCGCGACAGGGGACTGGCAACGCATTGATGCGATTGCAAGCCGCTATTTAATGACCGAGGTTGGGCGACAAGCAAGCTTTCTGGCGGCGGAACATCAGACGGCACTGGGCAACCCGGCGTGGGCCGCGTGGCGATGGCAACAGCTGCTGAGATACCGTCGCGCACGAGAGCAGTTTGGCCCGGTCCTGGGGGTTGCGTCGGCATCTGCTTGGTTAGCCGCTGGAAACGAAACTCGCGCCCGGGAAGTCCTTGCGGATGCCAATGTAAAGTTTGCGAACAAGGACGTCTCGGTCGGCTCGGTGCGGCTGAGCCTTGCGAATCAAGACGAAACGATTCAGAAGTTGCGTTCAGCAGACTTAAAGTCTCGCTCTGAAAAACAAACGTCTCCAAATGTGATTGGCGGTGCACCCGATCGGAATGCAGATTCGTTGGCTGGTCTGCCTTTGCCATTTGTCTCCTGGCATTCGTTGCTCCATGAATCTCTCTTGCACGAGAATGACGCTCTGAAAACCATGCAGGAGCAGTCGAAGAAGAACGAGAAGATTTCCTTGATTCCATCACGTTCAAGCATCGTTGTTCCTCCATATGTAATCGCCATGACCTACGACCAACGCGTGCATGCAGTGCACATGCGCACGGGGCAGCTGAAATGGGCGACGCCGTTTGCCGGTGCCTCCCGAGAATCGGACAACGTCTATCCACGACGAGAATTCAGCAGTACGAAACTGCCGATCGTCGATTATCTTGCCAAGCGCATTTGGGGCCAACAAGCGACGGGGCAGCTAACCTCGGACGATCAAAATATTTATGTCGTCGTTGAGCAAGCTTCGGTCGACGCGGCGGAAAGCCTCAGGCGTGGTGCTAATGCAAGCATCACGGTCCCCATTCCCCAGAAGAATTTCAATGTGCTTCAAGCGTACAGCATAAAGCGTGAAGCCAGTTTGGCATGGGAAGTCGGCGGCGAAGAGGGGCTTAGCGAACCACTCTTGGCTAACGTTTTGTTTCTGGGCCCTCCCCTGCCCTACGATGGACAACTGCTGATTATTGGCGAAGTGAATGGCGAGTTAATTCTTTATAGTGTCGATCCAAATAATGGGCATCTGCTTTGGAAGCAACAGCTAGCGGCGAATAGCGTATCGACGATCGCGGCCGATGTAGTGCGACGCAATTTTGCTTGTAGTCCTGCCGTTCACGCTGGCGTTGTCGTTTGCCCAACACTCAGTGGCGAACTCGTAGCGGTCGACCTTGCCTCGCGGAGCTTGCGTTGGTCCACTCGTTACGCGCAGAATAGCGAGTCGCGTGGAAATGATCGGATTAATGTATTCGGGATTGCACCGAACCGGGATTTCAAGCCACTTGAGGCTAGGTCATCGGAGACTTCTGTTGTTATCGGCGACGGTGTAGTGATTCATGCTCCACCTGATGGCAAGGGGCTATCCGCGATTGATTTGCACAGTGGAGTCTCTCTTTGGAATTCACCCAACTCCGAAGTTCTTTACATAGCTGCGGTTTTGAATTCCACCGTGGTTTTTGCGTCTCACGACGCTGTAACTTGCTTGAACTTACAAACCGGCGAACGCGTTTGGGATATTAACGTTTCCGAGTATGGTAAAGTCGCAGGGCGTTCCGCACGGAACAACGACCAGATCTTTTTCCCGACAACTAGTCAAGCTATATTACAAGTTAACGCGCAGGAGGGTAAAATCGTCGACGTGGTTCGAGCCGAAAAACCGCTTGGAAATCTAGTCGCTACGGCGGACTCACTAATTTCCCTCGGGCCCGTGGTGCTAGCGAGCTATCCCATCCGGGATCAAGTGCGTTTGCAGTTGCAGAACGAGTTGGCGTCAAACCAGCAGAGTCCCTTGCTTTTAGCGAGGCGTGCCGAGTTGGCGGTCGGTGATTCCGATTGGGAGGCGGCATTTGACCTTGCGTTGCAGGCTTACGAGGCAGCGCCCGAGAATGACGAAATCAAGAGCGTCGTTCGAAAAGTTGGTCTGGCAGTACTTAAAGAAGATTTCAAATCATTCGAACCTCGTTTTGAAAAGCTTAACGCGTTGATGGAGGAAGGACCGAATCGTAGTCAGTACGTTGCAAGTTTAGTACGAGCTCTGCTCCTGCGCGAGTCCTATGACGCCGCTCTTGGGCAACTGTTAGAGCTGACGGAATTGAAACGTGATGCCGTTAAAGTTCACAGTGGTTATGCCGAAACAATCGATTTAGAGGAACACTGGTCGATACGCGAAGAAGAGTGGATTGCTTCGACGCTTGCAACTTTGCTGCAAAAGGCTTCGCCTGAAATGAAGGTCGAGGCAGTTGAGCAAGTTAAGTCGATTCTGCAGAAATCGATCAGTTCAATCGACGAAAGCGTGGTATTGGATCTGCACTTTCGTTATGTTCCACAAGCGAGTCCGTACTTTCTCGTGCGGGCGATTCAAGCGTATCGGGCTGGCGATTTGCTCGATGCTGAAATACGAGCTGTTCGATGCGAGTCACTTGCGCAACTGTTTGAAGACAAAGCAGAGGCCGACAGATTAACGCTTGCGTCCAAGAAATTGCGAGTGATGCTTTACAACGAAGTTGGCAGAGTTCAGACGGCGGCAAAGCTTGCTCTCACGATTGGGATTCCCGTCGATAAAATTAATGAAATAGATGAAGTTTCGATCCTTGCCGATGGTGCGCTGTCAGAGTTCGCTAGCTTTGCGCCGGTGGAAAAAATTGCTTCGCCCAGTCGTATTGAGGAAGAGTTTGGGGGGAGTATTTGGTTAGCGGAGGCATATGCTGAGCAAACTTACACGCCAGAGGAACTTGAAGCTTTCGCCAACAGCGATAGTCAGGACTGGCCTCAGGGGAAAGTAGTTGTATCAAAGGAAAATGTTAGCGTTGGCGACATGAGATTTGCCGAATCTGTATGCCGCATCAATACGCGAATTGGTGACGCTCTGCAGGGCTGGACCGTAAGAATGATGCCAAGTTCCATTGATCTGGTCGATGCAGCGCATCGCCGCAAGATCTCAATCCCAAGCAACAGTGGTTTTACAACCAACCAAGCTTCCGCCTACATGGTCAATTCTATTCTGATTGTCGAGCAAGGTGGCGAGCTTACTGCAATTGATACACTCGCGGCTCAGAAAGAAGCCTCCAGTGGTCGAGGGCTTGAATCTGATTTTCTCGATTCTAGCACTGTGTTATGGCAAGAGCAGTTCGGGCGTGCAAATACAGGCCGATTGGGCATAGATCGCAATCGAAGGAATGAGACGCTTGATTGGGGTGCGGAAAATTCACGCGCCTCCGTTGGGTTTACGGCATTAGTCGCTTACCCTTTTGGCTTGATCGTAGCGACTGATAAAACGATCCAATGCAAAGACTTCCGAAGCGGAGAAGTTATCTGGACAGTGAATGTCGAAGCGATGAAGTTCCCGGGCAGCAACCGGTCAGGGTTTGCCTCGCAGCCCTATCTGACTTTCGACAATGGCATTTTGACGGCCATCGACGCGGTAGGACGCACTCGGGTTAATATCAAGGCGAGCACCGGTGCCGTCGACGAAATCGGTACGTTCGAAAGTTCGGGAAGTATTTGGCTGATGACCGAGGGGAAATTTCTGACCGGCCGCAAAACGAGCGAACGTAAGTACGAGTTCCAGCTATTTAATGCACAAACCGGCGAATCGCTGTTGAAGCTGGAAACGCCCGGTAGCTCTCGAGCGGAGCTTCTGGACGATACGTCATTGGCTATATGGGGCCCAGACCAAGAGCTGGAATACTGGAATCTGAAGTCAGCGGAAAGGTTTTCGTATCCACTGGTAGCTAGTTCCAGGATAAACCAAATCCGACTTGAACGCTTTGAAAACGTCGCCGTGCTGATGTCTTACGTGCCCAGTAAAAAACTGGAGTTTGTGCAGGATGAAGCGGAGCTCGATTCGCATATAGTCGCCGGTGAAGTGCTCGCAGTTGACATCGCGACTGGGAAACCGATTTGGGAAAAGCCATTGGACGTTTACCATTTTCATTTCCCCGTCCGTCAGCCGCGAATCTCACCAGCGATGGTGCTTGTTCGTCAGCTGAACTTGCGTCTGGAGGCGAACAGGCGGATTAAACTTTCGTCGGTAGCGTTTATCGATTTGAAGACTGGTAAGCTGCTCTATCAGAATGACTATCTGCCGACGCAACAAGGAATCGGATTTGCCTCCAGTGTTTTTCCATCACAACACATTTTGAATATCAACTACCGCAGTGCAACGTTGAATCTGCAGTGGACTTCAGAGGCGTCGGACGACTCTAAGCCAACCGTTGAGGTAGGCAATGTCTCAGCGGCAACGCTTATAAAGGAGATGCCTGAAGAGCTTCGTGAGTACAGCAAAGCGCTTCAAGAAGCAGAAGACGCTGGAACACTTTTCGAATGATCCTGCATATCGACATGGACGCGTTTTTTGCGTCCATCGAACAGCGTGACAATCCGGAATTGCGAGGCAAGCCCGTAGTCGTAGGGGGATCCAAGTATGGCCGAGGTGTCGTAGCGGCGGCTAGCTATGAAGCCCGCAAGTTCGGTATCCACTCGGCAATGAGTGGCAGGCAGGCAGCACTTCTATGCCCGCATGCCATTTTCGTTAAATCGAACGGTCGTTTCTACTCTCAGGTTGGCAAGCAGGTTCGCGAAATCTTGCAACGGTTTTCGCCGGTGATCCAGCCTCTCTCATGCGATGAAGCTTTTCTTGACATTGCTGGTACATTGCGACATTTTGCTTCCGTACATAGTATTGCCGCGGAGATTAAAAAAACGATTCAGGATGAACTTTCATTAACCGCGTCCGTGGGCGCGGCACCTTTAAAGTTCATCGCGAAAATAGCGAGCGACATTGGAAAACCAAATGGTTGTGTAATCGTCGATGGGAGCGACATGCAGGACTTTATAGATCCCTTACCAATTGCAAGGTTATGGGGTGTCGGCACTGTTGCTGAAAAAAGACTTGAGCGATTCGGTGTTCGAACGATCGCCGATATGCGCAAGCTGTCAACAAAACATCTGTCGCTGCTAGGTAACTGGGCCGACCATCTGTTCGCTCTTGCAAACTGTATCGATCCGCGCGGAGTTGAAACGGACCATTCGGCAAAACAGATTAGCCATGAGCGAACATTTTCGGAGGATATCGATGATCTAAACTCGATCTTGGCGGTTGCCAATTTTTTGACCGACCAAGTATGCCGACGCTTGCGCCAAAGCCAACGTTTTGCAAAAACCGTAACGCTCAAATACCGCACGCACGACTTCAGAACACACACTCGTTCGCATAGCTTTAAGAAGATAGTTTGTCATTTGGACGATGTGTGGCCAATAGTGGATTCGCTTGTCCGGGCTATGCAGGCGAAAGCTCAAGCTCCCGTACGCCTGATTGGAATCGCTGTCTCTGAACTTACTGCGGAAAATGTTCCGCAGCAACTTGACCTTTTTGACCGACAAGAGAAAGCTGCCAATCATCGGCTCGATGCGGTCTCTGACCAAATTACAGGCAAGCTGGGAGAATATGCAATTTATCGGGGAACAGCCCATGTGTGGGCGAAGCAGAAGATTAGTAAGGAGGCTCGCGATGGTTCAAAAGAGTAGTCTTGAGCAATTTTTAAAAAACACAAGCGTGAGCCGGAGTGAGGGCTTATGAGGCATATTTATTTGATAGGCTACCGTGGATGCGGAAAATCGAGCGTCGGTAGAAAACTTGCTGAACTGTTAGGGACGACTTCGGTTGACACGGACGACATTGTTGAACAAATGGCTGGCAAGACAATTCGTGAAGTCTTCGAAAATGACGGTGAAGAAGCTTTCCGGGATATGGAAACCAAGGCGATCGAATTCGTTTCAGGATCCCCCGAGCGTCAAATAATATCGCTTGGCGGAGGTGCAATTTTGCGTGAAGAGAATCGGCGATTGATTAGGCAGGGATTAGTCGTCTGGTTGCAAGCAAGTGCAGAAACGTTGGCGGTACGTATCACGCGTGACAAGACTTCAGGGGGGCGCCGCCCGCAGCTCACAGCCGAGTCGTCGATGTTGGCCGAAGTTAGAACGGTTCTCGCTAAACGCTACCCACTGTACGCCGAGTGTGCTCAACTGCAGATCGATACGGAAGAAAGGTCAACTTATCGCGTTGCAAGGCAGATCCAGCACTGGCTGAGAACGGCTAGATGCGATTAAATTTCTTGGGTTGTGCTGGCCAAGTGATATTTGTTTGATGGTGTGATTTGAAGCTGTAGCAGGCAAGTGATTTTTATGTCAGAGCCAGGGTGCTGTAGCGGCAGAAAACGCGGTAGCATACGCGTACCAAAAATGATTTACAGAATACTTATAGGAATCCGGTTCCGATGAATTGGTTTGCGCAGCTTCCGCTTGAGCAACGCATCTTTACCGTAGCATTGATCGCTACGCTGTTTTGCGGCCCGCTGGTTAACTGGGCGATCTCAAGCCTATCGTATTTTGGGCAGAGGGTTAGTCCCTGGAGCCGTACAACAAGAGAGCCCCAGACTTCAAGGCAACTCATTTACTTTGTGCCAATCATTGGTTGGCTATTTCGAAAGGATCACCAGGAAGGCTGGTCAAAACATTACTGGGTCCGCCCCTTGCTGCTTGAGCTATTGGTGCCAATCGCCATAACCTTCGTTTACTACTGGGAAGTAACAGGGGGCTTGCTACCCAATCCCACCTTAGCCGTTGCACCCATGCCGTTAACTAGCGTGGATTTGCATTGGCAAGTTGTTGGGCACCTTGCTCTTATGCTGCTGCTTGTCGCCGCAACATTTATCGACTTCGACGAAATGCTTATCCCTGACGCGATTACCATCCCAGGGACGTTGTTTGCGCTCGTAGGGAGTGTGTTAATCCCACAGTGGCATTTATGGATCGACCTCGTTGGACCTAATGGGCGATGGCCTCATCAACTTCAGCTTACCAGCCCTGGGCAGATGCCGACTTGGGCGGGAAGTTGGATTGGACTTTGCGTTGCAATTGGAATCTTTTTGGGATGGTGTTTCGCGCTTGCCGATCGTCGTATCATTTTGCGGCGTGGATTTAAAAAGTCGATTCAGTATTTTTTTGCGGGGCTTGTTCGACGTCCAACTTGGTTGTTTCTTTTGGCGATGGCAATTGTCGGTTCGTTGCTAATCCTTGTCGTTTATTCTGCGGCAAGCGCTACAGCATGGAATTCTTTGTTCTGTTCGCTTGGCGGAATCGCTATCGGCGGATCAATTGTTTGGGCTGTTCGGATCGTCGCTGGACTTGCGCTTGGCATGGAGGCGTTGGGATTTGGTGATGTCATTTTGATGGCCATGGTCGGAGCGTTTTTAGGTTGGCAACCTGTTGCGATATCATTCTTCTACGCTCCGTTTTTTGCTCTTGGGATTGTTTTGGTTAAGGCAATCATCACTGGGAATACGGCAACGCCATTTGGGCCATATCTGTGCGCTGCAACGATTTACTGCCTGCTCCGTTGGGACGCGATTTGGAATCAAACGCTTCAAGAGCGGTTCGCAATGGGTTATCAGCTCATCATAATTTTCGTCGCATTGTTCCTGCTCATGGGAGCCATGCTGGCTGTTTGGAGATTGATCAAAAGGGCAGTATTCCAGCATTAAATAGTATTGAGCAAATGCTTCTCGTTCCCAGGCTCCGCTTGGTAAAACGGTGACTCAGGGGCTCCGCCTATTTTTGCGAGAAGGTTGACTTGACGGTACGCAGGCAGAGCAGCGCAGTGGTTTATCAGGCGGAGCTTGGTAACCAGTAAGAATGAACGACTCTCATCATAGGGGTGTACAACAGTGGCGAAAGCGACAACGAAGAGGGGCAATCAAGCTGCGCAGGTACCAGGGGTTGCTGAAGAGCAACGCTTGGCCCTGGCCAGAAAGAGGATCGAAAACTGGCAGCGATGGGGGCCATACCTTTCAGAGCGACAGTGGGGAACTGTCCGAGAAGATTATTCAGAATCACAAGAGCCTTGGTTTTATTTTCCTCACGATCATGCCCGCTCTCGGGTTTATCGTTGGGGTGAAGATGGGTTGCTCGGAATTTGTGATCGTGAGTGCCGTTTGTGCTTTGCGCCAGCGTTTTGGAATGGGAATGATCCTATTCTTAAAGAACGTCTGTTTGGAGTTCCGGGTCCCGAGGGCAATCATGGTGAAGATGTAAAGGAGTTGTACTATTATCTTGATTCAACGCCATCTCATTCGTATATGAAGGCGTTGTACAAGTATCCGCACGCGAGATTTCCTTACGAGGACTTGTCGGAGACCAATAAAACACGTTCACGTTCCGAACCTGAGTATGAGCTTGTAGACACCGACGCATTTGCTAACGACGCTTACTTTGACTGCTCAATTGAGTATGCCAAGGCATCGCCCGATGACATTCTAATTGAAATTTCGATTCACAATCGAGGTGCAGATCCAGCACTTTTACACCTTCTACCTCAGTTCTGGTTTCGCAATACTTGGGCGTGGGGGAAAATGTCAGAAGATACGCTCGAGCGGCCGCAGTGTTTTGCGACCAGCGATGGCGGCGTGATCTTCGAGCACTCGACGCTCGGTACTTTTCGGTGCGACCTAGAAGCTACTTGCAACGACAGCAAGATATTGGAATTGCCATGGTTGTTTACGGAGAACGAAACAAATCCGAATCGTCATGCCAAGATTACTTCGGACAGTAAGTACTACAAGGATGCTTTTCATGAGTACGTTGTCGACGGAAGACGCGAAGCAGTCAATCCAGAGCAGACTGGAACAAAATGCACGGTAGATCTGCAAGTTGAGATTGCACATGGGAGTCCGCTTGTTATGCGTGCTCGACTGTCCAAGGTCGATGATGCTAAGGCTGGGCAGCTTGATTTACAGTCCGGTTTCGAATCGGTCTTCAGCTTGCGAAAAAAAGAGACTGATGAATTTTATTCACAACGTATTCCAAGCAATCTTACTGACGAAGAGAAACGCATCGCGAGGCAGGCGTATGGCGGATTACTGTGGACGAAACAATTTTACTTCTATGCTGTCGAACGCTGGATGGACGGCGATCCCGAATTGCCACAACTTCCTGACTGGCGCGCTCGCGGGAGGAACAGTGAATGGCAGCACCTGTTTAACCGCGATGTAATATCAATGCCCGACAAATGGGAATATCCCTGGTATGCGGCGTGGGACCTTGCGTTTCATATGGTCCCCATGGCTCGAATTGACATGAATTTCGCTCAGGAGCAAATGATACTATTCCTACGTGAATGGTACATGCATCCAAACGGGCAAATCCCTGCGTACGAGTGGGCATTGGGTGACGTCAATCCGCCCGTTCATGCATGGGCATGCTGGCAAATTTATCAGATGAGTGGTCAAGCTGAAGGTCGCGATCGTGATTTCCTGAAACGAGTCTTTCTCAAGTTGCTTTTGAATTTTACCTGGTGGGTAAATCGAAAGGATACCCGTGGGCAAAACCTATTCAGCGGTGGATTCCTCGGACTGGATAACATCGGAGTCTTTGACCGTAACAAGCCCCTGCCTGGTGGAGGTGTGCTTGAACAGGCGGACGGCACCGCCTGGATGGCTTTCTTTTGTGGGCATATGCTTCAAATTGCATTGGAGCTCGCCCAAGAAAATCAAGCTTACGGTGACATGGCTAGCAAGTTCTTCGAGCATTACGTCTCGATCGCGGCTGCTATGAATTCTCTGCACGGGACTGGTCTATGGGAAGAGGAAGATGGATTTTACTATGATCATATCCATCGCGATGGCAATAGCACGGCCTTACGAGTGCGATCGTTGGTTGGGTTAATGCCTCTGTGCACGCCGGTAATATTGAACGATGATCTGATCTCTGAACTGCCGGGGTTCCAGCGAAGAATGAACTGGTTTTTGAAAAATAAGCCAGAACTATCGGAGCATATGTCGATTTTGGAACGGAATGGAACTCGTGATGGCATGCCTGGAAAACGCCTGTTAGCGATTCCTTCCGCAGATCGCTTTAAACGGCTTTTGCGCTACATGCTCGACGAGCGCGAATTCCTTTCTGCCTATGGCATTCGGTCCATGTCGGCTATCCACGGTGAAAAGCCATTTGTTTTTGAGCACGAAGGTGGCAAAGAAAGTGTAAGTTACGTCCCCGGTGAAAGCGATAGTTACTTCTTTGGTGGAAACAGCAATTGGCGCGGGCCGATTTGGTTTCCGATCAACTATTTGATTATTCAATCACTTCGGACGTACCACGAATACTACGGCGAGAGCTTTAAAGTTGAATGCCCGACCAGTTCCGGAAACTTGTTAAACTTAGAGGAAGTTGCCCAAGAACTAGAGCGCCGATTAATCTCCGTGTTCCAGCTGGACTCGTCGGGCAAAGTTCCTTGTCATGGAGATTGTTCGCTTCATGCCAACGATCCAAACTGCCAAGACCTGCTACTCTTTTATGAATATTTTCATGGAGACAACGGCAAAGGGTTGGGAGCAAGCCATCAAACTGGATGGACCGCTTTGGTTGCGACAATGTTGGAGCATCAGTCTATTTGCAAGTCAAAGTAGGTGGCAAACTAGAGCGTAAGAAATTGTTTTGCGGTTTACCATGAGCGTCTGGAAATGACATACAATGACCTCTCATTCGAAGTCACCAACGTTCAACAGTGAATCGCTGCATGTTATCACAAGCGAAAGGAGTCGAGGAAAATCATGAAGATGAGCAGCCTGAGACTGATTCAATGTGACGAAGAACATGCTAAGGATATAGCGTCAATTTTGAACGATGCGATTGAAAAGACGTGCGACATCTACGATTGTTCTCCACGTAGTGTCGAGACCGTAAGAGAATGGATCGTGGCGCGGCATAAATCCGACTTGCCGGTAATCGCTGTGGTCGATGACGAAGACGTAGTGCGAGCGTTTGGCAGTTACAGTATTTTCCGCCCATTCGAAGCGTACCAGACGACGGTAGAACATTCGATTTACGTGGCCAGTTCGTATCGTCGACGCGGTCTGGGACGCTGGCTGTTATCACAATTAGTTGAGGAAGCTCGTCTCCAAAACAAGCATTGCATGATCGCCGGCATAGATTCGCAGAACTCGGCCAGTATCCAAATGCATTTGCAATTCGGTTTCGAAGAATGCGGTGAAATGCGACAGGTCGCCCGAAAGTTTAATCGTTGGTTAGATCTGCTTTTCTTTCAGTATTTCATCACTGAAAGTCGCCTCAAGGTTTTTCGTACTCCGGAAATTTAGCTACCGGAGCAATTAAGAACGTTGGCATCTTTCAAAGTCTGTCGAGCCATAATATGGGAATACGACCGGACTAGGAGATTTTCAGCATGCCAGTGCTGTCGCCGAAGTTTGCAACCTTGACGCCGAACTGTGCGAGCATCCAGACGTAGAGATTGCACAGCGGGGTGTCCTTGTCAAACTGAAGGTGTGTTCCGCGTTTGATTCTTCCGCCTGCCTTGCCAATCATTAAAATTGGGAGATCGTCATGGTTATGTCGGTCACCGTCGGAGATGCCACTGCCGTAAACGAACATCATATTGTCCAGTAGGGAGCGTCCATTCTCTTCGATCGACGCTAACTGACCTACCATGTAAGCGAGATGCTCAGCATGATAAAGGTTGATCTTCTGGATTTTCTCCTGTTTGTCATCGCTCTTGCCGTGGTGCGAGACGTCGTGGTGACCTTCGGGGACGCCAATTTCAGGGTAAGGTCGATTATTCCCTTCATTGGCCAGCATAAACGTAATAATACGCGTCGAATCAGTCTGAAGAGCGATCGCCGTCATATCCATCATGAGTTTACAGTGCTCGGACCAATCGCGAGGTACTCCGGCGGGACGAGGAAAGTTTGGAATGCCATCTTCACCCACGCGCAACTTGTTGCTGTGTGTAAGCCGCGTCTCTACGTCGCGCACGGCGTACATGTACTCGTCCATTTTGCGGCGGTCGGCTTCGCTGACATTCTTATGAATCTTTTTCGCATCCTCTAGAACAAAATCGAGTACGCTTTTACGACGAGAAATTCTCGACGCTTTTGCTTGAGCCGCATCGGCGATGTCCTCGGAACCGAAGATCCGATCGAACACGGACGCAGGATTGACTTCTTTAGCCAAGGGGCTGGTCGCATTTCGCCATGCCAGATTACTTGAGTATGCACACGAGTAGCCAGAGTCGCAGTTGCCTGCTTGGGCTGACCCTTCCAAACCAAGTTCAAGCGATGCAAAACGTGTCATGTGACCGTTGTTCTGGGCCGCGAGTTGGTCGACCGAAACCGAGTTTTGGATGTCAGCGCCATCGGTTTTTCTGGGGTGAGAACCGGTCAAGAACGAAGCGCCGCTTCGAGCGTGATCGCCACCACCATCGCCATGAGCCCGAGCACCATCTAGTGTTAGGCCGCTCAAGACACTTACATATTCTCGATACGGTTCAAGGGCTTTCAGCGTTGTGTTCAAAGTGTAATTTGGCCCAACCTCGCTCGGCGTCCAGGCAGGCATGTGCGCGCCATTGGGTGTGTTAAGAAAAAGCATTCGCAACGGCGGTGCCTTTTCGGAGGCTGCTCTTGAGATTGCAGGCGTCATAGCTTCGAGTGCAGGTAATGCAACGACTGTACCGAGACCGCGTAGGACTGTGCGGCGAGAAAGTGGGCGATGGCTCATTCTTGTTCCCGATAACCTTTTCTTTGAAACGCATCGCTTTCGATAATGCCCAGTAGCAAGATCGTGAAACGATAATTGTCTTGTTTGAGGTCACTCACAATGCGGTCAACAGCGCACTTGTCATAGTATTCTAGCCCGCGACCAAGTGCATATGTCATTAGTTTCTCGGTCAGGCATCGCGCGAAATCATCCGCATGCTTACTTCGAAGCGTCTTGATCAGATCGCCAGCATGACGAACGCTATCGCCTGAGGGGAGGACTCCGGAAGCGTCAATTGGCTGCCCCCGATCAGAAGTTCTCCAAAGCCCCACGGCATCAAAGTTTTCCATCGCAAGTCCAAGTGGGTCCATCAATTTGTGGCAACCTGCACAAGCCGGGTCGGCGCGGTGCTGTTCGATTTGTTCCCGCAAAGAACCCGTAAGCTGAGCTTTTTCTAATTCTGGTACTCCTGGCGGCGGTGGCGGTGGCGGTTTGTTTAAGATATTGTCCAAGACAAAGCGACCGCGTTTGACGGGGCTGGTGCGAGTGGGGTTACTTGTGACTGCCAAGATTGCCGCTTGCGTCAGCAATCCACGACGAGGTTGTGATTTTATGGAAACTTTTTGAAACTTGCTCCCTTTGATTCCTGGCACGCCATAAAACTTGGCCAGTCGATCATTCAGATAAGTGTAGTCAGCGTCTAACAGATCGAGGATGTTCCCATCGCCGCGAAAAACGTCGGAAACGAATAATAGTGTTTCTTGTCGCGCTAGGTCGCTAACTTCGTCGTTCCACGTTGGGAACAAATTCTTGTTAGGCTCGAAGTTTTCCAGCTTTCGTAAAGTCAGCCATTGGCCTGCGAAGTTCTCAATGAATAACGCGGCACGGGGATCCTTGAGCATTCGGTCGATCTGCTTGGAAAGGACTTCCGGTCGGCGAAGTTGTTTTTGCCATGCAAGCGTGAACAGTTCACGATCTGGCATTGTTCCCCAAATGAAATAGCTGATGCGGCTCGCGAGTTCGAATTCAGTCAGCAGCGGAAAATCCTCGCCTTTCTTAACAAGCGGTTGTTCGACTTTGAAAATGAAATGCGGTGACAGCAACATGGCTTGAATGGCAAGTTGGATTGAACCCTCAAACGACTCCCCATCTTCCATCGCAGTAAGTGCCAACTTTACGATCCGGTCGGATTCGTTTTTTGCAACTGGACGACGATAGAAATAGACCATCAAAGGCGAGATGACTTTTTGTAGAGCTTGTTCGTTTGAGACGACTGCGTTGGGAGTAGCAGTTACAATGCGGCGGTGCGACTCTGGAAGCAAAGCGGGATCGAGGGCAGTTTGGGGCTTCGCTCCGTAAAAACGAATTGAGAAGAGCGACAGGTTGCGATCCTCGTCAGAACCGTCTGCACCTTTACCAGTTTCATCGTTGATAAAGCCGATAGCAATCTTATGCTTGCCAGCTTTCATACGTAGCGGAATATCGAATGTGTCATCCTTGCCATTACCAGCAGTTACGACTTTTCTTGCCACCACTTTATCGTCGAGTGCGATGGCCATCTCGGGGCCGATATTTCGACATTTGGTTCCACCAGCAATAATCTCAAGGTGATATGTTCCAGCCCAAGGCGCGCTCTCCTCAAACTCAATCGAAGTATTGCTCCACATCGAAATTTCAGAACCGGTAACTTGCCCGCCTTGCTCAAGCTTAAATCTTTCAAGTGGATATGTATTCGAAATCGAAGGACCTGGCTCCGGCAACTTGATGGCTTGGCTACTAATCTCTTCTGCGGCGGTGATATATTTTTCCATCAACAGCGGGGGCAGATTCAACACGTCGCCGATATTGTCAAAACCATAACCAACGTCATCGCCAGGGAAATCCATCGCCTTTTCGTAGTCGACTCCTAATAAATCGCGGACCGTGTTGCGGTATTCGACCCGAGTCAATCGGCGAAGCGTTACAGAGCCTGGATTCGGAGTCTTTCCGCAATCGACGTCGTGGATCAAATTGTCCAGCCATTTCACGAGGGCGGCGCGGTCTGTATCTTTGAGAGGCTCAGCCCCTTCTGGAGGCATGTCGCCAATTTCCAGCCTTGCGATGACCTTTGCAAACGTGCCACGCTCTTTCGTAAGTGACTTCGCTGTGGAGAAATGATCAAGAGCGAGCCCCGCGGATGCTTCTGCACCACTATGGCAGTCTAAACATGTTCGCTGCAAAAGCGGCACGACTTTCTCCGCAAACTGCTTTTCTTGTTCGTCCCAATTTATTGCTTTGACCTTACACGATAGAGCAAGACTGGAGAGCCATACCATGCCACACACGGCGATGTGGACCGCAACGCGAGCATTGGATCGCGGTTGTTGATGTTCTTTGGATGACTTATTTTGGCTCACGGCGCGTACAATCAGTAAGTAGTCAAAAACGCCCAAACGAAAATGTGCTGTAAGGTACCCGCCAGACACTACGCTTTACAGTTTAGCTTAGTTTTGGCACTTATTCGAAGCATTTGTACCAGGGCTGCGTTCCAGCGGCCGTCAAACACAAGAGGGAATAAAAATGAACATCCGAACAAAAGAAGCGCTCACACAGGCAAAATGTACTCCCTGTGAAGGTGGAGTAACGGCATTTTCGAAGGACGACGCTGCTGCACACTCCGCACTCTTGGAAAAATGGGAACTGGCCGATGATGGCCGTTCAATTTTCAAAAAATGGAATTGCGGGAGTTTTGTGAAAGTTATGAAACTGGTAAATCAGATCGCGGATCTGGCGGAACAAGAGCAGCATCACCCAGACCTCCACATAACTGGGTACCGTCACCTCCAGGTCGTTTTGATGACGCATGCCGTGGGCGGGCTGAGCGAAAATGACTTTATCTTGGCAGCGAAAATCGACCAACTTGATTAGGCCAGACGTGAGCGGTTGGCCGCGGTTCTTAAGAATTGCTTAGCGTAAACGATGGGTTGTAGTGGTTTTGATGTCTATTCCCACGCATTACGCTAGAAAGATTGCGTTTCTTGACCATACTGAATCGATCGAAGGGCGTCCTAAGCAGCACCCTTGTCAAAGAGTACGCTTTTTTGAACCATAAGTATGGCGAATTTCGCTTAACTATGAACGAGCCGCACGGTCTTCCGGCGGAGTTTTTCAACATAGCCCCTTTCATAGCATTAGAACTTAAGCCCTCGGAGAACGACAATTGAAAGCTCAGGCAAAGTCAAGATCTAGCCAATCCACGGCAAAAGGGGGAGCTCCATCCAAGCAAAGTGCAAAGGCGTCGCAATCCACTGCGAAGCCAGCGAAGACCGCAGTTGGTAAAAAAACGTCGGCAAGTTCCGCTTCTAAGAAGTCCAAAGTGGCTACGACCGAACAAGAAAAAAAGAAGACAACGGCCAAGAATGTGCCGCTGAAGGATACGAAACCGACCAAAACAGTTTCGAAAGGCGAAGTCAGCTTGGCGTCGGGGAAAAACACTCGCAAAAAAGCCGCTCCCGCGACCCAGCAGTCCACGAAGCCAGAACCGACGGAGGCACCTGCGAAGAAAAATCGTAAGAAGAATACTGAGCCGGTTGTAGCCAGTTCAGCTGGTAAATCCAAGGTTGCTACGGCCAAAAAATCTGTCGTCCCGCAAGTTGAAACCAAGCCAAAAACCGTTTCCAGCGAGAGCCCTGCCAAGCCTGCAAAGAAGACTGCAGCGGTTAAGGCGCCACCCAAGCCTGCCCCAAAACCTCAGCCGAAAGTCGACACGACTCCTCCGACAAATCCTGCTGTTGTCGAGAAACTTCGAGACTTGCAAGAGAAACGCGAACGGAGCAAAGACTTGGCTCGTGCCGCAGACTCTCGGCCATCCTTGACTCACAACGACCCTATTGCTTTGCAGGCACCGGAAGAAGGCAAAGACCGGCTTGTGCTGCTCGTTCGCGATCCATATTGGCTGCACGCGAGCTGGGATATCAGCCGTCGGAGTGTACAGCGAGCGAAAGCTGCTCTGAGCGGCAACTGGCATACGGTCAAGGCTGTGCTGCGATTAATGCACTTCGACGACTCGGGCACAACCACGAACGCAGAAAAGATTGTTCGTGACATCGAGATCCATAGTGGAGTTCGCAATTGGTATATCCCAGTGACCGACGCACCTTCATCCTATGTGGCAATCCTTGGCTACCTCTGCGCATCGGGACGGTTCCACGAACTGTGCCGAAGCAATAAAGCTAAAACGCCAGTGCCCGGTTCGAATGATGCGATCGATGACCACTGGGCCGACATCGCTCGAGATGCGGAACGGGTTTATGGGCTCTCTGGTGGGTACGATGAAGAGCATCCGTCCGAAGATCTACAGGCGATGTTCGAGGAGCGACTCAAGCGTCCGATTGCTGGTCCAACGGCCGCAGAGTTCGGAGGCGGAGCAGACGGCAGTTTGAGGCGTCATCGCGACTTCCATTTCGAATTGGACGTTGAGATGGTAGTTTTCGGATCGACGCAGCCATACTCGCGCCTTACGGTCGGAGGCGAACCCGCGACTGTGCGTAGCGATGGTACGTTCTCGGTCCGCATTCCGATGCCAAACTCGCGGCAAGTATTACCGGTGACCTCGCGCGGTCGGGACGGCAATGACGAGCAAACGATCGTTATTGCAATCGAACGCAACACAAAGGTCATGGAAGCAGTTACGAACGCGGAAGCTGAAGAGTAAACTGAAGCCACACCGCCATCGCGGTAGACAAACGTCGGTTTCTCTCGTTTCGGTACATGGTTCTAGATTGCAAGATTCGACTGATCAAATCAAGGAGCAAGCCGATCTGCTAGTTCAGCGGCTTGCCGAAATTGGACCTTGCGTCGTCGCGTTCTCCGGCGGTGTAGACAGCAGCGTCGTGGCATTCGCGGCGTTCAAGGCTCTCAAGCAGCAATGCATTGCCGTTACAGGCCTCGGGGCAGCCGTCAGTCAGCTGGATCGAGAATTTGCGCTGGATGTTATCGCGCAGATTGGCATGCGCCATGAATTTCTGAACACTTATGAGATCGACGATCACGCCTATATTCGCAACGATCGAAACCGCTGCTTCTACTGTAAAAGCGAACTTTACACTCGGTTGCAGTTGTTTGCTGGGGAGATGTCCATTGAAAATTTGGTGTCAGGCACAAATGTCGATGATCTTGGCGACTATCGGCCAGGCCTGGAAGCGGCCAAGTCGCACGGTGTACATCAGCCTTTAGCAGACCTCAATATTGGCAAGCAAAGCGTTCGAGAGTTAGCTTCCATGTGGGGACTAAGTATCGCTTCAAGACCTGCCTCCCCCTGCCTTTCCAGTCGAGTTGCTTATGGAACAGCGGTTACGCCAGAGCGTCTTCGAATGATTGAATCGGCAGAATCGATGCTTCACGAACTCGGATTTGATGAAGTTCGCGTTCGCTATTTGCCTGGCAGCCATGCGCGTATCGAGCTTCCAGCACATAGGCTTGCTGAATTTCAGAATTCCGTTGACGTCGATTCGCTGGGCGAGAAAATTCGAGCGTTAGGATTTGCGATGGTTTCGGTTGATCACGCAGGTTTGCAGAGCGGCGGGCTGAATCGTATGTTGCCGATCCTGCAATGAAAAACGGCAGCTTTCGCTGCCGTTAGAGAATTCGAATGGTGCGTCTGCAACGCTCAACTACTTCGAAATGTTATAGCACATGATGTGATCGCCTTCTCGCAAGAACAGCTTGCCATCTGCGATAACAGGATGCGCCCAGCTTGGACGATCTCCGCTGTGTGGTGGTGTAAACGCTCCCACTTCCTTGAACTCTTTAGGCGTCGCTTCGACCAGCGTCATTACTCCATCTTGATAGCGAATGTAAAGATGGCCGTCTGCAGCGGCAAACGCAGCGGAGCGAGAGCCCGAACCACGCGATTTCCATACCACCTTGCCGGTCATCAATTCTGCACAGAATGGAATCCCTTTATCATCGGAATCGCCGTATAGGTAATCGCCGATCAATACGACACCACCATGCTTGTTAGCTAGTTCCTTCTGCAACGGATAGATCTCTTCGATTTTTACACTGTCGCCATCTGCTACTTGGCGAACCAAAGCACCGCCGCGGCCATAGCCTGCGACGATGAAGGCCAAGTCGTCGCGAACAATCGGGGTCGGAATAACGGCTGTCGTTTGATCAATATCGTAAGTCCAGAGAAGCTTGCCGTCTTCAGCGCGGACACCCATCCCGCCGCTTCCGGTTGTCTGTACGTATACTTTAATGTCGCCAATTTGACTGATAACCGCTGACGAGTGTCCAGCTCCCCGATCGCCGGGGCGTGGGGTTGTCCAGATCGTCTCGCCGTTGGACTTGTTCAAGGCGACCATCGTTGCTTTCTCTTTGCCTGGTGTGCAAATCAATTTGTCACCATCGATTAAAACTGATTCGCTGTATCCCCAACCATCAGCCTTATCTCCACCAAATTCACTCTTAAGATTCTTTGTCCAAGAAATCTTACCGGCGGTGTCAACGCACACTAACACTCCATGCGGAGTTACGACATAGACTTTGTCTCCATCGACAGTAGGTGTGCTTCGAGAGCCTTGCCAATCTTGCTGACCGCTATTCCACGCTTCTCCTGTCTTGACTTTCCAAAGCTGCTTGCCTGACTTCATGTCAAAGCATGTCAGATATTCATCTTTATCACTCGCGGTCGAAAGCGAGTCACCTAGCGTGTAGATCTTGCCATCCGCGATAGCTGGACTTGCATAACCACGACCAGCACCGGCGGTGTCCCAAAGAAGCTTTGGACCCTCTTTAGGCCATTGGCTCAACAATCCGGTCTCGCTTGAAACCGCTGTTCGATCAGTACCGCGGAACGTTGGCCATTCACTGGTCTCAGCATAAATGACTGAACTCGTACTGACGGCGACGAGGGATGCCAAAGATAGTGAACGAAATTGTCGATTCATAAAAACAAATCCTCTGAAATTATCGATCTGAAACGCATCGTAGTCGACGCTGGTTATGAGTCTTTGCCAAGATGCTATTTGCTATATAAGGAAAGCGCTCGCCAAAGTTCGAATCCATTGGACCGCAGATTCGATCCTTATAGGTTACCCGATAGGGGGCGTGAATGAATAGTAGTGATTTTCCATGCAAGAACGTAGGAAAACAGCATTCAAATCCCACGAATGCAGTCGGCTCCACGTTAGAGCACCTGGGAACAGCCCGAGCGACCAGGCGTCAAAACTTGGGCAATAGGGTGAGGTTGCTTGGCCCAATGAGGAGCAGGACGCTGCTTTTTTCCACAAAGTCAACTCTATGTGGATTTCTGTAAAGCTTGCAAGATGCCGACATGGCACCTCGTCAAACCGTATGATGGACTAAAACAGCCTGAAACCGGAAGGGGCACCCGATGATCGAGTTTCCAGGAATCCAGCAAAGCGTTATTCGAAACCACTACAATGTTGCGACTCTGTTCTATCGACTTTTGTGGGGGCCTCACATTCATCATGGTTTCTGGGAGAGCGACGAATCGCCGCGCAAGGCTCAGCTGCAACTCACGGAACGTCTTGCAGACCGAGCACAAATCGCTCCTGGATCCAAAGTTCTCGATGTAGGTTGTGGTATGGGTGGTTCAAGTCGCTGGCTCGCAAGCGAACTTGGATGCCATGTTACAGGCGTTACGATTAGTGCTGTGCAACAGCGTTGGGCATCTGCAGCTTCGAGACTTCAACGAATCAATCCAAAACCGGTGTTTCAATGTGAAGACGTCGAAACTATTCGTCTGCCGAAGAAATCGTTAGACCTAGTCTGGAGCATCGAATGTACCGAGCATTTGTTTAGGAAGCGAGAATTTTTTATGCAAGCTGCAACTTGGTTGCGTCCGAGTGGAAAATTCGCTATCTGCGCATGGCTTGCAGGGGCAAACGAACTCGCTTCCAATACAATCGAACAAGTGCAACAAGTTTGCGAAGGGATGTTCTGCCCGTCGTTAGGCACGCAGAAAGACTACGAACAATGGTTTGTCGACGCAGGCATGAAAGTGCAAGTGAGCCAACTCTGGACTGAAAAAGTGCTTAAGACCTGGGAAATCTGCCTCCAGCGCGTTGACCGGTCAGGAGTTCGTCTAATTGCAAGATTGCTTGGACAAAACCACACCCTGTTCTTGAACCGATTTACTTCGATTCTTGATGCGTATCGGAGCAATGCCATGGAATACGGCTGCTTTGTTGCCGTCAAAGAATCATAAAAACTGACCTTGAGAAAGATGTTAACGACGACGTTTGAACGGCAACACTCACTGCGCCAAGATGAGTCGATTGTCGAATCGTTGGGGCAATTTAAGGCAAAATGCACAATCCGTGGGAATTTTACATGAATGAAAATCCTTACTCATCGCCCACACACGAAACGGGAATTGTCCTAGACCCCTCTTCCCGATCAGGTGACCAAACCTTGGGTGGCATCGCAAGACAAACGTTTTTGGCTTGGGAACGCCTTCGTCTAATCTATATCGTCTCGCTGGGACTGTTAACGTTGTTGATTGCGGCACCAAATCTCGCTCGTTTCCAGACAATTGTCATGATCTTAGAAGGCGCAGTCATTGCAAGTGTTTGCTACTTCTTAGGGCCGATTGGCGAGACTTATGTCCGTTGGCTCGGTTTTAAAGGTAAGTGGCTGCGCTGGTTCCTCTTCATCGGTGGCACATTGTTCACTGCTTTGATGGTCGTTATTACAATGGCATCCATGCTGCTTCCCAACCAGGACTAATTCACCAAAGTTTGCGTCAATTCCTGAGTGGGGCGTTGCCTAAGTGGATAGTAGATTAGTTCAAATTGCCTTCTCATCGCTACTAGATCGTGGCTCATACTGACCCCTACGAAGCGCCGCAGTCCGAGAGCGAATCGCACAAGTCGAAACAATTGACAGGTAATCGTTGGGCTTGGTTTGGGATGAGCGGAATTGCATTCGCGGTAGGTGAATATTTCGCGCCGATTGCACATGACAAGCCGTTGGTTAGGATTGTGTCAGCAACCGGCTTTCTTATCGGGCTTTATTGTTTGTACCAAACGATCCGTCGCTGCGTGGCAACCCGGTAATCAAGGGCGTCGGTCAAGAACTCGCGTACACCATTACAGCGGCTGGATGATCAAAGCGTACCAGCCTGTACTGTACGTTTCAAAACCTGGTGCGCGCGCATGAGCTACGCAGGAATCAACGCCCAGATAGTTTGCATTGAAGAACCCTTTGGGAGAACTCAAGATACGATTGAATTCTTCCAAGCGGATCGTGCTTTTGCCGTCGCAACCTTCTTGTGTGGCAAGGATTCTTCCAAGTTCATCGACGATTAGGCAGTGCACGCCAGCCTTCTCTTCATCGGCCAATGGAACGTTCTGCAAGATTGGCAATGCTAAACTCGCCCAATTAAAAACAACGCCTAACACGCCTTCGATTGGAGCGTTCGCATTGCCGTTTCGTCGGACTGTGCAAGAATAAACCAGCGAAGATTCGCCGTTGACCAGCTCGGAATCATGGGCCGATTGGAAGCCGTATTCGTTGCCCGACGATGTACGCATTGCCGCTTGGAACCAAGGCAAATGATCTACAGTTTTCCCAAGAGAAGAAAATTTGTTTGGTCGTCCATTGGCTACAACTTTGCCGTCGGTAGTACACAGTACTAGATCATGGTAGACAGTGTAGGCATCCAAGATAATTCCGAGCCGCTGGGACGCGTAGTCGAAATCCGTGGAATCCATGCTCTCTAGTGCATCCGTGAGGCTTCGATCGGTCGCCCACCAGCGGACATCACATGTTCTTTCGTAAAGATTTCTGTCAATGAGGTCGACATTGGTCCTTGCGAGATCACTGAGCCGAGTCCCTCGAATGTTCCCACCAATCAAATCGAGTAAGCTTTGAATCTTTGAGTTCGTCACGGAGGCCAGTGCATCGGCAACTTCCGCCGTGCGCGTAGAAAGATCTTGCATTTCGCTTGCGACGACTCCAAAAGCTGCACCATGCTGGCCTGCGCGTGCCGCTTCGATCCTCGCGTTCAAGGCTAGAGTCCGCGTACTATTATTGACGCGTCGAATTTCGCTAACAGCTGTTCCAACTTCAGCGGCAAGTTCTTGAACATACGCTTCCGCGCCGACTTTTTTCCGTTCAGATGCTATCTGTTCCGAGGGAGGAGTAAAAGCCTGTGGGCGTGTAGAATCTAATTTTGGCGATGTTGAAGTACTCATGATTTAACCAAGCAGACAGATCTGCCGAAGTTCTGAAATGAACTTTGAGGGAGGAACTTTAGAACAATCGGTTGCTACCGTTTTCTCAGTTTTACTTTCAAGTTATCCGATGAGCATAGCCCAATGGACTTATTAAAATTTCCTGACACACATTCGCGCCAGTAATTTCTCGTTGACCTTGAAATCTTATTGAAAAAACGAGTCCGTCGAGCCGCACCGCCAAGCTCGTCTCGAAAAACCGTTCAGAAAACTTATCACTTGTTCAGGTGCGCGATCGACAAGAGTGCAAAGATTTTGCAGACCTTGGCGTTCAATCCACTGGTTGTACGGGCTGTACCAAATGTTCAACCAATTAGGCTTCGTGAAACCGCAAATGATTAGATTATTTAAGGCGCTGACAGGACGCAGTAGCTATCAAGTCAAAATATCTTTAATCACGCTCGCAGGCTTAACGCCAGTCAATCTCTGTTTCAAACCTTGATAAGGATAGACCATACGTTCGTGATCGATCCCCAGCAGATGCTGCAAAGTCGCATGGAAATCTCGCAATTGCACCGGGTTTTCTGCCGGGTGATAACCCATGTCATCCGTCTCTCCGAAAGTCATACCAGGTCGAATTCCAGCCCCAGCGAGCCAGATAGTGAAGGCGTTCGGATTGTGGTCTCGACCGATATTCGTCATGGTCACACCACCTCGATTTTCGGCCATCGACGTTCGTCCGAACTCGCCGCCCCAGATGACTAAGGTATCGTCGAGCATTCCTCGCTGTTCAAGATCGAGCAGCAACGCAGTCATCGGCTTATCGATCTCTTTACATTTATCTTTAAAGCCCAGGTTAATTGCCTCATTGCGATCTGCTCCGTGCGAATCCCAACCCCAGTCGAACAGTTGGATAAAGCGGACATCTCGTTCCGCGAGCCGTCTGGCTAATAAACAATTGTTTGCAAAAGAGGTCTCGCCTGGTTTGGTTCCATAAAGTTCATGAATGTGCTCAGGCTCTTGCGTGATATCCATTGATTCCGGGACTGCGGTTTGCATGCGGAAAGCCATTTCGTATTGCGATATGCGCGTAACGGTTTCTGGATCATGAAAAGATTCATAATTCATTTCGTTCAGCTTGCGAAGCGTATCGAGGGCGGCGCGTCGGGTCTCTCGTGAGACGCCTTCTGGGTTTGCGACATTGAGGACCGGGTCACCTTTCGAGCGACACTGGACCCCTTGGTAAACCGAGGGGAGGAACCCACTGCTCCAGAGCGCATTTCCGACACGCGGTGGCCGTCCGCCGGAGAGGAGAACAATGAAACCAGGCAGATCTTCGTTTTCTGTCCCCAGCCCCCATGTTACCCATGAGCCAATGGAAGGGTACCCAACACGAGCTTGGCCACAGTGTACCATTAGTTGCGCAGGGCCATGATTGAATTGGTCTGTCTGCATCGTTTTAATAAAGCAAACTTTGTCAACAACAGAACTGAAGTGCGGCAATCGATCAGAGACCCACGCACCGCTCTCGCCATACTGCTGGAAAGGGTACTGAGGGCCCAGCATTTTTGGCACGCCCTGTATAAACGCAAACTTCTGCCCTTTCAAATACTCCTCGGGACAGTCCTTGCCATCGAAACGCTTAAGCTCTGGACGGTAGTCAAATAGCTCAAGTTGGCTGGGGGCCCCAAGCATGTGCAGAAAAATCACCCGTTTCGCCTTAGCAGGAAAGTGCAAGCCGGATGTTAGGTTCGCCGTCGCAGAGGCTAGCGAGTCGCCAGCCATCGCTGGCTGAGTTTGATTCGCGAGCCACATCGCGCCTAATCCAGTCGCGCAACCGCCCAGGAAATGACGCCGAGTCTGACTCTTTAAAAGTTCGGCAGCGGCTTCTTGCTCTATACTGATTCTCATAACAGCTCTTATTCTTGTTGTGGTCGAAGTCTTCCAGCTTTACTTTGTCAGGACTTCATCCAAGTTCAGCAGCACTCCAGCTACTATCTCTAATGGATCGCTTTCAAACGATAGATCGATTTCACCTTGATCGTCGCCAGCGTCACGTAATGCAATAAAGAGCGACTCAAGCTCCTTCAATTCGGCTTCACTGGGCTCTCGGCACGTTGCGGCAACTACGCCAAAACGCAGTTGTTCTTCTAACGAGTCCCCCGCGGCACGCATTCTTTTCGCAAAGGCTTGGTTGGCTTCGACAAACGTGGCATCATTGAGCGTCATCAAAGCTTGAAGTGGTGTATTGGACTCCAATCGTCGCGGCGCACAGAACTCGCGCGAGGGAGCATCGAAAGACGCCATTACAGGGAAAGGAATCGTCCGCTTCGTATAGGTGTAGATTGTCCGTCGGTAGCGATCTGGGTCTTGTTTCCCGGGTGTGTTCCATCGATCACCAGCTTGGAAAGGCATCCATACGCCTTCTGGTAACGGTGGGTGCACCGGAGGACCGAACAGGTTCGGAGATAATAGTCCTGAAATTGCGAGTGCCTGATCGCGAATTGTTTCCGCCGGTAATCTAATCCGCGGTCCACGACTCAATAGCCGATTCCGTGGATCGGCTTCCAACAAATGGTCATTCGCTATCGAAGACTGGCGGTATGTAGCGCTCAGAGTCAACTCTCGTAACAAACTTTTGAGACTCCAATTCATATCGCTTGCAAACCTTGCCGCCATATCATCCAAAAGTTCAGGATGGGAAGGCGGATCACCTGAAGAACCAAAGTCTTCTTGTGTTTCCACGATTCCGATACCAAATAATTGCGCCCACACTCGATTTACCCACACCCGGGATGTAAGAGGATTCTCAGGACTTGCAATCCACTTCGCCAGATCCAGCCGCGTTGGCTGCGAGTCCGTCGTGAGGGATGGTAGGAACTGAGGTACTCCTGGATACACTCGAGTAGACTTCGTACTGAAGTTGCCGCGATCAAAGACATGTGATTGCCGAGTCAGCTGGGACGGCCTTTCCTGCATGATTGGCGTTGGAACGGATTTGATCCTTCGGCGTTCGCTTTCCAATTCCGTCAATCGAGCTTGTAATTCATTTCGATCAGCACTGTTCCACCACTGTGTTATTTCTGACGAATCGGTAACTGCGAAGCGGCCGCGGTGGGCAACTAGTGGAAAAGCTGCCAATTCAAACACGTTCTGCGCGACGCTTATACGAATTCGCGAATCGGGGGCAACAGTAACAGCTTCCGGGAGTACGAAGACGACCGATCTCGGGTTTGTCATCTTGCTAAAGGGGCCGAAACCACGATCGTTCTTCGCGTCGAGGCTGCGTTGTGGATCGAGCAGCGGAAAAGGTTCGTCGGCAACCACATAAGCCAGTTCAAGCTGGACTGGTTGCTCGCTGTCAGGGTGAATCAATTCTGCTTGAAAATGCGAGATCACAAACCCCCATTCCGCATCCAGTAACGCTTGCGCCTCATTCTCCGGTAGCCCTGTAAAACGCAGCGCCGTAATCGAATTCAAATCTTGCTTAAGCGGTGCATCAACTAGGATCGTCGTGCTCTTTGCGACCGTTCCCCGCGTGCGATACTCAGCAATGCCGTCCACTGTAACGGTTTCTACTTGAGTAGTGTTATTCGAGCTGACGCTAAAGCCACTGAGGAATTCCCAGTCAGCTTTGTCAGTGACTGTTGTGTATGCAGAATTCCAGAAATCGAGCTTCAGCTTGTTAAGCTCGGCGTCAATTTCACTCGCGTGATTCAAGTCTGCATCGCTCAAGGGTACATTGAGGTTGGGTGCGTCATTATCAAGATCACAGTCGGCAGTGTTGTTAAAGAACGCCATGAAGGAGTAAAATTCTTCGTGACGGATTGGATCGTACGGATGAGAGTGGCATTGGACGCAACCAAAGGTTAAGCCCTGCCAAGTTTGCCAGTTTGTGTTGATCCGATCAATGACCGCTTCGACTCGAAATTGTTCGTCATCCGTACCGCCCTCCTCGTTCGTTTGCGTCAAGCGTTGACACGCTGTCGCAACGTAATCGTCAATATGTGCATTTGGCAGCAAGTCGCCAGCAATTTGCTTGATAGTAAATTGATCAAAGGGCATGTCGGAATTGAATGCTTTGATAACCCAGTCACGGTACTTCCAAATCGATCGCCGCCCATCTTGCCCAAGCCCTTTTGAATCAGCGTAACGGACAAGGTCCAACCACACACTTGCCCATCGCTCGCCAAATCTCTCCGATGCAAGAAGCCGATCAACAGCGGCGCGATAAGCCTCTTCGCCGACATTATTCACAGCCTCCAAAAATTCGCTTCGTTCTGCGGGAGTTGGTGGCAAGCCAGTTAGGTCTAACGACACACGTCGCAGCCAACGATCGGGCTCGGCCTCGACAGAAGGTTCGAGTTTGGCCCCACGCAGTCGTGCCAAAACAAACGGGTCAACAGGAGTCTTGCTCCACTGATCGCCCGCGAGCTGCGGTGGGCTCACTTTCTTGGGCGCTACGAATGCCCAGTGCTCACCCCATTTTGCGCCTTGAACAATCCACGTCCTCAAAAGGTCGATCTCTTGGTCGTTCAGAGCACGACCATGGTCGGCGGGAGGCATGCGGTCGTCTTCGTCGGTCGATGTTACTCGATCGATGAAGTAGGATTCGTCTGGTGCGCCCGGCTCGATAACCGTCAAAGCTTGATCGGCATAGACGAAGCTGATGTCCCCCGCTTGTTTCACGCCGCCGTGACAAGATACACAATGCTGGTTGAGTATTGGCCGGATCTGGCTGTTGAAGTCGATCGAATCCTCTGCCGCGCACCGTCGTCTTGTGGAGATCGAATAACTCACTAGAAGTGAGCATATAACGAGAGTTTTCGATAGAACATTCACGGAAAACTGGCTCTCTTCCTACTTGCCTTTGCGGTCAATCTACGAGTTCGAAACGGCTAGAGAGATTTCCTTGACAGCCGGACTTACGTCGACAAGGGTATTACCACAGACCTAACCGTGTCATATTGTAATTCGCAACGCTATAGTCTAACCCAAAGCTCCCTTTTTCACTAGAACTTTAAGGTATCCCCGCTCATGCAACGTCGAACTTTCACAAAATTGTTAGCCACTGCCGCTGTTGCGGGACCAATGTTAAGGGGGACGACTGTTCGTGCGGCTCAGGCTTCACGTAAGTTCACGCTCGATTTATGTCCCGGCACTGTGGGTATTGATGTCAACCAACGCGAATTGATCGCGTTGGCAGCCTCGAACGGTTTCGAATCGATCCAGCCTATGGGAGAATTTCTTGCTAGCTTGGATGATGCGGCTCGTACGGAAATCGTTGCACAGCTCGGTGAAAACAAGCTCGTTTGGGGAGCCGGTGGCGTTTCCGTCGACTTTCGCAATGATGAAACCACATTCCAATCGCAACTCAAGCAACTACCGCCGATTGCGGCTGCCCTCAACAAGTGTGGGGTGACTCGCGTTGGAACATGGCTCAGTCCTACAAGTGCGTCACTTACTTACATGGAAAATTTTCGCTTGCACGTGAGACGCCTGGGAGAAATAGCGTCGATTCTGGGCGACAATAATTTACGGTTTGGCCTTGAATATGTCGGTCCCAAGACGCTGTGGGCCTCAAAGCAGCATCCGTTTATTCACACAATGGCTGAAACAAAAGATCTACTGGCGGAAATCAATAAGTCCAACGTTGGTTTCATTTTAGACAGTTGGCACTGGTACACTGCCGGAGAGTCGGTGGACGATCTTAAGTCGCTAGACAACAATCAAATCATCGCGGTTGATCTAAATGACGCTCCTGCTGGCTTGGAACGTGACGAACAGATTGATAATCGCCGCGAGCTCCCCTGCGCAACTGGTGTTATTGACCTCAAAGCCTTCCTAGGTGCCTTAGTCGAAATTGGTTTCGATGGTCCTATCCGCGCTGAACCGTTCAATCAAAAGTTGAACGATATGAACAACGAAGCTGCAGCTGAAGCAACTTCCAAGGCGATGAAGGAAGCGTTCGCTTTGGTTTGAGTAAGGCTTTCACCGGTTGCTTTCGTGTAGTGCTTGCTTCAGACGAAAACACGTTTGGAGAACACAGTCCACTCAAGCACAAGTACCATCAAGCCAACGACCAGCAACCATCGCCACAGCTCTTGCCGTTGAGGCGTTTTTACGGTGGTGGCAGCGATATTTTGATATCCAAATTGTAGGTCGCTAGCGATAGCGGTCTTCGACTCGTCGCTTGAAGCTAGATTCACAACAAATGCATCAAGTGGTTGGTCCGGACCGTCGGGAGTGGCGACAGTATATAGCCCTTGTTGTTCGGTCGAAGTCCAGATAACCTGCCCCGCACTGTCTCGCTCAATTTTTTGTTTGGTGCCATCCGGGCCGGCGATCAAGAACTCGTTAAGTCGCGGAGGGACGTTCAGCACGGCTGCGTCACCGGGGCGAACGGAGAGATTGGAGCGATGTCGAGTTGCCCCCCCCAAATTCTCTAGTGCTGCAAATATAAATACGGGAAAACTTTGCTTGATCGGCCAATCGGTGTTGGTAACTACTTCACCGTCGATCTCAGCTCTCAAGCCAAATCCGAGCACCGCGTCCTGGTAAGCGCCTCGAGGACCTATCGAGAAGATGGGGCCATTGTCTGCACGCATCAGGATGCGGCTGCCTTCAGGTCCAGCCACACTCTGCCCTTGAACTACCTGCACGCTACTCATGGTTAGGAATTGCATTAACGGATCAGCACGATCCCAGTCGACAATGATGACTGGACCTGACTTTTGGCCAAAGCTCCAACCGGACTTGTTTCCTAACAATCCCCCCATAATTAAGGTGTTGGCTGGAGGCATCGCTGTGATTTCTACGCCGTCGAGAATGATCAAGTCGAACGCGATTTCAAGATTGATGCCGGCATCGGCAAGCGGTGCAAAGTTGTTCTCACTCCAACGGCGATAGGTGTCGGGAGTGATAAAGGTCGCGGCCGACATCTCGGCTATGGTTGAGGTTGCCATCACCGTTTGTAGTGCCTGGCTTCCGTCCGAAACGACTAACACTTCAATGCGCCGGTCGGGCCGTAAAGCTGCCGTGGCCTTGTTATCCACGGACAATGAATCAATGTGATCGATATCGAGAGTATAGACGGCGTTCGCGACAGTTCCTTCTAAACTAAAGGTTACACCCCGAGCTTCTCCTGCGGGGATTGTTAGTTCCGAAGCATCTAACAAATCGTCATTTTGACGCAACGCGACAGTTACGGTCTGCTCTGTTGTACCAGCGTTTTGAATTCGCCCGTAGGCTTCAGCTAGGTTTCGATCTTCGAGCGAACGGTCGACGGAAAAGGCAACGATTCCGACGTTATCCGATTCGGCGGTGCCAATCGGAATATACTTTGGAGTTAAGTTTCCAAGGTTAAAATCGTTGGCGTTTGGGAATTGACCATCGCTGTAAATTTCGATCTCTGCCGGCATTGCTTCGGCAACTTGCAAATCGGTCATATCTCCGAAACTGCTACGCCCAGGATTCGCCAATCCCGCCGCTGCGCGCAAGGCTTCTGCTATGTTGCTGGTTCGATTGGTTGCTTGGGTACTATCCAGTGCGGCCAGGAGTCGACTGCGATCGGACGTAAAACCTTGGCGAACGTCGGCGCGGTTTGAAAAGGCGATCAGCATGGCCACATCGCCGTCGTTGAGGTTCTGTATTTGCTTGCGAATTTCGTCTTTCGCAAACTCAAAACGTGATGGAGCAACATCAGTCGACTGCATGCTTGCAGAGTTATCCAGCAGGAAAATTTTGCGATCACCCTGGGTTTCGCTTGATCGAAAGCCGGGCCGGAGGCACGCTAATATAAGCAACAAAATGAAGAGTAACTGCAGGATCAACAAGAGATTGTTCCGGAGTCGCTGCCAAAGGCTGTTGACTTGAATATCTTCGACCGTTCGTCGCCAGAGGTAGGTGCTAGGCACCAGCAACGGCGATCTACGAAGCTTTAGAAAATAAAGCAGCACAATCAGAGGTGGCACTGACAACATTACAGCCCATTGCCACGGCGCTAACGCACTGATCCAACTCATAGAAAACTATCGCGGTATTAAGAAAGTTAATGTCAAAACGGATGGAGCGAAAGTGGCAACCTTACCTGGTGCCAACCAAAGTTGCACGACTTCGTTTCATCGTACCAGCCCTCGCGCCCGAAGGTAATGTTGAACCATATAGTCGATCGATTGATCGCTTCTTGCGGAAATGTAATTGATACTGCGGCGATTGCAGAACGATTTTGCTTCCGCAATAAAGGCTGCCAAAGTCGCTTGGTAACGTTGTAGCAGAGCCGCAGAAATACTGATTTCGCGAGAGTCTTCGTCTTCGCTATCAATCAGCTTCAGGTCTCCCTTCAACGTCGGTTCAATCTCGTCCGGGCTGAGAATATGGACGAGAAAAACGTCCAATTCGCGAGCGACCAGCATCCGCAAAGCTGATTCGTATCCGTTCTTGTCCATTAGATCGGTCAATAGGACGACGATCCCTTTCCCTTTGCAGCGGGAAACAAATTGTTTAACGGCTTCGTAAATACCGCGAGTCTGGATGTCGGAGGCATTCTGTGGTGCGGAAAAATCTTGCAGCGTCGAAACCAGACGATGCGTGCTGGAGCGTCCACGCAGGACGACAGGCTGTGAAGCATGAAACGATTGGACGCTGACGCGATCGCCGCGGCACAAACCAACGTAACCCAAGGCGGCTGCAAGCTGTTGCGCTGCAAATAGTTTCGTCGGCTGTCCAAAAGTCATCGAAGTGGAATCGTCGACCAACAGATAGATATGCAGGTCTTCCTCTTCCAGGAATAGTTTGATGTACAAGCGATCCATGCGTGCGAACAAATTCCAGTCGATGAACCGCAAGTCGTCACCCGGAACGTAAGCCCGGAAATCGGCAAACTCGACACTCTGGCCTTTTCGTTGGCTGCGACGTTCGCCCTTCATGCGGCCCCGAAAAACTTTCCGCGTCACCAGCTCCATACGCTCGAGTTTAGCCATGGTTTCCGGCAACAAGATGGCTTCAGTTTTCTTTGTTGTTTCCGCCAATGTGCTCATCAGATTCTTACCGCTCGTTCGCTCGGCCTGCCCGTCATAAAGGAAATAACCGATGACGGCTTTTAAGGTAACTCGCTTTAACCATAATCAGAGGCCTGATGGCCGACATCGCTGCCATTTTCACCCTCGCTTCGTTGAATTGTAAAGCAAAACCTGCAGCACGTGTGCATACTGCAGACTCAATCCTATGAATAACACCACTGAAAAGCCGCTGGTCGGGATCATTATGGGTAGCCAATCCGACTGGGAGACGATGAAGTCGGCGGCAAATATCCTGGAAGAGCTTGGGATTCCGCACGAAGTCGCGGTTGTTTCTGCTCACCGGACTCCGCAGCGCATGGTCGAATATGCAACGTCGGCGGTCGACCGAGGGTTGCAGGTCATCATTGCTGGTGCCGGCGGTGCTGCCCATCTGCCCGGCATGGTGGCATCAATGACGCGGTTGCCAGTCCTGGGGGTCCCGGTGCAGTCAGCAGCACTTTCGGGACTCGACTCGTTGCTGAGCATTGTTCAGATGCCGGGTGGAATTCCTGTCGGCACTTTAGCAATTGGCCGCGCCGGAGCCAAGAACGCTGGTTTGTTGGCGGCAAGAATTCTAGCCAACCAGTCTTCCATAACGGCTGGAGCTGTTGACCGTTATATGCAGCAACAAACCGAGAGTGTTTCCGAAAAAGTTGCGGAATGAGCACTCAGGTATATCGAAGTGTAATCTAATTCAACTCTATTCAAGGGCAACCAATTATAAACGTGGGTAACAAAGTACTATTGCCGGGTGCAAAAATTGGAGTGTTGGGGGGCGGTCAACTCGGGCGTATGTTCGCGCAAATTGCTCATCGATTTGGCTACCATGTCAGCATTTTCACTCCGGAAGAAGACAGCCCGGCTTCTCAAGTAACCTCGCAGACGCTGCAGCGCGCATTAGAAGACCCTCAAGCCATAGAAGAGTTTGCAAAGTCGGTCGACGTTCTTACGTTGGAATTTGAAAACATCCCGCTACTTGCGATTCAACGCGCGGCCTCGATAACACCCGTTAGGCCGGGAGAGCTTGTGCTGGCGACCGCTCAAAATCGTATTGTCGAAAAAACGACGCTCAGCCAAGCTGGGTTTCCGGTCACACCTTTCCGAGCGATTCATGACACAGAAACGCTCCGCCAGGCTGGAGCAGAATTAGGTTGGGACCTAATCCTGAAGACAGCAAACTGGGGTTATGATGGCAAGGGACAGCGGTCTGTTCGGAACGAAGCGGAAGCGATGGACGCACTGGCGATTCTGGGACCAAGCAATGTCATCGCGGAAAAGAGGATTGGCTTTACAGACGAGGTATCGATCCTGGTGGCGCGATCGGTACAAGGCGAAATCAAGACCTTCCCATTAATTCATAACACTCATGTTCGCCATATTCTCGACCTGTCCGTTTGTCCGGTGCCAGAGCATTTGGCGGGATTGTCGAAGGAAGCGGAATCGATTGCGACAGGAATTGCCGACCATCTCGGGTTGATTGGATTGCTGTGCGTCGAGTTTTTCGTTGCAGACGGGAAGTTGCTGATCAATGAAATCGCACCGCGACCTCATAACTCAGGGCACTTAACCATTGAAGCTTCGATCACCAGTCAATTTGAGCAGCAGCTGCGAGCAATTGCCGGGCTGCCCTTAGGATCGACTGCGCTACGTACGCCGGCCGCCATGGTGAACCTCATGGGCGACATTTGGAACAGCGGAGAGCCGCTGTGGGAAAATGCCCTCGCGGATCCTTCAGCAACATTGCATCTGTACGGCAAAGCAGAAGCTCGGCCTGGTCGTAAGATGGGCCACCTAACCGTGGTCGCGCCGACATCAAAGGCAGCGAGCGACCATGCAATGCACCTGAGGCGAAGCTTAATTCGCTCCCCAGGTAGGCTATTTGCAGTGACTGAGTAGACTCCGCTCGGTAGTCACTACGTTTCTTACTTCTTCGGTACGCCGTTGAATATGCTGGACGACTTTGAAAGCTCGATGGTTGTCGTACGCATTGGTGTCAAGGCAGCGCCTTGCATATTATCGAACGTTTGATTCGTCATCTGGCTCGGAGCAAAGCTCGACGGCGAAGGGATCGTCGGGCCGGGCAAGTAGCCGTAGCCATTAGTCGGCATGGTCGCAGATGCTGTTTGCACCTGATTCGTTGGAGAATTCGCTCCTAACAAAGGTTGCATTGGAGGTGGCATGCCTGGAAGGGTTTCGCGCGTCGGCGTCGAAGACTTCTTACCGGTTAGCAAGACTTTAGATGATTCGCCACGTATGATCTTGGCTGATTTTGAAGTGAACGTTGGTATGAGTGTAATTTCGCGTTGCATTCCACCATCAGCTTCCCACGGCAACCAGACACTATAGGAGGCGCCAAGGTCGCTTTCAGAGAAGTGCGTTGTGAATTGTTCGGCGGTATATCGAAATCGCCGATCTGCTTCCGGTCGCACATCTTGCGTCATGTTACGCGTCGACTCATCGAAACCGTAGACAACCAGTTCGCCATCAACAGGGATTGCCTGGTTTTTTTCATTGTAGAAATAGATCCGTCCGCCAAATCCTCGGGTCACCGGTTTGCCAGGAGCGACCAAAGTATCTTCGGTCCAAATAGCGACCATCGAGCGAGGTTCTTGGTACTCCTTTTTCTTAAACCAAGACCATTTTGATTCTTTCTTGGCACCAGCTTTAGCGTCCGACGAAAACGGGCTACAACCAGTTTGTGTCGAGCCGGTGATAAGAAGACCAGTCGTCAGGGTCGCAGTCAATAAGAAGCGGCGACGCTGAATCGGTGTTGGTGCTGAATGAATCGAAACTTCGCGAGTGTTGAACATAACTACAGGCTTCCTTGCCTAAGACTACTGTACTGGGATGCAATCGAGTGTTAAGCGATTCAAATATTGGTTTCACCAAGTGACTTGATAGCGAGCGTATTGAAGCTGTACAGGATTCATTTTGCTCGCCGTTTGCCACCACGCTTGTGCAAGCGTGATGGCCTAAAAGTGGATGATTGATATGGCTCTAGTTGAAAGTATTCATACTTGTCGCCTGATTCAATTCGTAAGCTTGGGCAGGCTGAATCGGTGATGGCTGCACTTGGTTTGGCTGCGGCGTAATCATTCGATTGGCCTGTGGGATTACAACGGGGTTCATAATTTCGGGAACTTCCGTTGGACCCGGTCCGATTGGAGCTGGTGTTAGCTGCGGATAGCCCCCTGCATCGTCTTGTAGGATGATCTCCGATGGAACGCCGTCAATGTATTCCACGGTTGGTTGCAAGTCAGGATAAATCACTGGCGAGCAAGCTGGCCCCCAAAGCCCGTTGCCTGGGGACAGATCCGTAATTCCAGTCATATTGACGACGTCGGCTAAGCACCAGCTCATTCGCGAACTTTCGATGTCGTTGATCATATCCATGTCTTCTTCGCTATGAATGATTCGTGGCGTCATGACAACCAATAGTTCTGAACGACTTTCGGTCTCCGAGTCGAACTTGAATAGATTTCCAGCGATAGGAATATCAGCCAACCATGGAATGCGACGCGAACGTGTGTTACGTGTCTTCTGAATCAAACCCGCGAAGACCACAGTCTGACCGTTGTAGGCACTGACGCGGGTTTGCGCCCGAGTGATGTTGATGATTGGTGAACGGATGACGTCGCCGTTGGCTGAAAATCCAACTGGGATACCTGCGTCGACATTGCCAAGGGCACTGCGTTCGATTTGGACGTCCAAGATAATCAAACCGTCTTGGTTTGTTCGTGGTTGGATTCGCATAATCAAACCAACGGCCGTATCAGTCGTAGCAATCGTTGGAGCGACGTTGACGTTCCCCGCAGTCACCGATGTCACGCGTGGTACGTTTTGACCGACTTGAACGAATGCTTCAATGGTATCAAGAGTCATCACTTGAGGTCGTGAGAGGATTTGCAATCGGTTTGCATCTTGCAATGCTCGCACGAGAATGTTCACCGACTCGCTTGCCGCCGATAGTACAAGCCCGCCATAACCAAGGGCTGAGTTGGAACGGCCCAAGCCAAATCCCGAAAGACCTTGACCTGCCAAGTTTCCAGGTGTTCCTGTAGTAACAGCATTGGTAAAAGGAGTGTTTAAATTGAAGCCAGGGCTCGTCAGCGTTCCGCCGGTTGCTGTGTTGCGGTCGAAAAGCAGTGAATCTTGCAGGCCGAATTCTGCTCCCATCTCAAATGAGTCGTCCAACTGAACTTCGGCCAGGAGAATCTGCACCATGATCAACGGTGGCCGACGATCAAGTCGTTCGATGACGGCAAGTATCTGTTCGTAGTACTTCGGTGTCGCACTGACAATCAACGAGTTCGTTGTTGGTTCAGCCACCACGATCACTTCGCGGTCAATCTGCTCCGAAGGGCTAATTTGTTGACCTTGCAGTAGTGTCTGGTTGATCGTCGTGCGTTGGTTAGTAAGGAACGTCTGGATAGCGGTTGCAACATCTGAAGCGTTGCTATTTCGTAGCCAAATTACTTCGGTTCGACGCGATTCAACACCTTCTTCATCGAGACGCCAAAGCAACACTTCGACAACTTCCAAATCACTCTTGGATCCACTGGCGATGATGCTGTTGCTACGTGTGTCGACTGAAACGCGAAGTGGTACCAGTGCATCGCTGCTGCCAGCCTGCGCGGCGGCGTTCTGATTGAAGCCAGCTCCGATGCCTGTCGTGGCTGCACCAGCGGTGACTTGTAGACCAAACGTTTGCTGAATAAGCTGAGCTAGCGAGGTGGCGTCGTTGTTCTCGATTGGGAACACTTTGATCTGGGCTTCCAGATTGGGCGGTTGGTCCAATTCTCGAATCAATGTTGCGATCAAATCCATGCTCTTGGATGGAGCTCTCACTGCCAAAGCATTGATACTTGGACTCGCGGTGACAACCACTCCGGCTAGGATCCCTGAGTTTACACGTTCATCGCCCGTGACCATCGTAAGCCGACTGCTGGGGGGCGTAGCGCGAGTATCAGCACCTTCTGCAACACCGTTGATAGCGTTTTGCAAAATCGGTTGCAGGTCAGCCGCTAAAGCGTTTCGAAGCGAGAACACGCGGATCTCGTTCTCTGCGGCAGTTGCTGTGACGTCGATTTCTTCAATCAGTTTCGCAACCTCTAAAAGATCACGCGGGCTGGCTTGAACGATCAGCGAGTTCGTGCGGTAGTCGGCGATCACACTTACGCGAACACCTAGGCCGGGACGAGCGTTGGTGCCTGAGCCTGGACGATCAACAAAGAAGTCACGCAGGGTCGTTTGAACATCGACAGCTGAAGTGTGCAACAGCTTGAAGACCTTCAACTGGCTTGTCGGATCCAAAGGTTGATCCAGCTTTGTAATCAATTCCAGGATCGGCGTCATTGCTTCGCGACGACCAATCAGCAAAATCGCGTTGGGTTGTCCCAATCCGGTGATACTTACTGTGCCTTGGCGTGATGCAAAGTTTTCAGTGTAAAGCGTTGTTAGGATTCCGGCAAGTGCAAGCGAATCAACATGCCGCAATGCGACAATCTCAACCTGTGGCTGTGTTTCGCCACTCTTGTTTTTGATGTCCTCGATGACTTTCAGAACGCGTTGCACGTCGCTCTTACGGCCTTTGATGATCACGACACCCAACTCTGGAACGAACTCGATCTGCACGTCGCCGAACAACCCGGTTTCTTCGCCCAGAGTTTCGGCGGTGCCAAGTGCGGTGGCTGCGTCGTCGGAATCAGTGCCGAACGGAACGACTCCGGTGTCTTCATCGTTTGCGATTTCACCTTCATTCTGGAAGGCGACCATTTTGATCAGGTTGACTGCGCGCTGGATGTTCTCTGGTTTGGCTTTGTCAAGCGTTGCAAGCGTTGCGGGGCTACCTCCAGGTGCAAAACCGTTGTCAATCGCGGCCGCAACACGCTGCCAGGCCGAGACACTTTTACTTGAACCCTGCAGCAGCACCGAGTTATTGCGACGATCTACACGCAGGTCATTGGTTGTTTTGTTTGGGCCAGCCAAGCGATAATCTGCGATATCCCCCTGGGATGTTTTGTAAACGGACAACAGTCGTCCGCCGATCGCGACAATCTCTTTTTCGAAGTTAGCCGAATCGGTATTTCGCAACTGATAAATGCGTTGCGTTTCAGCCGGAGTCAGCGGCTCACCGCCACTCGCTTGTACTTTAACGCCGACTTCCTGATTCACACGTTCAACGGTGACAGCTATATCTTGAAGTACTGGCTCCGTTGCCATGACCATCAGACGATCGCTGTTGGGTTCCGTGGTGATGGTTACCGACGGATCATTGGCGAACTTCACTCGCAATGCTGCCGCAACGGTACCAACCATTTCTGGCGGCAGATTGTACGTCCGCAGGGTAGGCTGGGCTGCCGAAAGATTGGGTTGACCCAAGTTACCGCTGTTCGCAGGTCTAGGCAGGCTTTGTGTCTGCGAAGGAACTTGGAACTGCTGCCCAAATGTGGTTGCGGCAAAGATCACTGCGAGATGCAGTGAGCAGATACCAATACCATAGCGCGCGAATTTTCTGGAACTACGTAGCACGGCTGCCCCACCCGACTAAAGGTACTTGACAAAAAAATCCGGTTTTCACGAAAAACACGAAAATCGAATCAAGCGCATGCGGTACAGAAGCACCGCTGCATCGTCAACATCGGAAAAGACAGACCTATTTGTTCAATCGAAATGGCAGGAAGAACCTGCAAAGGTAGATTTTCCAGAATATCTTACGCAAATTGCCGAATCACCGAACTTGTCCGCGGCTAGGGAAGGACCCGCAAAACAACAATTGCTCCCAAGGCCGAACATCGCTGATCGCACCTGTCGATTTACGCCGGCCAAGTGCTTTCCCACTGGCAGATGAACGGTTGCTGAGAATATGCTAGTCTATCGCCCAGGTTCAACGGCTTTTCCATTACTGGACGCGATGTGTTCAGTCACTTATTCGTTACGCAAACTACACTAAAGATGCCTACTCGCGATTTTAAGCCGCAAATTATTGACGCTATTCTTCTGGACGATTTAAGACAGATTGTTCGAATGGCGATCCGCGAAGATCTCGATCGGTCGGTTGACCTGACAACCGCGGCATTGGTCCCCCAAGGAGGTCGAGGCAGCGCGGCGATCGTCTCTCGCGTAGGTGGCGTAGCAGCTGGCTTTAATTTACTAGAAGCCATCGTAGAACAGTTCGACGCATCGATCGAGTTTGAAATCATGGTCGGGGATAGCGAGAAATTCGGCCCTCGGACAACTTTGGCCTCACTGAGCGGTTCTATACGTGATCTGTTGACATGCGAACGAACGATCCTGAACATACTTGGTAAGATGTGTGGCATCGCGTCGTGGACGGAACGTTTTGTTAGTCGCGTCGAACACACGGCTGCTCGCGTGTACGATACTCGCAAAACGACTCCGGGCTGGCGACGGCTCGAAAAGTATGCTGTGCGTTGTGGCGGAGGGCATACTCATCGTATGGGACTCTACGATGCCGTGTTGATTAAAGATAATCATCTGGCTGCCAACGGCGGTAGCGATGGTAAGCCTCTCGACACCTTTACTGCTGTTAAGATGGCGAGAGATTTTCTCGAATCGGCCGCAATTCCACACCACGAACAGATCATCGTAGAAATCGAAGTCGATAGCATCCAACAGCTTGAGCAAGCTCTCCCGGCGAATCCAGATATTGTGTTGCTGGACAATATGAGTTGTAGCGAGCTGAGTCAGTGCGTTCTACTTCGTGATCAAGTCATGCCATCAGTTGAGCTCGAGGCATCGGGAGGAGTCAACCTTGATACGATCGGGGCAATTGCTGAAACAGGCGTCGATCGAATCAGCGTTGGCGCGTTGACACATTCGGCTGTAAATCTAGACCTTGGGCTTGACTGGCTGATTCAGTCTTGAGCAAATTTTCCAACGAGAAAGACTGCTGTGGTTAAACATCGAAACTATATTTTTCTGGGGTTGACTCAATCACTGTGCCCAGATTGCCGAGATGTTGTTCCCGCAAAGATCATCTCGCGCAACAATCGAGTTTACTTTCGCAAAACTTGTCCAAATCATGGTGTGCGCGAAGATTTTATCTGCAGCGACGTAAAATGGTTTGATCGTTTTGAGAACGCTCAACCAGCCAAACTTCCACAGAAAACTAGTGTTGCAGCTGACAAAGGGTGTCCGCTCGACTGTGGGTTATGCGAGGAACATGAACAGCATACGTGCGTTGGTGTTCTTGAAATAACGGACGCCTGCAACTTGAGTTGTCCCATGTGTTATGCCAGCAGTTTACCTGGGAAAAAGCACAAATCGCTTGAGGCTATTAAAGTTGCCATCGACACACTCGTTGCATCAGAAGGCAGGCCGGAAGTATTGCAGATCTCTGGCGGCGAACCGACTGTGCACCCTGAACTGTATGAAATCATCGATTACGCACTCGCCCAGCCGATCGATTATGTGATGCTGAACACCAACGGCATTCGATTGGCTTCGGATGATACGCTGTTAGAAAAGTTAGCGGCGAATCGTAAACGGATGGAGATTTATCTTCAGTTTGATGGCTTAACTGATAGCGTTTACGAATCACTTCGCGGTGAGCCATTGCTCGAAACAAAACTCAAGGCGATTGAACGTATCGAAGCTGCCGGTTTAAATGTCACGATCGTCGCGACCTTGCAGGCGGGAGTGAACGACTCCCAGATGGGCGCGCTCGTGCAGTTTGCTGCGGAGCATCGTTGCGTCACGGGCATTTCTTTCCAGCCGGCAACTTACAGCGGCCGCCATTTCTTGCCCGAAGAACTTGAACAACGAATAACTTTTCCAGATGTTGTGCATGGAATTTGCGAGCAGACGGACGGTCTATTCAGCGAAAGTGATTTCTTCCCACTGCCCTGTGCTCATCCCAATTGCCATATACTTTCCCTGGCGTATCGCGATGGGAATACGTTCATACCCCTAACGCGATTCTTCGATTTGGATAACAGTATTGACCTGCTGGCTAACGGATTGGCTTTCACCCGAGAACAGGGCGTCCGAATGGTTTCACAGTACTTGACGCGAAAGAATTGTTGCGGACCCAACAGCAACTGCCAGCCAGAACCTGAGTTGATGTCCATTGGAAACGCTGAGGCTACGACGAAAAGTAGCCACGTTGAATTCGATAACAGGAAGATGACGGAGAGATTCATTGCCGACGCACTAGCTCAAAAGTTAGGGGCAAGAGATCTGCTGCGGATTACGATTACATCGTTTCTAGATGTCTACAACTTTGATATACGACGTGTTATGAAGTGCTGCACGCATCACACTCTGCCATCGGGACATTTAATCCCATTTTGCGCTTACAATGTGCTTTACCGCGACGGACACGTTGCACTTCCGCCATTGAAGGCTGATACCGGCAATCGCAGTGCCACTGAACCTGCAGCCCAGTTGAGTGTCAATGAATAACCAAGACAATAACCCTTACGAAGACCCCTATAACTCAAGTGCAGTGCCTGATCCTTATCAGTCACCTGAGAACGATCTGGGAATCAACCAGTTCCCCAATCGGCGCACTTATCCGCCTATGTACTGGGGTTCGTGGGCAATCGCATTGATTCTTTCCATCGTTGTGGCAGCGATCACGCAAGGCCTAGGCCTGTTTCTAACAGTCGCAATGATCTTCGGCTGGATTAGATCTGGGATCTTCAGTAATCGCCAATATCACAGCAGCTTACCAGATTCAGAAATCCGCTGCCCTAGCGATCAGTTGGCCGCGAGCTATTTTGCGTCGTTAGGGATCGGATTGTTGGTAGCGTTTGCGATGACAGGCACTTTCGTTGCCATTTGCATACCAAGCGGACTTGTCGTCTTCAGCGCTGGCGGCGACAGCGGGTTAGGAATTTCGATGGTGTTTCTGTTCAGTTTCCTGATCAGCTTGCTCGTGTCCGTTCTCATCTTGCGTGCGACAGCTGGACGCCCCCGCTCAATGAAACGCAGCTTCTGAGCTGAATCTGCTTACGCTGTCGCAACGACAAATTTAAGAATAATTCGGAGTCGGCGGACGATAGTGAGTCATATCGATCGATCGGAACCAAGCGATTGTTTTGGTCAGCCCTTCTTCCAAACTAATGGTGGGTTCCCAGCCTAAGTGTTTTCGAGCGAGCGTGATATCTGGTTGTCGTCGAGTGGGATCGTCGGATGGAAGTGGCCGTTTCACAAGTGGGCTTTTCGACCCAGTCATCGCAATAACTTTATCAGCGAGCTCGCGTATCGTGAACTCGCCGGGATTTCCAATGTTAACGGGGCCAATAAAGTCATCGGGTCCATTCATTAATCGCAGAAAGCCGTCAACCAAGTCATCGCGGTAACAGAACGACCGAGTCTGCTCCCCTTCACCGAAAATTGTGATTGGCTGATTCGTAATCGCTTGACGAATAAAGGTCGAGACCACGCGACCATCATAAGGATGCATCCGAGGTCCAAACGTATTGAAGATACGAACGATTCGAATATTCACGTTATTGGAGCGATAGTAATCCATGAAGAGTGTCTCTGCGACGCGTTTGCCTTCGTCGTAGCAAGAACGAATGCCGATTGGGTTGACGTTGCCCCAATAGCTTTCAACCTGCGGATGCACTTGGGGATCGCCGTAGATCTCGCTGGTACTGGCAAGCATGATCTTTGCGCGACAACGTTTTGCCATCCCGAGCATATTGATAGAACCCAGTATGGACGTCTTCATCGTCTTGATCGGGTTATACTGATAGTGTCCAGGAGCTGCAGGGCACGCGAGATGGTAAATTTGGTCGACTTCCAAGAATATTGGAAGCGTCACATCGTGCCGAATGAGCTCAAAGTTTCGATGATCGAGCAGATGTTCGACATTCGATTTTTGACTGGTAAAGAAATTGTCCAGGCAGATCACATCATGCCCCTGCTCAATCAGTCGCTCGCAAAGATGGGAACCTAGAAAACCCGCTCCACCCGTTACAAGTACTCGCTCTATTCGTCCCACAAGAACCTCAATTATGAAGCAACACTAGAACTATCGCAAAGAGCCCGATTGTCCCAGATCCATCGCAACAAAAAAGGTCCTATTGTTTCGAACGACGTAAAATCTCGTATTCGTACTCTTCTTGAAATCGTTGTTGTTCAGCACCCAGTTAAGTGCTTTCCAATCAGGAGTTTGCCAGCTCAATATACCGACTATCGTGTCGCCTTTGGCAATCTTCTGTCGAGCTGCAGGCGAACCTGGTCGCACTTCAACAACTTTCAAGCCGCCTTGATATTCTTCCGCCGTTGTACGAACCTGATCTGCGTCAACTTCCTTCAGCCGAACACCCAACTGTGTCCACGCCAGTTCTGTTTCAGCGATCGCTGCTCGTTGCGACTCTTGGGAAGAGGGTTCCAATAGAAGCGATGTTTGGAGTGTTGTTCCGTTGCGTTCTACTACCAAGCTGACACGATCATCAGCCCTTCGGTCAATCCTGGCTAATTCAAGCGCCAATCGCGGTGGCGCTTTTGTCCCATCGACGGAAACCAAGAAGTCTCCTGTCTGCAAAGGTACATCGGACTGGAATGGGTGAACAGCATCCTCTCTGCGGGTGGAAGTCAACTGGACTTCGGAAGTCGGCGCCCGTTGTATTTGCCAGTGAAGGCCTTTGCTGTCGACTACCCGAATTAAATTCACACCATGCGTTGGAGCGTTCGGATTCTGTGCAGCAATCAAGTCTGCCATAACGTCGATCGCTTGATCTATTGGAATAGCGAAACCAATTCCTTGAGCACCCACACGGACGGCAACGTTGATCCCAACGACTTCGCCATTAATATTCAGCAGTGGGCCGCCAGAATTTCCCGGATTAATGTCGGCGTTAGTTTGGATCAAATCTCGATATTGCTGTGATCCATTCACTGGGACATCGCGATGTAATGCAGAGATGACGCCTACGGTAACCGTGTTTTGGTAACCAAATGGATTGCCAATCGCTACGACTGTTTCGCCACGCAACAGGTCATGGCTAGTGCCAAATGGGATCACTGGTAGCGGTTTTTTGGACTCGATCTTGATCATTGCCAAATCAGTATCAAGATCATAGTTCAACAGTTTAGCGATTTCGGTTTCACCGTCGGCTAGCGTGACTTCTATACGCGGAACGTCTTGAACGACATGCAAATTTGTGATGATGTAACCGCGGGGATCAATAATGACCCCAGTACCCATCCCGCTGACTTCTTGCTTGACCGTTCCGGACCCAGCTACCGTAGAAATCGTCTTATTGCCTTGAATGTTGACGACGGCTGCTTCCGCATTTGCAATCGCTCGTACGATCGGTGTCTTGCGGCTTGTGGTAGGCGAATCGTCGTTGGTTGCAATCGGTTGGATAGCCAGCAATTCAGCGCGATCCTGAATGGCTTGTGGTTCAACCGCCCAGGTCTCTGCACTACTAATGCAATTTGTCGAAACTATTGCTGCGATAGCAAATCCCAACGAATGCACATATCGAAGCCGATTGACGCGTCCATGGTCGCTGATATAGTTCATGCGTTCTGAGTCTTCGGAGGGCTAGTCGGACCATGCAGTTTGGAGTTATTACCAAACAGCAACGCTATCGACTCATTGAATCGGTTCTAAACGACTAGCCGCATGACCTCCCGAACTCGATCGGGAATAAACGCCCTGGCTTACCAAGTCTTCCAAGTCTACCAGGCCTATGGAGGCGGAGTTATTTGACGCATGAGTTTAGCTGCGATTCCGTGGCAAACGCGCCGTGCGCATGCGTGCGTTTAGCTAGCTGACTAAGGAGCGAGACCATCGCAGCATTCTAGAATCGCGATTCTCGGGCGCTGCAAAATTACCGTCGCTGCCTCGATTCTACCGCTCGCGAACCTCCCGTCCGCAGTCGGCTTACTTATAGAAAACGCTTGTCTAGTCCGACCAAACACGCGTCGATCGTATGATGGCTAACTCGTGCCTTACTTTTCACGCAGTGCTAACTGCGGTTTGAGATGCGTGCTCATTCAACAGCTGCTCTTCTTGCTGCGGTTCAATGGCGTAAACTTCCATGCTCTGCAAAGTAGCTGCTCCCCAGATTGTTGCAAACGCAGTATCGGCCGCGTCACGACCGGTGCCGATCCGAACCAAGCCAGCAGGAGGTGCAAGTCGAGTTGGGTCAAACAGGAACCAACGGTCACCCAGGTACGCTTCGAAAAAGCCATGAAAATCTGGTGGCTCTAACCGGCAGGCATACCCAGAAACATAACGAGCGGGAACACCCAGAGCCCGGCAAAAGGCAATCGCCAAATGTGCAAAATCGCGGCAAACACCTTGTCTCTGTAACAGCACGTCGCAAGCTGTCGTCTGCGCATTGGTCGTACCGCCGCGATATTCGAGATGATTGCAAATCCAATCGCAGATGCTGTTGATTCGATCAAAGTTGGCTGGCAGATTGCCGAACTGAGCAAAGGCATAGTTCGCGAGTCGATCTGATTCGCAGTAGCGACTCGGATTCAAATAGGTTAGCACATCAGCTGGCAAATTCGCATAGTCGATCTGCTCGATCTGCGGCGTGTCTTCAGTTACAGGTTGCAAGCTCGCTGTCGCCTTGTACTCGATTTGGATCTCTCCCGGCTGAGCGGATAGGCGATGAAATCGGTTCTGAGCCAACCCGACTTGGCACGCCGTAATCGGCAGGTTCGGATTCACTGTCAGTGACTCCTGTAAAACCTCTTGATGGGACGTCGCTGCGATAGAGATATTGAGTAGAAAGACGGTTGGGCTATTTATCTGATAGTTTAATCTCGAACCGACAACGATTGGTTGCATAATTTTATAGGCTTAGGTAGAAGAAAATAGGAGCGGCTGGAGCCACTGGTCGGGCATTGAAAGCAAACACTGTGCCATAGCGTTGTACCAGTGATCAGTGACACCTTTTAAGTCAGCCGAACTGTAACGCCCTTGCACGAACTCCGTGGCGTTTGATCGCATAATTGCAACATCGATCGGATAGTCAACGTCTGTTACGCTTGAAGCCGTCATATCGAAAGCCAACAACGCAAGCGCTGTGGCTTGATTGAGCGGCCGATTGATATCCAAATACCGATCCATGATGGGACGACCATACGGCGTCCTGCCGATCATGAAATAAGGCGAGTCGTCATTGATTTCAATCCAGTTGCCTTCAGGATAGATCAGGAAAAGGCTGGGGCCGGTGTCTTCTGACAATCTTCCGCCCACAATCGCATGCAGGTTAAAAGCAAACCCTCCTTGTTGCAACGCGTCCCCATCTTCATTGCGTACACGCCGCAGTTGCTCACCTAACAAATTCACGACTTCGTAAAGTCGGGTGAATGAGTCTTCGGACTTTGCCATCGCTTCTTCACCGTAGATCAACATCTTGTCACGAACGCTTCGCAGTCCGCTGGTCATGGTAAAAAACGAACCATTCGGCGCCAGATGCAGGGCGAGCTTGGCTTTGCTCAGCCGCTCGCCCCCCTTCACGATCCGCGTGTCGGCTAGCGCCACGATTCCTTCTTTGACGCGCACGGCGATACAAAATGTCATTCTATTCTTCGCTATTCGATGAAGTTCAACTTAGGCAGTTAGCAGATGATCTGCCAAGTGAGTGACTTCGTTATAGCGAACGACATTCCATTGTCCACCAACAAGTTCTACTTGCGTTACAGAAGTGTTCCAGGGAATTTCAACTTCCCACGGTTGATTATGAGTCGCACGCGGTGCAGAGTCCTTTGACTTTATGTTGGCGTTCATGAGAGCCGACAGCAACGTTTGCTTGAAATCAGCATGAATAACCATGGCGTGCCACGCTGGATTCGCTGCCTCAAGGCCTTGATTAGGCGAAACAAGCAGACGCTGACTCATCCAGTTCACAACATCATTCGATCTCTGTACAAGCAGCTCGTGACTTTCAACTGGCCTCCCAAAATGCCAGCCTTGGTCAGTGATGGCCTCGTCGATTTCCCAGCCTTCAAACTTTTGAAGAATAGCTAGTCGTCCTAATCCAGGTTCCGAAACGAGGCTTCCTTCGACGTGCCCACTGTAGCAACCTTTGGCTTCAAAAAGTTGACTATGCACAAAAGGCCGCAAACGGTTGAGCTTGGCAATCGCCGCCGTTGTCTCAAGAGATCGCAAAAAACCGCTGCAGTACAAATGTGCGATGGGCCAATTTGCAAGATATTCTGCCAGGTGCTGAGCCTGCTTATGGCCTACGTCCGTCAATCCTGGGTCGCAGACTCGCAAGTGCTCCGGTAGAGCGTTGTTGGCAGATTGCGCGTGGCGAATGATAAGAAATCGTCCCTGAATCTGCGCAGCCTCTGGTGCTTTCTTTAACCTATCCGACGTCATGCAACACTCATCAAACTATCATTCACCAGTATTCCCGGAGCCGTTGGAACTATACCGTCGAAATGGGTCAGCAATCGAATCCCACAGCCGCCACTCTAAAAAGAGGAGCATGTAAGGACCGACATATAGCATGAATTGGCCGCCATAAAGCGCCACCGGCTCGGAAACGAAACCGGCCAATGACATAAACAAGACGTAAATCATGCCCATGTTCACGACCAGAGCAAGGCAGCTCACGACCGTGGTCAGCAATATGTAAGAAGCAAGACGCCAGCCAGCTCCCCAGGATTGCGACGAAGTCATCGTAGTATTTGATGCCATGATTTGCTGCCAGCTTTTATTCGTACGGAGGAGTTGGAGCGATGGGGCGACAACCAGCGTTTCAGCCAGAGGTTTCATGTCAATTGACTGGCAAAAGCCAGATGTGCACCGCCGAATCGTTCTACTGCTCTATCAAATACTGTACCGAGATCAGCGTCAAGCGAGTCTGTGTAAGAATTTGGTTAACATCGTATCCAGCCTCGCATCAACTCTGAGAATAGGGGTCGGTTCGAGCGTGCTTCCTTAGAGGCGAAGCAGAATTCTGATCGATTCTTGAGCATTCCAGCCGCCCAAGTGTCATCAAGCTTGCCTAAACCGCCTTCCCTGTATTGGCTTGCCAATCGTGAAAATCGATGCAACCCATCCAGTTTTACGTTGCTGGCCCCAGGCTGTTTTCGAATCCAACGCAGTTCTAATTATTCGTGGGCTACAGTTCTCATGGCTCCAGTTTCCCTGCTGGCCAACGACCTTCCTTCCACGCATCCTCGATTAACCGCTATACCGCTGGAAAACTCTGCTTCGCCACACCTCATTCAGCCAGTCTTGAGCAACCAACTCGCCTCGAGCAATCGCTTTTGAACAGTGTAAGAGTTATTCCGGCTTTGGAAGCAAACAGCATGTCTATCGCCCAAGTCCGCGAAAACGTCCAAGACAAAATGATCGCCATCGTAGTCCCCGTCGACGCCAGTACGATCGCGACACCACGCACCATCAATGACATCCGTTCCGTAATGCGAACGACGCGTGCACCCTGGAAAATTGTTTTAGTTCGAAATGGTCCGATCAAACGACACTTGGGTGAGTATCTGGACGCCATCTGCTTCAGTGAGGCAAGCATCCATTGCGTAAATCTTGCCGCTCCTGTTTCAAACCGACTCGCCATCCAAGCGGGCTTGGAAGCAGTGGAAGCCGATGCTTATATCACGATTGCGGCTGACGGCAGCGAAGACCCTCGCACTATTACGGAGTTCCTTCGCAAATGGCGTAAAGGCTCCGACTGCGTTCTAGCCGTTCGAGATACAGAAGCGGAAAGGTCGCGATACCGTCAAGCACTCCGGGCTGGCTACCGTATGGTCGGCCGCCGCTGCTCGGTGCCTGTCGTCTACAATGCAGCCAACTTTTGTTTGATGGATCAAAAGGTAGTCAGCGCCCTTCGTACCCAGCCGTGCGATAATCGAACTCTCGCGCAACAGACTGCCAGGCTTGGCTTTCGGCGTTCAATCGTTGGCATGGAACGCACTTGGCACCGCCCTCCATCTTTGAAACTCCGAGCCCAGAATCATTTCAATACTTTGCGCGAAGCATTGCTTTCGCATTCCCGGACACCCGTCCGCGGACTTTACCTATCAGCCCTCTCGGTCATTGCATTTGCGGCTATCGGAATCACTTCTTCAGCGGTTGCTCTGCTTTCAGGTGCATCGGCCGCGACCGTTACGGCTTATCTGGCAATGACCATTGTGAGCTCAATTTGCCCACTCGCCATTGGGATGGTGGTGCTTGGTGAATACCTCTACCGTCTCGTACAAGCCGGCCCATCAGCACAACAATTTTCTGTCGTTGAGTCTGTCGTCAAGCCTTGTGTCGTCAGACGGAAATCTGCACAGGAGGACTTCAACGAGTCGAGCATCCTGAGTGAACTCAACTCCTTGCGACTTGAAGTCAAACTGCCGCAACGCACGAACACCCCACCGGTCTTAGAAGACGCGACGAATCTGTAGATGAATTGGACACCCGCAAAAGTTGCTGGAGCATTAAGGGATGAACATTTTTTGCCCCTGGAGCTCTCAACGGCAATCACTAGACATACTCATGGTGAATCGGCGGAAGTCGCATGTTACGAATTTCCTCAATTTGACAGATGTTGGTCGATCTTGACGCATGTTGATGAGGGAAACTAAGCAAAACGCAAAGCAGAACGAGTAAATGGACTGTAGTTCGGGAAGAGAATGCAGAAAACAGTCTTGGAAACTTCTGGCTTGCTGCTGGTCAAGGTGAAACCTTTGCTCTTGTCGTCGTTGAGTCGAAATGAGTTTAGGAAACGCGATCAATTTAAAAATGCGCGACTTAATTCAAAGGACGTTTTGCCATCAGACGGCCAGCCCATCTCCAGCCAATTAGTAGCGGCCCGACGATCAGTAAGAGCCTGAATAAAGTCAGGAGGATTTTGTCGGGCTCGTATGGCGTACTACCTGGAGGTAGGTCAAGTGCTCCACCCCACGGGCCGACCATCAGCATGAAAAAGACGTAGACAATCCCCAGGATGCCAAAGGCAGCTGGTACTGCTAACAAAACAGTGAGCACCAAGCGAATTGCTAGTCGAGTATACAGGGGCGAACTCCTCGTTTTAAACGACCGAAAGAATCTATGTTTGTCCTGGGGGGTTGGACCAGTCAAGAGAGCTTACTTGCCCAACAAACTGCTTTCCAATGACGCGTTAAGCGTAATCGTGTGACCGAATTAAGCTGTGAACTATTCTTCACGATAGGGTTCCAACAACGCGAGCGTACCAAGTCCGTAGAAGGTGTATTCCACGTCTTTGGCGGGATCCAATGCAAAGCCTGCAAACCCGCCGCCCTCTCTTTCCATCGATTGCGCATAGTCCCACGCAGATCGCAAGTCAGCCTCCTCCAACCCATCCAAATCCCATAACGTTACGAGTGCTGTAAATGTGCTGAGCAGGTCATCGACTGGCATCCGAGTGTTTGCCGCAAATCCGCCATCATCAGTCTGCATGTCTAACATGAAGCTGATTGCAGAGCGTCGTATGTCGTCGGTCAATGCGCCAACGCTACTGAGCGCTTCAACGGCAGCGGCCGTCGGGTTCGTTCCCGACCGTTTCGCAACGCGAACCTCCAAGAAGCCTCCATCAGATTGCCGCTGGCCTAACAAGAAATTGACGCAGGGATCGTCTGATGGTACTGTTTCCCCTAACAACTCGCGGCACAGAATTACGAGAAAGGTCTGGTAGGAACTGCCAAGCAAACTGTCGGGGGATTTTGCAAAACCACCATCATCGCGTCGTAGCGTTTCAAAGAATCTAATAACTCGTTGACGCCAATCTGCAGCAAAATCGGCAAATGGATCGATGTCGGTTGAAGCTTCAATTAGCTGACCGCCATAGATCAATGAGATCAGATCAACGATGCTCTGCGAGCGTGACAGTGAAGATTGCAGGAACGACGTAGCCCGTCTAGCTACTTCGCCTTCCAATGCGCCCGTGATCGCCAGGCTTCGCAACGCGAACCCCGTGTAATAGAGGTCGCTAGAACCTTCGCGGCCCGACCAGCCGCCGTCTGTATTTTGCTGTTGCAGCAGGTAACTCGTATGTCGACTGGTCAGCCCTTCGGGTAGCAATGCCGCGCCTGCGGTGAGTTGCAGCGTCAGTCTTTGAAGATACGTAAGCTTTTCCAAAACGGTGAACTCAATCAAGGATGATTAGGCTGCACGCGAAGTGGACTCCGGAAGCTCGACCCTGCTAAACACACCTTGATTCACTTCATAGGTGACGTCCGCCAGTTCAAGCAACGCCTCGCGGTGCGTGATGATGATCATTGTACGTCGTCCACGATGTTCTCGTAATGACTGACGGATCAATCGTTCACTATGCATGTCAATTTGTGAAGTACACTCGTCCAAAATCAAAATTTCTGGGTTTCGCAAGAGAGCGCGGGCCAGTGAAATTCGCTGCCGTTGCCCACCGGATAAGCGGTGACCGCTGTGGCCAACGCGAGTTCCATAGCCATCCGGAAGCATTTCAATGAACTCGTGCGCATGGGCTGCGCGAGCAGCGTCCAGTGCCTCTTCTTCCGTCGCGTTAGGGGATCCGTACATGATGTTGTACAGGATCGTGCTGTTGAAGAGCTCGGTTTGTTGAGTTACAAGCGCCAGTCGATTACGAAGATCGCTAACCTTCATATCTTTCAGATCTACGCCATCCAGCGTTAGATTCCCGGATTGTGGGTCGTAGAACCTGCATAGCAGGTTGATCATAGTCGACTTGCCACTTCCATTCGCACCGACAATGGCGACCGTCGAGCCAAATGGAATTTCCAAACTTACCGAATGTAAGATCACGTGATCCGCTCGATAGCCGAACGAGACATTATTCAGTCGCAAAGTACTGTGGGGGGAGGCAATTGTTTTTGCATCAGCTGCGTCAACAATTTTGTCTTGACGATCCAGAACGCCGTAGATCGCATCCGCTGCAATACTGCCGGTGTAGATGCTCGAATAGATGCCGCTGAGTCGTCGGAGTGGATCGCTCGTGCCAATTAAGAACCCGAAGAATGTCAAGAGTGCTTGCACCGTCATCGGTTCGGTCGACACAGTGATGCCGAAAATGGCTGTCTTCTGTTGAAGCACGAGATAGGAACCACATACGATCGTCATGCACAGCATGCCCAAGCCAAGGAACTCAATTACGGGTTTAGCCAGGGCTGTGAAAAACGTTAGTCGCAGACCGAATGATCGCATTAGGCGAATCGATTCGTCAAAGCGAGCTGATTCTGTCGGTTCCATGCTGTAGGCTTGTACGGTCTGCATGTTGTTGAGCGATTCCAGCATGACTTCATGAAAAAGCGTGGCTTGACCGAGGATTCTGCGCGAAATTGATTTGAGTCGTCGCGTGATCCAGACCAGCATGAATCCGATAAATGGTGCTACAACGACACTCATCAACAAGAGTCGCCAGTTGATGATTGCTGCGCCGACGACACACGTAATAATCTTCAAAGGCTCACGAATCGCTGCTCCCAACACGTTGACCAAGCCGCCAGAAAGCCCTTCCGAGGTCTGTGTAATGTGCGCCGAAAATCCGCTGATGCCAAGCTGCGAGTAGGAAGCTCTATCCATAAACAAAGCTTTGGAGAAGAGCTTGGATCGCAAGTTTCGCGTTACATCGATGGCAACTCGCGCTACCAGTAGCTCATTGGCAATCATGAAAACGTGCTTGATGACGGTCGTGATCATGAGGATCCCAACAATGGCTACGATGGTGCGAAAGGGGCTTTTCGGAACCCATTTTTCGACTTTAGGCTTAATCTTTTCATAGTACGATTTCGTTGCGAGAGCACTATCGCGTTTTAGTTCGCGAGACTGCTTTTGTAGCTCGAACTCCCGTTGCTCCAGTCGCCCTTCGTCAAGTTCTTTTTGCAACGCGGCAATTTCGTTGGTGAAATGAGCTGCAGTTGCATCGTTGGCTGTGATTTGTTCATCGACCCACTGCTGAACCGATTTGTCTTCAAGCACGACTTGTAAAATCGGGTAAAAGGCCGCAATGTTTCCTGACCAAAGAATGGCGATGATAATCGAACAACCAGAAGCAGCGAGCAATGATGGCCATTGTTTCGTCGCATCTTTAAGAGCACGTCGGAAGTTATGCATTACGTTTTACTCGAGAATCTAAATAAGTTACCAAGTGTCTTTAAAACTTGTTCGTCTACAAAAGGCTTCATTGGGTGTTAGGCTGCACGGCTAATGCCGATTGGAATGCTGTTGCCCGTATGAGAGCTCTCTAACATCTGAAGCAGCTGAGTTGAACCCCAGTGTGAAAAATCTATGCGACGATAAAATCTCCATGGCTCAGCTCCGAAGAAACTTTTTATCAAAATCGAAGACTGCAAAAAGCGAAAGTAGTCGTCGAATCGCCGATGCTTGCGTCCATAGATAACGACTTGGCTCGGGTTCAAGTATAGTCGTTCATGACCGTTGGCAATCAGTGAGCGATGGAAGCCCACGTGTTCGATGTCTTCTCCCTCGTACTTGCCACTGCTAAAGGCTGGATAGGAGTAGATGCCCAACCCACCAAAACAAGACGAGATAGGCTTTAATTGTTCGCCACGCCGAAAGTGTATCGAGTTAACTTCGCTAGTTGCAATGGCTGTCATCTGCGCATCAACGCGATAGGCCCAGGCGTCATAGTGTGCCAAGTGATTGCTGCGAAGTCCAAGACGCTTGTAGATCATGCCGTTCGAGCCAACGAAATCCCAGTTGTCGTGACCGAAGGTATTGGCGATGCCATCAGGACTCCAGCCACCAATCAAGTCTGTGTCCAACAACACGACAAAATCAGATTGCGGAAGCGTATCGACGATGTACTGGTGTACGCAGCCGCGATAATAAGCCATCCAACGTGCCCGCGAACTGCAGCGTACGGGGCGGTTGACGGGGGCTTCCAGCGTTTCGCTCAACAAGTGAACTTTGGGATTTACCGACCGCCAACTTTCTAACAACTCACGCGTGTGGTCGCTCGAATCATTCTCATAGATGACGACACTGTAATCGCGAAACGTCTTACCGAGCGATTCGATTCGAAGAATCGTCGCAGGCAAAATATGTGCAACATTCCGAGCAAGTCCGGCGATGACAACGGACGCATTCCGCATGCGATCGTAACCATCTTGCACGCGCCGATGATACATCTGCGATGCCGAATCGGCAGGGGGAAACCGACTTTCGTCGAACTGTACAAAGTCAAAAATGTTCATTTATGCAATTAGGGTTCAAAGTAGCATCGCTGTCGGCAGTAATCGGGCTGCGAACAAAGCGGGCTACGAAGCGAAGCCACAATTGCAAAAATCGGCGTCTGAAGCAACGTCGCTTTCAACTCATTCCAAGTTTCAAATGACGTTAATAGGTCGCATCTACTTAGACGTGCCCTCAGAGACGGAGCCAGAATAGTGAAACCGCAAAGTAAAGCTTTTCACTTGCGAAACGCCGCAGATGTCCGCCAATGTCCCGAAGACGCTAGAACCGGACATACTTGATTGGAGAATGCTAGCGTTTGCTATTTAGTTGATGCCTGCCGCCATGGCTTGCTGAGTTTGAATTAGCCGGCGGTACAATTCTTGACTTCGTTGGAAAAGATTGCTGAGCTCGGATTTCATCTCTCCAACCTGACCGTCAAGCCCTTGCAGTTCGCTTCTGACGACAGCAAGCTCCTTCTCAAGTTGGGCTAGGTCTGCGTTGAGCTTCTGCCTTTCAGCTTGCTTGGCAACGATTTGATCCTGCCCTTTCTTTTCGGTTTCTTGTGTTCGTGTGATTTCACGTTGCGTCAACTCAATTTCTTGAATCGCACGATTAATACGAAGTTGGGTTTGTTTGAAAAGGTAAGCATAATCGTTCAACGGGCGGACGTAGATCTCCGCCAGCAGTTGGGCTTTCCCTTCCCCAATCAAATCGTCTGCCGTTTCGCTTGGAAACACAACCTCATCATCCCGTCGGAATTCGACCGTGCTCTTTGACGGATCGTCTTCACCAGTTGCTCTTTTGAGTCTGGCATCGACCGTTCGACCGCTAAGATCAAAATAACCACCTTCCAATGCATTTCGATTTTCCGTGCTGTCCACCGTAATCGAATGCTCTTGCAGGAATTTGATCCTTGTCCAAATCGCTTCCGGAGGAGTGCCCTCGGGAGATCGCTGGCCATCCAGCACGTAGGACCGCAGAATGGCAGCGTTAATCGCTTCCTCTGGCGTCATTTCACTGGTCGCCTTTTCGAGCAATTCTACGGGGATATTTAATAGCGAACCAATGACAGCTGGATCCATTCGGCCGAAAATCTCGTCTTCCGTTCTTTCGCTGTTTGGTTCGGCAAATGCGCGGTGGTCATCGAGCGGCATTAATTCGTAGATAGACCAGCGAGGGAACTGCGCGTTTTGAAGTGCTTGAGTTTGTGAGACCGTCAAGTTGATCGTCGGACGCAGCTTGGCCGTTCCCCCCTGGCTTTCTGCTACGAAGAACTCACCCAAATAAAAGAGCGGTACGACGCGGTTATTCTGATCGACGCCTTCACCGAAAACATAAACGATCATTTCGGGCGTTAAGTTATCAGCTGTCACATTCGCAGCTGCCGGCGCTGGGTCTGCCCCCAAAGCGGACGGTGCGACTGAAGCTGCAGCGGGCGGCAATGAAACGCTTGCAATACCATTGCTGAAGGCCTGAGGTGCCACTCCACGCCAAACTCGACCACGGTCTAAATTCAGCCGGCCAAGTTCGCTCAATAGCGGCAGTAGATTTGAAGTATCTGCCGTCGGTGTGGTCAGATTTCCGAACTTAATCTGCTCAAGCTGATCTGTCAAATTCACATTTGCAGCTTTCGCCTTCGCATAACGCTGGATGTCTGTAACGCGAAATTGGTGGACTTTTGCCGTTGTGATCGTGAAGGTCACAACGCAAATGAACAGCAGAACGAACAGGATGGTGTGTAGTACGCCTAGCGCCGCGAAATCCTTAACCACAAAGAAAATGGTCAGAATAAAGGCGACAAACACCAACACGAGGAAGAGGATCGAGCTTAATTCCATAGGTGCTGATTCGTCAGTGCAGGCGGAACGGATTAGGGCAAAATCAGTCGGATAAAATTCAGACCTTTGATTCTAGTTCCCAAAGAGCCCGATTTCGATAGTAAAATTTGGCTTTTGATCACCCAAATATAGTCACTTACGGCTAGGATCGCCGCATTCTGTCCTTCTAGGGTAAGGAATCGGTCGATTTTGCCAAATATATCAGCCGAATTGGATGCGTCGTGGTCGGCCCTGACCTTAATGATGTCAGCGGTCGATCGTCAACAAACCATACATTACTAATCGGTACTAGGAATCCTGTTACCGTATCTTTCCCAACGTCGAGTCGCTCAAAATGTTCAAACCACGGCGTGTGACCTTACAATCGAACTAAAATCGCTAAAATCGTTGCTCGTCAATCACTTACATCGCACGAAACTGCTCTGTTAAGCAGCGAATGCATGCATTTTTCCTAATTCAATTCTGCCTGAACTTGCAGGCATGCGAGCAATCCCATGGAACGTAGTATCCGGGACACCTTACCGACCCTCACAGAATCCATCGTCAATTCCTATCACACGGACGATCGCCTAAATCATCTCAACGACTGCCCGCTGCCTAAGTATGAAGTCGTTGTATCGATTCTTGAGGATTTCAAAGACGTCCTCTACCCTGGATTTCGGCGACGGGAAGGCCTGCATCTTGGCAACGTTCGTTACCATGTCGGGAACTTAGTGGAGTCGTTGCATGACAAGCTGACTTCGCAAATTGCGAGGGCTTTGTTGCATCAGGATCGAGTCAAAGGCAAGCCGGACGACTGCAAAGACGCTAAATACTATCATCAGCAGGGCTCCGAGATTGCCATTCAAATCATCGAAGGCATTCCCTCGCTACGAGCTATCCTACAAACCGATGTGAAAGCCGCATATGAAGGTGACCCGGCTGTTACCGATCCTGACGAGATCATCTTCTGCTACCCGGGACTCGAGGCGATCACGGTATATCGAATTGCCAACCTGCTCTTGCGAGCAAATGTTCCATTTGTGCCCCGTATGATGACCGAATGGGCTCATAAGCAAACGGGAATTGATATTCACCCGGGCGCAACCATTGGCCACTATTTCTTTATCGATCACGGGACAGGGGTCGTTATTGGTGAAACGTGTGAGATTGGTGATTGGGTGAAGGTTTACCAAGGAGTTACTTTAGGCGCTTTGTCGTTTGCAACCGATGCCGACGGCGCGCTGATTCGCGGCACAAAGCGTCATCCAACGATTGAGGATCGCGTCGTAATTTATGCGAATGCAACGATATTGGGCGGACGGACAGTCATCGGTCACGACAGCGTCATTGGTTCGAGCGTTTGGATAACGAGCACCGTTGAGCCGCGAACGACTGTCGTATTGGAAAAACCACGTTTAAGAATTCGAAGCGAGCAACGCGAGGAACTACCGGTCGAGACAGATTTTCAGATCTAGTCGAATCGCTGCCCCTGATGTTTATTCGGAAAGTTCAAGTGATGTTGCGTTGAACGAATCACTTTCGAGACCCAACTTCTTCATCTTCTTATAAAGCGTGGTCCGATTGATCCCAAGAGCGTCCGCAGTTTCGGCTCGATTCCAACTGTGGCTCTTAAGCGCTGCCAGAATGATGCGCCGCTCAGGTTCCTCAAGTGCCTCAGTAAGCGTCTGTTGAGGAAGGTATTCGATTGTGGTGGGGGTACTTGTGTTTGTGTGCCGCGAAGTTGCGCCGGAGTCCGGGATGCTTTGCGACTTGAGAATCGAGACAGGCAGTACATCGGTGTCGAGGATCGCACTCTTGCTCAGCAAAACCATGCGCTGGACCGCGTTTTCGAGTTCTCGTATGTTACCGGGCCAGTTGTGGGAAAGCAGGGCGTCCATCGCCCGCGGCGTCACCGATTCGATGGCACGACCATATTGATTGGCCGCTACATGAACAAAATGGTCGACCAGAAGCGGTATATCATCAACTCGTTCCCTGAGCGCTGGGAGCTCGATATGAATAACATTCATACGGTAAAAGAGATCCTGGCGAAAGCGACCCTCGGATACGGCAAGCTCCAGATTCTCGTTTGTGGCCAGAACGACGCGTGTATCGACCGATATTGTTTCGTTGCTACCCAGCGGTTCAAATTCAAGCTGCTGCAACACTCTTAAAAGTTTGACTTGAAGAGCCTGAGAAGAAGTACCGATTTCGTCCAAAAATAGCGTACCTGAATCGGCTTGTTGGAATTTACCAACTTTGTTGGTCGTGGCACCCGTAAATGCGCCGATCACATGTCCAAACAATTCGCTCTCAAGTAAATTGTCTGGTAATGCGCCGCAGGCAACTTCTACGAAAGGTTTGTTGGCTCGGTCCGAACGTTTATGAATCGCTCGGGCGATCATGCTTTTACCAGTCCCATTTTCTCCAGTGATCAGAATACTGGCACGAGTGTCAGCGACCGTTTCAATGATGTCAAAGATCCGTTGCATGCGAATGTCTTGAGACAGGATCGCTTCGAGCCCGAATCGTCGGTCGAGTGCGGCTCGAAGTTGTTCGTTCTCGCGAGCAACAGATTGTTGATTGGCGGCTCGATTGAGCGACAGCAAGAGCTCTTGATCTATAATCGGTTTAGTAATCAGATCGAATGCACCCAGCTGAATTGCTTCGCAACCACTCTCGGGTCCGGCGTAACCCGTGATCATGATGACAGGAACACTTGGGTGATTCTTTCGCGAAAAACGGAGTAGGTCAAAACCGTCCTCAGCTCCCAAGCGAACATCGAACAATGCCAAGTCGAAATCGTACTTACGCAGCAACGCTTTTGCTTCCGTAATCGTCGACGCCGTTCGCACTTCAAAGTTCTCGGTGCGTAACCAGTCGGCCATCGAATCAGCTAGCCAGCGGTCGTCATCAACGAGTAGTAACTGAGTAGCTTGAGAACGTTTTGTCATCGGACTTGTAGTTGCCTGGCAATGTTGTGCGAATAGAACCTAAGCGAAACGTAGTTCGCAAATCGCAACGCATGTGGAGAAAAAGCAACATCTGTCTGCTGCGAACTACTGCTTTTAGTCAACGCGTTCCGAAGTTTCGGTAAATTCGTTACAACCGTTGATCTCTTCGCAGCTTGAAGTCTGCTGGAAGATACCTATAAATGCAGGGGCGGAAATAAAAAGCACAAAGGAGATGCGATGCGATTTGTGGCGATCGATTTTGAAACGGCCTCCCAACGACCTGACAGTGCCTGCCAAATTGGACTGGTTATTGTTGAAAATGGCCAAATCGTTCAGGAAATGGTCCGACTCATTCGCCCCCCGAGCATGTACTTTTCACCGCGGTGCATTGCTGTGCATGGTATTCATCCATCCCAAGTAAAGGATGCGCCCACCTGGGATTTGGTTTGGGACGAGATCCAGCCGGTGCTCGAGAATTATCCAATTATCGCGCACAACGCCGGATTCGATCTCAATGTTCTTTGCGCTGCGATGTCCGCTTATGGATTGACTTGCCCCTATCTCGAATATAGCTGCACGCGGCTAATCGCCAGGCGAACGTGGCCAGCATGGACCAGTTTTGCGCTCAAATCAATCGCCAATAATCTGCGTTACGAATTTCAGCATCATGACGCCTTGGAGGATTCCCGTGCCTGCGCGAATATCGTTTTTGCCGCCGCGCAAATCGCGGAAGTGGAAAGCTTTCCGCAGTTAGAGCAAAAGCTATCAATCCTTCGTGGACGCGTGCAATTCGGCGTCAAGATCGCGCCAAAGACGCGGTCCATCAAACGCTCTAAAGCGACCGCCGACGATCCGGCGGCTCGTTCCGCGACGAGAATGGAATTGGCTAGCTCAAACAAAGACTCCACGGACATCGCGTCGATCGTCGCTGACGCTGTCGTTCGAGCGTGTGGTGACGCCAAACCGCTGGCTGGTAAAAGCGTCGTGCTCGCCGGTCGGCTTTTAGGACTGGACCGGCAAACTGCCGTCGGTTTTCTCGAGTATCTCGGAGCTCAAGTTCAGACCGACATCAACATGCAGACGAGTTACGTTATTGTTGGCACGCAAACTAGTGCTAGCACCCAAGCCTCAAGCGACAATCTCTTGCCCGCCGTTTTGAGCGAAAGGCAGGCTCTGGAAATCGAAAGCCGTTCTGCAGAGGGGCAGCCTGTCCGGACTATTACGCAGCGACAATTGCTAGCTCTAATTCCAGGCGGAGCGGCGGTGGCACGCGCTGGCATTGGATAACCACGTCTTGGCGGTCTGAACGATGATTCTAAACATTGCTATTTCGTTGCAATCATCGATTTTAGTAGCCTGAACGGCTATGCAAGAATATGCCATTCATCGCTGTACAAAACGCTGTCGATTGACAGATCGCCCCCTGAAACCTGGCGAGCGGTATTATTCTGTAATCGCACTTAAGGGATCGCAGACGGTCCGATACGACATTGCTGCGTCAGCATGGACCTCGGCACCGGAAGAGGCAGTCGCGTGGTGGCAGTCGGTGATGCCCGATGCAAAGCCTGTAGCAGCCAAGCCAACTCCGAACAACCTATTGCTCGAAAAGCTCGGTGTACTTTGTGACGACCCAGGTCGCGAAAACCTTGCATACTTGCTCGCAATGCTACTCGTGCGACGTCGCGTGCTTGAAATATCACCAATGGCTGACGACGATAGCCAGGCCGCTGATGACGGGACGGTCAGCTTGCGGTCACCCGGTGAAGATGCGGAGTATCTGGTCTATGAACTGAGCGAAGATTTTGTCGGAGAGGTTGTGAGCCAAACACAACTCGAACTGCAGGACATGCTTGTTATGAGCGATGTGGCTGAAGACGATGCCGAAACGCAAGTTGACGAGCTTGCTGCGGCGAACATCGACAGTGAGGAAGACGTTGAACAAGAGGATGTGAAAACACCCGCTATTTCACTAGATATCGACGACGATGAAACGGCCCTGCGGCTTGGTGAAGCGGCCTAAAATATAAAAGCTAGTAACTTGCAAGGATGCAAAGACGAAACGTGAACAAACTTCAAGGCAATAGTCTTCGTCATTCCATACCACTAGTACTCTTGTGCTGTGTAATTGTCTTCTGTGGTAGTGGCGCTACTTGCATTCCCAAGAGAGCTTCATCTGAATTCGAACCGCCGATCTTGTTTCAGACGCCACCGACTCTGACGGAGTTGGTTGAGGTTGTGAACCGAACATCTGGCGTCTATCAGTATCAACTCCCAGCCGTCAACGTGCGTCTGGCTGGTATGCCGACTTTGAGCGCAACTCTGGATTGGCAACGAGATCGGAATTTTCGAATGAAGGGTGGGCTGTCGCGAATGACCGGCGTCGATTTCGATCTCGGTAGTAATGACGAAATCTTTTGGATGTCGTCGCGACATGATATGGCTCCCACGCTTTACTATGCCTATCACGCACAGTTCGAATCGCAGTTGAATCGACAGATTCTTCCGGTGTCGCCGCTCTGGTTAGTCGAGGCGTTAGGTATCATTTCGATTCGGCCTGAGCACGTAACAGAACCACCTCAAGTTGGCCCTGATGGCTTGATCCGTTTAAGTTCGATCGTGCCCTCCCCTGCTGGGGATTACTATCGAACCTTGCATATCGATGCAAAACAGGGCACGGTAAAGCAAATTATGTTGCGGGATCCTAACGGTCGTCTCTTGGCAAACGCCGTGCTTTCGAGGCATGAGTACCGCTCTGCGATCAACGCATCCCTGCCACGAACTACTCAAGTGCAGTTGATGCCAGTCGGAGGTGAGCCATTGACTTTGGAGGTGAGCTTCGAATTTTATCGAATCAACGAGGACGTGCAGCTCGATACATCTAAGTTCGCAAATCCACCAACGGAGGGATTCCAAGTCGTGGATCTTGCTAATCTCAATCTCGGCTCGCCGAGCGTGACGATGCCTGCATATCAGGCGGAACAACCGCAAGCTTACGATCCAGATTTACGCGGCGTAGAAATGAGCCGATAACAAGTTTCTCGCTCGAAGCGTTGTGGGCTCACGAATCCATAAAAAAACCGGCCAGGCTGTTTTCACAACCTGGCCGGCTTTCATTTCATCAAGACTAATTTGAATCGTTTTGAAGTCGATTCAGATTGCCTAATTTAATTACGATCCACAACCACAGCTGCTGGTAGCAACTGGAGCCGAGCATCCGCAATCGCTGCTAGCTGCAGCACCGCAAGCGCCACCGCTGATAACCGACGAACCACAGCTTGTGCCGTAGGTGGTTACTGGAACGGTAACGGTTTGTGGAACCATCTTGCAGACGTTAACAGTTACTTCTTCTTGAACAGTTTCAGGAACTTGGACCATGTAAGTATCGGTCTTTTGTTCTTGAACGGTGTCCATGATAGTTACTGTGTAGTCACGAGTACGAGTCTCAGGAACCATGACAGTTACGTCACGGGTACGAGCTTCGGTCTTATACTCGGTCTTGTTAACCATACGAGTTTGAGTTTGGGTGTCATAGACAACCTTGCTGACAGTACGAGTACGGTTTTCTTGTTGAACGCTTGGCACCTTGACGGTGCGTTGTCGTGTCTCGGTCGTCATAACACACTTGCTAACAGTGCGTTGGCGGGTTTCTGGTTGCATTACAGTCTTGTTGACCATACGAGTACGTTGCTCAGCATTGCAAACAGTCTTGTTGACGGTTCGAGTGCGTTGCTCGGTTGTGTAGCTGGTCTTGTTGACAGTGCGGTAACGCGTTTCCGCATTCATCGAGCACTGTTGAACTTGGCGAGAGCGTTGTTCGGTCGTGTAGCTAACTTGGTTAACGGTACGGGTACGAACTTCGTCGCTGTAAACAGTGACGTTGTAGGTGTAAGGTTGCTCAACTTGTTGAGTTGTGTAGGTGGTAACAGGAACTTCTTCCGTTACTACGTTTGGAACCCAAACTTGCTTGCAAACGGTACGCGTTGCTGGTGCACAGCTAGGTGCTGCTTCGCCACATCCGCCACCGCAAGCAGGAGTGCCACAACCACAGCTTGGAGCTGGAGCTGCACATCCGCAAGAGCTGCTTACGCTGCACGAGCTAGCAACTGGAACTTCTTCCATGACTGTTTGGTAGCTACCCATGTCTTTGCAGACAGTCCGGCTGGTAGTAACTGGAACACGTTGGCAAACGGTGCGGCTTGCTGAACGGGTTTCAGTGTGAGGAACCTTGACAGTGTAGTTCTGTTGAACTTGCGTTGTAACAGGAACTTGGACAGTGTAAGGAACGTCAACAGTCGTGTAGCTCGGTACCATTACTGTGTAAGGTACTTGCTCTTGGGTAACAACTGGAACGGTTACAGTGTAAGGAACTTGTTCCTGTACAACTGATGGAACCATAACAGTGTAGGTTTGTTGTTCTTGAGTGGTTACAGGAACCATGACAGTGTAGTCAACGGTTTCTTGAACGGTCTTAGGAACAGTTACTGTGTAATCCTGAACCTGGTCATTGTAAACGGTGACGCTTACAACGTATGGCACTTCTTCCGTTACTGTGCGTGGAACTTGAACGTTGTACGACTCAGCGACTTGAGTAGTGACAGGAACAGTTACGTTGTAGGTTTCAGTCTTGGTCGAAGGGACCATAACTGTGTAGTTGCTCGTGCGAGCTTCAGTACGTGGAACTTGCTTGCTGACCGTATAGGTGCGAGTTCGTTCTTCGCTTCGATAAACGGTCTTGTTGACCATTCGAGTTTCGGTTGTCTGCGTTGGAACCATTACGGTCTTTTCAACGTAGGAAACCGATGGACCACATGCCGAACCCATGCCAGCGCTATCGCCGCATGAGCTGCAACCGCTGGTTGCGACAGGTGCTGGACTGCTGCAACCGCAGTCTTGTGCATAAACAGGGCTTAGGCCCAAAAGAGCCGCTAAAGCTAGTGAAAACGTTGGACGCAACTTCATTGCTGTCTCCTCAAGTGATTGAATTGGCGCACCCCCGTTGGCCGCACCAAAAAGAACAAATTACCCCAATGTCCATACCGGCCACGGGGACCCGCAATTACTGCATAGGATAGACTTTTCGCTGATTCAGTTGGACATGCGGCTACAATAAATTGCTTTGCAGGCTTTTCCTAAACCAACATTTCCCAGAAGTTTATCTTGCGGCCCCTAACATGGAAGCCTCGCGCGTTAAATTTTACGCATTTTTTCTAAACTAACATGCGATCGCGATGCGCTTAGGGTTTTCCGATTCGTGATTCGCAGAATTTTGTCGGATCGCAGCGATTTTCTTACTAATTTCTGCCAGCTACTGCCCACCTTGCAGGACCTCGTACACGGCCCGTACACTATATCCACCAAGGTTTCGCCCGTGCGAATTTCTGACCCAAACTGGAGTGTTGTTACACAGTACGAATTGCCGCATTTCGAGCAATGCACAGGACAGCTGGGTGAAAGCCGGTGACATGGCTCGAAACTTTTTTTAATTTTTTTGACAGGCCGCGGGTTTATGATTTAGCCCTCGTCCACAGCCCGGCCCATTCTTCAGTTACAAATCTTGAACAAGTGATGCACCGCTGACTGCGGCTTGCCGTTCGCCTTTAATCTCGCTCAACGGCGATAAACATGCTTTTGGTCGAAGAGGCCGAACGTCGCACAATAGTAGTACGTACTTGTCATAAGTCAGTTCTCGACCCGCATACTGGACAAAGGCCCGGCAGATATCTACTTGTGTTAGCGGCCGATCAATTGCTATCCCTCATATAGAGCAATATAGTTGACGATACTACGTTTCGCTGCATGGTTCAGCCGATGGATAGGTATGTTTCGGGCTGGACCAACTTGATCGTAGAGATGTTGCTAAAAGGTAAGCGTCCGCGTGAGCTGACATAGCGGTGCGGGCGATTTAGAAACGCGTGAACTTTTTGGGAATGTAACGTGGCTGGGCAGAAACCTTTCGAGGCTACACGAGAGGCAATCCTCGATTGCCTTCCTGACGGAGTTGCGATTGTCGATCAGCAGTTGCAAATTGTTTGGACTAACCGCCAATTTGCAAACTGGTTTGACGGCGAAACCCCGCTTGGGCAACCGTTCTACGAAGCCATCGCCAATCCCGAAATTATTGGCTCGGAAGTCTGTCCGCTTCAAACTGCGATGGCGACCGACCGCGCTTCGAATTGCACTCTGCAATGCAGTAACGGTAAGTACTATCAGCTGTACGCCATCCCTTCTCCCCAGACGAGTTCCGACGTTTCGGAAGGCAACCGTTACTTGATCGTTACGCTGAGCGATGTAACCGCCGAAATGCTTCAGCAGCAAAAGTTGGCTGCCATTCATCAAGCAGGATCTCAGCTCACTGACTTGAAGCCTGACGAAATTTTTGCGATGGACGTGGAGCAACGCATTGAGTTGCTTAAGGACAATATTCGACATTACACCCGAGACTTGTTGGATGTCGAGATCATCGAAATCCGTTTGTTGGAACATTCGACGGGCAATCTCATTCCTCTGCTTTCTGTTGGGATCGATCAAGATGCGGCCGACAGGCGTTTGATGGCCAGTCCGCAAGGTAACGGCGTGACGGGTTACGTGGCGGCAAGTGGGCGAAGCTACCTTTGCCATGACACGACTTGTGATGTGTTGTACTTGCAAGGTTTCGAAGGAGCGAGAAGCTCGCTAACGGTGCCGGTGATTCTCCATGACCAGCTAATCGGGACGATCAATGTAGAAAGTCCGAAGGTCGGTGCCTTTAATCGAGCCGATCAGCAGTTCCTTGAAATCTTTGCCAAGGATATCGCTGTAGCCCTGAACACACTCGAACTGTTGGTAGCCCAGGGTAACACAGCAGCCCAGCAAAGCTGCGAAGCGATCCATTCAGCAGTAGCGTTACCGATCGATGACATTCTGTTAAACGCCGTCCACGTAATGGAAAAGTATATTGGTCACGACGTCGCAGTCGTTGGACGCCTTCAAAGAATCTTGAAGCGAGCACGTGAAGTCAAGCGGTCGATCCATCGAATCGGCGAATCGCTAGCTCCAGCCGAAGCGACACCGCCTGGTTGCAACGCAGCCCAGCACCAGAAATTCCGCGGTCGCCGAATCTTGGTTGTCGATGCAGACGAACAAGTTCGCAACGATGCACATGCATTGCTCGAGCGTTATGGATGCATTGTAGAGACTGCGCAGGAGGGGGCTGAGGCGGTGTTGATGGTCCGGAACTGCGGCGAGGGGGAAGCGTACGATGTCATCATCTCGGATATACGTTTGCCTGATTTTTCCGGCTACCAGCTCATGGTAAAACTGCAGGCCTTCATGAATCCTGTGCCAATGGTTTTGATGACTGGATTTGGTTACGACCCTGGCCATTCGATCGTGAAGGCGAGGCAAGCTGGCTTGCATCCAAAAGCAATTCTTTACAAGCCATTCCGGCTTGATCAACTGGTGAGCGTTACGGAAATTATTCTTGACGTCTATCAAATCTCGGCTGCTTGAACGGCCCGGCTTCGCGATTGAAGTCATGTTGCCTGCCCACCACTGTCGACCGTTGGGAATCGGTTCATGAACGTCGCTGCCATTTCTTTTATAGCCATTGTTGTGTTAGGACATGGTGCGTTCTTTACCTACGCATTCAATCGAATCAACGCGACCGGCTTGCCACGCTACATCGTAAAACGGATCGAGAAAGGAATTCTAGCAGCGTTTGGCGTACTCCCAATCTTGCTACTTCTGATCGATGGCCGCACGGCTTGGGACGCAGTCTTTCACGGTAGATCTTTGTTCTTCAATCTAAGTTGGCCAAGCAGATTTTACGGAATCGGATGCATTGCTGCTTTTGCGTACCTGTTCCCGATGTGGATCATTGGTCGGCTCGAACACTGGAAGCAAGCCGTTCATGAGAAGAACATCCAGCGCGACGTGGTCAACATGAAGCAAAGAATTGGAGAAGAGCTTTTTAAGCCCAAATGGCTGAAAAAGTTAGACCGATTTCCTGGCAATCAAATACGATATATTGAACTCAGTCGCAAGGAAGTGCCCATTGTTAACTTGCCTAAGGCCTGGGAGGGTTGCACTGTGGCGCACCTGTCAGATATGCATCTTACGGGCTGGTTTGACAAGCGATATACGGCGCATGCAATCGATCAACTGGTCAGTGCACAGCCCGATATTTTCTGCATTTCGGGCGACTTAATCGACTATGCGAAGTGTATCGACGAAGTCATGGAACTGCTTCAGAATGTCAATTCGCCACTTGGTAAATATTTTGTGCTTGGCAATCATGATCGGCGGATCGCAGACCCGGAGGAATTGCGTAAGCGACTGGTAAACGAGGGCTGGAGTGACTTAGGAAAAACCTGTGTCGAGCTAGGTGATGATCGTCGTTCATTACAGATGCTTGGCAACGAGCGGCCCTGGTTTGAGTTTGCCGATCGAAATATAGATGAACGAAATTTGCTGCGTAGTGATGTGCCCGACAACCTGTTGCGAATCGGAGTTGCTCATAGTCCTGACCAGTGGCGATGGGGAAAAAGTTGCCAGTGTCATCTGTTGTTATGTGGTCACACTCACGGTGGTCAAGTTCGTGTTCCGATAGTTGGGCCAATTATTTCGCCGGCTTGGGACGGAAGTCGGTTTGCCTCCGGGATCTTTCGACGCGGAGATCAGACCATGCACGTGACTCGCGGCCTCTCGGGCACACAACCTCTCCGCATTCGTTGTATGCCAGAAGCATGTGTCTTGAAGCTGCGAATCGCAACTTAAATCTAGACCTGGCCGTCATCGACGCGACAGGCTGTTGACGCGGGCCGCCCCATGACTCAGAATCGCAGTTCACTTTTTGATTGCCGGTCAAAGCTACGGGACTCACCATGCGCATTGATGCTCATCATCACTTCTGGAATTACAGCCAAGAAGAATACGGCTGGATCGGTGAAGGCATGGAGCGTTTGCAACGAGATTTTCTGCCGCGAGATCTTCAGCAAGTAGCTGATGGAGCGAAAATCACTGGCGTCGTTTCAGTTCAGGCACGCCAAACGGTAGCGGAAACGGAATGGCTGATTTGGCTGGCGCGGGAAAATGAGCTTGTGCAGGGCGTTGTTGGGTGGGCGCCATTGCGCGAACCGGATGTTGCTGGATTGCTGGAGCGTTGGACGCATGAACCGTGGCTTAAATCGATCCGCCACGTAGTGCAAGACGAGGCTGACGGATTCTTGGATGATCCGGCATTCAACGAAGGCATCACCTCCTTACGTCGCTACAATCTTGCGTACGACATTTTGATTTACGGTCGCCAGTTAGACGAGTCGATTCGCTTCGTCGATCGGCACCCGGAACAGAAGTTTGTGCTCGATCACATAGCTAAACCGGCCATTGAACCGCAGCAATTTGACACGGATTGGGAGCGAGGGATCCGCGTGCTGTCAAAACGCGAGAATGTCGCCTGCAAATTTTCGGGAGTTGCGACGGAGGTTCGTGGTGGTCGTTGGGACTTGGATACAATTCGCCCGTACTGGGATGTTGCGCTGGATGCGTTCGGCGCGAAAAGGCTAATGTACGGTAGCGATTGGCCGGTTTGTTTGCTGGCGGCTGAGTATCCGGCTTGGATCGAGGCGTGTGAAACATTGGCCGCGGGCCTTTCACAAGACCAGCAACTGGCGTTTTGGGCCGGGAATGCGACGGAATGGTACCGTTTGTAGCAAGCGATTGCTGGGATTGGGTGGCTGTTGCGTTACGGGATATCGATTTCTGCGGGCAGGAGCAATATTGCAACTTCCATGTTTTGCGAAATGCCTGATAATGCGGACTTTTGAAGGGAAAGAACAATGAGTGCGACAGAAGTGCGGCAGACGATACGTGTGGGCCATTCGCCTGATGCTGACGATGCCTTTATGTTTTATGCGTTAGCGAAAGAAAAGTTCGATACCGCACCGTTTGAGTTCGTCCACGAATTGGTCGACATCGAGACGCTAAACCGCCGCGCCTTTACTGGCGAACTTGAGCTGACGGCGGTTAGTTTGCACGCATACGCATACTTGCAAGACAAGTACATGATTTGTTCGTGCGGCGCGAGCATGGGAGACAACTACGGTCCGATGATCGTGTCGACGTCGCCAATGACCAAAGATGATTTGCGTGGCAAGACGATCGCAGTGCCCGGCGAATTGACGACAGCTTTCTTGAGCCTCAAGATGTATCTCGAGAACGACTTTGAGCATGTTGTTGTTCCCTTTGACGAAATCAACGAAGTTGTAAAACAAGGAAACTTGCGTGGTAAGACGATTCATGCTGGACTGATCATTCACGAAGGCCAGCTGACCTATCAGGATGAGGCCTTGCACCTAGTCGAAGATTTAGGGAAATGGTGGATGCGCGAAACGGGTTTACCTCTACCGCTGGGAGCGAACGCTGTACGTAAAGATTTAGGTGCAGAGAACATCAAAAAAATTAACGAATATTTGTACATGAGTATCAAGCATGGCTTGGACCATCGCAAAGAAGCGCTTGATTATGCATTGAGCTGGGGCCGCGGGTTGGCGCGTGATAAAGCCGACGAGTTTGTGGGCATGTACGTGAACGACTGGACGCTTGATTTTGGAGATCGCGGTCGGAAGGCGGTCGAGTTGCTATTGAAGCGAGGCTACGAAACTGGCGCGATCGACCGACTGGTTGTGCCTGAGTTCGTCGATCCGCCCTCGTTTCAAGCTTAACAGATGAACTCGTTTGAAAGCCCGCCCGCCCAAAGCATTTCGGACGCGTATAAGCACTGCGTTCAGTGTGGTGCGCCGCGCGAGTCACAGGTGGTTGGCGGCGCTTATCGTTGCCCAGTTTGCACTTACGTTGTGCATTTCAATCCGATCGTGGCGGTCGGGGTTATCGTGGCTGATGCCGAGGGAAAAGTTCTCCTAATCCGGCGAAATAGAGATCCGGGCAAGGGCAAGCTTGGACTGCCAGGTGGCTTCATTGACATAGGCGAGACGGCAGAAATCGCCGCGTGTCGCGAGGCTCAGGAGGAAATCGGTGTTGAGATCGAAAACCTTAGGTACGTTGCCACGTTTCCTAATTCATATCTTTACCAAAACATCATAACGCCCGTTCTTGATATCTTTTTTTCCGCAGACATCCGGCATGGATGTGAAATGTTGTTGGCGGAAGATGAGGTGGCAGAAGTTGTACATCGCAAATTGGACCAGGAAACGGTCGCTGAAATGGCTTTTGAGTCCAATCGTAAAGCGATGGAAGTGTACGCTCGGCTTCGACGCGAGTAAGATGGCTCGGTGCTGTGGCGGGTTTGGCGAGATCGGTATGCACGGCTAACGTTTTTTGTTAAATTGGCTTCGGTTTACGACGTTGGAATTGGAAATTCAGGAGGCTTTTATGGCTTCGGTTTACATAGCAGATCACGACAAAAAATTAACGGAACCCGACGAGATCCGTTCATTCTTGAAACCCTTCGGCATTTGGTACGAGCGTTGGGAAGTTGCCGGAAGGCTTCCCGAAAACCCGACCGATCAAGATATTTTGGCCACTTATGCGCCCGAGATTGACAGATTGAAAACAGAAGGTGGGTACGTCACTGCAGATGTGATCAATGTGTGTAGCGATACTCCCAATCTGGATGTGATGCTGGCGAAATTCGATAAAGAGCATACGCACAGTGAGGACGAGGTCCGTTTTACTGTCAGCGGTAAAGGGGTCTTTCACGTTAACCCTGACGGTGGACCTGTTTTTGAAGTCACGGTGGAAGGTGGCGACTTGATCAACGTGCCTCGCGGGACACGGCACTGGTTCAATCTTTGTACAGAACGAAATATCAGGTGCATTCGTTTGTTTTTAGATAAGAGCGGATGGGCACCAGAATACGTGGATGAGAGTGTTCACGCAAAATATGAACCGCTGTGTTTCGGAAACTCTTATCTTAAGTCGTCCGGGGATAAGATCGAATCGGTGATAAAACTTTGATCGAGATGTCTGTCAGTGCAATACTGCTGGATGTTGAAGGCACGACGTCCAGCATTGCCTTTGTGTACGACCAAATGTTTCCCTATGCCCGTCGGCATCTCGCTGGATATTGTCACAATAATTGGGGGAGCGAGGGCTTGAGTGAAGTCGTCGAGCTGCTTGCCAAAGACGCAGGTTTCGAATCGTCACGCGACTGGTTTAAAACGCTGGATATTTCTCAGCAAACCACTGTTGTCATAGAATTTGCGTCACAGTTGATGGATAGCGACAGCAAAGCGACTGGGCTTAAGGCTTTGCAAGGTCTGCTTTGGAAGTCGGGCTTTGAATCGGGCGAGCTCAAATCGCACCTGTTCGATGATGTTGCGCCTTGTTTGCAGCATTGGAATTCCAGAGGTATCGATCTGGCGATCTATTCTTCAGGGAGTATTGCAGCACAGCGGCTCTTCTTTGGACACACTATTCAGGGTGACTTGAACGGCTTGTTCAAAGCGAACTTTGATACAACGACTGGGCTGAAACGTGACGCAACTTCTTACGTGAAGATATGCCAGGCACTGGAAGCGGCACCGAGCTCGGTGCTGTTCCTTAGCGATATTGCGCAGGAGTTGGAGGCGGCAGAAATAGCGGGCCTGCAATCTGCGGCCGTCGTGCGGCCGGGCAATTCAGAACTACCCGGCACATATGATGGACCACGCATAACCAGTTTCGAACAGCTTAGTGTCAGCTCGAGAACCTGATACTCGCCGCAGGCATGCTAAGATGCGGCATGAAGGTCGGTATCGAAGACGCGAACTTTGGCCCAGTTGGGTTTAAACTCTTCGATAAACTGCAAATGGCGTGGGGCTGTTTGGTAGATGTCGTGCGATTCCCGCGAGTCAAAAATTACGTGAATGGCGACGTGGTAGTCGTGATCGTTAACTGGCCGCTTTAGCTCGGGATTCAATGTGCCAGCCGAGAAATAGATGACGCCAGGATGATCGTCCAGGTATTTATGGCATCCGGCAATCAATTCCTTCACTTTCGCGTCAGAAGCATCGGTGAGGGTGAAAAATACGACGTGGGCAAGCTGCATGGTTCTTACTTCGGTAATAGGCAAAATGTCATCGAGCGAATTTGGAATTGTACGCAAACGATAGTACCTTCACAGCCCGTTTACAAGGTCTTTCGCGGCCGTCGAAGTATTGATATTTGATATGCCGAGTTTACGAAAGTTGTCTACGGCGGTGCCTTGGACGCTGATTCGAACCTCGATAGGATATACCGAGCAACCACAATTCCATTTTAGGTTAGAAGAAAACGAACATGAGCCAATTCCGAATTGAAACCGACTCCATGGGCGAAGTCAAAGTCCCTTCTCAAGCATACTACGGTGCTCAGACTCAGCGAGCCGTCGAAAACTTTCCAATTTCCGGTTGGCACCTGCGAGCAGCAATGATCCGAGCAATGGGAAGTGTAAAGCTTGCTTGCGGAGTTGCGAATCGCGATCTCGGCAAACTTACTGATTCTGGCAAGAACCGCTTGAGTGCCGACCAAGTGAAAGCGATGTTGGATGCAGCTCAGGAAGTTGTCGATGGAAAGTTTGATAGCGAATTTCCTATCGACGTTTTCCAGACCGGCTCGGGCACGTCCAGCAACATGAACGTGAACGAAGTCATCTCGAATCGAGCGATCGAACTGCTTGGAGGTGACCGATTTTCAAAGTCAAAACCGGTTCATCCTAACGACCACGTGAACATGGGGCAGAGTACCAACGATACGTTCCCAACAGCCATTCATGTTGCGACGGCTTTTGAAATTAAGAACAGGTTGATCCCCGCACTGAAAGCGTTCCATCAAGATCTTGCTGGGAAAGCCAAGGCTTGGGACAAGATCATCAAAATCGGTCGCACGCATTTGATGGATGCTACGCCCCTGCGGTTGGGGCAGGAATTTGGCGGGTTCGCCAGGCAGATCGAACTTTCAATCGTGCGCGCGCAGCAAGCGATGAACGCTGTTCTCGAGTTGCCGGTCGGCGGTACGGCGGTTGGCAGTGGTATCAACACACATCCTGAATTTGGTGCGAGAGTCGCCGCCAGTTTGGCGAATCAGACGGGCATACCATTTGTTGAAGCGGTCGATCACTTTGAAGCAAACTCGCAACGAGACGGTCTGGTCGAATGCCATAGTCAGCTTAAAACGATCGCGACGACCCTATTTAATGTCGCTAATAGCATTCGCTGGTTAGGATCCGGCCCACGTTGTGGTTTCTTTGAAGTCATTTTGCCGGACCGACAACCCGGCAGCTCGATCATGCCGGGCAAAGTCAACCCGGTGATGTGCGAGTCGATGATGCAGCTGACTGCGCGAGTTGTTGGAAATGATACGACGATCACGTTTTGCGGGGCGGCCGGGGGCAACTTCCAGCTAAACATCATGATGCCCATCATGGGGCACGCAGTCCTGGAGAGTATCGATCTGATGAGCAACGGGGTGAATGCATTCATCGAGTTCTGTATGGACGGCTTGGAAGCCAACGAAGAAGCTTGCGGTGCTGGTGTCGAAAAGAGCCTGTCGATGGTGACAAGTTTGAATCCGCTGATCGGATACGAAAAAGCGAGCGCCCTTGCGAAAGAGGCGTTCAAGACGGGTAAAACGATTCGCGAGCTGTGTACCGAACAAGGCGTTGTCTCACCGGAAGACCTTAAGCGTGCGCTTGACCCAATGAGCATGACCGAGCCGCAAGCGTAAGATCGTGCCTGTCAACTGGCAACGACTCGATTAGTTGTTGAATCAATCAGTTGAGCGTTGCTTGCAACCAGCCTTGGTTTGACTCCATCGATACGACCGAGAGCGGTGGAGCTCCAGCCGGAAGTCGGTCGGTGGGGCGGACGGGTTGCGGGAATAGTTCAGGTTTGAACGCAACGTCAAACTTAGACTTCAGCACGCTTCGCAACGTCACGCCTCGAACGCCGCGTTGGGCTCGGCCAGAAAACTGGATGTCGACATCGCCTTGACGCCGCAGTTGAATGGCACCATTAACTAGTTCCACTTTATAGTCAGCTCGGATAGTTGCATTCTGGTTCAAGACGCTATCGCCCTTCTGAAACTTCGTCGTACGAATCTGAAAACTGACCATGTCATTATCAAATTCGACTTCAACCGGATGATAAACCGCGAGGGTGATTTCCCAAGGTTCTTCGTTTCGTTCTTTAAGCAACTCGTCCGAAGCCTGTGCGCCGAACTGTTTTGCAAAGCTTACGAGATCTTTATTGCGAATAACTCTGCCCGACAAGATTGGGTCGAGGTAATTGATCAGCATTGATTGGTGAATTTGCGCCGTGATTCCCTCCGTCGGAACAATCAGTGGGCAGGAGCCTTCGGCTGCTAACTGCTCGCTATCTTGCGAACTCCAGAGCAGGGCCAAAAAGTGAGGAGACGACCAAGTCTTTCTTTCAGGACGTTTGACTCCCAAGCGAGTAAGAGCGGGAAGTTGTGGTGGAGCAAGTTTGCCGTTCGATTCGGAAATCTGTTCCGCCAGCTGTGTGTGGAACTGAGACGAGAGGCGTCCCTCAAGCCTTGATTGACCGATCGCATCAGCCTGTGGCTTTTGTTCCGCTGCCTTTTTAGTTGCAATTTTCCGAACTATACGAAAACGGTGCTGGATTGAGTTGATTTGTGAGTGAAACGTTGAGTCTACACCGGTGTCATTAAGTGTTATTAAGCCGTGATCGGTTAGCTGGATGGTCTCGCATGCAGCCACATTTGCGCTGCTAGATGTGTGCAGTTTTACACCGCGGTTTACGCCCACGTTCGTGCTGGAAAACTGGCCATTCAGCGTTAATCGGATCGTCGCGGCGGAATCGTTGTTTACTAACAGCGGCGTGACTTGTCCATTCAATATGCTCTGTCCAGTTAGTTGTGTTCCGAGAATGTTCTCTCGAACCGGTGTTGGTTGATTGACCGGACGACTGAAAGCTCTTTGCAAAAACTGTGAGCTTACGAGGACGCGCGCTGTGGGCTTGCGATACTGGGACTTGATGAGGTTCAAGAACTCGGGCGCTTGTCGAGAAGATTTTAGAAAGCCTGCGATTAAACCGAGGTCGCGCTGCTTTTCCAGAAGCGACATTTCGTCTTCTTTTTCCATGACTTTGGCAAGAGCGGCAAGCCGTGCATCCAGCGACTTGATTGTCTCTTCTGGTTCCTTGCCAAATCGAAGCGAATCGATGTAGTCAATAAGGTCCGTTCGGAACTGAGTTACGACGCTCAGTTCCAAGCCTTGGTAATTCTGCCGAGTGTTTTTTTCAATCTGCGTTAATTCATGCGTCAGCGGAACTGGCTTATCTAGTTCAGTTTGCAACGCGTCGATCTGCAAAAACTTGAGCCAGTCAGCTTGGCGTTGCGGACCGCCCTGGGCAAAAAAGTTTTTCAAATTTGAAATCGATGCTTCAAGCTTTTGTCGGGCAATGTCCGGTTTGGGAAGTGTTTCCTTGTTTAGCGACCGACGTGCGTTTTCAATCGCAGTCGTCCAGTTGAAGGGGGCCATGGAAACAGCCGGATATGTAGTTTGGCTGTAACTGTTGTATGGGGATGGAGTTGCTGCGGACGGATAATTGGCAGCACCGTTCTCGTATGGCAATATGACTGTCGAAGTTGCCGGTGGAACTACAACCGCGGACTGGCCGCGCGCGAGTTGTGGCGAGCCAACTTCTTCAAGAAAGTTAGACGCAGCCGATACGAACAGCAAGCCACACGTGATTTTCAACAACTGCTTGTGAAGCATTGGGAACTAAGCTTTCAGAGCTTGGGAAGCACAGCTGCACCTCGACGGCAATTTGCCGCTGTTACAGCGGAAAGAATAGTCATTCGAAACCGCCCTATCATCCTGATTCCCGTTTCGAAAGGTTTCATCAGCTAAGGCGTCTCCGTCCGACAAAGTTGACGACATTCTAACGGGCACCTTCGAAGTAAAAAGCCCCTAGGTTTCCTAAATTGCCAGTCAGTCGCCTGTACGATCAATTTGATTGGGCTTTTTAATCAGGCGTCTCGGGAAGCCACGCATTTGATGAAATGCTATCTAAAAACAGGTTAGTTGGTAGGTTGCCTCCATGCGCACGCGATTCAAGGAAATGCATCAAATAGCCAGCTGTGTTGACGAATGCAACGGTATCACCGACTGCGATGCCGGCTGGAAAGTCGAATTTGCGTTGCAAGACAAGCTCGTCTTCTGTGCAGTACGAGCCTACGAAGAAACCTTGGCCGGGGGCGCTGCGCGGCGAATCGCCGGTAGCTAGCACGATCGGATCGACGCCAAAGTCGCGTTCGGTCGTGCGGCAGTTGGAGCTGTTCATGTTCAGGCCGATCAGCCACGTGCCGCATTTGAGTTGCTTGCGAAACGCGACTTCTGCCAGCGTCATGCCGCAACCGTCAAGCAGCGCACGCCCCGGTTCCGCTCGCAGTTGCAAGCCAGATTTGATCAGAGCTTCGGCCAGCGTGTTGTGCGATGCTGGGTGGGCTGGGGTGTCGAGGACCGCTGCGAGCCAAGTGGGGGCGTCGAGTTGCTGCCAGTAAGGATAAGGTTTTGAGTCATCAAGCCAGTCGGCAGGTGTTGCTGTCGCGTGCGTCGTTTTTAAATAGGCGTGCCACTGGCTTTCGTCGGTAAGGTAACAAATGGGAAAGCCTCCGCCCATATCGATCCACTGCAGGTCGAATCCATGTGAGTTGAGGGTCTCAGTCAAGCTGATTAGCTGAGAAACCGAAGCCACACGATCCTGCGCTGAACCGCCATGAATGTGAAACTGTAAACCGCACAGCGTTGCTAAGTCGTCGGGGGTTCGGAGAATGCTTCTGGCTTTCAAGCAAAAAGTCAGGGCGTCTGCGAGGTCGACGCCGAACCTTGATCGATGTATTGATTTGTTCAACTGAAAGCCGCTGATCCGCACGGCCCAGTAGATTTGCTTGCGAATGTTACGAGAGTTCGCTCGCTGCTGAACTAGGGAGACTTCGTCAAGATTGTCGACGATGATCGTAGCGTTGGCGTCGATCGCCCGATCAATGGCGGCGGATTGTTTTATCGCTGCCGTATAGACAATGCTCTGCCCTTGAAAACCTGCCTGGAGGGCATCTTCAAGCTCCGTCAGGGAGGCGACGTCAATTCCGATATTGCAGCTTTTCGCGACATGAACGTAGGTTCTGCACTTGTTAGCTTTGTGCGCGAAATGAATTTGAAAAGGCAGTTGGCGATCTGCGGCAACTTTCGCGATGGCCGCGACATTGTCTTGCATTGGTTTGGTAGAATGCAGGTGCAACGGCGAACCGAACTGTTGGATCAAATTTGCGAGGCACGCTGGTTTGTCGAGCCAACTTCGCATCCAGGGGTGAATCGCCGGGGTAAGTGGCTGTACTCCGATGCATAGCTGTACGCCATCGCGTTCAAGCGACTGCGCACGAGACTGGTTTGGCGTGTCGGCGCTTATACAATTTAGCTGTGTTAAGGAATTTTTTCTTGGCATAACAATTACAAAATCTCTGTCAACAGCTAGCGGATCGATCTTCGTCATCGTATCATCACGAACTTCTGAAGCCACCCAGATCCGTTCCTTCCAACTGGTAGTGGCTAGTGTTGCAGTCGTTATCAAATTGTCCCATAAAAATTGGTGAGACAGCAATTGATGTTACGAAATAGCTCGACGATTTTGTTGTTCTTCTTGGTTTGGTTGCAAGGCGCAATGACGGCTATCAGTGATGAAGGGATGTGGTTGTTTTCCAATCTTCCCTCGCAGCAGCTCCAGCGGAAGTATGATTTCAATTTGACCGAGGCGTGGGCTGAAGATCTGCGGTTGTCTTCGGTTCGATTCAACTCAGGTGGGTCGGCGTCGTTTGTGTCTTCGGATGGTTTGGTGCTGACCAATCATCACGTTGCGGCAGATACTCTATTCAAGCTTTCTAGCGAATCGGCCAATTATTACGAGTCGGGGTTTCTCGCAAAGACTCAAAGTGATGAATTAAAGGCTCCTGATCTAGAGCTGAATCAATTGGTATCCATTGAAGACGTGACGCAACGCGTGAATGATGCTGTTGGATCGGGGCAGGCGTCGGTTGAAGCTGCAACGGCAAGACGCGCAGCTATTGCAGAAATTGAAGCGGAAAGTAACCAAGCAACTGGGTTGCGTTCAAACGTTGTGACATTGTACGGCGGTGGAGCATACCATCTTTATCGTTTCAAAAAGTATACCGACGTGAGGTTGGTCTGGGCGCCGGAAGCTGAAGCTGCTTTTTTTGGTGGCGATGCTGACAATTTTGAGTACCCACGGTACTGTCTAGACGTTACTTTGTTTCGCGTTTACGAAGACGGCAAGCCCGCCGCAATCAAGAATTTTCTTAGGATGGATCCGCTAGGTGCCACGGATGGCGATTTAGTATTTGTCTCGGGAAATCCTGGCCGCACGCGTCGGATTTACACAGTTGACGCTCTTGCGTATCAACGTGACATCGCGATGCCCAAAACGTTAGATCTGCTGCGGCGCAAAGAAATTCTGTTGCAGCAATATGCTTTGAATGGTCCAGAGCAAGATCGCCGCAGTCGCGATGATCTGTTCGGAATTCAAAATTCCCGCAAGGCTTATTCGGGTATGTTAAGCGGTTTGCAAGATCCTGCGTTCTTTGAACAAAAACGTTCAAGCGAAGCAGAGCTTCGGGCTCAAGTGCAGCAAAATGATAAGCTTGCGAGTCTCGATTCCGCATGGCAAGAGATCGAAACTGCAGTGCAGCAGCGACGAGAGTTGGTCGGCCAGAATGGTTCCTTGCGCAGCCGTTTGTATGGTCTTGCGGAAACCTTGGTGATGTTGGTAGAGGAAGATGCGAAACCAAATACGGAGCGGTTGGAAGAGTATCGCGACAGCAATCGGGAGTCGCTGTTGCAAGAGCTTTACTCACCAGCACCGCTGTATGAAGATCTGGAACGCGTCGAGTTGGCGGATGAGCTCGCACGCATGATTGATGACCGCGGAGGAGATGACCCGTTGGTCCATACGTTGCTTGCCGGTAAATCGCCTCATGAGCGGGCTGCGGAATTGGTCGCTGGTACGCGATTGTTTGATGTAGATGCCCGAAAAGAGTTGGTTGCGGCTGGCGTCAACGCCGTACATCAATCGAGCGACTCGATGGTGCAGCTAGCGATGTTGCTCACGCCAGAGTATCGCCGCTTAGAAGAAATCACCAAGTCGATTGCCGAGACGGAAAAACAAGCCTATGCGAAAATTGCAGAAGCAAAATTTGCCATCGAAGGCGACACCGTTTATCCAGATGCGACGTTCACTTTGCGGCTCGCTTTTGGGCAAGTTCTTGGTTATGAACTCGATGGCGAGATGATTCCTCCGCATACGACGATGGGGGAAGCGTTTGAGCATGAACTGAAGCACGGTCAGGCAAAACCGTGGGTGCTTCCCAAGAGTTGGCATGAGGCCAAGTCAGAGCTGGACGGTACGACGCCAATGAATTTTGTTTGTACCGCCGATATTATTGGCGGTAACAGCGGCTCGCCTGTCGTCAGCCGCGAAGGCGCGCTTGTAGGTGTCATTTTCGACGGAAATATTCAGTCCGTTACGGCAGACTACTACTATTCCGACAATAAAGCCCGCGCAGTCGCCGTTCACATCGCTGCGGTTCTCGAAGCGCTCCGCAAGATTTACGGTGCAGAAGATTTAGCTTCGCAGCTAGGTAAGTGAAGCTAAATGCCATAGAGCTTCGTCATAAGAACGATCCACCGTAGTTTGGGACCGTTGTTCCGAGACCTGACGGGACAATGGTCTCAAGCTGCGGGTATTTTCTCATCGATTGCTTGCCTGATCGTGCGATGTTGCACTATCGATACAGCGGCTGTTTGTCTCGCTCAATTGTGGATCCCTTTGTTTTTTAAACAATGGGGCAAGGGCTGTGTTTGGATGGTGTGGACGTTACAATGGCCGCAACCTTTCAGTTCTCGAAAGCACGGCCGATCCGAACAACGCTATAGTTTTCCATGATCAAAAAGCTAGTAATGGAAGACTTCCGCGAGTTGTCAGGCAAAGTAACCCTTGCCGATATTCTTCCCAATTATTCTGCGCCGGCGAATCGCTTTGACGAGCTTACCAACCTGGACCATGACTCGTTTGTAGCTTGGCTCCATTTGTTGACTGAATCGGAAGCGTTGGATTGCGTTCGATGCGACGTTGATCAAATTTTTTCACTTGGGACATGCATTACTGAACGTTGGCGACGTGTGAAGCACTGGCTTCAAGAACACAACACGTCGCTATCGAATCGTTCAACTTTGCCGGCGCATCGGACCTGGGAGCTAGACCCAATCCCGTTGGTGATTGTAGAGCATCAGTGGAAAGCCCTGGCGGCAGGCATTTCCCAGCGAGCCAAGCTTCTCGACGAAATCACGCGGGATCTTTACGGTCCACAGCGGCTGCTTGCCGATGGCAGTGTGCCATTGGAGTTGGTTTATGGATCGTCGTCTTACATACCTTCGATGCAGGCGACGATTCGCGCCGGCGAGCCTGCGATTTACCTGTACGGGGTGCAGTTATGTCGGAATCGAGAGGGGCAGTGGCAGGCGCTCGCGGATCGTACTCAAGGGCCCAGCGGGTGCGGATACACGGTTGAAAACAGGATTGCACTTTCGCGTGTGTTATCTGAAGAGTTCCGTGATTTTCATGTGCAGCGTTCTGCTGGTTTTTTTGCGACATTGCGTGACACGATTGCTGCATACGCAAACATGCGGCAGCCTGAAGCGAATACGATTCTATTAAGTCCCGGCGTACGTAGCGAGACTTTTTTCGAAGACGCGTACTTAGCCCGATACCTTGGCTATACTCTCGCGCAAACCGAGGATTTGACTGTCCGGGGTGGAGAGGTTTTTCAAAAGACTCTGAGTGGTCTAGTTCGCGTGCAATCGATTTTAAGACGTGTTCAGGATGACAAGTGCGATCCGTTGGAATTCGCTTCGAATGCAGGTGTGCCAGGTTTGTGTCAAGCTGTGCGTGACGGAACGGTCGCGATTGCGAATCCGATTGGATGCGGGTGGGCGGAAATGCCTGCGGTGGCGGCCCTTTTGCCCGATCTGTGCAGGCGAGTGTTAGGGGAAGAGTTGATTTTGCCATCTATTCCAATGCACTGGTGTGGCAAGCCTGAGGAGCTTCGATACGTGCGCGACAATATCGATGGCCTCGAGATTCGTGACGCATTGCAGCGTAGTGAATTTTCTGAAACTTCGACCATTGCAAGCCGATCGCGAGAGGAGCGTGACGAACTTCTTCGCAAAATAGAACGCGATCCATGGAAGTTTGTCGCAATCGAACCGATTGAATTTTCGACAGCACCGGTATGGCATAACGATCGCATTGAGCCGTGGCCGATGGTGATGCGAGCGTTTGCAACGCTAGCCGAAGAAGAGTATGCCGTTCTCGATGGAGGCATCGCGAGGCTTGGTCCGATCGGGACGGTGCTGGGAGAAAGTCTGGGGACTGGGGAACTGAGCAAGGATGTGTGGGTGTTGGGGAGCGAGCCGCCGGTCCCGCTTACGCTTCGGCGACCCCCGCAGAAAGCGATTGAGCTGCGAAGAAGCAATTTTGAACTTCCGAGCCGCGTTGCGGAGAATTTATTCTGGCTGGGTCGAAGTACTCAACGCGCTGAATGTATGATTCGCCATGCAAGGACCGTGGCGAACCGTTTGATCGAAGAAACTGACTTGCATCTCGCGCAGTCGTATGCTGCGATTTTCGATGCGATGGACATGTCTCCTGACCGGACATGGCCGTCTCCGCTAGAAACTTCGGGAGATATTCTGCAATTCGTTCGCGAGAGACTGCATGAAACGTTGCTTGATAGCGATAACACTAATTCGCTGTGCAGCGTGTTATGGTCGATTGAATCGAACATGGTGATGGTGCGTGATCGCTTGAGCGTAGACGGATATCAACTTTTGTCGAATCTCGTAGCCTTTCGCGGAAGGAACAAACTGGCGAATCCTGGTGACTTAGGCGATACCTTGTTTGAGCTGAGTGGCATGTTGACGTCGCTGTCCGCATTCTCCGGGATGGTCGCTGAGAATATGACTCGCGGGCCGGGGTGGCTGTTTTTGGACATCGGAGTTCGTATCGAGCGAATCAAGCATCAGCTGCATGTTCTACAATCGTGTTTAATGCACGACTACGCATGGATGACACCAATGCTAGAAGCTGTTCTTGAGATTATGGATAGCTCAATGACTTATCGCTTCCGATACTTGATGAGTGTTGAAATAGATCCCACAATCGATCTACTGCTGGTGGACGAGACTAATCCACGAGCGATAGCGTTTCAGCTATTGCGCTTAGACGAACTCACGGCGGCGCTTCAAGTGATCGATGCCGTGGGGTTGGCTGAACAGCGTGGGTTGATAGCCGACAATCGCGCTGCCATACGATTGATTGATGCCGAGTCGCTTTCGATACTGAATACAAGCTCCAAAGAATTAATGTTGCCCATGATCCCACCGGAAATTATCCGACTCCCCAAGGCTAAAGCTGATGTTGAAACCGACAAAGACGCCCGAAGCATTCGCGAAGTTTTCCCTGGATTACTGTCATCGGATAAGAAACGCTATGCCCTTAAAATGTTGACAGATCGCATAGAATTTACGATCAACGAACTGCACGGTTATCTCTCAAATCGCTTTTTTGTACACACTGCGAGTGTGCAGCGAATTGGCGATAGTCGATGATTGCATCTGTAGTGCATCTTTTTGGGCTGTAGTCATTTTTTGGTAGAGATGAGGGGCGGATCTTTCTCACGATTATGCGTTATCGAGTTTGGCACAAGACGACTTATCGCTATGGAGGACCTGTTTCTCTTTCGCATAATCAAATTCGCGTCCACCCGCGCGCAATGAACTGTCAGCACGTTCTTTCGACCGAAGTAAGCGTCGATCCGATTCCTGTGGCACGCAGGATGTGGGCAGATTCTTTTGGGAATACTGCAGAGTTCTTTTCAATCGAACATCCACATGAGCTAATGAGTGTTACGGCGACCAGTGTCGTGGAACGTTCGCGGCCTTGGAATCCAATGTTCACCGATGATTGGCGAGACATTTCGGCGCGGACCAGACGTGCACAGAAGAGCCTGGATCGCTTCGCATCACAATTTCAGTTCAGTTCCAAATACGCATATCGGACAGATGATGTCATTGACTACGCCGGCGTCTCGTTGAGCCGTTACGCAAACTTAGTCGACGCAGTAACCGATTTAATGCACCGCATTTACGAAGACTTCGAATACAAAGCTGCGTCGACCACGATCGATACAAAACTGGAAGAGCTGTTTGAGAAGCGGCGAGGCGTATGTCAAGACTTTTCACATTTCATGATCGCCTGCCTCCGCAGTTGGGGCGTACCTTCTCGTTACGTCAGCGGCTACATACTAACGCATCCGCCGCCAGGCCAAACGAAAATGGTTGGCAGTGACGCAAGCCATGCTTGGGTTAGTGTTTATGCAGGAAACGGAGACTGGATCGATTTCGATCCCACCAACGATAAACTTGTCCAAGATGAACATATAACGCTTGCTTGGGGACGAGATTTCTCCGACGTTTCTCCAGTTCAAGGCGTTTTAGTTGGCGGCGGTACTACGAAGTTGAGCGTAAGTGTCGATGTCGCGCCGATTGATTAGCTTCCAAACGGACACATATTCATGTCTCTAATTTCAGACTTCAAAGTTCTATACCACTTGGCTCTCAAGCCGATTCGCGGTGCAGATCACGCACAGCGGATGGAAAATTTTTACTCAGGACAGGCCGACGCGTATGACGATTTTCGCAAACGCTTGTTAAAAGGACGCGAAGAGGTCTATCAGCAACTTGCCAATCAGGCTGGTGGAGGCGTGTGGGTTGATATGGGGGGCGGTACCGGCGCAAATTTGGAATTCATGGGGAACTCCATTTCTAAATTTTCCAAGGTGTACGTCGTCGACCTTGCGTCTTCGTTGCTTTCGATTGTGGACAAAAGGAGTCAAGCCAACGGATGGTCCAATGTACAAGCGGTAACGGCAGATGCTACGAAGTGGACTGTGCCTGAAGGCGTGGCGGACGTCGTGACGTTTTCTTATTCACTAACGATGATTCCCGATTGGTTCGCGGCGATCGACAATGCGAAACGCATATTAAAGCCCGGCGGAAAAATTGGAGTGATCGATTTCTATGTCTCGCGCAAGCATCCCGATAGCGATTTGCGCCGTCATGGTTGGTCTACTCGAGCGTTCTGGCCCGTCTGGTTTTCAAACGATAACGTGTTCCCTTCACCGGATCACGTGCCCTACTTGCGGCATCATTTCAATCCAGAACTAATGAACGAGCAGACGAACCGAATGCCATACATGCCGTTTTCGCGAGTCCCCTACTACCAGTTTATAGGGCAGACGAAGGCGTAGTATCCTGCACTCCAGTGCTTTTTCAGGTTGGGCAGCGACGGTCAGGACGCTTCTAGCTTCCTGGTAGCTTTAAGTCTTCGGCGGTCAGAAGTGCGTTGTATTATCTCGTCGGTTACAACGGCTAACAAAAGGGCAGATCCGATAACGATAAATTCATAGCTGTTCGGTATTTGCAGAGCACCGATAGCGAGAAAAAGGGATCGCATAACGGCCGTACCAATGATTACGCCAAAGATTGAGCCGGTGCCGCCGCGCAGCGAACAACCGCCGATAACCGCTGCGGCGATCGCGTACATTTCGTACACGTTACCTAGCTGTGAGGGTTCGACACCATTGAAATCGAATACGAATAAAATGCCTGTAAAACCAGCCAAAAGCGAACATAACACGTAGGCGGATATGACCATGCGGTGTGTTGCGATGCCGCTAAAGCGGACTGCTTGCTCGTTGTTTCCCAATGCAAGTAGGTAGCGTCCCCAAATTGACCGATTCAAGAAAAGCCATGCAATCACGGCCGCGATCATGAGGAACAATCCAGCCACAGGCAGGTTCACCCATTCAAAAAAGGGAAGCTGCTGAGGATTCCCGCTGGCGTCTAAAATGCGTTCGTGAGTTCTTAAATCGGTAGCGTAGATACTCCAGTCGCCGCGCGAGATGTATGCGACTAACGGGACTGGAAAAGAAAAAGCATCGCCTGTAAAGAGCTGCTTAGTCGTTTCCATGGTCGACTCAAATCCCTCGGGCTTATCACCTGTAAGCACACGAGCCAATCCGCGATAGATCATGAGACCGCAGAGGGTGACGACGAACGGTTGGAGTTTACCTTTCGTGATTAATAATCCGTGCAACAAGCCGATGCCGAGACTGCACAGCATAACTAGGGTGATAACGAGCCACATCGGTCGGTGTTCAAACGCTTTGCGTTGCATCTCCATACCTTTGTCGACTTGCAAGTTTGGTTCACGCAAAGTGATATACAAACCGCTTTCGTCGCTGCGAGTCTGATAGACCGTTCCCTCGCTAGGGGCGCCCATGCGATTGGAAAAACTCAATTTATCGTCTCGGTTGGCATTAAACGCATTGGGCGGAAACTGCAGTTCCGTTAGACGGTCATCGATCTCTGCCTTTTGAAAGTCAACGACGCTGGCACGTTCATCGGTGGCGCTCCAGTGTTTGTCCAAGAAGATGAACACTAGGCAACCGCTTAACCCGATTACCGAACCGATCGAAAGATCAATCCCGCCCGTTATGATGACAAACGCGACTCCGATGCTGCAGAAGCCGAACAGACTTGTCCAGCGGATAAGAGACTTGATATTGCTGTCGGACAGGAATGCTGGATTGAGCGTCGCCGTAAAGATCAGCACGAAGATGAGAAGAAAGAGGATACCTAGGTTCTTGAATTGCATGTCGAGCTTCGTTGTTGCGCAAAACGGTTTTACGTATAGATTCAAAATTTAGACCTGTGTTTAGTTGCACAAGTCAAGTTTATGTTGTAGCCGCCGTCATTCCGAACGCCAAATTCATGATCGCGGTTTCGTTGAGTTCGGATCGAGCTAGTTCACCGGTGACTCTGCTTTCGTGCATAACAATCGCACGGTCTGCCATGCCGATAACTTCTTCCATCTCACTGGAAACGAAAAGGACTGCGTCGCCGCTGCTAGCCAGTCGTTCCATGAGGCCGTAGATTTCTTGCTTCGCACCGATGTCTACGCCGCGAGTAGGTTCGTCCAGCAGTAGGACTTTTGGATTGCACAGCAGCCATTTCCCGAAGACAATTTTTTGTTGATTACCCCCGGACAAGTACGCAGCGACTTGTGAGAGCTTCGGCGTTTTGATCTTCAACAATTTGACTTGCGACTCCGCTGCAGATTTGTCAGCGGACAAATTGAGCCAGCCGCGGCGAGCTCGATTGGCAATCGATGGCAATGTTAAGTTTTCTCCGACGTTCATGGCCGTAAGAAGGCCTTGGTGTCGTCGGTCTTCGGGCACTAGAGCGAGACCTGCTGCAACGGCTGCGCTGGGTTCATTCAAGGGTAGCGGGATCCCGTCGACGATCACTTTACCGGAGAGTGCTTGTCTTAGACCCATGATACATTCGAGCAGTTCGGTCCTCCCTGCCCCGACAAGTCCGGCGATGCCGACTATTTCGCCGCCGCGGATGCTTAAGTTGATTGGCTGGCCGCTGCTTCCGGCGACAACGAGACCTTCAACGCGAAGTCGTTCGTCGGAGAGTGGGTGGCTTGTGTGCGGAAAGTAGCGGTTGAGATCGCGGCCGACCATGGCGCGAACCATGCTGTCATGCGTAATCTCTGCACGCGCCAAACTGCCTGCGTTCTCGCCATCACGCAGCACTTCAACGCGGTCAGAAAGTTCGGCGACTTCGGCTAGCCGATGCGAGATATACATCACAGCAACGCCGTCATCTCGAAGTCTACGTATGAGATCGAAGAGGCTTTGCGATTCCTTCGATGACAGGCTGCTTGTTGGTTCGTCCATGATGATCAGGCGAGCCGACGTAGAAAGCGCCTTTGCAATCTCCACCATCTGTTGTTGGCCGATTGAAAGACGTTTGACTGGAGTCGAGGGTGGCAAGTTTAAGCCAACACGCTGAAGCCAGATCGCAGCTTCGCGGTTGATTGCCTTGTCCGAGGTAAAGCTGCCGCGATGTGGTTCGCGTCCAAGGAAGATGTTTTGAGCAATGCTGAGATTATCTGCCAGATTCAACTCTTGATGAATCAGCGCGATTCCAGCAGCAATGCTTTCGGCAGGCGAAGCAAACTGAACCTGTCGTCCGTCCCACGTGACGGTACCGCCATCCGGAATGTAGATGCCGGCAAGGATCTTCATCAGCGTACTTTTACCGGCCCCGTTTTCGCCGATCACGGACAGCACTTCACCTTTGTCAACGTGCATGTTGACGCTGCGAAGTGCCCGTACGCCGGGAAACGTTTTGACGATATTCGTCATCGTCAACAAACGCCGGTCGCTTATAGTTGCAGAATCAGGCATCAAGCGAGCTCGTGTAATTACTGTTGAGATGTCTGAAATGCGACTGGGATGGGTTTATCGGCAAGTTCGTCGATAACACCGCGGCTTCGTTCTTGAGCGTTGGTAACCTCTAGCTTGCCGACGAAGAGCACGACTTTTCCGCCTTCAGGGATCGCTTGTTTGACAAGCTTTCCGGCATCGCGACCAGCCATGTAGTTGTTGGTGCCGATGTAAAATCGTCGATTTGAATTTGGCGAGTCTGCATCTTGGCAGATGACAGGCATCTTTTCAGCGGCTTCGTTGATCATGTTGGTTTGGTTGGAACCGTTGATTGGGCTGATTGCAAGGCCTTGGCCATTGTTGTTGATCAACTGTTCGATCTCGGTCTTTTGTTGTTCAACGGTTGCATTGCTGGGCATGGCCACACGGCACTCGGCGTTGAAAACTTTGTTTGCCTTTTCGACACCTTTTTGACACAGCACCCAGAATGGATCAATGCTATTGGTGATCAGCGCGAGTTTGACGGACGATCCAGATGTTTCATACTGTTGGTCTGCTTCGAGTTCGGGCCCGTTGTCAGCGAGGATCGCTTCTGTTTCTGCTTTGAACTGCTGGATGTTGTCGGCAGTAATAACAGTGTGGGGCACGTAGATCATTTTGCTCTCAGGGATGTTGAGCTCTTGGTCTCGAGCCATGGCAGCCAGGTACTCTACCGATTTGTAGCCAAAGCGATAAGGTTGTTGAGCGACGGTGCCGTAGATCTTACCGTCAGTGATGCCGCTTAGTGTTTCAGACGTTTCATCGAAGCCGACGATCGCAATTTTTCCAACCAAGTTGCGATTCTCAAGGGCCGACAGGATGGCAGGAGGATTGTACGCCCACAGGCCGACCATGCACTTGATATCAGGGTTGGCGATCAGTGCCGATTCTGGATTGGATTTTGCTAAGGCAAGGTCTTTGTTGTCGGTGTTGATGTCGATGACTTCATACTTTCCTACAATGGCAGGCATTGCGTACCCAACACCAGGTATGACGGATCCCGTAGTCGATTGATTTTGCGTGTCGACCGTTTCGGTTTTCGTTCGGCAGCCGTTGGTCACGAGAGCGGTGAAGCAAACGAATAAGAGGAAAGTTCGTTTCATTTCAGCATCAATTGGAAGAAGGGTTTGGAGAAGGAACAAAATCGGGAGGCCGTAAGAGTTGCGTCCCTGTTGGCTTGGTGTGCCTGCTTATTGTAATCAATCCTGGCTGCTTGTTGGTGGGCAGAAAAAGTTTGTTCATCCCAGTTTGACTCGACGCTGCCGCGCGGTCTGCGTTATGATTCAAGTTTGCTCAAGATGTAAATTTCTCGCAACGGATAGAGTCAATCATGCTCGGCGAGCCGCTGAATAGCCCGTACGACGTTCATTTCAAGTTGTTCGGATTCAACATACGAGTGACTTGGTTGTTCTGGGTCGTCGCGGCGGGATTAGGCTACCAATGGGCGTCGGTATATGACGAGATTTACTTTCGGAGCGACCAAGAAACGCCGGGCATGGCGGTCCTTCTCGTTTTCTGGGTAGCAGCCGTGTTTCTGTCGATTCTAATTCATGAGCTCGGCCATGCTTTCGTAATGCGTTACTACAACATTAGCTCGTACGTGGTGCTGTACCATTTCGGCGGCTTGGCAGTTCCTAATACATTTCGTCAGTTTTCGCCCGGAAAAAACAAACGCACCGGCTATGGGCCGGAAGCTCAACTACTTATCTCGCTGGCAGGGCCTGTCGCGCAGATTTTGTTTGCTGTAGCGGTAGGCTTGATTGCATATGTTGCAGGATTCCATTCACCGTTTACGCAGTGGCTACGCAACTACTTTGATGTTGATACATCGCACCTGATGGTTCCGACAAACGCTGCTACGAGAGCGTTGATCGACTTCACGATCCTTCCAAGTGTCTATTGGGCCCTCTTAAATTTGCTTCCAGTACTGCCTTTGGATGGCGGACGGATTTTGCAGCATGCATGGTCGATGTTTCAAGGTCGGAACGCAGTGTACGAAGCCACCGTTGTCAGCATCGTGGTGGCATTTCTCGTTGCGTTCTGGGGACTCAACAACGAAAGCATGATGGGATTGATGTTTTTGATGTTGGGTATTCTCAACTTGCAAAACTTGCGCAGCGGCGTTGGTCCGTTTTGAGCAAGCGTAATTTACCAATGAATTGCAAGGTCGAATCACAAGTCATGCTGTTGTCGATCATAAGTGGGCTCATCGCGTTGTTCGTTTGTGACGTGAACTAGCGACGTTGATTGAGTGAAAACTTAGACCTAACATGAGAGTGCTTCTCTCCCGTGCAATAACTTGAGTCGGTGATTTAAATTGACAGATGATTGATGTCTTTTGGGCCCTGGCAACACACAAGAAACTTCTGTCGACACATGGTTTAGAAAAATATTATGAAAATAGGTAGCAAAAATGTGCGAAAGGATGTTGCATTGGAAGGCTTGTTTCGTACAAATACATCGCTATCAAATGTCAATCTTGTCGTTTGTACCGGTCTGACTTGAATTGAGCGTCTTGAGTTGCCTTGAAGTGACTGACGAACAATGCGGGGAAGGAGCTCAAGCAGCAAGATTTTTTGTTTCCGATCGAGACACTGTTACGTTGAACTGATTCACTGCTTCGAATCGTTCAGCTGGTGTTAAGGTCATCAAAGTTTAGCGGAGGTTTTATCCGTGGCCAAAAAAGGTGGTGCGCCCAAGGGTGCAAAGAAAGCGTCAAAGAAAACTGCTAAGGCAGCTAAGAAGGGCGCAAAGAAAGCTGTAAAGAAGACAGCTAAGAAAGCAGCAGCTAAGAAGGCTGTAAAGAAGACAGCTAAGAAAGCCGCAAAGAAGGGCGTTAAGAAAGCTGCAAAGAAATCAGTAAAGCGAACCGCCACCAAGGGCGGAGCATCGTAATTTAACTAGTGGTGATTTCTAAGGTTCAATTCCTAAGAGATCCGTTAAAATTGAGGCCGTTGAGTTTCTGAAAACAGAAGCTCAGCGGCTTTTTTCATTGGTAAATGTACAGCAAAATGATCTCGAACGCACAAATCCTGCTGACCGGTGGCTCAGGCCTGCTCGGTAACAATATCCTGCGGCGTCTGGTTCGTAGTGGAGCTGACGTGACAACATTGACACGTCAAAGCAATTCGATTCCCGCCTTTGCCGATGTCAACGTTCGAGTGCTTCAAGGCGATATTTCCGACAAAGAAATTGTTCGCCAAGCGGTCGATCGAGCTGACGTTGTGATCCATAGTGCAGCTCACATTCATATGGGTTGGAAGCAACGTCGCGAAGCGATGGAGATCAACCAATGCGGTACGGAGAACCTAGTTCAAGCGGCTATAGAGTATCAAAAGCCGATGATCCACGTGTCGACTGTAAACGTGCTGGCGATGGGGCAGAAGGACGTACCTGCAAGTGAAGATACTCCAGGTGACGGACAGATTCCATCGACGTACGTTGTCAGCAAGAAAGCAGCGGAGAAAATCGTTCGTGATGCGATGCGAACGGGAATTCTCAATGCAACGATTGTCTATCCCGGCTTCATGTTAGGGCCATGGGACTGGAAGCCAAGCAGCGGACGGATGATCGTCGAGCTGGCGAAGAAGTGGGTGCCGATGTCTCCAGCGGGCGGGTGCAGTGTGTGCGATGTTCGGGATGTTGCCGCCGCGATTGCTTCGATAATAGAGCAGCAGAAATTTGGCGAGCGATATATCCTCGCAGGCGACAACGTCCGCTACTTTGATCTGTGGTGTGCCATCTGCGATCAACTGGGAAGACGCAAGCCTCTCACCGTGCTGCGCAAGCCCGGACAGTTTGTCGTGGGCCGCTTTAGCGATCTGTTCTTGAGTCCCGGAGATCGCGAATCTGATACGAATTCGGCTGCCATAGCCATGGGCTCCCAGTTCCACTACTACGATTCAAGCCGCGCGATACAGGATTTAGAGTACCGCATTCGTCCGATGGAAGAAACGGTTCGCGAAGCGGTTGAATGGCTGCGGTCTAATGGGCAGCTTCCACCCGAACAGGTTTGACGCTGCGTCACTCGTTGCGTCACGGGCTCGAGCGATTGAACGGACCTTCAAACGTCGATCGATGTCGACTTCGAGATTTGCTTGAGGAAGTTCTCGATGCTTGCGGTGCGATTGTTGACGTTGGGATTCATCGCGTCCATCACGGCGCGCCCAACCGCTTTGTCCAGGGTTGGTCGGTAGTCGAAAATTGATTTTGCTTCCGACGTGTCATGATGTAGAGCGGCCATCCCCGTCGTGTCCGTGATAGGCCATGGCAGTTCGAACGTCAGCATGTGATAAACGGTAACGGCGAACGAAAAGATATCGACGCGTTGATCGGTTGGCCTGCGGCGGACGATTTCCGGTGCCATGTAAAGTGGCGTACCGGTGCGGTTGCCTTCCTTCATGAATGGCGGCGTTGCGGGCACTGTTAGGCCGAAATCGATCAGCTTGATCGTTTTCATATCTTTGGTGCAGATGTAGTTGCGCGGGCAAATGTCGCGGTGGATATAGCCGCTCTTGTGGACGTAATTGAGCGCTTCAGCCATTTGGCGAATGAGCGGCAACTCTTTGCTGCGAATGCGTTCGTCGCGTTCTGCGATCACAACCTGAAGCCCCGGGCCGTCGATAAACTCCATGACGATGTAAGGCAGGCCTTTGTTGGTCATGCCGTATTCATACGTCTTGGCGATCAACGGATGGACCATTGAAGTGGCGATTTCGCCCTCCAAAGGTTTGTTGAGTCCTTTGAAGCGGCTTTCGAAGAACTTCACTTTCTCGGCGTCACACAGCTTCACGCCAACAATTTCGCCATTCCGATCACGATCCTTTGCGACATAAAAGTTGCTCATCGTGCCCGAAACGGCAGATCGAATTCGCTCGAAACGAGCTTCCACATCGACTGCGGACTTTCGTTGGAACATCTGGCGGAGTTTATCTAGCATCCTTACGGCCTAAATTTCGGAGTTATAATGATCGACTCGGTCGCAACAAAGTTGCAAAACCGCTACCATACAACCTTACCAATCTCACGGTGAGTAGAAATTGCGTAAGCGGTGACTCTACATACCTATTCTATCTCTGAAATTTTAATCGTCCTCCATAGTGGACCAAAACACAAAAACAATAATTGCCTTGGTTCTTGCCTTAGGCTTGATTCTTGTAAATGGTTTTTTTGTTGCAGCAGAGTTTGCTCTCGTCAAACTTCGACTCAGCCGGATCGAACAATTAATTGACGAGAGAAGGATGTTCGCCAAGACGGCCAGGTGGTTAGCCACTAGGTTAGAACAGTCTTTGTCCGCTTGTCAGCTTGGTATCACTATGGCGTCGCTTGCACTTGGGTGGGTGGGCGAGCCTGCATTTTCAAAATTGGTCGAACCGCTCTTGCTGGCTGTAGGTGTTCAATCCGAAGTCATAATTCATACAGTCGGATTTATCGTTGCTTTCGGCGTGATCACTGCACTCCATTTAATTGTTGGCGAGCAAGCTCCTAAGATTTTCGCAATTCGGCAGCCAGAGACGATGTTGCTGATCTGCGCTCCCTTGATGAAGTTCTTCTATCTCGCGAGCTATCCGTTTGTAATTGGTTTGAACAAATCGACATCGGCTTTCCTCCGATTGTTGGGGCTGAACGAAAGCGATGCTCATAGCGCTGCTTTTACTGAACCTGAAATTCGAGCACTTCTATACGAGGCGCAGGTCCAAGGCAACGTCACACGTACTGAACGCGAGTTGATCGACGCAGTATTCGACTTTGACCATATTGTTTGTCGGCGAATCATGGTGCCGCGCAATGATATAGATTTCGTCGATATTAACGAGAATCCTTTAGACGCCCTCGCCTCCATTCGTCGCAGCAAGCATACGCGATACCCTATCTGCGATGGGTCGCTGGACAATATCCTTGGAATACTTCACATCAAAGACTTGGTTGGGCGCACTGTCACAGCCGACTTCGACTGGCGCAGTATTATGCGGCCGCCGAAAAAAGTTCCGGAGAACATGCCGATCAACCGCTTGTTAGGTCATTTTCAAGCGACTCACCAGCATATGGCGTTCGTTGTCGATGAATATGGCACAATCATCGGCGTCGTGACGTTAGAAAATGTTGTCGAAGAAATTGTTGGCAATGTGACTGACGAGTTCGATTCTGAGGATCCTGAAATCGTGCCCGATGGTGAGGGCGTCTTTATCATAGAAGGCACTACTGCGGTTGAAGATGTCGAGACGCGTTTAGGAATTAAGTTTGAGGACGTTGACGTGGACACCTTCGGTGGGCTTCTAATGCACAAAGCGCAACGGTTGTTGGCTGCAGGTGACGAAATCAAACTTGACGGACTGCAAGCCAAAGTGATGTCGGTTGCGGATGACCGTGTTACGAAAGTTCGAATCCAACTGGATAAAGATGGCGTGGCCGACTAGCCACTTCCGTCAAGTCAACAACTTCACGTGTTCCGGTATACCAGTTTCAGATGCCTGCCAGCACTATTCAGCTTCGCGATGTTTCGCTCCGACGAGAATCAACATGGTTGCTGCAGCATGTGGATTTAGAAGTAGGTCAAGGTGTAGACGCTGCTATTTTAGGTCCCAACGGAAGCGGCAAGAGTACGCTGGCAAGAGTCATCATGGGATACTTGTGGCCGTCCCAAGGAAGCGTGCGAGTCCTGAACGAAAAGTTTGGAAGCGTGGATCTAAGTTGGCTGCGCACGCAAATCAAGCTGGTGCAGCCCGGTGGCGGATTTGATTTGGATCCGAACTTGACGTTGCGACAGATCGTACTGACTGGTTTTACGTCGACGATGGTGTTGCGATTTGAACCGAGTGCCGCCCAGCTTGAGAAGGCAGATGCGATGCTCGAAATCGCAGGAATTGCTCGCTTGGCTGATCGCTATTATCGATTTGCAAGTACTGGAGAACGCGTCAGGGCTCAAATTGCTCGCGCACTTGTAACGAAGCCCAGGCTTCTTCTGTTGGATGAACCAACCGCAGGACTAGACATCTTGGGACGCGAGCAGCTGCTCGATCTGATTGCCTCCCTGCGAGAACGAATCAATACGCCCGAGTTGACGATCGTCACCATAACACATCACACCGAAGAACTCTTTGAGGGAACTTCGCAAGTGATTTTGCTAGATGAGGGGCGTGTCGCGGCCTCCGGTGCAATCGAGCAAGTAATCGCTTCCGAAACGCTCAGCCGAGTCTACAAAGTACCCATAAAAGTGCATCGCGAAGGGGGCCGCTTCTTTACCCTGATTCCAAAACGCTAACGACTTAAGGTCAAGCGACTTTCTTTTGTTGTGTCATTAGCGAAACAACGATCAAAACGAGGAATCCCAACGGTATCGTGATGATGCCCGGTTGGCTGAATGGCATGGGCGCCAAACTCGCCGAAATTCCGTAGACTTTCGAGTAGGTGTCACCGCTCAACAAAATCCATCCTAAAGAGCTGACCATACCAACGGTAACTGCTGCGATGATTCCTTGGCGTGTCGTTGGCTTCCAGAACAACATCATCACCAGCGATGGCAGATTCGCAGATGCGGCAACGCTAAACGCCCATCCGACGAGATAGTTGACGTTCATTTCCTTGAACAGTATCCCGAGCACAATTGCAAAAATTCCAACCACGGCAGCCGCGACTTTAGCGACACGGACCTTCTTTTCATCTGAAAGATGCATTCCAAAGTAGCCGGTCAGCAAATCGTGCGTGACCGCTCCACTGGATGCAAGAATCAGGCCGCTCACCGTGCCTAACACGGTGGTGAAGGCGATTGCCGATATGATCGCGAACAGCAACTCGGACATGCTGCGTGCGAGCAATGGGGCCGCCATGTTCGAATCGGTCACGTCCAACGCTCCGCTGGTCATCGCACCCAACCCAAGGTAGAGCGTGAGGATATAAAAGAAACCGATCGTTCCGATTCCCACGATGGTACTCTTCCGAGCGCTAGCCTCGTCTTTGACCGTATAATAACGAATCAGGATATGCGGCAGCGACGCCGTGCCGCCAAACAGTGCCAACATCAGGGATAAAAAGTTGAGTTTATCCGAGAACTTTTCCGAACGGATGCCGCTGAAGACCGGGTGCTCGCCAGGTCGTAACACTTGATTGCCATCTGCAGTTCGGGGAGAGTAGATACTGACGCTAGAACCGTCTTCGTCGGTGAACTTCGTTTCTGACCACAACACGACCTTGCTTTTCTGCAGCGTCCTAAAAAATTCGAAAGGCCCAAGAGGCCCTGTTTCCTGTGCTCCGTCAGGAAGTTCCGCTAAAAAACCGACGGGATGCAGTTCCGCTTCACCCGCCTTCGTTCCCTTCACTTTGCCATTGACCAATACCGTGCCGTCGGCCTTTGTGACCAGCGTTTGCGATTCCGCCAAAGTGACTTTCCCCTCCGATTCTGAGATCGCAAAAACCATCGGCGAGTCGCCTCGTTGTATTCGAACAAACGGTTGTTCAGCCCAGACGCCGTCTTGCTCGATGATCGTAGCCTCTTCAAAACCCGGTCTCTGGCGCAGTTCGCTGCGCCAATCTCCTTCTGAAAGATTGTTGATCGTAGTGAACTGGTAGCCGTCGTTTCCTCCTTGCCGAGTTTCAAACCCACGAGCCAGCAGCATCATGGTCAAAACAGCTGCAAAGAAGACTAACAGAAAGCCTTTTAAGAACTGAACATAGGTTGTCGACACCATGCCTGCGGTTACAACAATCATCACGACAGTCAAGCCGACGATGACGACGCCAGCCCAATGGGGGAAACCTAACAAAGGGCGGATCAGAGCTCCTGCGCCTACCATTTGCGGGATCAAGTAAAAGACGCTGACAGCCAGGGTACTGATTCCGGCCACCAGCTTGATGCCTGGTGAGCTAAAGTTCGCGTCCAACGCATCGGCGAAAGTGTATTTTCCGAGTCGCTTCATCGGTTCGGCAACGATAAACAACGCTACGATCCAACCAGCTAAATAGCCGATCGAGTAGAGGAAGCCGTCGTAACCGTAGAAAGCAATCATGCCACAGATGCCCAAGAACGATGCGGCTGAAAGATAGTCGCCAGCGAATGCCACTCCGTTTACAAACCAGGGAATTTGACCGTGGGCTGCAAAGTATCCTTGAGCTGACTTTGCACGACGTCCAAAATAAAAGCTGATTCCCAAAGTAATCGCAACGAACAGCGCAAAGACGGCGATGGCTAACCAAGAGGCTTCGTAAATCACGATTGCACCTCTTTCTGGTGATCAGCAGAACGGATCGGCTGGCCAGTCGCGTCATTGCTAGCTTGGCACGTCAAACCGTAGATCATGGCGAGCACGAAAGCTATCACTATCAAAGCAAAGCCGTAGCTGATCGATAAATTAATGCCTAGTACGGGCTGGGTCTCCATCAACGTGGGGGAAAACGTATTGATCAGGACAAACCCTAGATATAACACGCAGTAAATTGTAAAGAGGACGAGACCAACGCCAAAATTACGGCTCATAAAAACGGTTCTTGCTACAGTTTCGTTGTTCAACAGGACCGCATTGTTATACACAACTTTGCTAGCTTCGTTGGTGTGCGCAGCAATCGTCGAAAATTTCTGACCAGTTCAAAGGCCAGACGCTGTGGCCGCACTGAGCCCTTGCGGGGGCCGCGGCGACTTTAGCGGTCGGGCGATCTCTTCCTTTCCTAACGTTTAATCGCTCGAAAATTGCAGCACTATGGCCGGTTGCACCATGCAGGGTAGTCCGACTGCTGCTGGGACGCCGATGACTTCTGAAGCATCTAGCGCAGTTATAACTGCTGTGACGGATTGCTAGCAAAAAACGAGTCAAGTTTGCCTTCGGGCGGGCGATAGGGAAGTCGCAATATGAACGTGGAATTCAAGATCCATCGTGCTTTGAACGATTCAGGGAATACAAAGAAACGGCTGCGAAAGCATCTTGCTGCAATAGTTGGTGCTGCGGTCGTTATTAGTGGATGCAAGTCGCCCGTCCAGCGGTTCGAAGCATGGCGGGATAGTAGCGACACTTCTTACTATCAGAACTTTGTAGCGCAGATCGAATATCCAGAAGTTCAGTCGTGTCCCAATCCAGGCTTGGATTCGACGCCGCTACCGCTGTCAGTCCAAAATCCAGCCGAACTACCCGTCTGGGATATGCGGCTTGAAGACGTACTGGCTTCAGCGCTTCAAAGCAGTCAGATCTTTCGTGATTTGGGCGGGTCGATCGTCCAAGGTGGATTTGCGCTGCCAACTGTTTACGACCCGGCAGTCACCGACACCAATCCGCAAGGCGGCGTTGAAGCAGCATTGTCTGCATTCGATGCGCAGGTTTCCACGCAATTGTTCTGGCAAAAGAACAATCAGCCTAACAACCAATTCTTCGCGGGATTGTTCCCACCTGCAACGCAGCAGACGACAGGGAACTACATTTCGACGTTGAGCAAGACGACCGCGACCGGTGCGACGTACTCTTTAACCAGCAACATCGCCTACGATCGAAATAACATTCCTTCTCGATTGTTTCAAAGTGCATTTGTGGGCTTCATCGAAGCTGGCATGCGTCAACCTTTGATGCAAGGCGCTGGCACAACATACAATCGAATCGCTGGACCAGGCAACGTCGTAGGCCAATATAACGGGGTCTTGATAGCAAGAATCAACTCCGACGTCTCGCTGGCCGATTTCGAACGCGGAACAATTAATTTGATCCGAGACGTCGAAACTGCGTATTGGGAGTTGTACTACGCTTATCGCAATTTAGATGCGCAATTACTGGGACGCGAAAGCTCTTTAAGAACGTGGCAACGTATCAACGAATTGCAAAAGGTTGGAGCTCGCGGTGGCGAAGCAGATGCTGAAGCTCAAGCTCGTTCGCAGTACTATCTGTTCGAAACACAAGTTACGGAAGCTCTTACCGGAGCGAATGGGCTGTATGCATCGGAACAGCGGCTTCGCTACATGATGGGCGTTCCGCCGACAGACGGGCGACTGATTAAGCCGATCGATAAACCGATATTGGCTGAAGTTGACTTTGATTGGTACAGTGCGATCGGAGATGCTCTAGTGCATCGCGTTGAAATTCGCCGGCAAAAATGGCTGATCAAGCGACGCGAGTTGGAATTGCTGGCATCGCGATTGAATCGCCGCGCAAGGCTCGATGTGGTAACAGCCTATCGTTGGCGAGGTTTAGGCGATCACCTAATCGGTTCGCGTAATCCGGACAATCAGTTTGAGAGTTTGGCCCAAAATATTACAGAAGGCAATTTCCAAGAGTGGCAAGCCGGTCTGGAATGGCAGTACAACATCGGGCTACGGCGAGCAAGTGCGGCCCAACAGAACGCTCAACTGAATCTAGCGCGGGAGGTCAGCGTGCTCCGCGAAGTTGAGCTAAGAATTATTCATGATTTGAGTAGTGCGTCGCGAAGTATCTCCAGGTCTTACGTTCAAGTCCAGAATAACTACAACCGCGTGGCTGCGGACGAGCGTCAAGTGGAAGTTCTCAATGAACGCTACAGAAATGGTCGCGACAACATTAACTTCTTGTTGCAAGCCCAACAACAGCTTTCATCCAGTACAGCCGCTTACCATCGCGCTCTTGCGGACTATACGCTTGCTATTCGCGATTTCCATCTTCAGAAGGGTTCGCTGTTGGCCTATAACCAAATTCAACTTGCTGAAGTCGGCTATTCGCCCGCGGCTTACCGCGATGCTTATCAACGCGGAAGGCATTTTACACCACGAGACGCGGGCGCGACTGTTAAAGTCTCCCCCGATTCGGTCTCCGATGGTGGTTATAACCCGGGAATGGTTGGAAATTACCAAACGCTGCCCGCTCCAAACTACCAGCAAGATGCATTGCCAATCGTTGATCCTGTAGCCCCAGCACTTTCCGATTCGTCCAGCAGCAGCGAAGAAGTAGAAGCGCTTGATGCAGCTGTCAACGGAAGCGGTGAAGAATAGTCGAGTTCGATGCGGCAAACGCCGATAACAGGTGGACACCCCAAAGGCAGACGGCGAGTAGTGGTTCTTTGAACTGCTACTCGCTTATGCTTTTGTTAGGCTGGAAGTTGAGCCGGATCTGTGCTCGCCATTTCTATTCAGGCCGCTTTAATCGAACGGCTTTGTTGCGACCAGCTGATCCAGTCAGTAACTTCAGCTCGGTCTGGAGCTTCGGCACCGCGAAGCAGTCTTTGTCCGGCCTTACTGGATACATAGCTCGTCGAGCTTGCTAGCAACGAATCTATTTGTTGCGTCGCAAGTTGATCTGCCGTGCGAACATTGCAGGCCACTAAAATCTGTGCGTCATGGCCACGCAAGTTGGGAACGGTGCAGACCATTCGCGCTTGATCTTGCCAGTCAATGATGGTTTGTTCATCGAATCGCTTGTCGTCAAGCTGGGCAGCGATCCTCTGCGGGTTGCACTCGAGTAGATCGCGGACCGTTAGTATTCCCAAAGGTGCAAGTCGCTCGGCCATACGAGGGCCGATGCTAGGAGCGTCAACAACGGGGCTATCTAGTTCCAGGTAGAAGCGGAGGCCACGTTGCGATGTTCGCGTGGTCGTTTGAACCACACTCCTCGTTGCCGCAGGGCGATTTGTCGCTGGCCGAGTCGTTGTTGTACGTTCGACGCGGACAAAACCTGGGTTGGCGGCCGAATTAGAAGACCGTTGTGATTCCAAACTTCTATCGGTACGGCTACTGGCAACGCGTTCGTTCAAGATACGTTCGCGTGGCTCACGCACAGTCTCGGGCCGAGTGCTTGGACGTACGCCACGGTCAACTCGCCGTCGTTCTCCGCGGACTCGATCTGAGAATCTTGGTCCGTAGTCGCTAGAATTTGAGGATTCGTAGGAGCGGGGCGATCGGAGCGAGCGGCGTTCGACATCGCGATAGCGTGGCTCACGAACAGTGTTCTCGGAAGGTTGGCTACTTCGCTGTACTGAACGTCGTGCGGAGGCAATCCAAGTCGTAATCCGCGACAGTTCGTAACTGGTACCGCTTCGTAGAATCGCTTGGCCGTGGTCCGTACCAAGGAAGCTTTCTACCCGTTGCAGCAGTTGAGCTGGTCGCATATCGGCTAACATCGACGGTTTGTCGATACCACAGCCCACAAGTACCCGCGCATCAAAGGCCCGTAGCTGAGGAACGCAGCACATCAAAAGTGCTTCACGTTGTCGTGAGCGGACCTCGGATGCACCGAAATCGACAACACGCAATGAATCGGCGATCCAATTTGCATCGGTTTCAATAAACTGACCGACAGTTAAAATGCCAAGCTTTCGAAGACGTTCGGCGATAACATTGCTTACTCCTGGAGCATCTTCAACGCGACTGGTTTCCGACAAGAAAAACTGTGGATGCAGTTTAACGGTAGGAGCGGCTGTTTCTACAATCTTAGGTTCTGTGTGATAATAACGATTCACAACGACGGGGCGTTCGCTGGCCGCATATCGCAGTTCGGCTTCTGCAGCCAATTCACGATTGATGTCGATCGTCGAATAGTTTGGGGCAGCCGTGTATTGAACATAGCTTGGAGCTTGATAAGCAACCGCTGGCACGACTCGTTCGCGGAAGTGTTCGGTTCGGTTTGGAATGTATCGATAGTCGATTGCTCGATCAATGCTCTCTGCGACCCGGTCTGCAGTCCGCGCTTCGGTAAGGTGCGATACCCAACCTTGTTGCGCTCGAACACGTTGGGCTACTTCTTCTTCGCTGGTCAGCAACAGGACCTGCATGCCGTCACGTGCAAATTGCATAATCACGCGGACCAAGTGCTCTAACTGTTGGCCGTGAAAACCATCCAAAGCGTCGTCCAGAATTAATGGCAGGCGGCCGATGCGATGGGCAGATGCGTCAATGATGGCCATACGAATAGCCAGCTCGACAATCTGTCGCTCCGGCGCAGTCGATGGCGGAACAACGAAGTCAATCTGCGAAGCGTCTGGTCGATAGTCGCGATATACCTCGCGATAGCTTTCTGGTTTGCCGTTCTTGGAAAGACCGGTCACGTAGCTTTGATCTCGTCGGAGAGCTTCCATCGCCCAAGTTGGCAGCCCACGTAGAGCACCCGCAGAGAGCTCTCGTACAAACCGTTCGACTGAGTTAAGGAACGAGGTGTCCATGCCTTTGCGATAAGGACCGTGGCCTCGCAATTGCGATTGTATTTCAGCAAGTCGAGCACGCGTTTGCTCATAAAGCGTCCAGCTTTGCAGGACTTCATCAGCGTAAGCAAGTCGCTTCTGCAGTTCTTCTACTTCCCAAGACAGCGTGGCATCTACACGCACTTCGTTGCGAGCGCCTTGCAAATTGCCTTCGAGAGTTCGAATACTGCGATGAAGGTTGGCGATTTCGTTGCGGACCTTCAAGCGTTGTTCTTGCAACGCAATGATATTTCGTTCAAGCGCAGAATAGTTTTCTACGCCAATAGGCCCAGCGCCGGTCGCATACGTGCGAACGGAGCTTGTGTAATGGGGATCGTTTTCATCCAGTCGATCAGCATAACCAACCCATGAGCCGTAGGCATCGTTGCGAATCTGTGTCGAGCGGCGAAATGCGGAATTGGTTGCAGAACCATTTTTAAAGGTTGCGTCATCGCGCTGGATGGTAGCAAAATGGTCAAGATTGTATTTTGTATCAGCAATTTGCTTGGCAATCTCGGCTTCCTGACGTTGCATCGTCGCCAACCGACTTTGCAGTTCCGTCAGTTGTGAACGCCATTGTTGAACGACTGGACGAGCTTCGTTAGTCGAGAAGGCAACATGGCTTGGTTCGCGTTCGTTGCGAGCCAGTTCCGGGTGCGCGTGTAATTCTTCTAGTCGACTTGCCAAACGTCGACGCTCCGCCGTCCACCAAGCTTGGTCGCGATCGTCGACTCGCAAGTGGTGTAAGCGTTCTTGAAGGCGTCGCTCTTCAGCGCGAAGACGGCGGTAAGTCTCGTCGTCTTCTAAATCGAAACGAATCGCAATACCGAGCTCACGAGCCGCTGCCCACAAACGTTCAGGCAGAGTCTCTCCCAATCGTCCGCAGAAGACCGCATCAAAGGTCTCACCGCCAATTCGATGCCAGGGTTGTTCGGAAGGTCGAAAGGTATCGGATGCATTCGCACTCAAAGCATCATGCCGAGCACTCCAGTGATACGCTCCATTGAAGCGGTAATCATTAACATCAACTGGATCGGAGGTCGAGATAACTCGGCTGTTACCATTGGCATCGGCCCACTGTAAGGAACCAACAAATTCGTCGGTGGTTCGATAGTCGGTCCCAGAGCGATCACGATTTCGACTGTACAGAAGCTGGCGGATGAATTTGGCAATTGTGGACTTGCCGGCGCCGCGCGCACCATAAACCGCATTTAAACCTGCGACGAATGGTCCTAAGTGAATTCGGTGTAAGTTACCTTTTGGGTCAATATCAATACTTACGACTCGCATCGTTCTTGCCTCCTTGCCAAACCATTTGTCTTCAATGACTTTCACCGCCCTGATCATTTCTGGGCGGAGCCTATGCGGGATGAATATGAGTACATTACCCCAGAGGCGCAGTTTGGGTAAAGAGCGAAATATCAGTCATCTACGAAAGACAACCAGTTTTCTTACGTTCACACTTGAACAGATCGGTAAATGCTATTTCCACAGCAAGAATCGTTTTGCATGCATTCTGCCAAGCCATTTAAAAAGTGGCTTACGCACACCTGTCCAACTGGCTTTGGGTGATTCCAATCGACACGTCTGGAGTCTACGATTGAAGGTACATCTCTGGGTAGTTCGAACAATTTCGCTTCTTGAGGACGATTATTTTATGATGCTCGCTCGACGTTTTTCAATGAACTTTTGCAAATCCGCAACGCTGCTTCTGAGCGTTTCACTTTCTTCTCTTGCACTTGCACAGGAAGCAGATAACAAGGATCTATCCTCCGGTGAAAATGGAAATTTCGTAATTGGACCCGAATACGAACTCCAAGCTGACTTGACGGACAAAGGTAATCCTAAAGGCAAGCAATTCGAATTTACGATGCCATTAGCGGACAGCAAAATCTTCCGTGGTGATGACAAAACATTGGATCCTACGAAGGACGTTCGGACCGAACGCGCTATTACTGTCTATGTTCCAGCGAGTTATGTGGATGGTACAAAGGCACCGATCTTGGTAATGCACGATGGTCCCAGCAATCTGAACCTAGTTCGCAACGCTCTCGACAATTTGACAATATCGAAAGACGCTGAGCGTCAGTTGCCGGCCTTCATCGCCATCGCGGTACAGAATGGTGGCAATGATGGCAAAGGAAGCCAGCGCGGACTGGAGTATGACACGATGTCCGATCGACTCGCTCGTTTCATTAACGACGAAGTCCTTCCCGCAGTACTGAACAATTCAGAAATCAAAGCTGCGTATCCAAATATTGCCTTCACCGAAGATCCTTGGGGTAAAGCCGTGATGGGCTGCAGTTCTGGTGGAGCAGCAGCACTCAGCATGGGCTGGTTTCGCCCCGATCTTTTCCGCCGACTGATTACTTACTCCGGGACGTTTGTCGACCAACAAGACGACGATGCACCTGAGGAAGCCGATTATCCGCTGGGAGCATGGGAGTATCACTCGAGCATGAAACTAATTGAAAATTCCGAGAAGAAGCCACTGCGGATTTTTACGCATGTGTCCGAAAATGACTTGCGAGCGAAAGATCCTGAAGAAACCTATCACAACTGGGTTATGGCGAACAATCGCACCGCCGAAGCTCTCAAAGCAAAGGGCTACGATTATCGATACGTCTTCAGCAAAGCAACGCGGCACTGTGATGGCAAGGTATTTCAAGCAACGTTAGCTGATACCTTGGTCTGGATGTGGAAAGACTACAAACCAGAATAAGCACCCGAGCAGACGGCCGCTATACCTTCTCGGGGTCTTGCCATGCCTGAGGTTCGAAATGACGCGTATACGTTCCATAGTCGTGGAACGCATACCACTTGGCCAGTCGGTACGCCCACGATTGTTCAGGAATTTCGGTTCCCGGCACGTATTGAGATCGTCGTGGCGAAATTGCTGCAAGTTCGTTCATGACCGTTTGACGCTGAGTCGTATCTTTGGCGCCATGCTTTTCTGCTAGCTTCATGAGGATGTCCGGTCGCTCTAGCACAACGCAGCCGCGAGTTTGGCTGGCTACTGTCTCGCGAAAGTCGCGTAGGAATTCGCTTTCGTTGAAGACATCCTTCATGGCACGTTGGTCGTGAATCGATTCTGTCGCCAGCTGAATAATCGGGCATGGCTCGATATGTCCGCCCGGTCCGACGTGGTGAGTAAAACCTGTCACAGCCGGGCAAAGGGCGCGACCTTGACCATCATGGTAAGCATCGACCACGACGATCGGCTTTTTCACGCGGGTTTCGACGACGAATCGCCGCACACGCGATAGTTCTTCGGTGCTCAATGCAAGTTCAGGCGAAGATTCTGGCCCAACAACACGATAGACGTGAAACCAACAATACATTGCACCCATTTCTATCAAGCGATCTACCCAGCGGTCGTTCAGTAGATCGTCAATGTTGCTTTTGCAGACACTGGTGCACACGCCTGTCATGAGTTTGTTGTTCAGGCAGTTCTGCAGGCCCTCCATGGTCTTGCTGAGCACATTCATTTTTCCGCGTCGTGTGTCGCTAACGATTTCGCTACCTTCGACACTGACTAGCGGCGTAACATTGCCCATTTTGCGAAGTCGTTTGGCAACTTCGTCGGTGATAAAATGACCGTTGGTGAAGACTTGAAAGTAAGCATCTGGGTGCGATTCCAGAATGTCGAGCAAGTCTTTGTGCATAAAGGGTTCGCCGCCCAAGATGCCGAAGAACGCGTTGCCCATCGCTTTGGCTTCGTTGATCAAGCGATTGGCCGCATCCAATTCGATGCGAGTTTGCTTTCCAGCGACGTCGACCCAGCACCCTTGGCAACGCAAGTTGCAACTGTTGATGATCGATAGGTACAAAAACGGAGGAAAAAACTGGCCCGTGCGGAGCCGTTTCTTGTGTTTTTGAACGCTGCGCAGCCCGCGAAAGCCGGCGGAATATGCGAGCTTCCAGAGAAGCCTTTTGTCGGTCTCGAGAAGCAGTCGCTTGGCGAATCGCAAATACATTAAGGACGCTCGATAAGTCATCGAATTTCGGGGCGGAGACACTATTAATGGTAAGGCCAACGGAAAGCCAGGGGAAGAGGCTACGTCGGGGGGAACGGCCTTTGTTGCTCGAGTGAGGCAGTTTGCGGTAAGATGCTGCTTGGTGTTCCAGGTATTCACTCAAATAGGCATTTATGAAGCGCGTAGTGTTGGCAATGAGCGGCGGGGTCGATTCGTCCGTTGCTGCGCACTTGCTGCAGGAACAGGGCTACGACATCATTGGCGTTTTCATGCGGCACGGGGAGGAATCCTCGGTCGCTTGCCAGTTGGATTTAGACGAACGGCCGCATCTTCGCAGCCTGCCAGTCGTCCAGGGGCGTAGCGACCACAAGCAAGGTTGCTGCAGCGCGACCGACGCCATGGATGCTCGCCGAGTCGCAGATCGGTTGAATATTCCGTTTTTTGCACTCGATATGCAGGCCGATTTCCGCCGAATTGTCGACTATTTCGTGGACGAATACCGCGCTGGTCGGACTCCGAATCCCTGCGTGCAGTGCAATAATTGGATCAAGTTTGGAGCGTTGTTCGACTACGCCGACGCTGTCGACGCTGAATTTGTCGCGACGGGGCACTATGCCCAGCTGTTGCCCGTCGAAGACGATCCGGAGTCGCCGCTGGGGCTTTTCCGCGGCATCGATCATCGCAAGGACCAATCTTACGTGCTGGCCGGGATTGATCGAAAATTCCTGTCAAGAATGCTGCTGCCGGTCGGTGGCTTTGAGAAGACTCGCATTCGAGAGCTTGCGGCTCGCGTTGGAATGAACGTCGCGGACAAGAAGGATAGCCAAGAAATCTGCTTCGTCACCAGCGGGCACCATGGCGAATTTGTCCGCAATCGAATTGCGGGAGCGTCCAATCAACCTAAGGGAATAATTGTCACCACCGACGGTCGGCAAGTCGGTATGCACGACGGTATCGAGAACTTTACGATCGGTCAACGCAAAGGGCTCGGCGTTGCGATGTTGGAACCCTATTTCGTCGTCCAGCTAAACCGCGAAGCGAATCGCGTCGTGATCGGCACGCGGGCAGAGCTTGCTCGGTCGACGCTGCAGGCCAAGGACTGCAACTGGTTGACTGACAAAAATTTGGATGATGCGAATGTAAGTGTACAAATCCGTTACAATTCGTCGTCGCACCCAGCTATGATTAAGCGAGACCAAAATCGGATGCTGGTCACGTTTCAATCGCCCGTCGACTCTGTCGCGCCTGGACAACTGGCAGTGGCCTACGAGGGCAATCGTGTGTTGGGTGGCGGCTGGATCGAGCATGCCGAATGATGCGAGATCTCGCATTGATGACAATCTAGAAAAATCGACATAAATTATGATTAACATGTTATCGCAACTTAGTTCGAACGCTTTTTTCTTGCTTGCGCAATTTGAAGAGGAGCTTGGCGGCGGAATACCTTTTGGGCAAATCATCCAGTTCGCCGCGATTGCATTCTTCGCAGTCATCGCCTTAGTCTTGATCATTGTGTTCTGGAATTTTGGTTCGCTGTGGTTCCAAGCTTGGATGTCGGCCGCTGACGTCAAGATGACCGCTTTGGTGGGCATGTATTTTCGCCAAGTCCGTTCGCAAGTCATCGTTGCGGCCAAGATTATGGCTGCACAATCTGGCTTGAGCATCGAACGCCCGCATGGCATAACAACGGAACGCCTTGAAGCGCACTACTTGGCGGGCGGAAACGTGATGAATGTAATTACCGCCATCATTGCGGCGCATCGCGCCGGGATCGACCTGGACTTTGATCGAGCTGCAGCCATCGATTTGGCGGGCCGCGATGTGCTCGATGCAGTCAAAACAAGTGTGCATCCCAAAGTTATCGATTGCCCAGATCCTTACCATTCGGCTAATCGAACTTTGTCGGCAATCGCACGCGATGGAGTTGAGCTTAAGGTTACCGCACGCGTAACGGTTCGAACGAATTTGGATCAGCTAATCGGTGGTGCAACGGAGGAAACGGTAATTGCTCGTGTGGGCGAAAGCATGATCAGTGCAATTGGATCGGCAACGGACCACACAGAGGTGCTTGAAAAACCGAACTTGATCGCTGAAAAGGTTTTGAAGCGTGGGCTGGACAACCAAACTGCGTTTCGGATCGTATCGATAGACATTGCGAATATCGAAGTTGGGCAAAACATTGGAGCTCGACTGCGTGCTGACCAAGCCGAAGCGGATACACGCATGGCACAAGCACAAGCCGAACGCCGTCGAGCAGAAGCGATCGCGACCGAGCAGGAAATGAAGGCTAAGGTTGCGGAGAACAGAGCGGCTTTGGTGTTGGCGGAAGCGGAAGTGCCCAAAGCGCTTGCGACGGCCTTCAAAGACAGCACGTTCCAGTTTTCCGACTCCTAGCGTGCACTGCATGCAACTCAAATCGACTATGGAAAGGTCTATGCGAACTCAATTTTATTGTCGATTTCTGCTTGCAATTTGCGGACTTTGCAGCACGGCAGGTCTCGCTCCGGCGCAAAGCCTCGTAGGGCAAGGCGCGTTGGAATCAACAGCCTCGATGGAATTGATGCAAGCGGAAGAAGACGCGCTGCAAGCGGCCGCTGACCGGGTACAGGACTGCGTTGTACAGATCGAAACGTTCGGCGGACTGCAAATGGTTGCCAACGAAACGGTCTCGGAAGGGCCTTCTTCAGGAACAGTCGTGGATAGTGACGGCTGGATCATTACCAGTCTCTTTCAGTTTCGGAATGATCCTGCATCTATCACTGTGGTGCTTGCCGATGGTCAACGTAAAGCCGCTCGGGTTGTCGCTCGCGATCACAACCGCGAGCTTGCGTTGTTGAAGGTTGAAGTCGACCAGCCATTGCCGATTGCGGTGCCGGTGTCACGCAGCAAAATGGTCACGGGCCAGTGGACGATAGCACTTGGTAAAACATTCGATCCGCAAGTCGCTTCGAGATCGGTTGGCATCCTGAGCGCGGTCCGCAGGATTTGGGATAAAGCGATTCAAACGGACGCTAAAGTTTCGCCATTGAACTACGGCGGTCCACTGGTCAATCTTTATGGTGAGACGCTCGGGATTCTTGCTCCTATCGATCCGGGGATCGCGACCGAAGGTGAAGTCCAGCAATGGTATGATTCAGGCGTAGGTTTTGCGATTCCGTTAGAGGATATCTTGCAACGCCTTCCAATTCTCAAAACAGGACAAGATATCCATGCCGGATTGCTTGGTTTCCGACCAGAGAGTCGCGACGATTTTTCCAAGGACGTCGTCGTCGCAGGTGTAATTCCTGGTACTCCGCTGGCTGCCGCTGGATTCCGCAAAGGAGACCGGTTAAAACAAATCAATGGCCAAGAGATCAAGTTCGTGAACCAGCTGCGTCACTTGATGGGGCCTTTTGATGCTGGGCAAACAATTAAACTTACGGTAGAGCGTGACGGCGAGCTGATTTCCCGGGAGTGTGAGTTGGTCAAAGAGTTGCCGGTCTATAGCAACCCATTTATCGGTTTGCTCCTCGCTAAAGACTCGGAAGATGCTCCGGTGCACGTGTTGGCCGTCGAACAAGGCGGACCTGCTGAAAAAGCCGGGATCAAGCCTGGCGATGCGCTTCTGGCGTTTGGCGAAACGAAGCTCGAAACGGTTGACGACTTTAGTTCAAAACTGACGTTTTCCGATTATCGACAACCGGTAACGTTAAGCGTGCGATCAGAAGGCGGCGATTCTCGCGACGTAACGGTTCCTCTCGAAAAATGGCCTGAATCCAGTGAGTTGCAAGTCGTCGTGTTGCAAGAATTGTTGAAGAAAGAGGCCATTAAAGACCAGCAAGCGAGCGAAACGGAATTGCGCGAAGCGGGATTGGTGGATCTTCCCTTTGCTGATGTGCCTAACAAAGTTTTTGCCTACGTGCCAGACGGCGACAAGAAACAGCCAGTCGGGTTATTCTTGGTTGCTGCCGAACCAGGTGTTGAACTTGACCGGAAGAAAATCGTTGATGCATGGCAGACTTTTTGTCGTGAACAAGATTATATTTTGTGTGTGGTCTCATCCGCGGCTCCACAAGCCTGGTCGATGGAAGAGCTTGAAGTTTTTGACCGAGCGTTGGCACATTTACGCGATCACTATACGCTTGATTCGCGACGCCTTGTCGTTGGTGGATTCAACTCAGGTGGCACGATTGCTTTGGTCGAAGCCTTCGAGAATCTCAAAGACTTCCGCGCACTATACTTTGGGCACGACCGAGGTCCAAGTCGAATGCGGATGCCGGCTGCTGAACCTCAACTCGCGATTGACTTCCTGTTTGGGGAACTGAATAAGTCGGTCGAGGCAGTACAAGCAAATGCGCAGAAACGAGGCTATCGAGTTGAGTCGCTCGGAGCCAAGTGCTCGCTGTCAGACGGCCCCAGCAACACGGCTGGAAAACAGCTACGCGACTTTCTCGCAACGCTTGCGTGGTGGTAAGTTTTTGCTGACGCTGGTGAATCGCGTTTTAGTACGTCGCCATAAGTAGTCCAACATGGACAAAACGCCTTCGTCGGCTGGCCGATATTGATGCGCAACTTTAAGTAGTTCTTGAGATTTCGCCGAAAAACCATGTTTGGCAGTCAATCGAGCTTCTGACAGCAAGATCCGGCGAATTGCGGCTTTGACGATATTTGGCGATATTCCTAAGCTGACTAATGTCGCAAAATCGACTTCATGCCAGCGCTCCGCGGGATCGCTCTCTCCGCGAAGTCTACATTGATGTGAATGCTGAACTGCAAGGGTTGATAATGTTTGCTGGATGATGCGAGCTGGCGAGACGTTCTGCAGGTCACGTCGATACTTTAAAACAACACTCGGACAGTTGCCCAGCTCATGTTCTTCTGAAATCCGTAACCACAGGTCATAGTCTTCTGCTAGAGGGAAATGCGAACGATAAGGACCTGAAAACTTGGCAAGTACACTTCGACGCACCATAACTGCCGAATGCGCAATACAGTTGCTGTGCAGCAAAGCTTGCTTCGTCTCTGATGGCGATGAAGATGGCTGTTGAACTTTCCAGACGTTATCATCGACGTCAATCGTTTCATAGCCACCACCAATCATGGCTAGGTTCGGATGAATTGCGAACCAATCGAGTTGCTGAGCAAATCGATCGGGGCTAGCAAGGTCATCAGAGTCCAGCCTTGCGATGAATTCAGTATGACTTCGGCGCACTCCTTCGTTTAGTGCTGGAACGATTCCCTGGTGCTCGAGTGCGACGAGTTGAACACGTGCGTCGAGATGCGAAATCGATTTTACAATTTCTCTTGAGCAGTCGGATGATCCGTCATCAATACAAAGCAACTCCCAATTCTCAAACGTTTGGCTGCGGACAGAGTCAATTGCTAATCGCAGATATTGGGCACCGTTGAATACGGGCATCAGTACACTTATTTTTGGGCTCATGCCGCTCTCGTTTGTACTGGAGGTCGCACGAGGTTTTCAACTTGGGAGCAAAATTCTTGCCCAAAGTCCGCCCAAGATCGAAAACGAAAGTTGCTTTTGACTCGTTCTGATTCAAGCATTAATTCGTTCTTATTGGACGACCAATGCAGTATTGCGTTGTGCCACTGGCGGAAGTCGTGGGGATCCAAATGCAACGCGAGTCCTTGACTGGCTTCGGGCATCGACGAAGTATTCGACGCAATGCACGGCTTGCCTCGACTTAAGCTTTCAACAATCGGCAATCCCCAACCTTCGTACAACGACGGATAGAGGGAGAACTCACATCGATTGTAAAGCCAGTTGAGCTGCGCATCATTGACGTGATTGAGAACAAGAATCGAATCCTTTACCAACGGATCATTTGCGATTTGACAGCGTAGATCGTTTGTGAGCCAACCGGGCGAGCCAACCAAAACCAAGCGAGGAACTTCATTGCGTCCTTCTTCAGCAAAACGACGCCAGAGTTGATAGAGTAGTTGATGGTTCTTTCGCACCTGAATCGTGCTAACGCTAATTACGAAAGCGTTATCATCGAGCGAAGTGGGAAGTCCCGGCGGGACATTTTCGATAGGAGTTGGCGTTTCTGAACCAAGATAGATGACTTGGCTTTTGCCTGCTGAAATACCTCGCGCGGTCGCAAAATTCTCAAAATCATTTTGGGTCGACTTCGAAATACATACCGGCAATGCGCTGTAGCGAGCGACCAATTCGGCAAACCGTGAGAAACTGTCAAGGGTTTCCTGGCTTTGAAACTGGTGGGGGAAAATAACGGGGATCATATCAGCGACGATGGCGACAAGCTTGAGCCCTTGGTCGACTACGAGTTTTTCGAGCACTTTGTCGTCCACAGAATCCCATGTCGCGCCGCTGATTACAAACACGTCACCAGCGTTCCATTCGGGGAACTGTCGCTCTAAGCCAAACGTTTGTTTTAAGTGCGTAGATGCACTGCGCGAGGCGACGCGGATTTGACGTTCGACAAAGCGGCCCATTGCCTTCGGGAACTTAGACGGTTTGGCTCGCACACCATGGCCAGAGTCACCTGCAGAACCGTAATTGTCGAGCAAATTTTGGACACTCGATCGCGAAAACTCTTCGATCTTCTTGCCGTAGCGATTGAAGGTGCAGAATCGGACAATCGACTGGGGTAAGTCTAATGCCGCCTGCAGAACATTCGCTTCCACACGAGTCAGGCCGACTGGGGAATGGTTCCGAAGCTTCTTGACGGTGGAGGCGTCGAACCAAATTTTTGAATTTTTCATCGAAGTCTTCCGTGACGTCGCTGTGGCAATTTTGAATCAGCTTGATTGATTGCGGGGCCCAAGAACTCTTTCTCTCCCCTTGCTTCAGCCAAGATTTCTTGCGAATTCGTGCAGAAAGTAGTCAAATCGCAGGTTTGAGGAAAGATCGATTCGCGTTCGATGCAAAAGTCTAACATGCTGATGCAACGCTATAGACGCAACGATTCGGCTTTTACTATAACGCGTGCGATAACTAAACAAATAGCGGCGGAGACAAGGTAGTTTTCACAGGTCTGAAAATGCGTATTGCGATTGCCACAGCAAAACTCGATCCCAAGCACGGAGGTGCGGAATCGTGGTCGCTCGGGCTGGCAAAATGGTTGGCGGATCAAGGTCAGGAGGTGCACCTTGTGGGGCTCAAAGTGGCTCCAGAGTTCGCATTTCCCGCTCGGAATATTCATCTTCTGAAGGCTTCCAAAAGCAGGCTTGAAGCAGCCCTGCGGCTTGCCAAATGGTTGGAAACTCAGCATTTCGATATCGTTCACGACATGGGGTTGGGGTATCAGTTCGACATCTTTCAACCACACTGTGGATCGCTGATGGCGATGGAACGCGGCAAGACGAACTCGTTTTCTTTCGGACAAAGACTAATTCGCAAGATTGCCTGTCCGCTCGCACTCCGCAGTCGTCGAGTCGAACACCTTGCAGCACTTCAGTCGTCGCATCCAAAAGCAATGTATGTTGCCGTTTCAAAAATGGTGGCCAGCGATCTTCATCAATGGGATTCCATTGCGAAAAACCAGATTCGCGTAATCCCCAACGGTGTCGACATTGCGAAGTATCATCCTGAACGATGTCTCTTGCTGAGATCTGAATCGCGAGCAAAACTTGGCATCCCCCGGGATGCCTTTGTCGTTTCTATCATCGCGCACAACCATCAATTAAAAGGCGTCCGACAGGTCCTCAAAGCACTTCAGATTGCGAAGGACTTTCCTACGGACGTGCGATTCCTCGTCGTGGGAGGCCATCGGCAAAGATATCGTGAATTTAAGATCGGGAGTCATCAAGTGACCTTTACGGGTGCCATTGACGGTGCGTTAGGTATCTATGCAGCCTCCGACGTCTATCTTCACCCAACTTTCTACGATGCATGCTGCCTTTCAGTTTTGGAGGCGATGGCCTGCGGTGTGCCTGCAATAACCACGAAATGCAACGGAGCTTCTGAGCGGATTGTGCATGGTGAGAGCGGCCTGCTGCTGGACAGCGCTAAGCATACTAAGGAAATGATAGAATTGCTCGCCTTGTTAGTCGATCCACAGGTGCGAAGTCGACTTGGAAGAGCAGCGAGACAGGCTGCTGAAAGTTGGACTATCCAGGATAACTATGCAGCGGTCAAAACACTCTATAGCGACTACTTAAGTTTCGCAGATGTTTACACATCAAAAAACAAACTAACGTTTGCGAAGATCGCTGCGTAACACACCGAAGAAATCCAGAGCACTAAGCGACTTGACGCTCAAGATTGGTGGACTGGTGCGCATACGGTTGTAACAACTGGAATAGCACCGTTCGTTTGGCATCTCTGAGGTCGCGCCGTCCGTCGAGTCCGACTTCGTGAACCCATTCATCGCGCCATTCAAAGTACGCGTCTCGCAAATCGATCTCGGGCCAAACTTGCCGCGGCTGGATGACACGTTCTCGAAGCTTCGTTGGCATCATGTCCTTGTACAAAACGTCCCAGTTTGCGCCGCCCGTATCCAAGCCAGCAAACCAGTCCAGACCGAAATCGAGCGGTAGCGACTGGATCTGCTGAAAGTCGTAGAAACAATAGCCGGCCCACAAAAACCAGCGATTTCCAGCCCAACGCTTGTCACCGTAACAGGGTAGTCCGGCAAGATCTTGAAAGGGATCGGTATGGGCAGTGGGAAAGAGATCGTGATCGATGAATCCAAACTGATTTGGTTTACTGGGTTTGATGAGATGTCGCCAAACCCAGTTCATAGCAAATCCGTGGGAACGACTTGCGTTGCGTCCTGTCCACGGGTTTGTTGGGACTCGAAGATACGTTACACCACTATCTGCGCACGCGGCGGAGATCGCTTCCGAAACTGCGGGCTTTGACGAATTGTCTGCAATCAAATGAACGGCATGCGGAATGTATGTTGCGACGAGAGAGACTTGAAGGCGGATTGCTTCGACATCGTTAAATGCAATCGTGATAATCGTCTGGCGATCTCTGATTTGCTTTAGGACGCTAGAAATGGTGCCAGGCTCGCACGGCTGGCTTAAATAACGTTGATCGATTCGGTGATAGCGCCGCGTTTTCATCCAATGCGTTAGCGGTCGCAAGCGTACCCAATCGCTTGCAGCATACTCTCTTAATGGACGAGGCATAGTTGCCCTCCCAAGCTCCAGAATGCGAATTTGTTTGCGTGGATTGGCAGGTTACATCAGATTCGCGATCGCCGTAAATCCCGATATTAAATCCAGCGACGTCGGCGAAAGTAGAGTATCAGCCCAACAGCAACGCTCGCCATAAAGCCCAGCACCACCAAGTAAGCATATGGCAGATTTAGCTCGGGCATGTTTCCCGGCAAACTGGTATCGAAATTCATGCCATACAGCCCCACAATGAACGACAAAGGGATGAAGATGCTGGACATAATTGTCAGGACTTTCATGATCTCGTTCATCTTGTTGCTGACCATCGTCATGTAGTAGTCGCGAATTCCATTGGCTGCTTCATTGTATGTCTCGGCTGAATCGATAACGTGAATCACATGGTCATAGCAATCGCGAAGAAAAATGCGAGTCTCCGGCTTAATCAACGCATACTCATCCCGAATAAGTTGATTGACCATGTCACGGTGAGGTCGGATGATCCGTCGCAGTGTTAACAGCTGCGCTCTCAAATGATGCAGACGATCAAACGAACCGTCTGCGACCTGGAGGGTGATCGATTCGTCGATTTGGTCCAATTCATCCGCGAGGTTGTCGATGAAGGGATAGTAGCTATCGATCACAGAGTCCAGCAAGCAATAGAAAAGGTAGTCGGCTTCGTGATTTCGAATTGCTCCACGGCCATCGTGCAGCCGATTTCGAACACCGCCCCAGCAATCTCCGGGACGCTGTTGGAAACTAACCACAACTCCTGGTTTGAGGATAAACGAAATTTGTTCGCTTTCACTAGCATCGTTCGTGTCGACCATCCGTGCTACAACGAAAAGTGTATCCCCGAATTGATCGACTTTTGCTCTTTGGTTGACGTTCAGAACGTCTTCCATCGCCAGGGGGTGAATTTCAATTAGCTCTGCAATCTTCCGCAGCGTCGTATCCGTACCCAGGCCAGTCACATCAACCCAAGTCATCGTTGCGGATCGCAAGATGCGCGTGAGGTCGACGACTGAGACATTCTCGCGGTCGGTACAATGGCCTTCGCTGCAAGATATGACCCGAATTGTGGTGGGGGTTGCGGACGGATCGATATGCATCGAGCCAGGAGCTGCACCTGGAGGAGATACACGTCGCGCGCCACGCCACGCGGACTTTCGTCGGCGTGCTTTGCTCTTGTGACGTCCGAGAGGTGTTGTTTGAATATGTTCGTCGGTTCTAGACATCTTGTCCCTTTGCCTGCGTGTGGTTGCTATGCTACGGAGGAGACCTGACGTTCGAACATCAATTGAGGCTTGAGGTATTTGAACTCTTGCACAATGTCTTGCACGAGGCCTTTAGCGCGGAACTGTTGAGGCAGGACCGACCACGCGTACGTCTCGATTTCGAAATGGCCGGTGAAGAAGTTCTCTAATTCATTTTGCTGCATTGGCCGGAGGTATTCAACGGCCTCTGCCATTTTGCCATTCGAGCAAGGCGTTGACGGCAGCGTGGTAAGAGCCGTCAGGACTTCGGGAATCGCCCATTGTGTGGTTTGTAGTTTGCCAAAGGTTTCGATAAAGATGGGGACATGAAAATGAATCGTCCAATTCCCGACCAGGCGCTCTGGGGCCGTTATTCCTAAGACCAGCTCACGGAGATCTTCGACAAAACGCACCGAGCCGACAGGTCCATTTCGCATTGTTGTTTGGTGCAAGTAGCGGTCTTCGGCAAAACTCTTTACTTGGTCAAAGGCTTCGCCGCGTTCTTGCTCCGACATCAAATCCCAGTCAACGTGAATTGCCGAAGAGACTTGCACCTTACCGATCTTTATCCCACAGTCACGGTAAGCTTGAATCTGTTGTTGCTGATCTTCCCGCATCACAGCCGCATGACAGACATCATGGCAGACGGACAAGTGCCGCCTCGCAATGTCGGCATTGGCTCCTTTGAGCAAGTATCGCATGAAGAACTGTCGCATGGACGAGCAGTCTCCAAGTGCGCAGCCAGGTTCGGGTTCGATGGCAACAACAATCGTCCGGCCCTGAGTCTCGTAAATTCGATTTAGATGCAAGGCAACTTTATGTAGATTCTTTGCTGCCGCTTGGAGCTGGTCATCTGTTAGCATCGGCTCGCCCCAGGCGATAGGCAAAGTGGAGATGCTCCCAGTGGCATTTTCTGGAAGTAGGCTGGCCATGATGTCCGCAAGCTTCATCGTGTATTCGCATCGCTCGGACTGCCACCACGTCGGTTTGTACACTTCGTGTTTTACAACAGCTTGATGAAAATTATGTTGCGGAAATCCGTTAAAAGTGAATGGCTCAAGGTTTTGCGATTGTAAGGTCGATTTAAGGCGATCAAGATTTTGTGGGTTTTGTAAATCAGCCACGACGGGCTCTGAAAGCCACAGGCCGACACCCAAAGGTTCGCTCTCGCTGTACGTGCCATCCTGAGCAAGATTCGCGCGAATGACACCCGCGTACTGGATTAGGTTGGATTCGACCGAAGCTAGATCTGTTGCTGGGTGAACATTCATGCAATAGCTCAGCTTGGAACTGAATGGTGTAACTTGCATCATATTTCTTAAAAAATTTCCAACGATCAGAGCGAAATTAGGAGGGGGAGTTGGTAAGCAGGATCGTACACAACAAGTCGATCGCGCGTCCATACAGTGGCGTCCGCTTCACGGGCGACAATACTTTGAAGCGGCGCCCATAAAATTTGCGAAGATTAAAGGCGGCGTCTTTCGAGCAAAAAACCCGACGAACGTGGCCGTCCGCAAGAATTGTGCTACGTCAAGTCTCGCCGTCAAAAATGTCTTTGGTAAGATATCACGCCCTCGGTTGGCGACCACCGCCAATCGATGCAGGAAAGTCGCAAATGGTGATTTTTCCTGGGATTTTAGTATTTATTGCGTCATTTTTATTCGTCCAGGCTTTGCCGAAACGCAGGGAGCACTTTTATGGCACAGAACGAACGGAAATCGAAATTTCGCAAGGACGAGCCCAAGTTGGCGAGGCCATCCGACTACCTCGACCGCAGCCCACCCGTCGATCTCACGGCGGAAATGGCCGTGCTGGGAAGCACCCTGCTAAATCCCGACGTCTTGAATGACCTGACGATGGTTATTCGCCCCGACGACTTTTATGATGACGCACATCGCAAGCTCTACACGCATCTGCAAGAGATGCATAACAGCGGACGGAAGATCGACGTGACGTTGTTGGTTTCCCGTCTGAAGGACGCAGGAGAATTCGAACTGACTGGCGGTCCGGCTTATCTGGCAAAGCTGGCCAACTCCGTGCCAAACTCTGCGCATGCCGTATACTATGCCGAGATCGTTCGCGAGAAAGCGACGATGCGTCGATTGATTGAAGCGTCGACGAGCATTCTTAAGGACGCGTACGAGGAATCATTTGACGCCAAGGAACTCACGTCACAAGCGGAACAGCGAATCTTTCAAATTCAAGACGACCGCAGCGCTAACTCGGCATCTGCGATCAGCGATGTTCTCAAGAGTGCCATGCAGCGTATCAACGCACGTATGAAAGGCGAACAATTGTCGGACGGCGTGCTAACACACTTTCACGACTTTGATGCAATGACCGGCGGCCTTCACAGTGGCGAGCTCGTGATTTTAGCGGCTCGTCCTAGTATGGGAAAAACAGCATTCGCCATGAATATTGCTGAGCAAGTTGCGATGCAAGAGCGGGCTCCGGCTCTGTTTGTATCACTTGAAATGTCTGCAATTGAATTGGCCGACCGTTTGTTATGTTCCGTAGCACGTGTAAACGGCTCTCGACTGCGGAATGGTACGATTTCGCAGGAAGAGCGTCAAAGGCTGCTTGATAAAGCGATTGAGTTGAGCCAAACGGCACTCTACGTTGATGACGCACCCAGCCGAACGGTTAGTGAAATTGCGGCTGTTGCACGGCGTATAACACAGGCGGAACTAAAAAAAGATAATGGACGCAAGCTTGGGTTGTTGGTTATCGACTATTTGCAGCTTTTGGAACCAGACAATCCTAAAGATCCACGGCAGGAGCAAGTCGCAAAAATCGCGCGTCGCCTAAAGATGCTCGCCAGAGAGTTAGAAGTTCCAATTCTTTGTTTGGCTCAGCTTAATCGTCAAGCTGAAGAAGGCAAAGATCACCGGCCGAAGCTGAGCCATCTGCGCGAAAGTGGAGCGATCGAACAAGATGCGGACGTCGTGATGTTCGTGCACCGCGAAGACTATTATGCACGAGGTGAAGAGGCTGATGCACTCAGGGGTTCAGCGGAAATAATCATTGCTAAACAACGAAATGGCCCTGTCGGCGACGTGGAACTCGTTTGGGAGCGAGATTACACTCGTTTCTCAAACAAGGCTTCCGAACAGTACAACGAGTTCAACGCCCAGCACGATTTCTCGACGCCAGGTAACTACTAGAACGTGCGTGATTCCTCGGACTAGAAATTCGCCAGTGACTTTGGCAGTGGAAATACGAGCGCTATATCGTCGGCGGGCAATGGAATAGAGGGGTTGACCTGCTTCGATGGTCGAGGGCGTGTTTCGCTAAATTCTAATGCGTTGAAGTTCTCCAATGCGAATGAAAACATCGTTGGCTGCCATCGTGCAATTTCATCACGCTCAGTTGTGTCAGGCAAATGGCAATTGCCTCCATTGTCTTTGGCATCCAGTCCTGAAGAATATACCATGCAACCACTTCTACTCACCCGATAACGCAGAGGTGAATGCGTGTAAACATCGGAAGGATGGGAGTTGAGATAGGTGGGCACCAGATCCGTCAAGTGAGCCGGGTATTCACCCGTCTCTTGCTTAAAGCGATGAACGGCACAGGTCACTTGAAGGACCTGCGCACGGATGCGTGTCGTATCCGCAGCGACAATCAGGCTCTCAATGTTGCTTAGTGGTAACGCTAAGATGTGCGCGACTTGCCTGGATCGGTTTCGAACGCTGTAAGCAGATTCGACATTCGACAACTTGCTATTTGCTTTGACCCGAATAGCGGCAAGAATCTCTCGGATCGATTCACTGCGGTCGATCCCAGGAACAATTCGCGATTTCTTGACGAGGTCGTCCAAAATGTCATTTAGTTCCGCAAGAACGATATTGGCATCAATACGGTCTTTAGACTTCTGAAGTTTCAGGACCATTGACCTTCGGTTGGCTGGGGCGCGGGGACTTTGAAGGCTTTCAATAGCGGATTCCAAAATTGCCAGACGGATATGTTCATTGAACAACCGCGATAAACGATCATCGATTTTAAGCTGATTTAACTCCTGTTCGATCTCCAGCAATGTTTGGACTGTGGAGGTGTTTTTGCAGGCTATCAAAACGATACAATCGAGTATGTTGCCTTTCAGTTGACATTGCAACGCAATATCTGCAGTCGTGCAAGATGGGATGCAGTTGACGACTTGCAAAGCAGACTTGCAGTCTTGCCAAGCTTGAACGGAATCAGTGTTGCCAAGGTGCAACATCGCTCGGGCGCACAAGTTGGCAACCGCCGAGGCAAAAGCGACATGCAGTCGAGAGCGGTCGGCGTGAAATGCATTGGCGGCGGTAATATTCTCCGGTAGAAACGACCGGCCAGCTGAAGACGCTTGAGTTAGGCTGTTGTAATCTGCAGCGTGCGATTCGATCCAGTCGGCAGCGGTTGGAGCGTCTTCTCGCGTCCACTCGTAGCGAGTTAGCTCAGCAGTGTTAAACGCCGCGCCCGTTCCAGCTTGGAGTGCAAGAATGTCGAAGTCCATTTCAGGCCCTGGTTCGGTTGCAACCTTTTGCCACAACGGTACTCCCGCACTCTCTCCCGGTAATTCCGGCCACATCGCGTTAATAAACGCAGTGAGACGTAAATCGTCCGAATCGTTTTCTGACTTAAGTTCGCTTGTGCATCGATCGACAAATGCTTGCGCATAATTCGGCAAGCCGTTCGAGTGCAGCGGGGCTGTTATGAAAGTCGTCTGGGAAGACACTTCAATATTGGAGTCAATATAAAACCACTGACTGATAAGATTGCCAGTGACAAGGACTCCGATGACGCTGAAAACCCACAGCGTTAGTTTGATCCATTTTGGGAGCTTCATAGAGTCCGATCAGAATAGATATTGGTACTGGGCTTTTCTTGCTGCACAGGCATGCGTAGAGTTCTGTCGAGATTGCGGTTAAATCTGCAGCGTTGGCTCAAGTGTTGCTTTGACGGTATGTCATTAGCGTATTCAATAGTACGGAGCACCGAAAGTCTAGCGCTTACGGAATCCAATGTTAAATTAGGAGGGTTAGGGTATGGCACGGAGCCTTTCTCGTTTGGGATCTACAAGTTCGGCTGACAGATTTTCCCGACGACGTTCAAAAGTCGGTCGCAAAGCTAGGACTTACTGGGCGGAATGTGGTTTTTTAATCTTAGCCGTCCTGTTTCTGCGGCCGCAAATCGCACAGCAAATTGTTTCGACTGTGCAGACCGAGAGGGCTGAGACGTCGCTGGCCGGTAACGACGGCCCCATTGGCACGAATCCGGCTTTGACTGGCACGAGCTTACAGCATTCGCAATTGATGCCATCAAGTCTATCGCGAGTGCGGTAGGCGTTTGCAAAAATTACAAATGCCTCCCCCTTCTTTGCTTCGTCGCCTTTAACAGGTTAGAATTCTTCCAACGTGCATAATTGCAAGTCGCCCGCTTAAGGGAACTTGAAAGTAAGTGTCCAGCTTCTTGGGCATCATTGACGGAGGAATTTATGAATCGCTGGGTTGAGATCGCATTTGATTGCCTGCCTCTACGCAGTCTGCCTCGATTTGATGCCCCCTTGGATGCTGACGAGGAACTGGCTGCAAAGGCGATTCGAATCAAGCAAGCGGTTCAAACGCATGGCACACACAACACTTACTATTTGCATAATGCCGAGTGTGTGTTTCATTTTACCAATGACGAATCAAAAGGTTTGGTAGCCTTCGTTTTTGAAGGCGTCGTGTGCACTTGTGAGCAAGACGTGGCCGCCATGTCAGCTCACCTGGACGTATCGCTGCGTAACGAAGATTGTAACTGGTTGAACCAAGCGATCGTCGATTGGTTGAAAGAGACTGTGCGTCAAGCTGTGTTGGTGGAGTTCAATAGTTTCGTCGCGGCCGGCGATCTTAAACGTACTTTTGATCGCATGGAAGCCTTGGAAAAGGACATGGAAGACCGTCAAGGATTCGTCGGTATGTATCTATAACGCCAAATTGGACTATCAATCAGTTTCACTTTTGACGGGCGACTCGGCGGTGGAAATAAATCGATAGCCAGCATCACGGATCGTCAGAAAGTATTGCGGTTTGGCTGGATCAGGTTCAAAGACCTTTCTTAGTCGGAGCATAAACTGGTCAAGGCTTCGAGTTTGCATGTCTCCGGGAACGTCCCAAACATTCGACAGCAATTCGTGACGTGGTATGACGCGACTCTCGTTTGCTGCAAAGTAGCTTAAGAGTTGAATTTCTTTTGTGGTAAGTTTTACGCGATTTCCTGCGACGAAGACTTCATGAGTTTCGAAGTTCACGGCCGAGTCACCGAATTCTAGAAACTTTACGGGCTCCTGCGTAACCTTTTGATTTTCCTTGCTATGTGCCGCGTTTGCCGCCGTCGTTCGCATTCGCAGCAAGTTGCGAACGCGAGATAGCAATTCATCTAAATCAAACGGTTTGGTCAAATATTGATTAGCCCCTAGATCAAAACCTCGCGTACGGTCTTCTGGAAGCGAGCGTGCACTCGACATCAGGATTGGAAGTTCAGCGTCTGTCTTGCGAATCGTTTCACAGACGCGATAGCCACTCATACCGGGGAGCATCAAATCGAGAATGATCAAGTCGAATGCAAAATGATCGGCGTCGTATAATTTCAAAGCTGTTTGGCCATCTGTTGCCAGAGTGACTCGATAACCTTCAGCTTCAAGGTTGTACTTGATCATAGCGCCGATATGTTGTTCGTCTTCAACCACAAGAATATGTTTTTTGACGCTCATTCTATTTTCCAATTCTTACGCCGCGTGGCACTTGCTGCACTGATTTACTTTGAACAAGCTTTGCATTGGGTAGCGTCAGTGCTACTTTTGTGCTGTTTTGATTTCGTGAGTCGACGACGACGATTTTGCCCTTCATTCTACGGACAATCAATTTGACTAAGAATAACCCAATTCCAGTTCCTGGTTTGGTTCTCTCCAGTTCATTGCCGATTCGATAAAATCTCTTGAAAATCTGGCGTCGAAGATGTCGTGGAATGGTATGACCATTGTTCTCGATCGTGGTGATAACGCTTCGCGATGCTCCGTCAAACTCCGAACAGATCTCGATCATCGGCGGCGTTGCCGCATATTTGGCAGCATTATCTAACAAATTACGCAGAATCAATTCCAGATCCGCTTTCCGGCAGTCGAGCTCGATCGGTTCAAGATGTGATTTAATGCAATCTGGATTCAGTTTGTATTTTTTCAAAACGTCATCGATTGCGGCCCGAACAAATTCGTCGACGCGACAGCACTCGACGCTCGATTCATCGGAAATTTCGTGGTGGGAGATTCGTGCGACGTCAAGCAATTGGTTGATCAACTGATCTAAACGTTCAACCTCTAGCAACATTGAACTATAGAAGTCTTGTCGCTGCGATTCTTCGATGCTTCGCCGGTTAAGCGTCTGGAGGTAGAGTTTCAAGGACGCAATAGGGCTTTTCAACTCATGCGTGACTGCGTCGATAAAGTTACTCTGCCTTGCGGTTAGGTTGTGCTGCTTGATCGTTAGGATCAAATACAAGATCACGCCCGTGAGCACACAGGCGAACATCACGGATCCAATGGTAAGTAACGTCCAGTAAAGGCCCGCGGACTTTTCGCTGGAGTTCGCACCGAATACGTTAAGTAGGATCCAGCCGACGGTGAGCCCGCCGATCAAGACGATCATGACAACTGCGAGCGTGATCGGCCATTTTAGGCTTTTGCGTTCAAACATAACTTAGTTCGAAACAAAGTGTGAGATATCAATCCTACAAAGAACTATCTTGTCGTCATTCTTGATCGGGAATCTATTCGGAAAATCGTTGGTTTCCATAGGCTTCCGCGGGCGTGGGGGCAGTGTCTTTCGCTTCCGACTTTTTAAGTGCGAGCTGTTTTAGAAGATCGCTTTTGATTTTGCTGTACGCTGGGTCCTCAAAATAGTTCTTCGTCTCTTCGGGGTTCGTTTTTCTATCAAGAAGTTCCCATTCGTCGACGTCGGGCGCGTAGTAGTGTACGAGCTTGTATTGGTCAGTGATCAAGCCATAGTGGGGGCGAACGCGATGTGGAACCGGGAACTCGTAATAGTGGTAGTAGAGAGAATCACGCCAGTCCTCGGGGGATTTTCCTTGAAGAAGTGGAATGAGCGATTGTCCCTGCATCGAGTGATCTGGTTCGAGTTGGGCCAGCTCGCAAAATGTGGGTGCAAAGTCGATTAAGGAAACAAGTTCATCGCATTGGGAGCCAGGTGAGACAACTCCTGGCCAGCGAACAATCAGCGGAGTGCGTGCAGATTCTTCGAAGATCCAACGCTTGTCGAACCAGCCGTGCTCGCCAAGAAAGAAACCTTGATCAGAGGTACAGATTACAATTGTATTGTCCGCTAGACCATTACTATCTAGATACTTCAGGACGCGACCGATCGAATCATCGACAGCTTTAACGCACGCCAAGTAATCGTGCATATAGCGTTGATACCGCCACTGTACCTCCTCCTTTGCCGTCCGGGCAGACTTTCGGTAATCTGAATTGCGAGGTCCATAATAGGAGTCCCATGCCTTGCGTTGTTCGTCGTTGAGCTGCGGCGGAGGAACCAGTTTGAGATCTCGATCACCAAATGTATTAGCAATGCCCATGTCGTGGTCGCGAATCGCGAGGCCGCGGCCGTCGAAGTCATCAAACAGTGTATCGGGTTCTGCAAAAGAAGCGTCTCCGTTCCAACCGAGATCTCGCAGAGCTGGCTCCCATTCACGGTGAGGCGCTTTGTGCTGCATCATCATCATGAAAGGCTTCTCTTGATCGCGATTTTCTAGCCAATTTATTGTTAGGTCTGTGATTACGTCCGTTACGTAACCATCATGTTTAACGCGCTTGCCGTTATCGATCATCGGCGGATTGTAATAGACTCCCTGCCCCGGCAAGATATGCCAATAGTCGAAGCCCGTCGGGTCTGACTCCAAGTGCCATTTTCCAACGATCGCAGTGTTGTAACCAGTGGATTGAAGCATCTTCGGAAACGTCACTTGGCTTCCGTCAAAACGGCTATTCGCGTTGTTATAAAAACCATTCAGGTGAGAATACTTGCCGGTCAGAACGGTTGCTCGACTTGGTCCACAGATAGAATTTGTCACCATGCATCGGTTAAATTTCATGCCGCTGCTCGCGAGCGAATCCATGTTGGGGGTTTGAAGCAGCTTTCGCTTTTCACCGTAGGCACTGATCGCTTGACAAGTCATGTCGTCAGCGAAAATGAAGAGGATGTTGGGCTGCTTCTTTGAGGCTGTGGCAACCGCCTCGGGATCTGCTGCAAATGCCAACGAAATTGGCGAAAGCGTCAGCCAAGCCATCGCGATGATTTTAAATACGACGTCATAGTTTCTCATGCTGTTAACCGCCTGCGATATAGAATTGACATCAATGGGGAAAATCCCACGGACAGCTTGACTGCATTATGACTATGGTAAGTGCGTCTGACCACTACTGAAAGAGCTCATACGGTTACTTAAACAAGCTCGCTGGATCAGAAGAAACCAACTTGCGGACCGCGAGAGCTCCGCCTGTCAAGCACATGAGCAACGTCAGAACAAAGACGGTAGCGATTCGTGCGGGGGTAAGAATCATAATTAGCCCTGTCGTCTCGCTGATTCCCCAGAACATCAAAACGGTCAATGTAGAAGCCGGTATGAATCCGAACAGCGTCAGATACATCGATTGTGTCATGATCAACCGAAAGAAAAACAACGGCGGGTAACCCATCGCTTTAAGAGTTGCAAATTCAGCGATGTGGTCAGAAATTTCTGTGAACAAAATTTGATAACAAATGATTGTTCCTACGACGAGCCCCATCACTGTCCCGACGGTAAAGATGATCCCGATTGGAGTTGACTGTCCCCAAAACCGGATGTCTCGATCAATTATTTCCTGCTTGGTCATCACTTCCCAATGTTGGGGCGCTATGCTTTCAATCTCCGACTGAATATTTCGTATATTCGCACGCGGGGCAAGTTGCACCATGCCAATGTCGACTGATGCTAAAGGATCGGATGTTACACCGTCGCGAAATGGGAAATACTCAGCAAAAGATTGGCTGGACATTACCAAAGTGCCATCATTGACAAAGTCTGTTCCAATTTCGACAAAGCCAACCAAGTTGATTGTTTTGTCAGAAAGTTCCACTGCTTGTTTCTTGAGTCGCTCGAGGTCGCGTCGCTCAAGTCCATACATGCGTTTGGTCCGGTTGTCGAGCAAGGCTGTTCCATTTTTTCGTATCGCTTCTCGTTTGGCGTCCATGCTTTCACTATTAAAGACTTGACCTTCCAACGGAACACCGATAACACGAATCGAACGAGATGGCTTTCCGATGACGCGCAGCTCGGTGCCAACACGACCAACATACAGCGGTTGAATTCGACGGACGCCGTTGATCGTGCGCGCTCGATTAAGATACGCACCATCGAAACGTTGTTCGCTCGAAAGTGTGTAACGAGCCTTACTGATTATGAACAGATCGGCGTCAAGTATCCGAACGATTTGTACCGTGCTGTCAAAGAGGCCGTTGCGAAAGCCGATTTGCGAAAACATGAGCAAAACGGCAAAGCCTACGCCGCAGCTGGCGAGGAACAGTTTTCGCCAACTGGTGGTGAGGTTTTGCCACGCCAAAGGCGTTTTTCGCTGGACAGAAAACACGTTTCGTTTCCGCTAAAAAAGTGAAGCCGGTTCGGCCCTTGAAAGTTTCTGAATCGCCAACAAACCGCTCACTGTACACATTCCGTATGCAAGTATAGCCACGCCTACTGCCCGAGGGGCTGTCATGAAAATTGGCAAATCGGCCAGCATCGCAGTGGTCCAGTATAGTAGCTGTGCCATTAAAAACGCTGGGATGAATCCGAGTCCGGCGAGCATCCAAGCTTGCCGAAGGATAATGGCGGAAACGGCCCATTGCGTATAACCCATGGCTTTTAACGTCGCGTATTCGCTGAGCCGATTGGCGACTTCATTCGCAAGAACCATATACACGATCGCTGCGCCAACAATCATCGATAGAAAGACGCCCAACTGAAATATAATGCCGATCGGTGTCTCGCTGAGCCAATGGTGATGCTCCCAATCGATTGCATCCGCTCTGGACATGACTTGGATCACATCGGCTGATTGTGGATCGCGTTGAATTAAATACTGTCGCAGGCTGTTGGCTGCTTCTTGCGGATCGACGCCGGGCTTAATTTTGATCAGCGCGAGATGCACTTCCTTCTGAAGATCAATTGGAGCACGGCGTGCAAATCCAATGTCGCTAAGGAGGACTGCGCCGTTGGTTGCCAAGCCAGTGCCTAACTCAAAGCTGCCTGCGATCATAACTTCGCGACCACCAAGCTCGCTTCGTACTCCGATATCATCGTTGCCAAAGCTTTTGCCGTCCTTGGGGCCAAAGTCTTTACGCGTCGCTCGGTCTATCAAGACCCAGTCTGGATTGCCTAGCAAATTCAGCTGTTGGTCGATTTCGGGTATCGCAAGTACTGGTTTGTCTCGTTCCATTCCCATCATGGCTATGCCGCGGTACTTTAGGTCCTGCGGACTCTGCCAACGGTTCAGCATTATATAAAATGGTGAAGCCGATTCGACGTCTGGATGTGTCTGTGCCAGTTCCATCCATTGACGCGGGAACGTACGAGTCTCGTAGAGGTGCAGATACTCGGGTGATCTCAACACAAGATCGAACTCAAGCTTTCCATAGACAATAGTCGCCGTGTTTGCGACGGCGCCGCGAAAGCCAAGCTGGACAAAGATCAGCAGAAGAGCGAAGGCTACGCCAGCAATCCATACGGCCGCTCGTCCTGGAACCGCCAATAAATTTAGCGTTGAAAGTGGCGTTCGCGAAAGTCGCATTCGAATCACTGTTTCAATGAATTTGCGGTTTCAGGGCGTTGGATCGGTGTCGGCGTGATTGTGACGTCTACTTGCAACTGAACAAGCCCAGCGGCAATTGATTGTTGATCATTGGCTATCTTGATGCGCACCGGCACGGCGCGAAAGTCGGTTCGGGCGAGTGGATTCGGAAGCCTCATCTGCGGCGAGCCGACTAGGGGGTCAATTTGAGAAACTGTTCCCTGCAGCTGAGTCGGAAGAGCGGCTGAATTCATTTCTGCGGCATAACCGACGGCAAGCCTAGCAACATCCGCTTCGTGAACTTCGGCGACGCATACCATACTCGACAGGTTTGCTATATCGAGGATTGGAGTTGGACCGGCGGTTTCGCCAACGGCTGCATGCACAGCGAGAACTGTGGCGTCGCTGGGAGCTATGATACGAGTTTGGTCTAGCTGAAGTTGCAGCAGTTCGATTTGCTTTTCGAGCGATTCGATCGATGTCGAATTTTCGACAAGCTGAACATTTTCGGTTGCTGCTGAGCGGGCTTGTTCGGCAAGACGAATGCCTAAACTGGCAGTTTGAACAGCTTGTTCGCCCGTGAGCACCGCTTGGTTAAAGTTTTGCGTAGCACGCTGAAGCTCGATTTCTTTTACATCGATCTCGCTTTGGCCGATCATTGCTCGCGTATTCGTGTTCTCGCGCAGGCGTCGAAATCGAGCTATTTGGCTCTGAAGCATGTCGAGCTGATTCTTACTGCCCTTTATCAGTTCCAACTGCTTGGTTGTTTGTTGTTCAGCAATCTTCGCCTGCTCAACTTTCAGATCAGCGGAATGGAGCGCCAGTTGTACTTCGACTTGTTTTGCTTTCAACTGTGCACGCGCTTCAGCAAGTCGTGTTTCGGCCGCTTCGAGTTCGATCTGGCGCAAACGATTGGAACGCATGACGACCAATACATCGCCTTGTGAGACCTGTTGTCCGCTGCGAACAAGGACCGATTCAACTTGGTCGCCCGGCAGGGCTGATAGAGAAATAATGCCTGACGCTGGAAGTAGCCGGCCCTGAGCCGCGATCTGTCGGGCCGCAATCGCCGGCTGAGTGGCATCTAGCCCACCATTCTGGCTGTCCGTTTGCTTGCAGCCGGAAGTCCATGCGAGCACCAAGAACACGTACGTGACCGTAATGAGTGATTTTAAAGCGTGCATCGACTTCTCAAAATGCATGGTTCTGCTTTTGAAATAGGATTTCGTGCGGCATAAACGGAACATGCATCAGCAGATCGAGAATGATTCAAAATTGGTTTAAAATTTTGCCAAAGGCTTTGCTACAACGTACTCTAAAGCTAAACATGTTCCCAAGAAAACGTCGCTAACGAGTAATTACAATCGTTCCAGTCGTCGGACTGCGGCAGAAGTAGGGGTCGTAGTGACTATACCGCTAAGTCTAATTTTCCACCAAATGTGAATTGATGCCGCAAGTCGAAGAATCCATGCCATCGGTCCTAACCCCTGGAGCGTCTGATCAGACGCAAGTGGTTGTGCACGCAATGGGATTGCAACATTACTTTGGTCAAGGAGAGCTGCGAAAGCAAGTTCTGTTCGACTCAAATTTGGTGGTTGGTCCCGGCGAAATCATCATCATGACGGGCCCGAGCGGTAGCGGAAAAACGACACTTCTCACGCTGATTGGGACATTGCGGCGAGTCCAGGATGGAAAGCTTTTTGTACTTGGCAACGATTTGGCCGCATCGAGCGACGCTCGCCTCAATGTTGTGCGGAAAGAAATTGGATTTATTTTTCAATCGCATAACCTATTCGATTCGCTGACCGCCACGCAAAACGTGAGAATGGCTCTGGAGCTGTCCCATCCCCAGAATGGAATGCGTAAAAACACCAAAATAGCACAGGATATGTTGTGTTCTGTCGGTTTAGAGCATCGTCTCAACCACAAGCCAAAACAGCTTTCCGGTGGCCAGAAACAGAGAGTTGCGATAGCCCGCGGCTTAGTCCATCGCCCTCGCCTTGTACTAGCTGACGAACCGACGGCGGCGCTGGATGAAGAAAGCGGGCGTCAAGTCGTCGAACTCTTCCAGCGATTGGCCAAACAAGAAGGTACAACGATCATCTTAGTGACGCACGATAACCGCATCTTGGACGTTGCGGATCGTATCGTCAATTTGGTTGACGGACGAATTCGAAGCGACGTGCTAGTTCGTGAAGCGGCGATGATTTCGCGTATGTTGGCGACCTGCTCTGTCTTTGCGGGAATTACTCCTCGCAACTTGGTGTCGATTGCTGATCAGATGAAGCAGAAGAAAGTGGAAGCTGGCGAAATCATAATTCGAGAAGGCGACGTCGGAGACAGATTCTTCTTGATTCGTTCGGGACGCGTCGGAATCCAACGCCAAGGTCAGGGCCAACTCACCGAATTAACTGAAGGTGAGCATTTTGGTGAGACAGCTTTGTTGACCGGCCAATTGAGGAACGCGACCGTACAAGCGCTTGAACCTTCTAGCCTCTATTATCTCGATAAAGCTGACTTCCAAGCTGCGATGGCGAAGTCTGTAACGCTGGAAGAAGAAGTTCGCTACAGCGTGTTCGATCGCTAACACAGTACGCTGAATGCCGCGTTTTCGAGAGCTTTCTTTACGCTGGTATCTTAAATGAATGCCAGCGCGAAACCACCAAATCGGTAGAGTTCTGGCAAGTCGGCCGGTGGACTTATTGTGGCGTTGATCGTTTAATAGTCTGCACTGATGTGGCCGTTGTCATATCATTTTGCCTGAACACGGTCTTTCGCGGCATCGAAGAGTATTAACATGGGCCTTACTACCACAGCGAATCGGTTTGACGCCGAACCGTCGACGATTTCCTTACGCAACATAAAGTCGGCTTTAGTCTTCGCGGCAATGTTACTTGCTTCCAGCAGTTCGGCTTTGTCGACCAAGTTGTCAGCGCAGACAGTCGCAGAAGCGCCGCCCATTCGCGGGGTTGCTGGGCAAGCAACGGAGTATTCGTCGGCACTCGAAGAATACATTGCCAAAGTTGACAATTCGTTCGGATACGAGTTGGCAGAAAGTGGCGATGCCGAAAATTGTGTTTGGCTACGCTACAATTTGACGTCGCAAACTTGGCAAGGAATACCGTGGAAGCATGTTCTGTGGATTCTGGTGCCGCAAGCAACACCGTCGGCGGGCCCGGCTTCCGAATTGAACGATGAAAAATGGGAAGTCGAAGGCGATTCGACGATTCTGTTTATTGCCGGCGGATCCTGGAAAGGTGATTGGGCTCAAAAGCCTCCGCAGCACGTTGGGTTGCCAAGAGAATATTCGCTGTTGAGCAAGTTAGCGTTTGCCGCTCGAGCTCCCGTTGCAATCATCGAACAGGTGCCATTTCAGCCGATTTTGGATGGCCGTTATGAAGATGAAATTATTGCCGAGACGTTTCGCCGATATCTGATGGGAGAAGGGGAAGAATGGCCTCTCTTGTTGCCCATGGTCAAGACTGCGGTCCGTTGTATGGATGTTGTTGAGAAAGAGATTCCGAACCGATTCGGAATTGACGTCAAGCGATTCACTGTTTCAGGCGCGAGCAAACGGGGGTGGACGACTTGGTTGACTGCCGCTGTTGATTCTCGGGTGGATGCGTTTGCACCTATCGTGATCGATATGCTGAACATGTCAAAGCAAATGGAACACCAGTTAGCTTCCTGGGGGGATTACAGTGACGAAATCAACGATTACACAGAATTGAATCTTCAGAAGTATTTGTCCTCGCCTCGTGGGCAACTATTACAATCGATTGTCGATCCTTATGCTTACAGGGAGCTTTTGCAGCAACCGAAGCTGTTGATTTTTGGAACGAATGATCGCTACTGGACTTTAGATGCCTGCAACATGTATTGGCCCGATTTGAAAGGGCCAAAATTCTTGACCTACACGCCCAATCAAGGCCATCAGATTCGTGACTATGAGAGGTTGATCGGCAGCCTAGCCGCCCTTCATCGCAGTCGGACTGCGGATGAACCATTGCCAAATCTTGAATGGTCCTTTACAGAGAATGTGGGGGCCAACGGCAGTCTCTCTCTGCGGACTGATGTCGCGGTTTCCAAAGTTCAAATGTGGCTTGCTCGGTCAACAACAAAGGATTTTCGTTCGGCCGTCTGGGTAGCTCAACCAATGTTTGAGACGGAGGGGCGAGGATACACGGCACAGGTCAGTCGGAAGTCGGATGGGTACGTTGCGTTTTATGGTGAAGTAGTAACTGCCAACGACCGTGCGCCGGCCTACTTTACGACGAACATTACGATTCTTGAAGGCAAATGACAACCACAACGGATCTTCAAGCGTGCCACTGCTGTGGACAAATACAACGCATTGACAAAATGGGTAGAGGTGCGAATTACTGCGCAAGATGTTTTTCCCACCTGCCGGATCGAGCCTACAAACATTGGTCGCGTGATCCAGCTTTGGCGTTTGCGCTAGCAGCTTTGATTCTATATTTCCCAGCGATTTTGCTCCCGATATTGAAGATCGAGCAGTTTGGTCAGCATTTCACAAGCTCGCTCCTGAGTGGGACTTGGGAACTGTTTCAACATGGAAACTGGTTTGTCGGGACGGTTGTGTTCGTCTTTTCGATCGTGTTGCCACTGGTAAAACTGCTAGGGATTTTCGAACTGACCGTCCTCCAGCTATCTCAACACCATCATCGTGCTTGGGTTTATCGTTTTGTGGAAGCGGTGGGGCGATGGGGAATGTTGGATGTGCTCTTGCTAGCCTTACTGGTCATGATGGTCAAGGTCGGCGAACTAGTCGAATTCGAGTTTGGTCCCGCAGTAATTGTTTTTGCACTCTGCGTGGTTTGCAACATGCTTGCCTCACTAACATTCAATCCACACGGGATTTGGTCGAAGGATGCGTTACGATGACGGAAGATAATACAGATTCGTTGCCGCAAGCACTAAAGAAGCCGAGTGTGCCAAGTCGCGGCGTTCCCGGACTTGTAATTTGGATTGCGCTCATCGCAGTTTTAATCTCAGGTACCGTCACCTATCTTTCGATGAAGCAAGAAGGGCTTGAGATAAAGATCGTGCTTCCCGACGGCGCGGGACTTAAAGTTGGTGATTCCTTGCGTCATCGGGGAGTGAGCGTGGGGACTGTCACAAGTATTCGACTGACTTCCAACCTGGATTCAGTTGATGTGGTGGCAAGGTTGAACCCAGAGGCGAGTTTGGTCGCATCGCAAGGAACTCGATTTTGGGTGGTGCGACCTGAAGCAACCGTTCGAGGAATCGGCGGCTTAGACACGATTCTCTCGGGACAATACATCGCCGTTGATCCATCGCGTCGGAGAGCGGAGCCTGAACTAGAGTTTGTCGGGCTTGCCAGTCCGCCGGCGACTGAGTTGCCAGGTGATGCGCTTGAGGTGGTGTTGGAAGCAAAAAGCTTAAGTGGGCTGCAGCCTTCCGCACCAATACTTTACCGCGGCATGGAAGTTGGCCGAGTGCAGTCGATAGGGCTCTCGCCAGATTCGCGGTGGGTGCGGATTGCAGCGTCGATCAAGGCTGACTACCGTTCACTGATCCGCGACAACACTCGATTCTGGAACGTTAGCGGAGTGAAGATGGATATGGGGTTTCGCGGAATCGCACTTCAGGCACAGACACTCTCCAGCATCGCTGTAGGTGGGGTCGAATTTGCAACGCCTGAGCCGCCAGGCAAGGCGGTGGTAATTGGGCATCGCTTCGAATTGTTTGAAAAACCAGAAGACGAATGGCTTGAATGGCAAACCCCGATTCCGGCCGGGGCGGCGTCACGTTTGGAGCTAGATATACTTCCTCCGTTACAACTTGCGGCGCTCAGCTGGAAGACTTCCTTTTACGGATTTAAGAGCTCGCATCAAACTGTGGGATGGGTTCTTCCGCTGGATGATGGAAGTTTGGTTGGACCAGCGGATCTATTTCGTGTACCCGAGGACGCAGTTGCCGACTCCGTGACTTTCGATTGTGCAGGCAAATCTTGGCCTATCGGGGAAGTGAAAGTTGAGGCCCCTAAAACAGCCGCTGTAGTCCGAGCGAAAGTAGCTGATTTTCCAAGAGACCGAGGGGGATGGCCATCCGAGCGTCTTTCTACGCCAGAATTCTCCGCGATCGGAGAGGACGAAATTCTCTTGCTGTGTGAGGGCGATCAACGGTATATCCCGCTGGAAATGTCGAGCCTCCGATTGACTAAAGACGGTATTTTTGTCCAAGACATCATGAATTTGCCCAAGCCGCTTCATGGAGCAGCGATCGTACGGGTGTCGAGCAAATCGGTGGTGGGAGTCTTGGTAGCAGATCCTGAAAGCGACCAGGCCGCGATTAAATCGATCACTATTGCAAAGTAGCCGAGGGTAATCGTGGCGTGGGACTTGAAGTTCGCGGAGGCGACTAGCGGAACTTTTGCGACCGCAGCGGGTTCGGAAGGAATGCGCTCAGATCCCAAATCGTAGGATCGTGTGAAGTTTTAGGGTTCGAGCGAACGTTCGATTGCCCTGATCACGCTGGTTTTGCCGGCGAACGTAGGAACAAGAATCTGACTGACGATTCTCGGGTGGACGTAAATTCGTCGCTCGAGCCAGATCAGACTACAATATTGGCATCTGTTACGATTCGTAGCAACCGACCTCACGCCTCAATGGCGGAGTAATAAAACTATGCATAATCACATTTCAACCATCGTCCGACCAGTTCTTGCCTTTGCTAAGACTGCTGCTGTGTGTGGTGCGTTAGTTGGCGGAGCTTTGTCGCTGACCGCGAATGCCCAGCCGCCCGGAGGCGGTTGGGGCGGTGAAGAAGGCGGTGCCCGAGGGCGTGGAGGCCGAGACCGAGGTGGCGATCGCGGCGGAGAAAGCGGCGGTCGTGGTGGTTTCGGCGGACGTGGCGGCGGGTTCGGCGGTGCCGAAGGCGGCTTCGGCGGAGGAGGATTTGGTGGCGGCGGCTTTGGCGGCGGACCTGGCGGTGGTGGTTTCGGTGGCGGCGGCTTTGGCGGCGGACCTGGCGGTGGTGGTTTCGGTGGAAGAGGCGGCGGAGGAGGCGGCCGCGGTGGCTTCGATTCGTCTTCGTTTATTTCTCGGATGGACACCAACGGAAATGGCTTGATCGACTTGGACGAAATGCAAGGTCCCGCGAAATTCATGATCGATCGCATGGCGCAGAGCAACCCCAAGATCGATACGAGCAAACCAATTCCAATTTCTGTCGTTACCGAAGGTATGGAGCAAGCGCGTGGCGGTGGCGGCGGCGGTCCTGGGGGCTGGGGCGGACGAGGCGACGAGGAAGAAGGCGTTCCCATTGAAGACAAACCGCTCGTACCAGGATTTGGGCTTGAGCAACCACTTTCTCTTCCGCCCGGTTTTGGAAAAAGCGGCGAGATTTTTACTGTTAACGTACAAGAGATTGATCAGCGCGATGCTGCCGAGCGGATTACTCGCTATGACCGCAATAACGACGGCGCACTCGACGAAGACGAATTGCGTCGCGGGCGGTGGAACGATAACCCAATTCAGTACGATCGAAACCAAGATGGGAAATTGCAAGTCAACGAGCTTGCAGTGCGATTCGCTCGCATCCGTGAAAATCAGGCTGCTAGCGGCGGTAATTCGCTAGCAGCCGCGGATCCGCGTCAAGCCAGAGCGGAGCGTTGGGCGGGTATGGGGGAAGGCGGTATGGGAATGGAAGCACCGATCGAAGAAAAACCAGATGCGATTTGGCAAGATCGTGCTAGCTATCGTATCTCGACATCTGGTGGATCTAAGGTCGAAGGTTTGCCAGATTGGTTCAAACGCGAAGACCAGAATGGTGACGGTCAAGTCGCGATGTCTGAGTTTGCTAGCAAGTGGACGGCAGATCTCGAAGCTGAATTCAAGATGTTTGACTTGAACGACGACGCATTTATCACCGCAGCAGAATGCTTGGCTGCAATTCGCAATGGAGCGGTCCGAGGGGGCGGGCGTGGCGCCAGTACCTCTAGCGCAACCACCTCCACTAGCTCTCCGAGCGTTGCTGCAACTGCTGGCGATTTCAGTATGGACGGTCTGCCGCCGGCAGCAGAAGAACGCTGGGTGAAGTTTATCGTCGGCAAAATGTCACGTATGGACGCCGATAAAAACTCTCGGATTACCGTGGACGAGTGGAGCTCAAGCGAGGGAGTGTTTTCCCAAGTCGACGCCGATGGCGACGGTCAGATTTCGGTCTCGGAATACTATGCGTTTCGTGTAAAAAAGTAGACGCTGTCTAAACTAGCCGTCCACTTTCGCACTAAATTTCAAGACGCAAGATTCATTAGGAATCTTCGTCATCTTTGCAAGCATTCGATTTCTCGATTGCGTTAGACGTTGGGATTTTGTTAGTCCTTCATGCTACGAAATGTGGAGGCATGGAGGGCGACATCTTTCCTCGGTACTCCGCCTGCACCAACTTCCCTAGCAAATTGCACGCGTGACCGCATATAGGTAATGACCAGGACTGCGTCAGACCCGTCGAACCATGGCCCGAGGCTGGGAGATTCCGCGCGCCGAAGGCAAAGCTCGCTCGATCCTGCACAGCCCAGCATGATGGACTTGCAGCCAGAGCATTTGCAACAGACGCGGTCACAGATTTCGGCTCTAGTCGCTGAGATTGCACACGCAGCAAAACTGTATCAGGATCGCGAGGCATTTTTTGCTCTAGTGCTCGACCGAACGCGAGAAGCGATGGGAGCCGTAGCGGTCGCGCTATGGGAGCAGGACAGCGACGGTAGATGGCTGGCGACGGCCGCCCGTAATTTACCTCAATCGCTCAGCGGTTCTTTTGGAACTGAACTGACGCAAAAATCGGCGAGTTCCGACTGGCCTGGTAGCGAGCCTATCAGTTCCATTGAGGAGCGGATTGACGCTGCCGAACCGCTCGTCGAAGCTACTGATTTTGCGGCCAATTACTACGCGTCTGAAGATCACGCTGCAATATTACAGGTGGTTGCTAAAGAGCGTCAGCCTGTTTTAGTGCCGCCGAGCAGCGTTAGTGTCGGCCCCGATCGCCCACCGAATCCAACTGCATACTGCCTTGTTTACGCGCCAGTGCGTAACGAGGGAGAGGAAATTCGCTATTGGTTACAGGCGGTTCAGAATCCTGCGGGCGGGCCAGCAACACATCGCGGCTATCTAAGATTCGTCGTTCAAGTTAGCGGGCATGTCAGCGAGTTTCTCAAGAACGAACGACTACGAATTCTTGAACGACAGCGAGAGTTGTTCGAGGTAGCCAACAACGTTTTTCAAGAAATACACTCGCATCGCGAACTGCTACGCAAACCGCCTCATCGCGTTCCTCGGTCTATCACACCGATAGAGGAGAGTACTCTCCTTGCACGTGGCGTTGCTAAATGGCTCAAAGCGGACGAAGTTTTTTTCGTATCAAAAGCAGAACCTGGCAGTCGGGGCGACTTTAGCAATGCCGCTAATGGGCTGCGTATCGTTTCACAGAGCGAAGCGGCTGAGGTGCTCATGCGATCGCTGACGCATGCTTGCAAAAACGAGCAATTGAATAAGCCAAGGCTTTTTTGCGAAGAAATCGAATCGACGGAGTTCGCAGAATGCCATTCGATCTTTGCCGCCGAGGGTATCGGCTGGGTTCCTATCAAGCTGGAAAAAAGTTCTAAACAACAGTTGCTGCGATTTGTGGGCATGATCGCGTTGTGGCACAAATGCGCGAACCGAGCGGAAGCGGACAAGTGTGCCGCGGACCTCGAAGCGATCACGCCGACGACAAGGCTTGCTACAGAATGGATCGATGACCGACGTATTCGTCGAGCGCTACGCGCCATTGAACAGCGTCGGAGTCGAATTCGCAGAATCAAAAGTTTCCTCTGCTCGGCACCCGTGCGGACTTTGATGCTGACACTTTTATTGGTTTCTGCGTGCTGTATCCCCGTGCCAGTTCAAATTTCGGCTGATGCACGCTTGGTGCCTTCGGTGCATCAGGCGATTTATTCCCCCGTCGCTGGAACCGTACGCAGCGTCCTCGTTCAGTATGGTCAGCGAGTTCGGGCCGGAGATACGCTACTTCGGATCGCTAGCGTGCAGCTTGAGACGGAATACGAGTCGTTACTTGCCGAAGAGACAGAAAACGTACAGCGCCGCCAAGATATTGAGCTTCAGTTGCTTCGCTCTAAAGAGCTTACGACGATTCAAAGATCGACACTTGAAGGGGAACTCCAAACACTCAATGCGGTCCATCGATCGATGCGTCAACGTATTGATTTGCTTAACAAGCAAATGGAAGATCTGCAGGTTCGATCTCAAATCGACGGAGTTGTTGGGACTTGGAAAGTAGACACTTTGCTGAACAATCGCCCGGTGCAGGCAGGGCAAATGCTCATGTCTGTTTATGATCCCGAGGGAGAATGGGAATTTGAAGTAGCGCTTGAAGAAAAGAACGTGGGGGCATATCTATCTCGAGCTTCCGCGGGCACGGCTACTTCGTTACTGGTACGACTGGACAGCCATCCTTACCAAGTCATCCGCCTCCCGATCGATTTTGCCGATCAGCCGTTGGTTCTTCATGCGCAATCCGATGTTTCAAATGTCGTACCGCTACGAGTGAAAGCAAAATCAGAGGACTTGCCTCAGTTGACTCCGGGAGCAACCGCCGTTGTAAAACTAGATGTTGGCCGTCAGCCTGTCGTTTGGGCAATAACACGCGATTTTGTTTTAGACCTTTGGGCAAGGGTTCGACTATGGGTTTGATTGCATATTGCAGAGGAAGATTGATATGTTTAAGTGTGCTAATCATTGTTTCTTCCACTGAAGGTTCGGCTCAACAGCTAACTAGTGTTTCCAACAGTGAAAAAGCGGTTGCGCCGGAGCTTCGTCTGAACGGTTGCCCTGTGTTTGCGATTGATGCTGCGGAACTTCCTGCGCAAGAAACCGGACTGTTGGCAAAGATGAGTTTAAAGCCAGGAGATGAGCTCGAGGGGCAGCAGTTGCTCGCTCAGATTGATGATTCATCAACGCAGATGGAAAAATCCGTGGCGGCTGTCGAAGCAAGGTTGGCGCGCGAACTTGCCGACGACCAGACTGACATTTTGTTCGCGGCGGCAGTGCTTGAAGAAGCCAAGATTGCACTAAAATCCTACGAAGAAATAGAGCGCCGCGGTTCCGCAAGCAGTGCTGAGATACGCAACAAACAACTTGCCGTTGAACAAGCCGAGTTGAAGCTTCAGCATGCGAAACTTGCTCAGAAGCAATTGCTGGTGCGAGCGGAACTTGCGCTAAAAGGAATGGAGTCAGCCGAACAGCGACTTAAAAAGTTTCGGATACTGACGCCATTTTCCGGCACGATTACGAGCGTTTCCAAGCGTGAAGGAGAGTGGGTTCAGGTTGGCCAGAGCGTGGCGTCCATTGTGCGTTTGGAGGAATTGCGAGTTGATGCATTTGTCTCAATTCAAAACTATCATCCCTCCGGGCTAGTGGGGCGATCAGTTTGGGTAGATATGCCGCTAGAGCTCGGACATGCAAACGATATCCGATTCGCTGGCAAGATCACGCACTTTGATCCGGACGTCACAAGTGCTGGGCAAGTGCGTATTCACGCAACAGTGCAAAATGCTCGAAAGAATGGCCATTGGCAACTGTTGCCTGGCATGCAAGTTTCCATGCAAGTCTTGCCATAACGAAAGACTGCTTCTGATGTCAGTTTTTCCGATCGATAGCAATAAGACTTCGTGGCTAGCTCTACATTCTTCGTCGCACAGACCGATGACGCGCTGGCGTTTAAGGCCTTGTCTGCGTTGGACACGAATCCTAGGTAAGTGGAACGAGTGGTGGATTATCAGTAACCCACTGACTGGTGAGCATTTCCGATGCGCAAAGAATGAAGCGCTGGTCTTAAGAATGCTTGATGGAAGCAATAGCGAATTTTATCTAAAGGAAGCGGTGCGGCTACAAAAGCACAAGAATCTAACTATCGAAGATATGGAGCAAGTGATTAGTTTCGCACGGCAAGCGAATTTGGTTGTGCAACCCGAAGGACTGGGGCCGAACACCGTCGAGAATTACCGGGGTAAACAAAGCGGTTCTCTTAAAGAGATTGCTGCTGGGCTACAACGGGCCACCGGAGCTATCTTCTATAACCAGATTCGACTTGGTAATCCCTCGCGGCTAGTTGAGAGACTTGCACAATATACAAACTGGATCTTTACGAAAGAAGCGATCTCGGTTTGGGTCGGCTTTATTCTCGTGTCCTACATAGCGTTGTGCCTACAGTTAACATATGTTGACAGTGCGATCTGGGAGTCTGTTTGGCAAATAGCAAACTTGCGAGACTGGGAATTCTGGTTGCAATGTGTCGTTGTATTCGCGGCAACGCGTTTAATTCATGAGCTCGCACACGCTGTATCATGCAGCAGGCTTGGCGGTCGTTGCACCGAAATCGGCTTGGTTCGGGTCCTGTGTATTGCGTTTCCGTTTGTTGATGTAAGCGATTCATGGCGAATGCCAAAACGAGTTCATCGTGTTGCTGTTTCAGCAGCAGGCGTCTATGCCGAACTAATTTTGTGCGCCTTTGCTGTCTGGGTATGGATATTAACTCCTCCAGGTTTGATCCATACGTTAGCACTGCAAGTTGTCGCCGTGACTTCGATCGCTTCCCTTCTGTTTAACGCAAACCCGCTAATGCGTTATGACGGGTATTATATTCTGAGCGAATTGTTGGAAGTGCCGAATCCTCAACAAGCGAGTCAGGCACTTTGGAAATCTGCTTTCACGAACGTACTACGCACAGCCTCTGGGCTCTCCCGGCTCAAAACGCTGTGGTATCCTGTTGGGATAAAGCGATTGTTAAGCCTCTATGCAGTGGCCGTAGTGGCGTACCGCTTTTTGTTGGCATTGGGAATATTGACGGGACTTCTGCTTACACTGGTGGCGTGGGAACTAGCTGACCTTGGTTGGACTATCGTTTTCGTTTACGTGGCAACGATACTAATGTCCAAAGTTACTAGTCCTGCCGCGCGGCTTGTTGCCAGAGTCACTGAAGAAGATGCTGACGTCCAAACAAGCAAACGCTGGCCGCGAATATGGCGAAGATGCTTGAGGGCGTTTGTCTGGAGTATCTTTCTCGCACTGCTGATTTTGGGTGCGACCCTTCCTATGCCGACACGTTTTTCAACTGAAGGACGGGTCGTAACGCAAGGCCGACAGCCGCTATTCGTGAATGTTCCAACCACGCAATTGTTCGACGTGAATGTCGAAAAAGGCGTCAATATCCAGCTGGCGAATCGGTCGATCGAGCGACGGCTGCTGAACATCCAGCAGAAGATCCAAGAGTTGGAAGCCAAGCAGAAGTCCCTTCAGCATGCGGCATACTATCAACCCGAACTAATCGATCGCCTCTCGCAACTCAGAACGCTTCAGCTATTGAGCCAGAGAACCTATGAGTTTGAAGTGGAGCAAGCGAAGAACTACAATATCTCAGTCCTCGAAGGGCAAACATTTCTACCTGCTTCCCTTGATAGATCCGAGAAAGCATACACGCCGTCGAGCATAACATCGGAATTTACTGAAGTGCATAGCGTTTCACATACGGTGCTAGATAGTGCGAGCCGAGGTCAGAAAATCGACTCCGGAACGGCGCTAGGGTACATGGTTAAACGAGACCGAGTCGCATCGATTGAAACGACAATTGATCAAAAGCAGCGGGCTGATATCGAGATTGGTGGTCGAGCAAACGTGCGGCTTTTGCAATACCCTGATCGAGTATTTCGAGCTCAGGTTAGCAACATTTCGCAGCTGATTTCCGGTGCTCAGATAAACGAGTCAGATCGCCTGATGGATGCACAGTACGCAATTGCCGAGGAGGTTGACGGATACCAGGTCGAGCTGTTTCTGCTCACCGATATCAAAGGCCTGGATTTTGTCGAAGATGGAGCCGTTGAGATTGTATTCGTAGGCAACGGCAAAAGCATTTTAACGAGGCTTTGCGACTACGGGATGGCTTTGACGAGCCGATAGGTGCCGCAAAGTTGGTGTGGCGATCACCGCCGCGAATGAATGCGAATGCACTTTCGCATTGAATCATCAACAATCTCGCCAACGACATAGCGATTCAAACTTTCAAAAACGCGTTGCATAAGTTCATCGACATTGGAAACGCGACGATCACGGCGGCTAATCGTACGCAAAGTCGTGCTGATCATCGTCTGCAGTTTCACTGCCTCACGCTCATTCTCTGGCACGAAGTCCACTTCTTGTAACTTTATTTGCATTGTGAACGAGGCTTCTCGGTCTGCCAATCGGACATACTCGGGCGCCTTGCGTGTCTCAATTCGTACTGTTAGCGAATCGTCGACGTTTTCGACCGTTTCCGCATGCCAATCGTCCAAGAAGCCTGTAATCTTCTGAATTGCAATCTCCTGTGGAACTGAAGCCAAGATGTCGCAAGATTGTGACCTGGCCACTGAACGAGCGCCCAGCCAGCTGAGCCATGTGTTCTGCGGCTCGACCTCGGCAACTGGTTCGGGCGTTTTTTCTACAGCAGCACTGCTCGCGGATTCAACCCGATCGCGGCCATTCTGTTTGGCTTGAAGAAGCGCGGCGTCAGCTAGGTTAAGAGCTTGCTCGCCGGTGATTCCATTGGTTATCTGAGCTACGCCAAAACTCGCACTCAAACACTTGCCACGCAGAACTTGCAGCGGTGTTTTTGCAAGTCGTCGCCGTATGTTTTCGGCTTTCAAAACTGCGTCCTCGATATTGCAGTCGCTGCACAAAATAACGAATTCTTCGCCTCCGTAGCGTGCTACCAGGTCACTCGAGCGAGCGCACTCCTTCAAGATTCCGGCAAAAGTCACTAATGCATCGTCGCCAGCAGCGTGCCCGAAAGTGTCATTGATGCGTTTGAAGAAGTCGATGTCGCAGATGATCACACTCACAGCGAGCTTGCCGGAATGTGCCAATTCGGTGTATTTTGGAAGTTGGAGGTTCAGCTCCGCTCGGTTGCAAGCTTTTGTTAGAGGATCACGTGACGCTCTTCTGTGCAGTTGCTGAACGGCCTGCTCTAGATTCTTTTGCCTTGTAATATCATCGAAGATCATCGCGGCACCACGCAACGTGCCACGGTCATCGTTGACCGGCATAAATTGCACTTGGATTGCTCGGCGTGATCCATCGCGATGTTGAACACTCAAGCGGCGAACATCGAATTGAGGGTTCATTAGGACCGACAGTAGCGGACAGTCGTCTTCAGCCACGGCGCTGCCTGCTTCGTTCCTCATGCCGATTAATTCAGGAGACCATCTCTGGTGACAAAGTACAGAGCGACTTCGGCAGGTGAGAGCTTCTGCGGCTCGGTTCCATTCAATTATCTTGCCTTCGGTGTCAATAAAGATAACACCATCGTTCATGTGATCGGTTAGTCTTCGATGGAATATCGAAGCGAGCGAATTGGTAGCAGCACTACCGTATTGCAACGTGTTCTCGTGACTGAAGAGTTGAACGATGCCATCGCGAAAACCGTAGCTGGCCCAACGCCGCTCTACCAGCTCGTGCAATTCTGTGTTATATCGCTCAGCCACGATTGTAAAACTGTGCACCAGTTTGGGGTCGAACTGCCGACCAGCCAGCGACCGCAGTTCCCTGAGTGCTACTCCTTTGGGCATAGCTGGCCGGTAACGCTGTTCGGTGATCATTGCATCGAAAGCGTCTGCGATGGCGAGCACCCGGGCCGAGAACGGGAGCTTCGTGCGAGTCTGGGGAGCGTTCGTGCCGTCAAACCATTCCCCGATTCGGTCGATCGATTGCACGATGACGTTCGCTAATCCAGCCGACTTGAGGATTTCGACACCGACCTTCGGATGCATAGCGACAATGGCACGCTCTTCGTCCGTGAGCGCCGAAGGTTTCTGTAAAATACGATCCGGGATGCCGACTTTGCCAATATCGTGAAGAAGCCCCAAGACTTCAAAGTTGATCAACTGCGATAGCGGTAACTTGTGGAACAGACCCCAAGCTGTAATATTTTGCCCGACGCGAAGGCAATGGTAGGCCGTTGGCGCATGTTTAGCTTGCAATGTGGTGTGCAGCGCAGACGCTACTGACATCTTGCTGGCGCTTGCATCCAATACCGCACCCGATACAACGTTTTCGTTGGTTTTTGTTTGCGATATCATCGAACCTATCGAGGTGAAACGTTGCTAGGGACTCTTCTAAGCGTCAGTTATTTTTTCGACAGAATCGTATCCGTCTCGGCGTGGGAACCGTCGCAAATCATCAAAAACTGGGCGACCATTTGCAGTAATATTCGGCATCTTGAGCATTGTTGTTACAACCGGAGACTTGCACTTTGCGGTTATGAAGTCGTGAGTCGACTCGGAAATGTGTGCCGTTAGAAATAGTTTTGCACCAGCGAAAACGCTAGCCGTATAGTATCCAGTGGCTGGAACATGGGTTTGCAAGCATTCCCTGACACGATGCGCTTGCGGCCGCCTACCTCGCAGGCTCTAGCGCAGCTTGCTTCACTTTTCCGAATTCTGCTGGCCAGAGTACTTCCTGGGGCGACCGGTTAATGACGGTCTGTTAACTCGGAACGTAGTGCTTTCATCGCCGCGGAATGTTAGACTGTGCGGCACGCTTTCCGACCGATTTGTAGTCGCCACTTACCTATTTTCATAGAATCTTCAAAACCCTTACCATGAGTTCTGCTGCCGTAGCGATCGATCAAACCCACAATGCACAGCCGAGTCCTTGGATTCGCGAAACCATCGATAGCTTTGCGGTCGCCCTCATACTGGCGTTCTTATTTCGTGCGTTCGTGGCCGAAGCGTTCGTCATTCCCACAGGTTCGATGGCCCCGACTTTAATGGGGGCACACAAAGACGTTGTGTGCAGCCAGTGTGGGTTCAGGTATCAAGGGGGCGCGAGTTCTGAGTTTGATAATATGACGGGGGCTCTGACCAATTCGGTCGTGATTGGTACGACCTGTCCAATTTGTCGTTTTCAGCAACCGATTGATACGGAGCAGGATGCGAATCAAAAAACATTTTCTGGCGATCGCATCTTGGTCAGCAAACTTGCTTACGTGCAATCGGATCCGCAGCGTTGGCAAGTCATTGTCTTTAAGTATCCGCGCGAGGCTCGGCAAAACTATATCAAACGACTAATCGGACTTCCGAACGAGACCATCCATATCGAACATGGTGACATCTACGTAAAGAAGCCAGACGAGGCTGATTTTTCGATTGCCAGGAAGCCGCCCAACATTCTGGAAGCCATGTTGCAGCCAGTGGCGGATACCGACCGCATTCCACCAGCCCTTGTCAAAGCAGGTTTGCCCAGTGCATGGCAGCCAGCAGGGCCTATCAACACGGTAGGTGTAGAGACGGAAGGGATCAGTGACGACGCAGCTTGGAAAGTTCAGATGACATCGGACAATTGGCAAGCCAGCTTGCAACCGACTGTAGGAACGGACCAAAAAAATAGACTTCACTGGCTTCGGTATTACCACTACGTAGTAAATCCCTTGCAGTGGTATGCCATCGAGCAGACGGGAGAACTGCCGACTCCGGTTATGCCGCGGACTGCGAGGCTTATAAGCGACTTTTCTCATTACAATGCGATGACGGAAACCGAGCGTACTTATTTCCTTAATCAACGCCGCGTGCCCTTCGACGATTTTGATGTGGTCCGAAAGCCATCGGGGTTGAGCATGGATGGCTCGCGAGTATCGAGGACGAATTCAGAGTCAGTGGATGGAATTCATTGGGTAGGAGACTTGGCTGTTGAATTTGAACTGACGTTAGGTGAGCAGACGGGTGAGCTTGCCGTAGATCTTGTCGAAGCTGGCGTGCATTATCAGCTTACGTTGGATACTGCCAACGGTGGCATCGTTATTTCGGCGATCGAAAACGGTAGTGAGCTTAGCGTTTTCGACGATGGCAAAGGTGGCGTGACGAGCAAAATCGTCGGCTCCTGTAATGTTCGTGGTTCTGGAGACGCGACGATTCGATTTGCTAATGTTGATGATACATTGACACTTTGGGTTGATGGTGAGTTGGTTGAGCTTTCGCCGAGTAACCGAGTCTTGGCTGCGAGGCCGCTGAATCTTGCCGATCATCGACCACGTTACTCGGTTGAAGACGTGGGAGATGCGGCACCGGCAGGGATCGCTGCAACTTCCGGAATGAATGTTACAGTCAATCGCGCCCGAGTGTGGCGGGATATCTATTACACCAGTATCGTTCCCGGAAGTGACTACGAAAGTCAAGATCGCTTGTTCTTAGGTTCACTAACACCGGAGGCGGAATCGCACTACTTTGAATCTAACTTAGGTGAAGTCGACAAGTCAAATTGGGCTAGAACTTATGGCTACGACAATGTTGTGCGAGATATCTTTTTTAGCGAGCCGACGCTGTGGGAAGATTCGCCGCTGTTTGCGGGACGCAAGAGTATTGAATTTCAGATGGCGGACGATCAATACTTTCCGATGGGAGACAACAGTAGCCACTCGGCCGATGCACGGAGCTGGACGCCGAATCACTTTGTGCATCGTGACTTGATGATTGGCCGAGCTGTCCTGGTTTTTTGGCCTCACTATTGGAATTCTCCGATTCCATACTGGCCAAATTTTGGTCGGATGGGAATTATACGGTAGAACGCCATAGGTTCCGTTACCATCGCTAGCTAATAAACCTCCTCAACCTGACACTAGCTTCTCCGCTCGGTGGGAAGCGATTGGCGTTGTCGCTGTGCCTGAATCTGGAGTAACATCACCGTTGGAATAAACGCAAGATTCGAGCAATTCGAGGATGGATCCCGAGCGGATGGCAACAATACTAGACGTCAGCGGACTTGAAAAAACCTACGGTCGTCGCCGAGTCGTGAATGGAGTGAGCTTTCGCGTCGAAGAGGGCGAAATCGTTGGTTTGCTGGGCCCAAATGGAGCCGGGAAATCGACCAGCTTTCGCATGACGTGCGGAATTGTCTTGCCGGACCGCGGGAAAGTCACGTTAGGCGGACTGGATGTAACCGATTGGCCGATGTTTCGACGCGCACGCGACGGGCGCATGGGCTATTTGGCACAAGAATCAAGCGTCTTCCGAAAGTTAACGGTCGAACAAAATATTTCGAGTATGCTAGAACTCTTGGATGTCCCGCGTCGGGAACGTCGGGAGCGTACCGAAGAGCTGCTTGAGCAATTCGATATCGTTCATATCCGAAAATCACGGGCTTCGAAATTGTCAGGCGGAGAGCGACGCCGATTGGAGATCGCGAGGTGCTTGGTTTCGGATCCACAAATAGTTATGCTGGACGAACCATTTGCAGGCATTGACCCGGTTACTGTGCAGGGAATTCAGAAAATCGTCGAGCGGTTGCGGCAGTCGGGAATCTCGATTTTGATTACTGACCACGCGGCGCGCGAAATACTGTCCTTTGTCGATCGATGCTATGTCATCAGCAAAGGACAAGTGCTGTGCGAAGGAACGCCCGACGAGGTTCGTAACCACCCCGAAGTTCGCCGCCAGTACCTAGGCAATATCGACGGCGGCCCTAACGAAGTCGAAGAGAGCCATGTTAGACGTCCTATTTCGGCAACGACTCCAGCACCACGACGTACCCTCCTTTCAAGAAAACGAATCGATGTCTAGAAACTCGACCGGCAAGGTACTCCGTTCTTCAATCCTTGGTCGAGCAATACGGGCGTTTGCTGCACAAGTTTCAAATCGCTTAGCACGAGATCGCAAACGTAATCGTGCCCGTCGGATGCTTCTTGAGACGCTTGAATGCCGTTGGGCGATGACAGCCGAAGGCAGCGAGTTCAACTTGAGTCGTAGCGTGGATGCTTCGGGTTTGTCTGGCGCGTTGGTTGCGACAGCAACTTGGGGCGACGGCACACAATCCAACTTGGCCATTGGTACATCAGGACCGGCGTCGACTGTGCGTTTCAAGTTTGACTACTCGTTCGATTCAAACGGGTTCTTTAGTCAGCCGTCACGGCGGACTCTGTTAGAAGAAGCCGCAGAAACCCTTGCAAGTAAGCTTACCGATTCTTTATCTGCGATTTCGCCCTCGGGCACAAACACTTGGACTGCACAAGTATTTCATCCGGCTAACGGAAGTTTTGTAGATGCTCCGGTAAAAAATATTGCAGCCAACGAGATCTATGTTTACGCAGGAGGACGAGATCTTCCTGGTACCTCGCTTGGATCGGGCGGGCCAGGTGGCTATCGTGTTGCTGGCAGTCAAACATGGATCGATACTATCGCTGCACGCGGACAAACCGGTGCTTTAGCATCAACACCAACGGATTTTGGTCCTTGGGGTGGCTCGATCACATTCGATACAAACACCAATTGGCACTTCGGAACGACAACCGCCGGACTTGAATCAGATGAGCAAGATTTTTATTCCGTCGCTTTGCACGAGTTAACGCACTTGTTAGGTTTCGGTGTGGCGAGCAGCTGGAACCGATACCTGTCTGGTAACAACTTCACCGGCCCCGCTTCCAAGGCTGCAAATGGAGGAGCTAACGTCCCGCTAGAAGCTGACCGCGCGCACTGGAAAAATGGGTTGTTCAATAACGGCCAGGAAACCTTGATGGATCCGACGATTTCGGCCGGGCAGCGCAAATTGCTGACCGAGTTGGATGTTGCTGGATTGAAAGATCTTGGTTGGAGCACTACGAATAGCCGTATTCAAGTGAGCGGGTCCCATATCTACGCCGACAATGGAACTTATCCGCTGGAGATTCAGATTCAAGGTAGCACGCCAGGTGTGCTCGTCGTCGATGCAGGTAACGCCGTCATTACAAACGTAGTGCCTACGTTATCTGATCCCGCCGATGCTAATCTCGTCGTGGGGCAGACTTTGAGTGTTCCTACGTTCGCTACTTTTAGCGATCCAGGGTTTGGCTCCACCGAGAACTTTACCTATTCGATTGACTGGGGCGATGGAGAAGCCGTTACTAGAGGTGATGTAACCATCACACGCGCAGGAGCAGCTGGGGTTCCGACGCTAGGCCGCGTTGGTGTGACTAAGACATTTACGACAGCGGGCCGGTACACGGGGACACTGACATTACGAGACGACGATGGCGGTACGGCGACACAAACGTTTGTGGTCAACGTCACTGCTGCTCCATCGATCGCATTGGCCTTGTCGAGGAATACGTTTGCTGAAAACGCTGGAGCCGCTGCTGCCACGCTGACCATTACCGCTCAAAATTTAAATAGCGGTTCGCCGACGGCAGTGACATTGACCAGCAGCGATCCTACGGAAGCAACTTTTCAATCACAGGTGTTTATACCAGCTGGGCAGTCAAGTGTTACGATTCCAATCAATGCGATCGATGACGATCTGTTAGATGGTGTTCGCCCGGTAACTATCACAGCGACCATTGGCGGTACAATTAGTGCCACAATTGGTTTAACTGTTACCGATTATGAAACTGTCGCTTTGTCACTCAATCGTAGCGAACTTCGTGAAGATATGGGCAATGGCGCGGCTGTAATGACGGTCCGTCGATCGAATACGGATGTGAATTCACCTGTTACCGTAGCCCTCGTCAGCAGCGATATAACTGAGATTACTGTGCCAGCTACGGTTACAATTCCCGCTGGCGCACAGAGCATTAATGTTGGCGTTGCTGCTGTCGATGACCAGCTGTTGGACGGAACAATTCAAACCACGATCACTGCCAGCGCTGTCGGATATGTCGGCGCGCAGATCGCTCTTTCTGTCGCGGATCATGAGCCCATTGCGATCGTTTCTGAACTAACAACTTTGATGGAAGGAGTTGAAGGCAGCTCCAGTGCCAATATAAAAATCGATTTGCCTGGACCAGCACCCGCCGGCGGGACTGTCGTAGAGCTTTCCACGGTTCCCTCAAGGCAGCTCGATATACCCGCGTCCATTGTTATTCCTCCTGGTCAAGACAGTGCGACACTTGAAGTTGCTTTGCTTGATGACAGCATCGTCGAAGGGACGGGGAGGTTGACGCTGACCGCATTTGCGGAAGGGTTCGTGTCGACGAGTTTTGTATTCCAGACGATCGACGATGATACTTCACCGTATACCAATTCCTCCAATAGGTTAGACGTTGACGGAAAAGATGGAGTTACGGTGCTGGATGTGCTGGCCGTGATTAACGCTCTGAATCGTTATGAAATTGGACTCGTGTCACGTATTCCTGTAGAAAACGTCAATTATATCGACACCAATGGAGATGGCGTTCTCTCGCCACTTGATGTGTTATTCATTATCAACTATCTCAACGCACAGAGTCGAAAAACCAGCTAGCTGTCTGGCAGCGTAACGTTTCGCTTGTCTTCTGTCAGAATGAGAGCTTTGCGTTGCGCCATCAAGCGGATATCGATTTCTTCCAGTAGTTTGACATGCTGTTCGACCAGTTGTAAGACTTGTGGTTCAGAGGGTCGAAGTGCCTGAGAGCAGGTGCGAAGCTTTTCAAAAAGATCGGCGTCATCCATCGCTTCGAAAAGCCAGCCGAAGTTTAACCGACTGTGCATTTCGGTAAATGCTCCATGGTTGGGTAGCAAGTAAGGGGTGCCAGCGGCCACCGACTCAAGAACGAATAGACCTTTGGGCTCTTGATAAACTGTTGGCACGCATAAGAGGCCAATGTTCTTGAGGAAGTTGGCCTTTTCTGCGCGATCGACGGCACCAAAATAGCGACATCGATCTGCGAGGCCTGCGTCTGCAATCGTTCGTTGCTGTTTCTCCCAAAACTCTGCATGCTGTGGTCCGAGATAACCAGCGATGTTCAAGCGAAGATGCTCAAACCCAGGTTCAATAGCGAGTTTGGTAAATGCGTTTACGAGTCTTTGAAGACCTTTCTCGGGGCTTAACCGAGCTAGATAGCCGATTGTAAAACCGTCATGAGTTTTGTCGCGCAGCGCTGGTGGACTGGTTATAGCGTTTGTGGAAGCAATAGTCGCGGTAGCCGCTGTAAATAACCGCGTGTCGATGCCCAGGGGCAGGACAAATCGTTTCTCCGGTGGTATGCCAAACTTTTCACCCATGCGCGCAGCATATTCGTGTGAGTGGATTACAAAGCCATCGATCTGTGGGACCAATGACCGCATCAACTCGATAGATTTCGATTGATAGGGCTCGGGAAGACTGTCCAAGAAGATATCGTCGCCTTGCAATACAACCCAAACTTTTGATTTCATACGTCGTCGAATTTCTGGCACAACACCTGCGATCATGAAATTCGAAAGGATCACACATTCTGGCTTGATTTCACTGGCGAGCCAGTCGCACAATCGCAGCGCTTCCTTCTTTTGGTTGCCGCTGGAGCCAGCCAACATGGAGATGGTCAGTTGGCCGAGAAGTTTGGGCGATGTTTTGCCCGTGTTTGCGGTAAGCCTCTTTACCAATTTGGCGTTATTGAGCGAAGCATCGAGCCAACGTGGAAGCCATCGCAGAATTGGCAGTTTCTGCTGAAGATAGACATTGATGCCGCCAAAGAAGACTTGGTCAATGCTGACGTCTTCTTCATCGGTTCGAATCGGAGTATACAGCGGAACTAACAAGCAATCGTGCCCAAGTTCGATCAGAGCTCGCGCCAGTGCGTTGTCCAACATGCAAGAGCCGCAGTACATGCCAGCGGCTCCCGCAGTTAAGTAAGCGATTTTCATAGCTTGAGAACGTATCGAATACGCACTTCTGAAACAGAACTAGTTAGTGTGCGGTCGATTATACGGTACAAATTTTGACAGCTTCGGACAGCGAAGCGAATGGATCGCGAGTAGGAATAAACTCGTGGACAAAGTAGCCATCGAAAGGGATCTCGGAGACGGCTTTCGCGATTGGGGGGTAATGTAACTCTTGTGTGTCATCGAATTCGTGTCGGCCTGGATTGCCCGCAGTGTGATAGTGACCAAAATACTGATGGTTTTTTTGGATCGACCGAATGATATCGCCTTCCATAATCTGCATGTGGTAAATGTCGTATAGCAGTTTGAAGTTATCGCTGCCGACGCGTTTCACAAGTTCGATGCCCCAGTCACTGCGATCGCACATGTAGTCTGCATGATCGACGCGTGAGTTCAGCAGTTCCATGTTCAAGATGACTTTGTGTTTCTCAGCGACCGGCGTGATCTTCTTTAACGCATCAACGCAGTTTTTCATGCCCGTTTCGCGATCGATTCCACGAGCGTTTCCGGAGAAGCAGATCACGTTTCTCCAGCCTTCTTTGCTAGTGGCCTCGATCATTGCGTTGAGTTTTTCGAGAGCCATGTCGTGGTATTTTGGATCACACAGGCCATCTGTTAGAGGGTGCGAGGTAACCATCGTGCAGACGAGGCCGTGCTTTTTGACTGTTTCAAACTGGTCAGGACCCAGTAAGTCGATGCCGGGCATACCGAGCTTTTTGGCCCATTCGCACTGTTCATCAAGCGAAGTGTCGTTGAAGCACCAGCTGCAAAAGCCTTGAGCGAGTTTTCCGGTGGAGGCGGTCACGTTGGAGTCCTTCTTTGTTGAATCCTGAGCGAAACTGGGGGTGGACGCGAGGGTAGCGGCGGCGGTAGCAGACGCCAAGCCGGCAACTTGTCCAAAACTTCTACGATTTAGGAGGGGAGCTTTTTGCGGTTCGTTCATGGGTGGGAATCCCGAGAGGAATTTGAACTTAATTTCCGATAGTCTGCACTATCATAGCCGAATTCAGCCAATTATCCGAGCGGTAGCGTCGTCAGGAAGCTTTGTTAAGTCGATGCGGCGGGCCCTATCTGATGAACAACAGACTGGTTAAAGCCAGAATGTTGCAGAGAGGCCTTCTAAAGGTATTTCATAGTTAGTAGAATTCGGGCAGAGCGTCAAACAGTGTCGCTTATCGGAGACGCCCTAGCGGCATTTTCCGGCAATACGCGTCCGTAGCTCAATGGATAGAGCATCGGTCTTCGGAACCGAGGGTTAGAGGTTCGAGTCCTCTCGGGCGTGCTAGTCTCATCCTGCGAACTTTGGCTGACACGCCAGTTCGCGGATTGAGAGCTTTTCTTGCGCGACGCATCGATCGCTGAAATACCCAATGTTTTGGGCATTTTTGAATTTTAGGTCTTGGCTCGCCGCGCTCTCACTTTTCTTACCACGAGCAAGTTTTTCGTATGTTGCTTCCGTTTGAACGGAATTTTCAACCGCGAACTATCGCGCTCTCTGGTTGATAAGTGGTTGCTTGTTACAACGCCGAATGCTTCCGACCCACCGAACTAGCGCCCAAACTAGTCGACTGCAGGGTTAACAGCCAGCGTCTTCTTCAGCTCCCGCCACATTTGACGTTGTTTGCTCCAGTCGAGCGTCTTGGCGATGGGGCGGATGCCCGTGCGATTGCTCGCTCGGACAAGCCCCCTTCGTCGATCGACTGCATGCGCCAGATGATGCGACGCACGAGCCATTTACGATTGGCGGCTTGCGTCGCTTCGCCAGTCACTTTCAAGTAACGTTCACGCAACTGGCCCACCGTCATCTGCTTGAGCAAGGCGACCTCTTTAGTCACATTCAAAGACATTGGTTGCTCCTTCATAAGTGTTTGAAAGACCCGATATAGAACCCGAGTTCACAGAGAGCCCTGACTTCGAACCGAAGTCAAGCGAAGCTGGCGAGTCAGTCGGAAACTCTTTGTCGTTTATGCTAAGTCGCCCTCGCTTGTGTAACTCAACAATGCCTTGCGCCAGGCACGCGGCGATTTCCGCTAGTCGTTGTTCCGCCGTAAGTTGATTCATTCCTGCATTTTCTCCCATGTATTGCTTCCTTTCTTGCTAATCCCAATTCTCGATCGCCTACTCAATTTCCGGACCGCTTGCCGTAACAAACTCTGTGTCCTATTGCCCCTGATCCGACCGGCCTTGGTCTAAGAGTTGGCTGGGGAGGACCCGCTCGACTATTGTTGCCATCACTTCAGCACCTTGGTCGCGTTGATTTGGGGCACCGTTGGTGCTGCGTCGAGTCCATGGCATTAATAGGTACTCTTGGGCAATCAGTGAGTTCGGTTTCGTTAGACGTTATCCTGCGCGGCGTAACGTTCGCGTTGATTCTCAAAGCTTCAGCTCTGTTCAACTGGCTGATGTTGCTTCCTGTGATTTCGATACTCACTGATGCGAGCTGGTTACCGACACACACCGTCACGACGGTAGCCATTGCAACTTGGGCTATTACCATGCGTGTGTGTGCGCACCTGCGTAGATGTTCGGATCATCGTGTCGGTACGTGACGGTAAGCACGTAAGTCCTTGTGGCGCAAGGCTTGGCTTCCGTCACTGAAGCAAAGTTGCTTGTGACGGTAACGTTACGGTCTGTTACAGTAGCTACAGTCATTGCCGACTCCGTTTGAGATCGATCCCGTCGTAGAACGTCTGATCGGAGGCACCACGACGCCGACTGATGCTGCACACCGCCGCAGCCAGATCGCGGCCGGAGGATTGCTTCGTGGTAACGAGTGTACGGCCCTCGCGATCGCACCATGCCTTCCACGCTGCGTAGAGATCGCCTACCCAGATGCGATGTCCCGCACCTACAATGCATTCATCGCGGACAAAGGCGGCTACTGGCGAGGAGAGGTCTTCGATCTCTTCGACAATGGCTCGAACGCTGGATGGCACAACGAAATATCCTCGTTCATGCAACCGCTGCCAACCTTCGATTGCCCAGTTTAAGATGCCGGGTAGTTCGAACAGCAACTTCGCCGTTAATCCCTTGTCCTCGCATCCATAGAAGCTCTCCGTGAAGCGGAGAACGACAAAGCGGCCAGCTAGAGCACCACTTGAATCATTCAGTTTAGGAAATTCATTGGTCAGAAACATAAATCTTGTGGGAAGCTTGAGCGTAACACTTGCAATGTTCTTGCGATCTACAGTCAGAGTGTCTTCTCCGCTGATACACAGGAGACGCTCAACGACCGTCGCGATATTGTCGCCGCTGAATCGAGCATCGCTGACAATGGCTAGACTCTTGCCGATTAGCGATTGAAGTCCAAAAGGGCCGGATAGACTTGATGTGGTTGGTCCACAAACGTTGCCGGCGCCGATCAGTTTGGCGAGAACACGAGCTATGGTCCCCTTGCCGCTTCGCCTAGGGCCAACGATTAAGAGCATCTTTTGTTGCGAAGTATCACCGGTCAGGCAGTAGCCAAACCATTCTTGAAGCAGATCTAGGGACTCGAGATCCCCATCAAACAAACGATGCAAGAATCCGTGCCAAGCCATGGGATTAGGTGCATTAGGATCATGATCAAACTCTAACGCACTGGTCGTAAAGAACTGCGGCGTCGGTGGCAGATGAAGCATGGTTGGCAAGTGCAACAGAGATGAGCGACAAGCGACAATCTCCGTCGGATGAGGCGAAGCTGGTGAATGGTCGAGCCAAGAGGGGCATGCGCAAACAAACAACCGAAGAGAGCCATCTTGATTGTCACCATGCATGATCCGACGCATCGCCGTGAGACACTGTTCGGACTTCTCGCCGCTAGCTGGCATACGTGTTGATTCAGAACGAGGCAATGACAACGCTGATTGGAGATTTGTTCTTTCGCTCGGGAGTACTTTCTCGCCAAGTTCAATCAAGACTGCATCGGCCAGTTGCTTTACGCTCTTGAGCAACGCATCAGGGTGAACTTCAGCGGGCACGATACTTTCGTTACACCAAGTAACATCTTCGCCTGATTCGTGCACGCTTGGCGGAAACACAGTCTGCCCCCCAGTCGAACGTAACTCGACAATCATTCCTGCAGACTTACTTCGGAACTTCTTGGTGGCACATGGGCTCTTCACGCGGTAAAGCCAGTGCGAACGAGGGTTAGACGGTCGACCGAAGACGGCTGAAGTTGGCGGTAGATACTTCGGGGCAAGCTCCACTACTCGCGGATGGTCCATGTCGATATCGATTACCCACCCTCTTTCCAACGCGTCGTTTTTCCTGGAACCGAATTTCAATTTGAATTCCTTCAACTTCATGACGTGCCCGGGAGGAAGCAGCCAGTTACTGTAAACTGGACGCCCTCGGAACGAAGTAATATCAGCGCGGTAATCTTTTCCATTCATGTCCTTTCCTTGATATTGAAGCCAACATCCACTCGGTGACAACTCGCAAAGGTGACGTCTTGCTGAACATGAGCCAAGCACTTTTCAAGTAACTCAGCGACTTCTTCAGCGGTTGAAAACCGATCATTCGCTTGTTTCGCCATCAGCTTGCTGATGATCTCGCACAGCCATTCAGGAACATCCGGATTGATCTCTCGAATTGGTCTCGCTTCCTTGTCAGTAATCAAGCGTAGGACGCCGTAGCTAGATTCGGCTCGGAAGGGAGCGTGGCCGGTGCACATGGCATACATCACACTGCCGAGACTGAACAAGTCGCTGCGGTGATCGACCGTTTCGGCGCGAGCTTGCTCGGGTGACATGTATTGTGGCGTGCCAGCAAGTGTGCCGGAGCGTGTGAGGCTAATGGCATATATCCAAATGGTAGCTCGGGCACAGTACCTGACATACTTTCACTCGCGGGTTCGATCAGATGCTATGCCGGAAGGTAGTACGAGGCGAAGTGTCAGCAGCCACGCATTCACTGGTCTCGCAAACCAAACCACATAGTCATGATTGTCGTCAAGATACGTCCATTGCAGTAATGGCTAACCTCCGTGAATCTTGTGTTTCAGTGCCTTCTGCGTTCCCCAGCTACTGCCCTTGGGAACGTTAGTGTCTTCGATCATTTTTGGTGGCCCAAGGATCGAAGCCACATCCGCAGGCGTCATGTCAGGAACAAGACCGCGAAAGAGCTCTTCAAATTCCATTTGGTACGATCCACTACAAGTGCTGTTAAGCAGCTAAAAATTTGAAATGCGCGGCTGTTTGGTGACAGAACGATGGCGATCACGCAGTCGCCGCGTAAACACTATGATTCCAAATCGCGGCCTACCGGCGACTTGCGTGCATCGCTTGGTTAGCAGACTTAACTTTCCTTGGTGCTATTCGCGGTCTGGTGTGTATAAGAGAGTTGTCTCGCCCTCGACCACACACTTTAGGGGCGCCGCTGGCCCTCCGCCGTATCTTTCAATGCGAAAAGTCAATCGCAGTTTTTCATCGCAGGGATCGCCTTCCCATTCTGTCTCCCAGACTCCCACGTCGAACGAGAATCGAACCATTGATTCGCCAAAATCTTTGAAACTGGTTTTTTCGGATTTTTCTTCAACGTCAAACTCTTCATTCAGGCGACTCGCGTAGCCTGCAGTGCAGTTTCGTCTAAATCGAAGGGAAAGAGAGATTGTCTCTCCATAGTCGGAGTCCAAGATGATCGGAGAGGAGGTCCGATACACGCCATCTAACCGTAGTTTCTTATCGTGCATTTCAGCCGCCAATGCGATGTCGTGGACTTGAATTCCTCAGGTCGGTGATGTTCCGCTAACGTCGGCCATCACCTGGCCGCTGTAGTGATGTTGTTGTGCAAAGTTGACGCGCTCGGCGGCTCAGCGTGCATTGCTTGGTTATGTCGCCCTGTGGCTGCCGAGTAAGCAGCGATGGTCCACCACGCTACATAAGCGACCGAGAGCAAAAGCGATACGATTAATATGATTCGAGCATCGATACGAAGGTTTCGCCGTGACCGCAAATGAGCAAATACCCCAGAAAGTACGGAGATGGTCGCAAATACGATAAGCAACCAATGTACTGGAGCGAAGCCCAACTCGCGATCAGGAACCAGATTTAGACGAACTCCTTCAGGAACGAAAGAATAGCCGATCGCAAGCATCGCGATGAGCAAGCAGGTAGACACGATGCAAAGAGCGAATAAAAGCGGTGTTCCTTCACGAGTTGAAATCCTGAAAGTGGGAATACCGCACAAACACGCAGGGATCAGAGAAACCCAACCGGGCCATGCAGCATCAGAACTGCGAAAAAATGCTGCAATTATGATGATCCACAAGACAAATGCAGTACCAGCGAATGCAAACATTCCAAAAGCAACCCGAGCGTAGGCGTGCGGATCTACTTGCTCATCGGAGGAAAGCTGAGGTGAAGCGTATGGATTTGTCATCTAGCAGGGTTTGCGACATAACGACCAAAATCACCCGGTTGCCGCCAAGAGACTTCAACTTCAGGAAACGCCCGAGCGGCAACTCGGGTGCATTTTTTGCTATACGATCGATTTAAAACGGCTGACACCGAATCTTTCAAGCGATTCGCAATAGGCCTCCCGCCTCAGAATTTGGAAGACGTCCTTGTTCTATCGCGTCAATGATCTCATGTGGCGATCTCTCAACTTCATTACTGCTGGCGACTCCGCGCATGAATTGAACGGGTAAAATCACATATTTGTTGTCGGGATCAGCAATCGCTAACGTCTCCCACCAATCCTTTTTGACCGCTCGCCATTGCCATTGAAAACGTATCACGATATGCCATGCCCACAGAACTCCAAGGGCGGCAGCGGGAAACGTAGTCTTACACTTGATCACCTCACCCGATTGAATGCGTTTAACAAGATCCTCTATCACTACCACGAGTGCAGGATCACCGATCGGCGGCATTTCGCCGAGCAAATCTTGTGCGGCTTCAGTCATCTCAACTTCAAATGCATTGTGGCGCATCTGCATTTCGGTCAGCACGACACTGCTGGCGTCCACCGGCAACCCACGACCAGCAGCGTCCATGAACGTGTAGATGTATTGCTCGCTATAGGTCTCGTTGTCTTGGTTGTCTGCCATACTCTTTAAGGTTCTCGGAGGTTAAGTGGGTCCAGGCGCGTTGAATAGGATAACGGCCGTGATCACGTAGTCGCCGCCAAAAAACTATGATTAAAAATCGCGGCCGATCGGCGACTTACGTGCATCGCTTTGTTCTGTGGCTTCTTGGCCTCGCAACTAGTTTTCTCGGACCTTAGGGGCACGAACATCTCATGTTGGGAAACATTCTAACCGCAAATCAATTTGGAGAATCGATTGGGAAAGTATGAAACACCAGCACCTCTTTGTCGATTAGAGCTTGCTCGTAGTATTGGCGGCAGTCTCGGTCGTCCTCATATGTCGAATCGTCGACTACACTAGTTTCCTCGACACGAATAACGTTCCATCCACTCTCGGCAATTATCGATCGCGCAACCTGTTCGGCGAGTGCAAAATTGTCTCGATCAATCCAGCAGGACACATATGCACCACCATATTTTCCATGATCGGCATGCTCCGGTGAAGTCGTTGCGAGTATCGTAAGTAGATGCATTTTGTCGTTGCAACAGAATGATGGCGGTAACGGGGCCGCCGCCAAGAAACTATGATTTCAAAACCCGCGTCAACGGCGGTTCCCGTTCACCGCTTGGTTATGCCCTACTTTGTTTCGACCGCCAGTCCCTTCGGTTTAGCGGCAAGCAAAACGACGAAGAATGGCCGCCACCGCCATGCGGCGGCACTTTGCTCGTTGTACTTCTCTCCTTGTTCTTCGGCAGCCTCACGAAGCGCGGGAGGGCTGCCAATCATCGCACCAAGTTCATAGCCCTTGAGAACACATCGTTCCTTGCCGGGCAGTCGAACATTCTTTATTAGGATTAGAACAGGTTCTTCCAGCCGCTTGCCATTGACCGTGTCCACGACTAGTGAATTGGACTCCACCTTTCCATTGCCGTCATACAGCACGCCTTCGATGGTTAAGTACGTCCCCAAGTTATTGCTCAAGTGCCCACCGGGCTGTCTGGGCTGAAGAGGTATTTTTGTTGAAGCGTCCGCCGGATTTTGCACAACCGGCGGCAGAATGGGCTGAAGTGGCATTTCCGATTTAGCTTCCGCCGCATTGGACTGAGCGTATACAGGCGGCACGTAAACAATCAATGTGCATAGTACCGCAATGGCTGCATGTTGCCAAACAAAGTTCTTCACAAGCGCACTCCTTTGGGCAGAACGTCCAAGGTAACCCGGCGGCGGCCAAGGATCGTTGATTTCATAAACCGCCCGATCCGCCGCTCGGGTTCACCGCCTTGTTCAGCACTTTTGGAAGCCCACTATGCGTCAACATGTCGAAGACCAAGTTGCAAACGGCCCTCGGAGCCTTCGCCCGGATCTGCTCCTCAATCAACTTCTCGGTGTTCGGAAGCAACAGTCCCTTGCGGTGATGATAATGATTGTATCCAACCTCCCAAGCATCAAAGCGGTTTGCCGTCGGCGCGTCATTCTCACAGACACCCTGCATTGAATCCGAAAGGAACTGGGTCGCCAGCAACTCCATTGCTGCTACGTATCGCTCCTGATTCTCGGCGTACACGTCGACGCCCTGATGCCAAGCGATCTCGGCGCCATGGAGCGCCGAACCAAGGCCAAACTGGGAATGGTGCCCGTTGTCGCGGCAGGTCTCTTGAGTAAGCCCGTCAATCAACCGTTTGGGATTCGACCAAAATGCCTGTGGATCGCCTCCGTCGCCCGCAATCGTTGATAGTTTTGGACCGTCAGACTTCAAGTAAAAGTATGCGCGGCTACGGATCTGCAACCGATCGAGCGCCGTCGAGAACTCGTGCTGATCCTCATTAAAGACTGCAATCGCCATCAATGCATTGATTTGTGACAACTCAACATTCCCATTCCAGTTACTTGCGATCGTTAACTGTGGATAGAAAGCCCTCCTGAACATGCCTTGGAATTTCTCGACGTCGCGCGCTGCCCAATCAGGATGCCCCCGCATAATCTCCGCCGCTGAAGCGAAGACCGATCCGATCCAACCGGCCTGCAATCGGTCCTGATCGGAACCTGCGGTAAACCCTGCAAGCGTGGACCAGGAGTTGAGGATTGCGATAGAGCGCTGCGCGTATACATCCTCATCAGTGAAACACCACAGGAGCGACTGAGCGTAGGCCGCAATCGCGTCGTCGCGTGAGAGCTCTGCGTCCTTGCTATTCGAGTCGATGTTGCGCAGGCCATGTGCACCACGGTTTGCATAACCCGAGTCCCTGAGCCGTTCGAACTCGCCTTTCCACGGTTGGGCTCCTGCTTTGATCCGACCTTTGACGAAGTCAAGTTCCGGGGCTGAATTGATTCCGCCCGGGTGGATGAAGTCCATCGCGGAAGCCATGGTTGTCCATGTTCCCAAAAGCAACAGTACAAACGTCCTCAATGGGAGGGCTCTCAAAGGGGCAAGCTCCTAGGAAAAGTTTTGTGTTAAGCAGTCAGCGACGAACGCCTAAATTCAGCGAGTGCGAGAGGGAGACTCAACGCAAGTCACTACGGTCGACCGAGCACTTGGCTGCAATTTTTTGTTCCCGGTGTTTTCGGAACCCGAATATACGGTTTGGAGTATATTCGTAATTCAATTGAAGTGGCGCTAAGTTCTGCGATTGTAAGAGTATGATAAGCTTTATTTAGGAAGTACGACCCCTTCGAGCCTGCCTACTTTGGAATTCCATGTGGAAGAGAACTGGCCTCGCGTCAGGCCAGTGCAATCTTCGAAAGCCGTGTTGGTAATCACCGCATCTTCAAAGTTGCAACCGTCGAATTTGCATTCATAAAATTGAGTATTGACAAGGACTTGTCGCGAAAAGTCGACGCCCGAAAAATCGCAACGATTAATAGTCATGTTGACCAAGTTTCCAACCCTGAAGCTTTGTGTATCGGCTACGTTCTTCGCGTTGAGCAGATTCGTAGTCAGCCAGGAGACATTGGCATTCGTTAGTCTGGCTACATCAGTGGTAAAGCCAGTCAGTTTACGCCCTCCGAACGCCGATTCACTCAAGTCTATCTCGCCTTGGAACTCCACATTCTCGAACGAACATCCGTACATAAAGCCGCACTTCTCTTTCAGTCGCTGATAGTTCACTTGGCAAGCTTGAATCTTACAGCTGTTCAGGTTAGCGTCTTTGAAATCGAATTTTGTCAAATCACATCCGCTAAAGGTGGTCTTGTGCAAATTGCAACTAATTATTGACGCCTTTTTAACGTCAACCAGACATGCGTCCGACAAATTGAAATGGCTAAAATCATATCCTTTCCCGTTGTCCGTAGGAACGTAACATTTCGACAGGTTCTTGTTCTTAAAGGACCAGGTCGTCAAAAGGCTGTCTGCGGTCATACCCGTGCTTTCAGCCTCATTCTGGCGAATGATTCCGTTGATAACCGCATCGGTGAAATCGTTGTTTCCCCATTCGCAACCATCGACTAAAGTTCCGAATAAAACCGCTTTGCGAAAGGTAGCTCCCCTCAAATCACACTGCCGGAACGTTACACCTGCAAGGTCACAATCGTCGAACGTCGAGTTACGTAGGTCTTGTCCTACAATCTCACATCCCCAAAGACGGTGCCCCTTCGCAACCATGTTTCTACCAAACTTGAGATCGCCAACAAACGGCCCCCGATTTATGGCTGGAGAGTATGTGTCTGCGAAACCAACTTTGGTACAGCTACACAACCAGAGCAGTATGGCAAGGAGTGCTTTAAGCAAGGCGAACCTCAGGGGAGAGTGGTGATGTATTTGTATTGAAAGCCGAAAATTGATGACAGGGAGTGACCTTTGCGTTTTTATGAGCACGGCAGCGGGATCGGTATGTCAATCGCGACTAGTCGGTTTTCACAGCGGGAACGTTGCGGATCACCCGGTCGGCGCGAGAAATCTTTCATTGTCAAAACGCCCGACTCGCCGGCTCGGGTGCATCCGATGGTTCGCCGCTTTAGTCTGGTGGTGGATGATTCGTTGCGTCAACATGGACATTCGGCAAAAGTTCCCTTAATTTAGCAAGTCGTTCGGCGCTGATATTGGTGTAGTCGAGATGTAGATGGCGTAGCTTGGGGAGTTCAGCCAAAGGTGAAAAGTCAAGTTGATCGTCGATTTCGATGATAATATTGAGTCCCCAAAGGTCGCGTAAGTCCGTTATGGGAGACAAGTCCTTCACCTCCATATTGTCGAGCGTCACAGTTTTGACTGTGTCAAAAAAGTCGATACCCAGAGCGTCGACAATCCATTGAGGAGCGGGAAGGGAATCGCTGTCAGCCCATTGACGAGTGACCTGATTGTAGTAACTCGAGACGCTCATAGTCACATGGCCGTTCTGGGAAGCTACCCAATCGCGTCCGCGTTTCTGATCGATTGCACGCCGAATTGGAAGAGCCATGAGCAATGCAATCACAGTCGTCGCGATCAAAAGCGTTCGTAACGAGAAGCGTTTCATTGTCCAGTGAGGTTTCTTTTGTCCATCAGTCGGCGAACGTTGGCGAACGACGGCGGTAACCGAGCCGCCGCAAACAAATATGATAGCAAAACCCACGCCCTCGGCGGCTTCGGTTCACCGCTTGGTTATGTCGAGACATTACTAGATCGATCGATGTTCTGTCTTCGGGATCGCGTCGGTCGAACGACTAGCCACCAAATCGTCGCAAAGAAAGAGATGACCGACAAAGCAACAGCTATGCCGATACGAAATACTGCCACCATAGCGAGGCCTACGCCCCAAGCGGCGAATCCATAGTTATTGTCCAACTCTTCTCCCGAGCGTATGTTGATCTCGAAAGTTGGTGGAAATGTTAACTCCCAGATACCGTCCAAATCTCTTTCAATCAACTCATATGTTTTCCTGTCTTCGACGTCAATTCTAATTGCGAGCGTTCCAGAGTGATCCGCATCAGGCTGAATTGCAAAAGAATAAACCAGAGGGTTCTCATTCCACGATTTGACCAGTGCAGAGTGATCATGAATGAAACGGGAGGTTTCCAAACGTCCTCCGAGCAAATCAATGATTGACCATCCAAACATTATAGCAAAAAAAGAGATCACCATCGCGGTTAACGACAACAAGAAGCAAGCAAAATCACCTAGCCTCGCCCTTCCCATTTCCGCGTTGTTCCTCGTACGACTCATACGACATAACGACCGCGTTCACCGAGATGCGGCGATAAACCTAAATTCAAAAAACGGCAATTTACGCATCTTCGGTGCAACGCATTGATACTCATCATGGCCTCCTTGGGTGAGGCAGTTTTTCCATTACAGTCGGAGCTGTAAAACATTCGTCAATGGAGCTTACACTCCAAAGCGAAATCTATCGCTGGCTAAAACTGTTTCACCCTCAACCCAAGAAGACACGCACGATGAAATTCTATCAAAATCAGCATCAATTCTACTGCGGAATCGACCTACACGCCAACAGTATGTACGCCTGCGTCGTCGATTCCCAAGGAGAAAAACGACTCCACGCTAACTTCCATACCCGCGATACGGCAACCTTCCTCGAAAAACTACTGCCCTTTCGCTCCAACCTCGTCATCGGATGCGAATCGACCTTCAACTGGTACTGGCTCTGCGACCTGTGCGAAGCTCAACGCATCCATTTTGTACTGGGCCACGCCCTCTATCTACGCGCTATCCATGCCGGCAAAGTCAAAAACGATGCGATCGATTCCGAAAAACTCGCCTACCTGCTTCGCGGTGGAAACTTTGCCGTCGCCTACGCTTATCCCGCCGCCTGGCGCAGCACTCGCGATCTGCTGCGGCGACGCATGCATCTGGTACGCCGCCGAGGCGAAACGCTCACGCACTTAACCCACCTGCATCATCAAGCCAACTTGCCACTGACCAAAAAGCTCCAGTATGCAAGTAACCGCGCCGGAGTCGCCGATGCCTTCACCGATCCCTCACTGCACTTCTCCGTCGAAACCGACCTAGGACTGCTTCACGACTACGATCAACACATCAAACGCCTGGAAGTCTTCCTCGAGCGGTCTGCCAAAGTTCACGACCCTAACAACTTCTTCTTGCTACAAACGATCCCCGGCGTTGGACGCATTATCGCGATGACGATCCTCTACGAGATCCACAACATCCGACGCTTTGGTGAAGTCGGGAAGTTCCTCTCCTATGCTCGGCTGGTTCGCGGTCAGCATACTTCAGCAGGCAAGAACTACGGTTCGCCCGGTCGCAAGATTGGCAACGCGTATCTCAAATGGGCGTTCAGCGAAATCGTACCACTGATCAAACGCCAGTCGCCAGAAGTGAAAGCCTTCTGCCAGCGAATCGAACGCAAGCACGGAGTGGCTCGAGCCAACTCGATCTTGGCCGTCAAGCTTGGTCGGGCCGTCTACTTTATGCTTAGACGTCGTCAAGTCTTCGACCTCAACCGCTTACTCAGCTATTAACCAACGAAGCAGCTTTGTTTTACACACCACCTTAATTATAGGAACCTAACACACAAGAGAACTCGCTTCGCCAAGCCAGCCAGGCCGGCGAACTAAGCCACTAGGAAACAGAGCCGTTTTAAGAGAGCTGCGAAAGAACCCGTCGTTGTAGGCAGAGGCTCCCTGAGGAGCCGCCTGACCTGAAAGGCTTTCCTCGGACGCATGTTTCGAGCTTACGCGCATTGATTGGAGGCTTGGCGAAGCGTTTTACTTACAGAAGAGAACCAACCAGTAGAACCATCCAGAAGACCAGGAGTACTCCACCGAACTGAGGCAAACGTTGCACCTGAGCGACTAGCTGAACCCGAACTGGAACCGCGTCTGCGTGACTCGTAAAGAGCGCGCGTGGCCGGAAAGCCAACCCTATTGAATAGCAGCGAGCAGGTCAGAATGAGTTTCTATGCGGTCGGTCAATTGAAATGTGGTAAGCTCCTCGGAGCAGCCGCAGACCGACACCGAGCAATGCTTCACGGCGTTGTTTGGCAGAGCACCGGTAGATGTTTGAACGCAACCGCCTTGCTGGGAAGCACGTGGTCCGACTCGCTGCGGCGAGCGGGGCAGTTCAGCGACAAGGAAACGCGCAAGACAACCGCTAGCATCAGCTCGGCCCGCGAGCGGACTCCCCCCAGGAAAAGCCAAGCCAGTACCGTAGCCAAAGGAGTCGGGTGAGAGAGTGCAAGCTCCGAGCTCGACAAAAGGGAACAAGAACAAACGTTTCGATCTGAGTGATAGAAAATTCGGAATTGATTCGAGTTGGTCCGTTCCCTTCCGCCTTCGCCCTTCACCAACGCAACTGTGAGTGAAGGGCGAAGGCGAAAGGGAACTCACGAAACCAAGCTACAAAAAAATGGCAAACTTTTACCGTGTCTACCCGTACGTACTACTTGACTTCAAAGGCCATGTAGATGTTCTGCAATTCGGCTCTTTGAATGCTAGAGCGGCCTACTGGCTATAGTAAGATTGCACACTTGACTTCAAGGTGTATAACAAACAAAGTATACTTGGAATCGATATCAAAACAGCAGCAAGGAGAACGAGCAGGCCTCCTGTAACTTCTGCGTATGCAAAATCTCTGGAAACAGTAAAGGTACCAATGATCGCAAGTGCTGCTACAGCAAATACAAAGGCAATGGCGAGGAACTGAGCGATTACGGATATTCGCCAACTCCACCTTTTTCGCAGTGTAAGGCCAAGTCCGGAGGTACCTAGACATCCCGTATAAACTAATCCGATTACCCCTATAATTAGATTGTCTTGATGTCGGGATAGCAGGAGCTCAACGAGAAAATAGATGCTGCAAATGCCGGCTAACAATTGTAGCGTTGCAAGCATGAAAACGCCGCGAGGCATATAACTACTTCCGCATTCTGAGTTCAGTAGTTCGTAATTCGAATTCTAGGAAAGATTGCAGAACGGCGTCCATCACCGAGTGGCCGCAAATAAAGTCTCTAAAGTCAATCGCGTCCGACCGGCCACTTCGGTGCATGGCTTGGTTCGTCCTTATGCTGCTCGGCGGGAGGCGAAGTAATCATCAAGCATCTGGCCAAAGTCTTCCTCGCGATCTTGAACCGCACAAGTCAATTCATAAATCAGTCGGTTTATCGTAGCATTGTCAGATTGTATCAAATTCCCACGTGACTGGGGATCAGATGGGACGCATCCGTACGCAAGCATCGCATTAACCAATTTTCGAGCGCGAGTGGCAAGCAATAAACAACCAATTTCCTCGAATGCAACGGGGAGTAGTTCGATATCATCACCGGCAGAATTGTACAGATAGCCTGAAACACTCCCTAAGCAAATTTCAAAGTCGGCATTCGATATCACGTAAACTGTTCGGTCGGCCGAATCGAGTCCATTTGCGCCAAGGCGAAACCCGCGATCCATTATCCCTTCAATCGCATCGTTCAAATTGGAACTCATCGGGACACCTCTATGAAGGACGAACGGCTAAATTCAGCCAGCCCGAGTAGTTGACTCAACGCAAGTCAAAGCGGCCGATCGAGGGCTTGGTTGCAATTTTTTGTTCGTCCATTTTAGCTATTATCAGTCGAGATTGAGTGGGATATGGAAAGGATTCGCTGTCTCTTTGGATCGATTGAAATGAAGCAGCCAATGACTTCCAAGGACCAAAGATGGAATGAGTAATGCAATTGTCGAAATTGCAATGGAACGGGAGAATGCATCTCTGACTAGGAAAGGCGCAATCAGAACACCAGCAGAAAAACCTACAATAGTGGAGAACCAAAGCAACGGCCAAGGAATTCGATAGTGAACGACGCCAACCTTTGGTCGTATCGTGGCAACAAAGAACATTAAACTAGCCGCATGCGGAGCTAACGCGACGATACCATTGAGAGAAATCTGAGAATGTAATCTACAGAAGTAATTCAGGTCCTGGAGGAAAACTTCCCACCCGCCCAATACCCCAAATATAGGAAGAATCAACAACAGGGGGCCGCAGTAGCCAAGCAACATGCAGCAAACTATTCGGATAATCCAGTAAAGTATGGACTTCGCGTTTTCGCGAGGCGTTGGATTAGGAAATCGACTTGTTACTTCTTACGGATTCATGGATTCTCGACAGGACGAACGGCTAAAATCACCCGGTTGCCGCCAAGAGACTCTGACTTCAGGAAACGCCCGATCGGCAACTCGGGTGCATTTTTTTGTTATGTGCGTTTCTTCAGCGTGCGCAGTTGCTCGAACAGCTTTGCTATTTCTGCGTGACACGATCCGGTTTGTCGCACGACAATGCTGGAGTTCGCTGGATACGGTATGATATCACGTTCTTCGCTTTGCCAAGAATCTGGTTCAATAGTTTTGACCAAAAGTTCGCAGATTTGAGACATTTGGCTGTCGATTGGCCGATCGCTTTTGTCTTCCAGAAACTCACGGACATCGTAATTGACGACAGAAACAGTCAACGCCGCAATCTGCTTGTCTTTTGTTTCGCCACCGTATCGGTAACCTGCGAAATATCCCGCGATGCATAAAGTGGCGAACAGCATCGCGCCGAGTCCGAATTGCCATCTCATGGTCTTCATAGCTTTACGATCCTTCATCTTGCACATAACGACGGCCATCACCCGGCACGCGCTTTGTTGTTACACACAAGTTTAAAGGCTATATTTTGTTCTATTCGGCTTGGCGAGGTCAAGCTGATTATTTTGGGATGTTTTCAAACAGGGATGGGAATGTGACGCTAATTGACAGGGAGGTCAATGATCATGAGAAGTCAGTGGGTCATGGACGAAATTCAAGACGTCGAACTATTCGATAAACGACTCGAACAACGCTTTCAAAAACTGCTCGATAGCCTTTCGCAAGCTTCTACTGCAAGCATTCCTGCGGCTTGCAACGACCGCGCCGAAATGGTCGCCGCCTATCGCTTCTTCGATAATGACAAAGTCACTTTTGAAAGTGTCATCGCACCGCACATCGAAAGCACCTACCGCCGAGTCAAACTCCAAAAAGTCGCTTTGCTCATCCAAGACACGACCGAACTGGACCTGACGCGCCCCCACTCGGAAGTCGAAGGGGCCGGCCCACTGCAAAACGGAAATCGTTGCGGAGCGTTGTTGCACTTGCTGCATGCCTTCACAACCGACGGCACACCGCTAGGAACCGTATCGGCCGAAGCTTGGTCGCGCGAACCCAGAGCAGACCAACCGGCCAAGCGTGGCTCAAGCGAAAAACGAATCCAGATCAAGAATAAACCCTTCGAAGAGAAAGAGACTTACCGCTGGCTCACCACAGCCAAACATTGCGCCGAAGTCAAATCGCACTTACCCAAAACACAACTCGTCATGCTGGCTGATCGCGAGAGCGACATTACCGAAGTCATCGATTTGTGCCGATCACAAAGTGACTTTGAGTGGGTGATCCGCAGCGATGGCGACCGCATTTTGAACAAGGAAAACAAAGCGAATCCATCGATTCCTGTGCGTGAAGCATTGCGTCAAAGCAAACCATTGTTTACTCGTGAGCTTGACATCCGCGCCCGGGAATCTTGGGGCAGTGCAACCCTCAAGCACCATCCAAGTCGGGCCGACCGGCGTGATCGAAGTGTTTTGGTAAGTGTGCACAGCGGTGAGATCACACTGAACGATCCACGTGTAGGCAAACGCGAAGGTGTTTCAGTCCGAGCGGTCTTGGTTCGAGAAACGAAACCAACCACGAGCGATGAACCGATTGAGTGGCTGTTGCTGACCAGCTTGCCAATCTCGACGCGAGAGGAAGTCGAACTAGTCATTGAGTACTACCTACAACGTTGGATGATCGAATTGTTTTTCAAAGTGCTCAAGAGTGGCTGCAAGATTGAGTCACGACGTTTTGAGCACATGGATCGGTTCTTACCAGCGTTAGCGTTGTACTTGATCGTGGCATGGCGCAGTCTTTATGTGTGTCGGATGAGCCGCACGCATGCCGAGAAGCCATGTTCGCATTTGTATACCGAAGCGGAATGGAAGAGCGTTTGGCAAGTGGTCAAACGGAAGCCACTCCCGAAGAAGCCACCGACGTTACTTGAGATGACGCAGTTGGTCGCGCAGCTTGGCGGATATGTAAATCGCAAGAACGCCGGTCCGCCTGGTCCACAGACAGTATGGCTTGGCCTTCAAGCGATGTACCTAATCGCCACTTGCTGGCAAACCTTCGGCCCCGGAGCTACTGAAACTTGTGTGTAACAACGAGGGTCGCGACGAGAGATTCTCAATTGCCAAAACGCCCGACTTCGCGACTCGGGTGCATTTTTTTGTTACGTCTCGTCGTTGAACGCATCTTCGGGTTCAAGTCCACGGATGAAAGTCTCAAAATCCTTCGCAACAAATGTGATTGCGTAGTCTGATTCTTGGTCAACGTGAACAACACTCGGTTCGCCGTCCGGCCCGCATTCGCGGTAGTCCAAACAGATCATATCATGCCCCGCCGATGGGCAATCGCCGAAGTAAATACCAATTGCAGGATAGCCCCATTCTTCCAGCCAGAACTTGCTGCCCGTGACGCCACATAGTGAGCAGTCCTTTTCGCGTCCGATTCCATGTATACCTTCAATCGCTATATGATCTTCGGCCCACGAAGTCGGTTCAGTCATGCGGTAGCGGGAGTTTCGGGAGAGCCCGCCGTTCTGAGTCCGCATCAACGCGAGGTAAGATGCCGGCAATTTGAAGCCCAGCTCACGTTCGACATAGTCGACGTCCTCATCCGTGAATGGTTTACCGACGTATTCCTCATCGGCGTATTCGCTCGGCTCCCAGAAGTCTGACAGATCAAAGTCGTGAAACGGTTCCATGTGAGCAACGGTAGGTTGAATTGGATTGAGAGACGTAACGATAGGCATCATCGGGTTGCCGAAAAAAAACTATGATTCAAAATAAACCGTCGTCGGCAACTCCGATGCATGACTTTGTTCCCCAGCCTTCGTTGGACGTGGGAGCGATTCAGGCAGAGATTGAAGCCGGATACATCAATGAACAACCGCATCCGTCAGCGCCATTGAGGATATTGAATTACAGCCAACGGGCACAATTCGATTGGCGATGGAACGCAGAGACAATGCAATGCCGTGGATTGATTGTCGATCATCAATGGAACATCGTTTCGCGACCATTCCCGAAGTTTTTCAGCGTTGAGCAGTTGAATGGCATTGTGCCAGTCGAACCATTTGAAGCATACGAAAAGATGGACGGTTCTTTGGGAATCCTCTACTTCGTGGATGGAAAGCCGCAGATTGCAAGCCGTGGCAGTTTCACTAGCGAGCAAGCGAAGCGAGCGTCAGCGATGCTTGCGGCAAGGTATTCCCATGCAAGGTTTGATCCTGATTACACGTACCTCTTTGAGATTATCTACCCAGAGAATCGCATTGTCGTTGATTATGGCGACCGCGAAGAATTGGTTTTGTTGGCGATCATCGAAACGGCAACCGGCAAGGAATGGCCATTGCACGCATACGATTCTGTTTTCCCAGTGGTCAAGCGATATGACGGATTCAGCCAATTCGAAGAATTGATCGCGACACAAGACGGAAGCCGTGAGGGGTTTGTGGTTCGGTTTGAATCAGGCCAGCGAGTCAAAATTAAGTTCGACGAATACAAGCGTCTCCACAAGTTGCTGACGGGCGTAAGCCCGAAAGCGATTTGGGAGGTACTGCGAAGCGGTAGCGATTTATCAAAGGTTATTGAGCGTGTACCGGATGAGTTCTTTCAGTGGGTTCGTGAAACGGAGAACGATTTGCGTGCCGCGTTCGCAACCATCGAAGCGACAGCGAGAGGTCAAATGACGTTCGGCGGAAGCCGAAAGGAAATCGCGGAGCGATTCAAGAAGTGCCGGCACCCAAGCGTGATGTTTGCGATGTTGGACGGCAAGGATTACGCCGAGCAGATTTGGCGAATGATACGACCTAGCGGCAAAGCGTTTCGTTGCGATGTCGATGTTTAGGTCTGGGGAACGACCAAAATCACCCGGTTGCCGCCGAGAGACATTGACTTCAGGAAACGCCCGCTCGGCAACTCGGGTGCATTTTCTTGTTACCCACGGCTCCCTTTCGACGCACTGTAGAAGTCGTGAGGGAATTTTGAGTCTTCACACAAGGTTCTATAGAAGGCAGTAATCGAGTCCGCCACTTTGACGCCGATGTTTCTCAGATCTTCATCGTGCATTCGTTCATGATCAATGTACCATACCGACCCAATCTCGTGCGCGCGTAAGCCCAGCGCTATAGGATCGCCGTTCGCACAACCTCCTACGATTGCAAATTCATGGCTCGCAGGATCGATTCCCATCCCGTTGGTTTCCCACAGATCAACGATGCTCTCTGGCGAATAAATGCAGTCAGTGCGGACGGTCTTGTTGTCTAATGAAATTGAGGAGATGCGGTCGATTTCCGCGAGCGCATCTTCAGCAAAGCCCCGGTTACGTCCCCAATTAAAAAAGTCTTTGTCAGCCATGTGGATTTGCGTGGGTAACAAGAAGTATACAGTCTCCTGCATATTTTTTTGCAGGAGTCTGTATATCGCGTAGGTAACGGCTCATAAAGTCAATTAGTTGTTGCTTTTCTGCTTCCTGATGAGGAAATTTCCCAGAATATGCAGCTCCCTTGAAAAGTGATATGCTGCCACGATATACAGGGCACTGTGTTTTCCAGGATATGCAGGGCACTGCCTTTGCCGGGATATGCAGAATGATCAACCCGCCAAAACACTCTTGGAATCCGATTTGTTATGACTGACCAACAACCGATCTCCGCTTCGTCTTACGTCCCATGATGAATCTCCGAGGAACTGCCAGTCGCCATCGTAGTCGTGGTAAACCCGAAGGATCGGCGGTCCATTGAGCACATGCTGAGTTGTGAAGCATGCACTGTTCGGTTCGTCGTAGAAGCGCCAATGCATTTTTTGGAGCGAATACCTGCGTGAGTCAGCGCAGTGGACCGAACACTTCGATGTAATATTTGTTCGTCGTTTCATTTCGAGCAATCCGTCATTCTTTCGTCTTTGAATCAATCAACTCGGAATGGCCCACCATCGTTATCCTGTCTACCCCCGTGGACTTGAGTGCCTCCACAATCCTTCGCAACGTAGACGTGTTTGAACCAGAAATGATCTGAGCGGAATCCGTCCACCACTGTGCACGTTTTCGAAGGCGACCGGATGGTCCGGTAATAAGTGTGAACAAAGCAAAGAGAGTACAATCAATGTTTAAGCGAGCGGGTAAGAATAGACGACGTGCAGCAGAGGCCGAGGCAGCAGAAGCCATATTCTGGCCAGAGCTGACGCCCGAGTTTTTGGAGAAAGCTGAGCTCCAAGGAGCATGGGCTGCGATTGAAAGAATGCAGGACGTCAAGGACTGCCTGAAGGCCGTCGTGGAAGATTGGCCCGTACCTCGGGAAATGCGGGAACGCATGGTCTACGACGCGTTCAAAATCGCGTCTGTCAGGACGGCGGATGCTCGCTTGAGATTAGCCGCCCTGGAGCTTCTTGCTCGCATGGATGCGGCGAATAGAAACAATAGCAAACTGCCCCCGCAGGAGGCGAGGGATGATATTCAAGATGGACAGGCAATTCGAAAGGTGCTGCTCGAGCTACTACGCGACCCCGAGGTCAAGAAGGCTTTGGACTTCCGACCAGCGTTAGCGCCAGTCAATCTCGCAGTGGCGGCAACGACGACCCTACGGGCAAGTATCCGTCACTGCCAGTTGTTGGCGCTTTGTTTCCACTTCAACGCAGGCGGGTCACCGCTTGGTTGTGCCTTCTGTGAAGTCACGGTACGACCAAGAATCAAAGACTTCGTGCGTTCCAAGGAAAGCCGCATACAGTTCGACAAATTCGGCGAACGTTGTGGCGAGTGGAATGGTTTCGTCAGTCTCCTGTACTCGCCAAGCCGTTGCGCCATTTGGTTTGACAAATACCGCGTCGCCGTTCATCGAGTGGTATAACAACGTAGCCTCTTTCCACTCTCCAAGCGAGCTTAAATCAGCATAACCAAATTCCTCAGCAGTTGGCCAATGGTTGTATGCAAAATGTCCCGCAGCATCCGCAATCTCTTCGCCCGACCCTGCAAATCGTTCTAAGAATTCGGCCATCGTTGATCGCAATGATTCATCAAAGAAGCCAATGCGTTCCTGGATGGCTTCCTTAGCGAGGGGCTGAGCGATGTAGATTGCATCGAACTGTGCCGTATTCGTTTGCGCATCCACATATTGCCGAACGCATCTCACATGCCCACGCCCGGATGCGAAGGCAACCTGACACGGAATAAATTCCGCCAACCGTTTTACGAGAGGCATAAGTTTTGGATCGTCGGTCTTCAGTCGCTCGGCAACTATGCGGCTCGCTTTCGAGACATCGACGTCCAACAAAGACGAAGTCCATGTGTCGATTTCCTCGCGATTGGAGGGGACGTTCGATGGTGCTTGCATTGATTTGGGTGGCCACTGGTTGCAGCCTAACATGACAATCGCTAGCAGCAAAAGAGTCCATCGATTCATCAACAGCTTCATAGGCAGAACGAATCTATGTAAATCCTGGGTTTGGGGTGGGAGTCAATTGATTTAAAATCTGGCGACTCGGGCCCTTGATGGCGAGCTGCTTGAAACATACTCGCAAACATTCTTGAACGACCAAACCCGTGGCATGAACGATGACGCAATTCTCGCTCTCGATCTCGGCACGTTCAAGAGGACGTGCTGCCTTGTTACATGCAAATCCTTGAGGTTTGAAGACCGTTCTTGCACTTACTACGGCTACTGATACCCATTTGTTGACGTCAAGGGCCACGTGTTTGTACTCGTTTTGAGATGGAGTTTTCGATCAGTAGCGATCAATGATCCTTAGTCGCATCGCAAGCCATATGCTGATCATCGCAATTGTAGCGGACAGCGGAAGTAAGCAGATGAAGCACAAACAGAACATTGCAATCGGAGAACGAGAAAGTGGACCAGCATCCGGTACGACGACGGATATCTGTTGCAACGAAGAAATTACGAGGATTGCTGAACCGGCGAATGCGAGAACTAAAGTACTGGATAGAATGGTGGTCGGGATTGATTGACGTAAGTAGATTTTGGCTATGGCCGTCGTAAAGAAGCTGATCCATAAGCTGCCAAAGATGATTGCAACACGTTCAGATGAAGAACTAAGCAGAATCGACAGCCCCACAAGAGCAGTAACTAGGAAAAACTTTGGTAACCCAAAACTATCTTTATGCATAGTTCCATCAATCTTCACGCGTGAAAACCGTGCCGTACGGTACTTCAGAAACCCCGCTCTTGCAATCGCGTAGAAATCTATGATAGTCAAAGGTTTGGAATGTGAGCCATCTGATTAAACTCTGGTGACTCCGGCCCGTGATGGCAGTGCATGCTTGCAGGGCTTCATGTACGTGGGATTAAACGTTGGCTAACACTCGCGTGTGCAGCCTTACTCTCTTCTCCAACCGCACCTCACATCAACCCTTCGTCGTTTGGAAACGCAACAGCTTAGCCTTTATTTGCTATACGCGCCTTGGAAATGATACGGTAACGTCCGATCCTCCCGAGTACTGTACGTTGTACGGTGTTTGCGTTGTTAGAAAGCCAAATTGCTCACCATACAAATCCGCAAAATCGACTGCAATTTCAAAGTCGGTGACTTCGCAGCATTTCCACTGGGGATGGGTTACCCGGTATTCAAGCGTTGAGCTTCGCCCTTTTGCGTAACCCCAGTAGTGTTCTGTGATGAATTCACCGATGGATCCTGGTTCCGGGTAGGCGAGTTCTGATTCTACGTTGCCAGTAAACCGATTCGCCTCCGATTTTCCCCAAGTATACCGGTGGCTCGTCCCGTAGGCTCCGTGGCCCATTGGAAGAGCTACATAGTTTTCGCTGAACAGCGTATTGGCAATCAAGGGTATTGCCGGTTTCGGGACGATTTCCTTGATGAAGGTGACGGCCCTAATGGTTGGATCTTTGTTTGGCGTTACGTAAAAGCGAAGATTGACTTCCTCAAAACGCCGGTGGAAAGGGATTGGGATACCAAGCACACGTGTATGATCAAAAAGAAACGCTACGAGGCTGACGAACACGTGGCCATCGAAGCTGTCGATAGTCGTATTCTGGGGAACAAAAGGCATGAGCACGGAGCGATCAACGACGTAGTTGGCCAACAGCAAATGCTTCCAATTCGCGGACAGGAACTTCATAAGTGTATAACGCCAACCGTCACCGAGCATCTGCAAGAGAGGTCTTTAATGTAAATCGCAGCCGACCGGATGCTCGGGCGCAGTACGTCCAACTATGGACGTGATCTTGTGGGGTGCAAGTCCTCTGTTCTTAGTTTCGGTACCTTCGCAGGAGTCAATATACCAAATAAATCACTAGCGAAGGAAGAATACGAGGCAAAGGCAACGGCTGATGGATAGCTAACGTCAATGGTAAGGCTCAGCCAAATTAGGTGAGGTGTTTAGCTTGTCTCGAATCCGACAACCGGCAGTCGATAGAATTGTTCAAAGTGGGTCGTTACATCTAGAGCAGCTTTGGCATCAGCTTGCATCTACGCCAACAGCCTATTGCGGAACGACACACTAGGTGATGCAGCAGGAACCCCGGATCAAGCCGGAGCCCTACTCTGATTCCGTTTGCTAAAACTACAATTCCAGCATGTCATTGAGGTGAATTGTGATATTTCGATTATGCAGCAATGACGAATCTAAGAGTCGCTGTTTTTCACCAGAGCGAAAGTTGCCGACCAATTCCAATTTCGCAAGGCGCGGGAACACGTTGTCAACCAGCAATGATTCAGGTATCGCGTATTGTAGGTTTTCGTCGTCAATTTCCAGGTCGATGTAAAGCTCGCGGAGGTTTGGCAGTGAAGACGAAAGAATATTTGCGACAGTTTCGACGTCGAGAGGACCTGCGTTCATTCCAGTAATTGGATCGTTGACGATGACTCGCAAGATTTCAAGTTTTGGAATAGAAAGTGGTGACTGGAGTTGGCATTTGCCGTAAACGAACAATTCTTGCAGTTCTGGCATCGTCGTCGCTAAACTATCAATACTGCCTACGTCACAGTAAGCGCAATGAGAATTGCTAAACAATTGCCAAACTCCCAGTTCAAGCGTCCGCAGTTTCGGAAACGGACATTGAATCAACGATTCCGTTAGTTGAGCGTATTCACGCCCCAAACCGAGTCTGTAGCATGAGTCACCAATGTGAAGAGACTTTGTGGTTCGGGGGTGGTTGGAAGCCAAGTAAGAGTCAAGAAGCGTCTGCTGATCTGACCCGAGGTAAAAGTGAAAACCTGTTGAGCCACGGGGAAGTTTCGCGAGCGGCTTCCTGCCGTAGAGTGTGTTACTGGGAACACCAAAGAAACAGTCGCCAACAGGCCAATTGCGGAATTTGGCGAACCGCGATTGGTAGCAGCGATTCTCTAGCGGAATTTCGGCAAAAGAAAAAGACATCAACTAGAAGTGCTACGATTGCGATGACCGCGGTCGCCGCGAACGATCATCCATTGTAAAACGGCCGGATCGGCGAATCCGGTCCATCGCTCGGTTATCGCTAGTCTCCAGCCACGTCTAGGCAAACGCAAGCTACGTCTAGTCGCCCTCCACAAGTATTGAAGTTCAGGCGATAGTGTTTGCATTCGTTGGCGGCGATGCGCGGCACCCAACCGGATTTCCGGACTATACATGTGCCATCAAACGGTTCGCCGTCAAAGTAATCATCTGGTACGTCCGACCATTCAAATCGACTGACATTTCGAAACACTACAAGTATTGCTCGTTGGCGCCAATCAACAAATCGAAGTTCTAAACTACCGCCATCGTAGATCATCGAAGGATAATCGGCGTCGGCGGTCGTGAATCCAGGATCGACTTGTTCTACAGTTGGCATCTGTTGACTCTGCCTGTGTCCATTCACGGGGCGCGTGTAATTTGTTACCGACCGATTGCCATAGAGGCAGCGATCTCCCGAACGCCACCAAAAATCTAGGATTCAAATTCTCGGCCGACCGGCGACTTGGGGGGGGATCGCTAAGTTTGTCGGATTGCGATTGCGAATTGGTGTCCGTTCCGGTTTTGCATTCTACAGATTAGATTTGAATCATCAATGATCGTCTCGATTGCTCTTAAATAGATATTTTGCTCCATTACCAATCCAAAAGATCGCGAGCATACCAAACAGTAGTCCGCAGCCAGGGTCAGTAATCAGGGGAATCCACCAGCAAGATCGAATCGACGATAAGGGGGAAATGAGACAGCCAACGGTACCGATTACCCCTCCAATCAACGGTATCGTGGAGTAGTTTGTTGGCTGTCCCTGAGCGTTTAGTTTCTTAGGAATGGAGTAAATCGACCACCACTGGCCAATCGTCACTAAAAGTGAGGCAGCGATTAATAAGATCGACAGAGACCACCATGCGTAAGTCATTGGTTCATGTAACTGATTTTCTTCCGACGAACGACCAGTTTCACCCGGTTGCCGGCAAGTGGCTTTGACTCAAGGATACGCGAGATCGGAAACTCGGGTGCAATTTATATTCGTCCGCTTTTCGTATACGTCGGAGCGTTGAGACCGAAGTGAGTGCTTAGGTAGGCAGTACTCGCTTGAATATGGCAATGACGTATTTCGAACCGCCTTTGTCCCTCGAAATGTCGAAAACACTAACGAGTTCCCAGCCTTCACGACCCAGTGTATTGAGCATCTCGTTCATCTCATTGGTGTCAAAAGTAGTCCCCGAAAAGAATCCAAGATTGGTGTCGAATCGTTCCGTGCGGTACTCCCAGTTCATTGCTGTAAACCTCATTCTATGCTACGCGGTGAATTGGCTTCCGCTGTCAGGATTTCTTACAAGGACGAACGGCGAGGAACACCCCGCCGCGAGGGATTGGGTGACCATCGAAAACAAGCACCGTTCGCGGCTGGGGGGCATCCTATGGTTTGTTGTTTTTGGTGAGCGTTTCATGTTCGGCAAGTTGTCGAATTAGATCGCGAGGGATTGAGTCAGTGATTGGCCGAGTGGATGTCAATTGGACGTAGTGCGTACCACTGGCAAGCTTAACCACCCATCCATTTGCCATCATCGGAATGCGGTCGTTTTCATTGACCATTGAATACTCAATAGCGGGCAACGTTTTTTTGCCAATTGCGAATTTACTTACCGACAATTTGATAAAACTTGGGGCATATTCGAAGTCCTTGCTCCGCCATGTTGGGAAGTCGCGTTCTGAAATCCATTCAGGGTAAGCAGACGTTGCAAAATCCATAGTTCGGTCGAGATCGGCTACGCTGTCGAGCGCTCGGTCAATCGGGTCCTTTGCAATAGCCAGAAGGCTACCGTTCTTCTTGTTGCGCCAAACTCGCAAATTCCAGTCGGTACTTTTCGACTTGAAATTGCTTGCGTCGACGGCGACCCATTCTGCACCCAATTTCGGCGAGAAGGTTTCCGACGCATACGCACAACTACTCACAACCAGGGGCAGCACGAAGGCAATTAGTTTTTGCATCTCTTCTTTCAACGAACACCTCGTTCACCGAGCACGACGAGTGAACGTTCCATTTTAAAAAAAACTACGGCGAAGTATTTCGGTGCAACGGATTGTTACTTTTCCTGACCCTCCGAAACCCGCTACGAACCGCGATTAACTCCAAATGTCGGCAGTTCACTCGACTCAGTTCCAAAAAAGGGAGACGCCACTCATGACAATGAAGGCACTACAGACAATCACTCCGATTATCATATAGAGCATTCTACTGTCTAGCTTTTTTGGATAAAGCATGTAACCAACATTGATATCTGGCATCGATTCCAAATAGTAAACGATCTTCTCCCCATCGGCGTCGCTTGTCTTAAGTTCTTCGCATTCTTGCGTCGTAAGACCAATATTTTTTGAACCAAAATAAGGTCGACATCCATTGTACGTTTGTTGTCCTATTCTGAAACGGTACTCGCATTTCACTTTGCAGTATGGGTCGCCATCATTCGTTATCAAGTCAAACGTAGTCTGTTTCTCCTCCGCTTCGCATTTCAACCATTTCCCATGCGTAAAAAGCCGCTTTTCTTGCCAAATGTAATTGGTCAACATGATGAGCAATACTAGAAACGCACCAACAAACAGATTAACGGCGAATACTGCAAAAACGTTCAAGATTAAAATCTAACTTTTCTACGCAGACAACGACTGAAATCACGCGGCTGCCGCCAATTGACCTTGCCATTGAAAAACTCGCGACCCGCAACTCGTGTGCATTGCTTTGCTCTTTCCGTTTTGCAACTTGGTCGACACTGCGTTCGCGAATTCGTCGAATGTTTCAAAGGTCTTGGCAGTCAGTTGTCTTTCATCGATGTCTGCGCAAACGGTCCCAATCCGGAAACAAAACCCATGGCAGTTTGTCTACGGATCAGATAGTACCAGATGTAGACGGACGCAAATAGCACACCGCGAATCATTCGGGGAATTGCCATTTGTGCTGCGCGACTATCCGCGGGAAAGTCGTTCATGCTCCACAAATTTATCGCGGTGAGACCCAAATAATTTATAGCCACAAGTATCGCGAACACTTTCGTTGCAGAATAGTCCCCCAAGAATACACGCACACCGAGATAGATAATTGCAGCGCTCAATCCGATATTGCAGAGAGCGTAAGGAAGTGAAACGACACCATTTGCCATCGCAGTAACCAATAAAGTTCCAGGTGCAAAACCAGCAAATACGACGGCATATGATGACAGAAGCTTTGATCCGATGGGCGAGGGTTTCATTGCGGCTTGAAGTTTCTCTACGTTAGCGTTGGCTCACCGGACAGAAAGAATCTATGTAAGTCTTGGGTTTGGCGTGGGAGTCATTTCATTAAAATATGGCGAATCGGGCCCGTATGATGGCGGGCTGCGTGAAACACGCTCGCTCACATTATGCCAACCCCAAACCATGTATCATACATTGTAACGAATCTCGCCTAACTCGCCGTAAGTTCACGATAGCTTTTACCGTGTCTACCCGTACGTGCTACTTGACTTCAAATACCACGTAGATGTTCGTTAGGTTTGTTCGGGAGTCAGTTTCGATGTTGCATCGTTAACGCATGGCCAATTCGGTTGGTCTCCATGATTCTCTTGTAAATATTGGATGTTCCAAAGGCATTGCTATTCTGCCGCGTTTTCGACGGTCAAAATATTTGATTCCGAGTATCGATCCAGAATTGAATCGAGCAACACAGCTTCTGAGGGCGACATGTCAATTGTGGCAACGTCTGGTTTTCGTTCAAAATCGGAGTTCGTGGATGATCGAAGTAATGTCCCCCATGATCTAATAAGATCGCGTGCAGCTTCAGTGTCGCCGTGAATGGGCAACGTATTGATTACGAGGCGGACGACACAGCGTCGAATTTCTTCGAGAAAGCTATCGCCGTAGTGTTGTACGACAAAGTGATCCCATTCGATCGATCCAGTTTTGTTGTCAGCGTATCGTTCAAGGAAGTCGGCAAACGAATTCCTTGTGATTATCGCAAAACGGTCGTAGCTAATTTCTTGGGTCAAGCTGCTTTCCTGACGAACGACCAAAATAACGCGGTTGCGGCCAAGTGATTTACCATCAAGATACTCGCCATACGAAACTCGCGTACATTTCTTGGTATGCCCGAAAATATTTAGTGTGTTTTAAGCACGTGGTTCTTGAGTTGAGTCCATTGAGATTCGATCTCACCTGGAGGGTCCCAATCACCCGCAAACAAACCAATATTTGAAAGAATGAAATCGCAAAGTTCAAGTACTTCTCGTTTACGGTTACGGACATAAACTAAGTTCTTTCCCTCGAATTGATATCGTATGCATTGTGGGAGGATCCATGATAGACGATCATCAATCTCATCATCGCACAGCAAAAGTGTATCGCGCAGAAAGTGGTCAATTACGGGATAGTAGAATTCGAATGCGCGCCCTCCCATGTGCATGAAATCTTCATGGTAGATTTCAGGGCGTTCACGGAACCGCTGTGTTGCTTCCTCAAGATTGAGTCCACCGAAATGCCTCCATGCATATTGTGCGTCGAGATCTCCACCGTATGGATCAAAATCACGCTCAGAGGGAAGGTGTGAATTCATAAATAAGGGCGAACGACCATGTTGACCGAACCCCCGCCAACAATGCTTCCATTTTGAAACGGACTGTCCGGGGCTTTGGTCCAATATTTTGTTCTTCGGAAAAGTCCGCGTGTCGACCTAATCGCGAAGTTGAGCAGTCGTCACACCGAAGCAGCAAGTTGTAAGATGAACCACCGATTGAATTCTACAATCAAGGCACATCCAATCGCGTATAGCACAAAAAAAGTCGTATTCAGTTTCTGCAATCCAAAGTGTATCAAGATTGTTAGCACTGTGGCGACGACAGGTACGAAAATGCCAAGTGATCGTAAGCGAAAGTTAGAGAGATTCCGAAAAAGGCGTGCCGACGCCATGAGGCCAAAAAGGTTGAATATAAAAGCAACCGCAACTCCGATCAATGCCGTACCAATACGGCGTGAATGGGAATTCACGGGGCTTTCACCTCCCTCAGGTGTAACATTCGAAATCGGTGTTGGTATGGATTCATTTAAAGAAGCGTAAAGTCCTCCAGATGGCCGTATATACCGGCAATGCAGAGAGATTGTTATCGTGCAATTCTTACTCAGCAGCATTGACGAAAGACTCTTTGTAATTCCAGGGATCGGAGTGCGAGTCATTCGACTAAAATCTCGCGACTCTGGCCCGTGATGGCGTGTTGATTGCCGGCTTCCGGTACGTGGGCTTATATGTTGACTAACACTCGCGATTTGCCGCCCTACTCTCTTAGCCACCGCGCCTCACTCCAAACTTTCCTCGCTTGGCACCGCAACATCTACGCCTTTATTTGTTCGCCGCATTGCGTCGGCGTACGGGGCGATCGTTGTTAGGTAGTGCTGCTTAAAGTATGCAAAGTTGCTATTGAAGCTATTTGTCCCTGGGGCTTCAAACGATTGCTTTTGATTCTCGAACGTTGCAATATCTGAAGTGACCCAGTTATACCACACGTCTTTTCCATGCTTGCTCTTGGGAAGCGGATTGTGTCGGAAGAACTCCTGCGTCTTTTTGAGCGCTACGAACTCCAATTCGACGCATTTCTCGGCATAACCATCAGCATCGACCTTGCCCTCGATTGCCAATCTTGAGATCGCCTCAAATTCATCGCCGTTCTCGAGGTTGTAAATCTCGTATACTACGGATGCCCACTTGTCGGTGGGCGTTGTTTCTGTTCCGCCGGAAATCGCAATGTAGGGCGGATAGGTTGCGTACGCAGGACCATGCTCTGCCGGCCTGCCGCTTTGCGGAGAACTTGCGTTCCAATAGATCCTTTGCCCAATTTGATTCCCATTGAAACCGTCAACAAGCCACTGGAAGACCGCGTGCGATTCGGAAATTACGTTCTGCATGTCTGGCCTATCCTGCATCATCTGATCGAGTTGCCGCTTCCCGAAGCTTGTTAGGGTGACGGGGTTTGGCTTATGGCTTACGCCGGGCTCCTCCGTTTGTGCGGCAACAGGTTCCAGATTGTGCGTGGCGCGATTACACCCAACCGACAGGTAAGCGACAGCTAGAACGATGCTAATGGAATATGTGTTAATTGACCTGCCTCGCTACTCATTTGGCGGACTGCATGCGATCGCGCATCCGGTACTTCTAGATAAATCTCTTCGGAATTCGAGCGTTGTTCTCATTCAGCGCGGAAGGAGGCATCAGTTACTGTCGTCATAGAATACCGTCCCGATCTGCGCATGCGTTATTAGAAACTGCCGTGACTTTGCGTTGTTAGTAAATTCTGGAGGGATTCTTGCTATGATCCCAATGAACTTGCTCTTCGACGCAGGATGATCCTCAGTTGTCCACACCGAGCCGCCAATCATGAGACTGGTAACGCGCGGAGATATTGGATTGAGTCGAAAACTGCTGCCATATAGTAAAAGTAAAGAACGAGGAACGAATCGGTCTTTCCGACTTCACGGAAGAAGGTCAGTCACAGCTATTCTAATCCCCGCATGATTGAAACAATTTCTTCGTCAGTCAAAGTTTTCGATGTGTCTCGTAGCATTTTTTCAAAGTGATCTTTGCTTGGTTCTGTCCGTGGGTAGCCTATATTGCCTTCAGGGCCATCACTGGTTACCAGTAAATTGCCATCTGCCGACACAATCGCCATCCATGGAATTGAGCCCTTACCGTTCGCCCTGATTGATTGACTGACCTCTGTCATGCCTGGCATTCTCTTGTCAAGTTTTACGGAAACATAGTCCTTCGCTATCAACGCACTTTGCTTTTCAAGAAAACGTTCAAGCTGAATGCAGGGACTACAGTTCGGACCACTTACCAGAATCAATACTTGCTTCTGTTCACGATTTGCTTGCTGATATCCAGCGGACAGTTCATTCCGAGCATCAGCCAGTTTAGGGCGATAAAGTTCGAGAAAGTCAGTTAGGCCAGTAGAAAATTGATCTCCACTGGATTCAGACTCAGCGAATGCAACTGTCCCTTCCAGTTTACCCTCGGTGTCTAAAACAGCTAACGTGGCATGGCTGTCCTTTGCCTCTAAACCCAAATTTTCCAACAATTCACGCTGGTCAGGCGCAATAAATTGGACCTCGTAATTTTCAAACAATTCCAGCAGCGGATTGTGATCCTTCGAAAATTTCAAGTCGAAGTATTGCTTCGCCGCTACAGAGTGCGGATGAGTTACGAAAATAAGGACTTTTTGATTGGCAGGCTTTGCATCAACGAGCAACTTCCGAAGTCGATCGGAGACGTTTCCGCTAAAAGCGTGAAGTGGAGCTAGAGCGCGGCCAATAAGTTCGTGATGCCTTTTGGAAGCGATTACAATCAGAGTCCCTTTCGGCTCAGCAGTTGCCGTCATCATCATAGAGTCATCAACCTGATTTCTTAAAAATGAAATCAAGATGGAGGCGTCGAACTCGGGCTTACTGTCATCACTTATTCGCCAAACAGGCAAGCCCGAGATCGCATACGCCATCACGAGCCTGGGTTCCGCATTGGCAATCTCGTGCTCATCTGCAAACGCCCGTGAACAACCACATGATAGGTACAATGCTGCAAAAATTGTTAAAAACGCAGTTCGAAACATTCTCTTGTCCGTGGTAAGTGGATGACTGAGTCCGAACCGTATTCTCAACGGCAACTCAGAGGGTTGGAGTGGACGTTACCAAGCTGTCATGAAGAATTCGGATTCCAAATTTAGCCGTCTATGCGGTTCAGTGCCATCGTTATAGGTCCAGGAGTTTTAGTGTTGGAGGTCGTACGTTGGATTTTTGTTTCGTCCATCAATTTGCCGTTAACAATCTACGTTTGGATCTTTACGCTCGCGGCACCACGACGCATACGGAAGCAGTTCCATCGCATTATTTTCACGGCGAATGTTCCTAAGTTTTGCGTCGTGAAACCATTCGCACGAATGCCGGCCGACAGGTGGATTGCAACGAGCGTAGTCGAAGAATATCCAGTTAACATTTCGGTCGCCACATCCGTAGCAATGAACTGTCGTTTGGCCGCCAAGCACCTCATGTGTAGGTGCCCCAAACCTGGAAACAATCTCAGACTCAGTGTGGTCGGTTGTTAGAAAATCAGAAGAAATACTTTCTTTCAACTCGTCGAAATCACTTTCTGTCAATACGCGCTGCGGTGTGTAGTAGCCAAGCCGGAACGCTGCTTGGGCGTACGAAGAAGCAATTTCATTGCCGAAGTGATCAGGGATATCAAGATGCTGGTAGAAGAACTGACCGTAGACACGCATGTCACCGTAAAGCAGTTGTCCTACCACAGTCGAAAAATCAACTTCGCGTTCATCAAGCCAACAGAGGTCAGACAAGATCATCCAGTAAAAGAGATCGGCCGTCCGACCACCGCCACAGAAAAAACCAGGCCGATGTAAAGCGTGTTGGAGTAAGTCTATTTGGCGTTCGCGGAATTCGTTAGCAGTTCGCATTCGCAGTAACTTACGGCAAAGCCAACTAGAGCAATCAAGGGAAGAAGCTTTCAGTTCATACACTCGAGAAAGCAGGCACTTTCGTGAAACCTAGCTACAAAAGATGGACAACTTCTGCTGCGGCTACCCGTGCATACTACTTGACTTCAAAGGCCATGTAGATGTTCGTCGCAAAACTAGGTGCTGTAACGCATAATAGCATCAGTAATTTCTTCGGCTGGGTAATGATAGGCGGCGATTGAACCATACAAGCTGATCGCCGCGATTACAACATGCTTCTGCGGTGGTGTTAGCAGATCGCGGAAATGGGGTGCCCCAAATGTGTTGTATATCAACCTTTCAATGAAGCCATACGTAAAGTCGCCTCTCAAATCAGCGCTCAAGAAAGCGGGTAAATGAAAATACATGCCCCTCGCGTCAAGAAATGATGGAGCGGCATTGCAACCATTCAAACGATCGGATGGAATTAGACGCCAATCAGTCTTTTCGTCTTGTTCACGCAGTCTTTTCAGCCCTTCGGGACTACGATAGTCGTCGATTCCATCGGATTCAAGCAGACCGATGCCATTCCCAAGCGTAACACCGGCAAATGCATTCTCAATATCGAGGATCAGCTTGTCAGCGCGACGGCAAACTGTCAGCATTGTCATTGCAATAGAAATCTCGATTTCATGGCAACCGTTTGCTCGCATTATTTCGATTTCTGCTGACGTGATGCGTATCATAGACACAGCGACGAAAGAATCTATGTAAGTGCTGGGTTTGGGGTGGGAGTCATTTGATTTAAAATCCGGTGACCTTGGCCCTTGATTGCGTGTTGCTTGCGGGGCTTCATGTACATGGGATTAAACGTTGGCTAACACCCGAGTGTCAATCGCTATTCTCTTAGCCAACCGCAACTGGCTTCGACTCTTCCTCGATTAGTGACGCAACATCTACGCCTTTTTACCTGGTCTGCTATTCGACCGCTTTGACTTCCACGTTTTCAGTTGACGTCTCTGGACGCAGTCTTTCCCATGTTTCAACGTAGATGCCATCTGCGTCAGTCTGTGTAAGCTTGTCGCCCTCAATTTCGATCGTCAACGGTATAGTTCTGCCAATCAATGAAAGAGTATTTGTGCCTGCAAATTCGTGGTTCGTCGTCAAAGTATTACCATCTATCGAGTAAGTTCCACCATGCACAAATACAATATTTCCATCTTCCTGCGCTTGGAGTATCGTCCAGTAAGTGTCGGTGAAAAGTTTTAGGCGCTTGACAATTCCAGATGGCGATCCAGGATTCTTTGCTTCAACCAGCCTCCACGTACCCAATAGCTGCTGCTTCTCAACAACCCTTTTTTCTTTGGTCGATTCAGTTTCCTGAGCATGAGCAGAAATCGCGAAAGATAAAGCGAGTGTTGCGAGCGAGATGTATTTCACGAAGACCATGTTTTATTTGCCTGTTTAGAATTTTTGCGGTTATTAAGCAGAACGTTTGTCATCAGCGAACTCAAACAGTTGACTCAACGCAAGTCAGGCCAGCTGATCGATATCCACGTATCCAGTGTTTTGTTCTGCCATTCTACGATATTAACTAGATCGAGGACCTCAGTCTTTAGGTTTACCGTCGATATCACGCATCGGGTAAAGAGTCACTGCTAAGGAACAGGATAGCTCTGACAAATCTCGAATGATATCCGTTGGTATTGAATGCACGTACGACGACGTGTCCCAACAATCAAATCCAATGTTGAACTCCTTCAAGTAGCATTGTTCCAGTTCAACTCTTGCCTTGCTGCTGAGTTTTTGTAGGGCACTAAGGATCAGTCGAATATCCATCGCAGCAGTTCGATCCTCTGAATGTTCGTCATCCGGATAGGAGGATTCCACGATAGCGTGCCAATCGTTATCAGCAACCTGTGTATAGTGAAGCAGGGTACAAGATGCTTTAAGTTCGTCTATTGGGTATGTCATCAAAATCAAATGTGAACCAATATTTGAGTTTGTCGCCGTGGCTTGCCTCAATTGGTGGTAATGCGAACTCGACGTCCATCCTCTTGTTTGTAACGTTCATTGGTGTGCCCTTTACAGTTGCAGATTCAGAGCTGTGAGCGACAGTGAAGTGGCAAATCAGTTTCGTGTAACGGGTATCGAGCGGTCCGGAAAGTGTCCCCGTTGCACTCAACTCTAACTTCAAGAACGATGGCACACCTGAAACAATCGTCTTTGGCGGGATATGAACTGATCCGCCGCCGCTGAAGTTTCCACATCCGCAGATTGCGACGATGCAAAACAATACTGACAAACGAAATTTATTCATTGCATCGATCGGACGATAGAATCTATGTAAGTCCCACGCTTGAGCTGAAAGTCATTCGACCCGAAAGCGGCCGAGGTGTATGGATTTGGCAAGAAAGTTGAGTCGCACTCAAGCGTACAGCCTCGGAGCCATTGTCGTGCAAAAATGTTTCTACTCTGTTAGCCGGGTGTGGCGTCATCAAGGAAGTCTGGACTTCGTTCCCGTAGGTGACGCCGTAATTATACGGTGCTGGAACTGGCCTCTGTGGCTTGTGCATTAAAATTAACAAGTTTCTGCACAGAATTTTCTGCACAGAATTTTTGTTCGCCCGTAGCGTTTCCAATCTCTCGGGCATCCCGGCAAGATGAATAATAAAGGCCCGGAGTAAGTCTTGCTCAAATCGTTTATGGCACCAGCACCAGTTGAAGCGGCGGTCAAAATGTAGGGCAGATGAAGAGCGTGGCACAGAGAATTGGCATGGCGTTGAGTCTGGTCGCTCTCCAGCTCGTGGAAGCGAGCCAGGCGGTTCTCGTCAATGACGCCCCAGGATCCAACTGGCACTTCATCGAAGATATTCGGATATTGTGGGATGACCACACAATCCAGATCCAAGAATAGAGTCTGATTTGCAGATCGCGCTCGATTGCTTTTAGCTTCTTGGCAGGCGATTTCCAAAAGCTGCGGCATGCATGATGGATTAAAAAAGCGTGGTCGCGCCCGGGAATCGATCGTTGAGCCATTCTAACGGCACAGAATCATAATCAGCGTTTTAGATCTCTTACACAATTTCTTTACACAGTGGCGCTTGATCCAACGCGCCGCAGTACCTTGACCCTGGCATATTGTCGTGACGACTCGATTCATACAACGGAGCGAGCATTTAAGTTAGGCCATACGACTGCCTCGGCGATCGCTAAAAGGTATAACAAGAAGAAGTCTTGTTATTGCCAAGTTTCAGAGCTTGCGTTCGCTTTTTGGCTGAAGGGATGTCGGACCACACGATCTTTTATTTAAGTGTCGCACTGGAGGATGTTTAACGCAAAGCGTCGAAATACGGAACTAATTTTTGGTGCCGTTCCTGTGCAGATTCGGCTGCTGTCCTCTGCAAAAATTATATCCAGTAAATAAACTGCTGGCTGTACTCAATCGACCAGTGCCCACGAAGCCCACTGGCAAAATTTTGCACTCGAGTCGGGAACAAACTTATGAGGTTTGGCCCGGGTTCTGAGTGGCGAGGTATTCGCGGTCATGTTGCCTTCGAACAGAGCTCAATTTGTATTATGAACGGACGGAGATTGATCAGTACCGGTTGATTTAGCCAAGTACTATACAATCCGGTTATTACCGGATTGTGTTTTCCGGTAGTCACTAAAACCAATAAAGCGGGTGGTTCTGATGGACACTCGATTTCGCTTGCTCAGAACGCATGGATACCCAACAATTTGAGCGGGAAACTGCGGCAAAGCTTCGAAAGTTATTCTGCCCGTACTGAATTGGTTCGACGAGGGCGTCACGTCAAGAGGCTATTAAGATAAATCGCAGCACTTCTGGACGACAAACTTAAGTAGAGTTCTGAAACATTCGAGTAAACAAGACGCTTCGAAAAGTGTTGGCGAGCAACTATCGTGATATACTTGAAACTGGCTCAGTTCGTGGGACTGGCGTTGTGAGAAACCGATGAAGTGCTTCGCTTGATTATGGTAAATATTCGACGGTTCGGAATCTTCTTTCTTATGCTACTCGGCGTTGGGAGTGCCGCGTTTGGCGATGAACAAAAAGAGCTTTGGACAAGCTCGCGGCTGATAGGATCTCCCGAACCGCCGTTGCCGTACCGGTGGGAACGAATACACCCAGAACTAAACTTAAGTGGGGCCATATCGCTTAATCGTGTCCCAAATTCCAGTTGTTACTTGGTGTTGGAACAAAACGGAAAGATGTTCCATTTTGACGATACGGCCGCGACTGCAAAACAAATCCTCGTCGTGGATTTTAACAAAACTCTGCCGCCGAGTGCCGTCGAGCGGATAGAAAAGCCAGATGGTAGTCGCGACGGTTACGTTAACTTATTCAGTTGCGTGTTTGACCCTGAGTTCGAAACAAACCGATATGTCTATGTTTGCTTAATAAGCAGCAATGCTAGTGGAACAAAGACACACATTTCTCGCTTCCATGTCACAAGCACTTCAACACCCACAATCGATGCCTCATCGGAACTCAATATCTTGACATGCGACGGCGGAGGTCACAATGGTTGTACTCTCTTGTTTGGTCCAGACCACTACCTTTACATTTCAATCGGGGATCTTGGAGATGCTAACCCACCTGACGGAAGAAGCACGGGGCAAGACGTTTCCGATTTGTACGCATCCATTCTGAGAATCGATGTGCGAGACTCGAACGCTCAGCAACCCTACAAGATTCCTGAAGACAATCCGCTAACACGAGTGCCAGGCGCCGCGCCGGAGGTTTACGCCTTCGGACTTCGCAATCCTTTCCGTATGTGTTTTGCGCCCGAGAATGGCGAGCTGTGGGTTGGGGACGTTGGCTGGGAAGCTTGGGAGATGATTTATCGAATCAAACCAGGCGGTAACTATGGTTGGAGCGTCAAGGAAGGCAATGGCGACGCTAAGTCAGGTCTAATTGGCCCAACCCCGATTCTGCCTCCAGATATCGAATTGCCGCATTCAATCGCAGCTTCGATTACTGGTGGGAAGTTCTATGAAGGGCGTCGCTTGCCGGAGCTCAAGGGCTGCTATGTGTTTGGTGACTGGGTAACTCGCAAATTTTGGAGCGTCAAGCCGAACCAGTCTGCAAAGCTGGAACTCAAGGATGCAGCCGAAGGGGATGTGAAACCGATTTGCTTTGAAACGGACCATGAAGGCGAACTGCTTGTACTGGACTACAACGAAGGCAATCAACCGTCTGGCATTTATCGTCTGATCAGCAACCACGCAGATTCGCAAGGCAGCCAGGATTTCCCGCAGAAACTCTCCGAGACGGGCCTTTTCGTCGATGTGAGCGAGAACAAGCTGGCCCCAGGTGTTTACAGGTACGAAGTTCGCGAATCTATGTGGGTTGATGGTGCAACAGCCGAATATTTAGTCGCTGTGCCCAATGGCGAACCCGCCCTATTCTTTCAACAGCCAGTTGCCATGTTTAACTGGTATATGACCTCTGTAAAACTTCCTAAAGGTGGTGTGCTTGCAAAGACTTATTCGATACCGATCATCGAAGACTCTATCTCTCGTACAAAGCGAATCGAAACGCAAATTGCACTGAAGGACGAGAATGGTAACTTGCAACATTACACTTATGCGTGGAACGACGAGAACAGCGATGCGACACTCGTGGGAAAAGATGGCAGCAGTCGCCGGATAAGCACGCCAGATTCTGTTTCACCAGAAGGCCAACGCGAAATCCAATGGACCTTTGGTGCTCGGACGCAATGCAAAATTTGCCATACGCCGTGGGCAGGCGAGACGCTCGGCTTCATTGAAGCACAACTGCGCAGTCCGCTAGCGTCGAATGACTCTTGGCGAACATTGCTTGAGACTCACGTGATTGCACTTGAGCCAAGCCAGCCAGCCATTACCGATCAACGGTATCACGGCATAACTAGCAGTCATGACAGTTCTGCGTCGTTAAATGACCGAGCGCGCGCATATTTACATGCGAACTGTTCGCACTGCCATATTCGAGGTGGGAATGCCTCGACAAGCTTCGATCTCCGCTTCGAAAAGTCTCTGGCGCAAACAGAGGTAGTAGGTGAAGCCCCGATGCGCGGTGGCCTAGGTATCGACAAAGCGAAACTTGTATCTCCTGGGAATCCTACAGAGTCTGTCCTTTGGTTGCGGATGGCAAAAGCGGGAATGGGGCATATGCCGCAGATTGGTTCTGACGGCATTGACCACCGCGGGATTCAACTCATCAGTCAATGGATTTCCAGCCTGGACCAAGATCCTCAAACACGAGATCAGATTGATGTTCTAGGAGTACCGTCGGTCAGCGGCATTTCGGATGAACAGCGAATGGAGGCGGCGGCAGAGCTTTTGAAGACGCCGGCGGGCGCATTGAAAGTTGCACAAGCCTTAAATAACCGCGCGATTGTTCCTTGGTTGCGTTCTGCAGTCGTGCAATCTGCGATGCAGACGCCTGGGCCGATGCGTGAAGTAATCGAACCATTCGCTCCTGCTTCGTTGAAACTTAAGCGATTGGGGAATGACTTCGCAGCAAGCGACGTTTTGTCGATCAGTGGCGACAACGTTCGTGGAAGGGAGTTATTTCAACGCGGCGTTGGTAGCTGCTCGAGTTGTCATCAGATAGAAAGTATCGGCAAGCCGTTTGGCCCTGACTTGTCAAAGCTTTCCAATGCATCGTGGACTAAAGCCGACGTGTTGCAACAAATCATGGAACCTTCGCTGATCATTAACCCACAGTTCAAACCTCGAGTCGTTCTGACAAATGATGGCGATATTATTGTCGGTCAAGTTATCTCGGAAACGGAATCGCAGGTTGAATTGCTAGATGCGAACAGCAAAATTCAGACTATTGCACTTGAGGATATTGATGAACAAAAGGAAGCTGACCTATCGCTCATGCCAGAAAATTTGTTGAGCGGTTTGACGGCCCAGCAAGCGGCGGACTTGTTAGAGTATGTACTAAGCCTTCAAGACCCATCCGCTACGCCAGAGTAATCTCGGGAACAAAATGGTTAAGAAACGACGCAAAGCGCCAAACGCAGCCGACATACTGTTGGCAAGCATTGCACCGGTTCTAATATCAGGCATGATCCTTGGTCTTGTGTACTTCCTCGTATCAATTTTTTATCGAGGTGAATACTCGACCCGAATCCTGTATGTACTCACGCTGTACACCGGAGCCGCTGTACTCACCGCGCGGATATCGATCGAGCAGAATAGGACGTTGGGATTAGGCTATCTAGCGGCTTTGGGGTTGGCTGCGTTCATTGTAACATCGCGGTTCGTGGTGATTCGCGGGCCTGGAACTGAACTGGCGCCAATTATCAACATTGCACTACTGGGGCTGATAGCGTATCTGGCTGATCGGATCACCTTTGATTGTACATTCGTAGACGAACGCGCGAAAAGCTCAGGCGAGGGACTCTTGCAATCGCTAGGCTGGGTTCACTCGACGCGTCATGTACGTCAAGAAGCAACCACCGATCGCGAACAAATCGAAGCGGTGACCTCAGCTTCTAAAGCTGGGCACAATCCAGGCGTTTGGATTTTGTATTTCGCCGTGATTGCTTTGCCTATTTATGGCTTTGGTCAGGTTTTTATTCCGTCATATGACACCGCTGCGCGAAGTGCAGCGTTCGCGAGCTTGGTTGTTTACCTATTCTGTTCGCTTGCTTTGCTTGTGCTCGTCAGCTTGTTAGGTGTTCGGCGATATCTGCGCCAACGCAATATCGAGATGTCGAACTCGATGACTACTCAGTGGCTATCAATTGGGATTGCTGCCATCATTGGGTTGCTCGCTTTCGGATTGATTTTGCCCTTGAGCAGTCAATCGATTTTTCAGATGTCGCCGCCGATTACATTTTCCAGTCCCGATGACATGAAAAGCAGTCGATTAGGATGGGGTAAAGAAGGTGTTGAGCACGACGCAGGCCAAAGCAGTGGCCCAGCCAAAGACGACGTCGATGCGCCATCTTCCGACGCCTCAGGTGCAAAGAGCGAGGGCGGATCAAGTGGCGATAAGAAGTCTGGTAAGGCAGGCGAAAACTCGCAGGGGGGCGGAGACGACCAAAGTTCGCAGACCGAAGGCGAGCAAGCGAAGGCGAACTCCGCCAAGAGTCCGCCATCGCAAGCCAGCAAGGATGGTCAAAAGTCTGAGGATAGTTCGACCCAGTCTCCTGAACAGGGCGGCGGTGAGGGCAGCCAGAACGAGCAATCGCAACAAGCAAAAGAGCAACCGGTCGGTCAGCCAGATCAGTCCGCGGACCAGCAGGCATCACCGGACGAAAGCGAATCGAAGGAAAGCGATCAGCAATCACTTGAAGACCGCGGCGAATCGACTGAGCAAGATGCGACCGAACCGTCGCAGGCCGAAAAAAACGAGTCAAAGGAGTCTAACGGACAAAGGAATCAACAGCAGCAGCGGCAGCGGCAGCAGGCATCACCGCCTCCTCCGCCTCCGCCACAGTCGTCTTTTCAGACCAACTGGCTTTCAGTACTCAAGCTGCTCATTGTTATCGGCCTCGCGTGCTTAGTTGTGTTCTATGCGTTGACACATCGTGCCGAGGTTGCACGGTTATGGGAGGATTTTCGGAATTTCTTGGCCGCACTTTTTGGAGGCCGTCGATCTCCGGCGCAAGTCGTCAAGCAAGAACAGGCTGCGGCCGACCCGCCGCGGATTCGACATCGTTCTTTTCGTGATTTTAGCAATCCATTTAGCAACGGGCCGGTCAAATCGGTACGAGAGGCGACTCGCATAACGTTTCATGCTCTGGAGGCATGGGCCAGAGAGCATGCGGTTGAGCGGCAAGAGGGAGAAACGCCCACCGAATTTGTGTCCAGAGTATCTTCGGCTCTGCGGCTTCGCAATACAGAGCTGACGCGTTTCGCGGACGCTTACAATAAGTCCGCTTACTCGTCACAAACCTTGAATGCACAGCACCTCGATGACATGGAGCGGCTCTGGATGTTTATGCAGAGCCAGTAGTCGTTTGGTAATGTGATTCGCGGTCATTCCTTAGTAGCTGAGTTCGATACCAGCGTTCAAACCGTGGAAGAAGACGTTATCGTCCGATTGCACGTTGTTCGGACTGGTAAGCGACAGAGGAAAGTTTCGCTGGGAAGCAACGGTTGCTACACCTGGCAAGAACATGCCTTCATAACCACCGGTTAGCTCCAGTCGTTCTAGAATGCGATAGCGGATCCCTACGCCACCTTGGAACAGACCAGCCACGCTGGTGTCAGTTCGTTGGGCGTCGGCCAGGGTGTTGCCTCGATTGAACAGCAGTGTACGGTTCTTAGAGAAGTTTGCGAAAACGCCTACTTTACCCCAACCGCCGACAGCTAGCCTTTGGCTTACAGGCCGGTACATTGTGGCTCCGAACTGGGCACCAACCAGGAAGTTGTCGACATTGTTGAAATACTGGCCGAGACCTACGCCGTCCGAAGCAACCGAGTTGAAACCGAACTTTTCATCGTAATCAACGAATCGCAGGCCTAACAAAGTGCTGAACAAATCGCTTGAGAACCAGCGACGGTTGATTTCGTAAGTGCTGAGATTAGTTTCCAGTGCTTGCGAGTGAACATTGGAATTGAAGAATGTATCAAGATCAGCAAGTGCGAAGGGCGGCAATGCCGAGAATGTGCTATTCAATCCACCCGAGTTGTCAAATCGTGTTCGATTCCACTCGAAAGGCCCGGTATAAACAAACTCAACGCCGTTCACACAGTCGAACATTTCTCCAACTGTTACACGTCCACCGAACTCGAAATCGAAATCGGACAACTGACGCGCTCTTGAGAAGCTCAGCGACTGATCTTCTTCTTGTTTCCAGTACAGCACTTCCGCATCGGCATAGTAGACGCGGCAGTCTTCCGGCGTGCATGCCGTAAACGCTCCGCCCTGAAACGCCGCGGGAGACATCGGATAAACGCCACCAGGATTTCCCATCGACGGATAGTACGCGTTGTCAATCATTGGATCGCCGATAACGATTGGATCGGTCGAATAGATGGGCTCCGGTCCAACAATGAATGGTTGCGAAGAAACAAACGTTTCTCCATGACCAGCACTGTTTAGTGATTCACCTGCTCCTGACACGACAGCAGAACCAGCGGTCGGCGAGCTGAGATGCTGCGTTGCAATCACCTCCGACCGGCGTCCACTTCCGTTATTCGCCCAACTGTTAGCGGCTGAACTGCTTGCGGACAGGTTAATCCTTGCCGCTTCATCGCTTTGTGCATGCGCGAGGCCTTGAGTCATGAAGCTCAATTCAATAGCAGGAGCAACATTGCCGGCAGTTGTCGGAATCGCTAGCCCACCAGCCCGTGGATCAACGTTCATGCTGGAAGAACCTGCATGAATCCGGATGGGCATTGATTCCCCCTGCTGAGCAAAACTCGAAGTTGCTCCCAAGCTGAGCAATGAGACGCCAGCCGTAGCAACTGCCATTTGGCCCGTCACGCCGGATCGCATTTTCGCGACTAGTTCTCTAATTGTGTTTCGAAGATTGATTCGCATAGTTGAAACCCTAGTGCTAAGCATCTTGCGGGTGGGTGTTGACAAAACTTTTATCATGATACTCGGATGCCCACGAGGAGCGGCAAATGGCTACGTTACTTCCTTCGACCAACCGACACTCGATCTTCGACTGGAACTAGAAACATTTTACGAACTAGAGAAACTATTTCGCGTGCTTCAGACTCGCTGGCAGTTTTACCGAGCACTATCAAAGTATCGTTTTCTGCCGTTCGAATTTGGATTTCACTTCTCGGGTACAGTTCACTAATCGTGTTCATCAAACTGCTCATCTTTTCGGTGTTAGCAGTCTGACTTACGCGTCTGTCTGATCTAGTTTCGGACGTGATTGTTTGGCGATCGCCATCGACATATAAGATGTCAATATGCGTTGCGCCAGGGTCGACACCCATGACTGTTAGCGAAGTACCGTCGACAACGAAGGCCTTGCATACTGTTTCATCGCGAACAATAACAGACGCTATGGCTCGAGTAAACTTCTGAGTGATTACATCGCGCGGCGCGACCACAAAGTTTGGTTTCCCACTCAATTTTTCTGGTTTTTGGTCCAGAACCAAGTGTTGTGCAGGAGTAGCGGTCGTCGCCAATGGGGTCTCATCGATAAGAAACGCCGGGCTAAGTGACGGCACGATTGTCGTTTGAGTCGAAAGCGAGGGGGCTTGGTCGGAAATGAACGAAGGTGAAGGAGCGGCGCTTACCGTGGCTTGCGGAAGTTCGTACTGCTGAGAGACAAGCTGTGCGGACTTCGAAGGTTGGGGTTCGCGCGGTACAACCAAGGTAGGTTGATGTTCGACAGTTGGAAGCGGTGTCATTCGCCCTACTTCAAGCCTTGGTTGGCTAAGAGGCGTCTCGGTTTGCACGGACGATTCTAACGCCGGTGCTATAGCTTTTTGACGGTCGTAAACCTGCATCGCGGGCATCCGGACAATCTCCGGCATCTTCTCTTGCTCAACCACTTGCTGTGTAAGTGCGTTGTCCTGAGGCATCGCGGATGATGCTAGCTCAGTCGGTGGCAAGGGCGGGACAGCGACAGTCGCAGCCACGCCGTTGACAGGAGGCGGTGCGATAAACGTCGGTGGATTTTGCGGCGGCGCAACATACGTTGCTACCGAAGGATCAGGTAACGACAGAGCCGGAGCCGAGTAGCTTGTATTCGCAGCAGGAGTTGGAATCGCTGGCGGAGTACTGATGGCCGCCGGATTTTTAACCTCATTTATTCGAATGAGCACTTTGCCGTCTGCGTCTGAGGCGCCCGTCGCTGGCTGTTCTTTTCGATCGCTAACTGTGCCAATGTTTTGTGATGAACGGTTGATTGGTGCCACGCTGCCGACCATCGTGGGCATGGTGTAGGTCGGAATCTCTGGTGATACAGGTTTAGCCGAGTTTGTCGTGGCGTTCGGCTTGGTAGCGGGCGGGAGAAAACGAACGCCCACCGACTCAAGCACTGGAATCCCAGAAGACTCTTTGACTATGGGCGGTAACGCGGCGCTGGTTGTTGTCGCACTTTCCGCAGCGTGGCATGGGACGTGGTAAAAACCTGCCACGACGCAAGCAAATGCGATGCGCAGGCGACGCTGCCGCGCCTTGGTTGATGGCTGTTTATTTCGATTGGTTTTTACTGTCATGCTTGACACTCCGAACGATCTGCCGCCAACCTTAACATCTAGTTGCAGTGACGCGTTCATATTTGAGGTTTAGCGACCATTTCTACGCGAGGTACGCTATTTCGGTATCGACTTCGGAGCGTGGCAAAGTTTAACGATTTTGCCTGCCGTAACCTTTATGCCGATTTTTTGATCGAGACCTAGAATGTTTGAGTTCGGAAATTCCCCTATGTGCGGCTATTAAATGGTCGATTCTGGCCGTTGAGATACTGAACAACTGCGCATGTCCTTGGTAAGACTTAGCGAATAGGCGCTCAAATCAGGATCGCGATTTTCTCAGTCGTTCGTTTCGCCCAAAAATGAAGATTCATGATTGACTGGTGGAGGCGAATTGCTATCATTCGAAGCCATGCAAACGCAACATATTGTTGTATTGCACTCGCAAGACACAACTGGTAGACGTAAGATAGATTTCTTTATGCCACGGTTGTTTTTGTAAAATGGCGCAGAAATCGCGTCCGCCTGTGACCAAACGTGTCATTCGCAACGCTTAATCTGAGTGTCCGGTAGCGTAATTCATTAGCAAGGAAAGCCAGAAATGAACGCTTGAACACCTCGCCGTTCGTCTGGTAATCGAACTTTTCCGATAGTTCTTTCAGGAGTCTTCCAAATATGGCAACGGTCGAAATGGGACGTGAGCGTCGTGTGCGAAGCGTCAGTACTAAGGAGTTTCGCGGCGAGCGTGCCGGACTCAAAATCGAAGCTCGGTTCTGCCCAGAAAACGTAGCAGATCCATTCGACACCGTGCAGTGGGAACTGCGGAGTGCGACGATCAAGGATGAGAGCGGCCAAGCCCTTTTCGAACAGACCGATTGCGAGATTCCTGCTAACTGGTCCCAACTGGCCACTAACGTTGTCGTTAGTAAGTACTTTTACGGCGATCCGAAGAAGAAGGAAGAGCGAGAGCGCAGTGTTCGCCAACTAATCCACCGTGTAACACGGACCATTGCCGACTGGGGGATTGCGGACGGCTATTTTGATACGGCAGAAGATGGCGAACGATTTTATCGCGACTTGACTTGGCTGTGCCTGCACCAATGCGGTGCGTTCAACTCGCCTGTTTGGTTCAACGTTGGTCTCTTCAACCAATACGGTGTTGAGGGAGCCAAATGCAACTGGCATTACAACGTTGCTAGTGGGCAAGTCGAACAACCTGAGAACTGCTATGAGTATCCGCAAGGGTCTGCGTGCTTTATCCAGAGCGTTGATGACAACATGGAAGACATCATGCGTCTGGCCACCAGCGAAGCGATGTTGTTCAAGTTTGGCTCTGGTACCGGAACTGATTTGTCGACTATTCGATCTAGCCACGAGAAGTTAAGCGGCGGTGGGAAGCCAAGCGGTCCGCTCTCGTTCATGCGTGTGTATGACCAGATCGCCGCCGTGGTCAAGTCAGGCGGAAAGACGCGACGAGCTGCCAAGATGCAGTCGTTGAAAGTATGGCATCCGGACATCATGGACTTTATCGAGTGCAAATGGAAGGAAGAGCAAAAGGCTCATGCATTGATCCGCGAGGGTTATGAAGCGAACTTTAACGGTGAAGCTTATTCATCGGTTATGTTCCAGAACGCCAATCTCTCGGTCCGCGTTTCCGACGAATTCATGAACGCAGTTGCCAAGAAACAACCGTGGAAGACGCGTTGGGTCAGCGGCAAGAGCAACAACGATGCGCCAACTTTTGAAGCGACCGCTATTTTGGAACGAATGGCTGATTGCGCGTGGCACTGTGGAGATCCGGGTGTTCAGTACGACACGACGATCAACGCTTGGCATACATGCCCTAACAGTGGTCGTATCAACGCAAGCAATCCTTGTAGCGAATACATGTTCTTGGACAACACAGCGTGCAATCTATCCTCGATCAATTTGATGAAGTTCCGTCGCGCTGATGCGAGTTTTGATGTTGATGGTTTCGTAGCTGCCTCACGATTGTTCTTTATCGCACAAGAAATCTTGGTAGATCATGCGAGCTATCCGACCGAACGCATTGCCCATAACAGCCACTTGTTCCGTCCATTGGGCCTAGGTTATTCGAACCTGGGTTCGCTGGTAATGAACAGCGGGCTTCCTTACGATTCGGATGCCGCTCGTGGCATGTGTGGTTCGCTCACAGCATTGCTGCACGGTACTGCGAACCTGACCAGTGCGGAGATCGCAGCGGTTGTTGGCCCGTTTGCCGAGTATGAACTCAACGCCGAGCCGATGTTGCAGGTGATGCAGAAGCATCGTAATGCTGTCGAGCATATCAATACTGCCGGACCGGACTACTTACAAAATGCTGCTCGCGAGCTTTGGGACAAGGTCTTGGAGAGCGGTAAGAAGCATGGTTTCCGCAACGCTCAAGCCACGGTGCTCGCTCCGACTGGCACCATTAGCTTTATGATGGATTGCGATACGACGGGAATTGAGCCAGATATTGCTTTGGTCAAGTACAAGCAGTTGGCTGGTGGCGGCATGCTGAAGATTATCAATCGTTCCGTGTCTGATGGCCTACGTAATCTTGGCTATGATGAAGCTACGGTTGAAGCGATCAAAGATTATGTCAACGAGCATGACACGATCGAGGGAGCACCAAACCTAGACGATGCGCATTTACCCGTTTTCGATTGTGCGTTCAAACCGGCCAAGGGGACCCGCAGCATTGGGTGGCGTGCTCACGTGCAAATGATGGCTGCCGCTCAACCATTTTTGTCGGGTGCAATCAGTAAGACGGTCAATATGCCGAACGATGTCACGCCAAAAGACATTGCCGATGCATATTTCTGGGGTTGGGAGCTAGGCCTGAAGGCGATCGCAATTTACCGCGACGGTTCGAAGCAATCGCAGCCGTTGTCGACCAAGAGCGAAGCACAAAAAGAGAAAGACAAGGAGAAGTCGATCGAGAAGATTGTGTACCAACCGCGTCGCGAACGTCTGTTGGACACTCGTAATTCGGTAACTCACAAATTCAACATTGCTGGTCATGAGGGCTACTTGAATGTCGGCCTCTATCCAGACGGACGACCAGGTGAGTTGTTCATTACGATGGCCAAGGAAGGAAGCACGATCGGCGGTCTGATGGACAGCTTTGGCACCGCAACCTCCTTAGCATTGCAGTACGGTGTACCTTTGGAAGTGTTAGTGAACAAGTTCAGCCACACTCGTTTTGAGCCGATGGGCTACACGACGAATCCCGAGATTCGTATTGCGAAGAGTGTAATTGACTACATTTTCCGTTGGATGGGACTTACGTTCCTTGGTAATGACCATGAGCATCGTTCCGGTGCTGTGGAATCGACCACGCCTAGCTCGACTCCGTCTGGCAAACTGTCTAGCACGAAAGTAGACGGAAACGGCGCTGCGGCAGTTGCAGGCAAGTCCAGCACGGATGTCTTCACGCAGGCTCGATTTCAGGGATTGAATGGCAGCTCTGATTCGCTCAAAGTCGCTTCGCAGCCAACAACCTCGGGGCCATCGAACGTCCGCGACACTCAGTTTGCGAAGTTCCAAAGTGACGCACCTAGCTGCGATAATTGCGGCTCCATTACAGTTCGAAATGGAAATTGCTACTTGTGCCACAACTGCGGTAACTCCTTGGGCTGCTCATAAAAAACCTTGAGCAACGATGGCGACTTGGTCGCTGATTGATTTGTAACGGCAGCACGCGAGTGCTGCCGTTTTTTTTGCCCGCCGATCTCCAGTAAGAAATGCTGTTAAGCCCACTTAACCTGCAGCCCAGCTTTGCAACAATGAAAGCTACGGATGCAGTGCGCATTCCGGAGCTTCGGCGATATTGCTTTGCCGCGGTTAAGCGCAAGGCCCCCTGCCTCAGCAACGTTGAAACGCAAGCTCCCCAGTGCGTTCTGCCCTTTTTGATACTTAATCGTTGTACGGTGAAATATGATTCGCGTCGGTATTGTTGGAGTAACAGGTTATACTGCGATCGAGTCGATACGTTGGTTGCTACAACACCCGCAGGTGCAGATTACCACTGCCACCAGCCGCCAGGGGGATGGTTGTAATATTGTCGAAGTCCATCCCGAACTGGAAGATCGCTTGGATGTCACGGTAGCAGATCTCAAGCCCAGTCAGATCGCATCGAATTGTGACGTCGCATTCTGCTGCTTGCCCCATGGCGCATCGGCGAACTACGTGATGGAGTTGCTAGCAGCTGGTTGTAAAGTGATCGACCTGAGTGCAGACTATCGATTGAACGATGCTGCCTTGTACGCAAAGTGGTACGGCGAAATTCACCCCGATCCACATCGCTTGCTCAATACTCCTTATGGTTTGCCTGAACTTTTCGGCGACCAACTCAAGGGCGCAAACCTGATCGCCAATCCTGGATGTTATCCGACCAGCGCCATCTTGCCACTATCGCCGTTGCTGCAGCAAGGGTTGATTGAATCAGAAAACATTATTGTCGATAGCAAGAGCGGCGTCAGCGGCGCGGGAAGGACTCCCAAACTTGGGAATTTGTATGTTGAATGCAACGAGAGCATTTCTGCTTATTCAGTGGGCTCGCATCGCCATCAACCTGAAATAATCAACATTGTACAACGTTACAGCGGCGCAGCGCCTAACATCATTTTCACACCGCATTTGATGCCGATGGAGCGAGGCATTTTGTCGACTATTTATGTGAAACCCAAAACGGGCGTTACAGCAAATCAAATCCGCGAATGTTTGTGTACTAAGTATCGCGACGAACCATTTGTTAGGATCGTCGGACATTTGCCAGCGACTCGCTTCGTGACTCGTACGAATTTCTGCGACATTTCAGTTCGCGAAAACGATGGATGGATCATCCTGATTTCTGCCATAGACAATTTGGTTAAAGGCGCCGCTGGAGCTGCTGTTCAGAACATGAACTGTATGTTCGGCATCGATCAAAGGCTCGGCTTGCTGCCAATCTCAAACGCAGGTTGACCACCACAGTTGGCATGGATTTCGCTTGTTCGTGCGTTGTTTCGATGTTCAACAACGACGTCAAGGAGATCCATAATGAAAATTGACCTATCAAACCGCGTGGTCGTGATTACCGGAGGCAGTGAAGGTATTGGGGCCGGCATTTCAAAGATGGCTGCCGCATGCGGCGCGAAGGTCGCAATAGTCGCCCGGGATGAAACTGAGATGCAGAACGCCGTTGCCGCGATCAAGGCTGAAGGTGGTGAAGCGATGTACGCTGCCGCCGATGTGACGGATAGCGATGAAGTTGCGTCTGCCTTCAAAGACATCGTAAAGAAGTACGGTCGAATCGATGGCATCGTCGCAAACGCTGGCACAAATGGCACTTGGACTCCGATCGACGAAATGTCTCCGGAGGAATGGCGAAAGACGATTGATGTGAATCTGACCGGAACATACCTAACGATTCATCACGGTGTTCCATACTTACGGAAACAGGACGGCGGTAGCATCGTCATTATGTCGTCGATTAATGGCACGCGAACTTTCAGTAATGAAGGGGCTTCGGCATATGCAGCCAGCAAAGCTGGACAGTACGCGCTCACAAAGATGCTGGCGCTAGAGCTTGCGCCATCCAAAATTCGCGTCAATGTCATCTGTCCCGGGGCGATTGAATCGAACATTCACGACAAGACGAAACGCGAAAACTTAGAAAAGATCGAAACGCCGGTCGAATATCCCGAGGGCAACATACCGCTCACTCAAGGTGATTTCGGCAAACCAGAAGACGTCGCAAGCATGACGGTGTTTTTGCTCTGTGACCTTAGCCGACATATCACCGGCACGCCCGTCTGGATAGACGGTGGACAATCATTGCTCGTATGATCGACGGAATGTCGGCAATATGAAGCACTTGCTCGTGTCCAGTTTCAGGCTATAGGCTTCCGCCACTGTTGTGGTGGCGCGGACGCTTCGTTGGGTATGAGCGCGATTAGCATCAGGAACAGTCCGACTACAATATGGTTCTCGTGCGGAGGAGTCGGTGGAATGGTATAAAATCGTCCCCACACAACCAAGCCAATCGCTACGAGCAAGTTCAGTACGTGAGCGTATCGAGTTGGCCTCCAGTAGGCCAATCCAGACAACAGGCAAATAATGAATGCAGTGCCCAGGTCTCCCCAGAGGACTACGGCATCAGCCTGAGCACCAAAGATAAAAGGGCTCGCTGCCAGCCAAACGGCGGTGCAAATCTCTAATATTCTTCCCCACATTATGTTGCCTCGCGCGCAAGCATTGATTCTGCCGCTTCGTCTAATTCGTCGCTGCGGAAGCCGCATACTGCGTTCCAGAGCAAGCGTTTGCTCCTGTGGCGTTTCCATACCACGTAGAGATATGTTAGCGAGACGCGAACTTCATCCCATGCCCAGTAGACAAGGATCAGTGAGATAGCGGCTGTCACCAAGCATAGAAAACACCAAGAGCCCAAAACAAACGTTTGGATTAGAACCAAGATGACGCTCACTATGCCGAGCGGAATCACGTCGATCCCGAAAAGGATGACCAGCCAAGGTCGGTACTGCCACCGCCGTGTTGAGCCAGCGAATCCCAAAATTGCGTCGCCCATATATGCGATAACGCCGAGTGCTGCGTCGTGGATCCCAAGGATTCCATACATCTTCTTGGCGGCATCCGATTTTAAGACTTGATTGCTTTGGTTGCCAAAAATCGGATCGTAGGCACTTTCGATGAAGCCCCATTGAAAAAGCGCGAGGTGAACGGAGATCAACGCTGCGACGAAGGCCATCAGGCAAATGGGAATACGTTGGTTCCATCCAGATGGATTGTATGAATAAGGCGGGACAGGTGCGTCTAAGTTATGAACAGCAAGTACAGATTTCGACATCACTTGAGTCCGTTCTTTTGATACCAAGTTTTTGGATCCGATTTGAGCGTTTCAATCATTTTCGGCAGAGTATTTTCTAAGCTGTGCTGCGGCTGCCAGCCGAGAATCTCTTTCGCGCGAGATATATCGAGTGCGTAATGGTCGTCGGCCATCTCAACCATGAACAGCTTAATGAAGGCCTCGCCTCCCTGAAGCATGTCGGTTACGGCCGCCCCAACTTTGGCTACCGAGCTTGGGATAGGCAATGTTGACCACTCCTTGCCATGCAGTTGTTCTCCAATCTGTTTCTGTAGTGTTTCATACGACGGCGGGTCTTGCTCTCCTATGAGGATAGCCGTCTTGGGCGCAATCTCATGTCGCCGTTCTACAGTCCGAATAATTGCGTCTGCAGCGTCATCAAGATGGACAGCAGATTGCCCCGCCCGCGAATCGCCTGGGAAAAAATGGCCTTGAAACTGCTTCTCATAGATGCGTTTAATCTGCTGAACGATCGTCGGCTGGCTGCCGAAATCTGTGTAAACGCCGGCAATTCGAAGAAAGACGCTTCGAACTTTCGGGTGACCGTCACGAATTAGTCGCTCAGTATCAATCTTGCTTTGTGGGTAAGGCCATTTCGCTTCCAGCGGGTCATCCTCGCGAATGTATTCGCCGACCTTGCACGGAGCATGAACGAGCATAGTACTGGTGAACAAAAACTGCTCGCACTCAAAGTCCTCTAGTTCGTTGAGCAGACGATCGGTTCCGTTGATAGTAACCTTTTCATAGAGCTCGCTATCTTCTCCGGAGAAGTCATAGAATGCTGCCATATGAACGACGCTCGCAATTTTGCCATTCGTTAGCCGATGCACCTTGCCCATTGCCGCTTGGACGGACGAAGAATCAGTAATGTCACATTCGATATCCCGTACGAACTCTAGTGCTTTTGGAGGTTCTGGCAGACCGACGCGGTCAAACCCGTATACCTGATAACCGCAATCGGTCAAACGTGAGCAGACTGGATGCCCTAGCATTCCAGAACTACCTGTTACAATTACGGCTGGTCGTTGGGCAGTCATAGGTTTTCCATGTTGATTAAAAGCGCACTTAAAGTTGCTGGTCCGAGTGGCAACTGTCATGCCACAACCGACATCCGTTAGAACGTTACGTCGAGACTTCCCCTCCTATCTCCGTGCCAATGCGGAACGAATAAGTTACATTTCTGCAGGAATAGAACGTCAATCGAACCTTGGAGATTTGAGCAAGTCTCATCCTTCCACGGAAATTGTTTTTATAAAACGGTTGCTAATCGGTCAGCACGCATGAGCACTAGTCACGACTCACTGATCACTGTTTGCGTAGGCGGCTTGTGGCTGAGTCATCGAGCAGAGAGTTGAGGCTGGTGCTTGCGGTTTTCGATGAAAAGTGCTGACGATCATACATTTACGATGTTGTAGCGAGGCTCTAGTCTCGGTTACGGTATTGATTGCGCCGGTTGATACCCCATCTAATTTGAGCTGAAACTTATGTCCCCACCGCGAACTGATTTTCCTACATCAACAGATACCCGAACCGCCATGGGCTGGCAGTTCAACAACAGCTACGCACGTTTACCCGAGGTCTTTCGCGTTAACGTCAAGCCAGAGCCAGTACGCAAACCAGAAGTCGTCCTACTGAACCAAAACGTGGCCACTTTGCTGGGCCTCGAACTAAGTCAAGCGTCCGAGAGCGAGCTGTCGAAAATTTTTGCAGGCAACAGCCTACCAGAAGGAAGCGAACCAATCGCTCAAGCGTATGCGGGGCACCAGTTCGGTGGCTTTACGATGTTAGGGGACGGGCGTGCTATTTTGTTGGGTGAACAAATTGCGCTCAATGGCGACCGATTTGATGTACAGTTGAAAGGTTCTGGCTCTACTCCGTTTTCGCGAAACGGAGACGGCAGAGCTGCTTTGGGGCCAATGCTGCGCGAGTACATAATCAGTGAAGCCATGTTTGCTCTCGGTATTCCAACAACCCGGAGTTTGGCCGTTGTAACGACCGGCGAAAATGTCTACCGCCAGAATATATTACCCGGCGCCATCTTGACTCGCATTGCTCAGAGTCACATTCGCGTTGGGACCTTTGAATATGCTGCTGCATTGCAGAACACTCAGAACCTCAAAATTCTCGCAGACTACACAGTTGCGAGGCATTATCCTGAACTCGCAGAATCAACCAATCCATACCTCGGGCTGCTTAGGAACGTTATGCGTGTGCAAGCTTCCTTGGTGGCAAAATGGCAACTGGTCGGATTTGTGCATGGTGTCATGAATACCGATAACGTGTCGATCGCCGGTGAAACTATAGATTATGGTCCTTGTGCTTTCATGAATCGATACGATCCCGATACAGTATTCAGCTCGATTGATCAGGTTGGTCGATATGCATATGGAAATCAGCCGCAAATATGCCGATGGAATCTAGTGCGGTTTGCAGAGTGTTTGATTCCTTTGATTAACTCTGACTCAAAAATTGCGATCTCAGAAGCTAACGAAGTACTGCAAGAGTTTCCGGGCGTGTTTCAAAATCATTTGTGGGAAGGCATGTGCAGCAAGCTGGGATTGACGACTCGCGAAGACGCTGACCAAGACCTGATTCAAAATTTGTTGGATTGGATGCATGAGAAACAAGCTGACTTTACGAACACCTTTCGGCAACTGACCAACGGCACTCTTCTGCAAGGCAAGAACCGAGATGATCAACAGTTGTCGGACTGGCACTCGCGATGGCTCCAACGCCTCGAGAGAAACGAGGTGCCTTCCAAGCAAGCCATTGAGCTCATGCGAAAACACAATCCTGCAGTGATTCCACGTAATCATTTGGTCGAAGAAGCGTTGACGGCCGCCAGCGATCACGGTGATCTTGCGCCTATGTCGCGACTGCTTGAAGTTTTAGCTAGACCCTACGCAGATATCGAGGAGGCTAGCGAATTTTGCCAAGTTCCTGCTGGGAGCGATGATTCGTACCGAACGTTTTGCGGCACGTGATGCCGAGTCCGCATGCCTTGCAGGTCTAGAGTTTGATACGATGGTAGTTTCGACCTAAATCGATTCTGGTGACTACCATGCAAAAAAGTAATCAGGCAGCGAACTTAACCCGCGTTCTGTTGTGCGACGTAATCACGCTACTTTTTGTTATGTCGGCGGCGTGGACTGCGGAATCGCGTAAAGCGTTCAGCGAAGATTTGCAGTTTAAGACGCACATTATCAACTTGGAAAGTGAGTTTGTCGCTGCGGCCGCTATCGATGTAAATCGTGATGGCAAATTGGATGTTGTCTGCGGAAGCTTTTGGTACGAATCACCTAACTGGACCAAGCATCACGCGCGGGACGTTGCCATTATAGGCACGCGCCCCGACGGCTACGCGCATATTCCAGCTGATCTTAACAAGGATGGCTTGAGTGATCTTCTGATCATCAACTGGCGCAGTCGCAGCATACAGTGGGCTGAGCAACCTAAGGATTCATCTGAGAAGTGGCCGTTGCATATGGTAGAGGAGCCAGGCAGCATGGAAACCGGTCGGATGTTCGATATCGATAACGATGGGAACTTGGACATACTGCCGAACGGGGCAAAATTTGCTGCATGGTGGGCACTCGACTTTGATTCAACTGAGAAAGACAACATAACACCTAGATTTACGAGACAAGACCTTCCGGCGGAGTTAGCTGGGCATGGAATCGGTGCCGGAGATATCAACGGGGATGGAAAGTGCGATATAGTCGGTCAATTTGGATGGGCTGAAGGGCCAGCGAATGCTCGCACCGATCGCTGGTATTTCCATCCTGATTTTGATCTAGGGCGTGCGAGCGTTCCAATCCTGGTAGTCGATGTAGATAAGGATGGTGATAACGATTTGGTCTACTGTATGGCACACGATTACGGATGTTATTGGCTTGAGCAAGAGAAGGGCGAGAGCGGTGGAATTCAATGGGAGCGACATACGATCGATTCATCTTTTTCCGGTGGGCACTCTCCGCTGTGGGCTGATCTGGACGGTAACGGACGAGACGAGTTGATAATTGGAAAACGATATCTGCCGCACGAAGGGGCCGATCCAGGCGAATACGATCCACTCGTTGGATATCGATTTGAATTCGACCCCGACACTCGGTCATGGTATCGATGGACGTTAACAAACAATGAAGGAGTCGGTTTTGGACTCGATCCCAAAGTTGTAGATTTGGACGGAGACGGCGATCTGGATCTATTGTGCGGTGGTCGCAACGGACTTTACTGGCTAGAAAATTTAAACCATGTCTCGCATAACATTGGTTTACCGGCTGAACAAACGCAGTCGGTGGCAGAGAATCCTAAGCCACGCAGTTCTTTGCGTATTGTAACAGCCGATGGCCACGAGAAGGCCGTCGCATCAAAGTTCGATGCCGGCGTTTTGCGCTCACAGATTCTGGAAAGAGCCCGTCTGCGTTTCAGCATGATGCCCGAATCTCACGATCGAGTTCCATTGAATGCACAGTATGCGCAGACTAGTAATGGTGTGCAGGATGTGAGCTTTTCGGTTTCAGCGACTACCAGAATGACTGCGAGGCTCAAGTATCCCTTGGACATGCGAGAACCTGCTAAAGCAGTTGTCTTATTGCAAGGAAATGATGCAGGAATGGCTGAAGGACTAGTCGCCCGCGGATTGATCGTTCTGCAGATTGACGTTGCCGATTACTCAGCAACAAACATAAGTTATGTGCCGAATAAAATTTGGGAAGCAATTCGATGCATCGACCTACTTGAATCTTTGCCGAACGTGCGGCGAGATCAGATTGCGATCACTGGGAAGGGTGAGTTGGCAGGCCCATTAGCCATCGCTGCAGGTGCATTCGAACCGCGTGCCCGAGTTGTGATGGCTGAAGATTTTGATGCGAGTCGCCCAATAAACGGAATTGCTTTGGAAAATTTAGCTGCCGCCGTTGCGCCTCGCTCACTTGGCATCTCGAGTGCTAGTATCGCACCATCGCATTGGGCCGCAGTTGACAAGTTATATGAAACCATGAGTGCGAGCGAGCGATTTCAGAAAACTGCGACCAATTCACCAGGCTGGCTGATCGATCAACTCGAGAAGGTTGCAAATCCGGCGAGTCGGCGTTCCAGTGCTATCCCACGCTAGAGGAGAACGATCGTTCGTCGACTTGGGTGCTTCCAGTTCTACTCCACGTGAAGATTACGGTGGATCAATTTTGTTTAATTTATCTGAATAGAAAACTTCGGCAGGTAAGATCGACTGTTTCGTACTTTCCCGCAGAACTGCGGAAAAGCCTTTTAGCGACTGCGCGCCGCTCAAAGGAAATCCGCTGCCAGTCAGACACAGGTAAGACTCGTTGTTCGATGGTAGAATCACTCTCTGAATTCGCCCGGCGTCTATCCCGTCCTCTATCGCGACTTCGAAGACATCTCCGTTTGTGCCGGCTACAAGAAATGTTCCTGAAGGTGTCTTTTCAATGGCGCAAATATCGTTGCCAATTTGCAATACAGTACGTTCTGTTTGGCTTTCGGTATCGACTAAAACAAGCTTGGTCTGGTCGCCCAAAAGAAGTTGACTCGAATTCGCCCAGGTTACGCAGTTTGCAGTAGTGATAAGTGGTCGCTCGAAGGACTTGGCGTAGTCGGCTGTGTCAAAAACAAGCAACTGCTTCCAAGCGACAACAGCTATCTTTTTACCATCATAGTGAAAGTCTAAACACATGCCGTCGTTAGGCAGATCCAGTGTCTTGACTATTTCGCCCTCGCTCAACGAAGTAATATGCAACTTCCTTGCTTCAATCCAGGCGCAGAAATTTCCGTCGCGGCTTAAAGCAATACGCTGGCTCAGACGTAATGGAATGTTGTAAGGTACTTTTTCAAGGACCTTAACGAAAGAGTCTCGTGAAAGTCGGATAGCTCGCTCATCCAGTTCCACACGCGACACTTTACTGTAGTGGATTGCGCCGTCATCTGAATAAAGTACTAGAGCGTCGCCCAGCGGTGCCCAGTGGATACCTCGAACGCTCAGGCCTTTGAGCGGTTCTTGATAGAAGATCGACGCGTTTTCATCCATGAAAAACAAGTCATGATCACTTACGGCCGCCAGCACATTTGTTGTTGGATGCCAATCCGCTGCTCGAAATTGCAAAGAAGGTGAGACGTTGTTGGTATTTCCCTTGAGTAGATCGACGATGCAAAGTCTGTTAGATCTCTCACCGACAGTGGCAACATATCGAGCAGTAGAGTCGATTGACACGCTCGCCAGCGAAGCGATTGGAAAGACTCCGATTGGTTTCAGGAACTCGAGTTCAGCGTTCCTTATGACACAACCATTCACATTTGCATTCGCCAAAATCTTTCTATCAGGGCTCCAACGCAATGGCGGTATCCCTGTGGCGGTTTGATTTTCAATCGCCTTGTTATGGTCCGTAGTAATGTCCCACTTTGCATTGCTATTCCAGTGTCCGATCCCAAGCAGTGAAGTATTGCTGTTCGCCCAAACCATACTCATGATTGGTTGCTTCCCATCCCAAGATGCTGACTTTAAAAGCGAGCCTGATTGCGCATCGAAAAGCAAGAACTCTTTGGAAGTATTGGTAGCGACCTGTGTGCCATCTTCAGACCAAAGCACAGCCCAAGTTTCGTCGCTTGGGCCGAGGAGCCCCGTCTTCACACCACTTGTAACATGCCAAATCGACGTTCCATTTAGACCACTTGCGGCCAGTTCAGTACCATCCTTGTTCCAGTCAATTGATCGCACCCAACCATGTTGAGCTGGAAGAATCTTGTCGAGCTTGCCATCACGAGAATATACGCGTACGTCGGCTTGTGTCGAACCGACCGCGAACTGAGTTCCTTGAGAGTTCCATCGGATACACTGAGGTTCCTCGGGGAATGTCGGAACTGTAGGGAACGATCGACCGGTATTGGGATCGAACAAGAGTATCACTCCATCTTGATAGCCAAGAACTATTAGCTCTCCGTCAGGACTCCAATCGATCGAACGGATTCGCAATTTTCGAAACGAATGAATTGCAACTGTGGCGCGGGTGGCGAAATCTGCAATTCGGACTTGATTGTCGCCAACGTATGCGATTTGCGTTCCGTCAGGAGACCAAGCAAAATCACTTGCATGTCCTTCCAGATTTGTCCGAACAATTTGCCAGTCTGAAATGTTGTTGACCGGTGCTGGGTGAGACAATAACCCCGGGAGGTCAGATGCCGTCTTTGGTGAATTCCATTCCCATTCGAAATCGACAGAAGTCAGTTTGCCCAATTTGATGACAATTGAACGAGTTGCCGTATATTTGACGTGTTCACCCTTTACTTCGATCGCATAGTTACCCGGAGGCAACTCTTTGCTAAGGGTGTCGGTGATCAGGAAATGATCAACGATTTGATGTTGCGCGTCGTGGATATCAACAGTTAGTGGGGTGCCCCCATTCCAGTTTAAGACCAGCCCGCCGCTCTTCGTCTCCAGTAGTGCTAACGCCTTTTGAGCGAGTGCTGTTGTCGACGCATCGCTTTGTACGAGCGTGGCAGCTTCTTCGAATAATGGTCTTGCAGAATCGAGGTTGTTTAACGTCAAAAATTTCTGTCCAAGCAAATAAGCAAGACGAGCTCGTAACGCTCCGTCGAGTGAACCTCGAATTCCGCTCCATCCCAAAAAACCAGTCGAATTAAGTTTCCAAGTGGAAGCAAGCCATGCAGCTTGTTCGAGTGAAAGATCCTTTTTGACAATGGATTGGTCGATCGCTTGTTGCACTGCCTTCCACACTAACTCTAGATCGGAATGGCTTGGTGTCGCATCAAATGCTCCTTGGATAAGGAACTGATGTCCAGCCAATGCGAGGGGTTGTAGCAATCTTTCTCGAAGCGGAAGTTGTTCATATGCAAACTGCTCAGCCAACTCCATTCCCTTAGGTGTTCTCCACATCTCCTTCAGACAACGATAAACTGTTTCGTCGCTTGCCAAAGTGCTGCCGAGCATCGCAACGCTGCCGCCGGATTGGGCGAGTGTATTTTCGACGAATAGCTGGACGTGTTTTAGCTCAAGTTGATCTGTCAAACTTCCGAGGATCACTAGCAAGTTAAGAGATTCATTGATCTGTTCACGCTTCCAATCAAACTGCCCAGAACAGTCTTGGAAGCCTTTCCGCCAAGTAGCGACGGCACCATCGCGATCGCCTCTTCTATCTTTCAAGAAACCAATCGTGAGATGAAGGCAAACTCGCAACCATTGATCGTCCACTTGCTGCTGATTGAGTAGTTCAAGCGATTTTGTGCTATCGATTTCGGCATCAAAGAATTGCTGCAACGCGATATTCGCTAATGCTCGATCATAGTAGAGCCACGGCTTGTTCGCCCGATCGACCCGCAATTGTTGATCAATGAATTGTAGAGCCTCCGTCGCTCGTCCTAAGCGACGAAGATTTCTTGAGTAAGATTTGACGACGCTCGGGCGAATGGTACGCTGAATCAGATCTTCTAATATTTTCTGTGACTTGACGAAATCGCCTTCCATTCGATAAGCCTTAGAAAGCTCTAACTGAAAATCAATTGTACCAGCACCATCGGGGCTTATAGCACGATCAAGCTCAACAGCACGATCAATCTTGCGCATTCGATTCGCATCGGCACTCAGTTGCTCTAACATGGATTTTGCAAAAGTAATCTGAACGCTGCTAGACAGTCTCTGTCGCGTTTGAGCAGTGATCAATGCGGCAGCCTCCTGCAATTTGTTTGAATTCTGCAGGAACGATAAAATTTCGTCTGCCGCAGCATCGTCAGAGTCGGCAATTGCTCGATCTAACAGACTGATTCCTGCTAATCCAGACCAAGGTGTTGCATCAGAGAGCAGCAGCGGGCGAAGAATATTCTGCGCTTCGTCGTCCTTCCCAAGCTGTAACAAGCAATTGCCCATCTTGAATTGTGCTTCGGCACGAATTGAAGCCGCCGATTCTGTATCAGCGAATTGTGTCTGGTAGTATGTAAGTGCTTTCTCATATTCCGATGCAGTGTAGAGATCATCACCCAACAAAAGAGACGACTGTTGTTCGTTTTTCTTATCTTCGCCTTGCAATGCAACCAGCCCGGTCGAGTTTGTCGCTCGGATACCCAAATTTCCAGAATCTTGTGAGCAGAACGGGAACGGATCAAGAACTTGAGAAGGAGTCTCGTTGTTGATAGCAAGGGAAAGGACGTTTCCGATTCGTGCGGCCGAAATTTGAAGTTCGCTTGTGGATACAATGTCGCTTGAAATTGACCGTCGAAGCAATGGTAAGTCATCTCGCCGAATCTCAAGTATAAATTCTAGGCCTTGAGCTCTCGCGTCGGCGAACGACGGAAGCGAAAGCTGAACACCATTAGCGTCCATCTTGGTAAAATTGTAGGTTGCAGCATCGATCTGATCGCTCGTGGAACGCAGGACAAAATCATAACGATTGCTGTCGATCGCGTTGAGAGTTAATCCCACTTCGTGCGACTGTTCCCAATCGACAAAAGTTGCTTTGAACTTCATACTGCCGGCGCATCGGTAGCTAGTCAAAGTCAGTGGCGCAAGAGTCTCAGAAACTGTGGGATGATTCAAAACGTCCAAGTAAGGCATCTCTTTCGCAAGGAAGATGACATTCGATTCATCGGTGCGATAAGCGTTAGAGGGAAGCAATTTTGCGAAGGAATCGACTCTCTTCCCATCCGCATCCACCGCCAGCTTCCAGCCGCCATCTAGCGCAGAAAGTCGCTCAGCCATCAAGGCGATTCGGTCATCGGTACTTGCTTCTTTCGGATAGGCCGCAAGTCTTTCCAATGCTCCCCCAATTTCATCACGCATGGACGCATCTAGGCGCGGTTGCCTTAAAGCTCCTTCAATTCGCTCGATGGCCTGTGAGAGAAAACGATCGGCGAGCGACGTTGCCTTTTCCGGCGCATACGATTGTAACAATCTTATCTTTTCATTCGCAGCGTCCCACGACTCTTCAGATAACGTAAGTTCGTTTAACTTCGCGTCGAATTCTTTTTCAAATCGTGCGACTGCTGCGTCATTTTTTGAACGTAAGAGGGCAAAACCCAGAATAGCAGAGATCAAAAGTACTAGACAGATCGAAGTGGTTGCGACGACCGGCGTTCGATTGCGCCTCACAAATTTTGTAACTTTGTAGGTTAGCGATTGTGGACGTGCAACAACGGTTTCGTGGTCTAGGAATCGCTGTATATCATCGGCGAAATCTTTGGCAGTCGCATAACGCCGACTACGATCTTTTTCAATCGCCTTCATGGTGATCCAATCAAGATCACCGGTTAAGATTGACTTCAACCTGGAGGCATCGAGACTTCGGCTCTTGTAGGAGAGTGAACTTCTTGCAAAAGTCTCTTTTACTCTGACACTTGGTCGCGGTGGATCACAATGACGTATAAACTCAAGGACTTTGATAAGCGATTGCTCCTGAGCGGCCGAGCCTTCAAGCGGTGTCGAGCCTGTGAGCAGTTCATATAGCATCACACCCAGCGAGTAAATATCAGTGCGAATGTCGATTGGATCTCCGTCAAGTCCAGCCTGCTCAGGCGACATGTAGTGTAATGTTCCAACGACTGCGCCAAGAGCTGTATGCATTGATTTGTCTGTTAGCTTGGATTGTTCATCCATAGCTTTTGCCAATCCAAAGTCGATTACTTTTGGCACCGACTTGCCATCGTACACAGCAACGAGAACATTTGAGGGCTTCAAGTCCCTGTGAATGATCCCTTTTTGATGAGCGTGCTGCAATGCTCTGCAAACAGGTATAAATAGTTCGAGACGTTGTCGAATGCTCAATTTGTTTTCGTCACAGTAGCGCGTGAATGGCAAGCCTTCGACCAGTTCCATTGCAAAGTAAGGAGAGCCATCCTCATCAGTGCCGGCATCCAGCACTTTCGCAATATTCACATGGTCCATCATTGCGACCGCTTGCCGTTCTGCCTCGAACCTTGCAATGATTTGTTTCGAATCCAACTGCCCTCTGATGATTTTTATTGCTACTTGACGTCGAATTGGCGCCGTCTGCTCTGCAAGAAAAACAGATCCCATTCCACCTTCGCCAATCTTCTTCAAGATTGCATAGGGTCCGATTTTACGACCGATATTGGCAGCGCCGAGAAACTGCGACTCAGCAAAATGTCGAGTTTGCACACCTAAGTCTAAAGTAGATCCGTCGTCAGGATTCAGCGAACCGGGGAGCAGGCTTTTCGTCTCAAGGCCGGCTTCTGGTTCTTCGAAGCGATACTCTGATTTTCTCGCGGGACCAAATCCATCGTTCGTTTCTCTGTCTTTATCTTGCGACTCTTTCATGGATACTGGTGGGCTTTGAGCGATTCAAGAGTTGTTAAAAAAGGCCAGGCTTAACCGGGGTGATCAGCTAAAACGAAACGAAATTCGACCTTTGTGCATGAGGCATCTATCGTTGTTAATTATAGCAGGGGAAACGCATAAATGGTTGCGACTCTTAGGCAGATTGGCTTAGGGCGAGACTTGGAATAGACTGAGAAGATCGATGAGCGGCCTGATTGCTTGGCCGGTTAAAACTGCTCCGCCGCATTTGACTTGTGATTTCAATAAACTGAACGAACAAATGGCAGAATTGATCGCCCAGGGGCCTGCCCCGAATCAGTATTGGCGTAAAGAATTGGATGCATCCGCATCATCGCAGCTGCTTGGCAGAACTGCTAAACCTTGGAGCGTGCCGTGGGATGACTGCGTATCGCGTTCCCATGCAATGCTCAAGTGGGACGGAGAATTTCTTGAAGTTCGTTCCCTGCCGAAGGCTCATAATCCTATTTTTTATAAGGGGCAGGAAGAAATCAACTTTCGATTAACCTCAGGTGAAAGCTTTGTTATCGGTCGAACCGTTTTTACTTTAGCCGATTGCAACCATGCAGATGAACAAGTGGGAGGGCATTTTACGGAACTTACATTTTCTGTTGATGACTTGCGTCGACGCGAGTTCCGGACAAGCTCCCACTTTATTACTGCGTTAACGCAACTTCCTGAGTTAATTGCGACTGCCGCAGATGATAAAGATCTTTGCGCAGCCGTTTGTAAAGTTTTGCTGAATGCTGTTCAGGATTCGCGATTTGTTGCCATCATTCAAAACATGAATGCCGTGCAAGAAAGTGAGATAGGAACGGAAGCCACGCACCTTCAAACTGTTTATCCAGTCATCCACCAATTGAGCCATGACACAATCGGAGCATCAACGCGACCTAGCTCAAGAATGCTGGGGAACGCCTTCGAAACGGGGCTAAGCGTTCTGCATACCGTAGACAAAGACACGAAGGAGCATTCCGCCTTCGATCAGCACAATCAATTGCAGTGGGCTTTCTGTGTCCCTGTTAAACTGGATCAAGTCACATCATGGGCAATTTATATTTCTGGTTCATTTATTTCTAAAGAAGCGAAAGAAGATCTTGCAGACAGCCTCAAGTTTACGGAACTTGTCGCGTCGACTCTAAGCCAACTGAAGAACCTTCGTGCACTGCAACGACAACAGGAGGCGATGCGTCACTTCTTTGCACCAGTTGTGCTCAAAGCGCTTGCGGGACGTAATCCTGATGAAGTACTCGTGCCGAAAGAGACGGAGATTACAGTTCTGTTTTGCGATCTTCGCGGATTCTCGCTGTACGTTGAGCAAGGTTCTGAAGATCTATTGGCTGTAATGAGGCGAGTCAGTGATGCACTAGGCGTAATGACCAAAAACATCCTAGACCACGAAGGTGTTATTGGTGATTTTCAAGGCGATGCTGCCATGGGGTTTTGGGGATGGCCATTCCATCGCGAAGACCAAGTGCTTGCCGCTTGCGAAGCAGCACTTGCCATCAAATCCGAATTCGACGGGTATGCGAATAAATCCGATCATCCACTTGCAGGTTTTCGTGTCGGAATAGGACTAGCAAGTGGAAGAGCTGTTGCTGGTCGACTTGGAACTAGCGATCAGTCTAAAGTCTCAGTATTTGGCCCTGTAGTAAACATCGCTTCACGTTTAGAAAGCATGACAAAACAATTGCAGGCAAGTATTTTAATCGATGATTCGACAGCACAATGGCTTCGAACCCACACCGACAATCGAGAAGTGCGTCTTCGGCGAGTAGCTCAAGTCCGACCGTTTGGTATGACAACAACTCTAGAAGTCAGTGAACTTCTTCCTTCACGACAGATTCATTCGGCCTTGGGCGACGAAGAAATTGAAAACTATGAAAAAGCACTACAATTGTTCCAAGAAGGCAGCTGGGAAGAATCGCTGCGAATTTTGCATGAAGTGTCGCCGGCCGACCGAGTCAAAGACTTGCTGATTTCTCTAATTCTTCAACACCGAAGAGTTGCTCCCGATAACTGGGATGGCGTAGTTCAACTGCCTAATAAATAGCAAGTGGTGTTTGGTACAGTGGCACCACTTGAGAAATGGCAGTAAGAGACTAATACTTCGACTGACCGATTTATTCCGCAGATGGGAATTCCGGCGAGTCGGCGAAGGACAAATTAGGGTGGAGCCCCACGGTAGTTTTCAAATCCGTTACGATGCTACTTTCAGTAGTTGGGAACTTGGTTTGAGAGGCAGCACCACCGATGGGCGATTGGTATCCGGTTTTAGTTCTATCGATCGGCATTGCGGTTGTTGTCTGTATGATACTTTTTCTCCGCATCAACGCGTTCTTTGCGTTGATAACCGGAGCGATACTCGTAAGCTTGCTGGCCGAAGGTGCATCGGCGGACAAGATTTCACGCGTAGCGCGTGCGTTCGGCGATTCTGCGGCTGGGATCGGAATCGTGATCGCGCTGGCTGCTGTTATCGGCAAGTGCATGATGGACAGCGGAGCAGCTGACCGAATCGTACGGGCCTTTACCCGCTTGCTGGGTGAAGACAAGACGCCGATTGCTCTCATGGGCAGCGGTTTTGTTCTGTCTGTACCAGTTTTTTTCGACACAGTTTTTTACTTGCTGGTTCCACTTGCACGTTCGCTGTGGCAGCAGAAACGAAAGAATTATGTGTTGTACACAACTGCGATCGTTGCGGGGGGAGCTGTAACTCATACTATGGTCCCTCCGACGCCAGGGCCGCTGGCTATCGCAGACAACCTTAACATCGATCTAGGCCTGATGATTGTTGTGGGGTGTATTATTGGTCTGTGTATGTCCTTGGTCGGACTTGCGTTTTGTTGGGTACTGAATCGCTGGCTTGATATTGATATGCGTCCCTATTCCGGCGAAATTGCTATTCAAGAGTTTCGTGATGACGAACTACCGCCGCTGTTTGCATCGTTGCTGCCAGTAGTGCTTCCTGTTGTGTTGATTGCTGCGAACACTGCGGCCGTGGCCCTATCCAAATCAAGCGACGCAAACTGGGATAATGTCTTGGCCGTAACCGGTGTCTTGGGCAATGCTAATCTTGCGCTTCTATTGTCTTCCGCGATTGCGATTTTTCTGGTGGTGCGTTACCGAGGCCGGTCTCTGACTGCCATGTCGGATTCGATTGAGCAAGCGTTGATGAGTGGCGGGATGGTGATCTTGATAACTGCGGCCGGTGGAGCTTTCGGAAAAATGTTGGCAGCGGCTGGAATCGATCGAACAATCCGTTCAATGCTGGGAGAGCCAGGCGCAACATCGGGTATCACGATACTGCTGGTCGCATTTGTAGTGGCAATGCTGCTGAAGTTCGCTCAGGGCTCGGGAACGGTCTCGATGCTTACGACATCAGCCATGTTTGGAGCCATGAACTTTACCCCAGACCAACTCGGGTTTAATATTGTGTACTTGGCGACAGCCATCGGCAGCGGATCACTGGTTGGAGATTGGATGAACAACAGCGGCTTTTGGGTTTTTGCGAAAATGAGCGTCTTCACTACCGAAGAGACGTTAAAGACGTGGAGTTTACTAACGGCGGTGCTGGGGTTAACAGGCCTGTTAGTGACGCTGCTGGGGGCCGTCATGCTGCCCTTCAGCGGCTGACGAATTCAGTCGCAAGTTCTATTGGCGAGTTGGCTTGCAAGCGTGCTCTCGGGGTGTGTTATTTCCCGATTTCCCGCCCAGGAATTCGTCTAGGCGCGTGAACCAGCCCTAAAAAGCTGCTAGAATTGTTCGGATCCCAGCCTCGATTGCTTTTGATGGCAAGCGTATAGTTCCCAATAAGTTGTTTCCCCAGAGCGACTTCCCTCCCCAAGAACTTCGGAAACCATGATGGCCTTTTCAACCAAATGGCTCGTTCTGTCGTCTTCCATCGGCATGTTATGCTTGTCATCCGTGAACTGCTCCGCGCAATCAGCCGACCCCGCTGCTCCGCCAGTATCGTTTGCTGACGTAGCGAACCGATTTTGTCTAGATTGTCATAGCGGTCCAAGCGCAGAGGCTAGGTTGGACCTGGAACAGCTTTTGGTGGCACCGATCAAGGACAATCTTGCGGATTGGCGTCAAATTAGTCGGCTGGTTTCCGACGGTACGATGCCTCCCGAAGGCTCCGAACAACCTTCATCGGAACAACGGAGTCTTGCTGTTCGCGATCTTCAGGCAGCGTATCAGTCAACGATTCAAAATGCGGCGGGCGATCCAGGTCCATCTCTCATACGACGCCTTACCAATGCAGAGCTCGAGTACTGCATCGAGGATTTGACTGGAGTCCAATTCGATTTTCAACATAGACTTGTCAGCGATGGAGTGGGGGGCTCCGGTTTTACCAACGCCGCGACCTCGCAGTACATACAAGAGACTACTCTCGAGAGATACCTTGAGGTTGCGAAGTATGTAGCTGAACATGCAATGATCGGGACTGGCCCGCTTTATTTTTCCTCTTCGCCGGGCCAAACGGGGCTGGAACTCTCGGCCGTAAACCGAATCCAAGCGATTTACCGCCAGCATGGATTTCGTGCGGCTGCCGGCGAAGGCGCAGCGCCCTACGGCATGGAAAAATTTGAACGTGCATTTCAAGCCGCTTGGAAGTATCGCTTCCGAAAGGAACTTGGGTTAGCACATACTACGCTCGAGGAGCTGGCTGGACAAGCAAAGATAGAAGCAAAATTCGCGGCGCACATCTGGAAAGTGCTCAATACGCATAACGCAAGCTTTCCCCTAAAAAGTATCGTCGATGGTTGGACGAATTTCCCGGCTCCGTCTGCGATAGAGGGCAGCATTGAAGAACACATCGCGCAAGAATCGCGAGATCTATTTACAGTGATGCAGAGCTTACAGAACCGATTTGCGGCTTCAGCGTCGGCGGAAGAAGAAGCGGCGCTGTTAACGGGCGAAAACGTCGTGGTACCAGAAAGTGCCGAGTTTATCGCCAGAGCATCGCTTCGGCTAAAGAAGCAGGAAAAACCTGACTTCACGCCAGACCTCAACAACCCGGAAATCTTCGAGAGCGAAGATCGCCGATTAAAGTTTTCCATATCGGTTGAAGCCGGCAGCGAGTCGATCGGCAGTTCGGCGGTAGTGGTATTCCATGCGCCCCATTTTCGATCGCGAGTCACGGGTAACGTTAATGCAATTCAGCCCGATCCAGTACCTCTTTCATCCGTCCTATCGGATGCTGATAGAACTGAACTAGCTTTCGGACGAAATCCTGCCGGGGACGCAATTGATGGAAATGATTTCGTGGTGCGTGCAGGAGAAACCAAAGAGTTCTCGGTAGAACTGCAAGGGGAAAGTCGAGTGGGCGAGCTTATAGTCGCAGCCCGACTCGACCGCAAGCTTGGTAAAGATGGTGTTGTTCGCTGCATAATTACTGACGTCGGGGGACAGCGGAAACGGCAGTATTCGTCGCTGCTGCGTGACCCTCAAAGCAGTGTCGTTGATCAATGGATAGCAGGCGTCGTCGAATTCGGAAAAACATTACCACAGATTTCGCATCGAGAGCCAACGCCAAGTGATCGTGACCCTATCCCTGAAATCTTTGACAAGACTTACAACTCGACGGAACGAAATTTTTTCCACACCGCAATCAAATACTATCGCCAAGACGACTTCTTCGTAGATGAAATCATAGCGGAATCGGAACAGCGTGAACTTGAACAAGCGTGGAACGATCTGCTCGCTTCCTTCGATTACTTCGATATCAACCTCAACTTTTTAGCGACTAAATTCGGACTCGATGCAAGTGAGCAATCCATCGATTCTTTGAGCGATGCGTGGCTGCGAGAGCTTCCCGAAACAGCACAATTGGTACTTATAAAGCACCAGCGGCAGTACGAGGCCATCCAAGCAGCGTTGAAGGGCGCCGAGCCACTGCATGTTGCCAATTTACAACAATTCGCAAGTCAGGCTTGGCGACGAAACCTGACTGCTGATGACGTGTTGCGAATCGATGCGTTCTACCGCATGTCTCGCGAACAGCAAGGTCTCCAGCACGCTGACGCAATTCGAGCGACTCTGGTACGAATTCTGGTTAGTCCCGAGTTTCTATATCGTGTTGAACAGTCTGCCGAGGACAATTCCACCGAGGAGAATTCGATCGCCGCTCTCACTTCTTCTGATTTGGCAAGCCGGCTTTCGTTCTCGATCTGGGGGTCGGTTCCTGACGAGCGACTGCGACAACTTGCAAGTGAAGATCGATTGCTCGACGCCACGAAAATTGAATCCGAAGTGCGGCGGATGTTAAGTTCGCCAAAGGCAAGGCGATTTGCGACGGAGTTCTTTGGCCAGTGGTTCGGCTTCTACCAGTTCGATACATATCGCGGAGTCGATGCGCAGAAGTTTCCTGAGTTCGACGACCCGCTTCGACGTTCTCTGTATGAGGAAGCGATCGCCTTTTTCGAGCATTTAGTTCGCGAAGACCGACCCTATACCGAAATTGTTCATGCTGACTACTCGTTTATAGACCAACGGTCCGCAGTTCACTACGGAATCGAATTGTCTGAATCGGAACCGAAAGTAATGCACCGGAGGGACTACGAAGCTGGTTCACAGCGTGGCGGATTGTTGGGTATGGCTGCGATTCTCACATCAACATCGGCCCCGCTCCGCACCAGTCCGGTAAAGCGTGGCGACTGGATATTGCGACGGATCTTGGGCACACCAGTTCCTCCGCCACCGGCTGATGCGGGGTCGATTCCTGCGGATGATGTGCTTGCTGATGGCCTGACAGTTCCAGAGAGGCTAGCACAACACAGAACTAAAGTAGAGTGCAATAGTTGCCATGCGCGGATCGATCCGCTTGGCTTTGCTTTGGAGAACTTTGATTCGGTCGGGCGTTGGCGTGACGCGTATGCGGATGGTCGAGCGATTATTTCGGCGAGCGAACTGGCGAACGGACAAACTTTGTCAGGTGTCGATGGACTGAAGGCATTTCTGCAAACGCAAGATGATGACTTCCGAAGAACGTTAGCAACTAAACTGGTCGGTTATATGTTAGGACGAGCAGAGACGATCTATGACGCTGCACTCATTGAAAGTGTGGCCGCCAACTTGCAATCCGATCCACGAATTTCCACTGCGATTATCACTGTTGTAAATAGCCCACAATTCCGTCAGATGCGGAGCGGCACAGATAGTTCTTCGATAACCAACCCTGTGTTAGGAAAACTGCCATGATCGAGAGTGTGAACTTAGCAAATTCGCTTCAGCGCCGAAGATTTCTAAGTCGCTGCTTGCACGGGGCGGGAGTTAGTCTGGCACTACCTTGGTTAAGCTCGATGAAAGTAAGGGCTGAAGAGACGGGCAAGCTGACAACACTGGAGACAGAAAAAGACCGACCTCCCGTAAGATTTGGCTGCGTTTTCTTCTCTAACGGAGTTGAGCCGGAGCACTGGTGGGCAAAGAATGACGCAGGCTCTCTTGAATACGGGGCTTGCTTGGAACCACTCAAAGAGCATTCATCCGATTTTACTTTTATCAAAGGATTGTTTAACGAACAGGCAGCCTTGCATCCCAGTCCCCACATGGGACGCATGGCAAACTTGCTCTCGGGTGCTTGGGTCAGTAACGACCAGTCGGAGATCCGTGTCGGCAAATCCATGGACCAAGTGATGGCGCAAGCGATTGGCGGCCAAACGGTCTTGCCCAGCCTCGTGTTGGGCGTAGAGCCGACAGAACTTCGGCTGGAAGATGGTTTGTCGATGATCTACGGGTCATGCATATCATGGGCTACCGACTCGAAGCCTGCGACGAAGGAGATCTATCCGTCTCGCGTCTACGATTTAATCTTAGGAAACGGCGTTGATCGTAAGTTAGACCGAAGCGTTCTGGATGCAGTGATACAAGACGCGACACGCGTTCGGAATCAAGTGTCGTCAAGTGACCGCGTAAAACTAGAGGAGTATTTTGATTCGATTCGCGATATCGAAACGCGAATTGATCGTGCCAAAAAGAATGAAACGTTAGAAGGTTGGCAACCAAGCGGTCTTGTGCCATCCTTTAGTCGTCCCAAAGACAACTTGCCGCAAAATGTTGCGGAACATATGCGGCTGATGCTGGACTTGATCGTGCTTGCTTTCCAAATGAACAAGACGCGAATTGCAACTTGTATGTTGAATAACGATTTGTCACAAATGAATTTTAGTTTCCTGGAAGGCGTTGAAGGCAGCCTGCATCTTGACCTAACGCACAATGGACGCAAACCCGAGTTGGAAGCGATGTACCTTCGTACTAACCAGTTTCACTTCCAACAATTGAGCTACTTGATCAAACGGATGAAAGGGATTGAAGAAGGCAATTCGACGCTGTTTGATAATTCGATCCTCATGTTTTGTTCGAATCTGTTTGATGGCGACAAACATCAAGCGACTGAGATGCCTCTGCTGATCTCTGGAGGTGGCGGAGGTTCCATTAAGAACGGTCGCATCATCGACGTAAGTGACCAGTCGGTTGAAGAGCGTCGAGCTTGTAATTTGTACCTGTCGATCATGGACCGGATGGGGGTTGATCTGCCGAGTTTCGGCGACTCGCGGACAAGGTTTGCCCTTTAGCCAATTGCGACAGCAGTATCAATTCTAACTGTGAGAACTCGGACGAAAGAGTACAATCCAGCAGAGAAACACCTGCTCTCAAGTTCGAGTCGAAAACATGACTTTGCCACGCCGTCAATTTTTGAAGCATTCTTCGCATCAACTGCTAACCGCATGCGGCTTTGTGTCGGCGGCCTCGTGTGCTGGCTTGAGCGGCTGCACCAACCGAAATAACGGCAATGCATCAAGCCGCGACTCCGTTCGTGTTTGGGGGCGGTTGGGATTGGCCGATGGACGTTTTCAGCGACCTCGCGCTATTGCGATCGACAGCAACAATGAATTGTACGTGGTGGATAAGACTGGGCGGATTCAAGTCTTCAACACACAGGGCGAATTCTTACGAGGCTGGAAGACTCCCGAGATTGCCAATGGAAAACCGACTGGAATTAGCATTGCCAATGACGGGAACGTCATGGTCGCTGATACGCACTATTTCCGAATACTGTTTTACACGCCCGACGGAAAACTCCTTGACGACCGTACGTTAGGCGGTTCCTTTGGGCCAGAAAAGGGGCAAATGGCTTTCGTCACGGATTGCGTTCAGGCAACCGACGGCACGTACATCGTTTCCGAATATGGCCAATATGATCGAGTACAGAAGTATTCGCCTGAGGGAGATTTTATAGCGTGGTTTGGTGAGCATGGCCCCGACGCTTACCAGTTTGCGAGGCCGCAAGCGATTGCGCTCGACGAAGAAGGAATGCTGTGGATTGCGGACTCTTGCAATCATCGAGTGCAAGTCTACGACTGGCGATCGGATGAGCCCAAGTTTCTATTTGGCTTTGGCTCAAACGGTACGCGGCCGGGGCAATTTCGATATCCGTACGGTTTGCTGCTAGGTGAAGATAATTCCGTCTATATTGCCGAGTACGGAGGACACCGCGTACAAAAGCTTGGCCGCGACGGTAAATTCATTCAGAGTTGGGGAATGCCTGGACGTGAAGTGGGGGAGATGAACGCTCCGTGGTCAGTCGTTCAAGATTCGCAAGGTTTGCTGTACGTCGTAGAAAGCGGCAACAATCGCATTCAGTGCTTTAAAGTCTAGTTGCGCCGGAGTGTTTTTCGCTTACGTATTAGTTTTCGGGCGCCACGATCTCAAGCAACTCAAGCGCCGGGCGATCATCAAAATAGATCAGCGCAGTTCTGCCGTACGTGGTCACAGGCAGCTCGCACTCGAACAGCTCGGCGAGCTTGGCGGCGCACTCAACTCGCCATAGCTCACCCAAACGAACGGCGCGCATGACGTCGTGCTTTATTAGTACGCGACCAAGTGGAATCTGCCCTGACAAAATTTCGTTGCTTACCTCTTCAGCCAGTGAAGGAAGAAAAAGGCGGACGATACCGTACTGAACGACTTTGTTGTCCGATTGGCGTCGGAGCAAAATCTCTCGGGTGTAAAATGGTACTTCAAGCCGCTGTTGCAGCACTTCAACATCGACTAAACAGCCATGATGCTGCTCGACCGTTACCGTCATATGTTCGCGATGAGCGAGTAGTTTGCGATAGACCGGCGGAAGGTCTTCAATCTCCTGCGCGTCGAAACTGCCTAACTGCACATGGTCTTGATAGAACATGTGAAGCAGCCAATCGAGATGAACAATATCCTTTTGTGTCTTCGTCATGGCGATTGGCAATTAACCAGCTGAGGATACAGACTTAGCTCCGAGCCCGCCGATATGAGTGATCTCGAGCATTTTTTCTGAAGGACGTTCCAAGACTGTATCGACTAGATAGAACAGCAGTCGTCGCATCGCTTCATTCTCAAACTGATCGACGACCATTTCTGCTCGTTCTTGATGTTTATCTACCAGTCGCAATGCTTGATCAAAGACGCCCGCTTTCTCGTAAAGCGATCGGACACGCGCGATGCGTTGCGAATGGCTCATGCTTCGTTCAGTCGAGCTATTGATCAGAGTAAGCAACTCTTCGCGGTCATCCGCATCTAATCCTTGCAACGCGAGAGCTAGCAGGATCGTCGGGCGACCGTTTAGAACATCCGAGCCTGAATTAAGCTTGTTATCATGGTCGCTTTGCCAGTCCTTCAAGTCATTGAGGATTTGAAACGCGACACCAATGTTCCTGCTGAATGTTTTTACTTGTTCAGTATAAGGCTGCGCATCGACCGCCATACGAATGCCGGCATAGAGTGCAACTTCGAAGGCAGGCGCTGTCTTAAGCGCATAGATCTTGAGCGCATCCAATGGTGATAAATGCTTGTCAGCTCGCTCACGCCACATCAGTTCGGCCCCTTGGCCTTCCGCTAATCGCATGTGGGCATTCGACAAATAATCGAGAATATCGCTGGCAACATCAGGTCCCATATCGCGTGAATGCCGTGCCACCATGCGATAGCCTTGGCCGATCATGTAATCGCCCAAGTTGATTGCGATTGGAATTCCAAAACGTGAGTGCAGTGATTTGGTACCGTAGCGGAACTGGTCATCATCTTCAATGTCGTCATGGATAAGGCTAGCCTTATGGAACATTTCGATGGCCATCGCAGAGCGGAAAACCCAATCGGGATAGTTTTCGATTGACTTATTCCCATCATGCAACGTGGCTGTACCCTGGCCCATCGCATCGTAGGTGGCAAGGGTCATGAAAGGGCGAGAGTATTTTCCGCCGCGTGACAGGAATTCCGCCGTTATCGCTTCGCAGCTTTCAATTGGATCGACTTGATCTACACCAACATCGCTCGGGAGGATCGTTTCGCCGCGCTGACGTTGCAACAAGTGATTTAACCGAGGCTGGGCGAACATGTCCGAAGATGCCCGCATAAGATGAACATACGATCGTGTCTTTTGTTTGGCAGCGTCGTCGTGAGCGATATTTATCATATCGCTGACCCATTTTTCATCTACTTTTGTGTTACGACAGTCACTCGACAGAAGCGGTACAGCCATGCAAGGAATGCCGGCCAGCAAAATCTTATCGATCGCTTTCTCAAGCACATTCAGGCAAGCGACTCCGACGATTGCGTCGACGTAACCGCTGACAATAATCTTAAGGACTACGGGTGAGCCTTCGGCGACTAACACTCGGTAGCCCATATCTTCAGCTTGGGTACGAAAATCGGCGATACTGCACGCGCCGCAGCGTTTGCAATCCATCCCGAATTCGTCGTAGTCTGCGGGACAGCCTTCCGCATGTTTTAGGCAGTGAGGCAATAGAAACAATCGCCGCGAAGGTGGAACTGCGGCGACGGAGTCACGGAAGAAGGCGCTGCTGAGCATCACCATTGTCCAGCCCAGATAGCCCTCAGACAGCCCGGCCTGATCAAGAATTTCACGCGAGACTTTTTCCATCGCGTCTTTGTTCATCGGCGATGATTTATCAAGCTTTGCTGCGACTGCTTCGCAGCGTTCACGCAACGCTTCTCTGGCTTCCAACGTCTCTGGAACCATTTTCAGATGCGACGTTTTGCGTCGCTTGGAGCGTTTACCCTTATCAATAGTCTCCGAAAGTGATTTTGTTGGAGGTGCCGACCGCGTTACTTCGGTAACCGCTGCGCTTGAATGATTGGTCTGCTCGTTTTGTAGATCGAAATCCAAGTGGGCAACTCCTTAACAGCGTTGTTCGTAGTAGTCGACTTGCTGACCGAAAGATCAATCGACCAGAACAGTATAAACGGAATGCGAGAATCCATCACCCTGCTTTTGAATGAACCCCAGCTTCTGGCGGCGATTCGCCAATTTAACGAATTTTTGGGGATTAATAGCCACCAAGCGAATCCGCCAAGTTGACCAAGCAGTCAATCCTCGACGTTACATTTCCGCTTAAATACGCCACTGGAGAGCCCAAGTTCAGCGAATTTCCGCACTTCTCAGAACCTCACCGACGGCATTCAAGGCCGAAAGGGCATACACCAAAGGATACATTTGTTCGAAATACCACAATTTTGCAAAGTAAAACCCGATCGGCTGTGGATATTCGTGCCAGCTATTCACCACGGCGTCGTTCAACCAAGCAATTCCCCTCAGAAAGCTTTCGTCGCTCGCATTCGACAATCGAGCTATTGCTTCGAGTGCTTGGCTTGTTTCTTCAACTGTCGAAGTGATTGCGGCCGGGCTGTTTGTCTTATTTCGATCGACTTCCATTTTCGGTGAATAGGAGATTGATGCCCCTCCCCCCCAGCCCCCGTCGGGATTCTGCGACTTTTTAAGAAACTCGAGGCCTCGAATCGCCTCTTCGTCGCCTTTCCAACCGCAATCAGCCATCGCGACCAGTACTCTCGCCGTGCCGTAAATCGGATTCTCTTCGTTCGGATCGTCCTGATTGCCAAACCACAGTGGAAGCCAACTTCCATTTTTTGCCTGCCGCTGGCGCAAATAACTGCGGCCTCGTTCGATCGCTTTTTTTATTTTGGTTAGCGATTTTGCAGCTAGCTCTGAGGTGCCAGGCCAGTCAACTGCCGCAATCGCCAGATCGTCCGACCATAAGTGCAGCGCTCGTATTGCATGAGCGGTTAAGTCACTGCCGCTGCGATCAAAAGGTAACGTGCCCCAACCACGGCAGAATGTGGGCCACCCTCCGTCGCGATTCTGCAGCCCCAGCAACCAAGGGATAGCACGGCCAACTACTTGTGCTATCTCCTCTCCAACTGTATCATAGGGTGGATTCGATTTGATCCAGTAATAAAGTGTGATCAAAGCTGCGGGGGTATCATCAGCATCTGGAACCGCTCCACTCAGATCAGTCCATCCCCAACCGCCAGGTGATGCGCCGGTGAAAGGATGACGTTTCTGGTGCTGGCATGAGCACAACCAACGAATGGTGTCGAGATCAACAACTGAGCTATCGTCACTTCGCAGAATTGCGGTTGCCGCGAGCGAAGTAACCCATGTTGACAAATCGCTATCGATTGGCCAGCTTCCATCGTTGCGAACTGTCGATTCAAGAAACTTAATCGCATCTGCCGCAATGGCTGAATCACGCAGGCCTTTTGCAGCCAAGCTCATCAGCACAAAACTTGTAAGGGGGATCGCTTCAAGATATCCACCGCTGGCTGGTTGCATGCGGCGCAACACGTTAAGCGAAGGTTTTACTGCCAATTTGCGTAACGGCCAACGAAGCGGATTACGCAGCGGCGCAAAATGCTCGCGGACTTGGCCAATCGCCACGAGAGCTGGGATGGCGTAGCTTACAACTGGCAACTGGATAAAACGATACCAGGCTTGTGGCAGCGCAGCGGCTTCAAATGGTAAAGCCGGAACGTCTCTCCACTCGACCAAGCCCGCTAAAGCGCAGTTCGTTAATATTGGTACAGCAAAAGTTTTGTCTTTGCCATAGCGTTTGGTAAGAGCCTCCCATCGACCTAGCGAATCAACGTATGCCCATGCTTTTTGAAGCACTTCTACGAAATCTTTATCACGTCGAGCCAAATGAATTGCGGAAATCGCAAGCAGTGAAGTTGCCACATTGGATAGCGAACGATCTGTGTCGCCCCAACCGCCGTCGGCGTTCTGGGTGTCAATCAGGTACCTGATCCCACGATTGATTAGATTGTCATGTGACGATTGCGAATGTTGTTGCAGCGTTGGTAATTCAGATGCTGGAGCCCGAAACGTCAATGGCCCGTCGCGCACAATCGCTAGTGCACTTACGGCCGTCGCAGTGGACAACGCAGAACTTGCGAGCTCACCGCGCCAATGCGACTTCCCGGCTTTGAGCTCAGCGAGTCGACCTTGCACAATCGCTGTTGACCGCGCTATCTGCTCCTGCGCAGATTCTCGTTCGTTGAGAAAGATGTTTTGGCTGGAGTTAGAATGAGACGTCATAGTTTTCTTCGTCAGTCGCTTCGCTGCCCTCTGGTGGCCGCTGTGCGAGGGGAGCCCAAGACTCGCCGGACCAATGTAAGATCCGCTCCGTTATAACGTTGTCGGCGTTGATCGCATACTCAAAACGAATCGCATGATCACGCGCAGTAACCCAAACATCACGCCCTGCACTGCCGGAAAACGCTTTGAGCACTTTAGTTCGCGCGGACCTTGCGCCGCCGCTAATGACAACATGGTCTGGTTTTGCCCAACCAAGCAACTGGCTGGGATCATCTGTCAGCGATCCGTGATGCGGAGCCATGAGAACATCAACTTTGGTAGGGGGTAGTCGTAGCAATTTCTGGATACCTTGGCCTTCCAGATCGCCAGGGAGAAGAAATTTCATTCCTCTAAACTCGATCAGCAAGCTTAAGGAGTCAGCGTTGTCACTGCCGGAGTGCGTGGGATCGGGATGCAAAATTGTTCCGATCAAATCGCCACTTTGCAGCGTTTGCCCCACGCCAACCGTATGAATCGGAATTTCTCGGCGACGAAGCGAGTCGAAAATTGGCAGTAGGGCTTGATCGGTAGAATCGAGCATCTGCTGGGTTGTGACAACTTCCCCTATTGCGAATCGCCTTGCCAGCGCCGGCACCGCGTTGAAGTGGTCTGCATCGGCATGAGACAGTATTAATTTGTCGATCTTTGGTATCTGCAGATACCAAAGCGAATTCGCGATCGGATAGAACGCTCGGTGCGGATCTCCCAATTGTCCCGCATCATACAACCAGCATTTGTGATCGGGTGTCTGAATGACAATGCTCGTACCGTGCCCGACGTCTATAAAAGTTACCGCGAACGCAAAATCGTTTTTTACCAGCTCGGGCGAAAAAACCCTCAGTACCACTTTATTGTTTGGAAAAATCTGAGCCCACGGAACCAGACCCACTACGATCCACAACAACAACACTCCGAATATTCTGCGCCGCACAAGATGACTGAACCCGAAGATCAATAGCGAGAGAATCAATAGGACATAGAACCCGACAACCCACCAAAAAGGCGGTGATACAGTCCACCAGTGACTTCCGGGAATCTCTCGCGCAACGCCGACAGCTAGTCGAGTGAATCCTAGTGCAAATCCGCAAACGACACCCAGGAAGTATCCGACATACGGTACCCACGAACCGATCACTACAATGGCAAGCCCGCTAATTAGGCCTATCCACAGCGGTATCAGCAAAACGAGGTTCATTATGATGGCGGCTGGCGCAACGATGTGAAACATGAATACAACAATCGGAGTTGTCACCAACCAAACCCAGCTGCTTACGGCGACGATGTTATAGGCTTTGAATCGAAGCGTTCGCGAGAATCGATCGAACAGCGAATCGTTGGATTGAAGCATCTGATCCAGCGGACTGAGCGTTGCCGCCGTGGTTGTCGCCACACAGATTAACATCGCGACTGCTAGAAAAGAAAGTTGCGTTCCGGTGTCCCACAGATGATCGGTTCGGTACATCAGAAGGATCAGTGCTGCAAATGAAAGTAAATTCATGGATGCGATTACGACTCCCAAGTATCTTGCAATCGCGATCGCGACGACTAAGAAGGTAGCACGCAACACTGGGGGTTTTGCTCCGCAGATCATGGCATATACAACTACGGTGGAAGCGACGATAATCAGAGTTGTTCTCAGGCCTAGCCGCATAGCCAGGCACAAAGCCGCAATACTGACCGCCACCATTTCGACGTGAAGCCCTGAGATAGCGAGCATGTGAACGGTACCTGTTTCCAAAAGGGACTCCTGCAGTTCCCATTCGATCTGATCTCGCTGCCCCAACACGAGAGCTGACGCGAGCGGCGCTTGACCAAACCAAACGTATCGCTCCAGTGCCTTGTCGCCTGCCATTGCCAATCGGCTAATCATGCGATCAATGCGCCACCAGTGCGGCATCTCTCGCCGTTGCAGTTGAGTGACGCTTTTGACGGCTCCTTGTGCAAAGATCTCCTGTTGCCGCAGACGTTTGGCAATATTCAACGCACCAGGATTTGATGGCGGCGGGATTTTTCGCCAGCTGAGATAACAATCGACAACGTCTCCCGGAGCCATGTCGCGATGTCGGCCGGGAACGCTCACTCGAATCCTTCCCTGAGATTTGATTTCTTTCTGCCCTAGCTCAGTACTCTCGACCATCGCATTGTAATAGATGTCGATCGAAGTGATCCAACTGATTTCGTCTTCAGCAGCTTTCTTGTCTTGAGTCGCGAAAGAAGATGCGTCGGGGCGGAAGCGAGGAATACTATCGACAACTCCGCGCAGATGGATCGGTTGCCAGTTCTCCGGAGCAGGAGACAACGCGAGTTCGCGGTCGACGCGTTCCATTTTCTTGACGTGCATCCAACCGCCTGCAAGCACGATTAGGGCCGTAAGCGACCATGTGTTGATTAAAACGTAATGCTTGCCGCGTCGAAAATGATTGGCAACGTAGATCGAGATTGCCAGAATAATGAGTGCGAAGTACGGTAGTTTTTTGGCAAAATGCTCGCCAATCAAGATGCCGATGGCTAAAAAAACCAGCCCGACAGTCAAGGGATTGTTGGCAAAGGCGAAGAGCAATCGATTCGAGACCGATTTGGTTCCAAACCTCAACTTCCCTTGCGCCAGTTCCATGCGTTCGACCAATGCGGATTCGGAAAACAGACCTGCCTTGGAACGCGGCACCGAGCGTCACCCTGCCAAGGCAGTGGTCGATTGTATACTGTAAAAACGCCTGGGCGTAGTATGATGTTGGGTAACGTTTGCTTTCCGATTGCTCGAATCAACTGCTTGTTTTGCCGATTCCGAGCGGTATTTTGCAACATTCGGCCCCGCCAAGCTCACAGTTTCCCCTTGCGAAAAGGGGCAATTTGTTGGATACTGAGCCCCCCTTCGGGCAAAAACGGTGAAAAACACTGTGTTTTTGCTTTGCCGGGAACAAAATCTGTCCCAACCGTCCCTGACATGTAGTCTCGGAATTTCAGTAATTGCCGGAATGTATAGCAGCCCAACAGGCGCCATTCGGCTTTTAACGATCGGATTGGAGCGGCCAGCAGTACATCGTCCACCGCTGGCCTGGTTGTTCACGACGCAGTTTATCTGTCTCCGTGTTCACCGCAAACTTAGTCGGCTGCGAGGACGCGTGGCAGGAAGGTCTTAGTAAGAAATGGCTCGATATACTGGTCCGAAGACGCGTATCAACCGTCGATTTGGAAGTCTATTGTTCGAAAATGGCGGTGTTGTTCGTGCTTACGAACGTCGAAAAGACAGCACGCCTGGTATGCATCCTAAGCCCCGTCGTACCAGCAACTATGGTACTGCGTTGGCTGAAAAGCAAAAAATCAAGTACTACTACGGCCTCGGCGAACGCCAATTGCGACGCTATTACGCTGAAGCGGTTCGACGTCCGGGCAACACCGGTGAATTGATGCTGTTGATCTGCGAACGCCGACTCGACAATATTATGCGCCGCGCTGGCTTGACCAAGACTCGTCCACAAGCGCGTCAAGGGATCACCCACGGCCACGTCACAGTCAACGGAATCAAAGTTTCTTCCCCAAGCTATCTGGTTCGACCGGGCGATGTAATCGAGCTTCGCGGCAAGGAATCTGTTCGCAACCTTTATCGCGGAATCATCGCAAACAACTCCCCAGTTCCAATTGACTGGTTAGCATTTGACAGCGAAGGATTGAAGGTAACGGTTCAAGGCGCACCTGGTCCGACCGATATTTCGTTGCCAGTGAACGTTAACATCGTCGTCGAATTCTTGTCTCGATAAGATTCGGTCACTCCATTTTTCTTCTGATTTGTTCACCGTTGGTCGCGAGCAGAGACGCCAAGCGTTTCGTTTAGCTCGCGGTCAACTCGATGGGATAAGAACATGCACGCTCCGCTAGTGGTCTTGGGCGGTGGCCCAGGTGGATATGCCGCAGCATTCCTCGCAGCTGACGAGGGAATGCAAGTCACTCTTATTGAAGCCGAGGGGCGGCTCGGTGGCACCTGTTTGCTGCGCGGTTGTATCCCTTCCAAGGCTTTGCTACATGTTGCCAAAGTTATTCATGAAGCTCAGGAACTGACAGAAGACTGGGGAGTCGCTTTCGACAAACCGAGAATCAGCGTCGACGCGGTTCGAGAACGAAAAGACAAAGTTATCAGCACGCTCAGCGGCGGACTGGCTCAACTGGCCAAGCGTCGCAATGTAACCGTCATTAAGGCGAAAGCTCGATTCGAATCAAGCACATCGTTGATTCTCGAAGGGGATGACGAGTCTGTCCCTCAAGATAAGCGACTGACTTTTGATAAATGCGTGATCGCAACCGGAAGCATCCCCGCGATGCCGCCGTCGTTCCAAATTAATTCTGATCGAGTGATGGATTCCACCGGCGCATTGCTGTTGCGAGATATTCCAAAGCGATTGCTTGTCATTGGTGGCGGCTATATCGGCTTGGAGATGGGCAGCGTCTACGCATCGCTCGGCTCTGAAGTAACAGTCGTCGAGTGGACCGCTGGTTTGTTGCCTGGAGCTGACCGTGATTTGGTTAAGCCGCTGCAGAAACGACTTGAAAAGCTGTTCGACAAGCGAATCTATACCAACACAAAAGTCGGGTCGGTCGCCGAAGTCGACAACCAAGTCGAAGTTACATTCGAAGGCCCTGGGAAATATGGGCATGAACGCTTTGATCGAGTGCTAGTCAGTGTTGGGCGTCGGCCAAGAACGTTCGATATAGGTCTTGAAAACACGAGCGTCCAAGTCGACCAGCGCGGGTTTATTGTTTGTAATAAGCAGCAGCAAACGACCGATCCAAACATCCTTGCCATAGGCGATGTAGCGGGCGATCCCATGTTGGCTCATAAGGCAACGCACGAAGGCCGCATTGCGATTGAAGCACTGCTGGGCCATAACGTCGAATTTGACAAGATTGCCATCCCCGCGGTTGTCTTCACCGACCCTGAAATTGCGTGGGCCGGATTGACGGAAGAACAGGCGACGCGTGAAGGTCGCAAGGTTAACGTCGAAACCTATCCTTGGGCAGCGAGCGGTCGGGCGCAAGCAATTAATCGCACCGAAGGCTTCACGAAATGGCTGATCGATCCGGAAACGGAACGCGTTGTCGGCTGCGGAATCGTTGGCTCCGGCGCAGGCGAACTCATCTCCGAAGCAGTTCTCGCGATCGAGATGGGCTGCAACGTGCGGGATATCACCGAGTCGGTGCATCCTCACCCAACGCTCAGTGAAACACTGATGAATGCCGGCGAAGTCTTCTTCGGAACGGCGACCGAAATTTACAAACCGAAGAAGTCGCCAAAGTAACCGTTCACTGTTGAAGGTTACGCTATGCAAGCTGGCAACGGTTCTCAGGTGATCTTTCGGAAGGTTACCTAGACTCGGTGGCTGATTCGAGTTCGGCTATTTCTTCTGCCGATTTCAAACGCCGTGTAAAGTTAAACGAATCGGCGAGTTGGATATCAGCCGCGTCAAAAGCTTCGACATTGGCTGCGTTCAATGTGTACACCACCGACACGTGCCGACCTTCATCGTTGCTGATCAACAGGTTGATCCATTGGACATCGACGCCTTCGATTTTGCCACCGACGATGACACGCATCATTCGCAGTTTGGTATCGGTCAGACGTTCGCTCTCTTCCAGATAGCTGCCGAAGGAGCTGCCCAAGGTTCGCTTGATTTCCGACTTAAAGCCATCGATGGTAAGCTGGCGTCCTGGTTCCATGTCGGCCAAATTTACGATGTTGCATTGTGCAAGCGATCGATTTGTCTTCACTAGCCGCATGATCGAATCAATACCGTTGTCTTTATAGAGCACCCAGTTTTGATTCGCCAGGAAGCTATATCCGCCATCGGTCGACTCAAAGGCTTGTAGCAGATTGCGTCGGTTCTTGTCGAGCACTGCAGTGTACGCGGCGAGCGGCTTTAGCTGTTCGGATTTGTCGATTTGCTCGCGGATAAGCCGGAGTCGAGCTGTCACGTTGAAGCCAGGCTCAGCGTATCCAACTTCGCGTTCTTCTTGGATACTAACCGCTAGATAGCTGACCAAGCCTGACGCGCGATTGACGCGTGCTTTGCCAGTCAATTCAATGGTGGTGGGCACCGACTGAACGGCGGCGGAAATCTTCCCACTAATTTCCAGTTGTTGCTCCTTGTCGTCTTGATCGATAACGACAACCGTCAATTCGCCACCGTTAACCGCATCCAAATTCAGCAACTGTGCTGACTGGATTTTAGAGAGGGGGTGTTTTTCGCCGATGGCTACTTTCTTTGGAGGCACGATGTTATCAAGGTACATCGAAACGATTGGACTTTCCGAGAGCTGACGCTCCGTTTCAGTCAATGGTTGGTCAATACCAGCGGTACTCGTGGCGGATTGCCCTGGATCTGTCCATCGGAGGATGACTTTCGATTGCTCGCGAAGCGTCAAGTCGGTTGCATGCTTTTCGACGGTGTTCTGTCCGGTCGCAACCTGGCAACTGATCACGCTAACGCGCGGCTCACTAGCCGCAGTCAACTTCTGAAAACGCTCTTCGTACTGGAGAGTTGCTTTTGATTCCAGCTCTGCCCGCCGTAATTTATCGCTGGCAGTCGAATTGCTTTTCAAACGAACTTCGCCGCGAAGCTCAAGTACCGATTTCAATCTTACCAGCACTTCATCCGCGCCGTTAATATCTTGCGGTGCGGCGCACAGGACTGTCGGTAACAGGGCATTTCCGGCAATCGCCGAGACGCTCCACAGAGCGAGTTGATTGCGAAGGAAGCGGCGACGTGATCCAGCTTGGCTAGCTGAGTTGAATTGATTTTGCATAGAGCCAATTGGGAGTACGAGCATGAGGTCGAAAGCGGTTTCGTGTCCGCATCGTCTTCATCGGCTTGATACAGGCGTAATTGGCAGATTGATCCTTAAGCACGAAAAAAGCCCCGCATCTTTCCTACTTTCCCAGCGGCAATTGTCTCGACTTGAGTCGATTGTTTCACTCATGTGCCTGGACTTTAGACATTTTGACAATTTTCATTGCAAATTTTTCAACCGCTCGCGTCGGTCGCACGACGAAACGGAAAAAGTTCCACACATTTATTGTCCGGGATGGTAACTTGGTAAGAACAGCCGGATTGCTTAAACAGCAGCTAATGGAGGAAAAAGGGATACAAGGCTTGGATTTGATGCTTTTTGTCAGCGAAATGCGATTCTCGCGGCAGGTCGTGCCGTCTCGTTTTGGCGTACGTTTTGCATTAGGTTGGTCAATATCCCCAGCGAACTTTTTTATTCGATTCGTCGTCTATATAGAAAGACATCAGCAGAAAGGTTTTTTGGGAAAGTACAGATTCGTTTGGCTCGGATGACCAAACGTGTCACATTGCTCGACGAATAACTTCTCACCAGCCCGATGACCCCGCTTCAGTTTTGTTGCGGTTAGTTTGGTGGAGACAAGCTAATCGTCGCCTGTGATGAAGTTTACTAGCCGCAGTTGATTTAAGACATCAACCGTGGTGACAAGCTATCGCAAGATGAGATAGCTTTGCCCCCATCAGCGAGGTTGGCCGTAGCGGTCGGGAGCCGCATGGATTTAAACGGTACTGCTCGCCATAGGGAGTGTTTGTGATGAATCAAGAATACCGAATTGTTGCGCTTCGTGAATTACGTGATCAGCAGGTTCGTTTCGCCCCGCGGGAAAAACGCCTAGAACAAGCGGATCGAGCTGAGAAGCTGATGGCAGAATTGGACCGCAAACGCGAGTATCCATTCGACTTTCTGTTTTACCGTATCACGGAGGTACGCCCCGACCAGTCGAGCCGTATGGTCATTCGTGGTGAAGATGCTGCGCACGACTTGCGGATGTTTGTTGAAGACATAACCGATTCGATGAACATCAGAATCGAGGAAGTAAAAGAACCCGTTCACACCGTGGAAGATCTGAGCAAGCTCTTCAAAGTTTCTACGAAGACGATCGCTCGATGGCGCGACCAAGGACTTGTCTCCCGTCGCTTCGTCTGCGAAGGACGTAAGCGAGTCGGTTTCCTCCATAGTAGCGTTGAACGATTTGTGAGCAAGAATCGCTCTCGAGTCGACCGTGGCGAACGCTTTTCGCAGATGACTGAGGACGAAAAGGCGGAGATTGTCGAACGAGCTCGCTGCATCGCAGCCGAGGGATGCTCGCTATCGGAAGTCTCCCGCCGACTCGGTCAAGAAATGAATCGTAGCACGGAAGCAATGCGGTATACGTTGAAAAACTTTGATCGCAAGAATCCAGAGATGGCAATTTTCCCCGATCAACGAGAAATACTTACTGACGACGAAGTGCGGGCAATCTACCAGCATCACCAACGTGGTGTTAGCACGATCTCAATCGCACGTCGGTACAGCCGAACGCGATCGACGATCAACCGCATCATTAACGAACAACGAGCGTTGAAGATTCTCGAGCTGCCGCTTGACTTCATTCCCAACGAAGCGTTTGAAAACGCTAAATTGGCGAAGGAAATGTTGGCCGATGCGCCGGAGAGCCCTGACGGCGGTCGAAAGATCAAACCACCGACCGGCTTGCCCCTTTACCTAGCTTCGTTATACGACGTCACGTTGTTGACAAAGGAGCAAGAACAACACTTGTTCCGCAAGATGAACTACCTCAAGAGCTTGGCATTTAAGAAGCGAAGCCAACTGGACGTAAAACGCCCCGTTGTTGCCTTGATGAATGAAATCGAAGCGATCTATCATCGCGCGGTGGAAGTAAAGAACTTCATTGTTCAGTCAAACCTTCGGTTGGTCGTATCGATTGCGAAACGTCACGCTGGCACTGGCGAAGACTTCTTCGGCTTGATCAGCGACGGCAATATTTCCCTGATCCGCGCAGTTGAGAAGTTTGATTACGCTCGAGGTAACAAGTTCAGCACGTACGCTAGTTGGGCTATCATGAAGAACTTTGCACGTTCGATTCCTGACGAATTCAAGCACCGCGACCGCTTCCGAACCAGTAGTGATGAAGCATTCACGGTACATCAAGATAGCCGCGCGGACAACGTTGCCGCTGAAATTGAATTTCAGACTCGTAAGACGCAAATTAACCGTATTTTGCATCACTTGGACCACCGTGAGCAAGAGATCATTATCCGACGCTTCGGCCTGGACCACCAGAAAGAACCTCTGACGCTCAAGGAAGTCGGAGAAGAACTTGGTGTCACCAAAGAGCGAATCCGTCAGCTTGAAGCCCGGGCTCTTAACAAACTGCGGGTTGCAGCTAACGAAGAGCATATCGAGCAACCGGACTGATTGCCTTGAAAGGCTTCATTGGAATATTAGCCACTCGAACAGTTGTATTCGGGTGGCTGCTGCTAACAAAGGTTGAACGTCAGTTGGAAGAGTTTCGCTAACTGGGCTCTACTGGCGTGAGGATGGCGTGATGTCTAATCGGATCTCTTCGTCACCTCGCTTGACTACCACACTTGTCGTTTGACCGATCCGAAGTGATTCGATCGCGTAAGTATAGTCATAGATGTTGGTGATCTTCCGTCCAGCCAATTCTATAATGACGTCGTCTCCTTTCAGGCCCGCTTTCTCCGCGGGAGCTCCTTGGCTCACGCCCGACAGTTTGACTCCGGAAATATCGCCTGCGGCATAGTCTGGAATTGTGCCAAGGTATGCGGACAGCGAAACTCGTATCTCCGAATTCTCTGGGCTGGCCTGTTGAACATAGTCGGGAACTGCTCCGCTGCTTGCAAGAGAACGAACAATCAATCCGAGCAGTTGAGACGTCTTGGCAGCACCTTCAAAATTGATCAGTTGTGGGACATCGCGCGGCGTGTGATATTCGCTGTGCTGACCAGTGAAAGCGGAAAGGATCGGTACGCCAGCCATATAGAATGTACTTGCATCTGTTGGAAGATAGCTGTCGTCCTGCAGCACGAGCGGCAGGCCTACGATGGTATTTCGCTGTTCAATTTCAGAGCGACAAATTGGAGACGAGCCGGTACCTTGCAGAACTAGTTTTTCGCGAAGTCGCCCGACCATATCCAAATTGAAGTAGGCAGCAATCTTTCGCGGTGGGAGTTCGACAGCCATGCCATGAGCGTGCGCCATAGCAATCTCATCGGCTGTCATCTCAGGAAGATCGCCTGATGCTCCTGCGTCAAGGATTTTTGGCAAATGGTCGATAAAGTACGCTGAACCAAGCAATCCAAGCTCTTCGCCACTCCAGGCCGCAAACATGATGTTTGACTTAAGCTTCAAGCGGCCGTTTGTGACTTCGTTGGTTATGTATTCGGCGATCTCCAGCATGCCTGAAATACCGGAAGCATTGTCGTCAGCGCCACGGTGTACCTGATCCTTCTCATCTTCCTTGGCTAACGAATTGTTACCAGCCTGCGACCCGAGGTGGTCGATATGAGCGCCCACAATGATAGTTGGAGCGGAGGGATCGTCGCATGCGATCCAGCCGACGGTGTTTTGTCCTCTCGATTCGATCGGCTCGACATCAATCACCGAAGATACAGCGCAATTTGCAAGTTCGAAACCCATTTGCATATCGCCGGTGTCGTACGCTTTCTGGGTTTCTTTGAGATCTTTATCATCAGCCTTAAACCATGACTCTGCAACCGCGTCAGTAATGCTGATAGCTGCAATCTGGCTGCCAGATAGTGATCCGTCGGTGGACAACGGTACAAGTTGTGACCGAGCTTCGCTGGTCGGTCCACTTACAACAATCAAGCCTTTCGCGCCACGTTCTCTCGCTACCATCGCTTTGTAACGTAGTGACGAAAATCGCGCGAGGTAACCTCGACGTTCGGTCGTAATGTCCATCGGCATTTGCCGAAAGACCAGGACCCACTTCCCTTGGACATCTAAATGTACATAAGAGTCGTACTCGTCGGTCGTAGTCAGATCTTGTCCAGCTACAGCCTCGCCCTTGGGTGCGACAATTCCATAGCCAGCGAATACTACCGGAGTTGGCTCAACCGTACCATTGACACTCAGCGCCAGCGGTCTCCAATCCTTGTTCACCTCGTAATTGTCCTGATTCCAAGCGAGTCGGTTGTCTTTACCAATTTCGATTCCTGCCACAAAAGGGAAACTCTGCGTGTAGGTCGAGATACCACCTTCGTTTTGGAAAGCGGGTTCTAAACCCAGTTGTTCCATGTATGCGGCAACGTAAGCCGACGCCGCACGCTCACCCGCGGTCCCAGTCAGACGACCACCAAGTTCTGGGCGACATAAGTAATCGATGTGACGGCCGACATCAGCCGCCGAGAATGATTTCGACGCTTCCTTGGCGGCCAACATGGCGGACGAACTCGCGTCGCTAGCAAGTTTGCCTTCGTCGCTCTTTAGAGTTGCACTTTCCTCAGGCACTTCACTCGAGTCAGAGTTGCGTTCGAGCCCCAAGGCGACTCGTGCTGCGGCGTCATTCCAATCTGCTGTAAATAGCTGAGAGGTTTCGGTTACGGTGCGGGTTGATGACCAGGTGAGCTTATCCCCACTGGGCGAAAATACGGGTAAGCCATCGAAACCGTCGGTATAGGTCACTCTCACAGGTTCATGTTTTCCTGCGGCATCAACCATGTAAAGTTCGAAATTCGCAAAGCCGTTCAGATTTGTTGTGAATATGAGGTAGTCACCACTCGGATGGTAAAACGGAGCCCAGCTCATCGCGTTCAAACTCGTTAAACGTTGCACGTCTGAACCGTCGATCTTCATTGTGAAGATTTCGGCAATAGCTCCATTCTTATTGAACTGACGCCAGCATATTCGCTGTCCGTTTGGTGAAAAGAATGGTCCTCCATCATAACCAACCTCCGATGTAAGCCTTTGCACATTGGAGCCATCGATATCCATAATGTAAATGTCCATCGCCGAAGCCGGATCGATCTTGAAGAGTTCGGTTTCTTCATTGGAAAGCTCTGAGTTGTAAGCACGGCGATTCGATGCAAATACGATTTTTTTACCATCAGGCGAAATGGCACATTCCGCGTCGTACCCTGGAACGTTCGTCAATCTCTTGTAGGTGCTTTCTTTTGAATCCCACAGCACCAGTTCATACTCTGGGTCATAATCCCATGAGTACCTGCGTTCCAAACCGCTTGCACGAAATTCAAGTTCTGCTTGTTGTTTGGCCTTGGCTTCTTCGTCGAATTGGGTCGAAGCATAGAGCACTTGAGTGCCATTTGGATGGACCCACGCGCAGGTCGTCTTTCCGAAACCAGGTGATACACGCGTGATATCTCCTGTCTCCAAGTCTTGCAAATAGATTTGGTAGAACGGATTATCAGCTTGTCTTTCGCTCTGGAAAACGAGCAATTTTCCGTCGGCACTGTAATAGCCTTCGCCACTACGCTTTCCGTCAAACATCAACTGCCGGACATTCTTGAGATATGTCGCCTCGGTGCGTTCGGCTTTTTCTTGCGCGAAAATGCAGGAGTTGAATCCCGCAATGGAAAAGACGATGGTGAAAAAATGAGTGCCGATCAACGAATAACGCTTGAGTGCAGCAAGCACGGCTATGTTCCTTTTAGAAATGCTTAGAGTACAGTAAGACCATAATTTCGACGGTTTATCCAATCGCCAACTTGTGGCAAAAGTCCGTACGCGTGGGCGAGTAGAGCGATAGGCGGGATGGTAGGTTGCTCGACGGCCTGTTCCATTTGCAGTTTACAGGTGGAGCATTCGGTTGAGCCAATTTGTACAGGGGAGCTTTGCATTTTACCAATCAGTGGCCAACCAATACGTAAGCTTGTTCGGAAATTCTCGCGTTTGAGGCCGTAAGTTCCGGCCATTCCGCTGCATCCCGCCGCTGCCTCAAAAACTTGAAGTGCTGGTATAAGTTTGAGTAACTGCAGGCCGGGTTGTTCTGGGTCGATAGCTCGCATGTGGCAGGGGAGATGATACATAACACTTATTGGGAGTGGAGCAAGACCGAGGTCGAGTTCGTTCGAGCAGTGCATGTCCCACAGGTAGCGACCGATCTCGGTTGTGTTCTTCGCAACTAGTTGAGCCTCTTCGCTATCGAACAAGAAAGGGTATTCACGCGTCAAGCAGAGTACCGTGGTGGGTTCGATTCCGACGATTTGGTAGCCCAAGCGAACTGCTTCCGCTAGCTGTTGAATCTGCGGTGCAATCAATTTTCGAGCACGCTCGACGTCGCCCATTGCAATCTTAGCCATGTACGAATTCATAGCCGTGGGTGGGACATAAACTTCGGTGCGATTGCGCTGTAAAATCTCGACTGCGGCGATGCCCAAAATTGGATTGTGCAAGTTTACATACTGGTCAGCAAAGAGGAGCACCTTACGGCCGCTGCTGCGGGTTGGGCGAGTGATGCGGCGTCGCGAAGCCCAGCGCTGAAAAGTCTGACTGCTGACGGCAGGAAGCTTTCGGCTGGCTGCAATGCCGGTGAATTTCTCGAAGAACCAGCGGCACCAGCGGTTCTCAAGCGCCCAGTTCGCTAGTCGTGGAAATCGGTTCCCCCAGCCAGCTATGATATCAAGCCTCGAGAGTATCTGATCCGTGTAACTTAGCCCATTTGCGGCAACGTATTGTGCTTTAACTTCCGTCATCAGCCTAGGGATATCAACGCTCGCTGGGCAGTCGATTCGACACTGATGGCAATGGAAACATAGATCGGCGATCTCCTTCATTGTCTCCGAAGCAATTGCTTGCTTGGGTAGTTCATTGGCAAGCCAAGCCCTGGTGATGTTTGCCTTGGCACGAGGACTCGCCTCCTCTCCCAAGTGCAGTCGGAAGACAGGGCACATTCGCTCATTGTCAGCGGTCGTCCGGCATCGGCCACAACCATTACATGCACCTGCCACCTGGGCAATTTCGTCTACACCTTTCCAGTCGAGAACGGGTAAGATTTTCTCCCTCGGGGAAGGTATCTGATCGCTCGAGTCGTTGGTTAGCGTGGCGGCGTTACTTCCTGAATTGCTTTGTGCAACGAGCATTTCTCCTTTGAGCGGGCGACCATTTTTGTCAGCTTGGATTTCCTTCTGACGCCGCGGTCGCTTCAGTCTGCCCTCCGCTGCGTCTATGCGTCTCTTATGGCTGTCTTTTTCGGTGGGTTCCGATTCCAGGCGAGGCATACTTCGGAGATTGTCGGTCAATCGCTGCGGGGCGTCAGTTACCAGTTTCCCAGGATTGAATAGATTGGCAGGATCAAACAGTTCCTTAATGCGACGATGAATCGGATACCGGTCGCCTAGTTGTTGCCGAGATATCCACGACCGCGAGAGTCCAAACGAGGTCTCGCCAGACACCACGCCTCGCATCTGAAGCACTGTATCGTACACCTCTTGTGCAACGTCTTGAAATAACTGTCGTTGATTCGCGTCGGACAGATCGATGAAAGGTCGAATATGCAAGTGCCCTTGGGCGGCATGCGAGAAAACAGTCGCCGTAATTCGGTGGGCTTTAAATATATTCTGCGCCGCGAGCAGAAAGTCTGCGAGGCGATCGACTGGCACACTGATGTCCTCGATTCCCGCGACGGGGCGGTCAGCACCTTTGACACGATAGAGCCGTTGAATGACACGCCGACATAAACGCCACAGAAAATCTCGCTCGACAGGGTCGCTGGTGATTCGTGATGCCACCATCGCAGGAAATTTGCGCTGCATACGTGCCACGATCGCACTCAGCTTGTTTCGCATTTCAGTCGCATCGTCGCCTTGACACTCGATCAACAGCATCGCTTCGCTGCCACGTCGCAGATAGCGGTCATACCGTGAGTCGGTTTCGCGTGCGAGTTCGATCAGACGCCTATCTAGCAAGTCGCACGCGGCGATCGTCTTCATGGCTGCGATTTCGACGGCGCACTTTGCGGCTGATTCCATTCGATCAAAGAACATCAGCACAACACCACGATACGCCGGGATCTGCTCAACTCGCAACGTCGCTTCAGTTACAATTGACAGCGTACCTTCTGCGCCGCTCTGCAGGCGAGCGAGGTCGACCCAGTTCTCATTGATGCACTTGGCGAGGCGAAATCCGCAACCGCGCAGCGATGGATCCCAAGGCGTCTTTTGAAGGACTGGACGGCTAGCGTAGAGAAGTGCACCGATCTCTTCGGTAATAGCTTGCAATGCCCCCATCGGTCGATCGACGCCTTGCCACGCGCGCCGCGATAACGTTGTGTATTCACCAGATGCGAGGACTGCTTCGCATGATATAACACTATCGCCAGCCGAACCGTAACGCGGAAAGTGACTCCCCTGCGCATCAACTGCGATGACACTGCCCATGGTTGTTACGGCGCGTGCTGCTGGATCTGGTCCGAACAACAGGCCTTTTTTGGCAAGCGTACGATTTAGTTCCGCTAGCACGACTCCAGGCTGTACACGAATCGTCTTCGCCTCCGCGTTCACCTCCAAGACTCGACGCATGTATCGCGAGAAATCTAGGACCAAGCCCTGGCCTAAGGACTGTCCAGCGAGTCCGGAGCCCGCCCCACGCGGAAAGATCGCCAGTTGGTTCTCTGCCGCGTAACGTACGCAGCGTTCCACATCTGCGGCATGTCGCGGGCGCACGACGCCCAATGGTTTGACTTCGTAGATACTTGCATCCGAAGAGTAGAGCTGACGATGGTAATCATCGCACAACACATCTCCGTCGATCTGTCCTTTTAAGTCTGCTTGTATTCTCGATTGTTCGGCGTCCATAGGCCTCTATCATGATCGCCGAACTGCGTTTCGGTCTAGAACGAATTGCTCTGGGACAACCCAATTGGCAATAAAACCATGCCGGAAAGGTGCTCGCACCATGCGTTCTGCGGGAAAACGTGCTTGTGCGGCTTGCGGCACTATTGCACTTTATAATTTAGCTTGACTGCCCAACTTCGAATACGGTGGCAAGCACACAGAAGTTTGCAGGATTTACCGCTTAGCTAGATTGAAACCAGTTTGGTCGCTTATCGCGGGCGTTGTTGTCCTGCTAAATGGAGACAGTAGACTCGTCGGGCGTGGGACATTCCAGATAGTTCCCAGAAAAGACTTCGTCGACCGATATTTGGATTGTTCTGCACATCCCTTCTAAATCCAAATCATCATCGTCATAGCCAAACGGCTCTTCGACATGCTCCGCAACAATCTCGAGACCTAACATGAAGTATGCCGTGATAATCGTTAGCAGGATGGTGTACGCTTTAAAGTCATTTGCGATCCCCCAGGGTAGCGAAGCAAGGAAGATGATCGCGCACTGCCTTGCAAAAATACGATACGATTTAACAATTCGGGTCCGCAGAATACGTTCGCACGCACCGCATATTTCCATCAGCTTTACCAAGTCTGTGTCTACGACGCGAAATTCGTCTCCATCGATACGACCTTGGTCCTTCGCACTCTTTGCGATCTGATAAAGCCTCTTGGCAATCGCTTGCGGCACATGATTTGGGTGTCCGAGCTGCTCGGTGAACGTAGCTGGCCAGTCCGCTTTGGTTTCGTCTCGCAAATGATGTCGCAAGGATACCGAGAAAGATTTTACCAGCAGGTTGGTGATTGCTCGTTCGGCGTTACTTTGAGGTACGATCGTTGTAAATTTAATCGCCAAGTTGCGGCTCGTATTGACGAGAGAGCCCCAGAGAGTGCGAGCCTCCCACCACCGACTGTAGGCTGTGTTCGTTCGAAAAACGAGCAGACAACCGACAACGATCGTTAACACTGCATGAAACTGAGACGATGTGTGAAAGCTTTCGCCGTGTCGCGAATAAACCAAAACCGTTGGAATTGCAGCATACACTCCGGCGAGCATGGCCAGGAAAAAGACGTACAGCAACGTGCGGTTAGTCTTGATTCGAAAGAATGGTCGCCGTTTCATACCAGTATTTTCGGATACGAGATTTTTTATAAGTTTCTGAAACTACGGTAAATGCTGTGCGATGACCTGGACGAACGCGTGCTACAAACTTGCTGTGCATTGCCAACTGCTCCCTTGCGAGACTTTCTAAAGCGTCTCGCCAAGCCCGACACGGACGGGTGCAGACTGATAAGCTACGCTAGCCTGCGGGAGCAAATTCAGCAAGCCACTCGCACGTTGTGCATCACTTGGGTGCGTCGAGGCCCATATTGGTTGATTGGCTGGCCCTGAGGCAGCACCAAATCGCTGCCAAAATCGTGGGGCTTCGGCGGGGTCGTATCCCGCCTGAGCCATAATTTGGATGCCAATACTGTCTGCCTCGAGCTCGTGCCTACGGCTGTATGGCAGGATGAGCCCATATTGGGCTGCAGCTCCGTATGCATTCATTACCAAGTTTCGTCCTGCATCGGATGAACCGCTAATCGCGTACCCTAAAACCGATTGAACGCCTTGGACGGCAGCCTGTTGACTAATTCGTTCCGATCCGTGGCGAGCTATCGTATGGGCGATCTCGTGGCTGACGACCACTGCGACGCCGGCTTCTGTTTGGCAGATAGGCATAATGCCTTCATAAACACCGACTTTTCCGCCAGGCAACGCAAAGGCGTTTTGCGAACTGGAATCAAAAAGGCGAAAATCCCATTGGAAATTCGGTTTATTGACAATTTGCGAGATTCGCGTTCCAACCCGCGTAACAATCTGCTGCCATCGAGCGTTCGTGCTGGGTGACTCCGTGGCTAGGATCTGAGCGAAGGACTGTTCAGCCATTCCCAATTCTTGAGCTTCTGGAATGACAACAAACTGTTTGCGACCACTTATGGGAGCGGTCCGGCATCCGCAGATTGTCATCGCCAGTGCAGCGCCGGTCCCTTCCAAAAATTTGCGCCGATGAAAACACATTGTCCTAGGTCGAAAAAAGATTTTACCCGGTACGTCCGGACCTGACATTAATCATGGCATCCCCGCACCTTCTCTCTTTTACGCATTTTAGGGCATTTTCGGAAAGCCCGATTGCCGCTCGTGGCTGAGCGATCACGGAGGGCTGCGCGGCGTACAGAATTGTCAAGACATATTTCGATATTATTTCTTCAGAAATCTTGCTTTGCGGCTCCCAAAGTCGCTATATTGCCATTCCTTACTAGTGTTTCGCAACCTTAACGTAAGGAGCGTCGCATTTCATGACATAGGATGGAATGCTGATTGCTTCGAAGGTTGTTGGTGACAGAGTTCGATTCAGCTGGCAGGAAATGCAACGCAGAAAGCTTGGTCTTGGCCAAGGGTTCGTGAGCTGTCCGATGCTTATTGCCAAGCCATATGCTACTTTTCCAACGTGCTTGCAGTTTGCAACGCGATGATTTTTTACTAACCATAGATAGAGGGTATGACGATCGATCGGAATCAGACGACGACACGGGTCAATCAACAAATTCGCATAACTCCCATTCGCGTAATTGGCTCGGACGGAACTCAGTTGGGTGTTATCCCAACAGAACAAGCGATGCAACAAGCACGAGATGCTGGGCTGGATCTAGTTGAAGTGGCTCCAAACGAGAAGCCGCCAGTTTGCCGAATCATGGATTACGGCAAGTATAAATACGAAAAAAGCAAAAAACTGGGTGGTCATACGCACCACACCAAGACAAAAGAAATCCGGCTTCGTCCGAAGACTGGCGATCACGATATTGACACCAAGATTCGTCAGGCGATCGGCTTTCTCAAGCACAAGGACAAAGTACAGGTCTCTGTACTGTTCCGTGGTCGCGAAATGGCTCACATCGACGAAGGCCGACGTGTGATGCAGCGTGCCATCGAACAACTGGGCGAGTTTGGAAAAGTCGAACAACCACCGCAGCAGCAGGGACGGCGCATGATCGCCACTGTTTCCCCACGCTAGCTGAACGGTCGACACTGACTGGCAATCGTAAAGTTGGGGCAGCAGCAAAAAGCTGCCTCAACTTTTGTTTTACAGGCCTAGGGTTCCCTTCGGCCTTACTTTGTAGCACGTCGTTCGAGCGCTTGACGGTAGTAGTGCTCATGTCGCTGCACCATTTGAGCAACGGTGAACGATTCTGCGATTCGTTGCCGTGCGTTGTCACCTAGTTTTGTCTTCAGATCGGGCTCTTCCAATATTAGAGTCGTCGCGCGTAGAAGTTGGTCAACTGCCCCGACGCTATAGAGGATGCCACTTACATCGTGTTCAATCAAGTCGCGATTGCCAGCGATGTCGGTTGCGATGACGGGCAAGCCTGCTTGCATCGCTTCCATGATGGAATTCGATTGCCCTTCGTAGAGGCTCCCATTCCAAAGTAGGTCAAAGTGGGGAAGTAAATCGGAGGCGTCGGGTCGGTGCCCTGCAAAAACGACTGCTGTGCCTGCGCCTGTCGAATCCCGATATTGCTCTAGTAACTGCAATTGCGGCCCTTCACCAAGGATAACATAACGCATGTTTGGTCGAACAACTGTTAACATACCTGCTGCCCAGACCAGATCTTTATAGCCTTTTTGCGGCCACAATCTGCCCACGGACCCGATCAGCAAGGTGTCTGGCGGTAGCCCTAGTCGATGCAACGCTTGTTCTCGCGTTATCGCACATGGTCGCGCAGGAGCGATTCCGTTCGGAATAATTGTGAATTTTTCAGCCGCAATCCCTTTGCTGGCGTAGAAGTCGCGGATGCCAGAGCTGTTTGTAAGAATTCCGGTCGTTCGGTTGGCGAGAAATCGATCGATCGCTAGTTCCCAGCCTCGCTTCCATGGATCGACACACCGTTCCCCACCAAACACCACTGGCGTCTTTGCGTGAATCGCGGCCATTCTTCCATATGCGTTGGCAGCAAAGATCCAAGTGTGAACAATGTCAGGACGACGGGTCTTGAAGTGTTTCACAAGTCGCTGGTAGGCAAAGGGATCTAGCTTCCCTTTCTTGTTTATTTCTACTAACGCGATCCCCGCGTCCAAGACTCGCTGGCGATAGTGACCGCTACGAGTCAATGTGACGATCTCTGGCGCAAACCTCTGTTTATCGATTGCGGCAGCGAGCGTAACCAGTTGCTTTTCAGCACCGCCCTGATCTAACGTTGGAATAACCCAACTAATTTTGATGCGGCCATCATCGCTGTTCGAACTAAATTGATTTTGGTTGTCACTCATAGGAATGGTGTTATCTTACCGAATAGTCAGCAATCTGTCGCGTTGGTTCATCAATCGCGATCATTCAGCAACGCCAGCCAAGCGTCCGCTAGCCGTTTCTCATGCAATGCCCAGTCAACTGACAGTCGGAAACTATCGGCCTCTCGAATGGCCTTACTCGGATCAGTCAGAAATTGTCGCAATCGTTCGATCAAGTTTTCGCCGTGCATGGAGCCATTGTCAAAATCAAAATTTCGTTCTATTTCTTGGCTCAATTCATCTCGCTCTTCCGGACTATGCAATGTTGGCAGGGCACTTGCAAACGCAGTGGCGTGGTAAAACTGCCGGCCAACGGTTGCCGCCGGACAAATCAGCAAATCAGCTGCTTGATAGAGTAACTCCAGATCATCCATCGAACTGTGCAGAAGGACGTCGTTGTGACAGGAACGATCTCGCAATAACGCATGATGCCGTCGCACAGAATCTCCGCTCCCAAAAATCCAAATACGAAAACGGGGCAGCGACTCCATCGCTTCAGCAAGTTGTTTCACGAAACGATGCTCTTCGTCGATCGACTGGTTCTCAAAGAAGACGATTACTAGCGGCAGATTTTGTGGGACCAGAAAATCAGTGCCAATCTGGCTGAGCGATTGACGTGCGGCGGAAATTGACGCCTCGGTGCGTTGAAAGGATCGCCACATGGTTCCTCTTAACCTACTGATTTGCGACTCATCGATTTCTTTCGAAAGTGCTACTCGATGTTCGTGCGCCGAGGAAACCAAGAATTGCACGCGAGTGTTTCGTTTTAGCGATTCGCTGATTGCAAGCTGGCCGTCGTTGGAAAGCTTTCGACTGCGCGTTTCAAATCGGATCAGAAGTTGTTTCTCACGTAGTTTTGGCGGCAACTTTCCAGAGAGTAGTACGCTCAGCGAATCAAAGTAAAATGCATCGTATTCTGTAGAGTAACGTTCCATCCATTGCCAGATATTGCGCAGGAAAAAACTGTCGCTCCATAGCGAAGTTGCGGGGGGCAGGATACGAAAAACTTGCCAGTCACGGAACGTAGAATGTGCGGGCCAGCGAGAATGCCAACGGGTGGTCAGAATCGTGACCTGTACGCCCGCGCGACTCAGTAAATTAGCTTGCTCTGTGAGGCGATATGACGATTCACTGCAGATCGGCCAATACTGCCTACAGACAATCAGCAAGCGCGTCATGAGTATTACGAGGGATCTTCAAGATCATGTTCTTCCATGATCGCCACATAGGGCAGGTTTCGGTAATGATCCTGGTAATCCAAACCGTATCCGACAACAAACTCGTTGGGGATTGAGAAAGCGATATAGTCGGGCCTAGTATCAACTTTACTCTGCCCTTCTTTAAGCAGCAACACAGCGGACTTGATCGAGGCGGGACCAAGCCGCTCTAAACACGCAGAAACTTCCACTAATGTCTTACCCGTGTCGAAAATATCATCGAGCAAAATGCAATCGCGTCCTTCAATATCCAACATCATGGCTTGCGAAATATGCATTTCACCGCTGTGAGTCCCGCCGCGATAGGAGCTAGCTTGAATGAGACTGATGCGGATCGGCATGTCCAAAAGGCGGATTAAGTCCGCCAGTAAAACGAGCGAACCAGTCATGATCGCGATGATCGTGAGGGGTTTTCCCTCGTAATCTCGCCGCAGCTGTTCTGCCAGTCGCGCGATCCCTATTTTTAGCTCTTGTTCGCTCAGCAACGTTTTCACAGGCAATCCCTAGGCTTTACCAAATGACATCAAATTTTGGTTCGCCATTATGCCCCGTTCTGACGAAATCATCCAGGGTATCTAAAAAAGGGCAAAAAGTTCCCGCCGACGAGTCAATTTCGCCGAATCCAAGGCTCTTTGCCCGTCCTTGATGGAATAAAAGTGATGGAAGTCCACTCCCACCACTAAGTATTGAGTTCGACCGCTGGCAAAGCACTAGCTGCCGAAGTTAAAGATCGGCTTGGTGTGATAAAGCTGCTTGAGCGGCACTCCGCTTGTATAAATATTCGGTAACGGCTGCTGTGGAACGACGGACGCCGGCGATTGCGGCGGATACACCCCGGTGGACGGCGGAAGCACTTGGCTGGTCGGCAGCGAGCCCGCTGCGGTACCAAAACCCGAGTTCTGCAACGAAGGTTGCACCATTGCCCCCGGAGCAGTTCCCAGTGGGTACCCCAATGGTATGTCACCCGCCGCTTGATTTGCCGGGGGATAATTACCAGGGGGAAATGCTTGCACCGGAGGTAAGACGGGGGTGTTTGCGCCTGCATTGTAGCCGGGGAGGCTCGGGTTGTACGCTCCTGGCGGAAGGACCTGCGAGCCTGGAACGGCATAAGGATTCGTCGGCGGAGAAGTATAGCTGCCGCCGGCGCAACCCATCAGCGAGAGTGCAGGACATAAAAGTACAGCAAGCGTCTGTCGCGAGTTTAACGTTTTCATGGGTTTGTTCTCTACAGAACGTCACCGCCACCTGTCGAGATCAATAATCAACGACCCCAGAACCGCCAGCTTCTGCAGCTTAACTCAACAAGTTGTTGTGAATTCAGAAAAGCTCTCGATTAATTCTTTGGACTTCAAAATGGCGTTGACCCGGGAAATGGTTGCTCTCTAGCATTCGCGGCCGAGAGAGGCTGCGACTTAACGAAATTCGAACGATTATTCCGGATTTGCATTAAGTAGCGAATATGCGTCGACGATGAAAAGTATGGCGGATCGGGTTGGTAAAAAAGTTATCTCGAGACGTTCGCACAAATTCGAACAAGTGACGGCCGTCAAAAGTAAGCGATGCTAGGAATTGGCTCGCAAAAAAATTCAAGGAAGAACTGAAATGCGTTGCTCAAACATCAAAGCTAATCGACTTGCTCTTTGCGGAGTGCTTCTCGTTTCGGTAGCTAGCAATACTGGCTGCAAGAGCGGCTTTAGCTTCCCAGGCTCGAGCATGTTCGCCTGGTCCAAGAAACCTTCGCAAGAAACACTTGCTGGCAAGGGGCCCACGGTCACATCACCAACGTCGCCTGCTCAAGGTCAAACGCCTGGCTTGATCGCAAGTACCCCACCGAAGACTTCGATCAAGTCGAATCCATATGGCACCTCGTCGCTGACGAATTCCTCGACGAATCCAAGTTTGCCATCGAATACCTTAGCTTCCGCAACAACGCCTTATTCACAGCCAGCAGGCTCGTCGACCAAACCTTCGATGGGTGGAATGGGGTCAGCTGCCGCAGCCAATGGTTACGCCACCGGGCCTTACAACACGTATGGCCAAGCCGCCAATGCAGCAGGCTCGTACGCTCAAGCCGGCGCTGCTTATGGGCAAGCCGTTGCTAACAATGCCGCGACCGCCGTAAACAACGCAACCGCACCGTACACCGCGCCAGTAAACAACGCTGCCGCATATCCTGGTCTCGCAGGAACCACACCGGTTCAAACGCCGAACTACGGTGAACCAGCGGTACCGCAAATTCCATCGTTGCAAACTTACTCTGGCCAAACGGCTAACAGTCTGTATTCGATGCCAAACGCTCAAACCAACGCAGTTGCTCAAAATGGCCCGCAGTCCGCGTTCCCAGTGCCACCGGCCAACATGCCTACCAACACGCCATCGATGTCAAGCTACGCACCGATTGGACAGGGTTCTGGCCAGCTAGCCTCTGGTCCAACATCGACACAAGCTGCGACGGCAGGCTACGCAGTTCCATCGGGCAGTACACAAGCTTCGACGGCCTCCTATCGCCCTGGCAGCACACAACGCACAACTGGATACGATTTCTCCACGACAGGCACACAAGTAAGTCCATCGTTGCCAGCGAATACAGCAACCGGAACATCGAACCCAGGCTATTCCATGCCACCATCGGGCGCCTTCCGCTAATCACTCCGTTGACCCGAAACCGCAACTCAAAAGCAACGCTGACACGCTCGCCTAAATCAGGCGAGCGTTTGTCGTTAATCTAAGATTCACAGCGCTTCTGCTGCCGGCTGCAAAACGGACTCGATCGCAAAACGTGATCATTTCAGTCGCAATTTGGGCCCGCCTAACAATTCGATGCAATAAGGAATGGCGCCGATGATTGCATCAAAGCATTCTGCGATCGCGACTGGTTTTCCAGGCAGGTTCACGATCAGTGTTTGTCCACGAAACCCCGCCGTTTGCCTTGAAAGAATTGCCGTGGGAACGGTCAACAGCGACTTCGCACGCATCGCTTCTCCAAAGCCTGGCATCATTTTGTCGCAAACTGCCTCGGTGGCCTCAGGCGTAACGTCGCGTTTTGCAGGCCCAGTTCCGCCCGTCGTTGCTAGCAACGCACAACTTTCGACGTCGCATAACTGTCGCAGGGTTTCTTCTATTTGCGGTCGATCATCGGGAATGATCTCATAGACGAACTCGAGTTCATCACGGAACGCACGGCTCAGATAATCGCGAATCGCCGGTCCGCTCAGGTCCTCATAGATTCCACCGCTGGCACGATCGGAGATTGTCAAAATGCCAAACTTTGCCACACTTGTCACGCGAGACTCTCAGCTAAAAATTGTTTGAAAAATAGAAACAGCAGTCCAACTTACGCCTGATCCCGACGCGTCAGAGCGATATTGTTGACTCAATAGCTTAGGATTTAGCATCCCGGGCCGTAGAGTTCTCCCCGTTCATTGGACTACAACCATGGAACGACAACAAACTCTTTTTACCAACATTGAAGGACGTAGAGTTTAAATGCAGTATCCACTTGCGATGAGCTTCAAGCTTTTGGCGTTAGCTTCGCAGATTTCGGTTACGGATGCATCTGGTAAGAGCATCCTCTATATCCGACAAAAAATGTTTCGCCTCAAGGAGAAGGTCGAAGTCTTTACCGATTCGTCGCGAAGCATAAAACTCTTCGAGATAAACGCTGACCGAGTGATCGATTGGTCGGCCAGCTATCACTTTACCCAATCCGACGGCACACCGTGGGGAAGTGTTCGACGAAAAGGTGCCAAGTCGTTATGGGCAGCAACGTATGAGATCACTGACGAGAATGGGTTGGAAGCCATCATTCGCGAGGAGAGCCCGGTCAAAAAGATCGTTGAATCGCTGTTGGGAGAAATTCCGGTCGTCGGCATGGTGGCTGTAATGTTGCTCAACCCGACCTACAAGATTTCCAGGCCCGATGGACAGATCCTGATGAGACTGGCGAAGAAGGCCGCTTTTTTTGAAGGCAAATTCGTCATCGAGAAACTTAGCGAGATCGACGAAGACAGCGAACTTCGCTTTTTGCTTTCGATCATCATGCTCGCCTTACTTGAGCGACAACGCGGCTAAAAAGCGTAGGCCTTTTGGGAAGATCTGTTACAGGTTCCGACGTCGTTGCCATGTCAGAAAATCGGTCTCCAAGTCGTCTGGTACCAATCGCGAGTCGGGATGCTAAACCAAATGTTGCGCAACCGAATTTGGCGAGTACTGAACTGCGGTGCCGTTTGTTTTGCCTTTGCTAGCGATCCAATTGCTCGACGTGCATATAAATACCACTGCCGTTCCGAAGGAAAATTTGTTGGCAAGTTGGAGGTTTGGGGCGGAGGAAACGACCGTAGACAGCTAGCAACGTTGAAAAAAGTCGGGAAATCAAAAACTATCCGCTGTTTTTCCCCCGTCTTTGCAACCCCGAGTTGCTTAGGTTGGCAGTTGCTGGATAATGGCGGCTTGTCTTCGAGATCCACGGACCAGGAGTATCTTAAAAAGTGTTTGTTGCCGCTACGACTGCTTGTTTTCCCGACGTACCATTTCCGGACGTTATCGACTTGCTAAGGGATTTGGAATTTACAGCGATCGAAGTCGCAATTCACGACGGTGGAATCCAGATGACTTCGGACAAAGTCATGGAGAATTTCGAAGAAGCGATGCGGGTCATTCGCGATTCCCATCGGCTGGATATCTCCGCCTATGACCTGAAAATAAATTGTACGGGCGAAGAGTATTACACGCGATTTAAGAAAATCTGCCAGTTGGCCAAGGCCACCAAAGTCGTTACGGTCAACATTCCTAGCGCCGAACAAGGGACTCCTTTCAACGAGGAGATCGAACATTTACAGCGACTGGTAGCGATCGGCGAGAATGACGGGGTTCGCGTTGCCATGCGCAGTAAAATCGGCTGCATGAGTGAAGATCCGGACACTGTCAAGAATCTTTGTGACTACGCGCCAGGCGTCGGAGTGTCGCTTGACCCGAGCCAATACCATTGCAGCAACAACCGCAATCGAAATTATGACAAGCTGATGCCGCATGTCTACAACGTGCATCTTCGCGATTCAAAAAAGAATCAACTGCAAGTACGCGTTGGCCAAGGCGAGATTGAGTATGGTCGCTTGATAACTCTTCTTCAGCGAGAAGGTTACGATCGGGCTTTGTGCGTCGATATGCAACCGATGGAAGGCATGGACATTCGCCAAGAGTTGCGAAAATTGCGTCTATTGCTTGATAGCTTGCTATAACGTTTTGCAGCCCACTCCACCGCAGTTCTCAAATTGCTTTGTAGTCGGTGAATTTGCTACGGTATTTCTGAACAGATGGCGGTTGTGCGAAAGTGTGCAGTCGCCGACGCGGTTGACGGCTTAGTTTTGAACGCCAGGATGGAGTTCGCGGACGTTGCGATACTGTATTTTATTGTGGCCAGGGTTTGCCAGAGCATGGCATCGAGGCGAAGTTTATTCGACTCTGGTCGCCATCCTCTTTGGCGTTTCGTTGAGTATTACTTGGGTTGCGACATTTCATTGGACCGACTGGTTCGCGGGGGCAGCTCGAGGCATTGCTTGGCTGGCCTTAGTGGTCGCTGTAGTGTGGTCATTGGTAAGGGGCATTATGGGTTGGAGTCTTGTATTCGGTGAACCGGCTACGAGTTCTCGACGTCAGACCAATGACGAAGCATTCCGTGCAGCCCAGCAGGCCTATTTACGTGGCGAGTATTTTGAGGCCGAGGCTGCTCTCCATCCTATATTTGTAAGCGGTTCGGAAGATGCCGAATCGGCGTTGTTATTGGCCGGAATATTGCGGCGGACGAACCGCACTGATCAAGCTCTGCAGACACTGGACCGCCTGTCGAAACTAGATTCGGCGGGTCCATGGTTTACCGAGATTCATCGGGAACGTTCATTGTGTCAGCGAAAAACGGCAGCCTAAAAAATTTTGTGTTGAACTTTTTACTATGATTTCTTGGATGCAGGCTAGGCAAAGGGCCTATTTGACCTGCCCTAAAAATCTGCGAATCGTTACGATTGATCTATTCGCCAGCGTTTGATTGACAGCTAGAAACTAGTACGATGCGATTCTCAAGTTCGACCTGAGTCTTGCAAAGGGTTAGCCAAGTTGGCAGTCAAAGTTGACGGAACGCGGTTTGCGAACGTTGCATTGGCCGTTTGAAGATTTCTGTGAAAGAGAATAGGTAGACGAATGTACGAACGAATGACCGATCGTGCCCGCAAGGTCATGCAGCTAGCGAACCAAGAGGCACAGCGATTCAATCACGAATATATTGGGACAGAACATATTCTTCTGGGCCTAGTTAAAGAGGGCAGCGGCGTGGCCGCGAACGTCTTGCGAAATCTCGACGTCGACCTTCGGAAGATCCGTCTTGAAGTGGAAAAGCTCGTGCAAAGCGGACCAGAAATGGTCACCATCGGCAAGCTTCCACAGACGCCACGAGCTAAAAAAGTCATCGAGTATTCGATGGAAGAAGCTCGTAATCTGAATCACAACTATGTTGGAACTGAGCACATCCTGCTTGGATTGCTCCGCGAACAAGAAGGCGTTGCAGCGCAGGTCCTGATGAACCTGGGCATGAAGCTGGAGGATGTTCGTGAAGAAGTTCTGAACTTGCTTGGACACGGCATGGAATCGGCTGACGTCGGCGGCGAACGCGGACGTGGCGAAGGCAACAGTGGTAGCAGCGAATCAGGCTCATCCAAGTCATCCAAGAGCAAGACACCTGCACTGGATAGTTTTGGTCGCGATTTGACCGAACTGGCGCGACAAGGCAAGCTGGACCCAGTAATTGGACGTCAGCGAGAAATCGAGCGGGCGGTCCAGATTCTTTGCCGTCGATCGAAGAACAACCCAGTGCTCCTGGGTGAAGCCGGCGTCGGTAAGACTGCTATCGTTGAAGGTTTCGCGCAACGCGTTGTTAATGGCGAAGTTCCTGAGATCCTCGCTGACAAACGTATCGTTGTACTCGACTTGGCAATGATGGTCGCCGGTACCAAATACCGCGGTCAGTTCGAGGAACGTATCAAAGCGGTTATGAATGAAGTGCGCCGAGCTCGCAATACGATCCTGTTCATCGACGAACTGCATACGTTGGTCGGTGCCGGTGGCGCAGAAGGCGCCATTGACGCGGCGAACGTATTGAAGCCAGCTTTGTCACGCGGCGAAATCCAATGCATCGGTGCGACCACGTTGGATGAATATCGTAAGTACATCGAAAAAGACAATGCACTTGCCCGTCGTTTCCAAGAGATCACCGTTGAACCAACGAGTATCGACGAAACAGTCGCAATTATCAAAGGCCTGCGTGAACGTTACGAAGAACATCACCGTGTTAAGTACACCGATGATGCTGTAGCGGCCGCGGTTGAAATGAGCGAGCGATATATCACCGCCCGCTGCCTGCCTGACAAGGCGATTGATGTTATCGACGAAGCTGGTGCACGAGTACGGCTGCGTTCGATGAGCAAGCCACCTGATTTGAAGGACTTGGACGAAGAAGTCGAAAAGCTGAACAAGGACAAGGAAGACGCTGTCGCCAATCAGGACTTCGAAAAAGCGGCTAATCTTCGCGATCAGGCTGACAAGCTGAAAAAGAAGAAGGAACAATTGACTCGGGAATGGCGAGAAAAGAGCCGCGAGACGGACGGACTTGTTGACGAAGAAGTCATTTGCGAAGTCGTTTCCAAGATGACTGGCATTCCGTTGACTCGGCTTTCGACTGAAGACAGCAAGCGGCTGATGAACATGGAAGGCGATCTACATAAACGCGTGGTTAGCCAAGAGCAAGCAGTTACCGCTGTTGCCAAGGCTGTACGCCGTAGTCGTTCGGGATTGAAAGATCCAAAGCGTCCGACAGGTTGCTTCGTGTTCGCGGGCCCGACCGGGGTTGGTAAAACGTTGCTTGCAAAAGCCCTAGCAGAAACTCTGTTCGGCGATGCAGACGCGTTGATCCATATCGACATGTCGGAATACATGGAAAAGCACAACGTCAGTCGACTGATCGGCGCGCCTCCAGGCTATGTCGGTTATGAAGAAGGCGGACAGCTTACCGAGAAGATTCGACGACGACCTTATGCCGTTGTGCTGCTCGATGAAATCGAAAAAGCGCATCCAGATGTGTTCAACATGTTGCTTCAAGTTATGGAAGAAGGACGATTGACCGACAGCTTCGGTCGCAACGTCGACTTCCGTAACACGATATTGATCCTGACAACCAACGCTGGCGCCGAAGCTATCAAGAACGAAGCTTCCTTCGGTTTCCAACGGCCGGAAGACGACGCTTCTTACGAAGGTATGAAGTCACGAGTGATGGATCAAATCGAACGCGTGTTCCGCCCCGAGTTCCTTAATCGTCTCGATGATGTCATTATCTTCCGCCACTTGAACAAGGAAGACTTGAAGAAGGTCGTCGATTTCGAAATGAGCAAAGTTGTCGAACGACTTAAAGATCGCGGGTATGCACTTGAGTTGACCGACGAAGCTAAAGAATTCGTTATCAACAAAGGTTCTAACCTCGATTACGGTGCGCGGCCGTTGCGTCGATCGATCGAACAACGCATCGAAGATCCACTGTCGGAAGAATTGCTGCAAGGCACGTTCGAAGGCAAGAATACGATCGTGGTCGATGTCGTTAAAGACGATGAAGGCAAGATCACTCGGCTGTCGTTCGTCGGCGAAAGTCGCGACTTGGCGCAAGAGCCAGTAGCGGTTGGCCAGTCCGAAAGCGACGCGTAATACTTGAACTTGCTTAGCATCATCATGCTAGACTAAAGCTCTGAAAGCACTTCCAATCGGGAGTGCTTTTTGTTTTGTCCGACCTGTCATCTATTGCATCCAACCAATGAGCGTAACTCCAAATCCAACATCGCTGCACATGAACGAAACTGCGGATCTTGTCATCGAGTGGGACGATGGTACGTGCACTACTATTTCCCCACGCCAAATGCGGAAAGCTTGCCCTTGTGCGACTTGTCGGGAGAAAGGCGAGGCAGAGCAGACGACCAAGCCCAAAGGCTTGCCCGTGATGAGTTTGGCGGAAGCGCAACCGCTGCGAATCAGCGGCATGCGGCCGGTCGGAAATTATGCGTATAACATTCAATTTTCTGATGGTCACAGCTCGGGGCTGTTTACAATAGATCTATTGCATCAAATCGGTGCCGTTCGAAATGCGTCGACGCCCGACGCTTGAACTGCCGCATATCCCCGCCTACAACGTGATCTATCCCCGAAAAACAACTCGGATTGACGAAGCGATACCGGTTTCGTCACCTCGCGACCATCTTTCCAAAGCAATCATTGGCTGGCAAGAACGAGTTTTGCTGCCTGATTTTTCTAGGCAGCCGTTCCTTGCCAAAATCGATACGGGAGCAGTCCTCTCATGCCTACATGCCGTCGATCTGCAGTATGAAACGCTTGGGCCGTTTGATTATGTAGCTTTCGAGCTACAGCACCCGAATCAGCCAACCCGTAGAGCCGTTAATTGTCGCTGCAGAGTGACCAGTTTTTTGCGAGTCCGTAGCTCCAACGGCGAGGTTCAGTGCAGGCCGATAGTAGAAGCGAACCTGCAACTGGGGGGGATAAAACTGCCGATTCGGCTGACGTTAACCGATCGCAGCAAGATGCAATTTCCATTGCTTTTGGGTCGTGACGTACTGAAGGATCACTTTTTAGTTGATTCAAATCGTAGCTTTGTGCTCGACGGCTAGCAGGGGTTCTTTTGGAAAGTCTCGATTTACGCCCAGTTCAGGTGGGTCAATGATCTCAGACGCGGTTCAAATTCGCCAAGAAGTCCGCCGACCATTTTCCATTCGTCCTTGGTCCGCAGTTCAATTTCTCCGTGCTTATTGATTCTTAGAATCGAATCGCCGACGATTCCCGCTCGATGCAGTTCGCCGAAGTCGAGTTCCCCGTCGTTGACTAGATCCAGCAGTGTTTTGCCGGTTAGTTCGATGTAAGTTGCGTGCATGATAACGGTGCAAAATTAGGACGAGATGTATGCTGACATTCAGCATAGTTCGAGAGTGCGTCCATGTCACTAAATTCGCACGGGCAGAGCTTGAGCTTGGCGATATTGAGTGGCAAAGCGGTGCAGCATCCCCGCGTGCTATTGTCTCGAGAAGGCAAATCGCTGTTTAGAAACTCTCGTAGCCTTCTGCCGTAGACCGACCTTTTCAGCTCAAGAATCGAGCGGAAGAGTAAGTAGGACCGACCGGACTCGAACCGATAACCAAGGGATTATGAGTCCCCTGCTCTAACCATTGAGCTACGGTCCCACGTGCGGGAAATTGCAGGTTTTTGTAGCTTTCCGAGAACTTCGATTTTACGACTGACGCCCGAATCGACGCTCGGTAAAGAAGGTGTTCTATTTTAGCTATCAAAAATGTCGCACACTTGCTTGCGACAAATGGGCATCTGGCAACCACCACCCTCAGTAGGAGGTGAACGCTCGGCGAATTCTACCACGACTGAGAAACCTAGCAAACCGTATCCAGGGTTTCCGCTGTACCCGTACAGAACGAAACGCTGGGCAAAGAAAATCAAGAGGCGACGTCATGCTTCGAAGACGCATGTCCGTTAATAAGTGCTGCGTTTTCTGGTGCGAAATAAACTACAATGCAACTCGATCTAACGGAAATCGATCAAGTTGCATTGTTAGACACCGCGGTTTGAGTGAGAACCGTTGCTCCTTGGTTAATAACTTGCTGGGTTGCGCCAAGAAAGGCGTAGTGCACGGATTCGAAAGAGGTTCTTTGCAAAATGACTTTTTCATGTTTTGTGGCGTTCGCATTAGGCTTGAATTTGATTGCTTTCAACGCGTTCGCTCAAGAGCCCGGCGAGACAAGTCTAGATCCCAGCTTCATCGAAGTAGAAATTGAGAGTACGAAAGACGGTACGAAGCAACCTAGCCGCGTTTTCTTTCCGCAATCTGTTGACGCAAAGCCACTACTAATCTTCTTGCACAGTTGGTCTCATGGTCTGCAACAAGACAATACACGGTGGCTGGAATTGGCGAAGAAGCGCGGATGGGTTTTTCTGCAGCCACACTTTCGTGGCAAGAATGATCATCCGGAAGCCTGCGGATCTGAGATTGCGCGGCAAGATATACTGGATGCAATCGAATGGGTGTTCAGCCAAACGGAGATCGATCGATCGAGAGTTTACTTGGCTGGAACCAGCGGTGGTGGGCATATGGCGTTGCTGATGGCCGGATATTACCCCGACAAATTTTCAGCGGTTTCATCTTGGGTTGGAATATCTGACTTGGCTGCCTGGCATACGACGACTAGCGCTAATCCAGCGACCCTTCACTATGCGCAGGAGCTTGAAAAATGTATCGGTGGTATTCCAGGTAGTAGCGATACCGTCGAGAGCGAATTGAAGACGCGGTCTCCGGTGCAGCATTTGGCAAATGCAACGGAGGTGCCGATTGATATTAACACTGGCGTACATGATGGGCATACCGGATCGGTTCCAGTAAGTCAGTCGTTTGCAGCATACAATGCTATTGCTGTTGCCAATAACCTTCCCGAAATACCGCAAAGTGAGATTGAGAAGTGGGTCGATTTGGGAGCTGACATGCAACCTAAGGTATCGATTTTGGAGGATGAAACCTATTCACGCGCCGTGCTTTTTCGCGCACAAGCGGGAGCCGCTCGGCTGACCATTTTCGAAGGCACACACGAAGACCTGCCACCGGCGGGAATGATGTTCTTTGAATCGGTCCGCCGTGAAACCAAGTGGTGAGTCGACCAGCATGTTTCAAAAATGTTGTTACGCTTACGCGTTCAAATCATCATGAATACAAAGGTTGAGTTCGATCATGGCGTCGCTTGATTCCAGCTATCTTTCAAAATCATTGCCATGTCGACGGATACCTTTCTAGCAGGCTGGGAGTTGATTTAACCGATCACTCATCACCTAATAGTTCGCCTCGTTGGGCCATAAGCCGTCACGGTCACCAGCGTTTCAGAACACTGAATCACGCTCGAGCGTTGCTGGCGAGCTAGAGGAGTTCGTTGCCGAAGATGCAGACATGTATTGTTCCCACATGTCCCCCGCTCTGAGGTTAAATGCGATTGCCCTGGCTATCCCTCCTCATTGGTACAACAATATTGCTATTAAGAAAACTACACTTACGTCTAATTTCAAGCTTCAAATAATGATTGTTTTGTACAGCATTTTGAATGAGCAGATCTTTAGATCGTGCATACTCATCGGGTGTGATAGTCCATCTTGCCCCACCAAGTGAAGACATACCGCGATAAACCACTCCAAGAGAGTCTAAAATCTTTTCAGCGGATTTTGCATCTGATGTTGCTATTTCAACATCGACTATCGTGTTCAAGCGAACTGAGTAAAAAAAGATCAAGATCACAAAGAAAATAAGTACGCAGACAGTCGTCGCTTGTCGAATGGACATTTGTAATCAAGCCGAATAAGTGAGGATTTCTCGCATCAATGTTTTAGAGGGTATCGCGAAATTGGCCTTTACGCTTTCGAGTCGTTTTTACCATCAACGCAATCATCGTGATTTCAATCATAGCGTTGATTGCGTCCGGATGGACCATTGTTTTATGCACATGTCAATCTCGGGACATCCTCTACGACCATTGGTGAACTGCTAACGCCCTAGCTTCTCTCGCAACACTTCGCGGATCTCTTTCCATTCGCTTGAAGACGCGACGAGCTTTCCGCCTGTGTCGACAAGATAGTATGCTGGCACCGAGCTGATAGCCAACTGGCGTGCCAGTGCTGCATCTTCTCCGATGTAATTCTGGGACCAATCAAGACCGGATTTTCCGGCAACACCCTGTCCGCGTTTTTTTGTCTGCATCGACGTTGATACCAATCGCAGTAAATGGCGCGTCTTCCCACTCCGCAATGTCGGCCTTAAGCTGTGGCATAGTGGTATACAGAAAACCGTTGAAAGGTTGTGTCATTCGAATTGTGCCAGTTCACAACGCCATTTTGCCGACATAAGAAGCGGATGACCGAAGCAGGTTTGGGGCCTCTACTACAGGAAACCCTTCACGCTGTGAATTCACGGCGACCGACATCGTTAGCGAGTTATTCTGTCGGCGTGCTAAATCAAATGCGCCCGAGCTGATTGCGACTTGTAACCGTTGTCGGAAATGACACGCCTTTATTACGCAGGTGGCAGAGCTTCCGAACTAGTTTTAGGCGATGTCGCCTGTGCTACGTCAAAACGATTCCAAGTGGCTATGGCTGGTGTTCCCGGTCCTGGCCTTATTGCTTCTAGCAAGAGCCGCGACGATGATTTTCAACAGAGTTTTCAGATCCACCCTATGCCAAACCCATCCGGGTGCGTGTTGTTGTAAAATAAGCGAATGCAGAAAAATCCGCGGTTGCCAGCAATGGGCTATTCGCTTTAGGCACTACGCAATTTGATCACACTTCTAAAAGTCCAATGGTTTACGATGAAGCAAGTTCTAAACACTTCAATGCACTTCCTGTCACATGTTTTGTTCGTCTACTTCGTTTTGTTTGCCGTCGCAACACAAGGTGTGTTTGCAGCAGACTTCGTCGTTCGTGGCACTGTTTATTCGTCAAAGAGAATATACAAAAAAGGGATTGAAGTTGTTTGTCTGGCTTCGCCAAAATTGTACTCGGGCAAGCGAGATGTAATTGTCGTCGACAAAGCCGTTACAGACCAGAATGGAAGTTTTGAATTCAAAGTTTCTAGTAAGTATCGAGACCTTGAATTCGATCATAGTTTTCTCGCAATTGCGTTACCAACGAAGTCGACTTGTCTTGCCTTGGACGAATTCTGGCTCTCCTCATACTTCTTTCCAACTAACAATAAACAGGAAGTGAGTTTGCATGTAGGTGAGCCAGAGGAAATAGTGTTAAAGTTCGTCGATGAAGAAGAAAGGCCAATTGAAGGAGTTGAGTTTGCAAACTACTACAATTCAGACGATTTTTTTTCGAAAAGCGATCTTGAAGCAGTTCCTTCGCTAAAGTCACCTCGATCGGATAGTAACGGTGTGCTGACCATTCCGTGGTTAACACGACGGGCCTTCAATTTGAACAGGGCATCGTTGACATTTACTCACAAAGAATATGCCACAACATTCACAACGATGGCAAACGCAATTAAAAACTCAACAATTGAGCTTCGTCGCGGTACAAAAGTTTCTTGTAAAATTGTCGATCATACGAAGATCCGGAATGCCCCAGAGCTTTTCAATCTATCGGCATCGACTGGTACCGGCGCAACAGCAGGCTTTCACTGGTACGTTGTCGCGGATTCAAATGGCGTGGCTGAGTTCAATGTGGACTGGAACTTTGATCATTCACGCCATGGCGGAGGCCAGTGCGAATACAGCGTGTATCCAAATGGAACAAATGGGCTTTCGTATCCCAAATCGATCGATCTGAAACCGACCGATACTAACATTCAATTCCACTACTACCCTGTACAAACAATTTATGGCTTTGCCGTAGACCGAGACTCGGGATCTCCTTTGGTTAATCGACGTGTTACGGCCCAGGTAAGCGGCGATGTGGTGATGAGTTTTGAAACGTCTACTTCTTATGATGGCTATTTTGAATTTCCAATTGCGGTAGCGGGCGACGCAGTCACATTTCAACTAGAGTCACTCGACAATGACGCGTCTATTGAACAGACGATCCCGGTAACTGAACTAGCCAATGCAATCATGTTGGCAGGTAAAGCGTCTGGTTACGACGCATTGGCGATCACTGGTGAATATGACGCTCGCTCTAGTCATCTGATTGTTTCGAAAGGCATTCGTGAGACAGCACTGCTATATTCACCAGAGCAGCCGAAGTCGCCCAGAACATCGCTGAGCTTGTATTCTGATGAGTATTATTTCGATGCGATGCGCCCGATTTATGGCGAACGTGGTAGGCAACGCATCTCACGCGAACAGCCCAACGAAATCCAGCTTTCAAAAGAGGTCGTGATTTATGGACAACTCAGAGATCAGGTAGGATTACCGCAATATGATAAGTACTTTTCGGTACATTCCGACAAAGAGTACATGAGCAGAAAGCACTTGTCGCCGCTTGGTCCGCGAACGGACTCGCAAGGCAGTTTCTTAATTGGTGGCCTGTCGCCGAACGTCGAATATACGCTTGGCCCCATTGGCGGAACTAACAGACGAAATTGGAGCGCTGAAACGCATGGCGATTTCGATTTAGGGAGTTTTGTCGTGCCTGAGCCAAGCAAGAATCAAGGCTTTTCAAGAGATTACGTTGTCGATGAATGGCTTTCTGAGTTGCGAACTTCCGCCCAGAAAACACAAGGCGAATGGCTCTTGTTGGCAACATTCGACAAGAATGATTTATGGATGACCAACCTAATAACAAAACTCAAGATTGCAGACGAGTTGTACGGTCGGAAGGGGCTTCACGTCGTATTGATTCTGACCGGAGAACCGTTGGACGTGGATCAGATCAAAAAGCAGTTGGAACTGCGTACATGCAATTTTGCGGTTGGCATAGATTACGAACGTCGATCATTCGAGCGGATCGGATATGGCATCAAGCTGTTTGCGCCGAACGAAGCTTTTGTAATGCTGAACGGTGACCATATTTTACTTGAACTTCGCAATCAGCTGATTTTTCAGCAGTTGCTGCCAGCGGAGAAGCGTTTGAAAACTCGAGATTTAAATACCGTTGATCGGCTTCCGAAATAGTCAACGGATGGTTCGAATGCGTTATCTGAAAAGAGGTAGAGACAGGGGAAAATCCGCTTAGCAGGAAAGCTTTGGAATTGATTCGATCGCGAACCGGCCCCGCTCTTGTGCATGAAACCGGTCGGTCGAATTTGCTCGCTTAGCTCGCAACTCCTCGAAAGCGCTGCTTTCTAGTCGTTTTGCATGCATTAGTGCGATCGGACTACAGCTGTTTAGTTGTTAGCCGATTTACCAATGATATAGCGATCGTTTCGACAAGTTGGTAAAAGCCGATCAGCTCTTAAGAAGGGAACAAATCATGGCATTTCGTCGACTGAACCGACTCATACATCGCTACGCCTCCCCAAACATTGAACGTTGTTGGGATGCCGCATTTGCGAGTTTGCTTTCCCGAAAACTTTCGCGCGCGAAGTCGCTTGAACAGAAAGTCGATGTTGCAATTGGGAAAGGTATCCTTCGATCCAACCAACGACGAAATGAAATCTTGCCGCTGGTCACTAAAGTCGCTCAGCTAAAACCGCGTGTGGTTTGCGAAATAGGTTGCGACACCGGCGGGACATTAGCTCTCTTTGCACAATGCGCTTCATCCGACGCCATAATTTTATCGTTGGATATCGTGCACCAAGGAGATCGTTCCAAGGGTTTTGACTTTCTGGCCATCGAGCATCAGCAGGTCTTCACCATCGGCGGCAGTTCATACGACAATCGTACCCTTGCTCAGGTGCAGCAGATCGTAATGGGGGAGCCAATCGACTTCTTGTTCATCGATGGCGATCACTCGCTGCATGGAGTATTCCAAGATTTCGCGATGTACGCGCCGCTTCTTCGACAAGGCAGCATTGTTGCGTTTCACGATATTGTGCCGGCAAAGCAAATCAACGGCGTTTGCCAAGCTTATGTCGGCGAGGTCCCAGAATTTTTCCGCGATTACATCGAGCCAAACTTCGAAAGCGAACGGCTCGTCGAAGATCCTTCACAATCAGGATACGGGATCGGTGTGGTGGTGTGGCCGGATCGCAACACTGCCGCTCGGACTGTTTCCAAGATCTGTAGAGATTTCCAAGATCGAACAGGTATGCAATCGAAAGCTGCGTAGGAATTGCCCCGAAACAGTTTCTGATTTTAGCGGAACGGCGCAAGCCGTCCGGTGTCACGGAACCGGAGGGCTTGCGCCCTACCGTTATGATTGATTTGTGTAGCTGAACGCGACGCTCGTCATTGAAGAACAAGCGTCGCTGTCAGCAGCAAGCAGCTTTGCTGTGTTGCGAGTTAAGGAATGTTCTTCTTTTCGACTTTCCAGTTCTCTGCTTTGGACAAAGCAAAGTCTTCGCCAACAAACATCTTGGCCGCTTCTTGATCACCTTTCAGTTGCCAGTCGAGCCACGCGGCCGCTACCGTCGCGTACTCGCCTCCATGAGGTCGCACGTAAGTGCCACCGTGTCCGACGTCCATGTTAGCTACAAATGCGGGCAGCTTTTCAATCCGGCGATAATCGTCCATCCCGTTTTGGTAAGCGATGTCAGATTCTCCTCCTAGCAGGTAAAGGATTGGCGCGTGGAGCTTGGTAAGCAACTCTTTGGTTACTGCAGGCATGCCGGGCATCCCGCCGGGACGGCGAGCGGGCGGCGCAGGCGGTGCGGCAACGTCACCGTTTTCGCCACTAGTTTTTGGCGCATCGGTTTGTTCTTCCGCTTTATCCGCGGCCGGAGTTGCTGGGCCGCGAGGGCGGCTTGGTCCACCTCCGCCAATCACGCCGCTGTTGCAAACCATAGTCGTAGACACTCGTGGATCTGGTGATACTTCTAAAGCTTGCAGTCCGCCGCACGACATACCGGCAACGGCGATCTTCGAGGTATCAATTTTGCCAAAGTAAATGCTTTGCTCGTTTGCGTTTTGTGCAACGGCCCAATCGATTGCGTCAGTCAGCAAAGAAGACTTTGTGCCGCCGCCTCTACCACCACGGCCGCCCTGAGATTCTTCTTGCAGCGGTCCAATTGCAACCACTAGATACCCCCGTGATGCAATCTCCGACAGAAAATTCTGATGCTCCTGAGACGAATTTGCGCAGGCGCCGTTGCCCCAAGCCAGAATGGGGAGCTTGGCAGCGTCACCAAAGCTGCTCAGGTCCGCGGGGCGATAAATGGCGTGGGTGGCCAAGCTGCTGTCGCTCACGACGATCGCTTTGTAGCTTCCGGTCCCACCGTCTTCGATGGTTCGCGTAATCGTTTCGTTCGTTGGTCCCGAAACTACTGCGTCTTCCGCAGTTGATATGGACGTCATGTGAAGATGAGCGACGACGCAAATCAAAGCCAGATACTTCATTCTCATTGGTTTCAACTCCGCGATAAGACAAATTAGATAGGGAAAAATGGCGATCTGCATGCGTTGCTCCCAGAGGCCCGAACGCATGGACCAGCCGAAATCATAGCAGAAAAGTCTAAGCAAAATTCCGCATGACGTTTTAACACCAAGTAAGCCGCATCGTTCCGTTAGCACACTTACCCGACGACGCTCAAGGGTTTATAAAATAGAACCCGAGTTTCGATATCCCGGCAAAATGTGCGAAGTTCCCATGAAAGATCGTATTCCCTTCAGCCATTTTTTTATCTCGTCTCAGCTCTGCACTGTCGGCTGTTTTTCCAGTTCATAGCTACACAGGAACAAAAAAGCCGCTAAAACATCGAGCAGTATGAGCTCTCTATCTCAATCATCACCAGATTCTTCCCATCTCGATGCAGCAGGTAACGCATCGTCTATTCCGTCATTGCGATACTTTCCGGAAACCAGCAACTGGTTGGTGGCGGATCTGAAGGAACTGCTCGCGTATCGAGAGTTGCTGTGGATGTTTTTTCTGCGTGATATCAAAATTCGGTATCGCCAAGTTTTCATCGGGCTGCTGTGGGTTTTATTGCAACCGACGCTAGGAATGGCGATTTTCCTTGCAATCTTTTGGTTGGTCGATGGCAAGCCGACCGATGCTACGAATCGCTATGCATCGACCGCGTCAGTAATTTATGTTGGGATGTTGCTTTGGCAGTTTGTCGCCGCCTCGTTGCGCGATGCGACAGGCTCGCTGGTGAACTACCGCCATGTAATCACGAAGATCGCGTTCCCGCGACTACTGTTACCATTGTCGTCCGTCCTGTGCGCCGGCTTCGATCTAGTCATCGCCTCTACATTGCTACCGGTCGTGGTGTATTTGAGTGGCGATCAGATCAACTGGCTGACAATATGGCTCACGCCAATCGTCGTGTTCTCTCTTGGCGTCTTTGTTGTAGGGTGTGTGGCGTGGCTATCGAGCTTGAATGCGTTTTATCGTGATGTTGGTTATGCACTACCGTTTGTGCTGCAGATCGGCATGTTCCTTTCTCCTGTCATTTACGACAGCTCAAAAATTCAACTCAGTGATCGTATTCCTTCGATTGTCAAAATGCTGTACCAAGCCAATCCGATTTCCAGTGCAATCGGTTGGGCTCGAGCCTTTGTGCTTGGCGGACCATCACCGGCAGCAAGCTCTACTTTCTTGGCGCTGTGTGTAGCGCTCGCGATGCTCGTTAGTGGCTTGTGGTGGTTTCGGCGTCAGAACGAACGTTTGGCGGATAGGATCTAAAGCATGCCAGACCTCGCAATTGATATCGACCATGTCAGCAAAGAGTTCGTCATCGATGGGCTAGGCGACTACCAACGCGCGACCGAGGCGTTTGCGACATGGGTTCGCAAGAAGCTACGTGGACAGGACGATCCGAGTCATTCAGTTGCCGCTTCAACCACACATAGCCGCGCTGCCGTCGGCCCTCAAAGGTTTCTTGCACTGGACGATATTAATCTTCAAGTTGCGTGCGGTGAAACATTGGGAATTGTCGGCAGTAATGGAGCTGGCAAAAGCACGCTGCTTAAGATACTATCGCGCATCATGACTCCGACCAAAGGGCGTGTTGGTGTGCGGGGACGCGTCGGTTGCTTGTTGGAAGTCGGCACGGGGTTCCATCCTGAACTGACAGGTCGTGAAAATGTTTTCCTTAACGGCGCGATTCTTGGAATGCCGCGTCGCGAGATTCGCAAACGGTTTGACGAGATCGTGGAATTTGCAGAAGTCGGCAAGTTTCTCGATATGCCTGTCAAGCGATATTCCAATGGGATGCTCATTCGGTTGGGCTTTTCAGTGGCTGCGCATCTTGATCCCGATGTATTAATTGTCGACGAAGTTCTCGGAGTTGGTGACGCCGCGTTTCAGCGGAAAAGTCTTGGCAAGGCCCGCGATTTTCGCGAGCAGGGGCGAACGGTGCTGATGGTTTCGCACAATCTTCCGATGATCGCAAGCTTTTGCTCCCGAGCGGTCCTGATTCGCGATGGCAAACTAATCTCGGACGGCACACCTGATTCGATTATCGAGCAACACTTGTCAGCAACCGCCGATACTTCCTCGATCGCGCAGTGGAATTCTCAGGCACAAAATATTGGCACCGAGTACCTACAACTTGAGAACGTGCTTTGCAGAAGCGTTGGCACAGGGCGTGAGACAGCCTTGACGCTCGATGCTCCGGTTGCCATTGAGATTACTTACCGTGTGACGCAACCAGGGCACCGCGTGTGCTTGCAACTCGTGTTGACCGATGAATCAGGAACGCAGATCTTGCGGTCGATCAACGCTCCGGGTTCCAATGCTGTCGCCGATGAAGCTTATGACCAAATTTTGGAACCAGGACAATATGTTTGTACTTGTACGATTCCGGCAAACCTCTTGAACAATCGCCGGTACGTGATTGGGCTGGCGATTGGTGAAGAACCGAATCGAGTTGATCGCGTCTTGGATTCTTTGCTAGGTTTCGAAGTGCACGATGCATCGCCAGGTGCCGCCGCGACCAACATCATCTGGGATGCCTATGCAGTTCGACCGCGATTAACATGGCAAACTCGCCGTCAAGCATAGCTGCACGATTGCAAGCTCTCCGGCGCATTGCCATTCTATAGTGAACCATCGCGGCTCATAAATAAACTGTGACAGCGCGAAACCTACGTATTGGATGGGAACTATCATTTTAGATGAGCAGTTTAGCTTGAAAAGCCATAGCAGCAAACTTCGCATCGCCCTACGCGGAATGTTACCCGACCGAGCTCGCCCCGGTCGAAACGGGATCAAAACCAGCCTAACGCATCCCTGCACTTGCATCACGACTGGGCTTGTCCCAGTCGACTGATGATCCAATCGTTGCGTTTGGGGGCATCGATCCACTAAGACGAACTTGGTGGTGACGTCGAAACATTCGAAGTTGCACTTAATCGGTCCCCTTTTACGTCAAGCTATCGTCTCGTGCGGCGACAGGGACTCAAATCAAATAACTCAGAAACGATCCTGTCGCAGTATTGCGTTCATACCAATACAGTCCGCGATTTTTTTGCGGAAGTTTAATTAATTGGCCGCAGCAACCATTTGCGTCCAGAATCTCTACTGTTTCAATTCAAAAAAGACATTGATCGCAATTTGGACGGAGAAAAATCAAACGCTTTAGCTCCTTCAGTTGACGATACGCTCCTTGCACTGATTTAGTACGGAATTTCATCGTCGGAAAGATATTCTAATACACCGTCAACATTTTTGACGTGGTCAAAAAGAGAGAGCATTGGCAATACCTTATAAATCCACACATCTGTATTTTCAGGCCCTACATTCCTTTTCACAATCGTCGTAATGCTCTCATAGCCTTTTGCTTTAAACCTCCCTTTTAAATATTCGCTTTCTCTAAGATATACGAGAAATACATTGTCTATAGGATAATCGACGTAACCTTCTTTCAATGGCTTCCCGTTAACTGAGAGCACCCGGACGACACGGTTGTCTCCATCTGGTGCGAGTTGACCGACTGGCGTGATTATTTCACATTGGAGATAACGCAACGGAGTACCAACGGGATATCCGAGAAGCCCCATAATCCGACCTGGATCTTGCAGCGATTCGACTGTTGTTTCGTTCTTTGCGCATGACGAAAACAATAGTGGAATAAGAAAGATCCACCAACATATTACAGCCCGATCGACCATTTTCATCGCAATTGTCATCCATTCTAGGTCTGAAGTAATGGCTTAAAAACGAAATGTTTTGGTACTGAATACTCTCGATTTATGGAACAGTAAACAAGTAAAGGACTGGATTATTGCGAAAGTGCATCTTTACCGCTATTCCTCCACCAGGACCTAGACCATCGGGCATACCATAAGTCGCTATCCCTTCGTAGCCAATCGCATCAAACTCATTGGTTTTTTCTTCCCATCTTTCTTTGGGTATATTCGATTTAACAAGTTCAAATCGAAAATCCACTGGTTCTCCAGTTAGAACTTTTCCATTGACTTGCAAAATTCTGACGCTTTTGTAAGCCCAGCCCGGCCCTTCATCAGATGACACTTTTTTTACGTTTTTACACTTCAGTTTCAGTTGAGTACCCAGAGGGTAGCCGAGCTTTCCAATCACTTGTTGCGGTTCTTGTACTAAAGCCTCCATAGGGATCCTCTGATCACGACAGGACGCGAAGCATAACAAAAGCACCAGCAAACAAGCAGAGGAGCGTTTCATGATTTCCGATCTCATCGGTAGTTGCTTAGGGGAGCACGAAGCAGAGCTGGAGGAATTCAGCCATTCACGACAAAGAATTATACCAAACATTTCCACAGTATGCGCTTGATAAGCTCTGTTCATGAACTCGCACTTGATGACGGACCCAAACTGGTTGTTTTTCGCGTCGAACATCCAGGCAAGGTCAAGCTATTGTGCTCGCAAGTGCAAAGCTTTGGGAAACGTCTTGCTTGTCAGGAAGCGGTTTTTGACTTGGGCAAATCTGATGTAAAGTTTATTCAAGGAACTTGTGCTTGGCTTACCTTGAATCTTGAAGGAAGAATCAGCCGAAACGCGTAAGCTTCCGGTTTTGCGTGTGAACCTGGTGCTATTGCACTCCGGCTGATCCAGAGGCTCCGCTCACCCCCAACCCCTTTCCCCGAAGCGGGGCGAGGGGCTAAATTGGCGGCATTCGAGTGGGGGCTTCATACGACGTGTGTCTTAAGCGGATATCACTTCCAAATGAATGTAGCGAGCGAGAAGAACGAGTTTTTTTCTTAAGTCCGCTGCCTAACAGCAAAACTTTAAATTTCTGGGACAATGCTCGAACGCCTGACGTCATGTTCATGAGTCTGTTCCCCTTTCGATGTTTGAAATTTTGTGATTTCTGCAGAACACATAGCCCTGCTTTGGCACAAACACGCGGCAGCGCTTACTCTGCTATGCCGCTCGCGGTGCGTTTCGCCAGAAGATTGTGTTCAAGAAGCGTTTATCAAACTAGCAGCGCAACCGGATACGCCTTCCGATCCGCTTGCGTGGTTGGTTCGAGTCGCACGAAACTTGGCAGTCGATCAAACTCGCGCAGAAAATCGACGTGGAAAACGTGAAACAGAGGTTGGGGGCTCACGCGATGGCTGGTTCGAGCAAGAGGACGTCGCGGAACTGTCGTCCAGCGAAGTCCAAATTGCACTCCGACAACTTGATAATCTAACTCGGGATATCGTAGTAGCCCATCTCTGGGCAAATATGACATTTCGACAAATCGCTGATGAATTTGAATTGTCAAATTCCACCGCGCATCGATTGTACGCTAACGGGATTAACCAATTGCGCAAGGCTCTTGGCGTTGAAGTAACTGACCATAATATTTAAAGAACGGAACCGTCAAACATGTTGCCCGATGATGAGAGCTTACGAGCCTCCGAGCCAAACGAAATTCGACAATTCGAAGCGCAGCTGCGAGCGCTTCGCCCGCGACCGACTGTTGCGCCTGAGGAAGTTTTTTATCGTGCCGGTTGGGAAGCCGCATTGGTTGATCAATCCAACGCTGCGACTAAATCAACACGATCCACTTTCTCATTTGCTGGCGGACTGATTGCCGGAATAGCCGCTAGTATGCTCGCTCTGTTCAGTTTTCGCGTTTTCGATCAACCTGAGCGGAATCAGCCTAAACCAAACTACATGGCCGCCGACGTCGCTCCTAAGGAAGTAGACAGCAACGCAGGTTCACTGCCAGTTGATCCCAACAGCTCAAGCGACACACTGGCTTTTTCCATCGACCGCTCACAAGTTCTGCGTAACCGCTTACTATCGTTCAGTCACTGGATAAGTGCCAAATCGAAAGAACAATCAACTGTACGCGATCAAGAAGTCTATGAGCGACCCATTCAATTGACGGTCAGTACAAGGTCTTTGCAACAATTAGATAGTTTGCCACGTACTTGGCTGGCCGCCGAACCGCCCCGGCCTGACATTGACGAGCCACGCGACGTGATTCGACTTCGACCGCTGCACAATCAGTTAGAGTCAGAACTTTTCTAACACATCGCAATATTTGCCAATATTTACAAGGGATTATTTATGAAACTCGTTTCTAAGATCGTTGTTATGGGCACGATATGCTGTGTGCTACAGGCCTCCGTTTGTAGCCACAATGCGTTTGGCCAACTGGAAAAGTCACTGGCCGAGAACGGAAGCGTGGCAGCAGTTCCTGTTGAATCCCCTACCGATGGTCAGCTCGGTTCAAGCCTAACCGTAGATGCATACCTCGCAGCGGATGGCCCGAAACAACCGATTGAACCGCGACAGTTAACAGTAGAGCCCCAGGGGGAACCCAAGCCAGCTTTGCGTTATCGATTCTGGCCACACATCGGTCAACTCAAACCGGGTAATGCTTACTTGCATTTTGCGCGAGCCATCACACACAAATTAATGACCTCGGAAGCGAGTAAAAAAGCCTGGTATGAACTCGAGATGAAACAGGCCGAAGAAGATATAAGCTCCGAAGAGATCGACAAAGTTCTCCGGCCTTTCCAGGACACGATCAACGAACTTTTGGTGATGTCGGAATGCGAAGATCAAAGTTGGGATCGTCGCGTTCGAGATATGAAGGGACCAGAAGTCTACTCGTATTTGTTACCTGAGGTTCAAGAGGTTCGGTCACTTGCTCGTTTGCTGAGATTTCAAGCTCAGGCTCAGTTGCAACGAGCGGAGTTTGACAAGGCAATCGACACCATACGATGCGGCTATCGTTTGGCGGCTTTTACTAAAAATGGTGAGACTTTAATTGAGCAGCTTGTCGGATATGCAATCGAAGGCATCATGCAGGACGCTGTCGAGCAGGCGATTCAAACTCCAGGTTGTCCCAATCTTTACTGGGCTCTTGCGACGGTACCACATGACAACCAGACGTTGAGGACATCGATCGAACTTGAATACTCAATGGCAGAAAGGTTGCTACCTGTCTTTGAAGAAGCGAGCAGTGCCCCATGGAGCCAAGCCACTTGGAAGTCGAAGTGGGAGGAGACGCTCAGCGACGTTAAAGGATTTTCTGGATCAGGAGTCGGCGATTTGAATATTGGTCTATCCCTGATGATGGCTTCTCAGTTTCCCATAGACATGACTCCGATACGCGAAAAGCTTGTCGAATTTGGAATACCAATGGATAAATCGGAAAACATGGCTCGTGAGCAAATAATGGTACTGGATGCCTCATTCACGCTGCGTGAACTGGGTGATCGAGCTGGGAGGGCGGTCTATTTGCCATACCATCTAAGTGAATCTGTGCGGGAGGGGAGCGATAAGATTTCGCAGACGTACGAGACAGACAATCCTTTGGCTACGATTCTCGCAAAGGTCCTGTACCCTGCCGTCACACAAGCGATCATCGCGGAAGAGAGGGTTGTCACTTGGCACAATCGATTGATGACCATCGAAGCATTACGGCAGTATGCTAGCGAGCATAACAATACTCTGCCAAAGACACTTGATGAACTCGACAACTTGCCCGCGATGCCAGATACCTTCACCGGACAACTGATCCATTATCAGCGGTTGGAAGATGGCAATCATACCGCAGCGATTTTGACTGTCCAAGTTCCAGCCATCCCGTCAAGCGAAAATTCGTTGCGTATCCAAATCAAACAATAGCCCATGGAAGTCATCGGAGATCACTATGAAAACATTTCTGTTGCAGCTTATATGCATAATCTACCTATCGGCCAGTGTATCGCTCTCGCAGGCTCAAAGCGTGCTCGAAGCAGAGCACGCAGCAATCGCCCCCTACATTAAATCGGATGTGCGTATGGTTGCATGGCTTGACGTTGAACAAATCAGGCTAGATGAACTGACGAAGACCTTCCAGAATCTCACCGGGGACAAAATCCCGGAACAAGCGATACAAACTGCGCGGTCTTGGCAGCAGGCTTTGCGCGAATGCGAAGTTGGCCGCCTCTATTTTCTCTCAGGAGTCGCAGCCGTGCTGGGCAATACGAGTGAGATTGTTGCTGTATTGCCCTGCAAGAATCCTTCGGAATGCATCGAGAAGCTTGGCGCGATCGATGGCACAAAAGGAATTACGTTTGGGCAAGATGCTAATGCAGTATTCGCAACGCTGGGGACCGCTCAAAGGCTCGATCAGGTGATGGTTCAGGCCTCCAAACCGACAGAATCGCTCGTCAAAGCGATCAAAGAATGCCAAGGGCACCATGGCTTTGCATGTTCGATTCCTCGGGAATATGTTGAGGTGTTGTTAAAGATGACGCCTGACGAAGAACAAACTCGAAAGGCTCGTGAATTCTTGACAGCAATTCAAACTTTGCATTGGTTCAGCCTTTCCCAAGATCATGCCGACGAAAAAATCATTGGTACCGCCGAATTTGAAACGCCCGACAATGCTTTAGAGTTTACCAATCTGGTCAATCAATTTGTAAATGAAACTCTCGAGAGCGAGTCAGCATCGGCGTTGCTTGTTGCCGAGGGTGCACGAGTGACAATCTCAAAGCAAGGGCAGGCGGAACTTATTCTGTTGCTTGCAGCGAAAGCAAAAGAAGAAGCACAGCAGCGGGAAGAGATGAACGATCTACGCCAGATCGGTCTCGCATTTCACAATTTCGTAGCAGCCAAAAATACTTTCCCGCCTCAAGCCTTAACGGACGCAACGGGCAAGCGTTTGCTAAGCTGGCGAGTATTGCTTCTGCCTTACCTTGGGCACAAAGACTTATACGATCAATTCCATTTAGATGAAGCATGGGACAGTGAGCATAACCAAAGTTTGATCCAAAAGATGCCTGCGGTATTCGGCGACAATACAGCTCAGGGGAAGACTCGCTATTTGGCTGTGCTAACCAAGAACTCTGCGCTGGGGCAACCAGGCGCCCCTGTCAGTTTTAGCGGCGTCACTGATGGGACGAGCATAACCGTTTGGGTAGTGAAGTCCGCGCCGAGTCAAGAAGTGGTGTGGACCAAACCTGAAGATCTTACAGTGAATGAGACGGATCCTTTCGCTGGTCTAACGGCCGATGGGGAAAATACGTTCCTCGCAGGCTTCGTCGATGGATCTATACGGCGACTCAATTCTGAGATTTCGCCAGTGACAATCATGGCGCTTTTTTCGATGAACGGAGGAGAGCAGATATCGTTCGAGGATTTTGATGTGCAGCAATAAGGCGATTAAATATTCATTCTCAGGCTTCGGCCAGCTTTATCCTGCACATTGAACTGAAGTTCGCCATGATTGGTAGGCAGTGACTCACCTCATGTCAGAATGCTGACGGAGGATATATTGCTTGCGTCGTGTTGCAGTGAGAAAAGTTTTCTACCGATGCAGCAAAGCTTCATTACGATAACGCGCTTGGTTTGCAATCAACGCTCTCGAGCCCGCCAAGGAGTCCGAGCCTTGGCGGAAAAACCACACAAATTTCCTGCCCTTTGATTGATTGTGGAAGCGGCTCGCGTCTGCAGCTTCATCGACCTTGGAAGTTTTATTTCAACGAGAACTCGACCATCGGGTGGTCGGCGTCGAATTTGAATTCAGCATCTTGGTAGCTCGGCGCACCCAACTGCCCTCGAGCGTCGCGCGAGAATCCATATGGTTCGCTAGGGAAGCCCAAAAAGCTAGACGTCAGTTTCTTGTTACCGTCGATATCGTGGAACGCGGCGATCACGTAATTCCCCTGTGGTACATCCTTAAAAGTATACTCGACCGTACCGCTCGGACCGACTTGGATCTCCTGCTTGCGATAGGCCTCACCCTGTTTCGAATCTTCTTTGCGAGCGTCAAACTTGCGAAACTGGCCTTCCGAGGTGAAAACGGCTACACGCACGGTGCCTCGGCTGGGAGTTGCAATTTTCATGCGGACCGTCAGAGCAGGAGACTTGGCCGAAACTGAAGTGTCTGCAGGAGTTTCTGACTCCGTCGCTTGCGAAGTTGACTCTTTGACATCGGCTTGTACAGTGTTTTCTTGCGCGTTGGTTAAAGAGCGGTCGGCACTAGTCGATCGAGGATCGCTGCTTTGTTCGCCGCTATTTTCGTCCGCGGGACGAGCAACCGCAGGCGAGGTCGATTCCTCAGGACGCATCGCGATATCGATGATGCAACGCTCCATGGCAGCCGTTAGTAGTTGAACTTGAGCAGAGGCTTCTTTGCAAGTGAAGGAAAAAATCAGATCGTTAATCGCCCTGAGCCGACGCTTCATCAGTCGCACATCGAGCGTATGCGTAATCGCTATCGAAGATTGATAGTTATCTAGTGGCACAATTACGTAGCGGTAATGGTCCTTCAGTAGCATATCGGCGGGTTGAACCAATTCGACGTGGATCGTTGTCTGTTGGGTATTGGCTACTATGGAAGTGCTATAGAGCATTCGCCCGAATTCTTGTGAGCAACCTATGCTATCGATGATGGCATGGACGGCACCGCCATCGTTTTGCGAGACGCTAGGATCTTCAAGCTCGTCGCTTTGTGATGCGTCGTCGGTGGAGTTTACAGGTGTCGCATCTCGCGATTCGTCTTTTCGAGGAGTGTACGTCAACAGTTCAACGTGTTGTGATCGAAACATTTTACGCGATGTTGACTCGCCTTCCATGCGCGTCAAAAGTTCTTCGTATTCGATCGGCACAATGAACTCACGATGAGCCGAGACGCGCACGGAGCTCTGTCCGCAAGCATTGGTTGACGAACCTATCACCAGCAAAGTAAGACTGAGCACGAAAACTTGCACAGCGCGTGTGGCAAACTGGTTCATATTTGGAGACTGACTAAGGGATAAAACATCGAAAGATGTTTCTAGACTAGATGCCAAAGTGGAAACGACAATTGGCAAAAGATCTCGGTCGAGGCTGAATCCAAAAAATAGAAAATAGGGACAGGCTAGGCGAAAAAATCTTGCAAAAAAGGGGACGTTGCAAAAAAGGGGACGGGGGTCATTTTAAGGGGGCGTCGCGTTCTTCTTGCGTGGACGGCCGATAGGACGCAGGGTAAACCAAACTCCGTTCGTTTCTGCCATCTCTTCGGTCCATTCTTTGTCGCCAGATGGTCGACCTCGATCAACGCTTGTCCGGACTGCTTTGAGTTACTTTTCGGACAGAGGTTCATTTCGCGATAATACTGCTTGTAGCAACCACTTTCACGTGAAGTTATCCCCGTCCCCTTTTATTCGCCGTTCGGATAGGAGTTTAATCGTTAGACGCGATCGGACGAGGATGGCTGGTCGCAGCGCTTGCACGCCGTATGCTCCCAAGGCGTTACCCGTCGCGTTAGAATCTCAGTTTGGGCTGCATCGATTGATGTGATACTCGTTAAGGCTGCTATCATAAAGCGAATGAAATTCATACCACGCCGCTTCACGTTATCGTTTCTTTTTGTTTCAATTGCCATTGTAGCATTGTTGCTAAGGTATTTCGTAGTCGTAGATCGACAGAGATCCGCAATCGAAGCGCTCGAACAAGAAGATGCATCTGTATTTCTTTTGGAATATGAAGACGGTCAGGACAGACTACGGCACTTTCTAAGTAAATTCGTTCCCGAAAGCTACTTACTAAGACCTACATACGTTGAAACGTATAGCGATGCAACTGAGGATGATGATCTAGTGCATCTGCGAAAACTTTTCGCTCTGAAGACATTGGATCTCGCTAGCAATTCAATCACCGATCGAGGACTGAGCAATTTAAAAAGTCTTCGATACTTGCAGGAGTTTTTGATTGATAATGACCTAGCTACCGACGACGGTTTTGCAAATATTTCTGGTTGCGTCGCGCTCGAATTCCTCTACATAAGAACCGACAAAATCACCGACCAAGGACTGTCATTCTTAACGAAATTGCGATCGCTTAAAGACCTCTCCCTTCATTGCTCTGGCGTAACCGATGCCGGATTGGTTCATTTGAAAGATCTATCATCTCTTGAAGGATTATCGCTAGGCATCAATTTGCAAGGTGACGGGCTAAGTGCTCTTGAAAACCTGACGTCGCTTGAGTGTCTGGATCTGCGGCATAAAGAAAAAATTTCAGATACAAGCCTGCTCAGTCTCCCGGAACTTCCTTCGTTAAAGTATCTATGTCTTGCAAGTACTGAAATCAGTGATCGAGCAATGCCCGCTATTGCAAGTCAGAGTTCCCTCGAGAATCTAGAGTTGAGTGACAACACAATTACAGGAGCAGGACTCGGGGAACTTATTGGTTTAAAGAATCTTAAAAATCTGCATCTGGGAAACACACTCATTGACGACGACAGTTTGCGACATCTGCCTTCATTTGAAAGACTGGAAACACTTGATTTAAGTGAATGCAAATTGACAGGTATTGGATTGTCTCACTTGGCTCAGATGAAAAATCTCAAAGAACTCGAACTGCGATTCGTGCCAATCTCAGGTCATGGTTTTGAGCAGATTTCGCGGATCAAGTCCCTGGAAACACTAGATCTCACCGATGTCAATGTAGATTTTGACGGGCTTGCCCAACTCGCAAAATTAACATCGTTGCAAGAATTAGATTTGACTGGCAGAATGATTACCGACGATGGCTTACGTCAATTACTTCCGCTGTCTGAGCTGCAATGTTTACGACTTCGCGAGGGTGATTTCACCGAAAATGGCATAGCGCATTTGTCATCCCTTCCGTCGCTCCGGATTCTAGAGATCTTTGATGTTGGGTTAACGGACTCGCTCATTGAGAAGTTGAAAGAATTCAAATCGCTGAAATATTTGGAGCTAGAATCTACCAAAATCACAGCAAACGGTTTTGCGAAACTAAGAGCAGTGTTACCTGACTGCTATGTCAGCGGCGACTGACGTTTGCGTTTTGTTTGATTGATTATTGGTCCGCTGTGCTATTTCTCGTGCGGTTGTCGCCACGTAAACCGGGTGCTAATGCACTCCGGCTGATCCTGAGGCCCCCCTCACCCCGAACCCCTCTCCCCGAAGCGGGGCGAGGGGAGCAAAGAATAATGCGCTGCGCTTGAGGGGTGAGCGGGATCGAGAGAACATCCGAAGTCAGATAAACTGTACAGTGCTATTCATCAGATCGATAATCACATGCAAGCTTTTCAGGCGTCACGATGACGGACAAAGAGAGAATTAGTCACTGGATTGAGCTGGTGAAGGATGGCGACTCGCGCGCCGCCTATGAGCTCTGGCAACACTACTACGAACGACTTGTGCGCGCCGCTCGACAAAAGCTGCTCGGTTCGCGTCGCGCGATGAGTGACGAGGAAGACGTGGTGGTTAGCGTGTTTGAGAGCTTCTATCGCGCCGCTCAAGATGGTCGCTTTCCGGATCTAGCGGACCGAGACGATCTGTGGCGATTGTTGCTGAAAATGTCGGCCAGGAAGGTCATCGACCGACGACGACACCAGCAGCGTCAGCGTCGTGGGGATGGACGTATTCCGCTATCCTTGAATGCCCCGCAAGCCGACGACGAGCTACAAATGATCGAAGTCATCGGCAACGAGCCCTCGCCAGAGATGGTGGCGATGATGACGGAAAGCTTCGAAAAACTTCTTCAGCATTTGGGTGTCGGGCAACTGCGAGAAATAGCGGTAGGCAGAATGGAGGGTTACTCCAACGCGGAATTGGCAGCACGATTGAATTGTTCAGAACGAACAATCGAACGTCGGCTCGGCCTGATTCGAGAAAAATGCCAACAAGAATTGCTGAACGATGACCAACAACAATGAAAAACTCGCCGTCGCAACACTCGAAAAGATCGACGACCTATGCGCCGCCTTCGAAGCCGCTTGGCAACGTGGACAGCCGCCAGCCATCGAATCAATCATCGATCAGTTTAGCGGCAGTTCGTTGGAAAAGTCCGCACTTTTTCGTGAGTTATTAGTCCTGGAAGTGGACTATCGCAAGAAATCGGGGCAATCGCCGACTTCCGATGAGTATCTGCAGCGGTTTGGGCAGTTCGAGGAACTCATTCATGATGCGTTCCAAGGCGATTCAACCGAGGCCGCCAGACATCGTTTTGTACCACCAACTGTGCAACGAATGAGCGAGCTCTTTCCTGCGCTGGAAGTACTTGAGCTGATTGGTGCTGGCGGAATGGGGGCGGTGTACAAGGCCCGACAGCGTGGCCTTGATCGGTTGGTCGCCATCAAGATCTTGCCGGACGAAATTAGTCACGAAACCAAATTCGCTTTGCGTTTCACCCGTGAAGCACGTGCGCTCGCTCGACTCAATCATCCCAATATTGTGTCGGTATTCGAGTTTGGCAACGCCAACGGCACGTACTTCTTTCTGATGGAATTCGTAGACGGTTCGAACTTGCGCGAAGTCATTCGTTCACACAGCCTAACGCCAGCGCAAGCGCTCGCGATCGTGCCTCATCTTTGCGACGCCCTGCAGTATGCCCACGACATGGGCGTAGTCCATCGAGACATCAAGCCAGAGAACATTTTGTTGGACAAGAGCGGTAAGATCAAAGTCGCCGACTTCGGACTCTCGCGTCTTATTGGGGGCGAAATGCAGGACATCGGCCTTACTGGCACGAATCAAGTGATGGGAACATTTCGCTATATGGCTCCCGAGCAAATGGAAAGTTCGCATACTGTTGATCACCGCGCCGACATTTACTCTTTGGGCGTTGTCTTTTACGAAATGCTGACAGGCGAACTACCGATTGGGCGATTTGCAGCACCTAGCGAGAAAGTTCAAGTCGATGTGCGTTTGGATGAAGTCGTTTTGCGAACTCTCGAACGGGAGCCACAACGCAGGTACCAGCATGCAAGCCAAGTTAAAACGGATCTGGAGCTGATCAGCAACTCTCCCGCAGTTCTCGCCGCTCCGGCGCAGTCTTCTGTCCATACGCCGCTTGGGAACCATACCAAGCTGGCCACTCAAGAAATGTCGGCGCGACTATTGGTTTACCGTCGGCAATTGATGGGCGAAGTCGCTGCGGCGTTAAGGCCATTGATGTTAGGAGAGCTGTTGCAGATTGTGTTCGGGATCGCAATTATTGCGTTAGGGGCTTGGTGTTGGACTCGCAATACAGGCATCCCGCATCGATTGATCTCTGGTATTACGTTGCACCTCTACGGAATAGTCGCGATCATCGGTGGCGCTTCCCTCAGCATAAAGATCAAAAAAATTGACTACAGCCAGCCAGTCTCAAAGATCCGATCCGCGATTGAAACCATTCGCTGGTGTTACCTGAGTTTCGGAGCGTTTATTGGCTTGGCGTGGTGGTTGTTATGGATTCCGTGCAGCGTAGCGTTAGGATTTGAGGTAATCGTTTTGCAGCCGAATGCTTTCTGGCCGTCGATCATCACCGGCGTGCTTGGGCTTGGGGCGACATTGTTACTGTTATGGAGAGGGTACTTTAGCAGTGATCCAAAACGGGCTCACAAATGGAAGGAGGCTATGGGAGGAGAAAGCATCAAGAATGCATTTCTTAAACTCGACGAAATGCAGCAGCACTCGATTGAGTAACATCTAGGTTGCAGCAGAAATATGCTTCATCGAACGAAGCGACCTAAGCAACATGCAACTCGACCGAGCTCGCCTCGGTCGTCGAACGATGAGCCAGTTGCTAGGTTTCCTTATGCTTGTGTGCACTTGCTGGTTTGGAATCGCAATCAGTTCAGATGCGCTCGGTGGCCTAGTTCGATTTCGCGTGCCGGGTGAAGCGAAAGTGAGCTCTGCTGAGGAGCAACTCACTAAGTACTCGCGGCCCGTTGGGCACGCGGTTAAACCTAGTACCTGAGACAAATCTCAATTGCTCGACGGCGGGCGTTTGACCAAATGTTGCTGGAGATAGTCCGCACGCTCGATATTGCGGTCGGAACTGGTTAACGTGCGGCCGCTGATCTTTTGAAGATGCGCGGGTTGCGTATGAATGAAAAGCTTGTTGATCGTTTCGATGTCGACATCGGTAATCAGCCCCAAATTGACACCCATCCGCACCTTGGACAAATAATGCATCGTCTCTTCACTGCTGATCTTGCGTGCGGTGCTCAGAATCCCAAGCGCCCGAGATACGTCATCGTGCAAATCCTTGTTCTTTTCATTCAACAGAAATTCGCGGGCCTTACGCTCGTAGTCGATCAAGACAGGAATGATTTCGCGCACTTGCTGGATCAACTCTTCTTCGCTGCGGCCAAGCGTGATCTGGTTGCTGACTTGATAAAAGTCTCCCATGAACTGTGAGCCTTCGCCGAACAGGCCGCGAACGGCGACGTTGATCCGCTGAAAAGAGCGAAAGACTTTGTCCATCTGCTTGGTTACGACCAAGGCGGGCAAATGCAACATGACCGACACACGAAGACCAGTGCCGACGTTGGTCGGGCAAGCGGTTAGGTAGCCCATCTGGTCGCTGAAGGCATAATTCATTTCCGATTCGATCGCATCGTCGATTTCGTTGATGCGTTTCCAAGCCGTCTTGAGATCCAAGCCGCTCTGCATAATCTGGATACGCAAGTGGTCCTCTTCGTTGACCATCACGCTAAATTGTTCTTTGTTGTCGACTAAAACGCCGCGAGCTCCCTCATTTTCGCTCAGTTCGCGGCTAATTATTTGCCGTTCCATCAAGAATTGACGGTCGATCTCTTCCAAAGCAGCGACGTCGATGAATTCTGGCTTGCCCGGCAGCCGAATCTTTTTCTGCTTGGAACGGAACTCTTGCAGGATCGACTTGAGCTCTTTGGGCGAGCACTTTCGGACGAAAGGATGGTCTGAAAAGTTTCGAGCCAAGCGTATACGACTGCTGATCACGATATCCGATTCCGGACCGCTTCCAGCCAACCAAACGCCGCATTGCAGGGCTAATTCATTAAGATTCACGGATCAACAAAGCTCGCACTATGATTCGCTCGATTTCTCGGAAGACGCATCCTCATCGTCTTCATTTTCCAGTACCCGGATTTGGTCCCGCAGTTTTCCAGCCTTTTCGTAGTCTTCACGATCGATCGCGTCCTTCATCTCACGACGCAGTTGAAGCAACTCGTGCTGGTGGTCAGGCTTGCCAGCCGCCCGCACCGGCGTTTTGCCGCGATGCGAAATCGCCCCGTGAATATTGACCAACAGCGGTTCAAGCTCGTCACGAAAGCAAACATAATCATACGCGCAACCGAGCCGGCCCGCATTGCGAAACTGAGCGAATGTAATACCGCAAACAGGACAAGTTTTTTGTTCTGTTTCAGCTACTTTGGCCGAGGTTTGCTCGATCTTTAGCTGTTTAGCCAACAAATTCGCCAGTGCTGTCGCCGGCGTTGCATCGCTCCCTTGAGCCAAATAAATGCGTGCATGATCCTCACACAGATGCAACGCGAGCGGACCATCCGCCTCGGTTAGCTCCGTGATATGGAATGTTGCAGGTTTTTCACAATGTTGGCATTTCATCGCCGTACCAATCTAACAGGGTCTCGCATCACGGTAGCAACCTATGGCGACAATCCAAAGGGGGCTTTCACGCTTTCGACGTCACTTGAATACTATGTTGCTGAGCAATGGCGCGGAAAAAGTGACTGCCCCCGTTTGTACGATGCCCCAAAGGGCTAGTTCCCGACAAACGGGGGCAGACACTACTTTCCACGCGTTACTAAGATGTCTAGTCAGGGTGGACATCTCCCATTCAAGTTTCACTCGATTATATGCAGTAGTTGATTTCTATGAAGACCGTCCCGAGCCTAAATCGATTTCGCGAATTAGCTGACCAATTCGATTTGGTTCCAGTCTATCGACAACTGCTGTCAGACGCTCTTACGCCAGTTACCGCATTCCGGTTGCTCGACGACGGCCAAACTCCAGGCTGTTTGTTCGAAAGCGTCGTCGGCCAAGAGCGGGTGGGTCGCTATTCCTTCATCGCTGTAAATCCCGAGCGCAATCTTCGCGCATGGGGCAGTCGGGTCGAAGAAATCGACAGTTCGGGCAAGATTACTGAAAGCACCGCGGCCGATCCCTTGGAATTGCTGCGATGTCAAATTGGTGAGCCATCGGTCGCGGAACTGCCGGGGTTGCCGCCATTTCTGGGCGGTGCGATCGGTTTCGCGGGCTATGACGTGAGTCGTTACGTTGAAAAACTGCCGAATATTCCTACCGACGATCGCAGCTTGCCCGATCTCGATTTTGGCTTCTACAACACGCTGGTCGTTTTCGACAACGTCAACAAAACGATGTTCGTGATCCAGCTAGTCGATGCCAAGAAGTCCAGCGATGCGGAATCGGCTTATCGCGACGCGGAAAAAAACATTGACCAGATTGTTGAGCGTTTGAGTCAGCCGATTGCAAACTTAGTCCCGCAAGATATCCGCTTTTCGGCTCCAGAAACGCAACTGAACCTGACTTCAAACTTTTCTGAAGAAGATTTCTGCCAAGCCGTTGGGAAGTGCACCGAATACATTCGCGCGGGCGATATTTTTCAGGTGGTAATCTCACAAAGATTCGAAGCGAACGTCAGCCTCGATCCATTCGAAGTCTATCGATCTTTGCGCGTAATCAACCCCAGTCCCTTCATGTTTTTTCTGAGGACCAAACACACTGTGCTGGTTGGAGCTTCACCGGAAGTGATGTGCCGCGTTTTGGACCGAGTCGTCACAGTCCGTCCGCTGGCTGGTACGCGACGGCGAGGCGAGAACGAAGCGGACGACCGACGCTTGGCCGAGGAACTGTTGTTGGACCCGAAAGAACGTGCAGAACATGTGATGCTGGTCGATCTTGGTCGTAACGACATCGGACGCATTGCGAAACTGGGAACTGTGGAGCTAACGGATGTTATGTCTATCGAGCATTACTCTCATGTGATGCACATTTCCTCGAACGTGAATGGTTCGTTAGCTGACGATAAGACTTACATGGACGCCTTCAAGGCGGCTTTGCCGGCCGGCACCGTCAGCGGAGCTCCGAAGATCCGTGCGATGCAAATCATAGATGAAATCGAGCCGACCAAACGCGGACCTTACGCAGGTGCCGTCGGTTACTTTGACTATCGCGGAAACACCGACACATGTATCGCTTTGCGAACGATGGTCTTTTGCGACAACAAAATTTATATTCAGGCTGGCGCTGGTATTGTCGCCGACAGCGATCCTCAGGCAGAATATCAAGAGACGGTTAATAAATCGAAAGCCATGGTTCGCGCCATCGAAGCGACGATCGATCGACTAAAGTGAAGGTTGTTGTCGCATTAAGGATACTGACATGACAGATGCCCAATTTGATACACTCAAGACGCTCACGTCGGTGCGAAGCGAGCTGGAAGCCAACGAAATCGTAAACATTCTTCAGTCCCACGGTATCCAAGCAAAATCTGTCGGCGGCTTTACTTCTCAATTCCAAACGGGTGCGCCAGGAAAAGTCGATGTCCTAGTGATGGAAGACTCGTTTAACGAAGCACAGGGGTTGCTGCGTGAATATGAGCGACTGAACGATCGAGATAGTGGCGATGAAGAAGATATGCAGGACGCAATCGATGCTGATGTTGAGACCGAAAATCGAGGTCCGTGGTTTCTGCTGCTCGCGAACTTGGCCGGGCTGATCGGCACCCTGCTCTACTGGTCCACGGGCGGTCGGAGCAATAGCGGCTACTTTTTTGCTTTCGCAACATTTGCGGCAATGGTAGTAGCGATTCGCTGGGTCAATCGTCGCAACCAAGAGTCGGATGACAAATAACAATCAATTGTACAAGATTTTTAAGAGGCTATGAGCATGCACCAGTGGTATCTAAGTTTTGATGGTCAACAAGTCGGTCCGCTTGATGCAGAGACAGCACGCGCGCAATGCCGCAACCGAGCACATGCGTTGTGTTGGCGCGAAGGATATGCTGAATGGGTTCCAGCTGCTCAAGTCGCCGAGCTGACTGGCGAAAGCCCGTCGCCTCATGTTCCGCCTCCTCCACGTCGATCAGCTGCCGACGAGATCGACTATCAAATTTTCGGCGAAGACATGCAGTACGTCGAGATTGAACTCGACCCGGGTGAAAGCGCTGTGGCTGAGGCTGGCGCGATGATGTTCAAAGATACGGTTGTGCAAATGCAGACGATCTTTGGCGATGGATCGCAAGGTGCACAATCGGGCGGCTTCTTCGATAAATTGGTTGGGGCCGGCAAGCGTTTGATCACTGGCGAAAGCTTGTTCATGACGGTGTTTACTCATACGGGACCGTCCGGCAAAGCCAAAGTTGGCTTCGCTGCTCCTTATCCCGGCACGGTGATACCGCTGCATCTATCGAACTTCAACGGGCGCATCATCTGTCAAAAGGATAGCTTCTTGTGCGCAGCGAAAGGCGTACAAATCGGCATCCATTTCCAACGCAAGATTTTGACCGGCCTGTTTGGTGGCGAAGGTTTCATCATGCAGAAACTCGAAGGCGATGGACTTATTTTCATCCACGCTGGCGGTACGATTCGCGAACAAGAGCTTAAGGCTGGCGAATCGATTCAAGTTGACACAGGCTGTTTAGTTGCCTTGACCAGCACCGTGAATTTTGACGTTCAAAGATCGGGCAGCGTTAAATCGATGCTGTTCGGCGGGGAGGGAATTTTCTTAGCTAACTTGACCGGCCCTGGCCATGTCTGGCTGCAATCACTCCCATTTTCGCGAATGGCAGGAAGGATGTTGGCGGCAACCACCTCTCGCGGCCGCAAAGAGGAAGGTTCGATCTTGGGCGGCTTAGGAAACTTGCTTGACGGTGACGGTTTCTAAAAATTAGATGGTGTGAGTGTTGGAAACCACATGCGATGGGCGTGCTCGGGTGTGGTAGCCGGCATTTCAATCAAATGCCAATTGACGTAAATCAACTCTAGATTCGAATACTGTTACCTTGACCGCTAGGAAACTGTATAGTTCTCCGAAAGTTGAAAGGTAACAGATCAAGGGCAATTGATCTGAACAGTTTGCGTGTGCGTCACAGGGCAACTTGCATGTTTAGATCGATCTTCAGTGGCATCGGCTTCCCTCCGCGATGGTCTTGCGGCCCGGGCTGGGCTCAGGAACCTTGGTGGGGCTGGCTACACATTGTAAGCGATCTATTCATTTTTGGTGCTTATTTTGCCATTCCGGTCATTCTCTTGACCATTGCGAGGAAACGTCGCGACATTCCATTTCCGCGAATCATTTATCTTTTTGCCGCATTCATCCTGGCGTGTGGGTCAACTCACCTGCTGGAAGCGATTATCTTCTACTGGCCAATTTATCGCTTTAGCGCCATTCTCAAGGTGATTACAGCGGTCGTTTCGGTCGCGACCGTTTTTACTTTGTTCGACATCATCCCGCGCGCCCTCCAGCTTAAGAGCCCACGGCAGCTTGAAAGGGAAGTCGCCCGACAAACCGTTGAACTTAGCCAGTTGAATGAACGACTCAGACAAGAGATTGCGATTAACAATTCAGTCAATAAAGAACTGCAGGAAAATAGGCAACTGCTCCACATAGCTCTGACGGCAGGAGGTAGCGGTTTTTTTAACTGGGATTTGGAAACCAACGTCGTTACGTTCGATGCGGCTCAGATGCGACTGACTGGCTTGGGTGCACCTGATGGTAAAGTCAATCAAGATGAATTTTACGAACGCGTACGCCCTGATTACCGCCAACGATTAAAAGCACACGTGCAAGCAGTACTGAATGGTAGCGAAGACTATGACTTTCGCTTTCCTTTCAATCTTAACAGCGGCCAGCAAATTTGGCTTGCAGGTCGCGGCCGCGTCATTCGTTCACCAGACGGTCGTGCTCTCAAGTTTATCGGTATCAATCAGGATGTCACAAACCAAGTCGACCGTGAAGAAGTACTTGATCAAGTGGCACGAGTTGCATCGACGGCCAGCGAGCAGAAGAGTCGTTTCGTCGCTCAAGTGAGTCATGAAATTCGTACACCGCTAACCGTGATGTTAGGCGGCCTCGACGCTATTTTGCCAGATCTTTCCCAGGGCGAAACCAGAGAATTAGCTCGAGCGGTGCGTTCTCAAGGCGAGATGTTGAAAATACTGCTCAATGATGTGCTCGATCTTTCGAAAATCGAAGCTGGTCACTTAGAGATTGCCTACGCGAAGACCGCTATTCCTCAAGTGCTGGGGGCCGTTTTCTCTCTGATGAATCCATTGGCAACAGAAAAAGGTCTGCAGTTACACTGGCGCGGTGCGACGCAACTGCCAGAGCATTTCTTGTGCGATGCGTATCGACTACGCCAGATTTTGATCAACTTGATCAGCAATGCCATCAAGTTCACAAGCACCGGACGTGTCGAAGTGGTTGCTCAATTTCAACCCGAAGCCAATACGAACGGCGGCAAGCTCACTTTTGAAATCCATGATACGGGCATTGGTATCGCGCACGAGAAATTGGTGACGATCTTCAATGAATTTGAACAAGTCGGAGAGAATCCAACTGGCACAGGGCTTGGCCTAGCGATCTGCAAAAGGCTAATTGACCTCATGCACGGCGATATCACAGTTCAAAGCGAACTGCACAACGGGTCGGTCTTTGCGTTTACGCTACCGATCGAGGTGCCAGAAGATGCGAAACTGGTCGAAATTCACGATATCTCTGCTGCAAACAACAATTCGCATCTAGCTATAAATCAAGACTCGCCTCAATTTGCGCTTAAGGTGCTTGCCGCAGAAGACACTCGAGGGATTCAGCTTGTTCTGAAAAGTCTGCTTGGCAAGATGGTAACGGAATTTCATCTGGTATCGAATGGCCGTGAAGCGATCGACGCAGTCAAAAGAGCGATCGATGAAGGGACTCCGTACCAGCTTGTCCTGATGGACATACAAATGCCCGAAGTCAACGGAGTTGACGCGACTCGTGCTCTACGGCAACAAGGTGTGAAGGTACCTATCGTCGCAATCACCGCCGGTGCCATGGAAAGCGAACGCCAAGCATGTTTAACTGCTGGCTGTAGCGGTTTCCTGGCCAAACCAATCGATATTGTCCGCCTCCGAGAAATCCTCGCCGAAGCTGCCGATAAGCAGTAGGCAGTAAGCAGTAAGCAGTAAGCAGTAAGCAGTAAGCAGTAAGCAGTAGGCAGTAAGCAGTAAGCAGTAGGCAGTAAGCAGTAAGCAGTAAGCAGTAAGCAGTAAGCAGTAAGCAGTAAGCAGTAAGCAGTAAGCAGTAAGCAACCCGACCGAGCTCGCCTCGGTCGAAACAGGATCGTAACCAGCCTAACACGTCACTGCTCTTTCGCCACGACTGGGCTTGTCCCAGTCGAACGATGATCCCATCGCTTCACCAGGGATCATCAATCCACCAAGTTAAGCTTAATGGTGGAACAAGTTAGGTTGATTAGTGTAGAGCAATTCTTTGACTGGTCATAATATCGAAGCACCAAGCACCAAGCACCTCGCTTTTCTAATCCGCAACAAACTCGTTCGGTAGCTTCAGTCCTTGAGCTTCTACGGCAGCCCGAGTTGTAATCTCAATTAAGTGGCTCGGTTCGTCTTTAACAACCCAGACTAGTTTCTGATCTATTTCATTCGCATTTTGAACTGTCGTGATTGGATTGCCTTTTCGGACCAAGTCGATCAGTACCGTTCGCAGCGGCACATCTTTGTGCTTAAAATTTCGAATTTGGTAGTTCCGTGTGATGCCGTCCTTCTCCAAGGCATTGCCATCAATCACGATATTCACCGCTGAAAGTGGGTTACTTAGACCGGAGTTAAAGTCTTCGGCGACCGTACGCGCCGAAACTTCGAACGACTCTTGATCAAAGGCGATCGTCATCGGCAACATGAGAATTTCGTCGATCGACAAATTCGCATTCGCTGGGGAACTTGACGAAGCAGTCGCTGCCACCGCTGGCGCGCCCGGAGTGGCTCGCAGTGACATCCAGCTAGCCAGAGACAGATTGGCGGCCGCTTGCGATGGCAAGTAGAAATTTACGATGTTCTGACCATCCTCAATTCCGGAACGCAAATGCTCTTTCAAAGCCCGTAGCTGTTGAGGGAAACGGATCGCAATTTTTGCCCAGTAGGGATCAGCCGGCTGTGAAACCAATGTAGCTTCGACAGTTGCAGGCAGGTTGTCCAATACCATTTTCAGCTCTTGCCCAATTCTGGGTGAGGATTGTTCGTCCTTGCCCAACATTCGCAGTTCCACATACCAAGTTTCTTCGAAATTCGTTGTCAGTGATACGGCGGCGATGTCTTCACGCATCGTTGAACGCAAATAGGGCAAGAGTGACGCGAGAGAATTTGCCAGTATGCCGCGTCCGCTGCTCAGTAACAAACTGGTGGTCGAGAGAAAGGTTGCATCGTTTTGCACCGACGTACTTTGACGGAGTTGTTCTAACTGGCGAACAAGTGGCGCGATACCACCGTCCATTTCGATCATTTCCGTGATGCGTTGAGGACTTCCCACGACACAGACCGTCGCTTCTTGAGACTCTTGATCGGCGACCAGCATTACTACCGACAGAGTCGAATTCGAGTTTCGAATGGCCTTTGATTTCCCAATCTGAACGGGTTCGGGCGGCGTGCCAAACTTGTATTTTTGCATCGACGCTGCTATCGCAAAATTGGACTTGGCTGTCGCTTTCATTACCAAATCGGGCCATTCGCTCGTGTCGCTTGGATACAAAGCAATCGTCAATTGATCCAGTTGCTCCCAACCAATTGGAAGCTGTGTTTGAATCGCTTCCTTCAATTGTTGATAGGCTGGTCCCAGCAGTTCTGCCAAAGCGTCGAATTCTGATTGTTGCTGGATCGAAGCCACGTTCAGGTGCAATACGCCTTGCATGCCAGGCGGTAACATCTGCAATGGCACGGGATCAGCCACATGAGGCGGAGCCCACAGCAGTTCGGTACTTTGCGCGACATCTGAAACCAGAACAAACTGTTCAGCCAGAGGGTCCGGTCGCGTTTCGACTTCGGGCGCCGAGGGAGTATTCGCAGCATTTTGGTCATCCAATTTTGGAGGCGATGGTTTTGTAATAGTCTTTTCGGAACTACGCGACATCAAACCGAAAGCCAGGCCTCCCATCAGAACGATTGCACCGACAGCCATCGCGGGCAAGAACCATTTCGGACGTTGCTTTGTGCGGCGAACATTCCTCGCGGCAAGCGGTCGCGGTGCAGAGGTGCCCAGATCCAGTTTCGGACGGCCCTGATCTGCAGGTGTCTTGATGGCTGGCGATTCCGAGTTTGCCATGGGCTTTGCCACAGCTTCCTCAGTTTTTTGAACTGGCACACTCTGGGGAGTCACTACGGGAGATTGTTGGATCGGCAGCTCAGGCTCGGCTTCTGGTTGAGCCGGTCGAGGACGCGTTCTTTCGGGTGGCTTTACCGGTGGTGTCGCCGCGGCGCGTGGTTCGGTCGGTAATGTTTGCGACGTTGGCGGCATGGCGACAGGCGTTTCAGGTGGTTTTACCTTCGGAGTCTGAGACGGCTGTGGCGATGCTTGACCAGCTGGAATTGTTTTCGCCGTGTTAGGTTGTTGTGGCCGTGGTTGATTCTCTCGCGTCGATTTCTTTTTGCTCGCATCTACTGGTGCGTTAGGAATAGCGGTTGCTGGATCTGTCTTCCAAGCTTCGGCAATCGTGGGCTCTTGTTTGCGGTTCTGTGTGACGTTGTTATTCGGGTTCTTCGTATCAGCCCGCCCCATAGATTTGCTGGCAGGTGGATCTTTGGGCGTGTTTGGCTTGGGAGTACTGGCAGGAGCTACCGATTTTGAGCTAGCGGCTTGGACTGCTTGCAGGAAATGGCCGACCGAGGCAAAACGTACGCTGGGGTTTTTGGCCAACAAATAGTCGAGCACTTTGTCGTGCTGCGCGTCCCAGCCAGCAACCTGAAGCTTTTGCCGTTCTACTTGCAAAATGCTTTTGACTAAAGTGCTCAGATTATCATCTTGTACCAGCGGTTTTCCAGTTAACAGTTCGTACCAAAGGCAACCAAGTGCATAGAGATCTGAAGCGACCGACGGCTGCGTACCTGGAGCGGTGAACTCGGGTGCGGCGTATCGCAAACGATCGACGGCTGACGCATTGATGGTCGACAACCGATGTTGGTCGATCAGCGGGTTCACTGGCAGAAAAACGGGATCTCGCAGCAGGGTCACCAGTTGATCGCCGTCCCACCAAACGGAGTGCATTCCAATATCACCGTGAACAAGTTTGGCAGCATGGATTCGATCCAAGGCCATCGCGACTTGGATGACGATCGCTTTTGCTGCTTGAGCGGGCATGGCAATGCCGCTCATGGTACTCCCGAGCGCTCGTCCGTTAGGCACGCTTGACGCAACGCAAAGATAACCGTCGCTTATTTGCGCTGGCGTAAGGGCACACAGCGAACTGTCTAGCAACTGCGATTGGGCTTGAGACCAAAAGATGCTGGGTGGGTTTGCTTGGAATTCGGGTGAATCAAAAAAATTGCAGGGGATGGCCAGCAACCAATATTCTTGTCCATCGCCATCGACTTTTGCGCGATACCACTTGTTAAGAACAGGGTCGCTCAATTGTGCTTGAACTCGATAGTCTCCACAGCGCAGAGGGCCTTCCAAGTCCTTCAGCAACACTCGGACTTGATACTTTGTAAAATGCTTTTTCGCGACCAGCCAGTTTGCAGCTTGTCCACCGTCCAGCATCTGGTCGGCCGGTAATTCTTCGGACATATCTGCGGCGAAAGCCCGTATCTGGTGTGAGGTCGCCAAACCGGTTGCTTCGATCCGTTGCCATAATTGAACGGCGCTTAAGCCCATGCCGTTAACTTTCCATTGTTGCAGTGCACCATCTATTTCGAACACGTAGATCGTGCATTATAACTGGCTCAGCAATCTGGCGCAGGACCGATCGGGCAAAGACCTAGCTTGATCGTAATACTTACTTGACTTCCCAACATTCGTTTTCATTCGCGAATTAAGACGCGAACTCGCAGCAACGCACGAAAGAGCCCTATGAAAGCCTCAGAAGCGACAAGCTACTATTTTAATAAAGCCGCAGATCAGCTCGACATGCCAGAATGGGCTAGGAAAAAGCTAATAACGCCTCGCCGCGAAGTGTCGGTGGAAATCACGTTTATTCGCGACAATGGGGACGTTGAAACGCTCACGGGTTACCGTGTCCAGCACGACAATGCGCGCGGACCAATGAAAGGCGGGCTTCGCTATCATCCCAGCGTCGATCTCGATGAAGTTCGCGCCTTGGCGTCGCTGATGACCTGGAAAACCGCAGTCGTCGACCTCCCGTATGGCGGGGCCAAGGGGGGCGTCGCGGTTGATCCGAAGAAATACAGCCACAAGGAAATCGAACGAATAACGCGAGCTTTCGTTGACAATATTCACGATATCGTTGGTCCTGACACCGATATACCAGCCCCTGATATGGGGACGAATCATGAAGTGATGGCTTGGTTTCGCAGTCAGTGGGAAAAGTACCATGGCTTTAACCCGGCCGTTATCACTGGAAAACCGGTCGAAGAATATGGTGCGACCGGACGTGAAGAAGCGACTGGTCGAGGCGTTGGTATTTTGGCTGTAAAGTTCGCCAAAAGGATGCAAGTTGATACTAAAAAATGCTCGGTGGCGATCCAAGGTTTCGGCAACGTCGGCTCTCACGCGGCCAAGTTTCTACACGAAGCGGCCTTTCCAATCGTCGCAGTCAGCGACATTAGCGGCACGTACTATCGCAAGGGCGGGCTCGATATCGCCGAAGTCTTCCGGCATACTCTCAAGTATAAAACGCTGGAAGGCTACAAAAATGCCGAACGATTGCCGGGCGACGAATTGTTGAAAATGGACGTAGACTTGTTGATTCCCGCAGCATTAGGAGACGTCATTACGCTCGACAACGTGGCAGAGGTGAAGGCGAAAACGATCATCGAGGGAGCTAACGGCCCGATCGCTCCCGAAGCCGACGAGGTGCTGAACGAACGAGGCGTGCTTGTTTTGCCGGATATTTTAGCGAATGCAGGAGGCGTGACCGTTAGCTATTTCGAGTGGGTGCAGAACCGACAGCATTATAAGTGGAGTCTGGACCGGGTACGCCAAGAACTGGATCGTACTCTTTCCAACGCGTTTGAAACGGTTTGGACCGAATCGACCACATCGAATGTTTCGCTTCGAACCGCGGCCTTCATGATTGCGTTGCGACGCGTCCTTCGCGCCACGGAGCTGGCTGGGTTGGGCTAGGGCACCGTCACGAAATTATTTGGTGGCAAAGAAGCCGGACGGGGCGCAGGCTCCGTCTTAAAGTTGCAATCGTTAGTTTTGACAATGCATGAGCAGCAAAAATGCAGTCGGAGAACGTAAAGAGGCGTAGTTGGCTTGACCAAGACTGGTGTGGCCGATAAGTTCTCTAAACCTGAAATTTTTGCGGATATGGCGGAATTGGCAGACGCGCTAGACTCAGGATCTAGTCCCCGAAAGGGGGTGGAGGTTCGACTCCTCTTATCCGCACTCATGTTTTGTCGACATTTCGATTCAGGACAGGGCTGCCCGCGGGCCGTACATCTCTTCTGTACAACGGACGTCCTGGCCGTTGAAGCCAGACGAATCGATCGCTTTCACTCCGGCCCTAACGTATCGTTGCTCTCGAGCCAGCGTTTGACATCTTGTCGCTAGCCAGTCTTGGCTGCTACTGCAGTTCTTTGCGAATACGGTCGGCGTTGGGATTGTTGAATCCGTAACCTTTTTCCCACAGTTCGTCAAGATCGTCGTCCGAGCCGAAGATGCTGTCGATCATCGTCTCGCCGAAATGCCAGTTGACGTCGTATCGCTTATCGGGCCTTGTCGATTTTGAAATACTGCAACCAGAGGTTGAGATGGCCGCGCAGCCAAGTAGCAGAAACACTATTTTTGATGTTCGTTTCATGGGTATCCCTCGGGCGCGTTTTAGTGAAAGTACCGCTGCAAGTCAAGTCTGTTCGAACCTAGCTCGGGGCAGCAAAAGTCGATTTCACAGTCTTATTGCGCACTAAATAATGGCGCCGCTTGCTCGCTCAGCAAAATTCTTTTCGATTGTTTGTTAAATCGGGCTGATGCCAAGCGTTATCATATTGTCTTGGGAATAAAACCAACAAGTTCGCTTCTCTTCGTCGAGCTCATGACCGAACTGCCTGTCACCGATCCGAAATTGATTGCGGCTATCGCGGATCGGGATCGGCACGAACAGTGGCAGGACTTTGAGAAGATCTATCGCCCGGCATTATTTGCTGCGTTGCGCAGGCAAGGACTTCACCACGCTGACGCCGAAGACTGCTGTCAGCGGATATTGCTAAAGCTATTAAAAGGCATCCGTCAATTCGCCGACGACGGAAAACCAGCCGCGTTTCGCCGCTGGCTCTTCCGTATTGCAAAGAACGAAACGATCTCCTACTGGCGGCATCTGGCATCACATCCGCAAACTCTGCAAGATTCGCACGTTTTTCACCGCGCAAACCTCGCACTACAAACTCAATCGCTCGACGATTCGATCGAACTGGAATATGAGCGGCATTCGTTTCGAGCAATCGCCAAGCTTGTCCAGGAGCAGTCGGATCCACGACACTGGCAAGCCTTCTGGAATACGACGATCGAAGGGCGACCGACGCCGCTAGTTGCGAAAGAGCTCAACATGAGTGTTGGTGCTGTGTATGTTGCAAAAGGCAGAATACTGAAACTGTTGCAAGCGGCTGCGAAACGGTTGGAGGTCGAATCATGACGCATACACGAACCGCATGCAATCCATCCTTGATCGATCAGTTTGTATCCGAGGAACTTGATAACAATCGCTTGCAACAACTAGAAGATCATTTGAGCGTTTGCGAATTATGCCAAAGTCAATTCAACGAGCGGCTGAGCTCTCTTGATGTCCTGCCTTCGCTGGCGTACCTCAAGTCGAACGATGAACAAAATCTTCAACCGGAAATAACATCCTCTCCGGATGAAATCTTAACCAATTTTGCGGCGAAATTTTTTCCAGCCGAAGACGACGAACGTCTCTTAGGCAGGATCGATCAGTTTGAGCTGGTGGAGCCAATTGGTTCAGGCGGAATGGGGCTTGTATACAAAGCGTTCGATCGGCCTTTGCATCGTTATGTCGCGTTGAAGGTGCTCTCGCCAGCGATTGCCACAACAGGTGCCGCCAAGCAACGTTTTATACGAGAGGCGCAAGCTGCTGCTGCAATCCATTCGCCATTCGTCGTTCCAATCTATGCGGTTTCGGAATTCGATGGCTTGCCTTACATCGTGATGCACTTTCAGTCGGGCGTAAACTTGCAAGAGTATCTCGACCAGACAGGCCCGTTAAGCATCGGTGCATCTCTGAAGATCGCTCATCAAATCGCAATTGGGCTCGTTGCTGCACATCAGCAAGGCGTAATTCATCGCGATGTGAAACCGGCTAATATTCTGATTGAGCCAACGGTTTTAAAGGCATCATTGACCGATTTCGGCTTGGCGTTGGTTACGAACGAAGCAAGCCTGACGCACAGCGGCATGACGCCTGGAACGCCCAGCTACATGAGCCCAGAACAATCGATTGGATCGTCCGTCGATCAGCGTACCGATTGGTACAGCTTGGGGTGCGTTTTGTACGCCATGTTAGTCGGTCATCCCCCGTTTCGAGGCAGGCATGCGTATGAAATTCTGTCGCGATTGCAGCACGAATCTCCGCGCAAGCCCAGCGAACATCGGCGCGAGGTCCAGCCGTGGTTGGACAAGCTGGTGATGATGATGCTTGCCAAAGACGTGAACCAGCGGCTAGCCAACGGTGAACAAACCGTCGAACTGCTCAACGATTGCTTGATGCATATCGACAATCCTGGAGAACATGAGGTGCCCGCGTTGCTCAGCAAGCGATCTCGAATTCGCAGGCCAATCGGGATTGTATTAGCGATTGCAAGTGCTGCGATGATTTCGATCGTCGTATTTTCCTGGCTTAAGGAAACAGAAAACGCTTCCGACGAAATGCTCAACGCAGCGATGGAACCGGGAACCATCCAAAGCGGGGATTCGTCTCAGCCAACTTCAATTGCTGACCAGCGAACGGATAAAGAATACGCTCTACAAGCGCGGCTGAGACTTGAGCAACTTCAAATGCAAGATGAACCCGCGGCGATGCAATTGCGGAAACTGAAAAGAGACGTCAGCTCTGCTGAATTAAAAGAATAACTTGATCGAGAACTACTTCATTTAGGAAAAGTCTAATGCGCATCAACAATTATATTAACGCAACGTTGTTGACAATTGCCTTGTTTGGTTTCACTACTCCAACGATTGCTCAGGAGCCACCAACGGCAGAAGGTAGTGGTAGTTCTGGCCTCGAAAATTCAACTGTGGATCCCTTTGGCGGGAGTCCTACGGGTGGCTCGCCCTTTGGCGCAGGAGGTGCGGACCCGTTCGGACCGCAACGCATCAATTTCGACGGCATCCTCCGTGTCACGTACGAGGTTAGCGTGGACGGCGTTGTCTTGAAGTCGAAGAGTATGGCTGGTCTGATAATCTCAACGAAACCTTTTGCGATCGCGACATGTGAAAGCATCATGTCAGGTGGCGATAGAAAATCGCGAGTTGAAATTCCAAAAGAAGCGTCGAGTGTCTTCCGCCTTGAACGTTTGAGATCCTCTCAATATCACGACGACCCGTTTGGCAGCGGCTCGGAACTGCCGCTCCCGGAAATCTACATTGCGCATCAACCTTATACCGTTGCTTCTGGATTTGTTTTTGTTACAGCTCCAGGTGTAGCCTCGACTCAATTGGGACTAAAGCAAGTCGATTTAGTGCGAAGCAACAAGCCAGGAGTTGTGTCTTCCGGCTACTTCAATGTGATAGAAAGCGCATTCCCAGTGCCATTGACGAAGAGTTCTTCACCCAATGTCGATGGTTTGTTCTCCGCTAGCGAATCAGGCTTGGAATCGTATGTCTGCAACGGGGAGCCTATGACTCGTAGTGATATCCTTAAAGCATTTTTAGAAGCGCGAAAGCTGCAAAAAGGTTTAGGCGACGGAGGTGGGCAATTCAATCAACCGCCTAAGACCGCTACCACTAATTCCGCCTCCGCGGCCCCAGAACTCTTTCCAAAAGAGGAGAATCGCCCAGCGGCAAGCTCTAGCAGCGAACAAATGGCTTTCAGCAAGAATTACGAAGCGCAGGCAATCCTCAACTCCATGGTGCCGATTATCGTGCGTATTAAACAGTCTGCCGATGACGCGCAAAAAGAGGCAGCGATAGCGGAACTTCGCACCGCACTGACACTTGAATTCGAAGCGAAACGTGCCGTTCGTTCGGCGGAACTTTCAGGCCTGCGAGCTAGACTTTCGCAACTAGAGAAAGAAGAGCAAGAACGATCCGATCAGCAGTCAGCCATTGTCGAAGAAAAGTTGGAAATGCTGCTCGCCGACTGACAAATCATGCTACGTAGACTTGCTTCCGCGGTACGAAATCTCCTGGCGTTTTGCAGAAACTGTTTTAATTGTCGTCTGCAGAGCGCTCTGGCTTGTGATGAAAAACAAAAGGTCGCCCGCGAGAATCACATCGGATGGTGTTGGGTTTCGCTGCACTGTGCCATCTGCCCGTTGAATGGCCACGAGCAACGTTCCAAGTCCATTCAGCACGCTGATATCTTCGACTTTGCTGTTTGCTGAGATCGATTTCGCATCGATTCGTACTTCGACTACGCCAAGGCCCACCGTGGCCAAGTCTTGGTTTAGCCTTTCTCTTTGCGAGGGATCTGCCAACAAGGATTCAGCTGAAGGACACGCGATCATGTTGGCAATTTTCGAAGCGCCGATGGCTGCGGGCAAGACGACGTGATTTGCACCACTACGAAGTAGCTTTCGTTGCGTCGCGACCGATTCTCCGCGTGCGATGATCTCAACATCCTCTCGAATGTCGCGTACCGTCAGAGTAATAAACACGTTGGCTGCATCGTCAGGAAGTACTGTGGCAACAACTCGCGCTCGCTCAATGCCCGCTTGCCTCAAGGTCGCTTCTTCACCCGCATTTCCCAGAACAACCAGATAGCCTTTTTCCTCGGCGAGCAAGATCCGCTCTTTGTCGGAATCTACACAAACAAAGGGTATCTCTGCCTGTTCAAGCTCGCTTGCCAAAATCTGTCCTACACGGCCAAAACCACAGACAATGACGTGGTTGGACGCCTGCTGAATTCCACGACTCATTCTTCGTACCCCTAACGCTTGATGAATTTCACCTTCCGCAATCATTTGAATAAATCCGCCGACGACATAGATGCCAGCAGAACAACCGGCGACGACAAACAAAGTCGTAAAGAGCTTGAGCCCGTCGGACGTGATCGGGTGCACTTCCCCGTATCCCACGCCGAAAACCGTAATGATCACCATGTAGATCGAATCGATCAGTGACCAACCGGCTAGTTTGTAGCCAGCAACGGCCAGAACGACAGTCAAAGCGAGGAACGCGAAGCCAACTTTAATTTTTCGGAACGAAGCTGTGTCGCCCATCATGCCCGCTTTGCATACGGCGGTAGGTTGACGCTCCGCTTCGTCGATCCCGCAATACTGTTGTCGTGGTAGAACTTTGGCCTAGATTGTAACTAGACGTCCAATTGACACCAGTTTAATCCTAAAATTACTGTGACGCATTTTGATGGTAGAGCTTCGTTTCAAAGGGGCCGAGCGACCCGATCCGCACACTTCCATCGGCATCAACTGTTATAGATTCATCACGTAACAGCGATCGCAGCTCACGTCCATTGAGCGTCTTCGGTAACACAACTTTCAAATCCGAGATAGGCTGAGAAGAACCATTGAACAGCGTTAACGTCGCATCTTCTTCCACTTCGCGCCAAATCGCAACGACGTCGGCCGACGTCGGAATCACTTCCAAAAAGGTGACGGTGCCGCGACGCAGACTCGCGTGCGCATGACGAAGGGTAATAAGCCTTTGATGCCAACTCCAGACTGAATCTGCATCCGTCATCTGGTCGTTCAGCTCTTCCCATTTTAACTTCTGACGATGTTTTGTGTCGCCGCGTTGTTGTCCTTGAGCTTGACCGATTTCGTTGCCGTAATAGACAAACGGCGTTCCAGGCCCCAGCAGCAACCAAGCCGCTTGTGCCCGCAACTTTTCTGGCTCCCCAGCGAATAGCGAACCTGGGCGGTCCGCGGCTAAATCATGGTTGCTGACAAAGTTTCCCAACCCAACGCTGCGCGGGAGCGTCGAACTCCACTGCCATATGTCCTTGGCTTGGCTGGCGTCAAGCTTCGTGAGTGCTGGCAACAACGCAAAATTCAAAGTCATATGGAAGATTGGCTCGCCTTCGTGAATCAGGTACGACTCTAACGACTCACGTTCTGTAGTCCAGTTTTCGGCGACGATCAACTTCGCATATCCGGCTTGTGTATATGGATCGATGATTTGGTCCCGCCATGCCTTGAACCACTCGATTGTTTCCGGTTGGTCCTCTTGGTCCGCTTTCGCTCCGGTCCCGTCGGTGTTTTCGTAAAGGTAGCGGATGGCGTCGATTCGCATTCCATCAAAGCCTTTATCCAACCAATAGCGAGCAGCCCTCGCCATCTCGAGGCGCACTTCGGCATTTTGGTGATTGACGTCAGGCATCCCGCCCCAAAAGATCCCATAATAATAGTCTCCATCCGACTCATGCCAATCGCTTTGTTGGTCAAAGCCCGTCCAACCGGACTCTGGTCGATCGCCTCGCCACATAAACCAATCACGCTTGGGCGATGCTGGATCTTTGGATTCAATAAACCAGGGATGGCGGCTAGACAAATGATTCGGCACAAAGTCAAAGATCAATCGCATGTTCTTTGTATGCGCTTCTCGGATCAATTCTTCGATGTCGGCGTTTGTTCCCAGTCGCGCGTCGACTTGGTAGTGATCAATAACGTCATAGCCATGAAGATTACGATTTGAACTTGCGCTTTCAAAGAACGGGGACAGCCAAATTGTATTGACGCCCAGTTGTTGTAACGTATCAAGACTTTCGATAATCCCCCGCACGTCACCCGTGCCGTTGCCGTCGGAATCGCGAAAAGACGCCACCCAAAGGTGGTACACCACAGCGTCTTTGTACCAATCATCACTAGCGGTTTGAAGACTTTGTGAAGCGTCTGGCGATGGTTCTGCGATCTCAGCAAACAGAAGCTCAGGAGATTCGGCAATGCAGTGAATATCGGTGTTCAGGAATCCCAAAGAGATCAGAATCATCCAGTGTCTTAAGTAAGCGGACATGAACGCAAGTTCTCCTTCGAAATGGCCGGACGCAAATCACCGATGCTGACATGCTCCGGCTGGTATCGACTACGGTAACGTATTGTGTTGCAATTAAAACGTGGGGACCACACGTCAATTGCGGCACTCATCGAAAAGCGTAGGACGGTGCTCCAGGCCTTTTTGTAACCCCACTAATCATCAAGTATTGCTCCCCTGCCAGTTCAACTGGCAGGAAGCCGAGGTTGGCAAGCTAGATACAAACCGGAATTTGTGTAACCTTCCGAGTTTAACTTGTGCTCGCCGCTTCAAGCGGCGAGCACAAGTTAAACTCGGTGGATATGGAGAGCTTCGGTGTCTAGCCTGCCAAACTTATTCCCACACCAGACGAGCTCGTGTGGGTCAAAAAAATGTGGGGTATAAAAAGACCAGGCAGTCTTGGAAAAGCTGTTCGACGGTCACGATTGCAGAAAACGACGGCTTCTTGGGCGAGATTCGGGCCAAAATGCGTCCTGAAAAGGTGAATTTCGGCTTGCCAAGCCTTGAGGGGATTCGTAAACTCTTGCCCTTCGATGCTCGGCCAAATTTCTGAGGTCGCGTTGTCTCTATTCCTTTTTATAAGACAAATCTCGCAAAACAATGGTTGCGACACAAAAGAGCTATACGGCTAAGACCGGCGAAATTGAGAAAAATTGGTTCGTTGTAGATGCAACCGATTGTGTGCTTGGTCGTTTGGCCTCGGACATTGCCACAATTTTGATGGGCAAACACCGCCCAACGTACACTCCGCATGTGGACACCGGCGATTTCGTTGTTGTGACCAATGCCGAGAAGATTGTCATGACCGGCAATAAATTGCAGGTCCGCCACTATGCGTGGTACAACGGTTACACCCGTCAAAAAATGGAAAGCTACGCGGAGCGTCTAGAACGCAAGCCAACGGACTTGGTCAAGTTCGCTGTAAAACGCATGCTTCCAAAGAACGCCCTTGGTCGGCACATGCTAGATAAACTGAAAGTCTATGCTGGCGACGAACACCCACATGGTGCTCAACAACCTGAAGTTCTCAACTTGGGCAAGTAAATTTCGCCTTGGCTCACGCGTCCAACGAACGCTCCAGCCAAGCTTTTTTCGCAGTATTATTAGTTTTTAGTCAACGATCCCACAATTATGGTCAGTCCGAAAAAAGACAGAATCAGCGGCGAGTCGCTGGGAACCGGTCGTCGTAAATCTAGCGTTGCTCGTGTTCGACTCAAGGCTGGCTCAGGCAAGATCGTCGTAAACAACCGTGAATTCAAAGAATACTTCTGCAACGATGCAGAACAACGCTTGGTACTAGAAACTCTTGACCGCGTTGGACAACGTGAAACGATCGACGTCACCATCCTTTGCTCCGGCGGCGGAACCATCGGCCAAGCTGGTGCAGCACGCATGGGCATCGCCCGAGCACTTTGCTCGCTGAGCGAAGAGAACTTCCCACCTCTTCGTGACGACGGTTTTCTAACCCGCGATTCGCGCATGAAAGAACGTAAGAAATACGGTCTTCGTGGTGCTCGCCGCGGTGTTCAGTTCTCGAAACGCTAAATGTTCGACATTACGTACAATGGCGAGGCTCGCTCAGTGGAAGAGGGCCTCAGTGTTGCCGATCTGCTCCGCGACAGCGGCGTAACTCAGCAGTTTTGTGCGGTCGAACTAAACGAATCCATTGTCCCCAAGACGCAGTTCAACAGCGTCTTTCTTTCTCAAGGCGACAGTGTTGAAGTGGTAACGTTTGTCGGCGGCGGCTAGTGCTGCGTCAAAGCTTAATCTTAGGGTCGGTCCTCGATCGTCTCGCTCACAAAGCTCCGAAAATGCGAGTGGGACGCTTTTTTAACCCCACAAGTAATCAAGTATTGCTCCCCTGCCAGCTCGACTGGCAGGAAGCCGAGTTTGGCAAGCTAGATGAAATTGCGCAACCTTCCGCGTTTAACATGTGCTCGCCGCTTGAAGCGGCGAGCACATGTTAAACGCGCTGGATTGAGAGAGCTTCGGTTTCTAGCTTGCCAAACTTATTCACCCACGAAACAAGTTCGTGGGGGTCAAAAAAGATGTGGGGTTGTAAAAAGGCGAGACGCCCGTGCACCAAAACTACTAACCCTAACTTTTAACGTTGACGCTCCACTAGTCGGCATTCTAGGATGCACTCAGCTCTAACCATCTCTCTTCTGCTGCTCCAAGCTCCATCTCGAGCGCCTTAATTTCGTTGTGCAACTTGAGTGACAGCGCAGCATCGGTTGTCTGCATAAGTTCTTCGTTTAGCTTGGTGCGCTCCGCATCCAGACTACGAATTGACTTCTCCAAGTTCTTTAGCTCCTTCTCGACTTTCCGCGCATCCGCAACTTCACTTGCCGAAGGCTTAGCTGCGCCTTTCGCCTTATCAGTCTTGCTGCGTGCAGGAGCTCGCGTTCGTTCACCCTCGTCAATTTCCTTGTTGATGTAGTAAAGGTACGCTTCATAGTCACCTTCGTAGTTCCTCGCCGTGCCGTCGCGTACCTCGATAATGTTGGTCGCCAGACGTCGCATAAAGTGACGATCGTGGCTCGTGAAAATCACCGTGCCTTTGTATTCCAACAACGCATCGACAAGAGATTCAACTGTTTCGACGTCCAGATGGTTCCCAGGTTCGTCAAGGACCAAAATGTTGTACGGGCCTAACAAGAGACCGGCCATACACAGCCGAGCCCGTTCGCCTCCAGACAACACCTGCACCTTTTTACGGACATGCTCGTCACGGAACAGCAGCGAACCGGCAACCGCCAAGATTTGCTGGTTGGTGGTCCCAGCGATCGCTTTATATTCTAGATAATCGAGCACTGTTTGCTTCGGTTCTAACGCACCATACACGTGCTGAGCATATACGCCAATTTCGCAGTGATGTCCCCACCGCACAGTCCCTTCGATCGGTTCAAGCGAATCGACCAAAGTACGTAGCAGTGTCGTCTTGCCTTGGCCGTTATCCCCGACAATCGCCGCGCGTTGGCCGTGTTCGATCTCAATATTGATTCCCCGCGCAACGGTGTGGTTAGGGTAACCGATGGCTCCATCAATAACGCGAACCGCAGGGCCTTTGCGGGGCGAAACGATGGGCGCGCGGATCGACGGGATCGGAAGATCTTCCGCAATTTCCAGCGTCTGCAAACGTTCCAATTGCTTGCCTTTAGAGCGGGCTTGGCTAGCAGTGCTCGCGCGGGCTCGGTTTTTGTCGATGAACTTTTGCAAGTGTTTTTGCTTGGCTTGGACAGAGGCATTTACTTTTTCGTCATGCTCCCGACGTTCGGCCTGGAACACCAGGAACTCTTCGATTTTGCCCGGATACATCGTCAGCTTGCCGCGCGAAAGATCGAGCGTGTGATCGCATGTCGCCTGCAGAAATGACCGGTCGTGCGAAACAATTAAGGCCGCTTTGTTGAAGCCCCGCAGAAAATGCTCAAGGAGAATCTGCGTGCGGACGTCCAAGAAGTTCGTCGGCTCATCCAACAACAATAAATTTGGTTCGTGCAGCAGCAGCGAGGCAAGCTTAACACGCGTCTGCCAGCCCCCAGAAAGCGCTGACACTGGACCAGTCAGATAGTCGCCCTTCAACTCGAACTGGCCGCTCACTTCCCCGCATTTCCAGTCAGGTTGACCGCTGTCCCGCATCAAGAACTCTAACGCAGACTCGCCTGGCAAGAAGGGATCGTGCTGCCGCAGGTAACCAACTTGCAGGTTCGTGCTGCGAACAACTTCACCCTTTTCAAGCTCTTCTTCGCCCAGCAGAATCTTTAGCAGCGTTGATTTCCCAGCTCCATTGCGTCCGACAAAGCCAACCTTGACGTCGTCGGTAATCGTGGCGGTCGCATCATCCAGCAGCATCTGGTCGCCAAAACTTTTTTCGGCGCCTAGAATTTGAAGCAGCACACCCATAAATCGTCAGCAGTCAGTTCGTATCAAGAAAACGTTAGTACTTTGGCCGCATGTTCCCCACCCGGCCGGTCGACTGCCAAGTTTAGCCGAAGCGAGTGTCACTGCAATGACAAGTCTTTCGCCGCAAAAAGGCTCGGCTGCTAATTACCAGTTTGCAGAAATCTCGATAAATCGGATTCTATTCTGGCTGCGACTGGCCGGTTTGCTTTGATAGTTCCTGATGTTGACTCGCCATCCTCGCGTCAGCATCCAATCGACGAATTGATGTCCGCTGTTACGGTTGGGTTCTGCAAACACAGCCATTCCAGTCGGCAATAAGTGGCGGCGTAAAAGGCTTTCCAAAGCGACAAAGTTCTTCGTGTCGTAGACCACATCGGCCGCAAGTATCAACGGGAAAGTCTCAGCTAGTCGTTCTCGGCTGTGCCAATCGACACGACGAATATTAAGCGGTACGTCGTTTAACAGGCTATTACATTTGGCAAGCAAGAGGGCATCCGCGGCCACGTCAGTCGCCAGAACTCGGACCCCTCGGATGGAACAACCTAGACTTAAAAAGCCGCTCCCACATCCAAGCTCAAGAACGCGACCGCATTTTTGCTGCGGAACTGACAAGCTGTTGAGATAGCGTTCTAGATCCTGCTCAAGTGCAATCCCCGACTCCCAATTGCTCGCCCAAAAGGGATCCCCCGTGCTCTTCGCGGCATTTGCAGGACGCTTGCCAGTCTCTTGCTCAGTCCGGATCGCTTGGTCGATCGCTACGTCTGTATCGGCGACATGAAACCAAGGCCACGTTCTTCCAGCAATCTCCATTGTCCCCAATCCGATGGGAACATGTCGCTGCAATCTCGCCAGCTTTGTGTGCAACTCCTTGTTAAACATCGCTTTTCCCGGCAACTGCATTATTGCTAGCATTCACTTTAGATTTCTTCAGGAAAATTTCAAAGGAGCTTCACAAACTCTTTTCGGCAACAACTGAATTGCTATATTTCAACCCCACGATGCGGTCGACTTCACAAACTCCCGCGTCTTTGGCCACATCTCAACGCAATGTCAAGGAAGCATTTCGATGACCCGAATCCCAATTAGCAAAGCCGACGAACAAGCTCGACTGATGCGAGAACAACTCGACTTGAGCACTGCGGAAATTGGACTGCAGGTTCGCACGACGAACTGTCTTGAAGAAAAAGGGATTTTCACTGTTCGCGATCTTTTGAACAGCCGTCCTGAAATCCTACTCACGATTTCTAACTTCGGCGAGAAAACACTCGAAGAAGTCTACCAGGCATTGGAAAAACTCGGTTACCAAAGACCCGAACGCGCTCGACCACGCACCAAGCCTTCTCTGAAGTAAATGCTTGCACACTAATGGTCGCACAGGCCATGTTCTGCTAGCAATTGCGGCGATCGCTTCTATGTGGTCGCCCTTGTAAAAATATACCGATTCTTCCGGATGCTCCACCGCTAACGATTTTGGTGCCCATTTTTGGGCCGCCGAAGTGTTCAACAGCGGCTGCACGTTCCGATTGTGAGAGATGTGTCGATAGTAGGCACGTCTCAACCGCAAAGCGCGTGTGAAACAGTCGGAAATGAATCGTACAATGATCAACCAAACCAAGCGACAGTCATTCCGAGTTATCGTCGGATTAACTTGCCTCGCAATCACTCCTTGCGCCACGAGCCACGCACAGAATCATGTCTGGCAAAGCTCGTCACCACAGGGTAGTGGTCAGGTTCAGCCTAACACTGCTCGCGGTTCGACAACTCAGTCGCGCACCATTGGTTTGCCACAAACGCAGGCCAGACAGCAAAATACCGTCGTTCCTTCCCAATGGACTTCCAACGCCACTGGGGCTGAATCTTTCGAGTTGGCAGTTGAACCCGTCATCGATTTCGGCGTGCCGCAAGCGCTGAATACAGCCGCGTTCCCCTCCGATCCACTGCCTAGTTCGCCTTGGAAAGAGAATCGTAACGTAACGCCGCAACCGCCGCGAACAGAATCACCGAGCTTTGATCAGCCAAGCACGCCGCCTACTAATCGAGCGAATACGGCGCCGGCAAATGTTCCCCGAAGTTTCATTCAGCAACCAGACGTTGCAAATTCATCGACTGGCTTTCAGGTGCAAGCGACCCTGACAAGCGCTTCGATGCGAGCCAACAACGCAGAACAACCAGCTTGGGACCAACTGCGAGCTACCGGAGTTCCCGTTGCGACACCGGAAGTATCTCGCGATGAAACGTCTACTAGCCCATCGCTCCAGCAAACGCCGCCAAGCCAACAGGCATCGCAAGCGCCTCGCAGCAGCGCTGAGCCAACGAATATCAGCCTGGCTTCGCAAGTCGGTTCTGCGGTTCCAACCAAGTTGGCCGGGACTGCGGCAGCTTCCGATTCGCGTGTTTTGTTAGCGAAGAAGATTAGCCGCGACTTGATGTACGAGCCGAAGAAACAGCAAGCAGTTGTCCCTCAAGCGATCGAAACGCCGCTCGGTTGGTCAGCCGTCCGTGAGCAACTGTTGCGAAACCTCGAAGAGTGCGATCAACTGCTGAGACGTGGAGCAGTTCAAAGTGCTCGAGAAGAAGCCTTGGTTGGGGCTCGTGCGTTGCTCCGCTCGCTAGATACCCATAGCGGAGATTGGTACAGCGAACCAGCGTTTAACCGAGCGATGTTGGCATTTGTGGAAGAGAAGGACTTCCACGTCGTTCGTTCCAGCACCACGCGATCGGAATCCTCTCCAATTGCAGGCCATCAAACGCCGGTACTGCATGGCGCGGACCTTCGCAACATTTCACCTGTAATCGCCGCCCAGCATTACCGCGCTTATGCCCGGAGCCAACTGGTTGCAGCCTCGCAGGGCCATCCTTGGGCAGCGGAATTGTTTTACGCCCTTGGTAAGACATATGACGCTGAAGCCGAACAGGGTTTGCCGACTTCGGCTATGTTGCGAGAACAAGCGGTCTGTTGTTACCAAGCGGCCTTAGATATTCAGGGTAACCACGGCGATGCTGCGAATCAACTCGGCTATTCGCTGATCAAACTCGATCGAACGCAGGAAGCAGAGCAAGTTCTGATCGCCGCTGTTTCTCGATCACCAAAACCTGATATGTACAAGAATCTCGCCGAACTGTACCGACGTCGCGGTGATCAAGCAAGATCCAGCCAAGCGACTCAACAAGCCATCGCACTCGAGTCGCAGTCGCCTACTCCCGCCCCAAGCAAAGCCACACCCGACGTGCTGCAGCTCACTCCCGAGCAGTTTGCGCAGTTTAGCCCAAATTTGACAAGGCCAATGACACAAACCGCATCGAACTACACGCCAGCAAGACCGGCTGAGGTATTGCAAGCTTCTGGAAGCGACCAGTCAGGCAATGTGGTCTCGTCTGCTGCAACTGCAGCGAAGCCTTCGTTCTTCCAGCGAATTTTCCGTTGATCACTGAAATGCGTAAACCCATCAAGTCTGACGAATCTTCGGTATCAAGAATGTCCAACTCCATGCATGCCACTACGCAATTGCCACTCGCCAGACTCAAGACGCAGCTTGTCGTCTGCATAACGCTTTGTGGCTCACTGTTCAATGCTGGTAGCGATTTACTTGCACAGAGCCCTCACTTGAGCTCCGGGGCAACCATAGAAAACTTTTATGTGTCGACCAGCGGGCAAGTGACTCCGGCAAGCTGCAGCGACTGCCAAACCATACCGAATGCCTCCTGCGCAAGCTGTAGCACATGTATTGATCCGAATCCACCGGCTGTAATGGTGCCGCCATCTCAACAAGCAGTTGGACTACGTGGCTGTTACTGCGAGAATTGTATTCGCGGGATTGACTGTGCGGACAGCGGCGGACATGAGCAACGTTGGTCTGATGCAAGGACTATTAACTTTCAACCACTTCGCCATGGGGAATGGATTGGCCCAGTTCGTTTACCTTCCATGCTGCAATATCGCGTACGCACGGGCGACGAACTTCAATTCGTCTTTGTAAACATCCATCAAGAAAGTGCGGACCCTTACCGCTTGGAAGTTGGCGATGAAATAGCAATCCAATCGGTGACTGACGATAGTTTGAAGCTGGGCGACATCAATCGAGGTGTCATCATTCAACCTGATGGCAAGCTACACCTTCCCTACTTGGTCGAGGGAGTGCATGCTACGGGCATGACCATTTCAGAACTGCGAAAAGAACTTGAGAAGAGATATTCGCCTTACCTGAAAAACCCGGCCATTGATGTGATTCCAGTTAAAACGAACACAAAGCTGCAGGATCTCAATCTGGCGGTCAGCAATTTCCTGGCTTCGGGCGGACAGAATATCAACGCCGTAGTGAACCCCGATGGTCGCATTCAATTGCCCGTAATCGGAAACCTGCGAGTAATCGGGATGACTTTGGAAGAGATCAAGCGTGAAGTCAACCTCCACTATCGGAACCGCGATTACTGGGGCATTGAAGTTGAACCGCGGCTTGTGCAGCAAGCGCCGCACTTTGTCTTTATCACCGGCGAAGTTACACGTCCAGGTCGTTTCGAGCTCAACGGTCCGACGACGGTCACTCAAGCGCTAGCGATGGCTGAAGGAATCAAGGTCGGAGGCAATCGGCGTCAAGTCGTGATCTTTCGCCGCGCTGAAGACTGGCGTCTGATGGCCACGATGCTCGACCTGCGAGGAGAACTGCTTGGCAAACGGCCAAACCCTGCCGACGAAATCTGGCTCCGGGATAGCGATTTGATTATCGTTCCGCCACAACCCATCAAAGTCTTCGATGACTGGGTGAAACTGGTATTCACCGATGGCATCTACGGCGTGGCCCCAGCCATCCTGTTTAGCAATAATAATAACTAGGAAAACGGCTAGTCGGTAACAAGCGTACGTCCGATGTGTGCTGCCAGTGCCATCAGCGTACCTTGCGGATTGCCAGTGGTTGGCTCCGGAATTACCGATGCATCGACGACATAAAGTTGCTCAAGAGATCGCACGCGACACTTTTCGTCGACAACTGAGCCCTCGTCACTTCCGATTCGGCAAGTTCCCGTCGGATGATAGATCGAGAGCGAAAAAGCTCTGATGGCCGACTCAATCCGCCGATCATCATCGAAGTTGCACTTGGGAACCAGTTTCGCTGCGACGATCTTCGCGAGTGCGTCTTGCTCAAACAACTGTCCAGCCACTTTAACGCTGCGGACGAACAACTCCATATCGTTTTGATCACCCAGGTAGTTCGGATCGATCGTCCACTTGTTAAGCTCTGGATCGAAATCAATCGAGCCAGACGATCGAGGATGCAATGGAGTTACGCCGATAGAGATTGCAGGCACATGCTCTCTTGCTAATGGGTATTGCAAGTAATGCGTTGGCGTAAAGTGCAACTGTATGTTTGGTCGGCCAAGGTTTCCGTCGTGATTCTTTTCGGAAGAGTCGACCTTTAGAAAAGCGCCTGCCTCTGCGATGTTCGAAGCAAGCGTTCCAGTTTTTTGCCGAGCGTATTCGAAACGGACGGCACGATCAGCCACACGCTCTAGCGAATGCCGCGAGTCGACTTGCATAACCAACGGAAACACCAGATGGTCTTTCAAATTCTGCCCAACTTGGTCGATTGCGGCAACAACAGGAACTTGAAGATTCTCTAAGACACGGCGCGGCCCAATACCGCTCTGCATCAGTAGCTGCGGACTGGCGATGCTGCCACAGCAAACGCAAACCGCTTTATTGGCACCAAGTAATAGGCCATTGGGATTGTTAAGGTCTGTTATTTCGACGCCGTTTGCGCGTTGATCGCGAAATAGAATTCGCTTGCAAGTTGCGTTGCGAATGACGGTCAGCCGCGGATGATCGAGCATTGGTTTCAAGAACGCATGATACGCGGAATGCCGTCGACCATTCTTTGCGGTCCGCAAAAAAACGCCACTACCAGCTTCACAGTCGGCATTTCCGTCGTGCGAGCGGAAGATGCCCAGCGAGTCACACGCGTTTAGAAAGCATTCGGACGATTCTTGAACATTCAAAGTTTCGTACCAACAGGCCGGCGCGGTAGCTTTCCAACTCTCGCGGATTTCACGCCAGTTCCAAGCGGGCGGATAGGCCGCCGAGTCATCCGCATGCCCGTGCGAATAAATGGAAGCATTCATACTCGAACTGCCGCCTAACATGCGGCCCCGCGGCCAGTTGATTTTGCGATTGCGCATTGCCTTCTGCGGGACAGTCTCCAACGACCAGTCTTTGCTCGAATTCCAGGAAAGCGGGTACATGGCGGGCGTATTGCAGATTCGCCCCGTTGGAAAGCTGCCGGCTTCGATAACAGCGATCGTGGCTTTAGAGTTACGGAGCAGTTGGTTTGCTAGCACGCAGGCGGCCGTTCCACCGCCAACGATAATGAAGTCGAATGTCGTAGTCATTTAGCTCTGGTGGTCCATCCCCAACTGCATCCCATCAGACAGCTCAATCGATCCAATTCGCAGACGCTAAAGTTTGAGCGGGCGAAGTTCGGTTTGGATTCTGTCTTGCTCGTCAACTGCGAACCTGTTAAAAGTCGCGAGAGGTGTATTTAAGGCATCAAAACTGCGATGTTAACGGATAGCATCGGTCTTGGAAGGAGTCGCGTGACCATGAATAGTTTGCTCGAAATCTCGACCCTCGTCGACGGCACGCTGATCGGCGTCTCACGGAATGTGGCGGAAAAGCTGATCATTTCCAATGCGTTGCCACTCAACCAAGCGATAGCTGGCTCGATAACTCTGGTCGACAAAGTAGCCAACGCCGCAGTGCTCAAAAGTTCTCAAGCCGCAGCGGTGATTGTAAACGAAGCGCATGTCGATGCGATTCTTAACACTTGCAAAGATGTTCCACTAATACTGCTGGCAGTTGCGAATCCTCACGACGCATTCGAGCGCACGATTGAACTGGTGCGACCAACCAACAATAAACTGACAACGGGCATCGACGCTCGCGCAGCAATTGGCGAAAACGTTTACATTGGACGCGATGTGACGATTGGCCCCTTTGTCACCATCGGCGCTAATTGCTCGATCGGCGATCGTACCATCTTACATAGCGGCACACGAGTGATGTCCGAATGCAATATTGGCCGCGACTGCGAAGTTTTTCCCAACGCAGTACTTTATCCGAGGACCACTCTCGAAGATCGCGTCACAGTCCACTCCGGCGCAGTAATTGGCGCGTATGGGTTTGGCTACCGCCAATCGGAAGGGCGTCACAATCGGACAGCTCAATTGGGTTGGGTGCATGTCGCATCCGACGTCGAAATTGGTGCCAACACAACGATCGACCGCGGCAGCTATGGTGCAACGAAAATTGGAGTTGGTACCAAGCTCGATAACCTCGTCCAGATTGGACATAATGTCGATATCGGTCCTCACAACTTGATCTGCAGCCAAGTCGGCATTGCTGGGTCCGCCAGTACAGGTAGCCACGTGGTGCTTGCAGGGCAAGTTGGTGTTAGGGATCATATTCATATTGGCGAGAGAACTCAAGTTGGAGCTCAGTCTGGTGTCGCGACCGAATTGCCAGGCGACGGAATTTTTGTAGGCTCCCCCGCTGCTCCTCATAAAGAGTCCCTGCAGTCGCTCCTGGCGATCCAAAGGCTACCAGAAATGCGAAAGCAGCTTCGAAAACTACAGTCAGAAATGGACCGACTCCTAAAGTCGCAGTCCAGCGAAGATGCAACGATTCCTTTGCCTGGCATTACAGACTCCAAAGCAGCTTAACACTGCGAAGCACAGTCCGTCTCAGTTAGTTGCTCGCTTTCATTCCTGACGATTAATATGACAACCATGTTCGCCACAGCATCTATGCAAGAACATCAAGAATCGTCTTCTGCACCGGCTATGACTGCGTCCGAAAACTCATTGAGTGGTCAAACTTTTGGCATTGTTGCTGGCTGGGGGAACTATCCGATCGAAGTTGCAAAACGATTGCGAGCCATGGGGGCGAAGGTTGTCACCGTGGGAATTCGTCACCACGCGCCACATGAACTATCCGATCTTTCCGATCATTTTCAGTATTTCGGAGTAGGGAAACTGGGTGGGCATCAACGCTATTTCAAGAAGCATGGTGTTACCAAAGTCATCCTGGCCGGCAAAATCTTCAAGGATCGTATCCTCTTCACGCGACTGAGCTGGATGGGCGCAATGCCTGATCTGAAGTGCATTGCTACCTTTATACCGCATTTTATTTACCGCCAGCGAGATCAGCGTGATGACTCTTTGCTGCACACAATCGCGCGGTCTTATGAAGCGGTTGGTATGCAAGTCGTTCCTGGCACGGACTACGCAAAACACTTACTTGCCGAAGAGGGCGTTTTGACGACAGTCCAACCGAACTTCGCTGTTCGCAAAGATATCGAATTTGGATGGTCGATAGCCAAACGCATGGGCGGACTGGATATTGGCCAGAGCATTACTGTTTACAACCAAAACGTCCTTGCGGTAGAAGCGATCGAGGGGACCGACGCGTGCATCGCTCGAACGACGGGGCTGTGCCAGCAGAAAGGTTTTACCTTGATCAAGGTTGCCAAGCCGCAACAGGATGATCGATTTGATTTGCCGACGATTGGGCCACTTACCGTTCAAAAGGTATGGGACGCTGGTGGTCGAGCAATTGCGATTGAACAAGGCAAAACGATCTTGATCGACCGAGAAGAAACGCTTGAAACCGCCAATCGACTCGGCATTTGTATCGTGTCGCTCGCCGACTACAACCACGCCTACGAAAGCTCCGCAGCCTGAGGAGGTATAGAGACTTGCCTAAACGACATGTTCCAATAGACCCCGTGTTCCCAAGAATCGTTCTCCCGGTGCTCCTGAGTGGCTTGATTATCCATTCCACCGGCTGTAGCACGACCGCGCCCATTACGACTTGGCAACCCTCCAAGTTGCAAGCGAATTCGATCATCAACACAAAACAGCCGAAACGGGTCGCTTTTGTAACCATTACTGGTCCTGAAGCGTTGAGCTCGCGATTGGAGCAGGCTCTCGCAAACACAAAGCCGGCGGGGTCGACGCACATCGCGATGTTGTCGCCGCAGTCTCTCTCATCTCCACCACTTGGTTCGGCAAGCCCAATACAATTGGCTAGTCATCAAAAGAAGCCAAACCCAATGTCGACTTTGGAGACAGTCAAGGCGTCGGGGGCCGAACTTATGATTCAAGGCCACATCACTATGGCAGATTTTGAACTGGAAAAAGAGGAAGCCAAGCGGCCTGCGAATCCGAATTCACCCGGAGCAGCGATGGCTGTCCTACAGCAATACAGCAATAAACCAGTCAACGAACGTCCCGAACACATGATTGTTACATGGGAAGCTTACGAAGTGCCTTCTGGCAAGTTTGTCAACGCGGCAACTGTATCTTTGAATCGCACGCAGGCCGAAGAGCAATATCCTGAGTTGGCTTTTGTAGCGGATCCGGTCGATCGATTGCTGACTGGCGTGTCGCGACAGACGTGGTCTCAATTCGCGCCGACTTTGGAAGAGACTGAGGTCACGTTGCAAAACCCATACTGGTCTTGGGGGTCTAAGGAAGTGCGTCAGGGCAACACGGTGGCGAGCAACGGGCTCTGGCAGCAGGCTGACTTCCATTGGCAGAACGTCGTATCGACTCATCCTAAAAACAAGGCAGCTTGGCATAACATGGCCGTCTCCGCGGTGGCCCAAGAAGATTTCGAACTCGCAAGACTCCGGCTCAGTCGTGCGAAAGGTTGGCTGCCGAACAAGAAGGTCAAAGAAACAGAGCAATGGATAGACGCCCAGCAAAAGGCCTATCATCAAAGCTTTGGGCTTCCGCCCCGCGAAGGCGGTTGGCTGGAACCAGATCCCGTACTAGCACCCGAGACGAGCGAAGTCCCTGAAGCCGAGGCTGTCGATATTGACAAACTGCCGTGGTGGACTGCCATTCCATTTACAAAGCCACCTGGCTGGACATGGAAAGCCTGGCTGACTCAACCGTTGCCGTAACATTGAAACTCTGATCACTTATCCATGCCTCTCCCCTCGTACGACTTCAGTTCGCAAAGAAGTACTTATCTTGCTGACTGGATTGAATTGCCCAACGGGCAGTCACGATTCTGCCATCGATGGATACCGTGCATTGCAAAACGCAAGGTTGAGCACGTATGTGTCTTGATCCATGGACTGGGCGATCACGGCGGCCGGTATGCCGCATTAGGCGAGTATTTGTCAGATCATGGAATCGCACTTCAGGTAGTCGACTTGATCGGCCATGGAAAATCGCCTGGCAAGCGTGGGCGCATCGAATCGTACACCGCGCTGATGGACGAGATTAGCACGACCGTCCATGCTGCGCAGCAGGTTTGGCAGCATGCTCAGATATGCTTGATCGGTCAGAGCATGGGTGGTAACTTGGCGGTTGGATTTGCGTTAGGACAAACATTGAGCGAGCCCGAAGAAGGCGAACTTATTCCAATCATCCGACCCCGAGCGCATCGGTTTGTACTGATTGCCCCGATGCTTGTACCTGAAGGCAAGCCGATACGTGAAGACTTCCTTGCCGTGGGACGGCGGCTTTCGCAATGGATCCCTGACTGGCCAATGCGTCTGAAGAGTCGCGTCGACTGGCTAACGGATGATCCAGCGGCTCAGCGAGCTTACCGCGAGGATGCGCTGCTGCATCGAACGATGAGTATTCGCTTGGGCATCGAATTGTTAGTTGCTGGGCGTGAGTCGCTTGAGCGAGCCTCGCAATTGGATCTTCCGACGCTGCTTATTCATGGGGATCGCGATCGACTGGCTTCAATCGAAGCTAGTGCTCAGTTCGCGAGCCAGTCACCTGGAGCATCGCTGGTGACTCTGCCCGAGGGACTTCACGACCCGCTGAGTTGCCAAAATCGCCGGTCGGTAATGGAGTTGATCCGCCGTTTTGTGACGGAAGATACTGGGCAACGCTTACACTTTGCCGAAACCATGCGATCGGCAGCTTAAACCGCTAAATCTGGGTTTATTGGTGCCATTCTTGCCGAAAGGCCTTTTTTCGGCGATTTTAGCCAGCAATTTTCGGTTTTTGACTGGGACATTCGGAGAAGTTTTCCCAGATTCCGCGTTTAACTGAACTTTTCCTGACTTTCTTGCGAGTCAAGGGGGTGACTTTCGCCAATATTGCTAGTTTAATTGTCCTTCGAGATGCTTGGGCCTGCTAACCGCACTTGGTATGGCGGATAGTCAGCTACCTCCCAGCCCGAGCAGCGGACCTGTTTAACTAGAAAGTGCAGAGCATCAAGATGTGCTTGCTGGCCATTCAGTATCGATTGGTTCCGGAAAGTCCCATCCTAGTCGCCGCTAATAGAGAGGAGTTTTTTACCAGACGCTCAACCCCACCTTCCATACAATCCGGGAAGCCAAGAATTTTATGTCCTGGTGATCAACGTTCGGGAGGCACTTGGATAGGAGCGAATCAGCATGGAATGTTCGTAGGAATTTGCCAACGTCACAGCATTCAACCGCTGGGCGGAGACTCTTCCAGAGCAATTTTATGCCGGGAAGCTTTGCGTGCTACAACAGCTCGCAAGGCGTTAGATAGAGTTCTCGATGAACTTACAAAGTCAGCGTACGAGGCGTTCAACCTTGTAATTGCTGATCGCGAGAATGGTTGGGTTATTCATCATGATACGGCTGATGAGGTCGTGGAGATGGAACCTGGCCTGAATATAATCGGGAGCAAAAATTTAAATGATTTTCGAGATGAACGAGTCCAAATGGCTCGGCGTCTTCTGACTCTTCAAACTCTCGATTCAGCTGTTAAGTTTCTAGCTGTCGCGAGCCGTGTATTTGCTCGTTCGCCATCGTCACCGGGTCGTCCTTCCATGGTAATGCGTGGAACTGACTACGGAACGGTATCTAGCACGTTGATTGCGCTGGGGGCTAAGCCTCGCGATGCAATTTTTCAATATGCAGATGGACCAGCCGATGCGCATCGATACGAAGATTACTCGCCTTTATTGCGAGACATCCTCAGTCGAGGCTTGCGAGAAGCTCGTGTCAAATTGGCGGCTGCATCGTAGGCACCGAAAATGCTTATGAGTTAACGACAAGCAATTGAGGCGGTGACTGGCCTATCAGTCACCGCCTCTGTTTGTTGTTCTACAGTCCCAGGTGCACTAAAATGAATGATTCGCAAAACGCGGCTTCGCAGCAATACAAACCCGCTGGCATTAATCCGCCGTATTCTCCAAACAAGCCGCCTCGTAATGTGGGCCTAGCGTTCCTGGGCGTAATTGTTTCCGTGGCGTTCCTTGCCAATCTGACTTTAGGGATCATCGAGGTTCCTGACAATCTTCCGTTCATCGGCAATCTCGATGAAGTATTCTTCAGCGGACTGCTGTTCGTTTGTCTTTCGCGGTTAGGGATCCGCCTGCCAGGCTATCTCGAAAAGAATAAAAAGCCTGCAAACTAAGCGTGATGCGCTTAGAAAACCGCGTGGATGATTTGTGTTAGAATGTTAGTCGGTTGACTTATTCAATTGGCGGACATTTCACGTGGAGTTTTCTTATGTCGAAGTACTATTCATCTTTCAGTCGTCGAAACATGATTCAAGCGATGGCGTTTGGTGCCACGGCGCTTACTGTACGCGGCGCATTTGCTGAAGAGTTGACAACGACGGTCGCTTTAACGGAAGGACCGTTCTATCCCGACAAACTTCCGCTGGATACGGACAACGATCTCCTGCTCATCAACGATTCAATCAGCTCGGCGGTGGGTGAGATAACGCATCTGACTGGTCGCATTCTTGATAAATCGGGCAGCCCGATCCGCAACGCGGTGGTGGAGATCTGGCAGTGCGATAACAACGGCGCGTACCTTCATTCGGGAACGGGCAACGCCGATAAGAAGGATTCTAACTTTCAGGGCTTTGGTCGCTTTACGACAGATTCCAAGGGCCAATACTATTTCCGCACGATCAAGCCGGTTCCGTATCCAGGACGTACGCCGCACATTCACTTTGCAATCAATCAGAACGGCCACCGTCTCTTGACCACTCAGATGTTAATCAATGGCCATTCGATGAACGAAGGCGATGGCGTTTTCCGAGCAGTCAAGGACCCGGCTTCGCGCAAATCGGTGTTGGTAGATTTCAAGCCATTTGAAGGTTCGAAAATTGGCGAGCTTGCCGCAAACTTCGATGTTATCCTAGGCCGCACCGCCTTCGAAGGCGACGACGGTAAGTTGCGATCAGCTGGCTAAAAGGTTCTTTGTAGCAAACGCGACTGTGGATAGTGCGATTGTATGAAGCTGAAATTGAGTCTCAACCTTTTATTGTTGATCGTAGTAATTGCAAGCGCCGGAGTTTTACTTAAACAAGCGATTGAGAACTCGGCGCTTCGCTACGACTACGAACGCCTCGTTTCGAAATATGGCCGACTGGATCTTTCCGATACTTCTCAAGTTCAAATCGTTAAATTGCATTGCGATGCTCCAACGCAATTTGCTTGGCGAGCTTACCTGCCTGACGGGCAAGACTGGACTATATGCAGCAACCTTCGACATTCAAGCTCGTCATCTGGATTTATGAGTGGTCAAGAAACTACACATTCCGTCGAATTTGACTTGGAGCTGGATAACATTACAACTTGCTCGAAGTCTCAAACCTCCAGTGCTGTATCGAAGAAAGAAGCAGTGTCGGCGAATTTTCTTAGGAAGCACTGGGGTCAGCTTGAATTCAAAATTCTTGCTAACGACACGCAGTTTAGTTCAGCGACAAACGAAATTTTAACGCTGCTTGAATGTAGGATACCGGACGAGCTCGCATCCGAAGCCGCCATCGCATTTGGGATACCGATAGACGAAGTTCGAGCCGATCCCTTGTACACTTTGAGGCTAGGGAGTGCAGCAAAATTCGCTGCAGAAGAGGCTATTAAAGCAGCAAAACGGTGACAGGTAATCAGTCTAATAAAATGTTATGGCGTCCGCGCATTAGTTTAGTATCGCTGTTTCTACTTATCGCGTTGGTAGCTATCTGGATTAAGTACTTCCAGTTGAAAGAAGAGCAATCGTTAATCGAACGAGAGTATGCTGGGCTGGTCGATATCGCACGCGAGTTGGATGTGAGCGATCCTAGCATGTATGCGATCGTGCACAAGAAAAGTGTATTTGACCGCGCTGAAAAGACCGAAGTGTATCTTCCAGAAGGCCGATCCTATCAACTTTGTTTAGCATTGGAAAATATTGAGTCCGAGGGGATATCAGATCCCGAGTTGAAAGCACCTTTTCAAGCGGGGACCTATGCCATTGAGCTGTTGATTGAAAGAGCAGCCAATGAAATCCAGATCACTGTTATGGCGAACCAAGAAAAAATCATGAGCGTGATTCGCCCAAAAGATTGGGCTGACATCAATGCGTTTGGTGCAGGACTTAGTCACAAGACTAGTCAACAATTCCCAGTGGACGAGCCATTGATCATAGATAGACGAGTATTCTATTTACCTACCAGTCCAAATTCGTGGGCGATGCCAAAAGGACCGGGCAAAGGAGTGCTGCTTTGGATTGAGTAAACTCGGAAAAGGTGTCAGGACTCGTTGTTTCGCGCGTGCCGGTCGCCCACGGTTGACTTGAGTGAACGACCGGATTGTTACCAGTGTTGCGAGATCTTTTTGCGTAGGAAATTCACGCTACGCTGGAGTTGCTCGAAGCCGTCGACGCCGTCTTCAATGCTTATCCAGCCATCGAAGCCGACGCGACGCAACTCGGTGAAAATCGCATCGTAGTCATTCAAGCCTTGCCCAATTTCGCCATGCCGCAGCCGTTTTGCATAACCAGCAGATCCGCCTTCTTCGCGGCGCAGGTCCTCAAGCGTACCTTCGGTTAGATACCGGTCGCTTGCGTGCATCGTTACCACGCGATGCGAAACTCGCTTAAGCAATTCCAACGGGTCATCCCCAGCGATATAAGCGTTGCTGGGATCATAATTCACGCCAAAAGCTGGATGTTCGATCGCGTCGACCAAGGCACAAAAATCGTCAATTCGCTGGGCGAACTCGGGATACTCCCAAAAGTCATCCTTGTAATGATTCTCTAGGTTCAGTGTAATGCCTCGCTCCTGCGCATACGGCAGGCATTCGTAAATCGATTCTGCGGCCAGCTTTACTCCCTCGGCCGACGTCAATTCGGGCCGACGTTGGCCGCTCAACACGCGGCAGTAGCTACAGCCTAACGTTTTGGCCATATCGATACGCAGCTTTTGCTTTTCAATTTCACGTTGCCGGAATGCCTTATCCGGGTGCGTAAAGTCGGGCGAACAGCACAACATCGGAATTTGAAGGCCCAAGTCTTCGACCTGCTGCCGAAACCCAGCCCACTTCGTTTGATCTGCCATTTCGATGAAGCCCGCGTAGAACTCAATCCCATCGACGCCCAGGCGACTTGCAATTTCAAACCACTCGGACAGCTTCATACTCCCATCTTTGCAGAGAGCATCCATATACGCTTTGGGGAACGCAGAAAGTTGTGGCATAACTTTAAACCGGGGTTAGAACACTTTTAACGACAGCACCGCTATGCATCTGCTCAAACGCTTCGTGCCATTGAGTAATCGGCCAGACGCCACCGATAATCGGCCTTACATCCAGTTGGCCGCTAGCGAGCAACGCGATGACGCGTTCCCAGATTGGCCAGTTGTGAGAAAAACTCCCTTGCAAAGTAACATTTTTTTGAACAAGAGGGTCGATATTAAAGCCCAGCGGTTGCGGTCCCCAGCCAACTTTACTGATCCAGCCTGCTGGCCTAACAAGATCGAGGGCAATTTTGAGTGTAACGCTTGCGCCTGCAGCATCGATCACTCCGTCAGCTCCCAGGCCGTCTCGCTCCAACGACCACGCCTTAGCGTCTCCAATGATCGATTCGCAGCCGTATTGTTCTGCGATCTGTAATCGATGGCGATCTGCCTCCAGCCCAACCAATGCGACTTCAGCACCACACAATCTGGCCATCGCGGCACACAGGATGCCAATGGTTCCTGGCCCTAAAACTACAATACGATCGCCGGGCTCAATCCGAGCGTTCTTTACAACGGCGTTATAAGCCACACAACATGGCTCGGTCAGGCAAGCTTGCTCCAACGGAAGCTGATCGGGTACATGATGTAGGATCCGAGCTGGCACACGGACGAATTTCGTCATCGCGCCATTTACGCCATAGCCGAATCCTTTGCGTGTCGGGTCAAGATTATAAAGTCCCCGCCGTGACATGGGGTTTTGCTGGTTGATGATGGCAGCAGTTTCACTAACAACTCGGTCACCTTCTCGCCAGCCTTGGACATTCTTGCCAAGTTCGACAATATGCCCACCAAACTCATGGCCTAGGACCACCGGATAGTTAACTGGCCAACTGTGGTCGGCGGTCCATTGGTGTAGATCGCTTCCGCAGACACCGACATTGGCAACTTCCAGCAAGACGTCGTCGTCCCCTATTTCAGGGCGATCAATCTCGCGGATCTCAACAGAACCCTTCTCAGGGGCAAAATTTACGACAGCAGCCGATTTCATCTTGGATTACTCAGGAGTTTATGCTTGTTTTGGGTTTACTGGCACATCATCATACGCGTGGATTTTTTCACAGATCAGCCGCAACGAGCTCTCAAGGTCTCCGTCCGCCGTTTTGAAGGCATCGGCGTCGATCGTCAAAGGTGCGCCAAGCACCACTAGTGGTGCGCCGTAAGCTGGACATGCAATTGCTTGCTCAAGAGACAGGCCGCCGACGGCTTGCACAGGCACACCCACAGCATTCACAACTTCACGCAGCTGATCAAGCGGGCTGGGCATTCGATGGCCGTCGGCAGCAATACCACGCCGCTCGTCATATCCGATATGGTGAATGATAAAGTCGCAGCCCAAGTCTTCCAAGAATCTGGCTCCGTCGACCATCGATTCGCAAACCATGTTGTCACCCATGACTTGGACTCCGTAATCTCGGCCAGCTTTGACGACGCACTTGATGGTTTCTGCATGAGCTCGAGCCATCACCACAACGTGCGTTGCTCCTGCACCGGCCATCATCTCTGCTTCGAGATATCCGCCATCCATTGTCTTTAGGTCGGCGATAATCGGGACGTTCGGAAATTCAGCCCGTAAGGCTCGGATACCATGCAGGCCTTCAGCCAGAATCAACGGCGTGCCTGCTTCCAGCCAATCGACGCCAGCTCGCATCGCCATACGAGCCGTTTCGATTGCTTCCACAATGTTGGTGAGGTCTAACGAGATTTGGACAATCGGTCGCATCGCTAATTTTCTGGTGGGATTTTGATGATAGCTGCGGTCATTCGGGCGGGGCGGTCATCATAGCGTATTTACCATCTCCCAAAATCCCCAGAGTAAGCATTGTGCAACCTAGCTAGGCAGATTCGCGGTGTTTTACCGAGAGTTTGCTGTTCAATAGTTGCGAGTCGTCGATTAAACTGGGCGAAGGAAATTTAGTACTTTTCGGTGCAATAATATGAGCTTAAGCAAGTTTTTTGACGGTAGTCGTCGCGGTCTGTCTTTTGAATTGTTTCCTCCTAAGACCGATGATGGCGTCACCAATATGTTGGGTGCCGTCGACGAATTGATGCGATACAGTCCCGATTTCTTCACCTGTACTTACGGTGCGGGTGGCTCGACACAAGACCGAACATTGCAGGTAGCTAGCTTGGTTAGGCAACGAACCGGACGTCCGGTTGCTTCGCATTTGACTTGTGTTGGTTCGACTGTCGATGATTTGCGAGCGTACATTCGACGTGCGATGGACGCAGGCGTCGAATACATCGTGGCGTTAAGAGGCGATCCGCCAAAGGGCGAAACAGAATTCAAAATGACCGCTGGCGGGCTTCGGTACGCCAATGAATTGGTCGCGCTGATTCGCGATGAGTTCAAGGAGTTGGACATCGCAGTCGCCGGCTACCCCGAAGTCCATCAAGAAGCGGTCGATGCAAAGACAGATCTTGACAATCTGAAGCGCAAAGTCGACGCGGGCGCTCAGATTATCGTTACGCAACTTTTCTACAAGAACGTCGATTACTTCCGTTTTTGCGACGATTGTCGCGCGGCAGGAATTAACATTCCGATCGTTCCAGGCATCATGCCGGTGACGAATTTGGCGCAGATCAAGCGTATCACTTCGCTGTGCAAAGCGGCTCTACCAGACTCCTTTGTCGGCAAGCTTTCCGAAAATGACGACACCGACTGGCAGTTCAATGTTGGAGTCGAATTCGCAAGAAATCAAGTTCGCGAGTTGCTAGATGCAGGCATTCCCGGCGTGCACTTTTACGTGCTCAACAAGTCCCAAGCGACTGCCGCGGTCCTCGACGCGCTCGATATGATCGACGCGTAAGCATTGCATTAGTCGATCTCGTTTAACCGCACGCCCAACGGGCAGCGCTTGCCGAGCAAAAAATCGTAACGCTGACAGTTTAAGCCTAAACCCCACAACCTGAACTTAGAATTCCGGTCGTTCTTGGTTTAAGTATTCGTTGATCGTTTCAGGCCGGGATTCTGCCGAGCTTTCGGACGACCACCAAGAACTCTTGGCCGTCGTATTCTTGCTTGGCGCCTTTTTGTCTGGGAAGGGATCCAGTAGATCGGTCGTCTTGTTCCACGCCGAGGCGGTTGTCGACGACACACTCTTCCAAGTATTCGTTGTGGTGGTCTTAACAGCAGTACCTGTTTTTGAAACTGATCGCGTGAACCAATTGGGTTGTGTCAATGATTTTAGACCAACCATCGGATTCCAAGACCAGCCTTCAGCCTGGGCGGACGAACAGCAGATGGCAAGCATTCCGAGCGCGACCATCGACTTCAAAGTTTTGTGGATCATTTCTAGCGAGCCTCCATGGTTCCGACGACTCGATGCGTTATCACGACGATAAACTCACAAGCATCTCAACTTCAAATATCCGCAGCATGCAAAGCGATGCATAGCGGTTCAGTTTTTCGCAATACGTTGGGGAATAGCATGTTTGCTGTTTCAAATCAAGATTGATTTTTGATCGCACATCCACACCTTAGCTACTTCTTATTACCTGAACGAAGCAACAGAAAATTGGTAAGATAGACGGACTGCGCTGTTTTCGTCTTTTCAGTCTGTGCAAATGAACCGTTCAAACACTTTGTCGATCCTGGAGCTCGCGGTCGCATCGCTCCGACATTACCCCCGATTGCTATGGCCGATCGCCTTGGGTATAGCCGCTGCGACGGCGACGATTGTTGGTGCACTTTTAGTAGGAGACAGCTTGCGTGGGTCTCTGCGTTTTTTAGCGATGGACCGTATTGGCCGTATTGAATATTTGCTGCTTGCTCCAAATTTCTTTGACGGCTCCCTGTTGGATCGCAACATGACCCTCGATGCGTCTGCTCAACAAAAAGAATCCCCAATCCCTACGATTCTTTTTCCAGCTACAAGTCTGGAGACGAATACCGCTGACACGATTCAACGCGCCAGTGGAGTGCTTGCCCTGGGTATCAATGATCGTTTTTGGACAATGGGAACCGGTGTAAAGCCGCAAGCTTTGGCAGAAGACCAAATCGCGATCAATCAAGCCGCTGCCGATGAGCTTGGCGCTTCAGTGGGTGACCGAATTACCTTACAAGTCCCCGCGCCCTCGGCAGTCTCCTCTGACAATCCATTGGGAAAACGCGACAACGAAACAGTTGCGTTGGCGAATTTGGAACTCGTAGAAATCCTTCCAAACGAAAGCATTGCTCGATTCGATATCCAAAGCAATCAACGCACTTCGCTGAACGCCTTTGTTGACGCAAGCACGGTTCAAAAAGCCCTGGCGCGTCCCAATCAGTATAACGCAGTGATCTTCCCGAGAACCACTGACGCCAAATCAGACCCGACGTGGGAAGCTGCCCAATACGAATCGGACGAGTTTTTGCAGGCCTTGCCGTTTACGCTAAAAGACCTTGGTCTAACACTTTCTGAGCACAAGGCCATAGTGCCAGAGGAGCCGGAACAGGTTGTCTTTCACTACTACCAGCTCAGTTCCGAGCGTTTGTTACTTTCCGATGAGGTCGTCACAAAAGTCCAGTCCTCTCTTCCCGCAGAGAAATCAGAACCGTTACTCACTTACCTGGCAAATGGTATCACCAAACTTGTGTCGGACGGATCCGAAGAACCGATTTCCGTTCCGTACAGCACTATTTCCGGCGTCACAGCTGATTTTATCGGCCCCGACGTCGAAACATGGAAACTGCGAACGACGGATCTAGAGTTGCCGCTCCCGCTGGAAGCCGACGAATGCCTGATTAACAGTTGGTTGGCCGAGAGCGGGGGCATCGCTGTTGGTGACGACGTAAAGATCGATTACTATCAAAGTGAAAACGTAGACGGTCGGGAAGTCGAACTATCTTTTACCGCTAAAGTAGTGGGCATAGTCCCGGTCACAAAGCCATCAAGCCCGTATCGACGAAACCGCGACGCCGTATTTGACGCTGCTCCCACGCCCTTCAATGATCCAGCGATGACACCGACTGTCGCGGGGATTACAGATCAAGACTCGATTTCCGAATGGGACACGCCGTTTCCATTAGATCGAAATGTTCGTGACGAAGACGACGAATACTGGCAAGACTATCGATTGACTCCCAAACTATATTTGCCCTTGGAGCGAGCGCAAGAGTTGTTTGGCTCCCGTTTTGGAAGCGTTACTAGCCTGCGAATTGCCCCTGATGTGGCTGCCAGCGTCGACGAGTTAGAACTGCAGCTTTCCAAGAGTTTGCAAAGCGTTGCTCCTGAACTCGGATGGCGAGTGCTGCCTTTGCGAGCAGATCAGCTGAAAGCGTCCAGTGGTTCGACGCCGTTTGATGCTTTGTTCTTGTCGCTCAGCTTTTTCGTCATAGCTTCATCGTTGCTGCTGATTTTTCTGCTGATGCGTCTGGCGGTGGAGAGCCGCGCCAACCAATGGGGCATCTTGAAAGCTGCAGGCTGGGACACGCGTGGCATTCGTCGCTTGATCACAACCGAATCAATATTGGTCATCGCACTCGGCTGCATCCTTGGTCTATTTTTAGGCATCGCATTTTGCATGGCAGTTCTCGCGCTTTTGCGCAGCCAGTGGGTAGGGGCAGTCGGAGTTCCTTTCTTGGAGTTTCATTGGACTTGGTTATCGCTTGCGATTGGAACTTTCGTCGGTGGGTTTTCAGCTCTTGCGACAATTTGGTTTTCGTTGCTGTACCTTTCGCGCGTGAGTAGCGTAGACTTGCTCCGCGGCAATCGTAGTTCATCGTCGGCTGTCGGACAATCACGATACGCATGGCTCAGACGTATCGTTATGTACGCTGCACTGATCGGGTCGATTGTCTTGCCGAATATCGCTGGCGGCTTGCAAGGTCCAGCCAAGGCAGGCGCGTTCTTGGGGGCTGGAATGTTGGTCATGATCGTTCTGCTGTTAGCGTTCTACGACTTTGTTATTCTGCCGCAAACCGTCAAGTCAAATAAAAAATCGACAGACCAATCGTCCAAGCCTTCGTTCTCGATTCACAAGCTCGCGGTCAGTTCGATGCAACGCAATTCGCTTCGCAGCGTACTCGCCGTAAGCCTGATTGCAGTTGCGTGCTTTCTTTTGTTATCCGTGAGCTTATTTCATGTCGAACCCGACGAGGCAGGCACCGGCGGCTTCAGTTTAATAGCGCAATCGGATATGCCTATTTCTCGTGATCTAACTAATCCGGACGTACAGTCTGCTGCCTTGGGGCAGTCGGCGGCCATACTTACAGACGTGCAGATCGTTGGAATGAGACTTCGTGGTGGCGACGATGCAGGCTGCAGCAATCTCTACCAAGCCAACCAGCCCCAGGTGCTTGGCATTCACCCCAGGATCGCTTCCGTTGACCGCCGCCCAGATCAGTCCGCAGTTGAATCCCGTTTTGCTTGGGCAGGGGCGGCAGAACATCCGGTAAATGAATCCATTTGGAGCTTACTTGAAACACGGGCCGCCGGAACATCGGCCGACCCAATTCCTGTTGTGATCGATCAAAACACCGCGATGTGGGGACTTCACTTGAAATCATCGATCGGCGAAGAATTTAGTTACACGTACGATGACCGCGAGATTCACTTCAAGACGATTGGTTTGTTACAAAACACGGTGTTGCAAGGCTATCTGATTATCGGTGACACTAACTTTTTACGAGCGTTCCCCGAGATTTCCGGTCAACGCGTCTTTTTGGTAGCTTCGGCACAAGATAAAACCGACAGCGTTGCTCAAGCACTTGAGAAAGGCTGGGCGAACGAAGGCTTGGATGCGAGGGCAACCACGGTCGTGCTCCGTGATTTGCTGGCCGTGCAGAACACTTATCTGAGCGCTTTTCAATCGCTTGGCACTCTCGGTTTGATCCTCGGCACTTTGGGCTTGGCCGTCATTCAAATTCGGTCGGTCGTCGAACGCCGCAGCGAGTTCGGACTGATGCGAGCGATTGGATTTTCGTCGTCTCGCATTGCTCGAACTCTTTTTGCAGAACACCTCACCTTGTTGCTTGGTGGAACGATAATCGGTGCCATTTCAGCATTATTATCGGTTGCATTCGCCGCCTTCAGTGGTCAAACTCTTGGAGAGCTTGGTTGGCCCCTTTTGATGCTGCTGCTCGTGTTAGCCGTCGGCGTTTTGGCCGGCATGCTGGCCGTTCGCCGTGCTGTAAAATTGCCACTACTAGAAGCCTTACGTTCCCAGTAAGTCAGGCGTTCTGAAAGACGCTTGCTCAACTAAATCCGTCGCTTCCAACTCTAGTCGAATCCCTTTCCACATTAAGCCCATAGCCGTTGATCGTGAGTTTGACCCGCCCCACAGTATCCAGCGAAACGAGTGACCGGTTTACTTCGTCCATGTGGGACTGGTTGTTGATAACGCCGCGACGAAAAGCACTCTCGCGCTTGCGATGGAAAGTTTTACAACGCGGGGAACCTGTCGAACATCATTGGTCAGACATGCGAACGCTCTGGCTGATGGACAAACGCGATAATGCGCCTGCAGAACTGCCAGAATCTCCGACGCGTCTATTGTCAACCGAGGAGAGCTATCGAGACCCTAATGACGGAACAATTAAATGGCGACTGAAGACTCACGATGGCCATTCGATCGAGACCGTGCTAATTCCGGCGGGGCGCTCGAATCGTGCAACGGCTTGCGTGTCTAGCCAAGTCGGTTGTGGAGTCAGTTGTTCGTTTTGCGCAACCGGGCGTTTGGGCATGTTACGAAACTTGAACGCGCCGGAAATACTGGAACAATTGCTGATCGCAAGGCAGGAAGCGTTGCTTCAGAAATATCAACTTCGCAACGTCGTTTTCATGGGGATGGGAGAACCGCTGCATAACTGGACCAACGTTCAGGAAGCGATCCACTGGATGCTGCGTGACGATGGCTTTTACATTTCGCCGGCTCATCTGTGCGTGTCGACCGCAGGGGTGCTAGGAAACTTGCGCGACTGTGCTAGAAAATTCACGGGCATTCGGCTAGCGATCAGCCTCCATTCTTGCGATCCAGAAGTTCGCCGAACCATTGTTCCGCGAGGCGTTGGCTCTTTGGAAGCGATTCGCCAGACGATTGTCGAGCTTAACTTTGAATATCCAGACCGCAAAATCTGGTTAGAGATCGTGATGCTTTCTGGAGTTACCGACCGCCCACAAGACATCGACGCTCTGCTAAAATTCTGCGAAGGCCTCAAAGTCGAGATTAACTTGATCCCGTATAATCAAGCATGGCTTGCGAGCGAACCAGAGTCGGGAGACACGCTCCAACGCAGTGAGCAGGCACGAATTTGGGATATCGCCCAGCAGTTGCGGGCTGCCGGTTACTTTACCACGATTCGTCATTCCGGCGGTCAGAATATCGCTGCGGCGTGCGGACAACTTGCAGCCAACAATAACCTTCCTTCCAACAACCAACTTCCTACCCTTTAGGTAATATCAAGATGCGTTTTACTCGTTTCCTAGTTTTAGGTTCCCTCGTAGCCTTGCAATCGTTTGCCATGTCGGTCAACTCGACGACTGCACAAAAATCCGCAGCCGAGGAGGCCGTCCAGCTTTTCAATGGCAAGGACCTCACAGGTTGGAAAGGCCGAACAGATCTTTGGAGCGTTGAAGACGGCGCCATTACTGGACGGACAACTAAAGAAAACTCGATCCAGGAGAACACATTCCTGATCAGCGAACATGAAGTCTCCGATTTTGACTTGACGTTTGAGTATCGCATTGAGTACGGAAATTCCGGCGTCCAATACCGCAGTACAGTTCTTAACGAAGAGAAGTTTATCGTCGGCGGCTATCAAGCGGACATCGATTCGCAAACACGCTATTCGGGCATCAACTACGAAGAGAAAGGGCGAGGCATTATCGCTGACCGTGGCCAGATTACGATGCTGAAGGCCGATTCAGACCCATTGGTATTGGGAAACTGTGGGGATGCAGTTGATTTGCAAAAGAATGTCAAGTCCGAAGAATGGAACACTTATCGCATCGTCGCAGTTGGAAATCAGATGCGTCACTTCATTAACGGCGTCCTTATGAGCGAAGTCATTGACGTCAGCACCAACGGCAAAGCTGCCGGTGTACTCGCTTTACAAGTTCACACTGGTCCCGCCATGGTTGTGCAATTCCGCAACTTCCAACTAGTAGAATTACAAGTTGAAGCTCCCCAAACAGTCCACTAACCGTACGGTTAGCCCATCGACTTAATCGTTGAAACCCGCAGAAAGGGCAATTACGCAGCTTTTTTGCGTCGGTGGTTGGAATTCCTAGGCTTAATGCGACTGGTCAGAACGTCACCATTCGCATATTCTACCCATTTGTTTAGCGTGGTTGCTCGCAGTCTGCAACGCACCTCGGATCAACAAAATGGGCCAGTTTCTCTTTTATTACCAACGTCCAGAACCGGCGACATGGGTCTACATGTCGTCGTTTTTGATCATTGGCATCTTCTTTATGTTCCACCGATTATGGAGCATACGGAATCTCGACATCATCCTTTTGTTATTACTAACACCAGGTCTGATGCTAATCCACGAATCGTATCGGCTTGAACAGGTTCGCGAACAAACAGCCGGACCGATCGAAGGTGCGACAGCGGTCATAAATCGCGAGACCTTACCACGCCTTGTGCAGCAACTGACTCAACCACAGCAGTTTGACAATACGGCTCCTGCAAATGTCGTTGACGCTAATACGCTGGACGAAAACGCAGAAGCGGTAGTTGCTAATCAGACGCAGCCCGCACCAAGTCAGTCGAGCTGGACGCCACGAAAAGTTCGCCTCTTCGGTTACATCTGGCTCCTTTCCGTTTGTTTGCTATGGCTTGTCAGAATGCTACTCGACACAACTTTCTTTCGTCGACCATTCTTAGAAGCGAATTTGTCCAGGGGGGGGCTGATCTTCATTGGGATCAGTCTGTTTACATTTCTGATGGCCAATGTATTCAATGGTCCACCCGCCCCACTCAAAACCTCACAGTTAAACCGTGGACCAGGGTTTGATCCATTAAAAGCACTACCCGATATTGCAACGACTGCGGCGCAGCGACAGGCAGCACGGTTGGAAACGAACAATTCAGGCGACGCGCAATTATCGGCTGGTGGCATGAAGCAGGCTCGTTTGCTGACTGTTTCGCGAGTGTTCTTAATCATTTCCAATACGGTTTTGATACTGGGCATGGTGGCGATAGGCTTGTGGCACTTTTCTGATCTCAAAGCAGGCGTAGGGGCGGCCCTGCTCTATTTGCTGCTTCCTTATGCATCGCAGATGGTAGGACGTGTAGAACACGCGATTCCTGGAGCTCTATTGGTTCTAGCTGTGCTACTGTATCGCCGTCCCTTTTTCTCGGGTGCGATACTTGGTTTGGCAGGCGGGCTAGTGTTTTACCCGTTGTTCTTGCTACCTCTCTGGTTGAGTTTCTACTGGCAACGAGGCCAGCGTCGGTTTGTCGCTGGTGTGCTGTTTGCCTTAGGTGGTTTGGTTATCGCGTTGGCTTGCGCGTCGAACCAAGATTTCTTGCTTCAATTGCGTCAGATGTTTGGCACCATTGAGTTCAAGCTTCAGGATCTCGACGGAATCTGGGGGCTGGGATTACATCCTTATGTTCGGATACCGGTCGTAGTCGCTTTCGTCGCCCTGGCATTCTCGTTTGCCTTTTGGCCAGCACAAAAAAGTCTGGCAACGCTGCTCAACTGTTCCGCCGCTATTATGGTGGCCGCTCAGTTCAGTTATGCATACGGCGGCGGTCTTTTGATGGCGTGGTTCTTGCCACTGGTATTGCTGACTGTCTTCCGACCAAACTTAGACGATCTAGTCGCGTCCCAAGCCGTACGCCAGTGTCGGATACTTCGGAAGAAGGATCCACCGCAACGCGCGAACGCAGCAACTCCAGCGGCGTAAGCCGTTCCGCTAAATGCGACACCGGACGGCTTGCGCCGTTCCGCAAATATTGGAAACTGGAGTCGGTGGCCGCAGAAGGCTAGACGCGATTGTAGATGCCGCTGGCCAAGTAAAACGACCCGAGCATCACAATCCAAACGACATCCAAGAAATGCCAGTAGATGGCACACACTTCCAACCCCGTGTATTGTTCATGATCGTAACGATACATCAGCGATTTGATTAAAATCGTGACGAGTCCACCCAAACCGGCCAACACATGCAAAGCATGCAGAAGCGCTAGGATTAGCGTAAACGGATAGGGGCTAATACTGGTATTCCGCATCGACTTGGTTTCAACAATCAGTGTCGCCATCGCTTCCGTTTGAATGATTAAAAATGCAATAGCGGCTACCAGCGCGAGAGCAGTCCTGATGATCACATCGACAAAATGATCCCTGCGAGCTGCAATCACGGAATAGTGAAGCAGTCCTGAGATGGCGAACAGCAAGGCTGTGCTGATCCAGAAAGTGCGTGGTAGGTAGAAATATTCGTCGGGGCTGGGTGATCTTCCAAGCCTGAGTGCAATGTAGATAACATACAGAAGCATGCTGGCAAAAAAGAAGATCCCGAGCGAACCGACCAGCAGCCACATGCCTTGCTTATTGCGTCGACGAATCGCTACAGCTCCAACCCGTTCCGGTGAAGTATCCAACTTCTTTCAATCCTTCAATCATCAATGCCAAACAACGAATAACTTCAGTCATCATAGACCAAGAACGCTGAGTGGTCGTGAGCTAGGCATGTGGTGAATCGACTCGCAACCACCTTTTTTCAGTTCACCAACCCCTTGGTCACCATCATGAAGACGTCTTCCAAGGTTGGATCCTTATCGTGGTAAGATCGTACGTCGATGTTGGCAACGACTAGACTTCGCAGGATACCGGCCACACCAGCTTCATCGGTCTCCAATTCAACACGGATTCCATCTGCGATATTGGTCAAGGACCGGAGGGCAGGATTGGAACGAAGCAGACTTACAGCGCGCTCCGGCGCCTCGTTCAGTCGAATATCGACCATACGATTGCGTTTGATCTGCTTGTAAACGGTATCGATCGGACCATGTGCCAGCAGCTTGCCGCGTTCGATAATCCCGATCGATGAGCACGTGTCTGCAAGCTCTGCGAGAATGTGGCTACTAATCAAGATCGTTTTGCCCATTTTCTTAAGCTCAAGCAACAGCGACTTGACTTCTACACGAGCTCTCGGATCCAATCCACTGGTAGGTTCATCTAAGATCAGCACTGGAGGATCATGAACCAATGTTTTTGCTAAACATAAACGCTGTTTCATACCGCGGGACAGACCGTTCACATAGTCGTCGCGCTTGTGGCCTAAATCCAAAAGTTCGAGCACATCCAAAATGATTTTTTTGCGCTGCGAACGAGGAATTTTGTAAGCTACCGCAAAGAAATCTAAGAATTCCCAGACCTTCATTCCATCGTAAACGCCGAAATCGTCGGGCATATACCCAATGCTGCGTCGCACTGCCAAGGGATCGCGAGTCACGCTGTGGCCGTTGATTTTGCCGTCGCCGCGAGATGCTCGCAGCAAGGTTGCGAGAAAGCGGATCGACGTGCTTTTACCCGCGCCGTTCGGCCCGATGAATCCAAAGAATTCACCTTCTGCAATCTTTAAATCGATACAGTCGACGGCCGTGAACTCGCCGTAGTCTTTTCCGAATCCAGTCAGTTCGATCATAAAAGCATCTCGTCCAGTTCCGCCTCAGTGAGCACTTTCACGTTAAGCTTATTAGCTTGTTGTAGTTTACTGCCAGCATCTTCGCCAGCTACCACGAAATCAGTATTCTTGGAAACGCTGCCACTCACTTTACCGCCGACCGCTTCGATTGCTTGCTGCACGTCGCGTCTTGGTTTGGAAAGAGTGCCCGTTAAAACAAAGGTGAGGCCTTGGATCTTTTCGTTTAACGCTACTTCGTTTTCGACGATTTCTTGAACCATGGTCAAGCCGCTTTGTCGTAACTGGTCAATGATATTGCGGCCATGGTCGCTGTGCAAATAGTCGTAGATGCTGTTGGCAATAATCTCGCCAACTTCTTCCGTCGCCGATAATTCTTCAACGGACGCTTCGACCAATCGATCCATGGTACCGAATTTTTTAGCGAGTGTTTCCGCGGTTCGTTTGCCAACATGACGAATGGAAATCGCATTCAGCACTTGCGAAAGTTGACGATTGCGGCTGGCCGATATCTGATTTACTAGGTTGTTCGCCGACGTTTTACCTTGCCTTGGCAAGGCAGCGATCGTCTCGGGTTGTAGTGCGTACAGATCTTGAAAGCTCAGCACCAACCGATTGCTAACCAGCAGTTCGATCAGCTTGTCGCCCAAGCCCTCAATATCCATGCAGTCTCGCGTTGCAAAGTAGCGCAAGCGTTGACGCCACTGCTCGGGACAATCGACTGCGGGACAGCGGACGTAGACACCACCTTCGTCCCGCACCAGAGGCGTGTCGCACGAAGGGCAATTTGTAGGTCTGGGAAACGACGGAAGATCGGCCGTGCGACGGTGCTTTTCTACGCGCACGATATGCGGAATAATTTTGCCCGCTTTTTCGACCGTCACCCAATCGCCGATACGAATGTCCTTGCGTTCAATCTCGTCAAAGTTATGCAACGAACATCGTGAAACTGTCGTACCAGCTAACTGCACCGGGGTAAGCGAAGCGACCGGTGTGATCGCACCCGTCTTGCCGACTTGCACAGTGATGTCGTCCACTTGCGTTTCCGCTTCGTACTTCTCGACTTTATAAGCGATCACCCATCGCGGGCTTTTCGAACGCTGCCCGAGTTCCTCGCGCTGCGCGAAACTGTTGACTTTGATCACAAGCCCATCGACTTCAAAATCGAGTTCATGAATGCGTTCAATGCGCTCGGCACAGTGCAAGACCAAGTCATCGAGATCGTTAAACTCCACCGGCTCAGGCGTAGTAGGAACTCCCCAGGCAGCAATCTTTTTCAAGAAGTCGAGATGCGTTGCAGCCGGAAGCTCACTGCAGAAGCCGATGCCATGTGCGAAAAATCGCAGCTTACGTTCAGCCGCAGTTTTGGGATCGAGCAGCCGAACTGTACCCGCGGTTACGTTACGCGTATTTTTGAAAGCAGCCTCTCCAGTCGCGGCACGCTTCTGATTAAGCGTTACAAGGTCTTCGTTGTTCATGTAAACCTCGCCGCGAAACTCGAGATACGCCGGCACAGCGCTCGCTTCTAGAACTGTTGGCAGCGATCGAATCGTTCTAATGTTGTGCGTAATGTCGTCGCCCAGAACTCCGTTTCCGCGAGTAACGGCTCGAGTCATTTTCCCATCCTCATAGATTATCGATGCGGCGACACCGTCAATCTTCCACTCAACGACCCACGTGATTGGCTGGCCTTCAAGCAATTCAATTGTGCGTTTGGCAAAACTCCGCAGTTCTTGTTCGCTATAAGTATTCTCGATCGAAAGCATCGGCAATCGATGTTCAACTTGTTGCAGATGAGGTACGGGCGATTCACCAACTCGTTGCGACGGGCTATTGAGATCTGCAAAGTCGGGATACTCTTGCTCCAGCGCTACCAGTTGCGACATCAAACCATCATACTGAGTATCACTGATTGTTGGTTCCGCTAAAGTGTAGTAGCGATAGTCGTGCGCACGAATCTCGTTTCGTAGTCGCTCAATCTCTTTTATAATCTCGTTGTTCGCCATCGCGTATCGTCAAAAGCGGAGGATGTGTAAGTCGTAGAATTGTACCGGATGATTCTCAATCGTGCGACGATCCACGATACTGACAAAAGACCAGCGGAAGCAAACTTTGTGACCCGCGGCTTCAAACATACATCCGTTTATTGATTCAGATTCTTAATGGAATGATGCTGCTGGAGCCAAAGTTGAGCTTCACTTGTCGTTCGCAACATCCCGTCCAGTTGCATGGTGCGGACTTCCTCGAGGATGGTTTTGAAGATAGGCCCGGGAGCATAACCTAGTTCCTGAAGGGTACGGCCGTCGATAAGCGATGCGGGATCTAGCTGATCCTTCGAAAGTTGTCGTTTCTGTTCAAGATACTCGACTCCGTCGGTTGGTAGTTTTTCGGCGTTTGCAAGCGTGCGGGCTAGTGCAATTGCAGACTGAATGTTGCGGTCGATTGCAAGCGGCTGGACTTGAGACCACAGCAATTTGTCGGCTGCGAGGACATCGCGTGCATGACTTGCAGCAAAGGTGACTTCTTTCGCGATCTCGTTGCTCAGCTTTAAATGAATCACCAGCTCTTGCACAATTTCAGCGACCGAAGTCGACGACCTTTCTGCCATCCGCAGTGTGCAACTGGCCAGAGCCAGCGAGAATGTGCGTTCAGCTGACGCATCGATCAAGTCCAGACAAGCCGACATCGCAGCCTGATCTTCTTGCCAAAATCGATCCAGACGCGGCCAGACCGAATTTAACAACCGCGTCTCATAAAGTTGCTCTAATGCCCATTTCGCATCCGCTAGCAAACAGATCTTGGAAAGTTCATCTGCAATCCGTTCAGCCGAAACGACATGAAGTTGTGTTGCATTGTCGCAAACTGCCTGTCGCGTGGCTGGATCGATACGAAAACCATACTTGGCAGCAAATCGTATCGCTCGAATCATTCGCAGTTTGTCTTCGGCGATACGACTTCCGGCGTCACCGATCGCTCGAACAATTTTGTTGCGCAGATCTACTTCGCCCCCAACAAAGTCATGCAGTTGATCGGCGATCGGATCGTAGAAGATGCCATTGATGGTGAAATCTCGCCGTTGCGCATCGTCGCGCGGTGTAGCGAAACGCACTGAACTCGGACGACGGCCGTCCAGATATTCACCATCGCTTCGAAAAGTCGCAACCTCGACGTTGAAAATTTGATTATTAATTTTTCGATGAACGCAAGCGACTCCGAATGCAGCGCCGATCATGAGGGTATTCTGGCGACCGAAAATCTGTATGATCTGCTCGGGCGAGGCATTCGTAGCAACATCGTAGTCCGATGGGATCAAAGCTAGCAATTGGTCGCGTACACAACCACCGGCAAAATAAGCGACAAAACCATTCTCTTGTAGCCGACGCACCACTTCGATGGCGAGAGATTGGTTAAGATCGTCCCAGCTTGAATCAGAATTCATTTCTAAATTGCGTTTTCAGATAGTCAAATAGTCGTGAGCACGTCGGAGAAAAATCGTCCCCCACGGGACTCGAAAACGCAAGGCGTGCGGCACGGCGTGGTTGGAGTCTGCTTTGAAAGCGATCGGTATCTCGTAATTCGCCGTTCCCAGTTAGTCCGTGCGCCAGGTTTGCTCTGTTTTCCCGGTGGTCATATTGAAGCCAATGAGAGTTTTGAGCAAGCCATTGTTCGCGAAATGATGGAAGAGTTAGCGTTACCGATCGTCGTCAATCGGCATCTCTGGAGCTCCATAACCCGCTGGGGCACAAAGCTAGAGTGGATGCAAATCCAGCGAAATCCTAGCGATTGCCCGGTCGCCAACCCGGCCGAAGTGGCGGAAGTCCACTGGTTGACCGAGTCGGAATTGCTGGGTGGCTTGGACGTCCTGGGCAGCATGCCAGACTTCTTCGACGCCATGTACAGCGGCGTCTTTTCGATTCGCTAGACGCATCTTCCCCACCAAAACGTACTAATTTCCGGCCACGCCTCAACTGCTGGTGCGTACGTTGGTAACGTCGCCGTGTGGAGTCGGTTCTATAACTTGACCTGTTTTCGACGAAGTAGCTTCTGGGCTTTTGCCATTATTAGTTCCAGGAACGACGCGAGGTCCAGGCAAAGTAGCGTCTATGATTCTCTGCAAGTCTTCAGAATCCACCACTTCGACATCGATCAATCGCTGCGACAATGCCTCAAGAGCAGGCCTGCGCTCTGTCAAGATTGCGCGAGTTCGACCGACCGCTTCGTCAATCAATCGTTTCACTTCTTGATCGATTTCCCGCGCAGTTTGTTCGGAGTAATCGCGACCATAACTCTCGCTTGCTCCCGTCAAAAACGGCGATCGGTTCGATTCCCGGTAGTTAATGCGTCCCAGACGACTCATTCCATACTCCTGAACCATGGCACGCGCAATCGAAGTTGCTCGTTCCAGATCGTTCGACGCACCGGTGCTGATATCGCGAAAGACAATCTCTTCAGTGATAGTGCCCGCCAACAGAACCTGCATTTGAGCTTCCAGTTCAGGTTGCGTCATCAGGTAACGATCGCCTTCGGGACGCTGCATCGTATAACCAAGCGCCGCAACTCCGCGAGGGATGATCGAAACTTTATGAACCGGGTCTGTGTCTGGTAAAGAATAGGCAACGAGGGCATGGCCGGCTTCGTGATAAGCCACGCGGCGTTTCTCAGCCTCGTTCATGACACGTTTCTTCTTTTCAAGACCCGCTGTCACGCGTTCGACCCCGTCGTTAAACTCCTCTTGCCCGACGTTACTTTTTCCTTTGCGAGCCGCGAGAAGCGCCGCTTCATTGACCAAGTTCGCCAAATCTGCTCCGACGAAACCGGGAGTTATCGAAGCGATATGCTTGAGTTCTACGTTGGGCCCGAGCTTTACATTCTTGACGTGGACCTTCAATATCTCTTGACGCCCCTGCTTGTCTGGACGGTCCACTAAGACATTGCGATCGAATCGACCAGGACGCAGCAGAGCAGGGTCTAGCGTTTCAGGACGATTGGTCGCAGCAACCACGATTACATTGGTATTCGCATCAAAGCCGTCCATTTCGACCAGCAATGCGTTCAAAGTCTGCTCTCGTTCATCATGGGAGCCAGGCATGTTACCCGCACGGCTCTTACCGAGTGCATCCAGTTCATCGATAAAGATTATGCAAGGTGCTTTCGCTTGTGCTTGTTGAAACATATCGCGAACTCGCGCCGCGCCGACGCCGACAAACATCTCAACAAAATCACTGCCTGAGAGTGAGTAGAACGGGACGCCCGCTTCACCCGCAATTGCCTTCGCCAACAATGTCTTGCCTGTTCCCGGAGGTCCCACTAACAGAACGCCTTTGGGAATACGACCGCCTAACTTCTGATACTTTTCAGCGTGCTGAAGGAAGTCGACGATTTCACGGACTTCCTCGACCGCTTCGTCGATTCCTGCTACATCGTTGAAAGTTATCCCAATGTCATCGTCGGCGTAAAGCTTGCCGCGCGATCGTCCGAATTGCATGGGCGAACCGATACCATTCATCTTGCGCATCATGAACACAACAACGGTAACTAACAATATAAATGGCAAGAGGAATGGCAAGTACTCAATCAGTGCACTAGGCGGATCGGTTATCTTCCAATCGATGTTGGCCTCGGTAAGCATCTTTTTCAGACGGTCGTTGGCTAGATCGTTACCGTCGTTCGTTGTCCTGAAGTCGACGACCTTATTGCTGTAGCCGTTGACAACTTGCCCGTCTGCGTCGCGAAGCTCATATTTGACTCTGCCGCTGATCGATTCTCGGCCAACCTGAACCTCCCTCAGCTCGCTAAAAACTTCACGTTGCTGCGGGCGTCCTTCCGGGATAACGACGACTTTACCTTCAAAGTCATCGACCAGTTCGCTCGTTCCGCGTCCTTCGTAGCGAGTATTCTCAATCAATTCGATCAGGTTTGGATAGGAAATCGAATAAGTTCGATCCATAAAGAAAGTGCCGACAATCAGTACCAGCACAGCAACGAGCGCGGCGTAACCAACCCAATTTGTGTTCTTGCTGTCGTTTGATTTCTTTTCACTCGAGCGTTTTACGTTCTTGTCTGACATTTCCCTACTTTTACCACTGTCTTTTGAAGGTGACATAGACAAATTATTGTTCGGTCAAAGGTATCTCAAGTGCATTAATTAGGCCATCTATTTGAGCTTTAGAATGGCGAATGGTCGACAGCATTTGTCACCAACACCCGCTTAAACTCACGGAGTTTTGGTGGCCATGAGAGCCATCTACCCTACTTCCACAGCGTAGTTACGGTTCAACTGCCCCCCAAAGCCATGCGGTGAATGTAATGCTACATTGCAGAAGCCCAGATCCAGTTCTACCAGTTTTTCCGTTTAGAGTTGCAACGGCGACCTGCTTGCATCATTTTCGCTCCTTCGAGGGAGCGGAAGTGCTTTTTTCGGAACTTATGGTGCACAAAGCGGCGTTCTGACGCGTATGAGGTTGAGTCAACCGCGAGATAACCCTAGAATCCGCAAGTTTTGGCGAGTGCTTCACATTTTTGCGGTGCTGCATCAGCCAGTCAGCTAGGATTGCGTTACGGCAAACGATTTTTGCGTCTGCTGTTGAGTTAACTCAGATTTTAAGGACTAAGATTTCGGTGAGCCCATTGCGACGCAACGTAGCAGTTCTCGGCTGTACCGGTAGCATTGGTCGCGCGACGCTGGATGTAATACGACATCTCGGTTCGCCCTACTGCGCGATCGCCCTCTCAGCTCACCGCAATCATTCTGAGCTCGAAACGGCCATCTGCGACAACAATCCCCAATTCGCAGTCCTTACTGACGGCGATACGGCCACGAAAGCTTGCTGGCCGCCAGCCATTAATTCGGTGCAACCGTGCAAGCGACTGACTGGCCCCGACGCTTTGGTCGAATTGGCGTGCAACCCAGAGGTTGACATCGTGGTGGCCGCAATCGTCGGTTCTGCTGGCTTGGAAAGTTGCCTTGCCGCCGCAGATTCCGGAAAGCGGTTGGCTCTCGCGAACAAAGAAGCTTTAGTCGTCGCTGGCCCAATTTTAACCAAAAAATGCCAGCAAAGCGGTGCAGAACTGCTCCCCATCGATAGTGAGCACAGTGCGATCTTCCAGTCAGCCTTGTCATCGAAGCGGTCGAGCGAAATCGATCGAATCATTTTGACCGCATCGGGTGGTTCGCTGCGGGAATGGCCCAAAGATCGGCTGTCCGAAGCAACTGTCGAAGATGCCCTGAACCATCCCACCTGGAAAATGGGCGCGAAAATCACAATAGATTCGGCTACCATGATGAACAAAGCGCTCGAAATCGTCGAAGCTCGCTGGTTGTTCGGTATCGACGCCGACCGCATCTCGGTCGTAATCCATCCTCAATCGATCATCCATTCAATGGTGGAATTTGTCGACGGATCGGTCATCGCTCAAATGTCTCCCCCAGATATGCGATTGCCCATACAATACGCGTTAACCTATCCTGAACGACAGGCCGGGCCAGCACGTAGAACCGACTGGTCGCAAACCATGAACCTGGAGTGGGCTCCGGCAGACCTGGATCGCTATCCGGCACTCAGCCTTGGCTTCGAAGTGGCGGCGAGCGGCGGTACCAGCGGCGCTGTTTTGAACGCCGCGAACGAAGCTGCCGTAGCGTTGTTCTTGGATGGCAAGCTAAAATTTACACAAATCACGTCCGCAGTGGCCGACGTACTACATAACCATACTTTGGATCAATCTCCTTCCTTACCCCAACTCCTGGAACTTGACAGCTGGGCTCGCCGCGAAGTGTTGCGGTGGAGTCAGCTTACAGAAGGCTCGTGTGCATGAATTCGTTAATCGCTCTTCAAGACAACTTGCAATCACTGACATCGCTGCTTGCGGTTACATCGTTGCCTGAACCATCGCAACTCTCCCAGTGGGGATCATGGCTCTATAATATTGGCTTGGTCGCCGTGGGCTTAGGCTTTGTGATCTTCGTCCACGAGCTCGGGCACTTCCTGGCAGCCAAATTTTTTGGTGTCAAATGCGAGAAGTTCTACATCGGCTTTGACGTTCCTATCCGATTGGGACCGATCAAGCTTCCTGCCAAGCTTGTGCATTTCAAATGGGGCGAGACCGAGTATGGCGTCGGTGCAATTCCACTGGGCGGCTACGTCAAGATGCTAGGTCAAGATGACGACCCACGCAAAGCCGAAGAAGAGATGAAGCGCATTCGCAGCGAAGGCGGTGATCCAGACAGCGCCACCAACGGCCTCGACCCTCGCTCTTATCCAGCGAAACCCGTTTACGCTCGGATGGTCATCATTTCCGCCGGCGTGATTATGAATCTGATTTTCGGCGTACTCTTCGCCGCCGTCGCGTTCATGTACGGAGTTCCTTACACACCTACGGTTATCGGTGACACAACGCCTGGCGATCCAGCCTGGGTAAACGGACTGCAGCCAGGCGATCGTATCTTGCAAGTTTCAAACGATCGCCCTGAAACAGAAGAGCTGCGGTTCAACGACATGACCGAAGCTGTTCGTATTCAAGGCATCGACGACCCTAACAAGACGTTTCCCATTGTCATTTCTCGAAACGGCGAACGAATTGAGAAATCATTTTCGGGAACTTTGGCGCACGATGAAAAAGGAAAGATCATCTCGCTGGGCGTCGTTTCGGCCAATACAACCAAGGTTGCTTCGAACAAGGCTTTCAACCCCTTCACCGCCTTCGAAGCGGCTCAACCGAACAGCAAAACAGTCCTTCCAGACCTGCACCTGGGCGATACGATTGTCGCCATTGACGGCGTCGAACTGCCGGAATTCCCTGGTCAAAATGCGCCTGCCCTGTTCGAACTGGAAAAGTATCTCGATCCAAAGTTCGACCAATCGGTCTCTCTGACCGTCAAATCCGCAGCAAAAGAGGGCGAAATCTCCCAGACGCGAACGGTCGAATGGAAGCCGGTACCACGCCATACTCTGGGCTTTTCGCTGGCCGTCGGTCCCATCAAAGCGATCGCGGAAGACTCACCTGCAAAAGCAGCGAATGTTGGCTTAGGTGATCGCCCCGTAAGTCTAAATGGTGAACCAATTGAAAATGGCGCAACACTGCGTTTAGCTGTTGCCAAGCTTGCCGGTCAGGAAGCAACGCTGACGTTGAAACGTATGAGCAACAATAGCGAAGAAGAAGAGCTTTACGATTTCAAGTGGCAAGTGCCAGAAGAATTCAACCTTACCGATGTCGCTGGAGCGCAACTCGCAGTTCCAGGCTACGAACTTCCTGGTTCGGGATTGGTCGTTCACGTCTTAAGAGAGATCAGCCAAATTCAAGCTGGCTCTGCTGCTGACACCGCTGGCTTGCAAGCTGGCGACATGATCCAGCAGATCGAAGTCGTTGAGCAAGAAGGCGAGCTAAAAACGCTGTTCTCGCAAATGGTCAAGGCTAGCTTCTACGAACCACGCACACTGGACGGATTCCACAATGCAATTCATTTGGATGAAGTAATCCAAACCCTGCCTGTCGGCACGAAACTTCGCCTTTCCATCAACCGCGGTGGACAAATCAAAAACAATGATTTGGTTATTCAACACGACCCGAATTGGATGGCAGTTCAACGCGGTGTTATGTTTACTCCAATGAGTGCAATTTACAAAGAGCCTCAGTTTGGTACAGCCCTGGGCCTGGGGGTTAGCGAAGTTTGGCGACGAATGGTCGGCGTAGTCGACTTCTTGCGGATGTTGGTCACTCGCAAAATGGAAATGCGAATGATGGGCGGGCCTGGCGTGATTTTTTATGCCGCATCAATGGAAGCTTCCGCAGGTCCATCGCGATTGCTTCTGTTCCTAACCATGCTCAGCGCTAACTTGGCGATTATCAACTTCTTGCCGATCCCAGCACTGGATGGCGGACATATGATGTTCTTAACCGTCGAAGCCATCCGCGGTCGCCCCGTCGACGAGAACCTTCAAATGCAATTGACGCTAGGTGGCGTACTCGCGCTGCTATCGCTCATGGTCTTCGTTATCATCAATGACGTGCTGAATTTAACACAGCATTTCAGTTGACCTGAGCAATTTACGACGATGCAACATTTTCTTCACCCGTAGGACGGTTCTCTAGAGCCGTCATTACCCGCAAGTGACACGATGCCAGTGCGCTCGAATTTCGAGCCGCTACGAAGTGTCAATTGATCGCAATAACAAGCTTGCCTAGATGTTGTCCCGATTTCATCTTTTCATAAGCTTCAATTGCATCTTCGAATCGAAATACCGTATCGATTACCGGCTTTACCTGAGTTGTATCCAAGAATCGTACGAATTGCTTCAGCGATTCTCGGTTGCCGACGTAAATACCGTTCAGATTGACGTTCTTACTCAGCAGCGGAAATAGACTAGCATCTGGCGGTGAAAATCCGGTCAAAACTCCGATCAATGCAATGCTGCCGCCCGCCGCTACGCTTGCCAGCGATTTCCCCAGAGTCCCTGGGCCACCGACTTCTACAACATGATCAACTCCCTGACCGGCCGTTAACTCGTAGACCGTCTTTTCCCAATCGGAGTCGCTTTGATAGTTGATCGTTTCCCAGGCTCCCAAGTCTCTTGCTTTCTCAAGCTTCCGATCGCTCGACGATGTCACGATCACTTTGCCGCCTGAAGCGACGGCGATCTGCAACGCCCATATCGATACTCCCCCGGTTCCTAAAACTAACACCGTATCGCCTGGCACGAAACGCCCGCGGTCCATCAATGAGCTCCAGGCGGTTAGTCCCGCGCAAGGCAGTGTTGAGGACTCTTCGAAACTGTAAGACTGCGGAGCTTGGACCAAGGACTCTTCAGGAAAGGTCATTAGCTCTTGCAGGACACCGTCGACTGCGCCGCCCATTGCGGCTTGGTGGTACTTCATGTCAAAGCGTCCTGATTGCCAGTGCTGGAAGAATGTGCCGATAACGTGATCGCCGACTTTCCATTCCTTCACTTCAGGCCCGACTCCTACCACTTCGCCTGCCCCGTCCGACAGGGGAACTAAACCAGGACTGAAGCGATCTTTGCTGGTTGCCACAATCGTGTCGCGATAATTTAGGCTCGCAGCCCGCATGCGAACCAGCACCTGACGCCCTTGCGGCACTGGATCCGGTACCGTCTCGCAGCGAAAGTTCTTCCAACCAGGTTCATTTCCAAGCTGCCATTGACGCATAACACCCTCCCGCAGTGCCTTTGATCAGTATCATTTAAAAAACCGATCAAGCAAAGGTAACTTGATCGGCAATTGCATTATAAGGGATCGTCATGTCTAAGCTAAATCGAACAACATGACCTCAGCCTCGCCGCTGGCGGTAATCTGGATCGCCGAAACATCAGTAAAGGCCGCTCCATCGGATTGATCGAGCACTGCTTCGTTTGCGAATACGGAGCCGCGCAAGACTTGCAGCCATGCGCCACGTCCTGGTGCAAGATCGTAATCGACCGTTTTTCCTGGACTCAGGCTACCGAGGTATATTCTGGCATCTTGGTGAATCCGCAACGATCCATCCTCGCCTTCCGGACTTGCAACCAAGCGCAACCGGTCCGTACGCTCACTGACGTCAAAACGTTTCTGTTCATAGCTCGGCTCCAAACCTTTGTGCGATGGAAATAGCCAAATTTGGTAAAGATGGACTGGTTCTGTCGCAGAGGGATTGAACTCACTATGAGTAATTCCTGTTCCGGCTGTCATTCGCTGGAATTCACCTGGCCGCAGCACTTCGCCGTTGCCCATGGAGTCTTTATGCTCTAGCGCACCATCGAGCACGTAAGTCACAATCTCCATATCACGATGCGGGTGCGTACCAAAGCCTTGCCCCGGCGCGACGACATCTTCGTTCATCACCCGCAACGATCGAAACCCCATGTGGTCTGGATCTTGGTAATCGGAAAAAGAAAATGTGTAGTGGGTATTTAACCAGCCGTGGTCTCCGTGCCCTCGGTCCTCGGCTTTTCTTAACGTAATCATTCTATTGCTCCCTTGGCACCATTAAGTCAATTATATTGTGTGCACGCGTCAGTCATGACTCTGACATATCCGCTTCGACAACACTCTTGGCAAAGCTTTCGTACCCTGCCCAAATGCTCTTGGCCATCGAATCTGGAAACAGATGAAATTCACCGCTTTCCAGACTAGACACGATACCGTCCGCCACCAAGGATGGCGGTTCTGCAATGTCAATAAATCCCGCAGCAGTCGCCATATCAGTTGCAATTGGCCCTGGGTGAACGCTAAGCACTTGCGTTCCTTGTTCGCCGAGTACCTCTCGCAGTGACTGCGTTAGCGAATAGGACGCGGCCTTCGAGGCGCAGTAGGTCGCAACATTCCCAAAGCTTTTCACGGATACGACCGAGTTCAATTGCACGAAAGCACCTCCACCGTTCTTCGCAAGTATCGGCGCAAACTGCTGCGCCATATGCAAAAGCCCGAACAAGTTCACTTGCAGCTCAAACTCTAGCGCTTCTACCGCCGATTCAGAAAGAGGTGAGGCTTCTTTTAAAACACCCGCGTTGTTGATAACAAGCTCAACGTCGGTGGCAGCGGCCGCTGCGGCTACTATCGTGTCCGGCTTGCTCAAATCCAACTCAATCGCAACTACTTTGCCGTTCGAACTTTTTACCAAGCCCTCAACCGACTTGACGTCTCGCACAGCAGCATAAACTTTGGAAACGCCGCTTGCCAATAATTTCTCAACGATAGATTTCCCGATGCCTCGGTTGCATCCAGTCACCAACGCAACTTTACCCTGTACTTTAAAACCCATGATTCTTCTCCAGAAAATGTATGTGCACTGAAAACTGATCACAAACCAAATGACCGACGCTACTGGAAACCCTCTCGAGCTTTCTCCATCAAACGAACGACATCTTGCAGTTCTGCCTTAGTCAGTTTCTTAAGTAGATCTTTGTGTAAGGCTGCCAACGGAGCGTCGATCTTGCTGAGCAGCTCCTGTGCGGCCGCTGTTATTTCGATAAAGACTACTCGTCGATCATTTTCGCAACGCCGTCTCGCAACCATTCCGGCAGCTTCCAAACGATCAATCAAACCCGTAATCGCCGGAACGACTTGAATCATCCGCTGAGCGACCTCGAGGCACGGCATTGGTTTACCTTCGCCTCGTAGAATTCGCAGCACGTTATATTGCGAACTGGTTAACTCAAACTCGCGCAAGAGCCTCCCGATATAATTTTGAATCTGATCGCTTGTTCGCAGGATGTTTAGAATCGCTTCCTGTTCGACCGATTCAAAGTTGTTTCGCTTTTTCAATTCCGCTTGCAGTTTACTCATATCGTTTCTCATTTAAATACTTTACACGTAAACCATTTACTGGTCAAGCACTTGCGGGCAAATTGACAGTCCCACAGTCTGCACGAGCAAAAAACCCTGCTAAACTGAAGGGGTTCGTCGATCCAAACAGAACAAATCTCTTCCTAAACAGACTTCGGCTGACATGGACACTTTGTCAACTCACCGTTCGGCAAGCTCTCACAATCTGCGTTCGGACATTGCTGCACTCGCCGGTTGCCTTGTGGCCTCAACCCTTCCGTTTCTGGTATTTCAACCGATTGACCCCAAGCTTGTGTACGGCGAACCACTCGTCCTTCATAAGAATCTTTTGTTATCCGTCCCCACCACTTTCCTGGGTTTGTGGTTAGGACTACGCGCCCAGAAAACGCGTGCGTCGGTGGCAGCGTTTTTAGCCATCGCCCTTGGCACGTTGGCTCTCAACCTTGCGTTTGAACGTCAATGGAACATGGCGGCGGCCGGAGTGTGGCTAGCGCAACTGCTGACTTCTCTGGTGATCGCTTTTCTCTACTCAATCTGCTTGGGCAAACGACTACGAACTTCGCGACATCTCCACGAGCGATCAGCCTCCATCGGACTCTTTCACCTCGGAATCTGTTTCGCCGCCGCTGCTCTCATGTCGACCTTCGTTGAAGGCATTCGAGGTTACATGCTAAGTCATTTGATTCTTCAAACGGCCAACGCAGTCTCGGGCGCGACGATTACAACTCTCATAGCAATCTTTGTTTTCGCAAACGCGTCCAAAGTTCACCCGCGGAGTCGCGCCATGGCAACCTTGTCACTTTGCCTGCTGAGCTTTCTGTTAGCCGTCCCGCTTTCGGGCCTAGCAATTTTTGCCGTTTCTTCAATGACGGACCTTAACAATGCGTTGAATTGGATTCTTGAGCATGCCTTGTCAAGCGAGTTTGAGTTTGGTTTTTTTGTATCGATCCTTTCAACAAGTGCGATGACAGCATGGTTCATCTTCAATAATCTTCGCTTGCGTAGCTTTACCATTAAACCAATTCGACAACGAAGCCGGAGTTCCAAATGGGTCTGTCGCACATTTCTTTTTGCGCAACGCCTGTTTTGGAGATTTGCACTTTTGCTCGTCATCGGAGCGTTCGTCTTTGGCCCAGGTTACTCGTATGAAACGACAGCGATATTCCCAAGGCCCAACTGGGATCATTATGATTTCGGTTGGCCAATGACCTTTGCCATCGAAAGTGTTGACGGTCTTCACTGGCACGCAAATGCACTGTTGATCAACATCGGCGTCTTTCTTGCACTCGTGTCATTGCTGTTCCTGATCCGTCCACTTGCTTCAGCGCGTCGCTTAGCACTTGGATGCGCTTTGATACTTGTCGTTTTTTCCATAGCTGTCAAATACGAGGAGCAGCAAGCTGAACGATCAATAACGCTGCAAGACGATTATGAAAAATTGGCTAACGTGTCCACGCGCCGTACAAAATCAGTTACCAAAAACTCGATGGATTGGCTGCGAAAAATCGTTCTGAAACCCCGAAGTAGTACAGCCGATCGTTTTGCGATTGAGTGGCGAGTGGAAGGGATGTCAGACGCGTCTGTCACGGAATTCTTGCAGGCTATCAATCCGACCGAAGCCACGTTTATCCAGTGCGAGATCGGTCAAGACGCATTCAGCGCTCTCAAATCCCAATCAGACTTGCAACGACTCACTTTGGAGCAATGCACTTTCGACAATCTAGCATCGCTCTCAGTTTTAACTGACATTCCGAATCTCCAAACGTTATCGCTATCTGCTACTTGTAAAGATCAACGTGAACTCGATTTGCTTTTGGCTTCGAACGCCAAAGATCTAGAAATCACGATTAACGATAGCATGACATATGAAAACGCTCGAGAGCTTGAGAATCTGACACTCGTCTTGGATTCCGACAGCGAACTGACGATTAGCCTTCGAAACATGCCTGATCTGAAAACGATCCATGTTCGCCCCAATTCCAAACTAAACAAAACTCCGAAAGTAGTTCTCAAAGCCAGCAACGCGCCGAAGCTCTACAAATTCTCCTCCGATCTGGAACAAACGCTTCATGCGCTCACATTTGACAAGACGCCGGTGCTGGGAGTCATTCAGGCCAAAATCGAAAATCTTAGCGTCACTTCTTCGCCCCGTGACATCGACCTGACGGCAGACCTAACCGATTGCATTTCAATGCAGTTGGACAGGAGCTACCTTGCAAGCGCGGACGTAACCTTTCACGGATACAATGCACTGAGGCTGCAGTCATTGCCGGAATCGGTTTCGCGGAACCTTGCCAACAAAGCGACGGAAAGGAGACTAGAATTCGTTGACTGCGACGTGGATAAGAATTTAATGACCGACATCCTCAAGCTAACTCCGGTCGCTTTGTCTTTCAGCGACTGCGAATTCGAGCCTGATGCCTTAGAAGCCTTGTCGCGTAATCTGTCCATCGAGACACTCGCATGCGGCGGAGCACCCTTCACACAAACTCAGTTTGATCGCTTGGTTACTCAGTCGAGCAAACTACAATCGCTCTCACTCAGCGGCGAACTGCTCACCAAACTGACTCTGCCAACCAATCGCATTCGAAGTCTGAAGGTCTTCAATGCCGTGAACATACCCTCTTTCGATATTTCGAAGTTTGTGTCACTTAACCTACTATGCGTTGTCGACAAAGCCAGCACACAATATTTCGACCTAAGGAGCTGGCTAGCTCCAACTTTCATAGTCAGCGCACGATTGCTTCCGCTTGCACGAAACCAAGCACTTTCCCCTCCCCCCCGACTGTCTCGATTGCTCCAGATCGACTTTGATGGTGCCATACCGCAAGAAAATTTTGCTTGGCAAATCGATTTCGCCAACTTAGAAGGAGCTTCGATTTCAGCCGACGATTTAGCCAGGTTGAAAAAGCTAACCTGGGGTATAAACTTTTCAAACTCAGACCTAGACATCACGAACCTAGGAGATTTTCTCGACGGATCATCGATAGACAGCTTAAATCAAAACGGATTTTCGATAAGCAGTTTATACGTCGACAATGTAGATCCAGAGGCTGATCTTCCCGTGTTTCCATCGCACATGCATTTTGAAACACTTTCGCTTCGAGGGCGAAAGATTGACCAGCAAGACGCAGAACGCTTGAGCCAGATCCCTGGAATCATGTTACTGGACTTGAGCGATTGCAAGATTACACCGGAGGCGAAAGCAATCCTGCTGGACCTTTCGGGTGATAAACCACATATGACGATACGTGGTCTTGAATAGAATTCGCTCAAGCCATTCGGGCAATAACGCTTAGCAAACGCTCGACACCAGAGTTTTAGTCAAGGCTTTTAAAGCGGATGTCCTTGAATTCAGCCCACATCGGCGCACCAGCATGTAACTGTAGTGCCAATACACCGTCTAATAAAGCATGCTGATCATCATCGGTGAAGTCGAGAATCAGTTTCCCATTCATGAAATGTTGAATTCGTTTGCCTTTGACGATTATCACAACGTCGTTCCATTCGTTGATTTTGAACAGTGATTGGAACTGAGCTTCATCCATGAACGTCTCTTGGATTTTGTTGGCATCCCCTTCCCAGATCGCTTTCTCGCCGACCATACAGATTCGTCCGCGCTTGCCGCCTTCATCGTAAATGAAGCCACTTACGTTTGGAAACGCTAACTCGTTACGCAACTCATGCTGGTAGCCACGAACAACCCATTTGTTCGGAGCCGAATTGTCTGTAATATGCTTGGAACGATACTGAATCCCCGAATTATTGTCAGCGTTGCAGCGGAATGACAAACGCACCTCGAAGTCTTTCGTCTCACCTCCTTGCCAAATTAGAAAAGTGTTTCCATTGGCCGCGTTTTCTTTCGTAGTTTCGCCGTGAATGACTCCGTCGCGGACTGACCACAAACGATCGTCACCACTCCAACCTTCCAGCGTCTCACCATTGAAAATTGGCTTTAATCCCGATTCTTCAGGCGGTGCGGTTTGATCGGCAAAGGCTGAACTGCAGATCAGGCTTAGTACGAGTAGCGATGATACGATTGGTTTCTTCATTGTTTCTCCAGAGAATTAAAGTGTGGAAGACATCAACGCGGGTTTGCATTGAATAAAGGTGGGAATCGAATGTCTCAGTTTAGTTCGTATCGTCGCTTCTGTCGTCGCCCCAAGCGACCACAAAATGCCGAAGGCTCGTTTTTGACCAGAAGCCTACTTCAAATTTTGCGGATTCGCTGAGTTCGATAGCCGCTATGCCAAACTAGCCTGTTCGGTAGAATCCAAAACATCCCGTTGTTCCGGAAGTCCGAGATGGATTCATTGATGCCTGAAGCAGTCGAAAAAGCAGATCTGCAGCATTTCCAGTCGGAGTACTTTCGGCGTTGGACGGCAGTGTCAGCTTTGGCACTTTTCATCGCCACGTGGCGGCTGTGGACTCCACAGGAGGTCTTTCCTCAGGTACCTTTTTTCGAAGGTCTCGTAAACACGCCTGGCTGGATCGACTGGGTCTTGTTCGCTGCAGTCTTGGGGGCGTTAGTCGTCATGGCTATCCGCCAATCAATACCGGCCTCAATCTATTTCTCGCTCACCTGCTTGATCGTAGGCCTCGTCGTGTTGAATCAGCACCGACTGCAACCCTGGGCATATGAACTGGCTCTTGTCACGTTGGCGTTTGCGTGTTGTGGTAAGAACTTGGCATTACAGCTCATCAAGTGGTTGCTCATTAGTCTTTACATCTATTCCGCCCTAGGAAAGCTCGATTTCCAGTTCGTTCATACAGTCGGTCAGCAGATGTTGACTACTGTAATGAAGCTCGCATTCCTAGATGAGAAACTATTCAGTCCGTCGACTCGGAACGCAATCGTTCTGCTGTTTCCTCTCACAGAGTTGTTCATCGGCCTTGGGTTGTGCTGGAACAGAACTCGACGTTTGGCAGGAGTACTTGCCGTGGCACTACATTTGACGCTAATCGTGATTCTTGGCCCCCTGGGTTTAGGACATAAGCTCGGTGTCTTGCTCTGGAATTTGCAGATTGCCGGGCAGGTCTGGTTGCTATTCGTTTACAAACCAGTCTCTAATGTGGGAGATCCTGGAACCGCCTCGAAAATACAACGCCTGACTTCTGCCGCCGCGGTCTGTGTCTTTTCGGTTGCGATGTTATTGCCAATATCCGAACGTTTTGGCTTGTATGATCACTGGCCTAGCTGGGCTCTCTACGCCCCGCACAGCAGTCGTGTTCGTGTAGAGGTTGCAACGCCAGCACTTAAGAAATTGCCCGAAGAATTACGCTCGCGAGCAACGCCTGGCACAAATACTTTGTGGCATAGTGTTGCGTTAGATGCGTGGTCGCTTGATACGTTGTCCACACCGATCTATCCGCAAGCTCGTTTTCAAACGGGCGTTGCAAGATCGCTTGCCGAATACTTAGAAGAGTACGAGATTCGCGTCACAGTGCTTGGGGCTGCAGCACGACTAGATGGCCAGCGATCTTCGACCATGCTGGATGGAAAAAGAGCATTGGAGGCGACTGGGCGATACTACTGGCTCAACACACGACCTCGAAGCTTTGACTAATCTGGCCTCGAAGTGGTCTCAAGGTTGCTTGCTATGTGCTAAACGTTGATTCCGCCGTCGGCAACTCGCACGCAATTTTTCCCATCCGATTTTGCTCGATAGAGCGATCGATCCGTTCTTTCAAACCAACTGGTGGTGTTGTCGCTGCTGTTCAGGTACGAGCCGCCGATTGAAATCGAGAGCGAGAGTTCCTTGCCGGTGTTACCCAAAACAACGACATGATCCTGAAAGAATTGCTGAATCTGTTTGGTAAGATCAAGCAAAGCACACTCTTCGGTATCGTAGTGGACTAGTGCAAATTCATCGCCACCGTATCGTGCAACGTTAGCATCTTTGGCCAGATTCTTAAGCTGAGTCGCCAGGAACATCAATGCCTTATCACCAACATTGTGACCGTAAGTGTCGTTGATCGTTTTGAAGTCATCGAGATCGATCAGGATCAGATACTGGTTGGGCTGGAAGTCCATGTTCTCGATCGCTTTGTTGATCATGTAATCGCAAAAGCGGCGATTGCCAACGGAAGTCAGCGAATCGGTCATCGATACGCGCTGAGCTTTAACAAGGCTGGAACGAAGACCATCGACTTGGTTGTGCGATGCATTTAGTTGCCGTCGCGTTTCCTTTAACTGCCGAGTGATCGCTTCATTGCTGCTTACCAGCGACGCAATCGTCGCCGCTATCGTTTCGGCCGTCACGTTCTTAGCCAAATTGGCTTTGGCGCCCTCGATCGATGCTCCAAATTCGCTATTAGCACTCAACTGCTGACTCACAGTCTTTTGCAGATTTTCCATTTCTGCTTTCAGCGAACTCGTAAGCTTATTCTCTTCGTTTGCGTCATCCGTTTCTTTCAGCATCTGTTGATACTGGTTCATTTCCAGCGTGCTGATTTTTCCGTTTTTGAGGAGCGAATGAGCGATATCACATCGCAACTGTGGAATTTGATTTTCTACGAAGCGGTACCAAACCGCAAAGTTCTCCGGAGTCAGCGGAATCTCTTGCCGCTCGAGATGCTGAATGGCTTCACGCGCGATCGTCGCCGATTTGTGATACTCAAGCTCACATGCGCCCGACTTCATAGTTTTTGATTCGTCTTTTGTCATCGCAGCTTAAGTAGTTGAGACAGAATTCTTGAGGAATTCTCAACCTTTTGCTTTGTAGGATTACATGTGACGGGGGATCTTCGGCCTGACTTCCAGATTTTGCAGACTTTCAACGGCCGAAACTGGACAAGCATAGCACTCGAAACTGCTTCAAAGGACGTAACCGTTCAGGTTTTTGTAACATTACTCGGAAGACCGCTGCGAGTGCCAAACGTTACAATCTCCACATTCCATACAAACGGCATCTGTCAGCCTGAAAGATCAAAACTAGCGTGACTTCCTAACCAACCTTGATCGTTCTGCACGCACCAGTTCGAATCACAATGTTGAAACACTACATCCCGTAGCATTCGAGTTTCCCTGCAGTGAACGGAGATCCAGCGAGCTTAAAGAATCAGTCATCGCTCGGCTTTTCGAGAGCCCACCACGCGACGAGATACAACCCAAGCAACCAGCACGGTATGGCAGTGAACAGAAACCCAGCGATCTTCGGTTCCTGTCTGCTAAGCATGGTTAACTCCATGTATAAGGCGATCGGAATAGGCATTAAGAAGCAAACAAACGCCCATTTCAGCTGCCCTCCCTTCTTATAGATTCCCTGACCAATGTACCCTGTAAGAAATGCGATCATCAGCACGATCAATGCCGAGTAACAAAGCAATCCGACGCCGATGATTCGAAATTTTCCGGATGTTGTCAGGACCAAATAGAGACCACCGACTGCACCTAGTATTACGCCGAGACCATATTTAGAAATGATCTTTGCTGCACTCAGCCATTCGAAGCCATTCCGTAGTGAATGCCAAAGATTGCGACTCTTCTCCTCAGGTTCATCGTTCACAGTTGAGTTGTGTTTCTTAAAGGGTTGCAGCTATCGCTTGGAGGAATTATCCGGCGTGACGGCGGATTTTTCGTAAAGGTTACTTTGACATGGTGCCTAGCTTGATCTACGCATTAGGCGGTCCCGAAGGCTTAACCAACATATACGCTGTCAACTCACTACGAGTGCTTAGCCGAAAACTTGATCTTTACCAGATTCCTCTAAATTTGAAACCAGGAGAAACAGCGTTTCGCGAAGACGTTCGACGCTCGTCTCAAGAATACTGGAAGCTTTGGTATCCGAGCGTTCGGCCCGATTACGATTCTATCGAAACGAGTAAAGAGGTGACTTTCTTTTGTTACAGGATCGATAAACTGACATGGTTTGCTACAGAAAGTCTGCAATTCGCAATGATGTCCTGCAAGAAATGGCAATATCTCCAAGCGGATTAGCTTGGCAGAAAACCGAACTTGGTGAAGATAACCTAAGAGTGCTCCAGAGTTGGGAGTGCAAGTATAGGTTGGTTTGAAGTTGAGCCGGCCTCACTTGAGGTTGCTGCGAGAACCAATCCTAAGAACGCACTAGTGCACAGTTGAATCGTATCGCTATTGGCCGAAATCAAGTATCCTCGCATTTTCCGGTAACGTGCGGCACCATTTGAGCAGCCTTCTAGCTTCTAGACGTTCGCGGATTTGGTAAATAAAACCGAAGCCCTCCTTCTTGAAATCGAACGCATGATAGTGTGACGGGTATGCGTCACCAATACTTGTCGAGTCCGGCCGCGGATTGAGATAGACTAAAGAACATCGGCGGCATTGGACCGCCATGAACTCAATATCGGTCGTCGCGTATTCAAAGTCCTCGCCTACTGCGACAGGTGTACAGTCGTCAACGTTGCAGATCGCGCAGAGCGCTGGTTCAAGACGCATATACAAACATTTAGAAGGCGAGGATCAGCAGGGGGGAGTTCCGAGGAACTTCCGAAGTATAGTTCGAGCCTATGGAAAGTTGTGCGATGCCTTTTAGTTTCTTTGGTTTAGAGGACAAAAGGTCGTGGTGGAACTGAGTGAGTCCTCAGTTTTTTATCTGATCCTTACTAATAAATCGTTTCCTCAAGTGTCTAGACAATTGGTTCAACGTTTCAAACCTCCCGTCTGGAAACAAGCACATGACAGCGTACAAATTCATTACCGCCGCATTTTTATCAATCTGCTGCTTCACCGTAGTAACCACAGCATGTTTCGCGATGATTTCTGTCGGTGTTCTAACCAAAGAACAAGCGAAAGAAAGATATGGCATCACAATGCATGCTCGAAACAACGGCGATGCAGGTATAAAGGTCTGGCTCGAATTCAAGAAGGAAGGTTGGCTAGAAAAGTTTACCTATGCTGAAATTCGGCTGAAGGACGAGAACGGCAAACACGTGCTTTCTGCTGAACTTCAACCCAACCCGTCACATCATCGTCAACCAGAAGGTGTGACAACAGTTGCTTTTTCTGTACAGCCTGAGCAACTTGCGAATTGCAGTTTTCTTGTCGTGTGCTACGGCAGCAGCGAAGGCGATGTCGGCTACTACCTCAACGCGAAAGACTTTTTGGATTTAGAACAGCCCTCAACCGAGTAACTGGAAATGATCTTAGACGATCGTACCGACTAGCAGAACGAGTGAACTGCCAAGAACATTTCACAGAGAACATTTCACAGAGAACTCAATCAGTTTGAGAGTCGACTGCCTTTTGCTAGGGCCTATTTTGCGTCGCATCGGCACTAAATCTGGAAGGAGTTGCTCTTTGCTAATAAAGACTGGAGTACGGCAATACTACGACGATACAGCTGTACCGTGCGAGTAGTGCTTAACCCGAGTTTTTTGCCAATAGCTTGGAATGATTTTCCCCTGTGATCTTGGTTGATTCCAAATCGGGCACTCAAAATTTGTCGATCACGCTCCCCTAGGCGTTTGAAAGAAAGCATCAGCTGTTCCCGCAATTCGACCGATTCAATTTCCAGTATATCGGCAGCACTTGCGTCGCCGATCGACGATTCGACCGCTCTTGTTCCGCTCGCGACAAATTTGCTTCGAACGCGGCTTTCTTTGCGGAATCGGCTGAAGATGGAACTTTGGATCGCTTGATAAGCATAAGTGCTAAAGCGGACGCCTCGACGAAAGTCAAAAAGATCAACTGCGCGTATCAGGGCCAGGTTTCCGATCGAAACAAGTTCCTCGAATTCGTTGGAATTGCTTTTTGCATACCGCCTTGCGAAGGACACGACCAGACGCAGGTTGAACTCGACAAGAGTGTTTCGCATTTCTTCACTCTGCCTCGTGAGACTTCTCAAGTCATTCAGCATCGTAACGCACCCACGACACGAGTGAACTGATTTCTTCAACACTGAAATGCGATACTTCAAGTAGTTGAGCTTGCGAAAACCATGTTGCTCTTGCTCAGCAGTGAGTAATGGTCGTTCCCAGAGCATCGCTAGATATGAAGGTAGTCCTTTGGGTACCTTACATTTGTTTACGCTTTCTCCCTTTGGCATCGGCCCAAGCAGCATCTCATCTGCATTTTGGTCCTCAAATAGGCTGAGGTAGAAAAATCCGTCTTTCACATCGTCCGGCATGAGGACCTCTTTAGACTGGTCAGTAGTCTTCTTTTGCATTATAGAAAGCTTCTCAAAGGGATTATCAGCAGTTGTTACGGTCGCGCGAACGCTTCCGAGTCCAACGGGAGCGGACGGGATCGTGAAAAGTCATTGGACTTGTCGATAACGCGCGCTATCGCGCGACCTGCTCTTTCAGCGACTCGCGAAACACAGCGAACGATGTCGGTGTCCTTGTCAGAAATCACGACGTCCGTTGCATGGTACAGAGCAACCGACAGGCGGCAGCATTTGTCGACGCCGCCACGGGGGCCGTTCTCATCGGCGACGACCAACTTGACGTTTTTGATCCGTGAACTGAATCGCGACATGGCGAATAGCAGGCGACGCTCCGTCAACCGGCGCGATTCAGGGTCGAGAATGTCACTGCGGTCGGTAATGTTTATCGGCATCTCTTCAACTCTCAAAAAGCCACGACAATCAAGCAAATGACGGTCGATGAAAAATCTGGAGAACACTGTTTAAATCTACGGTTGGTACGTACAGTTAGACAATTAGAAATTGAGCACGCGATGCATAGATTAAAACTAACTGAGGTTTCGGATGGTCGATTGGCTAAATTATCATCACTTGATGTACTTTTGGATGGTTGCCAAAGAAGGTGGTATTACGCCGGCTGCTGAAGTGCTTCATCTGTCACAGCCAACGCTCAGCACACAAATTCAGAAACTTGAAAAGTCGTTGGGCATGAAGTTGTTCGAGAGAAAAGGTCGCGCATTATGCCTGACCGACAGCGGACAAATGGTCTTTCGATATGCCAACGAAATCTTCACGCTCGGCAATGAGTTAGCGGATATCGTTCGAGGTAGACCCACTAACCAAAAACTGCGGTTGCTGGTCGGTGTGCCAGATGTGTTACCAAAGCTTGTCACATACCGAATTCTCAAACCTGTGCTCGAGATGGAAGAGCGTGTGAAGCTGGTGTGCTACGAAGGCAAACTACAAGATTTACTTTCAGATCTTGCGATGCACCGGCTAGATGTCGTGCTTGCCGATTCACAACTGACGCCCGATTTGAATGTTCGCGCTTTCAATCATTTGTTGGGGGAGTGCGATGTTACCATATTTGGAACGACCGAGATGGTTAAAAAGTACGCGAAAGGCTTTCCGAAATCGCTTGATGGCGCGCCGATGTTGCTGCCCACGCAAAACGCTTCGCTGCGTCGGTCCCTCGAGCAATGGTTTGACGAACAAGGCATTTACCCTGAGACCGTTCACGAGTTTGAAGACAGCGCCGTCTTAAAGGTCTTTGGTCAGGCGGGCGAAGGAATGATTGTCGTTCCCACCGCCGTCTCCGACGACGTCGCCGCACAGTATTCGCTTCATCCAATAGGCCGCATTTCTGGAGTCACTACTAGATTCTATGCAATTTCGGTCGAACGTCGTTTGAAACATCCTGCCGTTGTTGCGATTTCGAAATCCGCGCGCGAAAAATTGTTTAATGCTTGATGACGTTCACGATGCTCATCCTAACTCTCGAATCCATACACGGAGCAATATAGGTATATTCGAGAGTAGGCGGCACGTTAACGTTCAAGGATCAAGAACAAGAGACTTTACGCAGCGGAGCGTCAATTGTTCCATTGATTAAATCGATGCTATCAATTGGAAAATGCGATTGATAGCATGCTCGAATTGGTTCGCTCGCGGCAGGATTCTTGGGGCCGCGCTCGCTTCCTTTTGCGTTAGCGAACTGAGAGCTGCAGCATCTCGAGCTTCCATATGTTCAACTAGTGGTTACTGGTGTTCTCCCAATTTGAACAGATCCAGTACGTCGTAGAACGATAAACGAAGTGCAAAAGAATGGAGGCTTGAGAATGAACGCAGTCCATTCTTCTGCCAACTTGATTCACGCGAAGGGAGCCGCTTTATCCAACAGACGGCCGATGCGAACCGATCTGGAAGAAACTTCAATCCGTCAGCCCGAGAAATGATCCGTTCTACTAGGTCGAAACGAAAAAGATATTGGCAAGTATGAGACGCAAACTATTCTTCTGCCTTCATTCTTTTGCCAATTGAATACACGTGAGGTTCTGTGGCTTTATGCGTTACGACGCTATATCAGCGACTCAAGTGGATTCGTCTCGGTTAAAGCAACCACACAGTTTCTTGTTTCCTTCGCCTTATAAAGTGCGACGTCGGCTGCCGCGAGGAGCTCCTTGCAGCTCGACATCTCGTTCGTCAACTGCGCCACACCAAAGCTGGCAGTATAACGGATAGTATGTTCGCCGATTCTCAGTGTATCGTCCGCTATGATCGCCCGCATCTTCTCCGCAATCCGCCATGCATCTCGTTCTACTGTCTTAGGAAGCACGACAGCGAACTCTTCTCCGCCAAACCGGCAGACCAAGTCTCGCGAACGGACGCGGCTTGCCAAACTGACTGCGCAGTTGCGCAATACTTCATCGCCCACGAGATGGCCGTATGTATTGTTCAGTTCGCCAAAATGATCGACGTCGATCATAATGCAAGACGAAGTCGTTCCCTCATTCTTGTACGTTGTCCACAACTCCCCGAGTTGCTCGATTAGGTGCCTACGATTAAACACGCCAGTGAGAGGATCCAGAATGTTAGCTTCAGCAAGAATTTCGACGCGTTTCTTTAATTCTTTGACGACGACCTGCCGAGACACCACGAACTGAAGGGCCTTGCGAAGCTCGAGTCCAGACCGCTTTCCTTTGACCAAAAAATCGTGTGCCCCAATCTCTGCAGCCTCGAACTCTAACTGTTCGCTATGCTCGCTAGATAAGATGACGATCGGCGTATCGGATCGCAAGGACAGAGTTCGGCGTAGAGTATCGAGTCCAAAGGAGTCGGGAAGGTTAAGGTCAAGAATAATGACATCGAATTGAATCAATGATTTATTGAATATTGCAACCGCTTCCTCCAGTGAACTGACACGCGTCAATTGACATTCGAGACGACTGCACTCCAATTCGGTCTGTATCCAATGCGCATCAAAGGCTGAGTCTTCAATGAGAAGGATATCAAAACTACTTTTCATGATTCTGCTGACGCTTGAGAGTGTAACGGTTTACGGGAAAGTTAGGATACTGTTAATGAGACGACATAGAAATTAGTGTCGATGCAGCCGGATTTACATTAAAATCCATGGCTAGCAATGATGCACACGCTCGACGTTCTGAATGGTTCGGCTGTAGCGATTGTTACGTCGCATTGCAAGAGTTTTCGCTTGACGACCACGCACCCCGTATTACCAATTTGACGGTATGGCTCGGATAAGTCGTTCAGCCGTTCCTTTTTTTCGGGCATGATCTGCAGCGGCAAAAAGGGAAGAGCATTGTCATCCCAACCGCACATTTTGCGTCTGCCAATCATGACAATCGCATCGCACGCTCGGGAAGGTGCTTTTGGAAAGACAACGTGAATATGCAATCGGTTGTAATCAGTGCTCCTCTAATTCGAAACGAGCTATTATTGAGGAGACAGGGTTGCCAGAGTCCGCCTTTGGCTAACCTATCTTCGAAGGTTTGAATTGGGGCGGCTCGTGGGAAAAGCGTGCACTTCAGTCGCAGCTGTTTCCTGGCAAAACTAGCTCCCGCAGAAAACGCTCGCCGCCTGCTTCATCAACAAATACGCCATCGAGTTGTGCTTCGAAGCATTGTTTGAGCACCTCGCCAAACCAAGGCGACGGTGTATAGCCCAGCGCAATCAAGTGCCTGCCTAAGACGATCGCCTTTGGAGGATCACGTTCAATTCTCAGTTGCTTCGATAGCTCATAGATCAACCTGGCGTGCTCCGGTACTCTCTTTGGTAAGGGAGGACGGCCGGAGGCGTCAGCTTCGATCAGGTAGGCAAGAAGTTTAATCGAGCCCTGCTCCATTCGAACTGCCAAACGACGGACTAAACGCAGTGTGATTTTGTCGGCCATGTGGGCTAGATGGTTTGCGACCAGGGGTGTGACTGACTCGCAAATAGCAATCGGACAACCGATTTGTTGAAGGAAAGCGCGCGTTGGTTCTACGCCGCCCGCCTCGTGCCCATAAGCATGCCAGCGTCCGTTAGAAAGTTCAGTGTGCGTCGCTTTGCCAAAATCGTGGCACAAGGCGGCTAATACCAAGACGGTTCGATCGAACTTGCCAAGCTGTTCGCGTGTGGCAATTGCTGCTGCAGCATCGCAGACATGAAGGGTGTGCGTCCAAACGTCTCCCTCTGGATGCCATTGTGGATCTTGGGGAATATCGATGATCGCTGCTAACTGAGGGTAAAGTGTGAGCCGGTGAGTGTTACGTAGAAACTTAAGACCGGATGACGGACGTCGGCTTCGCGTTGCCCACTTTTCCCACGCCGCCCAGCTACGATCGGTTGCAATTTCGCTAGCTGAATTCGATCCAGCCTCATCATTCTCCTGCATTTCGAAGCCCACGGTTGGCAATTTCTTGGATCTGCCGCAGCGCTGCAACGGCCGGATCGACGTTGACGACACATGCTGCCAGCGATCCGTAGTGATGTTCCAGACAATCAAGCAGCAATTGTCGAATTCGTTCTCGATCGGGACGATCTGGCAATTTGGAAGTATGGTACAAGGACTCCATGTGCCGTTCCTTTTCGGCTGCCCACTTGAGTACATCTTGCTCTGGAATCTCGCCCCGGCGAATTGCTTTAAGGTGCTCTTTGTCGCGGCGTAAATCAATGTCGCCATTTATCAAGATCTGTTCGCATTCGCCGATCAGCCGCACTAGATGATACGCGAACTTCACGTCGTAACCAAACTCCTCGCGCAACTGAACTCGCTTGCCAATTGGATTCTTAGCTCGCATTTTATGCATTTGGGCGTAAGCATAGCCTTTGAACTTCGGCCAGCATCCTTTGTGCAGAAACATCCGTCGTGCGTCACGAACCATCGTGCCAACGGCCGTTATGTGGAGGACGCATTCACGAGGCGTAAATAGTGAATCGATCATGTTTGGATTGCATTGCATGCACAGATGGATGTAGCGAACAACGGAGTAGATCGATAGATCGTATTCGATACCTTTGCCGCCATCGGCTGAGGGGTCTTTGACACGATGCTGTTGGAACTGAGCGAATCGTTCTTTGGGTTCATCAAAACCCTGTATCTCGCCATCCAAATGTGGAAAGACTTCTTCTTTGGGCGGAATGCAAAAACCGTAGACATCCCAATCTGACGAATCGCTCGAAACACCATACGCGACCGACCCCATCAATGTTTCATACATCACATTGGATGCGAGAAACGAAGGTGGACGGATGAGCGACTTTTCGGTGAGTTGTTTGGTAATACTTGGCATATGAAAAACGATGTGTAACACACTAAAGGATGGTGCCCCGATCATTTGGTTCATTCATTTTAACGCCGAAAATGCATGTTTGTTGCCAAAGCCCAAACGTGGCGCAACGGCGAATGCACGAACCGCATCTTAATCACGTTTCCGTCGTAAAGGTGAGTGATGACTTTGGGATACGGCGATCTAGAATTTTAGCGTAGCATCATATTGCGGCCGGTGCACTCGAGCAGAAATTCGAGCACTTCTGTGTGCCGCGTCGCCATTGCAAGATCGTTCCCCCAAGCGTACATGCCGTGCCCGGCGATGAGGAAGCCTGGTACGATTTGCTCAGGATTCTTTTCCCAATAGGCTGTCAGCTGCGATTGCAGGTGTGGCATGTCTTGCGTGTTTGCAAAAATGGGGAGCCAGACTCTGGTCGCATGTGTTGTAATGCCCTCGAGCCCTTTGAGCATTTCGTAGCCTTCGATCCACATGCCTCCTTGACTGAGGAATTTCTGGCTAAGTAATGTGCCCCAAACGCTGTGTGTATGTAAGACTGCGCCGGCGTTTCGTTTGCAAGCCGCCCAACAGTGTAGTAGGGTTTCGGCACTCGATTTTGGTTGGTCCTTTTCTAATGCATTGCCGTTCTCGTCGACCATAACAAAATCTCGTTCTGTGAGCGAGCCTTTGTCTTTTCCGCTTGCCGTGATAAGTAGCTGGAACGGAGTGCGAACGACCAACGCGCTGTAGTTGCTGCTGGTGCCGCGTGACCAACCGCGAGCCCAAAAGTCTTGCCCGATGCGGATCAGCGATTGTCGTTCGTCCGAGTACAATAAGTCATTCATGATAGTTTTTTGTTGTCTGTGTCGTGTTGGCTTATTGCGTAGGGCTCAATACAAAATTCTGGTTACGAATGCATCCGCGGAAGTTCGCAACCTTTTGCAATGATCTCTGCTTCTGCTGCTGCGAGTTCATCGAGTCTGGCTGCGACTTCTTGAGGGCTTTGAAAGTGTTTTGCAAGTTTAACGTAAGTCGTATGGTGCCGCGCCTCAGACTCAAACAAGCTGCGATAAAATTCGGCTAGCTCGGGATCTTGAATGTGTTCTGCCAGAAGTGAAAATCGTTCGCACGAACGTGCTTCGATCATGCCCGCGATCAGCAATCGATCCACCGCTCGCTCGGGCTCATTTTGGCGGACCAGCTTGTTCAGGTCTTTCCCGTAGTTGCCCGGTGGTTGAAGTTTAAAGACGATGTTCCGCTTTTTCAGCAACTCGAGCACTTGGTGGAAGTGATCAAGTTCTTCGTCGACGATGATCCGCATCTGCTTCGTCAATTCCTCGTCGCAAATGTAGCTGCCAAGCAGGCTCATTGCGGTGGCTGCCGCCTTGTGCTCGCAATGGGCGTGATCGATCAGGATTGCGGTCAGGTCTTGGTCGACTTGTTCGAGCCAACGTTTCTGCGTGGAACTTTGAAGGTGAAGCATCAAGAAGTAAGTAGTTTTAGGGAGTTACGAGCTGCGTAGTGCGGAAAGTTATGGCTGAGTTGAGGCAATTGTTACGTTTGGCTGCTTTTTTGCATTGTGGAATTATGCGTGGCAACTGTACCAGCGCTAACAATTTAAACTGAAATAGGAAACGATTAAATGAGTGGTTCAAATAGCCTAGTCCATGGCGTTGTGTGCTCGATTATGGCAAGCGCTCTATTGTTTTTGTATACAGGCCTGACTTCCGCGCAAGGGGAGCCACCGCAACATGAAATTGGTCGCTCGCAAAAATCAGTTCAAGAGAGTGTCGCAGCAGCCGAATCGGTGATTGCTGAGGGTGACATCGCGGAAACTTGTGCCGCTCAGTGCCTACAGACTGCCAAGACATGTTTACTGGGGATGGAATATTGTGAAGCTCAGGGTGAACGGTTTAAAGCGTGTGCGCAAGCCTGCCGCGACTGCTCTCAGATCTGCAGGCTTACTGGCGAAACGGAATCACGCCAATCTCAGCTTCACGAGGCTTTGATGCCGGTGTGTGTCAAAGCGTGTGAGATCTGTATTGCGGAATGCGAGAGACACGACGATGACCAGTTACGCGCGTGTGTAGAATCTTGCCGAGCGTGTATTTCTGCATGTAATTCTCACCTAGGTGAAGAGGTGAAATCGCTGGAAAATGAGGCCAAGAATGAGGTGTCTGACCAAAGCGAGCGAGCAAAATAGGGTATCCTGAGCACACTAAAATCGCGTCTGCCATTAGAATTGCATTTGTTGTTTGACGCGTGCAGTCAGACTTGAAATTGACTTAGTTGTTGAGAAAAATCCAAATGAGTAGTACTCCATCTTGTGTGGTCAAATCGATCGCGTCCATTTTGCCTGGCTATCGCGGCTATGCTGCCGCAGAAGAACGGCGGGCAGAAGACCGCGAGATTCGAAAGTTGTTAGCTTCGCGGCTGGGAGAATGCAAAGCCGCGTTGTCGCAGAAAATGCAGTCACTGCAAAGTCAAAACAAGTTCGATTTGCTTGGGATTTCCGATCGAATCCATGGCGAACTCGATATGGCACAACAAAAAACGCTTGCGGCCTTCGAAGGCTATAGCGGCTGGTTTGCAGAGCAAAAAGTTGATGCCGCCAAACTGAAAGAGGTGGTAGAGCTGGACGAAAGCCTCGTGAGTTTGGTAGACCGCATTCGCCAATCGATTCCTGAAACGCTTGATACCGTCGACAATATCAACGAAACGGGAGATCTAATCGAGACCTATCTGGAACGGTTTGAGAAACGACGCCAGTTTTTGCATGGAAATTAGACAGTTGGCACGTTAGGGCAATCCGGCCCAGAAAAGTTTGCTCAAGCGTCAGAAATTCACAATAAACGTGCATGCAGCGACAATTCTGGTCTGCTGGCGGTTGTCGTGGGGGTTAGTTGGCAGCTATAATAAGGCAGTGTTTTTGAAGTCCGTTCGCCACTTTATATCGCGTCGATTCGGACATGGCCGTTTTCTATAATTGAGAGCAATCTGATGCGAATTTTGGGTTTAGTGATCCTTGGCTTGTCCGTTTCCTTCGTCGGATGTAATCCACCAGCTGCTGAGCCAACTGCTCCTGTAACTCCGCCAGCAACCGGCGATGTTGATGCGACCAGCGGTTCAACAAACGCTGCAATTCCAAGCATGAATAAGAGCGTAAAGCTGGTTAAGATGAAGGTGTCAATGCATTGCCCGCACGGATGTTACCCAGCCGTCAAGGAAGCTTTGGAGAGTGAAGCTGGCGTTGAAGGCGTAACTTTGGCTGAACAAAAAGACAAAGATACCATCGATAACCCTTATGTGTACGTTGCCACCACTGGCAACTTCGATGCTGCTGCTGCCGTTAAGGGTTTGGAGAAAGCTGGCTTCGAAAGCGAAGTAGTCACCAACTAATCTTGGTGCCACCTATCGATTGAATCAAAATCGCTGGCAGCGTTCCAAGATGCTTGAACAGATGCCAGCCACAGAGATGATAATTTAAACGCTCTAGGACCATTCAGGCTCTAGAGCGTTTTTTTGTGCGCAGAAACTTGTTGGGATCGTGCCGCCCGTTCACGCAAATACTCTAAGCTGCGACAGCCGACCATTGGAAAGCGAACTGTACCTGCTTTACAATTGATTGGTGGCGAGGAGTTAGGCTGTGGATGCATCAGGTACGCGTGTGGTGAGCAGCACTTGTCTGACGAACTGGCGAAATGTTTTGAATCATTCGCTGCTGCGGTCGTTGACAGATTCGGAGTAAACTGGACAAGTACATCCTGTCGAGGCGCTCAAGAAACGTTGGACTCATTGGAGCTTTGCGAAGACACATGCTGGAACAAATCTCAAGCTGGTCAACAACCGTCATTGCAGTACTTGCGATTTTACATGTGGCGGGTTTTGCGGTATTGCGCACTTGGGCAAACCGGTCTCGAGCCAATATCGCGCAGACTTTACGAAGGTTTACCGACCAGTTGCCCAATCGCAGCCAGCTTGACTGGGATGCTCATCTATCGGATCAGATCGAAGCGTTTTTAGCAGATATCGACGATGTGCTGCTAGCCCCACAAAGGTCGGTTGACCGCGAGTCACTTCATCATCGCATGAATATTTTGGATGAACGTCGTGACTACGTGCAGTCGCTGCGATTCGAGACAGCGTGGAATGTGGCAAGGACAATGATAGAAGCTTATCCGTTGGCCGGAGTGCTAGGTACAATCTGTGCCATAGGTGCGGCACTCTCGGGTGAACAAGGTGGCACTGTGGCTGCCATTGTAGGGCGATTTGGGGATGCGATCTGGAGCACTTTTGCTGGGCTAGTGGCCGCCATCGCGCTGATGTTGATTAACAGCCTGCTGGAGCCAGGGTTCTCTCGGCTAGCGGAGAATCGATTGCACGTGCGCGAGACCGTTGCACGGGCCAAAAGAGAGCTCGGAGCAGCTAGCGTGAATCCGAGCTCTGCTTCCGCAGCGACTGTTATCGATGACGGAGCCGCGTGATGCGACGGACAATGTTACGGCCACTGTTTACGCCGAAAGCGATCCGCTTTCAACTTACCGCATTGATGGATCTGTTGCTAATTATCGTATTCGCGCAGTTTCTTGAAATCCGACAACGCGCCGACGAGTCGACAGAGGCGCAAACGCGGCAACTAGCGAGGATTGAATCAGACTACAACGTGCAGTTAGAGTCTGCGCGACAGAGTATTGCTGCCCAGTCGGCGAAACTAGAACGGTCGATGAACGTCGTCAAGCAGTTATTTCAGTTGGACGAATCGACGGCTAATGAAGCAATGCTTGACCGTATTCGAGAGCGAGCTCGCGGACTAGCTGAAGCAGATCCCGATACGATTGTGCGATTCTTGATCAGCCATGAAGAACTTCTAAAGCGAGCAGAGGTTTGGACGATCCATGGCAGTAGTACAGGCGAGATCAAAATCGCGGCAAATTCGCAGGTACAATCGTTCCGATTAGAAAGTTCCACGCAAGACGAGCGGACGGAAGAGTTTACCAACCGCCTGTTCGCAGCGTACAAACAGTTAACGCAGCCCAAGAATCTGGTCGTCATTCTCGTTTCCTATGATCTTCGCAGCACTGCTGGCGTTTACCAAAGTATGATTGATGGTATGCCCCGTGCTATTGACAGGCTGCGGCCCGACGCATCTTCGGTCCGTTTTGAGTACACCATCATCGGCCCTACCGAAGATCCGCTCAAGGAAAAGTCGTTGTAGTTTCGACGCGAGCGGCCAGCAGTAGTCGCTTCCTGTTTAGCGCATGGTCGGGCAAGAGCCAGCGGACGAGTGATCAATCAAACAAGTTATAGAGGGCTTCCGAAGTGCGAAAAGCATTACCGATAGTAGTTATTGGCGGCGTTGCATTCGTCTTTCTAAGTCAGTTCTTCGACTGGTCGGGCGGCTTTAACGCGACAGACCGACCTGAAGCAGACACCAGTCAGGAAGTGGCCGATGAAGTTGTCGACACGATTCAAGACGGGCTTGAAGGCGTAAAACAATTAGTTGCAGACGAGAAGGTTGACCCGTCGCAATTGCCGGAAAACTCCTACGTGGGACTTGATTACGTCGATGTATTGATCGATGGCGACCGGTACTTGTTGCGAGTCAACGACGACAGCGGATCCACCGCCGAATCTTCAGCGACTGCTCTCGGGAATGACACTGCTGCGACAGGATCGCGAAAAAGTGTGGCGGAATATGAGGTTGTGCGATTGGCTCGCGAATTGCCAGGCGATAGCACGGGAGTAAAAGTTCGTATCTTCCGAACGCCCAACGCGATTGCCGAAGCCGAACGAGATTTGTTGACAGCGCTATATGCGGCTGGACTCAAGGATGATCAAGTCGATCTAAGGACTCGCCTGGTAGAATGACGGACTCGAGGCTTCTCGCGTGTTAGGCTCGGACTGATGCCAGGGTAGCTTCTGCCAGTAAGCGACCACTCCACGCTGGCGTTCGGTCACTAACGTCACGTCGGGCGATCGCTCCCATTTCATCCAGTCGTTCGGCGGAAGTGTTCATCATTCGATCGATGCTCTGATAAGTCGAATTCTCATCGTCCGACTGAAACTGCCAACCGTTTTCGTTTTCGCGCACCAGATCGAGGGTCGCTTGCGCGTAGATGCTGGACAGTACGGGCATCCCCGAGTGCATGGCTTCATTGACGACCAGTCCCCATTCGTCGGCAAGAGTCGGGAACACCATAACGCCATGTTGCGCATATATTGGTGGCAGATTCTCCGGATCAACTATTCCTAAGATATTCAGCTTGAAGTTACTCGGTCGCTCAATCATTTTGACAGCGTCCATCAACGGCCCGCGTCCGACAATCGACAGATCAACGTTCCTATTTGGATGTTCTGCACACCATCGCGTCAAAGTTCGAATAAAGGCCAATGGATTCTTGCGTTCGGTGACCTGGCCGACGTAAAGGAGTCGATGACGATCTGCGGCGCTGCGATTCGTGCTGCCGGTGTAAATCATCTGTGGATGGGCTGTGTAAGGCATATGACGCAAGCGATTTTCAGGAACGCCCATTTTCAACAAGTAACGTTTGCCGGACGATCCATTGTACGTCACAACGTCAGCCGTCTTCAGAATGAACGGTCGCAACATCCGCCGCGCCGCCCCCCAAGATGCCGCAGTATGCTCCGATTCGTTAACGACAATTGTCAGTCCTGTTTTGCGATGCATTTTTCGATAAATGCAACTCGCCAACGACCTCGCACCCAACTCAAATGAAACGATCGACTTGGGTTTTAAGCGACCAAGTTGGCTGAATGTGTCGTATGGAACATGGACGTACAAATTGTCAGAGAAACCCGTTTTGTGCTTCCACTTTTTACGAAACGTTAATGACTTTTGCACCGACACGTCTAGCGAGCGAAAATCAGGTTGGTAGTCGCGATGAGGTTCGTTGGGTACCGACAACAAAAGTTTGAGATGCGGAAGATGCTGCGCGGCAACTGCGAACTGAGGGTGCTGGTGCCGCATGATCACGTTGATCAACAAAACGTGCGCGTCATCGCTGAGCACCTCAAACGGAACAGGCGCAGTACTTTGTTCTGTCTGAAAATTCAATGGCTCCGTGACCACTGCGTTGTTCATTGCGTAAACTAGAATGCGAAATAAGGTATGCTGGAATGCGACTGAGATGAAGTGGTCAGTGCGGTTAGACCGAAACAGTCCATTTGGCACCAGTATAATTGACAGATTGAAGTTGTCCTGGGCAACTTGGAACTGGAGTAAAATAAAGTTGCAGATCTGCTAAGCTTGTATTCATGGAAAATTCCCCCATCTTTTTGGACAACAATGCTACGACTTTTGCCGATCCGCGCGTCATTGATCGGATGGCGGAACTAGCAAAGCAAGAGCTCGGTAATCCTGCTAGCCAGCACAGCTTTGGCCGAAAATCCCGCAAAATCGTTGAATTAGCGAGAGAGAGCCTGCTTTCGGCCGTGAACGCATGCACGCAGGGAATGAAGGCAGACCAACTTCTTTTTTGTGCAAGCGGCACGGAAGCCAACAACCTGGCTGTTCTTGGCTTACCGTATGAATCGGCTGGCAAGATCTTGGTCTCCAGCATCGAGCACCCTAGTGTCCTGGCCGCCGCACAACTAGCGGAAAAACGGGGACGCGCCGTCGACTACATCCCCTGCGGCAAGGATGGCGTCATCGATGTCGATTGGCTGGAACGGCGGCTTGGCCAACACAGCGAGACGAACTCCCAAGGCCAGCAGAACGTGGAAACTGCTGTCGCATTAGTCGCGGTGATGGCAGCGAACAACGAGACGGGAGTGGTACAACCGGTCGCGGCCATCGGGCAGTTGTGTCGTCAAGCGAATGTGCGATTTCATGTCGACGCCGTTCAATGCTTGACCAAAATGCCAGTCGACTTTGCGGCATGGCAAGCAGGCAGTGTAACTATTTGTGCGCATAAGGTTCATGGACCGGTTGGCACCGGGGCTTTGATACATCGCCATGGTCTGGAGCTCGAACCACAAACCGTCGGTGGCTTTCAGCAGGGCGCAGTTCGTGCCGGAACAGAATCAGTGTGGCTGCCAGATGCGTTCGCTTACGCGGTCGAGTTGGGATTGGAAGACACGGGTAGAGCCGATCGTATGAAAGCCCTCCGCGATCAGTTCGAATTAGAGCTACAACGACAGTTCGCTGCGGTCGGCCTTACGCTGGAAATTGTTGGCGTCAAAAGCGAGCGGCTACCTAACACAAGCTGCATTGCCTTTCCGTCGATCTCCCGCCAAGCACTTCAAATGGCTTTGGACATGGCTGGCATCGCTTGCAGCACAGGATCGGCCTGCGAGAGCGGATCGTCAACACCGTCCCACGTGTTGCAGGCGATGGGGTTGAATGAAGAGATTGTCCAGTCTGCGCTTCGGTTTTCGTTTTCCGCATTTTCGGACATGGAACAAGTTGGAGCCGCCGTCAACCGCATCACGCAGTGTGTTCGGAAGATTCAAAAGCGATAGCTAGTGAGTCGTTCGTATGCTTGAATGTAACGTTTCGACGTAGCGTCGACGATCTCTTCCGGAAGTTCCGGCGGTGGACCTTGTCGATCCCAGTCGGAATTCAACAGGTATTCCCGCACAAATTGCTTGTCCATTGATGGTTGCGAGTGTCCAGGTTCATATTGGTCGCTGTCCCAAAAACGAGAAGAATCGGGTGTTAGGACTTCATCAATGAGAATGATTCGACCATCGTACCAGCCGAATTCGAACTTTGTATCAGCGATGATAATACCGCGAGTAGCAGCGTAATCGGCGGCCTGGCTATAGACCGACAAGCTCAACTCTAAAAGTTTGTTACTCGTTTCATCTCCGATGGCATTACGCATATAATCGAAGCTAACATTTTCATCATGTCCATCGTCTACTTTTGTGGCCGGTGTGAAGATAGGTTCAGGAAGTTTGCTGCACTGCTTGAGGCCGGTCGGAAGGTCTACACCACAAACCTGCGAAGTCGCTTGGTATTCTTTCCAGCCAGAGCCTTCTAGATATCCACGCACGACGCATTCGAATGGGATGACCTCAGCCTTTCGGACAATCATGTAGCGACCGGCGATCGCTTCGATACCCGGAACCGCAGCAACTTGAGTAGGAAGTTCGCTGCCCATGTAGTGGTGTTCGACATTTAGCCGATGAAACCAAAATTCGCTCAGCTTGGTAAGGACACACCCTTTGTTAGGTATAGCCGGCTGAAGGATAAAATCGAAGGCGCTGATGCGGTCGGTACTTACGATTAGTAGTGAATCGCCCAAATCGTAGCAGTCTCGGACCTTTCCGCTACGTTTTGGAAAAGGAAGATCGGTGGCGTTAAGGGTGGCCATGATTTTGTGGATCCGAATACTGATCGCGATCGATGTGAGTAAGGGTAGACGTGTGACGCTAGATAGTCATTGATGAAAAGCCGCCATCAACAACAATGTTTTGACCCGTAACAAACGAGCTAGCTGCGTGTGCCGCGAGGAACACGACAGCGCCCGAGAGTTCTTCAGCGGTTCCGAAGCGAGCCATTGGCGTGTGCGAAATAATCTGACCGCCCCGCTCGGACAAACTGCCGTCCGGTTTATAGAGGAGCGTTTTGTTTTGGTCTGCGGGAAAGAAGCCAGGCGAAATCGCGTTGACACGTATTCCTTGCGTGGCCCATTCTCGAGCTAAAAACTGCGTTAGGTTGATGACGGCTGATTTGGCCGCTGCATAAGCCACTACTCGCGAGAGAGGAATCATCCCGGCCATCGACGCAATGTTGATAATGCTACCACGCTTGCGTTCCACCATGCCCGCTCCAAAAGCTTGGCACGGCAAAAGCGCTCCTCCAACAAGGTTCAGGTCAAAGACGTCTTGCCAAGCAGGCAGTGGAAGCTTGCAAAAGTCGGACCCCGGAGGCAACGTTGCATCAGGTTTGTTACCACCAGCCGCGTTGACGAGTATATCTACCGGACCGAGATGTGATTCAATTGTGCGGCAAGCAGTTTCGAGCGAAGTAAGTTCCAGCGCGTCTGCACTGGCGAAGATTGACTTGCACCCGACCGCTTCAATCGCTGCCACGCGTTTCGCGCCGCGTTCTTCGTTGCGACCAACAACGGCCACTGCAGCCCCCGCATTGGCGAGTGCTTGAGCCATCGCGCCACCTAACTCGCCCGTGCCACCAATAACCACAGCGACGGAGCCTTTTAAGGAGAAGATGTCTTCTGCTGCCATAATATCACCCAACAATGCTCGATCTATCAATAAAAATCCGCCGGTCAAAGGGCCGGCGGAAGGTGGGCACGAAGAAGGTTTAGCCTTCTTCCATCACGTCTGTTTCGCGAGATTTAGCGAGATCACCAACTTCATTCTCGTATTTCTTGGTCAGTTCCTGAATTGACTCTTTTGCTCGATCCCGATCATCTTCGCTGATTGTTTTGTCTTTTTCTTCCGTCTCGACAGCTTTATTGGCATCACGTCGGATGGAACGAATACTGATGCGGGCTTCTTCCGCTAGATCCTTAATGCGCGTGACCAACTTCTTTCGCACATCGGTAGACAATGGCGGAATATTGATGCGAATGATGCGGCCATCATTCTGTGGATTCAGCCCTAGCTCGCTAGCAACGATCGCTTTTTCAATCTCCTTGATCGTACTGGGATCGAAAGGTCGAATCACAAGCTGGCTTGGCTCGGGAGCACCGACCGATGCGAGTTGCTTCAGAGGGCTTTGCGAACCGTACACTGTAACTTTGACTGAGTCGACCAAGCCTGGAGTTGCGCGACCAGTACGGATACCAGATAGATTGTGCTTTAAGACGCTGACTGCCTTTTCCATTCGTTCTTCGGCGTCTATTAAAATGTCTTCTACACTCATGGTCGTAATTCCTAATCTATGACGTTAAAGCACTTTTCGCAGAGCCCGCGTATAACAAACTCGTGACGGGCCATCAGAATTATAGCACGCGATTCTTAACTAGCGTTACCCGTCACGCGCGGACTAATTTTGGTACCTACCGTGTGACCGCTGATTGCTTTGACGATATTTCCATCTTTCTTAAAGTTGAAGACGAGAATCGGCAAATTGTGCGTGCGGCACTGAGCGATCGCGGTTGAGTCCATTACCTTCAGGTTTTTCTCGATGACAGTATCGTAATCGAGTTCGCGATATAGGACTGCGTGTGGATTTTTTTCCGGGTCGTCGCTATAAACGCCGTCCACACGCGTCGCCTTGAGAACGATGTCAGCGTCCAGTTCCAAGCCTCGCTGAGCGGCGGCGGTGTCGGTTGTAACGAATGGACCGCCAGTTCCGGCAGCCAAAATAATGATCCGGCCTTTCTCCAAGTGACGGATAGCGCGACGACGAATAAAGCTTTCCGCCACACCGTCCATTCGTATCGCAGACATCACACGCGTCGTGCAACCAATCGCTTCCAATGCGTCCTGCATCGCCAGTGCATTGATCACTGTTGCGAGCATACCCATGTAATGGGCTGTCGCTTCTTGGATCGCTTCACCGGCCGTCCCTTTAAACTGACCGCCGCGGAGAATATTGCCCCCGCCGACCACCAAAGCGATTTGACAGCCAAGGTCATGGGCGGCTTTGACTTGACGAGCAATCGCGACAACTTCGTCCATATTGATGCCGCGTTGGCCACTATGAGCTAGGCTTTCACCGGAGAGCTTCAGGATAACGCGGTTATAGCGACGTGACGTTGATTCAGTTTCGGGCATATAAACCTATGTCGGCAATGGAAGTTGCAAGCGAATTTGATGAGCAGCCAAAGATCAGCCAATCGTCGTCCATTCAGGGGCTGGTTCAATCGATTCTGCGACAGGCGAACCGCAATCCTTCCGCCCGCTGCCTTCGAAACGACTGATCAATCGAACTGACATGTCTTGATCGCAAAGGATCTGGCAGCTCAATCGTACGCCGCTAACATCGCGGGCAGCAAGAATTTCTTTTTCAGCGACCGTCATTTTCTCTGGCTCGCCGTCAATAAATTCGACTCTACAAGTTGTGCAGCGGGCTTTTCCGCCGCAAGCATGCAGTTGGTCAGTATTGGCTTCTTCTCGCAATGCTGAAACCAAACGTTTCTGAGCTGGGACCTCGAAAGTCCCTACGTTCTCGACTGTTAGTTTTGGCATTTTAGTTTCAATTTCTGCAAAAGACTTGAAAATCAGCACGTCATTTCCCACAAGACGCAACCGCTCTTTATCCAAACGTTGTAGCGACTTCCGCTAGATCGCCAAGTAGATTAAAGCACATTTTAACAGTCGTCTTAGCAGCTATCGTGCTCAGTTTACTGGACTCGTATTCCAACCATCAGAGCTCGACCGATTCCAGCTCGAATTTTCGGCACATTGACTGTGATTTGGTCTCTCGGTTGCTCTTATCTGTAAAGTTCAACATGGAACCGTAAATCCCGAACTGCACAAAGACTGAACGCAATGATCGAAGTGGACGACGTCGTCATCGGTACTGGCCCCGGCGGAAACCACATCGCATTGCAATGTGCTAAGGCAGGACATCGGGTCGCGATTGTCGATCACCGCGAACCCGGAGGGACGTGCGCCTTGCGTGGCTGCAATCCCAAAAAAGTTTTGGCGAATGCAGCTAGGCTCTCGGCTATGACGACCGACGCGAAAGGTACGCTCCTTCAACGCACCGCCCCGATGCAAGATTGGAGCAAGCTGCATGAATACCAGAACGAATTTACGCAGCCGGTGCCAGAACTGCGGCTGCATGACTACAACGAGCATGGCATCCACTACTTTCAGCAACCGATTCGATTCCTGGATTCCCATACGCTCGAATTGAGCGATACCAAGCTGAAGGCCAATCGCATTGTCATCGCAACGGGAGCAATACCAGTTGCGCTTGAGTTTCCCGGCGCTGAAATGTTGTCCGACAGTGAAGATTTCTTAAACTGGAAAGAGTTGCCTGAATCGCTGGTGATTGTGGGCGGAGGGTATATCGGTGTTGAATTCAGTTTTTTCGCTTCTCAAGCTGGCTGTAACGTCACCATCGTCGACCGCACAAGGTTGCTCGACGGCTTTGACCCCGACCTCGTGCAGAAGTGGAGCGATTATGCGACCGGTCCGACGCTGAAGATCATAACCAAAGATGATGTCGCTTTCGTAGAAGAGGTGCATGATGGACTATCAATTCGGCTCGTATCAGGCATAACGCTAACGTGCGATAGAGCAGTCGGCGCAGCGGGGCGACGTCCATCCATTGACAATCTCGGACTAGAGCAAGCAGGCGTCATGTTTACGAAAGACGGCGTCGTCGTGGACGATCAATGCCGAACATCGGCCAAAAACATTTGGGCAGTTGGCGACTGCGCTGCGCATGGAGCTCCTGATTTGACACCAGTGGCGGAAATGCAGGCATCGCTGGTTGCGGACAATTGGTGCAGCAATGGGAGTAGAGTTTTTGACCGTAAAGGTATTGCGCAGACCGTGTTTTGCTACCCGTCGCTGGCAATGATCGGCAAACTGGAAGACGAACTTGTAGAGCAAAGAGTTCCTTACAAGAAGATAAGTGGTGACTTCAGCGAAAAAGGCAGCATCCGAAAACTCGGCAAGCCAATCGCCTCTGGCTACAAATTTCTGCTAGATGCAGGTGGGGAAGTTTTTCTTGGCGCCCACTTGTTAGGCCCTGAAGCCAGCGAACAGATCAACCTTCTTTCGGTCGTAATGCGGCACAATTTAACGCGGACGCAATTCCTCGACACACCGCTTGCTTACCCAACATTCGGCTCCGATTTGAAACGAATGGTGGGCGAAGATTTTGATACTTCGCCACACCCGTAAGACGCAATCAAATACGAACGTTTTATTGAAGATTGAATATCGAGGCTCTATCCAGTACTAACCGCGACATTTCTTCCGAGGTCTTTTGCATGTCTCGGATTTTTAAGCCTTTTGTTTCTGCAAGAACACCACCGCTGGCGACGGCGGATACCGACTTTTTGTTTAGCTTTTTCCAGGCAACGAGCGTATCGATCGTAGAGAGTCGCAGGGCTTTTTGCTGGCGGTTGTCCCAGGTAGCTAAGCCCTTCGGCATTGCCGCTAGTCCACTTTCGGCATCGCGTCGAATCATTTCGGAAATAACCGCGATATCAAATATGTGTCGCAATCGACCATAAACCGGATATTGCTGTTGGAGTTCGACGAAATTCTCGCTGAAACTAGCAGCAAAATCATCCGCGGCTTCGTCGCGTGCGTTCAAATCAAACCTTTCACCCGTAGCATTCATCCACTGCGCTTGAGATAGCACTCGTACAGATGATTGGTCGAGTTTATAGTCGATGCTTTGGCCCTCTTCATTCTCAAGCAATGCAATCGGTGAATCGGCGAGAGCGAACCACCAACGGACCATCGCATTGCTAGGTTGTTGGCGACGCTTTTCCGCTGCATCCCAATAGCTTGTTATGTTCTTGGGAGCTACTGCGAGTTCTAATCCGATACGCTTCATATGCTCGTCTGCAGCCAGCAGTGCAACACCGGTTTGACAACCTTCAGGCAAGTTGATCAAAGTGAGCTTCTGTGGACCAACAGCGTTGCCTAAAAGCTCAGCAAACTTTGCCGGATTACGACTCAGCATCTGAACAGCCGTCGGATCCTGCAGCAGTTTTCCCGCGCCCGCCAGGCCATCGGCCGTAGGATCAATGGTGCACCCAAAAGGCTTCTGGCCCTGCAGCACTTGTGGAGCAATCGTCAGTAAATCTTCTAAAAGAATTGGGGGAAGTCCGGTCGCTTCACTTATCAAATCTCCATTTGAGTTCAGCTTGAAACCTCCCGCAGGACCACCGATGTACCAATGCTTGTCTGAGGGCTCAAAATGCAAATAGTCGATACGCGAGAGCCCTCCAACGATTATGGCTGACGGTTGCGAGAGTAATTTGTGCGCAGCTGGGTCGGCGATAAAACGCGAGATTTCACCTAGAGAAATCCAGCGGAGTTCTTGTGACGCCTGACTCTTGCCAAGCAATTTTGAGAGCTCGTCAGCAGTTTGATCGTTGGCGATAAAACGTGGCTTGGTCGCAGTCGCTGACGGTCGCCGCATAACGCCCTGTGGGTCGACCCAAACACCGCTTGGAAATTGTGTAATGGTATCTTCGCCGGTATCCCAATCGCCAGGAATGGTTGTTTGAATTAAATCGATCAACGTGGTGAAGTCGGCATTTGCTCCGCCACCACCACTGGGATTTGTCCCAACACCGCCTGGTATGCCATTCAATACGGCCGGGCTTGATGTTCCGCTTTGTCCTGATTGGGGAAAAGGTTGCCCAATCGCGAATCCTGCCGTCAAGGTTAGTAACAGAAGTCCGCACCAGAGTTGCGAAACTACGGTGCTGAGCCGCAGGAGTGAGTGGAGTTGACGCATCGCGATCGTTCCTGATTGATAAACCAACGAAGAGAGGTGGCACCGACTGCAAAATTAATTCTTTTGCGAGTTAGTTTCAGTTGGTTATATCGTGCGTGAACGTTGCTGGCAAATTTTTCGAAAAATGGTGAGCTTAATTACCGATTTCGACATCAATCCAAACCAAACGGTGGTCGCTGACTTCCAAAAGGTTGGCTGCATCTTCTGGCAGTTCTGACGACTTTGGCCAGAAAACGCCACACTTGGCGATTTTCAGATCGCGACTAGGTACCACATAGTCACAACGCAGGTTTCCAACGCTGCGATCGTTGAAGTCGGCTGTGTCAGATTTGTGATCGCCTTTGTGATTCAAGTTCGCACCGGCCTGCATTGTCGCCGCTTCAACCGCACCTTGACTTTCGGGCGTTTGAGTATTGTTAACTGACTGTGAGTTTAACAGGGTTTGAACAATATCGTGCGATCCATCACCATCTACGGGATCTGCGTTTTGGTCACCGGCGATAATAAACAACGATCCAGTCGCCAGTCCTCCCTGCTTGCCCTGGTCATCCATGATGTACTCGCTGTCGAACTCGTCGCAGGCGTAGTCACGGATGAGCCGAATCTCGTCATGGTTTCGGCGTCCATTGCGATCTTCCTTGCCGTCGAAAACAGGAGGCGTCGGATGCAGCGTCAAGAAGTGAATCGTTTTGTCTCCGACTTTAATCGGCACATCCCAGTGGCTTTTCGAACTTAGTCGCAATTGTTCCCAGGTCTCTTGAGGGTAGTAAAGTGTTTCATCTGGAAGCTTGGGCTGTTTCGCGTTAGGCATCTTGGACCAACGAAAATTCTGGAACGTACGAATGTTTGCTTCGTCGATGGGAAACCGGCTAACGACCAGCATGCCATATTGACCTGGGTGCGTTCCAAATCCCCACGCATCGTCCGGCGTCCCGGTCTTCGAATCCCGGTTTAAGTCATAGCCAGAATCTACGCCCGTGTTGACAGGTGCATTGTAGTGATACTTCCAAGGTTTTTCGCTATCATGCCCATTCAGGTAGTGGTCAAGAAAAAGAGATGCGTTCTGACCGTCCGCGTAATCGAATTCATTCAGCAGAAAGACATCGGGATTCACTGTGCGAATAATCTTCACTACTTGTGCGGCTTGCTCGCTTCCTTGCTTTAGTTCTTTCGTCAGCTCCCCATGCTCTTTGCGAAAAAGAGATGCGTTGAAAGACGCGAAGCGAATTGCGGTTTCGGAATCGCGTGAGATTTGAAGTGAGGCAATCGGCTCACAATTCAATTTCGCTATGGCAGCGCGATCAACATCGACTTCTTGCGCGGTCGCAAAATTGCTGATCAAGAAAACGAAACTGAATACTCCAAATGACATCGCAGAATTCGTTTTCTTGCACATTACAGTTGCTCGGAGTTGGAGTTGATTTAGACTGTTCTCGCTTCTATTGATCAAAACGCCAACCTACGTTTTAGGCTGGGTTATTCTTCAGCATGTCCTTCGACGAATCCTCCGACGTCGACGGTGCCGTCAAGCGTCTTGAGGAAAGCCACTAAATCGCGGAGTTCTCGGGCGTTCATCGACTTCATCAAATCTGCAGGCATCGAAGAAAGTCCTTCTTTTTGGCCTATAATGTTGTCTTGTTCGACGCGCTCGATCTTGCCTTCCGCATTCATTAGCTCAAGGTATTCGTCCGTATCCGCCCGGACGACGCCCGAAATTATCTTGCCATCTTCGGTTTGGACAATAACTGTTTTGAAGTTGTCGGGGATCTTTGCATTCGGCGCTACTATCGACTCTAACAAGTAATCCGTGGCTCGTTCGGTGCCAATCTTTGTAAGGTTTGGCCCGACTTCGCCGCCTTTGTCCGAAATCTTATGACAGCGGACGCAAGACAACTGAGTTCGTTCGAAAAATAGCTTTTGACCTTTCGCAGGATCTCCGCCCAACTCACTATCGGCATAATATACGACTGGATTGCTCGTGTCCAATCCTTCGCGAGAGTCCTCTATTTGTTTGTAAACTTGACGGATTGCGTCCGACCGGGATCGCCGCGCCGCTTCGAAAACGTTCAGCCGAACTTCCTTCGCTATCGTGTCATCAAGGTAGCCTTTCAAGCCATTAGCAAGAATTGTTTCCGTATTTCCATTGCGAATTTTCCCGATCAGATCCCAAGCCGTTTGTTGCTCAAGCACCGACTCGCTCTGAACAGCCTTTTGCAAGGCAGGCAACGCTTCATCTGGCGATCGCTCTGCGAATAGCTCGAGAGCAACCGAACGCAAACCAGGGTCCGCATCGGTCATCGCAGCGTTCAATATTTGGTCAGCATCGGCAGCACTTGCCCGCATTAAACCCTGAAGGGCGATCACCCGCTGGCTAGAGTCAATGTTTGTGTCGGCGACCATCTTCTTAAAGAGCTCTTGGACCGATTCCAATCCATACTCCGATGCAATCCTTAACGATGCCCGAACAACGTTGTCGTTTGAAGCAATTAAGCTTTCAAGGTTTGCTTCGAGAGCTTTAATTGCAGGCGAAGTATCGCGATCGGGAAGTGGATCAAATCGGTTCATGACCCAATCCGTCTTACCAGGTGAACCCCACTTGCCAAGCATTTCAAGAGCTTCGAGTCGAGTCTCCGTTGCTTGCTCATTATTGGCTGCAATCGATGCGATTCGATTTGCAGCATCTTCACCACCCATGCGATAGTTTGCGTTAAGCACACGTCGCGCTAAAGCAGGCGAGGCGTCTGGTTTCAAGTCAAGCATTGCCAGTTTGGGCAAATGCCGACGCAAAATCTCAGTGTCATGAATCGCCCGTGCTGCTTCGAGCACAACCGCTTCATCATTGTCGTTCAGGAAATAGATAACTCGGCTGTCTTCGCGTTTGCGAAGAGCGACGACTGCTGCCAACCTGACCGCTTGCGACTCATGCTCTCGCAGCGCAACCACACGATTCATATCCGACTGGCCGGTCAATGCCATGATGCCCGCATGTCGCAGAATTGGATCTTTATTGTCATTGGCAGCTAACATCAGGCAGGCGACGTCAATCGAGTCGGCTAGACGAAGGCGGCCAGCGGCAATCGCTGCGGCCGCAGCAACGCGCGGCTGAGCACTTCCGATCGCTTCATTAATGGTAGGACCAATCGATACGTCGCGAGAATCTGCTAAGGCATTGATCGCGGCGACCGCAAGCTCTGCATCGTCACCTTTGACCAATTGCAACAACGCTGTCTTGATGTCGGTAGAGTAACCGTTCTTTCTCGCAATCTGCCACAACCCCCACACCGAATGCAGCCTGGCAAACTGCTCAGCGTCGCTCGATTGAGCTTTGCCAAGAAGCTCCGCAATGGCAGACTTTTCGGCCAACTGCCATTGGGCTTCATTTCGAATTCGACGATCTTGATGCGAAAGCAGATCGAGCAGATCATTGTTAGGATATTGGGAGAAATCGCTGGCAAGGATGCGTTTGACTTCTTTCGCAAGGTCACTGGCGACTTGTTCTTCATTAAAGAAACGATAGATGCGTCCCTTGCCTTCTCCTGTCCAACCATTCACCCAGTCGGACACAAACAACGATCCGTCAGGTGCGAAATCCGCATCGGTTGCAAGGATGTTCCAAATAGGTTGAGAGTCTTCTTTGATCTTGAAAAACGCGCCATCAGCTTCGTTGCGAATCAAGCGAATGCCACTATTAGATGCTTGTCCACGGAAGTCGACAAGTAAAAACGCATTGCGAAATTCGTCGGTAAGTCCAGTGCCAGGATCGAATGTCAAACCCGATGGTCCATCAGAAAAATTAGCAATTGGTGGGACCGTATACGCTGGCGTTTCCTCGCTGTAGGGATACCAAATCTTTTCACGATTAAAGGGACCACGGTCTGGAAAGTACTGGTAGTTCATGCGCCAACCAGTGTCACCTCCAGCTACCACGTAAACCCAACGTGCCTTATCGCCGCTGTCGGAATTGTTATCACCCGTGAACAAGTTTCCGTAATTATCAAACGCTAGCTCCTGAGGATTACGAAGGCCGGTTGCAACTACTTCCAAATTGCTGCCATCGAGTTCGCAACGGAATACTGCACCGCTTTCGGGGTTCGAAAGCGTTCCGTTCTGCGTCTGAACATGGTAGCCGCGGTCACCAATCGAAAAATATAGCCGACCATCGGGACCGATAATCAAACCGTGCATGTCATGGCCGCGGAATGCAACACGCACGCCGAATCCATAGGCCAAGCTCGTTCGTTGATCGGCCACGCCATCGCCATCTTCATCTTCCAACTTCCAAAGATGCGGAATATTCGTGTAGTATGCAGTATTGCCACGCACTAAAACACCCGCGCCTGAACCATCCTCCAAGTTGTTGAAGCGGTCGGCGAAGACAACTACCTCGTCTGCTTTTCCATCTTGGTCCTTATCGACCAACATGCGAATCCGATCATCCTTCTTGATATAGTCGGCCGCTTGCGAGCCCAGTAAACGCTGGTGATATTCGATTCGATCAGCAACTGTCAGTGTTGCAAGGTCGGCCTTTAGCCATTCGTCGTCGTGGGATCGATTGTCGGTAACGCCATCGCTCTGGCGAAACGATTCGCAAGTGAAAACGCGGCCTTGATTATCAATGGCGAACACAACTGGATTCGCAACGTCTGGCTCAGCGGCAAACACCGTGCACTCTAGATCCGCTGGTTTGCGAAAAGTTCCAATCTGATCCTGTGCGTCGCTCGATGCCTCGGCAACCTGCGGCGTCTCTGGGGCTCGCGGCTCAACGATCTCGGCTGCATTTGAAAGGCTGGCAATTGTGCATACGGTCGTGGAAACGATAGCCAGAGACCAAAAATGCGGACGGACACGAAATTTCATGGGATTTTCTATAGCTCTAGAGGTGGGATTCCTAGTCGGTTAAACGTGGAAGCTCGTAAAAGCGGCAGGCATTATCTTAGTTAGATTATAAAGAACCGCCAATTGCTAAGTTCGCACCAGTTTCGAGCTTAGTTCGAGCATCAGCGGCAAGTCACTTCACATCACCTATTTGAGCGATTCGTGATAAATCCTGGCGTAAGCCGCACGAGCAAAGTCATAGGCTTCCTTTGCTGCATTCAATTCCTCTTGACGAATCTGACCACGCTTCTGATTCCAGCAAGCATCGACGGCATCGCGGCACCATTGGGCGCTCTCGGCATTAGCGCGGATCGGTTTGCCGTCGACAATGGCAAAGACAGGGTTCGTATGCATCGTCGGAAAAACGCGAACTGCGATCCACGATGACTGGTCGATCTGGCAATCAAATTCTACGTCGTGCAGCATCCCGTCGGCTTCAATCTCTGTCCGCGCGGCAACCTCGCCGTTGACGATCAATTCCACTGGCACTTTGCGAGTCGACTCGATTCTCGCGCGTTCGATATGCCAGTAAGGTTTTTCGTCCAAACGTCGGGAAGCTATAGATCGCCCAACTTGGTCTTGCTCAGGTGGCAACATTGCTGCAATCGTACATCGAACCGGAAGAAGCGATGGTTGTTTAAGATCAACCTGGCTTGGTTCGAGGTTCGCACCGGTGTAACCAAGTGCAAGATCGCCAACTGTGAACTTAGTGATGTGACACGACCCATCGCCGACGTAACTGCTGCCGTCCTTTAAACCCAGAGCCCAGTCAAGGTACGTTAGGTCGTTGGCCTCCTTGACGTCGGGAATATTCACATAGCTGCGTCCAAGCCCGACTCGTTCACCGTAAATGCAGGGGAAATCGGTTTCTCCGCTGATTCGTGTTCGAAAACCGCAATTCAGTGTGTGATACCAAATGTTAAGCTCCCAGATCGCCGGCGTATCAACAGCGCTGATAAAGTCACAAGCGTCATGAGCAACCGTCACTATGTACTCGTTGGCTCCAATTCCATCAAAAGGTGGCATCGCAAAGTCAGGCAATTTGTCTGCCGCACGTCCCGCTGCAGGATTGCCCGATCCACCCCACGTTTGCGGCATTGCGCCACGCGATCCGTCGGGCAGATAATCTGGAAGCGCAAGTCCCCAACCGCTGTGAGAATATCCGACTACGCCATCCTGCTCCTTGCCCCACTTCAATACCGGCAACGTCCAGGAAGGCCATTCCTCGATATTTTTGGTCCCGGGATAATCGTCTTCAGTCAAATTGATTAAGCACAAATGACCAGCGTGGGAAGAAGGAAACCCGCTCACTTCTACATCATAGCGCATCAAGTTCCACGGCGTTGAAAGCTTGGAAACACGTCCATCAAAGAACTGCTTTTGAGCGTACCAGCAAGGTCCCCAGCTCAGTACACATCCAATGTTAAGGTCTTCGCCGACAAGATGCCGCACCATATCGGTTGGCGTCACTCCTTCCGACGGGTTCTCGTAGTGCGCACAACCCGCGGCATGTACATGATGGTCGCCCGAAAACCAACCATGACGAGCCATATGAATCCATCGCTTTAGCTGGATTGTCACAGGCATTGCTGTTTGAACTGCGTCGGAACGTATGTCTTTCGGCGTATCTATCGCTATCGAAAGTCGTGTTACTTCGTACTCCGGTCCACGATAAGCATCAATGGTATATTCGCCCGGAGGCAGCTCAATCGATTCTCCGCTCGAACGGTAAACTTGCTCATGGAAAAAGAAATCCGGCGCCAGTCGTCGCGACGGGTTTGGATAAACTCGCCCAAAGGAATCTCGCACGACAAGTGAACATGTCGTCGGTTCGCCGTCGTGATCAAGTATCGTCAAGGGAACCGTAATAGCAGGACGGCATTCAAACAGAATCGGTAGTTCACTTCGAAAGCCCAGGTCCTGTGTGCCTTGGCCAACGTGCATCGAAAGAGTCGCTTCCCGTGGCCCTGCATCCCTGGCATACAACTGGATGATGCGATACTCGCACGTCAGGCCGCTTAAGGTTGCTGTCATCGGTTGACTATCGAGGCTCTTAATATCCAGCCATCGCCGATCGGCTTCTGCAGGAGTAATGTCAATCGAAGGTTTCGCCGAAGATCGACTTTGACGAAACATCGGTGCCGCCTGCGGAGACAAACAAACCAGCGGCGCAGTCACGCCAGCTTCGTTGTGGACTTTTACTAACACATTAGTCCACCCGTGCTGGTCGAGAGTCGATGGACGTGGACCTCGATCGACCTTTACTCGACTTTCGGGGTTGATGGAAACGACTGCAAGGCAGAGTGGGTCGAGCAACCTTTGGTAAGCTGATACGACGTGCTCATCGTCTTTGCTGGCTCGAAGATCCGCGATGGATTGCAACGTTTCTGACGGAAGAGGGCTGCCTGCCATCTGCAAGGCATCCACTAATCGCTGGACGGATGCTTCGAACGGTTGCCGAGCCACGTCGGCAATGATCGCATGTGAGGCAACGTGCGGTTCGTTCTGGGCTTGAGCCAAGCTTGGGAGTAACGCTGGCGTGAGCAAGAGAACTGCTAGGACTAGATATATGTGCGCCGCACAGTAACAACGGTGAATTGTAGAGTTACTTCTCGGTTCTGATGGTATCATTGGAAGACCTCGAGGCATCATTCGGGTAGGACTGGGGGCGGGCATTGCGACGTTCCATCATACCGATTTGGGCGACTGCAATGGCGTGGATACGATTCGCCGCAAACTTCATTGGAGGGCGGCAGGTTAGGTTCGCGAAAGAATAAGTGCCGTTTTCCGCGAGACAACGGTCAGTTTTCGTTAGGATTTCGCCAGTGAAGCGGCTTGAAATGGTCCAAAATGTTAAAATTGGCATTCATTATGTTGGCCAGAAACTGATATCGCCGCGTATACTTACAAAGGTTTATGATCCGCAGTTGCCGCAGCATGCCGTGTGCGAATCTTGGTCGTCAGGCTGCAGCAGTTTGATAGGGAAAGGAATGCAAGCTTTGAAGTCGTCCTTCCAATTCATTATATTTGTCGTCGCCCTGCTGGGATTTCAGCCCAGCTTGAAGGCCGCAGACAGTTTGCCAATCGACAGCGAACAGCGGATTTTGGCCGAGCAGTTCGGGAAACTTGAGGAACTCTTCATCCGACTTGCCGAATTGGAAGGCAGTGCGAATCCGACCAGAGCCAACTTATTGCAGCAAGCCGCTCAGTTGAGCAAACAGTTGTCGACCCAGCAGCGACTCGCTATCGCCGTTGATTATTTGAATAAAGGCCAGTTCACCCGCGCACTCCAAGAGCAAGAAGCCGCTCGAGATAATCTTCGGAAGCTGCTGGAACTCTTGCAACGAGAGAATCGTTCCGAAAGATTACGCGACGATCGCAAGCGGGTCGAAGAACTGATCAAAGAAGTGCAACGCATCAGCCGCCTGCAGCGATCCTTACGCGGCCGCACCGAAGCAGGCCAAAAAGAGTCAGAATCCTCCGAAGAGCAAAAGAGCTTGGAAGCTCAAACAGGCGAACTCTCTTCGAACTTGGAGGAAGTCAACAAAGCCAACGAACCTCAGACCGAATCCGACTCTGCTCAGGAACAGTCGCCAACGGAACCTAATAGCCAGGACGCGAACGCAAACGAATCGGATGGCAAAAAAACCGATGGTCAGAAGTCAGATGGCGAAAAGAGTTCCGACAAAAAGCCAGACGATTCTGATGCAGAAAAGTCGGACGCTGAGAACGAATCGAAACCTTCTGATAGTGCATCGGACGGAAAGAAGTCGGATGCTGAGTCGAAAGAGTCAAAAGAATCGGACATGAAAGAAGGTAGCAAGAGCGGCGAGAGCGGCGAGAAATCTCCCCAGCCTGAATCTCCAAAATCCGAGTCGCCTCCATCGGACTCTCCTAGCCAGGGCTCTGAAGGCCAAAAGTCGGAAAGCCAGCCATCTGAAGGCCAAGCTCCACAGCAAGGCCAGCAGCAGGGTGAAAAGTCAGATAGCGATTCGAAGCAGCAGCCTCAACCGCAGAATCAAGAACAGCGAGCGCAGCAGCGAGTTCAGCAAGCTCAGAAACGCATGCAGAAAGCTGTCGAGGAGCTGCAAAAACAACAACGCAAAGAAGCTGTTGAGGAGCAAAAGGCTGCAGAACAAGAGCTTGCGCAAGCAGTCGAAGAATTGGAGCGATTCCTCAAGCAGATGCGAGAAGAAGAGATCGAGCGTTCACTTGCGGACTTGGAATCACGTTTTCGTCGAATGCTCACAATGCAAACGCAGATCGTAAAAGACACCGAAAAATACTCGCATGCCGAGGGTGGTATCGACGCCCGCCAACTTGAATTGCAAGCGATCAAACTTGCCATTGAAGAACGTAAGGTATTGATCGAAGGCCAACGCGCGATGTTGCTGCTGGAAGAAGAAGGCAGCTCGATGGCCTTTCCGGAAGCGGTTGAACAAATTAATAGCGATTTGGCGATCGTCATCGAAATGTTCAACAATTCACGGATCGACAAGGCCAACGTCGATTTGCAGCAGCAGGTCATCTCGACGTTAGAAGAGCTAATCGAATCGTTGACGGCGACTCAAAAGGAAAACGAAAAGAAGAAGAAAGAAAAAGAGCAGCAGCAATCGTCTGGCGGCTCACCTCCACCACAACAAGACCAAGCTCTTGTCGACGCATTGGCGGAATTGCGGCTGATTCGAACGTTGCAGATGCGAATTAACAAACGCACGCTCTCATTGGCAGAACAAGCAAACAAAGTAGACGACCCGTTCGGTTACGTCGAGGATCCATTGCTGAGCCGACAGGTACGAGAGCTGGCCGAACGGCAGTCGCGCATCGAGAACGTTATGCGACAGATTATTCTGGAAGCAGCTCGAAAGTAGCGAATACAAGCCTTCTAAATCGCGTGAGAATTTTTCAATAAGTTAGCAAAGTTAAATCGATGACCTTTACTTTCCATCGTTGGTCGTTTCGCGTTTCTCAGTTCTTCGCCACCGTGCTGTTCTCAAGTATTTCGGTGACGGGATTTTGCGACAGCGGTTTGGAGAAGAAGGCGACTTGGGGGTGGCCAACTGCGCCTCAACTGGAAAATGCCTTCCAGTCTCATCTGGAGCGGTACAACGAACAATCCAATGATCCCTTTGCGCAAAAGGAGAATTTGATTCGCGATTGGAATGATGCCGCCAGTAGTCTCAAGGGACCTCAACTTCTTGATAGTTGGTTGCGTTTGATCAGCCCAGCGAACCCAAACCTCAAAGAGCTATTGAGCGGATTGATTTCGGCGAATCGCGCGGCAGGCGCCGCGGAAGTGCTTAGCGAGTTTCAGTCGATCTCAGCTAGTCTGCAGCCTTACATCGAACAAAACTTGAGATTGGCCGTCGGTCGTCATCTGGCTCAGAACCAGTTGTATGACGAAGCACTCGATGTCCTAGAATCAGTTGAAGTGGATGAGGTCATTGATCCATCGACGCTCCTTTTCTACCGCGCCGTCGCTTTCCACAATATTCTTCGGCGCGACGAATGCTTGGCATCAATCGATCAACTCCTGCAACGTGAAAGTGAATTGGTAAGTCGCTATGCAGTTCTCTCTAAACTGATGCGAGCAGATATCCAGCCGATGGAAGAAGATTCGCTTGATGAAATCGCAAGGCTAATGAACGATGTCAAGCGGCGTTTGGACTTGGAACGTAGCGGCAAGATCGTGCGCGATCAAGAAGATACAATCATCGAAAAGCTCGACAAGAAGATCGATGAAATCGAAGATCAGTTGCAGCAAATGCAGCAACAGCAGTCACAGGCACAGCAACAAGAATCGAACCCGAATTCTCAACCGATGAAAGAATCGCAAGCCGCTGGAGGTAGTGGCCCTGGCGATGTCGAAAAGAAGAACATCGGAAAGTCTTCGGGATGGGGCGACCTGCCGCCTGCGGAGCGACAAGAAGCGTTACAGAATATGACACAGGATCTGCCGTCACACTACCGTGAGATTATCGAGGCTTACTTCAAACGTCTCGCCAGCGAATCTCAGTAGTGCTTCAAACCATCCGCTACTCATGCATAAGCACTCGGTAACTGCCTGAGATAGTTGACTTGCGGTTGATTCCTTATCTTTGAAGCTTCCACAGTAGTTCCTACTGATCTCGCAATTTTGTGAACGTAAGTGAACTCTCCATCGAGGCTTCCGAAACAGTCAACCTGGATAGAAGAATGCCAGATGGCACCGTCAATCAAGTAGCTATTCAATTGGTTGCCCCAGAGGATTGCGTCTGCACTTTTTATCCATTGCACCTTCATTGTCTTGCTGCGTTTCGGCTACAAAGTAGCGGCATGCCCTAGCCTGGAGTGGAGCTGAGGCACGAAGTGGAATCTCAACATGTGATCGAATTGGCAAGAGAATAAGGGCAGCAGAATAAATCGCTACACCTGGGGACACGCCAGTTGTGTCCTCATGCAGGTCCACTTGGAGTCGCGAAGCCACCGCTTCGGCAATCAAGAAGTTCCATACCCTGGTTGCAAACCCAGTAGTTGTGCCTGCGAAGGTTCAATTACGACAGGAAAATTAGTCGAAAAAAATTGAGATTCGAGTAATCATTCACGATGAAATTTTCCTGTCGTTAAATTTTTCTGTCGCCTAGGCTACATCCCAATCCGCGTTTCGATGGTTGCGGCGTGCTGTCCCATGGTAACGCAGTCGAACTTCTTTGACATCCAGCCGAGCATCTCGTGGGCAAGCTCGCATTTGGTTGCCGTCGTTGACCTCATGGCTGGGAAGAACCCTAAGTCTTTTTCGTCGTCACAGCCCCAAAAGTCGAGCGGATGGAGCAGAAGGGAAGGTTCTACGCGATTGATCTGGCACCAACGCATGGAGTTGCAAAAGTAAGTCTTTGCCAACAGACGTGACTTCTCCGCCAGAAACATGACGTAGCTTAAGTGGATCGGTACTTTGAACCATGGCATTGTCGTAACAGGAATTTCCAACAAAGGCGCCGCTTGCCCATGCCAGCGATAAGGTCGCAATCTTTGAAAGCCTTGTGTCGCCGATCCAAACAAGAGCTTGCGCTTTTCTTTGTCTTGCTTGTTAAGTCGTGCGTGAAAAAAGTAGTAAGCTCTAGCAACAGGTCCTAGGAAAGTAGGAAACGTCGAGGCGTCGTACTTGTAGCCTCGCTCGCGGAGAACTTCGAGCAGCGTCGGAGAATAGCTAAAACCTGGCCCACGAAACCCAACAGTGTGTTGACCGGTGATCTCCTTCAAAGCCTCTTCCGTTTGACTCAGTTCTGCATGAATCTCTTCCGGCGTGTACAAGTGCAACCAAGGTTCATGTTGGAACGAATGGTTGCCAATTTCATGCCCAGCATCGCTGATAGACTTGATTGCCGTATGATTAACGGGCAACGATGCGTCTTTACCAACGATGAAGAAGGTAATTGTGAGGCCGACGTTCTCTAACAAATCCAAAACGCGAGGCACCATATTGGGAAGATAGGTGGGGAATGTTTCCCAGCCTTCGTCACCATGCGTTTTTAGATAAGACCACTTGTTGTCAAGATCGAGCGAAAGACTTGCCAGCATACGTTAGCTTTCCACTTCCTCGACGATTTGGCCTACAATTTTGTACTGCCGCGCGCAAGCCTTACATATGTATTGAGCTGAGTTCGATTCGATAGCGGCGAAGTTCGCGACAATTTGCCCACAGCGGCAAACTGCGCCGACACTACGGGCGGGCGTTCCGTACACGAGGTGAAAGTCGGGTACGCTGCTGGTCACGACTGAGCCCATACCGATCATAGCCCAACGCCCGATTGTTAAATCACAGCCAATGATGCAACCAGCGCCGATTGTCGCTCCGGATCGAACCAAGGTCGGCAACGTGTGCTCGTCAGGTTCGCTGGAGGCTAGTTGCGTTAGGTCGGCACTCGCCGCGCGCGGAAAGCGATCATTGGTGAAGATGACGCCAGCGGCTATCATCACGCCATCTTCCAGCTCAACTCCATTGCAGAGGTAGGCCGCCGAATTGATCTTGCAACGATTGCCAATCTTTACGCCATAGGCGATGGTCGATTTGCCGCCGATGATGCATTGTTCGCCGACAACGACATCGTGTCGAATATGAACGTTGTCCCAAACGGATGATCCATCACCGATGACTACATTCTGTTCAACAATTGCCGTCGGATGGATCCGGATGCTCATGGACGGGCAATAGAAGGAGTAGACGCTTCAAAACGGGAATCGATCCAGTCATGACGTTTGATTGACCAGTAAGCCGCTTCGATTGCGTTTACCGAAGCAAGTGCGTCTTCAACGGTGATGCGAAGTGGTTCGGTACCATTGATCGCGCCGATGAAGTTTCGCAGTTGATTTGCGAACGACGAATGCTTGTCGTACCCTGTCCCAAAAATAGTCCAGTCCGAATCTGACGCGCGGCGATACTTGGATTCTTTCCATCCGACAAGCGCTGTTCCGCTCGTACCGTAGACACTGACAAACCATGGCGTCTGCTTGTTCAAACTCCATGACAAGTCGATAGCTGCGAGTGTGCCAGATTGCGTCATGGCGTTGATGCGTACAGTATCTTCGACAGCTAGATTCTGAGCGTTCTTGCCTTCAATCGCTTGAATCTTCACGATCGGACCGAGCAAGTAGCGAACGATATCGACCGAGTGTGTACCGTTATCGATAAGGACGCCACCACCGCTCATCGCAACCTGGCTGTTCCAACGCTTGCTCATATCGACGAAACCAGCGAACGTGTTTTCGAAGAGGACGATGTCGCCCAAAACACCTGATTCGATCAATTGTTTTACGTAGACTAGGTCGTCGACGAAACGAAACTTGGAAGCCATCGTCAGGATGCAGTTATTTTGATCGGCTGTCTCGATCATTTCCGTGCAAGACTTGCGATCGATCGCCATCGGCTTTTCACATAGCACATGAATACCGCTCGTGAGCAACAGCTTGCATATCTCTGGGTGCGTCGATGGTGGAGTGCACACGATTGCTGCATCGATTTGTTCGCTAGCGAGCATCGCCTCGACGCTCGTAAACGCTTGGCAATGGTGGGCTTCCGCCACCGCTTTCGCCGTCTCCTCGCGGACGTCGACGACCGCGACCAATTTTGCTTGGGGAACCAAGTCGAACACTTGCAGGTGCGTCTGCGCGATACCGCCCGCGCCAATCAGTGCTATTTTCGTTGCCATGTTGTTCACCTCAGGATGCATATTCACAGTTGCTTTCAGTCACGTAGATTGTTGTCAACGAGCGAGACCAATATTCCTCGCTCGTCAATGCGCGGGAGATATTAGCCACGCAGTTCGGTAATGGCTTCACGCATGGCATTTGCGACATACGCCACGTGCTCTGCTTGATAAGCTTCGTTCCATGGTAGAACCAAGATTTTAGCCAGAGCTTCGAACGTGCCTGGGAATCGCTCGGGCGAGTAGTCAAGCGCTTCTTTGTCAGCGAGGTTGAAAGGCCAGCGACTGTTACCGAAAGTGCGTTGGTCACGAATGACTTGGCATTGGAACGCAGGCTTTTGAATGTATCGCGGTGCAGAGAAGACCCCCCGTTCCTTTAGCTTTTTAGCGAGTGCAACGGTGCCGCCGGGGATTACATCGGCGTCTACATTCACGCAGTATTTCCAGAAAGAATGCTCGTCGCCAGCCGCGATAAATGGCCCTTCAATACCAGGCAAATCAGCAGTCATCTCCTGCATCAACGCGGCTGCAGTGCGTCGGTTCCGAACTGACATGTCTAGTTTATCTAGTTGCGCCAGAGCGACAGCCGCTGTTAGTTCATTCAAGCGGTAGTTGGGAGCCAGGAAGTAGTGATCTGGATTCGCATCGCCGTATCCCCACGCTTTGTTGATGAACAGGTACATGCGTCGAGCGATGTCGGCATCATTCGCAACGACCAAGCCCCCTTCGCCGGTCGTAATATGTTTGCCTTGCTGCAAAGAAAATGCGCCGATAGTGCCGAACGATCCGACCATCCTATTTTGATGAGTAGCCAGAAACGCTTGTGCACAATCTTCGATGATCGGCAGGTTGTGTTTGGCAGCTAGCGCACAAATCTTGGTCATCTCGCAAGGGTTGCCGAACAAGTGCGTTACAGCGATGGCCCCAGTTCGAGGTCCGATACATGCTTCGATTGTTTCGGCTGTGACGTTGTACGTTTTGGGACAGACGTCAGCAAATCGCGGGATAATGCCTTGATAGATTATTGCCGTCAGTGCACCCATGTCGGTGATACTGGTGGTAATGATTTCTTGGCCGGGTTCTAGGTCAAGTGCAGCGACTGCGGTGTGCATGGCAGCCGATCCAGACGATAGAGCGTGTGCGTGCAGTGAGTCGACCATCGGAGCGAAGCGACGCTCTAGCTCCTTGGCAAATTCCCCCTTCGTCGCAGTCAGCACGCCAGAGAGAATTGCTTTGGAAACCGCTTCGATCTCCTCGCGGCCCAAAGTTCGCCCGCTTGAGTCTTGATCGGATGGAAGTGTGAGGTTGGTTGTGCTGGGTGCAATCGACATGAAGTTAGATCCGTGCAATCAAATGGAAATGAGTCTGTTAAACAAGTTTTTTCTTTTTTGCCGGGGGCGTGGTAAGAATGCGACCAAGAAGTTTCAAATGTGTGCGAATCACAGGCAACGTCCGGAGTTTGGAGTAGCCTAGTCTGCGGGTTCGAAGAGTCGCTGGCACTTCGACAATTTGGCCGCCGTTTCGAGCCGCCAGCCATAGCATTTCAGCGATACCTACGAATCCGTTCTCTTTAAGTTCCAGTCCGATAAAGTCGCGTCGACGGTACGCTCGGAAGCAGCTGGTGTAGGTATAAAGTTTGACTCCAATGGCTCGTCGATAGAGCAGCGATGCTCCACGGGAAAGGAACAAACGCCACTTCGGTACGCCTACAACGTGCCCATCTGGATGATAGGGGGAGGCTGTAACTAACGTTATGTTGCCCTCGAGCCGCTCAACTAGCGTGTCGATCGTTTGAGGATCGTAAGTACAATCGGAATCCATCGAAATGACGATTTCGTTATTGGCTGCGATCATTCCAGTCATGATCGCTGCCGCGATGCCTCGGTTCGCCGCATGTTTTATGATCTGGCAGTTGTCCTTGGCACCGAAATGACCGCGTAGTTCTTCGAGAGTTGTGTCGCTGCTGCCGTCGTCGATGAAGATAAATTCCGATTCGAATGTCGATTCAAACTTGCGTTGAACAGCGGCCAATTGTTCCGATAAAGCGGCGATCGTCCCAGCTTCATTATAGCACGGTATCACGATCGATACTGCCGTGACGACAGACGATCGCGTTTCCTGCGAAACTCGTTGAAGGACAGACTTGGACACGCGAATTGAACGACGGCGAAGGGGATGCGCGAAACGGGCGTATATTGTTAAGACCGGTCGCATTGTTAAGCAAAGGACTGCCGAACCGGAGGTTCTGAGATATTGTTCGCACTCAGACATCTTTACGATAGTTCGACAGCGAAGATTGTAAACGAGGTATCGACGCTGTTAACGCCTATATCACTAATTCGCTCAACGGTTGTTTGGGCAGTTGGCAACGAACTTACTTACCTTCTCCCGTTGTTTGCAGAATTTTTGCGAGGCTCGAATCGAGGTGAATCAGTCTAGGGTTTGCGATGGGCTGCGAAGGTCTGGTTTTTTGCGGCCGTACGCGAAATTAATAACCCTTACTTAACGGGAGACGAAAAAGATATCTCCACGTCTAGAATTTAACCCCTAACGTTGCGCGTCATTTCGGGACATTCGTGCTCGAACCGAAAATTTTTGCGGCTTGCAAGATTTTTAGATGCGTCCGAATCCGATCTTAACAATTGGCACTGCGGAGCGCGTCCTTGTCCGCGGCGGTATTACTTCAGGCGCGTCAAAAGGTCCTGGCGAAAGGCTTTGAGCAGGTACCAAAGATTGGCAGAATAGCGTGGAATCAGCCGCCGCGGATCCATGTAGGTGCGATACAACCATTCAGCGCCCGTTTGTTGCAGAAGTTTGGGGGCTCGTTTAGCGTTTCCGGTCACGAAGTCGAAAGAGGCCCCCACCTGAATGCTCATCGGGACATCGAGCTGCCGATAGTTTTCCTCGATCCAATATTCACCTTTAGGTTGGCCAAAAGCGACCAGCAGAATATCGGGACTGGCGTCGATGATGCGATTCGTCATTTCGGCACGCTGCGCACCGTTCCATTTGCCAAACGGTGGGCAATGGACCCCGCTGACTCGCATGCGTGGATATAAACTTTTCAGCTTTTCGGCTGCAGAAGCCGCAATTCCTTCGGCGCCACCTAAGAAATAGATGCCATAGTTTCTCTCATGGGCAAGCTCTGAAAGTTTGTAGATAAGGTCCGAGCCGGCGACGCGTTCGGGCAACGGATGCTTTTCTAGCTTGCTACGCCATTCGATCGGCTTCCCGTCGCAAAGGACGAGCGGACAACGCTTTGTGAAGGCGGCGAGGCGCGGATGCATATTGCACAGCATGAGGTAATTCAGATTGGCCGTGATCGCGTACGTGTTAGCACGGCTTTGAACTACAGCGTCGATCAGTGATACCGCTTGAGGCATCGTGACGCAGTCGAAGTCGACACCCCAAACATGGCAACGATTTAGCTTGAGGATTGCCGGAGTACGAAGATCTGCTTCGGTCGGCTGCGATGCGACTTGTCTATCACTGAAGTTGGGTGGGACGAGTGCGACCGGTGGCTGCTCGGTTCCGACTGGTTGCAGCGGGGGAACCACGAGGAAGTTCGTGTCGAAATACTCGCTACCGGTTAAGTTCGATGGCGACGTAGGTAAAATTGGCGTGCTCATTGGTCCCAAGTGGAAACTGCGGAGGCCGGAGTTATGGCCGTCGAACGCGACTTTGCGAAGGAAAAAGGCTTCCTATAGAAAGCATGCCTGACTTGTGGGACATTGATCGTTCTGCGGATTGAGTAGTTACGCAAAAGTTGAGGAATCACTACAGTAGAAACGGACTTAACGATTCTCCGGACTGTATGGATTGAAGAGACAAATGCCGCACCCTTGCATTGTGGTGACGATTGAAGGACTTGGTACGAACCTCTTAGGTTGTTACGGCGGCGCGATTTCGCGCACTCCGCAGCTGGATAATTTCGCCGGTACAGCCACCGTTTTCGACCAGTGTTGGCTTCAGTCTCTGGGCGTCGTCGACTCGTTGAACGCCATCCTTTCAGGCTCGGACGCGTTGTTTGCGGCGGATAAGTGGCATGGTTTAGCCCAACAGACGACCAGCGATGGCGTGCCGCGGAACGAATCCGCATTGGATCTCTGTAAATTCTATGAATCGCGAAATTTACCGACTCGATTTATCACGGATGCGCCGGAACTGGCCGAGCATCCGTTTCTTGAACGATTCACAGAAGCCTCCGTCGTCGATTTTGAGGCGTCCGATGCTTCTGCAGAATCATTAGAGCAAACTCGAATCGCGAACTTGTTCCAATACGCCATCACACGATATATCGAATCGGCCGTCGAGAGCGAGGATGCCGTGGAAGGCTTGCTCTGGATCCACGCGACGGGGTTGAGTTCGCCGTGGGATGCACCTTACGAATTGCGGACAATACCCTGTGATGAAGGCGACCCTACACCGTCGGCCGATACACAACCACCCAGGCTTTCGATTACGCCCGATTCTGATCCAGACCTTTTGTTCAGTGCAATTTGTGGTGCGGCTGCTCAAGCGGCTGCAATTGATTATGCGTGGTCATTCATCAACGAGCTTATCGAGGAGGTTTGCCGGCTTGGTCAGGGAGACGTTTCTGTCGAACCGGTTGTTGTGCTGATGGGTGTTGGCGGGTACCCGATGGGAGAGCATGTGATGGTTGGGCATGTCGAAGGCCCTCTCTTTGCGGAAAGGCTTCATGTTCCACTCATTATCAGACCTACAAGACTGAACGTTGGACGCCGATATCCGCAGATCGTGCAGCCTTGGCAAATCGGTCGGATGCTTTTGGAGGCAATTGAATGTACCTCGGGAGCTGAAGATGTTTCTGTGGTAGCATTGCAAGCGAAAGGCTCGGAGTCGTCGAGTTCGACTGCTGAATTCGGAGTCGGCGATAACGATCTGCGATGGGATGAAAGTGTTACGTTTTGGAATGAAGCGCCGCTGTTACCCAATCAGTGGCCGGAGGGGCATCGGCTGGCCTGGGCGGCGCGCGAAGACGAACTTGCGCTCATCACGGCGGCGTGGAGCTCTCGGCTTGAATTGCGACGTGGCTTGATGGACGAACCGATGGAAGCGCTAACGCGAGCTCACGAGGACGCGATTGCTCGGTGGCAAGTCTTTGTAAATCCCGACGACCGCTGGCAGCAAAACGACGTCGCAGACCGAGTCGAAAGGATCGTTGGGCAACTGAATCCGATCGCAAAACGCCTGCAGGCCGCCCTTTACAGTTCGGATGGTCGACTGGATTTAGAGAAACTACAGCTAGCATTAGAAAGTTTGTTGACCGACGAGCTTGTGTCGCCGATTCACTAGCATTTTGTCAGCTAAACGCCGGCGACAGCAACGAGATCTTCGAAAGTCGCGAAGCTTTTGTCGTAGTCATAGGCTTGGAAATCGGGCATAATTTGCGGTTCTGGCTGCAGGCGGCTTACGAAACGGAATCAGACGGCATGGATGCAATTCTCGAATGCGAAAATCAGTTCGTCGATTTTGGTCGCGATTGGTTAATGCCTTATCAGCGCGACGACGCATGCCGTATCCGAGCCGCTAATCGGCATAGCCTGCGAGCAGCGGTCCGATCGGAATTGCCGCAGTCGCCTGGAATTTACGGCTTTGTGAATGGCGAAGGCAAATTGGTCTACGTCGGCAAATCAAAATCCCTGCGCAGTCGCGTGTTGAGCTACTTTTTGCCGAACAATCAAGATGAAAAGGCGGGGCAGATCGCGTCTGTGGCAACCGAGATACTTTGGGAAACGCAGCCGACAGAATTTGCCGCACTGCTGCGAGAACAGAAGCTGATCTCAAGGTGGCAGCCTCGATTCAACGTCGTCGGAATGCCGCGCCGACAGCGGACTGCGTATTTGTGTGTTGGGCGTGGGCCTGCGGAATGTTTTTATCTTAGTAGCAAGCCTGACAAGAAGGCGCGTGCGAGTGAAGGCCCCTTTCATGGACTGACTCGATTGCGACGCGTTGTCGAACTTCTGAACCACATTATGCGGCTGCGAGATTGCAACGACAAAACCAAGTTCGATTTCCGTGACCAGTTGACGCTGTTTGATGATCCGCGTCGTGCGGGTTGCTTGCGAGCCGAGCTGCAAACGTGCTTAGGCCCTTGTGCTGCGTTTTGTACACGCGGCGAATATGATCGGCAAATTGCGGCCGCGGTCGAGTTTCTCAAAGGGAATAATGTGAAACTGGTCGACGAGTTAGAAGCCGCGATGTTGCGAGCCGCAGGACGCCAGCAGTTCGAGTTGGCAGCGAGGCTGCGTGAGGACTGGCAGATGGTGCACTGGATTACTCGAAAACTCTTCGACAACGAACAGGCTCGCAGCCAGTACAACTTTATCTTTCCACTAAAAGGTTGTGATGGTCGTGATATTTGGTATCTGATCCGGGCTGGAAAAGTTGAACATGCGATTGCTCGCCCGACTTCTCGAGTTGCATGGAGGCAGGCTCGCGCCGAAATTCTGAGTTGGGCTGCGGCGACGAGTTGTTTGGAAGGTATGTATGATGGCGGCGCAAATACTTTGCATATCGTTGCCGCGTGGTTCCGCAAGAATCGTGACGACTTGAAAATGGTCAAGTCAATTGCCCAGCTGCCTGACGAAAGCCAGTTTGAAACTATTTAAGCGGCAAATCACCAGCGATTCGGGAAAACGTTGCCTAAACGCGACTGCGTATTTGATTTACCCAGGTGGCAGCGACGGAGCGGATGATTAAAATATACACCGTCCTACGGAGTAGATTTGGGATTCCCCGCCCGTAAGCTTGGCGGCGGAAAGAACCTTGCTCACCCTGCGAACAGCTTTCTTCGCTCGCACTTCCGACTCACCTAATAAAGTATTCATGCAAAAGATTATTCATTTGGCCTCTTTGATGCGGCTATCAACCCTCGCAGCAATCGGCGCGGTTCTTACATGTTCGGGCGCTGGCTTGATGACTTCCGAGCTGTCAGCGCAAGGTTTTCCTGGCCGCGAATTCCTAAAATATCTCGAGCGTAAAAACCTTCCAGAACTGCCTCCTGCCAAGCTGCCACTTGAATTCGCGGAAGGCGAACATGTTGCATTCGTCGGCAACTCTTTGGCAGAACGGATGAATTTGTTTGGCCATTTTGAAACCTACTTGCATCTGCGAAACCCGGGTAAGGGGCTGGTTGTTCGGAATTTCGGTCGTCCTGCAGATGAGGTTGGCGTCCAAGAGCGGCCAAGTAACTACGACGAACTAGACGACCCGATCAGTGCATTTAGTCCCGACACCGTCTTCTGCTTTTTTGGGTTCAACGAAGCTTACGGTGGAGAAGGGTCTTTAGAGGAATTTAAAAAACGCTACCAGGATTTCTTGACCAAATTTGCCGAGCGTTACCCGCGAAATTCGGAAGGGGCAAAGGTGCGTTATGTTTTAGTTAGTCCTGTTGCTTTCGAAGATGCCAATGATCCTCTCGCACCAAACTCCGAAGAACTGAACCGTTCGCTACTCTTGTTCAGCAACGCAATTGAAGCGATTGCGGCCGAAAACAACTTGCCGTTCTTGGACATATACTCTGCGACTGCGGAGAGATTTGCTGAGATGCCCGGACTGCAATGGACGCAGAACGGTTGTCACTTGAATGATGAAGGCTATCGCTTCATCGCTCAGTTGCTTGACCAGCAGCTATTCAATGACAAAGCTTTGTCGATCAAGAATGACCAATATGACAAGCTTCTGAAGATGGTCCAGGATAAGAGTTGGGTCCATATGCAGGACTACCGCATGCTGAACGGTTGGTACGTTTACGGCGGTCGCCGAACCTGGGATATCGAGACCTTCCCGCTAGAATACAACCGTATTCGTGCCATGGCTCGCGCTCGAGACGAAGCGGTTTGGGCAATTGCAAACGGCAAAGAGCCACCTCAAATCGACGATGCCAAACTTGGGGAACTGTTTGTACCGCCGACTCGCTTTGGCGATCCGCGCCAAGATTACTCGGAGCCAGAGGAATTGCGATATAACTCGCCGGAAGAGTTCATCAAGACCGCGACAGTGCCGGAAGGTTTCGAAATACAGTTGTTTGCCGACGAAAAAATGTTTCCTGAGTTGGCCAAGCCCGTTCAAATCTGCTTTGACAACAAAGGTCGTCTATGGGTTTCTTGCATGCCCACGTATCCGCAATGGAAACCAGGTGACCCTAAGCCAGATGATCGCTTGTTGATTCTTGAAGATACGGACAAGGACGGTAAGGCTGATAAGTGCACTGTCTTCTACGACAAACTGCATTGTCCAACGGGGTTTGAGTTGTATGACGGTGGAGTTATCGTGACGAATCAACCACGTTTGGTTTTTCTCAAGGATACCGATGGTGATGACGTAGCAGATTTGGAAATCGATTTGCTAGATGGTTGGGGAACAGACGATACGCATCATACGATCGGCGCTTTCGAAATGTCACCTAGCGGCCTTCTGTATATGTTGGAGGGCGTATCGATGACGACCACAGTTGAAAGTCCATGGGGACCGCAACGTTGGCGCGGCGCGGCTGGTGCGTATGTGTTGAATCCTCGTACGCTCAAGTTGCAGCGGTTTACGACGCCTGGTTACGGCAACCCGTGGTGTATGACTTTCAATCCTTGGGGACAAGGTGTTGTTGGGGACGGGACGAACGCACAGCAACACTGGGCAACCGGATTGTCGGGGGCGCAAGAAGGCCCGCGCCGTGGTCTTGATCCGATCTTTGATAATCAAGGCATGCGTCCCGCGGTTGGTAGCGAGTTCCTTTATTCGAAGCACTTTCCGGATGATGTCCAAGGACAGTTTGTTTATGGCTGCGTCATCAACATGAACGGCTTGCCACGGTTTACCGTTGAAGAGGACGGGGCTGCGTTCAATGGCAAGCGTGTGGCCGATTTGATCAGCAGTACGGATAAAAACTTCCGGCCTACAGATCCGCAGATTGGCCCAGATGGAGCGCTGTGGTTTGGCGATTGGTGCAACGCGTTGATTGGTCACATGCAATATTCGCAGCGCGACCCCAATCGCGACCACGTACGCGGCCGCATCTACCGTTTGGTTGTCAAGGACAGTCCGCTTCTAGAGCCTGTCACGCAATTTGAGAAGAGTGAATTCGAACTGCTTGAACAGTTTAAAGTTTACGAAGCTCGGACGCATTACCGTGTTCGCCGCGAGCTGCAAGAACGAAAGCTTGAAGATGTCCAAGCCGCTATCGCCAAATGGCTACCGACTCTGGATGGAGATGTTGCAGACGCGGACCGCCTTCGAACCGAAGCATTGTGGGCTTTACAGCGACACGAACATATTGATCGCGAACTTCTAGACACCTTGCTGACCAGCAAAACGGATAACGCTCGTGCTGCTGCCGTACGTTTCGTCAGCGATATGGACGATCGAATTCCGGACGCATTAGATATTTACGCTGTCGCAGTTAAAGATCCTAGTCCGCGTGTAAGAGTCGAAGCCGCTCGGGCACTCAGCTTCAAAAAAGAAATGCGCGCAGTTGAACTGTTATTACAAGTTGTAGAACAACCGACCGACAAGTGGTTGAACTACGTCGTAGAGCACTCAATCGGAGCGACAGAGCAAGTTTGGAGTGATCTGCATCAGGAAGGCAAGCTTAACAATGTAAGCGAAGCAGGACTTAAGGCTGTCGACGACTATCTAGCTTCTGCTCGGCCAGGTATCGCTGCCGCTCCGTTCCTGAAAACATTGCTGACCGAAACGGAAGTGCGAGCTCAGGTGCGACGCAACAATGCTTATGCTGCCCTGGAAAAACTGAAGGGGAACTCGCGTAACGGTGCTCGAGTATTCACACGGGTTTGTGCTAATTGCCATGTCGTCAAAGGTCGTGGTTTTACCTATGGCCCTGATCTCTCCGACGTCGGACGCCGCCTGACTCGGCATGATTTGATCGAATCGATCATCGAGCCTAGCGCAAAGATGGACAAGAAATACCAGAGCGAGGTCATCATGCTGGAAGGCGATGAAGTTGTCACCGGCTTTATCAGCCAAGAAACCGACGACGAAATCACATTGCTGATGCCGGAAGGCAAGACGCGTCAAATCAAGAAGGACGACATTGTCGAACAGAAGACGGCGCTGCAGAGCAGCATGCCTGAAAATCTAGGTGGCACCATCGCGCCTTCCGAGTTTTTGGATCTGATTGACTACCTCAGCACGTTAAAATAGCTTGTTGTAATCGACCATTGAATCGCTTAGGAATTGTTCCCAAACAGTTTCCTATTTTGGCGGAGCGGTGCAAATCGTCTGGTGTCACAGAATCGGAGGGTTCGCGCCCGACCGCTACAATTGATCTGCGAAAGTTGATTCAAGACAATCGCTTAGTCGCCCGTTTGCAAATACCGAAAATGAAGAGTTTTCGGTCGTTGCAAGCGGGCGATTTGCTGCGCGCTCCCGTCAGGCTAGCTTTCTCGGCAGAATTTGGTCGTGAACCCTATAACAAATTCGACGGTCTAGCTAAATTGAAGCTCAACGAACTCCGTCCCCACTCTAGTTAAAATTTAACGACATGGCCCAATACGACCTACCCTTCGAATCTACATCCATCGAGAGGATCGCTCGCGACAACCCAACGCCTTTTCATGTTTATTACGAGCCTGGAATTCGGCAGCGAGTCCGTGATCTGTGCGACGCTTTTTCCTGGAACGAAGGTTTCCGTCAGTACTTCGCGGTCAAGGCGACGCCGAATCCACATATCGTTGCAATCATGGCCGAAGAAGGCTGCGGGACTGATTGCTCAAGCGTGGCGGAGTTGGTGATCAGTGATCGGCTGGGGCTTGCCGGTCACGATATTATGTTTACCTCGAATAACACGACGGTCGAGGAATTCGAAGCTGCGGCGAAACTTGGTGCGATCATCAACTTGGATACGCCGCATCACATCGACGATTTATTGAAGCTGCCAGAGATGCCCGAATTAATTTCGTTTCGCTTTAACCCAGGAGCGGAACGTCGCGGCAACGTTATCATTGGCGACCCGCAGTCATCTAAGTTTGGCTGCACTCGGGAGCAAATCATCGAAGGCTACCGACGACTTAAAGACCTGGGCGTCGAACGGTTCGGTTTGCATGCGATGATTGTGAGCAATGAATTGGAAGTCACCTCGTTGCTCGACACAGCTCAGATGCTCTTCAAGCTCGCAGTTGACATTCATGCCGCCACAGGCGTTCAGGTTGAGTTCATCAATTTGGGGGGCGGAATCGGTGTGCCTTATCGCCCTGGACAAAAGCCGGTTGACTTGATGGCGTTCGGCAACGGTGTTAAGGAACTTTACGATTCTATTTTGGGCGAAGCTGGTTTGAGCCCTGTGCGGATCTTGATGGAGAACGGGCGTGCGATGACAGGACCGTTTGGTTTCTTGGTTACCAAAGTCATCAATAACAAACAATCGTACAAGGGATATGTTGGTGTAGATGCTTGTATGTCGAACCTTATGCGACCGGGCATGTACAACGCCTACCATCACATTACCGTGTTAGGCAAGGAGCATCAAAGTCCGGCGGGAGTGATCGACGTCGTCGGATCGTTATGCGAAAACAACGACAAATTTGCAATTGATCGCGAGATGCCGACAATGGAGGTGGGTGATTTGATGATCATTCATGACGCCGGTGCGCACGGCCATTCGATGGGCTTTCAATATAACGGGCGCTTGCGATCGGCGGAATTTTTGCTGTCTGAAGATGGTAGCTATCGGCAAATTCGACGCGCTGAAACATTGGATGATTACTTTGCTACCGTTTCCTTCCCTGCCCCTGTTGAAAAGACCCAGCGAGCACTCGCGTAGGGCGCAACCTGGTTGTCCTACAACGTAGAATTAATCAGCTCGAAGCTGTATGCATTCGAGCACATCTTGGGAGCGATCTTTAGCCGAATTCAGCCGCGTTAACGGCGCGGCTCGCGTTGCCATAGATGACGGACGAAGAAATCCATTGTGCGACGTTCACCGTATCGAGATCCACCGGCACCGTGACCTTGGCCAGGGAAGACAACTAGATCAAAGTCTTTGTCGGCGGCGATCAACGCATCGACAACTTGCATCGTCGACGCAGGATCGACGTTGCGGTCCAGCTCTCCAACCATCAACAGAAGATTTCCTTGAAGTTGGGAAGCACACGCTACGTTGGACTGTGCAGCGTAGTGGTCGCCGATGGGCCAACCCATCCATTGTTCGTTCCACCAGATCTTATCCATCCGATTGTCATGGCAACCACAGTCCGCAGCTGCTGCGGTGTAGAAATCACCGTGGGCGAGTAACGCTCGCAGCGCGCTTTGTCCGCCGGCAGAGCCACCCCAGATTCCTACGCCTTTCGTCAAATCCATTTCGGCGTGTTGAGCAGCGGCGGCTCGCAACCAAGCGATCCGGTCGGGAAAACCACTATCGCCCAGGTTTTTCCAGCAGACGTCATGGAAGACTTTGCTGCGATTGGATGTGCCCATGCCGTCAATCTGGACAACGATAAAACCAAGTTCAGCAAACTTTTCAAACATCGCGTTTCGACCGAACGACTTCTGTACAAACGACGAGTGCGGACCGGCATAGATATATTCGAGGACGGGATATTTCGTTGCTGGATCGAAATGAGAAGGACGGTAGATTACGCCATAAATGGGAGTCTTTCCGTCTCGCCCAGGAGCGACAAATGGTTGGGGTTTTTGCCAACCAGATTCAAGAAGGTCGCTCCAATCTGCGCGTTCAAGTTCGCAGACAAGTTCTCCAGACGCTGCGTCTCTGACCTGCGTGACGTGTGGCTGATCGATTTGGCTAAACCGGTCTACGATCCAACGACGAGAAGGTGAAAATTCCCAAGTGTGATCCCCCTCGTCCCGCGTCATTCGCGTCAGGTTGCTGCCATCCAAGTTGACGCGGACAAGATGACGAAAGTAAGGATCCTGGTCGCCATCAATGCCACTCACCGTCAGCCAGACTTGTTCATTTTCGTGGTCGACTTGCTCCACGTCTCGCACGACCCAATCGCCCTGTGTTACAGCGTTTATGATCTCGCCGGTCGACTGATCGAAACGATACAAGTGATTCCACCCGCTTCGCTCACTCATCCAAAACGCTTGATTGTTTGCATCCAAAAGTTCGAGGAATTGCTTTTGGGAATAACAAATAAATGTATCGCTTTTCTCGTCGACGATTGTGCGAACAGAACCATCGACACCGATTCCCAGTAAGCTCAATCGCTGGTGCCCACGTTCGTTGTACAGGATCCGAAATTCACTGCTGTCTGGTTTCCAGCTGATGCCAGAAATCTCAAACGGATTCGGGAATCGGGAGTTCTCGATCGCTTGCATCGAGCCATTTTCGATGGAGTAGAGATAAGGTTCGAGTATGTCGATGGTGTCGCCTGGTTTGTCATAGTCAACCGTGATCAGCTTCGGCTGCAATTGGTCGTCCGGCGCAGAATCGATCAAAGTAATCTGGCGATCTTGGCCGATCTTGCGTCGCATGGCAACAAAGGATTTCGAATCAGGGCTCCACCATACCTGACGTGTATAGGCGTGGCTCTCTAGCCCGTCGTGAGTAAGCGGTAGTTCTTGATTGGATACATTGTCGACCAAGAACAAGTTATGGTCGCGTACTAAAACGTGTTGACTTCCATCGGGTGAGATGATCCGTTGGAGTTGAGCCCGATCTTCCTCGTTGATACGGGTTCGCTCAAGAGCTGTCGGTGGTTGAGTCGTTTCGTCGACGATTGCCTCCCCGACGTCGTCACGTGCTACGACAACCCCGATTGGACTCGCGTCTAGTTTGGCAATCAACCACGCATGTCCACTGAAAGTATGTTGCCGAAATGTACTGCCTGGTTCTACGATGGAGTATTTGATGCGACTCGCATCGGTGCTAATCCAAAATAACTGAACAGCCTCCTCGCGGCGATTCACGAAAACAATCGCAGTATCCTCGCCGCCATTTCGGGACCGTCGCCAACGTTTTTCGAATGGTAAGCCTGAAGTGTCGTTTTCAGATATGTTCTCAATTGACGTGAGTGTATTGTCGGATCGGTTCCACTGCCAACGCTGCGAGGCAAAATTGAAACTGACCACGGAAGCATCGTGGGAGAATTCAACTGACTTGATATCCAAGTTTTGCGATGCGGTTTGAACTTGAGACGCCAATTGCAATTCGTTGGCCAAAGCTTGATGATCAAAGGCGGGAAGACGCTGCTTCTTGGCCGTATCAACTAGTGCAAATTCCCAGCGATTTTCCCCTGTGCTAACGCGATACCAAGCGAAAGCGTCATTTTCCCCAAACCAGTTGAGCTTCACTTTGTCTCGCCATACAAGTGGTCGGCTCACATCAATTGATTCAGCAGCAGCGTACAGAGCGGCAGTTCCTTGGGCCGATACGGATTTATAGGCCCCCAATATCAAGAAGGTCAATGCGACGGTCAGAAACCAGATGCGAGCTGTCATTGGCATTATTTTTCGATAGTTGAAGGTTGGACAATCAGTTCACCATTCATAACCATCCAGTGGCCAGGAAAGGTGCAGACGTAAGGATAGCGACCGGGCTTGATCGGCGCGTGAAAATAGATCGTGAATTGTTCGCTTCCTTCTACGATATCAGTATAACAGATGATCTGATCGGAGCGAGGAATGTACTGGTTAATCGCAGCGTCAGGATCACCAATCAATCGATTTGCAAGTTCTCCAACGGTTTGCAAGCTACCTTCGTTCAGCAATGCCCAGTTATGTGGTACTACATCTGGATTTTTGAAGGTTAAGCTAACTGCTTCGCCGGCGGCAGCGTAGATTTCTTTAGCGGAGAAGCTGAGATTTTGACCAGCTGAAATTGTAATTTCCCTGGCTTCATCCAGTTTTGCAGTGTAAGGATTAAACTTCTTCTTCTCGACCATCGCCAGATCCAGTCCTAAGGGATGCTTCATGAGACGCTTGCGAATTGGACGATAGCCAGGAAATTCAAACGGTTTATCAAGTTCATGGCATGTCGCCATAAGTTCATATCGCAGATCAGGTAGCGGCGAAACACTTAAATGCACCTGATTCGATCTTTGTAAGTCTGGTAGCTCAAGAAAGAGCGTTTTGGCGTCGTTTGTAAGATGAGCACTTTGGATTGTCAAGCGATCGTGTCCACGCACGCCATGGTGTTGGACTGAGTATTCCGCAGATCCATAGTTAGAACTGTAGCGGTAGTTCCATGCTTGGGCAAAATGATGTTCAACGTTTTCTGCCCAGCCTTCAATCGATGAATCGCGTAGGGGGTTACTGAAATGGAGTGCGATTCCGTTCTCGTGCACGTGGAAACCGGTGACAGTGGGCGGTTCGTGGTCGGTTTCAATGTAACTGACACGTTGCAAGCAGCCGGTATCAGTCGTATAAGTTCCCCAGCCTTTCATGCCGCAAACGTACAATTGCCCATCATGCGGAGAAGCTTTGCAGCGGTGTGCGCCCGAGCGAAACTCGCCTTGCATTAACAGCGCTGCACCTTGAAGTCGTCCCCTTACGTTGTCAATGAGAATTGGCATAAACGAACCGGCACCGTAGGAAAGATGTACGAGTTGCTTACTTAATGGTCCCCAAGAATCACTATCTATGTAGGTCTGCCCGCCACTTGAATTATCGACGCCGCGTGGCAAGTACAGCAAAGGAAGCTCCGGGCTTCCGCCACGCTTAGAGCCTGGATAACCATAAAAAAGAGGCTGGTCATTTTCAGTGGAAACCAGAGAAATCATTGACGCGGGGGTCCATTCACCTTCCGATGCTGGGACCGACAAGTATCCGCTGGGCAACAGCCCTAGCCCGTCTGGATTTCGAAAGCCGGATGCGAGCACTTGAGCTTGAGAGCCATCCGGGCTAATTTTCAGAATGCCTTCGTTCCCCGATGCTGTATAGAAATTGCCGTCCGTGTCACGCTGCAGACCGCAAATATAATCATGCCCTGCTGTGGAAGTAGTCATTGCGCGACTGAAGCTGCGGTATTCGTCTGCTTCACCGTCACTGTTCAGATCGTGAAGTGTAGTGATTTCGTTGCGACCTAACACATATGCGATGTCTTCGTGAACCACCATGCCTAACGGTTGGTATAGTCCCCTGGCAAAACGTCGCCATACAACTTCCGAGCTAGGGCGGGCAAAATTTTTCGCGTGCCAGACTTCACCGCGCATGGTGCACAAAAGAAGGCTGCCGTCGCTCAGGAAATCAAAATCACCGCAATAAAATTGAACATTCCACGGGTTGTTAAATGGAAGCTCAATCGTGTCGATCGCGTACGGCGAATCGTTCCGGTTCGATACTCTTGTAGTGAACTCTTGCGGCCAGAGCGTAGGACCACCGGCAAGACAGTTGCGATCTGGATGTCTGGATGCGACATCAGTCGTTCGAACGAGCTTGCCATCGACGTACTCAATCGAATCGAGCATGATCTGGTCGGTGACCAGGACTTTGAAGATCGTTTTCGCACCGTAGCGATATCGCCCTCCATAGCGAGCCCCTTTCGGCCATTCGTACGGAGCAATGGAATTCAGGGATTCGCCTTCGGCACGCATGCCATCCATAAAGCCATGTCGCACAGCCGAGTAATTTACAAAAGCTCCGGTCCAAGCGTCTTCGAATTGCATCGAATCGGTGTTATAGCAGACCGCTACGTGCGGATTTTCACTGACCTTTACGCAGACTGCTCGTGGCACAACACTTGATTTGCCCCAGAAAGCATTCGTCTGCACTGTGCCCAGATCCATTTTGCTCCAGGAGTCATCTTCCCAAGATGCTTCGTCTTGATTACCCCAGTGGCCAAAATCGGCACCGTCAACGCCAGGGAACTCTGGAAGCAACATCGACGTCCTATCGAATATGCGGAAATGTTCGGCTTGCTTGGCATAGTAGTCGTAGATTCGATCGCGATTTACAAACTCGTTGTGCGCCGGATGAAAGTGCGGAAATAGCGGCGGCTTATCATAGGCAAACGACGCAACTTCATGCCTGAAATTTGTAGCAATTGCTTGCTCTAAAGCCGCTTCAGTTGTTGACGTTTCTGTTCCCAGTTGGCGTAGAAATGCGAATAAGTCGAGCAATTCTGAGCGATCAAGCGCTGACGCAATTCCTTCTGGCATCAAGGACGCCGCCTCCTTGCTTTCTTCAATCTCATCTTTCTTAAGTGCCGTCAATTCGCCTGACGAAGGGTCTCGCAAGAGAACAGTCGATTCATCTTCGGATTGGATATAACCTTTGAGCACTATGCCTTCGGAAGTTAAAATTTGCATCGAGCGATACTGTTGGTGGATCTCCAGATTTGGCCACAGCACTGACGCAACAATTTGTTCTGCCTTCCGTTCCACTCCAAGCTTGCTGAGTGCTGGCCCAACTATTCCACCAGAGTTGCCAACCTTGTGGCAAGATACGCACGCCGTCGTGTGATTCGTGAAGACTTTCACGCCACGTAATGCATCGCCGAGGCTTTCACTTTCCAGGACAAGTGAATTTACTAAAGCGTCGCTGCGTTCTGGTAGGCCCGAAAAAGACCGCCATAGAGGTTTGTTCTTTGGCTGGCCAGCAATTTGGCTGAGCACCCAGTCGAGGCCATCCAAGTTGTCTTGTAAGCGAGCTTCCGCATCCTCGTCAGTGTGGTTGAGAATTCCGATTAAGCCCTCGTAGCCGCTCATGCGAATCTGTTGAATTATTTCTTGATCGCGATCTCCTTCACCTATCGGCAGGATCTTGTAACCAAGTTTATCGCCGTCTGTTTTGGTGCCATTTAGATTTAGCGCGTAGAGATGTGGCTTTATTTTTTCAAGAATTTGAGGCAGACGATCAATCTGGTCATGAGCGTGATGGAGATTGTAGACAATCCCGACGTTAGGCTCATTCAACGCGTCGATCAGTTTTAGTTGATTCTCTGGTTCACCAAACCAACTCCCGTGATTATAGAGACCCACGGAGCATCCGATTGCGGCTGCTGCCCTTGCGATAGGCCGTAACCGATCAAGTTCGCTTTGAATAAACGCCTCTTCGCTCGTTTGATCCATGTTCACATCGCCGCCTCCCATCACCCACAGTTGCGGGTGTTCGTCATGCTTTTCTAGGAGACTCAGAATCAATCGAGCTTCGTCGTTCAACGTTGTTGGAAACCACCACGCGGACAACGCGATGTTATGCTCTTTCAAGACTTTGATTTCTTCTTCAAACGTCGGGATGTGCTCTGCACGATAGTCGTATGCAAAATGTTCAATACCCAACTCATTCAGCATCTTAGCCCGTTGCAGAGGTGAACGTTGTTTCGCATCGAAGGGCACAATGCACCAAGCCATGAGGTTTGATCTGCGAAAGACGTCGCCACTTGTGTCTTGAGCTCGGGTATGGGGCAATCCGACGGAGATGATACATATCGCGAGCACTGCAATGGCAGCAAAAGAGTGGTGTGAATTCCAAATCCGTTTTGGCAGAAGCATGGCGAGAATCTTCTTGAACGTGCGGGTGAGGTATGAGGTGGGAGTCGCGACGGACTGGGACTATTTTACTTGAAAGTTCGTGAGCGTACGGTACCACCGGCAATTACTGTTTTCATTTTTGCACATACTAGGTTAGTCGAGCAGTCGGCGCGGAGCGTTTCGGGTGTGCAATGAGGTCGAATCGAGCTACAATCGCGGGTTATTAAATTTTGAACCCAAATCGAGAAGCGATCTCTACGGAGCGCACTGACAGGGATTGGACAAGACAGCATGGAGAAGATCTGGCGATGGATTCCGTCTGATACGACGGTAATAAAAGAGATCATCAAACAGACCGGAATCTCCCCGGTGATTGCGCAGTTGCTAGCGATTCGTAAGATCAATGATCCCGATCGTATTCGGGCTTTCTTAGAGCCCAAGCTGACAGATCTTCGCGATCCAGAACTACTGCCCGGCCTTAATCAGGCTGCCGACATTTTGTTCGCTGCGGTGAAGGCCAACAAGCGCATCGTAATTTACGGCGATTATGACGCGGATGGCATGACCGCGACGTCGATCTTGGTTAACTGCCTGAAGGCGCTTTCGGCTGACGTGACATATTTCGTTCCGAATCGGCTTGAAGATGGTTACGGGCTCAGCTGCGAATCGTTGCGAATGCTTGCTCAGCGTGGTCGTGAAGTCGTCGTGACGGTTGACTGTGGGATTTGTTCGGTGGAAGAGGCCAAGCTGTGCAAAGAGCTGGGTCTGCAGTTGATCATTACCGATCACCATCAAATGGATCAAGAACTGCCATGTGCTGATGCCATTGTGCATCCGGCGTTGCCTGGAAGCGATTATCCATTCGCGGGCCTTTGTGGTGCAGGGGTTGCGCTCAAGCTGGCTTGGGGAGTTTGTCAACGGGCCAGCAATGCGACACGTGTTCTTCCGGCGCTTCGCGAATATTTACTCGATGCACTTTCGCTTGCGGCGATCGGTACCATTGCCGACGTTGTCCCTTTAATCGATGAAAATCGAGCGCTCGTGCGTCATGGCCTGGCCACGCTGAACTCGAGGCCGACCGTTGGTCTTTTAAAGCTTCTGGACCTAACAAATTTGTTAAGCAAGAGCTCGCTGTCGACTGAAGATATCGCATTTTCGCTGGCTCCGCGGTTGAATGCTGCCGGGCGGCTTGGTCAAGCACAGCTAGCGGTCGAGTTACTTACAACAGACGATTCGACGCGAGCCGAAGCGTTGGCTGCTTACTTGCAAAAGCTGAACGGCGACCGAGAAACGCTCGAACGCAGTATGGTGCTTTCTGCGATGAAGCAAATCAAAGAACAGTACGATGCCGACAACGATCCTGCGTTCGTATTAGCAGCTCCACAGTGGCATCCGGGCATCATTGGCGTTGTCGCGGGACGCATTGCGGAAAAGTTTCATCGCCCCACGATTATCATCGCTCTAGATGCGATTGGGCAAAAGCCGGGAACCGGTTCGGCAAGGTCTCCCTCGCATGTAAATCTTCATCAGGCCCTGATGGCCTGTCGTGATCATTTGGTAACGTGCGGCGGGCATGCGGCGGCGGCGGGGCTGAGGATCGTCGAGTCCAATCTGCCAGCCTTTCGCGCGGCTTTTTGCGAGTATGTCGCGTCGCAGACGAAGAATACATTGGTTCAGCCCGAGATTTCGATCGATGCTCAGGTGCACTTAGGTTCGCTCGATTTGGATACCGTGACCAAGATAGACCAGATGGCACCGTTCGGTGCGGGAAATCCGCGACCGATCTTGGCTGCAACCAATGTTCGACTCGCGGAACCGTCGAAGCCGATGGGGAATGGCGATCGCCACTTCGCCGGACGTTTCAAGCAGGGCAGCACCATCCTGCGTGGAATTGCCTTTGGGCAAGGAGAGTGGGTCAGTAAGTTGAACGAATCAAGCGCCCCTATCGATATCGCATTTCGACCAGTGATCAATGAGTTCAACAATCATAAACGCGTTGAGATGCACGTTGTCGACTGGCGGTTCAGCAAGACAGCTTCGGCCAGCACTGCGACCGAAGCAGCAATTTCAGCGTCGTAACGCTGGTCGCCTTAGGACTCATTCACAAACTAGGTGTCAAAGTTTCTGAATGGTAATATCCTTGAATTGCACCAAGGTCTTGCCATCGCCATGGACTTGCAGGCCAATTTTACCTTCTTGGGATATCGAATCGTCTTCTTCGGTGTAATCGATTGCTGGGACGCCATTGACCCAACTCTGGATGCGTTTTCCTTTGGCAACGATTCGGATTTCGTTCCATTCGTTCTTTTTGACAGCGGCGGCAACTTTGTCTAGTTCTTTCGATTCGCTGATGACCTTGTTGCGTCGTGATTCATCATAAAGTTTTCCCCACCAGCCATCTCCGACGTCGACTTGATAGCCGCTCATCTCTGGACTGCCCTCAACGCGGACACTTCGGATTTGAATTCCCGAATTGACAAAGCCTTCCGTCCCTTGCAAGCGAACAGTGACTTTCAGTTCGAAATCGTCATAGCTGTCCTTCGTGGATAGAAATGTGTTGTGAGGAATGTTCTGGCTCAAATCAATTGAACCACCAGTAATGACACCCTCGTGAACGCTCCACCACTTTTCATCCTCGGGCAGCGTTTCCCAGCCGTCAAGCGTCTTGCCATCGAACAGCGTGTGAGCATCATCGGCGGTCGCTATCGTGGCAGAAAAGCTCGCCAAGATGATGGCAACTGACGCGAGTACGCGAAAACGAACGTGGAGTTGGTGTAACATTTACATACCTAGGGGTTTGAGAGGTCTGTTTAGATCGATCCTAGAAAGCTCAATAGAAGCTCGTTAAATCGTTTTGGTTGTTCGATTGGTGAGAGATGTGCTACATCATCGATCGCTTCGAATTTGGCATTTGGCATAGCTCGCGCCATTCGCTGCATCGTTTCCGTGGTCGCAATCTCGTCATCGGTTCCAGCAACTACCAACGCCGGAACTTTGATAGATTCTAACCGATCCGTAAAGTCGATGCGCTTCGCCATAGCCAGTTGGGCTGTCGCAATTGTTTCCGGTGGGACATCGAACATGACTGACTTGAGCCATTCTCGGAGGTTTGGATCCTGCATGACACTGTGTTCTGACACAACTTTGTCGACCATGGCAGCGACAGCGGCTTCGGTTCCTTGGCTGAGTGCCGTATCAGCCGATTGTTGGCGCGTTTGGATCGCCAGCGAGTTATCTGCCGTCGCTTTGGTGTGGCAGAGCACGAGAGCTTTTAGCCGCGCGGCATGTCGCTGCCAAAATTCGAAAGCGATGTATCCTCCCATAGAGAGCCCGACTAACGTGAAAGGCTCATTAACATCTTGTTGATCCAGAGCGTTGGCCAAGTCGTCAGCGAAGGCTGCCATGCTGGGCATATCGGAAGGTTGGACTGGAGTAGCCTTGCCAAAGCCAGGTAGGTCAACCAGTACGACTTGATAGGAATCGCAAAGAGGTTCAATTTGGTTTTGCCATAGGCGTCTATCAAGAGGGTAGCCGTGCAAGAATACAACCGGCGAGCCGGTCCCGTGAACTTCAAGTGAGCTGCGTGCAGAAGTCAAAACGTACGCCTTGGGTGATTGGTCGGAGACGGAGCGGTTTAGAAACTGAACCCTCTGTCATAACCGTAGACGGATCACTGGGCAAGACAAGTGACCTTAAAACTTGGCCCTGTATGCACTTGGCAAAGAACGTTGGACGGGTCTTCCGGCCCGTTTTATTCAAATTCGCGCGCGGAACTGGAGACCCGCTCGACTGGTTTTCCGAACAACGTTGTTTCGAAGCTAGGGTACTAACCGCGCGTTATTTGCTACTTCAACATACATGAAGTGCGATGTACGGAAGTGAAGTTTGCTTGAAGGATGCAGCCTACCTCTTACGGCGACTGCGTTTGCCTCGTCGGAAACGGTCAAAGCGATCTGACGAGCTTGGCCGATACTCACAGGGGCTGCTTACGGTTTCTTCATCAGAGCAGTCCTCTTCTTCTAAGAATTCTGTAGCTTCACCGCTGGGAGACGGGGCTTCAGCAGGTTCCTCAGGGCAGTATTGTTCGACCGAAGATTCGTGCTGTTCCACCGCGGCTACGGGTGGGTCAGAGATGCCATCCAAGGTAGCTTCCGCATCAATCGAAGGTTCTGCTGCTACAGAGGTTTCTTCGTCGATGAAAGAATGCCGCGGTGGAACAACACTACGGGGCAGGTTTGGAGCCAGTTTCAATAGCAATTCGTCGACCGCACGTTCGCGATCGTTAAGCGCCGACTCGCGTTGAGCGAGCAATTTTTCCCGAATCTCGGCATCCCGAGTTAAGCGGAACAACTCGCGCAGGACGTCTCCGACATTGTCAGCCCAAGATCCGCAGTCGTCGAGATACCGGTGCACAGCAGACTGCAATTGTCGAACATTCCGCGACGATCTAACCGAGAGTGTATCGCGGTTTTCGTTTGACTTTTGCTTCACGATTTCCTTCTCCGAACTGCAAAGCGGACAGCAGATGAGGAGCTCATTTGCTGTTTGTGACTAAACTTTGGACGTATCTAAAACATAGGTTGCGATTCTTGGGCAGGTCGAATCAATTCGGGATTTTTTTTGAGTCCAAGATGAGCTTCAGATTTAGCCCCCGGAAGGAAGCATGGTCCGGCAGTATTGCCTGCCCGCTGAATGCTTGGTCGGGAACAAACAGCGACGAGATCCCCAAGCCAAGTGACGCAGGCGGGGAAAAATTTTCCGAGGACGCGTGGAAGTCGAATTCGCTTCTTTACCGCCTAATGTGCGAAAAGGCCCCGCTAATTATTAATCTTTTCATTTCGCGTAGCAATTTGCTCTAATCCAAATAAGGTTAAGGGCAGAGCCCCAATTAGAGCCTAAGATTGCTGGTGCGATTCATTAAGAATCGCATGCGTTCGGGACACGACGTTGTACGTCCTGATCAGCTAAAGTTAGTTACACGGAAGTTGTGAAGCGAAAAGAGCCAATGAAAAATCGAAAAGGGATGGTTAGAACCACAGTTTATGGCGTTCGCATCGCTACGGTTCTGTTGATACTGTACTGGCTGGCCATTTTTACTGGCACACACTGGCCCCGTGTCAGTCTTCCGCGAATCGACAACATAGATAAAGTGTTTCACTGCGTTGGCTTTGCTGGGCTGGCTTTCTTGATGGCGTGGGCGATACCAACCCAGATCGGCAAGCCACGTTGGAACGTCTTGATCGCTGCCGTTGTGTGCGTCAGTTACGCTGCTATTGACGAGTTCACGCAGATTCCGGTTGGCCGAACTGCGGATGTGGCTGACTGGATGGCTGATTGCTTGGGCGTGTTGCTCGGGTTGACAGCATACTTGGTTACCCGGACTTTGCTCTGGCGACATCTACGATTCTCGCCAGCTCAGCTACCCATGCCACAATAAGTCCCGCGGGCGTTAAGTTCCTGTCGACTTGACCTTGGATATTCAAGGTTGCTGCGATCGCGCGAGTAGACGCGTCTGGGTGCAAACGTCTGTTTCTCGGATTTGAATTCTGAGGTTTCCCCGCCTCTAGATAACTCAAGCGTAAATCGGTGCGATATTTTTCGATGACGAACTGGGTCATCATGCGTAGATAGTCGCGCCGGGTTTGCCCATCATCCGCGACCTGCTTAAGAGCTCCTTCGATCGTTTTGCTGAGCTTTGCAATTGGTAGCGGCGACTGTGCAAGCATGGCGTTGATTTCTTCGTGCAGCTTGCTGGTCGTTTCGTCCTGCATTTGTCGGGCAAGGCCCAGTGTACCGTCACTCCGCTTCGCAACGGCAAGTGCCGATTCGCGAGAGTCACACCATCCGAGCCGCACTAGCAACTCTGCAAGTTCGGCGTGGTGAAGAGCATTGAAGCGAATCGTTTGAGTACGTGAGCGGATTGTCGGCAGCTGTCGCTGTTCGCTGCGAGCGATGAGGAAGATGAGCGAGCCGGCGGGCGGCTCTTCCAATGTTTTTAGCAATGAATTGGCCGCCTCGGTTGGCATGTAGTCGGCGTCGTCGATGATGGCAATTCGGCGTTGACCGTAAAACGGCTTCATGCGGATATCATGACACAAACCCTCTCGCATGCGGCGTTCGTCGCTACCGACTAATAATTCCAGCGGCAATGTCGACTTGTCTGGCGGCTTGCTGATTTGAATCAGATCGGGATGCGTATTCGCTTCCACTTGTGCGCAACCTTCGCAGCGATTGCAGATCGTCATTTCGCCGGGGCTGCGACGCTGGCAAAAAAGAGTCTTCGCAATTAGCCGCGCGAACGTCCGCTTTCCGATCTCAAGCGGCCCAACCATCAAAAAACTGCTGGCTAGCCGATCTCTCTTGATCGCTGTTTGGAACCACTCTCGCTGTCGATCGTGTCCTAAGAATTGTTCCCAGTCCATGCAGGTGTTCAAAAATGGTTGCAGTGATGTAGATGTGTTGTCGGCGAGCCCTTAAGGAGAGCAGCCGTCTATGATATCGCTAGTTGGACGACTTTAACAGCGAGTCGGCGGGCTTCATGGAGCGTTCGCGTCAATGGGGGTTGGGGAATTGTGCGATGTGCGGTAATCTCAAATCTTTCCAAGTCCTTTATCTACAACACCTTCACTTTTTACTAAGGCAATTTATCCGATGGCAAGAACTGGCGTAATCAAATTCAAAGGCAATCCGATGACTTTGATCGGTAACGAAGTCACTGCAGGTCAAGTCGCTCCGGACTTTACCGTGCATTATTTTCAAGACGGTCTGAAGACAATCACGCTGGCTGACCTGCGTGGCAAGCCAACCATTTTGAGCATTGTTCCGTCGCTTGATACCGGTGTTTGCCAAATCCAGACAAAGCGATTCAACACCGAGTTGGGCAGCATGGGCGACAAGATCAATGCCGTTACGATCAGCCGTGACTTACCATTTGCGATGAACCGATTCTGTGGTGCGGAAGACATCAAGAATGTCAAAGTCGGTTCCGATTATCAAAGTGGCAAGTTTGGCCAAGATTGGGGACTAACCATCGACGAATTGAAACTGCTTGCACGTGCTGTTTACGTTTTGGATGGCGAAGGCAAAGTCGTGTATGGCGAAATCGTACCAGAAGTTACGCAGGAGCCAAATTACGAAGCTGCCATCGAAGCATTAAAGAAATTGGTATAGGCAAAATTTGGTGCGGCGTTAACGCACTTACCGCATGTCGCTGAACGGCTGACGAGCCAACCTGCGATTATCTAACTGAAACCTGGAGTTTGCTTACCATTCTCCAGGTTTTTTTCTGCGCGAACTGCCAAAGTTGTGCCCCCGCTTTTGTCGGCAGCGGAGTGTTTTCTGCCTGTAGGCCGCTCAAAAAGTAGGTCAAAATTTTGTTGACATTGCAAAACGGGTGCTCGATAATTCCCGACAGTGCGGCCTCGAAATATGCAATAACGCGAAAAGCCATCGTCGTCTGCAAGGATGCATTGCGACAGTTGTTTTTGGCGATTGTTATTCGAGAGCCGATTTTTTTAGCGTGCTTTTTGAAAGCAAGATCTGGTTCACGTAAGTCGGATTTGAGCGCAACCGGAATGTACATTACAAAAAGTAGGCCCAGGTATTGGAAGTCCAGCTGTTGCTTGGCATAGTTTTTGGTAAAGGTTTGGTTAGGTGACGAATATCTACGTCGGTAATCTCTCATATCGCGCAACTGAAGATGAGATTCGGACTGCATTTGAGCGTTTTGGTGAAGTTGCGAAAGTAAGTATTATCATCGATCGGGAGACTGGTCGATCACGCGGATTCGCGTTTGTTGAAATGTCCAACAACGAAGAAGCTCAGTCTGCAATTGAAGGCTTGAATCAGCAAGAAATTGCTGGTCGGAGGGTTTCGATCAACGAAGCTCGTCCTCGCGAGGAACGTCCTCGCGGTGAGTACCGTGGCGGCGGAAACGGTGGAGGTGGCGAGTATCGCGGCGGCGGCGGGGATTTCCGTGGCGGCGGCGGCGGGGAATATCGCGGTGGCGGTAACGGTGGCGGCGGTCGCGATCGTGGCGAACGAGGACGCGAACGCAGCGATCGAAATCGAGACCGCTATTAAAACGCAGGCTATTCTTGGATTGCGAACACTTGGTTGCGCTTGAAAAAGCCCCTCACCCCTCTCCCTTGAGTACAGGGGCGAGGGGAGTTAAGAGGTTTTAAGTTATTTTGCTGATAGCTCGTGAACGGCGTCGACTAGCGAGATAACATTTTCCACGGGCGTGTTAGGTAAAATGCCATGTCCCAAATTGAAAATGTGACCCGGCCTGCCTCCGACCAGATCTAGCAGCGCCTTTGCAGCTTGCCGAATGGTCTTTGGATCGGTAAAGAGGATCGTTTGATCCAAGTTGCCTTGAACAGCTCGGTCCTTGCCAATCATATCCCACGCGCGGTCGATTTCGATTCGCCAGTCAACGCCAACAACCGTTCGAGAATCGCCTCGCAGGAGCGGTAGCAACATTGGATTACCTGTCGCAAAGTTAATTACAGGAACCGAGGCATTGATGCCCGCTAGCAAACGACGCATGTGCGGCAGAATGAACAACTGGTAGTCATTGGGTGATAGGCAGCCAGCCCAGGAATCAAACAACTGCACGCACTGGCAACCGGCATCGATCTGCGCATTTAAGTACAAGATGATGGAGTCGACTAGCTTTGACATCAGCGTTTCGAAAGCGAGTGGATCGCCAAACATCAGGGCTTTGGTATGCACGTAGTTTCGCGAGCCGCCTCCTTCGATCATGTAGCTTGCCAAAGTAAAAGGCGATCCCGCAAAACCTATTACAGGTTTGTGTGCCGCAATTGCTTGACGGGTCATTCGGACCGTATCCGGCACGAACTGGAGGGCTTGCATATCGGTCAAGGCCGTGACGCGATCGATGTCTCGTGGGACTCGAATCGGATTGTGGATTTTGGGGCCGTCTCCCGCTGCAAATTCGAGTTCCATACCCATCGGCTCCAGGATCGGCAGTAAGTCGGAAAAAATAATCGCGGCGTCTACGCCTAGCTTTTCCACTGCCGTGACCATGACTTCTGCGCAAAGATCGGGACGTTTGCACAATTCAAGAAAGCTAATCTTGCTGCGAACGCTTTGATATTCTTGCATGTACCGTCCAGCCTGCCGCATCAGCCAGATGGGTGTGACGTCGGTAGGCTCTCGACGCGTCGCTTTCATGAAAGGGCTATTTTGAACTACATCGTTAGGATCGATTGCCGGTAGCGAGCTTTGGTTCATGCTGGGTTCATCTTTGGAGAGCACTTTGATCGTTGAGCGTTTGGTTTTTAGAATTCGCGCTGCGTGCGCGGCTGCTTCCGACACCAAGTGCCCCATTTTCGGATGTTCGGGTTCATGATCTACAGGAAGTTCTAAATGTTGCATCATTTCCGTAGTCGTTGGCCCGATGGAAATAACCGCCATCTTCTCAAGCGCAGTCCGCAGTGATTCTTCGGCATTTAGCGAACGAGACATTCGAAGGAGGTTAACAACCTGATGCGCACTCGTGACTAGCAGGCAGTCGCGCTGCCCGGCAATGATCGCTTCGATGTTCATCTCGAGCGGCTTGGTATCGATGGGAAGTTCCCATTGATAAACGCGAACTTGAGCAACAGTTGCCCCACGAGCTTCAAGGCCTGCCATCAGCGACCGATTGGTTACGCCGTATTCTTGTACTCCGACAACTTGCCCGCCGATTGGTACACTTTGGTCGATGGTCTGCAGCAACTCTCGCCAAGTATTTGGTTCGGGGACGCGGAACGTTGGTTGCAAGCCAAATTCACGCATGGCAGCCATCGGTTTTGGGCCGCGCACGATAGTGGTGATGTCGGACAAAGCGTTAAGGAATTTTGTTTTGTCGACATGTCGCTCGACCGATGCAAGCAACTGTTTGAAGCCGACTCCGGTCAAAAAGATGACAATGCTGATTTCGCCTGTCATCACACGATAAGCGAAATCGATCGCTTCACGGTTGGCTTCAATAGGAATCTCGCGCATCGAGGGCGAAACAAAGGCTTGACCGCCAAAGCGTTCGATCAGCCGCTTCATGTCGTCACTGCGACGGCTTTCAAGTGCGGCGACGCGTAAGCCCTGAAAGCTGGCGGGTTGATCAGATTCCTGCGACACGAGATTCCAGATGGTTGATTGTAAGAGACGGGCAGTAAACGCGATTCAGTAAGTTTACGCGACGAACAAACTGCGCGGGGTGAAGTTAAAGACGCGAACCGGACTATCCAAAGATATGCCCCTGTTGCGGCCCGTTTTCAGTAAGTGTCAAGATTTCCGGTCCGTCTTCGGTCATCAGAATTGTATGTTCAAACTGAGCAGACAGTTGACCATCCCGCGTCCGCACCGTCCAGTTGTCTTTCGGATCGACGCGTCCAAAGCGACTTCCGACGTTGATCATTGGTTCAACCGTAAAGCACAGACCGGGTTCCAGCCGATCTTGTCGCGACTTGCGATCTGCCACGTGAGGAATGTTGGGGAACTGGTGGAATTTTTTTCCAAGGCCGTGTCCGACGTATTCACGCACCACGGAAAAGCCTGACTTGGTGGCTAGATCAACGACTGCATCACCGATGCAACTGACGGTACACCCTGGTGTTAATGCATTGATGGCGGCATGCATAGAATCGAAAGCGCATTGAGTCACGGCGACGGCCACGCTACTACATTTGCCGATCAAGAATGTTTCAGATTGGTCGCCGTGCCAGCCATCGACAACCGTCGAGATGTCAACATTAATGATGTCGCCTTCGCGCAAGGCGGTTTCGTCAGGCATTCCGTGGCAAATCACTTCATTGATGCTTGTGCAGCAGCTCTTGGGGAACCCGTGGTAGCCAAGCGTCGCCGGGGTGTGTCGGTGCTTTACAGTGTATTCGTGCACGATCCGGTCGATTTCACCGGTTGTTATCCCGGGTTGAATAAAGCCGCGGACATGGTCCATCAGTTTTGCATTGAACTGACAAGCGCGTCGCATCAATCGGCGTTCAGCTTCTTTCAGATATAACTTCGGGTTGGTTTGCAACATGGGACAAATAGGGTGGCGATGGGCGATAGACTTTCAACGCAAAATTCTATCCAACTGACAAGAACATTCCTAGCGTCTGGTGATTTGGAGCTTACCTTAGCAGCACTTTTTTTCCAGCGACAAATCGATCCATTTGCATCGCTTGCATGTCGTGCGAGGCCGATAGGACGCAGAATTAGAAAAGTTTCCGGTTGACAAAGCTCGATTCTGTTCGCACAACGACGCTGGTTGCCTGTTGGGAGCGTTGCGGTTACGCTAGCCCCCCTACCATTTATTGTCTGTTAGGTAGACGACGCAGGCTTTCGGCCCCATATTGGACGCCACGAGAGGCTTGCCGCAATAAAAGGCGGAGCCACCGAAGATTTACGAGTCGCAGATGTCTACAGCGCAATTTTATCGCCCTGCAATTTTATCGCCCGAAGCTGACGCGGATTAAATGAGTGACCAAAAGAAAAAGGCACTGGTGATTGTCGAATCGCCGGCCAAGGCCAAAACTATCGCAAAGTACCTGGGAAAGGGCTACCAAGTCGAAGCGTCGATCGGTCATATTCGCGATCTGCCGGGAGGAAAAAAAGAAGTTCCTGAGAAGTTCAAGTCCGAGCCGTGGGCTTACTTAGGCGTGAATGTCGACGATAAGTTCGAGCCCGTCTACATCATTCCGCCCGAGAAAAAAGCCCAGGTCACCAAACTAAAGGCAGCTCTCAAAGACGCCGACGAACTCTTTCTCGCGACGGACGAAGACCGCGAAGGAGAGGCGATTTCGTGGCATCTGCATGAAGTTCTCAAGCCTCGAGTCCCCGTCCATCGCTTGGTATTTCACGAAATCACGCGGGAAGCGATCCAAAACGCTTTAAAAACGACGCGGCAAATCGACGAAGGGCTGGTCAAGGCTCAGGAGACGCGGCGAATTCTTGACCGCTTGTACGGCTACGATGTTTCGAATCTGTTGTGGCGAAAGGTGGCTCCCAAGCTTTCCGCTGGTCGCGTCCAAAGCGTTGCCGTCCGCTTGATTGTCGAGCGTGAACGCGAACGAATGGCCTTCCATTCCGCGACGTATTTTGACATTTCGGCCGAATTCGCCACAGCGAAGAATGAAAAGTTTTCGGCGAGTATCACAGAGTACAAGAATCGTAAGCTGCCTAGTGGCAAGGATTTCGATGCTGCAACTGGCAAGCTGAAAGACAACGACTTCTTGCTGTTGGATCAAAAAGCGGCCGACGAGCTCCGGGACGTCCTTCGCAGCGGTAAATATAAAGTTCGGTCGGTCGAAGTTAAGCCGTTCGTTGAACGCCCTAAGCCTCCTTTTACCACCAGTACGCTTCAGCAAGAGGCGGGGCGCAAGCTGCATTTTACCGCACGGCAGACGATGCGAACGGCGCAGAGCCTCTACGAAAATGGCTACATTACCTACATGCGTACTGACTCGACGACGCTCGCCAAGGTAGCCGTCGACGCGGCGCGAGACCTCGTCCGCTCGCAGTACGGCGAAGAATTCCTGCACCCAGCCGAACGTAGCTACGCCACAAAAGTAAAAAACGCTCAGGAGGCCCACGAGGCCATTCGTCCGGCCGGTCATCCGTTTCAGAAGCCTGAAGCTATCCGCAGCGAACTTGATCACGACCAATTTCGGCTATTTGAGCTGATCTGGAAACGCACCATCGCTTCGCAGATGGCTGACGCTCGCAAAAAGCGTATCACAGTCGTCATCGAAGGAGAGAATGCACTCTTTCAGGCGTCGGGGACTTCGATCGAATTTGAAGGCTTCCTGCGTGCTTACGTGGAAGGCAGCGATGATCCAGAGGCCGAACTAGCCCAACGAGAACGGCTGCTGCCCGATTTGCGCGAGTCGGAAAGCCTTTCGGTCGCGAAGATGGACGCTCTGTCGCATACGACACAGCCGCCGGCTCGATTCACCGAAGCGTCCCTCACCGCTGCCTTGGAAGAACGTGGTATCGGGCGACCAAGTACCTATGCGTCGATCATCGATACTATCCAGTATCGCGATTATGTCTTCAAAAAGGGTACAGCACTTGTGCCCAGCTGGACTGCTTTTGCTGTGATTCGATTGTTAGAAGAAAATTTTTCTAACTTGGTCAACTACAAATTTACGGCGGAAATGGAAGACCATCTGGATGAGATCAGCCGGATGGAACGTGAAAATCTCGTTTACTTGCACGATTTCTATTTTGGTAACGCAGACAGTACTGCTTCGCCAGGTTTGCGGCCATTGTTGGAGAGCAAGATCGCGGAGATCGATCCGCGCGCTGCTTGCAGCCATCCAATCGGTCGCCCCGACTCGGGCGAATTCCAGGATGAAATCGTCGTCCGTGTTGGAAAATACGGTCCGTTTTTGGAACAAGGCGAGCGCAAGGCGAGTATACCTGCTGAACTTGCGCCCGATGAAATCAATATTGAATCTGCGTTGGCACTCTTGGAGCAACAGGCTGCCGGCGATGCACCGCTCGGAACCGATCCCGAATCAGGGCTCGACATATTCGTGAAGGTCGGACGCTTCGGGCCCTACATTCAATTGGGCCAGAAAGAGGACGAAGGCAAACGTAACGTCTCGTTGCCCAAGGGTACTAGCCCCGAACAAATCACGGTCGAACTTGCACTAAAATATCTGTCGCTTCCGCGCCAGTTGGGTGTTCATCCCGAACATGGCTATAAGATTGTGGCTTCGATCGGCCCGTTTGGTCCGTACATCAAAGGCAAGGACAAGGACTATCGTTCTATCCCGAAACAAATGGATGTTCACGAGATTACGCTTGAAGAAGCGGTTGAGATGCTGAACCAGCCAAAGGCTGGACGGGGTGGTCGACAAGCGACGCCGCCGATTAGAACTTTCGAAGCGTCGCCGGTTACCGAAAAGCCAATTGAAATTCGGGACGGAAAGTATGGCAAATATTTGACAGACGGCGACACCAATGCAACGCTTCCAAAAGATGCTGTCATTGAGGAACTTACGTTCGAGCAAGTGGTAGAGATTCTTGCCGAGCGAGCGAAAGTTGCTCCAAAGAAGGCCAAGCGAGGAGCAAAGAAAGCAGCCACGAAAGCGACAGGGACGAAGAAAGCCGCCAAGAAAAAAGCGGCCAAGAAAACGACCAAAGCGGTAAAAAAGAAGGCATCCGAGTAGGTCCGACCGCTCACTTCAGTTGAATTTAAATAGCCTCGGTGATTCCCAATTGCAACGGCAGCGGTATTCAATCTGGGGGGTTACTGGTTCTCCCGCCCGATAGCTGGTTAAGTCTTAACCTAGCCAGCTAATGCGATTCTCCACTGCACTAGCGGTGGCAGCGGAATTTAATTCTAGCTTCCATTCGCTAGCGCTTTCGGCAAGACAAACTTTTGCGGTCGACAAAGTCTCACGGCGGAAATAGCTCACCTCGATTTCGGCACCCGCCATGAATCGACTTAACATGCTGTTGACACCTGAGGAGGATACACGAATTCCGTTGATCGCAACTAGTTCGTCATCCACTTGTAGGCCAGCCAAGCTGGCCGCCCCGCCCCGCGTAATCTTGCTGATTACGGCGCGACCGTCTTGCGTCCGAGTTTCGCAACCTAAAACGCCAGCACCAACGCGCGTCTTATTTGGCAATTCCTCAGGTGTGTTCCCTGACGGTACTTGCCTAACAAACGCAAGGGCTTGTAGTGCGGCTTCACTTGCCACCGATGAAATGACCTGTAGGCCGAGATATTCAAAGGCTTCGGCGAAATCAAGTTCTTCGGCGGACCGTATGTGTTTGTCAAACCAGGGCTGCCAATCATCAGGCGCAGTTTCGGCCACGATCGCTTCGAAGTTTGCACAGGTGTAGCCGCTTGCAAGGTACCGCTCCCATAATGTCCGCATTACATCATCTAGCGATCGAGCGTTGCCGGTCAGCTTGCGGATGCGAACGTCGAGCAACCAAGCGACCAACGCACCTTTGTTGTAATAGCTGATTCGCGCGTTCGCTGCGTTTTCATCTGGCCGATATAGCTTGATCCAAGTGTCGAAACTTGATTCGGCTAAAGACTGGACGAGCCGACCAGGAGCTGTCATCACTGTGCGTAACTGACGACTCAATCGCTCCAGGTATTCGGCCTGATTGCATAAGCCGGCGCGGTAGACCAACAAATCGTCGAAATAACTCGTGATGCCTTCAGCGATCCACAGTTCGGAGAAATGTTGTTCTTTGCGATAATCGTACTTTTTCAGTGCCCGCGGTCGAAGTCGTCGCACGTTCCATGTGTGAAAGAATTCATGACAGACTAACCCCAACCAGTCAACGTAGGACTTGCGATCGTACATGGTCCATCGTTCCGTCATCAGCACGGTGCAGTTGTCATGCTCCAATCCGCCATAGCCGCCCAAAATCAGATTCTGAAAATCGTACTGGCTGTACGGAGCGTGTCGCCAAAATTTGATTACTTCGCGAACAACGGTCGCTACGTCCAGAGCTGCTCCGGCGTGGTCCCAATACGAAGCATCGCTGGTGCTGACCAAACGATGCTGAACTCCTGCGACCTCGAATTTCTCGATCGCCAGCTTTCCGATCAAGAGCGGACTGTCGACTAATTCGTCAAAGTCCTTTGCAACGAGGGCGTGCGAATGTGTTGCTCGATCGGGCTTGTGTTCTGTGTCGACCGCAAGAGAGCTGACCAAGTCCGAGTGCTCGTTCAGGCCGGCGATGAGCAAGGAGTGCGGGTGAGTGCGAAACGCTTCCGACGTTATGAAAGTGGCTGCACCGGTCAAGAAACAAAAGTCGGGCTCAACCCAGTTTGTTCGCACACTTTTTTCTCGAGCATAAACGCGATAGGCGATTTGGATCGATTCGCGTTCTGTCGACCACCGAATCAACCAGGCATCCTTAGACATCTTTTTCAACGTCGCCGGTTCCGGCTGGACGTCATCGCCAATGACTCGGATTGATTCAATCTGACGAGCATACTCGCGGACTAGGTAAGAACCTGGAGTCCAGGCCGGCAGATAAAGCTCGAGCTCGCGTGTACCAGCGACAAAATAGCTTGCCTGAACCTCAATGAGGTGTTCGCGTGCTGATGAAAGGTCAATGTTGTAAGCAACAGGGCGTTCAGCAGAGAGAGGCATAATGAATCCATTCGAGCGATCGAGGTAGCGAATCTGTAGATTCTGTGCAATTTTGCCGGTTCGGCAAGCTTCCTTTGGTTTGATATGAGCGCAAGAAAAAACCGCAGCTGAATATCAGCTGCGGCCTTATCTTGTTTGTGCTAAACGCTTAAAACAAATTAAGCACTTGGAGCATCGCTAGCAGATTCAACTGCATCTGCAGCTGGATCAGCCGATGGAGCTGGTGGAACTACAGTTCCGCTTTCGATAACGCCACCGTCAACTGTGGTGCTTCCACAAGTTGCACAAGCTGGAGCGCTTTCGTAGCTTACTGGCGAGTAAACTGGGCTGCTTGAGCAACCGCAGCTTGGAGCTGCAGCAACTTCGCAACCACAGCTTGGAGCTGGAGCAGCTTCGCAACCACAGCTTGGAGCTGGAGCAGCTTCGCAACCACAGCTTGGAGCTGCAACTTCACAACCACAGCTTGGAGCTGCAACTTCGCAACCGCAGCTTGGAGCTGCTTCGCAAACTGGAGCAACTTCACAACCGCAGCTTGGAGCTACTTCGCATACAGGTGCTGGCTCGCAGCATGCTGGTTCTGGAGCACAACCGCAGTCGCTGCTCTTACGAGCCTTAAGCTTCGCCAAAAGTCCGCCGCCGCCGCAATCCTTGTTAGCGTGCAACTTTGAGAACAAACCACCGCCGCTGCATTCCTTCTTCGCATGCAATTTAGCGAACAATCCACCGCCACAACCAGCTTCCGCTTGGCCGGCCAATGCAAAACCACTGATGGCTACCGCACAAAGTACGACGTTTACCAATCGACGCATCAAAAATACTCCCAACACTAAGGACTATGGGGCGCTCAACATGTTTCTAGACTCACCGGGAAACAACGTCACCGCGACGAAGCCCCTTGCCCCGAGCAATTACCCACTCGGCACTTCACAATCGGCAGAAAATAACGACTGGGTAAAATGCGCAAGACAGATAATTTTCAATCAGGCTAACGTTTGGTGGTGGCGTGTCAACAAGGCCAGCTCCGAGAAATGCTGCAATTCCTGTTTTTTGAAGATTTTCGAGTTGTCGTAGTCAGTCGAAAACGATCGCTTCATCGGCCACTAAGCTGACAATCCCGCCATTAACGGGATATAGCCACTTCTGATCGCTCGAAAGTAGACCTTGCGACGGAATCTCCGAAACGCTACGACCATCACGGTGAAAATATTGGTTTTTTCGAACCCGCGACGCATCTGCCTCCCATTCGCGACGATAAAAGCGAACGAGAGGCGAGCCACTGATCGGGCATTTCAAAATTGCCAGTACCCAGTCAGGAACAAATTCAGAGGAATTCGAAAGCGATCCAACGGTGTCCGCACTAGGCATCGTAATTTTTTCCTTATTGCCGAGGTCTGTCCCGGACTATTACAAAAGGTGTCCGGCCATCCAAGTCCGCGGTGAGTTTAGCTTAAAGAATCCTAGTCTAGTATTGTTAAGATCAACGATTTGCGGCGTCTAATCATCATGACATCACGCACTACACCCAAAAAAACGCTGACCGTGGGCCTGATTGGTTCGGCCACTATCCTTGGCGTTGCCAATCAACAATTGGCTCAATCGCCCTCGGCATATCTAACTCCCGCGCCGATTCCATCGAGTTCGGCGCAAAACCCGACGGCAACCCTCGCCCCGACGGGAGTCAATACGGCGGCGAACGCTTCGTCAAACTCACAGGCTGTGCCAGCCGCAACAGCCACTGCCGGCGCCAGTTCGCGAATCGTCTACACCTTTCGTGATCCCCGCAACGGCATCATCTACGACCGTTACGAAGAACCAGAAAACGTCCCGGGGCTGCAGTGGAAAACGGAAGTCGTAAAAGAAAAGAGATGGGTCCCCAAACTCGTAAACAAAACAGTCAAGGTTACTCAAGTCGAATACCAGCCGGTCTATTCCTACAGACAAGAGCAGCAAATCATCAACCGGTGGAATCCACTCGCCACGCCGCAAGCGACGACGAAGCTCGTTCCAGTGGTGGACTACCAACCCGTCAATAAAACGGTCGACCAGGTCGTCCAAGTCCAAGAATATGTCGAAGAGGAAGTGTCTCGGGAAATACCGAGGTTGGTTCAAGTCACAGAGAGCCGCGTGCACTATGTTGATAGACCGCGACCGGGACAGAATGTTCCCGCCGAGACTTCGGTAGCAGCTACAGCCGTTCCTGCAAATCAAGTAGCATCCAGTCCGACGAACTATGCGACATCGCCAATCAACGGAGTGAACTCTTACGCAGCGTCTGGTTATGGTCAGGTCGCACCGCTAGGATACAGCCCGACTCAGTCGATCGCTGTGCCGTCGCCGGTATTCCAATTGGTTCCGCAATCGAGTATCGTTGCAAATCAGCCTAGAGTTCTCACTGCCCCTATAGCGCAAGCGGCGCCAGGCCTGAACACAAATTATGCCCAAGCACAGGTCCTACCGCCGCAGACTGTTGCCACACCCGCGACAGTTGCACTTGGTAGCACGCCGCGTTTCAATCTCGCGTCGCTGAATCCATTTAACGCAATTCCCAAGAACGCGTCGCCTGTACCTACGACGACAGTGGCAGCACAAACTAGCACCACGGCGTCTCGACCCTTGATTCAGTGGCCAGGTTGGATGACCAGCAACGGGCCTATTTTCAAGACGAGTGTTTTTAAAGAAGATCGCTCGTTGCCAGGTGTAACACCGCCTGCGGCCCTGGCGAGTTCTGGGAACGGAGCGTTAGCGTTCGGCAACACAAACTCCTTACCAGTTGGCGATACTGCAAGGCAGTTCTCAAATTCTTCTAACGCTTCGGGTTTGCAACCGCAAATGACAATGCAGCCGACGCCGAACCCTTACTCGGTTGCAACTCCACGCACGGCCGAGCAAGGCGGTATGCCCGCAACAGTGCTTCGCTAGTCGAGCGACTTGTGGCCGGTTAGCGCTTGCTGACTTCCAGCATTCTTTCAAGAGCAACTGTAGACCATTTGGCGATTTCGGGATCGACTTCGATTTTATTGACAATCGTTCCAGCTTCCAGGTTTTCCAGCGCCCAGCACAGGTGCGCTAGGTCGATACGATACATCGTCGCGCACATACATACGACCGGTGATAGAAAGTGAATCTCTTGTTCAGGATGCTGATCTTTCAAGCGATTGACCAAATGGAGTTCTGTTCCAATTGCCCATTTGGTTCCAGCGGGGCTGTTCTTGACGGTTTCAATGATGCGGCTGGTTGAACCGGAGACATCTGCCAAGTCGTTGACTTCTTGTGGGCATTCTGGATGAACAAGAATCTTGATGTCCGGATCACGCTGGCGAAACTGATTCACATGCGCGGCCGTAAACATTTGGTGTACGCTGCAGTGACCTTTCCATAAAATAACTTTGCTGTCACGGATTTTATCTGGAGTGTTACCGCCCAATATTTCTGAGAATGGATCATAAACGGGCATCTGATCATTGGTGATGCCCATGCCTAGCGATGTATTACGCCCGAGATGTTGGTCTGGGAAAAAGAAAACGCGGCTCGTCTTGGCAAATGACCACTCAAGTACAGCTTTCGCGTTGCTGCTAGTGCATACGATACCGCCATGGCGACCACAAAATGCCTTCAGCGATGCCGCCGAATTAATATACGTGACAGGCGTGACATCGGACGTATCGATCACTTCGCCAAGCTGATCCCAAGCGTCTTCGACCTGCTGAATGGCAGCCATGTCGGCCATTGAGCACCCGGCGGCCATGTCCGGAAGAACGACATCGATCCGACGGCCTTGTCGGGCTTCTATTTTGTCGGGGCGATTCGAAAGAATATCAGCAGTCTCGGCCATGAAGTGCACGCCGCAGAAGACGATATATTTGCAGCTTAGACGCTCTGCTGCAGACTTACTGAGTTGATAGGAGTCTCCGCTCAGATCAGCGTGGGCGATCACTTCGTCTTGCTGATAATGGTGGCCCAGGATAACTAACTGGTCACCGAGACGCTCTTTTACTGCCCGGATCCGCGTGTTCAACTCTTCGTTTGACAGCGATCGATAGGGCGCGAAGGGGAAGTTTTCGGCTAGTGCTAGTTTGCTCATTGTTTTGCGTTGAATGCGAAGTCAGTAACCTTTAGATCGATCAATCAAACTGTTCGACGGCGGATCATTATCACCGAAATTCGTTTCGTCTGCGAGCCGAAGCGGCAAACGCTGGACGTTAAAAAAGCCAGCTGCACTACGCAACTGGCTTTTTGCGGTCTCCAGATTTTTGCATGCTGGCCGATTTAGAAGCGAATTCCGGGTCCGAATCCGCCATAACCAAACCCTGGGCCAATGCCCGGATAGCCGAAGCCGCCGGTTCCAATACCAATCGAGATACCAGATAGCCCGCCGTACGGTGCGCCGTATGGGCGGTAGAAACTGCTGTATCCGCCATAAGCGGGACGATACGCTGAATACGATGGAGCGCGATAAGCCGGCGCTCTATAAACGGGGGCCCTATAAACAGGAGCCGGTGCGGCGTACGAACGAATTGCAGCTCGTGCTACGCGTCGTGGCCAACCCGCGTCTGCTTCGCTCACGGTAAGTGGTCCAAAAACTAGAGCGACTGCGGCAACTACGCCACAAGATTTCTTAATAGACATTGTGTCTGTCCTCATGTTGATAACAAGATCGCGACGAATCGCGCCCCCCATTAATCGCTGCCCAAAAAGATTTGTTCGCCGAATACTCACCCGGCTGCAGCAGGAAGTGCTAAGTAGGAGGTGTAACGCAAGAAGCGTGCCGTTATGAGGGACTAGTAGTCCAGCAGGCACAAATAGAAAATCTTTGGGCCTGCGCAGCAAAAAGAGATGAGGCCTTCGATGTTATGGCAAAGGCCGTGGAGGCAGGGAGCCCGATATCCTCAACACCCATGGTGGTATTACCAACCATGGCCGTCGCGAAGACTACTTCTTCTTTTCGAGGTGGATCGTATGCTTGCGCAGTTTGGGGCAATACTTCTTGAGCGACAGCTTTTCACCGCCACTTTTACGAAGGATTGTGTAGTTGTAATCGCCCGTTTCCTGACATACGAGGAACACGGTTTCTTTCTTCTTCTTCGACTTGGCCATCTTTAAACCTTTGACACAATGCGTTGCCGTAATTGGCATGCTCGGGTCGGCTATTATTCAAAACTCTTGGATGCTTGCCAAGATGCATTTGACCAACTTGACGAATTAGCAACAATAGCTTGCGTATTTCAGGCGTTCGGCTAGCGTTAGTTTCGATCTGGACGCGGCAGAATGCCTGGACGTGTAAGCATTATTGGACAGTCTGTCTCCAAATTGACAACTGTTTCAACTGACAATTTTTGAAAGTCGTTCCATGTCCGTCTTAGTAAAGCGCCAAGCTCCTGACTTCAAGGCCACCGCCGTAATGCCAAATGGCCAGTTTGGAGAGATCTCACTTTCGCAGTACAAGGGAAAGTATGTGGTCCTCTTCTTCTATCCGCTTGATTTTACCTTCGTATGCCCGACGGAAATCATCGCGTTCTCCGATAGCATTAAAGCTTTTGAAGAGCTGAATGTGCAAGTGATCGGAGTCTCGATCGACAGTCATTTCTCGCACTTGGCTTGGCGTCAACTAGCACGCAACCAAGGCGGTTTGGGCGACATTGCCTATCCGCTCGTGGCAGATTTGCGCAAGACCATTTCCCGAGATTATGATGTTTTGGTGGATGATTCGGTTGCTTTGCGTGGGTTGTTTTTGATCGACAAGGACGGCATCGTTCGACACCAAACTGTCAATGATGACCCGATCGGTCGAAGCGTAGACGAAGCGATTCGTGTTGTGCGAGCATGGCAACACTTTGAAGTCCACGGTGAAGTATGTCCTGCGAACTGGAATTCAGGGAAAGCAACGATCAAGCCAACCGTGGATGGTAGTAAAGAATATTTCGGTTCGGAGTTCAGCAGTAAAGCGTAGTTGCTTTTGTTGAAGAGCCGATCTGGGGTCAGACTCCTTTCTGGAAATTAGTGATTTTCCGATGCAATTACCTGTTGTTCCCACCGATACCGAGCTTGAATCTTCAGGCAGCTGTGGCAGTGCTGTAGCTCCCATTTTCGAGCGTTCGGAACGGCTTCCTCCTTGGTTGCGACGGACTTTGCCGGCCGGAAATCAGAACTTCCGCACCAACCAGCTGATTGAAGAGCTCGGTTTGGAGACGGTTTGCGAAAATGCGAAATGTCCGAACAGAATGGAGTGCTATTCTCAGCAAACGGCGACGTTTATGGTGCTGGGGAACGTCTGCACGCGACCGTGTGGCTTCTGTGCTGTGTCGCGTGGCAAGCCGGAAGCGTTGGAGCTGGATGAGCCCGCGCGAGTGGCCGAAGCCGCGTTGCGGCTTGGTTTAAAGCATGTCGTGATCACGTCAGTGACGCGTGACGATCTGCCCGATGGCGGGGCTGAGCACTTCTGTGAATGCATCGTTGCCGTTCGGGAAAAGACGGGAGCGACCGTTGAAGTTCTGACGCCCGATTTTGTACAGCAGAAGCATGTGGTGCAGCAGTTTGTGGACGCGAAACCAGATGTCTTCAATCACAACATGGAAACGGTCCCACGGTTATATCGTCGGGTGCGGGGGCCTAAGAGTGATTATCGATGGACGCTTGAGTTGCTGCGCCAGATCAAGGCGGGGGATGCCGGAATCAAGACCAAGAGCGGTTTAATGCTTGGTCTGGGTGAAACTCGCGAGGAATTGCTTGATTGTTTGGCTGATCTTCTGCAAGCCGGCTGCGACTTCTTGACGCTGGGGCAGTACCTGCAACCGGGCAAGAAGTATCTCCCGGTGACTCGATATATTCCGCCGGAGGAATTTGACGAGCTGGGTAAACTTGCCAAATCGATGGGATTCAAGCAAGTTGCATCTGGACCTTTCGTCCGCAGCTCCTATCATGCACGCGAAATGGCAGAGCTATATTGAGGCGTGCCTGGGGGGCCGATCGGTTCCTCTGGAGTCAGGTATAGTTGCTGCGGCAAATTGCTTTCGTGGCATTTCGCGATATTTCATGGTGATGCGGCTATTGCTTTGTCATCAGGATGGCGATATACGGACTCTTGTGTCATGCGTTGAATGTGGCGGAGCGATTTCGGCGGGAATTGGGAATGCTTCAAACGTACTTATTAAAACATCCCGTCGTGAATGCCTGCCAAAGCGTGCGGCCCGCTGGAAGTGTCGCAAATTGGCGGCAGCAAGATCCAAAGCCAAGTGGTTACGGGATACGTTGTAGCTGGAGGCTGGAATCGCTCGCTGTCGGTGAAGCCGCTAGTGTTATCAGCAAGGCGGAAGGCCAACCGCTTTCGGAGCAAATTTACGAAGCAGAACTTAGCGATGAAGTAGCAATAGCAGCATCCGCCAAGCTCGACGAGCAGTTGTCGGAAGGCGAAAAAGCATTGCGAGCACGTCGCCGAGTCGAGGCTATATTGTTTTTGAGTCGCGATCCGCTGTCGGCTAGAAAAATTGCGGCTCTGGCCAGCTTGGCGGACGCCACACAAGCTCGTACACTGACCCGCCAATTGAATGAGCTGTATCGCGCAGAATCGCATGCTTTCCAGATTGATGAGTCAGCTGGAGGGTATGTAATGATGACCCGACCGCAGTTCGCTCGATGGCTGCGGCGGCTGGATCAGATTCCAGCCGACGTCAAACTTGGCCAGCCGGCACTCGAAACGCTGACAATCATTGCTTATCGGCAACCGGTTGTTCGAGCGTATATTGAGTCGGTGCGCGGTGCGAACTGCGACGAAGTTTTGCGGCAATTGTTAGAACGGGACTTAATTCGAATTGCTGGACGAAGTGAAGACTTGGGGCGTCCGTACTTGTACGGGACGACTAAACGCTTTTTACAGCTTTTTGGATTACGATCCTTGGAACATTTGCCGAAAAAAGATTGGGTTTTGGAATTGGACCTCCAGTTTGCAAATCCGTCGTCCGAGGATAGCATTCACGAAACAGAAACTGACTGATTGTTTGCCTACATTTTTTATTCTCAGAGAAGGTCGAAGTAGAAGGAGCCCGTTGTGAAGACGACTTTGATTTACCCATCTTGGCGCGCTAGCAGGTCCAAGTCATTCCGCGAAATTCTTCCATTGACGCCTGGCTTGAACGTAGTCGCGCGCGATGAAGATGATTTCGAAGACGAAGAGGAAGAGCTCGTCGACGATGACGACGACGAGGAAGACGAAGAATTCGAAGAGTTTGAAGACGATGAAGAAGAGGAGTTCGAGGACGACGACCTAGAGGAAGAGGAGTGGGAAGAAGTCGAAGACGAAGAAGAAGTCGACGATCCCGAGGCTGAGAAGGAAGAGGAAGACGAAGAAGCTGACGAATTCGAAGATGAAGAAGAATGGGAAGATGACGACGACGATTGGGATGACGATGACGAAGAAGATGAAGACGAAGAAGAGTGGGATTGATCTCGTCTAGTCAATTAGCGTCTCCGAAAGTCATGCGACTGGTTTAATTCAGCGTTAGATCGTCGCAATTCAACTGAACAAGGGCAGCTCAACAGGCTGCCCTTTCTCGTTCGTGGGGCAGGCATGTCTGGCCAAAGACGTTGCCACCGTTCAGACGCAGTTATCGCTAGTCTCAGTCGAGCGAAGATCCCCGAGTTGGTTTGTGACTCTCAATCTAACCAGGAAAGTCCTTTGGCAGGGACTGTTGCGAAAAGTTACGCCTGAGGCATTCGCAGCGGGTATCTGCCAGGCGGTAAGAGCGCAGCTCAAACAAAAAAGTTGATGCAGTACACCAGTGCTGAGTGCATTCGATCAGTCCGGTGTTGCTAAAACAAACGGTTGCGCCCATTGAGCGCTGCCACTCGGTATGCTTCGGCCATCGTTGGATAGTTGAATGTCGTGTTGATGAAATAGTCGAGCGTGTTGTGCGGAGCAGGCTGGCGCATGACGGCTTGACCAATATGAATGATCTCTGACGCGTTGGCTCCGAAGCAGTGGACGCCCAGAATTTCGAGCGTTTCACGATGGAATAATATCTTAAGAACTCCAATAATACTTCCCGTTATCTGAGCGCGAGCCAAGCTTTTAAATTGCGAATGGCCTACTTCGTACGGGATTTTGGCTTCGGTTAGTTCGCGTTCGTTTTTGCCGATCGAAGAGATTTCCGGGCTGGTGTAAATGCCGGTAGGGATATCGATTAGCCTGAGTTTGCTATCGCCTTCTCCGGTAATGTGCTGGGCAGCGGCACGACCTTGCATATAAGCCGCGCTGGCAAGCGAAGGATATCCGATCACATCGCCGACCGCGTAGATGTTGTCAACTTCGGTTTGGAAGAACTCATTGACTTTCAGGAGTCCGCGCGCCGACGGTTGGATGCCAATCTTTTCCAAGTCGAGGTCTTCGATGTTTCCGGATCGACCATTGGCCCAAAGCAAGACATCTGTTTTGACTTGTTTGCCACTTTGCAGATAAAGCACAACGCCATCGTCGCGGCCCTCTATCCGTTCAAATGTCTCGTCATGCCGAATCAAAACGCCGGACTCTCGGAGATGGTAGCTCAGGGCGTCGATAATCTCGTCGTCCAAAAACTCGAGCAGTTTGGAGCGTGTGTTAACCAAGTTAACTTTGATTTTCAGATTTCGCAGCATCGATGCGTACTCGCAGCCGATCACACCAGCCCCGTAGATGGTCACCGATTGTGGTTTGTACGAAAGATCTAAAATCGTATCGCTGTCGAAAACGCGAGGGTGGTTGAAATCTACGCCCGCGGGTCGGAATGGACGCGAGCCGGATGCGATCACGACCTTGTCAGCGTGCAACTGAAGCTCGTGGTCGATTTCTAGCGTGTTTGTGTCGAGGAAGCGAGCGTTGCCCTGGAAGACCGGAACATTGTTTCGTTCATAGAACGTTTGTCGCATCGACACTTGTTTGCTGATGATTGATCTGCTGCTGGCTCGCAATTGTGCAAGCGTTGGATTTGCGTGAATACCGAGGTCTTTTAAGATCGGATTGTTCATCGCATCCATGATGCTTTTGATCGAAAACCGCAGAGCTTTGCTGGGGATAGTCCCCTTATGAGTGCAATTGCCTCCGATTTTCTCAAGCCGTTCGATCACACCAACACGCAACCCGCCTTTGGCCAGTTGCATCGCTGCTCCCTCACCGCCGGGCCCGGCCCCAATGACCAAAACGTCAAATTTTTGTACATTTGCCATGGAAGAATCTCATACTTTTAAGTTGGCGTCGGTACGCTGAACATTCAACAAGCTTGGTGTTTGGCGTTTTGCCATGATGTAATCACCGCGCTTGCTGGCTACGTGATTCGCTCCGTCCATAGAGTCGTGGGAGAATCGACCAGAGACGTAAAAATCAGCTGCTGATATAGCAGCAATCGCACTTGGCGTAAATTCTAAAAACGAAGAAGCATGCGCGAACTACGCTCGCCGGGCCGATTGGCGACGTTGCTACTGCCATGCAGCAGGCGATCAAGTGAGCGTAAACGGCTTGTACCTAGTTATCGATTCTGGTTCGGCCTTGGAATGGCAAAACGCCCGTCGTAAACGCTGGGATGGGTGGTTCGGATCCACGCCCGCCGCAAAGTCGACCATTTTTTGCAGCAGAGCTACGATTTTTCATGAATTCGCGACTTGTGACCTTTTCGGTGTGGCGATATACTGCCGGGCCACTTTGTTCGCCAGCTGAGACGTTTTCGTAGCTGGCCTTGAAAATTCGCGAGGCGGTGCCTCAACTTTTTTGTAATCTCCCCAACCTGTTATGGCTGCATTTAAGCGTGGTTTGAAGAATAAGCCTATGCGTCGCCGAGCGCGTACGCGTACCAAGACTAAAAAACGAGATCCACTGTTCGTGGATGGCAAACGACCACGTCCAATGTATGTCGATTACAAGGACGTTGATCTTCTTTCCAAGTTGGTGAATCGACATGGCCGGATCGTTGGTCGTCGCAAGAACGGCTGCACCGCTGTTAGCCAGCATGCAATCACTAAAGCTGTCAAGCGAGCTCGTTTCATGGCCCTGATGCCATACGTTGCCGAGTAACCGCATATTTTCTGGTCGCGTTCGCGATTAGTTCATCGCTAAAGAAAAAGAGCCCATGGTTTTATATGACAAACCAGGGCTCTTTTCGTTTGTGGCCAATCAGTTTTTCAGGTGATTGGCGGGAGGATATTGTGTTTGGCTTGTGACGTCGGATCCGCTTTATCGAACTATTGGAGTCGACCGGCCATCTATAATTGCTTCGTGTGCCATGAAGACGCGATATTCACCCACCTGAATAGGGACCGCACGAATGCCAACTTCATCGCCTGTCGCTAACCCAAGTTCTTCGGCGGCTTGGATTCCGAAGTCAACTAAGTAGCGATCGCCGTTAGCTTCGACGACAGCAAAGGTGCGATCCGTTCCTGCTGTTGGGACAACACTAAGCTCCAGGATTTGAGCTGTGGTCGCTTCGCCCTGACGATTGATTTCCACGGCTTGTCCGCTGACCGTCAATTGTTCAGCAATGAGCACTTCTTGCTCACCTATCGTTTCAACGTAACCTTTCGCTCCGATTTCACCACCTTGGCTAATTTTGTCTAAGCCAGTCGTGGTGATCGGGCCCGCGTCCACAACAAACGTTTGGCCTTGATCCGATCGCACCTGGAGAATCCGATGTTCTTGATCATTGACGGTCGATGTCATTGTGTCGGCGACAGTTCCCTCAATGACAGAGCGACGCATGCCGACAGGCTTCTCGCCTGACCCTTCCGAAGCGGACTCGGAAGCACTCGCGTCGCCGTTGCCGTCTATTGCAGCAATATCTTCAGGCCGCAAACCTCCATCAAGCTCCACTGGCCGTCCTTCTTCCTGGCGTTTGGCGATAGCTTCTTCGCGCTGTTCTTGCCTTTCCTCGCGGGCTTCGATGCGAGCTTGCCGTTGTTCTGCTTGGGCTGCGGCAGCTTGGAAGTTGTAAGCTTCATATTCGTCAGGGATACCATCGTTATCACGATCGCGATATGTATGGTACTCGTCATAGAACCCATCATTGTTTAGGTCTTGGTATTGAAAGTAAGACCCGTATGGTGCTGCGCCGACTGCGCCCAACGGGTAGGAATAATAGTATGGCGAGTACGAGTAATAATCGTAGAAAAATGGGGTTCTTGCCGGATTCCGATAGCCGTAGCGTCCCCCGTGCTTGCGGCCTCGTCCGTCCGAACTGTCTTGCTCGTCAGGAGTTGTGTCGACGGGATTAGAGCGAACAATGCTGCGAGCCTGCGGCGACATACGATTTACGTTGTTTCGTTTAAGCATTGGATCGATCTGTTGCATCCACTGATTGTCGAAGTAGGGGCGAGCGTTCGTGGGAGTTGCCATATTGCGTCGCTGTGTGCTCGGGGCATTTGGTGTGTTGGGGGCACGGGTTGTGGCGGTTCCTCCACGAACAGCTGCAGCAGCCGCACCTGCGCCTTGACGCCCTGCTGCAGATGTTGGCGCGCTCCCGGTTGAGCGGGGTGACGAAATATTAGGCGCCTGCTGAGCAAGTGCCTCGGGTGCGTAGTTACAGCTAAGGGCAATCGCGGCGGCGATCGCTAAGCGACGTTTTTTGATTTGGATATTCATAATTGTTTCTAATTCAAGTGCTTGTAATGCTGGAATTTGGCCTGAGTCGTTCGGCGGTCAGAACCGAGCGAGTTCCACGTAGTAGTAAAAGAGCGTGACTAGGGCGATTGAGGCTACAAGCCGAGGTGGTAGCCACCAGTGATGTTGTTGAGCAGTCATTATGGTTACCTCTGCTTGGTAGTGATCTGGCTTGCTCAGCTAATCGAGAGCCGTGCGACCAGGCCGACTAATACCAGAGCAAATGGGCAAGCTGTGCTGGTTGGAATGCTGGCCTAGAGAATCTATCAAACGCAAACCGCGTTCCGGCATTTTGATGGATATGCGTGTCTCAAGTGAAATGTCAAAATGTGCGGGAAAAGCCTAGTGACGCGGCCCGTCGTCTGCCAGCACGACAGAAATATGGTTCATTTGCTTGCCGCTAGCGAAGCTGCCGCGTACAGTTGCTTGGAAGCTAATCCAGCAGCTACCTGCACCTAGCGTGTGCGTGGCTGTCAGAGGAGAAGCGCAGGACGCGCTTGGCGAGCCGATTGTTCTAAAAACAGTCGGCTGGCCGTCAAAGTCTCTAACGAATATCGCGTCCTTCCACAGTCGCTGTTCCCGCAAGGGTCATTGCCACTGTTGCTGTACGCATGTGCGGAACACCCTACGTAAAGATGCTTGGACTGCGTCAGGCAACACTTATGTCGAATGTACCGCGCTCTTGCGGTAGGACTACCGCAAGTTAATCGCTGGAATTTTGACCGTGCAATAAACGTGACTTATATTCCAAACGGTGAGAAGCCTAGCAGATCGCAGTGTCGCAACGGATTTGTCGAATCTCATCGCTTGCGGACTCATGCAGGTTGTCGCTCCAACGACTTTCCGACCTGGGTGAGAAAACAGCCCTCCTGCCAATCTGGGATTAAAGTATGCCGAGGAAGCTTTTTGGGTGCATGGTTGCACTTGCGTGGATGTTGCAATCTACGATCAGCCCACACTCACAATCCGCATTTGCGCAAGAAGTTCTGCAAACGCCCAGCGTCGAGCAGGCGATCGCGAACGGTCGCCAGCTGGAGATACAGCAACGTTGGCAAGAAGCGATCAATCATTACGAGAAATTACACCGAAGTTATCCGGACCGTGACGACGTTTATCGACGCCTGCAGATAGTTCGTATCCATCACGACGTCTGGCGGCGTTACACCGACCATACCTTTATTGAAACAGTCGATACGACGACACCGGAAACGGCTCTCAAGGCTCTCTCCGACATCCTGAGTAAGCTCGAGTTGTACTATGTAGATTCTGTCAAGCTTGAGGACTTGCTGCGAAACGGAACGGCGTTTTTAGAGACTGCTTTGACCGAGCCTGATTTCTTGAAGCACAGTGTGAGCCGAGTTCCTGCAAGCCAAATTGAAAACTTCCGCGCTAATGTACATCGCAACGTGCTCGGCAAACCGGTGCGTTCAGTTCAGGAAGCACAGTCGATCGTAGTTAAGGTTGCCAACCAAGCTCGCGATCAGATCGGTGCGTCACCAACTGCGGTAATTTATGAGTATATTGCTGGTGCGATTGGCTTGCTCGATCCTTACTCAGCTTTCCTAACCGCTGGTGAATACAATGAGATAATGTCCCAGATCGAAGGCAATTTGATCGGGATCGGTGTCGAATTGTGGGCAGACCAAGAAGACCTCGAAATCGTTGAAGTTTTCGAAGGTGGCCCGGCCCAACTGGCTGGCCTGCAAAGCGGAGATCGGCTCGTTAAGATCGATAACCACAGCGTGACAACTGTAGGAGCCAAGCGTGCTGCCGATCTGCTTCGCGGTCCTGAACTGAGCAATGTGTCGTTGACTTTCGAGCGAGCGGACGGCTCAGTCCACGAACGCCTGATTACTCGTCGGCGAATTGAAGTTCCTAGCGTTACAGACGTTAAAATTGCGGATCAACGCGATGGAATCGGTTACCTCCGAATCACTAACTTCCAAAAAACGACGCCAGGAGAAGTCGACGCGGCTTTGATCGACCTCACAAATCAAGGTATGCGAATGCTGGTCATTGACTTGCGGCGCAATCCTGGCGGGTTGCTGGATGCCGCCGTCGCGATAGCCGACCGTTTCCTTGAAAAAGGTGCCATCGTCAGCACGCGGGGACGCAACGGAGCAGAGAACCACAACTTCGCCGCTCACTTTGCTGGGACGACCAAGTTGCCGTTGACGGTGATTATTGATGAAGACAGTGCGAGTGCTAGCGAGATTTTTGCAGGTGCGATTCGCGACAACGAACGAGGACTGATAATCGGCCGAACTTCCTACGGAAAAGGGAGCGTGCAAGGCGTGTTTCATAATGAAACTGGCCATGGCGGAATCCGGCTTACTGTTTCCAAGTTCTTTGCACCAACCGGCTACGCCATCAGTTCGCGGGGTATCATTCCGCACATCGAACTCCCGCGAATCGACAGCCCTTCGGACCAGGATTCCCAGGAGGTGTTAGTTGCTAAGCCGGTCGCCACGGGTTCATCCGATCCGCTTTCACGCTCCGCCGCACGTCGCAATGAGCGTCTTCAAAAGGAAGTCGCCGACGATTTCGACATCCAGCGATCAGTCGCCGCTGCCAAGGACTATCTTGCCAAGATTGCTCCGCGGATGAGTTCGAACTAAACAGACCGGCTTTACCAGAGAACCCTGGAATTGCCGTAATACGGAAATGGCTGTCCTGGTTGACAGCTATTTTCGTTTCTGACGGGCTGCTCACCTCCGAATTGTCGCATTTTTCGGATAAAGTTGATTGCGACCAGGCTAATTGCGCTGTTTCGGTCGGTATTCCGCCTTTGGCTCATTACACTGGCCGCTCTGGTTAAGTAAAATTTCATTTCGGGCCAGATGTGGCGAAACATTGGACTAGCAAACTGGTTGGTAGATCTCTATCCGCGTAGTCCATGGTGGTTTGGCGGAAATGAATGAGTCTGTTTGAAGAGGAATATGATCGTGAGATTTAATAGTAGTAGCCGTTCTCGTGTACGTGGCCGTACCGCGCTTCGAACCGGTTTTACGTTGATAGAAGTACTGTTAGTCCTCGTGATTTTGTCCGTAATTGCTGGCCTTGTCGTCGTGAACATCGGCGGTCAGACAAATAGCGCGAACAAGCGCTTTACCAAGACCCAGATCGCGAATCTTGCGACCAAAGTCAACATGTATCAATTGAACGTAGGTTCATTGCCGACCGCTTTGAATGATCTTTACGAACAACCGAGCAATCTATCCGACCCTACCAAATGGGATCGAGTGATCGACAAGCCAGTGGGGAATGATCCATGGGATCGCCCTTACGAATACAAGATCACGGGCAGCGAATTCGAAATCCGTAGCCTTGGGCCTGATGGTCAAGCCAATACGGAAGACGACATCACCAACAAAGATTAGTTGTTGTCCGGTGGCTCGCGATTTAACTTTACCGTGGATGGGTCAACCATAAGGGACTTTGACCGCGCTTGCTTCAACCCCTCGCTTGGATATGAAACGCGCATTTACCCTTATCGAACTTATTCTGGTCCTTGTGATCCTTGCCGGCGCGACTGCGATTGCCGTTCCGACTTATCAAGGCTTCGTTGTCACCGCTCAGATCAATGACGCCGCACAACGAGTTGAGCTTGAGTTCGAGCGAACAAGACTGCTGGCTATTCGGACTGGGCAGATCCAGGTCATGCGGTTTATGGTCAATGACCGTCAAGCATCCACGCAGCCATGGCTGTCGGCTGATGATTCTGCAAACGCTTCAGGCGGCGCGACGATTATGGCTCAATCAGGGCAAATTCTAGCCACTGATGACGCCGGTGGAATTGCCTCAGTCGGTCTGACGACTAACAATTGGCAAGTCGAAGAATCTGTGATTTTCTCCGAGGCGCAGGTGATTGGCGACATGCGAAGTGCCGTGCAGATTGGCACGGCTACGCTTGCGACTGCTTCGACGGGTGGTTGGTCTAATCCCATTTTGTTTTATCCAGACGGTTCGACCAGCACGGCGCGTGTTGTGGTTCAGAATCGAAAAGGGCGGCGGATCGGTATCGAGCTTCGCGGCATTACTGGTTCGACACGTGTCATGGACTTAGTACCAGGCCAGGCGGTCCCACAATGAGCATGATTTTAGACATCGCAGATTATCCAGAAATGGATACCAAGCTTGCTCTTCGTCGCAAACCGCAACGCTTAAAGGTTGGCCGCCGTGGGCTCAGCCTGCTAGAAGTCGTTTTGGCGCTCGCCATTTTAAGTATGTCTGCAGCGCTGTTGGCGCAGATCATCCAGACGGCAACCGACAATGCATTGGGCTCTCGCGACACTTTACAAGCGAACTTGTTATGTGAATCCAAGCTGGCGGAGATTTCCGCGGGCGGGATTCAAATGCAGAGCAGTAACTGGGTCGCGATTACCGACCAAGTCGCCCTAACAAAGCCTTGGTACTATCGCATTGATGTTATACCAGCCAATATTCCTAACATGTTGGCAGTCACGGTATACATTGGCGATGAGTCTGCAGCTCTAAGCGGCACTAGAATCGCTGCGAGGTTAACAAAGCTCTTTATCGATCCAGCCCTGAACCTGGACGTGCCGGCAGATGCGGCGGCGACGACGGGAACTGGCGCAACCGGAACGGGGATCTGAGAATGACGCAATACACACATAGGTCTTGGAACGCTTCCATTCGATCACGCCTGGCTCAGGGTATGACGTTGATCGAAGTTCTGATCGCCCTATCGCTTACTGCGGTAGTTGCAAGTCTCGTGGGCGGACTGATGCAATGGTACGTGATGAATCAGACGCGAGCCGACAATACGTTTGAGCAGTTGCGGCTGGCGCGTATGATTCTGGCGATGATTTCCGACGATCTTCGGTCCACGGTACGTAACGAACCTTTTGATATCCAACCCCTAGTCGAGCTGATTCAGTCAAGCGCCGGCGGCGGAATGGGCGCTGGCGGTATGGGGGGCGGTGCTGCGGCTGGAGGTGGCGGAGGTGCCATGCCTGCCGGTGGCGCAGGTGGAGGTATGACTAGTGGAGGTATGACTAGTGGAGGTATGACTAGTGGAGGTATGACTAGTGGAGGTATGGGGACAGATCTGATGGGGCAGCTGGCTACGGATTCGTCCGGTACCGCTTCGACATCAATGCCGCCTGGTATTTATGGGTCAGAGACAGCGATTGAATTTGATATCACTAGGCCGCCTCGCCCCGACCAATACATCGTGCAGCAGACCGATATTGTCTCTGGCACGCTGACCGACCTGCCCTCCGATGTCAAAACAGTCAGCTATTTCGTCCAAGGAGAAACGATGGACGGCGTGCGTGATTCGCTGTCTGCGTTCGGCGGCGATGCTATGGATGCAAACCGCTCTAGCCTATCGCGAAGCGGGCTTGTACGCCGCTCGATTGCCCGAGTTGTACTTGAGCAAGCTTATACGAGCGGAACGATCGAACAAATTAATCGTACCGGAGAGCTCGTGGCGCCTGAAGTCGTCGGTTTGTCTTTCGAGTACTTTAATGGCACCGAGTGGATGCTGACGTGGGACTCTTCTACTCAAGGAATGCCATTTGTTATCCGCGTTACATTAGCATTGCAAGACCTTTCTACACCGCTTGAACAGCGCTTGAATGCTCCCGTGAATCTGACTATGACCGCACCGGCTACATTGCAGGAGAGCGGAGTTCGAATCTTTTCGACGCTGGTTCCGATTCCAGGGGCTGCTTTGGCGACACCGCCAGCATCAAGTACTGATAACGGATCGGCAGCAATGGGGCTTTAAACCATGAAAAAATCTCGCCGTACCGCAAAGAGTTACTACCGTCGCAATCAGTTGGCCACTCACGTTGAAACAGTGAAGTCGAGAAAACGCGGTTTCATTTTGTTGCTGGTCCTGCTTGTTGTGTCGGCCGTATCGCTCGCTGCGCTGGCTTTTTCTCAATCGATGCTTGCCGCGCGCGAAGAAAGCATTCTGCTTTCGCGATCAACGCAAGCTCGTGTTGCAGCCGAATCGGGCATCGATCACCTGAGACTCTTTTTGGCATCGCAACCATCAGCGCAAAATGATGCAGGCGGTTTATGGGATAATCCCAACTATTTCCAAGCAATCAACGTTTCTCAAGATGCTGATATCAATAACATCAGCAACTTTTCGATCATTGCTCCTGGACTAAACACAAACGGACAGTTGGAAGGGATTCGGTTCGGGCTACAAAACGAATCGGCCAAGCTAAATCTTAATGCCCTGGCGGCAGTCGATAAAGCCTTCGGTGCGTTAACTTCGCTCACTGGCGGGAACGTTGACTCAAGTGCGCTCTCTTCTTTAGGTCTGCCTAGTGAGTTAAGTGGTTCCGTGGCAGGCATGGCTGGCGCAAGCGGCGGCGGAATTGGACGAGGGCTTCTGATGGGCTTGCCAGGAATGACAGAAGACGTCGCCGATAGTATTCTCGACTGGATCGACGAAGACAGTGAAGCACGCGAGTTTGGAGCTGAAGAAGAGTATTATCAACAACTCCCGAATCCTTACCGACCTTCGAACAAGGCGCTAATGAGCATCGAGGAATTATTGTTAGTGCGAGGTGTTACGCCGGAGCTACTCTTTGGGCTCGATCAGAACCGCAATGGAGTGCTTGATCCAGGTGAGATGAATATGACCGGGCTCGCAACTCCAACCGCAGGCACGAGTACCATTTCGACAAGTACCTCGAGCATGATGGGGGCCGAGCAACAATCGATGCTAGGCTGGGCTCCCTTCCTGACGCTTTATTCTCGTGAGAAGAATGCAGATCTCTCCGGAAACCCACGGATCAACATCAACTCGGAAGATCTGGAGACACTCCAAACCGATTTACAAGCGGTGATCACCAACGAAGACTGGGTTTCCTATATTCTGGCCTATCGAATCTATGGACCTGCCAGTGCGTCTGCCGGTAATTCAAATGGCGGCGGCCAGGGTGGCGGCGGCCCAGGTGGCGGCGGTCCGGGCGGCGGTGGTCCAGGCGGCGGCGGCCCAGGTGGCGGTGGTCCAGGTGGCGGTGGTCCAGGTGGCGGTGGTCCAGGTGGCGGTGGTCCAGGTGGCGGTGGTCCAGGTGGCGGCGGTCCAGGCGGCGGTGGTCCAGGTGGCGGCGGTCCAGGCGGCGGCGGTCAAGGAGGGGGCAGGCCAGGTGGTGGCGGCGGTGGCGGACGTCCTGGAGGTGGAGGCGGTTTGAGCTTCTTGCCTTCGACGCTGCACTATTCGAATTTTGCTGAACTGATCCTCGCTTCAAAACTCGCTCCCTTTGCTGGGTTTGCAATCGTTGTAGCTGATACGGCTTCCATGAATTTCACTCCGCCTGGCCGGTTGGTCTTCTTGCAACAACCTGGCGGCGGTGGCCAGGGTGGAGGAGGACGAGGCCAAGGTGGCGGTGGTGGTCAAGGTGGAGGAGGACGAGGCCAAGGTGGCGGCGGCGGCCCAGGCGGAGGCGGGCGCGGCGGTGAAGGCGGCGGTCGCGGTGGCGAAGGTGGCGGTCGCGGCGGGCGTGGCGGAGAACAAGGCGGCGGAGGCTTTGGCGGTGGTGGTCAAGGAGGTGGCGGACAAGGAGGAGGCGGTGGTGGTGCAGCAGCGCCCATAACGAAAGCTTGGTCGGCTTCGGCAGCGGATCTAGACCTGACCAGCGGCGGTTCGAACTCCTACGGCCAAGTCCTCGACCTGATTGGTTCGAGCATCATGATCGACGAGAACGGCCAGCAGACAATTTATACTTCGCCGTTTGCGAACGACCCTGTAGCAATGGCGGCTTACATGCCAGCCTTGATGCAGTTCCTTACCGTTTCAACTTCGCCAGCACTACCCGGACGAATCAACTTGATGCAGGCACCTCGCGAAATCCTTGCTGGCTTGCCCGGCATGACACAGGAGACAATCGATTCGCTCATCAGCGCGCGTGCGCAGCAATCTGATAGCGAGAATCGTCAGTTCGAAAGCTGGCCGATGGTGGAAGGCATTATCAGTCTCGAGCAAATGCGACAATGGGCACCTTTGCTCACCAATGGCGGCAGCGTGTATGCTGCCCAGGTCATTGGCTATTTTGAACAGGGAGCAGCGTTTGCGCGTATCGAAGTCATCATCGATTCGACTGAATCGCCCGAATCGCCTCCAAAAATCGTATCGTACCGACGGATGGATCACTTGGGACGTGGCTTTGATGCTGCGACGCTTGGGCAACGTGCCCTCATGAGCAGCATGGGCATTACCAATTGATGGTAAGGCAATCTTGGAAGTTACAGGTCGATTCCATCAATTTCGAACTACAATAGTAAAGCCGCTCAACGCGACAGCCTAGTAGGATTTATAGAAGACAGAGTTTTGCATGCGACATATTGCAATTGAAATAACCCGCAACAACGTGTGGCTCGCCGTTGGTTCCACGCGAGGTTCGTCCGTACAGTTGGAGCGTCTGCTTTCCAAGAGCATCGAATCGATTGAAGATGCCAGTGCAGCGCTGACGGAATTGGTAAAAACGGCAGGGATTCGCGGCAGCAAATGTGCGGCGATTGTTCGCCGAGGTGAAGTGGAACTGCGTGTTGCTCCGTTACCGACTAAGGATTTGAACGAACTGCCGGATATGGTTCGCTTTTCTGCAAGTCGCTTCTTTGCGATGGCTGGTGAAAACTGGCCTATCGACTTTATCGCTTTGCCTTCGAGCGGAACCGCTGATAGTGAGGCAGGCCAGCAGACAACCGTTTTAGCTGCGGCCATGTCGCCGAACTCTATCAACAACCTTCGCCGTGCCGCGCATGCCGCTGGCTTGGAAGTGCAATCGATTTTGCTCGCGCCCGTCGCGTTGTCGGACTACGTCCTTCGATCGGCCGAATTTCCTGCTGACGATCAATCATCATTTCTGTTAGCGGAATCGTACGACAATGGCTCCGAGCTAACTGTTTGCAAAGAAGGCAAAGTGCACTTCTTGCGAAGCGTAAAAACCGCGGTACAGCCGGGGGAAGCGTCGCTGAAGGCCTATGCCAACGAGATCAAACGTACCGCAATGGCTGCGAGTGACAGTGAGTTTCCGGTCAACTTCGAACGAGTCGCTGTTGTTGGGCTGAGCAACGAGCAAGCTGCGGAACTTAGCGATTTGGGTGCGAAGCCGACCGATGCAATCGACGCGGCCAAGCTGTTTGACCTGAGTCGCTTAGCCGCGTCCGATAAGGAACTGGCTGACAAAGGCGGCTGGTTCGCTCTCGCTTCCGCACTAGCCCGGTCACAAGTCAAAGCCGAGCCAGAGTTGGATGGGCGGCAAATCGACTTTCTGAATACGCGCCACGCCATCGAAAAGAAGCGTTCGCTGCCGATGATCATCGGATCCGCAGCAGCCGCGGTGCTGTTGGTCGGGTTTGGCATCTATTCGTATTGGTCGAGCCATCGCGAGCTTGACCGTCAGATCGCTGAACTAAATGAACAAATGGCTAACAATAAAGAGACGTTAGAGCTCGCAAAACAATTGTTAACCGAGAAAGCACTCATCGACCAGTTCGAGGCAGGCCAAGTCAACTGGTTGGACGAACTGGCTTATCTGTCGGTCAAATCGTTACCTGCAAATGAAATGGTGTTTGGTCCACTGACCTGTAGCACACAAGCTCTCACCGGTATTGGTAGCATCGCAGCTAACATCGGAGTAACAGAACGTTCCCTTGGGCCGCTGGTTGAACGTGAGCTTCGCGACGATACACACATATTTGAAGCGACTGGCTGGAACCCAACTGCGAAACAAACCGGGAATTACAAATATTTTGGTAACGCTACGATAACGATTGCGTCGGGGTCAGAGACGAGATGGGCTCTACCGGCAATAGCTTTACCAGAAAACGTGCCGGAGCCAACTGAGAATCCATTTGCTGAAAGCGATGCTGAAGCGGACGCTGCAACTCCATCCACCTCAGAAGAAGCGACTCCTGAGGCGGAATCAAACGAAGATCAAGAACAGACAAAACCGGAATCTACGATCACAGAGGCTTCCGAGTCAAAGGAGGTCCAGTCATGAGTAAGCGCGAAAAAATCTTAGCACTCGGTGTCTTGCTCGTTGTCGTATTAGGTGTTGGTCAATACCTTTGGACAGGCATTCAAGCTGGTTTCAATGCCAAGTACGACACGATCGACTCGCTAACAAACAAATCGATCCAAGAAGGCGAAACGATTACACGCAGCTTGTTCGCCCGCAAAGACCTCAACAAGTATGCCGCGCGTTCGTTGCCGAGTGATCTCGAGACAGCTCGAACGATTTACACCGAATGGCTGATTGAATTCGCTGCGGAATCCAACGTACGCAACTTCAAGCACCAGTCAACCAACGGTGCTGCAGTTCAAATAAACTTAAATCAAAAACAGCCGCAAAATATCTATCGCACGATTAAGTATATGTTCGATGGCGAAGCGAACTTAGTCGACGCCACACGTATGCTTTATCGATTTTACGAGAAGCCTTATTTGCATCGCATCAGTAGTATGAAACTCACGCCTGCGTCGACCGAATATGGCCTGTTCATTGTATCCATGACCATCGAAGTCGCGGTGCTTGACGCGGCTGCGGCCGATCAAGCTTCACCCCCAATCGAAGAGTTCAAGATGATGACGCGGCCAGTCGAAGAGTATGTCGCTGCAATTTCCTCTCGCAATATTTTCTACCCTGCGAACCGACCGCCAGATTGGTCACGCACCGCGTCCGCTTCGGCAACTCAGAATGCACCATTTTCTTACGATTTGAAAGCCAATGACCCCGACGAAGGTCAACAGGTCAAATACGAACTCGTCGATTCAAATGCACCTGGCATTCAGGTTCGCGACGGCCGTTTGGTCTGGTCCCCGCGAACTCTTGGGAAATACGAAGTTAAGGTCAAGGCAATCGATACCGGCATCCCTCAAGCTGTCAGTGTCCAAACGATCGCCATCAACGTCGTTGAACCACCACCGCCGCCGACGCCTCCGACTCCCGAGCCCAAGTTTGATATCGCTACGCAAACGCGCGTGACAGCTCTCTTGAGCGGACGCGAAGGGCCGCAAGCGTGGTTCACGTCACGTATCGAAGGCAAATCAATCTCGGTCAAGGTAGGCGACAAGTTCGACTTGGCTGGTATCAGTGGCGAAGTGACGGCGATTGGTTCCAATTACGTTGAGCTAAAAAGCGACGGAAAACGCTGGACCATTGGCCAGGATGAGTCGCTCGCCGATGCTTATCGTCGCGGTCAAGAAGATTAACGATTGCTGCTGGGCAAGTTAAGGCCTTACAATCGATAGAATGCGCACAGCCTGCTATCAGTCCGCAGTGCAGGTAGGAATCCGGCGAGAATTCCTCATTTTTCATTCTAATTGCGAGCTACGCAATTAGCCTGGATTGGATGAACAGCTCATCCAATTCAAACTGGTTAATCCCTTTTCTGTTCGCTGCAGTCGCGCTGGTCCCCCATAACTTGCGTGCGGCAGAACCAGTAATCTGCGCGACCTGCACAGCTCCCAAAGTCGATTGGACAACCCTGCCGTCGACGTATACCCATCGCGATAACGTTGCAGTCGATCAATTTGCGCAAGGTGTTGTCCCGACAACCTACGCCAACGACTTGCAAGCGGTCAGCATTTATCGACACCGCCGCAGCAGCCTGCAGGGCAACAATTCGACCGACCATTACCATCGCGTCGAACAGTACGGAGCTCCCGTCATTCCTTACGGCGAATGGCGTTACCCTTATCGACCATTCTCGACGCCATATCCTGGTTGGGGGCCGCAACTGCCGCAGGTGTATTCCAACTTTGGTGGCAACTTTGGACGCTGGCCTGGCGGAGCGCCTGGGAACTTGGGACCCGGTCAAGGGAACGGTTTTATCGGGCCGAATCCCGGATTCAATCAAGGCTTTGGCGGACCTAACCCAGGCTTCCTACCGGGACCATCCAATGCACTCTCACCTTTCCAAGACGAACTGTACCCGGAGGCGAGAGACCCACGTCCGATGAGCGATAGAGATTTCTTCTACTCGCCGCTTCGGCCATAACAAGCGACTCTGCTTGAAAGGTGCTGTAACCGATCACTGATCGGTTACGGAAGTTTTGTTGTGTTCGCAGTGTCGTAAGAACTTGGGTGTTAGTCCCATTCGTGCTATTCGCCCAATTCGTGGTTCTATGAATCCGCCCGCCCAGCAACTCGGGGCACTCATGCGGCGTCCCTCGCGCCGGACTGGAAAAAATATCCAACGATTCCGTTTGCGACTGCCGCATTCCAATCAATTGTTTATATCGTCGACAGGCTGATGGGAGAGTCTTTTGACCACGAATAAAACGAATCGCACGAATAACCGTGAACCACGATCTTTCACGTTCACTTCGCCGCTTGCAGGCCTTAATAATCCACTCTGCCTGGGAGATTTTGTAGCCGGTTACTGATCGGCTTGAGAAGTTGCACTGCGTTAGCTTTGGGTTGTAATGCCGTGACAGGTCGACACCTTCGTATTAAATACGCGCGGCATTGTTAGATGAGCGGTTCGGCCTGAAGAACCATAGCAACAGTCCGCGTATCGACTTACGCACCACGCAACCCGACCGAGCTCGCCTCGGTCGGACGATGAGCCAATCACTGCGGTTGGATCATCAATCCACCAAACCAAGCTTGGTGATGACTTCAAAGCATTTGGAGGTGCACTCAATCGGTCTCCATTTACGTGATGAGATCGACTCGATACGGCCACAAAAAAAGCCCACTGTTATTGCAGTGAGCTTCAAATGAAAATAAGCGTGATTCGCCGAACTATTCAGCGGAATCCGCTGGTGCTGATGCCGCGAATTCTGGCTTCTGAGCCTTATTCGATTTCACACGATCGTTACGTCCAACGAACTCAAGCAAAGCTCGGGTACCGTTGTCACCCAAACGCGGCTTGGCAAGTCGTAGAATACGAGTGTAACCGCCATCGCGGTCCATGAATCGCGGCGCGACTGTCTCGAACAAAATGCGTACTGCGGTTTTGTTTCGGATAATGGAAAGAACGCGGCGGCGAGCGACGACGCCAGGAGCACGAGCGTTTGCCCATGATTTCCATTGATCGCTTTGGCGCCACTGCTTGTAAGCGTCGGTGCGTGGCTCAGCAGTGGTAGCGAATTGTTCCGCTTCTGCGTCTGCAGCCAGTCCCTTCTTGGCGATCGTAATACAACGCTCGAGCAGCGGACGAACTTCCTTCGCCTTCTCGATGGTTGTAATGATTCGACCCTTCGTTTTGGGAATGTTTGCTTCTACGCCTTCAACGACCTCTCGCTCTGTCAAAAGCAGTGCCGAGATTAGGTTGGCGAACAGCGCCTTGCGGTGAGGGGATGAGCGGTTGAGCCGGCGGCCGAGTCGTCGATGTCGCATGATCTGACCAAATTAAAACTAATAGGATTCTTAAAGCAATAACCGCCAGGCTCCTCGCCAAGCGGTTGTAAAACAATATCTGGCAAACGTACTATCGCAGCGATTGTTGCGAAGGCACTCGCATGCCCAAGTGAAGACCGTGTCCGGAAAGTTTCTCGCGAACTTCCGTCAACGTGGTTTCACCGAAGTTTCGGACTTCCAACAATTGGTCTTCCGTACGTTGGACCAAGTCACGCAGGGTCTGAATGCCTTCGGCTTCCAAGCAATTGCTGGCACGAACCGACAAACGCAGTTCCGTAACCGACATGTTCAGCTTGGATTCAAGCTGCGCTTCGGCGCTACCGGGACCGCCACGAGCAGTCGCATGCACTTGTTTGCCGAGCTCTGCGTACTGCACGAATGGATTGAGGTGCTTGCGAAGAATCTTCGCTGATTCAACCAAAGCCATTTCAGGTCCGACCGAACCGTCTGTCCAAATTTCAAGGTTGATGCGATCGTAGTTGGTCTTTTGACCAACACGAGTTTCCTCAACGTCGTAGCGAACGCGAACGACAGGTGAGTAAACGGCATCAACAGGGATAATTCCGATTTCGTGATCACCGCTGGAATGTTCTGTGGCAGGAACATAGCCACGACCATTTTCAACAACCATTTCCATCATGAATGGAACGTCGGCTGTCAAAGTAGCGAGCACGTGATCTTTGTTGATGATTTCTACGTCGGCATCGGTTTCAACGTCGCTGCCACGAATTTCGCCGGCAGTGTTTCGTTCGACGGTGATAACGCGAGTCGAATCGCCGTGGTTCTTGACAATCAAGCTCTTGACGTTCAAAACCAATTCGGTGACATCTTCAAGGACACCGTTGATCGACGAGAACTCGTGTTGAGCACCGCGGATTTTGATTTGAGTAACAGCGCTGCCTTCCAAGCTGGAAAGCAATACGCGACGCAAGCTGTTTCCGATGGTGGCACCAAAACCACGCTCGAAAGGCTCTGCGTAAAACTTGCCATAATTAGCAGTCAGCGTTGATCGTTCAACCTGAACATTGCTTGGCAACTCTAGACCGCGCCAGCGGATATGCATCGTGGCAACCTCTGTAAACCGGGGAAATCCAAAAAATATGTATATTCGTAGTTCAGTTGCGGGGCAACTGAGGAACCCTAAACGCGGCGACGCTTGCGTGGGCGGCAGCCGTTATGAGGGATCGGCGTAATGTCTTGAATTTGCTTGACGGTAATACCGGCACTTTGAAGAGCGGTAATTGCCGATTCGCGACCAGCCCCAGGGCCCTTCACGCGAACTTCAATTTCCTTAACGCCATACTTGGCAGCTCGTTCAGCTGCTTGTTGAGCTGCAACTTGGCCAGCGAAAGGCGTGCTTTTGCGGCTACCTTTAAAGCCACTCGTGCCGCCACTTGCCCAACACAAGGTATCACCCTTTAGATCGGTAATAGTTACCGTCGTGTTGTTAAATGTACTTTTAATAAAAGCGATCGCTTGAGTCACGTTGCGACGGACTTTGCGACGCTTATTCTGAGCGTTTCCAGTACTGGCCTTGGCCACAGTTCCAACCTCTAAAGCGATAAACTAATTAACAACCGTCCCGACTCGCACCGTGTCTGCCGGGAATGACCTGCTGATAGCAGTGAGTAGTTGACCAAGCACTTTCGGTAAATCGAAGTGCCGCAGCCAACAACTATTTGAGGTCCTTAACACCCTTTTTACCAGCAACAGTCTTACGTGGACCTTTGCGGGTACGAGCGTTGGTTCGAGTGCGTTGTCCACGTACCGGCAAGCTGGCACGATGGCGTAGGCCACGGTAGCAGCGAACTTCACGCAAACGCTGAATGTTCTGAGCGATCGTACGGCGAAGTGGACCTTCGACAGTAAAATCTCGCTCCAAAATTGCAGCCAAACGGCTGACTTCGTCTTCGGTAAGCTCACGCGCAGGCTTGTCTGGATCCAGACCAACCTGTTCGCACAATTGTCGCGAAATGTGCGGACCTACACCGTACAAATAAGTCAACGAGATGACAGTCTTCTTGTCATTCGGAATGTCAACACCCAGCAGACGCGGCATCTAGCCGACTCCTTATTGCCAACGCAATTTTCTTACAGTTTGAATACTTCTGATTGCCGATCGATCGATCATATCGCCTTTCAAAGCGCGATACGTACAATTTTCCACAACCCAGCGAGCCGCGTAGTTTATCGGGAATGCCGTTTGGTACGCAAGCCGTGTTCCAAAGGTTAGCGGAAAGTTTTTTGTGAGTTGTGTACGATAAGCGGCAACTTAAGCAGCCTTTTCCGTAGCTGCGTTCGCCAAGAACGCGGGGGAATCTCGGTGCAATTCCTGAAATGTAACGTGCGATTCCCGAAAACGGGTGCCACTGCTGGCTTGCCCAGCAGTGATCGTGGCGAAACAGCTAAGCTTCCCAACACGTTCCCGGCTTCCAGAAAAAGCCAGCTGCGATGCGTTTGCTGTCGGCGGCGAACCGAAAATCTCTACGACTTCCCAGGTTTGCGAATCTTATCGAGCTCATCGGCCACTTTATTGACCAGTATATTCAAACCTTGGCCCGTAACGGCACTGATCTGCAGCACTTCCTTCTGGATTGCAGCTTTGAACTCCTGATACACCTCAGTTGCACCCGGCAGCTCCGACTTTGTCATCGCAATGATTTCAGTCCGTCCGGACAGCTCTTCACTGTATGTCGACAATTCGTGGCGAATCGCATTGTAGTTCTCGATCGGATCGGTGCCGTCCGTCGGCATCGGTTCAATCAGATGAATCAACAAGCCAGCTCGCATAATATGTCGCAGGAAGTCGTGCCCTAAACCAACTCCGTCCGCAGCCCCCTCGATCAGTCCAGGAATGTCAGCCATCACAAAGCTGCGGTCATTTCCGGAGGCGACCAGGCCTAAATTAGGCGTCTTGGTTGTAAAAGGGTAATCCGCGATCTCGGGTCGAGCCCGCGAGAGGCGGCTGAGCAAGGTGCTTTTGCCAGCATTCGGCTTGCCGACTAAGCCGACGTCTGCAATCGACTTGAGCTCTAGAACCACGCGTCGGCGCTGGCCTTCGCCTCCTTCGCCCGTTTGACGTGGAGCTTGGTTGGTCGATGTCTTGAAGTGCGTATTGCCGAAGCCACCGCGACCACCCTTAGCTGCAACGATCTTCTCGCCGTCTTCCACCAAGTCGCGGATGACCATTCCCGATTCGAGGTCGATCAGCACCGTTCCAGGTGGGACGAGAAGGAGCAGATCCTTGCCATTCTTGCCATGGCAGTCGCTTCCCAAGCCATTCTCTCCTCGTTCGGCTCGCCAATGTCGCTGGTGAGCAAAGCTGAGTAAAGAGTTAACGCCATTGCGCGCTTCGATAACAACGCTTCCGCCGTTTCCGCCGTCGCCACCGCAAGGTCCTCCGTGCGGTACGTGCTTTTCACGGCGAAATGCCATGCAGCCATTGCCACCTTTACCAGCAATCAATTCAATTTCGACTCGATCGACAAACATATAGACTTTGACGTGTTGGAAATCCGCTTGTCAACACGATCAGCCCCGCGAGCTTGGGGGCAGCCGGTGAAGGCGTACAGAGCAGGAAGAAATGAGGAAAACAAGGGGCTATAAAGCAAATCAGGCGACTGGATTCAGCCGCCTGAGATCAGGATTTCGGTCGCGAAAACTCATATTCCGGCTCTGATGCAACCGGTGGAACGCGACAGTTGTTGTTAAGCTTACGCAGGAACGGCTGCTTTGACGTTGACGCGGCGACCTTCGCGATCGAAGTACACATTGCCTTCAACCAGCGAGAAGATCGTGTAGTCACGACCCATGCCAACGTTCGCTCCTGGATGCCATTTTGTTCCTACTTGGCGAATGATGATATTGCCAGCGATAACCTTTTCGCCGCCAAATTTCTTAACGCCACGGCGTTGAGCGTTGGAATCGCGACCGTTACGACTAGAGCCTTGGCCTTTCTTATGTGCCATTTTATTCGATCCGTAGCCTATCAAGTGCTGCGAGACGCCAAAAATGCGACTCGCCAGCAGAGGTGAATGATTAGTATTTCAAAGACGATCGCTGCTAGATTTCCAACAACGAAAATGAGGTCGACAGGCTAGCGATAAATCCAGGAAAAATCAAGTGGTTCCGGAATTTTAAACAGATTTAAGACTTCGCGGTGCCGCGCTTTGTCTTCAAATGCCGGTACGCCCAAGCTGATCCGATCTTGTTCCTGAGCGATAGTGTCCCCAGGCTTCCAGAAATATAGCCGCAGTGTCTTGCGTTTGAAGTTTTTGCGTCCATCGGTGCCTACGTCGATCTGGTAAGCATTTGTAAGGCCGCGAACGTCAACGTAAAACGCGTCAATTCGTGGGTCGACCCCCACCCATGTCGCGATACCCCAGACCGAATTGTCACCTTCGTCGGACACAGGCTCGATCGCTCGAGAGCTCATTTCCATGTAATCCAACAGAGGTTTGCCAACACGCTCGCGATTGGCAATTGGTCCTTTAGCGGTGCTTAGAATCTGCGAATCGTACTGCTTGCCGAATTCCGGGGAGACTAGCGTGAAACGTGGAAGGAATCGAACAGATTTATAGACCACCGATTCTGGCTGCTCTGGCAATCCCGTTCCAGCCTCAACAGCCGAGACGGTTGGCAGCAAGTCGCCACCTGTGTAACGGACGCGGTACACCATATACCAGACGAGCTGGTCTTCGATGGTTCCTGTGGCTGTTGGGACCGGAGCTTTAATTAGGCGGATAGGCTTAAAAGAAAACTCAAGCGCCCACACCGGGTGACGAAGCGTTACATCACGGCCAAGTTCCAGAAGCGTTTCGCTGCGGGACATGAAATTTGGAGTGCCGTCTGGAAAGTCGGGAGGGCTCCACTCGAGTTCAGGGTGTTCGCTAACGAATTTTAGATCTTGAGGGCCGATCGATGTGTCGCCGGAATGCTGGCTGGGAGGGACAACCATCAGCACGCCCTCGGCAAGTTTTCGCGGCTCCAGTCGAAATGTGCTGGAAACGGGACGCGACGGCGCATCCTGGGATGGCTGACCCGCCGCTAGTGGCGCATCCCCCACTGCGTCGCTGGGCGAGACAGAATCTTGCGCATGCAGCGGTCCGCCCGGCAATACTGTAGCCAACCCTAAGAGCAAGCATGCAATGGGGCGATTGTAGGTGGAATGTGTGTTAAGAAAAGTCAACAAGGGAATACCTGCCCTGAACATCAATGCCTCAGATCGGTGGCTCGACCACGTATCGCTCTAAAATAGTTCGAAATCATGAACGATTCAACTTAAACAGCGATGCTAACACAACGAACGAAACGGTCAGACCCCAGTTTTTTAACTAATACTGGTAACCCGACGTTCCGAAAGATTTAAGAGTTGGCATGCCGCAGCAGTTGTAGTATAGTCCGCTTCAGAGATTAGCTATCAGAGAAAGTCTGTTTTTGGCGGCCACATTTTTGCAGTTCTGCTGCATCCTCTACCAATGTGGAAATTGCAGGCTTTCTTTTACGCCAGTCGACGATGTATTAAGAACGTGACTTGTCATTGCTTCCTTGCGGAAGTGCTGGCTGGCTCATTGTCGCGCGACATTTTGGTTCCTAGCGGGGCGCATACCCGGGGGCAAGCCGTGGAAAGTCAGCGAAATAGCCAGTTTTTTGCTTTGCTGCGACGGCTCTGACGAAATTCGTTCTTCTTCACTCAGGCGGCTTGGCACTTGCAATGATGAAGGTCTCCAAAGCATATGTTTGGTTTCGAACGTTGCTTTGAACCGGCAGAATTAACCAGCTCCCTCGCCCTCTACCGCCCAAAAACGATAAAACTAAAGCTCCCGACGTTTGCTAACTCGAATGTTGAAGCGTTAATGATACGTACGCCGATTGTGAAGGTTGTAACGATCCATAATCAGCAACTGACTTAATACCCTGTTCGGTCCGCAACTAATCCAATTGCGATAAGCCCAATCCCCTGACTAGGTGATGTGCATGCAGAATCAAGCTTCCGAAAGCGGCAATCAAATTCAAACTCAGAACCAATCACAATCGCAACGCGACGGAATGATCACGATCAATCGATTCGCTGATTATGCCTGCGATGATTTCTACGATGAAATGTTTATCCAGGCTGGCGTGCCCCGCCCCGCTTCGTTACCGCTCGCGGAACGAATCGCGACTCTAGAGACCCAAGAACTGTTGCGACGACAACGGGCGGCCGACCACGAACTGCTGAATATGGGGATTACGTTCAATGTTTACGGCAACGATGCCGGAACAGAGAAAATCATGCCCTTCGACCTCATTCCGCGAATCATCGCGATGTCGGAATGGGAAATGATCGAAGCGGGACTAAAGCAGCGTATCAAGGCGTTGAACATGTTCATCAACGACATGTACAACGAACAAAACATCATTAAAGATGGCGTTATACCGGAGTATATGACTGAATCGAGCAAAGGTTACCTGCCTGCGCTGCGCGGGATGAAACCGCCTCGCGGTATCTGGTGCCACATTACCGGTACTGACTTGGTGCGTGCTGCCGACGGGCAGGTCTATGTGCTTGAAGACAACTTGCGATGCCCATCTGGCGTGTCTTACGTCATGGAAAATCGCGAAGTTATGAAGCGAACTTTCCCACAACTGTTTGGCGGGTTGGCGATCGCGCCGGTGGAAAGCTACCCAGAAAAACTTCTGGCGATGTTACAATATATTTCGCCCGAGGGAGTAAGCGATCCGAACGTCGTTGTGTTGACTCCCGGGATCTATAATTCGGCTTACTTTGAACACTGCTTCCTCGCACAGCAAATGGGCGTCGAACTCGTACAGGGGTCCGACTTGGTGGTTTCTAATGGTTATGTTCACATGCGAACGACGCGAGGTTTGCAGCGTGTCGACGTAATTTATCGGCGAATTGATGACGATTTTCTTGATCCAGATGTTCTTCGCCCGGACAGCACCCTTGGCGTTCGCGGGTTGATGGACGTCTACCGACGCGGGCGTGTGGCATTGGTCAATGCGCCAGGAACCGGGGTGGCCGATGATAAAGCTGTTTACGCCTTCGTTCCGCAAATGATCAAGTACTACTTGAACGAAGAAATTACGCTGCCTAACGTGCCGACATACATGGCTGCTGATGAAGAGCAGCGAAAGTATATTCTCGAGCACATCGCCGAATTGGTCATCAAGCCTGCCAACGAATCGGGTGGCTACGGTATTTTGCTGGGGCCGCGCGCGACGGCTGATCAGCTTGAAAAGTACAAAGTCCTGATCAAAGAAAATCCGCGAAACTACGTTGCACAACCTATGCTTTCACTATCGCGCGTACCAACCTTATGCGGAGATCGGCTGGAAGGCAGGCACGTCGACTTGCGACCCTACATTCTCTATGGGGAAGACATCTACGTACTGCCAGGTGGTTTGACTCGCGTTGCATTGGTAAAGAATTCGCTCGTCGTCAATTCTTCGCAAGGTGGTGGAAGCAAAGATACGTGGGTTCTCGAAGACTTTTAAATCGAATTACCTTTTAAGAAATTGACGGCAGTTATAAGACTGCTCGATCCAATGTTACAATGCGTTCAAGTTCGGTCGGATTTGCTCTCCAATCGATGCCTGACCGCCAATTTTTGACAACTTCTGATAAACCTAAAACTGTTATATGCTTTCTCGTGTTGCGGATTCGCTGTTTTGGATGAGTCGATATTTGGAACGTGCTGAGAACGTCGCACGCTTTATCGATGTGAATTTGAATCTGCTGTTAGACGTCGGAGTCCAGGGCAGCAGCCAATGGGCGCCGCTCGTCTTTACTACCGGCGACCATAAAGAATTCAAAGAACGCTACACGGAGGCAACTCAGGAGAACGTCATTCGCTTCTTGACATTTGATGCGGAAAATCCAAACTCAATCATGTCATGTCTGGCGACTGCTCGGGAGAACGCCCGCGCTTCGCGTGAAATGCTTTCGTCGCAAATGTGGGAAGAACTCAACAAATTCTACTTGTTGGTTCGAGACGCTCGCAATGACACGCTGGCTGTCACGGCCCCTTACGGGTTCTTCGACCGGATCAAACGTGCAAGTTATTCGCTCGAAGGTGTTACCCATACGACTATGTCCCACGGCGAAGCGTGGCACTTTGGTCGTCTCGGCCAGATGATTGAGCGGGCGGACAAAACCTCGCGCATCCTCGACGTAAAATACTATCTGCTGCTGCCGCAAGCCAGCGACGTGGGAACTCCGCTCGACATGCGACAATGGGCGACATTGCTGAAAAGTGCAAGCGCACTGGAAATGTACCGCAAAGAATACGGTCGGCTGTCTCCAAAAAGCGTCGTGGCATTCCTGCTGCTGGACCGCGATTTCCCGCGCGCGATTCACTTTTGTGTGCGTCAAGCCGAACGGTCGCTGTTGAAGATTTCAGGCGGAACCGAAAATAACTACCGCATGCGGTGCGAGCAGTTGCTGGGGCGATTGCGTGCTGATTTCGCATACACAGATATCGATAGTGTGATGAACATGGGGCTGCATGAGTTCATTGATGGCTTGCAAGCGAAACTCAATTCTGTTGGCGAAGCCGTCTCGCAAGAGTTCTTTGGTTATACGCCGCCTACCGACTGAAAATTAGCTGCAGCCAAACTCGTTTAACCGCATGCCCATCGGGCTGCGTTCTTCGCATTGAAAAAGGGGAGTGATACCCACGTCGTTACGACGAACTTGCGGAAGTTATGCTGGGACTGCTTCTTACATCTTCCAAATCGCAACATCTCCAAATCGCACTCGCCGTCTACCGCAGTGTTATGAAGGAACAAGTCGGGATTCCACGAAAGCAGAGTTCGACGTCCGTTGCTTCGGAACGCGGTCGCGCATGGTAATCGCTACGAAATTCGAGACCTTCGCTGGTCTGCTCGTAGCTGATGGGAAGATGAGCGAGTTCGGGCAAGCAATGTTGGGCCACGGGTAAAGTGGACTCCGGCGCGATTGCCGGTAAGTTCACATTCCAATAGCCTGACAGTCGGATCTGATCGGAAAGAATTTTTGCAATGACCTCCGCCGCGCGCGAGCTGCTCGTTTGCCAATCGAGTTCAACACCGCGTTTTCGGACCTGAGAGACGGCAATAGCGGGCAGACCATGAAACGCCGCTTCACGCGCGGCCGCACAGGTTCCGCTCATCGCTATATCGACGCCCAAATTTCCGCCATGGTTGATGCCCGATAAAACAAAATCAACCTCAAGCTTTAAGTGCGCCTGAGCAATCCGCACGCAATCCGCTGGCCAACCATCGACAATCCAACGATTCGGTGCCAGTTGAGTGCATGACAACGCTCGCTTGACCGTCACACAATGCCCACAATTGCTACACTCCTGATGCGGTGCCACAACATAAACCTCGTGCTCACGGGCTAATTCAACTGCGAGGCTCTGAAGTCCAGCGGCATGAAAACCGTCATCATTTGTCAACAAGATTCTCATGCGTACGCTCGGTCAATCTCATCCAGAGTTTCTAGCAGTTTGTCTATCCAGCCGGTTGGTTCTAACAGGATCGCATGATGCAGTACAATGGTGGCTTCACTTGCAAATTTCGCACGATCCAGTGCGCCCGAGCTGCGGCAACGCTGTGACTGCTTGAGCGCGCGTCGATGGAGTCCCAAAAAACCTGTTCCGACCGGAATCGATTCTTGGCTCAGCCTTGCGATGACTGTGTCACGAAACTGAGAGTCCGTAGCTTGGTCCGATGGATTCACAACAAAGAAGCCCCATTTGTAGTAAGCTCGCGTATCATTGCTGGCTGATTCCGGAAAGCTTAACCAGGAGTATCTTCCGTGCAACTGAGACTCTAGCACTTGAATTGCCTGCGAGCGTAACTGTGTGAGGCTTTCCAATTGTGCGAGTTGAGGAATGAGCACGCACGCTTGAAGTTGACTCATTGCGAAAGCGTCGTTCCCTTGATTGCGGTAGACTCGCATCCGCTGCGATATCCGCTCGTTGCTCGTGAGCACTGCTCCCCCGCGGCCGCTTGTAATAAGCTTGCTCCCCCCAAAGCTGAGCGTGCTGCAAGTTCCCCAGGCGCCGGCGGGACGACCGTCAATGATTGCGCCGGGGTTTTGGCAAGCGTCTTCCAGTACACTAATGCCACGCTGTTCGGCGATGGCGACAATATCTTTCATCGGCGCGTTTTGGCCATGCAGGTGCGAGACAATAATTGCGCGCGTGCGGTCGGTCACAGCCTGATTGATCGCTTCAGGCGAAATCGTCCAGCTCTTCTGGCTGGTATCGACCAGCACCGCAGTAGCGCCGATCGCCTCGACAGCTCGGAAATTTCCTGAAAAGTCATAGGCACACAGGATCACTTCGTCTGCAGCTTGCACACTCAGGCCACGCAGGGCAATTTCTGTAGCAATCGTCCCGGTACAACACGTATGTGCATAAGTTTGAGCGAAGTGACTCGCTAAATTTGTTTCCAGCTGCGAAATTTCTGGGCCCAGGTAATCGCACCAATTTCCCTGACGCAACATTGCTTCGATCGCGGTTCGAATTTGTTCATCAAATGCGATAGGATGCTTCATAAGTCAGTGCGGGGATTCAGGTCAGTAGTGAATGCGGCTATGCTTTGCGAGTTGTATCAGTATACTCGCCTGCACACCGGAAACTCGCTAGCCCCTTAGAAATCGATATGACCACTCGCACGCGCTTTGCCCCTAGTCCAACAGGTTACCTTCACATCGGAGGTGTTCGAACTGCGTTTTTTAATTACTTGTTCGCGCGGCAGACGGGCGGCAAATTTATTTTGCGAATCGACGATACCGACGCCCAGAGAAACGTCGAGGAAGCTTTGCAGCCGATCTTGGACGGTTTCCGATGGCTAGGATTGAACTGGGATGAAGGTCCGGAGGTTGGCGGTCCGCACGCACCTTATTTTCAATCGCAACGTCAAGATATCCATAAGGTCGCAGCTGAAAAGTTGCTGCAAAGCGGACATGCTTACAAAGATTACTCGCGGCCTGAAGAACTGCAAGAATTGCGAACGGCAGCGGAGAAGGCCGGCGAGCAGTTTCTGTACGATCGTCGCTGGATGGCAAATGATGAAGAACAGGCGAAAGCATTCGAAGCCGAAGGACGGGTTGGCGTCGTAAGGCTGAAGATGCCACGTGAGGGTGTCTGCGCGTTTCACGATCTTGTTCGCGGCAATGTTGAGTTTGCGTGGAGCGGAGAAGCGGACCATGTCATCCAACGCGCAGATGGCTCGTGCTTGTACCACCTCGCCAGCGTTGTTGATGATTTTGAATTGCAGATAACGCATGTGATCCGCGCCGTCGAACACTTGCCGAACACTCCGCGGCAAATCTTCATCGCTCAATCGCTTGGCTATGATATCCCCGTGTTTGCACATCTGCCTTATGTCGCTGAACCGAATGGGACGGCGAAGCTGAGCAAACGGAAGTTGGACAAATATCTGAAAGATCCTACCTTCAAGAGTTTGAACGAAACTGGCAAACAGATCGCTGAACTGACGCAAGTCGATGTTACGCCTGAAGTCTTCAATCCGGTTGTGGTTGATTTTTATCGCGAGATTGGCTTCCTGCCATGGGGCGTTTTGAACTACCTCTTGCTGCTGGGCTGGAGCCTGGACGATTCAACCGAGAGTTTTACCATTGAAGAGGCCATCGACAGCTTTTCGCTGGACCGCATTCAAAAGTCTCCGGCGTCTTTTGATCCGCAAAAGTTGCTTGCGTTTCAAGCTCGCTGGATGAGCAAGTTGAGCGTCGAAGCGAAAACGGAAATGATCATCCCGATGTTGCGCAAGGCGGGTTGGGTCAATGAATCGCTCACCGCAGCAGACGCTGCAAAAGTTAGCAGGACTGTTGAACTTGCAGGGGACCGTTTGCGAATTGCAGGCGACATTTTCCAATTTAATGAAGTGTTCGTCGCTGATGATGCATTACCGCTTGATCTGGAACTGCTGAAAAAACGGATGGGCGATCCGCTTTCGCATGATTTAATGCGCGAGTATGTAACGCGTTTGAAAGGCTTAACAGACCTGAACGCGTCGACCGTTGAACAGGACATCAAGTCGTTTGTCGAAGAGAAATCGATTAAGATGGGACTCTTGATGAACGCCTTGCGAGTCGCTCTAACCGGTAAAGCATCGGGATTAGCCGTCTACGAGTACATTGAATTGTTGGGGCTGGATTCAGTCGCTGCACGCGTCGAAAGAGCGATTGCAACTGTGAGTGGCTAGTAGATTCTTAATATGAGGCCAAGCTGCCGTAAATGACGCCTCCTCAAAATGTTTCGTCAATCGATATCGCTTGGCTTGCACGACGAAGTGCCACGCTGCGAAAATGGACAGGAATGGAAGTCGCGTCGGTAAATGTGCCAACCAGGCTGTCAAAATCGCAAGCTGTTGTCCTGGCTGCGTCCCAACGAACGCGTCACCCTGAGTGGAGAAAGCTGTGGCGTAACCGTCTGGAAGTGTCGCTCCTGCGATGCAGAGAAGAATCAAAATTTGCAATTTACTCGCTGAAAACGCCGATCGGGTACTGGATCAAGCAGTTTGCCGAGCGTTTGAAAGTGGACCATGTACGAATCGTCTTCGGAAATGAAGTAGCCGACGCTGACGAGCATTTCATCCGCTTGCAAACTGCTGATGCTGTGGAAATTACCGCAGATCTCTCCAGTTTGCCTCTTGCTGATCGGATTGTTTGGTCACTTGCCGACGAAGCGTACGCCATCGACATCCATCGCGGCAGCAAGTCGGAACGACTCGCAAGAAACTGGATTAACGCCAACATTGAGAATGGCTCCAAGAAGAATTTATGCGTGTTTGACGAAGCGATCGATTGGGCTGACTCAAGTGTCGCGATCAAGATGCTGACGTGTCGAACTCACCAGGAAAGGCACTGTGCCGCTGAACTAGCAAACGTCTGCAGCGATCGTCGTGCATTGATGCGAGCCTCTGCGTGTGTCAGCCCAATCGTGCCGTACGCGATGTTTTTGAATTCGCAACTGAATAGCGACCAGTATCTGGTGCACTGCACTCGAGCACGCGACGGTCAATGGCCCGCCCAAACGGAGATTGGATATTCAACCGAAGTGATCTTATGCAATTCCGATTTAAGTGCTAATCCATTGGAATCGCTAATCAATATCCTGTCGCAACGACGACTCGTCGCAACGCATTTTCTTAAACGCGGTGGCTTTCCATCGGTCAGCTTTAGCGCTGTTTCCTTAAACGAACTGCTGGACCGGAGACGATACCGGTCGCATTTGCACCGCTGGGATTGGGAACCATACGGCATCGCCATCCGCAGAGCCGTGCTTGAGCAAAGCTTCCAGTGTAAGCCAGTGTCATACCTGCCAACGGACCAGCTTGAACAACAAGCCGCCGACCAACAATGGATCTGCCAACCGGACCGCCGGGAGGATGGCGGTTCTTGGAGTGAAGAATGCGAATGGCGAACACCGGTCGATGTTAGGCTCGCTAAGATCGCAGCCGCCGACGGTTTCATCTTCGTACCGACCATTCGTGAAGCTCAGGTGTTGTCGAGTCTGAGTCCTTTTCCGATCGTCGTTGCGCGCAAATAGATTTCGCGCAGTGTGCTATCGCATGACATAGCCGCCGTCGACATTGATCGTCTGGCCGGTAATCTGGGATGCTCGTGCGCTAGAAAGGAATAGTACTGCGTCAGCAATATCGTCGGGAGATTGCCATCTTTGAAGAGGGACCAGACGCTGGATTTTTTCCGCAGCCCATACTTCGTAGTCTTGGCGTTGAGCCTCGGGTGCTTTATCGTGCCAAGCTTTCCAGACGCTGCGATTCAGTGCTGTTTGTACCATCCCAGGACAAACGGAATTTACACGCACGTTATGCTGCGCCAAGTCTCGCGCGAGACACATCGCGAAATTAAGATTTGCAGCTTTGCTCGCGCTGTACGGTGGATCGGTTTGCGAGCCGTTCTGGCCTGCTACGCTTGAGAGAAAGATCATTGAGCCGCTCTTCTGTTGAATCATCGGCGGCGCGATCGCATACGCGATGTTCGCCATTCCGATAACGTTGATGTCGAAGATTCGCTGCCAGCTTGCTAGCGGCACATCCGTAAACGGAAATCCGAAACTGCCCGAGCCGATCGATGCAGTGTGGACCAAACAATCAATTGAGCCAAAAGTGCCAACCGTCTTTTTAGTCGCCGATTGGATTTGTTCCACGTCTACGATATCGCATTGAATCGACAAGCTGTACGCCGACGGTTTTTCGATTTTCAGATCCCATATGCACACTTGGGAGCCTTCCTCTGCAAATCGTGCGGCGCATGCAGCGCCGATACCACTCCCTCCGCCGACGATGAGAACGGTCTTGTCCTTGAGTTGTAGGTCCATAGCAAGCTTGATGGTGAGTCGATGAAGGTATCTTGGTTTGCCGCAACCGTAGCGGACAATGCTGAAGGTATCGGCTAAGATAGCAATCGGAAAGGTTACATCCTTCGGATACGGTTAGGAATTGAACGTGAAATTCGCAATCTGCAATGAAATTTTTGAATCGAATGCTCTACCGCAGGCGTATGAATTTGCGAGAAGAATTGGCTATACAGGCCTGGAAGTGGCTCCGTTTACACTTGGACCGCGTCCTACGGAACTGACGCAAAAAGAGCGACACGAATTTCGTCAACTGGTGGTCGATTCAGGGCTAGAATTAGTCGGCTTGCACTGGTTGTTGGCAAAGACCGAGGGGTATCATCTAACGACCAACGAAACTTCGTTCCGCACCAAGACGGCCGAGTACTTGAAGCGGTTGGTTCACTTGTGCGGTGATCTTGGCGGGAACATTATGGTTTTAGGAAGTCCATTGCAGCGTAACTTCGTGGCACCGCAAACGCATGCGGATGCGGCAAAAAATGCTGCCGACGTCTTAGCCGAAATCACTGCGGATTTGGCGGAGCGGAATGTAACGCTAGCCATTGAACCGTTGGGACCAGCCGAAGGAAATTTTTTGAATCGAGCTTCGCAAGCTGTCGAGCTTATCAAGGAAGTCAATAGTCCTAACATAAAGCTGCACTTGGATGTCAAGGCAATGAGCAGCGAAGCTTTACCAGTCGATGAGATCATACTCGCCAATCGTGATTATCTAGCTCATTTTCACGCGAATGACCCTAACTTATTGGGGCCCGGCATGGGGGCGTATGATCAACGCCCCGTCTTCAAGGCACTGCAGCAAATTGGCTATCAAGGCTGGGTGTCCGTCGAAGTTTTCGACTTTTCGCTAGGTTACGAAGCAATTCTTCAGCAAAGCATGGAAGGAATGCAAAGGGCTTCCGTGGCTTAGTTTCGCTGCCAAGTCAGGTTGTTCAACGAAAACAGCCCTGCATTTCTGCAAGGCTGTTCAATCGATCTTACTGATTTCTCAGTTAGGCTTAGTAGCCACAACCACAGCTTGGAGCTGCGTATACTGGAGCAGCTTCGCAACCACAGCTTGGTGCAACTTCGCAACCACAGCTGCTAGCTGCATGGTGATGACGATGGAAGAAGCCACCGAATGGGTGACGATGTCCGCATCCGCAAGCTGGAGCTGGAGTTTCGCAACCACAGCTTGGAGCTGCATAAACAGGAGCAGCACAACCACAGCTTGGCTCTGCAAACACTGGAGCTTCGCATCCGCATGCTGGAGCGGAAACACCACAGCCGCGGTGACGGTGTAGCAAACCACCTAGCAAGTGACGGTGTCCGCACGCTGGTGCTGGAGCTTCGCAACCGCACGAAGGAGCAACTTCGCAACCGCAGGATGGAGCTGGAGCTACATCGCATCCGCAAGCTGGAGCTGGATCACAGCAATCGTTGTTGCGATGGAACAGACCTGCTTCAGCATTGTTGGAAGCGAAAGCAAACGACGCAACAGCGACAACTGCCAAAATGAATCGACGCATGGAAGAACCTCTTTGGTTGACGCCAAGCGATGGGCTTTGTCCTCACGTTTGGCTCAGATTTGGGAAATGTTAGGTATAGCTCGGCGAGTTTCGCTGATGGCAATCAGCGCACCTTGCAACCGGCTGGCACTTAGAACGATTTTGGAATACGTTTAGAGTCTGCGCCGGAATTTTTTAGCTGATCCACAAACTTCGATTCATCACAGTTCAAGATGTATCGATTGTATCAATTGTCATGGCGAACATACGAAATACAAAGGAATTTACATGACGCGAACCTTGCTCCGCACCAGTCGTTTTGACGTGGAAGTCGCCTATAGAACCTTGCCAGACGGCTCATTACATCAACGCGAGATCATCCGACACAATGGAGCCGTTGTAATTCTGCCCCTGGTAAGCGACGACCAAGTTTGCTTGTTGCGGAATTACCGTGTGTCGGTAGATCAATGGTTATGGGAACTGCCTGCTGGCACTCTTGAACGAGGCGAACAGCCAGCTCTTGCCGCACCGCGCGAGCTGAAAGAAGAAACTGGGTATTCTGCGCAAAAGATTGAATTGATTCACACCTTTTGCATGTCTCCAGGAATCCTGGACGAAAAAATGTACTTCTTCGTCGCCAGCGAACTTGAGGCCGGCCCACCAGCACGCGAGCCGGGCGAAGAAATGGAAAATCATCTTTTTAGTTGGTGCGATATTGATCGGATGTTGCGTGATGGCCAAATTGTAGACGCTAAAACTCTAGTCGCACTGCTCTGGTACCTTCGATATCGCAATCACGCTTAGAAAGCTTAACTTCGGATTGAACCGGTTAGGTAAGCTATTGCGATGTGGTTGTGCGACTGCCGCGTTTAAAACAATAAGTGTTAGGCTGTAGCAGTCAGGGGTAATTGCACGATTGAATTCAGTGTCCACTCAAGGAGGGATTCAGCTAACTGTTACAAACTGACGAACCGATGGAATAAAGGTTACCTGCAAATTAGCGACTAGACCAAATCGACTGCAAGGATGCAGTCCAGGGCCACGATGCATGGATGCCGAAAAGAATACGAACTCACCGAACGATATTTCCCGCCGACGATTGCTGCAGATTGTTGGCGGAGCAACTGCGGCGGCGACTGCAAGTTCCGCTGTTGCGGGGGGAACCGCTAGCAAAAAATCGCACGATAATTTGCTTGGACGATTTCGGTCCGGCGATTCCGAATATAAGCGTGCAGCCCGGTCGGACTATGCCCGGAATATGCAGCAGTTCGGTGGAGCTCTATCTTCGACGACTCCTCCTGATCTAATCGCTCCGCGTGGTTGCCCCTGGCAATACGACATCTTGATCGTCGGTTCGGGCTACGGCGCGTCGATTACCGCGGCGCGTGTGGCGCAGCAGATGCGCCCAGGTGTTAGGCTCGCAGTTCTCGAACGTGGTGCCGAATGGATACCAGGCGACTATCCCGATGCTATTCGTAAGGCTTCGGGCGAAGCACGCCTAAAACCGCTTGGTCTCAACCGCCGCAGCCCTCTCAATCCTATCGGTTTGTACGACGTTAGGCAGACAGACGAATTGATGATCGTCGCTGGAAGTGGGCTTGGTGGATGCTCTCTTGTTAATGCTAATGTTGCCCTGCGGCCAGACCGCGAAGTTTTCATGCAACCACAGTGGCCTGTCGCGTTGCAAGACCGCGATGTGCTTGAACCTTACTATGAACGAGCGGCGTGGGAACTCGGAGTCCAAGTCGATCCGCTCGATCATACTCCCAAGATGCGAGCGCAACGGATCGCTGCAGAACGATTGGCGGATATTGGATGCCACTTCGAAGCGGCTGCTTTGACAATTACACGTTCGTCTGCCGATCCGATGCTCCCGGTTCTGAATCGCCAACGAATGCTGCAGCGAAATTGTATTGACTGTGGCGACTGCATGACGGGCTGCAATGTGGGAGCAAAAAACACATTGGCGATGAACTACCTGCCAATCGCTCGGCGACACGGAGCGATGCTCTACAGCCAGTGCGAAGTGCAAAAGATACATCCACGCGATGGGCATTACGTCATCGAGTATCTGCATCACTGCAAAGGGCCTGCTGGTGACCTGCTCACGACTCGTCGCTTCGTCACCAGCCGTGTCGTCGTCCTTGGAGCAGGGAGTCTCGGTTCCACAGAAATTTTGCTGCGTTCGCAACAAGATGGTCTTTGCTTGTCTCCAACTCTTGGTTGTAGCTGGACGGCCAATGGAGACGCGCTAGGGTTCGTCGATAACTCGGAACTATGTACGCAAGTTGGCGGTACATCCGCTTATCCAAGTGAGCATCGGTCGGGACCAACAATCCAAACGAATTTAACATACCCGTATCGGCCACATTTGCATGATCGCGTTTTGATTCAAGAAGGTGCAGCCGCGAGGATGTACACAAATATCCTTGGCGGCCTTTTCCTAGATCCGAAGTTGGAAAGTACGATGGTTATGCTAGGCATGGGACACGATGGTCAGCATGGTCGTGTTGTACTTCATCCTGATGGTAACGCAAACGTGCTTTGGCCCGGCCTGCTAAAAAGTGCGTATCGAACCAAAATTCGGCAGGAGTTTGCTAATGTCGCAGCAGCTCACGGCGGCAAGTATCGGCATCTTCATCCTCCTCACGATCGCATGATCACAGTTCATCCACTTGGTGGTTGTGGAATGGGCGATAACCCTTTGGCGGGCGTCGTAGATAGCCGCGGACGATTGTATGACTACTCCAGAGGCGGCGACCTAAACCCCACTGGTGAATTCCAGACTCACTCGGGGCTATATGTTTGTGATGGAGCGATCTATCCGACAGCGATAGCGGTAAATCCATTCTTCACTATCGCCGCGATGGCTGAACGCAATGCAGCGCTCTTGTGTAAGCAGCCTGAGTACTCAGATCTTTTCAACCATTCGTAACGGGTTAGTTCAACACAAATCACGTTCCAGTATCGCCCGGATACGACCTGCTGATTTACCATCACCATACGGGTTGCTTAACTGCGAACGACGTGCGTATTCGGCTTTATCGCGCAGCAAGATCGTTGCTTCAGCGACAATTCTTTCAATCGATGTGCCCACCAGCCTGCAGGTTCCTGCTTCCACGGCTTCGGGTCTTTCGGTCGACTCACGCATGACCAGCACTGGTTTACCCAACGAAGGGGCTTCCTCTTGAACGCCGCCAGAGTCGGTTAAAATGAATGTTGCATTGTCCATCAAGTACACAAAGGGGCGGTATGCAGCAGGTTCTATCAATGCAATATTCGGATGGCTCGAGAGTATCCTCTGCACAGGCTCTCGCACGTTGGGATTTAGATGCACGGGGTAGAGGACTCCAACGTCAGGGAAAGTATCAACGATCTTTCGAATTGCCATGCAAATGTCTTCGAAGCCTGAGCCAAACGACTCGCGCCGATGTCCTGTCACCAAAATCCATTGCGAATCGGGATTGTTTACAAATCGTTCGGTGAAATCGGACGGAATTTTTAGGTCAGCCAAACAACTGCTAGCAGTTTCGACACTCTGGTGCACTTGATTGCGCATCCACAACAGTGCATCCACCACCGTGTTTCCCGTGACGTGAATCGATTTCGGATCGATCGATTCCCTTAACAAGTTCGCTTGCGAAGTCAATGTCGGGCAGAAGTGCCATCGCGCCAGCGGACTTGTCAGTCGACGATTCATTTCTTCGGGAAATGGTGAAGAGATCGTGCCTGTCCGCAATCCAGCTTCGATATGCCCGATGGGAATCTGTTGATAAAACGCGGCTAGCGCAGATCCAAGAACGGTGGTGGTATCGCCTTGAACCAACATCGCATCGACGGGATTCTTTTGAAGCCAACCTGTTACGGCGTTGATCACTCGCCCCGTAAGCTCAGGAAGAGTCTGGCCCGGCTGCATCAAGTCTAGATCGGCGTCTGGAGTGAGGCCAAACACATCAAGGGTCTGGTCGAGCATCTGCCGATGTTGAGCAGTAGCTAACAAAACTGGCTGAAGCAGATCCGATTTCGATAACTCAAAATAGATCGGCGCGATTTTGATTGCTTCGGGACGAGTTCCCGCGACTAAGGCGATCCGTTTTTTCGGGAGGGTCATACGTTTTCATGTGGTAGATGAGTGACAATAGCTCTAAGATAATTGCAAAAACAAGTTTGCGAACGGTTATCTGATCAAAACGTCAGTGAAAATGCACTGCTCTCCCGCCGGTAACTCTCAGATTGGAATGTTCATGAATTCATTACTCGCAGGGAAGTTAGCTCGAGTTGGCCTTTTGGTTATGCTCGCGTTCGGTCGTGCGGCTGTTGCCCAAGACACGACTCCAATGGATGAGCAGACTCGAGATTTTCTTGGAGCGATGGAGCACACGCTACAAAGTATCGCGGCCGATTTTAATCCCAGTATCGTAAGCATCGCTTGTATATCGAAGAATCAAAGACGAAGTTTGACGGAAATTGACCCGATTCAAAGCCAGCGGATGAGCTACTTCCAGGCAGCCCCAAGTGACCCAAGCTATATTGCGGCACGATATGCTTCCGGAATTGTCTGGGATGATCGAGGATCGATCGTCACGCCCTATAGCGCTTTGGGAAACCCCAATGATCATGAGTATTTGGTCTGGAATAAAGGCCTCTTGGCAGGCGCTCAACTGGTTGGGTTGCAAGCGCAAGTGATCGCGGGGGAACCTTATACCAATCTTGCAGTACTCCGTGTTGGAGACGAGAAGTTCGCGCTCAACGCAAAACCAATCCGCGACTATACGTTTAAAGATGCCGTTCCAGGTTCGATTTGCGTTCGCTTGACTAGTCCTGGAGCGATTTATCGCGATGGCCAATCGGCCATCGACTGGGGGATTGTCAGCGGCGTTCATCGATCTCTCGAATCGAACAACCAGCAACCGACAGAAGGGCGACCGACGGAAGGTGTTGATCGAAGCACGATTTATGCACACGGATCTTTGATTCATACTACTCACGTGGACTATCTCGATGCAACGGGCGCCGCACTATTCAATCTTCAGGGCGACTTTGTCGGCATCACTATCGATAGTTCTCAGATGCAACAGCAACATATGCCGGGAACTTTTGCTTTACCAGCGAACAAGACACTGCGCAGAATCGTCGACGCTCTTGCCCAAGGAAAGCTCCCCGCCTTTAGCTTTATGGGAATTCAGCCTGGCGAAGTGAACTCAATTGACCGACGGCGAAATATTCGCGGTGTTGCTGTCGAAGCGATCATTCCTGGTATGCCAGGCGAGTCGGCTGGAGTTCGCGTCGGAGATGTGATTACTCATATCGATCAACGGGAGGTGGAATCGAGAAACGCAATTTTTCGAGAGCTTGCAGCATACGCGCCAGGGGATACCGTTCAGCTGTCGTTGCTGAGGCCGCGTGGCAATGAAATTATCTATGCTGATGCCAGCGTCAAACTTAGCAAACGCTACGTTGTTACCAACCGGCCCGCTTTTTCGATAGAGCCAGATACCAAGTGGCGAGGTGCATTGATTGACTACATTACTGCGTTTCCGCCAGATTTGTTGTTCCAGCAGCTACGCGGCTTCAACAAGTTTTCTGCAGATTCGATCGCTGTAATCGATGTCGATCTCGGCTCGCCGGCGTGGGCAGCTGGCCTGCGAACCGGCTCGCAAATAGTCGCAGTCAATGGTCGACCGGCAACGTCGATGGAGGACTTTTTGCAAATGGTTGGTTCCGAGCAAGCGGGCGTTACTTTGACTTTGCAGACCGTCGATGGCCAGCAGACGACAGTCACGGTAAAGCCCGGTTCCAATTAGTTCAAGTTGCGGTGCTTATTGGGCAGGCACATCAAGTGGTTTGACGGAAAATCGGTTCCACTCAATCTTTCCCGAGCTATGCAACTTTCTCCACTGTGCGAGCGCTTCGCTAGTTACACGATCGGGCTGATACGCGTATTCTCGACCGGTGATCGAAGCTAGTTGATGAATCCCTAGCACGCGTTCGTCGAGGAATGAACTGGAGAGGGCGTCGATATACGGCTGAGCTCCACTAGCCATCGCCAACATCTTGGCATCAGGCAATGTCATCAGCGAGAGCAAACGTGAGCCGCGGGGAGGATCATAGGCATTAAGCGATTTTGCGAGTGAGTTTCGATATTCTTCATCGATCCCCAGCGACTGAACGACAGCGTTGATAATCAGAGTTCGGTGTGGGCGGGAGCTAGACTGATTTAGAATTCCGTCGCTACCGAAAATTGAATCGTAGCGTCCCAGCAAAGCCAACGTTCGCGCCGCCAGTGCGGCTGTCTCCGCTCGCCTCAATTTAGTGGCTTCCTGCAACACAGAGATCAGGTCCAGTCGAGCCAAGGCCTCATTTCCATCAACTGCGTCTCCACGTAGCTCGGGTGGAAGAGTTTGTAATTCCAAGGCTAGGTCTTCTGCAGCCCCGCTATCGATGGGACGTTCAATGCTGGTGCGGTACCACCAAGGCACTTCGGCCAACGTGTACTGTAATTGGCGTTCGTGATTGATAAATGCAACCGCCTGTCCTTCCCCGCAAGTTTCTGCGTCTGACCAAGATAGTCCACTCTTTGTCCGAACATCCATGCTTCCCGCAACGCATGCAATCGTTACAACGGGCACTACGAACGGTTGGTCCTCTTCAGCGTCTGCATTCGGACTGACCAGCACGCCCGCATTTTGGAAGTACTTTAGTTCTACGCTTGCGATCGCCGAGGGCGAGTCGAGCTGGATTTTGTAGTCGGCATTTTGAATTCGCAACACTACAGCGCTGCAGTCCGACGAGGCGTGAAGCAGCGCGCGTCCTAGTCTCAAACGCACATAAGCGATATTTTTCTCAGCGCCTTGTTCGCCTTGCATGTCCGTCGCCGATGCAACCACCCATTTAAGGCCCGGTTGAATGCGAACTTCGGTGCGATACGCGTTGGGTACGATCATGCGGTCTTCAATTGGCAGCGCTTCAGCAACATTCATCAACCGTAATTTTTTCTCAACAAAGCCGCCAACTGCGGGCTCGGGAGATACGTTCGATAACGACATAACTATTGCAGCCGCAGAATCTTTGGTCTCGGGCTGCCATGATAGCTGTGAAGCTGTCGCGACTTCTCCAGAGTTTTCACCGCTCGTTGCACTTTCCGGTGAAGGGATCGGTGGCGGCGCGTTGGAAGTCATTGCGATTGCACCCTCCTCGTTCGATTCATCAGCGGCCGCGGGGCTGGGCGGAGCTACCGAAGCTTCAGCAATCGGCGGCGCTACATCACTGCTAGTGATCATTGCACTGCCGTCGACAGTCGCCGGAACATCGGAAGCGATTGAGCGGGTTAAATCGCTCTCGGGTGTGAGCGGTGGAGCGGCATCAGCCACGGAGATCTCGGCATCGACCTTGTTACCGTCCACACTGGCTTCCGACGAAGCTGTCGAGACGGATTCTCCAGTGCTTTCAGGCTCGGGGGAAATATTTGGTTGGGGAATTGCGCCGTTTAGAAGTGTAGGTTCTCCTGCCAGACTGGATGGTGGAACGGGAGATGCATCGCCTACAACGATTGGGGTGGAATCAGAATCCACTGCAACCGCGTCGGTGGACGGGATTGATTCAGTTGACACATCAGAACTGGGCGATGTTGCAGAGAACAAAGCGGCGATCTGATCGATCGGTCCAATCGAATAGAAGGCTACTGCGAAAAGAGCCACGATCAACAACGATACAATCACAAATTGTGACAGAACTCCTTCCGAGCGATCTCGCAAATATTCTGGCACAGCGTTGGTACGATCGTCTGTTAGATCAAGCCCCTGAGTGGCTAGATTTGCGGTGTGTATGGCGCTGACGGGAGCGCTCGTTTGCTCTGTCGGCATCCCGCGTGACTCTGACTGGGTTTGAGCCACTGCGTCGCTGCTGTGGGAGCTATCAAACCGCAGATTCTTGCCTTGCAAGTTACCGGACAAGGCGGAGCGTGAATCGATTGCACCCAAGTCACTGCTGCCGACTTTCCCATTGGTTCGGACACTATCTGGCTGCGAAGCAGGTATCGGTACGACAACCGGCGGGATTTCACCAGCAACTGGATCGTCGGACGATTCGGCCGCGACGGCTTGCGTCGTGTTCCGAATCTGACGAACTCGTCGGCGAAGCGTTTCGGAAACCGAGATTGGCTTTGTAAGTACAACCGAAAGAATCCTATGAACCGCTGCCACTTCAATCAGTTGAGCGTCATTCTCAAAGCAAGTTTTCTCAAAATGCGGCAATTGGTCTGGCGACATGGTGTTATCGAGATATTCGGCAACCGTGTTAGCGTCCTGTTCGCTGGGCCGTGCTGTTGTTGCTGGGCTTCCGAGATCTTTGCGGGCCATTCCATGATCGATCCGTTCCATCGTATTTTGCGCGATGCGGCTTTCACGGATCTTAGCTTCCAAATGCTGAGATTCTTCAGTGGGCAGAACGCCGTCGATGTAAGCCAATAAAGTTCGCAGCGTTAGTCTCATCGCAATTCCACCGTCTAATTTCGAGTCGATACGTGTGTGTGCCCGCACAATAACCAGTCAAGGCAACCTCTGTCACCAATTTAATAGTGACATTGCCAACCGGGATCCGTGCAAGAAACTGGAACTCTTCGAGATTTTGTCGTACGAATTGCAGAAGCTCATTTGCCGTATCGAACAAACGCCGTCCGTGTTCGAAAGAAATCGTCTTACCCAGTCAAGCGATGATCCAATCGCTGCGTTGAGATTCATTGCTCCACCAAATCAAGCTTTGTGGTGGAGCAATGAGGATCGGGTAGTGCTGAGCAACTCTTTGGCTTGTTTTGATCATGAACCCACCAAGACGAATTCGGTGGTGACTTCGGAGCCATTCAACACCACGCCAGCGTTCGGCCCGGTGCCAATCATTTCCCAGGGCATACCTAGGTCCGCTATGGTACCACTAGTGATTCGGCCGAGCATATCTCGAGCGGTAACGTTGAACGTTCCACCATCAAACCGAACTGGCGTAATGTAAACGGCAGCACGCCGGGGGGCGTTGGCGGTGCAACGCCTGGCGACTTACCGGTTGCTCCCGTGAACAAGGGATTGTCAGAAACATTTGTGAACGCTTTTTTCCGATCGATAAGTTTCTGCCAATGGTGGTTTTGCTTCGATCTGGCTCCCGGTTCTGAAAACGCGTATGATTCTTGCTTTGAATTCGAAGAAGAACTCTGAAGTTAAAGTTATGAACACCGACGCGACATCAACCGAATCTGGCGAGACAATCCTGGCACGCGACGTGTGGAAGAGCCTTCGGGTGTGGCCTGTAATGGTTCTCTTGGCGGTCATGTTGCTTGCCAAGAATATCACTCGAATTGTTGACGATGGGCCTAGCTTTTTGTGGATGATAGCCGGCTTGGGGCCTGCCCTTCTATCCATGCTGATTGTGCTTTGGTGGGTGACTTTCAGCCGCGCTCGCTGGTACGAGCGTGTGATTGGTCTCCTCGGAATACTTGTCTCCCTTGTCATCACGGCGTTCACCGTAGACCCAAGCCTGCACGGCCCTGCTTTTATCGCATTTACGATTCCGGTCGGGATCGTTTTGTTCGCGCTCGCTTTGATTGTGATGCGCAATGTCCTCTCCGTTCGGAGAACTTGGATCGCCCTAGGTTGCGCATTGTTGGGGTTTTTAGTCTCCACCATGCTTCGAACAGACGGCATGTGGGGGAATTTCGCCGTTGAACTCGACTGGCGCTGGAATAAAACTGCGGAACAGAAACTCGTCGAACAGAAGTCCGCATCGGAGAAAGCACCGGTCTTAATCGACGCCGCTGAAGTTGATGCGTCGCTAGCCAAAGCGGAATGGCCCAACTTTCGTGGCCCCAATTATAATAGTACCCAACCGGGCGTGACGATTGATAAGGACTGGGCGGCCAACCCGCCTCGAGAAGTCTGGCGAATCGCGGTCGGTCCTGCTTGGTCATCCATGCTAATCGCTGGAGATCTTCTATTTACACAAGAGCAACGTGGTGATAACGAATCTGTTGTCTGCTATCGCGCAGCCGATGGCCAAGAGCTATGGACTTCCGAAATCGCGTCTCGATTCTTTGAACCACTTGGCGGACTTGGCCCCCGTGCAACTCCGACGCTCGCCGACGATTCGTTATACACACTGGGAGCCGAAGGATGGCTGCAATGCGTCGATGCGACCTCCGGTAAATCAAAGTGGAAGGTCGATCTGCGAAGTGTTGCTGAACGCGAGCCTCCGATGTGGGGCTTTTCGGCTTCGCCTTATGTGAACGAGTCAAGCGTTATCGTTTACGCTGGCGGCGAAGAAAAAGGCATTGTGGCGTTCGACAAAAACGATGGCACCGAGCAATGGTCAGCGCCGTGCGGGAAAGACTCTTATGCCTCTGTGCAAACTATGCGTTTAGATGGCGTCGACTACCTCGCGATCTTGTCGGACGAGGGACTTCACCTCTACGACCCGCAAAACGGAAACGTACAGTTGAAGTATGAATGGAAGCATCAAGGCTATCGATCGCTTCAACCGCAACTCTTGGACGGCAACAAGGTTTTAATTCCGACCGGCATGGGCACTGGAACTCGACTTGTCGAGGTCGCCGAGACAGACGGACAGCTCCGAGCGACAGAGTTATGGACGACGCGCAGGCTTAAGTCGGACTTTAATGACTGCGTGTTGCATCAAGGGTTCGCTTACGGATTCGATGATGGGATATTTGCCTGTATCGATTTGAAAACAGGCGAGAAGGCTTGGAAAGGCGGACGCTATGGGAAGGGCCAAGTCTTCCTGTTGCCCGACAGCGACGCGCTGATTGTGCAGTCGGAAACAGGCGAGATCGTTTTGCTAGATGCGAGTCCTGAAAACGGTCCGAAAGAACTTGGCAAAATTACGTCTATGGTCAGCAAAAGCTGGAATCACCCGGTCGTCGTCGGCAAACGGCTTTACGCCCGTACAGCAAATGAGATGGGGTGCTGGGAGCTGAAGTAAGCCGCAAACCACCCGCTTGGATGCCAGTGACTGCACTACTTCGTTTGTTTCGAGTAATCCTGCATCAAACGTTCCAGCCGTTGGACTTCCCGACGCAGGCGATGCTGCATTTCCAAGACACGTTTGCGGTTCTGGACGGAAGCGTTAATGGTGTGCAGAGCCTCTTGGTCGCGTTCGAAAAGTTCCAGTTCCTTTTCAATGGCATTCTTCGCAATTTCAGCAGTACGGTACTTTTGTACAGTTCGCTCCGCCTCTGATTGCAGTGGATCGTTACCGCAACCAACCGTGCAGGCAAGCAAAAAAATGGTGAATGCAAATCGCATAGTGGAACGTTTCGCAAAACGCAGGTGGTAACCAAAACCGTTACTCAACCATAAACCATAAAACTGCGTCGCGACTGAATTTTGGCTCGCTCAATCGGACTTCCACAGACACGGACAACCCCAGACGTCCAGAAACTAGAAGCGGCTCGCGGCTGTCTTGCTCGCTCGATCGTTGTACATGCGAACACAACTTCGCGGACTCTAGCATGTTTCTGACTGAAAGCGTAACACACGCTAATCGGTCGCGGAAAACACTTGCACAAGAATGCACAAACAACAGCGTTCACGACATTTTGTGCAGCTGTTACGCTCGTCGACCAAACATCGCGATGACGATCGCAAGCCCAATAAGGCCGCCAAGCAGCATCGAAAAGATTCCAAAAACGATGCCAACGATCGCATGTACCGAACCTTTAATCGCAGGATTCTTGCGACGGTTGCGTAGCCCCATGATGCCCAGCACAAAGGAGGCGATGCCAAATGGTACACCCAGAAGAGGGAACAGAGCGACGATCCCGAGATAGTAAGCGATCAACGCGTGAGGGTTCTTGTACGGAATAATCCCTCCGGTCGCGTCCCCTTCGCCCGTGTGCTGAGGCGCACGATACTCAGCTGTCGAACTAGTATGCGCATAAGGGTTCGGAGGCTCCGGTGGGACTGTTTGGCTCATAAGGCTAACTTTCAAAAAATGACTGTCGTTCCTACATGCGTTGTGGAACACATAACCACTGGTTTTACAAGTTGGCTATTTGAAAAACCAGCAGGGAGCTACATCTTTTGTCTGTTTTAATCCCGCGTGGCAACTTCTCTGAAACGATAGTTCGAGTCCTCGGAGAGCCCCGACTATGTAGAGAAAGATATAGAAGCGGCGTTCGCATCCAGCCCGCTCCGCCTGTTATGTCTTTGCCTTCATAAAATACTCTCGTTCAGCAGGGCTTAACTTTTCGATCGCATAACGCAACATGGTGCGAGGCATTCGTGCAGCAAACTTTCTCAGAAAGCTTAACAATTGCTCTTGGTCGTTCTTGCCAACTTCCCGCAGCATCCAACCGACCGCTTTATGAATCAAGTCATGAGGATTATCAAGCAACACACCAGCGATCTCAAACATGTCATCAAATTTTCCTTGCTTGATCGCCGGGAACTGACTCAATACAGCGACTCTCTGGTGCCAAAGATTCTTGGACTTAACCAATCGCTTGACGACTTGCCGCCCAGCAGCAGACTCCAACTGGTAGAGTCCAAGTATCTTGGGTGCTGTGCTATCAACGATGTCCCAGTTGTTAATGCAATCAAGATTATCGAGAAAATAATCGACTAACAATTTCCGTTCGGAAAGCGACGATGCTCGCTCGTATTGGGAAACCAAAATCAAGCCAGCAGTCAGACGGGCTTCATGCCAGTCGCTATTGAACAGGATGCGCAGTTGGTCAAGAGGAAGCGATTGATACTTGCGGGCAATGGCGCGCTGGTCGGGAACTGTTAAGCCCAGGAATTTGTCGCCTTCACCATATTCACCCGGGCCAGTCTTGAAAAAACCTTGCAATAGTTTGGCTTTTACGGGATTCTTTTGCGACGTCAGCGCATCCAGTACGTCTTGAGCGATGTAAGTTTCTGATTTTTCTAGGTCAATCTTTTTCATGCAATTGTTCTTTTAAGCACGACGCGATTCTTAGCCACTTGCAACGATGCAGAGATTGATTCTACGATATGCGTTTCATTGCACGAAGTCGGATAAAATTCAATGGACGCATGGGATAGTTGGTCACGTCAGTGGGATTCAGTGATGCTCGCGGAAGCGAGTGCACTCATGGCCACTGCTGACTCGGGACATGATATCGCACATGTTCAACGAGTGCTGGTGGCGGCGCGGAATATTGGTCGCATTGAACAAGCAGATCCCGCTGTTGTGTTGCCAGCCGCTTGGTTTCACGACTGTGTGAGCGTGCCCAAGAATTCCCCGTTGCGGTCCCAAGCCTCCAAACTGGCAGCTGAAAAAGCAGTCGAGGTACTCAGCAGGATCGGATATCCTGAGAAAGCATTACCAAAGGTAGCGCACGCGATCTTGGCTCACAGCTTTTCTGCCGGTATTGCTCCGGAAACGATTGAAGCTCGCGTGTTGCAAGATGCAGACCGTCTGGAGGCGGTGGGAGCAATCGGTTTAGCTCGATGTCTCATGACTGGTGGCTCGCTTGGACAACCGTTTGTCCACTGCGAAGAACCGTTTCCGATAACGCGCGAAGCAAATGATTCTCTTTATTCGGTTGATCATTTTTTCATCAAACTGCTGCACTTGCACAAGACAATGCAAACAGCAGCGGGCCGAGCCGAATCGCGAAAGCGTACGCAGTTCCTCATGCAATTTTTGGAGCAACTCGGATTGGAACTGAACACTCCCGAAGACGAATTAAAGCAAGCCCTGCAACGTTTTGCGATCGATTGCTAGCGAACACAGAAGATCTGAGAGGGAGGCCTTTCAGGTGTTAATGCGATATAATCAAGCTACAGTTAGAAATCAGTTCAATCTAAGAGGTAATGAAATGCGTTTTAGTTTACGGCAACAAGCTGCATTGATTGTCGCGTCCGCTGTCTTAAGTGTGTTTGGGGCGTCTCCGAACGCGGTCGCAGATCAACCACTGGCCAATGAAGCGGATGTGCTCCACTTGCCACCGCATTGTTCAAGTATGATCGGGCCCGTCGCTGTGTTAGGCGGCATTGATTCGGCAGTTTCCAAACCAACACCGCCGCAAATTTCATCGCCGAAGTATACGCAAGCAAAGGCAACTGAATCAGTTGAACCCGCTGAGCCTTTGATCTTTGATTTAACCGCTCCAAGGCCAATTTATGAAAAGCATTTGATTCAGGACGTTGAGCAATTTGCAGGCAGTGATTCCCATACCTCCCAAGGCGTAACGCAGCCTAACAATGGATATGCCGCACAGGATGCAATGCAGCAAAGGCAAGCGATCGACGCTTGGGACGCGATCCTCAATTCACGTGTCGTTCAGGAGTTCCTGCGGCTGAAAGAAGAAAATATGGAGCTCAAAGCACAGCTCAAAGTTGAAGCTGTGCAAGCCAAGGCGGAGCGAACCATTTCTGAACTTAAGCTTCAATCTCAGCTCGAGCACATCGAACGCAGGGAGCGAGAGACTCAAGAGCAAATGCGTAACTTGGAGGCGAACCAGCGCGAAATGGAGCGGCAGAAAATGCACCTGTCTGAACAAGCGCAAGCAACTGAGATGGAACGTCAGGAGATTAAGAACGAGCGTAATCGTATTCAAAAGAACGATCAACGGCTGGAAAGCATCATTGACGAAAAGACGATGGAGAATCAACGCTTGTCTATGGAACGTGATGAACTGGTGTACAGAATCGAAGAACTAGAGCGGAAGATTGGTGAAGTCTCCCGAGCACGCCAAGAAAAGTCAGAACGAAAGCTGGAGAGTCGCAAGAAGCAGAGAAAGTCGAACAAGTCTGAAGAAGATGAGTGGGACGACGGAGATGGCGACGAAGAAGATGATGACGAAGTCGAAGACGAAGACGACGAAAATGAGGATGAAGAAGATGACGAAGATGAAGCAGACGATGAAGACAATGTCTGATTCATGGCCGTTTAGCCTTTCGTAGCGATTCGGTAACCTGACTCCTTCAGTTGTTGAATCACTCGAGTCTGGTGGTCGCCTTGAACAATCACGTCATCCTCGTCGATTGTTCCGCCAGCCCCGCAACTGTTCTTAAGCTTTACGAGGACTTCCTGTCGTTGTTTGGCAGACCCAGAGAATCCGGAAACAACAGTTACGATTTTGCCCTTTTTGCGCTTTTCGACGCGAACCTTCAACCGCTGATTCTCCGGAGCGACTTCTGGCAATTCAGCTTCCGGTAGCGGTGGGCATTGGCACACCTTGACGTCCAAATTGCATCGATCGCACAAAACTGCTCGTTCCAGTGCTGTCCCGTCAAATAATCCCATAATGGCAACTCAGTGAAAAGCGTTAGTCTCGTTAGCGATGGGAGTTATCGCAAGCGCGTTTAGTGATGCGGTAGCCACTATTTGGCGACATGACGGTCGATTGAACCGAGAAACTGCCTTGAGTTTCTGCCGAGTTGTTCAAGGATTCCAACGGTGTCATTAAATGTTATGCTCGCAGGGCGTATCCGCGACCGTGGCACTAACACAACCGATCCAATCCAAGCATCGGGCGAGCCTGGCAGGTAGACTACCACTGTATCGTCATTCAAGCTGTCGGCTTCAAAGGCGATCCGCTCGCCTTCAGGCATCGTCAGCAGGATCGGTTTAAGAGCGGGACCGCCATGATCATGGTTCAAGTTTCCAGCGAGCAAGTCTTTATAAACGGAGTATTTTGGGAACAGCGTGGAAACTTGCTTTTCAAGCCTGCCTGCAAAGCGCTGTCCAATTGCCCGCCGAGCTAATACTCCTGCGGCGCAACAGATTAAGATTACGACAACAATCGCAGCCAGGAACAGCAGCCCGATACCTAACGCAGAGTTGACTGGAATATAGTCGTGCAGCGGCACTGCGATGGCGGCCACAATGCCATAGATCTGCCCTAGCAGTGCGAGAATCGCGATCATCGGTAGCAAGAAAAAGATGCCGCCGATAATTGTCGACCACAAAAAGCTGAATGATTTTATTACTTTAGCTTGAACCATGTCGGTCTCGAAAAATGCGTTTGTTGCGTGCTTGCAAGTTGCCAATCAGGTTTCAGTTTAGCCGATGCGCGCCGCTACTGTGCGGCGACGATTCGTTCAATTTCGCTAGCGGAAAGCTGCTTGAGTTCACGGATGTAGCGCGCTCCCAGTTGTTCAAGAGCGGCGGAGATCTGAGGCGAGAGCGACATCCAAACTACTTTCGAGCTGAACTCGCTGAACATCGCAAAAGAACTTTCTGCAACCGAAGTGCTCGTTGCAGTAACGAAGATTTCAGGAGACTGTTTTAAATGCGGAGTGGCATGAGGCGGCATTTGTGCAACCGGTCGGCTGACATACGGGACGACAGAATCAAACTTCGCAGTTGTTGCCTGCAGAGCGTCTGGCAGCGTCGTACGAGCTCGATTGGTAGTGACGTTCAGCACGCGTTCGTTACGGACCAGCGGCAGCAGGACTTCAGCCAAGTGTTCCGCATTCAAGTTGTCCTCCAGCACAACATCGCAATTCAAATGTAATTCATCCAACGCCGTTCGAACGGAAGGCCCCACGCCGGCAAACTTACAGTCGCGTATTGCTCTTAAATCAAGTCCTTTGTCAAAAAGATGCTTGAACAAGTGACGGACGCCGTTTGCCGATGAGAATACGATCCAATCGTACGTGTGTATTTGATCCAGTGCTTTGTTAAGTTCAGCAAACTCATCGGAATCGGGGGCGGGCGGCGTGATGCTGATCGCAGGACAAATCACAGTGCTCGCACCTAGCAACTGCAGGGCTTGCGCTAGAGCCTCGTTTTGTCCCTCGGGCCTTGTTAGGACAATCGTCTTGTTAAGCAGTGGGCGATCGCTAAACCAGTTCATAGTGGTATCAAGATTGGCGACAGGTCCGACGATAAAGACGATTGGTGGGCGAAGCTTGGGCGGGCCTTCGATGATATCAGGCAAATTGCCCAGTGTGGTGCGAACGACGACTTGATTCGAGAGGCTTGCGTGGCGAACAATTGCGACGGGAGTCGAGCTCGGCTTGCCAGCGGCAATCAACTGGCCGGTCCAGCGTTTGGTATTGGTGACGGCCATGTACAGCACGAGGGTGCCTGGGAACGCCGCCAGCCCGGTCCAATCCAACTGGTCGTCCGATTCTTGCGTGCCGTCGGTGGCCTGCTGGTGTCCCGTCACGAACGCGACGCCAGACGCCCAATCGCGGTGTGTCAACGGAATGCCAGCGTAGGCCGACGCTGCCGACGCCGCCGTGACGCCTGGGACGACTTCAAAGGGGACGCCATGGGCCAGCAGGAATTCCAGTTCCTCGCCTGTTCGAGCAAAAATCGAAGTGTCGCCTCCTTTTAACCGAACGACCCGTCGGCCCAGTCGAGCGTGCCCTAGCATTTCATGCTCGATTTCTTGCTGGTTCCAGACCCGATCGACGCCGTGCTTTCCGACCGAAATCAACTCGGTCGCGGCCGCCGCATGCTGCAATAAGTCTGAATTTGCCAGGGCGTCATAAAGAACGACATCACAGTCCGCCAGCAACTGGGCGCCGCGCAGGGTCAGCAACCCAGGGTCTCCTGGCCCTGCCGAGACGAGGTATACTTTTCCAAGCGTTTTTGCGTCGGGAATGCTATTTGTAGGACTAATCGCGGTCGCTCGGTCAGGTTACGGGGAAAACAAACGTACTAGATTGCGGAAGTAAACGGAAAAACGCCTAGACAGCGTAGGAAAATGATGCAATTATATGCGCCCTCAAAATCAAGATCCTGCGTCTGGGCTAGATGAAATCTAGGAAACGCGGAACAAAGGTCTACCGCAATTTTGCCATCGTTCTGAAATCTTATGCCAAATACCAAGAGTGCCAAGCGTCGTCTGCGTCAAAGCCAAGAGCAACGTCTGCGTAATCGTGCTGTAAAGTCCGTCCTTCGAAACGCTATTCGCAAGCTGCGAGTTGCTATCGATGGTAAGCAATTGGACGATGCGAAAGCAGCGTTTCCAAAGGTTGCAAAGGCTTTGGACCAAGCCGCAGCCAAAGGCGTGATCCATGTTAACAAAGCGTCACGACTAAAAAGCCGCCTGTCGGCTGCAATTGTCAAAGCCGCTTAGTTTTCCGTGTCGATTCTGGAGTTCGCTCCCGATTCAGCCTTCCTGTCTGCCGGTGTTTGTGTTTATCGGTCCGGCAGTCAATTGAGCGAAACCTCCCAAGGGCCGTTTCGGTAATTGACTCCCGCTCCATAACTCGCCGATGCTTCAGCACGCCAGCAGATTCTTAGAGCAAGGCCCTGCTATCCTTGTTTTGGGCTTACATACGCCGATTTAAATTCAAATCGGCATCTTCGTGGCAGGTCGTCGTCCCATCTGTTGTTCGCGATCGATTTGACGAGCCGGCTGAGCTCAAGCGGCCAACATTCAAAACTTTATTAGAATTTATGCCACACGACATTGCGGTTGATCCTAATAATTTAGTTGCGACAAAGCTCTAGTAGTTTTTCGATGAACCAGTATGTTTCTACAGCCTTGCATCGGAACATAAACCTGAGGACGATGGCTAGATGAATCCGCCTGTAAACAAATCGACTGTGCCTGTCTACCGTACCGGTATCTGTCTCGCTCCCAATTTGGCGCGCGTTGTTTTTCGACCGTTTAACATCAGCGATGAAAAACGAGTGATGCGGATCTTCACGCGCGTCATCTGCATGACCGATGAAGAAATGAGCGCCGAATTCGATCGAGTGCTCGCCGAATTCAAAGGCCGCCATCAAAAGCCGCTGCAGTTCTTTCAAGCGCGTTTTAACGCCGTCAAAAAGATCGTCAACGTCCATTCAAACATCGACGAAAATCGACAATTGTTGATCGGCGCTTACTTCACCATGGAGTATTCGCTTGAATCCGCTGCCTTATTCAATCCTTCGATCGTGTGGCACCCTAAGCAAGATTCTGTCGAACCTGGCGCACGGCGGTTCCTGATTTCGTTGCGGGCGACGGGCGAAGGCCATCTGTCTAGTATTACATTTCGCGAAGGCACGATCACCGCGGACTATCAGATCTTGATGGATCCAGTCAGCAAATACGTGACGATGCCGACCAACGTTCCCGATGCGTTGATTAAAGCAAAGATCTTCGGCCGCAAACTCATGGAACTCGCGATTCCAAAGCGGACGATTGATGCCGTGACGGCACTTCTGCCACCTGAGTTTTCAGATCGGCAGTTTGAACAAGCGATCTCGCTGTTACTGACCAGCGGCGAAAGCCATGAGATAGGGTTGCATTCATACTTGAATACGATGCGAACGTTGATTGCGTCGAACTACACCGTTGAATTTGAACCAGAGCTGTCAATTTCCGAACGTGTCTTGTTTCCAGGAGCACCCAGCGAAAGCAACGGTATCGAAGACGCTCGATTTGTCCAGTTTTGTGAACCCGGCCATTGCAAGTACTATGCGACCTACTCTGCCTACGACGGCCGCGTCGTGCTACCGCAGTTGATCGAAACGAATGACTTCCGTCGGTTTAGCGTCCATACCCTCAATGGCGCTGCAGTGCAGAACAAAGGGTTTGCACTTTTTCCGCGGATGATCAATGGCCGCTATTTTATGCTGGGTCGGCAAGATGGCGAAAATGTCTTTATCATGTCCTCAGACCAACTCTATTTCTGGAACGAAAAACAGGATCTGCTGAAGCCGCTCTACCCGTGGGAGTTTGTACAACTAGGGAATTGTGGTTCGCCGATCGAAACGAAAGCTGGTTGGCTCGTGCTCACTCATGGCGTTGGGCCGCTTCGAAAGTATGCAATTGGAGCGTGTTTGCTCGATCTCAATGATCCTACCAAAGTGCTAGGACGGCTCAGCGAACCACTGCTAGTGCCTGATCAAAACGAACGAGAAGGCTACGTGCCAAACGTGGTGTATAGCTGCGGCGGCATCATTCATAACGAACGCTTGGTCATCCCGTATGCCATGAGCGATTATGCCTCGTCTTTTGCAACCGTGCCGTTGGAGCCATTACTGGCCGCGCTCACAGGATCATAGCCCAGTCGATTCCAGCAGTTAGCGGTAGCTCAAATCAAGGGTTCAGTAAATCGCTAGCCGCCTGGAAATAAGACTCCTCGGCGATTTTGTTAGCCTTACAAAATTCGGCCAGCTTCACGAAACGCTCGCCCGCATCCGCATTCGTCGCATAGACAACCTTTGCTAAACACTCTGGACATAGATTCAGCGGCTGCCGATCTGCTTCCTCAAGTGAGTTGCTGCCCTGCATGTTGCAAGCGTAAGCCGTGCAATGCTTGATCGAAAACATATGGCCGGTCTCATGCGAAGCAACCTTCAGAGTGCGTCGCAATCGCAAGTCGTTGATCGCCGCGTTGTCTGTTGTCGATTCAAAGCGGCTGATCGACCAGATGCCTACACGATCTCGATACGTCGCTTGACCAAAAACAAAATTCCAACCTTCGCCGGGCCACAGATCCACGGTGGTCAGGCCGAGGATTGCAAAACCATCGCGCGGCAAGCGAGGTGGCAAAAGCTTCTCAAGCACGTAGCTTGTTAGGATTTGCTGCTTCCCGGTGGCTGTGTTTGTGCGGCGAGACTCGCTGGGAATTTCGGATTCCGCGATAGTTTCAAGAGTACGAACTTTACAAGCAAAATAGATCTCCAAAAACTCGGCGGTCTTTTCTAATAACGCTTGGTCGTCGCCTAAAAACTCGCCGATCGGCTGGATGTAAAGCGTACTTCGAGCACGTGAAAGAGTGTTCGGGCGACCCGACAAGTATTGTCGAAACGTTTGCCCCGTTTCTTGTTGTGTTGCTAGCCAGTCTCCGGGCTGTGGTTCAGCGATTGGTGACGACAGCGGGAGCAATTTTCTAACCAGCGACTGCGCTCGCTGGATCTGTGAGGATGACTGTGCAAGCACGCTCGAGCAAATCGCAAGGCTCCATACAATCGACCACAACATTCCGCGATAAGTTCGAACGTTCATATGCTGGGCCTAACGAAAAATAGAGCATCAGCGCTTATCGAGCGGTCCAACCACCATCGACAAACAAGAGGCTGCCAGTCGTAAAACTACTGGCGGGGCTGGCTAAATAGATCGCAGCCCCTTGAATCTCCTTAAGTTCGCCCCATCGCTCTAGAGCCACCGCGCCGACGATGAACTTTTTGGCTTCTTCGGTATCAGCTATTGGAATGTTCATCTCGGTTAGGAATGGGCCGGGACAAATTGCATTGCACGTCACTCCGAATGGCGCTACCTCTAGCGCAAAAGCGCGTGTCATTTGAACGACGGCACCTTTACTGCTGGCGTATGGGGTTCGATTCGCCAAGCCGACGACGCCTAAAGTGCTGGCGAGATTGATAATTCGTCCATAATTTGCCGCCTTCATCGCCGGTAAAACTGATCGGCAAGCGTTCCAGGTTCCGTGAACATTCGTGCGGATGACCTGATCAAACTGTTCGCTGCTCAATTCCGTAATCGGACCGCGGATGTTGATCCCCGCGCTATTGATTAGAATATCGATGCGGTTCCAACGTTTGAGCGCGACGGCCATCGCGTTTTCCATCGACACCAATTCAGTCACATCGCCGCCAAATGCAATCGCCTCCACGCCATATTGCTCGGCAAGCTGATTTGCCATAGCCTCAGCTACTTCCGCATCACGTCCAATGATCAGTAAATTGGCGCCCGCAGATGCCAAGCCCGCAGCCATCGCCAACCCCAACCCTTTCGCTCCGCCCGTTATCACGGCGACTTGCGAGTCTAATCGAAATTGAGAGATGCCCGGCAAATTTGATGTGGTGTTAGTCATACCGAAATCATAGAGCATTCCGGCCGCTTTCGAAACAATACAGGAGTTCTAAAAAAGATGAGCGTACGACAGACTTTCCTGATGTTGATCCTACCCATGTTGCTCGGTTCGCAATTCTTGAGCTTGACGGGCGAGCTCCGGGCCGCGGAAAAGAACATCATTTTCTTTATCACCGACGACGAAGGCCCAACGCTCGGCTGCTATGGCGACAAAGTTGCAAGAACTCCAGCGATCGATGCCCTCGCCGCCGATGGTCTGCTTTTCCGAAACGCCTTTGCCACGACCGCTTCCTGCAGCGCTAGCCGTTCCGTCATATTGTCAGGCTTGCACAATCATAAAAATGGCCAGTTCGGGCACCAACATGACTTTCACAAGTTCTCTTCGTTCGACCATGTCGTGAGCCTGTCGCTGCCTCGAGTCTTGGCGAACGAAGGTTACCGAACAGCTCAGATTGGAAAGTATCACGTCGCTCCAGAAATCGTGTATCACTTTGACGAGTATCTACCAGCGAATTCGCGCAGCCCGGTTGAGATGGCGGAGAACTGTCGCGAGTTCATATCCGCTTCATCGGATCAACCATTCTTCCTCTACTTTGCAACCTCCGACCCCCATCGCAGCGACAAAGTTGATGAGACTTCATCGCTTGAGCTCAAGCCGAATCTATTTGGCAACAAACCTCAGCGAGGTGCCTATCCAATGATTGCCGAAGAGTTCTTTTCGCCTTCCGAAGTGGACGTGCCGTACTTCTTAACCGATAACGCGGAAACGCGAAGTGAACTTGCACAATATTACCAATCTTGTTCCAGGATCGATCAAGGTCTAGCTCGCTTGGTCAAGATCCTGCAAGAAGCGAACTTGTACGACAAAACGATGATCGTCTTTACTTCCGATCACGGCGTCGCCTTCCCAGGCGCGAAAACGACCGTCTACGAGGCCGGTTTGAAAGTGCCCTTGGTCGTGCGTAATCCTTATGAGCAAGCGCGAGGTGTCGAGTCACAGGCGCTCGTCAGTCACATCGATATCACCCCCAGCCTGCTTGATTTCGCCGGCGGCCTGGATCAAGCAGTCAATGGTCCCAAAAAGTGGATAAATCCCAACGATTTTTGGAAGAACGAAGGCGTACGCTTGAGGGAGAACCAGAGCGGTCCCTTTCAGTTTCGCAGCTACCATGGGAAATCTTGGCTACATTTATTTTCGCAGCCGCAGGCAGAACATTGGGATAACATTTTTGCATCGCATACGTTTCATGAGATTCAAATGTACTATCCCATGCGTGCTATCCGCGATACGCAATACAAACTGATTTGGAATATCGCGCATCCGTTGCCGTTTCCCTTCGCCTCCGACCTTTGGATCGCCCCCTCCTGGCAGTCGCAGTACAAAAAAGGACTGGATGCTCCTTACGGCGTCAACACGGTAGGCGAATACATTCAGCGTCCTGAATTTGAACTGTATGATATCCGCAGCGATGCGCAGGAGTCAAAGAATCTTGCGGAAGACCCTGCTTATGCAGCGACGCTGGAAAACTACAAACGCAAGCTGAAAGAGTTTCAGCAAGCGATGGAAGACCCTTGGGCTCTCAAATGGGACTACGAATAATCGTCGACCGGTCGTCGTAGATCATGCGGTTGAACAAGGTCGCCGTAGAACTCTGGATGCCGGTCAGCAAAGCGATCAATAATATGTTCGCCGGGAATTCGTACCAAGCGTTTCGCACGAGCGACTTCCGTATCGATTCGCCCGATCACGATTCCTTCCTCTTGCCCGTGGCAGTCACTGATCGCTTCCCCGTCGACACCGCAAAGCCGACTTTCACCGATGAATCGAAAACCTCGTTCTGTTCCGACGCGATTTACACTCATGAAGTAGACGTTATTTTCCAGTGCGCGAGCATTCGGTAGAAACTTGGCAAACGTCGTTGCTCCAGGCGGCCAGTTCGTGGGGAGGATGAGTAAGTCGGCGCCTTGCAACGCCATGATTCGAGACGATTCCGGAAACGAACCGTCATAACAAATGTGTACGCCTACATGCATGCCGCTCAGGTCGTACGTCGTGTACGGCCATTTTCCGGGTGTTGCGAAACGATCGATACCTAAGAACGGAAGGTGGATTTTACGATACACACCCACCAATCCGTCGGGACCTACCACTGGGCAAGCGTTGTAGATTTCGCCCTGTTCGCCTATTTCAAGCATCCCGAACGCGACGTATTTTTGATGCTCGCGACACCACTCGATCATGGCCTGCGTCGTAGGTCCAGGAATCGGTTCCGACAGCGGAAGTGCCTCTTCCAGCGACTTGAAACAATAGCCCGTCAACATACACTCGGGAAAGACGACAAGATCGCAATCCTGCAATGCCGATTGATTCAACCAATCGTACATTCGCTGTAAGTTAGCGGCCTTGTCGGCGAAAGTAACATGCGTCTGTACGCCAGCGACTGTCTTCAACATCTCGTGTCCCTCGCTTTTATGCCAACAAAGTGCCGTTTGGTAGATTAAGCAACATGGTCACAGTGTCAATTAATTGTTGTGGGTCTTTTTTCCAGGCGATCTCAGAACTGGTCTTATGTCGCAAGTCTTTGACTTGGCAGGCGCCGCGCTGAAGTTCGTCCGAACCGGCGATGACAGCAAGCGGAAATCCTCGCGCATCAGCATGTTTCAGTTGTTGCCCTAACTTCTTCGCTTCGGGATAAAGCTCGACGTTGATATCAGCGTTGCGCAAGATGGTTGCAATTGCAAGATAATCTCCCAATCTTTCCGCGTCAAAATAGGGTACAAAGACGGTCTTGTTGGAGGTCAGATTCTCGAGCGCTTGCATTTGTTCTAGGGCCGCGAGCAAACGATCGAGCCCCAGCGATCCACCGATGCCTGGCAAGTGTTGCTTTGTATACAGCCCCGCAAGATTGTCGTATCGCCCGCCACTGCAAACGCTGCCGATCTCTGGCAAGTCGCCCAGGAGTGTTTCGAAAACGATCCCTGTGTAATAGTCTAACCCGCGCGCAATGCGTACATCGATCCGCACCGATTCGGGGTCGCCTGTGATGGCATGCATGGCTTCGCAGATCTGCTCAAGTCGGCTAATTCCCGCTGCTGCGTCAGGCTGGTCGCCCAGCGAACGCTGAAGCTCTTCCAAGATCGCTTCGTTCGTACCTGTGGCTTTGGCGAGCGACAGGACTTTATCGATCTGGTTCGCCTGTAACTTGGCAACGTTCGATAGTTCTTGAACGACGACTTCTTCACCCAGCTTATCGAACTTGTCCAAAGCACGCAGGACCGCCGTCGAACGGTCATGGGCATCGATCGATTTGAGAAGCCCCGACAGAATTTGGCGGCTGTTAACTCGGATCTGGAAGCGTGTTATGCCCAGCGAGCTGAGCAAACTGTGGACGACGTTGATCGTTTCAATGTCAGCGACAACGCTTTCTGTTCCGATCGTGTCGAAATCGCATTGCGTGAATTCGCGATAGCGACCAGCCTGCGGATTTTCGCCACGCCAAACAGCGGCAATTTGATATCGCTTGAAGGGCAGTCCGACTTCGGCATGATGCTGAGCGACGAATCGAGCCAATGGTACCGTCAAGTCGAACCGCATGCCGACGTGGCGGCTACCATGTTCAAAGTGGTACATCTGGCGATCAGTCTCTTCCGACCCCTTCCCAGTTAACACCTCGAAATACTCGAGAGCTGGGGTATCGATGGGGACAAAACCAAACTTCCGGTAAACAGTCCGCGCGACGCTCATCATCCACTCGCGTTGCAGCATGGCGGCTGGCAGATAATCGCGAAAACCTTTGAGCGTACGGGGCTGAATCAATTGCTGAGACATCGATATTTTTAAAAAGTAGGAACGAGCCAGGCGTAAAGACGCCACGACCGACATTTGAAAGCACCTCGGCAACTCTGACAAGAAGTGGACGCCACGAGTTCGCGCTCAACGAGCATGCCGAGTGTCCGCCGGGAAGACAACGCTTTTTTTGCTAGTTTTGGCTGACCGCTTAGTTCAGAACTGGTAGCTTTGGAGGCTGCGTCCGCAGTTTATCGGGATCGCTGCTAAAGAAGCGCGCTTCCATATATTCAGCGACTTGTTCCGGCGTTTCAAAGTAGCGATCGTACACGGCTGTGTCATCGTACTCGCAACGTTTGGTCGAATAGTCGCGACAAATCTGCGGACGCGTTTCGTAGATTCCGCACATATTGTTCGATTGAAGGTGCTTGCAGGTAGTGTGAACCAGCAGGTACCACGTGTCCCCGTCGACAAACACAGAAGCTCGATCGTGCAGCAGATACCAGCGCATGTAATCAAATTCGTGCATTTCCGTTGGCGGATCCAGCGGCAATGCAAAGTACCGGCAGCAAAGCGCCGTACAGTAGTCGCAAAGGCATTCTGACTTAGGCACTTCATCGCGCGTGGGCCGTCGCCCATCCATCGTTTTCAGTGGAGTCGGCGTTGCGATTTGCGGTAGGACAGGCAAGCTAACCATGGGCGATTAAGTAAGCGATGGATCGTGAACGGGAACTGGAATTGAATTCGCCTTGATCGTAACCCAAGTTTGCTAGAAAAGCCATGCTTTGGAAGCCCGAAAACCGGCGACAATCGCATCACCCAAGCGCATCGTAGCTGGCTTCGCCAAGAAGCCGGTTGCACAATGGCAAGTTTGGCCGTTACGCCACGAGCACTGCTGGACAAGCCAGCAGTGGCACCCTTTTCAGGAACAGTTCGTAGTACCGCCTTCAGGCGGACGCACGCGCAAACCAAGCGCATCGTAGCTGGCTTCGCCTAGAAGCCGGGGTTATGTTGGGGAGCTTTTCCATTACGCCACGAGCACTGCTGGACAAGCCAGCAGTGGCACCCTTTTCAGGAACTGTTCGTAGTACCGCCTTCAGGCGGACGCACGCGCAAACCAAGCGCATCGTAGCTTGCTTCGCCCAGAAGCCGGGGGCACGTTGGGGAGCTTGGCTGTTACGCCACGAGCACTGCTGGGCAAGCCAGCAGTGGCACCCTGTTCAGAAAGCTCAACTGCCTGATAGAAGTGGCACCCTATTCAGGAAACGGTCCAGCATCATGTTTCAAAAATTGGACCCAGTTCGTCGCCAAAGATGCCTCAAATCGCAGGCAGGGACGGTGCCAAAAATTCAGGCCGCAAACACCCCGACCCGCGGCAGTTGAGGCGCAGTCTCTGCCACGGGTCATTGGGGCATCCTTCGGCCCAGGCAAGAGCCGAGATGGATTGCGTTTTTCAAACTGATTTAGCGGAGACAACGCAGAGCAAAACTCCACGTGTCCGTTGACCCGCGTGCGGCAGCCGAAGCCACCGCACGCGGTCGAGTAGATCAAACATGTACTACGAGATGCTCGACTCAACTGGATAAGCATGAAGTCCATGCTCGACGATATCCAAGCCAGCCTTCTCTTCTTCGGCGGAAACTCGCAGGAATCCAACCATCTTTAGGATAAAGAAGACGATGAACATGGTGATAAACGCCCACAGTACGATGACGACTGTGCCGTACAACTGAGTCATGAACACTTTCTCGGCTCCGAAGATACCAGTTGCAAGGCCGCCCCACACGCCGCACAGGCCGTGAACAGGCCACGCTCCAACTGGATCGTCGATCTTTAGCTTATCGAGTGCGATAACCCCCAGAACTACCAATGCACCGGCAACAGCTCCGATAACAATCGCAGCCCATTGCTCAACGCAATCGCAGTTCGCGGTGATACCAACCAAGCCGCCCAACATGCCGTTCAAAGCCATCGTCAAGTCGGGCTTGCCGAACGCTGCCCAAGCAACGATCAACGCCACAACTGCACCAGCTGATGCAGCCAAAATCGTCGTCAGTGCGATATAGCTGGTCGCTTCTGCGTTCGATGCTCCAGCGTATGTCAACTGGCTACCTGGGTTGAAACCAAACCAACCGATGAACAGGATAAATACGCCCAGCGCTGCAAAGGTCAAATTGTGACCAGGGATGGGAATACTGCGGCCGTCGGCGGAATATCGGCCGAGACGAGGTCCGAGCAGAATCGCTCCGGCCAGACCAGCAAATCCACCAACCGCATGGACCACAATGCTACCCGCAAAATCGTGGAAACCAGCTTCGGCTAAGAAGCCACCCCCCCATTTCCAAAAACCACTGATTGGATAGATCAAGCCAGTGATGATCACACTGTAAACCAGGTAAGCGCCAAACTTTAAACGTCCAGCAACCGCACCAGAGACAATGGTTGCTGCTGTTGCAGCAAACGCAGCCTGAAACAAAAAGTCAGACGATGCAGACCAAGGCACGCTGGTGTTCGCGTTGAAATTAGGCTCTACGTCGCGAGCGACAAATGGAGCGCCAAACCCGAAATATCCCCCTGCATAATCTGCCCCGGGATACATCAAACCATATCCAACAACCCAGAAGAGCAACACGCCAAGGCACAAGTCGAGCAAGTTCTTCGACAAAATGTTGACCGTGCACTTCGCGGTATTCAAACCGACTTCGACCATCGCGAACCCTGCTTGCATGAACAAAACCAAGATCGCACAAATGAACATGATAATCGTGTTGAACGCATAATCGTTCAACTGCTCGGGCGTTGCATCGGCTGGCGGAGCTTCTTCGGCCGGTGCCTCCTCTGTTACCGTCTCTGCTGTTACTTCAGCCGCAGTTTCCGCAGCCTCCTGTGCAAATGATGTTAAAGTACTGATGTCTGAAACCGATAATACCGCAAACGCTACAAGCGCCAAAATGCTCAGTCCGAGCCAAGTTTTCGAGGTCAGCCTCGTCATGGAGTCTCTCCTGTACACGACAAAAAATGAAAACGATCTGCATTTCCGCAACAAGACCGCAGCCGCACACAGGCGTACCGATCGGGCTCGAGTTGCCGCAGCTACAAGCTGCTGTAACCACCCGGACCGATTCTCCCGTCGACCCCTGCCTGGGCCTTGCGATCAAAATCGTAAGTCGACTTCGACCGGTCTGGTGCTCGTCGTGCATGCAACAACAATTCCCGCGCCAACCGGTACTGACCAGGTGTCCTCGAAGTGCTTAAAATCCTGCCAGCAAGCAAGTTAAGAAGTCAAATAAAATTTTCATTTTGTTTAAAGTGCCCCAAGAATAGCACTCGTGCCTAGAATGTGAGCATTTCATGGTTCCCGCCCAAGGACGACGCGGAAGCCAAATTTCGTCGAATGCCAGCCTTTTTTGACCGCCCTCCAGTCACGAACTAAGTGTCGAAAATGCCTTCCCAAGCCGCGAGGGTTCCCCGCAAGTCTGGCTACAAACTTCGAGGGTGAGCCGGCACGGCAAAGGCTCCTCAATCCCCTCCCCTTCCCATTCAAGCCTCCCGCTGACTGCATTCGGAAAACATGTCGGCAACCTCCGCGAAACTTTGGCGTACATAAAAGGAACGCCACGGCATATAATCGCAAGCGACTATTACCTAACGGTCACTGGTTTTCCCCCTTTCGACTCCGACCACCCTTCCTGCGGGCACTTAACACTTGAATATTCCAGCCCACTCCGTTCGTCGCTGGCCAATCACAGCAACCTTCGCGGCTATTCTTTCGTTCTGTTACAGCAACGCTTACGCCCAACAGGTAGAACTCGTCGACCTTTCGGGTAACGTGCAAAAAGGCGAACTGCAGCAGTTTGCCGACGGGAGCGTTGTAATCGTCGAGAACGGCAGTGAAAAATCGATCGCCACGTCAGACCTGTTGCGCGTTCAGTTCGCCAACGGCCAAACAGCCGAAGCTTCTCCACCGGACGGTGTTCAAGTCGTGCTGACCGACGGCACAAGCTTGCGAGCCCAACAAATCACTGGAGACAATGATGTCTGGCAGATTCAAGGCGAAACGTTCCTTAGCGATATCGCCTTGCCCAGCAACGCCATCAGTTCGCTTCAGTTCCGCACGCTGCCGGATCCTGCGGCACAAACATGGAAGTCTTCTCAGCAAGGCGAACGCGTCTCCGACTCGATTGCCGTGCTTCGCGAAAACGACCTGGAAATGCTCAACGGAGCCATCATCGCAATTACCGAAGAGACGGTTCAGTTCGAATTCGACGGCCAGACCATTCCGGCTCCCCGAGCGAAACTAGCCGGTGCCATTTGGTTTCGTCGCGATCGCGTCGATGTAGAAAACGCCGCCACGGTCATAACAAACAATGGGACTCGACTGATAAGCCGCTCTTTGGAACTAGTTCGAGATGGCTCGACGTCAGTATTGAACTTGGTAACCCTGGGTGGTGTTGAAGTCAAAATCGATGCGAGCAAGCTTGCGCAGATCGATTACGCGTCGGCGAACATGAAATGGCTGAACGAAATCGAGTCGCTCGAACGCGTTGCAACGCCCAATCTTAGCTCTGCTACCCCAATTTCCGCGCGACTCGAACTTTTGAAGCCACGCTTTGTTTCCGCAGATTTGAAATCGTCCACCACGGATGCGACAACCAACCGGAATCTGTTATTCGAAGGCGCAGGCAAGGTCGTGATGCGAGCTCCCGAGGGGTACCAGCGACTGGAGGCGAGCGTGGAGCGAGCCAAGGGCGCTTCGGTTCTCAGCCCCATCAACATTGTTGTGCGATCTGATGGAAAGGTCGTGTGGTCGAGAGAGTTTTCAGGCGATCAAATGCGGGCCGAAATCGAGGCGGAAGTGGTGCCGAACAAACAGTTCGAAATCGCAATCGAATCCCCGTCCCTGATCGGCTTTGGAACTCGTACGATCTTGCTTCAACCGCGATTGCTTCGGTAGTCGAGATTCATCCACAAGGAAAGTGAACTATGGCGAACTATCGTACCGCTAGGCTTTTGACCTCGCTCAAGAATTCCGCTGCCATTGCGCTCATATGCGGGTTTCCTGCACTTAACGCGATCGCTCAACAGTCATCCGGTGTTGAGCTTGAGGTGAGTGCGAAAGTGCTGGCGGCAGAGGCCGACCGCATCGCCGCGATTAAGAAAGCGACGATGTCGACCGTCGGTGTCTTCAGCGATAAAGGGGAAGGCGGAGGGAGCGGCGTCATCATCTCGAAAGATGGTTATGTGCTGACGAACTTCCACGTGTCGTCCCCATTTGGCCATCAAATGCGTTGCGGCCTGAGCGACGGTCGCATGTTCGATGCCGTTGTGGTGGGGATCGACCCGACAGGCGACCTTGCTCTGCTGAAAATGTTTGAAGAGGTCGACATGCCGGCTGCTACGATCGCCGATAGCAACACGGTGCAGCAAGGCGACTGGTGTTTTGCGGCGGGGAATCCGTTTGTTTTGGCAACGAACCTCGAACCGACCGTTACGTGGGGGCTTGTTTCTGGGACGCATCGCTATCAATATCCGTCCGGTTCGATCCTTGAATATACGGACTGCATTCAGACGGACGCTGCGATCAACCCTGGGAATTCCGGTGGGCCTCTCTACAACGCCAATGGGGATTTGATCGGCATCAATGGGCGATGCTCGTTCGAGAAACGCGGACGAGTCAACGTTGGCGTCGGTTACGCGATCTCGATTAACCAAGCGATGCTCTTTTTGAAACACCTACGTTCTGGTCGCATCGTCGATCATGCAACACTTGGTTTTACCGTTAGCGGAGATGTCGAGAATCGGGTGCTCGTATCCAATATTTTGGAAAGCAGCGATGCGTTCCGCCGCGGACTGCGTTATGACGACGAAATTTTATCGTTGGGCGGTCGCAAGATTGAAACGCGTAACGAACTGCTGAATCTGCTGGGAATATATCCCGCGCGTTATCGGCTGCCGATGACATATCGCCAGGGCAACGAAGTCAAAGAGACTTGGATTCGGCTTGATGCACTCCACACCGACGCGGAACTGCAGGAGATTGTGGAAGGTGAATCGGAGAGCGGCAAGGAACGGCCTAAACGCAAGGGTGACGATGAAAAGAAACCTGGCGATCCGGCTGAAGGCGAAGATGCGGAAGATCCAACTTCGACGAAAGATGCCGACGAATCGCAAAGCGAGCTTAGTAAGACGTTTCAAAAATACGAAGCCAAACAGGGATTCGCGAATGCCTGGTTCAACTCGTTTGAATTGGATCGAATCGCGGCCCTTGACGAAGACCGCAAAGCGTGGACTGACAGCAGCGGGCAGATGCTCGTGAGCGGAACGTTGTTGGGCGAAACGACAACCGTCTCGGCCGAATTGACTGGCCGGACCATTTCTACCACCATCGCCGATCAACGGAAATCGATTCCAGCCAAGAGCGGTTGGAGCCCCGTGGTCGATTCCAGATCGCTGCACGCCTTCGGCATCGCCATGCAGCTATGGCACGATTGGCAGATCAAAAAGCCTGCTTTGATCGGCGCGACGACTTACATCGGCGGTGGAGCTGTCGTCGGTGAATCGGAGCAGTTTGATTTAGTACAAATCACCGCCGCCGACGTCGAAGCTTATTTTTACACCGATAATGATTCCGGAAAGATCCGACTGATCGAACTAGCATCCGATCCGCGTCAGGACCGCTTTGAATTCTATATCGACAGCTATCAACAGTTGCAAGGCAAATCGTTCCCCATGCAGGTTCGCTTCGGTTACGCTATCGATGAACTGACACCAGCGAAGTTCGAGAATCTAGAGCTCAAGAGTGCACCCGCTGCACCAGAAGCAGAGACGGAGAAAAGTCTATGATGCTATGTGGTTTAAAGCGGATCGTACTGTCGTTGTGCATTGCCAGCGGACTTGTTGATGCTGGTCATGCAGCCGATGTGGCCGGCACAGATGCGTCGATGCCTCGACCTCGAGCGTTGTCCAGCCTACTGCAATCGCGCGTTGTGAAAATTTATGGCGCGGGCGGAATTGGCGGGCTGGAAAGTTATCAGTCGGGCTTTTTCATCAGCGATCAAGGGCATGTGTTGACTTCCTGGAGCACTGTGCTCGATGTTTCGGTTGCGTATGTCGTAACATCTGATGGCGTTCGCCACGACGCGACGATCATCGGCAGCGACCCTCAAACCGAAATCGCAGTGCTTAAAATAGCCAACGAGGGGAACGACTATTTCGCTTTGGATGGCGGCGGCAAAGCTGTCCCGGGCATGCGCGTCTTCGCTGTCAGCAATCTCTTTAAAATTGCGAAGGGGCGGGAAGAGTCGAGTGTGCAGAAGGGGGTGGTGATGGCCATCACGCAACTGTCAGCAAGAAAGGGAGCGTTCAAGACGCTGTATCAAGGCCCCGTCATCGTCGTTGATGCGATGACCAACAACCCGGGTGCAACCGGTGGCGTTCTAGTCGATCTGCAAGGCCGGGCGTTGGGGATGCTGGGCAAAGAGTTGCGGGACGAGCAAGCGGGGATTTACTTGAATTATGCCTTGCCATCCGACGTACTGGCTGGATCGGTCAAACGCGTCTTGGCTGGCGAAGTGATCATTGCCGAGCGACAGAAGAAGATGCAGGCCGATGCGAACCCGCATACGCCGGAGGGCGTGGGGCTAGTTTTAGTCCCCGACGTGTTGCCCAAGACGCCGCCATTTATCGATCAAGTGATCGACGGTTCGGTCGCTCAGCGGAGTGGCATTCTGGCGAATGATCTCATATTGTTGGTTAATAATCAGCGGATCGACTCGCAAAAAACATTGCGGGAGTTGCTTGCGACCATCAACAAGAACGACAAGTATTCCGTACTGCTGCAACGAGCTCAGGAACTCGTGCAGCTAGAAGTTCGTCCCTAGCTCACGCCCGTTCGTAGTCCCTCCTTCAGGCGGCGATTCGTTTAACAGTTAGCCGAAGGCGTACCTGTTTTTACAGCGAGCCATAACGAGTACGCCTACGGCTAACTGTTAAACGCAATACCTTCAGATCTTATTCAAAAGCCGCCTGAAGGCGTTACTACGAACCCAAGCCGCCTGAAGGCGGTACTACGAACGAAAACCACGCTACGAGCTCAGAAAAATTTGCTAGCCAAATTCCCTAGCTCCTTGTCAGCGGCTAGAATTTGCAGCACTCAATTTTGCTGCCTCTTCCTATCGCTGCGATGTCCAAACGCGAAGACAAGCTCAACCGGTTGCTCTTGCAGATCGCTGCCATGGAGCGGTTCTCGTTCGACCATGCCATCGAACATTGCCAAGGAGCGACAAAACAGTTCGTGCGAATGACCCTGTCCCAGCTCGTGCACGACGGCATGCTGGAAGCCTATGACGCGGATGGACAAGAGCACTTCGAATGGCCAACTTTGCCCTCTGCGCAGGAGGTGACATTGTGGGTGGAACGTCAAGTTCGTGGTGGGCAAGTGACGCAGACTCCGTTGGAAGAACGTCCGCGAGAACGGTTGCTGCGCGATGGTCCTGCTACGCTAACCAACGCCGATTTATTAGCGGTGCTGATACGTGTTGGGATCCGCGGCGAGTCGGCCGTTGAAGCGGGCCGGAAAATCGCCAATTACTTCGCCAATAGTCTTCCGCGACTGCGACAAATGTCTGCGCCGGAGCTGAAGCAGATCAGTAAAGCGATCTCGGTAGCTAGTTATGCTCAGATCATGGCTGGCGTTGAGCTTGGTCGGCGTGTTGCGGACGCCGAGTCGCGGCAGAAGCAGACCACCATCAAGATTACCAGTACCGCTTCCGCCGTCCAATACTGTAACGAAGCGTTTCGCTACCTTGCCAGCGACGGTGTGCAGGAAGAGTTTCATATTGTGACGCTCGATACCAAGCACAAACCGATCCAGACGCACCAGATAACGGTCGGGACGCTCGATGCTAGTTTAGTTCATCCGCGGGAAGTCTTTCGACCAGCGATTCGCGATGCGGCCAGCGCGGTGTTACTGGTGCACAATCACCCCAGCGGCGATTCGACGCCCAGCCGCGAAGATCGTCAAGTGACTGAGCGGCTGACGGAAGTTGGTCGTTTGGTGGGCATTGAAGTGCTTGACCACATCATCGTTACAAGAAACGGCGGCCTAAGCCTCCGCGAGGCCACCTAAGTAGAATGGGCCTTTGGCCAGTCGCAGCTTCGTTTCGAAATTTGCAGCGGGCTGAAAGCCACGCCGTACGTGGTCTAGTTTTTGCCCATTTCGAATTTTCTTGACGGACGGGCGTGAACTTTATTGCATTGCCTGTCGTTTAGATGTTAGGCTTAGGGGAGCAATCCAGACTGGTTTCAACCGCAGTGGCGAATTTCATGCGATATCAGCAAACAAAACGCGAACGATTTGCCCTGTGGGCAATTTTGATTGCGTTCGTTGCATCGTCTGGATTTGGTGCTTCCAACCGATCTTGTTGCTGCACGGTCTTGGGCAACGCGATCAATACATCGCCTGCAGCCGAGTCTTCGCACAATTGTTGTGCTTTGCCGGTCGATTACAGCCACACAGCGGTTGACGAAACTTGTGCGACCGGATCTTGCTGTTCCGTTAAGACAGATGTTGCGGACGGTGGCGGTCAAAACGACTCGGTAGTGACGCTCGACCCCTGCCAATGCCAGCCCGCTCAACCTCAAAGCTTGTTTGCCATCACGTCGGACCGCAAGTTAGCGGACGTTCTTGTGGCGTCAGATACTTTTGCATTGCCAGCCGCATTGCCGCTGTCGCCAGAAGTTTCGATCGACGCGACGGTGGCGGCGGATGTTTCAGCGACCTCAGCGAGCGAGCAGTGTGCGCTCGAATGTTCTTGGCAGGAATGAAACGCCTCGAGCTCTAGTGTTGGCTAGGTCAATCTTTGGCTAAGTCAGCCGTGAGTTTTTGCGTTTCTAATCATAATATTGCTAATGATCATTTGAGGATATTCTAATGTTAAAATCTGGACTATTGTTTTTGTCTCTAGCTGCCGCAACTGTAGGCGGTGTCGTTGGTACTTCGTCGGTGGACGCAGGAAATGCGTCAGCATGCAACTGCCAACGTTGCGAATGCAGTTGCCCTTGCAGTGCCGGCGAGCCTTGCACGTGCGATAAGTGCGATTGCGTTTCCTGCGACTGCTAGCGTTCGACTCTCCCCCGCGTAGCTGCGTTCGCCAGGAACGCGGTTGCCCTGGGAGCTCTTCCTGAAAACGGGTGCCACTGCTAACAGGCAGTTGAGCTTCCTGAAAACGGGTGCCACTGCTGGCTTGCCCAGCAGTGCTCGTGGCGTAACAGCAAAGCTTCCCAATGCTGCTCCCGGCTTCTAGGCGAAGCCAGCTACGCTGCGCGTGCATTGTCTTCCCGTAGCTGCGTTCGCCAGAACGCGGTTGCAGCCCGGTGCGATTCCTGAAACAGGGGCATTTGCTGAAATGGCGAGCTTCCTGAAAACGGGTGCCACTGCTGGCTTGCCCAGCAGTGCTCGTGGCGAAACGGCAAAGCTTCCCAGTGCTGCTCCCGGCTTATGCGCGAAGCCAGCTACGATGCGGTTGCACTGTCTTCCCGTAGCTGCGTTCGCCAGAACGCGGTTGCAGCCCGGTGCGATTCCTGAAACAGGGGCATTTGCTGAAATGGCGAGCTTCCTGAAAACAGGGTGCCACTGCTGGCTTACCCAGCAGTGCTCGTGGCGTAGCGGCAACGTTCCCAATGCTGCTCCCGGCTTCTAGGCGAAGCCAGCTACGATGCGCGTGCATTGTCTTCCCGTAGCTGCGTTCGCCAGAACGCGGTTGCAGCCCGGTGCGATTCCTGAAACAGGGGCATTTGCTGAATTGGCGAGCTTCCTGAAAACAGGTGCCACTGCTGGCTTGCCCAGCAGTGCTCGTGGCGAAACGGTAAAGCTACCCAATGCTCCTCCCGGCTTATGCGCGAAGCCAGCTACGATGCGCTTGACCGGCTTTTGGCGAAGCCAGCTACGATGCGCTTGGGTCTCGCCTGATGGTGCTACCACGAACCGTTGCGTTCGTTATAGGCCCTCTGATCGGCAGCGGAGCCATCTCGACTGGTATTGTAAAATCCATCAACTTGTTTCGGCCATGACAACTTTGTCTACAATCAAGCAGGTATAGCACTGCTTTATTGAGCGCGAAGTCTCCCACTTTCAAATTGTAAGACCACCAAGACTAAAGTCGTTCCTTTGCCAACTGCATTCGTAACGGGTATCACCGGCCAAGATGGATCGTACCTCACCGAGTTTTTACTTGGTAAAGGCTATACGGTTCATGGGCTGGTCCGTCGTGCGAGCAATACTGTGCGACTTCGACTCGATCACTTGACCGGTGATGACGACGTTTACGGCAAGCAGTTTTTTTTGCACTATGCAGACCTGGATGACACCACTACGGTGCGTCGGTTGTTGAATAAAGTTCAGCCAGACGAGCTGTACCATCTGGCTGGCCAAAGCCACGTCGGTGCGAGTTTTGAGATTCCCGAATCGACCTGTGAATTCACAGCGATGGGGACATTGCGGCTCTTGGAAATTTTGCGCGACCTTGAGAAACCATGCAAAATTCTGCATGTCGGCAGCAGCGAAATTTTTGGTGCCCCTGCCGATTCGCCGCAAAATGAAGAGACGCCGATGAAGCCGGTATCGCCCTATGGCGTTGCCAAAGCGTTTGCCGTCAACATGACTCGAATTTACCGCGAATCGTTTGGTTTGTTCGCTTGCAATGCCATTTGCTACAACCACGAATCACCGCGCCGCGGCGAGTCCTTTGTCACGCGTAAAATTACCAAAGCGGCGGCGGCAATTTCCTTAGGCTTACAGGAAAAATTACGGATGGGATCGATCGATCCTTCCCGCGATTGGGGCTATGCCCCGGAATACGTCGAAGGCATGTGGCGGATTCTGCAGCACACCGAACCGCTCGATTTTGTATTAGCCACCGGCTTATCGCATACCGTGCGAGACTTCTTGGAAGCGGCCTTTTCCCAAGTGGGACTCGACTGGAAAAAACACTACGAATTCGACCGTCGATACATTCGCCCTGCCGAAGTCGTCGGATTGGTCGGCGACCCGTCCCGGGCTAGGAAATTATTGGGTTGGACAACCAAAAGTAGCTTGGCTACAGTGGTCCAAGCGATGGTAAACCACGATCTATCGCTGCTTTCGGAAAAAGGGGACAGACCCCGATAGTGCGCAGCACCTATTATCTTCTCCCCTCGCCCCCGGATTATCGGGAGCGAAGGGAGCCGATAACCAATTTTCAAACTTCACCCTTTCAGACTTCACCCTTCACCCCTCCCTCGTCGCTATGAAACGTGCCTTAATTACCGGAATCACAGGCCAAGATGGGTCTTATCTTGCCGAGCTGCTGCTCGAAAAGGGCTATGAAGTGCACGGCATCAAGCGTCGTGCTTCGTCGTTCAACACTGCTCGCATCGATCACATTTACCAATCGCCTTACGACGCCAATGCTCGCTTCAAACTGCACTATGGTGATTTGACCGATTCCTCGAACTTGACCCGCATCGTCAATCAAGTTCAACCGGACGAAGTTTACAATCTGGGCGCTCAATCGCACGTCGCCGTCTCCTTTGAATCGCCGGAGTACACGGCAGACGTCGACGGCATGGGGACGCTGCGATTGCTGGAAGCGATCCGGTTTCTTGGGCTTGAGAGTAAAACGCGGTTTTACCAAGCTTCCACGTCGGAATTGTACGGTCTCGTGCAAGAGATTCCGCAGCGTGAATCGACGCCTTTTTATCCTCGATCGCCGTATGCTTGTGCCAAGCTTTACGCATACTGGATTACGGTCAATTACCGCGAATCGTATGGCATGTACGCGTGCAACGGGATTCTCTTTAACCACGAATCACCGCGCCGCGGCGAAACGTTCGTAACACGCAAGATTACCCGAGGGATTGCGAACATTGCTCAGGGGCTTGAGAAATGCCTATACTTGGGCAACATGAATTCGCTGCGTGATTGGGGACATGCCAAAGATTACGTTCGTATGCAATGGATGATGTTGCAGCAAGAGGTCGCCGAGGACTTTGTCATTGCCACGGGCCGCCAGATCAGCGTGCGAGAGTTCGTCCGGATGACCGCGATGGAAGCAGGCCTGGAGATCGAATTCAACGGCGAAGACGTCGATGAGATCGCCACGGTCGTTAACGTTTTGGATGCTGAAAAGGCCCCTGAGGTTTCGGTAGGCGATGTGATTGTCCGAGTTGATCCTCGTTACTTCCGACCTGCGGAGGTTGAAACGTTGCTGGGTGATGCGACGAAGGCGAAAGATAAGCTTGGTTGGGAATGTGAGATCACCGTTCAGGAGATGTGTGCCGAGATGGTTGCGCACGACTTAGACAACGCCCGCCGGCACGCTTTGTTGAAGCGCCACGGCCACGACGTCAGCGTAGCCATCGAGTAAGGTGTCCTCACGCAGGCATTTCCCGATCAGCCGCCTGGCGCAGCCTGCGGGCGTGTCACACCCTTCCCGTAGCTGCGTTCGCCAGAACGCGGTTGAAGTTCGGTGCAGTTTCCGAAAAGCTTCTAGGGCCGATTCCTGGAAAGGATCTAGGGCGGAATTCCTGAAAACGGGTGCCACTGCTGGCTTGCCCAGCAGTGCTCGTGGCGTAGCGGCAAACCTTCCCAATGTATCCCCCGGCTTCTAGGCGAAGCCAGCTACGATGCGCTTGCATTTTCTTCCCGTAGATGCGTTCGCCAGAACGCCGTTGGTGTTCGGTGCGTTACCTGAAAACGGGTGCCGCTACTGGCTTGCCCAGCAGTGCTCGTGGCGTAGCGATAAAGCTTCCCAATGTATCCCCCGGCTTCTAGGCGAAGCCAGCTACGATGCGCTTGCATCCATTAAATTGCGGAGCAATGACAGACGATAGCCTGGGACGTTAGTCCCAGGTCGGGAGGCACCAGATGCATTTGAGTCGCGGAGTGACGGTAGAAGGTTAATCCACCGGTCGGCCTCAGATTGACGTTTACGCGGATCTGAATGCCGTCGCTCCGCGACTCCGGTCCGAAATGGGGCGTTTTACCTGGGGTTCCGCGACAACTCGCCTTCAGCTCGTTTCGCTCCACCCCAGGCTAGAATATGCCATCGCTCCGCGATTCAGTAACGAAACGCGGTCGAACATAGGTGATTCCTGAAAACGGGTGCCACTGCTGGCTTGTCCAGCAGTGCTCGTGGCGTAACGATAAAGCTTCCCAACACATCCCCGGCTTCTAGGCGAAGCCAGCTACGAAGCGCATGCATCCGCCTTCCCGGTCTTTTCGCACCCGATCAGCCGCCGTGCCAACGCAGATCGTTTCGAAATGTAATCGCTAGCTCTAGCATGATCGCTGGCATCGCAGTATAGACGACGTCGGTAAAGCTGAACGATCGTGTCGGCAGCCAAAGCTGGCAGACTTCGGCACCTATCAACAGCGTTGTTGCCGAATATAAAAATACTCGACGCGGCGTATTCGACTCAGGTGAAGATAGCAGCAAGCCTGGCACGCTAATCACACCGCACGTCATCACGAAGGTGCGGAAATCGGCCGCGGTATCTAGCCAATCGGCGATAAAGCGGGGCAGAAAGAACAGCTCACCGGCGCTCGTATTTGGCTTGAGCACGCAGTAAATCGCGACGGCAAGGGTTGCTCCGGTCCAGAGTGCGACCGCAACGTAATTCAGCGATTGCCAATTCATGTAACGGAGAGAGGTTGACTCCATAGAGAGGGGGATCCGTGGCAGAAGAAGAGGAGGTGGAGAGACCTAAGGGAGTGCCGACCCAAAATTGTAGGTTCGTATGCTACAAAGACCAACCGCAACGCCTCTACGGATGGGCGCAGTGTGCAGCGATTCGGCTAGGTCCTCCGAATCGAGCAACTTGAATGCAGCGATTGAAAGCTAGCGACGAGCATCTGCCATCTGATGGAAGTCTTGTCTAAAAAAATTGGGAGGCTCGGTAAAGCCTCCCAATTCAATGTTTGATCGGTTAATCAACCGCTCGACTAAGCTAGCAAAGCAACTTTCTTAGCCTTACGACGACGCCATGCACCGACGCCACCAGATACTCCGGCAATGGATGCGAGAAGCATTGAGGTAGGCTCGGGGACGGCGGAAATTGAAAAATCGACCGAGGATAATGCGCCACTAGGAGTCGTGCTGCTGAGTGTCCAATTTGACGAATCGAGAACCGAAAGTCTAAGCTCAGACAGCGTGCCGGTCATAGGACCACTGTAAAAACCGTTGTCGGTTGCAAAAGATAAATTTCCCCCTGATGCTAGCGCAGTAGGAAGTAAAGAAGTATTTGTGCTTGTGGCACCCGCATCCCAGCCGAGAGTGTTGCCAAAATCAATACCGAAAATCAGATTGCCAGTATAGGTGCTACCAGGACTTGTAGTATCGTTCGTTTTTGTAAAGGCGGAGTCGCCAATGAACAGTTGGTCTCCGCTGTCAGTCAGTGCTGGGAATGTACCTGATAAGGTGCCGAAGTCAGCCGTACCGTTGTTTGCAACGACTACTGTTCCCGCATTGATGCCGCCTGCTGGAGCAGTCCACGAGAAGATATCTTCAGAGTCTCGCATGGTACCGTCCGAAAAAAAACCACTATCTGTGAAATAGATACTTGTCCCCGCGGCGAGACTTTTCCAGCTGACAAATGAAAATGAATCTGGATTGTCAGAGCGGAAACCGACGACCATAACGTCGCCGACCGTTAGGTCGCAATAAGCAACACTTGGTAGCACACTATTCATAGCGAAAATCGCAACCAAGCAATTAAACCATTTTCTCATAAAAAACCTCTCTCGCGAGACTTGGCTCGCACCAAAGTTGAACATGTACCATGTAACCCGCCTAGACAGCGTCCGATTGTAGCCGTCTAGCAAACTGTTACAAACATTTCGTTGGTGAGCTTTCGATGAAGAAATCGGAGTATGCGGATTAACGGATGCCGTCCTGCCAAAGTGCTGTGGATGTGGCTGGCTTCATGCCATTAATTTGCGATTTTGCGATTGAAAATATTTTCGCATTCTACTGAGCAATAGGCATGGATTTGCCGAGTTTTTCGTGCCGAGCGAAATAGCCTCCCATCACCGCGGCGTCAGAGACCTTATTATCAGCCATTTGGTGCAGCCTGCGAGCTATTTCAGTTGGCTCGGGCGACTGGATTCAAACTGGCGATGTCCCGCGCCAGCACCCTATCGCGTAGCGCCAGATCCTCCGTAGCTGCGTTCGCCTAGAACGCGGGAGAACCTGGGTTTGCTTCATGAAAATCATCTAGGGCCGATTCCTGAAAACGGGTGCCACTGCTGGCGTGTGGGAGAGCTTCCTGAAAACGGGTGCCACTGCTGGCTCGTCCAGCAGTGATCGTGGCGTAACGGCAAACCTTCCCAACACGCCCCCGACCTCTAGGCGAAGCCAGCTACAATGCGATTGCATTCTTCAAATTGCGGAGCAATGACAGACGATAGCCTGGGACGTGAGTCCCAGGTTTCTATGCACCACGTGCATTTGAGTCGCGGAGCGACGGCAGAAGGCTAAACCGACGGTGGCCTTAGGTTGACGTGACGCTAATCTGAATGCCGTCGCTCCGCGACTCCGGACCAATGGGGCGATCTACCTGGGGTTCCGCGTAAACTCGCCTATAGCTCGTTTCGCTCCACCCCAGGCTATAGTATGCCATCGCTCCGCGATTCGATAACGAAACACCGGGGAAACCAAGACCTGGAAGGCTAACACACCAGTAACCAATGTATCGGCCCTCCGGGCCTGCTCAAAGTATAAAGGCTTGGAACCGGGGCCTTCGACCCCGGCAGAGGATCTGTCAGCCCGTCGGGCTTAAATCTAATCAGATGAAATGGGCTTCTAGTCGTTCCCTGAAACGGGTGCCACTGGCAACGGTTGCGTTTCCTGAAAACGGGTGCCACTGCTGGCTTGCCCAGCAGTGCTCGTGGCGAAACAGCAAACCTTCCCAACTCATCCCCGGCTTCTAGGCGAAGCCAGCTACGATGCGTTTGTAAGATGCGCTTGCTGCCGCCCGAAGGCGGTACTACGAACGGTTTGTAGTACCGGTTTCAGCCGGTCTTTTCGCAACTAAATGGCTCCCCGGCTTTTAGGCGAAGCCAGGTTAGATGCGCTTGGTTTGCGCGTGCCTCCGCCACAAGGCGGTACTACGAACAATGTGCCATCCCCGGCAGGTGGCGGTCTTGATCCTGCGACGCCTCAATCTATACTCGGCTTCTGTCCGCAGAGGCGCCCGGTATGTTATAAAGGTTGCGATTAATTTTAACGCGACAACTGCATTACGGAGAAACTCGGGACTCAGGGGAGAGGTGTCTAGGCTGTCTGGACCTGAGTCCCGAGCTCTACCGATTTTGCAACTTGATCGATCGTTTCCATGGGCCGCCACCAATGAACCTTCCAATCAGCCTCTGGAAGTCGGAGCCCTGGGTGGAATCACCACGCTCCCGCCGTGAAGGTCAACTGGTCTAGACGTGCCAGTTCCATCGTCGTTTCTCCGTTATGGGAAACGTCATAGCAGCGATAGAACTGAAAGCTCCGTGGGGAAGCCCGCGTGCGGCAAACCCCAAGTTTCCAGTCCATTCTCGTGTAAGGGATTGTAATCGAGCGTCCCAAAACTGCAATGTGCAACAACCGAAGATCTTAACAGTTTCTTCACAAAGGCCTTGCGCTGACTTTGCCCAGGATGGGAAAAAATTTGGTCAAAGCAGCGCAAGGGACCCTTTACGAAAACAGCCCGAGCGGGATCGGGCCATGTTTTGAATTCCAATTATCTCAAAATAACAGCGTTCTGCTCACATTGAGCAGAACTGCACCTGTGAACATTTGTAACAGCGTAAACTGCCGCGCTGGCAAAACGCAAGTAAGTTAAGCAAAAAATTAAACAGCGGCAGCTCGGGTGCACCTGATGTGCCACTCGAAAGTGCTAGCTGTTCAAATTTGCGACCCGTGTCATATGCGTTCGCAACCTCTCCCGTAGCTGCGCTGGCCAGCACGCGGAGATTTCCCAAGCCTGGAAGGCTGATACATCCTCCGCAGGTGGTGATAACCACTAGAGGGTTGTAGATCAAAAGCAGAAAGCCTGAAGGGCTGCACACGAAAAACAAATGTGTCGGCCCTCCAGGCCTGTTCGCAATACAAAGGCTTGGGACCTTGGCCTTCGACCCCGGCAGAGGATCTGTCAGCCCGTCGGGCTTAAATCCAATCAGATGAAATTGTCTTCTAGGTGTTACCTAAAAACGGGTGCCACTGCTGGCTTGTCCAGCAGTGCTCGTGGCGAAACAGCAAACCTTCCCAACTCATCCCCGGCTTCTAGGCGAAGCCAGCTACAATTCGCTTGGCTGATCCCCTGTAGCTGCGTTCGCCAGAACGCGGGTGGTGTTCGGTGTGTTTCCTGAAAAAGGTACGTCTCCTGAAAACGGGTGCCACTGCTGGCTTGTCCAGCAGTGCTCGTGGCGAAACGGTAAATCTTCCTACCACGCCCCCGGCATCTAGGCGAAGCCAACTACGATGCGCATGCTCCCGCTTAAACTAAGAACCACGAACCAGGCACCAAGAACCAAGCACCCTAAAAAAGAACTTCCAAATTCATTTGTTTCGCCCGATTTGTAAAAAAATCGGGAAAATTCCGAATTTCGTGTACCAGTCCAACTGCCATTCCCGCTTTATAAACGAATGCTATTTCACCAACAGGCTGCAAATTCAAGCTTTTCGTTAAAGTCATTTACCGATTATCCACAAATTCACAATCAACCCGTTGCCTTTCCGTCCAGCTTCCTGATACTTGGCTCAACGTCACCCGGCATTTTGTACACTGCTGCCAGGCGACGCGACTAACTGGCTGATAAACACGCAAATTCATGTTAAATTTTCGATAATTGTCGGCCCTGTTAGAGGCTCCTCCTCTCCCCTTAAGTCTTCTCAAGTATGTATCCGAGCGCACACACAGATAATCTTAACTTCCCAAGGTTCCCGCGCTTCCTTCAGGGGGACGCCAAGTATTGCCAAAAATGGCCTCGGGATTACACTCGTGCAGATTCTTTGAAGAAGCTACTCGCCTAACAATCCTGTAGGAATTCGTGCGAATGTTGCCCGTTGACTTGTGCTGCCGACTCACTCGCAAAAAAAGCCCTTGTCACCCTCTTCGCTCCCCGGCTTTGCAATTCTGCTCGTTGCAAGAATTAAAGCCCTTACGAACTAACCCCGAATGCAGTGACCTTCGGCCGCTCGCGTTCACAAATTTATCCAAATAACAGGCGAGTTTTTACCACTCGCATATTAAACTGGATGCCGTCAAACGGTCACCCACAAGAACGAAGTACGCGCAGGGAGAACTGTGGCGTTACCCAAGCGACCCATCGCAAACGCAGATTGTTCGCTAGATCGAGTGGAAATGTTGATGCCTTTCGAGGAAATTTCGCAAATGGCTAGTATTGCTCACGACCCAACCACACTATTCCCTGCAGTCGGCGACCGGACGGAACGTTACGAGCGACTGGAACTGCTCGATCGGCATGCAGCCGAGACGCTCAACCAGTTTTGCAAGGCGAATGCCGCGACTGATGAAACCGCGACGCGGTTAGCCGATATCTCTGTTTGGCAATCCATTGTTACGTCGATTCCGCTGGCCATTTCCGATTTTCTGTCGTTGTACGTGTCGTTGCTGGTGACGACGGTTTTGTATGGTCCGTTTCTGAATGCTCCCGGTGAGGCGTTTCGAGGCCTGCCTGCTTTGTTTGTCGCCCTGACGATCTTGCCAATGTCGCAGCTCAGCGGTCTCTACCCAGGCCTCGGTTTGAGCGCTCCGGTTGAATTCCGCCAAGTTGTGCGTTCGCTGTTTGCGGCCCTGGTGATCTTTATCGGCGTTGGCTGTTTCTTCTTGCCGAATTCGTTTGCGTTCATCTTTGTTACGGCTGGCACTGCCTTTACGATCGCCGTCCCGGTCATGCTGACGTCGCGATTTGTTGCCAGAAAGCTTGCCTCCAAGACGTCGTTCTGGGGAGTGCCTGTCTTTATTGTGGCCGAGCCGGAACGGGCATACGAGTTCTACCGTCGCCTGCAGTCGTTGCCCGAGCAAGGGTACCGTCCCAAGGGCGTTTTGCTCGATCCAGAATTGTATTGGGACAGCAACAATTTCGATCTCAATCGCGGCGTAATCCCGACCTTCGATATTCGAACGGCGGACCAAGCGGCGATTGAAAATTCGGTGACTTGGGTGATTGTGTCCCCCTGTGCGAATCGTTCGACTCCGTCGCTCGATCCATCGCTGGCAGCCATTCCCAATCGTTTGTTGCTGTCATCGGCTCAGTTGGATTTGGGTTTATGGGATCGGCTTTACAGTGTCGGTTGTACGACAGGGTTGCACTGTGTTGGCCGCCCCAGTTCCTTCAAGATGGCTGCCAAACGAGTTCTGGATATCGGACTCTCTTTTGGTGCGATCGTCTGTTCGCTCCCGTTCTTGTTAGTGTTGTGTGCGTTGACCAAGCTAACGTCGCCTGGCCCGATATTTTACGGGCAAAAGCGAGTAGGGCGTTGGGGCAAGACTTTTACGGCCTGGAAGTTTCGCACGATGCATCGCAATGCGGATCAAGTGTTAGATGCGTATTTGGCGGAACACCCGGAAGCTCGGGCGGAATGGGACGAGAAGCATAAGCTGTCGAATGATCCGCGAGTTACGTGGGTTGGGAAGTTTTTGCGTGCCAGCAGTCTGGACGAGCTCCCGCAGTTGTGGAACATTTTGATGGGCGAGATGAGTTTGGTTGGTCCGCGGCCGATCATCAATTCGCCGACGTATGATGCGTTGTATGTCGAGCAGTATCCGGAAGAGTTTGAGACGTACAAGACAGTGCGCCCGGGTTTGACGGGTCTGTGGCAGGTTCAGTGTCGCAACCGCGGCGTCTATGATCTGCGGATCTATTGGGACATGTATTATGTCCGCAACTGGTGCATTTGGCTGGATTTGTATTTGATCATGCGAACGGTCAAAACCGTCATCTTCCGCGAAGGCAGTTAGCCAACGGCCGAGAACATCGCGCAGCGATTAGCACGTGTCCACAAACCTTCATCTAAGCCTCAGCGAATACGACTACATGGTCAAAGTCGGTGCGTTTGACCGGTTGGATCGCAAAGTGGAGTTGATCCGAGGAGAGCTGGTCGAAAAGAGTCCGGCCGGACTCGTGCACGATGATTTGATTACCTATCTCAATAACTGGTCGGTGCGAAATGCCGATCCGAAATTGACGTTGGTCACATCCCAAACCGGATTGGATTTGCCCGAGTCTCAATCGCGTCCTGAGCCCGATTTGATGTGGATTCGAGCGGCGCGTTATCGCGAGCATCATCCGCGGGCAGTCGATGTGCAACTGGCGATCGAAGTCGCTCACAGTAGTTTAGTTTATGATTTTGAGACCAAGCGACGGATATATGCGGAGTGTGACATTCAAGAATACTGGATTGTAGATGCGCAAGCTCAATGTATCCATGTATTTTTGGAACCAAGGAACGGCGACTACACAGTGCGTCGTATTGTGAAGACCGACGAGGAGCTGTCACCTCTGATTTCCCCCAACTCAAGACTAAACCTCGCCGAATTATTTGGCTAAACCAAGCACTAAGCACTAAGCACTAAGCACTAAGCACTAAGCACTAAGCACTAAGCACTAAGCACTAAGCACTAAGCACTAAGCACTAAGCACTAAGCACTAAGCACTAAGCACTAAGCACCCGCGCAGCGGCAACTCCCATGATCCAAAGCCTCCATTTGACGTTAAGTGAGTATGACACGATGGTCAAAGTTGGGGCTTTTGATCACGTTCCTCGCAAGATAGAGCTGATTCGGGGAGAGTTAGTCGAGATGAATCCAGCTGGACCGCTTCATGACGATTTTATCGCGTATTTGACATCCTGGTCGGCTCAGCATATTGACCCGACAAAAACACTTTTGACTGCCCAGACAGGTGTGGATCTGCCTGAATTGGAAAGTCGTCCGGAGCCTGACATTTTTTGGGTTCAAAAGAAGCGTTATCGCGATCATCATCCTCGCGCCCAGGACGTGCAATTAGCGATTGAAGTAGCTGACTCGTCTTTAGCCAAGGACTTGGAGGTCAAGCGGTTGCTTTATGCGGAAGCCAGGATTGCAGAGTACTGGATTGTAGATTGCCGATCGAGTTGTATTCATGTTTTTCGTGAATCGAATGGCGTTGATTATCAAGTTCGATTCGTCGTCACAGCCCGAGACCAGCTCAGTCCTTGCATTGCCCCCAATTCTCAACTGGATTTGCAAGATCTATTCGAAGGAAAGTAACCAAGCACCAAGCACCCGCGCAGCGGAAACCAAACACCTCTCCGTTTCGCCTTCAGCCACCAGGCGTACGTTCTTTAAACCAAGAACCAAGCACCCGCGCAGCGGCAACTAAGAACCAAGAACCAAGAACATCGCGAAGCGATTAACTAAGAACCCGCGCAGCGGAAACCAATGCCGACAGAAGCCGAACAAAGATTCATTCAAGCGTGGCGATACGCAGCGCCGGAATTGGAAAAGATAAATCGCCGCGAATTGCAGGAACTTGACGAAACTGCAGGACTGCGAATGATCGGCGCTTTGGCACAACCAGAGCATGCGCACAGCGGTTTGATTGAGTTTCAGGCGTGGATGATGCGGATGCGGGTCATGCAGTTGAAAAAGCAACTCTCACAACAGCACACATCGTTGCCAGCAGACGAATGATTGACCAATCGCTTTGGCAGACTGCTCTGGAACTCCAAGAAAATCTGAAAACAGCGGGGCATTCTTTTTGTTTCATTGGCGGCCTCGTCGTGCAGCGTTGGGGGCAGCCGCGAGTGACTGGCGATGTCGATGCCACGGTGCTTTGCGAATTTGGGGACGAGAAGGAGCTCGCCCAAGAAATACTGGGGCTTTATCAAAGCCGAATTGAAGATCCTGTACCGTTTGCGATTCAAGCTCGCATACTTTTGTTGCAAGATTCGCGACAGAATAAAATTGACCTTTCCATTGGCGGCCTTGACTTTGAACACCGGATCATTGAGCGATCTTCGTTTTGGGGTGTTCAGGGCGGTGGCCAGATTCGCACCTGCAGCGCTGAGGACCTCATTGTCCTAAAAGCATTCGCTTCCAGAGATCAAGACTGGATCGATGTCAAAAACGTGTTAATCCGACAATCGGCAAAGTTAGACCGAGACCTTATTCGCCAGGAGCTAAGGCCGCTAGTCGACCTAAAGGAAGAGCCTGAGATCCTAGCGCGGCTCGAAGCTCTCTTTTCAAGCACTAAGCACTAAGCACCAAGAACCCGCGAAGCGGAAACATCGCGAAGCGATTAGCACCCGCGAAGCCGAAATCATGTTGTCTCCCGAAACCCTTGAATCGTATCGTCAGATGACGCCCGCACAGCGTTTGCGATTAACGCTTGACCTTTGTGCAAGTGCATGGCCTGCAATGCTGCAAGGCAGTCCTGAGATCGTGGAACGTCGATTTCAGCGTATACGCCAAGAGAACGATTCTCGTAACAATGCGATTTGCCAAGCGTTACTTGGGGTAGCAGTATTTCAAAGACCGAAGGAAGAAGCGGATTGAATCGAACGGTCGAGCAAGTCTTGATGACGATGGTTGACCTGTGCGAACGATTTTCGCTCGACTACGCCATCATGGGTGGTATTGCAGTTCGCGTCCACGGGATACCACGCCCAACGTACGACGTCGATTTCGCGGTCGCCACGACCGATGCTCAATTAAGCGAGTTCTTTGATCATGCCGAGAAATTAGGCTATGAAGTTCCTTCGATCTATCGGACAGGTTGGCGTGACGAAATCGGCTCGATGCCTTTGGTAAAACTGAAGACCTTTTTGGCGGCTGGACAGAGTGTTGATGTGGATATCTTTTTAGAGGAGACGGAGTTTCAGCGGTCAGTCATGTCGCGGAGGCAGTTGGTTGAGTTCGAAGGCAGGCAGCTCTGGTTCGTCACACCGGAGGACCTGGTATTATTGAAGTTGATAGCCAATCGTCCGCGAGACCTTGGCGATGTATCCGATGTGCTGTTTGTCCAAGGAGACCTCGACAAGCAATATATGAATCACTGGGCCGCAAAGCTCGGCATCGAAGATCGCCTCCCCTCCTCGCATGATCAGCACTAAGCACTAAGGACTAAGGACTAGGCACCAAGGACTAGGCACCAAGAACTAGGCACCAAGAACTAGGCACCAAGAACTAGGCACCAAGAACTAGGCACCAAGAACTAGGCACCAAGAACTAGGCACCAAGCACCCGCGCAGCGGCAACTAAGGACTAAGGACTAAGGACTAAGGACTAAGGACTAAGGACTAAGGACTAAGGACTAAGGACTAAGGACTAAGGACTAAAACGACATGGAAAAAGTACTTCGCCTATTCGATAGTCAAATGGAAGCAGATCGGGCAGAGTTTCTTGACGACAATCGGCTCACGTATGAAGAGCGATTTGAGGCTTTTATGCAGTTGATGAGGCCGTACTATGATGCTTCCGGCGGATTTCAGAGAGTTTATCGAGTTGATGATCTCAAACCGCGTTCGATTCGTGATGATTGGGGGCTATGCGTACAACCTGTATCGGAACCCGCGAGCGACCGGCGACATTGATTTTATTGTGGGCTCTGATGCTGAGAACGAATTGCGAGTTCGGCAGACACTAACAGAATTTGGTTTTGGTTCGACGGTCCCGCCTCAGTCGGAGAAGTTGTTGGAGGACGGGAAGATTATCATGCTTGGGAAGGCTCCGTTGCGTATCGATATCCTCACCAGGATCGATGGCGTGGAATTTGCCGAGGTATACGAGACCCGTCAAAACGTGAAACTGGATGGAATAGCGGTTCCTGTGATTTCCCCGAGAACATTGCTGAAGAACAAGCACGCTGCAGGGCGGCCGAAGGATTTGCCAGACGTCATCGAACTCGAAGCATGGCTTAGTTCAAAGGATTGACCGTAAGACCCAAGCACCTCTTCGCACATCGCGAAGCGGCCGCTAGGAACTGCCGAAATTGAGTTTAGAAATACAATGTCCGAACTTCCTATGTTTGCGAGATAGTGGGCTCCGCATTGCAAGCAAGCAGCACCGGCGAGTTAAGCGATCTGCGATTAATAATTGCGTTAATTGATCGTTCGAAGTATTTCGAAGACGATGGCATAGTGAGGAACGGCAATGTGAGGCAGCGCAAGCGTTAGGTCGTTCAGCGCATGGTTGAACGGATTAAGTGCTGAACTCGACATGCAGCGGCAACGAAGGGAGCAAGATTTAACTAAGGCTCTGTCTGAGATCTCAATAATGGAAAACAACAGTTTCGTGCCCCGGATTAGACTAGCTGACTTTGCCATTATCGTGGGCAATTACAAAAAATCCCGAAACGCCTAACATGGACCGTCCGTCGTCCGCAAAAACCCTATTACTCGAAACATAGATAATGCTCAAAGCCAAGATCGAAACGCAGTCTGAGAAATGTTAGATCAATACTTTCTGATCTTAGTAATAATCGCCGGATTGTGCAGTTTTTACGGAGTTTTTTATAAGGGTGGACCTCACTATATTTTGTTCGTTTCGTACGTTCTTTGGATTGTTCTAGTGCCTGGTTGGGTCCAGTCGGATTCAAAACGATTCTTTTGGACTGGAAATATTTCAAGTCAAAGCCAAAAAGAGGGGCTCTTCGTTGTATTTCTATTTTTGCTGATCGCAACGCTAACATACGCATATAACATGGGAGTTGCGACGAAACACACATACAAAGAAGTCCCACGGAAGGCGTACGTCGACAATATTATCTCCCTTGTATGTTCTTCGTTGTTAGTTTTCGCTGTGTGCGGAATCTGCATCGTGCTCGTGGGACTAAGTTCGTTCGTTGGAACGCGTGCTTCGGCGAAAGTCGGGTCTATTGAGGAAGCTGGATTGCTGATTACTCTTCCGCGGGCGATTGCTAGCGCACATCTTGTCTTGCTTACCATATTTCGAACAATAATCTTCACCAATGTTTTGAAAACCTTTTGGTGGAAACTTCCACTGATCTTCGGACCTTCGCTAATCTGCGGAGTGATTCTTTGGCCAACAAGCCTACCACGATTCATATTGCTTGGAACTCTTCTTTCGATATTAATCGTTCTGACGCAACCAAGCAAACGAGTAATAAAATTGGGTATTGCGTTGCTGTTTCCAATTGGACTGTTGACGATCATGCCACTTTTGTCGAGTTATAATCGAGGCGCAGAGATCGAATCGTTGGATCTCAAGTCAATCACGTTCGACATGCGCAAAACGTTTCAATATGGTGACTATGACAGCTTCGAATGGATTGTTCGCTCAAAGGAATATGCCGACGCAAAGGGGATTCTATTTGGAAGGAACTTGCTTTCTGCAGGTTTCTTCTTTGTGCCACGTAGGGTATGGGATTCAAAGCTTGAGCCTTCCGGTGTGATTGTAGCAACGGCTGAAAGTAAGGATTTTGTTAATGTTTCCTGCCCACTACCAGCCGAGGGGTATCTCGCGTTCGGTTGGATTGGGGTCGTTTTTGTTGCTTGGATTTTTGGCATTGCTCTTGCAAAATTGGACATGTGGGCAATCCAGGATATGTCACTGGTTACAACATGCCTTTCCGCTTGTGCTTTCGGCCAACTGGTCATAATTCTTCGTGGGTCACTGCTTGGTGTTATCGGCGTTTTTGCAGCACAGGTGGTTTGGATAATCTTGTTTACGTTTGTTTTGCCGTTGTTCCACAAAGAAAAAAAACGAACCGAGCCTTGTTCCTTTCGGGGATTGCATCGTCGCAGAGAAGTTTCTCGAAGGCTTTAAACGTTTTTTCATTCCTGCCTAGCATTTTATGCCAGTCCATCATATTGCACCGACGCCAACTAAAGGTTTCAGGGGGATGACGCAAACGCCTATTCCAATTCGCATCAATTCGTTGCTACTATCTAAATGAATTTCTATTCTTGCTATTTTTCCTTTGAATACCCGAGGAATCACATTGAAAAAATGCTATGGGTCTTTTTAGGAGTTGTCCGCACTTTCCGATACACGTATTCTTCCGCGATATATTACGAGTAAGAATAGTTTTCGCGTGCATCGTAAAGCGTCAGTAAATCCACAATAGATACCTGCGTCGTGTTACCTCCTAAATATGTGAATCTTCTCTTATTAATTGCCGGTTTTGGATTGGGGCATGGCTCGCTATTTCTTGCGAATACCTATTTAGTATGGACGAGTAGCTTCAGACTTCTAGCTGAATTCGGTGCTGCACATACGATAGTCACTCTCATCTACTTCATCTGCGATTGGGGAGGCATACTCTATCTCGCGAAAGAAACAATGGTTGATAATCCGTTACGAAGGTCGGCGGAAGAAAGCTATCTTGCTTTAACTACCACCAGACTCATCGTGAGCGCCCTTTTTATCATTTTCTTCGCCGTGTCGCTACACAGAGAACCTGCAACTTTCTTCAATAGTTATTGTACTTTTGGTTGTTTAGGTTTGCTTGTTTTTGCCTTCAATGCAAGTGGGTTACTCGATGGCACCTCAAGAGCTGGGGTCTCAGGCATAACATTAGCTATACCAATTGTCTGTGTTGCGTTGGCACTTCCCTTGTGTGTTTCTATGGATGATTTCAATGCTGGTCGTGTTCTCGGAGTCGTCTACTCAGTTGGGATGTCGGTGGCTGTGACAGTTCAGCACTTAAGTCTTAAATTAAACTATTATTCTGCTTGGAAGAGTCTAACTTGGAAGACAGTTTTCATTGTGGGACGTCAGTCGGTTCCATATATGTTGACCTCGCTACCGGGTCACGCCCTGTTTCGGCTACAGGTCGTTTTGGCTGCGATGTATTTGCCTACAGAACTAGTGGCATTGTTTATTTACGCCCGTCAGCTAATTGGCGTCGGTTATCAGGGCGTAGGTTTTTATCTACGAGTTGATTTAAATGAGTTTGCCCACTACTTAAAGACGCGGACTCCCTCGGCAGTCGCCGTAATTAAAACGTCTTATGCGATACGTCTCGGGGTGTTGGGAACTCTTTGTTTGTTGGGAGTGTCTGCGATTCTGTGGAACGCGAGGTCAGATCTCGCCTATACCCTCTTACTCTATGCGCCTTGCATTGCGATGGCCGCAACATCAGTGACATTACAGCGAGTGTTTTTGCTGCAATCTCGGGGGCAGGAAAATGTAGCGATCCTAGTTTTTAGCGTACTCTTGCCGGTGGGCTTGTTCATGCCTTTTGTTTTATCAGGGGTGCTCTGGCCGCTGATAGCAATTGAATTCTTACATCAACTTGTGCAATGTATTCTGTACATGGTCCGTTGGCGTTCATAGAAGGAGTTCGGAAATGCATTTTCCGACAGTTCGTCCGTTGAGCTATCGAGCATTAGTGTCGGTCGTGGCTCATTCGCTGTAGGTGAATCAATTTACTGACTTGGAGTCGTAAGCCCAAGACAATTTTCGGATAAATGTCTATCAAATTGAGATCATCCTTTTTTTACACAAAAGCTTCATCGATGAAAATAAATGAAACGATCACGTTTTGACTATTATATACGGGCACTTAGCTGCCTTCCTACATTTCTTGCAAGTCGGATCGAATATATTCGGAAAATTCGGAAATGGCCGAATTTCACCACGCCGCGATCGTTCAGCGAAAAAATTCATTTTCGAAAACAGCATGCTGATTTGCCGAAGTTGGCAATGTTGGCAGACAAACTCACGGTTAAGGATTTCGTAGCGGCAACAGTTGGTATGAAATATATAATACCAACAATTTGGTCAGGTACAGTTATACCAAAATTTACTGAGCAAAATTGGCCAATACCATTTATCTTAAAGGCGACCCATTCATCTGGTGATATCTTAATCGTCCGAACTGAAAAAGACTTAGATTGGAATCAAATTGCAGAAGTCACGCAACAATGGCTAAAGAGAAAATATCCCTCCGCACTCAATGAACGTTGGTACGACTTGGTTTCACCTGCGATATTGGTGGAGCCGTTTCTTAAAGAAGATTTGAGCGACTATAAATTTTTCGTCTTTGAAGGGAATGTTCGTTATATCCAGATAGACACTGGAAGATTTACACTACATCGGCGAAGTTTCTACGACGTGAGTTGGAATAAACAACCGTTCGGGTTACAGTATCCCAGTGACGATTCGGCTCATCCGCCTCCAGAGAATCTATCAGAAATGATCGCTGTGGCAGAAAAATTAGGGGCTAACTTTGATTTTGTCCGCGTCGATTTATACGATCTACCAGACGGGCCGAAATTTGGCGAACTTACTTTCGCGCCAGGATCCGGACTTGAAAGGTTTGATCCACCGGAGTGGGATTTACGATTTGGTAGTTTTTGGAAGATTAGTTAAGATATGCAAGTAGTTAAGATATGCAAGAAATTCTTTATTGTACTATCTAAAGAAGTTCTCTGCTTGTGTGTTGCTATGTTTTTCCGAGTGCCGCTTGTCTTTCGCGTTATATTAGTGCACGCTCGACTTCTTGCTTCATTCGTTGGGAGAGGGTGATAGTGCAGTTGTGATTGGGACTACTCGTATACTGAGGTAAATCTACGCAGCTAAGCTTTGTATTGCGTCAGTTGAAAGTGGATTTGGGGGCTGATCGAGTTATTCTATTGTCCGAAGGAGGGCATTACGATGACACGATCTCGACGAAGTTCCGCTGCGCTTTGCTATGTACGAATCTTTCCATAGTCTTGGGCGGAATTTGCCCTCGCCTTTCGTTTGCTTTCTTTGTCAGCGCGAAGTGCTTGCGGTTCTACACGAATCTTATTGAGGAAACATGAATTATCTGTTCATTTTGGAGAGTTTGGCTGTTGAGAACGGCGGCCCGCCCCGTGTTGCATCAGCTGTTGCAAATATTTTAAGTTGCAAGGGGCACTCGGTGACCGTGGGGTGCGTTCCCACTTCTCGTGAGACTGTCCAACTAGAAAATAAAGTGACCGTTGAGCACCTTTGCCAACAGAAGGGCTTGAGGTTTCTTGGCGCTGCTTCTCGAAAAATTTGCCAGCTTTCGAAGAAAGCCGACGTAGTAATCGTCAGTGGCATCTGGGGGCCGATAGAGGGTTTGGCGTTGTCAATTTCCGGGATAGACCCTAGCAAGCTGTACATCCGTTCCTGCGGTATGTTGGAGGAGTACATTCTTAGAAAGTCTAGGTTGAAAAAATTTGTCGGCATGAATGCATATGTGCGCAAGAACTTGAGCACGGCACAGGGAGTGTTGGCCAATACCGAAATTGAGGGAAGGCGGATATCGAATTTGCTTCCCCAAGCGAGGATTGCCATAATACCGAATGGTGTGTCAGTTCCTATGGAGCCCGCTATCTCTCGGCGAGAGGCGTTATTTCAGCTCGATTTAAAATTAGGGGATCGGCAGAAAGTTATGCTTTATCTGGGGAGGATTGATAGTAAGAAGGGATTGGATCTTTTTATCTCTCCTTTTGCCCGCTTTTCCCGCGAGTATCCAGAATGGTGTCTCGTAGTTGCTGGAATGTTCAGCAATTTTGAATACAAGAAAAAAGTTCTTGCCCTTGCCGAGAAGTTCTCAGGGTGCGTCCACTTCGTTGGCGAGGTAAGTGGTCTTAGAAAGTCGGCATGTTTTGCTCTTGCCGATGCGTTTGTACTCCCGAGCCACAGTGAGGGTTTTCCAAACTCGGTGATCGAGGCGTTGGCCTGGGGGATTCCCGCTCTAATAACGCCAGGGTGTAATTTTCCCGAGTTGGAATTGGCGCAGGCTGGGTTAACGTCCGAGCTTGACGAGAGAAGTTTAGGTGAAGCGTTGCGCAATCTATGTCTAAATAATGATCTTGACAAGTTGGGTAGAAATGCTCGAGAGTTGGTAGAAAGCAAGTATTCAATTGAGTCCGTCGCGGACAAATACGAAGCGTTAGCTTTAAAACGGTCCATCCGGTAATTTCGTGAAGTTGGTAGAATCTGGGCTGGAGGAAATCAGCCATGCAAGACAAAGAATTATACCAACACATCCTTGGACTCAACAATCCGTGGTCTGTTCAAGAAGTCGTTCTGGATCAAGTAGCCAAAGAGATTGTCGTTCGGGTAAACCACCCAGATCAAGCAACATTCTCGTGCTCGCAGTGTGATCACACTGGCGTATGCTATGATCATGCCGAAGAGCGACGCTGGCGGCATTTGGATTCGTGTCAATTTAAAACAATCCTTGTGGCACGTGTTCCGCGCGTCCAATGTCCCACGCATGGTATCAAGAATGTCGCAGTGCCTTGGGCAGAAAAGCATAGCCGGTTCACCTTGCTCTTCGAACGTTTGGCGATCGACGTGCTGCGAGCAACGCAAACCGTCAAAGGAGCCATGAACATCTTAGACATTAAATGGGACCAAGCCTGGAACATCCTGCAGCGTGCTGTCGAGCGTGGCCAAGCTCGCAAGCAAGCCAAACCAATCCCGCACCTTGGTATCGATGAAAAAGCTTTTCGCAAAGGTCATAGCTATGTGACCATGCTCTACGATCTGCAAAACAGTACAGTCGAAGCTATAAGTGAAGGGCATGATGTCGAGAGTGCAAAAGCCTGTTTTTCTCAGCTTTCTGAGGATCAAATCGCTTCAGTACAAGCGATCGCTATGGATATGAGCCCGAGCTTTGTGCGAGCCACCAAAGAAACAATTCCCCTTGCTGAAGAGAAGATCGTGCATGATCGATTTCATGTGATGCAGTTAGCGAACAAGGCGGTTGATAAAGTGCGTCGGCAAGAGCATCGCTCGTTGCTGTCGTTGGGAGATGATCGGCTTAGCAAGACAAAATACTTATGGCTCAAAGGCGAAGAGAGTTTGAGCGAAGCACAAAGCGAAACGTTCGCCTCGATTTATCATGGCACGATGCAAACAGCGAAAGCTTGGTGCTCCAAAGAAATTCTTCGAGGACTTTGGGACCAGTGCGATGCGAGCACAGCGACGCAGTATTTTAACAAGTGGTATCGCAGTGTGATCCATACGAAGCTTGAGCCGATGAAGTCCGTAGCCCGGACGATCAAAGAGCGACTAGGCAACGTAGTTAGTTACTGTACGCATCGGATCACGAACGCCGTGGCCGAAGGGATGAACAGTAAGATCATGTCGATCAAAAGGCGAGTAGGCGGCTATCGCAACGTAGAGAACTTCAAGACTGCAGTTTACTTCCGCTGCGGCGGATTAGATCTCTACCCACGATAATCCCGGATGGACCTTTTACTTGCTGTGTGACTCACTGTAGAATGTATGAGCAAACGCTGAGCAATCAATTCTTTAGTCTGCAGTAATACTTGGACATATTGGAAGTTGCGATCGTTTATTCCAACTACGAAGGACGTTTTCGTGCTCAAGGATTGAGCCGAAGGGTGCCTACTAATACTAAGTTTCTATGTAGAGTTTGGAGTATTGCTTGTATCAAGATTTGTCAAAATTTACGCTTCCTTCGCGGTTTCGAGGTAAGAGTGCAGTTTTTGTGATGCTATGGTGGTGCATCCAGGCGACTTTGTTTGCTTGGTCGCCTCGGCCTCTTTTCTCATGGCGAAATTTCTTGCTCCGACTCTTTGGTGCAGAGATTGGAAAAAACGTTATTATCCGGCCAACTTCAAAGTTCACGTATCCATGGAATCTTAGAATAGGCAATAACTGCTGGATCGGCGACGATTGTTCTATATATAATCTCGATAAAATAGAAATTGGTGATAACGTTGCCATTGCCCATTCAGTTTATCTATGCGCGGGCACGCATGATTACACGAAAGTAGCTTTCGATATATTGGCGTTTCCCATCAAAATTGAAAACGAAGTTTGGATTGCCAATGATGTGTTTGTCGGTCCAAACGTCACAGTCCATCGTGGTGTGGTCGTTGGCGCGCGTAGTACTGTCCTGAGTGATTTACCTGAAGGAATGATTTGCTTCGGTTCACCAGCGAAGGCCGTAAAGCAAAGAGTAATGGTGGATGATGAATAGGGTTCTTATAACGGGCGGTTCAGGATTTATTGGAACAAACCTTATCGGGGCTTTGTTGGCGGATAACAGATCTTCTGACGTTTCAGTGCTAAATGTTGACATTGCAAAACCGAAAATTCCCGCCATGGACGCCGTATGGCGTCCCGTGGATTTGTTAGACTCGGAACGCTTGAGCAGCGTTACGCAGGAGTTTCGTCCGACTCATGTAGTGCATCTAGCCGCGGTTACCCATTTAAGGGGAACTTCTCTCGCTGATTACGCGGCTAATATCGAAGGAATGGAAACGCTCATTCGGTGTCTAGTCCGCTGTCCAAGTTTAAAAAAAGTGATTTTCACTTCATCAATGTATGTGTGTCGTCCAGGATACCAGCCAAACTCAATAGACGATTTTTGTCCGCATACTATTTACGGTGAAAGCAAGGTAGAGACTGAGAGGATTATTAGACAATCCAAGCTTCCATTCAATTGGAATATCATACGCCCGACTTCGATCTGGGGACCGTGGTTTGATGAGCCTTACAATTTGTTTTTCAAATTAGTGATGTCGCGTAAATATTACCATCTCGGATCACGCGCGTGCACCAAAACATACGGTTATATCGAAAATACAGTTGATCAAATCATTAGTCTCTTGTTTAACTACGACGTTAGCCTCACAGGGGAAGTGTTCTATTTAGGCGATGACCCGCCATACAATATCTCCGCATGGGCCGATGAAATCGCCGAGGCCGAAGGCTTTCGTATTCGGAAGCTGCCATTTGCATTTTTCAGTGCGGCAGCGCGTTTTGGAGATCTATGCAAAATTGCCAATGTTTCTTTCCCGATGACGACTTTCAGATTAAGAAATATGACCACGGATAATATTCTTGATCTGTCACCGATACTTGCTATCGCTGGAGTTCAAAAGATTTCACGAATTGAGGGAGTCCGCAGAACTATGCAATGGATGAAAGATCAACAGCCTGATGCCTTCCGGTAACAGAACTATTCGACGTGTCTGTGCTGGGTTTTGGCTGTGGAGTGTCAGCTGAATAGATGTTGCAAGTTCGCTACTTGTGAGCGTTTCGGAATTCGGTCTCCTTTTATTAGGTAGTCGTCATGAAGTTGACAAAATCTCGGAAAAATATATTTCGCAAAATTTTTATCGCCTCCGTCTGTCTAGTTCTACTGACGGAAGGTATTCTACGCTACTTTGGATTAACAGATTTCCCTCTGTACATCAGCGACAAACGCATAGGTTACGTACAGGGGCCGTCGCAAAGCGGCTACTTTTCAAATAAGAACCGATGGTTTGTCAATGACCGTAGCACCAACACTGAACTCGATTGGCACGCCAACGGTAACAAAGATCTTTTGTTAATAGGTGATAGTATTGTCTGGGGCGGGAATCCATACGATCAATCCGAAAGGCTAGGGCGACAACTCGAACTGAAACCACAAGGCTGGCGAGTCTAGCCAGCAGCTGCAGGCAGTTGGACTGTCGAGATGCGGCGGAATGGATGAATCGCAATCCAGACGATGTGGACGAAGCGGACCGTGTCATATGGAATTTTAAATAGCGGGTACTTTTTGCCTGCATCGCAGTGGCTTGCAGAAGCTACACACCCGACACAACGTCCATACTCCGCTGTCTTGTATGCGATCGAAAAATATATTGTTTCAAGAATCGGGAAATACTGGTCGAAAGTTGAGCCAACTAGCACATTGGAATTTACTGCAATCGACGAGTCAAGCGCTAGTGTTTTCGAAGACTGGGTCTCTCGATTGAAGGAAAATGGTACAAAAGTGTTAATTGTTTATTATCCGGATCGAGCGCAGGTCGAAGGTGAGAAGGTCGCTGTTCGTAAGTATGAAAAGTTCAGAAAAGTTCTTGCATCGAGGTTAGGGCCTACGCCCCACTTCTTGGAGGTAATGTCGTCGCCAAGCTGGAATACTTCACGATATAGGGATAGTATTCATCCAAATACCGATGGCATCAAAAATCTCGTCAACCTGATCGTTGATGAACTTGATTTCAATGAGAATTATCTTGAGAAAGAAATCCCGACTAAAGAATGAAATTTTTTCTCCATGGGCTCAACTTTTCTCCAGAGGAAATCGGAATAGGAAAATTCTCCACGGAATTGGTGGAGTGCTTAGCTTGCCACGGCATTTCCTGCACGGTTATCACCACGCCACCTTATTATCCGCAGTGGAAGATCTGGAACGGATATGCGGCGGGAACTTTCTCGTTTGAGAGAAGAGATCCAAGTTATAGGAGTCAAAAACTAGGAAAGTTAGAATCACCCGATAAGCAACTTGAAAGCTGGGAGATAGTAAGGTGTCCTTTGTGGGTTCCAGCCCGTGTGAACGGCTGGAAACGAGTAGTGCATCTGTTGTCTTTCGGATTGTCAAGCGCTCCGGTCGTGATTTTGAAAGCGCTGCGATTGAAGCCGGATGTGATCATGACGGTTGAACCGGCCGCGTTCTGCATGCCGAGTACGTGGCTGGCAGCCAAATTTTCAGGTGCCAAATGCTGGCTGCACGTCCAAGACTTTGAGGTCGACGCGGCCTTTGAACTCGGCATCCTAAAGCACCCATTGCTTAAAAAAATCGTCTTGTGGATCGAGGGTTTTTGGATGCGTCGCTTCGACCGGGTGTCGAGCATCTCGCCACCGATGGTAGATCGCCTGCAACGTAAAGGGGTCGATCCCGAGCGGACGGTGCTCTTTCCGAACTGGGTCGATTGCGAATCGATCTTTCCGCTGGAAGACCCGCAGCAGTATCGGGCACAGTTTGGACTTCCTCCCGACAAATGCATCGCGCTCTACGCTGGCAATATTGGGGCAAAACAGGGGCTGGAAATCATAATCGAGGCGGCAAAGCTGGCGGGCGAAGCCTCCACCGTCCACTTCGTCATTTGCGGAACCGGAGCTGCTTTCCCAGCGATCCAAGCTGCAGCGCAGGGGTTATGCAACGTTCAATTGTTACCGCCGCAGCCACTGGCGGACTTCAACAAACTGATGAATGTGGCGGATGTCCATTTGCTGCCGCAACGCAGCGATGCTGCCGACCTCGTGATGCCTTCCAAACTCGGAGGGATGTTGGCTAGTGGTCGCCCCGTGGTCGCGTGTGCCTCGCCTGGCACTCAAATCGCCGATGTGGTGGCCGGACATGGTGTCGTCGTTGCGCCTGGTGATTCCGCTGCATTTTGTGATGCAATTCGGAGACTAGCACAAAATCCAGGCGAACGATTGCGCTACGGTCGAACTGCCAGGGAGTTTTCGCTAAAAAACCTTGATCGAACAGCGATCTTGCAACGTTTCTTAGGTAATTTGACAAGTATTTGCGCACAATAAAGGGTCGGAAATCACCTCATTTTCTCTTCCCCACTCTCTATATCACACGTATGTTGATGTTATGCGTGGATCATATGATCGGATCTCCGGTAGTTTAACGAGAGCTTAGTTCACCGGTGGGGATGGGCTCGCTACAATTCTCGATCGTCCCGTGGACGTACCACGGCGCTCGCAATTTCGCGTGACGAATTCATTCCGATGGAGCTGCGTACTGCATAATTCCGGGATGCAGTTTTTCACCGAACGCGCGGACCCGCTCGATACGGTTTTCAGTACTTACAAAATGCTCAATAGATCTCGGCTCGAAATTCTAGGTTGGTTAGCTGCATTAGTGTGTCTGTTCGCTGCTTTTGCCCTTCCGCTTACCGATTTCGCGGAACGTCAGCTCGATAGCCCCGAGTATCAGGGGTTTCCGATCGTACTGGGCGCCATCGCAATTATGGCTTATCAGCGAATTCGTGCGGGACTTGCTAATAGCACGCCGACGGATACAACGCTTACCCGCAACAGAAAGTGGTCGATTATTGGGATCGGACTCCTGGCCGCCCTTGGTTGTTTTGTCGGTGTTCGCGTCGGTAGTCCTCGAATCGTGGCCTTGTTCTTGATCGTTCTCTGTGCGGGAGCGGTACTCGCGATCAATTCAGTACTTCGCGTGAAAGGATTGTGGGCCGTCTGGTCACTCATGTTCCTCGTGCTTCCACTGCCCATGAACCAGGGAGCACGCCTCACCGGGAACTTACAACTTTTGAGCAGTTGGCTAAGTAGTCAAATTTTGGAAGTCATCGGCCTGCTGCATCTCCTGCGCGGCAATACATTATTGCTGACCACCAAAGAACTCTTCGTCGACGAGGCCTGTAGCGGCATTGTTTCGCTGATTACGATTATTTCTGCCGTGGCGATTTATTGTGTTTGGTTGCGCAAGAGCCTAGTCCATACGTTCGCCATGATCGTCGTCAGTATCTTCTGGACGGTCTTGATGAACAGCATTCGGATTGTGTCGATCGCTGTGGCACTCGAATGGTGGAATTTGGATTGGTCGGAGGGAACTCCCCACACCCTTCTGGCGGTCGTTCTTTTCATCGTCAGCTTGGGTGTGCTGCGCATCGTCGACCGCTTCTTTAGCGAATTCTTTCAGCCGATCGATGCCAGTTGGCGTTTAACTGATAGATCGGACAGTACTGCAGGTACAAAACTCATGGTCTTATGGGACCGTTGGTTCGCCAATCATTACGAAGGTGAAGCCATTGTGGTACAGGATGACACTAGAGAACCGGGCGCATTGAACAAAGCCTCCAGTCGAGTGTCACTCGACGAGAAATATCAACCCGTGCAAGATGATGCCAATCGCTACTGCACCAAACTAGTGTTTCAGAGCGCACTAGGGCTACTCCTAAGCTGGCCAGCTATCGGCATATTTTTCCTTGCCGCGATTACCACTCCCAGGTCACTATTCCTCTCAAATATAGATGAAGCTGCGAAGCAGGATAGTATGGCTATTGCGGATCAACTCAAAGCCGGGGACGACCCATGCGGTGACGTACATGACATCAAGCTTGTTAGTTTTGAGAAGATTAAGAGGCAGCGGGATGACATCAGTGGCGAGTTTTCGGCAGTATGGACATATGAAGGTGCGAATCAACAAAGTTATATAGTATCCCTCGACTACCCGTTTGGACCCTACTGGCATGAACTTCAAGATTGTTATGTGCTGACCGGTTGGCTGGTAGAAAACTATAGGGTTCGTCAGTACTACATTAACGAAATTGAATGGACGATAAGTCAATTTAACATCAGTCGTGACGGCGGAGTACAGAATGCAGCTGTCGGCTATTTGGGGTTTGATATCAATGGCGAAGCGATATGGAGGGCGGATTCAACTATCGCACGACCAATTCTTGAAAGATTAGAGTTGGTGCTTGGAAAAATTGACAGAAATTACTATTACCAACTGCAGGTGTTTGTTCCGCAAAGCGTGAAGACGCCCGAAGAAGAAGCGAAAATGCTCGAGATCTTGTGTGAAGCGGGTGACGTACTGCGGAAGAAATTGGCCATCGCGGAAACGGCAGAGGCTGGGAATTGATGTGTGGTTGTTGGATGGAAAGGCGACGCTCAGTGGCGGTGTTATGAACAGTTTGCAGTACCGGCTTCAGCCGGTCTTTCGCGACTATCTTGCGCCGGCTTCTTGGCGAAGCCAGCTACGATGCGCTTGATTCCGCCTGAAGGCGGTACTACAAACGGAACTACGAACAGATTCCGCCTGAAGGCGGTACTACGAACGGAAGCACGAACTGTTGATATTGGGTGCCACTGCTGGCTTGCCCAGCAGTGACGTGGCCGAGCGGTGCGTTCCCAATTGTATGATACGTTATGTTGTTTTCCCGTAGCTGCGTTCGCCCCGAACGCGGGTGCATCTGGGTGCGTTTCCTTATGTGTCCCCGGCTTCTGGGCGAAGCCAGCTACGATGCGCTTGAAGGATGCGCTTGATTCCGCCTGAAGGCGGTACTACGAACGGTACTACGAACGGAAATGTGAACTCTTGCCGCCTGACGGCGGTACTACGAACTTAGTCTATAACTCAACTACGACCTAAAAGCTGATATGCCTTCAAAATACGATAGAGACGGGAAATCATGGCGTGATCTGCCGTCCCGCCTCTTCTTCGGTTTCATCGATGGAATCGGGAACGTCGGTCGCTTCATCACTCGCCCCGTCGAACGCTTCTTCGGCCGCGCAACAAGGATCATTATCGAAGGCGCTGATGCCACCGAACAAGGCGGTACGTTCCTCGCCAAAGCACTCGGCTTCGCTCTTGCCCCGTTCCGATTTGTCGGCGCAGTGCTCTTCTCGGCCCTGCGGCTGCTCCGACTGGACGGCGTTGTAGCCAAAATCGGACGCGTGCTACTCTGGCCAATCCTCGTGCCAGGTCGCGCCTTTGTGGGGTTCCTCGGTGCGTTTTACTACTCCCGCTCGCGCAAACTATTCTTCCTCGCCATTCCAATGATCGTTCTCGTCGGCGGAATCGGATTTGTAATCTATCAAGTCCAATCGCAGAGCAATACCGGTATCGCGAAACGCTACAAAAAGGCACTCGATACCGCCATCAAAACCGAAAATTTTGAAGCGGCGGCGCTCTATCGGCAAAAACTACAACAGCTCGAGGCCTCAACCGATCGCATCGAACTGCAACAAGCTTCTCGCCTCCTCGAACAAGGGCAAATCGAACAAGCCTACGCTCTGATCGAACCACTTGCTAACCTCGAAACTGGCGGGCCTCCCGGCGCACACTTCTGGATGGCCGTCCAACTGCTCGACGCTGATAAACCGAATACGCGCAAACCGGGCCTTGAACCAATCGACGCTGCCGAACGCGCGCTAAAGCATATCGACCGCATTATGGCCGAAGGGGTCGATACCCCCGAACTCAGCCTTCTGCGCGCCCTGGCCAACCTCCGCATGGGACAGTTCGCCGAAGCTCAAGCTCTGCTCCTACCGCTCCGCGATACCTCGCTCCCCGCCGCCATAATGCGCTTCCAAATAGACTTACAATTGCGTGACCAAGAGGCGATGCGGGCTGACGCCGAAGCCGTCGTGCGAATGGTCGATCGCGAACGATCGATTACAGCCAAAGCCGATCAAGGCGTCTTCGCGACTCTCTTTACCGCCGAAAGTGTTATGGAACGGCTCGCCCAAGCCGAAGAGATCGCGCGGCAATGGCACGAAAAATTCCCCGAAAATCCCGACGCGCTGAACGCCTTGCTGGCGATGCAACTGAACCGCTTCAACCGCCAATGGCCGATCGCCGTCAGCAGCGAGTTCGATCAACTGGCCGATCTGGCGATCGATATCTCGGCCAAGACCCGCAATGCTCCTCAGCGGCCGATGACCCCTATCCTGTTCGAAATCGATGCACAACCGACCGCTCGAGCTCAAGAGTTCCTCTCGATTCTGAAAAACAAATCGAACATCACGGGCGAAATCTTGGCTTTCTTTGGCACGGCCGCTGCCGCTAAAGAAAAATATCCCGAAGCGCGGGAGTTACTGGAACGTGCGATTACCGCCGAGCCTCAGTTGCAGGTTGCTTGGAACAATTACGCTTATGTGATCGATCAAGGTTTCCCGGAAGAGATTTCGTTGGCCAAACAAGCGGCTGACAAAGCGGTCGAGTTGAATCCTCAGGACGTTCATGCCCGTGATACTCGGGTCGATATTCTGATCCGGGCCGAAGCTTGGGAGCCAGCGATCGCCGATCTAAACGTACTGAATAACGCCGCTTATGATGCCACCAAGGTCCATTCGCGGCTGGCCGTTGCTTATCGAGCCATCGGGAACGAGAAGCTGGCTAAGACTCACGAGCAATTGGCGGTGCGGAAGGATTGAACGCCTGCGGCGTGTTCTTGGTTTCCGCTTCGCGGGTTCTTAGTTCTTGGTTCTTAGTTCTTGGTTCTTAGTTCTTAGTTCTTGGTTCTTGGTTCTTGGTTCTTAGTTCTTAGTTCTTGGTTCTTGGTTCTTGGTTCGTAGTTCTTGGTTCGTAGTTCTTGGTTCGTAGTTCTTGGTTCGTAGTTCTTGGTTCGTAGTTCTTGGTTCGTAGTTCTTGGTTCGTAGTTCTTGGTTCGTAGTTCTTGGTTCGTAGTTCTTGGTTCGTAGTTCTTGGTTCGTAGTTCTTGGTTCGTAGTTCTTGGTTCGTAGTTCTTGGTTCGTAGTTCTTGGTTCGTAGTTCTTGGTTCGTAGTTCTTGGTTCGTAGTTCTTGGTTCGTAGTTCTTGGTTCGTAGTTCTTGGTTCTTGGTTCTTGGTTCTTGGTTCTTGGTTCTTGGTTCGTAGTACCGCCTTCAGGCGGAAGCAAGCGCATCCTACAAGCGCATCGTAGCTGGCTTCGCCTAGAAGCCGGGGATGTGCTGGGAAGCTTTTCCGTTTCGCCACGAGCACTGCTGGACGAGCCAGCAGCGGCACCCGTTTTCAGGAAAGCTCAACAGCCTTTTAGCAGTGGCACCCGTTTTCAGGAAGCTCAACAGCCTTTTAGCAGTGTGGCAACCGTTTTCAGGGATTGCTTCGCCTAGAAGTTGGTTTCATCTAGATGTATTAAAGCCCGACGGGCTGACAGATCCTCTGCCGGGGTCGAAGGCCCCGGTCCCAAGCCTTTGTATCGCAGATAGGCCCGGAGGGTCGACACATTAATTATTCGTGTGTCAGCCCTTCAGGCTTTTTGCTTTTGATCTACAACTATCCGGTGGTTAACACCACCGGCAGAAGATGTGTCAGCCTTCCAGGCTTAAAATTCCCCCGCGTTTAATCACTGAATCGCGGAGCGATGGCATATTCTAGCCTGGGGTGGAGCGAAACGAGCTGAAGGCGAGTTTACGCGGAACCCCAGGTATAACGCCCCAATGGTTTCTGAGTCGCGGAGCGACGGCATTCAAAACCAGCGTCACGTCAAAACGAGGCCGCCGGCGGTTTAACCTTCTGCCGTCGCTCCGCGACTCAAACGCATCTTGGTGCCTCCCGACCTGGGACTCACGTCCCAGGCTATCGTCTGTCATTGCTCCGCAATTCGCAGAAGAAAGCGCAACGTAGCTGGCTTCGCCTAGAAGCCGGGGATGTGTTGGGAAGGTTTGCTGTTTCGCCACGGGCACTGCTGGACGAGCCAGCAGCGGCACCCTGTTTTCTGGGATTGCACCTAGAAGACAGTTTCATCCGATTGGATTTAAGCCCGACGGGCTGACAGATCCTCTGCCGGGGTCGAAGGCCCCGGTCACAAGCCCTTGTACTGCTCGCAGGCCCGGAGGGCCGATACATTAATTTTTCATGTGTCAGCCCTTCAGGCTTTTTGCTTTTGATCTACAACTATCCGGTGGTTAACACCACCGGCAGAGGATGTGTCAGCCTTCCAGGCTTAAAATTCCCCCACGTTCTTGGCGAACTCAGCTACGGGAAAACAACAAAACGTATCATAGACAAATGGGTACGCACCTTTTCGCCACGAGCACTGCTGGGCAAGCCAGCAGTGGCACCCTGTTTTCAGGAAAGTCCACCGAACTTCCTCCGCGTTCTAGGCGAACGCGGCTTCGGGAGATGCAGCCAACGCATCGATACTGCAGCATAATCAACCGTGATACGCCCGCAGGCTTCGCCAAACGGCTGATGAGCCGTATCATGGATGGATATTCGCAACTTACCTTTCATTTCACAAATATGAAAACCTACACCTACGCTCTTCTCTGCTGGGCTATCCTCGCCGGCGCGCCTACCACCTCGCGAGCACTCGAGCCGTCGCAGGTCGCGATCATCGCCGCCAAAGGCGTCGCGGGCTCCGAACAACTCGCCAAATACTACGCCCAAAAACGCGCCATCCCAACCGCCAATATCTTACTCCTGGACGTCGAAAACGAAGATTCGCTCGACCGGGAATCTTGGACGAAGACCGTTCGCCCCGCCATTACAACTTGGCTGAACGACGCAAACCGCGCGGAACGGATCCAGTGCATCGTGACTATCCGCGGAGTCCCCCTGAGCATCACGGGCACTTCAAAAACGACCGTCAGTTCGCAACTGAGCGGATTTTATGCTGCCGAACAACAACGCTTGCTCCGTAAAGTTACGAACCTCGTGAATGGTTTGGAGAAACTGCCTGCCCGAGCTGACTTTGAAGCGACCAGCTTTGAAACCCTGGAAGCGTTGAACTCGGAAGAGTTGAACCAAATCGTCCAAGAAACTGTCGAAGCGACGAATTCACGGATCGCGAAAACTCCTCAAACTAATAACGCTCAATTGAGCCAAGAGTTTACGGGCCTACTGACCGGCATCGGCGGGATTGAGCTGATCGGTCAGTTGATCGGCAACAGTCTGGCGAACGCTCCGGCCGACGGAAAGGCACCGCAATTGGATCAAGCTCGACTGAACCAAGCCGCCGTGCGCGGGAGCAGCGAATCGTTGATGCTGATGCTTGAAAAGACAAAGCAAGTTTCGGCGACGCCCGAAGTGCTGGTGCTGCGAATTGCGGCCATCGAACGTCAAAACGGTGCGTTGGGAGCGCTGCGGTATGTTCGCGAACTGGTTACGCCACCCGAGACGGCGCTGGAGACCAGTTTCGATTCCGAGCTAATCACATTGTTGTGGCCGAGTGATTTAGCCGAGGTCGCTTCGCCCAACTTCTTGAACCCTCGGATGGAAAGCCATTCGTTGCGAACCATCTATCCGACGTTAATGGTCGCACGGATTGACGCTCCGACGTGGCCGATTTGCAAGCGGTTGATCGATGACGCGATTGCCGCCGAGAAGTCGGCGTTGAGCGGAAAGTTTTACTTTGACATCCGAGGTATTGCGTTGCAGCAAAACGCTCCGCAGCGCGGGATGGATTTTAACATGGACCAATCGTTGAACGGTGTCGCGGTGCAGTATGAAAGGGAGTTTGCGGAACAGACGGTCGTCGATCGCGAACTGACTTTATTTGCAGAAGGAGCCTGTCCTGATATTGCGATCTATTGCGGTTGGCTGGCGACCGCGGAGTACGTGGACATTGGCAATTGGAAGCTGGGTTCGATTGGATATCATTTGTCGCCCATCAGTGCGACGGAGTTGCATGACGCGTCGAGCAGCACGTGGGTAACTCAGATGTTAAACAATGGAGCGTGTTGTGTGGTGGGGAGTACCTCGTTTGCCGCCAATGAGTTGTTAGTGCCACCTTATTTTTTTGCACCTGAGCGGTTTGACGGTACCAACACAATTGTAGAAAATTATTTTGCGGCGCTGGAGCGGACCCATACGCCGATGATTTTGATCGGTGATCCGTTGTACCGGCCAAAACTGAAGTAGTAGATCAACCGCCTGCATCACCCTGCGGGCGCGTTACCCCCGTAGCTGCGCTCGCCAGAACGCGGGAAATCTGGTTGCGTTTTCCGTAGCTGCGTTCGCCTAGAACGCGGGGATTTCCAAAGCCTGGAAGGCTGACACATCCTATGCCGGTGGTGCTAACCACCGGTTGGGAATATTCGAAAAGCAAAAAGTCTCAGGGGCTGGCACACCGATATGCAATGTGTCGGCCCTCCGGGCCTTCTAGGAGTACAAAGGATTGGAACCGGGGCCTTCTACCCCGGCAGAGGATGTATCAGCCCTTCGGGCTTTTCTCTTTCCGTAGCTGCGTTCGCTTAGAACGCGGTTGCCCTGGGTGTTCTTCCTGAAAACGGGTGCCACTGCTAACAGGCAGTTGAGCTTCTTGAAATCGGGTGCCACTGCTAACAGGCAGTTGAGCTTCTTGAAATCGGGTGCCACTGCTAGCAGGCCGTTGCGTTTCCTGAAAACGGGTGCCACTGCTGGCTTGTCCAGCAGTGCTCGTGGCGAAACGATAAACCTTCCCAGCGCGCCCCCGGCTTCTGGGCGAAACCAGCTACGATGCGGATGCTTCTGCGAATTGCGGAGCAATGACAGACGATAGCCTGGGACGTAATTCCCAGGTTGGGACACAAGGGATGCCTCTGAGTCGCGGAGCGACGGCAGAAGGTTAAAACGAAGGTGGACTTGACGTTACGCTGAGCACAATGCCGTCGCTCTGCGACTCAGAAATCGTGGGGGCGTTATACCTGGGGTTCCGCGTAAACTCGCCTGCAGCTCGTTTCGCTCCACCCCAGGCTAGCATATGCCATCGCTCCGCGATTCAATAACGATACGCGGCAGAATCGGAACTCGCTTTCCGTAGCTGCGTTCGCCTAGAACGCGATTGCACTAGGTGCTCTTCCTACAACGGGTGCCACTGCCAGCAGGCCGTTGAGCTTCCTAAAAACGGGTGCCACTGCTGGCTTGTCCAGCAGTGCTCGTGGCGAAACGATAAACCTTTCCAGCGCGCCCCCGGCTTCTAGGCGAAGCCAGCTACGTTGCGCTTGAAGGGTATCCGGCCTTTCGCTTCCAACCCTCATCCAGCACATCTTAGCGGTCGGTATCACGGCCCAGTTGTCGTCGATGGGCGAGGCGAACGCCCACGGCGGGCCGACGATGCCAAACGACGCCGGCCATTCTTATCGGTTCTACCGATTGTGCGTTCCGCTAGCACTTCTACTCTGCCCTATTTTCTACTCAGGGCATACCACTGGCTTATTTTGCCCTATGGTTAGGGGACCGTCCGCAAAAGCCATGAAGGTCTGATGAATGTAGGGTTAAAAGGTCAGGCGTCGATTGTGCAAAGCAGCCCACGGGCCGCTGCGGCATTCGACTCTTGAGTTCCAAACAACCTGCGAGTCCCATTCACTCGACCTTTTGACTTTGACGGTCAGGCAGTCTTTTGCTGCGTTTCAAATATGAATCGAAACTCAGCGGGATTAACTGTTGTTCATCACCCTTGCATGAGATAAATTTAAACCGATTGCGGGGGCGGCGAAATCAATGGGGGGTAGGTTGATTACTTGTAAAGTGATCAATCTGTGCGGTTGAGTCACTTAAATTGAGTACGTTTGGTGGATAGCAACGTTGTGAAGGCTTATGCGGTTCGCAACCGATGCACCGGACGTCCTTAATGTAAGCGTCAGGGCGCAAGCCCTACGGTGTATTTGTTTTGAGTCATCCAGAAGAACCGGACCGCTTGCGCCGTGCCGACGAGAAAAACCGGACGGCTTGCGCCGTGCCGCTTACGATGCATGTAAAAAAGCAAGTGCACCAAACCGAATACAAATTTTTGACCGCGAACAGTCCCCGCGATAAAATGGTCGGAGTCGCTAACAAGTGGAAGTTCTTGGGTGTGCAATTCACGTCGTCATAGGCTTGAAACCGCACCAGACTTTCGCACGATGTCCGATCGCGAACCTTTAATTGCAATTGTGCAGATGCAGGCCAATTTATGGCGATGATCCCTAACACGGAATTACAGATACAGCCACGTGACCAGTATTTACCTTCGCGTAATGGCGATTGGGACGAGGCATACGCGGCCGAGCCTGACGTTGACAGCGGCATCGATTTTCTAGGGATCGCTTGGCGGCGCAAATGGATCCTGATCCTGTTTGCACTCTTGGGCGCAGGCATTGGCTATTTGGTATACGTCAAAACGCCGACCACTTACGAATCTGCCGCCAGGTTGATGATCTGGACGCAGGCTCCCCCCGTGATGGTCAACGGCAATGCGATGATGCAGAAGGTGTCGTTGCCGAAGCATGAGAGTTTGGTGATGAGCAATCTGGTGCTCTCGACTGCGATCGCCGAAGGCAACTTCAGCGAGATGGAGACCTTCGCTGATGCTGATTCGCCGATGATGTATTTGCAGGAGAACTTGGTTGCCGCTGAAATCGCGAAAGACTCAGAAGCACTGCAACTTTCGATTACCGGACCGAATCCAGATGAACTTCCGGAGATATTAAGACTGATAATCAGTTCCTACGAAAAAGTAGTTGCTCAAGATTCGGCCGACACGGGCAACGATTCGGTCGTGGTGATGGAAAATGTACGGAAGCGATTGGAAACCGAAAAGGCGCAACTGGATGAAAAGTACTTTACGCTTTTTAAGAAGCTCGGACTTACGAACACAGGCGATGTCCAGGTTGCCAATCCGTTCACGGAAAAAATCGCAACGCTTACCAAACGGATTGACGAAGAAGAAATCGAGCTGGACGAAGTGCTCTCCCGTATTCGGACGCTGAAAGACTTGCAGAAGACTAGCACTGATGAAAAATCGGAATCATTCCGCTTGATGGCGGTCGCCGGCAGACAATATTTGGAGCTACCAGCCACTGCGAAGAACGACCTGGAGCGATATCGAGATGTCATGCGTAGCCTGCCCTTGGAGATTCAACGACAACACCAGGGCCTTGCCAAGGAACTTGAAGACCTCGATGTAAGCATGAGCAAGAGCGAATACGAAAAAGCAAGACTTTCACGTACATATGGTCCCCAGCACTTTTCGATACGGGTGATTGATACTGAGCTGGCGGAGATGCGTAAACGGGGCGATCAGCTTCGCGAACAGTTGACGGCAATTGAGAAACAAGCTGCAGACTTTCTCGGTGACAATTCGACGGCGGCAGTCGAGGATCTGGATCGCAAAAACGATCGCGAGGTCATCCATATCTACGCACTGTCTCTAGCCCATGATCGTGATCGTCTTTCGGAGAACATTGCCACGCACAAGGAAGTTTTGCGGCAAACGGAATCCGAAGCGGCTTCGATTTCTTCCGACCTAGCGGAACTGAACTTTCTAAAGGGGCAAATCGACGAGAAACGAACTTCCGTGCGTGAGGTACTAGATCGGCTCGCAGAAATGAACGCGTTAGCGTCCAACTACGCGTACACCAAGGTGCGTGTCATCGACCCACCAACGATGGCTGAGCCCGTGTTTCCAATCTTGCTTTTAAATCTGGGATTGGGAACTATCCTCGCATCCATGTTGGGTTTTGGTTTGGCGTTTTTGGTGGACTGGTCGGATCAAGCGTACCGAAATCCGCAGGAGATCTCGACGGCCTTGCGTACGCAAGTTATTGGCAAAGTGCCGGTGATTAAAGATGCACGCCGCAGCAAGAATCGTACGGCGTCGCTGACGACGCTTCACCGATCGAATTCGGTCGCCTCCGAGGCGTTTCGCGCGATCCGCACCTCGGTCGCTTATGCGGCGGGTAAGAATATGCATAAGGTATTCATGCTGACCAGCCCCTCGCCTGGCGATGGTAAATCGACCGTCTCCGCGAATCTAGCTGTTTCGCTGGCTCAAATGGGACGTAAAGTTTTGTTGATCGATGCCGACTTCCGCCGTCCCCGCGTGCATCAGATTTTCGACGTCGACATGAAACCAGGCTGCTTGGATTTCATCGAAGGCCGCGCTGAATTGGAAGCGGTCATCAAACCGCTGGAAGAGATGCCTACGCTGCATCTGCTAACCACGGGCGGCTATCCAGCGCATCCGGGTGAATTGGTATCGTCGGCGCAATTTGAAGACATGATCACGCAACTGCGGGCCGATTACGATTTCATCGTCATTGACGCTCCGCCTGTATTGCCGGTCGCCGATGCCACCGGGATGGCTGGGGCGGTCGATATGGTATTGTTGACGATCCGCATTCGTCGCGGTGTCATCGTGGCGTCGCAAAAGGCCAAGGAGCAGCTTGACATGGTAAATGCCCAGCTAGCTGGGATCATCGTCAACGGCGTGGACAACAATCCCTATTACAGCGACTACGGCCGGTATGGTTATCGTCATGGTTATGGATACAGCTACGGTAGCCACAACAGCTATGGCAAGTACTATGACAGTCTGAAAGAGAAGTACCACGACCGCGGCCGCGAAGACCGATAACCGGCAAAGTTCGTAGTACCGCCTTTAGGTGGCACCAAGCGCATCTTTTAAACGCAGCGTAGCTGGCTTCGCCTAGAAGCCGGTTGCACATTGGGCAGCTTTGCCACTACGCCACGAGCGAGATCAGCCGCAACGCGATAGCGTGCGGGCACGGTCCGTGACCAAGTGGCGAATCGTTCCATCATACCCAACCGGCACACGCCCGCAGGCTTCGCCAAGCGGCTGATAGTTCCCGACCCATTGGGAAGGTTTGCTGTTACGCCACGAGCACTGCTGGACGAGCCAGCAGTGTCACCCGATATTTCGTAGCTGGCTTCGCCTTAAGCCGGGGGCGCAATGGAAAACGCACCAAACTTCATCCGCGTTCTTGGCGAACGCAGCTACGGAAAGAGAAAAGCCCGACGGGCTGACAGATCCTCTGCCGGGGTCGAAGGCCCCGGTTTCAAGCCTTTGTACTGCTAGTAGGCCCGGAGGGCCGACGCATTGCTGATCGGTGTGTCAGCCCTTCAGGCTTTTTGCTTTTTGAACATTCCCAACCGGTGGTTCCCACCACCGGCAGAAGATGTGTCAGCCTTCCAGGCTTAGGATTCAACCGCGTTTCGTTCCTGAATCGCGGAGCGATGGCATATTCTAGCCTGGGGTGGAGCGAAACGAGCTGAAGGCGAGTTTACGCGGAACCCCAGGTATAACGCCCCAATCATTTCTGAGTTGCGGAGCGACGGCATTAAGCTCAGCGTAACGTCAAGTCCACCGTCGTTTTAACCTTCTGCCGTCGCTCTGCGACTCAGATGCATCTCTTGTATCCCAACCTGGGACTCACGTCCCAGGTTATCGTCTGTCATTGCTTCGCAATTCGCAGAAGCAAGCGCATCGTGGCTGGCTTCGCCTAGAAGCCGGTTGCACATTGGGAAACTTTGCTGTTACGCCACGAGCACTGCTGGACGAGCCAGCAGTGGCACCCGTTTTCAGGGAATGCACCTAACTTTACAGTGAACCCACCGAGATTCCCCGGCGTTCTAGGCGAACGCAGCTACGGGAGGGATGTGTTGGGAAGCTTTGTCATTTCGCCACGAGCACTGCTGGGCAAGCCAGCAGTGGCACCCTTTTTCAGAGAGCTCGACTATCTGTTGCAGTGGCCCCCTTTCCAGGATCTTACCTTTTTGTTTGCCGGCGCAACCTTCTGAGGAAGGTCACTCTCGTGTTACCGGTGACGCTCGTCTCAGACGCCGCAAGGCGGCGAAAAAGCCCTTGTTTATCCGCTTTTAGCCCGAAATTTGGTGTGAAAAACGATTGCAAAGACTTTTCGGAGTTTTCCTGTGGAAAATACTCGGCGGTCGGTTGATTCGCCCAGGAGTGGGATTAAGATTGGCAGGTTCGCCTTAACGGGCTATTGCGCGAGCAGGTGAACTTTCAATCCTTCCGAATTTCATATTTCCAAAGAGTCATTATCAATGCGTATGCAATTCCTCTCATTGCTAACGTTGCTCGTAGCGAGCACCGTCTGCAGTTCTGCGACGGCAGCCTTGAATTTGTCGTCGTCCAATAACTGGACGTACACGCAGAATTTCGATACCCTCGCAAGCTCTCCGAATACAACGAGCACCGCGCTTCCTGAAGGCTGGTCCATTCACGAGCCTCAGGGCAACTCTTCTTATCTCGTGTATCCAGGCCATGCGAATTCGCCAGATTCAATGAGTTATGGTTCTGGCGTTTTCAACAATGTTCCTTTCGGTTCAGGACCTAATTCGGACCGAGCACTAGGTTCTAGTGTTGGCGGGAACATGTTTGGAGCATCTTTTCAGAACGGTTCACAGTCTTTAATCGATGGTTTGGCTATTTCTTTTATAGGAGAACAGTGGACCATAGAATTCTCAGGTGCGAGCTTTTCTACGGATCGCCTAAACTTTCAATATTCGCTAAATGCGTCGAGCCTGACTACGGGCGCATGGGTTGATTGGGACGCTCTTGATTTTGTTCCGCCGGTACCAGGAGGGGATACGTTGAAAGACGGGAATAGCCCTGCGAACCAAACTGCGCTTTCGAGTATGCTCAACGTGAATCTCAACGCAGGTGAAATTATTTGGCTTCGTTGGGTGGACTTCAATAACTCTGGTACCAATACCGGTAACGCTGGCTTAGCGATCGACAACTTTTCGATCACCGCATCTGCTGTTCCTGAGCCATCTTCGATGCTACTGGCAGCTTGTGGACTTGGTTATGGCGCGGCAAGCCGTTGGCGTAAGCGACGGTCGAAGTCTGCTAAGTAACCACCCTGCGTGGAAGTAAAAATTCCAAGCTTCCGGACATACTAACACGGACAACTTAAAAGCCGCGACTCATCCGTCGCGGCTTTTTTTCTTGCTGTATCAGCCGCAAGGCAGGTTGGGTGCGCCTCCGGCGGTTCTTGGTTCTTGGTTCTTGGTTCTTGGTTCTTAGTTCTTGGTTCTTAGTTCTTGGTTCTTGGTTCTTGGTTCTTAGTTGAGCGAGCGTGAGAGAAGAGCCGGCAGGCTGCGCCAAGTGGCTGATTGAAGCCAACGTGTTGGGAAGCTTTGTCATTTCGCCACGAGCACTGCTGGGCAAGCCAGCAGTGGCACCCGTTTTCAGGAAACGCAACCGTTGGCAGTGGCACCCTTTTTCAGGTAACACCTAGAAGCCAGTTTCATCTGATTGGATTTAAGCCCGACGGGCTGACAGCCCCTCAGCCGGGGTCGAAGGCCCCGGTTTCAAGCCTTTGTGCTTCTCGCAGGCCCGGAGGACCGATACATTCTAATCGGTTTGTCAGCCTTTCAGGCTTAAGATTCCCCATGTTTCGTTATTGAATCGCGGAGCGATGGCATATGCTAGCCTGGGGTGGAGCGAAACGAGCTGCAGGCGAGTTTACGCGGAACCCCAGGTATAACGCCCCAATGATTCCTGAGTCGCGGAGCGACGGCATATATATCCAGCGTCAGGTCAACGCGGGGCCCACCGTCGTTTTAACCTTCTGCCGTCGCTCCGCGACTCAAATGTATCTGGTGCTTCTAAACCTGGGACTTACGTCCCAGGCTATCGTCTGTCATTGCTCCGCAATTCGCAGATACAAACGCATCGTAGCTGGCTTCGCCTAGAAGCTGGGGGTGTGTTTGGAAGGTTTAACGCTACGCGACGAGCACTGCTGGGCAAGCCAGCAGTGGCACCCGTTTTCAGCGATTGCACCTAACTTTTCAGGAAACCCACCGAACTTCTACCCGCGTTTTAGGCGAACGCAGCTACGGGGAGAACGTCATCCGCGTTCTGGGCGACGCGGCTACGGGAGAGGTCGCGGTTTTGCTGCTATTCATGTCGGCGTCCAGCGATTACAATCCGGCGAGTTCATTCCAACTTAAACTCGCGTGGGATTCGGGCTGTGCCGCATACTAGCAATCTTCATGAGCTGAATCATCCGTTAGTCGATTATCATATGACGGTCCTGCGGGACATCAGCTCCAGCGGCGAACAATTTCGCAACCAAATCGATCGGCTCGCTACCTTCCTCGCTATCGAAGCAACCCGCGATATTCCAACCTGCCAGCGGCCGGTGCAAACTCCGCTGGTCCAGACCACCGGCCACTACCTCTCCCACACTATCGCTCTGATCCCCATCCTCCGCGCCGGACTTGGTCTTGTTAACCCCGTGTTGGGTATGCTCCCCGAAGCTCAGGTCTGGCACTTGGGGATGTACCGCGACGAACGGACTGCGGAACCGGTCGAATACTATTGCAAACTTCCAGAAAACAAAGCGACCGATATCGCCATGGTGCTCGACCCAATGCTCGCGACCGGCGGGTCGATCAAAGCCGCGATTGGTGCAATCAAGCGCTGGGGTACAACCGATATTCGTGTGCTGAGCGTTTTGGCTGCACCAGAGGGCATCGCAGCGATCCACGCCGAATATCCTGAAACGAAGATCTACATTTGCAAGATTGATGAACATTTGGATGAACGCAAATTTATCGTTCCCGGTTTAGGCGACGCCGGCGATCGAATGTTCAATACCAGCAAGTAAATTGAATTTAATGGCAAAAATGTAGCTGCGTTCGCCAAGAACGCGGTGGAATTCGGATACGTGCGGTGGAATTGGGATGCGTTTTGGGTGCCACTGCTGGCTTGTCCAGCAGTGCCGTGGCCGAGGGGTGCGGTTAGTGTTACACGGCCGACTTCAAGGCAAAGCCAGCTACCGAAATAAAAGAGTGCCGACTTTACAATGACATACGAACGATTAATAAGCTTTGCTGGCCTGCTCGGGTTTATGTTGATCGCTTGGGCCATCGGCGGCTTTCAACGCAATCTTTCGTGGCGGATCATCGGCGGTGGAGTTCTGTTGCAGTTCATTGTGGCCTTTGCATTGCTGAACGATCAAATTCGAGCTCCGCTGTTCCAAGCATCTGAGAATTTCGCCAAAGTCATCGGCGATTGCTCGAACGCAGGTGCTGATTTCGTATTCGGCGTCAACGGACAGGCAATGCCTGCCCCCGATACTGCTCCAGGTGAAATTACACGTCGCTCACTCTTGTCTACCTTTGCGTTTGGTGTCTTGCCGACCGTTATTTTCTTTTCCGCCCTGATGTCGGTCTTGTACTACCTTGGCATTATGCAATGGCTGGTCTATGGCGTGTCGTGGCTGATGCGCGTGACGCTTGGTACGACGGGAGCGGAAACGCTCGCGGCGTCGGCTAACATTTTTGTGGGGCATACCGAAGCGCCGCTGGTCGTAAAGCCTTACATTGGACGCATGAACCGATCGGAGCTGAACGCGTTGATGACGGGCGGATTTGCGTCGGTTACAGGTTCGCTTTTGATTGCGTATGCGTCGTTTGGAGCTGAGGTGGGGCATCTGTTGACCGCGTGCTTTATCTCGGCGCCCGCTTCGCTGGTCATTGCCAAATTGATGGTGCCGATGCCCAAGGGGATCTTGGGGGCGGCGGAACAAGCGAGCGTTCCATTGGAAGCGGGCAGCGAAGACCGAGCTTCCGTTGTCGATCAGCCAGGGCCAGTGAATGTGATTGACGCGGCGGCTAGTGGAGCGGCTGATGGGCTCAAGATGGCTTTGAACATCGGAGCGATGCTGATTGCCTTCTTGGCGTTGATCGCACTAGGCAATTGGTTGTTGGGCAGTTTGACATCGCCGCTTGGTTATGTCGATGCGAGCGGAGCCCCGACGGTGACGTTGCAATTATTGGTTGGATATCTGTTTGCACCGCTAGCGATGCTGGTCGGCATTCCTTGGCAAGATGTGGTGCCGGCCGGCGAGTTGCTGGGGACGAAGGTCATCGCCAATGAATTCGTGGCGTACGAGCAGATGGGAGTGATGCACCAGGCCGGAAGGATTTCGGAGAGGACGCTTACCTTAATGACGTATGCTTTGTGTGGCTTTTCGAACTTGTCGGCCATTGGGATTCAGATTGGTGGCATCAGTGCGCTGGCGCCCGAGCGTCGAGGGGACATCGCTTCGTTAGGTTTTCGTGCCATGTTGGGCGGCTTGTTAGCTTGTAACATGACCGCCTGCGTCGTCGGGATAATACTTTAGCTGGCGGGAATGGCTGCTCAGATGAGTGCGTGAGCATTTGGGTTCCCCTCGATTTCTGTCCTGTTGAACCGTGGTAGCGGCTTGTCTTGGTCTCAAGACGCTCAGCCCGATCGCCCCATTCTGCTCTTCGGACGTTTCGCAGGTTGTCGCCGATGGCCGATTTGGCGGTTGTGTGCATCGAGGCAAGCCGCCGCAACGCTAGCAATGAGCCGGCTCGCAGTTAATGGTCAGGCGTTCAGTTGTGGTTCTTGTGCGTCTCGTTTAAGCGTAGGGCGAGTCTTATGTTGGTTTGGGCCCCGTTGCGGTTTTGAAGCATTGGCTTCAACGTCGGACGGAGGGGGAAGGGGTTGGTTGACGCGGCAATCGACTGTTAAAAACCAGCAAATTTTTAGTATAAACTCTTGTTGCTGTATTGGCGCGAGATACAATCGACGGTTAAGTCGGATGGGGAAACTATGTCTTTCGAAGGGGATAAAAGGTATTTTATGATAAGAAAATTTATAGCGATGAGTTTGCTCGCTATAGTTGCAGTCTCGACTGCAGCGACGAAGGCTGATGCCAGCCTGAACATCCTGCTAACGAAGGTCAGCGATACAACCGCTACCCTTTCGTTCACGGGAGCGATTCCGCAAACTCTATCGGGTCCAGTAGGATCAACCTTTACGCTCAACTTCTCGAGCGCCATTAGCGCTGGTGTCGCTGGCGGGACCATTACCAGCCCATCACCACCTGTTTTTGTGGGATCGGGATTTGTTCCTTCCACAATGCAATCGTTGGCGATCAGTGGAAGCACCGCAGTTGTTGTCTTGGATCAAGGAATTGCTGCTGGCAATTATGCTCGCCCATCGGGTGTGCATACCCTCACGGGAGCTGGCTTCTTGAATCTAATGAATGGTAGCTACGTAGCTACCGAAGGATTCAATTTGCTGCCTTCATTTTCGTCTGGCCCTACGCCATTCGGAACGGCAAATTTGACGGTTGCGGGTGTTCCTGAGCCTGCGTCGATGGTCTACGGATCTTTGCTAGCATGTTCGGCCGGCATTGGTTACATCCGTCGCCGCCGCAACGGGAAGACCAAGTCCGAAGTGGCTTAGTTATCCTTTTATTCTCCGACGTTAAGCATTTAACCGGGTAGGATTATTATTGATCCTGCGCGGTTTTCTTTTGCATTTCTGGCGCGGCCGAGGACTTCAGCGTGCAGCAAAACCGCATGCAGGACAGTTGGAATTTGGCTGGATCGCTGTTCGTCCGTGTTTCTCAGGTTCCTTTGCATTGCACCAATGCGCGAAAGCATCGCAGGGAGTCGATCTTTAGCTCGGGGCTGGGCAGTCGAGCCCGATAGTGCCGGTCATCTGGGGCTCTTTTTCGGGGTGGCCACAATGCGGCACTTCGATCGTTGGAGGCTAGCGGAAGAGTGTTAGCTATTCCTTCATCCGGCTTAATGGGGGCTTGATTCTCTTTGGGGGCGTGGAAGGTGAGATGGTTTTCTGTTCAGTCGGTGGGGAGGGCTGGGACGAGCAGAAGGCCGCATCGAAGTGAAGATTGATAATACGAATCTCGGATGAGAAAAGTTTTAGTTTTTCAATCCAAACTCTTGTTGTTGATGCCGCGCGGGATAGAATCGAGTGTCATGTCGGATGGGGAAACTATGTCTTTTGGAGAGGATTGAAGGTGTTCTATGGTGCGTAGACTATTACTACTGTCAATACTATCGGTCGCTGCGATTGCAGCGATGCCGAGCAATGCGATGGCGGGATTGAATATTACGCTGAAGAAATTGGACGTTGCGGGAACAAGCGCTGAGCTGACTTTCTCGCAAGTTGGATCCGATTTGTTCGGTGATATCGACCAGTTCGTAGGTTTTTCGTTTACGGGCTTGTCTGGGACATCCTCGGGGACAATATCTCCTGGCTTTACGCTTTTCGCTGCTAATCCAGGCTTTGCCTCTTCGACTTATAACGGCTTGTCGGTCACCGGCAATACGCTGGTTTTGAACGGCTCAAGTGCACTGGACGATTTCAGCTTTTATGGCGCTTCCACCGGAACGTTTGATCTAGCTGGTGTTGGCTTCAATACGCTTGCAAACGGTACTTACAGTTCGTCGACTGGCGCTGCCGCATCGTTTGGTCAAGTAAACCTCACCGTTACTGGTGTTCCTGAACCAGCGTCGATGATCTACGGATCGTTGTTGGCTTGTTCGGCTGGTATCGGCTACGTTCGTCGTCGCCGCAACAGCAAGGCTGAGCCAGTAGTGGCTTAGTTCTTCCTTTAGTACTCCGACGAAAAACACTAAACGGACGAGATTGAATTTCAATCGCGTCCGTTTTTGCATTTGGTAGCCGCGTTTGCCGGTGCCGCGGTTCCGGACTGCCGTAGCTGCGTTCGCCAAGAACGCAGGAGACGCTCTCCCCGTAGCTGCGTTCGCCTCGAACGCGGTTGAACACGATTGCGTTTCCGGAAATGGGTGCCACTGCGGGCTTGTCCAGCAGTGCTCGTGGCGAAACGGCTAAGCTCTCCAACACACCCCCGGCTTCTAGGCGAAGATAGCCACGCTGCGCTTGGCTGATCCCTCGTAGCTGCGTTCGCCAAGAACGCGGTTGAATATGATTGTGATTCCCTAAAAAGGGTGCCACTGCTGGCTTGCCCAGCAGTGCTCGTCGCGTAACGGCAAAGCTTCCCATTGCGCCCCCGGCTTCTTGGCGAAGCCAGCTACGATGAGCTCATAGGATGCGTTTGTAGGATGCCGTTGAAGTGATTCGGATGTAGCTTCAATGCGGTTGTGCTATCATGGGTTCCCTCTTGGATATTCCTTAAAACATTGAAGGTTGAATGACTAGTTTTTTACAACTGCTGACCGACGAGACTTTGCTGGCGGCGGTTGACCGAGCGGGGTGGCGGACGCCGACACCGATCCAAGCTGCCGCTATTCCGCTAATCGCAGCCGGCCGAGATGTGCTCGGGATTGCCATGACCGGCAGTGGCAAGACGGCGGCTTATCTGCTCCCGATTCTGCAGAAACTCCGCTCGCTCCCCGCTGCGACGACTCGGCGGCCCGGCGTTCTGATCTTGGTCCCAACGCGTGAACTCGCGCAGCAGGTTGGTGGTGTCGTCACGGATGTCGCTGACCAAGCGTCGTTGCGAACTGGTATCGTGTATGGCGGTGTCGGTTATGCACGGCAGCGCAAAACGCTGACCACCGGCGTCGAGATCCTGATTGCGACCCCAGGCCGTTTGATCGATCTGATGGATCAAGGCCACGTGTTGCTCGACCGCGTACACACGCTGGTCTTGGATGAAGCGGATCGGATGCTGGACATGGGGTTTCAAGATGCCATCGAATCAATTCTGGCAAAGATGAAGTCGGACCGACAATCCCTTTTCTTCTCAGCCACGTTGCCGCCACCGATCAGGCGGCTCGCTTCGCGAATGTTGATTAACCCTGCGGAAGTCTTTGTCGACGCGCCAGCCACTACCGTAGCCGGAGTGGAACAGTTGGCGATGCCAGTTCGCGACGCCGACCGTCAGAACTTGTTATATGCGTTGCTTGCCGGACAACTTCCCAGCTACAAAGTGACTTCGGCGGTCGTTTTCGCCAATAGTCGATCACTGGCCGGTCGCCTAACACGATATTTGACACGGAGAGAGCTGCCAGTGGCGGTCATGCACGGCGGGATGAGCCAAACGGGGCGAGACGAAGTTTTGGAGCAACTGAAGTCGGGGGCAATCCGATGTTTAATTGCAACCGACGTCGCTTCAAGGGGGCTTGATTTTGACGCACTTAGCCATGTGATCAATGTCGAAGTGCCGCTGTCGGTTGAATCGTATGTGCATCGTATTGGCCGAACAGCTCGTGCGGGGCTGAAAGGCACTAGCATTACGTTTGTGACGGTCGGCGATGCGGAGATGCTGGGAGACATCGAACGGCAGATCGGGCAGAAGCTGCTGATGGATGCAGAACACCCGTATGCCGTTGAGCTTCCGATGCCCGGGACGGCGTTACGGCGTCGTCGTCTGTCTGCGGGGGAAGCGGGTGAGCGAGGAGTTGAGCAGCGGCGTCAGACGACCAGCAGCGGCAAATCTGCTGTTGTGGAATATAAGGCTGGGCGTCGCCGTCGTACGTTGTCGGGTAAGATTCGTTCGGGGAAGGCGACCAAGCAGACGGATGACAAATTCGTACCAGCTTGGAAGAAACGCCGCCCGAAAAGAAAGAAGCCGTAGGTATTTTCGTAGTACCGTTCGTAGTACCGCCTTCAGGCGGAAGCAAACGCATCGTAGCTGGCTTCGCCTAGAAGCCGGGGATGAGTTGGGAAGGTTTACCGTTTCGCAACGAGCACTGCTGGGCAAGCCAGCAGTGGCACCCGTTTTCAGAAAACGCAACCGTTGTTAGTGCACCCGTTTCAGGGAACGCATGATGCCAGTTTCATCCGATTGGATTTAAGCCCGACGGGCTGACAGATCCTCTGCCGGGGGCCGAAGGCCCCGGTTTCAAGCATTTGTACTGTTAGCAGGCCCGGAGGGCCGACACATTTGTTATCTGTGTGTCAGCCCTTCGGGCTTTTTCTCTTTTGGAATACTTGGAACCGGTGGTTATCACCACCGGCAGAGGATGTGTCAGCCTTCCAGGCTTAGGATTCAAACGTGTTTCGTTCCTGAATCGCGGAGCGATGGCATATGCTAGCCTGGGGTGGAGCGAAAACGAGCTGAAGGCGAGTTTACGCGGAACCCCAGGTATCACGCCCCATTTTGGTCCGGAGTCGCGGAGCGACGGCATTAAGCTCAGCGTAACGTCAAGTCCACCGTCGTTTTAGTCTTCTGCCGTCACTCCGCGACTCAAACGTATCTGGTGCTTCGAAACCTGGGACTCACGTCCCAGGCTATAGTCTGTCATTGCTCCGCAATTTGAAGAATCACTCCCGGATTCGCTGGCTTCGCCTAGAAGGTTGGGGGTGTTGGGAAGGTTTGCTGTTTCGCCACGAGCACTGCTGGGCAAGCCAGCAGTGGCACCCGTTTTCAGAAAACGCAACCGTTGCCAGTGGCACCTGTTTTCAGAAAACGCACCGAACTTCACCCGCGTTCTGGCGAACGCAGCTACAGGAGAGAATACAAGCGCATCGTAGCTGGCTTCGCCTAGATGCCGGGTATGTGTTGGGAAGCTTTTCCGTTACGCCACGAGCACTGCTGGACAAGCCAGCAGTGGCACCCGTTTTCCGGAAACACAACCGTTAGCAGTGGCACCCGTTTTCAGGGAACGCATCCAAATTCGACCGCGTTCTTGGCTAACGCAGCTACGGGTAACATCTCTGCGTTCTAAGCCAGCGCAGCCACGGGGGAAGCTTGCTACCCAAATCTGGGCCTGCGACAAATGCTACTGCTCGGGGATTGGGTCTTCGCGATTGATGGGTTGGCCCTCCCAGATCGCCGTGTCCGTTACTTGGTCATACTGCAAGGTGCGGTGCCGACTGTCGGGTACCATTACGCGGTCCTCCTGCGGCAAGAACTTCTTCATTTCGGCCGCAATCGCATCCGCGTCTCCTTTGCCAATCAAGTTATACCATTCGTTAGGATCCGACTGCAGGTCGTACAACTCCTGCGTACCATCTGCATATTGAATGTACCGATGCGTGGCCGAACGTACGGCGTGATTACCGTGATTGTGAGTTGTGATCGCAGGCCATTCTCGACGGTGACCGGCTTCCTGAAGTTGAGCGTACAATGAATGCCCTTCCAAATGCTCCACCTTCGGTAACTCTAAGACTTCGACCAGCGTGGGGAAGATATCCAGAAGTTCCACCGGCGACTTGCAGACCTGATTCGGTGTTACACCAGGGCCAGCGAAGATTAAGGGGACGCGCGTCGAGCGTTCCCATAGAGAGTTCTTGCCCGTGATCTCCTTCTCTCCCAAGTGATATCCGTGGTCTGACCACAAGACAACAAGCGTGTTTTCAGCGAGGCCCTGCTCTTCGAGTTTGTCAAGCAATCGTCCGATCTGAGCGTCGACAAACGTTGTACTGGCCAGATAAGAGCGACATAGGTTATGCCACTGATTATTTGCTTTCAACCAAGCTAAACGCGGCTCGGGCAGCGACCAGTGCAGGTACCAAGAAAATCGAGGTGTATCAGTTCGGTCGGCCATCAAAACCGGCGGCAAAAGTGAATCGCTGTCGGGGAATTGGTCGTACCAAGGTTGCGTTACATAACAAGGTACATGAGGCAGCGAATATCCAACCGCCAAGAAGAAAGGTTGCTCTTGGGACCGATTGTTACTTAGGTAATCTAGCGCCCAATCGGTAGTGCGGGAGTCCCCTTTGTCTTCGTCCCGATGCTCGAAGACTCCCCAATCCATCAGAGGGTTATTGTGAGGCGGCGTTTCCGGAATAAGTCGCTTTTCTGGTTTCGCTCCAACACTTGCACCTGGGCCCCAGTTATTAAATTCTCGAATATTGATTTCTTCGTCAGCGGGTTGGCCGTGGTATATCTTACCCACCGCGGCTGTGTTGTATCCGACCGCTTGCAGAGCTCGCGGAATTGTGAGCGTGTCTCGGAACTCGTCGACTGACCAATGCTGTGGCTGCAAACTGTAGATCCCTGTCGAACTCGGTCGCAGGCCCGTCAGGACGCTGGTGCGAGAAGGATTGCACAAAGGAGCCTGGCAATGAGCATTTGAGAACAGTGTGCCGCGGGCCGCCAACTGGTCGATGTACGGTGTTTTCGCGAGAGGGTGACCATCCAGGCAACCAACCCAATCGTTCTGATCATCGAGCACGATCATGAGCACGTTCGGCCGCTGCGGTTCTTGTGCATCGGCCGATTCTGCGGCAAGAGCCAGCAGCCAGCCGAGACCTACTGTCAAGAAAAGAAAGTAATGTTTCATGCTGGATAATATAATTGCCATCGGCAACATTGTTACCCCGTGCGATTTTGGCACGGGAAGCAAACAGTATTTATTGCATTTCCGGGTGCGCAATCGCGTCAACACCAGCCCCAGCATAGCAATGCCGGCCGCCATCGACGGGCAAACACACGCCGGTGACAAACGTGTTTTCCGCAAAGAAAAGGGCCGCTTGAGCGATGTCGTGTGGCGTACCGATTCGGCCCGTCAAAGCGGCGCGGCACAGCTGCTGCCGCGTGTCGTCGGTTGCCCCTTCTCCCAGCAGCACCGTGCCAGGCAAAATGCCATTGGTCCGGACTTTGGGATTTCGCGTACCCAGTTCAACGGCGAAAGTCCGAGTCAGCGTTGGAATCGATGCCTTGCCGGCAAAGTACGCGGCGAACGCAGGATAGGGACGATCAAGAGCCCAGTCGCCAATCAAGGTGATGCTGCCACCGGTCGGTTGTGCGACCATTGCCAGTCCCATTTTCTGCGCGATCAGGAAACTCCCCAAAGTATGTTCACGCAAGTTTCGCTCGACATCCCCCGCCGTCGTCTGCTCGAGTACAAGCATGTCCCAGGTCGCCGCACAATGCACAACGGCATCGATACGCTGGAATCGATTGCCGATCTGTTCAACCCATTGTGTAACAGTTGCTTCCTCGGAAATGTCACCCGAGACCAACATTGCTTCGATCCCTTGCGACTTGCACAAGTCGATCATTTGTTCGCCTCGGTCAATACTTGTTTTGGCGTGCAGAACAATTCGATAGCCCCGAGCGGCAAAATGGCGAGCGACCATGTTGCCCACTCGAGCTGCGGAACTGCCGGTGACGAAGGCGACCGGAGCGTCGGTTCCGTACTGTTCGATTTGGCGCTGGCGTTCGTAAGTGCTGCGGTAGTCTTCGATGCGATCAAGCTTGTCGCTGGGCCAGAGAAGTGGTTTGTCGTGCTGAGTCATGTGGATGCGTGGTTTCGGTGTAAGTCAAGTCGACAAGCTTAATCGTCCAAGGTGCTTTTGCGGCGCAGGATATGATGATAGTGTTGTGCAAATCGATGAGCTTCGTCGCGGACATATTGCAACAAGCGAAGTGCGAAGGAGTCGCGTCCTAAGCGGATCGATTCCGATTCGCCAGGCAAGAAAATCTCTTCCTCACGTTTCGCCAGAGAACAAAGAGCTGGCGGCGAGATGCCTTGGTCGCGGAACGCGGCTATCGCGGCGTTTAATTGGCCTTTTCCCCCATCGATCATCAGCAGATCCGGAAACGTTTCCTGCTGTTGATCCAACTTGCGGAACCGCCGCGAGATTACTTCGTAAATACTGCGGAAATCGTCGACACCTTTGACGTCGCGAATCTTGTAACGGCGGTAGCCAGGCTTGAACGGCAGCCCGTCCAAAAACTGAACGAGAGATGCGACGGTGTCGGTGCCGCCCAAGTGAGCGATGTCGACGCCTTCGATAACGCGAGGTTCGTCTTTCAGGCCAAGAACTTTCTTGAGTCCTCTGAGGCCGCGTTTTGGATCGACGTAGAACACCTCAGGTTGCGCATGTGTATCGATCTCCCCTCGTTTGTCTAGATTCTCCAACAGCTTGATCTCGTCGCGCAGTTTTGCGGCTCGTTCAAAGTCAAGTTCCTTGGATGCTGTGGCCATCTCTTCACGCATCTGCTTCAACAATTTCGTTGAACCACCATCGAGAAACGTTTGCAGGCGTTTGATGTCCCGCCGATACGCTTCCTTGTCGATCCGCAAATTACAGGGAGCGGTACATTGTTTGATGCTGGCCAGAATGCATGGGCGAAACCATTGCCAGCGTGGATCGGATTCTTCGATGTCCAGCGAGCAGGTGCGAAACTTAAACACTCGCTGAAGCACTTGTAAAGCTCCACGAAGTTGACCCGCGCTGGTGAACGGGCCGTAAAGTTTGGCTCCCTTTGCTTTCGGAGTCCGCGTGACCTCAACACGGGGAAAATCTTCGTGCTGAGTGATCATTAGATACGGGTAAGTCTTGTCGTCCTTAAGGTCCTTATTGTGTCGCGGTTGGACGTCTTTGATGAGGCGGTTTTCGGTAAGCAGCGCATCGACTTCGCTCTCGCAGCCCAGATAGTCGATGTCGGCGATTTCGTGCAACCAATCGGCGGTGCGAATTTCACGCGCCGCTGTGCTTTGGAAATAGCTGCCCGCCCGGCTGCGAAGATTTTTGGCTTTGCCAACATAGATGACGATCCCCGCAGCGTCCTTCATCAGATAGACGCCAGGTGTCTGCGGAAACGTTTTGACCTTTTCGGCCGCGCGACGAAAGCCCACATTCCCACTTTGCGTCGGGTTGTACGTCATGTCGTCGCGAGGAGACGACGGTTCATCGGTCGCTTCGGGGATCTCGGGAGTTTCGTTTTCCATTTGTCCATCCATGAAAGAGCCGCTGGAGAGCAGCTCGGTCGTGCGTAACAAAGGGAATTATAGCGTCAGCGGCAAATTCGGCTACGAAAGCAATTAATCCGCGACACGGTCTCTCCCCCGTAGCTGCGTTCGCCTAGAACGCGGTTGAAGGTGGATGCGGACTCTGAGAATCTAGGTGGGAGTTATAAAAAGGGTGGCACTGCTGGCTTGTCCAGCAGTGCTCGTGGCGTAACAGCAAAGCTTACCAATATGCCCACCGGCTTCTTGGCGAAGCGAGGTACGAAGGTTGGGTGATACTGATTCTGTTTGATCCCCAAGCCTGAAAGGCTGACACATCCTCTGCCGGTGGTGATAACCACCGGAAAAGAGCAAACAAAAAGAAAAAGCCTGAAAGGCTGACACATGTCAAGCAAATGTGTCGGCCCTTCGGGCCTTGGAGGATTACAAAGGCTTGGAACCGGGGCCTTCGACCCCGGCAGGAAATATGTCAGCCCTTCGGGCTTAAATTCAACCAATGTGCCCACCGGCTTCTTGGCGAAGCCAGCTACGATGCGCTTGGTAGATTGTCGTTCACGTCAACAAAACATCAATGAACGCGATGGCCAGGTACTGCGCCGGAGTCGGGGCTGAGCAGGAAGACTTCAGCTCCGCCAGCGCCAGCTGCAGTGACCATGCCTTCGCTAAGTCCGAACTTCATCTGCCGCGGCGCGAGGTTGGCGACCATAACGACCAATCGCCCAACTAGCTTGTCTGGTTCGTAAGCCGCTTTGATCCCAGCAAAAACCGTACGGGTATTGTCGCCGCCTAAGGACAGCGTCAGCTTGAGCAGCTTCTTCGCTTCGGGAACATGTTCCGCAGCGACGATTCTCGCGACGCGCAAATCGATCTTGGCGAAGTCGTCGATCGAGCATTCCGCTGCCAGTGGTTCTGCCTTCAAAGCATCATCGGAATCACTGAAGGCTGGAGCTGGGACATCTGTCGGTTGCGCTGCTTCGGAATCTGCTTTACTGTCTTCTATCATTCGCTGTACATCCTCAATTTGTAAACGTTGCATCATGTGCTGAAATTTCGCTACCGGTTTGCCTAACAACGGAGCCTGGCTTTGATCCCACGATGTGATCGCCTCGCCCAACAATTCGCTGCACTGTTTGGCCAGTCGTGGAAGGACTGGCGACAAGTAGATGCAGACTTGTCGGAACAGGTTCAATACGATCGTGCACACCTGTTGCAATCGATCTTGCTGAGCTGGGTCTTTTCGCAATGTCCAAGGCGCCGCATTTTCGACAAACGCATTGGCATTGTCTGCCAATTCCATTATTAACCGCGTTGCACGGGCGTAATCGTTGGCTTCGTACGCCGCTGCAATCTGTTCCCCCGCGCGAGCGGCCGCAGTAAACAGCCCGCCGTCATGTGGATAGTCGTTGGAGAGTCCGATCGATTCCACAAACCTTGCCGTGCGACTCGCGAGGTTCACGACCTTGCCCACTAGATCGGAGTTTACCCGCTGAGCGAACTCGTCAAGATTCAAATCCAAGTCGTCCAAGCGTGGGCCAAGCTTGGTTGCATAATAGTAACGCAAGTAAGCTGCATCGATGTTTTGCAGAAACGTTGACGCTTGCACCAAAGTTCCCTTGCTCTTGGACATCTTTTCGCCACCCACCGTCAGGAAACCGTGGATATGAATGCGGCTAGGCAATGAAAAGCCAGCTGTTTTCAACATTCCAGGCCAGAACAACGTGTGGAAGTACGTGATGTCTTTGCCGATAAAATGATGGATCTCGACCTCATCGTTCTGCCACCAATCCTCAAGCTTTTCATCTTGTTTAGCACACCACTGCGCCGTGGATGCGATATAGCCGATGGGAGCGTCGAACCAGACGTACCAATAATTGCCGGGCGAATCGGGGATTTCAAAACCGAAGTAAGGCGCGGGGCGAGAAATGTCCCAGTCGCGAAGCGGCTTGCCCAAAAAGTGACCTTTCAAATAGTTGGCGACTTCTGTCTGAAGCGCCCCACTGTTTTGCGACCACTCTTCCAAGAAACCATGTAGCTTTTCGAGTTCAACGAACAGATGCTGCGACTGGCGAATCTCAGGTGTACTATCTGACAAGGTGCTCTTTGGATTTATTAAATCGGTAGGCGCATACGTCGCGCTGCACTTATCACAGTTGTCACCGTACTGATCAGGGCTATTGCAATTGGGACAAGTTCCCTTAACAAACCGATCGGCCAGAAATGTGCCAGCGACCGGGTCGTAAAGTTGACTGATTTCACGTTCAGCGATCAGGTCGGTTTGCCGCAAGGCTTGCCAAAAGCGACCGCACAACTCACGGTTTTCATCGCTGTTGGTGCTGCCGTAGTTGTCAAACTGAATATCGAAGCCTGCGAAATCACGTTCGTGTTCCGCTTGCATTTTTGCGATCAGTTCCGTCTCGTCGATTCCTTCGCGACGCGCGCGAATCATAATCGCGGTGCCATGCGTATCATCAGCGCAGACGAAGACTACTTTGTGACCACGCAGGCGTTGGAAGCGAACCCAAATATCAGTTTGGATATACTCGACCAAGTGCCCAATGTGGATAGGACCGTTTGCATAAGGCAACGCGGCTGTAACGAGGATTTTACGTGGCTTCATTCCATTGCTGCTGAATCAGGAGATCGGTTAGTTTGTGCGCGGATAGCATAACAGATTTTGGAGCGAGCGAACCGCCACTTGCAAGCTCATTAAACCAAACTATTAAACTTCGCAAATTGCTTTATACTCATCGCCGAAATTCACTGAAATCGAGGAGCAAACCAATAGATGACTAAACAACCGATGGTGGCGGTGACCGACGCAAAGAGTCCATTTTTCGCCGGCGTCGATGTGGGCGGCACGTCGATAAAAATTGGGATCGTCGACAACGAGGGCAACACGCTAGCGTTTCGCGAAATCCCCACAAACGAGCCAGAGGGGCCAAAAGCCGCCATGCAGGCTTCCGTCGACGCCATCGATCAGATGCTCAAGGAGCTCGCTTTAGACCGCAAATCGCTGTTGGCACTAGGTTTAGGAACGCCCGGGCCGCAAGATATCCCGAATGGTTTGCTGATCGAGCCACCCAACCATCCAAATTGGCACCATTTCCCGATCGTGTCATGCTTGGAATCGGTTGCCGGCCTGCCCGTCGCTTACTCCAACGATGCCAATGCCGCGTCTTGGGGCGAATTTTGGCTTGGGAGCGGTCGAGACAAGAACAGCATGGCGATGCTGACGCTGGGGACTGGCGTTGGTGGCGGTATCATCATGGATGGTCGCATGTTGGTCGGAGAGAATTCTTGTTGCGGCGAATGCGGGCACATCATCATCGACGGTCGACCTAACGCCCGGCTATGTGCTTGGGGAGGCGGGCGCGGTCACTTGGAAGCGTACGCGAGTGCTAGCGCGGTCATCAATATCACTCGGGAGCGACTGGATGCTGGGCAAGAGAGCGTACTATCTGGGCGGCAAGCGGAACTTTCGGGGCGACTAATTTTTGAAGCTGCCGAACGTAACGACGCCTTGGCCTTGAATATCATCGACGAAACGGCGGACTATTTAGCGATCGGCGTAACTTCGATCGTCCATACGCTGGACCCAGGTCTGGTCGTGATTGGCGGAGCGATGACTTTCGGCGGGCAAGACAGCCCGATAGGTCGCCGCTTTCTCGCTCACGTGCAATCTGGCATGCGTTCACGAAGCTTTAAGAATATCGCCGATGGAACGGAGATCCGTTTTGCGAAGCTTGGTGGCGACGCAGGCTACCTAGGAGCGGCCGGTCTGGCACAGCAGATGATGAAATGATTTCGATCGCGTGCCGCAAGTTTGCTTGCCAAGTCGTCGTCCACCGTAATTCAAATCTTGCTAAGGCGTTGCTTTAGGGTGCAGAAGACGTTGTAGAGGTTGGGCTGGCATCAGACGTGTCATCTACAGAAGGTGCACCGGAGGCATCTTTTTCAGCTTCGCTGGCTTCTTCTTTGTCAGCAGAATCCTCGGTTTGAGCTTGGCTTTTAATGTACCGAAGCTGGGCGTCGCTGATTGTTGTTTGTCCAATGTTGCGATAGGCCTGGACGAGCAAGTCGCGAGTCTTGGGTCGTTTAGGATCAATTCGTAAGGCTCGTTCGAGCATTGCGATGGCTTTTTCATTCTGACCGGCTTCAAACAGGATTCTGCCATATGAGTCAGCTATTTCGACGTTATTGGGTGCCAGTTTGAACGCACGTTCGATGAGCTCAATTCCGCGATTGACGTCCTTCGGCGTTTTTTCAATTTGCAGGTAAGCCAAGTTGTTGAGCGCAACGATTGCGTTAGGCTGCATCGTGACGATTTCATTCCAGAACTGTTCTGCCTGAGCGTACTTGCCTCTCTGGTAATACATGCCGCCCAAGATCATCAGTGTGTCGGGCGCGATGGCTTTCTCTTTGATTTGTCGTGAAATGACATCTGTCAGCGGTTTTGTGATTCGCAGGTCAGTCGAGCTGGCATCGGCGGCGATCATGGCGATAGTTTTCCCCAGAAGAGGGTTCATCGGATCGATGGCGGCTGATTTTTCAAGCAACGCGAGATCGCGGGTCACATCGGGTTTTACGACATCCTTCACGCTGCTTAGGCCCGTGATCGACGTAGACTGGGAATCGGGCCGCAAGAAATCGTTGAGGTAGATCATCGACAAAGCGCGACGCAGTTCTGGTTGTTCTGCTGTTGAGTTTTGTATACCGGAACTCAACACTTCGATAGCAACATCTTTGCGGTCGCTAAACAGCAGGGTCTGGGCATAACCGATGCGATCCTCCGGTTTGTCTTTGCCCGTCTTCATGCGACTTTCGTAGTAGTTTTCCGCCTTTGAATTTGCAGCTTGAAAAATTCGTTCGCGTCCGTTTGCTCGAGCGATGGCCGCGACTTGCAGATAGCGGGCTGGAAATTCGTTGGCGAGCGATTCCGAGATTGCCAACGATTCGTCGATCTTCCCTTGTCGCAAGAGGAGTTCGGCATAGGCGGCGCGTACCGGAACGCGAGCTTCGCGCCACTGCACAGCGCGGCTGAGCACGTCGGCTAGTTTTACGTCGAGTACTTCTTCGTTATTTCTTCTTTTCTCAAGCAGCGAAACCGCGTACCAATGGTTTGCCGCGAGATGGGGAATGCCGATTTTGTTGGCGAGTTGCTCGATTCGTTGTTGAGCTGATTCGCGGTCACCAGATAAAGCTTCAACCAAAGCCAGTCGGTACTTGCCGTCGTCAAAGTTTGGATTGATCTGTATTACTCGCTCCAACGTCAGTTTCATTTCCGCCAACGCTTCGTCAGTCGGCTTTTCGAGTGTGCCGCTGGCAAACGTTGGGGCAACGATCAGATCGTTGCTCAGGTTAGAAGATCGGCTATTCTCAGCACTGTCTGCATCCACGTCTGCGTTTGCTGCGTTGCTATCGGCCAAGACCAAGACGTCACGGTAAACCAACCGCTCCAAAACATTAAGCGAAGCTTTGTCGTCGATTTGGGCGAAATAGGCCTTCGTGCGCGATTCCTTGCCAACGGAAAAGCTGAGTCCTGAATAGGCATAGACAACAATTGCAAAGAGCGCGAACGGCAGCATCGGCAAGATCGCGATCCATCGCCGCGAAGCAGACCAGGCGCCATAACTTTCAAATAGGCCCGTAACCGCTTCAAACGGATTGCCGAAAAATCGAGCGAGCTCGGAGAAGAATTGTTGCATTGAATTGCTGAGCAAAAAAGCAGTTTAGGTGCTGGTAGATTCTGTCAGAGCCGGTCCACTTACAAAAAGCGAAGTCGGAAACTGTGTGAAAAAATTCCAGAAGTATGTAGTCACGGGATAGCTTAGATCGGAGCGTTCCATCGGAATCGCGTCCGTAACCTCACCCACCATCATCGCAGTCGCCAGAGAGAAGAGCAGGACGACAATCCCGAACAGAATAGACCCGCTGCCCGCAGTAATCAGCTCTCCGCCTTGCCAGATCGTCCACCAGGACGCACCTGCGTTCAACAGAATCCACATCGCCCCAATGGAAAAGCAAATCGCGACTGCCTGCAACAACGACCTGCGGAAATAGATGATCGGGATCGCAGAAAAGGCCATCATTGCGATAACACCGTCCCAGTTGCGGATGGCCGATTGTGGCGTCGACTCGCCTACAATCGTTTGAATGGCCTGTTCGAGACGTACGTGTGGGATGACAAACGTATCTAGTAACAAGCTAGTAAGCCAGAGAGTCCATTGGCTGACCAGTTCACGTATTTGGTCGACCGCGATGGTGCTGGTCATCAACCATAGGATGCAGGCGGGCATGGCGGCAATCGCCAATGGTCGCGTCCAAAGGCTATTCGTCACGAAAAGATTCAGTACTGCAAAAACACCCAGCCATACGGCAAATCCGGCAGCCGCACGATAATTCGTGAAGGCAAAGACGAGACAAAATAGGGCGATGCCAAGTGCAATACCAGCTCCCACCAAGCGACCCATTTTGAGTGTCTGCCAGTCGTAATCGGTGCTCGCAAGTCCGACGGCGAATGCTGAAACGAACGCCAGGCCGGCAGTCATTAAATCGCCGCTGGCAAAGATAGCGCCAAAGCTTTTACCGACAGAGACAAACGCAATCAACGCAACGATCAATCCCGCTGCGAGGACGACAAGCTGAAGAATCCGTGAACGCGGCATTGGTTGACTGTATGGCAATAGATCTAGGGGCAGCGACGGCGATCATCTGCGACCGCTTGCAATTCCTGACTATTGTGCGGCGTGTAACCGCATTTGGTCAAGTGTGAGGCGTTAGCCATTGATGAAGTTTAACAATTTATCTGCTCAAGCCAGCTTGCGCGCGGCAATATATGCGGGTACGACCACAGTTCGGATCACAAATGTGTCCAGTAACACTCCGAATCCCAATGCGAATCCAAGCTCACTGATCCCTCGTAAAGTCGGCACAACCCACTCGCTGACAGGCGTCTTTGCTGGTACCAACGGTTGGATGCTGATTCCACCGATACACATCGCTGCGAATGTTGCGAACATGATAAGGCCACAACTGGTAATGATCCCCCCTGTCGACACAATCGCAGTCCGCAACCCTTCAGACCAACCCAGTCGAGCTTGTTCTTCATGGATTCTCGTGGTCAGATATATGTTATAATCTTGCCCGACCGCGACCAGAATTACAAAGAGGAAGAGGGGGACTTTCCAGTCAAGCCCTTCGTAGGAGGGGCCGTATGCAAAACGGTAGACGGCATAGGTCACGCCCAGTGTCGCAAGATAGCTCAACAAAACCGTCACCATCAAGTACGCGCTAAGTTCGAACCGTTTCGTCAGTGCAAGCAAAACTCCAAAGACGCTTAACACCACCAGTATTTGAACGCGCGTTTGGTCTGTTTGTGTGACTCGTTTCAAATCGACAATGCCAGAGGTTGTGCCAGAGAAGGCCGCCGTGCTGCCCACCCACGCACTTTTATTGTTGGTGCTGATTTTCAAACTCTGCGCAGTTACACGCTGCAGAACTTCAGCCGCTTGGTCAGAAAAGGGGTCAAAGTCCGTGACGACTTCAAATCGAGCGGACCGCATCGCCAGTTTAGGGTTTTGCGCGACGAACTTCCGTAAAGTTAGCGGGTGGTTTTGAAGCAAGCGCCGCCGCCAAGCGCCTTGCGACAATAGGCTCATCGTTCGGTCGGGAGGGAATTCTCCTAGCGGATCGGTTAGCGCCTGCACCGCCCGTACTCCGTCTACAAACAGAGCTTTACGATACTCTTCGATGGCCAAGGCAAGGGCACGGTCATCTTTAAAGTCTTGGCTGGCCGTCACACTTACCGTGATGGCACTGGTTTCTGTTCGCGGAAAGTATTCCTCAACAAGGGCTTGCCCTTGACGACTGGTCGCGTTTGTACTCAGCTCGCCGACCAAGTTGTACGTAACGCGATCCATCGATTGCCAACCGATGATTGCAGGAATCATCAACACGCCGACCGATAGACCTAATACAAGTCCAGGTCGTTTCATAATCGTGTGAGCAAGGTACGACCAAGTGCGGTCTGCTATGGAGGTGCGCGGCCGCTGATCGGCAATTGTCTCTGTTCCAGATTCTCCCGCTGATTTCAATTTGCGTCGTGGCCAGAAAGCAAGCGGTCCCAAACCAGCCATTGCCGCCGGGGGGAAGGTTACGCAGACGGCCAGTGTTATGAGCAACGATATGGCTATGGAAATGCCGGAAAAGCGAAATTTTGCAAAACTAGCAAAAGCCATCATCGACAGCCCGATGGTGGTAGTTAGTCCGCTGCCAACGATCGCTTCCAGCACGTTGTCCCAACTCGACGAAACAACTCTTCTCCACCGGGATTCCGCAGTAAAAAAGTATGTTTCCCGACATCGCACGACTAAAAAAAGAGTTAAATCGGTACCAATTCCAAATATTAGAACAACTAAAAAGACACGAGTCGTCGAATAGACCTCGATTGTGCTGCCCAGGACCCAGTTGGTAGTCGCCCAATTCGCAAGGATCGACAAGACGCTGATCGAAATTGAAAGTGACAGGCCAATCGTAATCAGCGGCAAAAACACGAGAAGTGGCGAACGATAGATCAGCAAGAGAGTGAGAATGACAGCGAGAACTGCCAGCAATTCACTGCGGCTGACGCTTTCCTTCGCCGCTCGAATAAGGTCCGCGCCGACCGCCGCGGGGCCGGTGATTTCGATCATTAGTTCGTCCGGCTGACTTCCATTCGCAGCCGACGCATCGACGGAGGTAGCAGACTTGGTCAGTTGCCTGGAGTCTGAAATAATCGTCTGCACCCATTCGATGATGGCGACGTTCTGGACCGCCATGAATTCTTCACGTATTTGTAGTGCCAGCAGTTTAGCTCGAGGATTATCTTCGCCTAGTTTGTTTGATAGCACGGGATCGTTCCACGTCCACAGTTCTTCCACCGAGCGTAACACTTGGTCGTCCAAGTGCACGAGTTCCCTGCCAGACTCTTTGTTCGGCGAACTTTCTGCTTCGGTACCGGTCGAATCTGTTAATGCGCTGAGCGTTCGTTGGTCGCTATCTGCAAGTTCTTGGTCGCCCACCGCTTTCGCCAGGTCGCGACGAAGCCGATAAACTTGAAAGAGTCGTTCGTTGACAACGGGCGACTCCTGACCGGCAAGTTGTCGCATGCTGTCAAACCATCGTTCGTCAAAGAAGACCGCAGAATCCATCGTGTGCCGCAGTCGTTCGACGTGGGGAGCTTTCCCGTCGAGCTTTTCCCCGGCCTGTTGGAGTCGGTCAAAGTTAATCTTGGCGGTTGCGTAGGACAATCGTCGCGCAACATCCATGGTGGTACACTTGTCGGCCAGACTTAATTCAGTCCCCGTCGTGGCAAACACAACCACCATTTGGGAGCGAGCAAAGTCGTCTGGAAAAGCTGCCAACAAGGCCGCTTGGCCAACGCGGCTGGGGCTTTCCGGGGGCAAGAATTGAAAGTCCCCATCCTTGACGACCGTATTCCAGCTTGGGCTAAGCAATCGAAGCGTAATCGCGATGGCGAACCAACCCAAGACGATCCAGTACCATCGCGTTGCGACGGAACGAGCCCCAAAATCTCGAAGCCTGCGGAACATAACTGGTTAGCCTGGATGGAAAAGCGAAGGTGCAGGAGTGCTGAATGAGATGCCCATGGTCATAAAAACGCAGCGACAGCGAATCACATAGCATTAATCCTGTAAGCGTCAATGTAACGCGGTTTCCTGTTTTCTGCACCCACTTAAAATGGATAGCACGTGCGAAACGACCCCTTCCCTTTGTTTCTGATTGGTCCGGAAGAAAAAGATATTGGCAATAGAATGAAGGCAAGAGAATGATGCGCGGACTATTCTTCTCGTCTGCCTTCATTCTTCTGCCAATTGAATTTGCGTGGGGGCGCGCTGCACTGCGCGGGTATTCCACTGTCGGGATTTTGCTATGGCTTGGACAAAGGTTTTTCGAGCCAAGCGTGTACGCGGCTCGCCATATCGCCAGGTATCGCTTGACGCATCCAGCGCAAAATCTGATGATCGCTGTAACGAGTGCTAAAATGACCGCAGACAATGTGCTGGTTCTTAAAGCGATCTTTGCGTGCTAGGAAATCGTCAAGATGCATGTGCCCGTGCTTGTGAATTTTCTCTTTACGATGATGCGGCGAAAGAAAAGTCAGCTCGGTGATCAGCACTTCAGCTTCATACATTTCAGGACAGTCGTCCAATCCGGCAGGCGACGTGTCTCCGGTGTAAGCGACGGCCGGTATTCGAACTTCGTGCGACACTTCCGTACCGCTCAGTCGAATATCTCGGATCTGATCACCGTTCAGCTCAGCAAACTCGGGCTTAAGCTTCTTGCGGCGCTCCCAAACAATGTAACCAAGCGATGGAACCGTGTGACGCGTCTCCGATGTTGTTACGGCCAGTTCGCGTGAGACTTCGACTTCATCACCCGGTTTCAGTCCGATCAGTTCGCACGGAAGTCGCCCGCGATCCAGTTTTGAAAAAACGCGGAGCAGTGCTGCGGTGGCATCGACTGCGGATTCTGGCAAGTAGACGACTGGCGGCTCCATCTTCATCATCCGCCGTCGAGCGACGTAAACGGGTAGAGCCGCGATATGGTCAAGGTGAGAATGGGTGATGAACAGTCGCGGCAGTCCCATGAAGTCCCAGGGGTGTGCGCCGATGTCAAAGCCGATCTTCATTTCGGCAATCCGCCAATACGTTTGTACCGCAGCGCGCGAGTAGCCTTCGACAGTCCATCGACCTAACGTTTTCTTGAAAGAGGGGACGTTTTGTAGCGGATTGTTGCCATCTGTATCGATGCTTTCGGCTGGCGTTTGGCTCGCCGACTGACCTCGCTGCGAAGCGGGTTTTTCGGATCCTCTCCGATCATTTGATTGCATTCGCCTAAACTACCTTCTGGTCCCGTTTTCCATGTGCATTGCTCGCAGACGTCTAAATCGATCACGTCACATCTGGCCTCTTCATACCAGCCAACAGACTTAAGTGGCGGGCCGCATTTTCAAGGTTCACTATGTTAGCGAACTATCCAAAATCCGGAACCGAGGTTTAGACGTTTCGCAATTTCCTTTGAGCCCTCAAGTTTGGCGCGCTTTCCACAAAGGCTTGAGAATGGTGTAAAATCGGTCTTCAACAAGTACACAGTTTATGGTTGCAATTCCCGGAGCAGTCAAAATGCAAAATCCAGAACGAACTTTATCGGACACCAGGCGAAGTTTTTTAGCCAAGTCTGCGACGGGTGTAGCTGCTTCGATGGCGGCCACGATAATTCCCTCACGCGTCTTAGGACAAAACGATAATACTGCAGCCAGTGAACGAATTTCGCTCGGAATCATCGGTATTGGCCCACGATGCACGTACGACCTAAAATCGATCCTCGAGTTCAAAGATGTTACGTGCGTGGCGATCGCCGACGTGCAAGCTTCCCGACGGGATGCCGGCAAGAAGCTGGTCGATGAACGCTATGGCAACAAAGATTGCAAGCTGTATGAAGACTTTCGTGAGCTGCTGGAACGGAAAGACATCGACGCCGTGCTCGTTGCGACTGGTGATCGTTGGCACGCAGCGGCATCGATGTTGGCCGCTGAGGCAGGCAAGGATGTTTATAGCGAAAAGCCGTGTGGCATAACGATCCACGATTGCCAGCAACTCTCCGATACGATGAAGCGCACGGGGCGCGTATTTCAAGCAGGGACGCAGCGCCGATCGGTCTTGAATTTCCAACAAGCAGTTACGCTCGCCCAGTCCGGCAAGCTTGGGAAGCTGAAAACGTTGCATGCGTCAGTATACATTCCAACGCTCGACAATTCCTGGTTGCCCGCCCAGGCAACGCCACCTCGCAAAGTCGTCGACTGGAATATGTGGCTGGGGCCTGCTGCATGGCGACCATTTAACCAAGAGTACGTAAATGGCAACTGGCGAGGACAGTGGGATTTCGACTCCGGCGCACGGCTGCTCGATTGGGGCGCTCACACCATCGATCTGTGCCAGTGGGCTAACAGCAGTGATGATACGATGCCAGTCGAGTATATTCCGTCGGAGAAGAACATTGTTTGCAAATACGCGAATGGAGTTGAGTTGATCGTCGACTTTTTGCCAGAACCGTTCGGCAATCGTGATCCGCACTACATTACACGCTTGGGAACTTGTCCAGTCCGTTTTGTGGGCGAGGAAGGATCGGTTGAAACAGGAGACGAAGGTGAATTGGTTTTGTCGTCGGAGAAGCTTTCGCGGGAAGTTGAAAACACTGAACGCGTTCGCGGTTTGGACGTTTCGACGCATGCAAGAAACTTTTTCGATTGCATGCGTACACGAAGCATGCCGGCGGCGAATCACGAAGTGATGCGGCGTTCGCATATCGCTTGTCATGCGGCGGCGGCAGCCTGGATTCTGAAACGCCCAATCAAAATCGATCCGACGACCGAAGAGTTTATCAATGATCCTGAAGCGAACTTGTTGCGCTCGCGACCGTCGCGTGATTGGACGTTGGGGTAAGGAAGCGTCCTGCGAGAACTTCGCAATCGAAATTGGGTGACTTCGTTTAACCGCTTGCCCATCGGGCAGCGTTTACCTCACCGGAAAAGCATACAAATGCCCACATCATGTCCGGCCACGGCCTTACGACGCCAGTGCTCCTAAGTCGCTTTTCCTACTAACTTCAATCCATGGAAGAACCTACATTAAATGCTTAATGGCAAGACGGCAATCATTACTGGCGCGGGTCGTGGTTTAGGTCGAGTGCTCAGTCTGGCACTTTCAAAGCAAGGGATGAATGTTTGCATATCATCGCGAAGCTCTGAAAGTCTGGAGAAAGTTGCTCTGGAGATTGCAGAACTGGGAAATCGCGCTTTAGCAGTACGAGCCGACGTGGCCGTTGAAGCGGACGTTCAAGCACTTTTTCGTGAAGCGAACGAGCATTTTGGGCGTGTAGATCTTTTGGTCAACAACGCAGGTGCGTTTGACGGTGGACCGCTGGATGAAATGTCGTCGGAGACGTGGGATAAGGTGCTGGGCACAAATTTGCGAGGGCCTTTTCTCTGTACCCGCGAAGCTTTGCGGATCATGAAGCAACAAAAGCATGGCCGCATTATCAACATCGGATCGATTTCGGCTCATCGCGTGCGACCAAATTCAGCTGCTTATTCCGCATCCAAGTTTGGGCTGTGGGGACTGACGCAAGTAACGGCGTTGGAAGGTCGCGAATATGGCGTAACGTGTTGTTGCATTCAGCCAGGCAATATCGCGGTTGAGCGACGAAAGGCGAGCGCCGAAAAGGAGGATAGCGAACCGATGATGGCGATGGAAGATGTTGCGCAAGTCGTTATTTCTGCCGCATCCCTACCCGACCACGTCGCCATGTTAGAAGCGACCGTCCTGCCGCGCGATCAATTGTTTGTTGGCCGCGGCTGATTTGCGGTTAAACAAATGCTTTGCAACATACTGATTCTTTAGAAGTTTCGGATCAAAAAGCCTCGTACGAAGGATTTCCTTTCCGTCGCCTTTATCAACGGACTAAGAGTCCGCCGTAAACATTTCGTTTCCTGCAAACTTTTCATTTACGGCTTCGCCAGCGGAAGAACACTATCAGACCGCAAAGAACTAGCACTAGACTTAATATTGCTGCGTAGGGGCGATTGCTAGATGCTCCGCTGTTGCGAGTTCCCGAATCAGCATTTGAAATCTGATCCAACAAAGGAATGGGTTGGACATAGTCTACATTAAGGAGCGGTCTCGAAAGGCCCATCATTCGCTCGAAGTGCTTATTGCGTTTCGCTTCGTCGTCTCCAACAGGCTCGAGCGTTTCGACCACAGTTCCATTGGGGCCGACGATCTCTACCGGAACTTCTTTTTGGGTATTACCCAGTTGGACTGGCGTGTCGAGTATTTGAACGACGGAGTTTTCAGGAAAGAATTGATCGATCCAAGTCGGATCGAATTGAAAGTCTTCTGTAAACGAAAACGTGAGTGTGCTGAGCAGTTTCGGGGTTTCTTGCTCAGCGGTGACTGAAAGACAACTGGTTTCGCTCGGAACCAACCGGTCTTGAAACGGTACGATTCTCGTCACTTCACAAATAGATACGAAAGGATTCGTGTCTTGTTCTTTGAATCGAGTTGAAGCTTCTACACGACGAATCAGGCCTGATTTGCTGCCGATCCCGACTCGAATCTTCTCTGGTTTACCTAGAACTTTGGGCGGGAACATGTCGAAAAACTGCACTGATTCCGAGTCGTGTGCGTCTCCTCCGCTTAATTCTTGTAGGCCTCCGTCGCTAACAGTTTCGCAATAATCGACTAGTTCGGATAACGTAAAGAAGCGATCACCACATGCAACTTTGAATAACGTGCTGATGGGGCCCAGTTGTCCGAATGTAATAGGTGCTAGTCGTTGCTTGTGCATACTATCTGGCAAAAGTTTGCCATCGCGTAGCTTTGCATTGAGGTACCAATGTTGATTGGTCAGAGGGTTCGTTAAGATTCTTTCGTACTTAAACAGACCCGAAACTTTTCCACTTGGTTGTGCAGTCACGTGCGTGGCGCTAGCGTAGATTTCAAAATCATCATCATTGACTGCCCATAAGAAGCCGACCTCATAGCGATTGTCTGGTCTATTCTGCGTCCCTTGCACCATGAAGGGCTTGAGGCTTTCAACCAATGCATCGAGCTTAGCGGCGGCTTCCACAGCCGGTTGCCGTGCATTGTCTTCTTGGCCGTTTGTCATGCCTGCATAACCAAACGCTGCACAAAGAAATAAGCCTGTTGGGAATAGCGTACGAATCACTTGGAAGCCAAACATAGCGTTACGCTTTATCGAACTGAGGAGAGGGAAGCTCGTAAGACAAGCTGTTGTTGTCGCACGGCTGTGCCTCCGTGTCAAGAAAATCTTCGGGCGGTCGGATATCACTCCGACGGGCTGCTTCAGCATCGAACCGAGGCATATCCTCAACGCGCTGACGAAGCGTTTACGATGGTATTTGCCCAATCGTGTCCGGAAGTGATCGGTGGCAACGTCCTTCCATCTTTCTCAAACGACTCTAACGTTTCTTCGACGATTTGGCACAGTTCAGCGAAAACGGCTTTTTCATCGTTACCGTGGCAGCCACCATAAAGTAGCCCTGGGCAACTCCCTACGAAACAGTCATCTTCATCCGACCACTCGACGATCTTGACATACCTTGCAGCGCGATTCATGACTTGGATTCCTCAATTGCATGGCCGACCGCTCGTGCCACCGTACCAATCGATTTTCGAATTCAACTCCCAGCGTCCACGACTATTCCCAACCAGTCGGTCGGAATATCGACTAAAAGAAGCGTAAGTTGAACGACTGATTATTGCAATCCAGCGATTACTGATCGGTTCCGAGTTGCCTACGCAGCTTTGCGTTTAGGTTTTTCGTCGGTTAGGATTTCGCCGTCGTCGCCCACTTCTTCAAAGCGGACGGAAACTTGACGCGACACTCCGCTCTCTTGCATGGTAACACCGTAGATTGTGTTAGCCACCGTCATCGTCTTCTTGCTATGCGATACAACGATGAATTTCGTCATGTGCAAAAAGTCTTTTAACACATTCACGAATCGACCAATATTGGCCTCGTCAAACGGAGCGTCGACTTCGTCCAGAATACAGAAAGGGCTCGGGCGAAACTGGAAGATCGACATAATCAAAGCGACCGCCGTCAACGCTTTCTCGCCACCGCTTAACAAGGAATTGGAAAGTGCAATCTTCCCAGGCGGCGTTGCAACCACTTCCACACCGCAGTTCAGTACATCATCAGGATCTTCCAGAATGATGTCAGCCGATCCGCCGCCAAAACTGCGACGGTAAAGTGTTTGGAAGTTCGAACGGATCGCTTCCAAGGTTGTCATGAACATCTCACGCGATTTGACTTCAATGCGTTCGATGATCTTCAGCAGGCTCTCGCGTGCTGACTCGAGGTCCACATAATGCGCGTGCAGCGAATCGTATCTGGACTGAAGTTCATCAAGCTCCGCCAATGCTTCCATGTTCACGGAGCCTACGGACGCAATCTCACTTCGCAATTTGCCAATTTCATGGTTAGCCGCCGCACGATCAAGCTCTTGCTCTTGAAGTTCAACTGGCAAAGGTTGGTTTAGATCGATTTGGTGATCGTCTAAATAGTGCTGCAGCAAAAGTTCACGCCGCTGCTGATTTTGAACGCGAGCCGTGTTGCATTCATCGATCATCGCCACAAGTTTGCTGAGCTCGTTGCGAGCCGCATGCAATGCCTTTTCGCTGGCGACTTGCTGCGTAATCAAACCCTGTGAACTAGCTTCCAGGCCTGATTTTTCAGCCAGTTTCACTTGTACAGCACCATCGACTTCCACCAGTTCAATATCGATTTTGGCGATCGCATCGGTTGCGGTTACCATCTTCGTTTCGATGCCGGCGATTTTCGTTTCGCTTTGCCGTACCAGTTCCGCTCGTTCATCACGATCGCTCAGCAAAGCGTTCAGCATCAACTGTTCGCTCTCGAGTTGGTGTTCGAGTTTGGCTGCCGCAATACGCTGCTGGGAAAGTTGTTCGCTGGCGGCTGAATGGATGGTGTGCTGCGTCTGGCGGCTTTCCCGAATCGCATCCGCATTTTGCTGCGTTTCAGTCAGCTCAACCGCGATTTGTTCAAGCGACAGTTCGGACTGTGCAATACTTTGTGAGGTCTCTTCGATGTTTGTTGCCAGCGTTTCGATTTCCAGTCGAAGCGATTCTTCTTGTTTGGCAATTACATCCGTTTCATTGGCAAGCGACTGAAGTTCGAAACGCACTTGTTCTACATCACGCTGAGCGGCACGCAGCGTTTTTTCGACTTCCCGTTCGTCGCGGATTTTGTCATCGAGTTCGGCTTGCAGCGTGGCTGCTTTCTTGGCCGATTCTTCGATCAATTGCAGCAGATTTTCGTTCTCGTCTTCAACGGCGTGTATTTCGCTGCGTCGCGTTAAGATACCCGAGAGCGTCTGCAGTGTACCAATGTGAATGGTGCCGTCGGTATCGATCCGTTCGCAAGCAGCCGTAACAAATCGCAGTCCGCTGCCGCGAAAATGGCTGAGGTCGAGCGCGGTTTCCAGCGAATCTACTAACCAAGTAGTGCCCAGGAGGAACTGGACCAATCCCTGGTGCTCTTCACCATAGTGTACCAGCCGATCTGCGCGACCGATGACGCCTCGCAGACCGTCCAGTTGGATACGATCGCCAGCGCGTCGTGACGGCATTCGATCAAGTCGCAAGAGCGTCGCTCGACCTTCAATCTGCAATTTTTTATTTTGTAGCAGATCGACGATCTGGCCATCGGCGAGCACAATTGCTTCCGAGAGATGAGCTAATGACACGTCGATCAGCGGCGCGAGGTGAACGTCGACTTCGATCAAGTCGGCTACCAAGCCTTGGATGCTGTTCCAAGGTGCTTGCGGTTTCGATTTAGCAATGTCGATCAGTTTTCGAGCGCCATCGCCCAAACCGTTATTCTCAGCATCCAGCTGTTGCAGTAGTTCAAGTCGATCGTGCAGCGAATGACGTCGGCCTTGGAGCACGATTGCGTTTTCTTGTTCCGCTCGTAACGCTTCGCGCTGAAGTTCTAGTGCAGCGCGGCTATCATGCAACTCCTGCTCGCGTTTCTCCAGCAAGCTTTCTGCTGCAACAAACTGCTCTTGGATAACTGCGTGTTTGGCTTTGTGAGCGTCAAGTTGTTCGGTCGTCTTGGCTAGTTCTGCGCGAGCGAACTCCAATTGCTGGTTCAGGTCTTCCAAGCGATTCGTTAGGTTCGCTACTTGCAACTGTTTCGCCGACTCGTCGCGGCGGAGACGTTCAAGTTCGTGCCGCAGTCTGTCGAGGTCCGCGTCGATCTGCAGTCGTTGCTGTTCAACCAGACTCAACTGTGCCGTCGCAGCGGTAACTTGAAGATCATGCGCGATTTTCGACTCGCGCAATGAAGTGAGCTCTTTTTCTCGCGCAACGATCTGATCTTCGGTCAAGCTCGCGCGTTCTTGAAGCGATTCGCACTGACGGATGACGATTGCTTTCTCGTCAGTCAGTTCAGCCAATCGCTCGCGGTGTGTTCGCTGTTGGTTTTCAAGCGTCGAGCGTCTATTCTCAAGCCCATACTGTTGTTCGATTAAGACTTGGAGGTTCTGCTGCAGCGTAGTCGCATGTTCGCGATCCTGCTGCGCGACTGTTTCCCGCTCAGCGACTTCGGCTTGTTTAGCGTCGCGAAGCATCTCCGTTTCGGAAATCTTCTTCGTCAACTCCGTATCGCTATGCTGCAGGTCAGCAAACTCTGCGTGACCAACTTGTAAGCGGAGGATACCGAGTCGTTCGGTCATTTCGCGATATCGCTGGGCTTTGGAGGCTTGCGATTTGATTGAATTCAATCGGCCCGCGACTTCGTCAACAATGTCCGAGAGACGGAGCATGTTTTGGTTGACGCGATTCAGGCGACGTTCCGCTTCAATCTTCTTGGCTTTAAAGCGCGATATGCCCGCCGCTTCTTCAAAGATTGCGCGGCGATCCTTGGGGCTTGCTTGCAGCATTCGATCGACTTTGCCTTGTTCGATCAAAGAATAGGCGTCAACGCCGACGCCCGTGCCGCGAAACAGGTCTTTCACATCGCGCAGCCGGCAAGCTTGATTGTTGATCAAGTACTCGCTTTCGCCGCTGCGGTACACGCGGCGAGTGACGGTGACCTCATCGGTTTCGACCCCTAACACGCGAGTGGAATTGTCGAGTACGAGGGTGGCTTCGGCGCTGTTGCAGGGCTTGCGGCCGGAAGCACTGGAACCTTTAAAGATCACGTCGGACATTTCGCCGCCGCGCAGACTCTTGGCCGACTGTGAGCCTAAGACCCATTTAATGGCGTCGACGATATTTGATTTTCCGGAACCGTTGGGGCCAACGACGACCGTAATTCCGTCTGGAAAATCGAAGCGCGTGGCATCAGCAAAGCTTTTAAAGCCGTTGAGTTCGAGCGCTTTGAGCATGTTAGTCGACGCTGCAGGATTGAGCTTCGGTCCGAAATTCTTAAGCGAGGCAAAGTTGAGCCAAGCAAGGTTCCCACTTCAGTGAGCTGTTTCGGACTGTACAAAATCAGCGGGTTACAAACCAACATCGGTTTCGCTATTTCGAAAGCTAATTCTCGAATCGCATGCAAAAGGGCCAGGATAAAAGGCAGCTGAGTTTTCGTGGGGGCGGTTACTGGCCGCCCATCGTTCGGCGGCGAGCGTAATATTCGCTAGCGATCTTCCTAACGAAGCGCGGACTGATTCCAACTGGCTGCGGTTCATCTCTGGCTGGAGATAGATCTTCGGGCTCAAAATCATGCGAGCGCGGCTGTGAAACCGTGGAATTGCAAACTTATCCCAAGCTCGATTGTTCCTGACTGGACGATCAAAGCCGGCTCCGATCAAAACAATTGGATACTGGAGCCGGCTAGCTAGAAAGACCGGGCCGATGGCGATTTTGCGGCGGGGGCCGCGGGGGCCGTCGGGTGTTATGACTAAGCCGTTCTGGTGAGACTCTTTCAAAATTCCCAGCAACGCTCCACCTCCGCCTCGGCCACTGGAGCCGCGGAAGCACCGGAATCCGGACATTTCTGCGGCTTGCGTCAAAAATTCTGCGTCGCGGTGCCGGCTAGTCAGCAACGCCAGCTTTGTTCCGCGGCGAACAAAGAACGGCAGCGTCAGATACTCATGCCAAACTAAATAGATGACAGGTTCGTTGTACTCGATTCGCCCAACGTCGGCCGACGGGTCATAATAAGCCACGCGATAGTCGAGCGTTTCCATCCAACGCCCGGCCAAGGTGCTTAAAAGATATCCGCCAACGCGATGAAGTCGCCTCGACTGCATCAGCCGCTTGGAGAGATTGGTCAACATCGAAAGTCGTCCAAGCAAACTTAATTGCGGCCCCGGCCTGGATAAACGGCATCTTGAGTCACGACCGCGTCCATATAAATGTCGTGATCTTCCACCGGAATCTTCTCAAACATCTGGCATTCAAACGCCAGTGCAATCAGCGGAGCATCGGAGCGAGCGTGCTGCAAAAGTTTGTCATAGTAGCCTTTTCCGTGGCCAGTCCGACCGCCTTGGCGATCGAACGCCACCCCTGGTACCATCACTAAATCTAAGTCCTGCGGTTCGAGCCGTTTGGCAGCTACGCTGCGCAAATCCTCGCGAGGCTCTAGGATTCGGTACATTCCCAGTTCGAGCTCGTCCATCGATTCGAGATGAAAGAGTTCTAGTTCGCCATCCAAACAATAGGGTACGACGATCTTTTTGCCGCTAGCCAGGGCCGCCGGCAGAGCGTGCCGCGTGCGGACTTCATCGCGGACGTCGACGTAGAACATGACCGTCCCCGCAGCTTTATATTCGGGCAGCTGCATAAATCTATCGACGATTTGAGCTGAAACGGCATCTTTATCAGGCTGGTTTTTGCGATTCTCGTGAGCCGCAGCACGGATTTCAGGTTTTGTTTGCATGTTCGATAGGGAGGATGTGAGCGGGGGGAAAGAGCAGAATAGTGAAATTGACGACGATTGCAAACAGGTCGGTTAGGTTTGACGTCGTTCGTAGCTGGCTTCGCCTAGAAGCCGGGGATGTATTGGGAAGGTTTGCTGTTTCGCCACGAGCACTGCTGGACGAGCCAGCAGTGGCACCCTTTTTCAGGGGGCGGTCCGGGATCGTTTTTTGGGATCGCACCCCGATTCCCCCGCGTTCTAGGCGAACGCAGCTACGGGAAGAGGATACAAGAGGATACAAGCGCATCGTAGCTGGCTTCGCCTAGAAGCCGGTGATGTGTTGGGAAGGTTTGCTGTTTCGCCACGAGCACTGCTGGACGAGCCAGCAGTGGCACCCTTTTTCAGGGATCTGCATCCAAAAGGAATTGTATCGAGATTCGACCGCGTTCTAGGCGAACGCAGCTACGGGAGAGGTTGAACAGTCGCAACACGCCGACGTGCGGGCAAGGTTCTACAAATTTCGTTAGCTGCCTTAACATCGTGCGTTAACCGTGATAGGCTCTTGGCAATTTTGCGAACGTCAGGGTGGCAAGTCCAAAAGGTCCGAACAGGGCCTATATCGGCTTGAGCCACGGAACGTTCAACTGCTCGACACTATTGCTTTTTAGAGGCTGGAAGTGCCCCGTCGTACCGACATCAAAAAGATTCTTCTGATCGGATCAGGACCTATCGTCATCGGACAAGCCTGTGAGTTCGATTATTCGGGCACTCAGGCATGTAAGGCTTTGCGGGAAGAAGGTTACGAAGTGGTGTTGGTCAACAGCAACCCTGCCACCATCATGACCGACCCTGGCATGGCTGAACGCACCTACATCGAACCGTTGACTTGGCAGTTCGTTACCAAAGTTATCGAGCGTGAGCGACCCGACGCCGTTCTGCCAACTTTGGGCGGACAGACCGCGCTCAACATTGCCATGGACTTGGACAAGCACGGGATCTTGAAAAAGTACAACTGCGAGATGATCGGAGCTCGGCCCGACGTGATCCAGAAGGCGGAAGGGCGTGAAGAATTCAAAGACGCCATGCACAAAATTGGCTTGGACGTGTGCAAAGGAGTCGTCGTCCATACGCTGGCGGAAGCACGGGCAGCGCTGACCGAGATCGGTTTGCCATGCGTAATCCGACCATCTTTCACGATGGGTGGCAGCGGGAACGCGATCGCTTATAACCGCGACGACTTCGAAACGCTGGTCCAAAATGGTCTTTCACTTTCGCCCACCACCGAAGTGCTGATCGAGGAATCGATCATCGGTTGGAAAGAGTACGAAATGGAAGTGATGCGCGACGCTGACGATAACGTCGTCATCATTTGCTCGATCGAGAACTTTGATCCGATGGGCGTTCATACAGGCGATTCGATCACGGTGGCTCCGGCGCAGACGCTGACCGACAAAGAATACCAACGGATGCGTGACGCTTCCATCCAAGTCATTCGCGAGATCGGCGTAGAAACGGGCGGCTCGAATATTCAGTTCGCGATCAATCCATCCGATGGGCGCATGATCGTGATCGAGATGAATCCACGCGTCTCTCGCTCTAGTGCACTTGCAAGTAAGGCGACCGGCTTTCCGATTGCCAAGATTGCGGCCAAGTTGGCTGTTGGCTATCGGTTGTGGGAACTGCCGAACGATATAACACAAAAGACGCAGGCTTGCTTCGAACCGACGATTGACTACGTCGTTACGAAAATACCAAGGTTTGCCTTCGAGAAATTCCCGGAAGCTGATCCGACGTTAACGACGCAAATGAAAAGCGTTGGTGAGACGATGGCTATCGGCCGAACATTCAAAGAGTCTTTCCAAAAAGCACTGCGTGGGCTGGAAGTCGGCGCGTTCGGTTTTGGCAGCGATAGTAAAGATCGCTGGGGACGCGAGGATCAGCCCGACGATGACGAAATTCGCAGCAAGCTAATCCGTCCCAATGCTGACCGAGTTTGGTTCCTGAGGTACGCCATTAAGTCAGGCATTTCCTTAGCAGAAATCAACCAGTTGACCGGTATCGATCCATGGTTCCTGGACCAACTGGATCAAATTATCGAGATGGAAAACGACCTTCGTTCGGTCGGCTCGCTGAACCAAATGGACGCCGACAAGATGCTGGCGGCAAAGCAATATGGTTTTTCCGATCGCCAAATCGCGACGATGCTCTCGAGCGACGATCGCGAAGTGCGGCGTTGGCGAATCGCACGTGGAATTCAGGCAGTATTCAAGTCAGTTGATACTTGTGCCGCCGAATTTGAAGCGTTTACGCCATATTATTACAGCACTTACGAAAAAGAGGATGAAGTTCCGCCGAAAGTGCCGGGCAAGAAACGAATCATGATTTTGGGCGGTGGCCCCAATCGTATCGGTCAGGGGATCGAATTCGATTATTGTTGCTGCCATGCTTCGTATGCATTACGCGAGCTTGGCATTGAGTCCATCATGGTCAACAGCAATCCCGAGACGGTTTCGACTGACTATGACACGAGCGACTTGCTGTTCTTTGAGCCGCTGACGACGGAAGATGTTTTGAACATTTTCGATGTTACTCAGCCCGACGGCGTGATCGTGCAGTTTGGCGGCCAGACGCCGTTAAATTTATCGCGGGCGCTTGCTTCCGCGGGAGTTCCGATCATTGGCACGAGCGTTGATACGATCGAATCGGCCGAGGATCGTGAAAAGTTCCAACGGTTCTTAACGGAATTGGGCCTGAAGCAACCGGCAAATGCGATCGCGCGCAACATGGATCAAGCCCGCGCAAGTATGCAGCGCATTGGGTTTCCAGTTTTGGTTCGGCCAAGCTTTGTGTTAGGCGGACGCGCGATGGAGATCTGCTATGACATGAGCCAGTTCGATCGCTATGTTGCTGAAGCGTTTGTTGTCGCCGAAGGCCAACCAGTTCTGATCGACCGCTTTCTGGAAGACGCTACTGAAGTCGACGTCGACGCGGTGGCCGATGGCAAAGATGTCGTCATCATGGGGATCATGGAACACATTGAGGAGGCCGGCGTGCACTCAGGCGATTCCGCTTGTGCGATTCCGCCGCACCATCTGGGAAGCGATGTCCTGGACGAGATTCGTGTCGCGACCAAGGCGATGGCTATGAAGCTGCGAGTTATCGGGCTGATGAACGTGCAGTTTGCGGTTAAGGACGAAGACGGCAAATCGATCGTTTATGTCTTGGAAGTGAATCCTCGCGCAAGCCGCACGGTACCGTTTGTTGCCAAGGCGACTGGGGTTCCTGTCGCCAACATTGCGGCCAAGGTTATGGCGGGGGAAACGCTGGCGTCGCTGGGGATCCTCGAAGAACCAAAACCACGACACGTCTCGGTGAAAGAGAGTGTCTTTCCATTCCGTAAGTTTGCCGGTGTCGACATCGTTTTGGGCCCTGAAATGCGTTCGACGGGTGAAGTGATGGGGACGAGCGATCAGTTTTCGATTGCTTTCGCCAAGAGCCAGATTGCGGCGGGCGTTGTGTTGCCAGAGTCGGGCAACGTGTTCCTGAGCGTATCGTCGCGGCATCGGGGCACGATGCCCGATCTAGCGCGAGCTTTGCACGAGATGGGATACAAGTTGCTGGCTACTTCGGGAACTGCCGCTCATATTGAAAAGTCGGGGATTCCGGTGACACGCGTCCGCAAACTGGCGGAGGGGAATCCGAATCTGATTGACTATTTGAAGAACAGCGATGTTTCTTTGATCATCAATACGCCCAATGGCAAAGGCGCTCGGACCGACGAAGGCAGGATTCGTGCTGCGGCTGTCCAATTCGGCGTGCCTTGCATCACGACAATCTCAGCTGCTGAAGCAGCGATAGGCGCGATGAAGGATATGCGGACCAAGGAAATGACCGTAATGTCGTTGCAGGAACGCTTTGCATTGTAGATTTTTAGCGTCAGCCGCAAAAATTTTCGAAGTTTTTTTGACACGCACTTTGCCTCGTTTCGAGGCGGTGCCGGTGGCAATCTTGGCGCGGCAGAAAGACTATTTCCGCGTCGCTACGCGTTTCCCGAAAGTGTTGCAGAATTGAACACTTCGGAAATGTTACGTTTTGAAGCTAGTTTGGCCGACGCCGTTTTTAGCTGATTTCATCGTTAAAATCGGCGTAATTCGGCTGCCGTTAGTCGTGAAAAGGGCTTTCGAAGTGCCCTGGCCAAAAAATTATTGAATCTATTCTCGAATCCAGCGGCCGGAAGTTATTCGAAGACTCTGCGGCCAGCAGTTTGCTTAATAGTGAATAGGCACATTTTGATGTTGCAAATTGCAACCTCGAAAGCGTGTGTGAGCGGCCCTTGCGGCAGAAGGTCATCCAGACTTGAAGCCTTTTTTGATCGTCGTACGTATCTTACGTAACGGTCCGAAAACGAGCCCAAAAGGGTTGCTCATGCAGGAAAATGTGCCGATTGCCTAGCAGCCGAGCGCATGCGAAGTAAAGTGTAATTAGCAGTCGTAGGCCCGAGCCCAGCGGCTCATGAACGCGAAAAAATCTACCTTGAAGGAGACAATCCTATGTCGCGACCACGTCGTTTGACATACCTAACTTCCTTAGCAATGCTTGGCGTTGCGAGCCCGTTTGCCTTAGCAGCCGACTTTGACATGAAGGCGTCCGCTTCGCGGCTGGCGACTTTTTCGGATGCTACTGGCGAAACGTCTTACGCTTTGAGCATTGCGGCACAGAGTGCTGCGAGCCAGCGAGTGAAGCAACCGGTCATTATTCTTTTCGACACGTCGGCCTCCCAAGTTGGAGCGACGCGCGAAGACGCGCTGGACGTGTTGAAGTTCACGTTGCGTGGGCTGCCCTCGGACGTGTCGGTTGGGCTGATGGCCTGCGACGTAGACACCGTCGACTTGAGTGATGGGCTGCACCTCGCAGATTCGCCAGCCATGCAGGCGGCCATTGCGAAACTTGAAAAGCGTGTGCCTTTGGGAGCAACCAATTTGCCTAAGGCGCTTCGAGCTGCCGGCAAGCAACTGCCCAGCGGTGGTGCGATCGTCTACTTGGGCGATGGCATGACGCGAACTGGTCTGCTGGACGAAAGCGGTTTCCGCAGTCTCGTTGAATCGTTGGTCGCCAGTCGTATTAGTGTAACTTCGATGGGCACTGGAGCTGCGGTTGACGTCGAATCGCTTGCAACTCTGGCCAATCATACTGGCGGAGCGATCTTCATTCGCGAAACGACCAATGGAACACCGCAAGATGTTGGCCAACGTTTGGCAGATACGACTTCGGTACCCGTTTTCTGGCCTGCAAAATCGAATATCGAAGAGCTTGTCGAAGTAGCTCTGCCTGCACAGTTGCCACCAGTGCGTGGTGACCGCGATTCGGTCATTATCGGCAAGATGGATTCTGGCAAGCAACCAGGTACGTTAAAGGTCGAAGGTCACTTCGATGGCAAAGATGTCAAGCTTGAGTGGAACCTGAAGGCCGAGAAATCGAACCCAGACATGGCTTTCTTGCAAAAGCTAGTCAGTGAAGTTGAAGGTAATGGTGGTCTTACCTTACCAACGGCTGGTTCTGAGGGCTTGCGTGAAGTTGCGAACATGTTCAGTGTCGCTTCGGTCAGCATGGTCCAAGACGCCCAGTTTGCTTTGCAACGTGGTGATGTTGAAGGCGCACGTTCGATTGCTGAAGAAGCTTTGCGTCGCGATCCTAACAATCTAGAAGCCAAGAATATCCTCAGTGCCATTGAGAAAAAGGATGATTCGGCATCGGTTCAACGCAAAGTCAAAGTGAAGCTAGTTGCTTTCCAAGACGACAATCCGTTTGGATCTGAGCTTGGCGGCGATTCGACTGATTCGCTTTTCGGCGATACTCCCGCAGAAGCCGAAATGCCTGCAGGTGATGACGCCGAAACACCATTTGGCGGCTTTGATTCGGATGTGACTCCGCCAGCACCAGCGGAAGCAGAAGTCGACAGCGATCTGGGCTTGGATGTTCCAGCCGCTCCGCTTGTTAATCCAGTTCCCTCGCTTCCTCGTAGTCAGTCTGCTCCCGCATACAGCGAACCACCAATGTTGGGTGGTAGCGAACTTGCCCTTGGTGGTGATTTGTTAGCCGACGAAGTTGGTCGCCGTCAGTTGCGAGCAGAAGGCCTCGAAGCGGAAGTGAATTCGCAGCTTCGCCAAGCACGTAACTCGATCTCTCGGGATCCAGAAGGCACCAAGATTGCCCTCAAGCTCTTGCTCAGCGAAGTTGTTCGCTCGCCAGACCTTGATCCAGGCAAACGAGCACAGTTAGAGGCGCGTATTGCGTCTGACATCCAAGAAGCCGCTAGGAGAGAAGCTGTTGTTCGTGAACAGCTAGCGACTGCCGAATCGGCGACAGCCCAAGCCGCTCAATCGCAGCGACTTCTGGCCGAACAAGCTCGGACCGAAGCTTCTATCCAACAATTGGTTGAGCGTTTCAATGCGTTGATCGATCAACAGCAGTATGTCAAAGCGAATCAAGAGATCGCTCCGATCGTCAACGACCTTGCCAAGCGTACGGTAATTTCGGTTGTTACAGAAACCAAGTCGAGTATCGAGTCGAACTACAACTTGATCTACGACGTGATCTATGCAAAACGTCGTGGTTTTGTTGACGTTCTTTACCAAAACGAAATCGCTTCGATTCCAATTTCAGACGAACCACCAGTTTTGTATCCACCTTCGGACGTGTGGCGACGGTTGTCGGCTCGCCGTTTAGAGCGTTATGGTTCGATCGATTTGGCAGGTTCGAATCCATCGGAACAACGAATTTACAGTTCGTTGAGCAGGACTTTTACGCCTGACTTCAATAACGTTCCATTGCGAAGTGCGATCGACGAAATTGCGCAGCAGTTCGATATTCCGATATTGTTTGACGAAGTCGCGTTGGAAGGTGGAGTCTCTTCACCTGACGATCCAATCATCTTGCAAAACGTTCCGGAAATGTCATTGCGTGCGGCGCTGAACCAGATTCTTGGCCAGTTGCAATTGACCTATGTGATCGACAACGAAGTAATGACGATTACGACCGTTGACGAAGGTAATGCTGCGATCATCCGTGTTTATCCTGTCGGTGACCTCGTCGTGCCAGTGATGTCTGGTGGCGGTATGGGCGGCGGCATGATGGGCGGCGGTATGGGCGGCGGCATGGGCGGCGGCGGCATGGGCGGCGGCATGGGTGGCGGTATGGGCGGCGGCGGCATGGGTGGCATGGGCGGTGGTGGTGGCGGAATGTTCGATGTAAATGACGTTCCAGCAAAACCACAAGCAGCCTCGTCTGTGCAGGCTCAGGCTCTACCGGCAAAGCCAGTTGCGGTTCTGGAGAAGAATCTTGTCGTCAAGATGAATGCTTTAATCGATCAACTAGCTGCCGCAGACGAAGCGGGACAAGCAGCGGTCGAAGCGAAGATTGTCAAGCTGATCAATTCGCAACTAAATGCAATTGAGCGTGTTGGTGCAGAAAAGAATTTGGCTGCAGCAAAGCCTCATTTCGAAGAGGTCATTGCGGCACTCAATTCGTCGATCATCCGGGGGTATCCATTGCCTTGGATGTACGAAGCACTAAGCATTTCGATGCAAGCCTGCGACTACTCCAATGCAGACATCTACCGCGTTCTCATGTCCGCGGTTGACTATAGCAACGATATCGAAGACCGATTGCGAATTGCGAAGTATCTGATTTCGCGCGACATGAAGTCAGAAGCATTGTTAGCACTGCGGGATGCTTCAATTCAACAACCGCTTCGTCCTGAGCCGTACCAAATGGCTCTACCCGTTGCTGTTGAATTGCAGGACATCGAGGCGATGCGTTGGACGTGTGTCGGCGTGTTGAGCCAAGCCTGGTCAGCTGAACATTCGCAGCTGACTGAACAGGCCGCTTTGGCCGCTCAAGTTGCATTTGCTACGCTAAACCGTTCAGGTCGAATCGTCGAAGCAAAAGCTTTTGAAGATCATCTGAAGGCCAACGTAACACGTGACATCATTGTCCGCGTGTCTTGGACGGGCGAGGCTGATATCGACCTTAGCGTTCAAGAGCCGACAGGTACGATCTGCTCCGTTGGAAATCCGCGAACAACTGCCGGTGGCGTTTTGTTAGGGGATACATCCAGCTTGGATCAGGCGGGTAACGATGGCTTTAGCGAGACCTACGTTTGTGCGTCAGGATTCGCAGGGCAATACGATATTTTCGTCCAGAAGGTCTGGGGCGAAGTCAGTGGTGGGACTGTTGTTGTCGATATCCTTACCGACTTTGGCACCGAACATGAGCGTCATATCCGTCAGCAAATTCCTGTTTCGGAGAAGAACGCACTGGTTAAGGTAGACGTCAAGAAAGGCCATCGCAAAGACACGGTCGCCAATATCCAGATCGGCAAGACGCAAGCAGACAAGCTCGCTACGGCTCGCGCTGTGTTGGCTCAGCAGTCTTCGTCGGGGGATTCCCAGAACAACGGGAGTGTCGGTGGTTTCAATCCGTTCTTCCCTGGTGGGTTCTTTGGACCAGCTATCAACCCTTTCCGGGGTGTGGTTGGAACGCGGCCGATTATTCAGCAGATCCAAGCCGGTTCGATGCTCTCGTCAAACGCAGTAATTTCTGGCGATCGCCGCTACGTTCGCGTTACCCCGACACCGTTCTTTTCCGCGATTCAGCAGGTTGATACGTTCAACTTCGTCACTGGTAATACAGGTGGTGGCACCGGTGGTGGTACTGGTGGTGGCACCGGTGGAACAGGGCAATAATTTGCATCGTTAAAAGTTGCCATTTTTAAAGGGTCGTCGAGCGAAGAGTGCTGGACGGCCCTTTTTTCGTTGCTTGAGCCGTCTGGCAAGCGTGAAACGCCGCAAAAACCGACAGTGGCTTGACCAGACGTACGGTTCTTCAATAGACTTTCGCTCTTCAATGGCGGCGTCGTCAATGTAAAAGGACGCCGCAGCATCTGCCTCTCAACGGTGAAAGTTCAAAAGTAGTGCCTGCAACCTGTGTTATTGGTCTGCAATGGGGCGACGAAGCTAAGGGAAAGCTTGTCGATCTACTCGCACCTAAAAACGATATCGTCGTCCGCTATCAAGGCGGTGCGAACGCTGGTCATACCGTCGTATCGGGATCTCAAGTCTATAAATTGCACCACGTGCCAAGCGGTATTCTGCACGAACGTGTCATGAATATTATTGCACCAGGCGTGGTAATGGATCCAACGACTTTTATGGGGGAATTGGAAGGCCTTCAGAGCCGTGGAATCGATCCGACAAAGAATTTGCGGATCAGCGAACGCACGCATTTGGTGATGCCGTGGCATATCGTTGAAGATCGCATTTCGAACAGGCAGATGGTCTCCGGCGAGAGCATTGGTTCGACATTGCGGGGTATTGGCCCTTGCTATCGCGACAAAGTTGGCCGAACACACGCGATTCGCCTTGGCGACATTCTTTCGAGTGACATCGAAGAAAAGATTCATTCGGTACTCGAGTTCAAGCAAAAATGGCTGTCGGCTCTTGCCGAAAATGATGAACTCCAAAGTTTGGATGCGAGCAAGATATTAAGCGATGTGAAGCGATGGGCCGAAGCACTTGCTCCGCTTGCCATGGATACGACCAACTACTTGTTGGACGAACTTGATGCGGGTAAGAGTTTATTGATGGAAGGCGCACAAGGTGCCCTGCTGGATATTGACCATGGAACTTTTCCATTCGTTACCAGCAGCAATGCGTCCGGCGTCGGCATCAGTGCTGGCTCCGGTGTTCCAGGCAAATGGTTCAAAGAAGTCATCGGAGTTGCCAAAGCGTACAGCACACGTGTCGGCGGCGGTCCATTCCCAACAGAACTGCATGATGATATTGGGAAGAAGATTCGTGAAATCGGCAAAGAGTTCGGTACGACTACCGGACGACCTCGCCGATGTGGCTGGTTCGACGCCGTCGCCGTTCGCTACACTTCGCGGCTTAGCGGTATCAACACGTTATCGTTGATGATGATGGATGTGCTCGGTTATCTTGATGAAATCAAGATTTGCACCGGTTACGAGATCGAAGGTCAAATCATTAACCGCTTCCCATCCAAAATCGAACAGTTGCGAAATGCCAAGCCCGTGTTTGAAACGTTACCTGGCTGGAACAGCGATGTTAGTGGTGCACGATCGTTAGACGATATGCCACCGGCCGCTATCAGCTATATGCAGCGCGTCGCTGATCTGGTGGGCATCGACATTGGGATCGTATCGATTGGCCCGGATCGCAAGCAAACGATTTTTCTTGAAGAATCGCAGCGGATCAAAGCCAAAAAGATTGTCGCAAAGAAGTAAAGTAGCCATTGCCTCATGTCCAGTTCATCGATTCCAAATCACGTTGCCATCATCATGGATGGAAACGGCCGCTGGGCAGAGCGTCAAGGATTGCCGCGCGTGGAAGGTCACCGTCGCGGTGCTGACGCGGTCCGAGCTGCGATTGAAGGAGCGATCGAATCCGGGGTCAAATACCTAACGCTTTATTGCTTCTCGACAGAAAATTGGAAGCGGCCAAAGGTCGAACTCGACTTTTTGATGCGATTGCTGCAAACCTATCTGCAGAACGAAAGCAAAGAACTCGTCAAACAGTCAATTCGGTTAAATACAATCGGAAGGCTGAATGAACTATCGCCACAGATCCAAAAACAATTGCAGCACGCGATGGCCACTACGGTTGGAGGCGAACGATTGGTTTTGACGTTGGCGATTAACTACGGCGCACGCCAGGAGCTAGTCGATGCATTCCGCAGTATGGCTGCGAAAGTTGCCACTGGCGAGCTGGCCAGCGATCAGATCGACGAAGCGACTATTAGCGATCATCTTTATACACGCGATATCCCCGATCCTGATCTGTTGATTCGAACAAGCGGCGAATTTCGACTAAGCAATTATTTGTTATGGCAATTGAGCTACGCGGAATTTTGTATACTTGATACTCACTGGCCAGAGTTCACCAAGACTGATTTCATCGCCGCCGTGCAAGAGTATGGTGGGCGACAACGGCGATTTGGTGGTCTTAGTCAGCCAGCAACTTAACCGCTTCCTCTTTCCTCAAGTATTGAACGACGTTGTTAGCCAGCCGACTCCTCTCAGCAGCGATTTTGATTTCAAGTGTTCTCGTCTTCGTCTTTGCTGACGCGTACTCGTGGTTAGGTGCATCGCCTGGCACTTTCCTCTTGCCGGTGTACTTCTTTTTAGTATGTGGGACTGCGTATGAATTCGCTCGGTTGGTTTCGTCGCAGCATGAGGTATCGGTAAAGTGGATCGTGGCTGCCTGCCTGATGGCGTGTTGCCTAGCGTCGATGCCAATTTTATATCCCTTGGTCTCTGGCAAGCCTTATCCGAAAGACTGTCCTATTGGAATGGTAGGTTGGTCTGCGATTGCCATCTGTAGTGCGATCGTAGTACTCGCGCTCGAGAGTCTTAAATTTTATGGGACGTACCAGCGCAGCGTCGTCGTGCGTTTTGCGGTAGCCGCCATGATTGTGGCTTACTGCATCGGGTTGTCTCATTTCCTGATCGTGATCAGGCTGTCGCCGGCTGACTATTCTGGGTTGATTTTGATGGTTGGCGTAGTGATCGTGACCAAGATGTCCGACGCAGGGGCCTATTTTACGGGGCGTGCGATCGGAAAGAGACCACTTCACGCAATAATTAGTCCTAAGAAAACTTGGGAAGGTGCAATTGGAGGCGTGGTCGTGGCTGCCGTGGTGGCGTTCATTTACTTCCCTCATGCGTCGGTTGGGATCTTTGGCAGCCCGGCCGCAGCGGCCGTTAAAGTCCCTCTGTGGGGGCCTATTGTTACCGGAGCTGGTATTGCGGTTTTTGGGCTGGTGGGCGACTTGCTCGAATCGGTCTTCAAAAGGTCGGTCCAGGCGAAGGATAGCAGTCGGCTGCTGCCGGGTTTAGGGGGAGTTTGGGACGTTACAGATTCGCTTTTTTTCGCGGTTCCTTTTGCATATCTTGCTGTTCTTGCTGGCTGGATCGTCTAAATTGGTTCGCGACGACCGGAGTTTCCGGAACTGCGAGAGCGATTGGTCGGATTTTCGGATGCTTTTCTGAAAGCGTTGCTTTCCCGCAATCCTAATTCAGGCTAGCCTTTCCAGTTGTATGAGCCAAATATCCTGAGAAGCGTTGCTGATCGGCAGCGATATTGAATGTCTGAAGCGATATTGAGTTTGTCGGATCCAAGCATTGCTCTGCAGTTGTTTGGACCGCAAGACGCGAATCTTCGAGCTGTTCGTAACCAGCTTGGCGTCGCAATCACGCACCGCGGCGGTCAAATCCGTGTTTCCGGCGAAGCAGAAGCCGTGCGGATGGCCACTGACATTCTGGAGCGACTCAAGGACCGAGTCCTGCGAAATTCGCAGATCGGGCCGGAGGAAGTTGCAGAAGTGCTCGGAAACTCCACCAGTCCGCAGAAACGCGAGTATCCGAAGGGCGAGGTAGCCATCGGTTCGGCTGGCAAGCGGATCCGTCCACGCACCGACGGCCAAGCGAAATATGTCGACTCGATCCGCAAGCACGACATGACGTTCTGTATTGGGCCTGCTGGGTGCGGAAAAACCTATTTAGCAGTCGCGACCGCCGTGGAGGCTCTTCGGTCCCGGCAGATCCGTAAGATCGTCTTAGTTCGACCGGCGGTGGAAGCTGGCGAGAGTTTGGGCTTTCTTCCGGGGGACTTGCAGGCGAAACTGAATCCTTATCTTAGGCCGCTTTTGGACGCGATTCACGAAATGGTCGATTTCGACCAGATCAAGTTCTTGATGGAACAAGAGACGATCGAAGTTATACCTTTGGCGTATATGCGCGGCCGAACACTTAATAACGCATTTATCATCTTGGACGAGGCGCAGAACGCGACGGTAAGCCAGATGAAAATGTTTTTGACTCGCATGGGTGAAGGTTCGAAGGTTGTCGTATCGGGGGACGTTACCCAGATCGATTTGCCTGGTGGCTCAACCAGCGGGCTTCGCGACGCAGTTCAACGGCTTCGCGGTATTAAAGGGATAGCATTTGTTAAGCTTGATACGACCGACATCGTACGCCACGCCCTAGTGCAGAGGATTGTAACAGCATACGACGAATCGAACGCAGTTCCACCCAGCGTCGTCTTTGATGGCGACGATCACGAACCAGCAGGATGATTCGCGTGCGGCTTTAACGCGATTGAAACATGTCAAACGCAACCATTAGAACTCGTTCTGAACGGGTCGCAACACTCCAGGTGGACTCGTTTTCATGGGTAGCACTTTGGAATCGCTTAACGCAGCCCTCATCCCTGCTACGCTTTTTGATGGCCGCAGCAGCGATTGCGATTGTTACGGTCGGGCTGCAAGGCTGGAATCCTCCGTTCCCTTATCGCCAAGGCTACGTGCCGGCTCGAGCTATCGTCGCACGCGTACCGTTTGAAGTGCTGGACGAACAGAAAACGGAACAACGCAAAGCGCAAGTCAGCAGCACTGTGTTGTGCTATTACGAGAACAATGTGCAGCCACTGATTCAGCTCAAGAGTGGTATTCGTGAAATTTTGCTCAAGCTCACCTCAGGCGAAGACTATTCGTCGCTTAAGGAAGACCAACGGACAGCGCTCAACAAGTTAATACCACCGCCCAATGGTACCGAATCGTTTACGCCCGATCTATCGCTTCAAGCCATACGCGCAGTACTGGCCGATGATACCAAGATTGGAAAGTTAGACGCGGTACTTAAGAATGTCTTCGACCCAATCGAAGAGACCGGCTTGATCAAGGCCTTGGATCATAGTCTCGAACAAGGCAACCAACGGGCGATTCGTGTTTATGCACCCGGCCGTGAGAAAGAATCGATCGAAGTCGACGTTAAACGTGTTCGAATTGTCGAAGTCGCTCCGGTGATCCACGAGAGTTTGAAACGGGAAATGAAATCCGCCTACGGCAGCTTGGAAGCAGCCACGGTAGCAGAGCTAATCTTTCACTTTATTCAACCGTTGCTTCCTGAAACACTGAAATGGAACATCGATCTTACGCAGGAGGCGCGCGTGGCGCGGATCAAGGAAGTTCCGCCTGTGATGACGCCTTACTATCCATCGGTCACGAATTTAGTTCCAGGCGGAAAGCCGCTCGGTAGCAGCGATATTCAGATTCTTCGCGCTGAATATGACGCGTGGCTAGTACAACAAAGTTGGACGGAGTGTATCATCCGCTTTGTGGCCTTTATCGGGATGCTGGCAGCCATCAGTCTACTTTGCGGACTGTTTATCTATTTCCAGCTTGATCGTTCGCTGCTAACCGATAATCGCAAGCTCATTCGCCTGTTATGCCTTTGTGTCCTATGCATTTTATTGTGCTCTTTTGCGGCGCAGGATCCGTGGCGATCCAAGCGAATTCTGCCGCTGGTGATCGTCGCGATGACGGCCACGATCGCATACGGACGATCGATTACGTTAATCCTGTTGACGACGCTTTCGCTCGCGATTACTCTCGCGCTAGGGATGGACATCGCTGAATTTGTGATTCTGCTTTCTGTATCGGCCGCGAGTACGTTATTGCTCGGGCGTGTACGTGACAGAAATCGATTGCTGTATGTCTCTTGTGGCGCTGCGATCGTCGTCTTTGCTACGACGATTGGAGTGGGCGCCATGGTTGGGCAGGTGAGCGGGATATCTCAAGATCCAGAATCACTATCCATTGTCACTGCCGTGGCCACTGATCCCATTACTAGCACCTTGCCAAGAACATCGCCGTTGATGTTGCAAATCGTCAAGGAAGCAAGCTGGCATGCTATGTTTACGGTGCTAGCGGGCTTGATCATGAACGGCCTGTTGCCATTCATCGAACGCATCTTCGACGTGCAAACCGACTTAAGTCTGTTGCAACTGGGCGATGCAAGTCACCCCTTGCTGCGGCAGCTTGCGCAGCGAGCACCCGGAACCTATAACCATAGCATTACGGTCGCAGCCATTGCCGAGGCAGCCGCCGATAGCATTGGTGCTAACGGGCTGCTTACGCGCGTCGGCGCGTACTTTCACGACATCGGCAAAATGTTCAAGCCGAACTATTTCATCGAGAATCAGGCTCAAGGCGTCAACTGTCACGACGCGCTGCAGCCGGCGATGAGCACGCTGGTGATTATCGCCCACGTCAAAGACGGCGCTGACCTTGCAAGGCAACATCATCTTCCTAAGTCGATGATCGACTTTATCGAACAGCACCACGGAACGACGTTGGTCGAGTACTTTTTTAAGCAAGCGACCAAGAAAAATGAAGAAGCCAACGGCGATACGCAAGTCTCGGAAGCGACCTTTCGTTATCCAGGCCCAAAGCCGCAAACGCTTGAAGCCGCCGTGCTGATGATATCGGATGCGGTTGAAAGTGCTTCACGTACGTTAGTTGAACCAACACCGACACGGCTGCAGAACTTGATCGAAGCGATCGCGATGAAGAAGCTGACCGATGGCCAATTCGACGAATGCGGATTGACTCTGACGCAGTTGAACACGATCAAGATGGCCATCTTAAAGTCATTGACTGCAATTTATCACCACCGCGTCAAATACGACCAACAGTCGGCGTAAGACTATTGACGACTTATGCAATGCTCAATGGCAAACGGCCTCGCGAGTAATTGCTTGAGCAATTGTTAGCGAGGCCGTGCCACAGTTTGTAGCTGCGTTGTCTTTAACAACGCAACGTTGATCTCAAGCGACGATGTGTGTTATCGGCCGCTCTTGTGCGAGAAGTCGAGGTACCAAAGTCCGTCATCCCATTCCAAGGATACTTTGCGCCATCCTAGTGGAACTTGAGGGTATGGATAGAACGGACCGATGTAAGGCCACGCCGACGCACTGTATTGCTTTGGATAAGTTACGGCAGAGTAGTTTGGATACGCTGCATAGCTTGGCCAAGCATAGTTTGGTGCTTGAGGATTGTCGTAGCGTGGTACGCCTGGGCCATAAGATGGTCCGCCCGATATCGGAACTGGACCGCCGCCCATGCCGCCCATTGGAGCACCCATCGGAGCTACGCAGCTTGGGTCGTAACCCATGTCGCCTTGGAAGCTCGTCAGTTGGCTCTGAGCAAACGCTTGCGGAACGCCTGGTTGACCGACAACTGGCATACTGGTTCCAACAACTCGGCTGTCCGATACTTGTTGAACAGGGCTGGTTGGTTGGCCAGGTGTGCTCAAAAGATTGATGTCGTCAACAATCTTAGTTACACCCGTGACGTGCTGGATCGTCGACAAAACAAGTTGCTTTTGTTCTGGCGTCGATACGTAACCACGAGTCCAAACTTCGCCGCGAACTGTCGACACGTCTAGTTCGAAGTTGCGCAAGGCACCTTCGTTCTTGATCGACGCCAGTTGGGCTAAAATCGAATCGGTGATCTTCGCATCATCTGGAGCAACGCTGCGTGCAAGCTCTTGCATCGCAGGTGGCTCAGCCATTTCAGCTTCGCCCGAAGCCGGGATAACGAACGATTCTTCGCTCGCTACAACGGCTGGATTGACGCTCTCGCGAACTTCAATCTCGTTGATAATTTCCACAACACCGGCTGTAGCTCGAGAAGCTTCAACTACGGCGGTTGCTTGTTGTGCGTTAGCGACCTTGCCAGTCAAGGTAACTACGCCATTTTCGACCGCTAGGTCGATGTCAAAGTCTTTCAAGGAACCGTTGGTTTGACGGTCCTTTAAAGTCTGAACGATCGTGTCGGCAATCTCGCGATCACCGGCTTGGGCCGCGATGGGGCTCGCTACGGTTAGCGATGCGATCGCCAAGCCCATAAAGAAACGTCGCATGGAACTCCTCCTACGCTTAAGCTCAAATAGTCCCTATCGCTGCCTACCGATCAATTCGCCAAGAATCGATAAATGGTCAACGAAACATTGGTGGTATTGTTGTGCAAACCACCAAGGCTGTAAGTTGGACGCCGGTCAAGACTAGGAAATTGCCCCCCTAGCTCGCCAAACGTTGGTCTGCATCTTCGCCAGTATTCTTCGGCAAACCGGTAATACTAAAGAAAGCGAATCTTCTGATTTTGACACGCTTTGCAACTGTTCCGATTTTTGGGCTACGCTTATTTTTCCTAGCTTGCCTCATTTGCCAATGCAGAAACGCGAGAAGAGAGCATCGAGGATGTCGTCCGTATAAACCTCTCCAACTACGGTACCTAATTCATGGAGTGAATTTCGAAGTTCAGCGGCGATCAATTCGTCACCACCTGCGTCGTAACGACAGACGTCCAACGCTGCTTGTAAAGAACTGCAAGCTGATTCAATCGCAGCTGCACAGCGAACCAAAGTCATCGGAACGACATCGCTCGCAGCTCCGCTACGACTTAAATACCAAGCGTCGATTGCAAGCACTAGGTCGTCAATGCCCGCTCGAGTGCTTGCGCTGGTACTGTGGACCGAGCTGAATTCTGTCGCGTTCGGTATTAAGTCAACAAGCGGGCCGCGATCGGACTTCGTCCGAATCAGCCAGCATTCGCGCGACGACGAATGATCGTCCAGCGTTTCTTGGATAACTTGAAACGCATGCACAGCTTTGTTGAACGCGTCCGTATCGTCCGAGTTTTCGCAACAGAAGAGGACCAGATCGGACTCGTTCCAGCGTTCTCGCATCATTTGTTGCGCCGCGAGACTGATTTGATTTTGGCCGGCTGAAGAGGAATTCGTCAGGTCTTCGAGAATCGCTTCAAAACCTGCCGTATCGATCAGGTCGACTTCACCAGATCGCAACTGCAATGGGCAGCGAAGGAAATCGCGTGTTGTACCAGCAACATCACTTACGATCGCATGGTTAGACCCAAGCAGCGCATTGGCCAGCGAACTTTTGCCAGCGTTTGGTAAGCCGACAAGCACAATCTTGGGTTTGTTCGCCACATGCCGCCGCGAACCCAGCTTTTGATGGACTTCTTCGAGAATCGCCAGTACGCTCGACAAATTGGCTTCAACTTCATGGCGCGATACGAATTCGATATCTTCATCGACGAAATCTAAACCCGCTTCGAGGTCCGCTAACATGTTGACCAAGGACTTCCGGACGGCAGCTAGCGGCTCTGATAGTCCGCCGGAAAGCTGCCGCAGCGATGTCCGCAACGAAGCTTCACCCGTCGCATGGATGACAGCTAATACTGCTTCACATTGAGTTAGATCAAGACGACCGTTGAGAAACGCGCGATAGGTGAACTCCCCGGGTTGTGCGGGTCGAGTTCCCAACGCACATAGCTTCTCAACGAGCAGTTGCAAGATTATCTGGCTACCGACAACGTTGATTTCAACGGAAGGCTGGCCTGTATAGCTGCGGCTATCAGGCCAAACCAGGAGGCTGCAGGGTACGCTTTGATCTAATCGTTCGAGCTTAACTAGTGCTTCTACACGAGTCGCCTGTTTCAGTTCGAAGATGGCCGATCGTAGTTCATCTGCGAGGAGTTTGGCGCAGCAGGCGACTGCATCTGGTCCGCTGACCCGGATGATCCCGCGCAATGCTGGCGACGATCCACTGGCGATGGCGCAAATCGTATCTCTAACATCCCACTGAGGCATCAGTTGTAAGTCTAAAAAGGCGTGGTCGAATCTTCGTTCCGTGCAAACCAATCGTGGCTTGTTCGCCCGCATTATAGGACAAGTCTTTCCGAACAGAAGCGTCGAAATTCTCGATCCTATTCTCCACCTCGCTTTTCCTGGTTGCCAGATTTTGCCTGCCTTGGGGGCTCCGCCTCCTCAACGGAAAAGCAGATGAGACTACAGTCCAGCAGTTTACTGCTGTAACTCGATTGCCAGAAAAAAGTACATCCTCTTGGACAGCTACATTAGGCGCCAATACTAAACGAGTTATACTCGTTCGTTTCCATGCGCACTTTTAAGGTGTCTCAGAGCTCACGTGCAGCTAATTGAATCCAATGCGATCGATGCCAGTTGTTAAAAATTTATGTCCCGCCTGCGGCCGATCTTCGCAGCACTGCTTTGACATTGGTACCACTGGCGTTTACGAATGTACGCACTGCTGGCATCGGCACTCTGCATTGGAGTTGGCGGCGAATCATGTTGAGGCGAATTATGATGACGACTATTTTTTTGCGGGCGGAGCCGGTTACAGCAATTATTTAGCCAACGAACCTTTGGTCCGTGCGCAGGGGCGCAGGTATGCTCGTGTGGCTGAAAAAGTATTGTCGCAACTGAACCGCATTGATGGACGAGCCGGACAGTTTGAAAAAGATGTCTTCTCTATTGGAGCGGCGGCGGGATTTGAGTTGGCGGGATTTCGCGATGGAGGCTGGAAGACGGCTGGGCTCGAACCGAATGCATCGATGGTCGCACATGCCACAAATCAGTTGAAGCTGGACGTTGTTCAAGGCTACTTGGAAAACTTCGAGCCGACACGTGCTTATCCACTTGTTACAGCGGTCCAGGTGATGGCGCACTTTACAGACGTCCGACGCGCCGCTGAAAAATTCTCACAGCTTGTATGCCCAGGAGGAATACTGTTAATCGAGACGTGGAATTACCGCAGTTGGACGGCGAAATTTTTTGGTAAGAACTGGCACGAGTACAGTCCGCCGACTGTTTTGCAATGGTTTTCTCCCGAGTCACTCGCTAGGCTTCTTTCCGACTTTGGTTTTCGAGAAATTAAGCGTGGGCGCCCCTCAAAGAGGATACTGGGTGAGCACGCTCGCAGTCTCTTAGAGTACAAGCTAAAGAACATTTTTCCCGCTAGAATGTGCAGTAACCTTGTACGATTCATTCCTGCCGGCCTGACAATCCCCTACCCTGCCGAAGACTTGTTCTGGGGAATCTACCGCCGGACTGACAGCTAGGTCAGCATACTGGCGAGCGCCGGAGTGTTTTCAATGCGTGTAGAACGGCAACTTAGCGTACTGAATTGCGCGAATATTTGAAGAAGATCGAAAAGTCACCTTGGCGAGCTAAGAAGCAGGATTGATGAATCATCGTCATGCAGTTGCATACCAGAATACAGACTCAAAAATCCTGAGTCGGTATATTCTGAAAGCAGTGATGGAAGCCGTCTCTTACGAAACAAGAGAGAAATGGTGGTGGGCTATTTCAGCTTTGACACTAAGTTATCTGACGCAGCTGCAAGGTGTCGATGACTTTAGCACTCGCAAGAGCGTTGGTTATGACGACGAGCCACGTTCCGGGCGAACACCAATTTCGCTGCTTTAAATATTCAAGCGCGTTCACTATCGTCGTCTCGGGATCATCGGAAAACTCCATCTGAAATGGCTCGACTCCCCACGGCAACATCATCTGGTGAAATGTCGCATCTATGTCGGTGAATGCAAAAACTGGTACGCCTCGGGCTCTTAGGGCGCCGAGCGTGTAGGCCAAATATCCCGAACGCGTAAAGACGACGATGCCAGAATCACCTAGTTCTTGAGCAAGAACCGCCGCGGATCGCAACATTTTCGACTTGGGGTCTGGAAGGTGTAAGTGTGTGTTTAGCTCCCCTTCCACTGAAGGCTCGATCGAATCGATAATCTTGTTCAAGACGTTAACAGCCTCTAACGGATAGGCGCCAGTCGCTGTCTCGCCTGATAGCATTACTGCATCCGCTTGTTCGCGAATCGCGTTGGAAACATCGGAAATCTCGGCCCGTGTCGGCATCGGAGAAGTTATCATCGATTCCAAAAGCTGCGTTGCGATGATAACAGGTTTCCCCTGAGCTTGGCATTCACGCACTAGCTCCGTTTGCACCAGGGGCAGGCGATGGTATTCGATCTCGATACCAAGGTCACCACGAGCGACCATGACGGCGTCGGCCGCTGCGATAATTTCACGGCTGTTGCGCACGCCAGCTTGGTCTTCGATCTTGGCGATGATCTTTGCCTGTGATCCGACATGCACCAAGAATCTCCGGAGCGTATGGACATCTTCAGCTTCCCGAACAAACGACAAAGCTACAAAGTCGATTCCCGCAGCAGCGCCGGCTCGCAGATCTTCTTCATCTTTTTGAGTAAGTGCTGGAAGTTTGACATGCACTCCAGGCAGGTTAATGTGCCGACGCGAACCTAACGTTCCAGGCGTTACAACTTCCAGTTGAATGGTCGTTTCGTCTTTCGAGAGAACCTTCAGGCGAATCATGCCACTGTCAACTAAGATGTCGTTTCCAACGATGACATCACCAGGCAGTCCAAGGTAATTAACGAGGACGCTTGGTACACTTGTGCTGGGCGAAAGTGCTGCTTCGGTTCGAAACTCAATTTTGTCGCCGCGGTTAAGGATGATCGGCGTTTCAAGTTTGCCTGTCCGAATCTCAGGGCCTTTAACATCCATCATGATCGCGACTTCTCTGCCGATCTGATTGGAAACTTCCCGAATGTGCCAGATGACTTCTGCGACCCAATCATGGGACGCATGAGCCATATTCAGTCGCATGACGTCAACGCCTGCTTCAATCAACTGGGCAAGCGTCGTTTTCGACTCTGTCGTGGGCCCTAAAGTCGCGATAATCTTTGTGTGGCGATAAGTATGAGTCACGCGTCGGCCAATCCTATCAAGAGCTGCAAAGTCGAACCAATTCATAACGCGCGCTTGCTCGCTCCCGAAATTGTTCGTCGGATGGAGCAATTGCGGACTGAAATATAGTCGCGCTCGTGCTTGCGGCAAATGGCAACTAAAGTGTCAGCTGCTATTGGAGTGCTAACAGGCGTTAACAGCGGTTTTAGGTTGACACGCGAGCCCTGAAGAGAGAGTGCCCGCTGGGCCAATTGACTGCAGGCAGTCAGATCTGCTCGCTTGCGTGTCGACGCCAACCGAGCGAGCAGCATACGGTGCCGGAATATGGAAGAGTTCAGCGATACAGCGGCTGAACTTGGTAGGATTCACTCTCTTCGACCGACACGGGAATTGGTACGACGCCACGCGGCACGCGACGGTCTGCAATCCGCAAAACATCGCGCGTATATTGGTGGCAGCTGATGCAGTTCGTAGTTGCCAGCATGTACATATATGCCGCGCCATCTAGGTTCTGGTTCTCGGCTTGCATTTCTAGGCGGATGGCGATGCGTCGAAGTTCGTCGCGGTAATGGGTAGCGACTTGATCTTCGTACGGCTTCCACTGTGCTGAATCGCAGATCTTCTTAAGATCATCGGCGCCTTTGCGTATCATAGAAAAGTCACCGGCCATCAGTCCTTCCACGATCTTTTGGGAGCTCGATAATTTGGCACGCATGAGGACCGAGACTTCATTACTCGCATGCGGGTTCAGCATCGGCGGTTCTTGGGCGGAAGCGAGAAAGCCAACCACCGTTAGAACACAGCTCAGTGCAAGAGTGACAGAAAGGATGTGTCGCATTTTTGGCCTACAATGCAAATGGCAACGTTGTAGAGACTGAATCAGTACGAACGTTGAAAGTCTCAGTGATACCGACTGTAGGAGTTATCGTCACTTTGTCGCTGTTAGTTTGCGAATTACAATAGTTTTGAAACTTTCATTGAAGAATTAGGTTCGATGCACACAATTGCACACCACTTCGATACATTAGTGTGCCGGCTCGTCACATCACATCATTGACGTAGCGTGATGAAAATAGAAAACGATACCAGTCGCGTTAGCTTTTGAAGAAGCGCTTCAGTCCGGCAAGTGTTCCAGATCAATCTAGATTTATGATTAAGTCTCCCTATTATCGCTGGAATCTACGACGCAATCCGTTCGGCGAGCTCACGCGCCAGGAACGTGCTGAACTTGCGGTTGTAGAGCAGCTTGATCGGTACGTTGCAATCGTGCAAAGCCCCAAAGCGGCCTTACAGTTTGTGGGCGATTGTGGGTTTGGAAAGACGTCGCACTTGCTTGCTTTGTTGCGAGAAATCCCCACAGCGAGTTACGTCTACTTTCCTGAGGATGGTCCCAGGCCGTCGCTTCCCCGATCGGATCTGTTGTTGATTGATGAGGCACAACGGATGGGATTCTGGCGATTTTTTCGTATGATTAGGTCCTCGTCACCGATTGTCCTGGGAACGCACGTCGATTTTACGAGATTGCTTTCCTTCGCAGGTTTCAAAGTAACCACTATCGATGTTTGCCAAGAAAAGACTCCTGCGCAACTAGCGGAAATTTTAAATCGTCGGATTCGAGCAAGCCAATTGTCGTCGCGAGAAAGTCGCGTTCGAATTAACGACGCGTTCGCCTCGCACCTATTGTCGCAATTCGGTTCCAATGTGCGAGCGATTGAGTCACATTTGTACACTCAGTTTCACATGTCTGTTATGAAAGGTCTTGTATGGCCGCCTGCAATTTGAGAATCGAGATCAACGATCGCGAGAATGTCTATCGCGGTGGCGACACGGTTTCAGGGAATGTTGTTGTGACATGCGATAGCGATACCAATTGCAAGGAACTTTCGATCACGGCAATGTGGTCAACGCATGGGCGCGGCAACGTTACCAGTGGGGTAAGCGACAGCGTGATCGTTCCCGCGGGGACATGGATGGCAGGTCAAGCATATACATACCCATTCCAACTGAAGATGGCCGTTTGGCCTCCAACGTACTACGGTACGATCTTAAACGTCAGTCATACCGTACGTGCCCAGGCGAAATTGCGATGGAAGTTTGATCCGAAGGTTCAAGAAGAAGTTGTTGTGCATTGCTCGGATGCGCCTGAGAGTTTAAAGCCTGAAGTGAAGCCGACTTCGGCCTTCGCCAAAATTTTTATTGGCCTGTTGGTTGGTGTATTTCTCGTAGCTATGCTGATATGGTTGTTCTTTTTCGGCATTTTCGTGGCGTTGATCGCAGCGATTTGGTGGTTCTTCAGGCATTTTTTGCCCAAGCAACTGTTGGGAAACGTCGTTGCGACATTCGAGCCAGTGCGTGCCAGTGCAGGCGGCTCTTTCCGTGGTAAGTTGGTTTTTGCACCGCGTCGACGATTGACCGTTAACCAAGTCTTCTGCATCGTTTCGTGCAAGGAAGTCTGTTCGTCGGGTAGCGGGAGTAACCGCCGAACACATCGCCACACGGTGTTGGAGGAACGATTTTCCCTTATCGCCGGCCCACAAGAACTGCTCGCGGGAAAAGAACAAGCGTTTGAGTTCGAGTTTCCTTTGCCGGCGAACGCTGCACCATCAATGAAATTGTCAGACAACAATCTCGAGTGGAATGGCCAATTTCGAATCGACATTCCAAAATGGCCAGACTGGGTCAAGTCTATTCCGCTGGTTGTGGTGCCGTCGGTTGATCCACCAGCCGTCGGTGGACATCTCACACAGACTCCGCCGGAGATATTGGCCGAAGACCAGTGGTTTAACGACGTGCTCCAGCAGTTACAAGCGGTTGGTGACGACCCAGAAAAGTTAGATTTAGTCGTCGAAGCTATTCAGTCGGACGAGTTCACGGTTAGTTTGGATGGCATCTACGAGTTGGACGAGGAGGCGGTGCTGATGAAGTCGCATCAAGTAGGGAAGTGGTTTGAGGGCTACAGCGAACGCCGCGATATCAACGTGCAATTGTTTGTGCCTTTGGGGCGACTACCGCCGCCTGAAGACCAGCCTTGGCGGGGAAAAATCAGTATTTTGGGCTACAATTCTGAACATGACATGGTGATCGCGTTGTTGTCTGAGCTGGACTGAACGCAGCGCAATGACGGTTTTCCGAGAGCAGTTCACCGGGGTTTATTCGCCCGAACGTTTGACAGGCGACAGGTGCTCGACTAAATTCTGCACAACGTCCTGAGGTGATGACACGTGGTGAACGTGTTCAAATAACAGGGAATTTGGTGAGAATCCAAGACGGCCCGGCCGCTGTAACTAGACGATGAATCGCACTTTCTGAATGCAGCCATTGTTGCTACCGAGTATTCGGTGTAACGAGAAGGCGATTAAGTGCAGAGGAGTTTAGAAGTCAGAAGACCTACCTCAGTGACGCACGACTGGTACATCCTCCAGGGCGGATGGTCGTGAGTTGATGTTGAAATGCAAATGCTGTGCAAGCTTCGTAAGTGTCTGCGCCCAAAGTGTCGCTTGACCTTGGAGAGCGCTGGTTGGTGTTTCAGCATCGATGCGTTCAAGAACGAACCCGTCAGGTAGGGAGTTTTCTTGCCATGGCTAAATGTCTATCCATGTTTCTTTGCACCACGGCTGCGCTTTTTCAAACAGCTCAACTGCAAGCTTCTGTTATCGTCGATTTCGAAGATGCGGGGCTTGCTCCCAATTCTTTCGAAGCTGGGGCACCCGATTACACATCCAATGGCATCGTATTCAGTCGACAGACGGACCCGATATACGGGACTGACTATGATTGGGCCGTGAGCAACCAAACGGACGTGACTACACCTGGCTACTTGAATAGCTACTCGGCTTACACTTCAACAGGCGGTGGCGGAGTTGGAGGAACGGGAAATTTTGGGATCGCAGCGATTGATGCATTCAATGGAAGCGAGGCCCGTATTAATTTGGGCCAGCAATCGATCGTCGATGGCTTCTTTGTGACGAACACAACATATGCCTATCAAGCCATTGCGAATGGCGATGATGGAAACAATCCGCCATTTCTCAGCGGCCCCTTCGGGCCTGGTGATTTTTTCCGCTTGGACGTCACTGGCTACGATCAAAATGGTGATGTCGCAGGGACGACCAATTTTTATCTGGCAGACTTCCGCGATGGCGGAAGCCTTATAACGCAAGACTGGACATGGGTAGACTTGACGTCGCTCGGTTCTGACGTCTGGGCCCTCGGTTTCGATTTGTACTCGACCGATCGTAGCGACTTTGGCAACAACACGCCAAGCTACTTTGCGATGGACAACTTAACAGTTACCGCCGTGCCGGAACCGTCATCATTGCTCGCTTTATCAACCGTAGCCGCTGCGGGCTTGTATCGACTCCGACGTAAACGAGCCACTGAAGCTGCTCAAAGGATCGTAGTTTAATGGAACTCAGTGGTTTAACGACATCGACGCTATGCCCATCGGCAATTGAAAATTCGGCCAGTGTAGCGTCGCCATGTGTATCACGCTGTGAGCTTAACGCCCGCGACGAGTGTCTAGGCTGCGGTCGTTTGCGCATGGAAATCGCCTATTGGAGTTCATTGAGCAACGCTGAGAAACTTGTTGTGATCGGACGAAGCCAGGGAAGACTTCAAGGTCGCGTGTAGGCCACTAGAACTGCACAATCTCAACCAAATCAGGTTGCAGCTTACTCAATCAAGTTAGCTGCATTGTGTTTAAGGGCCGTCATTCCGCGGCGATCACCGCTACGATTTGCATTAGCGCCAAGATTGCAGACAGCCTAAGCCGCGATCGCGCGATCTTGTGTAAGGTGCTTTTCGAACGTGCGAACGAACTGTTCTAACGAGAAGCGTTGCTCAAATGCCTCTTTCCCTTTCTGGCCCATTGCTATTCGCTTATCGGCATCTTCGATAAGCATAGCAATCGCGTTCCTCAGTGAGCCGGTATCATTCGGCGGGACCATTACGGAGTAGTCATCGTGCAGTACATCTGGAATCCCGCCAGCATTCGTTCCGATGCAAGGCTTTCCGTAACGCATTGCTTCCAAGTAAATCAGCCCGAAAGACTCGTAGACGCTGGGAGCCACGAATAGATCGCACTCCTCATAGAATTCGTTCAAAGTGTCGTTGCTGACTTGCCCGTAAAAACGAACCTGAGCCGATTCGACGAGGTGAGGTTGCTCTTCGTGAAACTTTGCCTTTAACGTTCTTCCATCGACAAGGATGGCATCGTTCCCGACAATTTGGAAATCAACATTTGGAAATTGTTGGACGAGTTCTGGAATACACGCGAGCAAGAGGTGAGCACCTTTGCGTTGCTCAAGTCGCCCTACGAACAGCACTTTAACTCTCGGACTCTGTGACTCTTTCGCGTTTTGTACAGGAACACTGGGAATTCCGAAGGGAATCACAGGAGTGCGGCCAGACAAACTCACGCCGTAACCTTGTTCAACGTCTCGAAGAATACCTGGCGTACTTGAGATGACTTGTTGGCAGTTTTCGAGAATCCATTTCTCGCCCCGGATCATTTTGTTGACATGATGTTCGAGGTAATTTGCATTCTTTTGCCATTCTGGCTTACATGGCACGCTCAGTTGATAGGTCGTGACTAAATAGACAATATTCTCGAATGCAGGACTTGCAACGCACGCAGCGCTTTCCAAGTCCCAGATCGAGGCGATAGTTTTGGATGCCCCGCGAAGTGCTTGGATGCGAATCGCTTCATCGAATACCGTATAAGCGTAATTCTTTATCTGCTCAGGCAAGTCAGGCAACGGCGGATGCTGACGATTTGAGTGAATTGTTTCAGGAATGCGATGAACCCAGACGCCTTCTTCAAAGGTTACGGTGTGCTCGTTTTCGCTTCTTGTAATGACTGAAACTTCATGGCCCTCGTTCGCAAGTCCGACGGCCAAGTTATGCATGAACACTCCCACGCCACCGCAGTTTCGAGGAGGATAGTCTTGAGAAATCAGGATTAAGCGTTCGCGATCGCCTGCTTCTTTACGGGGTTGCATGCGATAAAACGATTCGCCGCCAAAGCCCTCGTCAGCAACCTCCTTATTTGTCAGCGTTCTACCGCTGGGGTGTGCATAGCTATCCGAGATTCCTTCGGAGAAGCCTCGGTTGCCGTCATCAACCAAAGATTGGCGATGATCGTCAGTGATCATACCCTTTCTGAAGAAATGGTCGGCTTGACTATGAATTTGACGACGGACATCGACAGCTTGTGCGAAGAGCTTTTCAGTAGGAGTACCTGGAAGCGCGTGTCGGAAAGCGAAGTACGTCTTGCTGCGTGCTATATAATATAACGACTTCGGTACTTTTCGCTCGTCGCGGAGATGGCTCGCGCAAAAGTTATGATAGACTTCTGCATGCGGGACATGGCGTATCAACCAACCTGCGTCGGCCAATCGAACGCAAACATCGGTTTCGTCTAGAAAGTATGCGTATTCTTCATCAAAGCCACCGATTTCGAGCAATGCTTTTTTTCTGAAAGATGAATTGACGCCAATTAAGGAATAGTACTCAGGCGCACCAGGTCGTTGATCAATTTTAGCGGCTTCGCAATTGTCGAAGAATTTTGCGTCGCCGTTTCGATTACAAACAATATATTTGCACTGGTAGGTCACTCCAGAGGGATCGCGGACGAAACCACCAACAGCTCCGAGCCGATCGTCTGTAAGGTAATGTCGTTCCAGTTGCTGCAACCAATCTACCTCGGGAACTGCGTCGTCATCCAGAAACGCAATAAATTCACCTTGCGCCATCTCGATTCCAATATTGCGAGACTTCGAAATGTTCGTCTCGCTGCAGTTGCCGATTCGCACATAAGGTGCATATCGCTTGAGAATTTCTCCGGTTGAATCGGTTGACGGTCCGTTAACAACGACGACTTCAAAATTGTCATGCCGTTGGAATCGTAAAGACTCTAACGTGTTTCCTAGAGTCCGTTCACGATTGTAAGTATTGATGACGATTGAAAATTTTTTCATGCTGGCTTCCTTGCGCTGATTTCAAGCTCTAGACACAAGCCATTGCGACGGCCTTCATCGACTACTACGATATCTGTAAACCCAGCTTGATCAAGAAGGCTCGCGAGTGATGAGGAATTGAACATAGTGTAGTGGAAGTTTCCTTCATACTCTTGACCACCATAGGTAACCAAGCGAATATCTTCAAACGTCATTCCGCCAGCCGCATAGCTGCGCATCATTGCGGAGCCGTCTGGAACAACAGCGATGAACTTGCCGCCTGGCTGTAGCAACTCAAACCAATACGGCAGTAGATCGTTAACAAGGTTGACTTGCATGAAGTGCTCAAGCAAATGCGATGAATGAATCTCAGCAACCTGCCCTTTTTCAAAAGGCATTGCGTCAATTCTGCTTACGACATCAATACCTGGTAGATCGCGAGAGTCAACATTTACGTAGCCATCTAACGGTTTGTGCCCGCATCCGAGATTCAATTTCAGGCAGCCAGAAGCTAGTTGGCTGGTAACAAGATCCACATTCTTTATAGCAGTCTCAGTTACGACTGTGGTGGTGGCTTCGCCGACAGCAAGTACTTTGCGAAGACGCTGAATTTCTAGCATACTTTCCTGCCGCGAAAACTCCATCCTATCACGGATTTGATGCTGCTCTGCTTCGACCTGCGTTAGCTTGCCGGTCAGCGTTGTGAGCGTTGCGAGTTCGCTTTCGAGTCTACGTATAATCGCATCATGCGATTGAATGCAAGATTCCTGAACGCTAACCTGACCGTCCAGCGAGTTTAGTTTCTGTCGATATTGAACTATCGAAGTCTGCTGTTGAGCTGTGCAACTCTTTAAACCAGAAAGTGCAAAGAGTTGCGATTCGACAATCTGAGAAATCGAGTCAAGCCGCTCATTAGCACTGCTGACTTTGTTTTCAATGAAAGGGCGTGAATTGGGCTTTGGAAACGGGATGTATTTTCCGACGATTGGCGACTTATGGAGTATCCGTCTCACTTCTCGTCTAAGTTTTCTAATTTTTACCATCTTCTTGCCTACTCCATTTTTAACAACAACAAGTCTAAGAATCGTCGAACGTAACGCACTTCGTCTTCAGCGGTAACTATCAAAAAGACCGCGTAAAATCAACAGCGATCGCCGGTTTTTTGTCCTGCGATCATACATATTTGAAGAAACGGATTCAGTCCGACTGCTATTGCGGATTGATCGCCGCGTTGCTTGATCTTTCGATCAGCTTAGACGTAACACGAAACTGGAAGAAGGTTTACGTTCCAAGCTACTTCTTACGCCCAACAATTGCTTGAACATATGACAAGAACGGGAACATCGAAGCTGCGGCATGAACACGCTTGTATAGTTCCGTTTGCACCCAAGGCTCGAGCGCCGCGTCTTGCCATAGACTCACGGGAAGGTAATAGTTATCGAAATCGACAACCTCGAATCCGTTATCTCGAAAATCTTGAAACAGCTTGCGAAAGCTGAGTTCATTCACGTGAGCGTTTCCTTCGTATTCACCAGCACCATCTGGAGAATGACCGAAAACTTTCTCAAAAAGTGGCGTTACTTCAGCATTCGGAGTCTCGACGATTAACAAGCCACCGGGCTTCAAAACTTTATAAGCATTCTCGATAAAGCGAGCGTCCGCCGGAACATGCTCATAAACCTCGAACGATGTCACAAGATCAAACGAGTTATAACCCATTCGTTCAGCCGTCTGCGCGTCCCAAAGTGTATGCTCCATCTGACTGCTGGCGAATATGCCATCGAGATGCACTTTGGCACGTTCCGATTGTCTTTGATCTCGCTCAATGCCTACAAAATGCGTGCGACTGTTCTTTTCGCCAAATACTGTTGAGAAAGGAAAATTTCCGGTTCCAATCTCTAGAATCCGGTCGACGCCGCTGGGAAGAAATTTCTGACGCCAGAACTCCAGCATCGACATACGCCAACGAATGAGGCCCTTATACACAGGGTCTTCGACTTGATACATCAGTAGTACTTCTTCAGCGTTCAATCTCAAGCCTCTAAGATGTTAGTTTAATACTTGCGCCACTCGATCAGGTAAATTGGAGAACCCAACTGTATATGCTATCCCGCTAGCCTCAGCGGGATTCTAACAATTTTGAGCTGCAGAAGGACAGATTGAATCGGCACAAATTTAAAAACTGTGTCTTTAAAAAATAGCTAGATTTGAAGCAGCGGAATCTCAATAAGCTGTTTGAAAACCCAGGCTTTCCTGTAAGCGGACGTGCAGTTCGAACCAAATGAGAACCAAGGCTTTTCGGAGTCTAGTTTTTAAGTCGGCAATTTTCCTTGACGGCGGCGGGCCCGTCACATGGGAGGTCGACCGGCAAGTCTCTTGAGCACAATTACAATTTGAGAACCGCGCAGGTATTGCCGTGCGGTCCAAGCTCCTGGTCGCTGATGAACTCTTCCCGTTCCAAAGAAAATATCGCCAAGAACGAGTCTGAACTTGCCCGATCTTCTCGCACCTTGGACCAGAAGCCGTACGTTACCGCGAGATAGGAATCGAACGTCGCAAGGCCCCGCGGAAACGCCGCTCCTATTGAACTCTTTATAGCATAACGGACGTGATTTCCGTCTGGACTAATACGTACGAGAGCACTTCCCAGACTGTCGAGTGTCCACAATGCCCCACTGGCAGGGACAACATCGTGACAACAAGATCCAAGCCCAGTGAATAGCGCTAACCGCACAAGTTTACCTGATAAAGTTGACTTTCGATCAATAGTAATCGCAAAGCTTGGTTGATCCCAGTTGTGCGCCAAGACGTGGATTTTGTCAGCATCGACTGTTACAGAATTAAAATGATAAAGGTCGCAAGTCTCCCAAGTCAATCGTCGCAACTCCACGGGGAGAAGGCTTTCTACGTCGATCGGATGCGCCTGCCTCGTGCGCACATCATACCGTACCAAGAATGGTGGCTTTCCGGTCGTCACGTAGAGACCGCCCTCATTGTCGGCAGCGATCTGATGCAAGTCGTCGAATGCATCATGCTGATGATAGTTTTTTTGCCGCTTGATTCGCTTTCCGAAAAAGCTTTGACCGTATTCACGAATTGCATTGTGAGGTTCGCCGGCGGTTACAGTCTGACGTTGAATATCTAGATTTCGCTCAGCGACATAGAGCCTGCGACTCCGTTGTGCCATGCCAAAATAGATTCCATTTCCATTGTGGATCACCTTGACGTCACGGACGACTTGATTCGAATCGAGTGTCACCTCAAGCAGGTCACTAAAGGTTGTGATCAGCAGTCTTTGCAATTTCGAATCCCTTGCATCTAGTCTTGTTGCTTCAATCAGTTTGGAGAAGCGTTGATTAGAACGAGATTCAGAGAACGCCGGGTAGATCGATTGTCGACTTTTTCAGCGGAAGTTGAAATCGTTACAAAAGCCCCAAGCCGCTTTTGGCAAGAACGTAGCCAAGCTTTTTCGATCCGATTAAACTTTGTAAATCGTGTCAGATTTGTTGCCGGCACGTTTATATTCCCACAGTCGAAATGTTCGCTTTGCTGTCATTCTGCCTAACGAAAAATTTACGTAATGAATGTCCAATCATCCTCTCGGTTGCACTTCGGCAGTTCAGTACACCTTGCCTTGTGCCTGATCTTCATGCAAGTCCACGTTGTTCTTGCAGGAAAACCTCAAGGTACTCTCAGCAACTTTGCCGTCGAGCGTACTTGGAGCGATACGACGGGTAAGTTTCGGGTGGTCGGAAAGCTCGAGTACGCAGATGAGAAGGAAGTGCATTTGCGAGCGAACACCGGGAAATTATTGCGGATTCCGCTTGAGAAACTGAGCGAAGCGGACAACACTTTCGCGAAAACGTTCTTGCAAGCAGAAACAGCTTTGGGAGGGGCAGCGGCGGATAACGAACAAAATCCCTTCCAGATGGTCGAAGGCACCGGCGCCAGTGCGCCAGACGCAGCTAGTAACGCTGATCCTGATTCTCCGTTTCGAACTACGAACAGTGGAAAGAGCAGCGAAGGGGCGGCGGCTGGCGGCTCTAACGCTGCTGGTAAAATTCCCGTCAAGCAAGTGCTCAAGCGTGCATCGAGACCAATACCACTGTCGTTTGACACAGCATTCTGGAAAAGCACGCCGCCACTGGCACTCAAGCTTTCTGAAATTCCTGATCTGACCATAACAACCGATGTCGCCAAAACCTTCTTTGCAGCTTATCAAGTCAAAGTTGCCGGCAAATCACCAATCGCATTGATCAATGTTTATCAACAGGGACGCGATGCAAACTATAGCACATACACAGCCGTCACTTTAGCCAACGGAGAAACGACGCCTGAAACAAGATTTGACGACCCTCTGCGAGTTTTAGCGATCAGCCCCGACGGCAAGCGAGCGGTCGCTGTGCGCGTCGTTGGATTTGATAAAGGGAGCGACCTTGTTCTACTTAAAATCGACGGAAGCGGCGTACAAGCCGAATACGAATTCCGCGCAGGTGGCGGATCATGGGACGAAGTCAGTTGGGCTTCGTTTTTGCCTAACAATCGCTTGGCTACCATATCTGAGAAGAACACCGTCTCCATTTGGGAGCTCGCAAATCCAAAAGGCATTGTACTCTATTCACAAGGAAATCTTGGAGCCAAGCTGCCGGTCGTTACGAGCGTAGGTACTGATAAGCTTGCTATCGCCAGCAAGGAATCGTTGGCGATCATCGATACCGCTGAACTGAAACAATCGGGCTGTATCGTCTGTGACAAACCAATTCTGGCAACTTGTTTTGCAGATGATGGGTCGAAAATCATCGTTCAAATGTCGTACGAACTGGGCGTGTATTCGACAACTGATGGCGCACTTACAAAGAGCATACCAATTGCCAACCCAAATGCAGCAAACCTGCATTGTATGGGCAAGTTCGTGTTAGTCGATGACTTGTTGTTGGACGCGGAACAGGGCGTTCCCGTTTGGACGTACGTGAATGCATCTAAAGCTGCGACACTATCGAATTTAGTCCTTAATAGTTTTCCTGATGACAAATCCACAACGCTTACCGCATCGATTTTGCCCCACAGGCGGGCACTTGATGCATCAGCCAACTTTAGCACACAAGACATCTATGCGATTAAACCTGGAACGCCAGTACGAGTCACTGTGGTTGTGAAAGGTAATACGAGCATTCAGAAACAAATCGACGATGCGATTCGGGTTAACATAGCAAAAGCAGGATGGAAGATTTCTGACGATGCAGACATATTGGTTACGGCCTCTTTAGAGCAAGGCGAGCAGTCAAAAGAGGACTACGTTACAAGCGAAGGTCGCTTCGGCTTACCACCCCCCAGCTTCTTTCGAAATGCTTCGGGCCCGGTGGAACAAGTGACATTTACACCTTGGACTCATAAGGTCGAAATTACACGTGGTGACGAGGTGATTTTTACCAACGTACGCTACGTCGGGGCACCTCAGTCCTTCCAGTCAAAAGAGGGCGAGTCGACACAGGCATCTGTCACTCGGCTAGTGCAGCCGCAAATTGGCTACTTTGAATCGCTGAATCTCCCGCCATACCTTTGGAAAGCAGAATTTCGCGGCGGCTTTGGTAGCTCTACCATCGAAGCATCTGGATTGCGATAATAGAAGTGTGTTGGAACTTACGAAATCAAGCAGCGTCGCGATAAGCCGCTACGTCGCTCGCACAATTATCGGCTAGGCGCATTGTTTTTTCAAGCAACTCTCGAGTGCTATCACGCCATGCGTACATTTGAAAAGCTCGCTTTGGTAACGGCATATCTTGATCCAGTGCGATCATGAGTTCTACGAGAGTCTGAACCTCATTGAGATCAAAGAAATGGCAGCTCTCTTGGCCCACTTCACGATGGATCGGCGTATCGCTTGCCAACACGGGTAAATTGTGTTGTAAGGCTTCGACAATAGGTAAGCCGAACCCTTCAATCAGCGAAGGAGCAATCAACGCCTTAGAACGCGTATAGCAGAGTTCAAGCTCTGTATCGTTCACATCGTGCAACATGAAAAGCTGGCGATTTAAAGCCGGGTGTCGACGAATTCTGTCCATTGTGTCGTCGCACATCCAGCCGACTTTACCGATGATAACTAGTCGCTCATGCGGATGATGTTTGCGAACTTCATCAAATGCGTCGAGCAGAAAATTGTAGTTTTTATGTGGACATATCGTGCCAACAGCCAAGAATGGCGGTGTCGATGGATCGGCAAAGATCTCCGTGATCTCTGCACGAACAGTGCCAGTAGTTGTGCTCGTAAAATCGGAACCTAAACGGAATGACTGAAAGCGTTGCTCGTCAAAGTTCAGGTCAGGATAATGCTCCAGAACATAAGATTGCAACTGAGCACGGACTGTTTCAGAAATCGCAATAAAGAAATCGACATGCCTGGCAAGGCTATCGAACCAATTACGAAAATCGACCTGCAGCTCTTCGACTACGACGCTTGGCATCAACAGTGGAATTAAGTCATAAGATACGCAACCGATCTTGCACCCCTGCGTCTTGGCACGCTCAATCGCAGGCCAGATCTGGACCTGCCATGACGAGTCCAGCAGCAAGATGATGTCTGATTCTCGAAATTCGATCAGGCGCTCTACGTACGTGTCAAGCTTTCTGACAAGCCACGGCATAGGGGTGTTGCAATAGACGATCCGCAATAATCGATTCTTGAGCGTACGCGGTGATAGCCGCTTGTTCGCACCTTTCTCGAACGCCCGCAGCAACCGTCTTAGGCCGTAGATTACTGTCGGAGTGTCGTTGCCATCGATTTCGTAGAACCTGCCATGGTTAATCTTGATCGGTACACAGTCCGCGCCGATTTCGTCTTGCAGATTGTCGGCTTCTGCCAAAACGCGGTGGACAACGCGTTGAATGCCAGTCAGAAATCCACAGGAGATCGTGTCGGTCACTTCGATCAGGATGCGCGGACGAAGACGACCATGCTTTAAGTTTACGGTATCCTGATTGGCATTCTCCATACTAACGCGTCTTCTCGTCCACGAACTATACTGCAAGCTCCAGCGTGCAGATTGGCATCTTCCACAACAAACTGAATGTCGATCACTTCCTATGGCAGCGTGAATCGACCTGCAAACTAAACTTAAATTTGCCGACCTACATATTATCAAGCTTTGGGACTATAGGCTAACTGCGAATTGAGGGTCAATAGTTGTTTGATAGCAAGCCAATTGGCTGTAAACTGAGGCAAGGCAATTCCGTTCCTCGTATGCTTGCAATGTACATGAAAAAAGTCCTAGCACTCTCCGTTACTTTTGCAATATGTACGTCGCTAGCATTTGCTCAGCCACCCAAGAAGCATCGGCGCGCAGTTCCGCCCGCTTTCGACAGCAAAACTTTTGAGGGCGTTTTCTACGACGATGTTCCATCACAACTGGTTGGTTCTTTACCGTCACTGAACAAATCTGCAACCGGTTCGCAAGTGGCCGCTAATGCTCAAGAGAATGACAGCATTAATGAGGAGTCAAGCGTTTGGAAGAGCCGGATTGACGCGAGCACGATTGAAGATTTGGTGAAGTCGGCCAAAGTCCGGCTAGATCCCGCCGTAAGTTCACCTGCAAAATTTGCCGGCGGAGGTTACCTAATCGCTCGAAGAGAGTTCACGCTATTGGCGGCACTCTTTGCTGTTATCGAGCAATATCCGGGTGATATTCGCTGGAAGCATTCGGCTGCCCGTGCGAAAAACGATTTCGCGCGGATCGCCGCAAATGCCAAAGTTGGTTCCATTCCTGCATACAACGAAGCAAAAGCAAAGACGCAGATCTTTGGTGACCTGTTGCGTGGCGAGCGTCTCGATGCATCGAAGGAAGAACCGTCCGACTGGAGTGCTTCAATGGATCGCGTTGCTCTGATGCAACTGCTTGAATGGGCGTATCGAGACGTCATGAACCCGGCTGTAGCGAATGAAGCTGCGTTTAAGGAGAATCAAAATACTTTGCGCCAGAACGGCCAGCTTGCGGCTACGATTGGCGAAATACTTCTACAAGAAGGAATGTCAGATATTGAAAGTGACGAATACGTTCAATGGATGAAGGAGATGATCGCGGCAAGCGAATCCGTAGCCATTGCGGCCGACAAGCAAGAAATGGCTCTAGCCCGAGAGTCGCTTAGCAAGATCGACAAAAGCTGTAACACTTGCCACGATTCATTTCGATAGTGATCGCAGAACTGAGATCTGTTGCTGTTTGTTAGCAAGATTGCTTTATTCACGGCGGCGATAAATGCTTGGACTTACCTGCACGACTCGAGACCCGCGTCGTATATCGAGCCAACAGTTCAGCATAGGCTCCGGGCAGTGCCTTCAATTCCTCGTGTGTACCAATTTGTACTACGCGACCATCGGATAGGACGATGATTTGGTCAGCCGCTTTGATAGTCGAAAGCCGATGAGCAACTACAAAAGTTGTCCGACCTTTTTGAAGTCGAGCTATCGATTGCTGCAATTTGACTTCTGTCATTGTATCGATGGAGCTGGTCGCTTCGTCCAGAATCAAAATGTTCGGTTGCGCGAGCAGAGCTCGGGCGAGGCAGATAAATTGCCGCTGTCCTGCGCTCAACGTCGCTCCACGTGAGCCAACTTCGCTGTTCAGTCCATCCGGAAGTTTCTCAATAACATCGTAGCAATCCAGTGCGCACAACGCATCCCAAAGATCGTCGTCGGTTGCTTCTGGCCAAGCGAACCTTAGATTATCTGCAATGGTGCCCGAGAACAGGTAGTTCTGCTGCGGGACAAGTGAAATGTTTCGAGTCAGCGTTGCTCTAGAGAGCGTTGCAGCATCGTGACCATCAAGAAAAATGGAGCCTGAAGTTGGCGAATAGAAGCGGGCAATCAAATTCGTAATGCTCGTTTTCCCGCTACCGCTAGAACCCACGAGCGCAATTGTTTGTCCTGGTTTGGCGGTAAAGCTTACGTTGCGCAAAACTGGTTTGTCGACATCGTAGCCGAATGTCACGTCCTGGAATTCGACGAGCCCTGTTAGCCGTTCGACCTCAACTTTCGCACGACTATCGACCGGGTCGATCGTCAATTGTAGCAAGTCAAAGACGCGTTCTGCACCCGCCATGGCTGTAAGTGCTTGATTGTATTGGGATGCAAGGACTTGGATGGGAGCAAAGAAAATGTTCGCAAGAAAGAAAAACTGAATGAGGTCGCCGATGGACGTCGGATGGTTTGGATGCAGTACGAGATAGCCTCCGACGGCAATGAGGGCAGCCATGAAGAGTTGAGAGTTCAGCTCGATCAGTGGCAGGAAAATGCCAGAAATGCGTGTTGCTCGCATGTTTTGACCAGCGTGAACTCGAATCATGTCCCTAAAGTTGTCTGCATTATGAGGCCCCCTTACAAAAGCTTGAGTAACTTTCATTCCGGCTATATTTTCAGCGATTAAGGAGGTCACTCGAGAAAAGCTTTCCTGGATTTCCCGATACGCTTGGCCAAGCCGCCCTTGGAATACCTTGTTTACCAACCAAAACACCGGAGACATCAGGACGACGATGGCAAACAAGGGTACGCTGTAATAGGCCATCAACGCTCCGGCAAAGATCATCTGCCCCGATCCAACTAGTGAAACGAAGAGCACATCTTGAACGCCGATGCGTACCGCGTTGCAATCGCCACTGATTCGCGACAATATTCGGCCCACCTTCGTTCTGTGGAAGTACGACATGGGCATACGCTGCAAGTGATTAAAGATGTCACGTCGCAGATTGTTGACGACAGCTTCGCCAATCTCCAATGTCAGTCGCTGACGGAAGTGCAAAGTTCCTTGCGTTACGATGCTGAACACGAAAAGGCCTGTAACTGCGACGATGATGGAATCTAAGCTACCTTGTTGCGAAATTGGGCCATCGATTATTGCTCCCACTGCCCAGGCGAACGCAGGCAACTGGATTGAGCGGAGAAGAACGCAGAACAAAAGCCAGTTTCGTTTGATGCGAAACGGTGCCATTAGTCCAAAGATGCGGACGATTATGTTCCACTGTAGCGGACGATAGGCGGCGTCGTTGTCATCCAGGTTTTGCATCATGAATGCTATAGAAGCCAATCAGCAGGCGATCCGGTCGTCGCGAGCTGGTTGTGAGATTTGGCCGCTGAGTTAGACGAGGCTACTTGATAAAGCCGCGTTGCATCAAAAGATCCATGATCTTATCGACGCATTCATTGACGTCCAGGTCGCCTGTGTCTAATACCAAGTCTGGAGACTCCGGAACTTCATAGTTCGCGGTAACACCAGGGAAATTCAGCAGTTTACCTTGGTCTGCGGCAGCGTATTGACCATGCGTATCATTCGACCTGCGAACTTTTTCATCTGCGGATAGGTAAACCACAAGGCAACGTTTGTCGCCGATCGTATCCTTCACGCGCTGACGAATCGCTTCGCTAGGTGCGACGAATGAAGCGATACAGAGTAGACCGTTGTCGTTGATCAGCCGAGCAGTAAATGCGGATCGTCTTAGATTTTCGCTACGGTCTTCAACCGAGTACCCGAGATCTTGGTTGATACCTTGGCGCATTCGTTCGCCGTCGATCAAGATGACAGCGCGGCCTCGATCAAACAAGCGACGCTCTACCGCCATCGCCACCTTCAGCTTGCCCGTCCCAGTCAGGCCGGTGATTAAAACGGTGGCTGGTTGTTGCCCGTAGCGAGACGCGCGGTCATCGGTAGTAACAGCGGTTATATCTTGAGTTTCCTTGCCTTGCGAATCGTGTTCAACCGATTCCCAGGCAGCGAGTTTGCGATCGCGTACCGATTGGTGTTCGGAAATCATGCCCGCGCCGACCGTAATGTTCGACATGCGATCGATAATGATGAAGGAACCTGTACCGCGATTGCGTTGATACGCATCATGGAATAGCGGTTGATTCACAGAGATCGCACAACGGCCAATCTCATTCAGGTTCAATTCTGGCGCGGGTGCACGATGTAAGGTATTAACATCAACACGGTACTTCAGCGATTCGATTTGCCCCTGCGTCGTTTGAGTTGTCTGCTTGAAGAGATAAGTTTTGCCAGGCAGCATCGGTTCGCTTCCCATCCAGACGACGGTTGCGTCGAACTGATGATCGGTGCGCGGCACGTTGCCTGGGCGAACGAGCATGTCACCGCGAGAGCAATCGACTTCGCTATCAAGGACCAATGTAACTGACTGAGGCGTGTGGGCTTCCTCCAAGTCGCCATCCATGGTCACGATACGCTTGACGTTGGATTTTTGACGGGAGGGCAATACCATCACTTCATCGCCCTTGCGAATAATTCCCGAAGCGATAGTTCCTGCGAAACCGCGGAAGTCCAAGTTCGGACGCGATACAATCTGAATCGGCATCCGGAAGTCTTTAAGATTGCGGTCTGACCCGATATAAACGGTTTCGAGGAAATTCATTAGCGAACTTCCTTGATACCACGGCATGTGCTCGCTCCGGTCGACGACGTTGTCACCGTTGAGCGCTGACAGCGGAATAAAGTGGAGGTCCGGGAGATCGAGTCGGGAAGCAAACGTGCGGTAGTCGTCGCATATTTGTTCAAACCTCGCTTGGTCGAAACCGATCAAGTCCATCTTGTTTACGGTGACGACGATGTGACGAATGCCTAAGAGAGAAACGATAAAGCTGTGGCGTTTCGTTTGGACTTGAACACCGTGGCGAGCATCGATCAGGATAATGGCTAGGTCCGCTGTGGAAGCACCAGTGGCCATGTTCCGGGTGTATTGTTCGTGCCCCGGAGTGTCGGCAATGATGAACTTGCGTTTGGCTGTAGAAAAGTAGCGATACGCTACGTCGATGGTAATGCCTTGTTCGCGTTCTGCCTTGAGTCCGTCGGTGACAAGAGCCGGGTCGAATTTTCCTCCGGTTGTACCGTGTGTTTTGCTCTCGCTTTCCAGTTGAGCGAGCTGATCTTCGTAGATCATCTTGGAATCGTATAGCAGTCGGCCGATAAGTGTGCTTTTGCCGTCATCGACACTTCCGCACGTGATAAATCGCAAGAGTTCCTTGCGTTCGTGCTGTTCCAGGTAAGCCAGGATGTCGGTTGCAATCAGGTCGCTTTGATGTGACATTTCAGTACGTTGTAGAGTTTAAATTGTATTCGATTACGGGAGTGATGAAGGATATTGGACGCAGAGTGGCATCGCTCATGCGTGCGATAGCTAGAAGTAGCCTTGCTTTTTCTTTTCTTCCATTCCTGCACCGCCGGAATCTTGATCGATTACGCGACCTTGACGTTCCGATGTTTTGGTCAGCAACATCTCTTGGATAATCATTGGGAGGGTCGTTGCATCTGATTCCACTGCACCGGTCAACGGGTAGCACCCAAGCGTCCTGAAGCGGACCATTTTGTTCTCGACCTTCTCTCCGGGCCGCACTGCCAATCGATCGTCGTTCAAATGGATAAGGGTACCATTGCGAGCGATGACGGGGCGCTCTTTCGCAAAATAGAGATCGGGAAGTGGTATATTCTCGAGATATATATACTGCCACACATCCAACTCAGTCCAATTCGACAGAGGGAAGACGCGAATGCTTTCACCCGGGTTCACTTTGGCGTTATACAGGTTCCAAAGTTCAGGGCGCTGGTTCTTGGGATCCCAACGGTGAAACTTGTCGCGGAACGAAAAGACACGTTCCTTGGCACGCGACTTCTCTTCATCGCGACGAGCACCACCGAACGCAGCGTCGAACTGATACTTGTTCAGCGCTTGCTTCAGCGATTCGGTCTTCATCAACTCCGTATGCTTTTCGCTGTTGTCTGACGGGTTCAGATTCTGCTTGCGACCTTCTTCATTGATATGCACGAGCAGTTCGATGCCCAATTCTTTGCGCACGTACGACTCGCGAAACTCGATCATCTCGCGGAACTTCCAAGTTGTATCCACGTGCAGAAAGGGAAACGGAGGCTTGGCCGGATAAAACGCCTTGAGCGTCAAGTGCGTCATTACCGCCGAGTCCTTGCCGATCGAATAGAGCATGACCGGCTTCTTAAATTCAGCAGCGACTTCTCGGATAATGTGGATGCTCTCGGCTTCCAACTGCTTCAAATGCGTTAGTGAATAGGATTCCATTGCTACTTATTCTGAATACTTTCGGAGGCAGCTTTTCTGCCAAAATTAGTTAACTACGAGTTTATTCTGGGACTGCGGAACGTCGAGGCCTTACTTGGCTGTGAGCGGGACAAAATCGTTTTATTCCTACTGAGTACCGGATTTTTTGAACTGCAGTGTAAGGCAGCGACGTTTTGTCGACTCGATCGGTCAAGCAACTGGCGAACGGAAACAGCTTAGACGAATTGAACCGCATTGTTATGCGTAAAATCGAGCTCTTCACGCAAAATGCCAAGCGGATCTTCGCTATCACCCTTCGGCTCTTGCTCGTCGAGCCATGTGAGAAATGTCTGGCAGATTTCAGGGTCCCACTGCGTCCCTGCTCCTTCGTTTAGAATCATACGAGCTTTCTCGATCGCCATGGCTGACCGGTAAGGCCGCGAACTGGTCATTGCGTCAAAAGAATCAGCAACGCTCAGGACCCTTGCCATCAATGGACTTGAGTCGCCTTCCAGTTGGTGGGGGTATCCTTTCCCGTCCCAGCGTTCATGGTGATATAAAACGCCCGGCAATACAAATTCAAGCTTCTTTAGGTCGCTCAAGATGTGATGGCCAATCGTTGGATGTTTTTGAATGATCGCGATCTCTTCCGGCTCAAGCTTTCCCGGCTTCATCAGTACATGGTCGGGAATGCCGATCTTACCGATGTCATGCAGCACTCCAGAGATGTAAATTTCGCGGCATTGTTCATGTGGCAAACCAAAACGCTTGGCCAGTTTATAGCTCAGCCTCGCTACTCGTTCGCTGTGTCCACGTGTGTAAGGATCACGGGCTTCAATAGCACTGCTCATGGAACGCAACGTGCCGATGATCAGCCGTTCCGATTCTCCCATGATCTGCCGCTGGATGCCTTCCGATTCAAAGAACGTCGCCGCCTCTTGCAGCATCGAAGCTTCGACACCGGTGAAATTGATATCAGTCACGCGGCGGAGCGGCGTCTTGCGATCCATGCGTCGATTGATTGCTACGAGATAGCCTTGCGCCAAGCTCATTCCAATTTGGACAGCCATGCAAGCCGTACAAAGACCATTGGTAAGCTGATATTGGCGACTATTTTGCACGATGTACTCGCCCGGTGGTGGAACGCCGATCACCTTTAGCAGTTGCTGGAAATCAGTCGCTTTCCAAATGGGGCTACCGCAAACTGTGGGACGAAACATTACTTCGCGTTGGTTGTCTTCAATCGCAGGCACGATCGCCACCGCATCCGCTTGAATCATCAATTGGAGTTGACCGAGCACGCGGTGCGTCAGCGCACTTGCCGACGTACGGGTGCGATCTTGTGTATAGCTCGAAAGCTCTCGAATCCAATTACGTTCCTGCAGCGTCTGCCGCATGCTATGTTCAACGACTTCTATCGTGCTCTTCTGTTGATCCAGTTGGTATTGTCGCTTGCAAGCTTCGTTGGCAATTCGCAGCACTTGGAGCGTGGCTTTCGCATCACCATTCCAGGCACGACCAATCGCAAACCATTTCTGGGAGCCTTGATGTTGCAACGGCAATGAGAAAGCTGCCTTTTCCGCACCAAGGCTTGCGCATTGGATCTTTCCTGTTTCAGCCGAACGCTGCATCACTTGCATCGTTGTATCAGCATCATCTTGGAAGGCCGCCTTGTAGATCGTCGCCATCTGTCGATTGAGAGCGTCGTTCTTTTCGTCGACTACACAGGGCAAACAGGTCTCGCCAATGAGCGAAGTGAGATCTTCGCATTGTCGATTGATGTGAGCCGGAATGGTCATGCGTAAAAGTGAATCAAGTAATCGAGATACATTAACCAGTCCATCTGTGTGAGCGAAAGTTTGCTTTCGAGAACTCGAATGGAGGAGCAAGTGTGCGACGCAAAAACTATTACCGACTAATTGGTGCGGGCTTAGTGGCCACTTGTAATTCTTCTGTTTCGCTCTCTGGTAACAAACGCATGTATGTCATCAAGTCACGGATTTCAGGCTGAGTTAGATGGTCGAGTAAACCCGAGGGCATGATTGACGTTTTGGAAATTAGAATTTCTTCAATGTCGGCTGAATCGATCTTGGTTTGCTCGCCAGTGCTGGTCGTCAAGATTGTATTGCCTTGGCCGTCCGATGATTTCATGCCAGTAACGATAGAACCGTCTCGCGTGAGCACTTTGCTGGTTGCATACTGATCGCTGATGATTTGGGATGGGTACAGGATCGATTCGATTGCTTCACGTCGCGTAAATCGAGACGCGATTGAACTCAAATCAGGTCCCAAACTCGTGCCGATATCGCCGGAACGATGGCACGTCGCGCACTGCGCTTTTGCGAAAACCAGTTTCCCTGCCTCAGCGTTACCCGCCAAACCTTGTTCGCTTTGCAAGTATTGTTCAATATCGTCCACGGTCCATTTCGATTCTTCGCGATTTGGCAGTATGGGGTCGGGCTTGTCAGGGTACTTCATTGCGAACCAGTTTTGCCACGCAGTAATCTTATCGGTGGTCGTTGCTTCACCTGCCGCCATATCCTCTCCAACCCAATAGGTGAGCAGGTCTAAGGCAGGCTTCGCGGATGCCCCGTCGGCTTGAAATTTGAGTGCGTGTAAAATCGTTTGACGAATGGCAGACGCGTCGTCGGTCGCGATTGGTACAGATGCTAGTTGGTTCAAGACTTCAGCACTTGCGTAAGGCTCGATAATGCTAAGCGAGCGTACAATGTAGTCCCAATTTTCGCCATCAGGCCGCTGCGCCAGGGCGAGCGCCACGCTTGGTCGACGGTCCGGGCTGCGTCGCCAGACCTGTCGCAAGTAACGCATCGAACGCTCGTCGCCACTGCGAGCTAAAATAGCGGTTAGGCCAGTCTTAAGTCTTTTGTAGACGTCGGACTCAAAACCGCGTTTATCAATCTTCACGTCCAAGCTTACGACGTCTTCATACAGTTCAACAGATAACTCATTCGGAAGCTTAGCCAACCCAGCTAGCGCTGCGTTTGGATAATCCTCCCCTTTCTTGAGAAACGCGATCGCCTCTTGCTCAGTTAAATGTTCCCCGAGCTCTTGAGATACATGCATAATGTACAACGAATAGCTCGAACCACCTTCGGAGCGCTGTGCATCTTCGAGGAATTCTAAAATGGTCGTTCGCTGCTCGTCTGTCCATTCCTTACAAAAGCTACACGCGTACATTGCGACGTGAACACGGTCACTGACTGGCAGATCGCTTTGGAGGTAAGGCACGATCCGGTCCACAATGTTGGACGCATTTGAGAATGCAGCCAGTCGAATCAGTTCACGATTAATCACCGGTTGGCCTGCAGGGAATTCTCGATCAACTAACTCTCGTACTTGCTCAACTTGCTCTGTTGTGCTCGGTCCAAGATGCAAAGCTACTTGATAAACGCGTAATAGGTTAACAAACGCTTCATCACTCATGTATTCGTCCAACATTGCGTGCAGCCTGTCCAGTACTCGGGCTGTGTTTTCAGGACTTGGATCACTGATGACAGAGGCTAACGCTCCGTTGATGACAACTTGGGATTCGTCTGAATCCAGAAGTGCATCATTCCAATCCTCCAGTGGAGCGCGTAATAGCAGGCGCCGGGCTAGGAATTGAATTTCACGATCACTGCTCTTGAGCAACGGCAGCAGCGCTTCGACTTCGCAGTTAGAATCGGTCCTAATGAGTGCTTCACAAGCCGACTTGCGCACCACATCACTTGCGTCACCTAACATCGCCGTGAGCCGAGCGATAGCACGTGGCTCTTCACCGTGCAAAGACAGTTGCGCAGCCACTTTCGCGCGGAGCATTTCGTTGGGGGTTCGTGAAAGATCAATGAGTAGATTAACGCTTGGCACGGGGCCAACCAATTGCATCAAATCAAGTGCTCGCATACGATATCGAGCTGGGTTGTCTGGCGAGAAAGCAACACCTGCGATCAGGTCATCCCATTGATCTTTCAGATCACGTTTCTGCATTGCGATCTCTTGGCGTCCCCATGCAGAACTGAGTTGGGGTTGACGGATCGCCCGAGCGATGCCGGTTCCTAATTGTGATTCGGCTAGCATGGGTTCACCGGTCCATCGGACCCGGTAGATTCCACCGCCAGTGCCTCGACCTCCGGTACAAAAATAAAGACTGCCGTCAGGGCCAACATCTAAATCGGTTACGTTCATTGGAGTGCCCGAGACGAACTCTTTGGCAGGCTTCAACGTGCCGTCGCTATTGGGTTCAACATCAATGTTGACGATTCGCCCCTGGGACCAATCGGCAACAAACAAATGCTCATGGTAAATCGCTGGGAATTGATAATGATCGTAGAAAACGGCACCCGTTGGCGAACCTCGGCCGGTGTCGGCAATCGCTGGTAAACGATCAATGAAGTACTCTGGCCAAGCGGCCCAACCACTTCGCCATCCATACTCGCCACCTTCAGTGACTTTGAAAATATTCGTCGAACGGTGCCATGTCGTGCCGATATCGGCTTCCATATCACTGTCTTGCAAGTAGAGTCCCTGCGTCGGATGGAATGCGAGATCATAGGCGTTGCGTAGGCCACCTGCGACGATGTCTAACGACTTGCTCCTCAGATCAACACGCACCACTGTGCCGCCTGGAGCCTTCATGCCTGCCGCATGGCCGCTGGGATCTTCGCGACGTGGACGCACCAAATCCCCTTCATAAGTAAATCGATAAGGGCTCGATGCTGATATAGGAGAATCCAATTGTACGTGATTTCCCATTACAACGTAAAGCATTCCGTCTGGCCCCAGCGCAATCTGGTGTATTCCGTGCTCGCCAGGAGTTCCTTTGACGCCAAAGACTTTCTCAGCAGCTTCTAGCTGCCCATCGCGATCCGCATCAATCAGCCTATAAAGACCACTTCCTTCTGGACCATCACCAGTAACATACACGTCGCCGTTAAGTGGCAAGATGCCTTGAATATTCTTTACCAAGTCACAGTAGGTTCGCACCCGCTGCGTCTTCTTCTGCTTGCCTGTTTCGTAAATCAGGAGCAGCGGTCCACCTTCCTGCGAAGCAATGATATGCCCGAACTCATTGAACGCCATCGCGACTACAGAACCGCAATCGATTTCGTCTACAACTTGTTCGACTTGAAAACCAGGCAATGTCTTGAATCGACTTCCCAGTTCACTCCCCGATTTCTCAGTTCCGCTAGTGCTGTCCGTATTGCTGGGCTGGACATTTCGCGAGTTCGCAGATAGTTGCGCAGGAGTGCTGCTTGGCGTAGTCGTGGACTTGGTGGCTACTTCGGTGTTCTTTGGTATTTGTGCGAGACCGCCGTTGACCGCTGCTTCCGCTTCGACCGATTCGGTTTGAGAGGACGCAAGGACCGCGTTCTGCCAGTTTGAATCATTGAACGCGTTCTGTTGCCAACCCGGCTGCAGTTGAATGTTGGCCTTCCACGTGTTGGACGTTCCCATACCGCGCCACTGTCCGTCGGAAAGCTGGACGAAGAAACGCGCGAACAGGGCTCCTGTGTTACCCGTTCGGTTCGATGCTCGGATTGCAATCAAGTTGTCGCCGGCCAAAATAAGAGGCGCACACTCGTGAGTCGTCAGTTGGCTCGTGCCGCTGCCGGTGCCGACGCGTCGGCCGTTAATGTACACTTCGTAAGCGTCGTCTGCGGCAATTTGAATGCGAGCGATTGGTACTTTAGGTAGCTGAATGGTTTTTCGAAAATATACGTCGCCAACCGGAATTTTTCCTTGCTGAGTACCTGCAAGCCAAATCCATTGAGCTGGCGGCAGCGATTTGCCTTGCGGTGCTCGCGGGGCAGCTCCCGGCGTCTGATAGTTCACTGACGTCGCTTTTGTGCGATCGTATCGCTGCGCTTGCGCTGGCAAGAAACTACTGAAAATCAACAATATCGCTGTTGAAATCGACAACACACGTGTCGATGCACGGCAGTAGCAACGATCGAAAATTGAGTGCGACGTTAAGCTAATCACGCGAATCACCAAACAGTTTGGGGAATTGAGCAGAGCTGGTCCGAACGGAGTCATTCGGCGTGATTAGCAAAGAGAGGACGTTTGAGTCAACGTCATTCCAGCGGCAGGACAAGACGACTTGACCCGCAAACTATTATGATGGAGAGAAGCAATGAGGATTGCTAGCTATGTTGTGCTGGTATCGAAAGAATTGATGCAGTCGATCAGCTGGCGAAGTCGTCCGAAGTTACGGCGATTAAAGTGCAAGCATATTCGCGGGAGTTCCATAATTTCTGGTTCATTGGACTCTTGCTCTAACGCGCCGCACTGGCAAATGTCGCCCTTGACCAGGATATTCGAAAATTCATCGCGGATCGATTCCACAGCCTCTGCCGAAAGCGGACGATGCAGTCGAATCACCAGTTGGTCATTGACGTATCGCATGCTGTGATAGTTCTTGTAGAACTGCAGGAGTTCGTCGACGACGGTGTCCACCTCGGTATGAATGGTGTACAGATGGAGATCGTCGGGACTGATCAGCCCCGCGTTTAACAGCCCGTTTTCGATAAACGCATGTAAGCTGCTCCAGTATGTTCCACCAGGTTCGTCAAGGAAGATCACGGGCAAAATGGCTTGCTTGCCCGTTTGGATCAGGGTGAGAGTTTCGAGCGCTTCGTCCAGCGTTCCAAAGCCACCCGGCAGGCAGACGACTGCGGCGCACTCTTTAACAAACATCAGCTTGCGAGTGAAGAAGTATTTCATCGTGACCAGCTTGGGGTCGCCATCGATGAATTCGTTCGCCGACTGCTCAAAGGGCAACATAATGTTAAGCCCCATCGACGCTTCTCTTCCGGCACCTTTGACTCCCGCGGCCATGATGCCTGGGCCAGCTCCGGTAATCACCATCCAATCGTGTTTGGCGATGGCGGCACCAAGATGCTCGGCCATCTTATAAGTCGGATGATCTGGCTTGGTGCGAGCTGAGCCGAAAATTGTCAGCTTACGGCGACGTCGGTATGGTTGAAAAACCTTCAGCGCATAACGAAGCTCACGCAATGTGCGCGACAAAAGTTTGAGGTCGCCGCGACTTGCCTTATCGGCTTCCAGGCGGTCGACTGTACGTCGCATGGAGTTAAGCCAATAGTCGGCATCCAACGTGCTGGATTGTTCGAAAATGGGTTGGGGACGATGTTTTTCGTCTTCGCCGAGAGCCTCGCGCTTAATCACTCCATGTCCTTTCGATTCCGGATCCGTGTTCCTGGGGGTAAACGAAAAACGCCTTGACCGTTACAGCCAAAGCGTTTCGCAATATTACCGTTCAATGGCCATAGCCAGTTTAGCCGACGGTCTTGACGGTTTGTACAACTCGACCAACGATTTGGTACGGATTACCTTGGGAGTTCGGACGGCGATCTTCCAAGTAACCCTTATAACCGTTATTAACGAACGCGTGAGGCACACGGATCGACGCACCGCGGTTGGCAACGCCATAGTTGAACTTGTCGATCGATTGGGTCTCGTGCAGACCGGTCAGACGCAAGTGGTTGTCTGGTCCGTATACGGCAATGTGCTCGTCCTTGTACTTGTCGAATGCAGCCATGAGCTTCTCGAAGTACTCCTTGCCGCCTTCGTCACGAAGCTTGGCGTAGGAGAAATTACAATGCATTCCGGAACCATTCCAGTCACCGCGAATGGGCTTGCAATGGAATTCGACATCGATGCCATACTTTTCTGTCAAACGCAACAATAGGTAACGTGCGACCCACATGTCGTCGCAGACCTTCTTGGCACCTTTAGCGAAAACTTGGAATTCCCATTGGCCTTTGGCAACTTCGCCGTTGATTCCTTCGTGGTTAATTCCGGCGTCCAAGCACAGTTCAAGGTGCTCTTCGGTAATTTGACGAGCGATCTCACCATTCGTCTTGTAACCAACGGAGCAGTAGTATGGACCTTGTGGCGCTGGATAGCCATTCTCGGGGAAGCCCAAAGGTCGTCCGTCTTCGTAGAAGAAGTACTCTTGTTCAAGCCCAACCCACATGTCGTCCATGTCTTCAAAGCTTGCACGATGATTGCTTGGATGCGGCGTTCCATCAGGCAACATGACTTCACACATCACGATGAAGGCGTTTTTGCGACCTGAATCAGGATAAAGCCCAACTGGCTTTAACACACAGTCGGAACTGTGGCCTTCCGCTTGTTGTGTAGAAGAACCGTCGAAACCCCAAAGGTCGCAATCCTCGACAGACTTTGGTGCCTTATCGACGATTTTCGTCTTCCCACGAAGGTTTGGAACGGGTAGATAACCATCCAACCAGATGTACTCAAGCTTGTATTTCTTGTCAGAGGACATGCAGTAATCTCGACTATAAAACTGGAAACGAAGATGAGACACTGTGAATACAGTATCAGCACAGCTAATAATGCAAGACTCGCAATTGACCTGTGATAAGAGAACACCTTTCACCACAAACTCTGGTCGTCGACAGCCTACCCAACTCCCGCGCCCAGAAAGCTAGCTTGCTGGTGCTAAAATAGCTACGCCCCCTCTTTAATACAAGCGGTCAGCCGACTTTTCTGTAACGCACAAACCATTGTTTTCCCTGTTATTGGTTAAGCTCCACAGATCTTCGCCAATCCCTTTATCCTACCAAACTCACAGTCGCGTCACGGTCCGCTTGAGACGGCAAACTACGAGCCTCGCCGACGGTTTGACGAAAGTTCTTAAGACGATACTTGTGGGCGCAAGATACGCCACTAAGCGATTGTCCCCGACCTTTCGCACTATTAAAAATTTTGATACCAAGGGACAGTCAAGGCTTCGATCAATGCAAACGCCATGATCAAAGCCGCGCGCGATATAAACCGAAGTACAAAAAGTTGCGACAAAGCGGTCAAAGAATTTTTCGCCGCGAACAAGAATGATCCGTCGTTTTTCCTAGAGTAGATGTTTCGCCTTGGCTTCCAAATACTGATTAACCATAGGACTGGTCAAGTCGGAAGGGAACGCATCAATCGCCAATACGCCTTTGTGCTGCATTCGCCGAATCAAGTCAGCTCGCCAAAGTACGATCTGGGAGGCGGCAGCACTTCGGAACAACACGTTTTCGTCTTCGGCTGGGTTGTCAGCTGCATCAAATATTCGGTTATCCCGCAGCAAAGCTAGTACGGGCAAATGTCGATGAGCCAGACTCGATAGGTAATTTGTAACTTCGCTTGCCGAAACGTCGTCGATGACATTGGTAATCAGAAAAACCATCGAACGACGACGACAATTAGCATTAAAGTGCAAAAACGCTTGGTCGAAACGGCTCGGCACGATCTCGGCAAAGCGATCGAAGCCGGCGTGTAACATGCGGTTCATCTGGGACTTGCCCCCGCGCAGAGGCACAAAACTGTGCACGCGGTCTGAAAATGCCATCATGCCAACGCTGTCGCCTTGCATCAATGCCACGTAGCTTAACATAAGAATAGCGTTGAGAGCGTGGTCGACGAAACTGAGTTGACCATGTTCATTGGTCATCATGCGGCCGCAGTCGAGCAAAAACATGACTCGCTGGCTCTGATCCGATTGAAACTGTTTGACTGTCAGCTTGTTTCGCCGAGCCGTGCTTCTCCAGTCAATATGCTTGTAATTGTCGTCTTCGTTGTAGTCCCTTAGTCGTTCGAAGTTATTATCTTGTCCGACCCGTCGTGTTCGTCGAACGCCGATTAAACTCAAGCGATTCGTTCTAGCCAATATGGCGTACTCAGCAAGCTGCTGCATGTCTGGGTAAACATTTAACTGCCCTGGAGCAGCGATGGTATGGTAGACAGTCCAAAAACGTGCAAAAGAGTAACGTCGTACATAGATGGACGAAAAAAGATAGACTCCCCTGCGAAGTGGACGCAGCAGAAATTCGACCTCCACGGCGCGACCGGCCGGCAAAACCATCTTGTGAAGATCCGGAACTGCTCTCAGTTCATTGACGACGTCATCGCGGATATCGACGAACCAAGCATGGTTTGAAAAATTGTCGATTGTCAATTTCAGCGAGTGAGGTTTGCCCAGCGACGCCGTCTGTTGCATGGTGCGATGCGCTTTCAACGTGACACGCCGAAGAAGCGAAAGTTGATCGACGAGTAAGATGAGCAAAAGACAGACATCGATCGCAATCATGAACGGCAACAGCGTTCGGGAAAACGCTCCAAAGCAAGACGCCGCAACGGAGATGCCGACCAGCCACAGTACCTGATAGCTGGGATAGACCTTGCGCATCGCTGCCATCGTCAGGAGGTAAGCGACGACCCCAAGCATTAGTAGCCAAGGGAGCCAGTTCCAGAGGATCGAGTTGTTCATAACATTCGCAAGCGACTGCGCGCTTGCACGATCCTTTTATAGACGCGGCACCACAACAGAACGAACAAGCTTCTGAAGTTCAGCGTCAACACGTTGCCCTTCAACTTCGGCTTCTGCCGTCAGTACAACACGATGACGCAGAGCTGGCAGTGCAATCTCAATGACGTCATCCGGTACTGCGTAGTCGCGACCGTGAAATGCAGCCAAAGTTCTGGCTCCTTGCATCAACGCGATACCTGCTCGAGGAGACGCACCGATGTGGAACGTGGGCCAAGTGCGCGTCAAGCGGACGATCTCGTTGATATACTTCAGAAGCGACGGTTCAATTCGGACTTTCGAGTTCTGCTTCATCACCTGCAATATCTGCTCGGGATTGGTGACTTGCTTGATCGCTTCGTTCAATACACGCGTAATATCAATTTGCCGACTGTGGAGGTCTAGGATTTTCGCTTCTTCCTCTTCAGTCGGGTAGTCGACAATCGTTTTGAACATGAAGCGATCCAGTTGCGCTTCCGGAAGATTGTAGGTACCGTCACTCTCAATAGGGTTTTGCGTGGCCATAACTAGGAATGGTCGCGGAACTTTGTGGCTCGTGCCGTCAATCGTAACGCGGAACTCCTGCATAATCTCAAGTAATGCCGCATGCGTTTTGGCCGGCGATCGGTTGATTTCATCGGCCAGCAAGAACTGTGTGAAGACCGGGCCAGGTCGGAAGCGAAACTCTTGGGTCTTCATATCCAGAATCGGCGCGCCAGTGATATCGGAGGGCATCAAGTCAGCTGTAAACTGAATGCGGCCGAATTGGCAACCGAGTATCTTGCCCAACGTTCGGACGAACAACGTTTTGCCTAACCCAGGGACGCTCTCAAGCAGCACGTGTCCGCCAGAAAACAATGCCACTAGCGTCGTCAAAATAAGTTCGTCTTGTCCGACGTACAACCGATGCAGCTCTTTCTTGATCGTATCAAACAAATTGCGGCAAGCGATATTGGGTTCGTTCGTTGTTGCCGTATCCACAGATTGCGACAAAGATTCTCCAGCAGAGATTCCCATTGCCGGCGGAATCGCCGAAACCGTCGGTGGGATTCCTCCAGACACAGGTTGAGTGGGAGTAGGTTGGTTCGCTTTGTCGACTGTGTTTTCGAGGTCGTCTTGATCCATGCGGTTCTACTTATTTTCAGGAGGATTATTCGTATTATTTGGTTGTCGTTGTCCCGTTTCCGCAATCACAGTCGGCGTGTCACGATTTGGTTGCGGAGATGGGGGCGCAGGGGGGCGAACTTCGGCGGCTTTTGCCCATTCCGATTGTAGCTCTTTTCGCTGTTCAACAAAGTATCGACGAATCAGATGTCGAGCGTAGCCAAAGTCGCGCGTTTGCCGTAGCAGAAACCCGAGTGCTTCGACATGTTTTCCGAAATCGCGATCATTTGCTTTCTGCAACGACTGGACTCGCCCAAAGATCGGCCACATCGCAATCAGTGTGACTAGACCAGCAAAAATCAGATGCATCAGAATAAGATTAAGCGGGTAGGTTACAAAGAGTTTCAGACCGAAAGGCAAGTCTGAGGGAGCCGGTGTGTTACGCACGAGAGGAATCGGAGTGAGCATAAAAGCAACGCGCGCTTTAGGTGGAAACTTTTCGATTATGGCCTGCGTCGCTGCGCGCCGGGCGGGATCAGCCAATGCATAGTTACAAAACAAAGATGCATTTGTGACAACAACCACCCGACCATTCGTCCACGCATCAGGATTGGTGACTTCAAATACAATCGCGCGCCCACGATCATCTACCAACAGCGGCGTCGTCTTCAGTTGTGCGATAGCGTCAATACCCAGCTGCACTTTTGAATCAATAACTGATTTATCCTCTGCCGCCGCCTCCGAAGCTTTCTGCGTTGATGAGTCCTTCGCGGAGGAGAAAGAATCGTCCTCGTATTCGCGTCGGTCTCGCTCGGCTTCGACCAAATCATCTAAAGAATGAAACGAATCTTCATCGACTTCCGCGGCATCCATCTCCTCGATATAAGTTGACTCATATTCGATAGCGGGATCATCATAGTAATCTTCATCGTAGTCATAGTAGTATTCCTCTTCCGGCCCTTCTACATCGACGATCAGGTTGACATCTGCATCAATATGTTCTTGTATTTCGGCATCAAACTTTGCTCGCAGCTCAGGATGTGAGAAGTCCGTGATTGGAACCAATTCCGTGCGTACCGACATGCGAAGCGGAGCGGCTGGAATGGGAAAGCTCTCGCTGCCACTTTTCAGCAAGACCGATTCGAAAGGAGCAATTCTTGCCCGTTCGACAAACCATCTTGCAAACCGGTCGTCCAACGATGACGAAGTCATAAATAGCTGGTCGTGATCAACTTGTTTGACGGCGGCCATGTTTTTGAAAGCTAGCCGATCGATGTCATCGGCTGCGTCAGCGGCGTCTTGCCAGTACTCGGGGCTGGGCGAATAATCACGACCGACGAAAACAAATACGCGGTCGGAGCCCTGTTCAAGCCAGTTTTGTATCCACGAGCACGACTCTGCGTTAGGAACTACCATATCCGTTGGCGTCCAGACGATCCCTTCTACTTTATCTAAACGTTGCGAAAGGACGCGAGTTTCTGTCGTTCGTCGATCGGAACTGTTAATCATTGATCGGAAGGCGGAAAATGACGCAATGCTGTCAGCGGACGACCGGTTGCTGGGGCCATAAATTTCCTTCGGAAGATTGGATCCGCAACCGCTAAAGCACTGCAGCACACAAACGATCAGCACGCTTAAAGTGGCACGAATCGCAGGCGTACTAGTTCCCGGTTGATCATCGCCAGCTGGCAAGTTCGATATTTGAACTTGGGAAGCGAGCTGAGTCGCTTCGTCACTGGCCTGCAGCGCGTCTGCAAACTCCTCGCGGGTAACCTGGTGTTTACCGAAGAAAGCACGCTCAAACGCTTCCATTACACGACTATACCTTGAAGCGATTTGCGTGTGCTTACGTAATTCTCGCAAGTACATGCGATTCGTTTTGCCACGTCGAATCAACAATAGTTTTCTTTGATCCAACTCGACTAACGTGTGGCTGAAAAGATAGATAATTGCAGCACGGAAGTCACCCTTGGCAGCCAACTGCTTTGCTGTCTCCAGCAATCCGGTTTTTGTCGATTCGACCTCGAACGGTAAGTCTAAGATCTTTGCTGATTCGATTTTCAAACGGTGGGTTTGGTCGTCTGATTGATGAGAGCGGACGCGATAAACTTTCTTTGCTTGGTAGATCACGATGGCGAGGATCGCAATGATCATTCCGATGAATAGCATTGAAATCCAAAATTGTGCGCTGAAAAGAAAACGACCAACCTGATCCCAGAAACTCCAGTTGCTAGGCACCGGCGGGGGTGGTGGATCGTTGGGGAGTCGATGACGATCATCTAGAAACTGCTCGTTGTTTGGCAGTCGATTTGCCGGCGGAAAATTCAGTTCTTGCGCGTTCGCATCCCACCATTCCGACGAAGTACCGCCTGACAATGTCGGTGCGTCAGCCGCGGATGCACTTATACAAAATGTCAGCATCAAGAAAATGCACATTGCCAGATAGCAAGATTGCTTCGCCAGCTTAATAGCTTCGCCCTTACCGGCCACACTATATGCGGTACTCTTGAGTTTTCGAAGGTAAGCAATTGGTTGAAACAAGCTACGTGAAACTTTTGCTAGGTCTAATAATAAGAAGCCAGGTTGAATATTCTTTGCAGTTAGTGTCCAGCGACACGCCTCCCGCTCACAGTGCTACGGGCCATGCGCACGAGCAGTCAGAGAGCGGAACTCTTATGGTTTATTGTATCGTTGATCAAGTGTCGTGAAGTCGTACCGCTTCGCTCATAAAACGCAATCGAACTTCCCAGCCTTCGAGCAGGATGCGCGAATCGATGTAGCTGAGAAAGCGAAATACAGCCACATAGGTGCTGACGATAAACAAATTGAACGGGACCGCAATAAAGCTAAAATACCAGTTCCAAGCCCTTCCGAGCATCACTAGCTGAAAAACCCAGATTTCCGACAACGTGAGAACGGCGAAACCGAGAAAGGCAATAATTGCGATTGCGCAGAAACGCCCAATATTTTCGGCTGTCAGCGGACGATGCAGAACCCGCATTCGATGTTTTAGTAGATTCCCCAGCGTTTTCTCTGCGCCGGAACCTTGGAGTGCAGAACGTTCCAGCGCGAGCACCTCGGTGGCGAACGGTCGAATCGCTCGGAGGAACAAAGCGAAACCTAACACAGAAAAGCCCAAAACGAATACTTCCCAAAATGGATAATAGTCGTACTGGATGCCGACTAGAAATGTAATGACAGGAGCTACCAAAGCCATTCTTGTAAAACCTAATACCCAAATCTTCGTGGGTAGGCCTCGCAGGCAGCTCTGCAGCACTTCCCGAACGGACGGTTCGGTCCGAAACATTCGTTGCCCAATGTAGTAGCAAAGCGGCATTGAGGCTGCGGGAGCCTGTAACACCACAAGCGCCGACAGATGGAAGATAAAACGAGTGTGTAGGCTTGATTCATCAGCGAGGAAAAATGAATTGCTGTCGGCCACCGTCATGGAGGCCATCGGAAATAGCACCGCCAGGTCGAGGACGATCCACGGCAACCAACCGATCAACGACCAATAAATCAGCCGTATAAAATCATTCCGCAGGACCACGATTGCCAGATCGACAAGTTCCAACAGGCCACGCGAGCGTACTACTACCAGCGTATTATCAAGCTGCATCGGGAACCTCTTCCATCAACGGATTGAGAGTTCCTAGTACAACAAAATAGACCATCATCAACGTAGAACTCATTACGGCCCAGAATGCTTTGAAGGTGTACGGCAGCGACGTGGGAGAGATGCAGCCCTCGGTGAACGCGGCGAGCATGAACAGCACGACAGCCGACAAGATGATTGGGACCGCCATGTGGGCCGCTTTCTGGATCGAATGGAAACGTTTTAAGCCGTTTGTTACGAAAAATCCTACGCCGATCCGAAGTCCCGCTGCGGCCGACAGAACGATGGCGGTCAATTCAAAAGGACCGTGGGCCAACGTGAATTCAAAAAAGTTTTCACCTCCCAGAGAATCTTCGCGGGCCATGTAACCAAAGGATGCTCCAAGTACGACCGCATTGTAAACCAAGTCGACCAAGCACGGTAGGATCAGGATCCCTTCACCAAAGCAGCGCAGGCCAATCGACGTGTTGTGTTGTATGTAGAACGCCGACATCATCAAGTAAGTTCCTTGATTGCCCTTGAGTTCATCGCTGAAGCTTATTTCGAGCTGTTGAATTTGATCTTCACCCAAGACGGAGTTTGCAAATTTTGGGAACATCTCTTCCGAGGATGCCGCTAATGCCGAAATGATGAACAGGCCGAAAAACAGGAAGCTTGAAATTTGTACGCAGACGTCATTCAAAATTCGCTGCGGCGCATAGGTGAAGATGTTGTGGAAAAAGCGATTGGTTGTGAATTTACCCGTACCATAGAACTGGTTGTGACATCGGCCCACCAGATTGTGCAGATAGCGGGCCGTGGTCGAAGGAAGCCTGTGTTCGTCTACCATCGCCAGGTCACTGCAGGCACTGCGATAATCTTGCGAAAACTGAGCCGCTTCGGGCGCCGTAAGCCGATTGTTGCTGGACTTGGACTTGGATTTTTCAAGAAGAGTTTCCAGGCGAAGCCAATTCTCACGTCGCTTCTTGAGGTAATCGCCGATTCTCATTAGTTCTTTTTCGCTTTGCTAAATTCTTGATAGTCAGAGTTGCTCAAGTTATGCGACGGTTTCCAAGTCGAAATGCTGGTCGTCTCTCAAGTAGAACTCTCGGTAATGCAATGCACAAACTATCGAATCGTTGTTAACATCTTTCGGAAGTTCGTATCGTTCACGCAACGGGGAAGTAATGATCGAGCATAATTCTTCACGATGGCTGGGAGTCAAGAAACCGCGGCGTTCAATATACAATGAGATCGACTGTACCAAGGACGCTTTGAGTACAAAATCTGGTGGAAGTTGCAACGCAATCGACTCAATGCGTTGATCGCGTATCTCTTGATGGCGATGAGCATACTCGGGTTCTTCGACGATGACGATCGTGTTGGCTGCTATGTCGCCCAGACGTTGGAAGCGAGAGTTTAGAGTCATGCATATCGCAGAGAAAAGAAACAACGGGATGGGAATCGCTTCAATATCACTGTCGCTGACGGGCAACATCATAATTGGTAACACATCCGCTATCCTGAGGAAGTTGCGAACAATCACCGCGACAGTTGTCAGAGGTCGTCCATCAGCCATCACAGCGCGGATGCCAACCAGCCGCTTACCTGGAGTACGGCCGTTCCACATAATTTCAAAGAAAATACCGTACAACCATGAGAGCGCAAACATGCTCAGTATCGCCAGCACGGTGAACATCACCTCGCTGAACGGCAGATACGCGCTGATGCCCGAACAGGCAAACGCGACAATCATCGCCACAAAGAACACAACTCGCAGAACTACGTCAATCAGAAACGCCGGAAAACGACGAGTGAAACCAGCCAGCTTGTACTCAAATTGTACATGTTCGGGCGTCGTAACCGTCGTCGTTAAATCGAGTTCGTTCGCTTTGCGATTCTGAGCCATAGTACGAAAAAGAGCTTATGCTATCAGTTCATCAAGCTTTTGGACTAACGAATCGAAGTGTTTTAGCGCAACATCGACTGGCTCAGGAGTCGTCATGTCGACGCCAGCAGCTCGCAGCAAGTCGAGCGGATCTTTGGAGCAACCCGATTTGAGGAAGCGAAGATATTCGTCCAGTTCTGATTTGCCACCTTCAAGCACGCGCCGCGATAACGCGATGGCAGCTGATAATCCCGTCGCATATTTATAGACATAAAACGCCCTATAGAAATGCGGAATGCGGAAACACTCTAACTCCAACTGGGAATCGACCACGAAATCGGGGCCAAAATAGGCGTCGAGCAATTCACGGTAAGTTGCTTTGAAAGTCGCGACCGTAAGTGGTTCGCCAGCTTCGGCCATCGCGTGAATCTTCTTCTCGAATTCTGCAAACATCGTCTGGCGAATGATCGTCGCCCGAATGCTGTCGACTTCGTGATTGATCAGCGACGCAAGTTCTTCGTCGCTCTTGGCTCGCTTCATCAATTCGACGGCAAGCAGTTGCTCGTTGAAAGTACTTGCAACTTCAGCGACGAAGATCGTGTAGTTATAGTACTGGTACGGCTGGTTTGCTGCCGAATAGTGACTGTGCATTGAATGTCCCGCTTCATGAGTCAACGTAAATACGTCGTTCAAGACAGTCGGTTTGTAGTTCATCAAAATGTAGGGATCGCCTTCAAAGCTACCGCAACTGAAAGCGCCGCTTTGTTTACCTTTGTTGGGATAGCGATCACACCAGCGACCGTTTAAACCCGATTTCAAGGTGTTTGTATACTCACTTCCTAGCGGTTGCAAGGAATCAATCACCACGCTGACCGCTTCATCCCAAGTGTGCGTTGCTTGATGATTCGATAGAATTGGAACGTATGTGTCGTAATGATGAATGTCATCCAGTTTCATCTTGCGACGTCGAAGGTCAAAATACCGGTGAACGGCCGGCAGATGCTTTCGAACAGCGGCAATCAAATTGTCGTATACGCTGGTCGGTACGTTGTCGGGAAAAAGTGCGCTTTCGAGAGCCGAGTTATAGTTGCGTGCTTTGGCGTAGTAAACGTCCGTATGCACGCTACCGGCAAGAGTTGCCGCTAACGTATTTTCGTGATCTGCAAACTCGCGATAGTACTGCACGAATGCACTCTGGCGCACTTCGCGCGATGGCGAGAGCAAGAACGAAGTGAAGCTTGCATTGGTCAGTTCAACCTCTTCGCCCTTTTCATTTTTGACACTGCCAAACTTTAGGTCTGCGTCGTTCAGTTGTCGGAATGTCTGGCTCGCCGTGTGAGCCATCTCGCTTTGCATTGCCAGCAACTGCTCTTCGCGCGAAGACAGCGTATGCTTTCGGTAGCGAGCAATCCGTTCCAAAATCAAGCGGTAGTCCGCAAGAATTGGATCTTGAACGAACGCTTGCATTTTCTCTTCGTCAATGGCCAACAGTGCGGGGCGAATGTAGCTGGCTGCCTGCGAGCATTTGCTTGCCAAAGATTGAAAACGAGCCTGGAACCCTTGGTAATGACTGTTGCTTTGGTCTTCCGTCGTTTTCAGAAAGGCGTAAATGCCAAGCTTTTCCGCTAATCGATCCATTTCGGTATCGAATACGAAGCAGTCCAAAATCGATTGAGCTGACGAGCCGATCGTCGATTTGAAATTCTCGTATCCAGCAATTTTGCCAGCGTAGATATTCAGGTCATCCTCCCAAGCCTGATCGCTCGAGTAGAGACTTGCCAAATCCCAAGTGTCTTGCGGATTAACGTCCGCGCGTTCCAATAGCTTGCTCATACTTCCTTAATTGCCGATGCTCGAAACACTTTCAAAGTCCGTAGGTATATGTTATACCGAGAATTACCTCAATGTGCGTAAGCAGACAGTTTATCTGTTCCAAGTAGTCTTTGGTCTTGTCTCAACCTCCTCGAAAAACGATTGCGTCACTTACGTTTGGCTGATTGAGCGGTTTGAAATCTGCTGCTGTGTTACAAGCGATGCACTGGAATATGTTCGATTGCGGTGCAGCAAGGCTTTTTCGGCCTTCCTTATTCTTTTAGTTTTCCCAAGGCAAGTTAACTATGACACGACGCGCGAGTAACGTTCTGGGCACCCCTCTTGAATCGTGCTGCACCGACCCCATAACTGGTTTTTACCGTGACGGTTACTGCAATACGGGAGCGGAAGATATCGGGATGCATCTGGTTTGCGCCGTGATGACCGATGAATTTTTGAAGTTCTCGAAGGCTCGCGGAAACGACCTTAGCACTCCAGCACCGGCGTATATGTTTCCCGGGTTGAACGACGGCGATTGTTGGTGCCTCTGTGTGTTACGCTGGAAGGAAGCGTTTGAGGCGGGCTGTGCACCGAAAGTGAAACTTCGGGCAACTCATATATCCGCCCTTGAATTTGTCGAACTTGACGACCTCAAAAGCCACGCCTCGGAAGATATTTCGAGCTAAGGATCCGCAAGAGGAAAAGTTACCCTCATTAATTTTAGCGAGAGTTGGTTCGAACTCCGTTTTTTTAGAAAACTCACACCAATCCTGTCGCGCTAATGTGGCAGTTAGTCGTTCTGTGAGGCATGATTGCCGCAAATCAAAGTCAAATTACGTTGGCGTGGGGAGCTATTGGCGTTGAGGGTATGCTTTCTAAGTTCGCGTCGTCAGATTATAACGTATCGCCATTTGGTCAACGTTCGGAACTTCCAGAACGGTGCACTAGTCCTTAATCTTGCGGAACGGCGAACGCCGTAGCCATGTTAAAGCTCGCAGGTTCACTCAATCGATATCCTGCTCGCGTAACGAGCATCGGGTTCGCACTCATGATCGTGATCGGCGCGGCATTGCTGTGCACGCCCATGGCGAGCTCCAAGCCAGATGCTCGGCTAACTCTTCTCGATTCGATCTTTATGTCGACCAGTGCCGTGTGTGTTACTGGTTTGTCGGTGCGTTCGCTGGCGCATGACTTCAGTTTTCTCGGGCAGCTCATCATGCTCATGCTGATTCAGATCGGCGGCTTGGGCATCATGACGCTGACAACATTCGTGCTGTTAGCCAGTGGTAATCGAGGCGGCTTGCGGCATCATTTGGTTATTACTTCGACCATTGCGGGAAATTCGAAAACGGATCTGAAGATCGTTCTGAAGCGAGTCCTTTACTTAACCGCCATTTCGGAAGCGACGGGATTTGTGATTCTGGCGATACGTTTTCTTTTCGAATTTCCGATAGGCAAAGCTCTGTGGAACGCGATGTTCCTTTCGGTCTCGTCCTTCTGCAACGCCGGTTTTGCGCTTCAGGATGAATCGCTAATTCCATTTCGCGACGATCCATTTGTTATGGTACCCATAAGTTGTTTGATCATCATCGGTGGTATTGGTTATCCGGTCCTGTTTGATGTCGGAGCGAGCTTTCGTCGTTCAGGGCGTATCACATGGGATGACCTGCACTTACATTCGAAAATGGTATTGCTCACGACCGCTGGACTGCTCGTGTTTGGGGCCGCGGCCATATTCTTGCTCGAGCTTGGCAACCCGTCCTTCCAGCAACACTCGATGTTTAGCCGTTTCATGATGGCAGGCTTCCAGAGTATTACTTGTCGTACAGCCGGTTTTAATTCAGTCGATTTAACGTTGCTTGGAAACGCAACGTTGATTGTTATGATGATCCTCATGTTGATAGGCGGCGCGCCATGTTCTACGGCCGGCGGTATGAAGGTGACAACGTTTATGATGTTGCTGATCCACGCTTACAGCCGCTTCCGTGGCCGCGCGAATGTAACTATCTTTCGGCGTACAATTCCTCAGTTGGCCATTGATCGAGCTACCGCGACGACGATGATCTTCATCAGCTTGGGAGTGATTGCAAGCGTTACGCTTTTATCTTTGGAGCAAATTGGACATACCAAAGAGACGCAGCGGTTTCAGTTTTTGCAAATTGTTTTCGAGGTTGCATCGTCGCTGTGCACGGTAGGCCTGAGCATCAATCAAACAAGTGAACTCTCTGGCGCAAGTAAGTTTGTGATCGTTATTTTAATGTTCGTCGGTAGGCTAGGACCTATCTCGTTCTTTTCGGCATTAGCCCGTTCAAATACGAAACCGGGCATTCAGTATGCCGCCGAGGAACCCATTACAGGTTAAAGATTATGGCTGAAAATAGACGTTTTGTTGTGATCGGATTGGGAACCTTCGGAGCAGCGCTTGCCAAAAAATTGAAGGAAAACGGTCTGCGCGTCACGGGCATCGATTTTGAAACGGCTAAGGTTGAAGCGTGCCAAGAGTTTCTTTTTGAAGCGGTCATTGGCGACGCTACTGATCGCGACACGCTGGCTTCCTTGTTTCTAGATCGGGCGGAATCGGTGCTGATTTCGATGGGCGAAGACATCACTCGCTCGCTGCTGGCAACCTTACACGCAAAAGAGCTAGGGGCGAAACGAATTATCGTGAAAGGTGTGTCGCGCGAGCATGGTAAGTTGCTCAAGAGCCTCGGCGTCGAACGCGTGGTCTTTCCGGAAATCGAAATCGCTCAACAGCTTGCGGATAGATTGACGTGGCCGAGTATCATCGATTTCTTACCGATCGATTCTGACTACAGCTTCGTTGAAATAGCAATGCCCGAGAGTTTGATGGGCAAATTGCTGATGGAGTCTGATCTCCGCCGCCGATTCGGCTTGTGGGTCGTCGGTGTGAAGGACATCATGACTGGCAAGCTGGTCATGTTTCCCGACGGTGAATTTCGCTTTGCTGAAGATCAAATGCTGCTGGTCGTTGGAAAAGACAAAGACCTCAAGAAGTTCCGCGAAGTTCTTGCATAAGGGGACGATATTTCTCTTGGCCAGAAAGAGCCGCACTCGCATCATTAGTCTTTAAGTTTGCGAGAGTGTTGCTGCAGTGCTATCTCTACAGATACTCGAACAAAAACTTGGTCGCGCAATTCGACGACCAGTTGTTCTAATGCAACGCGATTAAGGCGAAGAAATACGCGAGAGTCAGTCGAAGTCAAAAGCAGTCCATGTAAAGCTACAGATATTTCAACGGTGAGCAGTTGTATTACATGCTGAACATAAACACTGGCCAAGCGTGGTGTAATAACTCAGAGCAAACGAAGTTGCCGCGTTTCAGTAAAGAGGAAGTCCGAGCCGTTGAATGGGAGTTTCCCCTCCCGCTTCTTGAACAAAGTGATGGGCTGGAAGAACACGTGAGCGTTGAAGCCGAGTGAGTGACTTTCTCATTGAGGCAGCCGCTGAGCTCATGCTCCGTATCACAGATAGACGCAGTTGTGCCACAACAGTGCTGGTAGTGGCGGCATCAACCGTTCGTTGTTGCGCTTGAGTCCGCCTGAAGGCGGTACTACGAACGAGTATGTCACTGATAACTAGCGCGGTCAGTTGACGTTGCTGGTGACAATTCCGTAGGTGACGTAAATTGCGTAGACGATTAACATCACGATGCCCTCGAGACGTGATACCAGTCTGCCCGTCAGAAAGATCGGGTAGCAAACGGCTGTCACGACTAACATCAAAGGGATATCTAGCTTCAAGAATTGGTCGGCGACAGGGATGACTTGCGGTGCAACGGTACATGAAATGCCAAGTACGGCTAGCAGATTGAACAGATTGCTACCGACGACGTTACCGATTGCTAACTCCCTTTCGCCTCGATATGCCGCTACACAGCTCGTCACAATCTCGGGCATGGAAGTTCCAACGGCGACGACCGTCAGTCCGATGATCGCTGGCGACACGCCTAGGTTCGTAGCGAGAGAGACTGCACCGCTGACGAGCCAATCGGAGCCGAACACCAGCATCGCTAGACCAGCGATACAGCCGACGATCGCTAACGGAATGTTCGATTTTTGAGGCTCATCAACAGCGATCTGCAGCGTCGGAAGTTCGTTGTCGCCAGACAGATTCGTCGTGTCGGGTTCACCGTTTCGAATTTGCTTGCGAGCGATATACAATTGAAGGCAGATGTAACCGGCCAATAGCAGTACTAAAACGATTCCATCATATCGTTGGTACGCGCGATCAAACGCCAGCAACCACGACAGTCCTGAGACAGCGATCAGAATCGGCATATCGATTCTTAACAATTGAGGTGAGACCGCTAGCGGAGCGACAGTGGCTGACAAGCCAAGGACCAGCAGGAAGTTGGCAATATTGCTGCCGAATACGTTACCAAGCCCAACGCTGGCCTCGCCGGCATATGCCGCTTTTATGCTGACTGCTAATTCTGGTGCGCTTGTTCCAAAGGCAACAACGGTCAGCCCCACAATTAATGCAGGTACTCCGAGTGCAAACGCTAGTTGGGATGAACCGCGAACTAACCACTCGGCTCCCAAAATCAGTAAAAATAGGCCTAAAAGGATTTCAAACGCAATTTGCATGGGAGCGTATTCAACGAAGCCAAGAAAAAGGTGATTCTAGCGCGAGCAAACTTAATTGCCATGTTAGTGGATTGAGTGCGGTTGAACGAGACTAGGTCCAAATAACAGCTTTTCTATGTGATCACGCATTTGCTCGACTTGTTAAGTATCGAACGTCAGCAATAAGTCCAACTTGGCACTTTGATTGCTCAATAACTCCCGAAAGCGATGCTTGTGCTTGGCCTGCTCCGCACAAGCTGACTGCCAAACTCGCCCAAACGGTAGCACTGAATTGCAAAACGATCGAATTACGCGGGCGTTTCCCAACCGGACAACCACTTAGGAATGTACGAAATATGAGTCACAACGCAAAAACTGAAGAGCGTGAGAACGCGATCACGCTGAACGATATTATTGACGATTTCTCGACCGCCATGCTGGTCACTCAAACACCAGACGACCAATTGCGGGCTCGACCAATGCAGATTGCCTCAAACGAAGGTACGGATTTGTGGTTTGTCACAGGCCGGACGTCTGGAAAGATTGATGAACTGGTCGAGCATCCATCGGTCTGTGTGACTATGCAAAGCAAGTCGAAGTATGCCTCGCTGACCGGACGAATGGGAGTAAGCGAAGATCGGAAATTAATCGACGAACTGTGGCAGGAGAACTGGAAAGTCTGGTTTCCGAAAGGCAAAGACGATCCGGACATCGTACTGCTGCGTTTTGAAAGTGCCGAAGGCGAGTTTTGGGATAACAGCGGCACAAAGGGGTTGGGGATGATGATTGAATTCGGGAAAGCTTATTGGAGTGGTCGACGCCCCGACGTCTCCGATGCAAGCCATGCAAAGGTCGATCTCGACTAATTTTCGCCCCGTGATAACTCTTCGGTAGATACTCCTACCGTCCTCGTTCATTCGATTACGGGCTCTAGTTTGAAGGCGTTGTCTTCAACGAGCCGGGATGCCGGAACGCAGACGGTAGTGCATTCGGCCTAAAAGGTTGGTAAATTATTTTCATGCGTGCGTCTTCAATGACTATCATGTAGTTGGCAACGCGTACCAACCTTATCACAGTCTCGCACGGACATGCCGGCGTCTTCAGTACAACGAGGATTTCAATCTACCCGCTGGAGCATCGTCCGCACCGCGCAGTCGTCGGACGGTGACACCAAGAAGGCCTTGCAAGAGCTATGTCAGCAGTACTGGGCTCCGGTTTATGCATATGTTCGGAGACGCGGTTATCAAGCGAACGACGCTGCGGATTTGACGCAAGATTTGTTCACCAACCTGCTCGCTCGGGAAGGTCTGGCGAGCGTAGACGAAGACAAAGGGCGGTTCCGATGCTTTCTACTAGCCGCCGCCAAGAACCTGCTAGCAGAATATCAGCGTAGTAAGCATGCTCAAAAGCGCGGCGGTGCATTCACTCATATTTCGATCGATGGAACATCAGTCGAGTCGCTGTTGGCAAGGGAAGCTGCTTGTGAACAAACACCGGAACAAGCGTTTGATCAAGGCTGGGCCAAACAATTGATTGCCGACACGTTGCGGCAACTGGACGAGCTTAATCAGTGTCCGGAGCGAACAGAATATTATCAGCGGTTGCGAAATTTCATTGCTAACCCTGCAGACGATCTCAGCTACGCGAACATTGCTCTCGAATTGAACGTCGCAGAGTCGGCGCTACGCGTGCAAGTTCATCGCTTACGCAAAAAGTTTCGCGAACTCTTGCGAAGAAATGTCGCCGATACCCTGGCGGATCCTAGCGAAATCGATGAAGAACTGAGGTACCTGCTGCACTGCTTAACGGTGCACTGAACCGCTAGATTCGCACAAGCCTCACGCCTCTGATATGTCGAATTAGCTCAAATTCCTTCGTCAAATCTCACCGTTGCGACTTTTTCGCGCAAAATTTTTTGATCTTCTGTAACGCTTGCTTATGAACTGCATAGAACTCGGTAGACTATCGCACTCTTCAACAGGTTCTTGAGTATGACTACCGATGAAAACTCGAACGCTCCGTCACCTCGTCAATGTCGCTCTTGTTCCAAGTTGCTGGGGGACGATGAACCAACGGACATATGCGCTGCATGTCTCTTGAAAATTGGCTTCGAAAGTGATGTCGGATCAGAACAGACATCGGAAACCAATCCTACCAGCGTGGACGATTTCCAGGAGCCGGAGGAATCGATCGAGCAGATTCAAACGTTGTTCGCCGAACTCGAGATTTTGGAAGTCATCGGTCGCGGAGGCATGGGCGTTGTCTACAAAGCAAGACAAAAACATCTTGATCGCTTCGTTGCTTTAAAGCTCTTACGAAGCAAATTTGGTTCGGATCCCACTTTTGCGGAACGGTTCACACGTGAAGCGCGTGCGCTCGCCAAGCTTGCACATCCTAACATTATTGGTGTGCATGATTTCGGCCAGGTCGCCGACCGCCCCTATCTTTTGATGGAGTATGTCGACGGCGTTACATTGCGAGAGATGATCGAAAGCAAAACGCTGACCCCTGAGAAGGCGCTGGCGATGGTCCCTGCGATTTGCGACGCTCTTCAGTTCGCTCACGAAGCAGGAATTGTGCATCGAGATATCAAGCCCGAGAATATTCTGATCGATCGACGCGGCCGCGTGCGAATTGCGGACTTCGGTTTAGCTCGGCTGATACTCCGCAGTCCGCAAGACTGGACACTCACGGGTACGCGTCAAGTTGTCGGCACGCCGCACTACATGGCACCTGAGCAATTGAAGAGCTCGCCGACGATTGACCATCGCGCGGATATCTATTCATTAGGTGTAGTCTTGTACGAAATGCTCACGGGAAATCTTCCGTTAGGTCGCTTTGAATTGCCAAGTCATCGGCTCAAAGTCGATGTTCGGCTCGACGACGTAGTTCTTCGAACGCTTCAGCAGGAGCCAGAACGGCGTTACCAGCATGCAAGTGAAATCCAAACCGAAATTGAAAGTCTGGTTGGCTGTAGCGTTCGCAAGGCTCATGTCCAACCAGTTTATCACGTTGCCGGACGTGGAATTGCAATTGCTTGGGCGGCGGCCGCTGTGATAGACGCCTTTTTTGCCTTAGTGTTTCTCCATAGGTGCCTGTTTGACAACCCGCGAACCGAAGATGTATGGGCGCTCTTGTTTCATGGTTTAGCAGCCTTGCTATTAAGCTATGGAGCTTGGAATTACCTTACACGAAACTCACTCCGATGGGTGGTCGCCGCTGTCGTCACAGGGCTCGTTCCAGTCCATTATGGATTCCTCGTCGCAAGCTTGGCTTCGCTGTTTGCCATTTATCGGCTGGTAAAACGTAACGAACGATATTCGTTTGCTGCCGATAGTTCACGACCAACGATGTCAGACTTAAGTCATAAGACATCGGAAGTAGCGAGCGTGGTTCAATCTGTTGCGAACCAAGTCGCCAAGAAATCATGGCTCTTTAGCTCGGTTCAACTCAAGCGATTGAAGCGAATCAATTTACGCTGGATTTACCAAAGTACACTTGGGTGTATCGCCTGGCTGTGTGGGCTCGTTTTGGCAACGGCCGTGCTATTCTTCGGATATTCGATCGACACGTTTCCGACACAGACTCGATTGACGGAACATGTCGATGCTACGTTTAAAGACAATGCACGCTTTGGTCTGAATTTGAGTGCCACGCGAAATTCGAATACTCGAGGCTTTCGCACGCCGGACTTGGTGTCGACCGAGGATAACCATTTTGGCATCTTGGTTTACGACCGAGAAATCCAAGCTGGCGAGGTGTTTAGCTATTCAAGCCAAGCTTTAACTAACCATTATGGCCAAGCGTTAATCTGTTCACCACAAATCGAGCTCTATCGTAAACGTGGCGGCGATTGGCAGTTTAGGACGTCAAAACCAAGTGTAATGGACATTCATATGCGCCCCGACCTACGTTTGCAGTATTCCGTGGCAGCACGTAGTCGATCGCTGGCGAATACTTCGGTTTTGGACGTTGCGTACTACGAGAACGTGTATTCGCCAATAAGCAGCGCTGACGAATTGGCCGATATCTTCGCGAATGCTGGTCTGGAGCCAGAGTTAAGCACGCGTGCTGCGATAGCTCTCATGGATGCTGCGGAAGACTGGTCGCAAGATGTAAATAGCGGCCTCCATTTTCAGAACGCGACTACGTCGTTTAGCAAAAGCCTTTCCAAAGATCTCTTCCGCACGACAGAGAACTATCGCAGGTCCGTCGTCGCGCCGCAATTTTGGGCTGTCGCTGTTTACGGGGTCGTACTTATCAGCTTAGCGATTTTGGGTTTCATCATCATCGTGTGGTATGCACGTCATCGCGCAAAAAGTTCTGCGCGGCGTAGCGAAGTTGCCCAGCCAAGTCTCGCGACGGTCGAAACATAAGTTCTTTCAGTCGTTCGTGCAAATTGCTACGATCGCCGATCCATATAGCCTCGATGCATATGCTACTGTTTAACGTTGATGGTTTAAGATCAGCCCTAGAACTTCCGCGCGGCTTGATTCGTTGTCGCGGAAGACTCCTCGCATTGCGCTTGTTACACACAAGCTGCCCGGCTTTCGAATCCCGCGAATCGTCATGCAAGAGTGAGTGGCCTGAATGACAACCGCCACACCACGTGCTGACAATTCACTTTCTACTAAGTTTGCGATTGTTTCTGTCATTCGTTCTTGAACTTGCGGTCGACGAGCCACTTCGTCAACGACTCGCCCCAGTTTGCTTAGCCCTACAACTTGTCCGTCTGGCAGATAGCCAATATGAGCGCGACCTGTGAACGGCAGCAAGTGATGCTCGCACATGCTGCAGAATTCGATATCGCGCACCAGGACAACTTCATCATAAGGCTCCTTAAAGACCCGCTTCAAATGTTTGGCGGGATCGCTTCGTAGCCCAGAGAAGACCTCGGCATACATGCGTGCAACGCGAGCAGGAGTTTCGAGCAAGCCTTCACGATCCGGATCTTCACCGACGGCGATCAGGATTTCTCGGACGGCTTTCTCGATACGATCATGGTCTACGGGCGTGCTGATAGCACCGTTATCCGATGAACGACTCTTCCGTTGTGCTACAATCTTATTTGTTGATTTGGAAATTGGACTATCCTAACTTTCTAGTTCACGAGACACAGCGGTCTTCGTTCGCGACCCGCCCAACACAGCCGTCGACGTCCGGCATTCAAATTGAGCCTTGGCCGACAATGGCTTTTAACACCCATCGCAAATGGGACATGACATTCTAAGCAAGCAGTCAAGAATCCCCAACCGCTAACGAGCGTCGTTGGCATGGGGAGCCAGAAATACAGGGTTTTTCTACGGAAATTTCGCGATTCTAGCTTTCGCCTTCCTTCAGAAACTGCATCAAACCCACTTGCGACGCGGTTACTTACCGCTGCTCGGAAATGCCGAAACGCGAGGGGCATTCGTGCGATTGAAGTGTTACCTTCACCGCGCGACGCCGCTCGCGTTTCAACTTCCCCTGTTTCTCGTTCACAGCTATTGCTGTACTAGTATGTCGCAGTTGCTCTGTAGATTGCACGCTGCGTGTTAGCTATGAACGTTTGGTTCGGGGAAGGCAGTTTATAAGTTTTGTAAATTCGCTGAGGTTCACCTATCGAATCATTTGCGGTTGCCGAACGACTCGAGGCTGAGCCGCAGTGGCTTGACGAACGTTCGAAGTGCCATCGGAAAGCCGACGCTTTGTCTGATTGGAAGCTTGCGGCGGACGCAATTCCTCGGTCGTTTCTGGTGCGACTTGAGGATCACCCAAATCGAGATCTGGTTCCACGGCTTCTGGCTCGGACTTACTCTCCGGAGCAGTCGGCGACTTGCCAAACGCTGCGGTCGTTGGACCAAGGTTGCTCAGCGACGTCAACGGCTGGACTACGTTATCGGGCGTCAAGCCAGACATCTGATCGTAGCGGCCTTGCGAAATTACACCTGGACGACTCGCTCCATTGGGAAGTGGAATTCCTGCAGCTCGTTCACGAGCATGTCCCTTCGCATCCCAGTAGGCTTTCTCGACCCATGGACCTTCAGCAAGTTCGATGTTGTTGTATTCAAGCAAGGAACCCTTGAGCAAGTGAACTTGTACCAACGATTTGTTATACTCGGATAGTGCACGATAGTATTCTTGCTGTGCCCTAGCACGACGCTCTTGAGCTCGCAGGAGGTTGTCGAGGATCTGATCCAAGTTCGTATCGCCAACCTCGAACTTATCTTGCCACGACTGAGCGTCTCTTTCGCTTGCCGCCCACTGGTTCAGCTTGATCTGCGTTTGTTCGTGATGACTCTTGAGCAGGTTGATACTTTCACTAAGTCGAAACGAAACTGCAATTTCTTTCTCACGAAGGACTTCGATTTCACGTGCAAGCTGAAGTTGGCTGCTACGGACGGTTGATAGCTGGCTGCGAGCACCAAACGCTGGCGGAATGTATTCGAGTCGCAAGGATGCTTCTTGATAATCACCGCCAAGCAATTCTTCGAACGCACTGGCTGGTCCAGATGGGAACGACGGGTTGCCACCGCTACGACGCGATAACGAATTACCTACACCTAACCAACGATAAAGAGCAGAAATGTTCACTTCAGGTAGTACTTGGTTCTTGGCAGAGATTAATTCCAGCTCCCGTTGTTTTACGACCCATTGTTGTTGACGCAAATCAACGTTGCGAGTCAAACCTTCGCCCAGAACTTCCCACCAATCAAAATCAATACGAGCTGTGGTTGGCTTGTCACTTGGACGCAGCAATCGTCCGTCGGTCGCGGCAAAACCCATCAGATAACGGAGTTCACGTTCGCGACCGAATACACCTGCATCTGCGCCTGGAATGTTTCCGCCGGACAAAGCTAATTCAAGTTGTGCTTGGAACTGATGCACCTGAGCGTTTGCTTGTGCTTCGGCAAATGCCTGGCCTTGACCAGCATCGAATTTGGCTTTGGCTACACGCCATACATCCAGCGAACTATCGCGAGCGACTTTGGACGTCTCAACGTTCCAGTAAGCAAAGTAGAGGTCCCAGTAGTTCCGTTCTACTTGAACTACTAAGTTGCGAATTCGCTCTTCGTATTGGTGAAGAGCAATGTCTTCGTTGATTCGAGCAAGAACGACAGGTATACGATTCACCATCGCACCGCGATTACGCATCAGCGGATGTTGTAACTGCACTTCGAAGATCTGCGTATAGTCTTCCGGGAATTGACGACCTGTGCCTGGGGCTGGAATATTGTTCAGTCCATACAGCGTTTGCGAGCGAACGGTGGTGACTCCGCCCGTTGCAAGGCGTTTGCTGATGGCACTTTGATATGTTACATCGTCAGCTTGAAATTGCTGTGGGTTAAATGGATTGTTAGGTCCGACGTTTCGAGCTCGGTCTGTTTGGTTGTACGATACGAAGCTCGAGTATTGAGCGTCGAATTCGGCCAGCGCGACTTCCACACCGCCCACTTGATTGGCTCGGCTGGCACCACGCGGCAGAGTTCGATTGCCGTTTTGGTCGATCGTCAACGGCTGAGTGCTCGCGCTACTTGCGGTGATGGCTGGATCCAAAGCGGTAATCAGTTGAGATGACGGGCTCGACAGAATCGATGCAGCAATATTGCCTACCTGTTCAGAACTGCCAGGAACAGCGCGGACGAGTTTGGAGTTCTTCAAAGCATACGCAATACACTCTTCCAAAGTGATGTCCATGAACTCATAGTCATGGTTATCGATCGAAAGTGGCTCGTATGTCTGCGTCGCTTCTGGCAGTGGCTCGTGTGCCAAGTCTGGATATTCGATCTCGGTCGCTCGGTCCAGATAGTGGGACAGATCGCCTTTGTCAGAAAGATAGAATGGCTGAGTCGGATGGCATCCTGTGAATAGCACAGTGCCAATTTGCAAACCAGCGATCCAGCGTACGATTGTTTTATTCATTTCCGGGGGACTCGACTTGGTGTTTCACGCTCGCCACTGTACTGCGTATCCGATCCGATTCGGATGCCAGCATTCCGCAAAACTTTTGCGGCTAGTGACTGCACCACTGCTGTGGTGACGTGCTACGACAAAGCTCTACATACCCCCCCGGGTAGACGTTTTTCGTTCAAGACCAAGCCCCCCGGCTTTTTTGGTAACTCAAAACGAACCACGCCACAGGTCTTATCGGTTAATGTTGCTGCTGACTTTGACGATTAAGCAGATTATCCGGAAGAAAGTTTGGGCCAAGTCTTACATAATGCTATCAAATCGCGAGAGTGCAGAATCTCGCCAAGCTTTGATGTCGACTAGACGTCGATGCTATTGGAAATCTGGCTACCAGGCCCTGTTTCGCTAGTAGTTGCTATTTCGACCATCGAGTCGATTAACTTGGTCAGCGAATCGACGCCCTTGGATTGCATCATCTCGCACAACTCGCCAAAGTCGGCGTCATCCTGTCGAGCATCATCCAAAAGTTGAAGGCACATGGAAATGATCGAAAGACTCGACCTCATATCATGAGCAAGCTGCCGGACTTGTCGCCTTTGTTTATCCAAGGCGGGTTTAGGCATGTCCGGTACATCGCTCATTGTTGAATATCGCTCCCAAAATGCAGTTGCCAAGTTTCCAATTCCTAGTCCTCCGTCGAACTATTAGAGGATGTCAACAAGGCAAGTTCTAAACCGTTCCCGAATAAAATTTCGAGAGGACGCACCCGACGAAACATTTCCACCGTATTAACCGCGAGATTCAGTCTGAACTAGCTTCAAAAATAACATCCGATTCTTTGTGCTAGCGGATTTCCGCAAATTCTGCGTCGTTTTGCCCGTATGCCAAGGAAGACCGCCATCGATCTTGCGACTGCACAAATTGTGTGCCACATGGACACGCGACAGAGTGCGTATTCGCCCGTTCTGTTGAGTTTCGCGGCTTTTGGAGGCGAGTCTCTAACTGAGGCCAGATTGCGGCTGGCCTCAAGTCGCACGAGTGAGACTTTTTGGCACGTTCTGGCACGGGGCCCTTCAAAAATTTACGATTTCTGAAGGATGCCCTTATCCAGGAGCTGGAATATGCCAAGTTGCATGGCGTAAATGAAAGCGAGTTTTGCCAGACAAGGGCAACTTTAGATGTCGAGCAGGTAGTTGATCAAATCAGTACTCGTAACGATGCCAACAAGTTTCTCTTCATCAACTACGGGAACCGAGTGGAAGTTCCCCTGAGCCAAGATGCGTGCTGCGTCTCGGACGGTGCTCCATGCAGGAACGGTCACTGGGTTCTTGTTCATGATGTCGATAATCTTGTACGTATGGTCAAGCATCGCATCGAGTTCCCGACCATCTTGATTGCCTAACTCTCCAAAAGAGACCCGCAGTAAGTCCGAAGAGCTTATGATGCCGACCAGTTTTTCGCCGCTCACGACCGGGATATGATGGATAGAACCTTCATCGAAGATCTTCCTAAGCTTCGAAACCGGTTCTCCTTCATGGATTGTTACCAGGTTCTTAGTCATTATTTTTGAGACAGGTTCGTTCTTCTTCACAGCAGTAACTTTCTATATTCGCTTGTTGTATTTGCCCAGTTGGATCAGAGTTCAAATCCATTAACAGAGCTATATGCAAGTGAGATACCAGTGAAAACACTGCAAATCACTGCGTTTTAGCTTCTTCGCTTTGCACACTCGTGCATTAACGCACCTAGCGGAAGTCGAAAGAGCACAGTTGGGGTACAAGCTGCGTTTTAAGCTAACCGGTTGAGTCGTACGCAGAGTTCATTTCCGCTATGCCGCGGCCTTGTTCAGATTTTGGTAAACTGCTGGATATCCCGAGATGCAATTTTGATCCATTTTGATCCATGAGATCGACGAACAAAAGTTAATATGAGGCACTTCATGATGCGGCGGCAATTGGTTATTTCAACCATTCTGACACTCTTGGCTTTTCCGGTTCCTAGTGGGACTCTGCGTGCGCAGGATGAGGTCGCAAAGCAGACAGATCAATACGAAATTGGGCCTGATTCGAAGCCGCAGGAAGGAGTTCCAAAAGGTACGCTCAGTGCATCAACCATTACGAGTACTGTCTATGAAGGGCGCGAGTTTGCCTATCAAATCTACGTCCCAGCGCAATACGATGCTTCGGCAGAAGCGTGTGTTATGGTGTTTCAGGATGGGAACAATTGGGTTCGCGAACCAGGCGCGTGGCACATGCCGGTCGTCTTTGATAACTTGATCGCCAAAGGTGAAATGCCCGTAACTATTGGAATTTTTATCGATCCCAGTTCCAGGAGAACGCGAGCTGATGAGTACGATACGATGTCAGATCGGTATGCAACGTTTGTCATCGACGAAGTTTTGCCGGAAGTCGGCAAGACATATAAACTCAGCAGCGATCCAAACAAACGCGCGATTGCAGGCTTCTCTTCAGGTGCTATCTGCGCATTCACGGTAGCTTGGGAACGGCCAGATGCATTTCGCAAAGTCGTAAGTTGCTTCGGCAGTTTCACATCGATCGGTTATCGCCCGGCAACGGACGATTCGCCGCTTCGCATTGGCGGGGACATGTATCCGACATTAATCCGCCGCAGTCCGATCAAGCCGATTAAGGTGTTTTTCCAGGATGGCTCGAACGACCTTAACAATCAGTTTGGTAGCTGGTGGCTCGCGAATCAACGCATGGTATCGGCTATCGAATGGGCGAACGCGAACGCGCGTAATCGTTCAGAAGTTCAGTATGGCTTAAAGTACGAATGGGGCGACGGCGGGCATACTGCGAATCATGGAGCGGCGATCTTTCCTGATATTCTGCGCTGGCTGTGGTCTGACGTTACGCCTGCGAAATAAATGGCCGACGGCTAAAACACACACGAAACTTTCCGTTCAAATTGTTTGACCGGAGAGGTTGGTGGGCTGGCTTTCGTCGCATTCAGAATTGCTGCGGGGCGCGAAAATCTTCATCGCCATGCGCCCGAGCCAGCCTTTGGCACGCACATCATTCCAGTCGTGGACGATTCGCCCGTTTGCATCAGCTTGTAAGGCCGAACGCCGGTCGACGTCGTAAGCAGTCAACCTTCCACCGCCAAAGCAAAACGTGTCGACACAAACCAGATGTCCAAAGTCTGCTACGTGGCCGCTGGTCTGCGGCGTATGACCAACAACAACGGTCTTGCCGCTGATGTGGGGCTTGGGGAGTGGCCAGGAAAGGTGGCACCATAGCAGCGTTTCGAGGTCTGTCTCAGAGATTGGGACATTCGCTCGATAGTTCCCATGGACAAAGATGTGTGTGTCGGTCTCAAAGAAGTTCTCGCATTGGTCAAGAAACTGAAGATGGGTAAGCGGAATCTCTTCGGGCTTAGCAAAACCGTAGCTCTCAAGTGTCGTACCGCCGCCGATCGTTTCCCACATTGCCTGATCGATAAAACCGTCGGCCCATTGCTGCATGACATAATCATGGTTGCCGCGGAGAAATACAGGAGAGCATTCGTCTTTCAGTTCGATCAGCCGATCCAGCACTCTTCGCGAATCGGGGCCACGGTCTACATAGTCGCCTAAGAATATTAGCCGGTCTTCTTTCTGTGGCTGGATTGCATCGATCAGCCCTGACAAGGCAGAATAGCAACCGTGCACGTCTCCAATCGCGATGGTTCTCACACTTTGCCCCTGTTATCCAGCGTTGGAAGAAACGGTTTCGACGATAAGTTATACGGAGCACTGCCCTACGGGTGGCGAGCCACGTTTGTTGGAGCGATAATCCCCGACCAGTTGATGTGGTTTGACAATATGTGTAACCGTGCAACAAGTTTCGAATGAAACTGCTTTCGGAAAAGTTTATTGTTTTGCACTACTCCTGCAGGCAGGGGCAACTCTGATCGACGCGATAGTTTACCGAGATTGATGCATTAGATAGCAGGAAATTCCAGTGGTTTCAATTGAACAATCGGAAATGCGACCAAGTCGACTGCGGTTGTACTTGGAAATGGTCCGGTTCAGCCACACGATATTTGCTATGCCGTTCGCGATTCTTGCGACGGTGTGGAGCGTCGCTTTGGGTTGGACGGAAAGCGGCTGGGAATCCCCTACCCTTTCGCCCCTCCGCTGGCTCGCCGTTGGAATTTGTATGGTCACGGCCAGGAATTTTGCGATGACCGTCAACCGGATCGCGGACCGACAGATTGATGCCGAGAATCCACGAACTTCGATGCGGCATTTGCCAGCCGGGCTCATATCGCTGCGAAACGCCTCGTTTTTCGCCGTTTTAAACGCCGCGGGGTTTATAGCAAGCTGCCTCCTGTTTCTGCCGAACTGGTTGCCGATTGTGTTGGCGGTGCCAGTATTGATCTTCTTGGCGGGCTATAGCTATGCAAAAAGGTTTACGTCAGGAGTTCACTTTTATTTGGGTGTGTCGCTGATGATCGCTCCGGTCTGTGCGTGGTTGGCTTTGCGAGGTGAAATTGTGTTGCAGCAGCCCGCGGACTTGCTACCGGCTGTCTTGCTGGGGGGCGTCGTACTTTTTTGGGTTAGCGGTTTCGACTTAATTTATGCTTGCCAGGACTTTGACTACGACAAATCCCGAGGACTTTATTCGATCCCGGCAAAACTTGGTGTTCAGGGAGCGTTAAGGCTAGCCGCGGTTTTGCATGGTCTTATGCTAATACCAGCCGTTTGCCTGCCGTTTTTGTGCCCGCAGCTAGGATTAAGCTGGTTTTATCTAGCCGGGGTGGCGATTATTGCGGGCGTTTTGATTTACGAGAACTGCATCGTGAATCCGAACGATTTGAGCCGTGTAAATGCAGCTTTTTTTCAAGCAAATGCAATCGTCGGTTTAGTTTTCCTGGTCGCTGGCGGTTTAGATGCGTGGTGGTAGCCACAAAAATTACGATTGAGTGAAGAGCATGAAAAATTTAGATATCCAGGCACGTTTTCGCGAGATACGAAACAAGGTTGAACATGGCGTTCGGCTATCCATGGATGATGGCATATTCCTCTATGAGCCAGACGTATCGCTGCATGCGATTGGCGAATTAGCCGATTTTGTACGGCGTCGCATGCATGGCGACGTTGCGTACTACAACATCAACACGCATCTCAATCCGACTAACGTCTGCATTTATCGTTGTCGCTTTTGTGCCTTCCGATCCGATTTGCGCGATCCGAAGGGTTACGTTTTCACCGATCAACAGATCTTGGACCGCGGGCGCGAGGCCGTCGAAAATGGCTGTACGGAGATGCATATCGTCGGTGGCTTGCATCACCAGTTGGGCTACGACTGGTATCGGGACATGCTAACGTTGCTGCGCGATGCATATCCAAAATTGCACTTGAAGGCTTGGACGGCGGTAGAGATCAGTTGGTTTGAGTTTCTTACCAAACGTTCTGTGCGCGACATTCTAGCTGATCTGCGCGAGGCGGGACTTGGGTCCTTGCCAGGAGGTGGTGCCGAGATTTTTCATCCTGAAGTCCGTGATCAGATTTGTGAACACAAAGCGAACTCGCACAAGTGGATCGAAGTACACCAAACTGCGCACGAGCTGGGGATCAAGAGCAACTGCACGATGTTGTATGGGCATCTGGAGCAAGCGTATCATCGCATCGATCATCTGATGCGGTTGCGGGAACTGCAGGACGTTACGGGCGGTTTCCAAACGTTCATTCCGTTGGCGTTCCATCCTGAAAATACAAAATTGACTGGAATTCGTAAGCCTTCCGCCATGATGGACTTGAGAACGGTGGCCGTTAGCCGGTTGATGTTGGACAACGTACCGCACATCAAAGCGTACTGGATAATGTTGGGAATCGGCACTGCGCAGACGGCGCTTGCTTATGGTGCTGACGACATTGACGGCACGGTGCGGCACGAACTGATCTACCACGATGCTGGAGCGACGACGCCGCAGATGCTGACGGTCGATCAGATCCGCGGTTTAATTTCTGAAGCTGGATTTACGCCGATCGAGCGTGACACGATTTACAACAAGATCGTGCGCAACCCTGATAACTTCTCGGACTGGAGCGTCGGAGAGGCGATAACGACTGAACCAGTTGCCGTTGGGTAGCGTGGCGGGTTAGGCAGACACCTTTACGCGAATTTGCCACCGAGTTTTTCGATGAAGACTCGCATCCATGCTGGATGAGCTGGCCAGGCGGGGGCGGAGACGAGGTTGCCATCGACGTGAACGCTGTCCATGGTCGCTGCGGGTTCGACGTAGCTTCCGCCGGCTTGGCTGACTTCGAATTTTACTGCGGGATAGCAGCTGCACTGGCGACCGTCGAGGACTCCTGCGGCGGCCAGGATTTGGGGGCCGTGGCAGATTGCGGCCACCGGTTTATCGGCTTTGAAGAAATGCCGTACGAGCTCTAGGACTTGGTCGTTCAGCCTCAAATATTCAGGCGCTCTACCGCCGGGCAGGACCAAGGCGTCAAAATTTTCCGGTTGAATTGAGGCAAAATCACCGTTCAACGAAAAACGGTGACCAGGCTTTTCGCTGTAAGTCTGGTAGCCGTCAAAATCGTGAATCGCGGTCGTTACATAATCGCCTGCCTTTTTCCCAGGACAAACTGCCGTACAGTCGTGGCCGACCATTAGTAGCATTTGATATGGCACCATGACTTCGTAGTCTTCGACAAAGTCACCGACGATGAAAAGAATCTTGCGTTTGGTCATCGAATATTCTGAATTCTGGGATGAAAGGGAGGGACTGAGGGCCGTTTTGTCATCAGCTTAACAAATTGGGCAAGTTGTCGCATAGTAACCGGTTCGGAGGGCCGATTTGATTAGGGGTGACCGCGGTTTTGTGGTTGCGATTTAAAGGCTTAGCGGTTATCGTCTTACGCTCTTGAAAACCCAAGATGTGGGAAAAAGTGGCTGTCAGCCGCGAATCCGTTGAGTTTTCTGCTTTAACTTGTTTTTTGACTAGCCGAGCTTTTCCGAGCTCAACTTGCCGAAGGGGAACCTGTGCTGTCGCAATTGCGAAGCATGTGCATGCTGGTCGAGTGTGATGAAAGGTATTTGTGATGGCGAATGAAATCGTCCAGAAATTGATCGAAGCGGGGGCGCATTTTGGCCACCGTGTCAGTCGCTGGAATCCCAAGATGGCGCCGTATATTTACGGCCGCAAGAATCTTATCCACATTATTGATATTCGCGAAACGATTCGCGGTATCCTCCGTGCAAAGAAGTATCTCAGCCAAGTTGCAGGCGGCGGTTCGCTGGTACTGTTTGTTGGCACCAAGCGTCAAGCTTCGGAAGTCGTTGAACGTGAAGCACTGCGTTGCGGCATGCCCTTCGTCAGCGAGCGTTGGTTGGGTGGTGCGTTGACAAACTTCCGCACTATTCGAAATCGTCTGGCTCGTTTGGAAGAACTCGAGCGTATTCTGAACAGCGAAGAACTGAAGTCGTACTCCAAGAAGATGCAGTCGGCTTTGACTCGTGAGCATCGCAAGATCTATCGCAACTTGAACGGTCTGCGAACGATGAACCGCATGCCAGAATGTATTGTTCTGATCGACCCAAACAAAGAACGCAACGCGGTTAAGGAAGCTCGTAAGCTTGGTATCGCAACGGTTGCGTTGATCGATACCGACTGCGATCCGACGATGATCGATTTGCCTATTCCAGGTAACGACGACGGTATTCGCTCGATCGATTTGATCATGAAGCAACTTGCCGACGCTGTATTGGCAGGCAAGGGTAATTCGGCAGAGTTGATCAAGGCTGCGAAGAATTCGACGCAAGCGTCCGATGTCGCTCCTGACAAAGATGCTGAAGCAGCCGAGATGGAAGCTTCGAAGTCGTAGTTACGCCGGTTACTGCATATTTGAATAAATCTTGGGACGCTGCGTTCATTTGAGCGCGGTGAACCCGAAAGACCAGTCCGCGTTTTAGCAAACGCCGCGACGAAATTCGCTCAGCAACTTGTTGAGCACAGCTCAACTTGTGTTGCTCGGCAGCGCTAACACAATCTGTATTGTTTCTGTGAAGTGAAGTGAAGGAAGAGAATGTCAATCTCAGCAAAAGACGTTAATGATTTAAGAAAAGCTTCGGGCGCCGGCATCATGGATTGCAAGGCCGCATTGGCAGAATCAAATGGCGATATGGAAGCGGCCATGGATTACCTTCGTAAGAAGGGGCAAAAGGTTGCAGCCAAACGCGCCGATCGTGAGACGACCGAAGGGGTTGTTGTTGCGACCGTGAACGATGCAGGCTCGACTGGCCAGCTATTGGCATTGAGCTGCGAAACGGACTTCGTTGCGAAGAACGATAGCTTCATCGCACTAGCTAACCAGATCGCCAAGCTTGCTGCAGATAAGAAGTGTTCGGCGAAAGAAGAGATTCTGGCTCTACCTTTCGAAAACGCTACCGTTGGCGAAAAGCTGATCAATCAAACCGGCATTATTGGCGAGAAGATTGAGATTTCGGACTTCCAGACGCTGACTGGCGAAAAGATTGCCTCGTACATTCACGCTGGTAGTAAGATTGGTGTCATCGTTTCCTACAAAGATGGTGGAAACGCTGAAGCTCCTCAGTTCTTCCGCAGCGTCGCAATGCACATCGCTGCGATGAGTCCTTCGATTTTGCGACCAGAAGAATTTGACGAAGCGTTTGTTATCAAGGAAGCGGAAGCCTTGCGTGCACAGTTGATCGCTGAGAACGAAACTAACGCTCGCGAAAACCTTGGCAAGCCCCAAAAGAACGTTCCTCTATACGCGAGCAAGCGACAATTAACTCCAGAAGTTATGAAGCAAGCAGAGGACGCTATCAAGGCCGAACTGAAGGCGGAAGGTAAGCCTGAGAAGATTTGGGACAAGATTATCCCAGGCAAACTAGAACGCTTTGTGGCCGATAACACATTGCTTGACCAGGAGCGATGCCTGCTCAGCCAGTTCTTTGCTTTAGACGACACCAAGACCGTGGAAGCAGCGATCAAAGCGTTCAGCCCGAATGCGGAAATCGTTGCGTTCAAGCGAGTTTCGGTTAGCTAACTAGCAACGCAAGCTGCTAGAAAAACAAATTTGAATAGGCTTCCAGCAATGGAAGCCTATTTTCGTTTGAGGACACGAGTTTGAGCACCACATACAGTTGGCGCGACGTAAAAATCTAAACGGCCGGCGCCGCCGTCTCGTTGATGCCGTCGGCAGAGGCAAGTCGCCAAGCGGTCGCGATTCCTAGCACGAGGAAGATCACATCGATCATTCCAAAGCTATCCATGAATGCTCTCCAAGCCATCTGCGACTTGAACGATGCAGCAAAAGCTTGAACAGACTCGCGATTGGCGGCTGCCTGAGCTTCGCGTTCTGCGGGGGGCATTGCCGTCCAAGCTTCTTTGGCCGATGCCCAGATTTCAGCGGGGTAAGCGTCCTCGATGTTGTCTGAATCTGCCGGTTCAAAGTCGATGTACTTTCCTTCTTCCGCTGCATCGGCAAAAAACTGATCGGCCAGAAGTGAGATCTGCTGCTCGGCAGTCATTGGGCCGTCGGCGAAATCGAGTCCTCCGAAGTCAGCTCCAAAAGCTCGTTCTACTTGCCAGTAGGATCCTACATACTTCCCGGCACAAATCGAAAGGACGGTAATGAGGACTGCCATTGCACCGGCCGACGCTCCTCCACCCCGATGCCCATATGCCACACAAAAACCAACCAAGCCGCCGATTCCCCAGGCAAGGTAACCGATTTCCATGTTTGCATAGACTATCGTTACCGCCCAGGCGATCGCCCCTACGGTGCCGGCGATCAAGCCTAGCATCCAGCCTTTGGCAAAATTCATTTTAAGACTCCGAAAAGACGTTCAAGAAAAAAGTGCACCCGAGTATAAGCAATAAGCTGGTGTCGATTCAATCGGTTGTATCTTATTTTTGAGCTTGGCGTATGAAGTAGTTCAAGCCTCTAATTCAACTTCCTGAAACATCGGAAATCGGGGCAAGAGTGCCTTTTAGCCAAAGTTTCAGGGCTTGACTCTTGTGCAGCACGGATCCTTTGAGGCGCGGTATAAAGCGTGGAGCTGAAGTTTGCCAAACATATTGCGGCACAGCGATCGCTCCAAGTTTCGATTTGTATTCCTCATCCCCACGCATCAAGTCGAAGTTGTTGAACCCACTGGCTAATGCGTCCTGAATGGAAGCAAGATTCATCAACGTGCCAGGTCGATGTTCAGCCATTTTTGGTGACATGCCTACTAAATAGATGCAAACTGTTTTTTCAAATTTGGCACCTATTGCACCTGAGGCGATCTGGCCGTCGATTTCTAACAACATGGAGTACCAGTTGCCTTGGCTCCACATCCGATCGAACGCTGATGACAAGAAGTTCGAGAACCCTTCGTGGGCAACGCAGCTGGCGGTTCCTTTCGACTTCCAACGTTGATCATGCATTTCAGTGATGAACGTCAGCTGCCGTTTGGCTTCCTCATAGTCCGAGGCAAATTGCACTTGTGCACGACCAGTTTGAAAATACTGGCGGTCGAGCTTTCGGAAATGAGCTCGATACTTAGTTGACCGAGCTTGCAGATATTCCTCCCAGGTTCCAGGAAGCGGAATCGACCAGCAATTTTGATCGCGCAGCTCACTTAACGAGCCGTCAAAGTAATGACGCAAATCTTGCAAGAAGCTTCGCATGGTTGGGCTTGCCATTCGCACACCTTCCAGTTGCAGATAATCCCATTCTCCAGCCGCTCCAGTTGCGTGCAAATGGTCTACGATTGCGCGGGAGACATCCGGCCGGTGAACCGCAGCCGTCTGCAGTTGCATGTCGTCGGAGCAGGCTTTCCCGCTGCCGATGAAAGAGAGCAATCGGCCACGAATTGGATCGTTTTGCAGGTAGAGAGGCAAATAGCCGATCACGCGATCATCCTCTTGGGCACGCAGGATGTAAAGCTGCTTGTCTGACGTTTGATAACAATCCCACCAGCTTCGAAGCCAGTTGTAGCTGCGTGTAAAATACGTGCCTGCAAGCTGATCGAACTGAGGGGCTTCGTCGGCCCAAGCTCTAACGTCTGTAATGGTAGTTACGGTGATCACTTTTTATACTGTTCGACGATTCAAGATTAGAACTGGAAGTAGAGAAATGGGCTTTCGGCATCGAAACGCAGGATGCAAAACCATAGTAGTCCGGCCACTGCGATTGCTGATCGCAATGTTGCCTTTGGTTGGAACTGTGAAGCGTTGGGAGAAAACCAGCAAACGCCGAGCGACGCTGTTAGTATGAAAATGCTAAAATACGATATGCTTTCCGGCTGTAAACCAAAACCTTGAAGTCCGATCAGTGCTGCCGCCCAGTGTTCTGCCATTTGCAAATCGAGCGAACGGAACAGCATCCAACCGAATATTACGCAGAAGAAAGTCAGTGCTGTGGCAATCGGCCGGTGCATTTGAAAAGAGACTTGGGAACGATAGATTGCATAGCTCACCAGAAGCAAGCCGTGGTAAGCGCCCCACAACACAAAAGTCCACCCAGCCCCATGCCAGAGACCGCCCAAGAGCATGACAATGAGCAAATTTCTTAGGGATAGCAGGCGTCCATATCGATTTCCACCCAAGGGGATGTATAGATAGTCCCGCAAGAACGTGGACAGCGTGATATGCCACCGACGCCAGAAATCTTGGATGTTGACAGCTTTGTAAGGCGAGTTGAAGTTCGTGGGAAATATGAATCCGAGGAAGAATCCCAAACCGATAGCCATATTGCTGTACCCTGCAAAATCAAAGTACAGCTGAATGGAATAACCTATCAAAGCGAACCATGCAGTTGCGAACTGCAAAGACGTGGTATCACTTAGTAGTGGGTTGATCGCTGCCGCAATTGTGTCGGCAACGAGGATTTTTTGCGACATTCCAATCACGAAAAACCAGATCCCCAATGATATCTGGCGCCAGTCGACCTTGCACGCCAAATTGGTCATTTGCTCTTCGATATCTTTATAACGAACGATTGGTCCGGCAATTAGCTGCGGGAACATCGACACGTATGCTGCAAAATGCAAGAGCGATGTGGCGGGCCTAATTTCTCGCCGATAAAGATCGATCGAGTAAGTCAGGGTTTGAAAAGTGTAAAAGCTGATGCCGATTGGCAGCGCAATCTGAGGGACATGAATGGCATCTCCGGTGCGTAGGAACATGAGAACGGCGTTCAGCGATTCGGCAAAGAAACCGCTGTACTTGAAATAACCCAGCATGCCAAGATTGCTTATGAGCGATGTTCCAAGCCAAAACTTTCGTTTCCATGGTTTAATCTCTCCGTGCAGTCGTCGCCCGACTTCATAGTCGACGACTGTAGAAATTGCAAGGAGGATAACGTATTCCCAGCGATTCCAGCCGTAGAACAAGTAGCTTGCGAAAACGAGAACCGATAGCCGTAGCGATGGCTTGGATGCGAGCGACCACCAAGCGGCAAGAACTGCTGGAAGAAACACGAGCATGAAGATATAACTATTGAAGAGCATATTTTTGTGCCCCTTCGTCATTCATCAGCAAACGCGAGATCATGCGTCGCGTATTCTTCTCGCTCGGGTGAATGCCATCAAAGAACTCGGCTGCGTCGCCTTCAAAGTTCGCAATATTGCTGAAATTTTTGTAGGTCACTGAGTCGCCCTCGCATAGCTGCGAAAGGTAGTCGTCCAATTCTGCTTCCCGCGCAGTATAATGCGTCGCGGCGGTCAGAGTGGTCTGCAGTTGCGGGTGGTTTGGCGTGATGAAAAGATAGACTTTGCAACCATTGTCAGCAAGCAACCTTACAGTCGTCTGAAGCCAGTGCAAACGACTGGAGGAGAGGCGATCAAAGTTTTGGAAGATTCGTTTGTACTCAGCGCAGTTGAAGTCGATTGCGGCTTGAAAATCGTATCGCCCCTGGCTGATTTCCGTTTCGCGTTGGTGATAGACAATAAGACCGTCATCACGAAATGATTCAACCGCACCTACTTGAGTTTGGCTGAGACCTCGCACAACTGATTTCACACTTGCCGTCGACTGCTGGTAGCTGAATAGATCGCTGAATCGCTGGAAACGAAAACTCAGTGAAGCGACCTCAGGGATGTTGTTCGTTAACTCGGGGGTGTTGAATAGGCCTTTATCAGGCGGAATGTGCTCATTGAAAGCAGCGACATCGAGACCGATGATGGCAATCTTCGGGAAACTCTGGTGCGATTGTTTGTAAAATCGAGTCCAGGCTAAAAAGTCTTCGGGACGACCATAGGTTACTCCAGCATTGAAGAACTGTTGGCCGGTGAGTTGTTGTAGATAGTCTGGCTCGAACTTCAGCACACGTGACGAACCCAAAATAATGCCAGTCGGCGGAACTTTGGCTCGTTTGAACGACTCGACTTTTTCCGTTCGAGTCAGCTGGATAGCCGGAGGGAGAACAGCGGTGCCGTATTGTGCGAATGGGTCGACAAGGGTATTCAGTGTGGCTACCAACAGCAAACCTGTGAGCAGCAGCGACCCAACGACACAGCAAAATTTGCGTGGCGAAAGCTCTTTGGTAAACGCCAGGGAGAGCGTCCCGATCCAAGACCGAATATTTGACCTTCTCGCGGGCAGCACTTTTTTTTCAGAGTACGAGTTTGTTTATGAGGGGCACGATGGAAGGCGGGATAAACATTTCCGCGCATTTCGGTACCGAAACGTAGGCCATTTTCATTTTCCGCGGCACAGAATAGTCGCAAAAGACAGATCAAGAAGATTGCGGTCGACGACGAGAACTGGCAAAATCGTTAAATTCGTCACAAAACAATATGTAGACCAGCTGTTATAATGAGTTGGCTGCTTTGCCCACTTCATACGGACTGTGAACACAGTTCGAACTTTGATGTGGTCGACATCGGTGAATCGTTACGTGTTTCACTAGATTTCGTATTGCCATTGGCGGCAGATCATAGGACTTCGCACAAAGAGTTGGCGAAGTGTGCAACTCAAGTAGGATTTAGAGTGAGCCAGTTATGAAAGTTCGAAGTTTCACAGTACTAATTACCTTGTTTAGCTTAGGGCTAGGTGGCTGCGTGGAAGTGGCTTCCGAGTCGGTCGTCTCTGATGGTAGCAAAGCGACAGCCGAGCCGTTCGGGAGCGTAGATGCACGCGACGAAGCTAATGAATCTGCAGCTATATCGACAAAGGAAGTAACGCCGATGGTTTCCAAAAAAACTATGCCCCGCTACAACGAACTGACCGCCGAGGAAGAACGCGTCATTATTCATAAAGGAACTGAGCGAGCGTACAAAGGCGAATATACCGATTTGAAGGCGGAAGGCACCTTTATTTGTCGACAGTGCAATGCCCCGCTTTATACTTCAGAAGCTAAGTTCGACAGCCATTGTGGTTGGCCGTCGTTTGATGATCAGTTGGGAGATGCGGTTAAGCAGCTCCCTGATCCCGACGGATACCGCGTCGAGATTGTCTGCTCCAATTGTGAAGGGCATCTCGGGCACGTGTTTACAGGTGAGCGGATGACGGCGAAGAATACGCGGCACTGCGTGAATTCAATCTCCGTCAAATTTATCCCAAAGGGTGATGAGCTTCCCAAAGTTATACGAGCCGAAGACGAGGCGACCGAATAAACTGCAGTTCAGTGCAAACGCTGGTTCTGTTCTTACTGAGCAAGCCGATAGATTTCCGCAGACCCTGCCGTAAACACTAGTTCTGCATCGTGATCCGTGTCGGGATCATGGTGGAGGCGATCGATGACGAGATATCTCGGCGCTCGATCAGACATGGCAGTAATTACAGGCTGCGGCTGGTTCTGATGATAATAGAAATGGAGAGGCGGTCCTTCCGGAACTCCTGCCACGACTTGCTCCCATGCAATATCGTTCGTAAGGAGATAGTTTGCACATTCGGCGGACGATGGCGCGTAGCCCGTTTCTTGATAGCGGGAAATCGGCTGCACTAACAGGTAAATTAAGGCCATCACAACCATTGCTGTCGTTGAAAAAATGCTCCACGCAAAGCGAACATTGAGCGAGCGATGTTGTGCTAGCCGTCGATTCCAGGCATGCGTCCAAAGTGCGAAAAATGGGACAAGGAAAAGCCAAGTTCGTTCGTATGGAATAACTCTTAACATTGTTATGGAAAAGAGTCCCACGAGCAATAGGCAGGCGGTTAGTCCGATAACTCGAATGGTGCCCGATGGACGATCAGAGCTTCGCAGGTCCAGAAAAATAGTGAGTCCTACGAGTCCACTTAGCAGAAGAATCAAGATCGGGGGAATGTCTTGGAATAAAGCAGCTGTAGATTGTTGAACGTGCGCAACAATTTGTTCGCTGAAAGTAGCTATCGGTCGCGAGGCTACAAATTTGTTGGCCGTGATCGACTGGAAACCATTTGATGCTGCGACTACGGGCGAGTACAAAAAGGCTGTGAATGCGACCGTGGATGCGAGAAGCGGAAATGCTGCAGTTTTCAGTGATGTTGAAAAGGAACGGTGAGCTTCTTGACTAAGAGTCACGTAGAGCACGATGCCTAAAACGGGGATGATCGATGTTGGGATACAAAAATTGGCAGCCGCGGCGATGAATCCGAAAATGAGAACGCGATTAGGTGTCCAGGAGCTTCGTTGGTGGCAGAGCAGAGCAAGCAATGTGACCAATAAAGTTGCCAGTGTGTAGCCTCTTCCATTTACGCTAAAGAACACATGGTATGGCCAGAATGCTACCAGAACTGCGGGCAGAAAGCCGCGCGACTGGAAAGTGATTTGAGCGACGAAGAAGACTGCCGGTACCGTTAGAATGCCAGCCAAGAAGGCGGGAAGACGAACTGACCACTCGTGCATGCCTAACAAAATGGTGCTCAGTTTGGCCAGCAGCGTATACAAAACATGATTGTTTGGATCGCTGTAGTGGAAAACGAAAAGTGGTGATTGCGCGATGTATTGATTGACCGTATAAGCTTCGTCGTACCGCAGTGGATCGTGCAGGAAGTAAATTCGAATGAAGGTTGCGATCAAAGTGGCTAGCACGACCTTCGTTGCATTTCGAGCGGTTGAGAATTCTTCCCAAACAATTCGTATGAGTTCTTTCAATTCGTTAGTCATGCGGCCCGGGATGCGGGATAGCCATGCGACCGAAGACTTATAGGACACGACTTTCGTTTCGGATACGACTGCCGCGACCAGTGCACAAGCCGCATAAAACGAGAAGACTTGCGGTAATCCTCGGCTAAAGTCACTCCATAGAGCGGAAGGATAGATCCTATTCAGTAAGAATCCATGCACTGCGGGGAAAGCCAGAAAGGCTAATAACGCGGCCGACATGAGCCAAAAAAGTCGCTCTTTGGTTCTTGCGAGCTTGGTCATTTGCGAATGTTGGCGATCTCTAGTAGAACATCAATTTCAATCTCGTACGAATATAGCATTAAACGACCGGTGATTCAGGTAGTTGATTGACTAGATGGAACTGAAACTAGCTGGGCAAGCCGGTAAGGCTGGAGTGGATCTGGAAATATGCAAGAGTCTGTAGAAATTGAAGGCGTACAGCTTTCGCTAAGCAAGCCGATTATAGACGAAACCGAATGGATCGGTCAGCATGAAGTGCTGCGGCAGCTGTCGGCGTGTTGGATTACGGTTGATGCGAAAGATCAGCCCCTTACACCACGATTGGTCGGAGTTCCGGGGATCGGCAAGACGGCATTGGGCATGGCTGCAGCAAAGCAGCGAGAGCAACCGCTCTATATATTCCAGTGCACGGCGGATACGAGGCCTGAGGATTTGTTGATCACGCCCGTGTTGGCGCAGAATGGTAAGATTGCTTACCACGCATCGCCACTGGTAACCGCCATGATCAAAGGTGGAATATGTTTGCTGGACGAGGGAAACCGCATGAACGAAAAGTCGTGGGCTTCCCTAGCTCCGTTGCTAGATCATCGCCGCTATATTGAATCGATTGTGGCAGGGGTAAGCATTCGGGCGTCGAAAGATTTTCGATGTGCGGTAACCATGAATCAGGACGATTCGACTTACGAGATCCCCGATTACATTCTTAGCCGCCTGCAGCCGACCTTGCAGATCGCCTTTCCAACGCGGGACGACGAGCTTCGGATCCTTCAGTACCATTTGCCGTTTGCTCCGGCAGAAATGCTTAACTTGACCGTAGATTTCCTGCAGCAGTCGCATTCGCTGCGGTTAGATTTTTCTGCGCGGGACGGGATTCAAGTATTGCGATATGCACTGAAGCGACTTGCCCAGTCAGCCGATCATCCGATTGCGCACGACGCGGCGTGGCGAGAATCGTTGCATGCTTGTCTGGGCGACGAGGCTTTGGATCTAGAAGCATCTGCCAGACGAAAGTCACAGTCTTTGGGAAGCGATTCGCTTTCGCTTGGGCTGGGAGACTTCTTTATGGATGATGATGATCCTATGCACCCAGGCTAGCTTCCTAAACAATAGGCCCAAACAACCAATCGATTGTTTGGGCAGTTTTTATTGTTCTATCAAGCAAACAAATCAAAATCAGCTGTGTGCGTGGACGTTTTCGCGGCACTTAATCAGCAAGTCACGGGTAGCACGAATACCGGCGGCTTCGTCCAAGCGGCTGCCTTCATATTCGACACCGATGTAACCGTGGTAGCCGGCTTCCATAACGATGTCGATCATCTTCTGGAAGTCGATCTTTGTCTCGTTGCCTTCCGCATCAAAGTCGTAGCTTTTTGCGCTAACCGCTTTGGCTAACGGCATCAAGTCGGTAACGCCTTGATAGCGATCATACTCATAGAAATTGCCGAAATCGGGAAGCGTTCCACAGTTAGGCATTTCCGTCATGCGAATGGTCTTGGAAAGCCATTCGCCGTTGCTGCTAAGTCCGCCGTGATTTTCGACGATAACATTTATTTCCATCGGAGCAGCGAATTCGCTCAGTTTGCGAAGTCCGTCAGCGGCAAGCTTCATGCCTTCTTCGAAATCAGCTTTCGTGGCAGCGTTTACGCGGATACTGTGACAACCGAGGAATTTTGCTGCTTCCACCCATTTGTAATGGTTCTCGACGGCTTTCTTTCGTTCTGCGTCGTCTTTGTTTCCGAGTTCACCCTCTCCGTCGACCATTATCAGCAGGCTCTGCACGCCGTGGTCTTCCGCGCGAGTTTTCAAATCTTGCAGAGTCTTCTTGTCTTCGCCCTTGCCGCTGTAAAACTGATTCACATACTCGATGCCTGTAATGTCATACTCAGTTTTCGCAATCTTTGCAAAGTCCATCGGATCAAGTTGCTTGCCGAAGAATGACTTGTGCAACGACCATTGTGCCAAGGATATTTTGAACGCTTCCTTGTCATCGTCGGCGAAAAGTTCTTTGTTAAACCCGAAAGAAGCTAAACCAGCCATTGCAGCCGAGCAATAAGCGGAGTTGCGTAGGAATTTGCGACGGTCGAGCGATGTACTAAACATGGAAGGGGGCCTTCAATAGGTGGGGGAAAACTCGTAACTGTGCAACACGACGAAGATAACTGCGGTTGCCTGCCGGAATCAGAAATTATAGCGCAAGCCAAGTCATTCTGCGAGCGGGCGCTAGAACCTCAATAACGATTTTACACTCGTTCATTTGGGCAAAAGCGCAACAAAAACGGCTCATCCGATAGATGAGCCGAGTTGATTTGTTGCCAACCAAGATGCTTTACGCTCTGGTGCCACCTTTTTTGATCACATCGACATCGATAGCAACCGCGGAAAGAACGCTGTCGAAATCATCAGTTGCGACAAAAGCCATGACGGTGTCGGTGGCATTGCTGGCAGCTTCGCCTTCGCCCGAGCCTTGCCGTGCTCTTGCGTTAATGTAGTTAATTACAGTCAACGCGTCCAGCGGCGACAGGATGCCGTCTTGATTGGCATCAATATACGAGCGTCGAATCGCCGAGGGCTGTTCACCTTCGGCCTGCAATCCATAAAGATCTGAAATGCGACCGATGCCTTTAGAGTTCAGTGCATTGATAACCGATAACACGTCAATTGGGGAAACGTGTCCGTCGTTGTTGACGTCGTACCGATTGATTTCGTTTGTGAAGCCCTCGCCCGCTCCGACCAATCCGCCTGCAAGGACGATCGAGATCGATACGTCGGTGTAGTCGATGCGTGAAGGATCAACTGGAGCAACTGTCTCGAATAGCAGCGTATCGCTGAACGGGAAAAGGTCTGCTGGATCCCCAACAAACGTCAAGATCCCAGTCTCAGAGCCTGCAGTTAGCGTAATGATAAACTGCAAGAATTCGTTGGAACCGAGTGCTTCAAAATCGTCGCCTGGCAGGGTCGATTGTTGCGAGCCGACTTCGTTAATCAAACCTGGAATGCGAATGTCGCCCGTTGGGAAGTTACGGTAATTTGCTCCAAAGGAAACTGCAAAACCTAGATCGTTGCTCGCACCATTGATGGTCGCCAAGTTTGGATTTGAGAGGAGAATGTCTTGATAGGCCGCGAATACACCGGTATCACTCGAGTTTGTTCGAAGATCCTTAACATAACCACGCAATTGGAAAGGACGGTTAACGCCGATGCTAGTAATTGGCTGACCAGAAGTATTGGTTACTTCGAGCCGCAATTGAATGTCGGGAGTCACCCGTCCAACTTGAACTGTTACATTACCGATCGATTCAAAACCGAGGCCATCGATAATCGTGTACTGGAACGTTTCGACGCCCCGAGTTGCTCCTGCGTTAAAATGGAGGAAGTCGTCGGTTGGGTCGCTTGGTGTACCATTGTCGTTAATTGAAACGAACCCATTTGCTGGTTGTGTCACTCTTACGATGCGAAGCGGGCCATTTGCACCGACTACGTCGTTCGCCAGTACTCGAATTTCATTACGAACCGAGTTTACGGTGAACTCGCCTGGCGAATCGTCGATTGCTTGAGGGAATTCAGAAGGATTGGCAATGACTTCGATGGCAGATCGCAGGTAACGGATTCGAATTCCAGGGACCGGCTGGTCGGAATTATTGGCGAGTACAACGTCACTGTCTGGAGCGACATCGGCAGGGTTCGGAACAAAGCTTACGATTCCAGCGGCTCGTGCATTGAATCGCAGAGTAGCCAGTCGTACTCGTCCTGACTGATTGAGCGTCGCGTTAGCGTTAAAGGCACCGAGTTCATCGATGACGCCTGGGAGCGCAGAAGATCCGGTTTGCCCTTCGGTGTAGCCGTTTAAGAAGGTCACGTCGAAATCGAAGGCGCTGCCGGGCATTTGTCCGGCTGGTAGGACAAGATCGCTGTTGTAGAGGAGGTCGAGGTAAGCCGCGTACACTCCGGCGTTATCACCTGGCGTTTGGCGAATATCTTCAACGAACACGTCGACAAAGAAATCTTGGCCTTGTGGAATCTGACTAGCTGCGTTGCCTCGGCTGTTTCGGAAAGCGAGCGAGAAAACGACATCATCATTATCACGATCACCAGGTAGAACGTGCACTGTTACGGTTGCGGTAGACGTTTTGTTATCGCTATCGACGACCGTATATGTAAACGTTTCTGTGCCTTCAAAGCTTGGAGCAGGCTTGTAGTCGATTTGCCGACCGTTTGAGGACCGGGCAATAGTTCCATTTGCGTTTCCGGCCGAGACAGATTGAATCAGCAGCTGACCACCGTTACCTTCTACGTCATTTGCCAAAACATTCAAGGAGAGCGTATCGGAGTTGACGGCGACGTCAAAGGAGTTATCGATAGCAACAGGATCGTCGAATCGGTAGTCGACAAAGGCGGTCACGGTCTCCGATCGGAGGAAAGGTGTCGAGCCTGGTATTCCGTTTGAAATTTCGAGGACGTAACTGAAGATGTCAATCCCGACAAAACCGGAATCTGGCGTATAAGTAATGACGCCATCTTCAAGCGTGACAGTACCTCGATTCCCTGGATTTACGTCAGCAAGCCTAGCAGTGAAATTCTCCAGAGTGAAAACTGGATCATTGCTTAATACGTCGACTTCGACTGGCCCGGAATTTCTTTCTACAATCAAGTCATCGGAAAGCGTGAATCGAAGTGTTTCTAAACTTTGGAAACGATAATCTTCTACTTCGCCATCCACTGCAGGGCCAGTTGGTCGAACTTCGCGTTCGGTGCTTAGACGGAAACGGGCGTAAACATTTCCAATGGCAGTTGTAGTCGGAGCAAAGAACTCATAAATATCGCTTGTGGCGATTTGATCGTTGATAATATGTTCGTTCGGTCCGTTGAAATTACCATTGCCGTCGAAGTCGATCCAGCCTTGAAGATACGCAACCGATCCCGTGGTATTGGTTACGTTAACGAGGATTTGGTTAGTCGAACTACCAGCTACGATAGGAGCCAGTAGGAAGACACCGTCTTCGTCGTCGACGCCATTCTCATCATCACCAGTCGCAGTTAAGCTTGGCTGGCCATCAAAATCGAGATCGACGGTCTCACCGAGCGATAGTGCCAAGCGAATCCCGTGGCTAGGACCGTTTTCAGCCGCCAAAGTCAGGTATGGTGGTGGGAGATCGCCATAGTCGCGTGCTGGCTGGTTTCCGAAGTCCAAACCTTGCAAGGGTCGAGCCGTCTCAGGCGTGATCAGGTGTTCGCCGTTGGCTGGGTAAGTTTGCAGGAAGCCCGGTTCGATGACTTCGCGGATAGCAAATGTACCGACAGGAACAAATGATAAAACGTACGAACCATCAGCGTTCGTAATCGCGGCCGGCTCCGCCAAGTCGGGGCGATTATCGCCGTCTAGGTCAGCATAAATGTAAACACCGCCAATTCCAGGTTCACCTGGATCTCGCGCACCATTTCCATTGATGTCCGCCCATTTAAAACCAGTAATATTCTGTGTGGTGATAAACTGACCGAAGTTTACGTTCGATCGAGTTTGATCCAAGCCGACATTAACTGTGATTGCTCCCACGGAGGCAGCCATGTTCGCTGCTGCCGCCAAGCGAACTACTTGCGATCCTGGCGGAGTTCGCAGTGTGTAATTACCGCCGGCATCGGTGATCGCTCGTGGTTCACCGGTATCGAGTTGTCCGTTGTTATTGATGTCGACAAAAACGGTCTGTCCGGCGATCCCAAACTCGCCCGTGTTACGAACACCATTGCGGTTAGTATCACTGAAAACGGTACCTTCAATGGTGCCGCCGCGAGTTCCAGAAGCGAGGTTCCACGACACCGTTGCTGCTTGATCTTCGATACCTAACAAGAACTCGCCCGGAACTCCAGGGAATAGAGGACTTGCGATGCGGTAGGCCTCTCGCACGAACGTAACAACAACGTCATCTTCTGAGCCATGTATTCCATCTGGACCATCGCCCGTGTTAAGGAACGGGTCCATAATTCCGTCGATGTTGTTAAACGGATTGGTATGCCACAGGCCAATGATATGACCATATTCGTGCGAGATTGTCGTCGCCAAAAGGCTGGCAAGATAATCCCCTTGCGATACTCCAGGTGCTAGTGGTGTAAATTGAGGTATACCCAGTTGCAGGAAGTTTTCTGGCATAGCAATGAACGTGTCTTCACGGTCAAAGTTTCCAACATCAATATGCTGGGCAATCCCGAGAACACCAAAGATCGGTGTACCGAAGAAGTCGAGCGAACTTCCCCCAATTATTCCGCGAGATACGTTAGGCAGTCCAAAACGTTCGCCATGATCCCTGCTATTGGTCAGTCGGAACGCGAAGTTGCCTGGGATACCGTCATTCTCAAAATCGCCATTGGCGCCCAAGATTGGAATGTTCGCATTGAAGTCACGTGCGACTTTTTCCAAAATCTGATCGATCATTCGATCGACATCGGCTTCCGTGAATCCGAAGTTGCGGACGGAGTCAAAGAAGCTTGGAATTACTGAAGGGGTTGTTGGGATGGAAGGATCAATACCGTAGATTGATCGATCCAGAACTGTGCCATCAAAATCAAGGAAGAGTTCAGGAACCGTACCGATTGGCTCCTGTTCAATAGTGTTTCGGAAGGCCTGAGCTCGGACCTGATAAATTCCTTGGCCCGAAGAAACTCGAAGCTGGTAAAATCCGTCCCGAGGAATGACATAAGCAAATGAAATCCCGCCATCCGTGGTGAGCGGGCTGGTGCCGTTTCTCGGGTAGCCTGAAATCAGTTCTTCAGGAGAAAAAGCCGTAACAATCAATTGCCCATTCTGATCCACAAGTTCAATGAAGGGCGTCGTACCATTCGTTCCAGAAACGCGGAGATCCAGGATATCACCACCGCGCAAATTCATCCCGTAATAGTCGGTATCGTTTCCGGCAGGCGTGTTAGCCAAATTACCATTGATGATTGAGACGGACGTTTCAGGATTACGCGAGTCAATTCCAAGAACTTGACCGCTGCCCGAGCGGTTGTTTGGCTCGAATTCCATCGTGACGATGGAATTCGAAGCTCCCTCGGCTTGCAGCCCACTTCTGCCTCCGTAGCTCGGATTGCCGTAACCAGGGCCATAACCGCTGCCACTTCCACTACCGCCGTCGTATTCTGGACCGTAGGGGTTGTATAATTCCCCGTAGTAGCTCGTGAGATGCGTCGAGTATTCTTCGTAAGCGGCCGCATCCTTAAAATAACCCGTCTGGACGCCAATCGCAGGAATAAAAATTCCGGCTAAAAGCTTTCTGTCTTCGAGCTGTTCGATCTGCAAGCCGGGCTTGTCTCGCTTCGCCCCGGACTCGTTTTCTTGCCGTAGCAAACGTCGCAAAAGTGAGCGGTTTCCGCGGGATTTTTCGACGTTTTTGTTGTTCTTGACCATCGGGGTAGTTCTGGAGAGATCAAAGGTTTGACAAGGAAAAGAGCGAGTTCGATTCTAGTTGGAGCATTACGTGTGTCAACGAAGCTCCGCCGCTAAGACGACTTTGGGGCGCGCAAAGTTCCCAGACTAAAGCAGTTTTTGCTCCTGTGACTCTAATTCCTTGGAAAGCAGGATTCCGCTTGGAATGTGAGCCAGCGAGTTAAGTTGCGGCGGCGAAATGGTCTAGACACAGACATCGATACACGTGAAATTCGATACTTCGCATCAATGCCACAACAGCCGCTCGGCAGAATCTAGACCTGCAAGCGGCGGGAACTCGCACTCACAATACGAAGGACAAGCGGTTTTACATGCAGGATGGAGCCAACGGTAAACAGACACGGACGTGGGTGGATTATTTCGCTTTTCTAGCATTCCGCTTGTTGATGTGTTTAATCCAATCGACAGATCTGCAGCGGACGGAACGCATTTGTCGGCTGATGGCCTTTGTTCTGGCCAAGCCTCTCAAGCTTCGTCGGCGTCTGATCCGTGAGAATCTGAAGCGAGTTTTTCCGCATTGGTCAACGGCTGCGATTGAACAGACAGAAGAGCGGATGTGGTTTCACTTGCTCTTGATGGTATGTGAAATCGCACACGCCAAACGCAAGATCCATCGGACGAACTGGTACCAGCACTTCCGGATTCCCAACCGCGGCGAAATTCTGCGACATGTCTTCGATTCTCGTGCAAAACTGCTGGTGACTGGGCATTTGGGGAATTTCGAGCTAGCAGGGTTTGTAAACGGCGTGTTCGGACTACCCTCAACAACGATCGCTCGCGAGTTGGACAACGGCTTTTTACATGACTATATCACCAACTTTCGCTCCACAGGGGGCCAGCACTTTCTGTCGAAAAACAGCGGTGCCGAACCAGTTCAAGAACTCCTTAATAACGGAGGGACCCTCGCGTTGTTGGCGGATCAAGACGCCGGAGTGCGCGGTGTGTGGGTCGATTTTCTGGGGCATCCAGCCTCTTGCCACAAAGCTCTCGCGCTCTTCACCCTGTCAAGCGGCGCTCCGACAATGGTCGTCTCGAATCGCCGTCTGAACGCCCCTTTGCAGTTCGAGTTGCAGTGGATTGACCGAATTGATCCCAAAAACGAAGCTGATGATCGGCTGGCAGGTGTTGAAGCCATTACGAACTGGTATAACAGATGCCTGGAAACGAGCATTCGGAAATACCCTGACCAATATTGGTGGGTTCATCGCCGTTGGAGAGAGCCGCCAGCACGCCTACGAAAGAAGGCCAAGCAAGTTGCGGCTTAATTGCTTGAGCATCAAAAGTCTCGTCAGCGACCTTTTAGTGACAGCATGCAGAAGACGAACGATGGTAGAATAAAAGTCGTACGTCTGGAGGGCGAATCTTTTCATAAACACGCTGAGGTCCCTCGATTGGATGGAACAACTGTAGGTGCGACGGCCGTGCTTAAAATGGCTGTAGTATTCATCTTAAAAATCACGAGAAAATCGATGCTGCGCAAGCTGCTAGTCATGTTTGCCGCCGTCGTCGGTTTGGCAATGCCCAGCGAGGCTCAAGATCGCAAAAAGATCACGGCGGAAATGGTCGAGCGATCGTTGAACAGTGCTTACGATTTCTTCGCAGCTTCACAGAAAAATGATGGCAGTTGGAGCGGCTATGAAGGTCAAGCGACGGGCCAAACGGCGCTTGTCGTTTTGGCGCTACTTAATGCCGGACGAGAGCCCGACGACCCAGTAGTTGCCAAATCGCTGAACTACCTGCGATCGAACAAGCCAACGCATGTGTACGAAGCTTCCTTGCAAACGATGGTCTACTGTGCGGCGGAACCTGAGCAGGATCTTCCGCTGATCCGAAGTAACGTCCAATGGTTGCTGGACGCACAAGTGAAGAAAGGAAATGGGGTTGGTGGTTGGGCCTACGACCAATTCAGCAATCGACCAGACCAATCCAACAGCCAGTTTGCTGCTCTAGCCTTGTGGGAGGCGCAGCGCGTTGGAATCAAAATCCCAACAGATGCACTCCGGGGCATAGCTGCGTATTGGCGCGCGAGGCAGAAACAGGATCCGGGGAACCCAGGGGATCGTCTCGCTCAAAACAGTGGCGGTTGGGGGTACAACGATGGCGGTGCTTCCGGCTCCATGACTGCGGCCGGGATTGCGTCGCTGCTAATGGCCGAAGACGCAGCGAACATTGCCGACGTCGTGGCTCAAGACGACCAATTAGTTTGTTGTGGGGGGCAAGACAACCGAGTTCGCGATGCACAATATGGACTAGAGTGGCTAGCTCGAAACTTCTCGAGCAGTCAGAATCCTGGTGGCGGATACTTGTTCTACTATTTGTACGGTATTGAGCGTGTAGGTCGCTTGACGGGGCAACGTTTGATCGGCGGTCACGACTGGTACCGCGAAGGGAGTGCTGAGATTGTAAGCCGGCAAAGCACTTTTCAAGGCTTTTTTAATGACCCGACCTCAGGAGACGCAGTTACGTCCACTGCGCTGGGAGTGCTGTTTCTTTCCAAAGGCAAACGACAAATTGTCATCGCTCGAGCGCAACTGCCGGAAGATGATGTTCCGCAACTAACCAATCAGTTCTCCTTCACTTTTCACGATCACGCCGTCAACCATTTGAACGGTCACATCGAAAAGGCCTGGAAACGCGATCTTTCGTGGCAGAGCATTGCATTAACCGAGGCGAGTGTGACCGACCTGATGGAGAGTCCTGTGCTGTTCATCAGCGGCTCTCAGCGACTGCTGTTAGATGACCGTACCAAAGCCGTGATTAAAGAATACGTAGAAAATGGGGGCTTCATTTTTGCCGAGGCGCGAAACGGGAACGGTTGTAATGGCGAAGAATTTGAAAAATCGTTTGCGGCCTTAATGGCTGAATTGTTCGAATCTGAAATGCACAAGTTGAGCACGACGCACCCAGTTTGGTCGGCGCAGATTCCAATCGATGTAAAAAACCTGCCCAAAGATTTTTGGCTCTACGGCGTCGAAGCATGTTGTCGCACTGCCGTAGTCTACTCTCCCATCTCGCTGGCTTGCCGTTGGGAACTAAATCGTCCATACGGTCTTCCCCCCAAGGTAAGTGCGAAAGTATTGGCGGAACTGGATGAGGCGACGGCGGTAGGGATCAACGTTGTGACGTACGCAACCGGCCGTGAATTGAAAGAGCGACTGGAAGTCCCCCAAGTTGCGCTTGAGAAATCTCAGGGGATTGAAGTCGATCGCGGTACTTTGCGGTTGCCACGACTGCGACATGCAGGCGGAGACGATGAAACTCCGCGGGCGATTCCGCGACTACTAACTGCGTTTGAAGCGAGCGTGCCGACGCAAATCGATACGACAGCTCCACTCATTACACCGACTAGCGATGATCTCAAAAAATGCGTCGTCGTCTATATTCATGGCCGGAATGCATTTGAGTACTCCGATGCTGATCGTGAAGCGCTCCGCCAGTATTTCCAAAATGGCGGAGTTCTATTGGGTGACAGTATCTGCGCCAACGAATCATTTTCGACTTCGTTAAAAGCCGAACTTGCACAAATTTTGCCAGACGCCGCTTGGGAGCAGGTCTCCGCGAATGATCGCATGCTGACGAACCAGTTCCAAGGTTTCGATATTCGTAGCGTTACCATGCTGGACCCGTCGACGGCAGGTGGGCCGGTCGCGATTGCGAAGCGCGAAGGCCCTCCGGTTCTAGAGCGTTTGATTTACAACGGACGGACAGTGTGTATATTTTCGCCGTACGATTTGAGTTGTGCGTTGGAATCGAGCGGCGTGACACAATGCCGAGGTTATGTTCGCGAAGACGCCGCTCGGATCGGCATCAACATGATCCTTGCAGCCATGAGCGAGTAATAATTGTCCCTTCCTAATGCAATTTCAAAAGTTCCTCCCAAGCGACAGTGCATCCTAGCACTTGAAAGCACCTGTGACGAAACTGGGGCGGCAATAATTCGTCGTGACGGAAAGGTGCTCGCAAGTGCTTTAGCGACTCAGGAAAAATTGCATGAAGAGTTCTCGGGAGTTGTTCCCGAAATTGCTGCTCGTGCACATTTAGAGAATTTCCTTCCCGTTCTTCGCAAGACAATTCACGACGCCAATATCTCGATTGAAGATTTAGTCGCGGTAGCGGTTGCTACACAGCCTGGGCTGCCTGGTTCACTTTTGGTAGGACTGTCGACGGCAAAGGGACTGTGTTTGGCTTGGGATAAACCTCTGGTGGCAATAAATCATATGCATGCTCACATCTATGCATGCGGCGTAGGTAACGCGGAAAAGGTGTTTCCTTGTGTTGGGCTAGTTGTGAGTGGCGGCCACACGCACCTTTATCAGTGCGAGACGTCAACAGACTGGACCTTGCTAGGCTGCACGATCGATGACGCGGCGGGCGAGGCGTTCGACAAAGTTGCTGCGATGCTAGGCTTGCCGTTCCCAGGCGGCCCACAACTTTCAAAGCTAGCGATGGACGGTAATGCGGCGGCATTCGACTTTCCACGTCCGATGATGAACGATTCTACAACGCTGAACTTTAGTTTCTCTGGACTGAAGACAGCCGTGCGGTACAAAATCTCAGCACCACAGCAAGCCACTGTCGACTCTAGCCATCTAAGTGTTCAGCAAAAGGCCGATGTTGCCGCGTCCTTCGAACAAGCAGTCGTCGACTGCATTGTGGGGAAGTGTGCGCTGGCGATGAAACGAAGTAAACTCAACCGCTTGTGTGTCGGAGGCGGTGTTGCGGCCAATCGAAAGCTCAGATCCGCGTTGCAGCAGTTGGCGACGAAAAGAGGCTTCGAGCTTCTTATTGCTGAACCGGAATTATGCACGGACAACGCCATTATGGGCGCGATTGCATGGGAGAAAGTCAAAGCAGGTGTATTCGATGGCCTGGATCTAGATGTAACACCAGGACTGGTTCGTCGTTAGCTATTACACACGTTTGAGCCAGAGGAATTCATAAGGATCGAGCGTGACATTTACGGACGTGCTGAAGGTACGCTCTGTTACGATGTCTTGGAAGAAGCGTCCTAGTCCGCGTAGTCGAAGCTTATTGCCGTCGATCGCATGAGCTTGCTCGCTAAAGTTTGCCACCACCAACATTCGGTGACCGCCATTAGTTCGGATGAAGCTCAGGACACTATCATTTTCCTGGTGAATCAGTTCCATCTCCAGCCCCGCAAATGCTTCGGTCTGCCTTCGCAACTTAATCATCTTGCTGATCGAAGTGTAAAGTCGCCGCCTTGTCGCATCGCCGTCTTCAAGTTGTTCGAGATAGTCCCAACGAAATTTTGGTCGGTGAATCCATCGCGTATCGCCCGCCTTGGCTGGGTCTTTCACGAAGTCGTAGTCGTTGAGCATACCCCACTCTTCGCCTAGGTAAACGAGCGGTATTCCTCCGATGCTCAGTGCCATCGCATGCAACAAGATAATGCGACGGCAAGACATATCGATCAAATAAGGGTCCTCGGCCTCAATAGCTTGTTCTAACCCTGCTAAAGAAGCCATCGTCCCTGAAATTCGCATGTCGCCCGTCTTGGGGTTATGTTGAAACGGGACTCCGCGCGCAAACGAACCTTCAAATTGGCCCGTGTAGAACTTGTTCAGGAATTGTCGATGGTCGTAAGCGTTAATACCTACGGCGCTAGCATCTGCATCGTCAAATGTCCAGCCAATATCGTCATGGCAGCGAAGGTAATTGACCCACGTGGTGAGCTGTGGTAGATGATGGCGGTGTGAGAGTGATTGATTCAAAAGTTTGACATTGCGTGTGGCCAGGGATTCCCAGAGGAGCGCCATAAGGGTCGGATTGTAAGAAATTTGACATTCGTGGCTGCTAACATAACGCACGACTTCATCAGGGTGGACGATCGCTTCCGATTTGAAAAGCAGGCCTGGCGATGCAATGCGCGCAGCAATATTGAAAGCTTGAATCAGGGTGTGCGCTTCAGGCAAATTCTCACAGTTAGTGCCCATCTTCTTCGAAATAAATGCGACCGCGTCTAGACGCAAGATATCGACACCCATGTTTGCCAAGAAGAGCATCTCTTCCATCATAGCGCGAAACACTGCCGGGTTAGAATAGTTGAGGTCCCACTGAAAACTGTTGAACGTTGTCCAGATCCACTTGCTCATTCCGTCGTGCCACGTAAAGTTCCCGCGACGAACTGTCGGGAAGATTTCACGAAGAGTGCGTTCATACTGGTCTGGCACTTCGCGGTCGGGAAATATTCGATAATATTCTTCATACTCGAACTCACCGGCTAGCGCACGTTGAGCCCACACGTGATCATCCGCGGTATGGTTGAAGACAAAGTCAAGTACCAAGGAAATGCCGACTTCTCGTAGATCGTTCGCTAACAACTGTAGGTCTGAGATTGTCCCGATACGTGGGTCGACCGACCGATAGTTGCTAATCGCATAGCCGCCATCGCTGTTGCCAGGTCGAACTGCGAAGAGCGGCATGAGATGCAGATAGGTCAAGCCTAACTTTTGGAAGTACCCAATATGCTCGCGAAGTTTGCCAAGATTTTCGCTAAACAGATCGACGTACAAAGCCCCGCCAACTACCTCTTGCGACAGAAACCATTGCGGGTGATTCAGCCGGAACTTGTCCTGGTCCTTCAGTTCACTCGGCCGTTGGAGCGAGGCGTTCGCCAAGCCTGCAATCGTCTCTTCCAGATGAAAGAAAAAGTCGAAGCGGTCACTGTAAAGTTCGCGCAGCAACAGAAAGAGCGATTCAAAATGCCGGTCGAGTCGTTCTGAGAAAAGTTCGCGTTCGCCTTCGGGGGCATCAATACTATCCCAAAAGGCGACGACACGTGGCATCAGACGTTTGAGAGATAGTTGTGCTTCGTAGCGAGACTTTTCCTTTGCTGTCCTAGGGCTGGTCATTCGGTATAGTGATTGATTTAGTGAACTGATAAAACTCGATGCCTTCCAATATTCCGCGCGCGTGGTGGGCCTGAGAGAAGTAGATCCGTGGTTGTTTACGCAGCTTCTTAAGTTCGGGGCCGTGATTGCCCACTACAACTCCCAGCGTTCTCCCGCGTAGCATCTCTTCGTCGATTCCGGAGTCGCCAGCAACCAAGACTTGCTCAGGAGGGAATCCCCATTTGAACAGCAGATGTCGCAGGGCAACACCGTTGCCCCCTCGGACAGGCAAAATGTCCAAGAATAGTCCGAGCGAGAAAATCACCTTGGTCCGCAGCCCTGCCTCGCGCAGCATGCGGCGGATCTCGGGAACTGACGGCGCGATTTCATTGTCCACCGTATAGCTGATTTTATAAGCGGACTGCTCAGATTCGTCTTGCGGAAACAAGCCTTTTATGGCCGACAGTACTTCTCGAACGCGGTCTGGCTCCCAGGAAAAACCAATCTGTTTTTGCCAAGAAGTATCAGGTGTGAGCTCGGTACCGTAGTAAAGTTCTGTGCCGGCACTCGTGATCAATAGGTTAGGTGCAGGCAGCTGTAAGGTTTCAACCATTTTCATGGCATCTTCCAATCCCCTACCTGTTGCCAAACCAAAACCGACTCGCGGTTCGTTGTTAATAAGTTCGCAAAATTCACGAAGGGAATCGTCATCACCCGTTAACGTACAATCCATATCGCAAATAATCAGGCGATCAAATTCTGGCAGGCGTCTATTACGCCCTCTCTCGGCTAGGGCGGGTTTGGCTGCCAGTTTGATGATCTCGCTCACGTCCCGAAGATATCTATCGACGTGGGTTGCCCATGAGTAGTAGTTCGTAGCACCGGCGACACCTTTCTTCGACCACTCATCCCATTGTTTGGGCTCGGTTAGTGGAATCAGCAGCGCGCGAGTGATTTCATCTGGGGCTAGCGGATCGACAAGTTCTCCATTCTGGCAATTCGCAATGATATCACGCGGGCCGCCGTCGTTAGTCGCAACAATCGGGATGCCGGACGCTGCGGCTTCGAGGAGCGTTAGCCCGAAGGGTTCGGTGAAGGCAGGATTGACAAACACGCCTTTGGTATGAGCAACGTAACGGTAAAGGTCGGGACCGAATTCGGGAAGGATGTTCTTAGGATAGGCAACCTTGCCGTACAAGTCATATTTGTCGATTAAGATCAGCAATTCCGTGAGAACTGACCGCTGCGCCGGAGCCATCTGACCTATGTCCTTGCGTGTGCCAATGACCAGGACTAAGTTTGCCAGATCCTGCAGTTCCTTACTTTCACCGAATACTTTGACCAGCATTTTGGTATTCTTGCGTTCGTCGGGCCTTGCCATTGCAAGAATGATCGGTTTTTCCGGCTCTCGCAAAAACGGTGCAAGACTCGCGGCAATCGCTTTGTTGCAATCGCCGTTATTGGCTGGTCGAAACTGTGTCAGGTCGACGCCCGGCGGAATGACTTCCATGCGCTCTGGCGTGTAGTGCTGATAGAGTTCGTACTGTTCTTCGATCTCTTGATTGGTGCTTACGACGACCATCGAAGCGAGTTCAAGGGCTAATTCTTCAGCCTCAACACGTGTTCCAAAGCGGTATTTTTCTTCAAGTTCAGTTTCATCATATTTTGCCGCGCTCATCCTTTGCCGCTTGACTCTCCCTAAAGAGTGTCCAGTGAACACGTAAGGAATGTGCAGCATTCTCGCCAGCTGAGCTCCGGCGTAACCTGCGTCTGCATAATGTCCGTGGAGTAGATCGGGCAGGCCCGTCCGGCGAAAGTGTTGTGTCATCTGGTCGACGAACATATCCATGTACGGCCAGAGCTTTTCCTTGCGTAGATATCTGCGTGGCCCAAACGGAATGCGGATTATCCTCGCCTTATCGTTGATCGGCTCTGTTAGCTGGGCATAGTCAGGGCTAACACGGTCGTCAACAATTTGACGTGTAACAAGGTCAACTTGCTTGACGTTTTCACGGCGACCAAGTTCCGCAGCGAGCTCTAAGACGTATTTTACTTGTCCGCCAGTGTCAAGGTCGCGGCCAAGTTCAGGGTTTGAGGCACGAATCAATCCGTGCAAACTTATCAGGACGATGTGAAGTCCAGCTTCACGTGGTGCTTGGCTCATTGCTTCATCGAATTTGCTACAGTCGTCGAGTTATTCAGAAAAGTCGCAGCGTTACTCTTTTTTCAATAGTTGACGGCACTTGCTACATCAAAACTATGGATTGTTCGCAGAACATCCAACGCTATGATGAAGCAACCCTCATGCCTTACGTAGTTCATGCTTAAAAATAATCCTATGAAAGTCCTAGCCACCGATTTAGACGGAACTTTATTGCCCCTTGTTGGGCAGTCTAGAAATCGAGACGATCTGCGACTACTAAGCCGTCTGCTTGATTCGGAAAAAATGGTGCTAGTCTTTGTTACGGGCCGGCATATTGAGTCTGTGGTCGACGTGATCGCCACAGCAGAACTTCCACTGGCCGATTACATATTTGCCAACGTCGGAACTGAACTCTATCGAAAGGTTGACGTCACAGAGTCAAATAGTGCCGTTCGTATGAAACATGTTGGTGATTCCGGATGTGGTTACCAGCTTGTGGAAGACTACCGATGGTGCTTGGATGCAATCACTGGCAATGTGCCTGCCGGTACACTTCGCGAGGGGCTTAGCGAAATATCTGGCCTGCAGGTGCAGGAGGAGGCAAAGCAAGGCCACCATAAATTGAGTTACTATTGTGATGCAGCCCAGATTGAAGACTACGTCATCCAGATCGAGAGACGACTGGGGCTTTCAAACCACAATTTTGAAATTGTTTCAAGCGTTGATCCGTTTACGGGAGATGGCCTGATTGATCTACTTCCATCGAAAGTCAACAAGAGCTTTGCTGTTGAATGGTGGTCGAAGGAGCAAGCGTTTGATCAAGAACAGATCATCTACGCGGGGGATTCCGGGAATGACCTGCACGCGTTGATCTCTGGATTTAACGCGGTTGTCGTGGGCAATGCAGCGGACGACCTGAAAAAAGTCGTGACCGAACAGCACTTGAAAGAGTTCAGCAGTACACAACGTTTGCACATCTCGAAACTGCCGGCTACCAGCGGAGTCCTTGATGGCGTGAGGCACTTTTTGGACAAGTCAAAAGCTTCTTGACGGAGAGTGGCGAAACCTCGAAACAAGTTGCCTTAAGAAAAATCAGTTTGAAGACTGCTCGGCATCCACGATGGCCTGATATTTTGCAAAAGCGCCTATCCGTTCTCCCGTCCGTTCGGTAAAACCGATTGAGTTAGGCATGTAACCACGAATTGGATGTGGGAGGGCAGTAGGGAAAAATTCACGCATTTCCAGCCCGCGAATGCTGACACACGCGGCCAAAGCTAAGTCTTGGAATTTCTGCTCGAGCATAACAACTTCGTTGTTTTCGATTGTGTTCATTTTGAAAATTGAGCGATCGTCTTTGAGCCAACTCTCTGCGAGTGGCAAGTTTTCTTCGTTGCCAAACACTAGGAGTGTTTGCATGGCGAGCGTGTAGGCGTCAATGCCGACTTGCCTGTCTTGTAACAAGCGACTAGCCAAGTCTTTGATTTCTGGGACCTTAAACTCTAGTCCAATTAGAAGCGGACGCACAGGATCAAGCTTGATGGTGGCTAACCAGTTTCCAGTAAATCGCTTGGCGACCTTGGAAACTCTTTCGTCTTTAAGTTCCGCTGTATACGGATAGGTTCCAACTAGCGCGACTGCGGCGGTCTCTAGGTCGCCAGTACTTTGGTCGCTCAGGAGTAACATCATGTATTGGAGTGCGATTGCATCGCCGACGGTTGTCTCCATGCGTGAGCTAAATCTCTCGAGCACAGATTTTATGGTGGCTTCTGAAACTTCTTTCAAGACTGCTGGGTCTTGCAAATTCTCAAAGCAAATCCTCGGGTGGTTTTCGAGCATTTGGAGAAAAAATCTCCGCGACGCGCGATTGGTGCCGACATATTTCGAGAATTCCGGCCACCCGAAAAATTCATGATCGTCCAACTTGCCGGGATGCTGCATGAAAGCATCAATGCGACCTGGCAATTCGGAGGTTTCCAGCGTTTGCACGATCATGGCGATCCGAGCGATTACTTCCGGGTCGCTTGAATTCCGTTGGTGAGCCTTTAGAGGTTGAACGACTTCCATGCCCATCAAGACAAGTTGATTGGTGGCCGCCTCGCGTTTCTCGAAATTATTATCCCCCAGTTGCTGAACAAGCTTTTCAATGGCCGGATTAACCTTTGGTTCCTTCTCTTCGGCCAGTTCTTCATCGTCTAATCCGCCTGCTTCGTCCAAGTCCTCATCCAAGGTGTCCACGTCGTTTAGCGGTTCTAATACGTCACCGGGCAGAGAATCTTCGGGAGGACTTGCTTCGCTGGGGGTGTCGGCCGACGTCGGAGGATTCTCCTCCGCAGTTGTGGCGTCTTGGGAAAAGCTCACCACAGTGGACTGAGCAATGAATAATGCTGTGATGACGGCATAGCGGAACAGGCTAAAGCAGGTGACGGACTGGCTAATTCCGTGTGATTGTGCCGTGTAACGATTGCTATGCATGGTCAGATTGGTAAGGCGAATTCCGGCAAGTCTAAAAATATCTGAGCGGGGCGAATGCATTCGTGGCGTCGAAGCTAGCGAATGGAGAGGCTCTTCAGCAACGGTTGCGAATATTCGGGACAGCCTTTTTATCATTGGCGAACGGTAGAAACAATCGTAACAAAAGAGCCACATCCCCCTCGCCTTGCGGTCGACTGCAGATACAATAGCAGCACTGGGATTTGCGGCCGCTTGCAGCCAACACTGCTAAAGAGCCTACACGAATTGTACTGTATCCCTGCCGCGTTTGGCCTGAAAAGATACAGATAATTCTCCGCGTCGATGAATGAATTCAAAGCGTTTCAAGCTTGGACCATTTACGCTGGCTCTGCAACGGCGGTTCCGCCTTTCTCGCATACAGGCTCAACTTTTATTGATTGCCACGTGCCGCCTTTTGGTTTAACGCGATGAAAACGAAACCGACCGAGACAGATCCATCGACCACATCCGCAACAGCTGGGACGTCAGCTTCATCTTCGTCATCGGGCCCCAGTACGCCATTGGGCCGTAGTACTCAGAGTGTCCATGCCGGTGAAGCGAGGCAGAAGAACGCCGACGCAATCACTGATCCAATCTGTTGCACTAGCACTTACACCTTCACCTCGACACAATCCGTCATTGATTTCATCGAGCAAGGTCAGGCTCGCGAAGAGTACGGTCGCTACGGGAATCCTAACGAGCGAGTGTGCGAACGAAAGCTGGCCGCTATCGACAATGGGGAAGATGCTGTGATCTTCTCCAGCGGTATGGCGGCGGTCGTCGGCTTGTTTATGAGCAAGCTGAATTCGGGCGACGAGATCGTTTTCTTTGATGAATGTTATCACCGGAGTCGCGAATTTTGCGGCAAACATCTGTCGCGTTTTGGCGTCATAACGCATCAAGTGCGCACGGGTGACTACGACGCGATGGAAGCCGCCATCAACTCGCGGACGAAAATGATTATCAGCGAATCGCCGACCAATCCGCATCTGACGTGCATTGACATCGAACGATTTGCGGACATCGGGCGTCGAAAGAAAGTCGAAACCTTGATCGATGCCACGCTGGCGACGCCTTACAATCTCAAGCCGCTCGATCTGGGCGTCGATTATGTCTGGCATTCAGCGACAAAGTACCTAGGCGGTCACAACGACTTGCTGGCAGGATCAATCGTTGGCTCCAAAGAGAAACTTGAATCTGTGCGCAATTTGCGTGGGATTATGGGATCGGTCAATTCGCCGCATAACATGTATCTTCTCGAGCGAGGGCTGAAGACGTTCGCGTTGCGAATGGAGCAGCATAACCGCAATGGGATGGAGATCGCCCACTTTTTGGCGAAGCATCCTCGTGTAGAACATGTCTACTACCCTGGCTTGGAAACGCATCCGACACATGAGATCGCCAAGAAGTATATGCGTGGCTTCGGCGGCTTAGTTACCTTTGTGGTCAAGGATGCAGACTGGCGTGCAACAGCGGACGTTGTCGATCGTTGCAAAATTCCACGCATCGGCCCGTCGCTCGGAGGCGTCGAGTCGCTGATTGAGCAACCGTATGTTATGAGTTATTTTAGCTACCCGGCGGATCAGCGTGCACGATTTGGTATTCCCGACAATATGATTCGGCTGGCGTGTGGGATTGAAGACACTGCGGATCTAATTGCAGATTTGGAAGCAGCCCTCGAAGGCTAAGCTTCCAAGCAAGACGCTTTTCCTGTGCGAAAAGCGGCACCAAACTATTTTCTTTATCTGTTGTTAGTTGGCTGAGCTATGAAGTTTGAGACGCGCGCAATCCATGTGGGGAACGAACCGGACGCTCGGACCGGAGCTGTTGTTACGCCAATCCATTTGGCAACGACGTTTATTCAGCCTGGCGCTGGGACGTGGGGCGAATTCGACTACGCGCGCAGCGGATCTCCGACACGCGCTGCCGTTGAAAAGACGTTAGCAGACCTCGAAGGTGGAGTTCGCGCGCTGGCGTTTGCATCGGGAATGGCAGCGACTCACTGCGCGACGATGTTGCTTTCCACTGGTGATCATTTGGTTGCTAGCAGCGATATCTACGGCGGCAGCTATCGACTGCTACACAAGATCTGCAATCGCAGCGGCATTGACGTCACGTTAGTTGATGGAACCGACGTAACTCAGATCGAAGACGCTATCACTTCCAAAACGCGGATGATCTGGACTGAAACGATTGGGAACCCGCGGATGACAATTCCCGATATTCCTGCGATATCCCAAATAGCTCAGAAGCACAACTGTTTGTTTGGGATTGATAGTACGTTTACGACTCCCGCGTTACTGCGACCGTTGGAAATGGGCGCTGATATCGTTATGCACTCTGGAACAAAGTACCTTGGCGGTCATAGCGATTGCTTGGCAGGTGTTCTGGTGGCCAAGGACAAAGAGCTTGCAGACAAACTTTATTTTGTACAGAACGCAACCGGCGCGGTATTGTCCCCGTTGGAAAGTTTTCTACTGTCGCGCGGCTTGAAAACACTTTCATTGCGTATGCGCGAGCATTGCAAGAATGCGCTAGAGGTAGCTCGGTTTTTGGAATCGCATTCCAAAGTCAAGCGTGTTTTGTACCCGGCCCTGCCTTCGCATCCTCAATACGAGCTTGCGCATGAGCAGATGCCCAATGGCTGCGGTGGCATGATATCGTTTGAGATTGATGGCGATTTAAAAGCAACGAAGCAAGTCTGCGAATCAACTAAACTCTTTGGCTTAGCCGTCAGTCTGGGCGCTGTGGAGTCGCTAATTGAGCAACCGGCATCGATGTCGCATGCGAGCTACGATCCCGCAGCCCGCGCTGCCTTTGGGATCACCGATTCACTTATTCGCATATCCGTTGGTTTAGAGCATCCTGAAGATCTTATCGAAGACCTTGATCAAGCAATTGGAAGCTATAGCTAAGTAGGAATGGGGCGGTCAACTTTTCATCGTTTGGCGGTCGAGTTGAACAATTGAATTTCCGACCTTAGAATTAAAACGAATGGGATGGACCACATACACAGGTCGGCGATGGCTTCGAACAATAGAAGTTCTTTCCAAGGTCGATTCGCATAGTGCCGCGTCTCCGATAGCATCGCTTATCACCGCGCGAACTCTGCTGGCAGAAGAATGAAGCCAAAGGAATGGATCGTGTAACATTCACTTGCCCATTCTCATTTTTTCGGACCAACTGACGATGATGCTCGTCCGTCTCTGAATTGGAATGCCAGAGTGGCACAAAGATTCGGGAAGCGGGATGCGTGGTTCGGCAGCGTAGCAACGGACAAATGCACTTCAATTGCCCTTGAGTATTCCTGTTGTCCAAAATAAAAACGCCGAGAGCAGGCCGAGCGATTTTCTGTGTGCCCACTGCGAGGCTAAGTTCTTAAAATTCATCACTTGGGGCTGAGTGCATCGGATTGGTTTTTTGCTAGAATGACTGCTCGGCTGCAGTTTCGCCGTTTAGAGAAGTAATTGTTCAACGAAATTTTTTGCCAAGATCATTACGCCACCGCGGATTGACCGTTCACTTAACTCGATTCAGCATGTTACTGAACCTTACGTTGAAAAGTAGCTAGCCTTCACTTGTACTTGAGCTAACGAGGACAACTTTTTGCTGGCGGTCTTAGAACGGTCGAGGTGGCAAAGAGGTTGGACTCTTATTCACGATGAGCCGTGTTGAGTGGCCGAGAAATAGGGAGAGGCTGGTCAAATGACAAATGATCAGACACTCGTCAATTTTACCGCCGTCCTACATTCCTCAGTCGTCTCATTTTTCTCAGCTTGGGTAGGAAATATGAAGGAGCTTATCGTGCGAACGTGTAGTAGTTTAAGAGAAAAATGCTTATGCATAATGTTGCTATTCTGTTTCGTTTTGCTGCATAGCGTCTCGGTTCAAGTCAACGCGGCAATTGCCTGGCAAGGAGTCGTATGCATTCAGAGTGGCGATGACATCATCCTCGCATCGGGAGATGGGGCGGAGCAACTGTTCTATCAAGATTTAAAGTTGGATGACATTATTGCGAAGGAAATCGAGTTGCTTTTCGAATGCGAGTTTACTGCTCAAAGTGAATTCGAAAAGATTTCTCGCGACCACAGTGAATCTCAGATAGAGCTAACCGATGTCACAATTGCTGGCGTTTTCTTTGAAGCAAAACTAGATGTCTTAACCATAAACTGGGTTCGTGAAAAGCATGGCAGAAGCAAGTGGAAAGTGAATAGAAATCAACACGAAGCGATCCTTGCTACCGTGCTTCAGAGCGCGCGCTGTTTCGAAAAGTTTGCGATGCATGACGGGTTCCGTTGCAACCGTGATTTCTTTTACAAGGATTTTAACGACGGAATTCTAAATCTAGAATTTGCTCCAAAACTTTTGCTGAGGACTTCAACAACGCGAATTCATGTCCACGACAAAGTGGTGCTGGAAAACACCAGCGAAGGTTACGACTACGATAGCGGCGAGTATCTTGCCAATCAGTTGCTTTCGAAAGGATTCGTTCTCCAGTTTGACGAACCCTGGCTGCAAAAAATGCAAATACTTGCTCCGGATGAAGAAAAAGCAGGAGTTTTTACCTTAAATCGAAGCCTCCCCGGATTTGAAAAATCTGGTGGCGTCTTTATAGAAATCGACGGACATAAACGGTTCGAGTTGAGCGAGTTAGATATTTTGCCGGTTGATTCAACGAAGCGCTATTGGAAGATCGCTGCGTACCATCAGCCGCTTCTAGCCGACAGGTTTCAGAACGAGCAATTGTTTACAATCAGAATGCGGCATTTTGATCCGTTCTTGGTTAATCAAAGCATGTCAGAACACACGATTGATAATAATCCGAGTGGACGTTTTATATCATGGCGCACCATAGCCCTTTCACTCGCATGTGGTCTAACCGGCGCAATCGTGTATTACCAGTACAAGTTACGATCCACGCTCAAGATCGTGATGCGTCTACGCCACGAGAATGAAAAGAGTCGGGACTAGTTCCCTGGCTTAGGTTCAAAAAGCAGCGACGAAGAGGGAGCAGGATTAGCAGGGTCAGAAGTAAAAGCTCGCGGAACGTCAGTTTTTAAGTGAATTGCGTCACTGGAATTAGCTTCATGTTCCGGTTGTCAGCTATGCCGTGGTTTTCGGATAACAAGCATCAGTCCGCAGGCCAAAGCCGCGAGCATCCCCAATGCGACCACGGTTGAATTAAAGAGGAAAGATAGACTGAACTGCTCAAAGCTTCGGCGAATTTTTTCGGCTATGGAAATATTCGTCGGTGGATCGACTATATCCTGACGCTCTTTTCGATAAACCTCGATGTCACGTTTCAAGTCACGAAAAGAATCTTCGGACAAACCTGCACTAAACTTTTCCTTTTGCTCCTGATCCACTGCCCAGTCAAAAGTTGTGAAAGTGGAGTATGACCCTACGCCAGAGGCATTGATCTCCACCGTCTCGAAAACGCTCGCCGGAAGGATGGCAGGGACATCCGCCAACTCAATCTGAACATTCTGCTTTACTTGATAGTTGCCAATTTTTGTCACAGAACGGGCGATCCTGACAGCAAAGTTTCTTGCGGGATCGAGAATGATTGACGATTCAGCGTTGTCGTCATAAAAAACCTTCAACAAAATAGCATTGCTTACGCCATCGCTTTCGACCGATTCCAGAGTTGTGCCAGGACGCTGCAGTAAATCGGCGATTGATTCGCCGTTCAATTTCCAGAGGGATTCAATAGCTCTCAAGTAGTCTACTTCAACCGAGATCTGAACGCCGTTTTCCTTGTGGAAATCTTCGACCGAAAGCACCGCCCTGGTAGGGTCCATCAGCATTGGTGTATAGAAAAAAGTCTTGTTAGCTGTAAAGTCTATCCCATATGACTGGACGTACGGACTTACCTTGGATTGCGCCAAAGAAATAAAGTCGGTTCGGAAAAAATTGCGATCCCTCCAGAAGTGTCCGGTAACGAGCAATTCTTCGTCAGTGAATGCTTCTGAGAAATTATTCACATCAAGCAACGTAACTATCTTCTCTGTTCGATAACGCTTTATTTGGCCGCTAATGCTTTCCCTGTAACGCTTCAACTGCTGATGAGCGGCAATAACATCGGCTGGGATGAGTGGATCTGAAGAAAAGACCGGCTCAAGCCCAATCAGAAAGAAACAGCACAAGAAAATACAACGATAATGCAAGTCCCAGAATGACACAAAAAGATCTCCGAAACGCAAATTGACGCTGAACGCGAAGAGCATATTGTACCATAAAGTCGATCAGCAATTCGAGCGTTCGACACTGAGCGTTTTGACAGCGCATATTAAGGTCTTCCTCGCGAGGAGAAATCCAAAGTTGCTCTACCGTGTCGTTGCGGTCGATAAATCGTTACGCTTGAGTCAACTATGGCTTTGTGAATGGCTTGATTCCAGAAGTCATTTCAGTGGAAACCTATGTTCTTCCCCTAGGATTGCTCGTGCATAATGCTAGGTAGAAATAAGAGGACGGGCGGCGGTTCGCGAATTGGCGGTGGAGCCAATCATCAGAAGTTTTCCAGATCTTTTCGCACCGGCCTGACTCTCGGACAGAACAGCTCAACCTCACGTGAGCTCAGTTGGCAAAAAGAATTAAGGCAGAAGAATGGATTATGAATCATTCTTTTGTCATTATGTCGGCCCCACTAACGATGATGCCCAGCCGTCTCAGTTTCTTCAGTGGCTAAGCTCAACCTCAAACCTTGTGTGTCATCGTGTCTGATCGCTCGATTTAATACTGCAGTGTTGTGAGCTTTTCCAAGGCAATCGCTCCATCTCTCAGTCGGTTTGAATTTTTATCGTGTTTTCACTAGGCAGAATAGCTTGTGGTTAGACACAGGCTAAAATGTTCGGATAACGATTGAACTTGCATCCTGCTATGCGTCCATCTGATCAAGAGGCTAAAAATTTACCGACGAACGAAAAGCCAATGTTTGATTTCTTGAATGCGTATCTGTTCTTCGGTAGTACTTCGACGATCCTGCTCATCCTGCTCGGGTTTGCCATCTTCGCACTGAGTTCCCACCATGCATCTTCGCGGTTCATACAATTTGTGGCCTGTCTTTCCGTTTGGTCTATAGCGGATGTGCTTGAGCTATTGGGACCCACGGAGCAATGGTGTCGATTTTGGTTTGCAAATGTCAGAACAACGGCCATCTGTGCGGCGAGTGCTTGTTGGGTTTCTTTTTGCCTCCACTATGCACGTTGCGATTCGCAGCTCTGGGGACGACTCGCCGTAGTCGCGACGTCGGTCGTCGCTGGTGGGCTAGCCATCCTCATGTGGTCTCCGCTGCAGCATAAAATATTTGCAGAACTTAAGTTTGAACCACACAGATGGCTTTGGCATCCGGTAACGCGAGTGACTGGCCCGTGGTACGACTTCTTTTTCTACTTTCCGCTTGTGTGCAGTCTGTTCGGCATGTGTGTCTTGGCAATCTATATTTACCACGTTGCTCCCCACGGCCGACGACAAATACTCTTACTCGTGGGAGGCGTCGCTTTCTTGACTTTATTCGCATTCCTCAACGGCTACGGAGTGCTAGGACTCCCGACGCTCGATAAATCAGTATTTGCGATGCCTGTGACAGTGTCGATTCTGGCCATAGCTCTGTTCAAGCACGGATTTATGCGTTCCACTCCGGTGCTGCTTAATGCACTTTTGAATACGATCCCAGATTCAATCTTGGCGTTCGACCACCATCGATATTTAACAGAAGCTAACTCAAATGGACTCAACCTGTTATCAACGCAACTTCCGAAAGGCAAAACGACGTCGAGCGTTCTGAATCGTAGGCTAGATAAAATGCTTAACGAAGAATCAGAATTGCGTCCCTTCGTACTAGCTCCTAAGTCTGGAAAGTATCAAATGGTAGTCAGGGAGTCTGCTCCGCGCCAGATTCTCGACATACAAGTGGTTTCGCTCGCAAGCGGAATTGGTCAAGGTTCTCTGCTGGTATGCCGTGATCAAACTCGACTATATGAGCTCATCGATGACCTTCACGCCTATTCGACTACGGTCGCCCACGATCTGAAGAATCCTTTGTCTGCGATTATCACTTACTGCGAAGTGCTTAGTTTGAGAACTCGAGATGCACAGAGTGATGAGATTCATCAAGAAATTCTAAGGGCTGCAAATACTATGAATTCTATCATCAGCGATCTCTTGTTGGTCGGTCGTTTAGATCACGGTGAGAAACAGACCAACGATGTAGTGGATGTCAAGAAGTTGGTCCTCGCTGCAGTGGAACGCGTTGGGATTACGAGGAAGGACGCGAAAATCGAGATATGCGGCGATGAACACTGGCCAATGGTACTCGGCAAGGCGGCACTCATCGACGTCATCTTCAATAATCTATTAAACAATGCCGTTGAGCATGGAAATCAAGATAAGATTTGCATTAGGATCGGATACGAATTCGAGGGGGACTTCATAAAGTTCGTGGTGACGGACAATGGATTGGGCATCGATCCCGAACAGCAGTCATCTCTATTTCGTGTTGAGCCAAAGGAGCTTTGTGATGGAGGACCCCTTCGCGGTTTTGGCCTATCGATAGTCCGACGGCTTGTCGAGAAACAGGGCGGCACGGTCGGTGTGTACTGCAGAACGAATGAGGGGGCTACTTTCTGGTTCACGCTTCGCGCCGCAACCAAATAGTGTGATCGGAGCTGTGCGAACAGAAGCCGCGCGAGCCGCTCTGGCTCTTGCCGCTTAAGAGCACATCGTTAGACCAATTTCGGCTCAAACACTCCGGCTGAGTGTTAAGGGGACGAGCTCTGGTGTACTGTCGATAGTTACAACTGAGCCGAACATTGTAAAGGCAGATACGTCATGGATCGCAACTGGAAGCAACTCGCCAGCTTGACGCTCGTTTCCTGACCACACAACAATTCGATCGCACGGAGTCCGGCCGGTCATCTGGCGGACTGGGCCTTCCTCTTTCTTGCGGATCGAATATTTGCTGGGACCTTCGACCAGTACTTCGACCGTTTGGCCAAGAAAACGCATGTTCTCTTCCAAGCTGACGCGGTTCTGGACCTCCAACAGACGATGGTTCCGGTCATGCTTGACCTCTTCAGGGACGTCGTCGGGCAACAAACCCGCAGCCTTGGTTCCGGGCCTAACGCTATATTGGAAGATGAATGAATTCTTGAATCGGCAACGCTCGATCATGTCCATCGTTTGTTGGAAATCATCCTCGGTTTCGCCACAGAAGCCAACGATGAAGTCGCTTGCTACGGAAGCGTCTGGCATGATGTCACGAATCCGATCCATCATGTCATAATATTCAGCCGTCGTATAACCACGCTTCATCCGCTGAAGCACGGCATCGCTGCCGCTTTGCGCTGGCACATGTAAGTATGGCGAGCATTTAGGTAAATCTCGAACAGTCCGCAACAGTTCTGATGTCATATCCTTGGGATAGTTCGTAACGAATTTGATCCGCTCGATCCCGTTGATAGGATGCAAACGCTCGATCAAGTCGGCCAAGCGCGTCGTCTTGTCGCCTTGGCGATAACGGTAGGAGTTCACCGTCTGGCCTAAGAGCACAATCTCTTTGCAACCTTGACGAGCGAGCTCATGAGCTTCCGCAATGATCTCATCAGGTGCACGCCCTTGTTCTGGCCCGCGTGTCATTGGCACGATGCAATACGTGCAGAACTTGTCGCAACCGATCTGAATGCGCAAGTACGCTTGAAAAGGTGTTGGCCGCATTTGCGGATCTCGCAGCGGATCGAATGTCTCATGACTGCGGCGGATGTCTTCTTGCGAGCCATCTTTGCGTGAAAGACTGACGGCAAGTTGCTGGCCTTCGCCGCGGCCGACGCTTTCCATCAGTTCTGGAATGCGATGCAACTGGCCGGGCCCAACAACGAGATCGACAAACGGCGCACGCTCAAAGACTTGTCGTTGATCCTTCTGAGCCATGCAGCCCATCACGCCGATGATTTTCTCGGGGTTCGCCAGCTTCAGTTGCTTGAGGCGATAGAGATTGTTGTAAGCTTTCTCTTCGGCGTGCTCCCGAACACTGCACGTGTTGAACAGGATCGTGTCGGCCAGCGCTGGGTCCGATGTGAGCTCGTAGCCCTTTTTGCGCAGCGCAGCCACAACCATCTCGCTATCGAGCACGTTCATCTGACATCCGACCGTTTCGATGTAAAGATGTTTGGCTGGCAGGCTTTGGCTATCGTTGTTTGAGAATTCGTTGTTCATCATGCCGATTCTACCGGCAAATCGGCGACTGTGAAAGCAGCAAAAATTGCGGCGGCGGCGATGATAACGAGTTGTCTTCTACTGGTAGCCTTCGACAGGTCGGAACGATCCGCCCGGCGTAACTTCGGTCGCCGGTATTCGATTGGGGATCGGGAAAGTGAAGGGACTTGAGTTATCAGGATTGGTCGGGTCGGCGTTTATTAGACCATTGTTAGTCGGAAAGTCGCTCGGGCTGGTCGAGGGTACGGTAATAGGGGCTCCCAAAGGCGCCAGAGGTGGAGGCGAAGTAATGGCCACACCCATTCGCGATTGGTCGCGCAGCTCTTGTCCACTTGCGATGATCGCTTCGGTTGCGACGACGGGATCGACCGACATCTGGACGTCCACGACGCGTTCATCGCGTTTTTCAAATGGCCAAAGCGTCTCACTTACGAACGCGACGCCGGGAAATTCGTACCAAGGTGGGTTAAAACGTCGCAGGAATTTTTCGGTGCGGTAACCGTCTTTGACAATTTCGAAGTGACGCGTACCGTAGTAGGTAAAATTAGTAGAAACAGGCGTCATTCCGATCGGTTGGCGATCGACATACACCATTGCACCCGGCGGACTTGTGCGCACAGTTAATCGGCGGCGAACGCAACCGGTTAGACTTGTCAGGCACAAGGTTCCAATCAGCAGGAGCGTGATGTTTTGATTCTTCATGCGATGGGACAGGTTGGACTGCGTTTCGATCGGAGGTCAAAACTGGCCACGACTGAGTAATGAGTTCGTCAGAATCCTGTATAGAATTTCCCTTAGTCCCAAGCCTAGGGCAATTGGATGGTGTATAGTTGTAAATCCACCTTGGAACGGGTTAAAACCTCGCCGAATCGTTTCCTATTTGCCCCAGATTTCCATTCTTAGCAACCGAGTTCGCTTCGCAGTCGAATTGGCGTCTCGGTGAGAAGTGCAGCATTGTCGAAGCATTTATCGATCTATCAAAGCGACGATATCTACGCACAAGCCGTTCGCGTATCGGCGTTGACTAACATTGGTATGCGCCGACGTACCAATCAAGATTCGTACGTAGGCGTAATGAGTGACGGGCAGCAAAACTGGCGCAAGAATGGTCACCTGCTGATCGTCGCCGACGGCATGGGCGCTCATGCGGCGGGCGAAAAGGCCAGCAAGATGGCGACCGAAGGCATTCCGCATCACTTTGGAAAGCAAAAGGAAGGCCTGGCCGTTGAACGTTTGCATCGCGCGGTGATCGATGCAAATAATGAGATCTTTCGGCGCGGGCAAGCGAACTTTGAATTTCGTAACATGGGGACCACGGTTAGCACTTTGATGATGCTTCCCGAGGGAGCCGTCTGTGCACACGTGGGGGATTCGCGTGTCTACCGGCTTCGTGACGCTGTGCTCGAGCAGTTGACATTTGATCACTCCTTGGTGTGGGAGATGCAGGCGTCGGGCGATCTGAGCGAAGAGGCGTTGAGCGCGTCTGTCATTCCCAAAAATGTGATTACGCGATCTTTAGGTCCCAATGCGTCAGTGCTGATCGACTTGGAAGGCCCCTTTCCGCTGCGAATCGGGGACAAGTTCTTACTCTGTTCCGACGGATTGACGGGGCAGTTGTCGGACGAGGAAATCGGCGTGATCATGTCGTTGCTAAGTCCGGACGAAGCGACAAAAGTTTTGATCGATCTAGCCAACTTACGCGGGGGTCCCGACAACATCACGGCAGTTGTGGCCGAAGTGGTCAACGATTGTATTGCGTCCAATCCGACCGCGCTAGCCAGTGAAATGCGCAGCCATGAGCCGATCCGGTTTTCCTTAGCATTTGGTATCACCTGTGCCATTTGCGCGCTGGCTGCAATCTTTCTATTGCTGCTTGACCAAGCGTCGTTGGCAATCATCAGCACTGCCTTAGCTGCCTTGGCGTTGCTTGCGGGCATTGTTCAGATGATGAGCAATCGGAATCGGTCCAGCGACTATCACGGTCGATATGGCAAAGGGCCTTATCGACGATTCAATTGTCGACCTGACAAAACGATGGCCGATGGGCTTGCAGGAACATTGCAAGGTTTGCGTGAGGCGGCGACAGAAAATAATTGGAATTTGGATTGGTCGATTTTGGATGACGAACAAAGTGAAGCCAACGTCGCTTTGAAGAATCGCGACTTTCAGAAGGCAATACGATGTTATGCTCTCAAGGTCAGCGAGATTGTTAGTCAAATTCCGCGTTTAAAGCCTGACGAAGATACTGGTCCGCTGCGGACATAGACCCTACGATCGATAAACTTTACGCAGCAAAAAGCAGCCGACAACGATCATCACAAGGTTTGCTAGAAAGGGTGTGTAAGCGGGCCAGATGCCGTTCTTCGCTCGGTCTACCCCCAACGCAAACAGCGGGTAGTAAAGAATAAGGACCGGCAGGAAGCAGACACCGAAGCTGGTCCAGTAGTCGGCTGATTTTTTGATGATTGCCAGCGGCACTCCCATAAAGACGAAGCTGAAACAGCTGAATCCCAACGCCCATCTACGCCAGGGCTCCATTTTCAGTCTCGCCTGACGCTTGGCTACATCGCCAATATAGAAATTATGGTCGTGGTTGATGCCGTCTTCGAGCAATGCAAATCGTCCGGAAAGCATGGCGACCGAGTTGCGAGACAACAGCGCTTGCTCATGCAATTGCGCCTCCCGTTGTAGATCGGCCCGCGCCACCGGCATGTCGCTCAGTGCGATTTGCCCGATGCTTTGCGAACCTGAACCGCCCTTTCGGGCAGCTTTTTCGAGCGGTAGTTCTAGCCGAATGGAATCGTCACCACCATCCAGTTGCCAACGACTTCCGCTGTCGGATTCCCAGTTTACAAGTTCAATTGAGAGCGTCTCGTTCTCTTCATTCAGGCTGATCGAAGCTTTTTCAGCAACAATCGTGTTCGTTTCGGCTCCGCCATTAATCATGATTGTTGGATGAATAAGCCAACGGTCTTGAACATCTTCGACGTGAATTAGCAAGCCACTGTTGGACCCGTACGAGCCGTTGGTCTTGAGGTAGCCGTAGACGATTTCTTCGAGCGAATGTAAGGCGACTCGCTTCAAGCCAGGTTGTCCCCATGAAACGGCGACATCGATCAAGAGCACCACCATCGGACTCAAAATGAGGGCAAATATATAGATTGGAGTAATAGCTCGAAAGGGATGCACGCCCGCGCCTTTGACGGCGATGATCTCATTGTCTGCCGACATTCTTCCGTAGACGCTACAAACCGCGAACAGCAGCGTGCTGGGCGTTGCAAATTGCAGCGAGACCAACGTCGCATAGGGCAGCATCTTGATAAATGCAGGTAGACCAAGCCCTTCTGCGATGACTTGGTGCATGACGACGCCCAACATAATGACAGTCGTCAGAGCGAGCAACGTAATCGTGGAGAGGATAATTACTTCGCTGAGAATGTAGCGGGAGAATTGTCGAGGCCACATACTTTTGCTTTGATGTTCGCGAACGTATAAGATCAGGCTGCTGTAATGACGGTTAGTTCTAGAGCATTTGATCCCAATGTCGCAAGAGCGTTGACGTCGTGTGAGGCTCGCATGAATTTATGCGGCGGGCCTGATGGCAAAAGTAAACTTTGGAACTCTAGGTACACGAACAACATGTATTCGAAATTTTCTTCCGATCAACTGATACTTCGTGATTTGCTAGCGCGCGATCGTACGGTGCTGGCGAACGAACGAACATTGCTAGCATATTTACGTACTGCTTTGGGTTTTGGGGCTGCCGGGGCGACGCTTTTGCAACTATTTCCGAACGATGCCGCATTGCTATCACTAGGAATTGCGCTTTGTACTCTGGCAATTCTGATCTTTGTCGGCGGGATCTATCGTTTTATCTCGATAGCAAATCGTTTGCGACAGATCGCCGTTCCCGTCAGTACTCCAGACGGAACTCCTCAGCTACCAGCGAACTGATCTGTTGCTGGCTGGGCCTGTTTTGTTAGAGACGGTAGCACACGTTCTGACGTGATGAATTCCCTAATCAGCACAACAATACCTAGCGGCATCGGCTAGCCATGTCCAACGATACGGCAAAGTCCAAGATCAACGACAATCGTCGAACGATTCGCAAGAAACTGCTGATCGGTACGATCGTGCTGGGTATTGTCGTCGCAATTTTAGGCTACACGGGGTTTCGCGGTGTCTATTCGTACCGCGATTTGGCAGCGACGTTAAGTCATCGCGCGGCCGAAATCCCAATCACAACAGATCTGACGCGACAAGTCGACGATTTGCGATTCGCCTTCCGTCAACTGCATAACGAACACGTGGTCGTGGCCGAGATCTTCCCGCCGACCGACAAGTGGGCGGAACGAATGCAGTACAGCCTAGCATTGCAGTCGGCCCGAGAAACGCTCAGCCGGTATCAGTCGCGACTTCAGTCGACGCCTATCGAGAATCCGTACCTAGCTGAAAACGCTGAAGAGAAAGAACTGGTTAAGTCGATTCAGCGGCGGCTGGACATTATTACGAAGCGTGATCGTGGCGACAGTCTCATGATGGACCCAACAACCGCATCAATGCAGTTGCATGATCTTGGGGAGTTGTCTGACGAAGTTCATCGCTTGCCAACTCTGCTGCAGAAAAGGATGGCGAGTTTCCGCGAGAAAGTTCGCTCGCAGTACCGCGTAATCATTGCGCTGATGTGGTTGAGTTTTGCAATCGCCGCTTGCTTGCTCACTGGGCTGATTGTTTATGCGAGACTGGCAGTGATTCGCCCGTTCAAGCGGTTGCTTGAAGGTGCGCGGATGGTCGCTTCGGGAGTATTCGATCACAAAATCGATATTGAATCGAACGACGAGATTGCAGAGCTTGCTTCGGTAATCAATCGTGGAACTGAAAAATTCTTGCGTATCCAAAACGACCTGAATCAGGAAGTGATGGAACGATCGCGTGAAGTGATACGTAACGAACAACTTGCAAGCGTCGGCTTTTTAGCCGCAGGGGTTGCGCACGAGATCAACAATCCGCTCGCTTCGATTGCCTGGAGCGCAGAAGCGCTCGAATCACGGCTTCACAAAATCTTGCATCCGATTACCCAGCAAACTGGCGAAGAGATGCCTGAGCTTGAAACGCTGAAAACGTATTTGCGTCGGATTCAAGACGAAGCATTTCGTTGTAAGGGTATTACCGAACGGCTGCTCGATTTCTCGCGCCTTAGTCAAGCGGAACGCAAGCAAGCGACCGATATGGTTGAAGTTGTAAAGGACGTTATCGAACTTGTACGGCACCTTGGCCAGTATCGCAATTGTCGCATTGATTTTGAACACGCAGAGGAAGCAATTGCGTGGGCATCGCCGCAAGAAATGAAGCAAGTCGTGTTGAACTTGCTTACTAATTCGCTGGATGCAATGCTGACCGAACGCGAAGACCAGAAGGTAACCGTTTCGGTCCAGACAGGCCAGAAATGGGTTCACTTGACGATTGAAGATAACGGTTGCGGGATGACTGAAGAGGTCCGTGACCATCTGTTCGAGCCGTTCTTTACGCGGCGACGCGATGGACGCGGGACAGGGCTGGGGCTACCTATTACCAGCCGAATTATTGCCGATCACGGAGGGCGAATTCTCGCTTCTTCTCGCGGCGAGAATCTAGGTTCAAAGTTTGAAGTTCAAATTCCTACCATAGCAGCAAAAATTGAGCATGAGTCCTTACAACAAAAAAACAGTGTCGCAGCCGCTTGACGAGAAAAGCCTGTCGATCCTGTTCGCAGATGACGAAAAATCGCTTCAAGAATTGATGCGTATGGAACTTCCGCAAATGGGCCATCGCGTCACCGTTTGCCCTGACGGCCATACTGCGGTAGCAGCATTGCAAAAGGATACATTTGATTGCGTCCTAGTTGATTTGGATATGCCGGGCATGAATGGTATCGAAGTCATCCGGCGCGCGCACACGATCTCGCCTGCCACTGAAGCAATCGTGCTCACTGGCAAGCAATCGTTAGAATCGGCGATTGCCGCGTTGCGTTTCGGTGTCGTCGACTATCTATCAAAACCATGCAAACTGAGTGAACTAGAGCAGTTGCTCAGCCAGATCGCAGCACGCCGTCAATTGCGACGACAATATATAGCGTTGCAAAAAGCATCTCCGAACGACAACGCGACAGGGCCGCGGCTGATCGGTGATCACCAAAGCATGAAGAACGTGCACAAGCTCATAGCCAAGGTTGCTCCCACTAGCTCGACCGTGTTGATTCGTGGTGAAACCGGTTGCGGAAAGGAACTTGTCGCTCGTGCACTCCATGATCAGTCTTTGCGGCGCGACAAAGCTTTCGTGGCGATCAATTGTGGCGCTCTGCCAGAGAATCTGATCGAAAGCGAGTTGTTCGGGCATCGCAAGGGAGCTTTCACTGGAGCCGATGTGGATCGCGAGGGGCTCTTTGAGACAGCGCGGGGCGGAACAATTTTTCTTGACGAGATCGGCGAACTACCGCTTTCCATGCAAGCGAAGTTGCTGAGAGTCTTGGAAAGTGGCGATGTGCGCAGAATCGGAGACAATCAAACTTTGCGCGTCGACGTGCGCGTTGTTTGTGCGACGCACCGGAACTTGGAAGAAATGGTCGAGCAAGGAACGTTCCGGGAAGACCTTATGTTTCGCGTCAATGCGTTCGAGATTTCAGTACCAGCGCTGCGCGAGAGAATCGAAGACGTCCAGCTTCTCGCACGGCACATTTATCTGAGATTTCATCCGGAAAACGCTGACAAGGATCCGATCTTTGCAGACGAAACGCTCGACATCATGAAAGCGCATCAGTGGCCGGGAAACGTTCGGGAAATGGCGAACGTGATTGAGCACGCCACGATTCTGTGCGATGGACTGCCGATCTTGCCGCAACATTTGCCTCGTCACTTTAGCGATCGCCGTTTGAGAAAAGAGCTTCGGACCTCGAGCCCAATGAGCCTCAAGGAGTTGGAGGTCATTGCGATCTTGGAAGCAGTCGAACGCCATTCGGGCAATAAAGCCGCAGCGGCTGATGAGTTAGGAATCAGCCTGAAAACGCTGTACAACAAATTGAATCAAAATGAACTGTCGCTTCGTAAAGCCGCCTGAGCCACGGGACCTTAAGTTTTCCTGTGTGCAAATGATGCCAACGACTGCAAAAGGGCGCAAGCGTCCTTTCAAATACTTAGAACAGTGTTAGGTTTTGTCAGACGTCGCTGACCGTACAAGGTCGACGACTTTCGAAGTTGCATGTCTCAATCGAGGAACTGTTTCAATAGCAAGTCCGAAAAGCATTCCCACTTCAAACTCTTAGTCAGCTCTCGGTAACGAATACAACCGTTCAGCCTTACAGTAAAACGCCTGCGGTTTTACACATAGCTCTGGTTGTATTGATTGTAGGGGCTGTTTCTATATTTGCGATTTCGTTTTCCCGAAATCCTTTTGCCAATTGCAAGTCCTGCCTTATGGTTTCGCATCGCCGATGAGCAACACGTGTTGATCATCGCAAACTTATCGAAGCCACATTTGTTCTTGTATCAGGATTGACCGGGAGTTTTCGAATATGAAAATCCAAAAGATTTGCTTTGTTCTTTCCAGCCTTGCATGCCTAACCTTTGGAAGCTTGGCCAATGCAGCTGACACGGATTCACAATCGCACACCGTAACCGTTCCAGAAACGCTTACGATCGTTGCACCAGTAGCTCAGACTTTAACTCACGACGAAACCGATGACGCTCAAGTCTTCGGAACTCAAAACTGGGAAGTCTCAGCTAACTCTGCTACGGGTGTGACTGTCACTTTTTCAACATCGACAGCGTTCGTTCACACAACTGATAGTGGCTACAAGCGTGATGCTAAACTTGATTTAGCTTTGAACACTTCGTCGGGACCGGGCACGTGGAGCGTTACGACAGCGACCGACCAAACCGACTACGTTGGTACCGATGAAACGGCCTCGGTGGTTGCTGAATCGGACGACGCCGGCAATGCGACCTTTGATTTGGTCGTTACCTTTATCACTGATGAATACGGTGTGTTTGCTGCTGGTGACTACGCGATGACGGTTGTTGGTACAGTCGTTGCGAATTAGTTCGCTTGTAACTACCGGCTAGCATGCTGTAAAGCTGCGTGGCTTCGGCAAAACAGCAAATATAACTGAGCGTTTAACGACGCTTGCCAAAACGGCGTTGCGTGCGAAGGGGGATTCGCAGGCAAGGCCGTTTCTGGTTTTCTAGAGGTCTCTTTCCTCGGCGTTACGGTATTCCGAAGATCACTCTTGCGGGCTGCCGCATTTGGAATGTATATCCGCACAGTACCGGCAAGGTTTATTAAAGTTTCACTGGGAAACTAGAAATTCTACCGTAGCTTGCTCTTCGATCTGAGCCAATGGGGTTCGATCGTGGTGGACTGTACATTGATCCGACTTACGCGAGTATGGGTGACGCAAGTGTGCTTAACGGCCTTCGTCGTTAGCGGCTGCGCTGCGCCTCGCGATATTCGCCGCCAAAGTGTAGACGAATTATATAGAGAAGCGGTCAAGGCATCGCACGATCATAACGCAGAACTGCTTTCGTGCGACGAAGTTCCACTCAATGAGATGGAGAGTTTCGAGCAATTAGGTCCGTACGAGCAGCATTCAGAAATGCTCTCCGACGAGTTCATACCGATCGATCTTGGCGACACAAGCGTATCGCGTTCAATTTCAGATGTTGCAAGCAACGGTTCATCCAAAGTTGCTTCAGCCAGTTTTCAGCAGGCACTGCCGGACAGCAAGCTCATCTCCGAGCTTTTCGAACAAACCGACATTCGCGAAGCGATCCAGATTCTCGCAGCATATTCTGACAAATCCGTAGTCATCGACGATAGCATTGGCGGTGTTACTTCGGCCCACATTCAAAATGAGCCCTTTGACCAGGCGCTACAGAAAATTCTCATGCCACTGGGCCTTGAGTATGCAGTTCACGATGGCAGCTACATTATAGCGCCACCAGACCCAGATTCGCCGCTGTTTCGCTACGTTAGCTTTCGAACGACTTACGCGCCGCGATTTCATAAGGCAACCGAGTTGCTGGCATTGCTGCCGCCTCGCATGTCGCAGTTTTACCAAGTTTCTGACAATCGAAACCTAGTCGTAATTGATGCCCCGAAAGTGGCAAGCGAAGAAATACTTACCCGACTTCGAGAGCTCGACCAGCCTGTTCAGCAAGTCGAACTAGAAGCGATCGTATGTGTTAGCGCTCCTGATCGCGGTTTTCGTTTTGGCGTAGACTGGAATCATGTAGCACAAGTTGATGGGCTTGAGTCCTTGAATTTTGGTCTCAGCGGTCTGACATTCTCTGGTAAGGGAAGCCCGCAGAGCGCTGGAAATGCATTCTCAGATTTTGCAGTAACGAGCGCCTTTATCAAACTGTTAGCTCAAGAAGGTTACGTTTCTATTCGTGCTGCACCACGAGTAACCACGAAGGACAACGAAAAGGCAACCATATCCATTGCCCGCGAGACTTTCTTTAGCCTGCAACCCTCCAACTCGAACGTACTTTTTCGTCAAGATGTACAGAAGGTTGAAGCGGGCATCTCGCTTGATATCACGCCGCGCATTCGCGGAAACCGCGTTTCGGTCCAGATTAGCAAAGCCGAAGTCAGTGAAGATATACGCTCGAACGAAACTGCGAGTAATCTTTCGCTCAGTCCCTATCCAATTATCAATCGTCGAACTGTGACGACGAATGTTGACGTCAATGATGGGCAAACGATTGTGATCGGTGGATTGGTGCAACGGCAAACGGTTGACCGAGTCAACCGAGTCCCGTTCTTCGGAAGCCTGCCAGTTGTCGGTAATCTTTTTCGAACAATCGAGCAGCAAGAACAAGAAGCGGAAGTAGCGATCTTCATCTCTCCGAAAATCGTCGCGCTGGAAGTCTGCGAATAACGCAAAATGCAAAGGAATGCAATGAAGTCACTGGTGCTGTTGAACGTCTTAGCGTTCTACGTTTTGCTGAGTGTGCAGTGCGTTGAAAAAGTTTTCGCGCAGAATTCTCAAATGTCAATCAAAGTGCAGGACACTTTCAAGCCAACTTTCCACGTTGAACCGCTTGTTCAAAGATACTCCGGCAGGCGCGGTGAAGTCATTCCGTTTCGCTTCAAAGTCGAATCATCAAGTCGTGACGCTGATCTGGAAATACTGCCGATTATGTTGCGTCAGGACCTCGATGGTAAAGTTTTGCATGTAGAAGGCAACACGGACCAGCAAATACTGCAACTTTCGACGCAAGGACGTGTTAGGATTCAGCGAGATACTCCTTATTTCATTGAAGGGTTGGTCAAAGTCCCAAGCGGAAATACCGATTTCTATTCGCTTGGAATTATGATTCGGGAAATTGGACAGGAAGATCCACTGGCGAATTCGAATACGAAGGCGAACGAAACAAAAGCCGGAATACGTTTCGTTACACAATACATTGTTCGCGTCGATTTGAACGTTGAGGGTGTTCCGGGAGAAGCTGCCACGGCGTTGAAGATTAATGAAGTTCGACTGGCTGCCGTCGATGGCTTGCCAAAACTTATTGCTATTGTCAGCAACGATACGCAATCGGCTTTCGAGTTTTCAATGAACGCACGGCTTTACAATTCACCTAGTGATCGGTCATTCAAGCGTCTTAGCCTTGCCATGCCAGTCCGAGAGTCGCTGACCGACGATTCGCGTACGATTGGTCGGTTGTTTCCAAAATCGGCGGTGCGCATGGGTTCGCTTGTTGAACAGGCTGTTCCAAGCGGCGAATACAAAGTGGATATAGAACTGATTGTTAACAATCGAATTATTCAGAGAAAAACATTTCCAGTTGTTGTCAATTCGCTAGATTTTCCAGCTCAAGAAGTTAAAACTGCGATGGTGGGAGATCGACTTTATTTGTCGCCTGGCCAAGTGGAACTTTCGCAAGCGCGAGGTGGTCAGCGACGGGCAACGTTGGAGTTCATCAACTCGAGCGATAAAGCTCAGACGCTTACGCTTGAGGCTAGCGACGGGAACGGCAACCCTATCAACGACATGATGATCCAACCATCGTCGTTTACGCTTGCCCCCAATAGCAGGCGCAAGATTTCTGCCACACTCCGCAGCAACCGCGAATCACCCGTCAAATTTATCTACGGAAAAATCGATGTCGCCAGTCGCATCGACAAAGAGGATTTTGATCGTAAAGGTGAAGTTCCTCTCGCCATCTTATTCGACAAATTGCCACCTGCCAAAATGCGGTTGGACATATTGCGTTGGGTGCATGATGCCGACAAGCCTGGCTTTCGCACTACGCTTTACAACGAAGGTGAATCGCATCACCCGGTCGATGCAAAACTCGTGATACTCTCGGAAGCAGGTCAGCGTTGGACAATGATGGCTGGCTTTGGACGCTGGATCAAACCGAACTCAGAACTCGAATTGGATTTTCCCCTACTGCAACAGCTGGGGCCCGGCAATTACGAGATCTACTGTGAGGTTTACACCGATGGCGAACCAGTAAAGACCCGACAATTAATTCAAGTAGGCAATGACGCCGTCTCTGGAAAATTGATCAAGAACGGACAATGAGATTGAGGAGTTTCGTTGAACTATGGCTCGGCAAACACTGGGGGCCTGCAACGCCATTCTTAGCTAGTTTCGTGTTAGCCACGTGGTTTGGGGACGCGACGACCAGCTGACGGTTTACCTTTTTTGCGTTGACGACCTACGTGCGATCGCTCCTCGTCAGCGTCTTGTTCTAAAGGCTGCCCAATCATGTCCTTGTATCGCAGGATTCTGTCACGCAGCGAAGCGGCACGCTCGAATTCAAGCGTTTCTGCGGCATGCAGCATTTCCTCTTCAAGGTTCTTAATAAACTCCTCGGTGATAATTTCTCCGGGAACTTCTTTTCTCACCAGTTCACGAACTTTCTTTCGCACGTCTGCGGCAGCTTGAATGCCCGCAGTAATATTTCGCCGCACAGTTTGTGGTGTAATTCCGTGTTCTTTGTTGTATTCCTCTTGTCGCCGACGTCGACGATCCGTTTCTTCGATGGCGTTTCGCATCGATTCAGTGATCGTGTCAGCGTACAGGATTACCTTCGAATTGACGTTTCGAGCGGCACGACCGATCGTCTGGACCAGCGAGGTCTCGCTGCGCAGAAATCCTTCCTTGTCGGCGTCTAGAATCGCGACCATGGAAACTTCGGGCAAATCGAGCCCTTCGCGGAGCAAGTTGACACCGACTAGCACATCACAGCGCCCTTCACGCAAATCTTTGAGTAGAGCAACGCGTTCAAAAGCGTCCAGTTCGCTGTGCAGCCAGCGACACTTAACATCGTTGTCCGACAGAAACGCCGATAGGTCTTCCGCAAGTCGTTTGGTCAGCGCTGTTACCAACACGCGGTCTCCCATCGCGGTCCGCTCGCGAATCTGTTGCAGAAGATGCACGACTTGACCGCGTGCAGGCACCACTTCGATGATCGGGTCCAGCAAGCCAGTTGGACGAATAATCTGTTCGACGACTTCGCCTTCGCTTTTTTCAAGTTCATAGGTGGCGGGCGTGGCAGATACGAAGATTGCTTGGTTGATCTTTGTTTCCCACTCTTCAAATTTCATCGGCCGATTGTCGAGCGCACAAGGTAAACGAAAGCCATGGTCAACAAGAGTTGTCTTGCGACTGCGGTCGCCGGCGTACATCGCTTTGATTTGCGGCGTCGTCACATGCGACTCGTCGACAAGCAGCAGGAAATCATCCGGGAAGAAATCGTAAAGAGTGTCAGGGGTAGCGCCAGGAGCCTTACCAGAAAGTGGTCGCGAGTAGTTTTCTACACCTGGGCAGTGCCCAACTTCCTGAAGCATTTCCATATCAAATCTGACACGCGCGTTCAATCGTTGAGCTTCTAGTAGCTTGCCTTCCGATTTGAATTTTTCGAGCTGTTCTTCCAGCTCTTTTCGTATGATCGCTATGGCATTCATCAGACGATCTTCAGGAGTCACAAAGTGTTTTGCAGGATAGATCGCTATGTCGCGAACGTTCTCCACCGACTGGCCGCTCACGGGGTTGATAATCGCGATCGATTCAATTTCGCTGCCCCACATTTCGATACGGTAAGCGAATTCTTCGTAACTAGGCCAGATTTCCAATGTGTCGCCGCGGACACGGAATCGACTTCGCTCAAATGCAATATCGTTCCGCTCGTACTGAATCTCGATCAGCTTTAGTAGGATATCGTCACGTTCGACGCGTTCACCGACAGCCAACGGCACGACCATCTTCTTGTAATCGGCTGGAGAGCCTAACCCGTAAATGCACGAAACGCTAGCAACGATCAATACATCAGGGCGTGACACCAAAGCGCTGGTTGCGGCAAGTCGCAAACGGTCGATCTCTTCGTTGATCGACGCATCTTTTTCAATGTAAATATCACGCTGCGGAATGTACGCTTCCGGCTGATAGTAGTCGTAATAGCTTACAAAGTAATGAACGGCGTTATGCGGAAAGAACTCTTTGAATTCAGCATAGAGCTGCGCTGCCAGTGTCTTGTTATGGCTCAGCACGAGAGTTGGTTTCTGCACAGCGGCGACAACGTTCGCCATCGTAAACGTCTTACCACTACCAGTAACCCCCATCAGTGTTTGATAACGCCGACCTTGGCGAATACCGTTGACGAGGGCTTCGATCGCTTGAGGTTGGTCGCCTGCCGGTTGAAAGCGACTATCGATCTGGAACTGCTTGCTCATTTAGACTCCTCCTTGTTCAACGCTTACACTTCCGAAGTAGGCACGGCGAGTCCAGTCGGAACTCGCCGTTGAAAGAGTCGAGCGGTTTTTAAGAAACGCGATTTAATCGACGCGTAATTGCTTCGCCAGGGAGTGGCAACACTTTAAATTCGGCTAACAAATCAGTGCGCAGGATATCTTCCGGCGAATCGGTTTCATCAGCCGCTTCGTACTGAACTATGTAAGCACCAATTTGAAGGTAGTTCTCGTCGTAGATTGGCGGCCAGAACACTTCCGCTTGATGCGCCAGCGTACGTGCCAGCAAACGAGTAGCTCTACCCGAAAAGCCGCTGAAAATCATCTCTAATCGACCAAGCGATTCGCGATAGATGTAGAACACTAAAGCAGCGTCTTGGCTGCGAGTGCCCCCGCCAGCGTACTGCCACTGTCCTTTGGCGTCTTCATAGTAGAGCCCAGGTTGATCTGCTTTTTCATTCTTACTTAGTTGCATACCCGCGCATGCAGACGGCGGATGCGGATCGTTTTCGCGGTATCGCAGGAAGAATGGAACGCTTCGATCGGTGGCCTTTTCCACATTGTCTTGCGGTACAAACGGTTCGCAACCGAATGCCGAACCGATAACAAGGTCAACGGCAGGATTGCTTTTCATACTGCCAAGGCACACAAAAGCTTTATCGCCGTCAACTTCGCCAAACGTTTCAAAGACCGACTTGGCGCTCTCTTGAACGACGGCGTCGGACATTGTTCCCGGACTCCAGACGAGCGACTGCTTGAGGTTTTCTAAACCCGTTGGCAATTCTCGAACTTTACCGCTTGCTTCAGCAGATATTGCCTTTGCCGTTCCGCCCAGAGTTGAGACGCCATTGAGCACCTCGCCGGCGAGAACCATGTCACTAGCGACAATCCAAGCTGTGTCGGCTTTGTCATCATCGGGTGGCTTGCGAACGCCCACGCAAATTTCAAGACGACGCCGCCGCGCCAGCAGCTCCCAAAAATTCTCAGGCTTGACGGCAAACAAAGCGCCAGGCAGTTCTTCGGGGGAAGCATATCCGTGCTCGATCAGGTAGTCGCACAAACGCGACAAAGCCTCGATCGGGATATATTTTGCTTCATTCTTTAGAAGCGCCGCTACTTGATGACGATCCAGGCCGGTGTATTCCACAATCGCTTTGATTGTCCCAGGCCGCTTGCGTCGGTCTGGGGTATGGCCAAGCAATTCAGCTAAACGAAACGCATATCGCATATTTTCGCATTCTTGAGGAGGCAGAGGAGTTTAACACTACGATCACAAGCCCTAGGCTCCGCCATTAAATAAGCCAAGTATCATTGCAGGTCGTTTGAAGTTCTTCCCATTAAGAGTACTAGCACTACTCTAGTCGCCAAGGGGGAAAGTTCGTACTTTTTGGCGTCGATCTTAACATTGTGCATGGATGCTCGGTGCTCGGTCAAGGGAGCCAAATAGAACATAACATATTTCGCGGTGGCTGTGTGCTACTTTATCTCGCAGCAATGACGCTGCCTACGCCTTTACTGGGTTTGCGTGGCATGGTTACCTTCAAAATCGCCATCAAAGTGCTCAATACTGACGTGCCATTGGTCACCTTATAAATTCTTACAGTTTTTCCGATTAGGTTGATTTCGACGCCTTTATGAAAACTGTCTACGGATCGTCCGTTTTTCAAAAATCACTCCAAGATCGCAAGTGGACTCGCGAATTAGCCCCTATGACCGTCACTTTTCAACGGTCTCCAGCGTGGTGAGTTCGCCATCGACCTGGATTTTTAAAGCGTTTGCCGTTGTTTAAATAGGGGAAGGCGAAAATGCTCAAAAAGCTTTTCATTGGTACTGCGATTATCGGAGGGACGAGTGTCCTGCTGCTTGGCTCTTCGGTCGCAAGCTATGTTCGGACAGGTGTTCATTCGATCCGACAAGAAGTAAAAAGTCAGATTCCGGTCGAAGTCGAAATCAAACGCTGCCGCGATATGATCCAACATATTACGCCAGAAATCACCGGCAACATGCATGTGATTGCCCGCGAGGAAGTAGAGATCGAGAAGCTCAAGGCCGAGGTTTTGTCCAAACGCGAAAAACTTACCAAGGCCAAGAGCCAAATCATTCGACTGCGTGATGACCTCTCGCAAAGCAAGCCGCACTATGTTTATGCTGGCCGCACTTACAGTGGCGTTCAAGTCCGTGATGATTTATCCGCCCGTTTTGCGTCCTTCAAGTCGCAAGAAAGCACGGTCGATCAGATGGAGAAGATTTTGATCGCTCGTGAACAAAAGTTAATGGCAGCTCGCAACAACTTGGATGAAATGTTGGCTGCAAAGCGTCAATTAGAGGTCGAAGTTGAAAATCTTGAAGCCCGGATGACAATGGTTCAAGTAGCGCAAACAAGTTCAGCCTTGTCGCTTGACTCAAGCCAGTTGAGCAAGACACGCGAGCTGCTCTCGGAAATTGCAACGCGTATCGATGTTGAAGAAAGGCTTGCTGGCAATGAAGGAATCGCCCTTGGCCTCATCCCGGTAGAAGAAGTTGAAGATACCGACGTGTTGGCGGAAATCGCAGCTTACTTCGACGGCAATACGACGACAAAAGCAGAAGTTATGGTCGACGCTAAATCGGGTGCAAGCTTAGAAAACATCGACGTCGAACTGTCGAATCTGTAAGATGCAGTCGATTCAACTTGTTTGTCTGCTAGTCAATTAAGAACTGCAGCTGGCGATACCGATTGTCAGCTGCTGATTCCCAAAGTGATACATCATTCGGAGAAGCACTGCGAAAGCGGTATGGTACGTTGAAGTTGGCTCGGGTGCGATTTTGTGGATTTGAGTTTGCGATGATAGCAATGACAACAAAACAAACGGACGACATTTGCCTGTGGATTGATGGTGTCGGCGGCTATGCGATGTGCGACGCTAGTAGTTTTGTGTTCGGATCGGCGATGGGGGCGGCGGACATTGACGCGGCCGTGTTTGCGGATATTCCGGCGAGAGTGTTTTCAATTGCAACCATCGATGAAACCACCTTGCTATATCCGACAACTGATGGCGTTCGAGTTGGGAAGCTGCTGATCGAGCGTCCGACGGTTATCAAGACGGGCGATGTGATCGATGTGCAAGGGAAGGTCGGATTGCTGTTTCGCAAACCGAACCCATACAGTCACACTGCGATGCTTACGCTTACAACGCGGCACCGCTGGAATCATCACGTCGACGGCGTCGTTTTGATGAGTCATTGCTGCCTGATTGGGAACTCGTCGCATGCTCATATCGTGAATCCGCATTCGGATCGCGAGTGGATGCTGACTCGTTCCGATGACCAGTGGGCTATTTCACCACGGACGGCTGCGGTTACAAAACAATCTTCAGCAAGAGTTTCCAAAGAAACGCTTGTGCCGATGAAGCGTTTTAAGGCCGAGGGGATTCAGCTGACTTTGTCGACTGAAACTCGCGTTTGTTAAGATTCCGACTGCCGATTTGCGGCACGTTTAATACAATTGAAATTGATTCTGAGTCCGTTGCCTAAATCGACTTGGTACATGTCTTCCGCCAAGTAAGCGAGAAAATCGATGATTATCACAAATGACTTGCGAAAAGACGCCGGTGGAGGCAAATCAGGTTTCTTCTGGTCGGCAGGAGATCAACCTCTGGAAGGTTATACGATCAAGCGTGGACTAGGGATCGGTGGTTTCGGCGAAGTTTATTTTGCAACGACGGCAGCCGGCAAAGAGGTCGCCATCAAACGCATCGTTCGCAATGCTCAGATCGAAGTCCGTGGAACTAAGCACTGCTTGAACTTGCGGCATCCAAATCTTGTGCAACTGTACGATGTACGCCAGATTGATGAAGATCAAGCTTGGATCGTCATGGAGTATATTGCCGGTCAAACTTTGCGTGATCTACTCGACGCAAATGTAAGCGGCTTAAATACCAACGAAGCGATGGAGCTGTTTGTGCAGTTGGCTTCTGGTGTTGCTTACCTGCATTCGCAAGGGATTGTACATCGCGACTTGAAGCCAGCTAACATCTTTTTGGAGTCGGGCTTTGTTAAGATTGGCGACTATGGACTTTCCAAGTTCATATCGGCTTCCAAACGGGCTGGCCAGACCGATAGCGTAGGTACCTTTCACTACATGGCACCGGAGATCTCGCGCGGGAACTACGGTAAAGAAATTGATATATACGCGCTTGGCGTCATCCTTTTTGAAATGCTGAGCGGCAAAGTTCCGTTCGATGGCGAAAGCGTTCAAGAGATCATTGTAAAGCACATGACGGCAGCGCCAGACATTCGGCAATTGCCGGAGCCATATGCGAGCGTGATCGCCAAGGCACTCGCAAAGAATCCTGCCGAGCGTCATAGCGACGTCGCCGAAATGTTGCAAGAATTGGGCGTGAAGAGCAATTCTCAAAAGCACTTCTCCGGTACAGATCAAGCGACTGCGCAAGAGAAGCGAGGGCAGCAATATAAGCCTGACCCGCGTTATGCTGCGAAATCCCCTGAGGCTGCTCGCTATGGGTACCAAGCCGCTGGCGAGTCCGCATTCAAATTTGAAGAACCCATTGCCGCAGCGGTTATCAAAGCGGTCCAAGACATGGCTCGATGGTGGAAGAACCTCGAAAGTTCGCCTGCCCAGGTCGGTGTGCTCGTAGGTCTAGCGTTTGTTATGGTCAATACCGCGAATTTTTGGTCAAGCATCGCGTATTGGACTGCGATTTTTTATCCGTCCTATTATTTCATCCGCTATTGGACTGCCAGTAAGAAATTTGCTGCGACTCGCGCGGCCTACCCGCCGCCTGTGCCTGGCAGCCCAGAGCAGTATAGGCAGACCGAACAAGCAATTTTCAATGCCTCCATGGCCGTGCCCGGCAGTCCGCTCAATTACCCGACACAAGCGTATCCGCCGACGCAGCCACTGCCGGTTGCGCCCTACGCTCCACCGGTGCGTCTGCCATTCAAAAAGTGGCAAGCTGCCCAGCGACATGTGCTTGCTGGTCGATCCGCCTGGGATCGGCTTGCCGAATGGACCGGAAGCGTCGTCGCCGCCGGCCTTACGACCACGGTACTCGCAATTATTGGCTGCTTGATCGTACTGGCAACAGGTACATTACCACTTGAGACGTTTCTACCGCTGAGCGTTTGGCTGGCGAGCGTCATCTGGGCATCTTCTGCCGTAATACTTCTCCTGAGCAAGCTCTGGGAAGGGAGAACAGAAGACTGGATAGGATTTCGTTTCACACAAATGACGCTTGGTTTGGCTGTAGGTTTGTTCGCCTACGGTATGGACAGCTATCTGTCCGTGCCTTGGAACGACGCGTACCGTTCTCTAGTGCTGCACGATGCCGAAGCGACAAATTCACGGATCGTTGAACATATTCAAGCGACCCAACACACCTTCAAAGGCTTCTTCGATGCGGGGCGACCAATGCTTCCAGCCTACCTCAGCTTCTTCGCCGTGTTATTTGGTGCGATTCGCTGGTGGCGTTTGGCCGATCGAGTTCGAAAACACCGCTTGAGCATCGCATCGACAGTGCTGGCAGTCGTGCTCTGTTTTTTCATCACGAATTTTCTCTACTTCCCGACACACTGGGCCGCAGCGCTAGCCGGATCGTTGGCGATCGTGCTGCAGATTTCATCGTACTACACCGGTTGGAATCGAAATCAAACTTATATCCAGACTTTTGTCGAGAGCCCGAAGTGATCACAGCGAATTGATCGCTATGACGTAAGTATCCTCTGAGGTAAAGAACTATGTGCGGCTGTACAACAAAAAAATCAGGTTTTCCATTTCTCATCGTTTTGCTCGTGTTTGGATGGGTTGGCGTGAATCGGTATCTTCATTCACACAATGTTGTGGATGAATTTGTTATGTCGGTGCAATCGCCAAAAAGCGAAGAAGGTGCGTACCATCTAGCAGGGCAAGACGTCAACGCCGCGAACGGATTCATACCGGTCGAAGAAGCGTTGGATGCCGAAGAAACGTCATCTGCGGAAAGTCAAGCCGCCGAAGCCTCGTCTTCGGAGGGGGCAGATGAAGTAGTTGCGCAAGAGCAAGTACTAGCGGAAGTGGAAGCAGAAGCAGAGGCTGTCGTTGTTGTTGAAGCCGCCGAAGCACAAGCCGAAGTCATCGACGAATCAGCTGGATTGGACTCAAGCGAACCTCGAACAGAAGAAGTCGTTGGTGAAGTTACCGACGAAACGATGCTCGACAACCCACTGCTTGAAGACTTGTCGAACCCACTTCTACCCAAAGACCGGCCAGACTGGATCGCTCGAGATACGACATCTGGGGAAGTTCATACGTTGAGTTTTGGTACTCTTCCTTGCGACAGTCAGGAAGCGTGCAACGACAATTTGAAAGCCGCCGCCTGGCAACGTTTTAGTGGCTATGCCCAACAGACGCTTGGCATATCTCCACAGGCGTTGAATCGTATTGATGGTCAGTGGGTGGTAGACAAACTGGTTGATAAAGACGCAAACTTTCTCGCCGCTCGTGACGTTGACAACGTTACAACTTACCAGCTATGGTCCAGAATTACCGTGGGACCTGAAGTCCGCCGCCAGATGCAAGAGTGGCAAAAGCAGCTAGAATGGAAGCAGCGGTCGTTGCGAGTTGCGCTATCGATGTTCACTATCATGGCTGCATGTGGAATACTGCATGTTGGTCTGCGAGCGCGAAGCGGACGCACTGGATAAGTAAATTTAGGCGCATGCCTCATCATTGAGAATTTGTACCAATGCCTGACGACACGTCTCCGCACTCTCACACGACTCGTCAGCAAAAAGCCGATTTGTTATGGCTGCAGCAAATTCGAGAGGGGGACGACAGCGCATGGCAGCTGCTGATCGATCAGTACGAAGGGCGGTTGCTCGCGTTTGCAACGTCCCGCGTCAACGATCGAAATACTTCAGAAGACATTGTCCAAGAGACATTTGTTGGCTTCTACCGCAGCTTGCCGAACTTTGACGGCTCAAGATCGATCGAAGCCTATCTGTATCAAATCTGTAGCTTCAAGATTACCGATCATCTTCGCAGAAGTGGACGTCGTCGCGCTCTTTCACTGCAACAACCAACTACTGGAGATTCGAGCTCTGGGATCGCTGTCGATCCCGTTGGCACGCTCCGAGTTGCCTCGTCGATCGCGCGCAGCAACGAACGTCAGCGTTTTGAAACTCAAGCAATTCTGGATGTACTGATCGACCAGATCGAAAAATGGAAATCGAAGGGCGATTATCAGAAGCTGATGTGTATTGAAATGCTGATAGTGTGTGGAACATCAAATAAAGAAGTCGCAGCCAGACTGAACCTCAGCGAGCAACAAGTCGCGAATTACAAAGCAGATTTTCTGACTCGAACGAAGACGCTTCTATCGCGTTTGGAGCTCTCGAAAGAGATCTTTCCCGATCTGTTTAGTAACGGATGACTTCGCCGGAGAGAGTGGTTTGCCAATGCCCGTTCGGATCGCGAATGATCAAGGCCCCCCTTTCATCGATACCCAAACATTCGCCTTCGATGGTTGCATTCGCTGCGCGAACTTCGATCCATCGTCCTAGCAAAAAGCAATTTCTCTCCCAGTTTGCATTGAGGTTCATATTCGAAACGCTCAAATCGCGCAAGGTAACCTGCAAGCAATCAAGGACCTTTGTCAGTACGCTCGTAGTCAGTTCCTGACTGGAGTAGGCCAAATTGTGCTTAAGATGGTGACGGATGCTTGTCGCACGCTTCGCAACTGCTTCATCTTTTGCCATTAGATCAACGTCGCAATTGATACCGATGCCAATTACGAAAATGGTTTCGTTTATCGCTGCAGGGCGGACTGACTCAATTAAAATCCCGGCTACTTTCGCTCCGCTGATGAATACGTCGTTGGGCCATTTTACTTTGACGTCACCCTTCACGAATAATCGAGTCGCCTCTGCAACGGCCAATCCCGTTATCAGTGGCAAAGTTGCGAGCAATTCACTGGGAATAGGTGTAATATCATCCGGCGTCCAGGCGATGGAAAATGTAAGAGAATTCTGATCGCTTAGCCAACTCTTCGAATTCCGACCGCGACCAGCCGTCTGCTCGTGAGCAACCACAAGCCATGGGAGCTTTATAGAACCGGCTGTTGATTCAACTTCTCGCTTGATGAATGAGTTCGTTGAATCTACGGTGTCCAGCACAGTTATAGTGGGCGGCCAGTCTCGCTTCACGGTACATTCGCCGAACTGACAGGAGTGGGCCAACGCGGACTGCTGACGTGCGCGTCGTTCATGTACGCAACCGCTTGTGTGACTATTTCCGGGAATAGTGAAGCGACGTTCTTAGTTTCTCCAATGTCGTCTGCGAGGTTATACAGCTCGACCTCGCCAGTTAACATCGGTTCGCGAATCGCTTTCCAGTTACCAAAACGAACCGATTGACGCGAGCCTTGTTCATAGAACTCGAAGTAAAGATACTCGTGTTCTTCCTGGGCCGCACTTACGTTATCGTAAACTTGATCACCAAGTAACGTTGGAGCGATGGAAATACTATCGATTGGACCATTTGGAACGATCGAAGGTCCGCCTGCTAGTTCGGCAAAGGTTTGGAAAAAATCACCACTGTAGCCGATATGGTTAGAGACTGTGCCTGGAGCAATCATGCCTGGCCAAGCAGCAATCATTGGGACGCGAATGCCACCTTCGTACAAAGCACGCTTTATTCCGCGCAAAGGGCCTGACGGATTAAACAGTTCCAGTTGATGGCTTGATTCGTTGTGGGGACCATTGTCACTCGTGAAAACTACGAGCGTGTTTTCCGCCAGACCAAGTCGTTTAAGCTGGTCAACGATTCGTCCGACTGCTTCATCCATGCGGGTTATCATAGCCGCATGTTGCTTTGAGTTTTCTGACCAGCCACTTCTATCATCGTACATCGACCAGTCAGGTACTTCGGCGCCGTTTCCAATCATGCGATTCGCTTCGTTATTTCCATGGGGAGCTGTTAGCGCGAGGTAGAGAAAGAAAGGTTCAGAGCGTGGACGGGTTATAAAACCTATTGCTTGATCAACGAAAAGATCCTGAGAATACTGCAGCTTTTCTGTTGCATAACCGCCGCCGATATCGCCAAGCTCAGGGGTCGCGAATGTGACCTTGTTCTGCAACAGAAGCGGCTCAAACCCGTCATACAGGTAGGTCGGGTAGTAGTTGTGCGCGTGAACTTGATTCAGGTAGCCAAAAAATCGGTCAAAGCCTTGTCGCAGCGGATGCCCTGGTTGATCGAGTTCTCCAAGTCCCCATTTTCCGATACATGCCGTCGCATATCCACGCTCTTTCAAACATTCGGCCAGCGTGTAATCTTCATCCGTCAACGATTGTGCGATCGAATTTGACCGCGGCGCATTGCCTCGAACGGTAGCATGGCCGTTGTGCCTCCCCGTCATTAAAGTGCATCGCGACGGCGCACAAACTGTTGCGCCTGCATAAAACTGAGTGAAGCTCATACCTCTGGCTGCGAGTTCATCGATGCGCGGAGTTCGAATTAATTGTTGGCCATAGTGGCCAAGCTCGCCAAAGCCCAAGTCATCGGCCATAATCAATATGATATTCGGCTTGGGCGGTACAAGCGTTGTGGCAATCGCTTGCGCGTGAACTACTCGATGTTCGTGAACCACCAGCAGAAGAGTTAGGCTCAACCAAATTCTTAAGCAAAGCTTGGAGTGGAAATGTCGCATAGGATTGACTTGGTAGAAGTTCAGGACGTTCGAACGCGCGTCATTGAATAAGTGAAGTAGGTCGTGAGTAATGGCTTGTTCAGCCAACATTTAGTCATCGTGCAGTTTCAGACCGTAGGTTGGTTCTTCATGCCGAACATTGTAGACCAACCATCGCCCGTCGACGCGATAGAGCGTAAGTTCCACATATCGCAGGATCTTTTGCACCGAACCGCTGTAATTAACATCGACGGCGACATTAATCTTGACCACGGCATGATCATAGGGGGCTGATCCTTTGAAATCGATCTCGTGCACGCGCGTTATGCGTGCCTGGGAAAAGACCAAAGACTCTGCACGGCCTGCGAGCTCGCGAATATTGTTACTGGCAGCCGGATGTATCTTTGCTTTCACGCGATCCAACTGGTTGGCCTCTAATTCGCTCGCAGTCGCGTTTAACCAACGTAGAAGTTTCTCGTTCTCCGTCTCAATCGAATTGCCGAGAACAAATAAAATAACAGTCAAAAGTAAGGCGCTCAACCCAAGGTATAGTGCTGCCTTGTTCGCCGTTTGCAACCAACCCCATAGGATGATCAACGACACAAAAATGCCGACGACTCCAACGACAAACGGATGTTCTAGAATGGAGTCGAACATGATTCACCACTGAGAAAAGAATCGATTTAGCACACGGCGATGACCTTGTGAAGGCGATCTCATTATACGCGATCTAGCTACGAAGAGGGGCGTCCCAGCTTCACGAGGCGGGGCCAAAAGAAAACAGGCGAGCATGTGATGCTCGCCTGAGTGTGTGGTTATCATCCCAGCTTAATTTTGGAGCGGGTTGAAGTTGAAATCCCCTCCCGGTGGGGGCGAGAATGATGGAGCGTTCGCGGCGTTCTTGTTTTGGATCAAATCACCGAACTCGATTCGCAGTTTCTGATATTGGCTCTCGCCGATAACGTAGTACCACTCGGCAAATCTTGCGTTAAGCTCCGCAACTCGCTTCTTCGCTGCTTCCAGCATTTCGTCGCGTTCGTCAATCTTTCTTTGATTGGCCTTCGTGATCTTTTCCTGCACCGCTTGCAGTCGTTCTTGTTTTTCTTCAGCGGTTTCTTCTTGCGATGGCTCTGCCGCAGGAGCAGCGTCAGCAGCAGGTGTAGCTTCAGCTTCACCGGCAACGTCGGCAGCTGGCGTGTCTGCGGGAACTTCGCTTACTGCCGGGGCCTCTTCGGCTTGAAAAGCAACGAACTTTGTAGAATCGCGATTTCCGGTTCGGCTCTGAGGTTGCGATTCAGGTGTCGTGCTTTCTTCCGCCGGAGAAGAATCTTCATCGACTGTAGCAGGATCTAAAGCTGGCTCTACTGTGTCAGAGGCAGGTTCATCCACAGATGACTCCGTAGCGGCATCATCTCCATTCGACTCGGCGCCCTCTTCTGGTTGGGCTGTCTGAGCAGTATCCTCGGCTTCAGTGCCGGTTTCCGTCTGTTCTGGTTGCGGGGCGGCGGGGACAGCGGATGCAGCGGCTGCTCTGTCCATTTCTTCAAGCTCTTCAACTGATTGTGGAACTTCTTCAAGCACCACTTCAGGGATCATCGACTCATCGACTTTTGTAGTTACAAGCAAGAATCGGCTGATATCTAAAATATCGCTTGCGGTAGAATCCGCCTCGGTCGACTCTTCGCCTTCCTCAGCACCCTCAGATTTGATTTTTGCATTGGTCGTGTTACCAAACCGCAGCAAGTACTGAACGCCATCCTGCAAACTCACCAACAGTTCACCCGACGAAGCGTAAAGTTCGGTACTACCATCTGGAGCGGGCTGAGGAAAAAAGCCCTTCGTAACCAACGATTGGATACTAGCCGTGTCTTTCAGCAATGCTTGGTCGGCCTTCAAGTCGGCGGCAAGCCCCACAGGTTTACGCGCCACGTCGACCAATTGCAACGAATCGAGCGCGGTTTTAATCGTATCGAGCTGTTTGCTATTCAGTTCTTCATCTGCAGCCAATTCACGCGGCTCTTCAACGCCTCCGGTGTAATTGATGATTTTTTCCGGCTGCCATTTCCCGTCGGCCGTGTCGAACCGCACAATTGCTTCGAATTCGCGGCTCATTTGGCCGCCTTGTGCCGTCCGGATAATGTCATAATCGCGGATGTCTAACTTCCGGACGTCGGTACTGCTGAGCTTCAAGAGGTCTTTATCGATCCATTGCTTGAAGTCTGTGCTGAATGATTTGGCGTCGACTTCCGCGACATAGATCTGGTCATTCGTCGAGATGCGAACGTAACGCTGAGTCTCCGAATCCTTAACCTTCTTGCCAATCACCAAGTCGGCGATTCGTTCGCCGTTCTCGTCTTGCATTCGAACCAGCTGGCCGACGCCGACATCACCAACACTCAATTTTTCTGCATTTGGTTCCAGGACTCCGAACAGCTTTTGGTCTTCAGGCAGCGAGGATGCGAGGGCCAATATTTTGACACCAATCAACGCGTTCGCCGCATTGCTCATCTGGTCTTCGGCATCGGCAGGATACGAATCGTGCGAAGGCAGCGTCCACAACCCGCTCTTGCGATCGCGAGTTACTTCAAACTGTTCAAGCTGCCCCAAGTCCTGATCGTAGTTTACGATTTTCAACGTGGCCACATCCAGCGGTTTCGTAAAGTTAGGAAAGAGTACTTCCCCAACACGTTCCTCTGCCACTTGTTCGATGTTGGAAGTCGTCGGAGTTTCTGTTACGTACGCAAGCAATGAGAGTACGGCAGCAGCTCCAGCAAAAATTCCGGTCTTGCTAATTTCGTTCACAGTTCAAATCTCAAATCGAATTGGGTTTTTGTTTAACAACAAATTGGATCAACGAACGACTACTTCAAACGCGTTTTACTAATGCCTTCGCGTTCACGTAGACGACGCGATACGAAAACCGCGATGCCGACCAAAAGAGGTGGAATTGGCGGAATAAATACGGCTAACATCTTATAGTAGTTTTGAATGTCTCGAATCTGACGATCGGTCTGCGCTTCCACTTTCGCAATTTGTTCGTCGCGTTCCCGCTCCAAGCTTTCCTTGCGAACGTCCAATTTTCGCTGTAGCGTTGCAGCCGTTGTTTGGAGCTGTTGTGCCGCTAGCTGCAATGCTTTCTGCTGGTCGACAGTTGCAACACCTTTGGATTGCAGGTCGGTTAGTTTCTTGCGAAACTCTTCTTCTGCCTTGGTTGCTTCGGCTTCGGCAGCTTGAACTTCCTGTTTGTATTTTTCGCTGAACGCCTGGCTCTGCTCCGTTGCCGCTTGTCGAGCTGCATCAGACTCTTGCTCTACAAGGCGTAAGGTCGTATAGCTTGGAACGTGACGACGAACTTTCGGATAATCGAGTTCACCAGTGAGAACGTCGATGATGTTCAAAACAAACGACACGTTCTGCATCCGGAAATTGATATCGCCGTAAGCATCGGGCTGATTTCGAATGCTTACAAACACATCAGACATGCAGTCGGCGTCGGTAACGTAAACAACATTAATCGGCTTGGCAGTCGGCTCGGCGGTTTTCGTTTCGCCTTCCGCAGCTTCATCGGTCTTTGAATCTGCGCTATCCCCTGAACCTGCAGTTGCACCTTTGATAAGTACCGCAATGTTTTGACCGCCGATTGCGGGGCCTTCCGCCATGCGAATTCTTTCAAAGTCGGAAGTTCTCGCGTTCACGTCGTCAAAGGGAACCAAGCCTGACTGATCTGATGTTACCGCCAGGGGCAAAATGTCGAGAGTAGCATCATCTTGCGGTCGAACTGCACCCGCATAAAGAAACATCAGTTCTTCAAGCCCAGCGGTAATCTCGCTTTGCTCGGACAATAGATCGCTTTCAGCCGTGTCGTCGCGAATAAAGATCCACTGGTTTGTTGCTTGCTGTAAGTTCTTCAGCATCGGATATGGGTTGTAACGCTGCCAAACCAAATCGGGATTGATGCTGCCGGTCATACTAGGCTTGCCGGGAATATCGATTTGCAATGTCTTCCATAACGCACGGATGTCACCTTTCGGAACAGGTTGTCCGCCGCCGAACATGGGGTTACCAGCTTGTTTGGGTTCTCCAGTGCCAGGCAAACCGGGAAATGCAACTGGCATGGGATCTTCGAAGATCGCCGTTGGAAGCCCGCCAGCGACTGCCGCGACAAAATTTTCCATTTGGTCTGGGTTAAGCGACGAAGGCTGAACGGCCAGCATGCAAGCGTACTGTTCAATATCAATTGGGCTACTCGCGTCGACTTCTACCAACTCATACTGCTTTTCCAAGTCGGTCATGATTTGTTGACGAGCCACCTGCCGCATCGCTGTCATATCGATGCCACCCATCACTTGCACATCGGTCTTAAGTACAGCCAGTTTCTTCCGCACGGGTCGGCTAACAGTATTAAGAGCTTGCACCAACTGATATTCAACCGGCACACCAAGCTCAAAGAATGGCACAACGACCTTTTCCAAACCGCTTCGGAAGGCAGCTCCCAGTAGGATCGGTCGATCCGCTAGCACGCCTCGTTCGCGGACTTGGACTGTTCGTGGTTCGATGCCGAATTGTTCCTTCGCCATCTCTTCGTCTTCACTGCGGCGTTCGATATCGCCGTTGATCCGCACTTCGATTGGCACCGCGTTTCGGCTGGCCGTCGACGCAAATTCTTTTAGCAGCGAGATGACTTCATATTTAACCTTGGCATATTGTTCGGGCATTTCCGCCGACAGAAAAGCATCAACTACGATGGTTCTTTCTGCTTCAAGTTCGCGAATCATCTTCCGTGTCGTATCAGAAAGCGAGCTCACTTGTCCTTCCGTAGCGTCGACTCGCACCAAGTCAAAATTGCGTAGTAGCTCACTACCAGCAACCACCACGACAGCAATCAACGCAGCGCGGCCAAGGTAGTGGAAGAACATCACGTGTCCGTCTTTCCCGCCGCTCCAATGACGTCGACCGACCAATACCATACATAGATAAAGTCCAAACGCGGCGATCAAGGTAAAGAAGATGATCGAAGCAGAACTGAGCACACCGCGTCCAAAATTGTCGAACTGTTCGAGTAGCGAAAAATTCTTGAGCCAACGGGAAGCGACATTGTTTGGCGCGATGACATCTGACTGTTGAGCGAAAGCAAGCGGGGCATTGAATAGTGCGCCAAGGATAAAACCGACAGTTAGATTGCTGGTTAGGAACGATGCGATCATGCCGATCGAAATCATCGCCAATCCAATAAACCAATAGCCAAGGTAGTTGACGAAGAAGAGTCCCGTATCGACTTCGCCCATCGTCAACGACAACAAGACGATGAATGTCGAGATCTGCGAGAAGAGCAGAGAGGTCGTAAAGATCGAAACCGCCGCAGTGTATTTACCCATGACGATATCGAAATCATCTGCTGGCAATGTTAGCAATAATTCGTCGGTGCCTTGTCGCTTTTCTTCCGCCCAGATACTCATCGTAATCGCGGGAATAAAGAAAAGCATAATATAGACGAACCACTTGTTAAGCTGCCCAAGCGATCCAATGTTATCGCTGAAAAACGCGTGCGGCCAGAACGCGGCCATACTCGTCAACAGGACGAACAAGCAAAGGAAGACATAGCCAGTTGGGTTGGCAAAGTAACCCAAAAAGTTCCGCTTGAGTACAGCGTACGCAGCGCGGCGCCCGGCGGCGAGCAACAGTACTAGACCAAGCAAGAGAGCTAAAAAGAAGATGTCGTAGCAGACCAGCTTAAGTATTGCGAACCAAACCATTTTCGAAACGTTCTTAAGTAATAACTAGATTATTCGGATGTCCAAAACGCCGCGGTCGATTTAAATGAAGGCTTGCCGCTGCATGCGACCCTGCCCTTGTAAACGCGGCCATTCATAACCACTAATTTGACTAAACTGGGGCGGTGGTCAATTGGTGAAATGCTTCAGCCAAATCGCCTTGGACCGCGCGCAAATCGTCGACGCTGCCCTCAAAGACTTTACGGCCTTCGTTGATCATGATGACTCTGGATGCCATCGCTTCGACTTCTTGCAAGATGTGCGTCGATAGTAGAATTGTCTTCGTCTCTCGCAACTTATTCATTGTTGCGCGAACTTCTCGAATCTGATTTGGATCCAAACCTGCCGTAGGTTCGTCCAAGATCAATACGTCAGGCTCATGCAACAATGCTTGGGCCATTCCGACTCTCTGCCGAAAGCCTTTGGATAGTTTGCTGATTGCCTTGTGCACTACCGACGTCAAATCGCAAAGTTCGATGACTGCATCGATTCTTTCGCGTTTATAGCCTGCATCCATTCCACGGGCGTCAGCGAAAAAGTTCAGCATGCTCGTCGGTGTCATGTCAGGATAGAGCGGTCCGTTCTCAGGGAGATATCCTAACCGCTTGGAACCGGCGATGCGGTCGTTGTACATGTCGTGGCCCGCGATGCGGGCGTTGCCTTCACTGGGAGCCAAATACCCTGTGAGCATCTTCATTGTGGTGCTTTTGCCAGCACCGTTCGGACCGAGAAACGCCACCAGCTCGCCTTCCGATACCACAAAGCTAATATCGCGAGCCGCAGCAAAAGGGCCATAGAACTTGGAAAGCCCGATCGCCTCGATCATTGGCTTTCTACCGCTATCCGACTCCATCTTGATTGAATCCCTCAGTTAAAATGACGCGGAAAGTGTTTTCATCCAGTTTGAATGGCGAAAGTTTAGCGATTTAAACCGGCTTTGCCAGTGCCGAAGGCGATACCTGTTGCCATCAGTGCCTCATTTGGGTTGCCCATCGCTAATTTCTGGTTACGCAAGCTTTCCGGCCCAGGTTCACGGCGCCGCGGTTCTGGAAAATCCGGTTCTGACGCCTTTTTCGACTCGCTCGAATTTACAAAGCTAACATTTGAACAGGTTTGCAGCGAGCTCGCGATTTTACTTGCTCGGCACCGAGACATGACCTACTTTTCCCCGTTCACACCCTATTTTTGGCAGCACGATCTCCGGCAAGCCAGCCCGGGTGCATTTCACATACATCTGCCGCTTCATCATGCAGCCCTATCAGATTCGCCAAACTAACTCTTGGATGCCCGCCCTGTCACATTTGGTCGACGGCATCGCAATCGTTTCCACTGCTTACCTCGCACAGTACCTTTCCTACCAAGATTTCCATTCGGCGACTTGGTCGACGGCCGTGGTTACGATCCTTGCGTTCTTCGTATGCGGAGAATTGTTCGGCATCTACCGTACATCGCGTGTGGTCAGTACAGAAATGGAACTGGCGATGGTGGCGAGCGCTTGGTTCTGCTCGCTTTCATTCACGGCGATTTTGGGCTTCTTCTTGCGCGTCGCAGAATCCTATTCACGCACTAGCGCCGCGATTTGGTTCGTGTCTGGCTGCCTGTTCTTGATGTGGTTCCGCATGTTGACACGCGCTGTCGTAGAATTCGCGTTTGGTCGCGGTATCGGCACCAAACGTACTGCTATTGCCGGGACGGGAGACCTTGCGATCCATGTTGCCAAGTCTGCGAGCGAAGCGGGCGGGAATGGATTTAAGATCGTGGGCTTCTACGATGACCGCGATGACAACCGTCGAAAGATGCTTCCTGAAAATCTGCCTCCATACGTAGGCAAACTGAACGAGTTAGTCGCTGCAGCTCGTGCGGGCGAAATCGACACTGTGCTGATCACGCTGCCGATGCGCGCTGAAAGTCGAATCCAACATCTGCTGACCGAACTAGGCGACACGACCGCTTCGGTATATATCGTCCCAGACTTTTTCGTGTTCGAATTGCTGCATTCGCGCTGGACCGATTTCGGCGGCTTGCCGGTAGTTAGTGTTTTCGAAACACCGATTTACGGTGTCGACGGCTGGGTCAAACGAGGTTTTGATTTTATACTCGCGGCTCTAGCCATCGTTTTGTTAAGCCCACTCCTGGCTGCCTGCGCAGTGGCAGTGAAACTGTCTTCGCCTGGACCAGTCATCTTTCGACAAAAGCGATACGGTTTAGACGGTCGAGAGATCTTGGTTTGGAAGTTTCGCTCGATGACAACTTGTGACAACGGCCCGGTGGTGGTTCAAGCAACTCGGAATGATCCGCGTGTTACCAAAGTTGGTGCGTTTTTAAGACGCACTTCGCTGGACGAGCTACCACAGCTTTTCAACGTCCTTTTTGGCAGTATGTCGTTGGTCGGTCCTCGTCCTCACGCAACCGCTCACAATGAACAATTCCGCAAGCTTATCCGCGGCTACATGATGCGTCACAAAGTCCGGCCCGGCATTACAGGCTTGGCCCAGGTCTTCGGATCTCGAGGCGAGACCGATACGATTGAAAAGATGCAGGATCGGATCGACTTTGATCATCGCTATCTGCGAGAGTGGTCACTGTGGATGGACATTCGGATCTTGTTCCGCACCGTTCGTGTTTTGTGGAAGCACGAAGCATATTAAGCGGATAGGACGGCGCATCGTATCGCCCACGCGCATCGTAGCTGGCTTCGCCTAGAAGCCGGTGGCGTAGTGGGAACCGCAGCGAACTTCACTCGCGTTTTAGGCGAACGCAGCTACGGAAGAGATCGCGAGCGCATCGCCCAAGCGCATCGTAGCTGGCTTCGCCTAGAAGCCGGTGGCGTAATGGGAACCGCAGCGAACTTCACCCGCGTTCTAGGCGAACGCAGCTACGGAAGAGATCGCGAGCGCATTGATGCTGCCTCCAACTAGATCTCGTAATCCAGATCCTGGCTCTTGGGCGATTTGTTGCTTTCGTAACCAGGGCAACGTTTCTCAGCCAAAATCGCATATGCCTTTTCCAGTGCCTGAATCGTGCTTAAGTAGATCTCTTGCGCTTCAAAGAACAGATGTTCCGTGCCGATGACTTGGTCAAGCCCCACATTCTTCATCGCCGAATAGAGGTCTGGGCGTACACCGGAAAACAGAATCACAACGCCTCTCTTCTGCAAACGGTGCACCCACTTCTCTATCAACTCCAAGCACATCGCGTCCGGATTACGCAGTCGCTTCATACGTAGCATGACTACGCAAACTTGGTCGCCCGACTCCTGTTCAATCTGTTCTAATTGTTTTTCAAATTGCGGACCGCAGCCAAAGAAGAGCTCACCTTCAAAGTTGTAGATTCGCAAATACTCACTGTGTGGATCACTCGCTTTCAACTCTCGAATTTTTCGATCTTTGGTGATCGTCAACTCGCTCATCCAAATCTGAGCCGCCCTCGGAACGTACAGCAAGAACGAAAGCAAAACCCCAATCAAGATGCAAAACTCGATCGAGATAAAGACCGCCGACAAAGCGGTCGCAAGTACGATGATCCGATCAAACGTCGTTGCCTTCCAGTGGTAACGCAGCGCACCATACTCAACCATCCGAAACGCAGTCAGAATCAAAACGCCGGCAAGAGCTGACTTGGGTACGTACGCCGCGAATGGACCTAGAATCAGAATCGTAATACCGACGGCAACGGCGCAGATAACGCCAGACCACTGCGTGACAGCGCCAGCGGCATGGTTGATGTAAGAACGAGTAAGTGAGCCCGAGCCTGGGAAGCATTGGAAAAAGCTGCCCGTCATGTTTGCTACGCCTTCACTCAGGCACTGCTGGTTGATATCCAGTTTTTGCCCCGTCTTGTTCGCAAGCGATTTTGCCATCGCAATTGCTTCCAGCAACCCTAAAAACGCAATCGCCGTCGCACTACCAGCCAGCTGCGTGATCAACGTAAAATCGAGCATCGGCAAACTAAAGCTTGGCAATGTAGTCGGGACGGTACCTACCAACGCGATGCCACTACCTTCCGCATTCAAGCCTAGTGCGTAAACAGTAAACCCTGCGGCGATGATACCTAACAAGAGCTCGGGCAAGCCCATTTTCCAACGTCGGTTTAACCAACGGCAGAAAATTACAACGAAAATGGTCAACACTGCTAAACCAGCCGTCGGCCAATGAATCGGTCCCCCAAACCACATCGTTTCGCCAAAACGCTTCAAGAAGTGATCATGCGGATCGGCCTTGTAGTTGAATCCAACCACGTTTTTAATCTGATCAAGCAGCAGGAGGATGGAAGCTCCGCAAGTAAAACCAACAATTACACCTGTGGATATGAAACGCGAGAGATCGCCGAGCCGAAACAGAGTGATCGCAACTTGAATCAGCCCAATCACCAACGCCATCATGAAGGCAGCTGGGATTCGCTGGTCTTCTGGAACGACCGCCAATGCACTTAGCATTGCAATCGAAATTGCATTGGTTGGCCCATTGATCAGGTGTCGCGAGCCATTCAGCAGCGAACCTACGGCGGTCATGACGATTGCTGTGTACAACCCATACTGGACCGGCATGCCGAAGATCGTCGCGTAGGCCATCGCTTGCGGAACGGCGACGGCGGCGACAGTGAGACCAGCGAACAGATCGCGGCGAAATGATAGCCAACTATACGTTCGCAATTCGCCTATCGCAGGCACCCACTTCGACAGCGTTGCCAAGCCGAACGACGACCGGGAATCTTCAGAAATCATGTTGTTTGCCCACGGTGTTCCATACCGAATGATTGCATCTTTGCACTGCCAAGCAAACAGCAATATTTCATAAGTGAGTTGCTGAGCGATTCAATTTAGAAGTCGCGGCGTTCTTGTTTGTCTTCGTCCGTTTTCCGAGGTGCACGTGAAGGTTTCTTCGGCCCCGCGACGGGTGCAGTAGCTTCCGGCTTGCTCGCCTCGCTGCCTGACTCACTAGTTGCCTCTTTGATTGCCTCATTACCCTTTACAGACGTCGGGGCGGTGGGTTCGTCTTCGGATGATGCGTCCGGTGCTGGCGTTGTCGCCGCCTCCTTCATTTCTGCATTCTCCTGAACGACCGCTTCCGCCTGTTGACTGACGTCGGTCGGTTTTGCATCGGATTTAGCTTTCGCGAGTTCGCTCAAAAGGCTCGCACGCTCGGCATCCCATTTCGTCTGGGCTTCCATGAAAATCGCGGCTTGCTGCTCTAGCTGCGTTCGCATCTCGCCGAACTGCTCCATGGATACACCTTGAACAGTTGTGGCGGAAGCTGTTCCTTGTTGACGGAACACTTCTAGCTCTTTTGTCAGAGCGGCGTTCGATTCGTTCAGCTTGGCAATTTTTTCACGCGCCGCAGCAATTAACCTTGCAGTGCGATCGTCGCTCGCATCGACTGGCCCTTCAAGATTTTCGTTCTTACGAAGCGACTCTTGGACCGTTGCCAACTCTCGTTCAAAGCCATCTCGCTGACGACGCATCGACTCTAACTCACTAACTGCCTTCTGCAACGCAGCTTCACCTTCAGTCAGCTTTGTTCGCAGCGATTCCAATTCTGACTTGGTAGCTACCTCAAGCTCTTGTCCTTGCAACTTTAGCTTGCCAGTAGCTACGCTCAGTTCCCGTTTTGTGTTATCAAGCTCTCTTTGAAGCTGGCTTATCTTTTCCGAAGACTCCGTCGCAACTTTCTGAAGCTGCGACGTTGCTTTCTCTGCCGAATCCGATCTCGCTTGAAGTGCAGCTTGAAGTTGTCGATTGGTCAGGCTTAATTGACTGATCTGCGTTTCAAGGTTCGCTTGGTTCTGATTAAATTTTTCGATCGAAGCATTGCGTTCCGCCAACTGTTTCTTCGCTAATTCCAGTTCAATTTGGACAGCAGTAGGCGAACGGAAACGGTAATCGCCTTCGACAGTCGGTGTGCTATAGCTATTATCGGCGACGGGGGCAACACTTTGTTGAGCTTCGGCTGACGATGAAAACTGAGACAAGCGATTTGCGCTCGATTCGGCAGGTGTTGCTGGCGTAACGTCGGGTTTCGGAGCAAGCAGCGTGTCAGCAGGTGCAGGATTTTTCTCGTAGCTCTCAGGTGAATTCTCTTGCACTTCAGCTGTTACGGATTCAGCCGAATTCGCTGATTTAGCAAGTTGAGGCTCGGAAGCTGGCTCGACTATTTTCGATGGAGCATTCGGCGTGCTGGGGAGAGACGCCGAGGCGGGCTGAACCTGCGACAGTGCCGCTTGACGATCATGCTCAGCGAAATCTGTCGTCCCACCGCCTGGAATCGGTTGCAATCCCAGACGCATCCGACAAACATTGCAATTCAAAACTTCAGCTGGGAGGCTGGCAAGGTCAACGCGAATCACCGGGCCGGATTGCTGTGCCGACGCCACGCTCGCTGAAAAACCGACGCACAAGCAGCTAACGAGAGCTGCCACAGCGAATCGCTTACTTCGCCAAAGATCTATTCGCGGCTCCGTAATACATGTCGAATTTTCCGTAGCGCGTGAATGTGTCATGGCAGTCCAAAGAAGGTCGGCGATTCAAACCCGCTCGCCGCAACTTCGCCCAGCTAATTGCAAGGCGGACGGAGAGCCAATAGTAGACACTAATATAGTTCAGCAAGCACGTGTCGCAAGAATCTGCCGGATCGTATCCGAAACAGTGGCAAGACTGAATGGCTTGGCCAGCACCGATTCCGGTTCAAACCGCTTCGCACGATCGATCAGCATCTCATCCAATTCGGCTGACATCAAAATGCACGGCAAGTAGCTCGGCAATTTTCGAATTTCAGCCAGCATTTCAATTCCGTCGAGCCGCGGCATATGAATGTCAGCGATAAGAATGTCGACTCGAATCTCGTGCAAAATCGACAGTGCCTCAAGGCCATCTGCCGCCTCGACAGTTAGATAACCCCGTCGACGAAGGCCTTCGCACAGGCTTCCGCGAAAGTCCATGTTGTCATCGGTGACCAAAAGTGATGGCGTTTTACCAGCCGAACTGCAGTTCATACCTACAGCCTCGAAAACCGAACTTCACGAAACGGGGAGCAGCGGGAATAATGTTTCTGCTGGCTAACAGCCAGTTTGGCATATCCACGTGCCGTTAGACGCACTAACACAACTATCGTTCCAAACGGCTCCATTGCAAAGCCAAATTGTATTTTTATCCTTAACCGACGCTTAATATCAAGGTGGATTCGCAGCAATGCAACCAAGTCCGTTCCAGAATCGACCGCGTCGAATCCCAGATCCAACGCCCGAGCAAGAAGAAGCCGCGCTGATTGCGGATATCAAAAACCGCGGAAATCCCTACATTCCGCGTGCGAAAACGATCAAATCGATCGTGAAAGGCTGGACGATTCAGCGGAATATCTCCGCCGAACAAACGTCGCTGATGACCGAACAACAGTGGCGAGCCGCCGTCGGTGACCCGATGTCAAGCTACACGCGTCCCGGGAATCTCAAGCGTGGCGTGCTGCATGTGACTGTCGATAGCCCGCTGGTGATGCAAGAACTGACCATGCGGAAAAACGAAATACTCAAGCATTTGCAAGCTAATCTACCAGAGCATCAGATCAAATCGTTGCGATTTAAAATCAGCTGAACCAGCCGCGATCTCGCTTTAATGATTGTCTTGACGTAACTTCCGCAAATCAATTGTAGCCGTTGGGCGCGAGCCCTCCGGTTTTGCGACGCCAGACGTCTCGCGCCGTTCCGCTAGAATAGGAAACTGTTTCGGAACAATTCCTTAGTTTGCTGGCGCGGTCGTGCTGCTCAGCTGTGCAAGGACTTGCAGAACGCCGTTAAGATGTGCCAATCGAGGACCGAAGCGGTCAACGAATTCGCTGAGCATAAACTCGCCTTCCATCAACGATTCTTCATTTTCTTCGATTTCATCTGCAATTTGTTCGATGAACTGCGATTGTACTCGCGACAATGATTCAGCAGCGCGTCGGCAGGATTTGGCCAGATAAGGATTAGCATCCCGCCATTGCTGGAGTTCGGTGGCCCGTTGCTTCTGCGCCGCATTGTTCGAAGCGATCAGTTGCTCGATCAATTTGTTCTGGCGCTCTTGGCTTTGCACCATTTGGCGGAGCAACGCAACGATCGCCATGGAGGCATCGACGGGTTGCGGCTGGTTTTGCGTCGATTGGGCAGCAACATCAATGCTAAACATTGGTGAATATTGCGAGGATTCATTGCCCATATCCGATTCCTTACTTTCGCAGTCGCGTTTTAGTCAGTCGCTTATAGAAGGTCCTCAGTATAGTCTATGCCAGCAGATAGTCGAGCAGATTGGAAATACGAAGGCTGCATAATTTGCGTAAGCAGGGTCCTTTTCGCTACCACCGGAAAAACCGATGAATTTGGTAAGGTCGATTAGCCGAAGAGTTCCATACGTGACCTCTTCGAAACATTTATCAGCCTATGACTCAAAAGAACAACGCAGACTGCTTTGGCTTCTTAACTGTCCGGTTCAACGAATCGGTTGGCTACTTCGGTGGCTTGTTAACGGTGAATTCCGTCGGCCGCCCGCTAGAGTTCCATTGCTCGCTGCCGATAAAGCCGTCGCGTGCCCAAACAATCCTGTACGGTGACTCGCTCAGCGATTTTCTCATAGGTGAACAAATATCGCTGGCCATCGTCAGCAAAGTCAAACAGGCTCCGTCAACAATCTTGACTGACTTAACTGCCGCTCTTACGTTGCGGCACGTACACTCGGTACCAATTGCTTGTTTGGAAGACGCTGGTTCGGAGCAAACGAGTCGCGATGGAAACACACTCGCTTTCACTGACGTCACGGACTCAACCACACGCGGGCCGAACTTGATAAAGCCACTCGGTTTCCCGCGCGCTATTCACCGTTTCCGCTTGGTGAATACAACCGTATCGACTTTAGAGGAATACAAGACCGACGAAGCTCAATTCGTATCGATCTGGGAAAATCTCAAGCCGCAGATCAATCCAGCTGAACCTTTTTCACGCATTGTGGAAGCGCTTATGGAGGCGAACCCATTAACGAAGGCCGCCTAGTATTTCCACAACTTTGCCCGTGTCGTTTACTCGCAACACATTGCACGTTTTGAGAATCAATCGCAAAGGTTCCATTCACGTTAACCGTTGGCTTTTGAGATGAACCAGGCTATGCCAGAGAACGTCGACGAACAACCGATCCAGGTGAATTCGATCGCGATCAAGTCGACGATTGACGTTGCAACCGAATGCTACGATCAGTGGCAAGAGCAGCAACCGATTCGCGTGCTTCCGATTGCACTCGGGACGAAACTTCCTAAAGTCGTCGGGTTTACGTTTGCCGATGCTTCGTCGTGGAAGAACTCAGTCAGCAACTCTGCGAATGCCAAAGATTTGCCTGTCGATTCCGGCAAGCCTCGGGCTGACACAGCCGTATCAACTTCGATCGAGTACACGGATGCGCCCGAGCAAGCAAAAAGAAACTTGCCTAGCACCTCGGGTAAGCTAACGCGATTGCGGCCGCCGGGGGATTTGGTGCGGCTGGAAGATCGATTGTTCTACGTCTTGCAACCGCCGCTGGAATCGATCGTCGCTTCCGCCCGGCTCAGCTTCCCTTTTCAGCCTTTTCCGTACCAAATGGAAGGCATCGCGTTTCTGTTCCCGCGAGCTGCCGCGATTTTGGCGGACGAAATGGGGCTCGGTAAAACGATGCAAGCGATTACGACGATTCGCATGTTGCTGATGGCCGGCGAACTGAATCGAGTGCTTTTGATCTGCCCCAAACCGCTCGTGACGAACTGGGTGCGAGAGTTCGCCCAATGGGCTCCTGAGATTCCCGTCGCCGTAATCGAAGGCGACCAAGCGAAACGTTCGTTTGGCTGGACTCACCCGCACTTGCCCGTTCGCATTGCCAATTACGAACTGCTGATGCGAGACCATCATTTGCTGGATCAGAGCAACATGGATTTCGATCTCGTCGTATTGGACGAAGCTCAACGCATCAAAAACCGCAATAGTACGACCAGCGAAATAGTTCGATCGATCCCGCGTAATCGATCATGGGCACTCACCGGCACACCCATCGAAAACTCAATCGAAGACCTCGTGAGCATCTTTGAGTTCCTAGCGCCCGGATATCTGCGTGATGATATGCACCTTCGCAGCCTCAGCAAAGCGACCGCTGACTACATCTTGCGACGCACCAAGGACAAAGTCCTTACCGAAATGCCGCCTAAAATGTATCGCGATGCAGAGCTAGATCTGACATCCGACCAGTGGTGCAGCTACAAATGTGCGGAAGAAGAAGGCGTCATCCGTCTGGCCGACATGAAGGAAGACTTAACAATTCAACACGTGTTCGAGCTCGTGTTACGTCTGAAGCAAATCTGCAATTTCGATCCACAGACCGGTTCAAGCAGTAAACTTGAACGGCTTGAAGCCGACTTGGAAGAAGTCGTCGCCAGTGGGCAGAAAGCAATCGTCTTTAGCCAGTGGGTGAACACGCTCGATCGGATCTCTGAGAAGATTCAGCGCTTTGGCCCGATGCATTATCACGGACGTATACCTTCCAAGCAGCGTGATAAGGTCATCGACCAATTCAAGAACGATAAAAGCAAATCGGTGATCTTGATGAGCTACGGTGCCGGAGCCGTCGGTCTCAACTTACAGTTCTGTCACTACGTATTCCTGTTTGACCGCTGGTGGAATCCTGCGGTGGAAGACCAAGCGATCAATCGCGCTCATCGCTTGGGAGTCAAAAGTCACGTAACGGTCACACGCATGATCGCGATGGAAACGATCGAGCAACGGATTCACGCCGTGCTGGAAGGCAAGCGTCAGCTGTTCAACGAACTGTTCTCGCAAGCAGGCACGCCGAAAGACTTGAAGCTCAACCAGAAAGAAATCTTCGGCTTGTTTAACTTACAAACACCCGATTTCAAACCACACTCGAAAGCCGCCTAGCTAAGTTCTGTTCAACCCTGTCAGCAGTGTGTACATAAGCAGACTCACTATGGGATATGCGTCATCTCGCTTTCGCTGGCACGCAGTAGTTCCGCAAACTTTCCATTTGCCAGGACTAGCTTTTCATAAGGCCCGCTTTCAACGATTCGGCCATTGTCAAAAACTAAAATCTTATCGCAGTGTCGCAAGGTCGTAAGCCGATGAGCGATCATGATAATTGTCTGTCGACCAGTACGAACGCCAAGCGAACTTTGAATATATCGCTCACTAATATTATCAAGAGCACTCGTCGCCTCGTCCAGTATCAGCACTGGAGCATTCCGCAACAACAACCTTGCGAGGGCAAGTCGTTGACGCTGACCTCCTGACAAATTATTGCCTCGTTCACTCACCGGCGCGTCATATTCTCCCGGCATCTCTGCAATCTCACCGTGAATATGAGCCGCGATGGCCGCTTTCTTGACGTCTTCATCGCTCGGATCATTGCAACCGTAGGCGATGTTGTCACGGATTGTTCCTGCAAACACGAATGGATTCTGTCCCACGTAACTCACGTTTGACGCGAGCGATTCGCGATCCAATTCTCGCAGGTCGACACCTGCGATGCGTACTTCGCCTTCACTGGGATGCAGCAGACGTAGCAACACTTTGATCATCGACGATTTTCCGCCCCCCGATTGCCCCGCAATTCCGACGCAATCGCCAGCATCGATTGTAAAGCTGACGTCGTGCAATACTTCCTTCCATTTTCCATGCGAGTTTCTATAGCCCGCGCGAAGGTTCCGAACATCAATGATCGTCGACTCGTTAGTGACAAGCGCCTGCTCCCGAGCTTTCGTCTGAAAGGATTCGTCGATCGGCAGATTCAGCATGATTCGAAGATCTGACATTCGCAGACTTGATTCATGCCCCACATCCACGACACGATGAATTTCGTTAAGCGGACTCATCACACTTCCGAACAGCGCCGAAAAAGTAAGGATGTCTCCAAAGCTGATCGTTTCGTTGATCGCCATATAAGTTGCCATGGCCAGAACGCACAAATGAAAGAAGCCTTCGTTCAACGCTTTGCCTGAACCAAATAACGACATTTCAAAGTGATGCTTCAGCTCGCGTCGTCGGCGCCGATCGGTCAAAAAGCCGAGGCGATCCATTTCCTTTTCATAAGTATTCGCAACACGGATATACTCAACACCCGAGAGTTGCTCGACAACTGTTCCGTCCACATCTTCGCAGTCACGCATCAACTGCAAGCGAACTCCCTTTTGGCTTTTCAACTGTCTCAACGTCAAAAAGACCGAGAGTGGTACGACGCCTACCATGATTAAACCCATCAGAGGCTGATTAAGCACCGCGGCGCTTAATGCAAACGCTCCCGTCAAAATGGCGGGCATGAAGTCGAGGAACATCAACCGTACAAAATGGATCAGCCCGTCGACGCTGCGAAATATCTTGCCATGCAGCGTCCCCAGCTTTTCGCTATTGAGCTGCTGCATCTCATACTGCATCACGTGGCGAACTACCCGCAGCTGCATATCGCGGTTAAGACCAGTGCAGGTATTTTCAACGGTGTATCGTCTCAGAACGTTAAACGACTCACGCATTAGATATAATAACGCGATGATACCCAAGAGCCCCATGGCTTGCCAGAACAGATCGTTCGCTGGGGATTGGGCCTTGATGCCGTCGTGAATGCGGTTGACTAAATTTCCAAGCAAGAAAGCTTGGTAGATGTTTGCCAGCGAGTTCAGCGCCATCATCGTCGATGCGCCGCCCAACGCAAGACGATGCCACTTAGGCACCATCTGCCAAGCTTGTTTGCCACACAAAGCAAGCGACTTTGCTTCGTCGATCAGCCAAGCCAAGTCTGATCGATTCTTGTCATTTAAGGTTTCATCCATCGTGAAATGGTATTCCACGAACGGCATTTAGTTAATAGATGCCTTCCAAAATAAGGTAGCTCTTGGCCGGCATGGCTAGAACTCAAACGACAAGGTTTGCGCATACTGCCAAGTCTGTTTCGCAATAATCTATAGCGGCAGGGTGACGCCTGCGAGTTGCAGTCGAGCGGGTTTTCCGAAGCGATAAAGCTCGGCCTCAATTCCCGTAACAAGAACCTCGCGGCGGCCAATCCATTGTTCCAAGACTAGACGTCACGACCAGGAGTGCCGAGTCGCAGTCGCTTGCGAACCAGTCGCGAAGCCACGCTGACTGTTATCGTCTTACCAATGCGTGAACACTTGTGGGTGCTAAGTTTGCCGTGCATGCTGTTTGTAGCATCTCGACGGAAATTATCTTGTTATTAACTTTTTGGCTAGTTGCCCAATCCACAGTGTTTTGAAAGGGGCAAACAGCACGTGACAGCCAAGGGTTCGAAATGGACATCGATCGGTTTCGAGCCAGGAAATGCAAAATTTACGACCACAAGGGAAATATTTTCAATCGGCTATTCGGGGGCAAATTGTAGCTAACAATCCGTTGCCCCGCCTTAAGGTGCTTCTTGGCGACACAAAGCTTTTTTTATATGTCAGCAGCTTTTTGGAATGCAGTTTGCGACTCTGCACAAACGGTTTGAGCTTGAATATGCTTAAGGCGTACACAGTTCAAACTGCCTGGAAAAACAGGGTGTAACGCGTAGATTTAAGATCGTCCGCAGCGGGTTTTCCGAACTTGCGGAACCGCTGGTCCGTGGTAGAGATAGTACCGGCTCTAGTCGATATCAACGCGGGCACCAAAATTTTCAAGCTGAACCGATGCAAGCCATCGGATATGTGTCCAAATCTCCTCATCTGATCTTATTCAAGGTTTTGCAATGTCTCAGTTGTTCAATAGTTCGACTTCGCTGTCACCAACAGCATCGTCAACGATTAGTCCGTTAGCGAGCGGGCGCCGTCACCTGCTCCACACGAGTCGCCATATCGGTGATTTCGCGGATGCAGGAATGTTCGACGACGACATGGTGACTGACAGCCGCGTCCATACACGCCCAGCACAGATAGTTGAAACCAAATTGACGTCGCGGCTCAACTCCACACGTCGCTCGCGTCCTGAATAAGGATCGTGCATTTCGGTCAACTCCTGCCGCGGCGAGAATCGCGCAGCGGTTGCCAGACTACGGGTTTCCCCGCGTAAGAAGCTGGTGCCAAGCTTCCGCTTGGACTAGTCGGGAGAAGCATTGCCTGTAAACGACTTGGCAGTGCTGTTGCATTTCGTTCTGGGCTTTGTCATCTCGGCCGTATAATCGCAGCGCCTCGGCAATTTGGTTAGTGTTACTATCATTGATGATCCAGCCCAGTTTGAATTGACGGATCCAAACGGCAAGCGCTGAGTCGTCAGACCCTGCGAAGAGCACTGGTCGTCCTGCGGCTATCGAGCCAAAAAATTTGGAAGGCACGACGGTGCCGGTCCAGCTTGCTTGAAGACTCACCATATGAACGTCTGCGGCTGCAAGTCGTTGTTCGAGTTCGCTTTCGGGTGCAAATCCGGCAAAGCGCACATTCTGATCCTCCGGCGAGACCTCTCGTTGCAGCTCGTCAAATCGAGGCCCGCGCCCACCGTAACAGAACGCAGTTGAATCGTCTCGCATGAGACGGGCAAGTTGTAGGAACGGCTTGTACAGATGAGCTCGTCCCAAATTCCCGCTGTAAAGCAAACCTAGACTCGCATCTCCAAAGAGCAATGCGCGGACCTCCGGTATTTTGGGTGGCACTTCATAAGGTTCGACAAGGGACCAAGGAGGCAGCGTGATATAAAGTCGCTTGGAAAGAGATTGCCGTTGAGCGACTTCGCTTGGAGTGGCAACTAATTCTGGCATGGTGCTTTTCGGAAGTCGCCGTTCATCACCGCTAGCATGTTGCAGCACACGTCGCATGCAAGGGCCGAGATCCGCGATGACATCGCAGCGACGATAAGCCCGTCTTAGCAGCCAATTCAGCAGCCGAGTCGTCATTGACTCGGGCTTGAGTAAGTTATCAGCGACAGCGGCTTGGGGATAAACATCGTGGCACCAATGAATGATTCGAATACCGGGACGAAAAATCCGCCACGGGATTGCTGCCAGGACGCCTAAGATAGGGTCGGTGCCAATGATGACCGTTTGCGGCTTGTCACGCGGAGTAGTGATAGCCCGCCAGGTCCAAGCAGCGAGAACGAAGATCGCGTTACCAACTCGACCTTTGTTCGATTTCTGGCTCCACGCGGGTCGCCATACGCGATGGATTTTTCCACCCGCCCAGGATTCCCTCTTGCTGTACCCTGCGTTACCGTCATGGCAGCTACGAACCGCCGGCATGGCAGTGACATCGCAACCGTGGGCCTGTAGGTCGACGGCCAAATCAGAAAACAACCGTGCGCTGACGACATCGTCTGGATTGAAGTAATGATAGAGTAGGACGACGGAATGCTTCATTGATTTGACAAGTTAGAGAGATTTCGTCGCATCTTCAAAACGTGCAACATGAAGCGAGAGCGAATCGGGTTATCAAATAAAAAAACTCCGCAGTGCAAGGGCACCGCAGAGTTTTGATTTTTGAACAATAGGTTTATCGAGAACTAAGCAGCAGTTGCATCCGAGTCAACTTTGTTCTTACGACGGCGTCGAGCAACAACGCCCCCGATTCCAGCCAAAGCCAAAACCGCCACCGAAGAAGGTTCAGGAATAGCAGCCGCGGTTGTGAATGTACCGATAGGCATGCCTGTTTGACCAATGGTAGTTGTTCCATCGGTGACGTCGATGCCAGAAAAAGTCCATTCTGATAAATTGAAGGTAGCAGACGGACCTGTGTCATCATTTCGATATGCCCACCCGTCAAGATAATCCCAAGGCTGACCTGAGCCGTCGACACCTTGCACTCCAAAAACATCAACAAGCGTCGCATTGTTAAACAGTCCGACTACATCATCGCCGTTTACATTGAGACTGTTTCCGGTGAACTGAGGATCAAAGCCAAAGTAGCTATTAAATCCCGTCGTTTCCGAAGCGACGTATATGTACGATCCTGCCGTAATCGAACCGGAGAGTGCGATGGAAGTTCCATCAAACGCGCCGCCGTTATTTGCATTATCGATCGTGTAAGTGCTCAAGTCGGCAATGTCGCTTGATGCATAAAGTTCAATTGCCTTCGGCAAACCACCAGTAAGTCCGCCGTCGATTATACCCGTCAAAATCAAATCGGCTTTGCATGTGCCTGCGGACGCTAAAGCCGCAGTCAAAACGCAAAGACTTAGAAAAAACTTCTTCATAGAACCTCCGAAAATTGCGGTTGATCTGACCGCCTGGGAACCGGAACCAAAACTGATTAACCCGCCGTTTCAAGGGATATGATAGTTGCCGCGATGGAGCCGAACAGTGTTAAAATGCGTAAAATGGACGAAGAAATGTCCCCCTGTGTTTAAGTTCGAAGCGGCACCGTAAAAGGCACAGGACGGCACACTCCGACGCCCTTCCATTTCGAAAATTCCTCCCAATTCTTGTCAGATGTCCTATTTCTCTTCCATCCACGATGGCGACGGGAATATTCGATGGAATCAACGCTTCAATCGGGTCAGTTGATTTCAGAGGCACGTCGTAATGCGAAACTGATCCGCCAAAATGCGCATGGAAATAGCAGGAACTACCAGCGAATTCACTGTCGGTGAATTTTCGATGATCTCCCGCGTACGGCAGAACGACTCAAACAACGCACGAAAGTGAAAAGAATGCGAGACAGAAGGATTAAGCGTATGTGCAACTCCAAAGCCATTGTTCGAAAACCCTTTCAGCCCTTATTTCTTAAACACTGGCAGAATTAGCCTTCCGAGTTGCCCCGAATAGTCGTCAAGCCGTTCTTCCGTTGTCGCGTTAATGATCCCGCGTTTATAAAAACATGGCGCATACGCAATCGGCCGCTGACGACCGCGACGCGCAACAGAGTTGTCCTTTCTCTGCATCGTGCGACGGACGCCTGAAAAAGTCTTACCCTCCTAGGTGATACGACCCGTTTCAGATACTTGTGTAATCGCTAAGACGCCGAGTTCTCTTTGAGTTTGGCGTTGATCGCAACAACTTTAAGTTCCGCAAGATGTTGCACGATCATGGCCTCGTAAATTGACATCATCCGACAGTATTGGTAGCCCGCCCAGCCGTCTAAAAATCCACGGCGAAGCACATACATATACAGAAAACGGCATGACGGCCGCATAGGAAGACTGAAACTTAGCCTTTTTAACGCACGACGGTTACGGACTGGATCTTGAAAAGCAAGTACACCTAGCCAATCAATACTTGAGCGATCCATTCGAAGGGCCTTCAGATTTTCTGTAGCTTCCAACCGTGCGTATCGCACATGTTTAAGCCACCATTCCTCAAGGCCTTTATTGAAACTGAAATGCTTTAAGTGGCCGTTCAATTCTCCTACTTTCCCGCGTACGTCCGGGTATTCATGTACAGAACGCTCTGGATAGCTGATTGAATCGGGTCTGTAAAGTCTGATAAACCATGACGGGTAAAGTGTACAGTTCTTTATCCAGCTGCCCAGAAAGTAATCACGACGACGAACCCGATACGCGACATTCTCGGTATTCTCTCTAACAACGGAAAGGATTTCTGTCGCCAGTTCCTCTTCGACTCGTTCATCTGCATCAACGGCAAAAACCCAGTCATATTTGTAGTCAACGCGGCTAGCAGCTTCACGTTGAGCACCGTAATTATCAAATTTGCGTTGAAATACACGTGCGCCCATTGACTTTGCTATTTCGCAAGTTCGATCGGTGCTGCATGAATCAAACACGACAATGTCGTCGCTCCACCACAGGGACCGAATGCAGTCTTCTAGATTTATCTCCTCATTTTTCGTGAGTATCAATGCGGATATCATAGAAACGGTCGTCTAATGTCCAATATAAAAAATATAGATATCATTCCGAAATTTCCAGGATGACGAGAATGCAAAGGAAATATAGAAAATCAAGAATAGTACTACTTATCTATCGCCGCATTTGTATTAATGGCGTCCACCGCTTTCTTGTTGACCAATTCTCGCAGTTCGCAATACTTTATCCGAAGCTCGTGCAATTCGGATTCGTTTAGCATCTTGGGAGAGGTGTGGAGAAGCTGAAACTGTAACGTTTCATCGTTTTCGACAGCTGAGAAACTGTTCGAAAGAAGATCTTGGAAGCTAAGTTTAACGCGGTTCGCGAAGTTCATTGAACGAACTACCTCTGTTCTACCTGATCGAAGGTAGGGAGTTCCATCTCTCTCAAATAATGAGAATATTAATATCCCGAATCTTCCATTTCTGCCTTTCAGGCCTACCTCGTAAATCGGCCAGCGGCGATTCGACTTGTCGTCATCAATATAGATTAAACGAGTGTACTCCCGCTCCCAGCCAATATTGATATAGCACTCCCATAACGCATGCCATCCTCGGAACATCATATCAAGTGAGATAGTAAGCGACGAATCCGAACTGGCGTACTGCCAAGTTTGCGACCTTTCGCCCTGGGAGTTTCCTACTTCTCGAGTAATTACATCAAACCCAACTAGTTTCCAGTTGTGGATCTGGGGCGGTAAATCAGGAGATTTTGGTAGATTGTCAACCCATTCAGCCTTTAAGTCTGTCACGACGTGGTTTGAAAGCTTCTTATATGTGCTAATCCATCCTAGCGACGACATTAATAGTACCGGAAGTGCGACAATGAAAAAAATGCCGTGAACGTTGGGTGTGCTACAATTCCCTTCGCTCTTGGCTTCCGCTGAACGCAATAATCCAGCTCTTTCTTTTCTGTCTGTGGCGTTCTGGATATATTCCATAAAAAGAACAGAGCTAAAGTGAATCCAGGCCGCAAAAGAAAAAGTAAAAAGTCCAAGCACCGTGTGCGGTATGCCTGAGGCTAAATCGATATTAAAAAAGTGAAGCGCAAAAATGATACTTACAATTCGGAATACATTTCCAAGAATAGCAATCAATGGCACAGTCAATAGTGTAACAATGCAGACGATCTTGTGCGGGCGTTGAACTATGAGCATAACCAACGCAATAGCCATCAATGCGTATTGGCTATCAACGCCACTACAAGCTTCTTCTACAAATAGCTGCTTCTCTGGAAGATGAAGGACGTTTCCCGTTGGAAGATGGATTATTCCGAAGATATCAGCGATTGAGCTTGCGCAGGTCGATGAAACATTCTGTAAAAACTGTACTAAGCGATGATCCCAACCAAACGGAATAGGAATTGTTACAAAGTTTAAAGATCCAATTCCAGCAAGCACGGGAAGGCTTGTGCCAGGAAACGCTCCGATACTCCAGACTAGCAACGCAGTCGAAAAGGCTAGATGGGAAATCCATTGACTATCGGTGATCGACGTCAAAAATACAAAGATCCACACCGGGAGAAGCAAAACATATGTGAATGCTTTGCGCCTGGTTGAAAGAGGGTCTCCGTGGCTTCCTGATTTGTATTCTTGAAAGTAGAAGTAGAGCGAAGCGGCTATCGCTAGAGGATAGAATTGGAGATGCTTAATATCATTAAGAAAATGAAACTCCATCACTAGCTGCGGCAATACGCCGAGAATTGGCAACAGTATCGCAAACACATTCCATTTCGTGAATAACCCGCAGTACTTGCTTTCATCAGTTAATTTAGTAAGCGAAAGTTCCATCGGATTAACGTCGAACCGCCTCTACTATGAGCAATTCGGGAAGCAATTCCATCGTGGATTGCGGAGTTATCATGTCCTCTAGTCCCATGCGTAAATTCGAGAACAGGTATACGATCGGCGGGATCCACTGGAGAGCTTTGTTGCGAGATAGAAGGCCAAACATCATGGCACGCATATGAGTGCAGGTTGCAAGTAATCCAATTCTCGGGACGATTCGGACAATTTCAAAACCCGCACTTTCAATTTCATATTTTAGTCCATCAATTGTCCAACGACGCATGTCAGTTGGATGTCGGTGAAGCCTAAACGTGCCGTGAGTGCTCAGGAACATTGCTCCTCCCGGACGTAAGAGGCGGTATGCTTCTTTTAGATAGCCAGGAACATCTTTTACGTGTTCGAGGACCTGTGTGCTGACTACCCCTTCACAGGAACCATCATCTAAGCTGTCAATCCGACCGGATTCTTCATTTATACTTAAATGATGCGGCAACGTGGGAGGAATATCGGCCGGAGTTAAATCGATACCGTATTTTCGGAACAATTCTCCATAAGGGCAATCGCCGGATCCGAAATCGATAACTTTCTTACCTGAAAATTGGGCACCATATTTTGATGCGAATTGTTTCAATTCGATGTATATGTAATGCAGTGGCCAGTACTCACGATGAAACCAGTGTGGTCTAGCACGGTCAACATTGGCTCCCTGTCGATATGGCATTAGCAAATCTACTTTCATGTTGCAGCGCTGTCATGGATTGCGGTTGCGCTTTTATCCGTCCGCAGACTGATTACTTTTGCTGGATTTCCACCTACTATTGTCCAGGGCTCCACATTCTTCATCACGACCGAACGTGCCCCCACGATGGCACCATCTCCAATAGTCACGCCGGGTCCGATAAATGCTCCCGCACAGATCCAAACGTGCTTACCGATTTCAATGTTTTCTTTCATGAGCGGCATTCCCGGAGTTCTATAATCATGCGTACCTGCACATAAATATGCGTCTTGTGATATCACAGTGCCTAAGCCGATCGAGACAGTTCCTAAGTTGTAAATGGTCACCCGGGGGCCTAACGTTGTCAATGTAGACAGCTTTAAGTTCCACGGCATTTCAACCCAAGTAGAGCAGAAAATGTTTGATAATCGACCCGCCTCTGCTCCAAGGCACTTAAGTATGAGAGGGCGTAAAAAATAGATCCTATGCCAGCAGAGTTGCCAAATTGTGTACCAAATGAGCAACCATAAAAGGCGCTTTACTTGCTCGGATGTAGTATAATTCACAGTGCTTGAGCTTACGTTATAGGGTTGCTTCCCAAAGCAATGATTTCGCGGAATCGAAATATTCTGCCAAGTGCTCTGACCGATACTGCGTACGCGCGACCGCCGAAACGGCGATAGAGCGGCAAGAGAATTCTTCGGCCCCCGTAGTATTCGAAATAAGTTTCAACTTTTTCGTAGCCAGCCCGGTTTAATAGGTTGTAAATTGTTTGTCGATTCCATGTGTAAAGATGATGATTCAGGTCGTTACGATCTACTTTCATTTTTGCAAGCTCGTATGGTACCGCGACAATAATAGTACCCTTTTTCTTAAGCACGTGGCGCAAGGTTACGAGGGTTTCAAGCGGATGGTCGAGATGTTCTAGAACGTGCCTGCACAGAATCCAATCGAAAGAAGATTTTTCCAAAGTGTTTGCTGCTTCGTGGCATTCTATTCCCGCCCGTTCACCATATTGTCGTCCGATCGAAGCGGGCTCGATCATTACAACTCTTGCTCGCTGCTTAACGGTCAGTAGATTATTTGCCATTCCACCACCAAACTCCAGGACAGATTGTCCCGAATGGACGTTGGAGAAATAGGTGTGGTCCGCATAGTGAGACCAGGCGATCGATATCTCATCATCAGCGATAAGCTCAGGATGCCTTTTAAGGTGATAGTCATCGCTTTTGTAATCAACCAGACTTACCAGATCAGATTTAGTTTCGACTCGCATTTAGCACATCCTCATAGACCTGAAGCCATCGGTCACTTATATAATTCCATTGGAATTCTGGGCGAAATTTCTCGCAACATAGTTTCATTTGCTGCCACGAATGATTATCCAAACACAATGAATCGATTGCATCTGACCATTGCCGTAGGTCGAACGATTCAAGCGTGATGCCGACGCCCAGTTCAGCGATGTGCCTGAAATTGCATTCTTGCGAAGACAAGCTTGGGACACCCGCCCCTAAAGCCTCAGTTAGGACTACCGGCATCCCCTCTCCCTTCGATGCTAGGCACAAACATCTGGCAGCTCGAAGTATTTCCCACTTCTCCTGGCCAATAGCAGGTCCATGGAATCTGATTTTCTCCGTTAGTCGAAGTCGACTCACTTCCTCTTCCAACCGCGCTCTGTAGCCGTACGCGTCTGGACCAACCAATAGAAGTTTGAAGTGTTCTTTACATTTTGACCTAGCGTATGCTCGGATGAGTAGTTCTGGCTGCTTTCTAGGGTCAAGATAACCTAGGAAAAGAATATATTTTTCATTCGCAAATTTTGTTTCGGGAGGTGCTGTCGATGCCGGCGTAAATCCATTTGGTACACTTGAGATACTTGAAACCTTCGTTAGTAGAGTCTTTATGTCACGTGCTTCGTATGGAGACGATGCCACTATTTGAGCCGCAGATGCGACTTTTCGTTTAGCAAAGAGGTGCCACCAAGCCATCTTTGAAAGCCGTCTTTTTGCCATCATCGAACTACTAAGCTTGCCATGTGGAGTGAAAACGTAAGGCACTCCACATTGCTTAAGAAATTTCATAGAGTTTTCGGTCGTAAAACTGAAGCATGTGTGAATGTGGACAATACTTTCCGAAGAAGCTTCTGCAAGAGTTTGGCGCAATGTGGATTCTAAGGCGTGTCTAGTGATTCCTTTCCAGTCAAGAACAGTCTGCTTGACTCCATTAACATGCCATGTGCCTGAGATCCCCTTCTGTTTTCCCATCTCATAATTTGTCGAGAGAACTGAAACATTGGCGTTTCTTCTTGCGGCATTCGTCGCGAGTTCGCGTACTATATTGGACACGCCGCCGCTTTCGGCCTTTAAGTCAATAAAACAAGGTGCAATATGGAGGATGTGCATTTGGGGAAATCTTGCGAATGGAGAAGTAAGTTTCAACCGATTAAAAACTTATCTCAAATCGCAATACTCTCCACGACTTGCGGGACGTGACAGCATTTCTTCATGAATCCTGCGCTCACTTATTGTGAACCGGTCTCTCAGTTTTCTAGCGGGGATTCCACCATAGATACTGTATGGCTCTAAATCACTCGTCACGACAGAACCCGCGCCCACGATAGTGGCGTCTCCTATCGAAATTCCCGCCATAACAATTGCTTGATAGCCAAGCCACACATCAGCACCGATTTTCGTCTCTTTAATTTGAGGTCTACCGCTAAAAATAATAGGCGTACCAGGGCGGTCGAACAGATGGTCCGACGCGACAACTGCCGCACGTGGTGCGAGCATGCTGTACTTGCCGATCGTAACTCCTCTCTCTACCAAGCAGTGTCGATTTATGAAACTGTATTCGGCCATTCTAACACTTGGGTGAACAACGGCTCCTTTTGCAATGTACGCAGTCGGATGTACTTCCTTCCATCCCATTCGCGCGGCGCGCGCCCGAAAGAGAAACTGCCTTGCGGCGAAATAATATTCTGGAAACCTTCGAAGGATTGTTTTCATGGCAAGGAGCGACGGTCAATGATTGATAGTTCAATCGGGTGCAGAAATGGCGTTTAGTGCCATATCAATAACGATTCGCTGGAATTGAGGATTGTAGAATCTTTCAATTCTTTCAATGCAAGCTGCCCGTGTAGCAGCTATAGGCTTAGTTTCTCTAGTCCAGTAATCAATGACGCTTGCCAGATGACTAATGTTGTCTCGCTCGAAAAACCCTCCGGTCTCGCCTTCGACTATAGCCTCTGCCTCAGGCATTTGAGAGTCATGGTCGTTATGAGTTATTACCGGTACGCCGTATGCAAGGCTGTGCACGGCGGTTAGGCCAACCATTCCCGGTGCCACGCAGACTGCGCAGAGCATTAGGTATCTTGATAGCAAGCTCTCTTCGTAGCATGCACCGGTGAATACGACGTTGATTTTATTTTGCAGGGCAAGAGATTCTAGCTTCTTTTTCTCCGGACCCTCGCCAATCAAGAGTAGGTTCAAATGTTTGCCTTTTTGCTTCAGCAATGCCAGCGCTTCGATTAGTGTGTCAAGACGACGTTGCGGTGAGAGTCGTGTGACACATCCGACGATTGGCGCGTCACTTTCTCCAAACATTGAACATTTTAGCTCTCGCAGATCCTTCTCTGTCTGTGATTCACGAGTGTTCTTTTGAAGCGGGTAGTCGAGACTATTGTAAACTACGTAAAGGGACTCACTCGAGAAACCTTCAGCGACTCCTATGGACTTGGCGCGGTTGCCGTAAAGTAAAAGCCCCGTGGGAATTGAATAGAACAGTCGGCGTAAAAACCGCTTTACTCCGACATCTTTCTTTGTCCATCCATGCGTCCAGAACAAGACTCTTCTCCGTCTTGCTCGGTCAATGATCGCGGCAATCCATGTCGTCAAAAAAGCTGGGTCCCCTAGGTATATCGTCGCTTGATGCGAACCGAAAAAGGCATACCATATAACACGGGGTTGCAATACTACCGGTCGGAATAAATATGTCGAGACGCTTCGAAAGCGAGTATTACTTTCAAAATCTGCAGCCCGGATGCTACCGTATGGGTCGGTACGAGCCCCCAAGAACTCAAACTCATGCTCGCTATTTTCGGTCAACTCACGAATTATTGGCTCGCGGTAGTGAGCAAAGAAGTGGTATACAACAAGTGTCTTCATCGTCTGTATCGATTTTTGTGTCAACATCGACAGTTGATGGACGCATCAAGCTTCGTCTAGGTATTGGAATTCATCTGCCTGTGGCTCGTTCACAAGCGTGACAAAATTGAGCACGCATAAAGCTATTATACCTGGTAAAATAATGTTGATCATGTCAAGCCGGGCGAGCGTGAAACCCAGAACGACGCACAGAAGATGCCTCATGCTCGATTCCAGCGGAATCTTAGCAAGCAATGTTGACAGCAGAACACTGACAATACCCAGAGCAATACCACCGTAAATGCCGAAATTCGCATAATATTCGCCTAACGAAGTGCCGTTTAAGCTCACACCTGCCCCCGGTAGGAAGATATTTCCAAAAACGACTGAGATAGAGTTGGGTTTGTCATGCCAAATGCTCCGCGGGATCCAAAACACGAGCGGCTTAATCAGGCTTGAACCCATAAGAAAATTATATTTTTCCGGGAACGCATTTACAACACCAATAAAGATATTGAGGCTTGATCCTTCGCAAGCGGCGAATGCGTATTCTAAGAGCGAATAATCTCCTGCCCGTTTAACTGCGCGGAAACCATTCTGAAGCCCTTCTACAAGCCCGTCTATGCCGCCACTATTCCACTTATGCATTGAAGCGCGAAACGTACCAAAAAGGACCATTGCGTAGCCCACGGGAATGGCCCCCATCGCGGTAACTACTAAATGTAGAAATTGTCGTTTTTCGTAAAGAATGACTGCAACGCAGAAAATAGACTGCAGTGTAAAAACCCGATTACCTGTCACGTACAGGTCAAATGCGCACAAAACTGCCAGCGCGATCAAAGTTCGACGAAAATTCCAGTTGGATTTTTGCCAGGAGGCTGCCACTGCAATCAAGGCCGCCAACCTCAGTCCAGCGAAAAGTGAAAGAATAAGCGAACCGAAAACGCCAGCGCTTAAGACGTCGTCTTTTGTACGAGCCCAATGGCCTGCTCCGGTTGAGAGACCACTTGCGTAAAAGAAAACTATGCACGAAATCAGAAAGACAAAAATCAGTACTATCGGTTTTGCTTTTGGGATTTTCGACAACCAAGACGAATTTCTCTGTCCCGGAAAAGATTTTGATTGAACTATGGTCAGGAGTACGAAATTAGTAATTACAAAAAGTAGAAGCGTGATCAAAATTTGACTTACAGCATATGTGTCTCTGCTCCAAGAAATTCGCCGCAATGGCCCCAAGCTTGTTCCGCCGCTACCTATATCCAAATTGCCTTTAATGAAAAGTATAAAAAGAGGTATTACAGAAATGTAAAAGATTCCTAGCAATAGACCGGTATTGAAAATCCATTGCTCCGCCCGAAAACTACGTAAGATAACCGCAATGAACGACACAAGTACTATGAATAAAAGAATTTCGTTCATCTGCAGATGACCGGCCGTCTTTGCGTGTAAGTGAATGCAGCGTTAATGCCTTTTGCTGCCATCAGCGTTTTTTGGAATAGCATGTCTTCAAGCAAATCAAGACATTTCAGGCGTACTACTGAAAATATATTATGTGACAATTTTTCCGAAGACTATGAAGTAGAAAAAGTCTGTAAAACGATCGTTTGTCAGGTTGAGCGATCGATAAATGACAAAGATTGACATCACAACTTCTGCTGCCAATGCACTTAATGCCACTCCCGGTAAATGGAACGACTGCATCATAATTAGAGCAAGGAGGCAAGATAATGCCATTCCAAGAACAAACACTGCGGCGACTTTCATGTGTTTGTTCGTTGCCATCATTGTGACAGCACTCGTCATCCAGAAACTTCGGGCCAGGACAATTGCGGCGAATGCAATTGAAAGTTGCCAATTGCACTGTACTGAGTTATTTGTCCAAAAAGGTATGAAGTACTCGGAAATGAGAAGTATCGCTGTGCCGCAAGCAATTGCTCCCCCGATCGATGCTCTGCATGCGAGTCGATGAAGCTTACGAAATAACTCAATGCTTCCGTCAGCGAAGGCGCGAGAAAACTCAGGGCGCATTACATGATTGATCATATTCATAAGATTGATGCTCGTGTTCGCCAATGTGCGATGCGTACTGAAAATAACGGTGGCTGTCGGTCCTCCTATCCATGCAACTATTTGGAGGACGCCTTGGTTATTTAGTGCATAGCCGAAAGGAAAGGCCATGTAGCCCATTGCAGGGATGAACAGGCTACGTAAAACGTTCTTGTCGCACTGTCGAACTCCAATTATGAACCAAGGGCTTGTTCTTAATAATAGCCTCGCCGAAACAATTAACATCAAGAACGAGGCGATCAAGGCGCCAATCGCTACGTAGGTCATAGACTGTGTAGTGAAAAGCGCTATCATTTGAGCGATCCAAGTTGCTACTCCTGTTGCGCAAGTAAGCCAACCTCCCATAGCCAAGTTTCCATCACAACGGAATCCAGCTGCAATAAGTCCATGAAGTAGGCCAACAAAGACCAATAAAATTAATATAATTGTTAGTCTGGTAAACTCTCCCTGGGTGATCGATTTCAGCGACATTAACTGAGTAAAATCAATTGTATTTACGAGGGCGACGATGAGGCTAAAGACCACAATGGTGATAATCAGAAGAAGTACAAGCATTGACTGGAAAGTTACAATTGCTTTGTTTTTTTGATTCATTCCGACTGCCATTGTCATGTCGTTGGCTGCGACAGCAGTGAAACCTAAATCACTCATTGCAATTATCGACGCAAGGGAAGATACAGCTAACCATTCTCCGTATAAGTTGATATTCCAGACCGAAAGGAACGCTGGTACGCTAGCGAACTGAATCATTGCGTTGCTAAACTGCGTCGCAGCAGTTGCGCCAAATCCGCGGATTAATCGTCGCTTCAATTCTGACATATTCTGCGATTAGTTCATTTCGTTGGAAAATGCGTATTTTGGCATGTCCAGTTGTGACGATTCAATCGACCCGGCAGTGTGCTACTACGCGAGAAAAACCATCTTCTGGCCCTTAATCCCCGCGCAAGCGTTGCGGGTGTCGATTACTAGGTTTGACCAGTCGACTAGTTCTTGATAGTTCACGTTTTTATGAGCCGTCGAAATTAACGTTACGTCAAAGCTTGAGACCGTTTCTTGTGTCCACTCAATCGACTTGGTCCCGGCCCAGTGAGAATGCTCGCGGCTTGGGCGAATGACAGGGACGTAAGGATCGTAATATGCAACCTCGGCACCTGCACTCTTGAGCTTGTCTAGCAAAATATAAGTGGGCGATTCGCGGTCATCATCGACGTTGGCCTTGTAGGCCAATCCTATCAATAGCACGCGGCTGCCGTTGAGGGGTTTCTTGACGCTGTTTAACGCTTCCGCGACTTTTCCAATTACGTAATTTGGCATCGAAGTATTGATCTCGCCCGCCAGCTCGATAAAGCGCGTTGCGTGACCGTATTCCCGTGCCTTCCACGTCAAATAAAATGGATCGATCGGAATACAGTGGCCGCCTAGCCCAGGGCCTGGATAAAAGGGCATGTAGCCAAACGGCTTCGTCTTGGCCGCTTCTATCACTTCCCAAATATCAATGCCCATCGAACCGTAAACGACTTTTAACTCGTTCACCAACGCAATGTTGACACTGCGAAAGATGTTTTCAAGTAACTTGGTCGCTTCTGCCGCGCGGCAACTCGACACGGTTACCACGCGCTCAACAGCTTTACTATAAAGCTTCACGGCAAGCACAAGGCACTTGGGAGTCAGTCCACCAACCACCTTCGGAATCTTCGACACTTTGCTATCAGGGTTGCCTGGGTCTTCCCGTTCTGGCGAAAATGCTAAATGAAAGTCTGTGCCAGCTGTTAAGCCAGAAATCGACTCCAATACCCCACGCAGGTCTTCATCCGTCGTCCCCGGATAAGTTGTCGATTCTAGGACCACCAGCGTCCCTAGCTGCAAGTGAGGAGCGATCGACTCACCGGTCTTCAGAATATAAGAGATGTCCGGTTCACGGTTCTTATTTAATGGTGTCGGAACGCAGATGATCACAGCGTCGCACTGAGACACTTCTGAAAAATCGGTCGATGCGCGAAGCATGCCAGCAGAGACCTGCCCCTCGATCTCCGACGATTCAATGTGATGAATGTACGAGCGACCACTCGAAATCGCAGCTACTTTGGCTGCGTCAACGTCCAATCCAACGACGGAAACTCCGCTGCGAGCAAATTGCAAAGCCAGCGGAAGACCTACGTAGCCGAGTCCTATGATAGAAATCATCGATGTCTCAAATGTGAATTTTTAAAGCCCGAGCCACGTCAAGGCGCACTTCGTGCCCGTCGGTGGCAGCTCGATTTCAAAATCGAGCCGACACCGTTAACACAATCCTTCCTGGGAACTTGCTGTCGGGCTCTAGCTGCAAAGCTAATTGGAGCTTGGTTGAAAAGTCAGATGCACGGCACTGTTTTCTCGATGGCTAACCAATATGCAGGGCGATCGTTCAGGTCGGTACGGTTGTACCAATTGCATGGTTTAGCGAAACGCACGCACTGCAGACCGACCAAGCAACGGCGTCTTTAATTAGGTACTCAATTCGGATTTGGCTCTGCAACTTGAGTTGACGCCTCGGTCAAGGGAGGTTCCGTTGTGCCTGCGGCAAAACCAGCTACAGTCTCTTGGCTGATCCGAGCTACCAGCTGTTCATAGATTTGGGCTACATCAGGAGGCAGCGTCGCTAGGTCGGAAACTGCGATATGAATCAAGTGGGCATGGAATGCGACACGCTGCGCCTGCTCTTCGTCTTTGGAAAGTTTGCTGAATATCGATTCAAAAGCTGACGACTCTTCAGCCGCTTGAGCGTCACCTGCAGTGATCTGCCCGTCCGTCGAGATTTCCGAAGCCAATATAAACGCCCGTTGGCCAATACTATTGCGTAGGCTCATAAAACGATATGGGACGCCGCTCGGAGTCTGCAAGACTTGCCCTGCATCTGGCTCATTGTCTGACCAAACTACTGCACGCCAGCCTTGCTGCTCGTAGCCCGAGATCAAAGCGGGTGGTTTTTGCCCTACATTAAGAACAAACTCGACGCGGTCCAAACCTCTGACGTACTTCCAGTCAAAAACAGGAGCGATCCCGCCATCCTTCACCTGCACCATGCTCGCTTGGTAGTCGCTCTGCTGCCACTCCTGAAGAGACTCCGGAAGTGTGTCGGCGACGGCGATGTTAGCCAGCGATGCGACGGGGATCGCTGTAGAACTTAATGCGGTGTCGGAGTTGGTTGCGATCATGTAAGTCGCGAGCAAGCCACTTAGGAACATCGCCGCGGCTGCGGGGATCGAGATAAACCGGCAGACAGGCACCTTGCTGGTTTCAGTAATCGGCGGCTTGCTTGCGAGCGTCTCTTCTTCCTCAAGCCATTGGTCGTCGACCGAGCTTGACCACGCTGCCGGCCGCAACAGTGAGGATGTAGCGACGTCAAAAAGTATCATTGCAACGCCAACCAGAATCAACACTCCAATACGAACAGGTAGCACCGGCAAATCGGGCGCAGTGACTTGTTGTCCATCTGCATAAACTGCCAAGATCAGTTGCGAGAGAGTCCCGTAACATAGAAACCAGAGGGGGACACTGAGCAGCATGATCGCGGCGGCAAGTGTTCCGTGACGCCGCGCGGCGACGAGTAACGCGGCAAAGGAAAAGAGCAGGAATACGCTGTCGGGGCCGCCCCCGACACGCGTGGTTGGAAGCTGAAAGAATCGGGAATTTATCCACTGCCCTTCGTGCAAGTGAAGGATGCCCATTGCATCAAGAGCGCCGCTTGTCCAACTGCCAGCAACATCTTGCAAGCTTCCCGTCGTCGCTGTGTCGAGCCCCCAGGGGAGCGGGATTGTGGAAGCGAGGAGCAGAGTTAATGCCAACACGCGGCTAATACGCGTTTCACCCAGTTGGCCTAACAGCCATCCGCATAGGAGTAGCGTTACGGCGAGATGCGCCAAAGTGGCAATGAAAAAGTATACCGAAGCGACGCCGAATAGGCCCGCCAACCCTGTAAGTATAGCGCCCGCCATAACTCGCGTTTTGTCAGGGGCGGCGGGGCGGAAATGCAAGAAGATGAGCGTCAGAAGGGCAAGGAGAGCCAGTGGCACGTACCGATAATGAGCTCGGTTCCAAAGAAAGATCGCTTCGACAAACAGCATTGGCAGCAGGCCGAGCAACGGGAGAACGGCCGCGAACGTAACCCAAAATCCATCGATCCCTTCAGAACTTTGTATATTACCTGATTCGACGGTCGTCGGGATCTCTTGGGAGGCAGACAGTTGCTCTGTGGTAAGTTCCATTCGATTACTCAAAGCGAATACTATTCGCTTTCAATTCCCATTTCCAGATAGACAAGTTGGCATTGGTTCGAGAACGATGTGACTTTCACTACCATCTCTACGAGCATTGTAGATATTGAGATTCAAATTCGTCACCCGTTCATGAAAACTTCATTCACGATTTCTCGCGGAAGATTTCGGTGACGAATCCATTTGGGCAAGATGTCCAGCATTGGTCGCCGAAACACTCGTAAAGTTCGACGACCACCCGCTTTTCTAAGTCGGAGCGACGACTGATTCAGCGGCCAGCCGGAGTAAGCTAGGTCCGTCCGTAGGCTTGCCGCTGCGCTCCGTGGCTAACCGATAACTTCCAGTTGGCAGTCATCGAGTGCAACACTTGCTCCTTGTCCCATATAACGGACCGTGACAAGCAACCGAACTTCATTTTCCCGTCGGAGCACACGCCCTTCGAATCCCTTAAACACACCATTTTTAACGCGAACCAGTTGGCCGGCGATGATTTTGGCTTCCGGCGCGACAGCTTCGCCGGTAGCGATCAACTGGTGGATCTGCCGCATGTCGTCGATAAAATTGTTACGATCGGTAACTTCTAAACAGCGGGAGACACAACCAGTGCAAATCGCTCGGTAACGCGAATCTTCTTCGCCTTGGACGAAAACGTAATTCGTAAATAGCGGTTCGTACGCTACCCGAAGCCGGCCATTGGGCGAGCGATATCGGCGACGGATTACCGGCGAATAAAAAGCGATTTGCTGTTCAACCAGCATCCGCATGAGCTTTTTTTCGTGGCGTGCTAAGGTATACATCGCCCACCACGGCTTTTCGGCAGCATCGTCGGCCATCAAAAGAATTGGTGGCCATTGATCGATTTCTGCATCCAATAGAGGCATGTACCCGTCCCTAAAATTGCGCCAAATTTCCTGATGTCCGCTGAAAGTCGGATTCCAGATGGCTTTCAACAGCTAATTATTGCCCAGAGTCTGGTGGCGTCGAGCGATTTCGCAAAAAAGTAACAAAACGGCATGACTGTGCGCACCTCGAATCGCCGAAAATGCTGAAGCATCCTCAGGACTCGCGCAACCCGTAAAAGGTACGGCTGCAGAGATGGCGTTTAATGGACATTCGGAGTTTTCCGCAGCCACTTGCTGGGCGTCCAGTCCGAATGGCGTTCCGTGCGCTGATAAAACATGCTGGGCAGCTTGTTCACGTTTGCAGCGTGATGACGATACTGCTAGCAATGGACCTGGAAAACTTGATTAGGACCGATCGCGTCAAGAAGTAGGCAAAGTTCCCTGAAAAAGCTGCTTTATAGCCCTTGCTCGAAAAGCCTCCCTGCGGTTAAACTCTTCGATCCTTCCGGGCAACCAGTGGCGTCATTGCTGCCGGTCTACGGGCCAAAGTGGCGGAATGGCAGACGCGCTGGACTCAAAATCCAGTGGGGTAACACCCGTGTGGGTTCGAGTCCCACCTTTGGTATTCGCCTGTTGCGGGGATTTCCTGAAGCATTCCAGGAATGACTCACAGCAAACTTAATTTGTTAAACGTTTTCGAAGCTTTCCATGCCAACCATCAATCAATTGGTTCGCCGATCTCGGCAAGTTCAACGCAAGACCACCAAGAGCCCCGTTTTGGACAAATGTCCACAGCGTCAAGGCGTTTGCTTGTTGGTCCGTACGATGACTCCTAAGAAGCCTAACTCGGCTCTGCGAAAAATCACCCGTGTTCGTTTGAGCAACGGCAAGGAAGTAACCGTTTACATTCCTGGGGAAGGCCATAACCTGCAGGAACACTCGATTGTTCTTATCCGCGGTGGTCGTGTCCGTGACTTGCCAGGTGTTCGCTACCAAGTCGTTCGCGGTAGTCGCGATACACTGGGCGTGACTGGCCGTAAGCAATCTCGCAGCCGTTACGGTGCGAAGAAGCCTTAGTGTTGGTCGCCGTTTGATTTTATAACGTTCCGTTCTCCGTACATCCTTACTGCTTTTCGTCGTTTTCGATCAAGTTACATCTATGGGAAAGATCACTGCCTCTCGTACCACGCTCCGGCCAGACCCGAAGTTCAATTCTTTGCTGGCTGCAAAGTTCGTTAATTGCTTGATGTACGATGGCAAGAAGACGACTGCATACAACGTGCTGTACGACGCTTTGGACGAAATTCAAAAGAAGATTCCTGATCGTCCTGCAATCGAAGTCTTCGAACAAGCGATCGAAAACGTAAAGCCGTACATCGAAGTTCGTTCGAAACGTGTGGGTGGTGCATCGTACCAGGTTCCAATGCAAGTAAATCGCAATCGCCAACAATCGCTGGCTTTCCGCTGGATCCTTGCTGCCGTACGCGACAAAAAAGGCCGCGCGACACATCTCAAGCTTGCTGATGAACTGCTGGGTGCGTTCCGCAAAGAAGGTGCTGCTATCACCAAACGTGAAAACACGCACCGTATGGCTGACGCTAACAAAGCGTTCGCTCACTTTGCTTGGTAATTTTGCTAGCGGTTTGCATTCGGGGTTGCACAGTATCTTCCAACTCGGCAACCGCTCAAACCGAGAATCATATTTAGCTTTTCGAGCGAGTCGTTAGCGACTCCTGAAACATGGCGAGCCTACTGCGGCTCGCTTTTTTTGTAGCTGCTCGCAGGATTGGTTATTGGTTTCCGAAATCCGCTGCGTTGTCGAGCTCGCCGAGGAAAGTTGGACTGCGAGCGGTTGTCGAATTGTTATGGCAGTGGCTTGCAGACTGACTGCGTTCGGCGCTGATTCCTTGGGCAGTTGCGACCGCCGCTTAGCCCGCCACCGGATGCAAGCCGACGGCGCTCCAGTCAGTCTGAATTATTTTGGATCGGAGATTGTGATCCATTCCCTGACACTATTTTGAGCGTCAACGACAAAGACCTTCATTGCATGTGGATCGACCACCGCTAGTTCCTCGTTGACCCAGAAGAGTCCAACTGGATTTTGGAACAGGTCCGATTCGATGGCTTTTTCAGGGGCAGCACCCGGCGCAATTTTCCAAACTGCTTTCGCGTAGCCGTCACTGACCCAAGCCGTGCCAGACTTGTCGACTGCGACGTTATTGGGAAACTGGAAAGTTCGCGATTCAACGACCTTTGTTTCCTTGCCTGACGAATCGTAACGCAATAGCTGTTCGCTGTTTTGCGAGAGCACCCACAACTGGTTTTGGCTATCGACAGCTAGACCACGAGCGTTCGCCTTTTCCAGAAACACCTCGGGTTTGTTGTCGCTTCCTGGCTTCCATTTCCAGACTGCTCGTCGTTCCAGATCTGCGATGTAAAGAGTTTCATCGCTCGCCACGGCCAAATCGACGGGAACTCCGATTAGTCCATTTGTTAGCGGTTTAGTGCTTCCATCGGCAAGGACCTCATAGATTTCTCGAGTAGCCGAATCGCCGACATAAATCTTGCCCGCAGGCGACACAGCAATGGCACGCACGGCGTTTAACGGTTGTCGAAATTGCTTGCTGCCTTGAGTCAGAACTTCTAATTTGTCGTTGTTATAGTTCCAAATCCCGGGAAGATTGCGGTCGACGATAAGCGTGTTGCCGCTTGGGGTAGTCACGCCATCCAGTGGATAAACCCCGGTTTGAAGACGTGACGCCGGCGTTCGAGAAGGCGTGGCGGACGGATTCTCGGTGGTATTTTCCGTCGAAGCGTTTGGCTGGGCCAGTGCGATGTTGGCAACGCTGGCAAGCAGCATGGCAGACGTAAGTCCCCCTATCAAGGCAAGTGTGGTCACAAAGGGCCCGTGTTCTTCGCGTTGGAGGTCTCGGTACATGCGAGGATTAAGTCGGCGTAGCATAAGATCAGATTCTGTTAGTTTGGCTCGAATGGTTCGGGGTTTGCTGTGCAAGCCGGCGGGTCGGACTTCTGCGACGGCTTGGTGTTCTTCTGAGAGTTAACGTGTGATGGCCGAACGATTTGCAATCCGTTATCATGAGTTGCTTAGTGGCTGATGTCGAATGGCTCAGATTGTCAGCCTCGGTTAATCTTAACGCCCAAGTTTCTTCCCATACACTCAACAACGCTAAAAATATGTTTTTTTCGAAGTGGAATATTGTAAAGATGACGGTGGCGATCTTGATCGCAGGAGGGCCTACGCTCGTCTACGCACAGGAGCAATCGTCTGACGAAGCCGTTGAAAAGCGTGACTGGGCACATTGGCGTGGTCCAATGATGAATGGCCATGCGTACCAAACGAACTTGCCTGAACAGTGGTCTGTTGACGGTGAAAATTTGCTGTGGCGAAAAGAGGAGTATGCCTCTCGGGGGACTCCGATTGTAATGAACGATAAAATGTATATCGTCTGCCGCGACAACCCAGAAACCACAAAGGAAGGCGAAAAGACCGTCTGCCTTGATCCTAAAACTGGCGAACGGATTTGGGAAAGCGTTCACAATGTATTTCTCTCCGACGCCCCTGCTGAACGCGTCAGTTGGATCAGTCCTGTAGGAGATCCTGAAACAAATCAAGTGTATGTGCTTGGTATTAACGGCGTCTTTCAATGCTTGAATGGGGATACCGGTGAAATCGTATGGGAGCATTCCATGATGGAAGAGTATGGAATGATCAGCCCATATGGGGGCCGAACAAACTTAGCAACTGTTTTCGAAGACTTGGTGATTGTAAGTGCCGTGATGACCGGTTGGGGCGATACGGCCCTTCCGGCGCATCGGTTTGTTGCTTTCGATAAATCTACCGGCATGTCTGCTTGGATGTTTTCGACAAGATTGCGGCCGGAAGACACCACCTACAGTACTCCCGTTTACACCGTGTTGAACGGACAAGCGGCGATGGTGTTTGGTGCAGCGGATGGCGCGGTGTATGCATTGCAACCGCGCACCGGAAAAATGATTTGGAAGTATCAGGCATCCCCCCGCGGGATCAACACGACTCCTTTGGTCGATGAAAATGGCATCGTATATTGCGGGCACGCAGAGCAAAATGAATCGAACCGGACCGTTTTGGGGGCTATGTTTGCATTTGACGGCAATCAAACCGGCGAAATCGCGGAAGACAAGTTGCTTTGGAAAATACCCGGGATGACCGTCAGTCGCTGTGCACCGTTAAAAATCGAAGACCGAGTCTACGTCGTTGAGGACGGCGGAAAACTGGTCGTCCTTGAGGCGGCCAGCGGCAAAGAGGTTGGTTCCAAAAAGCTTGGCCGCGCCATGTTCGGGTCGCTTATGTACGGCGACGGAAAGATCTACGCCGCTGAAAACTCCGGTCGAACCTACATCCTAAAGCCTTCCGACGATGGTGTTGAAGTTGTCAGCAACACCCGCATGAAAGACGAAAGTGAGTTTTTCGGTTCGCCGATCGCTCACGCCGGACGCGTCTACCTCCCTTCCATCACGGCGTTATATTGTATTGGATCGGCCGAAAACGACTCAACTTATACCGAGTTGCCTCCGACCAAAAAAGAGACGTCCGTCAAGACTGACGAGACCGTCAGCCATATTCAGCTAGCGCCTGTCGAGATGATGTTGAAGCCAGGTCAGTCTATTGCCATGCAGGTGCGTGGTTACAACAAACACGGACAGTTTGTTCGACTCGTCAAAGACGCCCAGATCTCTGTTGAAGGAGGCGGTGAAATTGTGGATGGTTCGTTTGTGGCTCCCAAGACCGAATCGGCACTGCCATGCATGGTTACTGCCAAGAGCGGGGAACTCACAAGCGTTGCTCGAGTCCGTGTAATCCCTGGGTTGCCTATCGAAGAAAACTTTGACAGTGGTGTCGTCCCCATGACTTGGATCGGAGCGGCGTATCGGCACCAGCCAACGGAATTTGAAGGAAATAAAGGGCTTGTGAAAATCAGTACGATTCCTAAAGGAACGCGTTCGCAAGCTTGGTTTGGTTGGCCTGACATGCATGACTACACGGTTCAAGCTGATTTCTATGCAACCGATATGCGAGGAGAGGCAAAAACTGATCGGCTTCCCGACATGGGGCTGATCGCTCAGCGGTACACACTTGATATGCTCGGCTCCCAAAATCTGCAAATTCGCTCTTGGACGCCACGTTTGGAAAGTCGTTTCGCGAAAACTATCCCTTTTGAATGGAAACAGAAGACGTGGTACACAATGAAGTTCCAGTCCGAAACCGTGGGATCTGAAGCAACCTTGCGAGGCAAAGTCTGGCTGCGTGGCGAAGAAGAGCCTGCCGAATGGCAAATTGAAGCGACAGACAGAGTCGGAAATTTGCAAGGTAGCCCCGGCTTGTTCGGCAATTCGGGCGATGCCCAGTTTTACGTCGACAACGTACGGGTTACTCCGAATTAGTTGCCGATGCGGTCCGGCGAGGGCCTTGCGATGTGCCAGGAACGCTCGAAAGTCAAATTCCCGAGCGTTTCGCAGTAACCGAATCGCACCAGTTGTCATTTTACTACGTAAAGTTCCTTTACCTACAACGCTCAGGATACTACGTTTGATTGGGAACGTTGACGACAAATTGGCTCGCAGGTCGAGTCCTTAAGCCAGCGTTCCTCCTACCAGCTAAGACCTTCCCTTTAAAACAGTCGTCTTATGAGCGGTCGCTTTTTTCAGGCCACCCGCAATTACAGCTTTCCATTCTCATAACGAAACCTATGAAAATCCAACATCTATTGCTGGCCATGTTCGCCAGTTCCTATCCCCTCGCTCAACTCCATGCGTTTGATCCAGTTGAGGAAACGGCGAAAAGAATTTCGAAGCTAAACGTTGGCGAACTTGATTGGCCACAATGGGGTGGCTCACCAATTCGAAGCAACACTCCAAAAGACCAGGATGTTCCCGTAGAGTGGGACGTCGGAAGTGGTGAGAATATTCGGTGGTCCATGCCACTTGGTTCCGAAACGTACGGCAATCCAGTCGTTGCTAACGGTAAGGTTTACGTCGGCACCAATAATGCCTCAGCGTATCTTTCGCGTTTTCCGAACAACGTTGACTTGGGGGTGCTGCTCTGTTTCAACGAAAAAGATGGAACCTTCCTGTGGCAGCACAGCAATAAAAAGCTTCCGAGTGGTCGTGTGCACGATTGGCCAGACCAAGGCATCTGCAGTGCTCCAATCATTGACGGCGACCGCCTGTGGTACGTAACCAGTCGCGGCACGGTGACTTGTTTGGACACCGAAGGATTCCGTGATGGCGAGAACAATGGGCCATACAAGAGTGAGGAATTTGAAGCCGAAGATGAAGCTGACGTGGTCTGGGAATTGAACATGATGCAGCAGTTGGGGACCAGCCAACACAACATGTGTTCTTGTTCCGTGACATTGTTTAACGACATGCTGTTTGTTAACACTGGCAATGGTGTTGATGAAAGTCACATCGCTGTACCTGAGGCGAACGCTCCTAGTTTTCTTTGCTTGAACAAAGATACGGGAGAAGTACTCTGGCAGGACGACGCCCCGGGCGCAAACATTTTGCATGGGCAATGGAGTTCGCCGACGGTTGCGGAACTTGGCGGAGTTAACCAAGTTTTGTTTGCTGGGGGCGATGGCTGGCTTTATAGCTATCTAGCTGAAGGCAAAGATGGCAAGTCGGAACTTTTGTGGAAGTTCGACTGCAATCCGAAAGACTCGCTGTACTTGCTCTCGCGTGCAACTCGTAACCATTTGATCGCAACTCCTCTGGTCTACGACGGCCTAGTATATATTGCAGTTGGCGAAGATCCTGAGCATGGCGAAGGCGGCGGGCATCTCTGGTGCATCGACCCGACCAAACGCGGCGACGTGAGCCCGACCATGGTATACAACAGTTCGAACCCGAGTGACCCAATTGCTCCAAAACGTCTTCAAGCTCTTGAAAAGGACAAAGGCGATTTCGAACGCGACAATCCTAATTCGGCTGCTGTTTGGCATTACGTCGGAACCGATCCAAGTGAATTCGAAACGACCATGCATCGTACTTGTGGTACTGCAGCGATTAAAAACGATTTGCTGTTCATCGCCGACTTCAGCGGACTGGTGCATTGCGTCGACGCTAAGACTGGAAAAGGCTACTGGACATATGACATGCTATCTGAGTCCTGGGCCAGCCCTCTGTTGATCAATGACAAGGTCTATATCAGCGACGCTGATGGAGAGATCGCAATCTTCGAACTGTCGAAGGAAATGAAACTGATCGACGAAGTGGACATTGAGTCGGCAGTATTCACGACGCCAATCGTTGCGAACAACACGTTGTTTATTGCAAACCGGAATCGATTGTTTGCGATCGAAGAAGGTGCAAAAAGCGAACCGGCTGAATAGCGAAGATAGGGAGTGAGCGTTCACTCAATCTCCATCAGTTGGAAACGAATCAAAAGAGGGCTGCATAATGCGCCCTCTATTGAATGCACATTTCCAATCCCCGGTCCAGGCTCGCTTTTACAATGTCACAAAAAATATCTACACTGCAAACCGAGAAAATCGCATCCACGCGCCCTAACATAACAAGCAAACAGTAACTAAAAATAGTTTTGTCGCGAACAGGGATGTGAAATGAAAGTTTGGCGCAGATTCACCCGTCTCAGCATTCTTATTGTCTCAGCGTTCCTCGTAACTATCACTGTCATTGCATATCGCTGGGTTGACTCAAGCAAACGTCAGAAAGCTGTTGCACTTGCAGTTGAAAGGCTCGGCGGACGCGTGACGTACGAGGATGACTCGCTAGCGATTCCGCCTTGGATCGTTACGATGATCGGGTTAGATTACTTCTCAGAAATCGATACAATTACCCTATATCCAACTACGGATTCCGATGCGGATTCGCAGATCGAGATTCTAAAAAATTACCCTCAACTGCGGCGACTTGCGATCTGGCCTGGGGCCAAAGGTCTGGAAGTGGTTCCGCCAGACGCCGACGGCGGTCTAACAGATCGCGGAACGACACTAATTCTGGCAAACCTGCCGAAGCTCGAACATTTGTCCGTCGCATCTGCGAGGCTAAGTGCAATTTCAGAGCTGAGATTAAAGTTACAACCTAACATCAAATCGCTGCAGATATTGAAACACTCCTCGAGTACTAATATGTGGGATCAACCTCTGTGGCAGCAGAAAAAATCGTCGCCAGTCTACAAAGTCAATTTCGCTAGGTAAATAAGCTAGTTTGCTAGGGCCGAGCGGCGTGCCTTGTGACGAGTCCTCGACTATGGGACAATCGAAGTGAAGGAGAAATGGAAATGTCAAACACTGCGAATAACAACATTAAGATCAAGGTCAACGAGACAATCCAAACTCTGCCAGAAAACGCATCTTGGGATGACGTCATGTACAGGATCTATGTCAGGCAGAAAATCGAGAGCGGGCTAAAAGATATCTCCGCTGGTGACACGCTGTCGGTCGAGGAAGTTCGGAGACGTTTTGGATTGCCTGAATGATGAAGGTCCTATGGACGCGCAGTGCAATATCTGACCTCACTGGAATCTACGCCTACATTGCACAAGACTCACCCCGCTACGCGCTGAGTGTTGTAGACAGGCTTACCAAACGGACAAAGCAAATCGCAGCTTTTCCATATTCTGGTCAAGCAGTCCCCGAATACAACCGCGAGGAAGTGCGTGAGGTTGTCGAATACTCATATCGCCTGATCTACCTCATAACTCCCGGTACAATTCATATTGTTGCTGTCATACACGGTGCAAAACCGTTACCGGATAGCCCATCCGAACTCGACGGATAACACGTAGTTGGTCACACCACCGGCAGAGAAAATCTCAGCCTTTCAAGCTTAAGAAATGCGAGAATCGAACAAAAATCGCAATAAAACGCAGCGGATCAACTCGACAAAGTCTCGTACTTGACTGGTCAGAAGCATCGAGTCGGAATCGTCCACTCTCTTAACCAACGTCGCCGAAGTCGATCATGCCGCCGTGACGGCTGATGACTTGTTGCTTTAGTCGAGCGAGCTCGGGAGCGGAAAGCTCTGGATCGCGTTCAACCATTTGCTGAGCAACTCCACGCACGAGCTCCACTACTTCACGATCGCGGATGAGGTCTGCAATGCGAAAAGGTGGTAGCCCGCTTTGCTGTGTTCCCAACAGGTTTCCCGGCCCCCGCATCTGCATGTCCATTTCGGCCAGCTCAAAACCATCGTCGGTCCTTGAGAATGCCACGAGTTTCTGGTGCTCTGACGGCTCGATTCCAGCCGATGCAAAGACGCATAGATAACCACGATGAACACCGCGGCTGACTCGACCACGCAACTGATGAAGTTGAGCCAGTCCCAAGCGGTTGGCATCCAAAATCGTCATTACAGTCGCATTGGGGACGTCGATTCCGACTTCGACAACGGTAGTCGCGATTAAGACATCGATGTTCCCCAGCGAGAATTGAGTGAGGGTCTCGTGTTTCTCGTCTGCGTCCATGCGGCCATGCAACAATCCGACTCGCATGCCCGCGAGTTCTCCCGATTTAAGTCGCTCGTAGGTCTGAATCGCTCCGGCGACATCAAATGCTTCTTCTGCAACAACACGTGGCGTAATTACATACGCTTGTCGACCTTCGCTAACTTTATTGCGCACGAATGCCCACCAGCTCTCTTCCTGGGTTGCGGAACCTAGATAGGTATTAACCGGCTCGCGACCAGGTGGCTTTTCACGAATCGTTGAAACATCAAGATCGCCAAATGCCGTCATCGAAAGCGTACGCGGGATCGGGGTAGCTGATAGTACCAAATAGTGCGGTTGAAATTGCGAACCGCGCAGACTCGCGCGTTGAGCGACGCCGAACTTATGTTGTTCATCAATGACTGCCAGTCCAAGCCGATGAAACTCCACTTTCTCGCTCAGCAGCGCCTGGGTGCCTACTACAATATCAACGGTCCCGAGTGCAATTTGGTGTTGTAGGTCGTCCTTCTCAGAACCTGTCAAACTGCCCACGAGTAGTGCTACTTCGCATTCCGCGTTCGTGAGCGAATCTCGGATTCGTTCAAAATGTTGCCTAGCCAGGATTTCGGTCGGAGCCATAAACGTTGTCTGGTAGCCGTTGGCGACAGCTAACAACATGGCATATAACGCCACAGCAGTCTTGCCGCTGCCAACATCTCCTTGCAGTAATCGGTTCATGGCAACCGGTTGAGCCATATCGGCGCAAATCTCCTCGATGACCTTCTCTTGGTCACCGGTCAACTTTAGTCCGATACGCTTGAGGATTCGATGATGCAATGTTCCATTCTTGGTTATCGACGGCGCGGCTTGCTGGTTCTTCAATTTCGAACGCCGCATTGCAAGCGCTAGTTGGTAAACAAGCAACTCTTGAAACACAAAACGATGTCGAGCTCGATTGGCCTCATCCATTGTCATCGGCAAATGGATGAGCCTGATTGCATCACGGATCGGTAGAAGTTCGTTATCGAGCAGGAAAGTCGGCGTGAAAGCATCTTCCATGGAATCGACCAACTGTTCTATGGCTGCTTCCACTGCTGTTTTGACGTGACGTTGCTTGAGGCCTTCTGTAAGCGAATAGATAGGCAGCGGTTTTCCGGCAACGGCCACTTCCTCAGGTTCCAATTTAATAAAGTCAGGGTGACGCATTTCGTACGAGACACCGGTACTTTTAACCACGCCAGTCACCTGAAGCCGATCGCCGCGGGCGATGTTCTTAGTCCTGAAAGGTTGATTAAACCAAACAAGCCGCACAAAGCCGCTATTGTCGAGCTTCATGAGAACTCCCACCGTGCTGCGGCCGTCGGGCAGATACCTACTTTCAATCGAATCGACTGTTCCCACGACGCAACACCGTGTATCGGAAACGAGCTGATGGTACTCCTGCAGTTCGACCGAATCTTGGTAATCGCGTGGGAAGAAGAAAAGCAGGTCTGCCAGTCGGCGAATCCCCATCTTTCGAAAGAGTGCGGCCCGCTGTTGCCCGATCGCCGGTACTGATTCCAACGATGTGCGAAGCAATCGATCGCCGCTTTGAGAACGCGATAGATCGCTAGTGACATTAGCGGTGCTGGGTGGAAGGTCGGCCACGATCACTCATCTGAGATAGCGACAGGAAACAGACGCACCATTCTATCAATTTTCCCGTCTCGTGCGATCGACTTTTTCGCTGGATCAAACCAGCAGCTACTCCGGAGATCTGGCTGGGCCCAGGCAGATTGTTGCCATCGATACAGCTAGCGTAAGGGCCGTTTCAACTCGCAGGATTCGCTCTCCCAGATCAAAACCAATCCAGCCGTTTTGCAGTGCGATTGCTACTTCTTTGTCACTAAAGCCTCCTTCGGGCCCAATGGCCAGCGCAATCCCCATTCCCTGCTCCGCTATCGTTTCCGCCCACTTGCTGAGTGTGGTCAAGTCGCCTTGCGACGATGCTGGCAGTCCGGGGTGGCATAGCAGCGACAGATTGTGTTTCGCGTTGAAAGACTGAAAGAAATCGATCGAATCCTGTGCCTCAGCGACATTCATCAGCGAATTTCGCTCGCACTGTTTGCAAGATTCAATTACAGTCCGTTTCGCGCGGTTGATCGCATTCTCTGTCGCTTCTGCCACGCTATATTCGCAGGCTAGCGGTTGCAGGACGGTTACGCCTAACTCGGTGGCTCGCTCTACAACGCTTCGTTGGCGATCACCTTTGGGCAGTCCTATCGCTACAGTTACATGGCCGGGAAGCTCTTTCGGTTCATGTTCAACTGTAGTAACTCGGACGCTTGCCGACGAGCGGTCGCAATCGACCAAGGTAGCGCGAGCGATATTCCCCTTGCCGTCGAAGAGTTCGCAGGCATCGCCATCTTTCAGTCGCATAACGCGAGTCGCGTGTTTGGCCTCCTCCGCAGGCAGCTGGAGATAGCTGTCGGCGGCTAAGTGAGGAACATAGATTCGCATTATTTGAGGATGCACCGGAGGGGGAAGACCTCCGCTTTCACGGAAACTGAACGGATTACTTTACGTACAACGGGGATTTTGGGTTTCCGCCGCTACGCAAGTAGGTCATCAAATCGTTTACTTCTTCGGCCGAGAAGGTGTTTAGCAATCCGGAGGGCATCATGGAAACGGGGCTAGGCTTGGTTTCCACAATTTTTTGCCGATTGACGGAGACAAATTTTTCCGGGTCCAACATGTTCGTTGAAATCATCAGATTGTTCCCATTCAAATTCGCGACACGGCCGGTAATGACTTCGTCGTCTTCAGTCAAGAACTGAGTTGCTTGATACTGATCGCTAATTTCTTTGTTAGGCTCTACGACTGCCGTCAAAAGATCTCGCATCGAAAAACGTCCGCCTGACCCCGTCAAATCAGGGCCTTGTATGCCTCCCAAGCCAGCGAAACGATGGCACTTGTAGCACTGAGCGACCGCGAATAGCTTCTTGCCGTTTTCGAAGTTTGCGGTTTTTGCTTCCTCTGCGTTCTTCACCAATTCGTCTACCGACCAATCCTTAACAAAGGATCGCGCTTGTAGTTCTTGGGCTGGATCGATCGGCTGCGGGATTGCTTCGATCAACTCTCCGAGCTCCTTTTTCTCACCATCGTCAAGTTTTGCGATGGCCGCTTTTCTGATGTTGTCGATAAAGCCGCCAAATGATTCACCGCCCCGTGCCGATGCGACGTCAAAGAACCATTGGAAGTACGCTTTTCGCAGCTCCGGGGTCCAACCTTGCTCGATTTCACGCAGCGACAGTGCGTAGTGGATCTGGTCGTCGGCAGCACCGCTGGTGGACAGTAACGCGACGCTTTTTGCAACTGCCTCCGTTGCGTTAAGGTAAAGCATGAGTTGGGCGAGCTCACGATTCACCAAGTTGTTATCGTTCTCGTCTGGAAAGTGAGCATTAATCTGTTGGATGATCAAATTGCGGTTCTCGTCGTTGATATCTCCTAATCGCAGGCAAATCAACTGGTAAGCACGCAGTAGTTCGAATTTGCCGGTTTCATCTAAACTTGTCCAGTTGATTTTTGCCAAAGATTGGGCAAGAGGTGTTTGGTCGGCTGGCTCTCCGGTTCGAGCGAGTGCAATAGCCGTTGTGATTTTTGCTGAAGGTGAGGAAAGTTTCGCAGCCGCCTCGCGCCACTGCGATGGATTCTGATGTTCGAGCACGATGCGCGCCGCACTCCGCACAGCAAAGTCCTCGTTGCCGACGTGTTGCAAAGCCAACTGTATAGCTGCTTCATCCTCGCTAGGGGAATGATACTGTTCAAGTTTACGTCGCAGTTCCGCTTCGATTGGCATCGATTGCACGGTCGCCGCGGCGTTCGCTTGAGCGTTGCCAGTATACTTTAGTCGATACAGGGCCGACTGTACTTTGCGTCCACCAACGGCAACATAAAGGCAGCCATCTTGCGGACGAACGACCAGATCGGTGACAGGCATCGGAGCAGCGGACATGAATGGCGTTAGTTTGCCGGTATATGTGCCGCCTTGGGGATCGAGTTCAACAGCGTAGATCACGCCATAGCTCCAATCACTGATCAGAAGCGCCGATTGGTATGGCTCCGGGAAGTTCGTGCCGTAGGCAAAAGCGATGCCTGTCGGCGAGCCATAACCGACGTCAACAACGGAACCGAATGAGTCGGCAAAGTAGCTGGCGTACTTACCTGTACCGTTTCGCCATCCAAAATCGACGCCACTAACAACGTGGTTTACTCGAGTCGGTCGGTACCAGGGCGTGCCGACGTCCCATTCCATATCTGCATCGTACGTGAACAAGTCGCCTTGCTTATTGAATGCGATGTCATACTCGTTGCGAAAACCCAAGGCAACCAGCTCGACGTCGGAAGCATCGGGATTGAAGCTGAGCACGAATCCACCCGGCCCCATCCGGTTGGCCATAAAACCGCGAGCGTCCGGCATGCGGCCTAACAAGTGGTCGTTCCCCCAGACCTTGGGGACTCGAGAGCGAGTGATTGTATTGGGGATTTCGCTGTCGTTGCCCGAGCACGTGTACAAGCGGCCGTCGGGACCAACAATGATTGCATGTGGACCATGCTCGCTGGTGCCGGACATCGGAATAATCCGCTTGGAATCCTCGAAAGTGCCGTCATGATCAAGGTCTTGCAGTCGGTAGGTACCACTTCCCTCAGCACTGTTGCCGTTGATGTTCACGTACAGGCCGTGCTCCGTCGGGCAAATGCCCTGGACCATTCCAACCGACGCAGCGATTGGTTGAACGTTGATTTTGGAAGCATCAGCGCTGCCGTCTTCGGGCAATGTTACGCGATAAAGGCCGCCGTATTGATCGCTTACGATCAGAGTCCCATCTTTATCGACGGCCATCGCGACCCAGGAGCCTTGTTCGTTAATGGGAACTTCGTAAACCAATTCGACTTGGAAACCTTCGGGAACGCGAAAGGCATCGACAGGCGTTGTTCGCAGTTCGGCGTTGACCGTAGAGCAACTGGCGGCGAGAACCAGCAGCGATAGGACTGCTTTCCAAGACTTTTTCATTCGAGTGATATCCTGAGGGGCGAGGGGGCAATAATATTGCGGGGGGTATTCATGATCTTAGACCCTTGATCATATTTCAAGGGTAGATTGTGCACCAAAAGAAAAATGCACGGTCTGGAAATCATTTTCTGAGTTTAAATTGCTTGCTCTCGCACCTCAACGAGCTACTCCAATTCCGTTATATTCTTTGTGGTTACGGGCAGACGAACCAGATGTATTCACGATCGCTCAAACTTTTTCAGAACGAAGCAATCTATGACGATTTCCAGCAAGTCATCCGAACAGTCCGCAATCTCGCGCCTCATTAAAGACCCAGCGATTCCCGATGGCTGGGAAGGAATCGTCGATCGCGAAAATTCGCTTTCGTGGTCGCGGCATCAAGACACGAACGAGCGAGCGCATGAATTGCTGCGGCAATACATCTACATCGAGATGGCGGCTACCGACCTTGTGCTGGACGAAGTCGCAAAGTCGCGAGTTGAACTTCCCGAAGGCGTGCTCGCGAACTTGGAAGAAAAGAATCGCTTGCTCTCGCAACTGCGAGCCCCTATCGACAGCCGTATTGAAGGTTTTCTCTCGCGTCATTTTGAAGATCTTAAGCTTGAATCACCACTACGCTTGCCCGATCAGACGTTTGTACTAGATAGACACGGGGTTGCGCGGGAGCTGGCGATCCCCTCGGACGGTTCGATGGTGTCAAACGAGTATGTCAAGTCGTATCGCTTGGCCAATGGGATGCTCCACAATCCGGCTGCCGATCGTCGTACTACGGCGGGTACTTTCCATGTAACAGAAGGCGGACTGCCGATTCCGGATGATAAAATTGCAGTACCGAAGGCGGTGTTTGCGGAAATGTTTCGCCGCGCATTTCTGCCACCTGATTCGCTGCTGAAATTGCCGTTTACCGCAGATGCAAAAGATCCAGCGTTAACCTTTGTGTCGTTGCTGGTTCGCCCGCTAGTTTGCCCTCGCGTAGAAGGCTTTTGTCGGCGAAAAACGATGGAAATTAGGTTTTTCGCTCCTGGAGCGTTGGTCGCGAACTTGGATTTCGTGGAGTCGATTTTTGGCAACGCTGGTGATCCACTTGTTCCAGAAAACGATGCAGCGCTGGATGTGCTGCACTGGACTGGTCACACGGGCTGTGTGATCCTAGCTCCGCATTTAACGAAATGCACCAAAAAGGATTTAGGGCTTCCTGCATGGGACGATGCAACTGAAAAACAACGCAAGCAGGGAATGGCGTGGAAAGAGGAATCTGAGCTTTATAACGGCGGACAAGCATTCAAGCTGACTTGCCGAACTAGCGAAGGGGTCATCGTGACGCTGATTGCCGACAATTACTATGGCTACTGCAAGAAGGAAGTGAAGACTCAGATCAGCTTTGCGGCAAACTTGCTTGGCAATGTCGAAGAAGAGCATGCTGGCGGAACGATTGCGTTCCCTTCTCATCACTTGGGGGAAGAATTCCAACTTGACTCACGTCGTTACAATGGGCGAACGTTCGCTGACGTGGCAAGAGACTACGGAGACCATTTCATCGAATTGCACCCGGATGGATATGGCGTTGACAAGAACTGTTCCGATATCGTTTACGTAAACGAGAGCGCTCATTTTAGTCTTGCAAAGCAACGAGTCACCTGGGTGCAAAACGGCTTCGAAAAATCGATTCGCCTTGAGCCGTCGAAGGTTTACATCGCGCCCAGCGGCTACCGCTTAAAAATGGAAAAACATCCATGGGCACCGTCGTGGCGATTAGTGGGAACCAGCGGCGAGGGTACCGTGTGCCACAAGCCTTGTACGGTGAGCGGTGGTGGCAAGAGCGAAATTAGCAAGTCGTTACGCGACTACATGCTAGCAGGCCCGATTTTCGTCGCAAACGTCGACGAAGATTTCGATCTGATCGATAAAATTTTGGCTCGCGACTATACAAATCGATGGAAAGCAGATTCGAAAGAGAAACCTGACTACTCAAAGTCATCTTCACGTAAGGTCTTAGACCCACGGCGATCGCTGGGCAGTGTTATTAAGCTGTTTACACCCTCGCAGGACTACACTGAAGAATATAACAAGTTCTTGGAGTCGATTCCAAGTTATATCTACGCGATGATTTTTGTCATCAAGCGTTTTGCCAAGCCTGATTGGCGCGATTCTTGGCGGAATCATTTTGGCGTCGACGTTGTCAACGGGGCAAGCGGCCACGAGTTAAAGTATGGAAGCCGCAAACTCGTAGGGCTCTATCTTCGCGTCGCATTAGACCAGCAAGGTCGATGGAAGACGTACAAACTGCGACAAGATTTTGCTGCTGCTGATAAGATCCAGTTGGAGGACGACATCACCTCGTCGGTGATTGCGCCGGGGCGGTACTTGCCCAATCTGCCAGCCGTCAAAGATGAACTCAGTTACAAATTTGTAGCCAACTGCGAATATCGGCTGTTTCAAAGGCCGGATGATGCGGTTCATCGCGGTTTCGACAAGCAGACGGAAATCGACATGTCGCGCGGCGGCAACTTTTTCTGCAACTACGAACCGCTGACTAAAAAGAATGTCGAAGATGAATATTCCTCGGTGATGGAGTTTGACAAATATACCGAACCGATGAAGGAACGCTTGAAATCTTTCTTGGATCAAGATGACAAAGAGTATGTTGTCAGCAACGCGCATCCGCGTTTGGTTGATGGCAAGCCGAGCAAGAACCCACGGTACCTTCAAGACCGACCCGATTTGATTAATCCTCGCGATCGATATCTTGCAATGCGAGCGATGCAATTGGCGCGATCAACTCCGGCCAACGCAGCATTGCACATTCCAGTAAGCGCGGTCCTATCGGGGCGTAGGAACAATCCGCCTGACAAAGAAGCTGGGATTCGCTCGTTGGCGGTCTACAATCCCATCCATTACCAGGACTTGCCCGAACTGTTCATGGACTACATTTGTTCTTTGACTGGCAAGAGTCCGTCAACGACCGGTGCGGGTAGTGAAGGGGCGCTTACCAAAGGCCCGTTCAATGCGCTGCTTCCCGTTCATGATTTGAATGCAGCTCTCGTGAGCATGATATTGACAGGTCTTGGCGGCTTTTCTAGTGCCGCTGGTCACATCGGGCCTGAAACAGAGGTTGGACACGACGTAAGTATGCTCGTTCCCGAAATCTGGTGCCGGTTGTTCCCGGAGGAACGCGAACCCCGCTTTATGATTGCCAACGGATTGCTTGAACGGCTCAATGACTTTGAGCATGAGGGGCGAACGATTCATGCATCGCGACTAGGATACCGGATAACTTCGAGGTTTGTTCGACGTTTCTTTGGACGTGTCTTTGACAATCCTAGCAAGGTATTCGACTCGAGAATTTTGAAGCCCGAGGAACAAGACTTCGAAGCATACGTTGATGGAATTGAGCACATCTGTGAAGTCCAAGCGCGCGTAGCCAAGCAGTACTTTGGTGATGGATCGGTTGAATTTGCGATTCCGCCGCTACGTGCTCTTTTAGAAATTATGGCCAAGGGTAGTTATAACGGCAAAGATCAGACATCGCCCGAAGTTGTCGAGCTGTTTGACCGGGAAAAAATGCTCAAAAGTGATTGGTACAAACAGCGTATGTTGACCAAGCAAAAAGTTGACACGCGACTGTGGCAGCGGCACGTTGACTATCTGACCGAGTACTGCAATCGAACGACGCACAAGTCGGTCATCACTCGTCTGCAGTTGGAAAAACGACTTGCTGACGCCGCCGAACGCTTGGAATACTGTCGCAGTGAAACGTATCTTCAGCGGATCGACGGGACGCTGGGTGTTGATCCAACGATCTATCGAGATTAGTCTTTCCCCTTTAATTGTTTGTTTGTCGCGATTGTAAAACGTTCATGGAAATTGTCATCACTGCCGTTGGTCCAGACAATGTTGGGCTGGCGGATCCAATTATCCATGACGTGACAACGCGTGGCGGGAACATTGCCGAAATTCAGATGTACGATCATGACGAACTAGCTGTGTTCGCCATGATGTGCCGCATTCAAATTCGCGATGATCAGCTCGACCCAATCCGCCAGAAAATGGAGTCGATCGGGAAAGCAACCGGCCTCGAGATTCGCGTTTGGTCTCCCGATTCTCGGGTGAATAGGCCACGAGTTGCCATCTGTACGACTTATCTGGAGTCCACACCCAGGGCAATTCTGGAAGCGATTGCTGATGGAACAATCGATGCCGAAGCGACGGTAATGTTAGGCAACCGAAAACGCTGTGAAAAACTAGCAGCAGAGTTCAATGTGCCTTGGGAATATATCGGTTTGGAAGACGGAGCGGCCGATGATCAGAAGATGGTGCAACTTTTTGATAAGTACGATGTCGATTATGTCGTTTTAGCGCGATATATGCGCGTGCTACCGCCAGACACATGTTGGAAGTTTGCTGGTGGTCGGATCATTAACCTTCATCATGGACTCTTGCCGAGTTTTCCTGGGTTGCGTCCGTATCACGATGCTTTCGCGTTTCGTATGCTGACTTTTGGAGCAACATGTCATTTTATTGTGCCGGAGCTGGACGCGGGCAATCAGATTATCAATCAGCGGACCTTTGTGGTTCCACACGGCACTCCTCTCAAAGAAATTATCGACTTTGGTCAGTCTGACAACGAGCCGAAATGCCTGGTCGAAGGCGTACGCCGCGTGGTTGCCCGAGAAGTCCAGCTTCACTTTCACCGAGTTGTGCGTTCAAAGAGTTTGAGCAAGCTCGAAGTCACATCAAGCGGAGAAAAACAGGACTTATGAATGCTTCAAAATTACTAGCACAATCTGCGGTTGGGTTGGCTGTAATTGCGGCGTTTTTACCAAGCGTTTTGGCAGACAATGCGCCGCGAGAACTGACAATCGCAACGTGGAACTTGGAGTGGTTCTTTGATGCGAATCCGAGCGACAATCGCAGCAAGATCGCTAAGGAGCAGGCGCCACCTAACAACGAGGTGTGGATCTGGAAACGCGATGCGATTGCAGCATCAATCAGCAAAATGGCTCCTACGATCCTTGCCGTTCAAGAAGTGGAAAATCGCGATGTTATGCTCGATTTGATCAAGGTGCTGAAAGAGCAACATCAAAAAACTTATCGAGTCGCTTTTATCGATGGCTTCGACCTGGGAACCGAACAAGACGTAGCCATTCTGTATCAGAGCGGGCTTGTAGAATATTCTCGACGCGAACAAAGCAAGGAGATGTTTGACAGCCGCGACTACCATAACCTTTCGAAACACATCATCGGTAAATTCGAGTGGCAGACAAGTGATGGAAAGACGGAGTCGCTGGTAATGTTGAATGTGCACTTTCGAGCGACAGCCGAAGCGGCCAGCTTTCGACGACGCCAAGCCAATCTGGCTCACAAATGGGTGGCGGACTATGTAAAGGCAGGCGAGAATGTGGTTGTCTTGGGCGACATGAACCTAGAGAGTCGTTATGGTACCGAGCTGGAAGAAGACGATGGGATCGATTTTCTTTTAGGCAAGATGACGGCAGATACGACCGATGACCTTAGAGACTTGCACGAATTTGCATCGCCAGAAAAACGTCGCACTCACCTAGTGTTGGAGCGCGAGTTCGACCGGATTTTAGTTTCGCCGTCAATGATCGAAGACGATCCTGCGAAAATCGATATCGTCTTTAAATCGATCGCAGCTCAGCCGCAGTTCACCATTGTCGGCGATGGCCCTGACCTGGACCATTGGGACACGCGTTATACGAAAGAAGTGAACGAACGCGATTTGAGCGATCATTATCCCCTGCTCGCTACGTTCGAATTCAAATGACATTCGAAAAGGCGACATAGGTTTGTCGGGTAAACCGGCAAGACTTGCCCGATTGGGCTAACTTGAGTTAAATTTGCATTCTTGTATGCGGTTGCGAACACGCAAACTGCTTTTTTGTCCCTGATTATCGTTTGAAGTAATTGAGCTATGCCTGCTACAGTTTCGGCTGATCCATATTTTCAAAAGTTGTTTGCCGACCGAATTGGTGGTCTTCAGTATGGAAAAGGAACGGAGATCTACAAGTTCGAGAAGATCAAACGAGCCAAACGCAAGGCACTGGCGGATTATCCGGACCGCTCACTTTTAGATTTTGGCATCGGCGAAAACGATGACATGGCGGCCGAGAACGTTCGTGTTCGGATGAAAGCTGAGATCGATGATGTCGCCAATCGCGGCTATGCCGACAATGGAATTGCCGAATACAAACAAGCAGTTGCACGCTTCATGGAGCGGAATTTCGGCGTTTCGCTCGACCCTGCGTCCGAAGTCAATCATTGTATTGGCAGTAAGACGGCACTCTCGATGCTACCCGCCTGCTTTATCAATCCGGGCGACATAACGATGATGACTGTTCCAGGTTACCCAGTAGCTGGTACGCATACCAAATATTACGGTGGCGAAGTTCATCGACTGCCGTTGCTAGCTGCCAACGATTTCTTCCCAGATTTTGACAGTATTGCACCTGAGGTTTGGAAGCGTACCAAAATGTTGGTGCTCAACTACCCAAACAGTCCGACCGGTAAAACTGCGACGCGAGATTTTTATAGTCGCGTCATCGAGCTCGCGAACAAGCATGAGTTTATCGTCGTGCAAGATGCGGCGCATGCCATGTTGACTTTTGATGGTGAACCGCTCAGCTTTCTTGAAGTAGAAGGTGCAAAGGATGTGGGCGTAGAAGTCCACTCCCTTAGCAAGGGCTTTGACATGATCGGTTGGCGCATTGGTTGGGTATGTGGTAACGAACGCATCGTGGCCGCGTTTTCTGATGTGAAAGACAATTGCGACAGCGGTCAGTTTATGGCGATTCAGAAAGCTGCTGTAACGGCGCTTGATGACGCTTCGATACCGAATCGAATCCGCGAAAAATATCGTCGACGTATGAGCAAGCTGGTGGCGGCACTTAAGGGTGTCGGGTTTCAGTGTCAGATGCCGGGCGGTAGCTACTTCCTGTACACTCCAGCACCTAAAGGAACCAAGAGCGGCTTGACCTTTGCCAACGCTGAAGCAGCTTCTCAGTACTTAATTACAGAGCACTCGATTGTTACAGTGCCCTGGGACGATGCAGGTGCCTTCTTGCGGTTTTCCGTTACATTTGTGGCAAAAGACGAAGCTGCGGAAGATCAGATGATCGAAGAAACCGTTCGCCGCTTGAAGCTGGACCAGTTCGTGTTCTAATAAATCGATCGTACTCGGAGCGGATTCCAAGTACCTGTGCTCTCAACGATTCGCCGCTAACAGGGCGTATTGCAAATCGGATGGTAGTTTAAAATCAATGTCAAGAATCGTCGAACCAGTGATCTGTCTGATCGGCGAAACAGTCGTCGGCGATCCAACTCAGTTCATCATGGAGCGACTTGCGGCTGATTCGCAAATCGAATGGCGATTCGTGACGGCGGAAGTGGCCTCGGATCGACTTGCTGTGGCGGTCAGCGGAATTCGCGCATTAAATTTCGAAGGCATTGCGTTCTTATCGCCCGTTACAACTGAATCAAAGTTGCCTTTCGACAGCGTGGCTGAGTCCGCTTTGGTATCAAATCAGATAACGGCGGCCAGACGCGATGGATTGAACTGGATGGCGGAGAACTTGGATGGTGCAGCGATCGCCATGCATCTGGAGGTTCTACTGGAGCAGTATCCAGATCCAGAAAGTAAAGTCGTAGTCTACGGCGATATGGTGCTTGCCAATCTCTTGCGTCTGGCGATGCCGCAGATTGCAGAACGATTGGTAGCGATAAGTCTCGATCATGATTCGCCAACTTCAGTCGAGAATGGGGGAACCAACGGTGCCGGGACCACTTCTCCCATGATTCAACGAATGTCGCGTCACGAGATCGCCGACTCTCCAGTAAAGATCGCAGTTCTGGTGACATCTGCACCTCTAACGACGTTAGATGTTAGCTTAATACGCCAATGCAAGTTGTCGGAAAACGCAAGTGCAATTGTGCATTTTCGTTCGGAGCAATCGGTCGTTGAGCATAACAAAGAGATGCTTGCTGATTTTAATTGGGTAGAGTCGACGCAAGTATTGGCCGCAACCTATGCCTCCATGTTTCAGTTTTGGACTGGAAGAAACGCGAACCAAGCAATCGTCCGCGATAGCTTGGATGAATACATGCAGTGGTAGCAAAGTGTCTGTGCGATATTATCTTAGACTTATCGATTTCAACCGCAGCGCGTTTGCAATAACGGACACCGAGCTCAAGCTCATTGCGGCGGCCGCGAACATGGGGTTCAAGAGAAGGCCAAAGACCGGATAAAGAACGCCGGCAGCAATCGGAATTCCAACTGCATTGTAGAAGAATGCAAAAAAGAGATTCTGCCTAATGTTACGCATCGTGATACGGCTTAATTTAATCGCATTCACTATTCCCAGCAGATCGCCTTTCACCAGCGTCACACCCGCCGATTCCATGGCGACATCAGTCCCCGTCCCCATTGCGATCCCGACATGGGATTCCGCCAGTGCCGGAGCGTCGTTGACCCCATCGCCAGCCATAACAACATGCTGTCCACGCTGTTTGAGATCTTTGATAAAGGCAAGTTTTTGATCGGGAAGAGTGTTCGCATGAAACTCGTCGATGCCAAGTTCGTCGCTGATAAACTTCGCCGTCTTTTCGTTGTCACCGGTCAACATAATGATCTTAAGATTCATTTCCTTTAGCAGCTTGATTGCCGCAACAGTCGACTTTTTGATTGGATCGGCAATGGCGATCAAGCCTGCAAACCTTTTGTCGACTGCGATATAGACGACGGTTCGACCTTGTTGCTGAAGCTGTTCGGCCTGTAAGACATACTTTGGGTCAATGGTTACCGATTGATCGCTTAGGAAGTTCTTTTGCCCGATTAGGACGCTGCGATTGTCGACTGTTCCGCGGATTCCACGACCTGTTTCGGATTCGAACTTAGACGTTAAACCTAATTTGACGGAGCGATCTCTGGCAGCTTGTAAAATTGCAGCACCGATTGGATGTTCACTACTGCGTTCGAGGCTCGCAGCAAACTGAAGCACGTCTGTTTCAGAAAATCCTTCTGCGGCGATACAATCAACCAAGCGCGGTTTACCTTCAGTCAGGGTCCCCGTTTTATCGACGACGACCGTGTCTGTTTTCTCTAAGGACTCTAATGATTCGGCATCGCGAATCAGTATTCCTTCTTTCGCTCCTCGCCCAATACCAACCATGATTGACATCGGAGTTGCTAACCCAAGTGCACAGGGGCAAGCGATGATCAGGACGGCAATAGCATTGACCAAGGCAAATACGAGGGCTGGTTGCCGAGGCTGGAAAATTGCCCACGCCAGGAATGTTAAAATGGAAACGGTAACAACAATTGGAACGAAATAGCCCGCGACTGAATCAGCAATGCGTTGGATCGGAGCCCTGCTGCGTTGCGCTTGAGCGACCATGTTGACGATCTGCGATAACACAGTATCGTCGCCAACTTTAACTGCTTTCATCAAGAACGAACCTGATTGATTCACAGTTCCACCGATGACTTCATCTCCCAGCGTTTTTTGAACTGGGCTAGATTCACCGGTCAACATCGATTCATCAAGCGTACTTTGCCCTTCAGTGATTGTCCCGTCGACGGGGACTTTACTGCCTGGTCGTACTCGCAGGACATCGCCTTCCTGGACATTTTCAACAAGCACTTCTTTTTCGGCACCCTCGCGAACGAGTATGGCGGTGGGGGGAGTCAGCGATAATAGCTCATGAAGAGCACCATTTGTTTTCTGACGTGCGCGAAGCTCTAGGACTTGCCCCAAAAGCACGAGTGTAATGATGACGGCAGCCGCTTCGAAGTAGAGCGGTGCATGCCCGCCTGTTTTTAAATCGTTTGGTAAAAGCTGCGGAGCAAGCACTGCCAAAAGGCTGAAAAAATACGCAGCGCCAGTGCCCAAAGCAATGAGCGTGAACATGTTAAGGTTCCACGTTCTAATCGATTGGAATCCGCGCACGAAGAACGACCAACCGGCCCAGAACACAACGATGGATGCAATCACAAGCTGTACCCATTGCGCAGCACGATGGCCTAGCCAGTCGTCGATCGGCACGCCAATCATTGGTAGCATCGCCAGCAGGAAAACCGGCACCGTCAGTGCAAAAGCGATCCAGAACCGGAGTGTCATGCTCGTGAGCTCTTTTTTGTCAGGCTCATTCGGTTTTAGCTGTACCGCTTCCAGTTGCATGCCGCATTTGGGGCAATCGCCGGGGGACGATTCGCGAACTTCCGGATGCATCGGGCAGCGAAATTCGACTTTGTTGCGAGCTAACACGGGCTGCGATGGCTCAAGTGCCATACCGCATTTTGGACAATCGGCTGGCACATCGCTCTCAACGCCTTCGCACATTGGGCAAATATACTTTGCTTCACTGCTGGTTGCGCGTTTTCGCATTCCCGCTCCGCCGATGGCGTGCAATTGTGCGCCACCGCAACAACTGCTCGATTCCTCTTTAGAGCCGCCATTTAGAAATTTAGTCCGGCAACTCTCGCAACAAAAGAAGTATGTCTTTCCGTCGCGTTCCGCCCGAATTTTTGTTGATTCGTCTACGCTCATCCCGCAGATCGGATCAATATGTTTAGCCATTGTTAAGAACCAATGAATGGTAGAGATAAATGCCTAACGCGTAACTGCGTCAGCGATGTTTTGAATCAGCAAGTACCGCTGATCCGCTTCAAGATTTTCATAGGTTTGAGTTTGGCCGTCGGGCCAGCGGACCGAAACGACGTCTACTCTTTGATGGTTACCGATGCCAAGGTCTAGCAACGATTCATTGGAACACTGAAATCCGTTTCCTTTTACCACGCCCAATGTCCATTTGTCATCACCCGCTTGGACAGAAAGCACAGCACCCGTCGCATCGCGATCCGATTTTGTTCCGACTAGCTCAAATTGTATCGCACGATTCTTGGTTATGCTTTGGTTTTCCAGCAGCGCTGTTTCACGGTCTAGGTGCGTCGCGATCATATCGATCTTCATGTCTCTGTTCCAATCGATTGTCGCAAGAACGCGAGCAACCGCAGCGGTATTAAAATATTCACCTGCGGATGCTGTCGGGAAATCAACAAAGCCTCGTTGCGTGCCCCGAAGCAGTTCCGGCTTCATCTGAAAAGGTTTGCCTTCGGAGCGAAAGTCATCGACATGGCCGTTCAAGACCATCAGATCCAATTGGCCATCGCGGTCAAAATCAACCGCTTGTGTACCAAAGCCTAAAGTCTGCTTGCTTGTTTTTGCAAGCGAGAAAAGCGCAGTCGAATCGGTGAACATGCCGCCGCGCTGGCCGCGATAAAGTACGTTGAACTCGTCGTAGAAGTTCGTCACAAAAATATCGAACATACCATCCCGGTCCATGTCGCCCGCCGCAAGTCCCATCGACGCCTGAGCTCGGCCCTGCCCGTCCAGTGCCAGACCTCGCATCGCTGCTTGCTCTGATAAACGAAACGGCCCCTGCACCGAGTTTGATGCAGTGCCTGCAGGATCTTGTTCAACTGGGACGCTCATCAAATAGTGATTGGCGTTCATGTCATTGGCGATATAGACGTCATTGCCGGCTTTTTGATCAAGGTTGCCAACAATTAACCCCAAGCCTCGACCGCCCGAGAGTGGCAAATTCCAAGCTTCATTAATAGGGAGAAAGTCATGCGCGTCGCTATTTAGCAAGATGCGATCATCGGCTGACGCGAACTCAGTGGGCGCGCAAGCTCGAACATGCCCGTCGTCCGAACCGCAAAGTCTTTCGAGCACTTCGCGCGTGTTCGCATAATTTACTTCGATCAAATCGGGCAAGCCGTCACCATTGACGTCAGCCATCGCAACCGAAATTGTCATCGCATCGTTTTTGTCTTGCAATGTCGGCACATCGACTCTTTCGAAAGTGCCATCGCCTTGGTTATGCCATAAAGTATTGCTTCCGATATTGGCGACAAAGATATCCGGAAACCCGTCGCCATCGTAGTCTCCGACAGCGACTCCTTGTCCCCATTGGTCGTTATCGATTTTTGCTTGCGCGTGAACGTCCGAAGCGATGCCAGCAATATTTTGGTAAAGGGCGTTGGTGCGGCTCGGTTCTGGGGTGAGTGGTTTGCCTGCTGCCTGAGGCAAGTAGATGTCCGGCCATCCGTCCAAATTAAAATCGATTACGCCGATACCGCTTCCGTTCGTTTGGTACAAGTTGAAGCCACCGTTATAAAGCGGCCCCATGTCATAACGAAATGTTACGCCGATTGCTTGGCCGATTTCAGCAAAGGTCACAACTGACTCGCTGGCAAGATCCGTTCTCGGGTCAGCGTACGTCGCGTTGGAACCAGCAAGTGGTGGAAGTGACGTTTCCAGCCATGGCTCGAGCGCCGGCCAGGTCCGGCCCAACTCTACTTGCTCTTTGGCAATAATGTTCGAAAGTTCCTGCATTTTTGCAGCTGTTTCGGGGGGCGGTTCTTGTCCTTTAAGTGCAATCGCCAACCAAAACAACGCTTCGTGATTGCGTCCAAAGTATTGAAGATCTTCGGCAATCAGTTTCATGGATTCAACGTCGTCCATATTTCGCGCTAGTAATTTGAGTCGTTCTCGCATGAGCGCAGACCTAGCCAATCGTTCCGCCGTTTGACGCGCGGCTTCAGACTCTCCCGTCGCGGTAAAGATACGAGCCAGAGCGTTCAATGCTTCAGGTTCAACTGCGTTAATTTGGACGGCGTTGGTGTACGCTCCCAAAGCGGCTTCGAAGTTTTCGATCGATTCGTAGAAAGCGCCTGCGGCTAACCATGCGTTAGGTGATCGCCATGCATCCCGAGGGAATTGAGCAAAAAGAGCTTCCAGCTTTTTCCAATCACCAGTTCTGGCGTAGCATAGCGCGAGGTTTGAATAAGCCGATGCCGGTGCGTCAGGGCTCGCGGTAACTTTCCCAAATTCGACAATCGCAGTCTCATAATCCTGCATGAAGAGCGAATAATTTGCCAAAGTCAGTATTGGAAGGACGGCGGTTGGGTTCTTTTCGAGAGCGGCTTGTGCGATGATCCGTGTGTCAAACGGTTCCGATGGATCTAGCATCGCTAAGAGTTGAACGCGGTCAACCAAGCCTTCGGCAAGCAGTCGCTCGATCTGTTTGTTTGCCTCGTATCTGCGACCCTGCAAATTCAAAAGTTGTATGAGCGCGCGACGAGCGATTTGATCCTTCGCGTTTTTTTCCAGCAGCGCGTCGAGCAGGACTTCGGCTTCCTTCCAGCGTCCTTCTTCCGTCAACCAAGTCGCTAGCTCTTGGCGCGATTTGACTCCCAGTTGTACATGTTCAGCGGGGATGGATTCGAGCGTCGAGATGGCGCCGGACGTATCGCCTCGGCTCTTCAGTATATGTGCAACAACATACAGCGCTTGAGGGTCGGCTGGGTTCGACAATAAGACTTGCGACGCTTCCTCAAATGCTTGATCGAGTTCGCCGCGTTGCATCAAATTCATAGCCCAAACAGCGTTCGGTTTTTTCGCTGTTGAGAGGTTCCCCTTCTCTGGTTGTTTTGCCTCCTTCCCGGCTTTTGATGGAGCGGGAGTGCAACTGGGCAATGTTGTCAGCAGCAGGACGGCTGTCAGAGCCATCCAAGGTCGAGTGCCAGAGGGGACAAGGCTATTGGTGGTTCGACGATCAAAGGAAAGCACGATCAATAGCTCGGTTAAGGTCCAGCTGAATAATCTGAATAATCAGCCATTATAAAAATAGAGATTAGAGCTCTGTTCGCAGGCAGTGCATATTGGCCATCGAAATTCCGCTGACGATCGCGCCAATGATGCCAACAAAACCTTGGTCGGTCCCGCATAAGAACAAATTCTTAAGGTGAGTCGTACCATCTAATTGCTTTTTGGGCGCACCGTAAACCGCTCCGTTGTCGTGCGAGGTAAATCTCCGAATCGTTTTTGGTGTAAAAACATCGGTGTCTACAACGTATCGACGAAAGTCAGGCATGAATTGCACAGCCGCGGCCACGCTTTCATCGTACCACCGAAGTTTCGCACGGCGGTAGTCATCCTCCGAAAGGTGCATCCATTGGTTGTGGTCTGCAATGGTCGTCAATCTAATAAAACCCTCCGATTCCCCAGGCTTGGCTTCCGTATAAGCATAGTTGTTAGGAGAACATATTACGCCAGTGCGAATGTCGCACAATTGCTGGTTGGGCTTTTGCCAGTGGAAGGTTGGCGAGTCGTTGTAAAAGACGATTGTTTCATCAAATCCGATGGCCTTTGGTTGTCGATCAAGAACCGAAATCGATTCGATAAACGACATTTCACCAGCGCTGGCCGTCACCGCTTCACTGCTGTCATCACACATCCGAAGTGTTTCTACGATTCCAGCACTGGATAGAATGTTCTTGGCGGTAAGTGTACGGCCATCTTCGAGTTCTACTGCGACGGCACGTTCGTTATCAACGTGGATCTTTGCAACGCCGCTACGTAGCTTGAGCTGGCCGCCTAGCGAACGGAAACGCCGGACGAGATGTTTCAAGATCAAGCGGACTCCACCCACGGGTCTTGCAAAACCTTCCATGAAGATGCTTCGAAACATAATACAGAATTGTCCGAAATCCATGTCGTTTTCGCGAGCGTTGCCGTACCACATCAGCGGGCACAAAAGCATTTCTATCAGCAATGGCTCGTCGAAAATCTCATTCAAAATCTCCCGCGTCGACAGTTCAAAATCTTCTTGACGAAGATCGTCGTAGTCGATCAGTCTTTGCAACAGCGTTTCAAAGCGATCAGTCTGCGATGGGAACTTACTCGCGACCTCACTGCGCAGGAAATCGATGTCATTGTTAAACCGCAGTTGGACTCCGGGAAATCGAACGGCGGAACCGCTTTGAGGGGCCAAGTCGAAATCTTCATACCGCATTCGTAACTGCTTGAGCAATCGCGAGAGTGGCCCCTTCTTCGTGCCTTTGGGGGTATAGTTTGTTAGGGCATGAAGTCCAACATCATAGTTGCGACCGTTCATGCGATAAAACGAATTCAATCCGCCAATCGTCCAGTGCCGTTCCAAGATACAGACACGCTGATCGTAGTAGGCCAACCGTATACCGGCCGCCAGCCCCGACATGCCAGCTCCGATGATGATCGTGTCATACTCTTCCACGCCATCGACGTGGACTGGAGCCGTCGTCGTTTGTTCGTCGATTGTTGCGGTAGGTTCAGCGGTAATGTCTTCAAAATCTGTCGTCATCATCGCCTCATTCTATCCGACATTTCCCGAAACCTAAATCCGTTCTTTGGCAGCTTTTGCCGTGGGTTTCGCGGCGGCGAGCTCCGGCATCGAGTATTTACGCCCCGTAATCTGGAAAAGTTGACGCATATTAATGGCGTCCCAGTCTTCTCCTTGGTCGTTCGTCCCTTTAGCGGTTTCAAGAATCATAGGCAGCGGCGCAAAAATCGGCTGGTGAATGAACCGTGTCAGGCCGTCCACGCCAATAGTTCCGCTGCCCAGATGCTCGTGCCGATCCACTCGAGAGCCGGCTTCCTTCTTTGAATCGTTCATGTGGATGACAGCAACGCGAGGGGCCAGATCGAAATCAGTCAACTCTTGAACAAGTTTATCGAGGCCATCAGTGGTCGACAGGTCATATCCGGCTGCATGGGCGTGGCACGTGTCGATGCAAGCTCCCAAGCGTTTCTCTTTGCGAAATTTTGACAGGACGAAAGCTAACTGCGACATGTTCCAACCTAGTGTTGAGCCTTGTCCTGCGGTGTTCTCGAGCAGCAGAGAAGTCTTCATCGGTTTGCACATGTCAAAAATCTTTTCCACAGCCCGGACGATGCGTTCAAGTCCAGCTTGCTCGTTGCTGTCGACGTAAGCCCCAGGATGGACGACCACTCCCGTCAGCTGCAGCGCATCCGCGCGCTCAAGCTCGATGACTAACGCATCAATCGACTTAAGCCACAGTTCTTCGTTGGGAGTCGCTAAATTTATCAAATAGGATGCGTGACTGCAGACGTCGTCTATAGCTGCTGCGGCTCGCGAGGCGGCGAACTGAGCGATAGTTTTTTCGTCTAACGGTTTGCACTTCCACTGACTTGCGTTCTTCGTAAAAACCTGGCACGCGTTCATTGAAAGGTTATGAGCTCCGTCAATTGCCAAGTGCATTCCACCGGCGACACTCATATGCGAACCGAACTTCCAAGTCATAATGTTTTGCTTTAAGGTTTAAGGCTGTGCGTTTTAACGAGAAGACGAAACAGATTTGCCAGGATCCGCAAAGATCGTCGCAGTTTTCCTAGGACCTGAAAATCGTGTTACAATCGAATCCGATCATTTTCAGGTCTACAAGCCGTCCGAATTCCAAACGTATTGAACGAAAGTTTACATGAGCAGCCTGGTTGCGAAAGACTTGCGGAAAACTTATCCGACGCCAGACGGTGAACTGGTGATATTTGATAAGTTGTCAGTAGAACTCGCCGAAGCTGAAGCATTGGCAGTGGTGGGGCCCAGCGGTTGTGGCAAATCGACGTTGCTGCACTGTTTAGGCACGCTTGATCCGCCGACGTCTGGAACCCTCGTCATTGATGGCATCGAACCGTACGAATTGAGCGCCACGAAACTTGCTGCTTTTCGCAACGAGCGAATTGGATTTGTCTTTCAAGATCACTATCTCTTGCCTCAGTTGACTGCGATTCAAAACGTGCTGGTGCCGGTTCTGGCTCAGGGTGCCGTTACGGAATCGATCGGTAATCGTGCCGAAAGGTTGCTTGAGAAAGTCGGTCTCGCGCAACGTGCAGGGCATTTGCCTAGCCAGTTAAGCGGCGGTGAAAAGGCGCGAGTCGCCATCGCAAGGGCTCTGATTTTGAACCCCAAAATCGTATTGGCTGACGAGCCAACTGGCAGTTTGGACCCGGCCAGCGCCGACGTGATCGCCAATTTGCTGTTGGACTTGCAAAAGCAGGAACAAGTTTCGTTGGTAGTCGTAACGCATAGTATGGAACTGGCCAACCGCCTGCCCCGCATGTTGAAGCTGAGCTAGATTGACGGCGTGCCAAGCTCGGAGAATTAGATTTTTCCGCTCGCGTAGGCTCATGATCGCGTTGCCGTCTTCAAGCTGCATCCGCGGTGATGTAGGAAGCTTGTTTTGCATGCAACGGGCATTCACAACTGGCAGGGACTGAATAAACGTGCATCTTGGTCGCCGAACCGTTATAGTTGAATAGATTCCCTCGCCTCGATTTTCTGTTTCAACTGCTGACCGCTGTTTGCCCGCCTATGTTTAATGCGATAAACAAAGCTGCCCTGCTGTTCTGCTGCGTCCTAGCTCTAACCTCCGATCGATCGCTGGCAGCCGATTTCGCCGAGGTTGAAGCCATGTTCTATAAGGGGGACTATGCGGCATGCGAGGCTGCTTGCCAGGAAGAAGTCGACCGTAAAACCTGGAACCCTCAGTGGACGCGGCAACTGATCAAGTGCCAGTTGGAAACGGGGAAGTACGCTGAGGCATTGCGTGTTTACGAGACTGGCTTAGAGCGATTTGCGGAAGATCTTCGGCTACGCTTGATCGGCGTCGACGTTTACCGGATGAACAATCGGACGATCGATGCAAGAAAACAACTTTCTGCAATAACTGAATCGGTGCAGCGAACACCGTGGAAGTACAGTGGCCGAGACGACCTTGTGCCTCTTGGACGATTGCTTGTTACGCAGGGCGAAGATCCGCGTCAAATTTTGGAACTTTGCTACGACAAAGCCCTCAAGTTCAACAGCAACAACGTAGAAGCTCTGCAAGCCAGCGCCGAACTTGCCCTAGCCAAATCCGACTTTGCAGTGGCCGCCGAAGCGACTGCGAAAGCCATGGAGGCATCGCCGAACGACCCCATGCAAGCGTACTTGGACGCCAAGGCTTGGGAAGAAAGCGATGGCGAGCGTGCGACGGCATCGCTCAAGAAAGCGTTGCAGCTTAACCCAAAACATGCTTTATCATTGTTGATGTCGGCAGAAAATGATATCGACGCTGAACAGCTCGACGAAGCGGAATCGACAATTGAGCAGGTGCTGGAGATTAACCCCAAGCTGCCAGTGGCTTGGGCGCTTCGGGCTGTTATTGCGCATTTGCGGGGAGATTATGGCCAGGAAGGTGAATGGCGGCGGAAAGCGCTCGAGCCGTGGAAATTAAACCCACAAGTTGACTTTGTGATCGGTGAAAAGCTGTCGCGGCACTATCGTTTTGAAGATGCTGTCGTGTCGCAACGCCGCGCCCTCATGATGGACGCCTCGTATCAACCTGCGTTGTTTGCACTTGGTCAAGACCTGCTGCGTTTGGGGCAGACGGAAGAAGGTTGGCAAATTCTTTCGGCTGTTCGCGCTCAAGATCAATACAACGTCGTCGCATTCAACTTATCTAAACTCAAGGAAGAGCTCGAGAAGTTCACTACGCTCGAAGCGCCGGGGTTTGTGATTCGTATGGACGCTCGTGAAGCCAAGGTGTACGGCAATGCTGTAGTTGACTTGTTAAGCAGAGCGAGAGATACGTTAGTCAAGAAGTACGAAGCTGAATTGACTGAACCTGTATACGTTGAAATCTTTCCGCGGCAGCAAGATTTTGCCATCCGAACATTTGGGCTTCCCGGTGGTGCGGGCTATCTGGGCGTCTGTTTTGGCCAGCTAATCACAGCGAATTCGCCGGTTTCCGGGGGCGAAACACCAACGAATTGGGAATCGGTTTTGTGGCATGAATACTGCCACGTGGTGACGCTTCAAAAGTCCAAAAACAGAATGCCGCGATGGCTGAGCGAAGGGATCTCGGTCTACGAAGAGCGTAAAGAGAATCCTACTTGGGGCCAGCCAATGGATCGGCATTACCGAGAAATGGTGCTGAGCGACGACTTTACGCCATTGAGCGATCTAAGCAGTGCGTTCTTGCGTCCGAAATCTCCGATGCATCTGCAGTTCGCTTATTTTGAGTCGTCGTTGGCCGTAGAATTCTTGATTGAGAACTATGGACTTGAAGCGATGCTACGGGTGCTCGACGACTTAGGTAACGGGCTCCCAATCAACGCGACGCTAGAAAGATTGACTGGTTCACTCAAGCTGCTGGACGATCAATTTGCTGCCTTTGCCAAAAGTGCAGCCGAAGCATACGCGCCCGACGCGGATTGGACGCCGTTGGTTCCCAAGGATGCGCCTGCTGAAGAAGTTGCAGCCGAGGTACCAGAGGCATTCCGCCAGCAACGGGCAACTGTTTCAGCCGAACAGCTTGATCAGTTCCTCACCGATCATCCCAAAAGCGCACTAGCGCTGCGGGCAAAGGCACAAATCGTAATGCAGCGCAAGAATTATGAGAGCGCGATCGAGCACCTCAAAGAGCTCAAGAAACTCGAACCGCTTGATGCCGGCAACAACGGCGTTTATGCGATGTTAGCGGTTTGCTACCGTAACACAGAGGATCCCGCGAGCGAGTATGAGGCCCTTACCGCACTTGCCGAAATCTGTCCCAATCCGGTCAGTGCGCTGGAGCGGCTAATTGAGATCGATACGCAACGAGAGAATTGGTCGCAAGTCAAACTTTGGGGCGACCGCTATCTGGCCGTTCAGCCGATGCGGACTTTGCCTCATCGTGCACGGATCGAGGCCGTCGAGAAACAAGACGAAAATACGACGGCGGTTGATTCGCTGCTTGCCTTGCTGGAGATCGACCCCATCGACCCAGCCGAACTTCATTTCAAGATTGGTACGGCATTGGCAGCGGCTGAGCCAGAGAGTGCCAAGCGACATTTACTTCAGAGTCTTGAGCGAGCGCCGCGATACTTAGCTGCTTTGCAACGGTTACATGAACTAGGCTCTGCCTCTGCGGATCCGGGTTTGGCGGTCGAAAATGAGACAGAAAAGTAGGCCTCCACGAAAAAACTCGCGACATGCAATCTGCTAAACTGGGGCCATGACGGCATATGCAGTCAATAAACGGCCCAAGTGAATGGATCGAAGGTTGGTCGTTGTTTCTAACGTGTCGAAGACGATTTGATAGGAATTCATGAGCAAGCGCAGCCGAATTATTATCGCAATTTTGATGGTCGCCACCAGCGTCACAGCCTTTGCGCAATGGGAAGGCGGGGGGCGTCGCCGCGGCGGCGGACGGGGTTATTTGGATACTTCCAGCCGCAATGGCGTACCAGACTGGGAAGTCGATCCAGGTTTTAAAACCGATCTTTTTACGTTTGCACGAGTTCGCTACGAGTCTGATCGATATCGCGGCGGTGGCGGACGTGGCGGGTGGGCCACCGACTATCGCGACAGCGACCTTAACTTCTCACTTCGGCTGCAACAGCTTACTACTCTGAAGGTGAATCCCGAGCCGGTAATCGTGGATCTTGATATGCCGGACCTTTTCAACTACCCGTTTCTCTACATGATTGAGCCGGGAAGTTTGTTCTTTCGCGAATCGGAAGTTGCTGCTCTACGACGTTATTTCCTAAACGGCGGCTTTATGATGGTCGACGATTTTTGGGGCGACGAAGAGTACGACAACTTCGAGCGAGAGATCAAACGAGTCTTTCCCGACCGACCGATTACTGAAGTCCCACTGGAACATGAGATCTTTCACTGCGTGTATGATTTAAAAGAGAAACCTCAGATCCCTGCCGTTGGAATCGCGGAAATGTATCGCGGTACCAATGTTACATGGGAAGAGCGATGGGGCTCGGATACATCGAAAGCCAATTATCGAGCGATCAGTGACGACGATGGTCGCATTATGGTCTTTATTTGCCATAACACCGATTTGGGTGATGGATGGGAACAAGAAGCTGCCAATCCATGGTACTTCGAAGAATTTTCGGTCAAAAAAGCGTATCCCATGGGTATCAACATAGTCGTTTATGCAATGACCCATTAGGCAGTGTTTTATTTTGTTAGGTCCATGGCTTGGCAAGTCCGGCTTCGTTGACGATTTCATTTAAAAGATAGAAAGAATGCTGTGAGCGTAACGTTAGGCAACTTAGAAGAACAAGCTGAATTGATCAAGATGATTCGCGAGTCACGAGACCGAATCGATCGCGAACTTTCAAAAACAATCGTCGGTCAAAAGGAAGTAATCGAGCAGTTGCTGATTTGCCTTTTCTCGGGAACGCACTGTTTGATTACAGGGGCGCCGGGGCTCGCTAAAACGCTACTGGTTCGATCCGTTTCGCAAATCTTCCATCTAAATTTCCAGCGTATTCAGTTTACGCCCGACTTGATGCCCGCCGACATCACCGGTACTGAGATTTTAGAGCAGCATGAGGATGGCCATCGTCACATGCATTTCGTGAAGGGGCCAATCTTTGCCAACGTTTTGCTCGCCGACGAAATCAACCGTACGCCGCCCAAAACCCAAGCCGCACTGTTGGAAGCGATGCAAGAGCATCAAGTCACAGTGGCCGGACAAAGGTATACACTTGAGGAACCGTTCTTTGTTCTTGCGACGCAGAATCCGATCGAGATGGAAGGCACCTACCCGCTGCCTGAAGCTCAGTTGGACCGATTTATGTTCAACGTGTACATCGATTACTTGCCGTACGCCGACGAACTCGATGTTGTTCTTAAGACCACGTCACGCAATTCCGAGCCGATCGAGCCGCTTTTTACGGGCGAAGATGTGCTGAAATTTCATAGCTTGGTTCGCGGTGTTCCGATCGCAGAAAAAGTCGCAGGTTATGCTGTTAGGTTGGTCGCGGCAAGTCGTCCGGGGCGGCCAGAATCCCCTGCATTTACCAACGAATGGCTGGCTTGGGGAGCGGGGTTGCGTGCGGCTCAAATGTTAGTGTTAGGTGCAAAGGCTCGCGCACTTCTTCAAGGTAGATCGAACGTCGAAATTGACGATATCAAAGCTCTCGCGCTACCTGTGTTACGACACCGCTTGATCCTGACATACAAAGCTGAAGCACAGGGCGTGCGCATCGAAGACTGTATCGATCGGTTATTGAAGGAAACGACGCTATGAGTGCGGTCGTAGATCCACGACACCTATCTCAAATCGATCCAGACGCATTGCTGCAAATCAAAAACTTGCAGTTGCGTGCGAGAATGCTCGTCGACGGATTTCAGAGCGGCCTTCATCGCAGTCCGATGCATGGTTTCTCAGTCGAGTTCGATGAGTATCGGCCCTACTCAGTTGGAGATGACCCACGCACTTTAGATTGGCGTTTGTACGCTCGAAGCGACCGGTATTGCGTAAAAAAGTATCGCGATGAAACGAATCGCCGCTGCTATATCGTGCTTGATTTTAGCCGATCGATGGATTTCGGCTCGCTTTCCCATACAAAATTAGTCTATGCCCAGACCATTGCAGCAACTTTGGCCAACTACCTCTGGCGACAACGCGACGCAGTGGGCTTCGTTGCATTCGATTCTCAGGTGCGAGAGTTTGTACCGGCAAAACGAAGGCACGGGCAGTTGCAGCGCGTCATCGCTTCCATCGACAATCAAGCTGGCGGGGATGCAACGCGACTGGATCTTCCATTGCAACAACTCGCGGAAACGATTCAAACTCGCGGCTTGGTTGTGTTGATCTCCGACTTTCTGACACCGATCGACCAACTTCAGTTGCCAACGAATCTGGTGTCTGCTCGTGGGCAAGACGTCTGCTGCATTCGCATCCTTGATCCTTCCGAAGCCGATTTTCAGCCCAAGGAAGCGGTGACGCTGCGCGATGCAGAGACTGGTAAGTTAATGTATATCGAACCAGCGGTCGCCAGTAAGCAATATCGCGAACGATTCAACGAGCATCGGCTGGCATTGTCGAATCTTTGCGATGCTTCGGGAGTCGAGCTGATTGAATGGACGACCGATAAGCCTCTGAGCGACTTGCTGATGCAGTGGTTCTCGAGTCGTTCTCGCACAGGCGGGCGTGCCGCGTCGCGTTCCTCTTCCCGAGGAGGCGGTCGCGGATGAATTTTCTCGCTCCTCTTTATTTCGCTGCCCTCGCGGCTCTGGCTGTACCGATTGTTTTGCATTTAATTCGCAAACAGCCGCGCAACGACCAAGTTTTTAGTTCGTTGATGTTCCTTTCCCCATCGTCGCCCAAAGTTACGCGTAAAAGCCGCATTGATAACTGGCCGCTGCTGCTGTTGCGGGCTGCGATTCTCGGACTCTTTGCATTCGCATTCACGCGGCCTTTTTTGCCTGCTTCAGCCGATATTGCCTTGAACAAAGCGACTCGGTTCCGCATCGTATTGATCGACCGAAGCGCGAGTATGCGACGCGAGAACGTTTGGCAGCAGGCCATGCAAGCGGCGAAGGAGTCTATCGATGATCTTGATGTGACAGACTCTGTCAGCGTCGTCGCATTCGATCGCGAACCGACCGTGCTGGTTGACGCATCAAGTAAGGCCGACGGAGTCGACGCAAATTGGCGTGACTTGGCAATCGGTGCCGTTAACGAATTAGACAAAGCGGGCGCGACGTGGAACACAACAGACTTGGTCGCTGCACTGCAAAGTTCGATTGACCTGTATGAGAGCTTCCGCGCTAGCGGTCAAGCTTTACCGAACACGATTAGCGAACTCGTATTGATCAGCGACATGCAATCGCAACAAGACTTAGATCGCTTACAAGAAATTCAGTGGCCTGATGGGCTGCGATTGGACGTGACGACCGTTGCACCTAAAACTTTGGGGAATGCAATTGTTACTTTGTTAGGTTCGCTCAAACCGAACCAAGTTGCATTGGCTGCGAATGAAGGCGATTCCGAGCAAGTTGCTTCGGGAGATAGTGCCAAAGCAGCTGACAACTCGCGACTGCCAATCAAACCGAAGTTTCGCGTCAGGATCGACAATGAGGCTTCATCGCAAGCTTCTAACTTTGAATTGCTGTGGCAGGAAAAACAAGGAGTTTCGGAACAAGCAAGCGGCGTCAGCTCAAATGCGAAGACAGAGAAAGTCCCGGGGCAGTTCGAAGTCGCTGCTGGTCAAACTCGTGTGCTACAAATTGATGGGCCTACGTTTGAGACGGGTTCAATCAATCTGGTAGGAGATGAGACTAGTTTCGATAACGAGTACTATTTTCATCAGTCGCGACCCAAGCCGATGCAGTTTGTATATTTAAATGATCGGGGGGCTGTGATCGACCGCGAAGATATTGGGTACTTCTTAACCAAGCTTTCCGACGATCAAAACCCATTGTTGCCGAGCGTCAACGTTATCAACTCACAACAGCTAGCTACTATCCTGGAAGAAAGTGTTCCACCTGCACTCGTCGTAGCAAATGCTGATCTTTTGGCTGCATCTGCGGAACCGCTCGCTCGATACGTCGCTGATGGCGGTGTTGTGATGGTGGTGCTCGACAAAGAACCGAAGCAAGGGGCCGAGTTCGAAACTTGGTGGCAGCGTTCTTTCAATGCGGAAAAAATTGAGCTGTCCGAGGAAATGGTTGATGATTTCTTGTTGCTACAGAAGATTGACTATTCGAATCGGATGTTCGCTCCATTCAACGATCCAAAATCGAACGACTTCACCAAGATACATTTTTGGAAGGCGAGAAAGGTCGCGGGGTTGGAGGCTGCCGATTGGTCGACTTTAGCAGAATTTGATTCGGGAACGCCGGCGTTGTTGCAACGTCGAGTTGGCAGTGGATCCTATTTGCTCCTGTGCAGCGGCTGGCAGACATCCGATTCACAATTGGCATTGTCGACGAAGTTCGTTCCCATTCTTTTGAACGCTGCAAGCCGACGAGGGCGACAATCGGAAAGTTTGAATTGGGTCGTCGGTGAACCGATCGAGATCAATACTTTGAGTGGCGTAGCGGAGATCAACGGTCCAGATCAAGCGATCATTAATTTGGAAGAAGGAAAGTCGTTTACGCCTGATCGTCCCGGACTTTATTGGTGGTCGGATCCTAACGACGAAACGCGGCGAATTGCTGCGGCCAACCTTGCTCGTCCAGAATGTGATTTTTCCGTGACAACTTCTGATCAATTGGAAAGTTATGGAATTCGCGTTGGGGAAATGGCGTTAAAAGCTCAGTTAGAGAACAACGCGCGACAGATGCGAGATACGGAACTGGAATCGTCACAGCAGTGGTGGCGTTGGCTTCTGCTCGCAGGTTTGGTTTCAATCGTGCTGGAAACGGCGTTTTCCGTTCGGCGCAACTCAAGAATGAAGGAACCATTGGGAAATGGATGATCGAATTCACATCAAATTGTGGCAGATCAGTCGCAGTATCAATCGTCTGCGGATGGCATGGTGCGTGGCGCTCATTGGCTTGCTCGTTCTCCTGGTTCTGGCGGTCTTGTCCAAGCTCGAGCGCTATGATTTGTTCCAGAACTCTACCTTCATCATAACTTTAGCCAGTGTTGTAGCGGTGGTCTTGACCTGCTGCTGGTTCGCTATCAAAGGTCGCTCGCCCACGGCATCGGCGTTGGCAACGAAAGTTGAGAAGAAGTTTCCCGAACTGAAACAATCTCTAACAACGGCGGTCGATCCACACTCGCGACTCTGGAGCAACCCATTGCTAAACCGCGAGGTGCGGGAACGCACGTTGAGGCATGCACATTATAACCATTGGACTTCCATCGTTTCGGCGAAACAGGTTGTGCTGGTGGGCATCCTGAATTTCGGCTTGCTGCTTGCCTTTGGAGCGTTTTTTGTGCTGCTGTCAACGCGCAGCGCTAGCGGCCGCTTTGAATCGATATCCAGCGTACAACTTAGCGAGGATCTTGAAACTCTCAAGGTTGAACCGGGGTCCGTTGAAATTGAACGAGGCTCTTCGCTTACGATTTCGGCAATTTTTGGAAAGCGAACACCGCTAGACGTCAACTTGCGAACGGTGTTTGGAGCGGAACTCGAAGAAAACGAAAACTTTGCTTTGCCCGCAGACGAACAGCCTGTTGAACGGATTGAAGCGATGCGACCTTCGCTGAAGGATCCAATCTTTACGCAGCTAGTATCCAATATCCAATCCGACTTTCGTTATGCAATCGAATTCGATTCGGCCGTCTCCGAAACGTACAACATCACGGTGTTCGATTATCCAGAATTACAAAGAACGGATGCGTTGTTGAAGTATCCTGAGTACACGCAGTTGCCAGAAAACCGCGTTGAAGATACTCGACGTGTGCGATTGGTCGCCGGGACCGATCTTACGTGGCGATTGTTTGTTAACAAGCCGTTGGTCAAGTGCGAATTAATTAGCGAAGACGGCACGATTGAGACAGCAGAGCTCGATCAAAACGCTACTAACGAGTACGTCGTATCCATGCAGCCGAAGGAGTCAGGGAAGTGGAAGGTTTCGCTTACCGACGACGCTGGCCGCGCTGCTAAACTTGACACGTTCCTTCACGTAACTGTTGTTCCTAACTTGCCTCCGGTTATCAAGATGACTGCGGGGGCGGATGTGAGCGTTTCACCGCTAGAAGAGTGGCGTGTGGCAGCTGATATCAACGACGATTATGCATTGCTTGATCATGGGATCAGCTTTGTTTACCAGTCGACAACGGATGAAGCGGTCGTTGTTCATTCGACATCAGCAGATTTGCTAAAGAAGACGTCACTGGAACATTTGTTTGATATGGAAGCTCTCGGTGCAGAGCCAGACCAGCTAATAAGCTATTGGATCTGGGCCGACGACTATGACGCGGACGGCAACGTTCGACGGACATCCAGCGACTTGTTCTTTGCCGAAGTAAGACCGTTTGAGGAGATCTACCGCCAAGGCCAAAATCCTGGCAGTCAAGCTCAACAGCAACAGCAGCAACAACAGCAATCGTCAGCTGGCCAGCAGGCAGAGGAATTGCTTCAATTGCAAAAGCAAATTCTGTCCGCAACTTGGAATCTCCAACGTCAAATGAAAAGCGATGAACCAAGCAGTTTGTGGGAGTCGGATGTCGCTATCGTAAAGGAATCACAAACGACCGCTCGTGAGCAATTGCGGGAGGCGATCACGGAGATCACAGATCCAATTTCGATTGACGCTGCAGAGGACGCCTTGCGAACGATGCAGTTGACGATCGATTCTCTTTCCAACCCGGCCTTAGACACAATCGACAAGGCCATGGTAGATGCTCTGGCCAGTGAACAGGCTAGCTATCAGAGTTTATTGAAGTTGCGAGCCCGTGAGCACGAGATCGTTCAATCGCAAAATCAACAGTCGCAAAGCTCTTCGTCTGCATCATCGGCTCAGCGACAACAACAGATAGATCAATTGAAATTGGATCAAAATCAAGATCGATACGAAACACAGTCGCAAGCATCTTCACCCCAAGAACAGCAATCGGCTCAAGCGCAAGAGGCACAGAATCGACTTAAAGAGCTAGCGGAACGCCAGTCTGATTTGAACGAACAAATCCGCCAGCTTGAGTCGGCCTTGCAGAATGCTCAAACTCCTGAAGAACAAAGAGAAGTGCAAGACCAGTTAAAGCGCCTGCGCGATGCGCAGCAAGAGCTGTTGCAGGATACGGACGAACTGATGGAGCAAATGGCGCAAGAACAGTCGCAGCCTATGCAGGAAGCGATGGAGCAAACACAGCAGGCTCGTGAAAACATTCAAGAAGCAACAGAGAATCTTCGTGAAGGCAACACGTCGCAAGCGTTGACGGCGGGCACTCGTGCAGAACAAACCCTAAAGGAAACAGAGCAGGAGCTGCGAAAGCAAACGGCAAGCGATCTGTCTGATTCACTTCGCAACCTCCAATCCCAGTCGCAAGATTTGGTGGAACGCCAAGAGCAAGTTCGCGAGTCAATGCAGTCTCGCAACAGTGCGGATGACCAGCCGGGTTTGCGAGCGCAGGACTCCAAAGAAGAACTGCAGGCAGAGATCGAGAGGCAACGTGAAGTGCTTAAGGATCTGCAGGAACAAATGCAACAAACCGTTCTTCAGGCAGAGCAAGCTGAACCGTTATTAGCCGACGCCTTATATGACGCCTACCAAGACACGCAGCGAGATCGAGTCGATGAAAAACTCCAAGCACAGTCTTTGCTGATGGACCGCGCTATGCCAGAAGAAGCAACTCAGTTTGCTGACGAAACACTTGAGAACCTTAAAAAGCTTCAGTCCAATATCCAGACGGCCTCCAAGGATGTTCTGGGAAGTGACGTTGCTGACCTAGAGCGAGCGGCCTCGGAGCTTCAGCGATTGCGCGAGCAGATCGATCAAGAGCTCAATCGCAATCGGCCTGACGGCGCTTCGCCACAAGAAGCTCGCGAACCTCGTGACGGTGACGTTGCCCAGGGCGGTGGAAGTGAAGTGAATGACCCTGAGGACGAATCTTCCGATCAGAATCAAGAGAGGTCCGAATCAGGAACTGGTGCACCTGGTGCTAGTGAAGCAGAAAACGAACCACGGGACCCCAACACTCCACGCCAAGCCCAAGGTGAACGACAACAAGGTCAGCAAGGTCAACAAGGACAACAAGGACAACAAGGACAACAAGGACAACAAGGACAACAAGGACAACAAGGACAACAAGGACAACAAGGACAACAAGGACAACAAGGACAACAAGGACAACAAGGACAACAAGGACAGGCTCAGAATCGCAATCGCGGTGGTGGGCCGAATGGCGAAGAACAAAGCGAAGAGCAGGAGGCAAGCGAGTCGAGTCAAGCGGAGGGAGGTCGCCAGAAAGGTTCTGGCGGTCAGAACCAAGCAGGTGGCGGTGGCGGCGGAAACCTTTTGGACCAATTGCGAAGTTTCTCGCAAGAGCAGCAAGCCGCGGAAGATCTCCCGCTTACGGGTGAGGCGTTTCGCGAATGGAATGACGCGCTGCGGGGCGTAGAGCAGTTGCTCGAGAACCGAGAAGACCGTGCGCTGGCGGCAGATGTTCGGCAAGCTGCTAGGCAGATGCGAACGGACTTCAAACGCCGTTCAGAAGAGCCCAAGTGGGAGCTTGTCGATAAACTGATTGCGTCACCTTTGAAGGAGTTGATCAACAGGGTCGATTTAGAGTTGCAACGGAAAAAGGGAAACAACCAAGCGATTGTACCCTTAGACCGAGATCCGATTCCGCTTGGCTACGAAGAAGCTGTACGAACCTATTATGAGAACCTCGGAGCGGGGCAATGATTAGTAGTTGTTCGGGCATGTTTTTAAATACGATAAAGCTTCCCGTTGCCGAACTCGTCTTCAATCGATCGTCTTGGTGGCCCGTCGCGGCTATCGGTACGATTGTAGTTGTGCTGTTGATGCTGTGGAACTATTCGTCGCACGGAGTGTTGAAGCGACCTGCGACATGGATCTCAATGCTGCTGAAGACACTTGCATTCGCAGCGATTGCGATTTGTCTCTTGGAGCCGATGAATTCGTTTGAATGGCCGCGTCCACAAGAGAACGTTGTCGGCGTTCTTTTGGATGCGAGCGAATCGATGAATATTGGCGTTAGTTCCGATCAAGTCGCTTCGCTACAATCACAGTACCTCACCAATGACGCTGCTTGGCAACGCCGAATTGCCCAAGACTTTGATGTGCGGCGATATGCGTTTGGCTCTGAAACGCGGTCGCTCGACGAATTAAACAACGTCTCGTTTGACCAACGTCAGTCTAATCTTGCAAGTGCGATCGAAGTCGTTCAGCAGCGAATGCAAAAGCGACCACTTGTAGCATTGTTTGCGTTTACTGACGGCAACGCGACTGATGCAGAACAACTTGATCGGATTATTGAAAGTCAGTCAGAATCGGATACATCGCCGGTTCGTATCTATCCGGTAATGATTCGCGAGAACGCCCAGTTGATCGACCTTAGGATCGCTGACGTCTCTGTTCAGGTCGCTGATTTTGAAAGCTCGCCAATTGGCATGGACGTTCGATTGGATGGCATCGACGTTCGGGGTGAATCGATTGTTATTCGAGTTATCAATGACGATGATGAGAAAGTTCACGAACAGACGGTAACACTGCCAGCAGATCGCGATGAGCATCGAGTTCCGATTCGGTTCACGTCGGCCAAACCCGGCGTGCAGCGTTTCAGACTTGAGGCATTCCTGTCCAAAGACACTCAAGCACTCTCCGGAAGTGACTCGACGGTCGAAACGACACTGGCGAATAACAAACGCTTTGTCGTTGTTAACCGCGGAGCTGGCCCTTACCGAGTTCTTTATATTTCCGGACGGCCAAACTGGGATTTCAAATTCTTGCGCCGTGCGATGACAATGGATCGCGAAGTTGATTTGGTTGGTCTCATACGCATCGCAAAGCGTGAAGCGAAGTTTACGTTTCGCGACCAGACCGTGGCTGATTCTAATTCGTTATTTTCAGGTTTTGAAGATAATTCGGATGGAGCTGCTGAACAATCTGATGAGCCCGTGTTCATTCGCCTGGGAGTGCGTGACGCGCAAGAACTGAGCAAAGGTTTCCCCGAAACAGTTGCCGAACTGTATGCGTATCATATGGTTGTGATCGATGATATGGAGAGCGATTTTTTTACTTCGAGTCAGATGCAGATGATTCGGCGTTTTGTAAGCGAGCGTGGTGGGACGCTGCTGATGTTGGGCGGAGCAGAGGCGTTCCGCGGTCGAGCGTTTGTCAACGGTCCGTTTTCTCAGCTAATGCCGTTCTATTTTGCAAATCGCGATGATGCCTCTGGCAAACTTGATCAGTTAAAGTTCGACTTGACACGAGAAGGATGGCTTCAGCCTTCATTGCGAATTGAAGAAACCGAACCGCAAGAGCGAGAACGGCTTGAAAGAATGCCGCTTTTTCGTTCACCAAGTTTATCCAGTGGTGTTAAGCCTGGTGCGGTCGTCTACGCTTCCGGTGAAGATCCTAGTGGTACGTCGACGCCACTGCTTGCAACGCAAAGGTTTGGACGCGGAAAGACAGGGGCGTTTCTGTTGAGTGATTTCTGGCGTTGGGCTTTGGCCAATCCAAAAGCAACCCATGAAGTACCGAGTTCGAGCTTTGGCAGAACAGCGACTTACGATGACCCGAAACTAAACCCGGCCATGATCGCTTGGCGACAACTATTTCGATGGATGATTACGGATGTGCCAGATCGAGTAGATGCGGAAGTTATGATTACCAAAGGAAACACTGAAGCTTCAACGGAAGACGGTAATTCCAAATCGGTGTCGGTGAAGGTATTCGACGAAGAGTTCAAACCTATCGACAATGTCACGGTCAATATCGAAGTCAAAACTCCGGACGGTAAAACACTCAAACAACTGGCGAATCCAAGTGACGATGAGCCTGGTACGTTTTTGAGCCAGGTTTATCCGGGTGAGGATGGGGCTTACGTGGTAACGGCGACGGCTTTGGATTCGGAAGGTGAGGTCATTCGGACCGACGCGACGGGGTTTGTGATTAATCAAGCAGCCGACGAACTTGGAGAGCTGCAGCCGAATGCCGATTTGATGGAGAGGTTGGCGCAGCGCACGGGCGGACGAGTGTTGCAGCTTTCCGAATTGGAGAGTGAAGCGGCCAAGCTACCGGAGCTTAATTTGGCCGAAACGATTCGTCGCGTTGAGCCGTTGTGGCACCAGAGCTATATCTTGCTGTTTGCGTTTGCGGCGCTCCTAACCGAGTGGGGACTGCGGCGATGGCGAGGGCTTCCGTAATGCATATTAATATTGACAAGCTAATGCACATGAGATCCGGCGTAGCATTCTTCATCGCAGTATGTCTGGTGATGATCCAGGAACGTCCTGAATGTTCGGCAGAGAACGCTCCTTCAGATGCCGTTGAATCGAAAACAGCCGACGTCGTTATCGCGGTTGGAGCGATTGGCGAACCGGCGTTTCAAGAAGATTTTACGAAGGCCGCGACAGCTTGGAAGGATGCCAGCGAACAAGGCGGTTTGGCATACCAAATTATTGCCTCGGAGCTTGACGGTTTGGATAGCTCCACTAGCGACTCCGCGAGCGTTCAGTCAGACCGGGATCGCCTGCTGGCTGCGATTCAGAACTGGCAGAAAACGCCTACGGATCGAGCACGCTGGCTTATCTTCATCGGGCACGGAACGGCGAATAGAAAAGACTTTCGGTTCAATCTCAGCGGTCCTGACGTGAGTGACCTTGAGGTCAAGGAAGCGTTACAGGGAATGAATTCGCAACTGGTTGTGGCATGTTGCTTTTCCACTAGCGGCGCGTGGTTACCGACTTTGACGGGGCCAAATCGCGTCGTTATCACGGCGACGAAGAATGCGTCGGAAATTAATTATAGCCGTTTTGCCGTTAACTTTGCACAATCGATCAATGATCAGGAAGTCGACCTGGATCATGATAAGGAAGTAAGTCTGTTGGAAGCTTTTTTGGCCGCCAGTCATCGCACGCAGCAATTTTACGAAGAGACGCAGCGGCTGACGACGGAAAATGCATTGCTGGAAGATAACGAAGACGGAAAAGGAACAAGCGTCGATTTCTATGATGGACTGCGAGTTGTTGGGAAAACCGAAGAGGCCGCCGATATCGATGGCAATGTCGCGAAACGAATTGTGCTTGTGCCAAGCGACGAAACACAATCGCTTACGCCCGAGCAGATCGCAGCACGGGACGAGCTTGAAGGTCAACTGGAGAGTCTGCGTTCCGAGAAATTGAAGCTTGCTGAGGACGACTACTATGCGCGTCTCGAACGAATTCTCCTGCAGCTTTATGACGTCTACAATCGCGAACCTGACGTAGAGGCTGTAGCTGAATAGTTTCCGAAATTGACGTGCTCCAGGCTTGGGCCGGACGGAATCGGCGGTAACCAAACGCACGATCTATGTTCTAAAGTCAGTTAATTTCTGATCAAGCCTGTCGATTTTTAGCTAAGTGGAGCTGGCGGGGTGCTTTCCGGATGGGATTTTGACTATAATCGGGCGTCGGACATTCTTCCCCTGGATCTGGAAAGCTTGTATGAAGAAGAGATTAGCGATTGGATTGCTGGCAAGTTTGGCCTTAAGTCTCGTAACGAGTCTTGCCTACGTTACGATCGTAGTTGCGGATGACCAAGAAACCGCACATTCTCACGCTCTCAATGAGTTGAGCGACGAAGAAAAATCGAGTGGCTGGAAATTGCTGTTCGATGGGAAATCGACTGAGGGCTGGCGGAATTACCGCAAGGACACTATCAGTGAAAACTGGAAAGTGGTGGACGGAACGCTGACACACTCGGGCAACGCTGGCGATATCGTTACAAAAGAACAGTATGGTGCGTTTGAGTTGATTCTTGAGTTCAAGATCGCTTCGGGTGGTAATAGTGGTTTGATGTACCATTCGACGGAAGAAGCAGATACGCCGTGGATGACCGGCCCTGAAGTTCAAATCCAAGACAATGTGGCTGGCCATGACCCGCAAAAATGTGGTTGGCTTTATCAGCTTTACACGGCAACGGAAGATGCAACGAAACCAGCTGGCCAATGGAATGAACTGCGTTTGCTTATCACTCCTGAAAAGTGCGAGCACTACGTAAATGGCGTGAAGTACTTTGAATACGTTAAGGGTAGCAAGGATTGGGACGAGAAAGTTGCCGCGAGCAAGTTTTCGCAATTCAAGAACTTCGGAAAGCCGACAACTGGTTACATCAGCTTGCAAGATCACGGTGATGAAGTAGCCTTTCGCAATATTCGTATCCGTGACTTGACGAAAAAATAACACACAGCAACTTGTGTTGTAGATCCTTCCTCTCCCGCAGGGCTCCCTGCCCCACCAAAAAACGGAGGCGCGCTTACAAACCTCGTAAGTGCGTTTCCGACTCTTCTCACTAATCTACAGTGCACTCTTGCCGCCTAGCGCTGGCGAATTTCCCAACATGACCGAGTTGCCCCCATTTTCCACGCGCTCAATCCCTTGTAACGGAAAATTGATCTCGCAGTTGCGTAAGAAGGTTGGCTGGACCCAAGGCGAACTGGCAAAGCGAGCGGGTTTTTCAGAACGGCTGATTGTCAAAGCAGAGGCGAGTCAAAATATTTCTGCATCGACATTGTCTATTATTGCAGAAGCTTTGAGCGAAAATGGCGAAGCAGTTTCTGTACATGAGCTTGCTGTCGATCCCGCGGCACTCGCGAGAATATTCTTTTTGTCGATGTATCAACGCGAACGGAACGTCATCGACCTGAATGATCATTTTATTGCGCCCGATGTGGTTGTACACTTCACCGGCGATCCGAAAATCTTTCCATTCGCAGGCTCACACTTTGGCAAAGAAGCAGCGCGACGGGCGTTCGATTTGTTCTACAGTGTGATAGAACCACCACAAGATCATTCAGAGATCGAAGACTTTCAGTTTGTTTCTACTGGCCATGGTGCGCTCGTGTGGGGAGATACGTGGGCACATCCGATTGGAATGCCAATGCCTGGCCCCATCAAGCTAGCCGTAAAGCTCGACTTTCGGAACGGCAAGTTGATATCATTTGATGATCGATTCGACACACATGAGGGCGCAAATCACTTTGCGAAGGCCAAACTGCTAGCATCGGAATAGGGCATGCAAGACTTAACAACAGTCTCCGAAGATGCGATCGTCACAGATCCAAAGCAATTCAACATCATCGATCTGTTTGCGATGCTCACTATAGCCGCACTTCTGTTGGCTGTTGCAGCGCCATACCTGAGGGAGTTGAGTACTGAAGGGCTGCTACAACTTTCTCTGACAACGTTGGTCCAATCTGTAATTGCGATTGGCGCAATCGCACTATTATCGGCGCAGCGAAGGAGCTTACTTGCCGGTTCAGGCCGACGCTTGGGGATGGCGTATTGTGGCGAAGGGAAATGGCGACATTGGCCAGCGATTTACAGTGTGCTTGTCATGTTATTAGTAGCCGGTGCTCAGCTTGCCTTCTCGATTGGATTGACCACTTTAAAAAATGATCATCATGGAATGCGATTCCATTACCTCTCCCAAATACAGTTGGCGATTACTTGTGGTTATGTGATGTCACGATTCATGTGGCGGCTCTATCCGAATACGATAGAGTTCTTTGAGAATGGAGTTTCGTTCAATGGATTATCACTAAATCCGTGGAATGCGGTCGAGTTGCGACCAAGCGAGCTCTACTCAGATCGCGTTGTAGTCGTGCTGCGACCGCCCGGAAAAGCCTTCGCAGTTGTACGCAAGATGGCCCGTGTCAACGACGCTTTGCGAAGCGTCTTGATCGATAAGGCTATGGGGCCTGTTCCGCTCTAAAGCCAAGCAGTCCCGTTCAAGGCTAACTTCTCTTCGTCGTCTGTTAAGAGGTGCACGTGTTTGCAAACCAATGCATATACGGATAGACGATTTCAATGCTAAGGCAATAGTATTCTCGAACCTTACACGATTCGCTGGCTCGCCTCGCGGTCATTTTACGCAACCTTTTTGAGTTTTTTTGCTCACGCGCTTTCGCGTCGTGGACCCAACACGGTTCCATTCCCTCTGTTTCGTGATTGGTTGTGCAATTCTTCGCAATAAAGGTGTCAGGACTCTTTTCTGCACATACCGCACGCGCGATCTCTAAAAATGCAGGCTAGCGAGCTTGACTTTTCAACGCTGGCGTTCGCTGCCTCCCGATGTTCAGCACATATTGATTTAGTCGCAACTTCGTACGCATAACTCAGAGCTTAACCGAAAATTTGCACTTCTGGATCGGTAGAAGGTTCCGCCAATTTACGGTTTTTTTTATGCGTCGAACGATCGTTGGCTGTCACGGTAAGCCGCATGTCTACGGCAGTTGTTTAGTGGCAACAGTGTGTAATGATTTGATGCACATAACCAAATGAAAACACCAAATGTGCATTAGCTAAAGGCCTAAAAGATGAATCGAAAGACCGCATTGATCGGTGGCGTTTCATTGTCAATCGCGTCTCTCGGGTATATAGCGTTTAACTCTGGCAATGGAGAGACGCAAAAAGATCCATACCGTGTTCCACCACAGGAAGTATCTCCTAAACAAGCGGCGCCTTGTGAGCAAACTGATGTTGAGCTCGCGACGGTAGTAGGTGCGCAATTTGACAGTCTCGTACGCTCGAACATAAAATTTTCAGCACGGCCGCATGACATTGAAACTTCTGGTTTCAGCATGCTTCTCAATCAAGTCCGCAAATGGGGCGAAGAGACGGATCTGAAAAAGGTTGCGGCTCAGTTTGATCGGTTTGGTGAAACGACACGATTGCAAATGGATCGTTATCTTCAGAGTGGTCACGCAACTCCGCCCCAAATCGCTGAAACAATGATGCTCAAAGCCGCCTCTTACCAGATGGACGGACTGCCTGAGAAGGCGTATCAAACACTCAGCGAACTCCGTACGATGGCCGAATCCCACCCGGTAGGTGCACAGAATTTTCTCTTCCCGATCATTTACCTTCAAGGAGTCGCCTCACTCCGAATCGGCGAGAACGCAAACTGTATTATGTGCCGCGGTGAGAGTTCGTGCATTCTGCCGATCTCGAAGGAGGCAGTTCACCGAGACCGCCGCGGTTCATTGCAAGCGATCAAACACTTTACCGAATACCTTACAGTTTTTCCGGACGATCTGCGAGTCAAATGGTTGCTGAACATCGCATATATGACACTGGGTGCGTACCCTCAGAAAGTGAGCTCCAAACATCTGGTATCACTCGATCAGTTTTTTGATGATCAAAACTCAATTGGCAAGTTTATTGACGTTGGCGCTCGACTGGGAATTAATCGGTTCAATCAAGCTGGCGGAGCGATCATGGACGACTTCGACAATGATGGTTTGCTTGATATCGTGTATTCAAGTTATGATTCACGAGTACCTATGGCAGTCTATAAAAATCTAGGGACGGGCAAGTTTGAAAATGTTAGCCAGGTAGCCGGCTTGAGCGAACAGCTTGGCGGACTCTATTGTGTGCAGACCGACTACAACAACGATGGCTTGCTCGACATTTTCGTCGTTCGCGGGGCATGGTACTACGGGGATATGGCAGTACGGCCATCTCTATTGACAAATCTTGGCAATCTTCAATTTGAAGATGTGACCTTTACGGCTGGTCTTTCAAAGCCTGTCAATTCGATCACAGCGCAGTGGGCAGATTATGACAACGACGGCTGGTTAGATCTGCTTGTAGCATGTGAACAGCAATCGAACCTGCTCTATCACAACAACAAAGACGGTACGTTCACCGAAGTTGCAGCACAAGCAGGGTTAGCAGGAGAAAGTGATTTTCAGGCCAAAGGAATTGCGTGGATCGACTACAACAATGACGGTTATCAAGACGTCTTTCTAAATAACATGTCGGAAACAGGCGGTCAGTTCTACATCAACAACCATGATGGAACGTTTACGAAGTCGACGCGCGAAGTGGGAATCGAAGGACCTGAGTCAGGTTTTTCTTGTTGGGCCTGGGATTACAATAACGACGGTTTGCTTGACATCATGGCGACATGCTATCAGAACAATCTCCCTGCGTGTGTCCATGGACTGCTTGGCCTTGAGCAGCCGCTTGAAACGACTCGGCTGTTCATGAATGTTGACGGCGTTCGATTTGAAGATAAAGCTTCGGATGTGAATTTAGATCAAGTTCTTTACTGCACGGGTAGCAACTATGGGGATTTTGATGGTGACGGGTTTCTTGACTTCTATTTAGGGACTGGCGAACCAGATATTTCTTCGCTCGTGCCCAACCGTATGTTCAGAAATTTGAGCGGCGAATCGTTTGCAGATATTTCTGCCAGTTCGGGTACTGCACATCTGCAAAAAGGTCACGGTGTTTCTTGTGGCGATTGGGACAATGACGGCGACGTTGATATCCTGATCGAAATGGGAGGCGCGATCGATGGCGACCGGTTTCACAACCTCATGTTTCAAAATCCGAATCAGGGCAAGTCGTTTGTTGAATTAAAGCTGGTCGGTGTGGAAAGCAACCGCGCCGCGATTGGTGCTCGGATTAAAATTTCTACCGATGATGAATCCTGTCCGACGATCTATCGCGTGGTCTCGTCAGGCTCTAGCTTTGGGGCGAATCCACTTACCGCTACTATTGGTTTAAACGACGCGACGAAGATCGAAAACATTGAAATCAGTTGGCCTTCTAGCGGAAAAGTACAACGGTTCGATGGCGTGGCTTTGAACAAGTTTTATGTTATCGAAGAGAATGAGGTCGAACTTTTGCCGACAGAGCAGACCGCGATAGCGCTGCCCGGGGAAGTCAGCATGGCAGAAGCGATGCGGACTTCGCGTGATTGAGTTCGGTAACTTAGGAATTGTCCCAAAACAGTTACCTATTTTAGCGGAACGGCGAAAGCCGTTCGGTGTCACAAAACCGGAGGGCTCGCGCCCTACCGCTACAATTGATTTGCGGAATTGACTTCAGGACACTCCCTTAGACTACTCGGCAACCATTTCAAACGTCAGCTTGCCAACCGTGCCATAGTCGGCTTCGTACTTTCCTGGCTGTGCAACATACACTTTTCCAAGTGCGCCGCTGAGAATGATGCTTCCCGCGGGGAGGGTATATCCACGTTCGACGGTTTGATTGATCAGAGCCTGAAGGTTTTGCCACATATCCAAGTCAATTTTATCGGCTGCTACGGCCCCGATCTCTTCGTCGTCTTTTGAAACGCGAATGCTGAGCTGATCTGGCTTGAACATCTCAGGTTCAATCGCCTCTCCGACCAGAAAACGACTAGCCCCGATGTTTAGCGCGATCGTTTCCGCGACGTTTGGTGGATTGCTCATACGCGACGTGTATCGTTTTGGCATTTCGATTACAGGAACGATTTTTTCCACTGACGATTTTGCATGTTCGGCTGTGGGTATTGCGTAGGCGATATCCACGCCGATGACGAAACCAAGTTCAGTTTCGAGGATCGTTTCGGCATCGGTATCAATCGTAAGCGGTTTTTTGTCGCTCGCAGCCAAACGTCCTGATTGGAACATAACACCAATAAGCAGATGAGAGATGCCAAGTTTCTCTTGGTCCGTTTTGAAAACGGCTCCACCCTTGAAGCCAGCGACGCGTTCGGTTGTCAGTTTTCGTTCGACAAGTCGGCGTTGAATTGCAAAATAATCTTGAAAGGCACCTTCGCGATGTTCTTGAGGGATATTTGCGATGGGGGTGTTGTTCTGCAACGAATCATGAAGCTGTTTTTCATAGTCCCGCGCCCATTTCGCATCGAGCCATCCGTTTGATTCAGCCCAGACCGAGAACGCGTTGCGCCACGCGTCCAATGGCTGGCCGGTAGAACGCGCGCCAAATCCGTGAACGCCTTTTTGGTAGACGTGGGCTTCAGCCGGTACGTTGGCCTTTTTGAGTGCCACCGCAAATTCAAGGCTGTTTAAAGACGCATCATCAAACGCGTGAGCGATGAAAAATGGTGGAGTTGTTTTGCCAAGTTTCGAAGTAATCGATTGCTTCACGCCTGCCTCACGGAAGCCAACCAATCCGCCGGGGTAGATCAACGCAGCAAAATTGGGACGACATGATACAGTGTCAACTTCATCGATCGGTTCGTATTGTCGATCATCATGTTGAGTCGCAAGGTACGCGCAGATTTCCGCACCGGCGGAAAATCCGATGCACCCGATGCAGTCAGGATCTATTTTCCACTCGTTTGCTTTGGATCGAATGATGGAAAGCGCGCGTTGCGCGTCTTGGACACCGATTTGCGCCCGAGCCGGCACGCGGTACTTGAGGACGAACGCCGTGATGCCAAGTTCGTTGAGCCATTGAGCGACTTCGAAGCCTTCGTGTTCGATCGCCAGCCGTTGAAGTCCTCCGCCGGGAAGAACTAAAACCGCAGTCCCGTTCTGTTTGCTTTGTTCAGGTAAGAAGACGGAGACAGTCGGTGTCGAAACGTCGGTCAACTGATAGAAAGGTCGCGGGCGATTTTCGAGAACTCGTTCGGAACCTTGAGTTGGAACGACTGTTGGCGGATCTTGAGGCCACACATTGAAACTACTTGATGATTCGGCTGCCATGGATTGAGACGTCCCAAAAACTCCAGCAATTGCGAGGAAAAGACAAGCCACATGGTGTGGCACGAATGACTTCAACATAGTTTCAACCAGCATTTGAGGTGCGTGATGTTCAGATAATTCGCCAACTTGCGAGCATGCTCGAGATCGCACTCGTCCCAGCACGCGCCCTTGCGTGTCCTTCATGGTACATCAACAAAGAGCACAATTCGACTAGGGGACGGATAGCATTGATGATTCCATACTACGTTCGCTGTCTCAGTTAGAAGGCGAGCTCGATTTTCAAGTCGCCACCAAGGCGATTTTGCGCGTTTTCGGATTTGCGGCGTCGATGCGTACATGGATGAAGTCGCCGTCTTTTACGTTTTTCGGGAGTTCTAGCGCCCGAGTTCGAATGGCCGAATCTTCAGTTTGTACAAGGCTGGCTTGCGCGTCGACGACTTCTGCGAGTAGAACCTCACCTATCCGATGCTGTAGCGAGACAGCCTCTAAGAGGTCAATGACAGCACGATCGACGTTGGAAGCTCGCGCTTCGTAGCGCTCCATCACTTGAGGTAGACGCTCGAGCTTCTCCAGCAAATCGCTCGAAGGTTGACGGTCGTTCAATAAGCAATCGGCCAAGTCTAGTACATATCGATCTGCCAAGCGACGCATGGGTGCTGTTGCGTGAGAATACGTGGCTGCGATTGCCGAGTGCCATGGGTTTTGCTCCTGTGCAAAAGTTTGATAAGTAGCTCGCCCACCGCTCCGACGCGCTTCCAGTAGAAAGCGTTGATGGGTCACGTTCTCGGGATCGAGCCTGCGCTGCAAATCACGCAGATTCTCATGCTCGTTCCACTTGATTTTGAGCACGTGCGCAGTGCGTCGTAAACTTTGTGTCGCTTTTGGAGAAGGTTCAGCCATGATACGAAACAAGCCGACACCGGCCTGCTTAAAGAGTTTGCCGATAGCCAAATTGACAGCCAATGACATGGTCGAATTGATAGCTTCAGCATAATTACGAGCCCGCAGCGCCAGGCGTATACCGCCCGGTGCATCGGGATCGGTGACTACCACTTGTTGGGGGAATTCAACTCGCGACGCACCTCGAGCAACTTCGTTCGCCCACATGCGTTGAGCGAATTCTTCCAGCAGTGGCATCGAACTTATATTGATATTGTCGTACGCTAATTTGGCACGACTCTGACACACGACGCGTTCGATCGACTTCAGACGGACTTCGCCGACCCTGTCCACTGCGACGGCGATTAGGACTGCGGGGCGAGGACCGTTTGGTAGAAGGCTTGCTGCACCTTGCGAAATAGGCTTTGGATAGAGCGGTATCTTTTCGGTGAGGCCATAGATCGTGACGCCTCGTGTCCAAGCCTCTTGCTCAAGCGCACTTCCTGGAGCGACGAATGCACTTAAGTCAGCTAGGGCATAGGAAAGTACAATTTCATCACCGTCGGCCTCTAAACAAAAAGCTTGATCAAGATCGGTCGATGTTGCGGGATCTAAGGTCACCAGCGGAAGTGAGCCAGCATCGCGGCGACCGGCCATCCAAGCCACCTGACCATTGGCCGCTGTCGCCTTCAAAGCCAACTCCATCGAATCCAGCACCAGCGGCGGGAAAGCAGTTGGCAGTTTGAATTGCTGAATTATTTCGCCTAGACCCGCGGCCAAAGCTTTTCTGGCCTCTTCAGCAACATTCATCTCGTATCCACGCTCGCTGTAAGGTTCGGACCACCAGCGTTAAAAAGAATTTAGCGAACTGGCCCCGCTGCAGCACTTTAAAGGGACAAATTCAGACGGTCAAGATATGGGCGGATGCTGATCTTTGGTGTCAGCAGCCTTGAAACAAAGCCAACGTGAAACGACTCGATAACTTCGCTGATTATTGTACAATCCGACAAATTGCTGCTGACGCAAGAGTTTGCAACTTTCCAAGAAGAGAATCAGAATGCCATCGAAAATCGTCTACACCATCACAGATGAAGCCCCTGCCTTGGCAACTTATTCGTTGCTGCCGATTATCCGAGCGTACACCCATAGTTCCGGCGTGGTGATCGACGAACAAGACATCTCCTTGGCTGGGCGAATCCTTGCGAATTTTTCTGACAAACTTACGACGATTCAAAAGCAGCCCGATGCTCTTGCCGAATTGGGCGAGCTCGCGAAACTGCCGGAAGCGAACATCATCAAGTTGCCCAACGTTTCCGCTTCGATTCCGCAACTGGTGGCGGCGATTAGCGAACTGCAGGCCAAAGGTTATGCAATTCCTGATTATCCTGCTGACCCAAAATCGGACGCTGAAAAGGAAGTCAAGTCGCGTTACGCAAAGGTTTTGGGAAGTGCGGTGAACCCAGTCCTGCGAGAAGGAAACTCTGACCGCCGCGTAGCCGCTCCCGTTAAAGAGTACGCCCGCAAGAATCCCCATTCGATGGGAGCTTGGTCCGCCGACTCTAAATCGCACGTGGCATCGATGACGCAAGGCGACTTCTACGGTAGCGAGCAGTCTTGTGTTATGAAGTCCGATGGCAATGTCAAAATTGAATTCGTTGATCATCAGGGTAACGTAAAGCTGCTGAAGGAGCTAAAACTGCTGGCTGGTGAGATCATCGACGCATCCGTGATGAGCGTGACCGAGCTTCGTGAATACTACGAGCGTGAGATCGCCGACGCGAAGCAGCAAGGTGTTTTGTTGTCGTTGCACTTGAAGGCAACGATGATGAAAGTTTCCGATCCGATCATCTTCGGCCATGCTGTTAGCGTATTCTTCAAAGATGTCTTTGAAAAACACGCCGAGACGTTGGCGTCAATTGGCGCACAGCCTAACAATGGTTTGGGGGATCTGTACGCGAAGATCGATAAGCTGCCAGAAGCAAAGCGCGACGAGATCAAGTCGGACATGGAAGCAACCTTGCAGAAGCAACCCAAACTGGCAATGGTAGATTCTGGACGCGGCATCACAAATCTGCACGTGCCTAGTGACGTGATCATCGACGCATCGATGCCAGCGGCGATTCGTTCGTCGGGCAAAATGTGGGGCCCTGATGGCAAACTGCATGATACCAAGGCATTGATTCCCGACCGTTGCTATGCGGGAGTTTACCAAGCGACCATCGAGTTCTGCAAATCCAACGGTGCTTTCGACCCACGCACGATGGGAAGCGTGGCAAACGTCGGCTTGATGGCTCAAAAAGCCGAAGAGTACGGTTCGCACGACAAAACGTTTGAGATGGATCAAGATGGAAAGGTTCGCGTTGTCGACTCAAGTGGCGCGGTACTGATCGACCATGACGTGGCCAAGGGAGATATCTGGCGCATGTGCCAAACAAAAGATATTGCCGTCAAGGATTGGGTGAAGTTGGCGGTGCTGCGAGCCAGAGCGACTGGTGCAAAGGCGATTTTCTGGCTTGATCGCGATCGTGAGCATGATCGGAATTTGATTGACAAAGTCAGCTTGTACTTGAAAGACCATGATACTGCTGGACTCGATATTCAAGTTCTGTCACCCATTGAAGCCACAACAGAGAGTTGTCGCCGAGCGAAGGAAGGGCAAGACACGATTTCGGTAACTGGAAATGTGCTTCGCGACTACCTGACCGACTTGTTTCCAATTCTCGAGCTGGGAACTAGTGCCAAGATGTTGTCGATTGTGCCGTTGCTGGCTGGTGGCGGGCTGTACGAGACAGGGGCTGGAGGTTCAGCGCCCAAGCATGTGCAACAATTTGTTGAGGAAGGTCACTTGCGATGGGATTCGCTGGGTGAATTTTTAGCTCTCGCTGTTTCGCTGGAAGATGCGGGCAATAAGAGCGGCAGCGCGGATGTCAAAGTGTTGGCCGAAACGCTCAACACGGCGACTTCCAAGTTCTTAGACAACGACAAATCCCCATCGCGAGATGTTAAGGAACTAGACAATCGTGGCAGCCATTTTTACCTGGCATTTTATTGGGCAGAGGCGCTTTCTGCTCAGACCAAGAGTGCGAAACTGCAGGCTGAATTTGCACCCGTTGCGAAAGAAATGGCTGAGAATGAAACCAAGATCGTCGACGAACTAAATTCAGCTCAAGGCGAACCAGTCGACATCGGAGGCTATTTCCGACCCGACTTTGCAAAGGTTTCCGCTGCGATGCGTCCGAGCACGACGCTGAACCAAATTCTGGCGGGCTTGGGTAGTGAATGAATTATCAGAAAGTGTGCACTGACGAATGCATTCTTTCTCGTGTTCAAGCCGAAACGCAACGTTTTGAAAAACGTTGCGTTTCGCGGCTCTGATCTTTTTCAGCTATGGACAAACCTAGTTCAAGCCATCCGATTTTCGACGCCTGCGTTTTTGATATAGCCCAGTGCCGACTAATGCCAATCCGAAAAGGCTCATGCTAGCAGGTTCTGGTATAGCAGTAACACCATCGATTCGAATGTTATCGAACGCCGCTCCTTCAAAAGGAATGTACGCGTTCAAGGTAAGTGTTAGCTGATTGCCTGAACCGTTAATGGCGGTGGTAAAGTTATCTAACGAACCGTTGGCCGCGAGTGATTTGTCAAGGAAAGTATCAAGTGCTGCAAGTCCGGATTCGGCAGAAAATTTTGTAACCGCATTTGCTCCAACAGCGAACAGGGCCGTTTCTTCACTGACAATGGTTCCGTCATCTAACGCACGATAGGTGAAAGCACCGCCTGGCGCAACCGTAAACGCATTGGTTGCGGCGCCTCCATCAATTACATAATCGAAAGTGAAGAGCGTATCAGCTCCGTAATTGAACGCGGCCCCTCCTTCCATCGAACCCATTCCAATACTAAGCGTTAAATCGGAAAAGCCGCTAATATCGAAGGTCCAAGTGGCTGTCACGGGACTTCCCGTGAATCCGACGCCATCGCTTCGAGTATCAGAAATCCCCAGAAAATTGTTACTTGGGCTTGAGTTGATACCGAATACACCTTCGGTGTCACCTGGAAATGCAGTCGTATCCCCGACATCGCCTACCGAGTTGTCGGCCAGCGAGAAAGGAGTCCCGCCCGTCGTCGGCCATGCTTGCGTTGCACCTACGGCAAACGTGTCACCGCCTCCACCGTCGATCGTTGGAACATTGCTGTTAAGAAGGTTGATGTCTCCGCCATCAAAATCTTGAAGAGCCACAATCTCTGCTTTTGTAGGGCTCAGAAGCGAGTTGAGAAAAATACAGATCAACGAGAATTTTAAGATCTTCATGTTACTTTACTCGACAAAATGGACTGAATCAGATTGAAAGTTCACCGTAGTTCGAGAACTTCTGAATTCAATAAACCTTTCCAAGAAACTCACAATTCTTAACATTCTCGCAATATTTGGAGAACGATAAGTTGATCGCTAATTATCACCGAGCGAGTGAACGTGAAAGATTGGCTGATTCACAGCTTTGGCAAGATCTTTCAACGTTTGTACTACGGCCCAATCATGCCTCTTGACGGTACCGTTTTAAGAGACTTTGCGACGCATTGATAGAATGTCGCATCAAAAATTTGGTACGACGCGACATTGTCCTATCCGTTTCACTAATTGCGACACCAGACGGAGATCGCGATCAGGCAGATGAAAAAGCGCTTCTTATTTGGGGCGATGAATATTGCCGCTTGTTTTTGGGCCGGGGGCGGCAGTTTCGAATTGGCTTCGTTCGGTGTTCATGGCCATGATTTTTTCGATCGTATTTGGCATCAGTTTGTGGAAGATATTGAAGAACGAGCCTTGAAGTCCTGTGATCACTTCGTCCTCGGGCGTAACTGTTAGTTCGACCAATTTATCGATGGTGACCTGGGGATCGTAGGTTGGCGGAATTGGTACGCTTTCGTGTCCTGTATAGTTGCCTGCATTGTCGAAAAAGCTCGTGTCGTGGGCCATTGGCATTACGGTACACACGTGGATATCGAATGCCTGCTTCCTCGTTGGCACGGTCATCCAGGCGACTTGGAGACATACTGCAAAGAGGCGGCAAACAAAGTTGGCGGTGAGGCCGGCGACCGCGTTTACTTGTATTGCGTGGTGCAGACCGCGCGGTACTATAGTGGTTCGATTTTGGACTACCACGACTTGGATCTCGAACGTGTTGCAAAAGGCGCCGAAGCGGTGTTGCATTCAAACATCGATCTAAACAGTGCCCTCAACGCTATTCAGGTGTTAAAAGCTGCAGGCCGAGATGACTTGGTCGAACAGATTATCGCGTTCAAGAAATCGAACCCGCGCATCTTTCCCTACAACAAGTTAGACGTCGTTTCAAAAATCGAGTTCAAATAGAAGAGTGACTGATGTGGTCGGTACGACGTCGACTTGAGAGTTTTAATGAGTCAAGGGCCGGAAAATGCGGCCCTCGTATTGCTGTTTCACCTGAACTTGGACAGGGCAGCGATCAAGATATCATGCAGGGGGCGAGGGCTGCTCAGATGAGTAGCTCGTCGTTGGCTTTTCGTCAGTTTTGCGCTGGGTAAGCTGAAGGATAACGCTGTTGGAGTCGCGGCCGGGCATCGCGTACTCGTCGACTTTGCGAAGGTCGATTGTTTTCAGTTGGCCGTAATGCCGTGCTTCGCCACGCTCGTCAACCCAGCTCGGGCCTTTGATGGTCAAGAGCCGCCCAAACTGTCCCCAGAGAGGCTCCAGCCACGTACAAAGTTTGCTCAACGAACCGACGGCGCGCGAGGTCAATGTGTCATAAGACTTCTGTTCAAGGACTGATTTTACGTTGACGGCATGGACCTCGATCGGCAGTCGAAGCTGTTTGGCGATGTCCTCCAACACTCGAGCCTTCTTTTGGACAGAGTCACAGAGTTCGAAGCGTACGTCTGGTCGCAGGATCGCGGCGGTGAGTCCCGGTACTCCAGACCCGCTGCCGAAGTCGAGCACCGTCTCGCCCTCTCTCAACAGCTTTGCGAGCTTCCAAGTGTCAAGCAAATCACGCTGTGCAAATGTTTCCGCATCGGTATGCCGAGTCAAATTGATCTTTTCATTCCAAGCCCACAAGGCATCGCAGTACTTGGCAAGTTGCGAGTATTGCGAATCTGCAATGTCGGTGATGCCTAGCTCGACCGCGTGTACACGCAGTTGTTCGGCTAGCGGGTTGGGAGCCGCCTCGGTCGGGGGCTTTGATGAAAAACGATCCAATTAATTCTCCTTTACAGAACCATAGAACAGCAAATGTTGCCATGGTAAACCGTCGTATGCGGAACGCAATTCGAAACCATTCGCTTCGTATTCTTTTTGGATCTGAGCCTTGGTCATCTTATGCTCCGGCAAGATCGGCACGTCGGGGTCTTCGCCGCGAAATTCGACAAGGGCGATGACGCCGTCGGGCTTGAGCGATTTGCGTATCATCTGCAGCGTCTCGGCAGGATGAGACAATTCATGGTAGACGTCAACCATGAGCACCATATCGAACGTATCTGCTGGCATGTTGGGCACGTTAGCTTTACTGAGAACTGGCTGAATGTTTGTGACTTGCGTCTCGTTCGCGCGTCCGACCAACCCTCGCAACATGGCGAGTTGGATATCGATTGCATAGACCATCCCGTCAGGCAGAATCGCTTCAGCGATCGGAAACGAATGGTAGCCGACGCCACAGCCAAAATCGGCGACAACCATTCCCGGTTTCAGGCCCAAGTTGTCGAGCATCTCTTGCGTGCTCTCCTCCGACTCGCGGTTAGAACGCACCAACCAGTCGGCCCCGCCCGCGTAGCTCATCGTTGGAGCAATTCGGCGGCCAAGATAAAAAGTGCGCGCCTTCGAAAGCGATCGGACGACGTCTTTATCCGCCGGCCACTCGATCAAGTCAGGGATTTTCGTAGGCGATTTATCTTGCGAGTAGGTCCTGACACAAGGCACGACCAAAGTCGCTACGAAGAGCATCAATAGGATGAACGATCTCATGCTTTACCTTCCTAACGCAATTGGCTCGGGCGCGGTTGCTAGTTCGGGGACGTTTGTAGCTGGACAAGATTTTCGGGTTTGCGTCGAAGTTGTCCGCACGCAGCTTGGATTTCGTCCCCTTTTTTCTGACGGAACATCACATTGATGCCTCCATCCAGCAAGATATCTCGGAAGCGGTGGACCGCTTTGGCCGACGGAGTCTTGTACGGTAACCCTGGCACTGGGTTGTAGGGAATAACATTCAGCATCGCGACTTTGCCACGCAGCAGTTGCACGAGTTCTTCGGCGCAGCTTTCTGAATCGTTGATATCGCCCAGCAGAACATATTCGAACGTAAGGCGCCGACGAGTTGTTTGAAAGTACGATTCGGCAGCATCTAAGATCGCTTCGATTCCTAAGTTTTTATTGACCGGAACGATCTGGCTTCGAAGTTCATCGTTGGGAGCATGAAGGCTGACGGCCAAATGGTAAGGCAGATTCTCTTCACCTAGCCTTTGTATGGCTCGTGGGATACCGACAGTGCTAATGGTGATGCGGCGGGGGCTGATTCCAAATCCGATCTTGCCGTCTTTAGCTACTGACAGCGCCGCCAGAACGCGATCCAGATTTGCAAGAGGTTCGCCCATGCCCATCATAACGATATGGCTGATCCTTTCGTCTGCAGGTAGCAAGTTTTGCAGGTGAAGGATTTGTTCAATAATTTCGCCAGCGGTCAGATTGCGTTCGACTCCGTCCAAACCACTGGCACAGAATACACAGCCCATGGCACAGCCGACTTGAGAGCTAATGCAAATAGAGCGTCGCTCGCCGTCTCGCAGCATCACGCATTCGATTCGATTACCGTCATGAAGCTGGAGGAGCAATTTTTCCGTCCCGTCGTCAGCTGTTTGTTTAGCTGCGATCGTTGATCGGAAAATGTCAAAGTGTTCGCTCAACAGGGTTCGAAGAGCTACCGGCAAGTCCGTTAATGCAGCGAAATCGGCAGCGCGACGCTGGACGATGCCTGCCATAATCTGTTGGCTGCGATAAGCCGGTTGGCCTTGCTCCTTCAGCCACACTTTCAGTTGGTCAGGCGTCAGGTCGATGATGTGTTGTTTAGAGGTCATGCACGAATATCGGTTGCAGAGAGTAGTAAGAGCACTTATAGAGTACGTCAAAGCGGGCAATATGACTATTGTCATCACTGGATATGGCGGTTTAATAGCAGAACCAAAGATGGATTTCGCCGGTTCCCTCGGCCCCGTCTGAGGTTTAGCCTCCTTTTTGCGAATAGGCACGTAAGGTGATTCATGAAAGCAGATGACGAAGTTTGCATGTGCTTTCACGTCAGTTTTCGCAAGCTGATCAATTTCATGAACCGCAATCCGATTCGCCGTGCGAGTCAGTTAAGCGAGTGTTTTGGGGCTGGGACGGGATGTGGCTGGTGCCGACCGGTTTTGGAAAGGTTGGCAAACTTTCCGGCCGACGAGCTTCCTAGAACTGAGGATGTGAGTGAATGGGTGGAAAAAAACTTCCCGGAAACTGTGGAGGTTTATGCGGCAAATCGTACCAATTACCGGGACGAGAGACGGAAAATTAGCGGCGGTTAGAAGGCGTTTAGAGCACACGAAGGGTGAAACGTTGCCCGAAGTCGGCAAAGGGCGGACTCTTCAACTGTGGAATCCACGCTTTCAAATGCGGCGTTCGGCATTGCGTCGCTGAGTGGGTTCCGCGAAAAGAAGTTCTGGACTGTAGGATCCGACCGATAGATCGCTTATACTGGGATTCTAACGTAATTTATTCGCCGCATTCTGTTGGGATTTTCAGCGGTGGACGCATCTAATCTTGGCTTCGTAAAGCGACGGAGTCGTTTAAAAGCGGGGCTTGTTGGGATATGGAAGATATGGAAGACGACACAGACGACGCTCCAGTAGCAGTCAAACCAAAGGCAAAGCGTGCACCGCGCGCTAAATCTACGACTCCTCGAGCTCCGCGCGTTCGCAAGACGGCGGAACCACCACGTATGAAACTGGTTTGGGCCATCTACAACCAGCATCTGCGTCGCGTGGCGACCTTTAACTTTGATCAACAGGTCGAAGCTGACAAGAAGTTGAAAGAGCTGACTAAAGACGGGGCAACCTACTTTCTGCAAAAGCTGAAAGAGCCTGTGGAAGCGGTAGCTGAAACTGCCGATCCCGTTGCGGCTGCAGCCGTTGCTCCACAAGTCGTCGCCGAATCCGAATAGGTCGATCTGGGCGGTTCGTTCCTCCCGGTTGACGTGAAAAAAGTACCGCTTGAGCAGTGAAACTGGGCAGGCGGTTTTTTTACGCGCCGAAGGTAGTGCGGAAATCTTGAATTTCCCCTTGGACGGTTGGCGAGCGTTCGTTACACTTTGCCCCTTGCAATTTTCCGCTTTCGACAGGCTTTTTTGCGTTCAGTCAGTAGATTAACTGCTGTGCTGCTTGCTAACGCACCGAAATTGCGAGATGAACCTGCAAATAAACTGCGTAAGCGAATCGGAGTTCCTAGAAGTATGTCCAAGCAAAAAACGCACAAATCAACGAAGAAACGTTTCCGACTAACTGCCAACGGTCATGCGAAGCATCGCAAGGCTGGTACAAGCCATTTGGCTATCAGCAAGTCGGGCAACAAAGTTCGCCAACTGCGTGGCACCAAGGTTTTGGAAGTTCAATTTGAACGTGCCATCCAAGATGCTCTACGTGGTTATAGCTACTAACCAAAGTCGGTTAGCAGCGATGCTTTTGCCAGATTGTTTGGTAAAAGCCAGTTAGTTTCCTTACCAGTGATGCTGGGCGAAACAGTTGTACATTGAGACAACGGCCTGATGCACACAAAACGCAGCTAGAAGGGCTGCTTTTCGTCATAGAACTATGCGTACACAAAAAGGTGCCGCTCGTCGTCAAGCGAAACGTAAAATGTTTCAGCGAGCGGAAGGTTACGTCGGCGGTCGTCGGCGTTTATACCGAACTGCAAAGGAAAACTTGGTCCGTGCTGGCCGGTTTGCTTATCGTGACCGTCGCCGACGTCGTCGTGATTTCCGTCGTCTGTGGATCATTCGTATCAATGCTGCTGCACGCATGCACGGTCTCCGTTACAGCCAGTTCATTGATGGACTGATCAAAGCGAACATCGAACTGGATCGCAAGACATTGTCCGAGATGGCGATTCATGATCCAGCGGCGTTCACAACCGTGGTCAATCAAGCTAAGGCTGCATTGGACGCTGCTCAATCGGCTGCCAAGGCTTAGTTAGTATCCCGAGTGTTAGTCTCCATGGCGTCCTGCCGTGGAGGACCTATTAAAAGCAATCGGCGACGTAAGCACTGCTTGCGTCGCCCTCTTCTTTGGTTCGCAAAAGTATTGCTCATCCTAGGTTGCGTCCACCGAATTGAAGGGACGAAGGTAGGCGAATGTCTCTTACAAACTTGCTGACCGCATTGGACGATCTAGCGGCGGATGCAAGTGCCGCCCTAGCCAGCGTAACCGACTCGAACCAACTGGAAGAACAACGCGTTCGTTTGTTGGGTGCGAAGAACGGTCAGGTCAAAGCTGTCGAAAAGCTCATGAGCTCTCTCTCGAAAGAAGAGCGACCGGCTGGCGGAAAGCGACTAAACGAAGTTCGCCAATCCATTGCGGCACTCTTTGAAGAAGCGACGCAGCGCGTCGGTGGCGGTCCGGCGAAACAGTCCAAGTCTACAATCGATGCAACACTTCCTGGATTGCGACCTACTCTTGGTCATCTGCATCCGATCACACAGACCATCGAACACCTCAAAGACATCATGGGGCGGTTGGGTTTTTCTGCGGTCGAAGGCCCCGAAGTAGAAGACACTTGGCACAATTTTATCGCACTGAATATTCCTGAAGATCATCCGGCGCGAGATCCGCTCGATAATTTCTACTTGCAGACTGCTGCCAAGCTTAACGCCAAGGCATCTGAGTTCGATCCTAGTGCCGCCAACGCAAAACTGCTCCGGAGCCAGACTTCGACAGTACAGATTCGTGTTATGGAAGAGCGCAAGCCGCCGCTGCGTATCATTTCAATCGGGCGAGTTTACCGGCCTGACGCGGCCGATGCGACTCACTTCCCGATGTTCCATCAGATGGAAGGCCTGTGGATTGATAAGAACGTAAACATGTCGCACCTGAAGACAGTTTTGCGCATGTTTGCGTCGAGCTATCTGGGAGATGACGTAACGGTTCGCTTCCGACCTTCCTTTTTCCCGTTTACGGAACCGAGTGTCGAGGTCGATTACCAATGGCGTGACAACTGGGTCGAATTTGGCGGGGCAGGTATCGTCGATCCGAATGTGTTAGAGCAAGTTGGGTATGACCCCGAGGAATGGTCTGGTTTTGCATTCGGTTTGGGCGTCGAGCGGTTGTGCATGCGTCGCTATCAGATTACCGACATTCGCGATTTGTTCCGCGGCGATGTCCGATTCCTCAACCAGTTTTAATGCCCTGTAGTTTGGTGGTAAGTGTATGCTCGTGTCACTCGATTGGCTCAACGATTATGTCCAGATTGATATCGACGTCGACAAGCTAGCTGAACGGTTCGCCATGTCAGGCTTGAACCACGAGTCAACGACGATCGCGGGCGACGATAAAGTACTTGACCTTGAAGTGACCAGTAATCGCGGCGATGCCCTGGGGCACATCGGTGTTGCGCGAGAAGCTGCCGTACTCTTGGGCAAGACTCTGTGCATTCCCGACGTCAAACTGTCAGGAGAGGGCCCCTTCGCTGCAAAATCACCGACGCTGGCAGTTGAAAACGTGATGCCGGAGGGCTGCGATCGATATACTGCGAGAGTGATCCGCGGGGTGAAGGTCGGGCCGTCGCCAGCTTGGTTGGTAAATCGACTGAAAGCCGTCAATATTGCTACGGTAAACAATATTGTCGACGTCACAAACTATGTCATGATGGAATGCGGTCAGCCGCTGCACGCGTTCGATGCGTCTAAAGTCAACGGCGGAAAAATTGTCGTGCGGCCTGGACGCAAGCAGGAAAAATTCCTCGCTATCGATCATCGCGAATACGAATTGAATGAGCAAACGGTCACCATTGCAGACGCTATCGGGCCGATCGCAATTGCCGGAATCATGGGTGGTGCCAATTCAGAAATTACGGAATCGACGGCCGACGTTATTATCGAAGCCGCTTCCTTTACCCCTTTGGCAGTTCGCAAGACGGCGCGGCGATTGAAGCTGCACTCGCCGTCTTCGTTTCGGTTCGAACGTCGCGTTGATCCACTGATTGTGGATTGGGCAAGCCGACGCTGTTGTGCGATGATTCTCGAACTTGCGGGCGGTAAATTAGAAGCCACTCCGTTGCAGACGAGTGCGGCTGTATATGATCCCCCGCTTGTTAAGCTGCGACAATCTCAGGTGCAAAGAGTGCTCGGGATAGATGTGCCTTGGGAAGCAAGCAAGAAGATTTTGACGGCCTTGGGGTGCGTTGAGCAACCTAGTTCGAAGACGCAGGCTGAAGGAAATGCGAGTGCTGAGTTTGCAATTCCTAGCCACCGTGGCGACCTGCCACGCGAGATTGATTTGATCGAAGAAGTCGCTCGTATCTGGGGCTACGATAAAATCAGCGAACAAGCGATTGTGCCGACCTTTCCATCTGCGAAACGCGACAAAGATGTGATGCTTGACCGACTTCGTACGATTCTGGTCGGCTGCGGCTACAACGAAATCCTTACACCTTCGTGCGTACGAGAGAATGTCTCGCTACTGATGTCTCCTTGGCAATCTGGAGCGGCTCTTCGTACGATTACGCCGATGCTAGAAGGTGCGTCGATCTTGCGGCAGAGTTTGGTATCCTCGTTGTTGCAAACGCGTCTCGCCAATCAAAGTCTCCACAATCTGGAAGCTAGTCTTTTCGAGATTGCGACAATTTATTTGACTGATGAAGCGCAAGACAAAGTCTTCGAGCGACCCGTCGTCGGATTCGTGAGTGGCCGAGAATACCGTGCAGCCAAAGGCATGATTGAAGAAATGATCAGTCGTTGCTCACCCGAAGCAAAACTCCAGTGGGCCGAATGGAACAACGACGGTGTCGACGCTGGCTCCGGAATGCAGCTTCATCTGAACGGGCAACTGTTAGGTTGGTTCGGAAGTGTATCAAATGCGGTCCGTAACAAGCTGAAACTGCAAGGAGCTGTCATCGCGGGCGAATTGGACTTGGATGTGTTGCAGCAAGCGTTGCAAGTTTTGCCGCAGCTCAAGCCGATCAATCAACATCCAGCAATCGAACGCGACTTGAACTTCGTGTTGTCCGAGTCGGTTCAGTGGAAGCAACTGGTGGACATCGTCGATCAGATCAACGAGCCCCTGCTCCAGTCGTTGCAATACAAAGAAACGTATCGCGATGCTAAACGAGATGGGGCGGATAAGAAACGAGTGCTGGTGTCGGTCGTGCTACAAAGTGAAACGCAGACATTGACGACAGAAAATGCCGATGCTGTGATGCAGAAAATAATTGATGCAATCGAAAAGCAGGCAAACGGCAAGCTACTGGGAGCTACAGACTAAGCATGAATGAAGCTCGGGTAGTCCGCCTCACCGAAGACTTAGTTCGTTTCCCATCTGTATCGTCCCGCAGCAATGTCGAAGTCTCTGATTACGTAGCTGACATTCTCTCGCAGCATCGCTTCGAGATTGAACGTATCGACTATCTCGACCCGGCCGGCGTAACGAAATCGAATTTGATTGCCAAGCGTGGCGTTGGCCAAGGCGGGATTGCATATCTTGCGCATACGGATGTTGTGCCTGCCGACGATTGGGTGCCTGAGGTTGACGAAGCGTTCCGTCCGAAACGAACCGGTGATCGTTTGTATGGACGTGGAACATGCGACATGAAGGGCTCGCTAGCAGCCGCACTGACTGCTATGCAACTGGTTGATGAATCACGTCAGCAAGCTCCTCTTTACTTTGTCGTGACGGCTGATGAAGAGGCTGGCATGGAAGGTGCGCAGATTATTCGCCGCGATTCGCAGATGTTTCGCTCTATGACCCATACCGGTTGCGTTGGAATTGTAGGTGAGCCAACTTGCCTGAACGTAATTTATTCACACAAAGGCACGCAACTACTTACGATCCGTTCGGAAGGCAAAAGTGCGCATTCGAGTTCTCGGAATGGCGTTAATGCCAATGACAAACTGTTTCGTATCTTACCAGAGTTGTCGGACATTCGTGATAACTGTGAGTCAAACGTGCGGTACCATAACAGTCTGTTTGACCCCCCGACGCTCTCGTGGAACTGGGTTATTCGTAACGAACCATTCGCCGCAAATGTAACAACGGGTTTGGCTGAACTGCGGATTTTTATTCGCCCAATGCCGGACGTAGATCATGAGCAAATTGTCCAGCAAGTTTCCTCCCTGGTTGAACAAAATGGGTTGATACTTCGAAAGTCCGCTGGAACGATGCCTTTGACAGGAAATCCTGAATCTGCTTTTGTTCGTGGGATGCTGGACATTACTGGGACGCAGAAACCGCTGACGGCATGTTATGCAACTGACGGTGGAGTGCTGCAAGACTTGCGAGAGATTGTCGTCTGCGGCCCCGGGGATATTGCTCAGGCGCATTGCAATGACGAGTGGGTTTCTGTTGGTCAGTTAGGACAGGCGGTCGAAGTCTATCGCCGCGCATTTGAGCGATTCTGCTACGGCTAAGAGCTATTCTTTTTGCGAATACTGCTGCAAAGTTTCGGCCAGGACGCCAAGATTTACTGGTTTGGCGAGGTGGGCGTCGAAGCCAGCTTTAATCGCCTGAGCTTTGTCTTCTGGCTGAGCAAAACCAGTAACCGCTATTAATGCCGGTCGTTGCCAATCAATGTTGACTGGCTGCGCAAGGCGAATCGGCGCGGTTGATTCGTAAGGCGTCGTTGAAACTTCCTTGGCAGCCGTCCGCTTTTCAATTTTCCAACTATTTCTTACCCAGTTTGCGACGTCATACCCACTGATCCCTGGCAATTGGATGTCGACGAGAGCTGCGTCGAACTGTTCATTGCCAAGCATTTCTACGGCGTCCTCTCCGCTGGAAACAGTAGTGACGTTGTGTCCCAAGCGAACGAGCAATCTCTTCAGGACGGTTTGTATAGCGATCGAATCTTCGACTACAAGAATTTTCTGCATGACGTTGGTGCGCGGCAAGGTAGCAGCTGGCGGGGCAATATCTTTGGAGACGGGCAGCATGACAAAGAATTCACTCCCTTTGTCGCAGCCATCGCTATGAAAAATTATGTCGCCGCCATGCAGACGCATCAGTTCTCGAGAAATCGACAATCCGACACCTAAACCAGAAAGTGGGGATGAGGTGCACCGGCTCGCTTGCGCGAAAGGGTGAAAGATCTTGTTATGAAACTCTTCGTCGATACCAATGCCCTCATCCCGAACGGAAATGGTTGCTTGCTGGCTATCAAAGGAAACCTTTATCCAGACGGATGTGTCGCGGGGCGAGAATCGAGACGCGTTGTCCAATAGGTTTGCGACGACTTGATCAAGTCTAGTGATGTCCGCCGAGACCATGACTGGATCGTCGGGCATCACCAGTTCCACACGTTGGGATCGTTGAATAAAGGCATACTTATTAGCCGCTACGCAGTTCTCCACAACCTTGCGGATATCAATCGGCGCAACACTGATGGTCAACTTACCATGTTGCACCCGAGCAACGTCCAATAAATCGTCTAGCAGACGTCGAATGTGGTCCAACTGATCCGAGATGAGCGGTGAAAGATTCTCGCAGGTCGCAGGGCTAAAGTCCTCGGCCTTCATGAGATCAAATCCACCAGCTAAAGCGGCAACGGGGTTGCGCAGCTCATGTGAGAGGACCGCCAGGAAATCTCGATGGTTCGGCGAATCGAACTTCGTATCGTTTGGTGATCGCATTTTCACTTTTGAAATTCCCTCTTCATTGTCGCTCTCCTCATTCGCTTCAGTCGTCGACGAAACGAAGACGATCAGTTTTGCTGGAAGTCCCTTCCACGAGATACCAACGGATTCCTGTCGGAAGTTTGCAACTCCCGCGAATCGCATAGACCGGACCCCATTGGTTTCATAGTCGTGAACATTTGCGGCGGCGATTTCTCCCGCCGATTTAGCACCTAGGAGTTCGAGACACGTACCCGACGCATATAAAACATCTCTATTGAGTCCAACGATCGCAGCAGGAATCCTGCTGGAACTGAGAAGCCAAACGAGAATCGCACTATCGAGCACAGCTTCGCTTTCGAGGGGGTATTGTTGCACCGTCGACGCCCTACACCACGCTACGTAGATTTTTTAGAGCCAAGATAGATCGACAAATGGTATTACGAGGAGAAGCTGGAGCGGTAGGCTGGTGGCAGGATGTTCACCGGAAGCAAAATGTAAAAACAGTCGCTTTTGTATTGCATCGAACGTCTTCGCACATGGATCGGAGGTATCAAATAGAGACAAGAGAGCCCTTAGCGTGAAACATGCCAAATAAGATGAAACTCGCTGAGGCATTGGCAATTAACAGATATCTGAAGGCTCAGCAACCGGCGCGGAGAAAATGTTGCTTGCCACAATTCCAACTATTCGGCAAATTGTCGATCCGATGGAAGGTGATCGCGCACGTAGAGCGATATTGTGGCAGTCCACCATAAACCGATTGCCACAATGCATTTGCCGCTTTCAAAAGTCGTGATGCAACATCTGTTCCAAAGAGTATGCAAAGCCTTAACTTGCCTTCTTCCGCCTTCGAACCGGTCGAGTACTCTTCAAGACGCTCTCTGACCACTGATATAGGTATGAATTTCCTTGCTTCCCGACGCGGTTAGCGGCGTTACAGTGGTGGAGCACATAAGCGATTTGCTGAGCTAGCCACCGGTCAACGCTAAGGCGTTCGCTGAGCATGACCGTGGAAAATGGAGTTGCATCGATTGGGACATTCAAGATCGTAGCCAGATCAAACGCAGAATGCAGCTCGCGTTTCGAAACTACCAAATCGAGTGTTTGGTCGACGAGCGTATAGCGTTTTCGTTTAAATCGATATTTTGATTTTGGAATGCGGTACTCGGACGTGTGAACTTCCCAGTATTCAAGCGTCAAATTTGGATGAGGGAAGCATTGCGTGAAGTGAAGCAGTTCACAAAAGATCTGAAGCGGATGGAATTTTTTCGGACTCTTGCGAACGCTAACCACAGATTGATCGCGCGCATCAAGGTTGATGATTCTCTTGCCAACCACGATTGGTTTAACAATCCTTAGCATGTGGTCGTCGCGGAGTGCGATCACCTTTTTGCGGATTGCTCCTAACCCTGCGTATTGGACTTCGACCAATCTATCTTGGCTGTCAATCGCGTCGATCCGATAGCTTCCAAGGGTTACCTCAGTCGATTCTGGATCCCGCGCGACGAGTTCTTTGATTTGGCGGTGAAGGCTAGTTTCCATGATTCCGAATCGCTCTGCTCAGGACGCTTATTGCAAGAGTTTCAAAGACTCTACTTTAATAGCGATCATGTCCGCAACGGAACTTCCCGGGAGGCAGGTGCTGTCGTCTAATGCGCCGCAAACGATACAATCGATGGCTATTCGTTCCGGGGAGCGAACGACGATAATCGGTAACAAGACTAGGTCGAGATTCCCAAATCGCTTAACGTCAGCAAGGAATGGAGTTTGTAGCCGCGTGCTTCGATGGCTTGGCGTCCACCATCCAATCGGTCAAGCACCGCGAGAACTCCAATGACTTGCATACCGATACGTTCGACTGCATCGATTGCTTGAAGAGCGCTTGCCCCTGTAGTAACAACATCTTCGACGACGACACACGTCATTCCGGAAGTAATAGGCCCTTCGACTTGTTTGCCCATGCCATGCTGTTTCATTTCCTTGCGGACCATGAAACCACGCAGGTCAATATCGGATTGTCCCGCGAGCATTGAACAGGCGGCGGTAATTGGATCTGCGCCGATTGACATACCGCCAATTGCATTTGGGAACGGACCAAAGCCGCCCGTTTGCAGAAAATCGAGCATTCCGGCGGCGATTTGATTTGCACCCTGCGGGTGCAGCGTTACACAGCGGCAGTCGAGGTAGAAGCTCGCTTTTTTGCCGCTGGCAAGTGTGAAATCGCCGAACTGAAGGGCGTGTTCGCGGACAAGTTCGATTAAACGGTGCTGGTCAAATTTAGGATTGGGCATGATGCTCCAATTCTAGCGTTTGATCGTCACTTGCGAACCACGGCTCAGCATAATAAATACATCGCTGGCATCGAGCGGCGACAGGCTTACACAACCAAGAGTGTTGGTATCGCCTGCTGGATTTGCTGGCGAGCCATGAATGCTCAGTTGCTGACCCAGGTCCAGCCACAATCCACCGTACGGATTCCGTGGATCCTTACCATCGATCTGAATTCCACCAGGTCCGTAGTAGTTGCGGTCCTTTTGTTTGTCGACAACTTGGAAGACACCTTCGCGTGGTTCAGGATCACGACCAGTGCTGATCGGGAATCGTCCAGCATAAAGTTCGCCCAGGAACAAAGTCATTTCTTTGTCTTCGATGTCGATTTCACCACGGAACGGCCCTTTGACCACCTTAAGTTTGGTTCCAGGCATGACGCTGTTTACGTCTTGAATACCGTTAATGCGAGCCAACAACTCCAAAGGTATCTCGTGTATTTGAGCAATGTCTTGAAGCTTTTCGTTGGGAGCAACAATGTAAGGCAGGTCTAGTTCATGACGTCGCGAGTAAATCACTTCGTAGCTTAGCGCGTCCAACATGTCTAACAGATCGGCGCGTTGTTCGCTGGTCAGTTCAGGTGAGTTGTAGAAGACACTAAGCGTTTGTAGCCCTTCTTTCAGCTTGCCTGCTTCTGCTTGTTCCAAGGCCAGTTTCTTTGCGTTCTCAAACGATTGGCTGGTCAGCGTGAACTCGCCAGCAGCTTCGGTGGAAGTCAGCTTGGCAGCATCATTCATCGCGAATTCACTTCCAGCGGCTGGCGGCGGAGGCAGTTTCGTGTTTTGTACTACGGTGGAATCGAATGTATCGGAGCTTGCTTTCGGCACGGACCCGACCGAATTCTGCAGTGTTTTCAGCCAAGGATCGTCACTCCCGGTTGGAGCAGTCTCTTGTTTAGCTGGTGTGTCGACCTTAGCAAGACTTGGCGGTGCGACTTCCAAATTCTCTGTTGCAGAAGCTTCGGTTGGGTTTGAAGCATCGATGGTGCTGGGCGGTAGCAATAACGAAGCAGGCGGTACTGGTGTGGCAGCAGCAGTGTCGGTGATCGACGCTGTCTGAGCGTTGGCAGTTGAGTCGGTCGGAGTGCTCGCGGCACCGGGCCACATTGCAAACGGTGAGTCGCTGGATGTCGATGCTGGAATCGCAGAAAGTTGAGCTGGAGCAGAAGCCACGCCACTGCTTAGGTTCGGTGCTGAGCTTGCACCCGTGAACGGAGCAGACGAAGGTGGGTCTAAAGCGAAATCGGGGCCCATGGCAATCATGTTCTCAAGGTCGGGCGGTAGGTCCGCTTGCTGACCGTTCATGGCAACAAACGCGCCATAAAGAATTACCATGAGTAGGACTACAACAACCGCAGTTTTGATGGTTTGCACAACAAATTCCTCCGTGATAAACCACCGCCGGCCCGCATCCCGCAGGCGTCTTGGATCTACCGTTTAACGAACAAAGCTCGCGAATCGTAGAACTTAGGCAACTGAAAGGCTAGGTTGATCGACTTGATTTTTGGCAAAAGGCAAAAAGTTTCATCTTGGATCGCTCTTACATCGCAGCGACAAGACTTTCTAAGCTATCGGCTCGCATAATCGTTAAAGTTTGCCTTAACCGACGCAAACATGGAATTTCTCACCAAAAATTACCTTCCCACCAAAAATTCCCTCACTGCTTTCCAGTGTCGACCACTTTGCATGCAATTGATTCAGCCCCTTATATGTTTGATCATCGCTCTCCTGACGTGCGTTAGTGCCGGTTGTGGGACGTCGAAAATTTATACAGCGACGGAACAGCTTCTACTTTCCGATGCCGTTGATTCGACCATCACTCAAATCGACTTCCGCCCCCTTTCGGGGAAACGCGTATTCCTGGACACAAAGTACTCCGACGAAATCGGCAAGTCGAAATCGGCCGGCGCAACCAACAGTACCTTGGTCAATGCCGATTATGTCATCAGCGCTGTTCGACAACAACTTGTTGCTGCCGGGTGCATGTTGGTAGACAAAAGAGAAGACGGTGACCTGATCGTTGAAATGCGAATGGGTGCGTTGGGTAGCGATCAGCACAGCGTTATCTATGGCTTGCCAGCGACAAACATAGGTTCCGCCACGGGTTTAATAGCCGGTGCACCTGTGATTCCAACCATACCAGAACTAGCCGTTGCGAAACGAGAGCTCAAAACTGCGGCCGCCAAGGTTGCCTTGTTCGCATACGATCGTGAAACGCTGGAGCCGTTTTGGCAATCGGGCATTGCTCAAGCGGGTTCGAACGCTCGCGACTCATGGTTCCTGGGGATTGGACCCTACCAAAGCGGAACGATCTATGCAGCACCGCGATTCGCCGGACGCCGCCTGTTGCACAGCTTTGGTGGCTCTTCATCTCCGCGTCCTGAGTTGACCAACAGTGCGCCGGTAAACGGGCTGGATCATCGTTCAGGCTTTGTATTCAACTCTGACAAGCCGGAAAAACAAATGATCGCCTCCGAGGCCAGCGGTGAGGTGTCCGCTATACCCGCAGGAAGCAACGGAGCACCTCCGCCTACGAGATTGCCCTAACTCGCGATTGCTGGAAACAATAGCGATATCCCTGCGCTCGGCTTATTTCCAAGCTGATTTTGGCGGTATAAACTCGTCAATCGCACTCAGCTCACTGCCCTTCGTTGTGGCTGCAAATCGTAGTCCCAGCTTGTTGATCTCGTCTGCGGCACTCAAAAGCTGCTCTTTGTTATTCAGTTTGAGCTTGACGCCTTGAAAGACTTCCAGAACTTTCGCAACGGTTGCGTTATCAACTTTCTCTTGGACAGATGCAAGTCGTTTCGCTGCACGCGAGGCGCGTTGGGCAGACGTGATTCCATACGTAGCTTTCTCGGTTGCGATTGCAGTGCTTCGCATCGATAGCTCTAGATCTGCGATCATTCCAGCGACGAAGAGTAAGCGAATACGATCCGGTGAAGCTTCGCCGTTCGATTCGCCCGCAGTCTCCAAAAAACGATGACGAACGCTGCCCTGCGACCAGCTAACCAACTCAAAATCGAGGCTCCCAGCGGAGTGGCCGCCGACGTTCACTAGCTTTTCATCGGGCACTGTGTGGCAACGGTAGCACGATTGCGCAACCATATAAACGTTGACTGGATTACGCATGCCTTTGTCGATGCTTGTGAGCAATCGTTCACGGCGATGCGCTTGAGTTTCACTTTGTCGCGTAGCGTTAGGGCCTCCGTAGTCATTGTGTACGGCAATCCAATCTTGAGCTGCTCCGTGGCATGACTCACAAGAAATGCCAGCAATTGCCTGCAACTTTCCTTCAGATTCCTGCATCGTGTAATGGCACTGGATGCAATTTGAATCGCTCTTGAAAGAAGTGATACCCATACGTTTCGCGATTTCTTGAGCCTCCGCTTTTCGGTGCAGCGTCAAGTACGTACCGTTGTGGGGTGTTTGTTTCCATATGTTTATTTCGTTGGAATGGCATTTCTCACAAGCTTGAACTCCCAGAACTTTATGAGGATCAGTTGCCAAATCCCATTTTTCGTCGCGCGGGTCCAGTTCTGGGCCGGTTGCATGGTTGGCTCCAGTTGCCACGGCAATGGCGATCAACCAGCAGGTTGCCAGCGACGAGTATTTCGCAATATGACCACGGGACATTTTTGCAAAAGTTGTCTTTGATAGCTTGGACATTGCATTCACTTCAACTGGAACGGTTCTGAGGATTGTGCGGCATATTCGTTATGCGAGGTAAAACAGCCCTCAGAAAAATAGCTTACAAATTCCGCAGAACTCAAAATCATCCCAGTCGAACTCTAAAAAAACACAACTCGACGAACGGAAGGATGACCAGTATCGATGCAACTCGCATTACCCTTGCGAACAGGAGCTGAAAATAGTTAATGTGCGGCAGTTATTAAGTCAAAACAGTCGAATTCAGTTGGGGCGAATGGTTCGACGCAGTGCGAGTGATTGAATATGCCGTACGGAATCTATTTGTCGGCCTCGGGCGCTAATGTACAGAATCATCGCTTGGAGGTATTGAGCCACAATCTGGCCAACGTCGCTACCCCCGGGTTTAAACCGCAACTTGCGATGCTGCAGGCGAGACCATCGGCTGCCGTTGATCGAGGTGAAGCGAGCATGGGGAGCGGAACCTTTAATGACTTGAGCGGCGGCGTAACCATCTCCGAAACGCAGACTGCGTTTGCGCAAGGGCCAATGCAACAAACGAAAGGCCAAACCGATTTTGCCATCAATGACAACGAATCTTTTTTTGTCGTTCAACGCGGCGATAAAGAATTACTGACGCGAGCCGGGAATTTCCTGTTCAACTCGCAAGGAATTCTAACAACAACGAATGGCGACCCAGTCGTCTCTACGAGCGGGAGCCCTATCAAAGTGGATCCAACTCGGGATTTCCGAGTTCACGCGGACGGACGAATTACCCAAAACGGTACGACTCAAGTCCTACGTTTGGCTAAGCCGAAAGAGCCCGGAGATTTAGCAAGAGTCGGAGATAACTTTTATCAATCACTTGCGCCTGTAGAAAACGTCCCGCCGAATGAACGTCAGCTTGTCAATGGTTTCATCGAACAATCAGCCGTGCAGCCGACCGGCGCTATGATGGAATTGATCGAGGCGTCGCGCTTATATGAAGCCAACTTGCGAATGATCCAAACGCAAGATCAAGCGATGGGCGGCTTAGTTGGACGCCTATTGAAAGAGTAAGTTCGAACACTTCAGAAGAATCTTCGAAGTGAAAACTTCACTGTCTTGCGCAGTCCCTGTATCTTCACCGGTTCGCGATCCCAAAACCAAAAACAATCAAACTCCACTGGCGACAGTCGAGCGATTTATCTAACACTGAACGAGAAGTTGAAATCGATTTGACGCAGCGCAGTCAAAACTGAGCGCAGCAGCGATTGGCGACGAATACCAGCAACGATTGCTTCGAAGGATGAAACGATGAGCGTACAGACGTTGTACACAGCGGCGACTGGCATGGATGCGATGCAGACCAAGCTGGACGTTATTTCCAATAACCTCGCCAACATCAATACAACTGCGTTTAAGCGCGATCGCGCAAATTTCGAAGACTTACTTTACCGTAATCATGTGTTTCCCGGTGTATTGGATTCCCAACAAAATCCGACTCCAACTGGCGTTTACGTTGGGTTGGGAACCCGCGTCCAAAGTGTGCAGTCTGATTTTAGACAAGGAACACTTCAGGAAACGGGCCGCAGTTTGGACGTCGCTATCGAAGGACGCGGCTTTCTTCAAGTCACGGATCCAGTCACTCAAACCACGGTTTACACACGAGCTGGCAATCTAGATATCAACGCCAACGGCCAGTTAGTAATTGGTTCTGCACAAACCGGCCGTCTATTAGAGCCGCCTATTCAAATTCCACCGGAAGCGACTGAAGTCGTTATCAATTCGAACGGTCAGGTCGCCGTGCGTTTACCAGGCCAAGTCGAATTGGCTCAGCAAGGTGAATTGCAGATGGCCACCTTCGTAAACCCTGATGGTCTGCTGAAGATGGGCGAAAATATGTTTAGCGCCACCGATGCGTCTGGCCCAGCAACGCCCAGCCAGCCTGGAACAAACGGCCTGGGTGTATTGCGGCAAGGTGCACTTGAGGCGTCTAACGTTGAGCCCGTCAAAGAACTAATCGATCTCATTACAACACAGCGCGGATTCGAATTAAACTCACAAGCGATCCAAGCTGGCGATCAAGTCATGCAACAGATTGCCAATTTGAGAAGAGGCTAATGCGACATTACCACGACTCGCCTTCGCAAATAGCTACTCGATTGCATTCGGATGAAGTTAAGCCGAACGTAATTAGTATATCGCTGATCTTGCGTGCACGACGGCAACGCGACCGTTTTGCTACGTATGTGTGTTCGGCCGTCCTGCTCACGGCCATCCTAGCGTTTGGAGCAGTGCTTGCGCAGGCGAGTGAACCTGAGGCAGCACAAGCGAATGTGCGAGCCGCTTCTTTTTCAACGTCACTGCCTCATGCGGAAAGCAACAAACTGGAGCTGAAGCTTAAAACTAACATTGCAGTTGCTGCGAATCTCGTAAAACTTTCAGATCTCGTTGATACAGATCTTGTTGCGAATAATTTCCAACCCGTGGTAGAGACCGTACTAGCGCCCTCGCCAATTGAAGGGGTAAAACAAGTTTGGGCTCCGTCCGATATCGAGTCTTTATTGCGTCTGCGAGGTGTAGACATCGGACTCATCAAGTGGAGCGGCGCGGACAATTGCGTTGTAACCCGTTCAACAATCGTCGCGTCCGATCAAGCCAAGCTACAGGATATTCAACTCGCATCAGTCGACGAGAACTTTATCCCAACGGCGGTTGTCCGGAAGAGTTCGTCGATTGCCGAGCGGAATGCAGCAGATGCAATCGTGGAATACTTGAGGATCGCGACCTCTTCGGAAGTAGACTACGAACTGGAAGTGGACATCCCTGCCGAGGGGGCTAAGTTCCTGTCCAACCGTCGCGCAATCGTGGGAGTCGCTGGCGGCGAAGCACCATGGGTCGGACCGCAAAAGTTTCAAATCAAAACAAAACAACGCGATGGCGAAGTAATTATAGAGGCTCGTGCGCAAGTTGAACTACCAGCGATGGTCTACGCAACCAACCGGAGCCTTGGCCGCGATCAGATTATCACCGAAGCTGATTTGAAGCTCGTTAGTTTAGGCAAGATCTCGCGTGTGCGAGAAGACGACTGCTTTAGCGATCTTAAGAGCCTGGTCGGAAAGCAGTTAAACCGAACGATTGCAACTGGCCAGCCGATAGAACGATCTCAAGTGGGTAATCCACGATTGATCAGCGTCAACGATCCGGTTGAGATTCAGGTAATGTCGGCGGCGATGAAAGTTACCTCAACTGGGCGGGCGCTTCAAGGAGGCGGTTTGGACGACGTCATTATGGTCGAAGTCATGCCGCATCGATCCAAGGTCGCCGCACGCGTTGTTCAGCCAGGTGTCGTAACTGTTGTCACCGTTGGCGGACGATAGCTGAGTCGATGTTCAGCCTTACCAATATTTGATTAAGAGTAAAACAATGCGATGCCTTCATGTATTAATCGGTTGCTTGATCAGCATGGCAATCGCGTCGACGGCGACCGCCCAACGCAGCAGTCTTTACGCCGATCCACTTGCCGTCCAAGATCTGAGCCGCAACGATCCATTTATGCAGCGTCAAAATTTGATGCCATTGGCAATGCAGAGCGGTCCTGCGACGGACCAATCAGATAGAAACCTCAGTCTTCCGCAGGGGAATGCGAGCAATTTTTCCACAAGCACGCCACCTGCTCCTGGGATGCAGGCTCTCGCAGTTATCCCAAACGGGCAACCTGCTGGACCGATGATGGCCGCTCAACCCGGCAATATAACGGCCGCGTCTTGGATTTATACACCACCACCGCCCCAACGGACGCTACAAATCCATGACATCATCAACATCAAAGTAGAAGAGACTTCGCAGACATCGCTGATCGGTTCGGCGCAGTCGCGAAAAAACGCGTTGCTCGATGTCCGTTTTGTCGATTGGCTTCGCTTTGATGGCTTCGACACGATCAAGCCTGCTGTCCAGTCCGATGGCGATAAAAAGATTGGTGGACAAGATAACGAGGTTTATCGTGCAGATTCAACGCTCCGAACGCGTGAATCGTTGTCCTTTAACATCGCCGCCGAGATCGCTGACATTCGGCCCAATGGTTTGTTAGTACTTACAGCCACGAAGGTTATTCGCAACAACGACAACGTGTTCGAGCTTTCCTTCAACGGCGTTTGTCGCCCTGAGTCGATTGGACCGGACAACGTCGTGTTAAGCAGCGATATCTTTAACCCAGTGATCGAAAAGAATGAACGTGGGCAAGTGCGTGACGGCTACGAGCGCGGATGGTTTACAAAGTGGTTCGGTCGCCTGAAGCCATTCTAAACAGACGCTCCCAATTTTTCGAAAAGGCCAACCTCAACATTTCCTCGAATCGGCACGAGAATGAGGGCCGAGGAATATTTCGCTACTTTCATTCTCTTGCCTTCTTTCGCCGCTACTTCGTAGTTCGAGAAGCAGCAAAAGAATGAAGGGAACAATCAGGACATGGGTGGCGCTCTAGGATCAAGGCATAGGTGGCGCGGTTCTACGTATTTGATTTGACTTACCTTAAATCAAAGCGTCCGAGTAAAGTCTTAGCACTCTAGACGATTGGTTGGTATTGAGCTGCGAACGCAGCGGCAGTTTAAGCCTTGGGTGCCAACCCAAGGTATTGATGCCCGGTCATCCGGTTGAGCTGCGAATCAGCGCCATTCCTTTTCGGAAATGCGAGCGAGAATCGAATTGCTCAAACCCAGCTACGCGGTGCGTTAAACGCGAATCAGAACGAACTTGACTGAATTCGCTCTAATTTACTTCAATGAATGGCGCAGCTTCGCAGCTCATGACTTGCGGCGACTGGTAACCTGGGGTTCCGCTTCGTTCCTCAGCTCCACCCCAGGCTAGTGAATGCCGCTACTTCGTAGCTCGAAATGCAGCGAAGAATTATGGCAAAAGAATGAAGGGGAACAATCAGGACATGGATGGCAAGAATCGAATGGCCATCTCTTACTTTGAGAGCGATAAGATAGCTTCTTCAAGAGAGGCAGCGAAGAACGTTTTCGGACATGTCTTATTAATGATCTCGGAAATCCTGTTCAACTCGTCAATTATTTCCATTGGTAAATCATCCTTTACCAGTCCTGACACTTCGACGCCGGTTTGATTCTCAGAAAATGCGGCGCAGGTGAGTGTCCAATCCGAGTAACCCGTAAGGTGCTTTGGGATTGCCGATCTGAAATGCTGCTTCAGCGCGTCCACTACCAATGGATGATTATCCAGATTTCGAAACCTGGGGCCTCCGAAAAACTTCAATACAACTTCCCAATCCTTTTGTTCATTACTGGCTGCATAACTGGCTAAAACCGGGTTTACAATCGCTGGATAACGATTCCATAAAGTGCGTAGTCCATGATGACGGTCTGCCCCACATTCATCAATTCGAATACGCAAAAGGTCGAGAGCAAACTCTTCCGTCAAGGCAAATTCGAATCGGAAGCCGCATCTCAGATGCTCGTCACGTTTACCTGCGAGAAAATCCATATGGATGGAACGTAGCTCGTCACTCGTGATCATTCCACGCGATGCTCTTAAGACTGTCCGCAGGTAGTCTGTGGAAATCAATCCACCTAGTTCTTCGTTTCTGTCGGGTTCCGCTCGAATGAGTTGGAAGAAAAAAACGTCGACAGCAGATTGGAAGTCAACAACATAGCCGGCGTCAGAAGAGATTTGCTCCCCGACCTCAGCACTAAGATCTACTCTATCAACAATTTGCGCTGCAAATTCTGCGTAACGATTGCTCTTTTCGAAAAAACGTTTAAGCAGGTGAAACTGCAATTGTGAGCTTTCCTTGCTCCACAATGCAAAGAAGGACTTCTTTCGATCGAGTTTATCTAAAAGAATGTAGCTCGCAATTCTCTCCTCGTCAGTCGCTTGCTCGTTGTCACTTAAAAACAACTCTGTTTGTTCGATAAGTTGCAACGGTAAGCTCTTATGCAGAACGACGTGAACCCAGTAAAAAGGTAGACTTTCTGGTGCGAAAGCCTTGTTTAAACCACCGTCCCGTTCGAACTGTTTATAACTTGCCATGAGTTCCCGACAGTATCTGTCAAAGTTCTCCCCGGCAAATAATCCCAAATGAGCACCATATCGACTATGAAAGGCCGTAAAACGGACGTTGACATCATATTGATCCTGCCCAATTACGGGGCAACTTAGACTGCATATCGCCAACCAAGCAATCACTATTCGCGCGAGCATCTGTAGTTCTCCTTTCGTAATTTGAAATTCAACACAGAAGCATTTTAAAGGGTAAAGGGGGTTAGCGGTTCAGCGTGATCTGGACTGTGGTCTAACCGTTTCTATTCCGAGTTTGCAAAATTCACAACTCAATTTGACAAAAGAGTTGGCGGTTGCTGAAGGTGAAGTGCGCGCGGGTGCGACGTCAATTCTCTAGCCAGCACGCTGGTTTTTCGCATTTCGGAAACATCGAAGAGGACGGCACCGCTTGGACAATGCCACTCTTCGACGTTTCACTTGGCACGGCGCTCGAGTTGGTCCTCACCAGAGTTCTATCCATCGACCAAACAGTTTAATTTTACCTAGCGTCGAATAGAATCGCAATCGAGTAGCGAGCTGCTGTCAGCGCGCACGACGTTTCTCGCGAGCCGCTTCAAGCTTCCAATCTCGCGTTTGAAGACATCTTGTTGTTTGCCTAACAACTTGGAGAGTGGCGTCACGTAGCCAAACGCACTGTGACGCCTGGCCGCGTTGTAATGTTTGACATAGTTCGCCACGCTCACGCGGGTATCGTCAACGGCCTCTATTTGCTTTTCCCGAAGCGACGAGAAGTACTAACGAACAATTGCATCCTTGTTTGCTTCAACTTAATGGCGCAGCTTCGCAGCTCATGAGTTGCGGCGACTGGTAACCTGGGGTTCCGCTTCGTTCCTCAGCTCCACCCCAGGCTGTTGAATGCCGCTACTTCGTAGCTTGACATATGGCAAGAGAATGAAGGCAAGCGAATGAAGGCAGCGATTTATTCTTCTGCCTTCATTCTTCTGCCAATTCCAAGACGTGGTGTGAGGCCGCTTCGTTCCTCAGCTCCACCCCAGGCTATTGAATACCGCTACTTCGTAGCTCGATATAAGGCAAGAGAATGTAGGCGCGATTCATTCTCCTGTCTTCATTCTTCTGCCAATTCCAGGACGCTTAGTTGTTTTGCTCTAGAGAAACTTGGTCGGAACTAGATCGTCCCACATCCGTTTTGCTTTGAGCAACCGTTCGACGAGTTCCCGGATCGCTCCTTGCCCACCCGCCGTCTGCATCGTCCACTTGGCGGCAGATCGCACTTCGGAGACAGCGTCTGCGACAGCGACGGGAAGTCCCACCAAGTGCATTACAGGTAAGTCTGGCAGGTCGTCGCCGATGTAACATACTTCCGAGGGATCGATATTCTCCGCACGAAAAATCTCGAGTGCAGCGGGCAGTTTTTCTGCAAAGCCTTGTCGAAGGATCGATATCCCAAGCTCATTGGCGCGAATCTTTACCACATTCGAATTGCGTGATGTTAATATGCCGAACTTCATCCCGGCTTGCATCCAAAGCTTGATGCCGTGCCCATCTCGCACATGAAATGACTTTGTTTCGACTCCGGCGTTATCGTATGTTATGTAGCCATTGGTCAGCACGCCATCTACATCCGACAAGATCATTCGAATAGGACGCACCAACTCCGATTCACGTATCGCCACAAAGCCCCTACACTTTCTACAGAACCTTCAAAACCGTTGCTGCTTATCTTAGTTCGGCGGGCGATGCACGGTTCACCCGCCAGCAAATTATTTGAACAATCGGATCGTTGGTGGCGCATCTACAACCACCTGATTAACTGGCCGTCCGTTTTTCAGCGAACTGCTGTTGAGCGATTGTGTATCCGCTATTGGTTGTTGCGCTTTAGATGCTGCCGCAACTAGCTGAATAATGTCGGTCACATCAATCAGTCCTAACGGTTGATCATTTTGGTTAACGACGGGCAATTCGCTGATCTTACGAGAGCTCAAGACGTCGATGGCATCTTGCATTTTTGCCCCTGAAGCGATCGCCGTAAACTTCGTCGTCATGACTTCGCGAACCGGCCTATCAAGCTGCTGGTCATCGCGTCGCTCCAACATCCTAGCGAGGTCACTATCGGTAAAAATACCCTTCAGAACACCGCAGTCATCAACCAACATCACAGCTCCAGTCCGTCGGCCAGGAAGTGAATGTCCTGAAAAGATCGCGCGGACGGTCGTGCTTTCTTTCGCGATACGGCACTGGTCCAGCGACCGCATCGCCTCGTCAACGCTCATCAGTTTGAGTCCAAGCGCACCGCCGGGATGAAAACGCGCGAAATCGGCTTCGGAGAAACCGCGTTCCTCGCTGACAACCAGCGCCAATGCGTCTCCGTAAGCGAGCATGGCTGTCGTTGAAGATGTCGGGGCAAGGTTAAAATTGCAAGCCTCATGGTCGTGCGAAATCTCCAGTACGACGTTCGCGGACCTGCCAAGTGAGCTCTGTTTGTTGCTGGTCATCGCGATCAAGCCCGCACTTTGCTGCACAATCATGGGCAATATACGAGTGATCTCGTCGGTCTCGCCACTGTTGGACAAGACGAGAACAAGGTCATTCTGTCCAAAGCGCCCCAAATCGCCGTGAATCGCCTCGGCCGGATGAACGAAATGTGCCGGCGTACCCGTAGAAGCGAAGGTCGCGGCCAATTTTTTACCGATCAAGCCCGCTTTGCCCATACCCACGACAATGAGCGAACCACGCATGTCGAGCAACATCTTCACTGCGGCCGCAAAATCGTTCCCAAGTCCGAGCGCGGTTTGCTCGAGGGCCCGGGCCTCGTCTCGAAAAACTTCACGAGCTCGATCGATCCGCTGCTGGTCGACCAGACTCGGACCTTGCGAAGCCGGTGGAAAAGCGGCTGAGTATATGGGGTGGCGTCGTTGAGGCAGCATATCTCAAATTGGGAAAACGGAGCAGCTTGAAGACTCTACAAGAATAGTCAAACCGACCTGCAGCGGCAATGTTGATAGTACACGGTTGATAGTACAGATAAAAAGTCCTCAGGCGCCCCTGAACGACGATTGAACAGCGATGTGGCTGCAAAGTATCAGACTTGGTTTGGAATATTTACAATCGTTTGAAAACAGTGCATGCCACTTGTAACGAAGCAAATTAGCTGGCTAATTTGCGTTTTCTCGAACTGCCTACTATTACTGAAGTTCCTGCGTAAAGCAGTGCGAAAATTGGTCAATAATCCATTTGGCACGATAGATGCATATGTGATAAGCATTCACTTTTCAAGGAGTTTTTACTATGCAATCTGTATTGTTCGCATCGAGAATGGAAATCCAAGATCGAGTTCAAGCTATCAAGAGCACTTGGAGTAAAGAAGAACGCGATTACCGTCGGCTTGAAGCAGAAGCTCGTCAAGAAAGGCTCGCCAATATGCTTGGCCTGACCTTAGACACTGACGAGTGCTTGGCGCTGCTGCAACATGCTAGCTAGATCTCTGGTGCGTATATCAGACGTCTAATGTTACGTTGCCGCTGCGCCGCTGTTTAACTCCTTAGCAGCATGCAATGCTTCCTGGTAACTGCGGACATGCTACTCCCGGTTGCCGGTGGCATGCTAACGCAGTCCGCACAGCTAGCTCGCGGCAATCGCGTTTTGTAGTGGGCGCAAGATTCCTTCAACGATGTGGTCGTCGAGCAGCTTTGTTCCGACATCTACGAGGCGATGAAACTCGCTTGCGAACCCGCTTTCAGCCTTGATCCCTTCGAAACGACGGAGAGTCAAGTACACGCTGAGGACTTCGTCACTGGCGTCCGAGGTTTCGACCTCTTTCTGATTAAACGGATTGCCCCGCGTCTCAAAGCTTAAACGAGCTTGCGTTTGGATGTCATTATCGAGCGCAAATTGAACAGCCGGTTCGTAAGACACCAAGCCAGGTCCGACAGCATCCACCAAACCGGTTAGTGCTGCCGGAACTCCCAGGACATCCGCAATCAATTGGCTCTGGTTGCCGGCGTATTGATAGTCGAATCCGAACACGACACTCAACGACTCACAGTCTAAAAATGATAGACTGAGCGCATAAGGTGCAATCTCCAGTACCAACTCATGTTGCGCGATCGCAGCTTGCAGGCTTTCAGGGTTAACGACTCCTGACTGGAGGCGTTTTGCCTCGACACTCGTCCATCGGTAAGAACCGCCTTCGCGATCCTCTTCTAGTACATGGTCACCTTTTTCACGTGCGAAAAAGCGACAGTTCGAACTGAATCGCTTCTGCATTTGTTCGAAATAGTGCAACAGGGTATCGCGTTGTTGGGGCAACTCCATCTCGGTCTGTAAGACCATATTTAGATAGTAGTCATCACTAAAATTTGAATAGTCAATCATCCGCACTCCCCTTTCCCAATAACTCGGGACTCATCAAACATTGCATCGCAAGTAATTTTGATACATTACTTTTCCGCCCAGTAGTCGATCACTGTGGCTTTTTTCAAATGCGGGCCCAGGACTCCTACGAATTCCTTGTGCGCTGGGTGTGGTAGATAGATTTCGCGGTCTTCTTCCGACTTGAACGTTACCAGAAAGCAGTGGGTGAGGCCGTCGTTCATGTTCTCAGGGCTATTATTCACCCCGTATTCAAAATCTGAAATTTGAGGAATCTTGTTCTTCAAATCTCGGAAAGCGTCAACGACTTTCTGAACGTCCTGTTCGCTGCTTTCTTCTTTAAACTGGAACATGACAACATGTCGGAGTAACTTGCCTTCGTGTTTTTCGTCTTGTGCCATGGAAGTTGATTTTGTCGTTGTAGTAGCAAAGAAGATTAACGCCAAAAGCAAAGCGGGAGTGACGATTGGAATAAAGATTCGATTTGTAAACATCATTTGTTCTCTTGTGGGAGGTAATTAGTAAAGTTTAGGGCTAGTGTTGGTAAACGGCAATGGTTAACTCTCTTTGACACGACTCACGACGACCAGACACATGTCATCTTCCTGGTCGGCGGTGCCAATATGCTGCTTCACATTTTCGACGATACATTCGCCGATCGCTTGGCTTTCGCCATCGCAGCTCTTGAGTATCTGATTGATGCGCTCAATTGAAAATTGTTTCCCGTCTGGATTCGGTGCTTCGAATATTCCGTCAGTATAAAGCAGGAATGTATCACCATCCTCCATTGTGGTTTCCGTGATCTGATAATCAAAGTCGGAAACAATGGTCAGCGGTAATCCGCTGTCCGCACCGCCGATTTCAATGATGGAACCGTCAGATTTTCGCATCAGTGGCGGCATGTGTCCGGCGTTTGCGACAGACAAGCGACCAGACGTGCTGTCGATAATTACGAGCACCAGAGTGACGAACCGCTCCGCGTTCAATTCGCACAGATTGTTATTCAGATGGAACATCGCCTCAGCGATACTGTCATAGGTCGCCAGTGAAAAGCGTGTCTCAGCAGACAGTTTTGCCATAAACATCGCGGCGGCAACCCCGTGGCCGACGACATCGGCGACGACAATTGCCCACTTGCCATCGTCGAGTGGAATGAAGTCAAAGTAATCGCCTCCGATCCAATTCGCGGCTGAGTAATACTCGTAAAATTGATAGCCTTTAACATTTGGAGGTTGCTTTGGGAGGAACGCCAATTGAACTTGCTTTGCAAGCTTGAGATCTTGGTCAAGTATTGTCTGATGAACGATCTGTTCGTGCATCTGGGCATTCTCAATTGCGATTGCTGCCTGACCAGCAACGGCCGCAAGTAGCTCAAGGTCTTTCTTTTCGAACTTGCCGCGCTGAGAGACCGTGTCTAAATGAATTGCACCAATCGGCTCCTCTTCACCATTTAGTAACGGTGCAATGATGACTGATCGAAGTCGTAGATCAAATACACTTTGTGATTGATTGAATCGCTCGTCATTGCTCGCATCCAAAGAGATAACGGCCTGCTTCTCCTCCATGACATGACGCATGATCGTTTTCGAAAGGCGGAGTGTTTCTTCTTGATCAGGCCGTCGCGCTTTCATCCAGCGCGGTATTAGCTCCCCTTTTTCATTCTTCAATACGATAAAGCCACGGTCCGCTTGAATAAAAATCTGAAACAGGCTATCGAGAACCTTGGGAAGCACATCATCCAGCGAGACAGAGCGGCTAAGCTTTTGAACGATTTCAATCATCACAGCTAGCTTACGGTCAGCAGTCGCCGAAAGCTCTACCCCCATAACACTTGATCGCATCTCCATGCGTTCAGTCACCAGCCTAGACGCTGACTCGTGGGCATCGTTGACCATCAACACGCCAATCGATGAACCGTCGTTACTGAGGTTGGCAGGTCGCGCTGCATCTAACGACAGCGGTGGAGTTTCATCGCGGAACGTAAACTCGAGTTCACAGATGCGGATGGTCTCGCCGTCACGCAATTTCTTTTCGTCGCCAAGGAGTTGACCGTTGACGAACGTTCCGTTGCGACTCTTGAGATCGTGAATGACATACGTGTTGTCGCGACGGACAATTTTTGCATGCTGGCGAGAAACTGCGCCGCTTTCCAGTACAATCGTACAGTCGGGATGTCGCCCTAAGATGTTTTCTGACGCGTCAAGTGAATACTGCCTTCCGGTTTGAGACCCGTTGAGTGCTTCAAGGTGAGCCATGGGAAGTGATCGAATTGACATGAGCTGCAGGACGCGAAACCCCCAAAGTATATCCGCTCGAGCCTACTTTCCAAGACTTGCAATCGCCGGAGCCAACTATCGTGAGCAAAGACTTGAAAACTTCGTCGTCGGAACTGTTGCAACCGATAGTGTCGCCGATCGAGAAAAAGTCGAAATTGCGGTGGTGGTTGGTCGTTTTACCCCGCCGACTGCTCCTCGGGATTTTCGGATTTTTCCTCATTTACGCTGCGTTTTTGCTCATTGGGCTCGTCCCAATCAATTCCGAAACCGCAGTCGCCCATGACGGGATTCCGATCACCATTATCAGCACTGCGGTTCATGCGGACATCGTTGTGCCGCTAAAAAATGGAATTAAAGATTGGAGCAAAGATTTTCCGGACCATCTATTTAAGGGCAGCGTGAGTGATGCCGCTTACGTTTTGGTCGGGTGGGGAGATAAAGGGTTCTACCTTGAGACTCCCACCTGGAGTGACCTAAAAGTGTCCACGGCGGCAAAGGCCCTTTTGCTGCCGTCGAGTACATGCATGCATGTCTCGCTGAAACGCAATCCCCGGTTCATGGGCAATGTCGCTCAAGTGCATCTGAGTGAAATCCAATACGCAAAGTTGGTACAGTTTATCGAAACGAGCTTCCAACGCGATGGTGATGGAAAAATGATTCCAATACTCGGCGTCTCATATGGAACTGACGACGTCTTTTTTGAAGCAACAGGAAAATACCACTGTTTCAACACGTGCAATTCTTGGGTCGGACGTGCAATGCAAGCATCGGGACTAAAGACGCCTTGGCAAACTCCGCTTCCGAAGTCCATGTTCCTCTATCTGCCAGAGGAGTCGCTTGAGAATTGATACGCCAAAAGACTACTGGTTCTGACAAAGTGATGCGACATATTCCAGCTTGCGCCGAACGTCCTCGGAAATAATTTCTGGGACTAGCATGTCGAGCCCTCGCGAAAAGTTCAGTTCGTTCGACAATAATGCAATTTCTCGATACTCACTCAAAATACCAGGATCACATAGCTGCACAGGAGTTGAAATGTCCATGATTCCGTGATCACTGGCGACCTGCATTACCGCCGCAAGATCCAAGAATCCGTCCACTGTTTCTGCAAAATCTTCCCATGGGTGCATCGATGCGTACTTCGAAATGTAGTGCGTTTGCCAAGCTACCGGTTCTGCCGCAGCATAGTAATTGTTCTTTGCGAGTTGATAATCAACTTCGTTAGGATTACCGAAAAGATCAATGTATTCTGCACGGCGGTCTGCATGGACTCCGACGAAATCAATGTAATGACCGATCTCGTGGCGAAAATGCCCTATCAGTGTACGCTGTGGCTCGTTCAGACTTTCACGTTGCCGTTCGCGATAAGATGTGTCAGCTTCCTCCGCCACAATCGTGATCTTTCCTAGCTCATGGCCCATCATGATCGGCGAACCAGTTGGCGATGTGCTGTTGAGCTCAACAAAGTGATACGCCAATCGTGGCACAGCGCTGATGCGTTTGTCAATCGCATATGGCGGCAGACCAAGTGTCCGCAGTTGTGAATGCAATTGTCGCTTGGCCAACTCCAACCGACGCCATCGGACTAAGTTCAAAGGATTACTCAACGGCGGGATCAACGTCGTCAGCTTGCACAATCTGCACAGTTCCGCGGCGGCTAACCCTTTCTTCTTCGGCAACATCGAATTGCAGACGCGATTGGTCAACCGATTTCCACATTGCTGCACGTGCGCACGACACGCGTCTTGATTACAAAAATACTCGTTCTCTTTAAGCTCGAACGATGTCAAGCAATAGCAGTTTTCACATGTCCCGATCGCTCGACCGCAGCCAACGCAATGGAAATTGAACTGGTAAATTCGCAAGCCGCACTTACAGCGTCGCAACGGTAGAGGGTAGCCTGATGATTCCGACAACGCAAAAGCACCTCATGTAGGCGACAGCTCGAAGAAAAAAGCGTCTCGACGAAAGATTTCGAGCAGCACTCTCAAGTTATCACAACAAAAGATTTTTGGAAGTTCAGCGCATCCGGCGTTTCTTCGCGCACCCTTCGACCACAATTCCCGCGGGTACTCACCCGTGCATCGTCCCCTGTCGGTCGAAGAACTGTCATGGATAGCGGCGTTCTGCCAGAAAAATCGGCAAATTTCCTCGAATGAGAAGTCGTGTGGTCCATGGCATGAGACGTGCATATCAAGCTGTGACTTCGAAACAATTTTTCCCCAAAGGAGCATGCCATGTCTCTTGAAACCACTACCACACTTGAACCTAAAACGATCAGCCATCTGCAGACGCTCGCACGCTTGAACATCGACAGTCGCGATGGGTTTCAATATGCAATCGAGCGACTGCCGAGTGAGGCTAAGGCGATTCGATCTTTATTTCAAGACGCCGCAGCACAGCGCGAAAGGCAGCTCGCAGAACTCAACAAGTACGTGAGTTTGAATGACGAGGTGCCATCCGATCAGGGCTCGTTCGCGGCCGCTTTTCACCGCGCAGTTATTGCCCTCCGCGATTCCTTTACCGGCGAACACGACGCCTATTCTGTGTTGGCTGAAGCGGAGCGAGGCGAAGACGCGATCAAAGGTGCGTACGAAGACGCTTTGAAGGAAACGGCTGGATCGGCTGTAACAGACGTGCTGAACCATCAATACGCAGCCGTAAAGCAAATGCATGACAAGGTGCGTGCACTGCGGGATAGTGCCAAGAGCTAAAAGGGCTGAAAAAAACGCGTGCTCTCGCGATTTCAATTGCTAGGAATGTTGTTGTAAGGATAAAACCATGAAGCGTAGTGCAGTTATTCAGAAGGTGAGCCCACCCAGGCGCGGCCCACTGCGCGGATGGTTGGATCTTTCCGGCGACAGCACGCCGCCCGACCCGGGTCGGGCGGAACCAGCGCGGGATGCTCCGCCCGACACTTATAACCACCGTCGTGATCCGCAGCACCGGAGTTCTACGGTGCGGGAGTTGCTGTCGCGAGGTCTGGGCAAAAAACGCTACTCACTACTGGTGGTGGACGACCTGCGAGCGGTGCGATATGCGATTTCGAAAATGCTGCTGCCAATCAGTTCTCGATTGCAGACTGCGGCGAATGGGTTGGAAGCAACCAGACTGATGGAACACGATCAAGGGGCGGATAAATTTGACCTAATCGTACTTGATATACAAATGCCCATCCTTGACGGATTGTCCACTATCAAAAAACTTCGTGAATTCGGTTGCGAAGTACCGATCATTGCACTGACAGCGTCGGACGATCCGGTTATCAGGGGTCGGGTTGAACAATACAGCAAAACCGCCTTCGCAGTAAAACCAATCAGTCAATACGCCTTGATGTCGCTGGTAAACGAACTATTAAATTGAACGCTCCGAGTGGCGTTCTAAGGTCAAAGTGAGCTGAAATGCAAACAAACAAACAGGCAAATGCAGAAGAAGACATCGTCGATCTGCGTAAGGCTTTAGACGATGTGGAAGGCGATCGCGAGCTCCTGCTCGAATTGGCATCCATTTGTCGTGAGGATATGCCTGGATTTATCGAAAGATTGCAACGGTCGCTGGCGGTTGAGGACTTTAAAGATATTGGCGTTGCGGCTCATCAGATGAAAGGTTTGTGTTCGATCTTCCACTCTCCGGCTCATCGCCAGCAGAGCGAATTGGTGGAGCAACTCTGCGCGACGCAAAACACGGCCGAAATTGAATCCGCAGTGGAGCGGTTGTGTGTTGTGAGCAGGAAAGTAGTTGACTCGCTAGCTTCTCTTTAGGAGCACTCACCATGAATGGACCTGTTCGTTACGTTGTAGGCGTTTGGCATCAAGATGCAAATACGCGAAGTCAGATTATTGCACTTCTCCGCGAGCAAAATTTCGATGTCGCGGGTGAGGGTGTCGACGGACTGAGCTTGGTACGTTGGGCGACTAAGGCAACGCCAGATCTGATTATTGCCGGCCAGGATCTCGACGGCCTAGCTGGAGTGAACGCCCTCCTGAAGATCGCAAGCGAGAGAAGTGTACCTGCTATATTGATCTCTCCGGCAGAGTCACTTGCTATTGTCGAAAAAATGCTCGCAGACCATGTAATGTCCTTCCTGTGCGAGCCAATTCGCGCGGCGGAGATCGTACCGAACGCCTACTTGGTATTGAGGCGTTTTTCACAAATGCAACACTTGAAGAACGAGCTTAACACTGTTCGAAACAGCTTGTCGGACACAAAGATTTGCTTCCTTGCCAAATTTGAGCTCATGCGATGTGAAAACATCTCCGAACCGGAAGCACACCAGCGACTCCAGAGAATGGCGACCGATAATCGCATCAAGTTAGTAGATGCGGCGCGGAAAGTCCTGCAAATTCGCGATTCCGCCCATGTACAGAGTTGCGTTGGGAAACAAACGACGTCGCTAACCTCGTCGAAGCAGTAGCGTGCAGAAAGATTCCGATGATCAAAGATGATCAAAAGTACGATTGGTACTACCGGTTCGCCGTCTATCTAGTCACAATCGTATTAGTCGTGCTTCTCGGCGTGTTGCTTTACGTCGCTAGCGATGTGATGTTTCTGCTGCTGGCGGCGATCCTCTGGGGCGTTGTACTTAATCGCCTTTCCTCTTGGCTTTCAGAAAAGGGTGGACTGCCATACAAAGCGGCACTGGGGATTTGGTTACTCGTGATCATTTCTCTAATGATTGTGCTTGTTTGGTTCGGGCAACATACGATTTCGGAACAGGCAAAAGTGGCGATTGAAGGGTCGCAAAAGACGGTTGACAAGATTCAAGAATACTACGCCCAATCAGATACAGCGAAGAAGGTGGGCGATGCCTTGCCGGCGCAAACGGGCGGCGGTCAACTGTGGCAGACCGTAACTCGTTTCCTCGCGAGTAGTTTCGGTGTTGTCGGAAATGCGCTCTTCATTTTCGTGGTAGGGATCTTCTTTGCGGTAGACCCGTTTCAGTATCGAAACGGTGCCGTCCGATTCTTCCCGCAATCACGGCGAAAAGCCGCAGAAGACTTCCTAAACAGCGCGGGCGACGCCCTCTTCCACTGGACACTGGGCCAATCGTTTGCCATGTTAGTAATCGCTATCATGACGACGGTCTCGCTGATGGTTCTGCAAGTTCCAGGAGCAATTTTTCTCGGTCTGTTCGCCGGCCTCATTTCGTTCATTCCAACCGTTGGTGCGATTTTGGCGATTGTTCCTGCTATCCTTTTATCATTGCAACAAGGTACCTCGACTGCACTCATGGTTATAGCGATCTACACTGTGATCCAGTTGGTCGAAAGTAATTTTCTGACGCCGATGGTTCAGCAACGACAGATCAATCTGGCTCCGGCGGTTTTAATCACGGCACAGTTGTTCGCTGCGCTCGTGTTCGGTTTCCTCGGTCTAGCAATGATTGCTCCGTTGCTCGCAGTCGTCGTTGTTTTCTTGGAGGATTTTTATTTTCCAAGCTGCGACAAGGATGAATCGGTTGTTGCCAATATCGTTGAATGATCCTGATGCATGCACTCGAAAGCGTCCGTCGGAACAGCGGTACCTTTTAAGGAAGGTAGTCATGCGATGGACAAATCTCTATCGTAGCATGGCGACTTTCTTGGCTACCCACTGTAGATGTCCTTCAAGATGTTCAATGTAGTTTACAACTAGATCGGCGAGAGTAAGTTTTCCTACCTCGTTGTGAATACCAATCCTTGCGAAATGGTTATCGGACAACTTCCGCAGGAAGGTCGCTGTTAGCTTTCGGTTCAGTTCGAAGAGGGAAAGGACTTCTTCGATGTCGAGATCATTTACTCCGGGCAACTGGCTAAAGGCCGTTTCGTCGTAGCCGATCAGTAGCGGTCGCTCCATCGACGCAACACGTTTCATTCGATCCGTTGCAATCAAGTCGCTTTCCATCATGTGGACGGCGATTTGTTGTAGAGTCCAAGTACCTGGGATGGGAATTGCCATAAGTTCAGCCGGAGTTACACCAGCGTAAGCAATCCGCAGCTTGCTTCCACCTGCGGCGTATACTTCAATTTTTTCGCGATCCATGTTGCTGCCCGTCAATTGAGAAATTTATTCGCCACTAATCTCACCAAAATTTTCGCGTTCATGACGCGTCAAGGCAAACATATCATGGATAAGCTGAATATCACAAGGGCGTTGAACTACGGATCGTCGGGAGAAAGTACGTTGCTGTGTCGCGATCATAATTTCCGGCGGAAGTGCGGCGACCTGTCCGAATAATCTCGCGTAGTTCACAAAGCTTGGCACATTGCTGGTTACAAAGCCGTACATCATGCTGCAAACCCCAATCACCTTGCCGGTGAAGATGCCCGTGTTAATGGCCGACTTAGAGTAATCTCCCATGATGCAGCCCAGGAACTGCATTCCGGTTGCAGCTTTGCCGACAGGGTAGTCCATGTTCACCAGGCCGTAGGTGTTCTTTAGGTCGCTGTTACATGTGCCAGCGCCCAAATTAATCCAGCTTCCCAGATAGCTGTGACCTAGAAATCCGTGATGTTGTTTGTTCGAAAACGGTTCAACAATCGCTGCTTCAACTTCGCCACCAATTTTGGTAGTGTGCCCAAGCGAAACGCAGTCTTTGATAGCGGCATGTTCTAAGATCTTTGACTTTGCACCGATGTAAAGCGGTCCTCGCAGCAACGTGTATGCACCAATTGAAACATTTGAGTCAATCACGATTGGACCGGCGGAACTATCAAATGTTAGGTACTGACCTAGCTTGACATTATTACCCAGAAATACACCGTCCTGCCGCTGTTCGTACTGCATGGTGCGGATGCGGAACTCGAGGTTGTCGCCAATAATTTTCATGTTTTGTGCCACTACCTCGTGTGGCAGTTCGAACGTTTGCAAGGTTTCTGGAGCGACTTTAAACTTTCTGGCTAATTGGAGTCGCGCACCCAAATCCTCGTATCCGCCGCGGACCAATTGTCCGACTGTCCATGGCGGGTTGATGATCGCTGCAATTGTGTCTCGGTCAAAGATTACCGTCGGCTCGGAGCTGCCGTTCGTACTAGATTTTAATAGCGCGGAAATGGTGGCGAGCGTTGCTTGCGACGGTACAATCCGACCGCTTAACATTAAACGTGGCAATGCCGACGCATCGCTTTCGTCTTTGCAGCAACTGGACAACTGCGGTACGTCGCAAGCCATTAAATCTTGCAAATAGGGTCGGCAAATGCCGTACAGTGGTACTTGCAAGCTTTCAATCAAATCAAGCAGTCGCAAAGATCCGCATGTGATCAAGGCCGTAAGACGACCTGTCGAAATCGGCGCCAGAAAGTCGCAAGAACTGTCTTCAAATACAACGATACTCACAGCAAACTACGGTTCTGAAAAGGCTAAGCCGCCGAAGTGACGGCCGTTGATGGAAAAAGTGTACTTGTCGTTTGGACGGATCCTGACTTTGTACTTAAATGAACAGCTTTGGCCAGATCGATCGGCAAAATGTTCCTGGAAAGCTATCGAAGCGGAGCAATTACCGAAGCAATCGTTGCGCAATCGCTAGAACTTCCATCGCCATTCGGCGCGCGTACCGAATATATCAGATGTGTTATCTCTCCAGCCAACCATCCCATCGAGCCGGATCAGCGACCAGTTCGAGATGGCTTGCTGGTACCTTGTCCCGATTCCATACTGTGCCCCATCTGCGCTGCTGAGCCGAGGGTCGCCATAGGTATCTAACGCCGCAAACTCCGCAACGTACTGTCGCCGAAAGTCGGATGAAAATAGATTCAACCCGATGGCGCCTCCATAGCTGTTCGAACCTGTCGCATCTAACGTCGGATAGTTCGTCAAATTGTCCGATTCAAAGTTGATGCCAGTGTTACGCAGGATGCCGCCAGCAGCGGCCGCTCGGGCTGCAGATTGCGGATTGCGGAAGCCGTAGAAGAGGTTCGCATAAGGAATAACCGTCGTTGCTTGTGACGTGAGAAGCGAATTTTCCACGAGCAACAACGTCCCGTCTGCTGTCCGATCAAGCCCCCCGCCATTCTGGCCGGTGTTATTGATGATGCGAACAGAATTCGAAATTCGTTCAAAGTAACGCCGCGTATAAGACAGCCCAGTGTTGTGATAAGTGCGATTAGAATCAAATGTATCGACCATGAAAGCGTAGTCCGCTTCAATGTAGCCATCATAAGCTTCAATAAACCATGCCGTTCCAAACGCATTGCCAATACCATTGTTGTTCTCAAAAGCTGGCGATGTGATTTGGTCAAAAAGTGCAAAGAAGCTGACGTCGTAGTTAGACCAATTCAAAGCCGTTGAGTGTCGCCAGGGTAGAGCCACTGCGACGCCCGCGACAATGTCTTCCATCCAAATACCGTTTTGATAGATCATTGGCATCAAGCCAGCAGCGATGGGCAGGTCGAACGGCGCGTCCTGGCCCGTAAAGCCACCAACGATCGCTCCCAAGTCACCTTCAAAAAATGCAGTATCAAACTGCGCGTCTAATTCTTCTTCAAATTGAATGTTTTGCGAATCGCTGAAATCCAGCCGAGTGAACCTTCCATTATGGTCCAGCGGTCCCATAAAAGCATGAATGCGTTCCGTACCGGTTAGCCTCAAGTCCATGTCCAAGTTAAGCCGGTTGGCGACGGCTCGAACGTCTTGACCATTGTTGCGATGAATTCCGACGGCGCTGCGGTAGTCTCCGTACAACGTAAACTGAGGTGTCAGTGGATTCACGTCGCTGAATACTGGAATGGCGGGCGAAAATATTCCATCGCCATACAGTGGTCGCCAAAGCTCGACCCACGGCCTTTGCGTCGGTACGCAGGTTTTACCATAGTATGGTTGCAACTGTGCTGCTGCATCGGCGGGGCCTACAGGAACTGGCACCGGGGCAAAGTCATCAACGCGAAAGTCAGTGCTGGCGTTACAATTCATTGGCGACGTGAGAACAGGCGCTGCGGCCGGTGTCGCCTGCATGCTCCATGGCTCTTGAATGTTAAGCCGACGTTTCAAACGCTCTCGTATCGTCGGCCTTGTATAGTTTGGCTGAACGTGCCCCTCGTGAGCCGCTCCATGCATGCTGTTGCCGCTGTAATCTAGCAATGGCTGAAATGTGTCACCCGTTGTTGAATATATTCCAGACTCCGGTGCTACATGCGCGCCAGTATCTGCAGGTAAAGTTGAATGTACATTCGTCTGAACGTAGTTCAATTGTTGCGACATTGAGGGATACAGCGGCCCAAACCCCGACCAATCAGGCCGGATCCTTTGTTGAAGGACCTGGTCGGCCGAACCTTCTGCGTAATGTCGATATTGATCAAAATCTTGATCATTGAAATGCGATTCAGCTATGGGATCAGCTTCGTCATCGTCGGAAGACGACTCGACGATATCCGGTGTCATGTCATTGAGAGGACTGTCAAGTTCATCTTCAAGGTATCGTTCAAACTCGTCGCTAAGTTCGCGTTCGACGTCTTGGCGTTGGGCATCCTGCAAGTCATCGCTCGGCACGGGATCGAATTCGAAATCCGCAGCTGGAGGCAAGTCGTAGATACTGCGTCTGGGTGGCAGACGTTCACCACCATTTTCCTTAAGCCATGCTTCATTGAAATCGGTGGCCGGATCAACAGGGACCGGAACTACACGTTCCCATCTGTTCGATGGAATTGCGTCGTCATCCGAGCTATCATTCGGGCTGATGGAAGGCCCACTGTTAGGCTTCTTGAGCTCACCGGAAGTCAGCGCAAACCAACTTTTCTCAGATGGCAAAGACTGGGGTGACGTCTCGCCGCGTAGTCGCGAATTCTTCACGGCAGGTAGATGCAAGACGTTGCGTGCGGGCGCAGTCGCTTGTTCGGCCAATTTAGCCTTTTGGCCAGATGCCGTAGTCGGCCGCCCTTTAGTGACTCGTGGCTGTGCTTCCGATCCGTTTTGCAACAATGATCGGCTACCAGGCGGGTCTGCGGCAGCAGCACGGTCGCTGGGCAGCATTAAACACGTTACTAACAATATGGCGGATTTCCAACTCATTGCGCAGGAGCGAGCGGCAATCGAATGCGTTCGTTTTCGCATTATTGCAGTCCAGCGGCGGTGAGAGTTGGATACCACTTGCATACTTATGTAGGATTGGAGCACTAGCGAATGATGAACTCAAAGGACTGACCGTGGATATCCAGCATCCGTTCGCTCAACATCCGTATTGATTCATCAGGGAGCCCAACAAAGCGAGCGAAATATGGTGGTTCGACGCGTGACCTGAGTCGGACGCTTAAGCGGTATTTTCCTGGTTTCTGAATTAGGTTTGCGGGTACACGATACTTTTCAGTTCTAGAATCCAGAGGCGGAATACTGTGGGCTTCCATTCTGGCCAAAGGAGGGTGGTTCAACACGGTGTAAGGCACAACTCCTGGACGAAAAAACGGTAACGGATCGACGTCCACCGGGATTGGAAAAAAGAACTCTCTGTCCGTACCCTTAACATTTGTAATCAGGAACTTCGTTTGATAGCTTGCCAGTTGTAAGTCTGCGGGCACTAGCTTCTGTTGCACATCTAACGACTGGACATCACGAAGATCGCCAAAGCGATCCACGTCGCCCGATTCGAAGAGCCGCTTACCGTCGGGACCGATCAAGGCAACGTTGAGCCACATCTGCGGTTGAGCACCCAACGATCCACTGGGCATGTTGTGGCCTTCACTTGTGTTGGCGACAACATAATTGAATTTTAACTCGCTTCCAATGCGTGGTGCGCTGTCAAAGAATGGTCCCTGAACGCTTGAACTCAGTTCGATCGTGGTGCGGGCGTTATTCCGCTTGAGTTCGACCAGTTGAAGGTTCTCTTCAATAACTTTCCAAGCATCACGACGCTCTTGCGCATTTTGCCACACCTGCGGGAAATTCGCGGGTAACTGTCCAGCGCTTACCGATTTTTCGAAAGCTTCACTCCCCCATTGCATTCGCCAATCAAACTGCGCGAGGTCTGTTGGCTTCCACCGCAAGGCTTTATCGTTGTGCGGGAAGAGTGCCGGATGTGCGATCGGATAGCTCGGTCCGTGAAACATGTGATTTGCATGTTTGCGATCTTGTCGAACGGTCTTGCCGCTCATTTCTGCGGCCGCACCTATCTCGTAACCCAGCGGTTTGCCGGGAACTGCCCCCATGTGACAATCCTGGCACGAAATGCCCTTCTTGCAGGCTGGCCCAGCGCGATACTGTTGATATACGACTTCGAGTGCAATGCCTGGTTGAACAACCACTTGATGACAGCTCGCACAAAACGAACTATCGCTTAACTGTTCGAATTGGATGGCGCCGCGATGGATATCTTGACCGGGACGTTTGTCGCTGGAGTCCGTTCGAACTTTGAAGTTCTCGGAGTTCGCGATTACCTGATTGATTCCGTCACCGCCCAAGTTGCCGACGACCGGATCGTATATTCCGCCTGGTTCAATTCTGCGTTCTCCATTGACGCGGCCATATCGCTCGACGACACGATGGCAAGCCACACACGTAACGCCTTCTCGCAAAACGATGGGGCCTTCGAGCAGTGAAGCATGACGTGGCACTTTTAGTTGCGTGGCGATGGGCGCGTGACAACGCATACAAAAAGTACCAACGGTTCCACGCGAAATTTCGCTGACGGCTTGTTCAAACCGATGAAACATAGGCGAGATGCCAGCATAGGCGTGAGCGGATACACGCCACTCATCGTAGATCTTTTTGTGGCATTTCGCACAGGTCGCAGCGGATGGGTACAGAGTGTTTGCAAATACTTCGGCATGCGGATCGATGCCTTTTTCATCCAGATAAGATTTTTCGGCCTCGTGAGCAGCTTTGCGTTTCGCTTCTGCGGCAGCATCCGGTCCAAGACCGCTGAGCGGGTCACTTTGGTCCCCAGTGATCGTGGGTGAACCTGGCGTATTTGGTGCCAGAAGGTCATCGTCCAGCAGGCTGTCGGATGCGAAAGCAGCAGTATAAATCGAAGGAAAATGTCCGTATTGGTTGTCAGGTATGTGCGTCCGGAATGGTTCAGAGTTGATGGTGTGCGGGGCGAACGCAGCATGTGGACTTTGGGCCGAAGATGGCGGAAGGGATTGCGGAACTGCTTCTGCGAAACGCCGCAATGCAGCCTCGTCGTATCCGACGCAGACGCCATCAAGCTGTGCCGATGCCGGACGAGTCGCTTCAGCGCAACATACGATGAGAGCGATCCCAACTGCTGATTTATGAACGAAACGTGACGAAAACAAAGCTCTACGATCCTACGGTTTTTCTTGCATACATTGGGTATAAGCCTTATCACTGAATCGACCGCTACAGAGATCAAATGCAACATTCGAGATAAAACCGTTGCGAACGCGTCAGACGGAATGAAGTGAATATTCGGCAGAAACCCGCTAATCGGAAAAGTCGCCGAGCTTTCGAAGGGAACTCATCCAAGTGAAGCGGAAATTTCCGGCAATCTTTGAGGAAGAGGTCAAGTTTCATTCGGAGAAATGAAATGTCCGAAACTATCGACCGTTCACAACCGTACCACATCCGAATTCCATCCGACCAATCGTCAGCAGAACTGCATGTGGGTTGGCGTTCGTATCACGTCAGTGTGCGTGAGACTTCGTGGGCAGATATCTCTTTAACGCTCCCCGCTAGCCGCGCCAAGTTATTGAAGCTGAAGGCCGAGTGCAAGCTGTACCATCAAGGCAGTACTTGGCGAGCGTATATCGCCGAGATCGTCAATTCGCCCGACGGTATGGCTGCGGTAACCTTGATTCGTGCCGAAGAAGTTGAAGCAGCCTCCAAGCCCAAGCGAGATCGGCGTATGGGTGCTAAGCCACCGACCGAACACCGGATGGCCAGCGATCCGTTGATACTTGCAATCGGCGTGTTTGGATTCCTAGCCGCGATGCTGATTCTGCCTGGCTGGGGCGACGAACTGGGAACGAGCGAGCCGCTTACGACCGGTATCGTCGACTTTTTAAAGAACGTAACTGGGTTTTTCAGAAACTAGTTTTTGCCTGGGCGTGTGGCTTAGTCGCAACGCGAAACCTTCGTCTGCTGCCGTGGCAGATTCTGAAGTGTTTGTCTCTGTTTAGGATGGAAATCCCAGAACGGTTATTTTGCAATCTCGTAATCGGTTTACAATGGGTAAGTTATTTTTTACCCTAGGTATGGCGGGTCACGGAATGTCTTTGCGTAGCTCAGCAGCACCCAGCATTGATGCTGATCGTGCTTCAGCAGTCAATTCGACGAGTATTTTGCTGGTCGACGACAGTTTTATCCTGCGAGATCGGTTGGCCGAAGCTTTCGAAGAGCGTGGCTTTCGCGTCAGTGTTGCAGGAACGTGCGACGAAGCTCTTGAAGTTTTCCGCATTTCCCCAACTGATTTAGCAGTAGTCGATTTGCGCATGCCTGGTCGTTCTGGTCTGACGATCATATCGCAATTGAAAGCGATCCATCCCGATGTGAAGGTGCTGATTTTGTCCGGATTCGGATCAATTGCCACTGCGATTGATGCTGTGAAATTAGGGGCGGTCAACTTTCTTCCCAAACCAGCCGATGCCGATGATATTTTGCTTTCGTTTTCACGCAGCGACGCAGACTGCAATTTTGTCGAGCAAGAGGAATCTATTCCGGTTCCAACGCTAGCTCAAGCGGAATGGGAGCATATTCATCGCGTGCTAGCAGACTGCAGTAATAATATCTCGGAGGCAGCGCGGCGTTTAGGCATACATCGCCGTTCGTTGCAACGCAAACTCCGCAAGCGAGCACCTTAAAGTTTAAAGTCGATCTTCGAATCGTCCTTGGTAATCGGGAGGATTCGGTAGTAGACCTCCAGCGTAAGTGCAGCCATGCAGGTCGTATAAAGTCGCCCTCCTTTGGTATTGATTCCTCTGTCACCACCATCGGTAAATCCGACCATGCCAGTTGGATCCGTTTTAAACCAGCTGCCCGCCTCATGCCCAGCGGTACATTGGCTGTTCAAGTAAATCTCTTTCATCCGTGCGTTCCAGCCGGGCCACAAATTAGATTGGCTGTAGAACAAAAGGTTGGTGGCGTAGTAGTTGAAGTAAACGTCTGTTAGCTCGGGACCGTCATCGATAGGACCAGCATCACGATAAACGACGTAGTTAATGCTCTTGGTTATACGGGGATCGGTAACACTCCAACCTCGCATCAGACGCATCAACGCGCCAATCGCAGTCATTTCTGGATTCGCACGACCGCCACGATAGTTGTAAGTGATTCCACCGTCCATCGATCGCGAGTTCAGAAAGCCATCGATGCGACGAATCTCAGTCGGCGGAACTTCCAAGCCACTGGCTGCGGCGGATCGAAGTGCCATCATCTGCCAACCGACGATCGACAAGTCCCCCGTTTGCCCAGGAAAATAGCCCCAGGAACCATCATAGCACTGTGCTGCACGCAGGAAATTTATCGCCCGTTGGCTGCCAGACTTGAGCCAGTCGTCTTTGGTCATTTGGTACGCTTCGCATAAAGCAAACGTAGCGATTCCCTGTTCGTACATCATGTCGAGCGAGCCGGAGAGGGTGAATTGCCCAACTGCGCGCGGATCCTGTGGGGTGGGCTCGCCATTCTTTTGTGTGTCGAGCAAAAACTGAAGTGCGCGGTAGACTTCATCGCGGTAGGGGCCTTCGCGGTGTGTGTACCCTGCTCCCATCAATACAAGGAGCGCGAGGCCCGTGCCTGCGACCACGCGCGGTCGAGGGAAATCGCCACGCTGGAACATTGCCGGCGCATTATTCTTGCAATCGCACTCCGGCCCATGGTCTTGAAAGGTGCTCCAGCTACCATCTCGATATTGGTGCTTGATCAACCATGCAATGGCAGCTTCGACCGCAGCCTCTGTGGCAGCGTCACCTCCGTTGGCCATCGCCATTTCTGCACGCTTGCCAGCAGATCTTCCTTCCAACGAGAATCCGCCAAATACTTCACCGGTAGGAATGACGAATTGTGATTGCGATGAACTGTCGAAAGTGTTCATCGAAAGTCCGTTGCTGGACGCAGTGGTATTCGAGAGAGTCAAGGCAGGCTGACCAATTCCGGCCTGAGATCCCATTTGACTTGTCTGCAGTTCCGCTGCATCAATGCGACTTGCCATTTCTGTGGCATTGTCGAGCGGATTGGCTGCGTCTTCGTCTGGCGCTTCCAGATCAAATCGAATATCGCTGGCCGAATCTGATTGTCCGGTGGCGATGATCGTCAGACCATTTGAATTGCCATTGCCGATTGAGTGGGCGAACGACATTAGGATCAGCAAGATGATCGTATGGCAAACCAGGCTAACCAGGGTCGCGGATGTGTCTCGCGACCAGTACTTTGCTCTGGTAAAGGCAGTGTTGATTCGTTCGTGTGGCTCGGCAGCAGCCGCACTTTTCTCAACTACTTTCGGCGGTGGTACGGGAGCGGTCGGACTGGGGCGGACACGCGTGGGACGGCGATCGGGAACTATTGGAACAGCCGTTGTCGGCGGCAGCTCTCCCGTCTGGAATTCATTCGCATTTCTTCGCGGTCTGACCTTCATGAAATGGAAGCCGAAAGAGGAGTGAAGGAAAAATGACCGATCAGCCAGCTAACAGCGGAATAATCAGACCAGTTGGAACATATTGAACAGGGAGTTCTGGTAGCCGCGACGCAACGGTCAATTATACCCCATCCTATGAAAAGTTGCTTCTTATTATACGATGCAGCCTTTTGGTTCGTAAAGAATTCCAAGCGTCAGATTGATCCCATTCCTGAGTTTTGAATCTTGGTAAAAACCGCAGCAGAACCCGCCGTCAACCTTCTTTGCTGCACGTCAACGATGGAAAGTGGTGGCAGCGAGCGCCAAATGTTGCAGTTGCTGCAAGGTTTGGACCGCAATCTCATCCGGCCTCATCTCTATCTGACCTATGCTTCCGGTCCACTACTTGATCAAGTCCCGAGTGATGTGAAAGTCGACTCTTACGCAAAATCTTACTCGAGAGCGTATGCCGTCGTGCCAGGCTCGCTCTATGCACTGCAGCTGAAAAAGTTGCGAAGCAGCCTTCGTGCGCGAAAGATCGATGTTACCTACGATCGACTCTACCACACAGTAATGCTCACAGCCGCAGCCTGCAAAGGTCTCGCAGTTCAGCGCGTTGTAACAGTAGTGAGTCCGCCAAGCCGCGATTTTGGGCAGTCGCGGCAACGCTGGATGAGTATCAAACGCGCTCTGCTCGGGTGGTCTTATCGATCAGCTACATGTCTCTTGGCGGTGAGTCAGGAGTCTGCCGAGGATGCTTCGACGTTCTATTCTATATCGCCAGACCGTTGGGCGATTGTTCCTAGTCCGATCGACTACGATAAGATAAAAGTGCAAGCTTCGTTGGTTCCGCCCCCAGATTTTAATCCAACCAACAAGCTTGACATGGTCGCGGTCGGTAGGCTTTCAAAGGAAAAGAATCACGCACTGCTCTTGGAATGCCTCTCGATTCTGATTGGTAAGTACAAAGTCGAACCACATCTGCACATCGTCGGAGATGGAGTGCTGCGCGGTGAACTTGAGCAGTTAGTCAAGAACAAGCGATTGGAACAGAATGTTACATTCTACGGAGTTCAGCCGAATCCAGCGGCGATCGTTTCGCGGTGCGACGTGCTCTGTTTGCCAAGCTTCTATGAAGGGTTTCCTAACGTCGTGATGGAGGCGATGGCTTGTCGGACGCCCGTTATTGCCTCTCAGAATGCGGGCGGACTTCGCGAGTTACTGGGGGCGAACGAAGAACGCGGTTTGCGTTTGCCGCCGGAAGATGCCGAAGCCTGGGCGGCTGCCATCGCGTCTTTACCTAAAAAAGTAGCGATGGAGGAACAGATCGCCGCAGCGGATCAATGGGTGCGTGAGCGGCATAGTTTACCGGTCTGGATCGGCCAGATGCAGGACATTTTTCAAGCGACCAAACGACCTTAATTTCCTGCCTTGACTAGGTCGAACGAATTCCGTTCCACTGCTAGAATGTCTTCGCTTGCCGCGACTGCACGTTTGTTTAGGGCGCGTGCGCGGTGGCGAGTTCATGAAACTGGCCACTTGGGCAAATCAATCGAGCGAACTGACGACTTACTTTTCTAGCACAACGGGCTGTTGAGATATGGACTTGGAATCCGTTTACGAGGTGCCTTCAAAATTCTATTTGGGCAAAGAATACGATTTGGCCGGTCGCAAAATTCTTGACGACCTCATGATGTATGACAGCAAGGATCTTGTAACGCATGCCCTCTGCGTGGGCATGACCGGCAGTGGAAAAACGGGCCTCTGCCTGAGCCTGCTGGAGGAAGCGGCAATCGATGGCATTCCTGTGATATGCGTCGACCCTAAAGGAGACTTGGGGAATTTGCTGCTGACCTTTCCCGAATTGAAAGGGAGCGACTTTGAGCCGTGGGTCGATAAAACGGAAGCAGCCCAGAAGGACAAAACGCCAGCCGAATTAGCGGAGTGGTATGCTAATCTTTGGCGGAAGGGGCTTGCCGATTGGCATCAGAGACCGGAGCGAATTAAAAAGTTCCGGGACTCGACGGACGTTACGATCTATACACCAGGCAGCAACATAGGCGTGCCGCTAACCGTTCTCAAGAGTTTTGATGCACCGGCAGCTGAAGTCATCTCCGACAGCGAAACCTTTCGAGAAAAGATCACCAGCGCCGCCTCAGGCCTACTGACTTTGTTGGGTATTGACGCCGATCCGTTGACCTCGCGCGAGCATATACTTCTTTCAAAGATCTTCGAAACGTCGTGGATGAAGGGCGTAAACCTTTCCTTGGCGGACGTTATTCGAAACATTCAAGTGCCTCCGATTGATCGTGTCGGCGTGATTGATCTAGAAAGTTTCTTTTCATCGGCGGACCGTGGCAAGTTCGCTATGTCGCTCAATAATCTATTAGCCTCACCCGCATTCGCTGGTTGGCTGGAAGGCGAGCCGCTCAACATCAAACGTTTGTTGTACACCGACGAAGGCAAGCCGCGGATCAGCATTATTTCGATCGCTCACTTAACCGACAGCGAGCGAATGTTCTTTGTTACGATCTTGCTTGGCGAGTTGCTGGGCTGGATGCGAGCGCAGCCCGGAACAGGGTCGTTGCGAGCGTTGTTTTATATGGACGAAGTTTACGGTTATTTCCCGCCGTCAGCGAAACCGCCCTCCAAACCGCCCATGCTAACGCTGCTGAAACAAGCTCGCGCGTTTGGATTAGGGATCGCCCTGGCAACGCAGAACCCGGTCGATTTGGACTATAAAGGCTTGTCGAACATTGGAACTTGGTTTCTCGGTCGACTGCAAACGGATCGAGACAAGCAGCGGGTTTTGGACGGCCTGGAAGGAGCTGCTGCGCAAACCGGCGGGCGATTTGACCGCGCGAAAATGGAGCAAACACTTGCTGCTTTGGGAGCTCGCGTCTTTCTAATGAATAACGTTCACGAGGACAAACCCGTGATCTTCCAAACCCGCTGGGCTCTATCTTTTTTGCGCGGACCGCTTTCGCGACAACACGTCTCAGATTTGATGAAAGTGAAGCGTGAACAGCTTGCTTCGCGATCTTCCACAACCGTTGGGCCACGATCGATTGATTCTAGTTCCGCAGCGTCAGAATCAAGGGCATCGCAAAGTGCTGCGCTCGAGAGTGCGAGGCCAATAATTCCAGGGGATGTCACTGAGTTATTTTGGGTACAGAGCAAGTTTGCGCGGCGCGATACTGAACTCGTTTATTTGCCATCGCTGTTGGGGCAGGCTAGCCTACACTTTGTTAAAACCGCGATAAAAATCGATGAGTGGCAGGACGTGAGCGTGCTCATGCCCATCTGTGGCTCGCTACCGACGTCGCTGTGGGATGCTAGTTCCGTTTTGCCTGCGGGAACTTTGCAGCAAGCACGCCAGCCGGAGGAAGAGATCGTATTCGGTGACATGCCGATCGAGTTGGCGGCTAGTCGCAATTACAAAGGTTGGAGCAGAGATTTGCAGGACTTTCTCTATAAGAGCTATAGGACCCGCGTCTACTTTGCTCCGGTGATGAACTTATACAGCCGGATTGGGCAGACAGAAATGGACGCACGTATCGAGTTTTCGCAAAATGCTCGTGAGATTCGCGATAATAAAGTCGACGAGCTAAGCAAAAGCTTTGCAGCGAAAATTTCTGCGCTCGAGTCGAAACGCCGGGTTGCCGCAGAAAAATTGGCGAAGGAAGAAAGTGAAGCTTCAGGCCATTTTTACGATTCGATGGTCCAAATCGGTACATCGATCCTCGGAGCGCTGGTGGGGCGGAAGCGTGCCAGTTCTGCCAACGTAACTCGGATGTCGACGGCAGCCAGAAAGATGTCCCAGGTTTCGAGTCAAAAGGCGGACGTGGCGCGAGCCCGTGAAAATGTCGAAGATCTCGATGCCGGACTTGAAAATCTGAAGTTGGAATGTGAAGCCGAAATCGATAAATTGACCACGCAGTTTTTAGCAGAACGCTTAGAATTGCAGGAAGTTGAGCTGACTTGCCGAAAAGGCGACATGCAAATTGATCAAGTTGCTCTTCTGTGGGTGCCGTTTGAACGCGACAATGACGGAACTTTGACACCGTTGGTAGAATTGCCTGAGGAGGCTGCGGCTGGCTTTCAAAAGAGAAGAGCCCGCCGCTAGTGTACCCGACGGTCGTCACAGATCGCTCCAAAGTGCTCGTCGAATCGAACAAGGGCAGGAGCTAGGCACCGTTTACCTAAAATACATTGACTAGGCTCACGCTCGTCCAAATTCAAACAACGTAAAGCTTTCTATGAAAAGTATCATCCGCTGGGCAGTTCGAAATGGGCCTGGAGTCAACGTCCTATTAGTCATCATTTTGGGACTGGGGTTGGTCTCATTCTTTTCGATGCGGCGCGAAACGTTTCCGGAATTTCAGCTGGAAGTTGTTCTAGTCACCGTCCCTTATCCAGGCGCCTCGCCAGACGAAGTAGAATCGGGGATTTGTACCAAGATCGAAGAAGAAATTCAGTCGATTTCGGGAATCAAGAAGCTGACGAGCATCGCGCGCGAAGGCGGCGGCTATACGCTCGCGGAACTTAAAACTAGTGCTGATCCAGAACGGGCTCTTTCTGAGATACGTTCGGCGGTCGATCGGATTGGTCCCAAGTTCCCTCAAATGGCAGAGCGAGCAACGGTTGAACAAATTACGTTCCGCTTACCAGCCATTCGCGTTGCAATTATCGGCCCCGACGATCGGTCACCAGAGGCCGAGTTGCGTCTCAGGAACATCGCGGAGGGGCACCGCGATCGTTTGCTCGACTTAAAAGAGGTTTCGCAAGCAGAAATCGTCAACGGAAAGCCTTTCCAGATCGATGTTGAACTCAGTGAGGAGACTCTGCGCAAGTACGGTTTGACCTTGAACGATGTTGCCACGACTTTACGGCAAGAGAACATGGAACTGCCCAGCGGTCAGATCAAATCTGACGGGCAGGAGATCTTGCTGCGCGGCAAGAACAAACGTGAATATGGCGAAGATATCCGCGAACTTCCTGTCATCTCGCAAAATACAGGAAGTGTTCTGACGGTCGGTGATCTTGCCGATGTTCGGGACCAATTCGAAGATGTTACGGCGATCAGTGAAATCAATGGTCATCCTGCACAAGTCATCCAAATCGACCGCACGAGCGACGAAGATCTTCTCGTACTCTCCGATGCAGTGCATGGCTATGTTGAGACGGCGACTGTACCCAAAGGTTATCGCATTCAGGCATGGGGTGATGAATCAGTAGACGTCCGCGACCGCATTCGTATGTTGCGTAACAATGGGTTACAAGGCGGAGTCATCGTATTCCTTGTGCTCGCGATTTTCCTCAATCCACGCCTTTCGTTTTGGGTGGCGGTTGGAATTCCCGTTAGCATTTTCGGCGCTGGCATCGTCTTGATTGCTGCGGGGCAGACATTGAATATGCTCAGTATGTTTGCTTTCTTGATGGCAGTCGGAATTGTCGTCGACGACGGGATTGTGATCGGCGAAAATATCTATGCACACCGTTTGTTAGGGAAAAGCCAACTCCAGGCCGCGATTGATGGTGCGGCAGAGGTGTTGCCGAGTGTTTGCTCGAGCATAGCAACGACGATTGTCGCGTTTCTACCGCTGATGTTTGTCTCTGGCGTCATGGGTAAATTCATTGCCGTCATGCCTTTGGCGATCATCGCGATGTTATTAATCTCCCTTGCCGAAACGACTTTTGCACTACCCGGCCACTTGTCTCATGACCCGCAAGCGCCTAAAACGAAAACGCAGAAGTTTATTGCTTCCATGCTGGCTCCGTTCCACTTTATTGAGCGTGGCTTTGAGTGGTTGGGCGTTTGGGCTGAAAAGGGTTTGGATTTTTTCAATGCCCGAATCTACTACCCGGTTTTGAAAAGCGTCCTGAGGTATCCACTGCTACCGATTTCTTTTGGCGTCTTTATGGTGCTTTCTGCCTGGGGAATAGTCCGCTCCGGGGTCGTACCCTTCGAGTTTTTTCCGAAGCTCGATGGTAAAAACATTATCGCTCAGATCGAATACCCAAGCGGCACGCCAGCTTCGGTAACGACCAAAGCCCTGCGGCAGATCGAAGAATCCATTCGCGCGATTACCACCGAGATCGCTCAGCGCGAGAAAGAGGCTGGCACCAACAAAACGCCGCCACCTGTTTACGAAACAGACTTGGAAGGTCCCGTTCGCCTGACCTTTTTGCAAGTTGGATTTACGAGCGGCGACGGTGGCCCAAATCAGGCATCGACGGGAAGCGGTGCAAGTGTTGGGCAGGTAAACGCTGAACTTCACGATGCCACGTTACGAAACGTAACGAGCCAAGAAATTATCAACATGTGGCGTGAACGCGCAGGAGATTTTCCCGGCGCGGAACGAGTCACCTTCCAGTCGCAAGACATGGGGCCTGGTGGACGTGCGCTTGAATTCAAGATTCTAGCTCCAGCGTCGGCACAGGACGAACTGGAGGCGGCTGTCGAAGAGTGCAAGGCCGCACTGGCTAAATACGACGGCGTCGAGGATATCCGTGATGATAACGTGCCCGGAAAATTTGAGTTCCAGTTCAAGGTCAAAGAATCGGCCCAACCGTTAGGAGTAACGCTGACCGATCTTGCGGAAGCCATCCGCAGTTCGTACTTCGGTGCTGAAGTGATGCGACTGCAACGAGGCCGGCACGAAGTCAAACTCATGGTGCGCTATCCCGAAGAGCAACGTCAGTCGCTCTCCGATTTTAAGAATATCCGCGTTCGCGGCAAAGATGGAATTGAGCGCCCCTTCTTAGAATTGGCCGACATCACTGTGGCTCGCGGGTACAACGAAATCAATCGCCTAGATCAGTACCGGTCAATTACGGTATCCTCCGATGTAAACGTTCGCAAAGGTGCCAATGCATTTGTCATCGCGCAAGAATTGCAAAAAGATCTAATGCCAAGTTTGATGGAACGTTATCCATCGCTTCGCTTTCGATGGGAAGGTCAACAACAAGAAACAGCGGAGTCGTTTGAGAGCATGCAGATTGGTTTCTTGGCAGCGATGCTCGGGATCTACGTTCTATTAGTACTTGAGTTTCGCTCTTATCTGCAGCCCTTTATCATTTTGGCCGTCGTACCCTTTGGGCTTGTTGGTGCTGTTTTTGGCCACGCCGTGATGGGCTTGCCACTCACTCTGTTCAGCATGTTTGGGATGGTAACTTTGTCAGGCGTGGTGGTCAACGATTCAATCGTGATGGTCGACTTTATCAACCGTCTTGTGCGTTCTGGTACTCCGTTGGTCGAAGCGTTAGAAGTGGCCGGGCAGCGGCGATTACGCGCGGTAATGCTCACGAGTATCACGACGATTGCCGGTTTAGCACCTATGTTGATGGAAAAATCATTCCAAGCTCAAGTGCTGATACCGATGGCCACCAGTTTAGCCTTCGGTCTACTGGCAACGACAGTTCTTGTCTTGTTTATCGTGCCATTCTTCTTCCGATCATACGCTTGGTTCGTTGGGCTGTTTGGTTTCGACATTACTGTCGATCCGGGCGACTGGGTTGATCGTGACAAAGCAGCATCTGAGAACTTGACAACGAATAATGAAGCCCCCGTGATGCTGCACTAGAGATTTACTGCGAGACGGCGTTTTGACGGACGTAGGATGGGCATTTTTGCCCGTCCATAGCGTGCAGTAAACTCTGACGCAGCACTAGGACTCTTCTTCACGAATCTTGGCAAGTACCGTGTAGTCTTCCAAGGTCGTCGTATCGCCTGTTTGCTCTTTGCCGCTAGCGATATCGCGAAGCAGACGTCGCATGATCTTGCCGCTTCGCGTTTTGGGTAAAGCACTTGTAAAGCGGATGTCGTCTGGTTGAGCCAGCGCGCCAATCTCTTTGCGAACATGCTTCTTCAATTCGGCACGAATCTCCTCGGACGGCGCGACACCCTTGAGCGTCACAAACACGGCAATTGCTTGCCCCTTGATTTCATCTGGTCGTCCCACAGCCGCCGCTTCAGCAACCATTGGATGCGACACGAGAGCGCTTTCAACTTCAATCGTACTCAGGCGGTGCCCGGAAACGTTGATTACGTCGTCGATACGCCCCATGATCCAGTAGTAGCTGTCTTCGTCACGCCGAGCGTTATCGCCGGTCAGATACATATGCGGCACCTTGCTCCAGTACTGCTCGACATAGCGTTCGGGATCGCCCCAAATGCCGCGCAGCATTCCCGGCCAAGGCTTGTCGATGCATAACATGCCGCCATGTTCTTGTGGAACTTCGCTCAAGGATTCATCGAGGATTCTTGGGGAAACGCCAGGCAGGGGCTTTGTGCAGGAACCAGGCTTGGTAGCGATAGCCCCGGGAAGCGGCGACATCATGATGCCGCCGGTTTCTGTTTGCCACCACGTATCGACAATCGGGCAGCGTCCGCCACCAATCTTGTTGTAGTACCACATCCACGCTTCCGGATTGATTCCTTCACCGACACTGCCTAGCAACCGCAAGCTCGAGAGATCGTGCTTCTCGACATGTTCGTCACCCCATTTGATAAACGCGCGAATTGCAGTCGGAGCGGTATACAGCGTCGTGACCTTGTAACGCTCGATAATCTCCCAGAAGCGATCTTCCGCCGGCCAATTTGGCGCACCTTCGAAGATGACTTGCGTAACGCCAGCAGCCAGTGGGCCGTAGACAACGTAACTGTGCCCCGTGATCCATCCACAATCGGCAGTACACCAAAAAATATCAGAGTCGCGATGGTCAAAAACGGTTTCGAAAGTGTACTGCGCGTACAGTTGATAGCCCGCCGTGGTGTGCAAAATCCCTTTAGGTTTCCCAGTTGAACCGCTGGTATAGAGTATGAACAACGGGCTTTCACTGTCGAGCGGTTCGGCAGGACAATCGTCGCTTTGCGCATCGACCAATTCATGCCACCAAATATCGCGTCCTGGCTTCATCGAACAAGCTGTGTTTGTCCGCTGAAGGACGATACACTTTTCGATAGAAGGGCTTTTTTCGAGGGCTTCATCAACCGTATTCTTGAGTTCGAGTGCCTTGCCGCGACGCCAACCACCGTCTGCCGTAATCTGAAGTTTGGCAGTTGCATCGTTGTTTCGATCCGCAATTGCCTCGGCGCTGAACCCGCCAAAGACAACCGAATGTACCGCGCCGATCCGAGCGCACGCGAGCATCGCAACGATCAGTTCGGGAGTCATCGGCATATAAATGCTGACGCGATCTCCGGCGACTATTCCCAAAGACTTGAGCCCATTAGCCAACTTACAAACGTTTCGGTGTAACTGTTTGTAAGTGACTTCACGACGATCGCCGGGTTCACCTTCGAACTTTAGCGCAACTCGGTCCCCTTTTCCATCTGCGATATGCTTGTCCAAGCAATTATACGATGCGTTCGTTTGTCCACCGACGAACCACTTTGCGTATGGTTCGTTCCATTGCAGGACTTGGTCGAACTTCTTGAACCAATGCAACTTTTCCGTGGCGAGTCGAGCCCAGAAGGCTTCGTTATCCTCCATGGACTCTTTGTAAATCGCATCGTACTCAGCTAGGGAAGCGATCCTAGCTTGTTGCGCAAACGCCTCAGAGGGCGGAAACTTGCGTTTTTCGAGAAGAACTGAACTTACCTGCCCGCTGGATGACGAATCGCTCATAGCTTTGCAATATAAAAGTCGGAGTACCGTAAATCGACCACAACGGGCAATCTGCTGCCGCTATGTCGCAGTCGATTGTGGTTGCAATCCGGCACTGCGTCAATCGCCCAACCTTAGGCAATCGCAGTAGAAATCGCAGCCCCATTTTCGGACCGCAACGAGGAAAGAAGACTTTAGAAGATCCGGGAAGCTAAACTTCGTCCGGCGCGCGGAAGCTATCAACCAGCGTTGGTTCGTAGCTGCACAGTTCCTTCGCATCGAAGTAGAGCTCGATTTCGCGCGCCGCCGCTTCAGGTCCATCGGAAGCATGCACCAGATTCATCTGACGGCTGGAGCTGTAGTCGCCACGGATGGTTCCAGGAGCTGCCTTAAGTCCGCTGGTCGCTCCCAACATATCGCGCACAACTCGGATCGCTTCGAGGCCTTCGATTACCATGGCAACGATCGGCGACGAGACAATAAAAGATTCAAGAGAAGGATAGAATGGCTTCGAAACATGCTCAGCGTAATGCTTCTTCGACAGTTCTGGTGTTACTTGCAACATTTTCATCGCGATGATGTTCAATCCTTTGGATTCGAAGCGAGCGATAATAGTTCCAATCAACCGACGCTGTACGCAATCAGGCTTCAACAAAATGAGAGAACGTTCCATGGCATTCAAAGAGGGCTAGTGTTTCGAGGTCGGACTGCTTACGCCAAGCGGTTCCGCCACCGACGCAGTCCTTTTTAAAGTTAGGCCGCATTGTGGCTTGCGAAACCAAGAATGCAAGGAGGTGGCAAAGAATCTGACATCGAATCGAGCGAAACGGTCGCCCAACGGTATGTCGGCCACGGAAAAACTCTACAATTGTAATTCCCCTGGCTAGACTTAGTTCGGAGGTCGGTTTTTACTTAAAGACTATCCGGATAATCATTCCGCTTGCCAGCTCGATCAATGTCACCCTGCCAAACCATTACGACTTACCTCTCTCTATGAGCACGCTACTAATATCGCTGGGATCTTTGCTCGCGCTCGTTTTAGCCTATTTCACATACGGAAAATGGTTAAGCAAGAGACTCTTCGAGCTTTCGGCAGATGCGTCAGTGCCCAGCAAAACGCTGCGCGATGACCAGGATTTTATTCCCACGAAAAAGAGTATCGTATTCGGCCATCACTTTACGAGCATTGCCGGAACTGGCCCAATCGTGGGGCCCGCTATCGCAGTTTTTTGGGGCTGGCTTCCCGCGTTGATTTGGGTTGTGCTCGGGTCGATCCTGATCGGTGGCGTGCACGACATGGCTGCGTTAATCATATCGATTCGGAACCGCGGTCAGACCATTGGAGAGATTGCAGGTCGGATGATCGCTCCGCGGGTGCGAATCCTTTTCCTCTCCATTCTTGCGTTAGCCCTGTGGATCGTCCTAGCGATCTTTGGTCTCGTGATCGCCAATATCTTTGCGCTTTACCCCGAAAGTGTGCTATCGGTCTGGATCGCCATGCCGATCGCTCTTGTTATCGGTTTGTTGGCGCACAAAGGCAACGTTCCTATGCTGCTTCCGTCGTTGGTGTCGTTGACGCTTTTGTATGCCGCTGTTTACGTCGGAGTCTATTACCTGCCGCTCAGTTTCAGCGGACTACTGCCCAGCATGGAAAGCGGTTCGTATTTTAATCCAATCGTGGTTTGGACGATTCTGCTTTTAGTTTACTGTTTCTTTGCATCGGTGTTACCGGTTTGGTTGTTGCTACAGCCGCGAGATTTGGTAAATAGTCATCAGTTGTATGTTGCCCTAACGCTTCTCATAATTGGTCTGGTCGTTGCAAGCTTGACGGGGTCTGCCGATCTGTTTACATCGGCCGAACCGATTTCATCAACGATACCGGTTGATGCACCGCCAATTCTTCCATTCCTGTTTATAACCATTGCTTGTGGAGCATGTAGTGGCTTCCATTGTCTTGTAAGCTCGGGGACCAGCAGTAAACAAATTGCTTCCGAGTGCGATGCACAAGCGGTCGGTTACGGCGCAATGTTGCTTGAAGGAGCTTTGGCTGTGTTGGTCATCATGGCTTGTACCGCGGGCGTCGGAATGGGAGCATTACAAAAGACGGCGCAAGAGCCGAGCATCGGCAGCGCTGTTGCTCCAGTGTCAGCTTACACTTACGTTCAGGACGTCGATGGCAATCAAATTAGTGGTCGCGAAGCATGGCGCAAGTACTACCGTAGTCAGGCTGCTGATGGATGGAAGACGCAGGGTTTGCAAAAGAATCTCGCGGCATTTATTGAAGGCGGGGCCAACTTTCTGACCGCACTATCAATTCCAATCGAGCTTGGCATCGGAATCGTCGCGGTCCTGGTTTCCAGTTTTGCAGCGACAACTCTTGACACTGCGACTCGACTGCAACGATATGTTTTGTCTGAGCTCGGTACGTCACTCAAACTGCCGACGGGAAATAAATATGTCGCGACTGCGCTGGCCGTAGGTGTCGGAGGAGTCATTGCTGTATTTGCAGGTGACAAGCCCGGTACGGGCGGAAATCTACTCTGGCCGCTCTTTGGTGCAACGAATCAGTTGCTCGCGGGCTTGGCTATGATCGTTGCGACGTTTTACCTGTGGCGTCGCAGCAAGCCGATTGCATTCTTAGCCGTCCCGGCCATCGCGATGATGTTAATGCCCGGATGGGCCATGACCTACGACTTGCTCTACAACTGGATACCAGGTCGCAAGTATTTGTTGATCGTTTTCGGCGGAGGTATTCTGACGCTCCAAATCTGGATGTTCATTGAAGCCGCACTTGTCTGGCGTAAGGCACGCGGCGTTCTTGAGCCTCAACTGCCGTCGCTCGCCGGCGCTTCTGCGTAGTGCAAGCTCTTTCGGACTTGCGCCCATGATCGGATAACTAACAGTTTGTTCGGCATGAGGCCAGTTGACCTAGTATCGCCGGATGCACAGGCTGCTCACTAAAAATTGCCGGCTGCGCGGATAAAAGTTTCCGCCAAAGGCGCTGTTGTGTGAACCAACTGTCCAGTCACTGCAGACCTGCAAATAGGCTCTGTTCTTCATGTAATAGGAACTGAGAGGCGGTTCAATACGAGAACTTCGGTAAGCTCGTGCTTGTGGTTCGCCGTACGAAAGGTTTTTCCTGGTCTAGCAATTGCAAAAGTGGCATCCAAAACAGGTTCGCGATGCGTACCAACTACGTCACCAAGTATTTCTCTCCTTGCTAGAAGCGAGTCAAACGATGAAGTTGAATCTGATCAAACGATCGATCCGAAAAAGTTCCACAAGTGTCCGGCGCGATTCACGTGCCATCAAGCGATCAAGGCGAATGTTGTTGGCCGAGCCACTCGAGACTCGTGTTTTGCTGACGTCATATATCGTTGACACTCTTGATGATACCGTTGCGGAAGATGGACTGATCAGCCTTCGTGAAGCCGTCATGGCGTCCAACTCAAACACCGCAGTGGGTGATGCTGCGGCGGGCACTGCTGGCTCGGATGGAGTGGATGGAATTCGCTTTGCGCCAACGCTCGCAGGTCAGACAATCGTGTTGACAGGCGGCGAGCTGGAAATCTCTGACTCACTCACCATTCAAAATCATACCAATTCGCCTGTCGTTATTGACGGGGGTGCGAGCAGCAGAATCTTTAATATCACGGAAGGAGCTGATAGCGTTGCTCTAATCAACATGTACATGCAGAACGGGGCAGCCGATGAAGGCGGTGGCATCTACATGGATGCAGGAACCCGAGTCGTCCTCCGTTCTTCGACAATTATCAACAACACTGCCGAACGAGGCGGTGGGATCTTTAACAACGGAGGCATCTTGGTCCTAACACAAGGAACCTCAATCGTTGCCAACGAAGCGACTGGCGACGCGGTAACTGACGGTGGTGGAGGCATCTATCAGAACGCTGGGCTGCTGCGAACATACGACAATGGCCTTGCAGTAGGCATAAGTCAGAACATCGCTAGTGGAGCGTCTGGGAACGGCGGTGGGATCTTCATCAACGCTGGGGCGGCAAACCTTGCAGATGTTACGATCGCCGAAAATAGTGCGAATCGCGCGGGTGGCGGAATTGAAATCGTCACAGGTTCTTTGCAAATGTCTTCGAGTCGGTTGGTCAACAACGATGTCAATGGCGGCGCTGGGGCTGCGAATCCTGGAAACGGCGGTGCAGTACATGTAAGCGGCGCAGCAAGAACCCGGTTCATCAATTCCAACATTCTCGGTAATACTGCGGCCCGCGAAGGTGGTGGTTTGTGGAACTCAGCGACTGGAACGATGGTCGTCGCCGACGGAACTATCATCTCACAAAACGTCGCTCTCGGTGATGCCGCCGATGATGGTGGTGGAGGTATCTTCAACAACGGCGGTCAGTTGACCGTTCGTGGGAACACCGCGCCAGTCTTGATCTCTGAAAATTCTGCCTCAGGTGCAGCAGGCAGCGGAGGCGGTATTTTCAATGCTACCAACGGTGTTGTTTTGGTGATCGGAGCACGAATTCAATCGAACTATGCCGAACGAGCGGGAGGCGGAATTGAAGACGTGGGCGACGTTGAAGGCGTCACGTCGGTACGGCTTGTTGACGTCGAACTGGTCGGCAACACCGCCGCTGGCACAGACGCAGCGCCTGGCAATGGTGGCGGCTTGCACGTAACGGGTGCTGGTGACATTTTAATTCAGAATTCACTTGTCTCAGAGAATTTCGCGGCTGCCGAAGGTGGCGGTCTTTGGAACGGTAGCGGCAAGATGACCATCCAATCAAGCGAAATTTTGCAGAACGAAGCACAAGGCGACGAATCGACACAAGGCGGTGGCGGGATATACAACCTAAGCGGAATTGTTCAGATACAGAACGCCGTTGTTTCTGGCAATGTTGCATCCGGCTTGCAGGGGAGTGGAGGCGGGATTCTCAACGATGTCGGTGGCTCGATCATTATTGGAAATAGTGTGCTCGCAATGAACACTGCAAACCGAGCTGGTGGGGCCATCGAAGATAATTCGGGCTCTGCCAATGCGATTACGATTGCCGGAGCAACCCTGTCGCAAAACTCCGCTGGCGGCCCTGGCTCTGTGGCAAATCCTGGTAGTGGAGGCGCGATTCATGTGACGGGTAGCGGCAATGTAATGATCGATAGATCGAATATCGTGGACAATTTCGCCGCCTCGGAAGGTGGTGGACTTTGGAACGGATCCGGTACGATGATTGTCAATCAATCTGATGTAAGTGGTAATACTGCTGCGGGAAACACAGCAACGGAGGGGGGCGGCGGAATCTTCAATCTTAGCGGAATTCTGCGCGTCACTCGCTCGACGATCGATAACAACACTGCCAACGGGACTTCTGGAAGTGGTGGCGGGATTTTTAACGATCAAGGTGGCTCCGTAACTGTGTTCGATACGACTATCTCGAACAATTTTGCATCGCGCGCAGGTGGCGGCATCGAGGACAACTCGAATTCAAGCAATGCGCTAGTAATTAGCAGTGTCCAATTCCTCTCGAACGTCACTGGATCGGTCGACGGGGTCACCGGCAATCCCGGTAACGGCGGTGGTATCCATGTAACAGGAAGCGGACGTACTCGCATCGGTGACTCGATCTTCCAGGGTAACGTGGCCGCCGCTGAAGGCGGAGCTCTCTGGAATGGCTCTGGAGTGATGACTGTTGTACGTTCAGATTTTACCGACAATGTGGCATTCGGGACCGGAATTGATCAAGGCGGTGGAGCTATCTTTAATAACGGCGGAGCGTTACTTGTCTCGCAGGGCTCGACCTTTGCCAACAATATCGCTAATGAAGGGCGAGGCTCGGAAATCTTTAGCGATGGCGGTGGAATCAACGTTAGCGGTTCGTCCTTTACCAACAATGAAGGCGCAATGATCGTTCTATTGGGGGCTGGAGGAACTGTCTCCGATAACACGTTCAGCGGCGATGCATTCGACGTACGAATGGTTGGCGGCGAGGGAAACGACACGATTACGGTTTCTCCCAATCTCGTAGCGTTCACAGTGTCGGGAGGTCCGACGAGAGCATTCTCCTTTGACAATGCCCTCCGCAGCCTCGAGTTTCATTCGCTGGGAGGCGACGACATCTTTGACGTCACGCCGCAAGTGGACACTCGCATCAGTATCCGTGGAGGAGATAACGTAGGCGCAGTTGGCGATTCGCTGGTCGTTCAAACCGTCGGCACTACTAATCCGCAGTTCGAAGAGGACGGTCCCGACGGTGGAAGCTTTGCCTTCGACGATCGCGGTGATGTCGTCTTTACCGAAATCGAAACGCTGATCAACGAGATAGACCAGCAGCCAATTTAAGCTAACCTAGCAGGTCGTGAATTACATTGCCGTGCACGTCGGTTAGTCGATAGTCACGGCCTTGGAAGCGATAGGTAAGTTTTTTGTGGTCGAAGCCCAACTGATGAAGGATAGTCGCGTGCAAGTCATGCACGTGAACTGGGTTCTCGGCCACGTTGAAACCAAGCTCGTCGGTGGAACCATAGGTTATGCCAGGCTTCATGCCGCCGCCAGCCATCCATACAGTAAAGCTATTTGGATGATGGTCTCGTCCGTCACTGCCGCCTTGAACCATAGGCGTGCGACCAAACTCGCCGCCCCAAATTACCAACGTGTCATCCAGCATACCTTGCTGTTTGAGATCCTTGATCAACGCTGCAGTTGCTTGGTCGGTGACTTCACAATTTTGTTTAATATCGGCCTTAAGTGAACCATGTTGGTCCCAAGACTCGTGAAAGAGTTGCACGAATCGTACGCCCCTTTGCACCAACCTTCTCGCAAGCAAACAATTGTTTGCAAAGGATGATTTCCCAGGCTCGGCACCGTACATGTCCAGTACATGTTGTGGCTCTTTTTCTATCGCCATTACGTCAGGTGCGCTTGTTTGCATTCGAAAAGCCATTTCATAGGACTCAACGCGCGTTGCAATCTCAGGATCATTCACAACGTCTAATCGACTGCGATTTAGCTGATTGATTGCGTCAAGCGTCTGTCGTTGCATCAGGCTATCGATCCCAGCAGGGTTCGAGAGATACAGTACGGGATCGCCAGCACTCCGAAATTCGACTCCTGAATGCATAGTGGGCAGAAAACCGCTGTTCCAGTTGCCGCTGCCCGCACTCGGTCCTTTATTGCCGCTGTTCATTACAATATAAGCCGGCAAGTCACTGGCTTCGCTGCCTAAACCATAAGTTACCCACGAGCCCATGCTAGGGCGTCCGAACTGCTGTGAACCGGTGCTCATCTGCAGTTGGGCTGGAGCATGATTGAACGCATCTGTTTTCATGGACCGCACAATGCACAGTTCATCGACGACGGTGGCCAAGTGTGGCAAGAGTTCCGAAGTTTCGGCCCCCGACTGACCATGCCGCGCGAATTTGTACTTAGGTCCCAAGAGTTTTGAATTCGGATTGATAAACGCCGCTCGATAGCCGTTTAGCAAATCGGGTGGCGGCAATGTTCCATCCAGCTTCTCGAGTGTCGGTTTGTAGTCGAACATTTCAAATTGGCTGGGACCACCACCCATGAATAGCAAGATTACATTCTTGGCCTTCGCAGGGAAATGAGGCTCCTTGACCGCAAGTGGGTTTAGGATCTCCTTCGCTCCAAAAGACTCTCGTGCCATCAGGCTAGCCAGCGCGACATGCCCTAGTCCGAACCCACACTGTTGAATAAACCAACGACGACCGATTGTATTCATAGTTCCGATCCAATGTTACTTGGTAATTGTCTCATCTAAGTTCAACAGCGCGCGAGCGACCACAATCCACGGTGCCACTTCATCGGCTGGCTGGCCGGTTAATTGATAGCAGACTTGCGTTGAGACCCCAACGATTCCTTGAAGGTCGATTTCACCATTGCTAATACGCTCGCGTTGCTGATCAAGAAGTTTTTGAAGTACTTCTAGCTCAACTGCATCAGGAGTTCGGCTCGTGCAAAGTCGATGTGCATAGACTAGCTTGCTTTCATCCTCTGCCCCGCCTTCGCGCAACGTGCGTGTCGCAAGTGCTCGAGCACATTCCATGAACTGAGGCTCATTCAGTAAAACAAGCGCCTGCAACGGAGTGTTGCTGCGTTCACGTCGAACACAAGCGGCGTCTCCTTTGGGAGCATCGAAAACTTGTAGTGGCGGATGCTGCACTGAACGATACGTATGAACATACAAACTGCGGCGGTATTGTGAGTCGTCTGGCCGGTACGCCCAAATCTTGGGGCCGTAACTAGCGGGAGGCTCAAAAAGGAAGCTTGGCGCTGGAGGATAAACGCTTGGTCCGCCTAACGAATCATTCAGCAGTCCACTGGCTGACAAAGCGATATCGCGGACAACTTCGGCATTGACTCGAAAGCGAGGCCCCCTGGCTAATAAAGTGTTACTTGGATCCTTTTCAAGCAAAGAATCGGTTGTGTGCGAAGACTGCTGATAGACGGCGGAATTGACTATTAGTCGATGGATGTGTTTCAAACTCCAGTCGTTTTCCATAAGTTCAACAGCCAGCCAATCGAGTACCTCAGGGTGCGCGGGAGCCGGTGATTGGTAACCAAAGTCTTCAGGTGTTGTGACGATCCCTTGTCCAAAATACGACTGCCAGAGGCGATTGATGACAACTCTCGCCGCGGTCGGCGAATCGCGAGCGACTAGCCAGCGCGCAAAACGCAGCCGGTCTGGTTCGTCGTCGCTTAGCATGGAATTCAAGAACGCTGGCGTTGCAGGTTTGACGCGGTCGCCCGCTTGCAGAAAATCGCCACGCAGCATGACAAACGTTTCCCGCGGTTCTTCCAGCTGTTGAACGGCAAGCTGGCTGGCCGGTTCAGGATGGGACTTCCAAAGTTCAGCAATTGCAGCGTTTGCCTCGGCAAATTCGCTCTTCTGCGTTCGCCAATATGCGAAGATTAGACGTTTATGTTCATCCGTCCAATCGCTAGCTTCCTGCTGAAGGACAGTTTCGACTATCGAAGGGACGGCGGCTGTCGATTCAACTTCGGCAGCATCAGTTACGGACAAACGATAACGCCCGAGCAAATAGTTCTGGTTGTCGTCCGAATTCCAGCCGCCGTGATTCATAGCCAAGGAAAACTCAAGAGTGATTCCATCCCCCACTTCGATGGGCGTTTCTGGAATAAAGATAGCGTGTCGGTTTTGATTTCGAAACGTCGGCCCGCAGTCGGTACTCCACGCTGTTTTGGAATCACCGTCGATCGCGAAATCGATTGGTCCAGTAATGCGTTCATCTTTCTCTGGTTCACGTTCGCGATAGACTGCTGGCAGTGGTACTTGGTCCGGGTTCACGTCTGAGAACGCGCGAATAATCTTAACTTTCGATTTCTTCGCTGGATCATTGACGGGCGCGTACGAGCATTCGAACTCTGTAAGAGCGCCAGTCCCATAGATCGACCGACCCGGGCCGTTGTGAGGCAGTTGAGCATGTGTTAACGCATCCAAACGCAGGGCAGTAATCTGCCCGGACGGTACTTGTTCCTTTGTAACCTCTGTTGGCAGTACGACGGTTGTATACGTCGGGGCATAGCTTTCGCCGATGACCGAACCGTCGTCAAGTATGCGAAACTTCTGCCCGTCAAACGGTACGCTTGTCGGTGTGACCGTCGTCCAGCGAGGCAACTGAGATGCAGTCGTTTCGCACCACTGCTGCATTTGAGCGGACCAGTCGGCGTGGGCACTTTGCAGCTCATTTTCGATAGCTGCAACTTTTTCTTTTAGTTCGGCTCGTTGAGCGTTCTGCTGGGGCGTGTAAACTGTCACGATCGCTTCATGAAAATCGTTCAATGAAGCGAACATTTGGTAGTATTCGTGCTGAGTTAACGGGTCATACTTGTGCGTATGGCATTGTGCGCATTGTGTGGTTATACCCAAGATCGATTTGCCGATGGCGTCGACGCGATCGAACATGCCTTCGATTCGAAACTGTTCCGGGTCAGCTCCGCCTTCTTCGTTCACCATGGAATTTCGAAGGAAGCCGGTGGCGACGATTTCATTTTGACCGGCATTCGGAAGCAAGTCACCCGCGATTTGGTGAATGATAAACTTGTCGTATGGCATGTCGCTATTGAGCGAATGAATGACCCAATCGCGGTAAAACCAGACTTCGCGTTGCTTGTCCTTTTCATATCCATCACTGTCGGCGTACCGGGCTGCATCGAGCCACCAACGGGCCCAACGTTCGCCATAGTGTGGTGAGTCGAGTAGCCTATCTGCGAGTTCTTCATACGCATTCGGTGAAGTGCTCGACAAGAAATCATCAATCTGCATTGGAGTCGGCGGTAGACCGGTGATGTCGAGGTAGAGTCGTCGGGTCAAGGTTGCTTTGTCAGCAGACTGCGTCGCTGTCAGATTCTCGCGTTCCAGCCGGTTGCGAACAAATAGATCAATCGGAGTCTTCCAGCCGACAAATGCATTGGAGCTAGCAAGTTTCGGGAGGGTTGGCCGCTGCGGCGGTAGAAACGCCCAATGCTGCTCGTACTCTGCTCCGTCGGAAATCCACTTGGTAAGTTTTGCAATCTGAGACTCGTTTAACGCCTTACCTGAATCTGGAGGCGGCATCTGCAGGTCTGGGTCGGTCGAGCTGATCCGTGCGAGAACTTCACTTTCACTCCAGTGCTCCGGCGAAAAGGCACCAAAGTCGATGGCTTCATCGCGGTCATCGAGCCGCAGGTCTGCTTTCCGCGTGCTTTCGTCCGGGCCATGACAAAGAAAACAGTTGTCGGACAGTAATGGCCGAATGTCGCGGCTGAATTGCAGTTTATGCGTTGAATCTTCCGCTGTCGCTCTTGCAACAGTGGTCAACGCGAAACTTGCCAGGCAAATGTACAGTCGTATTGGTAGATCAAGTCGCATGAGGCAGGTCGACTGAAAAAGGGGAGGGATCGAGCGAGGGGATCGAAAACAAATCGCTTCGAGTATTCAAGTATAAGCCAGTGAACCCGTTTTGACAGCGACTTCGGCTAAAAACGAAGTCACCTTCTTCCGTAGCTGCATTAGCCAAGTCTCCCTACTTCCGTAGCTGCGTTCGCCCAGAACGCGGTTGAAGTTGGGTGCGGCTTCCATTTGGATGCGGATTCCTGAAAAGTGTGCCACTGCTGGCTTGCCCAGCAGTGCTCGTGGCGAAACGGCAGAGCTTTCCAATACATCCCCGGCTTCTAGGCGGAGTCAGCTACGATGCGCTTGATTTGCGCGTGCCGCCGCCTAAAGGCGGTACTACGAACAGTTCCTGAAAACGGGTGCCACTGCTTGCTTGCCCAGTAGTGCTCGTGACGAAACGGCAGAGCTTTCCAATACATCCCCGGCTTCTGGGCGAAGCCAGCTACGATGCGCTTGAGCGATGCATATGGACGATATATTTACGTAGATGCAATTACAACCTAACCCAATTCATTCCAAACGTTCATCATCCGGGAGGTTGATCACTTCGCTCTCGCTGGCAGTCACAAAGCTCTGGAGCATTTCAACGTCAAGCTCCTCTTGAGCAATGAACCTGACCGACGAATCTCCGAAGACTACGTGGAATCCTCCAGCATGCATCGAAAGTCCCGCTCGCTGTGTTGCCATCGAAATAAACTCATCGGTCGTCAAGTCTCTCGGCTCCATCCACACGATATCCGAATTTGCAGAATGTTCAACAACCAAAACAGTGTTGCTCAGCCCATCGCTGATGGCACTTATCCTGGTCGGATTCGGTCCTGAAAATACTCCAATTGGATCCTCGACGATAACATAACTGGTCAAGTTTTTATCGCCTGTTGACGAAGGGCACCGATACAGTGCTAACTGGGTATTTAGCGCCGCTGCGTTGGCGGGATCGTTCCACGGCTTTTCCAGATCAATAGAATCGTACAGCCTCTTCTGATCTAAGAATGGCAGCAGCAGAGTCCGCCAGCTGTGTAAGCGGTTACCATCGCTGTCAACCGTGTACGCTGGAGGGTAGCTCCCAAAGGCCTGTTCATAGGTTGCTAAGGCAATTCCGATTTGGCGAAGGTTACTCGAGCAAGACATTTTGCGTGCTGATTCACGGGCCTGCAAGATCGCTGGCAACAAGAGTGCACCACAACAAATCACTACGACACCCAACGTGGCAAACACCGTTAACAAGATCACAACAATCGCCGCATTGCCTCGTTTGGGCGGCCTTGCTTCGTTAGTTCCATATGGGGTCGTATCGTATGGCGTTGTCGTATTGACCGGCTGGTTTCCTGTGTTGCCCGAATCGTTGGACATCTCTCTTCCTCCGCAAAAACTTGTCGCAAACAATTCTTGTGATGTGAACTAACAGGTACGCTCTTAGCCCCTGATGTCATAACACCAAATTGTGCCCACATCGCGAATGATCAGTTTGCCATCGACGATGATGGGGTGAACCCAAGCTTTCGAGTTCCCACGGTCTGGTGCGTTTTCTGGTGTGAATTTGCCAAGCTCCGTATATTTTTCCGGCGTGGCAGCCACCATCGCAACATCATTGTTCTCGCCGTGCAAATACAGCTTGCCATCGGCGAAACAAAGTGCTGCGGCGCCGATGCTGCGAACTTGCCAATTCGTCTTTCCGGTGACATAGTCGATCGACATTAGCGTTTCGCCCGATGATCCGTAAAGGCTACCATCGACTAAGATACTGCCACCCATTCCTGACGGCATCGCTTTGGCAAAGTAAACTTCTTTGGGCTGTTTCGTGCCGCCCGAGATATCGACCAGCCCGCCTCCGACACGTCCCGCAGCGGTATACACAAAGTTTGAGCTGGCGACGGGAGTCTGGACATTCGCGTTTTTGTCGGCGGTGTTTTCATATCGCCATAATAACTTGCCACTATCTGCTTCTAGTCCAACCACGCCTTTAGCAAGGTAAAGCACGTACTGCTTGACTCCATTAACTTCAGTTTTGACCGGAGAAGAATAACTCGCGTCATCGGCATCTGGCAGAGCACTTTTCCAAATCAGCGAGCCATCTTTCTTGTTGAGCGCTACAACGGTTGCTTCCGCGCCACCCGGCGAGCAGATCAGTGCATCGCCATCGATCAATGGCGATTCTGTATACGCCCACTGGCCCGGCTTGCCTTTGAAGTCAGCTGGCAGGTTCTTGGCCCATTTGCGAGCACCAGATTTCGTATCGAGGCTGACAAGATCACCGGCAGAACCAAGAATGTAAAGCGAGTCTCCGTCGATTGTGGGCGTTGAACGCGCGCCAGGGTATTGCGGGCCGTCATTCTTGCCGACAGCACCGATCTTGGTGGTCCAAAGCTTTGAGCCCTTGTCGACTGAAAGAGCAACAATTTCCTCGTGGTCCATCCCTTGGTTAATCAAGAGGTATAACGTTCCATCTGCTGCTGCGGGCGTTGAGAAGCCGCCACCCAGGCCGTCGACTCGCCAAAGTTGTTTAGGACCACTAGCTGGCCAACTGTCGGCGAGACCTTTTTCCGCAGACTTTCCATCGCGGTCATTGCCGCGCCACTGCGTCCAATCATCTGCATTCAGGGTGGAAGAGCTTAACGCCAAGGCACATGCAAACAGAATACGATTCATCTTCATAGCTATCCCAGTATTTAAAATGGCAAAAGTTTGCGGAGTTTTCCCGCTAGCTTAGCAAAAACGTAAAGCTTTATCGTAGCCGAAAATCTGCCGTTCCGCGTATCGACCGCAAAAATCTTCTACCGTAATGCGACCAGAGTTGCGATGAGGCTAAAAATCGAGTTACTAGCTGAGTTGCAACCCTAATTAGATGACGTTCCTAGGCTCCACATTTGACGCGAGATCGTTATAAATGAACTCTGCGATCAAGTAGACCAACTTCTTTACCAAACACATCTGCGACGCCCAATAATGAATCAGCCTAAAGCCGAGATCGAAACTGCGATTAGTCGACTAAAAACAGCTCAAAATGATGGCCAGTTAACGCCTGCAGCGGTCGCAAACATCGAACGCTGGCTTACCGAATCGAGATACGAAACGTACTTGCCCGAAGTGCTGGAACATATTGAGTCGGGAAAATGGAAGCAACTGGATGACGCTTTCTGGACAGTCATCCCGTTCGGAACGGGGGGACGTCGCGGTCGTATGTATCCGATTGGCTCGAACGCGATCAACGATCGAACGATCGGTGAAAGTGCTCAGGGGCTCGCCGAAGTTGTACTCGAATACAAAGGCAAGGATGCTGGGCTGCGTTGTGCGATCGCTTACGATACGCGTCACCGCTCACGACATTTTGCGGAATTGTGCGCTTCGATCATGGTTGCAAACGGTTTCGAAGTTTTCTTCCTGGACGGCTATCGCGCTACCCCGCAGTTGTCATTCGCTGTTCGTGAGAAACAATGCGATTGTGGCATTATGGTCACAGCATCGCATAACCCTCCTAGCGATAACGCGGTGAAGGTTTATTGGTCGACAGGTGGTCAAGTGCTGCCACCGTATGACAAGCAAATTATTGATCGCGTGATGAACGTCCAAACCATCCTGACAACCCCCTTTGCCGATGCGGTCGACCAAGGCAAAGTACACATGGTTACCGAAGAGATCGATACAAAGTTCAGGAAAGCCTTGAGTGACTATGCTTGGCCAGGCCCTCGCGACTGTAAAGTACTCTACACTCCATTGCACGGTGTAGGTTCATTCGCAGTTCTTCCGGTGCTCGACGATGCAGGCTTCAAGAATGTGACCGTCTACGGTCCTCATTCGGAACCCAGCGGAGACTTTCCAAATGTTCCGGGGCACGTAAGTAACCCTGAAAATGTCGTCGTGTTTGATGAACCCATCAAGCTGGCACGTAAAGACGGTTATGACGTCATCCTCGCGACAGATCCCGATTGCGATAGGCTGGGAGTTGCCGCTCCGGTCACGACCGATGTTAGCGGTGAGTGGAAGACAATCAACGGCAATCAGATAGGTGCATTGCTCGCCGACTTTGTACTGCGCAAACGACAAGAGTTGGGACTGAGCAAGCCTGGCGATTATGTGATCACGACGCTCGTCACTTCGATGCTCACCGGCAAGATAGCTGAGTCGTATGGAGCTCGTAGTGAGAACAATATCCATGTTGGTTTTAAGTGGATTGCCGGCCTGATGGACGATCGCGGGCCGGAGCATTTTGCGTTCGGCACCGAGGAGTCCCATGGTTATTTGATCGGTACATACTGTCGCGACAAAGATGGCGCGGTAGCTTGCCTTTTGATGACTCAGTTGATTGCAGATTTAAAGGCCAAGGGAATTTCACTGCATCAGCAGTTAGACAATTTGTACAAGAAGCACGGGCTGCATCGCGAAGAACTGATCAATGTGCAGATGGAAGGCTCGCAGGGCATGGAACTAATGAAGAAGCTCATGGCAACTTTCAGAACCAATCCGCCAGAAAAGCTGGGTGATATTGGAATAGCTCAGATCCGCGACTATGAATCGCTGACGGTTCGTGGCAGCGACGGTGTTTCTAAACCAATTGATGCACCCAAGGGTAATATGATCATCATGGATTTGGATTTACCGGGTAACTACGTCGCAGTCCGTCCGAGCGGTACGGAGCCAAAAGTAAAATTCTATTTCTTCAGCTCATTGCCACCGGCCGAGTCGCATGACTTAGACGCTGCCACGACAAAGCTCGAAAAGCGGATCGCCGGCTTGCAAACCGCCGTACAAGATTTTGCCCGTAGCATCAAATGATGCACGTAAAGTAGATTCAAAGGGCTGGCTGATCATGCGAAAAACTTGCGGAGCGTGGGCGTCTCGCCCGCTTATTTGCAAGGTGCGACGAAAAAGGAAGCAGCTTGAATCTAGTTGTCGCAGATTCAAACTTGCTGAGTATTTGTCGCATAGTTCTCCCGGTAGCGCCAACTGAAGACTCGACTCTGGTATGAATACTATTAGATTTGCGATACGCAACGCCCCTCTTCACGGTCGAATAACTATTGGGAATGAGAGTGGGACAGTGTCTCGGCCTGGCGTCCTGCAGCAGATTAAAGGTGAAGTCGCAAGTATGTTATTTGTCGATGAGCGAATCTCGATTTCAAAACATGATGGCGTGTTATGTTACGAATCCAATAAGGGAGTTCGCGGATTTGCTAGACGAGAAGGGATGATGAATTTTGCTGAACAAGTTCACAGGCTACCCTTGAGACTTTCCATCGACTGTGAGAGTTACGAATTGTTACCAAGATACAATTCCAAATCCAGATTCAATTGTCCAATCGGCATTGATGTTGTTAAATTTGACGGGAAATACATACGAGTTGCCACGTACTTTTCTGAACGAAAAGGTATCCGAGGCTGCGTTAAGACAGCAAAGTGCAAATCTGTTGCTATGCTCGCAGCTATGATTTTTGCCGAATGGAATATTGATACCGTTGGAAGCGGGTAGTGATACTTGATGATTTCCATGGCGAGAGAGCGCGTTCTCACAGTTGTCAGTTTAGCTATGTCCGCTTCACTGAAGATTTGAATACCGACGAATATACTTGCAGGGTTAGCCATGATCATGACAAACTCGATGTAGTGGCAAAGCCACAATGAGAGATCATGTAACTTGAGGAAGACCCGGCCAATCCACGAGTGCGGCGTCTGTCGTAATCTTGGTTTATTTGATGCGTCACGCTAGCATGCAACCACTGTCGAAGATTGCAGGAAGTTAGGCTGAACTCTATGACTGAATGTGTTGCGATACGTGTCAGAAACAGGTCGCGGAGCTTCTTGACGAGTTGCAGTTTTCTAGCAATCAGTATCGGGACATCCGGTTGCAGCGAGAAAGTGACCAGATCAAGCATCATCCACGAACGCGATACTCAGCTATATACGAGTATTGATGCTGCGAAGTTAACCCGAGAGCTCGGAATGGACGCGTCTCTCGTTCACTACGGGGAAGGCAAGTTCGAAAGCATCTCAATTGGCGGGAAACAAACGTTAACAATGCAGGCTTTTCGTTTCTATAGTTTGGATGGAGAACCGTTTGAGGCAATCTACCCATGTTCGAAGCCAGTTGACTTGTTGGAGCCAAACGAGCTGTATTACGTTATTGGAACTACGAGGTTACATGAGAGTGGAGAAAAGTGGCCTTCTGAATTTATGATAGATCGCGGAATGGGCGAACGATACTTGAAAGAAGTCGCAACGATAGGCTTTAATTTTGATGTCAGCTTTGATGTGCTTGAGTATGGAAAGCTGGCTGAAAGTCCCGCAATTAAGCGTTTGAAAGATTAGGTTTTTCTCGCACCTTTGTTGTCCGAATCGCAAAGAAGCCCCGATTCAGGCGCCCAGCCGAAGTCTTCAATTCTTCGATGCACAATCTGTGCATAACCAAGCAATAGCTCGGAGTTGAAAACGCCGCTTGTGTGCGAATGACTTGCTGGTGTTCGTACGCCGCAGCTCCTGTACATTTATCCCTAAGGCAAGCAGGATAAACTTTCCTGCAGATGAAGGCAGAAGAATGAAGGCAGAAGAATGAGTTTTTGCACTATTCCCTTGCCTTCATTATTTTACCCGTTTCTCAGACCCGCAGCTTGAACGACGGAAATGCTTGACCGGTTCTGAGTGTGGCGCGAGAATGCGCGTGAGCCTCGCCGATGATCGAGTGCTGCTCAAAATTGTCAAATGTCGCTAGAGATCGAGACGCTGCGTACGCAATGCCTGAGAAGCGGATCGCTGGCTGGCAAACCGCCGTACACGTTTTCGAACGCAGCAACAAATGATGCACATGAGGTGAATTCCGAAGGCGGCTGATTGTCGCTCGCGGCCTCCGGTTCGTGTTGAACGCAATGCTCGACTTTTTACTAATTGGGTTCCGCCGGCAGAACTGCTTCTGGTACGACTGGACCGCGTTGGTCTAAGTTAAGCGGTTCGATGTTGGTTGGGTCCATCGGTGCAACGGATACTTCAGGCATTGTAGTGCCTTCAATACCGGGCACAACTGGCTCCAAGTCGAACGGTGTTCCTTCAACCATTCCACCCATCATCATCGCTGGTGAGATATTGGTGGACGTGATTGGACCTGGATCAACCCACATGCCTTCTCCGTCCACGCGTGCCGTTCCAAGGTCTTGGTTCAAGTTGCGCCGTTGAGCTTCGTAGTTAACCCAAACGCCGATCAAGGTATTCTGCGCATCGAGCAGAGCGCCCAGAGCTTGAATCGAGTCACGGGCTGCCGTTGGACCAGCTGGTTGTTGAAGTGCTTCGCCGATTGCTCGAATGTCGCCGTTCAGCGTGATCTGTTGAGCCGCGATGCGAACCGCGTAGCGTTGCAATTCAAAATTGAACTGGTTCAAACGAATCGAGCGTAGCTCGTTCCGCAGGGTCGTCCACACACTATCTTCATAGCGATAGAACGTTCGCTTCGCTTGTTGATACTCGATCAACACCTGACGATATTGGTTTCGTTCTTGAAGCCGTGTTAGTGGCGAGTCCCATTGCAGGCCAGCTCGCAAGCGACCTGTGTTGTTACGGAAGGAGAACGGATTGTCGTTGCTGTTCTGAATGTCACCACTGAAGGTCACGTCCAGGAAGCTTTCCAATTGGTCCGCTACTACTTCGATAGATCGCCATTGGTCGACCAACGCCGCTCGGTTATTGATCCAGTCCAATCGGTTTACTCGAGCGATGTCAACGGCCTCGCGGGGAGTAATATCGACTTCGGGAAGCACAATGCTTTCGGTGCGAGCACGAGCTTGGATTACTTGTAACGCCAGGATTTCATCGCTGATTGCAGCAAGAATTTCTTGGCTTTGCAAAATTGCATTGTCACGAATTTCTTCGAACTGCAACCGAGCCTTGTTGTTCGCTGGAAGCTTGCGATCGGGTTGTTCAAGAGGCGGTGCAACTTTTTCGGAAGCGAGTTTTTCGATGTCAACCAACAGTTTTTCGTACTGGTCGGTGTACTTCTTCAGTCTTTGTTCGACACGTCCGATCTCGAGCTCAAGAATTGCGGGCAACTTAACAAGCTCCTCGTCTTGTAGCAGAGCAGCATCCAAACCTTTGGTCGGTAGGATTGCACAGATTGCATCTCGCTCCTCGTTAAGGATCTGTCGCAATCTCGCTAGCTGTGTAGAACGTTCACCAAGCTGACCTTCCAATCGTTTCAAGTCCCCCCGGATTTGCGGAATATCATTTTCTTTGAGGGAGTTTAGGATTGTCTTAGTCCGTTTGACGTTGTTGTACTGCTGCGTGAGAAGATCCTGGACTTCTTCGTCGATCGGCAGAATCCGATACGATCCAATTCCATCGTCATCATTGACTATTTCGCTCAAGCCCAAGAGCTCAGAGTTATTTCGTCCAACGGTCTCACGTAACGTTGAGATCTCGTTTCGTCGAGTAAGCATCTCGGTCGAGACGATGTTGAACTGATCTAGCAATGGATCGCGAATCTCCACACAGATATAAGGCGGCAATCCCAGCGTTCGCTTAAATTGGTCAAGCGTTAGTTCGTAGGCAGTTTGCAGGTTCAAAAGCGTGTTTTGCGCATTGATCAGAGCTTGCCGTGCTTGTGCGACCTGCAACTCTTGTTGCGGAATCGTTTGCTGAGTCTCGGGGATCTTGGTCAACTGTTCGTTTAGCTGATCTTCGAATTGTAATAGAACATCGCGAAGGCGGGCTGTGTTTTCGAGCGTGTTTCGAATTTCCAATTGGTCTTGAAGCAAGCCAAGGTAACCGCCAGCCGATGGAACTTGAGCTGCGGCGCCAAAGCCACCGCCACCTCCGCCGCCAGCATTTCCCACGGTGCCGAATCCCCCACCTAACCCCGTGAATCCTTGGAGACCAGCACCACCGAACAAACCACCGCGGCGATTGGGGCCTGTTTCTTCAGCTCGGCCAGCTGTCACTGTCAGAGCGAAACCGACGCGGTATCGCTCATAGGCTCGAACGTTGGCCAGTAGCGTACGTTCGGCAAGTGTCAAACGTTCGAGTACTACGTCACGACCAGCACCTCGCAGCAATGGCTGGAACAGTGAAAAATCCAAGATTGTATTCGCGCTTTGTGTGTCTGGACCGCTCAGCTGCCATGTCAGTGAGTTCGCTAGTCCAGCGGCAAAGGTCGCTCCGGTTGACAGACTGCGTGAGAAACCGAGTGGGCGGTCACCGCGGCTGAACACTCCGGTGCTAACTACGGTACTGCTTTCGCCGCCATTGCCGCGACGTGCTGGTCCCGATGAGTCGATCGACGCGCTGTATCCGCCGAAGAACTGATTGTCCAGCAAGAAGCGTTCTGTACTAACGTCCAACGCGGAGAGGTAAAGCGTTTCCAGGTTTTCCTGGTAGTCAGGTGAGTTTAACAGAGCAATGCGTACTGATTGATCCATGTCCAGGACCAATACGCCTCGTTCGTCCAACGGCAAGAACTGCCACCAATCGGGCGATTCGGCCAAATTGGTCCGTCCGTTTACATACCACAATGGATAATGTTTCTTGCCATCAATGATTCGCATGTAACGATGCGCAGTCGGATCGTCCTCAGGCATCGGCGGACGATCGGGATTGAACGGATCGAACATACGCGACGCGCGATCGACTTGTACATTGCGGATGGTGTCGACTTGAGCGGCGTCAACTTTCTGCGAGATCAAAACGCCTGTCTCGGCATCAGCTCGAGTTCGATGATAGGTTCTTGTACAACCACTAGAGAAGACGGCGAAGCCAGTCGCGACGGCGAGAGCAAGAAGTCTTCGTTTTACCTGGATCGACTTCGACGCAATGCGATGGCGTCTTTTTTCGATCGAAGTTGTGCGCGGCGGTAAACTCGATACTTTGTTGCTATACATCGTGTAACTTTCCCTGTTACGATTTGCGGTGAGGCGCTGCCGACCCATGCGGTGCCTCTGGCTGCGCGAGTTTTCACCCTGCAACCCATTCGTACTACGTTCCTGTATCGGTTGGTCGGGTTGTACTTTCGATTACGATTCTTCCGCGACTGCGTGTCTTTCCATACTTACCAAGTTTGCCAATCCTAACGTGGTAGATGTGAAATCGCTGGACAACTTTAACGGTTGCAGAAACAATGCATGGCGAATCGAATGCGACATCACCGTCGAAGCCCGCGAGTTCTGCTCGGCAACCGAATAAAACCAAACAAAAATGCTTGAAAAAATTTCCGCTCCTGAATTGCTAGCTCCAGCCGGCGACTGGGAGTGTGCGCGAGCAGCGATTGAATATGGTGCGAACGCCATCTATTTTGGTCTCGACGTCGGCTTTAACGCTCGGGCTCGCGCAAAGAATTTCCATCTCGATGATTTACCGGGCCTGATCCGCGAGCTGCATCAGAACCATGTGCGCGGGTTTGTGACATTAAATACGTTAGTATTCACCGACGAACTGGCGGCACTTGAAGAGAACGTGCGTCGCATTGCGGAAGCGGGTGTTGATGCTGTCATCGTCCAAGATATCGGGGCGGTAAAACTGATCCGAGAAATTGCCCCAACACTCGCGATCCACGGCAGCACGCAGATGACAATCACTTCGGCGGAAACGTTGGCAGGATTGAAGGATCTGCAGCTTGAACGAATAGTGCTTGCGCGAGAGCTCTCGTTGCAGGAGATCCGCAAAATCACTGCAGTGTCGGAGGTTCCTGTGGAAGTGTTTGTACATGGAGCTCTCTGTGTTGCCTACAGCGGACAGTGCTTAACAAGCGAATCGTTGGGAGGTCGATCGGCCAACCGCGGTCAGTGCGCTCAAGCCTGTCGGCTCAACTACGACTTAATATGCGATGGCAAACAGATTGACCTTGAGGCGAATAAGTATCTGCTATCGCCGTTGGATTTAGCTGCCTATGACCATGTACCGGACCTTATTGCCGCTGGCGTGAGTTCATTCAAGATCGAAGGCCGACTCAAGTCGCCTGAGTACGTGGCGAACATAGTGTCGCACTATCGCCAAGCGATCGATGCCGCCTTGCGAAATGCGTTCAAGCCTGCGACTGAATCGGATCGCCTGGAGATGGAGTTGAGCTTTTCAAGAGGATTTTCGCCCGGGTGGCTGGAGGGCTGCAATCACAAGCGACTTGTCCCAGGCCTATCCAGCAGCAAACGAGGCGTTCTGGTCGGTACTGTCGAAGAAGTCCGTGGTGAATGGATCTATGCCGATCTTGTGCACTCTTTGACCAAGGGGGACGGTATAGTAATCGAAGGCGACCGGAGCTCTGGGAGTGAGATTGGTGGACGCATCTATGGGATTTCGAAATCGCGGCAACTATCCGATCTGCCATTAGCAGGAAAGGTCGCCATCCAACTTCAGCGAGGGACCGTGCCACCGTTTGAAGATTTAGCTGGGCGGAAGATCTACTTGACGCATTCTCCTGCGCATTCAAAGAAATGGCGTCGCCGCGATGGAGTGGCTGTGACCGAGAACTCCACACCAGTCGATCTCAAGGTATCGGCGATTGTCGGGAAGCCACTTCAAATCGAAGTGCGGTGCGGAGAAGATGTCTTTGAGCTTCAAAGTGAAGCGGAATTGCAAGCTGCACGGAAGCATCCAGCTACGATCGAATTATTCACCGAACAATTTGGCCGACTCGGGGGCACGCCTTTTCGAATAGGAACTGTCCAGGGGCAGATCGAAGGGGAGCCAATGGTGCCTCTCAGCGTCCTTGGGGAATTGCGGAAGCGAATGGTAGCTGAGCTTGAAACCTCAGTTGATTTTTTAAGAGCACATGCTTGTTACGGTGCCGATCTATGGAAAGTGCGTGTGCGAGATGCGTTTGGTGACGGCAATCTAACTTCTGCTGCAAAAGACGAAGTGCCGACGCTGCATGTTCTTTGCCGATCACTCAAGCAACTGCCCGTTGTGCTTGGCCAGGGTATCAAGAATGTGTACGCTGAATTCCATGACATTCGGGAATATGCACAGGCGGTCGACATGGCACATGCTGCTGGTGCGAAAATCACCCTTGTGCCTCTACGAATACAAAAGCCAGGCGAAATGGGCTTGTTGCGATCCTTGCTCAAACGCGAAGCTGACGGTTGGCTCGCGCGGAATCTTGCAACGGTGGATTTTGCTCGTGAGCATTCAATTCCAATGGTTGGCGACTTTTCGCTCAACATAACGAACCCGATCACCGCCGGGTGGTTCTTGTCAAAAGGTTTGGCACGAGTCACCGCGTCCTATGACTTGAATCGAGATCAGCTTTTAGAGTTGGTGCAATGGTTGCCAGCCGATCGATTGGAAGTTGTGATTCACCAGCATATGCCGATGTTTCATATGGAGCACTGCGTTTTCTGTACAGTTCTTTCGCCAGGATTTAACAAGAGCAATTGTGGGCGTCCTTGCGATCGCCATCAAGTCCAGTTGCGGGACCGTGTTGGCACAGAACATGTCTTGGATGCAGATATCGGTTGTCGAAATACGCTTTACAACGGAAGGGCACAAAGTGGAGCAGAGGCAGTGCCAACTTTGGTGCAACGTGGTGTCAAACACTTTCGCGTTGAATTGCTACCGAATTCTAGCACTGCGGAAATCGACAAGCTTGTCCCGCTTTACCTCGCTCTTCTGAACGGCGAACTCGCTGCCGCGGAAGTGTGGAAGGTCCTGAAGGCGGATAACCGCATCGGAGTTACTCGTGGCACGATGGAACAGCCACGAAACCCACTGGCTATTTTATAGCTTCATCCCAAGAATCGAGCCCCACGATTGGAAGAGCGAACTCAAACGCTTCTTCCCACTGCGGCGTGTCAGCATTTTTGAAGCAATCGTAGATTCTTTTCTTTGGCCGATCTTCATTACCAGCAGGTGTAAACTTGCGAAGACCTAACATTAGACCGCCCTCGTGGGGATGATCAACATGGCGGTGCAAGATGAAGGCGTCAATTTCGGTGATTGCTTCAATCTTCTTATAGGCATAACAATAAGCCGCGGCTTGCACAGATTCACCATCGCCGGTGTCGGGCGTATGAAATCCCTGTTCGCTTAATATGATTCTTCGCGGTTGACCTTGATAAAGAAATTCGCTTTGTTTTAAAGCACGTGGCAGCACATCGATATTCTTAAAGGTAATACGTGGACTGTCGATGCTGTTTGTAGCCGAGGTGTCGTTCCAAAAGCGAGGTTCAAAGAGATTTTCAGGATATGGGTGGAAAGCAAGATGCCAAGCGAAATCGCCACCTTCTCGAGCCTTCTGAGCAAAATAGGTCAAGAACTCGTTCGCCGGAAAGCTCTGTGAGTCGTCGCCAGTTGGATATCGGATTCCCCAGTGGTGTTCGAGCGAAATATAGACGCGATCGTGACGAGCTTGTGAAGTCACGGCGTCGTGGACTATTCTGACTGCTTTGAGGTACTCTGTGGCGAACTCTTGCATGGTTACGTGCCCCATATTGGACCACCACCAATGAGAGTTGACTTCGTTGCCTACAATCCAGCCGACGACACGACCGTACTGGCGATCTTCACGTGACCATCGATTGGCAAGGAACTGGAGCGTAGCACGGAGCCAATTTCTGCCTTCTTCGGAAACTGTGTTGAAAGCTCCTAATCGATTGGGTGCATTCGCATCACAATTCGGATGAATCATGACGCCGTTCACGTGCGGATTTGGCGACAAGTATGTTAAGAGGATCACATTTACAAGGACGCCCTGGTCTGTAAGCACTTTGACGCGATCGTCTAGCGATTTCAGGTAGTCTTGCCGAAACGAATATTGGACGCCATCCATCTCCCAGCGTGTTGTCGTTTCTTGGAATTCAACGTCGACCAAGCGGCAGAGGTCGATGTTTAACGCGGCATGTTTGATGCCCAGCTCCAACGCGTCGTCGACCAGTTCAACTTGCAACCCTTTCTTCGAGGTCGCTTGCGGGTATTCTTCGTCGCTCTGCGCAATCGCTGCTTGCGGAACATAAATAGTACAGAGGAACAACGCTAGACGCGTATATAACTTGGTCATTCGACGATTTCAGTTTGAGGGGAAGCCTTCACCAATGGCCTCGCGAACTTAAAGCATATCAAACGAACGCGTAGACTAAAGCAACATAGGCGTAATATTTGAGTTGATCAAGATGATCAGAAAGGACTTTATTGCCTGATTCAGATTCAATGGCGGCGGGACTTTGACCGCGAGACCATGCGACTACTTCGATCGGCTGGTTTGTACTGAGCTGCGAACGCAGCGGCATTTTCGAGCCTTGGGTGCCAACCCAAGGTATCGATGCCCGGGCATCGGGTTGAGCTGCGAAGCAGCGCCATTCGTTTTCGGGAATGCGAGCGAGAATTGAATTGTTCAAGCGCAGTTGTGCGGTAAGTTAATCGCGAACCGGAGCGACCTCGCCTGAATTCGCTTTTTGATTTACATCAATTAATGGCGCAGCTTCGCAGCTCAGGTTCGTGGTGCCTGGCAACCTGGGGTTCCGCTTCGTACCTCAGCTCCACCCCAGGCTAGTGAATTCTGCTACTTCGTAGCTCGAGATGCAGCGAAGGATGATGACAAAAGAATGAAGGCAGGGATCTATTCTTCTGCCCTCATTCTCCTGCCAATTCGAAGATATTTTCCGAGGCCGCTTCGTGCTCGAGCTTTGCCCGAAGAACGTAAGGTGGCATCTACGACACTGCATTATCAATGCCGGATTCTAAAATCAAAATAGTGTTGGAACCGCGGAATGTACGGATACAGGACTTTTGTTGACGGCCGAGACTGATTTGCCGATTTTTGATGGTCTCTTTGATTTCCAGGATGGATATAGCTCGGTTAGCTCGTGTCAAAATCACTGCGTCCGATAAAATTGCGGTCGTGCGTTATGAATCGGACCGTCTGGCGATGCTTCTTGATGGAGGGTAGCCCCTCATCCCCAACCCTTCTCCCCTGAAGACAGGGGCGAAGGGAGCAAAAGAGATTGGTTAATCGCATTGCCCAGACTGAGCCATTGCCATTCGTGAATCAGATTTTCCAGGCGCACTCGATCAGACAACGATACAATTCAAATTACAGCCCCTTCTTTGACGTCGCTTGGGGGTAACCTTCCCCGCTCGGCGCAATCGCCGCGCATCATTCGATCGTGTAAACCAAAGCAACATTAGCGTAATACTTGAGTTCATCCACATGATCCGAAAGGACTTCGTTGCCCGAACCTGCAGCCATTGGTGTTGGGCTTCTTGAACCATAGACGGCATACGCTCTGGCCATATCAAGATACTCACTTGCGTCGTTAAATCGCATTGCAACGGACAGAAGTTTGCCTGTCTTGATTCCTGCCGCGTCGCTAATCGTTTTAGCTTTCGCGGCCGCCGCGTCAAAGGTCTTCTTGGTAATCGCTGTCGTCTCTTCGGACGTCGGCACACCTACGAACTGAATCTGGGGAGTGTTTTCGTCGTCGCTGGAACTCATGTAGCCATACGATTCGCTCATCATCTCGTCAAGTTCATCCATTTGTTCTTTCTCTTCGTCGCTCAGCTCAGCGCGATTTTCTTTTCCGGCAAGATCACGAGCTTCGACTTGTTCCCGAAGCGCGGCCGGCAAAATAGTAAGTGCATCGCCCTCTTGGACTGGAAGCGGCCATTCGGCTTTCACAGCACACTTCGCCGTGACTACTTGCGGCATCTTGATATCTGCTCCATCTTGTCCACTCGACCGCATTGCTCTCATCCGCATCTGCATCATGCGTTGTTCGTCGCTATCGCCAGCAGTGGCGAGTCTTGACGCCGAGAAAGTTACGCTCTCTTTAACCGACTTCATGGCTTCTAGGTCTTTCGAGACTTTGTCTTTATGTTTGTTTAAAGCCAATATTGCTGATTTCGCGTCTTTTCCCTGGGCCTGAATCCACATAGTGAGGCGAATTTTTTGCGGCTTGAGGTCGATCGATTCGGTTGCGGAAACAGATAGTCCCGGTCCCTCACTCGTCGAAGGAAACTGAGCCCGCGCACTTGAGCCGAGCAACAAGAAGCCAAAAGCCGAAGCGATGACAAGGGCCTTACCAAATCGACTATGCGAAGTGCGTGATACTACGCACGCGAACCGGTTTGAAAAAATGTCATGATGAAAATCTAGACCTGGACGAATCATACTTAACTCCAAAGCAACCTAAACAGAACTTAAGAAAATCAAAACCTATCAATCAGCAGAATCCAAACGTTTGCGAAGGTCCTTTCGGATCGCAACGAGCCGAGGATCTTTGAGGGGCTTCAAGAACTCGAGCAACAATGTACCTTTCTCCTCTGCGACCTCTTCTGCAAGTTGCTTGTAGAAAGCAACGGAGGAATCGTCCAGACGCTTGTTCTTAGCTAGTGCAGCGGCAACGAGCAAGCGGTTGTTATCCCCCTCCAATAGCAAATCGTTTTGCGAAACTTCTTCGCCGGCCGCAAGCAATAGGAGACTAAAATCACGTTTGGCTTCAAGCGACGTTGCACTGCTCAATGCCTGCTTGATTGCTTCGACAGGAAGCGGTTCGGTGTCGGTCCAAAAAGCAGGCATTCGTTCTTCATAGTCGTAGATAATTCGGACTCCCTTGCTCAAATAACCCTCTGAAAAACTAGTTGGTGCGCTCAACAGCCGACGAACTGCCAGTTCGCGAACCTCTGGGAGGGAATGTTCTAACCAAACTCGGGCTTTCGGAATTGCTGCCGAGCTTTCATGGCATAACGCGAGAATGGTAGCGAGCGGGACGCATTTGTCATAGGATTCTGCTTGAGCGACAAATCCCGTAGCGGTACTCACCGCTGTCTCATAATCGATGTAGCAAGCAGCGGTCAATAATGCAGCTTTCAACTCAGGCGATTTGGCTTGATCAAAGCGTTGCTGCAGCCATTGCCACGCGCGATCCGCCTTGGGAACGAAGTCCTCGTCACGCGAGTACCCCCGCGATGCAGGATAAAGATACGGCGACATTTCGTCAGCGCGATGGCCGATGAGCCCACGTAAAATGATGCGCTGAACCATCAAAACGCGATCTTCTCGAATCGATCCGGAAGTTTCAATCGATTCAATAAACCAGTCAGCGATTGCAAGGTCATCAATCCAAGTCGCAGCGCGCAGTAATTCTCCAAGCTGTGAATCTTCAAGATTGTTCCAATCAATTGCGGTTGACTGCAACACTTGCAAGCGATCAGCGGCGGGCAGCCACGGCAGTACTTCGGCTTTCGTGGGAGACGACGATTTGGCCTCAGGTGCGGGTGTTTGTAAAAGGTCAGAGATAACGGGCGCAGTGAAGCTTGAGTCGCCGGCGGCCAATGCAGCGAGATTCTGCCATCGTGCCGCTTTTGAAGTTGACTCTTCTTTCGAAGCGGGCAAAGTTCGCAGTGCTGTTAGAGAGTCCTTAATCCAGGTTTCCGTCGTTGGTTCGGAATGCCATTTGGCCAGCCATTCCGATGATATGCTAGCAACGAGTTCATCATCCTCGCTTTCCAACAGTTCGTCTTCATTTTCCATATGTTCCAAGTCATCTTGCGAAGGCGTATTATCAGGTATCGCTACTTCCGGAGTTGCGCCGAAAAAACCATCGAGTAGATCGAATGCAGCGAGCGAACTATCCTTTGTTTCGTTGGCTGCCGAAGCGCTCTCCGTTTGGCTGTCGTCGCTCGCTGGCGTCGGTTCTTCCTCACCAAACGGGTTGTCACCAAACAAACCATCTAATTCGTTCAGACCGGCCTCAGCGATTGCGGCTTCAATATCTTCGTCGCTTTCAGCGGATTCACTCGCTGCTGATTCGTTACTGGACGATCTTGCGCGTTTTTTCTTTGGCAACAATTGCTCTGGTACAGAGAACCAAGGCTCCAGCGCAACGATGGTTCCTGGATCTACCTCCAGGTTATCGATAGCATTGTCTCGATAAAGTTCCAGCGATGCTACCGTTGCCGTCAAAGCGGCTTCCCGAATGCCCGCATCATCTGAACTCAACAATCGAGGCAGTTCATCTTGAAGCAACGTGGGGCTGAGACCTGACAATATCTGAGCAGCTCCGCGTACTTGACTAACATCGTCGCTACTCAGCCACTCTTGTGCAACAGATGTAAGTGCTTGCAGATTGCCTGCCGATCGATAATTTGATGATTCCTCACTAAGAATTTTCAATCGGTCAGGATTAGAAATTAAGTACAACGCAGTTTCCTTCGCAGTCTTTTCAGTTACCGTTTTCGGCAAAAGAGTCGCGGCCCTTTGTGCAACGAATGAGTCGGGGTCGGAGGTCAGTTTAAGGATTGCAGCCGCCACGCTGTCAGAGGCTGACCGGTCGTTGTCGTAGGAAGATACTTTCGAAAGCATTTCGCCGATCGCATCAAGTGCCGCAGCACGAACTCGCCAACTCTCGCTGTTCAGCAGACTGAGCAGGCATTCTTCGACGCCATCTTTCTTCCCTAAACTTCCCAAACTTTTCGCAGCATAAACCAGCAGATCTTCGTCTGACTCCTTGGTGACGTAATCGATCAACGACTTAGTCGACTTGGATTTTGGATTGAGTGACAATTGACGCAAAACTGCTGTACGGACGCTGGGGCTTTTGTCCGCTAAGAGCCTTTCCAATCGCTCGCTTTCCTGCAACGCTCCGATCTTTTGCAGTGTTGGGATCGCAAGTTCTCGCACCAAAGGATCGGTGTCCTGAGAAAGCTCGTCGATGAGTGGAGTGTCTCTTGACGTTGCTTTGGTTAGGATCCGTTCGACTGCGGCGCGGTGTTGCTTGCCATCCAAACTGGCCATGGCAGAGAACTGTGAGCTATGTTCTAGACGCAATCGTTCGCCCGCGAGGACGCGGTACATTAATTCGCGCAGCAAAATCCTTTGGGAATCGTCAAGTTCTGCGTTCGCCAGCCGACTGCGAAGTTCGGGGAGTAATTGGTCTCCGTAGCGAACAGCCTGCGACATGGCGGCCAAGACGCTCTCGGTGGGAGCGGTCAGCAGCGAGGTGACTGCTTGGCTGATCGTTTCCGGATCTAATGCGCGAGCATCTGCCGCACTTTCGGAATCAGAATCGTCTTCATCGCTGGTCTGCGCTCGCAACCAATCGATCACAGGTGCAAAACTTTGTTCTGACATCGACTCCGGTTGCCACGGATCGATGGCGCTGACGGGAGCTTGCCACGAAGTCAAAATCTCGATAGCAGCCAACCGTTGCGAAAGCTTGCCGACACGTAGTACGTCGACGACTGCATCGGAACAATCTGATTTTGCCTTCAGCATGCGCTGCACTGCCGCCTGCCGAAGATCGGGCGAACGATTGGCCAAGAACTCGACCAACTTTGGCAACTCCTCCGACGACACGTTGCCCGAATCGTACAGAATCTTTTGAATCGCCGGATCGGCTTGACTGATATTCTCATCCAGCCAACCTTTCAACTCATCCAGCGGCAGATACCCTTCTCGTCCAGCCACGACCGCTTTATTTGTGGCGAGTATGCGAAGCGACGGAAGGGCCGAAGCACCCAGTTGCTGAGCTACGTCGGGATTCGCATCCACGTCAACTTTGGCAATCACCCACTGTTTTAAGACGGATTCTGCCTCTGGTAACGCCAGTTCCTTTTCCAGCTTCCTGCACCATGTACACCAGTCTGCGCCAAAGACGACCAGCAGTGGACGCTGATTCAATTGGGCGAGCGAAATCGCTTCACTATAGCTATCTGTGATTTCTATTCGTTCGTCGCTGCGTGGTGGTGCTGTTTCGTTATCGGTTGAATCGAACTCATACGACTCGCGGGCGTCAACGGAAGCGTCGATACGAAGTTCACCTGTCGATAAATTTTCTGAATTATCGAAAACTTCATAGTAGTCTTCGGGTTCTGCGTCTGCGTCTGTCTCTGCCGTCGATTCAACTTGCGAAGAACCTGAACCGAAAAGCCAACCTAAGATACCGCCGTCCGATTCGACTGTATCTTGTGCCCGCAACGAAGTGCTTCCGCCTATAAACAAGGCGATGCACAAGAGGAGTCGATGTAAAACACTCAGCGATATGCGGTTATTTGGCATCTTGATTACCTATAGTCGTCTTTCCGTGTGCAATCTTCGGCCAATAGGCATCCAGAGAAAATGAAGGGCTATTCTCATGATCGTGACAACGAACGCATTGCTCCATCGCTTTGAACGGAGTCTTCTTTTTCGGATTGATGACATGCGCCTGAGAAGGCCCATGGCAGTTCTCGCAACCTACATGAACAAGATTTCGCGAAAGCGCAACGTTTACAAAACCGCCTGGCAAACCGTAACCCGTTGTATGGCACTGCTGGCAGTGCGGATCAAAGTGTGCATTTTTATTCTCAAGCACATTCCACGCGTAGCTATGCTTGGATTGATGCCAAATATTGTCATCCACTTGGTGGCAGGAAACACACGACGCAGAACCGGCGATCGCATAGTCGGGCTGATTCACCGCCAAGCTTGTGAGTAAGCCCGCTTCGTCCGATCGAAAATCTTTCTTCGATAACGCTTCATAATAAGCCGCCAGGTTCTTCAACTGCACGTCCGACTCGCTAAGAGTGCTGGATACTTCCGTGATCCTTGCGTCGGTTTCTTGCTTTAAATCACCTGACTTCTTAAGTTCAATCCGCGCCAGAAATTTCCCTTTGTTCGTGGTCGACATAATCGTCGTTGAGCCAACCCGAGAAGGCATCACGGTTTGGCCTGTGGGACCACCGATCACGTAGTCAACTTCTGGCAGGGCCTGTGCGAGAGCACGCAAACCCGGCTCGTCAAAGTACGCTAGCACGATTTTGACATCAGCTGACGATTGGCCAAACGACCTGAGGATAGCGGGCACAGCGTCGGTTGCTTGCCAAGCATTGCCGCTGACCAAGTTTGGATCGATCACGCCGACAACCGCAATTTTCAATTTCGCAAGCTCGAACTCGAGCTTGTTGGAACCAAACGCTGCCCCAGAGCTGTCTTGGAGGTTGGACGCCAGCCATCTAGTCCCTGTCTTGAGGCCAATTTCGTTGAGCTCTTGCGGAGTGAATTTTGTTTCTGCTGCGCCGACGTTCATCGCCGCGAGCCCCATCAACTGAAGACCGTCAAGCAATGCTTCGAACTTGAGCCGTTGATAGGCGGTCGTGCCAATCGCTGAACCTCCAACGTCCAACAGCAAGACATCTCTCTTTTGCTTGTCAAAGTCAATCAGTTCGGCGCGACGCGCAAGGCCACCAGACTGATTCGAGGCGCAACCGCAGGGCGTAATCCAACCTTGCGTGTCTCCTGCGACATAGATAGTCAGCGACGTCGGTTTTGAAGTACAACCCAAGCTCAGCAAGGCAGCGACCAGCACCGAAAACCGCGATAAGGAACGCAGCACGGCACGAGCGTGAATGCTTGTTGAAACATTCCGACGGCATGTCATAGCGGTCGCTTTTTGCGTGTGGGTAGCTTGGTCGCTCAGAGCTTGTTTCATTGCAGAAGACTGTAGACGAGAATGTTAACATTGATCTCTTCAGCGTTCGTGATTTCGTTTCCGCCGCAGCAACAGCAACCATGCGTGTTGGATGTATCGTTAAGTCCATCTTGCGAATACAGTACGCCTAGTCGCGTTCCAAAATGCAGGCCAACCAATGGTTTGGGCGTCCCATGTTTCGCTTGCAACTCTCCGATGTCATAAGCCGTGTGGAAGACAAGATGTTCCAGTCCCAACGCTTGCAGTTCTAAAGCTGGGAAGACCTTGGCCATTTCGCTTCGGAAAGAGCGATCCCAATCCTCGGAAGAGCACCCCGAGGAAGCCAGCAAGAAACCGCCCCGTTCAATGAACTGTCGCAGGTTCTCGCGTTCCTCGGGCAGCAGCGTGAACTCTCCTTCGCCCGTCATGATTAACATTGGAAAGCTATAAATTTCCTCGCTGCTCAGCTTGACCGAATGCAGTCGACGACTGGTTGTAATCGAAGAGCTTTGTTCGGCGCGACGTAAAAAGTGATCGGCAAAACACTCGCTCGTTTTCGTGCCAGCGTAAATAAGGTTTGCAACTTGCACGACACTATCAGCTTCACCGCCAGCCGACGCTGGTTCGGATATCACGCCCGATTCCGGCGCACTTGCATCGGCCGCGATTGCAACGATCCCTAAGCTGCAGTAGAACATTGCACAAAAGCAAGCCGTTCTCAGGATTGCCGAACATACTGTCTGCCTTAGCATTCGGTACCACACTGGCATTGTATCTTGTTCCATGACCATACCCTCATACGAATGGGAAAAGAGAATTATTCTGCGGTCTCGCGGTTCAACTGTTCGTTTAGCACTCGGAAGTATTCGGAGACTTTAGAGCGATAGTTGGCAGGCACCGCGTTCATACCTTGCCCCGCTGCCTCGCCACGAGCTTGCAACTCACTTGCGTTTTCTGAATCACTTGATTGACCAATCTGATGGCTTGAAGCGGCACCTGACATCGATTCGCGATCACCACTACCGCTGCTTGGCGCGGCCTGAGGCATTGGTAGCGATCCATACATGCCCACATTTTGCGGGCCGGGCATTCGTTGGGAGTAGCCGCCCCCCCCCCTTGCCAGCCCCATGCCTGGTTTTCCGCCTGGTTTCATTCCACTCGAGCCGGGCTTCATGCCCATCATTTCCATCATTTGCTGCATTGAACTACCGAACTTACCTGGACTGAATTTAGCCTTGCAGGCTTGCGACGCCTGATCGCCCATGCCGTTGCACTGGCTGAGAAAGCTTTCCAAAATCTCCGCGGCCTTCTGAGCGTTGGCCTGCGAGTCAGAGAACTGATTGCCAAGCAAGTTCTCTTGCGCCTTACTCATCTCCGTGGAAGCTTCGCTTTGACGAACAGCTTCAACAAACTCCAGCGCAGTCGCTTTCAGCTCGCGTGTGTCTTCATTTTCAGGCAGCGCTTCCGCATGCTGTTCAATATTATCGAGCAGTTCACTTAAGCTCTGCTTGAGCTGTTCTTGTTCGGCTTCTAGATCTGCTATACGTCTGGCGGTTTCTGGGGTCGACGCGTCCGCATTTTGCAAGCCTCTCAAGCGTTCTGATAAATCACGCTGCTGTTCAACAAGCCGACTGAAGGCAGCTTGGTCGGTCATCAAAGGCAGCATCGCCTGCATCTGATTCATCGGGTCGATGGCGTTCTCTTTTAGGTCCTTCTGCAATCCGCCTGCTTGCTGACGCATTTGTTCAATTTGTTCTTGCTGCGATTGCTCCAGTCCATTTTTGGCACCCGCCTGCATGTCACCAAGTTGTTCGCTCATCTTCTGAGCTTGTTTGGCCATTTCAGCGAGTTCTTTCGCCAGTTCCTGATCGATATCGATCGGCATCGCTTGGCGGCTAAGCTTATCTAGTTGCTCGGCGGCCTGGGCAGCAGCTTGCCGGGCGGCCTCTAATTTCTCCTGCAGTTTCGCAGCCGCTTCTGCAGAATCAGGGTTCGCTTCCAGTTCCTTCTGTGCTTCCTCTACTTCTCGCAGTGCGTTGTCCAGTTGCTCAAAATATCGCCGCGCCGCTTGGTACTTGGCTTGCATGCTCTGAGCACCTTTTTGTTGCATCATCATCTCTTGGAAGTGAGCTACAGAGATGATTTGGATCCTTGTAATTGGCGATTCTGCACCCTTTGCACCGGAGGGATCATTGTCTTCCGTCCGAGCGAACAACTGAATCTCGTCTCCCTCTTCCAAGCCATAGCTTTCCAGCGGCAGCTCCCACGATGCTTGAGCTCGTGCGGTTCCATCAACTTCCCCTCGCACCGGAGTGGCTGGTGAGCCATTCAGTGAGCGAAACAGTGTTAAGTTCGTGATGCCATAATCATCTTCGGCAAGCACGACGACTGGCAAGCGTACATCAGGCGTTGCAAGTGAAAGCTGTCGCGGTTGAGTGATCCTTACTATGGGGCGTCGATCTTCTAATATCAAAAGAGAGCCGGTCACATTATCCTGCGACTGAAGTCCGGCAATATCGAATACGCTTAGCTCAAATGTGCCCGCTTTCGACAGTGCAACCGTAGCCGTTACGGTGGTCGCCTCACCATCGCTGCTGGACGGAGTTAGCTCAAACGACTCTTCATTGCCGTCGCGATATGTTACTCGCAAGATCCCTTTCGCCAGCGGACGGTTGCTGGTGAGCTCCCATTGGACTTCGGTACCGACGAGCCCAGCGATACCTTTCTCCGGAATTGCACCGCGATAGACCGCCGCTCGGGTGTAAGCCGGAGGAGTAATCCGCACGCTGGACGACACGATTTTCGGTGTCAGTTGGACTTCCAATTGTTTAGCTGTTGAGCGGCTTGATCCGCTGCGAGCGTAGATGGTCAGCGGTTCGGTAACGCGAGTCAAGATCGCTTGGTACTCCTGGCTGTTTTGGGCCAGCATCGGCAAGACCTGCTCTTGTCCGCTCGCCGCTTTAACCACCAACTGTACGCGGTCCACGGAGCCAGACTGAATGATCGCTTTCGCAAACGCGTCAGCTCCATAGAGAACCGAAGGGCTTTCAAGTTCCAGTTCGATCAAGACGCCGGTATAAGGAGGAATATCGCTTGCCGGGTAAAGAAACCGCTGGACTTGATTCCAAGCGATCGAAGGCACAACGGCAGCGATCATGAGGCTGGCAGCAAGTGCTGCGGCTAGCATAAATCCAGCGCTGCGAATGCCAATCCAATCGGTCACTAGGTCAGGCGCGAACGTTTGTACTCGATTCGCTGCCCGCGCGGTGGCGATCTGTGCCAACCCACGTGAGAGATCATGTTTCGGCGCGACAGGATTGGTAGCTAGCTGTAGCCCAGCCAGCACTTCACCGCCACTGTTACTGCTGCGGTCCAAGACCTTCGCCACAGACGTATGCGTTGTTCGGCGAACACGATACGCTGCCAAGCCCACTAAAGCGACCAACGCAATAACAATCGCTCCACGACTGGTCCACCATCGAACGGCAGATGACATCTCCCAGACTGTATCTGCCCATAACAATACAATGAACGCGCTCAGCAGTGCCGCACATGCCAGCAACACGAGTCGGCCGACATTGATGCCGATGATCCGCCGGCGAAACGGGTTGAGAACCGCCAGAAAACTGTCGGCTGATGGGCCTTGATATATTGAGCCTGCTGACATGATTCCCTCACACAAGTCCGCTTTGACGGCGAACGATCCAAGTCCCGATCCAACCGCATAAAATTAGAAACAAAACCCACGGACGATCCCACATGGTGGTGCGAATCTCTTCGTGCTTTTGTTGCGCTTTTACTTTATCTTCAAATTGCTCGACCAGCTTTGGAATGTCCTCTGCCGTTAACACTTGACCGCCGCTGAGCCTAGCGATCTGTCGCATTACATCGGGCCGGGCATCCACTTCCAAACGTTCCATCCACGGGTCGCGAACTTCGAAAGCCGTAACCGCCAACACTTCGTCTTGCTCGCCCGTAACTGCTTTTAAGGTGTAGTAGCCGACGTCAAGTGTTCCGAGGTCCGCGCGAAACAGGTTATTTTCCAGCCCTGATGGCGTCAGAGATTTTCGCGCTGGCAAATCCATCTCCGATGATTGTAGCAGCAGGCTGATTCCAGCTTCGGCACCCGTTTCTAACCACTTTGAGCCCGAACGCAAAGTTATCGAAGCGGTCGCTTGGTCTCCCGAAATGAAAGTTGCGCGATCCGCTCGCACCGCAACGTCTTGTCCGGGCATCATGTCCTGCTGAGACACAATCCACTGGACCATCGATTGCCAAAGCCCTGGATAGATTTTCTCTTTGTCTGCATGCTGCGGTGGCAAGAAGGCCCAACGCCACATCCCAGAGCCTTCCACAACAATCGTTTGCCCACTGCCGAAAGGCTGATAGGTAACAATGGGCACTTCGGTACCACTTGTGTCGACTGCGCTTTCCAGCAACACTTGGGGCAGCCCGGCACGCGGCCGTGGTTTGGCCCCGAGTGCAAGGCTGGGCAAAGTCCCCAGTGGATCAGAACCGTCGGTAAGCAATGAGTCGAATACTGAGGAATCGATTCCATGACGGCTGACTTTAGCGCGATAGCGTGACTCTGCCGACGAAGACCATCTGACCGGAAGTATCTCGCCCAACTTGGATGCGACTTGGTCTGTTGGTGCACCACGCGAGCACAGTAAGCAACCACCTCGTTCCGAGATCCAGCTTCGCAGATGCTCAATGCCCGCCTCGGTTAAAAACGCATCCGCATCCCGCCCCAAGATGATCAATCGATATTCGTCCAATAGCTCTGGCGATTCCAGGGGTGACGATAGCTTTTCGACAATCGACCAATCGACTGACTTAAGTGCTTCCGGCTGGTCGTCCGCAAGTATTCCGGTCAAAAGAGTTGGAGCGAGTCCTGAAAGGGCGACTGGAAGACGATTCGACTTCAGCGGATTAAAGGTCAACTTTTGCTCTTGCTCGACCTTGCGTTTTAAAAACCGACCATCGCCCAGTCGAACGATCGTTGTCAAATTCACAACTGGATCGCGTGCTAAGTTACGAGTCAGAAACTTGCAGTCCCAGTACGGCTTTCCTTCCAGCACCAAGACGCCGATCGGAGCACTCAAGCGTTGTACGAGCACCATCGTTTGATTGTCGGCGGTGGTCACTTCACCTGGGACATCGCTCGCAATGACTCGATAGCGTTCCATGGCCTGTGTTACGCCTTCCTTGACCACAAACCTGACTTCTTGCGATGGCTCGCTGGTCAATCGAACCGTTTGCTCTTGAACGACCGTATCGTCGCGTAAAAGCGTAAGTCTGGTGCTTTGCCCTGCTAGCCCGCTATGCCCGACTGTAACTCTGATCGCGATCGGGTTGTTAGGGAACGCGATCATCCGCGATGACTTGGCAGTCAACGACATATTGAGCATGCCAATCGAAGTCCCCAAAGTCACGGTGTGGATCGGTGTTGCTAGAGCGTTGGATTCGACTGCTGCCTGTAGCACGCTCTCCACCGATCCGACGTTATGTGCCCCGTCGCTGATCATCAACACGGCATGCCCGAGCGGAGAACCGGCGCGCGTTGTCTGTCGAAGTGAAGAGGCAAGATCACTGTTGTAGCCTCGCGGCCATCGATCCGTTGCAGTGGGCTCGACTTTATCTGACGTGCTGGGATTCAGTTGTTCTTCGGTGATTGGGCTTATGCCGCTGTCGCCAAAGGCAAGCTTACGAACTTCAACCGTGGACTTACCTTGCTGGACTGATTTGGCTAATTCTGCTGCATAATCCCATCGCGATTGCCGCCCGCTATCGCCAGCGTCGACCGTCTGCATACTCAACGTACCATCGACCAGCACCGTAAGCAGAGGGTTGCCGGGAACAGGAGGAATGGCCTCGACCCAAGTTGGATTCAATGCAATCAAGAGCGGTCCGGTTATGCCCAGTCCAAGCAGCAATGTGATAACGATGCGTTTTGCCGGAGCGACAGACCACTGTTTCCGGATAGCATACCAAGCGACCGCCGCGAAGGCTAAGACCGCCAAGCCCCACCACAAAGTCATCGGGATTTTAGGATCAATCGTCCACATTACATTCGATTCCACCTAAGCGTTGCAATTTCTGCAACTAAGCCGAGTAAGCAGCCAACTATCAACCACTTCCAAAGGTCATCTGAGTTTGTCGAATCGACATCATTGGAGGCGAAGCCAACTTTACGTGTCCCGCTCACGCGTGTCGTCAAGATATCTTCGGACAAAGATGCTAAATCAGATTCAATCGCAGACGCACTGGTTGCAAGCAACATTTTCGGTGCACCGTTTTGTTCTAGCGCATACACACCGGCCCCGGGCGGTGCGTTCCACGACCAGATTACAGAACTCTGGTTGGCTACCCATTCCCAATTGCCAAACTCGCCATCGGCAGGCGGCGGACCTTCAAGTGTCCTGGCAACCATTTGTTCGGTACTGACGACATCTGCTGGCAGCAAACGTACGACTGGCTCGCCGCAGTGCGTTTCATCGCGCTGCCCGCGGGAAGCAAGCAGCGATTGAGCCAGTTCGCCCATGACAGGCAAATAGGTCGGTTGAATCGCCCAATTCGATCGTGACAAATCGGTATTGAGGATCGCTAATTGACCGGCCCCAACGGAAGTTGAATAAAGAAGCGCAGATGTATCGCTCAACTCCGCTAGTACTTGATCTTTGAGTCCTTCCGAAGTCGCCTTAGTCGTCAAACCGCCTGAAAAGCGTACCGGCGTGAAGAGGCTGGCCGCGTTGTTACTGCCTAACACTGCGAAAGGGGATTCGCGACTTTGGACTTGCCGGACAAAAAGGTCCTTTCGTTCACCGCTGGTTCGATCGGCCGCGAATTCCACGGGCGGCTGGAAATCGCTGCCTAACAACTCTTGCAGTTGCTTCAGATTCATTGCATCGGCAAGTTCGGTTGTCACATACAACAGGCCTTTACCGCGTCGTAATTGGGAAGCGATAAACTGCAGCGTTTCGGTTGATAGCGAACCGGGATGATCTAAAACGAAAAGATCGCTCGCTGGCCAGCTTCGCAGCGCATCGCGGCTGGGATGCACTCGTTGAACTGTTCGATTCGAAGCGGGATCGGTGAGTTCATTACCACCAAGTGCAACGGATAATACTTGCTCAAGATAGAAGCTTGACGAGGGGACCTCTTGAACGTTCTGCCGCGTCACCATGAGGACTTGCACCGGAGGGCGAACGCGAACAGCGACAGGGCGTTGGTCGTCATCTGGTAACACATCAAGATTGTTTTCGAGCCGCACCCAACCATGCTTCCAACCGACTTCGGAGAAAGTGATCGAATCGGCTAAAGTGCGCGTGCTGCTTGCTGCGAGTTTAGTTTCGATGACGCGCTGCGTATCTGTCATTTCGATCACGCAACGAACATCGACCTCGCGGTCGGAGTAATTGGCCAGTTCAATCTCGAGTTGAGTCGACTGGTTGATGATCGGTTCGGTCTGAAAACGGACGGTAGTGACGGCGATGTTGTCGGTAACTTTAGGAGCAACGCTGTGAAACTGAATTTGAGTATCGCTGGGAATCAAATCGATCATCAATTGCCCCCAGTTGTTTCGTTGGAAGTCGCTGATGATGACAAGTTCTTTCGTTTCGCCGCTCGCATTACCGAGAATCATTGCGGCCTGTTCCATTGCCGCTCGAGCGTCTGCCCGTTCTGCTCTCGGTTTGGCTTGCCGAATCGCTTCCCGTAAAGCGTTTAAATTTGGTGACATACGATCGAAAACAGGATAGCCGCGGGCTCCGGCAAATACGACAGCGGCTTGCAAGCCCGATCCGCTTTCTAAATACTGCAATGCGCTGGCCTGAGCCGCGGACCAACTGGTTACACCGCCGCTTCCGGCAGCCATGCTTTGGCTTACATCGATCACCAGCACACGCTGTGTGTTCTTGGATGCTTCCATGGGAACAGCGGGCCGAGCACTTAACATCGGTCGCGCTAGAGCAAGGGCCAGTAAGCCGATACAAAGCGTTCTTAGCAGTAGTACCAACCAGTCGCGAAATCGGCTGCGGGCTTTGCGTTGCTCGATGACTTCCTGCAAGAAGCGGATCGTCGATAACGCGAAGGGAACAGGCTTTGGCTTGGTGAGGAAGTGGACGGCAATCGGCGCGGCGAGCGCCATCATTCCCATTCCTATCGCCCAAAAATTTAAGACGCCCATTCTTTATGCTCCTCGCATAACCATGAACGATCGCAATACGTCAAGGTAGTTTTCTGATGTGCGGACCAAATGGTAATCGCAGCCTGTAGCATAGAGCGCAGACCGCGTATGCTTTAAGTGCGCCGCGAAACGCTCTTCATAGGCGCGACGAATCTCGGCAACTTGGCAATTGACGAAGCCATCGTTTTCTAGGCCAGTGAAGCGGAAGGCATTTCCCTCGGGTAGCTTTTCTTCGTTAGGATGAACGAGATGCAAGACGACGATCTCCCAGCCACGAGCTCGGAACTTTCGAAAGCTGGACAAGACTGGCTCTAAACTGGGCACTAAAAAATCGCTCATCACCAGCAAGACACCTCGACGCGATGTTTGCAGTAGCGCAGAATCCAGACCTGCAGCGAGATCTGTTTCGCCGTGCGATTTCATGCGTTCGATCTCCTGATGCACCAGAGCCCGTTGCTGCATGGAAGCCGCCGGCGCAACGTAGTGATCAATGGCCGAGTTAATCGCGCACAATCCAACCGCATCGCGGCCAAGCACAATCAAATGCGCAAGCGCCGTTGCAAAGTACTTCATCCACTCAAGTTTGGAGCCGCGTATATCGGAAGCAGAGTTGCCGCCTTGTGACATCGAACCGCTACAGTCCAACACCAGCGTGCATCGCAAGTCGGTTTCGTCTTGAAATAGCTTGAGATAAGTGCGGCCTGTTCTACCGAAAGCCTTCCAGTCGATGCGACGTAAATCATCGCCGGGAGAGTACTCGCGATAGTCGACGAATTCACCTGAGCCGCCGCGACGTTTCGCGATATGTCGGCCGGAATAAGAACCTTCGACACGACGCGATGTCGTGAAACGCATCTTCTCGAGGCCAGACAAACGGCCCGGTTCAAAAAACGTACTTTGCGATTGCATGCCGTCGAACTCCTAGAATTAAACAACTTCACAGCCGACGTCAGATTGCTTCTTTGAGCAGCGCAGCAATTAATTGCTCGACGCTGAAGTTATCTCCAATGGCACGATGGTTCATCAAGATTCGATGTCGTAGGACAGCGCTAGCGACAGCCTGCACGTCACCTGTTATCGGCGCCGTGCGACCTTCCAATAAAGCGCGAGCTTTCGCGGCTAGCACCAGATTCTGCGAACCGCGCGGACCAGCTCCGAAGGCGACGTAGTTGCGAACAACTTCCGGCGCATCGTCACATTCTGGCCGGCTTGCACTGCAGATAGCCACTGCGAGATCGACGACCGAATCGGGCACAGGTACTGCTCGCACCGTCTTGCGAAGCTCGAGAAAATCCTCTTGCGTAAGTCCACCCGAAGTAAAATCGGTTTGCTCCGCAGTTGTTCTCAATACGACTTCACGCTCTTGAGCTTTCGTAGGATAGCCAACTCGAATCTCCATCATAAAGCGGTCCAGCTGCGCTTCAGGCAAGGGGTAAGTTCCCTCTTGCTCAATTGGATTCTGCGTTGCCACGACGAGAAACGGATCATCAAGATTGTAAGTCATGCCGCCCACGGTCACATGCCGCTCGGCCATTGCCTCAAGCAGTGCCGATTGAGTCTTTGGAGCGGCGCGATTAATTTCATCGGCCAAAACAAGGTTGGCAAATATCGGTCCATGACGAAACTGCATCGTCATGTCATTTGTTTCAGCATTGCGCGCCAGCAATTCATAACCAGTAATGTCGCTGGGCATCAAATCGGGTGTAAACTGGATTCGAGAGAATTTTAGGTTTAGCGCCCGAGCGAGCGTTTTGACCATCAGGGTCTTGGCAAGTCCAGGTGCGCCAACGATCAGAGCATGCGAACCAGTTAATGCACAGATTAACAATTGGTCGAGTACGTCATCTTGACCGACGATCGACTCTTTAAGTTTGGTGCGAACTTCAACAGCTTGTCGCACAAATGTTTCACTGACCGATTTTGCATCAAGAGTAACCACGTCAACCTCAAGACAAATAAAAATGACGAGCCAGAAAGGAGTTGTTCAGCGAGCACTCCGAGGATACTCGTTTCCAAAACAGAAATCCAGCAGTGGGGTGAAATTTTGCCTTAAGTCGCGATTTTGCTAGACCTGTCTACTTACCTGGGGTGTGTTTTATCAAAGCGAACTGCGAGAAAAGCCAGGATTTGTTAGGGGGTGGAGGGAAGTTTGGGTCGGAGTGCAAGCAACCGTAACACGGTGGCAGGTCGGCACCTGTGCACCGGATACGCACGATTTTCGTAGACGACCAGCTTGGTTTGCAAAAACATAGCAACAAACCGCGCCGCGACTCACGGAGCAAGCACTCGAATGGGGTCGCCTGGGTTGTAACGAAATTATAACCAGCCTAACGCGGCACTGCCCTAAAATTACAACTGGGCGTGTCCCAGTCGAACTATGATCCAATCGTTGCGTTTAGGATCGTCAATTAATCAAGTCAAGCTTGGTGGTGAAACAATCAAGTGCTGCGTCAGAGCTTAATCGTAGGGTCGGTCCGCAAACGTCTTGCTCGCAAAGCTCCGAAGGTTGAGAGAGCTTAGGTGTCTAGCTTGCCAAACTTATTCACCCACGAGACGAGCTCGTGGGGGTCAAAAAAGATGTGGGGTTATAAAAAGCTTGGTGTCCTCGAAGTACACGTACTCGGTCCCACTTTACTGTTTAGGTGCGTAAGCCTGCGGTCGTTGGCTAAACGAGCCTTGGGTTCACCGAGGGTTTAAGACCGAGTCGGCTGCTTTGAGCAATGATCGTTCGTCGTCAACGTCATTGTCGAGCGACCAAATCATGACGCCAGCTAGATCCTGGTCGACGACGTATTGGCATTTTGCGTTGATGGTCGGTATTCCATTGTACCAGATGGTGTTGCCTACTTTGTCGAGTTTTTCTGCACCTGGATGAGCGGCAAGAATCGTATCGTAACCGATGCCGCCTTTCTTAAAATCCTGCCCAAAACCGTACCCGTAAAAGGGTAGCCCCAGAACTGCTTTCGATTTCGGTAGGCCGCGCTTGAGCCAGTACTCTGTGTTGGATTTTGAAAATTCGAAGGAAGAGTGTTGCCCCGGAGAATCAGGTGCCCACGAGCCTGCTCCGTCGTACGCCATGATGTTGACAAAATCAAATTTGTTAAGCGTCTCGGTCGGTACTTTGTCACCGCCATAGCCCTTTGATAATGCACTCGTGAGTAGCTTTTGGTTGGGCGTGAAAAGCAACGAAAGTTCTTCGATGAATGGTCCATAGTCCTCATTGATCGATGGGCCTTCAATATCGATATCAATACCGTCAAGATTGTGTTCGACTACATAGGCATACAAGCTGGCTGCAAAAGATTTTCGTCGAGTGGCACTCATTAGATCAAAGTATAGCGATTGCATGGCGCCTTTGCCTGAAACACCACCGCCGCCGATCGACACTTGAACCTTTACGTGGTTCGCATGGGCCGCGTCGATTAGTTGGCGATTACCTTCGTGAAAGGATAAATTGCCAGAATCGTCCGTGGGGTTTTCGAACGCTATGTTGATGTGCGTCAACTTTTCATAGGCAATATGCTTCGAAAACTCACCCAAGTTCACCCAGTTGGGTACATACGCGACGACCAGTCGATCTTGAGCAAGCAGCAGCGAACTACTGCAGAGGAATGCGAAGAGCGCCGCTAGCGAAGGGAGAATCTTTGAGATTAACATAGGACGATGCTGCAATATTGAGGTGGGAATTGGGGTGAGCAATTCAATGTACCCGAATTTAAGGAATGCTCCCATCATCTATCGCCTAGTCGACAGCTGCCGAAACTGCAGCGAACTGTGGGTGCGTTCGCGGAATTAAAAGGTTATATTCTTCAGAACAAGTCCGGCTCGAATTCTGGCTTGCTACGAACTGCGTCCTGATAAAAGAAAGTATCCATGCTGCTCAACATTAACGACGAGCGTTTTTTTGAACTCCCAGATGCGGCGACGATCCGCAGTGAGATTGAAAAACTTGCCCCGCAGCATTTTATTGTTCTCAGTCGCGCTGACCAGGAATATATCCAAGCATTCTGTAACGAAGACGGAACTTTTCAGTTGGAATTCCGACAAGGATCGGAGCAGCAGCACTTCGGCACCAATACTTCAAAGACCTTCATTGATGATGTGCTTAGAGCGTTTGACGCGTACATCAATGATGTGGACGGTTGGCATGACCAATGGCAATGGACCAGAGTTGATCTGTCCGACGACCTTATCGTTGAAGACGATGAAAGTTCGGATGACTTGGGGGAGACTGATGACAGCGAGCCAAGCGTTGGTAGCGATGAAGATGACAGCGATCTGGTCTGCGAAGACGACGACGAGGACGACGACGAGGAAGTCGAATTCAATGGTATGTGGATGTCTGCGGGATGGCCTGAGAAAATTACAAAGGCGCAGCAAATTACACACGTCGAAATTGACGGCAAGTTCATGAAGCGTGTTCGATTCGGCGAAGAAAAGGACTACGGGGGGCCGAATTCCTCGAATTGTGGCGATTGTGGCGTCTTGCCGATGCAACTGCACGTGCCGGGTTGTGACACAGAGGAATGCCCGGCTTGTGGCTTGCAAATGATCTCGTGCGACTGCGAATGTGAGATGAACATCGACGATTGAGAAATGCTCTCATTCCGGGTTAGTTTGCGATCAGTCTTGACGCAGCGCCTCAAAATATGGGAAGCAGGAGGCCGTTGAAGGAGCTAACGTTCAAGACGTTTGCGCTTTCTCGCACACGTCTCTTAGCGTTTAAGTTCTCGTTGGTGTTCGAATGGCTCTCATACGTGCGTCTAGAAATGACCGCCGGCGGCGGACGATGCGCGAAGCGGTCGCTGCTGATAGCGGTGTCGCCGTAGAGACGGTGCGCGCTCGTTCAAGACGACGGCAAGCGGCCGAAGAGACTGAAGATCAGGCAGCTTCATTGCAACGCAGAGATCCTGGCTACAGTCAGGAAGTCCGGTTTGCATGCCAGCAGAGATTGGTCCAGCTGATACCGGTCCGTAAGGTCGCCATGGCCACACTAGCCGGCGTGCTAGGTGGAGTATGGCTATGTCTTATCTTGGCTCATTACCTTCTTCGGATTGCCTACCGACCGCTTGAAGGTTTGCCCATTGAGCATTTTTTCGACCTGCGATCGCCGCACGGGTTAAGCCATTGGTTGGGCTGCCAGTTCTGGTTGCTCACGGGCATAGCTTCGTTATTGATTTTACAGCTACGCCGCCACAAATTGGACGATTACCGAGCCAAGTATCGCATTTGGATTTTTCTGGCGATCGGATGCTTCTTCAGCAGCTTTGACGCTGAAACCTCCGCTCTGTACATCATCGGACTTACAATTGATCCATGGACGCAGCGTGAGCTCGGTTACCACGGTTGGCCAGTAGTTCTTGCATCGTACGCGTCTCTAGTGGGTGTATTAGGGCTTCGACTCTGTACCGAGTTAAAAAGTTCGCCGGGGTCGGTCACGTTATGGCTGTTCGGATTGCTTTCGTGGGCCTTTAGTGCCGTCGTTGGTACGGGGCTGTTTAAGCTCACCTGGGATGCACCGACCATCGACCTGGCAGTCGGAAGCACTTGGTTGGGCGGCATATTCTGCGTCTTTTTGGCAGCGACGTTGTACCTACGTCACATCTACATCCAAGCACAGAAACGATTCGCGTTACGTAACAAGTGGCTAGCCGAACGGGCTGCATGGCAAATGCCCAAGCTTCAGAATCCACTTACCGCCCTGTCAGGAAGCCGTTTTGCCAGCGGGCTGAAATCAAAATTCCGCCGTGGCGAATCGGTTACCGTCGGCGAGCAAGTCCATTCAGCCAAACGCAATGTTGCTAACGAGAGAGCTGATGCCGAAAGGGTTGCTGTGCAGAAGCAGGCCTTCAGTCGCGCCCAAGAGGAACTAGAGGACGAGGACGATGACGACGAAGATGAGACAGAACAAGCTACGTCTTCGCGTCCGAATTTCACGACTCCTCGGGTGACGACGCCGACGAAATTCACAAATGCGCCGACTAAATCCGAAAGGCCACAACAGGATGAGAAGCAAGCAAATCCGGCTGGCAAGAGTCGCTGGTTTGGTTGGTTGCAGCCACGACCTAAACCTGAGTTAGGCGAAGACTACTCTGACCTGGGCAAGGAGACCCGCGTCCGTGATCGAGGCTTGGCAACAGGCTTCGAGAAAGTCGGAACGGTATCCGAGAGCACTACAGCGGTTGCAACGAAGGCATCTCAATCGACCAAGGAAGCTTCAGAGCCTTCGAAATCAAGATTCTCGAATCCGTTCAGTCGTTCACGAAATACTGTGATTGAGGGTTCTGAAGGTAAACCAGTTGCTAAAACCGCGGCTAAACCTGATCTGATTAAGTCAGGCAATACTGATGTCGAAGTGGGTGAGAAATCGAAACGTAATTGGTCGTTCTCACTTCGCAGAAAACCAGCCGCTGAACCGAAAGCAAAAACAGAAACGGAAGGCAAGCCTGGCCGCCGTTTGTTCTCTAGGTCTGCCAAGCCGGTTGCGGCCGAGAAAGCTAAACCAACGATTGACAAGGCAGACAAGCCGAAGAAAAAGTTCCGACCTTTCGGCTTCCTGGATAGTTTGACACTCAAGCCACCCACGGCAACTGCTGCTCCCTCAACTTCGGCAGCGAAATCACAACCGGAGTTGAAGAAGCCTACGACGCAACCACAGATAAGCATCCCGTCGACGTCCAGCGTTTCAACTTCGCGAGACGATTATGACGAACCTATGCAAAGCGCTTCGATGGGGAATCTCGACGAGATCGAAGACTCGGCTGAGTATCGCAACATGAGTAAAGCGGAACGCAAACGACTCCGTCGGCAGCAGGGGCAAAACCGAGCTGCCTAATGAGATATAGGCAATGTGTTTGCACTACGCGATCTCGCCCCTAAAAACTCAGCCTCTCGGAGACTGAGACATTGCGAGTGTGGGCGAATATCGGATACGTGGTTAGGCTACTCGGGCTTAAACACGACCGTTGCCAGTGGTGGTAGCGTTATTTCCATCGAATGTGGACGACCTTGGTACGCATGATTGGTTTCAGCATGCACGCCAGGGAAGTTGCCGACATTGCTGCCACCGTAGTGGGCAGAATCGCTATTGAAGACTTCGCGGTAGAAGCCTGCCTTTGGCAATCCCATGCGGTACTTTCTAACTACAGGCGTAAAGTTCGACGTGATGATGACAAAGTCGCCGTCGGTTCGAGACTTTCGCATTGCCGTAAGGACGCTATCTTCAGCGCTCATGCAGTCGATCCATTCAAAGCCGTCGCCGCCGAAGTCGTTCTCGTGCAACGCAGGCTCGTTGCACATCAGCTTGTTAAGGTCCGAGATCAGCTTTTGAATTCCACGATGAGTATCCCATTGCAGCAGATCCCACTGCAATTCGCCATCGTAATTCCATTCATGCCACTGCGCTAGTTCGCAACCCATGAACAGCAGCTTCTTGCCAGGATGCGTCCACATATACGAGTAGAGCAATCGTAGGTTAGCGAACTTCTGCCATAGATCGCCAGCCATTTGGGCGATCAAGGAACCTTTACCATGTACGACTTCGTCATGAGAAAGGGGCAACGTGAAGTTCTCGGTGAACGCGTAGACCATGCTGAAGGTCAACTCGTTGTGATGGAACTTGCGATGAATTGGTTCATGGCGAATGTATCGCAATGTATCATTCATCCAGCCCATGTTCCATTTGAGCGAAAACCCGAGACCATTCTCATACGTTGGTCGCGAAACGCCAGGCCAAGCCGTGGACTCTTCGGCGATTGTTAGAACACCTGGGTACTGCGCGTGAGTTTGTTCGTTAAATTCTTTTAGTAGATGGATCGCTTCAATGTTTTCGCGGCCACCGTATTGGTTCGGAATCCACTCGCCCTCTTTGCGGGAGTAGTCAAGGTACAGCATGGACGCAACGGCGTCGACGCGGAGGCCGTCGATATGATACTTGTCTAACCAAAACAGAGCGTTGGAAATGAGGAAGTTATGGATCTCTGTTCGTCCGAAATTGAAGATCATCGTCCCCCAGTCAGGGTGTTCGCCTTGCCGCGGATCTTCGTGTTCGTACAAAGCGCTTCCATCGAATCGACGCAAGCCGTGTCCGTCCTTCGGAAAGTGAGCCGGAACCCAGTCGATGATTACTCCAATGTTATTCTGATGGCAGTAGTCGACGAAATACATGAAGTCTTCGGGAGTACCATAGCGGCTGGTGACGCTGAAATAACCGACCGTTTGGTAGCCCCATGAGCCTGTAAACGGATGCTCCGAAATCGGCAGGAGTTCGAGGTGAGTGAACCCCATCTGTTGGCAGTACGCGACCAACTCGTGCGCAAGGTCACGGTAGTTCATCCAGCCATGAACGCCACCTTCCCGTTTACGCCAAGAGCCGAGGTGGACTTCATAAACGGAGATCGGTTTTTCAAGTTGATTCTCTCGCGTCCGACGCTCGATCCAATTCTGATCCTGCCACTCATACTTATCAAGCGATTGCACCACCGAGGCAGTTCGCGGAGGAAGTTCGGCAAAGAAACCATATGGGTCGGTTTTGTCGATCGTCTGGCCGTCACACGTGCGGACGCGGAACTTATATTTCATGCCCACGCCGATGTTAGGAACAAAGATTTCCCAAATACCAGCCGGGACATGCTTGTTCATTGTGTGGGAGCGACCATCCCAACAATTGAAGTCACCCACAACTTGGACGCTTTGTGCGTTAGGGGCCCACACGGAGAAGTTTACGCCTTCGACGCCATCGATGGTGCGCAGATGAGCGCCCAGTTTGTTATAAATCTGCCAGTGACGGCCAGAGTTGAACAAGTGCTTGTCAAAATCCGTTATCAGTGGTGTCGTCGCGTAGGGATCGTGCATCTCGGTGATCTTTCCATCGGAGTTCGCAGCGCGTAGACGATACGCAAAAGCGTTTCCAGCATTGTCAGGCATGCCGCCACTCTGCACAACTGCCGTTCCGTCGAGGTAGCCTTCGAAAATTCCTTGCGGGTGGATTTTTCGCATTGGACGCGTGATATTTCGCTTGGTATCGAGCAACCAAGCTTGCTCGAACTGCGGCAAAAACGCTCGCACATTGACGGCATCGCGACCATCGATGTTGACTCTGCGTGGCCCCAGCACGTCTGCGGGATTCCGCAATTCTCCGCGCAAGATTGCATCCAGATCATTCAAGCTTAATCGTGGAGAACCGATGCTGGTGTTGTTCGACATGTCACTGGAGATTAAAGACACTGTAAATGGCTCCGTTCTAAATCGCGTAATCTGACACGACTGCGAGTATCAGTGGTTCTTAAAAATGAATCTTGGTTTGGGCGTTTGCGAGATCGAGTGCAAACGCTGGCATTGGGTGTTCGATGGGTCTGTCGCGCGGCTGATCTGAATCAAAAAATGCCGCGTTGGAAATCGTTATGATGATTGGCAACCCGCATTCGAGATGCTCCTGTAAATGCTTGGCAGAAGGCATCGAAAGCAGCCTCACATGCAAATACCATGCGCTCAGGCGTTTGTAGCACGAACCGCAAGGCAGCCAATGAGATTTGGCCCAGGTTGTTAAGCTTTCTGCCCACACACTTCAACAGGGAAGAAACTAAAATGCGCTTGGACCGTTCAAGCGGCTGGTGCTGAATATTAATGACATCAAAATCGATCGACAGTTCTTCGTCTGACTCGGTTAGTGCAACCGCTGCATTGTTGTTCGATTCGATGAGGCGACAGTCAACTTCGTGGAACGCCATAGCGACATCGATACGTTGCCACAAGTCAGCGTTCCGAATAGGTTTTTCTGTGCCAAAATGTTCCCAGCGGTAGTTGCTTTCGCGCCATTCTTTCAGACCGTATCGCATTCCTTTGTTTACATAGCCGCTGGACGTGACCAGCGTCACGCTGCTGGGCTGCTCGAGTGCTTCTAGCCCGCGAACAACGGCCATCAACGAGCCTCGCTCGCGTGTTAGCTCTGGTTCGCTATCGGCGATTTCGATCCGGTCGCGGTTCTCTAGATTGTCCAACACGCATCGCCATTTACAGCGAACCGGTGCGGCACTAGTGGCTGATGCTTTTTGTGCGACTGCGGAATCGCAAAAGAGCAAGAAGTGTGGTTTCCGTACGGCCATTTTTCGATTTGCTTGCGAGTAAGCTTTGCTACAACCATGTGCAACGAATTTGCTATCGAATGAATACCCGAAAATCTTTGCCAAGCCAGCAAAGTTTGCCCAGCCACTTGCAAAAAAGAACAGGACTCTACCGAATATGACGACAGGTCCTGTTGGATCGGCAAGAAAATTTTTTGCAACGCTTGCACCATGTCGAATCCCGACCTAGCTTGGCGCCTCGCAGTAGCTTACCGAAGCTTGAACTATGGGAGTGCTCGTGGGACAAACACTTCGGCGATGGTATGCGATGGGTCGCCATAAGTTCGAAAATGAACCGCGTCCAACTGCTCGGGCAGATCGGCTCGTGAGGTCTTGGGGTTGAGAATCAGATAATCGTACGCGATGCCTTCTGCTTGAAAGAAGCCTTTGTCGTTCAAGGCTAAAGTCGTATCTCGACCCGCTAAATAAAAATCAAATACGTAGGATCGATCGACTAGATAACGACCCTCGGCCGGCAAGTCGCGTAGCAACTGAGCGACCATGGCGGGGCTGCTGAATCCAGGTCGCCCCCAGTTTTGAACCGTCTGCAGCCAGACCCGAATGCCGCTACCGATTGACAAACACGCCAGGCCGAACACTGTCAGGCTGACGAGTGCTGTTCTGCGAGCAGCCACAGATACATTGAACGCGTCGATGGCAAAAGTCATGCAGCGGGCCAGACCGATGAACATGAAAAGTGCAGGATATGCCCAATAGCCGACCGTCGGGTGCATTCCCTGCAACGCGATCAACAAGTAGATCGATGTCCAACCGAAGAACGCATTCGTTCGCAGAGCGGGCTGGCGGCGAATGTCGATCAGCGTGCCGCCGACTATGCCCGTTAGCATGATCGTCAGTTGAATTGGTCCGACGCGGTCTGCCACAAGTTGAAAATGGTATTGCAGTGACGGCCAAATCCACAAGAAACGCGCAAGTAGTCCTGAGCTTGTTCGATTAAGAACGTTGTTGGAAAACTGAGTGACGAAAAGCTCTCGGTCCTGAAAGATGAGCAACGCCCACACTGAAGCCACGAACAAGGTGATTGAAGTGAGAGCTGTGGCGTCTAGCAATCGACTCCGAAAAGTTCGAGAGTTGCACAGTAGAACCCACAAACCTATCTGAATGCAATATACAATAGCAAACGGATGCACAAGAATCCCAAGCCCGCAGAATACTCCCGTCGCGGCCAGCCATCGGTACTGCTGTCGTTGGTTCCATTGCAAGATGCTGCAGACTGCGGTGATGCCGAACATAGTGCACAACATGTCGGGACGTACTGTTGTGGCTGGGAAGAAAAAAACTCGGGACAACGAATAGAACAGTGCGGCGATCAGGCCGACTCGCGGATCTTTGTAGAGCAGTCTGCCTAACCAAGCTAATAGCAAGAGCACGACGATTCCAGAAGTGATCGACGCCATCCGTGCGGCTCCATAGCCCGGTCGTAATACCGCAAAGAATAACGCTTCCCAGTAGAAGAAGCCGGGCGACATACCAAACAAGATCTCATCGCCGCGAAAGAAAACGCTTTCAGGATCTCGTGCTGGAGCGTATGGAATACGCGGGATGCCTTCCTGAAGCACTGTCCAGCCGGGGACTGTGAACCAGTCTTCATCGACGGCTCCGTTTTGCATCCAAGCAACGGGGACTCGAAATGCAAGGTATGCAGCGATAATAAGACCAAGCATCAGAACGTACCGAACCCGGCCGATACACGTGTCGCTTGCTTGAGTGGAAGTGACTGATCTCTCAGCTACATCCGCAGTCGAACTCCCCATTATTATCCATTCTGTGCGGCAAATAGAATTGAGGCCGCATCATACGCTTAAGAATTGTCTGCTGACTTATGGAAGTGCGGAATCGGTAGAGGTTAGTTTACCATCAATGATCGCGTCGAGCACCGTGTCAAGATTTTCCGACCAACCACCAACCAAGGACTGCTCACGAGCGAAGTCCTCAATCTCGTCGACCTTGAATCGCTTTCTCGATGTAACATTGTACGACTTTGTGATGCTTTCCTTCGGGAAGATTCCGGTGCTGTCATAGCTCGTGATCAGGACGCTGCCTCGCACGGTCGTGGTTCGGACCGACGAAGGTGGCAGATACGATTCTAGATAGACCAGTTCTGTTCGTTCGTTATCCGTGATGAAAACATGGTTGTCTAAGCGATTGGGATCCTTGGATTCGCGGCCACGAACAAAAGCGAATTCGAAGCGGTCTTCGGAGCGAAATTTAGAGGTCTGTACGGTGTTGCGGAAAAGCAAAACGAGCGTACGAAGTTCTTCAGGCTTAACGATTCGACTATCGCTCTTGCGGAAAACGCCTAGGGAATGAAAGTCACGGACGCTGTTGGCCACGACGGCTTCAAACTTTTGGGTCAGTTTGGAACCGCGGTACTGGGCAGTGACGGCGATGGGGCGATGATGATAGTAGAGCTTTCGATCGAGCAGGTCTCGACGCACACGTGCTTGCACGATGACAAAATTTTCGTCCAGGTAATCGAGAATTTGGCGACCGCTGAGCGTTGGGAGGGAGATTCTGTCGACTGCATCGATTTCGAGTCCGACCGACAGCAGGCTATGCCGAGCGGTTGGAATCGCGGTAATTCCGCCCCGCTGGGCCTGGCGGCGGTCGCGGTCGGTTAAATAGAGCGAAAACGAAGTTTGTTCGAGCGATTCGCCGTCGGGTAAGATTTCGCAAGCGTCGACGCGGCTGCGCCGATGAGCTTCGTCGACCTCCGATTTCGTCATCGGTATCGATCGAATCGTTTTGACATCCTTGAATTCGTCAATCGACAACCCGATATTGGGCGTCGAGAGTACCATCAGGAAGGCTGCCAGTAGGGCTTGAGATTTCATTTTGTGAACTGTCAGGGTTGAAGTCAAAAATGGGTGTTTGGCTGTCGCAATTATTTCGTGCCAGTATTCGAAAGCGAGGGCTCGGCGGCACTTTTTAAGCCTACGTTTCATTTTTGTACTGCAGACCCGAAAAAAGGCTGCAGGCTCCAGGCTGCGGACGACGCGAAAAAGTGGTCGGAAAAGTCTGGGCGAAGAGCGTACCGACTACTAATCTCCCGTAAGTGGGTTACAATGGGCCGTCAAACGACATTTGACGTTTATTCAAATTGTGTAACCTATCTATCCATCTTATTTGCTAAGGGCCACGCTTCATGTCCAAAGCCGAAAATAATTCGCGTCCTTCTTCGTCGCGATCTTCGCATTTAGCCTCCAGACGCCGTTTCTTGGGAACAACCGCAGGCGCTGCAGCGACTGGTTTGGCAGTACCAATGATTCTGCCCCGACTGTCTTACGCTCAAGGTAGCAATGACAAGTTGACTATTGCATCCATCGGCGTGGGCGGCCGTGGATCGGATATTGGTAACCAAGCAGCAGATCTTGGCAAGACCATTGCTTGCGTCGACGTTGATCGCAAAAACGCAGAACGCTTTTCAAACAGTCGCAAGGAAAAAGGGGACGACATCAAGGTCTACACCGACTATCGCGAGATGTTGGAGCAGGAAAAAGATGTTGATGCGGTAACCATCGGAACTCCTGACCACTGGCACGTTAAGATTGCAATTGAGGCATTGAAGGCCGGCAAGCATGTTTACTGCGAAAAGCCGCTAACGTTGACTCTGGAAGAAGGCAAGTTGATTAAGGAAGCGGTCGCCAAATACGGTAAGACCTTCCAAGTCGGTACTCAACAACGCAGCGAGTTCAATCGCAACTTCCTAACCGCAGTCGCTCTGGCGCAGAGCGGTCGTCTGGGTGACAAGCTGAGTGCGATCAGCTCGGTCGGTAAAGCTGCATCGCGCAGCAATAACAAGGACGCTCCATTTGGTCCGTTCCCTGTTGAAGCTCCGCCTGAGCAATTGAACTGGGACATGTGGCAAGGTCCTGCTCAAGCGACCGATTATGTTTCGGAGCGCGTGGGTTGGAACTTCCGTTGGTGGTTCGAGTACTCCGGTGGTCAGGTTACTGACTGGGGCGTGCATCACACTGACATTGCATTCTGGGCTCTGGCTGGCAAAGATGGCCAAGCGATCGCTGCGGAAGGTACCGGTGAGTTCATGGGCGTCGATCGTGAGAAGAACTTGGCCTTCTTGACCGGCAAGATCCCAATCACTGAAATGCCGCATGCGTGGAACGTCGCTTATGCGTTCGATGTTGATGTTAGCCTTTCAACTGGAAACACCATCAAGATTGTAAGTGGAGACAACCAATTGATCTTGGAAGGAGAGCGTGGACGCATTCTTGTGAATCGCGGTCGACTAACGGGAGCTCCTGTCGAAGAGTTGAACAACGATGCTAAGGCTAAAGCTGACATCGAAGAGCGAATGGCTGACTTGTACGGTGGCGAATTGCCCGGCCGCGGTAACGCTCACATGAAGAATTTCTTTGATTGCGTTGCATCGGGCAAGCAGCCTGTCGCCAACGTCAACGATCACGTTCGTGCTGTGAACGCATGCCATTTGGCAAATATTGCGCTCGTTGCGGGTCGTAAGGTTGAGTACAACCCAGACACAATGCAGTTTAAGAATGACGAAGAAGCAAACGCCATGATTGGTCGTAAGCGTCGTGCAGAATACGACATTCAGGTCTAATCTTTTGTTGTCTGACGATACTAGACAATTAAAATGACACGAGGCGAGTCTGATTTCAGGCTCGCTTCTTTATTGTTGTTCGAGTTTGTTGAGAAACCTATGACTGACGCAAAGGAGCTTGCTGTTCAAATCGCGGCGCAGGGGCCGGTGAATGCACGCTGGCGCAAGCAGCTTTACGAAACGTTGCAAAGTCAAGAACTTCTTGAAATCGATGTTCCGGAAGCTTCCCACTGTTTCGCTCCGGCGTTGTGTGCAGCGGGTCGGTTGATCTTGAACGGTAGCCTGGGCGACTATGCGTTGTCCAATCTAGAGAACACTGACATAACTGTTCGAGGGGACGTTGGCTACGCGGCGGCGCAGGCGATGCGAAGCGGCTTTGTGCATGTAACTGGGACCGTCGGGCCGATGTTTGCGGCCAATTCGGTCGGAGGTGCTGCGATTATTGACTCCGATGCGGGTGCATGTTGTGGCGCGAATGCAGCCGATACCGATATCTTTGTCATTAAGAACGTTGGAGCTCGCGCAGGTTACAAGCTGCGTTCTGGTGTCGTAGTCATCGGCGGCGATTGTGGCGACGAGCTTGGTTATGGGGCGACTGGCGGTGTGTTCTATGTGCGGGGCAAAGCTAGCAGTGTCGCAAAGAATCTTTACGAAACGCGGATGCGCGAACCAGATCGATTGCGATTGAGTTTGATTTTGGTTCGAGCGAACGTGTCGCTCAGCCCCAAGGATTTTCGAGTTTACAAGCCGGAATAGATTTTAGGCGATACTGTATGTTCCGTCGAATTAAACTTTGCCAGAAGCCCTTATTCAGCAATCCCCAGGGTGCGACTGACGCGAAGGGCACTAAAGGCTTGGCCAAATATTGGTTGCGCATGACGGACCAGCCGAATCCTCGACAAATCGCGCTTATTGGCGAACTACAACGATACTCGTGCGCAACGGTGCTTGCGTCGCAAGTTTCCGCAGATCTAGGTACGGCCGCCGAAGACGAAACGCACGCTTTGAGTGTCGCCGCATCGCACCAGCAGCTTGCATCGGCTCGATCATCCAAATCTTCGGTGTCGCTATTCCCCCGCCCTGTCCAGTCGATTGCGAGCCAATCTGGTTTCGTCGCAAGTACGCTCAGTAGCTTTGGCGCAGTCGAGTGGTTAATGGTGAACTTTAGTGGAGTTGCGCCCGCAGACAGATCGCTGGGAGTTTTCGGGCAAGACGTACCGGTCGATATTGATTCGCCCGAGCGGTTGGAACAGCGATTGTCGATTCTCAGGCAGTCCGTGGACGCTCAGACTCCGATCGGACTTGGTTTCACCTTAGCAGGCGGACTGGCGAACATGCGTCTTATTGCAGAATTGCCGGTCGACTTCATCTCGCTAATCGATCCTATCTCGGTTCTTGGAAAAGACCATCCCGCTGCGCGATGGTTTGATGATGATCTACCAGAGGTGGTTTCACAGATTGTGCAATTAAAACGCGAGCTTGGGAGAGAGGATATGTCTGTTGTGTTGCAGGCTCATTTGCAATCTGGATATGAAGTAGCAGCTTACCGAGCGTTGGGGGTTGATACATTTGTGCTTAACGGATTTGACTGGATCGGAGAGCTTGATCGGCGATCTGCTCAACAGGATGCATTCGCAGCGAGTTTCCTTGGAACTGCCGTTTCTGTATCGAGCGAGGACGTTGATCGTGAGAATCTCGCCGCCAAGGTCGACACATTTTTTCAGCAAGTCGCCGAAGGCGACGCCTACACCGGCTCACTCCGCTAAGGCGGTGTTAAATTAAGCGTCAGAGCGATCAAACTTACTCGAGGGTTTGTATGAGCGTGATTTGAAATACAACTGCGGTCACTGCGCACCAAATGATGCGAACGGATAATGTGAAATGTGCACAAACATTCGTTATGGAAGCACCGAAACGCGTCTGCCACAGGCAGATGATTTTTGAGAACTGATCAAGCCTTTCCGCCATTTAAGCTGAACGTTTGAAAGACTGGCAAAAGAATGAAGGCAAGAGAATAATTCAAGAGTTCATTCTTCTGCCTTCATTCTTTTGCCAACAAAGTTGCGAATCGTTCGCACATAACGCAGGGACAAGTTGGAGCGATTCGTATAACCGCGTGGGCATCGCCCCGCAATTCCTGGGGGCGGCGGCGGTAACGCGGCCCGATGGGCACGCGGTTAAACAATTATCTGTGCCTCTGTTGGCTTTGACAGAAAGGTGCGGGAGGTCGAGAATCAGCAGCCTTGGCAGCTCCCATTACTGTTGATTGCATGAAACGAAAACGGCTGAGCAAATCCGTTGGACGCCTAGCCTGCGTGTGAGCTTTGCCGTTTCCAACGCAAAATGAAAATGCTCCCTCCGATTAAAACCACGCCACTCGCTCCCAGAATTACGCCCCACCAAAAACTCTGAGTAATGGGATGTTCATCATTAGGCACTTTGTCAGATTCGATTAGATGCAGCGATTCTGATTGAAAAATCGCTTTATCAATAATCAATTCATAATGTGAATCGTCAATGGTATATGTGTCAGTTCCCGTATTGTTGATTGATAGAGCGTTGAGTGAAATTAACCAGCGGTCATCAATGAGTAGTCGCAAGTCGCCAAACTCCGGCCTGCTTGGACTGAGCAAAAAATGGTCTCTAAAAGGTTCGACTTGAATGGTTACATCATAGCCAAATTGGTGGACGACCTTCAATTCAGTTTTTAGACATTCTTCAATCTGACGAGAAGGGACTGTGAATCTTTTGATCTCGCTTTGTCCACGAGCGATGGGAAGATCTCCTTGATAAAGCACTAATGTACACAACTTTTGATAGTCACGCGAATCAAACTGGTATTGCAATGCCGGACCATGTTCAATTTCAGAGAAAAAATACTCCGTATTTAAGTAATGGCCGTCGCGATTGGGTACCTCCAAGGCATTATCAATCTTATCAAGCGCTGCTTTTAGCACTCGTTCTTTTTCCTGAGGAGAGATGCGCCAAAACACTCGTCCCGCGATTTCCTGCCGGTCAGATAGTTTTAAGTCGGGGACAGTAACCAATAGATTGTCACCCGTTATGACTCCTTTGCCAATGATTGCCCCGGTTTCACCGTCGGCGTTCACTTCGATGTGGCTTTCCGCGAACTCTTGTAGCTGCACTTCGAAAAGTCGATCAACTTCTTTGATTAAGATTTCCCGAAAGAAGGCATCTGTGTCTGTGATATCACTAATTTCTAAACGATTCGCAACACATAGCTCGTCGTTAACAAAAACGCAAAAGGCGGAGAAGTAAGGCACGGCTCCGAACAGAGTAGTTGATTGCAGGAACAAGCAGAGCAGGAGTGCCAAAGCAAATCTGCGCGAGATGAACACTCTTAACAAAATCTTTCCCCCAAGTGATACAAGCGAAGTGGTTTTCCACGATCCGTCGATAAGGTCAGTCAAGTATTACAATACAGAAGTTGGGTTGTGGCAATGGTGTGACAGCCAGCGTTCGCGCTTCGTCGAGACTCGTATGCGTTCCCATGCATATTCAGAACTGGTCAGGCCTTTCCGCCATTTAAGCTGAACGTTTGAAAGACTGGCAAAAGAATGAAGGCAAGAGAATAATTCAAGAGTTCATTGTTCTGCCTTCATTCTTTTGCCAACAAAGTTGCGCATCGTTCGCACATATCGCAGGAAGATGTTGGAGCGATTTGTTTAACCGCGTGGGCATCGCCCCGCGATTGTTGGGTACGGCGGCTGCGACGCGGCCCGTTGGGCACGCGGATCATCGGCGGCGTTGGAGACGCGCCGCGCTTCTTGGGTGATCGGAAAAGCCTATCCGGTTCTCGATCGGCTTGACGATGTTTCAGTTCTCAAGCAGCGCCATGATCGCTCCTCGGAATTCTTCGATGAACTTAGGCCCGGTACCTATAAATACATTCGTAATCTTGCCGCTACGATCAATAATAACCGTCTGAGGGATTGCAACCGCACTGTACGCAGCTCCGACTTCGCCATCTTTATCGAGCAAGCTGTCGCACTCAAGTTTCATTCGTTCGAGACCCAAACGCACTCGCTCACTTGTCTCCTGCACATTCACTGGCAACATCAAGACGCTGTCGTTGTTTATCTCCTGGATTGCCGCATGAAGTTTTGGCATCGAACTGATACATGGTCCACACCAGCTGGCCCAGAAATCCAGAACGATAATCTTGTCTCGATTCTCGCTAAGCCGAAACGTCTCGCCATCAACAGTCGTTAATTTGAAATCGGGCGCGTCTGTTCCTACCATCGGCGAAACGGATGACGACGAGCTGCCACTGGTGTTGTCCTCTTCAAGATAGACACGAGGATAAGGTGCAAGCGTTAGTTCCCAAGGTTTAGTCTGCAGCGACAAAACTTGCTCTTCAATATTTCGGCCGAAAAGAAGTTGGACAATGTCAGCAATGGCGACCGACGTTTCACCCAGCAGTTGGCTTGTACCTTCGAGTCTGCCATTAGTCATGCGGCGGGGTTCGATGGTTAAACGACGGCCATCCCCTGCAACCGTGTGAACTTCGAATGGATTGGGCTCTGCAGATGATTCATCATCTTTCAAACTAGCGCCTTCAATACCTTCGCCGCTATCATTTGCAGTCGGGTTACTCTTGGCTATCCATTCGGGTCTATCGAGCCAGATTATTTGCGAGATTTCCGAAATCGGAAACTCATTTGGCTCTGATCGCACTTCTAAAGTCAACTTATCGCCAGCAAATCCAACCAAGCGGCCGCGCAAATAGTCACCATTCTTCGACACAATCAGGTGAGTGGGCGGATCGTTTTTCATCGAACGAGGCACCGCCAGCAATCTTTTTCGCTTATCGGCACTGAGGTCCGCAGTGGCAAGCGGTACCAATGTGATCGATTCGATTTGATCGTGCGTTGCGAAACCTGATGTGGTCTGTGCGGATTGAAAATTTATGCCGCTCTCACTGATTCGTTGTAAGGTCCCCTCGATGGAATCGCCATTTCTGAAACGAATCTCATTAGCAGAAACGGTCCAATCCTGCACCTTGGTTCCTAAAGCAGTCGGCGGTTCAGCGAGGGCAGGAGCAACGAGATTTCGCCTTGCCAATTGTCGCTGTTTCGCAGCCGCTATCGCTATCCGCGTCCGATAAAAGTCATTCGAATTTGCTTGGAAGAAAATTCTACCACTAGCTGAGTAACTAATTTCGCTGGCGTTCCGTCCAATCGAAGGTTGCCACAGTAAACCTGTAACAGCGTTTGCGGTACTATCCGGTAGAAAATATCCGTTCAACTGTGAGTCACCGATGGTGAGCTTGCCAACTTTAGTCGACGGATTCGAAGGTTGGTAAATCTCGGCTGAACCATTTACAACTCGTAAAAACTCGGGCGCGAATGACACCGGTTCAGGGGAGTGGTCCGACTTGAAGTGAAACCTGCCACTCGAATTCTCTTGCCATTGGCCTCTCAATGATGTGCCATCTGTTAGAGCGAGAGCAACACTTTGTTGGCTATTGGACGCCGCATGGTTCTCGGCAGAGCGGTTACCGGCATCACCAAGCTTCGCAGCCCTTAAATTGGCCGCAGCAATCCTCGTCGGCTTTTCGTCGCCGCCGAGCACGATGAATTCTTGTGCTGCCTCGTCGAACGATTGGACAACGCCCGCAATCGCATTACCGTTATTATCAACGATTGCCGGGGACTCGGAGTTTAGAACTTCGGGAGTTGTTCCGTCCCAGTCGTGAACCTGAAGCGAATGTAATTTGAGCGAAGTTCCGTGATTCGTTATTGTTATCGCGGAACCGATTCGACCGGAGTCAACCGTAATCACTTTTGCTCGTGCTTCTCGATTCATTTTAGCAGCTACGGTGCCGCGTTTTTGGTCAAAAAAAATCGCCAGTTCAATTTGTGTCATATCTCTTGTTAGCTCCGATATGAACGCAACGTCTGCTACTTTGTCTGCTTCACGGACCAGCACCAACCGCGAATCCCAAACTTCAAACTGAGTTTTTGGTTCGGAGGCATCGGGAGGCTCTTCGCCGTTCGGAAATTGTTCAGTACCAAAGGCAAGCGTGAAATTTGGTTGTCCTTCCCAGGAAAGATGCAGAGTGATCTGAGACTTTTCTGGCAGATCGACGTGCCCGCAGATCGAAGCACTGCGTACATTTGTCGATAAATCGGTTTCGGTTTTTTCCCAATCCTCTTCGTTTTGTACCGCGTGCCACTTACTGTCATCGTGGTGAGTCGAATACAAGAGTTCGACATCCGTATTAAGGCGAAAGATTGACTGTACGTCGTCGCGCAGCAGTCGGAGTTCTCCGAGCGAGGCAGATTGGATCGTGATCATTTGACGATCCATCGACAGCAGGCGTCCTACCACTTGTTCGCCATTGGCCAATTCAAGCTGGAAAGAATGCGTCGTGTCACCCAATTTCGGTTCGGCAGTGCCTGTGGTGGTCTGCAGCAGCGAATGGACTGACTGCCAATCGAATATCAAGTCTTCTTGAAAGCCCCTGCATCGCAATGCAAACTCTTTTACATTTTCTCGCGGGGAGATCGTGCCTTGGATCGTACTGCCATCTTTGAATCGGACAAATACTTCTGGCTCATCTGCAGAACAAACGGTCGACATGATAGCGGCGAGCACGCATGTGATGCTCAGCCGTTTCATGCTCAGCTTTGTTATTGCAAACCATACGACATTGGCAAGCATGTGTTTATCGTTCGTAGATTGGAAGGAAGCGAAAGTTTAACGCTATTGCCAGCAAGTTCATCGATGTGCCGAGAGTTTTCCCGAAGTTACCGTCGAAACTACCATCTCTATTTTGCGTCGATTTCAATTGTCGCACCAGCGATCGATTCCAACGGTCCCATGCGTCCAAGTCTGACTGGAAAAGTGCTTGGGCTTGATAGTATCTGCCGTACTCCTGATAGGATGATTCCGCGTTCATCTGCGTGGAAACGTAATCCTTAACCCCTTCGAATTGCTTCAAGTCTTTGCGTTTGGCTATGCTGAATACGAGGCAAGCGATCGAGCTGCGCGCGATTGATTCGCCCATCCCGCCGAGTCCTCCGGAGTAACCCACGGTACCGTCGTCTCCAGTCAAGGACACGACATAGCTCACAGCTCCGTCAATCGCCTTGTCAGGTACTTCGATCCCCGCATTTCTAGCCGCCAACAGCCCCATCAGAACTGCACCGGTCACTGAAGTGTCTGCGTCGCGGGCCGATGGCGAGTAACGCCAAGCATTCAGAGGGTTTTGAGCTTGAGAGGTAACGGCGCAGCGAACGGCAAGCTCAAGAGCTTCACCAATGCTCCGCGTCTTGTACCGTGATTTCTCTTCGGCCCATAAATCTGTTTCGTCGACAGCGCCATAACATTCTGCCAGTGCTAACATAGCGAAGCCGTGTTGGTACATGCTATCGCCTAGATATCCCGTCGAGCTATCTTGCGAACGAATTATTGCACGCAAAGCTTTGCGAATCGGCTGACTGTAGATACCAAAGTTAGGATCTTCACCAGAGGCCAGCAGAGCCATCAGCGCTAAACCATCTTGTCCGGGGCCCGACTGGCTTTCCATCCAGCGTCCATCAGCGCCCTGCGATTGAACCAAAAAATTCAAGCCACGGTCATAGATCTCTCGGACGTCGCGCGGAATTACATCGCCTTGGGCACGAGTTGCAGGGATGAAGAGAGCGCTGTCTTGTGAAAAGGCTTGATGGCCAAACGCGATGCTGGCGACAAACAGCAGCCCGACCCTCCACGCTCGTTTCGCCGATAGCCGCTGTTCTTCGGCTTGGCCGTGATCTGTTACTGGAGTTACCATTGGAATTGGTTTCGCATTCCTCTGTAGCGTTTAACAAAATCGTTAAATACCTTGCGCTGATGCACATCAAGTATTTGGTCAATTTCGGTAGAACTGATGTCTGCCAGTAGCACCTGACCGAGAACGGACAAACTACCTTTTGGGACTTTCTTAGGGTAATTAATCAAATCTAGTACTGCCGTCCTTTGCACGATTGTAAGTGGCATGTTCTGCTCCAGGTCTGCAAGCGTGGCCTTAACAATAGCTTGGTAGTAAGCGATATCTTTCTCTTGCTTGGCCGAATTATACGTTTCCAATTGTTCCGGAGTCAGGCTATAAGAAATCACTTTGTTTAACAGTGATCCGTCGCCGAAAATTCCGATTTGGATCCGTTCGCGAAGAGGATTTACGAGTGGCAATCCCTTTTGGACTTCGGCAGCGTTTCGTAAGTTGAGTCCTTTGGTTTTCTCGCGTACTATGCTTATTTCATCCATAAATCGAGAAACGTCACCCTCTGCCGCGAGCTGCAGTTTGCGACGTTGATCTGGATTAAGGTCAAGGATTTGTGAGATGCCTTCTATTTCGCGCATAGCGTTGTTCGAGATCTGCGCCCTGAAATTTTCGTCATTCGCTCCACTGAGCACATAGACGTCGACCATTTCAGAATGGACTTGTCGAGCTCTAATAACTTGCGCCAGAGCTAGCTGTGAGTCGAAAGCCAAGAAAACTATCAGCGTCAGAACTGTAAGTGACAGCAGGTGTATTGGTAGGCCTATAATGTTATGGGGCGCCGGCCTAACAGACACTGGAAAGCGAGAATGGGTGAGGGATTTGACGATGATGTCAAGCATTGAAAAATCACTTCTCGATGTGTTCGACATCATTTAAGTTCTGTTCTTGAAGATGCTGTAAATCGTTTATGATCATTGCAGAATCGGTACGACGTGCTGCCTTTGCTCGCTGCGCAAGTTGGCGGTCATTAAGAATCTCTTCGACGATCGATGCAGCAATTGGCGGAGGAATGTGTTCGTTTAAGACATAGATTCTCCATGCTAGATTTGTTTTAAGATCGTCAGCAACCGCTTGAATCAGGGCCGCTCGTTGTTGGGCGGTAATGAGTACATCGCGTTCGAAAATTGCTACCATCACGGACGCATCTGCTTCTCGTCGGAAGCGTTCTCTTGCATCGAGTTCTGTACGAAATAATTTCGCTTGGTCTGGTTCAAGGATCGATTCTACTTTTGCATCAATCGCCGAGAGGACTTTCGGAATTGAATCGATGGGATTTTCTGCTGGTATTGCTCGGAGCTGCCGAACGCCCAGTACCTGTCCGACGGCTTGGACCATTCCAATCTTCGCGTCTCGTCGTCGGGTGTCGGTATAAGTGCGAGTCAGCCATTCGTTATTAATGCTTGAAAGTTGTTGCTCCTGCTCCTCTGTCAACTCGCAGATGCGTCGTGCCAACGCGCAGTCTACTGCTACGCGTCCTTTGACATGCTGATGGAAAGGCGCTGGGATCCCCAGAGGATCTACAGGAGCTTCTTCGACTTCAATAAAAGGCTGCGCGGGAAATGGGAGAGGTTGTTGAGCGCTAGTGAACTTGCCCAAGCTGAATCCGACGATTGCGCACGCAAAAAAACCGGTTCGGTATAATGCTGACGGAAGAAGCTGATGGTGCACTTGGTAAGGCATTCTGTCCAGCATGAACTCTCTCCTAAATGTTCTATTGATCAATTACAGGGCTGTAACACAGCGATTGCAAACTACAGCGATTACGAAATTACTGAACAGCTCTGCTATTTGCTTTCTTCCCAGCGGCGGAAATACTCATCTAATCCTGCGCGGAACTCTTCCGGCAATTTGTTTCCCGTTTCGCCTGTAGCTTGGTTAACCTCACGCGTTTCACGACGTTCATGCTGGTTCAGACCGCTGCCAAGCAGGGCGAGTGCAGTATCTTGAGTCGTACCCGTCCCTCCGCCTCCAGGCGAATCGCCCCCTCCCCCACCACCTTTGGGATTAATGCGCTTACATTGCAGTAGCAGTTCGATCGCTTCGGTCTCGGCTGCGATGGCTTTTGAACCGGTGTCGTTGGAACGCAAGATTTCAACAGCATCATTCATAACACTGCTTACATTAGTCAAGAGGCTGATCTCTTTCCCGAACCGTTGCTCACCGTTGGGCAAACCCTTGATACTGTCAACCACTGCATTAACGCGGCGTTTCAGTTCGGATTGCGTGTTGCTCAGCCGTTTAGCTTCTTCAAAATGTAGCTCTTGCGCGACACCGGGTTTAGCTTGTTCAGCCACGCGAGTTTCTTCCCGTAAGTTGACTTCGCTTTCCAAAACTTTGATAACTTCCAAAATCAGAGAAGGCGGCAACGCGTCCGATGTCTTGCAGCCTGGACATTCGCCGCTGCACGCGGGATCCACCAAGTCATCGCCCCATCGATCCAAAGTGTCGGACCAATACTCTGCCTGAGCAATCGAAATTCCCTGTTCTTTAGGAATATCCTCGCCAAGCTTGCGAAGCTCCGACACAACTTGAAATTCTTTCATCTCGTCCAAGACGATTTTAAACTGATTCATGCGTCGTCGTTCGAAGTACGATTGCATATCATCCATAATGAACGAAATCTTCTGGCTGCTCTCCTGTTCAATGCCTGCAAGGTCGTTCAACATGATCTTTGCGTCGACCGGAGCGGCGGCCTTTGCGCCGAACAAGTCCTGAATGCGCGAGCCAATTTTTTCAGCAATCTTGTTCTGTTCGCGCGAAGCAGCTTTCAGTCGCTTCATCAAGGTGGAGCCTTCGAGGTTTGCTAGAATGGTATTAAGTTCCTCGGAGATTCTTTCAAATTCAGCAAGCAAGTCTGCCTGTTCTTGAATCGCCTGATCCATCACGGCTTCTTCCTCTTCCTCCGTTTCATCTTCCGGTTGTCCATCCGATTTTTGCGGTGGACCGGCGAGCGTTGTTTTGGGAAGCGTTAATTTCTTGCCACTATACTTTTTCTTGGAGCTTCCGCCAGCGAATTCGCCCTCTTGCGGTTGGTCTGAAGATTCCATGTCGGAGATTGATGGAATTGTCGGCGCGTTTTTTATCGGCTTGTCTGATTTGCTATCGCTTGCCGCAGCGGCGTTACCGCGATTTTGACCCGCCTTTGGGCCGCCAGGCTTAGACGACGCCCCAGAGGCAAGCTTTTGTTGAACCGAAGCCTTGTCTAGAAGGTCAGCAACGGACGGCATACGACTTGTACCGATATCGTTTAAGATCTGTAGCATCTCAGCCCACTGATCTAGATGCCCGACTCCGATTTCAGGATTCCGAGCAGCTTGACGCAAAAGGTTTTCACCCGATTTCGCAATTGCCCCCAGCCGTCGAGCGTTGGACGACTCCGAAGCCGCTTGACGTCGCAAATCGTCTTGCATCTGCCGGTCGCTTAATTCAGACGGGGCCATTGAACGTAAGCGTTTGTTCTCTTCGTGCAATTGTAGCTCTTTGTCGCGCACATCCAGTGCCGCACGATGCCACTTGCTCATTTGATTCGTGATCCAAACCGCATGCTCTTCTGCGGTCAATACAAATAGAACATGCGGTGGGCCATAAACTCGAGGACGGTCAGGAAGATAGTCTTCCACCCACAATCGGACTTCGATCGGTTGAGCTTCGATTCCCAATGATGCCGCCGAGAATGTTGCAGGGACCTGTAACGAGGTTTCCATCGGGCCGCCGATTGAAATCAACTTTTCTCCTTTAGCTGGCAGTGACAACGAATTTTCATCGAGACCTCTCCAGGAAATACCAATTTGTTTGATGCCGAAGTCATCCGCCGCTAGGGCTTGAAAGTTAAGTTGCTCGCTTTCCAGAACAACCGCTTGTCGCGGTAGATCTTGCGACAATATAGTGGGCGATTCATCTCTCGAAGGTTGAACCGCTAGCTTGAATGGTTCCCTTCCCGCCAAACCATCGTGGTCCTGCCACCACAACTCGAGCGCCTGTTCGTCGTCACCCAACGCCAGTTTCTCAGAAGCAAACTTGGTTTGTTCGATCGGTGCCGGATTTCCGTTGATAGTCGCTTCGGCTAGTTCACGCGAAGCATTCGCCACTACCGTAGCCGTACTACCCTCAACGGCACTGAGCTTTCCGCCGCGTACATCTTGTTCGATGAGTCCTGAGCGTCGCAAGTAACCGGGAAGTTTAATCTGAGCGGTTGAATCGACCAATTCCGGACGGAGTTTTGGTTCAACGTAGATCGACTTTACATAATCACCCACGCGAAGGGTCAACGTCAGCGGCGCAGTCTGAGGAGGCAATTCGAATGCATACGCTCGAGCCGACAAATTGGTCTGCAATGGCGGAAGGCTATCGATCTGAAGCGTGGCCGTCTCGGGCTGCCAACGCGAGTCTTCCTGCAGTTGGATTTTGAAAACAGTGGTTTCACCATGGGGCACAACCATCCGGTCGGACAATGATTCGACGGCCGTAAATGTGTAGCGAGGCGTCTCCTTCCAAGGTGCAAGGAAGCGAGACCACGCATTTGCCGCTGCGACCGGGAAAAAGAGCATCAAAGCAACCGCGATTACTCCACTAATACCAAGTGTTATGCTGAGCCCTTTGAGATAAGTAGGTGGTGCAGCATTGTTGAAGTTCTTGGTCTTCGCGACTTCAGCGACTTGTGCAATGGCTGCAGCGCAAAGCGTTCGTGATCTAGCTTGTTCGGAATAGTCCTGTGAAAGTTCGATGACGCTTAATAGCTGATCGCCGACACTTGGTTCACGAATGCGCAGGAGCCGTGCAAGTTGGTCAAGTCGTCGGTTGCGCCACACCCACCGGTGCATTGCCCAAGGTACCATCAGCCAAATGCAAAGCGATGTTAGATATATCGTAAAACGCATGCCTTGTGATGTGTCGAAGAATCGATCCAAGGCATAAACGGCGAGAAAAGAGATGAGCAATCCCACTACGCCAAATAGAAACGCTTCTGCGACTTTTGTCGTCCAAATGCGATCGCGATAGGCCTTGAGTTGTTGCGTCAGCGAATCAGGAACTTGAAGTGACGTACTCATAATGTCGTTCGACCTCATTGATTAAACCAGTCCCGCGATCTTTCTGCCGATCCAAAAGGTCGACAGCAGAATAATAAGCATACCGGCTACGAGCGGGTGACTCCACAGTTGAACTCGACGAATCTCCAATTGTGGCTCAGGTATTCGAGAAATTTCTGTAAGGATCTCGGCGGTTGAAATCCCCTTCAAGACCTTACCACCGGACGCTCGAGCTAGCTCTTCTAGCACTTCGGGGCGTGCGGGTTTTCCGAACTGCTCGCTGGTAGCCCCTTGTACAAACAGAGACGTTTCCAGTTCGCTGTCATTTTGTTCGCAGCGGAGTAAAACTTTGTGTGACCCCGGTTCTTCCACAGTAAATGAGCCCGCAAAAGCCCCCCAGTCTGCCCCACTGCTCGCCATCTTTACTGTTTCGATTCTGCCCGAGGGTGCAAGGATTCGCGCGGTCACTTCCCCTTGATTCAACGGTTCTCCGTTAGCTTGCATCACATTGGCATTAATCGAAACCGTTTGTTTAACCTCTGGTTGCTCGGGGGAGTAAAAGAAACGCATTCTTTCGCCTTCCGCCATGTTGCGTTGATACGCCATCCAGCGTACGACTTGGCTCCAGAATCGATAATGGTATAAGTCTTCAACGCCTCTTCGCCAGCGCCACGCGCCGTCTGTACCCATAAAGAGGACTTTCCCGGTCCCAAACGTTTTGGTCACTAGCAACGGAATTCGTCCAAACTCGTTGTTGGCTTCCTGGTGGACGGCCAAGATATCCGAACCAGCCTTGGCACGAATCACGGGCGCATGCCATTGGAATCCGGGAAGGTTTTCCCATACCTGCAGATTGTCATCGGAGGTATCGGCGAGTTTGGTCAACAGACTGCGGCGCCCAAGTTCTGTTAACGCAAAATGGCTCGCTGTACGCGAACCCCAACCAGTAGGCTGCGAGTCGTCCAAAATCACCGGCAACAGCGCGTCTAACGGGGACTCTGTGAGCGATAGTGCATTCCCTTTAAAGCCTGGCATGAAGACCAACCCGCTGGCCTGTTGTTCCACTAACCCTTTCAGCAGCTTACATTGATCTTCGGTCAGTTGTCCCTCTTGCACGCCCACATCGCCGAGGAACACAACATCATATTGAGCAAGATCTTCGAGCGCATCCGGAAAAGCAGGAATGTAATCACGATTGCCTCCGCCAACTTTGCCTAACCCTGGATGAAAAAGTAAACAATGAACTTCAACACCAGGGTCACGCGACAATGCGTTTCGCAAATACCGATACTCCCAGCGAGGATAAGACTCGATGACTAGGACTCGGAGCTTTTCTTCGCGAATGGCAATCGGCGTTTCTTTGTGATTGTTCTCCAACATTCTTTCGTCTGGATGTGACGGTAGCGTTAAAGTTAAAGTATAGTCGCTGACTTTCTCTGGCTTCCACATGATGGCGTCAGATGTCCTACCCATGGCAGCGACTAGAATTTGGTGTTTGATTACTTCGCCGTCGGAAGTCTTCAACTCAAGCTCCGCTGCGTGATCCCGTGGCAGTGTACTCTCGATCGTGAATGGCAACCGCACATTCTTCCCTGCGATACCAAAAGTCGGCACGTCGAAGCCCACTAAATCAAGATCGGGTAGGCGTGAAGGACTCCCTGCGACGACGCTGAAAATAGGCAGTTTGTCCTGACGCAATCGCATCGCGGCTTGCACCGGAGGAGGCCCGTCGTTCCAATCACCGTCACTGGCAAGTACGATCGCACGCAAGTTTGGCTGCTCATTTCGCGAGTCCATAATAGCTTGGTGTAGATTTGTTTTCGCTCGATTATTCTCGAACGAAAAAGGTGTCTTGACGACGTTTACTTTGTCCGCGAGCTGCTCCCATGTTGACTGATCTAACAGCGGTGCCACGGCCGCTTGACGCGAAAGCAAGGGACCCGAGGGATCTTCTGCTTGTACAACGTCTTGAGTATCCATGCTCAGCGACTGATCGACCAAGACCACAACCACAGGTTTGTCTGTCGGCCTGTACAGCTCCTGCGTTTCTGGCTGACTCAACAGCAAAATGCAGCAGCCGACGATCGCAATGCGGATTAACTCCAACAGTGCTACGGATCTGCGGTAACCACTGCGGCGCCATGCGACAAGACCTAGCGTACATACAATCGCCAGCGCTGCGATCGCTAATACGATCAACATGGCTGACCACTGGAATGTTAGGCTGGTGTGGGTCATCAAATGGACGAATAGTTGAGGGAGCGAAACGCTCTTGGAGTTACGCTGGTGTTACTTTTGCTGTGTGCGGTACTCGCGGCAAACAAAGAGATGCTTCAATCAATAACGCAACAATCATGGAAACTAAGAAGAATCTCCACACTTCACGGACGATACCAGACAGATTTCCGGCCGAGTCGTTGACTTTCGTGAACTGCAAGCCTGCAAACAAGCTGTTCAGCTGAGCGTCCGTTAGTTGAACGGCAAGGTCCTCTTGCGGCGAACGATTCACAGCAGCCCAATGTTGATCGGTCTCATAAACGCCCGCGTGATAACCAAACTCAGTCGACAGAGTGTCTTCGGCACCAGCAATCTTTCGCCAGTTCGAAGTAGTTTCCCTGACCTCGCCGGCGATCTGTTGAGCGGTGTTGGCCATGGCATTCTGCCCCCGCTCAATCGCTCGCCGCATTGCAACAAACAGCACCACACCGTCGCTCGCCAGCGAAGATCTGCCGGGTTCCGGAGAGGCGGTCATAAAATAAACTCCGCCTTTGTCAGTGGGCACGCGAGTGAGTAACGGGTCACCCGTCGTCAATGTCGCCAAATGAGACATTTCACCGTCGTCAATGAGTTTCGCATAGCCTTGTAACTCAAGTTCACCTACTGGCAAACCTGCACCGCTGCTTGTCGCCGCAAATAGATCCTGATCTCCGCGCCAACTGTCTACTTGTACCGCAGTATCGCTTCTGAACCACTCATCCCAGGCTACTCCTAGAAAACTGTTGGTTAATGCTTCACCGGATTGATCGAACATACGCGAGGGTGGGAAGAAGACCACCTGTCCACCTTGATCGATGTACTTCTCGATTGCTCGCGAAAGGTCAGGGTCCGGAAGCTCGGTTTGCCAAAGCAGCAGCGATGTGTCGTCGAGTACTAGGGAGCTGAGTTGCGTGGGAGTCAAAACTTCAACCAGCGATGTCGCGGTTCCATCAGCAGAAACAGCGGCGGCAATCTCGAGAGCCAACGTTGCCTCGCGATCCTCGGAAATGACGACGATACGGGGCGTCGGTGGTTCGGAATACACAAAATAGAACTCATTGTCTCCGTTAGATGCATCCGCCGGCAAAGAAACTCGCCCCCAGCCGCTTTTTTGTTCGCTGGTAAGTGCAATTCGATGTTCGTGAATTTCAGTGCTCTGACCAGACAAACTTGTTGTGAGCATACTCCGCTTCCCATCGATCTCGATTTGCAGCGGGACTTCCTGGGTACCCAATGACTCCGGCTCGGTGGAGGTGCGATTGACTTGCATCGATAGCACCAAGCTACTTTCGGCAGGCCCATTGTCAGCGGACGTTTCGATCCGCGCTTCAGTAACCCTGACTGCTAGATTCGATGACGCGACCTCGGGATATGCCAATAAATGGAACTGAACGGTTTGCGGTAAACGTTGGAACCCTTCACGAATCAAGTTCCAAGTCCCACTCTGCGCATTCCAGTCTGCTTCCTTCAAATCCGAACATATCCAAATTTCAGTCGACCCAGGTTTGTTTTCCTTCAAGTACTCTAATGCATTCGTAAGCATGCCGACTAGATCTGAAGTTGCCGTAGCAGGCTGCATAGCAGATGCGCTCATCAGGTCATCCAGAGAATCGAACGATTGAATTTGATGCGTCGCAGCGTCAACTGCAACCCAATGGTCCGCACCCAGCGTTTCCAGAGTACGGTAGAGTTGTTGTCGGCCAGTTTCAAGTTTAGTTAACCCGCCAACGCCAACCTGTTGCATGCTGGGCGAGCGATCCATCAAGATAATCGTCGTATCAGCTTTCGCGCCTGAAACACCTAACACACCGCTGGCTAGCGGCCTCGCAATCGCGAATATCAGGGCAGCGATCGCAAGCGTTCGCATCGCCAGTATCAACCACTGACGAACTCGGGCAAAGCCACGATTCATGCGATTTGCGGCTAGGAGAAACATCATAGCTCCCCACTGCCGCGTTTGGTAACGACGTTGATTGATCAAATGAATCAGGATTGGCAACCCGATCACTGGAAGTGCAATCAACATCAAGGGCTGAAGAAAGCTCACCGGGCGATCCTTGCAAATGCCCGATCGACGAGAAACTTCGTAAGTTCCTGCGCGTAGGGCGTATCGATAGTGACGCGACGGTAATCGACTTCCGTCTCAAGCACAACGCGGTGCAAACTTTCGAGGTATTCGTCTAGGGCTTGGTGGTAGCGATCTGTAATTTCCGCCGGATCGGCAAAGATCGATGTGCCACCTTCCATGTCGAGGAATCGAGTTGGCCGGGTGACTGCAAAGTTAAGTTCGGTGGGGTCGAGCAAATGGAATACTGACACGTCATGTTTACGGAAACGCAAGTGTTCAAAACAGCCTCGCAAGAGTTCTGTTTCGATAAACAAGTCCGATAAAACGATAATCAGTGCGCGTTGTCGAACTGTTTCTGCTAATTCGTGCAGAATGTTCACCAATCCGGTTTCGCCTTGGGCTTTGACCGCTTCCAGAGCGTTGTAAATTGTTGTTAGGTGCGCCGGATTGCGACGAGGCGGAATACTCTGGACGATGCCTTTCGCTACACTTGCCAAGCCAGCTGCATCGCCTTGTTGGATTGCCAGATAGCTCAGTGCCGCTGCCACGCGTTTGGCATACTCCAGCTTTGTCGTACCGGACGAGCCAAAGTTCATCGAACCGCTGGAGTCGACGACAAAGACAAGTCGCAGATTGGTGTCCGCTTCAAATTCTTTTATGTAGAAACGATCCGAGCGTGCGTACGCTCGCCAGTCGAGACGGCGCAGATCATCGCCGGGTACGTATTTGCGATACTCAGCGAACTCGACGCTGGCCCCGCGATGCGGACTGGCATGCCGGCCTGAAACACTGCCTAACATGGGTTTACGCGATCGTAACGGCAACGCGCCAAGCTGCGCTAGCACGACTGGATCGACAAAGCTGCGTTGTTTGCGTTCAGTGCTCATGCATCCGATGTTTCGTCGATAAGCCTTTTTACGATATCTTTTGCCGAGACTCGTTCAGCTTGCGCGGCAAACGTGGTGATCAAACGATGGGTAAGAACTGGAGCGGCGACAGCTTTGACATCTTCTAAACGTACCATGTAGCTGCCGTACAGCGCTGCACGCGCTTTGGCTCCAAGAATCAAGTTTTGCACTGCTCGAGGACCACCGCCCCAAGCTACCAACGGCTTGAGCCACGTTGGAGCGGTGCTGGCGGTTGGCCTTGTTTTACGAACTAAACGTGCTGCGTAAGTGTAAATGTGATCGGGCACCGGGACGCGACGTACCAAGCGTTGGTGATCGATAATTTGCTCAGCCGTCATCAGTGCTTTGAGCGTCACAACATCATCACCAGTCGTCGTACGAGCGATCTGAATCTCTTCTTCCTCGCTGGGATAATCAAGCTCGATCAACGACATGAATCTATCAAGTTGCGCTTCCGGTAGCGGGTAAGTGCCTTCCTGCTCAACGGGATTTTGCGTGGCCAAGACCATGAACGGAGATTCCAGTTCAAACGATTTGCCAAGAACCGTTACACGTTGTTCTTGCATCGCCTCAAGCATCGCGGCTTGTGTCTTGGGCGGGGCACGATTGATTTCATCGGCCAAGACGATGTTGGCAAACACTGGGCCATGCACGAACTGGAATTCGCGACGTCCCGATTGAGTCTCCTGCAGAATGTCGGTGCCTGTAATATCCATCGGCATCAAGTCAGGCGTAAACTGGATGCGACTGAAGTTTAAAGACAGCGTTTCCGCTAATTTGCTAACCAGCAGTGTTTTAGCCAAGCCTGGAACGCCCATAAGTAGTGCATGCCTACGAGCGAACAGGCAAATAGCCAATTGTTCCACAGTATCCTTTTGGCCGACGATCACTTTGCCGATCTCAGCGATCAATTCTCGATAGGCTTGACGCAGCCTATCAATTGCTTGCACATCATCGCCGCTCAGCTTTTGCACTTCGGTAGGATTCAGTTGGCTCATAGATTCCCCTGCTTGAAGTTAACTATATCGCTACGCATTATACCGATTCCTTGCCAGCGGGTGGAAAGAAACAAAAATTTCTGCACCGAACCCGAATACATGCTGTACGATTTACGCGGAAGCTTCACGATTTAACGAGCGACCAGGGGATAGAAATACTCCTTGGGCTCAAACTCTGCAAAAAAGTTGACGCTGGAAGGGCGTTGATTACTGGATGAAGTTTTAAGCTGAAAGTAGGATATCAGCAGTTCCGAGTAGATCACGTATGGAAATGAAGGTAGCTATTAGATTCCTGCGTTCGAGAATTGTTCGATGCTGCGAGCTTGGGCTATTGCAGTATGCTGGCTCAAAATTGCCAGCTGAACATGAGTGCACTGTTTGGTTATGGTTTCAGAAACTTTGGGATTCGAACGAATACCATGTTCGACGGATGCGATTTTTCAGCATAGCACTTTTCAATGGCCTCAATTAGACAACTGATCAGTTATGCTCGCCGTTGCTACGAGGCGGATAATCGAGAGACAGCTATATCCAACCTGCAGGACTCAAAGCATCGTCACATTCGGTTCGTAGATGGTCAAGAGCTCATAGTGTCTGGGACTTCTCCTAGACTTGCACTACCGAAAGCGTACGCCGAAGAGCTTCGCAAGGAAACGTTCAGCTATCGTCGCGACAAGACACTTGTGTACACGGCCTTTCCAGTAATCGGTTGCGGTCAATCGATCCCTGCGCTGCCAAAGAGAGTATGTGCTCCACTGCTATTCATGAGTTGTGAATTCAGCGAGTCAGGTGAGGCTATCTTTCTCGAGCCAAGTGCAGCGACAGTGCGTTTCAATTTTTCAGCATTTGCGGCAATCGCCGATGCGACTGGGGCTGACGCCAAAGAAGTGGAATTGTGTTTGAACCAACTCCCTCCACTGCCGTGGCAACGGGAGACATTACACACGGTTGCTGCTCGCTTGGCGATGGTATTGCCCAGCGTTGATTTTGGCGGGCTGTCCGCTTTTCCAGAATTACTAAATGCTAAAGAGGCGAATACGTGCTGCGAGAATTTACGCGAAGGTCGGTGGGAGTGTATAAATTCTGCGGCAATTGCGTTGCTCCCAAACTCCCCTGACACTCGAGGTGTTCTGCACGAGCTGGATTTGATCATACCTTCAAGTTCTCAATCCAAAACCATTAGCGCACTACTCAACCCATGCCAAACCAAGAGGAGCACGCGGAATCCAGCACGGCGATATATTGCGCCAACGATTTTGAGTGCTGCTCAAGAGCAGATGTTGCGCTCTAGTTCGAACAATGAGTTAACTCTGGTGATAGGTCCGCCGGGAACGGGGAAATCGCATACGATAGCGAGTATTGCCCTCGACCATCTCTCGCGAGGCGAAACAGTTCTGATCGCGTCACGCATGGATCAAGCAGTGAATGTTGTGGCGGAGAAAATCGAAGATCAAGTTGGAAGTAGTCTCTCGGTGGTTCGGGCTGGTCGCAAGGAGTTCATGCGTGAACTAAAGGCCAAGCTCGAACGTCTACTGCAAGGATATTCGCCGCGCAAAGGGCGCAAGAGTGCAAAGTCATTGCTCAAGGAAATCAATAAGTTAGACCGGAGAATTCGCTCGACTGAAAAACTGTTCGAGCGCGAAATCATAAGCGAAACGCGTTGGGGAAAACTTTCTTACGAAGTACCAGTAACGCTTAAAGAACGACTTCTTTTTCCTATGTTTAGATCGTATTCGGCGTGGGCTGTAGCGAATTGCGATCCATGGAGAACTGCCGAGCAGCTTGCATTGCTACGTGAGCAACGTTGCGCCGTGACGAAGGACTATCTAAGCCATGTAATGTGCACTCGGCTGGAACGGTTGGTAGTCAAATATCGCAATAACATATCAAGCTTTTTACAAGCGCTCCGCTCTCGGAGCGATAGTAAGCAACAGAGTCTTTTCGAGGACGTGAATTTTTCGAGGTTGCTTCATGCATTTCCGATTTGGTTATGCAAACTTGCTGACCTTTCCAATGTGCTACCGTTGCGACGGGAAATGTTTGATGTTGCAATTTTGGACGAAGCAAGTCAGTGTGACATTGCAAGTTGCTTGCCATTGCTCTACCGAGCCAAACGGTGCGTAATTGTTGGTGATCCCAATCAGTTGCGACACGTTTGCTTCCTTCCTGAGGCTCGCCTCCAAACAATCGCATCCGAGAATGAGTTGACGTGTTTTGAGCTGGAACGGTGGCATTATCGAGACAAATCGATACTTGATGCCGTGAGCGATGCGATCTCCGATCAAAGCCAAGTGTCGCTACTGAATGAGCATTATCGCAGCTTGCCCTCCATTATTCGATTCAGCAATTCTGCATTTTATGAAAACTCATTGGCAATCATGCGCTCACACCCCAACCACTCCAATCGCCAATCGGTCTCCGTTGTTTACTGCGGCGGTAAACGACTCGACAACGGTTGTAATGAAATTGAGGCGAATATGATACTTGACGCCATCGCTGCTAGGATTCAATCGCAATCAAGTACTGCTTGCAAGCAAACCATTGGCGTTCTATCACCGTTTCGAGATCAAGTCGAGTATTTGACAACGCAAATGGAAAAGCGTTTCCAGTACCAAGACTTGGTTGCACATGACCTACTGGTGGGCACTGCGCATAGCTTTCAAGGCGAAGAGCGAGATGTGATGTATATTTCTCTAGTTGCAGACAATGACGCGCATTCAGCGACGATTCGGTTTTTGAATCAACGTAATGTATTGAACGTTGCAATCACTCGCGCACGCGATGAGCAGTACTTTTACTTTTCATTCGATATTACGAGGCATTCCGCTAGCTCATTGTTGCGCCAACTGCTTGAGCCTTCAACTGCTAAGATTGTTAAACAAGCAGATAAAGCTATTGATCAATTTCGAAATGTAATAACGACGTGTCTTTCCAACGAAGCGGTGCAGAGCTACTGGGACTTTGAGGTCGCCGGTTGTACGATCGATCTAATTCTAACGAGAGGCGAAAGGTCAATTGGTATAGATTTGATAGGTCATCACGACCGTTTTGCTGAGTCCTTGTCTCTCGAGCAGTATCGAATGTTAGAACGTGCAGGACTGCGCGTTATGCCGCTGTCGTATCGAATGTGGCAGAAAAATCCGGTCGAGATGATGAAGCGAGTGATGCGGTACATCTAACATACACTGAGGTAATATCAGCGTAGGCGGTAATTCGGTATGCCGAGTTCAGTAAAGATAGCTCAAAAAGCCCCTAGAAGATTGCTGCTAATCCTTTACATTTGAACGCTGTAGCAGCGGCGAATGGCGTTTCGTTTGCTCGTTGGTGGCTCGTGAAAGTAGGGAATGATGAGCAGTTTTGCGATCATAGGTTCAGGGGGCTTGGGAGGTTTTTATGGCGGATGCTTGGCGCGTCACGGCCATGATGTGCATTTTCACGTCCGCGATGATCTCGAACAAATTCGCAAGCAAGGATGGATTGTCGAAAGCACATGGGGCGACTTCGTTTTGCCAGACGTGAATGTGTACAATGACACATCGCAGATGCCTCAAGTTGATTTTGTGATCGTGGCTATCAAGTCAACTAGCAACGAGGCGCTTGCCAAGCTTCTACCACCAATTATTGGCCCTCACACCGTCGCCTTGGTGCTGCAGAACGGATTATTTGTGGAGGAAGCCACTGCGCACATAATTGGGCCAGAGCGAACGATCGGCGGTTGTTGCTTTCTCTGTTCCAATAAAAAAGGTCCTGGACATATCCAGCATTTGGACTACGGCCGTATCGAGATGGCCGCGTATCGAGGACGCGATGAAAAAGGAACGCCCGTGTCGAGCAAAGTTGTGGAAACGCTGGCTGCTCTCTTCCAATCCGCAAACGTGCCTGCGACGATCGCGCCGAATCTTTCGACCGCGCGCTGGCGGAAATTGATGTGGAACATCCCCTTCAATGGTTTGTCTGTTGCATTGAATGCTTCGACTTCGGATATCATGGAGAACGAGCACTCGCGACAACTTGCGCTGGACCTCATGCTGGAAGTAGAATCGAGTGCCAAAGCGATTGGACTTGAACTTGGTGCCGATCATGTTCAGAAAATGATGGAGCATACAGAGCATATGGTGCCCTACGATTCCTCGATGCGATTAGACTATCTGGCAGGCAGGCCGATGGAGATTCAATATATCTTTCAGAACCCGATCCTCGCCGCGGTTGACGCGGGCTACTCGCCGCTCAAGACAACAATGCTATTCCAACAGCTCAGCTTCCTGAATCGAAAACACTGTTCCAAGTAGATTGAACTATGCCACTGATAAAACACCGTAGCAAACTGGCCGCTTTTTTAGTATTCACATTGGCTGTTTGCATATTCATTGTCCCGACAAAGTCTCAAGCTCAACCATCTACTAAGCAACGTTCTATGCAGATCGACGATCTATACAATTTTGCACGTGTCGCTTCGCCAAAGTTATCGCCCGACGGCACATTGGTTGTGTATCAAGTGTCCAAGGTCAATGCAGAGACAAACGAGACTGTTACCAATCTGTACCTTGCAAACGCTGACGGGAGTGGCGTCCCGCGTCAGCTAACGAACTCGGGAAAGCGCGACACCAACCCACAATTTTCTCCCGATGGCAAATTCGTTTTGTTTGAATCCAATCGCTCAGGCAGTTCCCAGTTGTGGTGGATGCGACTGGATGGCGGCGAGGCACAGCAGTTGACCACGATCGCTACCGAAGCTTCACAACCGGTGTGGTCAGCCGATGGAAGCAAGCTCGCTTTTGTAAGTTCTGTATTCCCCGAGTTCACAGATGGTTCCGATGAAGAGATTGCGAAACAAAACGAACAGAAACTCAAGAGCGTTGAGGAGTCAATTGTAAAAGTTCGCACTGCAGATCACTTGTTTTATCGACATTGGGATTCTTATGTCGAGGGAAAGCGACAGCACCTGTTTGTGCTGCAATTAGATGTAGTTGACGGAGAGCTGCGAGCGAAGGGGCTTCCGCATGACGCAACGCCTGGTGACCGAGACGCAAGTCCGACTTCATCAACTTTTTCGTCGGGCCGGGACTTTTGTTTTAGTGCTAATGGTTCTCACCTAATCTTTACTGCACCTCCGCATGATCCGGAGAAGGTCAGTTTGGAGGCGTGGAGCACCAACTACGATCTTTGTCGCGTTTCGGCTGACAATGTCAAAACAAACTGGGAAAATATGACGTCGTCGAACAAAGCAGGCGATAGTGGGCCACAAATATCACCCGATGGAAAGCATTTGGCGTGGCGGTCGCAACAAACGCCTGGAGCCGAAGCAGACCGTTGGTTGATTTCAACGGCCAAGATTAGCCCTGAAGGGATGGTGCAAGGTGATATCAAACGATGGGAGCTGGCTGATGATATATCCGTCGGTGAATTTACGTGGGCCAACAACGACGATGTGTTGTTCACAACCGAGTGGGAAGGTCGCAGTCGAATTTACCGACAAAAGGTTACTGAATCAGGAGACAAGGGGAAAGTGGCCGTTGATGAAATGGCTGGCGTTCATGACTTGTCTGTGCACAACGACAATCTTCTCGTGTACACCGAGTCGACACTGACCGCTCCGGCAGAAGTGTTTGTTAAGAAAGCAGATGGCGATGTGATGAATCTTAGCCAAGCGAACAGCGATCTCGTCTCATCCCTTGCGAGCATCGTTCCCGAATGGACTAAGGATATTCCGATTGAAGGCGACTATAAGCTGCAGATGTGGATCTTGAAACCGCCAGGTTTCGATCCGTCAAAGAAATATCCAACTGTGTATATGATTCACGGTGGTCCGCAAGGAGCTTGGAACGATGCATGGAGTTATCGCTGGAATCCAGCGCTATGGGCATCGCAAGGTTATGTCGTCGCTCTGCCAAATCCTCGTGGATCGACGGGGTTTGGACAGGAGTTTACAGATCAGATCTCTGGTGATTGGGGCGGCAAGTGCTACCGTGATTTGATGGCTGGAGCGGACTACCTTGAAACTTTGCCGTATGTGGACAAGGACCGCATTGCCGCTGCCGGCGCGAGCTTTGGTGGGTACATGATGAATTGGTTCGCTGTTAACACTGGACGGTTCTGCACGCTGGTGACTCATTGCAGCGTCTATAATTTCGAAAGCATGTGGGGCACTACCGAAGAACTCTGGTTCGACGAATACGAGCATGGCGGTACGCCCTGGGAGAGACCAGAGAGCTATCGAGAATTCTCACCTCAGGCGAAGGCTGGCGAGCTTGCTAAGTATCGTACGCCCATGCTGGTGATTCACAACGATCAAGATTTTCGCTGCCCGATCGGCCAAGGCATCGAGCTGTTCACGACTTTGCAGCGTTTGAACATCCCGAGCCGTTTCGTAAACTTTCCCGACGAAGGTCATTGGGTCAACAAAGCCGCCAATGGGCATCGATGGCACACGGAAGTTTTTCAGTGGCTGGACAAGCACTGCAAAGACGCTCCCGGCAGATGAGTCCTTGGCAGTTGACGTTGAAACAGTGTGTTAACACGCGCGTCGCTTTTTCCTGGCAAAAAACTTTTTGCTTTTGCTTTCAAAAGAGCTGCGAATTTAAGTCGTCTTTGTCACGAATTTCGCAATAGTGGCAAATAGTGAATCCATTAGCGTCAGATTCGGGCCCGGAAATTGCCATCAAACGGAAGGCAAATTGACGTCGCCTTCAGCGGCTGACAAACGATATGATCGTCGACAAACTGGCGAACATTGGCGACAATGTTTGCCAGTGTTTTAGATCGTAAGTCACCCAAAAAGATTGACAAGATGAACAAGCTTGAACAAACACCGGAAGCCGTCAAAAGTGCTGCGTATGACCTCTTGGGGCCAATGCCAGACGAGTTAAGAAGACATCTATATTACACGCTTGGCCATCACGATCAGAATACTCAACCAGTCTACCATTACCGCGCACTTGCCAATGCTGTTCGAGATCGAGTGAGCCAACTATGGTTGACCAGTCGCGAAAAATTTGCGACCGCAGACACTCGCAAAGTACATTACTTCTCACTCGAGTTTCTGCTAGGCCGATCGCTCAACAACGCCATACAAAACCTGGACTTGGACAAAGATGTACGCGAAGCGTTGCATGGCTACGGGTTGAAGCTGGAAGAGATTGCTGAGGAAGAGTTAGATGCTGGCTTAGGAAACGGTGGTCTGGGACGACTTGCCGCGTGTTTCTTAGATAGTTGTGCGAATCTTAAGTTACCAGTTGCTGGTTACGGCATTCGCTATGAGTTCGGCATGTTCCATCAATTTATTGAGCAAGGACGTCAAGTCGAAGCACCTGACCACTGGTTGCGCGATGGAAATCCTTGGGAGATTGAACGTCCGGAAGACACACGCACAATCAAGTTCTGGGGACACACGGAACGATACTTTGATGCGGAAGGTACGATGCATATCCGCTGGGTCGGCAGTTCTGATTTGTTAGCCGTTCCCTACGACATGCCTATACCGGGCTTCAAGAATGAAACGGTCAATACGTTGCGGCTTTGGAAAGCGGAAGCTACCGACGTATTCGATCTCGAAGAGTTCAATTCGGGTAGCTATACCGAGGCCGTTCGCCAAAAGAACAATGCTGAACAGATTTCGATGGTTCTTTACCCAAATGACGCCAGTGAAAATGGTAAAGAACTGCGGCTAAAACAGCAGTATTTCCTAGTGTCGGCCAGCCTCCAGGATGTGATCGCGAAATGGGTCGAACAACACGGCGAGAACTTTGCCGATTTCGGAAAAAAGAATTGCTTCCAACTGAATGATACGCATCCTGCGTGTTCGGTGCCCGAGCTTATGCGATTGCTTATCGATGAGCATGGTTTGGAATGGGACGAAGCATGGGCTATCACCAAAGATTGCATGGCCTACACGAACCACACATTGCTTCCCGAAGCACTAGAGCGTTGGTCAGTGCGGTTGTTCAGCCGCTTGCTCCCGAGATTGTTGGAGATCATCTACGAAATCAACGCAAGATTTCTTGCCGAAGTAGCTCGCAAGTGGCCCGATGATTTGGACTTACGCAAACGCGTCTCGCTGATTGAAGAAGGCGACCAACCGCATGTTCGGATGGCTTACCTCTGTATCGTCGGCAGCTTCTCTGTCAACGGTGTAGCACACTTGCATACCGAATTGCTCAAGTCTGGCCTGTTCGCCGATTTCTATAAAATTTGGCCAAAGAAGTTCAACAACAAAACAAACGGTGTCACACAACGTCGCTGGCTTTCACATTGCAATCCTCTACAGCGTGACTTGCTCAACGAAACCATTGGAAACGATTGGGAATCGAACCTTGAGTCGATCAGCAAGTTGATTCCGTATGCGGAAGATGCTGCATTCCGCAAGAAGTGGCATGCCGTCAAGTTAGCCAATAAAAAACGGTTATCGGAGTACGTTCTCAAAAATACAGGCGTTCAATTCAACGAGAACGCACTCTTTGACGTCCAAGTAAAACGTATTCACGAGTACAAACGACAACTCCTAAACGTGCTACACGTTGTGCATTTGTATGATAGGATTCGACGCGGCGATACTAAAGGTTTGGTTCCTCGCTGTGTGCTGATCGGCGGCAAGGCGGCTCCGGGGTATCATGTGGCTAAGCTTATCGTGAAGTTGGTCAATAACGTAGGGAAAGTCATCAATGCCGACCCACTTGCCAATGACCTTTTAAAATGCGTTTTCTTTCCGAACTATCGCGTCTCGGCGATGGAAGTCATCTGCCCGGGAACGGAACTTTCTGAGCAAATTTCTACTGCGGGCAAGGAAGCGTCCGGCACAGGCAACATGAAGTTCATGATGAATGGTGCACTGACGATTGGAACGTTAGATGGCGCTAACATTGAGATTCGTGAGAAAGCCGGAGCAGAAAACTTCTTCTTGTTCGGCTTGACTGCGGACCAGGTTGACGAAGCGAAGAAAAGCTATGATCCGAACGCGATCATTGCTGCAGATGCGGACATTCGTCGTATTATGGAAAATATCGAAGGTGGTATGTTCAATGCCGAAGAGCCCGGCATCTTTGATTTACTTACCTCTGGCCTCCGCAATCCTCGTGACCAGTGGCTGACGATCGCTGATCTTCGCAGCTTTATCGACGCCCAACAGAGCGTCAGTGAAGCGTACTTGGATCAAGACGCGTGGACGCGAATGAGCATTTTGAATGCTGCCAATAGCGGTTGGTTCTCCAGTGATCGGACAATCCAGCAGTATGCAGACGAAATCTGGAACGCTAAACCGATCAGCTAGCGCGCTCTGCTAAAATACCGTCGGACTGCGGCGTCGATTAAGTCGGCGCTGTACGCTCAGGCGTAGGAAGTATGTGGTTCGTCGCGATTCGTCTTGATTCTTGTGGCAGAATTTTGCATTCTGTCGCCAACGAACTTGCGGTTTATCGCAATGACTCATCGGGTTGCAAGGAAGGCGGACTCATATGACGGACCAAACACTCGACTGCAAGGGCATGAACTGTCCGATGCCAATCGTGCAGCTTACAAAAGCAGTTAAGACGATGACCAGTGGGCAACGGCTGGAAGTCTTTGCAACGGATCTGGCCTTCAAGCTGGACTTGGAAGCGTGGTCACGTCGGACCGGTCATCGAATTGAATCGTTCGAAGGAGAAGAAACGCAACGGGCCGTTATCGTTGTTTCCTAAAGGCGAATCTAATACAAGGATGTAGAAATTGGAAAGAGCCAAGACTGTTGTCGTAGCGCTGACGACTGGGAAGTCCGACAATGGCAAAAACGCTACACTGGCGTTCAGCTGCGCATTGTCCGCCCTATCGCTTGGCCAAGAAGTCACTGTCTTTCTGACTAGTGATGGTGCTGTCTGGGGATACGAAGGGAGCGCCAGTGGTATAACCGTACAGGGCTTCGATTCGCTTGAGACGCTGATCTCGCAGTACATCGAATCTGGTGGCAATATTATGTTATGTTCTGTCTGTCACCGAACTTGTAGTGCAGGTGGGCCAGGGGTTGTTCCTTCGGCGCAGAAGATTCCGCAAGTGTCGATCGGTGGCTTTACAGCAATGGTCGAACTTGCGTTGCAAGGCGTATGTATCTCGTTCTAGTCACGAGTTTGCAAGTTTCAGGTGCTGGGCGAGAAATATCGCTCGCGCTAGAAACCCCAGCCTGATTTGAGTTGTCTTTCGGCAACCCAGTTCTCGATTTGATCTTTGCCCATCGGCTTGGCAAGATAGTAGCCCTGGATTAGATCGCAACCAATTTCACCCAAAATTTTGACTTGCTCCGGAGTCTCAACACCTTCGGCAACGATCGTGAGACCAAGCCCGTGGCCCAGCGAAATGATGGAGTTCGCGATAGCCAAGCAATTTCGGTCGTCTGCAATTTCTGATACGAATGACCGGTCGATTTTTAGCGTACTGATCCGGAAAAATCTTAGGTAGTTCAGAGATGAGTAGCCGGTGCCGAAGTCGTCAATGGCCACACGGAAGCCAAGGTTTTTCAAGCGGTTAATCGTTTCGATCGCATGTTCGATGTCATCGACCATCGCATTTTCGGTGATTTCGATATCCAACCATTCCGGTTTAGCGCCGTACTGTTCCATCAGTTCGACAAGGGTATCGACGAACCGTACCGATCTTAACTGTTGTGGAGAGATATTGACTGCGAGTGGGAAAAGGTCGATGCCTCGATCAGCCCAGTCGCGGCACGTCTCTAAGGCTTTGCAGAAGACATATTCGCCAAGCGCCAGAATGACTCCAGACTGTTCTGCGATGGGGATGAATTCCGCTGGAGAAACAGTCGTTCCGTCTGGACGAATCCAGCGTGCGAGCGCTTCACAACCACGTGTTGCTCCTGTGATAGCACAGGCTTTGGGCTGGAATGCGAGCGAGATACCGCCACCTTGCAATACTTTACGCAATTCTGCGAGCAACAGATGGCGTTGGTCGGCACGCTCTTGCATCTCGGGCGAGAAGTCGCGAGCGTGGTTCTTGCCAGCCGCCTTGGCCGCGTACATCGCGATATCAGCGTTAGCCATTAACGTTTCTGAGTCACTGCATTCGGGAGAGTATGTAGACAGTCCGATGCTGAGCCCAATGGTGACTTCATTACTGTCAAGTTGGAACGTTTCTTGGAAAGCCGTTATTAAGCGCTGAACGCAGCTTTCTACGGACTCGTCGCTACTTCTGCGTTGGGGAAAGACGGCTGCAAATTCATCACCGCCAAAACGAGCGATGAAGGCTTGGCTGCCAATTGTAGCCGTCAGCCGCTGTGCGACGGCGATTAGTAACTGATCGCCTACGCCGTGTCCCAACGAGTCGTTTACTATTTTAAAGTCGTCCAAATCCATAAAGCAGATCGAGAAGGACGAGTTCTTACCTTGCTGCTTCAGGACTAGTTCGTCAACATATTGACGGAAGAAACGGCGATTCGGCAATCCGGTTAGGTTGTCGTGAAGAGCTTGAAGTTGAAGCTGCTGTTGTGAATTTTCCAGTTGTGTGACATCGGAAAAGAGAGCGATAATTTGCGCCGTCGCATCTTCTGACGTCTCGCTAGCACTCAGGGACAGCCAGTACCAATGTTCGCTTCCATCGTTGGTTTTCGCTACGACCTTTCCCGACCAAGACTTTCCGTGATGGACTTCGGTCAGTTCATTCAGGAAATCTTTGATCCCCAGATCAACAACATCGAGCAGAAATGTGTCAATTAACTCACTGCAATTGAACATTTCTCGGAGACGCGGGTTCGCCTCTAGAATTACACCGCTGCGGGAAAGGATTGCGACTCCTTCTGCGGCATGATTGAAAACGTTTGCCAATACTTTTAAGCGCTTTTGGTGCTCTCGCTCGATCGTGACATCGCGGGCGATTCCGACCGTATACTTTCCAGTCGATGTGTCGCCGAAAGTTGAGCGACGAATCGAGTGCACACGCTTGCTACCATCCTCGCGGACGTGAATGCGTTCGACTTCGCAAGTGCTAACGTCGCGGATCGAGCACACGTCGTGTTCAACGACATCGTCGACACTGTACTCAGGAAAGACTACACCTAGATGTTGTCCGAGTATTTTATTCCGATCGACGGCGAATGAAGCACAGTACGAATCATTGGCTACGAGTAACTTTTGTTGGTCATCGCTGACGAAAATCGGATCGGGAACTGCGTTGATAACGTTATGGAGAAAATCGCGATTGCGACGCAATTCATCTTCGAAACTTTTCCGACCGGTGATATCAACGATTGTCAGCAAGATATGCAGGACTTCTTGCATGTAGAAGCGAGTGAATTTGATTTCGCACCAGATCAAGTCTTGATGTGGATGCAAAAACGCAAGTTCGATCGTTTGAGCTTCGCCATCTGCTGCGGCTTCGTATGCAGACTGCAGTCGCCATTTTTCTGTAGAGTCGGCCTGAATGCGTTCGGCTGACAGCGGCAGCGGCCACCGCCCGACGACATCGCTTTCCTCGCATCCGAACATTTTGAAAACATTATCATTGCAGGCGATACACTCGCGATTACGCATGATTAGAACTGCGTCATTGGTTCGCGAGAAAATCGTATCGGCCAAGCACTGCGTGTCGTTCGCCGCCTTTTCTGCTGCAGCCGTTGCCTTACTGAGCTGCAGTTTGGTATCTTCCAATTCCTGAATTATTTCGGCAGAATGCACGATCGCATCTGCTTGCGCCCGAGCAAGCGATTCCGATCTGGCTTTGATCGAATGCAACTCTTCCGCAGTGGTTACTGCGCTGTCTCGCAGATCTTGAAACTGTTGAAACAAACGCTGGTAGGCAAGATCGCTTTTGTCTTCGAGTGGCGCGTTTGACAGTACTTCTTGAAAGGCCTCAAGCTGTTGCGATAAACGCTGCGCAACATCCAGCGAGTCTTCGAAATCGCATTCGATTCCGACGACTGAGGCGTCTGTATGTTCGTCAAGTAAGTTATCGCGATCAGGCATTGGAAACGAGTTAGATAAACAACGTAGTGTTGGCTTGGGATGCTAGTTCAGCAAAACTTGCAACACCACAAAATGTCAAGTTGGGATAATCCATGAGTTCGGCTCTCTGTATTCCCATCAGCTTCATGGACATTTCGCAGACGCTGATTTGTACGCCCAGTTCAGCGGCCGTCTCAATCAGTTTTTCTAAGTCCGCGACGTTCTTTTGACGCATCTCACGTTTCATCATCCAACGTCCAAGTCCGCACATATCCATCTTGGAAAGCTTGGCCGCATGTGGGCCCTTTGGCAGCATCCAACCGAATGCGGACTCGACCCAAGTCTTCCCGGTTGGCTTGGACGGAGATTTACGTAACGCAGAAGTTCCCCAAAAGGTGAAGAACATGCTGACTTCGAAACCAGTCGCTGCCGCACCAGTTGCCATAACAAATGCAGCTAACAATTTGTCGAGACTGCCATCGAACACGAGCAGATTGATTTTGTTTGCGTCAGGCAGGCTTGCTATACGATTCTCAACAGCCTTCAACCGAGTTTCCAAACTAGCAAACACCGCAGCGCTAACTACTTCGTCCGTCTTGACGCCTGCGTACGTCTGGGAATCGTCGTTAATAGGAGTTGCAACCATTTTGATGTTTGTAGGGCTTTACACGACTGGCGTTTGTCCGACTGGGCGGAATGATGCGTCTGAAGAATGTACGCCTTAAGTCACTTCGAAAGCGCCTTCGCATCGTAGAAACCTCAAACCGTCGTATTCCCCGCATCAAGTTTGCGGATTGTGCCATTTGTAAAGCCAGTTGCACACTTTGCATTGTCGATTCGAGCAACGTACCTAAAGTCGCTTGGTCGCCGCGTTTGAAAGTGATTTGAAGACGACACCTCTTTGGAAACCAACGAGATGATTACGCAGTGTGCTTTAGAAGCAGTGTACTTTAGAATAAGCGTAGAGCAGCGTCGCAGTAGGCTCCGTCCAATCCGAATGGAGGTGGACGGAGCCGAGTAAGAATTGCGACGGCAAAAGAGTTGGCGTGAGCCAAGCGTTACGGGTTAGCGATGCAAAAGAGATGTTTCTCGCCGCGAATAAAGAGCTGATTACCCGACACGGCGATCGAAGAATCGACAGTTTCGTTCAGAGTATTTGTCGCGATGATATCAACATTTTCTGCATGGCGAATCACAACTGTCGTGCCATCACGGCCGGTAAAGTAAATTCGGTCTGACGCAGCAATGGGAGATGAATAGACGCTTTGAATCCCTTGAAGACGTTGCTGTTTCATAAAAACCTCGCCAGTAGCAGCGTCGACTGCTGAGATTACTGCATTGTTTTGCTTGGTAAAGTACAGCACGCCTTTGTACAGCACCGGAGAAGGCACGTATGGAGCTGCATCCGTGCGCGACCAAGCGATCTCCGATTTTCCGGTGACGTCACCTTTGGAGTCAAGCGATATCGATTGAATCGCGTCACCTTGATATCCTGTCATGCAGATCACGTGGTCTCCATACAACACAGGTGTCGGGATTGGATTCTGAACCTGTCCGCTGCATTGCCAGATCAGCGAGCCATCTTTCAGGTCGTAGCTTCGAACGGTGTTACCATTGGTAATGACTTGGACCGTGCCCTTGTGTTCAACGATCAGTGGCGTGCTCCAAGTTGTTCGTTCGTCACGATCAACCTTCCATTTTTGCTTGCCGGTCGCGGTGTCCAAAGCGGCGATAAACGATTGGCCTTCGTGATCCCACGGGACAATCAGAGTATCTTTATAAACGGCTGGAGATGAGCCTTCGCCAAAGGAGGCGCGGGTTTGCATCTTGCCAAATTTTTCTTCCCAAATCTTTTTGCCATCAAGGTCATAACAAAATATGCCTCGCGAGCCAAAATCAACGTACAAATACTTGCCATCGGTTACGGGCGAAGATGACGCGAAGGTGTTAGTAGCGTGCCCGCCTTCGTGAGGAACTTCCTCCGTTGCAACCTGTTGCCAGAGGAGCTTGCCGTTGGTGCGATCAAAGCAAAGGACGACGAACTGATAAAAATTGCTGGGTGGCGGGCCGGAGAATCGACGGCCTCCGCCGCCATCTGCGTCTGCAGGCGGACTTGCTTGAGGATCTTTGCGATCGGTTTCAATGGCAGATAGAACGAAAACTTTATTGCCTAAGATAATCGGAGTTGAAGAGCCCTTCCCCGGAATTTCAGACTTCCATGCGACATTCTTGGTCTCGCTCCACTCCGTCGGTAGATCGGCCGATTCCACAGCGCCGCTGCCGTCAGGACCTCGCCATGGGTTCCAGTCGTTCGTTTCGGCGAAGCATGTTTGGCCAGCAAGGGCAGCAAAGGACAACAGGGACAATTGAAGATACCGATAGCTCATATAGACTCCTTTGGTAATCTGTTGATAAGCGTAAAATAGCGATTGCTAGTTTTGCGTTCGGAAAAACACTTCGGTATTCTACCGAATCGCCGCTCGGCACGCTGCAGTTTGCCGCTGGAAAGAAAGCGGAAGCAACGTATTTGAGCCTGAAAATTGACTGTTTAAGAATGAATAGTAGAAAAAAATTACCAATCGCAGTCTTAATTTCAGGCAGCGGCAGTACTCTCAAGAACTTGCTCGACCGCATTTCAGCAGGTCTTTTGGACGTCGAAATCAGGCTTGTGGTCGCGTCTCGCCCAGACGCCGGTGGAATCAAGTATGCCGAACAGAATGGGATTCCCTTTCAAGTTATCTCGCGGCGCAGCTATCCCGACAGCGAGACGTTTCGCGACGCCATGTTCGCGGAACTGCGGAAGTGCGAGCTGCAAGCGGTCGTCATGGGAGGATACTTACAACATCTGTTGATACCCGATGACTTTATGTTTCGCGTGATCAATATTCATCCGTCACTGATTCCGTCGTTCTGTGGCAAGGGCTATTACGGTTTAGCTGTTCATCAAGCTGCGATCGACTATGGCGTCAAAGTTTCGGGATGTACCGTCCATTTTGTTGACAATCAGTACGACCACGGTCCAATCATCGCGCAAAAGGTATGTTCGGTAGAACCAGCGGATACTGCAGAGTCGTTGCAACAACGCGTTGGGGAGCTCGAACGGGAATTGCTGCCGGACGTCTTACAAGCATTCGCAGAAAATAGGATTACAGTCCTTGCTGACCAGCGAACGATCAGCGTTATGCCTTGACGATTGTCACTGAAATCCATCTACGCTAGGGCGGTGCATCGACCATTTGGACGACTACGAACGTGGTCGAAATTGCTGCTTTACAATTTTGCGCACGCCTTTTGCTCTTGTGGGCCCCCGAGATCCTTCAATCGGAGGATCGAACCGTGTCCGCTCCGAAATTTTAATGGCCGTAGGTAGTTGAAGTCTATGTACAAAAACCTGGGATGTCGCAAGGTCGAAAAGGGATTTGCTTTTGGTGTCTGGGCGCCGCACGCCGACGAAGTCAGCGTCGTTGGCACCTTTAACGAATGGAACAAGACTGCTCATCCCATGCGCAATGAAGGTGGTTTCTGGTACGCAGAAATCGAGAGTGCCAGCTTTGAGGATGAGTATCGATACTGGATCAAGAATGGCGACAACGAATTTACGCGGGTCGATCCCTACGCGGTGGAAGTCACCAATTCTGTTGGAAATGGAATAATCAGCAACCATGAATTTGACTGGGAGCAGACAACTACGGTGGCGATTCCCCGCGAAAGAATGGTCATCTATGAAATGCATATTGGGACCTACAATCGCAAGTCTGCTGACGTGCCTGGGACGTTCGACGATGCGATTGAACGTCTAGATCACTTGGTGAAGCTCGGGATCAATACGATCGAGATTATGCCATGTGCGGAATTCGCCGGCGATATTTCATGGGGATATAACCCGGCTCATCCTTTTTCGATTGAACAAGCGTATGGTGGACCGCTGGGGCTAAAGCGTTTCGTGCGCGAGTGTCACAAACGATCTCTAGCTGTCATTGTCGACGTCGTTTACAACCATTTTGGCCCGAGTGACTTGTCGCTTTGGCAGTTTGACGGTTGGTCTCAAAACGACAAAGGTGGGATCTACTTCTTCAATGATTGGCGAAGTTCAACGCCTTGGGGCGACACACGACCAGACTATGGCCGCGAAGAGGTTCGGCACTACATCATCGACAACGCGAGATATTTTCTCGATGAGTTTCATGCCGACGGACTTCGTTTCGATATGACGCTTTATATCCGTCACGTTCGGGGCGATTCGGATCCTGGCGCGGAAATTCCGGAAGGTTGGTCGTTGACGCAAGAGATTAATCGCATAGTCCGCGATGAGTATCCAGGCCGCATTACGATCGCAGAGGATTTGCAAAATAACGAATGGATGACCAAAAGTCCTGAGGAGGGAGGAGCTGGATTTACCATGCAATGGGATGCAAAATTCGTCCATCCGATTCGCAACATCGCTATCGCAGTACACGATAACGAACGAAATATGGACACGCTTGCCCATTCGCTGTGCCATCGTTACAACGGCGATGCTTTCCAAAGAGTCGTCTATTCCGAATCACATGATGAAGTCGCAAACGGTAAAGCTCGAGTACCTTACGAAATTGACGAAAATGGTCCGGATGGATATTTTGCCCGCAAACGCAGCACGCTGGCCGCAGGCATGGCATTGCTCTGCCCCGGAGTTCCAATGTTGTTTCAAGGTCAAGAGTTTCTGGAAGAAGGTTGGTTTCAAGACACTGTTGAATTGGACTGGGAAAAGAGGGAGCGTTTCCCTGGCGTCGGTAACTTCTACCGTGACCTCATAAGGCTTCGAGCGTCCGAAACAGATGGATTGAAAGAGCTCCAAACACCTAACATTGAAATTCTTCAAACCCACAACGGCGATAACCTATGTGTTTTTAGACGCTGGCATGAAGAGGACGGCTTGGAATCCTTAGTCGTGGTGAATTTTTCGAACGTGATTCGCGAGCAACTGGAATTGCCGCTGCCGTCGGAAGGCAGTTGGAAATGCATCTTCAATTCTGACAACAAACGTTACGGTAAAGATTTCGCAAACGTGGACTGTAGCCCGGAAAATGTGACGCCAGAAAACGATACGATTGAACTTGGGGCGTACTCAATTGCAATCTTTCGTTTAGAAAGATCGCATGAAAACTTACAAAACGCTTCGGCAAAAGCAGGATTGGCAGCTCAGCAATAGAGTTCACTATTTCGATGCGATCTCATATTTTCGCAGATCGGCTTTCTGATGCTCGCCACTAACCGAAATCGCGAAAAACATGAGCGCAAAGATTTCGACACGAGCCAGTCAAGCCATATTCCACCTCATCAAAATCAAGTACGACCTGCAAAGTCTGGCAACTCTGCCCCGCCGTCAACATTTTACGGTGTCCCCATGCTTCCTTCCCATGAATGGGCATCAGTAATAACCAACAATTGAGCACCCTATAATGAATTCCCGAAAGTACCGTTGCGACATGGCGTGATTTCAGCGAAGATTTTTGTTAATCAATTTTCCGTCTCTTCCAATCTCTTAGTAGAGATCCAGAAGCTTCACCACTCGACAACGCGACCTTTGTTGATTGCTCGTAATCGATAATCGGCGGTTTCTCTAAGCCGAGGCGGCGGAGTAAATAACGGTCTGGCGCCGGAAGTTATTTTTTGTACGATGTCTAAGGAGATGAACCCCGAAATGCCGGAAGAATCGAAACTGAAAATTGCTGCAAATCGCCGCGTGACGATCTGTACAACAGCAACGTTGTTTTTGAGTGGATTTCCTGCTCTTTGTTCTGGCGCAAGCGGAGATGCATCGAGTAGCAATCTCCTGGGTGCGTATGTGGCGTTGAATTGGTTCATTGATAGGGATATCGCACAGTTTAAACCGTCCGAACTGCATTTGTTAGCATGGCTATTAGATGACGTTGAATTTCGCAGACGTCTTGAGCAAGCGTCTGCCAAGCTGGATGCACGATTCCTGTTATCAGTAGAAAATGGATTTCAATGCGAGCAAGGAAGTCGATTTGCCTCAATTGCATTTAGTTCGGAGTTTTTTGGAATCGGGCGGCGCGATTTGTCCAACCTCGAATTGTGCTTGTATTGCTTGTGTCGCGGTGGGTTCATCGAGTTGTGTCACCATGCTTATAAGTCTATGTTTGCCGATCATGCGGCGGTCAGCGAGAAACTTTCTAGTATAAGCTCACCGTACCTCGCGGAATGGAAAGATGTTCAAGCTTCGATAATGCTCGGCAATCTCACGGTTTACGAGCGTCTGATGGTCGTAGGACGCCTTCGTGAAATTTCCCACGCAATTGAGAGCCGCTTTATCATTCAGCTATCTCCCGAGGATCAGCAGAGACTAGCCGAAATAATAGCTTATCTCGCACCGGTTTGGCTATATCTTGCAGATCGTGTCTGCCTCCGATATCGCGGCGGTAGTCCGCTCTTAAATACCTTCGCCACGGACGCAGCCTTTCCTTAAGTTGTTTGATACAAATATGATTTTGTTCGGCTATTTTTCCATCATTTTATCAATTCTCAGTATGCATATGGGATTGGTGAAATACATACGGTACTGTCGGTACATCCATGGGAAACCGCTTCAGGGCAAAGTAATTGCCCTCGAGGCAGTAGATTCAGAGGCAGGGTGGACCTACTTTCCAAGGATAGAATTCAGAAATGATGGCGAGTTGCGTCAGTTTGTGTCGCAGTTGCCTTACGAGAAAAAAGAGTTGTCTATTGGGAGTATGATAGACTTGAGATTGGTGGAGAAGAATGAATTTGTAGAGATATTTGATCCAGCGCGTTTTCGAGGTGATGCCGCTGGGTACTTGGCGGCGGGTTTCCTTTTTCTTCTTGTGTTTCTCGCCCAGTTCTGTCTGTGAACTCGAACTCTCACGAGAGTGACACTTGTTATTGGCCCCGTGGGAGCGTAGCTGCCATAAAAAGCCACTAGCTGCCATCATCTACTCTTTAGAATGACAAAAGACAAAAGGGAAACAAAAGGAAACAAAAGGTGCCACCTATTGCGCTAACAACATCGGGGCGCGATCGGAGCACTAGATGAAAGTGATTGGAGAGAATCGCATAGCAAAGAAGGTCGATTCCAAAGTGCGCGGCGAGGTGCTTGAGTTCGGATTCCATCCAAGCCTTACGGTGATCGAAATTCTTCCGGATGAGTGGATCGATTCCCAACAAGAAGCAACGCCGAACAGTCCGATTCATGACATGAACGATAGCAATTTCATCAGGCGCAAAGATTTCGATACGAGCCAATCGAGCCATATCCCACCTTCTCAAAATCAAGTACGACCTGCCAAATTTAGCAAATTTACCCCCGCCGTCAACATTTTGCTATGTCCCCGTGCTTCTTGCTTGGAGAACGCTAAACTGTTCATTTGTTAAGTGAATTGCGGTACCGGCTTGGGTGTGTTCAGCATTCTGCGACTCCAGAAGATTTCGCTGAGATCAATAACCGAATCCGATGCCCGATTGGCTGGAAACTCGACTCTCAGCACTCTCCTCCGAGAGCTTGAAGACCGGGTTTGCTAACTTGGCGTTGGAACTGAGACTTGAAAAAAGCCTCTAGGCCAAAGATTCAAGTGAGCAATCAGCGAAAGCAATCGGCAATACTGAGAGGTCGTTTACTTTACCGCGTCCCTCCCATTGGATAATAAAATGAGCACCCCCTATACGCCACCTACCTCCGAAACCGGCGACGACGAACGACGACCGCGGAAGACTTTATCAAAAATGTTTACTGGCGCAATCGTTTGGTGCGTCACCGGTCTCGTGTTCTTTACTTGTGGTTGGCCTTTTGCCATCATCTACGCGATAATCTGGAGCAACAGCAAACGTAACATCGCTGAAAAGGAATTCGAAGAACAAAATGTTCATGGTTGTCCGAAATGCAATCGTCAATTGTCAAGATCGTCACGCATCTGCCCGCGTTGTGGACACAGGTTTTTTTGACGATAAATTCAATGGTTACCACTTCGGCTAGGTGATTGATACAATTTTAACACAAGACTCTCATGAACATTGATCCTTATAAGCCACCATCGTTCTCTTCCGAATCATCAAGCAGCGAAGTATCTAACGCTTCCGGATTGGGGCGTGAACTTACGGTGAGCGAGAAGCATCAGATCCGCAAGCTTATTCTGGATCGCGTGCATCCATCCAAGTTTGACGCTCATTGTTTAGGGATTGGTATGTCCCAACAAGAGGTTGACGATCTACTCACCAGGATTACGATCCGGCGATCTCTTTTGTTAGATGCCTACCGTATGAAGCGATCAAGTCAGATTGCTGGAATCGTTGTCATCCTGATTGGTGTTGGTTTTCTTCTAACGCTGAGCATTCGAGGCTTTGTTGCTGGCTCGGCGATTATGGCTTATGGATTCGCAATGCATTCCAGTGGAAGTATATTTTTGGTTTCTGATCGTGAGTCTGTAATTAGGCGCGTCAAACAAATCTGAGACTGCCTGTTGTAGCACCATGCTTCAACCACCAGAACTTGCCGACTTCTTCATCGTCATGATTGGCTCTCTATGCAATCTTTTGGCTAAGCAATCGCATCCACCAAGAAACATCGCTTAACCGAGAGCGGATCTCTTTGAGTTTCGCTGGATCGTTACGGATTGCGTTCAGTTCAAATTCGTTTGGTTCTTCGGGTCGCTTGTCAGCATCCTTGCGTTTAGGGCATAGCAAGAGCCAGTGCCCAGCGACTTAAGTGTCGTCCCAAGCAGCCACGACATCGGGGCGCGATCTGAGCACTAGATGAAAGTGATTGGAGAGAATCGCATAGCAAAGAAGGTCGATCCGAAGTGGGCGGCGAGGTGCTTGAGTTCGATTTCCATCCAAGCTTTACGGTGATCGAAATTCTTCCCGGTAAGCGGATCGATTCCTATCAAGAAGCAACGTCGAACCGTCCGATTCATGACATGAACGATAGCGATTTCATCGGGCGCAAAGTTTTCGACACGAGCTAACCGAGCCACATTCCACCTCCTCAATACAAGTACGACCTGCAAAGTTTAGCGAATCTGACCCACCTGCCAGTAATATGCTGTGTCCCCATGCTTCTCCCCCACAATTGGAAGCAGTCACATCCTGAAGCAATTCGCACTTATCGCCAGGACGAGCGGCGTCAGGCCGCCGACCGCAAGCGAGTACAACGCGCCCGTAGGCGATTACTAAGTAGCGGCTAGCCTACCGTCCCCGACCGAAGCATCTTCGCGCCTACCACCCGACCACCAGCGACGCAACCACCGAGCGAAAATGGCTCTGGTTTACGGTTACGGTGAAGCGTAACGAAACCCAAGGAATGCTTACGTCTTAACCTCGTGCCATTCGTCGCTGACCCCTCTTCACGTGTTGAACCAGCTGTCAATATTTCTCTGTGTCCCTTTCCACGTATCTCACTCCAAGATTTTGTTGACTTTGGCCAACCATACATCTATAAAAAAGCGTTACGATTTATATCATCTCAAAGGTTTGTATGGATAAATTGCCTTGCAAACATATCTACTAGAGGTCAATCATGTTGCGAAGTTTTTTTTGGCAAATATTTTGTCCAACGATTTTTGGGACGATCATTCTATCTCTTTGTTCTAACGCCATCGGCCAGACGGCGCCGAGTTTGAATTCGAGCGTAATCATCGGCGCTAAATCCGCACCAAGTCTCGCAATTGTCGGCTTTGCATCTGATAGCAGCTCTGTCGGCAGTTTTGTCTCTGCGAGTGGAAGCATGGATTTTACGGGCGTGGACTCCAGTGAAGTGGATCAAACTATGTCATATAGTGGATATGGTTCTGCGTCGGCAGATTTTGGTCGACTTAAGGTGTCGGGACAAGGATCGGTGAGTAACACCTACTTCAATCCGTCGAATGTTTCGATATTCGATGTGAACGGCGCGTTCAACCCAGACGGATCCCCCAGTGACTTAACTACTTTTGGTCGGGCTCAATTCAAGGACATCTTGCAATTTAATGGGGAGTTAAAGTCGGGTTACAAATCTCGTTACGTGTTTGGTATATCCGGCAATTTGTCAGGTACAAACAGCAATTTTACCCTAGCTGCACAATTCCCTGATGGTGTTATCGAACGTTTTAATACACCAGCGGGATACACCGGGGCATTTTTTACTCAATATGGGACCGGATTGCACGCGATCAACGGATCGTTTGCGCAGGAGATCACCGTATTGGCACTTTCCTCTTTCGACGTAGATCTGACTCAGGTGCCAGATGGCTCGAATCTTGCCGGAAGTTCTGATTTCTCGGCTACTGCAGTCCTGCAGCGAATTGACTTATTCGATGAATTTAATAATTTGGTTCCCACCGCTAGTTGGTCGGTAACTTCCGCGTCGGGAACAGTCTACCCGACTAGTTCGGTTCCCGAGCCGTCATCTGCAGTGCTCCTTGGTTGCGCATTCGGAGCCATGTTCTTAAGACATCGAACGAAACGAAATCACCAAAGCTGAATTGAGAACGAATATGCAATTTCGTTCGTACAGGATTTACCATTTTCTAGCGTGTTCTCACGTGATATAGAGTCTTGCTACGAATCAATCGAACGATTCAATGGACAAAACGTGGACAAAAGGTGCGACAAAAGGTGCGACAAAAGGTGCCACCCACGAATGGCACTGTTGAAATTCCATCGGCGCAGAAGTCGTCTAGTGGCAGATCGAAATTTTCTGTAAAATCTCGATCGTCATTGCGAGTGATCTAGTCATAATCCCTTGCTTTGGCGTATTTTCTAAGAACCTTCTTTGGTGAGCTGCAACTACAACCAAGGAAGGTTTTTCTATGCGCACTATATCGCATCGACCTGTCTATCGCAGCTTCAGTTTTGCCGATGCACTGCAACCATTCTTGCTGCAGGATGGACTCCCGTTCTCGCAAGTACTCGCTCCCGAGCGGATCGCTACCGTGTTCCAAAAACACGGAAGCTTGTTTGGCGGTATCTATACCACCGCCATTACGCTGTGGGCTTTCATCGGGCAAGTCTTACGCGATGGGAAAGAAGCGGCCTGCCAAGCTGCCGTGGCGAACGTGGTCGCCTACTGCCAGCTTACTGGGAAACCGGCTCCCACCCACGATACCGGCGACTACTGCGTCGCACGTGCAAAGCTCTCCGAGCATGCACTGCGTGAGCTGAGCTGCGAAGTTGCAGCTGATGCACAAAGCGACGCAGATTCCGCTTGGCTTTGGCAAGGCCGCAACGTTTTTTTGATCGATGGCTTTACCTTCATGATGGCCGACACGCCTGAGAACCAAGCAGAGTATCCTCAGCATACCGCACAGAAGCCAGGTGTTGGCTTTCCTATCGCAATGGGTGGGTGGCACGAATGTCACTGTTGCGTACGTAACTGTTAAGTTTCGAAGAGGTTATCGCCTTTTAGTAGTCTAGCCTGGAGGGTCGGTCGCGGCTCCATCATCAAGCGATAACTGTCCCGGCGTTTCTTGACGACGCGCGGCTCCAAACGATCCGGGCGATTGGCGATGCGACAAGCTGCTATTTGCGCCAGCAATCTCACGCTGTATGACAGCCTCTCGGCTTCGCTCAAGTTTAGCATCGCGTTGAGCCAACCAACAAGCACATATTGACATGCCGTCGTAAAACTGATTTCTCGCGGTCGACGCTCATGCAGCGCTGCCGCTCCCGCTATCACGACGCGAATTAGATTGTATGCCAGCATGGTCGTCCAGAATTCTCGACGAACCATCGCGGGGGTTTTACAGCGGAGATGATTCAAGTTCAAAAACGTCTTGATACTTCTGATATCCAACTCGGCATTCCAACGAAAGGAATATAACTCGGCGATCTCTTCAAAGCTCACGCCTTCCTCGCCTTGATCTTGCACAAACGTCGAAATGACAATAATCGAACTTTGCTTGCGCCCCGGTGCACTTATCACGTAACGTAGTTCTCGAAGCTCAATCCTCTCGGGCATGCTTGCGTATTGCTCAGCCGACATCCACGATGGTCGGGCCGGTCGTACCCAACTGACCAAGTGATCGTCCCATCCCAATCGCTTTCCTTTGCGAAAGTCCGTAGGCCGTTTCTGATGCTTGCGGAAGCAAACATGCACACCTCGCTGCATGAGCATAGCGATCAGCCAGTAGTTGCAGAAGTAGCGATCGGCAACCACGACATCTCCTGGCTTGAAAACATCCAAGAGCTTCCTTAGTAAAGCCGTTTCGCCAGTGCCTTTGCCCGCAAAAGGACCGACTGCGGCATCTACCAAACATCCCGTTGCTAAAGAGAGGATGCTTAGCACGCGAGCGATAGGAAAGCCAACACCTGGCTTCTGTGCGGTATGCTGAGGATACTCTGCTTGGTTCTCAGGCGTGTCGGCCATCATGAAGGTAAAGCCATCGATCAAAAAAACGTTGCGGCCTTGCCAAAGCCAAGCGGAATCTGCGTCGCTTTGTGCATCAGCTGCAACTTCGCAGCTCAGCTCACGCAGTGCATGCTCGGAGAGCTTTGCACGTGCGACGCAGTAGTCGCCGGTATCGTGGGTGGGAGCCGGTTTCCCAGTAAGCTGGCAGTAGGCGACCACGTTCGCCACGGCAGCTTGGCAGGCCGCTTCTTTCCCATCGCGTAAGACTTGCCCGATGAAAGCCCACAGCGTAATGGCGGTGGTATAGATACCGCCAAACAAGCTTCCGTGTTTTTGGAACACGGTAGCGATCCGCTCGGGAGCGAGTACTTGCGAGAACGGGAGTCCATCCTGCAGCAAGAATGGTTGCAGTGCATCGGCAAAACTGAAGCTGCGATAGACAGGTCGATGCGATATAGTGCGCATAGAAAAACCTTCCTTGGTTGTAGTTGCAGCTCACCAAAGAAGGTTCTTAGAAAATACGCCAAAGCAAGGGATTATGACTAGATCACTCGCAATGACGATCGAGATTTTACAGAAAATTTCGATCTGCCACTAGACGACTTCTGCGCCGATGGAATTTCAACAGTGCCATTCGTGGGTGGCACCTCTTGTTTTCGCACCTTTTGTTTTCAGGGGTTCGCAAATATTGAACCTCATTGGTGTTCGCACGCAACCGGCGCATCAACCCCGAAGGGGTCTAACAACAAAGCCCGGGGTCGCGCAGCGCACCCCGGTTCAAGACGCAACACCATCGCACCAACCCCGAAGGGGTTGAACATGTCGCAGTGTTGAACCCCGTTGGGGTTCGCACGTGACGCATGCCCCGATTCCCAGGGTGCGCTGCGCGACCCTGGGCTCTGATATTGAACCCCGTTGGGGTTCGCAAATATTGAACCTCATTGGTGTTCGCATGCAACCGGCGCATCAATCCCGAAGGGGTTGAACAATTAAGCCCGGGGTCGCGCAGCGCACCCCGGGTCAAGACGCAACACCACCGCGCCAACCCCGAGGGGGTTGAACATGTCGCCGTGTTGAACCCCGTTGGGGTTCGCACGTGACGTATGCACCGATTCCCAGGGTGCGCTGCGCGACCCTGGGAATCGGTGCATACGTCGGCGTATGATCGCATCCAGGCTTTGAAGGGTGAACAGATCGATTCGGCGGCAGCAGATCTGGCAGTGATACGTGTGCAAGGCGATGCGCTTGAGGATGCCCCTCACCCCCGCCCCCTCTCCCCGAAACGGGGCGAGGGGAGGAAAAAGAATGGGGGGCGTATTCTGCGTGATGCATGGTTGGCGGTCTTTACTGTCGATGAACGTAAGACGTCGGGAATCTATGCAAACAAGTCTGGAGTGAGGGCGAGTAACAAAGGCTTCTTGCCGATGTCGCTGTCGGATTACTTATCGCTGCTTGACTGGACTGGGCGTCAAGGGCGGCTCGATAAGCGAGGTTCGGTTCCTGATGGGCTCAAGCCTATCTTGCAGCGGCTTGGTATTGAGTCATCGATGTGGTGCGATCTGGTGTGGAATTTTAAAAAGTACTTTGGCAAGAGTGCTGGACGTCCAGCGAGTATGCGTAACGAAGCCGAAAGAAGTGGTCGTGCATGGGTTCGCGGCCAAAGAGCCGCCGCCAGTTGCTTTGCGGGCGGTTAGTTTGCGTTTACGAATCAGTAACGCAGGAGGTTAAACGCGAATCAGAACGAACTCGATTGGACGCGCTTTTTAATTTGCATCAATGAATGGCGCAGCTTCGCAGCTCATGATTAGAGGCGACTGGCAACCTGGGGTTCCGCTTCGTCCCTCAGCTCCACCCCAGGCTAGAAAATACCGCTACTTCGTAGCTCGAGATGCAGCGGAAGATATATGGCAGAAGAATGATGGCAGGCTGAGTTTACGTAAAAATGTCAACTTACTTCGTTGTCATGCCGCTTGTTCTGGTAAATCAAAAGTCGCTCTGTTGAAACTTAGTTCCGGTAAATACCAAGTATTGAGTGGAGTTTAGGTTGAATTTGGTCTCTAGAGGCCGATACTGGCAACAACAACTTCAAGGCGAATCGCTATAGCTTTGGCAGTTGTCCCAAAATGGTTGCCTTCTTTGCCCTTTTTAAGATTGCTGGATAATGGCAATGCAGATCAAAGCTCATTGTGCCTTAACTGCAGTATTGTTGCTCGCTATTTCCGGGCGTGCTTGGTGCATCGAACCTTGCAAAATCACTGTCCTTGACGCTGCCAATGGCTGGCCGGTTCCGATGGTGGAGTTGCGAACAACGCATAACGTTTCCTTTGTTTCAGACAATGCGGGTGTTATCGCTTTCGATCTGCCGGAACTTATGGAGCGAGAGACCTTTTTTACAATCGAAGGGCACGGGTACGGAGTCGAAAAAGATGGCTTCGGCAACGCAGGTGTGGTCCTCGTGCCCAAGCCAGGCGAGGCACTGACAGTGCAGGTGGATCGCCAACTTGCTGCGAAACGTCTTGGTCGGCTTACTGGGACTGGGCTATTCGCCGAGAGTCAAAAACTGGGCGAGTACTTGGAATGGCAAGATGCAAAGATTATGGGCTGCGATAGCGTCCAAACAGCAATGCATAACGAGCGGTTGTTCTGGAGCTGGGGCGACACGGCGATCGCGAAGTATCCGCTGGGGCTGTATCATATGATTGGTGCAACGACTGCGCGTCAACCGCTGCAGTCGTTTGTGCCTCCCATACAATTGAAATTCGACTATTTCGACGACGAGCATCAGAATCCGCGAGTTATTGCTCCCATTGAAGGAGAAGGACCAACGTGGTTAGGTGGATTTGTTAGTCTGCCAGATCAGCACGGCAACCATATCCTTGTGGCAAGCTATGCAAAAATATCTCCGCCACTTGCTGTTTATGAATTAGGGTTGTGCGTTTGGAATGAACAGACGCAAACGTTCGAAAAGACCGTTGAATTGTGGCACGAACGTTCGGGCTTTCCAGAACCTGAACTGTTTCCCACAGGACATGTGAATATTGTCGATGAAGAGGGAAAGCGATGGGCTCTTTTTGGTGACCCGTTCCCATCTCTTAAATGTGAAGCGACCTATGAAGCTTGGTCGAATCCAGAAGCATGGCAAAAATTGCAGCCGCAATCAAAAGTGCCCACACGCGATGGCCTTCAAATCGAACCGCATCGCGGCGCAATCGCTTGGAATGCGTACCGCGGAAAATGGATTTCAGTTTTTTGCGAACGGTATGGAAAGCCATCTGCATTCGGAGAACTTTGGTATGCCGAAGCAGACGCGCCGACCGGGCCATGGCATGACGCTGTCAAGGTAGTGACGCATGCCGACTACACCTTCTACAACCCGCACTTGCATCCAGAAATGAACGATGCAGACGCCGACTTCATCCTTTTCGAAGCGACCTATACCAAGACATTCTCTTCAGCTACGCAAGCAACTCCGCGTTACGACTACAACCAAATCCTCTATCGCCTGGATTTGGACGACATCGCCCAAAAGTCGACCGAGTAAATCGTCAACCGAGCAGACTTTACATCAAAACGCCGCTCGACGAATCATTAGAGTTCGCGGATCCAGATGTCTTTGAATCGCATCCGCCCTTCTCCGCCGGAGTGGAGCTGCAGCGCAATGACGCCTTCTTCGGATTCGGGCGAAGGATACGTAAAGTCGAGAATTTGGACACCGTTCAGCACTACAACGTAGCGTTTGCCTTCTACGCGAATCAGCATGTCGTTCCAATCATGCGGCTTGATAACTGTTTCAAGATGAGGCGCTGGCCAAGCAATCCAGGCTTTGTCATCGCCATAGATGCCGCCAGTATGGTGACCGATCGTGCGGTCGATTTCGATCTGGCGACCGGCAGTTACCGTCGCTGTGCCTGGCTCAAAAGTCGTATGCAAGTAGACTCCGCTATTGCCATCTGCTTCGCATTTGAAACGCAAAGACAGATGGAAATTGCGGTAAGTTTTCTCCGTGGCCAGATAGCCATACTCGGGAGTAACGCCTTCACCATAAATCGCGCCGTCCTCAACAACCCACTTTTCTTTTCCAACTTCTGTCCAGCCAGTCAAGTCTTTACCGTTAAAGAGCTGTTGCCAAGCCGCATCGAAACGGTTTGGCTCCTGCGCGATTGCTGGCGACAACATGAAGACAAAGAATAAGAGAGCAAACTTTTTCATAGCTACGTTGTTTGATTAAGTGATTGGACGACGCGAGGTAGGATCTTAACGTATCAAGTGACTACTCTGCTTTTTCTTTCAGCGTCACGGTGCCGAAATCCGAAGTGCTCAAGTAAGAATCGTTTTCGTCATGGTGCCATTTTGCGACTGCACCGCGACTTCCGGAACCTGAATCATCATTCACTTGTAGCTCGATGCCGACCTTTTTTCCAGCTTCAGGTTTCAAATGAGTGAGTTTTACCGACAATTCGACAAGGTAGCCATCGTCTGTCGTTTTGGTAACAGCCGTTAGGTTCTCAGTCTTGGTCGATTCGCCGCCAGATACTTTGCCCTTGTAGGATACGCGATACTGAGCATCGTCGTCCTGATACGAACCGGCTTTCTCGTTCAACTCGTCGACGAAAAACTCAATGGAGTCTTGTTGGTGATCTTCGAAGGAAGAATCGGAAAGCTTTGGATCTTTAACTTGGAATAGAGCATACAAATGCTCGGCGTCCCACATCAGTTTTACTTTGGCTGTTGCCATCTTGTCCTTAGCGATCGTTGTTTCGCTAGTCGCAGGTTTACTGACATCGAATTCAACTGCGTGTTCCCACGCTTCGTCAATCTCGCCATCAACCTTTGGCGTACCGTGAATTGCAACAGGCTCTACGTCGTGTTTAGCCTCGGCGGTGCTTGCCCCTTCGGACTTTTCATCTTCCGCCTGGACCAGGGTTGCGGGAGCTAAACCCATCGCGACGATTGCGAGAAGACGGAGGAAACGCTGCTGCGAAAATTGAAACTTCATATTAAACCTACCAGAATCGAGAAACTGAAGAGCTTTCCGGCACTGTGCCGAAGTCAACTATTGTCAGGGGTGACAAGATGAAAAGCAATCACGGGTAGATCAGTAAAAGGTGAAGCTTCTGCAATTTTCTGCATCCTTAGATTCTGACGCTGAACCTCTACTGGTCCGGATTGTCCCTCGTAGTATGAATCCAGCGACGGTAAAACAGAAAGCCCCAACGTTACTGGCCGCGACAGTTGCCCCTGAAGATATCGGAATTGGCGATTGGCTGGCGGTCATCAGCTGCACGCAGGAATATCCTGCGTGGTTGTACGGATCGTGTTCGTTCCCTTCCCAGCCTTCTGTCCAAGTTCAGGAACGGGATTCAAGTGGAGTGCCGCTAAAAGTAAAAGCGATTTGTTTGCCTTTTATTCTGACGCGTCAAACCGGCGGCGAGCGCTGCGTCATAGACATGCGTTGCAGCAAAGTTGTCAAACTTTCAAAGCGTTACGCAAAAAAGTACAAGGCTCTTGGCGACTCGACCAACTCGCTCGAGAGTTGCGGCAAATAGACAAACGTTTACGATCGAGGTCAGTACACGTTGCTGAGCAAGAGCGGCTATCTCAATCGCACGGCAGATCGACAGACGTCTTGCAATTGTTGTGGATCGCTCAGAATATGCGTCGAAACGCGCTGGGCGATCAGCATGCCAGCGGTTTCGGACGCTTGGACATCGTCAGGTTCATTGACGATGGCGGAGACTGCGAAGCCGGATTGGACTAGCATTCCCATGGCAATCGCCGCAGATTCGTCGACCGCTTGGACAATAAAGATGAGGCTTGTATCGCGTGGCAATCGACTGCGGACCTCGTTGAGCATGTCGGGCAACATCAGCCCGTCGGTCCGTTCCAGCCGACCTAACAACCGATGAAGCTCGTCAAAATGCTCAGGGCCGCGATCGGCTGGAATCACGATCGGACGCAAGCGATCGGACTTCGCAAGCATCTCAGTGCCCTCCAGCAGCGACTCGCGATCCTCAGATGCAACGCTATGTTCTGATTCAAACGCGATGCGATCGGCTGCATCGCGACCGTTGCTAATTAAACCAAACTGCTGGTTTTGAAGATAAAGATAGTTTGCAATGCTCGCGGCCAACGTTGCGGCGAGATCCGTGCGCATCGGCTCATGTCGATCAGGATTGCTATCGGCGTGCATATCAAGTATCAGCATCGCTCCTGCCACTGTCGTCGGCTGAAAGATCTTCGTATGCAGTTTCCCCGTTCTTGCGGTAGCTGCCCAGTGCACGCGATTGATTGGATCGCCGCTTTGGTATTCTCGAATGCCGACCAGTAGAGTTGGATCTTCGACACTTCTGTAAGCGACACGGATTTCTCCGACCGGCCTCCTTGAAGCGATCTGATAGCTGGAAATCGGCTCGATCTTTGGCCTAACCAGAACGTACTCCGGTGATTGTAAAATACGATACTGTCGATGGAGTCCGAGGAGGTCACCTGTTTCGCAGACGGTAGGACCTATTTGAAAGTAGCCGCGTCGCTTGGCCTCAAGCTTGTAGTTGATAAATGTCCGGCGGTCACGCCCCATCGATTCGAGCTTGGCTGCCTTTCCGTGCAACTGCAGCGATTTTGGCGGTAGAAAGATATCGCGGCGGGGCAAGATGTCTTCGACGATGGTCCAAGGCACGTACCAACGGCCTTGATTATGGATCTCGACAGCGACGTTGAAGGTTTCTCCCGCCTCGATGTCGTGAGCACTCACTGATCTTCGAGCTGTTAGGTTCCCCGTCCAGCGCTGCGTAAAGAACCTGGCAAGCTGGAAGACGAGCAAGAGGATGCAAGCACCAAACGCAAAAAAGTTGGCACCCGTCAGAAGTCCCACCAGCAGGATTGCAGCGATCAGTGCAACAATCTGCATGGGCTATCTTCCACCTGAGGTAGCGGCTTCAAGCAAGGGGACTGCGATTTCGGCGACGATGTCCTCGACGATCTTGTCAGCAGTCATCTTCCGCAAACGACTTTCAGGCCGAAGGATTAGCCGGTGCCCAAGCACGGGAGCAACTACGCGTTTTACATCATCGGGCTGAACGAAATCATGTCCACGAATTGCAGCCATTGCCTGGGCAGTACGATAGAGAGCAATCGAAGCGCGTGGCCCCCCTCCCAGTGCAAGGTCTTCGTGCTTACGCGTTGCGTGAATAATGTCCAAAATGTACCGCGCTACTTTCGGATCCACATGAATCGAACGAATCGCAGTCTGGCATTCAACGAGCTCTTGGGCGCTTACCACTGGCTCTAGGAAAGAAGTCGGATCACCGCGCTGCAATACTTCGAGCATCTTCAGCTCTTCGTCATAACTTGGGTAGCCCAATGAGAATCGCATGATAAAGCGGTCGAGTTGTGCTTCCGGAAGAGGAAAAGTACCTTCATGGTCGATTGGGTTTTGAGTTGCGATGACCAAGAACGGTTTCGCGAGCGTGTGGGAGGTCCCGTCGACCGTGACGCGGCCTTCAGCCATCGCCTCAAGAAACGCTGATTGTGTTCGAGGAGTCGCACGATTGATTTCGTCGGCAAGCAAAATGTTTGAAAAGACTGGCCCGGGCCGAAATACGAATTCCACTTGTTTTGGGTCGAAGATTGAAGCGCCTGTAATATCGGTTGGTAGCAAATCGGGTGTACATTGCACGCGTTTGAAACTACAGCCGACGCTGCGAGCAAGTGCGCGGGCCAGCATTGTCTTAGCAACACCTGGCACATCTTCCAGCAATACGTGACCTTCGGAGAACCAAGCGATCAATGCGAGGATTGTTTGGCGGCGTTTACCGACAATTGCTTTTTCAACATTGGCAATAATTCGTTTTGAAACATCGTTTACGATCGCGGACATTCGAGCCTCGATGCTGATACCATTGTTCACGTTTCCGGATTTTGTCGACAGGGCTACCGCCATAAGCGGATTAACCATGATGAACAACGAGGCACCAACATGCAACGCCACAGGACGTTCCATGGCGCTTGAATTATCGGCCTAATCAAAAACGCTTGCCCATTTTCCGAGCGGACACCCTTCGGGTTTGCTCTACGATTTACAAATAAACGCCCGGGTGAAGCAGTTGGGCAACACTCCTTACGCCGCGACCTATGCCGGAAGCGCTGAGCGTTAAGCTGGGGAGTCTGCGCCTGGCCGCTGAACATACGAGCGGCTCCGTTGGAGAAAGTTGACTTTTTTGCAAAAGTCAAGTCGAACCAGTTGTTTTGCCTTTCCCGGCTCTATTATACTTGCTGACTGGGGACGACGAGTTTCAGCTGGGCTTGGCTGGGCCTCAAGTATGAGGCGGAGTACGAGCCATTTTGGACTCCTCAGCATCAACAACCATTCACGAGTTAGGCGATCTGAATGCGAAACGATAACAAGATATCAGCGCGTCTTTCTTTTGATCTCCCAGGCCGACTGTTTCGGTTCGCCTCAGTCGCTCTAGTGCTATGCCTGGCAAATGCGACGAATGGTGAAGAGCTAGCGGATCTGATCGAACGATGTGAAAAGGCAGTCGTTCGTATCGACATTCCTGATGGGCTTGGCAGTGGTTTCGTAGTCGACGGCAATGGCACGTTCTGCACAAACTTTCATGTGATGGCTGGTGCGTCTGAAGGCACCGCTATCTTCAACGATGGCCGCAAGTTTAAGATTCTTGGAACATACCTGATGGATCCAAAAAGGGATTTGGTGATCGGGAAGATTGAAGGGCAAAATCTGACGTCGCTGCCAGTCGCCCAGACCCTTCCGCGGAAGGGTGAATCCGTGATGGCGCTTGGTTGCCCGATCGGTTTCAATTTTTCAGTTTCAAACGGTATTGTGAGTGGTGTTCGTTCGGCAGCAGAAGTGAATGGCGGTCGGAACGATCACGAAGGTCAGTGGTTGCAGTTCGACGCATCCATTTCGCCTGGCAACAGTGGTGGACCATTGGTGAATCGCGCTGGCGAAGTTGTGGCGATGAATACTTTCATGATTGCCAACAAAGCTCAGAACATGAACTTTGGGATTTCTTGTATTGACATTAACCAGGCGATTCGCACAGCGAAATCTTTGCCGCTCGTTCCGCTCTCGGCCGGGGCAGCTAAGTCCGAGATGCCCGATGCTCAGCAAGATGATGAACTCGAGATTCCAAGCAGCGCCGTTCAACAATACGTCGATGCGACACGTCGTGACCTCGAATCGCTAATGAAGTCGACTCGTACGGAAGTTAAGAAGCAGCGTGAGACGCGCGTTCAATACAACAAGGCTCCCATCAACGGTGCGATTGAAGGTGATGCGGGCTTGGTCCGCTATACCGATCGCAGTTCAGGGCGATCTTTTACTTCGTTTGTATTTAGAACCGAAGAAGTGCGGCAGAGATATATGCGAGCGCGTGAGACTCGCGCCAATGAGTTGATTGAACTGGGCAAGCTGCAATCGCAAGGTGCTACGAATGAAGTCGTTGCCAAATTCGCGTTAGGCTTTGGGCCGCCACTTGATACTCGCAAGGCAGGTAGCGTTGGATTTATGTCCAACGTGCAAGTGATCGACGTCGCAAATGAATTTCTCGTAGTCATCGAATATGAAGATCGGCCTTACTTACTGAAGCTAGATGCGACAACAGGGCTGTTCCCAGGTTCGGAAATCCCGCCGATGCCGGTGTTTGTGGCGGGCAATCAGGTCGTGCCTCGCAGCGGATCGAGCATCAATGTAACGCTACTGGCTTCTGTTCCTATTGAAAAGATTCAGCGAGCGGCCAAAGTGGCACCGAGTGCCTCGAGTGCGGTTGCAAGTAGTGGCGCATCGGGTTCGACAGATGGCTTAACAGGTGAATCGCGAAGTTCTTCTGACTCGTCGTTCGCGGCTGCTTTTGCACCCGAGGCGGATGCTGGACGAATCTGGATGTCCCGTGACGGCAAGTTCACGGTGAACGCGAGTTTGGTCTCGTACGATGCCAAAAGTGGAAAAGTTAAGCTGAAGAAAATCGACGATGGAAAAGTTATTGACGTGCCTCTGAAAGCCTTATGTGACGTCGATCAGCGATTTGTTTCCGGCAAGTAACTGGTGAAAAATCGCAAGTCCACCGCGGCGTGGTGGTTGGACAATTTTAGTTCGTCGGCTGGGAGCTAAATCTTTCGTGGCAACTTGTGCACGTCAGATTTGATATAATTCGGACCAGGCAGGCTCCGATCAACAGTTAGGCAAGGCGGACTGAGAAATGAAGTACTTGGCGGGTACGTGTTGGATACTAGCAGTATTGGCGTCGCTTAACCAAGCCGTAGCGCAGGAGAATTGGACGCGTTTTCGCGGTGATGACGCAACAGGTGTGGTTGACGATGACCCGCGGTTGCCATTGACGTGGGGGCCAGAAAAGAACGTCAAATGGGTCGTCGACCTGCCTGGCAACGGATGGTCTTCGCCAATTGTTTGTAAGGATCGAGTATTCGTCACTTCGGTAGTAAGTGAGGCGGATGGCCAAAAGCCGCAGAAGGGGCTTTATCTTGGTGAAGGCGTACGAGCGCCGGCAGCGGGCATACATCACTGGATGATTTACTGCCTTGATTTGGCAACCGGAAAGCAGCTTTGGTCATATGAGGCTAAATCTGGACCAGCACCAGTGCCGCGACATCCGAAGAGTTCTTACGCTTCGGAAACGCCTACGACCGATGGCGAGCGACTGTTTGTTTTGTTCGGAGACGTGGGGCTCTACTGTTGTGATTTTGACGGCAATCTGTTGTGGTCTCAGGAGATCGAGTCCAAGAAGACATTCTGGGACTACGGTGCCGCTGCTTCTCCCGTGGTTCATGACGATCAAGTTTTTGTAGTGTATGACAATTTAGAAGCATCGTGGCTGGCGGCATTCGACTGCGCGACGGGCGAAAGGCGGTGGCAGACGGATCGCGATGAAACGCATTCGTGGTCCACTCCGTTCGTCTGGAAGAATACTGAGCGAACGGAGATTGTGGTTCCTGGTCAGAAGAAGATTCGTTCTTATACGTTGTCTGGCGAGGTCTTGTGGGAACTGAATGGAAAGATGTCCAATTTGGTTATTCCGTCGCCTTTCGCTGCTCACGGATTTTGTTACATAGCGTCAGGCTACGTCGTCGATGCGAATCGCCCCACGATTGCGATGAAGCCTGGAGCCTCAGGAGATATTACTGGCAATGGCGACTTCTCGAAGAATCAGTTTGTCGCATGGCATCAACCTAAATCTGCGCCTTACAATACGTCTCAAATTGTCCTTGGAGACTATCTGTACACGCTTTATGATCTCGGCTTTATGACGTGCCATAATGCCAAGACAGGTGAAGAGGTCTACGGAAAGACACGATTCCGTCCCAGTGGTACGTTCACAGCCTCGCCGTGGGCTTACAACGGAAAGATCTTTTGCTTGAATGAAGATGGTCTAACTTATGTCGTGGAGACCGGTTCCAATTTTGCGATTAGTGGCACGAATATGCTGGACGAGTTGTGTTTGTCAACGCCTGCGATCGCTCAAGGGAATCTGTTAATTCGAACCGCTTCCAAACTATATTGCATTAGCGAATCGAGCAATTCTACGGCTTCTGATGTAAGCGACGACAATGCCGCAGTCGATTAGCGTTGCATTTCGAGTGCATCAAACCACAATTGCCGAAACCTTTGTTTGAAATGTCGGGCACGGACTAGCCGACAAGCGGAATCTAAGCAGAATAGTGGTTCGTCCGATCTGAGTTGTAGCATCGCATTAAAGCGAAACAAGTTACACGTCGTCGTTCCAAGATTAGTTGACCTGGAACGAATCTGAAGAGACGCAACGTGCATCTACGAAACCTAGTTAAGAATTCTCATTGAGCAACGCTTTGAACGCGATTCAAGCACACGAGCGATTTAGCAAATCTGGTCTCCAGAATAGTCCTGTAATTTCACTTCGAGCGATCTCGAAATCGTATTCGGGTTACAAGGCGCTTCACGATATCTCCGTTGATATTCCGCAGGGAGTTACTGGGTTGCTCGGCCCCAACGGTGCAGGTAAAAGTACGCTGATAAAAATTTTGCTCGGACTTCTGAGAGCAACTAGTGGTTCAGGTACATTGCTTGAACTACCGATTGGCAGAACAAATACGCGTATTCGCGAGCTAGTCGGTTATATGCCCGAAGATGATTGTTACCTACCATCACTCAGCGGCGTTGAGTGCGTCCAGTTCGCGGCTCGCCTGAACTGTATTCCCGCCATCGAAGCTCTTCGTCGGTCGCACGAAATCTTAGACTTTTGCGGAGCAGGGCAAGAACGCTACCGTACTGTTGAGACTTATTCTACGGGCATGCGTCAGAAGCTAAAGTTTGCACAAGCGCTCGTGCATGACCCACCGCTTCTGATCCTGGACGAGCCGACGTCAGGACTTGATCCTGATGAGCGTGATGCAATGCTCAATCGTATTCGATCGCTGGCGGATAATCATGGGAAGAGCATCGTAATTTGCACTCATATCCTACCTGATGTTCAGCACGTGAGTGATTTTGTCGTCATCTTGGCGGCGGGCCGCGTTTCTGTCGCAAAAACGCTTGCCGAGTTATCTCGGCCGCAATCCCCGTCATTGATGGTACGTACTTTGGGTTCCCCTGCGAAGTTGGCAGAATGTTTGATTGGGGAGGGGATTGATGTGTCGGTCGGAGCTTTAGGGGGAGTAATTGTCGCTGATGATTCTGCGCGATGCATTCGAAAAATTTGGGACATAGCTGTCACCAATCAGATTGTCATCCGTTCCTTGACACCTGCAAAGAACTCTATGGAGACAATCTTCCTCGAAGCAGTCCAGAACGCGACGCAAGGAGCAAATCATGCCGATTCATGATACAGGCTATCGCGCGTGGGAGGGCAATCGTGTCAGCAGATTGACACGCTGGACGACGATTTGTTCGACAGGAGTTCGCAGGGCGTATCAGTCTAAGTGGCTGCGCCGACTCCTTGCTGTTTCAACGATCCCGCTGCTGTTTTTTGCGATTCCCTTTATGCTTTTCGAGCAATCGACACGCGATCAAGAATCATTTCTGTGGGTTATGCAGTTTGTCCAGAGAATGCCGCAAAGCCAGATGTTGCAAGATCGAATGGGCAGCGTGTCTTATACACCCGATGCGCAAGAGCTGTCTGTGATTAGACGCGACATTTGGTCGTTTTTATTTTTGAGTCTGCTACGGCTGCCTCAGTTAGTGTTGATGGTTATTTTGGTGGGAATTGTAGCGCCACCCTTAATCTCGCAGGACTTACGGACGCGAGCTTACTTGATCTATTTTTCTAGGCCCATTTCACGTTTTGAGTACATCATTGGGAAGTTCGGCGTAGTCAGCTTCTTCCTTGCCATTATTAGCGTGCTGCCTCCGCTGCTGTTGTACGTTATGGGGATATTGCTGTCACCCAACACCGGTGAGATTTTTGAGACTTGGGATTTGCCGGTGCGCATCGTCATCGCGGCCGTAACCTTGATTGTTCCGACAACTCTCGTTGCGTTAGCGATTTCTTCGTTGACATTGGAAAGTCGGTATGCATCGTTCGCATGGTTCTCGCTTTGGATTGCCGGTCACATCACGTATTCCGTTTTATACGCTTCGATGAGTTTTTCGAACCAGTCGTTGCAGCATTTGCAAGACCCCGGCATGCGATTCCTGGTGTCGCCGTACCAAATCCTAGGCGTCGTTCAAGCGTACATCTTCGGGTTTGATGTGGGGTTCGCAAAGCTAGCGGCTAGCGTCATCGCATTAGTGGTCGCAAGCGGCGTCTCGACCGCGGTCCTCTTCAATCGTGTCCAAGCACCTATGCGCGCTTGAGAGGAGTACTTTCAGTCTAATGTTAATCAAGCTGCAAAATGTTACGCGCCTTTACGGAACCGTAATTGGGGTCAACGATATTACTCTTGATCTTCCAAGTGGTGCGCACGGTTTGTTAGGCCCCAATGGCGCTGGAAAGACCACTTTACTGAATCTGATCACCGGACAGCTAACGACCACGATCGGTAAGCTGCAAGTGTTGGGAGAATCGCCTAGAGCAAACCCGAACTTGTATCGAAAGATAGGATACCTGCCTGGGACAGAGGGTATGTATGCAGATGTGTCGGCGATTGAGTGGGTGACTTACCTCACGCGAATTCAAGGGTACTCCCGCTCGGAAGCAGGGAGACTGGCTACTGAAGCACTTGAGCGTGTCCAATTAGCCGAGCATCAGAACCGCAAGATTTCAACTTTTTCGCGAGGCATGCGACAGCGTACGCGGTTGGCTCAGGCCATTGCTCACAAGCCCCAGTTCTTGATTCTGGACGAACCGTTCAGTGGTCTTGATCCTATTGCGCGGCACTCCATGACGACTTTCTTGCAGCAATGGATTTCGGATGGTCGAGATTTGCTTATTTCAAGTCACGTTTTGTATGAGATCGAAAGTCTGACTAGATCGTTTCTTCTATTAAGCGGCGGTCGGTTGTTAGCTTCTGGATCGACGGATGATATAACACCTCTACTTGGGAATATGCCGACCGATATTTTTCTAAAGACTGATAACAACCGATTGCTCGCAGCTGAACTCATTCGGGAGGCACTCGTTGATACTGTGAGTTTTACGAAGAATAGCGAGTTGTGCGTACGAACTTCAAACTCAGTAAAACTCAACGAATACTTAGCTCATTCCGTAAAGAGCGAGCGGTTCATGATATATGAGTTCCGTTCGTCTGATGATTCGTTGCAGGATGTATTCAATTCACTCATGAAGATCCATCGAGGTGTCGCTTGAATACGCTCTTACGCGTTCCCGCTGTGTTTGAATTCGAATGGCGCCGTGCGATGACGGTTCCACGCATGGCTTGGATGCTGGTCCTTTGCTTTTTGCCTCCGATCCTGATGCTTGTCGTCAAATGGTCGACTGTCACGAGTCCGCCTGACGCCGTATCCGCAGTTGTTGTGTTTGTCTTATGTCCCGGCGCTGCATGCATGATGAGCGTTTTCTTAATCGCGTCACCGGCAGTAGCTGCAGAACTAGAAGGCCGCAGCTGGACCTATTTGTCTGTTCGTCCCTACGGCCCACTCGCAGTGTTGATAGGCAAATACCTGGTTGCAGTAAGCTGGGCGATACCCGTAGGCATCGTTTCATCAGGGCTCAGCTTGTTCGTCCTGCAGGGCAGTTCGTTCTTATTCAATTTTGTCGTTGAAGCCAAATTAGTGGTGTTATCGTGTGTGACCTACGCCGCGCTTTACCTGTTCCTTGGCGTAGTTGTGCCCAAGCGTGCCATGGTGCTAGGAATTGTGTACACCATTTTTGTTGAAGTAGCTCTTTCGTCAGTGCCAGCCGTTGTCAATTTACTGACGATCCAATATCGCCTGCGATGCTTACTGGTGGATTGGGCTGGAATCAGTTTTCCGGAGCGAGGTGGGAATCAACCGATGGCTATCTATTTTGGTGATACGCCTGCCAGTTACCATGTCATGGTGCTATTTTTGATTTCGCTGCTCTTCTTGTCAGGAGCCGCATTCCTCCTTCGTTATCGCGAGTTTACATCTGCCGCGGAAACGGACATCTGAGGTATTGGCCTGTAAATAAGTTCCGCAACGCAATTGTAGCGGTCGGACGCGAGCCCGCCGGTTTTGTGGCACCGGACGGTTCTCTATGTTGGACTTCCGTTCTGTCACTGTTTTTTATTCAACGGACAGGAGTTGCGTTGTCCAGAAAACAGCAAATTAAATCGAAAAAGCTTGTTGGCATGTGGTTGGCGACATATGCTCTATATTCGTCGATTTTTCAGATTTAATGTTTTTGGCGTCGAGGCTGTCGTATGTTTACCGGTTTAATAGCGTGCAGATCCAAGGCTTGCTGCCATTTTGTACTCACACTCGCAATCTGCACGTCAGGCCTATTCTCTGGTTGGGCTGCAGCTCAGACAGAAGTCCTCACAGTACAAGGCAATCTGCCGAGGCTCAATTACCGTGATACTCAGGGGAGCCTTTTGTGGTCGTTGCCCGCCAACAATGTACTATGGAAACTGGATGGTCCGATTAACGCTGGTGTGATTGTAACCACCGCGGCAGCTAAATCAGGTAGCATATCAATCAATGAAGGGGGCGTCAGCATACGAGGTGGAGGCTTTCCTGATGCAAAATTGCATGTGGGTACGATTTTCAGCGCGACTGAACCAGGTGAAGTTACGATCGATCCAGGCAACCCTTCGGCCACGGCGACGATTCACGCGGTCAACGCAAATACCAAAACGCAGCTTTATCTTGAGACTTTCTCTCCTGCGCACGGCACTTCGATTCGGATGGCAACTACCAAAGCGGATTTTTCACACACACTTGGAAGCAGCTATTTGATTCGCGATAATGTCAATGGAGTTATTCCAATGATCATTTTTCCGAGCAACAAGAATATTAGTTCGATTGTCATTAAGGACGGTAACATCGGACTTGGGCTTAACAACCCAACCAGCCCACTCGTTTTGAAGAATGGTGCGCGATGCACTATTGGTGGAGTTTGGACGAACGCGAGCAGTCGAAAACTCAAGGACAACATTGAAGAACTGTCGCTCGAAGATGCGAAAGAAACGCTTTCGAAGCTGCAACCTGTTCTCTATGAATATAGAGCCGAACCGAATGAACAGCACGCTGGCTTTATTGCCGAAGAGGTTCCCGACCTAGTCGCAACCAATGAACGTCGCGACCTTTCTCCCATGGACTTCGTCGCAGTTTTGACGAAAGTAGTCCAAGAGCAAGAGCATGTTATTGCCGAACAACAAGCTGTCCTGAAAGAGCAGGCTGAACTGATTGCCAAGCACAGCAAACTGCTCGAGGCATTGACCAGTCAAGCAGCGACCAAGCAATGATGAAGAGCAGTCTAACCTTCTAAGCCGCTGAATGCCTAGTCGACCAAAGTTACCGTTTTGTCCACCTGAATATTAAACGAAGCGATTCTGTCTCGAACCTTGCCTCGCGTAATTCCGAGAATTTCGGCCGTCTTCGATTGATTGCCACCTGTATGTTCTAGAACGCGTGTAAAGAGATACCGCTCGAGCAATTCGACAGTCTCCGAATAAAGGTCTGTACTGTTTTCTCCCAAGCGTTCTTCGATAAACTGGTCAATTCTTCGAATAGCTGAACGCAGGGACATGTCCTCGGATTCAATCTGGAGTTCTGGATCCGGTTCTGATGGGAGCACGCTACCTGGGATAATTGCACCGTAACTAAATGGCTGCGGTGCTTCTGCGTCGAACCCATTGGGAACTGTCGCGAAATCGGTCGCTGGCTCCAGAATATCAATTTGGTTCGTTGGCACAGCGTCCTGGGCAATCGGCGGTTCGCTCAATCCGCTCTCTGGGAGATCGGGTGGCGTTGCCGAATAGCCTTGGACAAAGTCCGGTAGTGTCTGAGGGCTAATAACAGTCCCAGTTGCTTTCAAGACCGCTTGCCGAACAACCGACTGCAGCTGCCGGACATTGCCTGGCCAGCTGTAATTCGTCAGCATTTCGAGCGCGGAGGGAGCAATGCCTTTGATATCGTTCTTTTTCATCTCGCTTCGAGCACGTCGCAAGAAATACTCAAGCAACAACGGGATATCTTCTTTGCGATTTCGAAGCGGCGGCAACTGGATGGTGAAACCATTTAGACGATAGAGCAAGTCTTCGCGAAAGTCCCCTGTCTCAACCATTTGTTCGAGAGGGCGATTGGTCGCGGTTATGATACGGACGTTGGTTGATATCTCTTCGTTACCACCGACGCGCTCAAACTTTTGTTCCTGAAGGAGCCGCAGGACTTTGCCTTGCACCATCGACGCCATATCGCCGACTTCGTCGAGGAAAATCGTACCGCCGTCGCATTGTTCGAACTTTCCGATTCTACGCTTTTCTGCACCCGTGAAAGCGCCTTTCTCATGCCCAAACAATTCACTTTCTAAAAGCTGGTCTGGTATCGCCGCGCAATTGACGGCAATAAAAGGCTTGTCGGAGCGGTCGCTGTGTTGAACCAATGCCCGTGCCACGAGTTCCTTGCCGCATCCGCTTTCACCGCGGACGAGTACCGTGACATTTTGGGCAGCCACGCGGCCAATCTGTTTAAATACTTCGATCATCGTCGGCGATCGGCCAATGAACTGTTCGCCCATTGCCCCTTGCTCATTCACGTGCAATGCGACCGGTTCGTCCATCAGGCGGCGAGACGCAATTGCACTGCGAACTAGATTGCGAAGTTGTTCGAGTTTGAAGGGTTTTCCGATGTAATCAAACGCTCCCGCACGCATCGCTTCGATGGCGGTCTCGCTAGATGTATCTCCCGTCATGAAGATTACCGGCAGTTTACGATCCAGTGCCTTTAGCTTTTTAAACAGTTCGAGGCCATTTAAACCAGGCAGGTAGATATCGAGTAGTGCAACGCTCGGATTGAGTTGTTCAAGAATCCGCAGACCATCTTCACCGGTCCCGACGCTTGTCACTTCAATATCGGCTTGATTGCGAAATGCGGATTCGACGAGCAGCCGGGCGCTTCGATCGTCGTCAATAACTAGGACCTTATTTGGCAACGATACTATCCTTCAAATTTTGAGGGGGAGCACAGGCAAAGGCACCAGTCCTGCGGTGACTGGACGACCAATAACTGTACGATAATCGATCAATTAAGAATATCACGCTTTCAACTACAATTGCAGAGCCCGTGCCACTGAACGCGGAAATCCACATATTGGCGCACCAAAAGACCGTTGTCGGTTGCCGCAACCCTTGTCCACGTACGGGTTTACGCAAGCCGCATAAGTTATGCGAGATGAACGGGCTCAGTCGGGATCTAACGCTCGACTCAAGGCCGTTAGTGCGATGAGCCAGCTTGGCTTGGTCTGTAAAAAAGTTTCCCACCATTGCAAAAGCTTGACGCTTACATCCGGAACGTCGGGGCGTCGCGGAGCAAATTGATCTAACGCAAGTTGTAACGTAGGTTCGTCGCACCGAGCCAGCTCGACAACTTCAGCGGCTGCAAGTGTTGCCGGCAGTAACGCGAGCGCCGTGATGTCACGAAATCGACGCTGTCCAGGAACGGACGGAGCATCGGCGAAGTGGATCCAGGAATCGCTCGCTGACGTCGACTGCGTTTGCGTTAGTTTTTCGAGCTGCAGCTTGTGATGTTTGGCAAATCGGACCTGCGATACGAGCCATGCAAGCCGGACGACTTCGGGAAGTTCGGGCAACGGGTTCGTAAGCATGGCTTCAATGACGGCTGTGTTATTTGTTGGTGAGGCGAATCCATCGCCCCCAACGACCGGATGTATCGCGAGCAATTCGACGGCACCACTTCGAAAATCGACTTGAGTCATCCTTCCCAGATGGGCCATCAGTGCAGCACCGTAGCCGTCCCATTGCTGCAAAAGTGGTCCAATCCGCAACTTCAGTTGTTGCTCTAATTGAGGGTGCGCGAGCCGAGTGGCATCTACAATCGAGCTTATGAGTCCAGCTACTTGTTCAATCGTGCCGTCGCTCGCAGATTTCAGAAGGCTTTCTTCCGCGAGCAGCCAGCTTTCGGCGAGATCTCGTTCGTTTTGGAAATCTTCGCAGATGCCTACCAAGTCTGACCAGGCCAAGTTCTTACTTCCAGGAGATCGCGAGCCGACGTGTACCTGCAGTGCCTGAGCTGGGCTAGCAACGCTCGCTTCCCATTCCTTACTGGCCAGCGACCGGCCTTGGGCAACATGGCGAGCTGCATTTAAGGCGCTGGCGCGGACGCTAGGTCTCCATTCGATTTTCATGGGTGTGCTGAGTTACAAGAAACGCGAAAGCGGGGGAAATGAGAGCGGCGATTGAAGTCGTAATGGGCTAACAGATTAGTCGGTTCCCCTGTTTTTTCACAGTCTTAACCGAATCGCTATGTCCGAAAAACAGTTCAAATAAGGATGGTTCGGTACAGATTTGAGCCACTCGCCTGGGCAAAATGAGCTACTTTTCAGAGTACAATTGCATCGTGAGGACCGCTTTTCTTACGATCGCGCGGCTTGTTCCAGTGCACGCTGTCTGTTCGCACGATGAATTCCTCACAGATGCTGCACCTTAGAGACGCATTTGCAAAACTTGAGCAATCAAACGCTATGAAAGCCACTTTTGAAATCGCTAAGAAGTCCGCAACGCTAGCCTACTGCCCAGTGGTCTTTGTCGTTTGTCTGACGCTTGGAATTTTAGCCCCGGTGGCACCGATGCAGGCACAGGATGCTTCACCTGGTGCGAATGCGTCGAAGGCGGCTTCAGGCGGATTCGAGATGGCCGCAGCGCGTCCGACCGAAAAAATCGACCATTTGATTTCGACTGGTTGGAGCGATTACGAGCTGAAGCCAAGCCCGGTCGAAGATGACTGGAAATGGTGTCGTCGCGTATATCTCGACATCTTGGGTCGAATTCCAAGTTACAAGGAGTTGGAGAGTTTCGCAAAAAGCCGAGACAAAGATCGCCGCGCCAAGCTCGTGCACAGCCTTTTGTATGACGATCAGCACATCGAAGAATACGCAAATAACTGGGCGACGATCTGGACGAATATTTTGATCGGTCGAAATGGCGGCATGGAAAATCGATCGCTGACGAATCGTGAAGGGATGGAAAAATACCTGCGAGATTCGTTCGCGCGTAACAAGCCTTACAATCAGATGGTGTATGAGCTGATTACAGCGATTGGAACGAATAAACCAGGGTCCGAAAACTTCAACGGGGCAACAAATTACCTGGCGATGAAAGTTAACGAAGACGATGCTGTGCAAGCGACTGCGTCGGTGAGCAGGACGTTCTTGGGCTTGCAAGTTCAATGCACGCAGTGCCACGATCACCCGTTTAACGAGTGGAAGCAGCAGAAGTTCTGGGAGTTGAATGCGTTTTTCCGTCAGACGAGATCGCTACGTCGATTCACCTCAGGTACGAACGACATCGACTTTGTCGAACTGGCCAACGAAGATTTCGCTGGCGAAGGTGGCCAGCCTGAAGAGGCCGAAATTTTCTACGAACTTCGAAACAGTGTTGTTCGCACCGCTTTCCCAGTTTTCGTTGATGGCACTGAAATTGGAAAGAGTGGTTACCTTTCGCAAACGAATCGACGCACTGAACTTGGCAAATTGGTGATGGACAGTCCGTATTTGGACAAGACGATTGTGAACCGCATGTTCGCTCACTTTTTGGGCTATGGGTTCACGCGTCCCATCGATGATCTGGGGCCGCACAATCCTCCGACGCATCCAGTGCTACTAGAAGAGCTGGCTCAAGATTTTCGTAAAGCTGATTACGATATGAAGGCTTTAATTGAGTGGATCACACTGTCGAAGCCGTATCAGTTGAGCTCGTCCATTATCAGCGAGAATGAGTCGGACGATCCGAATGTTGGCGAGCCGCCGCGGTTTACGCACTTTTATACTCGGCAGATGTCAGCGGAACAGCTTTACCAGTCGCTAGTTGTCGCAACGCAGGTAAATCGCAATGATTCGCTCGAGCGACAGCAATCTCTCAGGAACGAATGGTTACGCCAATTCGTGGTAGCGTTTGGAACCGACGAAGGGGACGAGACGACCACTTTCAACGGCTCGATTCCTCAAGCGTTGATGATGTTTAATGGTGATCTGATGCGACAGGCGGTGAGCGTAGAGGCGGGATCGTGGTTACGACAAGTTGCCGATACTACGATGCCCACAGCGCAAAAAGTGAACTACTTGTTCATCGCCGGATTGGCACGCAAGCCGAGACCTAACGAGCTAACTGCAGCCAAGCAATTGCTGGTGGCACGCAAAGGCAATGAGGCAGAAATGCTGCAGGACCTGTGGTGGGCCATTCTCAACAGCAACGAATTTATCATCATTCACTAGCCTCGCACTCAAACCTCGTATTCATCCTTTCCGAGTTCGCAAACTCTTCAGTCAGCCCAAGGAACACTCCCATGTGGAACCGATTCGCAACCCCAAGTGGTATGAGCCGACGTCATTTTATGTCGCATATGGCAGGTGCATCAGCGCTTTACGGCGCATCCCTGTCGCTTGGACACACGCTCCAGGTGCATGCGGAGGAACTCAAGAAGAACAATAAGAGCGCTATCTTGTTATGGATGGGCGGCGGGCCATCGACGATTGACTTATGGGATTTGAAGCCAGGTTCAGCGACAGGTGGACCTTTCCAACCGATCTCGACTTCCGGCGAAGGGCAAATCTGTGAGCACTTGCCATTGATTGCGCAGCAAATGCATAACTTGGCGATAGTCCGTTCGATGAGCACGCGCGAAGCCGACCACGATCGCGGGCGGTATTACATGCACACGGGCTTCGTTCCCAACCCCAACGTGGAACATCCCAGTTACGGTGCAGTGATTGCGCACGAGCTTTCGCAAACGCGCTCTGGGCTGGAGATTCCGCCATTTGTAAGTGTCGGCGGGGCGAGTGAAGGGCCAGGGTTCTTGGGCATGGCTTGGGCTCCGTTCAATGTGTCGCGCAATGGTCAGATTCGAAACCTGGATATGAAGCTAGACGAGCAACGGCTGATGCAGCGGATGCAAGCGCTGGATTTGATCGAGACGAACTTCAACAATCAACGTCGCGGGTCGGCGGCTGAGGATCATCGTAAGGTTCTTGGGAAGACGGTTGATTTGCTGACGAGCAAGCAAATGGACGCCTTCAAAATCGAAAAAGAATCGCAAGCGGTTCGCGATCGCTATGGCCGCGGATTCGGTGAAGGTTGCTTGCTGGCGAGGCGTCTGGTCGAAGCTGGCGTTCCGTTTGTCGAGGTTGACTTGGGCGGCTGGGATATGCATCAAGATATTTTCACATCGCTGCAAGATACACGGCTGCCTGAAATGGATAAGGGCATGAGTGCATTGATGGAAGACCTGGAACAACGCGGGATGCTCAAAGATACAGTAGTAATTTGGATGGGAGAATTTGGGCGTACGCCAAGAATAAATGGAGATACTGGCCGCGATCACTGGGCCAGAGCGTGGAGTGTTGTCGTCGGAGGTGGTAATATTCAAGGTGGAAAGATCGTCGGCGCGACCAACGAAGACGGGACGGAGATCTTGGGAGAGACCTACAGCAGCGAGGACTTGATGAGTTCCGTTTGCCATGCGTTAGGTATTTCACTAGAAACGACGTTTACTGCAAAGAATGGTCGACCGATGAAAATCGCAGGTGGTGGTAAGTTAATTGATGGTCTGTTCGCATAGGAGAATAGGCCAAGCGTCGTAGGAAGCTCGCATGCCAGGATCGCAATCTGATAACACTGATATAGAAAATCAGGTTGACATCCAGTCACTTATCGATCGGTTTCAATTGAGCATTTGGCGGTATCTTCGCGTTCTTGGATGCGATGAAACTTTGGCAGACGATTTGACGCAGGATACATTTGTCGCTGTACTGCGGAGACCGATTGAATATCTTAGCGATACAGCGACGTCGGCGTACTTGCGGCGTGTTGCTTACCACTTGTTGATCGATCATCGCCGTCGCAGTAAACGGACTGTGTTGACCCAAGAGCTGGATCTTTACGACCAGCTTTGGTTTCGCTGGGCGGGTGGTGAGAGTGAAAATGAAATTTTTGAGTACCTAAAAGCTTGCTTCGATCGCTTAACTGATAGAGCAAAACTGTCGTTGAGAATGCGATTTGCTGAAGGCGCTAGTCGAGAAAAAATCGCCGAGGCGCTCGGCATCAGTCCTAATGGTGCAAAAAATCTGATGCAACGCGCTAAAACGCAACTAAAAGAATGTATTGAGAGCCAGATGAACGCTGGTCAAGAACACCCATGAACGACCAAAATTCGGATTACTACGTCGAGGACGACGGCGACTCTGACGCCTTCATCGATTCGTTGTTGGACGAATACCTGAACAAAAGGAAACCCCGTGACTTGGATGCCGACCAAGTAGCGGCCTCGATCGCACGCGCGACATTTACCGACGGCACGGAGCTGGTGCACTTGGACGCTGCAGCGGCCCTTGCGGCGTTAGATGTTCAGCGTCAATTCGGACTCAACCCGGAATTGATGCCGAGCGGCACGAGTAACTCGGCACCAGTCGTACGCTCAATTAAGGATCCGGCGAACTCCGAGATCGACAGCAGTATCCCTCAAGGTATTCGAATGCGGCTTGTCTATGGGGTGCTGGCCGGTCTCGCGGCGAGCCTGCTAATGATAGCGGGTACTTTCTTCGGGAATGACGCCTCAAAGGTCAATAACGCGCTTTCACCTGCAGACCTTGCTGTAAAGGACACGGCGCCAGCCGATGGTGGCATGGCGAAGTCGATCGCAGAGGCTGGTTTGGAAACAGGAAGTGTGCCAGCCGAGCAAATCGCGAACAGCAATTCGACAACCGCTGGTGGTACCGATGTTGCCCCGATTGAAGAATCCGTTGTTGGAGTGCGACCGCTAGGCGAACTTCCGTTCCAACGGGACCGATTGGCCGCCGAGACGCTGGTAGAGGAACTGAATAAACGCGAAGTTGCAAAGTGGAACGCCAATCGTGAGCAAATGCTTGTCACAATCGATTCACAATTTGCGCAGTTGTGGGATCGACTTGAGATTGACTCAGGAGTAATGCTTGACTCGGTTGCATGGGCCGATCGAGTTTCAGAACAATTGATCGGAAGGAAAATATCGGAAACTGAGCGTACCGCATTGCAATCGTACTTGCAGTCTGAGACGCAATTGCAGAATGCCAGATCGGCGTGGCTTGACCGACTGCTCAGCTCCGATGAATTTGCAGAGTATTGGGCTAAGAAACTTGCGACCGACTATTTTGAATTAAATGCGCCAGCCGATCAAAACTCTTTATCCGCCGCCGCGCAGTCGTGGAAGAGTGCAGTTGGAAAAATCGCGACCGCAATCCGCGATGATCAGCCGATTTTACCTCTGTGGCGTGACTGGCTGTCTGTACCGGACGAGGCAAATATCGCCGGCGGAGTTGGAGCATGGTGGTTCTCGAATCCCAAGCGGGATGCACATTCAACTAGTACGCAGTTGCTTTCGCGGTGGCAGGGGACTCAGGCCTCGTGTGCACAGTGTCATGCTGCGGAAGAGAACGTGGTTGAGATTGACTCAAACCAGCGTGCGAGATACTGGGCCTTTGCTGGACTGCTGCACAAGTTCGATTTGATGCAAGATAACAATCGCTTGGAGATGCGAGTCCAGGCTGACCGCGAACTTTTCTACGATCAAAGTTTGTCTGTGGTAGTGGCTGAGCCTGCGGTGCCGCAAGCCGATGGTTCTTTGAGGACTTTGGCGGAGGACGCGTTTGCCGATTCTGATCAGCTGAGTGTCGCCGTTGTCGATTGGACTGAATGGGCTGTTGGAACCGATGCTGCAAAGCAAGAATTCGTCGACGCCATTTGGACTGGCATGTTTCGCAAACCGCTTCAAGCAAAATCCGCAATGCCGCCTCAAACTTTGGCTGAATTGAGTGAGCTTCGAGAGTTTCTTGGAAAGCAGTTGGACTCTGAAGACGGTTCGCTGCGGTCGATCCTGGCAACTCTGGCAATGTCGGCTCCTTTCCAAACAGGCGATATAGTGCTTTCAACAGACTGGTATTTGACTGCCAACGACGATCAGATTCGAACGGAAATGCTGAAGTCAGCCTCGTTCGCTCGGTATGCACCCACGAATGAAGTGGATCTCGGTAACATCGATCGCATGGTTGCTTGGTTGCGTCAGACAGGGCAGACGAGCAGCCCACGCACTGTTTTGGCCAATCCGACATTCGTTACGCCTCCGAAAACGGAACCGCTTAGCTCCGGTGCTGGCCCGCAAGAAAATCGAATGTCTAGTGATCAGTTAGCTTGGTTGCTAGAATCTCGCCACCCGAACGCTGCACTTGAAACATGGATCAATAAGCTTTCCAATTCTCAGATGGATTGGAAAAGTGTCGTAATGCATGTCTATTTGTCCTCGGTTGGACGGCCACCAACTAGCGGCGAATTGCACTCGAGCGGCGAGTTGCTTGATCTGTCGGCTTCGCGGAACCTTGCGATTGCTCGGATTCTTGCTAGTCTCTCGGTGTCCAAATAATCGGCACTTGTCGTATCATCCTGGGAACTAGGCAACATTTTGGTAGAGAATAGACAGTCGAGTCGTTGGGCGATCGTTGGCGGAGGTATCCTGGGGCTAGCCGCCGCGTTGGAATTGCGGAAGCGAGGCGAAGAGGTCGTCGTTTTCGAAGCTGGTGACACCGTTGGTGGCCTTACAAGCGCTTGGACAATCGGTGATGTAGTTTGGGATCGCTACTATCACGTAACCTTGCTGTCGGACACCGCTGCCCGTGGACTACTGGAAGAGCTGGGTTTGGAGCACGAGATTGAATGGGTGCAGACACGCACCGGATTTTATTCAGGTGGCAAGCTTTATTCGCTGTCTAGTTCATTGGAGTTCCTTCAGTTTCCAATTCTGAATCTGTATCAGAAGTTTCGATTGGGCGGTACGATCTTTCTCGGCTCAAAAATTCGCAATTGGCGTGCGATGGAGCAGATCCCGGTCGAGCAATGGTTGCGGAAATGGAGCGGCGATTCGACGTTTCAAAAAATCTGGTTACCGTTGTTACGAGCCAAGTTAGGTGAGGCTTACAAGCGTACTTCTGCTGCATTTATCTGGGCATATATTGACCGCATGTACAAGGCGCGTCGCAGCGGAATGAAACGAGAGATGTTTGGCTATGTACCCGGTGGTTATCACCGCATTTTAGAAGCGCTACAAGCGAAACTTCGTCAGATCGGTGTGCTAATACAAACAAATGCACCAGTGAAGGCAGTTCGGTACGATGAGCAGCTCGGAAAGTTAGTCGTTGAATCGAGCGAAGGTCAAGAACCACGGTTTGAAGACTTTGACCGCGTTATCACGACGGCGCCTACTCCCGTAATTTCGAAAACCTGCGAAGGCCTCAACGAGGCGGAAGTTCAGAAGCTAAATCGTGTCGAATACCTTGGCGTAATCTGCACTTCATTGTTGCTAAAGAAAGAGCTGGGCGGATACTATGTCACGAACATAACAGATGATTGGGTACCGTTGACCGGGATCATCGAGATGGGGTCCATCTTGCCTCCCGAAAAATTGAATGGCCATTATCTGGTTTATCTTCCGCAATACATGAGTAGCGACGATCCTCGATTTCAGGAAACGGACGATCAAATACACGAAAGGTGTCTCGCAACGCTCGAAAAAATGTACAAAGGCTTTGACAGGAGTCAAGTCGTGGCGATCCAAACGGCAAGAGCCAAGCATGTTATGGCGATTCCCACGTTGAATTACTCTGTGAATCGTCCCCCGTTAGTCTCCAGCGTTCCAGGCTTATATCTGCTCAATTCGGCTCGAATCGTTCAGGGAACTCTGAACGTCAACGAAACGCTCGAATTGTTGAAAGCCGAATTAGATAACGAAATTTGGAACGATCATTTGTCAATTCTGAAACAGCCGTCCGCTGAAACTTCTGCAGTTTAAGCGAGCCTAGAGCTCTTTGTCGATTGCTGTTCGAAGATCCTTGACCAAATGATCGAACATCTGTTTCGACTGTTCTTTATCAGGAACTCGAAGGATGGCAGACGGATGATACGTTGCCAAAGTAAACTCGCAATACTCAGTGGCCATCTGCTGTCCACGCTGGCGTGTTATCGAAAAATCGCGGCCGATAATTGCCTGAGCCGCAGTTGCACCCAAGCATACTAGTCGCTCCGGCTTGACCAGTCGAAGCTCTTCCAATAACCAGGGCTTGCATGCCGAGACTTCGCGAGCGCCCGGTTTGGCATGCAATCGCATCTTTCCGCGCTGCTGAAACTTGAAATGCTTAACAACATTCGTCAGGTACACTTCATTTCGATCAATGCCGGCCATTTCAAAAGCTTGAGTTAAGATTTTTCCTGCCGGTCCAACAAATGGCATTCCCTCTAAGTCTTCACTATCGCCCGGTTGTTCACCGACCAGCATAAGTTTGGCTCTCGCGTTACCTACTCCGAAAACGGTTTGAGTCGCAGGAGCATGCAACGGGCATCCTTGGCAAGTTAGCGCAGCCTCTCTCAATTGTTCGATGGACTTTGCGTCTGGCGGAATGAAGTTTCTCGCCGAGCTATTAAAACCTTCGCTATTCTTGATCATCGTTTCAACTCGCTGCGGTGCCTCATCCAGCATGTCTTGAATGATGGCCGTCTCAGGTAGAGTTGGCCAATGTCGCGTCGGCATTTCCTTTACCATTGCCCGCAATTTGATCCGAGCAGGATTGAAAATCGAACGATAATATGTCAGCCATGCGGATTCCAAGTCATCTTTTAGCGAGGTTTCTGGCGATGCAACTCCGGGACCGAAAAGCAACTCCTGTCGATTCCACGTTACCGATTCGTCGGGCGTTAGAATCGTCCAGTTCATGGAACTGAAACGTTCTGCAAAAAAGGGGGCGACTTTGCGTACGATCAAATGATCCGGACGGTGAAATGCAATGAAGTGTTCCGTTTCGTCCAACACCGTTTTACGAAAGCGGACGAACGCCTTCATTTTGTGTTCGTCGCGTGTTACCGATTTTTGCATTCGTTTCAAGCGAAGGATATCCTCGTCCGATTCTATCTGCAGCAGATGCGGGTTCTCGTACGTAACTCGCCAGAGAACACGGTACATCAGGTTCCAACGCAACGACTCGCGGTGAGCTGAGACGGCAGACAAAAGCTCAGGCAGTTCGCGCGGCACGCGGATGGTGGAACCAACGAGTTTTGAATTCGGTGACAGCGTCCCGCCGTTCGACTCACTTGGAAAAAGCGACAGCTGATCGGAGCGATCGGTCGTGAAATGTACCGAGTTTGGAGCGGTCTGGGCCTGTAATAAATCTCTCGCTATCGTCCGCCAGTCTACAAAGCTATCGATCTGAAAGACACGAAGCGCCCCTTCTTTTTGCATGGCGAAATTTCCCCCGTTTAAACTTCACCGGAAACGGCAGAAGAATGGGCGTCAAACAGCAGTAACTGCTGTGGTTTCGAGGCCAGTTTTTGGGATAGATCGAGTCGATCAAGCGCGCTAGTTGTACCTGTGCGATCGCTTGTTAAAACGAATGGCGAAACCTTCTTCCATGAGACGCGAAGCCGCTTGAGATCGTCGCTAGACAAAGCATGATATCGCCTAATTTTCAGTATTCTTTCGACGCTACGTACGCCCAAACCAGGAACCCGAAGCAATTGTTCTCGCGTCGCCTTATTGATATCTATCGGAAAGAAGCCGCGATTCTGCAATGCCCATGCGGTTTTCGGGTCGATTGCGAGATCTAAGTTGTTGGCGTCGCCAGTGACGATTTCATCAATGCTGAACCCATAAAAACGCAGCAACCAGTCGGCTTGATAAAGACGATGCTCGCGAATCAAAGGCGGATTCTGACCAGGCAGGCGCGAGTCGGCATGTGGAATCGGGCTGTAAGCAGAATAGTAGACGCGTTTCAGATTGTGTTGCACGTATAGCTCGCTCGCTGTACGCAGAATATCTGCATCGGTTGACGGAGTGGCACCAACAATCATTTGAGTAGACTGGCCGCCGGGAGAAAATCGCGGAGCTTTCATGCCATTGGCCCGATCATCCCGATGTTCTTCGACTCGATCCTTGATGTGATGCATGGCAAGTTCGATCTCTGGCCGCTTCTTCTCCGGTGCTAAAGCTTGCAAGTCAGCAATGGTAGGAAGTTCGACATTGACGCTCAGCCGATCTGCGTACAACCCCGCTCGATCAATGAGATCTTGCGAAGCATTCGGAATGGTCTTGAGATGAATGTAGCCGCCGAAAAGTTCTTCTTCGCGAAGTTTCCTAGCTACTTCAACCAACTGCTCCATCGTATAGTCGGGGGACTGAATGATGCCGGAGCTAAGGAAAAGCCCCTCGATATAATTCCGTTTGTAGAACTCAATCGTGAGGTAAACAACTTCGTCGACGGTGAATCGCGCGCGTGCGGTATTGCTTGTTATGCGGTTGATACAATACTGGCAGTCGTAGATGCAATAGTTTGTCAGCAGCAATTTCAACAACGATATGCATCGTCCATCGGGAGCGTAGCTGTGGCAAATACCAATTCCCGTTGTGTTGCCAAGGGTAGCTTCAGGCCGCTTGACGGTGCTGCCGCTGGACGCGCACGAAGCGTCGTACTTCGCCGCATCTGCTAGAACGGCAAGCTTCTTAAAGAGGTCTTCTTGGATCATAAGCCACTACGTTGGAACGGTTAGCAACTACAAAGCTCTTGCTAACCGCAACTGCAGCGGCATTTTAACTGCACGAACGAGCTAGGGCAGCATTTATTCGCTAGCGAGAAAGAACCGATAGGTGGTTGTTTCTTCGAGCGTTTCGCCGGGACGCAGCAAGGAAGTCGGGAACTCGGGGCGATTCGGGCTATCGGGATAGTGCTGCGTTTCAAGGCAGAATGCTTCGTGTCGGCCGACTCCCGCTGACGAATCGTTGCCTGGCAGATGGTTGCCGGTATACAGCTGAACTCCCGGTTGTGTCGTTTGGACTTCCATGGCTCGACCAGTCGCCGGGTCTGTAACAACCGCGCATGCCCGCAGAGTTCCCGGTTGCCCATTCACGACAAAGCAATGATCGTAACCACTTGTTGCCTTCAAACCATCGATTCGTTCACCGATGGTGTGCACATCACGAAAGTCCCACGCAGTCCCATTGACTGGCAAGATCTTGCCAGTAGGAATCAAGGTGCTGTCAACGTCCAACATATTGTCGCACATGAGTTGCAGGCGGTGCTCCTTAATGGAACCGCTGCCAATGCCTGCCAGGTTAAAGTAGGCATGGTTGGTAAGGTTCACGTGCGTTGCCTTGTCGGTCGTCGCCTGAAAATTGATCGTCAGTCGATTTTCGTCATCCCACAGATACGTTGCGTAAACATGCAAGTTTCCGGGATAGCCTTCGTCGCCATCGGGACTAAATAGTGAGAACTTGATACCCGAGGCGTTTCCTTGTTCGATCTCTTCCGCTTTCCACAGTTTTTTGTCGAAGCCTACTTTGCCGCCGTGCAGATGATTCGGTCCGTTGTTGACTGCGAGGGTGTATTGTTCATCGTCGATAGTGAACTTGCCTTTGCCGATTCGATTGGCAAAACGTCCGACGGTTGCTCCAAAAAATGGGTGGCCTTGTTGGTAGTATTTGAAGTCCTTAAAACCAGCGTTCACGTTGGACAGCTTGCCATCTTTGTCTGGAACGTTGATGGCAACGATAATCGCGCCGTAGTCTGTGAGTTGCAAACTAGCGCCTGATTTATTCGTGAGTGTGTAAAGCGAAACTGGTTCGTTCTTCGACGTCGTTCCAAAATCTTCGCGATCAATCGTCATGGCGTTTATCTTTTTCTGGTCTACTGTAAAAATCCAAAGGCAAAGTGCGACTAGCCAGAGGCCGGTCGCTTTGCTCGAACAAGTTTGATGTTTTAGCGTGATCATAGCGATGATCCATAGTATGTGAATGTTTGTGCCCGCGTCGGCAACAAAAACATTGCCGAAATCGCCATTATTGTAACGGATTCGAACAGTGCGCGAGCGACCCTGGGCGAATAATGCGGAACCGCCGACGAGGCTATTCCACCAATTCCTTAGGGACTACAAATTGAAGGAGTTCGAAATTTTCGCACGCTATTTCGCTGCCGTGCTTGGGGGCCGATGATTTCTTCCATTGAAAAACTGCGATGGCGGCGGTGGGCATCGGTAAGCTTTGCCCGGCAAGGCTTGAGGCAAAAAGTTCCATGCCGGGGTTATGCCCAAGCATCAGCAGTGGGGTGCGTTTTTCGTCCACCGAATCGACATCATTTTGCCAAGCCGTGAAGACGGCCTCTTGAATCAAATTTGGTGGAGCAAGATAAAGTTCGTCAGCGAAGTGCACTTTCGGCTTTGAGTTCCATTCCGGCAGCATCCGGTCGAGTGTCTCACGCGTGCGAACAGAACTCGAGCTTACAATTTGGTTAGGGATCCAAGCTTTCTGACGCAGGAATCTCGCCATCAGCGGTGCTGCCGATTGTCCTCGGTTATTCAGCGGGCGTTCAAAATCGGTCATCGATGAATCTGCCCAAGAGCTTTTCGCGTGACGCATCAGAATTACAATAGGTTTCATGGTCAGTGAACTGCGATGCTTACTTGAGAGGCGGGCAAACACTCTACTTGGGTTTGCCGTGACGTAGGTTCTGCAATTATGTCGTAGTCGTCAACATGGCACAATCAGATGCAAAAACCATCGGTACTGTAATTTGGTCTTCACTTCAACTGTGCAGGAGGAGTAAGCATGTCAGCGCATCGAATATTCGCAATGAAATTTGCAAAGGTCTACCCGCTATACGTACAGAAAGCGGAACGAAAAGGGCGTACAAAGGAAGAAGTGGATCAGATCATTTGTTGGATGACGGGCTATGACCAAGCTTCCCTGAATAAGCAGATTGAACTCGAGAAAGATTTCGAATCCTTCTTTGCTCAAGCTCCCGTCATCAATCCAAATTGTTCGTTGATCAAGGGAGTCGTCTGCGGTGTCCGCGTTGAGGAAGTAGAAGATCCTCTGATGCAAAAGATTCGCTACCTCGACAAGTTGATCGACGAGCTGGCGAAAGGCAAAGCGATGGAAAAAATACTGCGAAAGTAGATTTACGCTTTGCAGGAAATAAAAAAAGGCCATCGCGGGAAAGCGATGGCCTTTCAGTAAGTCTAGTTCAGACCGTTACGATCACTCGGATGATGCTGGCCCGATCAGTGGACCATCGCTGCCCAAACCGCCCTTGAGTTCGCCACCGCTGCTTGTGGTGTTCGACTTCTCGTTCTTGGCGGCTTCAGCCTTAGCTGCAGCTTCTTCGTGCTCGGCAGACCAGTCAACTCGGCGACGCGAAAGTCCGATCTTGCGTTCTTCACTGTCGACACGCAGTACTTTGACTTCGATTTCGTCACCGACCTTCACGATCTCTTCTGGGTTTTCGATCTTGTCATCGGAGAGTTCGCTGATGTGCAGCAAGCCTTCCAATCCATCTTCCAATCCAACAAAGACACCGAAGTTCGTGATCTTCGTAACTTTACCAGTTACAACTTGACCTTCAGCGTACTTGGCTGGAATTGAGGTATGCCATGGATCATCGTCCAACTGCTTCAATCCAAGCGCGATTCGGCGTCGGCTTTGGTCGACACTCAAGATACGGCATTGGATCGTTTGGCCCTTCTCCAACACTTCGCTAGGATGGCTGACCTTGCGGGTCCACGACATATCAGAAACGTGTAGCAAGCCATCGATGCCTTCTTCAAGCTCGATGAACGCACCGTAGTTCGTCAAGTTGCGAACCTTGCCGCTGATCAAGCTTTCTTCTGGATACTTCTCGAGGACGTTGTCCCAAGGATTTGCCAAGGTTTGCTTGATGCCCAGTGACAGTTGTTGGCCTTGAGCGTCGACGCCCAAGATCTTGACTTCGATCTTGTCGCCAATGTTCACCATATCGGTTGGATGGTTGATGCGGCGAGTCCAAGACATTTCGCTGATGTGAACAAGGCCTTCGATGCCTGGCTCCAGTTTGATAAACGCACCGTAGCTCATTACGTTGACAACTTCGCCCTGAACCACAGTTCCAACTGGGTATTTGGCTTCGATGTTTTCCCAAGGATTCTTGAGCTTTTGCTTGAGGCCCAAAGCGATCTTTTGCTTCTCGCGATCGATCTGCAGAATCTTGACTTCGATTTCTTGATCGATGCTGACCATTTCGCTCGGGTGACCAATTCGTTCCCAAGACATGTCGGTGATGTGCAACAGACCATCGATACCGCCAAGGTCGACGAACGCACCGAAGTCGGCGATGTTCTTGACCACGCCCTTGCGAACTTGACCAACTTCCAGTTCGGCCATCAAGTGTTCGCGATCTTCCTCGCGTTGACGTTCGATCAAGCTGCGGCGGCTAACCACGATGTTACGGCGAATGTCGTCGATCTTGAGGACTTCGCATTGTACGAATCGACCGATGAAGTCACCGATATCGTTCGGACGGCGAATGTCGACTTGGCTAGCTGGCAAGAAAACATTGACGCCAATGTCGACCAGCAAACCACCTTTGATTTTGCGGACAACGGTACCTGTGACGACTTGGCCCTCTTGGACCTGAGTCATCATCTTTTCCCATTGCAGGATCTTCTCAGCCTTGCGCTTGCTGAGGCTGATCATATTTCGATGATCTTCCGGCATGCCGTGTTGGTCTTCGACTTCTTCGATCAAGACCTTCACAATTTGGCCAGCTACCGGCGGCTCTTCGTCTTCACTCCATTCGTTACGATGAATCGAACCTTCGCTCTTGAAACCGACGTCGACGACTACAAATTCGTCGTTAACTTCAACAATTTTGCCTTCAACAATTTGATTGACGTCGAACTGCTTGTTTGCATCTTCGAGGCTATTGAGTAGCAGTTCTTCGCCATCAACGTCCTCCATCATCTCTTCCAGCAGTGCTGCTATGGAGTCATCTTCAAGAGAGCGAATTAGATTACGATTTACCATAAAATTAAAGAACCTTAGCGAACTCGGTCACCGATTCTGAGTCCAGCGTCACAAGCAGACAGACGAGCGAGCTTGCGAAAGCATCGGGCCTGAAAATGCCAAAGGCGGCTGTAAGTGCCTGCCCAGCAAGGGCTTAGCACGCGGACAAGAATGGAATCAGGCGACGAGGGGTTAGGGGTTTGCGATTGGACTGCGACGGTCACGTGCCGATGCGAAAGGTCCAAAATTGCGAAGCTCTGTGTTTTAGCAATGAATGCCGTTTGCAGCAACGGCGTAATTTCGCTTCAAACGGATTTCTGGCGATGAAATCAGCCCACACCGATTTCAGTGAACTCTCTTAAAGAGGTTTGTTTGGTGAAACGAGTTTGAAGCGGGGAAGGATTCTTGCCAAGATGACGGAAAAGCTCTAGATTTTGTGCTCGCGTTCCGGCCTTTTTCTAGCTTTTCGACTTCAGCCTCCAGCTAACCTCTTCCTGGCAAACTTGCATGAACAAACCGCATTCCACTGACACACTTCGCTACGCCATCGGTGGAGATCACGCCGGTTTTGAATTAAAGAAAGAGGTAGCCGCTTTATTGGAGAAACTGTCTATTCCGTTCCAGGATTGTGGGACGTTTGACGAGAAACCGAGCGACTTCCCTGACTTTGCCGAAGCGGTCGCCACAAAAATTCTTGCCCAAGAGGTCGAACGTGGGATCTTGATCTGCGGATCCGGAGTAGGCGTCAGCGTCGCAGCGAACAAGTTCCCAGGCATCCGAGCATCTTTGTGCCACGATACCTACAGCGCACGACAAGGTGTCGAACATGACGACATGAACGTCTTGTGCATCGGCGCGAGAGTCATCGGACCGGAAGTTGCCTTTGAAATCGTGAAAGCATTCGTCAATGCACGTTACGCTCCTCAAGAACGCCATGCTCGAAGGTTGCAAAAGATTCTTGACATCGAACAACGTATGCTCGGTAGTTATAAAAAATAGGACTCGTGCCAAGTATGAATCGCACGGTCGTCGTCACTGGCTCTAGTTCGGGTATCGGTCAAGCAATTGCGGTCGCTTTCGCCGGGCAAGGTGACAACGTATTCGTGCATGGCCGTCGCAACGAAGCCGGCTTGTTGAAGACAAAACAGTTGGTTCAAGAGGCTCGCGAGTTGCATCACGGAAGCTCATCGCAAGATTTGTCGTCCGAGTGCTGTTGCGGTGTACTTGCGGATTTGTCCGAAGATCGCGGGCTTGAAAAGCTTTTGTCAAGCGTTCGCAAGTGGAAGCAAAAAATCGACGTTTGGATCAACGCGGCTGGCGCAGACGTGCTGACCGGCGAGAACCAGTCGCTGAACTTTGCTGACAAGCTCGACCTGCTTTGGCGCACCGACGTACGCGCCACGATGCTTCTCGGCCGCAGTGTTGCGGAAGCGATGAAGTCAGTACCAATGTTAGCTCCCGAGCCAGCCAAGCCTTGTATCATCAATCTCTCATGGGACCAGGCGGAACATGGAATGGCAGGAGATAGTGGTCAGTACTTTGCCGCTGTCAAAGCCGCCGTCGCTGCGTTTACGCGCTCACTCGCGATGAGCGTTGGTCCCGAGGTCCGCGTCAATGCTATTGCTCCCGGGTGGATTCAAACCGCCTGGGGCAACTCAGCTTCAGATGAATGGAAGGATCGCGCAATAGGGGAATCGTCACTGCGACGTTGGGGGACACCGCAAGATATAGCGAGTGCTGCCTTGTGGTTAGCTGATTCGGCTAGCGAATTTGTTAATGGGCAGATCATCTCCGTCAATGGCGGCTGGCGACCGAACTACTGAGCGCTTTATCAGCGAAACCAGTGGTAACGTTAGCGGTAGCAGGTTAGGTGACGGGTATTTCGACGGTTATTATTGTTCCAACGTCTTGTTGGCTTTCTATGTTCAAGCGACCTCCTAAACCTTGCACAACATTACGCGTGAGGAATACTCCTAACCCCATTCCTTGTCCGACACTCTTGGTTGTAAAGAATGGCTGACCGATTCGTTCGACTGTTTCGGAGTCCATACCGGTACCTTGATCCGAAACACGGACTTGCCAAGTGTCGTTTTTAAAATTAAAAATCATGTCGACATTCGCCTCTGGAGGTGACGCATCCAGTGCGTTCTGAAGTAAGTTGCGAATGGCTTGCGACAGTGCTTGAAGCGGTAGTTTCGCAGATTGGTCTTTGCCCCATTCGGGCATGATGATTCTAATGCGTTTCGGTTCCCGCATTGGATGGATGATCGCGTTAACGAGTTCGGTTGCGGTAACTTCGTGAAACCCTTCGGCCGATGCTTCGCCAGCGCCGCTCTTCATGCGATGCAAGACTTCCCTGCACCGGTCAAGTTCAGATCGAATAAGTTCGACGTCGCGCGTGATTCCTTTTGGGACATCCGGCTTGTCTAGCTTTCGCGATAGCTCTTTTGCGACCACGGCGATTGTCGATAGCGGTGATGCGAGTTCATGTCCTGCCCCAGCGGCCAACGTTGCCATCGCTTCTAGTCGCTGCGACCGCGTCCTATCCGCTTCCGCTCTTGCCAGACGTTCCTCGCGATTCCGCAATTCAGTCATCAGAACATTAATGAAATAAGCGACAACGATACAACAGGTCGCGAGTGCAACGAAGCTTCCTTGTTTGCGAATCGATAAAAAGGGCAGATCCTTTTCGATTTCTAGGTTATCAAGCGAAAGCGGGTTCGAGTCGATCAACAGCATCGTGACTCCAACGACGCTGAGTCCTGAAACAGCCCAAGTCCAACGCGGCGCTAGGATCAGCCCGCACACTGCGATGTTGGCGAAATAGAAACACGAAAAGGGATTGGAAATGCCACCGCTGTAATACAACAACGCTGTCAAAGTTAGCACGTCCAGTAGCAAAGAACTGCCTAAGAGATTTTCTAGGGCACCTACTTTCTTCATTGCTGAACGATCAGAATCACCAACGATTTGGCCGGAGTTAGAAAATTCCGTTCGGATCACTGGTCGCTCGGCGCCCGGTCGACGCTGCGTGCTTTGCCGTTGGAAGTACAGGTAAGCCATCAGTCCGAGATTGGAAACGACAGTGACGAGCACTGCGATTGCAAGTTTCATCAACGGTAAGCTGATCATCAGAAATCCAGCCGCAAACGCAATTGCAACGCACTGACCTATTACGGCAAACCAGCGCAGCTGGACGATCCAAACGGCTGTATCAAGTGCAGCCGCATAGTCTGCAGGCGACCGTGATTGACGTAATAACATTGCCCTTAGCCTTTGGGAAACTGGCGGCAGTATTCATAAACCGCCATCGTAGTCGCCGTTGCAACATTGTAGCTAGCCGGCTGGCCATAAACGGGAATTTCAATAACATCGTCAAGTAGGTCTAGAGTCGCCTGATCAAGCCCTTCACGCTCGCTGCCGACGACCAGACCAACGGTGTGAGGAAACTGGTATTCGTACAAGCATTGGGAATTCGTCGTTTGCTCCAAGCCAACTAAATGAATTTTTTCTTCACGCAGTTTCTTCAGCAGGGGCACCAACGACTGTCGCTCGGTTACGGTCACTGTGTCAGCGGCGTCGCGAGCGATCGTTCGATCTACTTTACCGGGCCCGATCTTGTAGATCGTTGAGATATTGACGCAGCCAGCAAGCCGTACGATGCGACTCAGGTTCACGCCGCTGCGCATCGGGGAAAGCACGATCGTCATGCCTCGCGGCCGAATCAATTCAACGGGCGGTTTGTGACGTATATGTTCGAATCGCTTCATTCAAGTTAGCTTCTACTGGCGAGTCCCGTAGCGTTAATCGCCGCATTCTGATCGAACTACGTACTTTCGCCAAGCACCATTCTTGATGGAACCGCCTTAGGCAAAACGGATCTCGTCAAAATTCAATCGAAACATCTCCCAATTCACCGCAATCACGCCGTCGTTCGCACCTGATGCTGTGGCTGTGCCGGCAGCTAAGCTATCAGCATTCACGTCGATTCCCCAAGGGTTGTACAATATGATGTCACAGTTTATTAAGGTTGGAGGCCCGAATGGATTGAAAATATAAGTTGGTATGACGTTGAGCACTGTGTAAACGTGATCCGCCGCGAACATGTTGCCAGTCATCTGCTCCTGAGTATTTCTTGTGCCAGCGATGATAGCGCGTCCGGCTTGGAAGTTTGCGATGAGCAAATCCCGAGAGTTCGTTGTCAGTGGTGCCGCAATGTCTCCTGTAAACCATGCAAAAGTGCCAGCTACATTTCTGCCGGTGAGTGCAAAGAGTACAGGTCCTGCATCGCCACCATTTGTTTTGTTGAGGTCTACACCAAGATGGCTTGCGATCGCTCGGTTCATAATGATAGCCCAACTCTCGCCTTCCTGTCCGCGAAAGTGTGCAACTGGATCAGTCGAGCGTAATGTGCCGTCAAACTGAACTGGCACTTGAACTGTTACTATGCTACTGCCGACCTGTTGAAAGAGTGCTACATCGTAATAACCGTTGCCTCGATAGGTAATCCTGCTCGACAGGTCAACTCCTGTGTTATTCACAGCAGCTATCGATGCCAGAATGAAACAATTTTTCGATCCGCCCTGGGCGATGTCTATGGCCGAGGTGCCACCAACTTTGGTGATATACGCATTAAAATCATTCCCGTTTCCACCGATGCTTGTGTTTAGTCCTTCCGCTCCACTTCCAGCATCAAGCCAGTCATCTCCTTCCTCACCGTACAGCCAGTCCGCGTTGCCATCACCTCCCCAGAGGTGATCATTCCCGCCCGCGCCATACATGTGATCGTTACCCGCATCACCCATCAAGAAATCGTCGCCCTCACCTCCGACGATAACATCATCTCCGTTTTCGCCCATGATCTGATCTTTTCCGTAACCGCCGTAGATTTGATCATTTCCATCGCCGGCGTATAAGGAATCATTTCCTGAGTATTGAGCGTCGCGGCGAACATAGTTGAGTCCGTCGATCCCGTCACCATGGATTTCGTCATTGCCCATGTTTCCATAAACAATGTCGTCGCCGCCACCTCCGACAAGCCGGTCGTCACCTAGAAGTCCAACGATCCAATCGTCGTCCGCTCCACCATCAATAAAGTCGTTGTACACTCCAGTCTTCATTGCTGCGATGGCCGCATCGCTCGTCGCCAGAGCCACATTATCTCCGACTAACAAGTCTTCGCCCCCGCCGCCTAAGATTCGATCTTTACCGGCATCTCCATAAATTGTGTCATTACCACGACTGCCATAAAGGTAATCGTTTCCGTTCCCACCATATATTGTGTCGGCCCCGGATCCACCATAAACAGAGTCATTGCCGTTTCCGCTTAAGACGATCGACGGAATTCGCGTTTCATTCGAGATAGTATCGTTTCCGGCGTACGTTCGAATGTCTAGCTGGTAAACTTTGGTGAATGAGTATTTTTCTAGGCCTGCGTTGCCCATTTGAATCGATACTTGAGTCTTGCCTTCGGCCGAATAGATTCGGACATTGTCGGCCGCGGTTCCGGTCTTGATACTGAGCAAGCCGTTGGCGGCAAGAGAGATATCGGCAGCCATCAGCCTGCGATTTTCCAGGCATTCGACCGCGAGGGTTGTATTTTGAGCTCGTTTGTTAGTGCGAGATTTATTGAAAAGCTTGCGGTACATGGCTTGATTCCTTGCGTTAATGACAAAGGTTGACACTTGCAAAGCGTCACCGCGCAGGAATTGTTACTTGTAAAATTCGAGAAAGCTCCAACAATCGCCAGAGGTATTCGGCGTCAGATGCGAATCCTAAGACGTAGCAGCCTCTTTAGGAGACGCTGCATCGATTCGCGGAGAGGTTCGTCTCCAGGGAATCCGCTAGACTCTGCGACGAGCTCGGCTGGTCAGTCGTGACTTGGCGGCCAAGACTGCGGCCTCGAGTCGGTCGACTTCTTCAAGCGTATTGTACAGATAGAAAGAGGCGCGACTGCTAGCCGAGATGCCCAAATGGTCGTGCAGTGGCATCGTGCAATGATGTCCCGGTCGTACAGCAACACCGTGTTGGTCGAGAACCTGCGCGACGTCGTGAGCGTGAATTCCATGGACCGTAAAACTGATGATACCGCTACGGCGTTCGATGCTGGGACCAAGTATATGGACGCCATCAATGGCAGAAAGCTTGTCGTACGCCGCTTGAGTCAATGAATGCTCATGCTGGGAAATAGTCTCAAGGCCGACTGTTTGTAGGTATTTGACGGCGGCGGCAAGTCCGACGGCTTCCACAATCGGCGGAGTGCCCGCTTCCAGCTTGGCAGGCAACTCGCCCGCCGTGAAACCTTGCTCGGAGACAATGTCGATCATTCCTCCGCCACCCATGAACGGATCCATCGCTTCCAGCATTTCAAGTTTGCCATACAGGACGCCAATTCCCGAAGGTCCAAGCATTTTGTGACCAGAAAATACCAAGAAATCGCAATCCCATTGCTGAACATCGATTGGCATGTGCGGGGCCGCTTGTGCAGCGTCGACCAATACTCGGACGCCAAAACTGTGAGCGGCCTTAACGATCGCTTGGATCGGATTAATGGTGCCCAACACATTGCTCACGGCCGTGATCGCAAGAAGCTTCGGCTTTTGGCTCAGCAAAGCCTCCAGAGCTGGCATGTCGATCTGCCCATCGACCGTGATCGGGGCGAATTTGACCTGGCAGCCCGTCGCCTGACGTAATTGAAACCAAGGCACAATGTTCGCATGATGCTCCATCTGCGTAACACAAATGAAGTCGTTTGCTTTGACAAACTTTCGTCCCCAACCTTGCGCAACAGCATTAATCCCTGCGGTGCAGCCGGGTGTTAAGATTACTTGCTGGTCGCTGGAAGAGTTGATAAAACGAGCGATTGTCGCACGCGAAGTTTCGTAGCGATCCGTGGCGGCTTCCGATAAAAAGTGGATGCCTCGATGTACGTTCGAATAAGCGTTCTCGTAGCAATCCTGCATCGCTTCGAGCACCTGAGCCGGGTGCTGCGTGCTCGCTCCGCTATCCAAATAGGCGATCGGCAGTCCGCTCGGATGTTCGACTTGCAGATATGCGAAATCTGCACGCGTGCGTTCAACATCAAACATAGATTTGGCTATCGGCCCAGGGCTGAGGTTCATTAGTGTGTTGGGTCGCAACCAGTCAAAAGCCGAAAGATTTAGCCCGCCACTGGCGAATAAATCGCAGTTTGCACGACTCGCCAAGGTAGCAAGCAGCATTTTTGCCGATTCGGCGTGAGCTTAGGACCGAAAAGTTCGAGCATTTCCGTTGCGCCCATCTCTTTGATCTCTTCGACTGTCTTGCCTTCGATCGCTTCCATCAACATCGACGCGCTAGCTTGCGAGATGCAGCATCCTTGTCCATCAAAGTACGCTTGCTTAACGCGTCCCTCATCGTCTATTTCGAGGTTGACTGAGACAACGTCGCCGCACAATGGGTTCTTTCCCGAACCGGTATGAGTCTTCGAATTCAAGTCACCGCGATGGTAGGGATCTTCATAGTGATCCATCACATGTTCTTGATAAATGTCTTCGTCGTTCATCGTCGTGTTCATCTAGATCTGCTGTGGCAGTCCATCGCTGTTGCTTAAGTGGCTAGTCGTCATCCCCTAACGCATTGGTGCCAAGGAGAACTTTAGTTAAAATATACCTAGCTGATCGCGGGCGTCTTCCGTCATTCTATCCGGAGTCCAAGGCGGATCCATCACGATTCGAATGCTCACACTCCCTACTCCATCAAGAGCCTCGATGGTGACCTGGGATTGGTTGACAAGTTGCGGTCCGGCTGGGCACATTGGACTTGTAAGCGTCATTTCGACGTTGACGTCCATCTTGCCTTCGTCGTTTGGAACTAGATCAACAACATAGACTAGTCCAAGATCCACGATGTTCACGAAGAGTTCCGGGTCGATGACTTTTTTAAGTTCATCCCGGATTCGATCTTCGCATAACGGCGAATTGCGCTCAGGAAGTTCGCCTGCGCCGAGCCCGTTTGTTTCAACACTGTCGGCGTCATTCGCAGCGGGAACAGGGTTGTCTCCGTCCAAGGAAACATAAGCTGCTTGATCATTTTCATTCGTCGTGCTATTTACGTCGTCGCCCATCGGTTTTACTTTCTATTGGTATTGTCGGACTTGTCGAGCGATGGCTTCACCCAACGCTTTGCTAACGCTCTCGATGGTGATCCGGTCGAAAATCTGTTGGAAAAAGCCCGTTACAATTAGACGAATCGCTTCTTGTCGGGTGAATCCGCGGGACTGAGCGTAAAAAATCAGTTCTTCGTCAACGCGTCCTGAAGTACTCCCATGCGTGCATCGAACATCATCCGCCTTAATCTCAAGGCCAGGGATTGAATCGGCACGACATTCGTTGCTCAGCATCAAGTTATCGTTGCGTTGATAGCCGTCGGTTTTGTCAGCGCCCGGTGCGACGCGAATCATCCCACGCCAAACCGTGCGCGATTTGTCTTGCAACGCCGCTTTGTAAAGAAAGTCACTGGTGCAAGCAGGTGCTGCATGCTCTTGCACCGTGTTGTACGTGATCTGTTGATGCTCTCGAGTAAACATCACGCCGTTAACTTGGCTGTGCGCACCTTTGCCAGCGAGTTTAACTTGCTGTGCAACTTGCGAGAACCTGGAACCCATCGCAGCGGTGGTCCATTGCAGGTGGGAATTTCGATGAAGGACTGCGTGCTGCTGGTCGAAATTCCAAGTCGCCAATCCCCAGTCCTGGAGATTAACGAACCTGAGCCGTCCGCCTGGTTTGACGATGATCTCAAGCCCGCCGCAATGGAAGCCGCCATCGGTCTCCTTGGGGCTAGCTGTCTCGTAGAGGACAGTCGCTTCCGCGTTTTCGTCAATCACAATCAGGGTATGCGCACTGTCGTAACCGCCATCAGTCATTGCCGAATGAATGTGGACCGGTTTTTCTAGTGTGCCATTCCGCGGCACGTAAAGGAATGCACCACCGCTCCACGTTGCTGCATGCAATGCCGCAAAGCGGTCGACGGTCGAATCAGCGACAGTCCACAAGTGTTCTCGCACAAGCTCTGTGTGCTCGGTCAATGCGTTTTGCAGGCTGCAGAAAATTGCTTTCGCACCAGTTGTACTCGAATCGACCCACTCTTTTGTTATGGTGCCATCGACACTGCACAACTGGCCGCCAAGTTCAACTTCCTCGGTAAGACGCACCGGGGCGTCAATTTCAGAGCTTGCCAAACCAGTGGATAGTGAGTAGTTGTCGATTTTGAAGGGGCGCAAGTCACTTCGCATCCAATCTTCGCTGCGGCGATCCGGCCAGCTCATCTTCAGAAACTGTTCGAACGCTTCACGCCGCAACTGTTTAGACCATTCTGGTTCATTCTGACGGCCCATGAAGCCGTCGAAACCGGTCTGGTCGAATCGGATTTTCTCTGTCGTAACGCTCATAGTTGTTTTAAATGGCCGCCCACCGCGCAGATGGGGGGCGGAATAGGAGCTTGTAAGTGAATATTTAAAGTGCGAAATCGATGCCAAAACGAAACGTCGAAACTAACCCACGGAACCTTCCATCTGCAGTTGAATCAAGCGATTCATTTCGACGGCGTATTCCATTGGCAGTTCTTTGACCAAGGGCTCAATGAATCCGTTCACTACCATTGTGCTCGCTTCTGCTTCCGTCAGCCCGCGACTCATTAGATAGAACAATTGTTCTTCACCAATACGAGAAACGCTTGCTTCGTGTCCCACAGAAACATCTTGGTTCATAATTTCGATGTAAGGAAACGTGTCGCTCTGAGACTTGGGGTCCAGAATCAACGCATCACAGACGACATTGCAACGACTCTTTTCAGCATTCGCATCGACGCGAACCAGTCCACGATAACTACTGCGGCCACCGTTTTTGGAAATCGATTTGCTGATAATCTGACCGGTTGTATGGGGTGCAGAGTGGACAAGCTTTGCTCCGGCATCCTGATGCTGACCGCGAGAAGCGAACGCAATCGAAAGGATCTCACCACGCGCGCCTGGCTCCATCATATGAACAGCAGGATACTTCATCGTCAGCTTGCTGCCCAAGTTACCGTCGACCCATTCCATGGTCGCATCGCGGTAAGCATAGGCTCTCTTGGTCACCAAGTTGTAAATGTTATTCGCCCAGTTCTGGATGGTCGTATAACGGCAACGGCTACCAGCCTTACAAATGACTTCAACAACCGCCGAGTGCAAAGATTCGGAAGTGTACATCGGGGCGGTACAGCCTTCAACGTAATGGATGCTAGCGCCTTCGTCGACGATGATCAGCGTACGTTCAAACTGCCCCATGTTTTCCGCGTTGATGCGGAAGTAGGCTTGCAGCGGAAACTCGATCTTTACCCCTGGCGGTACATAGATAAATGAACCACCGGACCAGACCGCAGAATTAAGTGCTGCGAATTTGTTATCACCAGGCGGGATGATTGTGCCGAAATATTCGCGCACCAGATCTGAGTGCTCGCGCACCGCCGTGTCGGTATCGGTGAAGATAACACCTTGGTCGGCGAGTTCGGACTTCAGCGATCCATAGACGACTTCGCTTTCGAATTGTGCTTTTACACCAGCAAGATACTTCTTCTCGGCTTCAGGGATGCCTAGCTTGTCAAAGGTATCCTTGATTTCCTGAGGCACTTCGTCCCAAGTGTTGCCTTGCTTGTCGGTTGGCTTGAGGTAGTAGTAGATGTCTTGGAAATCGAGCGCGATGTCTCCACCCCAAGTCGGTGTTGGGCGAGCTTCAAACATTTTCAGAGACTTAAGCCGGAATTGGCGCATCCAATCGGGCTCGTTCTTCATGTCCGAGATTTGGTTCACAATCTCTGCATCGATGCCCTTTCGGGCCTTGAAGAAGGCGGTGCTTTCCGTGCGAAAATCGTACTTGTTGATTTCGCCTACGGCGTCGTTGGATGCTGTGTCGGTTGCCATTGTTCTGTTCTTTTTCTAGTAAGACGACTAATGTCGTGAATCGTATTTGGTGCTCCGCGGCGATCAGGCCAGGAGCGTGTGTGGCTTGCGTCGCACTCGGGATTAAGCAACCACTGCTTCTTCGCTCGTGAGCATCTCTCGGTTCGCCGCGTCGGCATCAGGGTAAGCTTTACGGATACGATCGTATCCAGAATCATGTAGCTCGCGTGCAAGGTCTGCGCCGCCCGTTTCAACGATGCGACCGCCAAGCATTACGTGCGTAAAATCAGGCTTGTTATGTTCCAACAGTTTGTCGTGGTGGGTAATGATCAACAGTCCCATCTTCTCGCGTCCAATCTCTGCAATCGATGTCGAAGCCAAGCGGACGGCGTCTGCGTCAAGGCCTGAGTCGGTTTCGTCAAGAATCGCGAACTTCGGTGAGAGCATAGCCATCGTCAATATTTCCGCTCGCTTCATTTCGCCGCCCGAAAAACCGTCGTTGACGTAGCGACGAGCGAACTCGCTATCCATCTTCAGTTGTTCCATCTTCCCACGCAGCTCTTTACGGAACTCACGCATCGGAATTAGCTCTTCGCCTTCCTTGCGATCTGGGCGACGCACATTGGTCGCAGCGTGACGCAAGAAGTCAGCCATCTTAACACCCGGTATCGCCACAGGACGCTGAAAGGCCATGAACAAACCAAGACGTGCTCGCTCGTCGGCTTCCATCTCGTTGATGTTTTGCCCATCTAACAAAATTTCACCGTCGGTGACTTCGTAGCCTGGATGTCCCATGATCGCCAGTCCAAGAGTGCTCTTGCCAGAACCGTTCGGACCCATCAACGCATGCGTCTCGCCGTACTTCATTTCGAGGTTGACGCCGCGGAGAATCGGCTTGTCAGCTACAGAAACGTGTAAATTAAAAATCTTGAGCGTGTGTGACATGAACGTTTTCTAAATATGCAAATAAGGTAACTAAAATGTGTTTCTGTAAATCGCTTTGTTAGGTGTCGGAACGCGGTGACTCCCATCAGTCTGTTCTAGGCGGGAGATTCCGCTGAACGAAACTGACAGGAATGACTTCCGTCCAATCGACAGCACGATAGTTCGAGCGGTTGGCCGATCGCTTCGCTGAGCATCTGCTGCTCTAACTCGCAGATCGACCGTTTCTCGTCTTCTTCCATCAAATCGGGGAACGGACAAGCTTGTACTTCCAAGACCGGCAAAAACTCGTCTCCCGCAACGCGCGAAGGAATTTTGCGATCATTTAGCACTCTAGCCATGGCCGAAATCCGTTCAGCGAACGTGCCTGCCGGCAATAGCATTGCGTACGACTGACCCATGCGGCGCGAAATCGCATTAACCAACTCACGCCGCGAATCTGTATTTGGCAGCGACTGGATCACTTCCCACATCGCCACCGCGAGCTCCATATAATTGACACCGGCATGACGCCAGCCCAGGGGAGTCAGCGAATACTGGAAAAGCGGGCGACCACGCTGAGTCAAAACTTTTGTCCGTTGGATCAATTCCATCGACTCCAGCCGATCCAGTCTTTGTCGGACTGCTGTGGCTGTGACCTCCAGGCGGGAAGTCAGGTCGTGGATCTTTAAACCAGGCTCTTTGCGAAGCAGGTCCAAAACCAACTGATCAACTGGTCGAATAGCCGAGTCAACGACCGTTGTCTCGTTTGCATTTTCGAAGTTGTCGATCATGGGTGGTTTTTTCCACTGTACGAACTGTGCAAGTTCTGGGAAACTGCGGTCGGAATAGCTAGCTATCAATGGGCATCTATAGCACTTGATGAGCCGTGGAAGCCTTCTCATCACTCTAGGCGCGTGTTGCCTTTTTGACAACCCCCGTTGTTTTTAATCGAAGGTTGTTGAGGCGAACTTTTCGGCCGGAAAAGTTTCGCAGAACGATTGCACCACCTGGGCTGAAAATGCGTACCGATTGCATCTAAAGTTAGTCTTGCTACAGTGGGCTTTAACAGATCGCTGTCAGGCTACAGCGGTGTATGCGACCACACTACGATGAAGGTAGAACCCTATGGGCCACAATTCTTTGAGCGGTGAGCGTCCTGCCCCCCAGGACAACGAGAACAATTCTCGCCGTAATTTTTTGAAAAATTCTTCTGCAATTCTAGCTGGCGGATCGATTGCCGCCGGCGTCCTGCCGATCTCTCGTTCGGCACATGCGGCAGGTGACGACACAATCCGTATCGGCCTGATTGGCTGCGGCGGCCGCGGCTCCGGAGCGGCCACGCAAGCTCTTGCGGCGGACGAGAACTTGAAGCTGACTGCGATGGGCGATGCTTTCGAGAACCGATTGAACTCCGCCCGCCGCGCTATCAACAGCCGATACAGCGAACGAATGGATCTCGGCGACCGCGAGTTTGTGGGCGTCGATGCATACAAGCGAGTGATCGATTCGGATTGCGACATGGTCATCTTGGCTACTCCTCCGGGCTTCCGCCCCCTGCACTTCGAAACCGCTGTCAAAGCTGGCAAGCACGTATTTATGGAGAAGCCTGTTGCCACCGATGCGCCGGGCGTAAGGCGTGTTCTGGAAGCTAACAAGATTGCGCAGGAGAAAGGGCTGGCTGTTGCCGTTGGGCTTCAAAGGCATCACCAGAGCGACTATCGCGCGACCATTGCCAAGCTGCAAGAGGGAGCTATCGGAGACATCATCCTAGCGCGCGTTTACTGGAATGCTGATGGCGTCTGGACACGAAACCGGGAAGCGGGTCAGACCGAACTCGAATACCAAATGAACAACTGGTATTACTTCAATTGGTTGTGCGGCGATCATATCGTAGAGCAGCACATTCACAATTTGGACGTAATCAACTGGCTGATGAACTCGCATCCATCCGAGGCTCAGGGATCAGGTGGCCGTCAAGTTCGCACCGGTGAAGACAGTGGGCAGATCTATGATCACCACACCGTTGAGTTCACCTATCCTAACGGAACAAAAATGCTGTCGCAGTGTCGGCATATTCCAGGCACCTGGGGCGCTGTGAGCGAGTATGCGCATGGTACGAAGGGCTGGGCTGACATTTCAGGTGGCAAGATTTATGACACCAGCGGCAAGGTCGTTTGGAAAGCACCAGCCGGCGAAAATGGATGGGAAAATGAACACGTAGATCTGTTCAAATCGATCCGAAATGGCGAAATACCGAACGAGGCAGAATACGGCGCGATGAGCACCATGACTGCGATTATGGGGCGTATGGCAACATACTCAGGCAAGATGCTCACTTGGGACGACTGCTTTAGCAGTAAGCTAGCCCTCGCTGATTTTGACAGCTTGAATGCGTTTACAGATGAAGCTCCGTTGAAGCCTGATGCGAACGGGAACTACTTCGTACCGGTCCCAGGTAAGACTATCGATCAGGTCCTCTAAGGCAAAATCGAATAACCGCTCGGTTTACCGTTTGTCAGATGAACTTTTTAACGCCGCGCCAGTTTTGGTCGTGGCGTTTTTTTATGGATGTATCCCTCGAGCAATTCGCTAGCGAGCTTGCGGTTTGTCGCAGAAGAGCCGGTCCCTTCAGTTCGTTTTTGCTGGCTATGAGGATACCCGCAGTCGGATAGCCGCCATCGTTCCTGTATCGTTCCGGTAACAAGCCGGTTTTGCAGGAAATTCTATATTATTCTTAGACTTTTGAAGCGGTGTAGTAAGAAATCACGCTTCTCCTTGTACGTATGCGTGTGCTCGCGCGAATGCGTTCGGCAACCATTCTGACCTTCAGGCATAGGTCGTGCTTGATGTGAGATTATGCCGGCTCAATCTGTCTCGATACGTACCACGACGGACGAACATGCTCAAGAAGAACAACAACATTGGAAAACGTGCGGGATCCGAACAGCTTGATGCGAAATCGGCCAGTACAAAGTCGCCTGCAGGAGCCGCTGAAAACGAAGCGCGGAACTCGGCAGCGAATGAAAACAACCGTGATGTCCCGGTTGTTCAAAAGCTTCCTTCGAGCATCCGAATCGATTTGGCGGGTGAGCGATTTGGGCGTCTAACGGTCGTTGGCTTTGCCGGTTACCGTGGTTCATCGCCGATGTGGGTCTGCAAGTGCGATTGCGGCGACATGAGCCAGTACTACCGAACCAACCTTCGAAGTGGCACGTCGACGCAATGTATCCATTGTTGTCGGGCTCATCACGTCCAGCGTTCAACCGTGCACTCGATGTGGCGAAGTCCGGAATATCGAACTTGGGAACGGGTCAAGCGGAACAGCAAGGTCTGCAAACGTTGGGATAAATTCGCGACTTTCTATGCTGACGTCGGTGACAAGCCAGGTGAAGATTATTGCTTGGTTCGCATCAAGCCTGCAGACGGTTGGAAGCCAAATAATGTACACTGGGTGCCGCGTGACAAAGCGCAGCTGAACCGTGGCAAGCGAAACATGATCAAATTTAACGGCGAGACCAAGTGCATAACGGATTGGGCTCGCGAGCTTGGCATTACTCCACAATCGCTGCGTGGCCGTCTTAAATCTGGTTGGACCCTGAAAAAGGCATTGCAGACGAAAACGAAATGAGCCAAACGACTGTCGATCTGTACAATTATGTGCGAGATATCCCTGATTTTCCAAAACCCGGTATCCTTTTCCGCGATGTAACACCGCTGTTGTTGCATCCAGAAGCGTTTCGAGAAACGATCCGCAAGCTTGCGGAGCCGTATCGGGACCTTGAGATCGACGTGATCATTGCGGCAGAAGCGCGTGGTTTTATTTTCGCTTCGCCACTGGCGGTTGAGTTAGGAACGGGCTTTGTCCCAGTTCGAAAACCAGGCAAGCTACCGCACCATAAGCACTCGTTTTCTTACGACTTGGAATATGGTCAAGACACGTTGGAGATGCATAAAGACGCGATTTCGGCAGGCCAGCGAGTGCTGATCGTCGACGATCTGCTTGCTACAGGCGGAACGGTGGAAGCTTGCTGCCGCTTGCTAGCCAATAGCGACTGTGAAGTCGTCGGTTGTGCGTTTGCAATTGAGCTTGAAGCGCTTAAAGGCCGCGACCGGCTAAAGGATTACTCGGTGTTTAGCGTCTTGAAATACTAGAGCGAGGCCCGTGGCCGTGCCGAAGTTTTCAGATTGACAAAATCGTAACTGCCGCTTAGCATCGGGCAAAGCTTTCTGTAAGACAGTTGGACTTTGGGTAAGCTTGTTGTCAGGCAACTGAGATCAGGCATATCAAAACGAAATTATGAAATCAGTAACAACTCTAGTCATCAACGTCGTGATTATTCGCACGGACCTTAGTCCGGCTGCGATTGGGTGAACTGTTTCGTATTCGTCTGAATAAAATTTGTGACCCTCGCCGGCCGGGCATCCGACCAGCGAGGGTTTTTTGTTAGATTGTTGGAGACCAAAAATGGCACCTGTTCAAGCACCGTCTGCGACCGATCCATCGGCCGCCAAAACGCCCACTCAACTAGCAAATCAGCCAACAATGCGATCCATTCTAATTTACGACACCACCCTTAGGGACGGCACGCAGGGCGAAGGCGTTTCGTTGTCGCTGCAAGACAAACTCAATATCGCCCAGCGGCTTGCCGAGTTTGGCGTGGACATCATCGAAGGGGGCTACCCGATGTCCAATGAGAAAGATTTGCAGTTCTTTGAGCGAATTCAGAAGATGGATTTAGGGCGCTCCAAGGTGGCAGCCTTTGGGATGACGCGTCGCCGAGGTGTGAAGGCGGCTGATGATCCCGGCATGAAGGCACTTGTCGCCGCAAAATCGCAAGTCATCACAGTAGTTGGCAAATCGTGGGACTTCCATGCCACCGACGTGCTAAATGTTTCGCTGGACGAGAACATCGCCATGATCGCCGAAAGCGTTGGTTTTCTAGCCAATCATGCGGAAGTTGTTTACGATGCCGAGCACTTTTTTGACGGCTATAAAGCGAATCCCGCATATGCTCTCGAGACAATCTTCAATGCGGCCAGCTCAGGTGCAAAGTGGGTTGTGCTGTGCGATACCAATGGTGGAACCTTGCCAGAAGAAGTTGCTGAAATTGTGCAAGCCGCACGCGAGAAGCTTGGCGGTACTCAGGCTCAACTCGGTATTCACTGCCATAACGATGGTGACTTGGCGACGGCGAATTCGCTCGCTGCCATCGATGCAGGTTGCGACCAAGTTCAAGGTACGATCAACGGGATTGGCGAACGCTGCGGCAATGCTGATTTGATCGCCGTAATGTCAAACCTTGCGTTCAAGAAAAAGGGCTATCAGTTAGCGTGCCGCGATTCGTTTCAGCACCTTACTGAGCTTTCTCGATACGTTTACGAAACAGCGAACCTGCAGTTGCGAAATGGACAACCTTTTGTTGGGCAGAGTGCTTTTGCGCACAAGGGTGGAATGCATGTGCACGCGATCAACAAAGCGGCGTCGACCTATGAACATATGAATCCGGAGTTGATTGGTAACGAACGCCGCATCTTGGTGAGTGAGCTTTCGGGCCGTTCGAATATCGTGGCGTTGACAAAACAGAACATCAGCCAGGATCGCGCACTGCAAGAAGAGATTTTGAAGGCGGTAGTTCAACAGGAAAACGCTGGTTACCAATATGAAGCGGCGGAGGCTTCGTTTGAATTGTTGGTGCAACGTTGTTCGAAGCAGTTCACGCCGCACTTTGAAGTGATCAAATATCGGATCGACGCAGGAGACGCGAATGTTTCAGCGCATGGGTCTTACGCGGAAGCGATCTTGCAAGTGACCGTCAACGGCGAGAGTCGTTTTGAGGCTGCGATGGGCGCTGGGCCGGTCAATGCTCTGGATGCTGCACTGCGGAAGGCGTTAAGCGGATTCTATCCGAGCCTGGAATCGATGAGTTTGCTGGACTACAAAGTTCGTGTTGTGAATAGCGATGCTGGTACCGCGGCTAGGATCCGAGTCAATATCGAGTCGACGGATGCGAGCGGCACGTGGCGAACGATCGGTGTAAGCGAAAACATAATTGAAGCTAGCTGGCTGGCTCTGGTTGATGCTGTTGAATACAAGTTGCATAAGGATCATGGGAAATTATAGGTATGGCTGCTGAAGAAATTCCGAATCGTTTTGATTTTGCTACCGAATGCGATCGCATATATAACACCTGGAAGGACGCGGGCTGTTTCAATGCAGAAGTGAATAAGGACAAGAAGCCATTCACGATCGTGATTCCGCCTCCTAATGTGACCGGCGCGTTGCATTTGGGGCATGCTTTGAACAATACCTTGCAGGACATTCAGGTTCGGATGCATCGCATGATGGGATTCGAGGCGCTATGGATGCCTGGGACCGATCATGCGGGTATCGCGACTCAAGCGGTTGTCGAAAGGCGACTAAAAGAGCAAGAGAATCTTTCACGGCACGAGCTTGGACGCGAGGCCTTGGTCAAGCGGATCTGGGATTGGAAGGATCAATACGAGCGTCGAATTTTAGGACAGTTGCAACGTATCGGTTCTTCATGCGATTGGCGGCGGACCCGATTTACGCTTGATGCGACTTGTGCTCGAGCTGTCCAAGCGACATTCTTTGATCTGTTCCGGCAGAACTTGATCTACCGTGGCAAGCGGCTCGTAAACTGGGACACTTACTTGCAAACTGCGGTTAGCGACGATGAGGTTTTTCATGAAACCGTTAAAGGGCATTTCTGGCATATTCGCTATCCTGTTGTAAAACCACAAGCAGGTGAACCTGAGTTTGTCACGATCGCCACGACACGTCCAGAAACATTGCTCGGCGATACGGCTGTCGCAGTGCATCCTGATCCTGCGGGCGAGTTGGACCGTGTTGAGGCTCAGCTGCGGGAAAAATTGGCGGCGGCAGCGGAGAAAGAAGCTCCTGCGATTGAAAAGCAGATCGAGCAGATTCAGGATCGTCGAACAACGCTGTTGCCGCAATTGGAAGTCTTGGCCAAGATGGCTGCGGCAGGACGAGAGCTTGAACTGCCACTAACAGGCCGAACAATTCCATTGGTCGCCGACGTTTGGGCAAAACCGGAGTTAGGTTCCGGCTGCGTGAAGATCACGCCTGCACACGATGCAAACGACTATGAAGTTGGTCTGCGGCAAAACCTTCCGATGATCAATATTCTTTTGCCTGATGGCAAGTTGAACGATGCCGCCGGTGCGTATGCAGGTTTCTCAACTCAAGCGGCTCGAACGAAAGTTGTCGCCGATCTCGAGAGTCTCGAGCTATTAGAGCTGGTCGAGGATCGCGAGATTGATCTTGCGCATTCCGACCGCAGCAAAACAGCGATTGAACCTTTCTTGGCCGACCAATGGTTCGTTCGTATGGACTCTCTAGCGCAATCAGCTATCGACGCAGTCGAAGATGGTCGCGTCAAAATATTTCCATCGCGATACGCAAAGGGCTATGTCGATTGGCTAAGCGAAAAACGGGATTGGCCAGTCGGTCGCCAACTTTGGTGGGGGCATCAGATCCCGATTTGGTCGCAGACTTTCGATACGAAAAAAGAAGTCGAATCAGCAGTCAAGCTGATCAAGGGCTTGGAAGCAGAGTATGCGAATGAAATTTCCGCCAGCGTCGAAGACGACCTGATTTTGCATGTTTCGCTTCGCGGAGAAAACGAAACACTGCAAACCAAGGTTGAATCGCTGGGCTTTGTTCGTCAAGAAGACGTGCTAGACACGTGGTTTTCGTCAGCTCTCTGGCCTCACTCTACGTTAGGTTGGCCCGAACAGACTGCTGAGCTCGAGTATTTTTATCCAACCAGCACGTTGATCACTTCACGTGATATCATCACGCTTTGGGTTGCTCGGATGGTTCTGATGGGTTTGAACAATCTCGGCAAGATCCCTTTCAGCGAGGTCTTTATTCATCCGAAAATTTTGGATGGCTATGGCGAAACGATGTCCAAGAGCAAGGGCAACGGCGTTGATCCGCTGGATGTTATCGAGAAGTTCGGCCCAGATGCCCTGCGTTTCGGCTTGACTTGGTTATGCACTGAGACGCAAGACGTTCGCATGCCCGTGCAGTTCGAGTGCCCGCATTGCAATTCACTGATCAATCAAACGAAGCAAAATCGCCAGCAACCGCGCGTGACTTGCGAAAAGTGTGGCAAGGTCTTTGCGACGCAGTGGGCCGAAACCGAATCGGACAAGGAATTGTTGCGAGCGCCGGTAGTTAGCGAACGGTTTGAAACCGCGAGGAATTTTACCAACAAGCTTTGGAACGCTGCACGCTTTGCCATGATGAACATGGAAGGCTTTACAGCGGGACTAGTAGACAAGCAAGATCTTGCACTTGAGGATCGCTGGTTGTTGTCTCGGCTTTCGACGGCAACTGAAGAGATGACTCTTGCGATCAAACAATATCGCTATGCTGATGCGGCTAGAACGATTTACGATTTTGCGTGGGATGATTTCTGCAGCAACTACTTGGAAATTGCCAAACCGCGAATGCATGAGCCGAAATCGCGGCCAATTGTGCAACGCGTACTCGCTCATACGTTGGATCGTTTACTGCGATTGTTGCATCCGATCATGCCGTTCGTGACGGAAGAGATCTGGCAGCAATTGTCAAAATTCGCTCCGGTACGCGACTTGTCCAACCAAGTTCCGGCGACGCGTTTCTTGATGCAAGCAGATTGGCCTGAGGCGGACAAAGCTGACCAGGACAAGTTGATTGAACAACAATTTTCGTACTTTACCAAACTCGTAGGTGGCATACGCGAGATTCGCGCTAGGCAAAATGTGCCGCCAAAGGACAAAGTGACCTGTGTGATCGAAGCCGATGCAGACGTTGCGCAGATTCTGGCTCCGATGCTACCGTTTGTACAATCGATGGCTTCAGCCGAGGTCACTGAGATGGCGGCGAAGCTTGTACCACCAGCCGTGAACGCTGCCGTGACTTTGGATGGAATGACGGTTTACGTTGATCTGGCTGCGTTAATTGATGTGAAGGCTGAGATCGAACGGAATCAGAAACTGTTGGAAAATCTCATCAAGCAGATCGCGAGCAAGGAATCGAAGCTGAACAATGAATCCTTTGTAGGTCGCGCACCAGCGGATGTCGTCGAGAAGGAGCGAGCGTCGCTGATGGACTTGATCGGGCAACGAAAAGTGACTGAGTCATCGCTGGTGCAGTTAAAGCAATTGCAGCCTTAGATTTTTTGGACGCTGTTCTGATAAAGCGGAAGAAAAAACACGTCGGATGAAACTCCAGTTTCAACCGACGTGCCGCCTACCCAATTGTTGGAGATGAGTTTACGTTACTTGTAAAGCACGGTTGCATAGTAGCCATTATTGCCACGAGCTACACCAATTCCAACTGGTGTTCTCTGGCCCCAGTAGCACGCGCTACGAATGGCTTCGTCGGCAGATCGAGTCGAAAATCCGACTCCTTCATAGCGTCCACTGCCAAACGAACCGCCCACATGTTGCAGTTGTCCACGACTGGCTTGCATTTGAGCCTTTTGCTTTGCGATGCAATTGTCACAAGCGGAACTTGAGGAAACCCAACCACTGCTTGCAACAAACAGTCCGAACAATAATGCAGAAACTCGCATCAAATCACTCCGTTAAGGAACTAAATGCAAATCCATTCACCACAAAACCGCCATCCATGCGTTTAAAACGTACGCAACAGTGTTTCGAATTCGAAAACGTCGTCAAGCACTTTGTGCTTAGACAGCAATTCTTGAGATCGCAAATGCCTATGTTTTTTCAGTGATTTTCGGTGTCTGGAAAATTTTTAGAAGGTCTGTTTTTTGTGAGTTGCAAGCGCATCGTAGCTGGCTTCGCCAAGAAGCCGGGGACGTGTTTTGAAGTTTTGCCGTTTGGCCACGAGCACTGCTGGACAAGCCAGCAGTGGCACCCTTTTCAGGAAGCGGCAAGCAAAAGAAATCGCTCCCAGATTCACCCGCGTGCTTGGCGAACGCAGCTACGGGAAAAGGGCTTGAGCACTGTAGGAAAAACTCGCAGTGGCACTCAGATCGTTCGCTTTGTAAGCGGCCCATTTCCCTTCAACAGCTCATCAATTATCCTGGCGGCCTCACGTGATTGAACATTTTACGTAACCTCCTATCGAATGTTTCAAAATTATGAAATCTGCCGTTACGATCAGTCTGGTCGAAGAAGCGCGTGGTGGACCGTTTGTCCTGTGGGATGGGCTGGTAGAGTCATGCAAGATGGCCATACAGTATGGCTTTGACGCGGTCGAGATTTTTGCAGGGGACGCGAGCGTTTTCAAAAACGAATCGTTGCCATCGATCCTGGACGATCAGCAGCTTGAGTTGGCCGCTGCAGGAACGGGCGCAGGTTGGGTGCGATCCAAGTTGACGCTGAGCGATCCAGTGCCGCAGCAGCGGCAAAAGGCGATCGACTTTGTAAAATCGATTATTGACGCAGTCGCGCCATGGCGGTCACACGTCATTGTTGGTTCGATGCAAGGACGAGCTGACTCTAAGGACGCAATTCCTGCTCATCGTAAAAACCTAGCTGAATCGTTGCGCGAATTGGCTGGCTATGCCAAATCAAACGGAAGCACGCTTTTGATTGAGCCTTTGAATCGGTATGAAACCAATCTTGTGAACACAGTTGCCGACGGTTTGGAGCTGATCGAACAAAGTAGTTCCGACAATCTAAAACTCCTGTGCGATATCTTCCACATGAACATCGAGGAAGAGCGAATCGACGACGCGCTTCGCCTCGCTGCAAATGCAGTCGGGCATATTCACTTCGTCGATTCGAACCGCCGAGCTGTTGGGTTTGGGCACATTGAGTATGCACCCATCATCGCTGCCTTGCGTAATATCAGCTACGATGGCTATCTCTCTGCGGAAGTGCTACCTCTGCCCGATAGCAAATCGGCTTGCCAACAGACGATTGCATCTTTCCGTACCCTGACAAACTCGTAACAAGCAAATTGTCGACTATGCTTTTATACAAACTGATACACCCCGAGATTTTAGCTACGCTGGCTGCCGCGGGGCATCATTCGACGATCTTGATCGCCGACGGGAATTACCCAGCCGCTTCGAAAAAAGGTCCGAATTCACGTTTGGTCAGCATGAATCTGATGCCAGGTTTGATTTCGTGCGACCAAGCGTTGAGAGCGGTCTTGTCGGCGGTTCCGATCGAGGCAATCCACACGATGGCGACTGAGACCTCCGGTCCATATGCTTTGGGCGGTGATCCTCCGGTCTGGGATGATTATCGCAAGACTCTCGCCGAAGCAAAAAGCGAACTCTCGATCCTGCCGCTGGAAAAGTGGGACTTTTATAAAAAGGTCATCACGCCCGATCACGTACTGACGATTCAAACGGCCGACCAGCAACGGTACGCAAATATTTTGCTGACGATCGGGGTCCGCATGTAGCTTAGCAAGCGCATCGTAGCTCGCTTCGCCTAGAAGCCGGGGAAGTGTTGGAGAGATTTCCTGTTACGCTACGAGCACTGCCGGACAAGCTAGCAGTGGCACCCTTTTCAGGGATCGGTTCGTAGTACCGCCTTCAGGCGGAGGCAAGCGCAACCAAACGCATCATAGCTGGCTTCGCCAGAAGTCGGGGATGTTTTGGAGAGCTTTGCCGTTACGCCACGAGCACTGCTGGACAAGCCAGCAGTGGCACCCTTTTCAGGGATCGGATGGCTTTCCGAAGCTACACCTTTTTCCGATGCTACACCCTTTTCACGGATCGGTCGCTTTTTCGAAGCTACACCCTTTTCCGAAGCTGCACGCTCTTCCCTAATCGGCACGCTTTTTCAAGAAACTCACCAAACTGCGGCCGCGTTCTCGGTCCAGCGCAGCTACGGAAGAGGGCGCAATCGCCTCGACGGCTGGCTTCGCCTTGTCAAAACGGCGGGTTACGGGTAGTTTCAAGCGTTCCGAAATCCGATTCCTCTCTACCGAACCGCCGCCTGCAAAATGACTGTCGCTGATCGAACGCAAAGCCTTCCGGACGAACAGCGCGTTGTAATCACCGCAGTCGGATTGACTTCGCCGAACGGGCCAAACCTGCAGACTTACCGCGAAAATCTGCTCAATGGAGTCAGCGGCGTTCGCGATTATGAAATCCGCTATGTCGGGAAGACGCTTGCGGGTGTCTGCGAGTTCGAAACGACTAAATATCAGTCGAAAAAGGACATCCGGCGTGGAACTCGAGCCGGATCGGTCGGCATCTACGCAAGCGCAGAAGCGATCGCTGCAAGCGGAATCGACTGGGCAAATGTCGATAAATCGAGAGTCGGTATTTACGTTGGCGTGACTGAGCACGGGAACGTTGAGACCGAGAACGAAATCTACAATATCAAGCAATACGACTATGACACTCAGTTTTGGTCTCACCACCATAACCCTAGGACTGTTGCAAATAATCCAGCAGGCGAAATCGCCCTGAATTTAGGGATCACTGGCCCGCATTACACCATTGGGGCCGCTTGTGCCGCTGGAAATGCCGGGATTGTTCAGGGGGTCCAAATGTTGCGACTGAACGAATGCGATTTGGCGATCGCGGGTGGTGTCTCGGAAAGCATACACACATTCGGTATTTTTGCGTCATTCAAGAGCCAAGGGGCGTTGGCAACACACGAAGATGCAACGAAAGCATCCCGACCGTTCGACGTGGATCGGAACGGTATTGTCGTCTCTGAAGGAGCTTGCATGTACGTGCTTGAGCGTCTATCGGATGCGAAGGCGAGAAACGCTGAGATCATTGCGGAGATTGTTTCGTATGCGATCAATACCGACGCGACCGATTTCGTCTTACCAAATCCCGAGCGACAGGCACAATGTGTGCAGTTAGCTTTGGCTCGCGGGGGATTGAGCCACGAGCAGATCGATATCGTCAGCACGCATGCGACGGGAACTAGTAGCGGTGACTCACAAGAATCGATTGCCTTGAGGTCCGTTTTCCAGCCAGGAACGCGAACGCACTTTAACAATACCAAGAGCTTCATCGGGCACACTATGGGAGCTGCCGGAGCCTTGGAGTTGGCTGGGAACTTGCCAGCCTTTAAAGATAGTATTTGCCATGCGACAATCAACGTGGATAACTTGGATCCTGATTGTGCCTTGGAAGGGTTAGTTGTTAATCAGCCACGCGAGTTAAATCGCGTAGATTATATCCTGAACAATTCGTTCGGTATGTTGGGAATTAATTCGGTCTTGATCGTCCGACGATTTTAGTTTGTCATTGTTGTTACGTTTAAATTTCGAATAGGAAGAGTTTGATGAGTCCTGCTGAGATCCGTGAAGAGATTATCGATATCTTGGGCGATATTGCTCCGGATGAGGATCTTTCCAATCTAGAAGATGAAAAAAGTTTTCGCGACCAAATGGAATTGGACAGCATGGACTTTCTTGACATCGTGATGGAATTGAGAAAACGCCATCGGATCCAGATTCCTGAAGAAGATTACGGCAACTTGGCAAGTATGCATTCGACCGTAACGTACCTAGAACCGAAAATGAAAGACATCGTCCGCGCTTAGCAACTACGCTACGTCGACATTTTAAAATTCTTGAGTCCGGTACTCACGCTGAGACGGACAATTTACTAGCATAATTGTTTGGGGCCTCTGCAGTTCGCAGTGTCCCAACTGTTCGCCGATTTTCGGTTTCAGCTGGATCTTTCGACTCGATGACAAGGTATCGATATGCTCAATAGACTCGGAGTGATCTGTTTGTTCTTATTTCCCTGCCCCGCAATTCTTGCAGAAGACGACTTCAAATACGAAGATCAAGTTGCCGTTCTGGTTAAACCGTTCCAAGAGAACCACATTTTTCAAGCTGCGTCGGTCGGCATAATCGTGGGCGAGCAAACCTGGATACGCCACTACGGAACGCTTTCCGAGGAGCTCAACGAGGCTCCCAACGACGCGACTTTGTACGAAATTGGATCCATCACTAAGGTCTTTACCGGTATTCTGCTTGCCGATGCTGTAGCAAACAAGAACTTGTTAAAGCTTGAGCAGAATGTTGGTGAGTGTTTTCCGGAGTTAAGCAAATCGAATCCAAAGTTCGCAGATCGTGTGACTCTGCAGCAGCTTTCCCAGCATGTGTCGGGACTGCCTCGCATGCCTGGCAATATAATGCCGTCGGATCCTAACAACCCGTTTGCCGATTACGACCGAAAGCTTTTGCTCGAATTCCTGGGCACTGTGACACTAGCAAACGAGCCTGGATCCAAGCACGAGTATTCGAATTTGGCCGTCGGCTTCCTAGGGGATTTGATCGCCACGAAGTCCGATATGGAGTACGAAGAGTTGCTTAAGAGTCGCATATTTGAGCCGCTCGATATGCACTCTTCCGGAATGACGCTTGCCGAAGAAGAGGTTGCCAAGCTAGCTCCACCGTTTAATTCGGTGTTGCTCCCCGACCATCGTTGGGATTTCGCTGCGCTGGCGGGAGCGGGTGCGATTCGCAGCAACATTGCGGATATGCTCAAGTTCGCCAATGCTCAACTTGATCCGCCGCAATCAGACGTTAAAAACGCGATCAATCTGGCTTGGGAGATTTCATCGCCTGCGAGTAAGGAGCAACCCGCCATGGGGCTTGGCTGGTTAATTGCTGGCGACGGTTCTACACGTTGGCATAACGGTCAAACAGGCGGCTACCATTCAATGCTCTTAGTCAGTCGCGATTTGAACGCCGCAGTCGTCTTGTTAAGCAACACGGCGACGCAGGAGATGGATGCTCTAGCCGAAGGGATTTTCCAAACCGTTGTTGGGATGAAAGTCGCACCACGCGTCTTTGCTAAAGAATTTGACGTCGACGCCGCAACTATTGAGCGGTTGAAAGGCGAGTATCAGTTGGCTCCGGGTTTGATTCTCACCATCACTGGTACCGACGGACGTGTGCTCGCTCAATTAACCGGCCAGCAAGCTCTGCGAATTTATCCTGAAAGCGAATCGGTTTGGAACTATCGAGACGTCCAAGCTCAACTGCGATTTGAGCTTGAGGGGAAAGACGCGGCAACCAAGGTCACGCTGCATCAAAACGGCCGAGTCATGCCCGCGCCGCGTATCAATAAGTAGCTAAGCTTTTGCTTACAGTGTCCATCCATCGGGCAGCGTAGCGTCTTTCACAACGATCGGAATTCCGTCACGAATATAACATGGAGCGTGCGAATCCGATTCGTCTTGGCCGCTCCGATTCACTATCTTGACATGGCGACCGATGCGAACGTTCTTGTCAAGAATTGCACCCTCGATTAAGGACCCCGTACCGATCCCTAGCGGCACATCACCCGTTTGCGAGTCGGATTTTAGTTCGTCCGCTGTTTCGGTAAAATCGGCACCCATCACGTAGCTGTCTTTTATGGTTACGCCGTCATTGATTACACAGCGAAGTCCGATCACACTGTTTTCGATAACTGCGCCTTTGCCAATGCGACAGCCGTCGGCAATTAGCGAGTTCTTAATGGTTGCACCTTCCATGATTGTTGGCGGCAAGAATCGAGCTCGCGAGTAAATCGGATTGTCAGGCTGAACAAGGTCGAACGGAGGATTCGGCTTGGCAAGTGCCAAGTTCGCTTCGTAAAATGCTCGAATCGTACCAATATCCTCCCAGTAATCATCGAACAAATGCACTTGAACTTTACGGGTACGAATCGCTGCCGGAAAGACTTCCTTGCCAAAGTCTTCATAGTCAGTTTTTGATAAAACGTCGAACAGCAATTCGCGATTGAAAATATACAAGCCCATGCTCGCGAGGCAGTCACGGCCCTGCGAAGCAATCCCGCGAGCATCGATCCATGCTGGGTCCATTCGCACCATGTCGATTTCGTCGTCCGTTTTTGGTTTTTCCAAAAAGCCGGTCACACGCCCAGATTCATCACAACGCATTACGCCCAATGAAGTTGCCGCGGATCTGGTGACGGGAATTGCGGCGATGGTTACATCAGCCTGATTGTCGATGTGCGTCTGCAACATCTTGGCATAGTCCATCCGATACAACTGGTCGCCTGAGAGGATCAAGACATACTTCAGATCTTTGCTGTCCAAGTATGTCAGGTTTTTGCGAACGGCGTCCGCAGTGCCCTGATACCACTCCGTTGTTGAGTCCATGGTCTGCTGAGCAGCGAGCAGTTCGACGAATCCGCCACTGAAACTATCGAAGCGATACGTTTGCCGGATGTGCTGATGCAGCGAAACGCTAAGGAACTGTGTGAGCACGAAGATGCGGTTGATGCCACTGTTAAGGCAGTTCGAAATCGGAATATCGATCAGTCGATACTTGCCCCCCAATGGCACGGCTGGTTTGGCACGAATTTTGGTAAGCGGGAATAGCCGCGTACCTCGTCCGCCACCCAAAATTAACGAAATTACATTCCGCATGTCATAGTTCATTGGAGCATTCCCGGTTGGTCTATCGTCTCGTTTTTCTAAGCAATCCTGTACATTGTTGCAGTTTGTACCGCAGCTTCAAAGAACAGGCAGCTACTTTTTTCCATTGCGATACGATGTCTTTCAAAAGACACGTCAACCGTTGCTTCAACAGTTGACATCCATCCTCTGTAGCTTACTGAACGACCGCGCCTTGGAAAGTACCCTACGCCTTGGTTCCCTTTAACTGCGACGAAGAACGCAGGATCAACACGATATATAGCAATAAATCGAATTCACTCGTTTATCCGATCGATCGCTTGATTGCTCGACAAATAAGTCACCGCAGGAGGTTTCGTGCAACCTAAGAATGCTGCAAGAGAATTTAGAAAATCTATCTGCCACCCACGCTAGCGATCATTCGAGCCTCGTTTCCGCGGACTACCACTTCCTGGGCCGCGGGAACGACTGCTCAGTTCCGACCGCAGTTGCCACTGAGCGCGATTGGCATCAGTGAAATCGATTTTTTCTTTCTGCTCGTCCGAAAGCAACTTGTACTGTGCGACGAGCTCTTCATCGGTAGGGTGAACGGCCCAAGGGGCATCGAGTGAGTAGAGCGCCCACGTGGAAAGAACATCGATTTGCAGTTTTGGCGCTACGCCGTAGAGCATGTCCTGCGCTTTCGGCGACAGCTCTGCAGTGAGCGAGTCAAAGAGTTCGACTTCGTTCAAAAGTGCGAAACTGTCGTTCATTCCGCGGCGCCAACGCCAGTCTCGGATCTGTTCAATAGCGCCGCTTCGACCAGGGGAAGCCCCCGGAATGCTCGGGCGCAGCTCGTTCAATGTCCAGTTCTTCACTACAGCATGATCATTCGTTGTAAAGTGATCGGCATACCACATCGCAACGCGGAAACAAGCTTCTTCACGAATTCGTTTCACTTGCTCCTCTGCCGGAGCGTTCAGAATTCCGGCTCGCTTGTTGGTTTCGATAGAATCGAGCAACGAAGCGAAAACAGTAGCCGAACGCTGCAGCGGTAATGCATCATCCCGGCGGCTCAGTTCATCGTAACGATCGAGGTAAACTTGTCGTGTTTCCGGATCCATTCGCCACATATCATCTTCGCGATTGCGCAAAATTTCTTTATCACGTGGATCCAAGCCTTCTAGCCACTCTGGCAGTTCATCCAAAGGTTGCGGTGGTATTGGCAGAGTGTTGCGAGCGATATCGGTTTGAGCGAGTTCGTTAAGAAGCGGAAAGTCCATCAATCGTTCTGCGAGACTCCAGTCATCAAAATCCTTCATCGCAGGCAAGATTGTCGCTGCTGCTATGACTCGCATTTGTTCATCTTTGCTACTGGCTCTCGAGCTCAGTCCAGAGAAAATGCCAAAGGCTACGGCGATCAGTGCGCACGGCACTAGCACTCGAAGGTCGAGCAATGCGCCTGTGATAGAGCTGAAAGTTACTTTTGAAAAGTACGACCGCTTGGGCGGTAACACCTCTTGCTCAATCGACTTGGCGACTAGCTTTAAGGTGGTGGTCGTGAAATCGCGACTTACATTCGTGTCGGGAAGTTCTTCAAGAAGATCCCAGGCTCGTCGCAACTGCCTAAGTTGTTCACGCAGTTGACGGTCGTCAACCAAACGTCGTTCCAAATCCAAACGTTCCTGAGTCGTCAACTCGTTGTCGAGATACGCAGTGAGCAATTCGGTATCGGTGTCTACATTCATTCGGTTCGACATTTTTCAGCTCGCAAGGCGAGGGCTTAACAATTAGTTACTCGCTTCGTTTCGAATTCGCACCTTGTTTTGCCGACCTAGACTGGCTCAAAATTGAACTCGATGAAATGTGACTGTCAGAGATACTATCATATTGACCGTCCAGCGGAGGTGGTGTGCCTTCCTCTAAATAAGGCTCCAATAATACCTTTAAGTTCACTCGAGCTCGACTGAGCAATGACTTGATCGCTTTAACGCTCAAGTTCATCGTGTCGGCAATTTCTTGGTAGGACATTCCTTCGAAGCGGCTAAGCATCAGGGCGATTCGTTGCCGCTCACCCAATGCCATGACGGCTTGCTGTACCATGGTAGCACGTTCCGCTTTATCAAGAGAACGTGTTGGCATAGATTCGCTGGCCGCCATCACCAATTGTTCTAACCCAACTGCAGTCGAATTGTTCGCCGTCCGGGGATTTAAATTTACTTCTTTTCGGCGATTACGGTCCCGGACCGCATTGCTGGCTACGTTGTTGGCGATTCTGTAGAGCCAAGTCGTGAATTTAGCGGTCGGTTCGTACGATTTGCGAGCGCGATAAACCCGTAGAAAAACGTCCTGAGCCAGATCTTCGGCAGCTTGCTGATTCGATACCCAACCAACCATCAGTCGCGTGATCGAAGCCTGATGTCGCTTAATCAGTTGTTCAAAAGCGTTCGCGTCATCGTCGCGCACGCGTAGCATCAGTACCACATCCGGGTCGGTGGTAAAATCGGCTGATGAATTCGTTTCCGACAAGACTATCCACTTTCGATGACGAAAAACGCTCGCAAAACTTAGGTGGGAACGCACCACATCCAACCATACGAACTAAGTCTGCGAATAGCTCAGCCCGCTTTCTACCGCCAAATTTTGCTTTCGCGGAAGCATTCCTTCTGTTTCGCTAGATTTCCGCGAAGTCGCTTATCTTGCAGTAAATTACCGATCCACCCCGGAAAATTCCCCCGCGCGCAACTTCGCTTAACTGCTAAAAACACGCCGTTCCACATAATGTTTCGAAATCAGGCCGTTTTTCAAAATTCGCTCGATTTTCGCGCGGCTCATACGCACGTTTCTGCTTTCAGGCATAAATATGAGGCTGATTAAAACTCGAAAGCTGAACAGAACGCAACGCTTGCAAAATAGGCCAGCGTAGCGTAGCGGCAACTGTCTTAAGCAGTGATGAATCCACCGTGTGAAACTCAAATTTCTAGCTTGCGAGCTACTGGGCCTGTAGCTGGCTTTGAATCCACGCTTCGAGTTCATCCCAATCGACAGGTGGTAGACTGGAGCGGTCTGGACGGAGCTTGACTGCCTCGCGGATATAAATGTGCTCAATCTCTTTTTGTGTCCGTTCCGTGTTCCAGTGCAACAATATTCGGATGCAACGTGGAAGTGAGCCCGGCACGGAAATTTCGTAACCGCACAGCATCGGTACATCCAGCCACCCCATTTGCCGAGCGGCCAGGGCCGGAAACTCAGCGTTTAGGTCGCGCGTGACGGTAAAAGTTGCACTGGCAATATCGCTCGCATCGATCTCGTTTCGGCGAATCATCAGCGCCAAAAGCTGGCGGGTGGCGTTCAGAATCTCTTCGCGATTGTCTTCCGCGACCGTGGTCGCTCCGCGTACGCCTCGGCATACCAAGTTCATAATCTTCGACTTTTGACGTGGAAATGATGCGATCGCATCGCTTTGTGGAAACTACTGTGGTTGAAAAAACGGTATAAACGCTACAGTCTGCCGCGCCTAGGACCGATAAGTTTACGTTGTAAGCACTAGACAGTTAAGTCCTGTCACGAGCTAGACGAAAGTGGCTAGCTCAACAGGATTCGAGGCACAGGATCTGTAAGGATACGATCTGGGGATGACGAGTCTGACTTTAGATGTCCAAACGTCGACGGGTTCGCAAGCTGCGACCTCCGCCGGTATGACACAACGCACGGCGCGCGAACGCTTCTCGGAAATCGATTTGCTCAAAGCAATCGCTATCATAGCAGTGGTGCTGATTCACAGCCTGAGAGATTTTCCAACCGGCCCGCGTTCCGCGACGATTATGGTCCTGACTGACCTCACTAGATTCGCAGTGCCTTGGTTTGTCTTCGCTGCCGGTTTTCTTTTTACGAAAGACGCAACACGACCAAGCTCCGACGTCCTTCGCAAAGCCGCCGCAAGGATCCTTCCACCCTACTGGATTTGCTCCAGTGTATGGATCGGTCTAGCAATGTACGAAGGACAGTCCCTGACGTGGGAAACAATTCTGAAAATGCTGTTCTACGCCGAAGCCAACGGTACATACTACTTCGTGTTTATTATCACCTATCTCTACTTCGCTGGCACCCTTTTGCGACGCTGCTCGCCGAAAACAGTAGTAGGCCTTTGGATTTTGAGCGGACTTTTGCTCGTCGCTTTTTACGCAGCATGGCCGCTGCTAATATTGCCCGATGGATCGTGGCGTGCGGCGATCCGTTCTCCATTTATTTATATGTTCCCATTCCTAACGGGTTGGGTCGTTTCGAATAACTACCAGTCGCTTCGGAGTCGATTGCTGAGCTTCCGTCCGTCAACTGTGATTATGATTTTCGCCGTTGATGTGCTGGCGTGCGAGTTAATGCAGTTCGTTGATTACTCGATTCGCATCCGTGAGTTGTTAGTTCAAGTTCACATCTATGCGCTCATGATTCCGGTGCTTTACATCGCGCTGCGTTACAAAGTTCAATCGCGGGCTATAAGGTTTCTTAGCGAATCGTCGTACGGCATTTACCTGGTCCATATTTTCTTCGTTGTCTACATCCATAAATTCTTCAGGATGCAGCAGGCGTTTGAAGTTCCCGGCAGAATCCTCATAACCTGTGTACTATCACTCGCTTTCACGCTGATCGCATTGATGGTAATACGAAGTTGGGCAGGGCGCAACGCGCGGATACTGGTAGGGGTATAACTAGCAATCGGCCCAGTTGGTTCCAGTTTTTACGTCGACATCGAGTGGGACGGAAAGGCTCGCGGCTTGTGTCATTTCTTCGGTGACCAAGTTCTCGAGGGCAACGGCATCTGCCGGACTGACCTCAAACAGCAGTTCGTCATGAATTTGTAACAGAAGTTTGGCTGCGAGTCCGCTTTTTGCCAACCTCTTGTGCACGCGCAGCATTGCGATCTTGATCAAGTCGGCCGCTGAGCCTTGAATGACGGTGTTGACGGCCATTCGCTCAGGCTCAAGCAATGTCTTCTGTTGATTGGAATTCAGCTTGCTAAAGTCGCGAATGCCGTTCAAATATCGACGGCGACCAGACATCGTCGACACAAAGCCATCGCTTCGAGCCTTCTGAAGTGTTGTCGACATAAATTCGCGAACTCCTGAAAAGCGTTCGAAATATGCATCGATGAATTCGGCGGCTTGGCCTTTATCGATCCCGAGGCTTTTTGCTAACCCAAACGGGCTCTGGCCATACAAAATTCCGAAATTGATCGCTTTGGCGCTGCGACGCTGTGCAGAGGAAACATCCTCTAGCGAGACGCCGTAGACTTCGGCGGCCACGGCAGCGTGAATGTCCTCTTTGTTCAGAAAAGCATCCGTAAGCGTCTTGTCACCGCAAAAATGTGCCATCATCCGCAGTTCGATCTGTGAATAGTCGGCCGCCAGAAGCAACCAATCGCTGGGACCAGCGCGGAAGGCAGACCGAATGCGACGACCATCTTCGGTGCGAATCGGTATATTCTGAAGGTTTGGATCGCTGCTGCTGAGCCGACCTGTTGCCGCAACGTCTTGGCGGAAGGAGGTGTGCACGCGCCCCGTCTTTGGATTAACAAGCCGCGGTAGCGCGTCGATGTATGTCGATTTGAGCTTCGTCGCCTGACGATACTCGATGATCAACGCTGGCAGTGGGTGCTCGAGTGCGAGCTCTTGTAAAACCTCTACGTCCGTGCTTGGGCCGCTCTTGGTTCTTTTCACGACCCGTAACTGCAAGCGGTCGAAAAGAAGGGCCGCCAGTTGTTTAGGGCTGTCGGGATTGAACTGTTCTTGCGCAACTTCAAAGATCTGGCTTCGCAAGCCGACAATCCGCTCTTCAAACTCAAATCGCAGCGATTCCATCCGCGGAAGATCGACGGCAATTCCATTGCGTTCCATTTCAGTCAGCACTTCGATCAGCGGCATTTCCAAGTCATGAAAGACCGATTCGATTTGCATCGTTGCTAGGCGCTGTCGCATCACTGGAACCAATCGCAATGCCACGTCGGCGTCCTCTGCGGCGTATTCGGTCACTTGTTCAAGCGGCACATGGTCAATTGTGATTTGGTCTTTACCGCTGCCGATCAGTTGAGAGATTGGAATCATCTCGTGGCCAATGTAGCGTTTAGACAGTTCGTCTAACGAGTGGTTACGGTCACCTGGCGCGCACAAGTAGTCGGCCATCATTGTGTCAAACGCAACGTTGGCTATCCGGAATCCGTGCTGTTGAAAAACAATCAAATCGTATTTCAAATTCTGGCCGACTTTAGCGATCGACGGATCGTTCAAAAGTGGATTCAGCGATTCTTGAACAGTGGATAGCGGGATCGCACGGTTGCGTTCATAAGCGGGGGCTCGCACGGGGATGTAAACCGGGTCTGCATCAGGCCACGCCAGGGCGATTCCGACGAGCTCTGCTGCGGTCGGTGAAGTGCTCGTCGTTTCCGTGTCGATGGAAAGCAACCTTTGGTCGCCCTTGAGTTTTGAAAACGCCATCGTCAGCTCAATCACGAGGCTGTCGAGTCGCTCTGGGGAGTCGATGCAGCGATATTTTGAGCGGTCGATGACAGGCTCATCGTACTGAGGTTTTGATTCGGCGACGGATGCTGAGTTCAGGAAGCGTTCGGCCAAACGTCGAAAGCCCAGCGACTGAAAAAGTTTCTCAATGCCAAGCCGATCAGCCGATGGCCGTCGCCACGCTTCCCAAGTAATCTCGATGGGAACGTCCCGTTTCAGCTCGACGAGTGTTCGGCTTTGGTATGCTTGGTCGCGGTGCTCTGCCAGAGTTTTCTGGCGTGCGGCAGCTTTGATGTTCGCCAAATTTGCATAGACGCCGTCCAAATTGTCATATTCGTCTAACAAGTCCTTAGCTGCTTTGGGGCCGATCTTCGGAACTCCTGGAACGTTGTCGACGCTGTCCCCAACCATCGCTTGAAAATCGACAACTTGGTCGGGACGGATCCCCCAAGTCTCGCGTAACTGCTCGGGGCCGAACTTTTCCCCTTTGCGAATGTTCAGCATTTGGACTTTGTCGTTAAGCAACTGGCGGCAATCTTTGTCGCTAGTCACCAGCAGCACCTCGGCTCCAGCGTCGTAGGCAGATACGCTCAGCGTCGCCAACAAGTCGTCCGCTTCGTATCCGGACAAGAAGAGGCAGGGAATTCCGAGCACTGCGAGGCCTTCGCGGATACGGGGGATCTGGTCCACGAGCGCTACCGGCATCGATTCGCGGTTGGCTTTGTATGCCGGGAAAAAGTCATTGCGGAAAGTCACGTCGCTGACATCGAACGTGCAAATCAAGAATTCCGGGTCGTAGCGATCGCGGAGTTCTGCCAAGTCGCGAAAAAATCCGTGGATCGCTCCAACTTCAGTGCCGTCCGGAGCCGTCATCGTCGGCATCGCGTGAAAAACTTGGTAGATCAACGAATGCGAGTCGACCAGGACAACCAGGTCCCCAGGTCCTACGGTTGCCCGTTCTTTAACGACAATGCCGGTTTGTTCAGTAGATTCGTTGCGGTTAACTTGAGGGAAATCGACAATTTGACCAGCAGTTTCATCTGAACGACCGTTATGACCGTTCGTATCACTACCAGTGACCTCCTCATCAAAGCCTGCCAGTGACATTTGTTGCCGCGAAGACTTTTTGCGAGTCATACTTAAGAAATCGATGAAGTAGGCGAAATTGCAACTTGAAAATTGACGAGTGGCCGCGGGCTATTTAGTATTCATAAGTGCTATTTTGCGCCGTTGTGGCTCGGTTAAGAGCAATAAGTGGTCAAAGCGTTCGGTTTCAGCTACGGAAACTGCTGGATTTGACTCGTTATTGTGGCAAGTGGCACATTAGTCCTGCGGATCTCATCTCCCTGTTTTAACGAAAAATTGAGGATCGCCCATGGCGGCACGTGATCAGAATCTCCAACTTATGCGGATCTACGTTGCGTTGGTCTCGTTTCTGTGTGCGATTTTCCTAGTCGGTTGGATTTGGTCAGGCGTCACTAGCTCGACTAAAACCAAGCAAATGGAAGAGCTGCGAACGCGAGCGGATACTTCGGAAGGGAACTTCCGTCGTTTGAGCAACGAACTCCAGCTTGTACAAGGCATGCTGGGCGTCAAACAACTTAGCGACGTGGAAGTTGGTGCATTACTCGAATCGACTTCAGGAAACGCTGATGTCGCCGAAATGCAAACACAGTGGCAGAAAGATATGGGGCTGTTCGGTCCGAACGTGCCGCAGCAAGATCGAAACTATAAGAGTCTCGTGACCTACCTGATGCAGGAGTTGCGAGCGCGAAACTTGCAAGTTGATAATGCTTCCAAGCGTCAGGACGAGTTAGTAGCTGAAAACCGTGCGGTACTTGATCGTGAAACTGCAGCCGCGCGTCAGGAGCGTGAACGAGCCGATTCGCTCGAAAAGCAGCTTGCTGCAGAACGTCAAGACTTCACTGCGAAGCTTGAGGCGAGCCAAAAGACGATCGACGAGACTAGCCAACGTTTGACTCAGAGCAATGCAGCCCATGCTCAAGAGAAACAAAAGCTTACTAGCCAAATCGCTTCCCTGGATAAAGAAGCGGAAGAGTTGCGAAACCGAAATGCAGAACTTGCGGACAAACGTACTGAGCTGGAAGGTGAAGAGTTCCAAAGCCCACAGGGTAAAATTTCGGTTGTCGCTCTCGGCAATCGCACTGTCTATGTCAACCTAGGAAAGACGGACGGTTTGGCGCCGGGCGTGCGGTTTAGCGTAATTGACCCAAATCAGACGCGAATGTCCGAAGCAGTCACGAAAGCACAGATTGAAGTCGTTGAAGTTAGCCAAACATCTTCGCGAGCACGAGTGCTAGAAGACTTGAACGGCGACCCAATCGTTCCTGGTGACTTGATCTATTCACCAGCCTGGCAACCAGGTCGCAAAGTGCAATTCGCGCTGCTCGGAAAAATGGACATCAACAACGATGGATCTGATGATCGCGAACTGCTGAAGGATTTGATCCGACAAAGCGGTGGCGAAATTACCGAAGAGCTTCTGCCGGATGGCCGCAAGATGGGTGAAATGACCATTGATACGCGTTGGTTGGTGGTCGGTGAGGCCTACCGAGCTGATGATGCACGAGAAGGTTTTGGTGCCAAATACGCTGACATGCAAAAGCGTGCACGTGGGTTGGGCGTGAGCCAGATCAATATAGACAAGGTAATCAACTGGATTCGATCGCGATCGGATGATCGCACTATACCTTTTGGAAGTGCAGCCCGAGCGGTTGATGTGCGTGAGCAAGAGCGAATGCCGATATCTGCTGGGAAAGTCTCTGACCTTTACAACATTCGACCTGAGAACTCCCGAACAGCTCCTTAATTGGGGCGTGTACCACGCAACGATACAGATCAACAGGATACTAACAAGTAGCCTGTTTTCGTTTAACGGGACAAGCTTTCTACTTCTTCGCTTTGGCCTTACCGCCTTGGAAGAATGACATCCAGCTAGCCGATCCAGCGACAGACTTGTTCTGGGCCGCAGGATCTTCGGAGTTCAGCTCCAACGGTTCTTCGGTCAGCAATCGCGTTAACTCCAGCACCGACTGCGTAATCGGCGCTTTGGGAGCTTGAGTAATCAACGGCACGCCGTTGTTACGCATTTCGATCATCGTTCGATAGTCGTTGGGGATCTGATGGAAGACATCGCGTCCTAAGGTTTCACGCGCTTTCTTCAAGCTGATCTGACCGCTATCGAGGCCCATGCGGTTTACGATTACTTTCAGCTTGTCGCGAATCTGTTCCATTTCCTGAAAGCTCATTAACAGGCGAACCATATTACGCAAACAGGGCAGATCGAGCTGCACCATCAAGAGCACTTCGTCAGCCAGCTCAAGGGCTGTCAAGTCGACGCTGGTATACGATTTCGAGAGGTCGAGTACGACGTGCGAAAACGATGCTCGCAGCAGCCCGAAGACGCGTTTGATGCTCTCTGGAGTAATCTCTGCACAGTCTTGCAGCTGTACTGGTCTTGGCAGCAGATGTAGACCCGATGAATGCTTGGTAAGACTTTTGCGTAGAAGCTGAAAGTCTAATCGACTGACGTTTTCCGTAACATCGAGAAGGCTAAAGTCGGGAATCGAGTCGAGGAAAACGTCGGCGTCGCCCAAAGCCAGATCCAAGTCGACGAGTACCACCGAGTTTGTCGCATGAGACGCCAGATTGCAACCAATGTTGATAGCGACGGAAGTACAGCCAACGCCACCGGTTGCGCCCGCGACTGCGATCATTTTACAGTTTCGAGACTTGCCATGGGAACCGCCGAATTTTTGATCTTGAATTCGTCGAAGCGCGGCAACTAGTTCTTCCAGATTGATTGGGAGAGTCAGGAATTCTTTGGCTCCCGAGCGCATGGCGCGAAGGATGACGGGGCCTTCCATGTTCCGCGAAAGCACAATCAAATCGCAATCTGGCGTGCGATCGCGCAGGTTTTCGATCAATCGCAATGCTTTGTCACTGTCGGAATCAATGTTGACGATTCCAATATCCGGCGTTGCTTCTGCGACGACATCGGCAAAAAATTCATATCGCGAGCATTCAGCTTCGAGCCAAACGATATCCAAACCCAATAGAATCGATTTTAGTTTTTCGCGTGAGTCGTCCTTGGGATCGACAATTGCTAAACGTAAAACGTTACTCATAAATCTTTCACTCGACCTGTTACAAAAACAGTTTTCGGGAAGGTATTGCTCGAGTCTGATCAGAGGTCATCTCTCATCAAAGACTCAGTCAAATTATTGTGACGATATGCGTTGGTAGCCGGCACTTTGCGCTGGTATGGTTTTCTGGCCAGTTGGCAGCGTCGCCTCTGCATACAGATTGGAGGACGAGTTCTTGCTTATGTGATCGTTGCCCATATAGACTGGCTGTCCTGGACCATTTTGATAGAACTCCAACGGTTGGCCTGAATCTGCTTCATTGATTTGTATGGGGAGGCCATTGGGGCCTTCAACGCAGCCATCGTTACAGACGTTTGGCACTTCGATATACCCACGCCAATAGAGCTCTTTGTCAGATGGCGAGTTGGTGTTGTAGCCAGGACCGCCAGGAGGCACTTCGCTTGGATCGAGTCCCGCAGCAAAATCTGGAGTCACCGTGATAAGCAATTCCACTTCATTCTGAACTTCACGGACGTTGCGGAAAAGTGCTCCTACGTAAGGAAGATCTGAGACTCCGGGCAAACCACTAGTTCTAGCCTCGGTCCGTACTTGCAACAGCCCTGCGAGAGCAAGTGTCTGGCCAGCATTCAACTCAACCGCCGTTTCAACATAGCGAGACCTTAAACCTGGAACCGAAATTCCGTTGATCGATACGGCCCTCGAATCGTCCACTTCGCTAATCATCGGCCGCACTTCCAACAAGATGCGACCGTCGCCACGAACTTTCGCTACAAAGTCCAGACGAGTACCGAACTCGCGGAACTCGACGCCGACTTGCCCCAAGCCAGCGGGAACCAGAACAGGAAACTCACCGCCGCTATTGAACGATGCAGGACGTCCGTCGATGGCCACCAACGTTGGGTCTGCAAGTACTTTGACCAAATTGTTCTGCTTGAGCAATCGCAGGAAGCCGAAGAACTGATTCCCGCCGTCGACAACACCGAGCCGCATGGTGTCATTGCCGGTCGAGGCGATCGCTGATGTCGTGCCACCTGGCTGAATTAGACCACTGACCGATTGCGAGATGAAATCGTCGCCGAAGCCGACAGCCCAATCAAATCCAGCTTCACGCAGCTTCGTTCGCGAGACTTCCATGATCTGGACATGGAGCATCACTGTGTGGACGCCCAGCACTTCGATACGATTAATGACAGTTGGATAGTATTGCTGCGCGATGCTAACTGCCTGCGCGACGTGCAAGTCGGAAGTGACTTGGCCGCTCAAGATCACAGCGTTCTGGATCGGGCGGACTTGGATGTTCGATGATGGGAACTCCGAGTGAAGGACCGACTCTAACTCGCGTGCATCTGCTAGTACTGTGACTTGCACGTTGTAGACCGTATCATCGGTACCGTAGAAATCTACTTGAGTGAAGCCGGTGCTCTTGGCCGCTATTAACATTTGGTCGCGGGACATCGGTCGCACTTCCAGCATGGCGTCATTCTGGACGTTCGCACGAGCAATGTCCTTGCCCAAGCTGAGCACTTGACTCGAATTGATGATCAACTCAAGACGCGATTGTTTGTCCTGGATCTGGACCACTCCGCCATTGGGCTGCGAGAGGTCCTTCTTGCTTACGCTCGTTTGAGCGAATACACCGGACGTAGATGCCAGCGCTATAACGACTGCGACGTTTACACTTCGCATGCGGAAAGCCAAAAACTGGAATGCAGTCATTTTCATAAGCTTCACGTCCCTGTGAAACACGACCATTCAGTGAGATGGCACTGTCCAGTCGATCTTAATTGCTGACAAAGGCCTGTCAGCGAATAGCAATTGCTGGCCTTCCATGGCCAACTCAATCGATCCGCATAGCTTGGTAAACTTAGTCGTCTAACAGAGGAAAGGATTTTCTGTTAGCCATCTAAAGTGCTCGCCTAATTACCATGCAGTCTCATCTTTAGCATCGGCTTGCGCTGGGTCGCTCTTGAGCTCGGTTTGAGTCCAATCTTCGTTTACAGCATCCCATTGCATGTTCTCCCCGGTAAACTTTCCGGGTGGGGTAGAGTATGCCGCACGATTCGGTGTTTCTTCCTTCGCAGGCTGTTTCGATACTCCCACTGGCTGGGGGAACTGACTTTTTGTCCAGCGAAACTCTTGTGCCTGTCCGCCGGAATAGACGACCATCGAGAATTCTTCTTCCTTTTCGACTTCTTCTTCCACAGGGGCAGTCGTCATTGCAAACAACATTGGATCCGGGATCTGAGGCGCTCCTGAAGTAGGGCCGCTGTCTCCCTTGACGCTGTCAGCCACCCAAGCCAAAAATTCTTCGCCGTTGTCGGTCGCAGCATCGTCTTCGCCAGTAGTCAACCCGCACAACGCAAGGCGCAGTTTGCCAAGGTTGGCAGCTGTCGTTAACGCTTCATACTGGCTGTCGCGAATCAGCAACTGAGCCGTCTTGGCCGATCGTTTTCCGGTTTCTTCAACATCCCGAACTGCGATCCCGTCAACCATGAGGACAGTCACGTTTTCAAGAACGCGAATCGAACGAGTCTGAGTGATTTTGCTGCTCTTTTCGAAGTAACCGAACACATCGACGCGATCGCCCGGTTTGATGTAACCGCTATCGCCGATCGGCATGTCGAAAACTTTGTAGCCGTCGGGAATGGTGTTCGCAATGCTGTCTTTACTATTGATGATCTTCTTTTCGAGCAGAGGTTCGCCGGCGTACATGCGTTGATTGGTGTACTTGCCTTCAACATCCTTCAAAGAAGTGACGCAGCCTTGAGGTACTCGATCAACAGGCCATTCCTCAAATTTGAATTTCTCGGCATTTATTTGCGCCGAAACGGCTACGTCGACCGCAGCGACCACGATTTTGGTGGTTGCGCGTTGCGGCATCACGACTTTTTGGTTCTTGATCATTTGGCTGCCAGCGACGGCGGCCACCGTTCCACAGCCGATGGCGACCATCAGCAGAAAGATTACTTTAGTATTCATGCAAGGGTGTCCTAAAACGTTTCCGAAACGAACTGAACAACTGCGATGACGCCTCGTTCAAGTTCACGAACAAAGCGGCTACAGTTGGCATCCTTGCGAACTCTAATCCTGACGCAATCTAGAACCGACCGCATACATTGATGCCGTTGGCGAGTAGTTCAACCATAGCTCGAATTGCTGAGTGGGGCCGTGGGCCGACTGCAAATTCCAAGCTATGAGAATTGAAAAACACATCTAGTCGCTTGTTGTTCATCGGCAGACTGAGGTGAAATGCTTGCAAAACAAAATTGCACGAAGCACAAAGTCCGCAAGCCAGAAGGTTTTACAGACTGTCACGATCGACAAGACGCGATTAATTTGCCATTGCTCGCGCCGGGTTAAGAAAGAAATGGATTCGCGGAGCTTGGGCGGTTGATCTGGCCTAGTCCGCCTTCTCGTTGACTTTTTCGAGTAGTTCTAAGAGTACTTGGTCGGTCTGGATGCCCTCAGCTTGAGCTTCGAAGTTTAAGACGACGCGGTGACGCATTGCTGGCAAGTAAACGCGTCGGATATCTTCAAAAGCGACGTTGAATCGTCCGTCAAGCAATGCTCGAACCTTCGCAGCCAGCGCAATCGACTGCCCAGCGCGCGGGCTGCTCCCCCAGCGGATATGTTTGTTAGTGGTTTCGTTGGCAAATGGTCCTTCAGGATGCGTTGCCAAGACGAGTCGGGAGATATAGTCGCGGACGTGGGGCGCTAGGATGACTTGCCTAACTAAAGATTGCCATTTCCGAATTTCGTTCCCGTCCATGATTTTTTCGGGCGTGATGATCGTTCCGGTAGTTGTGCGTTCGATAATCGTATTGAGTTCATCGCGCGTTGAATATCCAACTACTAGTTTGAACAAAAAGCGGTCCAATTGGGCTTCTGGCAGTGGGTACGTGCCTTCTTGCTCGATGGGGTTTTGAGTTGCTAGAACGAAGAACGGCTTTTCAAGGATATGGCGTTGACCACCAGCGGTCACGGTGCCTTCCTGCATTGTTTCGAGGAGAGCTGACTGAGTTTTGGGGGTAGCGCGGTTGATTTCGTCTGCTAGACAAATCTGTGTAAAGATCGGGCCGCGTTGAAACTCGAATTTTCGACGCCCGTGCTCATCTTCGACGATCATGTTGGTGCCGAGAATATCAGATGGCATCAAGTCAGGCGTGAATTGGATACGGTTGAAGTCTAGCTGCAAGGTGTCGGCTAAAGTACGTACCAACATCGTTTTGCCTAGGCCTGGAACGCCTTCGAGCAGGCAATGACCACCGACGAAGATGGCCGTTAGCACGCCGTGGACAATTTCGTCATGTCCAACGATAACGCGGCCGATCTGTTCGCGAACCTGCGCATATCGGCTTTGGAACTCCTCGCCATCTTTTTGCATTGCTGACGTATCCGAGCTCATAATTCCTCAATTTTCTACTGTAACGTGCAACTGCGGCCGAGTTCGTGTCACTGGCCTAGAAAAGTTTCACCTATGATAACGCAAATTGATGTGGCCGAGTTTCGGTCAGCAGAAATCTGGGAGTGATTTGCCCTTGCCAAGAGATTCCGGTTTAACGAAAGCCAGGATGGCCGACTATGTGGCAGCTCGTGGAACATGTGCGTCTGCGACCAAGGGTCGACGGTAATTGGGTTGAAGCAATTTGAGTTAGAAACGCGACGGAGAAATGCGAAGGGCACACTGCATTGCTTATTTGAGCACTGCAGGATGGGATGGTTCTTTTTGAGAGCGAGGGTCAAAACGTTGCCAAAAACCATCTCGCCAAGTTTTAGAAAGGTCGCTAGAATTGGGATCGCTTGAGCCGAAAGCTGCCGATCCGTCGTGGCAGCCCTTAATAAGGATGGGTGGCAGAGCGGTTTAATGCACCGGTCTTGAAAACCGGAGTAGTCGTAAGGCTACCGGGGGTTCGAATCCCTCCCCATCCGTTAATATCTGCCAAAAACATCGAAAACCCCTGGAGAATATGCTTTCCAGGGGTTTTTTGTTGCGATTTCGGGTCTAGAAGTGGCTTTCAATTTTCTCGCGTCTCACGTGGCGACCGCCGGTATGCCGAATTGAGAAAACGCTGGGCGCTTGCAAAGGTTGACTGGGCAGTTATCACTCCGCTTGCGATCCTCGAATGTCTAACTTAGTAGAGCGTTTCGATTCGAAGTAGCGAGCACGAATAAGAATCGTAATCGATCAGGCGTCTTCGTCGTGTTTGACTCTTCAGTCCGAAAGTAGAGCTTGATTGTATCCTGCACTATGTTCTGCTAGCTGAAGCGGGGGCATGATCGGGCAGGTGTGATACGCCATTGCGATCTGTCGAGTTAGCTTGCTGCGGTCGATTGGTTTTGTTGAGTAATCGTCGCACCCTGCACTCAGGCATTTGGCACGGTCACTTTCCATGGCATGAGCGGTCAACGCTATAATGACACCCCGATAGTTGCTCGCTCGTAACAGCGCTGCAGCCCCATAGCCATCGAGAACTGGCATTTGCATGTCCATCAAAATCGCATGATACGGAGCGTTTGATTCCCATGCCCTCATCGCTTCATCGACGGCGAGTTGGCCGTTCTCGGCGATGTGGACAGTCGCGCCAGCTTTTTCTAGCACGAACGATATAAGCCTTTGGTTGTCCACGCCATCTTCTGCCAGCAAAATCCGGCAGCCGGTTAGCTCTTGCTCAAAGCCTGGTGAGTCAACTTGCGCCCGAGCCAGGTTGCTGTTCGTCGATGCGTTGATCACGTCTACGCCAGCAACCTCTCCGACTGAGATCGTAGCTCGAAAACAAGAACCAACTCCTGGATAGGAGTAAGCGATAGAGACATCGCCACCCATCATTTGTGCTAGGCGTTTGCTGATAGTAAGTCCCAGACCAGTGCCGCCAAACTGTCGGGTTGTTGACGTGTCTGCTTGCGTGAATGGGCGGAAGAGTCGATCTTGCTGTTCGGCGGTCATTCCTAAGCCAGTGTCGACAACTTCAAATTCCATTTGCGGACTGTTTTCCAGACTGTAGCGCGCGATGATTTTCACGTTGCCTCGGTCGGTAAATTTTATTGAATTGCTGACCAGATTAAGAAGCACTTGCCGTAACCGAGTTGGGTCAGTCTTGATCTTTGCCGGAATCATTGTTTCAAACACGAATTCCAGTCCGATGCCTTTGGAAATCGACGGGACTCGCATGAGCGAAAGCACTTCCTCGACAATTGCGACAGGTGAATAGTCAATCAGTTCGATCTGAAGTTTTCCAGATTCAATTTTTGAAAGATCAAGGATATCGTTAATTATACCCAGCAAGTGATCACCATTTCTTTGGATGGTTTGGATCGCGTGGATTCTACGCGCAGGATCATCATTGAAATTTCGTTCATCGAGCAACAATTCAGTGAACCCGAGGATGGCCGTCATAGGAGTTCGGATTTCGTGGCTCATGTTGGCGAGAAATTCGCTCTTGGATCGATTGGCTGATTCCGCAATTAGTTTCGCTTGCTTTAACTCGTCTTCGAAGCGTTTGCGATCGCTGATGTCTCGACCCTCTGGTACCAGCCAGATCACACTGCCGTTTTCATCAAAGACTGGCTTGAGCGAGAAGTCAAGCGTTAGGATTTGGCCGTCGCTTCCGGGATGCTGTGTCTCAAACCGTTCGAAGGAACCGCTTTGGGCCTTGGCGACGGCTTCTCGAATACGATCTACCAGTTTCGATGAATGCTGGAACCAAGGCGTTTCCCAGAACGGCTTGCCCAGAATTTCTTGAGCTGAAGCATTTGCAAAGTCAAGGGCCGATTTATTCACTTCAATGACCGTCCCCGCAGAATCGAGCAGGCCGGTAAGTTGATACGTTTGGTCGAAGATTGCGCGCGACTTTCGCTCAATAAGTCGCAGCTCGTGCACTTTCGCCTCGAGTTGCTCTGTCATGCGACTCGCTATGGACTCGGCACGCTTTTGTGCAAAGTAAAAGCTGGCCAGGACAAATGTCCCAGCAATGCCGAAGACGGTCATTGAAAGCGCAATAAACCTAGGAAAGCATTTGCTGGTTATGGGCAAAGAGCTAGTACCTACACCGGAGTTGTGAGCTTCAATGCCTTGCTTTTGTTCAATCGTTTGTAAAGAAGCGATCGCTCGATAATTGACCAGGACAAGGCAGCAGTAGGCAACCACGAACAATCCAGCGAAGAGCCATATACTTCGCCTAAATGTCGCTTTGCCTTTCCGATCATGACGGATGTGCTTCATTCGGGCCCCGCGCTCGGCAAATCCCTCGGGGCGAGCTTCACCGTCATACGTAGCGTGGTCGCTTTCTGAGACCAACTGATGGTTTGTTTTTGGAATGTGCATGTGACTCTTGGAATTCGCTCGCAAAATCGAGCTCTATCATTGACCGCGAGCGACCAAATGTTGAAAACGGAACGTTATGATAATTCTAGGACGATATAGCTAACACTTCGCGGTTTTGCACACATTTGCGTTCGTTGAGAACGGTCTGTCCCTGCCGGAAATAGAAGGAAATTTGGAGACTTCGGAAATCTTTACGCACGCGACTTCGTTCATAGTTTAAGCGTGTGCTATCTTACGTTCTTCTAATTCAGGCATTCAGAGTGGCATGGTTGGCACTGCGATCCGGCTGCGGTCGCGTTGGCTCACGAAGTCATCTTTAGATCAATCGAGGTAAGTTCTGGCGGATGCCGAGACAACTGCTACACTACCGGTCTAGCGGAAAGCGAATTCTAGAAAATGATATGAGTTAATGCTCATTCGTTCGCTGTCAACAACGGCGTTATGCCTGGCGGTGGATACAACGGATTGAAATTCCCGCTTGCAAAGTCGGAAAGAAGTTTGTAGCAGATCGACGAGGTCGAGCGGTATGCAGGATGTCAACTCACATGAACAAGGCACTCAGGTAGGCAGGCCTAAGAACGATTGCCTCCTGCAGTCGGTGCTCGACAGCATTGATGATCTCATTTGGGTGGCAGACCGCGAGGGTGTCTGTTTGCTGTGCAATGATGTGGCGGCAAAAGCAGCAAAGCTAAAAATTGGCGACAATGTGTTTAACAGCTTGGAGCTGTTGTTCGGTAGTGCTTTTGCCGAAACGGTGCGTGACAACTGCCTTCGCGTTTTGCGATTTAATACGTCGGAGAGTCACGATCATGTGCTCGCTATCGACGGTTGTCATCGCACGTTTTCGTTCACCTACTCAAAGTACGATTCGACAGAACCACAGCCGTCCGCAGTGATTATGGTTGGTCGTGATGTGACAATGCAGCGCGCGGCAGAACTAACGGTTAACCAAGAGAGAATGCCAAGCGTTGCACCGTTAACAACTTCTCTTTTTGAAGCGGTCGTGCGGTATGGTTCCAATGGGGAGATACTGGATTGTAGTGCGAGTTTAGAACGTATGCTTGGTATTACAATCGATAACGTCCGTGGGAAGGTGTCCTTCGAACCTTACTGGCGAGCCATTCATAAAGATGGGACGCCGATGTCAAATGAAGATTTGCCTTCGTCGACCGCAGTTCGTACTGGAACGCCAAATTCGGACCGCGTTTTGGGACTGTGTCGGCAAGCGGATGAAGCAGTGCTTTGGCTTAAGGCAACGTCGCAGCCAATCTTTAGCGAGGGCGGAGGAGGCCCTTGCGAAGTGTTTGTTTCGTACGTCGACATTACCGCGTATAAGAATGCGGAAGACAAGCTGATTGAAAGCGAGAAGCATCTTGCTGACGCGCAACGGATAGCGCGTTTGGGAAGCTGGGATTGGGAGCCGACCAAGGGGCGTGTGCACTGGTCGGATATGGTTTGCGAATTGCTCGGAGTCGCGCGCGAAGATGCAGATCGAAGTTTTCAATCGTTTCTCCAACTGGTTCATCCTGATGATCGTCATTTAGCAGTTGCACGTGTGGACGCTTTGTTTGCAGGAGCAAACGAGTTTTCAGGTGACTTGCGGTTCATCAAACCTAGCGGCGATCTAATATGGTTGCACAGCAAAGCTAAGGTCACACGCGATGCTTTGGGCAATATCGAAAAGATTGAAGGTACCGATCAGGATATTACAACTCGCAAAACGATCGAGCAAAGGCTAAAGGAGAGCCAAAAGCATCTCCAAACGATTATTCAGGCGACACCAGCGTGTATCCAGTTGGTCGATCAACGAGGAATAGTGCGCGAGATGAATCCAACGGGGATGGAAATGTTTCAGGTCGCAACCAGCGGCATCATTATTGGTGAGCAAGCCGTGCGGAACATCGCGCCGGAATGGCAAGCTGCTTTCGAAGAATTCCACAGTAGCGTTTGCGCAGGGGCGTGTGCAACGCTAGCGTACGATATCATCGGGTTGAGCGGTCGGCGACTTTCTGTCGAGACGCACGCCGCACCGTTAGATATTGGGGGCGAGATATTCTTTCTATCGGCTTCGTTAGACGTTACCGAACGGAATCGCGCCAATGAGGCATTGCGTTTGGCTCAATTTACCATCGACAACGCTACCGTTGGTATTTTTTGGTTGCGGCCAGACGGCTCGATCGCTGAAGCGAATATCGCCGCCTATAAAAATTTGGGGTATTCCAAAGAGGAGCTTTTAAGTCTCGAAGTGAATGCAATCGATAGTGCGCTGACAGCCGAGGAATGGGACTTAAACTGTGAAAAGCTTCGTCAGCAAAAATGGCTCAAACTTATACGGACTCATCGGCGAAAAGATGGGAGCACCTACGAAGTTGAGTTGACGTCTCACCATTTGAGTTTTGATGGAAGCGAACTCATCTGCACCTTTGCAGAGGACATCACTGCGAGGAAGGCCGCTGAACGCGCTCTCAAGCTCACGCAATTCAGCGTTGACCATGCTTCGGACTCAATCTTTTGGGTCAATGCCATGGGGGTTATCGTAAATGCGAACAAAGCTGCGTGTCTAAAGCTTGGCTATGAATGTGAAGAATTAGTGGGCAGAACGGTGGCGGAGATCGACCCAGCTTACAAAGTCGATTTCTCGCTCTGGAATTTGACGTGGAACAACTTAAAACGCCAGGGAACGTTTACGATCGAATCGAAACACCAGACCAAGGACGGGCGTTTGCTGAGCATGGAGATCAACTGCAATTACGTTAAGTATGAAGATCAAGAAATCAACTGCATCATCGCGCGTGATATTACGGAGAGAATATTACTAGAGGAAAACTTACGACAAACGCAGAAGATGGAGGCGATCGGTCGTTTGGCAGGAGGAGTCGCGCATGACTTCAACAATTTGCTTACGGTCATCAACTGTCATTGTGAATTGTTGTTGATGCGGCATACAGAACAATCAAGCGAACGTGAGCACTTTCTTGCGATTCAACATGCCGGAAATCGTGCCGCCGAACTAACGGCCCAGTTGCTTGCGTTCAGTCGTAAATCATTTATAGAGCCCAAGATCATCGATCTGAACGAACTGGTTGAATCGATTCGAAAGCTGTTCCGGAGATTGATCCGCGACGATATTACGCTTGAGTTCGATTGCGATAGCGATCTGCATAAAGTCCGGGCTGACCCAGGGCAGGTCGAGCAAATCATTATGAATTTGGTGGTCAATGCAAAAGATGCCATGCCTTCCGGTGGCAGACTCAAGCTAGTTACTCGCAACTTGACCCTTGATGATTCAATTCTCAAGAGCGAACCGAATGTAATGCCGGGAAGGTATGTGTGTCTTGAAGTAGTTGACACCGGGCATGGTATTGCTTCAGACAACCTCGGCAAAATCTTCGAGCCCTTCTTTACAACGAAGGAGATTGGCAAGGGCACGGGCTTAGGACTCGCCGCAGTACATGGGCTCATGGATCAATGCGGCGGGCATGTAAAGGTTTCCAGCACTTTGGGTGCGGGAAGTACCTTCCAGTTGTTTTTTCCTGCGACTGAGGCACGAGACGCGATTTCCGTTTCCAAGAAGGCGATGTCTCTTGTGCGTGGAGCGGCGACCGTTCTACTTGTAGAAGACGAAATTGCCGTGCGTGACGTTGCCCGTTCGATTCTCGAAGGCCATGGTTTTCATGTTTTAGTCGCTGACAGTGGGCGACAAGCCTTGGACATAATCGACCGGTATGCTGAACCAGTCCATGTAATGCTTACTGATGTCGTCATGCCGGAGATGAACGGCTGCGAATTGGCGAAAGTGATTCGAAACCGTCGGCCTGGACTACACGCCGTCTTTATGAGCGGACACACGGACGAAACGGTCGTTGAACTGGGCTTGATTGATGCTGGCGATGCCTTTGTGCAAAAACCGTTTACTTCCAGTGGGTTGGTACGAAAAATTCGAGAAGTGCTTGACTCTCGTTAGCAGTTGAAGGCGTCAAACACTTAACAAGAAAAAGCACTTACTGGCCGATCAACTGTAGGATCACGTGAGAAATTGTTTTAACAGTGAAGGGTTTGTCGATAAGTGCTTGGACCAAGCCATCCTCTTGATGCTCTTGAAGCTGAGCGTTGACGAGCCCAGACGTAAGTGCGATCGGCACAGTCAATCCCATTGCGCGAACTTTTCTTGCAACTTCCAGGCCACTTACTTCAGGCATATTGTAGTCAAGAATCAACAAATCAAAGTCGTCGGGCGTCTCGGAAATCGCAGAAAGTGCAATCCTTGGTTCTGAGAATGGACTTGCACGATAACCCAATTGCTCGAGCAACATTTTGATAGACTTCAAGACTTGAATGTCGTCGTCGAGGCAAAGCACATGTTTCTTCAAGGCATACTCTGGGATGTGTTCATTGTTTGCTGTCATGCTTATCAACAATTATAAGAGACATTACAGCTCAAAAACTGTCAATCACTTGCACTGGTGATCGGACTCAGAGTATTGTCGAACTTTGTCAAGCAGCTCTACGAGCTCAGTTACGGCGTCTTCAATCGTTGCCAATTGAACATCGCTGGTAGGCGTTTTAGATTTGACGTTGGATTCGACTTTCGCCGCCGCTTGGCTGATTAATGGAAATCCAAAGCCACCTCCGGACCCCTTAAGCTGGTGCGCCAAACGCCCCAAGTCTTCAAAGCAACGCTGCTCGAGTTTTTCCTTAATCAGCGTAGCTTTTTCTGAAAAGGTCGCTACATACTCACTGATCAATTCGGCCATTTCTGGATCGTCTGAATACTGGCTCGTGCAGATGTAATGCTTTGCTGAATTTTGATTCATATTCGTAAGGATCCAGTTTTCACAAGCGTCTACAAGCAAATTGGGATCAATTGGCTTCGTTAAATGTGCATCACAGCCCGCTTCGAGGCACTTTTCACGGTCACCAATCATAGCGTGAGCGGTCAAAGCGAGAATTGGCAATGTGCAACCTTTCTTCCGCAGTAGTTTGACTGCTGAAAATCCGTCCATCACTGGCATTTGTACATCGGAGATTAATAGGTCATATTTTGATGCTATGTCGAGTGGTCCATCAATAGTGCCGTCGGAAGTCATAAATTGTACGGCTTTTTTACCGTTGTCAGCGATTTGAACAGTTGCGCCGGCCTTTTCAAGGTGAAAGCGGATGAGTCGTTGATTGTCGGCGCCGTCTTCTGCGAGCAAGATCCGGAATCCCTTCAACCGCTGACGTCCTGGCGCGGCGATGGGTGTAAGGATCGACGAAGTATGCGAAGCCCCCTCATAAACGCTGACAATCGGAACATCATCGCCAACGTGCGTTTGGATTCGAGCCGTAAAGACGCTTCCTTTCCCATATTCTGACGTAAGAGTCAGGCTTCCGCCCAGGAGTTCTGCTAGACGTTTACTGATGCGTAGGCCGAGTCCACTTCCGCCGAAGCGTCTTGTCGTAGAACTATCGCCTTGTTCGAATGGCTCGAAGAGTTTCCCAGCTTGCTCCGGTTCAATCCCGATGCCTGTGTCGATCACTGAAAAAGCGAGCTGGTTGGGCGCATTGTCATCGACTCCTACGTGGATCGAAATCCCACCCACGTCTGTGAACTTGATCGCGTTACCAACCAAGTTCTCTAAAATTTGACGGACACGTGTTGGATCGCTGCGAATTACTTTGGGAATAGGCGTTAACAACCTAGCGTCTAGCACTAACCCTTTAGCACTCGCTTTGACATGCATCGATGATAAGACATCATCAACGATCTTAAATGGATCAGTCTCGATCTTCTCGACTTCCATCTTCTCGGCTTCGATTTTCGAGATATCAAGGATGTCATTGATAATCGAAAGCAAGTGTTGGCCGTTACGTTTAATCGTATTGATGTATTCGATTTGATCGGGCGAAAGGGTTTGATCAATCTCTTCTGCCAACAGATCCGCAAAACCCAGAATGGCGGTCATCGGAGTTCGGATTTCATGGCTCATATTGGCCAAGAATTCGGTTTTTGCGCGGTTCGAGGATTCCGCTTGCACTTGAGCATTTTTCAGTTCTGTGATGTCGGATCGAATCGCAAAGTAACCTCGAAGTTTTCCATCTTCAGCAAAGAGTGGCGAGATGGTTGTTGCAACCCAGTAAAGCCGTCCGCTTTTCGCGCGGTTACAGATTTCGCCGTGCCAGATGCCCCCTTGAGCGACATATTTATACATGTCGCGCCAGAGTGTATCCGAGTGCACACCTGAGTTTAGAATACGGTGATTTTGTCCAACCAGTTCGGCAAAGGTATAGCCACTGATTTCGCAGAAAGCTTGATTGACATAGACAATCGTTCCTTTAACATCGGTCTCGGCTACAATCGCATGTTTGTCGACAATTTGCCGGTACACGTCCAGGTAGCTGGTCATCTCCCGCAGCGAAGCCTCTGCTTCTTCGCGAGCTTGCAAATCGATCTGCAGTCGAGCGTTCAGTTCGATAAGCTGATGCTCTTGCTGTTTGCGAATCGTTATATCACGAACGGTCGCCTGAAGAACTTGGCGTCCGTTCAACTCAAAAGAGCATAAAAGGACCTCAGTCGGAAAGACAGTACCGTCAACGCGACGGTGCAGCCACTCGAACCGGTTCTCACCTAGCTTATACGCGATTTCGATTTGATGGTTCGCTTTTTCAAGGGACTTGCAGCCATCTTCTTGAAACTCGGGCGAAAGATCATTGGGGTGATATTTCAAAAAGTCTTCATGCCGTTCTATGCCAAACAATTGCAGCGTTCGCGGATTGCAATCGAAGAATCCATTGCGGTCCAAAAGCATGATCGCGTCACTGGCGCTGTCATAGATCGTGCGAAACTTTGATCGTTCGTTGGCAAGTCGACTCTCCGCCGATTTTTGGTTGGAGATATTCTCAAGTGCGACAATTAGAAAGGGAGCGTTGCCAAGATCGATCCTAGTCACACTAATCTTAAACCAGAGCGATCCGCTTTGGCGCGGAAAATCGTATTCAAGTTCATACAGCGCGATTGCTTCGTCCAGTACTTGTTGCATACCAAAGACAATGTCGTTTGCGTTGGGACTTTCCGATTCTCGCAAGATGTCAAAATAGTTTGTACCAAGTCCACAAGTTCTTACATCGAAATGGTTCTGTTCAACGAACTGCAACCAATGCGAGTTGATTTCAACGATTGTTCCGTGGCGATCGAGGACAGCAATGTTCGCGTTGATTGAGTTGATCATCACTCGCAAAACCTGATGGCAACTGGTTGAGGGAAATTTGCTCTCTGCAAGTTGGCGATTACGTCTCAGGCGGTTGTTCTGCAGAATTAGAAGAAGGGATAGCAGGCTGCTGACGACCAATAATAATTGAATTGACGCTATTGAGAATCCTTGCGTCGTTTCAAGCGAAAACGTGCCCAAGAGGCCGAACGCAAGCGAGATGCAGCAAATTGCTGGGACCGCAAAGCCGAGTGAATAACGGTTTTGCAATCGATCAGTTGTAAACATTTGTTCCTGGTTCTGAAGGCGATTGGACCGTGTCAAGCGATCCACCTATTCAAGCGAACATGCATGCCTGCTATGGAAACCTTAATCCCCAATGTGACTGAACACTTATTTCAGGGGTTAGGGCGTGAAACTCACTCGGCTCGCTACCGTCTCGCTCAGTGCAAGTCTGCGAGGCAATTTCATACTTAACTCAACTACCACGAGGATAACGTTTCGCCTAACGGACTGAACTCCAGTGCACACATTTGCACAGGATGCCACGATTACAACGCCCCACAACTGGCACGCTTCGGTTTTCCGATGCTGTGGTGTGTCCGTTTTGTGCGAACAATCTTCAAGTCAGCGCAATACTTGTCTGTCCAGCAGTTGCAGACACTGCTGTGAGATATGCCCAACTGGCTAAGTTGAACGCCGGGAGCGGTTGCTGCAGCGTACCGATTTTGGGGCGAAGTGTGCGAAAACGAGCTATAAGGGATTTCCTTATCGAATAATACATATCCAAGGGTCGCGTTATAAATTACTTGAGACCGATATCAGAATTAGCTTCTACTGCGAATTCGATTTGCTGGAGAAGTTTGGCCTCGACGCATTCCCAACGTGAGTTAATCAGCCATTCACTTCGTCGGTCCACTGCAAACGAAATTAGTCTACACAAGTAAACCAACCATGCGCCCAATAATCAATCTAGTCGATCTTAGCATTTCACATCTCGAGCGAGCCGCCGCCATAGCGATAGATTGCGGCTATTTGGCCATCCCGTTCGACAGCGCTGATACTTTTTTGCGGTCATTTGACGAATCCGTTGCGGGTTGTACAGTGCTTGGACTGTCCGGGCATTTTGCGTCGTCGATCGATTGTTTGGCTCGCGTCAGGTCGCTCTGTTCTGATACACAAGTCCTGATGATTGCGAACGACTGGGAGACGAATCAAGTTGTCCATGCGATGAAGTTGGGTGCGAGTGACATTGTCCCATCGGACGCTTCCAAAGAATCGTTTCGAGCGTCCATTGAGTCCGCGGTGAATGCTGACCGGGAAATTCGACGCAGCAAGGCCGAGTCCATCCCCGATGCAATTTTGGAGCGACTTTCGGCTGAAGACTCGCGAATTTTTGCTGCGATAGTACGTGGGCGTACAACCAAGCAAGTCGCTTCAGAGCTCGACATCAGTGTTCGTACGGTTCACTATCGGAAGAAAGCTCTATTGGAAAAAATCGGCGTTAAAGATCGTTCCGAAGCGATAGAACTCGTTCGCTGCATGCGAAAAAACCCTTCTGCCGTCGCTTAACCAGACACGGCAAATGGCGGATCCATCAGTTTCGCAGCTGCCATCATTCGACGCTGCCAGCACGTTGGCTGGCGACCAGCAAAAAACTCAAGGGCGAACATTCGTTGCCGTGCATAAGTCGGGCAACGGAAAAAGAAGCCAGGCTTTCTCTCTGTCGCACTCTGCGACACTATCCAACCGCAACATCCGAAGTCTTGTTGTACGAGCGTAAAATTGTGCTCGAATTGAGTGCGAAGTGTGCAAAGCATGCAAAACTAATGCGGAAAGGCCCTTTTCGGCTTTTTCTGTCTAAGCAGATGTTACGTTTGTTCGTGGATCATTTATCGTTTCAGATTCGAGCAACTCAGCGCCAAGTTAGATTATATGGAATACTCAAAGACAGTCCTTCATGTTGATGACGATCCGTCAATTTTACGACTAGTGTCAAAGACATTGACGCGGCACGGGGTAAATGTAGTATCGGTGGCCGAGCCTGATCGAGCTATTGCAAAGCTCTTTTCGTGCGGGGCGAGAGTTGTTTTGTTGGACATTGATATGCCCACTAAAGACGGCTTGACTCTATTGTCCGAGATTAAGAGCCACGACGCCGGCATACAAGTGATTATGTGCACGGGACTGGTGTCCATTGGCACAATGATGCAAGCGATTTCCCTCGGGGCAGAAGGTTGCGTCTTTAAACCGTTCAAGGACACGAAGAAGATCACTGATTCGGTCGATCGAGCGTTTGCGAAGATCGACCGTTGGTGGCTGGCTCTGCACGAGTGGATGGAGCAAGCGGCTGCGGAAGAAATGCTCGTGAGTAAATAGCAATCGTGGAATTGCCCCGATAGAGGGTAATGCAAGCCTGCCATGCAAAGGTTATACTTTGCCGCTGCGTACACAAATTAGCGTAGGCGAATCGCAGTTTGACGAGGTACGCTGCCAGAGGCCAGTCTGCTGCGTATCGTTTATGAATTAAACGCGAGTCTGTAGATGGGGCTGATTCGCCGCTTCAGAGCACTGTAGCCGCGAGAATTCATGTATGTTTGGTCAAGGCAACGTTCCTTCGCAACTGAGTATTCTGCTTGTTGAAGATGACGCGTTGCAACAAAAGATCATTCAGAGACGGCTCGAACGCGAGTCTTTCTTAGTCACGGCGGTTTCCAACGCCGTTGATGCTCTTGCTAAGATCAGCCAGCACGATTTTGCCATCGCGATTGTCGATTTAGGTCTACCAGATTCCAAAGGACTAGATCTCGTACGCGAACTGAACGCACAATCGAAGTCAACCAAACTTATAATCTGCACGGCCGATAGTAGTTTTACGCTCGCCAAGGAAAGCCTTAATCTTGGCGTCGCTGGCTACGTTGAAAAATCAGAAGACTTCCGGGTATTGATTGCTCGAGTGCATCATGCTGCAACCGAGTATTTGCATGAGGAATTGACGCGAGCCGAGGGAGAAATTCGATTTCACTTGCGAGTTCTGGATGTGATCGAGGATGGCGTCATCGCAACCAATTTGAACTGCGAGTTAATTTACTGGAACCGATATGCGGTGAATTTAATTGGCAAGGACGAGATGTTCGTGGCTGGTACAAGTGCGATGGACTTTTTGTGCATTCGGAAGACCTGCCGCGGTGTAACGCAGTTGCTCAACCAGATACAGTCTGGATTGAACGCGACGGGCCACGCCAGATTGCGACGGTACGTCAACGACCCGGCTAAGGGTAGCAAGCAACTTACACGTGTCCCCGTGCGGTTTACGGCGTCGCCGATTCTGAATGGAGCGAACTGTATGGTGGGCTACGTGTTTTCGTTTTCCGACATCACGCGTGAGCGTAAAGCGCAGCGAGTTTTAAAGGAAATTGCCGAGCAACAGACTGCTCTGGCGCAAATCGGTGCCCTGGCATTTTCGGCTGAAGATATCATCTCCTTTCTAAATGCTGTTGCACCCTGCATCAAGGAGATCATGCGAGTCGATGACTGTGCGTTTTTCGCTGAGCAGACAGTTAGTGCGCCGACGGCTCATCAAGAGGATCTACGAATTCACCAATCGCTTGCCCAAAAAAGTCTCAAGCACAGCCACTATGTCCCAATCCGAAGTTCGAACTCTGCTCGGTTGGTATGTACGATGGTTCTAGGATCGAGAACGCCGAAAAACTTTACGGCATCCGACAGAGTTTTTCTCAAATCTGTCGCGGAACTTGTCGCAAATACGATGGAACGTTTTGCGGCATCTAGTCGCTGGAAATCGCTATTTGAGAATTCGTTGAATGCGGTGATGCTTATCGACGAGCGCGGGATTTTCGTTGACGCCAATGATGCTGCCGGTGAATTGCTCCAGTATTCGCGAGTCGAGATCCAAGGCTTGCAAGTTGCCGATATCATTTGCGAGCGCGAGTTAGACGCATTTAATGCGATCTGGAATGGAATTCAGAACCAGCACACATACTCGGGTGAAATGCGGTTGGTAACCAAGTTTGAAATGGTACGCGAAACAAAGTACGTGGTTGTGCTGAACGTATTTCCCGGTCTGCACATGATCGACTTTCGAGATATTACCGAGGAACGGCGATTAGAAGAAAAAGTGCATCAAGATCTTGCCGTCTTAGCCAAATCACAGCGCAGTGCTGTAATTCTTCAGACATCAGCAATATTGGCTCACGAGATAAATCAACCGTTAGGGGCCATCTCCAATTTTGTGGGAGGCCTATTGCTAGGTCTAGAAAAAGGCCGTTTGCCGGACCTTGTAGAAACGCTCGGCGACATTCAGCAGGAAGCGATGCGTGCAAGTAACATCGTCAAGAAACTGAGATGGTTTGTTTCGGACAACTCTCAAGAACCGAAACAGGTGAACTTGAACGCATTGATCCTCGAAACGTTAAAACTCTTGCAGAGCGACTTCCGTGTGCACTCGATTGGTACCGAGCTACAGCTAGAAGAAAATCTACCGATGACGATCGGCGATTCGGTGCAGCTTCAGCAGGTACTCGTAAATCTTTTACGCAATGCAGTGGAAGCGATGAACGGGCGCGTTGACGGCGCAAGGTTCGTTAGGATCAGCACCTCTTCGACAGATTCAAATGTTACTATCCAGATTACAGACAACGGTCCCAAGATTTCTGATTCTCAGTTCGTGAAAATGTTTGAACCATACTTCACAAGCAAATCGGACGGCCTCGGTTTGGGGTTAAGCATTAGCAAGACGATCGTTGAACAGTACTTTGGCCAAATCCGAGCCGCTCGTATGGATGAGGGAGGCATGATGTTAATAGTCAGTTTACCAACGTCTAAACTGAGATTGCAGTCGAACTAGAGTCTGCCCTGCTAGCCAGCTAGTCCTTCAGCGACAAGACTTTGCGGACCAATTGAGCGACTGAAGTTACCTCGAGCTTCTTCATAATGTGACTGCGGTGGACGTCGACAGTCTTGGGGCTAATGTTGAGCTTCCCTGCGATTTGCTTGGTAAGTTTACCGTCGATGACGAGCATCATGATTTCGTGTTCGCGAACGGTCAGCAGTCCGTCGGGCAAGTCAATCCGCAACTTAGTGTCTCCCGATTTCGCCGAAGCACGACCCTTCGCGACTGCCTTTTCGACTACATCCAGCAAGCGACTGTGCTCGACAGGTTTTTCCAGAAAGTCACACGCACCTAACCGCATCGCCTCGACGGCGGTCGCGATCGTACCGTAACCTGTTAGCACAATAAAAGGAAAAGCAAGTCTTCGCTCGCTCAATTCCTTTGCTAGCTGCAGTCCTGACATGCCAGGCATTTCCAAGTCAACGATCATGCAGCTACAAGGCTCACCTGAATAACTGGCCAGAAACGAATGTGGAGTAGAAAACGATTGGACAACATATCCCGCTTGCGTCAAAAGATAGGAAAGCGATGAGCGCATCGCATCGTCATCTTCAACTAGAAATATGATTTGTCCAACGGTTGCATCCGAGGTTTTCTGTGACATTCGACGTTTGCTCCAATCAGGCGATAGCCATGTAGCGGAGGCGAGAGTTTTGCATACTCGAGGTATCCCATAATAGCACAGTCGTGCTAACGATGCACGCAACTGCCAAAAATCCCGCTGAGGACATCAAATGCCGATGAAACACCTCCTCGATATCCAGCGACAACCCGCGGCAAATTAGGAACATTAATTGATTTTGTTTGTTTTGAATTTCCATTCACCCGGCCACGTTCGGACACGAAACGAGGGACTTCTGCAGCAGCTAATGGTTTCGAAAGGAAGAAGCCCTGACCGAATTCACAGCCCCATTTGATCAGCGACTTTTGCTGTGACAGGTTCTCAATTCCTTCCGCGACGACCGCTACCGAAGTAGCTTGCGCCAGTTCCAGGACCAGTTCCACGAGTTTGGTGGTAAATCCAAGCTCGGGAATTCCGCCGATCAGGCTCCGGTCCAGCTTTAGGTGATCGACGGGGAACTGATTGAGGCAAGCAAGTGACGAATGTCCAGTACCGAAGTCGTCGATGTCGATCTTAACACCGAATTCCCGGAGCTCGTTCAACACCCGAATGGCCAGTGAAGTGTCCTTCATCATTTCACTCTCGGTAATCTCTAGATGAATCGCGGTGGCATCGACGCCGGTGTCTTGTAAGATTCTCTTGAGATCGTCCAGAAAGGCTGGGTGTACCAGTTGTTGACGGGCGATGTTGATGTTTAATGTCTTAGGCGACGACTCAGGCAGATCCCGGTTCCATTTCGCTAACTGTCGGCAAGCGGCTTGTAAGCACCACTCGCCGATTTCTAAGATAAGCCCAGTTTCCTCGGCGAACGGAATGAATTTCTCCGGGTTAATCATTCCATACGGTGCGTGGTTCCAACGAATAAGCGCCTCGACTGACGCGACCGCGTCGGTTTTGAGTTGGATGACAGGTTGGTACAACAGTTCAAATTCGTTCTTTTCGATTGCATTGCGTAAGTTCGTGTTTAGCGCAAGACGCGATTGAGCTTTGCCACGCATCTCTTCCACAAACAAGCAGTAGCGATGACGCCCCAATTCTCGGGCTGCATGCATCGCTGTATCCGCATCGCACAACAGTTCTTCGGCTGATACATACTTAATGTTGCTGACAGCAATCCCGATACTGCAGTCGATGTAGAGGTTGTTGAGACTAATTGAGAAGCGATCAGATAGTGCTTCAATCATCTTTTCGGCAATGGCATTCAGGTCGTGAACGGTTGTAACCTCGCGCACCAGTACAACAAATTCATCGCCGTCCAAGCGGGCCGCCATCTGCGGACGACAACCATTCTGAGAAATATCGTCGGAAGCGATAACTCGTTGAATTCTGATAGCCGCTTCCTTTAGCAGGCTGTCGCCAATGGCTCGTCCTAAACTTTCATTGACCAAACGAAAGCGATCAAAATTAATGTGAAAGACCGCAAAGGACTCGCGATGATCCAGCTTCTGCTTCTCGAGTGCTTGTGCAATGTTCTGCAGCATTGACCAACGGTTGGGCAAGTTCGTCAAATCGTCGAAACGTGCGCGGTGGTTTAACTCTTGCAGCAACGAATGTGTTTTGAGGCACGCATTGACTCTCGCTACCAGTTCAGTCGAGAGCAGTGGTTTGCGAATATAGTCATTAGCGCCGCTTGCAAATACCTCAGCAATCAGAGACTCTTCCGTGGATCCCGTGATAAAGATAACCGGAGTCGACGCAAAGGAACGGTTGGAACGCAGGCGTCGTAGCACTTCCATGCCGTTTAATCCCGGCATGTCGTAATCTAACAGGATTAGGTCAGGGTCTAGACTGACGGCCATCTCCAATCCATCGCGGCCCCGCATCGCATGGTGTATATCCGCAGGGCATTTGCGCAGGAGAAACCGAACCAGTTTGTGAGTGTCAGGCGAGTCGTCGATGACGAGTATGACGGGTTTCGGCACAAGCATGGCTTAGGCAACGTTTAAATGGTAGCGGATGGAGAGTTTAAATCCCGGCTTACATCATAAACCTTGCACTTGGTTTCGCTTTAGAGCCCAAATTTCTTTCGGAACCCGACGATTGCAGCCTTTTGCAATGTCAAAAAAAGAAACGAACCGCTCGCGTTGCATTCTGTTGCGTATATTCGCATGCTTTACGCGTCAAACAGCGCAGTGAACTGCAAGACCGATCCATTTTGCACAAACGTCCAGCAGTGTGCGTCGGTCAATCGGTTTGGTGATATAGTCGCTGCAGCCGGCATCTAAGCACTTCTGGCGATCATACGACAATGCATGAGCAGTTAATGCAACAATCGGCAATTCACTGCCACGTAAACGCAAAGCGCGTGCAAGCGCATAGCCGTCCATTATGGGCATTTGAATGTCGGTTAGCAACATGTTAAACGGATTGCCTTCGGACTCAGCACTATCAAACATGAGCAATGCGGTTTGTCCATCATCGGCAACTTCGACGATTGCGCCCGCCTTTCGCAATATGAACGCGATTAGTTTCTGATTATCCAAGCCATCTTCGGCCAAGAGAATGCGCCCGTGAAGTCGCGTCGATGTTTCATCACTTTTGAACGCCACGGTAGGAAGCAGGCTAACCCTCTCTCGCGCTAGCGCACCATGTGGTAGTACGGCCGGAAATTCAAGCCGGAAGCAAGAGCCCCTTCCGATATCCGATCGTAGCAAAGTGACGTCTCCACCCATGAGATTTGCCAGACGCCGACTGATCGTGAGACCAAGTCCAGTTCCGCCGTGTTTTCGCGTCACCGTGCTGTCGGCTTGTTCAAATGGCTGAAAAAGGAAGCTCGCTTGCTCCGGAGTCAAGCCGGGGCCAGTATCTTCGACGTCAACGATCAGTGCCGCTGTCTCACCAAAATCTTCGAATCTTCCTGTCAGCGTAACGTGTCCCGCCTCGGTAAATTTGACTGAATTCCCGACCAAATTCATTAGTATCTGACGAAGTCGCGTAGGATCGCTCAGAACAATACTCGGAACCGGAGTTGCAAGTCGAGCTTCCAGGGTTACACCTTTCCCTGCAGCTTTTGGCTGCAATAGATTTTCGACTTCGCGCATAATTACAGGCAGCGAAGTCTCGATGCGTTCGATGCTTGTTTTATCTGCTTCAATTTTGGAAAGATCTAGCACGTCGTTTATGATGCTCAGCAAATGTCGCCCTGCATTGGTAATTGTATCCATCGTTTCCAACCGACGGGGAGGTGCAAACGCAATATTTCCATCTTCACGCAACACTTCCGTGAAACCGAGGATTGCGGTCAAAGGTGTTCTTATCTCGTGGCTCATATTCGCCAAGAATTCACTCTTCGCTCGGTTTGCCGTATCAGCCTGACGCCGAGCTATCTCGAGAGCAATTTCGCGTTCGACTTCCGCCGTAACATCCATCGCGGTGCCGTACAACTCGACGATTTCGCCAGTGGAGTCACGGCGAGTTCGGCCTTCACAACGCACATGCTTTACGACCGAGTCGGGATTGCGAATCTTGACAACCAAGGAATATGGAGTGCCATTTGAGACAGCTGTTTTAACAGCATTATCGATAATCCTGGCATCTTCGGGAGCAAAGCATTCTAGGAAGCCGCGATAGTCTGGTTCGCCTTCGGTTGGAGCGTAGCCAAATATTTTGAACTGCTCTTTGGACCAACGAATTCTGCCAGTCGCCAACTCGTATGTCCAGTTTCCCAAGCGAGCGACCGCCTGGGCCTCTTCCAGCAAATCTTTGGCTGCTTTCAATTCATTGGCGCTACGTTTTGTTGCAGTAACGTCGTGAATATACCCGTGCCACAAAGTAGACCCGTCCGGCTCGCGTTCCGGTACAGAATTCCCTGACATCCATTTCTCTTCGCCATTCTCAAAGCGTACGCGAAACTCAAGCTGCCACGGGCTGAGATCGACAGCGGAAGCTGCGATGGCCGCCTGCAAGAGTGGGAAATCCTCGGGATGCACATAGGCAAATGCCTTCGTCGAATCTTCAATGACCTCCGCCGGACGGACGCCGAACAAATTGTAAAGTCCATCGCTGCAATACGGAAAACAAGATGTTCCGTCAGGACGGAGACGGAACTGATAAACGAAACCTGGCAGTCGACTCGCAATCTTTTCGAGCCGCTGTAGCGACTCGGACTGCACGCGTTCCGCTAACTTTCGTTGTGTGATATCGCGAAAAGTCCACACTCGCCCGTAATAGATGCCTTCCGAGTTCTTCACTGGTGCAGTGTAGCGTTCTAAAATCGTACCATCGATCAGTTCGATCTCATCACGACCAATATGACTAGGATTGCCGGTCAAATGCCTAACGCCTTCCACGAAATGATTTACATTATCACTCGAAGAGCGAATGTCAGACCCGTCGTTGGAATCGATGTTATTTTGAGAAGTTACAGACGAAAGTTGCCAGAGTTCTCGAATCCTGGCGTTTTGGTGAATGATGTGACCCAGGTTGTCGACGACGAGGATTCCATCGAGCGGTGAGTCTGCCACAGCTTCAAAAAATGCCGTCTTGGCCTGCAGTTCTTGCAGCAATTGCTGCGGATCGCGTAACACAATCAGCTCCGTGGTTCATTGAATTTTTCGCTGACCAGTTGCAAGGACTACCGTTTAGGGAATCATTGTCAGCGTATTGGACTTTCTAGACCGATACATCCTTAACTCATAGGTTTCTTTCTAGGTTGGTTCAAATCGTCTGCTTCGCGAAAGTTTGATTTTTCAGCGACTTGCAGGTTTTGCAGACCTTTGCACTTCACCAACTTTCTGCGACAAAGATGACATACACCCCCAACGAGAGCCGTCTAAGCTTCTACGTAACCTACCCTCTCTAGTACTGAGACCTTGCTAGAGTGACCCCTATTCCGAGCACACAACATATCGCGAGCGTTAATGCAATGCCTCGACGCCAATAGAATGTTATAAAACATGCTGCCACTGAAATTGCGACGGAGGCAGGATCGATCGATGCAAGGACTGGCAGCGAAACAGATCCGCCCAAAAATTCGCGAGGCGTCACTTCGGCAAACCAGGTGTGCACGGCGAACCAAACTGCTAGATTCAAGATGACTCCGACGACGCAGGCTGATATCGACTGCAGCGCGACAGCGATCCAGCGGTTGTGCTGCAACCTTTCCACGTACGGCGCTCCAAGAAAAATCCACAGAAAGCACGGGACGAAGGTCACCCATGTCGTGACGACTGCGCCCAAAATCCCTGCCCACAGCGGTTCGAGCGAGCCTGGATTTCGGTATGCACCCATAAATCCAACATGCTGCACGACCATTATTAACGGGCCTGGTGTTGTCTCTGCCATGCTCAAACCGTCCAACATTTCGCCGGGTTGTAGCCAGCCATAGACATCGACGGCTTGTTGGGTAACGTAGGCCAACACCGAATACGCACCTCCGAAAGTGACGACAGCAACTTTGCTAAAGAACGTGCCTTCAATAACAAGCGTGTGGAGTGGACCGAGCGAACGTGCTAACACAGCAAGTGGCACAAACCAAATTAGCAGGCATGCTATGATAACTCGCAGACTGCTTAAAATAGAATAGCGAAACGACGAAGTCTGCGAATCGCGTGTCGCCGGAGCGTTCTGGAAGTTGTGTTGTGAGATGAAGACTTGCACTATTCCGATCGCGGCGGCCAGTACGATCAGCACCGGAAATGGAACTTGAAATAAGAAGATTGCAATGAAGGAAGCGGCAGCAATCGCGTAAGCTGCTCGTTGTCGAAGTACGCGGCGACCAATTCGTACAACGGCCTCAAGCACAATGGCAATTACAGCAGGCTTAAGCCCATAAAAGAAAGCTTCAATCCAAAACGACTCCTGGTATGTTGCATACATGATGCTTAACGCAAGGATGGATAAGAAGCCAGGGACGATGAACAGTATGCCTGCAATCAACCCTCCGCGGGTTCGATGCAAAATCCAGCCTATGTAAGTCGCAAGCTGCTGGGCTTCTGGCCCCGGAAGTAGCATGCAAAAATTCAACGCGTGCAAAAATCGTTCTTCACTAATCCAGCGCCTCTCCTCGACCAGGATGCGATGCATAACTGCGATTTGTCCGGCTGGGCCTCCGAAGCTCAAAAGAGCTACCCGGCACCAGACCCAAGTTGCTTGGCGGATCGAAATTGAAGATCGCGAGACTTGATCGATGGAGTTGGCGTCCAATGGATTCTCGAATTACATAATGCCGAAGTGGTAGCTACATTAAACCAAACTTCGAATTGGGTTGCATACTCGATTTGGGCATTTACCGAACAAGGGCAGATATTTTGGCAGTCGGGGTACTTGCGCCGCCGAAAATGCGAAGCGTTGCTTGTCGGTTATACTCGCCCACCAAAGCGTCGCAAAGTCTAAAAGCATGCGGGGTGGACTCTTCAAGCGATCGTGGCTTGTTAAAATGCAGGACCTGCATCGCAATCTATTTTGTAAGACTTCACACTCGCGGCAATTTGCACTGATGGCGAAAGTTGTAATAACGTCTGGTCCGACCCGTCAATACTTGGATCCTGTCCGATATCTGACTAATGCCTCCAGTGGCCAAATGGGTTGTGCACTAGCCGAGATCGGATTGAAAAACGGACACGACGTTACAATCGTGAGCGGCCCTGTGAATATTATATATCCCGCAGATGCTCGTGTCGTACATGTTGTTACGACGCAAGAGATGCTGGAAGCGACCCAAGAGCACTTTCGAAATGCAACAGGTTTGATCGGAGTGGCCGCCCCGTGTGATTATATGCCGCGCGTTATCGAATCGCAAAAGATTCCCAAGACGGGCGACAATTTGAAGTTGGAACTGATCGAAACGCCGGATATCGTGGCCACGGTAGCCGCGGCCAAAAACGAAAACCAGTGGGTCGTTGGTTTTGCATTGGAAACCGAAGATCATCGGCATCGAGCGATCGCTAAAATGCAACGTAAGCGTTGTAATTTGATGGTCTCGAATTCCGCAGATGCGATCAATGCCACAGAGACCGACATTGAAATCCTCAACGCCGATGGGATGTTAATCGAACATGTCGTCGGGTCGAAAAAAGCAGCCGCGCGACGCATATGGGCTGCAATATCGGCCTATTGTGACGTGAGCTGCAAACGCTAAGCAACTACACTCGCGCGGGTCGGCGCACGAAGTCATCTTGAGAAGTTAGGCCAAATCAACGGGGTACGGCCGCGCGCAGGCAACTGCTGATTGTTCGACTATACTGATCAAAGCACAACTAGGTAGTGCAGAAATCCGTCCTTCCGGAAGACCCAAAATGCCACAAGCTCCTCTGATTCCCTCAAACTGGCAGTTGCCAGATTTTTTTCGCAACCGGCTCGGGAGCACCGCCGGTCGACAACGTCTGATGGTTGAAGAAGATGCGTTGCTGTTAGTCGTGCATGAAGTTCCTCACCCCGACGAAGACAGTCGACGCGGACTTTTGCTATGGTTGGATGCGGATGGAAATTGGCGAGCGAGCAACGGAGATCCCGGCAAGGTCGGGATCGAAAACTTGCTGACCCGTTATAGCAAACGTTTGGATGAGTACGATCAGATGGAAAATAGTGCAGCCAAGGCCGATGACTATCTGAAAGTACTTGATGGCCTTACGCCGCTGACTCGTTCGGCAAGAAATCTGCTCGAAGTGCTTGAAGAGGCGCGGAAGGCTAAACCCAAAGAACGAATGCTGATCGAGCAACGGGACCGCGCTTATGAAATGGCACGACGTTCAGAGCTTTTGTATTCCGATGCAAAGAACGCCATGGATGTCGCAGTCATTCGACGAGCTGAACAGCAAGCGATCACTTCGCATCAAATGGCGGTTGCGGCGCACCGCTTGAACATTCTGGCCGCCATTTTCTTTCCCTTTGCGACCCTAGGTGCAATCTTTGGCACGACGCTGACCGAAAACTGGTCTTGGGCCCAGTCGACAGTGCCATTTCTATTGTTCTTGGTGGCAGGTTTTTTCGGCGGGACCGCTCTGTTTGTATTCCTACAAGGCAGCAAAAAACAGTCGATCGGCTAGTGCACTGCTTGTGGACTCATTGAGGAAATCGGTCTAACGATTCCCCCCAATGAGCTGAAAGAGCATACAGCACCGTGCTTGACAATTTTGCCTGTTACGGGAGCACCGACCAACGCCTAGTCATCCAGTTCTTCATCGACGTCAACCGGAAGCGTCAAGTCGTCATCGTCGTCGTCCTCTAAGCCGGGTTCACGACTTCCATCATCAATGGTAATCGATGGCGAACCGATGTCGTCCATAACTTCGTCATCGTCAGGTTCGATTTCATACTCGTCTTGCAGTTCTTCTTCGAAATCGTCATCGAACTCGTCATCGAAATCATCAGGGTCAAAGTCGTCAAACGGATCTGCCTGAATATCTTCGTCTACATCGATTTCGACGTCGTCGACTTCTTCGGGAACCGATTCTTCTTCGTCGTCGTCTCCCCACGAGTTACGGGGACCACGCATTGGTTCCTGCGTTGCGAGTGCTTCCTCAAACCAATCCTGTACGCACGCGCCGCCAACGGACGAACCAGGCGAAAGAATATCTTCCGTAGGCTCGTAAAACGTAGAATTATTTGGAGAATATTGCACGCTGTTTTCCTTGATCCAGTAAATTTGCCGCTCTTCGCAGGATTCCATCCGAATTAGACGCCCTGCCAAGCCAACGACTTGTACCTCGACGCTCCGTCCAGGCTAACTCCTAAGGTCAGTTATGCTGCTATTAAGGTGAAGCTTGTTAGACGGACTGTCAAGATGACGTGACTGTAGGTTAGACTTTTGGACATGAATCATTCGAATGTGGTGGCAAACTGTAACATTGCCGATCGATTATGCCAACAAGCATCTGCGAGGCCAGACGCAATTGCTGTCGCCACGCCGCTCGGCAAGTACGCTGCTGGCCGATACAAACCGCTCCGCGATAGGCCCTATCGGACGATTTCTTTCGACGAATTAAGCCAAAAGGTCAACCGAATTGCAGCGGGGCTACAACGACTGGGGATGAAACCGGGTGACCGAATCGTACTGCTCGTAAGGTTCGGCGAAGATTTTATCACGCTCGTTTTCGCATTGCTGAAAGTTGGCGTGACGCTTGTGCTGATCGATCCAGGGATGCCGCGAAAGCACCTGCTCGCGTCACTTGAGTCGGTCAATCCGAACGGTTTTGTGGCCATCCCACAAGTTCACTTTGTCGTGAAAATTTTCGCTAGTCGATTTCGGGCAGCCGTCAAAAATGTGACAGTTGGCCCGACGTTCGGACTGCTGCCCAAACCCACATTTGCGCAGCTTACACATAGCCACGCCAATACCTTCATCGCGCCGAGCATTTCGGCGAGCGATCCGGCAGCGATCATTTTTACAACCGGTAGTACAGGACCACCGAAAGGCGTTTTGTACACCCAGCAAACATTCAATTCCCAAGTTGACCAGCTGATTGGGCATTATGGTATCGAGCCAGGCGGTATCGATCTCGCGTGCTTTCCGTTGTTCGGTTTGTTCGATGCGGTGATGGGAACTACGACTGTAATTCCCGACATGAATCCAATCAGACCTGCCGAAGTTGATCCCCCGCGACTGTTGGATGCAATCGATCAATGGCAGATCAATCAAGCGTTCGGATCGCCTGCACTTTGGCGTGCGGTCGGACGATATTGCGATACGACTGGACGTCAATGTCCTTCCCTGCGATTCGTTTTATCGGCAGGTGCACCCGTGACTCCGCAGACGCTCATGTCGATGCAGCAAATGATGCATCCCGAAGGCAAAATGTTTACACCCTATGGTATGACAGAAGCCCTCCCCATCGCCTCGATCGAATCTCGAGAAGTGCTCGGCGAGACCGCGAGTCTGACGGAAGCTGGACGAGGCACGTGCGTGGGGCGAAAATTCAGCGGTATTGAATGGAAGCTCATCGAAATATCAGATGAACCCATTTCGCAGATCTCCAGTGCAAAGTTTCTGGGCCCCGATTTGATTGGCGAACTAATCGTCTCTGGGCCCGTCGTGTCAAAGCAGTACATTACTCGAGCTAATCATAATGCTATGCACAAGATCGACGACGATGGTAAAGTCTGGCATCGAACAGGTGACGTCGGGTACTTTGATGAGAATGAACGCTTCTGGTATTGTGGGCGCAAGTCGCACCGCGTCGTACTGAACAATGGCGAAACGATCTTTACTGAACCATGTGAGGCGATCATCAATCGACACCCGCAGGTCTTTCGAAGTGCTCTCGTCGGTGTGTCGACGACTCAAGGCACAGTTCCCGTGGTAGTCGTCGAACCGATGGATCAGTCGCTTTACCGTTCCAAGTCTGGAGTCGCAAAGTTGCTAGCGGAGCTTGTGCGGACGGCGAAAGGCAGCGAGTATACGAATCGACTCGAGAAGTTTTTAATCTATCCAAGCAAACTGCCAACAGACATCCGCCACAACTCAAAAATTTTCCGTGAGCAACTTCAGGTTTGGGCCCAAGAAAAGATTAGGTAAGAATTATTTAGGGGGAGGGAACGCCTTGATAAGCTCAAACCCAGCAAGCCGACTTGGCTAATACTGGGACTGCTTGGGGCTCGAAATACACCTCAAGCTGAAGTCAATGCAATTAACTGTAAACTGTTTGACAGACTGATTTACATTGACTGCGCTCATATTTGTCACTGGGATTCCTCTCGGAGGTAATCGCGTGTAACGTAGCCTGTGCTTTTGTATTCAGCATGGCATTGGATGCAAGAATCGATGCGACCGCGGGCTTGGACTCGCCTCGATTTGCCATCGATTACAGTGTATTCCCAGTTTCCATTTTCATCATCGTAACCAAATGCCATTTTCCTCATAACGGTGAACAGTTCAGGCGATCGCTCTTTGCCCTCATGGAACTTTGTCTTCACTATTAACGCACCAGCGGGGTACTCTGCGTTTCCCGTCCGGATTGCTTTCTCCGCATCGCTGGAAACATATACGTCGCAGTAAGAGGGTTTAGCAAATCCGTCATGTACCCTATGTGGCTGTGAGTTATAGACAGTACACAAACTTGCTGTCGAATCATCCATTTTGTGTGGCTTTTCAGTTATCCGCACGAGTCTGTCCAAAGAGATAGCGAGGTTCTTAACATATTCATCAGACGCGACAGCAACGAATTGCATGCATGCAATGAAAAGAACTAAAAATACAATTTTTCTTAAGCGATTCATTTTGGAACTCTTTGCAAGGGACAACCGCATTCAGCAAGCTATAACGAGAAGGTTTTTCAGTTCAGAAACAAACTGAGTCCCGATTCTGTCCGGCGCTCTGTGCTTTAGCATATGTATGATTGTGCGTGAACCTGCCAATCATGCCACCCAGCACAGCAAGAATGGAGTTAAATACACAATTTCCGATGTATCTCACTCGATTTCTCGCCGCATCCTGAAACCTGTTGTCTGCTTGGAAGTAATCGTAATTCGTACCGCGGTGCAAATTATCGTTAGGATGCCAGTTGCTGTATGCGCCATTCGGCGCAAAGTAAAGTTCTGTGATCGTTCCAGGCATAGAATAGAACTCCCGAAGCGAGAGTCCGCAAACGAAGTAGTAAAATCCGATTCCGAATACAGAGAATCCTACCCAGTACGCCCGAGTGGCGTTGCTCGTGACGAAGATCAAAAGCACGGCATACATGAGTTGTAAAGCGATGACCATAGAAAGCACAGATACCAATATGCGGTTCAACGTCAAGACGCTTGCTAGACCAAGAGAAATCACTGAAACATTTAGAAGTATTGTTTTTATTGTCAATTTCCAAACCGAGGCGACGAAAGGATTTATCTTCTGAAACCACGTGAAAGTGGGCTCAGCTAAAAACAACTCGATTGCGATGTTATTGCCGGACTGAAGTGAGGCTATTCGGTTTTCTCGGGCTCTGATGTTGGAGTGTTTTCAGCCGCCGGTGTTTCGTCCGCTGTCAATCGTTCAACGCGACCGAAAAGATGTCCGCCCCGTTCTCCGTGTTGCCATGTGCCTGCGTAGCGATCGCCATGAAATAGAACGCGTGCGGAAAACGTACCAAGGCCCGGAATGAATAACTCGTCGAGCGTGATTACCGGTGTCTTGTCTGCCCACTCCACCATTACCGCGATAGGAACAGTGACGTCATGATCGCCATACTTGATCCGCGTCTGCATGCCCCACAGCCCCTCGTCGTCCAATTTGCTGACGCTGCGTAGTTCATATCGCTCTTCTTTAGCTTCCGAGCCGCCGTCCATCGTAAACCGTCCAACTAGCTGCGAATCATTCAATAGTTCTTGGAAGGACTTTTCGAGCGAGGCCTGTGTGTCTTGAGAATCGGCAGGCTTTTCTTCCGCATACAGTGCCGGATTCCAACTAACAAGCGAGAAGGAACTCCAACCAATCGCGCTGGCCAGCCCAAAAGTCGCGAAAGATCTTGTACTGAATCGAGATTTCATTGTTTGAACCACACGTTTCGAAGGGATCGAGAAAGGATTCGACTTGCCGCTATTATAGCCTTGATACCAGCAGACAAGTGGATGTCAGGGGCGTTTTGTCAGGTTACGGTACCATCGGGCCTATGTGTCGAGGACCGAAATCCTGTTTGCGAGCTCGCCTCGTACAAATTGCATCGCGGAATCGTCAAAAGCCGTGATCTGCACGTCAAGGTAATCGGCCGGTGACCATTGTCCTAACCGGCTGCTTGTGAAACAATTACGCCCGCTCAAAAACCTACAGATTATTCGCTTGTTAATGCCCACAGAGCACCGCGACTTTTCTGACTTTAACACGCCTTGCCTTTAACAACCCCAATGCCCAAAGATTTCCTCGCTGGTACTAAAGATTTTTACGACTGCATCGTGATTGGTTCGGGGTTGGCCGGGATGACGGCGGCAAACATTCTAGGGCGAGCCGGACATCGCGTCCTGCTGCTGGAGCAGCACTACAAATTGGGTGGCCTGGCAACCTGGTTCAAGCGACCTCGTGGCCACATCTTCGACATCTCGCTGCACGGTTTTCCTTACGGCATGATCAAAAGTTGTCGTCGATACTGGGGCGAAGATATTTCGAGTCGGATTGTTCAGCTAAAAAACATTCGCTTTGACAATCCGATGTTCTCGCTGACGACAACGTTTAACCGCGAAGACTTTACGAGACTGCTGACGACCCAGTTTGGAGTGGAGGCTGCGACTGTCCAAGCCTTCTTCGACACTGCGCGTGGGATGAATTTCTACGATGATCAATCAATGACGACGGGCGAGCTGTTCGAGAAATTTTTTCCGGGACGCGAAGACATTGTGCGACTGCTGATGGAGCCAATCACGTACGCGAATGGATCTACGCTAGAAGATCCGGCGATAACCTACGGCATCGTGTTTTCTAATTTTATGGCCAAAGGTGTCTTCATTTACGAAGGTGGCACCGACGATTTAGTTTCGCGAATGGGGCAGGAACTCAAGACGAACGGTGTCGACGTCTGTATCAACTCTCAAGTTAGTAAAATTGAAGCAGACTCAAGCGGAGTAAAAGCGGTCATTGTCAATGGAAAACGAATCGCATGCCGCTCTGTGGTCAGCAATTCAAACTTGCGCGTTACCATCGAACAATTGGTGGGACCTGAGAATTTTGATCCGCAATTTGTGGCCGACGCCCGCGCCGTTCGGCTCAACAATTCTAGCACTCAAGTGTATATGGCGATCAAGGAAGGCGAAACGATCGACGAGGATACTGGCGATCTGCTTTTCTGTTCCACTGCTCATGCGTTTCGGACCGATCTTTTGTTAAGTCGCGATATCACGTCGCGCACCTTCAGTTTTTACTATCCACGTACACGTCCGCATGCTCGCAAACGTTATGCGGTGGTAAGCAGCACAAATGCAAACTGGGACGATTGGGCCAATCTATCGGAAGAAGATTATGCGGCCAGCAAAGCAGATTTAATTGAAACGACACTTGCAGCGCTGGAAAAATATGTGCCCAACTGTCGGGAAAAGATCGATCACGTTGAAGCCGCTACGCCGAAGACGTTTCATCATTACACCCAGCATCGCTATGGCGCAAGCTTTGGTACGAAGTTTGAAGGCTTAGCTGTTTCTCGAGCTCTGCCGCAGCAAATTCCTGGGCTTTATCATGCTGGAAGCGTCGGGATCATCATGTCCGGTTGGCTTGGTGCGATTAACTATGGCGTAATCGTTTCCAACGAAGTCGATCAACTATTGCTCAAGAATCAACAAAGTGCGCATTCTTGAATTGTTCGCGGGCATCGGCGGTGTCTCTGAAGCAGTTCATCGCGGTTACGAGATGCCAGTAAGCATCGTGGCTGCAATTGACATAGATGCGACTGCACGTTCGGTTTATGCTGCAAATTTTGCGTCTTCCTATCAAATAGCTGAACTAGAGTCGTACGATGCAGCAAAGTTAGCAGGCTTCGAGGCGGATCTCTGGTGGCTCAGCCCGCCCTGCCTGCCATTTACGATTCGCGGTCACCGTAAAGATTTGGCCGATCCTCGGAATCGCGCGCTGCTGCGATTGGTTGAGGTGGCACTTCATGTTCGTCCCGCTTGCATGATCATCGAAAACGTTGTCGGATTCGACGAGTCGCAAACCCGAGCGTTCATCGAGAACCGCTTTAAGGCCGCTGGCTATCAAACGGAATGTTTGCAACTATGCCCAAGCGACTATGGTTGGCCGAATCGTCGACGAAGAGTTTACCTTGCGTTATGGCGCTGCCAGGCTGAGTCGGAACGTCTCAAAGTTAAAATTAGAGTACCGCCCACTAAGTTAAGCGATCTTATTGACGATAAGATCACACTGCAAAGTGATCCGTCGTTGTATCTTGCTGCGGACGATGTCGCTCGATATCAAAGCGCGATGGATCGTATTGACATCCGGCAAGAGGCGGCGTGCTCGGCATGTTTCGGTGCATCGTATGGTAAGTCACTGTTGCAAGCGGGCTCGTACATACAGGATGAACATGGCTTAAGACGGTTTTCGCCACGGGAAGTCGCACGGTGTTTAGGCTTTAGCGATCAATTTGAATTACCCGTACATCTCAGCCATCGCACCGCCTGGCGATTGCTCGGAAACTCACTCTCAATTCCAATTGTGCGTTCCGTCATTGCCGCAGCACAACAGCATTGCTTCGGAGGTTTTTGAGAGGCAGCTACTTCTTTGCTTGCGCAACGTTGATGGCGCCATCTTGGATCGCTTGCCGGTAGCCACTACCGTAGCCCGCTTGCAAAGCAGGCTCGTCGGCCAGCATATCGGTCCATTTCTCCCCCCAAACCGGCCGGTAATTGCCCTGTGGTAAGTGGTTGCTACCCAGTGAGCCGTCGTTGTAACCGCGGCGAAATCCCTTTTCCCAGTCAGTCATCTGGCGACCGACGTGAGTGGGATTCGGTGCGAAACCTCGCCGGCAAAGGTGCCAGTCGGCCCGATCTTCGACAGTTCGTAACCAAAGGTTGCTGCATGTCTGAGCCGGCAAGGTGACTCGGCAACCGACCGAACATGCGGCGGCCAGTGCTGCGACGAGGTTGAGTAACATGGAGGGTTTCATCTGCATAATCGGCCTAAACGAGAGGATACGCATCATCGATTCATTTCGTCCATGTAAAGAAACGTGCATACTTTCAGTTCGACCAGTGGCATGCTATTCAATAAATTGGCCGCGGCTTGAGCTTAAGAAGTTTGACATAGTGGACTCACAACGCGATTTGTACGAACAATCGTTACAGCAAGCTTTTGGCTGCAACCTTTTAGCGACGAAAAATCGCGCCGTGACTTGCTTTGCGAGTTACGCTTGTCAGCCAAGAAGTGTCGGCAGAAGTTCTATCGCTGACAATTCAAGCTGCGCTGATTACGGAACGAAACAGCTAATTAGTTGGAGGAGCCAACGCGTACGATGGCTCGGCGACAAGACGTCAATTCGAAAGCCACAGGACATGGACCGGTCCAACTCTCCCGGTCTACCAGTCGTGGCTACGTCTGCGCCCAACGCTCGGAACTTAACCGTCTTGCCTTTGCAGTCCTCGCACTGTTGGTTGTGATCAGCAGCGGCTGCACAGCACTGCGCTTGCCAGCGATCGATCCAACTGGAAATCGACTCTTCCTGCCCAAAGGTAACTCGACTCAGTTAACCCTTCCAAGGCTGCACGGCAACGATGAAACAGCCGGCATATTTCCATCGCCCGCGTATCGTGAGCCTCCGCCTCCACCGGCATGTTTAGAAGGGCCATCGATCGCTCCCACCGTCAAGCCTGCAGGATTACGCTCACAGAGTGCGGCGAGCGACCGAGGTCGGTGCGGCGAGTTACTGTTGACGCCGACGCGAATTGTTGCTCCGGTCAATGGCGATGTAGTGTTGCTGAGCGGTATCTGCGGCCAAGACGGATTGCTGGTTGCTGGCGAAACGATCGAATGGATGATCTCGCCCGATAGCGTTGGTCAAATCATCGAAGTCGGAGACGATGGTTCTTCCGCCAGCAATGGACTTTTTCATCGCACTGAAACGAAGGTTAAGAAACTGGGAGTTGACTATGCTCACGGGATCACTGCGTTTGATGATCAAGTTGTCACACGTGGTTCAGGCAAGCTGGCCGATGAATTGCCGGTTCGGAAAGGGCAAACGTGGATTTCTCTCTCGAGTCCAACGGAAGGCATCACACGCATCACAGCTCTAGCGCCCGATGCTGAAGTTTGGGACAAACGTCGGCAAACGGCAACTATTTATTGGGTCGACGCTCGTTGGCAATTTCCGAACCCAGTCACAATTCCCGGTACCAGCCCAGCCGAATTGGTGACTCGAGTAACCAGATCCGAAGGCTTTGCGCCAGCCGATGGCTGGATCGTTCGCTACCGCAGCTTAAATCCCGAAGTAGCGTTGTTCGCTCCGACCAATTCGGATGTTGCCGACGTACGGGTTGACTCCGACGGTAAAGCGGCTGTCACGCTGAACAATATATCCGGTCGCTCGGGCACGGCACTGATCGCGATGGAAGTCATCCGCCCGGCTCAGAATTCGGAAAACATCCCCGAGCTTCCGCTGGGACGTGGACAAGCAATCGTATCGTGGAGTATGCCCGAGCTCGTTTTAGACGCTGCCGGACCAGCACTCGGCGGCGTCGGAGAAACGCTGACTTACAATGCGACTTTGTCCAATATCGGTTCACTACCAGCCGACAACGCTCGAATAACGATGGTGATCCCGTCAGGCATGCAGTTGGTTGGCACGACGCAGACGCCGACTCAGTCATCACCGACCGCTCTTGCTTGGGACATCGGGCAATTACCAGCGGCGCGGCGATTCGACGTCGCCGTTCAACTGCGGGCGCAGGCGGATAGTGACTATCGCGTGCGATTCGATGCGTCAGGTCTGCCTAATGGTAAAGAAGTTTCGACACTCGTTACCAGTCCGAAGTTAAGTCTGCTGTTTCAGCCTGCTCGCGGTTTTGAGCAAGTCGAAGTTGGGCAGCAAGTGCCGATGGAACTAGTAGTGACCAACGACGGTCGTACTTCCATGGGAAACATTGAGATTACCATTGAAAGCTCCCCTGCACTCCAACACGCACGCGAGAATGCAAGCGTGGTACGGCAAACCGTCACGAACCTTCGTCCTGGCGAATCAAGAACGTTGAACCCAACTTACATTGCTCGTCAAGTCGGTAACTTACAAGCGACCGCAATTGCCAGTTCAAACTCCGTGGAACTAGCGAGGCAGACAACAGCGGTGCAAGTCGTTGAAGCGACGCGTCGCGAGCCGCGGATTTCGCTCGATTTGCAAAAGTCTGACGCAACCGACCTTGTTACGGTCGGTCAAGTATTCAGTACGCGCGCTGTCGTTACAAATTCAGGCCAAGTCCTGCTGCAGAATGTGCAAGTCGAGGTAACTTACTCCGCATCGCTGTTGCCCAAGATGGCCTCCGAAGGTGCTCAAGATCTTGCTCAGCAGCGTCGATTGGTTTGGACGATACCTTCGTTAGATATTGGCCAAACGTTGGGGCTCGTAACGCAATTCGACTACAACGGATCGGAAGCGACGCCGCTCGTAACCGCATCGGCTCAGACATCACCCCAAGTTCGCGCCTCGGCCGTGTTGAACTTACGGAATGCAGCCGGTGGTGGTAGCGAAGTAATGCCGCCTTCTGATGTTCAACCGCCAACCCAAGTCCTGCCTCCTGGTTCGTCTCAAGGCAGCGTTTTGCCGCCGCAACAAGTGTTGCCCGGGAATGGTGCTAACTTGGCGCCGTGGCAATTGATCATTGAACCTGTTCGCAGCCAAGTTCGCACAGGCGCCGTTGCACGTTACTCCGTAGCATTTCGAAACAACCGGACGTCGCCAGATCAAGGCGCTGCATTACGGATTCGAATTCCGGTAGGGACGCGTCTGCAAGCGATCTCGACCCCGGATGGTCGGCAAGTGTCTTTCAACGTATCTGCTGATGGAACGGAGATTTCGTTCGAACGCGTTAGCTTCGTTGGTCCCAATGAAACGCTCAAATACACAGTTGATCTAGTGCACCCGATTCCAGGAACCGCGACAATCCAAGCACTGCTGACGAGCAATTTGGACACACAGGGTGTTCAAGCGTCTGCGACCGTCGATGTGGTTAATTAGAAGCCACCGGACGGCTTGCGCCGTGCCGCTTTAATTTAGAAGCCTTGACGCCAGCAAAATCACGCGAATCAGATCAATTTACGCGCCGGTTCGATTGGGAAGCGTACTTGGAATAGCTTGCCGTCACAGGCGCGTCGTGAGCAAGTTGCAGAATGTTGCTTCGCGCGTCTTGAAAGTCGAGCATCACGATTTTCAAGTTGACGGGCATTCCAGCGGCGGGTTTCTGATACTTTGTTCCGAAGACCCACTCCTCCAACCAATTGCTCGGAATGCTTGGCTCGTAAAGGTCCAATGCCTTTCCAAGCATATGCACCGGAGTCGGTACGGCTCGCCGACTGATTTCCTTGGCATGGTTCGCAGCTTCGGTTTGCAGGCGAATATGTTGTTTTGCAAAATGCATCGCAGTTTGAGAAGCGACTGCGTCCTCATTTTGGTAGATCGCTACAAAATATCGAGCCGCTGAGAGTTGTTGATCTGACTTGCCGAATCGTGGGTCAGATGTAGCACCAAACGCGGAAACGCGAACTTCTAACAGGTCCCCCCTCCAACTGTAGGGGACTTCCAGGGTAATATGAAAGCGTTTGGCTCCTTCGAGTACTGATTGGGGGCCCCGGCGCATTTTGAAGTAAACTCCGGTGCGGCGATCTAAGGTGCCCGCTGAAGTTAGCATGTGCATCGGAGCGATCTGCTCCATCGCCACCGTCCTCGCTTCGTTGTCTCGGTACGACGCATGGCCGTCGGCACTAGCAAAGACGGGGTAGAAACCTTTGGCATTCAACGATGCTTCTCGGTCGACATTGTAAGACTGAGTCACTCGAACGTCGCCCGAAACATTGCTGTACATCGAAGTACGCGGCGTGAAATCAGCGACTTGAACGTCTTCATGCTGGGCGCGGACTTCTATCAACGTTTCGTTCAAACTGCCGCGGAATTCGGGCGAGACGATCGTTGAGATGTCGAGTGCGACATCCACAAACCGACTGTTGGGCAACTGTGGTGACAAGTGGCCGTGGGCGGCGCTATGTGCCGGTGCAAGTGCTGGTACGTCGAATGAAACTGAAGTCGTAGCTGTTAAAAGCGCAAGGCCAAACGTTGTGATGAATTCCATGACTATCCCCCTCCATGAGCAGCATGTGCTCCCGAGCGAGTCGCTCGAGCTTTCGCCGTCATCCCTGTTACAAGATGGTTTAGCGAATGTCATGCCACTGGTTGCTGTGTGGAATTCCCTGCAGCAAGGCGTTGGCTATCTCCGTAAATCGCACTTAAGCATTGCAACAAGCAAAACAAAGTAAGTGCGAGCCTGGAATCTAGCTGTGCCGTGAATCCGTCATGGATATAGGAAGTGGCGATCCGAACAAGTGGATTGCCGACATTGGACATCTTCCCGTGCCAGTGTCATTTTAGCGTTCAAGTGATGATGAACGAAGAAATCAGCGACGGGCCGATAAACTCTCGCCGCTAAGTTTGCCTAGACTGCCAACTCGAGGTCACACAATTATGCTAAACCAATCAACCCTCGCAGTTTAACACGGGCTGCCGTTGCTACCACTAAATGTCTAGCGAGCGATGCGCGGTCAATTGGAAAGGCCGATACTTCCCAACTGCGATTGATGTGTCAGCATATTGAGCTTAAACCGATGCCCTTGCCCCTTCCCCGTAGCTGCGTTCGCCAAGAACGCGGATGAAGTTCGGTGCGGTTTCCATTGTGCCCCCGGCTTCTAGGCGAAGCCAGCTACGATGCGCTTGCACTGTCTTCCCGTAGCTGCGTTCGCCAAGAACGCGGTTGAAGTTCGATGCGGTTTCTGAGACGCAACCGGCTTCTAGGCGAAGCCAGCTACAATTTGTTGGGTGCGACTGCTGGCTTGTCCAGCAGTGCTTGTGGTGTAACAGCAAAGCTACCCAATGCTCGACCGGCTTCTAGGCGAAGCCAGCTACGATGCGCTTGCACTGTCTTCCCGTAGCTGCGTTCGCCTAGAACGCGGTTGAAGTTCGGTACGCTTTCCATTGTGCCCCCGGCTTCTAGGCGAAGCCAGCTACAATTTGTTGGGTGCCACTGCTGGCTTGTCCAGCAGTGCTTGTGGCGTAACAGCAAAGCTACCCAATGCTCGACCGGCTTCTAGGCGAAGCCAGCTACGATGCGCTTGCATTGTTTTCTCGTAGCTGCGTTCGCCTAGAACGCGGATGAAGTTCGGTGCGCTATCCATTGTGCCCCCGGCTTCTAGGCGAAGCCAGCTACAAATTTATTGGCTTGGAACCGGGGCCTTCGAGCACGGCACAGGATGTGTCAGCCCTTCGGGCTTGAGTTCTTGGTCGGGAGATTCACCGGCGCTAGTCCGTAGGCTGACTTTCACCGACCGGTTCGCTGACCAATTGTGTTAGGAGTTGCTTACGTAGGTTAGCAAGCTTTTGCGCCGGAGCACCTTCGCCGGGCACTTCCTCACCAGGTGCATGCCCCCATTCGACGCGACGCCCATCTTTCAACTGCAGTTCGAATGTCCAGTTTGCGTACTGGGACGTAGATTCCGGGCGGACGTTGACTCCTTCAATGCCCAGTTCTACTCGGGCGGCTTCGAGGGCTGCACAGACTTCAAGTGCCTTGAGGATGCGAGGATCGTTGTAGGTTGACCCCACTGGACCCGTCGGTGCATCTACATCGGGGCAGAAAATTTGGAAATATCGCAAAATATCATCGGCGGTAAAATCCTTGTGCGGCAGATTTACTCCGTGTACATCCACAGGATAATAAAGCCCGTTGACTTGAGCCGATCCTGACGTCGAGTTTGGGTTGGGATCGGTGCGCACAATTTCGTCGCGATAGATGAAGGCCAAAGGTCGGCGAAACTCAACATCGACTTTAACTTGAGAGCCTGCCATCTTTTGCACCCGCAATACGCGCTCAATCCAAGGATGATTCGTGTACGCTTCGGCAATCGACGAGCAAGCTTCGCGGTCTCGCAACGAAATGCGTTGCAAATGGCTGCCCTCGTAGACTTCGCGGTTGATGTCTGTTTTTATGTGAGCGGGAACGGGCGTTAGTGTGATGTTTTCAGCTTTGAGGCCAAAGTAGCTTTGATCAAGGACATTAGCACCGAACTTGATCCAGAAAACATATCCGAGAATGATCAGAAGCGCGGGACCGACCATGCTGAGCGCGGCTGCTCGCGGGATGTTCGTCGCAACACGAGTCCAGGTTTCGAAGCTACGCGAAACGAAGGAGCGGTTTTCAGGCGATTCTGCTTCCGCTCGGGACATTCCTTTGTCACTCCGGTCCTAAACTTTACTTCCATGTTTAATTATGCTGCCTTCTTGCGAAAGCATTGACAGCCAAGGATGCTACCAAATTCGCAGATGTAACTGCAATTGCACTCCGGTCTTCTCTTCGATCGTTTCTCGTACGGAATCTAGCAGGCCGATGATGTCCGCACTGCTAGCATTTCCGTCGACGATGACGTAATTTGGATGTGCGGGGCAAAGTTGAGCGTTTCCGCGGCGATATCCGGCTAGCGAACACTCTTGGATTAAGTTCGCTGCGGTATACGGATCTGGGTCGATGAATGCGAGCGCCGTTCGAGTCTGCTGGTTCGGTTGATTCGCTCGTTTGACTATCCACAGCGTTTGCATGCGTTTTGTAAGCGCCGCTGGGTCGCCAAACTTCAGTTTGAGCTCGACATCTAAAATCACAAGTTCATCAAGCGAGCTTTGGCGGGTTCCGAAGTGCATGTGACTGCGATCGACGTGGACGACTGATCCGTCGCTGGCAAGTAGCCGTGCACTTTGGACCAGCGAACCAATGTCGCCGTTCAATGTGCCAGCATTATTGTGGAGCGCTCCGCCGATCGAGCCGGGAATGCCCACCAGATGTTCGATGCCGCCAAGTTTTGCGCCGATGCAGAAACTAATTAGATGGCTTAATCTGGCTCCGCCGCCGCAGCGGACCGTCTCGCCATCGGTGCTCATCGACGTGAAAACCGGCGATGCCAACGACAGGACCGCCCCCTCATAGCCGCTTTCACGGACCAGAAGATTCGAGCCGCCGCCGATGATTCGCATGGGAACACCTGCTTTGGAGCACGCGGTGACCACACCAATCAGCTCTTTTTCGCTGGACGGTTCAATCCAGTACCGAGCCGGGCCGCCGATGCCAAGTGTCGTGTAAGGCGCCAAAGGCTCGTTTTCGCGAACAATATGTTCAAATCCCGCCAAAAAACTCATGCAAAACTCGTAATACTTAGAAAATCTGCGATCGAACCAGTCATTTTAGCTGATTCCCACCATCAATTACCGCGCCCGGAACTTTTCCGCCATAGTTTTGTTTGCCCGGCGAACTCCGACAAGCCCACCACTAAATATGGTTCGTTAAAGGGGTCAGGAGTCAATTGCCGGAACTGCCCTTCGGGTGCTTTGCACAATTGACTCCTGACCCCTTTAACGAAAGTGACCCCTTTAGCGAAAGCGGACTCGACTCTAAAGACCTTGACGCAACGCGTTGATCAATCCGTCTAGTTGTTCATCAGTGTGCAAGGCTGACAAGCTGACTCGCAGCAAACTTCGCCCCGCAGGGACAGTTGGAGGACGAATGGCAGGGACAAAAAATCCGGCCGCCGCCAGTTTGGCACTCAGGTTGATTGCTAAGTTAGGTTCTTGTGTGTAAACCGGTACGATTGGGCTATCGACGCCGCTAGTCTCAAATCCTGACTCGATCAAACATTTGCGCAAACGTGTCGACATCGCTCGCAGTTTTACTCGTTCCTCTTCCATGCTCTGGCATAACTCAATCGCCTTCGCTGTCGCCGCCGCCGCCGCTGCGGGCATGGCTGTCGAATAAATGTAGCCTCGAGAGAATTGGCGAAGGTATTCGATGGTTGTTTGCGATGCTGCAACATAACCACCAATAGAACCTAGTGCTTTGCTGCAAGTGCCGATCGTTACGAGTTCGCAACCTGCGAAGTCCGAGGGGACGGCAAGCCCGACACCTTTCTCGCCGTAAACACCGACGGCGTGGGCTTCATCGATGATAACTCCAGCGTCGTAGCGTCGTGCCAAGTCCGCAATTGCAGCAATCGGAGAGACGTCACCCTCCATGCTAAACACGCTGTCGAGCACGAGCCAAAAGCCCTGACCTGGGACACGATCAAGCGATGCCTTATGTAACATTCGTTCTAGTTCGGCTAGATCAACGTGCGGGCAGATAATCGTGTTAGCTTTGGCAAGCTTGCAGCCATCAATCAAGCTTGCGTGATTCATCTGGTCGCTAAAAATCGTATCGCCTTTGATAGCAAGCGCCGGAATTACAGAGACGTTGGTAGCGTAACCGCTTGAGAACGTGAGTGCAGCGTCCATTCCTTTCCAAACTGCAAGGGTCGCTTCCAATTCTGCATGAATCTCGCTGCGGCCCGTCACCAGCGGACTCGCTCCACTTCCCCAACGCTGCGTTAAGCTCGCAGCTTTCTGGACTTCGGGATGCCAGGCGAGTCCCAAGTAATCGTTGGCCCCGAAATTGATAAGTCGTCGCCCTTCAAGAATAACGATTGTCGGCTCGGTAGCCACAAAGATACGCGGCGAACGTAGCAATCCAGTCGCTCTTCTTTGGTCAAGCGCGTCAAGTGACCGATTATGGAACCACGAAGATGGCATACGGGATTGTTGAATTCTTCAGCGAAATCAGATCTTTTCGCTACCCAAATCTTCCAGCATTTGCGTAATCGTTTGCACGAAGTACCCGGTGGCTCCAGCATCGCACCAAGCTTTCGGTTTGTCGGCAAAAGCTGGTCCAGCTAGATCGATGTGCGCCCATGGGACATCGCGTACAAACTGTTCCAGGAATTTGGCTGCGGTGATCGCTCCGCCCCACCGGCCATCTCCGACGTTTTTCAAATCAGCGACTTTGCTTTGTACTTGTTCATCAAAAAACGAATACATCGGAAGCGGCCATACATACTCGCCTGTCTGTTCGGCAGTCTTACGAATCTGGTCTTGAAGCCAGTCATCGTTGCTCATCACCCCACCGATGTCATTTCCCAACGCGACGACGCATGCTCCTGTTAGGGTTGCGAAGTCAATAATGTGGCTTGGTGACTGATCGCATGCAACATCCAAAACGTCGGCGAGTACAAGTCTCCCTTCCGCATCGGTGTTATGAATTTCGATTGACTTACCCGCTCGGCTTTGCAGCACATCGCCAAGCTTGAAGGCGTTGCCGGCAATCATGTTCTCGACCAAGCCGATCAGCCCGATGACGGGACGCGCTACTTGCATTTTAGCGAGCGCGAACATAATACCAACAACGGTCGCTCCGCCAGCCATATCGCACTTCATCGTCAACATGCCGTCGGTCGGCTTGATAGAAAGCCCACCTGAATCAAATGTTACACCCTTACCGACTAAAGCGATCGGTGGCAAATGCTTGCCAGCATCTGTACCGGTGTATCGTAACATCAGCAAACGCGCAGGCTTGTCAGATGCTCGGCCAACGGCCAATAGCGATTCGCAACGTTCTGTTTTAAGGCGTGTTTCATCCCAAACTTCCGACTGCAGATTCATTCCGGCGAGCATCTCAAGCGTCTGATCGACGAACGAGGCCGGGTAAATATGATTGGGCGGCTGGTTTACTAGGCTGCGAGTCATCGCAATTCCGGTAGCGATTGCGTCGGCGCGTTTCAGGTCCAATTTGACATCGGTCAAGAATACAATCTGCTTGGGTGGATTCAGAGCTTTCTTTTCACGATATAAGTCTTGCCCGATCGATCCGACCAGCCAACCTACGATCATGGCGTCGTTGTTTTTTGACGCATCGCCAAACGGAAACCCTGCAACAGCAACTCGGTTATGTTGCTTGGCCGAAACTCTTTTCACCGCCGCGGCGGAAGCGCGGTAAAGGCTGCAAGCCGTCTGATCTTCCTTGTCGCCCAAGCCTACAGTGACAATGACCGTAGTTTTAATTCGGTCAGTCGCATAAAGCGTTGTTGTTTTGTAAAGGTCCGTGGAAACTTCGCCCAGCTCAATAAGCTTGGCAAGCTGACCTCCCAGGCGATTGTTTAGCTCCGACGCGACGCTCGAACTACCAATATCGCACGGCAGTCCAACTACCAGCACATCGAAAGCCGTATCAAAAGGATTTTCGTTAGAAACACTCAGTCCAATATCAAGTTTCATAGTCGCTTCGTCACAAATCTACCAACACTACAGTTGCAAAACCGCAGTATTGCCGGTCCATATCTCGATAGTTTATACAACCAAAAGGAAGAATCGTTCGAGTCTGTCGATTGTTATTTCCTAAACGCTGCGGAGCTCATAGGATACCAAGCTGATGCGTTTTGTAACCCCGACATTATCACCATGAGTTAGACCATATGGGTTTTCGCAGCACCAGAGAAGTCGTTGAGGATCTGATTCGACACGGAAAATGCATCGTCATAGACGATCCGATTTCCCCGAATTTCGAAATGGCAGAAATCCAAAGACGCGTTTATCAGTCTGGTGGACCAGCCATACTCTTTAGCAGTCCGACCGGCACGTCTTTCCCAATGGTGTCGAACTTGTTCGGATCCCTTGAACAAGCTCGGTTTATTTTTCGAGACACCATCGAACAAGTGAAGCGCGCGATCGAGCTGAAGATCAATCCTGCGGCTATGGCAAAAAATCCATGGAAGTATCGTTCGGCTCCATTGGTTGCACTGCGAATGCGTCCCAAGCAGGTCAGCCGCGCATCGGTTACAGCTCACGAGTCAACTGTATCCGTGCTGCCGATGCTCCGTTCGTGGCCAGATGATGGCGGTGCGTTTATTACGCTCCCGCAAGTCCTTAGTCAGTCGCCAGGTGCAAGCGGTTTAGCTGGAGTGAACTTGGGCATGTATCGCATCCAGTTGGATGGTAACCAATATGCGCCGAATCGCGAAGTTGGGTTGCACTACCAATTGCATCGTGGCATCGGAGTTCATCATCAAGCAGCAGCGGCACAAAAGACCGATTTGCCGGTAACGATAACCGTCGGTGGTTCTCCCGCGATGACACTGGCCGCGGTCATGCCGCTTCCCGAAGGGCTTAGCGAACTTACGTTTGCGGGAGCACTGAGCGGTCATCGTATCCCGATGCTTGTTAGTCGCAATCATGCTCCCATATACGGGGATGCTGATTTTGCGATCGTTGGCAAGATAAACCCAGAGCGAACTTTACCGGAAGGTCCGTTCGGCGACCATTTGGGGTACTATGCTAAACAACACGATTTCCCCGTGATGAGCGTCGATAAAGTCTACCATCGCAAAAACGCAATCTGGCCTTTTACTGTTGTTGGACGACCGCCGCAAGAAGATACGTCCTTTGGCGAACTGATTCATGAGCTAACTGGTCCGGTGCTTCCGACGGTTATTGCAGGAGTTCAACAAATTCATGCCGTCGATGCAGCAGGCGTTCATCCGTTGTTGCTTGCAATTGGCAGCGAACGGTATTTGCCTTATCGACGAAGCGACCGACCGGCTGAGCTGCTAACACAAGCCTGCGGAATTCTCGGACAAGGACAATTGTCGCTTGCGAAGTACCTCTTTGTTTTGAATGGATTCGACGTCGATGGCTTGGATATCCATGATACTCGTCGGTACTTTGAGGATGTTCTAGCTCGAGTCGATTGGAAGCGTGACCTGCATTTTATTACAAACACAACTATTGACACGCTTGACTATAGCGGGTCTGGGTTAAACGAAGGTTCAAAAGTGATCATTGCAGCGCGAGGCGAGATCCGTCGAAAATTAGCGGCCGATTTGCCCGCGCCTGTTCGCTTGCCAGGATTTACACCCAACTACCGGATGGCAGCGCCTGGAGTTCTAGTGCTTGAGCTACCGCATAGCGGTACGGTCGATTTCGATTCTGCCAGTGGTGCGTCAGCCATTGAAGTTTTCATTGATGCGACGACATCCTTTTATCGTAACTGTACAGCGGAGGATCGCGAAAGCTGGGATCAGATCGCGTTGATGGTGGTGGTTGACGACGCCGAATTTAGTGCGCGGACGTGGAATAATTTCTTGTGGACAACTTTCACGCGTTCGAATCCGGCTAGTGACATATACGGCATCGACGCTTGGACGCATGACAAGCATTGGGGGTGTCGCGGCCCGCTAGTAATCGACGCTCGGACGAAACCGCATCACGCTCCACCACTAATTGAATCGCCAGAGGTTACTGCCAAGGTAGACGCCCTAGCAACTCGCGGCGGTCCCATTGCAAAATACCTTTAGACCGGATGTGCAAATCGATGAGCAAGAGCGGCGTGCTTTTTCCGGCAACGGCTATCCGAGATCGGTATGCAGAAGAATGAATTCTTAATCTATTCTTTTGCCTTCATCCTAACTAAAGCTGCAATTGATTTGGCGAAAAGGTTCGGCAAGTCAAGTTCAGGGGAGAGTGATATCGGATCCGAAAAGCTGCTTAAGAGGATTGCTACCAAGAATTGCTGTACGTTAAGGATTGAAATGCAGAGGCGCAGTGGACTTGCAGGTCTAAACTCTCCGCGCCCTCTGCGCCTCTGCGTTTTAAATCTGGGTTCATGCTTATCGAGTGCAGCCGCTCAAAAAAACCATAGAAACGGGAGAAACGTAGTATAGGCTTGACCATGCAGAAAGTTTTTTGGTCCGCCTGTCGGAGAGCGTATCAGCCTAGTGTGTTGCTTTGGGCATACATTTCAAGAAACTACTCCTGATTGGTTTGCAAGGCGCCAGAGGCGGTGAGGGGAGACGATTGTGTAAATGCGATGATGGCTCCGGCGATGGCTCCAGTTAGGTGGCCGTCCCAGGAGACGCTGCTTCCGACTGTTGGAAGGACACCGAAGATCAGTGTTGTGCCGTATAAAAAGAAGACGATGAGGGCGACACCAATCGCTACGGGCCGGCGTTCGAAATAGCCGGCGAACATCAAGAACGTAATGAGGCCGTAGATTAGCCCACTAGCGCCGACATGCATCGCGTTTCTTCCAAAGAGCCAGAGCAGTAGTCCGTTGAGCACCACAATGGCGATGATGACCGCCAGCGAGTTCGCACGTGAACCGGCTAGCAGTGCAAGAAGTACGAAGAGAGGAACCGTGTTGCTTAGCAAATGTGGGAACGTAAGGTGCAGGAATGGCATTGTGACGATCCCAACCAAACCTGTCAGCGTTCGCGGTACAAGACCAAAAGCCTTTAGTTCGACTACAGGTAGGATATCCACGAAGTAGATTGCCCATAGCACCGCGATGAAGCCGAGGATAATCTGCAATTCTTGCTTAACTGTATGCTTCGTCATGTCGCTGAATTCTTTACGTATGCTCAAGCCGGGACGGGGCCTTATCTTACCCGAAGCCTCGACCACGCAGTACTAGTGGTGCGCCAACGTTAAACTCAGATGGTTGCGCAAATCGCGGATTGTATCTAGCTTGCCAAACTCGGCTACCTGCCAGACGAGCTGGCAGGGGAGCAATACTTGATGACTTGTGGGGTATAGAACGGCATCCCGCCCGCATGTTCGGAGCTCTGCGAGCGAGACGTTCGCGGGCCGACCCTACGATTAAACTCTGACGCAGTACTAGAGCCACAACCTAGAAAGAACGTTGATTGAGAAATTTGTTGAGCGGATCGCCTATCCCGCGAGCGATTCGCAATATTCTCTTGCCTTCATTCTTTTGCCAATAAAATGCGTCAGCTGGATTTCAGATGAGTGAAAGCTTAGTGGCCGCCGCCGTGTGCTTTGGCGGCTTCGGCTGCGGCAAGTTCTTCGGCGGTTGGCGGCGGAGGCTCGGCCGTCGTCGCTTCTTGCAGCGAAACAAGTCGCTGTGCCTTCGTCTTCGTATCTTCAAATACCTCGTTCAACAAAAAGACTTCCACACGCGCATCTTTTTTCGAATCAGGCTTCGAACCAACGAAGACAGGCTCCGAACCGCCCGATTGCGACAAACGGATTCGCTCGGGAGCAACACCGTGCTCGACCAAATAGCGCATGGCTTCGAGTGATCTCTGGTACGAAATCTGCCACGCATCCAAGTGCGCTTGCATGCCACCGATTGCGTCTTCGATCGCATGCCCTCGAACTTCGACGCGATGCGGCTTGCCGAGCAGTTCTGGAAGAAGAGCATCGAGTTGTTCACGCGCTTTATCGTCCAGAACCGTTTTGTTGGCTTGGAAGTCGATCACTGTACCAACGTTACTGCGATTGCCGTCGTCGGTCATTTTTGTCTGAGTCGACTCGCTGTCGTCGGAACGCAGTCGATTTTTACGGCCACCGCTGCCGCTTTCCTTTGGCCGGAGAATCGAACTGTTAGGGGTGCCGGTCATCCGGCGACCACTTGGATTGCGAAAGTGTTCTGCGATTGCGGCCTTCACTTCAGGCTTTTGTCCGACCAACCACATAACCATAAAGAAAGCCATCATCGCCGTCACGAAGTCAGCGTAGGCAACCTTCCACGCACCACCTCCACCTTTAGCCATGATTTTTGCTTTCTGATCTTATGATTATCTATTGCATTGTTAAACGCCGCTCGTCTGCAACGCGGCTGAGCTCAGATTAAGCGCCGCTAGCATCTACTGCTTTGAAGAGCGCTTCCATTTCTTCGCTGGTCGGTCGCAAGTCGCGTGGAAGTCCGCGGCGGCCCGTCTCGACAGCCATCTTGGGTTGCATGCCGTTAAAGTAACCCTGCATGATCGACGACAGCGTGTGAAAGTACACGCTCTCGGAAGCACCCAGCGTGTTCATTTTGGCGGCAAGCGGTCCAAGGAATCCGTACGATGCAAGAATTCCAAGGAACGTACCAACCAACGCCGCACCTACTTTGTGACCAATTTCGGTCACAGGACCATCGATGTGTTCCATCGTGATAACGATCCCCAAAACTGCCGCGACGATCCCGAAGCCAGGCAAAGCATCGGCGGTCGAACTGAGGGCGGCGATTGGCGCATGATGTTCTTCTTCCATCGCATGCAACTCCAGCTCCAGCAGTCCTCCGAGTTCTTCCGGCTTGACCGAACCGTCGATCAGCGGGCCAAAGGCACCTTGGATAAAATCGGTCGCGTGATGGTCCGCCGCGAGTTTAGGATACTTCTTGAAAACTTCGCTCTCGTGCGGATTGGATATATGCGACTCAAGCGCCAGCATGCCTTCGCGGCGCGCAATGCGGAACAGCTCATACAGCGCCTGGAACGTCTGCTCATAGGCGACGCGGTTATAGGGCGAGCCTTTAATTGTTTGGATCAAGCCCTTAACCAAGTTGATCATGGTTGGAACGGGACTCATGATGATCAGTGCCCCAAGCGATGCACCGCCGATCGTCAAAACTTCAGACGGATGGATCAGCGCACCGACGTGACCGCCCGCCCAGATGAATCCACCGAGCACGGAGCCAGTAACAACTAATAGTCCAACAATTACGATCATGGTTCTACATACATCTCTTGCGAATTGAACGCACGCGTGATTCCAATCGGTCGGCACAGGAAGCAGGCCAGGAAAAACTACGCCTTGGGCATATAACTCGAAGAAAGCCCGTCCGCAAAACAAACCTGTTGCGTAGGACTTAACATATTCAGAAGCTTTACCGAATATTCTGGTCGTGCTACTTGTTACGTCACGGCCCTGACTGAAAGAAGAACCAGATAACTTGCAAGGCAGAAGGCGAGAACAGCAAAACGAGTCGACGGGCGCGGTGCCAATCGATAGATTCGCAAAGCCTACGGCTGCTTAGACGGCGACCGAATGTCGTTCGATTTCTTGTCGCAGACGCTTTGCCGCGTCCTCTGGCAAGATCGGGTTGATAAAGCAGTCTGATCCCCATTCAAAGCCTGCGACCCGCGTCAGGCGAGGGAACAGTTCCATCCGCCAGTGGAATACATTGTCCCAGTAGTCATGAAACGGGCTGGTATGCAATACAAAATTGTAAGCAGCTCCCGGCAGTATCGTTTCCAGCGATCGCAATACTTGCCGCGTTAGCAGGCCGAACTCGCTAAGCATCTTGTCGTTGATCTCTTCAAAGCGAGCCGCTGCCACTCGAGGAAGGATCAGAATGGTGTAAGGGAGATGGGAAGCAAACGGTGACAGTACAATAAAATTCTTGGTCGTTGTAATAACGCGATCACCGGCTTCCATTTCATGATCGATCATGTCACGGAAGTAGCCTCGATTGTAAGTCTCGCGATACTGCTGCATACGTTGGCAGCTTCGAAGGACATCTGGTGGAACGAAGTTAGCGGCAATCAACTGGCTGTGCGTGTGTACCAGCGATGCTCCGGCGTCGTACCCTACGTTCTTGAAGATCACCGCGTAATGGAGAGCATTGTGCGCTCGCCAGTAATTCAAACGCTGCCGAAACGCGTCGAAGACCAGATTTGTGTGCGAATCGTTGAGCTGCGCGAGGGACTCTTTATGTTCGGGCGTTTCAATGATCACTTCGTGAGCACCGCTGATCTGCTTGCGGCAGAACAAGATACAGTCCTCAGCGCTGCCGTCGGTGCCCGACGGATCGGGCTGGGATTCGTCGTCAACAGTGATCGCATTTAGTGCGAGCGGTAAACCTTGGACATTGCGAAGACGCTGCAACGCGGGGTATTTATTCGGGACAACGCGGACTAGCCACGATTTTTTACTGCGACCACGAGGTGGAAGTGATAGAACTGGTGCTGGTGTAAGCGATTCCCTGCCCGCGCAGAATGGACAGTTGTCAGAATTGGTCGGTTCAACAGCGAACGAGCCAGCATATTCGTCGGGACGCTTATTGCGTCGCGGGGCGAATATTACCCATCGGTCCGCTAACCAATCGTAGCGCGTCTCGCTCATTGGTTTTTACTTTCTATCACATGTTATGCTTGAAACCGCCGACGATTCAAAGCCGATTGATACACTCTCTCATAATCCTCTGCACTTTTGTCCCAGGACCAGTCCTGTGCCATTCCGTTTTCAACAAGTTGAGCCCAGACTTCAGGCGATTCTTGGTACACTCGCACCGCAAAGTTCAAGCAACCGTCTAAAGCATCTGCATTGTACGCTTGGAAAGCGAAACCAGTAGCCGCATCTGGCCAACTTTCCCATTGGAACGGGCGAACCGTATCTACCAAACCCCCTACTGCATGCACAACCGGCACGGTTCCGTAACGCAATGAATATAACTGATTCAAACCGCACGGTTCGTACTGGCTTGGCATGAGGAACATGTCGCTACCGGCCTCGATGCGGTGTGCAAGCGCCTCGGAGAACTCCATTCGAATCGCAAGCTTTTGCGGGTATCGAATTTGAAGGTCTGCAAGCCGTTCTTGAAATCGAACATCTCCGCTGCCAAGGATCACCCACTGAGTGTTGCTCGTGTTTAACCACCGTTCAATCACTGGAATGGTGATATCCCAACCCTTCTGAGTCGCTAGTCGTCCGACGAGTCCAACAAGTGGTTGTGACGGAGATTCCGGTAAATGGAATTCTCGCTGCAGGGCCGCTTTGCAAACAGCCTTGCCCTCTTTCCAGTTGCTTAAATCAAAGTTCATTGCGATGTGTTGATCGGTTGATGGATTCCACATCGCATAGTCTACGCCGTTCACGATTCCGTGCAGCCGATCTGTCCTCTGTTGTAGCACTCCCTCCAAGCCGCAACCAAACTCGGGACTCTGAATTTCTTTTGCGTAATGTTTGCTGACAGTTGTAATTTCATCAGCAAAAACCAGGCCTGATTTCAAAAAACAAAGGTCGTTGTAAAACTCGATGCCATTGGCGTTGAAGATCTCCCAAGGCAAACCAGTCATCGAAAAGTCCGCCGACCAATACCGGCCTTGATAAGCCAGGTTATGGATCGTCATAATCGACACTAGCAACGGGCTGCTCTCAAGTCGCTCGACATTTGTTTTTAGGTAAGCTGGGATCAGGCCAGCCTGCCAATCGTGGCAATGAAGAACGTCAATCGGCAGTCGCAGTCGACGAATTGCTTCCAAAACCGCACGGTTGAAGAACGTAAACCGCGCGCAGTTGTCCTGGTAGTCACCGTTGCGATCGCCATATAAGTGGTCTCGCGCAAAGAAGTGTGGCTGGTCAATTAAATAGACAGGAAGCTTACCGTCGTTGAGAGTTGTCTTTAAAACGCGGGCCGCGATTTGATGGTCGCCCAAGTTGACGGGAAATCCGATTTGCAGGTCTTCGACCTTATCGGCCGTCGCCAAAGCAGCTTTGTATGCTGGCAGGAAAACGGCACATTGATGTCCCCGCTCAACCAGTTGCATCGGTAACGCGGCTAGCACATCTGCCAAGCCACCAGTCTTTGCAAGTGGCGCGATTTCGCTGCTGACCATTGCAATATTGAATTTATCCATGAATACCCTACGACGATGCGAGTCAGTTTGTCCTGACTATTTTGCGTTGCACTTAGGCTGAATGCTAGTTGGCGAGCTACTGAAAACAAGCAACTGCCAGACGGCCGTCGCTATTTCGGCGAGAGAAACGGGGCGAAGGTCTTAAAGTAGCGCCTTGCGATGAATCAAGGTCCAAGGATCGCTTTTAGAGCTTTCGACAGCAGGCATCGATAATCTTTGCGTAAACCTTACACGACGCAAAGTAAATGCTTGAACGCGTCCCGTAGCCCCTTACTGATATAAGGTTTGTGCCGGATGTAATGCGTTTTGATGGCGTCATTTTGAAGCCAACTACCGTAGCCATTCTTCCGTAGCCATTCTTCCGTAGCTGCGTTCGCCTAGAACGCGGTTGAAGTTGGGTGAGCTTTCTGAAACGCAACCGGCTTCTAGGCGAAGCCAGCTACGATGCGCTTGGACGATGCTGACTTTCTGAAAACGGGTGCCACTGCTGGCTTTGTCCAGCAGTGCTCGTGGCGTAACGATACAGCTTTCCAACATGTTGATTTCAATCAGCCGCTTGGCGCAGCCTGCGGGATCCATCTCGGTTGGTTCAGACGTTGGGATTCCAACTGGCGATGTACCGCGCCCGCACGCTATCGCGTTGCGGCTAATCTTTCGTAGCTGCGTTCGCCTAACGCGGTTGCATCTGGGTGCGATTTCTAATACGCCCCCGGCTTCTAGGCGAAGCCAGCTACGATGCGCTTGGACGATGCTGACTTTCTGAAAACGGGTGCCACTGCTGGCTTTGTCCAGCAGTGCTCGTGGCGTAACGGCAAAGCTTTCCAACATGTTGATTTCAAACAGCCGCTTGGCGCAGCCTGCGGGCTCTTCTCGGTTGGTTCAGACGTTGGGATTCCAACTGGCGATGTACCGCGCCCGCACGCTGTCGCGTTGCGGCTAATCTTTCGTAGCTGCGTTCGCCTAGAACGCGGATGAAGTTAGGTGAGCTTTCTGAAACGCCACCGGCTTCTAGGCGAAGCCAGCTACGAAGGAAACACTACAAACAACTGCGATCGATCATCGCTCCGGGGCATCCGTGTGTCAGGTCGGTTTCGCGATTGCGTTGCAAGCTTGGATAAAACCGCTCGGCGAATGTCAATATAGTTTGCTGGGGCGATTGCCAATTTTTTCAAAATAGATAAATCATGGGACTAGTTACGCGGTTGATATTGGTTAGACCGACAAAGCATGGTTATAATCGCGTCCCGGTCCTCAACTCACTTGGTTGCCACGTCGGCCACGAAGCGGTGCAGACTGTAAAATTTGCTTATCGAATCAACTCATTCATCCCACGTTACGCGGTTATTGCTTTGCAAAAACATCGCCTGACGTGGTCGTGATTTACGTAAGGATCTGCAATAGTGCTGTCGATTCGTCCAAATGTGGCAGAACATTCTCTTGTCGTTCTCTCACGTTCGGTTCATCCCGAATTATTTCAGATCTATAGGACACAACATATCAAGCGGAATGCGTATCGCGTTCGGATCGATATAACCAGCGACGGCCACATCGTGACCTTTGCCAGCGGTCAGATGACAATGTGCGAGGTCATCGCGTCGCAGAATCAAGATATGCCGGTAAAGCGTCGGATTACCAGCCAGCGGATTCGCGAAAGCAATCATTTCCAAACAGATGGCAAGAACCTCATTCGTTATGAGACCGAATCCTCGGTAGAGCATGCCTCGCGGGAGCTCTTCTGGCAAATTCAGCAGCAGTTTGGACAAAGCAGTGCCGAGCATGAACTGCTTCAAGTTTTCAATGCTAGCGGTCGCGTGGCGATGGGAGCGATCAGCTTTATTCACGTCGATCAACGCGCCAAGCAGCTTACCGTTCAGGCGTTCCATACGTTCCCAGACGAGTATGCAATTCTAAAGTCCTTCTCGACATTCACCGTCACCCGCTAGCTTCAAACGGGTTCCGACGGCAAACTATCAAGTTAACTTGATTCTTAATCCCGTTGCTGTCCGACTCACATGAAGCCACAAATCGTCCTCTGTTATCCTGTTCTAGATCGCCACTTGGAATGGATTCGCACAAGTGTCCCAGAAGCGGAAATAATTAATGCGGGCCAAGAAGGCATTGGCGAGCGATTTTTCGACGCTGATATTTTCGTAGGACACGCCAAAGTACCAGTTGATTGGGACGGAGCCGTCGCTGCTGGTCGGTTGCGATTCATTCAGTCATCCGCCGCGGGGCTTGACCACTGTTTGGTGCCGTCGGTCGTCGCATCGGACATTACCGTCTGCAGCGCATCGGGACTATTCGCCCGCCAGGTCGCCGAGCAAATGATGGCGTTGCTGCTGGGGTTGCTTCGCGGTTTGCCGATCTTTTTTCGGCAGACGCAGACTCGAGAATTCATCCGACGGCCGACCGACGATCTGCATGGCAAGCGGATCGGAATAGTCGGCTTGGGCGGCAATGGTCGCTGCATGATTCCGATTTTGCAGCCTTTTGACGTTAGCATCAAGGCCGTAGATTTTTACCCGACCTCGAAACCTGAGGGGGTCGAAGCATTGTGGGGGCCAGAGCGTTTGATCGATTTAGCCGAGCAATCTGACATCCTAATCCTTACTTTGCCGCTGAACTCTGGCACGGCAAAGCTGATCGATCGTGATGTTTTCGCTGCGATGCCTGCAGGAAGTTACCTGATAAACGTCGCGCGTGGCGGCGTCGTAAACGAAGAACACTTGATCGCTTCACTCCAGGACGGGCACTTGGCGGGGGCGGGCGTCGACGTCACCGCCATCGAGCCTTTACCGGAAGCGTCGCCCCTGTGGACGCTGCCAAACGTCATCATCACCCCTCACGTCGGCGCTCAGGCAGCAAGTCGGGTGGACGATTCGACGCGGTTGGCTTGTCGGAATCTGCGAGCTTACTTGGATGGCGAGCCGTTGCTGAATCTGGTCGACAAGGAGTTGGGCTTCCCGCGTCCAGAAGTGCAAGCGGTTTTGCATGATGACTGGAAAGAGCTGTTCCGGAGCTGACGCGATTTTGAAACTCCCCCCTCTTTGTCATTGACCTGCGGCAACTGGTTGCGAGCATCTACCAAGTTGCGTCGGAGTACACTTTGCTCCTGAAGGGTAGTTTGTAATGGCAGCAAAAGTGATTTGCCGACCTTTGGTCTGGTCGCGTAAAATGTAGCTATTGGCTAAGACAGACTAGTTTTTCCAAATGGTTTTGCACCAGGTTTAAATGTGCGAAAAAATCGCGCAGTATTTTATCACGCCTGGTAATTGAGGATTGATACTTCGGACAGCGTGTGTCTAATGCACGCGTCACGGTCCTCAGGCGAAATCAGCGGTAATCGAGTTGTTGTTTTGCCAACAGCCGACTCACCAAACGCGAATCGTTCTGCTCGGCAGTACGATTCAATTCGTCATTCATCCAGGGTCGTGACTTCCAGTCGACGTCCGTAGGTAACAACAATGAGATTATTTCATCACGCAGCAGCAATTGTAGCGATTGTCGCTTCCGCTTCGGTTTGCTCGGCGGCAGTTCCAAGTGCGGCAATTTTCAAAACCACCAGCCACGATTTCGGTACCGTGGCGGCGGCAGCAAAAACTGAATTTCGGTTTGAGCTGACGAACCCGTTTGACCAACCAATCCATATCCGCGGCGTCCGAGCTAGCTGTGGATGCACGACACCAATCGTGGAAACCGAAACTATTTTGCCGGGCCAGACCGGTTCAATCCTTGCTCGATTCAATACAGGATCGTTCAAGGGAGCGAAGTCGGCCACGTTGACAGTTTCGTTTGACAAGCCAGCTTATACCGAAGTTCAACTGCACGTCAAAGGCTATATCCGCAGCGACGTTGTGTTGAGTCCAGGCGAAGCGAACTTTGGCAACTTGTCCGAGGGCGAGAATAAGACGATCACCGTTGCCGTTGACTACGCAGGTCGAAGTGACTGGGCGATTGTTGGCTTGCAAACCACCGACAGCTACATAAAAGCAAAAGCTGAAGAAACCAAGCGAGCTGGTGGACGCGTGGCCTATACGCTGCAAATCGAACTGCTTGCTAATGCACCGGTCGGGCCAATGATGTCCGAGCTGATCATTCAGACCAACGACCGCAATCTCAAGACGGTCAATCTGCTGATCGGTGGAAATATCGAAGCGGGTATTTCGGTTTCGCCCAAGTCGATTGCTATGGTTCGCACGCCGGACCAAGAATCGTTCCAGCAAGTTTTCGTGCTCAAAGGCAAACAGCCTTTCAAGATCATGAACGTCGAGAGCGATGAATTCGAGATTGAGTCTAGCCCATCGGACGAATCGAAAGAGCTACATACGCTGCCACTAACGCTAACTCCGAAGAAACCGGATGCTCGCGTTGATGGCAAGATCCTAGTCAAGACTGACTTGGAATCGATGCCGTCGATCCAACTGGAAGCGACCTATTCGCACGACTAATTGCAAGTCGCAAGCGATTTGAACTCAGAAGAGCGATTGCGTTTCTCACGAAGCACGATCGCTTTTTGCATTCTGGCGTAAAAGCTAGGATCGCTTGGAACGCAGGTACGCCGCGCACAGAATTCCAGTCGCCACAGCCGCGTTCAGCGATTCCGTTCCACAGTTTTCTTTACCGTTTGGAATCGTTACCCATTGATCGATTTGGGCTGCGGTCGACGGTCGAATTCCGTGGCTTTCGCTGCCGATGACCAGCAGCGAAGTTTCAGGCCATACAAAATCGAGTGCATCGTCACTACCTTCGACACGGGTCCCAACACACGCGACGTTCGGAGCGGTTCGAGCCAAGTCCTTCAGTTCTGCTCGTTGCCACTGAACACGTAAGAAAGCGCCCATGCTTGCCTGAATCGTCTTTGGGTTGAAAACATCAACACAATCATCGGAGAGAAATACCGAGCTGACGCCAAACCAATCCGCGATTCTCAAGATTGTTCCCAAGTTGCCAGGGTCGCGAATACCGTCAAGGAAAAGATTAAGACCAGCCTGAATAACTGGTTGTGGCGGTTCGGCGGGCATTTCCAACACGGCCAGGATCGGCGAAGGCGTCTTGAGAGCGCTGATTGCATCGAGCGTCCGCTGCTCGCACTGAACTAGTTTGCTGCCAAGCGTTTCGATGTAATGGTCGGGCAAGTTTTGAAATTGAGTCACCGAGCAGATGACTTGTTGCAATTCCCTCGGCATTAGGTCAACGATCTCTGCGACGATCTTTTCTCCTTCGGCAATGTATCTGCGTTGCAGGAGTCGGTGCTTTTTTTCTTTGAGCGCCCGTAGATCTTTGATTTGTTGATTGAGCAAAATAATGACCAGTTAAAACTGTGGTAACAGGAGTTCTTGATCGGGACGTCGGACGTTGAGTCGAAGCTCGATCCAAGCTTTAAGATCAAACCCGCATGAGGCATCGCTTTCGTCTAGCAGAAACGCTCTTCGCACACAGCGAGAAATACAGTGATACCAAAGCGAAAGCGATACATCCACCAACTTCGACCGCGCAATCGTCATCGATCATCTCTCCAGAACAAGCCGCAACAACCTGAACAGTCGTCAAAGCTACCAGAAATCAAATCGCCGTCAGTTCGCATTGCCTGTCCTACTTTCCTGCTCTCGTAACTCTCTAGTTGTCCCAGAGGTGGAATCAGCCTTCGCCCGGAGTTGGACGCGTAATCGGCGGGAGCGCCGTCTGAAAAGTCCACTTCAAGCGGCCAGAGACAAGATCAATGCAATCAACACCCAATCCTTTAGATACTGCCCAGTATACCAATACATCCTGTTTGTCGTGGCTGAGGACAACATCGCAGTAGTTTAGAACCCCATGACCCGAATCTGGATCCCACAGTAATAGATCCGTTTGCCAGTCTAGCTGACCGTCACTAGACAGCCGAATAATCGTTGCGTGACAATCATCAGATTTGTTTGAAGGTACTGCTAGAATCGTGTTACCCTCTGTTTCGACCAATCTTAGCAAATAAGGAGCAGAATCAATTAACGCAGAAATACGGTCATCGCGGACTTCTATGGTTCGATCGTTATTAAAGCCGAACCTGTGCACTTCCATTCCCTTGTTTGATGCGATCGTTTTCTGGGTTTTATCAATATAGAAGTCCGAATCTTCGAGCTCGCCTCCGATTGACTTAAAGTACCACCGCTCAGCAGTGACGCTACTATTGGAAATAATTTGTGAATGGCTGAGTAAATCTCTCCAGAGGCGAGGGATATCCGAGTGCGTACGTTTTTCGACGTTGACAAGAAATGGCTCGGCAATTGCCTCGATCGCATCAGGATTTATTGTGAACGAGTGTTTATCCCGGTCGAACGTAATGACATTCTGTTGCACCATCATCCGCCAGTGAAACACCAAGGCAAGCGCTGGGTGCTCAGTCTGATTGCTTAGTTCAATTGCACCGTTTAGGTCTATGGTAGCCGCAATGAATGCAGCCGCATTCCCTTTTGATTTTACGTCTTTTGCCTGTGCGTATGACTGCAGCAGATCAGTGAAGACGGGAAGAGCGTTTGGTTCACTTGATATTTCAATCGAATAGACTCGGGGAGCTGGATCCCCTTGGGCAGTCACGGATGCAGTCCACACTGCAAAAACGGTCATAGCTGTCGCTGCCGACATACTTGCCCTATGCAATGAATTGTAAAGTCCAGTGATGGCAATGATAAATGAAAAAGAATATTTCGTGGGGGAACACGTTTTCATAATCGGACATTAGCTTAGGCTTGTGTTGAGAAACGTATGCTTAGTTAGGATGATTCCTGGTTGGTAGAACTTCCTTCGAACGATGGGCGTTCAACACCCCACCGGCACCCCAAGCGGATCTCATGCAGGCTGGCAAAGCGGCTCGGAAAGGTTTTATGTTTAGCTGTGGGGAATGCGACACCATCAATATTGCGCAGGAAGGAATGTAAAAACGTGATTGATTTAAACCACTGGCAGAAGTTACCGAGATCGCCTCGGAATACAATTGGCTAGCAGCAACATGGACGAGCAACGGCGTTGGCGAACTTTGCCATCGCGTGGCAGCAGCAATGCCAGTACATGCCAGGACAAGGAAAAGGGGACGGGGGTGATTTTCAAGTGGTGTCGCGTTTTTCTTGCGTGGACGGCCGATAGGATGCAGTATACACCAAACCCCGTGCGTTTCTGCCAGCTCTTCAGACCATTCTTTGTCGGCTAATAATCGACTTCGATAACGCTTGTCCGGATTGCCTTGAGTTCGTCTTCAGACAGAGGTTCATTTCGCGATAATAGTGCTTGTAGCAACCACTTTCAATTTACCCCCGTCCCCTTTGTGCCCCGCAGGCCAAGCATTCTGTATCTAAAGCAGGAACGTGTTCCCATCACGAGGCAGCGTGAGCAACGGTCTGAAGCCTCACCTGTCTCTGCTGGCGTTGCGCACGGTTATACAAAGGATCAATAAAACTTAGCCAGACAAGCGGCTGACAACGGCGACGACAACGGATTCTGGTGGAACGACCAGGTAAACAACAAGCGAGTATATAGTTTGGACGGCGAGGATCTCACAAATTGTAATTACGCTCACAAGGATTCGGTTGTTGCCGGCAAGTTCCTTTGCGACTTCGTAGCTTGTTCCGATACAGATCCCGTACTCGCAAATCTGCAAAATAAGCGCAAGGTCATCGAATCCGAAATAGAAGCAGAGGTGAGAGATGACAGCAACGATTGCCACGGCGAGAAAGGGGACAAGGAGCAAAGTGAATCGCCACCAAGTGCGTCGCGGCGGAGACAACCCATCAGTTGATTCATACGGGTTCATGCTCACTCGTTGATTTTAGCCGTTCAGTATTCACGTGCTAACATTACAGCTTAGGAGCGGATGTCAGCACATTTCCGCCACCAGGCAGCTCGAACTGAAAAAAAAAGCCGCGTTTGCAGAAGCGAAAACGCGGCTAAAGATGACGATGCAGTCAAGCGGAGGACAAGGGATTCGAACCCTCAACCGGTTACCCGGCGCCTGATTTCGAATCAGGTTCCTAACCATTCGGCTATCCTCCAGAGATGAGCAAGGTTTTATTCGCCCGGAACACTCGTCGCAAGTCCTGACGCTACGTTTTTTCCCGCAAACAGCACCATTTTCATCACTACCAGTTTCGTTCGGCCATGCTGTGCCGACAATCCTACGATTTTTCCAGCTCGCGGAGACTAGTCCGGTAGTAAGGACGACGCGGGTCGCGTGTCATGTAGTGCTAGCAAAGATAATTGCAAAGTTTTGCCTGCATTTGCGTCGAAAATACTCGATAGCAAATTGTTCCACCCGTCTGCCTTTAACCGTCGATGGGCATCGAATCAAACTGCATCGGGCTGGAGAACCGCTCCCAAGTAAGGTCATCTCAAGCCCACCGCGTTCGTCGTCGCTCCCTAGCAACCGAGGTTTTTGTATGGCTAAAAAAGAAATTTTCCGCATTGTTACCCGCGCAGAAAATGGAACTCTTCGAATTCGCGACTTCCACTCGGCTGAACCGCTGATAGCTACCCACTCGCAAATTGGAATCGAAGACAGCAGCACCGACCTCGATCTGCGTGGAATGCCAGTCTTTCGCGGACTGATTGGACCGATTCCTGAAGGCAAAAATATCGTTCGCTACGAATCAGCGGAAGTTTTCGAGACCCTAACAAAGGAATGGGCGAATCTTAAGACTCGCCGCCGTCGTCGCACTCCGGCTCAAATCGCCGCCGACAACGCTGCAGCCGAAGCTGAAGCAAAAGCGGAAGCCGCCGCAGTTTCCTAACGCGATTATTTCGCGACACCCGCACATAACTCAGTCGCCCGGGATCTCGCGCCCGTGCGGATCGGTTTTGGGCGAATTACTTTCTGCTTCCAAGCGAGCTCGAAGGCTCGAATCGGTGAAATGTTCGAGCCGTTCCGCTTTGGCATGTGTCCGCCCGGCCGGGACGCTCGCTTGATCTGCCAAATAATGTTCCCATAGACGATGCGAGCGGACGAGCTGTTTGGCCAACGAGGTTCCCTTGTCAGTCAAACTGACGTAGCCGTCTGAAATAGCAATATTGCCAGCTCGTCGCTGTTTCCAAGTTGCCAACATTAGCGACCAGCGTGACGACATGAGAAACTCTTGCAACTGTGGGATGGAAAGTCCTTTTCCGCCCCGTTCAGTGTCGCGATAAATTGCTGCGACGATGTCTTCCATCAGAATTCGAATGGATAGAGCTCGATTGCGAATATGGCGAATTACCAAGCCATTTTTCGGTGCGAAGAGTGATACGAATAAAAAGATTACGCCAACGCTAACCGCCATCATGCTCGCTGTCCGAGTGCTTCGGTAACCAAACCAAGCTGGCACTACTACAGCAGACAGATGTCCCATGATGGACGCAACGATTGCGATAACGACACTGATGACGAGCACCACCCACAGCCGTTCGCTCAAGATCAACGCTGCTGCGGCGGGAACAATCATCATCGCAATCACCAAAATATTACCTACGCTCTCAAAGCTGGCGACTGTAGTGATGGCAATCATGGTCATCAAGGCATAGTGAATTACTGACGAATTAAATCCAGAAGTTGTCGCAAGTGCCGGATCAAACGAGCTCAACTTCAACTCTTTGTAAAATCCGACTACAAAAAGCAAATTTAACAAACAGACCACACTTAGAATCACGACAACCCGCGGCACATAGAAACCGAACAGATTCCACTGATCCAGCGGCGTAAACTCGATTGCGCCATACAACACGCAGCTCGGATCCAAGTCGACATGATCTGCTGCCTGAACGATCATCAGCAGCCCAAGCGCAAAGAGCGATGTAAAAACAACGCCCATCGAAGCGCCTTCATCGACGTTTCCGTAGTTGCGAATCCACTGGGTGGCGAGAGCTGTCAGAACGCCAACGATTACAGCGCCGATGAACATTGCAATGCTGTTTCGCGAGCCAGAAATTAAAAAAGCCGCCGCCAAACCGGGGAGAACCGCGTGGCTGATTGCGTCACCGAGCAAGCTCATCCGACGCAAGACGAGGAACGTGCCTAACAAAGACGCTGCCACCGAGCAAAGGATACCGGCGACGATAATCCAGCCATCTAGCTCCCACAGCCATATAAAATTCATCAGCGTTTTCCCCCCGCTTTTGGATTATCGCTAATTGAATTCAGCCCTGAATGAGGATCAGGTGGCACGTCGCTGTCCAGGCCATGTTGGCCAGCGAGCAACGCTTCCAGTTCAGCGATCATCTCAGGGCCTAGTACATGTTCGATCTTGTCGGCGTCACGATCCACGCGGCCGGGAGCGATATCTGCGTGCGCAATCAGATACAATTCCCACAACCGATGTTCTCGAACCAGACGCGCCGCTTCGGTGGTTCCGTTGCGTGTAAGTCGAAATCCTTCAGAGGGGACGCGTTCGATGTAGCCTTCGCGCGAGTCTCGCTTGATCGCTCGTTGCAAGCGGGTTTTTGACCAGCTTCGCGCATTCATCAGTTCATCAATCGATACTGAGTCGGTGCCGTTTGTCGACGAAAGCCTAGGGCTGTCCTTTCGTTTTGATTCGACGATTTCGAACATTGCTCTCAGAAGATGACGCTGATCCATCCTTTGGTTAAGAAGCCAGCGACGTCGTAGTTTGGCGATGATGCCTCGCTGCGTGCCTGTGAACATACTGATGACAAAGATCGTTGCCGAAGCAAGCACGATCATCGCGCCGCTTGGCAACCGCGGCAAAACTGCACTCAGTGACGCTCCGATCAGGCAACTGACGGCGCCGAGAGCTGCGGACCAGATTGCCAAGCGTTTCATTTGGTCGGTCCAAAATCGTGCCGAGGCAGCGGGAATTACGAGCAAAGCGATGATCAGGACCAACCCCACCGCCTGCAGTCCCACGATAGTAACTACAACGACCATCGCCATTAAAATGACATCGAGCATGACAACGGGATATCCCCGAGCTCCGGCGAACGCGTCGTCAAAACAAAGCAGCTTAAGTTCCTTGAAAAGGCAAAGGCTGACGACGATACATGCGATCGCTGAATACATAATCAGTTCGGCATCGCTCGCAATCATCGAAGCCGTCTTCCCGTAGATAAACGCTTCTAGTCCCGCTGCATGTCCGGTCTCCATCTGCTGGACGATTCCGAGCAACGCGGTACCCGCGCCGAAGAAAACGCTCAGCACAATCCCCAGCGAGGCATCCTCTTTTAAGCGTGTATACTTTCGGAGGTATAGAATGGTGACCACACCCGCAATCCCGCTGGCCCCAGCACCCATCAGCAGAAATGCTAGTGACTTGCCATTGCCACCTAGCAACGTCACAAGCATGAACGCCGCACAAATTCCAGGCAACGTGGCATGCGCCAAAGCGTCACCCATCAAGGCTCGTCGACGGAGTAACGTGAAACTGCCCACGAGCCCAGCGGCTAATCCCAAGATTGCGGTGCCGAAAACCACGACTCGCGTATTGTAGTCTTGCAGCAGCAGCACGCGCTGCCATTCTTGCCAGGTGGGCCAATCGACGGAACGATCGGTCAGTGAATTTTCCGCCAGCATCCACAGCGAATTGAATCCGGTCATAGAGACCTCTCGTGACGTTTCATCGCTTCACCTGCTTCTTCAAGCAAGGTTAGCCGTCCGCCGTATGTCTTCTGTAAATTCTCCTGAGTAAATACTTGATCGGTCGGACCATGTGCGACGATTCGCATGTTCAGAAGTATTACGTAGTCAAAGTACGCGGGCACTGTTTGCAGATCGTGATGGATGACCAACGCTGTCTTTCCATCCGCTTGCATACGTCGCAAGATATCTACGATGGCAATTTCAGTCGCTGCATCGACTGCGGCAAAGGGTTCGTCCATCAGATAGAGATCTGCGTCTTGAACCAGTGCACGCGCTAGGAAGGTCCGTTGTTGCTGGCCGCCGGAAAGTTGGCTGATCTGTCGTTTGGCAAGTTCAGCAATCCCAACGCGATCGAGTGCCTCCATCGCTGCCTCGCGGTGCTTCTTGCGGACGGGCAAGCACCAACCGATCTTGCGATAGAGACCCATCGTCACCACGTCCAGCGCATCGACCGGGAAGTCCCAGTCGACACTTTCTCGCTGCGGAACATAACCGACACGATGGTGATTATCACGATAGCTCTCACCAAACACTTGCACGCGCCCGGACGCGCGAGGGATCAAATCCATAACCGCCTTGAGCAACGTGCTCTTGCCTGCTCCGTTAGGCCCAACAACTCCGACTAAAGACCCAGGCGGAATATCGAATTCGACATCCCAAATGACCGGCTTACGATGGTAAGCGACCGTCAAATCGTAGACAGAGAGCGGTGTTGCTGTGTTACTGGTGTGCAAGTTCGACATTCTCGAAGCCAATCAATCGCTAAGGTTCATCGTGCGGTGGACTAAGTTTGCCGTTCAAGCCTAAGCTCGGTGCGGTGCCGCCAAGAGCTCGCGTGATCAATGTGATGTTATGGTCCAGCATGCCTTCATACGTTCCCTCGTATGTCCCAACTGGCCCCATGGCGTCCGAGTAGAGTTCTCCGCCCACTCGGACGGTATGGCCACGAGATCGAGCACCGTCGATCAGCGCCATAATGTTCTTTTGCGACACGCTGCTTTCCACAAATACCGCGCTGACTTTACGGGATACGAGCAAATCGACTAAGGCGTTGATCTGTTGTAGGCCGGCTTCCGATTCGGTTGAAAGCCCTTGCACGCCAAGAACTTCCACTCCATAGGCTCGTCCTAAATAATTGAACGCATCATGCGAAGTCAGCAGCACGCGACGGTCTTCCGGTATCGATTTAAATGATTCGCCGCCGTACGCATGTAGCTTGTCCAACCGCTCGCGATAAGCAGTTGCTTGTGCGCGGAAGTAGTCCGCATGGTCAGGGTCATATTCGGATAACGCTTCCTCGATCTTCGTAACACACCGACTCCATGCCGAAACGTCCATCCATACATGCGGATCGAAGTGACCATCAAAACCGTCAGGCGAAAGAAGACTCTCGGGGGCAAGTTTTTCGGTAATCGCGATGACTGGCGACCGCTCGCTAAGCTTGTCGAGCACATAGGTCATTCGACCCTCGAGCATGAGGCCGGAATAAAAGACCATATCGCCTGACATGATGATCGCTACATCGTCCCGAGTGGCTTGGTACAAATGGGGATCGATTCCGGCACCCATCAGTTGTGATACGTTGACATGATCGCCGCCGACGTTGCGTACCAGATCCGCTACCATCCCAACGGTCGCGATCACTTCGATTTTGGCGTCCTTGTCCCGCGTCCGATGCAGTCGAGCAGAGAGGGCGTCGCGTTCGCAGCCGATAGATACAATGCCGATAAAACCAATCAACAACAAAGTTGCGACCGTCACCAAGCGATATCGGCAGAAGAGATGCATTCAAACGCGCTACAATCAAACGTATTTCCAGCGTCGAGAACCGATCGCTGCACGTCGTCGAATTGTAGCCAAGGCTAATATTTTGTCAACTGAGTCGGCTTGGAGGAGAAAGCCTGGGAACTCTATTGAACAATCACGCCGTTGCGAATTTGTTGCGGTGCGAAGCCTTGTGGAACCGGTGTGCCTGGACGGCTAGGCTGATTCGGAGCGGCGACAGGTGCGTTCGTCTTTGGCGTGTCGATCAGCGACCAACGACGCCCGCTGATATTGCTGGTCGAATCCCACTGAACGTTTGGCACGAACAGCAACGACTGAATCGCAGAACCGTTGATTCTAGCGGATCCCCAATCGGTATCGACCGTCAGTTGCTTGATATCGGTTGCGCCGGTGATTGAATCGCCGTTGAGCATCACGACAGTCGTACTGACATCTTCACCTGAAGCCAACCGTAGTCCGGCAACTTCAGAAAGCGGAATGCCTGCTTCACCAAACGACGTCTTCATTGAAATTTGCGTGGTATCAACCAGCGTTCCAGCGATACGATTCCCGTTCAGCAATTCGACTGATACGGTTAAGGGACGCACTTTTGGGTCTACTTTTTCAACCTCGGTGCCTTCAACAGCGACTGTTTCAGCGATCGCTTCTGCAATGGGTTCATCTTGCCCCATCGCACTTGAATGCGAGAGTGCAACGACGGACATCATAACCAAACCAAGCAGACGAGTGTGTTTCATAGCTTTACTAGCGGGATTGTTAGCCAAAAGACGATGCATGCTGCAAACAGCGCGATTGCAGGGCTTCGATGGCCTCTAGTGCAACGCAAACTGAAGTCTTCTAGCATAAATTGAAAAGCGAAGGTTGCACGTTTTTTCTCAGACATTAAACAAAAAGTGGCAGATATCGCCGTCTTGCATCACGTACGTTTTCCCTTCCACCCGCATTTTTCCAGCCGCTCGGATTTCCTTCTCCGACTTGTAGGTTTCCAAGTCTTCCAGCGAGTAAACTTCGGCTCGAATAAAGCCACGTTCAAAATCGGTATGAATCACGCCAGCGGCCTGCGGCGCCGTTGCGCCGATCGGCACCGTCCAAGCTCGCACTTCCTTCTCGCCAGCGGTAAAGTAGCTTTGCAGGCCCAGCGTGTGGTAGGTCTGGCGTGCTACGACAGCCAACGCCGGTTCGGCAAGGCCAACGGCGGCCAGCATTTCGTCGCGATCGGGGCCTTCGCCCATTTCCGCTAATTCCGACTCCAATTTTGCGCAAACTACGACCACATCGGCATTTGCAGACTCAGCCTGCGCTCGGACAGCCTTTACCATCTCGCCTTCGCCCATCAAATTGTCTTCATCTACGTTGGCGACATAAAGGATCGGTTTGGCACTGATAAGTCCGAAACTCGAGATCGCTTTGCTGCTTGCTTCCGATAATTCCAGCGACCGAAGTGGTCTGTCCAAAGCGAGGTGTGCCAAGCATTCCTGAATCGCTGTCGCCCGCGCTTTTGCTTCTTTGTCGCCAGATTTGGCCGCTCTTTCTGCTTTGGGCAGCGCCATTTCCAACGTTTGGATGTCCGATAGCAGCAATTCCATTTCGATTGTCTGCATATCCGACACCGGATCGACTTGGCCAGCCACATGGATTACGTCTGGATCGGAAAAGCACCGGACGACTTGTAATATTGCGTCAACTTCTCGAATATGCGTGAGAAATTTGTTGCCCAGCCCTTGCCCTTCGCTCGCACCTTTGACGATGCCGGCGATATCTACCAGCTTGAGGATTGCTGGGATCGTCTTTTTGGGAGTGATCAATGCGGTGATTCGCGCCAGTCGACCGTCTGGAATGCTGACGATGCCCTCATTAGGTTCGATGGTACAGAATGGATAGTTAGCTGCTTGAGCCGTTCCAGTTCCGGTAAGGGCATTGAAAAGTGTGCTTTTTCCGACGTTGGGTAGTCCAACAATTCCAGCTTCCATCGCTGCGAGTTCCTAAAAATCTGGCTAGACGTTTAAACAAGAGGGTTGCTAAAGTCCACGAACGGGATCTGCCCGGCCTCATGGACCCTGGTGTAGGGCCTAGATGATACGCACAGATTCGCGATTGTGAATTACGAACAACAATTTCCCACGATATAGCCACGAGGGCGAGATGCAGAATTTTAATTTTTTCCAATGGGTACGCGACGGCGTCAAGCAATCGGTACTTCTGGGCGTCAGCGACGCGATCGAAACGATCGGTTCGCCAGACGACCGCTCCGATCTTCACCCAAGTGTAGCCGCGCTGTTGCAAAACAGTCCTAGCGGAGCCAATTCCGCAGGCACACAACGTCTGGCCAACAAGCCGACGAACTCCGCATCCAACCGCAAACGCCTAGGCCGATCCCTCAAAGACATCGAGCCTCAATCGTAGGCGCCGTCGGACGCCCCTGTTTGCATAATCCCCGTAGCTGCGTTCGCCAAGAACGCGGTCGAATCTAGGTACGGTTTCTGAAAAATCTAGTTGTGAGTCCTGAAAAGTCCGGATGTGTTTTCCGAAAAGTTTGGATGCGATTCCTGAAAAGGGTGCCACTGCTGGCTTGCCCAGCAGTGCTCGTGGCGAAACGGTAAAACTTCCCAACAGATGAATTGCGGAGCAATGGCATACGACAGCCTGGGACGTGAGTCCCAGGTTTGGATGCAAAAGGTGCATTTGAGTCGCGGAGCGACGGCAGATGGTTGGATCTGTCGAGACTCTCATGCCGTCGCTCCGCGACTCAGGAATCGTTGTGGCAGGAAACCTGGGGTTCCGCGAATCTCGCCTTCAGCTCGTTTCGCTTCACCCCAGGCTAGAATATGCCATCGCTCCGCGATTAACGTTCCAACACGTCCCCGGCTTCTGGCGAAGCCAGCTACGATGCGCTTGGTTGCGCGTGCCTCCGCCTGAAGGCGGTACTACGAACAGATCCCTGAAAAGCAAGCTACGACTGAGCGACAGAGCGAAGGATCTCTTGATCAAAATAATTGGTCGACATGCCAGCATCCACGACAATTGTCTGAGCCGTTATGCCACTAGAACGAGAGCTCAGCAAGAATGCCACGACGTTCGCCGCCTCGGCCGTCTCTAATGCTTTTTTGCGTAGGATAGCTTTCTCCGCATACAAGTAGGCATCGACATAACCAGGAATACCCGCCGAGGCGCTGGTCTTTAGCAATCCAGCCCCCACAGCGTTGAAACGAACTTGCGAAAACCGAGAAAAAGATTTCGCTAAAAAAGCCAACGAAGAATCCAACGCCGCTTTCACCGGAGCCATAAAGCCGTAGCTTTCACTCGCCATTCGCGTGGTCGAAATACTGATGGTGACCACCGATGCATCCGGATTCAGGAACGGTCGCAACGCATTGGAAATCGCGATCAACGAAAAGCAGGAAATGTCCACTGCCTGCAAAAATTGTTTACGCGTCGTCTCATGGAATGGCTTAATACCGTCACTATAGTCGGCAAAAGCGATCGAGTGAACGATGCCGTCTAACTTGAGCTCTTGCGCTGCCATTTGTTCGGCCAGCTGGTCGATTTGCTGTTGGTCTTCTACATCGCAGACAAAAACTTTGCGGCCGCTAAGCAGCTTGCTTGTCATTTCAGCTCGCGACGGAGACCTGACCACATAGATCACTTCCGCGCCAGCTTCTTCAAGCACTTTGGCGACGGCGTAGGCAACGCTTTTCTTGTTTGCGACGCCAAAGACGACAATTGACTTGCCGGTTAACTGGAGAAAATCCATGTTGAACGTTTCTTGAATGAGACAAAGCTAGTACTGGCGGTTCCAAGGTGCCAATGTGTCTTTCCAAAGACACCCAGCCCATGACCAACCGACTCCGAATCCGACTAACACCGAAAGCTTATCAGGCCGTAGCGTTCCTTCTGATCGCAAGTCGTCAATCAAGATCGGCAGCGTCGACGATACGGTATTACCGCAGTCTTCCATCCGGATGGGCAGCTTCTTTTCGTCGACCTTCAACGCCAGTTGGAGTTGTTCAAGCATTTTGCGAGTCGCTTGGTGCATCAGCAAGGTATCGATCTGCTCCATCTCGAGCGACGAGTCTCGGAGCATTTGCCGAACTAGCTCAGGTATCGCCGTTACTGTGAATGTGATCAAGCTGGGGCCGTCCATGTATAGCCGACTCTTCCAGCGTTTGCGATGCCGAGGCTTGATGGCGTCAGCCGAACTTCGCGCACCGCCGTCTCCTACAATCAGCGTATCTGCACCGGAGCCGTCCGTGCCGAAATTGAAGCCCGATAGCGAGCGTTCTTCTCCAGCGTAAATGAGTGTTGCAGCTGCCGCGTCACCAAAAATGGTTCGCAGGGAACGGTCGTCGCGGTCAATATACTTGCTGTAAGTTTCCGAAGTGATCAGCAAAATCCGCTTTGCCTGACCAGTTCCGATCAGTCCTTCGGCGAGAGAAAGACCATACACGAATCCGGAACAGCCAAGATTAAAATCGATCGCTCCACATGTCGTTCGCAAGCCGAGCCGATCTTGTAACAGACAAGCCGTGGTCGGCAAAGGATAATCTGGCGTCTGGGTGCAGAGCATCACATAATCGATCGACTTTGGATCGATCGAAAAATCGCGAAATAGCTTTTCGGAAGCCTTCACGGCTAAATCTGCCGCCGTCTCGCCCTCGGCTGCGATGTGGCGACAGCGAATACCCGTCTTCTCTTCAATCAACGGAATATCCCAATCGGGAAATCGTTCTTGCAGCATTTCATTCGTCTCAACCGCCTCTGGATAATGAATTGCGATTGGGCCAATGTGGGCGTGAGGCACGGTTTACTGACCTTCGAAGGCTGCGGGAGAAGTCGACTTGCGTTGGGACGAGAAAGGGGTACGGTCGTGCTTAAGTCGTTGAAGTGAAGTAGTTTACGCTCGTGCAGCCATTCAGCAGCGGACTTCTTCCGATCCCATTCACGCCGCTCACAGTTATACGTTTACTTCTAGATTGTCGCAACGCGGGAAAGCGGCTCAGTCCCGTCGTCCCGTAGGATTTCGCTAGTCGGCCGCCGCAAGAACCGGTAGCTTCGCTTTCGCTCGCAGGGCTTCTGGAACATAGTCACGGTTCGCCTCAATCGCCGCCGCTTCCCACTCTGGACTCATCAATTCGTAGAATACATTTCGCTGACGTGGTTCATAGCCAGCATCTGAAATCGCATGCCGGATTTCGTCCAAAGTCAGATAATGAACGGTCCCAGTCTCGGCCACGACGTTTTCTTCTAGCATCAGCGAGCCCATGTCATTGGCTCCAAATCCAAGCGCTAGCTGACCGATCTTCAGACCTTGAGTGACCCAGGATGATTGAATATTGGGCACGTTGTCCAAATACAATCTCGCGACCGCTTGCGTCTTGAGGTATTCAAACGAGCCCGTCGGTTCGATATGCGAAAGTTCAGTGTGGTCAGGCTGGAATGTCCAACAAATGAACGCCGTAAACCCTTGTGTTTCGTCTTGTATTTGGCGAATCCTGTCGAGATGCTCAACGCGTTCAGCCAAAGTCTCAACATGCCCAAACATCATTGTCGCCGAACTCTTGCCACCCAACTGATGCCAAACTCGCATCACGTTTAACCAGTCGTCGCTCAAGACCTTTCCGCGTGTAATTTCCTTACGAACGCGATCTACCAAAATCTCGGCTCCACCGCCTGGTATACTTCCCAAACCCGCTTCTCGCAGTCGCAGCAATACATCGCGAATGTCGAGCTGGTTGACCTTCGTGAAATGATGAAGCTCTGGGGGACTAAAGCCGTGGATGTTGACATCGGGAAAGTCTCGCTTGATATCGCGTAGCATTTCCTCGTACCAATCAAGCTTGAAGTGTGGATGCAAACCACCTTGCAGCAAGATCTGATTCGCGCCCAACTGCCGAGCTTCGGCGACTTTTGCCAGCAACTCCTCTCGAGTCAACACATAGCCTTCATCGCTCTTCGGACTACGATAAAACGCACAGAAGTCACAGACAGCAGTACAAATATTGGTGTAATTGATGTTACGGTCGATATTGTACGTCCGATAAGGCTCGGGGTGCATCCGGCGCGAAACGGCATCAGCCGCGCGTCCGATCGCCGACAGTTCGTGCGACTGCAGGAGTGTGAGAGCATCGGCGTTGCTCAGCCGCTGGCCATCTATAACTCTGTCTAAGATTGGTTGAATTGTCATGTGCATGTAACCTCTCTACTTGAATTGTCTTCGCATTGAACCGGAGCGATGCCTAGCTTGATTGCTTTCTCACGGAAACATTTCAGCGCTTGCCGCTCATCTATGCCAAGCTTAAATCGCAAATTTTCTGTTAAGTATGAAACAACTTGCTTTTCCGTCAAACCGTACTCCGGCGCATATTGTTTCGCAATTGAGTCTACATTGGAAAGCCCTGCGTCCCGTTGCCGGGAGAGGGCTCGTGCGAGTTCAGCATAATCGTATTCTGGCTGCGCGACCCAAGCGGCGAATACAAATGGCAAGCCTGTGTGTTCGAGCCACGCTTGACCGAGATCCCAACGATCGACGAACTGGTCAGCTACAGAGTTTAAGTGCATAGCACGATCGCCAATAACCAAAACCGCATCTGCCGTAGTCGCTGCTATGTTGGCGCTCAGCGGCAGCAGCATTGTTTCCGGTGTGACACCGCAACGTTCTGCTAGCAAGATCTGCGTTAACGCGACACTTGTCCGGGAGCCTTCATCAATAGCGAGCGTCCTAACTTCGTGAGGAGCTTTGCGAAAGAGAACTTGTACGCTCCACACCGGACCTCGACAGGCGATACAAGCGTCCGATACGAGCACACGTTCTGGATGTCTAAAATATTCAATCGCTGGGATCAGTCCAACATCCAATCTGCCCTTGGTAAGATCGTCGGCCAATTTGCTCGGCACCGCGTAGCTCAGCGTTGCAAACTTCGCAATCGCCGCGTCCAACTGGTAGACGAGCGGCTTGCTATTCAAGTACGAAACGGCACCGACGCGGATGCGATTTCCATTTGCTCGAGGATTTTCCATCGGAAGTAGCCTATATCTGAACGTCTCCGCGAACCTTAGCGGCCCTGCAGAGCCCTTTCAATTCTACTAAAATAACGGTCCTTGGCGATAATGACCGATTCCCTTACCGTCTTTTGCTGGTAAAGAGTAACTGACAGTCGGTACTCTTTGCTAGTGCTGATCTTCGTCGGTCGCTAAAGGTGTCAGGACTCAATTGCTGGAACGGCCCGTCGGGTGCTTCGCACAATTGAGTCCTGACACCTTTAGAGATAGACCCTACAACCCCAGAGTTTTTCTACATGAAGTTTTTCGACAAGACGCAGACAACCGCGTATCTCGAAACGGGTGCCGATACGGCCCCGATCCGCGTCTTTGGCACGGAAGCAATCCGCAAAACATTCGATGCAAAATGTATCCAGCAAGCGATCAATTCGCGCTTGGCACCTGGAGTAACGGACCTTGTTCTGAACCCCGACGCGCATTGCGGCTATGGTGCTCCGGTCGGTTGCGTGATGGTTTCCCCCACTCACGTGTATCCCGGGCCTGTTGGTGTCGACATCAAGTGTTCTATGAGCTTGCTGCAGACAGATATACCTGCTGACGAAATCGCTGACCGCACGGTTCGCCGAGCGATCATCAATGCGATCTGTGATCGGTTGCCAACGGGCGCGGGCCGAGGACAGCGAAACGTCAAGAAAGGGCGCGAAATCGATACGTCGCTGGGAGTGCAAGCGGTCGTCGAAGGGGCCACCAACAAGGTGCTCGATGGTCTCGGTATATCGACCAACTGGAGCGACGCTTGCGAAGACGCTTACCATTTGGGTGCGCACGAGAGTAGCGAAGCGCTAGTTGAGCGACTGAATTGGCACCTTGAAAAAGGTAACGTCGGCGACTTCAACTCAAAAGTTCAGCAGCTAGGCTCGTATGGTGGCGGAAACCATTTCGGTGAATGCGAAGTCGTACAGGTTTCTACCGACCCGGCTCGGAAAGCGATCGCAGAAGTCTTTGGGCTGAAGCACAATCACGTAGCGTTTTTATCGCACTGCGGGTCACGCGGGTTTGGCCATAATTTGGCGATGCATCAGTTTCGAACGCTGCAGCAGAAGTTTGCTGCCGAGAAGATCTCCTTACCAGGCGGTGATCGCGAGTTGGTCTACGCAGAAAACGGAACTCAAGAAGCGAACGATTACTTGGATGATATGTCGTTGGGAGCGAACTTTGCAACGATCAACCACTTGTTAATTAACGCGATGGTTCTAGAAGCCTTCCAAGAAATCATCCCGGGTGCAAAAGGGGAATTGATCTATTTCATCTCGCATAATATCGTCCGCAAGGAAACCGTTAACGGTGAGGACGCTTGGGTTCATCGCAAAGGTGCCACACGAGCGTTTCCGGCTGGGCATAGTGAACTGACTGGGACTCGATTCGCGCAGACCGGGCATCCGATCCTTTTGCCGGGGAATCCGCAAGCTGGTTCTGCGGTGATGGTAGCCTTGCCTGGTGCCAAAGAAAGCTGCTTCACTGTGAATCACGGGGCCGGGCGGGTGTTAGGCAGACGAGCTGCCAAACGTTCGCTGAGCCAAAAGGTGATCGACCTTTCGTTCGAGGACGCCGATATCTTGACTAACTGTCGCTTCTATCCCAAGGACGAAGCGCCAGCGGCTTATAAAGATTTCGACGAAGTCCTGCGGAGCGTTGAAGGGGCTGGCTTGGCGCACGAAGTCGCGCGGCTGCGAGCAAGGTTCGTAATCAAAGACGGCGATTCACCGGCTGACGACTAATGCCGCTACGAATCTTACTTCGCAGTACGGCCCGTCAAGTTCGTAGTACCGCCTTCAGGCGGCGGATCGCATATTTAGCAAGGGCTGCCGTCGACTGAAGGCCAGCCTACCAGCAAGTTTTAAACAACATCGCGGCGAGACGAAAATTCCCGTTGGGTTACTTAACCGGACGGAAGCCGTCGTCAATATTTAGCGAATGCTGACGTTGAGGACGGAACGAGCTCGACGTAGGTTTCAACGACTCGTTCGCCCTCGGCGCAGTGCTCGGACGAAGCACAGCTGCCGCTCGTTCGCTGGCGGTGTTTGGCTGCGTCGAACTGGCGCTCGATTGGTTAATGAACTGGATATGAGCAGCCTGTTGCACGTTAGCAGCAGGCTCTCGATCGATTGGCACTGTGCGTAAGGCCAGTGAGCTATCAGCCATCGCGGCCGTCAGTTCTTCCGACTTCTGCAGCGCGTTTGGCGTCGTCGATTTTTGCTCGGATCGCCAATATGGTTTTGGCTGGTAACCTTCCGGCGGACGAATGCCCGTGCTCGAAGGCAGGTTGAGGTTAGGCTCCAGCAACGTGGGAGCACTCATTAACTGCCGTTCTTCATTGGCAGGTTGACTAGCATGAAACGTTGACTGAGCGACTTGCTGTTCTTGCTCCAAAAGTCTCCGAGTAAATTGCGCGTTAGGACGTTCGATCGGCACCAGTTTTTCCGTATCGACAGCGAATTGTGAAGTCGTCGGTGGATTTGATCGGGAAAGCGGCGGATAGGTCGGCGTTACTGTCGATTCTGGATCGGACAATGCTGGATTTGAATTGTTCTGGTAGTTATTAAAGTTTTGGCTTGGCTGACTTGGGTAGACTTCATTAGGCGGTAAGACGTCGTTCGCGCCCAACGGCTGACTTTGCGTAGTCCCCGGAAGACAATTCGGGTCGTACTGCGATGCATACGCGGGATCGGCATAAGTCGGAGTTGTGTACGAAGGAGTTGCTGGTGATGTTTGCATCTGAGTCGTATACGGTTGGCTACTGTAATACGACGTGTTCGGCTGCGAAGATGTTGGTGAAGGCGATTCGGATGCGTACGATTGCGTCGGATTTGATGACATGGTCGGTGGTCCGAGCGGCGTGACGATGCTGCCATCCGCTTGGACATAACTACCGTTAGTGTTGTTGACGCCAGACGTAGTAGCTACCGACGAAGTTGTATTACCGTACGTTTGATAGTTGGCGGTCGTTGTTGGATACTGATTGTTCACCGCGAACTGGTTGAGCGGCTGCGTCTGTGGCAAAGTTGCTGGGGCTAATGCCGAAGCGGTCGGCAATGCTTGGTAGGCCAGCGTAGACGGCTGTAAGTAAGTCTGCGGAGTGACCGAGTAACCGTTGGTTGGGATTTGGTTCACGGGCGAGAGCGAAGTTCGGTTGATCGAACTTGGAATCGACAACGCCGATTGGGTCGCCGCGGAGGCCACTCCTGAACCAGTAATGCTCGAGTAACGGTCTTGCTGAAGCCCAGCGCCGTAATTTCCATAAGCAGCATAGTATGTGGAAGGCATCAACAGCGGAATCCGCAACGCTTGCTGCTGGTAAGAAGTACACGGTTGCAGGCTGGTCACCGTGGTGCCAGTGTTTGGATCAAGCGATGTGACGGGGCGATAGTAAGTCGTAGGGACTTGGTTCAACATCGTTTGATACGAACCAGTCGGCATTGCAGCAACTACTGTCTGCGGGATCGCATAGCCAAGGCCTGCATTGTTAGTGGGAACGTTATAAGTCGGCGGCGCGATGTTGTAATTGGTCGCTGGCGACAATGGAACCGAATTATATGCGGCTGGACTGTAACCGGTTGCAGCGTACGCGGCTGTTGTGCTGTTCGGTGCCATCACAAGTGGAGTTGGATATGTCGTTGGCGCAACATACGCAACCGGCTGAGTGTCTTTCCAGCGGTTATTTAGTAGCCAGTCGATCAACGGACCTGCGCTTGCCGTATTGCAGGTCGACGCGACGAGCAAAAATAATGCACTGCGACGCATGAGGGCTGTTTTGTGATTTAATGGCATTGATGTCGCCTGTTAAATTATCGCCGAGGTGAAAAGGACGCGTTCGCACTTCCCAGTTGACGCTTGCCTGACAAACACAGTTAATGCAGGTTCGATCGTAGCGTTTGTAAGAGTTATCCTACTGCACGGCGATCGATTGCTCGTTTATGTTCCAGTCCTGGTCAAGTCTACAACTTGGTACGGAGCGATGCGTAGTAATTCATAGGTCGAGAAAGCTTGTCCGGCAACTGCTTTCTTGAGCCGACTTGTTCAAATACGAGCATAAACTGGTTAGGAACGCTGGACAATTAGAATTGAACTTAGATGTTACCCAAGCAAAACAAATTACCTGATTGGACTAATTTTCCTGTTCGTATCGGTTGCCCGGTCTGGCGCTCGGTCGGCTGGGTCGGATCGGTCTACACCAAAGCAGCCGAACAAAATCAAGCTGTTGCGGTATATAGCGAAACGTTCCCCACCGTTGAGGGTAACTCGACGTTCTATTCGTTGCCCTCGATCGAGTTAGCTCGCAAATGGGCTGCTGAAGCGGCGGAAGGATTCCGGTTCTGCTTCAAAGTCCCACGTCTTATCAGCCACGAACTGGAACTGCGAAATGCCCGTGTGGAGCTTGACGATCTTCTTGCACGGATGGAACCGCTGCTTGCCGCAAAGAAGCTCGGCCCAATCTTTTTGCAGCTTTCGCCGACGTTTGACAGCGCACGCTGGCAACTGCTCGACGAATTTCTTGCGATACTCACTCCTGCGTTTCCGTGGGCTGTTGAACTACGGCATAGCGATTGGTTTGGCGAGAGCCCATATTGCAAGCGTTTAGAAGAACGGTTGCGAGAGCGGAATATCGACCGTGTCCTATTCGACGCAACTTACCTACATTCACATCCGGCTCGAACAGAAGCGGAACGAATTTCCCGCGGTCGCAAGCCGAATTCGCCACAGACGATGGTCGTTACCGGGACGTCTCCGATGGTGCGATTGATCGGTCATGATCTAGTCGAGGACGCCGATGAATTGAATATACTGCGGCATTGGCAGCCCTGGATCGCATGCATTGGTCGCTGGGTTGCTGAGGGACTGCGGCCGTATGTGTTTGTTCACACGCCCGACGATGCCTTTGCACCGAAGTTATGTTCCGCTTTCTACGAAGCGCTGCGGCGGGAGCTGCATAGCGTGCACAACATCGAGCTACCTGCCTTGCCCGCGATGCCTGTGCGAGCTAAACCCAAAGTCCAATCGACGTTTGACTTTGGCGACTAAGCCTTAGTGCAAAAAGAACTTCAGCAAGACTAGTCTAGCGGTAGGGGCACAAGCCCTCCGGTTCTGCAACACCGGACGGCTTGTGCCGTACCGCTAAAATAGGAATGCACGTTAAGCACAAGCGTTCCAATCGTTCTGGTCGCGTTGACTTTTACTTTGGTTCGGATTTGTTTGGCTACAATCCGGCTGCGGTGTCGAAGTTAAACGACGGACTGGATTGCCCAACATAGCTAAGGATAGACACGGATGTCTCATCGAATCATTTGCCGAAGTTTTCTATTTGTGTCGCTTTCGGCTGTTAGCGGTTACGCACACGCTCAAATGCCTAGTGTGCGGTTCGAACCGGTAAACTACTTGGGCCGCATGTTCGGATTCGGCTACAGCGACGGTTACAGCGCATGCAAGGAATCGCGGATTGAGGCGTCCGGTCACGGCGGGGCTCATTCACTGGCAAGCTTTTCGAAAGGCGGCGCACAGCTATACGATTCGCCCAGCGTCGTCAACACAATGCCCACGCTGAATTTACGCCACAGCATGAAGTTCACCGGAAGTACGCTCTACGGTGCGCCTTCTGGCTATGGAATTGGGAGCGAATGTGCCGAATGTCAGCAAATGCCAATGCAGCCTATTCAACCAATGCAGACAATGCAAGAGGCGCCAGCACCGCTGCACATGTTACAGCCAAACACACAGCAGTCGCTCGGGCCGATTCTTTCGCCGGTTCCGTTAGAACAAGGCATTCTACCTGAGCAGTCTGTTCCGCAATTGATCCGTCCGCAACTTGAAAATTTGCAACCCATTCCGCAAAGTGAACCGGTTGCGCCGCGACGTTCGCCTTCTGATAGCTTATTGGACGAAGAGATCTTCGGTGATGAATTGCGATATGAAGAGCTACCAGAAGAGGTCGAAGGCAAGTCCGAACCGGCGATGCCTTTGGAAGATGATAGTGATGATCTATTGATCCCAGACGAAGTGCGGCGGTGGAATTCGCCCAATCGTCATGGCGTTCCATCGCGGATGCCATACCGACCGTCGCAAGCCGCCAAGCCTTTGAACCGGTACCAGCGCTAGGCTTGAGTTATCGCGTAACCGTCGTAGGGTCGTTCGCAGCGGATATCGTTCGGCCGTTACTTTCCAGTGCGGAAAATTCAGCCCAGACGGGCAAATGGTCCGAGATTGTTTTGAGCTCTTCACGGGTGACGCCAAAGTAGCTCTCAAGATCGAATACGCCACTTCTTCCGGTGAACTCCGTAGACGCTCTCGGGTTCAGAAGAATGTTATCATATTGTTTAGTACGCGCGATGTTGGTCGCTTCGGAAACGATGATTGGCGTAAATTCATTGTACGTTGCAGCATTGGCGAGCGTCTTGGCGTCGGCGTTAAAGTCCCCGAGCATGATGATATCATCTTCGCTTCTAACGCTAGCTTCGAAGTTAGCGATCGCTTGATAGACACGCCCCAGCACAGCGACTTCTTGTGGGACTTCGTCTGGGTCGGTATGGACATTTGCAAGTGTGAAGGTGAACGGTTGATAGCCAGGTGGCACACGTACCGCAAAGCGGGCTACCAACGGTTCACGATGAAGCAGATCTTCATCATCGCGAACCGTGTAGGATTCTTCGGGAGATGTGAAAATTGTCGCTGTGTTGAACACGTACGCGTACTGTTCTTTGCTGACCGTGCGTCCTAGTCTCTCGCCTAACAAATAATTGTATCTAGAGCCATTTTGGTTAACATAGTTGAGCAAAACGTTCATCAACTGTTGGTCTTTGGAGCGAATTTCTTGGATGGCGACTACGTCGAAGTTGCGAATGATTGCAGCTAAACGCTCCATTACCCAAGGGTTGTCCATTTTCGAAGGACCGAATGCCTGAACATTAAAACTTGCGACTCGAATGACGCCGACGGAAGTGTTGGCAGGGCCTGCCGTTGGAACATTCTGGACGCTTACCGTAGATGCTTGCGGATATGGCGTAGATGGATTGGGAGCGTTATTGGCAGGCTGTGACTGCGCAGCGGAGATCAGTTCGTCGACGGGCACCTTATCCAGGATCTGCTGAGCATTCTCGCAGCCGACGTAGCTTGCGAAAGCGCTAGCAAACGCCAGTAGAATTGGTAAAAGTAGTATCCGCTTCACTCCAAAAGCCTCCTTGCTTTGGTGTTTGCGTTTCAATTTTTCAGCAAGCTGCGTTCGCTATGCAACCTGCGTCTGCAGTTGTTCTACGAGTCTTTTTAGCCGCGCATCGCTGCTCGTATCCATACTTTGCAGCGATCGTATTGTGTTTGAATCGAGTGGACCAATAGTTTGTAAGGCCAGCACGGCACGCTGCCGCGCTGCCATGTTTCGCCCCGTATCGATCGCCAAGTTTACGAGGCTGTTCTGCGCAGAGTTCGCAGCGTCTTTTAGGCGGCCAAGCAGCGTACAGGCCCAATAAGCTTGGTCGTTTTCGTCACTGTTCAACAGTGAAACGAGCAAGTTCAACTGATCCGGCGAAGGGCTCCCGCAGTTCTCAAAGACTTCGGTGACGAGGCCTTCTTCTAAATTGTCTGCATGCAATGCATCGAAGAGCGACTTTAAATCGTTGATTGCATCGGATGGAGACGCTACCCAACTTTGAAGCTGAGATGAATCTGGACTGCTCATAAATAGACCCACAAACCGCGAACGCGAACATCTGGACAGTTCGCCCTCAGTAGCTACACGATTTAGCCCACCTACGGCAAGAGAGATCCGAGAGGGATTAAGATGGTTAGAAAAATCCTTCGACGCGAGAAAGGTTACGTCGAGATTAATTCAATTCTCCGTCGCTGGCTTTTTGAGTTGGTTCCAACAAGAGAGTGAATTCGGTGTCGCGGTCGGGCTGGATAAAGACTTTGTAGTAGCCGTCGCGATCGACTTCAATCGGTGGAATCGTCTTTGCCACTTGCCAGTTGTTCAACCGCAGCGAAACTCGATAGATCTCTTTTGTTGATCCGCTGATGGTTGTTCCGAAAGTAAGTTGGTTTCCAAATTTAAATTGCGCGGCCTCCCATGCTGAATCTCGTGAGACGCTTAAAATACTGTTCGCAGGAATTGGCTGGGCATTGCCAGAGACAACCGATACGCGAAAACGGTGCGCTGGGCTAAGTTCTAACTCGCCAAAATCTGAAAGCATACCGTCGTTCGGCAAATCTACGATGGAGACTGGTAAAGCTCTTTTTATTGGTTGATCCAATTCCGTGTAAATTGCGTACTTTGCTCTTGGCGGCATGTTATCGAATCGAAAGACGCCATTTTCGTCCGTTACGACCGACTCCGGCGTAACCAATGCGGGAAACGTCAGGTTTGTTTGCACGAGCCCGACACGGACACCGGCCATCGGCAATCCAGAATCGACTAGTTTACCTTTGACGCTAGCACCTTTGCCCAAGCGAACGATCTTGTCATACAAATCGGATCGGCTCCATGTGAATCGAGCACGGGCATACCCAGGAGCTTGAGCGTCAAAGTAAATCATATGGACTACGTCGTCGACAGCAGCTTCGAAGCGACCATTTTTATCTGAGATCGATAATGGTGTTACATGCTTCACGTCGGACGAAAAAACTCCATTAGGTAATCCTTCTATTTGAGCGTCCACTTCGGCGCCGGCAACTGGATTTCCACGATCACCGATAACCAGCCCGCGAATAAGGAAATCTGCCTCCTCTAGAGACGTGAGTACGATTTCTTCTGGCAACCCAGCCGTCGGGTTGATGTATTTCGTCACCACTCCTTGATAGACGGTTGCACCACAAGTCAATCGAAATGCTAGTTCGTTCGACAGCCCCTCGATCTTGAATTGTCCGTTAGAATCCGTTCGTGTTTTCTTTGCGCAATCGGGGTAGCACGAAGGACAGCGCATCGATGGACCAGAAAGCGGTACGGCCGCTGCAACACATACGACTGCGTCGGCAATAGCATCGCCATTTTCGTTTTCAACTCGTCCGGCTATCGTTACGAAGGAAGTGGCAATCGTCAGAAGTTTAAACAGCACTTCCATAGTTGATTCCTATGCAATAATTTGAATCGGACCGAAGAAGAATGAATTTTGTTTTACTCAATGGGGCGAGTCGATTTAGGCTTCAAGATTTTTGGAATTGCAGAAGCTGTGCCGCCTAAAACGATTTCAGTTTGCAATTCACCTGTAGTCGCATATATTTCCGCGTCAACGTTGCGGTGTTCTGGATTGCGAATCTTTATTCGATGCGTGCCAGGACGAACGTGCCGTAAGTAGAATTGTCCGTCAGCATCGGTCTTTATTTGACTTTGTCTTCGATGGTTTATCCAGTTACCTACACTGTTTGATTCGTCCCACTCAATCTCGACACTAAAGCCTTCGAGCGGTTGACGTTCAGCGTCTAAGAGCCTTCCAGCGATCTCGCCTTCGTGCCTTTCAAGTTCGATGTCTTGCATCCAGATGGAGCCATCTGATTGTTCGACGCCAACGATATCGCCAGGGCCAACATTGTCGTTGCCTGGCAGACGCTGTATCAACGTCCGAAATTCATACCCTCCCTCGACGGCCGCTGAATAGATTCCTTCATCATTAGTTACAGCCCAGATTGAATCGCTGCGAGAGTTTGAGATAGATTGGGATTTCGGTTTCAAATCCACGGTCACGAGCACACCTTTGTAAGGTTTGCCATTTAAGCGGATTCGACCCCGAAGCAATTTGGCTTGCTCAAGGCTAACTGAGTGGTGATCAATTCTTGTTTGCTGCAACGGTATTACGGCCATGTAGGCTTTTTCGTTTTCGACATACCGTATATCGACCGTTGCGTGCTCAGAGAGCGACGTCGTCGGAAAGAGCTCGACGTTGCCATTCTGATCCGTTGTTTGGGCATCGGAGACTTTCACGATACGGTTGGATGGAGAGTTGCCATACAGCCGAAAGTCTGGCCCAAACTCGAGATCTTTGAGAACGGCGCGAGCGCCCACTACCGGTGAGCCATCAGGCAGGGTGACACGGAATCGGCGTAAAGCGGCCCGCTGAATTTGAATAGGCGCCAAGTCAAGCGGTTCGCCGTTCCTAAGGTCGATCTCAAAGTTAGGCCAGTGTTCTGCTCGATGGTCGCGCGCGTTGGAAACTTCGACGTCGCTCGGCAAATTGTAGACGAGTTGATCGGAGCATAGCTGTAGCCGATGAATTGCGGGAGGCAAACAAAGATCGAAAACGCCATTGTCATTCGTAGTCGTAGAATATTGCAAGTGAATATCGTTGGTGATTGTCGTGACATCAACTCCTGGGCATGGTTGGCCGAGTTCATCAAGTACAACGCCGTGTACAATGACGCCTTTCTTCAGTTCAAATGCCATGTCAACATCTTCCGACGAAAGCACATCGTTGACGTCGATTTCAAGAAAACTGGATATCAGGTTGCTTTTACCGCCTGCTTTCAGATAGAGCGGTATGTTCGATTGTCCTTGCAAAGTTGTCCGGTGGATTTTCAATGAAAATGCACCGCGACTGTCAGTAAGAGTGCTCATTCGAGGATTCGGGACCGAGACTTCGACATCGCTGACAGATTCTCCCGAACTACTATTGCGGACGATTCCATTGAAATACCTATACGGCTCAAAAGTCAGCCCAAAAGGTGATGATACCGTCTTCAAACCCCGTACCTCGACGTCCTCGAAAACTGGATCGCTGCCGGAACTGACGTATAGATGCTTTGCATAGCTCGTTTCTGTGTCACCGTAAATGTACACGCCAACACCCCGAGGAATGTTTTTGAAAGTGACTTTGCCAGTCGAATCGGATTGTGCAAGAGGATAGAGTTCCCCGTTCCAAAGCTCGCAAGTGGATTCAAATTGGTCTGCTTCTGGAACTTCCAGCGGTACAAAAGAGCCTACTGCAGCAATTGCATTTGGGAGTGGTTCACCGTTTTCCAATTCGCAAGTGCCTTGGATGTCGACTGTTTCATCTAGTTGAAGCGCGATTACTTCTTGTCCGTAAAAGCCTTTGGCCATACCCGGTCGAACTCGCAGCCACTGGATGCCAAATTGCGGGTGTGCCGCAATGACGGAGCCGCGAAAATAATTGATGTTTTTCGGATTTCGCATAGGAGAAGTGACATTCTCAAACGAGAATGTTCCGTCTGCAGAACTGATTGTCCTAGCAATCAGATCACTTTTTCGTTCACCAATTTCGTTGCTCTCGTAATAATAACGTGACCTTCCAGGCACTCGCTCTGGAAGTATTGCTTCCTGTAACAACACGACGGCGTCCGCGACTGGTTCGCCTGAACTTGACAGGACGATCCCTTCTATATTCAAACGATGATCGCTTCCAGTCGGTGCTCTCGGCGTCACTTGTGCGTTCAGTATCCGATACATGAGGTCATTGTCGTTCGGTCCGATGACTGGAGCAGCCTCAGCAGCAAGGCTGCGTACTTCTTCATTCGGCTCTATAACGGCTTTAGATTCCTTTGAACGCGCATCTTCGATGTCGGACTGCGCATTTGCTAGTTGCAGGCGAATGCCAGGCAAAGCGATCACGAGTAGCATAAGAAGCAATAGCCGAATGAAGGAAGTTTGCCGAGGTGCAATGGGGCTGATCGAAAGTACCAACTCGACACGTTGCCGCAAGTCGGAGTAGGCGGACATCGACACTGCTGTAGGATCTAGCAAGCGTGAAGTTGATGACGCAAAACGATTCAAGACCGAAACAACTCCCGTAACGTACCGCGATGGGTTCATTCCCGAATAGACGACCGCTTCATCGGTAGCCATCTCGCGTAGACGGAACAGATAGGTCTTAAAACACCAAGCTAATGGATTCGGCCAGTACACGGAACAGAATAGAGCAGCAAGCAAATTCCACATAGCATCGCGGTGTTTAACATGCACCAGTTCGTGGGTTAATACTGCGGTTTGTTCATCGAATGTCCACTCATGCATATCCCGTGGTACGACGATGGTCGGCTCGAAAACTCCGCATGCGTAGGGAGTCGAATTCGTAGTTCCCAGCAGAATACGCGGGGGCCGTTTCAAGCCAAGTCCGTGCGCGATTGATCCCGCACGCAAACGCAATGCAGTGTTGGGTTCTAAAAGACACCGTCGAATTTGCCGCGATTTCCAGCAATTTCTGGTCAATTGACCGATTGATACAACGACGCCACAGCCGTAGATAGCTGCACAAAGGTGCCAGAAACTCCAGTTTCGAACATCCTTCGCATTTATAGTTTTCAACGGAAGGGAAGACAACCTCGATGGAACGACAGCAGTTTCCTGACTATCGGTTGCATCGGAGATGTCGCGATACGAACTGGTCAAATCACCCTTTGCAATTTGAGCAATGTTCCACGAAGCATCAGAACCGCTTATAGGTAACGATGCTCGCGAAGCGTCGATCGTCGCTACTTCAATAGGCTTGTCAGGAAGTACGACAACTTCTGCTGTAGTTGAATGCACAACGCCAGGCGATACCGGAACTGGGAATCGTGAAGAAATAATGCCCAGCGGCAACAACGCAAGCGAGCAAACTAATGCCATACGAAGTAATAGATACCGCTGGCTCGCATTGAGCCAAGGCAGGAGTTTCGCAAGAGCGATTGCAGTTGCCAGCAGCAGCGTGGCTTGGCAAAAAGTGAAGACGCCAAAATTGGTAGACTGTTGTAGTTGCATCCAATACAAAATGGCCTGTGTCATAACGCTCATTGGTTCTTCTCCACATGATTTTTATGTTGCTCGATGACTTTTTGCAGCCGCTCGAGTTCCGCCACCGTCAACTTTGTCTTCGGGTCAGCCAAATGGCTTGCGAGCGCATCTTCAACTGAACCGCTAAAGAACGTCCGGAGAACGCGATTCAGAGCGGACTTAGCCGCTTTGGCATGCGGGACCGAAGGCCTATAGATATATTGGCGGCCTTCTTCGCGATGGCTCACCATTTTCTTCTCTTCTAAAATACGCAGGATGGTGCGAACGGTAGCATTTGCCAAATCATCCGGCATGTTAGCGACGACATCGTTCGCCGTCGCTTCCCCTAACCGATAGATGATATCAAGAATTTGTCGCTCACGTTTTGAAAGCTCTTGCTTCACTTCGAACTCCTACGCAACTTCCTATGAAACTCGACGGTTAAAAAATTAACGGAACGGTGGTTGGATTGCAATACGCAATGTTAAATTTTTAGCAATATCTGATCCGACGCAAGAATGCCTCGAAAAAGATCGTTCAGAACTACGGCGTGCATTAGGAAGTTGCAATTTAGCAGACCAATGCCCGCGAAAAGCGAGAAAAAAGAAGTCAAAAACAGCGTCGAGATCAACTGAAGCAGCCGAGGGGCATGCTCAAAATCCATGAGATGATTGGCGGCGAAACTGTAGACGCATGGCCCATTTGAAGTTCGACATAGATTACCTCCGGGGCTCTATTTTCTGTCCAGCACTGTTGCCATTCGGTCTCCGATGCGGGCGTAGACTTCGCGATGTTGAAGCGAGTTTTTAATTAAATCATGGTCGAACTGTATGCGATCGGGTTCGAAGATGGTGATTGTTGATGATCCACCAAATCGGAAATATCCTTTCTCAGCGCCTTTGTTCACCATTACGTCAGGCGCAAACGTCTGTTCGATACTACCAACACACGTCGCGCCAACTTCAATCAATAACACCTTCCCAAACGCTTCCGTTTGAAGCTCCGTGATGCATCGCTTGTTGGTTGAAAGGATGCGAATGTTTTGCCGTAATGCGATAGGGTTCACCGAGTACAGTGGACCCTTGATCGGGCGTGTTCGGCCTGGGATTCCACTCATAGGAAAATGGAAACGATGATAGTCGACCGGGCAAAGTCGCGATAACAAAAGACTGCCACTAGCATAGCGATCGGCAAGTTCGCGGTCATCCAGCAGTTCCGCGAGACTGAACATCATCCCCTTCACAAACAACCCGTCCGTCGAGGACAGATCTGGAATGCATAGGTGCCGACCATCGGCCGGAAAAACAGCAACGGACGGATCAGGATCGACTGGACGTGCTTCAGGTTTCAACTTACGGTAAAAGAACTCGTTGAAGTTGGCAAAATCACGGACGTCCAACACAAACTCGGAAGCATTGAGATTGTAATGTTCGATGAAAGGGGCAATCTTTGCCGCTGACGCTCGCTTGTCCATTCGCCAGCCGTACCACTTGGAGAAGATAGCTCGCTTAACCAACAAGCTCAAGGATAATCGTCCGGCCGCTGTTCCGTAGGTCCAACGCAGAGCTTGATCGCCGTAGACTTTCTCCGTCTGGACGCTCTGACTGTAGCGGTCGAAAAAGAGAATCTCATCCATAAACGGTGCTGTCGATCAAGGTGCGGGTGTCCAATCAATGCTCCACGGGTGAGGTGGTAACTGCAGACTGAATTTTAGCCAATCTCGCGAATTGGACCACTGTGGATCGAGGTTTATGGATTGTCCCTTGAGCGGAGTCGAATACGCTCGCGGAGACTGTTAAACGATTAGAGGCTTTTTTCCAAGAGGTCGGCGAGTCTCGCGGCGGCCTCCACTGCTCGCACCTGAGCGATACGACCGGCCTGTTGACCATATTCATCCGAAATGCGAAGCTTCGGTAGCCGGGTTTTCCTCGATTCTATCGCAGCACGAACCGCCTGTTGAACTTCGCCGACGTACAAATACTGCTGTGCAACGGAACGGCTTTCCGCTAACCAAACTTTGGGATCGAGCTGCTGCGTGGCAAGCTTGCCGCGTTCAACAATTGCTTTATCATTGGTCAACTCATATAAGCGCCGGTTCACGTCGCCTCGTTCGTAGTCATTGCCCAGCAGTTGGTCCCAAAGGCCGTGCAACCGCAGGTCGCCGATCTCAATACGGTTCGCTCCACGGTCTCCATCTGGATCAGTGAAGACGGACTCCGCATACAGGCTGCCCGAGTGACAGGGAAGATGCAAGTCACCGATCAAGTGAACGACCCAACAGAGCGCTATCGCTCGTTCCGCATCCGATTTGCTCTGGTCCTTTAGTGTGTTAGTGCAGAGCTCGAGCGCTTGAAGCACATACAACTCCTGGGTTTCCATCGTTGCATCCGCGGGCAACTCCAAAGGGTCTGCAGGCACCTCGATCTTGGAAACGTCGCCCATCGTCATCGCAGCTCCCAGTTGGTAGTGCCACGTTGGACGGTCGTACTCCTCCTGGCTGCGAGCGACATCGGGCCAATAGCCAACGCGACCAATCTGCCACTTGCGTCGCTCGATGCCTTTGGGAAGCTCTTCAGGAACCGCAAAATCTTCTGCAAATCGTGGATGTGCTTCCATGATTCGCTCAAAGACAGCCTTTTGTTCTGCTGATAACGAGCGATGGGCCAAGATCGTAATGATCGCATGTCCAGATTCTGCCCATCCAAATACATTGGTACATGAAACTAGTAGAAATGCGATTGCAAGGCCGTGGCTAAGCGACTTCATAGACAGATTTTCCTGATAGGATGGTGTTGTTCACCTATAGTTGTGATTGCATCAAGCGAGCTTCACAAGCTCAAGCCGCCAAAACTAATCTTTTTTCACCAAAGCTTTTTCGATTTATTCTGGATAAACTCCGATTCGTAGGATGCCCGTTATGTCGTTCAAGCCTGATGGCTACAATTCTGTTTCGCCTTATCTAGTTGTTGACGACGCACAGCACACCCTAGAGTTCGCAAAAGAAGTTTTAGCAGCTGTCATCCTCGCTAAAATTGCAGATGAAAATGGTCGCGTCATGCACTGCGAGTTTCGGATCGATGATACCGTTGTCATGCTAGGCGAATCGGCCGAAAATTGGCCAGCGATCGTTGCTCATTTGCATGTCTATGTGCCCGATGTTGACGCCGTCTACGAACACGCCATCGCATATGGAGCGAAAAGTATTCAGGCTCCGGTGCAGAAAGACGATGCTGACAAACGATGCGGCGTTAAAGATGCAAACGGAATCCATTGGTGGCTCGCAACACGTATCCAGCCGTGAGTTAGCGTCCATTGTAGGTAGCACTAAGGAATTGTCCCGAACCAGTTACCAATTTTAGCGGAACGGCGCAATCCGTCCGGTGTCACGGAACCGGAGCGCTCGCGTCCTACCGCTACAATTGATTTGCGTAAGTTACCTCAGGTCAATCTCTATGGTGCATCATCTTTGAATTCGTGCGGTAAGATATGCGTATGCTCGTGCCCTGCGAGTTCTTCGGCCGTTTGCTTGGTCTTGCCATCCAGCATTAAGCTCACGTTGACGTCACCAAGCACGTTAATCGTCGTACGGCAGCGGTCCAAGAACCAATCGACGGCCAGCAGCATACCGATTTTTTCCAAAGGCAGTCCAACCGCTGTGAATACGACCGTCATGGTGACCAGGCCTGCTTCGGGAATTCCAGCCGCTCCGACGGATGCAATGATTGACGTAAGTACAACAATCAACTGCTCGTACGTAGATAAATCTTTTCCAACCAACTGCGCGACAAACAATGCGGCGGTGGCTTCATAAAGCGCAGTGCCGTCGTTGTTAAAGTTCGCGCCAACGAGTCCTCCGAGGCTGGCCGATTGCTCACGCACTCCGACTTTGTCTTTCAAGCACGCGTAGGTTACCGGCATAGTCGCTGTCGAACTATCGGTGGAAAACGCCATGAACAGAGCGTCTCGCATTCCTCGTAAGACATATAACGGACTTGCCCACGAGAACAGCTTGATACGCGTCAGATACCAAACGGATTGCAGTAGCAACGCAACCAAGACTGTAATGATGAAGCCGCCGAGATTGATGAGCGGCTTAAAGCCCTCTTCGCCGATGACGCTGGCAACAATCGCAAACACACCAAGTGGTACAACATCAATGATCCAATGCAGGACTGTAACCAGCGCCTCGTAGACGACTTCAACAATCGATCGTGCTAGAGCAAGGTCTTTCGATCGCCGCAAGGCAATTCCGAATGCGACGGCCAATATGATGACGCCAATCACATTCGCTTGGTCGCCAAAGGGACCAATGACGCTTCGTGGAATATTGTTTACCAGAAGCTCGGCTGGCGTGGTCGCCTTTTTGGCTATTTCGGCTGGATCGCCCTGTTCAGCCTCGCTGGCAGCAACTGCCGCGGCGGCACTGTTCCACTTGCCTGGCTGAATTAAATTCGCAACAGTCAGGCCGATTAAGATTGCCACCACTGTGTTTAGCGTTAGCAGGAAGAAGAGCCGCCCTGCTTTCTTGCCTGGGATATGCGAAGTCATCAGCACGTGAATGACCGCGATGAAGATCAGCGGCGGAGCGAGTGCACCAAGGAGTCGCAAAATAATCTGGCTGAAGACTTTCAGCCAAACAGCATTTTCCTGAAATACAACGCCGACAATAACTCCAAATATCAACGCAATCAAGATCCGCAGATAGAGCGGTGTTTGGTGATAATAATCGTACCAACTCTTGGCTGGGCGAGGCGGCGTTGTTGAATCAGACATGCATACTCCTTTTAATCAACCATCGCACGGAAACGATACTGCGTGGCCAAAATTTAGCAGAAGATGACCGTTGCGACTGCATCAAGTTGCCAACAAATCCCAAAACTTCAGGCACTTCGCTGTCTTTCTTGTCAGACGAGCTATTCAGTACGATGTGAACCGCGTTTGGTGCGGAATGAGGTTGATTGGATTTTCAGCCGATCGGAGCGACCTAACGTGACTTGGATGCGAGCAGCGCCGCGACTTTGATCGCCTCAAACATACTGCTAGGATTGGCGCGTCCCTGCCAAGCGATGTCGCAGGCAGTTCCGTGATCGACGCTGGTGCGAATGATCGATAATCCTAACGTTGTATTTACCGCGGAGTCAAATGCTAGGGCTTTAACTGGGATGTGACCTTGGTCATGGTACATGCAAATGAACGCGTCGGTCGTTTCGCGTTTCCATGGCAAGAACGCAGTGTCAGGTGGCAACGGACCTTCGATCTGAATGCCTCGCAACCGAGCTGCCTCGATGGCGGGGACAATGACGCGTTCTTCTTCACGATCCCCAAAAAGTCCATGTTCTCCCGCGTGAGGATTCAAGCCGCAGACGACGATTTTAGGCTCGCGATTCCGCAGCCGTCGTAGAGCTTCCACGGTCAAATCGATCACGTCGCTGATGCGCTGCGTGGTCATGAGCTTCGGAACATCGGCATAACCACAATGCGTCGTTACAAAAGAACAAGTTATTGCAGTCGAGTATTGCATCATGCAAGATCGCTCGGCGTTGCAGCGATCTGCAAACATTTCTGTGTGGCCAGGGTAGTAATGACCGGCTGCATGGATGGCTTCTTTGTTGATTGGTGCGGTGGTGACAGCGTCAACGTGCCCCGCCAACGAGGCATCAATAGCACGTTGGATATACTGATAACTCGCTTCACCCGTTGCGGCACTAACCTTCGTAGGCTCGAAGTCTTCCAGCCGGATCGTTTGAATATCGACAATTGCGGCTGTTGCAAACTTTTCATTCACTAGTTGTTCAAGCGATATGACGGGCGCGTTCAATGGCTTGTGCAAATTTTCAGCGCAAGCCTTCAGTACGCCGTGCGTGCCGAAAATAAGCGGACGGCAAATAGATCGGAGCGATTCGTTGGCAAGCAGTGCAAGGCAGACTTCCGGGCCCACTCCAGACGGGTCGCCCATAGTCACAGCAATTTTTGGTAGTTGATTCATCTCGGACGTTCTGAAAAGGCAAAATGGTAACCAAAGTATCGTACCAGTAGTGCAGTCAGAAGAACTAGAGTGCTGGAGAAAATTGAGTAGAGAGTAACGTCGCGACCTTCTCCAAACCGGTCGGCCGGCGATGATAGCTCGTGCATAAGCCCTAGCGAATTCGTCCAATAGTCGAGCAGAAGTGGTTTCAATTCGCGTTCCAGGTCGGCTAAACCGATTGCGATGCATTGAAGAAGCACACCTGCGACTACAATTCGCGTTGTCGATAGTTTGCTTCCGTGCAACATCATCGCGACAACCAGCCATGCAACGAACGTGCGCAGCGCACTTGCAATTCCAGTGTAAGCCGTTTGCGCGAAATTCACTTCCATTGCAACGTCGCCATTGGCAGCGAGGAATGGGAGGTTCTGCCAAGCGAAATGGACTGTTGCGATCAGAGTTATTATTAGCAGCATGTCAAGAATCGAAAAGCGCATCGCAAGCATCCTCCAACTCCACGCTGACTCCGAAGTCGACTCGTGAACAATAGCGACATTCTGTACACGCGTCGCTAAAATCAGCAAAATGGCCCCAACGCTCAAAAACATAGACCGATGCACGGCTAGGTTTAGAACGATTGGCTGATAGAAACTTGTATCAAACGCTCGGCCGTCAAACATTGAAACCAATGTCCAAGCAACAAAATCGCTAACGACAACGATGCTCAGCAAGACCAGGCGTTGTATCGACATCGGTCGACGCCAGATGGCCCACAGCAAAGCGAAAGAAACGATATGAAAATAGAGAATGGAAGCGAGTTGGCGCGGTATGCTGCTTATCATCTCGCGAGATTCAAACGCTCGAGCAATCCCCAAAATGAAAGTTGCGATTGCAAGTACCAAAAGTATTGGCGGCAGACGTTGGTTTAGGTAAGAAAGCAGTTGTCTGCCAGAACTAGTGCTACTCACACATCAACCTCTGTCAGCAATTACAATAGCCCGCACTGGAGCTGGGTAGCCTTCGATCGTTTTGCTCGCGTCCGCCGGATCCAGGAAACTGCTTAATGATTCGTATGTCATCCACGGAGTACTGCGTTGCTCTTCGATCGTAGTGGCACTGACATCGATCACTTGAATGTTTCGAAATCCAGTGCGTTCTAACCAGCGTACCATCATCGGAATCGAAGGTATGAACCACACGTTTCGCATTTTGGCATAACGATCTTCGGGGACCAACGCCGAAGCCTGAGAGTCTTCCACGATCAGTGTTTCGAGGACAAGCTTTCCGCCTGGGGCCAGCGTACCATGCAGCGTTCGCAGGTGATCAATCGGACTGGTCCGATGGTAGAGGACGCCCATGGAAAAAGTAACATCAAACGCGTGACTCTTGTCAGGAAGATCGGTGTCAGCCAAAGGGACGACGAAATGACGCTCGGCGCCGGGGTAGTATTTTCGAAAGACTTCGAACTGCATGTTATAAAGGACAAGCGGGTCGCAGCCTAACACGAAAGTGGCTCCAGCAGCGAGCATACGCCAACCGTAATAGCCGTTGCCCGCTCCCACATCTAAAATTCGCTTGCCAGCAAGTTGAACAGCGTCGCAAATGCGAGACCACTTCCAATCCGATCTCCATTCCGTGTCGATGTTAAGTCCGAAGAGCTCAAAGGGACCCTTTCGCCAGGGGTGGAAATTCATCAGGGTCTTCTTAAGCTCATCGAGTTGATCGGTTCTCAAGCTACCGGCGACTTTTACACCGTTCGGCATATCGACAAACTGTGCGTCGGGAACGTCGGGCAGTTTGGACCAGGCGTCGATCCATTGTGGCAGCAGGCCGTGATGCGCTGCCGTAAAACGTTGCTCTGATATCGATTGAATTTGCGTTACCCATTCGGACAGCTCAAATTCGCGCAATAGTTTGTAAAGTGGTTCTCGATCCAGTGGCTTCATTTCGGCGACTCTGCTTTCACGGCCAGGATCGAAGCGAAATTGAAGCATTGGAACCATGGTGCGACGATCGAAAATCCGACAGATTCGAGGCGGCTGACATGCGTGCTTAGAGTTTCTGGCACCATTCGATTTTCAAGTGCCGTTCGCTTTTGGGCAATTTCAAGTTCGCTGTAACCATGAGCTCGTTTAAAATCATGATGCAAGTCGGTCAAGAGCGTTTGTTGCCCAGGCTCTTCAAAACAGATCTTTTCGGAGAGCAACAAAGCTCCGCCTGGATTCAAGCCTTGGAAGATGGCACACAACAAATCCGTGCGCTCACTGCCCGGGATAAACTGCAGCGTCCAGTTGAGTACGACGAAGGAAGCGTTGGTAATCTTTGCATGCTGGATATCAGCTTGGTAGGCTACGATTGGGCAGCGGTCATGATCACGGTTATCCTTCGCCGTTTGGTTCAGTGATTCTTGTAGCTTTTCGAGCATCGCAGCCGAATTGTCGATCGCATGGATCGTTGCCGACGCGGGGGCATGATGCTGCATTAAAAACGATGCGGTACCGAGCGAGCATCCGAGGTCATAAACATTGGAATGCGTTTGGATAAAGCGAGCGGCGAGTTGTTCGGTCATCGACATGATCGAAGCATAGCCGGGCACGGACCTGGCGATCATATCTGGGAAGACTTCGGCAACTGTACTGTCGAATGTAAAATCGCCAACGTGCTGCCGCGGTAGCGAATAGATTTGATCCCGAGCCATTGAACGCCTGTTTGTGGAAAACGAAAACTGCCAACCGCACAGTCTAAGCTGATATGCAAATTTTTCCCAGGCATTCCGGAGTATTGCGTAGCTTCGTTCGCAACCTCTCCCGTAGCTGCGTTCGCCAAGAACGCGGGTGAAGTTGAGTGCGTTTCCTCAGGCGATTGAGCTATCTGAACTGGCTTCGTTTCCTGAACAGGGTGCCACTGCTGGCATGTCCAGCAGTGCTCGTGGCGTAAAAGCAAAACTATCCAATACGCAACCGGCTTCTTGGCGAAGCCAGCTACGATGAGAACCGGACACCAACAAGGATCACATCAAACGTTATAATGCTGGACTCGGTTCATCTCCCTCGAGCGATTCGGAAAAACGAAAATGAGCAAATGCTTTGCCAAATCAATTTTGCTATTTGCCTTTGTGTTCACCACAAGTGTGCCTGCGTTTGGCGAATCGCCAGGGCTCGTCCCTTGGAATAACAATCCGTGGTATTGGAGCTTCAACGGTGAACCAATCCTCCTGTTGGGTGGCAGCGACGATGACAATCTCTTCCAATGGTCGGAAGCTGACCTTTTTCAACAACTAGATCGATTGAAAAAAGCAGGTGGAAATGTAATCCGTAACACTATGAGCGACCGGAAAGATTTGGGTTTCGAAGTTTACGCATTTCGGAAATTAGATTCAGGCAAATACGACCTTAACGAGTGGAACGACGAATACTGGAAGCGGTTCGAACGCATGTTGAACGAAACGGCCAAGCGTCAGATATTTGTACAGATCGAAGTTTGGGATCGGTTCGACTACGTTGATCAAGGTGGCAATAAACGTTGGGCGATTCATCCATACAATCCGGCCAATAACGTAAACTACACCTTCGAAGAGTCAGGTTTTGCGCCGGAGTATCTTGACCACCCTGCCGCAAACAAACAACCATTTTTCTTTACTACTCCCGAGCAAAAGAACAATCAGGTTGTCCTACAGTTTCAGCAACGGTTCGTTTCTCGAATGCTCGAAGCGTCGCTCAAGTACTCGCATGTGTTATATTGTATCGACAATGAAACTAGCGGAGATGTAAGATGGAGTCGTTACTGGGCCGAGTTCATTCGAACTCGTGCGGCCGAAAAAGGTACGGCTGTGATGCTGACAGAAATGTGGGACGATTGGGATCTAAAAAGTGAGCAACACAAGCAGACTTTCGATCATCCCGATTTATTCGGATTCGTGGATGTATCGCAGAACAATCACAACCAAGGTGACAAGCATTGGGATAATTTTTTGTCCGTTCGGCGGTACCTGTCTTCGCAGCCGCGCCCGATGAATACGACCAAGACGTACGGTGCTGACGGAAACAAATTTGGGCACACCGATCAAGACGGAGTAGAACGTTTTTGGCGGCATCTTTTGGCTGGGGCGGCGTCGATGCGATTTCACCGTCCTGATTCAGGGCTTGGTTTGAACGATCGAGCTGTGGCGTGTATCCGATCCGCTCGGGAACTTGAAAAACGAATTCCGCTGTGGACGGTGTCGCCCGCTATGGAACTTTTTTCAGACCGCGAACCTAATGAAGCGTACTTGGCCGCCGACGCAGGTGTTGCTTACGCGCTCTATCTACCCGCGGGAGGCTCTGTCACGATCGACCTTTCTGCCGCAAACAGCCAGCTTGCGGGACAATGGATCGACATCGATAGCGGCAAAACTGCGGACCTTATTTCGCTTGAACCGCGGAAGGACACAGTTGTGGCTGCGCCTTCGCAAGGTAATTGGGCGCTGGCGATTACCGTTGGGCCGGTGGAGTGAACCATCTATTAAAGCCTTATGAGCTTCCCTTGCCCGTTGCTCCCGCCGTATGGAAATCGGCACGGCGCATGAAAAAAGCCCTGTCGGAACAGGGCTTTTAATTTGCATTCGGCGAGGAGCAATACGCTTATTCGCGTGGTCGGATTGCACCGGTCAGACCGCTGTAATCGACGCGGTCATCACCGTGCCACAAAGGTTGTCCACGCTCGACGCGACGACGGAGAACGTCGATCTTTTCAGGCGAACCAGCGGGGGCGTCGGTCGGCATGAACTGCTCGTCTTCAAGCGGGATGAAGTCTTCGTCGTGACCATATTTCAGGATCGCTTCGAAAACGTTCTTACAAATATTTGCCATTCTATAATTACTCCTAACGAATGTTGTGCGTGTCACTTATCGTGACGAATTGTCAGTGGGTTTGGTTCAGTTGAAACGCTGCTTTTGTGCAGCGAGTTTTAGTGTGTTCTGTGTTCGGACCGCGGCGTTTTGTGCTAAGTGCGGTTAGGCGACAAAGCTTAGTTCACGGAATCGATTTGGTAGGATTATTCGCGGATGAGAACCAATGTCAAGAAAATTCCATGAAGCTTAGGACGTCCAAGACGTAATAGAGGTCACGGGAGGGGTTTACAACCGTCGCGTTCAATCAGCTAAACTGTCCCTGTTGTTCCGGTGGCGACTATTGCGCCCTACAGCTTAGCTCAGAGTCAAGCTTCAACGTTGCGGAAAGTACGTGTACTCAGTATTCCTAAGCTGGCAGTTTAGGGGGCCTTTCCTTCCATATAACCGCGAATCCTTTTCCGTTAGGGAATCGCAGATTCCGCTAAGCACGCCCGGTGTTCGATTTGCTAGCAACCCGTACAGTTTGGTATTTCAACCTTTAGAGCGTTGCGAAAAAATTTGCGATTTATTTTGACGTGCTGTCAGACAGTTTACCAAGTGTACAGCACTACATCTTCCATTTTCCCTTCAGCACATTGAACATCTATGAACTGGCTTCAAAAAACCATTCGCCTCAAGCCATACGCGCGTGGCTGTCATTTAGTGACCAATTCCATTTTGTCGGAACTCGATGAACTGCGAAACATGCGGGTGGGGATGCTGAACCTATTCTTGCAGCATACATCGGCAGCGTTATCGGTCAACGAGAATGCTGATCCCGACGTACGCGTCGATATGGAGACGATGCTCAATTCGATCGTCCCGGAAGGTCAGAAACTTCTGCACACGATCGAAGGCCCCGACGACATGCCCGCGCATGTTAAATCGTCTTTGTTTGGTTGCTCGCTGAGTATCCCGATTAGCGATGGACGGCTCGCACTGGGTACGTGGCAAGGCATCTACTTATGCGAGTTTCGCAACCGCGGCGGAACTCGGTCGATCGTGGCCACGGCCTTTGGTGAATCTAGCTAGTAGACGGCGGTGCTATTGATACCTCTTCCCGGAGCTGCGTTCGCCAAGAACGCGGGTGAAGCTGGGTGAAATTCCTGAAGAAGGCGAGCTTGCTTAAACGGGTGTCACTGCTGGTTTCCTGAAAACGGGTGCCACTGCTGGCTTGCCCAGCAGTGCTCGTGGCGAAACGGCAAAGCTCTCCCAACACATCCCCGGCTTCTAGGGGAAGCCAGTTACGATGCGCTTGGTCGATGCGTTTGAACAATGCGTTTGTTCGATGCGATACAACTACGCAACAGTCTCAAGCTGCATTGGCATGAGCACTTCGCAAGCCGGTACTAACGTAACGTCACTGCAGCGATCAAAGTAGAATTGTCGTGGTTCTTCGCGGCAAAGGCACAGTCCCAAGAACCGATCTTGACCGCATACCCGAATAGGGCTGACAACACGAATCGTCCGCACTCCAACTTTGTCCACGTACGCGAACTTTACGACCCATTGATCGCTGTCTAGCATCGCCCGGCGGAGCGTTTGCATCAACTGCCGTCGCTCTTGAACGGTCAATTTTAGATTTGAATCGCTGATATCCATTTTGCTTTCCCTTTCATGTCTGACGCGTGATTGTCAGAATCATTATCGAAAGGTCGGTGACACGTCTGGTCACCCTGCAAAAAACAGTTCAGCTTTCATCAAGACCGCAAACCGAATGGTGCAGCATGCCAGAAGGCATTGGCGCAGCAAAAAAGCTACGTCAAAAACGTAGCTTTTCGCAATATTCTAACGCCGTTGGACTAACGAGGGATATTTAGCTGTTGAAGTGAAGCTTTAGTGGCAGCAGCGCCCAGTTGAGCTTTGGGGACCAAGAAATTGTCGATCGACGCAGAAGCAACCAAATGGTTCATATGCTGGTTCATCGCCACACGCATATTGCTTTCAAGAATATCCTTCCGCAATTCATTTTCGACGCGAGCAGGATCCGTAACAACAGGTTGAGTCCGACCTTGGCCTTTGAGTATAATGTATTGTCCGTTGACTTCAACGATTCCCGACAACTCGCCGACTTGCAGTTTGAACGCGGCCTGTTCCAAGGTCGACTGACCACTTTCCCGACGGATAGGCGGGATCTTACCAAGGTTGCTACGCGACGTCGGTTCGACGCTGTATTGAGCGGCCAGTTCACCAAAGAACTGTTCCGTCGGGTTATCGCGAGCAAGCTGCCATACTTCTTGAGCGGTACGTTGATTGGAGCAGACGATCGCCAGGACTTCAGCACGAGGACCGTAGTCGCGTTCATAGCCGGCCTTCAGATCTTCTTCCGTAACCGTTACTTTGTCAGCAACTAGTTTTTTAAGAGCCACACTGGGCCAAACGGCGTCTTGAAGGTACGTTTCCTGCGTTACGCTTGTTTCCGCCATCACTTTGGTCAACCAAGTGTTAACGTCGGGCTCACCCTTCTCGGTAAGGAATCCGTAGTAGTCTGCAGCTCGAGCGACTTCTGCCATCAAATCTTCGTTGGTCACATTGACTTTGTTGGTAGTGAGCGCTTCAAGAAGGATACGTCGATTAATCTCGACTTCGAGTACTGAAGGCCCAAATCGTTTGATACATTCATCTTCCAGCACCTTCAGTGGAATTGGCTGGCCGTTCAAGATCGCAGCAACACCAGGATATTGGGCTGACAGTGCGGAGTCATTGAAAACGATACGAACATTCGCTTGTTCGCGAAGATTGCCAAACATGCTGTCGGCAATCTCGCGCAGTTGTAGATCTTCAAGTTCGCTACGGATCTGAGCTTCATGGTATTGCATTTGATCTTGGGTCAAGATCGAAGCTTCAATAAATCGCACGCACTGCAGCATGACAGTCATGTCGCCGATTGTGAATTGATCTGATACTTGGTTTGGCTTGAGTGCAAACGCAACCTTCTCGAGCGTATCATTGGAGTCCGTATTGCGGATGGGGGGCAACAGGCCTTCGACGCTGGCGCTCGCTGGATCTTCCGAATGTTGTTTAGCGAGTGCTTTAAAAGATTCAGGGTTCGCGATCGCTTGTTTGTGGATGTCGGCAGCTTTATTTTTATCTTTGACGACGATCATCCGCACCTGAACTTTACGGCCGAACTGACTTTCAATTTCCCGCGTAATCTGGTTTGGGTCAACGGTGACTTTGTCGCGGGCAAGTTGGCGTAACGCCAACATAGGCCAGACGATGTCGGCCGAGTATTGCTCCGGCGTAATGTCGCGTTCTTCTGCGATTAGTTTCAGGTACATGTTCGGCGAGAGTTTGAATTTTCCGGCGATCCGAGAAATTTCATCGTCGACATCTTTTTGGCTGATCCGGATATTTTGGGATTGGCAAGCTTGCAGGATCAGGTGTTTATTGACAATGTTATCGATGACTTGCGCGCCGTAGCGTGGAAGACAAAGAGCCGCCAGTTCATCTCGGGTGATGGGGGAACCATTGATGGTTGCGACGGGTAATTCCGCGGCGTTTTCTTGCTCAGCGACATTTGTTGGCAAGGCAGCGCGCTGCGATGAAACAGGTTTAGCCTGAACCTTTCCTTGCGCATGGACTTGCGAAGGGTAACATGTGTAACCGCCAATAGTTGCGGCGATCGCGAGTGACAGCAGAATTCGTTTGCAACGCATCTCTTCGGTTCCTCCGTAAACCATTTGAGCCAAGGGTGGGCGATTGCCCGACTAACAAACCTGAGTCGCATCCAGCCGACTCAACTAGAAAGCAAACGAACTTTCGTCTGGTTTCATTGGTTGCGTAAGTGCTTGGTTAAATCTACAAGCCGGTAAGCGGGGGAGTTTAGCGCAAGTGGGCAGTCCAGATCAAGATCGATTTTTCAGGGTGCTAGCCAAACCAGGATTTCGCGATCCTCGGCAGTCTCGAGTGGTCGAAGTTTGCCATCCTCGCATGCTATCCAAGCTCGAGTTAAATTTGGGTAAATGGTTCGCCCGGACGTGTGCAGTTGGCAGAAGAATGAAGGCAGAAGAATGAAATCCTGTCCCATTCTCTTGCCAAAATCTTTTTGCATGCGGTCTCGGACGCTGCGGCTGTTAGCTATTTTTTGCACTGACAATGACCGGACTGCTTTTTGGTTTTCTGCGCAGGGATCGTACGCGTGCAACTAAACGCTGGAACCAAAGTGATTTTGCTGTCAGTGGACGACCGTCCAGAAAGGCTCGCATATCTGCCTCCAGAGTTTTTACGTCTGCATATCGATCCTTCGGAAGATTGCGAAGGCACTTTTGACAAATATTTCTTATGCCGGTCGGAACGGAAACCGAATCAGGCATTGGAATAAAATCGTTCGTCTTTAGAGCGTTCAGGATCACATCTTTTGTACAATCAGAGTAGAGCGCTTTTCCATAGAGGAGTTCATACAAGATCAACCCCATGCCATATACGTCGGTACGGCAGCCAACCAGATCTCGCTGACCAAGCATTTGTTCTGGAGACATGTAAACAGGTGTGCCTTGGACGAAATCTTTAAAGGAATCTGATGATGTGTTTGCATCGGTCGAGGTTGCAATACCAAAATCAGCCAAGCAAGGCGACATCGCATCTAAATCAAATTCATGATCGTCGACGCTAGCAAGCACCTGAGTATTCCGCTGTCCAGACGTTGGCTGCAATGGCTTACGCTCGAGCAGAACATTCGCCGGCTTAAGATCCAAGTGCACGATGTTCCGCTCGTGGCAATAGCTGATAGCATTTGCTAGCGGGATAAGGAATTTTAAGACGGAGTGTGGATTTCGCGGTCCGGGCTTACTCTTTAGCCATGTCGCTAAGTCTCCGTCCTCGATCCATTTTGAGGCAATGTAGCAAACAGTGTTTGCATAACCAGAGTCTACGATCGGAGCGAGATTTGGATGTTTCAGCGACCTGGCCGTGCGTGCTTCCCTTATGAACATCCGAATCAGTGTGGGATTTCCGATTAACGGAATTTGCGGGATCTTGAGAGCAACCTTGACGCCCGTGTTAACATTGATCGCGCGGTAGACTGCTCCCATTCCCCCTTTGCCGACGCACTCGAACAGCTCGAAGTCGGACACAAGGCGGCGCTTGGAATTTTTTTCATAACTGGCCGATGTTGGAGGTTCGTCAAAACCGATCTGGCGAAAAAACTTATCCGCCTTTCCACGCTGTTGTAATAGCGTCTGCAACTGTTCCACTAGTCGGGAATCTCCGCCGCAGGCTTTTACTAGAAAGCTGTCACGCGCTTCTGGGGTATCGATCCCCGCTGCTGTTTCAAAAATTTCATCGATTGGAATGCACAATTCTCCCATGTCCTTTTCTGCTGAATGCGCACTCCTTAGTCGCTAAATGATGGTCAGCCTAACGAAACTCAACTTCAATTGTTTGGAAGTCGGAAAATCGAAGGCAGCGTTCGGTTGGGTGAAAACTTCAGAAATCTGTTGATGACGACAAAGGCATTCTGAATTGTTTACAGGAACCGCCCCAGGCTCAAGTGGTTTCGCGAACGTCTTCCGCCTACTGTTAGGCGATTCTTGATCAGATTTTGCTTCACACTTTTACGAAAATTCACGAATTTCTTCAAAAAACACGTCTGCTTCGACGGAACTTTTGATTTTCGCTGGCTGCGGCAGATCGCAAGGATGCGAAATGTGTCCGTCACGGAAGGCCTGAAGGTGTTTCAACCAAAAGTACCGCAAGGCAGCGGACCCAGTCGGGCTTCCTGAGCCCGGTTCTACATTCTTCGAGTCGCCTTCGGGGCTAATCTGCAAACGTTTTCGAAGTGTCGGGAGACATACGGGAGTATAAATAAGCTTTGGCAAACGCCCATCGCCGTTCCGCCGTCGATTTCGAAATTTGGAGCGACGCTGCTGCCTCGGTCTGTGTCATCCGCAAATAAAAACGTAAACGACACAGTTCAGCGGCATCCGGACAAACATTCTTGAGGCTTTCGACAGCTTCGTCCAAGAGGAGAAAATCTTCGGGCGGCATCGGCAGAGAAATATCCCCCAATACAAGGGGTTGCTTCTTAAGGTCTCCGCCGCGACGCTTTGTAAGCTTCCGTCGCGCGTGGTCTGTCAGAACGTTCCGCATTGTGTCAGCGGCAACCGCCAAAAACTGTTGCTGATTGATCCAGCCATGCCGGCTCTGCAGACGCAGATAAGCTTCGTTTACCAGGGCCGTCGTTTGTAAAGTGTGATCGGACCGCTCATTGCGTAGCTTGCTATTCGCCAAGTTGCGTATGTCGCGGTAAAGCTCGACGATTAAAACTTCGGTCGAAAGTGCATCCGAATCTGGGTTGGCGTTGAGAACGCGCGACACGCATCACCTAAAGACTTTCTGACGCCCGAATGCGAACTTCCGGTCTAACGTCGGGGACGAGGCAAACGTCGGGGCAAAGGATGAGTTCTGAATCTAAAGCAAAAACGGTTACTAAGAGGAATCTTTACTCTAGACAATCCAGCTGTGGCCCGCAATTTCTCATTTGCCACATTTTCCAGATTTGCAACGGAGCGTATCGTTTCGCAGGCCTCGGTTGTCCGCAGTGCGTCCCGTGAGGGTGGCGAAGGAATCCATTCTTTTTGCTTTTCGTGCCATCGTGCGAAAACTAGCTACAATATATGGAGGTGGTTTCTGTCACTGCATTTCTTCTCCGATTTTGATGTCCAGTTCTGTTCCCTCACAATCTGATGACGGCTCAAAATCCGCCTTAGGCGCAGACCATGGAACTGGCGCGCAGCCGCTGCGCCGCGATGCTCAAACTCTTGCACTGACTCATGACATTTTGGCACACCTGGGACCGGGTGATGATGCCGCTCTTCACAGTCACACCGATTTTGATGTCGATTCTTGGTCGGAAAATAACGCAACCCAACCCACAAAACCGCTGGTGCTGGGGGAATACCTCGTTGAAGGCTTGATTGGCCGCGGCGGAATGGGGCAGGTTTTTCGCGCACGCCACCGCATGATGGATCGGACCGTCGCTCTCAAGATATTGCCTGCCGATTTCGCGACCAATCCGGAACTGGTCGACCGATTCTTCTTGGAAGTAAAATCACTCGGCAAGCTGCTCCATCCGAACATCGTCACGGCGTTTGACGCTGGCCAATCAAACTCGATTTACTACTTGGTGATGGAACTGATTGAAGGGCAGTCCTTGTCTGGCTTAGTCGATTCTCAAGGCCCGCTTTCAGTCGAGCAAACGGTCGATGTCATCTACCAGGTAGCCAAGGCGCTTGAATATGCGCACAGTCGCGGCATGATCCACCGCGATATCAAGCCCAGTAACATTATGATGACTGCGAGCGGGCAGGTTAAGATTCTCGACTTTGGGTTGGTTCGACTGACTGGCGAAAGCTCGGAGTCAATTGCTGACCAACGTCGCAATTTGATGGGAACGGTTGAGTATATGTCGCCGGAGCAGATTCAGCATTCGGCGAAGATCGACCACCGCGCCGACTTGTACTCTTTGGGCGCGACGCTGTTTTATATCTTGACAGGGGAAGCGATGTTCACGGGGGAGCCTGTGCGGATTGCTCTGTCGCATCTGCAAGAGACGCCACCGGTACTGTACGAAGTGCGCGGCGATGTTGACTTGCGACTGGATGCCCTGTTTCAACGGCTGGTTGCCAAGAATCCGGATGAACGTTTTGATTCGGCTGCTCACGTGCTGAACTATCTGGATCAGAGCAACCTCCGTTCGTCGTCGCTTGAGAAGAGTCACGCAACTATTTCGGTGACGCGTGAGATTGGCCGCGTGCTTCGCGATCATCCTACCCGTGGTTTCGCCCATCGTTCGACGATGCGACGCGAATTTAATGCGATCGGAATCGATCTTGGGATGAAGACATCGCAAGCTTGCTTTGTTGACGCCAGTTTGCGCGCCGTACCAATCCAGCTTGATGAAACTTACTTTGATGTGCCCAATGTAATTTGGAGTCACAAGAATCAGTTGCTTATCGGTCGAAAAGCGGTGGAAGCGCGGATTGCCCAGCCCGAGCACGCCTTTCATACTCTGCAGCGATGGCTAGGTGTTCAACGTGTCGATCGCGACTTTGGTGGGCGAGGATGTCCGCCTGAAGTAATTTTGGCCGCTCTCATTCGGCACGTTGTAAATCAAGCGACACCGACTGCACGCGATGTTTCACACGCGGTAGTTACGATCCCTTCGTGTTTCGACCAACTGCGGCGTGTCTCGTTGGCGACTGCTTGCAAAATTGCTGGGATTGAAGTCCTTCAATTGTTGGACAAGCACTTGGCCGCGTCACTAGCGTTCGCATTGCCGACGAAGAATGCAGCTGGTGACGAAGTGCGACGACACGATAAGCCGGTTACGCATCAACTTGTCCTGACTTTAACCGGAAGCGCCGCCGAGGCTGCGGTTGTGCGATGTGAAGGCAAGCTTGTAAAAACAGTGGCGACCTACGGTGATACACAGATGAGCCTTTTGCGCTGGCAATCGCGATTGGCCGAGTATTTCTTGCATCGAATTCAGTCTACGTTGGGCGTAACCGTTCGCGAAGACATAAGGACTGCTGCTAAGGTGCAACGGGTGGTTGAACGAACTCTGGAGAGTTTGTTTACGACGCCGCGTGCAATTGCCCGCGTCAAACTCAGCGGCCATCAGTTCGAGTGGGTGATAACTCAGCAGCAACTTTTGACGATGTGTGCAACGGAGTATAAAGCCTTTGAAGGCTTCGTCACTTCTGCGTTGCAACAATCGCAGATCAGCATCGACGAGATCGACGAAGTTATCTTGATCGGCACGGCACTGCAGTCCAAACACTTGAGCGCACTTCGACAACAGGCGTTTGGCAAGAATATTCCAGAGCTGGTTGCTACCCAGGCCGACGTTGCCCGCGGCGCGGCGATGCAAGCCAGCTATCTTATCCCGCCGGGGATTCCTGATGGCTATCACGCAAGCGGCGCAACTCCGTTTGACCTGGGCATTGCGTTGCGGTCTGGTAAGCTTCTGAAAGATGCTCCGCGTGTCTTCCTGCCGCGATTCACATCGATCCCAACGACCAGCTCTCGTACGCTGAGGGTGGATAGACCAACTTCGGAAGATCTCTTTCTCCAATTCGTAGAGAGTTCCAGGAGTGATTCGAAATGGAATTGGTTAGCCGCTGCGAACATTACCCAAGCCTTTCCCAAAATTGAACGCAAAGAGCCATTGCAACTGCGACTACGCGTCGACGGCTCAGGAATCTGGTCTGCGACTTTAATCGACCTAAGTCACAATGAACAGTTGTCAATCAGCTCTGTTGCAGACTATCCATTTACAGATAATGAGATTGCGAATTGGAACAAATGGTTGGAAACGACACTATTGTGCAATCTTTGATCGATAACTAAACAGGACGTATGCAAGCACTCAACTTCAAACCCACATTATTGCGCATCTCCGGTCGTGACCGACTGAAATGGTTGCACAACTTTACGACAAACGAAATACGGCAACTGCAAGATGGGGACTGGTGCGAGACGTTTATTACCGATAGCAAAGGTAAAACGTTTTCACATGGTATCGTGCTGCACAATGAGAACGATTACTATTTTTTGGCCCCTCAAGGAGGGCAGGCCGAGCGACTGATTCAACATCTAGACCGCTACATCATTAGCGAACGAGTCGACTTGTCCGACGCGTCCGCCGATTTCGTTTGGGGATATTTAAAGGCTGATGCTGTAAAGCTTTCGCAAGTCCTGGGAGTTCAGTTGCCGGAAGTCGCAAGTGACTTGCAGCCTTTGGTTAGTTGGCAACTTTTAGACGATGGCCAAGTGTCGTCGGTTATCGTGCGCAGTTTTATGTTGCCGCCGGAGTATGCTTTGGTTGCTTGTCAGCCAGAGCGAATCTTGCCAGAATTACAAGTTGTTGATTCCGAGGACGAAGTCAAACGACTTGCCTCTCAGTCTCGCTTTCCTTGGTTCGGAATCGATTTTAACGAAACAAATCTACCGCAAGAGGTGGATCGACAGACGCAGACAATCTCCTTCAAGAAGGGTTGTTATCTAGGGCAGGAGACGATCGCGCGACTCGATGCCTTGGGGCAGGTGCAGAAGAAGCTGTTCCCGGTTAGTTTGTCAGGTAAAACGGAACTCGCTGTACCGTGCGAAATTTTGAGCGGTGGTGAAGTGGCAGGGACGTTGACCTCTTGTTTTAGCCAAACCTCGGATGACGCCGCACATGGATTTGCAACGCTCAAGCGCAAGTACTTCGAGGCCACCGGACTCCAATTGGCTGACGGCACCGAAATTAAAATTTGACCAGCAAACCCGGGCGCGTGCTTTAAGGGGTGGTCAAAAATTAGCACGTCGATGAACGTCGGACGCTTGACATAAAAACCCTAGATGCACACAATGTGCATCTAGTTCTTGGTCGGACGATTTCGCAACATTTATCACGAAACTTGTTATGTTTCGCGTGGTCCGACCGCTGCAAATTTTACTGTTATGTAGTCTTTTGCCAGTTTCGCAACTGGCGACGACGCTACATATTGCGTGCTGCGTTACGCACTCGCATCGGACGCTTGATGCGACCAATGTTCACACTTGCAATTGCGATCACGCGTGCGGCCTGCAGCCAAATGTTCTCAAGGCTGCGGACTGCTTTTCTGAAGGGGAAGTTGTCGTTCATGCGTCGCCCGGTGGGAAATCGCACGACAGCAGCCAATGTCTCGTCTGCCAGTCTACTCTTGCTGCCCAGGGCGATCTACAAGCGTTGCAAAGACTGCTGTGGGAGTCGCTATCGATCATCGCTGGACTGATAACCGTCGACTCGATCTGCTCCGGCAAGAGTCGGTGTTGGGCTCAGCCCCGAGCGCCGCCTTCTCGATCATTAGCTCCTCCGCTTTGTGTTTGATATGAAGACGGGCTATGCCGTTCCTCAAGCCAAGCGATTGGTTGGGACGGTTCTCTGGTCAAGCTGAGCGGTTAACGCTTGCTGGTTGTTTTTTCCGGGCTTGATTGGCTGACTGTGGAGTGCTGCGCCTATCTCGTTCTGGCAGCGTATTGAGATGATGCATGTGAAATATCGGCATCGTCTGTTCACGAGAATTGACGAACTTTTTGAAATTCATATAGAAGGTAATGCAATGTTATTAAGATTTGTACGATTGGCCTGTTTGGCAGTCGTTGGTGTTGCGGGTGTCGCAACGACGGCGTTCGGCGAAGTGGTGAACTACATTATCGGTCGAGATTCACGACCGGCGATGATCGGCGGTACTTACGATGGACTTGATAATCCTAATTACAATAGGATGACCATGTTGTATGCACACTGGAATGAGTCGAGTCCGGCGTCCAATCACTATCACTCAAAGGGCACCTATTCTTACACGGGCGCCAACAATGGCGCGGCAACTTTAGTGAATGATTTTAACGGCACGTTTGGCACGAGCAACATTCTGCCTGAATCACCAGCTGTAAACGATGTCTGGATGATGCCAGGTACTGGTGATTTTGATGGGATGTTTCGAACGGGGCTAACCAACTCGCTGCCGTTTAACAATCTTCGATTTCGAACCGTGAATTCACTCGATGGTTTTGCCGATGGAACGCCTGAGAATTTCATGTTTAATTCCTCGAGCGGAAGGTTCAATGGTTTGTTGGGCAGCGAAGATGTCTTTCTCAATCTTGAGTCGATTTCAAGCGGTTTGAGCATTAGGGATGCATCTGGAAACGTGCTGATGGACGCGGCTGGCCAATCGTTCAACCTGGGAGCGGGCGACTCGATTGACTTTACGCCGATCTTTACCGTGGATGATAGCGTTGCAGGAGGATCGAAATACCAAGCGGTCTTTACGCTATCAAGCCCCGGAAGTTCGTGGGGGGACGGCGGTCGATTTGTAATGCAAGTAACCGCAGTTCCAGAGCCAGCAAGCATGGCGTTAGTCGGGCTGCCACTGGCAGGCTTCGCGATTCGCAGATCACGTAAACGCAGGCAAGCAAAGGCCGAAGCTCTTAACAAATAGGTTACACTGATTCCCAGATGTGGCTTTGCTCAGCATCTTGGTCACCATCATGAATCCGCCAACGTTGAGTAGCGCTGCTGGACTTTCTGGCAGTGCCCTGGCACAAAAGGCGGAGCTATCGATTTTTCGCCGTCCCATGATGTACATGATCAGCACGCCTTCTTACTTGGCTCTGCGTGACCAGAAGTCGCAGCTATGACGTTCGCCGCGTAGATCGCTAAATCGGACAGTTCTGTGCCGATTGGCAGTGGCAAACCGCAGGGCCGATCCTCAGAAACAGCATTAGTCTAAGGTCAGATTCGAGGATTTCTCGTCACGTCCGGATGAATAGAGGGTGACTCATGAAGTAAGGTTGCTATAATTAAGCTGGCATAGAAACCTATGCTCCCCACCTGGCTTTCGGAGCTGCGACTCGAACTAGCGAAAGCCCCATTGCTGTCCCCTTCGACGTCTCGGTGTAATAATTGCTGAGCTACTATTCGGACTGCATTCCCGCCAATTATGCCGCTGGGTCGACGATCGACTGGCATATAATAAAGAGAGAAAGCGATTCAGGCTTCTGTCAGAACTATGCGTAACCTAATCCAATTCCTGTCATATGGTCTAATCTGGCTGGCGTGTGCGTCGAGCTCGGCGGTCGCCGAACAGACTGCGGAATCGCCGCTTACCGCAGAGCAGATGCGAGAACGTGGTAAAGCGATCTTCGAAAGTAAGTGTGTCGACTGTCACGGCATTAGCGGAGAAGGTGTTGCTGGGGTCTACGATTCTGCCTTGGTTGGCGATTCTTCGGTCGGCGAGCTGTCGACGGTCGTCGCGACGACGATGCCAGAAGATGATCCCGAGTCGTGTGTTGGCGAAGACGCGGAAGCGGTCGCTGCTTACATGCATTTCGCTTTTTATTCCAAAGCCGCTCAGTTGCGCAACCGACCGCCGCAGATCTCGTTGTCTCGGCTAACTGGCAACCAGTTGCGTCAGAGCTTGAGCGATTTATACAGCCATTTTGGTTCGACTCCGCATGTCAGTGACGAGCATGGTCTAAAAGGGATCTACTTTGATGGATCGCGTTGGAAGGAAGATAAAAAGAAGACTGAGCGAAATGATTCCGTATTGAATTTTGACTGGGGGCACGAGAGTCCTGGCGAAGGCATTGAAGCTAAAGAATTTTACATTCATTGGAGCGGCGGTCTGATCGCCAATGTTACCGGCCGATACGAGATAGTCGTCCGCAGCACTTGCTCTTTCAAAATGGATCTTGGGAAGTCGGAACGTGTTTTCATCGATAACCACGTCCAGTCGGGAGATAAGACCGAATTCCGACAATCGATCAATTTGACAGCCGGACGCGTCTATCCGATCCAAATTAATTTCACGCAACGTGAGCGAAAGACGGAGCAGCCGCCCGCCAACTTTTCACTCTCGTGGGTGCCACCCAACGGCGTCGAGCAATTGATTCCGACGAGAAATCTGCGTGCAGAGTGGACGCCAGCGGCGTTTGCGTTGCAAGCGATTTTGCCGCCGGACGACCGCAGCTATGGCTATGACCGAGGCATCGCCGTTAGCCGACAATGGGATGAGGCAACAACCACAGCTGCACTTGAGTTTGGGCAGACGGTTGTCGATGATCTTTGGCCTGAGTATCTGCGCGAGCACAAAAAAGAAGAAGGCAGTGATCGTGAAAAGCTGGCGAACTTCCTGACGGAGATGGTTGGCATTGCCTTTAGAAATTCGACGCGTGGCGATCTGCGTTCCGAGTACGTCGACAAGTATCTTGCAACGACCGAAGATGACGGCGAGGCGATCAAGTTAGTAACGTTAGTCGCATTGAAGTCGCCTTGGTTTTTGTATCCTGCCGCAAGTGAGCAAGCGAGTGTCTCTCAGATCGCGGCGAACCGCCTGGCATTGACGTTGTACGATTCGCTGCCCAGCGACGATTGGTTAATTGAGCAAGCTGCTAAAGGTGAGTTAGCCGACGAGAGTGCCGTGCGTACCGCCGCATACCGAATGATCGAAGACTATCGCTCTCAGGGCAAGATTCGCGAGATGCTGTATGAATGGTTGAACCTGAGCAAAATCACGGACATCACGAAAGACCCCGAGATCTACGGCGGGTTCGACGAGGCCCTGGCTGCGGATTTGCGATCATCCTTAGATGCTTTTTTGGACGAAATCGTTTGGAGTGAAGACAGCGATTACCGGAAGTTTTTCCTGAGCGATTGGAGCTATACGACTCCGCGCATCGCAGAATTTTATGGCGAAAGTTGGGCGGCGGCGGAAGAAGGTGATGGTCTGCGGAAAACCGTGCCAGATCCTGATCGCCGGTTTGGGGTCCTGACGCATCCATATTTGATGAGTGGTTTAGCATATTTTCAGTCGACATCGCCAATTCATCGCGGAGTCTTTCTGACGCGAAATCTGCTTGGCCGCGTATTAAAGACACCGACGGAAGCGTTTTCGCCGTTGAGCCCTGACTTGCATCCAGATCTAACAACTCGCGAACGTGTGGCGTTGCAGACTGGATCGGAAGGGTGCCAAACTTGCCATGCACGCATCAATCAAGTAGGATTCGTGTTGGAAAACTACGATGCGGTCGGAAAATTCCGCGACATGGAAAAAGACAAGTCGCTGGATGTGTCTGGTCGATATCTAGATTCAGATGGAGTTGAAATTGAGTTGAACGGTGCAAAATCGTTGGCCGAGTATCTTGCCAACGGCGAGGATGCTCAGCGAGCGTTTGTCGAACGAGCCTTTCAACATTTTGTTAAGCAACCTGTCGCTGCGTTTGGTCCCGAGACGTTGCAGCGGCTTGAAGAGCGATTTCGGTCCTCCAACTTCAACGTCCGCGAATTGATCGTAGAGATCGCGTTGATCCACGCCACCCACCCCACCTTTATCAATGGACAGGATACTTAGTGCTATGTTAAGCCTTCCATCCCGCCGCGAATTTTTGCTCCGAACCGGTGTCAGCGCTGCTGCTGCCAACTTTTTGTTAGGATTGCCATCGCTCAGCTTTGGCGGTGAGACACCGCAACGCAAAAAGCGACTGGTGTTTGTGTTCAGTCCAAACGGCGTAATCCCCGACCACTTTTGGTCCGATCCGAACAGCGAAACGTTTGAGCTGAAGCGAATCTTGCAACCTTTGAATGAATTCAAGGACAAGACGCTGACTTTGCACGGCATGTGCAACCGGATTCAGGGCGACGGCGATGGTCACATGCGAGGTATCGGTTGCTTGCTGACTGGTATCGAGCTTTTTCCTGGGGACATTCAAGGCGGCTCGGATACTCCTGCAGGTTGGTCTCAAGGAATCTCCTTGGACCAATATCTTAAGAACAAGTTACAGGAGAATCCGCAAACGCAGACGCGATTCGGCTCGATCGAAATGGGCGTCATGGTGCCAGAGCGTGCTGACACTTGGACTCGCATGTCCTACTCAGGACCTAACCAGCCAGTGGCACCAATCGATAATCCGTATCAGATGTTTGATAAACTGTACGGACAAACGAAGAACAGAGCGATGCTTGCAAGTGTGGTTGACGACTTGTCTGCCGATTTCCGTAAGGTAGAGCAGCTCATGAGTTCCGGTGATCGTCGCATCTTGCAGGATCATGTTCAAATGGTACGTGAACTAGAGCAAGAGCTGCAGTTGGAACTGGCTTCGAAACAAAAAGACGTTGGCCATATCGTGCCACAGTTGCCGCCGAACGTGGACGAAGTCAACGATAACATGCCGCTGATAACCAAGATGCAAATGGATTTGATGGTTAATAGCTTTGCTGCGGATTTCGCCCGCATCGGTTCATTCCAGATTACCAATAGCGTCGGGCAGCCAAAGATGCGATGGCTTGACATTGATGAAGGCCATCATGAATTGTCGCATGAACCTGATTCAAACGAGTCGGCTTATGAGAAATTGATTCGGATCAATACATGGTATTGTGAGCAAGTGGCGTACTTGGCGAAGCGATTAGCGGAAACGCCGGAGCCAGATGGTAGTGGTTCGTTATTGGATAACACAACCATCGTCTGGACCAACGAGCTGGGCAAAGGCAATTCCCATACACGCGACAACATTCCGTTTGTTTTGGTCGGTGGTGGTTTGGACTTTAAGACAGGGCGAGCGTTGGATTTTGGCGAAGTGCCTCACAATCGACTTCTAATGACGTTGTCCGCTGCGATGGGTTTCCCCGTAGACTCGTTCGGCAACGCCGACTTCTGCAAAGACGGCGTGCTAACTGGGTTGACCTAAAATCCAGCGAAAGAAGTCGTTGTAACAAGCTCCGAGAGCATACAAGCGAAAGCTGAAGTGAAACACGAGTACGCTTGCAGCTAACATCTAAACACGGCTTGAGCCTGAGTGCAGAAGCTATCGCCGTTAGCCGTGTAATTCAGCTCAAAGCCGCGTGAGCTCGTGCACTTCATGGATATCCTTCTTACTCTTCCGAATGTCCAACAATGATCTGCCACCCATCACCGGTATTGAAATCGCGAAGAATTATACTCGGTTTTCCATCGCGAGCTGCATAGCTAGGATCATGATATAGACCGCATTGGTATATCGGTCTACCCTGCGAATCAGAGATTCCGATTCCGTTTGAGCGACTTGAAACGACGAGGGATATGCCTGGAATCGCATTGGATTGTTCGATAGACACAACTGATTCATCCCGACATACCTGCAAAGTTATGCGCGGCTCGCCATCGTCACCGTAAATTCTGATCTGTGTGGCATCATCGTTGGCACCTCCGAGTCCCATCGACGCTCGTGTTCGACCCTTCGCATCGATCACCGCAAAATACTTTGCCTGAACCACGTCGGCGTTGATCACTACCTGGGCGTCATCATTCGTTTGCGGTTTATTCCGATTCGGCATATTGCTTTTCTCGTTTTAATGTCCATCGTTCGCGAGCGCGGGCATTGTCAGGGGAAACTTTATGCAGTCGATATGACTTCTCGGATCCATGGAACAATACTGGCAATTGTAGCGGTTCTTATAGCTTTCGACCTGTCTATTAATACATGATCACTCGGGCGTGAATTCGCCGCTGCTTTGGGCAACGTACGTTGTGGACTCCGAACGTACGCAAATTCTCCAATGTATTGAGCATCTTTTGACAAAACTGCAACGTTCAAAAACAAGCTGTTGAACACGATCTAGTTCGGTCTTATTTGGGACGGTTCCAGAAACTTCGACGCTTACTGCTTTACCATGAAAGGTTGCGACTGAAAGATCGTCAAATGCTCGGTCATCCGAAAACACAGTGCGAAGTTCGTTGTGTGCATCGCGGTCGTCGGATTCATTGTCTATGAAGCCCTGGAGATCAGAGTTGACATAGGTTGGGAACGCAAAAGCGAGGCAGACCGGAATCGAGAATAGCACGAGAAATACAAGGCGAGCTCTGGGCACGGGAACTTCGCTTATGGCTCGCACAATGAGCCATACGATCATCGAAGCGATCACAGCATAACCGAATCCTGCTCCCGTGCCGAATAGGTAGTTACCACGAGAGAAGGACGCAAGAATGAAAGCAATGAATGACATACCACTGAGCAGCGATAACAGTGAGAATCGTGGCCATGGTTTTTCGTTTGACATGATTTCAATGGTTGCTCTGAAAGTTAGTGTCAATATACCAATTTGTATCGCATGCGAATAAACAATAAGATGTAAGCTTGACTGAAGAAGCGAGGATAGCCAAAGAAAGGCTAGGTCCGGTTTTGCGTGATTTCAGCGGGCATCGGGGCAGTCGGCCATCCCCAAAATTTCGAAATTTCATCCGGTGAGAACCACCAGCTCCGCTTACTTTCCAAGGTTGCCCAATCACCGTTGCAGTTCCAAGTTTCAAGCCACGCAGAGATCATAAATACTTTCTGTGCTGGACGCCACCAAACAAGCTGTCTGCAGCCAACCCCGGACTTTGTTCGTCTTCCCCTATAGTCAATGATGCCGCAATCACGAGCAGTATCGAAGTAGTCGCGACAAATTTCGGGCGAATGCCCATAAATCGAAACTCGAAACTTCTCACTATCAGCCCTACCTTGGTATCTACAATCTAAGTAACGAGACCAATCCGGTTTTCGCTCCGTCTCCCAAAGCCCCCCTCCCTTCGCAGTTATCAAGACTTCTTTATCTGGCCGGCCCTTAGAATCGATGTATTCTTGGCCGGTGATTAAACCATTACGTTCGAAACAATCCAATACTTCTGTCAACTGAATGGAAGTGAGATTGTGGGATGGATAATTGAATTGTTGAGTGAATACGTCTGGGTGGAACATTCTGCGGGAGCCACCATGTGTGGCTGCCATGTCGAGTATCAGTAGTTCGGAATCAGTCAAAGCGGTGGTGCCTGTCCGCTGGATATATGTCTTCATTTCATTGAGGGCTAGAGCCTTGAATTCATAGACTACTTAAACTTCCGTTGGGGATTAGAACATCCCAGCTTTAAATAGAGTAGATTTGCGCCGATCGTCGGTTTGGAAACACTCTCTGTTCCGCTAGTCAAGTCGATCCGTGTTGGGGCACGGCAGCGGAACCCTATCACCAAGTAGAGTCGGGGCAGCGGCTTGGTGCAACTAATTTGGCAGCAACTATTGTCCGTTCGCTTGTCGCTTAGCTTCGTCATCCGCCAAATACCAGCTTCTCAACTTCCGTGTAAATTTCCGTGCAGGTGACTTTCTAATTTGTCTGTCGATTTTACGTTCTCGCGGGCTGCTAAAATAAGAACTGTTCGCTTCAGACCACCGCCGCCGGACGTTGTGGTGGTTTGACGTATTGTCGCATTGCAATGCCGGAATCGCTGATAAAACTTGTGGATAATGCAAGTTTCAGCGTGCTAGCGAAAGATGTTTTGGGAAAACTGAACATCTATATCTGTATGGATTAGAATTTGAGGATAAAACAGAGGGCATCTAGCAATGCATGGCGAGAATGCTGTCCGCTTCGGGTAAAGGAATTTCCAATCGCGGACCGTTTCGCCGGATGCCCAAAGTACGGCAACTATCTTCAAGGAATTTTGAATCGGCGATGCAAGAAGCCAACATACCTCCAGCGGTTCTTCCATACAAATTCAACGTCACCTACGCAGTCGTCATTGGCATCGTCCACGCGCTGGCTCTGCTGGCCTTCGTCCCATACTTTTTCAGCTGGACGGGTGTTTTCGTGATGCTCGCGGGCATTCACGTGTTTGGTCAAGGCGTCACGATCGGATATCACCGGTTGCTGACGCACCGCAGCTTTAAGTGCCCGAAATGGGTTGAACACACCATCGCGGTTTTGGGCATCTGCTGCATGGAAGACGCACCGGCTCGCTGGGTCTGCGTCCATCGCATGCACCACGTTCATTCCGACGAACGGCCTGATCCACACTCGCCGATCGTAAGCTTCCTGTGGTCACACATGGGTTGGCTGTTGTATACCAACCGCGAAACGCATGGAATTGTGGGGCTGGAGAAATTCGCTCGCGACCTGCTTCGCGATCCGTTTTACATGCGACTGGAAAAGAATCAGTTGTTGCACTTCGGCATCGTGCTAATGCAGATCCCAGTGTTCTTCTTGCTCGGGTTTTTACCGTCGCTGTTGTTCATGGACTTGGCTGCAGCAACACAGCTCGGAATGAGCTTAGTCGTCTGGGGCGTTTATGTCCGAATTGTTGCGGTCTGGCACATAACGTGGTCCGTCAACTCGCTCAGCCATATGTTCGGCTATCAGAATTACAAAACAGGTGAGAAAAGCCGTAACAACTGGTTTGTCGCGCTCATCACGGTTGGCGAAGGCTGGCACAACAATCATCACGAAGATCCTTCGAGTGCTTCTGTGCAGCATCGTTGGTGGGAAGTCGACATCAGCTACTACGAAATCAAGCTCCTTGAAAAGCTCGGTTTGGCGAGCGACGTAATTGAGCCGCGTTTTCGTCGGCGCTCTCATCTGGACGCCGCTGCGTCTTCAGAAGCGGCATAGTCAGATTCGTCACCGCGAGACAGCCTCTTTTTGTCTGTCGGAACTGCGAACGGTTAGGGAAGTTGCTAGAATAGTGATTCGGAATGCGTCGCCAGCATTGTCGAACATTGTTTCTTCCCGCCTAGCTGATTCTCTGCCCATGAACGTCCTACCGAATCTTCGCAAACATTTGCTTGTTGCAAACCTGATAGTTTTTGGATGTGCGATCTGCAATTTCGTCGTTTCAGAAATTGTGCAAGCTGATGATTTCCCGGAGCTCTACAACAACGACGCCGATCCCAACGCAATGCCGATGCCTGCCAAGGAAGCGGCGCAAAAGTTTGTTATGCCGGCTGGCTTCGAAGTATCAGTTTTCTCATCTGAGCCAGATGTCCAGAATCCGATCGACATGACTTGGGACAGTCGTGGCAGAATCTGGATCGCGGAAAACTATACTTATGCTGATCAATCTCAGCGGTTCGATTTATCGCTGCGAGACCGAGTCACGATTCTGGAAGATACGGATCGCGACGGTGTGGCCGACAAGCGAACTGTTTTTTCCGATCAGTTGCAGATGCTAACGAGCGTTGAAGTTGGGCACGGCGGAGTGTGGGTGATGTGTCCACCCGCCCTACTCTTCATTCCTGACCGAGACCGCAACGATGTCCCGGACGGCGCTCCTGAAGTTGTGCTGGATGGTTTTGAAATCGCAAGCGAGAACTACCATAACTTTGCGAATGGCTTGAGGTGGGGGCCTGACGGTTGGCTCTACGGACGTTGCGGCGGCTCCTGCCCCGGGCGCATCGGTTTGCCAGGAACTCCCGACGCAGGACGAGTCGCAGTTGAAGGCGGTATTTGGCGATATCACCCAGTTACCAAACAAATCGATGTCCTTGCGCATGGTACGACAAATCCGTGGGGGCACGATTGGAATTCCGTCGGCGAGTGTTTCTTCGTTAATACGGTTAATGGTCACCTATGGCACTTGATCCCAGGAGCGCACTTTGTACGCCCGTTTACGCTTGATCCGAATACGAAGACTTACGAACTGATTGATATGCATGCCGACCACTGGCACTTTGACACAGGCAAAAGCTGGAATCAATCGCGCGATGGAGCTGCTAACGACTACGGCGGCGGTCATGCTCATATCGGGACCAACATTTATCTAGGCGATAATTGGCCAGATCAGTACCGCGATAAGTTGTTCACTTTCAATTTTCACGGACGCCGTGCAAATCAAGAAATTCTTGAGCGCCACGGTAGCGGCTACGTTGGCAAACATGGCGAAGATATCCTGTTCAGCAAGGATCCTTTCTTTCGAGGCATGGAATTGAGTTACGGTCCCGAAGGCGCAGTCTATGTGTTTGACTGGAGCGATACGGGGGAATGTCATGAGCATGACGGAGTCCACCGGACTAGTGGACGCGTCTACCGCGTTTCTTATGGCGAAGCGGTTTCGGGACTGGCGGCGGGCGAGGATCTGCGATCCAAGAGCGACGTTGAACTGGCAAAGCTGCACACTCACAAGAATGAATGGTATGTACGCCAATCGCGATTGATTCTTGACGAACGGTCGGAATCGGGAACGGTATCAGACGACTGTCGGAGCGAACTTGAAAAGCTGCTAAACAGTGGAGATGAAGCGCACGAGTACCGAGCGTTGATGACCTTGCATGTTACCGATTTGATTGGACGCGACGCTTTGAAAGGCTTGATGCACCACAAGAGCGAGTATGTCCGCTGCAATGCGATACGTATCTTGACGGAAACCTGGCCGATCGACGATTGTTACGGACCAAGGAACATCGACAAAAGTACTCGCGAACGAGTTCTATCGGAATCGAAAGACTTGCTGCCGTTGTTTGAAACGTTAGCGGATAAAGACCAGAGTGGGCTTGTTCGACTAACGCTTGCTTCGACATTGCAACGGGTTCCGCTCGAGCAGCGAACGCAGCTTGCGCTGCGGCTGGTTCAACGTGCTGAAGACGCAGACGATCATAACTTGCCGTTGTTGGTATGGTATGGCTTGATACCAGTGGCTGCAGACCAATCGCTAGCCCCAACTCTGGCGGAACTCGCGACTCAATGCAAATGGCCCAAAACGCAGCAATTTATCGTGCGGAGATTAACCGAAGATGTCGAAGAGCGACCAGCGCCTGTCGACACAGTACTCAACGCAGTGATGTCACGAGAAAATGTCGAAATGGCTAGCAATGTATTGGCAGGAATGGAGGACGGCTTGCGCGGACGGCGGAAAGTCGCTCCGCCACCAAGCTGGAGCAAGTTCTCAGAGTGGTGTGCCGGGAAATCAGATACGAAGTTACCTCAGTCTGCTCGACAAATTTCGGTTGTCTTTGGCGATGGTCGTGCGATGGAAGATGTTAGAGCGATCGTGCTAGATCCTAAGGCAGAGTTGAATCTGCGACGATCAGCTTTGGAATCGATGGTCAGCAGCCGCGCCGAAGATCTGCATGATGTGTGCATTGGCGTGTTGGGGGACGCACGGTTGAATTTGGTGGCTGCCAAAGGATTATCAACCTTCAACAGTGACGAAGTCGGGAAGATGCTAGTCAAGTATTATTACCACTTCCGCGCTCCCGATCGGCCGCAGATTATCTCGTTACTTTCTTCACGTGCAAGTTTCGCATCGGCACTTATCGCTGCTCTGGAAGAGGGGCATATTTCGGCTGCTGATGTGTCTGCGTTTGACGTTCGTCAGATCAAGTCTTTGGAGAATCCGGCTGTTTTTGAACGCCTTACCAAAGTTTGGGGTGACTTGCGAGACACGCCAGGTGACAAAGCGGCACGCATCAGTCAGCTCAAAGAGACGCTGACCAGCGAATCGATTGTGTCCGCAGATAAAGCTCGAGGAAGGTTGCTCTTCTCAAAAAGCTGTGCAAAGTGCCATCGACTATATGGGCAAGGGGAAATGATTGGACCTGACTTGACTGGTTCAAATCGCAACAATCTCGATTACTTGCTAGAGAACATCGTCGACCCTAGCGCAGTCGTAAGTAAGGATTATCGGATGTCGATTCTGTTAACGACTGAAGAAAACATATTGAATGGTTTGATCGTTTCAAAAGACGACAAAACGTTGCGATTGCAGACTCAGACGGAGTTGCTAACGCTGCCGACGGAAGATATTGCCGAGATCAAGACGACAAGTCTTTCACCGATGCCCGACGGCTTGCTTGATAACTTGACCGACGACCAATTGCGGGACTTGATGGCCTATTTGATGCACCCGAGCCAGGTCGAAATGGCCAAAGAGTAAGCTACTGCCGGCTGCAAATCCTGAGTAATGGAGCAGTGCGTTCCCGCTCGTTCGGTACATACTAAGGTCAAAAAATAATGGTGCTGATCACTTCGAAACGCTGGGCAAATCTTTACCACGCGGTGATTCTCGTCCTGGTCATATCTCTCGGATCAGTGGATGCACAAGAGACGGTGACCATTGCCGGGACCGGTGTCGCTGGGTATGGCGGGGACGGCGATCGAGGTGTCTTAGCGCAGATCGACCAACCATTCGGCCTCGTGATTGGTCCCGACGGTGATCTTTACTTTTGTGAAGTCGGATCGCATGTGATTCGTCGGTTAGACCTGATAAGTGGCAAGATCAGCACGGCAGCGGGAACTGGGAGAAAAGGCTACTCCGGCAACGACGGTCCAGCACTCAAAGCAGATTTGAACGAGCCGTATGAAGTCCGTTTCGATGCTGAAGGCAATATGTACTTCGTCGAGATGATGAACCATGTGGTACGCCGTGTGGATGCAAGGACGAAAACGATCAGTCTTGTTGCTGGTAGTGGAGTTGCCGGGTTTGATGGCGATGGCGGAGCAGCGACGGATGCACAATTGAACCGTCCCCATTCGATTGCACTGGATAGTCGACAGCAGCTATACATTTGTGATATTGGCAATCATCGTATTCGCAATGTCGATTTGACCACAGGGAAGATCGCTACGTTTGCGGGTACGGGCCAGCAAGGGCCGACGGTGGACGGCGCGACAATAATAAGCGTTGACTTAAATGGACCTCGGGCGCTCGATTTTGACGGGAAGCATAACTTAGCGTTGGCGTTGAGGGAGGGGAATTCAATCTTCGAGATTGATCTGCAGAGTGAAACGATTCATCATCTTGCCGGTAGCGGACGTGCTGGCTATCAAGGCGACGGCGAAGATGCAAAACATGCACTTCTAAGTGGTCCGAAAGGCGTGGCTTATGCGACCAATGGGGACATCTATTTTGCAGATACCGAGAGTCATACGATCCGGGTCTATCGGGCGGGCGACCGCATCGTAGACACCGTCCTAGGCGACGGAAAGCGAGGTGATGGCCCGGAGGGGGAAGCCAGAAAATGCGAATTGGATCGTCCGCATGGTGTGTTTGTGGACGCTAGCGGGCGGGTTTTCGTGGGCGATAGCAACAATCACAAAGTGCGGTTGATTCGCCCGTAGTGTTCAAAAGTGCATTAGGGAAAGCCTTAAGTTTTGCACACTTTTACTGTACGCAAGTCGACTCGAACTTACATTTCGCGAAAAATTTTGTTCGGTTTGATGCATTAGCAGTGCAATCTTTTGACTTGGCAATTGTTCTGTCCTAATCTTCCTCACCTTTCGACGGCGTGTTGAAAGCTTTCAGCCTTTGACCTTCCGCATGTGAGCCTTTAAGGTGACAACTGTGCAGTCCGACAAATTGAGTTCGGAGAAGCCGACAAGTTTAGATTTTGATCAGCTAGTGAACCGGTGCATGGGACGAGTCGATCTCGCACAAAAAATCCTTGCCCGATTTTTAGAGCAGGCTGAACTTGACGTAACTGCGTTGGTGAATGCGGTCGGCGGCCGAGCTTACCACGATGCTTCGAAGCTTGCGCATCGGCTTAAGGGCAGCGCAAAAACCGTGTCAGCAGTTTCCATAGCACAAATAACCGAACAGATCGAATCCGTCGCCCAAGACGAAAGTGAGACGAAGCTGCTGTCGCTCATTACTGAGCTTCGAACGTCCTATCAAGAGTTTCGTTCCGCCACAGCTTCCCTACAGAAGAGATCCCAAGATGGAACGCTTTGAGGAGAATAACTTAACGACAATTTTGGTCGTCGACGACGACATGGTTTGTCGGGAGTTTTTGCAAGCTGTCTTGCTTGAGATGGGCTACCATGTTCTCACGGCCAGCGACGGCGATGAAGCATTGGAAATTATTGCCAATAGCAATGTCCGCATCGTACTATCGGACTGGCAGATGCCCAACATGGATGGTACCGAACTTTGTCGTCGCATACGCAAGCGCAGACTTAGCAACTACATCTACTTCATTTTGCTGACGACGATGGAGCGGAATGCAAATGTCGTTGCGGGTTTGGAAGCCGGCGCAGACGATTTTTTGAGCAAGCCGTGCAGTGCAGACGAACTGCTTGTGCGACTCAAGGTTGCCGAACGACTGATATCGCTTGAGAAAAAGCATTTATTGGTATTCTCACTTGCCAAGCTTGCTGAATCCCGCGACACGGATACCGGAGCACACTTGGAACGCATCCGCGACTATTGCTGGGTGTTAGCTTACCAACTATCGAAGACGGAAAAGTACCGTGATGAAATCGACGGCGATTTCATACGGGCTCTGTATTTGACAAGTCCACTGCACGATATCGGAAAGGTCGGAATTCCCGACGCAGTGTTACTGAAGCCGGGCAAACTCACTAAAGAAGAGTTTGAAATCATGAAGACACATGCGGCGATTGGAAGGGATACGCTGGCCGCAACTCTCGAAGCTGACCCGAATGCACAGTATCTTCAGCTGGCACGCGATATTGCTGGATCGCATCACGAGCGATATGACGGTAGTGGCTATCCTGATGGACTGTCTGGCGAGGAGATACCACTTTGCGCACGAATCGTTTCACTTGCAGACGTGTACGATGCACTTACGACGAAGCGAGTTTATAAAGATGCATTTACGCATGAACACGCGCGAGAAATAATCTTGAGCGAACGGGGCAAGCAGTTTGATCCCGATGTGGTGGAAGCATTCATCGCCGTCGAGCAACAAATTATCGAAATTAAAAATGGAAAATGTGACGTTGCAGAAAACGCTGAAGTCGGCAATGCGCGGTGTCCAATTATGAACTTTGATACGCCTCCGATGATGTCTTCGACGATTGTGTAAAACATCTGTTCATTTTGTTATTAAGCACCCGACCGAGCTTGCCTCGGTCGAAACGGGATTATAACCAGCCGTCCCACCAAGGCGAGCTTGGTGGTGACGACGAAGAATTCTTATATACTTAACGGATACCCTTTATGCGATTGTCTCATGTTGCGATGAGCAGTCAGCTTAAACCGCGTAACGGGGTTCTGAAAAAGTATAATTATTCCGAGACTTTAGACTCTGAGTTCTCGCGTACTAAATTGCGTCGCGGTTTCTTGAGCGATGGATGCATCGCGTCGATACGCGCATGCGTTGCGACATCATGTCGAGCGACATAGTTTATAATGATTCCGGTTGGATCACGGGTAATATTCATTTTGGACAGGTCAAACCCAGCAGCTTCATAAAGACGCAATACATCTTCATGAGTACGCTGATAGAAATGCCAGTCAAGGTGCCATTGATACGGGGTTTCGTCGTATTCTCTGGTATCTTTAAATGCGATATACATAACACCACCATCGCTTAGGGTGTTATGCCATGCACTGAACATTGAAATGAGATGGTCGTCGGTGAGATAATCGCACAGCCCGACGCTGTAAAGAATGTCAAATTTGCCGAATAGCTCGACCGTGGTTTCCGCAGAACGTGTACGCAGAGCATTATATCGTACTGGGTTCAATGTAACGGTTTCGTCGAGTTGTTTGGCAACGACGGAGCCAACATATTCCAATGCTGCTGGGTCGCTGTCCATCGCGGTTATGGCGACGTTCCGACCTTCTGGTTGTGCAGGAAAATCAAGGAATTCACGGCATGGGCCACTTGCAATGTCGAGGATTTTAACGGTGCCACGACGGTTTTCGAGTTCTTTGAGCACGAATTCACGAGCAGCCAAAAGGCGTCCACGAACTGCGCGAGCGAGTGCCACGTTCATAATGCACAGGTCGATATAGCCGCCAAGCCCGAGCGCAGGCGTTTGTTGCTCGTATAGCTTGATCAGCATCAAGTAGTCGCCAGGAAATCCGCTCGGTTTGGTGCGAGCCCGTTCTGCTATCCAGCTCTGTTTGAACCATGCATCCGTTTCAGATAGGAATCGTTTCCTCGCAGCTTGTAGCGATTCAGGACAATCTTCTATAGCGGCTTGTAGCTCACGGCAGTCATCCTGAGAACGTTGAAAAAGTTCAGCGACCTTGATATGAAATTCGTCGCCGTTTTGAGGTGCGGCGTCGCTAGGAATTTCCTGTTCTAGTTTTGCAAGTTCTTTTGTAAAGCTCGCGACCTTCACGTCAAAAAATTGATCTATTATCTGCTGGTGTTGCAAGTGTGTAATATTTGCGTCTGGCATTGATCGCTCCGGATTCTAGAAAGCCAAGTGTTGATAAAGAGCATTCAATAAGATTTACGTTGATCTGCTCTGGTTGAATTTTGGCGCTCTAGTGTCTCAAAGCAATTTCTTATTAGTGCAACATGGATGTGGATAACACTATACCCCGTTCTAACTGGGTAATCGGAATTAGATTTTCCGAAAAGACATGCATTTGCGACGCACGTAGGAGGCTGAGTCAATGATTAAGCCAACCTGTATCCTATATTTTGTAACCCTGTATGTCTGATATTGAAGACTGATCATTTGTATCATTGGCAATGCTTTAGAGCACAATATGACACCACCAAAGCGTGAGTTCGAGCCACGGAGTCAGCCATGGCTGCAAAATTGTGAAAATGAGCTACAGACCATTTTTCACGGTATTCAGATCCAAGAGCTAACGACTAATGGTGCGGCGTTCTTTGCCTATGATCCAGTTTTAAAAGAGCCGCTTAAAGTAATTGCCATCCGTTCAGCGTCAATTAACCGAGCTGCGATTCGAGTTATAGAGCAGGAAGCGGCAGTTCGCGTACCTGAGTCTGTTGAATCACTTCTTTCAATTCGGACGTTTGGCACGAATGCGGATTTTGTCTATGCTGCGTTTGCCTATCGATCTCCAGAGTCATCGCTACATACATATATTCAGCAAGGTCGTGTCTCTACGAAAGATGCTATACAAATAGCCATTGATGTCTTCGGCGCACTGTCGGTTTTGCACACCCACCGCTTGCGCCACCGATCGCTCCACCCTGGAAACATCTTCATCAAGGAAGGACTGAATGGTGGATTGTTGCGCGCTCAAATCGTTTGCAATGATATTCTTGAAAGCAAGCTGATTCCAGAAGAAGATTGCGAGCGTGTCTTGGAGATCGCGAGATATTCTGCACCCGAGCAGACTGGGTCGATCGATATCGAAGAGACCAATGCAAGTGATATCTATTCGGCTGGTGCCATTCTGTTCGCTTGTTTGGCGGCGCGTGCTCCCTTCGAAGCACAGACGATGGGGGATTTACTCTTCAAGCAGCTTACGTGTTCGCTTCCTGATATGCGTTCATGCAGGCCTGATATTTCGTTGACCCTTAACGAACTTATCCACCGCCTATTGCGCAAAGATGCGCGGGACCGCTATCAATTAGCATCTGCTGTAGTTCATGACTTGAAGCAGATACTTGCTGGATATGAGAATCATCGAGCCGACAATGTCATCTTAGGGACAGTTGATTGTCGGCACAATTTGGTTGAGCCAAGCGTTATTGTTCGCGAGAATGAATTCTCCCAGTTTGCTGCGACATTAGCGGAATGTAAGAACGGCTTAGGGCCTGTAATGTGCGTGGGCGGCGAAGCCGGGACAGGCAAAAGTCGCTTGATCAAAGAGTTTGAGGCATTGGCGAGCGTTGAGAATTTTCGTGTTTTCCATGGGACGTCTGTTGGTCACGATTCGCAAGGACCATTTTCGTTCATGGATGGCATCGTTCGGCAGTTCTGCTCTTTTGCAGCTCAAGACAAAGAAGTTGGTCTGCGAGCCGATAGAGAGCTGGGCGCGCTTACTCACGTACTGAGCGACCTGTATCCAGGGCTAGCGGATGTTCTTGCTTTAGCGGAACCGGTGGTTAGGGCACCTGATGAGTTTGGAGAGAATCGGACCATTGCAGCGCTGGCTACCTTCTTGCATTCGCTGGGTTCTCCGGAGTACCCGGCTGTCATTGTCGTTGACGATCTACATTGGACGGCGCCTGTCGCTTTGAAGCTACTGGACGCGATCTGTTCGCGGTTTCGCGAAGCAAACAGCTATGTCGCACTGCTTCTAGCGTATCGATCTGAAGATGAAGTGTCGGTTGAACGTCTTACGGCGACTATAAAGCCCAATCGGCGAATTGTCCTGCACTCTTTTTCCGAAGATCAGATTGTCGACCTCGCACAATCGATGGCCGGACAGCTTCCGAAGGAAACGCTTCAGGTAGTATCGCAATTATCGGCTGGTAATCCATGTATGGCGTCAGCAGTTGTGCGTGGTCTCGTGGAATCTGGAGCAGTTGTACCCGACACGTATGGTTGGCGGGTTGATGCTGCAGCGCTTACTGATCTCCAGTCCTCTAGCGAAGCAGTAACATTACTTGCAAGACGCGTAGCCTATCTACCCGTCGAAGTCCGAAAACTGCTGACCCTGGGCGCAATGATCGGAAAAACGTTTGAGCTGGACTTGCTGGCAGGGCTAGCTGGTTTCGAGCATGCGGATGCGCTGGAGTCTGTTCGGCAAGCGGAAAAGCGAAGTCTGATATGGACGCGTAACAACGGCGAAACCTTTTCGTTTGTGCATGAGCAGTTGCGAGAGGTTTTAAGAGATGAGCTCAGCGAAAATGAGCTGACGCAGATCAATCTCGATATTGCCAATTACCTTCAGCTGCACCGCCCAGAGTCGAACGCGCAAATTGCATACTACTTGAGTCAAGCCGCTTGCTGGACGGTAGCATTGCCTTTTGCAATTGCGGCCGCACGTAGTGCGCGAAGTCAATTCGCGCTGGACGTCGCGGAACAAAACTACCGGATCGCGTATGGTTCCGTTGCGACTAGCGATGAACCGGTGAAGTTTGAGGTTATTGAAGGGCTTGCCGAAACTCTGATGCTCCGGGGTAAATATGCTGAAGCCGCTGAGTACTTCGCGGAAGCGATACCCTTAGCGTCGGACGACTTCACAAAGGCGAAACTCGAAAGCAAAATTGCGGAGCTACTGTTTAAACGTGGTGAAATCGAAGACGCAACGTTGTCCTTCGAGAAAACGTTACGATTGTTGGGATATTATATTCCGAGCAATCCGTTGATTTTTGTCGTCGCCTTGGTCTGGGCCATGGTATGGCAGGTAATGCATTCGATATTACCCAGCTTATTTGTAGGCAGGTTCAAACGAAGCCCGACGCCATCAGAGACGCTGGCGATGCAACTCTTTAGCAAACTAACGCATGGCTGTTGGTTTTGCCGTTCAAAGATCGAATGCCTCGTATCGCATTTTCGTGGACTAAACCTCACCGAGAAATTTCCACCTTCGCCCGAGATGGCGACAGCGTACTCTGAACATGCGCCGGTGATATCACTCATTCCGTTGTTTGGTAGGGCCATACGATACTCAGAACGATCACTACAGCTCCGCCGAGATTTCAAAGATGTGTGGGGGGAAGGCCAGACGCTCAGCTTTTACAGTTGCGTGCTTTACTATGCATCTCGCTATCGTGACTGTGTTGATCGTGGACTTGAAGCCATACGTTTGTTAGAGCAAACGGGCGATTACTGGCAGGTTCATATTGCGAGATACCAAGTTGCCGCGGCTTTGTACCATTTAGGGGAAGTCGATGAATCCGTCAAACATTGTAGAAAGAATTACGATTCTGGCATTTCTTCTGGCGATGAACAAGCGTCAGGAATCATCTTCGATGTCTGGGCGCGAGCGTCGCAAGGGGACGTTGATGCTGAAAAGCTCGAGGCTGAACTAACCCGAGAGAGACAAGACGTCCAGGGCGAGTCGCAAGTCGAGTTTGCGAAAGGACTGTCGTTGTTGTTTCGCAACCGGTTGGAGGAAGCTGCCGTTTGCCTTGAGAAGGCGTCAAGCGTACTTTCGTTTACGGGCATCATCAACGCTTACACCATTCCTTCCGCTGCATGGCTGGCTACCACGTACCGCAAGTTAGCTTTCAAGTGCTCGGAGTTTGAAAATGCCAAGCGGCAACGGTACCTGAATCTCGCGCAGCGGCAAGCAAGGCGCTCTGTCCGTCTATCGCGTGTTTGCAAAAACGATCTTCCGCGAGCTCTACGAGAGCTGGCAATTGTGGCTGCCGCGCGGGGCAAAGAGCGGAAGGCGCTGCGTTACTTCGAAGCGAGCTTGCAAGCGGCGGAACTGACGGAGTCGCGGATTGAATATGCCGAAACGCTGTGGAGCAGGAGTCGTGTGGGGACGGCATTAAGCTGGAAACAGGCGCAGCGCGATGCAATGGAAGCCCGTCAAATGTTCAGTAAAATTGACACGGCAGACGGCCGGAAATTGTATGGCCAACGCGACAAACGTGAAGCTTCACTGTCGTTGGTTGATCGATTCGATACCGTGCTCGAGATCGGTCGTTGCATAGCATCTGCCCTAACAGTCGATCGCATTTTCCAAGAAGTTGAAGTCGCCGCGACGAAGCTCTTGCGTTGCGAAAACCATTATCTGATAAATCTTGAACTCTCCTCGCCCGCGGTCGATAAAACTCGCTTTGAAGGCCCGACGGCGCATTGCAAAGGGTCTGTAGAAATCGCACTAACCGCAGGCCAAGCACATGCGGTTACGGAGCTAGTTCCGGCCAACGAAGGAACGAGCACACGTATGATTGAGAGATCAAGTTTGTACGTTCCGATCAAAGTACGTGACCGCTTTACTGCTTGTTTGTACGTAACACACGATAACATTCGAAATTTCTTTGGTCGCGAAGAGGAACGTTTAGCAAACTTCGTGGCCACGATCGCGGGAGCTGCGCTTGAGAATGCAGAAGGATTTCAAAACCTGGAAATCCTTAACGCAACTCTGGAGCAACAAGTGGAAGAACGTACGGCGTCGGTCCGACTTCAGGCGGAAGAGTTGGCCGAGTCTTACGCCAAGTTAAAACTGAATACGCAACAGCTGGTCGATGCTCGAAACGAGTTGAGTATTGCAAAAGAAGCTGCGGAAGCTGCAAACGATGCCAAGAGCAGATTTCTTGCCACAATGAGTCATGAAATACGGACACCTATGAACGGTATCCTCGGTATGACCGAACTCGCATTGCGCACCGAACTGAATGATAAGCAACGTAGCTGCCTGAACACTGTCCGCCAATCGGGCAATTCGTTGTTGAACTTACTCAACGATATCCTCGACCTTTCAAAGATCGAAGCCGGCAAAATGGGACTTGAAGAAGTAGAGTTCTCATTGACCGAGATTGTCACATCAGTTGTGCGACTGATGGGGGTTCAAGCCGCTGAGAAACATGTCGACTTGATCTGCAATGTTACCTTCGATATGCCTCGACGAATCATCGGCGACTCAAGCCGACTGCGACAGATTCTACTAAATTTGGTCGGTAACGCGATAAAGTTCACCGATTCTGGCGAAGTTGTTGTGTCGTGTCGTCCGTTCCTGAACTCAGTCGGTCACCGAATGCTGAAGTTTACGGTCAGCGACACTGGCCCCGGGATTGCCAAGGAAAAGCAACAAGTTATCTTTGAGTCGTTCGAGCAAAGTGATAGTTCCACGACGCGAAGATACGGGGGAACTGGACTCGGATTGACAATTTCCGCGCAACTCGTGCAACTGATGAATGGCAAGATTTGGGTTGAAAGTGAATTAGCCGAGGGAAGCAAATTTCACTTTACCATTCCATTGCAAGAAGTTTATGAAGACGGCCAAATAGAGCTACCGAAATTAGATGGCAGCGAAGTACTTTTTGTCAGCGATTCGGAAGCTAGTTTTCTCTGCTATGCAGATTACTTCAAGGCTTCGGGAGCTGACAGCGTGAAGATGTCGAAGACTGAGTTTCTTCGGTCAGCGCGACGGTTGAATCAACGGGCGCTCAATGCACCAGCTTTGCAAATAGTCTACGATTGCGAACCAGCATCTCTGGCGGACGTCGAAATACTGCTGTCCCAAGACGTGCAAGCATTCAAAAACGCTCAACTCTATTTGCTGGTTCCACCAAACGTCGTTGAACCTAGAACCGCGTATTCAGTTGCCAACGCTCACTACCTTGCAAAACCTGTCACGGCTGACGAGCTGATCGATCTCCTTGCACGGACTGCTGATTTCGAATCGCGCAGCGTGGAAGATGCCATTCAAGACCAGCTGATCGAAGATCATGGGCTGAAAATATTGGTTGTGGACGATTCTCCTGTTAATCAGGAAGTTGCGCGGGGATTGTTGGAAATCTTTGGGCACAGTGTAACTACAGCGGACAACGGACTTGAAGCACTTAGGATTCTGGAAAACAACGATTTCGCAGTGATACTGATGGATCTTGAAATGCCAGAAATGGACGGATTTGCAGCGGTTCAAGAATTGCGTCGACGCGAAACGGACACGCGCACGCCTGTAATCGCGATGACTGCCCATGCGCTCCCCGAAGTACGCGAACGTTGCTTTGCGAGCGGCATGGATGAATGCGCAACAAAACCGATCCAGCCTGAGCAATTGCTCGAGCTTCTCGAGAGAGCTCGCGGGATGAAAGCTATGGTCTGACCACCACGTTGTTATTCGACGACGTGTAAAAGAATTGGCTGGGTTGTTGGGTTTCCTGAAGATTTGCTGCGAAGATGAATGGGACGCGTCTGAGTTTGCAGCCATGGCGCGGCGGTAATAAAAAATTCACGCTGCGTTTGTCCAGCCGGGATTAACAACCCGTTGAGCCCGATGTTGCTGATAATAATACCATGTGGAAAGTTTCGGTTGGAATCTTCAATGCCAAACGACATCTCTTCTGCATTAACGCCTCCCTCTAAGACAAGATTTGCCGAGATCGTTTCGCCTGGACGTATCACGAGCTCCGTCAATGACGGCGCATCTTGATTTTGTCCTGCCGCAACAAGACGGGGAAGCAGGCCTTGCTTTGCTACAACCTTTAGCTCGACTGGGTCTGGTACGATAAATGTTCGAGCCTCTGCCCCGATCGTGCTGGTACCCGATACGCGGATAGAAATGCTTTGCGGGAAGTCTTTCAAGTCGGCAGGTGCGTAGATCGTGGCAATCGCGATGTTCTGAGAGGCTTCAATGAACAATGGTTGGCTTGATTGAAAGCCGTCGGGCAATCCGTCAAGCGTTAAGTCGATGCGGTCTGAAAAAAGATCGATGCGATCTGCTTTGATTTGAATTTCGCAGCCGCTACCAATAATAAGTTCTGGGCCTAGCGCCGCGGCTGTAAGTGTGAAGTCTGGTTTTGGGTGGCGGATTTCGAGTTGATAATTGAAATCGGGACCTTGAAGACCTCGCGAGTCGCGAACGCGAATAAGATACTCACCGTCGCTGGGGGCCTCGAAGTAGATCTGGCTGTCTTTGCCGTTTCGCCGATCGGCGTCATCATCATTCTGGTAATAGATCGGAAAAACAGGCAATCCGTTTGCAATGGGTTCTTCGTTGTCCGCAAGCTCTTGGACAATATACGCTGGTTCATTCAACGCATGCGTTAACGGAGTTGTGTCAAAATACGCGTGTCGGTGTCCTTCGCCAGGGTAGACCAAGAAACCGGAGTCTGGACCTCTCGGGTACAACCATAGTTTGTTAACTTCGCCATTTGCGTAGATCAGCTCGTTCAGTTCCATGTCTTCCCATCTGTGTAACCTGTAGTCGTCTGACTGAGTCGAATTTTTCGCACGGAACGTAAAGTAAGTCTCTCGGACTGCTTGTAAGCGGGTGCGTACGAGGGGTTCGCCGTCGTGACTTAGAATGTCAATCCGACTGTCGAGTGATGAACCGTTGGTTTGAGCAACGATGGAGAACACCCACTGATCGCCTGCATTTGATTGGAAGCGATAATAGTCGGAATCCGAGCTTGATGAATCTGAAACATCGAGTTCAATCTTTCCTGTTACTAACGATGGAAGAGTGATCTTTTGGGCGCTCATCGGGCCATCGTTGCCCGCTTGGTCGGTATAAGCTGCAGTATGTGTGACGTCGATTTTAGATGTTGCACGTGATGGTTGATCGGCGGAAATTGTTCTTGAGCTCATCTTTGTAGAGTGGGACGTGGCAAGCTTTAATGTTTTTTGCTGGCCGTCGAAACAGGTAACATAAACTTCATTTCCCGAGCTTGCCCAGTTCAAATCGATTGGAAGTTCTTCCACAATGCCGAGATCCTGAAGCGGTTCAAGTCGATCTGCGTCCCACAGCTTCACTTTTCGATCACGGCCCACACTCGCGAGAACTTTGCCATCCGGGCTATAAGCAATCCTAAGGACGTCCGTCTCATGTGCAAATGTTGACGAGAGCATTGGGTTAACAGAAGGTTGATCACGAGCAATGATTTTCCAAGCGCGGATGCGACGGTCGGCTCCAGCAGCGACCACTCGAGTTGAATCGCTGTTGAAACGGCATGCGTTTTGTTGGTCTTCGCATTGTCCGAATGTGTCTAAGCGTTGCTGGGTTGGCACGTGCCATAGCTTTACTGTTTCATCGGCTGAAGCGCTGCATAGAAGCGTTCCACTGTGGTCGAAGTCTAGGTCGTAGACGGCGCCGTTGTGACCGGTGAGTTGGCCGAAAAGCTCTGCCTTTTCCCGGTCCCAAAGGCGAATGATGCGATCATATCCAGCGGTTGCGACCAGTTTTCCGTCCCCAGTCATGGTGGCTGCGTAGATCGTATCCTCGCTCACATCTTTTTGTAGAGTCACTTCGAAAGTTGTCGCGTCGATCAATGTCAGTTGGCCGCCAATTCCGGCATACCCAGAACCAACAACTAACATATTGTTTGGAGCAGAGTGGCGAATACTGGTAACGCGACCTACAATCGAATCGAGCTTGGCTACAACTTGCTTGGAGCCCAAGTCTTCAACGACTAAAAGCCCTTCACTGCCGCTTACGCGATATTCTCGGTCCGCTGCGTAAATTTCGACGGCCGTAAGTGTCTGGTCTGAATTCGATTGCTCCTTCGACTTTAGTGATTCCACTCGTTCTCGAAACGATTTCGGAGCGGTCGTTGAGAGAGCCCCCTTCAGAATCCACGACTGAATAGAAGCAATCTCCTCGGGCGTGAGCTGTGGTTCCTCTTCAGGCGGCATTTTGGGCGCATCTGCACCTTGGATGACTCTCAACAGTTTGCTATCTGCGAGAGAACTCGCATCGATGACTTTCCCGTTCTCTGAACCTCGCACGATCGCGGCAAAGCTATCAGCAGCAAAGCCGCTTTCGGCTTCCTGCGAATTGTGGCACCCCGCGCACTTTTGTGTCAGAATCGGTTGGATATGTTCTTCAAAAGAGACATCGTCAGCAAGCAGGCTTGTCGTTGCAATCAAACTGACGTAAAGAACAACAAGTTTGATCAGCGGGCAGATTGGTATTGCGTTGGAAACGGAATACGCGAAAACGTTAGATAAAAGCTTCATAGAATCAGTTCCAGAATTTCAATCTGCTGAGGCGAAGGGGCGGGACAGGTCAGATCGCTTAGTGAGCCGATGACACTGCAGAAAGTATTATAGACAAAATCTGATGTGGGACTGAATGATTGGGATCCAAAAAATAAGTTGCGTGAAATGCCTATTTGGAGCAATCGCGGACGCGCAAGTACGTCTGCGACTGCTGCAATCTGCGGGACATCTACTGAAGGTTGGAGATCCGTCCAATCCGTTGGTCCAAGCGATGTTCGACGATCTTTTCGCTGCTCTTGCCTGCCCGACCTGCCAAAGTGCTGGGAGTCTGCGTATTGACGTTGCAAAGGCAGAACAAGAGCTCGAAGATGATGATGCTGCATGGGGCGGTACCAAAAAATGTCGCAGCTGTAAGAAACCGATTGCGAGAGAGAGGATTGCGGCTCTTCCAACCACAGAGCTATGCGTAGTATGTGCCGCCAAACCACTTCACAATACGGAAGGCGAAGAAGAGTTTTGCTCTCGATGCGGCAATGTGCTGACGCTTCGCGATGCATCACGTACCGGGCGCTACGCGTTGCACTGCAGGTTCTGCGGCAGGTAGCAAGGTTCCCGAGATTCGTGTTTCTTTTGCGGTAGTCTACTGTCTTGACCAACGCAACCTGCAACTCGGCTGATCCCATCTCAGTCAAATTATGGGCCTATGTCAGAATACTAATTGGCTGCGACGTCGAACCAATTTGTTTTACGAAGATTGTAACACTGGTATCAGCTTCTCGCTTAGGTACATGGTAAGCGAACGTCACACGCTGATGTCCACTCCGGTTTTTGGCAGTGCAGTTCGCAACTGCCGGTTACGGTAAATTCTACATCCAGGGAGAAAGCCATGTTCCTTCAGCCTCTTGAGTTAGTATTTTACGTTGTCGTCGGAGCCATTTGTGGGGCCATAGCGCTTCGGTTCGCACCGGCGGTCTGCAAGCGATTTCACGACTTTAGCGTTAGTAAAACGAGCTTGCCGCTTCACCTTGTTTCCATGGTTATGTTTTTGGTCTGCGGAGTGTTGGGGTATCGCGAAAGCAACTACTTGTACGCTTTTCTCGGCTTCGGGATGGCCTCAGTAGGGCTGTTCGCATTTCTTCATGTCGTACGCACGACCAAGGAATCTGGGCTGGACGAAGCCGCTTAAGCTATTGGAGACGAGTTTTTCTAGAACGAAACTTGGACAGAGGAAGGCAGAAGAATGAAGGCAGCAATTGTAATGGGTTTTGGCGCGTACATGTGAATCGAGCAGTCACCGCTATGTTATTACAAAGTCAACGGATTGATTGGACCGAGAACGCGTGCTAACGCCACAAGTTTGACGGCGTTAGAGTTTTCTGAGAAATTAATTCTTCTGCCTTCATTCTTCTGCCAACAAAGCCTAGGCGTTGAGCGCATGACTCCGTCAGGAACCTTTGATAAACGAGGATAGAGGTCGAACCTAACCAACACTTTCGCAAAGTACGCTTTCTCGGAAAATGCGTTCCGAGAGTCGCAACCTAGCTTAACCCCTAGATGGATTCAGTTACTGCTAAGAACTACTCTTCCAGGACGATATGGCTTGATTCTACCGAAATCACTGCCCTGCTAAGTATCATGTAGGTTGGTTTATCTTCGGTGTTCTCAAGGAAAATGACGATATGTGCTATACCCATCCGTCCAGGATATTCAATATTTCGAAGCTGGTTTCCAGCCTTTGTGCGCATTCTGACGTCAGATCCCGGAGAAGTTTGCATTGGTAAGGAAGCGGTCCAATCATCACCCGCATAGCGATATGGTCCTGGTATATCAGGATCGACTTCTGTTACCCAAACTTCACCTCCAGTGCAACCTCGTTTGATTTGTTCCGCCGTTAAATAAGGGCGAGGCGTGCGAGTCTGAGACTGAATTCCCACGTGTGTAATTAGCGCGGCGATCGTTGTCGCGATGAGAAAACCCAAGATGGTAAACTTGAATTTACGCATGGCACGAGCACAAAAGACTTGAGGTTGAGAACAGTGATTTCAGCCGTCAGGCAATAGTAGTTTTAGACTGACTTTGGTGAGTTTTGTATTGCCTGGTTCTATTTAGCATAGTCGATACTCAAGTCACATTCCACGACGCTGAGTCGAGGAGCGATTTTTATGCGAGCGTTGCTAATAGTCCGACTTGGTTTTCAATTTGGACCGCACTACTCGAAACAAAGTCGAGCTGTATTGGAACATCGGCATGATCTGCACCGTGTGGCGAAGAATCGTCCAATTTGGCACTACCTGACATATAGTTAGAACTACTCAACCAACTCGTATACGGTCTCTAGGTCTACGGTGCCGACAGGACCGACAAACAAAAAATGCTTATCATAGTTGGAGGGCAGTGATTCTAGAAACTCGCGGCGTTCCGATTCATTCAGGGGCCCGTTTTGATTCGATGTAAAAATCATCACGTAGAAATCCCCATATTTTCCAAACTGCACTTTCTCGACCTTAACGAAGTAATATTCGATTTGATTCTCATCCTGTTCGTTTTTGAGTTCCCTGAGAGATTTTTCGAGCTGGCTTCGCACCGTCTCAAAATCAACATCGGAACTCCTGGAGTCTTCAGCGTTCTTCTTTGTGAGAGTCAACGCATTTCTAACACCATAGCGTACCAACATAGAACGCGGAGCATCCATCGTCTCGTAGGCATTGCCCCAAAAAGTATTGCCCATGTAAATCGACGGTTCAATGAAACTACCATCAAGTTCAAAAATCATTCCAAGCTCATCAGGTGGCCTTAAAAAAGTGGCATTTTCGTACCACAAGTAGAACACCACTTCGTACCTCCATTTATCGTGTTTTATGACCGAGATGGACTTGAGTATGAAGTTATAGGGGAATTCGCTATGGCCAAATAATTTGTAGTAAGCGTCAAAATATGAGGTGAACTCAGGAATTCTAGTCCTCGCATTCTCTAGAATCTTTGCTTCGGAGACTCTCTCATCGGGCGGTGAATCATTCTTGAGGATGCCATACGATGACATCGGTATTGTGTAGTAAATGGTGATATCCGAAACGTCATAGCTCCTAATCACTGCTTTCTTAGCATCGGTAACAGAGGACTGAGCAATTAAATCGCATATACAAATAGGTGCGCAGAAAAAGCACCAACAAAAGAGAAGAGCTTTAAGACGATGGTAACCCGTTACGAACTGCCACATCTGACCGCCCCCGATACTGCTTAAAGAACACGTGTGCAAATTTGAAACATGCTTTTGTGCTCTTCGAGGCACAACAGGCAAGGTACTTCGTAGGAGTTTGACGATTACCCTAGGATCGAACCGCGACGGATCTATGAAGCATGCCAAGGATATTCAGCTTCCACGCGCCTTGGTTTATCCAGCTATGTTTAGCATAGTCGATACTCAAGTCACATTCCACGACGCTGGATTGAAGAACAGTTGTCGCGAGCGAAATGTTGTTTACTTGCGACGCTATCAGTCCGACTTCGTTCTCAATGTCGACAGCACCGCTAGAAAAAGAGGCGAACTCTTGTCAAATACCCCCACGGTCTGCCCCCATGTAAAGAAATGTCATTGAAGTCTTGACCTAGGCAAGGCCAGATGAGATTCAGAGTTACGCTCGGAATAAAACATGCGTTTGATTGCTACCAGTAAGCCGTCGAAGTCGGATCTTAGAATTCCAAAGAGATCTTAAAACGCAAGGGCCGCAGTGCGTGGGTTGCCAAGCATTACCTCTGTGCTCTCTGCGGCTCTGCGTTTCAATCCTTGACTTGGACGTAAGTGTCTGCCGCTACATCGGAAAAGTCATGCAGGTCGCTAAGCGATTGATGATCAAAACGAAAAAACCGCAGGGACTGTTTGAAGCTCTTGTCGAGCTCAAAAAGTTCCTGCGGTTTCAAAAAGTGGAGATGACAGGACTTGAACCTGCGACCCTCTGCGTGCAAGGCAGATGCTCTCCCAACTGAGCTACACCCCCGTTTGATTCGCTATTCAAACCATTTCAACCGCACACTGCATGTGGGATGCCTTTGGGTTCGAAGAGTTCAAGAAGATATCAAACTCTATCGATCACGCAAAGGTAGGTTTCTACTTTGTTAGCGAAATTTCGGTTCTGATTTCGCAAATAGACGCCGCCAAAGTTATGGGAGCTTCCAATTCCAAACGGTTGCGAAACCGGCTAGAACAATTACAAAGTAGGAGTGCGCACGCCTGGACTCGAACCAGGGACCTCGTCGTTATCAGCGACGCGCTCTAACCAGCTGAGCTACGCGCGCATTCGTCACTACCGGAAGCCACTAATTACCTTTCACCGCAACTCGTGTCGAGATGACCTAGGAACGAAAGCTCGCTTTCCGTTAGACTCAACATGGTATCGATCCAAAGTGTCTTGTCAACTGCCATCGGCGGCAGTTGAAAATGTCAAAACACCACTTCCCACGGAGCTTAAGTTCGCATGAGTTTTCACTTGCGAGTCAACTTATTTAAACGATCTATTGCTGCATCTTTTGCAATTTTCGGATTTGCCAGCTTAGCCAACGCTGCTCCCGGTCCCCAAGTGGTCGAAGGACTAAAATTCGCACCGCGGCAAAAAGATGTTGCCTACGAAAAAGTCACCGCAGCCGAAATCGAAGCGTGCACAAGCCAGCGGGATAGGCGAAACGGATCGCCGGGACTTTTCATCATCGGCCCCAACGGCCAAACCCTGCGATGGTTCGCAGACACCAACGGCGATGGTGCTATCGATCTGTGGTCGTACTTTAACAATGGAGTCGAGGTCTATCGGGATCTCGATAGCGATTATAACGGCAAAGTGGACCAGTGCCGCTGGTTCGGTACTTCCGGCACTCGCTGGGGGCTCGATACCAACGAGGACGGGCAAATCGAAAGTTGGAAGCAAATCTCGGCCGAAGAAGTCACAATGGAAGTTGTCGCGGCTATCCGCGAATCAAATTCCGACCGCTTCGCACGCATCCTCATGACGCCAGAAGAAATTCAGACCCTGGGGCTAGGAAAAGAAAAGTCTGCAGAACTGAGCAAACGTGTCGCACTTGCAGTAGAAGAGTTCGACAAGTTTGTAAAATCGCAAAAAGCAATCGACGCGTCTGCTCGTTGGATGAACTTCGGAGCTGACAAACCTGGAGTTGTGCCAGCTGGAACTGATGGGTCTTTGAATGATATTTTCGCCTACGAGAACGTCATGGCTATCGTTGAAACGAAGAATCAATCTGAACAAGTTCTAATCGGTTCCCTAATTCAACTTGAAACAAATCAATGGCGAGCGACCGATGTCCCGCGGCTGGTCGGCGACGGTACGGTCTTAACCGCTGCCGGTTTGTTCTTCAACCCCGAGACAGCCAATCGGATGCTTGGCAGCGGCGGCGATTTAGGATTGAGCGCGACCTCGCAGCGGCTATTGAAGGAACTTGAAGATCTAGAAAAGCAACTAGCGCAAGCGAACGGCGACAAGAGCGAACTGAATGCGCAGCGAGCCGACGTGATTGCCGGACTAGTTGAAGAGTCACGAAACCCCGGCGACAAAGAAACCTGGGTTCGCCAATTCGCCGATACCGTCAGCGCAGCAGTGCAAGCGGGTGAATACGAGAATGGAATCGAGCGTATGAAGCAGTTCAGCACCTCGATCGCAGACCTTGATGAATCGGCAAAGTCGTACGTCGACTATCGCATCATCCAAACGGAATATGCAACGCAAGTTGCGAACGGTTCAACTGCCAACTTTGCGTCTATCCAGGAAGGCTACTTAGATCAGCTCGAAGGCTATGTGACAAAGTATCCTGGAGCTGATGATACTGCGGAAGCGATGATTCAACTTGGTTTGAATGCCGAACTTGCCTTGAACCTTGAGGAAGCGCAAAAGTGGTACAAACTAACCGCGGAGCAATATGGGAATTTGGCAAGTGGCGAGAAAGCTGCTGGTGCAATTGCACGTTTGAATCTCGAAGGCCGAACGCTGGATTTCACTGGAAAGACGCTGGCCGGTGGTGATTTTGATTCGAAGAAGATGCGTGGCCAGCCATACATTCTGCACTATTGGGCGACGTGGTGTGAACCCTGCAAGAAGGATATGGCGGAACTGCGACGTCTGCAAGCAAAATATGCGAAGGCAAAACTTGGAATCGTGGGCATCAACCTTGACACTGATGCTGCTCTTGCACGAAAGTTCCTGCAGCAAAAAGGAAACGATTTTCCATGGTCGCACATTCATGATGAAGGTGCTTTCGACAGCAAAATGGCTGTTGGCTTGGGAGTCTTCTCGTTGCCGGTTACGATTGTGATTGATGGTGAAGGAAAAGTAATTCGCACTGCGACTCACTATTCGCCAGAGATCGATTCGTTGATTGAATCAACGATCAATCCGCCCAAAAAATAGAACGGCCAACCTGACAAATGATTTGTCACTGAGGCAATTCGACTGCGTGAGCATGAATGCTGACGCAAAATTGACCGGCAAGGATGCTAGTCAAATATATAGTTCGTTTATGTACGCCTCAGACCGAGGCGTTTGGCCGACAACTAGCGACCTGCAAGGAGGCAGTTTGCAACGATGTATTTAGAATACCTTGAATGCTTGGCTGATCTTTTTCCCGTTATCGTCCCATTCGCAGCCGTGTTTGGACTTCTAGCAGCCAGGTCTGCTCGTTTTCCTGCTGCTCGGAATATTGCTGAAAGCATTTTTTATGGTGCTTTGGTGACCGTTTCTCTAGGAACCATTCGCTCGATCATGCACAACGACAGTGCTTGGCTCTTGCACACTGCTTCGTTGGGTTTAATGATCATTGGTGCAAGTATCATAGCCATATGTTCCCACGATCCCCATGCTGCCGAAGAGAGTAATTAGTGGTAAGGTGAATGGTCGAGTGCCTCGTCCAATCGCTTCGTTCAAGCGCATCGTAGCTGGCTTCGCCTAGAAGCCGGGGACGTGTTGGGACGATTCGCTGTGACGCCACGAGCACTGCTGGACAAGCCAGCAGTGGCACCCTTTTTAGGAAACACGCCTAAATCCTTGTCAGAAACCGCACCGAACTTCCCCCCGCGTTCTAGGCGAACGCAGCTACGGGAAGAGGTTGCAAGCGCTTCGTTCAAGCGCATCGTAGCTGGCTTCGTCTAGAAGCCGGTGACGTGTTGGGAAGATTCGCTGTGACGCCACGAGCACTGCTGGACAAGCCAGCATTGGCACCCGTTTTAGGCAGCCAGAAGTGGTACCCTTTTTACGAAGCCAGCAGTGGCACCCTGTTCAGGAACAGATCCGGGCAATTTTAGACTACTCAAGGCAAATTGCGGGTGCGGGATTGCTTTGCAAAGGCGTCGAACTGGGCTTCAATTTCCGAAGCTCGCAAGAATATGAATGGTACGGCCCGTTCGAAGGCTAAATCCTTGGTACGCGACCAGCGGTTTTCGACGACTTGATCGACTTCTTCATGCAACGCCAGCAACCACTCAGGGACTTCGAACCCGACTCCCGAAGGTTCACGCATCATCAAATGAGCTTCTTGTAGCAACAATTCAAACGAAGACGACACGGTTCGAACGCCCCGCTGCAATTGTTTCATCGCAGGCCTAACCAAAGCTCGCATCCGACCAATGCTCATGGGCTTCAAAAATCGTTCTCCCAAACGGTCTGCCACCGTTGGCATTTGCATGGCATACAATTCTTGCAACCGCGTTAATTCGGATTGATACTGATTCGCTTCCCGGCTAACTCGCTCAGCCAACGCGCGACGCCACTGCTGCGCAGTCTGTTGACAGCCATGGCGCACCAGGACTTCGTGAGCCAAGAAAACTGGCCGCAAATTCCACGATACGCGGTCATACCGGACCCGCAATCGCAAGAAATCCAACAGCATATAAATCATCTCGCCACGATCAGACTGAGTGGTCGTGCTGTTGTAGTCGCGGTATTCGGCGTAGTGGTCGAGGATCGATTCCAGAATCAACGAGATCCATTTCGTCGCGTTCTCGATGGTAAGCTTACCGTCGTGAATTGCGTCTAGGATTGGGCTGATAGGCGATGTCTCATTCGATTCAAGTGCTTGTCGCAACCATGGTTCGGCTCCCTGATGTAAGATCGCTCGAACGTTCGCTAACTTCAAAAATCCTTGCGTAAAAATTCCTCGCCCGTACGTTTTTACAAAGTCCGTCAACTCTGACCAAGCCGTCGCCGAATCGATTAATTCAAGTACGCTAAGCCGCAATGTTCGCGAGTGCATCAACCAACTGTGCAGGAGGACTTCCGTAAGGCGTTCAATCAAGCCTAATAGACGCGGTATCGCTGGCTCGATGATCGAATTTTCGACGATATGCTCCAGTTCCATCTCGGGAAGCACGCCGTTGTTAGGTCGGAAACTGTAAGCGTTTCTAACGACGCCACGTGCCATAGAAATGAACGCAATTTGGAACAGTTCATCAAATTCGGTTACGGCCCCAGGACCGACAGGATTGTGGTGCTCCATGTTCCGAGCGGTTTCGATCAGGCGACATGCCGCCAAGAAGAAACCTTGGCGTGGAAGCCACATTAGCAGATGCGATAACGATCGTCGTCGCAGACGCACATGGAAAATTTCTATCGGTTCGCCGCCGCGGGCCATGGGAACGTACAGCAATTTCTCTTGTCGGAGCGCGGTTAGAAAGGTGCTGAAGCGATCGTCGACGGCGGCTCGATTGCCCGCAAGCAAGCTTGAGAAGAGCTCAACGATATCTAAGTCGTTCCCGCTGAGGTCTTCGATCGAGACATCTTGCGCGTCAACTCGATTGGAATTGATTGCAAAAATTGCGGCGAGCAGCATGCGGCGCGAATCGGCGATCTCAACAGAAGCCTGAATTGTGCGTTCCAACAACGATTCTTTGATCAGGCGTTTGCGATCGTAACGCGACATCGAATCTTGGTCGGCACCGCCGCGAGCCAAGTGGCAGCGTTTGATTTGCTCTAGCAATTCCAAAGATCCGCGCAGATGCTGGCCCGCTTGAATGCACCATTGTTTGAACGATTCAATTCGCCCGTCAACCTGTGCTTTGTCATCACCGACGTTGCGACGGTCTAGGCAAGTTTGAAGTGCCGCGTGCTTCAGCATCTTAGCGATGGCTACCAGAAAGCCGAGATGCTCGCCCAAGCGTCGCGATTCCGCTATCAGTTCATCTTGCGAATCGCTTTCCTCTTCAAAAACTGGTCCATCTACGCCATCGTCGGTACTGTCTTCGAAAACAACGCCTTCGTAAGCCGCCTCGAAAGTATCTAGTCCGCTTGGTGTGTCGTCGCTCGGATCCATCCAATTGTTTTTGTCTTCATTGGTGATCGATGCTTCGGGATTTTCGCCAGAAGGCTTTTTCAGATTGTCGAGCTGAAAGGTTGGAGCCTGCCAAAGTTCTTCAGCGTTCGCTTCAACAAAATCAAAAAATCGTTTGGTCAGCACCCAGCATTGCAGTTGCGCTTCGACGACAACAGGGTTTGGCTGTTGTTTAGTGGTAGACTGTGTGACTTGTTCATCGTCATCGCTATCTGCCGACTCGATGTCGTCTTCGATCGGTCCCAATCGTTTGGGCTCAAGTGGCACTTGGTTCGAAAAATGCCGATTCATCTGGTAGAACCAGTGCTGAGCCAAGTCTGCGAATTCAGTCTCGCCGCTACGCAGGCCGGTCTTTTTGGCTTCACCCAGCCAATGGACCAGCAAGGCTAGGGAAGCGACGTAGTCGTGTCGTTCCAGCAGCGCTTCTATGACAAGCGAATACGCTCGAGGCGAATCGAACAGTTCGGCGTGTTCAGCCCAAAAGCGGACGTCGCCAGCGGAGGCGCCGCCGGCGTGCCACAAGCGAAGGGCCCGAGCGACCAGTTCAGCGCTTTGGTAGCTGTCGAGCAAATTGATGCCGTTGACATCCGACAATTCGTGCGTAGCAAATTGATGCCACCAATTGGCTAGGTCAAGGAAGCTGAGGCGGATTTTTTCTGCGACTTCTTGGTTGTCCGCAGCCGACGCCTCTCGCCACAGTCGCGAGAAAAACGCGGAGATACGCTCGAGCAATTCGTTAAGCTCGCGAATTCGATGATCGTCGCATGCCGCTTCGGAGCTTGGGAAATAAGGGAAGTTTCCTCCAAACCCAAGGACATTCCACGGGTCAACGAACGCCCCGCATTCAATGGCGCGATGCAGCAAGTCGATTATGTCTTCCGGCAGCTTGACTGCGGCTGTCATGTTGCCTTCACGTAACAACTGTTTGCCATTCATTAGCAGGCAGTCGATGCGGCAAGCCAAACGAGCGGATGGAACTGGGACGAAGTCCGTTTCCGTGCGGGCACTATCTGCGCTGCCCATTCTGGCGAACAGTCGAGCGAGTTGAACGTGCTCTAGCTGGCATGCACGAGAGCGAGCCATGTAGGAATTCAGGTGCTGACGGGCTCCGCCATAAGGTTGCCGCCTGCGTGCCTCTTCTGCTTTTAGCCGCGTTGCATGCGGGCCGTCCAGCTTAGAAAGCTGGTCTGAGTAAAATCGATCGCGATAACTGGCGATTGGAGCGAGCAGCGAAACGAGCGTCACGGTGGAATCATAAGCGGCTGGGCCCCAGCTTGTCAGTCCTGACGCCATCAAGATTGTACCGGCTAACACTGTAGCCGCTTCGTCGAGAAGTTCTTCGCGTGGAATGTCTTTCTCCGAGTCCACTCGGGCAAGGAGTGCATCGAGCGTTACTTGCTGAATTACAAAGCGGCGATAATATCCGTGCTCGTCGGCTGAACGGAAATCCCAGGTGCCGAATTGGTAGTTTGGACGCTTGTTGATCGGATGATCAAAATCATACGCTCGGGGATCAAAGGCGAGCTCGTCGAGCATTTCATATTCGAAACCGGCGGCTCGAAGAATATCCGGATCTGTTTTTTCGATCACGCTCAACGTGCGAGCCACGATCGCTTCGTAAGGGCCCTCGGCTACTCCGACGCCCCGAATCTGCAACGGAATCGGGCAGACCCATTCATTTTGATAAGGCTCAAGTTGTCCGGTCTCGAGAACAGCGACGGGGCGGTAGCCGACGTAGGAATTGAGCCGACGAATGGCTTCGGGGATAATTCGGCCGCGTTCATCCCACGGACCGCCAATTGCGAGGATCGTCTCGATGGCCTTTCCCAGAAACAGGCCGTTGAAGAGACCTTCAGGCTCTTGGTGGAAGAGTAAGTCTCGGTGAAAATCGAGAAAGCTTGGCAGGAGGTCCATCCAAACCAATTCCAGCACGTTGGAGGCTTGGTCGTTTTCCAAAAAGGCAGGCTGAGTTTCGCCCAGGAGCGTCAGCCGATCCTGCAACCATTGCTGTATCGTCAGCCAAGCGGGCATTCCCGCGAAAGGGCGATTGGTGCTCGAGCCGGACTTTAATGCCATACCGTACAAGCGGTTCATGGCTGCGAGCATTTTAGGATCTGTACGGCCTGAAGAAAAATGCATGTAGCCCAGGACATGCACGAGATCATCTTCGCGAGCGTTTGAATTCTGGCTTTCAGTCACAGAGGATGATATCCATTCCGATACTTGTAACCCAGGCAGACGGTTCTTCTACCAACGAAGGAGGTATTTCAAACTAACTGTCTCAGCAGTTTTTGCAGTTGCACCGAACGTGGAGTCTTTGACCAACGAACAGGAGCAAACTTTCACAGTGCTATTTTTAGCTTCAATGTCAGATTGCAAAAGAGCTATCAGCCCTGCAAATCGCAATCGAACTATGGAAACTCGTCTCACAGGGGAAACTTTCGCTGAAAAAAGTGCTGAACGCGGATCCCAAAAATACTGATCGCTGGCAAAAATTCGAGTCAATTGTCTGTTATATTGAGTACCCGAGCGATATGATTTGGCTTAAGCTAGAACCTTGTTGCCCGATTCTGAGCGGTCTGGAGCATTTGGACTTTCAGATCGGCAGCACAATTATTTGCCATCCGCGCCAGTTGCCTCAGCTTTGTTTGACCAAATTTGGTATCCGACGCGAATTCATTACGTTTCCTCTCCCGTCATTTGTATTGGTTGAATCGTCGAATGGCGAAACGTTATCTTTCTGGAACATCGAATCGAAAGCGACGTCGACGTCTGCGGCCGTTACGTATAGACAGTCTGGAAGATCGCCGTCTGCTCGCTGGGCTGAACATTCTCATTTTTGAAGATGTAAATGGCTCGGCATCGTTCGAGAGCACGGACGATGTGGTCGCCGTCAATCGTGTGGTTTTCGCTGACTTTAACAATGACGGTGAGTTTGGCGATCAAGAGCCGTTCGCTATTTCCGGCGAGGGTGGCGTCGCTTCATTTACAGACCTTCCGCTAGGACAACTTCAGTTTTCTGTCTTGGGCCAGAGCGGTGCAAATCTCGAAGTCGAGTTTTCTGATCACGACGAACTGCTCGAGCTCGAATTGGCGGTTACAGCGCGACCCGATAATGTAGCTCCACTTTGGCAAAGCGAACTCGTCGCGTTGCATGGCATAGAAGACGCTACGATTGATGTAAGTGTGGCCACGCTGCGCAGTTTTGCGGTGGGTTCGGATGACGATCAAGTTTTCTACTTCCTGACCCAACCCCCTTCCTCCGGCGAATTATCGTGGTCGACGAATGCTGGCGGGACCTATATTCCGCAGGCTGATTTTTTTGGCACCGATTTAATTGTGATTCATGCGTATGACGGCCAGGATTGGTCGGAACCGCTGACTGTGGAACTGCATGTCGCGGGAGTCGATGATCGACCAACAGCGTTGCACGTAAACTTCGTTGCGGCAGTTCCTGAAAACGAGCCAGGTGCGTTGGTCGGGACCTACCGCATCGATGACATCGACGGAGGCACGCCTGTTTTTCAACTGTCACCCAGTGAGATCTTGACGTTCATTGAACTGGGCGAAAACGAAGGCGAAATTCGGTTGCTGCCCAACTACGCCTTTAATTTTGAGGCCCGAAATCGATACACAGTCCATGTGACGCTTGAAGGCGAACCCAACAACGCTCGCGAACTAACGGTTTCGCACGAGTTGGTTGTTAGCGACCAGAACGACCCCTCGACAGCTGTGCAATTTACGGGCAGCTTGCAAGTCGAAGAGTTTAGGCGAGGCCATCGCTTTGGGAGTTTGCGTGTGATCGATGAAGACGCGAACGAGCAATTCGAGTGGGAGGTATCCGACCCAAGGTTTACGATAGACGCTGCAAATAACCTGCGTCTGCAAAGTGGTGCTTATTTAGATACGCACGAAGGAAATCGATTGGATATCCAATTGACTGCGACGTCGGTTCAAGGTGGCGATTCGATTGAAACCGCGCTCTCAATTGACGTGCTGCAAGCTCCTCCGCCTTTCCAAAACCAGTCTCAGCCGTTGGATGTCAACGACGATGGCCGCATTGACACGCTGGATGCACTGGCGGTTATCAACGCGTTGAACTCCAAAGGTATTGGTCGCCTGCACGGACCACCGCCAGCGGGAAGTTATCAGTTCGTCGATACGAACGGCGATCGGAGTCTAACGCCTTTGGATATTTTGGTGATTATCAACTATATCAATCGCAATCATCGCAAAGGCATCGGTAGCAGTTCGGGATCGGGCAGCGGTGGCGGTCCGGGCTCTGGAGGTGAAGGAGAATTGGCAGCGAATCCCGAGAGCAAAGGGTTGTTAAAGCTGCAAGTAACGCCTGTCGCAGCGGATCTACCAACGTCTGCTGGTGTTGCTGCGTCGACGCAACAGATCTACTCGCTCGCACCTCCAATTGGATACGAGAGCGTCGATTTCGACGGCTCGGTCTTTGCAAACGTGGGCGACTACCTCGAGTACCTCAAGCGGCAACAATCCGCTTAGACTCGAACCGTTCGTCATGGACGCTGGCTGACCGGCATCGTCTCGTAGTTTGAAGTCGGTGACACGACAATTGAATCAATTGTAATATTGTCGATCGTAGCGGCCACATCTCCGCGAATTTCTATGTAAAGCTGCAGCGGTCGACCTGGAACGACCAATCGATAAAGTTCAAAGGATTGCCATTTTCCGATGTTGGCTGGCGAAGCGGAAATCGGTTGCCCTAAGGCGGAACCGCCGACTGAGCCTGAATCGTAGAAGAGCACTCCGGCCAATGGTTCATTGCTGGCTCGATCAATTTTTACCCGGCCAGCTATTCTGGCTAGCCGACCATCCGGCACACTGACCTCTGGGCTGCGGACGAGCATGGTCGAGCCGGCAAAACCTCCGGGAAGGATTTCGCCACCAATGCTGTGCGCGGAAACGACCAGGGCGGCGCTCGCATCTTCTCCCGCTCCTTCGACAATTTCAAATTTGTGTTTTACGCGTTCGGTGTGTCGAACGTCATGGGTCCAACCCGCAGCGACCATGGTCGGCAAATCGGCCATGGTGCCGACCGGCATAGCGTGTTGTTCCCAACTCCGTCCCTGTGTTAGGCTGTTGATCTGCCAGTGTTCCGGCAGGCTGAGTGCGCTGCAGAGGAACACCGTCGAACGTGGGTCGTCGAACTCGGCCAAGGCACGTAGCCAGCTACTTCTTACTTCAGCAATGCTTAGGTTCAGTGCTAGCTCCGTTTGCTGAATGGCACCTGCGATGTTGCCACGTGACTGGTAGGTTGCTGCGGCCCGCATGGCTGCTTCAGCGCGTTGTAGTGAAAGCCAGCGTGGGTCGCTCGGGTTTATGCCTTCGTTGTGGAAGACACGCTGAGCCAGAACTAGCTGTTGCGACGCCGTTTCCAGACGATTGTCCACGACTTGGCTTGCGTACCGCGCTGCTGCCGCTTGCAGATACTGCACGACAGATCCGTCGCTGGCGACGACGATATATTCTACGACCGATGGCTCGCGCATTTGAATTCCCCAGCCTTCGGGGCGCGGGGAGAGAGGCAAAGATTCAATTGCACCGTGCGAAATGCGGTAAGCTCGCTCACTCGTGTTTTTTCTAGGGAGAATGAATGAAACGGAAGTATCCTGAGGACTGACGGCGGCTATTTGATCGTATGGACCGTTGGTTGAGAGAATGATCAAGGACGAACGATCGGTGGAAATTGATGTGCCCTTGTACAATCCGTTGCTAAGATTACTGATGGGTTGCGGAGATTGACCGCTCTCAATCCACGGCAAAATCATCTCCAGTTCTGCGTTGATAGCTTGCATGGAGCGAGCTCGAGCGAGTTCTTGTTCGCGACCGGTATCAAGCGGCGTGGTTGAGCGATAAAGTACGCCTTTCATGCCCACGCTGACTGCGCGGACGACGCTCAGTCTCGCTTGGAGCAGGTCTGTGCTGGCGTTGGCGGCGGCATAATTGTTGGTCATTCGCCCGATTACGTGGCGAGCAACCGCTGATTGAACAAGCCACGAACTTGGAGCTTCATGTACCAATGACGCGATGGGCAACGATCGACCGGTCACCTGTGCCAGTTGGCTTGAGAGTATCCGGTCCGCTTCATCGCGGGAGTTGATCGTTGTAGGAAGTGGAATGGGCAGTGCAACTACTTCGGCCATGCGGCTGTAGATTGCATGCGATTCCATGGCTTCGACAAACCGAGGCCGATTGAGCTGGGAGGGCAATCGGCTCGAATCAACCGATAGTTTCTTTACACGTTCGAGATCGGAGAAATCCGATGCGGCCGAAAGATACCAGCTTACGATCGAGCGTTCTTTCAACAGGTCTTGCGCGAGAACCGGGTTCGAGGGAGGCGGCACGATAGTCGTTAACCTCGCGTTGGAAGCGAGCTCAAGGAGATCGGGCGAGTATTCATCATCGACGAGAATACCATTGAAGCCCAAAGTCGAAAGCCACTCGGGGCCTTCACCGCGATATTGAATCCAACGCGGCAGCGATCTCTGCATTCGATACAGTTGAGTTTGCAGGTCCAGTTCCGAAGGTGCTGCATCGACAATTAAAGTCGGGCTGCCGGAAATATCAGTGTCGACATTAACGGCAGGGCTGACAATATTGTCGACTGCAAGGTCGTCGATTTGGAAGCGGGTTGAGCCCGGGCCGTTGTAGACGTCAAAGACAACCGCGTCGACATAGGCATTGGATGCATCCGGGCGATAGCCGAGGTTGCTGCTAAGAACACGCAACTGTTTTTCGTACTCGGATAGGATGTTCGTAATCTGGATTCGCGACCAGCGCCCTCGCCCCTCGTTCGCTTCCCCTAGTACGACGAGCGTTGCCGCTTGCCCGGTTGCTGGATGAACGGAGCGGGGAAGGATGATTCGGAAGCCGATACGAAGCCCGCTGGAGGCCGCTCGCAGGTATGCGTCGCTGGAAAGCTCCGGGATCAAAGCAGCGGGTTGGATCGGATAGATCAAGCGAATGTAACTGCCACTGCCCGAGTTGACTTCGACTGCCTCACTGGAAATACCGGTGTAGGGCATCACGGTTGTCATTTCCTGGCTCGTTATCTCGGCGTCAGCGTCTGTTTGCCAAAGCTGCAGCCGCGGAGTTCCGTTTTCGAATCCGTCCCGAACCTGACCGAAAGCCGAATTGGATATACCGAAGATCACAAACGTGATGCAAAAGCAGAACAGTCGTCCGGCGAATGTGACACGCCAACTCTCGTGTTGCATTTTGGCAACATTTGATGCTGAGGTAAGCCGTGACGACATGCCAGAATATGCCTTAAAGGAATTCTTGAAGCGAATTTTTTGAGCTGAGAACCAGATTTCAGAGTGTCAGGGAGGGAAATGCGAATTGTCGAAGTGTCTCGCAAGCCGGCAAAACGAGTCCAATCGGCTTAAACGGAAATTGGAGTCTTTTTTTTAAGTTCGATGAGGCGTTGTTGCATCATTGACTAAAACGCCGCTTTTTGAGACGCAACGTCCTTAAATAACAGAAGTTACGCACTTGGATCAACAGCGATCACGTTGCGTTTTTTCAACAAGATGAAACGGCCAGAAAATCTGTAGCGATTGCGTTGAGAACTCTAACTGCTTGACTTTACGCTACTTAGGTACGATTGTTAGCTGTGCCACCGAGCATTGGCACTGCAGATGCATTTAGACTAGTGCTATCTAAGTTGATGAAAAAGCTCATCACCACCAAGCATCGAAAACGTCTACTGGAGAAGAACCTATGAGCGCCGCAGCAAAGACCAACGAAGCCTTCGCAAACGAAACACCAGTCGAATTGGCGGATCTCCAAAAGGCAATTGATGCACTTCCTGCAGCACAACGAGTCACTTTGCTGCCATCGTTCCAACGCGTTGTGGACAGCACTAATCGCCGTCGCAAAATCCTGCAGCTTGTCCAAGAGGCTCTTGGCCAACTGCGGTTGGATATGAAGTATCTCGTGTTCGACTTGGAAGCGACCCGCCGTGAACGTGATTCGTATCGCGACCAACTGAAAACCTTCAACTTTGAAGACGACAACAATCCGCCTAGCGAAGACGACATGTTCTAATCAGAGGCAGCGGATCTCACGCAGCAGCGTCTTCCGTGGATGCTGGATCGGGTTTCGGAGAGACTCGACTATTTGGAAATTGCAGGACGTAATTAAAATGGTGTTTGTTCGATGTTCGCCACAAGCTTTCCAGGTCGAGTCGCCACTCTTTCTGCGAAGTATAGCGAGACATTAATTTGAGCCGACCAAGCTGGATTGAACCTCCACGGCTTGGTCGGCTTTTTCGTTAGCGGCCCGAAAACGCCTGAATTAGAAGGACGACCTGCACCAACCGGCAACTTTCGGGTGCAAATTCGAAAAGTTTTGAATAAGATAGTATAGTCATTTCGGTCATTTTGACCGCGATACAATACACTTGAGTATGGCAGTTTGTTGAAGTTTTTTTGCAACAATCCCAGTTTGCCACCGTGACTCCAGCCCTCTTCGAGACCGATGGAATTTACTGCCCAAAGCTTAGCCCAGCGACTTGTCGACTTGAACTTGGTCGAGCAGCAACGTATCGAACAAGCTTGGTCAGAGATGCGACGCAATGTCGACGACGAACTTGAGGAATTCAAGTCGTTAGTCCTCCGCAAAGAGCTCGTGACCAACTTTCAGCTCGACCGTGCTTTGACCGGTGAGCGTCTTGGTTACTTTTACGGTCCGTACAAAGTTCTTTATCTTATTGGGGCTGGTACGTTTGCTCGAGTGTTTCGTGCGGTAAACATCAAAACTGGTCGCGTTGTGGCCGTCAAAGTGTTGCGGCGTCGGCATCGCAACGAGATTAAGCAAATCGAGCAGTTTTTGCGAGAAGGCCGCATGGGCCTAAAGTTACGGCATCCCAATATTGTCTCCATTTTTGAAATCGAGAATGATCCTCGTACCCCATATCTTGTTATGGAGTTTGTTGAAGGAGAAACACTACGGCAGATCTTGAAGATCCGCGGCAAGTTTGAACCGCTGGAGGGCTTGAAGGTCATGCGTGATATTTGCATGGGCCTTGACTTTGCACTGTCACAGGGTGTGACGCACCGCGATTTGAAGCTCTCCAACGTGCTAGTGAACTTTACGGGTCGTTGCAAGCTGGTGGACTTTGGACTTGCTGCCATGGCCGATACGTCCAGCAACGAAGCGATCGCCGACTGCCCCAGTGCGCGGGCGATTGACTACGCCGCGCTCGAACGAGGTACAGGCGTCAAGAAGGGAGATCCTCGCAGCGATCTCTTCTTCGTCGGAGCGATCATGTACAACATTTTGTCAGGCATTGCTCCTCTGACCGAAACTCGAGATCGAATGGCGCGATTGAATGTTAGCCGACTTCGCGAAATCCCTCCCATCGGATCCGTTGTGCCCGACCTGCCACAGTCGGTAATGATGATCACCTCGAAAGCGCTCGAGTTTGATCCGGAGAAACGCTACCAAACTCCGGCAGCCATGTTGCGTGACGTAGAAAAGGCAATGGAATTGATCGAGGCTGGCGGCGAGGCGAGTGTCGAACAACTTCAGGCTGCTACAGCGGCGGAGATGGAAGCTGTTCGCGAAGGAGACGGCAAGACGATCATGATTGTCGAAACGCGAGTCGAGATGCAAAACTTGTTGCGTGAGAAGCTCAAATCGCGTGGATACCGTGTGCTTGTCTTTGGTGACCCACAGCGTGCGATGTCGCGTTTCAGCGACGGTGACGAACTGCCAGCGGATTGTGTTTTGGTTAGCGCAATTAACTTGGGGAATGATGCGGTTGATTTTTACAATCACTTGGGCGAGCTGAATCATACGAAAGACATGCCCATGTTATTGCTAGCCGATGAACGACAGCAACACATTATAGCTCAAGCGAAGAAGGGGCCGCACCGCGAGATTATTGCGATGCCATTAAAGGTCCGTGAGCTGCGAGCTGCCCTTCTGCGACTGTTACAACTTGAGCCCGTTGAAGGTTCAGCTCACGAAGACAGCTAGATCGGCTGAACGCGGGTGAAGTTAGGTGCGGTTTCTGAAAAGGACCTTGGCCGTTTCCTGAAACGGGTGCCACTGCTGGCTTGTCCAGCAGTGCTCGTGGCGTAACAGCAAACCTTCCCAACACACCACCGGCTTCTAGGCGAAGCCAGCTACGATGCGCCTGAAAGATGCGCATTCGAGATGCGTTTGTTCTTCTTCCCGTAGCTGCGTTCGCCAGAACGCGGGTGAAGTTAAGTGCGGTTTCTGAAAAGGACCTTGGCCGTTTCCTGAACAGGGTGCCACTGCTGGCTTGTCCAGCAGTGCTCGTGGCGAAACGGCAAAGCTTACCAATGTGCCACTGGCTTCTAGGCGAAGCCAGCTACGATGCGCTTGGACGATGCGATCGGACAACTATCGTTGGCCTAACAAAGCTTTGCTATAAATCTTGTTAGCTGCTGGCTTTGGAACGTAAATTGGCTTAGGAGCAGTGTCGAAGGGAATCGAATACTCTTTGACTTTCGCCATTTTCTCTGCCTCAGTACCAACTGTTAGTTCTGGGTATTTCTTATAGCTGACGACATCGAGCAAAGTCTTCACAACAGGCAGTGGCCCATACTGGCTTGGTCGGTAGTCTTTCGCGCCACCAAAGTCTTGCACAATAAGTCGAATCTCTGCGGAGTAAACAAAGTCACCACTCGGATCGACTGCGCCCAGGCTGTCGAAACTACCGACGCAGACGCTGCTGGATGTGCGGTCGTGGTATTCGTAAGCATCATAGCCCGCTTTACGCAAGAGCTTCGTCAACAGGTTCGCTTGAGTAGCTGCTAGCTCAAGTGCTCCGCCGCTTACCTTATTGTATTCGGATTCGCTAAGTGTCTGAGACCCGAGCATCGTCTTGCGATCGCCATTAAAGTGAGCAACGCGGACTGTGTATCGGCCTTTGCATTTGAGAATCGAATGCTCGGCGTTCTTGTTAAGCTTGACGACAAAGTCTTCAAGTTCCGGAGCGTTGTAAAACTCTTCTGGAAGCAGTGGATTGCGAGTGAAAAATGCATAAGCGAGCGGTCCCGCCGTCTTATCATCCTGCTGAGCAGTACCATCATTCATTTTGCTGCGATAATCAACGACTTTTTCGCCAGGCGTTGCATCAGCATTGTCAAGCTCATTCTCTTCTACTAGCGACGTGTTAGGCTTGATCGTTCTAATCTTCTTGAGTGCCGCTCGAGCATCGCTGCCGTCAACCGTCGAATAGTCGCCAACCAAAACTGTATAACATTCGATTACGCGATTGTCAATCAGCTTCATCCTTTTCTCACCGCCTCGTTTATCAAAACCTGAGCCAGTGACAACACCCGAGAAATCGAAAGTCTTTGGCATGATGTAGGCAGCCAGACCATGATCCTCACGCAATTCCGCAGCAAGCTTAACTGCTCGCATCTTCGAATCAGGGCCTTCCAGGGAAGCAGCGTAGATCAACCACGGGCCATGTTCAGCCTTTAGTTCAAGGTTCTGACCGCCCGTCTGCGCTGTACCGGCCTTCAAGAACTTGAGTGCCGCTGGCACCTGAGCCGTTGCGGTTGCTGGAAGACTGGCGTGAACGCCTACCGCGCAAAGTAATGCTGCCAATGTAAGACGTATACTCATTCAGCTACTCTCCTAAGTTTATACCGATCCAGAGACGGACGATCCGCTCCGTGAGCAAGATCTAGTGGGAGAGATAGCAGATCAAATGAATTGTCTGCCAGATTGAAACTTCAACGAAATCCGGAATTTTTTGACAAAATGAGAATATCAACATTCCAACAGAAATTTATTCGCGAATCTGACCGTCGCCGCGGACAATATATTTGTAGCTGGTAAGTTCACGCAGCCCGCATGGCCCCCGCGCGTGAAACTTGTCGGTGCTGATGCCTATCTCAGCTCCGAAACCGAACTGACCGCCATCGTTGAAACGAGTTGAAGCGTTCACCATGACCGCGGCGGAATCGATTGTCGCCACGAATCTTTCAATGTTCTGGTAGTTGTTGCTGACAATACAATCGCTGTGATGTGAGCCATATTTTTCAATTCGCTCCATCGCTTCATCAATGTCTGCCACGATCTTGAGCGACATCGTAGGCCCCAAATACTCCGTTCCCCAATCTGCCTCAGTTGCCAAGCTTGCCTCGGCTATCAGTTTGCGGGCAGCTTCGTCCGAGCGATACGCAATTTTGTATTTCTCAAGCCGTGTTCGAAGCTGTGGCAGCAGTTCGGCAGCGACGTCTTCGTGAACCAAGAGCGATTCCATAGCGTTGCAGACGCCCATCCTCTGGCATTTCGAGTTCTCGATAATATTGAGTGCCATTTTGAGATCTGCGGAGGCGTCGACATAAACGTGGCAGACGCCGTCGTAATGTTTGATCACGGGCATCTTCGCTTCCGACATAACCCGTTCAATCAGTCCTTTGCCTCCGCGAGGGATGGCGACGTCTATGCGATCGCTCATCGCGAGGAACTTTCCGACGGCTTCGCGACTGGTAACCGGTACGAGCTGGATTGCTTCGGCGGGTAAACCAAACGCTTCCAAATGTTCTTGCATGATGGAAACGATTTCACGGCTGCTGTAGAGCGCTTCTTTGCCACCGCGCAGGATCACTGCGTTACCGCTCTTGAGGCAGATTGCGGCGGCGTCTGCCGTGACGTTCGGACGCGATTCGTAGATAAAGAACACAACACCAAGCGGGACTCGGACCTTACTGATTGTAATGCCGATGGGTCGCTGGAATGTTTCGATTGTTTCTCCGATCGGATCAGGCAGATGTGCAACTTGGAGCAATGCGGTTGCAATCTCGGCAACCCGTTTCTCATCGAGTCGCAGTCGATCGATCTCTGCGTTGGTCAGACCATACAGTTGAGCGTTATCCAAGTCCCGCTGGTTAGCCAGGATGATTCGCTCGCTCGACTTCATGAGTTCGCCGGCGACATGGGTAAGATAGTCGGTTTTGGCTTCCGAGCTGACGAGTGGGAGTTTCTTCGAAGCGATCTTTGCTGCTGTTGCGATTTTCTCGCACAAGCCCTCAAGCTCGATCGATTCAATATTCGGTTGATTGGCCACTGACATAGCGAACTAGTTTTCTTGCCCCAAAAGTTGCGAAACCATCTTTGCAAGTTGTTGCCCATGAACGTTGGTTGCTACAACTTTGCCTTGCTGATCCAGTAGAATTGTGAGCGGCGTGGCACGCAACCCTACTTGCTGTGCAGCCAATGAATTCATCCCAGGTGTTGCTGGATTGGAACTGCGGACATTTGTCCAAGGGAGCTGCAGTGTCTCGGTTAACATAGTCATGTTCCGCTCGCTTTCATCGACATTTACGCCAACGATCTCAAAGCCTTGAGGCTGAAACTGGTCGTGCAGTTTGATAAGTTCAGGAAATTCCGCTCGGCAGGTAGCGCACCAACTGGCCCAGAAGTCGAGTAGCACAACTTTGCCGCGATAGTCTTGTAGCGAAAAGCTCTTGCCGTTTGCATCGACCAGTTCGGAAAGTGCCAGCGTTTGCCCGATCAGAGCGGTACGTTGTTTGAAAGCATCTATTGCTGCATTGGCTTGTTGCAACAACTCGGCCGTTTGAAATCTGTCCAGTCTTTCACTGACCGCGGCCGCGACAACGCCGGCAGTTTCGAACTTGCCTTCGTACTCCAAGTTAGGAATTTCATCAACCAAAGCCTTCAGTGACCACTCGCTGGGCAAAGCGGTCAGAAATGCATCAATTGCATTGGAGACTTGGGACATGGGCGGCGATTCAAGCAGCAGCACTGCTCGAACATCTTGAAGTTCCGGTGTCTCAGCCGCCTTCATCTGCCAGACTGCTTGGGCGATACCCAAATCGGAATGATCTTGAAAGGCAGTGATCGTTTTTTGCTTAACGCGGTCTGCAAGCTCAAGCATATCACGGCGGCCGAGCACAGCGATCGCTTGTTGCAGCATCTTAAAATCAGGCAGCCGCAGTTTGGTTTTGTCGGCGAGGACAGTGTCGATGCCATTCTCGATTTCTTGTGGATCGCCTCCGCCATTGTTTAGATCGTTGAGAGCAAAACCGAGCTGCACCAGAGCCGCTTGGCGAGCAACTTCGGGCGAGTCGAAGTTAGAATTCATTTTCGCAAATTCTTGCAGTTCGTATGCTCGAGTGCGATCACCCAGCCCCGACAATTGAGAAAGCGATTCCATTTTGCCAAGAACACCTAATTCGCGCTGAAAGTTCGTTTCCGCAGAATCGATCAGCTGTTCGGACGCTTGTAGCTTTAGCTCGCTCAGTCGCTTCGCTTCGTTAAGAAATTCACTGCGTTCAATCGCATTGACTTGTTGATCCAATAAGAGAGCTTGCAGGCCTTTGTCGACCTTTGCAAGATACGTGATCCATTGCTGTGGTTCGATCGAACTGACTTGCGACGCGGCTGGGTAAGTCAGGCCTCGGTAAGATACAATTTCTTCTGTGTTAACCGATTCAACAACGGATTCGTCGATGCCTTTGTCTGTCAAGCTGCCTTGTGCCGGAGAACGAATCTCGACTGGTGGCTGACTGGAAGCGGCTGTTGGAACGGGAGTGCTGGGAGTCGTGTCCGAGATTGACTCTTTTACAACCGCTGGCCTGTTGGCGGGCGGTGGAGCGCTAAGGCCATTCGCTGGCGCCAGCTCGTCGCCGTCCGCATCGACATCTAGCTTCATGGCGGCTTGCGACAGTTTTGATGCGTCGTCTTTTTCCTGGCGACAGCCGGTGCCGAGCAGGCAAGCGATTGCGAGCAGCCCACCACAAAACCGAATTGCTGAGCTATTGTTCGAAAGATTCATGGCTCTAAAAGATTTCAAGATCGATGTTGATAATGCACTGCAGCCGGACGCAGTAAAGTTTTCTTTCCTGTGGCTGCAAACTATCGCAAAACCTCTATTGTAAAGCAGAGGCAATTTTGACGCGACAGTAATATCGATCTAGCAGAGACTTTAGAAGTAAGACCGCTGGCCGTTGACGGTTCCAGACCGTTCGGGCTTACGGGGTGAACTATCGTTTTTTGGTCGATTTGTTAAGCGCTACAATCACAGTCACGTGATGGCCAGCAAATTCGTAGTAAGCACGCAGCGGTATTGTACGGGATGGAAATACCAAACTGCATTGGCCGGTCCGGAAGACGCTTGGCAGAGACATCGACATTTGATGGGCCGACATTCGCCGCTTTGCTCCGCCGACGACCATGTTGCCAAGCTCGCCGACGGCGTCGATTACGTTTTGGTCAACGGAGGTTGAAGGTGGGCTTACGAGGCTATTCGTCCAGAAGATTGCCGCTTCTTCGCTCAAGCTGAGACTGATGGAACCTTGCAGGTCTCCGGTCCAACCAAGCACGACCGTCATGGCAGGCGTGTTGGCGTGTTCGGAATCATACGCTTCGTTTTCGCTGCAACCGACTTTGGGTAGCAGCGGAACGTTGGCCATCATGTCAAAGACTTCACGAGCTGACTCATCAACCGCATCAAGTACTGACGTTTCGAAATCGACGCATAAACTCATTTAACCCAACCTCTTTGCTAAGGCTCGCGGACTACAGTAAGGATTTTCTCTTCGCCGGGAAACATTTAAGCTGGAGAGAGACCCAAATATTGCCGCTCGACGTAGTTCAGCTACAGTGCTGAACATGACTCGCAAACGTTCGACACTAAGCCGACTGTGTGTTAGGAAGGACTCGTTCAAGTTTAGCAGTCAGCATGTCCTGATCGAACGGCTTGACCAAATAGTCGTTGACACCCGCTTGAATCGCTTTGATAACCTGAGCCTTTTCAGTTTCAGTGGTGATCATCATGATTGGAAGGGTATGACCAGCGGATCGGATCGCTTGAACTAGCTCCAGTCCATTCATGTTCGGCATGTTCCAGTCGGTCAGGACCAGATCGAATCCTTTGCCGTCGCCAAACTCCTTCAACGCTTCAATTCCATCAGCCGCTTCAACGACTTCTTGAATCCATAGGCTATGCAAGGCACGGGATACAATCTTGCGCATGATCCCTGAGTCGTCAACTAACAGAACCTTCATAGTATTCCCTCTGTGTAATTTCTAAATGTTTGGCCTGATTTAACGGCCAAAGATCGGTGGCTTCGCTTGCAAAATAGTCCATTGTTCTTTCGTTCTTACGACTCATGCCGAGCAACAACTAAGTCAACAAAAACGGTCGAACATATGAACACTAGCATTTGGTTAAAGCCGAGCTTTAAATTTTTTTGATATTTTGCTTTGTAACGTTTGTTACCGGGCAGAGCCTAGTGGGCAGTTACATTACGAACTTGTTCCCAGGCTCCGCCTGGGAACACACTGCCTTGGAGGCTCTGCCTCTCTTTCACGAGTTCTTTGAGTTCGAAGAAGCGCAGGCAGAGCCTGCTGTACAGCCGGTTACCAGGCAGAGCCTGGTAACCAGTAACGAACTTGTTCCCAGGCTCCGCCTGGGAACACATTGCCTTGGAGGCTCTGCCTCTCTTCAGCGAGTTCGTTGGATTCGAAGAAGCGCAGGCAGAGCCTGCTGTACAACCGGTTACCAGGCAGAGCCTGGTAACCAGGTAGCGGATCGCTCGCAGACAATATGGCAACCATCGCAAACGCCCCGCATCAAAAAACGCCAAGTGTTGTAGTCGTCATAACACACAAAATCATTATTCGGGTTACCGACGGCATGCAGTGAGTGTGCAACTTACAACTTACGTAGTAGTACTTCCTTGCCCAACCGTTAACCACATACTAAGTTTCCCCGTCGATTTTACCGATGTTGCCGCACACCTTGCACCCATTCAACGTCGTCTAAAGCACATTTCGACATGACTATTCGCTACTGAGTGAAATGGCAGTGACGCTGTTGCTCATCTGCGTTTAGTCGACAGCCGCTTGATTTGTGATTCGCGCAGGATGTCTGCGAGCAAGTCTTGTGGTGATACAGGTCAATTAAGTAGTCAGGGCTATCGTGATGAGTTTTGATGATGCCGAGTTGCTCAAGGAATTCGTAGTCGAATCTCAAGAGCACCTATCTGATGTTGAAAATCAACTGCTAACGCTTGAATTTCAAGGCGACGACATGGACGTTGCTTTAGTCAATACGGTTTTTCGCGCAGTGCATTCGATCAAGGGTGCTGCTGGTTTTCTCGGTTTAGAAGTGCTTCAATCGTTGGCGCACCGTGAAGAAGAAGTGCTGAATAAGCTTCGTAATAAAGAGCTTAAGCCGACTTCCGAAGTCGTTAACACACTGTTAAAAGCGACCGATCGTCTCAAAAGTCTGTTAGATGAAATCGATTCGTCCAACGACGAAGACGTTAGCGATCATGTTCAAGCCCTTGAGCGGATTCTGAATGGTGAGCCTGTTGGAACGATTCCAGCCGCAGGTCTGCCATTAACGGAACCGGTTGATTCAACGTCTGGCGGATTGTCTCCCGATGCGAAAAGAGAATTCCTTGTTGAATGTTATGACAACCTGGAGCAGCTTGAACGCGACTTAATGGTTCTCGAGAAGTCTGACTCTTCTGAGAATATTATGAATAGCGTCTTTCGCAACATTCACACGATCAAAGGTACAAGCGGTTTTCTAGGCTTCGTCAAGCTCGAAAACCTAACACATTCCGCTGAGAATTTGCTCGGCAGCGTGAGAGCCGGTCAAATCGCACTCGACGAACAGATTAGCGGATCGCTGTTCGAAATGATCGATATGGTGCGGAACATCCTGAGCGAGATAGAGTCGAGCGGCCAAGAGGGGAGCGTCGAGCATGACGTTCTAGTTAATAAGCTGTCTGCACTTTTAGACGCTCGAACTGCAGAGCAGGCAGGCGACAAGAAGAAAACTTCACGCCGCAAGTCAAACGCAAAACCAGCGAAGTCATCGCCGCGTGCCAAGAGTAGCAAGACTTCCGCTGCTCCACCCGAAGACACGGTAGCTCAAGATTCCGCTTCAATCGAAGATGCATCGCCCGTAGCCGCGGTTGTCGAATCGTCTCAAATTCCTCTACCTCGCATGGAGATTGCGCCAGCGGTTCAATCGAGCGAAGTATTGGAGCAGAAAAGCTTAAGTGCGGAACGTGCACCGAATTCTGACAATGCTTCGAATAAGTCAAGCAGTGGCGAGTCAAGCGCTGCAGATAGCACTATTCGCGTTGACGTATCGCTCTTGGACAAGTTAATGACTTGTGTTGGCGAACTCGTTCTAGCTCGCAACCAAATCCTGCAGTACACCAACGGTCAAGCTGATAGCGAACTTCAAGCAACCAGTCAACGATTGAATTTGATCACGACTGAACTGCAAGAAGGGGTCATGAAGACTCGAATGCAACCAATTGGTAACGTCTGGGGCAAATTCCCGAGATTGGTACGAGACCTTGCGGTCATTTGCGACAAACAAGTTCGCATCGAGATGGAAGGCAAAGAAACCGAACTCGATAAAACCATTATTGAAGCGATCAAAGATCCGTTGACGCACTTGGTTCGCAACACTGTGGATCACGGTATCGAAAAAGCTGATGTGCGCGTCAAGAACGGCAAGCCTGCTGAAGGTTGCTTGACCTTGCGAGCCTATCATGAAGGCGGACAAGTCAATATCGAGATTTGCGATGACGGTGCGGGGCTAAACTTAGAACGTATCCGCGCCAAGGCAGTCGAGCGTGGTCTTATTTCGCAGGACCAAGTTACGAAGTTGAGCGATCGTGATGTCGGGAATTTGATCTTTTTGCCAGGTTTTTCCACGGCAGAGAAGGTGTCCAATGTCTCCGGTCGAGGCGTTGGTATGGATGTTGTAAAAACAAACATCGAAAAAATTGGCGGGACAGTTGATCTTCAGACCAAGCCAGGCTTTGGAACGACCATCAAGATCAAGATTCCGTTAACCTTGGCAATTATTCCAGCCTTGATCGTGACCAATGACGGCAATCGTTATGCGATACCTCAGGTCAATCTTCTTGAACTGGTTCGCTTGGATGGCGAGCAAGCGACTGCGAATATCGAGTGGATCCAAGGAGCTCCAGTTTACCGTTTACGCGGACGACTGCTACCGCTGGTTTATCTTCGCAAAGAACTTCAAATCGAAGTATCGCAAGACCCAAGCCTGCTCGACTCGTTAAATATCGTTGTCCTGAGAGCTGACGATCGCCAGTTTGGACTGGTCGTTGACCGGATCAATGACACTGAAGAAATCGTAGTGAAGCCGCTAAGTAAGCAGCTCAAGGGCGTACCTGTGTACTCCGGTACAACCATCATGGGCGACGGCAAAGTTGCGTTGATCTTGGATGTTCTTGGATTGGCGCATCGTGCTCACGTGATATCGCAGAATCGCGATCGAGCGCTTACTGACACAACGGATCGCACACAAACGCGAATCAGCAACAGTCAGACGTTGCTCGTGTTGGGAATTGGTGATTCGCATCGTTACGCCATTCCACTTTCCCAAGTCACGAGGCTGGAGAAGATTGAAAAGTCGATTATCGAGACGGCCGACCAACAAGAGGTCGTGCAGTACCGTGGCGAAATATTGCCGCTTATTCGCCTCGCAAATTCGATGGGTGTGTATGGATCGACTGAGAATGCTGACGATCACCTGCTAGAGGTTGTCGTATACACCGAAAACAACCGCAGTGTTGGTTTGGTTGTTGACCGCATCGTTGACATCGTCGAAACGGCGATTGAGGCCACTCAGCCAACCCAACGAGCCGGCCTGCTGGGCGCCGCAGTGATCCAAAATCACGTCACCGGACTGTTAGATCTACCGAACGTTATTCGTCAATCGCTGCCACAAGTTTTTGAATAAACGCACACCACCCACAAAGAACCCCGCCATGCAAAAAAATACAGCAACCAGACAACTCTGCACCTTCTACCTCGACAATCACCTGTTCGGCGTAGACGCTCAGAGCGTCCAAGAAGTCATCCGCTACCAGGAGATGACTCGAGTTCCCCTAACGCCAAAATGCGTTAGTGGATTGATCAATCTTCGCGGTCAAATCGTCACGGCGATCGACATGCGCAAGCGAATGGGCTTGCCCGACCTTGCGTCAGGCAAGCTTCCGATGAATGTCGTTGTAAGGAGCGACGAAGGTGCCGTCAGCTTGCTGGTGGACCAGATTGGTGATGTTATCGAAGTCACGCAAAGCGACTTTGAAACACCGCCAGAAACGCTTCAGGGAGCGGCGCGCGAACTAGTCGAAGGAGCGTACAAGCTGGAAAATGAGCTACTCTTGGTACTGAACACATCCCAGGCCGTCAACATTACTGCTGCCGCCTAACACCTATTTAAACTCAACCGATCACCCTTTTTCTTTCCGCTACGAGGACAACTATGTCAAAATTTCGCGATCTTTCAATGAAAGGCAAACTGACGTTACTAGCAGGCGTGTTTGCTTGCGGTTTACTGCTGTTTGGACTAATCGCATTTACGACTTTGAATCAAGTCAAAATTGATGGTCCGCACTACAACAAAATCGCTGCCGATAAAGACTTGATGGCCGATATTCTGCCGCCACCAGCTTTCATCATTGAGTCTTATTTGGTTGCGAGGGAAATGAAGGACGCAACTAGCGCCGAGCAAATCGATCAACTTGAAGAGCGTTTTCAACGACTCAAGAGCGAATACGACACGCGACTTGACGTTTGGGCTAACTCCATTCAAGACAATGTGCTTCGCGACGAGCTATTGGTTAACTCACAGAAGTCAGCGCGTAAGTTTTTCGAAGTAGTCGAAGAAAAGTATCTACCAGCAGTTCGCGCTTCTAACATTGAACTCGTGGACCGCTTGTTGTCGAAAGACCTTTCGTCGAGTTTTGAATCGCATTTTGACGCGATCGGAAAAGTCGTCGATCGAAACAAAGTGATTGAAAAAGAAGATCAAGAATTGGCATCTTCGACTGTCCGGGCACGATCGATTACGCTTTTCACTGTCGGCTTTCTTGTGCTTGCTTCCATCGGTGTATTTTCTGCGTGGCTACGACGCGGGATTGCAGCGCAAGAGGTTACCAACGCGGACTACAGAGGCCAGTTGAATGCTATTGGTCGCTCCCAGGCCGTGATTGAATTTGACTTGGATGGGAAGATCTTGACAGCCAACGAAAATTTCCTCAGTGTCGTTGGATACACGCTGGACGAAATCAAAGGCAATCACCACAGCATGTTTGCATCCAAAGAGTATCGCGAAAGTCAAGACTATCGCGGGTTTTGGGCAGGATTGCGTGAAGGACGATTCTTCTCCGGTGAATTCCAACGTTTTGGCAAGAACAACAAAGAAGTCTGGATTCAAGCTTCGTACAACCCAATTTTAGGTCCAGATGGCAAGCCGTTCAAAGTTGTCAAGTACGCGAGCGATATTACTGAAGCAAAACTGTTAGCGTCAGATCACGCTGGTCAAATCGCTGCAGTAAATCGTTCTCAAGCAGTCATTGAGTTCTCTTTAGATGGAACCATCTTGAATGCGAACGAAAACTTCCTGAGCACCGTTGGCTATTCATTAGCAGATATCAAAGGTCGTCATCACAGCATGTTTGTCGATGATGCCTACCGTACCAGTGCCGAATACCGCGAATTTTGGCCAAACTTGGCTCGTGGAAACTTTAACGCTGGAGAGTACCTACGTTTTGGAAAGAACGGTAAGAAGATCTGGATTCAAGCTTCGTACAACCCAATCTTGGGTCCAGATGGCAAGCCATTCAAGGTTGTCAAATACGCATCGGACATCACCCTTCAAAAATCAAACGCTATTCATTTGCAAGAGAGCGTCAATCAAATTCTTGAAGTAGTTAGCGCCGCAGCCAGTGGCGACTTGACGCAAGACATCACCGTTAGTGGTGACGATTCAATCGGTCAAATGGGTGCTGGCCTTGGAAGATTCTTTGCGAACCTTCGCCGCAGCGTAGAATCGATTGCTGAAAACGCAACTGCCTTGGCTGGTGCATCCGAAGAACTATCCGCAGTGAGCACTCAGATGAGCTCCAATGCAGAAGAAACTTCGTCGCAAGCAAATGTTGTGTCCGCAGCGTCCGAGCAAGTGAGCCAAAACGTTTCGACCGTCGCAACAGGCGTGGAAGAAATGAATGCGGCGATCCGCGAAATTGCGAAGAATGCTTCGGAAGCAGCTCGCGTATCGCAACAAGCGGTTTCGGTTGCCAACAACACCAATATGACCGTTGCTAAACTGGGCGAGAGCTCGGCTGAAATCGGCAAAGTTGTGAAGGTCATCACTTCGATTGCTGAGCAAACCAACCTATTAGCACTGAACGCTACCATCGAAGCGGCTCGTGCCGGCGAAGCTGGTAAAGGTTTCGCTGTGGTTGCTAACGAAGTTAAAGAGCTTGCCAAAGAAACCGCCAAGGCAACTGAAGATATCAGCATGAAGATCGAAACGATCCAAACTGATACTCAAGGTGCTGTCGAAGCGATCCGTCAAATCAGCGACGTTATCAATCAGATCAACGATATCTCCAACACCATCGCCAGTGCTGTTGAAGAACAGACTGCGACGGCCAATGAGATGGGTCGTAACGTTGGTGAAGCGTCGAAGGGATCAAGCGAGATTGCCGAGAACATCACCGCTGTTGCAACTGCTGCTCAAAGCACTACACAGGGAGCTGGAAACACTCAGCAAGCTGCTAGCGAACTGAGCCGCATGGCTGCCGAATTGCAACAATTGGTAGGACAGTTCAAGTACCAACGCGATGAAGTTGACACTCGCACCAATCGCGCAATGCGAAGTGCCGCTTCGATCAGTCCTGTATCAGGTTCAAACAATTTCGCTAGCGGATTCCAATCCGTCTAGTTAAGCAGCAAAGTTGACATTGTCCCGCCGCGTGATCCTACGCGGCGGGACTTGTTCGACTTGCCTTCTCTTACCGATCATGCATCGGTGACAGAAGCCAAGCCGACGTAAAATTTCATTACCTAACAATAACGTGGGCTCAACCTTTGAGCCAGTACAGATAATTTCACAAGAGCAAGGGATAGGCCATGCGAGTTCTAGTAATTGACGACTCTCGAGCTATTCGCCGGATCATCGGCGACATCATGAAGCAGCTCGGCTTCGAAGTTTCCGAAGCAGGGAATGGCCTTGAAGGCTTGAAAGCGTTGGAGGAGCTAGGTGCTCCCGATATCGTTTTGGTCGACTGGAACATGCCTGAGATGAATGGACTCGAATTCATCAAAGCGGTTCGAGCCAATCCCGAGTACAAAAATCTACCGATGATGATGGTCACCACCGAAACCGAAATGGAACGGATGGCAATGGCCTTTATCGCTGGTGTCAATGAATACGTGATGAAGCCCTTCGACAAAGCCGCAATCATGGATAAGCTCCAAATCTTAGGTGTTGGAGTTTAGAATGATCAAGAAAATTCGAGTCCTGATCGTCGATGACTCTACAGTCATCCGGCGACTGCTAACGGATGCGCTGTCATCAGACCCTGCCATCGAAGTTGCAGGAACAGCAGCCAACGGAAAGATCGCGCTGGCGAAAATTCCGCAACTTAACCCCGACGTAATAACGTTGGATATGGAAATGCCCGAGATGGACGGCATTACCACGCTGGTAGAACTGCGAAAGCTGTATCCAAAATTACCAGTGATTATGTTCAGCACCCTAACACAACGTGGTGCCGAGGCTACGCTAGACGCTTTGTCCAAGGGAGCCAACGACTATGTCACAAAACCGGCGAACGTCGGGAGTGTTACAGCTGCAATACAAACGGTAAAAGCCGAGCTTTGTCCGAAAATCAAAGTCTTTTGTCCCTGGGCAACGACCGTCGCTCCCACTGCTTTGCCACCTAGACCGGTGGTCGCGAGAAGCGGAGTCGCCCCGAAGCTCGATTTTACAAATGTACGCAAGCAACGCATCGACGCGGTTGCGATCGGAGTATCGACCGGCGGCCCCAACGCACTTCAAGCTGTCATCCCCAATCTGCCAGCTTCACTTCCGGTGCCTGTTTTTATCGTGCAGCACATGCCGCCGATTTTCACGAAACACTTAGCCGAACGCTTGAACCAACTTTCTCCCCTTAAGGTTTGCGAAGCGAAAGCAGGAGAGCATGTCGCGGCGGGCGGAGTATGGCTGGCACCAGGCGACTACCACATGACTCTGCGACGCGAAGGAACTCAAGTGCGCACGGCATTGGACCAAGGTACCCCCGAAAATTCGTGCCGTCCCGCAGTGGACGTGCTGTTCCGATCTGTCGCATCCGTCTACGGTGGCAATGTCCTGGCCGTGGTGCTTACCGGAATGGGTCAAGACGGAGCTCGCGGTTGCCGCGATATTCGCTCGATTGGTGGAAGAACGATTGCTCAAGACGAAGCAACCTCAGTCGTTTGGGGAATGCCTAGTGCTGTTGTGAATGCAGGTGAAGCTGACAAGGTTTTACCTCTCAACCGTATCGCTGAAGAAATTACACGTGAATGTACTGTAGGCCGCGTCCCCTCCGCTGTCCCTAGCTTTGGAGCCCGATAAGATGACCGCAACGATTAATGCTGGGTCCTTTCAATATATATGCAATTTGGTGCGATCCAAATCCGCAATTGTCCTTGAGCCTGCCAAAATGTATTTGGTCGAATCAAGGTTGAATCCCGTCGCACGTGACAACGGATTTGAATCATTAGATGCGCTCGTGGTTGCTCTACAACGACCAGGCTCGCAAAAGCTGACTCAAACCGTTATCGAAGCAATGACGACGAACGAGACGAGTTTCTTCCGAGACTTGCATCCGTTCGATGCTCTTCGGCAAGAAATATTGCCTGACCTGATGGTCAAGCATGCAACGGATCGCACAATCAATATCTGGTCAAACGCTTGTTCTAGCGGACAAGAAGTTTATACGATTGCGATGATTATCCGTGAGCACTTCCCCAACCTATCGGGGTGGAAAGTTCGCTTGATGGCGACCGATCTGTCGACTCAAATTCTGGATAAAGCTCGTGAAGGTGTCTTTAACCAAACCGAAGTGAACAGAGGTCTTCCTTTGCCAATGCTACTGAAGAACTTCGAAAAGCATGGTTTGAACTGGAAGATCAAAGACGAACTACGTCGCATGGTTGACTTCCGCGTCGTCAATCTTGTTGAGCCGTTTCCGCATATGCCGCAAATGGACATCGTTTTCTTAAGAAACGTTCTAATCTACTTTGCACCTGAGACCAAACGTGACATTCTAACGAGAGTCCATAAGGTACTTCGTCCTGATGGGTTTCTGTTCCTAGGCGGTGCAGAAACGACGATGAATTTAAACGTCCCTTATCAACGTGTGCAGGTCGGTAAAGCTGTCTGCTACAAGCCCGAATAATTTGCGACGAATATAAGATTGTTTTACTGAACGTTTCATTGAAGAGAGGTTATGACCATGGTTCCAAACGACGAAGAAATTTTGACGATCACTCAATCCGTTCTTAACCAAATGGTGGAATTGGATGCGATCCTTGATGCAAGCGACAAACAAGTTGCTGATGGCCAGCGCATGACAGGTTGTGTGCAAATCAGCGGAGCTTGGCAAGGTGCGGTCTTAATTCAAACTTCGGTGAATTTTGTCCGTGAAGCTGCCGTCAATATGCTGCAGATTAAGCATGACGACGTTACGCCGACAGATCTCCAAGATGTATTGGCTGAGATTACCAACATGATCGGCGGCAACATCAAGAGCCAAGTGCCAGGACCTTCGTACTTGTCGATCCCAAGTGTAACGGCTGGTCAGGATTTTCAATTTCATTTGCGCAGCACGCACGTGATCAGTGAAACTCCGATGGTAAGTGCCGATGAGCCTTTGCACGTATTGATGTGTGAAAGCGACGAAGTTTAGCCCTGAGTTCCGTCGCTGGCTTCTCAATCGCATCGTAGCTACAAGCGCATCGTAGCTGGCTTCGCCTAGAAGCCGGTTGCGTAACAGGGGCCGCACCCATCTTCCCCCGCGTTCTTGGCGAATCCAGCTACGGAAGAGAATGCACGCGCATCATCCGATCGCATCGTAGCTGGCTTCGCCTAGAAGCCGGTTGCGTAACAGGGGCCGCACCCAACTTCCCCCGCGTTCTTGGCGAACGCAGCTACGGAAGAGATTGCAAGCGCATCATCCAAGCGCAACGTAGCTGGCTTCGCCTAGAAGCCGGAGGCGCAATAGAAACCTCACCCAACTTCCCCCGCGTTCTTGGCGAACGCAGCTACGGAAGACGACTTAAGCGAATATGGGCTAGCCGCGCATAAAAGCCAGTTGCGTCAACGCTCTAACGCGCAGCGATTTTTTCAGCGACGCGAGTCATCAGGTACACCAGATCGCAAGCGATCTGAAAACATCGCTCGTCATATCGCAACGCTTCTTCAGAAGTGTCATCGGCAACTTTTGGGTCGACATAATTCAGTGGTACCCGAGTCATCGCGCCGGGAATATGCGGGCAATTTTCGTCGGCATGATCGCAAGTCATAAACGCGATAAAATTCTTGGCCGGCAACTGCGTGTGTCCAAACGCCTTCGAAAACAGTTTCGTAGAAGGGCGGTCAGAGCCCCAATCGATTTCGTAGACTGGATTGGTCGGTGCACCATCGCTTCGGACGTCGAATCCGCAACGCTTTAACGCTGCAATGGTTCGCTCATTGCAAGCGGTTGCTTCCGTGCCACACGAGTGAGACCGGATGTTCGAAAGTCCAACATGCCACGCCGCTACGTCGCTCCACAACTGGCTAAATTGGCTGCGTCGCGAATTGTGGGTGCAGACATACAGCAAGTCAGCTGCACCGTATTCCAAAATCGCAAAATAAATCGGGGCGACAGCATTGTCCAGAATCTCGCGTCGCTTGGAGGCAGGCGGTGCAGCCTCACTTACGCGTTGGAGGTAGGCCTGCAGTTCTTTAAGCATCGGTTGTTGAAGTTTCATATCTAAATTATGGCTTGAAAGCTTGCCTAGTAGCGAGGAATGGACGGATCAATCTGCTGGCTCCAAAGTTCTATGCCGCCAGCCATACTTTGTGCGTTGGGAAAACCGTTCTGTCGGAGCCAATTGGCGACTCGCAATGAACGACCGCCGTGGTGACAGTGGACGACGATGTGCTTGCCTTCAAAGTGCGAGCGAACATTCTCAAAATTTTCCCACTGGCTCATCGGAACCAGGACTGAACCTGGAATTGCAGCCGTTTCGTATTCATTGGGTTCGCGGCAATCGAGCAAAACGTACTGACTATCCACATCTGCGAGCCGATCGCGAGTTTCGGTTGGCGAGATTTCGAGCGGTACAGATGATGAATCAGGCATAAAGAAAGCGACGAAAGTAAGGAGAAACGATGGTTGTTTGATTGCCAGCAGGGATTTTGCAGAAAAACGCCATTCGCCGATGTCGGACATCGCAGCCAAATAATGGTGGCTTTCCGAGTCGACGTACACAACCCCAAAGGCTATAAGGTTGCCGGAAACCCACCATGGGTGCTTGCGAATTGTCGCACGACCCATCCAAAATTACGTTTTGTAGCTAGCGAGCTACGCAAACGGGGCAAGTCGTGCGACTGCGGCTTGCTGAAATGGTAGTTTTTCGCCACAATCGAAACGCACCTGAAGCCGGTTCTGTGAGGATAGACAGCGAGGCTCCCTTTCGGTGCGGATAGATGACCCTCGTTCCACAACCACGAAAGCAAATTCTTACGCATGGCTGACGCAAAAACCTTGGGCGAAGCAGCACCGGAAGTCTTAGCAGCCGCAGGACAAATTGACACACCGATCGATGCAGATCCAGCCGAAACTGCGGAATGGCTCGGCTCTTTGGATTATGTTCTCAAAAGCAAAGGGGCAGAGCGAGCTCAGCAGCTAATTAGCGCTCTGCAAGCACGCGCCCGTCGCGAAGGTGTCGATTTACCGATCGAGACTAATACGCCCTATATCAACTCGATTCCACCTAGCAAGCAGCCGAAATACCCCGGAAACCGCGAACTCGAACGACGTATCAAGAGCATTATTCGCTGGAATGCGATGGCGATGGTCGTTGGCGGCAATAAACGCAGCGATGGGATCGGCGGACATATCAGTTCGTATGCCAGTAGCGCGACCTTGTACGAAGTGGGGTTCAACCACTTTTTCAAAGGCCGCGGCGAAGATGGCTACGCCGGCGATTCGATTTACTTCCAAGGGCATGCTTCGCCCGGTGCGTATTCACGCGCATTTATTGAAGGACGCTTGACGGAAGAAAACCTCACGAATTTCCGTCGCGAACTCGCCCCAGGCGGCGGTTTGTCAAGCTATCCGCATCCCTGGCTGATGCCGCACTTTTGGGAGTATCCGACGGTTTCGATGGGATTGGCCCCGATTATGGCCATCTACCAAGCTCGATTTAACGAGTACTTGAAAGACCGCGGAATCAAGGACACTTCAGGCCAAAAAGTCTGGGCTTTTCTAGGCGACGGCGAATGCGACGAGCCCGAGACGTTGGGCGCGATCACGTTGGCTTCCCGCGAAAAACTGAACAATTTGATCTTCGTTGTAAACTGTAACCTGCAGCGTTTGGACGGTCCGGTTCGCGGCAACGGCAAGATCATCCAAGAACTCGAGGCGATCTTCCGAGGCGCTGGTTGGAACGTTCTCAAAGTTGTCTGGGGCAGCGATTGGGATCCGCTGATCGAAAAAGATGAATCAGGCTTGCTGATCAAACGCATGACCGAAGTCGTCGACGGCCAGTACCAAAAGTATACCGGTATGGACGGAAAGTACATTCGCGAACACTTCTTTGGCAAGTATCCAGAGTTGCTCAAGTTGGTCGAAAACTACAGCGACGAACGGCTTGAGAAGATGAAGCGAGGCGGTCACGATCCGGAAAAGGTCTACGCTGCTTACAAGTTAGCCGTAGAATCGACCGATCGTCCAACCGTAATTCTGGCCAAAACGATCAAGGGCTATGGACTGGGTGAAGCTGGTGAGGGACGCATGGTCGCTCACAACACCAAGAAGATGAACGAAGAGGAATTGCTGGAGTTCCGATCTCGCTTTGGAATTCCAATCAGCGACGAAGAAGTGGTGAAGACGCCATTCTACAAGCCACCCGAGACCAGCAATGAGATCCGCTACGTCAAAGAACGCCGCAATGCACTCGGGGGACCAGTTCCCAGCCGCCCAACGCAACATCCTACCATGGAAGTTCCGACGTTGGCCGACTACAAGCGATTCACTGAGGGATCGGGCGAAGGCAAAGAGATGAGCACGACGATGGGTTTCGTGCGATTGCTGACGCGTTTGTGCAAAGACAAGAAGATTGGCAAATACATTGTGCCGATCGTGCCTGACGAATCGCGAACATTCGGTATGGAAGGCTTGTTTGCGGATATCGGGATCTATGCCCACGCCGGCCAGTTATACGAACCTGTCGATTCCAACATCCTTTCCTACTACAAAGAAGCGAAGGACGGGCAGTTGCTCGAAGAAGGCATCACGGAAGCGGGATCGATGTCCAGCTTCAATGCGGCCGGGACGGCTTATTCATGCCATGGCGTGAACATGATTCCGTTCTTTATCTACTATTCGATGTTCGGTTTTCAGCGCATCGGTGACCTGATTTGGGCCGCTATGGATATGCGAGCCAAAGGTTTCTTGATCGGCGGTACGGCTGGACGGACAACGCTGAACGGCGAAGGCCTGCAGCATCAGGATGGACACAGCATTCTGAACGCGATCGCTTTCCCATATGTGCGTGCTTACGATCCAGCGTTTGCCTACGAGACGACTGTGATTGTGATGGACGGTATGAAGAAGCTGTATCAGGAAGGCGAGACGGCGATCTACTACATTACCGTCGAGAATGAAAACTACGAAATGCCGGGAATGCCCGAGGGCGTCGAAGATGGGATCATCAAAGGCATCTATCGCTTCCGTTCTCGCGAAGTCGAAAATGCGCGAGCTAGAGTGCAGCTGTTCGGCTCGGGAGCAATCTTGCGTTCAGCTTTGGAAGCCCAAGTCATCTTGGCAGAGAAGTACAATATTGCATCCGATGTTTGGAGCGTAACGAGCTACAACCAACTGCGACGCGATGCACAGACATGCGAACGTTGGAATATGCTGCACCCAGAACAACCGCCGAAGCGTAGCTACATCGAGCATGCGTTGGATGGTGTGCAAGGGCCGTTTATTGCTGCAAGCGACTACGTCCGCGCGGTGCCAGAACAGTTGATTCGCTACATTCCAGGCGACTTCTTTGTGCTGGGAACCGACGGCATGGGACGCAGCGAGACTCGCGAAGCTCTCCGCCGTCACTTCGAAGTCGACGCGGTTTCGATTGTCATCGCGACCATGTATCGCTTGGTGGCACAAAATGTCATCGAAGCGACCGAGCTCTCGGCTGTTATCCAAGAGCTAGGTTTCGATCCTGAAAAGATTAACCCGCTGTACGCGTAACTTTCGTGACCAATCGTTCGTGCCAGCATCGGCGGGCCGAACGATTTAAGCTGGACATCAACCGCTTCGACTTCCGGAAGCCGAAGCACCAAGAACTTACTTTTTCATCTCTGTCGCTTGCCGACAATTGCGAACGTTTAGAAAACGAAATATGCCAACCGAAATCAAACTACCTTCTCTTGGCGACGGAATCGACTCCGCGGATGTGCTCGAAGTCTTTGTAAGTGAAGGGGATACCATCACTAAAGATCAAGGGTTGATGGAGCTCGAAACGGACAAGGCGACTGTGACTGTTCCGAGCCCGGCGGCTGGGAAGTTAGTCAAGCTGCAGATCAAGGAAGGGGACACCGTATCGGTTGGCCAAGTGATCGCCGTTTTGGAATCGGGCGCTGCCGCAGAATCGCCAAAACAAGAACCAGCACCAGAGAAGCCGGCTGCGGAGTCTAAGCCGGAACCCAAAGCGGAGCCAGCGCCGGAACCAACAAAAGAACCTGAGCCTGCACCGAAGCCTGCACCCGAACCCGTGGCAGAACAACCGAAGCCTCAGGCACCCAAGCCAGCGCCAACGCAAGCTGCAGCGCCTCAACCCGCTCCGCAAGCTCCCGCGAAAGCACCAGCGACAAGCTCCGCGGTGGATGACTCTTCCGACCTAGGCGACAATTATGCCGCGGGGCCAGCGATTCGCCGATTCGCTCGCGAAGTTGGTGTCGATTTGGCCAAGGTTACTGGTACTGGTGATCATGGCCGAATTACTCGCGACGATGTTCTGGCCGTTGTAAAACGACTGGGACAGCAAAGTTCTTCGCCGTCGTCGCCTTCGATTCAAGAACCATCGACTTCAACCGCAGCGGCTACAGCTACAAAACCGGCCAGCAAGGCTGCTCAAGATTTGCCCGGCACAAAGGCGGATGACGACTACGGTCCAATACGCGTCGAAAAGATGTCGAAGATTCGCAAGACAATTGCCAATCAGATGCATAAGTCGTGGTCGACTGTGCCTCGTGTCGTTAACTTTGACGATGCCGACATTACCGAACTTGAAGCTTTCCGACAGACCAGCAAAGATGACTACGCATCGCGCGGAATCAAGCTGACGACGATGCCGTTCTTGATCAAGGCCGTGGCGACCGCACTGCGACACCACCCGGCGCTCAATGGCATGTTGGATATGGAAAACGAGCAGATCATTTACAAGGATTATGTAAATATTGGTATCGCCGTCGATACGCCGCGCGGACTGGTCGTTCCGAATCTCAAGAACGTCGATCGCATGTCGATCCCAGACGTTGCAGCCGAACTGGGAACCATGGCCGATCGCGTCCGTGACAACGATTTCGCCGTCAAGGACCTACGCGGTGGGACTTTTACAATCAGTAACTTAGGCGCAATCGGTGGCACTTACTCCACGCCGATCGTAAACGTACCGGAAGTAGCCATCTTGCTCGTCGGCCGCAGTCGCAAGCTGCCGGTCGTTATGGAGAACGACAAGATCGAAGCCCGATTGATGATGCCACTGTCGTTGGCGTACGATCATCGCTTGGTTGACGGCGCGACTGCCGCTCGTTTCCTCAATGATGTTATAGCGTACTTGGAAGCGCCAAGCCGACTGCTTCTGGCGATTTGAACGCGTTCGCTTTGACGATTGTTCAACCCAAGTCCGATTTACCGAGCTATTTCGAATGCAGCATTTTGAGTTTCAGCACCGGACGCGGCTCATTTTTGGCCAAGGTTCGATTGATCGGTTAGGCAGTGTCGCACGCGAACTCGGCGCGACTCGTGCATTGATTGTTAGTGATCGTGGAGTTGTCGACGCCGGGCATTTTGGCCGCGGACAACAATCGATCGCTGACGCGGGACTAGAATCGATCGCTTTCCATGACCTCCATCCAAATCCAACGACGTCCGACGTCGAAGCCGCCCTCGCCATCGCTCAGCAGTTCAAGCCTGATTTGCTCGTCGGCTTGGGTGGCGGTTCATCGATGGATTGTGCCAAGGGCCTCAACTTTCTGTACAGTTGCGGCGGAAGTCTAAAGGACTACTGGGGCGTCGGTAAGGCTACGCGCGACCTGCTCCCCATGATCGCAGTCCCAACAACTGCTGGTACAGGAAGTGAAGCTCAATCATTTGCGCTCATCAGTGACGCTCAGACGCATGTTAAGATGGCTTGCGGCGATCGTCGCGCGTTACCTGCCGTTGCGATTCTGGACCCATGCTTAACTGCGACTCAGCCGCCGGCCCTCACGGCGCTGACTGGGATCGACGCTCTAACACATGCGCTCGAGTCCTATGTCACCAAATCACGCACTGCCATCTCAGTTGCATTTGCTCGTCAGGCTTGGCGATTGATGTCGACTGCGTTGCCGAAGGTCTTTGAGTCTCCTGACGATCTTGCGCTGCGTTCTGACATGCAAATGGGAGCGTATTTGTCGGGGATGGCTATCGAGTCGTCGATGCTGGGAGCTGCACACGCCCTCGCCAACCCACTCACTTCACAATTTGATATTCCCCACGGTCAAGCGGTCGGTTTAATGATGCCGCACATTATTCGATGGAACGGCAAGTCTGATGCGCTAGAGCAATTGTATCGCGAGCTATTAAGCGACGATCTTGTCCGAAATCACAGCGGAACGGCGGCCGAGCGTCTTGCTAGCTGGTTTACTGCGACGTTGAAGCTTTCTGGTTTGAAGACGCGACTCGGCGAAATGGACATTCCCAACGCTGCGATCGACTCGCTTGCCAACGACGCAATGCCCCAGTGGACTTTGCAGCACAATCCGGTGCTGTACTCTTTGGAGCAAGTTCGTGATATCTATCGAGAAGCGATTTAGGCGAGCGGCAATTTCTTAAGGAACTCTTCAGTGCCCCAATTTAACAGTCAGCGTCTGCTGGATCGATTTCTCCGCTATGTAAAAATTGGTACGCCTGCGAATCAATATTCCGAGAGTTACCCAAGCAGTTCCGAACAATTAGTTTTGGGGAAACTCTTGCGCGACGAGTTGATCGGAATGGGTGTGTCTGATGTTCGCCAGGACGAACACGGACTCGTGTGGGGTACGATTCCCTCCAAATCGTCGACTCCATCACCGGTTGTAATGCTGAATTCACATTTGGACACGTCCCCCGAAGCGCCTGCGATTCATGTGCGGCCACAAGTCATAGAGAGCTACTCGGGTGGCGATATCGTGTTAGGTGATTCTGGCCAAGTTATCTCGGCGGAACATTGTCCGGCGCTTGCAGAGCTGGTTGGCAAGACGCTCATCACAACCGATGGTACGACTCTGCTTGGCGGTGATGACAAAGCAGGCGTGGCTGTCATTATGGAAGTAGCTCAACACCTACTCGAAAACCCACAATTGCCACATGGAGAGCTTCGGTTGCTTTTTACGTGCGACGAAGAAATCGGCAATGGGACCCAGCACGTTGATCTTGCGAAAGCCAATGCGACCGTCGCCTATACTCTCGATGGCGGCGGCGCGGGTGAAATTGATCACGAGACTTTCTCCGCGGATCTGGCAATCTTAAAGTTCGTCGGCAAGAACATTCATCCGGCGATTGCAAAAGATCGTATGGTTAATGCGCTTCGTGCAGCTTCGGAGTTCGTGACGATGCTGCCCCGAGATCATCTGTCTCCGGAGTCGACCGACGATCGGAGCGGATTTATGCATCCCTATGATCTGAAGGCTGGAGTCGGCGAAGCTACCCTCCAGATTCTCCTGCGCGATTTCGACTCGGCACAATTAGAAAAGTATGCCGAGATGCTTCGACTGACGGCGAGGCTCGTTGAGACGACTTTTGCTGGACTTTCGGTCGAGCTTACGATCAAACGTCAGTACCGTAACATGGCTGATTTTTTGGCAAAGATGCCGCTCGCAGTGGAGTTGGCTGAGCGGGCTTTTGAACACTTGGGGCGTCCGTGCCGGAGGACAATTGTACGCGGTGGGACTGATGGTTCGCAGCTTTCTGAACGCGGCCTGCCGACGCCGAATCTAAGCTGTGGGCAGCATAACATTCACAGTGTGCTTGAGTTTGCATGCTTGGATGAGATGATCGAATCGGCCGAACATTTGGTTGTGTTGCTTGATCTTTGGCAGCAACAACCGGTTACAAGCGCATCGTAGCTGGCTTCGCCTAGAAGCCGGTTGCGCAATGGTTGACGTACCCAACTTCCCCCGCGTTCTTGGCGAACGCAGCTACGAGGGAGGATGCATGCGCATCATTCAAGCGCATCGTAGCTGGCTTCGCCTAGAAGCCGGTTGCGCAATGGTTGACGTACCCAACTTCCCCCGCGTTCTTGGCGAACGCAGCTACGAGGGAGGATGCATGCGCATCATTCAAGCGCATCGTAGCTGGCTTCGCCTAGAAGCCGGTTGCGCAATGGTTGACGTACCCAACTTCCCCCGCGTTCTTGGCGAACGCAGCTACGAGGGAGGATGCATGCGCATCATTCAAGCGCATCGTAGCTGGCTTCGCCTAGGAGCCGGTTGCGCAATGGTTGACGTACCCAACTTCCCCCGCGTTCTTGGCGAACGCAGCTACGAGGGAGATGCACGTGCATCGTGGCTGGCTTCGACAGAAGCCAGGGGCACATTGGGTAGGTTTGCTGTTTCGCCACGAGCACTGCTGGACAAGCCAGCAGTGGCACCCTTTTCAGCAAGGCAGAAGTGGCACCCGTCCACAACAAGTCTGCCGTGGCACCCTATTCGCAACCGCGACCAGCGACGTCCACGTCTGTTGCGTATGCATTTAGGAATGAATAAGCGTAGGACAACCTGTCGCAGAATTGTGACCTGATTGCGGTCGGAAACGGAGCCGCTTTGCGTTAGACTCTTACGTCGCGAGGCCATGGACTGACTGGTTTGAAAAGCTACATTTGGGAGCGTTGATGAATCTCGTTTTGATCGTACTGTTGCCATTCTTGGGAGCGGTTTTGCCTGCGCTGATGATCCGTTCGAGTCGTACAGCGGCAGCGGTTTCGGCCGGTTCAGTAACGATGCTGTCGCTTGCACTCTTGCTGACTCACATTCCGGCCGTCAGTCGTAACGAAGTCGTCCAGGCTAGTTGGAGTTGGCTACCGCAAGCTGGACTGAATGCGAGTTTTTTCGTCGATGGGCTGGGGCTTCTGTTCGCGGCGATGATCTTGAGCATCGGTTTGTTAGTGATCATTTATGCACGATATTATTTATCGCGGAAAGACGCCATGGGGCAATTCTTTGCGTACCTTTTGCTGTTTCAAGGCGCGATGGTCGGCGTTGTGCTCTCCAGTAACGTTTTGTTGCTTCTTGTATTTTGGGAGCTCACGAGCCTATCATCGTTTCTGCTAATTGGCTTTAGCAACACCAAGCCTGAAGGACGTCAAGGAGCGCGGATGGCGCTGACCGTCACTGCAGCGGGGGGGCTGTCTTTGTTAGCTGGGCTTCTGTTGTTAGGCAATGTCGCCGGCACTTTCGAACTAACCGAACTCCTTGGTCGAGGAGACATCGTCCGCCAATCAAATTACTACTTGCCAATCCTCTTGTTAATTTTAGGCGGGTGTTTTACTAAAAGTGCGCAGTTCCCATTTCACTTTTGGTTGCCACACGCCATGGCAGCACCGACTCCGGTTTCTGCCTATCTACATTCTGCGACGATGGTGAAAGCGGGAGTCTTCTTGATGGCCCGGTTGTGGCCAATTCTTTCCGGTACGGATGAATGGTTTTATATCGTAGCGACGACAGGCATGGTCACGATGCTGTTTGCTGCTGTTGTTTCGCTTTACCGAGACGATCTCAAGAGCATTCTGGCGTACTCGACGATCAGTCATCTCGGCTTGATGACGATGCTGCTTGGTTTCAATACGCCCATGGCCGTTGTCGCCTGTGTTTTTCACATAATCAATCATGCGACATTCAAAGCGGCGTTGTTCATGAACGCGGGAATCGTAGATCACGAGGTGGGTAGCCGAGATATCCGTCGCTTGGGTGGTCTTTCCGGTCTGATGCCGATCACGGCGACTACGGGAATCATAGCCGCAATCTCGATGGCAGGGATCGCGCCGCTCAATGGTTTTCTGTCCAAGGAGATGATGTTAGAAGAGGTTAGCCATACAGCGTGGATGAATAACAATTGGGTGTTCCCGATATTAGCAACGATAGCGGCGACGTTTTCCATTGCGTATTCGCTGCGATACATATTCTTCGTGAATTTTGGGAAGCGTCGCGACGACTATCCGCAAACTCCCCACGATCCGCCAAAGGGGTTGTGGCTTCCTCCTGCATTGCTGGTCGTACTAGCCGTCTTGATTGGTCTATTTCCTGAGACTTGGGCTGGAGCGACCGTTCGTATTGCCAGCCGCTCTGTGCTACAAACTGAAGTTCCGAAGTTCTATCTTTCGTTATGGCATGGATGGACGCCGGCATTGTATATGTCGCTCATTGCTCTTGCGGTAGGGTGTGTTGTGCTACTCGCTTATCGGCCTGCCAGATGGGTGTGGGATCGAACGGCGGTAATTGAGGCGAAGCGAGTGTTTGATACGACAATGGCATTCGCAGCACAGCTTGCCGGAAATATTACTGCTGTTTTACATAACGGTTCGCTGCAACGCAGCTTGTTCATTCTGACTTTGACTACTGCGTTGGTTGGTGCCACAGTGTTCTTCGTGTCGCCTTACGATTTTGGCACGCGTCCACCTTTGATGCTGAACGCGGTTATGGTAGTCGGCTGGGTTTTGGTGATGGGGGCCTGTGTTGTAATGGTCCTAAAGCATGGAAGCAGGCTTGTCGCCTTAATTACAGTCAACGTGATAGGCTTGATGAGTTCCATGGCATTTATTTACCTGTCCGCACCTGATTTGGCTCTCACGCAAATATCGGTTGAGGTAGTAACGCTGATCCTGATGCTACTTGCGCTTCATTTTCTTCCGAAAGAGTCGATCACTGAGTCGAGCAAAATAATTCATTTACGAGATGGACTGCTTGCCGTTGCCGTTGGTGGGGGCGTCGGAGCTTTATGTTGGGCGATGATGAGTCACGATTTCTCTACTATATCCAAGTATTACGTCGAACAATCGATTCCTGGCGGCGGTGGAGCGAACGTTGTCAACGTAATTTTGGTGGACTTTCGCGGGTTTGATACCTTTGGCGAAATTATGGTTATAGGAATTGCAGCTATGGCAATTCATGCAATGCTGGACGGTATGTGTCACGGGCCCATTCGGCGGAGACTGTCGGAGTGGACTTCTGGGATTCGCGTTTCTCCCAATCGACATCCCTTAATGATGGTAGTGGCTACTCGAATGATGTTGCCGCTGGCGTTTATGGTCTCTCTCTTCATTTTCTTGCGTGGACACAATTTGCCTGGCGGCGGATTCATCGCAGCACTTGTCGTATCGATCGCTTTGATTATGCAGTACATGGCAAGCGGTTTTGGGTGGGCCGACAAACAAGTTCGTTTTGACTTTCATGCATTAATCGGTGGTGGCGCTCTCATTGCCGCGGCGACGGGAATTGGCTCGATGGTTGTTGGGCTTCCATTCCTTACCAGCGGTCACAATCACGTACATATTCCCGTCTTGGGGGATGTCGAACTTGCGAGCGCGATGGCTTTTGATTTGGGAGTTTTTTTAACGGTCGTCGGTGGCGTCATGCTCGCTCTAGCAAACTTTTCAAATCTAGGACGCATGACAGGCAGTGGGAAAATCAATGAAGAACCGATGGATTATGATCCGTCGCTTGCACCGTATGACAATGAAGTTCGGCCAAGTTGGAATTCACCTCTGGCCGATAGCAGTTCATCACCTAGGAGTGATGCGCAAGGCGGAGTATCGTGAGGCGCAAGGCAGCGTTACGTTGAACTTAGGTAGACCAGAACACTAGTTGGTGAATTTAATATCGTTTTAGGCAAACAGCAATGGAATTTTTAATCGCATCGGCAGTTGCTATGATGACGGCCGCGGGAATATACCTAATCTTGCGAACTCGGACCTTTTCCGTTGTTCTGGGATTAACTTTGCTCACGTATGCAACCAATTTCTTTATCTTTTCTACCGGCCGACTTACGACCAACCGACCAGATATTATCGTCGATCCACTTGGCGATTATGCCGATCCGTTGCCCCAAGCTTTAGTACTTACAGCCATCGTAATCTCCTTCGGAATGACGGCTATTATCCTGGTCATGGCCATACGAAGTTACTTTGAAAGTGGCAGCGATCACGTCGATCTCTTTGGTCCAGAGCACGTAGTTGCAAAGGATCGTCGATGAATCATTGGGTGATTTTGCCGATCCTCTTTCCTGCAGTCGTTGCGCCGTTGCTGGCTCTTGCCGTGCGCCACGATATCGTACTTGCACGTACGTTTTCGATTGGATCGGCAGTCATATTGTTATTCATCGGACTGCTGCAGCTAACCATGGCAAGCGACGGAGTAGTACGGACTTATGAGTTGGGCAATTGGGCTGCACCTTATGGAATTGTATTAGTCTTGGACCGCCTTGCAGCCATCATGTTAGTGCTGACGGCCAGCATTGGGTTGCTTGTACTGCTCTACTCGATCGGTGGATGGGATAGGCGTGGGCAGCACTTTCATCCTCTGGTTCAATTTCAACTTATGGGTCTAAACGGCGCGTTCCTTACCGGCGACCTCTTCAATTTATTTGTGTTTTTTGAAGTTCTTTTGATTGCGTCCTACGGGTTGATGGTCCATGGAGGCGGCGCGGCAAGGATTCGCGCAGGAGTCCAGTATGTAGTAGTTAACTTAGTTGGTTCTACAATCTTCCTAATGGGGCTGGCACTGATTTATAGCGTGGCAGGGACCTTAAACTTGGCTGACCTCTACGTGAAGGCCAGCGAGATTCCGAGCAGTAATCAAGCCTTGTTTAACGTCGGAATTGTTCTGCTATTGATCGTCTTTGGTCTTAAGAGCGCACTTTTTCCACTGCAATTCTGGTTGCCCGGAACTTACGCGAACACTGCAGGGCCGATCGCTGCTCTTTTTGCAATTTTGACGAAAGTGGGCGTGTATGCTTTTATCCGAGTGTTTAATCTGGCCGCACCGGTCTTTCAAGAAACTCAGTTTGGATCTGTTGCTTTAGACTGCTTGCTTTTTGCCGCACTCATAACCTTAATATTGGGAAGTCTTGGCGTGCTAGGTGCTAAGAGCCTTGGTCAGCAAACGAGTTTTGCAGCACTCGCGTCGATGGGCTTGTTATTGCTTACGATAGCAGATCCTTCCCCGGCAACCCGTGCGGCTGGGCTCTACTATTTGTTGCACTCTACGCTAACGGTTGCGGCGGCTTTCATGATCGTTGACTTGGTGATAGCTCGCCGCCCTGGTGAAGGTGACGCATTTGTCGTGGGAACGAAACTGGCTCAGCAGGGCTTTATCGGGGCTTTGTTTTTCGTCGTTGCGGTTGCGCTTGTAGGGCTGCCACCGCTTTCTGGATTCGTCGGTAAGCTTTTGATCCTCCAGGCAACTGCTCAGCATGCGGCCGGCACTGTAATTTGGACTGTGATTCTTTTTTCCAGCTTAATTATGATCGTCGGATTTTCACGGAGTGGAAGTTTGATCTTCTGGAAGTCAGGTAGTCAACAAGAGGACGGGGGCGAATCGAATAAACATGAGAATCAAATTTCGGACCTGAGCATTGATTTTATAATGCCCACCATTGCTATCTGTTCCTTCGTATTTCTCATTCTTCTGCTAACAGTGTTCGCTGGCACGATCGTTGGATATTTAGAATTGACGGTGGCGCAATACCAAGACGTGCCCGGTTACATTGATGCCGTGTTGGTAAAGGAGGGTAGTTAGATGGCCCAAACAATCGATCGGACTAGTGTGCAAACACGTACATTCTCGGAGAGGTGGCTACCACATCCACTACTGACAGCCGTGTTGATACTTCTCTGGATTGCCCTTGAGAACAGTGTGTCGCCCGCCAATTTGTTTGCAGCACTGCTCCTAGGGCTAACGATTCCGATCTACACCAGTCACTTTTGGCCGCAGCGACCAACAATTCGCAATCCTCACAAAGTCATCATTTTCATTTTGGTTTTAATGTGGGATGTCGTGGTGGCTAACATGCACGTTGCCTACCTGATATTGTTCAAGCCCGCCGCTCAGCTTCGTAGTGGTTGGGTTAGTATGCCTTTAGAACTTCGGACGCCGGAAGCAATAACAGCGCTCGCTGCCACGATTACCCTAACACCAGGTACGGTAAGTAGTGATCTGTCCGCTGACGGCAAGTCGTTGCTGATCCACTGCCTGGATTTAGATAACGCAGATGCACTAGTCAAACAAATTAAGCATCGCTATGAAAAACGATTGAAGGCGATATTCCCATGATAGAATATGCATTGATATTCGGTTTTGCTGCTGTTTCCGCTGCACTCGTTATGAATCTGTGGCGACTGGCATTTGGGCCAACCGCGCTTGATCGCGTACTTGCAGGTGACACGATGGTAATTAACACAATCGCGGTGATCATCTTATACGGTATTTACCAGAACACGACACTCTATTTTGAATCTGCGCTTTTACTGGCAATGTTCAGCTTTATCTCAACCGTTGCTTACTGCAGGTTTATCCTTCGCGGCGACATTATTGAATAGACGGACGCTCGTAGCAGTAATATTCACAGCAGCAAAATAAAATACTGTTCAGAAAATTAGGCCATGAATCCAATCGTTGAAGCACTTGTCGCATTTCATATCGTCGTCGGTGCGATTTTCGTTTTCGTAGGCTCGCTGGGACTTTTAAAGCTGCCCGACCTGATGGCAAGATTGCACGCTCCCTCAAAGGCGACCACATTAGGTGTGGGAGGTTGCCTCATAGCGTCCATGATCCAACTACTTGGTGTCGAAGGGACCGTTTCCGTTCAAGAAATTTTAATTACGTTTTTCCTGTTCATCACCGCTCCAATTACTGCTCATTTTCTCGCAAAGGCATTTTTGCACACGAATGAGAAGATTGCGACAGAACTTCCGAAGCCGAATTCTGGGTACGGTTGGAGCACTCTAGAGTCTATGCCTTCCCTCGAACTTGAGCCCTCTGAACCGAAGAACCCCGTAGATTAGTGGCGTGTTCCACTGGCGGTTGATTGTGAGCGCATAACTATCAGTTTGTGGTTTTGCAGTGCAACAGTTTTGCCTCTTCGACGTGCGTTAGGCAAGGCTGAATCGCAAGGGCATTTTCTTTTCTGAATAGCGAGGCAACTTTACGCCGTTAATAGCTTGTGTTTCGCTTTGCTAGCCTAACAAACCTGTAGAAGCCGAGACCTCTTTGAAGGCCGTTAACTGTACCGTTGGCACATCGTTTGTTAACTGGGTACTAGGCGTATTCGGAGCGAACTACGAATCTTAAGTTCCGAATAGTTTTATACCTCTCCAATTTTCTCAAGGAACACATCAATGCGAAGAGCCCTACTCACAGTCGGCTTAGCGTCAGGTTTTCTAGCAAGTAGTTTTCTCGTAAGTACAGCTGATGCGGGACACCGCCACAACAGAAGGGCAGCGAAAAATTCATGCTGCTGTGGTGGTGGAGGTAATCTCAGTTATGCACCATCGAACTATTCGAACTCTGGTTACGGAAACACGGGTTGGAGCGGAGCGAATTATCAGGGGAATTACGGTAATTACGGAAACTACGGCTACAATGGCTACGGCTCAAACTTCCGGGGTAACACGGGCGGTTTCGGAGTTGGTCGAACTGGCGTAGGAGTTGGCGTGGGCAACGCTCTAGGAGTCGGTGGCATCGTAAGCCCTGGGATCGGTGGCATCCGCTACTAATCTGTGCTCGAGCGAAACAGCAAAGCAAGAAATGCGATTCGGAACCAACCGAATCGCATTTTTTTGAGCCAAACAGTTCAGTCCACGGTGGAAGTTCGTGTGCTGAGGGTCCTGCGCCCGCACTCTGCTATCGAAACCAGTTCTTCTTAAGGTTCTTCACGAAGCATTACGTGGCACGACACGCAGGACGACGTCAGTTGGTTAAAGGCTAGGGCGGCACCTTCAGCGTTTCGTCTTTTCGCTTGACGAATCAATTCTTGATTCGCTAGATCGAAGCTGTTCAATTGTCCTCTATAGTCTTCGTTTTTGCGACGTACAAATCCTTCGAGTTTTCCGAGTAAACGCATTTGCTGAGCGTCAGCGGCCAGTCTGTCAAAATCGCCTTTGGTTAACGCTTCGAGGAGCGATTTGGAGTGGTCCAGTTTCTTTGCCATCCAAAAGCTCATCGGTTTGTCAGCCGTAATCGAAGGCTCTTCTACGGTCTGCGCTACGGACGTGGTTGGTGTTGATTTGTTCGCATCATCATCAGCGTGAAGAACTAACGCGCCCAGGCTTCCGGCGGCAACGATGACTAGTGCATATAAAGTTCGCATCATAAATCCCTTGCATGAAGAACAAATAAACAGCAGAAAAGTCTCCTGCTATTGCGTCGAAGCAAAAGAGAATGAAGCAATAGCTATGCCGCGTCATGTTTCAAGTCACTAGACTTCGCGCTTCTACTCGCAGTCGCTATTCGCTGCGAAAATGCGGTTGTCGAGTCGTTTTTTCTGCTTCGCCGCTTCCTTGAGAGTACTACTTCACCGTGCAACAATGGTGATTGTGTGCGTATACGCCCCAACGTGCGGTGGGCGGATTGCGGAATCGCACTTTGGCAAGTTCCAGCTAGGCAGCGGTGAATTGGACAAGTGTGGTTGCATCACTTGAAAACCTAGCACTTTCAATGGTTTTCGTTAGGAATTCACGTAGTTTAGATTGCGAAGGACGTTGGCACATCGCTTGCCTACTAAGAAGGATGATTGTATAGGGCCATCGAGTCGTCGGATGGCGCTAACGCGATTTTCGCTCGCGAGTAATTGCTTGTTTATTCGTACGTATTGAAGGCCTCCTCATGAAAGTCATTCTAGCAATCGATGGATCGGAAGAGTCGCTAGCTGGCGCTCGCTTTATGACGCAGCTTCCTTTTCGCGACAAGCCAAGTGTCGTGGTGCTCACGGCGTTGATTAATCCTTACTACGATACGATCGCCGGTGAAACTGATTATCAGTTTGGTGAACTTGAGAGAGAAGCGGCCGGAAGAAACTATTCCGAAGTGAAGCAGATTTTAGATTCCGCCGGGTTTCCGTCAGAGCATCAGATGGCGATCGGACACCCGAGTCGTTTAATTATGGATCATGCGGAGCAGGTGGATGCAGACTTGATCGTAATGGGAGCTCGCGGGCATTCGGCAGTGTTTCGCGTGATGCTAGGAAGCAATGCGGATTACGTAGCGAGCCATGCGAAATGCCCCGTGCTCATTGTCCGGCCACGCACAAACGATCGGCCGTTTGACGCGGCGTACCACCCATACCGAATCTTGTTGGCGTATGACGAGTCGGAAAATGCGAAAGTAGCGCTGGAACAAATGGTTGCTCTAGACTGGCCGGAGTCGGCTTCGATCCACATTTCGCGGATGCTAGAGCGGCCTTCCATGTTGCCGGACGAAATTGTCTACGACGTTCAAATGCTAAGCGAGGCTGAAGAGAAGCTGTCGAAACTTGCCAAATCCCTGCCCTGCAAGTGCCATGTCATGCATTCGGTGCGCGAAGCGATTCATGTGGGAAGCGCATTTTTGCTTCCAGATGAAATGAAAGAAACGGATTTGTTGTTTATGGGTAATACCGGTAGGTCCGCAATTTCCCGGTTTTTCTTGGGTAGCACGTCAAGATACTTGCTGCACCATGCACCCTGTTCGATTTGGATCGCCAGAACGAAAAATTGGAAAAACTAACGTTTTTTGCGTAGGAGAATTTAGATGTACCATATTCCACGACTCACTAGCCAAGGCGACATCGCCTGGAAAATTTTGATCTGCATCATCGCGCTTGTTTTGAGCGCTGCAATTGCAGGAAGATTGCTAGGATATTTCTAGCACTTCAATATAACTTGCCCAACCAGAATTTTATCCTGAGAGTATCCATATGAAGGTCTTACTTGCTGTTGACGGAACTAAACAGGCTGAATACTCAGCTTGGCTGCTCGCGCATCTGCCTCATTCCGAACCGCTTGAATTGTCAGTCATAACTGTCATCTACAAGCCGCAAATGCATGGGACCGCCAAAGTTCTGAACTGGATGGAGGAGTTTCTAGAGCAAGAAAAGAAGAAGATGGCAGATGCCTTTCTCGCCGTCAAGCGTATGTTCGAAGGCGCCAATGCGACGGTTCGGCATATCGTGGCCGACGGTCATGCGGGCATGAAGATTGTAGACACAGCCAAGGAGTTGCAAGCAGACCTGATCGTTGTTGGAGCAACGGGAAGTCCAACGATCGAAAGGATGCTACTTGGTAGCACGAGCGAATTTGTAGCCACGCACGCTGAATGTTCGGTGCTTGTCATTCGAACGACTGGGATTGAAAAACGCGAGCAAGGTGATCTTCGCGTTACCATTGCATATGATGGGTCGGAACCTTGTAAGAGAGGGATTGAAGCGCTCGGCGTGTTTGACTGGAAATCGCATACGAAGTTCGACCTACTTACCATCGTCACCCAACCTGTCAGCTTTACCGAAGTCCCAGTACAGTTTGACTCGGAGGAGACTAAGCGTTGGGCAATGTCCGCACTGCAATCAGAGTCGGATGCGGTCAGCACCATGTCGAGCAATATCGAATTGCACGTAATTGAAGCGTTGAACGCTGGCGAAGGCATCGTCGAATTCGCCAAGTCCAAGGAGTCCGATATCGTTCTGGTGGGGGACACTGGCCGCGGATTGCTGGGCCGATTCTTGATGGGGAGCGTCTCGCGCTATGTGCTGCGGCACGCCACAGCGTCGGTCTGGATCTCTCGGGCCAAGAAAACCTAGAATGGCCGCAATGGCGTATAAAAGGTCTTTAAAGAAAATTTAGGAGAATCTGAACTCCTTACCGGAAACCGAACGTATAATGGAGTGTGAGCCCTGAGGGGGCGAATACGGCTCGGTTTGCGTTCCCTTGTGGTTCTGACCTGCTGAACTTAGTGTTTGGCAGTGTCCTTGTCTTGCAACTTTCCACATGAAATCGGCTGAAACGAGCCGGCAGCCAAAAGACGGCTGTCGGAGTGTTTGGGCTACTGCGTCCAAACTCACCCGCACAGTCTTGCCAGCAAACTGACAAGGAGCGATCGACTCGCCGCCGGCCAGTCTCGCGAGCTGTAGGGAAGCGTTCACCAGCGATTTCTGGGGAGACACTCCAATGGGACGCCTTGCAAATGGTAAGTTTGATTTCGGTTTAGCTGATCATCCTTCTTTAGTTCTGCCTCAATCTAAGCCGGCACCGGAGGGACTCAAACACTACGCGGGGCTCGCTGCGTACGCGGTACTCGAGCACACTGCCAAGGTACTCCCTGACCGAGATGCCCTTCGATACGGGGACTATCGATGGACTTATGCCGAACTCCAACGCGATGTCATCCGGTGCACCGCGATGTTACAAAAGATGGGCGTGCGGAAGGGGGACCGCGTTGCGATACTGTTACCAAACGTGCCTGAGTACATTATTGCAGCGAACGCTGTGTGGCGCTGTGGTGGCATCGTTGTAGCCGTTAATCCAATGGTCGTGGCTGCAGAAGCGGATCGGCTTTTCCGCGCTACCGACTGCAAATTCGTTGTGTGCCTGGATCTTCTCTCACATCTGATCCCAGCCACTGTGAACGGAGATGTAGCCACTCCGATTCAAACGTTACTCGTGTCTATCCGTCAGCACTTACCAGCCCTACAACAATTGGGCTACCTTTGGAAACGCCATAGCCATACTGGTCACTGGTGGTTAACTACAAATCAGCACTGCCATTGGTTCTGGGACTTAATGGCGAGAACCATCGACGCACCGACGAGCGTCGACATCGATCCTGTTCACGATGCCGCATATATACTACCCACTGGAGGGACTACTGGAACTCCGAAGGCCGTAACGCTGAGCCATCAAAACATGGTGGCCAACGCGTGGCAGCAGTTCGAATGGACGCGACGTTCCTACGGTGTCGAGAAAATGCTGGCCGTGCTGCCGTTCTTCCACAGCTATGGTATGTCAGCGATGGTGATGGGCGGATCGATGATGGGAGCGACTCTCATCTTGCATCATCGTTTCAATGCCCAACAAGTCTTGCAACTGATTGAAGACCATCGGCCAACCGTGTTTCACGCCGTGCCTGCAATGCTAGCCGCATTGAATGATCGGTTGAGGAAATATCCCGTCGACATGACTTCCATTCACTGGGTCATTTCGGGTGGAGCGCCGCTAGACAAGGATATTGCGGGTGAATTCGCAGAACGAAGCGAAGCGCTCGTCGTGGAAGGATTCGGTCTTTCCGAAGCGTCTCCAGTAACGCATGTCGGCGATTTATTCGGCGAGCCTAAATACGGAGTTATCGGTTTGCCTTTACCCGAAACAGATTGCCGAATCGTCGACGCCGAAACCGGACAGACTGACATGGACGACGGCCACGTTGGAGAGCTTCTTGTGCGTGGACCGCAAGTGATGCTGGGCTACTGGAACGATGACGTCGCGACTGCACAAGCGATCCGGGACAAATGGTTGCACACGGGAGATTTGGCTATCAAGGACCCAGACGGGTTCTACCGAATCGTTGGCCGCAAAAAAGACTTAATCATTACATCGGGCTTCAACGTCTATCCCAGTGAGATCGAGGCAGCGCTTCGTGAACACAGCGACGTCCAAGACGCCGCCGTGGTGGGTTTTGCCGATCGGAATCGAGGCGAAGTTGTAAAGGCGTTCATTGTTCTAAAGCCAGGTAAGTCTTGGGATGAACTTTCGCTTCGTGAACATTGCGATGTTCGACTGGCGAAGTACAAACGACCTCGTATCTATGAGCAATGCGTGGGCGATTTGCCTCGCAACTTTCTCGGCAAAGTTATCCACCGTGAGCTTCGGGAAAAAGCACCTACTCTGGATCCAACTGGTCCGGTAATGGAGGAGAACAGATCATGAAAGCCATGAATCCTTTAGCAATATTGTCTGCGGTGCGGACACCATTCTGCAAAGCTTTCACTGAAATGCAGGATATACCCGCCGCAGAACTCGGACGCATCGCCGTCGTCGAGGCGATCAAGCGTAGCGGACTGACAGTGGCAGACATTGACGAAGTCATTATTGGTAACGTCTCTGGGCCAGCCGATTCGGCGAACATAGCGCGTGTAATCGCATTGAAGGCGGGCGTACCCGTTGATCGTGTCGCTCACACAGTCAATCGCAACTGCGCGTCAGGGATGGAATCGATCATCTCGGCATGGCACAGGCTCGCGCAGGGGGAAAGCGAAGTTGTCGTGGCTGGTGGGACCGAATCGATGTCGAACATCCCTCTGCTCGTTTCGAACGAGGCCGCAAAAATCTGGAGCCGTGTCGCTCGCTCCAAAACGATGCTGAGCAAACTCGCTGCCTTCGCAACGTTCCGACCCAAGCACTTCAAGCCGGTGGTGGGAATCGAACTGGGGCTGACTGACCCTGTTTCTGGATTAAACATGGGCCAGACGGCGGAAGTACTCGCGAAAGAATTCGCGTTGAGCCGCGGAGCGCAGGACGCTTTTGCACTTGAGAGTCACCGCAAAGCGTCGCTTTCACGAGAATCCTGTTTCTTCTCCGGCGAGATCGCTGAAGTAGCCGGTACAAGTGCGAACGTGATCTCTAAAGATAATGGCCCTAGGGACAAGCAGTCGTTGGAGCAACTCGCCAAACTGCGGCCAATCTTTGATATGGGGGGGACCGTTACGGCGGGGAATAGCTGTCCGTTGACCGATGGGGCTGCAGCCATGGTATTGGTTGACGCAGGCAAGGCAAAGAAATTCGCCAGCGTTCCTATTGGATACGTCACAGCGTACGCAGTGGCAGGATGTGCGCCGGAGCGGATGGGACTTGGGCCCGTCTATGCCACTGCGAAACTATTGAAGGAGACGGGGTTGCGACTTAGCGATTTCGATTTAATTGAAATAAATGAAGCGTTCGCGGCGCAGGTGCTCGCGTGTCTGGCCGCGTTTGAGTCCAAGTCTTTCGCGCAAAAAGAATTGGGACTGGATGAAGCGATCGGCCAGTTGCCTATGGAACGATTGAACGTGCATGGTGGTGCAATAGCGCTCGGACATCCCGTTGGCACAACTGGAACGCGGCTAGTTTTGACGTTGCTAAGGTCGCTGCGTGCGGCTGGCAAGCGACGAGGCCTGGCAACACTTTGCGTCGGAGGCGGGCAAGGCGTTGCGATGATGGTGGAGACTGATCTTAGTTAAATCACTGTTTCGAGAAATACAGGTGCGATCATGAAACTGGGAATATACACTAACTTTCGAATCGACCAGGATGACCGAGGTGTCGTAACTGCTTGGCTGGACGTGCCCAACAAGCCGCTGAATGTGTTGACCGAGTCGGTCATGGAAGAACTGAGCACTATAGTAGGATCGATCGAAAGATCCCAAGACGTCAGTCTGTTTATATTGCGAAGCGGCAAGGAGAGCGGGTTCTTGGCTGGCGCCGATGTTCACGTGTTGGCAAACGTAACTTCCGTCAAACGAGCTGGTGAGCTAGTAGATGCTGGCCAAGCACTTTTCAATCGTATCGAAGGTCTCAAAATCCCAACGATTGCGATGATTGACGGGGTCTGCCTTGGCGGCGGGTTAGAACTCGCGCTTGCATGTCGCTATCGAATCGCACGAAATAGTAGTTCAACTCAACTGGGCCTACCTGAAATCAAGCTCGGAATTATACCAGGCTGGGGCGGTACACAACGGCTGCCAAGACGCATCGGATTATCGACCGCACTATCGATGATTATGAAAGGTGAACTGATCGATGCGAAGAAAGCGGGAAGAATTGGTCTCGTCGATAGAGTTGCAGAACCACAACACGGGGATGTCGCCGTGGCCGAGTTCGTCGACGAAATCCTCGGAAATGATAAGCAGTCCAACAGCAATGGTCGCTCGAAGCTCTGGACCAAGCTACTTGATAAAACATATCTTGGTCGTCGCCTAGTTCTCCGACTTGCCGCACGCAGTATCGAAAGAAAGCAAGTTCACTATCCTGCTCTTCGGTCTGCGCTAACTGCGATTAGAGCAGGATTGCGAGATCGTAATGCTGGACTCGCGCAGGAACGAAACGAATTTACATCACTGTTGTTGACACCGACGTGCCGCAACTTGCTCGATATATTTTTTGCAAGGGAGAGGGCGCGTCAGATTAAAACATGGACGTCAAGCGCGATGGCTGTGGTTCATGAATCCCCAATTGCTAAAGTTGGGATCATCGGTGCAGGTGCGATGGGAGCAGGCATCGGTCAATTGGCTGCTTATCGCGGGTTCACTGTCGTGTTAAAAGAAGTCAATGCAGAGGCCGCAGAAGCAGGTCGACGCCGTATTGAAGGTCTGATCGACGATCTTGCAGTCCACAAAAAATGGTCAGTTGAAGAACGCTCTGATGTTCGAAGTCGAATCAACATTACTTGCGAAGACGACGATCTGATGGACGCTGATCTGATTATTGAAGCAGTGGTTGAACGAGAAGATGTGAAGTGCAAACTCTTCCAGTCGCTTGATCGGTTCGTTTACAAAAGCACGATACTGGCGAGCAACACTTCATCGCTTTCTGTTACCAAAATGGCCAATGCGACGATGAATGCAAGTCGCGTGGCTGGCCTGCACTTTTTCAACCCTGTCCATCGCATGGAGTTGGTAGAGATCGTCAAGACAAATTCGACTGACGATCGCACAGTGGCGCGACTTGCTACGTTTACTCGTGCGTTGGGGAAGACGCCCATTGTGACTACCGATTCACCTGGCTTTCTCGTCAATCGCGTGCTGTTCCCTTACTTGGGCGAGGCGGCGATGATGGTTTGCGAAGGGTATGATATCGAAACGATTGATCGAGAGATTCGACATTTTGGTATGCCGATGGGCCCGCTTGAGTTGCTTGACCAAGTCGGAATTGATGTCGCATTTCATGTAGCAGGTTCTCTAGGAACGATCCTTGTTGGGCTAGAGCCGGTTGTAGATTTTCTCGGCGATATGGTCAAACGCGGAGAGATCGGGAAGAAAGCTGACAAAGGGTTCTATACGTATCGCAATGAGAAACGTCGAAAGGCGACAAGCTTTTATCATACCGTGGCAAGTGGCCAAAGATTTGTCTTACCCGAGCTTCGAGTTGACGGCCTAACGGCAATACAGAGGCGGCTGATTTACCCAATGTTGGTCGAGACGATGCGATGTATGCAAGAACATGTTGTCGAGCACAAGTGGGCAGCTGATCTGGCCATGGTGCTGGGAACAGGGTTTGCGCCTCATCGCGGTGGCCCGCTGCACGTCATCGATTCGATTTGCCCACATGTGCTAAAAAGCAATCTTCGTCATTTAGAATCACAGTTTGGAAAGCGATTCGCCGCTCCTGCGCTGTTAGATACTATGGCCGATGGAAACGCACGCTTTTTCGACTCGAATCCGATCGCCACGGCAGCTTCGCAGTTAATTCAACACTAAGAACATCTTTCGGCTGGCCGCTCGACGAGCGACCGAAACAACAGCAGACGGAAAATCGTATTGACTTTGTCCTAACATCCAAGTCCTGGAGGAAGAGATCATGAGCCTTGATATCAATCATGCAAGTCCTGCGTCCAACAGTGATGATGCAAATGTTTATGTCGGCGGAACTGCGAAAGTTGCCGTGAAAGCGGACTCGAAGTCTAGCGGTGTGACTGCGGCGAAAGAGTCGTTCGCTGAAGTCGCTCTGCGGCTTGGTGGGGCGTCGGATGAAGAAGCAAAGCGTACGGGGGTTCTAGATACGGCCGATGATCAAGTTGAGGATCTCTTTGAAGCTCGCTATAAGACAATTAACAGCCCGATTCACCGAGCCGTCTGGGACCGAACGGTCGAAACGGACTTGTTCGGCAGTCACGAATTGGTGAATGATCAAGAGGTAACGCGAGTCGTTGAAAGTTCGCTCGCCGTCGTAAGGCGACATTTGGCCGACAACACGTTGTTGAACAGTAATGGAAAGATATCCGACCAAGTTCTTTCGGAGCTTGGTGTCGCTGGGTACTGGGGGCTGTTAGTCGGCAAAGAGTATGGCGGCAGCGGTGCGACCATGCGGCAATTTGCCAAGATGATCACACGAATGGCCATGATCGAGCCAACGGTTGCCGGACTCGCTTCGGTCCACGGATGCATCGGCGCGGTCGATCCAGTACGAGCGTTTGGCACCGATGAGCAAAAACGACGATTCCTGCCTGGGCTGGGCGATGGATCGCGACTTTCGGCCTTTGCGCTGACAGAGCCCGGCGCTGGCAGTGATCTTACCGCTTTAAAGACGACCGCCGTCCGCGATGGTGATTACTACCTAATTAACGGTGAAAAGCTATTCATCACCAATGCGATTCCTGGACGAACCATCGGGCTTGTTTGTAAGATCGACCACAAGCCGAGCGTATTGATCGTCGATTTGCCAGAGCATGAAGACGAGACTTTCAAGGTGAATCGCTACGGTATTTATGCTCTTCGTCGGGCTCATAACAATGGTCTGGTATTTAAGAATTTTCGAGTTCCCGCCGCCAATCTACTGAATCCGGTACGCGGCGACGGCCTTACCATTGCTTACCACGGATTAAACCTTGGCCGGATCTCGCTGTGCGCGAATGCAGCTGGCACCATGCGCTGGATGCTGGCCGAGATGCTACCTTGGGCTGCCTACCGCGAGACATATGGTCAAGCAATCAGTAAACGAGAGCTTGTACGACGACGTGTGGGCCGCATGGCTGGGTTGATCGTTGCATGCGACGCATTAACGCAATGGTGCGCGAGTCTTATCGACGAAGGCTATCGAGGGGAAATGGAATGCATTATTGCAAAAATCTTTGGCAGCGAAGCACAAAAGGAAGCTGCAATTGAGCTATTTATGAAGACTCTTGGCGGCAGATCGTTTCTGCATGGTCACTTATTCGGAGACAATGTGCATGAGTTCCTGGCCCCTTGCATTTATGAAGGCGAAGGAGAAATGCTGGGGATGGCGTTTTTCAAATCGCTTGTGAAGCACCATGGCCAAGAGTACTTCGAATCGATTGGTCGAACGCTGCACGATCTAGGTGTCCGTCAACCCAACTTGGTTAATCCCATGCATCTTTGGGCGTTACGTAAGCCAATGGCGAATTATGCGAAGTGGTTCCTGGGCAGGTCTCTGCGTGGTACGAAATGGAGCAAAACTGGATCAATGCCGCCTGTTTTACGTGCGCATGTGCGTTATGCTCAAAGGCTGCTCAGTGGATCGGGCCTTACGATTAGCGGCACGATGCGAAAGCATCAACTTAAGCTTGCAGATCGACAATGCCGAATGTCAGAGCTCTCAACGACTCTACAGAACGCCGTTGTGATTCTTGTCACGAGTCTCTATGCGGCGCGATCGAAAGATCCAATTACAATTGCCGCCGCCGATGTAGCTTGTCGCGATCTTCGTCGAAAGATTGACGGCGAAGCAATCTCTGATCGCGATTTCCGAAGCTTGACCGAGTTAGGTGCAAAAATTGCCGAGTCTGGATGGGACGAACTGAGTGGTGTTAGTGTTTCGAAAATTATGATGCCATACAAATGAGAGGTGCTGCGATGATCTGGCAAAATAGAAACGTGTGCGATGATTCTCGCGCAATCGTAGAGCGAAGACAGCCACGGTCGGCCGTAATTGCACTCGGTGGCGGTGGCGCGCGAGGACTTGCTCATTTGGGAGCCATGGAAGTGATCGGCGAATCAGGTGTTCGAACCGAGCGAATCGTTGGGGTTAGTATGGGCAGTTTGGTTGGTGCTATGTGTGCACTCGAACCAAATATTCGGCTCGTGCAGACCAGAGCGATTGAACTCCTGAATTCGCCGACCTTCCAAGCCAAGCAACACTTGTTATTTGGTGACCAAAAGTCGAAGTCCGTGGATGAAGAGGTTGGATTTTTTGCTTGGTATAGCAGGATCCGTCAATTTGTTTCTGCACATCGACGTTTTAACCGAGCCGTTACGGCCCCAGCCCTGATGCCTCGGGTTGGGATTTGGGAAGTCATCGAGTATCTGTTGCCGGATATTGATTTGCAGGATCTTCCAACGCCGCTAAGTATCGTGTGCGCGGATCTGTTAAGTGGACATCGAATTGTGCTAGAAAAGGGATCACTGCGAGAAGCTGTACTTGCATCGTCTGCTATCCCGGGCATCTTTCCGCCGGTACATTGGGGTAAAATGTTGTTATGCGATATCGGTGTCTTTGATTCGCTTCCCAATACAATAGCTCGGTCGTACGCTAGTGATTTGACAATCGGGGTTGATGTGGGCAAGGAGCGTACGGCGATTCATGAATGCAACACGGCGCTTGATGTCATGATGCGCATGCAAGACATTGGGGAACAATTACTGCGTCGGCATATACGTGGTAACGCGGATATAGTTATCCGTCCAGATGTCGGACATGTGCCTTGGTTCGATTTCGATAATCCCGACGATCTGATTGACGCGGGTCGAATTGCGGCACATAAAACGATGGCCGCGTTCTGGAAAAAAGAAAAGCAACAGACGCTTTTGGCCAGCTTAAGCAATCATGATCGTGAGGAGCTATTGCGAGAGAGCTATCCACATGCAATCTAACGCTTGAGAGTTCGCGAAAGCAGGTCAAAGACCATGGTGTATGCAAGATGCGCGATTGCAGGATTGTACCTTGGACCTTCGTCACGCATAAACGCATGCTCGCCGTTGAACTCATGCCAAGTAAAGTTAACATTGGCGGCTGTCATGGCGTCATATATCAGCCGCCTGCCTTCTGTCGGTATATGAGGATCTTGCCTGCCCCATATCATTAGCATTTCGCCTTGAATTTCTGCCATGCGATCCAGCGAATTGTCCGACATGCCCGCGCCCAGGCTGCGCTTGTGTATATCGGTCGCGTAGAAGCAAATCCCGGCACTAACCTCGGGATTCATCGCAGCCCGAAAAGCGAGATGACCACCTAAGCAAATGCCCATTGCGGCAATCGCTCCGGTACAAGCGTGTGAATTCTTAAGGTGAGCGATTAAGGCCTTCGCATCATCATCGTATTGGGAGACAGGCTTGGTCGTCTTAAGTCGGTTGCCGCGGTCAGTCCCTTCCTGGTCGTACGCGAACGCTTCGCTTGGCTCGGCATACTCGTGGTAGACCTCAGGCACCGCGACCAAGTAGCCTTGGCCTGCAAGATACGCTGCTGTACGAGCGATCGGGCCGGTCATCTGATAGATCTCGGAGTACAGCATCACCGCCGGAACCGGGTGTGGGCTCAGAGGACGGAACAAATGCGTCCGCATCGGCCCTGTTGGCGTTTCAATGTCGACAAATTTGTTAGGTTCAATTTTCATAATGTCCCTCGTTCCCAGGCTCTGCCTGGGAACGCGCTGCCTTGGAGGCTCTGCCTCTCTTTTGCAGGTTGGTTAAACGATTGAAATCCGCCGGCAGAGCCTGCAGTGCACTGGGTTACCAGGCGGAGCCAGGTAACCAGGAATCGGTCCTCTCGTTCCCAGGCTCTGTCAGGGAACGCACTGCCTTGGAGGCTCTGCCTCTCTTTTGCAGGTTGGTTAAGCTATTGAAATCCGCAGGCAGAGCCTGCAGTGCATTGGGTTACCAGGCGGAGCCAGGTAACCAGGAATCGTTCGTCTCGTTCCCAGGCTCTGCCTGGGAACGCACTGCCTTGGAGGCTCCGCCTCTCTTCTGCAGGTTGATTAAGCGATTGAAATCCGCAGGCGGAGCCTGCAGTGCACTGGGTTACCAGGCGGAGCCAGGTAACCAGGAATCGGTCCTCTCGTTCCCAGGCTCTGCCTGGGAACGCACTGCCTTGGAGGCTCCGCCTCTCTTCTGCAGGTTGATTAAGCGATTGAAATCCGCAGGCAGAGCCTGCAGTGCACTGGTTACCAGGCGGAGCCTGGTAACCAGGTACTAAGCTCCCCTCGTTCCGAGGGATTCAATGTTACTTGCGAGGCGAGTAATCGGTTGGCACCAGAAAGCGCACCTCGTATCCATTGCCTGGTTTAGCTGTCTGCGGAGGGCCCCCTTTGGTCGCATTGTAATTATCCATAAAACCGCGGAAGGTCTTAAAGAATGCAGTCCATGATTCCTTCGAAGTTTCGCGATCCTTGTGAGCCAACAAATAGATGAAGGCGCTATCGTCGGAAGCTTTCCAGAATTTGACTGTTTCCATGCCTGCGTCTTTGAAAAGCTGAACTTCACCCGAAGCGAATCGATCGACGGTGAACGGCACGCGATCTGGTCCATCGTTATAATGTCGCAATTCGTATAGCTTGGCAGGTGCATCGGAGTCGTGATTGGCTGGCCAGTCCATGTTAGAGAATTCTGTTTCAGTCATGAAGATGACTCGTGGTGGTTCTGCCAACAGTTTGCCATCGACTTCGGATTTATCGCGAGCGGCCTGCCATTCCGGGTCAGCTCCGAAGGCTTTCCACGACGCGTCCTTGGAGGCTTGATCTTTGTGAGCAACGATATAGATCAACAAGTTTTCAGCTTTATCTCCATCGATTTTGTCGCCTTCGGAAACTGTCCAGTAGATAATGTTTTCCATGCCATGCTTTTCAAAAAGCTTGACCGTATGATCGCGGAAGCGGGCGTTGAGTGCAGCCAGTTTGCCCGGTGCGGCGACGTAGAAACGTAGTTCGTAAATCTTGCTAGAGGCGGATGCTTCGTTGTCAGCTTGAGCCGTTTGGCTTCCCGCAAATACGAGTGTTGTTAACGCAAGCATCGCGAGTAGTCGCGATGCAGCGGCTTGTAACGTTTTCATGTGTGGTCCTATGGAAAAATAAATGGAAACAGTTTTCGATACGCATGCCGAAGGCTAAATGCGGAGGCGGCGGTTAAAGCTATTTGGTATGCCGCGATGAATGAGAACTCAGTCAAGCGAGCAACTCGTCAACCTTCAAGAACATTAGAATCTGCCCGTTTGCTCGCTACAAGCAGGCAGAATCATACATTTTTACTGGCTAATTTGTGACGCTTTTGGCGTGATCTACCAAGCACTCGCGTTCTATGCAGAACCTTCATTTCAAAGGCCGTCCGCGCGTGATACGCTATCTTTGTTCTTATTCGGCTCCAATAGTAATCCGGCGTCTCGCGCGAGGCCTTTTGCAATCTTGCCTGTTTTCATGCGGCCGATGATCGAGGGATTTAACCACATGCGGCGATAAGATCGTCGCGTTTGATTTCAGAACAAAAGCCATGTATCGTAGCGAATGAAAGTCGGCTTGATTAGGAACAGAATAAATAACTGCCTGAGGACAGTGACGAAGTTCATTGTTTGACTCGGCCTGCAGCCGCGATGTTTTGCTTAGTTTGCGATTGGAAAAACAATGGGAATAGGTCGAAGAGAATTCTTAACAATCTTTGGCACTATTCTCGCAAAGCTTGCGCTCGCTAGTTCTTCAGCTGCTGGACGGCACGATGATTTATATTTAAATCGCCGCTTAGGAATAGCGTTTCGCTGCCCGGAAGGCTGGGATTTCTGTCAGTTGGAAAGTATGGGAGAAATACAAAACGGGCAACTTTTAGACGTGGATAGCGAGGAATCGAACGCTGCAATTCTTAAGGCTCTTGACTTACCATTTGTTGCGATATCCCCAAAGAACTCTTCTAATATTTGCGTGCAAATATATTTGGCAAGTCATCCAGATCAACTTGATCTAGCTCACGAGCTAATGAAGATAGCATTCAATCGACCCAATGCAGTCTCTCTAGAGCTTCAGTTTACGAAGGCCTTAAGGATCATTAGACGCGACCTGCAAATTTCAAGAGGGTTACTTAAAGCTTTTAAGATTACAGATCTGCCTTCACAATCGAACTTATCGGGATGCCCCTCGGCAGAATATACAAGCGAATACGATTTCGAACATGAACGAATGACAGGCTATCGCCGTGTGCGCGTAAGAACGATTGCGATCGAGCACCACCAACGCTTCTATTTGGTTCGGTTGATTAGCGATGCTTCCTGGCCGTTTGACTTCAATTCGTTTGTGGATGGCATAAAATTAATGTAAGTCAGCGTTACGCGACGGGATCGAATTCACGTGATTCCGGTTGTTGCAATTCAGCTTAGCAGTGCCTGTACGACATTTCCATGGACGTCGGTGAGTCGGTAGTCGCGGCCTTGGAATCGGTAGGTGAGGCGGGTGTGATCAAAGCCGAGCAAGTGCAAGATGGTCGCTTGTAAGTCATGCACATGAACTGGGTTCTCTGTTACCGAAAAACCTAACTCGTCAGTGCTTCCGTGGTTGAATCCAGATTTGACGCCTCCGCCAGCCATCCACATGGTAAAACAGTCTGGGTAATGATCGCGCCCGAGAACATCGCTCGCAGCGGTACGGCCTTCACGAAAAGGAGTTCTGCCGAACTCGCCACCCCAGACAACGAGCGTATCTTCCAATAAGCCTCGCTGTTTCAAATCCTCGATCAAGGCGCTGACGGGTTTGTCCATCGTCGCACATTTCTTTGTTAATCCAGCACCGATGTCTTCTGCAGGATTGGTACCGTGAAAGTCCCAGCCCCAATCGAAAAGCTGCACAAACCGAACGCCTGACTCCACTAGACGTCTCGCAAGTAAGCAATTGTTCGCGAGACTGTTTTCGCCGGGCACAGCACCGTAGGCGTCCAACGTCGTCTGAGTTTCACGAGTAATGTCCATCACTTCTGGAACACTGGTTTGCATACGAAAAGCCAGCTCATACTGGGAGATCCGCGTCTGCGTCTCGGGATGCCCCATCTGTTTGGCTTGAAGCTGGTTAAGCTCGGATAAAGTGTCAAGCGTAAGTCGACGCATGGCCGCGTCCATGCCAGGTGGATTCGAGGCGAACAAAACCGGATCACCCTTGGAGCGGCACTGGATCCCCTGGAAAACGCTTGGCAAAAAACCACTGCCGAACGAACTCTTGCCGCCGTTGGGTTGGACTCCACTGGAGATCAGCACCACAAATGCTGGTAAGTTATCGTTCTCGGAGCCTAACCCGTAGGTTACCCAAGAGCCAACCGACGGACGACCAGACCTTGGGGAGCCAGTATGAATCAACAGTTCGGCGGGAGCATGATTGAACTGGTCGGTGTATATGGAGTGGACGAGGCAAACATCATCAACCACTCGTTGCATATTCGGAACAGCGGCGGAAAGCCACGTTCCCGATTGGCCGTACTGGGCAAACGATTGAGGTGTGCCCAAAAGTTTGGGCACTCCGGAGGTAAATGCGAACTCGCGCCCCTTCAAAAACGATTCTGGACAATCTTCGCCACTGCGCCGCACGAGTTCGGGTTTGTAGTCGAACATATCGAGATTGGGCGGAGAGCCTGTCATATGCAGGTAGATGACTCGCTTGGCTCTCGGTGTAAAATGTGGTTGGTGTGATCCGTGGCCTTGCGAGTCACCAGCGGAGGTGTCTCGACCAAGGAGTCCACCCAAGGCTAACGCTCCGATACCTAACGCACTATCGCGCAAGAAGTATCGCCGCGTGCTTTGATGTATGTTTTCCATGAACGGGTTCATATCGGCCCTTACCGCTTCATCAATACTTCGTCTAAATTCAAAATCACGTTGCAAACGGCGGTCCACGCCGCTGCTTCGGCCGGATCAGTCGTCTCTGGCAGAGGCCCAAGCGGGTCAGTTGCAAGCAGTTGAGCCGCCTTTAGGTCATTTCGATAGACCTCTCGCGCACGAACTAGCAGTCTTTGCAATGAATCGACTTCTTCTTGCCCCGCTGAGCGCGATGTTGCTTGCATGAAAGCATGCTGTAGTCCCGCCGTGTCGCTTGATTCGTGGCGGGCTACCTCAAGGCAACGGCGAGAAAGTGCCTGCGCAGCTTCCACAAACACGGGGTCGTTTAGCGTCACCAAGGCTTGCAACGGCGTATTGGTGCTATCGCGGCGGAGCGTGCAAACTTCGCGGCTTGGCGCATCAAACGTGGCCATGGATGGATAGGGATTCGAGCGTCGCCAAGTTGTATAGAGTCCGCGCCGATAACGGTCTTCCCCGTCGCTCGTCGTCCAATCGGTGTCGCTGCCAAACGCGGCTTTGAGCCCGAGGTTTGGCTGCGGAGGTCGCACTGGTGGCCCGCCTAGCTTTGTGGACAGCAGCCCTGCGGCGGCGAGCGCTTGATCGCGTACCATTTCCGCGGAAAGGCGAACGCGAGGGCCCCTGCTTAACCAAATGTTCTCCCCGTCGAGCTCCAGTTGTTCCGGCGTAACCTTCGAGGATTGTTGGTACGTCTCGCTGGTAACGATTGTACGCAGCATCCATTTATTGTCCCATCCTGATTCGAGAAACTCTACCGCGAGCCAGTCAAGTAGTTCTGGATGCGTTGGAGCATCACCCTGCGATCCAAACTCTTCGCTAGTCCTCACAATGCCAATTCCGAAGAGCGATTCCCAGAGTCGGTTGACCCATACGCGAGCTGTCAAAGGATTGCAATCGTCAACAATCCAGTTCGCTAAATCGAGTCGCGTGAACGTATCGGCGGCGTTTTCAGATGTTAAACGTCGCGACGGTTCGTGGAATGCCGCTGGAAAACCGGGTTCAACGGGATTTCCAAGCGACTTGTAATTGCCACGTAGCTGTACAAAAGTACTTCGCGATTGTTCTGCAAGTACTTCTCGCATTACTGGAACAGTGGTAAGTGGTAATATCGCATCCAATTGAGCTTTCAAAGATGTACGAAGCTCTTCGTCAGCGTCTTGCTGGCTGAGCTCTTCCAATCGCAACGAAAGCTTGCGTTTCCCGTCACGTTGCGCAGGAGTATAGATTTCGAGGACTGGCGCTTCGTCAGTTCGGTCAGCATCTTGCGACTGGTTGAAGATTGCGAACAGCTTAAAATACTCATCCTGCGTGAATGGATCATATTTATGAGTGTGGCATTGGGCGCAAGTGAACGTTACCCCCATCCAGACGGCCATGGTTGTGTTGACCCGATCCACGATTGCGACATTCCGGAACTCTTCGTCGTTGGTTCCGCCTTCGTTATTGGTTAACGTGTTGCGATGAAAGGCGGTAGCAACCAGCTGCGATTCGGTTGGATTTGGTAGCAAGTCTCCGGCGAGTTGGTCAACTGTGAACTGATCGATGGGCATATTGTTGTTTAGGGCTTGAACAACCCAGTCGCGGTAGGCCCAAATTGTTCGCGAAGGGTCGTCGGCATAGCCAGCGGAATCCGCGTACCGAGCTAAATCGAGCCATTTCCGCGCCCAGTGCTCACCGTAAGCAGGTGACGCCAGCAAACGATCGACTTGACGTTCATACGCATCATGGGATGTATCAAGCTCGAAGGCATGCACTTCATCTGGCGTTGGAGGGAGTCCCGTAAGGTCGAGAGTCACCCGCCGCAGCAATTCCGCGCGACTCGACCGCTCCGAAGGCTTAAGCCCACGCTCAACGAGTTTCTGTAGGACGAAGAGATCGATAGGATGCTGCAGCCACGTTGAGACACTGGTTGATTCAAAATTAATCTGAGATGGAAGCGGGGCTTCTGGTCGCACGGGCGCAACAAAGGACCAATGTTTGGGCATGACCGCGCCTTCTAAGACCCACTCCTTCAGCAGTGCTTGCTCTTCAGCAGACAGCGCTGCACCGAACTCAGGTGGTGGCATTCGGAGTCCAGCATCCGTTGCCTCGATTCGGACAAGCATTTCGCTCTTGTCTGGCTCATGGGCAACAATTGGTACTTTCCCCGAATCAGCAGAGGCAAAAGCGGAATTCGTGTCGTCAAAACGAAAGCCTCCAGATCGTTGCTGTTCGTCGGGACCATGGCACGCGAAACATCGATTGGACAGGAGTGAGCGAGCTTTTTGTCCGAGCGAGTCATCAGCAGTAGAAGTTTGAACTGCTAGTGGAATCAATATTAGGGACAGGTGCAGTCGTACAAGCAAGCGTCGTGAGATCATTGCTTACAATTGGCCAAGGCGGTAGGGAAGGGGGCGGGATGCGCCCATTCTACCTGGAAAATCCGCTCATCGATATTTTCCAAAGCGACTATTTTCCATTGATAGGGCCAATATATTCCGTAGCCACGACGACATCGTCGAACCACACGCGGTTCTCGTGACCTTCGGTTCCCTTGGTAAGGTATAAATAAAGCCACACAAAGTTCACGTTCAGCTCGCTGGACGTGCGGAACTGGAATCCTTCGAAGGGTTCTCCGCCGACGTCAATGACAGTTGCATCGGCCGATTCAGATTGCGAATTCCAGCGTAGCGACCGACCACCTTCTCCCGGGTAGAATTTGTCGTACATCCATTTGCCTTTTGGAAATCCCGCTCCAAGATGGCTGACTTGCTGGCCGTCGATCCATAGAGCCATTTCACCATTCGAGCTGCCTACATCGTTCATGCGGATCATCTGTTCAATGCAAATCCATTGCCCGCGACCAACCTTCAAGTCATCGCGTTGAATAAATGAATTGCCCCAAGTCTGACCGCGCGGGGGACTGCCTCGCATTTCGTGCCAGTAAGTGTAATAGTCCCAACGCCATGCTGCACCGAAAGGTTCGATCCCAACCCAGAAAGAGCGGTCGCCTTGCGTTGGAAAACCAGCCTTAACCGTCGGCCACGCCGTGGAAGGATTATTCCCGCCGACACATGTGCCAAAATGATGCACCTCTTCGCAGTCTTCGGCAAACTTGACGTAATATCTGGCGTGAATTTTCTCATAGCCTTGATCGAGCCGACGATAAAGGTCTGCTCCGGTGCCAAGTTCTGCTCGCTGTGAGAAAAGCATCGAATGGCGACCTCCACTGGACGAAGGAACGTCGTCACTGAAATGCATAATTTCTGGGTCGCGGACGGTTTCCCATCGCCGGCCAAGCTCGGTGATTGCGGTATTCTCGAAATTTTCTGCGAAGACTACGCGAGAGTCGCTTTCGATACCTTCATCTCGGGTGTAGCCGCTCGCAATGCCTTGGGAAAGGTTGGCATCGGTTTCGGCTTTCACTTGAAAAGCACTCGATAAACTCACCGAGATCGCGAGTAGGATTAAGCGAATTTGCATAGGAATGTCCGAAATCGGCTGAATGCGAATGAAAAATAACTGAACAAAGCTTGCTGGGAAAACAATGATGGTCATCGCTCGCGCTGGCTGCTAGAATCAGGATGCTACTGTAACTAGTTTGAGTTCGTAATCGACAAAGCTAACTGATCTATGAAGTCTCGCAAATCAACAATTTCCCCTTTTGCAGAAGAGCAGCGACGGCGTTTTCAGTTCTCGTTGCGAACCATTTTCATGTTGATGTGCGTGTTTGCGATCGCCACCACGACCATAACACTTGGATTGCGAACGCCTGAAATTGCTCGAGAAGTTTCGATATGGACCGGAGTTACCGATCTCAGTAAAGGGAGTTCGTCGCGATTCTCACAGTTGATGTTTTCAATATTTTGCTATACAGCTCCGCTGATGTTGGCGTTGTTCGTTCAGATCTTTCTGAAGAGCTATCGTTTTTATCTATCGCGCCGCGAACGTTATGCGTTAGAAACACCTGCCGATCCATTCGCTGACGACTAGAAGGTCGAACTACTCACTGATTTCTGCGCGGACCTCTTTCAGCCGCTGCTCGGAAGCATTCAGTTGATCGGTGCGTGTCTCGAGCCCAAATTCGCGCATCACATCGGCAACCTTTATGTCGGCGGAGCGGCTCTCCAAGATGCTCCATTCTTCTTCTGCTAATGTGGTAATTGCAATCTTACGGCCATACTTTGCCTCGATATCGGCAAACTTTTGCACCGAGGGCCAAGTGTGGAGGAAGGCTCGTTCCAAATTGATAGGAACGCAAACTGCGGGTTCCCAGTGATTCGTACCTGCAAGAACTTCTCCGGTCCAATCGCAGATCATGGAGCGGCTCTTATTCGTACTGGTTATCACGGGATAGCGGTGTGACCAAGCCTTGCCTTGTATTGATCGGCCACCGGCAAAGGCAGAAGGCCAGAAGACGAGATCGACGCCAGCGTCCATCAGCTTCTTCCAGCCGTCATTCCATTCAACGTCATAACATATTTGAATGCCAATTTTGCCAAAGTCGGTTTCAATCACAGCCGGCTCCACCGACCCTGGCAGCACGCCATCATTCATTTCGCCGGTGGTCGGATGAATCTTGCGATATTCGCCAACGACTTCGCCAGATCGATCGATCACGAAAGCGGAATTGTAGAGCTTTCCATTGTCGGCGGAAAATGTGGGGCAGATAAGGTAGCAGCGGTGCTTGCGAGCGAACTGGACACACGCTGCCAGCGACTCTCTATGAACCTCTTCTGTCTTCGCAGAGAAGCTTGGCTCCTGCATCGAAATCGAAGTGGATGCGAAAGTTTCAGGCAGACAGATAACGTCAGGATTCTTCCCTACTAGCGTTTCAGCTCGAGCAAGGACTGCATCGATCATCTCTTTGGCGGATGAAAATCGCAAACCTTCCTGAGCGACAGTGCCAACCCAGACCTCGCGAGGCAATCTCGCTGGTAGGTCTGCGTCTTGCGCGTAAGAATCGTTCGGAAGGCCGTGAGATAACACCAAGGTGCCAAATACGATCGCATGAATCAAATTTCGATTGAACATATTCGTCCTCAGAGATGACTAGCAGCGCTACTGGCTATCGGAAAGGCCAGCGGAGTTCGACACAAATGCAATTTGCTTTCCGTCCGGTGACCAAGAAGGGACATTCATTGTACCTTGACCGCCATAAACGTAAGCAAGTACCTTGGCCGGTCCACCTTCGATCGGCATATGACGTATTGTTACATGCTTGTAAAATGGATGGTCGTTCGGATCGATGTCTGCTGGGAAAGCGATATACACAAACGATTTCCCGTCAGGTGAAAAATGTGGAAACCAATTGTTATACTCGTCGTCAGTCACTTGCGTTTGTTCAGTGCCGTCAGCGTTCATCTTCCAGATCTGCATCTTGCCAGTTCGCGATGAATTAAAGTAGATCGCCTTTCCATCTGGCGTAATCTCCGCGCCGTCGTCAAGTCCAGCTGTCGCAGTCAGATTCGTTTCTTTGCCGCCCGTAACCGGAACTTGAAAGATATCAAACTCGCCATTGCGTTGGCCCGTAAAAATTAAAGATTGTCCATCAGGCGTCCAACTGTGCAGGTAAGAATGATCTGCGGAAGATGTCACTTGCTTGGGGGTGCCTCCGGTTACCGGTAGCGTGAATATCGTTGATTTACGGTCAGGCCCGGTGCTGCTGCTGATTCCAAGTTGCTTGCCGTCAAAACTCAGCACATGGTCATTGTTGTTGTTGACGACTTCCCCAGTATTTAGTTCCTTCGCAGATTTATTCTGGAGGTTGAACGTGTACAGCTTGCCGTTTCGATTGTAGATAAGTTGCTTTCCATCGACGGTCCAATTTGGAGCTTGAATCGAATCGCTCGCAGTAGCTAACACTTGCCGATGCCCCGTTTCAACATCCAGCAATTCAAGACGGCTGCCAATGTAGTCGCGATAGGGGCGAAAGTCAGCGGCGGCCGGAACCGAAATTCGAACGTTGCTGAAAACCGCCTTTTCCAGCACGCTTGGGTTGTGCGAGCAAATAAACAGACCAACATAAACTTCGTCGCCAAGATCTAAGCTCAAATCCAAAGACGCGTTGGGCTCGGAGCCGCTCGAGCTCAGTGGGTTGCCTTTATTTGCAACTGCGGCGGTGTAATTGTTTCCAGTTCGGGATAGTTGGATTACGTCGGGAAGATTGTTTTCTGATTGAATTTGTTCGGTGATTCCGCCCTTGGTCCGACGAAACTGCATCGACGTCAACGAGCCGTCTCCATGGATAGCGATGTCAACGTACGGCGAGTCTTCCTCAAGCGTCGACCGCACGATACAGCCAATTTTCCGATGCGGGTCACGATTAGGGTCGGCTTCTTCATCGATGAAGTTTGCATTTGCTCGCAAAATGAAATCGCCTGTCATCTTCTTCCAGACGAAATGAAATTCATCGGTTTCTGCCCACATATTTGTACCTGCACCATGCAGTTCGTACGTTTGCTGTTTTTCATCGAACATCGCAGCCCCGGCGATTGCGGGTCCACCGATGTCGCCATGTTGTATAAATTCGCCAACGGAAGACTCCTGCGCGGTAAGTTGGCTGCAAAAAAGGAATACCGTCCAAATAGTCCCGATTAGAAGTCTTTTCATTGTGATTGTTTAATTGAGAGGTTAGGGGATAGTAAAATTCTATTCTGTTGGACTGGTCGTCAGTTTGATTCGAATCCGTCGATATTCAACTTGACCACGATCGCCTTCGAAACCGATCGGCCCGACGGCGGGCACCGCAAAAGCAGGCTCGATCACTTCGTCATTACACGAGCAGAGGGCAAATCCGCCCTTTACTTCGACGGTCAAATCATTCCAGTCCAATGCTTTGTAATGTTGAAGTTCTGAATATGGGCCAGCTAACAAATAGTCGCGACACTGCAGTTGTGGACCACGGAGAAATACGCCGCTGTCGGCATTTGGTGTTGCCCGGAATTGGAGCTTGAGGATGAAATCGCCTTTAATATCGTTCGTAGTATAGATTTGCTGAATCTTTCTACCTTCGGCGGGCGTCGTGACAACCAATCGACCATTCTTTGCAATGTACCGTCCGTCTGGGCTGGTTGCTGTGTTTGTAAAGTCGATCGGCTCCGTAATGATGGGCCACTCTGGGCGTCCTTTCCAACCATCTCTCGATCGCAATTGTTCTGCTGAAGTGGGGCGATATCCCCAGCCTGTCAGGTCCGCACCGTTGAAGAGACTTGTAAAACCTTCCTCGATTCTGAAATCATCCTGAGGTGGTTCAGTCAGTCCCAATGTTTCAAAAACAGGAACCAACGCCCCAGCCCATTTCTGATAGCCGGCAGAATTCGGATGGAGCAAGTCGGGAAACTCCTCGATTTTGGCATCCCCGTTCTTGTCGGCAAACAAAGTCCAAGTATCCAAGACGGTGACTTGTCCGTTCCCGCCCACAGCGTCGGTTACCAATTCGTTGATGCGTTTAATTTTATCAGCAGGGCGTTTCTTCTGAGCGGAGCTTGGAAACACATTGCATATGATTATTGGCATTGCTTTGTTATGCTTTTCCAGAGCAGCAATGATAAGACCAATATTATCTCGCACCGATTCGGGATCGGCTCCTTCTTCCAGATCGTTCGTGCCCATTAATAGCACAACAGCTTTCGGGTCAAGCGCGAGCACATCTTGCTCCAGGCGGATCAACATTCCGCGAGTCGTATCGCCGCTGATTCCGCGGTTTGCAAATTTCACATTTTTGAACACATTGTCAAAGTTTTCTCCCCATCCTTGCGTTATTGAGTCGCCAAGAAACACGACGGCATGCTGATCAAATTCAGCGGTTTGCTGCCACGTAGTGCGCCTTTGATTCCACAGGTCTTTAAACCAATCGTAACGCCGAATCGGGCCCGTGCCAGGAAGGCCTTCATCAGTTTCTGGAATCGCAAGGTTATTTGGGGCGTTAGAATTCTCCTGTGCTAGCGTGGTTGTGCCACAAAGAACAAGGCCAAACAAAAGAGCAAAGAATATTCGCATGGTATTTCAAGTCGCCATCATCAAAAAGTTGTTCGCTAATAAGCTTTTACCATCATGTCCGCCCACAAGACATGGTTTCAATCTGCACCGAAGATTTCAATCTTGCTGAGGTCGATTTCGATTTTCTCGCCTTTCAACTTCTCGAAGGCCGTTTTCTGTTCTTCAGTTAAGACTTCCATTGCCCAACCCTCACGATCGGATACCAATTCCTCTGCCGTTTTGATTTTTTGCTTCAGCGGCAATGACTGAAAACCCTCGATAGCATCAAACAAGTCCGCACGAGCGTCATCGGCGGCTTGCTCAAGTTGCTTGTTCTGTTCGGGCGTAATCTTGAGTTCTGTGACGACGGACTCATCCAATATTAACGAACTGCTGTTAACTTGGAGATAGATCTCTCGCATCCGCTTCTTTTGCTGTTCGGTCAATGCGTCGAGCAAGGAGGCATGGGACGATTCATAAAGCTTGGTGATATCCGTTGCTAGTTGCTCGAAGTCACCCTGAAAGTTCTCTAAGATCGCGGTCCGCTCTTCGTTCATCTTTTTCTCAAGCTGGGCGACTTTTTCTTTGGTGTCAGCATCTAATTTCAAGTCGTTCGAAACTTCATCTAGCACAATGAGGCTAACCGACGGGATCGTCCCGTACATTCGACGATTGACTTTTTCTTGTGCCAGCAACAGATCTCCAAGCAGAAGAATCAGTGCGGTCGAGAGCGCAAACATGTGCAGACTTCGATACAACAACTTCATTTCTGTCGATCTCCACGGGGCTGTATGTAGTTCAACTTTGGCAGGTACGCAAACATTCGAAACGATCGCTCGCATCGACCATTGTACACACTATTGCGGCTGGCAAGTTACCGGACTTGTTTTCGTCGCTGGATTGAATAATGCTTATTTCTGTGACGGTAGCGGCGCCGCGGCCGATTCGCAATCTGTTACGATTGAACATAGTCGTCATCTAAACGAACATACGTTTTTCACAGGGGCCCATATAAAATGCGTCGACTTTATCCTCTCGCCTATTTTCTTGGCATACTTGCTTTTACAAATGTAAATTTGCTCGCGCAAGATTCGAAAACGCTTCAACCCAGACCGCAGGTAAGTTATCCGCTGGGCGTCGATTCGAAGATCGAAGGAGATTTAAAGGGCAAGCTTGAAGGGCCTTTCCTCTTCAAGAGCGACATTATCAAAGACACGGTTCGCAAATACTGGGTCTATGTACCGCCGCAGTACAAGGCAGACGAACCAGCCGCAGTGCTTGTCTTTCAAGATGGTGCCCGCGCAACGAATCCAAACGGAGTGCTGCGAGTTCAAAACGTACTTGAAAATTTGATTGAGAAAAAACAGATACCGGTAACGATCGGAATATTTATCACTCCGGGGCAACGAGGTGATGGGTTCCCTGACGACATCGGTACAGGAAATCCGAATAATCGGGATCGCGAATACGATGTACTCGACGATACCTATGCTCGCTTCATCGTCGATGAGATGCTGCCTGAGGTCGGCAAGAAGTACAATTTATCAAAAGACCCTGCCGCTAGAGCGATTGGCGGGAGCAGCAGCGGAGCGATTTGCGCATTTACCGTGGCTTGGCATCGTCCTGACCAGTTTCGCAACGTGATCAGCATGATCGGCAGCTTTACTGATATTCACGGCGGTCACGTTTATCCAGACTTGATTCTTGAAAGCGACCCGAAGCCGATTCGAATCTTCCTGCAAGACGGTGTCAATGACAATCGGAGCCCACAGAACACCGATCGCGATTGGTACTTGCAGAATCAGAAGATGAAGGCTGCGCTGGAAAAGAAGGGCTATGACATGGCCTTCGTTCTCGGTGAAGGCGGACATTCCGACGATCACGGCGGAGCGATGCTGCCGCAGATGTTACGATGGGTTTGGCGAGACTACCCAGGCGTCGTGTCCCCCGAAAACGACATGGTAGCCGAAGCCGCAGCGATCGAACCACAAGTCCAAGATCCATTTCCCAACTTTGATGCGACAGCCAAAACCGACCCAACAGGCGTTTGGACATGGGAGCGTCGCGGTGGTAACAATTCTTCTGTCTCAACTTTGACCATTCAAGGCAGCGAGCCAAACTATAGTGGCTCAATTTCGACTCAACGAGGCGACGATGCACCGACGGTCTCAGAGATCTCCAACGTCATGCTCGAAGGCAACAAGCTTTCGTTCGAGACTGTGACGCGTTTTCGGGATACGGAAATGCCCACTACGATGGCCGGTATTATCGATGGCGATAGCATTCGCGGTTGGACGATGACTTCGTTTGGCGGGAACCAACGCGATAACCGCTGGCAAGCAGAACGCAAATCGGAACAGACCGATTTCACTGGTGAATGGATATTTAAAGTCGCTCGACGGGATGGCAGTACTTCCGAATCGACGCTAAGTCTTCAAAAAGAGGGCGAGAGCTATAAGGGCACTTACAACAGTCAGTTTTTCGGCGAAAACCCAGTGAAAAACGTAACTGTGAAGTCCAACGTGCTTGAGTTTGATGTCGAGTTCGAGCGCGATGGAAATCCAATGACGTTCGCGTACAGTCTTCGCAAGAATGGCGAAAAGTTTGAAGGAGTTATCACATCGGACTTCGGCGGACAGACTAACGAGACTGCGTTTGAAGTTGAACGCAAGTAGCTTTTAGCTGGCAACTTGCTACCGAGAAAACGACGCGCGGCGTTTAGCCGCGCGTTGCGACTAGGCTGCAAACGATTGCCGGACAACGTGATCAGTGTGCGGGTGGTGCTTTGAAACCGTATTTTTCAAGCAACCGGTAAAGAGACCTACGGTGGATGCCCAAGAGCCGAGCGGCTTCTGCTTTGTTCCCGTTGACGCGTGCTAGCGTTTCCTCGACATAGCGTCGGTTAAGCGATTCAAGATCCATATTCTCTAGTTCAATACGTGTTCGCGTTGGACTTTGGCCGACGTAACCCGAGACGGTCGAACGAAGAATTTCCGGCGGTAGGTTCTCAAGCTCAATCATGTGATCGCTACCTGCTAGTAGCTTACCTCGTTCGAGCGCATTAACGAGTTGTCGAATGTTACCTGGCCAATCATAGCGTTGCAACGCTTCCATCACGCCATTGGCGAAACGCCAGGGAGCGGGAGCAAAGTGATGAGCAAGAAGTGGTATGTCGCTTTGTCGATTTCGCAACGGTGGAATCCAGATTTTCAGTACATTAATTCTGTAGTAAAGGTCTTCGCGAAAGCGTCCTTCCTGAACTTCTTTTTCAAGATCTCGATTGGTTGCGGCTATCAACCGAACGTTCACACGCCGTTCTTTCACGCTTCCCACGCGGCGCAGCATTCCATCTTCGATCACACGCAGCAACTTGGCTTGCAGAGACGGCGCGAGCTCACCAAACTCATCAATGAAGAGTGCTCCTCGGTCTGCAACTTCAAATAGCCCCGGTTTACTCTGCGTCGCACCCGTAAAGGCACCTTTTTCATGCCCAAACAATTCGCTTTCCAACAGCGGCTCTGGCAAAGCCGCACAGTTGATGACTACGAGTGGACGGTCCGCAAGTGCGCTGCCAGCGTGAATCGCCCGAGCGACTAATTCTTTTCCGGTTCCACTTTCACCTTCGATCAAAACTGGTTTGTCGCTCGTGGCGACGCGATCGATTAAGCGTCGTACTTCGTAGATTTCGGGAGACGAGCCCAACATTTCAGCCTTAGGACGCGCACGCGTCAACGCTTCGCGCAACCGTGCGTTCTCCCGCGTAAGCATCGTCGTATGGGCTGCCTTGCAGATCAACGCTTCAAGATCAGCTAGCCGAATCGGTTTGGTAACGTAATCCGCAGCTCCGGCCTTCATCGATGCTACTGCCGTCGGCACAGTCGCTCCGCCGGTTAACATCAGGACGCGCAAATCGTCGCCCAGTTCACGAATCCGCGTCAGCAGTTCAACGCCATCCATCGACGGCATATGCACGTCAATCACAGCAACGTCGAACTGGCGTTTTGCGATCGCTTCAAGCGCAAGCCGTCCAGAGTCAACGGCGGTAACGTTATGTCCTCGTCGACGAAAGTAATCGGCGGCCGAGTCTCGGAAATCGTCCTCGTCATCGACCAACAACAGATCGACGCTCCGATTCTTCTCGGACGTGTTAACAAGTTCGTCGGTAGGAATGGTTTGCGTCACCATATGAATTTCGATAAAGCGAAGGCGAGAAACAGGAAGAGCGGAGAGACAATACGTGCCGCACTCTTCGATAAGCAACGCACGGGCCGTGAAGCTTTCTCGCTTCAAAATAAAGTACGCAAACCGCTATGCACTAATAGGTTACGGATTTTGATACGAAAAACTCTGAAGTGGGCTGACGTGTGACACGTGCCGGAACGCACGCCATTTTCGCACAGTCTTGCACGACGAACACAAGGCAGGTTTTCGTAGCGATGTGTCCGCAGCTACTCCAAAATTGCCAGGTCGTTGCGTATTTCTCCAAGCTCCGTCACTGGCGGGTGCGCGAGGAAGCTTTCTCGCGCTTCGAAGAGGAGAGACGCGAAGGCTTATGTCGGGAATCCTTACACGGTTACCATTTAGCTCTTTAGCACTAGCTCTCGGGTGGCTACTAAGAGATCGCGAGCATGTTGGATTTCCGCCTTTTGTCGCTCCGCGTCTTGAGGTATTTCGCGTTCGATTGTCAGCGGACCGTTATAGCCGATCTCTTTCAGCGTTCGCAGATACGTTTCGATACCGACGTCGCCATCTCCCAGTTTCGTCTCTTGGCCCCAGGTAACACCAGGTTGATCGCTCCATTTGCCGTCCTTGCAATGGACCGAACGCACGTACTTGCCAACCTTTTGTAAGGCTTCGATTGGATTTCCGGTGCCGTAGAGAATCATATTTGCCGGATCAAAGTTGATAAACAAATTCGTACGTTCAACATCTTCGATAAACTTCAACAATGCGTCCGCTGACTCCTGACCTGTCTCCAAATGCACTGACTGTACGTTGGATCGAGCGTGGTCGCACAATTGACGTGTGACCGTAATCAAGTCGCGATAGCTTTGGCTGGACTTCTCGTGCGGTACAAATCCGATATGAAGTCCAATTGCTTCGCAGCCTAACAAGCAAGTGAAGTCGGAAATTTCTAACATTTCCTTCAAGCGCGATGCGCGCGTGGCTTCCGGAACTAAACCGACCGTTTGTTCTACCGTTGGGATGTCGGCGTAGCTTTCACCATCAAAGCCACCGAAGACGCACGTTAAGTGAATCTTGTGCTCTTCCAGTTTGTCCATAAACTCCATCGCGGCATCAGGCGTTCGATTCACGCGGGCCGGAGCATGGAGCTGAATTGTTGGTATCCCAAGTTCGATGACTACGGGGAATTGAACTCCCAGTCCTGCATCGAGGCTTGTGAAAACACCTATTGGCCAAACATCGTCTGACATTACTTACTCTCGTTCTGGTTTTGTTGAGCGATTGTGGGCCGCTGTGAAAAAATCAATTAACTTCTTAAGACTGTTTGGTAATCCAACCGTGGTGGACCAACGCATCGATAACTTGAAGAGCCGCTACGTCGATCGAAGAATCGCTGTTGCGCAATATCAGCTCGGGCGCATCTGGTGGCTCATACGGGTCGCTTATCCCCGTGAAGTTCTTGATCTCACCAGCCCGAGCTTTTTTGTAAAGTCCCTTTGGATCTCGCGTTTCGCAAACATCGAGGGGAACGTCGACGAACACTTCAAAGAAGCGGCCGGCTCCAAGCTGCGATTCGACATGCTTCCGTACGCGTTTCCGATCCGCCAAATAAGGTGAAACAAACGCCGTCAATACAATCAGTCCAGCCGACGCCATCAGTTCGCAAACAGCACCAACACGTCTTATATTCTCTTGGCGGTCTTCTTGCGGAAAACCTAGACCGAAACGATCTGCGAAAGCTTGGCTGTACTCCTGCGACAAAATTGCTGGCGTTGCACAAAGTCCATGCCGTATATTGTCGCCATCCAAGACGGATGTGTGGATCTGCATCTGATGCAGCATCTGATCGACTCGATTTGCGATCGTGCTTTTTCCCGATCCGCTCAATCCCGTGAACCAAATTACCCCGCCGCGATGACCGAACAGCTTTTCACGGTCGGCTTGCGAAACCGATGCGCTATGCCAGACAACAATGGGTTGCTCGGACGACGCTTTCGGTTCTGATGTTTCGGACACAGACGGATTCTCGGGGGTGCGGTTGCTCAATCGTTTGCCTTCAATGCGTTCGAGATGCGTTTCATCACAGCACTTTCGCCCGGCGATACGGCCGCCCAGCCCAACATGCCACCAGCCGCTTGAGCGACCTCTTTGACTTCCTGCTCGATCGATTGCCGAAGCGATTCGGAATCACTGGCACCTAGTTTCGCAACCAGCGATCTGGCGTACGCTTCCCAAGCTTCAAAAACGGACGCGTCTGGCTTATTGGCAAGCCAGCGGTTCAACAGTTCACCTGCAGGCGATGTCGGCGGAAGCCCTTGTTTGGAAGCGGCCAAAAGAATCTTCTCCCGTTCGTTCTCTTGGATCACATGGTCTGCCCAAGCCACGGCAACCAGTGGGAAGATTCGCAGTGCTGTAATCGAGCGACCTGTAACTCCCGCGTCGACCAGCGACTTCAAGACCGAAGGATCCTGCAGACCGGAAAGACTGGCAAGCTCGTCAGAGGATTTGTCTTTTTCGAGCGAATTTCGCATTTGCTCAAGCAATTTTGCGTCAACATCAGCAAAAAACGCGTTCTCGAGTGCGTCGGCACGGTCGCCAAAACTATCTTTATTCATGGGATTCAGGTGCGAAGAGGAATTTGGGAGGGATAACTTGTCAGGCCGTCTGCCGTAATTCTAATGGCTCGGCCAAGAAACTGTAGCGGTGATCACGATTCTTCTCAATTCCCAGTACTGCAGCAGTGGTGGTTGTCGGCGCGCGGGACCAAGCTTGTTTGATAGAGCCGCCCACATTCGCACGCTGCTCTATTCTAAGCCATACAAGCCTGCGGGCGGTACAAGTTTGCCGCCGACCGCACCAAGTCCGCGAATTGATAGAAATCGCGGCTCAAAATTGAAGTTGAGTTGAGCGTTGTCGCGACCACTATCCACACTAATGCCGACTTGGGCCAAGAACGATTCGCCGATGCGAGTGATACTGAGCGACTGACCGACGTTACCGACTTCGCCGAAGTCAAACGTCGTACCACCGGTAACAATGAACTTCTCATTCAAGCGGTAATTTACGTTGCTGTGCAAAATCGTCGAATCGATAGGACCGGTTAATCGCGTTAACCCCACATACCAGTCGCCATGACCAGGCCGAGTGATCATCGCACCTGCACTTACAATTTTGAGTCCATCGTCGAACAAGTCAGCATAACCATCGCTTAGCAAAGTGACGCGATCACCCAGATGCAAACGGCTATCGTAGTTGAGCGCTCCAGCTGTTTCGCCAAAATTGTCACGTTCGGCCTTTGGAAACAAAATCCCCGCCACGTCAAACTCGAACAGATCGGTTATCCGCTCGCGTCCAGGCAAACCACGTTTTGTCTGCCAACGTTGATCGAGGCCGACACGGAACTGCATTTGATCTTCGACCACATCTTGGCTAGCCGCAGTCACATACCGCTGTAAACCTTGGCGAACCGCATAACTGCGCGAATCGAATTCCGGCGGCAAAGCGCCAGCGAAGGTATTAAAGACCAACCTGCGACGAAAATGCTCCTGAGCGTTGTCGTCCAGCGGATCATAAAGCGGGATCTGATCTAAATTCTGTGAGGTGTCTGCGTAGAAGAATTCCGTATTCCAATTCATCTTATGAGCGATCCCGTTCACATTAAAAATGCGACTCTGGACGTTATCATAGGTCCGCCACATCGGCAACGTAGCACGCACGCCCGTCTGACCTGTAAGTCGCGTAAGCGAGTTCCCCGTCAAATCTTCGCCGTACGTGATCACTTCACCACTTACGAATGGCACGAATTTGAAAGGTCCAGCATTTAGCGGCAGTGCGAGTTCCTGCCGAGTTCCAGCACGGATTCCTTCGCTTTCAACTTCCCATGGCTGCAACTGAAATTTAGCAAAATCTTGGGGATCGGTCGGTGTCGATGCTGTCCTGAGCTTAGCATAACCAACGTGCGAATTCGAGTAATACGTAAAGCGGTCAAACAGCGGTTGACCAAGCATGAAGTAATCTAGTCGCGGTAACCACTCGGTCTCGGTAAAGAAATCATTCAAGCGCACTTGGCCCCAGATATCCAACATCTGGTTATCCATATAGCGACGCAACCTAAGAGTCGTTGTTTGATCCTTCTCCTGATCCCACTCGCGTTCAAAAAATTGTTCTAAGAAGTTCCGATCGGATATATACCCGACTTCTGCGCGAAACTCCAAGTCGCGGCTGAGCAGCTGGCGATGCCGCAACAACGCCCGTCCGCGCGTGGTCTCTTCAGGCGTTAACCATACGCGGTCGTTACCCAGCAAGTCCTGCCCGTCATCCTGCAGGCCCCAGACATCCAGCATTCCAGTTGTTGGGCCATCGAAAATGAAGCTCGGCACGTTGTATTGGAATGTGGTTCCGAGTGCAAATCCGCGTTTAGAAAGATAGTCGGTGGAAAGTCGCCAGTCTGTTCCGTCTGGACCATTGATGCCAAGCAATTGGTAGAAATCGGTATCGACGTAGACTTGCTGGCCAAAGATCTGATCATTCTTAATCTTGATACTACGCAAGAAAAAGCTTGGCGAGTCGACGTTGGAGTTAAAAACCGGCCAGTATGCAACTGGGATTCGATCGAGGTACACAAAGTTATTCCTGGCAGACGCTTCCATGTTCGTCGTGCCTGTCCGCTGTGTATTCTGATATTGATTTGGATCGTTTGCCGCTCGCTCATCTTGCAGTTCGATCCGATCCGACTGCAGCCAGTAGCGGGGTACTCCGAGCCGGGAGCTGGTTATGGCGGCGTCATAGGCGATGAAGTTCTGGCGCGAACGCTGCTGAACGACGTCCGCTTTCAATCGCAAAATGCCTTCATACTGAGGAACAGGCGTCAGGATCTCTGCACCCAAGATCGTGCCGATTTCTGCCTGCGCGTTGTAGTACATGCGATCAGCGTAGACTTTCCGCTGGCCTTGTTGAAAAATCACGTTGCCATCCAAGTAAACTTCGATCGGCATTCCTTCAACGCTACCTGAAATCAGCCGCTGGTAATCGCCGGTCCAGATCACGGCTCGGTCAGCTTCCAAGAGGACCGTTCCCAAGTCCATCGGCGCTCCGTTACTTTGGTACGCTGCATTACCGAACCGCAATCGTACGCCACGCGACATGACGACGATTGTCTCGCCTCGCAAGGGATCGTTTACGAATTCAACATTCGCCGCACCTTGCCCGCGACCGGAAAACTGGAAGTTGTCGGCACCGATCTTCGAAGGGGCCGCTCCGCCGACTTGCAACGTACCTGTTGTTGGATTGGGAAGTATCGTCGGGTTCGCGCCGATCGCAGGCCCCATTGTCTGAGGAATCGAGCCGGGATTCGGAAGCACTCCAGCATTTGGATCCGGCAAGCTTGGCAGTTGAAACGCCTTTTGTTCTCGGGGGACGGGTGTTGCCGGAACTGTTTCGATGATATTCCCTTGCGCGTCGATAACAATTCCACCAACAGGCGATCCCCCGGCCGTAAAGCTGCCCTCGGCACCAATTGGTGGTTGTTCACCGATAGCGAATTGAGCCTGTTGAACGCTCGGATTATACGAATCGCTCGGTATCTGATAGATGGTCTGTATCGGCGGCTCTGCGTCCCATGGGAATACCGGAGTTGGGACCGCATCTTGCTTGCGAGCATCAGCGCGGATATCGATAGCGAAATAGCTGTACAGCCTACCAACCCAGTGCGCGTCTTGCAGTCGGTCTTTGGCGCTCCATTGGATATCGACCAAGCCTTTCATTTCGACGAGAACTTTGACTGGCCTCTCCGTGCCAAACTCGGCGTTACGATCGATCCACAAATTGATCTGCGTCGCCGTCGCTCGCAGGTCACCTTGCTGCAGTCGGCAGTGGCCAAACAACTGGTGAACATTGTAAGCGCCACTTTGCGTCGTAATCGCTTCGTCAGCCTGGACGCGAACCAGGTGCCGGGCGTCGATCGAGGGGACGGCAAGTTCGGCTGCGAAACAGGATGCTGATGTGATAACGTTTGAGAAAAAGACCGCCAAAAAAACAAAACGCCCAGGTATGCACATCCAGACACAGACGGCGGCAAATGCGCGCGCAATTGCACCCGGCAGTGGGCAGATTTTCGTTTCTGAAGTTTGGCGATGCACCGAAGTTTTGGCGTTGGTTGTTTGCGTCCAGGTCGTTGACTTTAGGAAATTGCGTCACATTTGCTAGAATGCTGGCGCAATTTGCCGATAGCAGCCCGCGCGGAGTATAGAAAGATGACGAAGCGGCCTCAATACGAGCACAACTCAACTTGCATCAACCTTGCGTAGTGGACTTGTTAAGCTAGAGGCGATGCGGCAAACTTGGCAATCTAGAGTAGAGACCCAGAGGCAAAACGAAGGTAAAGCTGGCTAATAGTAATGTCTGAAGAAGCGCATCAAATTCTGCAAGATCGCTTCGGACTGAGCCAATTCCGGCCCGGTCAACTGGAAGTCATCACGCGTATCATCGCACGCCAAAGCACTTTGGCGATCTTTCCCACGGGTGGTGGAAAGTCGCTTTGCTACCAACTCCCGGCCCTCTTGCTTGAGAACCTGACGATTGTCGTGTCGCCGCTACTGGCCCTGATTCGCGAACAAGTTGAAACGCTGAATGGCAAAGGCATTTCGGCCGTTCGGATCGACAGCACTTTGGATGCAAGCGGTTATCAGGAGACAATCGCCAAGCTGCGTAGCGGCGAAGCAAAGATGCTGTACATCGCACCGGAACGCTTTTTCAATGAACGCTTTCGTGAGTCGATGCGAACGGTGCCAATCGATCTGCTGGCTATTGATGAAGCTCATTGCATCAGTCAGTGGGGCCACAATTTTCGTCCTGACTATCTGCGACTTACCGACGCCGTCACGCAATTCAATATACCGGTCGTGCTCGCGCTTACCGCCACAGCGACAAAGCAGGTTGCCACAGATATAAGGAATGGTTTCGGAATCGCAGAAGAGAATCAGATTCGGACTCCGTTTCATCGGCAAAATCTTGAGCTTCGATTCGAATCGATTCAACCGAGTCGACGCGCAGCGCGGTTGATTGAGATTCTAAAGGCCAACCCCGGTTCAACTATTGTTTACACCACACTTCAGAAGACGGCCGAGTCAGTCGCTGCGATGCTGGTGGAAGCTGGGCTGAGCGCATGCAGCTATCATGCGGGCATGGATGACACGGAACGCAAAAAGGTGCAAGATGACTTTATGAGTTCCGATGACATGATCGTTGTGGCAACGATTGCGTTTGGGATGGGAATCGACAAGTCCAACATTCGCACGGTGATTCACTATAACATTTCCAATGGACTTGAGAACTATGCTCAGGAGATCGGCCGCGCTGGTCGCGATGGCAAGTCCGCTTTGTGTCATACGTTCGTCTGCGCTAGCGATCGAACCGTTGTAGAAAATTTTGCCCACGGCGATACGCCTTCCGCCGAATCGATCGATCAATTTGTAAGCTTCATTGCCGGGCAGTCCGAAGAATTCTTCATCAGTCACTATTCTACCGCTTATGAGTTTGACATCCGCGATCTAGTTGTCCGAACGATGCTGACGTATCTGGAACTGGACGGCTATCTTGAATCGATCGGACCACGCTACGATGCGTACCAATTCAAGCCGATCAAAACGCCGACATGGATCTTGACGAAGTTTGAGGGCGAGCGGCGGAAGTTCGTCAATGATGTGCTCAGTATGTCGGTACGCAAGAAAATCTGGACCGAGATCAATATGCCCGTCGCGGCGCGGCGATTGAATGAGTCACGGGCTCGCATTGCCGCCATGCTAGAGTACTTTGCGGAACACGGTTGGATCGAGCTCAAGCCGAGCGGTTTAATGCATGGGTATCGAAAGTTGAAGCCGATCGATAAACCAAAGATTGTGGCAAGACAAATCCGTGTTCGACTGGAAGCGTTAGAGAAGGCGGCGGTTGAACGCGTCGAACAACTGATCGAGCTTGCTGCGTCCACCGAATGCCAAGCGTTAAGTCTAGCAAAGCATTTCGCCGACAAGTCGCAACGGCGTTGCAAAAAATGCAGCGCTTGCAGCAAAGATCCATTCGATATGTCGCTTGCAACTTGCGATACGAGCAACTTAGGTTCGTCGGTCCGATCGCTTTTGGCTCCCTTACAAACGAAATATCCAGAGCTGTTCGAAGACCAGCGGCGCGTCGCAAAGTTTCTGTGCGGGATCAGCACGCCACATCTAATACGAAAACGGCTTACGAGAAACGAGGCGTTTGGCTGTTGCCAGAACATTCCTTTTCCGTTGGTCTTAGCCCAGCTAGAGTCCAGTTAGGATGCTCTTCACAACTAAATTCTTATTCTTCAACAACGAAAAATACTGAAAGCTAGATGCATGCGATTTGACGGAGCGATTTTCGACTTGGATGGCACCTTGATCGATTCCTTGGCCGATATTGGCAACGCCGCGAATGAAGTGCTCGCTTCGATGGGGTATGAAACATATACCATCGATCGCTACTCGACTTTAGTCGGCGATGGCGTGCGCGTACTCTTTGAACGAGCCCTGCAAGGTCAAGGAAAGGGTGACGAAGCGGAATTGGATGAGTGCATGGAGCGCTTCTTTAAATTCTACGACGTTGCTAGTACGGTCGAAACGCGGCCTTACGCAGGTATCGTAGAGCTGATCAATGAGTTGAAGCAAACGAACTTGAAATTGGCCATCCTTTCGAACAAGCCAGACCTCTTTACTAAGCGTCTCGTCGATCATTATTTTGGGACGACGACATTCTCGCCGGTTTTTGGGCAGCGAGCTTCGGTTCCAAAGAAACCTGACCCCGCCGCGGTTTTCGAGATCACGTCCAGTTGGGGGCTCGATAACGATCGTGTCGCTTATATCGGTGATACGAATACAGACATGCACACCGCGTCAAATGCCGGGTGTTTCGCAATAGGTGTGACATGGGGCTTCCGATCTAAGGAAGAGTTGTTGCGCTGTGGTGCGAACGCGATTGTGGACGACGCTGACCAGCTGCGGGAGCAGATCTTGTTGGCTTAGCGGCAAGTCGGCTGTGACTGCTGAATGCAACAACTGGAGGTTACTCCTAAGGACCGGCACTTCGACGTACGCAGGTCCCAGACTTCACGTCACCAGTATTCTGCATTTGACTCGGTTGAGGCTGATCTATGAAAACTTTGAATTCTTCCCGACCAACGGACGCATCGAAGCAAGAAGAATTCGAGAACATCAAGCGACGCATCCATTCGCGTTTGGTCGACAAACTTGATTTGAATCGCATCGGGGAGTTGAAAGGCGAGACGCTTCGCAAAGAAATCCGCATGGTGGTTGAACACCTGTGCGAAACAGAAGCGACGTTGCTGAACCGCAACGAACGTGAGCGGATTGTCGAAGAAGTACTCGATGAAACGTTCGGCTTGGGACCGCTTGAATTCCTCCTGAAGGACTCTTCGATCAGCGATATTTTGATCAACGGCCCCAAGAAGATCTTCGTGGAACGTCGCGGGCGTTTGGAAAAGACGGAAGTAGAATTCCGCGATAACGCTCACCTGATGCAGATTATCGACCGTATTGTGTCTAAAGTCGGACGGCGCGTCGACGAAACCTGCCCGATGGTTGACGCTCGATTGGAAGATGGCTCGCGCGTTAACGCGATTATTCCACCGCTCGCTCTAGACGGAGCTGCCGTTTCCATTCGCCGATTCGGCTCGAATCCACTCAAGCTCGAAGATCTGCTGAACTATGGAGCGTTCACACCTGAAATGGTTATGTTGTTAGAAGGAGCGATCAAAGCTCGCTTGAACATGATCATTTGCGGCGGTACCGGTTCCGGAAAGACGACGCTGCTAAATACGCTCAGCAGCTTTATTCCGAACGATCAGCGTATTGTCACGATTGAAGATGCCGCCGAATTGCAGTTGCAACAGGATCACGTTGTGCGACTGGAAACGCGCCCGGCGAACATAGAAGGAAGCGGTCAAATTACCGCAACCGACCTCGTAAAGAACGCGCTGCGTATGCGTCCTGAGCGTATCATCATCGGTGAGTGTCGTGGCGGTGAAACGCTGGATATGTTGCAAGCAATGAATACGGGCCACGACGGATCTTTGACGACGATCCACGCTAACAGCCCGCGTGACGGAGTGGCTCGTCTAGAAACGCTCGTAATGATGGCCGGATTCGAGTTGCCGATCAAAGCGATCCGTCAACAGCTCGCCGGCGCTGTCGACTTGATTATCCAAGCGAACCGCTTGCAGGGTGGGCCGCGTAAGGTGACGCACATCACCGAAATCGTCGGTATGGAACAGGATACGGTCGTGATGCAGGACATTTACCGCTTCGTACAGGACGGAGTTGACGAAACGGGTAAAGCGGTTGGGTACTTTGAAAGCACCGGAGTTCGTCCAAGCTTTATGACAAGACTCGAACAAGTCGGTGTCCGCTTGCCAGCTAGTGCGTTCCGGCAACGTATTATGATGCGTGCCTAACGTTTTCTGACTCTACGACTATGCCGTGTCAGGTCGACACTTGCATATTGAAGACGCGCGGTTCTGTTGGATGAGCGGTATGGTAAGAAGAACCATAGCAACAAACCGCTCATCGACTTACGCACCACGCAACCCTACCGAGCTCGCCTCGGTCGAAACGGGATCATAACCAGTCTAACGCATCACTGCACTTGCGTCACGACTGGGCTTGACCCAGTCGAACGATGATCCAATCACAGCGGTTGGATCATCAATCCACCAAGTCACGCTTGGTGGTGACTTCAAAGTAAGCGATCTTGATGCAGTATGAATAACCGCGGCAGCTTTCTACAGCCCGCGGTTAAGTACACGAAGTCGGTTGAGCGGCTTTAAACGAGTAATCGTTACAATCGCTATTTCCGGAAAACTTTCGCTAGGACAGGCCCTCTAGCTTATCTGTGGGCTAGGCTTTCTCCGATAGTTTTCTCCCAGAAAAAGTTGCTCAAATGACTCCAGTAATATTATTTAGCTTAGCAATCGGTGCCGCCGCTGCAGCGATTTTAGCGACCGGGTTCATGGTATTTGCGCGACAACCGGAAGCCGCTGTAGAAGATCGACTGTCTGCCCTTACAAACAACAGAAAAGGCAACAGTGACAAAGCGATCAAAGATGCATCCATGCTGATGTCATCGCCGTTGGGCGAAACGCAGGAGATGATCGAAGACTTTGTAAACCGCCACTTGAATCTGCAGCGTTCGCTCGATCAAGCCGCACTGAAAATCAAGCTTTCGCAATTTTTGATGATCGTCGGCGGTACATCCATTGGACTTTCCGCACTGGCGATCGTCGCGGGTCTATCTATCTTTATTGTCCCCTTCTTGTTCATTTTGCCCATCATTTGCGCAAAGTCATTCTTGTCGTTCCGACGAAAACGCCGGATCAACAAATTTGTTAAACAGCTTCCCGAAGCACTCGACCTGTTGGGAAGATCGCTCCGCAGCGGTCACTCGTTAGGTGCCGGTTTTGGATTGATCGCTACCGAAATGCCAGACCCGATCAGCAGCGAATTCGGACGTTGCTTTGAAGAACAGAACCTCGGCATTCAGCTTGATGAAGCTTTAAAGAACATGACCGTTCGCATTCCTAACATGGACTTGCGATTCATGGTTACCTCGATCGTTCTTCAGCGTCAAACCGGTGGTGACTTGGTGGAAATTCTCGAAAAGATTTCCAAGCTGATTCGCGAACGGTTCAAACTCGCTGGACAAATCAATGCGTTGACTGGTGAAGGCCGACTGTCCGGGATCGTGTTGTTCATGCTTCCGCCGGGACTTTTTGTATCGACATACTTCTTGAATCGAGAGTACGTCATGAGTCTTTTCAGCGAAGATATCGGCAAGAAAATGGTCGCCGGTGCGATCGTGATGCAGCTGATTGGTGCGTACGTCATTCGTAAGATTGTTGATATCAAGGTTTAGGCAATTATCCATGTACTTCCTAGCAGAAATCAACTTCGTCATTCTATTTGCCATCTCGATCGCGGCGGGCGTTTTCGCTGTGGCGTGGTTACTTTTAGACACACGTCAAGATAAACGATCCAAGACCGAAGGCCGGTTAGACCTGTTGTCAGACATGCAGAAAAAAGGCTCCAGCGGTGGCCTTAAACAGGAAAGCAACGCTTCGGAAGCAATCTCGAAAGCTCTGAATAAAGCAGCTCCGCAGCTTTCAAAGGCTCTTACGCCAAAGTCGGAGCTGGAGACTAACAAACTAAAGCAACGTTTGGCAGAAGCTGGCTTCCGTTCCGAATCGACTCTCAACGTATTCTTGTCGATTAAGTTACTTTCGGCGCTGTTCTTCCTTGTGATTAGCGGTGGTATTGGGTTGTTCCTAAATGGAATGTCAACCGGTGCAGCTTTCAAAGCGATCCTGGGCGGTGGTATTGGATTTTACCTGCCGGAGCTCGTGCTCAACTATTTGCGATCAGTACGTAAGAAAGCGATCTTCTATGGTTTGCCAGACGCCTTGGACTTGATGGTGGTCTGCGTTGAATCTGGACTTGGTCTTGACCAAGCGATGCGTAAAGTCGCCGACGAACTTCGCGGTTCCTATCGAATCATTGCCGATGAATTTGCAATCAGCAACATGCAGCTTCAAATGGGCCGCCAGCGCGCCGTTGTCTTGCAAGACCTCGGCATAAGGACGGGTGTGGATGACTTGCGCAGCCTGGCGTCGCTGCTGATTCAAGCGGACAAGTTTGGTTCAAGCGTTGGTCAGGCTCTCCGCGTGCAAAGCGATTCGATGCGTATTCGTCGTCAGCAAATTGCCGAGGAAAAAGCAGCCAAAACGGCGGTGAAACTGATTTTCCCACTGGTGCTATTTATTTTCCCCGGCGTGTTCGTCGTACTGGTCGGACCTGCTGCGATCCAAATGATGCGTGACATGTTCCCTGCCATGCAAGTTCAATAGTCGCTCGCCGGTGTCCCAGTAAACTCGGCTGCGAAGGCTTCGCTGCCTAGCGGTGCACCGGTCGACTTTTCCACCATCTCGGACCACGGTAAAGTTCTGCCGAGCGAAAAGACCTTCTGACGCATATACTCGCCAACCTTTTCGTTCTCCCAGTAAACTGCCGTCGAGGGCTTATCGCTGTCGAGCACGTCTTTAGCAATCTTTGCGTGTAATTGACAAGCAAAGAGTTCGCCTAACAAGTAGTTGTGGTAGTAAACTGGCGCCGATACAACGTGGATCTTGCTGGCATAGTCGGGCGCGGATCGGTCTTGAGGTTGCTTCAGCCCTTGGTATTTGCTGACCAAGTCCCACCACAGTTGGTTCAAATCCTGATCAGGATTCTCGTACATCGATTTCTCGAATCGGAACATGACTTGGCACCAGCGCGAGAAGATCAAAAGCTTGTTGCGACGTGTCATCTGAGCAACACGATCGAATTCGGCCGGATTGGCGACTTCAATGCCCATCGCCGCCAACCATTGGCTGCTGCCAGCGAAACGTTCGAACATCATCGCAACGCCTTCGGTCGTCAAGATGTGAGCATCGGTACGGACCAGATAAGGCAGCTCCGCCGGAATGTTCTTGCTGCTGTAAACCGCATGGCCCAGCTCATGTAACATCGTGCTCATCCAGTATTCGTTCGGCACAATATTGGCCAGCACTCGGACATCGCCTTTGCGGTCAATGTCAGTGCAGAACGCATGCGGACTCTTGCCATTCTTTTCGTAAAGATCGCTACGCGCTAGCACATCATCGATCGGCAAACCAATTCCTCGATAAAAGTCACGACAAACTTTCTGGATGTCGGCCTTAACAAACGGTGCATCCAGACTAATTTCGTAGATCGACGGCGGCTCTTGGAAGAACGGATCCTGGTAATGCCATGGAAATAGCTCGGCGGTTGGAACTGAGTAGTTCTTGCTCAAGGCTTCGTCGATTTCCGACTTTACAGCCGCATACGGCTCGGCCGTTAGCTCATCCAGCTCGTCAAAGATCTTCAGAATTTGTTCAGGCGTTTGCTCATTGATGTACAACATCATCGCTTGATAGTTTGCGAAGCCCAGCTTTCGAGCTGCCTCGTTCCGCAGCAGCACCAATTCACGAAGATCAGTTGCAACCACTCCCCCTACAGCTTTGCTGGCTAACCAAACGCGGCGACGGTAATCACTGTCTTTGCTCTCCGACAAGATCTTCCGCACTTCACTGTCGCTCAATGCGGTTCCGTCGACAGTAGCCCGATAAACATTGAACGACTTTTCGATCGCGTTCGCTTTGCCAACCATCTTCGTCAGCAATTCGGAATCGACTTGCTTCTCGAGGTGGATCAAATACATCAGACGAATCTGTCGAGCAATCAGGGGATCTGAAAGCTTCGCGTCATCTAGTTCCTTCAAGATTTTAAAGCGGTCTTTGTTTGATAGCATTCGATCCAACTGGTTCTGGATCGCTTCTTTGGCAGCGAAAGCTTCATCGGTTCCGGTCGTGTTCGCCGTCCACCAAGCGAGGTTTGCTTGCTTTTCGATCGGAACAACTTCACTTTCGTACTCTGCAATTACTTTTTGTGCTTGTTTCATAAGGTCTTGAGCATCCAGAGGCTGCGCGGTGTGCGTTGCAATATATAGAGCGAGGAGACAGCCGATTCCATTTCGTAGTGACATGGATTACCCCTTTTGGAAGTTGGGCGAAAACTGAAGTTGAGCGACACGGGTCAAGGATGAAATGGCATCATAACGCCTATGCTCGTTAAAGTCTTGCAGGGAAACGACTTCCATTTTTTCGTTAGCTATCAATGCGGAGAAAACCCTGAAAACTTGCCAAGAATGATTAAAGATTGATCTAGGTCAGTGTCCGCGCTCTCACCTAGACTCCCCACCTCGCCGCTGGACAGGATGCCGCGTGCGAAGCTTAACGCTCCCAAAACAGGGAACGCTCAAGCGAACTTGCCTCTGCGAATCGCAAGAACGCGATTGGCAGAAATACCAAACTTTGAAACGCGGAATGATCAGCATGGAAGCTCGGTCCGGACTGCTGCTGTTAGTAGCGATGTTGCTTTTGCCAGCGACCTCAGTCGAAGCTCAAACGCCTCGGGGGCGAATGCTTGGTTCGGCACGCGCCGTAGCCTCGACGCAAAACTTCCTCGTATATGCCAGCGATCAAGCGTCAGCGAACAAGGTTGCAGAAGTTGCAGAAGCGTGCCGATATGATCTAGCCAACCATTGGTTAGGCCAGCCGCTGAACAATTGGCCCGAAAAATGTCCGATCGTCGTCACTGCTGGCGAAAACTTAGGCGCGGGTGGAGCAACCACGTTCACTCTCACGTCGAACTCGATTCAAGGCCTTCATATGAACGTGCAAGGCAGCATGACTCGGATTCTTGACAGTGTTATTCCGCACGAAGTAACCCACACCGTCCTAGCCTCACATCTTTCACAGTTCGGCAAACCTGTGCCGCGATGGGCTGATGAAGGTGCGAGTACCACCGTGGAGCATATGGAAGAGCGTACCAAGCATGACCATTTTCTCATTCAGTTTCTGTCGCAAGGAAGAGGGCTTCCTTTCGCTACGATGTTCACTCTGAAGGAATATCCAGCCGACATTATGCCGTTGTACGCTCAGGGCTACAGCGTTTCAGCGTTCTTGATTGCTCAAGGCGGGCCGAAGACGTTCATCAAGTTCCTTGAGAGCGGTATGCAGAACGATGACTGGGTGGGAGCTGTCGAACGGCATTACGGTTATTCGAAAGTTGGAAAGCTTCAAACCGCTTGGAATCGCTGGGTCGGTGACGGTGGCGGCGACGTGGTCGCTTACTCTGCCGAACGACTTGGCATGACCCGAGAAGCGATTGCAGCCAACGGTACTGGCAACAACGGTGCATCAGTCGCACTTGTCAGCAACGACGCTGGAGTGCGTCAAGCTTCCGCGAATGTCCCGCAAGGGCGATTTGCAGTCGGAAACGCGGATCTTCAAAGTGCAGCGATGACACAAGCGTCGAATGTCCGAACCGTACCGAGTGCCTCTCGACCTGATCCGGTCAGCCTCTCGATCGGCCGCCCACAACAATCCGCTGCACCAGTGCGAACTGCGAGCAACGAAGGGGCGGGTTCATGGTATCATCGTCAGCTTGAAGGCGGTACGAGTGCAGCCGATGCTGGTGCTGCGGTGGTCGCAGACGCGTCAGATGTTCAAAACCAGGAGTCTGCTGGCGTAAATTATTCGAGTGCACTTCCGCAGCCGTTTCAAGGCGTCGGCAGTGCCAACTCGGTCCCCCTCTACCGCTAGTCTGAAACGATCTCGCCAAAGACTTACTGGCCTACTTAAAATGACTTTTGCTTTCCAATTTTATGATTCAGAAGTCGGAAAGGTCACACTGACGAACCAGCGGCTAGAAATCGATTTTTCCGCCGCAAATGTCCGGTTATTAACTGAGAAATCCTCGGGTTACGCTCTTGGACTAACAGTGGTAATGCACGGTGCAGAAATTTCTGAAGTTGATCGGAACTGGATCGGGCGCATTCAGGTTGGCGTGCTCATCGTTGACGGTAATCGCAAGCGCGAACTCGAGCTACCTTTTCAATTAGAGCGATCATGCTCGGTCGAGTTAGAATTTTACAACGGAACGAATCTGCGGTGTTCCGCGACGTCTTTTATAGTAATCGGTGATAACGAAAGTCGCTTCTTAGAGTCTTTCATGTGTTAGAAAGGCGTCAATTCCGCACACCACAGCGAGTCGATTCTCACGTCTCTTTCGGATGTAGTTGACGAACGCGGTGCCCCTTTGCTATGTATACAATTTTCGCGGTCGTGGAGATTTCTTGCTTGAGCGATGCTCGAGCAAAGTTTCTCGCTATATTAGAAATTACTTTATGAACGTCGTTAGTCGAGATTCTGCGTTTGTATTCCAGCCAAACGCCATCGCGATGACCATCGCAGGCTCGGATCCAAGCGGTGGTGCTGGTCTCCAAGCTGACTTGAAGACTTTCCAACAACTAGGTGTGTACGGTGCTAGTGCTGTTACGCTACTTACGATCCAGAATACGCAACAAGTACAGCGAATCGAGATGCTCGATCCGCAACTGGTGATCGATCAAATTAACGCGATCGTTGAAGACTTGCCGGTTGTCGTTGCAAAAACCGGCGCGTTAGGGAACGCTGCCATCATCAATGCCGTCGCCCAGCGAGCCGCTACTTTCGAATTTCCCTTAATTGTCGACCCTGTCATGGTCAGCAAGCATGGCCAGTTGCTTGTTGAAGACGATGCCGTTGAAGCGTACAAGGGTCTGTTAAAGTACGCGTACATGGTCACCCCAAATCGCTACGAGCTAACGCAGTTGACCGGGATTGAACTCGTTGACGAAAGTGCCGTTGCTCAAGCGATCCATGATTTGCACCTCATGGGCGCTCGATATGTTCTCGTGAAGATGGGAGAGCATCAAGGGACATCGCAGCACATCTTTGGCGATCAGAGCAAGAACGTCGCCATCAATGTAAATCGCTTTGACACGGTACACACGCACGGCGCAGGTTGTGTCCTGGCCGCTGCCATAACCGCGTTGATCGCATTAGGAAACCGAGAGCCTTTGCCTGTGATCCATCAAGCGATCGAGCTTGTTCTCCATGCGATTTTCAACGCCAAACCGCTGGGCAAAGGCCAAAGCCCCGTTGAAACTCGCGTCATGTCGCTCGCCTCCATTGCTACGCCAGAGTAACTCATTGCCAAGGCAGGTTTGACTTCCAGCCTTTTTAATCCCCTATAAATCCTCAAGTACTGCAACGAACTGCTTCAGCTCGGCAGCAACGCTCGCGTGCGAGCTCGAGTTTTGTAACACTGGCGGCCGTGACGGCTTTGCGTTGTATCGATCACGTGCGGTTGACCTGCGACTGTGCAAAACATCTTTCCAATATCCCGCACCAGCTCCACCCACACTTTTTGGCTGATTCCCGATCGTTTGAAAATTGGTGCAGCACTCTCGGGTGTCGCTCCGCGTTTGTCCTCGCGAATCAGCCGAGTGGTTCAGTCCAACACTTCGGCATAAGCCGCTACACTCATCGGCAAGAATCCCTTGTCGCTGGCTCGTTTGCTGATCTTCCGTAGCTGCGTTCGCCTAGAACGCGGGTGAACCTCGGTGCGTTTTCTTTAACAGGCAGCATCCTGAAAACGGGTGCCACTGCTGGCTTGCCCAGCAGTGCTCGTGGCGTAACAGCAAAGCTTCCCAACACCTTCCCCGTAGCTGCGTTCGCCTAGAACGCGGGTGAACCTCGGTGCGTTTTCTTTAACAGGCAGCATCCTGAAACCGGGTGCCACTGCTGGCTCGTCCAGCAGTGCTCGTAGCGAAACAGCAAAGCTACCCAACACCTCCCCCGTAGCTGCGTTCGCCTAGAACGCGGGTGAACCTCGGTGCGTTTTCTTTAACAGGCAGCTTCCTGAAAACGGGTGCCACTGCTGGCTTGTCCAGCAGTGCTCGTGGCGTAACAGCAAAACTTCCCAACACCTCCCCGTTTTCCAGTCGAAGCCAGCTAGAATTCGTTTGCACTCGAGCCCCCGCCCCCAGTAGCTGCGTTCGCCTAGAACACGGTTGCACCTGATCGCGTCTCCTCAAAAACTCACCAGGCAGGACAACCCCTCCAAGCCTCCCCTCCAAAAAGCTTGACTCAGCCTCACCCTAACCAAAATCCACTCTCGATTTTGCCAAACTTTTAGAAAAATCCATTACCACTGATTGCGACTCAAACTTCCAGCCCAATATAATTAGGACGTCACCCAGGGGAACGAAGTCCAGACTGACCGCAACGTGACGTGTTCAATTCAAGCGATCTAGCGGACTTTGAACCCCGCTAGCTCCGACATTACTCACGTGCGTGTAGATCATCGTTGTAGAAACATCCACGTGCCCCAGCAACTCTTGGATCGTACGAATATCCTTACCTGATTCCAATAAATGCGTCGCAAAGCTATGGCGCAATGCGTGGCAAGTTACCTTTTTCTTCATCCCCAGTCGACGCACCGCCTGCATTACCGCTTGTTGGACTGACGATTCGTGGATGTGATGACGGCGGATCTGTGTTAAATCGCCCTCGACTTTTCTGCCTCCATCTTTATCTTCAAGCACTTCGCGTGGGTAAGTATCACGGCTCAACTTCGGTGATGGGAACAAATACTGCCATCCGAGCGTTCGACCAAGACTCGGGTGTTTTACTGCCAATGCATAGGGAAGCCATGCCCAACCTGCACCCGATTGCACGTCGATTTCGTGTTGCGACTGAACTCGCCGCATTTGCCGTTGCAGCGGATCGCGCAGCCGTTCTGGCATCGGCACGTAACGATCCTTTGCACCTTTTCCTTCGCGCACCACAATTTGGCTGCGATCAAAATCGATGTCCTTCATTCGCAGTCGACAGGCTTCCATGACCCGCAAGCCAGAACCGTACATGAGGCAGGCCATCAAGTGAAATGGGCCGGGAAGCATCTCGTTTAAGATGGCTTGGACTTCTTGAATCGACAAGACAACTGGCAGTTTGCTCGGCCGTTTTGCACGAACCGCATCGATCTTGACGTCCATTTTGAGAACTTTTGTGTACAAGAAAAGGATTGCGGAAAAGGCTTGATTTTGCGTACTGGCGGCAACATTGCGTTCGACGGCCAGATTGGTCAAGAATTCATTGATGTCATCGTTTCCAAGCAGTGATGGATGAGTCCAAGAACCGTACTTATCTTTGGCGAAGACGAGATAGCGGTAGATCCAATTCAGGTAAGCTTGTTCGGTGCGTTTGGCGATATGCAGCACTCGCATTTTCGCTTTGGACTGTTCGAGCAGATTGGATTTGACACCCTCGGCAACCAGCGGCGGCGTCTTGGAGAGTTCGTTGAATGGGACGTAAGAGGACGCGGAGTGCGGTTGTTTGTCAGTCATAGCAAATTGGACTTTTAGAGTGCATTGGCGGGCTCATCATTCTGTATATTCCGGCAAAGGCAGTGCCCTGCATATTCTGGAAAACACAGTGCCCTGCATATCGTGGCAGCATATCACTTTTCAAGGGGGCTGCATATTCTGGGAGATTTCCTCATTAGGTTGCAGAAATGCAGCGACTAGTTGACTTTGCGAGCCGATGCGTGCACGATATACAGACTCCTGCGAAATTATATGCAGGGGACTTTATACTTCTTGTTCGGCTACAGGAGCATCGGGTGAGCACTGACCCGTCTAAGAAAACAAGATCTATAGACCTGGTCAACGTCCTGCAGCACGACCGGGATGTGCGCGTGGCGTACTGGATCGGGATGTCGATCGGGGCCGGGGTGCTGACGGTGTTCTGGTTCGACGGTGACATCGGTCCGAGCCATCCGGTCTTTGCACTGATAGTGACCATTTGGACGTTCGCACTCACGCCTGGGGTGGCCTTGCCCGTTCTGCGACACCTGCGTCATAGCTGTTTTCGCGTATCCGTGGATGAACGCGTAATCCATCGTCTTCTCGGCGTCGGTATCTTCGCGTGGCTACTCGAGCGGTCAGGGTGGAATCGTCGCCACGTCTACCCCTCGTGGGGATCCGCCATTACACGGAACCGCTTACCGCTCCGGGTACTGGCAGCGCGCGGCGGGCTGGAGCACACGGTGTCTGCTTTGCCATCCACATGATGTTGGGCGTCTTAGCAATTATCGTCGGACAACCATGGGGCGCACTTTGGATCCTGCTGCCGGGCGTGATAGTTCATCTCTACCCGGTGCTGCTCCAACGTTCCGTCCTGCTTCGACTCCAGTCAATAATGAACACCGTTGCCGAACAAAGCGATGCACGCAAGTCGCCGGTCGGCCGCGAATTTGAGTCATAGTTTTTTGGCGGCGACTGCGTGATCGCCAGCGTTCGCCTGTGTACCACAGATGTCGCGTTACATTCCGTTTCCAGCTGACTGGACAATCGCATGATGATTACTGACAAAAACCGCGGAATGCTGTTCCTCGGCCTCGGCGTGTTTTTTACCGTCATCTTCCTTGTCGGTGGTGGCGTTCTCACCGCAACCAACGGCGGCTATTGGACGCTCGTTTTCCTTGCCGCTTACTTGGTCGGATTGGCGGTCTTCGGACTACCTGTTTACAAATCAGCGACTGTGGCCATATGCAATTCACATGGGTCGAAATCGATTTCGCCTCGTAACATTCGCAGATTCTTGCCCGCGATGCTCATTCCTTTTTCGCTCGTGCTGTCGCTAGCCTTTTTCCGCTCGGAAGCATTCGCATCCGAACTTGGGATGCACCTATTCATGGTCGGCATGGGCGTTAGTCTTTCCCTTTTTGTTCCGCTAGGTCTAGGGATGATGCACAGAACCGGCGAACCATCGGATGCACGGGAGACCTCGGCGCAGTCAGTCCTGAAGTCGGGGGCAACCTCTCGGTCCCCGTGATCCGTAACGTTCGTCGACGCATCCAATGACGCGACGCCACTGCGAATGATGGAAGAAATGCAAGAGAATCGCTCGGAGTGGGATCGAGCTTGGTCGTCCATGCCACATCGGGAGATGCTTACTTGGCACGCCGCAACTATTGACGCGATTATCGCGAATGATCAGAAGCTGCCCATCGTTCGAATTACGATTTCCGAAGATCCTAGAGAATTTGCAGATAAGTGTCATCGTCCCGTTACGCGTTGCCCTTTATGCGGCTTTGATACGTCGGCGTCAGAACGGGTGGCGGCCTCAATCCATCCCACCATTCATCTCGGACCGCGATTTGGAGAACGTGCAATAATCATGTACGCTGTGTGGGCACATTCTGGTTGTTTGAACGAATGCCCTACGATTAACGAGGCCACGCCGATTCCTTGGTGACTTCCGGACACAGAAGACCTAAAATCGACGAACAATCCGATGAACCCAAGCGGCGGATAAGGCGTTTCCTGAACATCAACTTTTTTTGCCGCCGCTGGGTTATCGGTGGCGTTATGCCAAATGTCTGAACTCGAAACGAATACAGTCGACGTGCGATACCTCAGCCGCAAAGGTAAGCTGATCGCCTACGGTCTCACCGAAAACGAGCTTTATTGCATCGCCCCTTCACTTCGGGGAAGATCAGACGCGGAGGTCCGCGTTGTTGCAGAAACAGTGGGTACCGTACATGGTGAAGTGTGGGATTGGTCGAAACATGGCGGACATTCATTTACGCTGAAACTTCATTGGTCTTGCCCACGGTGCGGGCAACAATGGTTTGTCGATTTTACGGACTCGACACCCAACCCCACATTCGAACCATCGGGCTGCGATTGTGTCTCATATTGGTTCGTTCACTGGAACGCTAATCAGGCGGCAAGTGAGTCGCGAGCATGATTACGCAGGTGGCATAACAAAGCGTTGGACACGGAGCCGCGGATCGGGCGGCTTTGAAATGGCAACTTTACTTGCCGCGGCCCGGTCAACGCGGTCGTTACCCGAGAAAACAAATGCCGATTCAAGGTCTGACCAACCAATGGGAGACTTACGACGCTTTGTTCGATCGTTTTGCAGCACTCCCGGACGATGACGCTCCAGGAAGCCTTTTAGGAAAGTATCGAATGATTCGCGAATTGCTTGCCACGCTTCACGGGTCTACCGAGTCAACCGTTTATGTTGGAACCTCGCATAGTACGATGAACTTCGGAACGCATGATGCTGTGTCCTATATGGACCGAACACAGCCTTTCGCGTTTGTAGACGTCGTAGTCGCAAATGAGACTTCTGGTGAATACACTTTTCGGGTCGAAACGCGTGAGATTGACCGCGATAGGCCGACTTCGAAATGGATCGTCCGCAAGACCACGGATGCCGAAGCAGTTGCTAAAATGGTTCGCGAAGCGCTGTTGTATGCAGATGTCCCCCAACGGCAAAGTGAAGCAATCGGGTAACAAAGCCATGCACACGAAGCACTCGAAAATGCGGTTTGGCAGTGGTTGCTTTCCTACTCGTGCTCGGTGATGGCTGGCCGTTATCGGGTCTAAAGCACTTGCGCGGTCGATAGCGACGCTGTCAGGTGCGCGGTCGAATGGCAGTTTTCCTGAGTGCTCGACAACGATCGCGACGTCAACATTTGCGCGGTCGATACCAACGATGACATGCATACGCTGCTCGCGGCGTCAACGTGATCGCAGTCGATTTGATGTGACGTCTACTCTGCCGCCGATTCTGACTCCGACGAATCCCGGGCTGAGCTTGTGCGGTCGAATCCGTGCTCGGTCACCCAAGCTGGCGAATTTCACGCGGTCGATTCTTGCTCGGTCTGTCTCCGGCGTGCTACAATCTGGGTTCACCGTTCTCGGGTTGGCGAATCGTTCGCCGCTCCCGACAACCGGACGCCGATAACCATCCCGTGCACCGGAGGACGGCAAATCATCGTTACAAATGGTTAATCAACTCGCCGTCCCCGGTGACGGGTACCGTTCGTCGGGCTGAAACGATGCACTCGAATCCATACTCTTCACCAACCGCTAACGCTCATCACGACTTGGATCGTGGCTTATTGCTACGTCGGATCCGATTCGCGAGTGGCTTGATCGCACCGCTAGCGATCGTCAGCGGAGTGGTACTGACAGTGATTGGAATAATGCGTTCCTTTGACGCGTTAGCGAAGTCGGAAAACGTAGATCCGAGTCAATTGGGGGGCGACATTTCGACATCTCTTTCCATTGGATCAATATCAATTCCGGTAGCGATAGTGGCATGCGCAGTATGGATATGGGCGACACTCAAGCTTCGCAAGATTAAACGTTCTGCTGCCGTCGCATCGACACAATAGACTTTCCGATTTGATTGTAGACGCTGCATTGTGGTACACTAAATATGGTTACCACACCAAGAATGACCGACGAACCAAGCGATGCACCCCAGTCGCGGAGCCGAGCGTTTTGACAATTGAAAATCTTTCGCCGCGACGGGGTGATCGCGGTCGTTATCTGGCTAATCATTTCGCCGCTTTATTTCACTTGCCTATGGATTCATCCCAGCTGTACGACTACTTGCTTCAAGCGAAAGCTCGGAACGCCAGAATGGTTTTGACGTTCGACGACGATGACAGTTACGCACTGAACGATGTTGACCTGTGCTTCAGTATCGACCGAGACGGATCGCGTGCAGCCGAACCCCTGGTGACTGCGTTCGATGACTGCATGAACGACTCCCAAAAAAGAATTCAGGCATATCGCGATGGCATTCTTAAAACGGCAGGAGTGTACTGGACGTCAATTACCCCAATTCAACCGGTCAACATGGAATACAGCGTCGAAAACGTTATCAGCATATGGGATGACGACAAAAACTACCTCGTGTATGATCGAGCAGGCGTCGCGAACAGCGCACAATCGCCAGATAGCAAATCGGTGAACCGAAGCCGCCGAAAACGCGGGTTTTGAAATCATAGTTTATTGGCGGCGGCTCGGTTACCGCCGTCGTTATCGCATTTGAATCGGAGTGCCCAAATTGATCGTTGCTTTTTCGTGTCAGTCGTTTAACTCGCCTGATGGTCGAGCGTTTTCGGCTGCCAAAAATGGCTATGCCATTGAAATGACTTTTGACGATGAATGGCCTTTTGACTTCATTGCATTGACGCCACCACCATCTTTCTCACGATTCGTCGCCAGCGATCTTACCAACTTCAGAATGGATTTTGGTTTGAGCTACGTACCGGCACGCAAAGATCTATCGGCTTTGGTGCAAGCAGGTGCAAAGTGGGCATCGATCTTTCCTGGTGAGTATTGGAATCATTTGCCATCGGGCTTTGGACTCATTTTTGAGATCCGTGAAACTGATGATCTCAACTCTTGGGATCTTGCGTCATTGCAAGAGGGCACAGATGTGATACTCTCGGTTGAAGGAGACTCACGCTTTGATTGCAGGGCGACTATTGGACGGGTGCAGTCGGTCAAACGAGAGTGGGAGACGCGAGTGCCGTTTATTCAACCACAGATACTCGTTTCCACCGGTCATATCCTAGATCGTAAACGTGATTTTTCACCGTTCGTCAAATTTGTGTCAGAGCTCAGCGAAATTGATGGGGTGATGTTTCCCGATATGGAGCCACCGTTAGTAGCAGAGTTCTGTCAGCATCTAGCGAACGCAGGCGATGATAAGGATGCCTGATTTGCGATAACAATGGGTTGCAGACGAAGCCCTCGATCAGCCGTTTTGACTTGCGTTGAGTCAACTGCTCGGGCTCGCTGAACCCAGTCGTTATCCGACTAAAATCACTCGCTATAAACACCCTCTACAAACTTGACGGTCCCTCGCCCACTTACCGCACACGAACGTGAACTTACTGCCTGGCTGCTTGAGAACGGTCAATATGGCACCAACGCGTTGATCGAACAACTCTCAAACGCGGTTGTTTCAAGCGTTTGCCCATGCGGATGTGCATCATTTGACTTGCACGTTGATGGCTACCCGCGATCCGCCGAACCTGGGATCTCCATCGTGGCCGACTTCATGTGGGATGATGCCGACGGAAACGAAATGGGGATTTTTGTATTCACACGGGGTGGTGTGCTGGCTGGTGTTGAGGTTTCGGACTATACCGGATCTGGTGACACCCTTACACTGCCGGACCCCCGGAATCTGCGTCCTTCAGACATTAACCTGTGACGGCGGATAACCTTGCCGTGCACCGGAGCGGCGTCGGCGCATTTTCTGATGGTTAGTTTTACTCTCGCCGCCCGGTGACGGCGGACGTTATGTCGCTAGGTGAATCGAGGGACCCAAAATCCATTGCGAATCAACTTGCAGCGCGACAACAGAACGTCAATGTCACTCGCGTAGTCGACCATCTTTTGGCTGAACGCGAAATTCCCCAAATGACCATCGTCCGGACGACACAAAATCACTTCATTCTCAATTGGCTCGTACAATACAGCCGGGTCCTCAACACCGTCCTCCAATATTCGCATTGCTGTCTTCGCGTGACATGATTGACGATGCCTGTCCAAATCTTGGCATCTTTGCTCCCAAACCGCCACCACTTCTTCAAAAACCAACTCGCCGCGAGATAATTCACAATCCATCGCTGATGCAGACCACAACCAATTATCTGCCGTTTGCTTCATGATCGCAGCCAGATCCTTATCAACTGATAGAACGCAAACTTTTTCCTTCATTAGCACACTGTATGCAATTGACGTGGCAATCAAATGCTCGTCGGTGTATTTGTAGTCGCCTGCGGCTATCTTTTTTCTGCGTTTTCTGGGGTATTCAAACCAGGACTTGCGAGTTCGCTTATCAATCTTCGCGTCTTCATCGGAAATTAGCCCTGCTTCAACCGCGCTCTCCTTCATACTGCATTCAAAGAACCATCCTTTCAGTGCAGCATCTTCAATTGCTCTGGTTTCGGCTGAATCGCTATCGAGACCTTCTTTGTCGATAAAATACTGCACATTGGCGCGAATTGATGGTGCTAACTCCATTGCGCATTTGTTCAGGAATCGCACGCTTCCGGAAATTTCACCGGTGAACCAATCAGTCTTGACTAGATTCCCGATCTCCTCGACCTCATTGACGAAATTGTTGCCACGTTTCGCTTCCGGGCGCTTTCGCACTTCTCTGCAAACTTTCTCGTGAACATATACATTTGATGGATTGTCAAACAAATCGGATACTATCCCTCGAATCAACACGTTCGCATCTACAAACCATCGCACGTTCGCATTTTTGGCGAGTCCTTGAATCGCCTCACCGCCAAATTGCTTAATTAATTCTTGGTCCATTGGCATACCTCCGTTAGAATTATACGACATTTGAGATTGATGATCGGTTCGCGCAAATGACGCGACATAACAATGCGATCAACCGAAGTCGCGGAGCCGCGCGGTTTCGGAATTGACAATCAACTCCCGCGACTCGGTTATCGCGGACGTTCGTCGCTCAAATCAGAATTCTGACATCGCACATGCCCGATCCAAAGACGCTCAGAATCGGTGACCGCATTCGGATCCTAAGTGTTCCGCAAAATGACCTGCAACAACGCGAACGAGAACTCGCAGAGACTACGGAGATGGCGGGATGGACGGCTGACAGCATTGAACGGATTATCGAACAATCGCCAGTCGTCAGTATTTCGCGTATCGATGAATACGGATGCGTCTGGTACGATGTTTCAATAATTGGTCCCGATGGTCAAGAGGAAGAACATTCACTGATCGTGTACAATGATGGCACATGGGAACGTTGCGATACACTCGATGAATGACAGATCGTGACGAACGGTGATTGAATGAACTACAGCCAACCGACAAAAACGCGACGAACAATCCGATGCACGGGAGCGGCGAAGTCGGGCGGATTTACAATGGACAATCTTTCGTCGCCGCCCCGTGATCGGTGACGTTCTGCATGACAATGACTGACACTCGAACATTGCCGCTTCCCACGCTCCTGACCGAGATGGTCAATTCGGGCGCGTGGCCAACCGGCAACCCAAACCTGCAGGAATTTAAACCGATACTCGGCAAAGAAGCCGCACAGAAACTGTCTTCCCGAGATGATCTGATCGTGCTGATGCCGCCGCCATTTCACACAATTGGAGACGAGGTGCGTGGCGGAAATCGTTTCTGGGAAACGGGAGTGACCAATCCGAAACAGATCGACTACGACAAGGCATTGATCATTGCGGACTTCGGAATGGGCTCAGATTCGCCAATCGTCCTTTACTACAATGACGATGAACCGCCGCGGGTGATGTACTTGCGTTGGATCGGAAACGGCCATGACATTCGCCATGAATGGGTTGAAACTCATCCGACGTTTCATGAGTTTGCTTTAGCCGTCGGATTATCGCGAATGCATGCGGAACAAAGCGGTGAACCGGAGCCGCCGATCACGCGGGATTTGAAATCATAGTTTTTTGGCGGCGGCCCGGTTACCGCAGCCGTTATGCGACAGTATCGAATGGAGACTTGAACGTTGAGTTACGATCTCATGGTGTTTGATCCAGCCGCAGCGCCAACGGATCGTGAGGCGTTTCTCGCGTGGTACGATTCGCACAACGAGGAAAATGAACTCTTCGATCCAACTCGGTCTGAGTTTTCCACGCCAAAACTGCGATCGTGGCTCGAAGAAATGCTGAAAACGTTTCCTGCGATGAACGGTCCGTATTCGAACGCCGACCAAGACGTCGATGATCCGCATTTGACTGATTACGGAATCAACAGGACAAACATCTACGCGTGCTTCGCATGGTCTATTGCTGAATCAGCTTACAATGCGGTGATGTCACTCGCTGAGAAACATGGCATCGCCGTGTATGATGTCAGTGACACAGAAGGTAGAATCTGGCGACCCGGAAACGATGGCATGCTCTGCTAACCGCGCGGAGATGTCGCAGAACAAACCGTTGCACACGGAGCCGCGGGCCGCGCGGGTATCGAAATCAATCTCGTTCGCCGCGGCCCGGTGAACGGTGCCGTTACCCCACTGAATACAACGTTACACAAGGTGGACATTGACGCCTAGGTTCACGCTCCGGACATTGCTGGTATGGACCTCGATCGTGGCTGCAGTCCTGGCGCTTTGCCTGTTGTTCGGATCCACGGGCGAATCAATCTTGGCGGGAACGCTCGTCCTCGCAGCGTTCATCGTCATGCATTTGCTGCTGTCATCGCAAGTGGATACTCGTGCTTTACTTGTTGCACTTTACTGCACGGCAATTTCATATTCGTTGATCGTTGCGGCAATCATATTTGCCTTTACTCAGCCGATTACAGTCAAAGAGGGCGGCGCACTTCCCTTGATTGTCATCGCATTCGTGTGGTCGAGATACTTTTCGGTCTTGGCCGTGTCAACACTCCTGGGAACAATCACTACTATATGGCATTCGTTGGATCGAAGAGTCGGTCAAATCCTGCTCGCAATGCAGTTTCCGGGAATTGCCATCTGTCTTTTCGTAGTCTACGCTGCAATTTCTACGTAGCACGGATGGAGAGAAAACGCATGTTAGGGGGTAACCATCGGATGCACGACGAGCCGCGGAGTCGTGATTTTTGAAGTGGTTGATCGCTCGCCGCGGCCCTCGTTGTTACACACAAGTTTCAGTAGCTCCGGGGCCGAAGGTTTGCCAGCAAGTGGCGATTAGGTACATCGCTTGAAGGCCAAGCCATACTGTCTGTGGACCAGGCGGACCGGCGTTCTTGCGATTTACATATCCGCCAAGCTGCGCGACCAACTGCGTCATCTCAAGTAACGACGGTGGCTTCTTCGGGAGTGGCTTCCGTTTGACCACTTGCCAAACGCTCTTCCATTCCGCTTCGGTATACAAATGCGAACAAGGCTTCTCGGCATGCGTGCGGCTCATCCGACACACATAAAGACTGCGCCATGCCACGATCAAGTACAACGCTAACGCTGGTAAGAACCGATCCATGTGCTCAAAACGTCGTGACTCAATCTTGCAGCCACTCTTGAGCACTTTGAAAAACAATTCGATCATCCAACGTTGTAGGTAGTACTCAATGACTAGTTCGACCTCCTCTCGCGTCGAGATGGGCAAGCTGGTCAGCAACAGCCACTCAATCGGTTCATCGCTCGTGGTTGGTTTCGTTTCTCGAACCAAGACCGCTCGGACTGAAACACCTTCGCGTTTGCCTACACGTGGATCGTTCAGTGTGATCTCACCGCTGTGCACACTTACCAAAACACTTCGATCACGCCGGTCGGCCCGACTTGGATGGTGCTTGAGGGTTGCACTGCCCCAAGATTCCCGGGCGCGGATGTCAAGCTCACGAGTAAACAATGGTTTGCTTTGACGCAATGCTTCACGCACAGGAATCGATGGATTCGATTTGTTTTCCTTGTTCAAAATGCGGTCGCCATCGCTGCGGATCACCCACTCAAAGTCGCTTTGTGATCGGCACAAATCGATGACTTCGGTAATGTCGCTCTCGCGATCAGCCAGCATGACGAGTTGTGTTTTGGGTAAGTGCGATTTGACTTCGGCGCAATGTTTGGCTGTGGTGAGCCAGCGGTAGGTTTCTTTCTCTTCGAAGGGTTTATTCTTGATCTGGATTCGTTTTTCGCTTGAGCCACGCTTGGCCGGTTGGTCTGCTCGGGGTTCGCGCGACCAAGCTTCGGCCGATACGGTTCCTAGCGGTGTGCCGTCGGTTGTGAAGGCATGCAGCAAGTGCAGCAACGCTCCGCAACGATTTCCGTTTTGCAGTGGGCCGGCCCCTTCGACTTCCGAGTGGGGGCGCGTCAGGTCCAGTTCGGTCGTGTCTTGGATGAGCAAAGCGACTTTTTGGAGTTTGACTCGGCGGTAGGTGCTTTCGATGTGCGGTGCGATGACACTTTCAAAAGTGACTTTGTCATTATCGAAGAAGCGATAGGCGGCGACCATTTCGGCGCGGTCGTTGCAAGCCGCAGGAATGCTTGCAGTAGAAGCTTGCGAAAGGCTATCGAGCAGTTTTTGGAAGCGTTGTTCGAGTCGTTTATCGAATAGTTCGACGTCTTGTATTTCGTCCATGACCCACTGACTTCTCATGATCATTGACCTCCCTGTCAATTAGCGTCACATTCCCATCCCTGTTTGAAAACATCCCAAAATAATCAGCTTGACCTCGCCAAGCCGAATAGAACAAAATATAGCCTTTAAACTTGTGTGTAACAACAAAGCCGCGGCCGCGTGATCCGTACCGTTATCCGACTCAGAATGCGTCCATACTGATGACCGATTTTCAAACCTTCGTGAACGCTTTGGAGCGTGCCAGCGACCGTGATCGGCTTACGGCTATGGGAGATGAGAATCCGGTCTTTCCTCCTTCGGAAGATTTTGGGTATTCCTCGACACCAAAATCCGCGGTTGTATTCGGCGCTATGGGAGTGGATGGTGTCCACTATGCCATCCTTAAACGTGACGGAATTGTTCGCGATGACTCGCCTGTCATTCATGTTTCGCCAATGGATTCGGACTCGCCCTATACGCTGCTCGCGCACTCGTTTATGGAATACCTCGCGACCGCGTGTGGAGTTTCAGTCGCGGAAATACGAAGCATTCTGGATCAGGAGCGCTCAGATGGAAATGTGCTCTTGTCATTCATGCGAGATCGATTTGACCATTCCAAGTTCGACCTCGATGGCTTTGGTTCACAAATAGATGTATACTCCCACTTACTCACGAATTGACCGCAACAGGACATCGGATAACAAAGCGATGCACGCAAGTCGCCGGTCGGCCGTGAGTTAAAATCATTGTTTTTTCGCGGCGACTTCGTGATCGCCGCCGTTATCGCACGCAAAAAATGAATCACTCGTTTTATTTACAGATACTCACTGGTGACCCATCTCAGATCTTTGACGACCAAGACAACGTTGTCTGGATCGACTGGGGCGATGAAGAAGATGCAATTGTTGACGCCATTCGTGATCACATTGGCGTTGCAGAGCTTAACGCGACTACCGAGGATGCGGACAACGACCATGGTTACTTGGTGCGAGTTTGTTTGGGCGAAAAGGCAATCGAGATTGATCCATCGAATGAATTTGATTCACGTCATGCAACCATCAATGCGATTGACGATTTGCTGCCGGATCACGAGATCAGATTTGTTACTGCGACCAACGGAAGCGATACAATCGCCGTCGCAGTCGAGCGAATATCTGATTGGAGAGCTTTGCATGTGGAATTCGGACAGTCGTTGAATAGAGCTTTCTGTCCAATCCGCGTATTACCGGACCTAATGAATACACCTGGCAATGAAATTGATGACGCCTGTGACGCATACGCAGAACAAAACTAACTGAATATTGCGATAACAAAGCCGTGAACCGAAGCGGCGAAGTCGGGCGGTATTTAAGTGGAAACTCTTTCGTCGCCGCTCGGTTACGGCTGACGTTATCGGACCGAAGCTGCATGACATCACATCCGCTTGATATTCGACACGGCGAATTGATTGACGTCCTTGGATCACCCGTGCGCTTCAACAATGTATCTTTCGTCCCTGCTCTAACAAAACTAGCTGGCACGAGCTTTTCCGCTCAATTCAACTTGCTTGATTGGGCCCGCGATCAAAATCTCAAACTGCCTGCGCTTGTTCGTGACGATGAGAACGCTGCTTGGTTTCTTGGCCGTCTAATGTATATCTTCAATACCGCAAACGTCGCTGAAGATGAACGAATGGAGAAGTCATGCTTTGATGTTTCGTTCATCGCCGTTGTCCACAACGCTAACAATATTGCCGTTCCCTTTGACTGCTCTGACCACTATGGACGCACTTCGTTGATGTTCAGCAGCGATGACGAACCGTCGCTCGAATTGCGTGCTGAAATTGCGAATGCGTTCTATCATCTGATGCTCGATGAACCTGCTTCCTTGACTGACTATGACAACCGGTTATTTCACTCCGGCGCTGGAATCTGGATTGACTTTGGCGTATCATGCGGCGAACCGTACTTCGACGAACGTATGAACGTCGATACATAGTGCCAAATGTCCGATAACAAAAAATTGCACGCGAGTTGCGGGTCGCGCGTTGCCTGATGGTAAGTCACTCGGCCGCAACCGCGTGAATTTGGTCGTTCTATCGACTCAATTCGTACTGTCCGGTTCCCATGTGATCGGAACCGTTACATACAACTGAGCTTGAACGTAAATCTTCTTTCGCGGTCGCCCACGTCGATCAATCGTTGACACATTGATGGTCATGTCACTAACAATGTCTTCGCGGTATTCGTGTTCTCGCGTGAATCGGTCAACTTCGACCTTCATATCGACCTTCGCAATGTTGTACTTCTCGCACAACTGCCCAACCGCTTCGGCAAACTCGATTGCCTCCGGTGGCAAATTTGGGACGTGAGGAGCGATAGAACAACGCAATGCAGACGGAGCCGCATCAACCTTTTCTTGTGATTCCATGAAACTGTCCTTATTCAAACTGTGAATGTTGCGGCCCGCTGATTGCTACCGTTATTTGGCAAAGGTCAACACTCATCAATGACACTGTCGAGTCGTAATAGTAATGCAATCGTCGTTGACGGTACGTCGTTTCGCTGGACAGTCTCGTCACGGTCGCAGCACAAGACCGAACGTGTGACGCTTGTAGTGCAACCAGACGACAATGGATCGCGGCTTGCCGTCGAGATCCCCTGTTGCGACCCGTATCTAAACCTCGCGAACTCGTCTAACGAATATGACGTCCGCTCCATTACGCCAAAACTAGTGCGTCGAATCATCGTCGATGCGAGATCTATCGGTTGGAAACCGCTTAGCAATGAGGGACAATTTGACGTTCAGTTTATTGCCGCAACAATGCGGGACGAGGGTGGAGAAGAAGGTGCAACTTGTCATGTTTGCTGGAAGTGCCCTTTGTGCGACCAATGGTATTCCGACGACGTTGAATACGGTACGATGGCACCAATGCTGACAACGTGTGGGCGAACCAAAAAGCATCACGATGGAATGGATGGGAAATTCGTTCTGTTTTGGTAACCAACTGGAGCGAGCCAAATAACAAAATGTTGGACCGAAGCCCCCGACGGTCCGTTTCAAAATGGAAGCCGTGATGGCGGGGGCTCGGTCAACATTGGCGTTCGTCGACAAGGGCACGCCCACAATGAATCCGTATGCCGTTTCAACGGTAATCCAGCAGCCTCGAGTTAGAACGAATCTCGCTTACTTTGCGATTACTGCGTACTTGGTATACGCAAGCGTGGTGGTTTTCAATCTCGGAGGACCATCGAAAGCTTTTTCCCAGTATTCAAGATCCCCAATCGGATTGGTGGTCGAAGCATGCCTACTCCTTGCCGTTTCAGGTTTCGCCGCGTGGCTTGGATCTTTTTGGCTTGACTCCAACATCTCAAAGCGTTCCGCTACTATCAGCCGTACGATTGGCGGCATCGCATTTGGCACGTCACTTGTGACCTCCCAGACCTACTCGTTCTTTCGATGCCTTTCTGGCCTCCTTATACCTTTGGAAGGAACGCCACTCGATGCAATTGCCCGTTTATATGCCATAATCATTTCGCAACCTTACATCATAATGCCGACGATAATTCTTTCAGGCGTTGTAGCATGGGCCGTGGAACGTTTGTGGCGCAGGTTTTTTTCCGCAACACGAGCGACGAACCAAGAAATGCACGGGAGCGACGGGCCGTGTCTTTCTTGAAGCAGAGTCTTTTGGCCGTCGCCCCGTGATTTCAACCGTTCTGTCGAAGAATCGTTTGCTAACTCAATGCCTGGTTTTTTCGAAGTCAAATACCCTGGCGATATGCCAGACACGAAATACGCTGGTACGCGCGGCAACTACTACGAGCTACCCGACGGGTCGCACGTCGATTTATTGTCGCGTCCTTGCTGGTGTGGCGGTTGCAACGCTGTAACTGATGGCGAGTGGGTCGAAACACTACAGGAATTGGATAGCGAACTAAGCGAATTGCACGAACCAACCTCGTGGCGTTACCAGTTTCACGAGAACAGTGAGGAGATTGGTCAGATTCCGGGCCGTCCATTCAAACGGATCGGATTCAGGGAGAGCGCAATTGAAAAGGCCAAAGAACGCATCAGGTGGCGAAAGCTACGAACTGCTCTATCGAAATGTATAATCTGTGGAAGCACCGATATTCATTTTCCATGCGATGATGATGGTCGCGTAGAAATCGATGGGAGAATCGTCGCTTGGATTCTGCCAATAGGAATGTGCAGTACGCTTTTCAATGAGTGGTACTTCACGGTCGATGGAGATAGAATTCCGCGTGATACTCAGCCCAAGTACTGGGGCATCCCGGAAGAATCGACAGAACCAAGCGATGCACCCAAGCGGCGGTGGCTCGGTTTTTTGAAATGGTAACATCACTCCCGCCGCTGGGTAATCGCCACCGTTATCCCACAGATTCACCCACAGCCGCACTTTCGATTCAATGGCGATTCCACGACTGCAACTTGAAACTCCAATAGCGAATTTAACTTCGTTCGGAACGCTCGTTTGGGAACGTCCACACGAAAAGGCCGAAGGCGTTGTCCAGCGTCAATACGAGATTCCCGAAGGAAACATCATCCTCACTGACTGGGCGGGCACTCTCCACGAAATCATTTACCAAACGCCGCTCGAAGACGATAAGTTGGTTGCTGAACGTAATGCGATGTTGTTTGCTCAGCACGCTGACGGTCGTACATGGGATGAAATACTCGATAACGGATTTGGAAAAACCTACCGCCGCAGCGACATGATGCGCTTTGCCATGTGGAGCTACGCGATGGATTTCAATACGTTTGGGACGATGGCGTTTCACGAAATAAAATGGGGATAACCAAGCGTTGGACGCGGAGCCGCCGATCGCGTCGATTTTGAAGTCAATGTTGATTGGCGGCGGCCCGGTCAACGCCGCCGTTCTCAAATTCAAATCCAGCATGCAGACGGCCTGCAGATCCGAACATAAAACCGTAAACCATGCGGTCTCCAGTGATCGATGACGACATGCTGAAACGGATCTGATGCAAGCCTTGCGATAGACTGCATAAACATTACATACCAGGAGCGCTTGCAATGATTGCAGCGTGACATCAGAGGTCGTAGAATGACGATACAGAATCAAGACAGGGATCGAATGTCGATCACTGTAAACCCTCAAACAATTTGAGAACCAAGCATTGGACACGAAGGGCTCGATCATCCGGCCCTGACTTGTGTTGAGATTACCTCTCGCCCTTCGGTCAATGCAATCGTTATCCGACTGAAGTGTCGCCGTTCCCAATCGACAGCCTCAAACTCGACCACTCGCGAATGAAAACATATCCTGGCTCGAAGGCGCTTGAAAGACTCGCCCCACTTTATGATTCGATTCAAGGCTTCGAGACGGTCGATGATTACGAGTCTTTTATCCATACGGTGCCGCGCGAGGAACTGCTGGTTCTTGCTGCATTGCAATGCGATGGGCAAGTTTGCAACGGTAGGTTTCGGCAATTTTTCCGCAACTCAACCGGCAATCTCGCACCCGAAGCAGTCGACGGCCTCGAATTGCTTGGTTTCCCTGATTGCGCCAAAGCACTTCGCGACGCGATGTCACTTTTTGGCTTGCCGTATCCAAGAGCCTATTGGGAACGACATCGAATTTTGGAGGAACTTGAATTTCCCGGTGGCGACCCGAAGTTGGTTACCGAGTATGATGCAGACACGAATGCAATTCTGAACAAGTGGCATCTTGTTACTCGGAAACCCCTTGTCGAGCCGTTCGTAGCTATGGACGAAATCTACTTTGCAAGTCCGCACGGTCCTGATATCGGTGACGCCGCCGATGACTTTATCGCGCGACTAGACGGATAACAAAAAATTGCAACGGAGCGACGGGCAACGGTTTTCCGATAGGCAAAGTCTAGTGGCCGTCGCCCGCTGAATTTCTACGTTCTGCATCAGAGAATCTATGGCTCTCACGAAACGTCGTAGCAACTGGTATGGGGACGATCACGCTGCCCTTCGCGAGGAACTGGCTCGGTACAGCGCAGAGAACGAATACCCGATCGACAACTTTACTAACGTCAAATGCAAATGCGGCTCTGACGTTTTCGAGCTGTATACCGACGAGGATCAAGGCGTCGCGGTTCGCATTTGCACGCAATGCAAAAACGAACATTTGATGGGCGACAGTGCGGACTACGTCGCTGAAGCCGAACCTGACCAACACGAATGCAAATGCGTGAAGACAAATTTCAACTTGTTGTTGGCGTTCATCGATACAGAAACTCTGATGATTCACTTTCGGATGACGTCCGGTGGCTCTATATTGGTTGCCGATGCCCGAAGTGTAACTTGCTTGGATGCTACGCTGATTGGAAAAACGAGTTCGAAGGGTACCGCAAACTACTGCGACGAATGTAGCCGCAACAAAAAGATGCAGAACAAAGCGTTGGACACGGAGCCGCGGATCGGGCGGTTTTGCAATGGAAACTTTAATTGCCGCGGCCCGGTCAACGCGGTCGTTACCCGAGAAAACAAATGCCGATTCAAGGTCTGACCAACCAATGGGAGACTTACGACGCTTTGTTCGATCGTTTTGCAGCACTCCCGGACGATGACGCTCCAGGAAGCCTTTTAGGAAAGTATCGAATGATTCGCGAATTGCTTGCCACGCTTCACGGGTCTACCGAGTCAACCGTTTATGTTGGAACCTCGCATAGTACGATGAACTTCGGAACGCATGATGCTGTGTCCTATATGGACCGAACACAGCCTTTCGCGTTTGTAGACGTCGTAGTCGCAAATGAGACTTCTGGTGAATACACTTTTCGGGTCGAAACGCGTGAGATTGACCGCGATAGGCCGACTTCGAAATGGATCGTCCGCAAGACCACGGATGCCGAAGCAGTTGCTAAAATGGTTCGCGAAGCGCTGTTGTATGCAGATGTCCCCCAACGGCAAAGTGAAGCAATCGGGTAACAAAGCCATGCACACGAAGCACTCGAAAATGCGGTTTGGCAGTGGTTGCTTTCCTACTCGTGCTCGGTGATGGCTGGCCGTTCGCCGACTGATGGACAAAAGGAACCTCACTCGACAATGAAACGCTTCTCGTTACGAACGCTTTTGATCGCGACGGCTGTGATTGCATTGCTCATGGCTCTTCCAATTCGGCGTGCAATCGAGCAGAAACGCGGACGCGATTGGGTAGCTTCCCAGAACGGCCATGTGACTATGAGCGTCTCGAGTTACTACAATCAGGTCACTCGTCAATGGGCTGACAGCGATTCCCTTCCCGCTCCTCAATGGATTGTCGACGCTCTGGGTATCGACTTTTTTGACACAGTCAAAACTGTGACACTCGACAATATGGAGGTGAAGGACTTGTCTCCCATAACGGACTTACGCGACCTTCGGGGACTCAATATTATCATCGAAATCGACGATCAACTTGACTTTTCACCTTTGGCTGAACTCCCCAAGCTACGCCATCTACATCTCGACTACACCAATATCAGCGCCGAACGGCTTGCTAAATTAAGGGAACTTTTGCCGAATGTCCGTGTTGACGCAACGAATCATCCACCACCAGACTAAAGCGGCGAACCATCGGATGCACCCGAGTCGGCGAGTCGGGCGTTTTGACAATGAAAGATTTCTCGCGCCGACCGGGTGATCCGCAACGTTCTGTTGCGAAAACAAAATGCACCTACTTACAATCCTCGCAACGACGTTACCGCAACATACCGATCATGGAAAATATGGCGGTGCGTATGTGTCCTGCTGGATTGATCGCGGCGATCTTGCACTTGCCGAAAAGGTTGCGCGCTCGTTAATTGCTGAGAGTGGATGGAACGCTATCCGCGTCGAGGAAACCAGTGAGGTCGACGATTCGACGTATGAGGACGACCACGACAGTCGCAAATACTGCGTGCAAGCACTGATCGACAAAGAGGTATTGGTGTTTCATACTTTTCCAATCGATTCTCCACCTTGATTTTCGGTTAGAATGCTCATAGGCTTGGGGTCAATCATGCCCCGAAGTATCCGGAAAAACTTCATTGCGATGCCAAGAAGCAGCAGAACAATCGATTCCACCGAAGTCGCGGATCGGCCGTTTCCTGATGGTGAGTTTACTTGCCGCGACATCGGTGAATCGTGCCGTTATTTGTACTTGCGCTCGAATTGGTTCGTCGTTCACAACCATTCAATGCTCGTCAATTAAACCGCTCGATTTGTCGATTTGCGATTGACTGGAACGTCCCGATCTCCAAGTTGCTTCCACGGTCTTCCAACGCTCGAACACGGACGGTTTGTTTTCATTGGCTCACCTGGCGCTGTCGCCACGGTCGGAAAGGGTGTTCGTAACCTGGTTCCTTCGATCACAGGCTGACGCGACAACCGAAAACTTGCCGGCCGATTCCATACCCGTTATGCTGACGGCTTGCCGGCCGCTTGTCCGACGAATGGTTCAGGCAACAAATAACCATCGCATGCACCGGAGTACGGATGCCGGTTTTTCTGTAAACACAACACGTCTCGCTCCGTACCCGGTGATGCGTAACGTTCGTCAGCCACAGTGAGCGCTTCGAAAGGGCACCTAACCAATGCCGATTGAGATCGCACTGCATAAATGGGAGACCAATACGCGGCCATGTGACTTCAGCCTCAACCTGGAAACCCCGCGTGGCACTGTGTTTGCGGATTTCGATGAACTAGCCGACGAATGTGTTACTCTGCGGCGTATCTCTTTCGATGGGTATGGTTGTTGCGAAACAGAAGGCAGATGTTCGGCATTGTCTTCAAGCGACGCGATGACTTTGATCAATGCGATTCGCGAAAATGACGTGAACAACAAGTCAATTCTTGATATATTGCGCCGTTACTTCGCTGAAAATGCTTCGATCATTTGGTCCGATGCGCTCGACGAACATCAATTAAACGGGAGTAGACCTAACGCGCTATAGTTAGAGCACAAATAAGAGCCGACGAACAAAGCGTTGGACACGGAGCCGCGGATCGGGCGGCTTTGAAATGGAAACTTTTCCTGCCGCGGCCCGGTCAACGCGGTCGTTCGTCGGGAAGAAGATGAAGCGACAACCTCCATTGGCCCCACTTACGATCAACAGCTTTCGAATAGCAGCGCCCATTCAACCTCCAAGCCATCGCAATTAACAAATGCTACGTCTAGCAATACTTGCAATCACGAAGCTGTTAGGAACGCTACTTTTTCTGAGCGGTCTTTATCTAATTCTGATATCATTGGCTTCTGGCAATATCCCTGACCGTCCTGTCCTCGTTGGATACGGCATTACAATCGGTGGGTGGATTTTGGCTGGATTAGGGGCAGCAATTTTTGGATACAGTCCAAAGAAAAAGCAACCTGAAGCAACAAGCGTTTGACCTGAACTTGTACAATCGACGAACAAAGCGATGGACGCGAAGGCCGCGAGCGGCCGTTAATGACTTGCGTTGAGTCAACTTACGCGGCCTCGGTCATCGCGGACGTTCGCCGACCAAAGAACCCATGAGTGATACCGCTCACATAGACGCCCATCGTCACTCGATACGGCACCGCGACGAAATCATGCGGAGCAATCTTTGTGGCTGTTTCTACTGTTGCCGTATTTTTCCGCCTTCTCAGATCGCTGAGTGGGTTGACGACGGCGACTCAGATTCAACAAGAACCGCCCCTACTGCGGGATCGACTCCGTCGTTGGCTGTGCATCTGGATTTTCGATTGATGCTAACCTTCTCCGTAACATGCAGAAGCACTGGTTCTGATTCCGATGGCAATCTACATACAACTCCAACGGACGGACGATGATGCAACATTGAGCATTTACGAGTTTGGGCCGTCCGAATGCATCGTCGGCAGTGTCGCCGTTACGAAACCGACTGGTGAAGTTGAGCTGATACACATAGACGTTGAATACGAACCGAAGAAAGATTTCTACCTATCCCGCATTCGGCGCGTGTTCCAGCGTCACTCGCAAACTGGAGACTTCCCGGAACGAACGTGCTATGCTGCGTAAACAGGACGGCGAACCATGCGATGAACCAAAGTCGCGGAGTCGCCGTTTTTGACAATGGAAAATCAATCGCCGCGACTCGGTTATCGCGGTCGTTATGCCTCACCATGAGAACGATTCCCATTACGCCGGAAAAGCTGACTGGCGATGTCCTTGAAGCTGCGCATCGTCGATATCTGGATGGTGCAGACTTGGCAGCTTGGGCTGAGGCCCTGTTGAACCTTGGGATTGAGTCTGACGCGATCATCGAAGCTGTGGGCAATCCAGACATGCACTGGCAGCGTGTCGATACTGTGTTTGCGCGCATGTGTAAGGATATTGGTCTGAGCGAAAATATCTCGATGCAAATTCCCAGTCTGAAGCAAGAAGCAATGATTGAGGAATACCGACGTGGACATCGTCAAGCAGCGGAGTTGCTGCATCGCTTCGACGATCTCAGAAAGCAGATCGGATTTCCGGAGCCCATTGAATGCCGCATACTTGAGGACAATGATGATGGGACAAATGACTCCGGCTACTACGGAATGGAAAGCCGGAAGCACGGGGCGGAATTGGATGACGTGGTTCGCAGATACTTGGCAACTGCTGGAATTCAGACATAACCATCCGTTGCACCGGAGCCGCGGGCCGAGCGGATTCTCACATCAACGACGTTTGCCGCGGCCCGGTGAACGGGGTCGTTCGTCCACAGAAGGCATTTGCGCGAGTGAATCGGCCTGTCGTCGAAATGTTGATCGCTGCTGCAGTCGATAATGTTGGTGGCACACCAGATTCACGCCCGTTGTCGTATGCGACTTGGAATGAAACGCGACATGACGACGAGTTTGAACCTGACTCGGCGATTCGATATCTAAGATCAGAAGGTCACGACGTCGATGAATCGTTGCTACATGCTTATTTCGACGCTCATCAACAGCACGAACCATCACGGCTTACGGGCATTACCGACGTTGCACCGTGGATAGATTGTCTCGATGACGCCTTCGTTGATTACCAATCTTTCAAACCGCTTCGAGAAAATCCACGTTATTCCGAAATCTTTACATTCTCGACGCCTGCATGGTCAAACGACGGGAAGCTCGCCTTTTTCGAACTGTGGACCGAGAATGGTCGGTATGCTCAAATGGGGTTTTGGTGGTGGGTGCAAATGCGTTTCACGGGCTCCGGCTGGATGCTTGACTGGAAAAACATGCACTCGCTGTCATGAAATGTGGACGAACATCTACATGGCCTTTGAAGTCAAGTAGTACGTACGGGTAGACACGGTAAAAGTTTGCCATTTTTTTGTAGCTTGGTTTCGTGAGTTCCCTTTCGCCTTCGCCCTTCACTCACAGTTGCGTTGGTGAAGGGCGAAGGCGAAAGGGAACGGACCAACTCGAATCAATTCCGAATTTTCTATCACTCAGATCGAAACGGTTGTTCTTGTTCCCTTTTGTCGAGCTCGGAGCTTGCACTCTCTCACCCGACTCCTTTGGCTACGGTACTGGCTTGGCTTTTCCTGGGGGGAGTCCGCTCGCGGGCCGAGCTGATGCTAGCGGTTGTCTTGCGCGTTTCCTTGTCGCTGAATTGCCCCGCTCGCCGGAGCGAGTCGGACCACGTGCTTCCCAGCAAGGCGGTTGCGTTCAAACATCTACCGGTGCTCTGCCAAACAACGCCGTGAAGCATTGCTCGGTGTCGGTCTGCGGCTGCTCCGAGGAGCTTACCACATTTCAATTGACCGACCGCATAGAAACTCATTCTGACCTGCTCGCTGCTATTCAATAGGGTTGGCTTTCCGGCTGCACAATCGCGAAGATCATGCAGACGCGGTTCCAGTTCGGGTTCAGCTAGTCGCTCAGGTGCAACGTTTGCCTCAGTTCGGTGGAGTACTCCTAGTCTTCTGGATGGTTCTACTGGTTGGTTCTCTTCTGTAAGCAAAACGCTTCGCCAAGCCTCCAATCAATGCGCGTAAGCTCGAAACATGCGTCCGAGGAAAGCCTTTCAGGTCAGGCGGCTCCTCAGGGAGCCTCTGCCTACAACGACGGGTTCTTTCGCAGCTCTCTTAAAACGGCTCTGTTTCCTAGTGGCTTAGTTCGCCGGCCTGGCTAGCTTGGCGAAGCGAGTTCTCTTGTGTGTTAGGTTCCTATAATTAAGGTGGTGTGTAAAACAAAGCTGCTTCGTTGATTTTTAGCTGAGTAAGCGGTTGAGGTCGAAGACTTGACGACGTCTAAGCATAAAGTAGACGGCCCGACCAAGCTTGACGGCCAAGATCGAGTTGGCTCGAGCCACTCCGTGCTTGCGTTCGATTCGCTGGCAGAAAGCTTTCACTTCTGGCGACTGGCGTTTGATCAGCGGTACAATTTCGCTGAACGCCCATTTGAGATACGCGTTGCCAATCTTGCGACCGGGCGAACCGTAGTTCTTGCCTGCCGAAGTATGCTGACCGCGAACCAGTCGAGCATAGGAGAGGAATTGACCGACTTCACCAAAGCGTCGGATGTTGTGGATCTCGTAGAGGATCGTCATGGCGATAATGCGTCCAACGCCGGGGATTGTTTGTAGCAAGAAGAAGTTGTTAGGGTCGTGAACTTTGGCAGACCGCTCGAGGAAGACTTCCAGGCGTTTGATGTGTTGATCGTAGTCGTGAAGCAGTCCTAGGTCGGTTTCGACGGAGAAGTGCAGTGAGGGATCGGTGAAGGCATCGGCGACTCCGGCGCGGTTACTTGCATACTGGAGCTTTTTGGTCGGTGGCAAGTTGGCTTGATGATGCAGGTGGGTTAAGTGCGTGAGCGTTTCGCCTCGGCGGCGTACCAGATGCATGCGTCGCCGCAGCAGATCGCGAGTGCTGCGCCAGGCGGCGGGATAAGCGTAGGCGACGGCAAAGTTTCCACCGCGAAGCAGGTAGGCGAGTTTTTCGGAATCGATCGCATCGTTTTTGACTTTGCCGGCATGGATAGCGCGTAGATAGAGGGCGTGGCCCAGTACAAAATGGATGCGTTGAGCTTCGCACAGGTCGCAGAGCCAGTACCAGTTGAAGGTCGATTCGCATCCGATGACGAGGTTGGAGCGAAAGGGCAGTAGTTTTTCGAGGAAGGTGGCGGTATCGCGGGTATGGAAGTTGGCGTGGAGTCGTTTTTCTCCTTGGGAATCGACGACGCAGGCGTACATACTGTTGGCGTGTAGGTCGATTCCGCAGTAGAATTGATGCTGATTTTGATAGAATTTCATCGTGCGTGTCTTCTTGGGTTGAGGGTGAAACAGTTTTAGCCAGCGATAGATTTCGCTTTGGAGTGTAAGCTCCATTGACGAATGTTTTACAGCTCCGACTGTAATGGAAAAACTGCCTCACCCAAGGAGGCCATGATGAGTATCAATCCGATGGACCGAAGCGGGGGATCGGCCGCTTCCTGATGGAAAACTTACTTGCCCCCGCTCGGTCATCGGGGACGTTCTTCGCGGCAATGGATTTCTTCATCTAAATGTAAATTCTTCGATGGCTGTGGGATGAACGCCAACGCCTTCGATGAGAAAAGAAGCTTCGGTGAGTGCTTCGATTGAATGTGTTCAATGGACCAACGTAGCCATTCGAGCTCGCTTGACATTTGAACGTTGAAGAAGAGATTGCTTGCAAGCGTAACACTTCGATGATTCTTCACAAAGTGTGTTGCCATTGGTGCGCGTTACATTTCGCGAAGAGGCTGACGGCGGGTTTGCGGCTGCAGTGGCATCGCTGACTACAAAATCCATTGACGATGGAACGATGAGGAAACGCGGTGCGGAGTCTGCTGTGTCGCAACTTGGAAAATGAGTTTGAACGCGTGCTGGCGATGCGATACACTTGTGGCTTCGCGAGAATTCAACGTAATTGAAGAACCACGCGATTGTCCGGAGTCGCCGCCCCGCCGTTTTCCCAACACATGATCGCTCCCGGCGACCGCGGTCATCGCCATCGTTCGTCCACCTGATCGCCAGTGACATGGATGAGTCCATTGTTGACATTCTCGAAAACCCGATTGTCGAAGCACTCACTTCGGCAACAGAGGCGACTTTTCAACTAGTCCGATATGAGAAGGCTACAGGTGATGAGATTGTTTCGGACGAATTCACTCTGAACCAAACGGACTACTTGCACGTTCAAGGCCTATTCCTCGATCCAAGCACGTACTGGTTTGGCTTCAAACGTTGCGCTCCACTTGATGTGACTAGAATTCGATTCCTGCCGACGGGACTTATCGTTTTGCTCGATTTTCGTTGCAACAATGCTACTTTCGTGCTGGATAAGGACCGCGTTCGAGCCTTTTTCGACCATCGTCGGGAAGACTTAGTGCTGTTGGTAAACCACTACTTTCCAAACGAGACAAGCCTTAGTAGTGCTACAGTCGTAAAAAAGGAATTCTTGCACTGACAATCGCCCAGCTGCTAAAATGTGGACGAACCAACCGTTGCACCCAAGCCCGCGATCGGGTGCTTTTGAAATGGATACCTTCATCGCGCGGGCTGGGTGAACGGCGTCGTTAGCATCATGAAGAAAGCCGTCAAACATATCGCGGTTGCTCTCGGGCTTGCCGCGTTCGTAACCATCGTGCTTCTGTCTCCAATCGGTCACGTCATTCTCGGCGTTGTCCAAATCAAGCGGATGGAATCAGCGATGCGACAGCCGAGTGTTTACGAGCCCGTTGCTGAACGTCTTGCATTGTACTGCCAATCAGATCAAAAACTGTTTCCCGACCACCTGACGAGTGCTTGGTTTCCAAACGAATTGAATGCAATAGGGCGCGGGAGAGGTTCTGTTAACGCAACATCAGCGCATATTGAAATGGGCGGCGGCTTTCACCACTTCGGGTATAGTCTTTCGCTAGATGAATCCGCATCAGAGGCAACGTTAAACGTTTGGAAACTCCAATTCTACAGCGAAGGGTCTCGAGAAAGGGACCTGACGACGGTTTCATTATCCACAACAAGACGTCTCGGGGCGGACGAACTCATGAGGATGGTCGCCGAAGGATATGACCGCCAAATCTCCGCCACGCCTGAAAACCCTGCGGCCCACCAAGAAAAGATTCAAATGTATCTTCGCTTCGATCAAATCGAAGCTGCGCGAAGGGCGTGCCGTACGATGTTGGTACAACTGCCGGATGATTGGTGGGCGGTGCTCGTCAATGCGTTGCTTGACGATTCCCTTGGTCAAGTGACGAATGCTGACCAGTTTATTGTTGACTGGGTGAACAAAAACCCGAGTTATTTCCACTTTCTCGATCTAGCATATTTCTATCAATTGACAGACGAACCAGTAAGGGCGGCGAAGGCGGTCAAGGATGCCATAGCGTTCGATGCCAATACCGAATGGGGGCATGGTGGCAACTCCGAGCATAGAGGATATACTGCGGCGATGTATGCGTATGAATCAGGGCACTACACGGAATGCGAAGATCTCTGCGAGAAGCTTGTAGGGGTGACTATCAATGGAAACTATGCAAAGCGGGGCCTAAACAACCTACTTTTATCGGCAAAACGTGCAAAGGACGGTGAGGCTTCTATCGTGAAATGGGACGATGCGATTTTGCCATTCGATGCATTTGACACGATAAACGTAGAGAAGTTGCTGGATCGAAAAGTAAACCGACCGACACGGAATTGATGCTAACAAAGCGTTGGACGCGGAGCCGCCGATCGCGTCGTTCCTGAAGTCAATGTTGATTGGCGGCGGCCCGGTCAACGCTGCCGTTACCCGACTGAAATGAAACCCAACAACGAAGTCACGTCTCAAAACGATCGCGTCGCGGATGCGATGGTGGAACTAACGATCAAGTTTCGCGATCGCGACTCTTTTTTTCCGTCTGCACTATACGGACTACTCGATACCAAGGGCGTCGACCCTCAGCGCTCCGTAATGTTGCACGCAACAACGGCAGAGCAAGGGACCAATCCGATTGCTGGATGCATACTCACTCACACTGGTCGATTCATGGAATTTGACATTGATTGTGACCCGTCTGGCGAACATGTCGTAGACGTGCATCAATGGGACGATGCAACGGGTGGGCAAGACACTGCTTCAGCCAATCCTGGATACGGAAAAGGAGCGGGATGCATTGCCCTCGAACTGCAGAAGCGGCTACACTCATTCGGTAAAACAGTATCCGAGGTCGCTGCGAAAACTGAAAGCGGCGGGTAACCAAGCCATGCAACGGAGCACGGCTTGCGAGGTTTTTGGCGATGGAAACTCAACCCTCCGTGCCCGCTGATGGCAAACGTTATCGCTTTGAGGCAACGCTATGGCACTAACCTACGACGGCATGCCATGCTCACTTTGCGGGAAGCCTATCGATGACGCATCCCAGAACATTTTCGCGATGACGATGTGGGGAATTGAGGACCTTCGATTTGCGCATCTTGACGATAATGCATGCCACCAGTCCTGCATTGACAACTGGAAGCACCGCGACGCATTTATTGACTTCCACAATCGCGAGTTGAAGGACGAACTCTACATCGATAAGAATGGACACGTTGCCTATCGGTTCGACTATTTCAATTGGGGTTTGGGCGGGATTGCAATGTTTATCGGGCTCACGCTTTGTGGCCCGCCGCTTGCTTTGCTGGAGATTCGGTGGAGATCGACCTTTGCTCGAACGCTCGCGTTTACGTGCCCTTACGTGATCTTGCTTGCCGTGTTCGTGGCATGCGCTTACACTTCTTCAATCGCTACTGCTGCTTGGGTTGGAGGAGTGCTCTGGCTTTCCGCAACGGCGTTGGCGGTGGTTGCCGCCGTTTACCTACCTGAAATCGTTCCAAATCCCAGCGATAACAATGGGTTGCAGACGAAGCCCTCGATCAGCCGTTTTGACCAACATTGAGTCAACTGCTCGGGCTCGCTGAACCCTGGCGTTATTTTGCTCAACACTGTGAACTCGCTGTGCAGATCGACTTAGAGCTAATCGACGCGATTTCGCGCCCGGCTGTCTTTCGCGTCGCATACTATGGCGCTGACGCTCGGCACCTACTCCAGTATCCGCACGTTTGTGGACTGCGCTTCTTCGATCTTGCAGGCAACCTCGCTGCCGAATGGGGAACGCGCTTCCTCGTATCTGCACCGCTGGATGATTTCGTACTTGCACCAAAATTTAGAATTGCATTCGATCTCTACGCTTCGATTAATCCTGAACCGTCCGCCGAGGCATTATGGAACATTTTGTTGCCGAGCGGTGACTATTCTGTCAAATTCGAATATCATGTTGATCGCGAGACTGACTGGTATGACTTTCTCGCGAAACGATCCCGATTTGCAGGAATTACGCCAATATGGCGCGGTACCCAAATCTCCAATTCCGTTGCTATCACAATCACTGACGGCAACTCAGTAACCGCAAAATAACAAACCGTTGCACCCAAGCCCGCGATCGGGTGCTTTTGAATTGGATACGTTCATCGCGCGGGCTGGGTGAACGGCGTCGTTATCCCGTGAAGAAAATGAATGCGGTCATTGCGAGTATAACGGTCACGATTGCAATGCTCTTGTGGATCGCATATGACTACCGAAAATTCCGTGTATTTGGCGTGTTTCGAGTCAATTGGATCATATTCGCTCTCCGAAACTGGAAGGACAGCGCAAGAATTGCAGTTTCCAAAGGATGGCGATTATTGCTGGTTATAGTAACTAGCTGCATAAACCTTTGCGTCGCAACGAACTTTGCATCTGAGCCGAAGTCGCTTTCTCCGAATGGTCAATACTTGATGTTCTTTTCGCTACTTCTCTTTTTCGCGTCGCCATTGATCGCAATGCGAATTTTGCAAAAACCATTACCAAAATCGAATGAATAGCGAATTCCGCGAATAGATGGTTGCGATTATCTTTAGAAAAGCGATCAGAGAAGTAAACAAGAAGAATTATCAATCCGGACTTCTTGACAATCGCTGAACCAGTGACCGGGATAACAACGCGTTGCACCGAAGACGCGTAATTTGCTGATTTTGAGAATTTAGGCGTATCTCCGCGTCTCGGTGAACGCGGGCGTTCTGCCAAAGAGCTACCAACGCTCAAAGAAACATGGCCATTTCACAAAACGACGCAAAGGCACTGATCTACGAGAGCTTACTGCATCGAAAGGCAGGACTTTCTCCGGAGGAAACGCCCGCAATCTTCGATGAAGCAACCATCGAAAAGCCTTGGGGATGGATATTTTTCTACAACAACGAACGATTTCAACGAACGAGGGACTTTAAAGATCAATGGGTTGGACAAGGGCCAATATTCTTCAATCGTGATTCTGGTGAAATCCGAGAATTTGGATCTGGCTGTGATCTTGATAGAGAAGTTTACGACTATGAAATGGAACTAACCGCGCGCGATGGCTGTTGGTGCCTTTGGTTGACCTCCGATCAAGAACACAAGCACACATTGGCCAAGCTCAAGAATGCATTTGCTATCACGAGCAAACAAGCACTCACTATGGTACCGGCATTACCGCATTGTCTATTTTCTGGTGTGCGGCGGGAACTTGAATGGGTTGCTCAACATCTCTCCAAATGTGGAGTTGCGACCAAGATCACTCTGGAATCATCACGCCAATCAATGCAGCCTGTATTTATTTTGCCCAAATGGATGATCAATCCGTCGCTCGCACAGGCATATCACGAACGTTGGGATGTAACCTAATGACTTGCATACACACCTAAAATATGGCAGAACAATGGGTTGCAGACGAAGCCCTCGATCAGCCGTTTTGACTTGTGTTGAGTCAACTGCTCGGGCTCGCTGAACCCGGTCGTTCTGCAGTAAGGACAACGTTGACCGATTCATTGACACAACTTGTTTCCAAGCTCCGACAGAAGTTGCCTGCACCGGTATCGTTGTGTCGAGATGCGATCGCCGCATCGGATGGCGACATTCGCAGGGCCCATGACATTGTTGTCCGCTCACTTACTGAAGATGTAGCCACGCGAACAGGAATCTGTCGCGATGAGGCGCATGCCTTTTTGACGTCAGCAAGATTCGATGTAGAACGTGCGGTCGGGTTATGGCGCATGGAAAATCCTGCACCTGAGCCGACACCACAGGAAAAACTTGCCAACGGTATTGAATTGGCAGCATCTATCCCATTTGCGAACGCTGCCATGCGCCGCTATGCACATGTCATACCACATACCGATGGCTACGAACTTCGTTTGATCACGCACCGCGAACGCTATACCGAGGAGTCGTTTGGTTACGACTACGACTATGCCATGCAGGACCAAACTACTCGTCTCCAGCGTCTGTTCGTTAACAATGTTTCATCGGCGATCAGCCAACTCGCGAGTTGGGGCTGCACCGAGGAAATGCTTGTACCTCCGACATCACTCGATAGCTGTCTCGTAAACAGTCCGCTTGACGCATATCTTGAACTGTCGCACTTGCGACTTGACGACACGACGAGTAATGCAGAACAATGCCATGCACCGAAGGACGCGAGCCGCGCGGTTTGGCAAAGGTGAGACTTTCGCGCGTCCTCGGTGATGTCTGACGTTCGTCGAAAAATTATGGCTGTCTTTCACTACAAACTTGAACTACTGCCAGCAATCGCTGAGGATGCGTACGCGAAGCTTCTAGATCATCGAAGGTCCGAGCATTCCGAGGCTGATGTTTGGTTACAACAGCCGTCAACGGCAGCCTTGACTAGGCTTCGAGCATTGTTGCCATTAGATCGCTCGTGGGGGCCATGCGAGGAATACGTTTCTTCGATCGATACATGGAACTCCGATTTAAGAATCTGGCATTTAGATGATTCACGCTCCTATGTGAAAAACATTGAGTTTCGATTTTCTTCTGTTGAAATGCCGCTAGATCTGCTTGCTGAATTCGTTCGCCTTGCAGAAGACGAGAACTACATGCTTGGTTCTGCAGAATCGGCGCGATTAATGCGTCCCATACTAGAATGCGTAATCGCAGACTTCCGTAACACTCGGGCTGTACGCTTTCTTGCCAACCCAGAATCAACCATACTTGAAGCAGCTCGCGACGTTGAGTCAAATGACGTCCAAGAGAACTAGCGAGAAAAATCGACGAACAAACGATTGCAACCAAGCCCTCGATCAGCCGTTTTGACTTGCGTTGAGTCAACTGCTCGGGCTGGCTGAATCGAACCGTTACCCGATCGAAGCATGTACGTGAAAGCCGTCACTAAACGTAGGCTCGTCCAAATATTCGGTTTCACGCTTATCGTTGCGATTGGTTGGTTTACCATTTCGCTCATGAGAACAATCCGCGAAATTCCTGAAGCCTACGCAGCATGGGACACGGGTACGCTTTTGACGACCTACATGGATAAAAACGATGGCAGATGGCCATCAGATTGGGACGATCTTGCTACGGTAATCGATGATGGGCAACCTATGCTCTTTTCACGCTCAGATAGCGATGGCAATCCCATATCGAACAGGGAGTACATTGATAAACTGCGATCAATGATCAAGTTTGACTGGTCGTTTGATCCTGTCCCTGGAACAACCAGTTCCCCTGTCACTCGAGCCGACGGCGGCAGTTTTCGGACGGTTTGGGTCGGCGCAGAGCCCAATGAAATGGTAAGATCATTCATCGCTTACCATGCAAACAACTCGGAGCGGACGGGTAACAATCCGATGCAACCGAGCGGCGAAGTTGGGCGTTTTGAAGTGGATGATCAACCGTCGTCGCCGCCGGCTGATCGGTAGCGTTATCCGACAAAAGCATGGCACACTCGGTCCTTATTCAACATCAACCGCCCGACGGATGGAAACTCCTTGCCAACGAGTTTCTGCTGTTCTGCTACAAGGATTGTGGAATTACGTCACCGGGGTTGCATGAGGGCGACTGCGAGTACCGCACGCAAGACGGCCGCACTTTTAAGCAAGTAATGATTCCCGATCATCAATGGGGCGCCATGTATCCTGCATTTAGGAGCTGGATCGCCGCGACCTCGCATTGCTCTGCATGGATTGAACACGGTCGTATTTGGATTTCCGACAACACTTCACAATACCTACGTGAATGTGTTCGTATTCCAACAGGCCAACAGGAGAATTAGATTGCGGCACCGACACAATACGGCGGATAACCAAGCCATTCACACGGAGCACGGCTTGCGAGTTTTCACAAATGGATACATCACTCTCCGTGCCCGGTGATGGCAACCGTTCTGCGATTCAATGAACTATAGTCTCAAAGCACTGCTTGGTTTTATGCTCGTGGCGGCGATAGCATTTGCAGTCGTTCGCTCAACGGCATGGAGACTCACGGCAAAACGTGACATCAGCAGCAGGATTCGACTTGGAGGGCGGTCACATGGCTACCCAGTCATTAACGCAATTGGCTTTTTCGACGGAGGAGTAAAAGTCGTCGTACTTCATCGCGTAACATCGCAGGAGTATGATGACGATGAAACTTACCCGCTAGGAGCACATGTGCTTCGTTGGCTCGATACCCGTAGCGTTGGAGAAGACCGCATCTTTGATTGCGTTGTCGCTGGTCGTCGCGTTGAAATAGAAGATAACGTTGTGCAGATTTATTTTGCCACGGATGGCGAACAACCTGAATACGTACGCTTGAAATACAGTGACTACGCCGCGATCGACAACGTTGGATTCCTAGAGTCAAATGAAAAAATGTGGCGTCTTGCGGAACAACACTCGAGAGACGCAGAACCAACCGTTGCACCTAAGCCGCCGAACGTGCGTTTTTGAAATGGATGCTTTTCACCGGCGGCTAGGTGAACGGTGTCGTTCGTCGGACAGACACCGCACTCTGAATTCCAATGGAACTAGATGCTAGGCAAGCAATACCAATGCTCGATCTGCGATTTTGAATTTCACTCGGGATGGTCACATCATGCGGGTGGACAATTCGTTGTTTGCACTGACTGTGGTGCTCTGTACGTTTTGGGCGGCGGATGCTCCAACTGGGGCGCGAAGGACGGCGAAGTACTTGAACTGATGACGGTCGATGGCGAACGAAGCGAGCCAACAGGAATGAAGTCCAGCGTTCGAAATCGTAGGCCGCCGGCGCAAGAAGAATGGGATGGCGTCTCGCTCCTCGATTACGACATGTTGACATGCCCAAATTGCGATGCTGATGGGAAGATCGAACAAGCACTGACGCCGGATTCGTGTTGCCCACTTTGTCACGACGGGAGAATCGAAATGGCTGGGTCTTGCATCTACTGAACGTCAAGTCCGACGAACCATCGAATGCACGGGAGTGGCGGTGGCTAGCGGATTTTTGAAATCAATGTCAACTCCCGCCACCCCGTGATGCGGGTCGTTATTCGATTGAAGAGCCGATGCATGAATCCCTACGCGACGCCAACTCTCAATGAAGCGAAGACTGGCTCGCGAACTCGCAGAATTGGACCGCTGTTAGGTTCCGTTGGCGGCGTCGTGTGTGCGCCGTTTGCCCTGTGGCTTGCGATGATCTCGGCTGGCGCGGGGCACGGCAACTATGCTCTTGCGAAAATACTTTTTCCGATCCAGATGCTATCTACGCTAATGACCGATTCAATTTCGATTCTCGCGCTGGTGACCGCAGTAGTTCAATACCCGTTAGCTGGTGCGCTTGTTGGCTTGCTCTATCGAATTGGCACACGCCAATGCATCGTCGGTTCCGCTATACTGGCTTGCATACATTGCATCTTCGTGTTGGTGGTATTTCGTTTTGGCTCGACTAACTTCTGATGTCAATCGCGGCGAATAACCAAAAATTGCAACGGAGCGACGGGCAAAGGTTTTTCGATAGGCAAAGTCTATTGGCCGTCGCCCGCTGAATTTAGTCGTTACCCGACTGAATCACTGCAAAGGAATGCTCAATGTCAAACGTCACTCTCATGATGGTGATCATTCTTGGATCACCTCCTTTCCTGATTGATACCCGAAATGTACTCCAACGTTTTGAGGACGCGAGAATAGAAACCCAGGGACGCGATCCGTTTGCTGGGACTGGACTCTGCGGTGCACTGCTCCCTGTGCGAGTGCCAGCTGACGTTCACTATATTTCTCTTCCAATTTCCGGATTCAACGACGAACATCTTCGCCTACTTCGTCACTTTCCTAACCTCGTGCAACTGCGAAGCCGCCGCACGCTCACCGAGGCGGAACACAAACTGATTCAATCAAGTGTCCCGAACGGGACATGGCTGCTGTACGGCGTGCAACTGGACGATGGCACGATCGACCGGCAACATGCGATTCGTCCTGGGTATAGGATTGCTAGCGAAGACATCAACGGCGATGGCGTCATAGACGACAATGACTTAGAACTCGTTGACGCAGCAAGCGGCGGGTAACAATGACATGCACGGGAGCACGGCTTGCGGCGTTTTCCGCAATGGATAGTCAACTCTCCGTGCCCCGTGATGTCTGACGTTCGCCGAAAGAAGGATCGTGACGATGCGAAAGTCAATGTTTTGCCTGTGTATTGCATTTGCCATGGGATGCAGCCCTTCCGCCAAGACAAATAATGTTGCCGCACAAATAAACGCGAGTGAGGAAAAAGAACATAGCCGGTATTCGATGCCAGACTTGGCTAAGCATTACTATGAAGGTGATGGAATGGGGGACAACTTAGATTTGTATTTGGACGAAAGCGGAGACTTCATTGCGACACACCATGGTTGCGCGGGCCCAGTTTCTCGCCACCAAGGTAAATGGCAAATCAAAGAGGACAGCGTAGTTTTTTCGCCGCCGATTAAAGAGGGTATGGTTGAATTGACAGTCGCGAAGGTAATCGAGTTTCGTGGCGCGCGTACCCTTCTCCGAGAACAGAATCAACCGTATGTCGAAGTGTTTGGGGAACTGTTCATACTGTACCTGCGTTGACTACAATTGCGAGGTCGACTAGAACACAATCGACGAACAAACCCATGCACCCAAGTTGTCCATCGGGTGCCTTTTCAACGTCACGTTTACTTTGGCCAACTGGGTGATGTGAAACGTTATTTGGCAAAGACATGTCGGACAAAACACTTCTTGAGATACGAAGCCGCTTGCTGGCTGGCATGATTGACTTCATGGAACCCGATGAAGACGAGCCTGAATCCAATCATGATTGCGGTTACACTCGGTCGGATGTTGATAGATGCGCCGAAATCGTCGATGCGTATTTGAGAACGGTAAGTGGGATCTCGAATGGCGACCAATCCGAAATCCTTCGATTGATACAGTACACCGTTGAGCAATTGAATACACTAAATGAATCCTGTGACGGATGTCTGATCGAGACTGATCAGCGCGAGGATTTATGCGCACTGATTCTAACTGCGGCAAAGGATGCTGGATTGGAATCGGACGATGATGTGACTGAACAATGGCGGGAATGGTGAGCCGATCCAGCCAAATAACAAAGCCATGCACGCCGAGCACGCGATCGGCCGTTTTTGACATGGTGGCCTTACTCGCGCGTGCCCTCGTTGTTACACACAAGTTTCAGTAGCTCCGGGGCCGAAGGTTTGCCAGCAAGTGGCGATGAGGTACATCGCTTGAAGGCCAAGCCATACTGTCTGTGGACCAGGCGGACCGGCGTTCTTGCGATTTACATATCCGCCAAGCTGCGCGACCAACTGCGTCATCTCAAGTAACGACGGTGGCTTCTTCGGGAGTGGCTTCCGTTTGACCACTTGCCAAACGCTCTTCCATTCCGCTTCGGTATACAAATGCGAACATGGCTTCTCGGCATGCGTGCGGCTCATCCGACACACATAAAGACTGCGCCATGCCACGATCAAGTACAACGCTAACGCTGGTAAGAACCGATCCATGTGCTCAAAACGTCGTGACTCAATCTTGCAGCCACTCTTGAGCACTTTGAAAAACAATTCGATCATCCAACGTTGTAGGTAGTACTCAATGACTAGTTCGACTTCCTCTCGCGTCGAGATTGGCAAGCTGGTCAGCAACAGCCACTCAATCGGTTCATCGCTCGTGGTTGGTTTCGTTTCTCGAACCAAGACCGCTCGGACTGAAACACCTTCGCGTTTGCCTACACGTGGATCGTTCAGTGTGATCTCACCGCTGTGCACACTTACCAAAACACTTCGATCACGCCGGTCGGCCCGACTTGGATGGTGCTTGAGGGTTGCACTGCCCCAAGATTCCCGGGCGCGGATGTCAAGCTCACGAGTAAACAATGGTTTGCTTTGACGCAATGCTTCACGCACAGGAATCGATGGATTCGATTTGTTTTCCTTGTTCAAAATGCGGTCGCCATCGCTGCGGATCACCCACTCAAAGTCACTTTGTGATCGGCACAAATCGATGACTTCGGTAATGTCGCTCTCGCGATCAGCCAGCATGACGAGTTGTGTTTGGGGTAAGTGCGATTTGACTTCGGCGCAATGTTTGGCTGTGGTGAGCCAGCGGTAAGTCTCTTTCTCTTCGAAGGGTTTATTCTTGATCTGGATTCGTTTTTCGCTTGAGCCACGCTTGGCCGGTTGGTCTGCTCTGGGTTCGCGCGACCAAGCTTCGGCCGATACGGTTCCTAGCGGTGTGCCGTCGGTTGTGAAGGCATGCAGCAAGTGCAACAACGCTCCGCAACGATTTCCGTTTTGCAGTGGGCCGGCCCCTTCGACTTCCGAGTGGGGGCGCGTCAGGTCCAGTTCGGTCGTGTCTTGGATGAGCAAAGCGACTTTTTGGAGTTTGACTCGGCGGTAGGTGCTTTCGATGTGCGGTGCGATGACACTTTCAAAAGTGACTTTGTCATTATCGAAGAAGCGATAGGCGGCGACCATTTCGGCGCGGTCGTTGCAAGCCGCAGGAATGCTTGCAGTAGAAGCTTGCGAGAGGCTATCGAGCAGTTTTTGGAAGCGTTGTTCGAGTCGTTTATCGAATAGTTCGACGTCTTGAATTTCGTCCATGACCCACTGACTCCTCATGATCATTGACCTCCCTGTCAATTAGCGTCACATTCCCATCCCTGTTTAAAAACATCCCAAAAGAATCAGCTTGACCTCGCCAAGCCGAATAGAACAAAATATAGCTTATAAACTTGTGTGTAACAACAAAGCGCGTGCCGGGTGATGGCCGCCGTTCGTCGGGAAGAGCTATCAAGAGACGCTATGCCAATTGATCAACGATGGAACACTTTGACCGCTGCTGATTGGGATGCCTTCGCTTGCGCGTGGCTCGCTGAACTTCGTGGCGAAGCAAACGACGACTCCGACATGGGGCAGCGTGTCGTGATGATGAATTTCACTTCCACCGCCCAACATCAATGGTCGTTCATCACGGCTGCGATCCGCCACGCGAAAACCGACGACGAACTTGGACACATTGCCGCTGGACCAATCGAACACATTCTGGGCAAACACGGGGAAGACTACATCGACCGCGTCGAAGAAATGTCCGCATCAGATCCGAGATTCAAGAAGATGATGATTGGCGTGTGGAAACATATGATGAATGACAACGTTTGGAAACGTGTTCAGGCAATCCAAGCATCTGCAAACGCTGAAACTGAAGAACCCGGACGCGGTTCGTGACGCTGGTCGAACAACGAGTCAATGGCGGTGGAGACGTATTCGCCGCCACAAACCCGACGAACATCTACATGGCCTTTGAAGTCAAGTAGTACGTACGGGTAGACACGGTAAAAGTTTGCCATTTTTTTGTAGCTTGGTTTCGTGAGTTCCCTTTCGCCTTCGCCCTTCACTCACAGTTGCGTTGGTGAAGGGCGAAGGCGGAAGGGAACGGACCAACTCGAATCAATTCCGAATTTTCTATCACTCAGATCGAAACGGTTGTTCTTGTTCCCTTTTGTCGAGCTCGGAGCTTGCACTCTCTCACCCGACTCCTTTGGCTACGGTACTGGCTTGGCTTTTCCTGGGGGGAGGCCACTCGCGGACCGAGCTGATGCTAGCGGTTGTCTTGCGCGTTTCCTTGTCGCTGAACTGCCCCGCTCGCCGGTGCGAGTCGGACCACGTGCTTCCCAGCAAGGCGGTTGCGTTCAAACATCTACCGGTGCTCTGCCAAACAACGCCATGAAGCATTGCTCGGTGTCGGTCTGCGGCTGCTCCGAGGAGCTTACCACATTTCAATTGACCGACCGCATAGAAACTCATTCTGACCTGCTCGCTGCTATTCAATAGGGTTGGCTTTCCGGCCACGCGCGCTCTTTACGAGTCATGCAGACGCGGTTCCAGTTCGGGTTCAGCTAGTCGCTCAGGTGCAACATTTGCCTCAGTTCGGTGGAGTACTCCTGGTCTTCTGGATGGTTCTACTGGTTGGTTCTTTTCTGTAAGCAAAACGCTTCGCCAAGCCTCCAATCAATGCGCGTAAGCTCGAAACATGCGTCCGAGGAAAGCCTTTCAGGTCAGGCGGCTCCTCAGGGAGCCTCTGCCTACAACGACGGGTTCTTTCGCAGCTCTCTTAAAACGGCTCTGTTTCCTAGTGGCTTAGTTCGCCGGCCTGGCTAGCTTGGCGAAGCGAGTTCTCTTGTGTGTTAGGTTCCTATAATTAAGGTGGTGTGTAAAACAAAGCTGCTTCGTTGATTTTTAGCTGAGTAAGCGGTTGAGGTCGAAGACTTGACGACGTCTAAGCATAAAGTAGACGGCCCGACCAAGCTTGACGGCCAAGATCGAGTTGGCTCGAGCCACTCCGTGCTTGCGTTCGATTCGCTGGCAGAAGGCTTTCACTTCTGGCGACTGGCGTTTGATCAGTGGTACGATTTCGCTGAACGCCCATTTGAGATATGCGTTGCCAATCTTGCGACCGGGCGAACCGTAGTTCTTGCCTGCTGAAGTATGCTGACCGCGAACCAGCCGAGCATAGGAGAGGAACTTTCCGACTTCACCAAAGCGTCGGATGTTGTGGATCTCGTAGAGGATCGTCATCGCGATAATGCGTCCAACGCCGGGGATCGTTTGTAGCAAGAAGAAGTTGTTAGGGTCGTGAACTTTGGCAGACCGCTCGAGGAAGACTTCCAGGCGTTTGATGTGTTGATCGTAGTCGTGAAGCAGTCCTAGGTCGGTTTCGACGGAGAAGTGCAGTGAGGGATCGGTGAAGGCATCGGAGACTCCGGCGCGGTTACTTGCATACTGGAGCTTTTTGGTCGGTGGCAAGTTGGCTTGATGATGCAGGTGGGTTAAGTGCGTGAGCGTTTCGCCTCGGCGGCGTACCAGATGCATGCGTCGCCGCAGCAGATCACGAGTGCTGCGCCAGGCGGCGGGATAAGCGTAGGCGACGGCAAAGTTTCCACCGCGAAGCAGGTAGGCGAGTTTTTCGGAATCGATCGCATCGTTTTTGACTTTGCCGGCATGGATAGCGCGTAGATAGAGGGCGTGGCCCAGTACAAAATGGATGCGTTGAGCTTCGCACAGGTCGCAGAGCCAGTACCAGTTGAAGGTCGATTCGCATCCGATGACGAGGTTGGAGCGAAAGGGCAGTAGTTTTTCGAGGAAGGTGGCGGTATCGCGGGTATGGAAGTTGGCGTGGAGTCGTTTTTCTCCTTGGGAATCGACGACGCAGGCGTACATACTGTTGGCGTGTAGGTCGATTCCGCAGTAGAATTGATGCTGATTTTGATAGAATTTCATCGTGCGTGTCTTCTTGGGTTGAGGGTGAAACAGTTTTAGCCAGCGATAGATTTCGCTTTGGAGTGTAAGCTCCATTGACGAACGTTTTACAGCTCCGACTGTAATGGAAAAACTGCCTCACCCAAGGAGGCCATGATGAGTATCAATGCGTTGCACCGAAGCACGACACGGTGTGTTTTTGAACTAGGTAGCGTTACCGGGTCGTGCTCGGTGAACGCCGCCGTTATGCGGTAAAGACTGTGACGAACATGACCATAGACGAATTCCTTCGGTTGACGAGAGTCCTCGAACTCTACTGCCTTGTCCCTTCCGACCCCGAAAAGGCAGCAGCCAATTTCGAGTCACGGTTTGCGCAGGAGGGTTTTGAGAGCTCACGAGTTCTGGCATGTTGGCCGTTCATCCGGTATTCGGAAGACCCGGACAATAGACAGAAGCGCTGTGAAGTTCACGCCGAGATATTGACTATCTCTCCAGAAGATGCAATTCAAGTTGCCACGTCATTACTTGAGAATGTCGCTGTTGGCGACACATTGACGATCAGAGATCGCTACGCGACCGAGGACGAGTAGCAGACGAATGCTGTCGAATCCGTGTTTAAGTGAAATCCCTTGCAGGATATTGGAATGAGATCATCTGTTGCCTTGTGCTTGATCATTGTCGGAGCCGTCATGGTTCTTGGGCCACTGGTATTGTCTTACCTATATCATGGTGAACCGCCAGTTCATCGAGATGCAGGAATAGGATATTCATGGGCATGCTTCCTTGCTGGCTGTGCGACGATTACGACCGGCATTTTTTCATCGCTTGGCGTGGCGTCCGCACCTGACATTCCAGTGGCCTCGAAAACCAAGACCGCATAACAATGCGCTGCCCTGCAGTGCTCGAAAGGCCGCTTTCTGATGGCAGAGTCTTTCGCTCGCACTCGGTTATCGCTGTCGTTCGTCCTTAAACATGTTTGCAGCACCACCACATCTAAACTTGACCGTCTTGCGATCTCCGGACATCGATCGGGCGTCCAACTTTTATTCGGCGCTGGGACTGCTGTTTACAAAACACCGCCACGGAACTGGACCGGAACATTACGCGTCCTGTGTAAACGGTTTCGTCTTCGAGATTTACCCACTTGGAAAACACCCGCCTACAATTGGAACAAGGATTGGCTTTTCCGTGAATGATGTCGATGCCATTGTCCCGATGCTTCTAGGGATCGGTGCTGAATTGGTCTCGTCTGTCGCTGACAGCGAATGGGGACGCCGAGCCGTTGTCAAAGATCTCGATGGTCACATTGTTGAATTGCTGACTCCTCCCAATCGTGATAAGATCGTAGCGTCAGACTAAACTTAAACTGGCGCGATGAAGTTGAAACACTCGAAAGTAAAGAATCCGGGTGACGCGGGCAGGCAATGCAAATACGGACGAACAAGCGATTGCACCGAAGTCGCGGGTCGGCCGTTTCCTGGTGGTGAGTTTACTTGCCGCGATATCGGTGAATCGTGGCGTTATCACGCTTGCTGTATGACAAAACCAAATCCATTTCGGAAACCTGCCATCTCGGAAAGCGAATCTGTTGCCTCACAATTTCCGTTTCTAAAAACGTTCTTTATTCTTCTTGGACTGCTTGCTTTCGTAAACGTAGTCTTGTTTATTATCGGCTTCGCAAATGCAGGCTGGGAGGGAACGCAACCATCACCGTTCTGGCGGTTTGCTGGACGCGTTGCGACTGTTCTGCTCGCACCCTACTTCTTCTGTCGCGAGGTAATCGACAAGATTCCATTGCTCGGACAATATGACGACTTAATTGGATTCATCGCTGTGCCCATTGTGGAGTCATTTTGTTTGACCCACTTCATCCGATGGATGTACAATCGACGAATACATCGCAACGTCAACGGAAAATGAATCACGTGATAACTATGCCGTGCACCGGAGCGGCGTCAGGGCGTTTCCTGATGGTTAGTTTTACTCTCGCCGCCCTGTGACGGCGGTCGTTATTTGGCTCAGAACTCGCAGTGTCTCCTTTCTCATCGACCACAAATACCCACACCACTGACTTTCGATGCGATTACGGAACTCCGACGTCAGTACCCTCGATTGCGCGATGATTACTTCGAATACTTATCGGCTGTCGGATGGGGCGAAACCGACGCTGGGCCAAACATCTACTCAGGCCCAATTGACCCTGGCGAAATATACGGTCATCGTGATGAACACAGTGGAATCTTGCTGCTTGGAGACGACTTCCAGGGCTATTGTTTCGGGTACAATACAAAGACTGAATGCTACGGTGAAATCTCGGATGACGCCCGTTGGGAACCTTGGGCCAACGATCGTGGGATCAAGCACTACGTAGCTGAACCCAACGAAAACGCCAACTAACAATGCCGTGCACGCGGAGCCGCCGACGGCGCGGTTTGCCAATGGAGAGCGTTTCTCCGGCGGCCCGGTGACGGCCAGCGTTCTGCTATTCAAGATTCATGCATACAATCGGAGACAAAACGCGACTCGCCTTCGTGACTAGGACGTACGAGGATCATCCAACGTCGTCGGCGCTGACCGTCGACATCATTGCCGGCGATCGAACGCTTACAACGCGCGACAATATCGTCTATGTACCCGAATTTACCTGTGCGATGGAGTACGCCGTTAACCGTTACGCCGAATCGACTCACTGGCTTCAACCCGTTCCCGAAATCGATGGAATGAATTTGGTTGAAGCCCACCTCTACTTTTTCAATAATGATCGCTCAAGGAGATGTTTTGACTGGGGGCCGACAACGGACGATATTTCATCGTATCTCGTACCTCATAATGACACCCTTTACTTGACGCATTTCTTGTTCTCCGAAAACGAGGACTATGAAACCAACATTCCAATCATAAGAGGCGTCAAACTGCACTATCTTGAATTCCTGGAGACGTTGTACCTTCAATGGAAGCTAATGCAGGAGTACAATACCTCGATCGTCGGAAGCCAAGTAAACGTCAAAGAACTCGTCGTACCGAGGTCGATCAAACGCACCTGAAGCGATGTAATCCGGCCGAAATAGCGCAGAACAATCCGATGCCCCCAAGTTCGCGAATGGGTGTTTTTTCAGTGGAAGAGTTCACTCCGCGAACTGGGTGATCGGTGGCGTTATGCATTGGAAAATTGATGCACGAGTACCTCCAAAGTTCAGACCTAATAGACTGGAGCGATCTGCAGATTCAGGCCGTTGCAAAATCGCTGGCGAATCCGCAAGCCCCGCTTGAAACTGCATCTCGATGTTTTTATTGGGTGCGAGATGAGATTCAGCACAGTTTTGACATAAACGCTCGATGCGTTTCTTGTACTGCTTCCGAAACTCTGAAAAGTCGCACAGGTATATGTTACGCAAAGTCACATTTGTTAGCGGCGATGCTTCGTGCCAATGGAATCCCGGCTGGCTTCGGATATCAACGAATTTTACTTGACGATGCGGGGATTCGATTCTGCTTACATGGATTCAATTTTGTGCACTTGAATACCTATGGCTGGTACGCCATTGATCCACGCGGTAATCGAGACGGAATAAGGACAGGCTTTGACCCACCCAATGTCACATTGGCGTTCGATACACGGTTGCCTGGGGAAGAAACGTTGACCACAATATTCGCAGATCCCCTTCCAAGTGTCGTAGCGTGCTTGCGCTCAAACAAATCCGTACACTCCTTGCGAGACGCCTTACCAGACAAAGATGCATAACAAAGGGTTGCAGACGCAGCCCTCGATCAGCTGTTTTGACTTGCGCCCGAGTCAATCGCTCGGGCTCGCTGAACCCTGCCGTTCGGTAACATTCCGATGAGCATGCCTCAGCCAATATTCGTTGCTCTCATCGGCTCAACTGCCGACATAGTTCGTCGCGCCAAAAAACATTTTCGACTCCGCGCGCCGGGAATCGGTGCAGCCTATTTGGCTTCGCTGGACACAGAACCAACTGATGACATTCCGGCGCTAACACAAATTCCTGCGGCTCAAATTACCCTTTGGATCGCGCTTGACGCCAAGTCGTTTTCGGCGGCACAACTTCGTCATCGTGCCGACATGCAGAATCCTCGATACGGCCGTGGGTTCTACAATGAACATTTTCCAGAACCTTGCATTCTGGTAGACTTCAATCAATCGCCCAAAGAATCGAAAAACCAACTCTCCGAACTCGCACAGCGTATCATCGATGCCTGGTACGCAACGTCATGACGGCACCGAACCAAGCGATGCACCCAAGTCGCCGGTCGGCCGTGAATTTGAATCATAGTGTTTTGGCGGCGACTGGGTGATCGCCGCCGTTATCCGCTTAAGAGTGCCTATGGCAGAACGCCGCTTCACTTCGTACGCCCATGAAGACTTCTCCGCCCGCCAACTTGGTCGGTTGGCAGAACAATACGATGGCGTCGACATGGCAGTGCTAAAGCGTGCAACCCCAGAACGGTTTCCATTCTTGGTGAGATCCGAGTCTCATCCGCTTGGCTACGATGGTTGCTGGTGGAATCCATACTGCGGTATAATGATCGAAATGAATGACGATTCCGTCGAGGATTATGCGTTTGTTGCATATCTCATCGAACATGCATATCCACGATTCGAATCGTTTGACGATGCGGAACAATGGGCGAAAGAACTCGATTGGCCGCGGAAGTCACTCGACGAACTGCCAGACAATGGCGGATAACACCAGGATGCACCGAAGGCGGCGAGCGGTGCGTTTTGCCAATGGAGAGTTCATCGCGCCGACTCGGTGATCCGTACCGTAATCCTTTTCAATCATACAGTTTTGAATGACGAGATTCTTCCGGTTGACAGTTTGGGTAGTTGGCGTTGCGATATGTTTTTTGACTGCCGCAACATTTGCGTACTCCCAGTTTCGCTTAAGTCGCTTGAAGTCACAGACTATCTCGGTGTTGTCCTGGGGCGGTGGCTCTAGTGCAGACCAAGAGATGCTAGCTCGAATGCGAGCGTATATATCTGAGGCAGGTTGGTTTACACTACAAACTCCTAGAATTGCATCAGTCACAATTTACCAACGGGATGACTCCTTCGAAATTGGCGTTGATTGGATCGGTAACTCATCAAACGTCGATGCTGTAAGATTTGCTTTCGACGAGGCTTCTTCGTTTGTTGTGCCTATCGCCAAGTACGAGCTTGCGGAACACGAAAAAGATTCGTCTGAGCTCTTACTTTTTGAAGCGTCCTTTGACCATGATGCGTTTGAAGATCACATCACGTCAATGCACTTCCGCAAACTTTCATCCGTAGTGTTAATGCGGAATGGCACACAGTACTCAGATGATTGCCGACCGCCAATCTACGAATACAGAACCGGGTATGGTGGACACTTGATCGAAGACTCAAATTGCCAACGGTGTAGCCTGTACTTAAGTCAACCTTCCGATTAAATTTGTAATAGTATAACAATGCGTTGCACCGCAGTGGCACTCGTTGCGTTTTTGAACTTATAGGCGTTCCCTCGTGCCACTCGGTGAACGCTGCCGTTCTGCCCCTAACTCACCATGTCGAGATCGCTATACATCAACTTTCGCGATAGCGGCTTTTGGGCGTACGACGTTCCATCATCGGTGTTCCTCAAGTTCCTGATCGATGCTGCAACCGAGCGATTGGCGTCGGGAACCGACCCATGGCTCTCCGACGCGATCCAGAACTGGCGTGTGAGTGCTGCCATCTCTGATCTGTCGCATTACGCGGACGACGACTGGTCACAATCTCAGAGTGATACTGTGATTGGATTGTGCCGAACTGCCGTCAACGCGATTCGCTCTGGCGGCGATATCCCCGCCCGTGAAATTGAATCCTGGCAGATTCTTGACGATCAACGGATATTTACGCGAGGCCATGATATTGTTCCATGCGAGCCTGTCGCACGACTTGGCGAGGCGTTCATCGAACTACTAAATAACACACTGCCAGAACCGCCTGAACACCACTGGTGGTTCTTCACCCTGGACGAGAATCCAGATACAATTGCCATGCGCGTGGATGCGTGATGCACCAATCGGGGCAGAACAATGCGGTGAACGGGAGCCGCCGGTGACGCGGGATTTGAAATCATAGTTTTTTTGCGGCGGCCCCGTTACCGCTGTCGTTATCACTCAGATGGAGTGGAATTTGGCACTCTTTTCTAGATACCTTTGGCTAGTTGCTGGCGATCCTGATCAATCGTGGTATTGCCACTGCCGAATCGGAGTTGTCGATGCACCATGGCATAACCTAACAACACATCCAGTTGGCGGAACAGGATGGTTATGGACTTGCGCATATTGTTCTCGAGCGTTCAAGTTTGCAATCGCCACCAAAATACGGGGATCAATTGCTAGAATCGCGAAACGAGGAACGCCGCGCACACAAAAAGTCATTGCACAAGACGGTAGCATCGCGGAAAACGTTGTCCTCGCAACGCCCAATGACTGGATAGAATTAGTCGCTCCTATACAAACCTCAATAAAGTTGGGTGAACGCTACGTGTTCTTTGATGGTCGGGCCCTTCCTGCTCGCCATGGTCCAGTTAAATTCACGGGATTGTTTCGATCGCATGACTTGCCAGATCTTCCACATATTGCGGAGGACTTGGCCATGGAGACTATTTACAATCCCGATTACTGGGTGAACACTGACAAGTGATAACAAAGCGTTGCCCCGAAGACGCGTAAATAGCCGGTTTTGAAAATTTAGGTTTACTTCCGCGTCTCGGTGAACGCGGGCGTTCTGTGCCTCAACTTTCTCGTATGAACGCAAAACCGAAACTGATTGCTGACATCCGGTACTACGAGAATCCGGGGCGTACCGAATACGGCAACGTCCGCCATGATTCGCTCGGCAATTTGTACCCGATTCCATTCCGATCGTTTGGCGCAATTGGCGATCGTTTTGCTTGCAAACTTCGCGAACGTGAATTCACCCTCCCTGGCTTCGATCACCTCTACGTGATACTTACACCAACTTTGCCAACCGGGAATGCCGAACCGTCAACACTGAACATCGACGCACGAATTCGATACGTTGATGTTGGATTATCGCTGGACGATTGGGGCTCATTCGACGACGATTCAAAACATGACCTGATTGTCGATCTGACGTCTTCCGCGATACGTGTTTTTGACGGCAACACCGATACGCTGGAGAATGTCGCTGCAGACCTAAAGCGATGCCGCTCCAGACTAGAAATCATCGTGAAAACAAAGGAGACTTCATCATATCGGGTCGACGTGTCGTTCCAAATTCGACCAATGCAAGAACAGTCCATTGCATTTGTGTCCTACACTGACAAACGAGTCGGACAACGCGGGCGTACTATGCTCACGAAACTACTGTCCGCGAATGATGTGTATCCACTCTGTGGATCAATTGATGTTTGCGACAAATTGATTACAATTAAACCCAGATCATCATCACGTTCGGCAGTGATCACCGATAGATACAATGTCCCACTGACTGTCGCCTTGGACGCCGTTCTCGCAGCACCCGGCACAGAACAAAGCGATCCACCCAAGTCGCCGGTCGGCCGCGAATTTGAGTCATAGTTTTTTGGAGGCGACTGGGTGATCGCCAGCGTTCGTTGCGAAAGTAGGAGATCTACTCTTGGTGCATTACGCTAAACAAGCAGGCTTGCTTCTCATCATGTTCTGCTTTGCGAACATTTCGTTATCGCAGGAGACGATGCGAACGCCGGAGCAAACCCATGAGTTACCTACAGACGACAAGGACTCATCAAGTGTTCGTGCCCATATGCGGCGAGTTCAGGCATCATTTGTTGAAACTAATGATTCAGTGTGGTTTCGAGTCGCATTTGTAGCAACGGTTACCGAGATACGTTCGCTTAAGGAGTCGGATAAACTTGTGGGATCACTAACCGGCGAGGAAACTGAGGTTGCCGTCCTTCGCATCCACGCTGTCGGCATGCCTGATCACGCAACATTGAAAGAAAGCAAAGTTATTGTTTGTCCGGTTGGGAAGCTACGTGACGTGTGGTTTCGATTGCATACACAGAAGACAGAAACACTTCTTGAGTTCAATCGCATCGGCAAGCGAGAGTTTATACAGAAGTTTGGTTGTTAGTCGATGCTCGCAACGAACCATGCGATGCACCCCAGTCGCGGAGCCGAGCGTTTTGACAATGGAAAATCTTTCGCCGCGACGGGCTGATCGCGATAGTTCGTCAGTAATAGAATGGAGTTTTAAATGTTCAAGTTTCTACAATCGTTTGCCCTCGCAAGTTTACTTTTAAGTTGCAGTTTTCTTTGCGCTCAAGATTCCAATGGAGTTCAAAGAATTGTGGGTGACAACGTGCTAGTTGTCGTTCCTGAGTCCGAAAAAAGAATCTACGCGTTTAGCAGAGTTGTCGGTTATGGTAAAAAAACCGAGCTGCAACCTCATGAGCAGAACTCAATCAATGTCTATACTTCGAGGAATCTTGTGTTGTGTAAAACTTCGAAAGAGGTGTTAGTCTTTAATGCATCTACTGCCAAGTGGCACAAACTTGAATTGCCAGACTCTGAAACTCCAGAATCGGTTCTGATTATCGATGACATGGCTGAGGTGAAGACGAAAGAAACAATTTACTTTTTCTGTAGTACTAGCGGTGCTTGGAATGGGGTGAATATTGTAACAGGCATGCCGCAACATTTCGAAGACCGAATCGAGTCCAAGAACACACCACGCCAATAAATAGATCTGACTGACGAACAAAGCGTTGCACCGAAGTGGCACCCATTAACTTTTTCAACTTGTTAGCGTTCACTGTGCCACTCGGTGAACGCCGACGTTCTGCCAATGAAGGTTCCAACTTTGTGACGCAAGCCTACTTGATCAAACCGGCGGTCGTTGCTCCGATCATCGCGATCACGGTGATCGTTGGGCTCGCCTTTACTTGGTCGCTTTGGGCGCTTATGGGGATTCCCTTCGCAATCCTTGGCACCATTTGTGGCCAACCTAATCTAAACCTCGCTGACGGCTGTTTGGCTCTGATCGCCGTAGGCGTTGGCTTGCTGATCGCCATATTTCATCGAGAGATTGGTTTTGCCATCGCCGGATCTTCGTTTGGTGGCATGCTCGCTGCTGCTGCGGAGAAAACAATACGCATGGTGCCGTATGAGGGCGAATTGGGGGCGTCATCGGATAAGAACGGCGATCCATAAAAACTGATACAATGTAGAAAGACGTGGCAGAACCAAGCGTTGCACACGGAGCCGCGGAGCCGAGCGGCTTGACAATGGGGAATCGTCCGCCGCGGCCCTCGTTGTTACACACAAGTTTCAGTAGCTCCGGGGCCGAAGGTTTGCCAGCAATTGGCGATTAGGTACATCGCTTGAAGGCCAAGCCATACTGTCTGTGGACCAGGCGGACCGGCGTTCTTGCGATTTACATATCCGCCAAGCTGCGCGACCAACTGCGTCATCTCAAGTAACGACGGTGGCTTCTTCGGGAGTGGCTTCCGTTTGACCACTTGCCAAACGCTCTTCCATTCCGCTTCGGTATACAAATGCGAACAAGGCTTCTCGGCATGCGTGCGGCTCATCCGACACACATAAAGACTGCGCCATGCCACGATCAAGTACAACGCTAACGCTGGTAAGAACCGATCCATGTGCTCAAAACGTCGTGACTCAATCTTGCAGCCACTCTTGAGCACTTTGAAAAACAATTCGATCATCCAACGTTGTAGGTAGTACTCAATGACTAGTTCGACTTCCTCTCGCGTCGAGATGGGCAAGCTGGTCAGCAACAGCCACTCAATCGGTCCATCGCTCGTGGTTGGTTTCGTTTCTCGAACCAAGACCGCTTAGGAAAAAGAATGGGGGGCGTATTCTGCGTGATGCATGGTTGGCGGTCTTTAGTGTCGATGAACGTAAGGCGTCGGGAATCTATGCAAACAAGTCTGGAGTGAGGGCGAGTGACAAAGGCTTCTTGCCGATGTCCCTGGCGGATTACTTATCGCTGCTTGACTGGACAGGGCGTCAGGGGCGGCCCGATAAGCGAGGTTCGGTTCCTGATGGGCTCAAGCCTATCTTGCAGCGGCTTGGTATTGAGTCATCGATGTGGTGCGATCTGGTGTGGAATTTCAAAAAGTACTTTGGCAAGAGTGCTGGCCGGCCAGCGAGTATGCGTAACGAAGCCGAACGAAGTGGTCGTGCATGGTCTCGCGGCCAAAGAGCCGCCGCTAGTTGCTTTGCGGGCAGTTAGTTTGCGCTTACGATCAGTAACGTGGTACGTTAAACGCGAACCAGAACGAACTTACCTGTTTCGCTTTTTAATTTGCATTAATAAATGGCGCAGCTTCGCAGCTCAAGAGTTCCGGTGTCTGGTAACCTGGGGTTCCGCTTCGTGCCTCAGCTCCACCCCAGGCTGGTGAATGCCGCTACTTCGTAGCTCGAGTTGCAGCGAAGAAAGATGGCAAAAGAAAGATGGCAAAAGAATGAAGGCAAAAGAATGAAAACAGCGATTCATTCTTCTGCCCCCCATTCTTCTGCCAATTCCAAGACGTGTTGGGGTTCCGCTTCGTGCCCCAGCTCCACCCCAGGCTAGAGAATGCCGCTACTTCGTAGCGCGAGATGCAGCGAAGAATGAAAGCAAAAGAAAGATGGCAGGAGAATGAAGGCAGGAGAATGAAGGCAGGAGAATGAAGGCAGGAGAATGAAGGCAGGAGAATGAAGGCAGCGATTTATTCTTCTGCCTTCAATCTCCCGAGTTCAACTAGTGCTCGCCATTTCAAGCGGCGAGAACAAGTTAAACTCGGTGGATGGGCAGGGCTTCGGTGTCTAACTTACCAGCCTTATTCACCCATGAGACGAGCTCGTGGGGTTAAGTAAAGATTTGGTGATAAAAAGACTTTGTAGTCCGTCCACAATACAAGTAAGATGGACCTTCAGTCCGTCCATCACGAAAACCTCGATCCCGCCCTTACGATTCGAAGCTCTAGAGCGACACCCGAATATACTTCGCGAATTCTTCGAGCGACCAGGTATTGATTACGCTCTTGGCGGCGATTCCTGCTCGCCGAGCTTGTTGGATACCGAAATGCATCAATTCCAAATTGTCGATTGAGTGCGCGTCGGTGTTTATCGTGAACAGAACGCCAGCCGCATTGGCGGACATCGAATGTACGTCGGAAAGGTCCAGCCGATAGGGGTTCGAGTTGATCTCAAGGATTTTGCGATGTTCCGCAGCCGCCTGAATCACCGCATCCAAGTCGACTTCATAAGGATCGCGACGTCCAATCAATCTTCCAGTCGGATGTGCGATGGCCTTTACGTAAGGATTCTGAATGGCGTTTAAAATGCGTTCAGTAATCTTTTCGCGGCTCTGCTTCTGCCCGTAATGAACACTCGCCAACACCCAGTCAGCTTGCGCCAGAACATCATCCGGAAGATCCATCGTTCCATCCTCCAAGATGTCGCATTCGATCCCTTTGAAGATCCGAAATCCCGAGTCATCGGCAGCGTTGATCGCATCGATTTCCTTCCATTGTGCAATCGCACGTTCCGCCGTTAGGCCGTTGGCCATCGACACGCGTTTACTATGATCGGTTATGGCGATATGCGTGTAACCTTTTCGCTTGGACGCTGCCACCATGCTCTCGATTGACTCCGTACCATCAGTCGCTGTCGTATGCATATGCAAGTCGCAGCGGATATCCTCAAGTTTGATTGTTTGCTGCGAGCGATCTTCAAACTCACTGTCGAATTCGAATCTGCCCTCGCGAAACTCCGGAGCAATATATGGCAATCCAAGTGTACGATAGATCGCTTCTTCTGTTTCGCAGGGTGCCGATTGGTCAGGCATCTCGGTAGGAAACAGTCCATACTCATTCAGCTTGTAGCCCTTGCCCTTCGCTATCTGGCGAACGCGAATGTTATGTTTTTGGGAACCCGTAAAGTACTGTAGAGCGGCTCCCCATGATTCGGCTGGCACAATCCGCAAGTCCGCTTGGAAAGAAGACTTGAGCCGTACGCTCATCTTCGTGTCTCCCCGCTGCAAGACTTCCGTCAAGTCTTTGAAGGCAGCCAGATAGTCCATCGCGTCCGTCGTGTTCTCGCTAACTGCCAAGATATCGATGTCGCCGACTGTTTCGCGTCCGCGGCGGAAACTTCCCGCGAACTCAAGCTTCTGAATCGCGTTGCATTGCAAAAGATAGTCGCGGAGAGCGTTTACTAGCTCTGTCGCTTTGTCGATTCGCATTCGTTCGGCCGCGGCTTCGGCAATCGAAATACCATGCAGGATCGTTTGTTCCGTCTTGGCGCCAAAACCCTTCAGCCCTTGCAGCTTGCCAGCTTCCGCCGCTGCCTTCAGTGACGCCAAGTCGACGATTTTTAGTTGCTCGAATAAAATGCCCACTTTCTTCGCACCAAGACTTGGAACCGACAGCAGCGGCAACAGCGTCGCGGGATATTTCGCCCGCAATTCTTCAAGAGCTTTGATCTTCCCTGTTTCGAGCAACTCTTTCGATTTCTCCGAGACAGCGGAACCGATGCCCTTGATCTCAGAGACGTCCTCTCCTTTTTTGATCATCGATGCTAGCGACGACGGCAGTTCGCGTATAGCTTGTGCGGCGTTGCGGTAAGCTCGGATGCGGAAGGCATTTTCACCTTGGATCTCCAACCAGTCCGCGATCTCTTCAAAATGTTCTGCAAAAGTAGAGTTTTCAATCGTCATCTCGTATCGCCAGCAAAATTGAATTCAAAAGTTAGTTCCCTCTATTCGAGCGTTTTCAGAGCTATCCGCAAGGGTCACGGGCGTCAATGGAATATTGTGAAACTGGTCTTGTTGGTATAGTGCTACAAACATTTGCATTTTGTTCGTAGTCCCGCCTTTAGGGCGGTAGTGCTTGCGAGAATGTGCAAGCCGACGCCGTTTAAAATGCGGTACTTCATACAACGACTTAGGCCAGCAGATCTTGACCGTCGACATCGCTATTGAAGCTTGTGAACTTACCAAGCGATACAAAGGTTACTGTGCTTTGGATGCACTTTCACTGAAAGTGCCGGCTGGGATCGTGTTCGGACTGCTTGGTCCCAATGGTGCCGGAAAGACGACGTTACTGCGGACGTTGCTCGGGTACATCCGTGCATCAAGCGGCAAGGCTTCGATATTTGGCAAAGACGTTCAGCTCGATTCACTGCCAATTCGTGCCATGACGACCTATCTTCCTGCGGAAGCTAAACTGTTTCGCATGATGAGAGGCAAAGCGGTGCTCGATTTCTTTTGCCGCGTTCATCCACATGGGAACTTGCAACGCGCTCATCAAATCGCAAAACGCCTCGACCTGGATCTGAGCCGTTACGTGGCGTTCATGTCGACCGGTATGCGGCAAAAGCTGGCGATCGCGAGTGTGCTTTCGACGGACGCGCGGTTGATTGTGTTAGATGAGCCGACAGCGAACCTTGATCCGAATGTTCGCGGCGAAGTTCTCACGTTGATTCAGGAGTCGCATCAGCGAGGTGCAACCGTCGTGCTTTCGTCGCACATCTTGGACGAGATCGAACAGATCTGCGATCATGCCGCGATCGTCCGCAGCGGCAAGGTCCGTCGTGAAGTCGACTTAAAGAAGCTTGGCCAAGTCTATCAAATCCGTGCGAGCCATCCTGGTGAACCCGCCACGCTGAACTACACACTGCCAGCAGGGCTAGCCATGCAAGCCAGCTCTAACGGTGTGCATCAATTCGAGTTAGATGTCGATCAGTTGGATCTAGATTCAGCGATTCGATTGCTTCAGCAGTACCAGTTTCGACTTTCTAACATTGCCCCATTGGGACTTCAAGCGGTTTACGCATCGTGTTCAACATCCTGTTAAGAAAATATGCCGGCGACTCTTGGTTGCTGCTGCTCTGTTCGTCGATCATTTTGCTCATGTTTACATGGGTCAGGATTTGGACCGTCGCGCAGTTTGAATTGAGTGGCTTTCAGCCACTACTGGATCAGATTCGGATCTTCGAAAAATTTTCACCCGTGCCGCTCGAACAATTTTTGACTTACGAGGGAGTCATCGGACTTTCTTTCGCCGAGCCGATTTTGATGTTATGCATCTTAACGTGGTCCATCAGTCGCGGGTCTGATGTTGTGAGTGGTGAACTTAATCGTGGTTCGTTAGAAATGTTACTGTCGCAACCGATTAAGCGCCGCAACCTTATTTTGGCGCATGGAATTGTTAGCGTCCTGGGGCTCGCAATCTTGTGCATGGCTGCGTTCCTAGGCATTTTTGCTGGCATCCACACAAATTCGACTGTTGTAGTTGAGCAACCCAATTCGACCGAGATCTTCGGCATCGACGTATCTGGTTTGTGGGGAACAGAACCAGTGCGTAGAATGGCACCACTCACGGAGCTTGTTAACGTTGCAGATTTTATTGCCCCCACGCTCAACCTGTTCGCGCTAGGCTTCTTTGTGCTCGCTTTGTCGGTGCTAGTAAGTTCAATCGACCAATATCGATGGAGGACGATTGGGATTGTCATTGGTATCTATATTTTACAAGCACTGCTGTTCGTGTTAGGAAAATCGACTTTGAAGACTCGGTTTTTGATCCCCTTCAGTTTCCTCAGTGCGTATCAACCAGATTGGATCGTGCATGCGACGACGCATTTAGATATTGAACCCTCGGCTTTCTTCATCAAGTCTAAAGATTGGTTAGGCTTCATACCCGGTCCTGCGGGTTTCAGCGCCATCCTTTTAACGCTGGGACTAGTTTGCTATGCCTTAGCAATCTTCGCCTTCTCGAGACGCGACCTGCCCGCTCCGGTCTAAGTGTTTGAAATGCGTCTGGAGTTCCCGATCTTTGACGCTCATATCTCAGGCGTTTTCGCAGCAAATCCCCACAAGTGATCCCGATTGGGCTCGAATGCCTGCAGTTGAGCCAACATTTTACCCACCGGCCCATCGTCAGGGTATTTGACCGCAAGTTCGCTCAATAAGCTTGATGCTTCCTCAATCTTCTGACCTTTCAAGCATTCGACGACGGACTCGAAATTGCGGGCCAACTCGATCTGAGCTTCGTCCGGGTTCGTAAAAAGTTCGAACGTTCCAACTGCATCATTGATATTGACTAGTTTGGCTCGACCAAGTGGACGTGTGAGTCGGTCTGTCCCCTTAATAGCATTCGCAGTTGCTTCACTGATCACTACAGAAACACTTAAGTGTTTAGCAAGACCTTGAAGGCGGCTCGCTATGTTTACGGTATTGCCAAGCGGGCCGTATTTGAACTTTCGACGCGAACCAGTATTTCCGACGGTTGCCGACCCGGAGCAAATTCCGATGCAAAAGTCGATCGGTTCGCCTGTGATATCGAGCCATTTTTGATCGATTTCGGCGCGCACAGCAAAGATATCGACGGCAGTCTGGCATGCGCGAGCCGCGTGATCGACTTGCGTTTGCGGGGCGCCCCACATAGCCATCATCTCGTCACCGACGTAGTCGACTACAACACCTTGTTGTTGAAATACCGTCTCGCTCAGATAGTCCATTACTTCGCTGATCCATCGCAGTCCTGTTCGGGAGCCCAGGGCTGAGCTTATAGAACTAAAGCGGACAACATCACAAAATAGAACCGTAATCTCCGCTTGCTGTCCCTCCAACATTGATGGGTTACGTTCAAGCTCCCGGACAAGCTCCGGTGTAAAAAATTGTTCGAATTGAATTCGCGTTTCGATTGCCTTGCGTGCCTCGTGTTCGCGAGCGATTCCCGTCGCAGTACTTCCCGCGATGACTTCCACCATAGCCGCCTCCAGGTCGGAGATTTGCGGCCCCGATTTCGTCGGTTGCGATTCACGCGTGCCCACGATCGCGCCAATGATCTCATTGTCGGAATCGAAAATTGGAGAGGCCACGATGGTTTCAATCCCGATCAAGCTTCCTCGCAAATCAGTAGATTCTGGCAATTCACGGATCGTTTCTTTCGACTGAAGCATGCGATCTAGGATACGCTTGCTAGGTTGCTTCTGACCGGTCGACAGAAAACGACTTGCGCGTTCGTTCACCGCTTCCACAATCCACTCGGAACCACGCCTGCGTAAGGCAACAATCGTATCAAGTCCAATGATCTGCCCGACAGCTTCAACGGCTTGTTCCCAGTAATCGCTTCTACCAGCGGCACTTCGCAAGACTTGCATCGTTTCGTTCAGCCAATGGAGCAGTTGATCTGACGAGAGCTGCGGCAGGGAAGAAAACTGCAACAACGATGTTTGTCGCAAGTCCTTCGCACTAAAACCTTGCTGCAGTTCACGGGAGGTCGGTTCAGATTGGTCGTCCGCATCCGACAGCTGGATCGTGTACTCATCGACCTGAACGCTTGCCGGAAGGTCGATTTCGATGGAGCTGAGCGGTGGAAGCGATGGCTGGTTTGATATGTGCACCATCTGCGAGCGACTCAAATTTTTGATTCGCACGCGCGCGTTAGGGCCCGACTCGGTTTCGTTACAAGTGATCAATAGGTGCTCACGCGAGATCGTAAGCTTGTCCAATGGCGCTAGAATCAAACGCTCTTCATCAGCACTGTGGTTGAACGGCAAGGCCTCGCCAGCACGCTGCCGTCCGATTTGCAGCTGTCGGTTCACTGCGACGTCAGCACACAGTTGGCCGCCGAAGTGGACGCGAATTCTTACAGGCTTCTGCTCAGAAAGACTCATACAGTTGGGACCATTGGTTCCGTCAAGACAACGCAATCACGAGCCGCAATGATACAACATTGTGGGATTTTTTGTATCGCTTGGTCAATATCCTGCAGTAAAGCACACTCTGCGTTAAGAAATTTGCAAGCTACGTATTCACTTGATGTTATCAGTTACAATCACCAAGATTAACTGGAACAGAACGAACATGGGGCATGACAATCATCGAGAATCCAATGGAAGAACACACGCCACACTCCCTTCCAAATCGTTCCACTTCCAGTGAAATTTCGCAAGCTGCGATGCGTGATGACGAACCAAACGACGGAACAACATCGAATTCGGATCCCGCCAGCCGCAGTGCTTCGAAAGTCAGCTCAATCGCAGAAAGCGTTTTGAACGGCTATCAAAAGCGCGATCCGAACTCTATCAAGCTTGAGCGTATCACCGGTTGGATCGTGTGGTTAGTACTTACGGGGATCGGGGTTGTCGCTTGGTTGATCGCCTACGCAAGTTCGTTGGTCCCGCTAGGGTTGGGAATACTTCTTGGTGTAATCATTGTGCTATCGGTCTGCCTCGCGTGGTTGGCACATGTCTTCCCACGCTGGCAATATGAAGCAGCCGGTTGGCTGCTGACAGACAAGGGATTGACTGTTCGATCGGGTGTGTTTTGGCGCAAGGCAATTACGATTCCTCGTTCACGAGTGCAACATGCGGACGTTCACCAAGGCCCGCTGATGCGAAATTTTGAAGTCGCAAATCTGATTATTCATACTGCCGGAACGGAGAACGCATCGGTGGAACTGAGCGGACTGAACCGCGCTGTCGCAGAACGACTTCGCGACGCCCTAGTTGAAGATCGGGAGTTCAACGATGCCGTTTGATCCTAATATCAACGACCAATCGACGCTGCCGGTGCCGATGAACCGAGCCGATCCGATCACATCGCCACGTTGGCTGCATCCGCTGTCGATTTTGTTTGATTCGCTTGCACATCTTCGAGCAGTGCTTGTACCCTTGCTTTTTGGCGGCTACGCAGCGTTCCAAGGCATGAAGCTTGGCGTTGTGATTGCATCATTTATCGTTTTGATCAACATCTTTTTTTCAGTTTTGAGATTTGTTTCAATTCGGTATCACCTGCAAGGTGAGGACCTGATCGTTGATGAAGGGATACTATTTCGAAAGCACCGTACAATTCCCGTTCAGCGAATTCAGAATATCGATCTAAAGCAGAATGTGCTACATCGCATCTTTAAAGTAGCCGAAGTGAGAATCGAGACGGCTTCGGGGAAAGAGCCTGAGGCGATCTTGCGGGTAATCTCGCTTGATGATGTGCAGGAGTTGCAGAGTCAGGTCGGATCGCTGCGACTGCATCGACGCGAAAGCAGGTCAACTGGCGAGGTAAAACACTCGCAACCTAGCGATGGTTATACTGACGTCGGCCAGGTCTCCGAAGCTTTAGCTGCAAGAACTGAGTCAGGCGATACAAGGGAACTGGCAACAAAGACTTTGTTGAGTCTATCGTTGAAAGATTTAGTTTTAGCCGGGCTGCTCAGCAACCGCGGTATCGTGTTGTTTGGTGTGATTTTCGGCCTGCTGTTCCAAATCGATTGGTGGGACGCTCGCGAATCGGTGCGAAGAACGCTGGAAGGGCTCTGGCAGTCGGCATCTTGGGTTGTCGTGATTCCGGCACTCTTCATCGGCATTGTGTTTGTAGTCAAAGCCTTCTCGATTGCGTGGTACGTAATGAGGTTTTATAACTATCGATTGGAGCTGACCGATGATGACCTTCGCATTCGATGTGGTTTATTTACGCAGCTGTCGGCAACGATTCCTCGACGGCGCATCCAGTTGATCAGCGTTCAACAGTCTGTTTTACAAAGATTCTTTAAGCTGGCGACGATCCGGGTTGAGACTGCGGGCGGGGCTGGCAAGTCGGAGGACGCTTCGTCGTCGATTGGGCGGCGTTGGTTTGTGCCGATCATCGCGGAAGCGAAACTGCCTAACGTTATAGAGGAACTGAGGCCAGGGATCTTGTGGAAGCAGGAGTTGCTGGATTGGAAATCGCTATCGCCACGAGCTGGGAAACGACTGCGTCGAATTGGAGTACTCGTTGCGATCGCAGCATCGTTGTCGGTTGGAATTGCTCTTCGTCCTTGGGGCGGCTTGATTTTGCTGTTCGCGATACCGCTAGCGATTTGGTATGCCAATAAAAAAGCGAAGTCGATGCGTTACGCCCGAGGAGCGAATCAAGTCTTTTTTCGCTCAGGAGTGCTGGATCGAAAGTTCTCGACGACGTTTCTAGATAAGGTCCAATCGTTTGCTGTGCAACAATCCCCATTGGATCGTCGTTGGTCAATGGCATCGCTCGCAGTCGACACTGCAGGAGCCGGACCTGCCAATCATCGCATCGTCGTACGAATGCTAGACGCCGATTTTGCTCAAGCCGAATTCGAAACACTTCCATCAGCCAATACTAGGTGATGCGATACTGCGGCAGGGTCGTTTTTGCGTGATATAGTAACTATTGGTTTGAAGTCACCACCAAGCTTGTCTTGGTGGATTTATGATTCCAACCGCAGAGATTGGATCATCGTTCGACTGGGACAAGCCCAGTCGTGACACAAAGGCAGTAATGCGTTAGGCTGGTTATGATCCAGTTTCGACCGAGGCGAGCTCAGTCGGGCAACATACCGCGTAGGTGGTTTCGAAGTTTGCTGCTATGGCTGTTCAAGCCAAACTGCTCAACTAAGAAGACTGCTCCTATCCAATACGTTGGTGTCGAGCTGTCAAAGTGTAGTATCCCTTTCGAGCGTCCAGTGCCGAGCAATGGCGGGCTACCTTTTAAGTAACAAATTTGACTCCTAAAAATGCTTCTTCTTTCAATTATCGCATTCGTCGCCACGCTTGGATTTTTAAGGCGTTCGCGCGTCATTGGGGCGTCTTCCGGTAAGATCGCGAGTATCCCTTTTGCATCGTTGTGTTTGTTGCTCGCAATTGCTTATCTCGTGAAAAAGCTCGTGCTCCTGGTAGGTGGTCAGTTTCAAGTTTCAACCGCAACGACGTCTGGAGTGTTGATGGGCCTAAACGTGCTTGTTATTCTGACTTACCTAGCAATAATCAGCGCCGTTTGGAAAGCACTGAACCAGAAAGCGTGAGAAATCGCCAATAAGATCGACTAGCGATTTGTCTCCCCTGAATCTACTGTGGTTCGCGATGTTCGATAACAGACTGGTTTGATATCGAACTTAGTTTCGTCGTGTCGGCGTAGACTTCGTCGAATCTAAGTAGACGCCAGGATGATTTTGTTTCCCTCGTAAATTTGCATTGCAAAGTTGCTCGGAGAGACACAACCTGCTGTACAATCGCGGCGTGGGCATTTTGTCTTTTTTTACGAAAACGACTTCAATTCAGCGGTCTGTTTCAGTCAGATATATAGTTAGAAGGATAGGAGTTCAAAATGGAGAACAATCAAATTCTAACTTTGACAGCAACCTTCGAGGGTCACGCCCAGCAAACCGAGAGCGGCATTGAATACTGGTTGGCCCGCGATCTACAATTTTTGTTGGGCTATACCAAGTGGGATAACTTCTCGAACGTAGTTGGAAAGGCTAAAACGGCCTGTGAACTTTCAGGACATGAAGTTGCTGACCATTTTGCCGACGTCGGCAAAATGGTCGAACTTGGTTCAGGAGGACAGCGGGAAATTCCGGACATCATGTTAACTCGCTATGCGTGTTACCTAGTCGCTCAAAACGGGGACCCGTCCAAGCAAGAAGTAGCGTTCGCCCAAACCTACTTTGCTATCCAGACTCGCAGAGCCGAGTTAATCGAGCAGCGATTATTGGAGGCAGAACGTGTGTCCGCGCGTCGAAAGCTTTCAAATACAGAGAAAGAGCTTTCGGCGGTCATCTTCGAACAAACTGGGGGAAATCAGGATTTCGCGTTGATTCGTAGCAAGGGAGATCATGCCCTGTTTGGTAAGAGTACTCAAGTGATGAAAGCGCAGTGGAAGGTCCCGGACACTCGCCCACTCGCCGACTTCGCACCCACTATTATCCTCAAAGCAAAAGATTTTGCCACCGAAATCACGATCCACAACGCCCGCGAAAAGCAGATGTCAAGTGAACCGCAAATATCGCGTGAACACGTCACTAACAACGAAGCTGTTCGTCAAACACTACTAAGTCGTGGCATTCGGCCCGAGAGTTTACCAGCGTCGGAGGATGTAAAGAAAGTCGAGCGACGCCTAACATCTGACGAGAGAAAGTCGCTAAAAAATCCCGAAACGTTAGACAATTCGTAAAGGTATGTACTTTTGCCTAAAAAGAGAACTGAATCCGATTTCGTCTTCGAAAAGTTGGCGAGACAATACAAGGTTTCGTACTTCAGGAAGATTTGATCGGGTATAAGTTTCTTATAGCGTCGTACTGTATCGCTCCAACCGCTATCGTGCTGATACAGTGGACATGGCTTAGTGCTTTGGAGCCCTAATCCGCATGATTCGAGAGTGCTCATTACTCGCAAGTTTGAGAGGGTGCGCAAGCTTTTTGCCCTTTCCAAGGGGGGCGGTAAGCCGCAAGCTTTCAACCGAATCACTTCGATGCCGAGTTGAACACGCCGCGAAGGAGTGGCAGATGGTAAAATTATTCACCTCTTTGTCGCATCCCGCGCAAATGATCTTCTTTTGACTTATTGCGTTTTGCAAAAATTAAAAGCGAAGTTGTCGGTTATTGGTGACGTGATCCGACGGGAGCCAATCGATAGTGGGCTTCACACGTTCATCATCGTTTCGACTGCCGATGAGGTTACTGTGGATTGGTGATGTTCGAGATGAGATTCGGAACGTAGCTGTCGTATCGAGGGTCTGGCGACTCTCCTTGGGGATTGAGGTCCCCAACAAGGCCGTGGAGTGGAGATGCAACTTCGCCTAGCGATTCGACCGCTGCTAAGGCTGGCATTGCTACCAATACGCCATTGTCTGCTGGCGAAAACAAATGCTTGAGCGTATTCAGAGCGGCAGATTGATTAGCAGGACTTCCGTATTGGCCAAGCGCTTCGGCGGCAACAATTTGCACGTTCTGGGATTCGTCTTGTAATGCCTTCTGCAGCAACGCAGAATGAGTCATAACCGCTTTCTCTCCACGCATCAGAATTGCTTGTGCGGCCCAGAAACGTACGGCGCTGTCGTTGTCTTTGAACCCTTGCAATACCTTGTCGACTACGTCGGTGTCCGAATTGGATGCTAGTTCTGCCATCGTCAGAATTCGTTCCAGCGGGTAGTCATTTTCTGAGCGCGCCATTTCGTATGGCGTACGGCCTTGGCTGCGCGTGTGGATCTCGCGCTCTGGCAAGAAGCAAACATCGCGAACGTCAAGGATGTGCTGTCGATTCGCGTTCCGCAGTCGCTCGAGAGTCGATGCATGTTCGGGTGAACCAGCTAGGTTGACGATTTCATCAGGATCGGTTGCTAGATCGTACAATTCTTCGGACGCTTTCGGGATACTCCAGAACTGCGACTGCGCGGGCGAAGTCTTCCCTTGCTTGAATAGATCGCGCCAAACACGCGTTGTCGGTGTCTCGAACTGGTAGGCAACGCGTTGCGCTTGAGATACGTGTGGATAGTAGTTTCGCAAGTAAACGAAACGCCCATCTGTTACACTCCGCACAAGATCCATTCGTTCGTCCATTCGACCGCGCTGACCATACAAGTACGGCTGAGGCTCTGATTGATACGTGCCTGCAAATGCGTGTCCCTGCATCCAATCGGGTGGCTGGATTCCAACGATGCTCAGCAAAGTCGGTGCAAGATCGACGAAGCTGACCATTCTGTCGGACTTGCCACCGGCAGAATACTCCTTTGGTGCAAGGTGTTGCCATTTTTCGGGAAAGTACACGACCAAAGGGACAGCCAGTCCCGAATTGGAAGGCCAACGTTTGGATCGCGGCATGCCGCTTCCATGATCCCCGTAGTAGAAGACGATCGTGTCGTCGGCAAACCCAGCCTCATCCAACTCTCGCAGATGCTTTCCTGCGTCTGCGTCTGCTTCACTGACCTTATCATAGTATTGCGCCCAATCCTGTCGCACCTCGGGAGTATCAGGATGATATGACGGGACGCGGACCTTTGCGGGATCCGTTATAGCTTGATGAGGTCGCGTTCTGATCTGGCTTTCGTGGCTTTTTGTCGAATTGAAAATTGCAAAGAAGGGCTGATCCGCCGGACGATTGCGCCAATGAGCTTTGTTGGATGAATCGTCCCAAACTTGGCCCACCTCGCGCAGATTGTAGTCCTTCTTGCTATTGTTGGTGCAGTAATAACCTGCCTCGCGTAAATACTGTGGGTAAAGTTTCATTTCGTCCGGTAGCGAGACCATCGATCGCATGTGCAGTCCGCCGCTGCTGGACGGGTAAACTCCAGAAATGATGGCCGTTCGGGCCGGTGCGCATACCGGAGCGGTCGACCAGACGCGATTGAACAGCATGCCTTTCGCTGCGAGTGCATCGATGTTGGGCGTTCTCGCAAGTTTGTCGCCATAACAACCCATTTCCGGGCCATGGTCTTCGCTCGTGAGCCAAAGAATGTTAGGCAGGTCAGCTGCCGAAGCGATCGCTTCAGTCGTTCCGAGAGTCAGAAGCACACATAGAAGTTTCAAAACATGAAGCATGGCAGTGCCTTCTGATGTAGAATAGCGACAAAATCGCAGTCGTGGCTGCACGCCTATTTTATCCTAGGATGGCTCTTCTGGAAAGCAAGCCACGCTTCTCGCGAGATTGCGGTTCCTTGCACATCGATGTACACGAGATTCGGCAGCGATCCTAACGGCTCAAGTACTGCGTCCGTGACAGTGGTCCCTGTCAACCAAAGCTTCCGCAGCTCGTTCATCGCTCGCAGTTTTGTTATACTGCTGTCCGTCACATTACAATTCGACAAGTCCAGCTCCTCAATCCCTTGCACGGTCAGGATTGCGTCGAACGCCGCATCGTCTGCTTCCGTGCTCTCCATATTCAACCGGCGAGCCGACCAAGTTGCATGTTCATTGGATAAGAAGCGTCCATCCACTTTTGTAAAAGACAAATCGAGCCATTCAAAGTTGCGATGGGACGTTGGCCACTTCGCCAATATTTCATCCGTAATCGCCGTTCGCGATAGAACAAGATCTGCACGTGGCGGTTGAAGCGCGTAGGATTGGAAGTTGGATTGTTCGCCGAGCAAAAATGTATCATAGGCGGCTCGCAGTTCATCATCGCTTGCGATTTCCAGTAGCGTAACGTCAGGTGATCCGCGATGGACACTCTCGGCATATCGTAAAAATTGTTCTCGTGATGCTCGAGAAGAATCGAAAAAATAATGGGCGAGCCCCGCCGTTTGGCTGTAACGGATTTGAATGTCCACAGGCTGTTGGTACGCATCGCGCGAGTTCCCGCGCAGTTGAGGCCAAGGCATCCAAGTCATGTCGTGCAATCGGCGATAGCGAGCCGCTTGCAGTCGCGGCGACTCCCAACCGCCCAGCATAATGTACGATTCGTCAACGCCCGGACGCAACGAAAGCGATTCCATATAAGTCGCCATCGCTTCAAAGGCCCAGAAATCGGTTTGGCGAGCCCAGTCGATCGTGATTCCTCGACTCCACACATTTGCTAGGATCTGGTGAGTCACCTCATGCCGCAGAGCTGAACGAGTCGCAGTGTCTTCGGCCCAAAAACAGTAGACTGTGTTAGTCGTGGAATCAAAATAGCCATTCGTGAGCTCGATTTGTTTGCTCACCTTTGAAAGCAGGCGGACGTACGACGCGCGAGTTCTTAACACTTGGACGTTCAGCAGTTGAGCGTCATCTTTCAATTCAAGCATGGCTGCGAGCGCTGCATAGGTCGACTCGCACTCTTGGACAATGCCTTGCCATGTTTTGGGGAGCGTGTCGACTTCGAAGAGAAAGTGCTGGCTGCGGAGGAGCACAGCGTTTCGATTTTTTCGTGTTGCCAGCAGGGCTTTGTCTTTAGGACGTTCCCAACGAAGATCGAGCGAAGTTGATTTGCTCGATTCGTCAGACTGAACGTCGGCATCGCTGCAAATACCCTGCCACTGGGAGGGAAGCGTCTCGATTGAAACTTGAGGTGGCATGCTTTCGTTCGAGTCGCTCGGTTCAACGCGAATAAGCATTCGATCCGGTGCCGAAATACTTCCTCGAAAGGCAAGCGTTGCGTAAATCGATTGTGCTTGTTGCGATGTGAGCGTGCCTTCGGCTAGACCGTCCAGTAACTTTTGCTGTAGGTTTTCGTTTACGGTCGAAACTTGCCCCAGCGCCTGCTGTTGCACGATCGGGCTATTCTGAATAATCGCAATACATAACCAAAGTCCCGCTAGGACATGCCGGGGAAGCCGAACCGCAGCCAAACTCGCTGCGTAAAAAGCCCACGCAGTTACCGCATAGGAAAACTTTGATGAATGCGGTAAATTTTTAGTCTTCAAGACTCTGGCCTTCAGCGATATGCGAAGATGCGGTCGCAAACGATTCCATTGTCGCGTTGCAGTGATAACTAATTTTACCCAAGGAAGTGAACGATGCGATTCAGTCCGGCTCAAAAGTCGACCAGAAACAGGGGATTTGCAAGTTTATTCCGGCCAGCAGCTACGATCGCAATGTTGGCGTGGTTCGCCGCGACCAATTGCCCGTCAGCGGCCGTCGGCCAAGAGGCCTCCAAGCAGTCTGGAATCGACTTGACGAACGTCTCCAAGGATCTTGCTCCCGGTGCCGACTTCTACCAGTATGTAAACGATAAATGGCTGCAGGAAACGGAGATCCCCGGCGATCAGTCCAACTATGGTGCGTTTACAGCGCTGGACGATGCGGCCAAACAGGACGTTCGCGAATTGCTTGAGGCCGCAGCGGAGAAGGGCGATGCGGCGGACGAAATAGCCAAGCAGGCCGGTGATTTATACGCTTCATATATGAATATCGAGCTGCGAAATCAGCTTGGCATGGAACCGCTCGAAGGGCTGCTTGAAAGCATTCGGAGCATAGAAAGTAAAGAAGAGTGGACGAACCTCGCCGCGCAGCTAAGCCGGATCGGGGTGAACAACCCAATGGGTTATTATGTCGAGCCTAACGCAAAGAAGTCTACACAGTACGCTGCCTACGTCGTTCAGTCCGGCATAACGCTACCCGATCGAGACTACTATCTTGAAGATCAACCGCGCTACATCGCATTTCGAGGTGCGTTGCTGAGCTATTCGACTGCGTTGCTTGGCAAGGCCAATTATAGTGACGCGGCGGAACTTGCAAAATCGATCCTTGAATTCGAAAAGAAGATCGCAACCGTTCAGTGGACAAACACTGAGCTTCGGGATCCGATCGCCACTCACAACGTGATGGATGTACAAAAGTTCGCGTCGAGCAATCCCGAGCTAAACTGGGTCGAGTACAGCGCCATAGTTGACTTGCCGACCGAAGGCGAGGTCATCATCGGGCAGCCAAGCTTCTTTGCGGGCGTGGATGCCGCGATTGCTGAAACGGACTTGGAAGTCCTGAAGGCTTATAGTGCCTTCCATTTGCTCGACTACTTTGCTGACACGCTTAGCGAAGAGCTCGTGCAGTTGCATTTCGACTTTCATCGCAAAGCACTCAGCGGCGTTACCGAGCAAGAGCCGTTGTGGAAACGCGGAGTGCAGCTTTGCAATGGTTTGTTAGGCATGCCTGTCGGTCAGCTTTACGTGAAAGAGCATTTTTCGCCCGACGCGAAGTCACGAATGGTAGAACTGGTCGACAATTTGAAGCGAGCTTTCTCCCAACGAATTGATGGTCTTGAGTGGATGGGGAATGGGACCAAGCAACGTGCCAAGGAAAAACTGGGCATGATTACTACCAAGATCGGTTACCCCGATGTTTGGAAAGACTATTCGTCGGTTCAAATCAATCGCGATGACTTGTTTGGAAATATCTTGGCGATTGCCGAGTTCGAACACGTTTACAACTTAAGCAAACTGGGCAAGCCTGTTGATCGCAACGAATGGCATATGCCGCCACAAACAGTAAATGCTTACTACAACCCTTTAATGAATGAAATCGTTTTCCCAGCAGCGATTTTGCAGCCGCCTTTCTTTAATGTGCAAGCGGATGACGCAGTAAACTACGGGGCCATAGGAGCGGTAATCGGCCATGAAATCAGCCACGCCTTCGACGACAGCGGCAGCGAATATGATGGACACGGTAATTTGCGAGACTGGTGGACGGAACAGGATCGCAAAGAGTTTGAAGCTCGTGCAAAGAAGCTTGTCGCGCAATATGGGGCTTACAAGCCATTTGACGATGCGAACTTGAACGGCGAACTGACGCTGGGCGAAAATATTGGTGACCTCGGAGGCCTAACATCGGCTTTCACAGCCTATCAACTGTCACTGGAAGGAAAGAAGTTCACTGTGATTGATGGTCTGACTGGAGAGCAGAGATTCTTTATGGGTTGGGCACAAGTTTGGCGTCGTAAGTACCGCGAACCAGAACTGCGGAGACGACTCTTGACCGATCCGCACTCACCGAGCCAATATCGTGCCAATGGGATCGTGTCGAACATGGATGGCTTTTACGAAGCGTTCACGATTAAGCCTGACGAAGCGATGTATGTTCCCCCGAAGGATCGCATTAGGATTTGGTAGTGATAAGAAACTGTAGGCACATTGATAGGTTGGATGTAGGTTGGATGATAGTTCGTCTTGATTAAATACGCAGATGGAAAAAGTTTACATTGAGACATCAATCGTCAGTTTTGCCACGGCTTGGCCGAGTCGTGATATTCAGACCGCCGCATTGCAACAGCAAGCGCGCGATTGGTGGAGCTCTGAACGGCCAAAGTTTGACCTTGTTACTTCGCAGTTGACGCTTGAGGAATCGTCTCGCGGTGATCCGACAGCTTCTGCTAAGAGACTGAAACTACTAGCCGGCCTCCCGCTTTTAGACATTGACAGTGATGTCCAGGCATTGGCTGGACTTTTATTGTCAGGGCATATGATGCCGCAAAAGGCTGCCGCCGATGCTTTGCATGTTGCAGCGGCAGCGTTAGGTGGAGTAAAATACTTGTTGACACTTAACTGCAAACACATAGCGAACGCACATGAGTTGCCCCGTGTCTACAAATTGCTGGATGACGAAGGGATTAGGGGCATGCTAATTTGCACACCTGCGGAATTTTTGGGTGGTAATTGAGATGGAAAACTCAGAGTCAATTCTGGATGAACTACACACGATACGCGAACAACTGCTCGCCGAATCTGGCGACACCTTAGAGGGACTCGTGGCTCGGTTGCAAAAAGAACAAAGAGAGTCGGGACGAATCGTACTGAAAACGCGACGAACAAATCATTCCATCGAAGTCGCCGATCAACCGCTTCCCGATGTTGGAGCAACGCCACAGACTCGATGAATGCGTACAAACTAATGAGCGAACCGCTAGTACCGTAGCATTTCTTGCATGGAGGATACGGTTTGGTCGGGCGCGAGCGTGACGATCGAAAGGACTACCAATGCTACTGCCAAGCCGACTGCTAACCAAGGGCTAAGCGAGATGCGGCTCTTGGGTTGTTGTTTGATCAACTGTTCCAGTTCGCTGTGAATCTGAATCCAGCCAGCTAGACTTTGCTGGCGCGAGTTGGCGACGATTTGAGCTGTCGATTGAAACGCATGTTGCTCGACGACGCCACTAATCTGTAGATTCGGACAGTAAAAGGCATTTCCCGCCCAAGTCGCGTCGGGATCTAGCTGGCTGACCAGATGGTGAAGTATGCCCTTCAGGTTTGTATTCTTCATGGAATAGCCGACAATACGAGGTCGTTGGCTGAGTGCAATAAGCGACAGCAGGAGCATGTAGAGCATCGCTAAGCCGAACCAAACTCGGCCGCCCAGAAAATTAAAGGTTGCTTGCGGAAAGAACAGCGTAAACGGTCCAACCATCATCACGCCGACCAAACCCATGCCCAGCGCGATCAAGTCTCGCGTTCCAGAAACTAACAATGGCCGGCGCCGGCTTGAATAGATGCCGATTACGATAAAGTAGACTGCGAGGGGCAGGAGGATGACAATCCAAGTGAAATGATCAAGCATCGAGGCTCAGGTTTGTTTCGTTATTGGTAACGGCGGTCTACAATCTGCCATCGATCCGATGTTTATCATTCGGTATCGCGCATAGATCTGGTCCGAGGCGAGGGGCTTCACAGTCGGATGCTTCATTCTAGCTTAACGGCCGGACCGAGCCATTCGCTTGAGCCCGAAGAAAAATTGTTACGCTAAGCTGTCGGAAAGCGAAGGATTGCGTGAAGTTTTCCGTTTGAAACTTTCGCTGTCGCCAAATTCCTTTATAACAAAGACACCGTAGTAGACTTAATTTCCTCGCACAATAGCCCCGGACGGATATGTTCAAGAAGAAAACGCCCGCAGCCCCAGCTGAAACTGCCAGCGATTTCAAGCAGTCGTGGACCGATAAAGCGCAGTTTAATCCGACGGCTACCACGCGGCGTGTGCTGACCAATTTCGATGAATGGCGAGCGTCGCGAGAATGGGGGACGATCGCGCTGGGACTATTTCCGCTGCTCTTTCTCCTCACCGTTATCGGCATGGTCATTTGGGGAAAGACGGTGGCGTCTCGGGGTCTGCTTATGACCTACGTCGAAGCTGCTGAGCAAGCAGCACCGGTCAAGGAGGACGGGACTGGTGCGAATGAAGCGACGGCCGCGGATGAAGGTGACGCGACCACAGGTACAATTCCAGAACAAAGCGAAGAGCTGAAAGAGAAAGAGCGGCAAGAGTTGACCGACTATGCAACGCTCCTGTTCAAACGCGTGTTGGCAGTTGAGAAAGAGAACAAACGTGCACGCTATTACGTCGCAGCTCGATTAGGCGAGCAAGGCAACATGCCAGTCGTGCGCGGTATGATGGCGTCGCTGGCTCCTGACACTGATTCGGGCTATCCCGCAGCGCACGCCTGGATGGCTGGCAGCATCCTTCAGCAGCTCGCCGCCGGTGCCCAGTCAGTCGACATCAAACAGTTAGAGCATCATCTGGATATTGCTGCGAACTGGGGCGGGACCAACCCGCAACTTTTACTGCGTCGTGGAGCGATGCTGGAAAAAGATGGCAAAATAAACGAAGCTTTGCGAATGTATTCGATCGCTGCCGACCGCGATCCGCAGTTTCATCTGATCTTGGCCGATGCATTCCGTCGGCATAACCAACGCTCGCGCCTTCAGGAAACGACACAGCGAGCTATTTCTCATTATTCTCGGCACTTAAACACGGATCGCGAATCGGATTCCGATCGACTTGAGATTGCTCGGGCGTATTTGTTGCTGAATGAACCCGACAAAGCGATCGCTATTTTGGACGAGGGGTTGCGCACGCGGGGGACCGACAACAATTATCGCCGCGCGATTTCCGAAGTTTATCGTTTGAGCTACCTTTCTACAGCTCGTATTGAAGGACAGCAATTTCAAGCAAACTTGGTGTTACTTGACCGGGCCGTCGAAGCCGATCCGACAAATCCACAACTTGGACAGGAGATTTCACGAGTAACCGCGATGCTGGCTGGTAACACGATAACTCAAGAAACGTTGGACTCGTTGAGCGATCAGATTGCTGCGGGAGCTGCACCAGTTGTAACTCACACGTTACTCGCGAACGTCTTCTATATCGACAAGAAGGTTGACGAAGCGATCTTGCATTGGGATTTGGCGTCGAAGATCAACGATCGATTCGTACCCGTGCTGCGAAGTCTTGCGTTGGCTTTGGCGATGAAAGAAGAGCCGGATTATGATCGGGCTTTAGAGTTAATTGACCACGCGATGGAAGTGAGCAAAGATTCATTGTCAGTCGCGGATGCAAAGGGTGATATATTGCGAAAAATGAACCGATTGGAAGAGGCCGCCAAATCGTACGAGGCTGTTCTAATCCAAGGTCCGCAAAACTTGCAGACTCGCGCAAAACTAGTAGAAGTCTATGACGCATTGAATCTCCCCGAGAAGGCTGACCGTGAACAAGCAACTCTTGATACGCTTAAAAAACGAATACAAGAAATTGAAGCACAGCGGGCAGCCAACGCCGCCAAAATGAATGCAGAAGCCGAACTCAAGAATGCCTCCGATGCGCCCGAGAATGTTGTTGATGACGCGATCCCCGCTGAAGACAATCTCAATGTCGCGCCCGGTTCGACAACTGAGAGCCTTAATGATCTAATACGGGAGTTAGAAGCGCCAGCAGCCCAGCAGGACGAGCAAGCTCCAGCAGCTACGCCTGAGTAGCGTCAGCTTGCGGCTATTTTCATGTTGTTCAATCTTTCTTAATCCAACCCGCCCACAATGGTACCCGACGAACCGCTCCAGTTTGAACCAGTATTCCGCTCTTATCTGTGGGGAGGAAATCGGCTCAAAGGGCGGCTTAACAAAGCGGTCCCCGATAGCGGTCGGTGGGCCGAGAGCTGGGAAGTAGTCGATCACGGGGAAGATCAGAGCGTTGTTCGTTGCGGAACTTGGAAAGATTGGACCCTAAGACAACTCATCGAGTCGTTTCCTCAGGAAATACTGGGTGTTAAGGCCGCGAGCCAGCATAAAGGCTTCCCGCTGCTCCTGAAGTATCTAGATTGCCATTCCGTGTTAAGCGTCCAAGTGCACCCAGATGACAAGTATGCATTGGCGATGACTCCTCCCGACCTCGGCAAAACTGAAGCGTGGTACATCGTCGACACCGAGCCAGATGCAAAACTTTACGCAGGCCTGAAAGCCGGCGTTCAAGCAGAGGATCTAATGGCTGCAATCAAGGCAGGTAAGACGGACGAGTGTTTGCACGTGCTGACACCTGCTGCAGGAGATTGCGTCTTTATACCCGCTGGCACCGTTCATGCCTTAGGTAGTGGCCTGATCGTTGCGGAAATTCAACAAGCGTCAGATACAACCTTTCGCTTGTCAGATTGGAACCGAGTTGACTCAGAAGGCAACTCTCGTCCTTTGCACGTCGAAAGCGCATTGGAAGTAATCGATTTCCAACGCGGGCCGATTGAAAATCAGAAACCTGAGCCCTACGACCACTCGGAAATCGATGGAACTGGGAGTGTCAGTAAACTTGTGGCATGCGATAAGTTCACTTTGCTGCGGATGGAGCGAGGAGAGTATCGCTTTCCGAGTAAGGATATGTTTCGTATCTTCACGGTCCCAACTGGATCGGCCGTGCTAAATTGCAAGGGTATTGAGACACATCTATCGGTCGGCGAGACGGTTTTCGTACCAGCTGCTGCGCCAGAGGCCTCGCTCGTCGTCGATGCCGATTCAATTGTCTTGTCAGCAAGTCTGCCAGCTTAGACTGAATATGCCGCATCCACGCTTAGTTTCCAGTGCTCAGAATCCGCTCATCAAATCGGCAAATACGCTACGTCAAGCCAAGCACCGCCGGAAGTCTGACCAAATATTAATCGATGGCGAACGAGCGATCTTGCAGGCGATCAGCGCTGGATGGCGGTTCAGCTCCGTAATCTCATGCCAGGATCGGGCGGGATCAGGCGAGCGAGAATCATTGGCTGAAGCGCTGGAGAATAGCGACTTGACGTTTGATTGGATTGAAGTGCCCGGAGATGTTCTCAAGAAAGTTTCGTATGGGCAATCCGTCCATCCAGTGGCGGTCGCGTTCCCGCCAACGCGAACTTTAGAATCGATAGAGAATGTGGACAGCGAGCGGTCGGTCATCCTAGTGCTAGACAAAGTTGAAAAGCCTGGCAATATTGGAGCAGTGCTTCGCTCGGCAAATGCACTTGGCGTCAACGCCGTGTTACTGAGCGAACCTGTCTGCGATATGTGGAATCCGAACGCCATACGAGCGAGTGCAGGCGCGATCTTTGAAACACCAATGGTCTCTGATTCATCAGTCGCCGTTTTCGATTGGCTGATCGGAAAACACTACTCTATTTTCGCAGCGCGAATCGAAGATTCGGTTGACTATCGAACCGTCCAATGGCCAAGACGCGTCGCAATTGTATTGGGAAGCGAAGCCTGGGGACTGGGCGGCCGCTGGCGCGATGCTCGTGTTCAGAACATCCGCGTTCCGATGTCTGGTCTAGTTGATAGTCTTAACGTTTCCGTCGCAGCTGCCATTCTCGGTGCTGCTGCAACTTCTCATTAGACTCATGCTAAGCCTAGCGAAGTCTGCCTCGCAGACTATTCGTCTGAAGAGGATTTAGTAGGTGCTGTAGTATTTGACTTGACTGCGGTAACACCTAACAAACCAGCACCCTGAGTGGCTTCGTATCCCCAGATTAAGAAGATCATGTAGGACGCAACCATTCCAAGAAACGCGACGTTTAGCGTCAAGCCATTGAACAGCAGTATTGATGTTCCGATTACGAATCCCACGATCGACGTAATCATTCGACTCATGTTGTTTGGCGGGCTCACCGGGCGATGCGTGTTACTGCGAGCAATTGCGGTTCGGGCGGTCTCGTTCGCGAGCGCTCGCATGGCAGCCAAATTCAGATTGTTTTCGGGCGCAGCCGATCTAGGTGTGTAGTTGTGAATGTCCAGAGATTCAACCTCCTCTGTCTCATCCAAGTCCGAGTTGATCTGCTCGGTTTTCGCCTTATCGTAACTCACGGTGTTTGCTTGCGGAGCGATTTTGGTCGTTGGAACGCTCACGATTGCCGAGTCGCCCTTTACGCGTTGCAGTAAACGCTGCATGTACTCTTCAACTGACTCTTCTTCTTCCTCAACTTGTTCAGGTTCCGCTTGTCTGGGCAGCTCAGCATGTACATTTTCGGCATACCCAATCTCGCTCTCCTCTTCCTGTTCGAAGTCATCGGATATCATCTGGTCGGCATCGATATCAACTTCATCTGCCTCAGGAGTAAGTCTGTCGTATGTAGCAGGCGCACTGGGCTGAATCATGCGTTCGCTGTTTCGAGTGTACGTCGGAGCAATTTCCTCGTCTTCGAATTCGTCGGCAAGTGTGGAGTGCGGATGGGCGTCATCGTAAATGGAATCAGCGTAGGAAGATTCATCGTCTGACGATTCGTCATAAGATTGCGGGCTGTGTTCAGCGTCGGTTGAGTCAACAGCGAGTGGGGCCTCATCGAAGCGGACTTCAAACCGACCCGCAAAATGGCCTTCTGGTTCGGCATAGTCCTCTGATTCAACGTATTGTTCGACTTCAGGAACCAAAGCGTCTTCAACTGGAGCAACTATTTCTTGATCGTCTTGTTCTGTGAACCAAGATGGTAGCTTCGCAGCAGGTTTTTCTTCGCCCAGTTCTTTGGAATCGTCCCATTCGTCAAACTCAGTAGGAGTGCTAACCAAGTCGCGGATGAACTCGCTGTCGTCTACGGGAACACTGTCCGTACTCGACGGAAATTCGGCGTCTACATAAGAATCAATTTCCTCTGAGGCGTACAGGCTTTCCGAATCGCTGCTGGCTTCACTCGGTTGTTCAAAGTACTCTTGGACCGGTTCGCTATAAGACTGGTCGTCAGCCTCAAGTTCCTCGCGCATTTCCAGCGCGGCGTATGAGGCAATGTCAAATGAACCATTGCTGTCGTACGGTTCTTCGTCCGAATAAAATTCTTCTTCTGCGACAGTGCTAACTTCATGGTCGGCCGTCGAATGGTATGCGTTTTCATCCTCGTAGCCACTGTAATCGTCGCTTGCAGGTTCGTCATGGAAGGACTGGGCGGAATATTCGTTCGAAAAGCCCGAGTCATCGAAATACGCATCGGTACCGCCAACTAGTTCGGAGTCCGCTTCATCGACGTCGCTGGCGTAATTATGAGCTTCAACAGAGGGCTCAGATTCGATTGATTCTACATCGCTGTAAGCAAGCTCAAGCGAATCTCGTAAATCATCGGAACTCCCCTGATATTCTGTAGGCTCGCTATGTTCAACCGTTTCGCCGTATCCATCAAAGTGCGAAGGATACTGCGGATGTTCGGCGTGGGCGTCGGTTGCTTCCAGTTCAACTTCTTCAAAGACGCCCGATGCAGCCTCGTCGAACTGGTTATAACTCAACTCTGATGCATCAACAACGTCGTAGGTTTCCCAGGCGTCAGAGGGGGATGTTGCCACAGGGGCGTCGTCCCATGAAAATGCATGCGGCTTTTCCTCTTCAACTTCAAGCAAAACTTCTGCGGTTGCTTGTTCGACGTGGGGGGCCGGGTTAACTACTGACTCAAGTCCACGATTGAGTTGTTGCGATAGTTGCTCTTGCACGACAGCGATTTGTTCATGCAGGCTTAACAGGGTCAGTTCAATCGCCTCGTTCTTCGGTTGAGGTAATTCCGAAATGCGATCATCTATATTCTTGAACTGCGAGCGAATTTCGTCTGCCAAGGAGTGGATTGCGTTATCGTAACGATCCGTAACATGCGAGACGCGCTGATCGAGACTCTCTAAGGCGGCGTTGATCTCGGGTAGCTTTTCCTCGAGCGCTAGCAACTGTTCTTGCGTTCGATCCTTATCACTTTCCCGCTCATTCTTCTCCATAAACTCTCGCCAGTTCTGGCTCAGAGCTTCCAGCGAGTTTTGAAGCGGCGTAACGGAAACGGCAACTGCAGCCAGAGTTTCTTGCAGGATCGATTTACGCAGTTCTTCTTTCGCCTGTTCCGTTAGGACTGACTGGTTTGCCAGCGCGGCATCTACATCGGTCGAAGGAACTTTTGCGTTGCCGTTCAAGCGGGTCGAGGCGTCTTGTAAGGAGCCAACCGTCGGCTGAAAATCGCGACTGGCCCGCACATAGGAAGTGGGATAGACCACAAATCGTAGTTTCCCCAAACTGATCGTTGCTGGCTCATCGATTAACCATTCGCTGACCTGTTTACGGCCGACGCGAAAATCGCCTTGCGAGCATTTTATCAGCGTATTGCGTCGTCCGAAGACGATGTTCGCATGGACCGGGGCTAGGCCGCCGTTGGAGATGCGGACGAAGCAATTCGGGCCCGAACCGATTGTGCACTGCTGAGCATTGACGAGCCACGATTCAACCGACCGGCCAGATTCGTCCAACAGCTCAATTCGTCCAAACGAAGTCAAGGCGGCACTCTCACTGCGAGCGTCCGAACATCCGTTGGTAGTTTGTGAATGAATGCTCATTGTAACAGGAAACCCATCGACGTCTTTCGATCGAGGTATGCTATCTAAAATTGCGCAAATTCGGACAGTGTCCACTCCGCTATCTCTTATTCCTCTATCGACCGAAGCGACGGCCGCCCCTTCCGTTGGCAAAGATTTTCTCAAGATTCTTCTTCGAAAATCGGACTGGTCGATAGAACGCTCAAGGCCCGGACGGGAAATGTAGAAGGTAGGAAATTTGGGCGATTAAATTGAAGTTGCTAGCAAACAAATGTTCAGCGGTGGGTAACCGCCCTACAAGTTAGTCAGGCGCTGATGAACTTTTGGCGAGATAAAGGCGGATGTGGAGTACCGCCGCAATTTTGTAAGATTTGCACCTCAATTCAAAGAAGTGCGACCTGCAAGACTTAGAGGCAATTGGCTCCGGGAAGTGACGGAGAGCCGAAATTCCTCAAATCTTCGCTTTGGCCGACAGATCGCAACGATTTGTAAGTGTCCTGGCGACAGGGATTTACGGAAGATCTATCGCCATACCAGGAATTTTCAGATGAAAATTGCTTTGTTGGCGGAATTTCCGAACTCAAATCGGCATTCAGCGTAATATAGTACCGTTGCGACGGTTGACTTACTGACTGGGTCGGTTGAAACGTAGACGCCAGCCAATCGTGTGCGACATTCTGCTAAGAACGCGAGGGTTTTTTATGTCTCGTCAAACTGCGCTTGCAAAGCTGCGTGACGTCCTTTTACGCCGCAGAGAAGCCCTTCGAAACGCTCTGGCGGGCGATTTGACTTTGCTACAGCAGTTAGCAAAGGACGGCGGCGATTCGGCTGATTGTGCCATGGATTCGACTCAGGAAGAACTTAGCAGCCAATTGGCGGAAGTCGAGAGTCGCGAATTGGGCTCGATCGAAGATGCTTTAACTCGGATTCGCGAAGGCAATTTCGGCGACTGCGAATCGTGCGAAAAGCCTATTCCACTCGCCCGGCTGCAAGCGATTCCACACGCCACAATGTGCATCGCATGCGCCCGACAAGAAGAAATTCGACCCAGGTCGTACGATGCTTATGATTCGAGCGAATCGCCCAGCTGGTCATAGCAACGCGATGCGCATGACGATTTGACCCACATCAGAGCCACATATGGCTCTGATTTTTTTTGGCATTACCCACCAATCCAGCGGTCGATTAGCATTCTTGCAACGATCGGATCTTCGGTGCCTGTGACAATGGTTCGACCGTCGGCGAAGATCGTCATTTCTCCCTCTGCAATACGCAGCCTTACAAAAAAAGGATTCGCGTCAATCGATTCGTTCTGGAGCCGGTGCGAAATTTTTTCGAGGTCCACTCGCTTGTGGTTGTTTCCTCCGATCTGAACAGCGTTTCGCCCACAGAGAACGACGGCCGAGCGAGTGTGCTTTCCGCTTAAGAAGTCGCGGTGGCCCAAACCACAAGCCGGACAAGAGAAGCTCAGCTTCGAAAAGTCTGCTGAAAATCGACGCACCGAAGCGTCCCACGTCTCGATGCTAATCCATTCGCTCCGCAAACTATCCGTGCCTGCAACAATCAGCTTGATCGCTTCTAAGGCTTGCCAGGCCGCCACGATGGAAACGCTGGGCCCGAGCACACCCGCCGTATTGCAGGTTTCCAGTTCTTCCGGATTGGGAAGGTCGGGGAAAATACAACGCAAGCAGCAAGTCTTGCCGGGCACGATCGACATTACTTGTCCACTGCTTCCAATCACTCCGCCGTGAATCCACGGAACGTTTAATTCTAAGGAGCAATCGTTGATCAGGTATCGCGTTTCAAAGTTATCAGTTCCATCGAGAATCACGTCGATGTCCGTGAGCAGCTCAAGCGCATTTTCTGGTGCGAACTCGGTGACTCTCGCATCGATGTCCACCTTCGAATCAATTTTTTGAAGTTGTTCCCGGGCAGCGATAGCCTTTGGCCGTCGTTCTAAAGCGTCTTGCTCAACGAAAAGCGTTTGCCGCGGCAAATTGTCTAACTCCACCCAGTCTCGATCGATCAACCGCAATCGCCCGACGCCCGCACGAACCAACCGCTCTGCAATGGTGGTGCCCAGCGCTCCCGTCCCGATGACCGCTACGCTGGCGGCGGACAATCGCCGCTGCCCCTCCACTCCGATATGGCGGAAATTCATCTGCCGCCGATATCGTCGCAGTTCGTCAGTATATGAATCATTCGTTCCGTTCAACGTCAGCTCGATGGTTCTGTTTTAAAGTCTGGAAGGCGTCACGCTGACTGCGTGTGCACAATGCAAGCATTATTGTCGATTCGCAATGGCTCTAGTCGCCATTGCTTTCCTTTGATGATAGCCCAATCAACAACGCTTCGACCAGTGGTTTATCGATATGAAACCGTAGTGCGACAACTGCACGACGGGTCGTGAGTCGTTCAAAGTCCTAAACTTGGTCTGAGATCCACAGCCCCATATTTTCCGGCGTTGCGGCCGGTTCGTCCAACATGGTAACTTCCAATCAGTATTTCGCCGGCCCGGCTTTTGTAGATTCTGAGGAGTCAATGGTACAGTCGCTTTCCATCATCGTTCCTTTGTACAACGAAGAAGACAACGTTGCGATTCTGTACGACCAGATCCGCGACGCGATCGACCAATTAGCGTGCGAAAGTGAAGTCATCTTTGTCGACGACGGTTCGACTGACCAAACGGTGGCGCGGTTGGCTGAGTATGCCAAAATTGATGACCGCGTGTGCATTGTTCGCTTTCGTAGGAACTACGGACAGACGGCGGCGATGCAAGCAGGGCTCGAAGCTGCCAGTGGTGACGTGATTGTTACGATGGATGGTGATCTGCAAAACGATCCGACTGATATCGCAATGATGCTTGCCAAGATCGATGAAGGTTACGATTTGGTTCATGGCTGGCGCAAGCATCGGCAGGACGCGATGATTAACCGCAAGTTGCCCTCAAAGATCGCTAACTGGCTGATTTCAAAAGTCACCGATTTTCCGATACACGATTTAGGCTGTACCCTGAAAGCCATCCGCCGAGAAATCTCAGATGAGCTAGAGTTGTATGGCGAAATGCATCGCTTTATACCGATCTTAGCTCATTGGCGTGGAGCAAAGTGTGTGGAAGTCGAAACGAAACATCATCCCCGTCGCTTTGGCACGACCAAGTATGGTATCTCGCGCACAGTTCGAGTGTTGCTTGATTTGCTCACCGTCAAATACATGTTAGATTACTTCACTTCGCCGATGAAGTTCTTCGGTCGAATTGGATTAGCGTTTAACGCTGTCGGCGCTTCTCTGTTGTCCGCAGTGGTGATGATGAAAGTTATCAGTGGCGTGGACATGACTGGCAATCCGCTTCTGTTGCTGGGTGGTCTGTTCACGCTGATGGGTGTTCAAGTGCTATCGGTAGGATTATTAGGCGAAGCGAACACACGTCTATATTATTCAAGAGAGGGGCGTCGGCCCTTTGCGGTTCGTGAGACAATGTGGCTTGGACGCTCGTCTCCTCGCATGCGACGAGCCGCGTAAGCGACCGGTGTAGCCTGCAAACGCTTCATCCTGTGGCATCGTTCAAATCGCATCGTTCAATCGCATCGTAGCTGGCTTCGCCTAGAAGCCGGGGATGTGTTGGAGAGCTTTGCTGTTTCACTACGAGCACTGCTGGGCAAGCCAGCAGTGGCACCCTTTTCAGGAACTGTTCGGAGTACCGCCTTCAGGCGGACGCACTCGCAAACCAAGCGCATCGTAGCTGGCTTCGCCATGAAGCTGGTGACGCATTGGAGAGATTTGCTGTTTCGCCACGAGCACTGCTGGGCAAGCCAGCAGTGGCACCCTTTTTCAGGAATCTCATCCTTAAGAAAACGCACCTAACTTCCCCCCGCGTTCTAGGCGAACGCAGCTACGGTGGAGCGTTCTAGGCGAACGCAGCTACGGCATCAAACGATACGTGCCTGGCGAACCATTTGCCGGACGACTTGTTGCGGCTGGCTAGTTGCAGACAAGATCGCCCGCTGTCGATCCGACCATGTCTGCCCTTTGACGATTTCACGAATGTATTCCAAATCGTCGCGACAACCCAACTCCGTGGCGATGTCGCCCAGTTGATCGACCATCTTGTTCGCGATAACAGGTACGGATTCCACTTCGTAGGTGTAGCTATTCACCAGTCGTGCATTGAGCCCGAAGCGACAGGCTCGCCACTTGTTTTGACGGATCATGACCGGATGGCAATCAAACTGATAAGTCCCACCATCGATTTCCTCACTAAGTGACCTGACCAGACACTGGATAAGAGCGGCGATTGCACAGGCATCGTCCAGCGAACCCGGCATATCGCACACTCGAACTTCGACCGTGCCAAAGTTATGGTGCGGGCGCACGTCCCACCAGATCTCGCGAATCGTGTTAATAAAACCCGTTTCGACCATATGATTGACTAACCAAACGTATTCGCTCCAGTTTCTCATCAGCGGCGGCAGCCCGGCCGTCGGCAAGCCTTCCATAATTTTTGTACGGTGCGACTGCAGTCCAGTGTCGCGCGACTCCCAATAGGGACTGCTGCACGAAATCGCAAGCAACGTCGGCAGATGCTGCATAATTCGATCGCAAATCATGATCGCCTTGTCGCCCGATTCAACCCCTACATGAACATGCAACCCGTACGTAACGAGTCGCCGAGCCATCTCTTGCAACGAATCTACAAGTCCGAGGTAACGCTCATTGTCAGTAACGATCTGGTCCTTCCAGCGTGAAAACGGATGCGTTGCTCCCCACCAAAGTTGGATGCTGTTGTTGTCCGCAAAACTTTGCAGTGTCTTTAGTTTTCGTGAAAGATCCGCTCGAGCTTCGCCCACGTTCATGCAGACATTCGTGTTGATCTCGATGCAGCTTTGCATCAGCTCGGGTTTGTAGTGCGAGATGCCAGCTTTCTCAAGATCGCCTAACAACCGATTGCAAGAATTCGATAGTTCCATCGTCTCGGCATCGATCAAACCCAACTCGATCTCTACACCTAAGGAAGGAGCCGAGTTTCCGTTAAACATAATCTTCGTCATGATTGACTGGTCGCCTTGTACATCAGAACTGCGGCTGTCAAAACTTTGATTCCAATCGCGATCGATCGCTCGTCGATGTCAAAATGAGGGTTATGAAGCGGCGCTTGACCGATCTGGTCGCCAGCAACACCTAATCGCATCATCGCGCCAGGACAGTGTTCAAGATAGTATGAAAAATCTTCACTACCCATACTAGGTCTTTCAATCGAACGAACGGCAGCTTGGCCTAACATCTCGTTGCCAGCTAATCGTAGCAGCTCAGTCATATGAAGGTCGTTGTTTACGGTCGGAGCGGACATCCCCAAAGTCATTTCGACTCGACATCCGGTCTCGACTTTGATTGCTTCGTTGATATCCTCTAGCAACTCTAATGCCTGAGCGCGGACACCTGATTCCAAAGTCCGAAGTGTCCCCTCAAGCTCGGCCGTTTCGGGAATGACATTCGCGCTGTGCCCCGCATTGAACTTACCAACTGAGATCACTACGGTTTCCGCAGCACTGATCACCCTGGAAAAACGTGAGTATGCCGACTGTATCCAGCGAGCACCAGCTTCTATCGGATCGATAGCCAAGTGTGGCCGTGCCCCATGTCCACCGCGGCCATGAAAAACAAGCCGGAACATATCGCAGCTGGCCGTTAATGCTCCAGGTTTTAAACCAATGCAGCCAACCGGCCACACGGGGTCGACATGCAAAGTCAAAATCGATTGTACATCCCGCAGTGCGTGATGATGAATCATGTACCTTGCCCCTGTTGCGATCTCTTCCGCCGGCTGAAATATGGCTCGAAAGGCGAACGTCGTTGGGAGCAAACCTTGCAACTTCAATCGCTGCAAAACCATAGCGACACCAAGCACAACACAAGCATGCACATCATGGCCGCAAGCATGCATCACGCCTGGAACGCGGCTGCGATAGTCGACCAATTTTTCGTCTTGAATAGGCAGAGCGTCGATGTCACCACGCAGTGCGATATACTCGGGCTTGTGCGACACGCCATCAGCAAGAATGTCGCACGTCAAACCGCGACGCTCCGGCGGTATGACAACGGTAAGCTCTAGTTCTTGCAGCTTTTTGGCGATGAAGTCAGTCGTCGCAAATTCTGCTTCTGACAGTTCGGGCGTCTGATGTAAATGCCTGCGTGCTTTAACAAGGTCCGGCATCACTGCGTCGATCGCGGCAAGGATGGCTGATTTACGCTCGTTTGTAAGGCTTGCGAAAGTCGACACGGTTCGTAGTTTCTTTAATGGGCAATCGGACGACACTCACCATCAATGCTAAAAAGGCGGCAGCGATTTCGTTTGCCAGGCTTTCACTGCTTCGATCGGATAGGTAAGCATAAGGACGTTGATCGTTAAATTATCGCGTATCCAGATCAGAAGTAATAGCTCCATCAGCACGAACAAGCCCAACCCCCAACGCCATCCGATTCTTCGTACGACGCCAAATCCAATCATGCAAGAGATCATGTCGCCTATGGAATTCGCGATTGAATCGCCGAAATAGTCCAGCGACGCGGTGTTCTGACGATACCGCTCGATGATCATGTTTGAATTTTCAAGCAATTCCCAGCCTGCTTCGATGACCATGGCGATGCAAAGTAACCACATTACTCGATGCGGCCCAAACCAACTGCGAGGTATTGCGGCAGCCAGCAACCAATAGAACAGAAAGCCATGCAAAACGTGCGTGATCGAATAGGGATCAAAAAAGTGCTGCGACGTGTGGTCATTCCAAGCATGCGGTGTTGCCAAGTGCAATGGCGAATCGAGCTTGCACCACCAGATTCGTCCTTGCAGGTGCAGTATTGCGGCCATTACGATCAGGACAACGGCGATCGAAAACCAAGCGGACCAAGCCATTGGTTTGGCTGGAGTATTGGTCGGAGATTCGACCTTAGTCGTGCTTGCGATTGTTGTCGTTGTTGTCATATAGAACCGTAGTGATGGAATCGCGTCAGCTAGATTTCGAAATCGGTAAGGCTTTTCGGCAGCATGGCCACGCGCAGCGCATTTAACACTGCAAGTACATCGATCAGCTCCTGAGCGACCGCGCCCATTACGGGAGGGAGCCAGCCTAAGGATGCGAATAGCATCCCAATGATACTCAATCCCATTCCGCCAAGTGCGCTCTCAAGGGCAATCCTTCGCATTCTTGTGCCAATGTGCAGGAATTCGTCGACTTTAGACAGTGATGAATCCATGATGACAGCGCCCGCCGCTTCACTCGTCACATCGCTATTTTGACCGAACGCGATACCGACCGTTGCGGCCAGCAACGCCGGTGCGTCGTTGATGCCGTCACCGACGTACAAAGTCCGAGCACGCTTCGTTTCCTCTCTAACAATCTGCAGCTTATCTTCTGGACTCTTCTCGGCATAAATTTCGCTGATTCCTACTAGATCCGCAAGATACCGGACCTCGGATTCACGATCACCCGAAACGATCATCACGCGATCGATATTGTGCCGCGGGCCCAAGTGGTTGATGAAGGGCGCGCCGTCGGTTCGCGGAGTGTCCCGAAATTGATAAGTCGCGGCATAGATGTCGTTGACTAGAATTACACACTCTAATCCTACTGCTAATGGCGGTAGCTTGGCAAATTGCTCCGGTGCTAATTCTCGTAATTTGTTGCGGCTAGTTACTGATACGGAACTAGCGGCAACGTTGCCGGTCAGACCGGTCCCCGGTTTTTCGCTGATGCTGTCGACTTCCAACAGCTTCAGGCCACGCGTCTGCGCAGCTGTCAACACAGCTTGGGCAAGTGGATGTTTTGAATATTTTTCGATGCTCGCGACCAACTGCAGGACATGGTCTTCATCAAATCCTGTTTCGACAATCTGTGTTGACAAGGTCGGCTTGCCATAGGTCAGTGTGCCTGTCTTGTCCAGAATCATGGTGCGGCAGGTCGACGCTTGTTCGAGCGCCGCTGGATCACGCACGATAATCGCTCGCTTGGCTGCCAACGATACCGAGCCGATGATTGCAACAGGAATCGCAATCAAAAGAGGGCAAGGCGTTGCAACGACCAGCACTGCAAGAAAACGCACGGCTTCGCCAGAGAACATCCAAGCAATCAGTGCAATGGTGACGGCGATTGGAGTATAGATAGCGCCCAATTGATCGCCCAGACGCCTGATACGTGGCCGCTGTTGCTGTGAAGTCTGCATTACCGTCATAATTTTGGCGTAACGCGAGTCTTTAGCAACCTGTTCGGCGCGAATCGTCAGAGCCGCATTGCCATTAATAGCACCAGAGAGCACATTGGATCCCGGTGTTTTCGAAAGCAAGTAAGGCTCGCCGGTTAGGTACGATTCGTCCATCGATCCGTGACCTTCGACCACCACGCCGTCGACCGGACAGATCTCGTGAGGATAAACGACCAGCAAGTCGCCTACTAGGACCTTGTCCATTGCTACGTCAACTAACGCATCGGATCGCTTGACATGCGCGATCGAAGGGATCCGGCTCGCCAGTGCTTCCAGGACTGATGACGCGCTGCGGACTGCGTAAGCTTCGATCGCTTCGCCTCCCGAGAGCATCAGAACGACGATTGTTCCTGCCAAATATTCTTCGAGTACGATTGCCGTTACGATGGAGATTCCTGCCAGCAAATCGGAACCGAACTCATGCCGCAGCAATTTTTTTAGCAAGTCCCAAACAAGTGGTACGCCGCCCAACGTCAACGCGATCCACAGTGGAACGTTCGATGCAAGCTCGTTTGCCCCCAGGGCAAAGCGAAGCAGCAGATGCATTGCGATTGCAACTGTTGCCAAGATGGCGATGGCGTTTTGTTTCTGAGAAATCCAGTTCAAATTTTCCGTCCAAACTATGGTCGACCATTTTTGCCAACTGACACTAAAATTCTGGCCTCGCTGACTTTTGATTAGTGTACCAGACAAACACCATCATCGAATACAGCGATCAATCCGCAACTCCCCATCTCCTTCCAATCAAGCGTTTGTTGTAAACTAAATTCAACGAATGGCGGGTAACGCTGACGTCAAGAAGTTGGCGTACAAGTGGTGACGAGTTGCGAAATGAAGCCGCCAACAGACAATCTGTCACTCAGATGCCGGATGTCAGCAATGCCAACCATAGCTTGGTCCGTAACAGTGGCCCAAGCGAAATGAACAAGACCTAGAATCTTAAAGCGGTTCAATTGAATTATGAAACAACACTCCCCACAGTTCCTGAAGATCACTTTTGAAGCAGCCGCTCGTGTCCGACACTGTACTGTGGACGATGTAAAACTGAAAATGGATGACAAAGAGGATTTCGTACTGATCGACGTCCGCGAGGAGAGTGAATATGCGGCTGGTAAAATTCCGGGAGCGGTTCACTTGAGCAAGGGAATCATCGAACGCGATATCGAAAAGCGATTTCCCGAGCCTAACACGCCATTGATCCTGTACTGCGGTGGGGGTTTTCGATCAGCTATGGCGGCTGACAATCTGCAAAAAATGGGCTATACGAACGTGACGTCCATGGATGGCGGTTGGTCTGCTTGGAATGAAGCAAGATTTCCAACTGAGTGAGTTGCGTACGGAGCCCACGCCGTGATTGGTACTGTGAAGTAAATGCTGTCGGAAACTGAGAGTCATCCATCGCGCAAACGTGCTCCCAGCGTTGCAATAAGGGCGCTGCTTATCACAATAGCACTCGTAGGGATCGGCTCTCTCGCCGCTTCGTTCTTGCCCTACGCTTCGTTTCGCAGTTGGTTGGACGGATATTCTGGCGACGGCACCGCGGATGCTTACACGCCCGAGGTTCATCGTCGTGTCAGTGCAGCGTTGTTCGCGTTCAGTGCGGCGGTTATCACGCTGGCGATCATAGGTTGGAGTTTGCGGCAGCGAATCGACCGCCGTTTCCAACAATCGCTTCAGATTCTAAGGGCCGACGTATCAGATGCATTGCGGGTAAGTCGAACTGCAACCCGGGCAACGTGGCTTTGCATCACTGCCGTTGTTGCCATCACCATTTCTGTGCCACTAATGTTCATGGATGAACCCGTACGGTATGACGAAGCACATACTTATGTGAACTACGCTTCGGAACCGCTCTTTATTGCGATGACGAAGTACGACGCACCTAACAATCATCTGCTTCATTCAGTCTTGGCCAATATCAGTCTGCGGCTATTGGGTGACAACTTGGTCGCCTTACGCTTGCCGGTCTGGTTCAGCACGATCGTTGCGGCACTACTGACGTTGCTAGCAGGCAAACTCATATTCAGAAATCATGTAGGTCACGTTGCTGCTCTGGTTTTAGTCTCAATGCCGACTTTTCTGGAATCTGCGACAAACGCTCGCGGCCATATGATGGCGGGGTCGTTCTTGACTTTAGCAGTAGTCGCATTCGAACTGCTGCGGCGTCGACCGAGCGACATATGGATACAACTTCAGTTGTCGGTCGCTGTGGCTGGGGCGTTATGTACTGTACCGACAGCGGTATATGGGGTCGCTTTACTAACGTTGTGGATTCTGCTTCGTCCACTCATGGCGAATGACGCTGCGAACGAGCACGCTGTCAATTATGCTTCCCAAGTTCTTCGTCCAATCGTGGCGCTCGGGCTGGCTGGAGGTCTTACTCTATTATTCTATGGTCCGTTGCTAATCACCAATCAACTTCAAGAAATACTGCAAGTCATTGGAGGGGAGAAAAGTTCGCCTTATGAAACGCTCCAGAGATTTCCAGCCTACCTGAACGATTGCCGCCATTGGTTGTTGTGGAGCATACCGGTGCCGATCCAAATTGTGCTCTTAATTGGTTTTATAGTAGGCTTTTTTCCTTTGGATCACCTGCGGAATGGACTCGCACGCTTGGCGTGCCTTTTGGGCCTTGTGGGCTTGGTCGTTATTCATGGCACTCTGCCCCCGGAACGGGTCTGGATTATGTTCTTGCCAGCCTTTGCACTCGTGACAGCGGCAGGCTTTAGGAACATCTTGAGCTTCGCGCCCATCCGAGCACAAAATGTTGCCACGACGGGAGTGGTGTTGGTTATCTTAGCGGTGAATTTGTCGCTTCTAGGCTGGAACCAAGCGATCCACACAACGGCGCGCCATGGAACGCTTCGCAATGCCGTTGACGTTGCCGCATGGCTCTCGACGAACTCAGTAAAGAATCAACCAATCGCCGTCGTAACGCCGGCGTCTGCCCCGATCATTTATCATTTTAAACGCAACGCTTGGAATATGAATCACTTTCAGGTGCCGGGTAGTGGACTTACCGATGATTCTTCCGTTTTGGTAGTAACAACGTCAGATGATAGAAGCAATGTTATCGATGTGTTAGCGGAGCTAAAGATGGATCGCCTGTTTGATCCAGCGAGCGCTGTTTTGGTCAAGCGATATGACGTTCATGACGGCTCTGTGGTCGTCATCTGGCGAGTTACAAGCTTGGGCGAACCAAAAAGAACTAACTCGGCGTTCGACGGAGATAATCGCTAGGGTGCGCGGTTTAGTAGAATTGGCGGAGCCGTCACTCTAATTCGATCTCCCGCAAATCATCGGGATTGTTTGCAATAACAAGACGGCGACCAGGAGTTATGTGCCCGCCTACGGTAAACCAATCGCTAGGCAAGTCGGGCGTTCCGACCAGCTCGACCGTCCAGCGTCGAGGACCGCGCTCGTTGGGCGGACGGTTCCACTGGATGTCGATCTTTCGAGCGATCCCGCTTTCGATATCGGCCCATAGTTCGATCGTGTTTGGAAAAGCCTTGCGTCTGCGCTTCAATTTTCCCACTACGTGCTGACAATCAATCATCTGAGCTGGATCGGCGGCATCCGGGATCGATTGTTCCGGCAATAGTTCAAGTTCGTAAAATGCCTCTAACTGATCAAGCATTTCGCTCAGGTGCAGTGAAATATTAGGAAGTTCTTGTCTGCTAAGCCAACCGCCGACGATACTCTGCCCGCCGATGTACGCTGGGCCGCGACGCGGCACAAGCCATCGATCTTTGGAATCGCCACCGATCCAAACTTCGCCCATGCGACGTACTCCCGGATGGCGAAGCACAAATTTTTCTTCGTCGTTTAAATATAAAGTGGCTTCAACTTGGTGCGTTTGAGCCGGTGATCGTTGGTGCTCGATTGAAACGCGATACTCGCGTGTTGACGGAGCCGATGTCAATGACCGGACAACCGCTGCGTATGCTTGGTTGGAAGGAGCCGACTCCGATGTGAACAAAGTGAAGGCCAGGAAAACTGTGGCGGCCAACGCGATCGGAATCAACGCATATACAATTCGGCGTTTCGCTGTGAGAATGGAACGCTCCCCCATCTTGCCCAGTACTGCCTGAATCGATCCTTCCATTGCAGAGTTGTCATCGATGTAGACTTGCTCGAGAAGCGTTTCCAGGAGTGCATCGTCAAGTTTGGTTTGTTGCTCGCGTGTCATACTCATATTGTGTCTCCTATCGGTTGAGAGACATCAGCCTGCGCTGCGGACAATTTCAGCTCCAAGCATGCGAGCAAACGTTGCTTGGCACGGACCAATCGCTTCTTGACCGTTTCGAGCCCAACATCGATTTGCGCTGCGATCGCTGCTGGCATCAGTTCAGACTTGAATCGCAATTCGACACACTGCCGATCGTGGTCAGGAAGTTTAGCAATACAATCGCGCAGTGCGTCGAGTTTTTCGTCGAGCGTGTCGCCAGCCAGATGATGGACTTCGTCAAGTCGTTGACTGAGGTATTCGAGATCTGCTTCGTCGGATACTAGAAGCATGCGGTGGGATTTACGACGATAGCTCAGCAGAAGCTTGCCGGCGATCCCACGCAACCAGGGGCCGAAGGGCCGCGACCGATCGAATTCGTCTAGCTTTCTCCAGGCAACGAGCATCGTTTCTTGCCAGATGTCGTCAGCGAAGTTCGAATCGCAGCCTGATGCACGCAAAAACGCGAACAAAGAGCGTGAATTCTCACGCATCAGGATCTCGAAAAGCTCTTTACCGTCCAAGAAATTCCTACCAACTAAAAGGCGATAACGTTCAGCGAGGACGCATTTCGAGCTCGCCTAATAATCATTGCCGATCCGTAGGCGATAGAGGACAAAAGAACGGCAACTAGCGAGTTTTTTTGGAGCACTTGTTACCCAATTACTCCACACTCTCGTGCCCAGGCTCCGCCTGGGAGCCAGTAATGCTCCTCGTTCCCAGGCTCCGCCTGGGCACGCACCGCCTTGGAGGCTCTGCCTCTCTTCTGCAGTTTGGTTGGTTTGGGAAATAGCAGGCAGAGCCTGCTGTGCATTGGGTTACCAGGCAGAGCCTGGGAACCAGTAAGCCAGTAATGATGCTCGCCCCAGGAAGAGCCTGGGAGCCACTTTATGATTAGCTCACGGTCCAGGTGTCCGAACCGGTTAGCAATTTCTGCAGGTCGCCTGGACCACGCTTGCTAATCGCTTCGTCGATTTGCCCACGAACGCCGTCGTCGAACGTCTCATCACTGATCTGACGGAAGACCCCGATCGGTTCTGGGAACTCAGGCTTACGCATTCTAGCCAGCAAGAACGGGTACATGATGTCCGCTTGCTCGTCATGGAACAGCAAGTCATCTTCCTTCACACCACTCTTCTCCAAGTCGACGATTTCGAGCTTCAAACCATCGAGTCGAATTCCTTTATTCTTGTCCTTACCAAAGATCAACGGCTTTCCATGCTGAAGTTCGATCGTATGATCATCGCGAGTCGCTTTGTCTTGAGCGTACGACCAAGCACCATCGTTAAACACATTGCAGTTCTGGTAGACTTCAACGAACGAAGTACCTTTGTGAGCCGCGGCGCGCTTAAGCGTTTCACCGAGATGTTTGATATGCACATCGATCGACCTAGCAACGAATGTCGCTTGAGCTCCCAAGGCGATCATCAACGGGTTCAAAGGATGATCGACGGCTCCCATGGGCGAGCTCTTCGTGATCTGGCCTTCGTGGCTGGTTGGCGAATACTGACCTTTGGTCAAACCGTAGATTCGGTTGTTGAACAGAATGATGTTTACGTCCAAGTTGCGACGCAAACAATGAATAAAGTGGTTTCCACCAATGCTCAGTGCATCGCCGTCACCGGTGATAACCCAGACACTCAGTTCAGGCCGAGTCACCTTCAGGCCAGTTGCGATGGCTGGAGCACGACCATGGATCGAGTGAACACCGTATGTATTCACATAATACGGAAAGCGGCTTGAGCATCCGATACCGGAAACAAAAACCGTCTTCTCGGGTGGAACGCCGATTTCAGGCAGTACTTTCTTCATCTGAGCCAGAATCGAGTAGTCGCCGCATCCTGGGCACCATCGTACATCCTGATCACTTGCAAAATCGCCGGCAGTAAGAACTGGTAGTGTCGCTGTCATTATATTGTCTACTGAAAAATCGATGGATTAACTTTAAGTCGGTTCAGCGAACGCAGGAAGCGTCGCTCGGAAGAATTCGATGCCTGCGTCGACTAAGAAGCCGCACGCGAACTAGCAGCCTTGTCGCAGTTGGTGAGTTCGCAGATCTTTTCAACAAGCTCGCTGACGGCAAAAGGTTTGCCCTTCACCTTGTTGAAACCGATCGCATCAACCAAATATTTGCTGCGGATCAGCATGCGGAGTTGGCCAAGGTTGAGTTCGGGAATGAGCACTTTTTCGTAACGGCTAATGATTTCACCCAGATTGCTGGGGAAAGGATTCAGGTAGCGGATATGAGCGTGTGCGACGCTGCGGCCTTCACTGCGGGCTTGATTGACGGCGGTAAAGACCGCTCCATAAGTGCCACCCCATGAGAGGACGAGAAGCTCGCCTTCGCTAGGTCCATCGACTTGTTGGGGAGGTAGGAGTTGAGCGGCGTTCGCAACCTTTTGAGCGCGAATGTTGACCATCTTCTGATGGTTTTCCGCATCGTAGGAAATGTTTCCAGTGCCATCTTCTTTTTCCAAACCACCGACTCGATGCATCAATTCTGGCGTGCCAGGGATCGCCCACGGACGAGCCAGCATTGCGTCGCGTCCATATGGCAGGAATGGACCATCGTGGTCGTTGCGTTGCGGATGCTTGATCACCATATGCAGCAGGTCGTCGACTTGTGGTACCAGCCAAGGCTCGGAACCGTTTGCGATGTAACCATCCGACAGGATCGTGACGGGTGTCATGAGCTTGGTAGCCAACATCCACGCTTCCATCACGATGTTAAAGCAGTCGGCGGGCGATTGTGCCGCAAGGACTGGCATCGGTGCTTCCCCGTTTCGCCCGAAGAGCACTTGCAGCAAATCGCTCTGTTCCGTTTTTGTAGGCAACCCGGTGCTAGGGCCACCACGTTGAATGTTCAGTAGAATCAACGGCAGCTCAAGCATTACCGCCAACCCCATCGCTTCGCCTTTGAGCGCTACGCCAGGACCGCTGCTGCAAGTCACCGCCATTTGCCCGCCGTAGGCTGCTCCGATCGCAGCACAAGCCGCAGCGATTTCGTCCTCTGCTTGGAAAGTGCAGACGCCGAAATTCTTCATCTTGACCAGCTCGTGCAAGATATCGCTGGCCGGAGTAATCGGGTACGAACCATAGAACAGCTCTTTGCCAGAGCGTTTTGCAGCGGCGACTAAACCCAAGGCCATCGCTTGGTTACCCATGATGTTGCGGTAAACACCAGGCTTGAGTCGCGCTGGCTGAACCGCGTAGCTCATCGGCAACGCTTCGATCGTTTCACCGAACGCCCAACCGGCATTCAGAGCCTTCTCATTGGCATGTGCCAAGTTCGGATCTTTGGTAGCAAACTTCCCGCGGATAAACTTTACGGTCGGTTCCATGCTGCGACCATACAGCCAATAGACCAATCCCATCGCGAAAAAGTTCTTGCAACGATCCGCTTCCTTGACGCTAAGACCAAATTCAGCCACTGCTTCTTTGGTAATTCGAGTTAGAGGAACTTTGACGACGTTGTAGTTCTCCATCGCCGGATCATCGAGCGGATTCGTTCGCAGCTTAGCTAGCTTGAGGTCTTTATCTTCAAAGCTATCCTCGTTAACGATGAGTGTGCCACCCGGACGCAAGTCAGGCAGGTTGGTCACGAGCGCCGCCGGGTTCATCGCAACAAGCGTATCGACGGTGTCGCCTGGCGTATGAACTTCGTGCGAAGCAAATTGAACTTGAAAGCCCGAAACACCACCGCGTGTGCCGCGTGGAGCGCGAATTTCCGCCGGAAAGTCTGGGAATGTCGCTACGTCGTTGCCTGCGAGAGCGGAAGTGTTGGTGAGCTGCGTACCGAGCAACTGCATGCCGTCTCCGGAGTCCCCGGCGAGACGGACGGTAACACCACTGACAACTTGAACCTTTTTGGCAACTGAATTATTGGACATTTGAAGTAGATGGCAAAAGTCTGATTGATGCGCAGAAGATGCGCTATTTTAGCGATAGTATCGATCGTAGCGACTGTAACGTTTAGCTATTTTGGCGAAGAAACGCGCCTTTGAACACGCCAAAACAATCGTTTTCTTTGGCTCAAGCCTTGCAATCGGCAAAGTCGATACAAGCCAACATGTATGCCGACGTCGCGAGGCGGGGTGTCGCCATCGTTGTTCTTTGCCCAGTTCGCTAAAGTTCGGACTGTCAAGCTTGTAGAAAAAGCTGCAAATTGTTCAATTTATAGGTCGCTGGACCGCTTTGTCACTCTACCGCAATTGGAAGCGCATTCATGAGTTCGATCGTCAGACTTTCCTTGGTCTTGCACAATCATCAACCAATCGGAAACTTTGATGGGGTTATCGAACAAGCTTATCAGGATAGCTATTTGCCGTTTCTGGAAGTTTTCGAACCCTACGACAAGATTCGAATCGGACTGCATACTAGCGGCCCTCTGATGCTTTGGTTCGCCGACAAGCATCCAGAATACTTGGATCGCTTGCGTAGTTTGGTCGACGCTGGCCGCATCGAGATCTTGGGCGGGCCCTTTTATGAACCCATCCTTACGATGCTGCCAAGTCGAGACCGAATTGGCCAGATCCAAAAATATACGAGTTGGTTGAGCCATCAATTTAATACGAACATCCACGGTATGTGGATGCCTGAACGTGTTTGGGAAAGCCAACTGGTTCGTGACGTAGTTCCCGCAGGCATGCAGTACACGATTCTTGACGACTTCCATTTTCGCGCTGCAGGATACTCCGCTGACTCGCTTACCAACTACTTTGCAACCGAAGATGACGGGTACGTGCTTCGCGTTTTTCCAGGCAGCGAACGACTAAGGTACCTAATCCCCTTTGCCGCACCTCATGAAACCATCGACTACTGTCGATCCTTTGCTCAAGCGAATCCTGGTGGCAGCCTTGTGTTTGGTGACGATGGCGAGAAATTCGGCACTTGGCCCAACACCAAAGTGCACGTTTATGAACAAGGTTGGCTGCGTCGGTTCCTCGACTTGCTATCCGAAAACAGCGATTGGTTGATCACTTGCGGACCGAGCGAAATCATTCGACAAACGCCGCCCGCTGGCCGAGCCTTTTTGCCAGACTGCTCCTACCGCGAGATGACGGAATGGGCGTTGCCGGTCGAACAGCAACTGACCTATGACGAAATTACGCACGAGTTAGAAAGTGACTCACGCTGGCCGACAATCTCGAAATTCGTACGCGGCGGGATTTGGCGAAACTTCCGTGTCAAATACTCAGAAGCCAACGAGATGTACTGCCGCATGCTGGAAGTCAGCAAGAACCTGGAAAAAACGCGACGTAGCGATTCGGCGGACGCTTCGCTGTTGAATCAAATCGAAGACCACTTGTACCGCGGACAATGTAATTGTCCATATTGGCATGGTGCGTTTGGCGGCATCTACCTTCCGCACTTGCGAAATGCGACTTACAGCGAATTTATCGCCGCCGACAACTTGCTCGAAGCAGCGAATGGCCAGTCGGGCAACTGGATCGATGCGAAGACCGACGACTTCGATAAAGATCTATATCCTGAAGTGCGCTTATCGAATGAGCACCAAGTCGCTTACGTAGCACCCTATCGCGGCGGCATGCTCTACGAACTTGATATTCGACAAGTAAAACATAACTTGCTCGCGGGCTTGCAGCGCCGACCTGAAAGCTACCACCAGAAAGTTCTCGCCGGTGTGCCTCAGGATGGCAACGAATCGGCTAGCATCCACGATCGCGTGGTCTTTAAGCAAGCAGGCTTGAACGAGTTGCTGCACTACGACAATCATCCTCGCAAGGCACTTATCGACCATTTTTACGATAACGACCTCGATCCGCAGACGCTCGTGAATAACAAAGCGATGGAGCGAGGCGACTTTGTCAATTGCCCGTATGAAGCGAAAATTCGTCGAGGCTCCGACAAGATTCAACTGCACATGAAACGCGATGGGAATGCTTGGGGGGTACCGCTGACCGTTACCAAGGCAATTACCATGTCCGCCGGTTCCGACGCGTTGCACATCGCCTACCTTTTGGAAGGCCTTCCGCAGCACGAGTCGTTCCACTTCGCAGTTGAATGGAACTGGGCGGGGTTGCCGGCTGGAGCGGACGATCGCTTCTACTTCGATTGCACCGGAGCAAAGATGGGACACCTTGGCAATCGACTCGACTTGCACGACGTCCAGCACCTAGGGCTGATCGACCAGTGGCTTGGTCTGTCGGTCCAGTATGAGCTAAATCGTCCGACATCGATCTGGACCTACCCGGTTGAAACGGTAAGTCAAAGCGAAGCCGGATTTGAGCTCGTTCATCAATGCGTATGCGTGATGCCGCATTGGTTGGTGCGTGGCGATAGCGAAGGCCGTTGGTCGGTTGCCATGGAGATTTCGTTTGCCGCTGAACATCAACCGCAGCCACGCACAAGCAGCTTGACGGCGACCGCGCGAGTTTAACTCGTAGCAGTATCACTCCGAGACAAAAGATTGCGACTCGGAGCAGTTCGGCTTCGCACAGCAAACGCAAAACGCCACCAAGTTATCTTGGTGGCGTTGCAATTTTAACGAGTTCTCAGTCTCTCGACATTACTTCTTCTTGGTCGAAGCACGCAGAGCCGATTGAGCGGCTGCGAGGCGAGCGATCGGCACGCGGAACGGCGAGCAGCTCACGTAATCGAGTCCAACTTGGCTGCAGAATTCGATCGACGCAGGGTCTCCACCATGCTCGCCGCAGATACCAAGCTTCAGGCCCTTCTTGACGTCGCGACCCTTCTTCACAGCCATCTCGACCAGTTGTCCAACGCCGCTGGTGTCGAGGGATTGGAACGGATCGTTCAACAAGATGTCATGATGCAGGTAATCTGGCAGGAACGAGTTGGTATCGTCACGGCTGAAACCAAAGGTCATTTGAGTCAAATCGTTGGTACCAAAGCTAAAGAAGTCCGCTTGGTTAGCGATTTCATTCGCAGTCAGTGCCGCGCGAGGTACTTCGATCATCGTGCCGATCAAGATATCGAGCTTGCCCTTGAAGCCCTTGTCCTTGATGACAGTCGCGATCGTTTCTTCGGTCTTGGCTCGCAAGATCTTCAATTCCGATTCGCTTCCAACGAGCGGAATCATGATTTCAGGAATTGCGTCGATCTTCTTGCCCTTGCAGACGATCGCAGCTTCGACGATAGCGCGAACTTGCATCTCCAGAATTTCTGGATAGGTAATGCACAGTCGGCAACCGCGATGGCCTAACATCGGATTAAACTCGTGGAGGGCATCGACGCGAGCCTTGATATCGGCAGGCTTGACTCCCATTTCGGCAGCCATTTCCTTTTGCCCCTTTTCATCATGAGGTACAAACTCATGCAAAGGTGGATCAAGCAGACGAACGGTGACAGGTAGTCCCTTCATCGCAGTGAAGATGCCGACGAAGTCATCACGTTGGAACGGCAGCAGTTTTGCAAGAGCCTTGCGACGCGCTTCTTCAGTCGACGCAAGAATCATCTCGCGGATTGCTTTGGTGCGATCGCCACCGAAGAACATGTGTTCTGTTCGGCAAAGTCCGATTCCTTCAGCACCGAACTCGCGAGCACGGATGCTGTCCGCAGGCGAATCGGCGTTGGTTCGGATCTTCAAGACGCGGTATTCATCAGCCCACTTCATCAGTTTAGCGAAATCGCCCGACAAGCTGGCTGGCTGAGTCTCGACCGAACCTGCGGCAACTTCACCGGTCGTACCGTTGATGCTCAGGATGTCTTTTTCGCCGTAGGTCTTACCATCGATCACAGCCTTTTTAGCTTTCAGATCGATCTTAACACCGCTGGCTCCAGCGACGCAGCAGCGTCCCCAACCGCGAGCAACCACGGCCGCGTGCGAAGTCATACCGCCGGTGCTGGTCAGAATACCAGCGGCAGCGTGCATACCGTCAACGTCCTCTGGACTCGTTTCTTTGCGGATCAAGAGAACCTTTTCACCCTTCAGTGCACGAGCCTTGGCGTCTTCTGGCGTGAACGCAAGCGCTCCCACAGCCGCGCCTGGCGAAGCTGGCAAACCCTTAGCGATCTTCTTCGCTTTGTCCCACGCTTCAGGCTTGAAGCTCGGGAGCAAAAGCTGTGTTAGGTCGCTCGCAGGCACTCGCAAAATCGCGGTCCGCTCGTCGATCAGCTTTTCCTTCACCATGTCGCAAGCAAGCTTGACGGCGGCAGCACCTGTTCGCTTACCGTTTCGAGTTTGCAACATGTAGAGTGTACCGCGTTCAATGGTGAACTCTATATCTTGCATGTCCTTGTAGTGCTTCTCAAGCGTATCTTTGATTTCCATCAACTGCTTGTAGACGACCTTGTTCCACTTCGACATCTCTTCGGTCGGTTGTGGAGTTCGGATGCCAGCAACAACGTCTTCGCCTTGAGCATTCACGAGGAACTCGCCAAAGAACTTGTTCTCGCCTGTGTTAGGGTTACGAGTAAAGGCAACGCCTGTACCCGAGTCATCGCCCATGTTGCCGTAAACCATCGACTGGCAGTTAACAGCAGTGCCCAACAAGCCACGAATGCCTTCGATTTCGCGGTATTTTACAGCTTTGTCAGCCATCCAGCTCTTGAATACTGCTTCAACCGCTTTCTCCAATTGCTTCATTGGATCTTGCGGGAAGTCTTCCTTGGTGTGCTTCTTGTACAAGGCCTTGTAAGCAACGCACAGTTCCTTGAGTCCTTCGGCAGGTACATCAGTGTCTTCAACAACTTTGTACTTGGCTTTGATCTTGTCGAAAGCTTCTTCAAAGTATTCGTGATGCATGTTCATTACGACGTCGCCGAACATGTTGATCAAACGTCGGTACGCATCGTAAGCGAATCGAGGATTGCTGGTCGCGTTAGCCAAGCCTTCGGTTGAAACGTCGTTCAAACCCAAGTTCAAAATTGTATTCATCATACCGGGCATCGACATCGCTGCACCGGAGCGAACAGAAACCAGCAGCGGATTCTTGTCGTCGCCAAACTTCTTGCCAAGCTCTTTCTCGAGCAGTTTGACATTCTTTGCGACTTCTTCCATCAAACCAGGAGGCATCTTGCGGCCGCTCTTGTAGTACGCGTCGCAAACTTCGGTCGTGATCGTGAAACCTGGAGGCACAGGCAGACCAATGCTTGTCATGTCTGCGAGGTTAGCACCCTTACCGCCCAGGATCGCCTTGCTGACGCCCTTTCCGTCGGTCTTGGTTTTGCCGAAGTAGTAGATCATCTTATTAGCCATAACGAATCCTGTGCAATCAGTCTTTATGAACGGAGAGAATTAACGAAAACGAAATATTCGGCGAGTTGCATGACTGCCGCGTGGAAACCAAATTTTCCACGTATTTTTGAGGCGAAAGTCTAAAGCAGCACCGAAAATGCGTCAATTGGTCTGTTCAGCTTCAGTCGGCTGTTCATTGACGCCAAACGCGCTTACAACGCTCCTGTCGTCTGCCGGATCGATCGTCCGCATATAGAGTTGTACCGTTCCGTGCGAGATCTTCGGCACGACCAACCGGTCAGCTCGTCGCAGTTGCGTCATGACTTCGTCGCAGGTCGAGGCCGGAACGATCGTGATCAGCGCAGAAGGCAGAACAACATTGGTCCATGGAGCCGGACCAATCGCACAACTGACTTCGCTGACGTCGATCGATTTTACAAATCGTGACGCTTTGATTTGTTCGGCAATCCGTTGAGCTCGATGGGTTTGGTTCGCCATACTCGCCATAAAACTCGCTCCGGTAGGAGAATTCTCCCAAGCGTCCGAGCTTTGATTGTGAGGCAGACTGCCCAATAAAATCGCATTAATTATTGAGGAAGCTGCGAATCCCAACGTCCGCGCGGCTTCGCGCATCGGTTCGACAAAGGAAGCTTTACCGACAATGATGCCGCAGCGCGGGCCTCCCAGAAACGCGTCGCCCGGCAGCACGACCGCTGCCACTCCGGCACTAATCCGCTCCTGGACCGGAGTTGCTGTGGCGACAATTTTTCGCAAGTCACACAGACTTCCGTCGTAACGAAGCTCCAAAAGCGGCAGATTCCTTTTCTTACTTTCTTGCAAAAAAAGCTCGCAAATCGCACCTTGGCCAGCTTCATCGTTGTCGGAAATCGACGGCGAAAGCGAAAATAACGCCTTCTTCGCCTCGCCAGAACTTTCCGCCAACCCGCCGGCCAGATCATCCGCAGAGCAGGTGTTGACCGCTCCGATTTCGATCGTTTTGCCAAACCGCTGAAAAATCGAAAAAACATCTCCGCCATCATGCAAACGCATGGCAGCGCTGCGAGGAATGACCCATCCGTCCCGCGCGTCGGGATGAATCGCGGCACACTGAAGGGCGGTCGCGATATTGTGGACAACCAAGGCCGATTCAGCGCCCGTTGCATCCATCAACAGCTTTTCAGTCTCGCTGCGAATTGAGCTGTCGTCGGAATAGCCAGCAGAAACACGCGAGTAGGCGGCTGCGGCGGCGTCGGTGAGAGCAGGCGAGGACCACTTGTTCGAGAAAATTTCGCCCGTCGCATTCACGATCGGCGCGGTAGCCGACGGCGCGTGAGCTGTCCAACGGCCACTAACCGAATCGATCCAGCGTTTGGCCTGCTGCAGCGAATCCTGCAATTGTGCGGTCCCCCACTCAGTCGTTGCGCCGACTTGTTGAGCGGCATCTTTGACTGTCTGCACAATTTGAGGCTGGTTCAACAAGTCGACGACACGACGGACAGCGTCATTGGGCAGATCTTTGAAGAAAGGTGGTAATCGCATCGTCGAGTAGACTCCATTGGAAACACGCATTAAGGCAACGCCGCCAAACGCTCCGCGACTTGCTGACCATGATCTTACTCTACAAAGTCTTTCAAACGAAGCTAGCCGCATACAGCAACACATGTTTAGCTTCTGACCACTGCAGAAATGTTTGAGCGGTCGAAGCAAACTACGTAGTTGGCCACGCAAAATGCAACCCGACCGAGCTTGCCTCGGTCGAGAAAGGATCATAACCAGCCGAATGCGATCTCGCTTTGCGTCACGACTGGGATCGCTATCTGCATTTCACATTGCTATTGTCAATCAAGCCAAAAATCCGGTATGTCCATCGCGATTGGACATAACGTTACTCGCGTAGTGCGGCCAACCGTGCTTCGACATAAAAGATGCCTGCAATACGACGCCAACTGAAAATTGAGACGCTTGAACCGCGGAGGTGTTTGAGCAGCGTCTGGCAAAACACAGACAATCGGCTCGACATCGACAATTCAAGCTTAGTCGATGCTGCCGACTTAGTGCATCTCGCTGATCTCATCGATCGTGAGGGAGTACGGTTGCTCCCGAGCGTCAAACCGGTCGACGAGGCCTTTTGTGATGTCAACGGCGATGGCTATATCACGCCGCTCGACCTTCTGTCAGTCATCAATGGTCTCAACAAATTTAACGCAGCTTTGCAGCTGAGTGCTTCGCTATCGCAGTTCGATGACGTCGACCGCAATGGCGTCACGCTCAACGAAACCGTCCAGTTCGTCGGACAGACTCTACCTGGCGTTTCGGTACAGATTGCAAGCGTACCAAATGCCGAAGACGGCAGTCGCTCCATTTTAACGACGGTCGAATCAAGCGACGATGGTCGTTTCGCGATCGAAGTTCAACTTGCTCCAGGCCGCAACACATTCGAGCTGCTGGCACGCGATCCGTTAGGCCGCACGACGAGCATTCAGCATGAGATCCGCCGTGGCGACCTGATCACGAATTGGAACGCTACGGTGCTGAACGTTGTACGAGGATGGAATCCGATCGAAGGGCAACTTATTGACGGTGTCGCCGCTAGCTCTCCGCCACCGCTTGTTGCACGTAATCTGGCGATGATTCACACGGCTATGTTCGATGCGATGAATGGGATCGACGGAAACTATACAAATTACGTTGCCGTTGAAGGTGCACCAAGCGACGCGTCTTCGGAAGCTGCGGCCGTAGCGGCAGCCTACCGCGTTTCGTCCGCACTTTACGCGAGCCCGGGCCAACGCCAGCTCTGGGAGGCTGCACTCGCCGAATCTCTTGCGGCTATTCCGGATGGTATGAGCAAGACGGCCGGAATTGATTTTGGTTTTAGCGTTGCCGATGCAATGTTGGCGTTGCGAGCCGCCGACGGTTCCGCTGCGTCGCTAGAATACAACCCAATCGATGAGCCCGGGCATTGGAGACCGACAGCGCCTGCGTATCAACCATTTCTGTTGCCACACTGGGGCACCGTAGCACCATTTGGCAGCGATAACTTAATCGACTTCGCCGCACATTCGCCTCCGGCGCTCACCAGTGCAGAGTATTTGGAAGCCGTTGATGAAGTAATGCGACTGGGCGGAGCCGATAGTGCCGAACGCACGGCCGAGCAGTCCGCCATCGCTGTGTTCTGGGCCGATGGAGCTGGGACGGTAACACCGCCGGGGCACTGGAATCAGATTGCGGCGGATGTACTGATGAGCCAACCGCTGTCGACACTTGAACATGCTCGTGTTCTGACGCTATTGAATATCGCGATGGCCGACGCAGGCATAGCCGCGTGGCAGTCAAAGCTTCACTATGATCTCTGGCGCCCGATCGATGCGATCGAGGATCTAAATTCTGGTATCGAAGGAGGTTCTGATGTCGCTTGGAGTCCATTGCTGGTCACACCACCATTCCCAGCATACACGTCGGGCCACAGTACATTTAGCGGTGCGGCAGCCGCGGTGCTCACTTCTTTGTTAGGCGATGTTTCATTTACAAGTTTTGTCGATCCGCACACGGCTTCGAATCAGCAACTGGTCGATCCAAGTTTGCTTGGTGGGCGTACCTTTACAAGCTTTGCCGAAGCTGCCGCGGAAGCCGGGCTGAGTCGTATTTACGGCGGCATTCATTACAACTTTGACAACACTGCAGGTTTAGCAATGGGCCGCGCAATCGGCGAGCATATTGTTATGACGATTGCCAAATGATGCGGGCCTGAGGGATCTTCTTGCACCTAAAAAGCCTGCCTTAGCATGGTAGGTTCTCTTAAGCCTGAAAGGCTGGTACATAGCCGCCAAAGTAGATGAATGTATCGGCCCTCCAGGCCTTCGACGAGCACAAAGCCTTGAAACCGAAACTAGCTTCAGATAGGACAGTTTTTTAACTAATTCGCAAGTTCCCTGAAACTCTATTTCAAGCGTCCGCTCAAACACGAACGAACCTTTTTCGAGCAATTGGCTTAACGCATCAAAAACCCTAATCAAAGGTGGGTTGATAAAAGCTTGGCGACAACTGAACACAACTGAGTCTGCATCATGGCTGATTTCGATGCCTACTTTAAACTGCGCTTGGATAATGTTAAGGTCAAGTTCCTCCACTTGACCTCTCGCTGTCTCAGAACGCGGTAACCTCCCATGCTTCGCTTAATTACAGTGTTTATCGTCGCTATTTCGATTTTTTCGTGCGAAGTTGCATGCGCAGGAGCTCCCAATGTGCTGCTCTTGTTTGCCGATGACATGCGAGCCGATACCATTGCGGCACATGGGAATTCGCACATTAAAACTCCGACGCTCGATCGCTTGGCAGCAAAAGGCTACAGCTTCCGATCCAACTATGTTTGCGGAGGTAGCAATGCTGCCGTATGTATGGCGAGCCGCGCGATGCTGATGAGTGGCAAGATTTGGACGAAGATTGATAACTTGACACTTGCTGGAGAAAAACTGCTGCCAGAGCTACTGAGAGAGCATGGCTACCAGACCTTCGCCACGGGCAAATGGCACAACGGAAAGCCATCGTGGCTCCGATCATTTCAGCGTGGCAAATCGATCATGTTCGGCGGCATGTCCGATCATACAAAAGTGCCGATACACGATCTTCTTCCCGATGGGAACTTTACTGCGGAGCACGTTGGCGGAAAGTTCTCAAGCGAGTTGTTTGCCGATGCTGCGATTGAGTTTCTAGAAAGTCGCGAGGAAGGAAAGCCGTTCTTCGCCTACGTCGCATTCACAGCGCCTCATGATCCCAGGCAACCTCCGACTGAGTATCGCGAGATGTACTACCGGAATCTGCCTCCACTACCAGAAAATTTTCTTCCGCAGTTGCCTTTCGACAATGGATCGATGAAGGGCGGACGCGATGAAGACCTTGCCGCCTGGCCAAGGACTGAAGCAGTCGTTCGCGATCAGCTAGCGGAGTACTATGGTATGATCACGCATCTGGATGATCAACTCGCTCGGATCATGGTTGCGCTAGAGCAAACAGGTGAGTTAGATAACACCATCGTGATCTTTGCGGCCGACAATGGTTTGGCGATCGGAAGCCATGGACTGTTAGGAAAACAATCAGTCTATGAGCACAGCGTGAAAACTCCGATGATCGCCTACGGGCCAGGATTTCCCGCAGGTGAATCGACTCAAGCGCTTACCTGTTTGTTCGATATATATCCAACGCTTTGCGATTTGATCGGCATCGAACCACCGAGCGGAATGACCGGCAAGAGTCTTCGCCCGATTTGGGAAGCGAAAGCTGAAAAAGTCAGAGAGACAGTTTTTCTGCCCTACGTTCGGTCACAACGAGCGGTTCGAGACGAGCGTTGGAAGTTCATTGCCTATCCGCAGCTTCAGTACTTAGAACTCTTTGATTTACAAAATGATCCTCACGAGATGACCAATCTCATCGATCGTGCGGAGTTTCAGCCGCATGTCGTTCGGCTGCGTGCTGCAATGAATCAGTGGCAGTTGGAGTCAGGCGACACGGCCAATATTCCGGAAGAAAGCGTACCACCGCCACTGGTTGATTTGACTGGACTCCCGCGCAAGCCTGATCAGTGGCAACCAGACTGGATCGTGGAGAAGTATTTCGGTGCCGCTCCGAAGTAACGTCGCAGTACTCGATGCAAAGCCACGCGTCAACCGCGCGACAGCATCTTCGGACCACACGTACTTTCGCAGATTGGCTCCGATGGTTTGCGACTGAGCAGTATCGGTCCAACCGTGCAGGTACTTCTTCAGCGTCTCACGCGGCAAGCAGTCTTGGACAGTCATATCGGGTTCCTTGTCAAAGTCATTTTAGCGGATCGTGGCCACTTGGTCCCGCTTGGCCGCTAAGTTTCTAGAACGAAAGGTGCGTGACACGGAAGTTGGATTGAGCTAAACTTTTTTTGAAACATTTGCCTGTGACCTCACCGTGCGAGCACCGATGACCGTTACTACTTCGACTCGTGCCAGTTTAATCTCTCGTGCTCGTCAGCGTGATGCAGATGCATGGGAATTGCTCGTTGAGCTGTACGGGCCATTGGTCGCTCATTGGTGTTATCGTTGCAAATTAGACTCGCATGCAACTGCGGATTGTGTTCAGGAAGTGTTCGCTGCCGTGGCACAATCGTTGGCGTCTTACGAACCGAATCGAACCAGCGGTGCATTCCGAAGTTGGCTGTGGACCATTACATCGAATAAGGTCCGAGATTATTTACGTCGCGAGAATCGCCATGTCGATCCTGTCGGTGGCAGCACGGCGATGGTCCAACTACACCAGATTGTGGAAGTACCGGATGACGAGCCAACGTCGTCGATCGAGTTAAAACGTTTGGTCGACCGTGGCTTGGAGCACGTTCGCCGCGAAGTTGAACCGCGAACATGGTCGATCTTTCAGCGGAGCGTCATTGACCAGATCGCCACGCCCTTGGTTGCTGCTGAATTCGAAGTCCAGCCGGCATACGTGCGTCAAGTCCGCAGCCGCATCCTCCGCCGCCTCCGAACTCAGCTCGGCGACCTCGATTCTGATCTTTGAGGCTAGATGCCACAGCTGGCTTGTCCAGCAGTGCCGTGGCCGAGCGGTGGACTAGCAATTGGCTTGCTGTACTGATCTGGGTGCCACTGCTAGGAAGGCCAGCAGTGGCACCCAGATAAGACAAGCAGGCAGTGGCACACAGACAAGACCAGGCAACAGTGACCCCAGACAAAAGAAGCTAGCTGTTGGGACGTAGGATTGACACGGGAGGGCTGGCAAGGGTAAATTCTCATGTTTTTCCCCAGAAAAATGTCGCATTTGTGCGGCTAAGTGACAAATCTAGCTTTATTTGACGCTCGGGTCGCCTCCGAGCGTTCTTTCGTTTATTGGCCTATCGCAAACTAGGAACGAAATGATCGTTAACGAAGCCATCGCCAAAGCCGACACACTCATCGAAGCGATGGCTTGGATCAGGAGATTTCGCGGGAAAACGACCGTCATCAAGCTTGGTGGCTCCATGATGGACGACCGCGTATCGATGCACCATATCCTGCTCGACATCATCTTCATGGAATCGGTAGGGATGCGGCCCGTAATCGTCCACGGTGGTGGACCGTCGATTAATAAGGCGATGGAAGCCGCTAAAATCGAACCGAAATGGGTCAAAGGTCGCCGCGTTACCGATGAAAAAGTTCTGCAGATTGTCGAACAGACGCTTGCCGGCAGCGTTAACGAAAACTTAACCGCCGAAATCGAGAAGTTGGGCGGGCGGGCGATTAACCTGAACTTCAATACTACAAACGTACTATTTGGCGAGAAACTGACCGTCGACGAAAACACAGGCGAACCGCTCGATTTGGGCTTTGTGGGGCATGTTACTCGTGTTGATCGTCGGCCAATTGAATCGCTGAGCTATACCGAACAAATTCCCGTCATTCCGTCGATGTGCATCGATGAAAACGGACAGAAGTACAACGTGAATGCTGATACGGCCGCTATGGCCGTCGCCGAAACGTTGGGCGCAGAAAAATTGATCTTCGTTAGCGATGTGAACGGCGTACGTCGTGATAAAGACGACCCGTCAAGCGTCATTCATTCGATGACCGCGTCTCAAGCGCGACAGTTGATCAAAGATGAAGTCATTGTGGGCGGGATGATCCCGAAAGTCGAAGCGTGCCTGTCAACTTTGAACCGAGGCGTAGGGAAGGTTCATATTGTTGACGGTAAACTGCGGCATTCATTGTTGTTAGAAATTTATACCACAGCCGGAGTCGGTACGGAGATCGTATCCGACAAATTGGAAGGTCACGTTATGAGGTAAGCTCAGACGGACATCCACTCCTGTGCAGCCTACGTTGGTCTGCCCAGGCTGTAAAATGACCGAAGCAAGAGCGCACATGAGCGTACAGGCTGGATTAACCTCTCCTGCGATGACTTGTGTTCTGTTGCGATATTGGCAGACTTCGGAGAAGTTTGCTTTTGTAGAGAACTGATAATGAAGCTACGACATTTAAATACGTTACACGACGTCACTTCCACCGAATTTCAAGCGATTCTACAAATCTCTCACACGCTCAAGGCGATGTTGAGACGTGGCGAACGCCCAAGCTTGATGCAAAACCGGGCGATCGCTCTGCTGTTCGAAAAGCCAAGCTTGCGAACGCGCGTCAGCTTTGAAGCGGGTATGGTACAGCTTGGCGGTCAAGCGATCTATTTGACGAGCGATGTCGGCTGGAAAAAGCGTGAGTCGGTTGCCGACTTTGTGCGCGTCGTCGCTCAGTACTGCGACGCGATAGTCTGCCGTGCAAACTCTCACGAGACGGTCCAAGAACTTGCGTCGCACGATTGCATTACCGTTATTAACGGTTTGACCGATGTGGCACATCCTTGCCAAGCTATCGCTGATTTGATGACGATGCAAGAACTGACGCCATCGCTCAAGGGCAAACGTTTGGTATTTGTCGGCGACGCAAACAATGTTGCTCGGTCTGTCTTGCACGCTTGCGCGTTAGCTGGTGTCAATTTTACGATGTACGGACCCGACAAGTATGCTATGGAGCAATCGCTTGTTGAAGAGATCACCAAAGGAAGTTCGATTGATTTTCTGCAAACGGAAGATCCAAAGGAAGCGATGAAAGACGCTGACTTTATCTATACCGACGTGTGGGTATCGATGGGGCAGGAAGCGGAGGCCGAAATACGGAAGAAGATCTTCTGCGACTTTCAATTGAACGCCAAAGCGATGTCGTTTGCACCTTCCCACGCCAAAGTTCTCCATTGCCTGCCGGCTCATCGAGGGCAAGAGATCACAGACGATGTGATCGACGGTTGCAACAGTATCATTTTTGAGCAAGCTGGTAACCGAATGCACGCTCAGAAGGGGCTCCTCGTTTGGCTCGCCATGCAAAACGGGCAAATTGACCCAGCCAAGCTTGCCATCGCCGGAATTCAAGTGTAGTTCACCGTCCAAACGTATTGTTCGAGCGCATCGTTCGAGCGCATCGTAGCTGGTTACGCCAGAAGCCGGGGGCGAAATGGACGACGCACCCAGATTCACCCGCGTTCTTGGCGAACGCAGCTACGGAAGAGAATACAAGCGCATCGTAGCTGGCTTCGCCAAGAAGCCGGGTGCGAAATGGACTACGCACCCAGATTCGCCCGCGTTCTAGGCGAACTCAGCTACCGAAGAGCAACGCAGCTACGGTCTAGATTCAACTGCATCCGCGGCTACTAAGAAATCATCCTATGACTTCCAATCCATATACGCCGCCTAATGTTGAGAATTCCAATGCGGAAGCACCAACTCCACCTCTCGGTGATCTTCAGACACGGCAGCTGATTCAAGGGCAACAGCAAATTGCGTTTGCAATTCTGACCTACCTGGGGGCGTGGCCGCTTGCTTTACTGGTGCTAAACAGCGTCCGCGATTTCTGGTCCGCTGTACCATATATAATCTGTATAATGGCCTCGGTATCCTTTTACCGCGCTCTGGTGATCATTCGAGTCGCCAAACTCGTCGGACGGTCGAGCATCGCCCTGTGGCTAGGCCTCACTCAGTTCCTGCCGCTTGTTTGGCTTGCTGTCTTTTTCTACATTAGCCAACGAGCAAACGAAGAACGTTTGCGGTGCGGGCTGCTAAAGAAGCTGCCTGCCAGCAGCGACAACTACGATAGCCTTTAGCCGCCTCGAAAAAAAACAGGCTGGAAATCCAAACGATGGATTCCCAGCCTGTAAATTAGAGATGACTAATTCGGCAAATCTCAAGAGCGAAGATGCCGAATTGAACATCGAGATCTTGTTCAGATCGACTACATGTTGATTTCAAAGCCCTTGCGGTTTTCACGCGACAAGAACGAATTCGCTTGGTCGTCGCCAATGATCTCACGCTTGGCCGAATCCCACTTCACTTCGCGACCTAGACGCATCGCAATGTTGGAAAGATGGCAGATCTCAAGCATGCGGTTATGCGACCAAACGTCCGAAACTGGCTGTTTGCGTGAATTCATGCACTCAATGAAGTTCACACTGTGGTTCGCTGGAATTGGTCCGCCGTAAACTTCCTCAAGCGCACCTTCTGGCAATGGGTTGTTCGCCAGATCTTCCACTGGAGCGCCAGTGATCTTGCCGCGGTTTACGAAGAAGCGGCCCTTGGTACCTTCGAACAAGATGCCGTTGTCACCTGCACTGACAATGTTCATCTCGACATCGTTTGGCAAGTCAACGCGAACGACGAAGTCAGTCGCGACGTTGTAACGATCGTTGACAACTGGATTTCCGTCTTTGTATTCGCAACCCATCTTGTATTCAACTGGCGTCACTTTGCTTGGTGAGTTGTTCTTCTCGCCCAACGCCCAGCAAGCGATATCGACGTGGTGAGCGCCCCAATCGGTCAGCTTACCACCAGCATACTCGTGCCATTCACGGAACGAATAATGGCCGTTGCTGTACAAAGGAACTCCCCCGCCGTACCCAACACGCAGTTCAGGCAGTGCGCGGTAGTCAGTTTTAGGAGCTGGTCCCAACCAAGTGTCCCAATCAAGTTCCTCGGGAACTGGTGCCACTGGAATCTCTGGTGATGGAGTGATGCCGTTGATACCGCACGTGATCTTTTGAACGGTACCAATTCGTCCTGCACGGATCAAAGCGATGGCCTTGAGGAACAAATGGTCGATCTCAGTACGTTGCATCGTACCGACTTGGAACACTCGGCCCGTATCCTTGACAACTTTCTCGATCAACTTGCCTTCAGCAATCGTCAGCGTTAGAGGCTTTTCGCAATATACGTCTTTGCCAGCCAACATCGCTTCGATAGCGATCTTGGTATGCCAATGGTCTGGCGTCGCGATCATAACCGCGTTGATGTCTTTGCGGTCGAGTACTTTGCGATAGTCGCTGTATGCGTCTGGTTTCTTGCCCTGCTTCTCTTCAACCTTGGCGACGTTTGCTGCCAAGATCTTTGAATCGATGTCAGCCAGAGCAGCAAAGTCGGCAGAAGGGATTGTCTTGGACGTGATGACCCAACCTTGATTACGCATGCCGATGCAAGCGAAAATTGGTCGGTCATTGGAAGCTTGGAACGCGGAAGCACGGCGAGCCGATGGGAGCACGACGCTGGCAGCGCCTACTGCGGCAACCCCCTGCATAAACTTACGTCGATTGGCTTGAGACTTATTCAACATGACGAACGATCCTTTTGAACGAAACAGAACTAAGGGGTACTAAATGGTCATCGGTGGAGAACATTGACGCGATCGGCCCACTAGGGGGAGTCGTTTGGTAGTTTCCGATAGCCCCCATGATAATCGAAAAAACCCCCGCTATGTTAGTCCAGATCGTTTTTCGCGAACGTCATTTGCCGCGCGGAGTTCAGCGCGGCTGCCTCGAGGACCATTTTTCGATGATGTAGTAAAAGACCGGGGTGAGAAGCAGCCCGAACAGCGTTACGCCCAGCATCCCGGAAAATACCGCGATTCCTAAAGCTCGCCGCATTTCCGCTCCCGCTCCCACGGCAATTGCCAACGGGACAACCCCTAGGATGAATGCCGCTGAGGTCATCAAAATCGGCCGCAATCTTAAGCGGCATGCTTCCACGGTTGCTTCGGACACCGATTTGCCCGACTTCCGAAGCTCCTTGGCAAACTCGACGATTAAAATTGCATTTTTGCTCGCCAAGCCCACCAATACGATAAAGCCGATCTGGACGAAAATATTGATATCCATCGCTGCCATCGCCACGCCAATCACTGAACTCAGCAAGCACATCGGTACGACTAGAATGACGGCCAATGGTAACAACAAGCTCTCATACTGGGCGGCCAGGACCAGGTAAACGAGCACCACCGAAATCGCGAAGACAATCAACGCCGTATTGCCAGCTCGAATCTGTAGGAGAGTAATTTCGGTCCATTCCGCGTCGACGCCTGGCGGCAGTTGGTCGCGTACCAGATTATTCATCGTTGATACGACCGCTCCGGAGCTCATTCCGGGCACTGAACCGCCGTTGATGGACGCCGCGGTCACACCGTTGTAACGAACCACCATCGCAGGTCCGGTACTCTCTCGGATCGTCGAAACGGTGCCGAGCGGAACCATGCCGCCGGCAAGCGTGCGGACTCGGAATTGGCTTACCTGCTCCGGACTGACGCGAAACATCGGGTCAGCTTGCAAGTTGACTTGCCAAGTTCTACCAAACTGGTTGAAATCGTTCGCGTAGACGCCGCCCAAGTAAAGCTGCAGCGTTGAGAAGACGTCTTGAAGCGAGATTCCCAACGACTTGCACTTCGTACGATCGATGTCGACATACATCTGCGGCGCGTTTGCACGGAAGCCATTGAACAAGCCTACCAAGCCCGGAGAAGCGTTGCCCGCTTGCGCCAGGCCATCGGCGGATTGCTCCAAGTTGTTAAAGCCTAAGGCGCCGACGTCGCGAACCATGAGCTTAAAGCCGCCGCCGCTGCCCAAACCATCGACTGGCGGAGGGCCGAAAACAGCGACCGAGGCATCGCGGACTTCTTTCATCACCAGCGCACGGATCTTGTCGGCGATCGCATTGGACGCCTCTTCGGCTTCCGATCGATGATGAAATTCGTCCAAGATCACAAAGAACGAACCAAAATTGGAGCCGACCGCGTTCTGAATAAAGGATTGTCCAGTAATGGCCAACGTGTGCGCCACACCAGGAATCTTGCCAATCCCCTCGTGGTCGCTCCCGTGCGCAGCGTCGTGCGATGCTGATTCGTTCTGCTCGACATGTGCGTCGTTGCCGATCTCAATCAGAAGGTTGTCGATCTTCTTCATGACCTCCTCTGTGCGTTCAAACGACGCTGAATCGGGCAACCGCACGTCAACCAGCAGATACCCTTTGTCTTGGGCAGGAATAAAACCGACCGGCACCGAGGTCATTCCAAAATAAGTCGCTGCCAGCAAGCCAGCGTACAACAACATGACCATCAAGCTCATCCGCAGTGACCATCCAACCAGTTTACCGTAGCTTGCCGAAAGCCAGCCGAAAAATTGATTGAACAGCTTGAAGAACCAGCCAAACAAAGCGTTCAACAGGAGGCTGAGCGGATCACGCTGCTCGGCCTTCGGCTTCAGCAGAATTGCGCACAGTGCAGGACTTAGCGTCAAGGAATTGATTGCTGAAAAGAAAGTCGACACGGCAATCGTCACCGCAAACTGCATGAAGAATTGGCCGGTGATGCCGGTGATGAAAATACAGGGAATGAAAACGCACATCAGCACCAAGGAAATTGCGATAATCGGTCCTGAGACTTCGTCCATCGCTTTCCGGGTAGCTTCCTTGGGCGACAGTCCGTGCTCCAAGTTATGCTCGACCGCTTCGACAACCACGATCGCATCGTCAACGACGATGCCAATCGCGAGCACCAAGCCGAACAGCGATAAATTGTTTAAGCTAAATCCCAGGCCGGCCATAGCGGCAAAGGTACCAATGATGGCTACGGGGACCGCGATCAAAGGAATCAAAGTCGCTCGCCATGATTGCAAGAAGGCGAGCACTACGATCGCGACCAAGATGATTGCGTCGCGCAAAGCTTTGAAGACTTCGTGAATCGATTCCGAAATGAAAGGCGTCGTGTCGTAGACAATCTTGAAGTCGACATCTTCCGGAAAGCTTCGTTTGAGCTCTTCCATCCGTTCGCGCACCCGAGTCGCAGTATCTAACGCGTTCGAGCCTGGCAACTGATAGACGCCCAATCCGACTGAAGGTTGGCCGTCCAACATGCAAGTCGTATTCTCGCTCTTGGCTCCAAGTTCGATTCCGCCAAACAAGCGACCAGCGTCATTCATTCGTTGCTCGGTGACAACGTCCTTCAGTCGTACGACCCGCCCGTCCGCACCCGTTTTGACAATGATGTCGCCGAAGTCTTCGGCCTCCATGAGTCGCCCTTGAGTCGACATCGTGTACTGGAACGCTTGGCCTTGAGGAACGGGCGGACGACCAATCGCCCCCGCAGCGACTTGAACGTTCTGTTCCCGCAGCGCCTGCAACACATCCGGCGCAGTCATGTTCAACGCCGCGAGCCGCTCGGGATCTAGCCAGCATCGCATACTATAGTCAAGCTGTCCCAAGAGCCCGACGTCGCCTACGCCAGGAATTCTTGCTAGTTCGTCGCGCAAGCGGATGGTCGCATAGTTGCTCAAGTACAACTGGTCGCGAGTGCCTTTGGGTGACACGACGTTGACGACCAAAAGAATACTCGCCGACTTCTTTTTAACGCTGACGCCAGTGTTTTTGACTTCACTTGGCAAGGACGGGACGGCAAGATTCACTCGGTTTTGGACCAGAACCTGCGCCATATTCAAATCGGTGCCGACGTCAAACGTCACCGTCAGGTTGTAGCCCCCGTCGTTGGTCGACTGAGAAGACATGTAGAGCATATCCTCAACGCCAGTGACTTGTTGCTCAATCGGCGCAGCGACAGTTTCCGCGACGACTTCGCTACTAGCTCCTGGGTACAAGCACGATACTTGCACCGTTGGCGGAGCGATTTCTGGATACTGAGCGATTGGCAATGTCCAAACAAAGATCGCTCCAACCATTGTGATGACAAACGAGATCACTCCGGCGAAGATCGGTCGATCGATAAAGAAGCGTGAAAGCATGCTGTCCCTTTCTTACTTCTCGGTCGCAGAGTTGTCGGTCGCCGCATTTCCATCGGACTGCGGTTCGTCGGCGGGCATTTCGCTCGCATCCTGAGTTGCAGCGTTAGCAGGAATCGCAGTGGTTTGATTTACCGGCGGACTTGGAACGCTTTCGATTTCTGCTTGAACGGGTTTTCTAGGACGCACTCTTTGCAAGCCACGGTAGACAACTTTATCACCCGCAACGACTCCCGATTTGATGATGCGCCATCCGTCGCGTAAGCTGCCCAACTGGATGTTGCGCCGCTGAGCGACGTTGTCACCGTCCACGACATAGACATACTTGGCACCTTGATCGGTAGCGATACATTGCTCGGGCACCTTGATCGCAGTGTACGTTTCTGACACGGGGACTCGTAACCGAACGAATAGACCACCGGTGAGCAGGTTATCGTCATTGCCAAAGACAGCGCGAATGCGAATCGTACCAGTCGCCGCGTCGACTCGGTTCTCAACGAAGTCGAGCTTCCCTTCGTGTGGGAAATCGGTCTCGTCACCCAACTGCAGGAAGCACGGAATGTTTAGATCTCGCAGGCTCGTCGATTTCTCACGGTCCAACGATTTGTTCGAGTTCGAGCGACGCAGGTAGCGAAGCAATGAGCGCTCGTCGATATCGACATACGCATAAATCGGCGAATTCTTGACGATGCGAGTCAGCAGAGTGCCAGAACCAAGACCTCCCGTAACCATATTGCCTGGCGTCACATAAGCTCGGTCAATTCGACCGCTGATTTCGGCAGCTACCTGCGTGTATTTTACGTCTAATGCCGTTCGGATAGCGTCCGCCTCGGCAGCAACGATATACGCGTCTGCTTCCTTTACGGCAGAGACCGTTTCGTCATACTCTTCGTCGGAGACTTCCTTGATATCGTAAAGCGTTTTGGTGCGTTTCAGCTTTGAATCGGCGAGTCCTTTTTTGGCTTTCCACAAATCGATCTGGGCCAGCGATTGTTGGTGAATCGCTTCGTAAGCGTCTGGTTCGATGCGAAAGAGCAGATCGCCGGCGTTCACGCGATCGCCATCGGTAAACTCAACCGATTGGATAAAGCCCGACACCCGCGAGCGAACTTCAACCGTCTCGGTCGCTTCAGTCCGCCCAACGAATTCGTCGTAGTCGGTAACTTCTTGTTCAATAGCAACGATGGCTGATACCGCCGGAGCTGCGGGTGCAACTTGTGCTGCAGACTCTGGTTTGCAACCCGTAGAGAGGGCTGCGATCGTGAAGCCGACCAGCAATCCCGCAAGCGATTTGGAGCGGGAAGTCGGCCGATGACTAAGAATAAGTTCGTGGTGCATTTTCAAGAAAGAAAAAAGGGCGTCGAAGTTCTACCGTTGAAAATTAATTGGCCGGCATTAGACCACACGCATGTGGTAATTGCTAGCTATTTTGCAAACGTGATTCTAGGCTAATTCACTTTCGAAAGTCATCGGCGAAGGTTTCCGGTCCCGACGTTAGAGTTGAAGCGAAGTTGTGCCAGAGATTGGCCGAATTGCGTGATGGCCTGAACAATTGACGTTGTATGAGAAAGAGTCGCTGCTGAAAAAACGACAGGGGAGCAATTCGTAGTCATCGGCTTGCTCCCCTGTCGGATGTTTTTTTAGTTGTCGGGGCCGCATCAAGAACGGCTCGTTTGCGCTTTCAGGCTATCGACGAGCGGTGCGAGCGGCGTATTGCACGTAGGCTTTGGGGTCGTCGACGATAAACGGAGTGCTCCACGTCTTGCCATCTTCGCGGTTGATTGTGTTGTAGAAGAATGTTCGCACGCGCTCGCAACGGTAGCCGTACGGCAAAGCGGACGCGATATAGTCTTCCCGCGTGATATCTTCGACGCCAGGCTTGGCAAAATAATGCACGACGCCGTCGGCAGAGTACGACAAGCCGAGCGTCCACCAGCCCATCACGGGAATGTCGGGTCCGCGGAAGTCGCCACCGTTTTGGTTTGCTCGCACTCGGAAAAAGGCGTGTCGTTCCATCTTGCCTTCGGCGTTTTTACGCATCTCCATCAGTACGAACAGACCCGGCCAATAAATTTCGTTCTCTTCGTTAGAGCCTGAGAAGAAGAACTTCCCTTTTTTCATCTCCGTCGTTTCAATCGCGGATCGAAATGCGAAGTGAGGCCCTTGGCGGCTTTCCCATTCGTTCAAAGGGGGCATGTAGACGCGGGTCACGAAGCTCGGGCATTGGGAAACGGGAATCGGACCGCCCATAGCGTATTGTACGTTGGCAATAAAGTCATCTTGTTGCACTTCATTGCTGATGCGGCCCGGAACGCCTGTTAGTCGCGATTGTAGAAGCATAGCGCCGGTGCTGCCAACCAAGCCGCCCTCGGGCGTAGGTACGCGTTTAGCAATATCGGGATAGCCACGTTTGGCGCCTTCGTACCAGCGTCCATTGTTGCTCTTTCCCAGCGGCAGTCGCTGCTGTTTGTCGATCTCTTCGCTGCTCTTGAGCCCATTGGGAATGAATGCCCAGTTTTCGTCTTCGAAATCGTCGCCCACTTGCATTAGCTGAACGCCGGTTCCAGGGACGATGATCTGCGTCGGTGAGGCCGCTTGCATGTAACCAAACGTCGAACAAAGTGCAGCGACCACAAACATTCCAGTGAATCGAGTGTAAGTCCATTTCATGGAATCAAAGATCCTTTAGGCGGAAAGAAAGCAAACGTACAGCGCCGAGAAAAGAGATGGCACAAAGCAACTATCGACGCATTACTACTGGTACGATGCAAACAATTGATTCAATCGCGATATCTCGCCCAAGCTACGCAAATTGACATTGCGTCAGTGGGATTTTTTTATAGCCGCGTGGTCCTCCCGTCGTTGGAAATTCTTCCGTAGCTGCGTTCGCCTAGAACGCGGGGGGAGTTCGGTGCCATTCCTGAAACGTTTCCAGGTCAATTTCCTGAAAACGGGTGCCACTGCTGGCTTGTCCAGCAGTGCTCGTGGCGTAACGGCAAAGCTCCCCACTACAACCATACCTGGGGTTCCGCGTAAACTCGCCTTCGGCTCGTTTCGCTCCACCCCAGGCTAGAATATGCCATCGCTCCGCGATTCAATAACGAAACACGTTCGAACCTAGATGGGCTTTCTGAACCTAGGTGCGATTCCTGAAAACGGGTGCCACTGCTGGCTTGTCCAGCAGTGCTCGTGGCGTAACGGCAAAGCTCCCCACTACATCCCCGGCTTCTAGGCGAAGCCAGCTACGAAGCGTTTGACGAGTTGCGATGCGTTTCAAGCTCTCGACCTTATTGCGGCTGAATGCTATCTACTTTAATTTGCAGCGAAGCGATAGAATTCAACCGGGCAAGGGTTGACCGACGAACTGATTCCTCAAGGACTGACGCGTGATCGAATTCACTTCTATTTTTATGCTTGCACAAGACGCGGGCAGCGAATCGTTCATGCAGATTATCTTCAGCGGCGGTTTTCTTGGCATCTCCATTATGGTACTGCTGATCGGGCTTTCCTTGCTGGCCGGCTATCTGATTATCGACCAGTCGCTTGCTTTGCGGCGGAAAGACATCATTCCGGAAGAGTACCTAGAGCAGGTTCGGCAATTGCTAGCACAAGGACGTTTGAAAGACGCCGATCAGCTTTGCCGCCAGCGACCTTCGCCACTTTCTTACGTAGTCGCGAGCGGTATTTCCGAAGTTGAATTCGGCTGGACGTCAGTCGAAAAAGCGATGGAGGAATCGACCGCCGAACAAGCTGCAAGGCTCTATCGCAAAATCGAGTACTTGTCTGTCTTGGGCAATATCGCTCCGATGCTAGGGCTATTGGGCACTGTTAGCGGGATGATTGTGGCGTTCCGTCAAGTCGCCGCGTCGCAAGGTACAGCGGGGGCCGCCGATTTGGCTCAAGGGATCTATTCCGCGCTGGTGACCACGGTCGCTGGCCTGTTGATTGCAATCCCTTCCTTGGGTGCGTTTGCGATCTTGCGAAATCGAGTAGATCAGTTGATTGCCGAGACGATATACGCGGCGCAACAAGTCTTCCAGCCGATCCGCCGACGCATGCAGAGTTCAGCCGTAGGGCGACCGGTCGCGACTGCCCCTGCGCCCGGAAATCCTCCGCGAAGCAGCACTTAGTTTCTGCCAGTGGATCTTTGCGAAACCGTTTCCGACTGAATGTGACGTTGAATGCGAAACCCGACTGCAACAATGCGAAGGACACGAGTCGCGATCAACATGACGCCGATGATCGACGTCACGTTTTTGCTGATCATTTTCTTCCTGGTCAGTAGTCATTTGTCCAAGCAGGAGAACAATGTCAAGCTGGACCTGCCGGCGGCGGCCAATGCGATCGATGCAAATATCGCAGCGGGCGAGCACAGTGCGACGGTCAATATCTTGGATGACGGTACGGTACAGTTGGGCGCGGCCCAAGTGAAGGTAGAAGAGCTCAGCCGTTTGCTCGCGACACGCGCCGCCGAGGTGGCAGGCAAGCTGCAGGTTCGCGTTCGTTGTGGTAAACTATCACCGTACGCTCGTGTGTCTCCGGTGTTGAAAGCATGTGCCATAGCGCAAGTGACCGACGTGGTCTTTGCGGTGTACGATGACAAGGAGGGCAAGTAGCCATGAAGAATTTGACGAGTAAGTTGCGAGGTCGAACCGAGCTTGAATTGGCGATGACGCCGATGATCGATGTCGTGTTCTTGTTGCTGATTTTCTTCTTAGCAACGGCAAGCTTTGAAATTGTCGAGCGGTCGATGCCGACGGGCATTTCCGAACCACCACCAGCAGTCGTCCAGCAGTCGGGTTCGATCGACGATATCTTGGATGATTTGACAGAGCAGTCGGAGGAGATTGTGATTACGATCGATCAGGATCCGGCGAGTCCTGCGGCGACGTATACGTTTAATAGCAATGCGATTTCCGGACCGAGTGAGATCGGCAACAAGTTAGCCGCAGTGATAAAAATTCGGCCAGATATGCCCGTCGTCGTCGATCCGACTGGTGTGACAAGTATGGGGCTTGCTATGCAAGTCTACGATCTAGCAAAGGGCGCGGGGGCGCTCGAAGTTTTCTTTGCCGTCGAGTGAATTAGCTCGAATTATATCGTTTTCCTTTGGATTTTGAGCCGTTGATTGCATGTGTAAATATGTAAAGCTTGCAATATGTAAATCTTGCGATATTGCGTTACGGAGGTCTGTTGAGGGGCCGTTTCGCCTCTTCCCGTAGTAGCGCTTCCTCTCTTCCCGTAGCTGCGTTCGCCAGAACGCGCGCGAAGTTCGGTTGGTTTTCCTGAGATAGTTCCCGGCCAGGTTCCTGATACGGGTGCCTCTGCTGACTTGTCCAGCAGTGCTCGTAGCGTAACGGTAAAGCTCCCCAACGGAAGGATTGCGGAGCAATGGTATATTGAAGCCTGTGAAGTGAGTCATAGGACTGCAGGCCATAAACGCCTTCGAGTCGCGGAGCGACGGTAGTTCGCTTTTGTCGATAAGCCTCTAATGCCGTCGCTCCGCGACTCAGGAACTATTGTGGCGTGAAACCTGGGGTTCCGCGTAAACTCGCTATAGCTCGTTTCGCTCCACCCCAGGCTAGAATATGCCATCGCTCCGCGATTCTAAAAAAGGGTGCCACTGCTGATGTGGCTGGAGGTGCTCGTGGCGAAACGGCGAAGCTCTCCACTTCGTCCCCGGCTTCTAGGCGAAGCCAGCTACTATGCGCTTGACCGGCTTCTAGGCGAAGCCAGCTACGATGCGATTGCGTTTTTCTGCTACAAAAAAAGCGAAGGGGAGCGATAAGCCGGGTTCTGTTACAACTGCAGCTTGAGCCGCAGAGGTGCAATCATTTATCTAGGCCGACCATTGCTGGCCGGCTCAAGCGATCTACCCGAAAGCAGCGTCAAGCCGAGTCGACTTGAATCGCGACCGGCGTGAGCCAGCCGCAATGGCTTTCTGTTGGATCTTGCTCCGAGCGGGGTTTACCTAGCAACCGGAGTCACCCCCGGTTCTGGTAGGCTCTTACCCTACCATTTCACCCTTACCTAACTTGCTTGCGCGAGCCAGGCGGTATCTTTTCTGTGGCACTTTCCCTAGCCTCACGGCTGGTCGGCGTTAGCGACCGCTCTACTCTGTGGAGCCCGGACTTTCCTCTCCGCATTTCTGCGCAGCGATTGCATGCTCCTCTTCGCAGCGACAAGCATAGCACAAAGACTCCGGCCTCACACGTGCATCACCAGTCAGCAAACCTAGACGGATCGCAGTTCGCCAGCCGAACCTGGACGACGGCCGCGACGCTTCTTGACAGTCTTCGGCACTACTGCCTTGTCGAGTCGTTGAGTGATTCGCGAAATGCACAGCTTGTTGACGCTGATTCCAAGACCATTGGCTTCCGCACAGATGACGTCGTACAAAGATTTTGGCATGCGGATCGTAACCATGCGCTGCGATTCGGTTGGGTCGTTTTCTGGCAAGTCGCGGGAACGCAAAGCGGTCAGCATCTCTAGGACCTGCTCATACTGAGCGGTCTGCTCGTAACGTTCGCGGGACGCCGCGTCCGGAAACATCGTTCGCAGCACACCGTCACAACCTAAGATTTCGCGATAGAAGGCCGCCCAGGTCGGAGCGACACCAAACAGTTCTGTTGCATGATGGTTCACTTGGTTGCAGCGATCATCGAAAGTCGCTTGCAAGTTCAACTGTTCGCGGAGCTCGGTAGCCAAGCGATCGAAGACGCGCATTTCGTTAGCTATCTTTTCGGCCGCTGGGTCGAGCTTCTTAGGGGCCTTGGTTGGCGCTGTGGCCTGAGCATCCGCAGGACCGCCAGCATGAACTGCGGTCTGCATCGCCGAATTGCTTTCCGGCTGCTGAGCTGACATTCCAGGCTGCGTCATGTTGCTGGAGCCGTGGCCCATATGATTAGGCTGATTCGATTGCGGAGCCGGTTGTTGGCCGAAGTGATTTTGATTCGAATATTCCATTGCGAATACCAGTCTGTCCTTGCGGGAGTCGAAAGCGTTACGACACGCGAGGGTGAGCCAACCAAGCCGCTCCTCGTTTTTCGTGTCAGGTTTTGCCGTCATATTCGCAAGGCAGACAATGCTAGCGTCGCAAGTCCTTACTAATTCTAGCTTTACGTCAATCATGCTAGCTATGCCTCAAATCTGTGCACGGCAGGTTAAAAAGATAGCAGCCAAAAGCGTGCACAGTTTTTGAGCAGCCGCCCTCGTTTCAAAAACTAACTGTCCAACTTGGGTCTCGGTCGAAAGCTTGCAAAATTAATCTGATTTTTCAGTTTTGACAGCTTTTGGCGGCTTCCGACGAAACGCCAAGGAGCTTGCCATATTGCTATAGCTATCTAGTGGTTTGCTACACCTTGAAGTTAACGTCACAAACAAACCTGGCTGCAGATGAAAGTAATAATCGTTGGTGGAGGCGGAAGCGTCGGTACTGCGCTCAGCGCACGGATCGACGAGGCGGGCGGTGAGGCATTCTTGATCGGCCGGACAGCCGAAAGCTTGCAGAAAGTGGCCGACACCTACGGCTGGGGGTACGCCATTGCAGATGCCAGCGATTGGGAACAACTACGAACGGCGGTCGAATACGCAATCGACGCACTGGGCGAACCGACCGCCGCAGTCAATCTGGCTGGATCGATTCTTCTGAAGCCGGCTCACCTGACTTCGCACGCTGACTATATGAAGACGATCAACGCGAACGTCACGACCGCCTTCGGTCTAGTCCGCGCAACGGCCAATCGGTTGGTGGACGGCGGTTCTATTGTCCTGGTTAGCTCAACGGCGGCGACGATGGGGCTCGCGATGCACGAAGCGATCGCGGCGAGCAAAGCTGCGGTGGAAGGTCTGGTTCGCGCCGCTGCGGCAACTTACGCAGGTCGCCCCGTACGAATAAACGCCGTCGCCCCAGGCCTTTTTGATTCGAACATGTCGGCCAAAATCATGTCGAACTCAAAAGCGGTCGAGTCTTCGGTCGCGCTGCACCCGCTCGGAAGGTTAGGTACTCCCGACGACATTGCCGCTGCCATCGAGTTCTTGATCAGCGATCAAAGCCGGTGGATCACTGGGCAAGTCTTGAATGTTGACGGCGGTTTAGGTTCGGTCAAACTCATGGCAAAGAAATAACCATCTCGTCAACGCTGATTCTATCGCCGAACTCTCAATCGATAACTTTTGACTATGCCGACCGAGTCCTATAATATTCCTGCTATTCGAGTTCGCGAGCTGACGACGGTCGATGTGCGTCCAGATGCCAAGTACGTACTGTACTGGATGAATGCGTTTCGCCGTCGCAGGTACAACTTTTCGTTACAACATGCGCGATGGTGGGCCGAGGAGCTTGGCAAACCGTTGATTGTTATTGAAGCTCTCAGAACTGGTTACAAATGGGCCTGCGATCGCTTTCATCGCTTTGTTATCGATGGCATGATCGACAACGAGCAGGATTTTGCCGACGCTCCCGTTACTTACTATCCATTTCTTGAAACGACAGAACATTCGGGGCACGAGTTCTTGGAAACGTGCAGCAAAGAGGCGTGCCTGCTAGTAACCGACGACTATCCTTGCTTCTTCTACCCGGTGCTTTACGAGCGGATCGTTAGCAAATGGAACGTCAACGTACAGTTGGTTGATTCGAACGGGCTGATCCCGCTTCGCACGGCTGATCGGACATTCCCGCTTGCTCATTCGTTTCGGCGATATATGCAGAAAGAGTTTCCAAACCACTACGAGCACTTTCCGAAAGAAGACCCACTGGCCAAGGCGGAACTTGTTGCGCCGGTTGAGCTCAGCGCGAAAATTACAAAGCGATGGCCTCGAGCGAATCTGCAAGACTTCAAATCAGGCACGGCGAATTTTGACCGCTTCCGAATTGACCATTCCATTGAGCCTGTTGACTCTCAAGGAGGCGCACGGACTGGTCAGCAAATTTTGAAGAAGTTTGTTAGCAACAAACTAGAGAGGTATTCCGAGGATCGTAACGTCCCGGACCTTCAAGGTGCAAGCCGTTTAAGTCCACACTTACATTTCGGCTTTGTATCTTCGCACGATGTCTTCAATGCGGTGATGAAGTCTTGTGATTGGAATATTGATAAGCTACAAAAGCCGAATGGGTCTCGGGCGGGCTACTGGGGAGCGGCACCACACGTCGAAGCGTTCTTGGACGAACTGATCACATGGCGTGAAGTCGGCTACAACATGACTTCGCGGGAACGGGATTACGATCGCTACGATTCGCTACCAGATTGGGCGAAAACAACTTTGGCCGAACATGCGTCTGATAAGCGAGAGTTTATCTACACGCTCGAAGAATTAGATCAAGCAGAAACGCATGACCCGCTGTGGAATGCAGCGCAGAACGAACTGCGCCGCGAAGGCCGTATTCACAACTATTTGAGGATGCTGTGGGGAAAGAAGATTCTTCACTGGACGGCCGATCCGAAAACAGCGCTGGCTTACATGATCGAGCTGAATAACAAATACGCGCTGGATGGTCGCGACCCGAATTCTTACAGCGGGATCTTCTGGGTGTTGGGGCGTTATGATCGAGCTTGGGGACCAGAACGAGAGATCTTTGGAAAGATCCGTTACATGACGAGCGATTCAACGATGAGCAAATTCAAGCTGAAGAACTATTTGGCTCAATACGCCGACTAACGGTGAGAACGCCGATCAAGTAAACTTCTTGGCTCCAAAATTTTAAACGCTCTCGGCAGCCAGTTGAGTCAATCTTGAACCCAGAATCAGCCTACCACGAAGCCGGTCATGCCGTAATCGCTGTGCTCTTGGGCGGACGCGTGTTGTTCGCTACGATCGAACGCGATTGGCTTGACCGGCCCGACCAAGCCGGCTCGATCAGTGTCGCGTGGCAAGAGAAAGGCAGCACGGCTCAAACCCAAATACGCAATGAAGTCCTTACGCTGCTGGCCGGTCCAGCGGCTGAAATGGTTTACACCGGTGAACCGCTCCATCCAGCGACCGTCGCGCAGTGGCAGGATGACTGGGAACGGGCTGATCGCGTCGCGGCCACAATCGTGCCTGACGAACTGAAACGCTTGAGGCTTCTGGAAAGTGCATGCTCGCGATAATTCCAGTTTTTGAGCGACGACCGATGTTGGCAAGCGATCAGCGAAATTGCAGACTTGCTGGACGCTCACGAATCGATTGAGGGTGAAGAAATCCATTCAGTCGTAGCACGTTGGATTGGCTGAGCAATCGGCGAATCGTTGTCGCTAACGTCGACGCATCATCGAGAATGTGCCATTGTCACCGGCTGCCTGGAATCGAGCGTTGAAGACGCCGCTGTTGATCGTCGCGTACATGCGATATTCGCCCAGGAGCGGCCCAAGTTGTTTTGTTGAAACATATCGATCGCTCCCAACCGGTTGCAATTCAGCGCGATATATGAATGGGATGACCTTGGCAAATCGTCCGGCAAACACCGCGAAGTACGAACCGTCAGGCTGCGGCGTCAATCGAGCGCGAACCGCGCCCGTATGTCCCGTTGATTGGCTTCGCCACTGCCCCTGGTACCGAAGTCTCTCAGCCGCTTCCGTCCAGTTGGCAGCGTAACTGAACATGAAAATACAGCAAAGAAACAAATTCAGTTTTCGAAAACAAGTAAACATAAACGTAGGAGAGTTTCATCTTCGGTAAGATTGTTCACGGCAAGCGTACCCATCAATCTTAGTCAGGCTTGCTGCGAAAGACACTGTGTAAATTTGCTTGTGTAATTCTTAAGCAAGGGTTTACCCAAAAAACGTCGCTAGCAAGAAGTACTTTGGAGTTCACAGCGGCTTAGAATTCGAGCTGCAGCAGTGCCGTGCGCGCTAGATAAACTTTCGTGTAAGCCTCGCTCAGCCGCAAGCGATTTGCTTCCGGAATGTTAGGATCGTGCCGGAGCGCACGCAGGGGCTCGAGTTTCTTTGAATTTTCCAACGAATCGAATATTCGGAGTGCTCGGTTTCTGCTGTTTAGATCGCGACCATCCCACTGGACAATCCCGTCAATAGCGGCAAAGAGGATCGATGCGCCAATCGATGCGAGATCATCACGTTCTTTCGCTTCGATGTCGAGGACTGCGAGTTCGTCGCCAATATGAGCCAAGGTACGCCCGTACTGCTGTATCGACCACTGGAATATCGAGCTCCGCTCCATGGACATGTTAAAAATCCGGATTGCTTCTTGACGATTGCCGTTGTTGATGCAGCTCAAGAGAACCGGATATAAATCCGGTAGAGCATTCAATCTTTCAGGATCATTCAGCAGGCTTTCTAACTGATCTTCAATCGCCTTAAAATCGTTACATTTTGCTAGCAGTTGGTAAACCACGGTGCTGTCCAAGATTCCATCGTGGTTTAAAGAAATGGCTAATTCCAGGTGCTTAACGGCGTCATTGTATCTGCCTTGTTCGAGCGCTATTTCGCCGATTAGAAACGCGAGGTCGGCACGCCATGGGTCAATCGAAAACCCTTCCGCGCTATAAAATTCGGCTTCGTCAAGTTCACCGCAGCGAAAAAGGTTGCGTGCTACATCGTTGCGCAAATAAGAATTTCCTGGATTCGCTTCGAGGATGTCATGATAGTGCACTTTGGCATCCGAAAGTTTCCCAGCGTGCAAAATCGCATGCATGTGCAACTTGTTGTTTTGTGCATCGTTTGGAAACCGTTCAACAAGCTCAGTAGTTATACGTTCGAGCTCGGCAAAATCACGAACAGTCTGTAAACAATTGAACAGCGCATAGTATGCGGCCGCATGTGGAGGGTAGCGCTTTATGGCAGCGGATAAATTTTCGGCACCCTCGCGAGCTTTGCCCATCTCTAAGAGTATTTCGCTTTTTGCAATCTCCAGTTCAATATCAGGCGACTCTCTCGACAAGTCGTCGACTATTTTAAGCGCAGCGTCAAACCGTTTTGACTCTCTCAAACGCTTTACTTCCAAGACAGCCAGGGTGACTTTAGAGTTTGATTGCGGGTCCTGCAAATGTTCAAAGTCTACCGCAGGCTTTTCAAGTTCGGCCGACCTTATCTTATAGAAGTACAGGAGTCCGAGGTTCACAATGTGTCCGATCACTAATAAAGCGACAAAGGCCTTGGCGCATTTTGCGAGTCTTGGTCGATATTTAGGTTTCAGAATTTGATCGACGCGATTTGCGATTTCGCGTGCGTTTTGAGGCCGATCGGCAGGAAACTCAGCTATACATTCGCGAGCAAGTTTGACTAGTTTAGCGTTACCACGAACCTGCGAGAGCCTCGCATTGCAATCGGTTAAATCAGCCTGTTTGGCCATTTGTAACAGCTTCTCTGGCGACGATGCGACGTACGGCGGTTCACCCGTCAAGATCTTGCAAAGTATTGCACCCAACGAAAAGACATCGCTTCGTTCATCAACCGCATCGACTTCCCCGCGAGCTTGCTCTGGAGCCATATAAGCCAAAGTACCGAATACCGAACCGAAATTAGTCCGCTCATGCGGTTGAGGTAATTCGAGAATAGAAGACTTGGAATCTTCGCTGGCGTTCGACCGTAGCTGCCTGCCAAGCCCCCAGTCCATCACTTGCACCTCGCCAAACCTCCCAACCATGATGTTGTTGGGTTTGAGGTCGCGATGGATTATTCCTTGCTCGTGCGCAAATGCGATCGCTTCGCAAGTTTCACCAAAGATCTTCGCCGCGTCCGCAAGCGAGATACACGGATTTTTTTTCAGCAGCGTTGACAGAGTCTCCCCTTGCACCAGCTTCATACTGACGAAGGGGCGACCGTCGTCGAAGTAATGAAGTTCGTGGATAGGCACAATGCTCGGGTGCTGTAGACAGCCGCAAATCCGAGCCTCGCGTTCGAGCCGCTGGCGCATTTCTGCGTTATCTTGGCTATCAAGCAGGACCTTAACGGCCGCTTCGCGTTGCAAATGGCGGTCAAGTACACGCCAGACCACCCCTGCTCCGCCCCGAGCGATCTCTTCGATAAAATGATATCGGAAGTTCGCCGACGATAAATTGTTTGCATCCGAAGTCGTCGCCGGCTCCGGGATAGATGCTTGGTCCGTCATGCGCGCGAATACGTTACGTACGACGTCTGCCCTTTCTGGAAACCTCGCTACATAAGAGTCGACGAGTACTGGGGGTTTAGAACCATGCCATGTCGCTTCCAGGTTTGCGCGGAGGTGTTTTGTTACTGCTGAGTTGCGATTGTTCTGACTCAGCAATTCAACTTCGACTGACAGCAATTCTTCAAAAAGAGCCGCTTGGCTGCCCGAGTCAACTCGCCGCACCCAATCTTCCAGTTTTGGACGCGTTCCTGACAGCCACGCATCTTCAAATTCCCAGCCCAGATCATGCAATTGCCTCTGCTGATCGACCGTCAGTTTATCAACTTTCAATCCACATCTGTCCTTGCATCAAATCGACTGACAACAAAGGAAATGCCTTCAATACCACTGCGCAATTCGCTCGAACCATCGATTTCCTTCCAGTTTTGCCTACGACCGATGGAACTCGCAGGTAAAGGCGATGCCTACGCCCCGAGTCACCGGTTAACATCATAACATGCGTTGATGAACAAATAAATCGCCCAATCTGCAGACTCAGCGGCAATAGCGCCATTTGGCGAATTGAGACCAGCACAATCTGACCCGAAGCATGTACGAGCTGCTAACAAGCTGACTGCGTGTAAAGGCGAGGTTCTACTGGAACTCTAAGATAAAACACGACGCCGGGGGTTGCGGAAATGCGTTTTTCAACCACGATTAGCAGTGATTTAGAACTTTGCAAATCATAACTTAACCTTCAAAAAGCTTTGGATTTCGATGAAACGTGAATTTGACGTCTGTGGACTTGGCAATGCGATTGTAGACATCTTTGTTGACGTCGATGAAACGGAGTTCGAAGGGCTAGGTTTTGAACGCGGTACAATGCGACTGGTCGAGCACGCAGAGCAACTTGAGCTGCTCAAACGATTTGAATCTTCGCACCATAAGCCAAAGCTTGCTAGCGGCGGTTCGGTTGCGAATTCGATTATCGCGATCTCGCAATTGGGCGGAAACGGAGCGTTCATTGGCTGTGTCGGGGATGATCGCTATGGTCTGCACTATGCCGAAGAGTTTTCGCAATTGCAGATCGACATCGGCAACCCAGTCCTGATGGGCGAAACTACGGGCACGTGCGTCGCGATCATTACGCCCGATGCGGAGCGAACAATGCGTACGTGTTTGGCGGTTTCAAGCCAGCTAGCTGCCGAACACATTGAGGCACGCAGGATCGAGAACTCCGAATGGCTCTTTATCGAAGGCTACGTATTTGCGAATCCTGCGACTGGACAACATGCAATACGCGAAGCAATCCGAGTCGCCAAGGCTGCAGGAACTAAAATTGCAATTACCTGCTCAGACGCTTTTGTGCCAGCTGTATTTGGCGATGCGTTACGAGAAGCACTTGAGTCCGCAGACCTGCTCTTTTGCAATGGCCCCGAATCAATGTCGATCACTGGAACTGAAAGCACAGTCGATGCATTCGCGATGTTGAAGGATATTGTGCCCAACTGTGTTCTGACCGATGGAGCGAATGGAGCTTACGTGCGATATCAAGGCGAAGAGTTCCACGAAAAAGCGTGTACCTGTCAGCCAAAGGACTTAACTGGGGCTGGGGATATGTTTGCCGGTGCGTTCATGTACGGCATAACGCAAGGTTGCTCGCCGCGATCGACCGCTCGGGGGGCGAATTTTCTTTGCATGAAAGTGATCACTCAAGTCGGAGCTCGATTGCATCACGGAGCTAAAGAATTCTGGAATGAGAGCGCATCGTAGATGGCTTCGCCTAGAAGCTGGTCCAACCGCATCGTATCGGGAAGCTTTGCCGTTACGCGACGAGCACTGCTGGGCAAGCCAGCAGTGGCACCCGTTTTCAGGGATCTGGCCTGGATGCTGGTCAGGGAACGCACCGAGTTTCTCCCGCGTTCTTGGCGAACGCAGCTACGGGAAGAAGAAAGCAGATGCGGTTTATGAAACGCTGCGCAATACTTCCAGCGTACGCTCGAAATCGGCGGGAAGAGGTGCGGAAATATCTATCGGCGTGTTGTGTATGGGATGCGAAAACTGCAAACGGAAGGCATGTAACGCTTGACGATCCAAGATAACCTCATTGTCCGCTTCGGTCGCTGGTTTGCCTTGCAAAGCTTTGCGCAAGAGCTGGCCTCGAGTCACTTGAGCATGCCCTGCATACAATCGATCGCATAACACGCCGTGCCCAAAATGGTCTAAATGAACACGAATCTGATGTGTTCGACCTGTCTTGGGCTGCACACTGATGTACGTATGACTCGCGAAACGTTCGATAACTTCGAAAAACGTTTCTGCATCACGACTCGACATATGCCCCGCTCGAATCGCCATCTTCTCACGCTGGTAGGGATGGTGGCCAATCGGAGCTTTGATCCAATCGCGATCGTGATCAATCCTGCCAACAACGATGCATCGGTATTCTTTTTTCACATCGCGGCTCTCGAACTGAGCGGCTAGCTTAAAGTGTGCCTCATTGGTCTTCGCAACGGCAATAACACCGCTCGTGTCGCGATCAAGCCGATGGACAATCCCTGGCCGGGTCGGTCCACCAACGTTGCTGAGCGACTGGAAGTGATGCGCCAGCGCCGCGGTCATCGTGCCTTTCCAGTGTCCTTTGGCAGGATGCACAACCATTGCTGGCGGTTTGTTAATAACAACCAGATGCTCATCTTCCCAAAGTACTTCCAGCGGGATATCTTCCGCAATTGGACCGTCGGTTGGAGGCGGAGGAAGATCAACGACGATCTGCTGGCCGGTATGAACTTTAAAGGCTGGCTTTACTCGTTCCCCGTCGACCGTGACATTGCCATCGGCAACAACTTTACGGATGAACACTCGACTGTACCCATCACAGACTAGCGTCAAAAACAGATCGATTCGGATATTGTCTTTGTCTTCCGAAACCTCAAAAGAGCAACGTTGGCTATCAGACAAAGGACATCAGCAATCTAAAGAAGTGAAATAAATTCGCGAGTTGATCGCACGGAACTCGTAGAGTTGTACGATCGGGATATCAGGCAGCGAAGCACAATTGTACCTCGCGACAAAGAATTGCATCAAAGATTTACCGCGCGACAATTACGGTGCCGGCGCTGCTTCCGCTTCAGGTTCTGCCGTCGCTTCCGTTTCCGAAGCGTTTGAGTCTCCAGGAACCTCAGGAATCGCAGTCTCGGCGGCTGGAGCTTCGGCGGTCGAATCCTCAACTGCAGGTGTTTCAACTGCAGGTGTTTCAGCAGCTGGAGCGTCGACAGCGGGCGGAGTTGGTGGGGCTGGCGGCGTCGAGAATTGGAAGTCAGCGGAATCGGGTAGTTCGGTCAAATCAGCTGGCGTTCCGACTTCGCGAGGATTTGCGGGCGAATTGGCCGAGAACCAAGCGTAGAATTCTTTACCGTCAGCGCTTTGCATGAACTTCAGCCGTTCGTTCACGCTTTCCTGAAGTTGTTCGTGCGTTCCCGGCAGCGACAGCACCTTGTTGTAGAGCTCGACAGCCTTTTCTATGTTCGCTTCTGCATCGTACGTTTTGGCAATACCAAGAGTTGCACGCGAGTTTAGCAGCGGGTCACGGGTTCCAGCCATGACTTTTTCGTAGCCTTCTCGAGCTTCCGACAGCAACTTCATGGCAACGGGGCGGTCCAAGTAAACTTGCATTAAAGCTTGCCCAAGCTTCGAATCGGCGTTTTCCTGTGTCGCCCACAACGAAGCGGTCGTCCCATCGAAATCGCCCGCGATCATTTCCAACTGCTCAGGCTGTAATTGCGAAAAATAGATTTCCGTCCACGCGTTCGCTTCCCGCTTTCGCGCTTGGCCTGACAAAATAGCGACCAGAATGGCAATCAGTACCGCCGCTACGATTCCGCCAATAATCCATGGCAAAAATGGTTTCGTGCGAATAATGAACCGTTCCAGGCGATCCGCCAGCAGATTGCTCTGAATTTCAGTGCGGTTTGAAGAGCGATTCGCGGGTGTTTCGGCGATTTGACCAGACATATTGATAACGATTTTAGGTTTCGGAGGAATGCTTTGCGACCGTGCAGTCGTAAAACCAGCCGTTCGTTCTGGGCGAGCGGCAGGGAGCGGAAAATAGCTCCGAAAGCAAGGAAAGACCGCAAATATATGGTCCGTGCCCACTTGGCTCAATCCCAGCTTTCAATTCCGAGGCTTTTGCAGCAATATGTTTGCCGTTAAAGCGAACATTAGGACAAAAAAAGCAATCGCAAAACTCGATTGCCGTTCCCAGAGCCCCGCTACTGCTCGCAGTTTACTATGTTCATTCGCATCATACCCGCCCTCGCGCTCTTCGTCGTCTCGCCGTTGATTGCCGAGTTTTTACTGGGCAACATTGCCGTCGATGCTTTTTGGACCATCGCGTTCTTCGCACCGTTGTACGGCGGCGGAGCGGTCCTGGTCCGAGAACTCGCTCGCCGCTGGAGCCGTGGTTGGCCGACGATTTTTTTGCTAGCTCTTGCTTATTCCGCGAACAGTAAAATAACGCACCCTTACCGAGTGTTCATCCCTAGCTGCTTCATTTTGCGGTAAAGGTTGCTGCGTTGCAAACCAAGCGTCTCGGCGGCTTGGGTCATGTTCTTCTCGGCGGCTTCAATGTGTTGTTCGATTACCATCATCTGAAATTCGTTGGTGGCATCGGTTAGCGATCGTCCGCGATAGTCAGATATATCTTGCGTCCGAGCGGGTCGCGAACTGGCGACGAACTGAATGTCATCCGCTTCAATTTGTGGCTTATTATGTAGCGCAGCCAAGCGATGCATTAAGTTCCGAAGTTCGCGAATGTTGCCTGGCCAAGCATGCGTACGCAGTTTATCCAGCGACGACTCGGTAAGCTGAAGCGGTTCGCGATGAAGTTCGCTGGCGAATTGCATCAGGAAATGGTTTGCCAACAATTCGATGTCACTCGGGCGTTCTCGAAGCGAAGGGACGTCGATCGGCACGACGCTCAGTCGATAGTACAGATCCTCACGGAAACGTCCGGCATAAATTAAGCTTGCAAGGTCCTGGTTCGTGGCAGCAATAACACGTACGTTGATCGATATTGCATCCGAACCTCCGACTTTCACGACCGTTCGATCCTCAAGCACTCGCAAGAGTTTTGCTTGTCCGTTCAGGCTCATATCGCCAATCTCGTCAAGCAGTAGCGTTCCGCCGCTTGCCAATTCGAATTTTCCAACTCGCGACTCGTGCGCATCGGTAAACGCGCCGCGTTCGTGACCGAACAGTTCGCTTTCGAGCAGTGTTTCTGTGATCGCGGCACAATTGACAGCGACGAAAGGTTGGCTGCTTCGCTCACTGGCGGTATGCAAGAACCTGGCCGCGACCTCTTTGCCCGTTCCATTTTCGCCAATCAACAAGACTGGCAGGTCGGTTCCGGCAACGGCTTCCAATTGCGATTTCATGCGGGTAGAGGCGTGGCTTTGCCCGATGATGTGCGAGCGTCCTTCTTGTTCGGACAACACCACCGTCCTGCCGCTCAACAGGCTTTGCACCTGCTGCGTTGTTGCGATCGCCGCTGCTGCTATCGAAGCGAGATAGCCTAACAATTGCTCGTCCAGAAGCGTGAACTCGCCAGAGACAGAATTGATAAGCTCAAATACTCCTAGCGAGCGCTGCTTGCGATCCAACATGGAAACGGCAAGCAACGAGTTCGTCTTGTAACCGCTTGTCGCGTCGACAGATCGATTGACTTCGTCGGTTGGATCGTCATTGTTCCAGCGACGTGGTAAGTTGCTTTGGTAAACGGCTCCGACAATTCCAGCGTTATCGGGAACACGAAGCGTCCCCTTGGCAATGCCAAGTGCAGGGTAGCCAACCAACTGCCGAGCTTTCTTGTCAGCCAGAAAAATACTTGCCCGGTCGGCCTTAAACAGCTTCGTTGCCGCTCGCGCGATCGATTCGAGCAGGAGTGGGAGGTCGCGCATCCCGACCCATTCTGCAGCCTGGGCGAGTATCAACTTAAGTCGCTCGGTCACTTCGGCCGAAGCTTGCAGATCTGCGGTTCCATCAAGCAGGGATGTTAGCCACGAGATGCACGCGAGCATATCTTGCGTTGTCGCCTGAGGCTTGCTCGCATCGCTCTCCCAAGTGAGTACGCAATTGGCAATCGTCCGTGTTGGAAGCAAGACTCCGGCTAGATCTGCGTGCCTAGCCAATTTGCCTTCGTGGTCGCACAATTCCAGCAAACGAAGATAATCTCCCGAGGCGACCTGGTCTCCGCGATCCGCCGAAAGAGGCCTCCACTTGCCCGAGGCCTGATGAAACAAACGCGGCCCACTCGCTCCCGTTGCGGTTCGAACGGCGTCGAGGGCTGCGTTTACTAGCTGAACGTATATTTTTGATTCAATATTCTGCGTCACAACCGAATTCACATTTAGAAAGCTGAGTCTCTTCAAGTTCGATGATTTTAGCAGAATTCTAGCTTCTGCAATGGGCTTCTCTGGTCGTTCGTAGTACCGCCGTCAGGCGGAAGCACGCGCAACCAAGCGCATCGTAGCTGGCTTCGCCAGAAGCCGGTCGCGCATTAGGAAGCTTTACCGTTTCGCCACGAGCACTGCTGGACAAGCCAGCCGTGGCACCCTTTTTAGGGACCGTTCGTAGTACCGCCTTCAGGCGGAAGCACGCGCAACCAAGCGCAACGTAGCTGGCTTCGCCAGAAGCCGGTGATGTGTTAGAAAGGTTTGCCGTTTCGCTACGAGCACTGCTGGGCAAGCCAGCAGTGGCACCCGTTTTAGGAAGCGGCAGTGAGTCTCTTTTAGGAAGCCAACCGAGGTGCAACCGCGTCCTAGGCGAATGCAGCTACGAACTTGTGTTCTAGGCGAACGCAGCTACGGGAAGAGGATCGCGGAAGGGGCTAATCCAGCCGCGGCTTCCGACATGGCGAGTTATGGAAACTTCGATATAATAAGTGATGTAGCTTGCCCAAAGTGCAGTGCGCAATCGATTCTTCAATTCGATAGTATTGGCAGTAGAATTGCCGGTTAGGTCCGTATGTCACGATCACGAAACTCGCTTTGCCTTCTAGCGGCAACAGCGATCTGCAGTCTAATCCCGTGCACCGCAGGCTGCAATAAGTCAGAAAGCACTCCTGCGCAATCGCCTGATACTGCCAGTGGACAGCGGCAGATGGAAATTATGCTGTCGATCATTCGCCAACGCGCGAAAATCGTGAATCCCTACTTCGAAGAAGCATCGATCGACCGTCAGTTGGCTCTGCTGCAAACGATCGACGAAGCAACTGATCCGGGCAATGCGTATCTGACGAACCTACAACTTGCGATCGACTATCGGCGTTTGGGGCGTGATCGCGAAGGAGTTAAGCATGTAACGGCCGCTGAGGCAATCGCCGACCGACATGATTTGTTCGAGAACCCCCAAGCAGAAGCCGCGTTCTTTTACGAAGCTGGTTTGTCATGGCTGCGTTTGGCCGAAACAACCAACTGCGTGCACTGTCGTACAGGAGAAAGTTGTATATTGCCTATCGCCGGGACGGGCGTTCATAAGCAACAAGAAGGCAGTACCAATGCGATGAAGTACTTCTTGAAGTCGCTCGAAATTGAACCGAACAATTTGGAAGCTATCTGGCTGCTGAACATTGCCGCTATGACTCTCGGCAAGTATCCAGACGAAGTCCCTGAGCAGTACCTCATCCCAACGGAAAGTTTTTCATCTGCAACAGAGTTTCCTCGATTCCTGGATGTCGCTCAGGACGCTGGCTTGAAAACGCTTAGCTGCGGCGGAGCACTGGTAACGGAGGATTTCGACAATGACGGCCTGATCGACGTCTTCGCGTCCAGTTGGGCTCCAGATGATCACGGACGCTTGTTTAAGAACGCTGGCGACGGAAAATTTGTCGACATCACAGAAGAAGCTGGAATCAAGGGCATAACTGGGGGCATCAATGCCGTTCAGGGAGACTACGACAACGATGGCTTGGTCGACTTGTTTGTCGTGCGCGGGGCTTGGTTAGGCGAAGCTGGACGCGTGCCAAATTCTTTGTTACGGAATCTGGGCAACGGCAAATTCCAAGATGTGACGATCGAGGTCGGCTTGGAAGCGGTCTTGCCAACCCCAACAGCCGCTTGGGCCGATATCGACAACGACGGTGATCTCGACCTGTTCGTCGGTAACGAACTTTATCCATGCCAGCTATACCGAAACGACAATGGCAAGTTCGTGGATATTGCAAAGGAAGCCGGCGTGACCAATGGTCTATATACCAAAGCCGCGGTGTGGGGAGACTATAATAACGACCGACTGCCCGATCTATATATTTCGAATCTTGACGGGAGCAACTGTTTGTATCGCAATGATGGCAACTATAAATTTACGAACGTCGCCGCAGAGCTAAAAACAACCGAGCCTGCGACGAGCTTTCCCGCATGGTTTTGGGATGTCAACAACGATGGAAATCTTGACGTTTATGTAGCTAGTTACACGCGTCGGTTGGAGCTTATCCCCGGCGAGTATCTTGATAAAGGGATCGAAAGCGAAACAGATCGGCTTTACCTAGGCGATGGCGCAGGTGGCTTTATTGAAGCGAGCAAAGAATATCGACTCAAGACGGCAACGGAGCCGATGGGGTGCAATTTTGGAGATCTCGACAATGACGGCTACCCTGACTTCTATCTAGGTACTGGCTTTCCTGACCTTCAAGCTCTCATGCCCAACTTGATGTTCCACAATGCGAAGGGGAAAGCATTTGACAACATCACGTTTGTTGGTGGTTTCGGACATTTGCAAAAGGGGCATGGCACTTCGTTTGTCGATCTGGATAACGACGGCGATCAAGATGTAATGATCCAAATGGGGGGAGCTTACAAGGGTGATGCGTTTGGCGACGTGCTGTTCGAAAACCCAGGTTTCGGCAACCATTTTCTACGTGTAAAGCTGGTCGGCACCAAGAGCAACAAGTCAGCGATCGGCGCTCGCATTCGCGCAGACATCGTGGAAGAGGGCGTGAAGCGAAGCATCTACGCATGGGTCAACAGCGGCGGCAGTTTCGGCGCGAAACCACTGGACCAGCAGCTTGGATTGGGGACCGCAAGCAAAATCGATATGCTTGAGATCTACTGGCCAACTTCTGATACGACGCAAACTTTCAAAGACGTCGCAGTCGACCGATCGATCGAGATCACCGAAGGCACCCAACAAATAAAACAGCTTGAGCTAAAAACGTTTAAGTTCAAAAGCTCAGCAATTCCCACTGACTTGACAAGCTCGGCAGACAATTCATCGACCCTTTGAGCATCTGTTTGCAGTCGGTGCCTTTCGTGTCGCGAAAGGTGAGTCGTCTAACCGGCACATTCGAATCCGAATGTATCAGCGACGGCTTGGTTGGTAATGTGGCCGCGGTCAATATTTAACGCGGATCGTAATGGCAAGTACTTGGCGAGGGCTGGGTCGAGTCCCGCTTCGGCGATGCGAATAACCCAAGGCAAAGTTACGTTGCATAACGCATAAGTGCTCGTCCGGCCAACCGCTCCGGGCATGTTCGTGACACAATAATGCACCACATCGTCGATGATGTACGTCGGTTGCTGGTGTGTCGTCGGTCGCGATGTCTCAACACATCCGCCTTGGTCAATCGCCACATCGATAATGACGCTGCCTGGCTTCATCGTCTTCAAATCTTCGCGTTTGATTAGGTAAGGTGCCTTGGCTCCGGGAATCAACACTGCGCCAATGACGAGATCGGCCAACTTCAGTTGTTCGCGAATCATGTGGCGGTCGCTGAACAATACATTTACGTTCGGCGGCATGACATCATCCAAATAACGGAGTCGGTCGAGGTCGACGTCCAAGATCGCTACATCCGCTTGGAAGCCAGCTGCGATTCTGGCCGCGTTGGCTCCCACGATACCGCCGCCAAGAATCGTAATGTGCGCCGGAGCGACTCCCGGAACTCCTCCCAGAAGGATACCGCGTCCCATTTGAGGTCGCTCCAAATATTTAGCGCCCTCCTGAATGCTCATACGACCGGCCACTTCGCTCATCGGAGTCAGTAGCGGCAATCGCCCTCGTTCATCACGCAGCGTCTCATAAGCAAGACAGCGAGCCTCACTACAACGCATCGCTTCGGTGAGTTCGCGGTCGGCCGCAAAATGGAAGTAAGTAAAAAAGATCTGCCCCGGACGAACCAACGGCCATTCTTCCGGCAACAGTTCTTTGACTTTTACGATCAGGTCGGCCTTTGCAAAGATCTCAGCCGCACCGCCAACCATCGTCGCGCCTGCTCGCAAATACTCATGATCGGCAATGCCTGAACCTAGTCCGCTTGCCGGCTGCATTAGTACCTTGTGGCCCCGACTGGTAAGCTCTTCGACTCCGACGGGTAGCATGGCGATGCGATATTCATCCGACTTAATTTCTTTTGGCACACCGATAATCATAAGGCTGCATTCCAATGTCTTGAGGCTGAATGGTCGAATTCGTTGGGAATCTTATAGCGAATCGAGCAGCGAGAGTAAAAGCCCGTAGTACATGTTCGCGGCCGTTTATTGTAGACTTCTCATTCCTTTACATGGAGAACACAATGACCGAACCGCAAACTCGCCGCCCGCCTGTAACCACGGACTCCGTTTTGGATCACCGTCAGCCACCCCGGCGATTCGGCGGCATCATCGGACAGTTAGGCCCAGGACTAATTATTGCGGCCGCAATTGTCGGCAGCGGCGAGCTAATCGCAACGACGCTAACAGGTGCGCAAGCGGGAATCGTGCTGTTGTGGCTGATCATCTTGGGATGCGTCATCAAAGTCTTTGTGCAGATCGAAATTGGCCGCGCGACGATTATTTCGGGCAAGCAAACATTGTCCGCCTTAAATACGATTCCGGGACCACGCGTCAAAGGCCGAGGGAATTGGTTGGTGTGGTACTGGTTTGCAATGTGGTTCTGCAGCATCTCGCAACTGGGAGGCATCGTCGGCGGATGTGGGCAAGCACTGGCGATTGTCTATCCCCTAACGGCTCAGGGCGAACTGTTTGTTGAGACCAATCGGCAACGCATTGAAGCTCAGCTAGCGGCTGTTATTCCAGAGGTCGCGGCCGAGGAAGCGGTCGACGTGGAACCATCGGCGGACCAGCAGCAGGAATTGGAGACGGCTGCGGCGGCTGAAGCAGCGAGCGTCCCGACTGGCAGTATCGATGACCGGTTATGGTGCATTCCGATTGCTATCTTCACATCGATCTTGCTTTTGCGCGGAAGGTACGGAGTCATCCAATCGGTCTCGACGGTCTTGGTTGCAATTTTCACAGCGGTGACATTATGGAACGTTGTGCGCATCCAACAGTTGCCGAACTGGCAAGTTACCGGAGCTCAGTTCTTGGAGGGCTTATCATTCCGTTTGCCCGGAGCGGACAACGCTACTAGGGCGATTGCAGTCGCACTATCAACAATCGGAATCATTGGCGTTGGAGCGGCAGAGCTGATTCAGTACCCGTATTGGTGCCTCGAAAAAGGGTACGCGCGTTGGACGGGACGCAATGACGGAAGCCCGGAATGGACCGCGCGGGCAAAGGGCTGGCTGAAAGTCATGCAATTTGACGCATGGTGTTCAATGGTCATTTACACGTTTGCCACGATTGCGTTCTTTATCTTGGGAGTGGCAATTTTGCATCGAGCAGGCCTTGTTCCGGAAAAGTCGATGATGTTGCAAACTTTGATGACGATGTACACTCCGGTGTTTGGCGCGATGGGAACGCCGATCTTTATTGTTGGAGCGATCGTCGTACTTTATTCAACGTTCTTTGTGGCAAACGCCAGCCACGCTCGTACATTCACCGACGGCATGTGTGTTGTTGGAGCGCTGGACGATACTCCGCAAGATCGAGCGCGTTGGGTGAGAATTCTAAGTGCTCTCTTCCCAATGCTTTGTTTGGTAATCTACTGGTGCCTGCCAGAGCCTGCTTTGTTGGTCATGATCAGCGGAGCGGCCCAGACGCTCATGTTGCCGATGTTGGGGTTTGCGGCCTTGGTGTTCCGCTATCGAGATACTCCGAAAGATTTGCGACCTAGCGTTTTATGGGACGTCTTTCTGTGGACCAGCGTCGTAGTGATGAGCATCATGGCCACATGGTCGATATACGCATTCGCACAGAATCTGCTTTCAAGCTAAGAATTCAAACGTGTTGAATGTTGAATCGTTTGGTTCGTCTTAACTTTAGCGGTACGGCGCAAGCCGTCCGGTTTTTCGTAGGTGCGGTTGAAGTATAATCGCAAGGAAATGCACCGGAGGGCTTGCGCCCTGCCGCTTACGTTTTGATGTTTAAGCGTACTTGCTTTGGCCGGTGCCTGGTGTGACTTTGCCGATGACGCTGACTTTGTAGCCCTCTTTGGCGATCATGCCCAAAATACTCTCGGCGTAGTACTCGCTGACGCTGAGCACCAGACCAAGGCCCATATTGAATACATGTTCCATTTCGTCGGCCGGAATATCTCCCAGTTTCGCCAGCCAAGGGAAAACAGGCGGGACCGACCAGCTGCCACGATCGAAAACCATGTCGACATGTGGAGGTAAAATTCGCTGCGTGTTTTCCAAGAGGCCGCCGCCGGTGATGTGAGCAATTCCGTGGACGACGTTCTTGACCCGGTAGTGCTGCAGGACCCGTCGCAGGACTTTAGCGTAGATGTGTGTTGGCGTGAGGAGCGTGTCTCCGACTGTCGCGCCGAGTTCTGGGATGTGCGTATCGACGGCCAAGCCCGCTTTTTCAAAGACGACTTTGCGAACCAACGAGTAACCGTTGCTGTGCAGCCCTGAGGATCCAACGCCGATAAGTACATCGCCCGGCGAGATTGCTTTTCCGGTAACTAGATCTTTCTTGTCGACAACGCCGACGCAAAAGCCCGCGACGTCATATTCTTCGCCAGCGTAAATGTCGGGCATAATCGCCGTCTCGCCGCCCAACAGCGAACAGTCCGCTTGTACACAACCATCCGAAATGCCACTGACAACTTGCTCCAGCAGCGGTGGATTGTCCTTGGACATGGCGATATAGTCCAAAAAGAACAGCGGTTCGGCGCCAGTGCACAAGCAATCGTTGACGCACATTGCGACCAAGTCGATGCCGATCGTGTCGTGGCGGCCACACAGCGTTGCTACTTTAAGTTTCGTTCCGACGCCGTCTGTGCCGGAAACCAGGATTGGCTCGGCATAGTTTCTTGCAAACAGGCTGCTGGCAAAATCGAGTGCGTAGAGGCCTGCAAAGCCGCCATCGTTGCGGATTACGCGTGGGCTGAACGTACGGTGCATCAACCGGGGGAGGCGTCGCATTCCGTCTTCGTAGAGCTCTAAATCGACGCCGCTGTCTTTGTAAGTTGTCATCGCTGGAAAATCTGGGTTAAGTAAACCTAAACAACGCACGCAGCTTTGGCGGCGAGTTGGCTGGCTGATTATGACAACGATCTTAGTTTTGCGTCAGATGGGAAGCAGATTTCGCGCGTTATGAAGAGATTGGCACAAACTTTTCTGTTGTTAGTCCTTTGACGGTCGAGCTTTGGCGGCTACCATGCTGAAGAGCTTTGCGAGCGTTTCGAGGTCGGGCAGGACCGTACGAAGTTTGTGGTCGTCCGACGGCGTCACATTTTGCCGAGCTATTACATTTTTCCTACGTATTCTGTTAGACCTCGGCGGATGGTTTTTCGGTCCCAAACTACCGGTTTCATTCCAGTTTCCTAGGAAGGGGAGTGCTATGGTTGGCTTGTCCAAGTCGAACAGCTCGACCAACAAACAACCTCGCTCTCGAAAAGGAAGCAGACCGGCCATGCTTATGCGGCAACCGCTCCCTGAATTACAATTTACGTATACATTGCCCTATGGCGCTACGGTAAACGATCGTGGCGTTCAATTCTCGATTTTTTCGCGGTCGGCAACCGCGATGCGAATTCTGCTTTACGACAACGTCGACGATCGCGAACCCAGCGAAGTCGTCGAACTTGATCGCAACGTCGACCGTTGGGGAGACGTTTGGAGTGTTTTCATTCCAGGTCTCAAGGCAGGACAGCTTTATCACTTACAAGCCAACGGACCGTTTGATCCCGAAATCGGGCAATGGTTCGACGGCAGTGCTCGGCTGGTCGATCCGTATGCTAAAGCGTTGGCCGGCGTCTTCCAAAAGTCGACCGATGGCCTGATTCGACCTCCAAAATGCGTGGTCATCGATGATCATTTTGATTGGGAAGGGGACCGGCACGTGCGTCGGCCGCTCTCTGAGTCGATCATCTATGAAATGCACGTTCGCGGTTTTACGCAGAGCAAAACGGCTAAGGTGAAATGTCCCGGCTCGTACTTGGGAATTATTGAAAAGATCCCTTACCTAAAAAGTCTGGGAATTACCGCTGTGGAATTGATGCCGGTGCATGAGTTTCCGACGAACGATGTTCACGGCAACCAACAAGAGCGATCAAACTACTGGGGATACGACCCGTTAGCATTTTTTGCTCCACACCGTGGTTATGCTCATGACAAGACGCCTGGTGCCCAGGTGCGTGAGTTCAAGGAGATGGTTAAGGCCTTGCATCAAGCTGGCATTGAAGTCATCTTGGACGTTGTTTTCAATCATACATGCGAAGGCAACGAGCGTGGTCCAGTCCTGTCGTTCAAGGGCCTTGAAAACCAGGTCTACTATATTCTGAGCGGCGGCGGTGCTTACTACAGCAACTATTCCGGTTGCGGTAACACGTTCAATGGTAATCATCCAATCTGTCGCGAACTGATTTTTCATTGTTTGCGACACTGGGTGCACAACTATCACGTTGACGGGTTCCGTTTCGACCTTGCAAGTATTTTGTCCCGAGATCGCTACGGCAATTTGATGCCAGATCCGCCGATGGTCGAGATGATTGCCGAAGACCCGATGCTGGCCGATACAAAGATTATCGCGGAAGCTTGGGATGCGGCTGGAGCGTATCAAGTTGGTTCGTTCGGCGATCTGCGATGGGCAGAATGGAACGGTCGCTACCGAGACGATATCCGACGCTACTGGCGTGGTGACGGCGGTTTGACCGGAGCACTGGCTACAAGGCTAAGCGGTTCCAGTGATTTGTACGAACATGCTGGCCGAGCACCTTTCTGCAGTATCAATTTTATCACTTCGCACGATGGTTTCACGATGAACGATCTCGTATCGTATCGTGATAAGCATAACGAAGCGAATGGTGAGGGAAATCGTGACGGCGACAACAATAACAGCAGCGACAACTACGGTGTCGAGGGCCCGACGCGCCGCAAGGCGATTGATGAATTGCGGCTGCGTCAGATCAAGAACCTGATGTCGACGTTGTTGCTGAGCCAAGGGGTGCCGATGATTGTGATGGGTGACGAAGTCCGTCGCACTCAGAAAGGCAACAACAATGCTTACTGCCAGGATAACGAAATCTCGTGGCTGAATTGGAACACGGTAGAAGCGAATCAGGATTTGTTCCGATTCGTGCAAGCTTTGATTAGTTTCCGCCGAAGCCAGCCATCGCTGCTGCGTGATCAGTTTTTGACCGGCCGTGCGACCGACCACCGTGGCGTGCCCGACGTCAGCTGGTACGAATCGACGGGGCAGGGGATCAATTGGGAATCGCCGGACGGAACGTTGGTGTGCTGGTTGGCAAAACCTAGTCCTGCAGCGGATCCAGATGGGTTCGGACGCGATATCTTGATGTTGTTCAATGGGACGCCCGAGTCGCGAACGTTTGTTATGCCCGAAGCAGTCCGCGGCTTGCGTTGGCGGCTGTTCATGGACACGCAACGTCCGAGTCCCGAGGATGTATACCCGGCGTTCGACGGCCCGGATATGCCACCAACGCGGCAAATCGAGATGGCTTACCGTTCATCGGCGATTTACATCGCAGATTAGTGCAAGCGGCAGGGCGCAAGCCCTCCGGTGTATTTCATGCCGCACCGCTGAAGAACCGGACGGCTTGCGCCGTGCCGCTTAGATTGCTTAGGTGAATTCGCCGTGCATGTGCCACGTTTGATCGCGTAAGTCGCGGAAGAGCCACAGCCAAGCTCCGTTTTCTGTTTCGACCCGGTAATAATCACGTCGCTGCGTTGCTCCGCTCCACCAACCTGACTCGATGCGTTCCGGTCCCCAGTGACGCACCACTACCTCCAATCGGCTTGACCAACGAAATCGTACGGGCGGGCCGTCAGGGTAAATCGCGAGTACATCTAGCTGCGCGGGAGGATCTAGCAAGCATAGTGGACGACGCAGCGGATCTTGAATTGACGGCGCAGCCCCTACTGCATCAAATCCTTCTTCGTTCAAGTTATCCGAGTTGCTGTGCGTGTTTTGCTGAGCAGCCGTTTTTTTGGCGGTCTCTGCAACTTGCTTTCCGGTCAGTGGCTGCCATTGCACGGCGAGTTCTGGGAGCGGGTTCGATATGCATTGCGGTTGCACTACAGCGTCACTACCAAGCCGGCTAGCGAGAACGTCAATAAGCTCGGCTGCTTGGTTACGGTGATTCACTTCCGCTTGGTTGAAGAGATCCGTTTGTTGCCAGCGCAGAGCTCCGACGACGGTCGCTTGCATCGATATTGCCGTTACCGTTAGCGACACACGGACTTGATCGAATTGCCCCAGGAGCAACCGTTGGATGTGCTTAGCCTCTGCGGTCGGTCGGTATAAGCCCAGTTGCATCAAATGAATATTGGGTTTGTTAGTTTTTTCGTTGACGATACTTAAGCGGCATAACAAACGTAACGCGCCTTGTCCATGATGCTTCAGTCGATCGCAAAGCTGTTGGCAGGTCCTGCGAATCAGTTCTTCGATCGTATCCCGTCGTTGAGTCGGTAGCTCCAGCCGCAGTTCGACATAAAATTCCGGGCCTGCATGGTAGCACGCAATGGCCTCTTGGTCTTCAGCGCAGGCGCTGTCCAATCGTTGCAGGAGCGGTTTGCCAAAGCGAGTTGCCAAGCCTGCGCGTGGCAGCTTTCGTAACGCCCCAATGGTCCGGATGCCTAGGCGTCGCAATGACTTGTAGGTATTTTCGTCGATGCGTAATGCGGCCAAATCGATGGGACTGAGTTGCTCGAGCAGATTGCATTTATCCCAAACGCTGGTTAGGTAGTTTTGTTCTGGCCATTGTGCGTCAATTTCAGCGGCGTCGACTTTAGGTTCGTTTGCTTGTTTTTCGTTGGTTTGTTGAGTGAGCGTTTGCTTGTTATGTTGCTGCATGACAGCAAGAATCTGGTTGCGACGCGCGTAATTGGCGGCGGCCCAGGCTGCGCCGACGCTGGGTGCAATGGCCACACTGGAGATGTAGCACTTTTGCAATAACCAGTCATAAATGGCATGCGTCATATTCGCCGGGCCATCAAAGAAGTGAGTTAAATTCGTGACGTCGGCAAAAATCGCCTGCGGTTCATTCAAGTGTCGCCCGACCCAGGGACGTTTGTCCATAAGCTCGAGGCCGACTAATGGGCTAAACTGCCCAGCTGCGTCTGTTAGTTCGTGGATCGCTGCCAAATCTTCTTCAGGAGAATAGTCCCAGACTGACAATTCCGGCAACATTGCGGTCGCTTCACTGAGCGACATGCCGGGGCGAATGCCACTTTGACGAGCGACTACATCAGCGGCGGCGATACGTAAGCCGCGCTTGGGGTCATGCGTTTGTAATGCAAATGGGCCTGCGTTAAGCTCAACCGACTCGGACTGCGGGTTGTGGTTGCGTTTGCGTTTGTCTGCCGCGATGCGCTGGCATGGCCAATTCGGAAGCCAAATGCAGAGCACTTGTCGATCCATAGTGTTCCTCATGATGTTCAGCAGGCAAGAAGGATCTGCGTTCGGCGTACATGGTGCCGTGCTGGCCTTCCAAAGCTACCAAGAACCCTGCCGTTCCAGCAGCGATCTCCGAAGCCAAATTGGATTTGCCTCGCCCAAATCGCATTCGCTTTAACTGCAAATGCAACCAACGGTAATTGTCGCTGTAGGCGGGAACGCTTGGAGGGCGTTTATTGGTCAGGTTGAGCGTTGCAGCTAGCTCGGTAGCAGCGGTTTTGTTAGGCTGCCTTCCCGAATAACGAGATTGGTTGGTATGAGCAGCAGGTAACGATTTGACTTGCCAAGTTATTTCAGCCCAACTGGGTTCGGCTTGCATGTGCCTGGCGTTTCGTAACAACAGGCCTAGCGTCTGGCCCTGTTCGGCGGCGAGTTGTAAGCGGCGGGCGTTAATGTCGTCGATTCGGTCCTGCCACGCGATGACGGCGGCAATCGACGGGCAACGCAACGACTGGTCAAAGCTCCACATCGCGTCCGCTTTGTTGTTAGGACGCAGGACGATAAGTCGCTCTAGGGCAACTCCGAGTGATTTTGCGGCGAGGGGATAGAATTGGCGTTTGGAATCGATGATAACCGCATGCTTGGTTTGGCCCATGGCTGATTTAGCAGCCATGAGAGCCAACGACAGGGCTCCGTCGCCCGGCCCATCACTGATCCATTCGACAATGCTGCCGGCTTGCAGCCCGCCATTTGGTAACGCTGTGTCAATCGTTTGGCACCCCGTCGAGATGGGGACCGCAGAACGGGCGAAGCTGGATGTCTCAATAGCCCGTACTGCTTGAGCCAACCGAGCGATTGGGCGCTCGGCGGGGCTGGTTGGTGACATCGCCCGGGCTCGTAGCGGGCTAGTCTTATTGCTCGGCCAAGCCGCTTGGCTGGCTAAGCTTCCTGTCGTTGTTTGTTTTGCCGCTGTGTACATATGCATCCCCCCCTTGAAATGCTAGCTAAGCAGCTAGTGGTTGTCCATTGCTTTGCTGTACAGAGGTGGAAGACCTCACGATAAGCAAAGGTTTAGACTTCAAGAGTGACACGAGTGGTCACAGCATTAGAAAAAAAGCCAGGGCAGTTTACCCCGGCTTTTTAGTTAGTTCACGGTGCGAAAAGCTTTGCAATCAAGCAACCATAACGCGACTTCAAGTTAATTGTTGCTCAACGGGCTCTCTGTCGAAGGGTTAACAAAATTCTTGTCATTGTTTTCCGAGGCAACCGAGGCAGCGACACCGCCAGCTGCAGCCAAGCCAAGCACAGGGCCGAGACCGCCTAAACCGCCGGCAATTCCGCCACCAGCCGCACCAGCACCACCCCCAGCCAAACCACCACCGGCACCGCCAGCAAAACCACCACCGGCACCGCCAGCAAAACCACCGCCTGGGAATCCTCCAACCGGACCAATTGGCATACCCAAAACCGGATCGCCAGCGATAGGTAGTGGAGGCAACATTGCATAATCTTGCTCAACGGTGTTAGCCACCGGCAGCATCAAATTTGGAGGAACCAATGTAACCACCATTTCAGGAGCCGTCTGGGCAGCTACAAAAACTACATTCGAAGCGCTTCGTTGTGCTAGCTTGCTGGACGCGGCAACAACCTCAAATGAGTAAGCAGCGTAACCCGAAGGACCGGAAGCGATCATGCCATAACGGCCTGGATTCAAGCCAGTAAAAGAGAATCGACCATCTGCTGAATTGGAGGTCGTCTGAGCAACTGGGGTCGAATCCGAAAGCAAAGTGATATTCGCATATCGCATATCATCGGAGATACCGGTTTCAGGAATCACAATTCGGCCCTTCAAGCCCCCGTCCGACGACAGCATAACTCGGTAAACATCGTTTGAATCGGAATCCAAATGCTCAGTGCCGAAAGTGCTGCCACGAGTCGAAGTCAAATAATCCGAGTAGCCTGCAAGGTTCTTTAGTACTTCTTGCTGGCCAGCCTTAATCACAGGCACCGGAACGACATCCACGGTTACATTCTTAGCAGCCGCAGTTGCTTCACTAAGAACCATTACCGGAACAACCGCATGGGCTCCAGGGGCAGCAACCACCACCGCGTGAAAGGCGTCAGGCTGCACGTTTTCGAACACTGCGTTGCCCGATACGTCGGTCATCGCTTGCGTGCTAAAGCCGTTCATGCCAACAAGCCGGACAGGGATGCTCCCGGCTCCCGAATGTTGAAGAGCAATTCGTAGGCTGCCATTGGACAACCGAGCCGCAAACTCATGCGGTACCAGGGAGGTTGTTTGTGCAATGGGGGCCGGAGATTGCGTTGACAGCAATTCTGCGTCAGCAGCAAAGGCCACTTGACCCATAAACATCGCCAAACACAGCGAAATTCCATGCCGATACTTCATAATTCCAGACCTCTAACGCGACGCAAATTCTTAAGATGTGATCCAGGTTCAGCAACTGCGCAACCAATCGTTGTATTTACCCGTAACAGGTCATTTTAACGTCGTCAATTGCTCGGAATAGGCAAGGTGAAACAAAAAGGCCGAATTTGTGGAAAATACTTCTCAAATTATACGTTTGGACCTGTCGTGCAAAAGACAAGCGGGCTATGGGGAAGGCGAACCCGCCCCTCAGCTAGGAATTTCTGAGTTGAAATTGTCGGAACTAACTCGGAAGACTCGTGATCACTGCCTAACAGGACTTGTCACAGGTGGGTTAACGAAGCTGATTCCGTCATCGTCAGAAGCGATTGCAGCAGCAACTCCCCCAACTGCCGCAAGTCCAAGAATCGGCCCTAAATTACCAAGCCCCCCGCCCAAGCCACCAAGCCCGCCTCCGCCAAGCCCGCCACCTCCCATTCCACCACCTCCGTAACCGCCGCCGGCAAAACCACCTCCACCAAAACCGCCCATCGGAGCCGCACCTTCCATGGGAAATCCAGCCTCAACAGGCAGCCCCCCGCATGGCGAACCGCAGACGGGCAAAGTTTCAACGACTGGTTCACAAACTACTTCTGTCGGAATGGATGTACAATCTTGCTCAATAACCTCACAAACTGCGGGCATCAAATTTGGCGGTGTCAAAGGGCAAACCATTTCACATCCAACATCAGATGCTACGTACTTCAAGTCCGATACCTTGGCTGCCTTAAGACTCCCGGACGATGCCAAAAGCTCAATTGAGTAAGCCGCGTAGCCTGCTGGCCCAGAGGCAATCATCCCGTAGCGGCCTGGACTAAGATCCTTGAGCGAGAAAGAGCCATCAGCATCATTGGATGTTGTCTGAGCAATCACAGTCGCGGAATCGGAGAGCAACGTAATATTCGCAAAACGTTGTTCTGTGGTCATGCCTGTCTCGGGAATTACGATCCGGCCGTTCAAGTTCCCTTCCGGCGTCAATTGGTAGCTGTAGACTTCCTGTACGCTAGAGTCCAAGCGATCAGCTCCAAAAACCTCCCCACGCGACAACGAAAGATGATCAGTAAAGCCGGCCAGATTCTTAAGTATCTCGTGCTGGCTAGCTCGAACCAATGGGATCGGTACCACATCCACAACTACGTTTTTTGCGGCCGCAGCCTGTTCGCTCAAGACCATTACTGGGATTGCAGCATGGGCATTTTCCGACGCAACCACAACAACATAAAAAGCGTCTTCAGCTACATTTTCAAAAACTGCATTGCCCGCTAGATCGCTAGTGGCCTGCAACTTTATTCCGTCGGCACCGATCAAACGAATCGACCGAACGCCTGCGCCCGAGTTTTGCAATGCGACTCGTAAGTTACCATTTGTAAGTCGAGCAGCAAAATTGTGCGGTACCAGGGCCTCGGATACAGACGTCAGAGTGGCAGCCTCTGTCCCAACGTTCTCGTCTGTTTCGTTTCCGAAAACCGTCGAAGACAGTAATGTAACAAGACAAAGTGAAGCACGGAATTTTAGGCTCATAACAACGGTTCTCCAGGTGTAGTGCATCTCTCGTTGATCGCAATCGAATCTGCCCCAAATGGTGATCGAAAGTTCACGCATTCTACTGTGAACGGTTGTGCATATAAGATGGTGCCAGGCCGCTTAGACACGATTTTCCAACGAATCTTTAGAGCGAATCGCACTTAAGAATCATAGGTTTGCAAAAACGCAAACGGCCGTCAGGATTTGCGGCAAGAACTCTAATTTTTTAGCTTCTCAGGGTCTTCCATCATGGCTGCAATATTGAGTTCTGCGATCTGTGCCGCGGCCTGAGCGGCGCGGGCTTCGGCTTCAATTTTCATCTCAGCCCGCTTCTTCCGAACGGTCTGCAATAGGTGCTTCTTCTTGGCAATCGTTTCGACTTCCTCTTTCAGCCAAACATCGAGCTTTGACTTCAAGGCCCTGTATCTCGCTTGGCTCATCTTGATCAGCGTGCTAACGGCCAAGAACGCGCCCAGAGCCCAGATTGCATTGTGCCAAGTAAACATCGTTCTCACGCTGCCTTGCCAAGAGAGGTCTTGCCGCTGAACAATCCATGTAAGCGATCGAATTCTTCAAGGCTCGTAAAGTGAACGACGATCCGACCGCGACCGCGCGACGTACGTTGTATTTCAACTTTAGTACCCAAGCCCATCTTCATCTGTTGCTCAAGTGCAGCCGCTTGATCGTCCTTGGGCTTCTTTCGGTTTCTAGCCACCGCGGTTGCAAGCCCGGCATCATCTTCGTCTTCGGCACGAACGATCTCACCCACTCGTCGTTCGACCGCGCGGACACTCCAACCCTCAAGAACAACCGTCTTCGCCAACTCGATCTGCGCCGCTTCCGACCCAAGTGCTAGCATTGGTTTAGCGTGCCCCCCAGTCAGCTCGCCTCGCTGTACCATTTCGACTAACGCCTTCGGTAGCTCGAGCAATCGCATTGAGTTTGCTATAGTCGATCGGTCCAGCGACAAACGTTGTGCGAGCTCTTCCTGAGTGCACTGATGCTCGTCAAGATAGCGTCGAAACGACAATGCTTTCTCGATCGCGTTCAAGTCCTTGCGTTGCAAGTTCTCGATGATCGCAAGCTCCGAGACCAAACGATCGTCGGCCTCACGAACCTCGGCGCGGATTGTTGTTAAGCCTGCATGGATCGTCGCTCGCAATCGACGTTCGCCGCTGATTAACTGAAAGCGATCTCCAACCTTCCTTACCAACACCGGTTGGATCTGTTGGTGCGTCTTGATGCTTTCAGCAAGTGAAGCGATCTCTTCTTCGTTGAATTGACGGCGAGGCTGAAACGGGTTCGGGTCGATCTCCTTTACGTCAATTTCGAGCGATCGAATCGGAACGGTAATAACCGCGCTCGAGTTGTCTGCAGATGCCGGTTGGGCTTCGCTGCGTAGTTTGGCGATTGTCTCGGTGCGCGATGTACGCGACGGACTTGCCGTCTCTAGATCGCTGTCGGCTCGTTCTGCTGCGTTTTCAAAATTCTCTTCGCCATCCGCAGGCGTCCCAAGCAAAGCAGCCAATCCACGGCCCAAACGTCGGTCTTTAGTCACGGTTAAGTACCTCCATACAAAGTTCAATATAAGCGCGGGCACCGCGACTGCGAGGAGCATACTGAGTTATGGGCTGACCATAACTCGGCGCTTCGCACAGCGCGACATCGCGTGGGATTACAGTATCAAAAACAATCTCGCCAAAGAACTCACGAACCTCGTTGTCGATCTCGTGTGTAAGCTCTAGCCGAGGGTCGTACATCGTCAGCAAGATGCCGCCGAAAGTAAGCTTGTGAGCTTTGGATTTCATGATGTCGCGAATGACATGGATCATCTGCGAAAGCCCTTCCATCGCGAAATACTCGCAGTGGATTGGCATCAGTACTTCCGTGCTGGCCTTGAGCGCCGCTTTGGTCAATTGCCCAAGCGAAGGCGGACAGTCAATCAGGATCGAGTCGTACCAGCGTGATTCATTCGCTAGGTGCTGAGCAATCTGTGCCGACTCGTTTTCATCCGAATGTGCGAGTCGATCAACGTCGACAAAAGTGCGACTGCCCGGCACTACAAAAAGATTTTCAGTCGCAGTCGATTGCGTGTTAGCTCGCAGCGGCGCGTCGATCAACAACGGATGTTTCGAGACAGGCTCGATACCAAGTCCGCTGGTTGCATTACATTGCGGATCGAGATCGACGACGAGTGTACGTTGGCCAGCTTCAGCCAAGCATGCGGCGAGATTGACGGCAGTGGTTGTCTTACCCACGCCCCCTTTCTGATTCGCAATGCAAAATATCCTCGTCGCAGTTTCCATACACGACAGATACAACATTGCCACGTGACGAGTCAATGTAAGTCTGACGAGATGGTCGGCCTCTTCCGTTGCTGCGATGCGCCGGACTTGTCTTCACGTAGCTGCGTTCGCCTAGAACGCGGTCGAATCTGGGTGTGATCTATTTCGGGTTCGACTTACTTCGAGTTCGTATCCTGAAGAGGGTGCCACTGCTGGCTTGTCCAGCAGTGCTCGTAGCGAAACAGCAAGGCATCCCAATCAGCCGCTTGGCGCAGCCTGCGGGCGCGTCTCGGTTGGTTCAGGCGTTCGCATTCAAACTGGCGATGTACCGCGCCCGCACGCTATCGCGTTGCGGCTGACCTGCCGTAGCTGCGTTCGCCAGAACGCGGGGGAAGTTCGGTTGGTTCTCTTGAGATGGTTCCAGTCCAGGTTCCTGAACAGGGTGCCACTGCTGGCTTGTCCAGCAGTGCTCGTGGCGAAACGGCAAAGCTTTCCAATACGCATCCGGCTTCTAGGCGAAGCCAGCTACGATGCGCTTGACCGGCTTCTGGCGAAGCCAGCTACGATGCGCTTGGATGATGCGCTTGGATGATGCGCTTGGATGATGCGCTTGGATGATCGGCTCTCGCATCCCCGCAATCGCAACTCACAGGCCGCCAAAACCCAAAAAAATCCCAGTGGCACGTGTAACTTTGGATTTTATGAAAGCGGATTTATGACTAATCCACTAACCAGCTTCGGATAAAAGTAAGTACTCTTTGCAGGCATTCGTTCTCCATGCAACGAGATCGCACGAATGTGATCAATCGAAGCTGGCATCACCAATGCCGCGATCGGGTAGTCGAGATTCCCTTCCAGTTTCCCGTGCAATCCGTCAATCACTTCACTGACCTGATGGACATACGTCGGCTTCGGATGGCCTTCAAGTCCCAGCAGCGTATCAAAGACCAGCTTGTGAAGAATCGACACCCCCAACTGCCGCCAATCTTCGCTCTGTTCGCCGGCGATCTCTTCCATTTTTTCCAAAGCTTCAGGTCGAGCCTTAATCAACAACCACTCGTCCGATGCTTTTGAGTAGATCGATATGACCGTCTGGTCGTCTTCGAACGCCATTTGCTCCCAGCACTTCTCAGCCGTCTCCGCACCAGGACCTCGCGATTCAATTTCAAAGCAATCCGAAAGCTTTGCCCGCAAGTCATCCGCCGTCAGTTTTGGCACTCCCGAAAGCAATCGATGAGTCGGCAGCACAACAAGTCCTGGGTCGTTCATTCCAACAAGCATCGTCAAAACGAAGTTCGCAGGGTCTTGACGGTCCAGTTCCCCGTGGGACGCAATCTTTTCATCGCGATAATTACAGGCGGTCTCGTAACGATGGTGCCCGTCGGCGACGAACATCGGGAGATTTTGGATCTTGGCGGATACTTGGTTGTAGACATTCAAGTCGGTAATCGGCCACATCGTATGAGTAACGCCCAAATGATCGACCGCCACCAAGCCTTGCTTGCCGGCCACCGTCGCCTCGATCATGTCTGCGATTTCATTTTCAGGGTCAGGATACAGGCCGAAGATCTGAGAGAGGTTCGCATCGGTCGCTCTCGTCAGTTTCAAGCGATCGTCCTTAGCCTTGGAATGTGTCTGTTCGTGAGGATAGATATTGCCCTCCCCAAAACGTTGGAGTCGAACGCGAGCCATGAAGCCTCGGCGCGATAGGGTATGACCGTCAACATCGAACGTCTGCGTGTAGTAATAGATCGCCGCGTCAGGCTCCGTTTGCAAGACGCCTTCCGTTTTCCAAGTGCGGAAGATGTTCGACGCACGACTGTAAATCGCGTCGGCATCGGCATCACCAGCTTCGGGCCGGTTTAGCTCCAGACGGAGAAAATTGTACGGGCTGAGTCCGTAGAGATGGTTCTGGAGTTCGCTGTCCACGACGTCGTATGGAGGGGCAATCACATCGGAAAGGGATCCGACGCGGGCAAGATCGTAACGGAGTCCGCGGAAAGCTTGGATTTCGGGCATTGTTTTGCTAAGCGAGATATTGAAATTCGATCGCCGGTTAGCAATTTTGCCAACCGAGAAGAGGTGCAAATATACTCGTGCTGGCTCGCTTCGCCTAGAAGTCGGTCAAGCGCATCGTAGCTGGCTTCGCCTAGAAGCCGGGGATGTGATGGGAAGCTTGGCTGTTTCGCCACGAGCACTGCTGGACAAGCCAGCAGTGGCACCCTTTTCAGGGATCTGTTCGTAGTACCGCCTTCAGGCGGACGCACGCGCAAACATGCAAGCGCATCGTAGCTGGCTTCGCCAGAAGCCGGGGATGTGTTGGGAAGGTTTACTTTTACGCCACGAGCACCGCTGGACAAGCCAGCAGTGGCACCCTTTTCAGGGATCGGCCCGAAATCCTTTTCAGAAGACGCACCGAGCTTCTGCCCGCGTTCTAGGCGAACGCAGCTACGGGAAGACCAACGTGGCCTTACGCAAAAACATCACGCTAGTAGCGGTTCGACCAATCCTGATGAATCTGCAAAGCTCGTTTCTGGAATTCCCATCGCATTTAGAATCGTTAGCAATAAATTGGACATTGGATTGTCCTTCGTGCACGCCACATGTTGACCCGAGCGCAAAGCTCCTCCAGCGCGGCCGCCCAACAAAATCGGCAAGTCCCGCGGGTCATGAGCATTGCCGTCTCGAAACCCAGATCCGAACATGATCGCGCTGTTGTCGAGCAAGTTCCCGTCTCCTTCCGGAATCGATCGCAACTTCTCTAGCAAGTATGCGAACTGCGAGACGTGCCATTGGACGATCTTCTCGTATTGAGCGAGCTTCTTTTCTTCATTCGAATGGTGCGAGATCTCATGGTGCGAGCCTTCGACGCCTTCCAAAAACGAAAAGTTGATGTCGCTGACCGAGTTCCCGAACATAAACGTCGACACGCGCGTGATGTCCGCTTCGAAAGCAAGCGCGATCATATCAAGCATCAGCCGCGTGCGTTCGGTATGGTCCTTCGGTGAGTCAGTCGGAGCCGTTCGTGTTGCGAAATCAACGCGCGACTTCCAACTGTCTTCTGACTGTGACTCCATGGTCTCCAGCCGCTGCTCTAACGAGTGTACGGACTCGAGGTATTGCTCCAATCGTTGGCGGTCGTTCTGACCCAACGACTGACGGAGTCGCTGGGCGTCTTCGCTGACCAGATCCAATAACGGTCGATTCGATCGGCCAGAACTCTTGCCGTTTGAGATCATTGTCATTCGATCGAATACGAGCCGCGGATTGATTTCTTTTGCAAGCGGCTGCGTCGGCTGTCGCCACGATACGTGCGCTCCGTAAACTCGCGTGTAGCCGACTACGGCATCGATACCCGAACGCACTTGTTCTGTACCCAACTCAAGTGATGGCAGCGGAGTAAACTTGCCTAGCGTCTGAGCAGCGATCTGGTCCATCGAAATTCCGCCGCTGTTCAAGTCGACACCGGTCGTCTTTTTGATTGTTCGCCCCGTTAGCCAAGCTGCATCCTTGACGTAATGCCCGTCCCCCTGGTTCTCAGTCGCTTGGTGCCATAAACCAGAGACAACAGAAACATCCGATTTGACCTGAGCGATCGGTTCCAATTGCAGAGGCGCCGTCCACTCGAACCCCGTATCGGCCGGAGTCCATCGGTCAGGTCGCACTCCGTTGGGAAAGAACAGGCCAGCGAATCGGACTGGCTGCTTCTCGATGTTCGCTCCCAAAGCTCGGCCGGCCGGACGCATCGCTTCAAGCAGCGGGAGTGCCAACGCGACGCCAGCCCCACGCAAGATCGTTCGTCGATGTAGTCTGTTCATGTTCACTCCGCGGTAAGCTGCTTGTTAAGGAATGGCTCGCTCGTCACAATCCCGAGTACTAACTCTTGGGCATGATAGTCGTTCTGTTTAACTCGTTCGACGATCTTCTCGACCGTGCATAAGTCGGACGGCCGAAGCCCTCGACCTAGCGCATAGCCCAGCATCTTTTCCGTCAGATGTCGCACAAACTGATCTTTATTAGCTAGCAAATATGTTTTGAGCCCCGAGAGCCCATCGATCTTCGTCCCGTCGGCCAGTTCGGCGGTCGCGTCCACTTTGCCGCCGGAGTCCTCATCACGCCAGCGTCCCAACTCATCGAAATTTTCAAGGGCAAACCCGATCGGGTCAATTCGATCGTGGCAAGTCGCACAAGTCGGGTTCGCTCGATGCATTTCCAACCGCTCTCGCACTGTTTGTTCTTTTGCAACATGCTCCGATTCCTCCAACGGCGGAACGTCAGGAGGTGGCGGGGGCAGTTCGATGCCCAGCATTTTGTCCAGTACCCAAGCTCCCCGCAGTACCGGGCTGGTCCGTCGCGGATAAGCCGATACGCTCATCACCGCACCACAGCCTAACAAACCACTGCGATTGCGATATTCTTCAGGCAAGAACACCTTCTTCAAATGCTGTTGCAGTTCGCCTTTCTCCGTCTTCAACTCGGATCGCTTGATGCGATACAAATCAGCTAGATCGCCAGTTATGTACGTCCAGTCGGCGTCGATCAAGTCAAGGATGCTGGTATTCGATTGGAGCATCGCTTCGAAAAGATAAACTGGCTGGTTGCGCATCGACGAGATGTGGTTCTCCTGAATCCACGTGTGGATCGCTTTGTCGGGCTGCTTGGCATTGCCCCAGTCGTCTGTGCCCAGCCATTGGCCTACAAAATGAACCATGGAATCATTCAGGTGAGTTCCGCGGCTGGTTATCAAACGTAAGGTTTGTTGCTTTAGAATCTCGGGATCCCGTAACTTTCCATCGTCAGCAACCTGCCGAAGTTCGTCGTCGGGCATCGACGCCCAAAGGAAATAGCTCAGCCGCGAAGCAAGCTCGTGGTCAGTTAATGGTTGAGTTTGACCAGGCATTTCCGGAGCAGCTTCGGCCAAGAACAGAAAGTCGACGGAAACGAGAATGCTGCGCATCGCATAAAAGCTCGCGTCGTTGTAATCTAGCCCTTCCGCGCGAGCGTCTTTGTACAGCTGAAAAAATCGGTCGACCTGTTCAGGCAGCGCAGGTTTACGAAAGGCGCGATCTGCCAGACGTCGTAAGTTCTCGCGAGCAGCTTCATCTTCCGACATCGTTTCGCTGGGCAAGACAGCGAACAGTTTTTCTCGCGCTTTGGAATCTCGCGACGCATACTCCAAAGATTCGGTTGCCGCTTCGACATACTTTTCCGCATGGATCGGCGATATGATCAACGTCTCAGCGGCATTGTTAAAGCCTTCTCCACCAGCGAAATCCTGCGGCAGACTGTGTCCGGCGTCGAAGTGCGTTTCAAGCAAATCGCGGATCGTGTTCGAATACTCGTGACGTGCCAACCGTCGGAACTGAGGCGGGCCAGCTTGTTCGCCTCGCTCAAGAACCGCAGATCGAGTTGCATTGCTGATCCAGTCGACGATCTGCAGACGTGACGCAATCTCAATCTCACCCGACGCTTCGGGCGGCATGGAATGATCAGCTAGGCGTTGACGGACATGCATCCACTCTTCGTAGTGGTCGGTCAACGCGGAAAGATCTCGCAGCCGATCAACGTCAAACGCTCCATCCTCATTATGGCAGTCCGCGCACTTTTGCTGTAACAGCTCAAGCGCCGACTCGTGCGACAGTTCCGCTGGCGCTTGTCCGTTGACCGCATGTGGAGTGACAACGCATGCGAACAAGAACAGCCAACCAACGGAAACGCAGCGACGCAAACGCTGGCGATTGAACGTCAGGCTACAGCGTCGCCAAGGCGCGAAAAGCCGCGATTCTGCACGCTCTCGAAGGCATTCACAGTCTTCCGTAAATTTCAGCATGAATTCTGCAACAACGGGGAGGGACAATGGTGGACGTTGAAAAAGCTGAACGAAGGCTCGTCAGGTTTGCAACGCTGGCTGGCGGGAATCGGCTGGTTCGCTTACGCAAGCCAGCCATTTAGAATGCGAGTACCTACATCGAAACGGCAGGCTAACTCTCGCAATCAGGCGGGATGTCGTCGAAATTATAGCCTACGATCACAAGTTGCGAAACAACGGCAGACCGTTTAATCCCAGACCATTTTGCCATTCAAGCAACCTCGGATAGAAGAATCCTGGTTCGCGACTAGAATGATGCTCGCATCGGACTCTACTAACTGACATCGCACGCAATTTAAATTAAAACCATGGACAAAGGTTCAAGTAAAACACTGCAAGGGAAAAACGCATTGGTAACCGGTGCTGGTCGCGGCATCGGGCAGGGGATTGCTGTTGCACTCGCCAATGCTGGAGTAAACGTAATCGTAAATGACCTGAGATCGCCCGACGAAACAATTCAGATGTGCCAAGCGGCTGGCGTCAAGGCGTCACCTTGTATCGCGGATGTTTCCGACCGGGAAGCGATGGAAGCGGCGGTCGATCAAGTCGTCAACGAGTTTGGTTCGATCGATATCTTGGTGTCCAACGCGGCGTTCAGTGATCGCGAGCTTTTCTACAAAGCGAATTGGGACGGATTTCGCAAGACGATCGATATTTGCATGTGGGGCCCGTACTATTTGGCGCGAGCGGCTGCAAACCACATGATCAAAGCGGGGAAGGGTGGTTCACTTATATTTGTAAGTTCTCCCCATGCTTATTTGGCGATTCCTGGCGCCATGGCTTACAATATGGCCAAGGCGGCACTGGACCAACTGGGGCGAACGGCTGCCGTTGAGCTGGCGGAATTTGGCATACGTTCGAACATTATTCACCCTGGTTGGACCGACACGCCGGGTGAACGCAAGTTTTTCTCCGACGAAGACCTGCAAAATCGTGGAGCTCAACTTCCAATGGGACGGCTCGCAAAACCAGAAGATATCGCCCGAGGCGTTGTCTTTCTGGCGGATCCCAACAGCGAGTATATCACCGGTGCCACGCTTTCAATCGATGGCGGAATCGTTTTGCCTTACCAAGAAATGCATCGGATTCGTGATCGGTAAAAGGATGTAACGTCACCGCATCGCTAAAATCAAACTTTATTTCCCTTTACGACTTTAGAATTAAATCAGATCCGAATCAGGTCTGTTTCCAAGAAGCCGACCTAAATTATGTCAAATCGCAAACTCCAACTGAAAAATGTCCAGACGTTTCGTACCTTGCAAGCTGACGAAGGGCAGACGTTGGCCGCTATGGTCCGCTCGTGGCTACCCGGTTGTTCTTGGACTCAAGCCAAGGATTTGATCGCTTCACGTCACGTTCAAGTCAATGGTAACCTGTGCACCGACGAAGCTCGCCGGCTCAAGATCGATGACGCCGTTCGCGTTTTAGCCAGCAGTGCGCCCAAGCCAGCGACGGCAGCGAATATCAAAATCGCCTTCATGGACCGTTATGTGGTTGTCTTCGAAAAACCAGCAAACGTGACGTCGGTCCGCCATTTTGAAGAGCGGAAAATGCACGTCCGTCGCCGCCAGTTGCAGCCGACCTTGCAAGAATTAGCGCCGGAGTCGATCGCCCGTCAAATGTACGACTTGCGTCACAGTGCTGATACCGACAATAAACGTCGCCGCCGACCTCGAACCGCCTTAGAGACCAAGAGTTTGATCGAAAACGCTGCTCGGCACCACGCAGTGCTAGCCGTCCACCGCCTGGACCGCGACACCAGTGGATTGATCATGTTTGCTCGCGATCAAGACACGGCGATGGCCTTGGGTAAGATGTTCCGCAAACATAGTGTTGAACGTCGCTATCTGGCAGTTGTGCAAGGAGACTGTCCGGCGCAGACTTTGGTAAGCTATATGGTTCGCGATCGCGGTGATGGGCGTCGCGGCAGCACGATCATCAAAAACGGTGTAATCCCCGAAGACGCGCGGCGGGCAGTGACTCATGTGCGCCCGCTTGAAAGGCTTGCTGATGGGAAGTATACGTTGGTAGAATGCAAGTTAGAGACAGGACGTACGCACCAGATCCGAATCCATCTTTCGGAAGCAGGACATATGATCTGCGGCGAAAAGATCTACAATCGAAACCTGCTCGGCGAATTGATCCCCGACAACAGCCACGCTCCGCGGCAAGCACTGCATGCAGGGCGGCTGAAATTTGAGCATCCAATGACCAAAGCAACGATCAGTCTACGGATGGAACTGCCATACGAGATGCAAAAATGGCTCGAAAAACTGCGTAAGTAGGTCGTTTCGCAACCCGGAACTCACTTACTTTCCGGCGGCCTTCTTGTTTACGACGCCTTCTGGATAGGCGCCGTCTAGTTCCAGAACGTTAAGTCGCTTGCCCCAAATACTGCGAACATAAGCGTCGCGGCCTGTGCCTAAGCGATAGCGTGAATAATGCGCTCGGCTCTTGGGCGTTTTTGTGTGATAGTCCTGGTGATAGTCTTCGGCGGGCCAGAAAGTGTCACGTGGCAAAACCGCGACTTGGAGAGGAGCTTTGTAGACGCCCATTTTTTGGATCGTCGACAGAACGCGTTCGGCGTCCGCTTTTTCTTCGTCGTTTGCATAGAAGACGGCGGGGCGATACCCGTCGCCGCGATCAACAAATGCTCCGCCCGGATCGGTCGGGTCGCTATGCTTAACGAGCCATTCTACCAAGCCAGCGTAGGTGACCTTCGTTGGGTCATATTCGACCTGCACAACTTCAATGTGATGCCCGTCGTGATAGGTTTGATAGTTCGGGTTTTCGGTTGTGCCGCCGCTGTAGCCAGATACGACATCAATGACCCCAGGTGCATGTTCAAAATCAGTCTCGACGCACCAGAAGCATCCACCGGCAAAAATTGCCGTAGCGGATTCGGTCTTTGAATCTGCCGGTTTCGCTGTCGGTTCCACTGTGGGTTCTGCCGCCTGCGCACAACCTCTGGCCAGAAGACCGACGAGCAAACATAAAGCCGGATTTAAGAAAGATTTCATTGTAATACTCCACCTCAGGGGAAAATTCCGAGTCCACCGTTCATTATAGCGGTATTGGAACCCAGGATGAAGAGAATCGATTTCGTCCGAAAGCATCGTCCGAAAGCATCGTCCGAAAGCATCGTCCAAGCGCATCATGCAAGCGCATCGTAGCTCGCATCGCCAGAAGCCGGTCGAGCATTGGAGAACTTTGCCGTTTCGCCACGAGCACTGCTGGACAAGCCAGCAGTGGCACCCTTTCCAGTGATCTGTTCGTAGTACCGCCTTCAGGCGGAAGCAAGCGCAACCGAGCGCATCGTAGCTGGCTTCGCCAGAAGCCGGTCGAGCATTGGAAAACTTTGCCATTTCGCCACGAGCACTGCTGGACAAGCCAGCAGTGGCACCCTTTTCCAGTGATCTGTTCGTAGTACCGCCTTCAGGCGGAAGCAAGCGCAACCAATCGAATCGTAGCTGGCTTCACCAGAAGCAGGGGACGCACTGGAGAGCTTTGCCGTTTCGCCACGAGCACTGCTGGGCAAGCCAGCAGTGGCACCCTTTTCAGGGATCTGTTCGTAGTACCGCCTTCAGGCGGACGCACGCGCAACCAAGCGCATCGTAGCTGGCTTCGCCAGAAGCCGGGGACGCACTGGAGAGCTTTTCTGTTTCGCCACGAGCACTGCAGGGCAAGCCAGCAGTGGCACCCGTTTTCAGGATACGCCGACGCTTCAGGAACCCCACCGAACTTCGACCGCGTTCTAGGCGAACGCAGCTACGAAAGCGATTTCTAGGCGAACGCAGCTACGTAAGAGATTTGCAAGCGTCTCGCAGCTACGAAAGCTACTTCGCTGCCACTTTGCGACCTAGAAATGGTAATGCAACGCGACTAGGGCGGCCAAGCCATGCGGGCCAAGTCTTCCCTTTTTGCCGGCAATGCAACTGCCATAACAACGCTTCGTAACCATGTACCATCGAATCGATCGAACCGTGTGTTTGCACCAACATCCGGCCATTGTTGCCCAGTTCTAACGCGAGTCCGCGGTCCTGCAAAATCTTCAGAATTGGCTGCGCAAACGAATCAGGACGTCGATCGTTGACTAAATAGCCCGTATTGTTGTCAATCACACTCTCATATACCGAGCCGACATTGGGTGCAACCGTTGGCACTCCACAGGCGAGCGCTTCCAGGATCGAAACTGGTTTCGCTTCGTTCTTGCTCGTCAGAACAAAAACGTCCGTAGCCGCTAAGTATCGTTCCGTGTTACTGAGCGAACCGAGCAGCCGAACAGAATTTCCGAGCCCTTCAGCAGCAATCGTCGACTCGATCGATGCGCGCTCAGGCCCGTCACCGATGATTAGAAACTTCGTCGCTGGCTGGCTGGCAAGAACACGTTTGGCGACCTGCAAAAAGAGACCGTGGTCTTTCTCCGGCCGTAACGCCGCCACGATTCCTACAACAGGATCGTCCGCAGCGAAACCAAGCTCTTCACGAACATCAGGGCGCAATAATGTGTTTGGCTTGAAGCGTTCCGTATCAATTCCGTTCGGGATGACGAAAATGCGAGAATCAGGCAGTCGTGAAACGTCGCGTAGATAGTCGCGATGTGCTTCGCCGACAGCAATGAACGCATCTGTCCAGGGCGTTAACAATCGATTGGCAAAATTGATCCCATCTGGCCAACCGGTAGAATGTAGTGCCGAAGCCGTTATTCCAACTCCGGCCAATTTGCTGGCAATTCTTCCCCAGAACATTTTGTCCCCAGCGCCGACAGTGATCACCGCGTCGGCCGCGTGGCTCTGGAAAAGGTTCGTTAATCGCGGAAGAATTCGCAGGTCAAACTTACCGCGAGTCAACGAATGGAAGGTCGGAATCGTGTGACTCAACTCTTCGCCCAGCGGCCCAAGTTCCTTTAGGCATACTAAATGAGGTTCGACATGCGCTCGATTGACACGACGAATCAAGTTCGTGAGCAGCGTCTCTGCTCCACCGACATGCATGCTCGTAATGACGAAGAACGTTTTGAGTGGCTTTCCAACGCTATGCATCATGCACCTGGCTCATCATCTCAGCGTCGTTCTTCGCATAGCGAAATTTCGCAGTCCTGCGCAGCTTTCGAGGATCTAGGGTTAGCCAATTCGTCAAGCTAGCCGTACCCGGTTCGCCATGAATTCGCTGAACATGATAGTCATCTTCGCCCGGCCAATTCCACGCACCGTAGGCGCTCAAAAACCCTTGGTAGCCCGATTCAATAACGACATCGATTGCCGCTTGACTCATGTTTTCGGGCAAACCATAAGGAAACGCGAAGTAATCGATACTTTGCCCCGTCCAATCCTGCAGTTGCTTGCGACTATCACTTATCTCAGCGAGCAGAAAAGCTCGGGAGTGTTCTAAGCCGAAGTCTGGGTGCGTTTTTGAATGGCTACCGATCTCTATCCCACGCATGGCCATTTCCTGGACTTGCGCCAGGGTATTGATCGGCAAAGCTCTTCCATTCTTGACATCATGTTGGAATGGAGTCTGATTCATGACGTTGTCTGTCGTCACAAAATACGCACACGGGATATTCCTGTTTATTAGCTCCGGCAGTGCAAATTCGCAATTCTCATGATAGCCATCGTCGAAAGTAATACACGCTTGAATCTGAGATCGAGCTCCGCAACGCTGCGACGATTGAATTTCGGCCAAGGTCGCAAACTGAACGCGGCTCGCAAGCCAATCGAGATGCTTGGCAAAATCGTGGCGATTGATTGACCATGAATTTGGGTGAGAGTCTGCAACGCGATGATAGAACAAGACAGCTGCTGGCAGTTGCTGCTGCGCAGTTAAACTGTCGCGGATGCGCGTGCGCCAACTATGCGTAGCAACTTGGTACGACTGCAACATGCTTTGGCGGATGAGCGACATGGGAGACTCCCAGTATATTACGCGATGACACTTCCGCTCGGATCGTTCCGAACAGTTGATCAACAGGAATCGGGGGATGCGAGCTGATTCACAAATTTCGTTTAAGTGCGAAAGTATTGAACGCTCCTTACGCATGGGCACCGCTGGTTGTGGATGACACGCGTCGAAGTACAGAGAACTCTGCTGGTTTTTCCAGTTGTAGCGGTTAGTTAGTCTCTGCGAGCAACTTTGTGCGCGGTCGGGCGCTAATTCCTGCAGGAGAACCAAGCGACTTTTAGCAGTAGGTTATGGTTGCGGGGAGTTTTCCGTTCATGCTAATACCTATTCTCATCTTTGCGCTGGCACTATCAATATGGTCGTTGACTATATTGAAGTACCATGATTTGCTGCTGGGTAGCGCTATTTTCTTGGTTGTATCAAGCACATTTGGCCCAGACTTTTTCGGTGTTGATGCTGGTGGGCTTACCTGGACGCTTGATCGATTCTGGATCATCTTTCTTGTTGCACAGATTGCATATAACGTCTGGCAGAAAAGGGTTCGGTGGCGCGAGTTGCAGACGGCCGACCTGCTCCTGATTTCATTCACGCTCTGGTTGATCGCTCGAACGGTAAGCCAACCTTTAGGAGAGCAAGTGCCGGGTCAGCCCAATACGCTGATGCACCTGCTAAACGGCTATTTGATACCAATCTTTATTTATCTACTGATTCGATTCTCACGTGTAACACCAAGTTCAATCTACCCTGCAGTCGTCGTCATTTTGTTTTTCGGTGTCTATCTTTCGATCACAGCGGTTCTCGAATCAGCTGGGATGTGGTCGCTTGTCTTTCCAAAGTTTATTGGTGATCCAACGCTGGGCATTCACTTTGGCCGAGCCCGAGGCCCTATGCTGCAATCGGTCCGGCTGGGCGTTTGCTTAAACATGTGCCTAATAACTCTGTGGACCTTCGTATGGTTCCTGCGACGCTATGATCGCTGGGCTTGGACCGTCACCGCGTTCTTAACGCCGCTTTTCTTGTTGGGCATCTTTCTGACGAAGACTCGCAGCATTTGGATGGGGACGATTCTGATTACGCTAATCGCAGTTGTTACGATGCTGCGTGGGAAAGCGAGATCGGTCACCTTGGGAGCGATGATCGTCGGGGGCTTGTTTGGCGCTGTCGTCGTCGGACCGTCGCTCGTCGCCTTCAAACGCGAATACTCGGAAGCGGAGACGCTGGAGAGCACGCGGATGCGCGGGGCGTTTGCATATGTGTCCTACAAAATGTTTTTGGACAAACCGATCGTTGGGTTCGGTTTCAATCAGTTTCAAGTTCATAACCCGCCGTACCTGGATGACCGAACCACTTCCATCAGGCTCGAGTCGATTCGCGGATACGTGCACCATAACTCATATTTGAGTCTGTTGGTCGATTTGGGACTGGTCGGAGTTATCTTTTATGTCGGTGTGAGCGTTGCGTTTTTGCGAACTTTGTGGCGATTGTACTTTAACAAAGCCGCACCTCCATGGGCCCGTGCGACTTCAATTTTTGCGTTGGGCGTCATTGCAAGCCACGGCGTACAGATGGCATTTCACGAGATTTCATTTTCGACCATCGAGCATACGGTCTTGGCAATAGCGTTAGGCATGATGAGCGCATGCTCTAACGATTTTGCCACGAGCCGTTCGTTGGGCTCGCGATGGCTGCGGTGGCGAGCTGCTCGCGAGAAGACGAACGAGGGCTTATACCCGACGGCTTAAATTGGCGATTGGAGAGGATCAGGGATAGCTCGCTCTAGCTGAGGAAACGTTCGCTCCTGCCCGTCGAGCTGGCAGCGGGCGTGTGTTCCCAAGATGACGCGCGGGATAAGAGGGTATGGCCTACGTAGTTCTCTACGCCACTGGTTTGTAATAGAGGCGGAGCCTCGAATGCATTGCGTTCCCAGGCAGAGCCTGGGAACGAGGGGAAGAATCGTCTACAGCAAGTGGCGTTTTCTTAAGTTCGCCATGCCAGTCATCAAATCGCTCACGTTTCCCTTCGCATCGACCAGCGAACTCGCTGGATAGAAAGGCGACGTTTCGGGGTCGGGTTGGTTCCAGAAGACACCATGAACACATGGCTTGGAGATCGCTAACGTCAATGACTCAAAAATTTGTGAACACGAACTTTGCCGAACCAAACCCTGCATCGCCTCTGTACTAGAAGGCGGTGTCGGCAGCCGCCAATCAGAGATCGCCCCATAGCGACTCAGCGACTGCTTCGGCGCTGGGAAGACCTCGCCGCTCATCGAAAGAACGAGCGGTAGTCCAAGAGTGCTCCAGAGATCCAGCAAGTTTGAAAAATCGATGGAATCATGCAGCGGCGTACCGTGCGGCCAGACTCCGTGATTCATCTCCAATACTAAACCATTCAACCCGATATCCGAACGAATCAGTGCATCAGCAAAATGGAGCGGACTGATCGCCTTCTCGTCTTGGCCTAGATACTCGCCGTATGGCATATCGATCCCAAAGACGACGGGCGTCATTGGATCGGCGTTGCGGACCGCTTGCAAGAGGTTGACGGCGAGCAGCATCGTTTGCTCTTCATTCAAGTTCAATTCGTTGGGCGTATTGAAGCCACTTGCCACGTACCAAAGATTCACGCGTCCACGCAACCGTTTGACGATCTCTTCGGCATATTCGCAAGCCGCGTCGACGATCGCTTCGAAATGATCCATGACAAAGAACCACTCCTGGATCGCATGTGGTTGCAAGCTGACCAACGGGCCAGCCAGCACTCGCATCTGCTGATCGGAGCACCAGCCGCATTGCTCTTCCAAGCGTTCGATGTCAAGCCGCCCAGACTTCAAACGAACGTTGTGCCAGCTAGCATCAATCCAGGCGGTATTCAAAACAGGTTTGATCCGTTCGGCCGTCGCATGCCAGTTTTCGTGAAACGGCAACCTGCTGCCCATCAGCGTCGCAAGTTGTCCTTCGTTCTTATTTCGATTCGCTAGCAACTGTCGCGAAAAGGTCTGGCAGAGAAGCCTCGAAGCGGCAAGCTCGTATTCAATCGAATGTTGAGCTGCTTGAGCAGCCGCGTGGTAGTCATCCGCGGCAACAATCGAATCGACGAAATAGTCGCGGGCGAATTCGTACAGCTCGAAAAAGTTTTCCGGCGGTTGAATGCCCCAACGACTCCACTCAGAAAACCGGCTCGACAGCCGATCCATGCCGCCTCGGGCCAATTCCCGAGGTAAAAAATAGGGCTCCTGATTGCACCGGAGCGATGCCGTTGACAATTGCATCGGGCCACGCGTAAGCGTAGGCCATACAATTTGCATTTTGCCCGATTCCTCGATCGCTCGCAGAATCGTCAGCGTATCACCCTTGGTCGTTATTCTGCCAGCCCAGGGCACGCCTTCGATTCCGCTGACATGGGCCGTCGTCAAAAACCGCTCATCGAAGTCGCCTAACCCTGGGATTTTGAATGACATCGATCCCATAGGCATACGGCAGCAGTTCTCAATTCGAATTAGACACGTGAGGCAAGCGCGACATTATACGCAGTTTAGATTGCTGCAGAAGGTGTGTAATCGAGTTGCCGAGCGACAATCGCCGCAGAGCTTGGAATCACCCAAGCTCCGGGGGTAAGCTGCTAGCAGGTACGTTGGATGGCAGCTAACGCCAATCGCCGTAAAGCTAACCGTTCCGCGTTGTCGGGAATGCTTTCCAGGCCAGATAACGCTTCTTCGACGAGCCGATGAGCGCTTGCCCTCGCATATTCGCTAGCATCCGACGCGTCCAACATCGATCGCACCTGGGCGAAATTGTCCTTGGAAAGCTTGCCGTTCAGTAAACCCATCATCGTCTGACAATTCGCCTCAGTCGCAGTCGCCAGGTAACGGAGAATCGGCAGCGTCCACTTGCCGCCTTGCACATCTGAACCGGTCGGCTTGCCGGTTTTCGTCGCATCACCCCAGATATCAAGCCAATCGTCATGGATTTGAAAGGCGATTCCGAGCTTCATACCGAAATCGTACATCTGCTCGCAAAGCTTGAGATCAGCTCCCGCCGACCAAGCACCCAGGCCGCAGCTGATCGCACACAGAGCCCCCGTCTTGCCGGACAACATCTGGAAATACTCTCGCTCCGTAAGCTCGCCCCGCCCGGCTGCACTGCCTTGCTGAATCTCGCCTTCGCAAACTGCTTTCGCTGCGGCCGCCACCCAACGTCCAGGTACCGTCGAATCCCCAGCATTTGCAAGACTGTACGCTTGCGTGAACAGCCAGTCGCCGATCAAGATCGCTCGAGGGACATCCCACTCTTGGTGCAAACTGGACCTATGCCGCCGCATCGTTGCCGCGTCCAAAATATCATCGTGAACCAACGTCGCTGTATGCACCAGTTCGACAACTACCGCCAATCGGATGGCTTGTTCGTTGATCGGCGCGAGCGCCTGGGCCGTCAGTAGTAGAAGTGCCGGCCTTAGTCGCTTGCCCCCCAATTCGGAAACATAGTCCAGCAGCGGTTGAACTGTTTCGCGACGCGATTTGAGCGAATCGTCGAGCAACTGTTCGACGGCGATTAAGGGGTGCTTGATCGTCAACAGCGACCGCGTAAGTTCCGTGCGGTAGTCAAGTCCAATCAGTTCCGGAGCAGCCGCTAAGTTCCCTGGCTTGCTCGGGGCAAGTTCCGCATCGGTATCAGAACGAGCGGGGCCGGGACGGACTTCAGGAACGCTGACCGCGACGGACGAACGACGTTCGAAAACCGTATTTCCGGGGTGAAAGTCGGCTCGAAGCTCGTTTTTGGCTTCAAGGAATTCTTCGGCAAGCATTGCAAATGGGCTCATCGTTTACTCTTCATCGCGTTGGTACATTCCTCGTACACCACCCTGTTTTGTCCACAGTGCCAAGTCGCAGATCGTCATGCTACGATCAATCGACTTCACCATGTCATAAACCGTCAGCAACCCAAGGCTAGCTGCAGTCAGGGCTTCCATTTCCACACCAGTCTTCGCCGTCGCTTTGACTTCCGCCGAGCACTCAAGCTCCGTTGGGCCGAGCCACTGAAAGTCGACTAAGACTTTTTCCAGCGGCACAATATGGCACAACGGAATTAGGCTGCTCGTCTGCTTTGCCGCTTGAATCGCTGCAATTCTAGCGATTTGAAGCACATCGCCCTTCTGCACACCGCCGGCTCGTATCGCCTCTGCGGCTTCGGTCGACATCTGTAAGCGTCCTTTCGCGATGGCAGTGCGAGTGCTGACTGCTTTTTCGGAAACATCTACCATCCGAGCCGAACCGTCTGGCCCCAAATGAGTCAATCCGTTGAACGAATTGTTAGAGTTTTCCAAAGCTGCATTCCTTCAGCAAACACGCGTCTCGCGATCGAGCATCAAGCTGCACATCAAAGCTGACATTGATTAGACCGAGATTTTCGGAACGGGATAACCTGCGAAAAAGTCGCACGCCAAGCCGCTCGGCGATTTGTGTGCACAAATTAGCAGAAAACGCCAAATCTCCCAACAGCTAACGGCCCATTGATTTGGGAGATGAAGAAGCCGGGGTCAAGCGCATCGTAGTTGGCTTCGCCTAGAAGCCGGTCGAGGATTGGAGAGCTTTACCGTTTCGCCACGAGCACTGCTGGACGAGCCAGCAGTGGCACCCTTTTCAGTGATCTGTTCGTAGTACCGCCTTCAGGCGGTCGCACGCGCAACCAAGCGCATCGTAGCTGGCTTCGCCAGAAGCCGGTCGAGCATTGGGTAGCTTTGCTGTTACGCCACAAGCACTGCTGGACAAGCCAGCAGTGGCACCCTCTTCAGGGATCTGTTCGTAGTACCGCCTTCAGGCGGAGGCACGCGCAACCAAGCGCATCGTAGCTGGCTTCGCCTAGAAGCCGGTCAAGCATTGGAGAGCTTTACCGTTTCGCCACGAGCACTGCTGGACAAGCCAGCAGTGGCACCCGTTTTCAGAAACTCAGCACTCGTTTTAGGTCCTCCACAAAACGTTTTAGGTCCTCCACACAAGAGGAAACGCACCGAGCTTCAACCGCGTTCTAGGCGAACGCAGCTACGGGTAGGCTGCTACGGGAACGGACGCGACTTTGCAGCTAAACCTCGGACTCGCTTGGAACGACGAATGGCGCACGATAAGGACGAGTCAACATTGCATCCGCCGCTTCGTTGCCTTCAAAAGTTTCCGTCGTCGGGTTGAACTTCAAGATCGTGCCGACAGTCATCGGTTTGGCTGCCAAGTCGACTTGATTGTCCGCCAAGTGCTGAAGCATACGATCGTAAGTTTCAACCACTTCGCCCGAATTCGAAAGTTTTTCTAGCGTACCAGGTACTTCGTCCATTGGAACTGCCGTTCCTAATCGGTAGGCAATGTTGCCGAGATGGCATAAGCCGCTTGATAGATGTCCTTCCAGAATCGATGCGTTCAACTTGCTAGCGTCGCGCGATTGGACCGCTTGAATAAAGTTGTTGTAATGCAGCTGGTCGTTGCCGCCCTGGAACTTCTTCGTCTCCATGCCATCGGTATCAAACGCCACGGCGGTCGTATAATAGCTCGGGAACACAACATAGCCTTCCGAACCGTAGACGATCAAACCAACTGCCGCTCCTTTGTACGGCTCTGTTTCTAGTCCGCGAACTTCGAAGATAATTCGTTTGTCGCCAAACTCGTGCACAATCATTTGTGTATTCGCTGTTTCGCCGGCATCTTCATAGCCGAAACGACCGCCTAACGAAAAGATCTGATCGCTGAGCTGGTCAACGCCCAGAGCCCAACGGCTGACGTCCATCTGGTGGATGCCTTGGTTACCCAAGTCGCCGTTGCCATAAGCCCATTGCCAGTGCCAGTCATAATGAAACTGAGGACGAGTCACCGGAAGAATTTCCGCTGGGCCACTCCACAAGTCGTAGTCGATATGACCGGGCACGTCGTAGACACCTTTTTCGCCGATCGATGGTCGACGTTTGTAGCACAGTCCGCGGACAAGCCGCACGTCACCAATGCCACCTTTGTGAATGAAGTCGATGGCGTCCAGCATGCCGGTATTCGAACGGCTTTGAGTGCCCGTTTGGACGATTTTTCCATACTTAGCAGCCGCTTGGACAACGCGACGGCCTTCGCTGACGTTGTGCGATACAGGTTTTTCGAGATAAACGTCCTTACCCGCTTGAATCGCCCAGATCGCCGCAAGAGAATGCCAGTGGTTAGGCGTTGCAACAGAAACAGCATCGATTGATTTGTTGTCAAAAATCTCACGCAGGTCGCGGACCCATTCTGGCTTGCGTCCATCTTGGCGTTTAGCCGTATCTTCGCAGCGGCGATAACCGGCTTGTTCATCCGGGTCGCAGATGTGCGTTACAACCGTCTCTTTCGCTTTGGTAAAGCCTTCAATATGCGAGCCACCACGGCCGCCAGCTCCGACAACAGCCACTGAAATCTGGTCGTTCGGCGCGACGCTGCCTTCGGATTCTTGCGCGTATGCGTTGCTAGAGAGGGAATTCGCTGCTTCGGCTGCAGCGATGGCAGCGGCAGTCGTGAGAAGTGTGTCGCTGAGGAATTGTCGTCGACTGGAGGAGTATCGGGAGAAGTCTTTCTTGCTCATCGAGAAGGTCCGTTGGCGAGGTTCGAGGTGGGTTAGTGAGCCCTTAGTATAACAAAAACCTGATGCGCGTGTGGTTGCGATCTCCCGTAGCTGCGTTCGCCTAGAACGCGGTTGCAGCACGGTGCGTTTCCTTAAAAATGGTTGCGTGTCCTGAAAACGAATGTTTAACGTATCCTGATAACGAATGTTTAACGTATTCTGATAACGAATGTTTAACGGGTCCTGAAAAAGGGTGCCACTGCTGGCTTGTCCAGCAGTGCTCGTGGCGAAACGGTAAAGCGTTCCAATGCTTGACCGGCTTCTGGCGAAGCCAGCTACGATGCGCTTGGTTGCGCGTGCCTCCGCCTGAAGGCGGTACTACGAACAGATCCCTAAAAAGGGTGCCACTGCTGGCTTGTCCAGCAGTGCTCGTGGCGAAATGGTAAAGCGATCCAATGCTTGACCGGCTTCTAGGCGAAGCCAGCTACCAAAACCGAGCCACCAAGATGCAGTCAAAGCCAGCCACGATTGAGCTTCAGACTTCGTTGGCCAATGCGTACAATTCAAACATGTCCGACTTTATCTACCTCGACAACCATGCGACAACCCGGGTCGACCCACAAGTTTTGGACGCGATGCTGCCGTATTTCCGCGACGAGTTTGCTAATGCAGGCAGCCTTTCTCACGAAATGGGCCGTCAAACGGCAGAGTCAGTCGCCCAGGCATTAGGCTCGCTTGCGCACGAGCTCGGCACAACCAGCGATCAGCTAGTCATCACCAGCGGAGCTACCGAAGCTGCCAATTTAGCGATCTTCGGCGTTTGCCAACATCCTCGACAGAAACGCCGCAAAATTGTTGCCGTCCAAACGGAACACCAAGCGGTCCTCGATCCGATCGCCCGGTTGGTCGACCAAGGGTTCGAAGTCGATTGGCTGCCAGTTTACCCACAGGGGCATCCCGCCGCTGGCACCGTTGATCTCGACGCTGCTGATGCGATCATCGATGACCATACAGCGTTAGTGTGCGTTATGCTCGTCAACAACGAAATTGGCGTAATTCAACCGATCGCCGAATTAGCGAAACGATGTCAAGCGGTCGGAGCCATCAGCTTTTGCGATGCAACGGCTGGTGTTGGGAAACTGAGCGTCGACGTTTCAGAACTGGGCGTCGACATGCTTTGTTTTTCGGCTCATAAGTTCTACGGTCCCAAAGGCGTCGGCGGGCTTTACGTGAACGGCAATAACCGTGGCCTTCGTGTGCGAGCTCAAATTTTAGGCGGCGGGCAGCAACGAAACCTGCGATCCGGGACGCTGAATGTGCCTGGAATAATCGGCATGAGCCAAGCTCTCGAAATCGCTCGCGAAGTTCACGTTACTGAACGAAAAAGGCTCGGTACGCTACAATCGTATTTTTCAGATAAGTTGTTAGATCATTTGGGCGACGATCTCACTTTGAATGGTCCCGTGGTCACAAGTGATCCTGATCAGCATCGCATTGCCGAAAATTTGAATTTTCAGTGGCGAGGCGTCGAGGGCCAGTCGCTGATGCTCTCGGTACCAAATCTTTGTTTCAGTACCGGTAGCGCATGCAGTTCGGCAAAACAAACGGTTAGTCATGTCCTCACGGCGATCAGTTTGGAAGTTGACAACGCGCGATGTTCTACTCGTTTTGGACTTGGCCGCTTCACAACACGTGAAGAAATCGACACTGCCGTCGATTTACTCGTCGCAGGCTATCGAATGCTCCGGCTGTAGGACTCAATCGTCTCATAATTAGAATTTTCGAGGACTACCGCCGGACGACAGCAAACGCAAGTCGCTGCAGTTCCAGCGCAAGGTCCACGTCCAGCACGGCAGCGTCACCCGACTCGCGTCGCACACTGACTGGAGCGAAATTGAGTATTCCTGCGATCCCGATTGCGTTCAGCCGAGCGGCCATTACTTCGGCACTGGCCGCATTCACCGCAAGAATGGCAAGTTGGATTCCTTCTTGCGTAACGAACTCTTCGATTGCATCCTCTGATTGGACAATATGCCCGTGTACTTTCGTTCCGATCTTTTTTGGATCGCTATCAAAGACGCCTGCTAGGTTAAAACCTTGTTCTCGAAAGCCTTTGTAGCCCGAAAGCGCTTGGCCTAAATTGCCCATTCCGATCAAAACGACTCGCCAGAGACGGTCGGTACCGAGCACTTCACGAATCGCCCGCGACAGTTCCTTGGTCGGATACCCGACGCCGCGTCGGCCAAACTGACCGATGTGTGAAATGTCGCGACGCACTTGTGAATCAGAAAGCCCGAGGCGGTCGGCGAGTCCACTTGAGCGAATATAGGTAATCCCAGCTCGCGAAAGTTGCTGCAGTTCGCGAAGGTATAGCACCAGTCGCGTAACTGTCGATTTCGGAATTGCTGCTGTATCTTCGTTTGAGTCGTTAATCATCCGAATTCTCTGTTTCATCCATCAGCGGGACGGGAGTTTGGACGTTCCATTCGAGGTCATCTGCAGCAGGATTGCCGGATCCTTTGTCTCTATTGTACTCGAGCGAGGCCCGCTCGCGTAAATCGGAATCAACGACGCAATTTCTAAGGTATGGGAACGTCTTAGTGTGCTGAAACGACCCACCATCAGATGGGTGGAGGACGGTTCGCATTCTGCGGAAGAAACGTCACCGGACTTGAGGCAAACCGCAGTTGGTCGTTACGACCGGTAAAGTCAGAACAACTTTGTCCTCCATTCTTCACTAAGCCATCTATTCTTCCCCTTCGTTCTATTTTTCTTATGGCACCTTTATTCACCAGTCGATGAATCTGGTGCTTTGAGAACTCGTTCCCCAGCACACCCATTTTACCACGACGCCGCTCTGTTCTCGTCAAGCACGCTTCTGTTCCGCAAAACGGAGGCGAGCAGGGACGGGAGCACCCGGCTTCTCCTGACGAGAGAAGGAGATGTCGAATCGAGGTGGGACGTTAAGTATGGATCTTAACGCTGGAACTAACGTGTCGCTCAAGGTTGCTTTGGACGAACCCGTCAAAGTAGGTCAATTTTTGTCTTGTTTCCCCAGCGATTGAATCCCTTAAGGAGATCGGTGATGAAGAAAGTTTTCGCTTTACCAGCTTTGGCGGCTTTGCTGACCGCTTGGACTGGTAACACTGCCAACGCTGCTTACTGCGGCGCTGTCAGTTATGATAACTGTGGTTGCGGAGTCGTTGACTCCTGTGGACCGCAGACATACACCGTTATGAAAACGGTACAAAAGGTTGTTTACGAGCAAGAAACAGTAAACGCCACTCGAATGGAAAACCAAGTGGTCTATGAAGACCAAACGGTTACTCGCAATCGTGTAGAGCGCGAGACCCAATATCGTGACGTTAGCTACACTGTTAACGTCCCAGTATACGAAACAAAGACCGGCGTTCGCAACTACGTTGTGAAGAAGCCTGTGTACGAAACACACACCAAGCAAGTTGCTTACACGGTCCGCAAACCAGTGTACGAAACACACAGCAAGGTTGTGAACTACACGGTGATGAAGCCTGTGTACGAGACCCATGAAAAGGTTATCAACTACACAGTTCGTAAGCCTGTTACTGAGACTCGGACAAAGATCGTTAACTATACGGTCATGAAGCCAGTGCATGAAACGCACAGCAAGGTTGTTAACTACACGGTTATGAACCGCGTTGTTGAAAACCACGAGCGAACCGTTAACTACACCGTTATGGTGCCAGTTACCGAAACTCGCGAACGAACTGTAACTTCCAACGTAACTCGTCCTGTTACCACAACCAAGACCATCCAGGTTCAAGGCGGTCACTGGGACACTGTTTCCGAAGAAGTTGCTGGTCCAGTTGTTCGTAAGGTAGTTCGTGAGCCAGGCAGCTGGACATTCGATCCAAGCACCTGCAAGAACGTTTACTGCCCAGGCGAATGCCGAGTTGAATGCGTACAGTGCCCACCAAAGACCGTTTGCAAGAAGGTCTGGGTTCCAACATGCGAAGAGAAGACAGTTGAGTGCACAAGCTACGTAACGGAATGCCAAACCAAGGTTGTTCCTTACACTGTAACCAAGTGCGTTCCAGAATGCCGTACCAAGGTTGTTCCTTACACCACTTGCAAGATGGTACCTGAGTGCCGTAGCAAGACTGTAAACTACACGACCTGCAAGATGGTTCCTGAGTGCCACAGCAAAGAAGTTAGCTACACCGTTTGCAGCTATGTCTGCGAGCCACGTAGCAAGGTTTGCACCTACACAACTTGCAAGATGGTTCCAGAATGCCGTAGCAAGACTGTTAACTACACCACCTGCAACATGGTTTGCGAGCAACGCGTTAAAGACGTTTGCTACACAACCTGCAAGATGGTTTGCGAGCAACGTTCGCAAGAGTACAGCTACAAGGTTTGCCACATGACAACCGAGTGCCGTACAAAGCAAGTACCTTACTGCGTAACCAAGTGCGTTCCTTACACCACCACGGTGAAGGTTGCCAAGTGCGTTAAGGTTTGTGTTCCTTACACTTACACCCGATGCGTTCCAAAGACCGTTTGCGAAGAAGTTCCAGTAACCGTTAGCTGCGGTGGTGCTTCGGCTTGCGATCCTTGTGCAAACGCTGGTAGCAGCAACGGTGGATTGTTGAACGGTCTGTTCAACGGTCGCCTACGTCGAATTGGCAAGAACCTGTTGGGCGGATGCCACAGCAGCTCTTGCGGATGTGCAGCTCCAGCTGCTGATTGCGGTTGTGGATGCTAGTGTAGAAATTCAGTTGAAGAACCTCACAGCGATTGTGGAGCATTTGTAACGTAATCCCAATCGCTGCCGATCTGGTTCGAAAACTGGATAAGTGAATCAAGACAAAAACGCCAAGTAACTCGGGTGCCATGAACGGCTCCTTGTTACTTGGCTTTTTGCATTTAGTAAGTACTCATTTCGTAGCTGCGTTCGCCAAGAACCCTCTTTGTAGCTGCGTTCGCCAGAACGCGGGTGAAGTTCGGTGCGTGTCCTGAAAAAGGTTGGCCGATTCCGGAAAAAGGTTGGCCGTTTCCTGAAAACGGGTGCCACTTCTGGCTTGTCCAGCAGTGCTCGTGGCGAAACGGAAAAGCTTTCCACTACGCCCCCGGCTTCCGACGAAGCCAGCTATGATGCGCTTGGTTGCGCTTGCCTCCGCCTGAAGGCGGTACTACGAACAGATCCCTGAAAACGGGTGCCACTGCTGGCTTGTCCAGCAGTGCTCGTGGCGAAACGGAAAAGCTTTCCACTACGCCCCCGGTTTCTGGCGAAGCCAGCTACGATGCAGCGAAGCGAAGCTCGTCGTACCATCCAATCAAACTGGAACGATTTGCTCCAATCCAACCCAGACCTTCGTCTCACCAAGTTCAGCTTCGATAACCGACACGTTATCTTGCAAGGATGATAACAAAGTCAGCTCCACACCCAACGTCTCCGGCAAAATCATTTGCTCGAACGACTTAAGGGCCGACAGTACATTTGTTTCCTCACTGACCAAGACAATCTTGATGCGGTCCGTAAACTGAAAACCCTGCTTCTTTCGTTGATCCTGAATCAAACGAATTGCATCGCGTGCAATGCCTTCGTCGATCAACTCCTTGTTAAGCTCCGTTGATAGTACAACGACACACTGTTTGCCCTGCGCTGCAGCCCAGCCTTCCTTCGCTTTCAATCGCACCTGAAGCTCTTCGCTGTTGAACTGCATTGGCTGTCCACCTAAAACAAGTTCTACAATACCCTTGCTGTTCAGTTGGTCCAGCAAATCCGCACCATTTGCTTTGGCCAATTCCGCTTTCAAAGTCGGAAGGAGTTTGCCAACCTTGGGTCCCAGAGCACGAAAATTCGGCAAAACTTCGTACTCGATGTAGGGGCTCGATCCGCTACCGTAATGAATCTCTTTGACGTTCAGCTCTTCACGGACGATCTCATCATGCAGTTTAAGCCAGCCAGCGTGCTTGTCGTCGACCAAAGTCACTTCGACTCGTGCCAGAGGTTGACGGACCTTCAATCTCGATTCCATACGCGCCGAACGACCAAGCGATGCAATTTCGCGCAAAAGCTTCATTTGCACCGAGAGATCGCGGTTGATCAAAGCCGTATCGGCCGTAGGATAGTCGCACAGATGAACACTTTCTCGCACCTGAGTTTTTACACTCGCCGTCAAGTGATGCCATAGCGATTCCGCCAAGAATGGTGTGAACGGTGCGATGAGTTTGCTAATGGTGATCATGCATTCGTACAGCGTCCAATACGCGTCGATTTTTTCGACGGCCTGCGTATCCTCTGCCCAGAAACGATTGCGGCTGCGTCGCACGAACCAGTTGCTCATCGCGTCTACTAATTCGTTCATCGACTGGCACGCACCGTAGCTATCGTAACGATCCATGCGCGCTCGCACGTCCTCAACGCAACCGTGCAGTTCGCTCATCATCCAGCGATCTAACTCACCACGTTCGGACACCGAGCGGTAACCGCTATGACCGGCACCAGCGAGGTTGTCCATTTGATCGTCGACGACGCCGCCTTTGGATGGGCCAGCGAAACCATCGATTTCCGCGTAGATCGTAAAAAAGCTAAACACATTCCATAGCCGGAGCATAAATTCAGGAATGCTGTCGCGAATCGCCCGCTCGCTGTACAAAATCGAATTCCATGGTGGCTGATTCGCATAGAAGTACCAGCGAAGAGCGTCGGCACCAAACTTGTCAAAGATTTCGCTTGGGCTGCGATAGTTTCGCAACGATTTGCTCATCTTGCCCGACTTCTGAACGTAGTTCTTGCCGCATGCGTTCTTCGCATCCTCTTCGCTCAGAAAACGTTGTTTGCCATCTTTGCTCTCATACCACTCGGCCAGCATCAATCCTAACACGATGCAGTTCCGAAACGGATGCGGATACTTGTGAGCGGGCAGTTCATCGTTCGCTTCGCTGAACATCATCGTGCTGATCGCCAATTGGCTATAGAACCAACCACGCGTCTGGTCGATCGCTTCGCTGATGAAGTCCGCAGGAAACTGCTTCTTGAATTCCGCTTGATTCTTATGCGGATAGCCCCACTGTGCAAAGGGCATTGCGCCGCTGTCATACCAACAATCGATTACTTCCGTGACTCGTCGCATACGCGCGGTCGCAACGAATGGCGACTGGTAAGTAACGGCGTCGATGTAAGGTTTGTGGACCTTCAGATCTTCGACGAGTTCTGGGTTGGCTTTCTTCGCCGCAGCCCAGACTTCGGTTCCCTGCACGTCGGGTTTGGTGAGCAATTCGTCGTAACTGCCGATCGCTTCCATCTTTCCTGTAGCCTCGCAAACCCAGATCGGCAGCGGAGTTCCCCAGTAGCGTTCGCGCGACAATGCCCAGTCCACGTTGCTTTCCAGGAAGTTTCCGAATCGACCGTCACGAATATGCTCTGGCTGCCACGCAATCTGCTGATTATTCGCCAACATTGCATCTTTGAACTGCGTGGTGCGTACAAACCAGCTTTCGCGCGGATACTGGATCAGCGGGTCACTTTCAGCTCGCCAACAGAATGGATAATCGTGGACGTACTGAGATTGCATCCATAACGTATTGTTGTCTTTGAGCTGGCGGATGATCGCTTTGTCAGCATCCTTGACCCATTCGCCCTGGTGGTCCGGAACTACGTCGGTAAATTTACCATCTGGTCCCACTGCGCAGATTAACTTGGGAGCGGTGCCGGCGACGAATTTTGCTTGTTCGTCGGCAAGTACGCCATAGTCCGCTTCGCCGAAAGCAGGTGCCATGTGCACCAGTCCTGTGCCTGAGTCGGTCGTCACAAAGTCCGCTGGAACGACTCGCCAAGCCTGCTGGACTTTCGTCCCGTCGTGCAACTCACCCTGCTGCCGACCAATTGAATCATAATAGTAGCCAAACGGCGGCCGGTAGGTCTTGCCAATCAAGCTCGATCCCTTAACCAATTTCTGTACCGTCAGCTCTCGTTTTGATTTTTCGGCTAGGTCTGCCACAAGCGCTTCGGCCACAACAATCGTTTCACCCGTTTCCCCGTCGGTGCAATAAGCATAGCTGAGCTGTTCGTGCACGGCGGCAAACTGGTTGCTGGGCAAGGTCCACGGCGTTGTGGTCCACACAAGCAACGACGTGTTAGGCTCGTCGTCTAAAGCAAATTTTACATAGACGCTCGGGTCAGCCACTTCGCGGTAGCCTTGACCAACTTCGCCGCTGCTGAGTGCTGTTCCGCCTTGAGCCCACCACCAAACGATTTTATGGCCACGATAGAGCAAACCGCGGTCGAACAGATTCTTGAGCGACCACCACACCGATTCGATGTAGCTTTGATGGTAAGTCACGTAAGCTTGGGACAGGTCTATCCAAAAACCAATTCGCTCGGTCAGCCGCTCCCATTCCTGCATGTAGCGCCAGACGCTTTGTTGACACTTTTGAATGAACGGCTCGACGCCGAACGCCTCGATCTCTTCCTTGCTATGGATGCCAAGCTCCTTGCAGACTTCGACTTCGACCGGCAAGCCATGCGTATCCCAACCGGCTCGACGCTCGCAATGGTAGCCGGTCATGGTGCGATAGCGAGGAAACAGATCCTTGATCGCCCGCGTCAAACAGTGGCCCGGATGCGGCATTCCGTTAGCAGTCGGCGGGCCTTCGAAGAAGACGAACGGCTTACAGCCTTGCCGCGCGGCCAGCGATTTCGCATAAATGTCTTGAGATTTCCAAAATTGCAGGACTTCTTCTTCTTGCTTTGGGAAATTGACATCGGTGCCTACGGCTTTGAACATGCGATTGACTTTGGAGTACGGACGAGGACTGGAATGTCTGCCATTTTCACTGCGAACGGTGATTCGGCAAGGTCACTCTCTCGAGGAAACGGACCCAGGTTCAATCGCGTTGTGTTACTGAATCGCGGAGCGATGGCATTTGCTAGCCTGGGGGGGAGCGAAACGAGCTGAAGGCGAGTTTACGCGGAACCCCAGGTATAACGCCCCAAAGATTTCTGAGTCGCGGCGCGACGGCATTCAATTCAGCATCACGTCAACGTGAGGCCACCGTCGTTTTAACCTTCTGCCGTCGCTCCGCGACTCAAATGCATCTGGCGCCTTCCTTCCTGGGACTTACGTCCGTCTGTCATTGCTCCGCAATTCGCAGATATAAGCGCATCGTAGCTGGCTTCGCCAAGAAGCCGGGGATGTGTTGGGAAGGTTTGCCGTTACGCCACGAGCACTGCTGGACAAGCCTGCAGTGGCACCCTTTTCAGGATCGACCGAAGATCCTTTTTCCGTATTGCCCCTAGAACCTTTTCAGGAACCGCACCTAACTTCAACCGCGTTCTGGGCGAACGAAGCGACGGAAGAGGATCGCAAACGCTTCGTTCAAACGCGACGTCGCTACGCGAGCAGGTCGGTGATGACTCGGGCTGGTTCGACACCGGTAAGCTTATTATCCAACCCCTGGAACTTATAGGTGAATCGTTCGTGTTCGATCCCCAGCATGTGCAACACTGTCGCGTGAAAATCACGGATGTGGACCGGGTCCTTCACAATGTTGTACGAAAAATCATCGGTCTCACCGTAAATCGCTCCGCCCTTTGCCCCGCCACCAGCCATCCACATCGTGAAACAGCGTGGATGATGGTCGCGGCCATAATTCGTAGTACTCAAACCGCCTTGAGAATAAATCGTCCGTCCAAACTCGCCGCCCCAGATGATCAGCGTCGAATCTAGCAATCCACGTTGCTTCAAATCAGTGATTAACCCATAAGTCGCTTGATCGATGTCTTTGCACTGGCTAGGCAAACGGTCCTTCGTGTTCCCGTGGTGATCCCAATTGTTAAGATAAACTTGCACAAAACGTACGTCACGCTCAACCATCCGCCTCGCGAGCAACACTGTGTTCGCGAATGATCCTGGCTTCTTGGCCGCTTCGCCGTACAGTTCATACGTGCTTTCTGGCTCGTCGTTGATATTTGTCAAGTCTGGGACGCTCGCTTGCATACGAAAGGCAAGCTCATATTGTTGGATACGCGTATGCGTTTCAGGATCGCCGACAGCTTGATAGGTCCGCTCGTTCAACTGGCGGAGGCCGTCGAGCATTTCGCGACGCATCGCCGTCGGAATGCCAGCGGGGTTGTTGATATAAAGAATCGGATCGCCGCTCGAGCGGAAATTTACTCCCGCATGCTCCCCGGACAAATAGCCACTTGACCAGAGCCGCGCAGAAATCGCTTGAATCTGTTCGGTGTTAGTCGGCTGCGCGACCAACACGACAAACGTCGGCAGGTTGCTATTCATTGAACCGAGACCGTAAGAAATCCAAGAGCCAATGCAAGGACGGCCGGTGACCATATTGCCGGTTTGCATATACGTGATCGCCGGTTCGTGGTTGATCGCTTCTGTATGCATGCTGCGGATAAAGCACATTTCGTCCGCTACCTTCGAAGTCCACGGCAGCAATTCGCTCATCCACATCCCACACTCGCCATGCTGAGCGAACTTGTACATGCTAGGAGCAATTGGAAAGCGAGATTGGCCGCTGGTCATCGTGGTCAGTCGCTGACCATTGCGAATCGATTCCGGCAGGTCTTTGTCATACCACTCGTTCATCTGCGGTTTGTAGTCGAACAAATCCATTTGCGAAGGTCCGCCGACCATATGCAAATAGATTACGCGCTTTGCCTTAGGTGCGAAATGCGGCAAGCCTAGTGGCGATTGCTCAAAGGTAACCGGTTGTTCCCCTGCAAACGCTGCTCCAGCACCCAAGTGCGCAAGTGCGGCCATGCCGAGTGCATTGCCGCCATGACGAAAAAACTGACGCCGAGTTTCCATCTGAACCCAGCGCTGGAATTCGGGATGAACTGGCGGCATATTTTGTGGATTTCGTGACATCATTTGCAAAGTACCTCGTCCAAGTTCATCATTTGGTTCAAAACCAGCGTCCATGCCGCATGTTCCGCCAGCGGAATCTCTGCATTTCGCTCTGCCGCACCAATTGCCAGTAAGGCGGTTGCTTCTTCTGAGTTCGCTTCATAAAACGCTCGTGCACTCGATAGTGTCTGCAGCACAATCTGCGTCTCTTCCTGCGCAAACTCGCGGCCCAAGATGCGAAGCGACAACGCACTAATTTGCGACTCATCGTTCTCAAATTCACCGCTAGCGATCATCTTGCCGGCAAGAACACGCGCGGCTTCGATATACTGCGGGTCGTTCATAGTAACTAATGCTTGCAGAGGAGTGTTGGTTCGTTCCCGCCGAACGGTGCAGACTTCACGAGCTGGCGCGTTGAAGATATCCATGGAAGCGGGCGGGGCGGCTCTTTTCCAGAACGTATACATGCTGCGACGATACAGCATCGGCGCTTCGTCTTGCTTATAAATACGCGTGTCGCTCTCAGGCATCGCGACCGCTTCCCAGACACCTTCGGGTTGATAAGGCCGAACGCTTCGACCGCCGATTAATGGGTTTAACAGACCGCTGACCGATAGAGCGTAGTCCCTTACCATTTCCGCATCCATTCGATAGCGAGGCCCGCGGCTAAGGTAGATGTTTTCAGGATCCTTCTCGAGCTTTTCAGGTGTGACGGCAGGCGATTGCCGGTACGTCGCACTCGTCACCATTTGGCGGTAAAGCTGTTTGAGGTCCCAGCCGTTGGTCCGAAAATCGATAGCCAAATAATCGAGCAACGCTTGATTGGTAGGCAACATACCTGTCGTACCGAAATCGCCAGCCGTAGCCACAATCCCGCGACCGAACAACTCTTGCCAACATCGATTCACCGTGACGCGGGCCGTAAGTGGATGGTCGTCAGAAACTAACCACTGTGCAAGCCCAAGTCGGTTCGGTGGAAATCTATCTGCCATGGCAGGCAAAATTGCAGGCGTCTCAGGGTAAACTTCGTCGCGGCGCTGGTCGTATTCGCCACGATTCAAAATGTAGGCAAGCGGTTTCGTTTCACGTTCAGCCATGACGTGAGCTTGCGTCCCCTTGCTTTCAATCTGAGCAATCTCGGAATCAACTGCACTCTTGCTCGCGAGCAACTGCTGGTGCTCGGTGTCGAAACGCTTGAGATAGTAGCTGAATAAGCCGTTTCGTTGTTCTTCCGTTAACGCAGCGTCTTCTTTGGAAAGCAAGAACAATGTTTGCCGATCGCCGGACAAAGACGACACTAGTTGCTCACTTACAATGCCGTCGAAAAGCCGTATATCTTGGATGGCGACACCAGGCGTGGATGCTCCGATGTGACGACCTCCAAGTTTAAATGGTACGTCTGTCTGCGTTGTGCTCGAGAGCGAATTCTGAGCTATCGTTAGTTTTGTCGGCACGCCGTTCAAGTAGCATCGGAACCCTTCGGCCTTATTCGTGCCATCGTACGTGAATGTGACGTGCGTCCATTGATCGTTGGTTAAGACCGCTTCGGAAACGACCTTCGCAGCGTTCTCAGGCCATTTGTTGATCAAGTGCATGGCGACACGTCCGCCTTCAAGCCAGACGTCCCAACCGCGGTGTTCACTATTTGGGTCCATCCGGGCAATAACGGCACCGTTGGGGGGATTCGCGGGCGGTTTGATCCAAAGCGCGACACTATAGGACTGAGTATTTTCGAATCGGCCTGCCTCGGGCCATGCGACTTGTAAGGCGTCTTGGTTGACCCAAGCGCTCTCTGCAATGGCGCCGTTCGTACGTTGAGGATCTGCCGTTAACGTTTTGGAGTGAACGCCGGGCGTAGCATCGCTAAAGTAGATCTGCCTGCCATTGCCCTCGCTGGCAGGAACATGGAACTGCAGTTTGGCTTCGCTGGCGTTCAATGCTTGTAGGTGCGATGATTCGATCTGCGCGAACGCTTCTTGGGAGGTTCGCCAAGCGGTGAAGGGCTCGTGGGCAGCATTGCGGCGAGCTGCGATCTGGCCGTCAAGCGTCTGTCGTTGTTGCTTGAGTTCAGTGTACCGCGGGCGATCTCCCATTCTCGGCACGACGACCGTTGGCGGCGTGTCTTTGCGATTGCCGTCGCGTGGGCCTTGCGTTGTGTTGTTAAAGAACGCTGACAGTTCGTAGAATTCACGTTGGCTGATAGGATCAAACTTGTGATCGTGGCAGACAGCGCAGCCGACGGTTAGGCCTAGCCATACTGCACCTGTCGTTTCGACGCGGTCGCGTGCGTAGAGCACAACGTATTCTTCATCGATAATGCCCCCTTCGTTCGTCGTGATATTGCAACGTTGAAAGCCGGTGGCGATCTGCTGGTCAAGCGTTGCGTTAGGCAACATGTCGCCCCCCAACTGCTCGACGGTAAACTGGTCGAAAGGCATGTTGTCGTTGAAGGCGCGGATGACCCAGTCGCGATAAGAATACATTTCGCGATAGTTGTCAAAGTGAATGCCGTGCGTGTCGGCATAGCGAGCATAGTCCAGCCAATATCGTCCTCGATGCTCGCCCCAAGTCTCCCGATCCAATAGACAGTCAACGTAACGTTCGTAACGATCAGGGTTCGGATCGGCCAAGACTTTCTCGATCTCTTCCGGCGTTGGCGGAAGACCAGTAAGGTCTAGGCACGCACGACGGATCAGCGATCGTAGGTCTGCTTCGGGCGATGGCGTCAGGCCTTGCTCATCGAGTTTCGCGAGCACAAAACTGTCGATCGGGTTGCGCACCCATTCCGGTTTGCTAACTTGAGGGACCTCGGGCATAACCGGAGCTTCGAATGACCAGTGCTTTTCGTAATCGGCACCTTGTTCGACCCAAAGCCGCAGCGTTTCCTTTTGAGCGTCGGTCAGAACTTTGTGAGAGTCCGGTGGTGGCATAATCGACTCAGGATCGTCGGAAAAAATCCGGTCAATCAAGAGGCTCGACGAAACACTACCGGGATCGATCGCACCGGCGTCAATTGCCGCTTGGCGGTCGTCGAGTCGCAGGTCGGCTTTGCGAGTGTTCGCATCAGGGCCATGACACGCCAAGCACGTATCGGCCAAGATCGGGACGATGTCGCGTGTAAAGGTGACCTTGTGGGGTTCGTTTTGCGTTTCAGCGATTCCATCTGCGAACGCAAAGGAATTTCCCAGGCAGACAAGGGGCAGACTGACTGATAAAAACAAAATCCGACGCATTTGCGGGAAGTCTTTCGACCAAGAGGGCGATCGTAAAGTCATAGGTGGTTAGGCTTTGGGATTTCGAACACTAGCAACGAGGGGCGGAAAAACTTGTCCGGTTGTTGGCGTTTGCTCGATCAGCTGTGGAAGCGACGACTCGTGGACGGCTAACGGGGATCGTAGTCGCATTTAATAGGTGGGGGGCTGTTAGCTCCTCCATTATGGCAGACAAAAGCCGTCTGTTCAACAAAGCTTGGTCTAGTGGAGCAATAAACGACTGATTTATCGCATCCAAGCTGGTATTGCTAGAAGCCGGGGGACGTGTTGGATAGCTTTTCTTTTTCGCTACGAGCACTGCTGGGCAAGCCAGCAGTGGCACCCTTTTCCAGAGGATCTGTTCGTAGTACCGCCTTCAGGCGGAGGCAAGCGCAACCAAGCGCATCGTAGCTGGCTTCGCCAGAAGCCGGGGGACGTGTTGGATAGCTTTTCTTTTTCGCCACGAGCACTGCTGGACAAACCAGCAGTGGCACCCTTTTCCACGGATCGGCCGCTTTTTCCGAAGCTACACCTTTTTCAGGAAGCACACCTAAATACACCCGCGTTCTTGGCGAACGCAGCTACGGGAGTTGCGGGCCGCGGCACCGATACGGCTAGCCGCTTGCTGAAAAAGTTTAGTTAACCGGCAAAGTTTACCTAAACGTTACAACCGGACCTCGACGATAAAAAAGATGGTGGCGCAGTGTCGCCGTTTTTCTTCAGCCCGAGCGAACTAAGATTATGAACAATTCCGGTCGGCAAACTAGCTTAGCCAACCTCGCTAAGTTCACTTGCCCAGGCATTTTACTGGTACAGAGTGTTGTCGGAGTCGCCTCCGCCGTCGCTCAGCCGCCCGCCAACTGGCAAACTGCGTCGGTCGCCAAGCCGGTTTGGAGCGAAACGAGTTCTCCCGCAGGGCCATCCAATTTCATCCAGCTCGCTCCAATTCAAGGCCGTCAGTATAGCCCCGTCATTACAGCTTTAGCTAGCGATCGGACAAGCCAAACATTGGTCGCGGCAGGCGACGACCACGCCATCCGCTGGATCGACATCGGCAGCGGAAAGACGCAACTGATCTTGGAAGGCCATACCGACTGGGTTCGTCGTGTAGCGTTTATGCCTACGCTCGGCAAAGATCTGCGATTGCTGAGCTGCGGAGACGATGGAAAGGTAATCCTGTGGGCGTGGAATGCGGATGATCCGCGCAGCGTCCAGAAGACCGTCTTGCTACAAACCGACCATACTCTGACCGCTTTAGCCATAGACCCGCAAGCCCAACGCGTCTGTGTCGGCGGCTTCAGCAACGAAATCTATATCTGCTCGCTTGAGTCCAACAAACTGATTAACAAATTTCACTGCGAATGTGGCGATCAACGCGATTTTGTATTCACGCAAGACGGTCAGCGCGTCATCGCTGGCGGGCGCGATGGAGCTGTTCATGTGTTTAATGTTCAAACTGGGAAGCTAGAACATGACTATCACTTGCACCGTGGACGTCTGAGGTCACTGACATTGGACGCATCCGGCAACATACTTACCAGTGTTGGTGAAGATCGCGTGGTGAATCAAATTAACTGGGAAACGGGCGAGACCTTGGTGTCGACGAAGCTGCGCTCAGGCAAACTGCTGGCGTTGGAACTGATTGACGACGAACGAATGGTTGCTGCTGGAGCGGACAACACTGTTCAAGTGTTGGACCGTCGCACCGGTGAAACAATGAATAAGCTCGTCGGACATGATGGCAGCGTCGCCATGATGCTTCGCCACGATGGATATCTGATAACTGCCGGATTTGATACTACGATTCGGCTCTGGGACATAAGCACATTTAGCTCATCCGCACAAGACTCCGCTCCATTGGTTCATCCTGTCCGCAGTCGCTACTACGATTCCGGCGTTAACGAACCCACTTACTGATCGATCCACAGTCGTACCATTTGCAAAAAATCCGTCCTGCACATGGAGGTGCAGCTATGATGCGAATGCCATCATTTTTAACCGGTCGACGAAAAGACTCTCGTCTCCTGCGCACAGCTCTGCGCGACGATACTGTAGTCGGTTCGCCAAACGCTTTTCGCGAACGCGCAAAGGCGGTTGCGCACTTTGACCGTAAGAAGGCGACGCAACGTACGGCGATCTTTGAACAGATGGAAAGCCGCACGATGTTCAACGTCGATCCAATTTGGGTTGGCGGAGTTTACGTCGAGGAAGACACTGGCAGCGATGCCCATGGCGATACATTCTACATCTCGTTCACCGGCGGGGCTGCCGGAACAAAGATGACGAAGCTTATTATCGACGGTGATCAAGGACAGCCGGGTTTCGACCGAGGCGATGTCTTCTTTGACACTTTGCCGACGGGGCTTGGCGCCGACCATGCCTTTCCGTTTGAAATTGTTGAACTGCGAACGGCGAATCCTAATGCAAAAGTAACAGCAGAGGTCGTTGACGGTTCGTCGCAGTTGATTCTGCACTTCGAAAACTTTCAGGCAGGTGATCTGCTGGTCTTTTCAATCGACGTTGAAGAAGTCGAAATCTACGATCCGAGCGAAACTGACCTTGAGATAACGAACGAAGGGTTCGACCCAATTACATCCGGTGTCGAGTTCCAGTCGTCGGCCTTCAAAGCGTACTTTGCTGCTCCGCACTACCAAGACATCGACGGTTCGTCGGAATTCTGGAATCGCTACGATTCGTACCTGGAAGGAACAAATCTGGACCTTCCCCTCGACAACGCCAATGGATTGCGCGACCGAACTGCGGGCACGGCCTTTAGCGTTACGCAGATTCCGAAACCTATCTCGATTGCAGGTACGGTTTTTGTCGACAACAACTTGAATTTGGTCAAGGACGGAAACGAACAGCCGCTCAGCGGTGTCGTACTGGAACTCTACCGAAAAGAAGGAAACCAATTCATATCGACGGGCCATCGAGCTACGACTGATGTGAATGGTAAATATGAGTTCGGCATCAACCTGAATCTTCAGCCCGGAACTTACGAGATCCGCGAAACTCAACCCAACGGCTACTACAGCGTGGGCGCAGTCCCTGGCAAGCTAGCAGATGGTACCATCGTAGGTAGCACGGTTTTGACCAACGCCGACGTGCTGACTCAAATCGAAATCCTGCTGGGCGATCTACACGCAAAAGAACTAAACTTTGCCGAAGCTCAGCCGACCTCGATCCGCGGTTTTGTCTATCAAGATCTTGATAACGACGGCATTCGAGAAGCTGGTGAAGTAGGGATTGGCGGTGTACAAATTCGCCTCGAATCCATATCGACGGTTAACGGTTCTGTTATTCGTACTGCAACGACCGCAGCGGATGGTTCCTACAGTTTCACGAACTTGCCGCCGGGTCGTTACCGCGTTGTTCAAGTCCAGCAGCCGGCCGGCTTTTTTGACGGCAAAGATACCGCGGGACGGGTCGGCAATCAGACGCGCGGTGTGGTAACGGTCAATGAAGTGATCGACGCTATACAATTAAATGGTAACGAGAATGGCGTCGAATTCAACTTTGGTGAACTCCCGCCCAGTACGTTGCAAGGCTATGTGCACATCGTCAATCCAGGCTACGATTGCGATGACACTGATCCAGCTGCTCACACACCGCTGCCAGGCGTAACCGTCCAGTTGCTCAACAGCACCAGTACAGTTGTCGCAACGCAAGTTACCCGAAATGATGGCTCCTATAAGTTCGAAAATCTACCTGCTGGCGTTTATACGATTCGCGAAATAACACCGGCCGGAGTGATCGACGGCGGCGCGACTGTCGGACTAATCAACGGACAGATGGTTGGTCAAGTTGATGGCACTAGCAACATCATTGCGATCAATGTTTTGCCTGGTCAGGACGGCGTTGAGTATAATTTCTGCGAATTGCTGCCGGGCGAGATCTCTGGGCACGTTTTTGAAGATATGAACGACGATGGCATCCGACAAACGGACGAACCGTTGCTTACCGGAGTTCAAATCGACCTGTTCGATGCGGCGGGGAACCTCGTCGATTCCGTGACTACGGACCAGAGCGGATTCTATTCGTTTCGCTTTCTGGGGCCCGGCGTCTATAGATTGCGCGAGACAACGCCAGCCGGATTCTTGGATGGCAAAGATATCGCTGGGACGATTGGCGGAGCTCGCGTTGGCGTTGTCGATTCCGCAGCAGATACCATATCGCAGATCAATTTGCCTCATGGCATGAAAGGCATCAACTACGACTTTGGCGAGTTACGCCCGGGGTCTTTAGCGGGAGCTGTCATCGTTGATGTCAATGATAACAACGTGATTGATACGCCAGCCGAACGACCACTCGCTGGCGTTACCATCCACTTGCTTGATTCCAATGGAAGCATCGTCCAAACGACAACGACGAATGCTAATGGCGAATATCTGTTTACCGATATTCGACCAGGCAAGTATAGCGTTCGCGAAGTCCAACCGAACGGCTTCTTTAATGGAAAAACTTATGTTGGAAGCCACGGCGGAGATGCATCCGAACTGGACCTGATTCGTGGCTTTACGATCAACAGCGGCGCTAGCTTAGTCGACTACGATTTCACGGAAATACCCCCGGCGCAAATCGCTGGTTATGTGTTTATCGACTCCAATGGCGACTGCTTGGTGCAGCCTGGTGAGCAGGCGCTGGCGAACGTGCGCGTCGACTTGATCGATGCCAATGGAGTTGTACTGCAGACGACGCGCACCGCGGCCGACGGATCGTACAGCTTTACCAATCTAGCGCCGGGGCGTTATGCGATCCGCGAAACGCAACCGGAAGGGTACTTCCAAGGTAACCAACGAGCCGGCAGCGGTGGTGGTGATGCGACTGTTCAAGATATTATAACCGCGATCGATATCAACGGTGGCGATGCCCTAGTCAACTACAACTTCTGTGAAATCGAGCCGGGAACGCTGGAAGGCTACGTCTTTATCGATCTCGATGACGACTGCATGCCGGACGTGAACGAAAAGACGCTAAGCGGTGTGCGTATCGATTTGCTCGATTCCTCGGGCAACATCCTAAGGACTACGTATACCGACGCGAACGGTAAGTATCGCTTTGAGAATCTCGCTCCGGGGCGTTACGGTGTTCGCGAGACTCAGCCAGAAGGCTACTTTCAGGGTAAGCAAAAAGCAGGCAGCGGCGGCGGGAACGCGTCTGTTCAGGATATTATCACGGCAATTGACATCGTCGGTGGTGACGATTTAGTCGATTACAACTTTTGCGAACTTGAGCCAGCAAGCCTTGCGGGCGTCGTCTTTGCGGATCTCGATTTAGACTGCATCATGGATCCTAACGAACAGCCGATCTCAGGTGTTCGCGTTGAATTGCTTGATAGCTCGGGACTGGTTATCAATTTTACGGTGACTGATGGTCAAGGCCGATACACCTTTACGAATCTGCAACCTGGTCGCTACAGCGTACGAGAAATTCAGCCACAAGGTTACTTCCAAGGCGGTCAGACTGCACCTGCTGGACGTGCTGGCACCTCGATCGACGACATACTTTCTAATATCGATTTAGCCAATGGTGAGTTTCTGGACGATCTGAATTTCTGCGAAGCGCCCCCAGCGACTATTGCTGGTTATGTTTTCCAAGATGGTGATGTCATCACGAACGCAACTGGCGAAGTTCCAGATGCGTTGCGCCCAGTTCGCGATGGGCAGCGTGATGCAGGCGATAAACCACTGGCGAACGTCGTTTTGGAACTGCGAGCCGTTAGTGGCATACCTTTCCCGTCTTCACGAGCGTTACCTGGTACTTATACTGGCGATACCATAAGGGTGACGACCGACGCGAACGGCTATTTTGAGTTCATGGGATTGCGCCCGGGAACTTACCACGTCTATCAAGTGCAGCCAGAGGGATACGTTGACGGGCTGGATACGCCTGGCACGACCGGCGGTTTGAGCTTGAATCCAGAGGATTTACCGAACGATCCGGAAGCAGCCGGTCTGCTATCTTTACTGGCTTTGGATGATGCTACGAATCCGCGGCACGATGCGATTCTCATGATTCAGATCGGGGCAGGACAGGTATCGCGCGAGAATAACTTCTCCGAAGTGCTCGTGCGTCAAGAACAACCGATTCCGCCAATCGATCCGCCTAAGACGCCATTCGAACCACCACGCGATTTGCCAAGCCTTTATCCGCAACTGCAAGTTGTCTTGCCAACGCCACCGCCGCCAATGATCGTGCCAGATCTTATGATCGCCGGCGCTGCGTCGGCGGACTATACGTGGCATCTGAGTGTTATTAACGCTGGTATGCCGCGTGGCAGTGCGACTGCGATGCAGGTGAATAAGGCAAAGCTGGCCGATATCGCGAGCATCTTGGACGTCTATCATTGGAAAGTTGCCAAGATGAAGTCGTCCGAGTGGAGCTTTGTGTCGGTCGAGCAGAATAAGACGCAGCTTGTATCGAAAAACGCTTTCGATATTCCAGAGGCTATTCCGCTCGCAGGTGATTTCAACGGTGACGGAGTCGATGAACTAGCCTTGTTCCTGGAAGGTGAATGGCTGATTGACGTCAATGGAAACGGTCGCTGGGACGATGGTGACATGTGGGCGAAACTCGGCGACAAAGCCGACATGCCAGTAATCGGCGATTGGGACGGCGACGGAAAAGATGACATCGGTGTGTTTGGTCCCGAGTGGGATGGCGACGACGTTGCGATCACCAATGAAGCAGGTCTGCCAGACTCCGAGAACTTCCGACGCAATCGTCCAAAGAACATTCCACGCGAAGACGAAGTTGCAGAGAATCAGCGACGCATTCTGCAACGCGGCACCGACGGGCTTGGTCGCAGCGATGTGATCGATCACGTGTTCCGCCAAGGCGTTCGGGGCGATCGTCCAATCTCCGGTGATTTTAATGGTGATGGAATATCGACCGTTGGCATCTATCGCGAAGGACGTTGGCGGTTGGATACCAATGGCGATGGTAAATGGAACGCAGCTTCCGACGACCAATTCGAATTTGGCCGCCCAGGCGACATCCCCGTGGTCGGCGATTTCGACGGCGACGGAATCGACGACATTGCCGTGATTCGCAACGGAAAACTAATCGTCGATTCAAACCGCAACGGTCAAGAGGACGTGACGGACCTTGTATTTGAACTTGAGTCGGAAGACGGCGATTACATCGTCGGCGACTTCGACGGGGACGGGATCGACCAAGCCGCTTTGCATCGTGGTCTGTCGCCCGCCAACTATTCACGCGTTGTCGAGCAGAATGCAGCTGCCGCAAAACTAGATCGCTAGGTCAGCATTCTTATCCATACAAAGCGAACGGTGGCCAACAAAAGCCCGTTCGCTTTTTTTGTTTCGCAACTCAAGTAATGGTTGCCTTATCCGAGCTGCCACCGGCGTACTTCGCCACGTCAGAGGTCTGGAGAAATGGCTGTAATCTGCTATGTTAGCAATCGAATTAGTTTACGATGCTTCTTCCGTAGCTGCGTTCGCCTAGAACGTGGTTGAAGTTAGATGCGATTACTGAAAATGGGAGAACTAACCTGATTTAACGGGGGCCTAGCCTGCCAAAAGGGTGCCACTACTGGCTTGTCCAGCAGTGCTCGTGGCGGAACGGCAAAGCTTTCCAATGCTCAACCGGCTTCTGGCGAAGCCAGCTACGATGCGCTTGCAGCGTACTGCGTAGCAACCCTGGAAAGAATTTGTTCGACTTTGATTTGATACCTTCAAGAGTTCTGGAGAAGCTGTGAGCCGATACCTGATTGCTGGAAATTGGAAGATGAATCTTTGCAAGGACGAAGCGATGGCTTTGGTCCACGGCATTTTGGATCAGATCGAACCGACTGACAAAGTCGGTGTTGCCCTCTGCCCGCCAGCCGTCTACTTGCACACGGTAGCTGCCGCTTTGCGTGGCAGCAAAATCGGGCTCGGCGGCCAAAACCTCTACCCAAAGAACGACGGAGCCTTCACGGGTGAAATCAGTGGCAAGATGCTCGCCGATATTGGATGCCAGTACGTTATCCTAGGACACAGCGAACGTCGCGCGATTTTTCATGAGTCGGACGAATTCATCAATCAAAAAGTTTTCGCGGCGTTCGAATCCAAGCTTACTCCAATCGTTTGTGTCGGAGAGACTCTTGAGCAGCGTGAGGCTGGCGAAACGGAAAAGGTTGTTGAGACGCAGTGCAGCGGTTCGCTTGCCAACTTGACAGCAGAACAGATGAGCAACACCGTGATTGCTTACGAACCTGTCTGGGCAATCGGAACAGGTAAGACAGCGTCGCCCGAGCAAGCTGAACAGGTCCACGCATTCATTCGCGGTTGGTTGTCGAACAAGTTCGGTGCCGAGATTGCTGCGAAGGTCATTATTCAGTACGGTGGCAGCGTTAAAGCGGACAACGCTGAAGAGTTGATGGGGCAGCCAAACATCAATGGTGCACTGGTTGGCGGAGCGGCGCTCAAGGCCGATAGCTTCGCTGCCATTTGCCGCGCCGCAAAGTAGACGAACAGTAACGCAGGCTTTGACAGGACGCACCATGACGAACAATTCAAATTCGGACTCGAGCTCGAGCGTTGAAGAGCTCAAACAGGTCGTACAATCGTTTGTATCCGAGCGGCAGTGGGAAGTTTTCCATTCGCCCAAGAATCTAGCGACGTCGATTTTGATTGAAGCGGCCGAACTAGCTGAGCATTTCCAGTGGCTGAGCGTCGAACAGTCGCGCGAACAGGCAAGCGGTTTGCCTGCCGATCATCCGATCGCGCAGGAGCTGGCCGACGTGTTGTCCTACGTGCTTGCGTTCGCCAACGTTAGCGGAATCGATTTATCGCAAGCCTTGCGATCCAAGATGCTGGCCAACGCATCCAAGTATCCACCGCCAAACTTATCAGAAGTCAGACTCGATACGCAGTCTGATAGCGTCGACACGTCTCAGTTTCCAACCATGGATGGCGGTTAAGCTGTCGTTGTGAATATGAATTCCGAAAACGTTGGCCAACTGGTTGAAGTCCAGTGTGGTGATGCTGTCAGGCTGAATGGTTTCCTTCAGTTTCCGCTGGTTGATTCCGACCGCTCGGAATTGTGGATGATAGTTCATGGCGTTGCGGGTAACTTTTACTCCTCGGCGTTGCTCGCCGGACTTTCCCGGACAGTTCGCATGGGTGGCTGTCACAGCCTGCGAATCAACACGCGTGGGCATGACCAGATTGCGTTTGCCGCCTCTGGAGCATTGCCGACATTGGTTGGATCTGCCTTTGAATCGATCGCCGACGCCGTGCAAGATCTCGACGCGTGGCTTCAGTTCGCTCGGCAGCACGGATTCAAGCGTGTCGGCTTGTTAGGACATAGCCTGGGCGCTATCAAGTCTGCTTACTTTACCATTCACGCGAATACCGATGGCGAAGTTACGGCTCCGTCAGAAAAATTGATTTTGATATCGCCGCCGCGGCTCCATTACCAATCGATGCTGGACGACGCTCGATTTGGAGACGCTTACCGTCGCGATTTGGCGGCCGCCGAGAAAGCGATGCAAGAGGGAGAGCCAGACCGACTACTGCGAATTCGTTTTCCACAGCCGTTGACGATCAGTGCAGGAACCTTTCTCGACAAGTATGGGCCGTCAAGTTTGTATGATTATCTAAGCTGGGCTGACCAACTGCCGCAAGCGACTTGGATTTTTGGTGAGCGCGAAGTGCGCGGGCAACGAAAGAATTTTTCTGACTGCGATCGGATGCTTGCGAAATGCATAGAAGGCAAAACGCAGCATTCCGTTGAGGTAATTGCTGACGCGGACCACAACTACAACGGTGTACGCGATACACTTTACGCATCGGTTCTGCGAGCGATCAGCTAGTTGTTCTGTGTTATAACCGAGCGAAATCGGTCGGGTCGCTTTTCGGTTGCTTCAATTCTGATATTCTGCAACTGTTCACTTCGAAACGCTAAATGATGGATGGAAAATATGGAACCAACTTTTGCCTTGGATGTGCTGTCGCGAATTTTCCACGTAGGGACCGCAATCGTCCTGGCCGGAGGCAGTGTCTACACGTTGCTCGTGCTATTGCCGGCGCTCCGGACGCTTGATTTGACCACTAAACAAATGGTTGTGGGCGGAGTGACCCGTTACTGGAAGCCCTTTGTCATGGGTGGAACTTTACTGCTGCTGGTCACAGGGTTCTACAATTATTTTCGACAGATGCCGCTGCACAAAGGGGATGGGCTTTATCACGCATTGATTGGAATCAAGATGATTCTAGCCTTTGGGATCTTCTTTATGGCCGCGGCACTTGTGGGACGCTCGCCAAAGCTTCAATCGATGCGCGACAATCGAGTCCGATGGTTGGGGCTGATTGTATTGTCTGCCGCCTTGATCGTGGCAATCAGTGGTATTCTAAAAGTCCGCGGTGCCGCTCCGTTGGTTGAAAATGCGGTCGATCCAGTGGAACAAGCGACTCCAGCTCAACCGCTGTCCGCGCAATAAAAGTTCTTTTTGCCATTTTAGGCTAGCGAGTGGACCATATCTGATTGGGAGGCGAATCAGCGATGCAGTTACCAAAGTTCTTTGCCGTTCAGCAAAAATTTGTCCGTCCGCAAGTCGCCGATATCACCAGCGAAGTTGCCGAACAGTTCGATGCACTAAGGATTAACTGGTCACTCTTCGAAGGAAAACGACTCGCAGTCACCGCTGGCTCGCGAGGCATTGCAGACATCCCATGCGTTTTGGCCGCCGTGGTTAGCTATCTCAAATCCAAATTGGCTAAACCGTTTGTTATCCCTGCGATGGGTTCGCACGGCGGTGCGACGGGCGCTGGACAGCAAGAGTTGCTCGGTTCACTGGGGATGACCGAAGAGGTACTTGGTTGCCCAATTGTCAGTTCCATGGAGACGATGGAAGTTGCTACGGCAGACGGTGGGTTTCCGGTCAATGTGTCGCGCGATGCCATGGAGTGTGATGGCGTTGTCGTCGTGAATCGCGTCAAATCACATACTCGTTTTGACGGCGAGATCGAAAGCGGTCTTATCAAGATGCTAATGATTGGGCTGGGGAAGCATGCGGGAGCGAAGATCTATCATCGCGTTTTGAATCATGGTGATTTTCAGGCAATCGCTAAATCAATCGCTCCTGTGGTTATCAAACAAGCGAACGTAATCGCTGGCCTTGCGATAGTCGAAAATGCGTTTGAAGAAATCGCCGAACTGCATGCTATACGGGGGGAGCAAATTGTGGAGCAAGAGCCTAAAGTCTTACAGCGAGCGAAAGAGTTGCTGCCGCGGTTGCCATTTCTGAAGGCCGATCTGGTGGTCGTTGACGAGATTGGAAAGGACATCAGCGGAACAGGGATGGATACGAACGTCGTTGGCCGTAAATTCAACGACCGCGTTGCTATGGCCAATGAAACGCCTCGGGTGCATACCTTGTACGCTCGTCGTTTGACCGCCAAAGCCGGTGGCAATGCATCGGGAATTGGGATTGCTGACATGTGTCACAAACAGCTTGCTGACGCCATCAATCTTCATAAAACCTATGTGAACAGTATCACCGCTGGGCATTTGTCGGCCGCTATGATGCCTACCGCGTTTGAAACTGATTTGGCGGCGTTTGATGCAGCCATGCAGCTGACACCGTGGCGACCGAGCGAATCGAATTCCGATTCGACGATCGCTTGGATCGAGAACACCAAGCGGCTCGAATGGATCATTTGCAGTGAAGCGTTCCGCGGTCAACTGGAAGCGACAAGTGCTCTGGCTAACAACTTGGTTGAGTGTGGTCTAAGCAAGCCGCTTGAATTTGATGAAGCTGGGAATCTGAAGTCGTTTGATGATCAGCTGCGAGCGATGCGGGGTTTTTGAAGATCGACAAGCAAATGTAGCTGGCTTGGCCTAGAAGCCGGGGGACGTGTTGGAAAGCTTTGCCGTTCCGCCACGAGCACTGCTGGACAAGCCAGCAGTGGCACCCGTTTTCAGGAAAAGAGTTTTAACGCAGATGCGGATTGAGCTAGCTGCGCACTTCGATCAGGTCTTCGCACGTCAGTCCGTATTCTTCTAGCAGCTTACGCAGCTTTTGTGTTGCTTCGCTATTCAAGCTGGTCATCGGAAGTCGCAGTTCGCCGGTGTCGCGGCCTAACAAATGCATTGCCATCTTGATCGGGATCGGATTCGTTGCCATCGAAAGAAGTTCACGGCACAGATAGAACAAGCGATGGTGTAAACGCTGAGCTTCTTGCATATCGCCAGCGGCAGTTGAACGAACGAGCTTAACAAGATCTGCTGGAACAATGTTTCCGACAACGCTGATAACGCCCTCTGCTCCAACGCTCATCATCGGTAGCGTCATCGAATCGTCACCGGAAAGCACCGTCAAGTTGGTCTGATTTAAGATCTGGGAACACTGATCCATCGAGCCCGTGGCTTCCTTGACCATCGTGATGTTCTCAAGTTCGGCGAGTCGAATAATCGTTTCCGGTTCGATGTTCTTGGCAGATCGGCCCGGAATGTTGTAGACACAGACGGGAATGTCGATGTCTTCCGCAATCGCCTTAAAGTGCTCGTAGAAACCCTCTTGCATCGGCTTGTTATAGTACGGTGCGACTTGCAACGTCGCATCGGCCCCTTCCTTCGCCGCCCGTTTGGTCAACCGCAATGCTTCCGCAGTCGAATTGCTGCCAGTGCCAGCCATCACTTTGCAACGTCCCGCTGCACGCTGAATGACTTCGCTGATAACACGGTCGTGCTCGTCATGCGTTAAAGTTGGCGATTCGCCGGTGGTTCCGACGGGCACTAGAAACTGGACACCGGCGTCGATCTGGAAGTCGACTTGTTCTTGTAGACGCGGCAGATCCAATTCACCATCGCGAAATGGGGTCACGATAGCTACGCCGACGCCTGCGAAATCACTGCCTTTGCGCACTGCAAAAATCCGAATCAAGAATGTGAATGGGAACGAAAAACATGCGGCAAAGTCCCAAAAAGACATGCCGCTTTGCCGATTAGGTTAACTCGATATTCAAATTTCGAACAGCCATAATTCGACTCTGACCTGTTTGAAAATCGGATCGGAAATGAAAAAAGACGGACTACCAACCCAGTCTAATTCGTGTTTTAGACCAGATTGGAAGTCCGCCTGGTTGGGAGTTTGCGAGGGAGTCGCAGCTCCAAGACGGTGACAATGCGGGCAAGCTACCGGGACTTAAGGCATTGGTTGAGTGATAAAGGAACGGTTCACGCGGACGCTTTCGTCGATTGGCCTCATTGTTGGTGGCAGGATTTCGGCGGTTTGGTGCGACGCTATACTCGACGAACTGCGACTGTTTCCGACCAACTTTCCAGGACGGTCTGCGCCGGCCGTAGGTGATGGCGGAGTTCCATTAACCGCGACGGTTTCCGCCGAATTGGACGAGCCGCCATTGTCGTTGGCTGGAAAGAACCCCTTCTTGAGGTGATCCAAAACGATCAATCCGCGATCGGGCCACGTTAAAGGACCTTCTGGCTCGACAACGGCTAAGCTGTCGTGGTTCGCGTTGGAATTACCAAGCCCTTGGACGGGAACGGTTGGAATATCGTCATTGAAAGCAAACGTTGGTCGTGGCGTGTACGGCTTAGGTCGTTCAGGACCGAGCGACTTCAGCTCGGGTGCATTCGTAGGTTGAACTGCCAAAGCATTTACGACGGCATCGCCACGACGTGGAATCGAAATTGGCGCAACCTTTTGATAAGGATACTGCTTGGGCAAATCGTGCTCGACCGAATTCTTGGTCAGCGACTCCACTTGGGAGAAGTTGTTTTCGCGAATCCAATGTGGCTTTCGTGTTGGTGTAAGTTCTACAACGGGATCGTCAAACCTAGTCCGCGTCATCACGGCCGAAAGTTCGGTAGCGTAATCGCCAGTCGCTCCCAACGTGATTGGCAGTTTTTCAACTGACGTGGAATTTTCTAAAGTTTTGTCGGTGACGAATTCAGGCATTCCGTAAAACCCGACATAAGCCGCTCCGCCCGCTAAGGCAAAAAAGGCATATCCGATTGCTCGCGCTGAATTTTTTGAGAACCGTGACATTTTTATTCAACTCCTCGATCAAATCTGACCTATCGACCGGGAATTGTGCGCGAAAACTTGGGTACAGGTTCAACAAATGTTCTCGAATGACCTAAGTTTTCCAAATGGCTGCACGCACAGTTTACCTACGGCCCAGATCTTCCATGCTCCAAATAATCCATCCAGACCCGACAATCGATACAAGCTTTGCTAGTGGAACTATAGCAGTCCCTGTTGTAGTGACAACAAAGCAGACTGCACGCCAAAGCCTTCCAATCCTGCACTTAATCAACGGCGAACATTTCTCAGGTGCAGAGCGAGTCCAGCAGTTGCTTGGTCAAAGGCTTGGTGAATCTGGTTACGACGCGCACTTTGCATGTTTGAAGCCAGGCAAGTTTGAGAAGCTGAGCGGTCTGCCGCTTGATCGGGTGCATGCGGTAGCTATGCAATCTAGGCTAGATACAACAGTTGTGTCACGCGTTTGTAGTCTGATTGAACAACATGGTGTCCAGTTGCTGCACGCACATACTCCAAGGACCGCGATGGTAGCAGCTCAAGTTGCCAAGCGAACAAAGCTGCCTTGGGTTTACCACGTTCATAGCCCGACCGTTCGCGATTCGAATCGACGCGTCGTGAACTGGCTGAATGGTATTGTCGAAAAACGATCGCTAAAAAATTGCGATGCGCTGATTACGGTTTCGCAATCACTGCGCGACGAAATGCTTGGCCGCGGAGTTCCCGCTGACAAGATCTACGTCGTTCCCAATGGCGTCGCATGCCAAGTGCCGATTCGACCCACCGAGCGATTGCAAAATTCGAAGTGGCGATTGGGCGTGGTCGCTCTCTTTCGTCCGCGGAAGGGACTTGAAATATTGCTCGAAGCGTTCGAGACACTTTGCGAGATGCCCAACGTAGATCCGGGGATGTTCGAGCTTGAGATTATCGGAGGCTTTGAAACGGAAGCTTATGAAGATAGCATTCGCGCGCAGATCGACATGATGGAGCATCGCGAGCAGGTTCAGTTGCGCGGGTTTGTCACAGACGTTCCGCAGCGGATGCGGGCGCTGGACTTGTTAGTGTTACCGAGCGTTTTTGGGGAGGGCATGCCGATGGTTGTTCTAGAAGCGCTGGCATGTGGTGTTCCCGTCGTGGCGACGCGCGTCGAAGGCACGCCCGAAGTGATCACTGATGGGCAAGAGGGTTGGCTTGCAGAGCCCGGGGATATCGAAGACCTAGCACAGACTTTGCGCCGAGCAACGCGGAGTCGTCCGCTATGGTGCAAAGCTTCGACGGCGGCGGCCAGACGCCAGCAAGACAAGTTTTCCGATGTTGCCATGTCTGCAGCTGTTGCTGACGTCTATCAACAGTTCGCGCTGTCTGCCATTGCCCCGAACTAAAACTGATCAAGATCGCTGCTATTTGCAGCTGATGGAAATGGTCAACGCCAGTACCATCAAGATCTTTGCTCAGAAGGTGGCTTGTTTAAGCAGCTTTGCGGAAACGCGCAATGTCGGACGCGTTTGGAGCTGGTTGTCTGTCGAGTTCCTTTCGCAACACTTTCAGATTCGGCGGAGCGTTGACGCCGATTCTCACTTTTTCTCCCGCGACTTTAACGATTGTAAGAGTAATGTCGTTACCCAGTTGTACTTGTTCTAACTGGCGGCGGGATACGATGAGCATAGTTGGAAATCCGTTTCCGTATTGCGATGGTTCAAGGGTTAAGTTGTTAAAGACTATGAGGAAAGCAACTCACGGGCGGACACTGTTGAATTCGCGGCGTCGGTGTCTAGAACCTTGACTACTTCGAAACTACCGGTTCGCGTTCCTTGCGAGTCATAGGTTAGTATCCGATCGCTTTGAAAATCATGGACGGCGACTATTCGTACACTACGTGGTCCATGCAAGCAGAACAGTGTTCCGCATAAGTTACCTTGCTTGTTGATCAGTTGTTCGGTCATCGGGAATGCGCCGGGTACCAAGTCGTTTTCTTCGCTGAGTTGGTGTTCAACCCAATTGCGAATTTGTTGATCACGACTTATTTCCGATTGCATCATCGTGGCGGGACTCCTTCAAGTTGCGAAAACTCGTTCTGCGGTCGCAAAACGAGCACCTCTGTGCGGAAGATATCGGCGATCACTGTCAGAAGGAAAAGTACCACTTCGATTGTTCCAGTTAGAGCAAGCAGACCGATCGTGACGCCTACCCCTGGCATTTTTTGCGATAGAATTCCAAGGTTCGCGGGACTTCTTCAGAGATTAGAGAAAGTGGTCACCGTTTGGAAAAAGGACACTTTTTCCTCGATGTTCCTGGTTCCCAGGCTCCGCCTGGTAAACCACTGCACTGCAGGCTCTGCCTGTGCATTGTTGGGTCACCTGTCACGCGAGAAGAGAGGCAGAGCCTCTAAGACATTTCATTCCCAGGCAGAGCCTGGGAACGAGTTACCGAGTTAAAATTTAGGTACAATACGCGATGTTCCTGGTTCCCAGGCTCCGCCTGGTAACCCACTGACCTGCAGGCTCTGCCTGCGCATTGTTGGGGCAACCGTTACGCTAGAATAGAGGCAGAGCCTCCAAGGCGTATCATTCCCAGGCAGAGCCTGGGAACGAGGTAAAGACATTAACTTCTTGAGCTATCGAAAAATGAAAACTTTCAATTCAGTTATGGCGATTTGTTTAAGCCTGGTGGTAGTCCCCCAACACGCAAACGCGCAGGAAGCGCCAGGCAAAGTAAAAACTGACACCGTGCTCAAAGTCCCCGGCGAATTTCAATTTACGGAAGGTCCCACGTACGACGGATCACGATTCGTCTACTTTACCGATATACCGGCGAATCGCATTCACCGGTTGGACATTATCGCGTTCCTGAGCGATGTAAAAGTTGCGCCCGAGGTGTTTTTAGAAAACACCAATTCCGCCAATGGACTCATGATCGACGGTAACGGTAAGTTGATCATGTGCCAAATGGGCGGACTGATTTCTGTAGTCGACGTTTCCTCGAAAACGAGAACGCCGTTGGCCACGGATTTTAAAGGAGTTCGCTTCAACGCCTGTAATGATTTGACGATCGATCGTGAAGGCGGCCTCTACTTTACCGATCCACGCTACGCCGCTCCAGAACCTTGGCCGCAAACGATCGAAGCTGTTTACTATCGCGCGGCCGATGGCAAAATCGAACGAATCGCCGAAGATATGATTGCGCCGAACGGTATTGTTCTGTCCCCCGATGCAAAAACGCTGTATGTATTGCCAAGTATGCAACGCGACATGATCGCCTTTGACGTCACAGGCCCAGGTCAGATATCCAACCGACGCGTCTTTTGCAAAGTCGATCCCAAAGAAGGCATCGCCGACTCTCAATCAGGAGGAGACGGCGGCACCATCGACACTCAAGGCCGGCTCTATGTTACGACGCATCAAGGCATCGATGTCTACAGTCCGACTGGAGTGCGCTTGCAGACGATCGAAGTACCCGAGCAGCCCGCCAATGTTTGTTTCGCTGGTCCCGAGCGACAGTATTTGGTCGCCACAGCCAGAACGAGCGTTTATGTTATTAAAACAGACGCCACGGGAGTCGCTCCGTTGGGCGCATTGAAGTAATCTTGCAGCAGCGTGACGATTCAGACTGCTGAATAGCAGCGTCTAATTGTGACTCAGTTGTGCGTTTCAACCTTAGGAGTTCGTTCGATGCCTACGCCGCCAATTGACCGACGAGATGTACTGAAATTGACGCAAGCCGCAGTGGCGACCGCAATGGTTTCGGGCTTGGCCAATGGTGGCGCCGCCCAGGCAGGCTTTACGGAGCAACCGAACGTGGCTGAGAAGAATATGATCGGTGCTTACGGCGAATGGGCCGCGAATCGAATCGGCGAGCGTCTAGGGGAGTTGTCGTTTCTCCGCGAGGAATTTAGTGACGTTGACCAATGGCGAGCCAAAGCACGCGAGCGCGTTCGCTTCCACTTGCAGCAACCTGATCCAACTCCGGTGGCCGAAGTTAGAACCGATAGTGAAGTTAGAACCGATAGTACGGAGATCCTGGACGGAGTCATGATCGAGCATCTGAGCTGGCAGCTACCTTTCGGGCCTCGAACAAGAGCGTTGTTGCTAAAGCCAGAAAATGCAGTTGGCAAATTGCCTGGCATACTTGGCCTTCACGATCATGGTGGCATGAAGTTTTTCGGAGTCGACAAGATTACCAAGACAAACGCCAAGCAACATCCGATGATTGTTGACCATCAAGCTAGCGACTACGGTGGTTTTGCATGGGCGAATGAATTTGCCAAGCAAGGTTATGTCGTATTGGTTCATGATGTCTTCACCTTTGGTTCGCGGCGTGTCTTACCGCAGGACTTGCCGGAACGACTGACAAGGAACCTTCCAAGCATGGAGGGCGATTCTTCTGAGATGGTACAGGCGTACAACGATTTTGCTAGCGATCATGAGCACTTGATGGCCAAGAGCCTTTACTGCGCAGGCACGACGTGGCCGGGTGTCTTTACTTGGGAAGATCAACACGCTCTGGATATATTGTGCGCCAGGCCTGAAGTTGACGCCGAACGTGTTGGATGTGCTGGACTTTCTGGCGGAGGGCTACGCACGGCTTATCTGAGCGGTCTGGATGACCGCATCCGATGTGCGTGTTGTGTCGGTATGATGACGACTTGGCGCGACTACTTGTTACACAAGGCTTATACGCATACATGGATGATTTACATTCCGGGATTGCCCAACTCGCTGGACTATCCAGAGATCATGGCGATGCGTGCTCCACTGCCAACAATGGTCTTGAATAACAACGAAGACCCGTTGTTCACTTTGCCCGAGATGCAGCGAGCAGACGTGATGATGAAGTCTATTTTTGCCAAAGCCGGTGCGCCCGACCGCTACCGATGCTCGTTCTATCCAGGCCCACATAAGTTCGATGCAGCGATGCAGGTCGAGGCTGCAGGTTGGTTTGACCGATGGCTGAAGGCCTAATTTCGCAGTGTTAAGAGCCCGCGATATTTGAGCAAACGATCTTTTGATCAAACGAACTATAGGGAAGGTGCCGTCGACGCAGGAATTGCTAGAATGGCGTCAATAAGTCTGGCGTTAGCCGATTTCCCACCTTTGAACCTCTGGATGTTTGCATGCGATTGTCTCTGTGTAACCTGGTGTTATCTGCCTGCTTGTTCGGTTTTGTGGCCTCTCCCAGCGAAGCGCTTCTCGCAGTTGAGCCTGTGAATGACAAGCTCGACGTCGATAAGAATGATTGGCCGTGGTGGCGAGGGCCGACGCGAAATGGTGCTGCCAACGATGATCAAACACCGCCAACGCAGTGGAGCGAGACGGAGAACATCCGCTGGAAATCGAAGATCGACGGAAGGGCTTACGGTTCACCGATTGTGGTAGGTTCGCTCGTCATCCTGGCGGCCAGCGACGAAACAAGCGGCTCGCAGTCGCTTTTGGCTTTTGATAGAGAAAATGGCGAGCCGGCTTGGCAAACGGTTGTGCATGAGAGTGGTGCGTTGCGAAAGAATGAAAAATCGACGGGCGCATCAAGCACTCCGGCTTGCGATGGTGAGCGCGTCTACATTAATTTCGCAAACAAAGATCACCTGATAACAAGTGCATTAGATTTGCAGGGAAAGATCGTCTGGCAAACGGAAGTCTCACACTACCAGGAACACCAAGGCTATGGCGCATCGCCGGCTCTCTACCAGCATCTTGTGATCGCGACGTCTGATAACAAAGCTGGAGGAGCGATCGTCGGGCTTGACCGTACGAGCGGCGATGTAGTTTGGAAACGCGATCGGCCGACCAAGCCAAACTATGCTTCGCCCATTGTTTTGCATGCGGCGGGGAGGGACCAAGTTGTCTTGGTAGGCTGCGATAAAATTGTGAGCTATGACCCGATGACGGGCGAGACGATTTGGGAAACCGACGGGGCGACGACCGAATGTGTCACTTCAACGCTCACTGATGGTGAGCGAATTTTTACCCGCGGTGGTTATCCTCGCAATCATATGTCGGCGATCCGCGCCGATGGCTCGAACAAAGTCGACTGGCAAAATGATACGCGGTTGTATGTGCCTTCGATGGTTTTTCGCGATGGCTATTTGTACGGCGTTTTGGACGCGGGAATTGCTAGTTGTTGGAAGGCTGACACGGGCAAAGAAATGTGGAAAGCAAGAATCGGCGGTACATTTTCATGTTCTCCGGTACTAGTCGGTGAAATGGTCTATGCGACGAACGAAGCGGGCGAAACGACGATCTTCAAAGCGGACCCAGCAGCCTATGTAAAAGTTGCGCAAAATTTACTTGGCTTTGACATATTCGCGACGCCTGCAATTTGCGGTGGCCACATTTATCAACGCATTGCGATGCAAGACAGTTCTGGGGCGAGACAAGAATATCTCGTTTGCATTGGCAATTGAGTGTTTTTGAAAGTTGACCTGCGTTGACTGCACTGAAACGGAATTGTGTCTAGGGGCGGTTAAACCAAGTTTGGACAGATTTTTGGACTGCGTGTAGTCACCGTTGCGGCCTTCATCTGAAAAGAGGAATTGCCGCTTTTTTATTGGCAATTTATGGCGAATTCCCAGATGCAACGGCCTTTCGGCGTTGACCTTCGCAGACTTTACGCGATAACTTGGGGCCCGTTGAGTGCATCATTTTGAGCGGCACTTACAAAACATCTGATCAGCAAGAATTGCGTTTTGCATTACAACTCTCTGCATGGATTGCAGTGGTGTAACTCGACACTTCTTCGGTGGTGCTCGATGTTCCGATTGGTTTAGTCTGAATCGTTAGCCTTTTGTGCCTTGGTTTGGCATGAGATGCGCTGATGAAACGATTGACGAATCATTCGTTGTTGCAGAATAACTTTATTTAGAAGAACAATCGCGATGACAGGTGAAGAACTTGAGTTGCTGCGTCCTGAGATTTGGGACCACCTCTACATTAATGGTCCGTCGCCGATCGATCAGATTGCCGATCGAATGCAATTGGATGTCGCGCAAGTAAAAGAAGTAGTAGATCATTCCTGGTTTCACATACGTGATGAAGTTGTAGAGATTGCATCAACTGCGGAGTAAACGCATCTCTTTCCTTGGCCGTATGATTGTGTAGGCAAACTTGTTGAAAGCTTTCAGAGGGGTCCTGTTTCCGATGGTCGTGGCACAGCCTTTCAAATATTGCAGTCTGTCTGGAGTATGCACAATTGAGTAGTTTATTGATGGAGCGTCACGAAACCGAAGAGCATTTGATCAAGGTTTCGGAGTCGACGAAGGAAACTGACCGAAAGTTACTGATCGATAGTCGCCAGTACGCCAAAGAGGATATCCGCCAGAGTTGGTGGCATTTCGCCACAACTTTAGTAGCTCTTGCTGCCTCTGTTGCAGTCGCAGCGTTCGTTGACGTATTCATGATCAGGCTCTTTGCGAGCGTGATCATTGGCCTGTTGTTCGTGCGAATGTTCATCATTTACCACGATTATCAACATCAAGCGATTCTGAAGGATTCGCGGCTCGCCAACGCCATTTTGACCGTGTATGGATACCTGATGTTGACGCCCCCAAGTGTGTGGCGTCGAACTCATAATCACCATCATCGCAATAACTCTAAGCTCTTTGGCGCAAGCATTGGTTCCTTTCCCATCATGACTTGCCGGCAGTATGCAGAAGCAAGCTGGGCACGCAAACTGGAATACCGAATTTCGCGCAGTCCATTGATCATCGTCTTTGGGTATTTTTCGGTCTTCCTGTTTGGCATGACGCTCCTGCCAATGATCACGGACTTTCGTCGTCACTGGGATTCGTTGCCTGCATTGCTTTGTCATTTTGGTTTGACGGCCGCATGTGTTGTTTTCAGCGGTTGGGAAATGGCGACGTTTGTCTTCCTGCTGCCAACATTTATCGCGATGTGTTGTGGATCGTATCTTTTTTATATCCAACACAATTTTCCGACTGCAAAAATTCGGCATTGTGAAGAGTGGAGCTATACCGACGCAGCGCTGCATTCGTCCAGCTACCTTCACACGGGGCGGGTGATGCGATGGTTTACAGGCAACATTGGTTACCACCACGTTCACCACTTGAACGCCAAAATACCTTTCTATCGGCTTCCAGAAGCGATGGAAGGCTTGCCACCGCTGCAATCGCCTTCGACGACTTCGCTTCGAATTGCTGACATTCTGGCTTGCTTAAGACTGAAATTGTGGGATACCAAGTTAGATCGTTTTGTTGGTTACAACGACCCAGAATCCTTGGAAGTAGCCGTAAAGCCTCTTGAAATAGATAGCTTTCAGAAAATTGCTTAAATAAAAAATTAGTGTGGCACGAGGAAACTTTACAACTATTCGTCTTTTACCGATGGACAACGGTCTGTAAGGTAGTCACAATCCGCGTATGAGATCGGTTTCTTGGCAGATAGAGCCATCTTTTTTTTAGATCTTTCAATGACTGCCGCTGCAGTATTATGGCCATGCAAATCGTCGCCGAACTCGTGTAGAGTAACTTCTATCATGAAATCATTAACGACCGTTGCGCTCAACCAGATGCTGTAGGAATGTTCAAAGAGTTTCAAGTGGGCGACTCGGTCCCGGTGTCCAATTGATCCAATAGATAATGAACGGGACATGTATGGAGTTTGGTTATGGGAAAGAAACTGTACTGCGGCAACCTGAGCTATAATGTGCGATCTGCACAGCTCGAGGAAATGTTTTCCGAGTTTGGTAGCGTAGTAAGTGCTCAGGTTATCGAAGATCGCGATACAGGACGAAGCAAAGGTTTTGGCTTTGTCGAAATGTCGAGCGACCAAGAAGCTACGGCAGCAATTAATGGCCTTAACGGTCAAGATCGCGATGGACGCAGTCTACAGGTCAATGAAGCGCGACCACGCGAAGAACGATCTGGTGGTGGTGGCGGCGGTTACGGCGGTGGTGGCGGCGGCAGTCGTGGTGGTCACGGCGGCGGCGGACACGGCGGCGGTGGCGGCGGTGGTGGCGGCGGACGCCGCGATCGCTGGTAATTGAAATCGATTTTGCGAATAGCTTAACGAACAACTGACCGCGAGTTCTGGAAAACTAGAGCTCGCGGTTTTTTATTGCGCCCACCAATGTTATCGCCCCTATTAACAGTCAGTTGCGGGCGAACGTACGTAACGGCGAGAGTTAAGAGTACCCCTGCGGCTAAACTGTTAAACGATGGTCGGATGTGCTTTCTATGTTAGACCTCGTCCAACGCCGACGTTGCGTCGCCAAAGCTATCGAGCTCGATACCCATCTTGTTCATCATGCTCATGTACAGCCGACACATCTGGCGATCGGACTGGCCAAGGTAATCAAGATTCTGTCCGCCTTGAATCTGTCCCCCTGCTGTCCCCAACATGACGACTGGCAACTGCGATGCGTCGTGATTCCCGTTGATCATGCTTGAGCACAACATAACCATCGAATTATCTAAGAGTGTACGTTCGCCTTCCTGGATCGCGTCCATCCGACGCGCAAGATAGGCCATTTGTTCCAAGAAGAATTGATTGACCTTCAACCAATCATCGCCGTCGCTGTGGGATAGCAAATGATGGATCATGTAATCCACGTTCAAGTGCGGAAAGCGAAGCGTACCGTGGTCATTGTTCAACTTAAGAGTGCAGACTCGAGTCGTGTCCGTTTGGAACGCTAGAATCAGTATGTCGCACATCAGTTTCATATGCTCGACGATGTCTTGAGGATAGCCATCTTCCGGTCGAGGCATGTCAGGTTGCTCCAATGTCGGCCGGAAGCCTTGGACTTCGCCACGGCGTCCAGCTCGCTCGATTCGCTGCTCAACCTCCCGAATCGATTGAAAGTATTCATCCAGCCTTTGACGATCGAGGCTACTGACCCTTCTCTGTAGATCAGAAGCGTCGCCAAGCACTGCGTCGAGGACGCTGGCATCGCCCTGCTGGTTTGATTCCTTGAACAGTTGATCGAACGCGAGAGCGGGATAGACCTCCAGAGGCGTAGGCGTCGTTGGACTGCTCCAAGATATGTGAGAACTGTAAAGCATCGAGTAGTTTTTATGAACCGACGGATTGGCTTTCTCACACCCAAGCACAAGGCTCGGGATCTTCGTTTGGTTCCCGATTCGTTGCGCGACCACTTGGTCCACGCTGGTTCCCGTTTGAATGGTGCCACCCGAAGCGAGCGGTGCCCCCGACAGCAAATTGCCCGTCTGTGAGCTGTGGATGTTGCCTTTCAAAGCTTCGGCGTTATAGAGACCACGAATGAAGGTCATGCGATCGCGGAAATCATTTAGCGGCTGCAGGACTTTGCCCAATTCCATGTTTGGCCCCTGGCCTTTTGCCCACCACTCGCGGCTATGAAATCCGCAACCAGCAAACAGGATTGCCATACGAGTCGGAGCCTCCTGGTGCTCGGACGTTCCTGAACCTTCGTCGCCCCAGACTCGAACGGACTCCATCCAGGGCAATGCCATGGTTACACCCAGCCCGCGAAGCAGGTTTCGACGATCCAAATAGAAATTCTTCATTCTGTATCTCATTTCAAAAACGGCTTAGTTGTCTGAAAATTGGCTACCGCGGATGTTGCGGAACTGACTACTGGTAACGATGGCTTCAATTGCCACGCTGGTTCGGTAACCGCTACGCTGAAGAGATTCGTGCATGCTTTCGAGTAGTGGTTCATCTGATAACATGACTTCTCGGCCAAGCGCGTAGCCTAACAGCTTGCGGCAGAAGAGGCGCACAAAATCATCACGGCGTTGATTCGCCAGATAGTCGCGCAATCCGCCGAGACCTTCGATTTCAGTGCCATCTTCTAAAGTCGCTGTCACATCACCGGCGTCTGTCAATCGGCGACCGATCGCATCGTAACCCTCAAGCGCAAAGCCATATGGGTCGATGTGCATATGACATTTAGCACAAGCTGGCTCCGAACTATGCAGCTCAATCAGTTGCCGAGCCGTCAGACCGCTTGGAACCGTCTCCGGCAAAGTCGGTACATTTGCAGGCGGCCGCGGCAGTCGTTCGCCAAGCAACGTTTCGTAAACCCAGTTGCCTCTCAAGATGGGACTTGTACGCGAAGCTCCCGATTGGCTTGCCAGGACAGAAGCCATACCAAGCACTCCGCCTCGACCTTGACCTCGCACCCCTTCAACGCGATGCCAGTTATCTGAATCTGGTAAAGGCAAATTGTAGTGCGCTGCTAGACGAGGATTCACGAACGAGTAGTCTGCATCCAAAATGTCGAGCACCGAGCCATCGTTGCGAAAGAGATGTTCAAAGAATAAGACGGTCTCTTCGTACATATCACCGCGAAGTCCTGCGAACTCCGGAAAGACCTCTTCGTTTTTGTCATCGTTCTGATCGAAATCGCGAAGGTGCAACCATTGGCAAGCAAACTGTATCGCAAAACGACGCATGCGTGGATCTCGGAGCATGCGGTTCGCTTGAGCCGCAATCGCTCGGTCAGTAACCAACGCGGGGGCCGCATCAGTGAGCGACTTGTCTGGAATCGACGACCATAAGAAATAGCTTAATCGCGATGCAAGCTCGTGCGCTGGAATCGCTGTCGCTTCGCCGCCGCTCCCGGGTGTTTCGATTTTATAGAGAAACGAAGGGGCGGTTAAAAGCCTCGCAATCACTAACCGCAACGCCGCGTCATGCGAAAGATCTTTTGAACGTAGCGTCTGATAGAAGCTGAAGATTTCCTGCCGTTCCGAAGAGATCAGCGGTCGACGCCAAGCCGCTGCGGCGAAGTCAACCACTGCATGGATCTGAACCGGCTCGCTCTCGATCATCTTGGCGCGGAATGCGTCAGCTCGATCTGCAATCGGTTTACGTTTCTCCGCAAAGACGTCGACGAGATCCGCGCGATCTTGAGTAGCGAACTCGGAAAGCTGTTCCAATGCCACGGTCAACGCAATAGGCTCTTGGCTTACGAAGTACAATTCATCCCACAATTGATCAAGTCTTGCTGATTCTGCATCATCCAACATCAATTTCTTTAGATAATCATCTTCACGATAAAACAGCGACAGCGTCACTACTTCATCTACCGGCACTATTTTTGTATAGCAAAGGGCGGCAGGAAAGAGTTCGCGAAACTGATCGATCGCGGCATTAGCTGTCGTACGAAGTTGTCCGTCTGTGCCGACAAGGTATTTCATCAGCAAGTTTTCAGGTTGCTGCGATGAATTCGAAGTTGACACGCCAATTGCGACGTTTCCGAACGACTGCGAACCATCTGCAAGCTTGGCCGTTAGAGTCAGTGTAGCGCCGGGAAGTAGGTCGCCGGGGATTGTGAACTTTGCTTTCGTTACCGAATCGCTTGATACTGCGGGTGTGCGTTGCGCATACAGATCGGTAAGCGAGACTGATCGGGCTGGAGACGCATCGGTTGCCGCATACTCTAGCTGGATGTCATGCCAATGCACCTGAGGCGCATGTGAATTGAGGCCGAGCGCCGTTTCCGACAAGGTAACTACCAGGTTTTCCGAAGACTGTGGTAGTTCGACACGAAACGTGTGTGCGTCCAAGTTGATCGGAACTGGTTCCATCCAGCGACTGGGCCCGCCTTGATGGCCCAGGTGGCCGATCGAATTGAACTTCCACAATTCACTTTGTGCAGTTTTGATCATTCCGATCAAATGAGGCAGGCTATCGTTCGTCGTTTTTCGCCACGCCTCCCGCAGCTTAGCCATCGGCAACGCGTTACTAGCAGTGTCATATCCCGTCAGTTGGTTCCAGAGGTTGGTTAGGTACTTTGCATCGAGGTTTTCACGACGAGCGATCGCAGCAATACTCTCTGGCGTGGGATCAGCATTGTCACGTAATTCAATTGTCGCTCGCAGATAAGCGGCTAGCGGAATGCCGCCGCCTTCATTGGAAATGGCCCCCACTCCTTCAACGCTGATTGAATTGCCCTCGCTACGTTCGGTGTGGCGTGCGTAGAGCTCCCGAATGTCGGCCTGCAGTTGAATCGCTTGGTCGCTTGTAGAAGTCGCCGGCGAGAAACGTACGCCTGTCGGTACCAGCATTGCGTGTTCTGCCACTTTTTTTGCAGCGTCGAAGTATTTCTGCACGAGAGCTGGAGACATGCCTTGTCCACTGCCAGTGTTCGTGAATCCTTCGCCAGCCGCACCATCGACGGGAAACTCAGAAGCTGGTTCGAGCGATTCGACTCCGGTTAAATCACGTATCGTGTAAGAGTATTCTGCATTGGTCAATCGTCGCAGAATCACCGGCCCTGGATCGCCAGCTCGGGAAGTCGCTTCTTGCTGTAAGAACGACTTGATCCAGCTTTCGAGCAGCTTTTCGTGCTCCGTTGGCATTGGTTCAGCGTCCGGTGGAGGCATCTGATCGCTATCAAGAACCGCCCGCACTTTCAGCCACATCGGTATCTGCCCACGCAGTTGGTCGACCGAACGAACAGAGTCTAGTGCAATGTCGGCTTCGGCCGAATCACCCGAATGGCAATCGTAGCAGTGTTGTTTTAGCAGTGGTTCGATCTGACTCTGGAAGGCGGCGTCGGTAATCAATGGCTCGACCCCTTCTTCGGCGACTAGTGCTGAGCCGAAAGCGAGCAGCAGTGCTAAGCTGGCGCTCATGCACCGAGCTATTATCGAAGTTGAACCTTCAAGTTGCGTGGTCATCGGTAGTCAAAGACCTAAGATAAAAGCATGCGATGCCGCGGGGGTTCGTAACCGTGTGCTCTGCATTTCCATGTCGTAACTTAACACCGACTTGCTCAGAATAAGAGCACTGGATTGTCGGTGAAGGATCCAAGACTCGAAATTAGTAGCTGAACATTAGAGAAAGCAAAGGGAATACGGGCCTTTGAAAATCACAAGGCGCAACCGCGACAGAAGCCGGCTTCTTTTGTATTGGTGGGGTAAAGGTAGGCAGGATTGCACATCAGCCAGCAACCAACTCAGTATACTGACGCTTTTGTGCAACAAACCCAGTATACACCTTCCAAACGCGGTGTAAATCATCGCAAGTAGCGGCATGTAGTAAAAGCATAACTGCGGCATATGCGAGACGAGGCACCCATTTCAGGACCATGCTGCGAACGCAGTCTAGAGTTAATCGGCAGTGCTCGCGAGAAATGCAACGCGATGCTTCCAAAAAGACGAGTCCACAAACCGAAGTCATATCTTTAGATTGCATCGCGGTTGCCACCTTCGGAAGCGGATCGCTTCAACACCCCGCCTGTCACAAAATCACGCCTGAATTCTCAAAACATTAGATCGCAATACGCAGAAAATAGGACAGAACGTGAGCTCTGCGCTATTAGCGCCTCAGAGCTCAATCCCCAACTACTTGCAAATGTGTGACTAGCAGTTCAGAATTGGCGGAGCCGCTAACATTTTGCAATCTCAAAGGCGATCAATTCGCTGTTGAAGGTTGCTGCGTTCAGACGGTGAGTTAGTTAGCGATAATGCGGCTTCCAGTAGTTGTCTCGATTTATCGGGTTTCTGCCGACTATAGAGCTCTGCCATCAACGCAAAATAGAAACGATTATTGGATTCTGGTAGTTGTTCGGCTTCTCGCAATGCCGTTTCGCATCCACGCAACTTGGAGATCGCAAAGATTCGATTCCAAAGAATCACTGAAGATCGCTCGTACCCCAAAAGGTAGTCGTAAAGGCGTACGATGTTAGTCCATTTTTCTTCCGTGTCGTGGGGAATCGTGTGCCAGTACGCAATACTGGCTTCGATATGGTATCGCGACAGAACGCTTCCCGAGGATGCTTTGTGAAGCAACGTGGCCCCGCGTGATATCAATTGTTGATTCCATAGATTGAAGTCTTGATCTGCGTACAGGAGTGTTGAGCCAACTGCGGTTTTTCGCGCCCCGAATCGTGAGGAGTGAAAGCACATGAGAGCCAGAAGTGATTCCGTCACAGGCGAATTGGTTGACGGATGGTCGAGCAACATTTCGGTAAGACGCATTGCTTGGTAACATTGGTCTTCACGCAGAGGTTGGGCTTGAGTTTCTGAATAGTAGCCTTCATTGAAGAGTAGGTACAATGTCGTTCGGACGGCTTCCATTCGCTCTTCAAGTTGTGCCTGGCCCGGGAAATCAAAGTCGATCTTGCCCTGACGCAAAATCGACTTAGCTCGATAAAGCCTCTTGTTAATTGTTTCTTTGTTCGTCAAGAATGCTGTAGCGATCTCTTCAATACCGAAACCACATAGAATGCGAAGAGCCATACCGACTTGTGACTCAAAGGGAATCGACGGATGACACAGTGCAAACATCGTTCGAAGTTGACTATCGAAGACATTCTCGGGCGACAAATCGATCGCGGTCTCCGAGTCGGCGATCAACTCGAGCCTAGCTGGTTGTGTCGATTGCAGCCTCTTGTCGCGACGAAGATGGTTGATGGCCTTGTTGTTTGCGACTCGATACAACCAGCTAGTCGGATTCTCAGGAACTCCGTTGAACTTCCATGACTCCAGAGCTGCAAGAAAGGTTTCACTTGCGATATCGTCTGCCATATCAATCATGGACAGTCCAAAACGCTTGATCAGCACAGCCGAAATTTTGCTGAACTCTGTGCGAAACAGATGAGGAACCAGTTTCTCGGTACTGAAGCGAGTCATTGGATTCAATTCCCCTTATTTCGCCAAATCTGTTTGGAACATCCATCGGACGCCGAATCGGTCGTTCAATGCACCATATAGTCCGAATGGTTCGTTGCGAATCGGGTCAGTAACGGTAGCTCCAACAGAGAGCTTTTCGAATATGCGTATCAAGTCATCTGGCGTACCACCGCGAATATATAGGCATATCATATTTCCTCGAACTGGCCTCTCGGTGGGATGAAGCCAGTCGGACGCGGAAATGTCGACTTGAGCAGTTCGCAAGTTCGCGTTAAGAACTCGCCCATGCAGTTTCTCTGGAAACATATCCTTCCCAGGCGACAACCCAACCAAAGATTGAACCAGTTCACCACCGAACACAGATTTGTAGAACTCCATGGCCTCTCCGCAGTTTCCATCAAAAAACAAGTATGATGAAAGTTTCGCGGTCACTATTGGTGCGTCTTTACCTGAATCTTGTGGGAATGTTGCCAGTTGTGCTGTGGCAATGTTAGCAGCGACCGCCAATATCAGCGTTGATGCTTTCGCAAATCGATGTTTTTTCATGCTTGCCTCGCGATTCGCCTGATTTCTATGGAGTTACCATCGCCCATTAGAACAGGGCTCCGTCGCGCGAATTCAACGACTTCATCGATCGATTCAGCTTTGACAACAATGAATCCACCAAGGGTTTCTTTGATTTCGCCAAAGGGGCCGTTGGTGATTACCTGGTCAGAGTGGACTACGCAGGCGTCATCGAATTGAAGCCCAGTTCCCGATACATATTTCCCCTGAGCAGCCATGGTTTCGATCCATTCCATTGTCTGCTTCATCCACTCTTGCATCTGTTCGGGAGATACGAGCTTGCCAGCATTAGGGTGTCGCATCACAAGAGCATATTCATCCATCTAGGTTTCCTTGATTCTTTAGCGAAAAATTGGTGGTACATTCTTATGACAACTAGCGCATGACAAAATGGACAAGATACTCAGCAGATTGGTAATATTTTTTGTTCGACAAAGCTCCATAAGTCACAAAACTCATTCTACATTGACATCAGGCTTCGTCACTGCTTTCCCGGGTGGCTGGAAGACTTTTGATCTACGCATCAGTATGAGGGCACGCCACGTAGCATCGCCAGTGCCCAACTGTTTTGCCCGTGTCCTCTTTCCAGATCTTCCCTGTTACTTACTCTGTGATTTGCGGTGTACAACGAGGCGTTTCGGTGCAACGATATTGCGAAAGGCGAGGCGCAATATATTACCGTTTAGGACTAGGAAATGACAACGAAATATCCTCGCGTAGCAATTGTAACAGGTGCAACTTCTGGTATAGGCGAAGCCACGGCGAGAAAGCTGGTCGCGTCAGGCTACGGCGTGATCGGCAACGGGCGGAATGAATCAAAGCTTGAGCGACTCGAACAAGAGCTCGGTAACAGCTTTTGCGGTGTCCAAGGTGATGCTAGTCAAAATGATGTTATCGAGTCGATGTTTGAAGCCTGCGGTGAAGCGTTTGGAGAAGATCCCAATCTCGTCATTGCCAATGCCGGTCGAGGGCTCGGCGGGACGGTCATGACGTCGGATTTAACGGAGTTCGAAGAAGTCATGCGCATCAACGTCGTGGGACTATTAAATCTTGTGCAGCGATCTGCGAAACGAATGATCGAACGTTTGCCTGAGCGCCCTTTTCCAAAGTATGCGTCAGATATCGTTTTGATCGGTTCGGTCGTGGGCCGCAATATTTCTCCCTTTAGCGCCGTTTACAGTTCGACCAAGTTCGCTGTGCATAGTATTGCGGAAAGTTTGCGACGTGAAATTGGTCCTCAAGGTGTGCGAGTAACGCTAGTCGAGCCTGGAGTTGTCGTGAGTGGTTTTCAAAAGGGAGCGAACTATAGCGATGCTCAAGTGCAAACGTTTCACGAAAAGTTTGGACCGTTGATCTACGGCGAAGACATTGCCGACACGATCGACTACCTTGTCAAGCTACCGCCACACGTGCACGTCAGCGACATTGTCGTCCGTCCAACTCGACAAGATTATCCTTAAGTCTAGCGGTCTAGCTATTACTTAATTGAGTTGAAAGGCGATAGAGTCTCTTCGTTCGCTCAACTTTTCACAATGTCTCGTTTTTGAACTAGCTAGTTTACTTCGAATCGTTTTCTGTTGCATCTCCGAGCAGTTTGGAGCGAAGATCTATAACAAGCACGATTCAATTCTTCCAGTGACATAGCCCGGAGCATATCTTCGCCGTGGACCTCGACTCCAAGCACACTTTGCAGAGTTTTTATTATCCCACGTGCTTCACCTATCATAATTCCTTCGTCTTTGCCTTTCTCCAGCAGCTTATCTGCTAAAGATCCCGGTTCAATTTGCACTGGCCAGACGCCCTTGAGGCTCGCCGCGAAATCATCTAGCGTTATCGATTTGATTACACTCATGACATAGACTCCTATCGCTACGATCCAGTCCTTGATCAATATCGCTTCCGCCGAACCACCCGGGTAAGAGCTAACAAGTGACTCCAGAATCGATCCAAGCCGACTTGGCAATTGATCGGTTCTACCATATTTTGCAACTGTAGCGTCGATTGCAAAAACGAGTCTCGATCAGACTCCGCGCGGCAGGAATGTGCGACAGCGCGAATATGAACAGATTGTTGTGAGGAGTTGGTAAAGTCATAGGGCTTGCGGTCTAGCCTAACAAAACAACTTACTAGGTTATGTGCTAATCGATAGGTGGCAGGATCGAGATGGTACGGAGCCAATTCTCGAATTGAGTTTTCCAAAGTGATGCGTGGACGGCCGATGTTTCGCTACTCTCGCGTACACCGAAGCCGTGCCCGCCACGAGAGTAAATGTGCAGTTCGGACTCTACTCCGGCGCGTTTGAGTGCTAGATACATCAAGGCACTGTTTTCGGAACTTGCTACTTTGTCATCGCTGGCATGGACAAGAAAAACGGGCGGGGTGTCCTGGGGGATCCGAATATAAGATGCCAAAGCTTCGCCCGTTTCCGGTTGTGGAATGAGGTAACCTGGGTAAATCGCGGCCGCAAAGTCTGGACGACAACTCTTCTGATCGACTTCATCAATTGAATCGTACGCTGGTTGATCAAAATTCGTAGCTGTTGCGACCGACAAATGTCCCCCCGCCGAAAAGCCAACTATCCCGATGCGATCAGGTTCAACATTCAAGCTTGCTGCTGAATTTCGGACCAATCGTACGGCTCGCTGCGCGTCCAGCAGCGGCCCGGGCGCAGGCAATGGTTCTATTTGCCCAGGTCGGCGCGGTACACGATACTTCAAGACGATTCCAGTGATTCCCAAGGTGTTCAACCAAGTCGCTACTTCTTCACCTTCTAGATCCCAAGCAAGATTCCAATAGCCTCCACCTGGGCAAATAATGATTGCGGCTCTGGCGGTATTTTCGGAAGGGGGGAAAATTGAAATTGTTGGCTTCGTAACGTTCGTGATCCACTTCGCATCCAAGCTTGGTGCTTCATCTGGAGACCGCACGCGTTCCGCTCCAATCGAGCCCAAGTCGCCAAGTGTCTCGCCAGGCCAAACGTTTAGAACCTTGGGCTCTTCTGCAGCTAAATGTAGAACAGAGAGTAACCCAAGCCCAAATAAGCCAAGAAACGAAAGAATGCGCATGGGATCGATCCATTACTTCGAAACAGCTGAAACTACTAAGAGCCCAATTATAGCGGCCGAAACTCGGCGTTTTGCCACGGCGCCCATTTATTCCCGCGGCCTCCGCATGGTGGTTCGCACGAATGGCTGGTGGTATACTCGACGGTTCAGTTTGATGATGGAATCGTCTATGCGATTTACTGAATATGTTAACACTTGCCATTTTTGCTAGTTAAAAGGGAATCTGTATGAGCTCCGAAAGTCAGCCTGCCAACAACATTCGCGTCGGACGTCGACAGTTTATCGCGACCACCACTGCCGTAGCCGCGGCGGCTTCCATTGTGTCGCTGCCAGCGAGCCAAGCGTTCGCGCAAACGTCAACAGGTTTCACTCTGCCGCCACTGCCATATGCATACGATGCGCTTGAGCCAGTAATCGACACACAAACGATGACGATTCACCATTCGAAACACCATCAAGCGTACATCAACAAACTAAACGAGGCAGTTGCATCGCAATCGTCGCTGGCTGGTAAAAGCGTCGAAGACTTGCTTCGCAATTTAGACAAAGTCCCTGAATCCGTTCGCGGTGCTGTCCGCAATCACGGCGGTGGTCATGCAAACCATTCGTTGTTCTGGAAGGTTCTTACCCCGGCTGCTAGTTCGAAACAGCCAACGGACAAACTGGCGAGCGCGATTGACTCCAAGTTCGGTTCGCTGGAGAAAATGCAGACTGCGTTCAATGCAGCGGCGGCTGGACAGTTCGGAAGCGGTTGGGCTTGGTTGGTGGTAGGCGATAGCGGTTTGGAAGTCGTAGCAACTGCGAACCAGGACAGTCCGCTCTCAGCTGGCAAGACGCCTATTCTTGGACTAGATGTCTGGGAACATGCCTATTATTTGCATTACCAGAATCGTCGCCCAGAATATGTTTCGGCATTTTGGAAGATCGTGAATTGGGAACAGGTTGCTAAGAATTTTGCTGAAGCGAACGCGTAGCCTGGATTATTTTCGTGGGCTTTGATGAAGTGAGCGAGCTTGGAGTCGCATTGCTGCAAGTTCCATTTTGTTAAAGTTGATTATTGTGCCGTCTGGGAAATTGAAATGCCGCCGCAAGGCGGTACTACGAACACAGGCGGATTTGCTTGTTACTAATTATTGCACTGAGGATATATGACAATTGCTGAAGACCTAATGCCTGAATTCGATGCCGAAATGGCAAACACCCGACGTGTTTTAGAAAATGTACCGACTGAGAAGCTTGACTGGAAAGCTCATCCAAAATCGAACACCATCGGTTGGGTTGCAAGTCACTTGGCGGAAATTCCCGGCTGGGTCGAGGGCACTTTTGCAAGCGACGTTTGGGATATCAATCCGGTCGACGGCGAACCTTATCAAACTCCAAAGTTGACAACGCGTGAAGCGATCTTGGAACTGTTTGATAACAACGTTGCTTCCGCTAGGAAAACACTACTGTCCGCAAAAGACGAGGATTTTCCTAAGTCCTGGTCACTCCACTCCGGCGGCCAAGCGTTGATGACGATGACAAAGCGAGATGTTGTTCGGACATGGGTAATTAACCATACGATTCACCATCGGGCTCATCTGTGCGTTTACCTGCGCTTAAACGATATTCCCGTCCCAGGAATGTATGGCCCGTCCGGCGACGACAAAGCTTAGGTCGCTAGATATTAAATCGCTAACAAGATAATGCACCGAACTTCAGAGCGGTGCACGACAGGCTGAATTTCTGTTGCTAGTGCCCTACACGACCTAGCACAACGGACGCGCAAGTCTTGAGAATCAAAGCCACGTCACAAGTAATCGAACGCTTGTCACTGTAACGAAGATCCATGCGCATCCACTCGGTAAACGGAATTTTGCGGCTCTTTGCGATTTGCCAGAAGCAAGTCAAACCCGGCTTGGTATCTAGCCTGCGGCGTTGCCACTGATCGCACTGAGCGTCTTCGTCGCATGGCAATGGCCTGGGACCAACGACCGCCATTTCGCCTTTTAGAACATTGATCAGTTGGGGCAGTTCGTCGAATCCGGTGCGACGCAAAATCTTTCCGACGCGAGTCACGCGCGGGTCATCCGTCATTTTAAAGGCCGGCCCGTCACGCTCATTGCTCTCTCGCAACAAAGCTTTCAGTTCATCTGCGTTCTGCACCATCGTGCGCAGTTTGATGATATTGAACGTCTCGCCAAACTGTCCGGTACGCTGTTGAAGAAAAAAGATGGGACCTTTTGAGCTAAGTCGAATTGCAATCGCGGCGACTCCGATGATTGGCGCGGCTGCAAGTAGTCCAACGCTAGCAGCAGCCACGTCAAAAGAACGCTTCCACCGAGGGTAGGGAGGTGCAACAATCTTAGTAGCCTCTCCTAAAGCAACGACTTTGTACGTGACTGGAATTGGGGGCGAAAATTCAATTCGCTCGCTGGACAAGATTCCGGAGGATGATTCTTCAGGCAAGCAGTCGTGACAATCTTCGTCGGTCGTTTGCGTCAGATCGTCCAAAAGATCACGGTTTGATTCAGGATAGATCGATATTTTCGCACGGAATGCAATTCCTTTTTCCGCAGCTAGATCCGTAATTGACTGTAAAACGACCTGGGCTGCGGCCCTGTCCGCCATGGGAAGCAGTATGGCAAGCTCCCCATTTTCCAAGAAGCCTCTCTCGTCGGTCAGACGCAAACGTTGATTTAAAATCGCCGCGAACTGCTTTAGCCGTTTGCGGTACTCAGCTTTGGAGCAGTGAAGTTGCGTCACGATTAAACCAAAGCGATGGCCAAAACGGTCGCAACGCATTCGTTCTTTCGCGATCGTTAATCGCATCTGACTCGCAGACAGCAATGCGGAGTGCACAATAGCTTTAGGCCCTGCGGTTTGCGCCACAGAATCTGTTTTCACCGGCACATAAGCGGATGACATACTGAATAAATACGAAAAAGGATGAAAAATCTTAGTTGTGTAATCTTGTGCAGAAGGAGCGGCGTTTAGGGCCTACCTTCTAGTTTGCGGCCTCTCGACCGATGTCAATCGTTGTCTCATTCAGCGCGGCGGTGACTATTATCCGCGAATATTTTCACTTACATGGACTTGAATCTTGCTCGACTTTTTGTCCAACAATTCTGCCCCATTTGCTGTCCCAGTTCCATTCAGCCTGCCCGACAGCAACGTGTACTCTGCGGCTTTCGCATGATGATTCAGTGTATCGTGGAGTCCAGCGGTTTCTAAGCGACCACCATAAGCTGCGGTTGGCGAAAGATCATCATCGGCCATACTTGCAACTGATTCGCGGTACACGGCAAGAGCACATGCGAACAGCAACGCTCCAGCGCAGATAATGCACAGGCCTAGAAGTCGGGGGGGACCGCTTTTCTCGATTACGTGAGTCGCAGGATGGCTTATTTGGAGAGCAGTAATCATCGCTTCATCCAGGTCCGCTTGTCGGCGTGACTCTTCTCGCTTGCGGCTATACTGGTGAAGTTCGTCCCGTGCTAGTTCAACGGCTCGAGTCAGTTCGCCAACGAAGATTTCATCGCTGTTGAGCTGAAGGATCTTCTCCTCGTTCTTAACAAGCTTTTCATTCAGAGAAGTTAGTTTGGCTTTTAACGCTTCAACAGCGCTCGCTGACTTAAGCCGTGTGATCGTTAGCTCTTGGCGAACTGGATTGACTGCGTCGGCCTTTTCGTCGAACAGCGAATCTTGGTTTTCGAAAGCTTCACGAGCAACCTTAAGGGCTTCTCGAGCTTTCACTAACTTTGGATGTTCATCTGAGTAACGAGAAGCGAGTTCACTCTCTTCAATTTCAAGCTTGTACAAATCGCCGCGCATGGAATCAGAGGCAGCGTTCGAACGCGCAGTCGCTGTAACGCTCATCATCGCTGGCTCTTTTTCAATCATTGAATTCAGCTCGGCAATTTCGGCCAATCGCGATGTGATTTCGGCTTCCGATTTCAAGATCTCGTCTTGTAGAAGTTCCGACTCTTTGTGCAACAGGTCTCGCTTCGATTCGACCGAGAGCACTCGCATCTTGTTCTTGTAGTCCGCCAAGTTATTCTCGGCTTCCTTTAACTTCTCTTGCGTCGACTGCAGTTCTTTCACGAAGAAATTTTGCGATCCCGCAGTTCTGTGAACGTTGACATAGTGCGTTTGAAACTCGCTCATCAACGCTTCAACAATGTCGTGGGCAAGCAGGCTCGTATTGGCTTTCGCCTTGAGTTGAACTGTGTTGCCTTCCTTGTCTCCAGTGATCGATAGACGATCAGCGATGTATTCGACGGCTCCCTGAAGTCGCTCAAGGTCAGCAACTTGTTCAGCAGTCATCCCATCGTCGACTTCATCCTTAACGCCAAGATACGTTTCGATGAAATTCATCACTTTTTCTTTTTGCAGCTCGAAGCCGGAACGTTGCTCAAGCATGCGATCGAGTCCAACGCGACGGGCCGTACGTTCAAGCATGATGCGACTGCCGAGCATGTCCTTGATCGACTGGATTTCAGATTGGCGAGTGTCCATGAGATTGGAAACTTGCGACGTCGTGGCGGTTGGATCGATTGTGACAGTTCCACGGCCGGCGTTTAAGTAGAACTCACCTTCGCTGGTGTATACGTCGCGAAGGAACAGGAGCATGATCAAGCCGGCAACGGAGAGCGCTCCGGCGACGAATATGACGCTAAAGAATCGCCGCGTAATAGCGGAAAAAATTTGCGAAATCGTAAGGAATTGTTCGTTTCGTTTGATCATTCGATAGGACGCCTTCATAGCGAACGGTTTGTACCACAGGCAGGATTCGAACTCCGAATTCAGCGACGGGTCTCCCCGCATTTCCGCCCTTTTCAACCGACCTATCATAACTATCGAATCTGAGCTAAACAGAATAGCTTTCTTAAATTGAATAAGATTTTCCCAGCGTTCGGCTTGCTTTTCGGTAACTGCGCTTGCAAAAGATTTGAAACATAGAATCGCTCAAACTTTTAGGTTCACAACACAAACCTTCCGCTGAATTAAGGTTGCCCGCCGTAACCCTTAAATAAGTGGGCAGACGCCCTCCGTATAGTGGGCTTTCGCCTAAGAAGGCGTCGAAAAATCTCCCAAATTATCGGTTACCGCAGTTGGTCAGTTGGGATAGTGGAGCCCTGATCGCCTCAAGTCGCGGCTCGGAAAGGGCGAAATGTAAGCTGGACTCGCCGTTTGCCGGCCTCGCAAAGCCGCAAATGGTTGACGCTTGAGCGATCTCCGGTATCGTTCCAGTGATCAAATTGCAACCTTATTGGGAGTGCTCGAACAATGGCCATGGAAAATTATTCGCGGTTCCAGCAACAAGCGATCAAAAATTACTACAACAATCGCGAGTCAATTGCGATTCAGCGCGTCGGCGAGTTAGTTACCGAGCTATATCTTGCCGAGGGCAAGAAACGGGAAAAGGTTTGGGATAACGTGGCCGGTCACTTGGCGAAGATGGGCATCCCGCCTGACCGAATTGCGCACCTGCGAGCCCAAGACAAGCCAGAACTTGTGGCAAAATTGCTCGATTCCAAAGTCTGATCCCATCTCTCAAGACCGAACCAGTGACTTACACGCAGCAGGTTTGTAACGTCGCGTCAACTGATACTTGCTAGGGTTAATTAACCCCTAGAAAAAAACAGCAAGCTCAGCCAAAACTTGTTCTGTTCAAATGACGTTGATGTACGACCGGCTTCTACCCAACTGTCGTACGATTCATGGTGAGCACACCTGCCATTAGCGCCGCCATGATTGTCTGAAAGCCTGCCGCGGCAAACGTCACACCTGGCACTACGAGTCGCATCGTAAACGGGTAGTCGAGCGGACCGAAATTTTGCTGCCACCAATGGACCACCGCCGCCGCGATCAAAATTCCGCCAGCGACAAACGCCAGCAGTCCTACGGCGAGACCACGTTCGACCGTCAAATCATTCAGCCGCCGGTCGGGCGGTAGCATTCCTTCGGCAACTGCATAGATTCTTGCTAAGGTCGCGAGCAACACACACTGCCAACCTAGCAACCCTGCTAAGCTAGCGACGAGCAGCGTGTGGACATCGATCGTAGCACCGAAAAGCTTAACTTGAGGCAGCGCTAGAGCATAGCCGATTGCCGCGCAGGCAATCAGCGCGAGGCCGGGGCGAAAGAACGTCCACTTGGGGCTAAACACTAAAAAGAGCTTGAGAGTTCTCCAGCCATCGCGAAACGTTCGCAGATGCGGACCATGTTGTCGACGTCCATCTGGATGCAACGTTATCGGCACCTGCGTCATCGCAGCACCGTACAAGCCGCTTTTGATTATCATCTCTGTTGCAAACTCCATCCCCGTTGATCGAAGATCGAGTCGGCGATAGAGCTCGACAGTAAATCCACGCATTCCGCAATAAACGTCGTTGATGGGAATACGAAACATCAACCGTACTAGCCATGATAAGACCGGGTTACCGAACCATCGGTGCAGAAAAGGCATCGCCCCAGGCAAAACTCGCCCGCCTCCGCGCGGCAGTCGGCAACCTTGAACTAGATCGTATCCCTCCCGCAATTTTTTCACAAAAGCCGGAAGCTCCAAGAAATCGTAACTGTCATCGGCATCGCCCATGATGACGTATTTTCCTTGGCTAGCTTCAATTCCGCCCATGAGTGCGGCACCATAGCCACGACGAGTTACAGGGATGACTCTTGCATTCAACGCCTCTGCTATGGCGCGTGAATTGTCGGTGCTTCCATTGTCGGCGATGACAATTTCCCCATGAATTCCCTCCTCTCGCATCGCTCGAGTCGCCTTCTCGATACAACTGCCAAGTGTATCTGCCTCGTTGAGACACGGGATTACCACAGAGACTTCGAATCGTTCGTCCGGCCTGTCTTTCATAGCGCTGACTCTTCCATCCGCAGTTCGCCTTTGTTGCCGATGTACATGATGACGGCCGAAGCCAGTGTCGCGCAGATCAACGGTTCGAATACAATGCGATAGCGATAGGTAGGGATTTCTAGCATCCCCGTAATCACTGTAAAATAACAAAAAATTGCGGCTAACCAAACGCCGTAGTGCCTTGTTGAGCGGCGAACAATCAAATAGGCAGTCGACAGGCCTACCGCTACCATAACAAAGGTATTGACAAAAACAGACTGGCTTGCCCGATGTTCCAGCAGCCATTCAACTGCGGTGGCGTTCCAGCGCCATGTGACTTCACCCTTATATTCACCGGGCTTCCCCTGCAGCGGAAGATCGGTAGCTGCCGTTCGCCACAGATTCGCAAACCGTCGAACCGTTTGATATGAAAACCAAGGCACATCCTGCTTAATGGCGTCGATCGAGACTTGCTTCATCAAACGATCCGCCTCGGGATCGTTTAGCCCTGACTCAACCAAAGCGGCGGACACTGCCCAATTGTGATCGCTTTGATCAAGCACGTCGGCCTGCACTAGCCTCTGTCTTAAATCGCGTCCTGCCGAAGTATCCGGCAATTCCAAATCTGCACCCGACCCATCTTGAAAAGTGACTGTCCAGAGATTCCGGCCAACGAACTCCGTGATCATCGCTTTATCAAAGAGCTGGTCGTTCCGCCACAACCATGGGATGCACACCGCGATACACACAACGGTAGCAAGTACGAGATGCGTGAGTTTGGGAGGCTGGTTGTCGGATTTACGAGTCCGCAAGTAGACCAAGCCAACTAACATCAGATGCGCGACCCACAGCAACATGATGACTGGACGGGTCAAAAGGGTTACCGCGAACGCAATTCCGGCAAGCATCGCATCCACCGTCGATCTACGCAACGCATAGTTGTCAACGGTCAAGAGGCTGCACATCATGAGAAATATGAATAGCGGCTCAGTCAAAACCGTTCCGTTAAAGGTAAACGACGAGAGCAGCGGAAAAGAGAACATCAGCGTGAGCGGCATTGCGTTAGGCGATTGTGTGATATTGGTCGCAATCTTTGCTGCAATGAGAATCGATCCAACGGAAAGCAGGCTTTGGATTATGACAATTGCAGGCAATGCAGCCGTTCCGAACGCGAGGCGGATTGCTGCCAGAAACCACGGATAGATCGGCGTTCGGTACGCAATTGGGTCTTGGAAAAACAATACGTCCCCTCGCATCGCCAACTCGCTCAGTCGCCAATATTCCGCGGCGTCGAGCTCAATTGCTACCGGGCCGCGCAATCCGACGAAAACTACTTTGACAAACAAAGTCAGCAAAAGGAACAGGATAATCGCAGTACGCATGAATCTCGATCCAGTCTATCTGTTCCGCACTCGCAAAATCGAACTTAAAACTCAGTCGCCGCCAAGCTTACCTGCAGAACGATAAACATCTGCGCCATTGCGATCGGGCTCTCCGTACCGCTTCTCAAAGATACCATTTAACTCCGAGGGCAAGTTCGCTTTCGATTCCATTGGATTGATAATCAAATAGTCATACGGCAAACCTTCGGCCATGAAGAACTCTTTATCATTTAGCGCCAACGTCGTATGCCTGCCCGCAATGTAGAAATCAAACACGTAACTCCGGTCTACAAGATACTGTGCGTCGACCGGCAATTCGCTAAGCATCTCTTTAACCAACAGTGAACTGTTATAGCTCGGGTCAGACCAATTGCAAACGGTCTCCCACCAAGCGCGAACGCCGCTACCTAGTAGCATTACAAGCAATAGCGCAGAAGCTCCAGTCAGGCTAGCAAGGCGGCCAAATGGAACAGTTACGAGTGCATCGTGCGCCCTTATGCAAACGTGTGCGACACCTAAAAAAATAAAGATAGCCGGATAGCACCAGTATCCCATCGTCGGATGCTTGCCGACCAAGCACACTAGCAAATAGATCGCAAACCAGCCGAAATACAGATTCGCTCGGCCACGCCCGCGTCCGCGGAACACTAGCAGAGTTGAACCGAGCAGGCCTGCGATCATCACCACCAGTTGAGGGATCATGGTGCGATAATTTACAAATTCGATATGGTACCAAAGCGGCTTCCAAAACATAAAGAATCGCTGGGCGAGTCCAGCTTGCGGGCGGCTGAGAATGTTATTACGAAACTGAATAACAAATAGGTCGGGGTCTTGAACGATCAGCAATAGCCACTGTGCAAAAAAGAGCAGGGCGATGGACGTCAAGATTACGGCGTCGGCAATGCGGCGCGTTGCTGATTCGCTTCGTTGCGTCAAAACCCAAATACCAGCCGGTAAGCAGTAGACCAAAGCGAACGGGTGTGTCAGCAGTCCTAAACCACAAGTTGCTCCGGCAGCGAATAACCATTTGCGTAGTCCGCTTGATGACCACTTTACGAGAAAGCATACGCTGAGGGCACCGAACATCGCGCACAGCATATCGGGCCGTACAATGGATGCTGGAAAGTAAACGATACGGGCCAGCGAATAAAGTCCTGCGCCTAGTACCGCAATGCGGTCGTCGCGAAACACAAGCCTCCCAAACCAAAACGTACAGAGTATCGCGACCGCACCAGCGACCATTGATGCGATTCGACCTGTCGCGTATCCGTCAGGTAAGGCTGCAAAAAAGATCGCTTCCCAATAAAAAAAGGCAGGTGGCATTCCAAAGAGGATTTCGTCTCCGCGATAAAACATACCGATCGGATCGTCATACGGTGCGTACGGAATCCTGGGGATTCCTTCGTGCAACACTGTCCAGCCGGGAACAATGAACCAGTCCTCGTCGACTTCGCCATTGTTCGTCATTGCCAGTGGAATTCGCAATCCAAAAAAGAAAAGCAGAATCCCGCCCAAAGCCAAACAAACCGCCGGCGCAGTCCAGCGGACTTCGTACGTAGAATTGGCGTGCGATGGTTTTTCTAAGTTTGCAGACATACAAACATAGTATCTTATACGCACTTTCGATTGTTGCGAATGACCAGCAGCGAACGGTCGCAGCCTTGCCCGTCTTGATTGAGCAGGATTGGCAACCGCCGGTCAAAGTGCATTGCGATATCGGACGCTGGTTCGTCGATCATCTCTCGAATTTCACGCAGCAAGTCGTGCTGATCAAGTGATTTTGCGAGTGCACGTTTGTGACGGCGCAGTTGATTCGTCGCTGAATTTGAGAGCTTCTTACTCGCACTTCCCATTTCGTTTGCGGCAGACATGGGTAGGTTCAACTGCTGGACTAAGCTGCCACTCATGCCCAGTAGGACTTCCCCTGGCTGCAAAATAAATTTGTTACAGTTCCGGCTGATATCAGGATTTGTCGCGAGGAATGCAGCGGATACACCGACGGGGCGAAAGCCGCGATGCGATACAATGAATAGCTGGTTGTCTCCGGCGTTAACGAGTGTTCCTCGGCCAGAGTTGCTATCGATCTGCAGTAAAGTGGCACTGGCCGCCCAATCCTCTTCGCCACCGCTAATTAGATAATCGTTAATCAACTGCATAATGTGAGTAGGCGACTGGCTTTGAGCCCAGCCCGTCCGAGTGATCGATTGGATGGCGGTCGCAACCATCGCTCCTTGTGCCCCGGACGGGATTGCATTGCCGATCAGTGCAACTAATTGTTCTTTGGGCGTCATCTCCCAATCATGGAAAGCGCCCCCCAGCATGCCATCTTGCAGCGTCCAGCCGTCGAACTCGAAGTGGCTGTGTAGCTGTTGGCAGCGATCGGGTCTTCGGGAACTTTGCGCGACCGAAGCTTGATCGAGCTGCCGCGTGGTCGTACGCGACTGTTGAACTTCGGCGCCTAAGACGGATTGTTCAAGCTCGTTCATGACACGACCGGCGGCGAGGTTGGCTACCTCAACCTGTGTCGGCTCATACTTCCGTACGTTGTCCGACCAATACCAAATCGTGCCGTGAGGCATCGAAACCGAGCCGATAGGGACTACTAATGCCGACGCGAAATCCTCGGGAGACGGCCAGCTTGGTGCCGAATCGAGGTCTTCCAGTAACACAGCGTTTCCCAGGAGTGCTTCCAAGTCAGCCAACGAACCTCGCAGCGGACGCGGCGGCGACATCAAGCGATCGAGCGGCAAGTTCCAACTAGCGCGCATCTTCAGTTCGCTAGTCGTCTCGTCCAGTATATAGATGGCTGCCGCACTGGCGCGTACTGAACTACAACTTGAGGCTAGGATCGATTCAAGACGGTTTGCAATTTCCTTGCTCTCGTCTTTATTGCGGACGATGGCGACATCGGTTGCTAGGCTTGCGTGTTGAGCGCGTACGCTTTCCTCCGCCTTTTCGAGTCTCGCTACCAACGATTCAATCGATCTTAGCAGTTCATTGGCTGACTTCTCAGAAACCAGCGGGGATTTTTCAACGCTATTAAAGTCGAGGGCACTATCGACTGGTAGTGCGTCTACTAACTCCCACCGCTGCTTGCCCGAACCGCTGTGAGGCGTACCTGACTTGCCTTGCGGAGATTTTACCGGACGATATTCATACTCATGCTCGCCGTCCATTAACACTTTTTGTTTATTGGCGGTCGATCGAATGGCCCAACCTGTCGCCTCCGTAAATTTGGCAAGGCACAAAGCAACTTCATCCAACGACCGTTCGATCTGCGTAAGCGCTTGGTCGTGCGATTCTTCTTTATGTAGTCGCAAATGCGTTTTTCGTTGGCGAGTCACTCTGAATCTCACTCGTGATTAGATTTCGGTCAAGCGGTTGTCCATGTGAGGAAGCACGACGTCAAGCATGTGTTGTGGCGAGTGGCAGATAGGAACGTTTGGCTCCCGCGTAGCCGAGTCACATCGAAACTCGAATCAGTGTCTCAGGAAGACACTGCTACGCGGTACGATCCTGATATACCGCTCACCTAAGGCGTGCTGTCTGGGTAAGCTATCGGCAATCTATGAGTTAGAGCGCAAGGTGAAACTGGATAGGCTGGACGGATCTGCGACAACCGAGCATGGCAATCGTTACGAATGACGATGCCGGATTAATCGGGATATTGGAACAAAGTGTTACTTGTGGACCGAAGTAGATTCCTAAAGCAACGCTACGCAGCTATGTTAGATATGAAGCACCGATGTGCTGAAGTAAAGACATCAACGCAAGCAGGAGTCTAATCACAGTGGGCGACGCCTAGACAGAACTCTAGTTGTAAGGCTGACGTAACAAGGGAATTGTCACGCTATGAATCAACTTAACGTGCTGTCAAACAAAACTAGGGAAACTTTCTAGGTTTGTGCGAACCATAATCGACACAACTGGCACGCTCATTACGGTAGGAAACTGAAGTGCCTGTTTTCATATTGGCTTGCAATCCGTCGATAAGACCTTTGCTGCGGTCGGTAACGCGACAGCCCGCCAACTTTACAAACAGATTGTACCGATTTCGTATCGGACGGCTGTGGGTGTCAACCTATTTGTTGGGCTGCTTTCTAGTTTCCGGTCAAACTCATTTTAAAAGCCCCTGTTAAATACACGTATCGGTTGCATTCGGATGTGATCGAGTTGAACAGAGAAGGAGTCGCTTATGCTGGTGCTATCGCGACATCGAGACGAAAGCATCATGATTGGCGATGACGTAGTCGTCACGATCGTGGACATTCGTGGAGATAAAGTACGTTTGGGAATACAAGCTCCAAACGATATCCCGGTTCATCGCCAAGAAGTCTACGAAGCGATCAAGCGAGAGAATCGGAAGGCGAATACTATTCAGCCGAACGATCTGAAGGATGTGCGATAGTTACGAATCCAATCGCGAATCGTACTATTGAGCGTCATTTCGCATGATCATCGCTGACGACCTCGAGAGAGTTGTCACCGTCGTCATGCCCAAAAGACAAAGGATTGTGATCTAAAGGTTATTGGATGACCAAGCAATAATACTTGTTTTCTAATGCTTCTGGATCGCTAGATAACGTGTCGCCGCGTGGGTTGTCCAACCGCTCCGCTCGCCGACACTATAGACTTCCAGCACTAACCCGTTGGTTCGAATTTCGAGCCAACGGGTTTTTGCATTAAATTCTATTATTTTCAAGTTCGGTTTACCGAAAAGACTTTAATGGTCCGGTAAAGAGTTCCGATTATGCCTGATGTGAAGATTGCGCTAAATGGGGCTCCCGGTTTTCAGAACATTCTCCACAAAAAGGATGTTCCCTGATGAAGGGGGTGTCGCTAATCCGATGCTATGTTCCAACGTGCGATAGCATTCGAGGATTCTTTATCGGTCCAAGAGCGTTTCGCTGTTACGCCTGACGAGCCGACGCAGCTCCGCGGCGAGTAATCTACAAATCAAAACGAGAATGTTTAGCTAGCTTTGCAGGCTGTTCTCCAATGACAAGTAGAACCCGTACTTTACCCCATTATCCGGCAGCTCGTCGCACTGTATCGCGGCAACTCCAATTGGCCCAGAACTTTAACAAGCAGATGAGTCCAACCAAGAACAACTTGATGGATACGCGAGCTTCGGCTCGCACCAAGACCGCTTGTCACAGTTCCAGGGCAATATTTGTCTGATACAGCCGTAGCTCAAATTCACCGATCCGTCGTAGGAGAAGTCCCCAAATGACAAGAATTAACACAAACGTTTCGTCTCTAACAGCTCAAAGCCGTCTGTCGCGTACAAACAAAGATCTGCAAACATCGTTGACTCGATTGAGCACAGGTCTTCGAATTAACACAGGTGCCGACGATCCTGCAGGTTTGATCGCGAGCGAAGCGCTTCGCAGCGATATCACCGGCCTTAACAAAGCGTTGTCCAATACACAACGTGCAAGCCAAATCATCTCGACCGCTGACAGCGCCCTCGGCCAAGTTAGCTCGCTGTTGAACGACATTCGTGGTCTAGTTGTTGAAGCCGCTAACAACGGTGCTTTGAGTGACGACGAAATCGCAGCTAATCAGCTGCAAGTTGACAGCTCTCTTGAAGCAATCAACCGTATCGCTCAAACAACCACCTTCCAAGGTCGTAAACTTTTGGATGGTAGCTTGGACTTCATCACCAAAGCCGGAACGGGCTTCGGAACCGTAAGCGACCTTAAGATCGATCAAGCGAACTTAGGTGCGACTGGCAAGATCAGCGTTAACATTAGTATTTCGCAAGCCGCTTCGAAAGCGACGATTCAGAACACGACGATCGCTGCCACTGGAACTCCTGCGAAGTCAACTGGTACCATTACGTTCGGCACTCCTGTCGCTGACACCGAAGCTGTCATCGAGATCGGTTCTCCAAACGCATTCACCATCGGTGCAGAAGCAACTCGCGGTGTTTCGCTAACCAACGCAGTTACTGCGGACGGCGAAGCGGAGTATACGACGGTAACCATCGGTGATACCAATGACGTCGAGTTCACCATCGCGGCAATCGATGGCGGGATTGCTGACGGTACGGCTGGCAACGGTCTACGCGTTCAAGTTCTAACCACTGCAACAGTCGGTGGTACAGCAGCTGCATATGATGCAAATAGCAAGGTCTTGACACTTACGATCGAAGAAGGACTTACCGGTACAGCCGCTGAAGCTGCTCTGGCAGCAACTGCAGTAGGAACTGACATCTTCGATTTTACTGCGACTACGAATGCTGGTTTGACAATCGTCAACGGCGACGCCGATGTTGCACCTCGTTCTTTGACACCTTCGACGGCTGGTACTGACCTTGCCAACGGTGCGACAGTTAACTTTAACCTGACGGCTGTAAACGGCGGTCTTGCTGACGGCGATAAAGGAAATTCGACAACGTTAAGTTTCAGCAGTGGTGCCACCACAACTGCTAGTTACGACGCCGACACGAATGCCATCGCTGTTACTGTTGCTGCTGGTGCGACGATTGACGATATCGTAACTGCTATCAACACGAACTTGTCAGGTAACTTCATTGCTACCGACGTTGCCAACGGTGACTATACCTATGTCAACGGAACCAACACTGGTGGTCCGTTTGCAAGTGGTACCGATCCAGTTGCGGCTGCTACTTTTAGCATTGAAGCTACAAACGGCGAAGATGTCGACGGTACGCTTGGAAACGCAACAACGTTCACCTACACCGCTGGTGCGACGACCGAAGCGACCTATGACGCTGATACGAACACTGTATCGGTGACTTTTGCAGAGAATGCAACAGTAAACCAAGTCGCTGCGGCAATCACCGATATCGATGGCAGCAACGGCGGAAAACTGTTTCAGCTCGTTCCTGGCAGCACAACCAACGGTACTTCGCGATTCGCGGCTACTGGTGCTACCAAGACAGTTACAACCGCTGGTACTGATGCCACGGAAAATGATGTCATTACCGTTCTGGCCGCGAATGATGGAAGCGAGTACGACAAGTCGATCTCGTTCGCAACGGACAATAGCCTTGCAGCTGGAGTGGCTCTAGCATCTATCGACGAAAACACTGGGAACATCATCGTTACTACTCGTAACAATGGTGATGTCTCCTTGGCAACAATCGCCAGTGCAATCAACGATTTGGAAGACTTCAACGCATCGGTAACAACAACTGATGGTGACGGAGTCTACAGCGTTGGTGTCGATACAGCTCCAACCATTGTGAACCTAGCAGATGGCTCGCAAGGTGGTGGTCTAGAAGACGACGTGGTGTTCCAGCTAACCGGCGGAATTGGTTCGGAAACGTTCCAATTCGAGAAAGGTGCTAAGATCGAAGACGTCATTCAATCGATCAACTTGGTGAAAGACGCGACTGGTGTTGAAGCAAGTGTTGTTAGCGGAAACCTTCAGCTAACAAGCACCACCTACGGCAGCAAGAGTGGCGTATCGATCGAAGTGATCACCGAAGGTGAAGACGGAACGTTCAAATCAGGCCTAACATCGGCTCGTGCGAATGGTACCGACATCCAAGCATCGGTGAACGGCTTTACAGCGACCGGAAACGGTAACACCCTGTCCATCAACACTGCCTCGCTCGACTTGAGCTTGACCGTGAATGCAGGCTCGAGCACGAGCATCAACTTCGATATCACCGGTGGTGGTGCACTGTTCCAATTGGGTGGTGACGTTGTCAGCAACCAACAAGCACGTCTTGGAATTGGCTCGGTTTCGACTGCGAAGCTTGGTGGTTCCAGCGGACGTCTGTTCGAACTAGGTAGCGGACAAAGCAAGTCGCTTTCCAGCGACACAACAGGTGCTGCTCAGGTTATCGAAGAAGTTATCAACAAGGTAACTAGCCTTCGCGGTCGGTTGGGTGCATTCCAACGTACGACCTTGGACAGCAACTCGGTATCGTTGAACGAAACCATTGCAAACCTAACCGAAGCTGAATCGTCGATCCGCGATGCAGACTTTGCTAAGGAATCGGCCAGCTTGACACGTGCTCAGATTCTGGTGCAATCAGGTACCAACGTACTTGGAATTGCAAACCAAAATCCACAGAACGTTCTCTCGCTTCTCCGATAGTTTAGAAAAGCGACTTAGATAAAAAACGGCCGCCTCGGAAGTCACTCGATTTCCGAGGCGTTTTTCGTTATCGCATCGCGGCTGAACTCGCCCATGCTTCCCAGCTTGTGCACCTTGAATCGAATTTGACGATGACGCCGAATTTTATCGAAAGTAAGTCGGTCCGATTCAACAAAGCGTATTGCAACACTTGTTGCATTTCCGATGAAAGAATTGACGCTCAACTGACTATTCGGAGGCTATCCTTTGGTTGGTAGTAGCAACCGCATCACGCAAGTTCAAAAGCTAGAACGATATGGGACGAATTCAATCTAACATCGGTCTTATTACCGGTACTGATATCAAAGGAACCGTCGACCAACTGATTGCGTTGTCGTCGATTCCGCGAGATCGCGTTCAATCGCAGGTTGAATCGTTGCAGAAGCAACAAGTCGTTATGGCCGAACTGACAGCCTTAGTTGTCGGCGTCCAGCTTCAATCAAGCCGACTTGGAAGCTTGGCCAATCTATCTACGGTTAGCGTTTCCTCATCCAATGATAGTATCGTTAAGGCAACGTCGACAGGATCTCCAGTTCCGGGCAGCTTTTCCGTCCGGACTGTGCAAACGGCCCAATCGTCGTCTCAGATCAGTTCGGTTTTCGCGAGCTCATCGGCAAAGCTTACTGAAGGCGATCTGAATGTTCGCAGCGGAGGATTTGTTGATAAGTCGGTCACTCTCGATTCCCTGCGTGGCGGGGCTGGTATCGAGCGGGGAAAGATTCAAATTACCAATCGCGAAGGAAACTCGCGCACCGTCGATCTAAGGTTTGCTTCGACTTTAGAAGATGTTGCCAAAGCGATTAACGCGACCGATGGGCTTCGCATCAATGCATCCATCTCCAACGATCGGCTAGTGCTAGCGGATTTGACGGGTGCGACGAGTTCAAATCTAAAGGTCGAAGAGGTCGACGGCGGAAGAACCGCTGCAGACTTAGGTTTTACTTTCACAGACGCTGCGGCCAGCCAAGTAACCGGTGATGCGATCGCGTTCCTTTCGGAAAATTCAAGCCTAGAAGATCTTCGCGATGGCCGCGGAATTGATCTTGCCGATGGAAATGACATAACGTTCACATTGGCAAATGGATCGACGGTGGATATCGACATCAATGATGAAGATCCTCCCAAGACGATCGGTAAACTGATCGATGCCATAAACTCTTCAACCGAGTTAGTCGAAGCTCGCATTGCATCTGACGGCGTTTCGCTGGAAATCGTCGACAAGACGACTGGCAGTGGCACGTTTGGTTCGTCGGGAGCTTTGTCGGATTCATTAGGGCTTACTGGTAAAACAGCCGCTGGCGGAGTGCTCGCTGGCAATCGAATTCTATCGCCGGTCACCAGCGTCCTGTTAGGTTCGCTCAAGGGCGGAAGTGGGTTAGGCGAGCTTGGGGCGATTTCAGTTACCAATCGCGCTGGGACGACGACTTCGATCGATTTGTCAGCGGCGCAAACGCTAGACGACGTGCTTGATACGATTAACAATTCTTCGGCCGGTGTTACCGCCAGTTATAACCGATCACGAACGGGCATACTGATCCAAGACATCAGCGGTTCCACTGCGAATAATTTGATCATTGCCAATGGAGATGCGACGAACACTGCCGAGAAGTTCGGTATCGAAGTAAACTCTGCCGAGTCGAGTGTCGATGGCGGGGCGTTAGACTTGCAATACATTACGCGTCAAACCAAAATCTCAGAATTGAATTACGGCGAAGGCATAACGCTCGGCAGTTTCACGATCACCAACGCGGCCGGACAAAAATCGAGCTTGAACCTGAGACTTGATACACCTGAGACGCTGGGTGACGTAATTGATAAAATCAATAATCTGAACATTAATGTCGAAGCGCGGCTGAACCAGACGGGCGACGGATTCTACCTGGTCGACAACTCTGGCGGTGCAGGCTCACTGACTGTGGAAGATAGTCCCGGTGGCAGCGCGGCAGCGAGCCTTGGGATCGCTGGCACTTCCAGTTCCGTTGAGATCAACGGAGAAACAAAGATCGCTATCGAATCGAAACAATCGTATTCCTTAGCTGTCAGTAGCGATGACACTTTGGAAACCTTGATTGCCAAGATTAAGGACGACGACAGGTCCCCGGTAAATGCCTCGCTGTTGAACGTCGGCGGCGGCGCTGTTCGACTGATCTTAACATCGAAAAAGAGTGGGCTTGAAAATCGCGTCTTTGTAGATGGCGCATCGATCGGTTTGCAGACAACTCAGTCGGCTCAAGCGCGAGATGCTGTAATCGCAATTGGTGCCGACGGTGAAGGCGGCGGGACGCTCATCCGCTCGGCGACTAACAACTTTGACAATCTGGTGTCAGGAATTTCGCTGACTGTAAATGGCGTTTCGGATTCGCCGGTTACGATCGAAGCAGACAAGACGTACACTAAAATCGAGAGCAACTTGAAGCTCTTCGTCGATCAGTACAACAAAGTCGCCGAGAAGCTGAAAACGGAAACGACTTACGATCCTGTGACGCAGACGACTGGCTTTTTGTTCGGCACGGGCGAGGCGTTGCGAGTTGAGCAAGGATTGTCTCGTTTTATTACGTCGCGATCCATTTCCGCCGGCTCGATTCAGTCGCTGGCTCAGTTGGGTGTTGAAGTCGGAGAAGACGGACAGTTGAACTTGAATTCTTCGAAACTTAACGCGGCTATTTCCAAAGACCCAGATGCGGTGATTAAGTTTTTGAGCGACGAGAAGGTCGGCTTGGCGGCACGAGGCAAGCAGATGTTCGAAAGTTTGGTGGGCGTCGAAAACGGTGCTTTGGTCTCTCGAAACACAGCACTCCAGCGGCAAATCGAAACTCGCACGGAACGAATCGGCTTCCTCAATCTCAAGCTCGAACGCGAACGACTTCGTTTGACAAAGCAGTTTATTGGCATGGAAACCGCCATTTCCAAGCTGCAAGCAAACTTTGATGGCTTGAATTTATCGATCTACGACGGGCTCTTTTCGAATCAATAATTCGCGAACGAATTAGTCTCTCTGAACACCGTCATGCAGGCCGTATTGTCGTAATTCGCATTGACGACTCTACTTTGCGGGCTCACACTACGGTCTGGCATGAGCATTCTTAAACCGTTCTGCCGCTTATTAATTGCCAGTTCTGTAGCCGTCTGAGACCATGAATAATCAAGAGCTTTTCCAACAAACCGCCAACCAATTTGGCGTAAGCGTCGATGCCGTAAAGTGCATGTGGGACGCGCTGCGTCGCGGACATGGTACGATGGCCCAGTTCAATATTCAAGAGTTGGGCGGGTCCGGACAATGGATGGCTGGCGGCATGACCATGGTCGGCGACATGTTCAATTATGGTCTGAAATCGAAAGTAGATGGCATCTGTTACGCACTTAGCGAAGCGGCCAAAACGGCACCGCCAGACTATCCTACTGGTGGTTATGGCGGGTCATTCCAGAGCCAGTCGAGCGGCTATCCAGGGACAAATTTCGCTTCGCAAAGCAGCAGCGGAAATTGGTGGCCTTCCGATCTTGGTTTTCCCAACAGTGTCGGCAGCCAAAACAATCTACAGTACGCTTACTTTTCGGGAACAAGGCGATTAGCGGTTAACCAAGGTGGCAGCGTCACCATTTACGATACTCTTGACCACAATATTGGCGGCGTTTCCCAACAACAAGGCGGAAGCGACTCGTTGACTTTTTCCAGCCAGTACGGCACGATTCGCGTCGCCGACTTGCCTGTAATTTCATCGCCGAATCAATCGACTCAATCGTCCGGTTCCAGTGCCCAGTCAAATGACTTTGGCTATCAAAACCAGCAGCAAAATAATGCGCCGGAGCAACCGCAGTATTCGTCGCAAAGTCAATCGAGTCAGCCGTTTCAACAGACTCAGCAAGACTCGACTCAGAATCAGTCATCACAATCGAATTGGCAGCAACCGCCGTTGAGTCCGCCGGTTGCAGCACCGGAACAAACGCAAACTGCACCTGAGAGCTTCCGTCAGCAAAGTACGATGACCGAGGATCCGATTTCGTTGTTAGAAAAGCTTGGAAAGCTGCGCGACGCTGGTATTTTGACCGACGACGAATTCAATTCCAAGAAGTCCGAGTTGCTCAAGCGTATTTAAGCGTTTCGAAAAGGGAGCTTCAGTTGGCGTGCCCAGTCGAACCGTCTCCCGTAGCTGCGTCCGCCAAGAACGCGGTCGAATCTGGGTGAGCTTCCCTGATCTGTTGCAAACTTGCGTCTCCTAGAACTTGCGTCTCCTGAAAACGGGTGCCACTGCCGGCTTGTCCAGCAGTGCTCGTGGCGAAACGGCAAAGCTTTCCAACACTTCACCGGCTTCTAGGCGAAGCCAGCTACGATGCGCTTGATTTGCGCTTGCCGCCGCCTAAAGGCGGTACTACGAACAATTCCTGAAAAGGGTGCCACTGCTGGCTTGCCCAGCAGTGCTCTTGGCGAAACGGCAGAGCTTTCCAATAGGAGAATTGCGGAGCAATGGCAGATAAAAGCCTGGGACGTGAGTCCCAGGTCCGCAAGCAATAAGCGCCCTGAGTCGCGGAGCGACGGCAGATCGATCCTGTTGCTGAGACTCTACTGGCGTCGCTCCGCGACTCAGGAATCGTTTCGGTACGCTACCTGGGGTTCCGCGAAACTCGCCTTCTGCTCGTTTTGCTCCACCCCAGGCTAGAATCTGCCATCGCTCCGCGATTTAATGAATGGACGACCACGTCCCCGGCTTCTTGGCGAAGCCAGCTACGATGCGCTTGAACAATGTGCTTGAACAATGAGTTTGCAAAATCTACAAACTGCTATTGGCCATCAATGGTACTGACGAAGCGGAAGTTCTCACCAAGTTTCAGCTCTTCTGGTTCCAATGACTCCCGCGGAGGCATCTCGATACGAATATAAGCGTAGGCCACTTCGCTCTGCGGCTCTACGAGCATGTCTCCGCCTTCGAATCGATCCACAACAATCTCTGGTTTATCCGGTGTAACCACGAAGCTCCGTTTCCGATTTGGAAAAATAGTTACATCGATGTCGGTTGCGGCATCGCAGTAAAATCGAATAATTGCCCTTTCAGCTGACGGGGGAATCGCAACGCGAAATGGCATTCCGGTTTGAATCTCTTTACCGCTGCGATCAGCGAGGGAAACTACAAATCCATAGGGATTTTTTTGCGTGTATCGACTGTTGGAACCAACATGGATCAGTTCGGTCTGATGGGCATATTGAAAAGCGGTTGTCTTGCGTAGCAGCTCAGTAAACCTGTTGTCTGGTATAGCCTGGCTTATCGGGGATTGCGGTTGTTCAAGACTTTCGGGAAAGCTTGAGCTGCGAAAAGATGCCATGGTAGGGACGAACTCATACTCAAGTGCATCGACGATCATATGCTGCGTCATCTGTTCATACAATCGGTTCGTCATCTCGAACAATCGGCTCGGTTGAAGGCCTTCACGCAAATCCTTCACTTCGTTGCTAAAATGCAAGTAGACGGGAGCAGGAGTTAGGCGGATTTTGACTCTTGGTAATTTGGCAATTTCGGTCCGATGTCCAAAGCTATCTACAACTGTACTCACCGAGGGATGTAGCCTGCCATCCCGTGTAAATACCGTTTCTACCGTATTGTCAAACTCCAGGAACCTTTCCACACCTGTCGTCCAAGCTACGATGACATGCCGCTCGAAACTGAAGATAGCATAGATTCGAATCTTCGAATCTTGACAAAATATTCTTTTGACAAGGGTTGGGCCTGGAGGAAGTTGTCGAAGAGCTGTCTTGACCATAAATCCGGCCTCCGTCAACTTACCGTCCGAGTCCCAGATCGTTTCGTGCTGCGAACGTTGCTCGACGGGGCCATCATCAGTTGATTGTTCCAACGGTGAAGCGTTCAAGAAAGTCACGTTTGAACCGGCACAATAAGATGTTAAGGCATATTGAACGAGTTGAGCCGATTCGTTGCTGTAGTCGTTGATCGAACGCGTATTGAGTAAGGGCGGTTGAATCGTCCACGTCTTTGCCCATGGCGCTTTCGCACGGATGGATTTATGAACTAGAGTCAAATAGTTGGCGAAAATCCCGCGCGTCGACAACGAGTCCAATGGACTTTCAATCGCAACATTGTCGGCCGCACGCAAAGCGAATTTGGACTCTGCTGATTCACTGAATGGAAAGTGTTCAATCGTAGCATCGTTCAGTTCAACGGCCGCGACGGCGGTCTCTAGGTTTTGATCGACTGCAAGGGCTGCATTCCTGCCCACGTCGAGTAGTTCCGCGTATTGCGCTAGAGATCCAAAGAACATACTATGTTCTAATCCACTATCGTCGGGCCGATTCCATGGTTGAATCACATCTATCTGGGAGAGACCTGATACTTTGTCCTTCGTCAACAGTAGGTCCTGTTCCACTTTCTCTGCGCCAAATCGCATCGAAAATTGCTTGATTGCCTGCTCAAAATGACTGTTCTTGGAAGGCGGAAATGATCTTCCGACCTGGGAGTGGAACTTATTTGCCACCGAACTCCAATCGGGAGTTTTCGAAATGACGGCAACTACTTTAGTGTCGCGGTCTAGTGCTGCCAGCGTCTGGGCGAGTGACTCTCTGCGATCTACAGGTACTGAATCAAAATCAAAGACGCTTTCCGAAGGATTGAAGTCAGCCCAACTGATATCGGTCACTCGTGCCCAACCAAATCCAAGTTCACGCAAATCCTTAGCACGCTGGCCGTCAGAAATATTAACACCGAAACGTTCACGCACGGATTGCTCAACGACCTCTCCGCCATCGACCAAATAAGGAAAAGTATCCGTGGTAGATCCGAACGCATGTTGCGTGGACAAATGAACGACATAGTTGCCGGGCGCTATAGACTTATTGGACTTCAGTTTGACGCTTGCAATCGAACGAGCGGCGAGATTGACAGAAGTTTCCTGTTTGATTTCAAACGGCTGGGCGGTCTCACTACCGGATGATGTAGATACAATTACCTGAACGACGTCGCCATCGTAAGAATCGATTCGTATCGAGGAAGCGAGCTTCACGTCAATCGGCTTGTCGCTCTTGTTCGTTGCGACCAAGTTCAAGGTAAGTGAATCGTCGTAGTTTCGATGTGGATTTCCAATCGGAGTTAGCTCAACCGAATCTTCTGTTGCCGAGCTATCGAGAATAGCGGTAAGAGCATCGAAAGCGAATCGTGTGGGGCCTGTTTCCGTTGCTCTTGCGATCGCGAAAATGGTCTGAATCGGAAGTGATACCTTGGGCTCGCTGTCGGATGATTCGTTTTTGGCGGCAAGTGTAAAATCTGCGAGCTCAGCGGTAATCTTTTGCCAAGCATTGCCATGCGGTTTGACCAAGTGCACAAACGCTTTCCCGTTGGCGTCAATGACCATCAACCCAGCTTCGGATATGTTCGTGCACTGACTTCCGTCAACATACAGTGACAGAGCATGCAGATCATTGCGAGATTCACGATCCAGTTCGATGCGGATGCCCGCGTCCTGCTGGTTGGCAACCGCGTTTACAAAGATTTCGAAAGAGCCAAAGGGAGCGTTTTCATTTGGCTCTAAAACAACTTCATGTATGGTGGTACCAGTTATTTTGTTTGGAAGCGTAGAGCTTTCTGCTGCGTTCAGCAGTATTTCCAACCGTGGAACGTCCTGGGCAATCAGGCTGTGTTCCGAGAGGACCGCCAGCGACAAACATAACAAAAGATTTGGGAATTCGAATCGACCAACGCACGCACGCATCATACTTACGCCCTCATAATTGGTTTGGCCCGAGCTGGTAGAGCGCTTGAGTATACCATGTTTGATTCGTGACACCACGCTTACGGGGCCTTATAGGAAACACCCCCGTAGCTTCGTTCGCCAAGAACGCGGTTGAAGCTGGGTGAGCTTTCCTGATCTGTTGCAAACTTGCGTCTCCTGAAAACGGGTGCCACTGCTGGCTTGCCCAGCAGTGCTCGTGGCGAAGCGGCAAAGCTTTCCAACACGCCCTCCGGCTTCTAGGCGAAGCCAGCTACGATGCGCTTGACTTGCGCTTGCCGCCGCCTAAAGGCGGTACTACGAACAATTCCTGAAAACGGGTGCCACTGCCGGCTTGCCCAGCAGTGCTCGTGGCGAAACGGCAGAGCTTTCCAACACTACACTGGCTTCTAGGCGAAGCCAGCTACGATGCGCTTGATTTGCGCGTGCCGCCGCCTAAAGGCGGTACTACGAACAATTCCTGAAAACGGGTGCCACTGCTGGCTTGCCCAGCAGTGCTCGTGGCGAAACGGCAGAACTTTCTAATACATCCCCGGCTTCTACGCGAAGTCAGCTACGTCGCTTTTGTCCGGTACCAAGCGGCGAGCTTTGTTGGCGGCACTCCACAATAGTAGGCCGCCACGATTGCCTGATTCATCAAAAAGGTCTTAAAGTAGCCGCGTTTTCTCCAGCGACGATCGCTTGTGCTTACCGCTTCTTGCGCTATGACAATTCGGCCGAACTTCCTCGCCCGTGTGCAAAATTCGAAGTCTTCCATCAGCGGCCAGCAACGAAAGCCTTGCATCGCATGAAAACGATCAGCCATCATGAAATACGCTTGGTCGCCGTACGGTTTTGAACACCAAGCCGATCGCAGATTCGCTCCATAGACGATCATCTGCAGGGCCGGCGTACAATCTGTTACCCCCAAGCGAAATGCGCCCATCCCGACTCCCGGAACCAGCGTGTCTCGCACAATCTGATCGTATCGATCTGGCACTCGCGTATCAGCATGCAGGAACATCAACGCGTCGCCTGTTGCAAGCACTGCCCCAACATTCATCTGCGCGCCACGTCCGCCTGCTGACGTAACCACGATAGCGTTCGCTTGCGCCGCAAGCTCGACGGTTGCATCCGTGCTGTGACCATCCACGACGATCACTTCAACGGGTTCTGCAGCGGCCGAGACAAGTCGTTCGATTGTTTGCTTGATGCAGGCGGCTTCATTGCGCGTCGGGATAATCACCGATAATCGGTTGCACACAGGCTCTGGAATATTCGCGTCAAACCGATTAAGCTCGCTTCTCAGCCCTACCAAATCCTGTGCAAAATCAACGTCGCTTAATGGCTCCAACGTTTTGTATCGCCATCGATTCGCGCGGAATGCAGCTTTGGTTTGACTAAGCACCTGTTCGCTTCCCCAATCAATCCCAGTAAAGACTCGCTGCCATGCGCCGCTTGCCTGTTGATCGGACGCCGATCGATTTAAACCCATCAAGTAATAGCCGCCGTCGGTCGCAGGGCCGAGAACCGCGTTCAGACTGCTTAGATGCTGGAATGCACCGGAGAGGTGTTCGGTTGTTAGCCAAGGGCAATCGGTACCGATGATTGCGAGATGTTCGACTCCGGACTCAAACGCGGCGCGACTGGCGGCCAGCAAGCGTTCTCCGAGATCGCCGGCATGTTGAGGAATGTAAGTGAAATCGCTGCCAAAGACTTCGGACATGCCGGCGATGTCTCCGCCAGCAAAGTGCACTTCGATGTCGATGTTAGACCGTGCGCGAAATCGTCGTAGTGTTTCAAAAGTTTTACGCGCAAGAGCCGTATGAATCGATGTTGCTGTTTCGTTGCCTAACGTCGAAACCAACCGCGTCTTCACCTTTCCGAGTTCAGGGAATCGAGTGAATACGATTAACCGGGCCTTGGTCATACGCAATGGCTTTCAAGTGGAACTGACGAAGACGCCGACTCGTGGACTAGCATTTGTAATTGTGATCGCCGTAAAAAGTGTTACAATCGAAATACAGGTGTAAGCATTTGTGAGATAGCTCACAATTTAAATTTCTCCAGACTGCGAGGGTAGCGATGAGTTTCCGATTTGCAAAGGGACTGACTTTAGTGGCGGCGGCTTTTGGAGCCACGGTTTGTGTGACAGCTCAGGATCGCGTTGTTTGGGCTCAGCAAGATACTGCTCGCTCAAAATCTAACGCGCCGCTCGAGGTAGGTGACAAAGCCCCCAATTTTAAGCTCAAGAAACTGGACGGTAGTCAGTTTGAGTTGGCTAAAAACCTAGAAGACGGTCCGACTGTGCTCGTGACTTTACGTGGCTTTCCAGGCTATCAGTGTCCGGCGTGCACGGGTCAAGTCGCGGATTTTGTCGCTGCACATGAAAAGTTCCAGGCTCATAAAGCAAGGGTGATCCTTGTATACCCGGGGCCAGCCGCCAACTTGGACGTTAAAGCCAAAGAGTTTTTTGCAGAGACAAAACTTCCTGAGAATTTTACCGTATTGCTCGATCCTGATTACAGTTTCACCAATGCATACGGCCTGCGATGGGATGCACCTCGCGAAACCGCCTATCCAACCACAATCTTGCTGTCTGAAAAGGGCGAAGTAAAGTTCATCAATATCAGCAAGTCGCATGGTGGGCGTGTGCCAGCCCAGCAGGTAGTCGATCTGCTGCAATAACACGGCAAGCGTCGAAGACTGCGAAGACTGACGTATCACGAGCACCCGCAACCATGCGGCAATTGTGTATATGCCGCAACATTGGGCGTTTTCGTCCGGTTGCGGACCTGTTAGAATTTCGCTCTGGCAGAATGGCAGTCCCACCGACCTTCCATTGAATAACACGGATGGCAGTTCAAACAGATCAAAAAACAGTTCTACTGCGGCGGCTTCAAGAAGTCGTGACACAACGCATTGTTGTGCCGGAGGAAAGGGCGAGATGGGTGGCTGATATAGCTGCCTTCACACTAAATAATTCTCCAGCCATCGACCAGCAGAATTTTTCGAAGATTTCACAGACTGACCTCACGAATATGATCGTCGCGTATGACGAAAAATTCTTTGACGGCAGCTGTATCGGCTTGGCAAGAATCTACGGGATGAGCTTCCGGCTCAGTTCGCGGATGACGCGAGCTGGTGGCAAGACGACGCGTACGACTTATCCGGCCTACCTTGGTCAGCCCGAAAAAGTTGACTATGAAATTGCTCTTTCGACAAGCTTGCTGTTTCAAACGTTCCGCGGGAACGATCGAATGATCCGCGTCTGCGGACTGCCGTGCGAAAATCGTATGCAAGCCATGCAGCGGATCGTGGAGCATGAGCTGATTCATTTGGCGGAAATGCTCGTCTGGATTCACAGCGAGTGCGCTGCATCTCGTTTCCAGACAATAGCCAATCGTTTGTTTGGCCATACGGAGCATCGTCACGAATTGGTCACGCAGGCAGAGCGTGCAAAGAAAGAGTTCAACATTCGGCTCGGCGACGTAGTCAGTTTCCGCATCGATAATGCCGAGAAGCGTGGCCGAGTGAATCGTATCACGCGGCGAGCGACTGTATTGGTCGAGTCGCCGAAAGGCGTGCTTTACAACGACGGTAAACGCTATGTCCGGTACTACGTGCCGCTGAATCTTCTTAAACCGGTTCGCCCTTAAACGAAACGAACCGCACGGACTTTCATAGTCAATGCGGCTCGGAATTATGTTCAGTCTATCTGTTTGTTAAGCAGATTTTACTAGCTTACTTCGGTGGCATAATGACAGTATCGATGACGTGGATGATACCGTTGCTAGCCATGATGTCAGTCTTAACGACCTTGGACTTGCCGTTCAAGTAGACCGAGCCGTCCTTGACGGAGATCTGGATCTTCTCACCGTTTACGGACTTAGCATCTTCTGATTTGACTACTGCAGATGCTGGAACTTTGCTAGCAACGACGTGATACGTTAGAACGCTAGCGAGCTTTTCCTTGTTCTCTGGCTTCAGCAGATCGGCGATCGCTTCCTTGCCTAGCTTTTCGAATGCTTCGTTGGTTGGTGCAAAGACGGTGAAAGGTCCTTTGCCTTGAAGGGTTTCGACAAGGTCAGCAGCCTTTAGGGCGGCTACGAGCGTCGAGAAGTCATCGTTACCGACGGCGATGTCAACGATTGACTTTTCAGCCTTCTCCGAGACAGCGGCTGGTTTGGTGTCGTCGGCGGAAACTGTTGGTGCATTGAAACCTGCGATAGCGACTAGTGCTAGTGGCAGTACGTATCGAATCTTCATCTTGTATTACCCGTGTGCTTTTTAGAGAGTGTTAACTGGTGCAATTGAACCGACATGTGTAGGCCTCCACACGCACGGTTCAGAAACAGACGATTGAGCTGCAGCGATTAAGCGTTCATCATGGTGAACGAATCGCATCGCGTGTCTTCTGTAGGGATGGTAGAAGGCTGTCAAGCAAAAATCGAAATTTTTTGAAAAGTCGCACCAGTTTAAACAACAAATGCATCGTAAGCTGGTTTCGCCAGAAGCCGGGGGCGTGTTAGGAAGCTTTACCGTTTCGCCACGAGCACTGCTGGGCAAGCCAGCAGTGGCACACTTTTCAGGGATTTGTTCGTAGTACCGCCTTCAGGCGGAGGCACGCGCAGCCAAGCGCATCGTAGCTGGCTTCTCCAGAAGCCGGGGACGTATTGGGACGCTTTGCTGTTACGCCACGAGCACTGCTGGACAAGCCAGCAGTGGCACCCTTTTCAGGAGACGAAAGTTTCAGGAGATGAAAGTTTCAGGAGATGAAAGTTTCAGGAGACGAAAGTTTGCAACAGATCAGGAAACTCACCTCGATTCAACCGCGTTCTTGGCGAACGCAGCTACGAAGGAACGCAAACGCATCGACGGTGGCACACTTTTCAGAATCTCAAATGCCTTGAAAACGGGACGAAACCGACCGGCTAAATTCTTCGGATTTGGTCAGCTCTTTGTTGACGGTTTATCCACACAATGGCGACCGCGAATTATGAACGGGCGATGAAAAATTCCTGTTTGTGCGAATCTCCCTAAAAGTGGCGTTGTGCCGACAACGGCAGACAAGTTTTGCACAAGTAATGACCCAAAAACCGGAATCGAAAATTGACGGCAATGCTAGCACTACTACAATCCGGTCCTGCTTTGAACGCGAAGGCGGAATCTGATCGGTCGCGTCAAAGAGGCAAGAATGCCAAATGGAATGTAACGCAGGGAACAGAATCACAAAGTCGACATCAACACCGTTAGTTGGCCTCAAGGGATAATTGCTTCCCTCAGGCTCGCTGGCGACACGGATGGCGACAAACTGATTTCAGGTGCGTTGCAAGCAAATTCGCGATATAAACTGGAACGCGGCGGGTAGAAATGAATCTTCTCCAAGGATTGAAGTCAAGCGAGCGCGAGGTGTCATCATCTCTCGCTTATGCTTACCAGAGCGACAATTCCAATAGCTCGAAAAGCCTTGATTCTGACAATCTTCTGGAGACTTCGAACGCTACGGAACCAGCAACAACCGACGTTTCTGAACAATTGCTGGCACATTTGTTGCTTAAGATCGGCCAGAACGCATTTGACCTATGGTTCCGCCGAAATACGCATGCTGAAATTGCGTCCGGCGACCTCTATCTGGAAGTCGACAGCGATTTCTTGGTTGATTGTATCCGCAGCTTTTGTTTCAAAGAACTTCGTGAAACGGTAACAGAGCTCTACGGAGCCGCAACCGGGATCGTCGTCCGCCGAAATCAGTCCCATGTACCCAAGATGCCTGCCTCACCCGCGGCCTTGGTCGCTAGACCGCATTTAACGGCTTTCAGCGGCTCGCCATTGCAAGTGGCAGTTAACGAATCAGTTGTAGTGCAGCCGCTGGTCGTCTCACAGCCTGCCGCCCACAGCCGACAGGTTGTACATAACCAAGTTCGCAAAGATACATTCGAACACGCCAGCGTTTCCGGGATTGCTCACTCGATCGAGCGCCCAACGTCAGTTAATGACCGAAAGTTTGGTGGTCAGCCAGTGTCCGCTCGCGCAGCCTTGCCTGCAGCTCGCAAACCTGTTGCCCCATTCTTGCCAGGCACATCCAATCGGCTCGCGATGACTGCCAGCGAGATGATTATCGAACGCCCAGGCGAATTGGGGCCGTTGTTTATTCATGGTACCAATGGCGTTGGTAAATCGCACTTGACGAAGGTGATCGCCGAACAGTTAAGGGCTCGGCACGGTTTGCGCCGCGTCATGGTCATGACTGCCGAACAGTTTACGATCGATTTCTCCGAGTCGACTCGCGGAGCTGGCTTTGCTGCGTTTCGCAAAAAGTATCGTGACGTGGAAGCTCTGCTGTTAGATGACGTCCAATTCTTCCTTGGCAAAGTACAGACGCTTGCGGAACTTCGCAACACGGTTGATGATTTGCTGGGGCGTCGTCGTCAAGTTGTCTTCTGTGCGGATCGTTCGCTGGCCGATCTCGTCGGACTGGGCACCGACTTGCATGCGAGACTCTCAGGCGGAGTCACTTGTTCGATCGATTTGCTTGACCGCAACTTGCGGCGAGATCTACTTCAAGAACTGTGTAAACGGCATCAAGTCAACGTGTGCGAGTCGACGTTGAACGATTTAGCTGACAGCACTTCCGGTGACGGTCGCTCGATTTATGGCGTCGTCTTTCGCATGATGGCTCAGCAACGCTCCAACGGTGGTACGCTTTCACGAGAAGAAGCATTAAACTGCACATTGGATTTAATTCGAGCTAGCCAACCGATTGTTAGGTTGTCGGATATCGAGCGTGTTGTGTGCGATACTTTCGGCATTGAGCCAAAAAGCTTGAAGGCGAAGAGTCGTTGCAAGAGCGTAAGCGGACCGCGAATGCTCGCCATGTTTCTAGCACGCAAACATACTGCGGCAGCATTTTCCGAGATTGGCCAGTTTTTCGGCAACCGCCAGCACTCAACTGTGATTTCGGCTCATAAACGTGTTGAGGACTGGGTCAGCAGCAATGAAAAACTGGCGCATCGCAGCGGCACTGTCAGCGTTCGTGATCTGATTCGCAATGCAGAGTCAATGTTGCAAGTTGGTTGACGCTGGAATCTGCCAGTTTGTTGTTAGGCTGCTGAGTATTGCGGGTCGAAGCAACCGAGCCTATGTGTTTCGAGCTGGCAAGATTTGCTGGCATCGCGGCTTTCGTAACTAGTGCAGCCGCTAGAGGACAGATCTGGCTGCTGTGTCAGATGTCTCGGTGGTATCTTTGGCGAGAACCGTGTGCCGAATCGTTTCGATGGAATTGTGCAGGCGGCGGAATACTCGAAATGCAGCGACGACGCCAATACCGCTCGCACCGACCAATGCAAAAAGAGCCGGACGGACGGGCGCTTCTTGAACCAGCAGCAACACAAGCGCAACCAGTGGTACACTGATTGCCAGCAGCAATATCCAGTCGCACCGGCGCAGAAGCCTTTTCGATCTGCCTTCAAAAGTGGCGTCTTTGAATTGATCGCCGACCAGCAAGCCGTACCAGCACTCGATTGAGATCAAGGTCATCAGCAAAAACGGATATGTGCAAGCGATGGCACCGCAAACTGCCAATGAAATCAAGAAGTGCACGGCATCGCTGTATCCAAATTTGTCCATTTGTAGGGCGAGCAACACGGGGAAGCCGATCCCCGCTGTGCCCCATAGCAGCATGCTCAACCCTGCGGCTTTGCTGCCAACGCTGCAAGCTCGTTCCAAGTACTTCGAGGTAGTTTGCGACCGACGTCGAAATCGCTGCGCGACATCTTTACTGATCGGCCACGCAATTATAACAAACAGTAACGCACCAGTCGAAAATGAAACGAAATTTATCAGCGTCGAAGTGCGAATAAAGATGTCGTTGACTTCAGGGTGTTTATTGATCAACCACGTTTGGTTATAAGCATAGTTGAACCAACCCGCCAAAGCGTTTGGCAGGAAGATTGCCACCGCGGATGTTAGCATGGGTCGCTGGCAGATGAATGCTCGCCAAGCTTTGGATTCGGGGTGCATCAGCTGCCATGCCCGGGGTGAACCGCATAGACGAAGCTGCCCGCCCAGCAGTGCAGCCGATCCGATCCGAGTGTCGGAATTTGCGTCCAAGCCTTGCTTCAGCACGTTCACAACTCGCTCAAATTGCAGCGACATACGTGGCAGCGTTGGTAATTGAGGTTGGTCTAAAATGCGGTGCTGACGCATGGTCTCAATTGTCGTTTGCCAGTCGTTGAGCAATTGATCGGTAGGCCAAGGTGTGCGTAAGACCAACAGTTCCCATAACACAGTGCTCAGTGAGAACACGTCGGAGCGTTCATCCAGTTTGTCTGCGTTCATCGGTGACGTTGGATGAGTAGCCTGCAGTTGTTCAGGCGACATATACAACAGGCTGCCACCAAAGTAGCTCGATGCATCGCCAGCACAGACCTCTTCGGCAAAAGATACATTGAAGTCCGCCAATTTGCAGATGCCTTCGGCCGTTAGCAAGATGTTGGCAGGTTTGATGTCCCGATGCAACACTCCCGAGGAGTGCGCGTAGTCCAACGCAGAGGCAAGTTGAATTCCTAATTCGATCACGAGATCCAGCCAACTGAGTTTGGCGATTCGGCGTCGACGCTCACTTTCTTCCGGGAAAGGGATTTCTGCAGCCAGCAAGTGGCGATCTATGGACGCAAGTAGAGTTTCGCCGCTCAGTTCGCTCCACTTCTTCCCCGTTGCCAGATTAATGACGTCTTGCAACGTCCCCCCTGGCGCATACTGCATTGACAGCATCATGGCGGATTGGTCGGGCAAAGTGCGTACATCGTAGACGCGCACGATATGGGGGTGGTCAAGCTTGGCAAGCATCTTTGCTTCATCGCCTCGATTCTCCGACACTTTCAAGGCGACCATGCGTTGCATGCTGGCTTGACGGCAAAGAAAAACGTTTGCGAACGAGCCACGCCCCAGCACTTTGATAAGCTGAAAACCTTCGATTTGATCTCCGACGCTCAGCCGACTAGCAAAATTGGCAGAGACTGATTTGGCGATCGTTGTTTCGCCGACCTTAAGAAATCTTTCCAGGCCGCTCCGGTGTATCGGAAATTGTTTCAGGATTGGACCGGGATCAAAATCCTTTGAGAGTTTCTTGAGCCTGATCTCTTCGACGATCAGGTCTAGCGGCGCCCCGCCAGTGCATTGCCCAAGTTCTGCAAAAGCTTGCACGTAATCTGAGGTAGCGATGGGCAACTGCAAAGCGGTCCGGCGGCGCATGTGCAATTTCGCAAGCTCGATAAGAGTCAAGCTGCGGAGTCCAGAAGGTGCCTGGGGTAAGAACTGTTGAAGGTCGGCCGGTACCATATCCCCTTTTACGAGGTGTTCAAAGCGTTGCACCTGAGCTGAGACGCTATCAAAGAGTGCAACACCTGGTACCATAGTCGAGTCGAGTATAAGCGCGATGTAAATCGATTCGCTTAAGGTTACCCGCGAAAGCGATCAAGCCAAGACGGCCTTATTTCGCTTCATCTTTTACGGTGCAATGAAAGCCAGCCGCCAGCATTGCGTTCACGAGCTCTTTGGCGTCAAATTTTCCAGAAGCCGTAAAGCTTGATTTCTTTGCAGCAAGCGTCGTTGACTTGATCCCGTCAACTTTACCGATCGCTTCTTTGATAGCGGCGTTGCAACCACCGCAACAATTGTGGATTCCTTCGAGCTCAAGCGATTCAACGGTTCCTTCTGGGGTCTCGACCTTTTTGAAGGTGACCAAGTCGCTGTCTAATTTGCCGTGAAAACCGGCTTTTGTCATCGCATCGATCGCTTTCTGAGCGGTTTCTTTGTCCTTGGCAGCAATCTCGGCTGTGCCTTCATCTTCGCTGACAGTGACACTTGCTCCCTCCACCGACTTAACCGCCTTTTCCACCGCCGACGTGCAAGCGCCGCAGCAAAGGTGCATTTCTGATACTTTCAGTTTGACATTTTCGTCAGCCGCCAGCAGAAAACTTGTTGAAACAGTTAACGTTAGAACAGCAAAGGCTTGCTTGAGCATCTGATTTCTCCAAAATAATGGCATTCCAGTCCGCATTAACCAATTAATGCAGTACCTTGTCGGCCGTGTGGTGTTAAAATTGAAGCCAAAACGCGGTCCAAAGGGAGACGATTAGGCCAATGGTAAACCATCCGATCGGCATGCCGTATCGTAGCACACCTCGACGCGTCGCAAAACGAAAAAGGCTGCGTGGCGTTGGCAAAAAAAGAAAGTTTGATTTGTCTCCCCCGTTACGGTTAACCCGCGTTTGTGCAGCAGACTAGAATTTACCGTAGCACCCCGCCAGCCTAAGTACTCGCCGCAGTCGATGCCCCGGCACCGTCGAGAAACTTTGTGCAGGAGACTCAATTGTCCTCCGCACAACCAGCCTACGAACCGCAGTCCTCTTACCATAGCGATAAGTGTTGATCTTGATGAAGTCTCGAATTCCAGTTTTGCGCTCCCGACTCTTGTCAACGATGGTACTCGTCCCATGTTCAGCGCTGAACGTGTTCGCTGATGATGCGACGCCGTCGCCGGTTGTCTCGTCGACGAAAATAGAGCGACTTAAAGGGGAGATCCAGCCGCTACTAGAATCGCGATGTTACGACTGCCATGCACACGGCGCGAGCGAGGGTGGAATAGCGTTTGATCAGTATAAGACGCCAGAGGAGCTTGTGGCGGACCGCAAGTTGTGGAATCGAGTCTTGCGGATGGTGCGTTCGGATATGATGCCACCCAACGGCGAGTCGCTCGACGCCGCGCATCAGACTCTTATGACAGATTGGGTTAAACGCGGTGTTATGCAACTGGACCCAGCCCGTCCCGATCCAGGTGTCGTGACTGTGCGTCGTTTGAATCGTGTTGAGTATAAGAATACGATTCGCGACTTGTTGGGAGTCGACTTCAAGGTCGAAGAGAACTTCCCATCGGATGATGCCGGGCATGGTTTTGACAACATTGCGGATGTACAAACAATTTCGCCGATCTTGCTGGAGAAGTACATTTCGGCTGCCAATCGAATAGTCGATGAAGCGGTTCCCAAGTTAGGATGGGTTCTTGCCGAGCAATTTGTACCGGGAAAGGACTTCGTTGCAGATGAAGGCACTGAGCTAGAGCAGAATGGAAGTCGAGTTGCGCTCTCGTACTATCTTCCGGCCACACTCGTAGGTAAGCTCGACGTCAAACACTCCGGGGCGTATAACGTCGAGTTGCACTTGGGGATTGACGAGACTTACGTCGACAACGTTTTTGACTATAACAAGTGTAAGCTTGTGTTCAGTATCGATAATGGGGTCGCGTGGGAGCAGGAGTTTGCACGGGAAGGGGATAAAACGTTTCAAGCAAGATTGGAGCGTGAACTAGAGGCTGGCGAGCACCAGGTTTCGTTTCGGCTTGAGCCCTTGACCGATGAAACTAAAGTTCGCGACCTGAAATTGCTGGTCCATGGCGTAAAATTGATTGGGCCCACGGGGGATGATCATCTCGTTCGCCCGCCCGATTATGCGAAGTTTTTTCCAGAGGACGTTCCAGAGAGTGACTCTGATCGGCTAGCCTATGCCGCACGGATTCTAGAGCCCTTCGCTCGCAAAGCATTTCGTCGGCCAGTGGATGCTGAATTCATTGAGCGAGCTGCCGCGTTCGCGCTCGAGAACAGCAAGATGCCTAACGCAACGTTTGAGTCGGGGGTGGCCGCGGCGATTGCGGCAATCATTTCTTCACCGAGATTCATCTTCCGCGAAGAAGGTGTTTTGCAGGGTGCCGAGGCGGGTAGCGTCGCTGCTTCTCAAGAAAAGTCTAGTGAATCATGGCATATTGCTCAGCTGGATGATTATGCATTGGCTTCACGTTTGTCGTACTTCCTTTGGTCATCCATGCCGGATGAACAACTGCTCGAACTGGCGGATAAAGGGGAGTTGCGGCAGAATTTGGTGCCGCAGGTCGATCGGATGTTGGCCGATTGGAAGGCATTTGCTTTCACCCAGAACTTTGTAGGGCAATGGTTGCGTTCGCGTGACATAGAATCGGTACCGGTGAATGCCGCTGCAGTGCTGGCACGGGACGCTGCTCCCGATCCTGATGCCGACAAGGCGCGTGAAAGATTTCGCGAACTGCGGCGCAAGGACGAGGCGGATTTGACCGAGGAAGAAAAGGCCGAACTAGTGGAAGCGCGGACGAAGCTCTTTTCAGGCTTCCGGCGCTTTCGCGGTTTTGATCTAAACTATGAATTGCGCCAGAGCATGCGCAATGAAACCGAAATGCTTTTCGATTTTATCGTCGACGAGAATCGGAGTATTCTCGAACTGCTCGATGCAGACTACACCTTCTTGAACGAGCGACTTGCAAAACACTACGGTATTGAAGGTGTTGAAGGCGACGAGATGCAACGCGTGGAATTGCCATCAGGGTCGCCCCGCGGCGGCGTCTTGACTCAAGGAACTTTCCTCGCCGTTACCTCAAACCCTGACCGTACTTCACCGGTCAAACGAGGGCTGTTCATTCTCGAAAACTTGCTGGGGACGCCGCCTGCGCCTCCGCCTCCCGACATTCCACCGCTGGAGGACGCACTCAACGGACGCGATCCTAAGTCGTTGACGTTGCGTGAAACTTTGGAGATCCATCGCCAAGAGGCTGTCTGTGCTGGCTGCCACAATCGCATGGATCCGCTGGGGCTGGGGCTCGAAAACTTCAACGCAGTCGGCATGTGGCGAGACAATGAAAGGCAAGATGCAATCGATCCGCAGGGCGAGCTGATTACTGGCGAAAAATTCACGAACATTCAAGAGTTGAAGTCGGTGCTCAAGAACGAGCGACGTGGCGAGTTTTATCGCACGATTACCGAGAAGTTGATGACATATGCCTTGGGCCGTGGAGTCGAATATCACGACCTGGACACAGTCGACGGCATTGTTGATAAACTGGAGAGTTCAGGCGGTCTGGCAAAGGATTTGATTTACGGGGTTGTCGAATCACCTGCGTTTACGCAAGTTCGCTTAAACAATCCCGAATCCTGAGCATCAATCAAGAACCAAGATCAACCGGTGGGACTTTACCGCCGACAATAATTAAAAGACAACGAAGAACCTATTTCCGAGGGGCAGGACGACATGGCTTTAAAACGACGATCATTCCTTCGCGGCATCGGCGCCGCAGTCGCACTACCGGCGTTCGCATCGCTCCGCCCCGCCATGGCCAGCAGTGCGAGTAAGCCATTGGCGATGACAGCGACGGGCGCACCTCTGCGTACGGCTTTCGTATACTTTCCGAACGGAGCAATCCCTTCCGCGTGGTGGCCAACGGGTGACGAAAAATCGTTTCAGTTCGGCCAAACTTTGGCGCCGCTGGAACCATACCGCGAGATGCTCCAGGTCATTAAGGGGCTTGAGCACCAGACAGCGGATGGCGGACCGGATGGGGCAGGTGACCACGCGCGTGGCAACGGGACCTTCTTAACCGGTGTTCGTTTGAAGAAATCCGCGACAGATTTATACGCGGGAACGTCAATCGACCAGATTCTCGCTCAGAATATCGGCGACCAGACCCGCTTTGCATCGCTCGAGCTAACTTGCGATGCTGTACGCCAAGCGGGCGAGTGTGATTCGGGATATGCCTGTGCCTATCAATTCAATCTAGCGTGGTCTTCGCCAACAACGCCAGTCGCACCAGAAGCGAGTCCCCGGCTCGTGTTCGAACGCTTGTTTGGTGAAGGCGATCCCGGTGAACGCTGGAGGAACATGCAAGCGCGACGCCAGCAGCAGCGGTCCATCTTGGATTTCGTTCTCGAAGACGCGCGCAGTATGAGCAGACGTTTGTCTTCAAACGACCAACGTAAACTCGATCAGTATTTGGCGGGTATACGCGATATTGAATCGCGACTTGATCGTTCAGAGAAGTTTGGCGAAGTTCAAGATCCCGGCATTCCGACTCCATCGTTGGTGCCGATGACGTATTCCGACCACGTCGATCTCATGTTCGAAATGCTTACCCTCGCCTTCCAAACCGATTCGACGCGTATTTCGACTTTGATGTTAGCTCACGACGGCAGCAATAGATCCTTTGGAGACATCGGAATTGTGGAAGGTCACCATGACTTGTCCCATCACCAAAACAAAGAAGATCGCATCGAGAAAGTCGCTGAAATTGACCTCTGGTACACCCGCCGACTTGCCGCCTTCCTAAAAAGGATGGGTGAGACGGAGGATGTCGACGGCAATTCGCTGTTACACAACAGCATGATCGTTTATGGTTCTGGAAACGCAGATGGCAATCGCCATACGCACAGTGACCTACCAGTCATTCTGGCGGGTGGCGGCGGCGGAACACTTCGTCCCGGCCGGTTTGTACAGAATCAGATGAGTCCGATGACAAACCTGTATGTTGCGATGGCGGAACGACTCGGCGTAGAAAGCCTACAAAGCTTTGGCGATAGCACTGGTTCCCTAACAAACGTGTAAGCAAAACCTGACCTCAGAGGAATTGACGATGCAAACGGAATACGACTGTGTGGTGATCGGGGCAGGTCCAGCGGGCTGTACCGCGGCGGCTTTGGTTGCGGAAGCAGGTTATCGCGTGCTGCTGGTAGAACGTGAGAAGTTTCCACGATTTCACGTCGGCGAGTCTTTAATGCCGGAAGTGTTCTGGCCGCTGCAAAGGCTCGGCTTGATCGATCGCATGAAGCAGTCTCGTTTCGTACGCAAACACAGCGTCCAATTCGTTACATCCAACGGCAAGGATTCCGAACCATTCTTCTTTCAAGACCACGACCCTCGCGAAAGTAGCTTGACTTGGCAGGTAGAGCGAGCCGAATTCGACAAGATGATGTTCGATCGGGCTGCAGAACTGGGAGCGGATTGCGTGGACGAGACGCGCGTCCTGGATGTGCAGATTGATGCCGCCGGCGTTTGCTCAGGTGTAACGCTGCGTGACAAAGCGGGCAGCCAGCACCAGATATCTTGCCGAGTTGTAATGGATGGATCAGGTCAGCAATCGCTTATCGCCTCCAAACTTGGCTTGAAGAAGGTCGATCCAAATCTGAAAAAGTCCGCGATCTGGGGCTATTGGAAAGATGCGATTCGAGACCCGGGTGACAACGCGGGCGCGACGATCATTATGCATACCAAAGAAAAGGACAGCTGGTTTTGGTTTATTCCGCTTTCCAATGGTATCACAAGCATTGGTTGCGTAGGAGACCATGAATATATGCTCAAGCGAGACACGGCGACCGAACAGACATACCATGACGAGATTGCTATTTGCCCCGGCTTGCTGCCGAGGTTAGAGAACGCGACGCAGGTCGGCAAAACCCACGTGGCTAAAGAGTACACTTACTCCACCACTCAACATGCAGGCCAAGGCTGGGTACTGATTGGCGATGCTTTCGGGTTCATCGACCCGATCTATTCCTCGGGCGTTTTCTTCGCGTTGGTCACAGGCGAGAAAGCCGCTGACGCTGTGATAGCCGGATTGAAGAAAAACGATCTCTCGGAACAACAGCTTGCAAGCTGGTGCAAGGAATTCAAGAGCGGCGCATCGTGGGTGCGAAAATTGGTCGATGCTTTTTACAGCAAGGAGTTCAGCTTCGGTGGCTTCATGCGAGAACATCCGCAATTTCGAGGCAATCTTACCGACCTATTGATTGGCCGGATTTTTTACGATGGAGTCGGTGAAATATTCGACGAAATGGACCCGGCCATGGAAGCTGCCGAACCAATGGCGAAAACTTAAATCCAGCCAATTTGTTCTACGCAATAGCCGGGCATGCTGAGCACTACAGGCGGCTTCGAAACGCGAACCGCTTGACTCTTGCCAACGTCCTGAGACCTACATTCCGTCCAAGCTCTTAATCTTGGATCATCTGCATCAGTCCACGCAAAACTAAGTCGTGGTAGCTGACGATGCCTAAAACCTTGCCATTTTCGATCACCGGAGCCCGGGTGATCGAAAAACTCTCCAGCAGTTTGGCACAGTAACGGATGTTCATGCTGGGCGAAATACCCAACACAGGCTTGGCCATAATTTCGTAGAGGTTGATACGTTCCGGCGAGCGGTCGGCTCCGAGAACTTTCTTGGCAATGTCCGAAAGCAGCACTAAACCATACTCGTCGTCATCGTCGCGTTTGTCCACGATCAATGCCCGTGTCTCCGGATGCTTCATCGCCAGCAAAGCTTCCTTTACTGTAAGTTTTCCGTCAACCAAATCAAACTGGGTTTTCATTACGTCGACGACCCGGACAACTTGTTTTCCGCTCATAGTTTCTCCTCAACAACTTGTGTTAACTTTTCGATTTGATGGCTGACCCCAACCGCGTCTTCAACATCGATCTGAATTGCGATTCCAGTTCCCGGCTTCTCGTCAAACTGGGCAACACGACCAATGGTCTCGAGAATTTCGCGGCTTAGATGACTTTCCACCAGGAACAGCACTACGTCGCGTTGGCTCTCTAAGGATAGGCCAAGAAACGACTTCGTCGGCTTCAGCCCTTCACCGCGAGCGTTGCCGATGATGGTTGCACCAGTCGCGCCCGTGTCGCGTGCTGCTTGCATGACGGAATTCGTTTTGTCATCGTCCACGAACGCAATAATCAGTTTGAATCGCATCGATTTTGCTCCTGTGAAATTCTATAGTGGTGAATCAATTTTTCGAGCCCGTTGCGTCTGTCGCAGCAATCCTAGCGCGTCGCGCATCGGCCCACGCCGCAAGTTGTGCATAAGCCATCACCGCGATGATCGGAAAAAGCGCCGTCGTTGCGATTAGGCCGAAGCCGTCAATCGCCGGGTTTCTGCCCGGAATACGACTGGCCAACCCGAGCCCGAGGGCGGCTATCAGTGGAACAGTTACTGTGGAGGTCGTGACGCCGCCAGAATCATAAGCGATCGGAATGATCTGTTTCGGAGCGTAGTATGTCTGCACCACCACGATGGCGTAGCCAGTCAAAATAAAGTACGGGAGTGGCGCACCGATGACAATCCGAAAGGTTCCAAGCGCAACCCCCAGACCGGCTCCCACCGCGACGGCCAGTCGCAGTCCGCGAGCTTGAATCGTACCGCCCGATACCTCTTCTGCCTTAATCGCTACGGCCATCAGTGCTGGTTCGGCTATCGTCGTGCTCATTCCAATCGCGAATGCAAATAAATAAGTCCAGTAGAATGCATACCAAGGTAAACTTAAATTGCCCTCATTCGCCATCGCACTGACCGGTTCGTCAAACTTCAGCCCCAAAGTCAACTGGTTCGCCATTTCTTCACCTAATGGAAACAACGCTAGTTGAAGGCCAAGTAGGAACATCGCCAAGCCGACAATCACGAAAGCAAATCCCCACAGTAGACGCGGAAAGTTTGCAACCGGTCTGCGAAGGACGACTAGTTGAAAAAATGCGATGATCGCCGCGATCGGCAGGACGTCATGTACCGTCGAATAAAGCGATTGTCCTAGCAACGATATCAACATCATGACCAGACGATCCCGAAAACGAGCACGAACAAGATCGGTGTCAAAGATGCCATGGCGATCAGTCCAAAACCGTCCGTCAGCGGACTACGCCCTCGGATACTAGATGCTAGCCCAATTCCCAGCGCTGCCGTCAACGGCACAGTGATCGTTGACGTGGTTACTCCACCAGAATCGTAAGCGATAGCAACGATATTCTCGGGAGCAAACGGTGTAACGACCATTACTAGCAGATAGCCGCTAATAATCATGTAGTGCAATGGCCAGCCTTTGATGATGCGAATGACGCCCAGCGACAACGCAATTCCGACGGACACTGCGACTGTGGCTCGCAACGCGAATGCAAAGCTGTTTTGCATGTTCGTTATTTGATCGCTCGTGCCCTCGAATTCCCGCAAGGTTGAAGCCTTAGAAGCAATCGCAATCAACGAGGGCTCGGCAAACGTGGTGCCAAAGCCCAACGCGAAAGCGAAGGCGAGCAACCATGGCACGCTGCCCTTCCTCGCAAAATCGTACGCCATGCCTTCGCCAAGCGGGAACAGACCCATCTCCAAACCGGCAATAAACAAGGACAGGCCGGCGACCACGAACGCAAGACCGACGACCAACTTGCCTGTGTTCGGCAGCGGCTGACGGAACACAATCAGTTGGAAGAACAGAACCACTGCGATGATTGGCAGCAAATCGCGAAAGCTGCCCCACAGCGGACGGGTCACTGCACCCGCGAATTTTTTTAACTCCGCCGTTCCCAATCAGGACTCCTTCTTTCCTATTCCGCCAATCCAGTCTGATTTCTGCGACACGTAAAATCTGTCGACGGAGCACTCTCCCAGAGACAGCACCGGCAATCGACTTCATGCTCGTCACCGGCGAGTCAGCTTCCACATGTCAGTTCTTTCTTATAGCGGCTAAGGAACCAATTACCAAGTTGCCTATGCGGCGGTAATAAAAATCTTTCCGTCTTTCTTAACGCCTCAAAGTTCAAATGGTCGCTCGCCCAGTAGCAGTGTGCGGTTGTGTCCCAGATAAGCCGGGATGCAGAAGAGTGGCTACGACGTACACCGGAAGCACACTGGCAGTGCGACAGAAGCTCGTTTCTGACGCTTCGTGAGTTCTGATACGCATCCGGCTCGAGAAACCCGGCATACCAATAAAGAAAAGCTCACGGGTCCCTGAAAAAGAAAGACCAGTGAGCTTAAGATCTTAGATTGCCTAACAAGCAATCGACGAAACTACGCGTTCTTTTTGCGAAACCGACGAAACGCAACGCCACCGATTGCAAGCATCAACGCTGCGGTGCTGGACGGTTCTGGCACAGCCGTTGCGCCAACCGCATAGCCCGGAGAGCCAATGTCTGAGCCTGCTGTAAAAAATCCGTCGCCATTAAATGACGCAACATAAGCACCGTTCTCACCAGCGACACTCACGCCCAGTTCGTTGTCAAAGGCATCCCATTCAAATGTAGAACCATTTGTTGCCGTCGAGAAACCTCGGCTCGTAACTTCGGTGTTCGCCGCGTCATATATGTAAATTGTGTCACCGTTAGAACTGAAACCGGGGATTCCAGTAGCGCCAAGGTTAACTACTTGAACACTTGCAGCTACATTCCAGTCCGTTCTCCAAGCGGCTTCCGCGCCGAGCGTTTCTTGCGTTACGATGATTGATTCGCCAGCAGCGATTGATGTTATTGCACCGAACGAAGCGACGCCAGGTAATGCGGAATCATCATCCCACGACCAGCCTGTAATATCTACTGCTGCAACTCCACTATTGGTTAGCTCAAACCAGTCCGAATTGCTCGTGCCGGCACCATGCGATGATGACGACATTACTTCAGTGATGATAATTGCTGCGTGTGAAACGGTTGGCAGCGTCAGTAGACAGGTTAAAGCAAGGCAGACAATGCGCATAAGAAATCTCCGATATGAGTTAGAATGCATTCCGAACACGCGGAGATCTTATTACGGTTATTTTAAGTTTGCGGGTAGGTTGTGTTAAGATACGGTGAGGATTCAAGCGGCTTGTGCGCACTCGCTTGACATCGGTCAAGAAATAGAATAGCGCGCGTCGATCCGATCTGGTTGAGATAGCTTGTGCCGCACAATCGATTGCTCACGGGCAACGCTTGGATATTTGCTTGGTGCGAAAAACTAAAGAGTTGCGCCAGAGACGGCGAGAGCGTAAATGCGCGAGGGCTGTTCGTCAGCAAAATCATTGTCGGTCGCAATCAGAAGAATCTGCTCGCCCGATTCTAACTTTGGACCAAAGCAGACGCCTTCGATCTTGGCTGCGATCTTATCCGCAGCGATGCCCAAGTTAGGATCTAGCAGGTCGACGAAAAGCTGCTTGTCCATCGCGGGCTGGCTAGCCAGTATGTTCTGTGCCGTTTCGTCGATCCTATCGATCGAATTTGATGACTCTGAAATGGTAATTCGATATAGCCGTTTAATGCTCGCGGCCAAATCTTTCTTGCTATCACGTTCTAGGCACAGCAGAGTCTGAGAATCCAACACGACAAGTTCGCTGATGCCACATTTCTTAGCTTCCAGCTTGTACAGGAACTGCCCGTTGGCCTTTCCTTCGTTGTCAAATCTCAAGAACCTACAGTAGCCACCGTCGTCAATAGGCTTACTGCCGTCGCTAGCGTCCTCAACCAGGTCCTGAACTAGAGGCTTCTGTAGGGCTGCAAATATCTGCTTGCCATCAGCACTGACCGCAAGTCCCTCAAAACCGCCATTGTCCTGTCGCCCAAATGTGACCTGTGATTCGTCGCAGTAGTCATAACTGTTCGGCTTGAACGCTTTCGGAATCGACCACTGCCTAATCTGAACACCATTAAAATCAAAGCTTCTGATGTCGGGGCCATATTCATCAGAAATCAGCAACTGTTTGTCCAAAACACGAATGGCCTCAGGGTCAAGCCGCAAGCCGCTCGCTTGATCGATTTTCGCTAAACCACTCAGTGCTTCACCGTGCTCATTTTGCAGCATCGTAGTGGCAACTAGTTTGTAGCTTAACTGGTTTTCGTTTGCGTCGTAACGGATTTGCATGCGGTGGAATCGGCAAGCGTAATTGCATGCACCGTCCATCGGGCCACGGTCTGGCAGCAACAGGTATTCATCGTTGCCAAGATACTCAATGCCCGAAATCCCACCGAACCGAGCAGCAGACCTTCCATTTTCAAGCGTCGTGTCTAGCCCTGATCGGTCTTCGAAATCCGCGGCAATCTCCACAATACCCAATAATCTTACGTGCTGGTCGGCACAACAAGCGTTTGGGCCTAAAAAAGTGAGGACGCCCAGCACGATCATGCAATTTGAAACTATGTGGCGAACATTCATACAAATTACGTCTAAGCAATGGGCGGAAAACGAATGGACCGTCAGAGTCCGAAAAGGAGTCCTGACACCTTTATTTGCCGCTAGTTCTTGGGCACTTTGTCTTGTGCATCGCGAGTCGCTAGGGCAGCAAGCGTCAGTCCGTCAATCGTTGTGTTTAGAACGTGAACCGATCCGTCGCCGCGAACCGATACGGCTCCGGCCGCATGGAATCCGTAGATTTCGCTGTCGTTGGAGCAGTTAATGAAACACTTGCCGTCCTTTACCAATGTTACTTTACCTGAACCACTAGTATCGTTCTGCAAACCCTGAAGGTTGCCGCCATCTATGCTGAAGCCGTTATCGATATCAGCCCAACCCCAACCATCAGCTGTGAACGGAGTGTTAAGCACGACGCCTTTGCTGGGATTCGCACCTTCCTTACCGTTGATGAAAAGTCCAGGACGGCCAGCGTCTTCCGCGATGAAAATCGTATTCGAAAGTCCATCAATGATCATCGCTGCGCGAACTCCGTCCGGGCCGCGTCCCAATGCCCCTAGCTTTTCCTTGGTGTTGATGCTTGCGCCGCCCGAGACAACCCAGACAGAGTTACGAACTGCGTTGATAGCTCCATAGTCAGCATAACCAAACTGAGGCTGGCCATAATGAATGCCGCGATTCTTGTAGAGCGGGACAGACGGGGTTGCACGCAATGAAGGAACCGATGGACAGCGAAAGACAGGGATATCAACAGTCGTTGCGTCGACATTCGTGCTATCCCACCAGCTCGACTGGCGGTTGTAGTCCTGGTACGTGACGCTTTGCTCAAAAAATGGAAGTACCATCGATTGCCAGCCGACTTCGTAAGTCGGTTTGCTCAACTTAATTCGGCTGGGCGGGAATCGCTTATGCGCACTCTCATAGCCTAACAAGGCGATGCCAATCTGCCTAACGTTGCTTTGGCAAGACATCAATCGAGCCGACTCGCGCGACGACTGAATTGCCGGAAGCAAAAGTGACGCGATAATTCCGATGATGGCAATGACAACAAGCAATTCCACTAAAGTGAACGCTTTATATGATCGCACACGGTAACTTCGCATCCATTTGAGTCCTTTTTTGCGAGGCCTGCACCAATTGCCCTGCCGCCTACACTTTGCGGCACAATTGGGAGTATCCTATCGATGCTGACTACCACAAAAAACCGCCACTTCGTTAAGATGTTGTTAAGTCTAGATGGACGCGATACGCTAACTTTCCATTCCTCTTGTCGAATCTGAACCGAAACTGATAGATGATTGACACCGAAGCCATCAAAGAATTGCGGGTTAGCTTAAAACATGACTGGCGAACTTTGGCGGCGACGGATCTCGCGTTTAAAATCCTATCCTTCGCAGTTCTCACTCCCATTCTCAGCGTCTTGATCCAAATCCTGCTAAGGGTCAGTGGGCACGAGATTTTGTCGGACGTCGACATCGCTCTGTTCCTCACCGGACCCTTTGGTTGGCTGAGCGTCATCCTGGTCGGAGCAGTATGGCTCGGCATCTTTGCGTTAGAGCAATCTGCACTGTTGTCGATTCTCGCGACAAGGACCAACGGTGCCAAGCCGAGTCTGCTTAACGCTGTTCGATTCGCCTTGGTGCACAGCGTATCGGTCCTACGCGTAACGGGACGCATTGCTGGCTGGTCGCTAGTCGTATTGGCTCCCTTTGTCATACTCGCCGCAGTCGTTTACCGTCGCTTACTCACCGAATACGACATCAACTACTACTTACAAGAGCGTCCGCAAGAGTTTACGTTTGCTGTGTCGGCCGGCGCAATCATTGTCGCACTTCTATCGCTCATCTTGATTCGTTTCTATTCCGGTTGGTTTCTTTCGTTGCCGCTGGTACTCTTCGACAAGACCAACCCACGCAGAGCACTCCCGACGAGTTCTCGGAAGATTGCTGGGCGGCGCTATCAAGTGTTAACCTGGATTATGTTGTGGGGGGCGGCGGGGCTCGCAATCAATCTCCTGGCAACCGTAGTCGTCGCCGGAATCGGAGATGTGCTGATTCCTTCAAGCGTCAGTTCCATAACCTGGCTCGCAGCCCGCGTTGGGTTGATGCTGGCTCTTCTGAGCACCGTTAGTTTGTTGTTGAACGCCATCGGTACAATCTCATTCTCGTTCGTCTTGTATTATGCTTACCGTTCGATGCACCCGGCATCGCTTTCGGCCATGCAGCAAACGATCGAAAGCGAATCGCGGCAAGGCAAATCGCTACCGACGTTGACGCGAACCAGACTTGCCGCGGCTGGCCTCACCGGAGCAGCTTGCTCGATGGTGCTAGGAGTCGTAACAATCCAAGCATTACAAACGGATGACGTTACACAAGTCATGGCGCACCGTGGCGCTTCCAAAGTTGCGCCCGAGAACTCCTTAGCCGCAATTCGTTCTGCAATCGAAATGGAAGCTGACTGGGTTGAGATCGACGTTCAAGAAACGGTTGACGGCGAAGTCGTCGTGGTTCACGACAGCGACTTTATGAAGCTATCTCGCAATTCGCTCAAGATCTGGGATGCCCGCTATGAAGACCTCGCGAAAATAGATATCGGCAGCTGGCTTGATTCGAAGTTTGCCGACGAAAGAGTGCCAAAACTCGCCGATGTCCTCGAGTTGTGCAAGGGACGTATCGGTGTAATCATCGAACTAAAGTACTACGGGCACGACCAGCAACTTGAACAACGGGTCGCGGAAATCGTAGAATCGTTTGCCATGCAGGACGAAGTGATGGTGATGTCTTTGAAGCTAGAGGGCGTCAAAAAGTTTCGTTCGCTACGTCCCAGTTGGAAATGCGGCGTACTCATGTCAGTCGCCGTCGGCAACGTAAATCGTATCGACGCCGATTTCTTTGCAATTAACGCTCGATTTGCCACCCGCAGCTTCATCAAGCGAGCTCACAAAGCTGGAAAAGAAGTCTTCGTGTGGACTGTCAACGATCCTGTCACCATGTCTACGATGATGAATCGCGGCGTGAACGGCTTGTTAACAGATTGCCCCGATATGGCTCGCCAAGTCCTCCTCGAACGCGAAGAGATGAGCAGCTCCGAACGGCTCGTTACCGAAGCGGCCATCTTTCTGGGCGTTGAACCCAAGATCAGCGAACAATAAACGAAGCAACCTTTATCACTCCGGAGCAATGGGTTGCTGCTGCGTCGCACAGTGAAACGCTCCCAGGCCCCAAATGAGATCCGAAGCGTCCAGCGGCACAATTGTGCGATCCGGAAAATGTTCCGCGATGACTCGAATGGCCGCGTCGTCCGTTTCACGAAAGCCAAACGTAGGCACCAACACAATCGAATTCGCAATATAAAAGTTACAGTAGCTTTCCGGAACGCGTTTACCAGCGACGTAACGCGGCGGTGGCGTCATCAGCGGCACGACATCCAAGCTGCGATCGTGCGCATCGGTCATCTTCGTCAGCAAGCCATATTGCTGTGCGAGCTTCGGAAAATTTTCATCGTCGCTAGTGTACGAAACAGCCGCCAGCACCACTCCCGGTTTGGTAAATCGCACAAGCTGGTCAATGTGGCTGTCAGTGTCATCTCCCGAAAGTGCTCCGCCGTCGACCCAGAGCACTTTGCGAACGCCCAGTTCCGCCTTCAAGTGTCCCTCGACATCGGACCGAGTGTAATTTGGGTTCCGCGAAGCCGCCATCAAGCAACTGCTGGTCGTAAGCAGCGTACCTTCTCCGTCCGTTTCGATACCGCCACCCTCACACGTCAGTGAGCACGAGCTCGCTTCGACGTTCGCGATGCTAGCGATTCGTTTAGCGTTTTGCGCGTCTTCGTCCCACGGAGGATACTTGCCGCCCCACGCGTTAAAGTTCCAATCGACAGCGCCAGTCTTCCGCGTTCGAGTGTCATGAACGAACGTTGGTCCATAATCTCGGATCCAAACATCGTTGGTCACAACGTCGTGAACCATGACGTTCGGTCTTTCGGACAAGGCCGCTTGTGCTCTCTTCAGCGATTCAGGTGGCCCGCCTAAAACATGGACTGGTTCTACTTCGGCGATGATTTCAATCATCCGCTGCACAACGGGCTCGATCGGCTCAAACCGGTTCGGCCAAGTCTCCAGGTTATGTGGCCAAGCGATCCAAGTGGCCGCATGTCGCGTCCACTCGGCCGGCCAATATCGCCCATTTGTAGCAACTACTGCGCTCGAGGATGGACTGCTCATGAGTCGATCCATCGCTTTGTTAAATCACCGTACGCGTCGATTCGGCGATCGCGCAAGAACGGCCAGTGCGTCCGCGCTCGATCCGACAAAGCCAGATCGCATTCCACAATCACCGTTTCTTCCTGGTTATGACTTGCGCGATGGATCAAATTGCCGTAAGGATCATACGCGAAAGAGGCTCCCCAAAATTCGAGTTCCCCCTCGACACCTACTCGGTTTGCTGCGCCGACAAAAAGACCATTTGCGATGGCATGCGACCGCATCATCGTCTCCCAAGCCTCATGTTGGCTTTCCCCGACCGAATCCTTGTCTGTTTCCGACCAACCGATCGCCGTAGGATAGAGCAAAATCTGAGCCCCGGCCAACGCGAACAGCCGAGCCGTCTCTGGGTACCACTGGTCCCAACAAACACCTACGCCTAACTTCGCGAACTTTGTTTTTGCTACAACAAACCCAGTGTCGCCGGGCGTAAAGTAAAATTTTTCGTAATACAAAGGATCATCGGGAATGTGCATCTTGCGATACATGCCCGTCATTTTACCATCCACATCGAAGACAACCGCTGTATTGTGGTACAAACCCGGAGCACGGCGTTCGAACAGAGATCCCGTGACGACGACACCATGCTGCTTTGCCGCGGCCGCCATCGCATCGGACGTAGGCCCAGGAATCGATTCCGCCCACGAAAACCTATCGTGATCTTCGGACTGGCACGGATATAGACCAGGGAACAGCTCTTGAAGACAAACAATCTGAGCACCTTCCGCCGCCGCTTCGGCAACTTTTTGGAGTGCTTTTTCCACGTTTGCCTTGCGGTCTTCGCCACAAGACATTTGGACGAGTGCCAATGTAACTCGATTCATTACCACGCTTTCGAAGTGTACTGCCGTCGAAAACCATATTGTACGCAATCACCGTATCTTGCAAACGGATCTACGACAAGCTACCCAACTTTTAAATCGGGTAACACGCTCACATTCGGCTTTCGCCCGACACCGAGGGCTTCGAGTTTCTTCACAATTACCGCGGCAGCTCGCGTCGAAGCGCCAGTGCCACCGCATTGCTGGTAGACACTTTGCAAATTATCAAGCTGTTGCTCTCGAGCAGCGGGGTCTGCGATCAATCGCGACATAGAATCCATCAACCGAGGCACGATTTCACGCGAGCGACCGATCGCCAAGAACTCGGGGACGATTTCTTTGTTGGCAATGATATTAGGAAGCGACATAAATCGCACATCGGTCAGTCGCGTTGCAACGGCATACGTCGAACGCGTCGCATGATAAACCACATTCGCCGGTTTGCGTCGCGCGAGCAGCTCCAGCGAAACCGATCCGCTCTTCATCAGCACACATCGACTAACGGAAATGACTTCGCTGGTCTTTCCAACGTGAAGCTGAATTGGAAGTCCTGCGTTCTCAGACTCAGCGAGCATTGAACGCACGAGGTTCGCATGTTTTTCATTGAGGCACGCGACATCAAAGCATACTTCGGGGAACCGCACCGCTAAGTGACTGATGACTTCGAACTGGATCGGCCAAATGTTTTCCACTTCCTTGCGACGTGAACCAGGGAGAACCGCGACTCGATTAGGATTGTCTGCCAGTTTCGCATCAATCCAGTCTTGATCAAGCTCGTGTTGAGCCACATGTTCAAAGAATGGATGACCGACGAACTCGGAATCCATACCGTGTGCCTGAAAGAAAGCGTGCTCCATAGGCAACGCAGACAACACTGTGTCCACCGTTCGCTTCATTTTGCGGATGCGCCATTGTCCCCACGCCCAAAGTTGCGGAGGCAAATAATAGAAAACGGGAATGCCGACGCGTTTCGCTTCCTTCGCAATATGCCAGTTGAATCCTGGAAAGTCGACGAGGATAACTGCGTCGATCTTGTTGGTCGCAAAGATCTTTTTCGCTTGCGCTTTCAGGGCAAAGAACTCGCGCAGCTTGGGAAGCACTTCCGCGAAGCCGACTACTGCGAGCTGAGTCAAATCGAAATCTTGCCGCAAACCATGCTCGACCATTTGTTCGCCACCAAAGCCGCGAAATTTTATCTCGGGGGCTATTGCGTGCAAGGCTCGCATCAAACCGGCGGCATGAAGATCGCCACTAGGCTCACCAACAGAGAAAAAGATAGTCGTCATGTACAGCTTTGATATCTATCGACAATTGCAAAAATAAAACTCACCGCAGGCGGACGGCATCACGCAGGGGGGCCGGCAGTTCATTGAGATCGGTGCCCAGCTGTTTAAAGGCTGCGGCCACCAAATCAAGTTGCTCGGCGGCAGTCGAACTTTCGTCCATAAACAAGATATGTTGCTTGGCGATTCGGCACAGTCCGCCAGCGACTCCCGCACGATGCAAGAATCGCAGCTCAACGCCTTTGTTCTTTAGACGCGAAAAACCAAGATTAACTAAATCAATGGTATGCATGGCTTTCGAATTGTACGAGTAAGGTTGACATCGGCAGGTCAAATTCGGTACTAACTAACTCAGTTGAAATACTGCTTTCGAATTTAGCTTAGCGATTTTAACACTCCGAATCTATCCAGATTGCTCGCGTCACGCGGCACCACGACTGGCGGCTGCAGCAATGCTAGCTGACAGTCCAAACAAGGTCTCAAGTATGTCGAAAAAGGCCAGTCCTCAACTGGAAACCGTCGCACCCAACAATGTTGCGACATCGCCCACGCTCGAGCAACTCCAGGATCGCTTGGCGTCGCTGGAACAGCTAGCGGTTGTTGGCGAGCTATCGAGCACGGTGACGCATGAGTTCAATAACGTTTTGATGACCATCCTGAATTACGCTCAATTGGGGCTGCGTCACAAGGACGACCAGACGCGCGACAAAGCTTTGCAGAAGATCCACGACAGTGCGACTCGCGCCGCCAAGATCTGTGCAACCGTATTGTCGTTAAACCGCAGCGGTACGAGCGAGAATCCGTCGACCGACTTGCGAGCCACGGTACGTGATACGCTAGTACTGTTGGAGCGTGAGCTTCAGAAGTACCGGATCAATGTCGAGCATCAATTGGATGAAGTTCCGCCGGCTGCCATCGACGCTTCGCAGATTCAACGCATCTTGATTAACATGGTGACGAACGCTCGGCAAGCGATCGGAGAGCGTGGCACGATCACGATCAAGCTAACTCGCGACACCGTACCGACTCAGGTGCTACTATCGATTCGCGATACTGGGGCGGGCATAAAGGCAGAGTTGCTGCCAAAGATTTTTGAACGATTCTTTACGACCAAAGCCGGTCCAGACGCATCGGGCAAAGGGGGCACGGGGCTAGGATTATCGATGTGCCGCGAGATCATTGAAAACGCCAAAGGTCGCATCCGAGTCGAAAGTGCCATCGGCAAAGGCACTGTCTTCACCATCCGCCTCCCAATCGCCACCCCTCAAACCAAACGCCAATCCGCCTAACGCTCCGTTCGCACTCCTCCACGTTCGTAGTCCCCACGTTCGTAGTCCCCACGTTCGTAGTCCCGCCTTCAGGCGGCTCAAGCGCAACCAAATCCGGCTAAAGCCGGTACTACAAACCATTCGTAGTCCCACCGTCAGGTGCCACCATCCTCCTTGATCACACGCTAGCTGCGTGTAGTGAGCAGTTCGTCGATCAGATAGACTTAAGCGATGAATACGGTTTACATTGAAACATCTATCGTTAGCTATCTCCGGCAACGCCCGAGCTCTCAGGTGGTGATGGCGGCGCGCCAGCTTTTGACGAGCAAATGGTGGAAAACCGAGCGAGCCAACTACGAACTTGTTGTGTCGCAATACGTGCTCGATGAGGCATCGTGCGGGGATCCTATTTTGGCTGCCGAACGCATACAGGTACTGGCGGGGATTCCACTACTTCCAAATGCTCCGCAGATTACGCAAATTGCGAACGAGATCATGACTCGAGCGATTCTGCCACCAAAAGCGCAGGTTGACGCGTTGCACATCGCCACGGTAGCCCATCATCGAATACAATACTTATTGACTTGGAACTGCAAGCACATTGCAAACGCGAAGATCTTGCCCCGTATCCATCAGGTTCTCACCGACGCTGGGGTTCCCATTCCGGTGATTTGCACGCCAGAGGAGTTGCTTGGAAATGATTCAGAAATCGACGACTGAAACGCCAATTGAAGAAATTCACCGCATCCGACGCGAAATATCTGACCGATTCGGTGGCGACATTGATGCAATCGCTGCCGACGCGGACCGCCGTGCGCAAGCGTCTGGCCGACCAATTTGGAAGGGTAAAACGACGAACCAAACGATGCAACGGAGCAGCGGAGGCGACGTTTCTGGCAATGGTGAGTCAACTCCCGCCGCCCCTTGATGCGGGCCGTTCGCTGGATAGATTCCATGCTCAATCATCCTAAACCGCTAACTGTTCTCCTCTGGCGTTGCTCGATTGCGATTGCAATCCTTTTTGCGGCTGGATGCGAGATCGGTTTCGGACCAGGTGTATTGGATTGGTCGTATGATCTGCCTGGTGGTTGCTATATTTGGCGCGCATCTTCACACACGATCGAGATACATGGTCGTATTGAGATTCCCGCGAAAGTTGTGGAACTGGACTTCGACAATCGATTCATGATTGCGAAACAGCAGCACTTGACTGAGCGGTCACCTAGAGATTCTTATATGATTCCCGACGATGGAAACTTTAACTGGTGGATCGGCGATTTCAAAGCGGGAACAACGATTGGACCGTTAGACGAATTTGAATTCGCGGAGCAACGCAATGCCCTTGGAGTCTCTGCAGAGCTTGTGCTCCACGATGTGTACGATTACAAACCCCACAACGACTAGAAATCATCGAACCAACCGTTGCACCCAAGAGCGCGAATGGGGCTATTGAAACGTTGACCTTTACCGCGTGGGCTGGCTGAACGGCACTGTTCGTCGACAGAATCAAAAATTGAGCAATCCGTATTCATCTCCCAAAACTGTTGACGCGGCTGCGTCGTATCCCATCGCGAATGTACTACGCATTATTTCCGCGGGCTCCTTCGCTTGTGGTTTCGTCGCATTCATGGCCTATTACGGTTACCCAGCGTTTATGAACGCGACGTGGTACTTCAGGATTTTGCCTGCACTATCACTTCTGGCATGCACGCTCGGAACGGTCGCACTGGCGTCTCCCTGGCAACCAACAATCATTGCAAAATGGTCGATGTTACTGATCTCGCTTGGTATAACTTTTCCATTGGCATGCATATGCCTCGCTGCTGGATTGCATGCAACCTCGAAGTATGGCGTCTTTTTGCTTTTCCCGCGTGTTTTCATGTTTCTGGTTGCATCAGTTACATCCTGGATTGCATCGAAGCGGATCCACGGAAACTCACGCGGGCGGCGCCTTGCCTGTATCGGGTATGGGCTTGGCATACTCCAATTTATGACCTCGGTTGTAGATTTCCTGTACACTGAATGGTCAACTTGACAGGTACGACGAAGGCGTTTTGAAATGGAAGAACTCTCGTCGCGGCGAGTTGATCGCAATCGTTCTGTCCATTAAAAGGGATTCGCTCCAATCAATGAAACCAAGCGTTTTAATTGCGATACCGCCGGCACTTGGTATTGTCGCATCGATCTGGCCAATGGAGAGAATGTTCCTCGCGTTGATCTGCGTTGTACTATTGGTTATCAGCACGTCAGCAATGTTTGCGATCCGTTCAATACGCCATTTATTGCTAAACACGGGTGCTATTGCCGTACTCCTATCCACGGTCGTATTCGACATGCCGCTGAAAATGGTGTTCCACTCATGTCGTCCAGAGTTCGATCGGATCGCTGATGCGGTTGAGGCTGGAGCCGTTGTCGAAACACCGCTTTGGATTGGGCCAATCCGCATCTGCAAGGTAGAACGTGATCGCAATCAAGTTGTCTGCTTATGGACTGACGATAATGCTGGAGGCAATTGTGGATTCGTTCGACATAGGCCGTCCGACTTGCCGTTTAACCTTTGGAGTCACGTTGCGATGGACGACTACTGGCAGTTCATTCACGAGGACTAACACAGTTGGACAGAACCAAGGATTGCATCCAAGCGGCGCTCAGGCACACAGACAAAGCAATGATTTATCCCGCCGCTGGGTGAATCGATATGTTCTACTTGATTTGCCAAATGCCAACTATTGAAAACTCGACACGTAAACGCAGGTTGCAGATTTCTCTTAGGATGGCGTTCGCATTCGTGACAATTTGCGCTTTGGGAATTTGGACTGTTTTGAACTGGGAGCAACTTTCGCTTCGCTTTAAATTTGACACGCCCATTGATGTTAACTCCGTGTCACTCGTGGGTATTAACGATGATTCGATGATTTTGAACATTGACGGTGAACGCGTCACCTCTCAAAGCTCCCAGACTCTGAACAGAATCATCTTTGGCTTGGCCACTGATAACGAAATTGACCTAGAAGACTCATTGACGATTGGCGGTGTTTGGCGTAGAGACTCAAATCCACCATTGTATACTATTAGAATTGGTGACGAGTTCGTACCGTCGCGATGAAACCACTGGATTCGCGGAATAACAAAACGGTGAGCCGAAGCCGCGGATGGCGCGTTTTATGAAATCCTGGATTCTAGGCGGCGGCTCGGTTGCAGCCGCTGTTATTCTAGACATTTCCCGAGAGCAGATGCCGTCTAATTGAGATCCGTGTTCGTTCTGGCCTAAAGACCGAACTTTGGTACAATACGAGTATGAATACCCACCGCCCTAACAACCGTGAAATCATTCGGAAGGTTGATCTAAGCGACGAAGATGGATCGCTTGCGCCGGACGGTTCTACCGCCACAGAACGGCTGCTGATGGTGTGGCGAATTACGCAGGATTGTTGGGCTTTTGTCCCAGGACACGATGCTAAACAAGAATTTCAGAGACATGTTACTCGCGTTGAACGACGCGAACGTTGAGTTTTTGCTTGTTGGTGCTTATGCATTGGCAGCACATGGCTGTCCACGTGCAACTGGGGATATTGATTTTTGGGTTCGTGCTGACTCAGAAAACGCGCTGCGAGTATTTTCTGCTCTAACCGCGTTTGGAGCTCCGACTGACCAAGTGTCAGTTGACGACTTTACTACGCCGGGGATCGTTTTTCAGATTGGTGTTCTGCCTCAAAGAATTGATATTCTGACAGCGATTTCAGGGGAACGACATACCGCTCATCAGGCGACTTCTAGGATAACAGAGCGTTGCACCGAAGGCGCGCAAATAGTTGGTTTTGAGAATTTAGGTTTATCGCCGCGTCTCGGTGGACGCGACATTCGTCCTAAAAGATAAGCGCTAAATGGCAGCTCAGGAAACCGCATCGAAAATTCTACCATCGAACCACAGACGTCTAATCGCGTTGGCAGTACTTGCGATTTTGACGGTGCTAGTCGCATGGGATCTTATGCCCTACTTCGAGTACCGAGCGAATGCTAATCGAATTCGCCAATTGATTTCAATCGGCAGCGATATTGATGAAGCTGGCCTCATTCTCAAAAAAAACGGATTTACGTTCTACCACAAACACTTTTCAACCGTTGCGGAAGACACGTATTGGATTGATGTTGATGTTGCGAACAGACCGACGCCGTGGACATTAACGCTTTTGCATCTGTGCGGAATACGCCTATACTTTCACTGGGTCGTCATCGAATCTGGACTCGACAACAAGGTTCGAAAGATCTTCTGACGATGTCACGCGAGCCCAGGATCGGACGAACAAAAAATACACCCGAGTTACCGATCGGGCGTTTCTTGAAGTGAGAGTTATTAGGCGGCAACTGAGTGATTTTAGGCGTTATTTGCTTCATGAAGACACTTCTCCCAATCACGATTGTCGCGATGGTGCTGCTGGGCTGCTCAACAGAGACAGCAGCACCTGGTGCAAATCCGACTGACGTTGTCGACGCGACTGAGAAATCCTTTACGGTGCTGACAAACGTTCCGGACGATATACTGAATGAGATGGCACGCGAATACTCCGGTACCAATCAGGATTGGCGTGATGCCTGGACACTCGATAACTCAAAGTCAACAATTGATGGTCAACGGACAATTCGACTACTCGAGATTGCCGCCTACGCTGATGTGACCTGTCACCCGATCGAATACCCGCTCCGCGTTGCGACGCTCGACTATGTTGAAAGCAATTTGACTACAGGGGAAGTACGCGATGCATTGATTTGGATTCGCGAATCCTACAGAAGCGGCTTGCCCTTAGAAACGCCCGATGACGATACTGGACAATTGCGAGGTATGTTGGTGGATTCCATGAACCTTCGCATGGCCGACTTCGCTAAAGAGCTATTGAATCCCGATTTTCCGTCGCAGCATCGCAAATAACAAGATGTTGGACCGACGCCCCCGACGGACTGTTTCGTCGTATGTGTCAATTTGTAAAATGCGGCAGGATGCGTCCGCTCGGAATCGCGAATATACAAACGATGTCATTGCTACGCCTTCGCAACGAAAATCCAATTCACCATTGCCCTGTGTGTGGTTGGGGGCCGCGTGGAACATACGAATCAGTCTCCGAGATTCGGATGTCCTACGACATTTGCGAATGCTGTGGATGTGAATACGGGCTCGACGACAATGAAAAATTCTATTTTAGTTGGATTGAGAACGGAATGAAGTGGTTTGATGATTCATGTCGGCCTACAGGTTGGACGATTGAATCACAACTGCAATTTCAAATACGGCCCTGGCCCCCGGACAAGACGACTATCGATTAAACAGGATGCAGAACAAAGCGGTGCGCCGAGGTCTGCCACAAGGTGTCATTTGTCGATTTTCTCGCAATTCGGAATTTCAAAAAGTCACCACACTCGGACGCTGAGCAGAAGCTATTTATTTCCGAAGAAGCCGTTCGCACCGAGTCCGAAATAGAGAATTCCGATGTGAAATGGGCAGCGTTTACGAAAGCTGTGATATTTGGTGATTGTGTCTTGCTTTATCGTGGTCCAAACATGGTAAACTGGATACCTGACGCAACGCTTGATGGCGACGACGCAGCATATAGGTTGCGCAGACTACTAGCCGCAAAATTGCCGACGAACCAAGCGAAGAACCGGAGCCGCCGATGACGTCGAATTCTAATGCATCGTTTTCTGACGGCGACTCGGGTACCGCCGTCGCTGTGCTAATGACAAATTGAATCCACATAAGGAATCCGCAATGCGATCTCACTTGCTGTCAATGCTCATTGTTGCCTCGCTGCCTTTTGCTGTTTCAGACCGTTTGGCACGGGCCGACGAGCCCATGAAACTCGAACAGTTGCCGCTAACAGCCTCGGATATTTCTAGCGTCACAGGATTGAACATCTACAAGTACCGGATCGCCATAAAGCCCGGCACGAAGTTCGATGTCGTAGTATCCGTGCTTGACGGGCCCAATTCAAAACCGCAATTCCTGAATCGAAAGACCTTTACTTTGGACGATGACGTGGATTCGGTCGATCTGTTGCTATCGTTTCTTCCGAGGGACAACACGCTTCGCGGCGTGCTGCTATCGCAAGACGAAGAGGTTGCCTATCGTATCAATTGCCCGCAATGTACTCCTTCTGGGATTGCGACCAACATCTCGTTACCGCTGAGTGATGTCCCGGGCACTGAGAAAACGCTCATTCCATTGACGGGGGATCGATCGTTAGAAATCTCAGACGATAACGAGATTTGTTTGATCGCGATTCTCGCCTCGGAGGAAGGGAACCCTGTTTCGATGCAGAAGAGCTATCCGCGTGCGAAGGTAAGCGTGGTGCTCGCAGACTGAATCAGGGTGAGCAGAATCATCGCGTGCACCCGAGTACGCGAGTTGGGCGGTTTTGAAGTTGAGCTTTTTCGCGCGTACCAGGTGACGACTGCTGTTCTGTCGTCGGACGATGTTACCAAGCGATTAGACGCCGACGATCCCGGCATCGAAGATCTCAAACGATACGACTTACTGATGGCATCGCTCACCCTCACGTGGACTCAATTGGCAGAAGAATGAAGGCAGAAGAATAGGTTGCGCATCATTCTTTTGCCTTCATTCTCTTGCCACTATCTGATTCTTTCGAACTGCTTATCAGTAAAGCGACCAGCGTCGGTTCATGGGCTGGCGCTTGGACAATCAACTCAGTGTCCGACGTAAGATTTTAAACGCAGAGGCGCTGAGTGCGCAGAGGACCTGACGAGTTGTTTTTTCTGAGTCCTCTGCGCCTCTGCGTTTTCACTTCTTAGAGTTAGAAGCTTATTAGGGCAGAGGGCGTATCGCGCGCCGAACCATCGAAGCACTTTGCACGATTAATTCGCATCGTTCGACTTACTAATGGCAGCGCTCACCCTCACGTGAACTCAATTGGCAGAAGAATGAAGGCAGAAGAATAGGTTGCGCATCATTCTTTTGCCTTCATACTCTTGCCACTATCTGGTTCTCTCGAACTGCTTATCAGTAATGCGACCAGCGTCGGTTCATGGGTTGGCGCTTGGACAATCAACTGAGTTGCCGACGTAAGATTTAAAACGCAGAGGCGATAAGTGCGCAGAGGACATGCGGAGCTGTTTTTTCTGCGTCCTCTGCGTCTCTGCGTTTTCAATTCTTAGAGTTAGAAGCTTGTTAGGACAGAAGGCGTATCGCGGGTCGAACCATCGAAGATCTTTGCACGATTAATTCGCATCGGTTCGACTCACTGATGGCATCGCTCACCCACACGCGGACTCAATTGGCAGAAGAATGAAGGCAGAAGAATAGGTTGCGCATCATTCTTTTGCCTTCATTCTCTTGCCATTATCTGATTCTTTCGAACTGCTTACCAGTAAAGCGACCAGCGTCGGTTCATGGGTTGGCGATCGGACAACCAACTGAGTTGCCGATTTAAGATTTAAAACGCAGAGGCGCTGAGTGCGCAGAGGACCTGACGAGCCGTTCTTTCTGCGTCCTCTGCGCCTCTGCATTTTCACTTCTTAGAGTTAGAAGCTTATTAGAACAGAGGGCGTATCGCAGGTCGAACCATCGAAGATCTTTGCACGATTAATTCGCATCGGTTCGACTCACTGATGGCATCGCTCACCCACACGCGAACTCAATTGGCAGAAGAATGAAGGCAGAAGAATGGATTGCGCATCATTCTTTTGCCTTCATTCTCTTGCCATTATCTGATTCCTTCGAACAGGGTTCCAGCAAAGGGACGAGCGTCGGTTCATGGGTTGACGATCGGACAATCAAAGAAAAATCACACCAAGCCATGAGTGGAATCACCATGATTGCATTGATGTTGAAGAGGCTAGAAAAAGTCCGAAATCGAATTCGAGACACGCTCTTAGCTGTTGCGTCTCCAGCCGGCGCAGGGGGGAAGTAAGATTCGGTTGGCGAAGAGAGTGTGGGGCTGGACACGCAAGTGTGAGCCAAAATTTACGCACGTGTTCATGAAGCCCGGCGGAGTTTGAGTTAGCCTCTCGCTGGCGTTCGTCCAATTCTTAGCGTCTTAAGCGAAGCGGGCGTGAGATTCATCGCGAACCTGTATCCGCGATAGCTGCGAAAAAGAAGATAACAGCGAGTTGACTGCGTAATAGAAGAGATTTACGCTGAGGCTGAGCAAAACGCGGTCGTGTCGCCCGATGTCACGCGCAAGCTGCGTGTAATGAGTCGTTCTACCATCAACCATAAAGCGAAATGCATTTTGATTACTAAGCTTGATCGCTTTGGCCAGCCTGAATACACATCTACCAAACACAATTCGATCTTTATCGCAATCTCTTCACTGACAATGTTAACCGTGGCTATCACCCTCGGGCTTCTTGTTGACTCACCGTTGGAAAACTTATTTCACCGAGCCGCCACTCCTGAAATACTCGCTGTTTCAAGCGTCATTCGTACCACTAGTTATACACGTACCGCAATCGGCTGGATCGGAGTCTTGCTTCTTTGTGTCGAATCATGCGTGGCCGGAACGCTGATAGGAATCATCTCCAAAACATTTGGCGCAGTTCTGTACGTTTCGATTTTCGCCGCGATAATTCACTCTTTGGCAAACTATTTCGCCGTCAAAATAATGTGGTTAGGTATTGTCGGGTGAAACAGCTTATGACACGCGATCGATCAACGAAATCTAGCAGAACAAAAAATGCGCCGAGGCGACAAACGTGTGCTTAATTGAAATGGAACAATCGCCATTGTCGCTCGGTGATTGTGGTCATACGTCGAGAGAACACCATGAGGGACGAGCGAGTCATTGAATTCATGGGCTACAAATGGACGCTCGATCAATACCGACTTTCGTTGATTCAACTGCTCGCACTCACGGAATCCAAACGTTCTGGGTCAAAACTTGAATCCATACCAACCACCTTCGCACACTGAATTTCCCGTTCATCTCCCGTTGGGACTTGACGGAGCAGACATCGTTGTCGTTCCGGATACAATCTTTCCCGCTATCTGTGTTGTGACTGGGCAGCCAGTGGAAGATTCACAGCTTCAATGGCGACAAATAACGACGTCGTTTTGGGGTGATATACGACCGCGTTCCTGCCGTTTGTGTTTTGGACTTACGCCTGAAGCACGCGTTCGTTTTCAGCGTCGTGAGTTATTCATTCGCTTCTACCAATTCTCAATGATTGTTGGCTTCGTTGTGCTTCTATCAGTTTTCGGATGGGAACCTGTAGGAAAACAGATACCACTTGTGATTGCACCTATCTGCCTAATGAGCGCCATTGTTGCAAGTATTCCGACTGATCCCTTGAAGATAACGCGATATACTAACGGAACGTTTCGGATTGGCGGTGTCTGCGAATCGGCACGGCTGAAGATTGCCAAACTTATCGGAGAAGAAGCGCAGAACCATAGCATGAACGCCGAGTCGCCGAGCTTGTCAAACTTTGAAATAACTTGAACCTGGCGACCGAGTTATGCGTGTCGTTCGCCGACAAAACCCTCATTACCTGAAACTGTTTGACGTTGCAGAATCCATTCCTCCCTGCTCAATCCATGGCAGTCCCATCGTTCGTAGTCCCGCCTTCAGGCGGCTCAAGCGCATTTAAACTCCGGCTAAAGCCGGTACTACAAACCATTGGTATTACCACCGTCAGGCGTCACCATCTACCTTGCGTTCGTCCAATTCTTTGCGTCTTAGCGACTTGAGCGAAGCGGGCGTGAGATTCATCGCGTACCTGTATCCGCGATAGCTGCGGAAAATAAGATAACAGCGCGTTGACTGCGTAGTAAAAGAGGTTTACGCTGGAACTGAGGAATACACATTCGTTGAGTCCGATATTACGCGCTAGCTGCGTGTAATGAATAGTTTTGTCACAAGGATGGCGCTGGTACACCAATGAAAGAAACTACCGCGCAACCCTTTGCATACTGCACCATCGAACTGCCGATCGATGATGTGATAGCTTCGCTCTTTGCATTAAACGGTGACGGAACTCTGAATTGCGGTTACTCGGCGAGATCGATCGATAGATGCGACCCTACCAAACTTGAATCCGGTGTAGATTTCCGCGATTACATACTCGAAGGATTCGTCAGCTATCGATTGCGGCTACAGCCGGAAACAGTTGGAGCAACGGTTTTTATCGAAACATACGGCAGCAATCGTGACTATGCTATAATTCCGGCATTCAAGCATTACTTGAAGGCTGCTAAGATCGATCATTATGCCATCACTTTCGTCAATCCATAGTCGGCAAAATCATGAATAAGAGACAGAACAAAGAATTGTATCGAAGTGCTCGGTCGGTCTTTTTGACTTGCGTAGAGTCTTCCCCTCGCACTCGATGAATTTAGGTGTTCGCCGACAAAATCCTCATTACCTGAAACTGTTTGACGTTGCAGAATCCATTCCTCCCTGCTCAATCCATCACAGTCCCGACATTGAAGCCGCGAAGCCGCACACCGATTATCGTGGGGCTTGCACTTGGGGTACTTGCAACGCCGTTTGCGATGTTTTTGTGGATGATCTCCGCTGGCGCAGGACATGGTGACTATTTGCTTGCGAGTGCAATCTATCCGATTCCGATGGTTCCACTTGTTTTCGCGGAGGGGCTTTTCCCAATTTCACTGACGCTTGCCGCGATTCAATTCCCGCTTTTGGGCGCTTTCATTGGCTGGGCCCACTCGCGTGGCAAGTCGCATTTGTGGGCTTGTATTACTTTGATAGTCGCGATTCAAATGGTTGGCGCTGTTGCCCTCTCCCAATCTTCCGCGTTTGGTCGATAAAGCAGCGAACCATTCGATGAACCGAAGTCGCGGGGCCGTCGTTTTTGACTGACCTTTAGTTGACAGTTCGCACTCGCTGAATCCGTTCGTCATCGGACCGAATCTACATTTACGCAGAATTACCTTACGTGGCAATCAATCCATACTCTACGCCGTCGAATGCAGGATCTGATCGACCGAAGAATCGTGAAACCGTCTCGGCGTGGATTCGGTGGACGTCGGGCTTTCTCGCGGTAACTGGTGTCGTATTCCTGCCATCATTGTTCTGGATTCTATTCATCCCAGGAGGTATCGTTTGGCTTTTCTGGGTTTTTATTGCTTTCGGAAAACCATGGGCCAATGTGCCTGCATTCTGGACGTTCAGCATGCTGTGGAATGTGGGATGGGGAATTGGTTTCTACATGCTTCGCGGTCCGAGTTTCTATCCGATACTTATAATTTTGCACTGTGGTATAGCCGCAGTTATTTCCACTTGTGCTCTGGCGCACACCATGATGAATCGTCTCGGATGAAGAATAAAGGCTCAGGTGTTGCGTTTCTCGCCGCGGAAGAGTTGAATCGACATTCGGTCGACGAAGAGAGATTGGGGCTGGACACTCGAGTGTTGGCCAACATTTAAGCCCATGTTCATGCGGCCCGGCGGCGATTTGAGTTAGCATCTTGCTGGAGTTCGTGCGATTCTTAGTGCCTTAAGCGAAGCGGACGTTAGATCCTTCGCGTATAATGTACTACGCCCAACAAACCGCCACGCCGCACAACCACAATGTCCAACATCAACCCCTACGAAGCGACCAGTTCCACAGAGCTATCGCACGCAGAGAAAAAGCCGGCGCGTCACAAGCGTGTGACTATTTTACTGGCCGCGTTCAACTTTTTGTTTGGTGGTCTGTTTACCGTCATTGCCATCTTCGCTTCTTCAATGTTTGCTTACGAGTCTGCGACTGCGTATGCTCAAGGACAAGGGCACTATCTCAACACTGCAGCCACAGCTGTTTTAATTGTGCTCCTCTGGATCCCGATTGGTTTCTTTGCTCTTCGCTGCGGTGTCATCTATTGGCATGCTCGAGACAGCCAAGAATCCCAATGATTCACCGGAGGGGCCGCGTTTTTGCATCCAGCGGATGTCGTCAGTAGCAATAACAACCAGAATGCCAAAGACTTACGACCGACGGAATCTGGTAAAAATAACATAGGCGAACCCAATTACGAGCGCTAGAGTCAATGTCAACTCAATCCATCCTGGCCGTACTCTCGAAATCAGATTCGAATCCGAATCAAGATGGCTTGCCCGAGACTCGTCCTGACCCAGGTCTTTATTCAGTAAGCGACTACTTCCCGATGGATCCAAGCTAAAAATCGTTGGATCAATCTCTTGGTTTAATTTGATGTTACGCGCCGTGATTCTTTGAACCAAGCTGTCGTCTTGTTTCCGCACCTCAAAATCGGTGCCGAGCACGATGCCGTCGGATTTCAACCGCGAGACAGTAAAAGTGTTCGCGACAAGGCTATTGTCCGACAATTTGTAAGCTGACAATTTAACGGGATAGCCTGTCGACTTTTCAATTGCAACTTTATAGTATCCGCGAGGAGGATACTCGACTTTGTAGACGGAACAATCCATGTCGTTCACGGTGACGTCCTCAAGCTGAACCATGCGGGCTGCTAAATTCTCCCAAAACTCCGGAGAGAAGAGATCCGCAGTTCTCGCCTGACTCGTGCTTTCCCAACACCAAATATAGGGAATCAGCAGCGGATGGGTGTCGACTTCGCTGTTCTTGGCAAAAGGAGATTCACTAAACGCAGCTTTTTTTGGCGAATCCCCGCCCTCATCAGAAATCCAATACAATTTTCCGTCAAAGCCTCCACTGCTAGTCAGGTTTGTATCGGCATACTTGCGACGTACAAAGAAGCGATCACCTTCAATGGCAATTGACCCTTTACCAGGGTATGCGCCCTCCACTTCATACTCGAGTTCACATGACGCAATTTGGCGAGTGAGATTCATCGCCAATTGAAGTGTTGCGTCTTGCGCAATTGAAATGCGACTCACTACAACGCATAGAACAAGGCCGCACAAGAACGATAGTATTGACGCTAGTCTCATTTTTCGAATCTCCGCCTATTCAGTATTACGCTAAGAGGGCTGTTTTTGCGTTTTCTTAAAACGCCTAGCTGCCATCAAGAGTAGAGTGCCCACTGCTAAACCAAGCAGAATAAACCAATTCGTCGGACTTTCCTCGAGACCAGCAGGCTCGGGCAAGCCAAAATGCGACATCTTAAATTCAGATTCTCGCGGCGCATCGCGCGACTCAATAATTCTGACGATCCCTTGATTTATTAGACTCGATCCATCGGCACCGATGTATTCTGTTGACGTATCGTACCAGGAAAGATCGCTGCTCGCTCCTACGTAGTTGAACGATGCTTGGTAAACTTCCGAACCGGATTCGTGCTTTTTTTCGACCTTTATTGTATCCAGCTGATATTCGCGATCAGCAAGCAAAACTGCATCGCAATGACTCACTTTAAAATCTTGCGGCGCATCGTCACTCCGCTCCAACGCTATGCGATACTTATTCGGATTATCTGCCAGAGGAGAACACAACTTTAATTGCATCCATCCTTTGGACAGCAGTTCGGATATTAAATGATCATCTGTCGCGATTGGAGCGCGAGCTGGAGGTGGTTTGGAAAGATGCAGTGAGCATAACGTTTGAACCCCATTCCCCAACACTAGACTCTTGACCGACCACTTGTCAGAGAAGTCTGAACTGAGCAGTGCAAACTCATATTTCGGATTGACCACCCACACTATCTGCCCAACAAGTTTAGGGTCCGGTGACAGGCAATTGGCGTTTGCAGTTAAAAACGCGTGCCCGTTCGTCCACTTATGCTCAAAGCGATTAGGCGACCGCCCTTCTTGCTCAAAGTCGTAGACAATATTTCCTGCCGCCGTCCTCTCGATTACTGCGTCCCATCCTTGACTTATCTCTCGCGGTAAAGCCACACCTTCGTCCGCAGCGTAAGACTGCAAAACTGGCAATAAAAATAGGAACGCTAAAAACTTTACCAACGCGAATAGCTTCATTACAAAAACGTTCCTCGTGCGTAACAACAACACACTAATCTGCAGGCATTATCGACAAAAAAGCGAAACCAGGTCTGCAATACCATTGAATATAACAGATGCATTGAGCGAGCGTGAATCCACCGGAGCGCTCGCACGCAAAGACGCAAAGGTGAGAAGAACTTGAGTCACGATCTTCTTAGAGTTCCTTCAATTCTTTACGTCTTAGCGTCCTAAGCGAAGCGAGCGTGAGATTCATCGCGTACCTGTATCCGCGCTAGCTTCGAAAAAGAAGTTAACATCGCGTTGACTGACTAATAAAAGATATTTACGCTGGAGCTGTGGAACACGCAGTCGTTTAGCCAGATATCACGCGCTGGCTGCGTGTAATGAGTAGTTATGTCGCTTTTTCATGAAACGCACTGTCGTCACCACGCTATGCCTGATTCACATTCTCGCTTTCGCCGTTTGCACATATATAGCGGCAATTAGAATTGAGACGATTCAAGTTACCGGGTGGATCTGCTCAGCGACAGGTGTGACTGCTGGAATTGGAGCGCTGGTTATTAGGGATCGAGGTCTCGCAGCGGTCTCATTCTTGACGCCGATCGTCGCAATTATCTTGCTTGCGCTAGAGGCGTTGGTACTTAAGTTAGGGCCCAAAGGCGCAGCACTTCCGTTCTGCATCGTGTTTATCATTGTTCAACTTTTGACGACCCTTGGCTCGTTTCGATCTTTCCGATTTGGCTCCGATTCAAAACAGATATCAATCCGGACGATGCTTCTCGCGACGGCCGCGTTTTCGATTGTGTTTGCGGTGGCTCGACAACTGCTGCAACGCGATCACAATGTCGTCATGCTAATTGCTCTTACCCTCGCTGGATTGACATTCGTTGGCACTGTCTTAACAATTAGTAACTGGGTCACATCGCGGGGCCGTCAAACCGCGACATAACGAAGCGATCAGCCGAAGTCGCGGTCTGGCGTGCATTTGGAATGGTAAATCAATCGCCGCGACTCGGCTTTCGCCGGTGTTATCACGCACTAATGGATCGCCGTTAATGCTGCAGAACTCTGCAATCGCAATTGAATTACCACTTTCTGAGAAGCACGTTTTCGTGTTTCACATCGCCAGTCTTACTTACAACATCGACTCTGCTCGCAACCATTTTGGTCCATCTCGATTCCAGGGTTTTGTAGACGGGCTCGGTGACGCTGACTATTGGGCGTTTCAATATCCTTGCGGAATGAAGCTCTTATATGAGTTCATTCATCCGCTCGGGCCAAAGATGAATGGACTTGCAAACGTTTTTGGCGACCTCCCTGAATTTGAACATGGTAGACGACACATACCGTTTGCGAACGACGCGATTAAAATTTCAACTGCCGAAACGAACAAGCAAGAGATAGAGCATTGCAAAGTAACGGAACCGTGGGCGACAAGAATGGCGACTTTGGACTCTTTTCAGGTTTGGCGACAGGGCGACGATGGCAATGTCATGCCTATAGGCTTTCCAACTTCAGAGCGTGACGCGCATTGCTGGGTTCACGAATTAGGATCGCATGGGCACAAGCAAGTCTATTGGTACACTAACTTGTGATTGTTACGTTCCGCATGTTGTTAAATTGCGTTATAACAAATAAAGGCTCAGGTGTTGCGTTTCCAGCCGCGGAAGAGTTGAATCGACATTCGGTCGACGATGAGAGATTGGGGCTGAACACGCGAGTGTGTGCCAACATTTAATCCCGTGTTCATGAGGCTCGGCGACGGTTTGAGTTAGTATCTTACTGGAGTTCTTCCAATTCTCTGTGTCTTAGCGTCTTAAGCGAAGCGGGCGTGAGATTCATCGCGTACCTGTATGCGCGCTAGCTGCGGAAAAAAAGATAACAGCGCGTTGACTGCGTAATAAAAGATATTTACGCTGGAGCTGAGGAAACGCAGTCGTTGAGTCCGATATTACGCGCTAGCTGCGTGTAATGAGTAGTTCGGCATACCAGAAAGCTGCCAAGGTAGGAGACTTCTTTGAACCAACTCAAACCAGCCATCATTCAGCTTGAAGGTTCAATTTCTGAGTCTGCAATACCGCGATTGGAAAGACGCATCTTTTTCAACCGAGATGGTCGCTGGTCCGGTTGGGCGGGCCGGATTCAGAACGATGCGGGACACGTTAGCAGTTGGCACATTCACCCTGCAAGCGATACATTCGTCTACGTTATCCGCGGATCAATCAGAATCGAATTTGGTCGGAACGGCGCTGAGAGGTTTGATGCGTTTGCTGGCGACTTCTTTGTCGTTCCTGCAGGAACGATTCATCGAGAATCGACGGCTCATGACTCAGACCTTGATGCATTGGTCTTCCGCGTAGGTGACGAACCAGAGCAAATCGACGTGGAAGGGCCGGATCACACAATTGAGCCAATTGTGTAATAGTAATTGCGTCGACTTGAATGATAGCCGTACTGGTACTACCAAATTGCCGAACAAAGCGATGCACGAATCGAACTGGAAGTAGTTGAAGACGAGTGAGTGTGAATCTCACCTGAGTCGCTGTTAGCCACAGGCTCAATATCTAGGCTTGCAACCAGCGTATAAGGCATCCGTGCCGAAGTCGCTGGTTGATGTGTAGTCAAGAAAGGTAGCGAGGAAGAAAGGTAGGGACTGGCTGTCCCGCCCTGAATGAGATTGACCTCCACGGTGTTAGGTTTCTCGGGGCATTGTTTCCTGTCGGCTCCTGCCCAAGGTGTGTGCGTAATCGACGCTGGTGGCGTAAATGTCGAGTACCTTCTGGTAGAATCGTCGCTCCGAGGAACGGATGTCGCGAATGCGTTCCAGCAGTTCGTCGAAGTAGTCCGTTTGGCCCTTTCCCGGCGGGTTCTTCAGCCGCTGGTCATCCATGGTGAAACCCTTCACCAAATACTCGCTCAATCGCGACGTGGCCCACTGACGGAACTGCGTCCCCCGATGGCTGCGGACGCGATAGCCCACGGCGAGAATGGCTTCGAGGTTGTAATGCCGCAAACTGCGTGTGACCTGACGTTTACCCTCGGATCGAACTTGTAAGTAATCCTTACATGTTGCGGTCTCCGACAGTTCCCGTTCCGCAAAAATGGCCTTGAGATGCAGGGTGACATTCTGCGGCGTCGTTTGAAACAACTCGGCAATTTGAGCTTGCGTGAGCCACAGCGTTTCGTTCTCAAGCCGACATTGGATGCGCGTGCGGCCATCCTCGGTCTGGTAAAGAATGATCTCGGACTGCCCCCGTTCGTAGTCCCGCCTTCAGGCGGCTCAGGCGCATCAAATCCCCGGCTAAAGCAGGTGCTACAAACCGTTCGTAGTCCAGCCTTCAGGCGGCTCAAGCGCATCAATTCCCCGGCTAAAGCCGGTACTACAAGCTGTTCGTATTCCCGCCTTTATGCGTCACCAACTTCCCTAAACTCGTCTAATTCTTTGCGTTTTTGCGTCTTGAGCAAAGCGGGCGTGAGATTCATCGCGTATCCTGTACTACGACCAACAAAACGCCACGCCGCGAAACCAAAATGCCCAACATCAATCCCTACGAAGCGACCAGCAGCCCGGAGCCATTTTCGGCAGAGAAAAAGCCTGTGCGCTACAAGCTCTTGAGGCCGTTTCTGACCGTGGTCAGCATTTTGATGGGAGGATTTTTCACGTTGGTAGGCTTAGCCGTTTTTTCAACGTTTACGTATGTAGCTATGGTGAGTTTTTCCCAAGGGAAGAATTATCTTCGCTCGTTAGCTCCCGCGTTTCTTATGGCGTTTTTGTTTATCCCCACGGGCATTTGTGCATTGCGCGGCGGCGTCTGGTTCTGGCGAGAGAACTACCGGAGAGGAGCCATCTGGTGCGCATCATCGTTCGGCTGGGCAACAGTGATGAATTTAATCCGAGAATGTTTGTCATCCTGAGTCTGCTGCCCCCCGTTCGTAGTCCCGCCTTCAGGCGGCTCAAGCGCATCAATCCACCGGCTAAAGCCGGTACTACAAGCTGTTCGTATTCCCGCCTTCATGCGTCACCATCTTCCTTGAAGTCTTCCAATTCTTTACGTCTTAGCGTCTTAAGCGAAGCGGGCGTGAGATTCATCGCGAACCTGTATCCGCGCTAGCTGCGGAAAATACAATAACAGCGCGTTGACTGCGTAGTGAAAGCCATTTACGCTGAAGCTGAGGAAAACGCAGTCGTGTAGCCCGATATCACGCGCTGGCTGCGTGTAATGAGTAGTTCGTCCGCGATTGACCAACGTATGCGTTTCAGCCTCTCGACATTAATGCTGTGCATCTTGAGTGCCGCCTTGGCGTGCGGCTGGTTCGTCGATCGTTACACGAATCGTGTGCCAGGGTACGAAGAGCGCCTCGCGGAACATGCTCGTCTAGCCGCAACGCTGGTCGACGTCCATCGACTTCACTCGATCAGTGACTTTCCAGAGGCGTACATTAAACGCACCCCCGACATGTTATTCTCCGTGTATCTAGATTTGTACAAAAACAAGGAGTTGTTCGAACGTACCTATGGGCCAATTGGCAACGCAAGACAAATTGATGCGGCAACTCTCCGAGAAATCGGAGGTGAAACACTTCGAAGAATCAATATTTCGACCGTGGAGGATTTCCGCACTCGACTAACAAAAACTGGGCTTGGAAAAGGAGAAAGCCTCAACTTGTACGATACAAATGGTTCGCTGAAACCAGACGTGATAAAGTTTGTTGAGGAGTCCTTGACGGCAATCCAAAAGAAGAGCCCGTAGAAGACTGCGGATAACAAAATGTTGGACCGAACCCCCCGACGGTCCGTTTCGACTTTAGAGAACGTGTTGGCGGGGGCTCGGTCAACATGGTCGTTATTCCACTTGAGCGACTGTTATGGAATGGCTGGAACCTTGGTGGTCAACTGAGTGCGAGGATGAACAATTCCATGCTGGCTTCAAACGTGAGCTTGAAGCGGAATTCAGTTCTGAACACCCGCTGCATGGAATTGAAACTCGACTGATCGCACGTGGAAATGGCGATGACGCACTATTTGAGTTACTAGATGGGACTGGCCGTTACGCGGTGGTTCACTTGACGTGGGCTCGCCATCCGGAACCATTACCTTGGCCTGCTACTGAACTATACAATTCGCTGACTTCCTTTGTGAATAAAAGAATGATTCCCGAGCATTCCGGATTCGAGTCTTGAACCCCGACTCCAACTGCCCGATAACAAAGGGTTGCAAACGAAGCCCTCGATCAGCCTTTTTTCGACTTGTATTGAACTCGCTCAGGTCCAATCGGAAGAATGTCGCACCGATTAGATAGCAAGTTTTTAGTCCAAATCAACTCATCTAAGTGCGGACCGTTTCAATAAGGGCAGGCGTATAAGAACGCTTCGTGACGTTTACTATGGCTTTCGAAAATTGATTAACATAGAGCGTTCCCGTTCACTACTGGCCGAGCTAATCACGCTTGCGGTCGTCGTTCAGAGCGACAGCTGCCATCAGTTTTATGCCAAGCTTCGAACAGATCCGCTGTTGCACATCGTGATCACAATGGAAATACGTAAGTCGATCGAAGGCGAGATATTTGATAACCGACTGCATCAGCAAATTTTTGCCCGCTTCCTCATAAAGCTCAATAACGAGCCTTTCCGGCACATTTTTAAAGTGTTCGAGTTGAATAGCACCGTTTAGAGTCCTTATTGCGAACGAATTTTTCTGGTCAACAATGTCTTTGAGAGTGGGCGCAAGCCGCTCAGCGCCAAGTGAATTAGCTACGTGACGTATGACGGCCAGTGTACACATCTGAACAAGGAGAAAAACAAACGCGTTCGCTAAGGCAGTAACCTGATCAGGTAGCAGCTCAGGGTTCTTCTCAGCGAAGCGAGCAGCAAGGTGCCTGCCAAAATCGTCTTTCGTGACCTTAAATGCATGAAAAATAAAGTTTAGTAGTCGCAGGGATAATCCGTAGCACGACTCGACCAAGTGTTGCTTACGATCGCCTTTAAGCGATCCGGCGAAACTTCGAACGATTTGACCCTGTATCTGAATTGTCTTCATGGCAGCGTTAATCTGAGCTAGATAACGGCGGTTTTCGGAATCAAGTTCTGTTTCGTCCTCTCGTCGATATTGATACATATCGTCGGAAGGGTCGTCTTCTTCGACGAGAGCATCTTGGGCTTCGAGCTTCTGCTGCCGTCGCTTCTCGGGATCACCACTTTCGAGCACAGGCTGCCCGAGTCTCGCAACGAGATCGCCTGTGAATTCAAGATCCGTCGTTAGGTTCGTCTCTTTCTCACCTTCGAAGATTGTTCTTGCATTGGCTAACATTTCGTCAATCACGAGTGGAGTCGGATCGATATGGCAGAGAAACAAAATGACATTGGCGGCGTCCTCTCGATAGAGTTTTGTTGTCAGCGTCTTGATTGTTTGCTGACAGATCGCTTCTTCTTTATGGGTAGAGAGGTAGTTGGCAAGGAAAAAGTAGAATGCGGCTCGCACCTTAAATCGAAGCGCTCCGCTGCGATAAGATAGTAGGCCGGCACTGACAAGGCGGTTGCGAGAGTCTTCGAACTCTAACGCGATTTTATAATCAGTGACATAGCGATTATGCCATTCAAACGCACGCTGGTCGTCAAATGCATCAGTACGTTCGCTGAAGAACGCGTACGCGAGCTCGCTGAGATACGACAGCGCAGTCTCAACGTCGAATCCCTTTCTCGCCAAAGAGGCCGTCATCGAAGCCCGATAGAGCTTTCCGTAGGACGCGGCTGCAATGTCTACTGGCTGTCTCAACTCCATTTCTTGGAGCAGTAGTAAAACGTATGAGGGAAACCTTGGAAGGAGATCTCGACCAAGCGCAATGCTAATTATCCTCTCGAGTATGGATACTTGCTGTGCGACCAAATTGTCGGGCAAGGTTTCGTGTCGTCCAAGTTCGAACCAGCGACGAATCAACTGGCTGCGTAGCTTGTTGCCGAACGACAGGAATTCTGTGTGGACGAAATCGGAAAGTATCTCCGCTTCTTGTCCAGAGCCAATCAGCTCTTGGAACCGGAGCGATGATCCTCCAAGTATAACAACAATAGAAAATCGCTTTTGGATTTCTGACAGAAAAGCCTTTCGGGCAGACCTAACATTTGGTAGTTTATGAAAGTCATCGATTATGATGGCTCGCTGCTCGACGTCGATGCGCCAATATCGTGAAACGTTTGGTGAACGATATTGACGACCATACGATTGCTCTAAGAGTTTTGCTGGATTAGCGATTGTTCGCGAATCTAGCCCATCACATGATAGCAAGATTGGAATCTTACCGTTTCGCCAGAGATCCCGGAATAGAACACGGCAGAATGCGGTCTTGCCCGCTCGTTCGGGTGATGAAATTACTATTTTTTTCTTCTTTAGTACGTAATCCACTACTTCACGGCTACGGATAGTCGACCTGAAAAAAAGCTCCGTATTGTCTTTTCTTGACGATCTACCCCGATCACGCTTTGTCGATGAGTCCGGCCCCTTCGTACGTCGTTCCGCTGACTTTCTTGTATCCGACTCCATCGAAAATTCACGTAAATCGGGATAGATGTAAATGTCTTCGAGCGTCACAACATCTTTAAACGGGTGATGATATTCGATGTCGGTGTCATTGAGCGTCTCTTCAAAGAGAGTATTAAGTGCATACTCCTTACGCAGCCGTGTGTTATTTCGAATGAACGGTCGAGAAATTGTCTCATTCACCAACTCGTACATTTCATCAATCCAGGCATAGTGATAGACGGTGTACTGTTTCTCATCGGTATCGACTAGAACAATATTGAACTCGCTCTTTTCAGGAGCGTTATTCTCCTGCAATGGCCCGGCTTCGATGAACTCGTTGTGTTCCCCTGAAAATTTTGTCTTTGAAAAACTCTGCCGCTCGTGTTCGTGTCCAGTGAACACGAGATCGCTCGTCTCCTCGATGACGATTCGAAGCTCCCTGGATATATCCTTGTGCATCCAAGAATAGGGATGATGAAACGCTGTAATAACAACTGTTCCGTCCGAGTCGCCTACGAGTAGTGGTTTCAAAGGCTTTATCGGCATAAGTAGCGTGCCGATACCTTCATTGACCTTCGATCCCCATGCGGTATTTAAAACACGTATGGTAACTGTGTCGGTTCCCGAAGAGAACTTGTGTACATCGAATATTCGCTGAATTCCAGCGGTAGACTCGAGCTGACCGTGGAACTTGGAGCAGAAAGAAAAAAACTCATTTTGCGGGGCGGTGCATATGTCAAGAATTGACCCGTCGTCAAATGCGTCAGGATGAACATCGTCTATTAGGCTTTTGCGTGCCGCGTTGTCTTTCTTAAAATCGCAGTCGTGGTTACCCGGAAGCAGGACGACGTGGCATCGATCCTCCGTGAATTGACTGTGAAGAAAATCTCTTATTCGCGAGATAAGCGTCATCCCCAATTCATATTCCGACGATAGGCCCGAGTAGGCAATGTCGCCGTTTACAAGTAGCAAACAATCGGTCACGCCTTCAAGAAAAAGAGATCTAACCGCACCCTCGATCTCCGAAAGCCGTTCCATAATCGGGTTTATAGGCCATTTTTCTGTCGAGAGGTGGATATCACTCAACTGCAAAATCATGAGCTTCATCAAGTCGGTTCCTGTTTCACGTTATGGATCGAGCAAACAATCACAAATTGGTGACGTCGCGGGAATGTGCAATGGTTTTAACACATACAGTAGATGAATACAAATATTGCGTGAATGACGGAGCTCGCCGTTTCAATTACGATTTTTGCAGAGCTCTCTGCGCAATTGCGCCCGTGAATTAGCTAGTCTATCCGATGCTTGAAAATCTCGTTGAACGCAGCCGATTCTGATTGAGCACTGGCTATTCATCGGTTTCTGTTGAATGGCATAGCGATACCAAAGATTGCACTGACTCTTCACTCGCCGCGACGGACTCCGACAACGAGAATGGCGATTCCACTTGCAAACGTTTCAAATTAAGAGGAACCGCATCGCGTTCTGCTTGTCCATCATTTCAAGTCGCAATGAAACGATCGAGTTTTCCGATTAGCGAAGCTGTTTTGATTGTCACCAGGAAGGCTTTGACAACTTGCATCCCTCGCGGGTGACCTAACAAATCGAATCGGACAATTAGCAAGCTCGGCTTGCTCGCTAGCAAACTGGTGTTGCTGACTCGCAAACGGCTCAGGCTATGTAGCAAAAGGGATTTGCGAACAAGCAAAAATCCCTTGCCAATTGGCAAAAGGTCCATGCGAAGTAGCAACTGGCCCATGCGAACTCTCTATTCGCCTTTGCTGGTCGGCAAGACGACGTCGGGACGACACCGTTGAGCTTGAGGGCTGGCGAATCGGTGCGGGTTCTGACGATCGAAGCGGCTAGCGAAAGGTTTGCAGTTTTTTGTAAAGTATTGGCCGCCTTGGCCTAAAGTTTAATTCCTTACAAAATGTTTGTGGCGAGCGGAATACGGGTTACCGATTCAAAAAATATCGCCAGGAATCCTCGCATTTAACCGTGGGTTAAGCCATGTGGGCCAACCATTGCTGGGTGTCGGCGATTCATCTAACTCAACGAAAAAAGGTTTACAATGGCTGCTCCCTACTGGCGAATGAGCGATCCAGAATTGACGATCTGGTCGCATAACTTTTCTCAAGCTCTATCGGCGACTCCGACCGAATTCGGTATCACCGCTGCACAAGCGGCCGACTACGCGACGCTGAGCACCGCTTTCGATACCGCCGTGAACACTTGGCGTAACAACGCGACGCGCACTCCGGTGACGTCGGCAAATAAGAAGGCGGCTCGCGAGAACCTATTGGCTATGGCTAAGTATCTGGTCAATAGCATTAACAGCAATCCAGCGACCACGGACGCTCAACGGGATCAACTGGGGATTCCGATTCGCAAGAAAGCGTCGCCAATTCCCGCTCCAACTACCGCTCCCATTGTGGATGTGATGAGCGTGAATGGCCGTGTGGTGACTTTGGGCTTGCATGCGACGGAAGCTTCGAAGCGCGGGAAGCCTGCGGGGGTGAAGGGGGCGAGCGTCTTTACGTTTATCGGCGAACAAGCTCCGGTCGATTCGACGTTGTGGAAGTTTGAGGGGTTGGTGACGAAGACGAAGTTCGAGGTAAATTTTGGAGATGCGAGCGTAGCTAATACGGCTTGGGTGACGGTGAACTGGTTCAATGAACGTGGCGAAGCTGGCGTGGGATGCTCGCCGGTGAGTATCAATTTGCCTGCGAGCATCGTGATGCCTCAGGTGAAGCTAATCAAGCTTGCTGCATAATGTTAGGACGATCGAGTATGGGGATCTTTGAAGGGCCGTTGCAATTTGCAATGGCCCTTGTTTGTTTGTAGTCCCGGCTTCAGCCGGTCTTTTGGGTTGCGCGTGGTTCCGCCTGAAGGCGGTACTACGAACCGCTTGTAGTCCCGGCTTCAGCCGGTCTTTTTGGGATGCGCTTGATTCCGCCTGAAGGCGGTACTACGAACGGCGGTACTACGAACAGGTGGTACTACGAACAGGTGGTACTACGAACAGGTGAGACTACTAATTTGTGTATCAATACACGTCCCAGCTGTCGCCGTAGTTGAGGACTGGATACTCACGCCACAGTTCGACAAGCCAATCGCGACCTTTGTTCTCTAAATACCAGTGGTAACTGGTATAGGCCCAATCGCCCCATCGGTCTACGTAACCGTGCTTTACCGGGTTGTTGTGGATATAATTCAACGTCGTAAAGTAATGCCGCTCGCTTCGCATGACCCGGTCAGAACATCGGTACCAAACTTGGCGTCCCTCCTCGTTGTCTTCCTTGTTGAGCTCAAATGATGTGCGTCCGTGGAGTTGCCCTTGAGCTCTAGCGAATGACTTAATGTCAGGGATTTTGACGAGAACATGATAGTGATTTGGTAGCACGACCCATGCGGCGATGTCAAGCGACTGCTGCCTGAGATGGCTTAGCAGTTGGACCTCGAACCATTGCAAACGGTTGGGCGAGTTCAAGATCGACTTGTGCTCGAAGCATGCTCCTGTGACGATTCGATAGGCGTCTGGCACGGGAATATGAGGCGGGCTGTGTAAAGGGAAACCATGCGCAATTCGCTCGTTGATAGCGGCCGCTTGTTTTTCTCGGTTCCATTTACGATAGTCGTACATCATGGTTGGATTCGGCTGAAGCCGGCCTGTTGTTGATGTTGCGCTTGGTTCCGCCTGAAGGCGGTACTACGAACTGCTTGTAGTCCCGGCTTCAGCCGGTCTTATTTTGTTGCGCTTGGTTCCGCCTGAAGGCGGTACTTCGAACTGCTTGTAGTTCCGGCTTCAGCCGGTCTTATTTTGTTGCGCTTGGTTCCGCCTGAAGGCGGTACTACGAACGTTGCGCTTGGTTCCGCCTGAAACTGCACATCGACATATCAACCGAGCAAAGAGTCGGTCGAACGACCGACGCAACTCGCATCGGCCCTTTCTGTTGGCCTCAAGTGACGTATCAAAAGCGAATATCCCAAATTGCCTGTCATATTATCCGAATCCCTGCGTGAGCAGCGGATGAAATGGCAGTGAAATATGACTGCTCGGTTGGCTCGAGCGCAGCGCGGCGATTTCAGCACAATAGATGGCAAGCTGAACCCCGCGAATGATCCTTCCAGCGTGTTGATATGAGATTATCCGCGCTAGCTGCGGAAAATACGATAACAGCGCGTTGACTGCGTAATACTAGACGCTTACGCTGTAGTTGAGGAAAGCGCAGTTGTATAGCCTGATATGACGCGAAAGCTGCGTGCAAAGTGTAGTTCGTCCGTTTCAAGTCCAACTCTAACACGCGAGATCTTTATGCACCATTTTCTTCATCTTGCCACCGTTATTCTCGGCTTGGCAGGGCTCGCAAGTTCGGCCAATGCCGATTTGGTCAAAATACTTAGTTCAACAAAAGCCGCCGGAATAGGACTGACCAACGGCGCCGACAACGACCTGAACTCCTTCTACCTTAGCGCAGGGTTTACCTCGTCATTGTTCAACGGCACGGTCACCGATACTTCGCTTGCGGGCGCGAGCCTTTTCGTCGCAATGCTGCCCGACGACGACTTTGCGACCAGCGAAATCACCGCAATGAACAACTTCCTATCGACCGGCGGGCGAATTATGTTCATGGGTGAGGCGAACAGTTTTGCACCGGCGGAAAACGCCCGTATCAATTTTGCGCTTTCCCAACTTGGGAGTGGGCTTTCGCTAGGTTCAGTGTCGTTAGACACCCCAGGACTGCGGAATACAACCTCCGCCCAAATCTCTGCTCATCCTTTGAACAATGGAATTGTTCAGCCTATCAACTACGGAAACGTCAATGCGATAGTCGGGACTTCTGGAAGTGTCTTGTTTACAGCAGAGCAACTCGCGGGTGCGGCGTGGGGCCGAGTGGAATCAATTAATGGTGGGGAAATTGTTTTGCTAGCCGACACGAATATGATTAGCAACATCGAGTTTCCATCACTCAATGACAATCATGTGTTTTTCGCCAATGTGGCTACCGCCACAGCGGTTCCCGAACCCTCGTCATTAATCATGTTGGGTATTGCGGCATCTAGCTTCTTGCTTTCGAAGCGAACAAGGCGAAAATCGAATCAACTAACCAAGATGTAAACAAAAACCTCGCATTTCTGCACCTTCGCTAGACGCTTATTCAGACGGCGGATAACCATCGCATGCAACGGAGGCGGGTGGCTCGCTTTCTCGTCTGCTTGCAAGTCTTTCGCCCGTCCCCACTGATGCGTAGCGTTCGCCTATTGGGTTTAACTGCTATGACAACGGCAGGTAGTCATGTTAAGTCGCAGCGTACTTTGGGAATTCCTCTACACTGAAAAAACAATTGTAAGAACATGCTGACACAAGATATCTATGGAAGATATTGGAACCCAGGCTTACGGCTTGGCATCGTTTACGGCATCATTGCCGGGATTCTTTATGCTGTGCTAGACTACACTTTACATAATACGGAGACACCGGAACGATGGCTTCCCATGATCGCCGGTTTCTTGATTCTCGCGCCGATTGCTGCTGCGTCTCACGCCTACGCCGTCGGCCAACGCAGCCAGATCAAAGCTGAACGAGAAGAAAAAGCCAGCTGACCCGCGATGTCAACAGCGAGCGGCGAACATTTCAAGCTTGATTTCGAAACAGGCGAAGAAAGTGACCGTTGGCTATACCAAACCACAGGTCACGTCAGATTATTGAACAAGATGCAAACTCCATTGTACAAACTACTAGATACCGAACCTTTAACGAACTGATTGGCAGCGGTAGAAATGGGGTAACCAATCGATGCAACGGAGCGGAAATGACGTTCCGATTAGTTTATGAAATCAAGATCACTCTCGCCATTTCCGCCCGCTGATCGCCACCGTTATCTGCCTAAACAGAATCCGCGTATGCCATCAAAGTGGCGAACTGTCGTTTTTCCGCTAACTGCGGCTGTACTTGCGGCCATGATCGGCACGGGTTTTCCATTCTTTCCTGAATCTTCAGGCAGCTCGTATGACAAGTTTGTTCGTTTCGGATTTTGGTTTCGTCAAATGGCGGCAATGTCGTCAGCGATAATTTCCTCGACAGTCATTCTGTTGGTATGCAAACCTCAGATTGTTTGGCGTATGACAATCGCCTCTCATCTCCTTTGGGTTCAACCGATTTGGGGGTTCCATCACGATTTTTCATTCGGAATCTTTGGCTGGCTGGTAATGGGTGGTGAAGACGGATTTTCGATCTCGGCAAATATCCTGGGCTTGCCTCTGACGTTTGGAGTACATTATTTGCTTTGGCAACGCTGGAATAGTCAATCACTACTAGATCCGAAGCGGTCAAACATGTCGGCAGATAACAATGCGTTGAACACGAAGCCGCGGTAGCCGGGCGGTTTCGAAACTGATAATCGCCTGCCGCGGCTCGGTTAACGCGGCCGTTCGTCGAAAGAAGGATCGTGACGATGCGAAAGTCAATTTTTTGCCTGTGCATTGCATTTGCCATGGGATGCAGCCCTTCCGCCAAGACAAATAATGTTGCCGCACAAATAAACGCGAGTGAGGAAAAAGAACATAGCCGGTATTCGATGCGAGACTTGGCTAAGCATTACTATGAAGGTGATGGGATGGGGGACAACTTAGATTTGTATTTGGACGAAAGCGGAGACTTCATTGCGACACACCATGGTTGCGCGGGCCCAGTTTCTCGCCACCAAGGTAAATGGCAAATCAAAGAGGACAGCGTAGTTTTTTCGCCGCCGATTAACGAGGGTATGGTTGAATTGACAGTCGCAAAGGTAATCGAGTTTCGTGGCGCGCGTACCCTTCTCCGAGAACAGAATCAACCGTTTGTCGAAGAGTTTGGGGATCTGTTCACACTGTACCTGCGTTAAAGTGAACCCAAATGGCAATGTTCGATTCTTCGGCAGTGGGAACTTCCCAGCTTTCAATCAGATCCCAAAAACACTACTTACCTGCGGATTTCATTGGTACGCCATATCAGCATGCCAATATGTGAAAACCGTTGGTGCCATCGCCCGCAAGCTCGATGCAAATCGACCACTACCGAAGGATTACGCAAATAGCATTATCCCAGAGGTTGTTGCATTTCGGGATAAAGTCGCAGCTCACTTCGCTTGGACTACGGAAAACAATCGCGACAATGATGCAGAACGGCTTGTCAGTATTCTTCCGCCCCTTACATTCAATGATGATTCATTTTTTGTCGGTGACATGACCGTTGCCCTTCAGCGCGGTGGCCGGGCGAGCAGCTCCCATGAAGTACGGCCGTGGAGTTTGTGCAGGGTTCATGAGTCGCTTCGCAAACGATACTGGCCACAACCGGACAACGCGATCGAACCTTCGAATGCCGCAGAACAAAGCGATGCACCCAAGTCGCCGGTCGGCCGCGATTTTGAAACATAGTTTTTTGGCGGCGACTGGGTGATCGCCGTCGTTATCACGCTTGCTGTATGACAAAACCAAATCCATTCCGGAAACCTGCCATCTCGGAAAGCGAATCTGTTGCCTCACAATTTCCGTTTCTAAAAACGTTCTTTATTCTTCTTGGACTGCTTGCTTTCGTAAACGTAGTCTTGTTTATTTTCGGCTTCGCAAATGCAGGCTGGGAGGGAACGCAACCATCACCGTTCTGGCGGTTTGCTGGACGCGTTGCGACTGTTCTGCTCGCACCCTACTTTTTCTGTCGCGAGGTAATCGACAAGATTCCATTGCTCGGACAATATGACGACTTAATTGGATTCATCGCTGTGCCCATTGTGGAGACATTTTGTTTGACCCACTTCTTCCGATGGATGTACAATCGAAGAATACATCGCAACGTCAACGGAAAATGAATCACGTGATAACTATGCCGTGCACCGGAGCGGCGTCAGGGCGTTTCCTGATGGTTAGTTTTACTCTCGCCGCCCGGTGACGGCGGTCGACTATGAAGTCCTGGGTTTGCAAGTGGCGGGCGCCACTGTTTTTTGACGTTTCGTGTTTTACATAATAGTGCTTCCCGGTAGATGCCTTTGTTGGCGAGATTCGAAAGTGCAGGCTTAACGTAAGCTCTAACGATCTTTAGCAAGGATGGCTGATTAGGCGACTATTCGAGGTGCGAACACTCCTCACTCTGGTGTACCTGGGCGTTCCAGGTCGCTTTCCCTCAGTCAACTTTTAACGGTGCTGAGTCGATTGGATTGGTCTTGTCCTTGGTTTCGATCGTTGTGCTCGGCTAAACGGGCTCCGGTGAAGTGGTTAGTAACTTGGTCACTTAAAAAGGCTAATGGTTTAAAGGGCAGGCAAGGTTAATTCGTTCGTCGATGTCAACTTGCTTGGTGACGGCATCGAGTTGCGTAAGTTCTAGATCGTGCCAGGTCGACACTTGCGTGTTAAATATGCACTGTATTGTGAGATGAGCGGATTGGCCTGAAGAACCATAGCAACAAACAGCGTATCGACTTGCGCGTCACCAACCCGACTGAGCTCGCCTCGGTCGAAAGTTGATCGTAACCAGCTTAACGCATCACTGCACTTGCGGCACGACTGAGCTTGCCCCGGTCGAACGATGATCCAATCACTTCGGTTGGATCATCAATCCACCAAGTCAAGCTTGGTGGTGAAACAAACCGGATCGGTTGGTGCTGAGCAAAGCTTTGACTGGTCATGATCATAAATCCACCAAGACGAGCTTGGTGGTGACTTCAAAGCATTCGAAGTTGCACTTAATTCGACTTTGTGCTTTTTGAATAGCGTGGTAAGGTAAGTTCGCTCGGTGGCAGCGTTGAGAAACTGATGTTTCCGAGTTTCGGAGTCAAAAAAGCAGCACATGGTGTTGAACTTACCGAGGTCTAGAGCGAGAATTTTCATGGTGAATGTTCCTAGGGTTTGGGGTTGGAAGAATGTGAGCGAGGATGTTTCGAGCAACTCGCCATCACGGGCCCGAGTCGCCAGATTTTAATCAAATGACTCCCACCCCAAACCCAGGACTTACATAGATTCTTTACCCAGCACTTGACCATAGACACAATCCACATGAACCGAATCAGAGCCTTGTTTAGCCGCTCACATCTATGGCTCATCCTCGGATTGGTCCTATTCCTGTTCTCACACGGTAGTGTGACCATTCCAATGTTCTCGTGGTTTGCATTCGTGTTTTTGATTCGCTTCCACAGGACCAACTCTCGTCCGTCGCTCGCAATCGTGACGCTCTGGGTTGGGATGTCAGCCTGCCATGTCTTCATGTATGACGGATTGTTAGCTGTCAGCGGGCTATTGTTTTACGTTGCTTGTTTATTTGTTGGCGGAATCTGGGTTCTCCCGTTCGTTGTTGACAGGCTCCTCTACTGGAGGCTCGACGGTTATACGTCCACGTTTCTCTGGCCGCTGTTGATGGTAACGATCCATTTCTTCCTGGCCGCATACCTTCCGAGCCTTGCCCATTCTCAGATCGACAATTTGTCACTGATTCAAATCGTCTCCATCACTGGGATGGGCGGTCTTGTCTTCCTCATTTACTGGTTTGCAGGAACACTTAACCGAATCTGGGAATCAGGATTCGAGTGGACGTTGGCCAAAAGAGAAGGCGGTATCTTTCTCTCGGCGCTCATACTTACCGTAGTCTATGGCGACACGCGCTTAGCGTTTGCGAAGAGCCAGCCGGAGACCGTGCAAGTGGCCATGATCAATCTTCAGAGGAATCGCCTGGATAGTCTGGACAACTTTGATCCCGAAATCGTCAGGGAGCTTTTCGCTGCGAGCAAGAAGGCCGTGGCGGCGGATGCCAAGGTAATCGCATGGGCGGAAGCGAATGCCGCTATACCACTTTCTTATGAGGATGAACTGATCAAACTCGGGAAAGCATTCGCTAAGGAAAATCAGGTCTTTCTTTTCATGTCATTTCTCTCCTGCTCGACCCTGAGTCTGAACGAAAACAAAACCATCGGCATCGAGCCGAGCGGAGAAATCATTGTTGACTATTTGAAATCGAATACAGTCGCCTTCCTTGAGGCAGGCACAAAGCAGGGGGATGGAGAGCTCGCAACCGCAGACATAAACGGCATTCGGACTGGCCACGTCATTTGTTATGACGGGGATTTCTCGTCGTTCATACAGCAAGCAGGAAGGCGTGGTGTGGACATCCTATTCGTTCCCTCTTCTGATTGGCGGGGGATCAGGTTTTTTCATGCGGCTTCGGCGAGATTTCGGGCCGTTGAAAATGGCTGCTCCTTGGTGCGGCCGACTATGCAGGGCCTGTCAATCGCAACCGACCCCTATGGCCGAATGTTAGCGTACCACGATTACTATTCAAACACGCCGAGACTTTCGTTTGTTGGTGTCCCGTCGCACGGGGTGAGAACGGTGTACGCGATGTGTGGTGATCTATTTAGCATCATCTGCAGCGTCCTGTTTGTGGGTTTGATTGGCCTTGCTTACCTCAAAGGAGGTGCGACCCGAAGTGATAAGGACGCGGGGCCAAAAAGCAGCATCGCTGAATAATAATCGGTTCAACCGGAGCCGCGGGCCGCGCGGTTTCTGGAATCAACGTTGGTTGGCCGCGGCCCGGTTAACCGTAGCGTTCTGCAGAATTATGAAGCGTTTATTCTCACTGCTGCTCACGGCGCTCGGAATTCATTCTGGATGCTCAAAGCCGAACACTATGACCCCGGCGGAATTCACGCACTTCTATGCGGAAGCATTGAAAGAATTCAAACCTGGACTGAACGCAACAATAGTCGAGGAGTTACAGATCCGAGTCGTTGGGAATGAAGGATGGTCATTCACATCGTTTCTTGACAATGCGTACAATACCTATCGTCAGAACCCAGCCGGGAGAGATGAAATTGTTGAACGCTTTCTTGAATCGTTTATCGAAACTGCGACAAACAAATACGATGTCGTAGATCGAGAAAGAATCGTCCCGGTAATAAAAGATCGGCCTTGGCTTAACGAGGTTCGAGAATCTTTGGCCACGCGAGGATCGCAAACGCCAGCAGAGAAGGTCTACGAGACTTTTTCTGAAGATTTGGTAATCGTTTACGCCCAAGATTCTCCTGCGAGTATTCGCTATTTGACACCACAAGATTTAGAAACGGCGAAAATCGATCGTAGAGAATTACGGGACCTTGCATGCGAAAATCTAAAGCGGATTCTACCGAACATTGAGCGTCATGGAACAAATGAGCTTTACATGATTACTGCGGGCGGGGACTATGAAGCCAGCTTGTTGCTACTTGACTCAATTTGGAACGATCGTCAGATTGACGTCGACGGAGAGATCGTGGTTGCGATTCCGAGCCGTGACTTGCTGCTTGTTACGGGAACTCGGAACGCAACTGGCATAAACAAAATGCAAAAAATGGTTGACGAAACGTTGAAGAACGGTTCGTATACGTTAACGAATAAGCTTTTTGTCTATCGGGACGGAAACTTTACGGAGTTCAAAGACCATGCAGAACAAAACCATGCACCGAAGCCCGACTTGCATGGTTTTCCTGATGGACAGTAACTTGGTTCGGGCTCGGTGATGGTGGTCGTTCTGCCACGGAATTGATCTGGAATTGAAACTGCAAGCTGCAACAAAACGAGACCTGATGATCGCCGGTGCTGGAGTTCTCGCGACCACGTTTTTCGTCTCGTCGGATGGCGGCGGTCAAAATCCGATCTACGTGCTACTTTGGATGCTGCTTATCGCTCTTGTTGTCGGTGTCGTTTCGTTCGTCATCGCACGATTTGTATCGACTCTCGCACTCGCGGTCATCGCAACCGCCATCATTACGGACTTACTATTCATGATGTATTTCATGTACAGTATCGCTCGGCCAAACGCAGACCCACATGCAACAGAAGCATACTTGCTTATCCCAATCGTATTCACGATAGTTACTGCTCCGCTGGTAGGACTTTCATCGTTTGGAATCGGTCGGATTGCAAACCGCTATTTCCACACTCCGGCTCCTAGCCTCGACTCGCCCACAATGAAAGCAGAACAATGACATGCGTGGGAGCACGGCCTGCAGCGTTTCTCGCAATGGAAAATCAACTTTCCGTGCCCCGTGATGTCTGACGTTATCTGGATATGGATTTCGACATCACCCCATACGTTGACATTCGCAATGCATTGATGCCCGACGGTATTAAATGTGGAGTGAACGGTCGTCATCAGATCACAGTCTCCACACAGGATGGAGCCATGAGGCCTGACGCTGGCAATTCATTCTGGATAACGTTCGCGACCGGGGAATGGCACCTCTTCACTTGGAACTCGATTGGATATTTGATTCCAGAGAATTCAGATTTGGCAGATCTTTTTCGAACTTGCATGCAAATTGGAAGCAAAGCGATGTACGATGTGCCAGAACCGATCATTGAGGAATTCGGATTGATTCGTCTCGATCAAGTCGAAGCAAAACGTGTATTCGCTGAAATGAAAACGGCCAGATAACAATCCAATGCACGTCAGCGGCGGAAAACGTGCGGTTTGAACCGCGGCCAATCGCCCGCCGCGACGTGATTGGCAACGCTATTCGCTCGAATAAAAATGCATTGGCGCTTCTACGACGAACCTAGCATTGCATGTTTCACGACCCAGCATGTGCTCAATGGATCGCCGATCCTTCGGGTTTACCACGACTACGATGGCGACTGGCAGTTCTACGGAGACTCATCATGGGGCGTAAGAGGAAGCGGAGAGCGGTTGTTTGTAGTCATAACAAATTGGACAATTAGAGTGCTTTGGCGGGCTCATCATTCTGTATATTCCGGCAAAGGCAGTGCCCTGCATATTCTGGAAAACACAGTGCCCTGCATATCGTGGCAGCATATCACTTTTCAAGGGGGCTGCATATTCTGGGAAATTCCCTCATCAAGTTACAGAAATGCAGCGACTAGTTGACTTTGCGAGCCGATGCGTGCACGATATACAGACTCCTGCGAAATTATATGCAGGAGACTTTATACTACTTGTTCGTCCTTTCCGGAAATCTAGCCTGCGCTCACTGAACTACCAAATGACACGGGAATATGTTGAATACAATCCAATGGGAGTATCGCACTGAACGGTTCGACACCGACTTCGGCTTCTTTTCGGGGACTACTTTTGACACTAACGAAATGAACGAAATTCTCAATGCTCTTGGTCGTGACGGCTGGGAGCTCGTTAGTGTCTTTGACATCTCGAAGGTCAAAGGCGGTTCAAAGCACGTGATAGCCATATTCAAACGCCTACGGGCTACGTAGGCACCAATCTCGTTTCGCTTCAAATCGTCTGGCTGAAAAACAACGGACGAACCAAAAAATGCACCCGAGTTGCCGATCGGGCGTTTTCTGAAATCAAAATCTCTTGGCGGCAACCGGGTGATTTTAGGCGTTATGCGGACGATTCTCTAAAACTTGATTCAGATTGCGGAAGCTCTGCCTCTGCGTTTATCTCGTCTTCGATGTTCTTCGCTGTGACCTGCAACGACTTTTGAAAATCGTCCATTCGCTCCCATTCACATGGTAGATTCTGATGCTTTACGTAGTATCTCGCAATTTGTGCGGCTCGCTGCAAACCTGCAACGTAAGCCGCATAACAACGCGATGGACACGAAGCCCCATCAACGTCGCTTGGCACTTCCTTGGAATCACTCATAATTCAAACCTTTCTTATTGGGGCTCGGTCATCGCTACCGTTATCCGCGTCAAGTACCATGATGCTCAAAGTTAAACGTCCTGGAAACAATCATGTTCTCGCGACCTTTGATCCATGGATCGACTATCGATACCAATTGCCTGCAAATCACCAGATGCGAATGGGCATCGAATATGCTTGGTGCGGGCGTTGTGATTCTTTTGTAGAGATCGAAAAGCTTTGGGCCGAAACGGACATTATCGCCAACACGTCGAATCTTCTTTTGCTTGGTGTAACTTCGGTTGAAGATCATGGCGTTGAAAATGATAGACGCGACGCTGCCGTCGAATGGCTCCGAAATCGTACTGCCCGCCCACGGTGCCTTTCTTGCGAATCTCTGACTGCTACAATTCCCATTCCGTACGGCGTTGAGATTTCTCATCCGGGCGGAATCGGTATGATAATCCTAACTGGAGACGGATTCCTGGGCGGAGGTCCACCGTGCAACATGCCAAAATACTTTTCTCAGGACGGTCGAAGAATCGCGGATAACAAAAAAATGCACGCGAGTTGCGGGTCACGCGTTTCCTGATGGTAAGTCACTCGGCCGCAACCGCGTGATTTTGGTCGTTATCCGCTAAAAACCATGCTTGATTTGAACCACCCAGGTACGGCGCCAACATTTGCGGTTTCTGCTGCCGATGATGCCGTGCTATCAATCGCTAAGCGAATGACACTTGTAGCTACCGAAGCACGTGCGGGCCTATTACTCAATGCGATCGACCACTTAAACAAGATTCGGTCAATCACCAACGAATTCTGGAAAGGCAATTCGACGATGCTTGCTGCCGTAGATCAACTCGAAAATGATCTTCGAGGTCTCGCTGCGCAAATCTCGAACAACGACTTTCTGCATGACTGGCAGGGAAAGACATGTACTGTTTGCAGTTCCATAATAGGAGAACTTCCAGGGTATGCGGATATGGTATACTGCCGACAGTGCCTTTCCCAAATCGACGCTGGACGACATGCGGTCGATCGCGCCTACGGCCTTTGGTGCATATAGTAGCGGATAACAATCACGTGCACCGAAGTCGCGGATGGTGCTTTTTTGGAATGGAACTTCACCTTGCCGCGACTCGGTGACGTGTGGCGTTATTTGGAAGAAGTCGCATGACAGACTGGGAGGCGTTTGCTGAGGCTGTCCCCTGGTTCGTTGATGCTGGCTCGAACGTCAGCGTTTCGGACCAATATCGCGGTCTGCGACTTTCTCACACACTGAATTCACGATTTCCCGCCCTCTCGCGATTGCTGGCGAGTGCGGATGTAACGCCTGTCTCCATCAATGACGCTGCACACTACTTGCTTGCGTGGAATGGTACCGACGGCTATCGAATCGGCTGGCTGTGCTTTCCCCCAACACCAAACGGTGTGAACGATATCCATGAAGATCACAATGAGCTACTGAAATGCTTCGGTGGCATTGTGGAACGATTCAACGAACCGGAAGATACTTGGCTTCTCAACCACAATGACGTCCTGACTGAACGCGAGGCGGTGTGTGACGCGTCCATTCTCGATGACTATATGTGGGCGTTCGAGGACGCGGGGGTCAGTTTGCCAATTCGACCGACCGAGTTTCATTCGATTGCCCGCGAGGCAAATGGCAATACGACTTTTTGTCACCGAACCACTGGAAATGTAATTCTGTTTGCGCCAGATCATTCATTTGACTTCGTCACACCATTTGACGGCTGCCCCGAATACACCCTGTACACGATCGATGGCATCGCCGTATTTCGCGATTGGGTGGAGGCGGTAGCCTCGCAGTGGCTGACTCGAATTGAAGATTCCAAATAACCATGCGGTGAACGGGAGCCGCCGATGACGCGGGTTTTGAAATCATAGTTCTTTGGCGGCGGCCCCGTTACCGCTGTCGTTCGTCGCTCTGACATTCACAATAGAGCATGGCCAATCTCATCACCAACCGGCACAAGCGACAAGAGCAGGGGGAGCGGCCCACCGTTTTCACGAAGCGGCAGTCATCTCGGCGATTGCGAAGAAACTCACTTGATGACGCACTTGATGACAAAGACTTGTTGCCACATCGTCCGAAGAAACACGCGAATCGAAAGAAATCTGGGGTTTGTCCGATCTGCTTGGCGCGACTCGCCAAGAACTCCAAGAAAACGCGATACGAACATCGTTGCGAAACTTGCAGATCCCAACTCAAACCAGAAGTTCGCTGTACTTCCTGCGGAACATATCGCGTCTGGTCGGGACCCAGTGGACAACGCTGCAAGGGTTGTGGCAACGCAGTATAATGGCTGCTTGCATTCCCGGAAAACGCGACGAACATCTACATGGCCTTTGGAGTCAAGTAGTACGTACGGGTAGACACGGTAAAAGTTTGCCATTTTTTTGTAGCTTGGTTTCGTGAGTTCCCTTTCGCCTTCGCCCTTCACTCACAGTTGCGTTGGTGAAGGGCGAAGGCGAAAGGGAACGGACCAACTCGAATCAATTCCGAATTTTCTATCACTCAGATCGAAACGGTTGTTCTTGTTCCCTTTTGTCGAGCTCGGAGCTTGCACTCTGTCACCCGACCCCTTTGGCTACGGTACTGGCTTGGCTTTTCCTGGGGGGAGGCCACTCGCGGGCCGAGCTGATGCTAGCGGTTGTCTTGCGCGTTTCCTTGTCGCTGAACTGCCCGCTCGCCGGAGCGAGTCGGACCACGTGCTTCCCAGCAAGGCGGTTGCGTTCAAACATCTACCGGTGCTCTGCCAAACAACGCTGTGAAGCATTGCTCGGTGTCGGTCTGCGGCTGCTCCGAGGAGCTTACCACATTTCAATTGACCGACCGCATAGAAACTCATTCTGACCTGCTCGCTGCTATTCAATAGGGTTGGCTTTCCGGCCACGCGCGCTCTTTATGAGTCACGCAGACGCGGTTCCAGTTCGGGTTCAGCTAGTCGCTCAGGTGCAACATTTGCCTCAGTTCGGTGGAGTACTCCTGGTCTTCTGGATGGTTCTACTGGTTGGTTCTCTTCTGTAAGCAAAACGCTTCGCCAAGCCTCCAATCAATGCGCGTAAGCTCGAAACATGCGTCCGAGGAAAGCCTTTCAGGTCAGGCGGCTCCTCAGGGAGCCTCTGCCTACAACGACGGGTTCTTTCGCAGCTCTCTTAAAACGGCTCTGTTTCCTAGTGGCTTAGTTCGCCGGCCTGGCTAGCTTGGCGAAGCGAGTTCTCTTGTGTGTTAGGTTCCTATAATTAAGGTGGTGTGTAAAACAAAGCTGCTTCGTCGATTTTTAGCTGAGTAAGCGGTTGAGGTCGAAGACTTGACGACGTCTAAGCATAAAGTAGACGGCCCGACCAAGCTTGACGGCCAAGATCGAGTTGGCTCGAGCCACTCCGTGCTTGCGTTCGATTCGCTGGCAGAAGGCTTTCACTTCTGGCGACTGGCGTTTGATCAGTGGTACGATTTCGCTGAACGCCCATTTGAGATATGCGTTGCCAATCTTGCGACCGGGCGAACCGTAGTTCTTGCCTGCCGACGTATGCTGACCGCGAACCAGCCGAGCATAGGAGAGGAATTGACCGACTTCACCAAAGCGTCGGATGTTGTGGATCTCGTAGAGGATCGTCATCGCGATAATGCGTCCAACGCCGGGGATCGTCTGTAGCAAGAAGAAGTTGTTAGGGTCGTGAACTTTGGCAGACCGCTCGAGGAAGACTTCCAGGCGTTTGATGTGTTGATCGTAGTCGTGAAGCAGTCCTAGGTCGGTTTCGACGGAGAAGTGCAGTGAGGGATCGGTGAAGGCATCGGCGACTCCGGCGCGGTTACTTGCATACTGGAGCTTTTTGGTCGGTGGCAAGTTGGCTTGATGATGCAGGTGGGTTAAGTGCGTGAGCGTTTCGCCTCGGCGGCGTACCAGATGCATGCGTCGCCGCAGCAGATCACGAGTGCTGCGCCAGGCGGCGGGATAAGCGTAGGCGACGGCAAAGTTTCCACCGCGAAGCAGGTAGGCGAGTTTTTCGGAATCGATCGCATCGTTTTTGACTTTGCCGGCATGGATAGCGCGTAGATAGAGGGCGTGGCCCAGTACAAAATGGATGCGTTGAGCTTCGCACAGGTCGCAGAGCCAGTACCAGTTGAAGGTCGATTCGCATCCGATGACGAGGTTGGAGCGAAAGGGCAGTAGTTTTTCGAGGAAGGTGGCGGTATCGCGGGTATGGAAGTTCGCGTGGAGTCGTTTTTCTCCTTGGGAATCGACGACGCAGGCGTACATACTGTTGGCGTGTAGGTCGATTCCGCAGTAGAATTGATGCTGATTTTGATAGAATTTCATCGTGCGTGTCTTCTTGGGTTGAGGGTGAAACAGTTTTAGCCAGCGATAGATTTCGCATTGGAGTGTAAGCTCCATTGACGAATGTTTTACAGCTCCGACTGTAATGGAAAAACTGCCTCACCCAAGGAGGCCATGATGAGTATCAATCCGATGAACCCAAGCGGCGGATCGGGCGTTTCCTGAAATCAACATTTTTTTGGCCGCCGCTGGGTTATCGGTGGCGTTATGCGTCAGGAGAGCATCGCTGATCACCTCAGACGACCCAGAATACCGAGCTACAAAGCGCATCAAGCAGGGCAAGGCTCAACTCGCACCACCGTTCGATGAGCTCGCGGCTTGGATTTCAACGACTTGGCATGTCACCGTTTTGAACGTGATTTACGACGGTGCAAACGACCTTCACGCACCTCGACTGCAAGTGATTCTCGAGCATCATCAAGACGCCCAGTCGTTTCGTGACGGATACAATTTCGACCAACGGAAACAGTCCGCAATTGCTGCAAAGTTTTTGGAGATCATTAACCGGCAACCATCGCATGGATTCGATGTCGCCCGCATTTTCGTAGTTTTCTCAGCCTTCGCGCCAATCGCAAAGGAAGAAGCTGACGGCAAGTTATCCGAACATGACATCGAGTCATTGAAGAATCGAATTGCAAATCCTGATCTATGGGTGATTTCTCGGTGCTTTGGTCATGTCACATTCATGTTCTACACCGACGAGCAGGCAAAATCACACGAGGCGATGGGCAAAAAGGAGGCCTACGCCCGGATGTACTTTGATATTCTCAAACCAAACGATGACTTTGGCTATTTGGTCGAGCGCGAGTTCACAGTCCGTTTTGATTCGAAGCAAAACTTCGATAAGAATTACCAAGGCAATTGGTACTATTACTACAAATAAGGCATCGTTGCGTCAAAAAACCACGAGACGCATAACAAGGCGGTCAACCCGAGCGGCGGTTCGGGCGGATTCTAAAATCAAAATCACTCGGCCGCCGCCGGGTTACCTTTGGCGTTCTGCCACAAGAATACATGTCTGACGTTACGTGGGTCCTTGAGCCCGACATCTTTCCTGAAACACATGTTCCGATCCGAAACGCAATTCGTGATCGCGGGCATCGTCTCGTTGATTGGTCAGACGCTTGGTGGTCGGACGGCGTGCCATCGCGAGTACCGAATTCATCGGTCGTGTTTCATGGCTCGCTCGGCAATGCTTCTCGAATCACCAACGAGCTTAAATGGACTCCGGGATCATTTTGCCCTGTTGACGGATTTCGTTGCTCATCATGGTATGAATCTGCCCGACAATGGCTCGTCCACAGGGATTGGCACATCTGCGCCGCCAATGAACTGGTCGCTGACGCCTCAGCGATCGCAGCTCAACTTGGCGCGACTGATCGCATTTTCGTGCGCCCTGACAGCCCGCTTAAACCTTTCAGTGGTCGGGTTGTCGATGTCGGTTCGCTGACCCTGGCCAAACTCGATCATGGCTTCTATTACGATGATGATTCGATACCTGTGATTGCTGCCCCCATCCAGAAAATCGGCCACGAATGGCGCTTCGTAATCGTGAACCGTTCGGTCGTCGCTGGCTCTGCTTATGATCCACAAACTCGCAAACCACTTGCTGCTCCATTGGATTCGGCGGCGGCGGTATTTGCGTCAACGGTCGCATCTGCGATTCCAGCCCCGGAAATTGTCTATGTTCTCGATGTTTGCGAATGCAATGATCAACTTCGCCTATTGGAATTGAATCCGTTTGGCGGTGCTGATCTTTATGCTTGCGATGCAATTGCGATAATCGACGCCGTATCGGCAATCGCCGCCACAGCGTAAAAATGGCAGAACAAAGCGTTGGACACGGAGCCGCGGATCGGGCGGCTTTGCAATGGATACTTTACCCGCCGCGGCCCGGTCAACGCGGTCGTTATTTGCACCAGACAGGATTCTCACGTGGTCTTTCCCGCACATCTATTGAAGCCGAATGGCGGCGAGATTTACTGCCACATTTTCGAGAACCAGCATACTGGCGTTGCGCGTGACGCTTACTGGTCAATCACCGTTGACTTCGCGCCGATCGTCTACGGCAAAGATAAATTTCGCTGCAATGCGATGGTCGAGTGGCTTCAATTGACCAAACGCGACTTTCGCGCACTTGCCGAATACAGAATCGTGTTACCTGACGGTTCCCAGGCTGAAGCGTCATTTTATATCACCGAACATGACAACGCATCGTCGACTTCACTGACGCTGAACTACCTCGGCGACGATCGTTTCCACGTTGATCTTGAAATGATTGTTGACTTCCACGGATACGCTGGCGGCGATGCAAACCCTGCACTGCGTGTGGTCGCATCCACCGAGCTACAATACACGGGTCTGATTGTCGTGCCTGGAAACCTTGACCCGAAACCAGAGGATGAAGCGGGAGTAATTGCCGCGGCATCGCAATTCGTTGAATTGGCGAGTTACGATCCTCCCTTAAAACAACGGTTCCGCTACCTTTTTCGTCCGCAAAACCGCAAATAACAATCGCATGCAACGGAGCCGGCGGTCGGGCCGGTTTTGAAATCAACGCGTTTCGCGCCGGCCCGCTGATGCGTGTCGTTAGCACTTGAAGACAGAACGCGTTCGTGGTTGATGCATTTGCTTCTTGGCTGGCGGTCGTTGTGAACCGACGGGTATGAATCGCACTTTGAAACCACGGAAGACACGGATCCACACGGAACAGTTGCGCGTGACGGGGCGGCTCTGGAAAGGTGTGGCCGCTGTGAGTGATTTCGCAAGCGGGATTTGAAGTCGTATCTGGCTGAACCACAGAACAAGTCCTGCGTTCTGAGGAGTCGAGAGCAATCGCAAGCGTTCTTTGCCGCCTGACACTGGACTCCAGGGCGAACCCTGAAATTGTTGAGCCCAATCGTATTTGGTCGGCAAACCGTGGAACATGCGGTTGAGAATTGTTCGCCCGTACGGTACTCTGACGCTTGATCACACTTTCGAAAGCTGACGTCAATCGCAGTTGCGCTTGAAGCAGTACTCGGCAAAGGCGTGCTAACAAAAGGTTGAACCGGAGTTGCCGTGCACGGTTTCACACATGGCAAGTTGACTGGCGGCAACCCGGTTAACCTAGTCGTTCGTGTCGAAGGCGCTGGCTAAATGTTGCGACAGATTTTACTTTTGACGATTATTACGTTTAGCTCATACTTCTTATCGGCGTCGCATTCGAGTGGCCAAGAAGCTCTTTCACAACTCAATCCTAAATTAGCTGATCAATTGGTTAGCAGACTTGGCAAACCAGACGCTGTTCATAAATGGAATGGTACGGCCTTCGACTATAAACTCGATGATGGTCGAATTTTCACGGTCTCGATCGCCGAGGATGAAACTGTTTGGGCGGGGATGAAGACCGACCTGAAGGCGTACGTTGGAAAAGAAATTACTCTAGCTGGTGTTTACATGGGCCCAGGAAAAGCAGCTAACTACATCTACACCAATGACGCACAATCGGTTTACGTCAATTTACTTGAAGACGGTGGCACTTTCCCAGAAAAAGTAGTTTATCGTGACCGAATATCTTTGACTGGTACACTGAGCTATTATGCAGGCTTTAGTTCAGAAAGCCCATTTAATGCGTCTTCACCTTCGTGTTATCATGTTGACAGCCCCACCGTCAGACTGCAATCCGCATCACAGTAGACACGAACCAATCGATGCACCCAAGCGGGCATGTGGTGCACTTTTTAGAATCACATCTCCCTTGGCCCGCTGGGTGATCGTGGATGTTCTGTGTGAAGGAAGAGGACACTTCTTGCGTAACGAAAAACCATCAGCCGCCAAATGGACGATCGCTCACTTGCTTGCACTGACCACGCTTGTGGCTGTTATTTGTGCGGGTTCACTTTGGCTTGGAAATGACTATGGTTTCTTGGCAACAATTCCGGCATTCCTGTCCGCGGTAGTTTTGGCCTCGACTCGCGGACGTACGGTGATGGGAGCTTGCATTGGCGCTGTCGTACTCGCTTTCCTTGCAGCAACTCTAATTGTCCAATTTGATCGAACGGATCCTCGCTTTCTGAAGGCGACAGTTTTACTTGGACTGTTTGGATCTGTGTTTGGCGCATCGATTCACTGCCTGAAGTTGAATCGGTACCTTCTAGGTTCTTCTGGACTTATCGTTGGTTTACTCTCGCTTTTTGTAATATCCATGATGGTTGTTCCTGGACAGCCCACAATGCGACCAAACTCGACCGTGCCCGCAACACAGAACAAAGGGTTGCAGACGAAGCCCTCGATCAGCCGTTTTGACTTGCGTTGAGTCAACTGCTCGGGCTCGCTGAACCCTAGCGTTCGTCGGGAAGAACATGAAGCGAAAACCTCCATTGGCCCCACTTACGATCAACAGCTTTCGAATAGCTGCGCCCATTCAACCTCCAAGCCATCGCAACTAACAAATGCTACGTCTAGCAATACTTGCAATCACGAAGCTGTTAGGAACGCTACTTTTTCTGAGCGGTCTTTATCTAATTCTGATATCATTGGCTTCTGGCAATATCTCTGACCGTCCTGTCCTCGTTGGATACGGCATTACAATCGGTGGGTGGATTTTGGCTGGATTAGGGGCAGCGATTTTTGGATACAGTCCAAAGAAAAAGCAACCTGAAGCAACAAGCGTTTGACCTGAACTTGTACAATCGACGAACAAAGCGATCGACGCGAAGGCCGCGAGCGGCCGTTAATGACTTGCGTTGAGTCAATTTACGCGGCCTCGGTCATCGCGGACGTTATGCGGACGATTCTCTAAAACTTGATTCAGATTGCGGAAGCTCTGCCTCTGCGTTTATCTCGTCTTCGATGTTCTTCGCTGTGACCTGCAACGACTTTTGAAAATCGTCCATTCGCTCCCATTCACATGGTAGATTCTGATGCTTTACGTAGTATCTCGCAATTTGTGCGGCTCGCTGCAAACCTGCAACGTAAGCCGCATAACAACGCGATGGACACGAAGCCCCATCAACGTCGCTTGGCACTTCCTTGGAATCACTCATAATTCAAACCTTTCTTATTGGGGCTCGGTCATCGCTACCGTTATCCACCTATGGTCACACCGCAATGCGATTCTCGATTTCTCAACTGATGATCGCAATTTTGGCGATCTCTCTTGCGATTGGGATCGGCTACCCATCACTTCAATTCCTTCTTTACGAAAATGTCAACTTTTCCTACGACCGTGACCAAACCATCGAATACATTCAATCGGCAACGTCGGGGAAATTGAAAAAGCAATTGCTTGACACCGTGACGCAGCTATCTGTTTGGGATGATGACGGATTCATAATTGTTGACGCAAAATTGTCGAACAATTCAATCCATGTTGAGCTTATCTCGAACACTCTTCATCCGCCGGAATGGATGAACATCAAACTTGACTCGGGAAAATCTATCGATGTACACGCGAACGAGATCAAAACGACCGGTACATACTATTTCCACGGCGACATAACTATCGACAATAGAATTAAAGGTTCTGCTACAATTGACTCAATTCAATTCCGACGTGGGAACTCGCAGTGCAACCGGTTCACGTTTGCTGATTCTCAACACGGTGGATAACTTTGCGTTCGACCGAAGCGGCGGGAGAACGCGTGAATTAATAAAAAACAAGTTGGCCGCCGCTCGGTCAACGCTAACGTTCTGCCTTTTAACAAAGTACACACAGCCATGGCGAAGAACATGCTGGAAAACATCTCGGACGGGCAAACCGATTTGGTCGTAGACTTTGTTAGTCTTGGCAACTCAGCCAAAACACTAAATGATGAAGGCGTGGCTCTGATTCAATTGTGTGCCTACTACGGTGACGTTACGGCAATCAAATTTCTTATTCGCAACGGCGAAACTGTTTCTACCCTTGGCGATAATCTTGATTTGAATGGGGCTGTGTTCCATGGACACCCACGTCTTTGTCAATTTCTCATTGAACAAGGAGCGGACGTGAATAGAGCTATGGTCGAAACAGGTGAGACTCCGCTTCATTCGGCTCTTTGCACTTCCGATCGAAGAAACCATGACCCTGTCGTCAAGATTCTGCTCGCAAACGGCGCGAATCCGAACTGTGCCACAGAAGCGTCAGTAGCCACAGAAGCTTTCATGCGTGACATTAGGACGCGGGCTGAAACACCGCTTCATCGAGCCGCCGCATTTGGAACCGAAGAAACGATTCAAATGCTACTTGATGCTGGTGCTCACAAAGATGCAAAGGACATGAATGGTGATTCGCCACTAACATGGGCGAGTTGGCATTTGCGTCCTCGTTCAATCTTGCGATTGCTTTGCTACGGAGACTACCGAGTGCGATGACGGTTAAGGCAGAACAAAATGTTGGACCGAAGCCCCCGACGGTCCGTTTCAAAATGGAAGCCTTGTTGGCGGGGGCTCGGTCAACATGGTCGTTATGTGCCCTAGACCATGACCGAACTTCCCCACGAAACGCACGAACGAATCAAGAAACTCAGCGCCGACGGTGATGCACTTGCCGAGGCGGAGCGGTATGCAGACGCGCTCACGAAATACTGGGCCGCGTGGGATCTGCTGCCCGAACCTCAAACCGATTGGGACGCGGCAACGTGGCTGCTCGCTGCAATTGGCGACGCCAACTTTCTCGGCGGCGACTACAACGCTTGTCGCGATAACTTGTCCCTCGCCATGCACTGCCCCGACGCAATCGGCAACCCATTCCTTCATCTCCGACTTGGACAATGCCAACTCGAACTCGGAAACGAAGAGCGCGCGGCCGATGAGTTAGCGCGGGCCTATATGGCGGAAGGCCACGTTATTTTCGAAGATCAGGATCCAAAGTACCTCTCGTTTCTGAAGACCAAACTCGAGCCCCCACCAGGCGGTTGGGCAGACGAAAAGAAGAAGCCATGGTGGAAGCCGTGGTGAAATCACGGCACATAACAAGCGCATGCAACGGAGCCGGCGGTCGGGTCGGTTTTGAAATCAACGCATCTTGCGCCGGCCCGCTGATGCGTAACGTTCTGCTCGATATGAATCCATACGAATCGACAAATCCGATATTGGAAGACGCGAACAAAACGACGGATGCCGCGGATAAATCGGGCACGCTCGCAACGAAACGGACAGGTTTTCGTTACCGCCTGATACCGGCGACGTTGTGCTATTTGATCGGCGGGCTGATCTTGGTGGCGATCCCAATTGGCATCTACGCGAACTTCGATTCAGACTCTATTGCGATCGATTTTAAGGCCCCAACTCCTTACTTGCTCCTCGATGTCTTTTTCCTCTGTGCGCCGGTTGTTTTCTTCTTTGCTGGTGTCTTGCTATTAATCGCGGGAAAAAACTGGTATCGAGGCAATTGGTGGCGCGCTGGTGGGTTCACGATTGCAGCCGTCGCGGTAACGCAATCGTTTACATTTTCCTTCGACTATCTAGAGACGTGGGGCGGTAACATCTATTAGAATGGAAGGCGAGCAGAACCAAGCGATGAAACGAAGTCGCCGAGCTCAGACTAATTTTACATCAATACCAAACCCGGCGACTCGCTTATCGCCACCGTTCGCCAACAAAGAGATTGCGATGGAACAATCGCTTCGCCAATGGCTGATTGACCGAGATGAAGCTGCCATCGACGATGCATTCTTCGACAACAGTTGCCCGCACTTCTTTGCCGTCGATTGGGGCGAAGATGATGCTGAGATCGCGCAATACTGCGCTGACTGCCTCGGTGATGACTCGATCCGCGCCGAATGGCAGGACGATACGCTTGTGATCATCCGCGACGACAAGGAGACGACGGTTCCACTGACGAATGATCAAGGCGACCGAGATGTCACAATTCGCACGTTGAATGACGTACTTCAGCCAAACCACGAAATCCGCCTGTTGGTGTGTACTCATGGCAGCGATACGGCCGGATTCGCTGTGTTGCCCGCTGCTGATTGGCAATTACTGGATTCCGAACTACCTGAATCCGTCAATGCAAACTTCATTAAGCTGGCTTTACTTCCGAACATATTCACGGAAATGACGGACGAGCATCTCCCGGATCTGGCACGTGCCCGCTTCCAACGAATGCTTGAACGCAATCGGCAACCGTAGCCGCCCGCGATGTTGGCGAACCATCGCATGCACGGGAGCGGCGGTGGCCAGCCGGTTTTGAAATCAACGTAAACTCCCGCCGCCCCGTGATGCGGGTCGTTCGTCAACAAAGCAACATGGGCAACCGGTGTCGCGTACAATCGAACGCAACAACACGTGCTTATAGTGCCCGTGGCTCCCGGGAGACTCGATGAATGTCGTACGAAGCCGTGTTTTGGATGATGCTTGCAACGTGGGTGGTTTCATTGTTGTATCCGTGGCACCCATCATGGCCAAAAGCCAGATGGCTAGTCCATTTGCCTTGGGCACTCATTCCGATGTGGGCTTGGTATGAGTCGTTGATGCCGTCAAGCATGAACATCCGCATTGACCTGCTTTTGATATTTGGCGAAGTGGGGCTTCTGTTTGTTGTCTACATCGTACGATTGATTATGTTTCGGACTGTATTTCGTTCAAACGACTCAAAACAGGCAACAGGGAATTCTGACACGTGATCGACAGGATCATATTGACGAACATCTACATGGCCTTTGAAGTCAAGTAGTACGTACGGGTAGACACGGTAAAAGTTGCCATTTTTTTGTAGCTTGGTTTCGTGAGTTCCCTTTCGCCTTCGCCCTTCACTCACAGTTGCGTTGGTGAAGGGCGAAGGCGAAAGGGAACGGACCAACTCGAATCAGTTCCGAATTTTCTATCACTCAGATCGAAACGGTTGTTCTTGTTCCCTTTTGTCGAGCTCGGAGCTTGCACTCTGTCACCCGACCCCTTTGGCTACGGTACTGGCTTGGCTTTTCCTGGGGGGAGTCCACTCGCGGGCCGAGCTGATGCTAGCGGTTGTCTTGCGCGTTTCCTTGTCGCTGAACTGCCCCGCTCGCCGCAGCGAGTCGGAACACGTGCTTCCCAGCAAGGCGGTTGCGTTCAAACATCTACCGGTGCTCTGCCAAACAACGCCGTGAAGCATTGCTCGGTGTCGGTCTGCGGCTGCTCCGAGGAGCTTACCACATTTCAATTGACCGACCGCATAGAAACTCATTCTGACCTGCTCGCTGCTATTCAATAGGGTTGGCTTTCCGGCCACGCACGCTCTTTACGAGTCACGCAGACGCGGTTCCAGTTCGGGTTCAGCTAGTCGCTCAGGTGCAACGTTTGCCTCAGTTCGGTGGAGTACTCCTAGTCTTCTGGATAGTTCTACTGGTTGGTTCTCTTCTGTAAGTAAAACGCTTCGCCAAGCCTCCAATCAATGCGCGTAAGCTCGAAACATGCGTCCGAGGAAAGCCTTTCAGGTCAGGCGGCTCCTCAGGGAGCCTCTGCCTACAACGACGGGTTCTTTCGCAGCTCTCTTAAAACGGCTCTGTTTCCTAGTGGCTTAGTTCGCCGGCCTGGCTAGCTTGGCGAAGCGAGTTCTCTTGTGTGTTAGGTTCCTATCATTAAGGTGGTGTGTAAAACAAAGCTGCTTCGTTGATTTTTAGCTGAGTAAGCGGTTGAGGTCGAAGACTTGACGACGTCTAAGCATAAAGTAGACGGCCCGACCAAGCTTGACGGCCAAGATCGAGTTGGCTCGAGCCACTCCGTGCTTGCGTTCGATTCGCTGGCAGAAGGCTTTCACTTCTGGCGACTGGCGTTTGATCAGCGGTACGATTTCGCTGAACGCCCACTTGCGATACGCGTTGCCAATCTTGCGACCGGGCGAACCGTAGTTCTTGCCTGCTGAAGTATGCTGACCGCGAACCAGCCGAGCATAGGAGAGGAACTTCCCGACTTCACCAAAGCGTCGGATGTTGTGGATCTCGTAGAGGATCGTCATCGCGATAATGCGTCCAACGCCGGGGATTGTTTGTAGCAAGAAGAAGTTGTTAGGGTCGTGAACTTTGGCAGACCGCTCGAGGAAGACTTCCAGGCGTTTGATGTGTTGATCGTAGTCGTGAAGCAGTCCTAGGTCGGTTTCGACGGAGAAGTGCAGTGAGGGATCGGTGAAGGCATCGGCGACTCCGGCGCGGTTACTTGCATACTGGAGCTTTTTGGTCGGTGGCAAGTTGGCTTGATGATGCAGGTGGGTTAATTGCGTGAGCGTTTCGCCTCGGCGGCGTACCAGATGCATGCGTCGCCGCAGCAGATCACGAGTGCTGCGCCAGGCGGCGGGATAAGCGTAGGCGACGGCAAAGTTTCCACCGCGAAGCAGGTAGGCGAGTTTTTCGGAATCGATCGCATCGTTTTTGACTTTGCCGGCATGGATAGCGCGTAGATAGAGGGCGTGGCCCAGTACAAAATGGATGCGTTGAGCTTCGCACAGGTCGCAGAGCCAGTACCAGTTGAAGGTCGATTCGCATCCGATGACGAGGTTGGAGCGAAAGGGCAGTAGTTTTTCGAGGAAGGTGGCGGTATCGCGGGTATGGAAGTTCGCGTGGAGTCGTTTTTCTCCTTGGGAATCGACGACGCAGGCGTACATACTGTTGGCGTGTAGGTCGATTCCGCAGTAGAATTGATGCTGATTTTGATAGAATTTCATCGTGCGTGTCTTCTTGGGTTGAGGGTGAAACAGTTTTAGCCAGCGATAGATTTCGCTTTGGAGTGTAAGCTCCATTGACGAATGTTTTACAGCTCCGACTGTAATGGAAAAACTGCCTCACCCAAGGAGGCCATGATGAGTATCAAAGCATTCCACCACAGCCCGCGACGGTGATTTGCTGTATGGATAACCGATCGCGCGGGCGTGGTGAATGCCACCGTCCGCCGACAGAATTGCATCGCAGACTCAAATGGATACCTTTGACCAAATCTGGGAGTCTTCACGGACCAACTCGCTGTCATCGATGTATCCTGCTGCGGTTTGGTGCGGTGCTGGAATCCTGGTCGCGCTCACCGTCATCAAGAATCGCTGGTTGCGTCGCATTGGCAAACTCGCTGCGATCTTTGGCTTTGCGATACTTGCAACCGAGTTTTCCGCACAAGAAATCCACGAAAAATGGCGGCTACGACGTGAATGGGCTGATCTACATCCTGCCCAGATGACAGAAGACGGCTTGCAAGCACTTACTGTTGATGGCGCTAACTTGACCCTCGGACCGTTGATCTATGGCTTCCAAACGTTTCTGGTCTTCGTGGGTATTGCGGTCGTCTTGTCGGTACTGCGTGCCCTGCTCAGATCCCGAAGCAAAGACACGATGACCGACCCCAACGATCAACCTACACCTACCGAAATCGAAGCTGAATTTTCCGAGAATCCGCATCATCCACCGAACGTTGTAACCTGACACAGGAGCGGCGAACCAAGCGATGCACGAATCGAACTGGAAATAGTTGAAGACGAGTGAGTGTGAATCTCACCTGAGTAGCTGCTAGCCAGAGGCTCAGTATCTAGGCTTGCAACCAGCGTATAAGGCGCCTTGCCGAAGTCGCTGGTTGATGTGTAGTCAAGACAGGTAGCGAGGAAAAACGGTATCGGACTTGCGCACCACCCAACCCGACCGAGCTCGCCTCAGTCGAAGCGGGATCGAAACCAGCTTAACGCATCACTGCACTTGCGTCACGGCTGGGCTTTCCCCGGTCGAACGATGATCTAATCACTGCGGTTGGATCATCAATCCACCAAGTCAAGCTTGGTGGTGAAACAAACCAGATCGGTTGGTGTTGAGCGATGCTTTGACTGGTCATGATCATAAATCCACCAAGACGAGCTTGGTGGCGACTTCAAAGTATTCGAAGTTGCACTTAGTCGACTTTGTGCTTTTTGAAGAGCGTGGTAGGGCAGGTTCGCTCGGTGGCAGCATTGAGTAACTGATGTTTGCGAGTTTCAGAGTCAAAAAAGCAGCACATGGTGTTGAACTTACCGAGGTCAAGAGCGAGAATCTCTATAGTTCATGTTCCTAGGGTTTGGCCATAGAAGAATGTCAGCGAGGATTTTTCAAGCAACTCGCCATCACGGGCCCGAGTCGCCAGATTTTAATCAAATGACTCCGACCCCAAACCCAGGGCTTACATGGATTCTTTAACCTATAGAAAAATGATGTTCTCCTCGTCTTACGCAAAACGTTTGGCTGCACTTGGCGTTGAGCCACCGGACGACGATGTGCTTTGCGACATCACACAAATCGAAACACGGGCTTCGGTTCAACTTCCAAAGACGTACAAGCGGTTCCTCAAGCAATGTGGCGGATGGTGGGGTGATCTTGTTTGCGACTGTACAGTGCCTACTCCATTTGGTTCGCACATAGTTGCCGGTTTCCATGAAGCTGATGAAGTTTTCGCACTTCTCGACTCCAACATTGCGCCTCGGAATACCATTACGATTGCCGTTGGCCATCTCGGACAATATACGCTTCTATCTGTCGCGGGAATCGATTACGGTGCCGTTTACGCGTTTGACTCAGAATTTCGCTCACGTTGGTCGGACGAAAGATTCTATCAACGCTATAATGCGATCGCCGATGAAATTGAGGCATATCTAGAGCTTCGTCGGAAGGGGAGCTTGCCGGAAAAGCATGACTCGTATGATTCCCTGTATCATGTTGCAAATGACTTTGACGAATTCATCGCGAAATGCAAGCCCGCTGGAAGAGACGGGTAACCATCGCAATCGGGATAGGGCCTCGGATTGCTCCGAGGGGCCCTCCCTCAACACCTGGTATGCGGGACCGCTACTTGTGCCGTTTCGTCCCCAGGATGCAAGCTCTTCATTCGCTAGTGATTCATTTGGTATATTGACTCCTGAAAAGATGCCGAAACTAAGTACAGGGGACTTACACCCCACATGATCACGCCCATCGTTGGGAGTACTGCACCGGAGTTGCGGCTTCGTTCCAACTTGCTAAAAGATCAACAACCGCAACTCGGTGATTTCAAACGTTCGTTGCGGTAGAATGCTGACATGGATACCGTATACATCGAAACATCAGTTGTCAGCCACGCGACTGCATGGCCAAGCAAAAATCCCGCAATCGCGGTCCTGCAGGCTCAAGCAAAGCAATGGCTAGAAACGGAGGCTCCGAAGTTTCAACTGGTAACTTCTCAATTCGTCATTGACGAAGCGTCTCGTGGTGATCCAGATGCGGCCAAACGGAGGTTGGCCGCCCTTGAGAATGTTGGACTTCTATTGCCTGACCCGGACGTGGAATCGCTCGCCGACAAAATCGTCACCGGTTGCATGATGCCGCGCAAAGCGAGATTAGACGCTTTGCATGTTGCCTCCGCCGTGCTAGCTGGGGTAGACTACTTGTTGACACAAAATTGTCGTCACATCGCGAACGCAACCGAACTTCCGCGACTCTATCGTTTACTGGAAGATCTGCAACTGCCGCGGATTTTGGTCTGCACACCAATTCAATTTTTGGGAGACCCTGAGAATGACATCTAATCCAATTCTGGACGAGATTCATGCCACACGCGAGAAACTCTTGGCCGAGCACGGTGGAGACCTTCATGCCTACGTTGAGGCGGCGCGGCAACGTGCTCTTGAATCAGGACGTCCCATCTACCAAGCTAAGCAACGAAGAAAGCATTGCATCGAAGTCGCCGACCAACCGCCTTCTGATGGTAGCTCATCAACGGCGAGTCGTTGAATGCCGCCAACTATGAAGTCCTGGGTTTGCAAGTGGCGGGGGCAACTGTTTTTTGAAGGTTTGTGTTTTACATAATAGTGCTTCCCGGAAGGTGCCTTTTTTGGCGAGCTTCAAAGGTACAGACTTAACGCAAGCTCTAACGATCTATAGCAAGGATGGTTGATTAGGCGACTATTCGAGGTGCGAACACTTTTCACTCTGATGTGCCTGTGCGTTCCAGGTCGCGTTCCCTCAGTCAACTTTTAACGGTGCTGAGTCGATTGGATTGGTCTTGTCCTTGGTTTCGATCGTTGTGCTCGGCTAAACGGGCTCCGGTCAAGTGGTTAGTAAAGTGGTGTAAAGGGCGAGCAAGGCCGATTCGTTCGTCGATGTCAACTTGCTTGGTGACGGCATCGAGTTGCGTAAGTTCTAGATCGTGCCAGGTCGACACTTGCGTGTTAAATGTGCACTGTATTGTTAGATGAGCGGATGGGCCTGAAGAACCATAGCAACAATCCGCGTATCGACTTGCGCATCACGCAACCCGACCGAGCTCGCCTCGGTCGAAACGGGATCATAACCAGCCTAACGCATCACTGCACTTACGTCACGACTGGGCTTGCCCCGGTTGAACGATGATCTAATCACTGCGGTTGGATCATCAATCCACCAAGTCAAGCTTGGTGGTGAAACAAACCAGATCGGTTGGTGCTGAGCAACGCTTTGACTGGTCATGATCATAAATCCACCAAGACGAGCTTGGTGGTGACTTCAAAGTATTCGAAGTTGCACTTAATCGATCCCCATTAGCTGAAGTGCGCGACTTGTTTGGTGATTAGGGCCCAGATCAAATAACTCAAAAACGACGCTGTCGTATTATAGATCGAGTTCTGCTTTCCAAAGCTCCTTGTCGTTGCATTCCTGAAGTGGTTTTCGAAAGGAGTCGATCCGTTGCCGACCTGTGTTCCAAGCTTTTTCACCGGAGTCGATGGAGATTCCGTGGTTGACGAACCAGGAGCGAATGGTGCACTTCATTTTGTTGACACGGGAGTCGAGGGTCGTGCGATATTTCACGAGGGAGCGAAACTCCCGATGTGCTTCGCTGGGCATCTGGCGGTGTTATGAACTAACAGTGCTACGAACTGGTTGCACCGAAGTATTCGCGGAAGAATTGGTGGCGGTCGCCTTCGCAGCGGACGTAGTTTACCATCGCTAACAACTTTTGCTGGTCGGACGTTCTCTTCGCCGACAACGTCTTGGCATCCATTAACTCGCGTGGCAGCGGTCCAACTCGATCGACTACCAAAGGCTCAAGCGTTCCGTCGATGACGTCGTATCTTACAAACATCCCCAGAGCGGTCTCCAACCGACGATCATGCTTCTGCTTTGCATGCAGCTTCTCACGAAGCCACTCTAACCCGAACGCATTCACCGCGTCGCGGTCATGCTCGAGCAGATCGTGCAGTCGAGCGTAAAAATCTACATCTGGATTGCTCCAATGAAGAAACTCCATGTGAGTCGCCAAATCATTTTGGTCGTATAACAATTCGCATATCGATGGCAAACCATCACGACCCGCCCGCCCGATCTCCTGGTAGTAAGCTTCGACCGAATTCGGGACTTCGGCGTGCGTGACAAAGCGAATGTTAGGTTTATCAATACCCATCCCAAACGCCGGCGTTGCGAGTACCAGCGAACTATCGTCGTCAATGAACTGCTCTTGCACACGCCTTCGCACATTACGCGGCAAATCGCCGTGATAATTCAAATGGGGAATACGCAGAGTCTGCAAATGGTCGCTAAAGCGCTCGAGCGTTCGAATCAAGGTGAAGTAAAAGATCCCCGAACCGCGGCACTCTTGCTGAGTTCGCATCAACGTTTCCAGTTTATCGTCGTCCGACCAAACCTCAGAAACTCGCAAGTCAAGATTGTCACGCTGTATCCCCGAATTGAAAACACGAACCTGATCGGGAGTAAGGCCCAACTGCGCGATAATGTCCGTTTGCACTTCAGGCGTCGCGGTCGCAGTGAAAGCAGCGGTCAGTGGGTTACCAATCGACGCGCGAATCTCAACCAGTCGCGAGTAGTCAGGCCGAAAGTCATGTCCCCACTGGCTGATACAGTGCGCTTCGTCAACAACCAACAATACTACATTGCGTTTCTGAATGACTTCTATGAACTCAGACTTGCGGAAACGCTCTGGAGTCAAGTAGACGAGCCTAAAACCACCCTCGCCAATCTGCTTGTAGCGCGATCGGCGCTCTTCGCCGCTTAACGACGAGTTGATAAAAGTTGCATCGACGCCCTTACGCACGAGTGCATCGACTTGGTCCTTCATCAATGCAATCAGCGGCGACAGGACGAGTGCCAGCGATGACTTTTCCGAAGCGTCCGTCAATGCAAGTGCTGGTAACTGGTAGCACAGCGACTTGCCTCCGCCGGTTGGCATGAGCGTCAGGGAATGCTGGCCGGAAAGAATGTGGCTGACGATCGCCTCTTGATGCGGGCGGAAAGATTCGTGACCGAAAACTTCGCGCAGCAACTCGATGCTCTGTAGACTCAAACCGAACGACTTTCAAGATTGCAAAGACAAGGTGAACCGCCGCGGCGGGCTACTATAACTTACCGTCGATCGCCATTTGATGGAAAAAGTGAGGCACTTTATCTTGGTTTTCCAGCAGCCAGTCAATGGACGGCTCGTCATTCATTGCTTTCGCGATAGCCTTTGTTGTGGCTTCGCGATTGGTGGCGAACAGAACCTCCGGATCATACTCTTCTTTCACGATAGAAGGATCCAGCCACACGGAAACGATAATCCCCAGCTCATTGGCCAGTTCTTTCGGAATATGACCAGCGCGGACGGCATCCAAAACGCCGTGTGCAATCGCAGCTTGGACGGTGCCCATGAGGATGTTCGTGTACTTTTCATTGTTGACGGTAACCTTGCTGACCATCACCGTCACTGGCCGAATCTGCACGTCGCAGTTCAAGATCGCGAACACTTTACTGTGCCCTTTGACTTGGTTTCCGATCATGTTTGCAATCGAGTAGCCGACTGGCCCGCTGAGCTGGCCGATCACGACCTCGGGTTCGGCCGCAGACCACGGCGCATCGGCCTCTACCAAAGCCTCGCCTGTTTTTAGAATGACGGGCTGCAGCTTACGCTTCGCCGTTGCAGAACTCTTAGCCTTGACGTTGTTGGGTTTCTTCTTTGCCATAATGAAGTGTTACTCTCTGGAGGAAGGGCGTACGCTGAACGCGATTGTGTTTGAAGTTTAATGTTTAAATAACAGGTTATCGATCAACCGAGTCGTGCCGACACGAGCGGCGATCAGCGCGATGGAATCTTCGCAAGCCTGGTCGCTTGGCAAGAGCGTCGTTGAATCGCGCACTACCGCATATTGAATATCAGTGATACCGGCACCCGTGAGTTCGTTTAGCATGATCTCCTCCAGTGCAACTCGGTCAATGATACCGTCTAAGTAAGCGTCATAGCACTTGCGCAGTGCACGGTTAAGCGTGGTAGCCGTCTGGCGTTCTGCTGCAGAAAGGTAGCGATTGCGACTGCTCATGGCCAATCCGTCAGACTCACGGATTGTCGTGCAACCGTGCACGGTAATCGGTAGATTGAAGTCACAGCTCATTTGTCGCAAGACCGCGAATTGCTGGTAGTCCTTGAGGCCAAAGTAGGCGTCGGTCGGTTGGACGATATTGAACAGTTTCAAAACGACAGTGCACACGCCGGCGAAATGGGTCGGCCGAAAATGACCTTCTAACTCGAGTGCAACGCGTGGCGGGACCACGGCAGCCGAACAGCCTTCTGGGTACATTATCGATTCGGTGGGTACAAAGACCGCGTTGCAGCCGATCTCTTCCAGCCTTGCCAAGTCTGTTTCGAGAGTCCGTGGGTATTTCGCAAAATCTTCTTGCGGGGCAAACTGCGTGGGGTTGACGAAGATCGTCGCGATTACGAATTCGCACTCTTGAATTGCCCGTTCGACCAGGGACAGATGGCCATCGTGAAGAGCACCCATCGTGGGGACGATCCCGACCGCTTTGCCCTGGCTTTTTGCAGCGTCAACGATCCGCCGAGTCTCCTCGATCGAGTGCAAAAGCTTCATTTGATTTTGGATTCCGACGGGCATTGATGGCCGAACCGAGTGCTTTTAGTGCGTTTTGTGAATAAGACAACGCGACTATTTTAGCTTGATAAGCCAAACGCACTAGGGAAGCTTTGCGAGAAGAGTAAGCTCGGGGCGATCATTCCCGGCCCGATTTTCTAAGAGATTTAGCAGCAGTATCCCTTAACCGTTTCACGCTGTGCTAAAAATCCCAGTGTGGGGTTAGATCCAGTTCAACGGCTTTGGCTACTTTCAAGCAGAGCCGTTTATTTTCTGCGACGGCGTTCTTACTCGCGTCGATCGCTTTCTGAATGGCGGCTTCTTTGTCGCCAGAAGAGGCCAGGGCAAACGCAAGCGCAAGCTGCGCGGACCAGTCTGCGTCTCCTGTTTTGTTATTTGCTCGCTCCGCTTCGTCGAGCGCAAGTTCGGCTCCTTGCTTGAAACTGCTCTGATGCATGCTGACCGCTAGCGCGATTGATCTGCGCGAGTCCACTTCAAAGTTAGGTGAGCTGGTCAAGAGTCGCCAGTCCTTCACCGCTTGTTCCGGTTGCTTTAGAAACGCGTTCGTCTGCGCTCGCAACAAAAAGATGTACGGATTCTTTGGATCCAGTTGCATTGCAAGCGTGAACTGTTCGGCCGCTAGCTTGGAAGGCAACCCTGTCCGAGCGTAGATCTCGCCCCGAATCGCAAGAGCCAGCGGAGCCAGATAGCTCTTTTCGGCAACTAATTGATCAGCAAGAATTTCCGCATTTTGGTAGTCTCCCAGACGCAATTGTGTAACAACCAACAAGATGCGAGCAGTCGGGAACTTTTTAACTAAGGTCAGTATCTGAGACTCGGCATCCTTTAACTCCGTGTCGCTGCGAACTCGAGTGAAATCAGCATGCTTCAGAATTTCGGCGTTGATCTCATTCCATTTTTGTTCGAGCCCCTGCTGTTGCTTTTGCAAGATTTGCAGTTGAGCAAGAGCTCGCCGCATCATTCGCTCTAAGCTCGCGTATTCATTCCTCTGCAACGACCTCTCGGCGCCGAGCGTTTGAAGATCCATTGATGTTCGATCTATTACAGTCTGCAACGCTGTGAGATCTTTCATCAGTTCGTTTCTTTTACTAGGATCAAACTGGTTTCGATCTTCGGGCACCGGATACTTGGCAAGCAACTCTTCGATGCTCTTTTGAACGTTCTGGCTTTGCGTGTCGGTGGCGTACTGGGTTTGCATACCCATCGCCTGCAGGTTCACCATTGCCTGATTGCAGGCAACCAGTTCCGCGTTTGCTTTCGCAGTACCTGCGTTCACCTGGACCGTCAAAGCGTCGTAGCTGTCAATTTGCTTTCTAAGCTGGCCGATCGCGTTGCCGTAATAGGTCATTCGTTTGTAATCAGCTTCTTGGGCATAACAAACGTCTAAGACAGAACCAGCAATCGGACTCGCCAGCAGACCAGCAAGGAACAGCTTGCCCAATTTGAATATCTTAGCCATTCGTACGCCGCTCCGCTGAACAGCTCGGCTGACCACATGCTGCCAGCCGTGCTCGAAAATCGTCAAAACTCGCCGCCTAAAAGTCTTCTATCTAAGAGTATCGCATTCTCTGCAAAAAATGTCAAAAAATTTGACTTGACGGGTCGAATCTGATCCAATAACTGAAGTTCGGTTCGATAAAGAATCACTCTCAAGTCTTTGTAAGGATCAGCGCAATGCGAGTCTCGTCCCTCTCCGTGTTATCATTGCTTGTGTGCGTCTCGTCGGCAACCGCTGCCGAACCGGAAAGTCTAGTCAGTCTTGAGGCGATCCTGCAAAAGGAGTCTGAAGGCCTGCCGGTAAATCGGCGCGACAGTTTGCAAGGTTTAGACGAAGCGAATGAAGCGAGTAAATGGCAATCAGGCTTCGTAAACTTAAACCGCAAGTGGCAAGCAAGTGACTCGCTTAGTGAGTCTTCTAAGAAATATGACGAATACATCGCTCGACGTGCGAAGGCCCCGCAAACGGCAGACGCTCAATACCTGCTAGGTGTTTGGTGCCAGAAGAACAAACTCGCCAGTCAATACTCCGCACAGATGTATGCGGCGTTAAAGTGTGATCCCAATCACTTGGGTGCGCGTAACGCGTTGGGGCATGTGTTCGTCGATGGCCGGTGGTTTACGCCAGCTGACCTCAAACACGCGCACGATCAGAAATTACTCGTTAAAGAATCGTATGAAAAATGGGGACCAAAAGTCAAATCGATCGCCTTTAACATGACGCAAGGCGACGATGAAAACAAAAAGGCGGCATTTGAAACTCTTCAACAAATAGAAGATCCCGCTGCCGTGTTAGCGTTGGAAGCGGCCGCTCATTACTTGGACGAAAACAACAGCCTGCCTTTCGTGTCCGCAATCGGTAAGCAGAAACATCCGATCGCTGCTATATCGCTCGCCCGCATAGCCATGTCGTCCAATTCCTTAAAGGTGCAGGAACTTGCTATCACCCAACTGCGGAAGTTTCCACTTGAAGCATTTGTTCCTGACGTCATCAATCTGCTTAAAACTCCTGTCGAGTATTCTTCTGAGGCCGTTTTGTCTCCACAGGGGCAACTGGTGATCAACAGATATCTTGCGCAGGAGGAGATGCAAGCTGTCCGCTATCACAAGCACCAAACTGCGTCCGGCGTTGCTGTGGGTAGTTCTTCCATCGAGCAGACGTCGGATATTGAAGCTCCGCACTTCTTTTTCTACCGCGGTTTTGTTGACGTTAAAGGTTCCGACGTTCAGGGAAACGATTTCTGGCGTGATGGTAGGTGGGAGAGCATCGATGTGAACCAACTATCGCAAGACATGCACACATTGAGCTTCCAAAAAATCAAAAGCGAAGCCGAAAGAAACGCACACGCACAGCAACTCAACCAGCTCAAAGTACATCAGGCCCAGGTAGCTATGCGGCGTGAAATGATCGCCACCGAAGCGGCCTTTAAGCAGCAGCTTGAACTTGCCAACGAGCAGCAGAAAATTTTGGACGCTAAGGTCTACACATTGCTTGAACAGGCTACGGGTGTTTCCAACGGACCAGATGCCAGAGCATGGTGGGATTGGTGGCAAGACCATAACGAACGATACTCCGACAATTCGTCGAAGCCCTACTATACCACCTATAGTAAAGAGCAAGGTCCAAACGCGTACGTGCACGGAACTTCGTCGGCTCCAGTGCAACCTCGGCTGAACTTTAGCTGCTTGGTGAAAGGTTCGCTCGTCTCGACGTCGAATGGCCTGACGGCGATCGAGAAGATTCAAGTTGGTGACTTGGTACTGGCCAAGGATGCTGAAACCGGCGAGCTGGCACTGAAGCCGGTGCTGCTGACTACGATTCGTCCTCCTAAAGCGACGATTAAAGTGCATACCGACAAGGAAATGTACCAGTCGACGGCTGGCCATCGTTGGTGGGTTTCCGGCAAAGGCTGGTTGATGACCAAGGAGCTTGAGCCTGGCATGAACCTGCATACGACAACCGGTACCGCAACCATCCGCGAAATCGTTGCCGATGAAAATCCGCAGCCGACGTATAACTTAGTTGTGGAAGACTTCCACACCTATTTTGTCGGTGAAGATCAGATTCTCAGCTACGACAATACGATGCCTACGCCGACTTTGAACACCGTCCCTGGCTTCAAGGTCGCGACGAAGTAGACACCATCTTGCAACCAATTTCACACATTGCAGCGTCTCGGTGAGACGCTGAATCAGTCGTCAGAGAGACTTGATTCGGAGAGGCTTGATTATGTGGGATTGGGACAACCATGAGGGTTTTCTGTTGTCAGCAGCTTCTTTGCCCGGCCTTAGGTAATGGCGGTGGACGGTTTGCGGTTGAAGAAATCTGCAAAATCGTCAGGATATCGGCGTTGGAGGGCTCGATCTAAGGAACGAGCCTGGTTTCGAGGCCGTTTTATCAAGGCACAGCAAAAGCAATGGCAAAGAAAAGCATCAAGAACGTCGACTGTAGCGGAAAAGTAGTCCTGACTCGCGTCGATTTTAACGTACCGCAAGACGATAACGGCGCGATCACCGACGATCGACGGATCCGCATGGCTTTGCCAACCATCCAGACCATCCTCGATGGCGGCGGAAAATGCGTTTTAATGAGTCATCTTGGCCGACCCAAAGGTAAAGGTCCTGAACCTGAGTTTACGCTTGAGCCAGCGGCCAAACGTTTAGGCGAATTGTTGGGCAAAGCGGTCGTCTTTGCGTCCGACACCGACGGACCAGATGCCGAAGCCAAGATCAAAGCGATGAAGTCTGGCGATGTCGTTGTATTAGAAAACGTGCGATTCAATCCGGGTGAGAAGACTGGCGATCCTGCGTTCGCAGGCAAGCTGGCCGGTTGGGCAGATATCTATTGCAACGATGCGTTCGGAACTTGCCACCGCACCGACGCCTCCATGGTCGCCGTGCCAAAGGCGATGGGAAGCAAGCCGAAGGTAGTCGGCCTGCTGGTCGGAAAAGAGATTCAGTACTTGAGCGATACCCTTGCCAATCCTGCGCGACCGTTTGTTGCAATTTTGGGTGGTGCAAAGGTCAGTGACAAGATCAATGTCATCGACAACCTGCTCGGCATATGCGACCACGTCTTGATTGGCGGCGCTATGGCTTACACTTTCTCGTTGGCACAAGGTGGTAAAGTCGGCGGATCGCTGGTCGAGCCTGACAAGGTTGACTTAGCAAAGAGTTTGCTAGAAAAGGCCGGTGGCAAGATCAAGCTTCCCGTGGATACACATTGCGGCGATGGGTTTTCCAGCGATTGTAACAAGCAAGTTGTCAAAGCTGGTGAGATTGCCGATGGTTTCGAGGGGCTTGATATCGGGCCTGAGACTGAAAAGATTTATTCAGATTTGATCCACAGCGCCAAGACTGTGATTTGGAACGGTCCTATGGGTGTATTCGAAATGCCTCCGTTCGATTCCGGTACCCGCGCGGTTGCACAAGCGATCGCTGACGCTGATTGCACGAGTATCATTGGTGGCGGCGATAGTGCGGCGGCCATTGAGCAGTTGGGGTTTGCTGACCAAGTAACACACGTTTCGACTGGTGGTGGAGCGTCGCTCTCGATGCTCGAAGGCCAACGCTTCGAAGCCGTTGATTTGCTTGACGAAGCCTAATCATTTGCTTTGGCTTCCCGCATCCGGTATCGCAAAGGTGCCGGATGCGGCACTGGATTCTCCATTTTGGCATCCCAAACGAGGATTGCCTTAAGCTAAAGTTGAGATACTTTCTTACCCAACTTGGCGAGTCCTGTGCATCCGAGTGTTCGACAAATGTGCTAGGTTTCGAACTCAGTCAACAAAGTATTTTGAGTAAAGCCGCCGGATTGTCGAGATGTTCCTTAGGGTACAGCGCGGGAGCTTAATTTTCTTGGTCTCTGGAAGTTGCCAAACTTTCGATTCCGAAATCCGCGTCGTACAGATCCAGTAGAATTCTCGACCAATGACACGAAATGTATCGTGTTCAGTTCGAACGGCTTCCAGCATGCCAGCCGTCTTGGCATCCAATTCGTCCGGCATAAAGGCGACGTTGAGCGCGGCGCCACGCGTTTCGTGATCGTCGAACGTTTTTGCGTTTGCGATAGAACTGAGCTCATCGGCGTTTCGCACGAAAACTTCAACTTCGTACCCGAGCGTCTGCTGCAGAGCAATGCTTGCAGTGTTTTCCATCAGGGATTGTTTTCGCTTCGTGCATTCGAAGACAACATTACCGCTTGCGATAAAGGTAGCGACGTTCTGGTGCCCCAACTTCTCAAAGACTTCCGCAAGGACCGGCATTTTAACACGTCTTTTGCCGACATTGATTGCGCTCAAAAACGCTGCATATTTCATGTTTTAGCTGCCGCACCGAACGTCGGAAGAGTTCTTACCTGGTAGTCAAAGCATGCGAATAGAGTATCGGCATTTGTGCTTTCCGTGCAAGACGACCAGCGATGAAAGCCATGATAGCGAAGCACTCGCGATCAACGGCAGAACATTTGAAATTACAGAGTCGCCGACTCGATTTGCGGCGATTTCGCTGAGGCACGAATCTTCAAAAAAGCAATTCCGAGTAAGGCGTAAGCTGGCAAAGCGATCTTGATGTATAGCATGCGACATAAAAGAGTGCAAATGTCCAGCGCAAACTGTTCATTTACGATCGTCTCCTGAGCTTTTGCGTCATCGAAACTTGTTGTGGGCATTCAATTGTAGCTCAACGTCGTTCACCGGGTATGCGAGAAAACGGTGTCTACTGCCAGGCCGCTAAACCGCCCGCTCTAAGGCAAAATGTAGTTAAGGATTATTTGTCACTTCTGTGCAGCTTTTCAAAACTTCCTCGAATCGTTTCCACATCGCCGAGCGCAAAGAACGCAGAATACGAGAAGGATAATCCCGGACTTAATGCGAAAGTTTTCAATGGAGCAATGTAAGAGCAGTCCGATCCAGCGCCGCCTCTGAACCGATAACATGTCGCTTCAGTTGCGCCCGGAACGTAAACCCCAACTCCATTCCCCTCTTTGTCAACGTACGCTGCCCATCCTTCGGCAAGAGTTACCGACTCGTTCGGCCACTCCGGTTGTCTTCGCGTCAGAGGCGCTGCTGTCCAAGGTTCCTCACCGGAGTATGTGACGAGGGTTGATAAAGTAGGATTAACGAATACGGCTGGAGTTTCCTGGTGACGCGCTTCATGAGATCTGTCGCCGTTATAGGTAAATTTGTAGCGAACTCGGACAACAGGCCCGTCCAACTCCACCCATTGCTCCATCGCGCATTCCTCTGCAAGTTGTCCAGAAGCCCATTGTCGCGGAATCGTTTTCACATAGGCGGATGTTTCCGTAGATTTGAACTCAACGACTTTTGCGGCGTGACCCTTGTAATCACCACCCTGAACAGGATTATATCGCCAAGGTTTGTCGACCCATTGCGATCCGTCTTCGTCACCATAGTAAGACTGCTGAACTAGCCGACCGTGATCGTAGTGGTTGAGTGTATTGAAGTCTGACGTCCGAGACGAAAGATGAGCTATCGCCCCGCCGTGCGAGCGTAATAGTCCAACGCGCAAGTCTGCGTTCTGAAGGAACACCCAATCCTCTGCCTCTTGAGACGGCGGCGATTCTTCCGCAACCAGGACGGACGCTATTGTCCAGTACATTCCGATACAAATGAGTAGTCTCAACAGTTGCCCCTCGAATGCATACCAATGAAGCTGACGGAGAGTGCGCGAATGGAATTGCATTTGATTGTGATGAATATTGAAGTCAGGCGAACGCACGAGTGTCACTGTCCACCGAGGATTTCAAGAATTACTGGCCTTCGATCTTCCATGTTGTTTAAAAGTCAAGATGGCCCCGATTGCCGTTCCGAGAGCTACGCCCATTGCCAAGCTCTGGGCCATGTTTCCTGATGACGCTCCGTATGCCGCACCAATGGCGGCGCCGATCGCGATCCCAACTCCTATTCCACTTCCGGATGAACTACTTTTCGGTTTTTTGCTTTTCATTTGATCTGCGTCGCCCATTCTGATGCCTTCAAGATAAAGTGTGGCTTCGTCGTGTATCCAAGTTTCTCGCTTACTATTCGTTCGCTAGCTAGGTTACTTGACAATTTTGACCAGGGTTAAGAGTAATTGTAGTTCATTGGTCAATAAAACTCCGACCTTTAACGATGGACGCGCCAGCGATGCAGCGGCCAGTAAGTGTGAATAACGACTCCTTTTATGTACGATTCAGGAACAGCGAAGGGATTGTGGCCGGGCGCTCCCTGTTCCCATAATCGTGAGTCCTTTGATTGCGCGGAGAAATCGCCAAGCACAAAGTATTCATCGTTGCCAAGTAAGGCGGGACGAGTTTCCGAGCCCCACAAGTCTGGGCCAAACCAACCACGAAGTTCCGACAAGTACTCAATGCCTCTTATTGAATCGGGAGGCGTTTGACGTAGGCCATCGACCCACACGGATCCATCTGCTATGTGGATCTTTTCGCCGGGCAATCCAACCAGACGCTTGACGTAAAGTGTTTCAGGGTCTTCCGGATACTGAAAGACAACCAATTCCCACCTTCGCGGCTCAAGGAACTTTGCGACGACGAAGCGGTCGCCAGTGTAGACCTTGTAAGCGGTGTCCGATGCTCTGGTAACGTGGAAATTGTCACAGATCATAAGTGGTGGTTCTGCTAACCCATACTGCTTGTCTCCGGGTGTGCAGTAACTTGGCTTGCCGCATTCTGAACAGATGCCTTTCCAGTGTTTTCCAACCAACGTCGGAGCCATTGCGTTCGTTGGGACCACGAAAGACTCGTAGAGAAAAGGGCGCAGCACCAGGAAAGAAAAGGAAATCGAAGTGATTGTTGCCACTAAAGTTGGAAGCCACGCCTGAAATGCCCGAAGAAATCGAGCCTTGAACAAAGTGCTAATCACCGCGCATGGAACGATGACGTCCACTGTGAGTTCCACAGGCACGATAACGATTGCTTGAGCATCATAGAAAGATGAAATAAGGAGAAACAGAATGTTAAGCGCGAACTGCACGATGATCACGATCGCAGTTGCGTAGATGACACGCAGTGAGGTCACGTCCGGCACTTTTGCCCAGTGCAACCCGAGTCGAAGGAACAAACCCCAAATCACGATCGATGCGAGCAGCAGGCCAACGAGGATCGCGGCAAAGACGATAGTCGACAACATTTGGAATGAGCTGGCCTTGCGAAATAACGACTGCGACAACCGGGTGGCGGTGATTGATATTCCATTGAAGAAATGCCGACTCTCCAACTATCGGACATCGCATGGTTCTGTCTGCTCAATTGTAACACAGCAAGCTGTGAGCGGTTCGGGGGCCAGGTTCGTTACTAGCAACAGTGTCGCAGTAGACTAAGGGGAGTTGGCAGTCGAGTTGTTCGATTCGTTCGAAAGATCTGCAATAATTCTCTCCTCATGCAACTTGGCACCAGCTTCGTAGGCAGAGCCGACCTAGACGTGGCTCGTCTTTCCTTGTGCGTCAGCCAGTCGCTGACGGAGGTTTGAGCCTTAATCTATGTGTCGTCGATGCCCGACAGTACGATTGCGCGGAACAAGTCGTAGCTCATAGTATCTCAGCGCGGGGCGTTGCCCACGCGGTTAAACGAGTTGTATCGGTCGTTTAACCGCGTGCCCAACGGGCCGCGATCGCTATCCTGGGTGAGCACGTGGTCTGCGTCTCGCGAGAGCGTGGCCAGGAGCAGTTCAAGGAAACGCGTAAGTCAACTGAAATTCCGAATCGTTAATGAGTCATCGCTGCAGAGGAAAATCCGTACCAATAGTAGTGCAAGAGTAGAGTTATGGTGTTAGCCTCGGAGGACGACAAACTGGAACTCAAGAGACCGAGCTACAAAGCTGGTCTACTTTTACCGCGGCTACCGGTCCGTACGACTTGACTTCAAAGACCAGGTAGAGTTCGCGTTAATCTGTGGTTGTTCTTCCCAACAAATGAATACACAAGCGAAACGATACTCGATCGCCAAGTTCAGGTCCAAGGACCTGCTGGGAATCCTGGCTGTTCACGTATGCCATGTAATCTGGGTCAAGCTTATAAGGGTTTGCAGGCCAAGAGATATCTTGATAGATCGTCACTAAGCATGCTACGTTTGCACTTCGTTTGCTTAGCTTCAGCCTTTTGGTCCCTGCAGATGATCCCTCTTCAAAAGATAGCGTCCAACCTTTGGCTTCCGCCCAGCGTTTTAACAACCGTGATTGGTCATATTCATATTTATGCCAAGTGTGTGGTGCGGAAAACGCAAACACCGCAGATTGGTGAGAGTAAGTTTTATGGTCCATCCGGTAATTTCGTGAAGTTGGTAGAATCTGGGCTGGAGGAAATCAGCCATGCAAGACAAAGAATTGTACCAACACATCCTTGGACTCAACAATCCGTGGTCTGTTCAAGAAGTCGTTCTGGATCAAGTAGCCAAAGAGATTGTCGTTCGAGTACACCACCCAGATCAAGCAGCATTCTCGTGCTCGCAGTGTGATCACACTGGCGCATGCTATGATCATGCCGAAGAGCGACGCTGGCGGCATTTGGATTCGTGTCAATTTAAAACAATCCTTGTGGCACGTGTTCCGCGCGTCCAATGTCCCACGCATGGTATCAAGAATGTCGCGGTGCCTTGGGCAGAAAAGCATAGCCGGTTCACCTTGCTCTTCGAACGTTTGGCGATCGACGTACTGCGAGCAACGCAAACGGTCAAAGGAGCCATGAACATCTTAGACATTAAATGGGACCAAGCCTGCAACATCCTGCAGCGTGCTGTCGAGCGTGGCCAAGCTCGCAAGCAAGCCAAACCAATCCCGCACCTTGGTATCGATGAAAAAGCTTTTCGCAAAGGTCATAGCTATGTGACAAGGCTCTACGATCTGCAAAACAGTACAGTCGAAGCTATAAGTGAAGGGCATGATGTCGAGAGTGCAAAAGCCTGTTTTTCTCAGCTTTCTGAGGATCAAATCGCTTCAGTACAAGCGATCGCTATGGATATGAGCCCGAGCTTTGTGCGAGCCACCAAAGAAACAATTCCCCTTGCTGAAGAGAAGATCGTGCATGATCGATTTCATGTGATGCAGTTAGCGAACAAGGCGGTTGATAAAGTGCGTCGGCAAGAGCATCGCTCGTTGCTGTCGTTGGGAGATGATCGGCTTAGCAAGACAAAATACTTATGGCTCAAAGGCGAAGAGAGTTTGAGCGAAGCACAAAGCGAAACGTTCGCCTCGATTTATCATGGCACGATGCAAACAGCGAAAGCTTGGTGCTCCAAAGAAATTCTTCGAGGACTTTGGGACCAGTGCGATGCGAGCACAGCGACGCAGTATTTTAACAAGTGGTATCGCAGTGTGATCCATACGAAGCTTGAGCCGATGAAGTCCGTAGCCCGGACGATCAAAGAGCGACTAGGCAACGTAGTTAGTTACTGTACGCATCGGATCACGAACGCCGTGGCCGAAGGGATGAACAGTAAGATCATGTCGATCAAACGGCGAGTAGGCGGCTATCGCAACGTAGAGAACTTCAAGACTGCAGTCTACTTCCACTGCGGCGGATTAGATCTCTACCCACGATAATCCCGGATGGACCAGTTTTATTACTGTAGATAATCTCTACATCTTTCGCAAAGTCGGAGGATACAAGTGCCGTGAAGATCTCGTCTACTGGAATATCAAGTTCGTTTTGCAGCAATAAAGTCTGTCGTCGAGAATCAAACGAAAGGTACTGCAGATAAGCCAACACAAAGGTGCTGATTGAAAACAGGCAACAAAGCGCTACAAGTACTCTAAACCAGCGTGACTTTCGCTGTGTGCTCCGAACAAGCTCATCGACGCTATTAATATTCATTGGAGAGGGCGAAAGTATCTACGTAAGTCCTGGGTTCGGGGCGGGAGTCATTCGATTCAAAATCTGGCGACTCGGGCCTGTAATGGCGAGTTGAGTAAAACAAGCTCGCTTACATTCTTCCAACGCTTTCGTCCTGATCCTAGTGTAATACGGCAGGTTGGCGGAGCCATACGGGTTCTAAGAATTGATCACGAATTGCGTCCTCATCGGATTCTAAAAAAGACCCGTGGTCCATTTCAGTCCAGTACTTGTAGAATTCACGTCGAAGCATCTTGTCGAAAATGGCGAATTTTCCTTCTCGCTCTTGAGCCTTTAACCACTTTAGCTTTGCATCAAAGGCCTCATGTCCAGCCTGCTGAAATAGGATTCTCCCTCCGCCATAGTTCTCGTACAAATGCTTCTGAATTTTCCAGTTCTTCAAAAATACCTTTGCAATTTGGCGGCCCGGTGGATCAAGTTCACTGCGATATTCAATTTCCTCGATTCTAAGTTGTGTCAATTTATCTTCGGAAAGATCTTCATTTCGCAACTGTTCTTGTACGGATTGTAGTTTTCGCCTTATTTCTTCCTCTCTATCACCAAGCTGATCTCGGTACGTTGTCGCAAGTCTTGCAACGAACATGTCAAGCTCCTGCTCCGTTGGTTCTATATCGCTCAAGTGTTGTTCGAAGTATTCGTTCATTACTGGAGTCGCAAAACGCAAGTAAAGCACATCCGCGAGTTCTCTGCCCGAGTGGGTTCGAATGTCATCTCGGTAGAGAGTTATACCAAGCGAATGACCTATCCCATCATCATGTTTTGAAGCTGTATGCGCCAACAAAAATAGTATTGCTGAAGCAGTGATAACGCAGATTGTTACAACGAGTGTACGCATGAACGACTTTCCGTAGCGATTGGGAGTCTCGGTGAGGAAAAACCGTGCGCGTCCCCGGATACTCGCAAATGATTCTAAAATTCAAGCCCACCCGACTCGCGAGATTCGGTTCAAGTGATTGACACCCAATACATTGTTACTTTAAACGTTGCTACCGCCCCAATCATGATACAAAGATTCTGCGTGGAAGGACTCGGTCCGAATGGAAAGGAACCGGAAAAAAATGTATGGGCTATACAATATCCAGCCAATGCTCCAAACGAAATTCGCGCCAAAGCCATTGCTCGGAACGGACGAGGCGTCCAATACAGAAAAAACGCAAATGAAAGACCAAGACCGATAGGGCGTCCAGATAGTGCAGAAACCGTGCAAGCAAAAGTTGCAGTGAAAAAAAGTAGATCGCTAAGCGAAAATTGACGCGTCGATTTCGTGTGTCGGTTTTCGAACATTTCACTAATGTGTTTTGCCCAATGCACGAACGGCAACCAGCACGGAGTGGCCGCAAAAGGTGCATGGTTTTGTTATCGATTTCTCCAGTCAGTATCATCAACCTCGCCAAGGAACTCTGAGTCGTCTGAAGTGATTAAGGCTACGCACTTGCCCTGCTTTCCAAGCCATTTTGCTTCATGCTCGTTGTTACATCGGTACACGATTCTATCACATTCGGAGCAGCTTCGTTGATTCGGAACACGAGTCGGAGTCAGCGAAGCCCATTTTTGCGGACAATTGAATCGGAAGCGAATACTGCAATTCCAAATCTCGGCTTTTGATCCGGGGAAGTATCTCTCGATCTCAAGTTCAAGCACGTCGCGAGGAACAGGAATCCAATCGATTGTTCGATTCAACGCGAATCTTAGTGTTTCCTCATGCTCTATCCGAAACTGAGCGTCATCTGGACAGTAAAGCGTGATGGAATTTCCATGGACTGATTGTGGAAGAACGCAAAATGTGCGAACAACCTTTTCGGGGACCAATGCAAGCGACGATTCTTCAATCTTCGGCAGGTCAGATTCGTTCATTGCTCTTCCCCGATAACGGCTGCGGCAATAGGTCCGCCGCCAAAAAGGATGATTTCAAAGCCATCGCGGCCGGAGGCTCCGGGACACTACGTTGTTAAAGTCCGGTTTTGACGATGCCGTTCCTTATCGAATAGCGTCGCGTATCAATGTTAGGTGATTCAGAGTATACGATGAACTCGTTGTTGGAATGCCGCGACATTCCACACACGAAGCGGAGTGCGGAAGTACGGCAATTATAGCGAGCACGATGGACGCGAGAATTACCAACCAACTCGGTTGCGACCCAGTCGATATCAGGCTCAGGTTCACCGACCGAATAATCAATTGATGGATCAAGTGACCGAAGAAAGGCAATCAACGACTCGGAGTCTTCATTGGATTTTCCATCGTAAATCGGGTAGTAATAACCTCGAATATCATAACGCAAAACAGTGCGTATTCGTGAGTCAGCATCATTCGATATCCCAACCGTCTGGTTCGTTTGAATAGAGGGGGGGAGCGATTGTAGATCGAGAAGCGTCTGCCAGGCGAATTCATGTGAATCCGAGTACGGAATTTGAAGGTGGCATTCGTTCGGGTAGAGGTCGTAAAAGACATCAACTACGAAAAGCCGATCGTCGATCTGCCCATACCAACGCCGCACCGACGACGGGAACGATTCGTCATCGGGGTTCTCTATATACGGTGCCGGAATGTCTGAGTAGATGGAGATTTGGTCAATGTTAAACGCGAAGTGCGGCCATTCACGCACGGGTCGAGGACGTGATTCGACGATCGCAAAAAACTGGCCGCGTTCGAACCAAGTGATTGGATCCATGGATTCGCTTTAGGGGGATTCCGGCAAAGTTCAGCGAGCCCGAGCAGTTGACACATTACAAGTCAAAACGCATGATAAAGGGCTACTTCTACCACACATTGTTATCGCTTTTTCATTCGTCTGTAATCGCGACCAAACGCTTGACGTCGGACCGATACCACAGTTTACACTCATGCGAAGAGCTGAGCCAGAGGTCTGTTCGTGGACAAGAAAACCAGTCGCGGATAATTTTAAATCCCTTTTCCAATAGGGAAAAGCGAATTTGAGAATTGATTGGTCTCGGCACGACGTAGACCAATACATCCCAATTCGGACCGTAGAAACCAGATCGTTGTATCGAATTGTAGGCAGATATTCCGAGATTGTACTTTAGGTAGCGAGCGGCAAAAACAAGGCGAATTCCATCCTCCTCTGACTTGCCGTATCGATTAGCCGTAAACCACAACGCCAAGTCGGCAATCTGCGGAAGTCAGCTCATCGGTAACTAGTTTTGTGCCAACCGGGTGAGCGGCAGACGTAGGCAGTTTATCTTTCGTTTTGGTCGGTATCACGGCATTGTTCCGTCGCATCACTACCCACTGCGATAACGTTCGCTATCACCTAGTTGTTGCCGAATATTTTCCATCGTAACAACTGCTGATTTAGCGACTTAGGTGCATCGCTTGGTTCGTCAGAGTTTTGCGTTGCCGAGTCCCGTCGCGATAGTCGTTGCGAGATCAATGTTTGTTGTTACAAACGTAAAGGTATCGATCAAATCAAACGGTTCCGTAATAAGTGCGAAGATTGATTTCATGAATTCATCTGTAGAGCATCGTCCATATCCGCATCCCAAGCAAGCAGCAATCAAGTTTCGGCAATTGTGTTCAGCGAGTTTTTCGATTGCGGATCGATAAGTTCGCGCAATCAATTCGGCGTTCGTATCATAGAACCCGTCGATCGCTACAGCATGGGCGATAGCTGTAAAACGCGAACCGCACGAAGGTGTAATTACCACAGTTCCCGGCTCAACAAATTTTCGACCCAGCGTGTTTAGGTGCCGGTGCAATCGTTCCTGCATTTCACTGCCATATCGAAGCAAGAATGCACCACCGACGCCGCCAGAAAGGTTGAGGCTTGGATTTGCGGAGCAGATCACGCCATCACCCGTGGCATCAAGGATGTCAACATTCTGAACAAGCCATCGCGTCATATATGGTTTGCTGATGGAAGAATCTGTTTAGGTCCTGGGTTTGGAATTTGAGCCATCTGATTAAAATCTTACGCCTCAAGCCTGTGATAGCGCGTTGCTTGCGGCACTTCAAGTGTAGGAGCATAAATTTTGGCTAACACTCGCGTGTCACGCCCCACTCTCTTAGCCAATCTTACCTCACTTCAATCCTCAATTGTTTGGCAAACCAACATCTAAGCTTTTATTTGTTCCGCGGTGTTGACTGAGGTGCTCGTCGAGCGTTCTCCTCCACCACAATTGAACAGGAAGAACCAGCTCACTAGCTTTGCTGAACCGAGCTGGCAAAATCGTATCGGGAACGGATAAAATGGGTAATTGTTCACACTCAGGTTGAGCACTTCTTGTTGACATGTCAACAAGGAATACTCTCCCAGCTTTTAGATCAAAGCCTACTGCATTTATCTCCAGTCTTTCCTTGATCTCTCGGTACGTTTCGGAGTAAAGCGAGTAAACGATCTGTGCATTATTGCCGTCGACCTTTGCCATTGTCTCGACAAATAAGTCAGAATTCTTTTCGTCGATCCTTAACTTGGATTCAAAGGTAAAGTCGCAATTTCGAGAGTGTTTGATGACGATAACAAAGGGCAGGTGCTCGCCATCGAGTTCAGCAATCGCTTTTGATTGTGCACGGCCAAGAATTATCGTCGGACCATCCGGAGCGTAAAATGCGTTGGCCGAGTTAGCGGTTGCATATTCCCACCCACCTCCCGATCCCGTTAAAAACGCCTTGTTGCCAGTTTCTGTTTTCTGGTGTATTCGATTGGGTTTAATCGAAATAGAATTGAATTGGGATGCTAGAAACAGCGCAGTCGTAATGACACTGGCTGCCAGCAGGAAGTGTGCTGGGTGGAGGACAAATCTCATATCATTAGCAGACGGCCTAAAATCCCCCGGTCGCCGCCAAGAGACTTTAATTCGAGGAAACGCCCGATCGGCAACTCGGGTGCAGTAATATGCGCAACGGTGGACGTGATCTTGCGTCGAGCTAGTCCCCTGTGCATAGTTTTGGTGACTTTTAAGGACTGAGTCTACCAAATGAATCACTAGAGAAGGAAGAGTACGTGGCGAAAGCAACGGCTGATGGATAGCCAACGTCTTTGGTATGGCTCTGTCAAATTAGGTGAGCTGCTTAGCTTCTCTTCAGGTCGTACCGAGTCCAGAGGGCTCGATCGATTGAATTAGTTACCGCCAAGTGTTTGGCTATTATAGATCAGCGTTGGTGTCAGCTTGCATCCTTGCGACGAAACTCCTAGTGCGTCCACGAATGCTAGGTGGTGTGGCAGGGCAGCCGGAGCAACTCAAGTCCCTATGCCGATCCACGTGGAAATCCTGGCCAATCAGTTTGAGTGAGTGATCTGAAAGACCTTTGGCCAGGATAGTATCGCTCCCTGTGCCTTGATCCTGATAGCTGCAGATTCAAGAAATAGAGCTCCGTCGTGCCCTTTGAGAGGTCTAAAGTCTGCGGTCAAAACAAATTCCTTTCCAATTTCAACCGACCCGGGAATTCGCCAAAAGAAATTGAAAGCTTTCCAATGGTCAGGGTTTGCGTTCAGTCCATGCTTATTGATCTGAACTCCGAATTCATCAATTGATGGGTTTAGGCAACGACTCAATCGAAGATGCCAAGTGAGCAATACTTCGGGGTAATTTATTTCGTGCCACCTGATACTCAACCGCAATTCCGCGATTCAGTTCCGCATAGTACGCGGCAAGAGCAGCGGATACTAAGACGACGAAAAACAGGACTGAAAGACGGAAACGCATTCGTGTCATATGGGAAAACAACGGAGATCGGGAAGTCGCCAGATTGTTATTACGCACAAGTTCAAGCGCTACATTGTGTTGTATTCCTCGTGGCGTGATCAAGCTGGCTCTCTTGGGATGTCTCTAAGAAGGGATGCGCCTGTGACGCGTATTGATACGGAGGTCAAAGTGCGAGTCAACCATCAATATTAGAATCAGGCCATACAAGAAACCATTACGGAACACATTCATGGTTGTTTCAGATCGGCCAGCCACATATCTGGCATCGCTCGTCTTCGTCAATTGTAATTTGTGCCTTGCATGTAGAGCAGTACGCATTACGCAAATTCTTGGCGTTTGCATCAGTCGGCGCAGGTGTGCCGTCGACATTTGCAGGTGTGGCACCAACTGCCGCACGACACGGTATGTGTTGACGATCGTGAAACATTATTGAGACTATGCCTAGTACCAAAAAGCCTATGCCCAACATTAGCATCCAGAGATAAAGCAACATGTTTTCTGTAAAAGTCGGATTGATTTCAGGGGTTAAAGGTAAGGTATTTCATTCCGGTTTCCCACTCGTCGGATAGTTCGACGAGGACGGCAGTAACGAGTCGGAGGACGGAGGCTTCATTGGGAAAGAGCGTAGCAACGCGAGTTCGACGCTTGAGTTCTTTGTTCTGACGTTCAAGCATGTTGGTGGTTCTCATTCGCTTTTGATGTTCATTTGGCAGTTGAAAGATGGCGAACGCTTCGGGGACATTGTTATCGGCCCATGTAGCCAGCTTGGGCGCATCGGTTTGATATTTTGTGACCATTCGCTTTAGTTCTTGGCTAGCGGCAACAGCATCTTTGGCACCGAACACGGCCCGCAGGTCATCAGCAACTTCTTTGCGCATCGAGACTTTGGGGACATGATGCATAGCGTTTTGCATGAGATGGAACTGACATCGCTGCCACGGCACCGAGGGCATGACCGCTTTGCGCGCCGCTTTCAATCCGGAATGATCATCGCTAACAATGAGTTTTACTCCGGTCATTCCGCGAGCCAAGAGGTTCTCGAAGAACTCTCTCCAGTGCACTTCGGCTTCGCTGAGCGAACAACTAACTCCGACGACGCTTCGATGACCATCAGGCAAGATGGCGATAGCGACCAGAATAGCGCAGTCTCTGACAGTTCCATCAACGCGTACCTTTTCATATCTAGCATCGACGATCAAGTATTCGACTTGCCCGATGGGCCTGTTCCGCCAGGCCTCGAGCTCTTCGTCGAGCAAGGCAGCAGCGCGGCTGACTTGAGTGCTAGTCACCTCAAGTCCACAAAGTTGTTCCGTGATAGCAGCGACTTTGCGAGTGGAGACACCTTGGACGTACATTTCAGCGATTGCCAGTTTGAGAGCCCTTTCGCTTCGTTCACCACGTTCGAGAGCCGACGGGTAGAACTGGGAGTCGCGGGATTGGGGGACTTGGAGCTGGAGCTTCCCGAGTCGGCTATCGACGGTCTTTGGCTTAAACCCGTTCGCGTAGGTTCTACGCTGGTCGGTACGCTCGTAGGGGGCCGCGTTGAGGTATTCGGTCCTTTCGATCTTCATCGCTTCATTCATGAGGATTTGGATCGCTTGTGCCATGGAATCGAAGCCGTGCTCGGCGAGCAACTGGACAGCTTCGTGAGTATTGTTAGATTGGAACGCGTGGGTCATGGTGTTGGGATCCTTTCAGTCTGGTAACTAAAAAGAAACCAATCCTGGCCCACTCTTACAAGAGGGCCACCCAGCTATGGCTCGTTTTCATTCGTTCGCTGCGCTCACGAACTCAAACGAGCCATAGCTGATAACTTGAATTTACAGAAACAAAGTTACACTAACCATCCAGAGCCAAAACCAATAATAGAATGGTGGCTGGTGCATGGACCCAAATGTTAAAAAGAGGACAAGGGGAATTTGAAGGCAAAATGCAATGATTGCCCGACACCAATTGTTCGAATAGCTTTCTGGGCGAATGATCGCATAAAAAGTCACAGAATGAACGATCATAAAACAACCGAGAATAAGCACAGCTTTCCATGGGTAAGGAAATGGTGGTGCCTCATGTCGCACGAAAATCCTGTAACCGTCGGGAAATTGGCCGATGCGAGCAAGGTTCGCGAGAGACGCCAGCAAAAGGGCGACGCACATCGAAGTCCGCCAACCAAATCGACAAGTATCCTTAATTAGTGGATCAGAAGTTGGAGTAACGTTTGAGTTGGCAAGAGGTGTCATTGATTTTTAAGCGACCTGCGTGAGGACGAACGAGAATCGCTACGCCGAAAGAATCTACAAAAGTCCTGAATTTTGAGCGAGGCATTTGACTAAGTCTGACAACCCGGCCCCTTGTGTGGAATTGCTTGAGAAATTCTCGCTCACGCACTTCCTAACTCCAAGCTCACGGATTTTACGCTATGAAGTGCCCGCAATTGACCTCGACAAGTTCAGTATAACGTATGTCCTCGGCAACCGGCACGAACGACTAAACTCTAAAGGCCATGAAAATGTTCGCCGCGCCTATGTTGTTTGACCATTGCAACGATTTAAAAATCTCCGTCGTAATCTTCCCATGTTTCAAGAACTTGATCAATTGTATCAACCCATTTTCCCGGTGGCACGACAAAGAATCGACTTGGATCTGGCAAAGCACCATCGTATATACGATTCGCGAAGTTCTTTTCAACTTTTAAAACTGCGGTAGAAACTGTTAGCCATTGTCCATTTGCGGCTTGAGTTGTGAAGGACTCGCATTCATGTGGAGATCGCTTTACCGTGAGCGACCACTCGATTAGTCGTGCTCGCGTATCATGCCATTTCAGCGATTTATATGCATACGGAATGATCGTCAGTGCTACAGCCACGAACGTGATCAGGAAGAGAACGCCGTGAATAGAGAACGTTCTTCTAAGTATCCAGTATCTTAGTTGCATGAGTGATCTGCGATATTGAGGTTTGCGGTCCGGGTACGACGAACGCCACGCATCAGCGTGGTCGCTCCAAGCGATGCAGTTTTGCAAAAATGGCCGACCTGCGACTCAGGTGCACTCGATGGTCATCAGGTTTTTGAGGTCAACAATCGCCCGCCACTATCGAGTAGCAGCTTCTTGTATTGGATTGTGCGAGTGTCGGGACAATTCGTCACCGCAGTCCAAAATGCACCTGGCGGTTGATAAAAATGTGCGGCGATGTAGTGCGTGATTAGTTCGGGACAGACGAAAATGGTAGATCCATTGGGGACAAAAAGATTTGCATTCCCGAGTGGCGGGTCAAATTGACATAGTTCGCATTTGTGGCAGCCGCCGAAGACCAGAGGTTGCCAAGGCTCATTCAAAAGTGTTTTCAGTTTGGCGTAAAGCAGTGCATCCGTCGGGCCGGTTCGGAACTCGTTTTCGGCATCAAGCCATCCGACTGCAGTGAGAGCTGCGGCGCGTTCCTCGCCAAAGTAGTCGCATTCGTTAAGGTCTACAAAGTGCGCCACGGCAATTTATTTGAAGGGGGTAACAAAGAATCGATATAAGTCCTGTGTTCAGAGTAGGAGTCATTGGATTTAAAATCTGGCGACTCCTGCCCGTGATGGCGAGTCGCGCAAAAACATTCTCGCATACATTCTCACAATCCAAAGCATAGAATTATACACGACGAAGCGTTCGCTCTCGACCTCGGTAAGTTCAAAATATCGCGCTGCTTCTTTGACTCCGAAACTTGGAAACACCAGTTTCTCAGGCGCGGCCACCGAGTGAACTTCCAATTTCACTCTCTTGAAAAAACACAAAGTCGACCTCGTTTTCGTGGAAGCTCGTGGACATTCCGGGTAAATTAGCGATCTATCAAACATCCTTGATATAAACCGTTAACCCTTGCGTTGGGCCTGCACCTTAAAAGCTCGCCAACAAAGGCACAGGCGCCATTCCTCTGCGTCGCACGTCGGTTGCCATCAAGTGTGAGAAACTGACGCTGACGACGCAGGCGTCGGAACCTACCGGGATGCAGTATTGTGTAAACCATAAAAGTCAAAATTACGATTACGTCCGCCACTTGCAAACCCAGGACTTCATAGTCGACCGTGATCAGCCGGTTGCGCGGTCGACATGTTTAGTGATGACGCGACAGATGCAAACGCAACCGCATGATTTTGCTAATCCAGGTACGCGACCTTGAATTCTTTGGGGGGGAAAGACCACGATTCATAATGACAGCAGGCTATCTGATTCACCCTTAGGAATTCCTCGACGTTGTCAACAAGAACCGAATTATTATCGTAATGCAAAGCATACATTCGGTCCTCGATCACTGGCCGAACATATTCGCTGATCGCATTTTCGTACGCCTGCGGCCAGAAATCCGATATGTCGCCGTCGAAATCCGGACCGCTGTCATCATCTGGGGCGTAGTGTTCGTGCGACCCTTGGACGGCAAATTTGACCATGATATCGTGGGGCGTGAAGACAACCCACATCATGCTGCGGGGATTTGCTGGCGAAGGTATTTGATACCGAATTTCGAGCGGCATTGGTTTGTGGGCATCGAACGGATGTCCTTCACCATTGATGTCTTCTCTAAGATGCGCCCATTGTGGGAAGTCGGCGATCCAACGTAAGTGTGCATATTCTTGAAACGGTGTCATTCGAGATCGGGTCGTTCCCTGGGGGTAACGGCAGCGGTGACGGTGCCTCCGCCAAAAGACTTTGGTTTCAAAAACCGTGCCATCGGAGGCCCCTGTGCAGCGCAATGTTAAGTCTCGTCGTCGAATGCATCTTCTGGTTCAAGACCACGGATGAAAGTTTCAAAGTCCTTCGCGACGAAAGTGATCTTGTAGTCTGATTCCTGGTCCACATGAACGACTGTCGGTTCACCCTCCGGTCCGCATTCTCGGTAATCCAGACAAATCATGTCGTGGCCCGCAGAAGGACAATCACCGAAGTATATACCGATTTCCGGATAGCCCCATTCTTCCGTCCAGAATTTGCTTCCTGTCACACCGCACAGCGAGCAGTCTTTTTCACGTCCGACTCCATGAATCCCTTCAATCGCTATGTGGTCTTTTGCCCCTGACGTTGGTTCAGACGTGCGATAACACGAGTGTCGTGAAATCCCACCATTCTGAGTGCGCATTAATGCAAGATAAGATGTGGGTATTTTGAACCCGAGTTCAGCTTCGACGCTATCAACAACCGCTTCGGTAAACGGCTCCCCAACGTATTGCTCATTGGCGTAGTCCCCCGGCATCCAGAAATCGGAAAGGTCAAATTCGTGAAACGGTTTCATGCGAGTATCAACTTCAAGTTTACTTGGGATGCGAAGACGTACGGGCCGCGATAACCGAGTCACAGCGTTCGATTTTGCATCGCCGAAACGATGGTTCCGCGACTTCAGTTGATCGCCTGGTTCATCGAGTGTCCTGCCATTGTGTTCACGATATTGAATGCGGCTTTGTCCACGTCTAGGCGTCATCGGGCGCCCAGTTCCTGGTCCCCCGTTTCTCAATCAATCGCTGTTCCATCATATCCCACAATTGCGAGTCAGACATCCCTGCAGTCTCGGTTAAGAAATCATCGTAGAGACCTGGGAGTGCGTGGATCGCCGCCTGATCCTCACCATATTCATGCTGGAGAATCCGAACCCAGTTCCATCCGGCACTGAAGATTCCGAATTTGCTTCCGACCCAAAGATAAAATCGGCACTCAAAGCCGAGTCCTTTTCCCGCATCCTTTGCTCCGTGGCAGTAGCCTGCAAAGTAATTCGAAAGATCCCACAGTGAGTTTCGACCCACGTACATGGCAGGCCGCTGGCACGCGGAAAATAGTAGTTCACGAAACGAGTCTTCCACTGAGAGGCGGCTCCTTGAATCGAAGAACGTTTAGGTAAAGCCAGTGTAAGCAGTAACCACTCGGCAAGTCAGAACGCCCGAGCGCGCTCTTTGCTGTAACCTTTTGTTCTTCAATTATTGAGTTGTCTAGACCAGTATGATGTTAAAGTCCGAACAGTTCCACTTACCTGTTAGGCCGTTTGAAAAATGCAGTGCTGTTCTCTATAGCGATGAGTTCCCAGCCCTCTGTACCAAAGCTATTGAATTCTGCTTCCATGCGTTCATTCACGGAACTGGCAAAGTCGATCGGATTATTTGTGTCTCGGTTGGCACGCTCTACGGCAGTGCCAATTTGAACTAGAGACAACAATTTGTATTCCCATTTGCAAGTTCCGGATTCGTCAACGTGTCTTGCTCCAAGAGAAAAGACACAGATCGCTAACATCGAAGCGAGCACTACACCAGTAATCGCTTGTATTGGTCTTTGCATTGATACACTCCTTTGAAGATAGAATCGATCTAAGCCCTGGGTTCAGAGTAGGAGTCATTGGATTTAGAAAATTGGCGACTCCTGCCCGTGATGGCGAGTGGCGCAAAAACATGCTCGCATACATTCTCACAACCCAAAGCATAGAATTATACACGACGAAGCGTTCGCTCTCGACCTCGGTAAGTTCAAAATATCGTGCTGCATTTTTGACTCCGAAACTCTACTGTTGGCCGTGTTTACAGAGACGCGGCGAAATTCGAGAAGTCTCGCGATCCGAGACAAAGTGTGCAGCAGTTGGGTATCCAGCGACGTGGATCTAACGCTGGGTCAATCCATCGGAAGTTCGACCACTCCGTGGCCGCTGTCTCGAGAATAATCCTAGGGCACATTATCGGTCCATTCAAAATCCAGTATCAGTTTCTGGTCTGAATTCCACATCAAGACTGTTAAACGATTCTGTTGGTAAAGGACGGGTTTGTGCTCCTCCGATACACTCGTTTGTACACTTACGGCAAGCTCGTAACTAAATGGTCGTTTTTTACAGATAGGTTACCCAGCCAGGGGGCAAACCGCGATACGGCGTGATCCATTTCCAATTCTGCTCGGGCTTTTCTTCTTTCAAAGGATTTTCTCTAACATAGCTAATCGCGTTTTCGATCTGTTCGTCGCTGTCCAAGAAGACCTTCCACAACCCCCTTGCCCAAATTCCGGGTGGACGCCCGTTTCTTTTCGCATGTTCGGCTTGAGGATGTAGCTTCTCTACCATCAATTCACTTGTGGCTGCGCCCTTGAGTAGGTTCGCGATCCGTTCGACTTTGTAGCAATGTCTCGCGAGCACTAGATGCGTATGCTCCGGCAATATTGCACAGGCCCAGATTTCATAGCCTGATTTGTTCGATTGTTTCTTAAAACCGCGTCCGACGCACAATGCCTGCAGTCCTGTTAATGCCACCGGAGGGTATCGCAGTGCAGCAAGCATGGCGCTAAGTTGAGCATGTTCTTGAGCGGTGAGTTGGGCCAGTGTTCGTTGCTCCAAAAAGCGTGTGGTGCTGCCGAATCGAGCTAGCTCCCAGCTCCCAACAAACTCAGACCATGAGCCAAGTGGATCGTTAGGCAACCAGAATCCGTAGTGCGGCAGGATGACGTGATACCCGTGAATCATCGCTGTCTCCCTCGATCAAATAGCTCGCTCGTTTACCAGTTAGCCGTATGCGTAGTCGTACTTTCGCGTCGCGAGTTCCTCAGCGTCTACGGTTGACTTTCTTGGGAATATGTTAGCCCAAGGTGCCTGGAATTTCGATTCGTCCACGCGAGTACGCCTTCGGCTGACTGTTAAACGAGTTTGGATTGTTGTTAAACGAGTTGTTAGATGGAGCGTACCGACATTCTCACTCTGTAAGTTCGAGTACGCCTTCGGCTGACTGTTAAACGAATTTTGATAACAGTTAAACGAATTAGACTTCTCTACTCAAGCAGTTCGTGTAGATGAAAGTGGTGACGGCCTAGTTTGCCGCCGTAGTTGCCGCCGGTGATTTGGCGGACGCCGAATGCAGGGCCAACTTCACAAGCTGCTATAATTCCCGCCCGCATCGCTTCTCGAACTCCCTCTGGCGTTAAGCCGTCGATGACTAGCTCCAACGCGGCGCTCGGCTGCTCGCCGATTAGCGATCGTGGGATATAACGCAGCGTTGGACAAAATGCTTCGTTAGTCGACGCCCGCAAGGCTTTGTACTTCGAACCGACTTTAGAGCCGCTGCGAGCTACTCCGCCAGGAAACGGAGTGATGACGTCGGGTACCTTCTTCATTGCTCGTACGGCAGCGTCGCAGGCATGTAACGCACCATGGATCGAGTCGGCAAGGACTAGGAAATTGCCGCCGCCAACTGCGTCGACACGCCCGACGCGGTCTTCACATACAAACTCACCATCCATGACCGGAATTCGCCAGTAACGCTTGTCACCAAACTTTTTAGAAATCTGATGACCGTCGCCAAAGTAGCGGACATGCGAACCCATCGCAATCGTTTTGTCGCTATCAATTGCCCCAAACACAGAAGTGCTCGGACAAGTCAATACGCATTGACCGACGCGACGTACCAACTGCTTTTCTAATTCGCTGCCGCTCACTGCAAACAGCAGCACTGCAACACCAGGGCGACCGTCCGGCGTCTCCGATCCGATCAGCATCTTCTCAATTCCGGCTTCAACTCCACAACCGATCACGCTGGTCGCGAATCCAATCAACGAGTCGGCTGCGCGTCGCGCCCAGGTGGGTTCGGCAGCGGTGATAATGATCTTGGTCGCTTTCATATCGAAAGCTTCCGCAAACGTATCGACGATTTCTATACCATGGATTTGCACAATAGTCTCTAACTAAGTTTGCTTGTACATTTACACTTGACGCGTTGCTGTAACCTCGAGCGCAACGTTTTGCGATTGCAGTTCGTCATCGCTGATCGAAAAAGATGCTGTAGGTACGCTACTATAGCGATTCCATAGATTTAAAAAGGAACTTGGCAATTCCCGCTCGCACTGCACGTCGCTGCGCAAGATGGACTTCATCGCACGCACTTCTTTGACGTTACCAGCCTCCCAAGCAATCTCTCCGTTCCGCAAAACCAATTCAGCGTGCGAGAACATGCGTTCTATGTTTGCGCTTTCCCGAAACAAAACCACGTCAGCACGGCTACCTTGATTCAAGTCGACACGGTCAAGCAAGCCGAGCGATTTTGCGGGGCCAGCCCGCGTGATAACCGCGATTTCCTCCATGGTATATTCGCGTTTCAGTTCCGCCAAGCAACTCCACTTGCGAACCTCCGGATGCAGCTTGTCAAAAATCTCCATCCGAAAGTCATAGTTCATCAGCAGTTTGATCAAATGTGGGTACGCCGTAAAAGGCGCTCCATTAGGATGATCGGTCGTCAAGAAGACTTGCCAAGGATTACGCACGAGCAAAAAAAGTTCGAGCCCAATTGCCCATTGCAACGCGTTGACGTACTGGCTTTCGCGATACTTGAAGGGCAGCACGCCACAACCAGCTTGGCACTCGGCATCCTGAAAGACCGTCTTGCGCGGTCTCGCATGTTTGCGATTCTCGAACTGATGCATCGTATCGGCCGAGAGCGTGACGGTTTGTCCGAAAAGCACTTGGCCAACATCGATCGACAGCTCCGGTTGGCGATTGACTCGGTCTGCTAGTTGCCGCGCTGCAGAAGAATAGCGGAAAGGGCCTTCGCTGCCGTAAGCATGAAACTGGGCATGGGTGATATGCAGTCGATGGCCTTCAACGGCGTCGATGGTCGCTAGCGTCGTAGTGATATTTCCCCGTGTGCCCAGGTTGCTGCAATGCACATGTAGCGGATGTGGCAGTCGAAGGTTGTCGATTGCCTCGGCCAATCGTCGAAGAATCAGTCGCGGCGTGATATGCCAATGTGCATGGGGTGTGTCGACGTCCATGGCGCGTTGATTGTATTTGAATGCACTGATACCGCCCGCATTGACGACCTTAACTGCCATGCATTGCGTAGCCCGTAACATCCACGCGATGTAGTGCTCAAGTTCCGAGTCGTTTAGATTTTCCGAAAGCCGATGCAGCAAGAGCTCTTCGTTGCCTAACACAAGATAGCCTCCTGTGTTAACAAAAGGCGTATCCACCATCTCGCAATGCGCCTGTCGGGCTCCACTGGCCACAACGGCGGGTTCAATGCACGTCGAATAGCCCAATTGCAGGTATCGCAAGCCTGCTTCCACTGTGCTGGGAACGGGACTGCTGAGCGATGGGATGGCGTCCGATGCGAACTTCGGTCGAATCGGCCGCTCGCGTTCGTATAGCAAAAGCCTCGCCAGATTCGCTTTGCCACCGCCGATGTGGGTATGCAGATCAACTCCACCCGTCATCGCGATGCAACCGCTCGCGTCGATCACTCGGTCGGCTAGCGATTTGTCAAATGGAGAGCTGATGCGGTCGCCGTCAATGTAGATCGCTGGGTCATCAGGCGTGGTGGAAGAAATCGCCGTAGTGGGCTGATAAATCTTCTTCGCATTGTGGATGATAATTCGCAACGGTGTTCGGCAGGTTAAATCGCTGGAAAAGGTCAGGTCTACGCAGAGTATCTTAACTCGCCGACTGCGAAGCAAGAAGACGGTTGAATTGCGGCTGCGAAGCGAAAGACACAATTGAACTTTGCGATTGCTGGTTGCTTGGCGGGTAACTACAATTTAGGTATGAATCGGATTGTGCGGGAGAGAGTCGTCAAGCGAATCGCTTTAACGGCCACCGAAGGCGCAAGTGAAAGCCCGGAACCGCTCAGGTAACAAGAACTGTACGATCCTACATTCATCTCTGGAGAGCGATCCGACAACGGATCCACCGAAGGGGAAAGGTTGATGTACGTCAGCCGAGATCTCTCAGGTAAATGGACAGAGGGGCTAAATGTGATTTTCCAATTACTAGCGGTTGAACCCGAAGTAATTTTAGAGATCGCAGTCCCTATTGTTCTTTCTCAAATTGACCTGAGGTATTGCATGTCCAAAGCTGCGCCGCTATCGCCTTTTGTTGCTCGTCATATTGGCCCGCGCGATCACGAAATTCGCGAGATGCTTTCGTTGTTGGGTTATGACTCGTTAGACCATCTAACAGATGCGGTCATTCCGAATTCAATCGCCCTGCGCGAACGTCTCGAGCTTGCCACTGGCGTTAGCGAAGAGGCGGCATTGGCCGAACTGTGTGCGATTGCCAGCAAGAACAAAGTTCTCAAGAGTATGATCGGTCAAGGTTACTACGGCACATTTACGCCGAAGGTATTGCTGCGAAACGTGCTCGAGAACCCGGCGTGGTACACCGCTTATACTCCATACCAACCAGAGATTTCGCAAGGGCGACTCGAAGTCCTCTTTTATTTCCAAACGATGGTTTGCGAATTGACAGGGATGGAAATCTGCGGTGCATCGCTCTTAGACGAAGGCACTGCGGCGGCGGAAGCGATGACGCTGTGCTTGCGATCAACCAAGAAAAAGTCGACTGTGTTTCTGGTCGCAAAGCAATGCCATCCCCAAACGATCGAATTGATTAAAACTCGAGCGAGACCACTTGGTATTGAAGTTCAAGTAATCGATCAAAGCGCAACGAACGCCAATTTCCAAGACGCCTTTGGAGTGCTGCTGCAGTACCCAGCCACCGATGGTACAGTCGAAGACCTAGCGCTGTTTGCGGCCGCAGCAAAGGAGAAGCAGTGTCACGTGGTTGTCGCCAGCGACTTGCTCGCTTTGACGCTTCTCAAGCCGCCCAGCGAATTTGGAGCGGACGTCGTTGTTGGTAATGCACAGCGATTTGGTGTTCCTTTGGGATTCGGCGGTCCGCATGCGGCCTTTCTTGCAACAAAAGACGCGTTTAAGCGCACGATGCCCGGTCGGTTGGTCGGCCAATCGATCGACTCGCATGGCAAGCCCGCATTCCGGCTCGCACTTCAAACTCGAGAGCAACACATACGCCGCGAGAAAGCGACTTCGAATATCTGCACCGCTCAAGCTCTACTGGCGATCATGTCGACTTTGTACGCTTGCTACCATGGTCCCCAGGGGTTGCAAGCGATTGCAAGTCGCACGCACGGCTTGACAATGCGTCTCGCACGATCGTTGCAAGCTGCAGGTGCTGAGCTAGTGTCGGAGAAAGTTTTCGATACGCTCACAATCAAGACTGGCGCACAGACGGCGACGATTCTCAAGTCGGCGGCTGAGGCGGGCTACAATCTTCGCGTCTACGATAGCGAACATCTGAGCGTAGCGCTCGACGAGACAACGTCCGTTGAAGACCTGCAGGCTATTGCGACACTTTTCGGCGCTTCGCTGATCGACGCACAAACTGAATCGGAAAAGACTTCGCTGGCACAAGCTAGCTTCCGCACGGACGCTTACATGAGCCAGAGTGTGTTCCATCGATACCGCAGCGAGACGGAGATGATGCGGTACTTGCGACGGCTTTCTGAAATGGACATCGCGTTGGATCGAGCGATGATTCCGTTGGGATCGTGCACTATGAAGTTGAATGCGGCGACGGAGATGACGCCGGTTACTTGGCCAGAGTTCAGCAACATCCATCCATTTGCGCCTGCCGATCAATGCAAAGGCTACCACGAAATGATCGCTTCACTGGAGGCGATGTTGTGCGAAATAACTGGTTATGATGCGGTGTCGTTGCAACCGAACGCGGGTTCTCAGGGTGAATATGCCGGACTTCTGGCGATTAAACAATTCCATGAGTCCCGTGGCGATCACGCCCGCGACATCTGTTTGATCCCGAGTAGTGCGCATGGAACAAACCCGGCCAGTGCTCAAATGGCAAACATGCAGGTTGTCGTTACGAAGTGCGATCAGTATGGGAACGTTGATGTAAGTGACTTGGAAGCGAAAATTGCTGCTTATCCGAATCGGATTGCGGCGATCATGATCACTTATCCATCTACGCACGGCGTGTTCGAGGAAGTTGTCACGGAAGTATGCGCGAAGGTTCATGACGCCGGAGGTCAAATTTACATTGATGGTGCAAACTTGAATGCTTTGGTCGGCGTCGCAAAGCCTGGAAAGTTTGGCGGCGACGTTTCGCATTTAAATCTTCACAAGACGTTTTGTATTCCTCATGGCGGCGGAGGTCCTGGCGTCGGTCCAGTTGCCGTGCGAAGCCATCTTGCTCCGTACTTGCCCAAAGATAACGTCAATGCCGATCGCTCTGGTCCGCTTGTTAGTTCAGCTCCATTTGGCAGTGGCAGCATCCTGCCGATATCTTGGATGTATATTCGCATGATGGGGGCCGAGGGGCTGCGGCGGGCGACACAAGTTGCGATCCTGAACGCGAACTACGTTGCACATCGCTTGAAGGATGACTTCCCGATACTTTATACAGGGCATCGAGATCTGGTCGCGCACGAGTGCATCATCGACACTCGACCGATGGGGGAGCATCACGTAAGTGTAGAAGACATTGCGAAACGGTTAATCGACTATGGTTTTCACGCTCCGACCATGTCATTTCCTGTCGCAGGGACGTTGATGATTGAGCCGACCGAAAGCGAGTCGCTGCAGGAGCTTGATCGGTTTTGTCGGGCGATGAACTTGATCTACGTCGAGTATGAAAAAGTTCGTGATGGCGTTTGGCCAGCAGATAACAATCCATTGCACAATGCACCTCATACGCTCGATGCAATACTAGGCGATGATCAATCGCCATATTCGCGACGTGAGGCAGTTTGCCCTGACACGGAAATGGACTATGGCGTGAAATATTGGCCGCCGGTTGGTCGCGTCGACAATGTCTATGGGGATCGCAATCTGGTTTGTGCGTGCCCGCCGCTCGAGAGTTATGCGCTGCCGGAATAGCGGCGGTAAAAGAAAAACGGCCTGCAGGTGTGCAGGCCGTTTAACGTTTCAATTTCAGGTTTGGTATTCTCGATTACCAAGGGCCTCGAACTGGATAGACACCAAACTGGTTAGTGTGACTTGGCCAGTAAGGAGTTGCGTGGAACATACCGCCGCCGCCGGAAGCTGCTGGGCCTGGGCCAAATTGATGGTACACTGGACTAATCGTGTTTTGAGATACGCCCCACGAGTAGTTTTGCTGCATCCGGACGGTAGGCGGAACAACCAACGCAGTCGGCTGTCCAGTTTTCAAGTAGTAGTAATCGCCGTGCCATGGAGTTGAGTTCGCTTGGTTGCGAGCCCAGTAGTCTCCCCAAGTGCTGCGCGAAGCCCAGAAGGCTGCTTCACCTGCACCGTAGGTGTTTCCACTGACAAAGTTTCGGCCGCGAAGTTGAGCCTGAGACTGCTGTTCAGTTGCGATGAATGCTGTGGCTATTACGCCCAGCATTAGGAATAGCTTCGTGATTTTCTGCATGGATAGTTCCCTTTCAAGTCGTAGTTAAAAACAATCAACTTGCCAATCCATCCATGCCTTGGCTCGTCTGCTGCTGCGATACTTTGGTTAGTAGCGTGGCAAGCTAATTTGGCGATACATATACTTCAACCCGGTCCGTGCGGGAGGCGAATAGTAATGTGCGCTCGTTCGATTCAAGCCTTGGCCATTATCGTAATACGAATGATAACGATCGTGGTGAGCGTACAGAAACTGATGTGGGTATAACGTTTGGTTCGTTATGTAGGTGTGCCCAACCCAACCAGGAACTCCCACCGGAGAGATATACATTCCAGCGGTTGCTTGGTTTGCGTATCCTTGAGTCAGGTAGTTATCGAACAATGGCTGAGCGTGTCGGTAGCCCCACTGGCTTCCGCTAGCAGCAGATTGGCCGCCGAAGCCGCCGGAAACATAGCCGCCTTCACCGTCAGCGTAGGATACGCCACCGCATGAACCGTCGGCACATTGAGCGTGTGCGTTGGAGCTTGCGACGCTCGCAGCAATACCAACCGCGAGGCACGCGAAAGATTTCAGGATTAGTTTGTCCCGCTTCATCGGCGGACCCCCTTTGAGAAAATATGCTGCAAATTGTCAGGCTTATTACGCCATGATTCGACATCGACCGTCAAAGGACCGATTCCGCTTGAAAAATGCTAGCTCGACCACAATTCAACATAGTTCTCTGTGGCGCGTGCGGAGTGAGAAAAGTGTTCTAAACTGGGAAAGTTTTCGGATCAATACGCTTGTGCCAATGCTCCGACCTGTACGCTGGGCTCAATTGAAGTGGTGTATTGCGATTCAATACTTGCGATTCTGCGTTGTTTCGAGCACAATCTACCGAGACGTTATTCCCCACCAAGGCAATTCTAGCCGCCACTCTATCACTTCGCTTGACCACTCGCCGCATGAGCACTCACCGGACCAATCCTCGCTGAAATGCGCACAGTCAAACGTTCCGTGACAACAACTCGACTTTTTACTTCGATTGACTACTAATGAAACATCAAATACTGATCGCGATTGCCGTTCTTGGTATCAGCGCTGCCGCCCGTTCTACATGGGCTCAAGATCAAGCAGCCGAAGCTTCGGGAAGTAAACACATTCTGTTTGTGGCTGGCAATCCCAGCCACGGATATGGCTCACATGAGCACTATGCCGGCTGCCGCATCCTTGCCGAAACATTGACCCAGCGTGGTTTCGACATTACGACCGAGGTTGTTCAAAACGGTTGGCCGAAAGACTCTAGCGTGCTTGATAAAGCTGACTCAATCGTCATCTACAGCGATGGCGGTGGCGGTCACCCTGCACTTCCGCATCTTGCTGAGATGAAGAAGTTGATGGATCGCGGTGTGGGGCTCGTCTGCCTACACTACGCGGTCGAAGTGCCTAAAGATAAGGGCGGCCCCGAGTTCAAAGCTTGGTTGGGGGGATACTTCGAAACCAATTGGTCGGTTAATCCGCATTGGATCGCCAATTACAAAGAGCTGCCCAGTCATCCAGTCACGGCAGGGGTCAAGCCTTTTTCATCCAATGATGAATGGTACTTCCACATGCGTTTCAATGAAGATGCATCGCGGCTGACTCCAATTTTGACTGCGGTTGCGCCGGAGTCGACGATGCGTCGTCCAGACGGTCCGCACGAAGGGAACCAGTTCGTTCGCACGGCCGTGGCTAACGGCATACCACAACATATGGCGTGGGCATTCGAGCGGCCCGAGGGAGGTCGTTCATTCGGCTTCACGGGTGGCCACTACCATTGGAATTGGGGACGCCCTGAGTATACGCAACTCATCTCCAATGCGATTGCTTGGACGGCAGGCATTGATCCAGCTCAGGCGCAGCTCACATCGAAGCCTCGCTCTGTGGAAGTTTTGAGCGAAGGACAGGACGAAGACAAGCCGAATACGTTTGATCCGAAATCGATTCAAGAGTCGTTCGATGTTCCGCTTACGACAGCGCAACTGGGCACAGCACCGACGAAAGCTCGCTTAGTTGCTGCTCAATTGGGCAAGAAGATCGAACCGGCATTTCGTTCTCCCATTGTCACCAGCGCTACTCCGGGGCATCAAGTGAACGTGTCGGTCAACGTGGAAGGCGCAAAGAAACTGTTCTTGGTTGCTGACAACGCTGGAGATGGAATTAGCTGCGACTGGGCCGATTGGATCAATCCGACGCTGATCGATGCAGATGGCAAACGCACCAGTTTAACTGACCTGCAATGGGTAAAGGCCAAAGCTGGATTCGGTGAAGTGCGAAAGAATCGCAACGTGTCGGGTGGTCCGCTAATGATTCAATCGACGCGCTACGACAAAGGCATTGGCACTCACACCGACAGTATCATCGAATACGATCTACCGCCAAACGCGAAAACGTTCGAAGCGATCGCAGGCTTGGACAATGGTGGCACCAGTCAGAATGGTGGTAGTGTTACTTCGGTACAATTCCTGGTATTCCTGGATGAGGCTCCCGCGAATATTGGTTCGCCAGCGCGCGGCAATTCCGAACAGCGCGAGCCCGAAAACGCAGTCGCGGGGCTAGATGTCCATCCTAGCTTGACCGCTGAACTGGCTGCGTCGGAGCCTGAACTGTTGAGCTTGACGAATATTGACATCGATCATCGCGGTCGCGTCTGGGCTTGCGAAGTCGTCAACTACCGCCAACATCGCAATGACCGACCTGAAGGTGACCGCATTCTGATTTTGGAAGATACGAACCAAGATGGAGTCATGGATACCTCGAAGGTCTTCTATCAAGGTCGTGACATCGATTCGGCATTGGGCATTTGTGTGTTAGGCAATCGCGTCCTCGTCAGCGCTGCTCCTTATGTTATCGAGTTCATCGATAAGGACGGTGACGACGTGCCCGATTCCAAAGAATATGTCTTCACAAATACCGGCGAACCACAACACGATCACTCGGTTCACAGTTTTGTGATTGGGCCGGACAACAAGTTGTACTTTAATTTTGGTAACACCGGTCATCGACTGTGTGACAAGGATGGAAATCCTATCAAGGACAAGTGGGGGCGTCCTATCAACGATTCGGGCGCACCTTATCGTCAGGGGATGGCGTTTCGCTGTGACTTGGATTTCAGCAACATGGAAGTCTTGGGCCACAATTTCCGTAACAACTATGAACTGGCTGTAGACTCATTCGGCACGGTCTGGCAGTCGGATAATGACGACGACGGCAACCGTGCGACCCGCATCAATTATGTGATGGAGTATGGACAGTTTGGCTACACCGATGAAGTGACCGGTGATTCGTGGCAGAAACCGCGAACCAATATGGAAATGGAAATCCCTGAGCGACATTGGCACTTGAATGACCCGGGCGTTGTTCCAACAATGTTGATCACCGGAGCCGGTTCGCCGACCGGAATCACCGTTTACGAAGGGGACTTGCTGCCAAAGGAATTCCAGAACCAAGTTATTCATTGCGACGCTGGACCGAACGTAGTACGTGCATATCCAGTATCCAATTACGGGGCTGGCTACAATGCGACGATTTTGAACTTGATCGAAGGCACTCGAGATAAGTGGTTTCGGCCTGCGGACATTTGTGTGGCTCCCGATGGAAGCTTGTTCGTGAGTGATTGGTACGATCCGGGAGTTGGTGGACACTTGATGCAGGACACCGAACGAGGTCGTTTGTTCCGTATTGCTCCTGAGAACACTCCTTACAATATCCCCAAATACGATTTTGAATCGATCGAAGGCGCAGTAGTAGCGCTAAGTAGTCCGTCCAATTCTGCTCGTTATTTGGCGATGCAGGCACTTATCAAATTTGGTGCTCAAGCCGAATCGCAACTCGCGACCGTGCTCACTTCAGACGATCCTCGCCAAGCGGCTCGAGCGCTGTGGATGCTTGCGAGCAATGCCGCTATAGCAGAGAAATATGTCACTCGGACTTTATCGCACAAAAATCCTGACCTTAGGATTGCAGCGATTCGCGCTGGCCGATTGGCCGGATTGTCTTTAGATAAAATTGTCGACCCACTGCTGGATGACAATGAAGCTCAAGTGCGTCGTGAAGTAGCACTTGCTCTTCGCGAAGACAAATCGGCGGAAATGCCGCAGCGTTGGTTGAAACTTGCGAATCAATACGACGGTAAGGATCGCTGGATGCTCGAAGCACTTGGCATCGCTGCTATGGACCGTTGGGATGAATGCATGAAACTGTATATGGCCGAACATCAAGACGATCTTGGTAACGCGGCTGTTCGCGACATCATTTGGCGAAGCCGTTCGACGCAGTCCAGTAGCTGGATTGTGAATCTGCTTGTTAATGATGCGACCCCCGAAAGCGACATTGAGCGTCTGCTGCGTGGCCTGGACTTTCAGCCAGAAGATGCGAAACAAAAGGCGTTGCAAGAACTAATGGAACTGGCGACCAAGTCAGACTCGAAGATTGATCAAGGGCTGCGAGATCGGCTTGTCACGCAAGCCGCAATGCGCGTGAATGATCAACTGAAGGCGATGAGCAATGAAGACATCGCAGCGGCGGTTAAACGTTATCTGGCAAGTCTTGGTTCGGACCCAACCCAGTTGGCGATCATTGAACGCTTGAAGATCGAAGGCATATCCGATCGACTTATTGAACTTGCGATGGCTCTTGGGGCGAGTTCAGACGGCGTTAAAGCTGTTGACCTAGCGCTTGAAAATGGTGGTCGATCGGCAATTGAAGCGATGGTCAAGATTAAGGAAGATGCAACCGATACGCAAGCTATCGCTCAGGCGCAACGCGTTGCTCAGATACTTTCGCTGAGCAATCGAGGTGATGCGTTTGAGATTCTGCAGGGCCTTCTCGAATCGATCGATTCTGCTTCCAGTGTTCGCCTGATTGCGGCTACGGGTTTGTCGCGTAAACCGAATGGTCAGCGCTACCTAATAACGCTTGCTCAAGAGAATCGGCTGCCAGCAGATGCGGCCACGATGATTGCTTCGACGTTACGCAACGCTCGCAATCCACGTGTCGCAGAAGAGGCTGCGAAGTTGTTTCCACCGATCGCGGTTTCTGGAACGCCGTTGCCTGGAATCGACGAACTTGCGAAAATGCAGGGTAATGCAGAGGAAGGCCAGCGAGTGTTCACAACCGTGGCAACATGTGCACAGTGTCATATCGTGAAAGGCGTTGGCAAGAACGTCGGGCCTGATCTCTCGGAAATCGGCGATAAACTGACTCGTGAAGCGATGTATGTCGCAATCCTGAATCCAAGTGCGGGCATCTCGCATAACTATGAAGCGTATTCTGCGCTGACCGAAGACGGCAACGTAGTTACCGGATTGCTTGTCAGCAAGAACGATAGTGAGATAATCTTGCGGGACAAAGACGGAATCGAACGTAAGATGCCGATGACTGATGTGGAAGAATTCAAGAAGTTGGAAGTATCGTTGATGCCTAACAACTTACAGGATTTGATTAAGCAGCAAGGGTTGGTCGACGTCGTCGAATATATGACGACCTTGAAGAAGCTTGCTGAGTAATCAACGTACTGGTTTGAATCACGTAAATCATTTGGCGAGGCTTGAATCCGCATCTTCACGTTTGATGCGAATCGGCCCGCCATGCCGCACAGCGGCGATTCATAAATAGTACGCTTGGTAAGATCGACTGGTAACGAGTATCGAGGTCTTGCAAAATTTTTGGGCTATGGAGAAAGTAGGCCCAAGCCTGGTGCCTTCCGTTCTCTGTTTCGACCGAGATCAATTTGCGAAGGTAAAGGCTTTTGGCCAGATCATACGGATCATATTCCTCGAACGCGTCGAGCGTTTTGAGCGTCTCGTCCCAGACTTCGTCGGAGAGCGTGTGAAGTTCGCCTATTATCCAAGTAGTGCCGGGAATGATCGCGGGGTAAGGGCCCAAGCTATACATTTCTGCTTGGACGCAACCTTTTTCGATAGTCGATGACGCATGCGGCCAAACTTTGCACGCTGCAATTCCGCCGAGCAATGTTCCGTAAACAAAAATCTTCTTGTCGTCAGCCATCTTAGCTCCCAGTCCCAACTTTCTTTCCCCACGCCGCTGCCCGTCGGTGGTCAGCTCGGTATAATTTTGTGCAGTATCGCGGGCGACCGCGAGAGCGTTGCATTTTTAAGCTACCGGCACCATTCAGCAATGGCATTGGACCGGCTAATCGAGACATTGGGAAGGCATTTTCAAGATGGCAAGTGTACTGGATCTGATACTTGGACAGATGGGACAGGGCGGCGTTGATCAAATTGCCCAAAAGATCGGAGCGGATCGCAAGCAGACGGAAAGCGCGATTTCGGCCGCACTTCCAACGATGATCGAAGCTCTGGGAAGGTCGACCGACAAGAAGACATCGGTGGAAGATCTTTACAAGAAGTTAGGTATGGGAGCGGCAAATTCAGCGTCAGCACGTTCCGCTGCCAGTTCGTTTGGTGATGTTTTGCCGCCAGGCATGCGGCCTGCCCAATCGCAACCAACTCCGTCGCATGCCGCCCAGGCGCAAGCCCCAGCCAACCCATTCGGCGAGAGTGCGGGATCGATATCGGATGTATTGGGCGGGCTATTTGGCCAAAAGAAAGAACGCGTCGAAAAGTCTATCGGTAAGACAAGCGGTTTGAATTCCGATCAAATCGGTCCGCTCATAGCAATGCTCGGCCCTTTGGTCTTAGGCGCAGTTGCTAGTAAAGCGAGTGCGAGCAAGGAAGCCACGACGCACGACGTGCTGCAAGAAGAGCGAGAGAACATTCGCAAGTCCGAAGGTGGATCGTCGTTTCTTGGTTCAATGTTCGATCAAGATGGCGATGGCGACTTCGATATGTCCGACGTTATGAAGTTCGGCATGAGCAAATTGTTCGGTCGCAAGTAAGCGAGTGCATCGACGCCTCAGGCTAGTTTAGATCTGTTTCGACCGAGGCGAGCTCGGTCGAATTGCTTGCTGTTGGCACTTGCGGCTTCAAAGTTTCGCTATCTGTTCGCCGCTACTCTGTAGCGGGACGCCATTTCGCTAGCCAGCTTCCGTAAGGTGCTGGCAAAACGCTCGCTGGCTTGTCGATGCCCAACTCTTGGGCCGCTACATACGGCCAATGTGAGTTGTCAAGCAATGCACGCCCGATGAAAACCAGATCGACTTGCTCGTTGACGATATACTCATTCGCCAATTTTGGTTCCGAGATATTCCAGGAGGTCGTCGTCGGGATAGCGACTTCGCGTCGGACTCTTTCCGCAATCGGCACCATAAAACCGTGCTTGCCCCAGGGGACATTCGAGACATCGGTAGTATTGAATCCCATGCTCACATCGATGAGATCAAGCCCATTTGTCTTCATCAAGCGAACGAGTTCAATCGATTCTTCCAGCGGTTGCTGTCCGTCGACGAAATCGATCACACCCAGCCTCGCAGTAAGCGGCAAACGCTCAGGCCAGACTTTGCGAACGGCCGTCAATGTTTCTAGCAAGAATCGTGCTCGGTTTTCAAAGCTCCCGCCGTATTGATCCGTTCGCATGTTTGCGAGCGGTGAAAAGAAGCTTTGAGCCAGATAGCCATGCGCAAAATGGAGCTCTAGCCACTTAAACCCCGACTCAAGCGCACGTTTGGCGGCCGCTACGAAGTCCTGTGTAACGCGAGCGATGTCCTCGACCGACATTTCTTTGGGAACGCGGTTGAGGATACCACCGAAGGCGTTCGCCGATGGCCCAATAATCTCCCACGCCTCAGGCTCAGTCTCCGGTATATGTTGATCGCCATCCCAAGGCCGATACGCGCTGGCTTTGCGGCCAGCGTGCGCGATCTGAATGCCAGGCACAGCTCCGACGCTTTCGATAAACCGATTGATAGGCTCAAAGGCGGCAGCTTGTGCGTCATTCCAAATGCCAGAATCTTGCGGCGAAATGCGGCCTTCGGGCGAAACCGCGGAAGCTTCCACGATGACCAAACCAGATCCACCGACGGCCAGCGTTCCTAGATGGACGCGGTGCCAGTCGTTAGGCATGCCATCGATCGATGAATATTGGCACATCGGGGAAACGCCAATTCGATTCTTGAGGCGGACATCCTTAAGCTGAAATTCACTGAATAAATGCGGCACGATCTTCTTTTCTCCAAGGAACGAAATGAACTTTTCCCATCTTATCGCAACCTTACATTTTGCACTACGTTCAAGGGGCGGCTATAAAGCACGTGCTAAAACGACTTTCAATGACACATGCAAGATGTAACGCGACTGAGCTTGTCTCGGTCGATATGGGATCAATAACAGCGTAGTATTCGCTGCCCCTGCGTCCCGACTGGGCTCGCCCCAGTCGAACGATGATCCTATTGCACCTGTCGGGTCATCAATCCACTTACCCAGCTCGGACTGTAGGGCTGGGAAAATAGCCGCAAAAAGAAGTGGGCCAACGGCACGACTGCTTGGAGGCTTGTTGATGAATCGGATTTCAAATGGACTTGATGATGGTTCTTCCGCCGGAACAGCGACGGATCGATCGTGTAAATTTTCTAACGAGGCTGCTCAACCAGAATGACAAATGAATTTTTCGAAGAGCATCGTAAGCGGGAGAAGCGAATTTCCGAAGAGCAACGGAGAGCTTGGGCAGACGATCTGCTTGCTCGCCTGCCCGATTCGTTGGCTTATCAAGAAAAGTGCACGATCAAGGCGAGGCTTGCCGAGCAAGAGATGCTCTGCAAGCTCGTAGAAGACTGGCAAGCCCAGCAAGCTAAGAGTAACGACGACCCAGCCAGCTAAAACTCAAGCGGCAGGGCGCAAGCCCTCCGGTGTATTTACTAAGCCTGGGTAAAGGTTTCAGTCGCCGGTTACGCCTTTGGAACAAGTTTTCTTAGCGTTTGTATCTTGCTCCGGAGCAATTCCTTTTCTTTTTCAACTTTTGAATTTTCAAGCTGACTTTCTAGATACTCGAGAACAGGCTGGAGAGAATTTAATTGATCGACCGTTAATCTTTGCTCAGGAGCGCGAAAGGAAGGCATTTTCATCGCCTCGGGTTCAAACGTAGATGCTGGCGATCGGTTTGACAGAGCAGGATTCGAGCTCGGCGCGTACCAAGTATTGGGAGATGACAGACTAGGTTGTAAAGCCGGTGGTTCATCACCGGACGGATATGCAACGTTCCATGGCGGCACCCCCTGATGCGCTAGTGGCCTGTATCCGTACGAATTGGGCTGACTTGGAACTTCACGTAGAGCTGAATCAGTTTGACCATTGAATTGGACTTGATTTGCCGGTTGGGCATACTCCGTTTGCACAGGAGTGGCATCCCATTGGTATAATGGGTCAACTCCAAGTAACTGCTCGACATGCCTTTCGATAATTTTGTCCTTCACTTCATCTCGTTTGGCAAGGTTGGCTTTAACATCAGCCAATTTCTTCTCCAGTTCGTCGATTTCCTTCAACCGCACCGATCGCAGTGCGTCGTATTCTTTCGTAATCGCTTCGAACAACGATTCTCGAATGGTAGCCTTAGCATCGGCATCTTTTTCTTGTCGATAGCGGGCAGTGAGCGTCAGCGTTTCTTCATGGATATTTGCAGTTTCGATATCGTCGAATCTTTTTCCATCGGACGTGGCGTGTATGGTACTTAGCTTTGTTACCTGAGTAGGCCTCCCATCAGCCCCCAAAACAGTAGACGTGACTGGAAAACTTAGGGTTCTCACGCTGCCATCATTGAAGCGGGGAAGGTGATTCGGCGGAGCGTACACGCCTGGAGCCACTTCAATACTGACTTGCTGAGGCGGTTTAGAAGTCTCGTAGACGGCCCCACTTGGCCCGACCGGAGGAGTAGTAAACACATGATCCGTTTCATCCGCTGCTGCGTTTCTAGGCGACGGAAGGAACTGCGAGACGATGGCAACGAGGGTCGTTGTCGCTATCGATGCCGCAACCCACTTCGTGATTTTTCGCTTATTCATGACTCACTCGAACTCCATCAAAAATAGGATAAGGAAGCTGTTCAATCCGTTGACGTATCTCGTAAATTCGCATATCGATCGACCGAAAAAAAGTTTCATCCAGGCCCGAGTCCACACGGGCAGTATAGGTCGGACGAAACTCAGCCGATGGTTGCACTGGTGGCGATTTTGGTGTTCTCGAAAGTTCCGGCAGCGCAGGCTCTGAAACCGATCCAACCTGAGCTGAATTGACGTTTACGCCGGCCTTAGTTTCCGAAATCTGCGCACTCGTTTCTGGTTTTTGAGACGGCTGCGAGAGCAAATAAACACCGGCGCTTATACAGAATAACACGGCGAGGCACCCAAGCACCATTGCGATTTTCCGGCTCTCAGCCGTCCAATGCTTCAGACGCGAACGACGACTAGCTAAACTTTGCTTTCGCTGATGCTTGAGACTCTTTTGCAGTTGGATGGCGGTCTCGGGCAAGGAAACTCGTTGCGGGTTACTCAAGTGCACCGCGCATTGTCGCAGCAGGTCCCGTACGGTGCTGGCGTCATCGAACCGGTCGCGGATCGATTTACTTTGAAGCTTACCGACGATCGCTTCTAACCAGAGCGGTATCTCGGAACGGATTTCGTTGAGCTCACGTGGCTCATGGTCCGAGATGCGACGTAAAACGGCCAAGCTCGTTTCAGCTCGGAACGGCGGGCGACCTGCGAGCATCGTATACAGTACGCTTCCGAGCGAAAATAGATCGCTGCGAGAATCTACGGGCTCGCCACTGGCTTGTTCCGGTGACATGTATTGAGGCGTGCCCGCAATGACACCGCTGGCCGTGACCGTCGCATCGTCTAGCGTTCTGGCTAAACCAAAATCGGTTAGCCAAACTCGTGCCGTTCCTCGCTCCAGTAGAATGTTCGCCGGTTTGATATCTCGATGAACAAGTCCTTGCGCATGAGCGGCCGCAAGCCCATCTGCAACCTGCGCCGCGATGCTTAAACAATCGTCAAATGCCAAGCTGCCTTCGCGATCAAGCCGCTCTTGCAACGATTCGCCTGGAATGTAAGTCATCACCAGATAAGGTAACGTTGCATCAGCCACAACGGCATGAATCGGCACTACATTCGGATGCACAACCGCTGCGGCAGCTTTCGCCTCGCGTGCAAACCGTTGCCTGGCTGCCCCCGAAATGGCGAAATGAGGATGCATGACTTTGATCGCGACGGTTCGATGAAGCGAAGGATCAAACGCTTCAAATACGACCCCCATCCCGCCAGCACCCAATAGCCGACGCACCGAGTAAACGTCGATCGACCCGAGCGATTCGGCATTTTCATCTGGTTGCAGATAGTGAAGCCAGCGAAAACCTTCGTCGACTTCTATGGCTTGCGCAGGCTCGTCCAGCGTGAACAATGTTGGCTCGCGCGTCAGCACGCTCGCCGTCTCCCGCCACCACTCGTCGGGAGCAGCGAGCTGTTCGAATCGATGCCGGCACTCGTCACAGATTTCAAGATGCTGGGAAAGCGTACGTGTTTGTTGGTCACTCGCACTGTCTTCGAGCAGTGTTGTCCATGCAAGGTCATCGAAATCACAGATGCGACGAATCATGAGCCTGCTCCTTCGTCGAGCCTTTGGTAAGCTTCAATAGTGCGACGCATCTTGGCAATGACACGCGTTCGCGCAACATAAACCGAGCCGACCGACAACTTCAAACGGCTTGCGACTTCGTTAACCGAGAAATCTTGAACACAGCTCAGCCAAAACGCTTGCCAAGTCGAATCGCTTACGGTATCACGCACCTTGTCGGCCGCCCACAGAAACATTTGCTTGCGGAACTCCTGCTCAAAAGATTGTTCTGCATTGCAACGTGGATCAACATGCTGCTCTAACCTCTGTGCGAAAGCCGTTCCGCCGACGCTTCGTTGGTCGGAGTGCCGCACAAAATGATTGATCGCTTTCGTGCGTACAATGGTCGACAACCAAGCTCGAAAGGAGCCATGTTCCTTTTGCGGTTGAAATTTTTCGATATGGCGAGTGATTGCAACCATGACTTCTTGAACGATTTCGCGTGCATCCGCATCCTGATGTCCACGAGAACGAGCCATCCGGTACAAAATCGGCTGGTAGATTGCGGCAAATTCTTCCCACGCTGATTCATCATCACGATCTTTTAATCGCAACAATAAACTTGCTCGAGTGTGCGGTTGAAGTGCCAAGCGCTCGTCCGATTCGTGCATGGAACTGGAGTAGATTCTGTCTGTGAACATTGGAGGAACACAGCTCAACGTCGAATCTTACACGAAAAAGCCAGATTTTTCACAAACGCCGCGATGACCGTCGTTTGATGATTAGCTAAAACGGCCAATCGTCGCCAAGGGCGTCGCGCTGGGCAGCGATAATCTCGCGAATCCCTAGCTTTGCGGCGGACAAAAGTTGGGCGAGTTGAGAATCGTCGAAGGTCGCTTCTTCTCCCGTTCCTTGAATCTCGATAAACCGACCGCCGCCCGTCATCACAACGTTCATGTCGACATCGGCTGCGAAATCCTGGTCGTAATTGAGATCGAGCAGAACTTCTTGATTTACGACGCCAACGCTGATGGCAGCCACGGTGTCTCGCAGCGGATATGCTTCACGAGCTCCTTGACCAAAGAATGGCTTTAACGCGTCGACCATAGCGATCAGCCCGCCGCAGATGCTTGCCGTTCGCGTCCCACCGTCGGCTTGCAACACATCGCAATCGACGGTTATGCTTCGCTCGCCAAGCAGTTCCAAATCAGCGACCGCCCGCATCGATCGTCCAATCAAACGTTGGATTTCAACTGTTCGGCCGTCGGTCTTGCCAGCACGCTCGCGTCCTTTACGCGGGTTTGTGCTATGAGGGAGCATGTTGTACTCGGCTGTGATCCATCCACGCCCTTTCCCAACCATCCACGGTGGAACTTGGTCCGCAACGCTCGCAGTGCACAAAACGACAGTGTCTCCACAACGGTAGAGCACAGATCCAGCCGAATGTTTAGTAAAGTGACGTTGGATTGAAATCGGTCGAGTTTGCATAGCCTACATTGATCGTTAAGGAATCGAACCGCTGCTTCTTTATTGCCGGTTCGAAAGGAAATTCGGTTGAATCACCTAGTTTGACGTAGGAAGCCAGCTTTGCCTAGAAGCCCATGGTGGAAGAGTAACGTGAAAACCCATCACACATCGCATCGTACAAGTGCATCGTAGCTGGCTTCGCCTAGAAGCCGGGGGCACAATGGAAAGCTCACCCAACTGCACCCGCGTTCTAGGCGAACGCAGCTACGGAAGAAGTACAAGCCGGTTAAGCATTGGGAAGCTTTGCCGTTACGCAACGAGCACTGCTGGACAAGCCAGCAGTGGCACCCGTTTTCAGGAATCGGCTCTAGATCCGTTTCAGAAACCTCACCCAACTGCAACCGCGTTCTTGGCGAACGCAGCTACGGGAAGAAGTACAAGCCGGGGATGTACTGGAAAGCTTTGCCGTTACGCAACGAGCACTGCTGGACAAGCCAGCAGTGGCACCATTTTTCAGGAAATTGCCCGTTGAGAGAAGGCGCACCACAAGCACGGATGGACAAGCAAAATCTACCTAGAGATCGATGACTTGAACGCCGACAGCCGACTGATCGCGATTGGACAACGCAGTTCGAACAACAAGCCTGCCAGTGGCCTCCTCGGGAAGTTCAAGCTCGATAACGAAATCGCCCGCCGCCACCGCCTTGTTCGATTCGCTGACAACGATCGCGTTCGCTGCGTTGTACAGAGCCAACAGATCGTCGTCGTTCACAACTCCATTCGTTCGTTTAGCTTTCGCCGTTTCCGACATCATGCGCAACGCAGGCCGTGGAATCCTGCCCCGTTCATATTGGCAGTTGGCCGTTAGCTCGCCAGCAAATGCAGCTTGCCCTCGGATCTGCACTTTACGAGTCTTGGTTAGCTCCGGACTGCATTCGAATTCAAGTGGCTCGCTGTATCGCATCCGCAACGTGGGATCGCCAATCAAGTTCATCAACCAAAGATGTTCGCGACGCTCTTGAGCTAGATCGTGGCCCGCAGGACTAAGCGCCGCGGCCATCGAATCCATCAGTAGATCGAGATTCGCTGGCGATTCTTGTTCACCGGCATCGACATGATGGGCTACTGCGGTTTTTGCGTTAAAAAGGATTTCGCCCAGCGTCTCGGAGCGATTGACGAACATTTGGTGCAACATTTCCTTCGCCAGAACACTCATCCCATACGGCATTGAAACGCGGGAAGCCGCTATTGCAGCGATCGGCCCTTGCGGCTGACGCACCATCTCCTCCGCCAAACAACCCTGCGTTGCATCCGTTGCGCCGGAGTAACAAGCAAGCAAAATGGCGATACTTCCGGCGTTGTTCGTTTTTAGTTCAGCAGCGTCCTCAACGCTCAAAATCGGATAGAACCGTTCCTGCTCGCGGATTTGGTCGAGCTGCATTACGTTTCCATGTCCGACGTAAACCCAGAGCAGACTGCCGCGGTTGATACGATCGACAACAGCGTCTCGAAATTTTGCCGCGGAAGGATAGTAGGGGCTATTCTCGCTGGCATGGGTTAGCTGCAATACGAACTCTGGCGGTAACGCTTCGGTCAGCAGGGCCTTGGCGAATCCCGATATTGCCAGATCAGTCAGCATCGAAAATCCGCCAATGCCGGCTGTCATATTCATCTCGTATTGCCAGTCGCCGGGCTTAATTTCTCGCTCGTAGTCAATAGCTCGTTGTGCAAAGAACCGCAGTTGCTCCGGCGATTGTGCCGGAATCCGACCAACGGGACATTCTGCAATGCCGTCTTGGTTCAAGTCGCCGTAAACGTAATCGGTCGCAATCATTGTATCGCCGCCGAAATTCACTACCGCAGAAGAGACCGCATAGAATGTTGGGACGAACCCAGAGTCGACTTGGGAAAGCTGCCGTTGATTGATTGGCGTCGAGTCTGCCGCCAGTAAAATGAACAGTTGGTCGTACTGGCCGAATTCAGCCAGCTTGGCAATCGCAGACTTCGTTTCCTCGGCATCGTGTCCAGGATTCGACAGCAGAACCTCGTAGCCTTGCGAGCGACGGTAAGCTGACCAATCCGCCAACGAGTCTTCCCAGCCGGGAGGCACAACGGCGACTACAGCTCGTCGTTTCGCTGGCTCAAAATTGACCTGATCGGCCATCAGAGAATCCGGCAAGCCCACGCACACAGCCCACATCGCAATGATCGCTAGCTGGCTGTTTAGCTGTCGTGCCGAATACATACTTCGTTCGCTTTGCAATGCTGAGTAAACATGGTTTCGATACCACTTCAATAATCGTAACGAATTAGCGTTTACGGATCGATAGAGTTTTTCGTTCAGGCAGGGTTTTCCGATTCGATTGGATCGGGCTCGATTTACTCCCTAAAGTGACTTAGAATCGAGGTTTTTGCTCTGAATATTGCTATGCGAAAAAGCGAGCGAGCGGCTCATGTTGCCCAAGAACTGAGCCGACTTTATCCCGATCCGCCAATTCCGCTGGATCATCACGACGAGTTTTCGTTGTTAGTTGCAGTTTTGCTGAGCGCGCAGTGCACGGACAAAATGGTTAACCGCGTGACGCCGAACTTGTGGGCTGTGGCCAAAACGCCCGCCGAACTTGTCGAGTTGGGCGAAGAGCGAATTCGAGAGATAATCCGCCCGTGTGGTCTTAGCCCTCAGAAGGCCAAAGCGATCGCTGGGCTTTCGAAGATCCTGATTGAAAAGTACTCGGGGCAAATTCCTCGTACTTTGGAAGAGCTGGAAACCTTACCAGGCGTTGGGCACAAGACGGCCAGTGTCGTGATTTGTCAAGCGTTTGGCGTACCGGCATTTCCCGTCGACACGCACATTCATCGGCTAGCGGCGCGTTGGGGTCTTTCGAGCGGCAAGAATGTGGTTCAGACTGAACGCGATCTCAAGAAGTTATTCCCGGAAGAGAGCTGGAACAAGCTTCACCTGCAGATCATTTACTATGGCCGTGAACATTGTTCAGCTCGAGCCTGTGACGGCACTGTATGCGAAATCTGTCGCACCTTATACCCTAAACGAAAGCCCTCAGCGAAATAGCGATTGGATCTCTTCCCGTAGCTGCGTTCGCCTAGAACGCGGTTGAATCTGGGTGCGTTCCCTGAAATGAAACTTAGGCCGTTTCCTGAAAACGGGTGCCACTGCTGGCTCGTCCAGCAGTGCTCGTGGCGTAACAGGTGAGCTTCCCAACACATCCCCCGGCTTCTAGGCGAAGCCAGCTACGATGCGCTTGGACGATGCGCTTGAAATCTTTTCCGTAGCTGCGTTCGCCAAGAACGCGGTCGAATCTCGGTGCATTTCCCGAAACGAATCTCGGACCGTTTCCTGAAAACGGTTGCCACTGCTGGCTCGTCCAGCAGTGCTCGCGGCGTAACAGGTGAGCTTCCCAACACATCCCCCGGCTTCTTGGCGAGGCCAGCTACGAAAAACGACCGATCGGCTTGCAACGTACAGCTACACAAAGTATCACAACAGACATCTATGGCTTGGCATCACTCAGCAAACGAAGCGATTGGCGAATGGGTCGCAAAGAATGCGCCGCGGTCGTCAGCGTATGCGCCATTCCTGGTGCTGTACGAACGGCTATGCGGTATGAGTGACTCGTACATTGCCGCTCGCACAGCAGAAGCGTCGCTGTCCGAAGTGCATCTAAAATTATGGCAAGCAGCTTGGTCGCGCAGTGCCGAATTCCAGACGTCCCAATCATATGTCGCGTGGCTCCTGACGCTCGCCGATGAAGTGATCGCGGTTCACCATTCGGAAATTGCCCGAAATCCTAATGTCGCCAGTACGTCGTCGCAACAAGCCTTCAAGGCCGACTTGGAAGCCTGCCTCGCAACGTTGACGACACAGCACCGCACGCTTGCCCGAGCCTTCGTCGTAGCAACGCCTTGGGAAGAACTGTGCCGTGATCAAGCGATCGATTCCGAACGCGCCGATAGATGGCTGAAGGCTGCTCAAGAGCAACTGCAGCGTTGCCTCGGGATGAAGAGATCATGAAGCTAGTCAGTTTCGACATTCCGAGACCGGACGATCAGCTCGCACTGTGGCTGGATCGAATGCTTTGCGGCAAAGCGCTGCAACAGTTAGTCGTAGAGCTGCAGGGAATCGGTCGCTTGCGTGAAGCAAATGAAGTGATTGCGATCCTGACTTTGGACGACGTTTTGGCAGATCGGAACGCGGAACTTCTGAAGTCCGGCTGTGCGGCACTTGATCGAATCCAAATTCGCCGTCTGTTGCAACGTCCCGAGTTGCTGTTGGAACTGCAAGCGTATGTCTTTTCAAGTGGTGGCAAGTTTTGGCAAGAGCGATTCTTGACGTTAGACTCGTCGGAGATGTCCCAGTCAAATCGCACGCACCTGGCTCTGTTCTTGGGCCCCGAAGCGGCTCAACTTTTGGGAGCACGCGATGGTAAGGCCGCCGCGCGAAGTTCGTTCAAGAAATTGATAACCATTGCGGTAGTCGCAGGGATCGGCATTGGATTGATCTTTGCCTTTGTTGGACCGACGTTAATGAGGACCTTTACCGCAGACTCACAGACATCAGTCGATCCGCATCGTTGGGGTTGGCAGAACGTCGACCAGATCTCAAGCGACTTAGAGCCAGAGGAATATTATGCCGAACTCGCACTCTTAGCAAAACAGTGGTATGCCGACGTACCTGCAGATCGAACGGAGCTGAACACCAGGCTGGACGAACTAGAGCAAGGCTGTCGGACGCTGGCCGCGCGACTCACACCCGAGTTTCCCAAGGCAGACCGAGACGCCCTCGTGCGCAAGCTTGAATCCTGGTCTTCGCAGAGTGCTACGATTCGCACATCGAAGCTTGACTTCGAAAAGGCGTATGCTGACGCAAACAAGCTCAATGTTGAAATCATGGATCACCTGCAACGCAAAGCCGCCGGACAGTGAGCTGGCGAAACGCTGCAGAGTTTAGCGTCGGCAGGTTTTGCGCATTTGTTAAACTCTGCCAAATCGGCGATTTAAACCGCGTGCGGCGAGCAATTATGCAATGAATTGTCGCTCAATGTACGTCAATTGCGACTCGTAAGAATTCTACTTTGGCGTTATTCTCGTAGCATCCGCCAGCGAAGTCGCGTGACGGTTATCAACGCACAACAAATATATGACAACATGTTGCAACGACGCACTTCGGGTATCCTGCTACACCCGACATGTTTGCCCGGACCATACGGCATCGGCGATCTCGGTACCTCCGCATTTCAGTTTGTCGACTACTTGGTCGCAGCTGGCCAATCGTGTTGGCAAGTCCTGCCGCTAGGTCCGACTGGTTACGGCGATTCCCCGTACGCATCCTTTTCAAGTTTTGCGGGGAACCCGATCCTCATCAGCTTGGAGCGTTTGGTCGAAGAAGGTGACCTCGAGTGGTCCGACTTGAATCCGCCTTCAAGCTTCCGCGATGATCAGGTTATGTTCGGGCCGCTTATTGAATGGAAGTATCCGTTGCTCCGTAAAGCGGCGGAAAACTTTCTTCGTTCGGCCAGCTTGAGTCGCAAGACGACCTTCGAAAACTTCTGTCGTCAACACGCTCAGTGGCTCGACGACTACGCATTGTATATGGCTTTAAAGACTCATTTTGATGCCAAAGCAGTCGCGGAACAGCGGCATGGAGCAATGTGGAACAACTATTGGGATCGCGACATCAAGCTGCGTGAACCCGCCGCCATTGAACGTTGGCGTGCAAAGCTGGCAGGTGAGATCGCAATCCGTAAAGTCTTTCAATTCCATTTCTTTGTTCAGTGGTTAGAGCTCAAGCACTATGCGAATGATCGTGGTGTTCGCATCATTGGCGATCTTCCAATCTTTGTCGCCTTGGATAGTGTCGATGCATGGAGTGCGCCTAAACAATTTGTTGTCGACGAGGATTGTAATGCCACGCTTGTTGCGGGAGTTCCCCCAGATTACTTTAGCGAAACTGGACAGCGATGGGGTAACCCGGTCTACAATTGGGAACAGATGCGATTCGACCAGTTTGCATGGTGGGTCCGTCGTTTTGAAGGAACTCGAACGCTGGTTGACATAATTCGCGTCGACCACTTCCGTGGTTTCGAAGCGTGTTGGTCAATCCCTGCGGAAGAGGAGACCGCGATTAACGGCACGTGGGTGCCAGCGCCGGGAGCAGAACTTTTCCGTGAAGTACGCCGACAGCTAGGTGAACTGCCGATTATCGCCGAAGACTTGGGCATGATCACCCCTGCTGTCGAACAGTTACGCAAAGACAATAATTTCCCGGGCATGAAAGTGCTGCAGTTCGCATTCGATTCGCTGGACGATGGATGCCGCAATTTTCTGCCACATAACCACGAATTGACTAGCGTCGTCTACACAGGTACCCACGACAACGACACAACGGTTGGCTGGTTCACCAAGTGTTCGGACGAGACGAAGGAACGAATTAAAGAGTATTTTGGCTGCGAAGTCGAGAATCCTGCTTGGGATTTTATTCGCATGGCAATGAGCTCCGTTGGACGTACGGCGATCTTCCCGATGCAAGATGTGCTTGAGCTGGGTTCTGAATCACGAATGAATCAACCTTCGACGTCCAGCGGCAACTGGTCGTGGCGCTTGCCCGCAGATTATGCTTCAACTGGCACGGCCGAGCGACTTGCAAAGCTCGTTGACCTTTATCAGAGGCGATAACACGCGGCTGCTTGGAGAGTGTTTTCTCGTAAGCTAGCCTTTGCGACGCCCGCGTCAAACTCCGCGCAGTCTAACATGGGACTGAACAATCAGGTGTATTGCTGCGAAGCGGATCGAAACTCTAATTTCGTGCAGTCCGGTTGCCGAAAGTTTTAAGGATTGTCCAGAAACAGCTTTCGCAAATCAGTTTTAGCGGTAGGGCGCAAGCCCTCCGGTTTTGTGCCACCGGACTGAACGCAATCATGAGTCAATCTTTTAAGGCGGCGTACGAATGTTGGCAAGAAGCCGCATACTACTGATTGCTGTAGCTTGCATGTTAGCAAGTTCTTCCGGCTGCTCTTCGCTTCCTGGTTTTATGCAGCGCCGGATCGACCACTCGCTTTCACGAGCTTCGTTTATTCGCTGGAATCTTGATCGCGACGCCAGTCCAAGCGTCAACGAGTCGACAGCGCGAGCACTGAGTCTTGCGAAGCTTTCGAAAAGGGAGCTCGACTTTCTGCTAGCCCAATGCCCTGCGCCTGACAAAGAGTCTCTAGCCGGAGAATGGCGCGGAATCAACAAGGGAATAGGTCCAGCGCTGATTGGGATGACCCAAGACGTTAAGACCTTTCGCTTCGATGGATGTGAAACGATCGGGCATAACATCATGGTGAACCAAGTGCCCATTTGCAGACTTGATTGCCGTGGATGGATTGCCAAGCGAGAGATATTATCGGGCGAGAAAAAGACCATCGGCAATTTCGTCGCGATTTCGCAGCACAGCGCCGCTGCACCTTTGCTGCTGGACTACACGATTGCGGACAATCCTTGGTACGATCCTTCGCGATTGTTAGTCGACGAGCTAGTCTTGATCGACGCCGACTTGCTCTTGGGTCGCGCCAATATATCGGTCGCCGGTCGAAGAGTACCGATTGCGTATTTCGTCCTTTTCCGTGACGCAGAAATCGCCTGCGACCACGGTTGGTAGTCTGTTTTTGTTGCGCCCAGATTCCTGAGATTCATCGAACGAAAAAAGAGACATTCGATTGAGCAAAGAACCGACGGCTACTAAAAAGCCTGCCGGTAGAACGCCGTGCAAATCTTGCATAGCGGCGAGTGTTGTACCCTCTTCTCGGTACTCCCACAGCGAGGCAAAATTCATCAGGACCGCAACAGGCCGGAAAAACCCTCACTTCCGACCCGAGATACCCGGGTAAAGTCAAAATAGCGAAGGCCGGACTTGAACCGGCGACACCTGGCTTATGAAGCCAGTGCTCTAACCGACTGAGCTACTTCGCCAAATACGATCTGCAATAAAATACTACTTCATTCCGATCTCAGCAAGCCCTACATTTCGCTTAAACCAGCTCTTCGCTTCCCGAACTTTGTCCGTTTCTTGACAGGCTTTAACCCCAGTTCGCTCGCTGGTGAAATGTTGTCTGCACTAGCGGGCAATCAATTTCGCGGCAGCTTCGATGGCCGCCTCTGGGATTTCATGGTAACCGCTGAATTTTTCATATTCGACCGACGCACATAAGTCGGTCAGCACTTCATTTAAAAATCCACCCGTCTCCAGCGGCAGTATCTGGTCGGCACTCCCATGGCTTTGAAAGGCAAGCGTCTTGCCGAGCCTGTCGCCTGACGCCCGCCATTGCTTCTCGCAAATACACGCGCCGGAGAATGCGATCAGCTTCGCAGGTGCCTCCTTCAAACCGCGGGCCGCTGTGTCGACTGCCAACATCGCTCCTTGCGAAAAACCGCCCAATGTTAGTCGGCTCGAATCCATCCCAAAACGCGCCATCAACAACTCGGTCGTCTCGGCCACCGCTTCGCGCGCTTCGTCTATCCCAGGCGGGACTTCATTACGCATCTGGTCAAAAGAATGCTTCGCCGCAGCTTCCATGAGCCGTGCCATGTTAATCGGCCACCAAGCAGAACCACCACCCAACTCTGGTGGCATATGAGGCGCACCTGGAAAAGCGAGAATCGGCTGCAGCCCCAACTTAAAGCACTCGACCAACAACGGTGCAGCCAGTCCCACCAGATCATCGCGCGGAGCTCCGTAGCCATGCATCAACACCACCAAGCTATCGGGCCCGCCTTCATTACTAGAGCGACCACTCTCGCTCGGCTGAACAATGCACGTTTCCAACTGCCCCACCATTTCGACTTGGCGAGCATACCCGCGCAGCTTTTGCAGATACTTTTCTTCGATACTCATGCGTTCAAACTTACGATTCTAAATAAGTTGCAAACTCTGGAAACGCTAACTTCCAACTGTCGGGAACCGTCGCGGCTAGCTTCATCTGCTTGGCCGTTTTGGGATGCCGGAACGAGAGCGATGCAGAATGCAAACCAAACAAGTCAAACTGGTCCTCTCGCGCCGCGAATTCTTCATCATAGATCTTATCGCCGACAATCGGCCAACCCCGAGAGGCAAACTGCAAACGAATTTGGTGCATGCGACCTGTCATCAAGCAGACTCGTACCAACGATCTTCCATGCATCGATGCCAAAACATTCCATGATAACGTTGCAAGCTTTGCGCCATCGACCGTCTCGTCGCAAATTTCTCCTTTGGCAACGTCATCAATTTTACGCATCCAATCGTTCGCTACACCTTCGCACGGCGGCTCGTTGTGTACAACTGCTAAGTATTCTTTGCTGACCGTCCGCAGTCGGAATTGTTCATTCAAACGTGCCAGCGCACGAGCGTTTCTTGCAAAGATCACTATGCCGCTGGTAGGACGATCCAGTCGATGCACAATGCCAACGAAAGGTTTTGCACCACCTTCCTTTTGCAGCTCCAAATACGCCACCAATTCATCTTGCAATGAAGGGACACCGTGCGGCGCTTGCGTAAAAATCCCAACTGGCTTGTTGAGTGCGATAAACCATGGGTCGTCGTGAATAACACTAATTGCAAGTGACATGAAATCAACGTGACAAACTTATTCGAAGTCGCTGCATTTAGTGATGACGTTTGTCTTTGGAACTGCGCATAAAAAAACGAGAAGTCTCGGCCACGTGAAGCAATCGACATTAAGCAGTAGGTCAATCACTTCGAAAAAAGACTTCTCGTTTGCAATGTTCTATACATGAAGCAATTCAGGTCAAGAGGGATTTTGATTTGCAACGAAGAATTTTGACTGCCGGGCAACCCGTTATCATCCACTCGGAACATGCCGATCAGTCGAATTTATGTCTGCGCGTAACGCAAAGAAAACGTTTTCGCGCGAATCGCAGCAACGCGTTTTGCGAATCTCAAGTACAATGTCCCATGTTCATCACAGTACCTTCGCAGTTAATTGTTGCTTACGCAAATCAGCATGCAATCGATCCCCCAACAATCGCTTGATACTTCGCAAATCCGTGGGAAAAGATTGCTTTTTGTGACAGGCAAAATCGCAAGCCCAGCCGTCCAGACTATTGTTGAAAAGTTGTCGAAGGAGTTTTCATTCGCTTACGAGATTACGGTGATGCCTATCACTGTAGCAGCGTTGATGACAGCGAAATGGATTGCAAAAAAACTGGAAATCCCAAACGATGTCGACTTCGTTTTTGTACCAGGTTACCTCACGGATGACGTCGAACTTTTGCAAAAAAAATTTGCTGCAAAACTTATCGTCGGACCACGCGATATTCGCGACTTGCCTGAAATGTTTGGCCGCAAGGTGCAACGCGAAGGCTATGGCGACTACAGCATCGAGATCATTGCCGAGATCAACTATGCACATCGCTTAACGATCGATGAACTGATCAGCGAAGCATCGAGGTTAGTCCAAGACGGAGCGGACATAATCGACCTTGGTTGCGATCCAAATTCACAGTGGAAAGATGTGGGAATCGCTGTCCGCTGTTTGCGCGAAAAAAATTTCCGTTGCTCTATCGATACGTTCGACATTTGGGAGGCAAATGAAGCAACTTCCCACGGCGCAGAACTAGTGCTTTCTGTAAACGCTACCAACCGCAACGCCTGTGTTGATTGGAATGCGGAAGTGGTTGTTGTGCCCGACGCTGATGACGATTGGATGCAATCAGTTTCAAGAACAGTTAATTTTCTGACTGATAAAAACGTACCATTTCGAATCGATCCAATCCTGGAGCCAATCGGGTGTGGTTTTGTGAACTCGCTTGATCGATATGCTGCAGTTCGAAAAGAGTTTCCCGAACAGCGAACACTGATGGGGATCGGGAACATTACCGAGCTGACAGATGTCGATTCTGCCGGCGTGAACGTAATCTTGTTGGCGATCTGCCAAGAGCTGGGGATATCTTCGGTTCTTACAACGCAAGTTATCAACTGGGCTCGATCGAGTGTTGCAGAATGCAACATCGCGCGTCGACTAGTTCATTTCGCACAGTCTCGCAACTTGCCACCAAAGCGAATCGATCCGCGGTTAGTGATGTTGCGCGATCCAAAGCTTACGAACTACCCCGCTGAATATCTCATGCAGCTTTCCGCGACGATCCGTGACAACAACTATCGAATTTTAATCGACAACGCACAAATCCATCTTGTGTCTTCGCAAACTCACATCAGCGGGACAGATCCATTTGCGATGATGGACGAACTTATGGCTTTACCGCAGTCGGCGAATGTCGATCCTTCTCACGCATTCTATCTGGGTTACGAACTATCCAAAGCTGCGACCGCCCTGCAGCTTGGCAAGCGTTACGAACAAGACGAATCTCTGCAGTGGGGGCATTTAACGCAAGACACGAAAACGCATCGCTTGAAACGCACGTATCGTCGTCAAGCCGATGAGACTAAGTGAGCCCAGAATGAGTTCTCACTTGTTAAGACTTTGTTCGTAGTACCGCCTTTAGGCGGCTTTATTTCTAATTTCCCAAACGCCGAGCCGCCTGAAGGCGGTACTACGAACCGAGGCCCGTGAGTGTGCTTGTTGCATCACTGAACTCGTGCGTCTCAATTCCCATCTTTTGAATCAAAGTCAGCAGTACGTTGCTCAGGGGAGGATGGTTGTTCTCGTCAAACGCTAGGTGCTGACCATGTTTAAGCCCGAAGGATGAACCACCGGCTACCAAGAGCGGAAGATTCTTGGGGGAGTGCTCGCCGCCTTCGCCCGAATTCATACCGGAACCAAAGACGATCATTGTTTGAGCCAGCATGTTCGAATCTCCATCCGTCGTTTCCTTAAGCAACGACATGAAACGCGCTAGCCGCTCCACGTGAAAACGATCTATTTGGGCCAGTTTCTCAAGCATCCCAGCATCGCCGCCGTGATGTGAGAGTTCATGATGATTCTCGCCTCCTCCACCGTAGCCGCCAGCTTCACGCGACCACTCGTACGTGATGACGCGCGTCGTGTCGGTTTGAAATGCCAAATAGGAAAGCTCCAGCATGACATCGATCCACATCGGACGATCATGCGCATTCCCAGGCTGGCTTGCCAGCTGTAAATCTTTAGCGTCAATTTGTGGTTTAGCGACGTCGATCCATTGCTCCAGCCGCTCAACGCGTTGTTCTGTCTCGCGAACGCTGCTCAAATATTGCTCAAGCTTCTGCTGGTCAGCTCCATGCAGTTTGCCGCGAAGCCGGTTGGCTTCTCCCAGCACGCTGTCGAGCACCGATTTCTTCTCTGCGTAGCGTTGCAGCGTCGCACTTCGATCTTTCGACGACTCGGGCACAAACAAGCGTTCGAAAAGCCGTTTCGGAGAATCTTCGGATGGAATTGGTGTGCCCGAAGCGTTAAACGACAGAGTATGCGAATGCCCAGCCGAACCAGTACCGCTTTGATCGGAAAGCTGCAGCGAACTGAAACGCGTCTGCACGCCATGCTTGGCCGCGACGATCTGGTCGGCCGATATCGTATTGCTATAGTCACTGCCTGGAACCGCCTTCAAATTTGCGCCTGTCAACCAAGTATCTGCACCACTGTGACCGCCTTCGGATTGTTGATGGCCGAGCCCCGAGATAACGGAGAATTCTTGCCGATGCTCTTCAAGAGCTCGTAACGTAGGCGACAGTTCGTATCCAACACCGGTTTGTTGCGGAACCCATTGCATGATGTTGACGCCATTGGGTACGTAACAGCATATCAAGCGAGGTTGCTTGGCAAGCGACGCTGCGGACGGTTTGAATTGCGACGTTGCAGCGTTTGCGCGAGAGTGTGTAATGCCGGGAAGCATAGCATCGAGCAGCGGTAGGCTGATCGCGGCTCCTAATCCACGGAGTATGGTGCGACGATCAAGCTGGCGTTTTGAAGTCATAATCGAATCCGGCATCAAGCGACAAATTATCGTGTCTGGAAAATTTTGGACTGGGCGATGTGCTTAATCGCATTTCTCAAAGTAAGTTCGGTGTCTTGCATATGTTGGACGGTTGCAGCAACGTACGGACGATCGGCTATGCGAAGCTCACGGCCTAACGCGTAAGTATACAGCTTGCCTACCAGACAGGTCAGGAAGAGTTCTTGCTGGTCCATCAAAGCTGCTTGCAGACCTTCGATGCCGATAATCTCTGTTCCATCAAGCATGCGGCTAGACGCATCGATCGGCGGATCGTCGTCGTTGATGCGGCCTTTGTACCCAAAGCCTTCACGGTCTCGCCAGAATCCAGACGCGTCGTAGTTCTCGAGCGCAAAACCCAGCGGATCGATCTTGTTATGGCAGCGAGCACATTGTGGAAGTTCACGATGGATTTCCAGACGTTGCCGCACCGTGGCTTTATCGATTCCCGGTACCTTGGGAGCAATCTCGCCGGCATTGGCTACGGGCAAGCCTGGATCGATACCCAGTACATTCTTCATAATCCAAACGCCGCGTTTTACAGGAGAAGTGCGTGTGCCGTTGGAGGTCGTCGAAAGGATTGAAGCTTGCGTGAGAATGCCGCCGCGTTTCACCCCGCTGGGCACGGCGACCTTGCGAAAGTCATCTCCTTTGACGCCAGAGATGCCGTAGAATCGCGCGAGGCGTTCATTGATGACGACAAAATCGGAATCGATAAAGTTGGTAACGGCGAGATCGTTCTTCAAGATCTCGCGAAAGAATGCTTTCGATTCGCCGACGATGGACGTTTCTAAATGCCGATCATAGTGTCGGTAAAGATCTGTAGCAGGTGGATTCGCACCGACGTCACGCAGTCCCAACCACTGGCCAGCAAAGTTTTCTACGAACGCTTCCGATCGACTATCTACCAACATCCGATCGATTTGTGCGTCGAGCGTATCTGAACCATGGAGCTTCTTTTCAAAAGCGAGACTCAATAGCTCTCGATCAGGGCAACTGCTCCACAAAAAGTAGGACATACGATTCGCCAATTCGAATCCATTAAGCAGTTCGCCTGGCTCGGTCGTTTCGGTAATGCAAAGAAATTGAGGCGAGATCAAAATCGCTGTCAGCGGAAGTATGATTGCTTCCAAGAATTCGTCGCCGCGCTCACGGGCCGCCGCGTACAGTTCTAATTTGATAGCGACCTCATCAGTAGTTACCGGTCGGCGATACGCACGTTGCATGAATCGCTGAACGACTTCGAAAGCATATTTTGTTTCATCCACATTTTTGTTAGGTGATTCGACTAGGATACGAGAGTGGCTCGCAGGCGGCCAAGCTTCGTAGATCGGGCCTTCGAGTTCAATCCAATCGATCCACGCTTCGGGCCGTGCAAAATCGTCAGCCGTCTGCATCCAAAAGTTTTCGAGTTCGGCTGGAATGTCATACGCATACTCAAGTGTGTAGCCGGCATCCTCTGTCGTAAATTTCGTTCGGATTTCGTACGGCTGTTTCGCGTCGAGCGGTGCATCAATGTCAAGCTCGGCGATGACCACTGGCTGGCCAGCTAGAGTGCGAGTCACCTTAATGCGAGGCGATCCATAGTCGTACATCCGATCGGTTTCAAAATGACGTAGATCGCGCTCGTATTGCTCTTCAACATACTTTTTGCGGTTAGCCGGCGTTTCGGCGAGTTCGCGATCGCGGCGTTGTGCGAGATACTTTTTCGCCGACTCAATGACCTGGGCTCGATCTGGCACCTTACTTCCGGCATGGATCCGAAGAATATATTCCCCCTCGGATTGAAGGTGGAAATCGCGAACGTTGATTGAACGATCCCAGTTGTTGTGATGCAGAACCTTACAACCGTCTGCTACCGCATTTTGTCCGCCGTTGACGATTGGTCGATACTTGCCAAACTTTACGCGATTGTGATCGCCATCGCCTGTTTCGGGTTCGACACGCCATATGATTTTTTCGGGTTGCGGTCCCTTAACAAGGGCTTTGTCTAAAATTGCTCTCGCCGCATCGTAGTAGATTTCCATTTGAATTGGCGAGAGTGTTAGAGCACTGCCATTGTTGTCGAATCCGCCAGCGGGTGGGTCTTGGGGAAAATGCTTGACCTCGTAATCGATACCGACCAAATCGCGGATCGTATTTCGATATTCCGCTCGGTTCAGTCGCCTGAGGACGATCGCCGCATCTTTCCGGGAATCCTCGACAGCAATCATTTGGTTTGTGATCCAGTCGACCACAGCGGCCACTTCTTGTGGAGAAGGCTGCGGTTGGTCTTCTGGCGGCATTTCATGGCTGTTCAGTACATTGACTATTTCGGACCATCGTGCTTTGATCGCTAGGTCACTAAAGTCGCCGCTCAAGTCGCGGTCCATCCGCAGTTCCGCTTGTGCATCGTCTGGACCATGGCAACTGACACAATGTGTTTGAAGGAAGCCGGTTGCGATTTTCTCAAAGCCCGTGGTGTCGGCTTCGAAGGCGTTTTGTGCGTCGGCGCGTTTGATATCGATCGCGAGGAACGTTACGGCAAACGCTAGGCAATAGAACAGCGATGAAACAGATTTGGGCATTGGTGAATAGATTTAAGGTAGGTGCGTTTCGCTTGCGAGAAAATTCTTCGTAGCTGCGTTCGCCTAGAACGCGGTCGAGGCTGAGTGCGGTTGCTATTGCCTACTGCTCCGGAAAAAGGGTGCCACTGCTGGCTTGTCCAGCAGTGCTCGTGGCGAAACAGCAAATCTTCCCAACAATTCCCCGGCTTCCAGGCGAAGCCAGCTACGATGCGTTTGAACGATTCGCATGAAATCCTCTTCCGTAGTTGCGTTCGCCTAGAACGCGGTCGAATCTAGGTGAGCTTCCCAACACTTCACCGGCTTCTAGGCGAAGCCAGCTACGATGCGCTTGACCTGTTACGAAAACGGGCAGCCGAAAATCGAGCGACTTTAGTCTAATCGGAAAAATTTCCGAAAATCGATGTTGACGTCGGGTTGTGCAATGTGAGAGAGTCTTCCGCCGTGTAATGGACTGCTCCCTTGATGCTATGCGAATGCCCGCAAACGTTCGCAAAGCCGCAAGGACTGGAACGACCCTCCAGAAAATGATGGCATAGTACTGCGAATATTGTACATTGTTCGGTTCGCTTGGTCACATCGTTGGCCGAGCGGATTAACAAAGTCGATTGCGAGTACTTCCAGGAGATGCCGTGAATTTCGCCGTGGATAACGAGATCAAAGATCGCGTGCGATCAGCGACCGATATCGTTGACTTGCTGGGCAGCTACATGCAGTTGCGGCGGCAAGGTGCGAATTATGTCGGGCTTTGTCCATTCCATGATGATCGTCGTCCGTCGCTGCAGATTAATGTCAGCCGCCAAATTTGGAAATGCTGGGTTTGTGACCTGGGCGGTGATGTATTTAGCTTCTTGATGCAGAAAGAGCAACTGAGCTTTCCGGAAACTCTAGCGATGCTTGCCGAACGTGCAGGGATCGAGCTACCGAAGGTCGGCGGACCAAAAGCGATCAGCCCCGACAACAAGCGCGAGCTGTTCGAAACGATGAAGTGGGTCGTCGCTCAGTATCGCAAATATCTAATCGAAGACACCAGCGCGGCTGATGCTCGAGCGTATCTCGCTAGCCGCGGCATCGACGAAGAAAGCAGCGACCGTTTTCAGCTGGGATTTGCTCCGAGCGATTGGAACTGGTTGACCGATCGGTTCAAAGCGGCCGGTAAGTCGACGGCGTTGTTGGAAAGCGTCGGAGTGGCGGCGAAGTCGGAGCGAGGTTCGGTCTATGATCGCTTTCGAGGTCGCGTGATTTTTCCGATCTCCGATCCGCAGGGAAGGTTCGTGTCACTAGGCGGTCGCTTAATGCCGGGCGAACCTGAGAACCAAGCCAAGTATGTGAACTGCAGTGAGACGCGGCTGTATCAAAAGAATCAATTGCTATACGGGCTCGATCTTGCTCGGACATCGATTGCACAAAGCCGTACGGCGGTTGTGATGGAAGGCTACACTGACGTCATTATGGCCAACCAGTTCGGCATTCCCAACACGGTGGCAGTCTGTGGTACTGCGTTGGGCGAAAATCATTTACGATTGCTCAAGCGATACTGTGAACAAGTCGTGTTGGTGTTGGATGGCGATGCTGCTGGACGGCGGCGAGCGACTGAGATTTTGGAGCTTTTCCTTGGCCATTCGATCGATTTACGGATTGTTACTCTCCCTGAAGAACTTGATCCGTGCGACTTTTTGATAAAGCGTGGCGGCGACGAACTTCGGACTCTGATCTCGAATGCAGTCGATGCGCTGGAGTTCAAAATCGTTGAAGTGCTGGGTGATGTTGATCCATACAAAGATACGCATCGAGCGAACGCGGCACTTGAGCAAGTACTTGCACTTTTGGCCAAGACCGATACGCGTTCGGGGCAAGCTAAAGACGGTTATAAATTGCGGCAAGACCAAGTCGTATTGAGGTTGTCCAAGCGATTCGGCATTGAAGCAAACTTGTTACGTAGCCGCTTGGCTGAACATCGCCAACGCAACGAGAGCAGGGCTCAAGCGCGGAAGGTGCTGAATGGACCAAACAGCGATGTTGGGAGTGAAATTTTCATTCGTGAGTCGTACGACAGCGCTTTGCCGCAAGAGCCAAAATCTGCAGTTGCAAAGCTAAATTACAGCGAACTTACAGCGGTTGAACGAGAGTTGTTCGAGATACTTGTGCAACGCGAAGATCTCGTTCCGCTAGCATTAGAGCAATTTGATGGGCGAATTTTGGAAAGTGCCCCTGGTAAAGCTTTGATGCGCGTGTATGTTGATTGCGACTTCGCTGGACATGATTTGGATTTTGATTCGATCATGGCTGTAGTAGAAGATGCACAGATCAAATCGTTGCTCGTTAGCATTGAACAATTGTCAGCGGCCAAGAACGCTCGACTGAAGATTGATGCTCGTGAGCGACTGTTGGCTTTGTGTGACCTTGTAGGTCAAGCGGACTTGGTTGCGCAGCAGCACCGTCGCTTGAAGATGTTGGAATCATCCACACTGGACGAAACAGAGCAGTTGCAAGTTTTACAGGATGTATTGCAATCTGCACGCGAAAACAAATCGTGGAAAATGCCTGAGTTCTAAGTTCAATCAATCGTAAGGAGACGAAATCTGAACCGCGCCGTTTATGGCGTTTCCAAACTGCGACCGGTGTTTATACTTGCGTTGCAGAAATATGCTTTGAGGTAACTTCAAAGCAGCCAGACAAAACCATAATTTTTTCGATCGCTTGCGATGTAGACTTCATTGACGAAGTCGCCCGCACATTGCCAAGATGATTTTATAAACCTTCGTATAAAAGGGAATTTGTACGTGGAACGACAACTCATTGGATTGACCCAGCTCGTCTCACTTGCCAAAGAGCAAGGCTATCTGACCTTTCAACAAGTCGATGGTTTTCTGCCCGACGAAGCCAATAATGCTGATCGTTTAGATCATCTTGTAATCGCCGCCGAGCGATTGCGAATTCCGATTATCGACGAAACGAACATTCGCCAACACTTTGGCAAGAACGCTCAAACCGGAGCGATCAAATTTGGTTCCGTTGAAGTCCCAGCCCACGCCGAACCAACGATTACCGGCGAGAAAGCTCGGCTGACGAACGACCCAATTCGCCTGTACTTGTCGCAGATGTGCGAGATTCCTTTGTTGACTCGCCATCAAGAAATCCTGTTTGCCAAGAAGATCGAAATCACTCGTCGCCAATGGCGTCGCGCGGTTCTCGGTAACGACTTTGCGCTTCGCAACACTGTTGAAATCTTGAAGAAGGTCCATCAAGGTGTCTTGCCGTTCGACCGCACAATCAAAGTGTCGTTGACGGAACAGTTGACCAAAGAAAACGTCACCGCCCGGATGCCAAAGAACTTGGCGACGCTCGATCGGCTGATGGAAAAGAATCGCCGACTGTTCTGCCAGATTACCTCCAAGTCGATCACGGCCGAGGAAAAGAAGGGGGCGATTATTGAGTACCAACGCCGTCGACTCAAGTGCATTTCTCTAGTCGAAGAGCTTTCACTTCGCTCACGACGCGTAATTCCAATGATGAAGTTCTTGGAAGAAAAATCCAATCGCATGGACTGGCTCAAGGGACGCATCGCGTTGCTTCAACGAACCGAGGGATCGCGTCTGGAAATCAAACGCCTCCAAGACGAATATCGCCAGTTGGTTTTCTTGGTTCAAGAAGGTCCGACCGCGTTGAAGCGCCGAGTCGAACGCTTCCAAAAAGCATACCGCCAGTACGAAGGCGTTAAGCGTGAACTCTCAAGCGGTAACTTGCGTTTGGTTGTTTCGATTGCCAAGAAGTATCGAAATCGTGGCATGAGTTTCTTGGATCTGATCCAAGAAGGCAACACCGGATTGATGCGCGCCGTCGATAAGTATGAGTATCGTCGCGGCTTTAAGTTTTCGACATACGCCACGTGGTGGATTCGCCAAGCTATCACTCGGGCAATTGCGGACCAAGCTCGTACGATTCGCATACCTGTGCATATGATCGATGTGTTGAGCAAGTTGCGTAACATTCAAAAGAACTTGAATCAAACGCTAAAGCGAGAGCCATCGACCGAGGAGATCGCTGCCGAAGCGAACTTGCCGATTGAAGAAGTGCAACGCGTGATGGACATTGGGCGTCACCCCATTTCGCTTGATCGTCCTGTGGGAGATGGCGAAGACAATGCATTCGGCGAATTCCTTGAGGGATCGGAAAGCGATAGCCCGACTCGCAATGCCGCCAACGGTATTTTGCGAGAGCGGATCGAATCACTTCTGAAGTCGCTGACGTTCCGCGAACGAGAAATCATTCGATTGCGATACGGATTAACCGACGGATATTCGTACACGTTGGAAGAAGTCGGTCGTATCTTCAAGGTAACTCGCGAACGCGTCCGTCAGATCGAAGCTAAAGCAGTAGCCAAGCTGCAGAGCCCTACTCGATCATCGCGATTGGAACCTTTCTTGAACAATGCCGCATAGGATCCGTTCAGTCACTTTATAGTGGCGGCGTTCAACGCGACCGCAGCCACAATAGAGAACGGCAATCGATCGAACCATCCTCGCAGTTTGAGTTAAGCTTAAGCTGCGAGGAATTGTTATTTCATGATACTACTATTCATGGTTGTGGAGAGCGGAATCGCGACAGCCTTTACTTGAATGTATACGTGCTCGAGGTTATCGACCTGGAATAGATATCAGTCGATTTGATCGTAATCTGAGCGCTGGAGCCTTTTAAGTCATACTTCAATTCCATCGGCGCTAGCAGGTGCAGATCTTCAGGCTTGTAACCCTGCGGTTCAAGTTCCGACAAACGTTCAGGCCAGTGACCAAATTGCTGGTGGTAAGATCGAACGCCGATCGCGAGCCTCGCAACCTTCCGTTTGTTTTCCGCAAGGACGGCATCGAAGAGGCTACTTCCGGAAAGCGCGAAATGCAAATACCCAGAATCGTGGATGCCTGCATAAGAGACTGGCTGCGGCGAGAAAACGCTGCTTGCAGATTGAAGGGATTGGGGGTGTGCAATATACAGTTTTTCATAGATGTCGACTAATTTTCGTTTCTCGGAGAGATTTGCCGAAATTTCGGATTCAAGATGTCTTGACAACTCGTGGGCTATCAGTTGTTGCCAACGCTTTTCGAAATTAATGGGTTCATCTACGTACGTGTGTAGTGCTGGGAGTTCGTCTGGTGACCATTGACCTGCGGATACTGACTTCGCAATCAAGTCATGAATCTCGCCTCGGATTCGATAATAGCGAATTGTTGCGGGATTAGAAATTGGCCAGTCGAACGATGCAGCACAATTTCGGAGATCGCTCAGAACACGAATCGCCCGGTCTTTATCTCCGTCGAGCATCGCTATGTCGAATTCGAGAGACAAAGATCGAGTAATGAATGAAAGAGCGCCGTCTCTGTCACTTCGGTGATCATTTACTCCGATTGTCGGCAACCAGACTGGCTTCGGGAATTCTCCAGCATCATGGATGCGGTTTAGCAGTGGCGTTATTTCTCTAATAAACTCCCTCCCTTTTTCTACGGCTAAGGGCGAAAGCTTTGGAGAGTCACCATAGGGTATACTTTCGGTAAGAAAGTATGGTATCAAGCGTCGTTGGTTAAGCGGCAATTCGACAGTGCACAGCTCGAAAACTTCCGCCCAACTTTCCGTCCCTTCCTTATGAGTCTCTGCTTCAAACCATTCTTTTATATCACTTGATTCAATGACAGCGCCTTGGGCTCTTAAACGATCAATTGAATTGTTCAGGGCCTGGATTCGCGATAGAACAACTCCTCCGACCGTTAGGCTGAAAATGATTGCAATCAGGAATGGAATCGCGACTAATACAATCAGTTTTGATAGCCGACTTCGCATACTCTTTGCGTTTACGGTATTCATTTGTTAGGTTCTCCGCTTAGTAGATTCTCTGCACGATCTTCCCAACCGGCTTGCCATTGCCGTCCACCCGCATAGACTCGTTGCGTATCAAAGTCTTTAATGAAAACTGGCGTGCTACCGGCCCGAAAATAGTCACCATCTTCTCCGACACCATAGAAACGCGGATCGACACCAGTCAAACGGGCTAAGTTCTGCAATGTTTCAGTTTGTACACCTGACGAGTCCGTTGAGTTGTTCAGCCTCCAGAGTTCTTCGATCAATAAAATAAAGCTAGCGCGATTGTCTCGCTGGTGCATCCACGTGAGGAACGGTTCCGTCTTTCGGTAAATTAGAGGGAGCAAGTGGTCATTTGCGGGATTGTCGTCGCTGTAAATATGCCAAGCATGGGCAATTGCCGCATTTCTGGCTTGCCGCCTTGTCTCACGTGCGGCCAGACGCTCGGCAATCGTTTCGAACACTTGAGGTTCGAGAAGTTCGCCTGCTCCGTGAAGCTCAATTTCACGCAACAGCCAGATTTCCGCATAGTCAGTATTCTCATGCTGCTCAAGATCGGCTACGCCTCTCATCCGCAAAATCAAATCGCTCTGCATTTTTATTAGGTTGCGATATCTATTTAGCTCATCTTGATCATTATCCATGGCGTACTTCTCGCGTGCTCGCATCGCTGTTCCCTGAATAAACTGAACAACACTCCAATTCACCCACAGAGGGCCTTGCAACCGATAAGTTTCGTTTCTTACGGTTTCAATGGAACGGTCGATTGCTTCTTGCAGCGGTATGTCTTCTTCCTCAGTGACTTCCGTGTGCGTATTTGGTTCTACTCGATAGTAGTGGACCAAGGATACATACGGAACAGGCGTCGTTTCCAACTTTTTGATTTCAGCAAGAATGGGCGCTGAAATCTTGGGGTACGTCATAGTTCCCCACAGCCAAGGCACGAGCGGAACGATGAAGATCAGAACAAAGCATAACGCGTGAGTAGCCCAATAACTGAACTTAAAATCACCATCCATCCAAGAACGCATAGTTAGCGCCGTTGCGATGAAGGGTATCGCCATACAGACGCCAAGCAACCAATCCGATGTCCCAATGTACTCGCGATGAAATGCGCCATAGCTGATAAAGATCGGAGCGAACGTCAGGACGGCAAATGCGGTAACAATCGGGCTGCGAAAAATTTGCCCGATCCATTGCGCGAAGGCAAACACTGCAAACGCAACAAATGTGAGCGGCAAGACAGAGAGTAGGTACTCAAACAGGTCAAGTCCGTGGTTCGATAGAAGGCCGATAGTTACAGCGACCAACAGGAAAAGCACTAGGAGACTCAGCGGCACCACTTGACGTGTTACCCACACCACCAGCGGCGACAGCCCACGGTCTGCCAAGAATCGAATTCGTTCGCGTTGTCGATCACCATAGAATACGGATGCGCCTAAACACAAGATCGTCCCTGCGACGATGAACGGCGGGAACAGGACAATCAAAGCACCAAGTTCTGTATCTCCAAAGATTTGAGCGAGGAACAATAGTAATAAAACGAGCGCGTACGATGCCAAAATGCCGACTAGCAGGATTTGGTTCTGTTTGACAAACTGCCATATCAACGCCGATGGAACATTTTGAATATTCTTTGCGTCTCTTTCGTGGCGAGAAGTTGCCATCTCTGGCGCTGCCCATGGCAAAAACGTCCGCTCCTTTGGTACTTCAGCACGTAACGATGCCATCCCCGAACGCCACGCGAGGACACCAAACACAATAATGAATAAGACTTGATATGCGACGAACAACATGTCGATAGACGTCGGTCCGATTTGGTATCCCAGCCGACTCATTCCAAATATCGATTGCGTGAGCGGAGTTAGTACCGCAGGTAAAGTCGACGCGACGGCAACATACAGAACGCTTCTCAACGAAGACTTCGACAGCCATGCGAACGCAATTCCAGCCAAGACCAGAAAGACGGAATGCAGCGGCCAGATGTACTGCAAACCATAAGAATCGAATAACCAAGCTTTGAGAATAGAAGTGTCTTTTATTGCCTGAGTGACGAGAAGTAGCAACAGACTGATTAGCCAAATCGCAAGCAGGCTTACCAAGCTTATCAGAATTTTCACGGTCAACAGCGATCGATTCGGGATCGGCATTGAACGCAACCAGTCAAGCGTTTTCTGTTCTTTCTCTTGACCAACCAGAAGTGCTCCCACGCCGATAGCGAAGACAAGCGGCATGCCTGCGAATATATAAATGTGCCAGTTTATCGAGTAGCTGGTTTGCTTGTACCCGAGTGCAATCAGCTGCATCACCGTTCCGCCGATCAAGATCACAAGTGCCAGCGGCAAGACTTGACGGAACTCTTTCCAGTAAAGCTGGCGATTCATAATGAAATGGTTCATGGCTTTGACTTGACAGGAGCAATCGAACTTTGGATGGTACTGTGTGGCTCTCACGGCTAGCGAGCGTGATCAGCCTTTTGAGCTAAGCGACTTCAGAGGAACTCGCATGGCCGCCGATTCGCAGAGCTGGTCGCGGCGATCCACCACGAATGCAAGCGGTGAAAATCTCGTCCAATGTTGCCGGCCGGACTCGAACCGATTTTACACCCGGCCATTGCTCGAGTGCAGCAATTTGTTCTTCCGTTGCACCTCGCACAATTATTTTGCGTTGCCGCCCGTCCGTTGTTTCGCTGATCGTATCCGCCGGACCGTCCAGTTGCGGTAGTGCAAAGAGCGGATCTTCGACGGTAATCAGTATCTCCATCACATTGTCGCGGAGATTGCCGAGAGAATCGACGAGCCGAAATTTGCCACCGTGTAGAATGGCAACGCTGTCGGCCACGCGCTCTACTTCAGAAATCTGATGGCTGGACAGCAGCACCGTTCGCCCCGTTGCTACACGGTCGATCATGCTCTCCATAAACTCCCGACGAACCAGAGGATCGAGCCCACTGGTAGGTTCGTCCATGATCAGCAATTCTGGATCGTGGGCCAGAGCTAACGCAAGGGCGACTTTTGCACGTTGCCCTTTGCTCAGGTGTTTGATTTTGCGATTAGCAGGCAGTTCGTAGTGCGCGATAGCGTCGCGATACCTGTCTTGGAAGCCATCGCCGTAAAACGAAGCTGCGAACCAACCGATTTCGCCAACGCGCATCCAATCATATAAGGCCGGTGCGTCAGAAACATAGCCCACACGTCGACGTATCTCAAGCGCGTCTTGCGCCGGGTCCATTCCCAGCACCGAACAACTGCCTGCACTTGGTTTTAAAAAGCCAGTCAGAACGCGTATCAGCGTCGTCTTGCCAGCTCCATTCTCACCCAATAACGCAAAGACAGTGCCTTGCGGAATCGCAAGATCAACGCCTCGAAGAGCGTCACATCCTCGGAAATGAACCTCAATCCCTTTTGCTTCGATCACGTTTGTCATAGAGGCGGCCTTATGTCGATGAGTTTTTTGTGTTCGGTTGACTCAAGCGTAACGCTGTGGTTCTAAATTAATGGGGACGGCTAAGCTAAGAATTCGGCTTCGGCGGTTCTTCAAGCGGAACTGAATGATTAGAAGAAACCGTCAGAACGTTTCCGGCCAGAAGCTGGAATTGAGAAGAGACGATGTCGCGGATCTCGTTTTCACTCAGGCCTGCGTGCAGAGCTTCCGAGAGTGCTGATTTAAGCCGCTCGGCGATCATGGACCGCCGCGCCGCAATGCAGTCGTCCTGCGAATCGGACCGGACAGCGAGTCCGCGACCGCGAAGCGTTTCAACCGCTCCATCCGCTTGCAGTTGCTGAAATGCGCGGGCGATGGTGTTCGGATTGATCGCCAACTGTTGGCTAAGCACGCGGACGCTGGGCAGAAGCTGACCCGGCCGCAGAGTGCCTTCGGCGATCGCAAATTTGACTTGGCGGATGATCTGTTCATAGATCGCCACGCCGTTATTGGGCTCAATCGAAAAGAACATTGCGTCTCCTCATAACGAACGAGCTGAGCTAGTGTGCTGGTTGAATAGTACACTGCTGTCGTGGCGGCGGCAAGAGGTAGAATAAAAACTTTTGCCAGGTTGCGATTCCGGCTTTCTGCAACTGCGAGAATCGCGTCGATCTGCGGGCAATTTACAGCGAAAACCCTTCGATTGACCGCGGCGGATTGTCAATTTTGACTTCGGCGTGTATCCTTTGCGTCAAAAATCCAACCAATGTTGCTTGGCTATTTTTGCCGCAGAAATCGTCACAACGCTACTTTTCAGCCATCTACTTTTTAACAAGCAGAACATATGAATCTTCAGACTGCTAGCATTGAACAGCTTGCCATCGACACGATCCGAACCCTGAGCATGGACGGGGTTCAGGCCGCTAATAGCGGTCATCCCGGAACTCCAATGGCACTGGCACCGGTCGCTTACCAGATTTGGAGTGAATTCCTGCGGTACGATCCAAACAATCCGTTGTGGCCTAACCGTGACCGGTTCATTTTGTCATGCGGTCACGCGTCGATGCTGCTGTACTCGCTGATTCACCTGAGCGGCATCAAGGCCGTTGATAAGAACGGCAAGGTTACCAGTCAACCATCCCTAACACTTGATAACCTCAAGAAGTTCCGCCAGATCGACAGCCCCTGTGCTGGTCACCCTGAATACAAATACGCGACTGGAATCGAAACAACGACTGGGCCATTAGGGCAGGGCGTTGGTAATTCTGTCGGAATGGCGATCGCCAGCAAGCATTTGGCAGCCAAATATAACAAGCCAAGTTCCACGCTGTTTGATTATAACGTCTACGCTCTATGCAGCGACGGCGATTTGATGGAAGGCGTCGCATGCGAAGCGGCATCGATCGCTGGGCATCTAAAGCTGAGCAACCTCTGCTGGATTTATGACGATAACGGTATCACCATCGAAGGCCACACAGAACTGGCATTTACTGAGAAGGTACCACTGCGATTTGAAGGCCTGGGTTGGAACGTCGTTTCTGTCTCCGACGCTAACGATTTAGAAGCGATGCGAGCGGCATTCGAGAACTTTTTGGCCACCGATGACAAGCCAACGTTGATCGTGCTCAAGAGCATCATCGGGTTCGGCTCACCCAACAAAGCGAATACGCACGGCGCTCACGGTGCTCCGCTTGGTGAAGACGAAATCAAGTTAACCAAAGCTGCTTATGGCTGGCCTGAGAATGAAAAGTTCCTCGTACCAAAGGAAGTGCCTGAGCATTTCGCCTCGACGATGGGCAAGCGTGGCGCGGAAGCGTCGAAGGCTTGGGACCAAGTTTGGGCGGACTACAAGAAGAAGTTTGCCGAAGAAGCTGCCGATGTCGAGACGATCATCGACGCTAAACTGCCAAAAGACTGGGACGCAGGGCTTGCCGAATTTCCTGCCGATCCAAAGGGGCTGGCCACTCGAGTATCCTCTGGCAAAGTGCTGAACATGCTGGCTGCTCACGTGCCAGCGTTGATGGGTGGTTCTGCCGACTTGGCTCCTTCGACGATGACGACTATCAACACCGAGGCGAGTTTTGGACCAGGCAACTATGCCGGTCGCAACATGCATTTCGGTATTCGAGAACATGGCATGGCCTCGGCACTCAACGGTATGTCGTTGTGCGGACTGCGAGCCTACGGTGCGACCTTCTTTGTCTTTACCGACTACTGCCGACCAGCGATCCGGTTGAGCAGTATTATGCATCAAGGCGTTATCTATGTGATGACGCACGATTCCATCGGCTTGGGTGAAGACGGTCCAACGCATCAACCTGTCGAGCACTTGGCTGCGTGCCGTGCGATTCCTGGAGTCTACGTTTATCGTCCCGGCGATGCGAACGAAGTGCTCTACTCATATCGTGCTGCCATGCAGATGTCGGATCATCCAGCGGTCATGGTTTTGTCGCGTCAGAACCTGCCGACCTTCGATCGCACGAACATGGGCGCTGCGTCGGGTGCTGAAAAAGGCGGCTATGTATTGATTGACTGCGACGGTACGCCGGACGTAATTCTGATGGGAACTGGTAGCGAGTTGCCGATTTGCGTCGATGCGCACAAGTTGCTATCGGACTCGGGTGTAAAAGTTCGGGTCGTTTCGATTCCATGCTTTGAACTGTTTGCCGATCAGGACAAGTCTTATCGTGACAAGGTGTTGCCACCGAGCGTCACGGCCCGCGTCGCTTGCGAAGCTGGTATCCGCCAAGGCTGGGATACCTTTATTGGCGTCGATGGCAAGTTTGTTGGTATGACCGGCTTCGGAGCATCCGGACCTTTCAACAAACTGTACGATCACTTTAAGATTACACCGCAAGAGATCGTTGCGCAAGCAAAAGCAGCAATGAAGTAAGCTTCTTCTCGTTCCCAGGCTCCGCCTGGGAACGCGCTGCCTCTGAGGCTCCGCCTCTCTTCTCTCGCAACGGTTGACTGAGCAAAAGCGCAGGCGGAGCCTGCAGCGCAGTGGGTTACTAGGCAGAGCCTAGTAACCAGTAACTCTCTCGCTCCCAGCCCAGCCACATTCTCGTTCCCAGGCTCCGCCTGGGAACGCGCTGCCCCAGAGGCTCCGCCTCTCTTCTCTCGCAGCGGTTGACTAATCAAATGCGCAGGCAGAGCCTGCAGTGCAGTGGGTTACCAGGCAGAGCCTAGTAACCAGATTTATTGGAAATCGCGTGAGCGCGTAAGCAGGCCGGTGATCTTGTCGGTGATGTCCTCAATGCGGCCGACGACTACGTGAATCACTCCATTTCGATTCTCAAGGACGCCATGAACGATCCACGCATTGGACGTTCTTGCCACGTTGTAATGATTCTTCCAAGTCTCCGTATGGAAGACCAGATTAACGGTTCCGGTCTCGTCTTCGATCGTTACGAACGTGATACCCTTGGCTGTACCCGGTCGTTGCCGCAGCAGTATCAGACCTGCGACTCGCACAAACTTGCCGTGATGCAGCTGCGGCAGCTCGGCCGCGACCGTCACCCGTAACTTGCCAAGTTCCGCTCGAATAAACTGGATCGGATGGCCCTTCAGTGACACGCCCGTGGAATTGTAATCGGCGTATACTTCTTCGATTCGTCGCATCTTCTGAAGCTCCGGCGGCACATTCTCCTCACTATCCACCTCGGCCAACAATGGCGGCGTACTTCCGTGTTGCTCCTGTGCAAGAGATTGCCAGTACGCTGCGCGGCGGTGGCCAACAATGTTGTCGAGTGCACCAGCGTCAGCCAGTTGCGTCACGGTGCCTTGATTGCACTGCGAACGTTGAACCAAGTTGTTTAGATCGCTGTAAGGACCTCGCGCATTTCGCTCTTGCACGATCCGCATTGCTTCTTGTTGGCCAAGTCCACGTACCATGCGCATTCCCATGCGGACCGCAAACTGCTCGGCCATTCGTCGTCCGCCTGGCTTACGCGCAAACCCATGACGAATCGATTCCAGTGAACATTCCCAGTCGCTATGGTTAACATCGACGGGATGAACTGTGACGCCGTGCCGCTGAGCGTCTTGGACAAGTTGCGCCGGAGCGTAAAAGCCAAGTGGTTGACTGTTGAGGAGAGCTGCGAGAAAGATGTCGGGATAATGATGCTTGATCCAACACGACACATAAACGAGCAGTGCGAAGCTAGCGGCATGCGATTCTGGGAATCCGTACTCGCCAAAGCCGCGAATCTGCGTAAACACATGTTCGGCGAACTCTTGCGAAAGACCGTTGGCGAGCATACCATCGATAAGTTTGCGATGAAAGCGGTCGATAATGCCCGGACGTCGCCAAGCCGCCATCGCTCTTCGCAGTTGATCTGCTTCGCCGGGTGTAAATCCCGCCGCAACGACCGCCAGTTTCATCGCCTGTTCTTGGAAGATCGGCACACCTAGCGTCTTGGCCAGAGTCTGTCGTATGGCTTCCGTTGGGTATTCAGGCTGAATTCCCGACTCGCGTGCAAGCAGATACGGATGCACCATTTGACCTTGAATTGGACCAGGACGCACAATCGCGACTTCCACTACCAAATCGTAATAGCATCGTGGCTTCAATCTGGGCAACATGCTCATCTGAGCTCGGCTTTCGATCTGAAAGACGCCGACAGTGTCTGCTTTGCAGATCATGTCGTAGACTTCGGTATCAGCTTGCGGAATCGTCGCCATCGACAGATTCTTTTTGTAATGAACGTGCAGCAGGTCAAAGCTTCGATGAATTGCGGACAACATCCCCAACGCAAGGCAGTCGACTTTGAGGATACCGAGCGTATCAAGATCGTCCTTGTCCCACTGAATGACCGTCCTCCCATCCATTGAAGCGTTCTCAATCGGGCAGAGCTCGCACAACGGACCTTGAGTCATCACCATCCCGCCAACATGCTGCGACAGATGACGCGGGAAGCCGATAAGATTTTCGATCGTATAGATATATCGCTTTCCAACTTCAGAGTTGGGATCGATGCCGACTTGCCTCATTCGATCGCCAAGCGAATCTTCCGAAGAACGACCATCGATGATTTTTGAAAGAGCGTCGATCCGATCCAGCGATATGCCGAGCGCTTTGCCACACTCGCGAGCGGCAGATCGAGTCCGGTAAGTGACGATGGCTGCGGTCATGCCAGCTCGGTCCCGGCCATACTTTTCGTATATATACTGCAAGACTTCTTCGCGACGTTGGTGTTCGAAATCAATGTCAATATCGGGAGCTTCGTTGCGTTCGCGACTGATGAATCGTTCGAACAACAAGTCAAGCTCGTTGGGGTCAACGCTTGTCACTCCGAGACAGTAGCATGTAATGCTGTTGGCGGCAGAACCTCGGCCTTGGCACAAAATGTTTTTGGACCTGGCAAATCGAACCAAATCCCAGACGGTGAGGAAATAAGCTTCGTAATGTAGTTCCTCAATCAATTCGAATTCATGCCGCAACATTTCGATGACGCGGTCGGGCACTCCTTGCGGGTACCGCTGCTTTGCACCAGACCAAGTCAACTTCCGTAGGTAATCAATTGGTTTTTGACCATCAGGAGCCCATTCAGTCGGGTATTCGTATCGAAGGTCTTCCAGTGAGAAGCGGCACCGATCGGCAACTTCAACCGTTCGATTGATGGCCGCCGGATGGTCCTGATAGATTCGTGCGATCGTTTCGAGCCGACGAAGATGGTAGGTTGAATTAGAAGGTCGCTTTGTAGCAACATCGGCGACGGTGCAGCGATGTCGAATTGCGCACAGAACATCATGCAGAATCATCCGCTCGGCGATATGATACTGAGCGTTCCCGACGGCGAGCATCGGCAGTTTCGACTGCTGACATAGCCATGCAATGCGTGCGAGGTATTCGCGGTCGTCAGCGCCTTGATGCATGGAAGCGGCAACTGAACCGTTTGTGTTGAAGATGTTTTGAAATTCGTTGAGCCACTGCAGCCATATTGAATCGTCGCGTGGATAGAACTGTGCTGGTGGCAATGTACGTTTGAGTTCGAAGTGTTCGTCGCCGTACCATTGGCCTTGGGCAAGGTCGGTCGCTTGGGTTGCCGTAGCGCGGCGAGGTTGTTCGAGAACCATAGCCGCTTGCATGCCTTGCGCGTACGATGCAACGTCACTCCAGTAGATCAAGCACTCACCTTTCTTGGCGCGTGACCTTCCCAGAGTTAGGAGCCGGCAGAGTCTCCCATAAGCGGCTCGATCTTCGGGCCAGACGACAAGCGGCGGTCCGTCGACGGGACGAACTTCGCTACCTACGATAAATCGTAGACCGGCATCTTTCGCAGCCGTATGAGCTCGAACAATTCCAGCCAGCGAGTTGCGGTCTGTAACGGCGAGCCCTGCATAGCCAAGCTCCGCTGCTCGTTCAACTAATTCGTCTGCATGTGCCGCCCCCTCGAGAAACGAGAAGTTGCTTTTGCAGTAGAGTTCGACATATTGCATAACCAAATTTTAGTCGTCACGATCTGCTGCTGCCTAGAGCGCACAGCGTTGCTGGCCCGTTTTGCACACAGGTCGGCGCGTCGAATGTTGTTATTTGGTGATGCACTTTGCAAACGAGCCCCAAGCTTCATCCCAGCGGTCTGCGTTCTTCGGTTCGTATTCGCATAGCGGGATGGCGTTTCGCAACCAAGTTCTAGCTTCTACGATCGAACTATATTGGCCCGTTCCGATCGCTTGCATGATTGCATTGCCTACCGCGGTCGATTCGGCATGAGCGGTAATGACTTTACGTCGGGTGGCATCCGCCGTCATTTGGCACAGCAACGTGTTTTGTACGCCGCCCCCGATGATGTAAAGCGTCTCGAGCTCGTAGCCTAGCAATTGTTCCAGCCAGCCAAGGCAAACGCGATAGCGCATGGCTAAAGATTCGAGAATCAATCGCGTAAGTTCCCCCTCGCTATCCGGCGCAGTCTGACTCGTTTCCGTCAAGATTGCCAGGATCGCATTCGTCATATTCCCTGGGTTGATCAGTCGCGGATCGTCAAGATTGATGAATCGCGACAAGCTAGCCGCATCCGTCGCCTGCTCCATCATCGCTTGCCAAGTCGTATTGTGCCCCTTTCGCAGTAAGTCCTCGCGAACTTGCTGGAGTGGCCATAACCCAGCGATATTCTTGAGCAAGCGAACCGATCCGTCCGGGCCAGCTTCATTGGTAAAATTCAATTCGAGGCAACGGTCGCTAAGATTCGGACGATCGATTTCAACGCCCATGAGTGACCATGTTCCACTGCTGATATATCCCCAATTAGGAGCAGACTCTTTAAACCGGTCCACGGGAATCGCAATCACCGCCGAGGCCGTATCGTGCGTCGCTGGACAAATCACATCGATGTCTGGCAGGTCCGTCTGTTCGCGTACGATTCCTGAAAGGGTGCCAAGGTTTGTACCAGGCTGAGTTGTCTGGCAGAACCAATTCGAATCGAACTGCATGGCTTCGCAGATCTTCGTCGACCATTGCTGCGTAACAGGCTGCAGAATCTGAGTCGTCGAAGCGTTCGTTGCTTCGTTAACAATCTGCCCGCTCAGTAGCCAGTGAAGAAAATCTGGCACCATCAAAAATGACTTCGTACAATCCAACAGTTGCGGCTGCTCAATCCTCTGGGCTAGCAGTTGATACAACGTATTGATTTGCATGAATTGGATGCCCGTTTCCTCAAAGATCTCCGCCTTTGAAAGTCTTTGAAAAGCTTGATCCATCATGCCCGAGTTACGATTGTCGCGATAGCAATAACCCGGTCCAATAGGCATCTGTTTCCGGTCGAGCATCACATAGTCGACGCCCCAGGTATCGACCCCGACGCTCTTGATCAGTTCCTTGAAACGGGACGCGGCGGCCCGCATGCCTTGCTGGATTTCTTCCCATAACAACAAATGATTCCAGTAAAGACTGTTGCCGATCGGCAGCGGACGATTGTCGAACCGGTGCAAGACTTGAATGTCCAGTTCTTCCCCACTGCATGCGATTCCTAAAACGCGTCCGCTGGATGCTCCCAAGTCAATGGCAAGGTGAACTGGTTCGTTGGAAGTGCTCATTCAGACTCTATAATAGCTTTATCAGGTGGGAAAGATGGTTTGATCGACGCTGGGCAAGGGGGCAGGAAGCTTAGCACGATTTGACAGCGTTGGTCAGTTGCCTTGTTCTTCGCGAATCCAGGCTAACAGTACTGTGGCGACCTTACAAACGGACACACCACTACATTTGTTTGGCAGGTCCTCGGTTGTATGCCAATAGTTGATGCCGCGTCGGCCTCGAGCGGGATAGTCGAAATCGATAATGTCGCACGTTGGAATGTTCGCGATTTCATTTAACGGAAGGTGGTCGTCTCGAACTTCATGGCCAAGCTTCGCGATAAGGTTGGGGATTTTTTCTTCGGCCGCGATGCGCCAGATCTGTTCCGTCAACTCGCGTGCAAATCGAAACGAGTTTACTTCGTAGTAAAGTTCGAGTTGCTTGTCGGCAATCATGTCGGCGAGAACGCCCTTGCGATACTTGATGCCCTTTTCGGTATTCGCACGATAGTCGCGAGCGAAATAGGACGAGCCGATAAAATATTCGTCTTGCGGGCCATAAACTAACTCTTCAGCATCAAACAACACCAAATCGACTCCGATCTTTGGCGGAGAAACGGCGAACGAACTCGCCAGTTCGATCATCAAAGATGGGCCGCTAGCACCATCATTTGCACCCAAGAAGCGGCCCCGCGGATTGATGCGATCATTGTCAGGGAAGGGCCGTGTGTCATAATGGGCGCAAATCAATAAGCGTTCGCCTGTCTCAGGGCCAAAACGAACGATCATGTTTTTCATGTTTACCGTAGTGCCGTCTAACGGGTGTCGTCTGGCAAACTCTTGAAATTCAATCTTGCCGCCAAGCTTTGAGAACTCTTGACGCAACCAGTCTTGTTGAGCTTCCATGCCGCGAGTACCACTAACACGTGGGCCCAAGCTACATAATTTTTCGATCGTTCCGATCGCCCGTTTCGCATCCAACGGTTGCTGCGGTTTCCATTCTGCGGCCGCCCCGTTGCTCGACATGCGAAGCACCAGGAAACCTGCGGCTACCAGCAGCCCCGTTGCAATGCCAGCCAGAGCGAGCCAACCGCGACGTTTGCGAGTCGGGAACGTGTAAGGCTGAGACATCGGCTCGCCCGCTTCAGTAGTATTTTCGTCCATGTTTTTCAAAGATAAGGCAGTCGAACGGCAAGCGAGGAAACGCAACGAGCTTTTTCCGAAGATACTCGTCTACGTCATCATAAAAGATACGGCTCGGTTTATCGATGACACTTGGCCGAGATTCCTGTTTGAGCTGCCTATCCGTAGCTGACTTCGCCAGAAGCCGGTGACGTACTGGGAAGTTTTGCTGTTACGCGACGAGCACTGCTGGACGAGCCAGCAGTGGCACCCGTTTTCAGGAAATGGACTTGTTACTTATCTCAGGAATCGCACTCAGATGCGACCGCGTTCTAGGCGAACGCAGCTACGGGAAGATGTGGCAAACGCGCAGACCAAGCGCATCGTAGCTGGGTTCGCCTAGAAGCCGGTGACGTACTGGGAAGTTTTGCTGTTACGCGACGAGCACTGCTGGACGAGCCAGCAGTGGCACCCGTTTTCAGGACAAGTTCATATCACTTATTACAGGAATCGCACTCAGATGCGACCGCGTTCTAGGCGAACGCAGCTACGGGAAGATGTGGCAAACGCGCAGACCAAACGCATCGTAGCTGGCTTCGCCCAGAAGCCGGTGGCGTACTAGAAAGCCGGTATTTGCATTGTTTACAATCCAGCGAATCAGCTATGCTGCATGCATGGATGAGCTTAAACCTCTCAATACCAAGCCGGATACCATGCCAAACCGCAACCTCTTCGCAATAATCGCAGCATTCCAGATATGCTTTGCGGCCGTGTCACCATGCCGCCTATTCGCTCAGTTGAACGATATCGGCAAGTCTGCCACTACATTCGATTCTAGCAAATCTCTTCCCAACGTTCCGTTTCCGACGTTTGGCGGCAAGCAATTCTGGACCGATCATGTTTGGCGGAACGATTGGCGAATTCAACAAAACGAAGTTACCGGGCACTGGCGATTGATCGACCCTGAGAATTATCGCCAAGCGTGGGGAAGTCGCAATGCTTGCCAGTCAGCTCTTGATCGACTTGTTCGGCAAGAAACTGTGCAATCGAAGCGCGTCGTGTTGTTAGTCCACGGGCTCTTCCGGACGAGTGGTTGTATGAGCGATCTTTCAAAGACCTTTGCAAATGAGACCACGCTAAGACCGATTCGCTTCGAGTACGCAAGCACTCGCAATGACCTTGCCATGCATGCTGCAGCCTTGCGAGACGTGATCGCATCGCTACCAGGAGGTGACTGCGAAATTAATTTTGTCGCGCATAGCATGGGAAACATTGTCATCCGTCGAGCGATCTACGACTGGCAGCAGGCTGACGATCAAGCGACGCTCGCTCGCATCCGCAGCTTTGTAATGCTCGGCCCGCCGAATCAAGGGGCCGCAATTGCGAGGTCGCTCGGCAAGACCGGAGTTTTCGGTGTCGTAGCGGGTGAGGGAGCGATGCAACTTGGGCGCGACTGGGAATCGATCGAAGCGACACTTGCAACGCCACACTGTCCATTTGGGATTATCGCCGGCCGCATTGACGAAACGCGTCTTCGCAATCCGCTGGTCAACGAGGGCAGCGATTTCATTGTCAGTGTCGCCGAAACGCAACTTGATGCGGCTACCGATTCCCTCGAGGTCCCTGTGCTCCATTCCAGTCTGATGGACGATCGGAACGTTCAACAAGCCGTGCTACACTTTATTGACCATCATCGTTTTCCATCGTCAGCTCATCAATGAATTCTTTCTCCGCAGCGTTACCTGACTCGGAAACCATCGATTTCGAAAATTCTTTGCTTCGCCATCCTCCCCGCAGTGTTCGCCTGCACTCCGAGTTGGAGAACATAGCAGACTTGCCATTCGAACACAGCGTTGCGCCTTGGTATCCTCTTGCAAGAATCGTAACTGATTCCAACATCCGTCCCTCGCAGTTCTTGAACTATGCAACCGCGGACTACTATATTCAGGACGCTGGCTCATTGCTCGCCGTAGCGCTCGCTCAGGTGCAGCCCACGGACAATGTGTGCGATCTTTGCGCCGCTCCAGGCGGTAAGGCGTCGGCACTGCTAGAAAAGCTTGATGATCGCGGAATTTTGGTTGCGAACGAGCCGATTGCGTCACGCGTTTCCATCCTTCGTCATCAATTGGGACGGACAGGGAATCCGCGTTACGTTGTTGCAAATCAAGATCCCGAGCAGCTTCAAGAGCCCTTCGATGAATATTTCGACTTGATCATCGTCGATGCACCGTGCAGCGGCCAGACGTTGACGATCAAGGGGAAACGGAACGACGATGCTTTTTCTGCGAAACAGATCGAGCATTCGGCGCAACGCCAGCGTCGTATTCTGCGTTCAGCCATGAGCATGTTGCGCGTGGGCGGGCGACTCGTCTATTCGACGTGTACATATGCTGACGAAGAGAATGAATCACAAGTTGATTGGATGTGCGAACAGTTTCCTGGTGCGTTTCGTCCCATGCCGCTCGATTCGCTCGCTGCTTGGCAGTCGCCCTTGGGAGAAGCGTGCTATCGCTTGTGGCCTCATCGACATCCCTGTGCTGGGGCGTTCGCGGCTCGCGTTTTAAAAACCGCTAGCATTCCAAACGAAACAAGTAATCGTCGAAGTAAATCATCGCAATCGACCAAGTTGCAAAGGACGCGTCATCGTTCCGGCCAGACGCACCAATCTGCCGCGATGGACCCCGCCGCGCTCGGCCAATTTACAGGCATACATATGCTGGGTGATGAAGCCCATCTACGCGCAATTTCTTCTGACTCACCCGCTTTGGATCTATTGCGCAGTGGCCGAATCGGCGAAGAAGCGTTCCCCCTGCTGGCTAATCGCAAGGGTGACCAACTGCTACCGACGCAAGAACTCGCCCACTTGTCATCGGAGTATTTTCAACCACAACAAGCGTTGGAAGTGCCTGGCCATGTTGCCAAAGCGATCGTTACTGGCCAAGCGATCGCAAGGTCGAATGATTGGCAATTGGAGCCAGTCGTTTGCCTCATGCGTTGGAACGGTCGAGGTCTGGGATGGATGAAGCCTGTCGGAAATCGGCTTAACAGCATGTTGCCACCAATCGCCCGGCTTGATATCCAGTAAGCGGTGGTGGTTTTAACTATTGCGGCAAGGACCAGCCGACAGGTTGCGTCCAAGCTTGCTTTTTCTGGCCTTCCCAGGTCGGGTCATCGACCGAGTCAGAACTCGTGACCAGCGCTCGAACGTACAGTTCGTGTCCTTGGAAAGTGTACTCAGGGGCAAGGCCGTCGGCGCTTCCGACGACGATTCCAATTTCTTGCGGCAGAGGCAATTCCGCAGACTTCGCTGGCTTTAAGGTGGCAATAAAATTGGTCCTGTATTTGGCTGACTTTTCGCCATCGATCGATAGCTTCAATGTTTTCTGCGAGTCGACGAATTCGACGCTTGTTAAGACGACGCCACTTGATGCATAGAATCGTGCGTTCCGCATCTGTCGAATAAGATGTTCGGGTGTAAGAAATTCACTTTGAACCATGACCCATCCGCGACCAGGTCGAGCACCTTGTTCACCGTGATACTCGTGCGTATCATCGGTCGCAATACCCAACAACGGAGCGGCGTTGAGCTGCGTGAGCCGCATGGCATTTGCCAGATCCCAGATGCGTTCGACGCTTGGATGCTGGTCGTCGCCAAGATGGTTGACGCCTGGATGTCCGTTGAAGACTTCAAAAAACTGCTCGCTTACGACCGACGCGAGTTCTTCGGCGGTCACGGCATAGTGAAAGTTTGGATGATTTAAGTGCACCATCACGGTTCGGCCATCCTGAGCTGCTTGGTCCGTAACGGCCCGCAGGTTATGCTCGATGACCTCGCGAACAGAGTCGCCATTTAAAGGCTGAACCGCTTCGCGCAAATTGGTTGCATTCATGTGGATTGGCAGCTTGCCAGCCTGGGCGCTTATCTCCTCCGACGGTATCAAGATGAACCGGTCATGTTGTTCCAATAGGTATCGATATTCTTCAAGAGGCTTAAGCCGAACCAGCACCGAATCCGCTTCCTCTCGCGTCTCCACCCAAGATTTTCCGAACCGATCGAGGTACTTTGCGAACGCACGCATTTCGCTACGTTTCGCAACTTCTTCCATGGAGATCCAACGCATACCTTGATTGAGGGTATTGTGATCCGATATGGCGAGAAAATTGTAATCGTGTGACTTGTACCAATCGCAGATCATTTCGGGAAAGTCATCGCCGTCGCTCCATAGCGAATGTGTATGCAGATTCCCCTTCCACCATCGCAGCTTTGTCGCGGTCGCCTCTTGCTCAACTTCTTGTGCGATGCTCAAGGATAGTCCCACTACAGAAGCGACAGCCAAACCCACGATGGTTGCAAGTCGTGGTGCCATAAATATTCTCCAAGTTGCGTGTTGCTTAGTCCGTGTCTGACGTTACTAAGCTTAACAGAATTGGAGCCTATTGCAGCTAGATGCGTTGGCAACATAGGGGCTAAGCGGCCGGAATTCGGCGAGCTTGGCGCGGTGCGGCGTAGGCCATGTAGTAGATGTACAGTAGAACGGCGGTCCATACGAACGCAAAGCCGATCAGGCGTGGCAATTCCAGCGATTCTTTAAAAACAAACGCAGCAATTAAGAACTGCAGTGTAGGGCCGATGTACTGCAGAATTCCGATGGTGCTTAACGAAACCCGTTGGGCTGCGGTGGCGAAAAGGATCAGGGGCAACGTCGTAACGACTCCGCCGCCCATCAAAAGCAACCAGACTTTAAGAGTGCCTTGACCAAAATTCTGTTGCAACCCATTCGCGCCAATCCCGATCCATAGAAGGGCTGGGATAAACAGAACGCCGGTTTCCAGGCACATGCCGACAATCGGATTTAATGGCGCTCGCTTTTTGGTCAAACCATAGAAGGCAAATGACGAAGCCATAAGCAGGCTGACCCAAGGGAAACCGTGATTGCTGCTGGCCATTATGATTACGCCGATAGTGGCCACGACGATCGCCATCAACTGAGGGCGACTCAACCGTTCGTTTAAGACCACAACGCCTAACAATACGTTAAACAAGGGGCTGATGTAATAGCCCAATGAGGCTTCCAGGACGCGGTTGCTGCTGACCGCATAGAGAAAAGAGAACCAGTTGAGAGCGATGAGGATCGCTGCGATTGCGTAGGTCGTGATAATCTTGCGATCGAGAGTCGCCGTGATGACTTGGCGTGATTTACCAATTGCGGGGATTACAACCAGCATTAGCAGGAACGACCAAACGATGCGATGGCAGGCGAGCACTGCGGGCGGGATGTCGTCTAGCAATCGCCAGTAAAGCGGGAAAAAGCCCCACATCGCATGGGCGGCGATCACATAGTAATATCCAGATTGCATTTTAAACTGTATAAAGGGCGGCGGAGAGTTCTAGAGACTATATCCGAGCAGCGAAGGTTCAGGCAGTATCAATTTTGGACTCTGGCCAGCGGGACTTTGGTCCGATACTAGCGCTGCTGAAAAATTACCGGAAAGTGAATTGGGTTCGAGTGTTGGAGACAGTTGAGTCGAAAATTCTAAGCACGTGGCCAACAGAGCGATGGGCCGGAGTAACAGTGCTGGTTGCATGTAGCGGTGGAGCTGATTCAACTGCGTTGGCGGTTGCGCTTACGCGATTGGCTCCACCAAAAGTGACTCTGAACTTGGGCCATTTCAACCACGGACTGCGGGGTGATGCTTCCGATGGCGATCAAGACTTTGTCGAGCAGCTCGCAGGAACGTTGGGCGTTGGGTATCACTGCGAGCATGCGGGGCGGGAGGTTCGGGATGAAGCTTCACTGCGAAAGGACCGGTATGATTTCTTGACATCAACGGCGATGAAGATTGGGGCTCGGTATGTCGTGACCGGGCATACGGCGGACGATCAAGTGGAAACGGTGCTTCACCGTTGGTGCCGCGGAGCGGGGTTGCGGGGGCTGGCGGGGATTCAAGCGTTTCGGCCAGGTGACGGTGAGCTGGTTCTCGCACGACCCATGTTGACCGTGTGGCGTGACGAAGTGGTTGGCTATCTTGAAAAGTGCCAGCAAGCCTATCGCAATGACGCTTCGAACCAAACTAACGATTACACCAGAAATCGCATTCGGCAGTTGGTCGTGCCGAGTTTGCTTGAAAACGTCCATCCCGCCGCCAAACAAAATATTGCACAATCAGCGATGCAGCTGTCATCGGCTATAAAATTTATACAGTCGTTGGTGGACACTTTTGTGGAGGAATCAGTAGACCTAAAGACGTCGAAGGCATCGATCTCTATTTCGCATTTTCTCGGCCTGGATTCGTTCATCGCGGCTGAAGTATTGCGAACTGTGTGGGAGCGGCAAGGATGGTCGCAACGGGACATGACGGCTGAACACTGGGCTCGATTGTGCGATATAATCAAGCTGCCGAAGTTGCCTGCGGGGGAGCAAATGAATTTAGTTTTCCCTGGGAATATTCAGGTCTGGTTCGAAGATGACCGCGTGTCGTTGGGCTCACTCGCGAGATAAACTCCTTTCAAGTTCTTTTTGTGTGTGGATAGAAGGTTTCTTTGATGTCGGCGGATCAGGTAATCATTGCAGCGAATCCGAAGAGCGGCGCTCGATCGCGCGACGACTTGTTGGCATCCTTGTGTAATGAGCTCCGCGAGCGACAGCTGCAGCCAGTCGTGTGTACAGATTTAGCCGAGCTAGCGGAACGAATCACAGTGGGGCGAGCTCAAGGCAAACTGCGTGCTGTGGTCGCGGCGGGTGGAGACGGGACCGTGTCGGCTGTCGCGTCCAGAAGTGATGCGGAAGTTCCCATCGCGATTTTGCCGCTGGGCACCGAGAACTTGCTGTCAAAATATTTGGAATGCCGGTGCGATCCCGTTTGTGTTGCAGAGTCCATTCGAAAGTTGCAGACCAGACAGATTGATTGCGGTAGTGCCAATGGTCGGCTGTTTCTCGTGATGGTTGGCGTTGGCTTTGATGCAAGCGTGGTCCATGAGTTGGATTCTCGTCGTGAAGGGCACATTCGGCACTGGTCGTATGCCGTGCCGATATGGCGGACGGTAATGAGCTATAAATTTCCAAAGTTGAAAATCACGGCGAGCGGAGTAATGGAGGCCGAGCCGCAAACGACGACGATTAAGTCGGAAACAAAGTTGGGCTTGGATCAGGCGCGAGTTGGTCCGTTGGTCGTTCCGCCAGTTGGGGATGATGCGCGAGTAACTTGGGATGCTAGATGGGCGTTCATTGCCAATGTGCCTCGATATGCAGCAGGCCTGCCGATTGCGCCGTGGGCATTAAGCGACGATGGGCTTTTGGATATCTGCAGTTTCCGTAGCGGCGGCGTCATTCCGTCGTTGCGTTATTTGATGTATTTGGCGGTTAACAGGCATCGAACGCTAGCCGCCTTTCGAACAGTAGCAGCGAAGTCCGTGGTCATTGAGGCGGACACGGCGGTGTCGTACCAGATCGATGGCGATTATGGAGGCCAGCTTCCACTGACGATTGAAATCTTGCCAAAACGGCTAAATCTTGTGATGCCGGTTTCATGAGGGGAATGTGCGATGTCCGCTTATCGAAACCTCTTCAATTTGCTATACTTACGGCCGAAATTGAAACTGCGGAGCGAACGGAACTGCGAGTTCGTTTTTGAAAGCAAATTTGCTCGATTTTGAAGCAAAGATATCTACTTTCGACTTCAATTTTGGACTTTTCGTTAGATTTTTCAAGGAAATAGAGCTTGTCGACTATCCCGCCAGATGATGAGAACGGTATGAGCCCAGGTAGTGCTGGGGGCGATGATGGAAACGGCATTCCGCCGACGGACGATGCGGCAGACGCCGGGTTTACCGGTGGCGGTGGCGGTCGGATGATCGATATACCGATCGAAGACGAGTTGCGCGACAGTTACCTGACGTACGCGATGAGCGTTATCGTGTCGCGTGCATTGCCTGACGTCCGCGACGGTTTGAAGCCTTCGCAGCGACGCATCTTGGTCGCGATGAACGACTTGAACCTGACACCGGGGGCGTCGCGAGTTAAATGCGCGAAAATCTCCGGCGATACATCTGGTAACTATCACCCGCACGGTGAAGCAGTCATTTATCCCACGTTGGTGCGAATGGCGCAAGAATGGAATATGCGCCACGTTTTGATCGACAAGCAAGGTAACTTTGGCTCAATCGCTGGACTTCCCGCTGCTGCGATGCGATATACGGAAGCACGTTTGAGCCCCGCGTCGGCGTCCATGTTGGAAGACATCAAGCTCGATACGGTCGACTTTATTCCGACCTACGACGAACAGCGTACCGAACCCGTTGTATTGCCGAGCAAGTTTCCGAACTTGCTGGTCAATGGCGCAACAGGTATCGCCGTAGGCATGGCGACTAGTATTCCTCCGCATAATTTACGCGAAGTTTGTAATGCAATTATTCGCATCATCGACGAGCCCGAAGTGTCGATCGATGAGTTGATGGAGATCATTCCCGGCCCCGACTTCCCGACTGGCGGAACTATTTGTGGTCGAGCTGGCATCAAGCAAGCTTACCTGCGTGGCCGGTCGACGATTATTGTGCGTGCGCGGACATCGATCGAAGAGAAGAAAAATCGTTCACGGATCATCGTTCATGAAATTCCCTTTCAACAATTCCGAGATCGAGTAATCGAAAAGATCGCCGACCTTGTCCGCGGCGATAGAATCAAGGGCATTTCGTCGATTCGTGATGAAAGCGACTTGAAAGAACCTGTTCGGCTGGTAATCGATATCAAGCAAGGGCACGATCCAGAAGTCGTGCTCAACCAGTTGTATCAATTCTCGCCGCTGCAAGATACTTTCTCGATGATCTTCCTGGCGTTGGTGGACGGTAAACCGCGCGAGCTGAATATCAAGGAGATGTGCCAAGAGTATATCCGGCACCGAATTATCGTAATCCGTCGGCGCACTCAGTTCTTGCTGAATCGCGCCCGGAAACGCAAGCATGTGGTCGAAGGATTGTTGCTGGCGCTAGCGGATATCGATCACATCATTCAGATCATTCGCCGGTCTCGGACGCAAGCGGAAGCTAAAGAGCGCTTGATGGGCGTCGAAGTGCCGGCTGCGATGATGGCACGGGCGCTGGGCGAAGGCGGATATAAAGAATTTCAAGCAGACCGCGGCGAAGCGGAAGTCTATCGTCTGACCAGTATCCAGACCGACGCGATTCTACGCATGACGCTTGGTCAATTGGCTGGCCTGGAACAAGAAAAGCTCGCCAACGAGCATGCGGAATTGTTGAATGAAATCAACGGGTATTTGGACATATTGGCTAGCCCCGAGCGAATCTTGAATATGATTCGTCAGGATCTGGCTGACCTTGCGGACCGATTCGGGGATAATCGTCGAACATTCATCTCCGAAGAACAGCTCGGTGACTACAACATCGAAGATTTGATCACCGAAGAAACGATGGTGGTTACGATCTCGCATCGCGGTTACATCAAACGAATTCCTGCAACAACTTATCGCGCCCAGAAACGAGGCGGTAAGGGGATTGCTGGTGCCAAGTCCGAAGATGAAGATCCGATTGAGCATCTGTTTGTGGCGAGCTCGCATGCGTATTTGCTATTCTTTACCAATCAAGGCAAAGTTTACTGGCAAAAGATCTATGGCATTCCGCAGATGAGTCGCGAAAGTCGCGGACGTGCGATCGTTAATCTGTTGAATCTGACGCCTGATGAAAAGATTCTTGATTGCGTAGCGGTTCGTGATTTTAACTTGCCAGGCTACTTCTTGATGATGGCCACCAAGAATGGCGTTGTGAAGAAGACTGAACTGGAGGCATATAGCCGTCCCAAGAAGGGTGGCATCATTGCGATCAAGCTGCGTGAGGACGATGAACTGGTCGATGTGGTGTTAGTGAAGCCTAACGATCAGATCATCTTGTCGACAGCGGGTGGAATGGCTATTCGTTTCGCTGAAACTGACGCCCGTCCGATGGGCAGAAATACCTCTGGAGTTCGCGGTATTAAGCTTCGCAAAGCGGACTTGGTAGTCGGAATGGTGGTCGCCGATCCGACTGCGACGCTGTTGACGGCTTGCGAGTTTGGGTATGGCAAGCGTACTTACTTTGGCCAAGGGGACGTGCTCGCTCCGCCGCCTGAAGAAGTCGTCGGCGAAAACGGAGAAGAAGTAATCGATGCGGTTGCTGCTGCCGAAGACGCCGAGCCGGAAGCAGAAGCGGAGACAGAAGATTCTAATTCTTCTAACCGTTACCGAACTCAACGACGTGGCGGTAAAGGCGTGATCGACATCAAGACGTCCAAGCGAAACGGCCAAGTGGTCGGGATCGTTCCGGTCGTTGACGGTGATGAACTCCTGTTGATGACGGCTCGCGGAAAGATTCAACGCATTGCTGCCAAGGATATTTCGGTCGTTGGCCGAAACACTCAAGGTGTTCGTATTATGAGTATGGATGAAGGCGATCGGCTGATTGCCATCGTCCGCGTTCCGGCAGACGAAAATGCGATTGTCGATGACTTGGTCGAGGGGGAGGTTGTCGAGGGCGAAGTGATTAGCTCGTCCGAAGATTCGGCGCCGACCTTGCCAGAAGTACAACCGGAAGAACCTGAATCGCCGGAATCAACCGAAGAATAAGCACGACCGCTATAACAAGCGATTAGACAATAACAGGCAGGTGCGAATGCATCTGCCTGTTGGCGTTTTTAGATCTGAAAGTTCGATCGACTTTGAATTTGCAAATCTGCTCAGATGATTTGCTTCCGTGCAAGCGTACGCCACACTTTAAAAAATCTGAGTGGCATTCCTTAAACCGTACGATGTGTCGGAATGGAAAGTCGCGGAACAAATCTTTGCTGTCATAATCGCTATCAAGCAAGTGCGATATTCATGCGAGTCGATTAGGCAGGAGCGGTTCCGCTCTCTCTTGAAGAGGACTGCCCGCAGTTTACTTTGGAATCGAACACAGTCGCGGCCCAACGGTTTGCCCGCGGCGACGGCGATCAGTAAAAAGTACCGCTCCAGTATTTGAGAATTCGAGGGATTGTAGATGTTGCAACTAAAAAGCCTTGTAAGACTCTCAATCCCCATGTTGGCCGGTGCGGCATTTCCATTCTCGATCGCTAATGCGCAGGTGCCGGTTAGCCAAAATCGAATGGCCCCCACCCTGCAAATGCGAGCTCCTGGGGCGGTTGAGCGTGAGCTTGAGTTTTCAAGGCTAGCCGAAGACGTTGAGCGATACGAACAGTTCTCTCTGCTGCGACGCGCTGTGAAGCTTGCGATGCCGAGCATTGTTCATATTGAAGCGATCAAGAATTCCAGCACCGATTCCTCGCTCACTTCTTCGCGTTCCGACAATCGAAAGATTGAAGAGGCTGGGGCTGGTGTTATGGTCGACATCGGGGGCAATCAATACGCGATTACAAACCGTCACGTCATTCACGCGGCAGACTTGCGTTCGATCCGTATTGAAACGTCCGAGCATGTGCGACTGCGACCCGTGCGAGTTTGGAGCGATGCGTCGACAGACATTGCCGTTATCCAAGTCGACGGCGAAGCGTTTGTGCCATCGCACATCGGCGACAGTGACGTGGTGGAAGCGGGCGATCCTGTTTTTGCCATCGGCAGCCCATTCGGCCTCAACCACAGCGTGACCTCGGGGATTCTGAGTGCGAAAGGTAGGCGTAATCTGGATCTTGGTAATCGTGCAATCGACATCCAAAACTTTTTCCAGACCGATGCGGCCATCAATCCTGGTAACAGTGGCGGACCATTATTCAATCTGCGCGGCGAAGTGATTGGGATCAACACAGCGATCGCTAGTAACTCGGGTGGAAACGAAGGCATCGGTTTTACGATCCCAATCAACTTGGTAATGGCGGTTACCGAGCAACTTGTAAGCAGCGGCCAATTGCAACGCGCTTACTTGGGCGTTCAAATGGACAACCAGTTCGACGAGACTAAAGCCCGCCAGTTTGGCTTGAAGGCACCGACGGGGGCCTTGGTAAAGACGGTTCGCGACGAATCGCCAGCGAAGATTGCTGGACTGCGGATTGGCGACATTATTCTGTACTTTAATGGCGTCAGGATTGAAGACGACGGTCACCTGGTTCAGACGGTCGGGCTTTCTCCGATCAATCAACCGATCAAAGCAGTCATCTTGCGTCAGAATACGCAGCTTGAAGTTCTAGTCGAACTAAAATCGCTCCCAGATATCTACTAGTTGTCGAGGCTGGCGTACGCTCGGACGCTTCCGGGGATCCCCACGGCTGCAGGTCAGATCGATTTCTGTTGTCTTAACTGTTTCTCCACGGGTTCAGCTGTGGCCTACGCAAGGGAAGTGAGATGGTTGAACGTTTGCGTTTGGCCAGACTGCGAACCGGCCCGGGGATAAACCGCATCGAACCAAATCGGCGTCCACCTCTCTTTCCCGCGTGTGAAGCTATGCCGATTCGTCAGTGCGATCGTGACGCGAGCGAATTGTGCGAGCTTGCCGGTTGCTCCGCCTGAACCCACAGAATGGGGAATCAGGTAGGGCAACTTGGCAATTAAGCGTTGAATAAATGGGCTCCAGTTCGTATTCTGGAGATCTTGGCAAACTTATCAATTTGTATGGGCGATACCCTACAAACGTCGTTCGGAGAACCTTTTATGGCCACTGTTGCAAAACCCGCTACCGCTACCACACTTATGAAGGGGGCTGATATCGTCGTCAAGTCCTTGGTGGATCACGGTGTGCATACGGTGTTTGCTTACCCTGGCGGTTGCTCAATGCCGATGCATCAAGCACTAACTCGCTACAGTGCGCAATTACGCACCATTCTTCCTCGTCACGAACAAGGTGGCGCCTTTGCGGCTCAAGGCCTTGCACGCTCGACTGGCGAAGTTGGTGTGGTCATGGCGACCAGTGGACCAGGTGCGACGAACCTCGTAACTGCGATCGCTGACGCGAAACTGGACAGTATTCCGCTGATTGTAATTACCGGTCAGGTTCCGACGGCTGTAATCGGCACAGATGCGTTCCAAGAGACGCCGATCGTTGAAGTTTGTCGCGGAATTACCAAACATCATTATTTGGTTACCAAAGTTGACGACGTCGCACGCGTCATGAAAGAGGCGTTTCACATCGCTACGACGGGACGTCCAGGTCCGGTTTTGGTTGACATGCCAAAAGACGTTCAGATGGACCAGTGCGAAGTTGATTGGGATGTTCCGATGAACTTGCCAGGCTATAAACCCAGCAAGCATCCCAATGCAAAACCAGAACAGATTCGCCAAATCGCAGCTGCGATCAAGCACAGCAAGCGCCCGATTGTTTACTGTGGAGGCGGGATTATTAATGCAGGCGCTTCGCAGCAAATTCGCGATTTGATCGCCAAAACCGGGATGCCAATCACTATGACCGTCATGGGGTTGGGGATCTATCCCGGAGACGAGCCGCTTTCGATGGACATGTTGGGCATGCACGGGTCGGCTTACGCAAACTATGCAGTCCGCGATTGCGATTTGCTGCTAGCGTTTGGCGTTCGCTTCGATGACCGTGTCACCGGCAAGCTTCAGGAGTTTGCCAAGCACGCCAAGATCGTCCACGTTGACGTTGACCCTTCAGAACTGAATAAAAATAAAGTCGCGCATATTTCAGTTTGCAGCGACATTGGTTATGCACTTTCGGAGCTGAACAAGATCGTTGAAAAGCCGACAGAGATCGGTCCGTGGGTCAAGCATTGTTCGGAGATGAAAGCGAAGCACCCGTTCGACTATGATCGGGCCTACGAAGGCATCTTGCAGCAGCATGCGATTGAAACACTTTCCAATCTAACGAAGGACCGTGAAACGTTTGTAACAGTCGGCGTCGGCCAGCACCAAATGTGGGCCGCACAGTTCTTCAAGTTCCGCAAGCCGCGCACGTGGCTCAGCAGTAGCGGATTGGGCACGATGGGCTTTGGCCTTCCCGCGGCGATGGGTGTCCAAGCGGCGAATCCAGATGCGCTTGTCATTGACATCGACGGCGATGGTTCTTTCCAGATGAATATTCAAGAGCTAGCGACGCTGCATTGTGAAAAGTTGCCAGTCAAAGTTTTGTTGCTGAACAACCAGCATCTCGGGATGGTCGTACAGTGGGAAGACAGATTTGAAGGCGCAAACCGCGCACATACCTATCTGGGGCCCATCGACCACGAGGAAGCGAGCGGTACGGGTAAAACCGAACCGCATTCGTTCGTCGAAGCCCGCTATCCGGACTTTGTGCAAATTGCCAGAGGATATGGATGTGGAGCAGCAACGGTTAGCAAACGTTCCGAGTTGGAAGCGGCACTTAAGGAAATGATCAATTATCCAGGTCCTTACGTACTGGATGTTCAAGTCCCCTACCAAGAGCATGTGTTGCCCATGATTCCATCAGGCCGCACTGCCGACGACATGATTTTGAAGTAAGCGACGTGTCGTCGTCGCTACTGAATACTTTTTGGTCCAGTGCATCAGTTTGTTAGCATTGCAGTTGTACGAGTTAAACTATGAAAGATGAACTGGCCACGATTATTCAGTTGTTGGAGCAAGACCAGCGTTACCGATTGGATGCTTATCGGTTCGTTCGTGAAGCACTAACATACGCTCAAGAAATCTTGCGTATGCCGGGGCAGAGCGAAAAGGGCGCGGGACGACAGCACCTGACCGGTCAACAGCTTTGCGAAGCAATCCGAATCTTTGCAAACGAACAATATGGCTATATGTCAAAACTGGTTCTTAACAGTTGGGGCATCTACGCTACCAGCGACTTTGGCGAGATCGTCTATAATTTGATCCGCATCAAGGAAATGCGCAAGAGCAAGTCTGATAAACGCAGCGATTTTGACAACGTTTACGATTTCGACGATGCGTTCAAGCCTGTGTTCGAGCTGAACAATGACTGAACCAAGTGATGCAAACACGGATGCATCCGGCGATGTCAGCGTTACTAAGATCTCGTCTGACGGCAATGGCCGCAAGGAAACCAAAGAGCTCGGTGGCGTTAAACCCAAACCGAGCTTGTTGCAGCGCATTCGCCCAGTCACAATTTTCTGGGCCCTTCTCTATTTAACGTGGACTGGATATTTGATCTACGTCTGCTACCAAATCAGTTCCTGATCGACAGCGCAATCTTTAAAATCCGGTTATTGAGCCGGAGCGGACAAAATCTGTTAGCAAAAAAGATGTCGCGCAGGTCGACGCGTGGGCAGTGTCAAATGGTTTTAAAAATACTGTTGGGCTACGCAGACCGCTGGTGGTAAAAACGAACTTGCCAACCTGCGAAGGGCTTCTTCCTGAGTTCGAAATCATTGTGGTAGCGGCGGCGGCATTGCCGGAGATGAGAATTGTGCATTTGCTGGTCTGCGAAGCTTCATCACCGCAAAACCAATAATCGCGGCAACCAACAGCAAACCGATGCCCATGAGTGGACGAACAGCGATCCAGGATAATCCGATGACGACGAGCGAAGTGCAGAATCCCAACAGAGTCGCCACTAAGAACATGAGACCTCCCGTTAGGCGTCCAAGCAGCGGGATAACACTCACGATTGCACTCAAAGGACTTAGGAACATGGCAAATCCAGTGACACTTAGCGCGAAACCCACAAACCTCAAAACCCAAGCCATCGTGTTATTCTCCGATACAAGCTTTTGCATCACTTCCTCGGCCGTCAATGTTCCTGCGTAAAGGCGCTGGATGGTCTCGCCGTTCGAAGTAGTAAATGGTCCAAAGGTCGGACCCCGAAGTTGCGCGACCAAGCTCACGTCACACGCTGGCGTCTTTTCAAAGCGGATACGAAGGTCGCCGATCCGAGGCGTATTCGGTTCTGGGCGTGTCTCGCTGCGAAACATCTCGCCGTTTCGAAATGCTACTTTCGAACGCTCCTCTTCGCTAAGGTTTTCCAGCACTGCTCCTTCGACAATGGGGACAGGTATCGCATTTGTGATGTCGTCTTTTTGCTGACTGTTCAAGCGATAAGCGCCAACGAACACTAAGTTCGCCGTTTGACGCTGGCTGCGCAATGGCATTGATGGGTTTTCATGGCCAACCGATTCACGGAACCGACTGCTGTCGATCGGCTCATCCTTCCACACCTGCCGGTAGGAATAGACGACTTTTTCGGTTTGTGCCCCCGATTTCTTTTTGTTCTCGCGTTTTTCTTCCCACTGGAACATCTCGACGTGCCGAACTAGATGGATTGCATTTTCGCGTACGAAGAATTCTTCGTCTTCCAGAGTTTCTTCGGTATCCGCTCTGCCGCTCAAGTGCACAAGGCGTTGATCAAGGCTGGCGTCGATCTCCATAGGATTCGGAACCGATACTACAACTTGCTTTGCTTCTGCAATACCTTTGGCTCGATGGACAGTTCGATACTCATTCCAGCCATGCAGCACCATGGCAACAGGGATCATCAAAAATCCGATGATCATGGCGAAGAAGGAATTCTTTACCCGCGAGATATAACCGAACATGATCCCTACTCCACAAAAGCTAATCTGTATGTGTCTGTCGCTCGAACATCATAGCTGAACCTTGTGGTGCATTGAAGCTTGGGCCGCAGAGAAATGTTGGTCGAGCCCTATTGCTTGTGGTTCTCGTTCCGTCACCCCAATACAGTTCTGCTACATTATGGACAGGCAGGTAAGGATCAACCTCTGGAAAGGTTCTACCTCCTATAGCTAGACATGCGACCGGTATCGGAGGAAAATCTTCGTTCGTGGAAGCCGTATAAAGTTCGCGGTGGATTCTTAACAAGAATCTAGAACGGAGAGTGAAAATGTACTGGACGATTCTGCTGCTCGCCAACATACCTCTTTTTATCTTGGTCGGCTGGCTTGTCTTTGATACCAAAGAAACGGCGGCGGATTCTTTTGCCGATTCTCTAACTAGCCTCGTTTACGTACTGCTGGTTGGTTCTTGGGTAAGGCTGGCCAGGGACCAAGAGGGGCTTTGGGAAGTCGCTTTGTTTTTACTCGTGTGCGCAGCCATTGTATATGGCGAACACTTTCTTCTTTCCAGTTACTTCTTCCAATAACGCGAGTTTGGCAATAGAGTGCGTAACTAAGAGGTCAATTTATTGGGCCGCATAAGATTGGACAAATCATCGGACAGATAGTGCTTTACGATCGTTGCGAAACGCTCGAATTGAATTGGTTTGCTGAGAAAATCTGAGTACCCGCTTTGAAGGCAGACTTCGCGGTCCGAATCCATTGCATTGGCGGTAAGAGCAATGATCGGAAGCGAGAATCCCAGGTTACGAATTTCTCGAACAGCCATAATGCCATCCATCTTAGGCATTTGAACATCCATTAAGACCATATCAAACTGTTCTGAAGAACCGTTGCGGCTTTGCAGCATTGCGATTGCTTCCAAACCATCTTCTGCTTGAAACGGCAAGCCACCTATCTTCTTAACGAAAGCGGCTGTCAGAACGCGAATGTCGCGGCGGTCGTCCACCACCAAGATACGTCGCGGCTGCGCAAGTCGCATAGCAGAAACTTGGCCTGTCGCGGGAGCTATGTCCGCGATGCTAAGCGATTCGGGCGTTATGTAAGTGGAGAGTGTCGGAGCCTTACCATTTACTCGATCTAGCGTCAGGGCAAAAACGCTACCATATCCGATGCGACTTTGAACCTGGATTGAACCGTTCAACATGAGCGCAAGTCGCTGACTGATCGCCAGTCCTAAACCGCTACCGCCGAATCGACGTCCGATAGAAGTGTCACCTTGCTCGAAAACCTGAAACAGCTTCTCCAGATACTCGTGCGAGATTCCAACACCCGAATCGACAATTTCAACGACCAGCTGGTCCGTTTCAAGACGATAGCTGCTCCGCACCTGAACCGAACCTTTCTCGGTAAACTTGATGGCGTTGCCGACCAGGTTAATTAATATTTGTCGCAAGCGAACTGGATCGCTCTCAATCTCGCTCGGAAGTGGCGCAGTGAATTCGACACTCAAGTGCAGTCCACGCTCGACGGCACGGATGTTCATCAACGAGCAAACGTCTTCAACAAGTTTCCGTGGGCAAAATTTGACACGATCGATCTCCATTTTGCCCGCCTCGATCTTTGACAAATCGAGGATATCATTCAGCAGGCTGAGAAGAAATTGACCATTGCGCCGAATCGTTTCAATATACTCTTTTTCTGCGTCATTTTTTGCGACCAAGAGGTCAGCGTAACCAAGTATTGCCGTCATAGGCGAGCGAATTTCATGACTCATGTTGGCCAAGAAATCACTTTTCGCTTGGTTCGCCGCATCAGCTAAACGCCGAGATGCGCGTAATTCAAACTCGGTCTCCTTCTGGGCCGTAATATCACGCACAGCAAGCAGAGAATAAACAGCGCGAGAAGTTCCATCAGCCTGATCCTGATGAACCCAGTTTTTGCAAATGCTCAGCCACCGAGTTTGTCCGTCCGGCCGTATAATGCGATGCTCACATTCAAACCGTCGATCGGGTGAGGCGGCTGCGGAAGCAATCGTCTCCAATAATCCACTTCGGTCGTCAGGGTGGAAAAGGTTATGAACGGTATCTCGGCTAACTACTTTTTTCTCGACAGGAAGGCCGTAAATTTCGGCCATCACCGAAGTCATCGTAATGGTATTGGTGCGGTAGTCGATCTCGCCTAGTCCCAGACCACCAACTGCCGTTCCGATTTGCAATTTCTGTTCGCTGCGCCGCAGTTCTTCCGCCACTCGCAGCTTGTCGGTAATATCGGTATTTGTACCCAGCAATCGAACAACCGTTCCCGACTGGTCGCGAATCGGCATCATTCGAGTTAAGAACCAACGATACTCGCCGTCAATCCCGCGCAATGGAAAGGTGTCCTCCCACGGCTCCCCCTTCTCAACCGAAGCTGTGAAGCGTGTCAGTACGTTGTCCAAATAGTCCGGGTGATGAACTTTTTGCCATCCCCACCCTCGCATTTCTTCTAACGTCGTACCGGTGAACTCATACCAACGTTTGTTGTACCAAAAGATTGCGCCATCTGGTTCCGCCATCCATGCGAGCTGGGCCATGTTATCTGCCAGCATTTGGAAGCGAGATTCGTTTTCGAAAGCTTCCAACTCGTGGCGACGGAATTCGGTAATATCCCGCGACATAGCCACAATGCGGTCTGGCCTCCCAGCTTCGTCAAATATGGGAGAAACCGTTACGTCCCACCATTTCGGAGTGCCTTTGGCAGTGGGGCAGAATCCGCGGAATCGCGTCGACTCACCCAACAATGCCTTACCGAATGACTCCCTAACCAACAATTGCGACTCGTCAGGCCACATCGTGTGCCACTGACGATGACGTACCTGCTGGAAATCATCAATCTCCATCAAACAGGTACCAGGCTCGCTCATGGCTAGCAGTCGAGCGTCAGAATCCAGTACCTTGATGCAATCAGGAATGCCATTCAAGAGTGCCTGAGAAAGCGCCGACGCAAATCGAATGTCCTGCATGAGTGAAGCGCTATCGGTCTGTTCAACTTTGCAAAGATAGCCTGCCAGAAACTTGTCTCGTCCAATCTTACGATATCTCCGCAACGTGACTTCGGTGATTGCTCGTTTTTCAAGCTGGCATTGCAGCAAAATTGGTACGCCATCGAATCCGACATCTCCCTGGAAGGCGTCCCGCAGGTCAGCACGAGTCTGTTCCGCGCAGATCCAAATCGGGAGATCCCAAATGAACGAATCGACGAAACTCGCAAGATACGCGCAGAGTTCACCATCGAGCGAAACAGCGCTGCATACTCGGCCATCGGCCAACAGGTCGATTTCAAATGCAAGCAGATGATTTTCCAATGAAGTCTACAAATTGTGTTTGTGATGACAAAGTGTTCAGTACGCCCCAATTTACTTTGCCGCCAAGCTTACGAACAGACTCATTCCCTCCAGACAGCAGACAATCGTGAACGCAGCTACGGGAAAGAGGATACAAGTGCATCGTAGCTGGCTTCGCAAAGAAGCCGGGGATGAGTTGGCGAGCTTTGCTGTTACGCCACGAGCACTGCTGGACAAGCCAGCAGTGGCATACTATTCAAGAAACGATCCGCATTCAGGATACGCACCCAGGTTCATCAGCGTTCTAGGCGAACGCAGCTACTGCAAGATCGTTCTAGGCGAACGCAGCTACGGACGTAAAACCCGCGTTCTTGGCGAATGCAGTTGTGTAAGGAGAAGCCGTGTGTGAACTAGCCGGCGAGTTTGTGTTGGCGGTCGGATACTGGAAGCTCTTCTACGCGTGGCTCGTACCGATATTGCATCAAATAAGCGTCTTCCGTCGAATCTTCGTAGAAGTCACGCAACACACTAATCGCCCGAAATCCGCTGGCTCGGAAAAAAAGCTGAGCCGATAGGTTGCTTTCGCGAACCTCCAACATGATTCGGTTGCGACGCTGAAATGCAAGCTTTCCCACGAGTTTGTCGATCATGGCGGTCGCCACGCGAGAGCGACGGAAGTCCTCGTGCACTGCGAAATTGAGCACATGCAGACGATTCTTATGCAGCTCGTAGATCATAAATCCAACGATCTGCTCGCCTCGCTCCGCAACCATGCCGATGCAGTTGCGTTGACGCAAGCAACGGATAAAATCATCCTCGCTCCATGCAAACTCGAAGCTCTGCTTTTCGATGTCCAAAACCGATTGCATGTCGCGCCGAATCATCCAACGGATTTGAACTTGCGACCTGATATCATCAACTTTGGGCATCCCTGGCTCCTTCCCTGCAGAATCGAATCATTCGCCGTTTATTACTTACTGGCGAGTCGCTAAAGTAGCAGAGCGGTTCGTTCAAACCAAGATCGAAAGTTGCCCAAAAGCGGACTGTTCAAGCTCCGATCCAAAGGTTTTATGACACGCTCCAATACCGAAGAAAATCGTATCGAACTTTACGATTACGATTTGCCACGCGACCAAATCGCTCAACAACCCCCAGAACAACGTGTTTCCGCACGTATGATGGTCGTGCATCGTGACACAGGTCGCATCGAACACTGCCAAGTCCGGGATCTGCCTCAGTTCCTGCGACCGGGCGATTCCGTCGTCGTCAATGATACCCAAGTCATTCCGGCCCGGCTAATCGGGTTCCGAACGCTCACTGGCGGCCGCTGGGAAGGGCTGTATCTGCAGAGCGACCCGGAAACGGGTATGGCTGATATGCTGTGCAAGACGCGCGGAAAGATGGCTATCGGCGAAACGGTTACTCTCCGCGATTGCGACGGTCGCGAAGTTCAACGGCTGGTCTTGATTTCGCAGCAAAAGGGAGGGCATGCAATCTTTCGTCCCGAACCCGCCGCCGATTGGCAGACTATTCTAAAACAGAGCGGTCGCGTGCCGTTGCCGCCCTATATTCGCAACGGCGAGATGATGTCGGAAGATATCGAACGTTATCAAACCGTGTTTGCTCGCAAACCAGGCTCGGTCGCCGCTCCCACCGCCGGGCTCCATATCACCCCAGATCTCGTAAAATCGATTCGCGAAGCCGGCTCGGCCTTCGTGACCAGCACGCTGCATGTCGGCATTGGCACTTTCCGACCAATTCAAGTCGACGATCTGAACGAACATCGGATGCATTCAGAATGGTGCGAGCTAACCGAACCGGTCGTAAAACGTTTGCAAACCACGCGCAGCGAAGGGGGCCGAATCGTCGCGATTGGGACGACGACTGTCCGCGTGCTCGAGTCGGTGGCTAGCAAGCATGATGGTGTCCTGAAGCCTTGGCAAGGTGAGACCGATTTGTTCATCACTCCGGGCTTTAAGTTTAACGCGGTCGACGCGCTGCTGACCAATTTTCATCTACCTCGCAGCTCTTTGCTGGTTATGGTGAGTGCCTTTGCAACGCGAGAATTGATCCTTCGTGCGTATCAAGTCGCTGTCGAAGAAGGCTACCGCTTCTACTCCTACGGCGATTGTATGCTAATCCTGTAGGGGCCCCCTGTTGTCTGTCGTTGTCTGTCTCGAAAGTGAGTGCTCCGTGGTCCCAGCTGAATCCCTGCTCGACGTCGACTCAAAAGCCGTCGATATGTCTGTGAAGTTGGGGCGATTGGAACTGCCGAACCCAATCTTGACGGCTTCGGGTACATTCGGTTACGCCCGTGAGATGGCCGGTATGCTCGACTTGAGCAAACTAGGTGGTGTGCTTCCCAAGACGATCACGGCTGCTCCTCGGCCAGGGAACGCTCCATGGCGAACTGTCGAGACTACGGCAGGCATGCTGAACGCGATCGGTCTGGACAATGACGGGATCGATTACTTCTTGGCAAACCACTGGCCCTATCTGCGTTCGCTGCCGACTAAAGTGATTGTTAGTATCGCGGGCAAGAGCAAGGACGAGTTCATTGTCTTGGCGGAACGGATGAACGAAGCGGACGGAGTGGCAGCGTTGGAGCTGAATATCTCTTGTCCAAACGTAACTGGCGGGGTCGATTTTGGGACTAACCCTCAAGCTTGTTACGACGTGGTTGCGGGCGTGCGGTCGGTAAGTCGATTTCCGATTATTGCCAAATTGACTCCAAACGTAACTGCGATTGCTCCGATCGCCCAGGCCGCAGCAGAAGCCGGCGCTGACGCGGTGAGTTGCATTAATACGGTGCTTGGGTTGGCTGTGGACTGGCGTCGCAAACGCGCATTGTTAGGAAATAAAGTCGGAGGCCTGAGCGGGCCAGCGATTAAGCCGATTGCGCTGCGTTGTGTCTACCAGATTGCTGCTTCGGTAAAGATACCGATTATTGGCATCGGTGGGATTTGCAACATCGATGATGTGATGGAGTTTATAGTTGCCGGTGCGAGCGCCGTTCAGATCGGGACCGCGAACTACTTTGATCCGCTGGTTTCAGAACGACTCGTTAGCCAGATACCGGAAGCCCTCGCGAGCATCGGAGCTAACAGTGTTGGCGAGCTGATCGGGGCCATGCACACGAGCACATCTTAGTCGCTTTTCGGGTGCCACTGCTGGCTTGCCCAGCAGTGCCGCGGCCGCGGGGTGCGTTTGCGGTTGCGGTTAACTTTGCCGGTCGCGGAGGCGTTTTCGAAGCGTTGCCACTTTGGTTGTCAGAACATCCAACTCCAACTGCTCGAGGGTAGCCGCTTCTGAGACGGAATCGCCGAGCAGCTCCTCCAGCATCATTACAGTCTCAATAACCATCGACTTGCGTCCCTTTTCAATGCCCTCCTCACGTCCTTTCGTGAGTCCTTCTTCGCGTCCTTTCTCTAGCCCTTCCCTCAGCGAACAGGCGATAGCCCATTCGTAGTCTCGTTGAGCTTTCTCGCGTTGATCGTACATCTGCTTGTCCTCCGTCTTGGCCGATATTTTTTCTATCGTTGAAATGGCTTTTCCAAACTCAATTCCGGGCAACAACTCACGCAGCCTGCCGGCATCATAGTCCTGAGCTCGCAGCAACAAGAACGCCCACTGCTCAATCTTCGGAGCAGTCAGAATTGTCGCTTCATCCAAATTATACTTCGATAATTCGACCGTGTGGACTTCAATCCCATCTGGCAATTCGCGACCACTTTCCAAATCAACCATCTGAAAGCGATGATGCGCCTGATCTCCCTTAAAAATGTTCGGCTTCAGCAAACAGATTGAAATCGCCGATCGTAGCGTAGTGTAATTCCCGCCTACATTGAGCTGGCTGGTGTACATGTCGCAAGCGTAGTAAACCAACCGTTGCAGCAAGCCGGTAAACCCCGACACCCGCATTTCGACGTTGAACCAGCGACCGCTGGAATCGAGGCATCGCAGGTCGAGCACAATCAGCTTGCCCTGTTCAAACTCTTGCATGTTGAACGGGTTCTTGATCTCCACGTTCACAATCGGGTTAGCGAAGTTGAGGATTGCGTTTAGTAAACCAATCAATGCTTCTGAGTTCTCTGGCGAACCGAAGATCTTTTTAAACGCAAAGTCGTTCGTAGGTTTAATCCCAAGCAGCATCACACAAGTCCTTCCTCGGCTGGCACGATCAGACATCACTTCCACCGACAGAGCATTATAACAAATCGCACGAAGTGTCGATTGCCCTCATCCCGTAGCTGCGTTCGCCAGAACGCGGGTGAATCATAGTGCGATTCCGGAAACGATGGAGCTATCGGAATTGGCTTCGTTTCCTAAAACGGTGTGCCACTGCTGGCTTGTCCAGCAGTGCCGCTGCCGAGGGGTGCGTTTCCGGTTGCGCAACCGGCTTCTAGGCGAAGCCAGCTACGATGCGCGTGTAAGATGCGATTGTGCTCTTCCCGTAGCTGCGTTCGCCTAGAACGCGGTTGCAGCTCGGTGCGTTTTCTGAAATTGGTAGTTTCCTACAACGGTGTGCCACTGCTGGCTTGTCTAGCAGTGCCGCGGCCGCTGGGTGCGTTTCCGGTTGCGCAACCGGCTTCTTGGCGAAGCCAGCTACGATGCGCATGTACGATGCGCGTCTACTCTAACGTAGCTGCGTTCGCCTAGAACGCGAGTGAATCATAGTGCGATTCCGGAGACGATGGAGCTATCTGAAATTGGTAAGTTTCCTAAAACGGTGTGCCACTGCTGGCTTGTCCAGCAGTGCCGCGGTCGAGGGGTGCGTTTCCGGTTGCGCAACCGGCTTCTAGGCGAAGCCAGCTACGATGCGCGTGTACGATGCGCTCGTGCTCTAACGTAGCTGCGTTCGCCTAGAACGCGGCTGAAGCTAGGTGTGGTTTCAGAATTTCTACAAAACAGATGGTCATCGACAATCAACGCCCTACTTTAACGATCAAAAAACTTCTTGATCGTATGGACCGTCGCTTGCCGACCCGCTCGGGCGATCGAGCGTGTTAATGGGATTTCCTTCGGACATACGGCGACACAGTTTTGGGCATTGCCGCAAGCTTGAATCCCGCCCGGCTGCATCAACGCTTCGATTCGCTCGCCTGCTAGCGCAGCACCGACTGGGTTCATATTAAAGAGCATCGCTTGCGAAATAGCATGAGCACCCACAAAACTCTCGTCATAAGCCTTCAACTTGCGAGCTTCAAACGCTTCGTCAGACTCGCCAGACTCTTGTTTCAACTCAACCTTCAGATATTGAGGGCAAGCGTCCAAACAACAACCGCAACTCATGCACTGGCTGAGCGGATAGGATGTTTCTTGCGTTTCACGAGAAATCCGTGGACCGGGGCCCATGTCATAATAGCCATCGATCGGTACCCACGCTTTAACACGTTGTAACGCGCGGAAAAGTCGGCTGCGGTCGACCATTAAATCCCGGATCACAGGGAATTTCATCATGGGACGTAGCTCGATTTCGCCGGGCACATCCTCGAGCAATCGGTCAACTAACGCCGAACAACTCTGGCGAACGCGACCGTTGATGACCATCGTGCACGAACCGCAGACTTCTTCCAAACAGCCGCAATCCCAAGCTACCGGTGCGACCGATTTGCCGTCGATCGTCTTGGCCTGAGCTGCGACCTTTTGAAGAACGCTAATTACGTTCATGTCCGGCTCGTAGGCAACTGTGTGTCTTTCCCAATAAGGCATTTCGCCCGGTGCATCTTGACGCAAGATCCGAACGTGAACTTTGTCGTGGCGCAATCGTTTTTGTGCGGAGTCAGCTGGAGCAATCATGATCAATTAACGTTATTACTTTTAACAAACCGGATGTTCAAAAGGAAATCCTGATAGACCTACGTCCACCAGCATCAAATTGTTGGTTAGGTCGCAGCCAATACTGGCTTATTCTTCTTTGCGTCAACGCGTTTCTTCCACGCTACTTCAATTTCTTCCGCACCGACCAGACCGTACAGTCGTGGACGAGGTGCGATCAGGGAAGTATCGACATCTTCATAAACTATGTCTGGTTCCGAGCCATTCCAGCTCGCAACAGAGCTCTTAAGATACTTCTTGTTGTTGTCTTCGAAGCGGTCACACCACTGTTCTGCTTGCTGAGCTCGCTCGACTGGATCTTCAGCGGTTAGAGCAGGCATCTCAAAGTCTGGTTTGTAGTGTGCGCCGCGGCATTCATCACGCATCAACGCGCCCTTGAGAATGCACAGTCCGATTGGAATCATATCTTGAAGTGATTTAGTGAACATAACATTTTGATTGTTCCAACCGCCTGTGTCGCTTAACGAACACTTCGCCGCTCGCTCTTGCAGATCAAGCACCTTAGAATACGCTTCCGTAAGTTGCGTGTTTTCGCGAACAACTGTGGCCGCACGCGTCATAATGTCGCCGAGTTCTTGATGGATCAGGTACGGGTTCTCACCACCGGAACACTTCAGCAAGTCGTCGTGACGCTGCTGATGCTGACGCACGGCGCCTTCAAACATGCTTGATGGCAATTCCGCTGCCGCCTTCTTCTGATTTTTAACCCAGTTCACAATGCCTGGAGCACTGAAAAGACCACTAAAAATGCAGCTTAACAGGGAGTTCGCACCGAGCCGATTCGCGCCGTGGTATTGGTAATCGCATTCGCCGATTGCATACAGACCAGGAATATTGGTGACTTGGTTTTTCGGCGAGCCAACCACGAGTCCGCCTTCCGCGCTTCGTTCGTAATCGACCCACAGGCCACCCATGCTGTAGTGGACCGCAGGGAAGATTTTCATGGGCTCGTCGCGAGGGTCTACTCCCTGGAACTTTTCGTAGATTTCGAGAATCCCCCCAAGCTTGCGATCGAGCTCAGGTCGTGGAATATGAGTCAAATCGAGGTAAACGCACAAACGATTTGGGTCTACTGACAATCCTTCGTTAACGCAAATGCTGAAGATTTGCCGCGTCGCAATATCGCGTGGCACCAAGTTGCCATACTTTGGAAAGCGTTCTTCGAGGAAGTAGTATCGTTCGGATTCAGGAATCGTCTTTGGATCGCGTCCATCGGCCGGTTTGCGCGGCACCCACACGCGACCACCTTCACCACGCGCGGATTCGCTCATCAAACGAAGTTTATCGGCACCCGGAATCGCAGTCGGATGCACCTGAATAAATTCGCCGTTACCGTACTTCCCACCAGCTTTCAAAATGCGGCTAGCAGCACTGCCGGTGCAGAAAACAGACATCGTTGATCGACCATAGACCAGACCGCAACCGCCTGTCGCCACGATCACCGCGTCGGCAGGGAAAGACCGGATCTCCATCGTCACCATGTCTTGAGCGACAGCCCCGACGCAACGACCAGTCTCATCCTGAATTGGTCCCAGGAAATCCCAAAACTCGTACTTTTTAACTAAGCCCTGTGTCTGCCAGCGTCGCGTCTGCTCATCGAGCGCGTACAGCAATTGCTGGCCGGTCGTCGCTCCGGCAAACGCCGTTCGCTTGTACAAAGTACCGCCGAAACGCCGTCGGTCAAGAAACCCTTCAGGAGTGCGGTTAAAGGTCACTCCCATGCGGTCCATCAAATCGATGACCTTAGGAGCCCAGTAGGACATCTCCTTCACAGGCGGCTGGTGCTGCAAAAAGTCACCACCGTAAATGGTGTCGTCGAAGTGCTTCCACTCGTTGTCTCCCTCTTGCCGCGTCATGTCGCTGACCGAGTTGATGCCACCTTGGGCACAGACGCTGTGCGAACGTTTGACCGGAGTTAGGCTCAGCAGGTCGACATTAACACCTAATTCGCCAAACTTGGAGGCGGCCGCTAGACCTGCTAGACCACCACCCACAATTACAATTTTCGGACCAGCCATTCAACCAAACCTTATCGAGCAGTTTTTGCGATATGCAAGTTCATTTATCCAACCGTCTGCAAGACCCGCAAAATAACGGGACGCGACAATACTTCCACCACGATGCCTATTTGGAAACCGGAACGTCCGACGGGTCGGCGCTCAGTTTACGGGGATCTGCGAGAATAAAGCCCGATTCGACGGCCGCTTTATGAATCGACTTTTCCGCCGCGCGAGCTTCCTCAACGTCCGTCAGCTTTGCTCCGACCAACGCGGACAACCCAACCATCGTCAACACTACGCCAAAAATTGTGCAGCCGACTGTCGCCCGTTGCTGTCCTTTAGGCGAAATCCAAACTCCCCAAGTGATTCCTGCTGTCCAAATTCCGTTGGCAAAATGAAACACGCAAGACACAACACCAATTATATAGACAATAGGCCAAATAATGCCCTTCATCGCCAACGCCAGAGTACTTGCCGCGTTGAACGGACGGAACTGAGCCATCCCCAAGGGCGTCGCGACCGCGTTCAACCACCAATCAAAATGGAACCAACCATGCAGATGGAAGACGTGTGCGAAAATAAACACCATGGCAATGTAGCCCGTGTATCGCTGCCACGTATAACGAAGATTATTCCCATAACCATAAAGCTGGGAGTTAGATTGCCCGGTTTGAGCGATCCAAACCCCGACGACGGCGTGGAAAATGATCGGCAAGAAAATAAAGAGCCATTCGATCAAAGTCAGCATCGGCAGCGAATGGATACCATTGACTAGCACCTGAAATTTGGACGGCCCAGTCAGCAACGTGGCATTCGTCAGCAAATGGACGGTCATGTACGCTCCGATGGGAACTAACCCACTGAGCGAGTGAAGTCGTCGAATCAGAAACTCATGACGCAAAAAGAAGGAGTTCATCGAGGCAGTAGGGGCTTGCGAGACTGCAAAATTAAAGTCGATCACACAAAAATCGTAGCAACGAGGCAAGCTTTGTTAAGTGCTGACCGCATCTTCTACAATTCAGTTTCACAACATACTAGAAGCCAAGCGTTTTACCAATGCCACATCGTAACCCAGCGACGATCTCGCCGCACTTCTTACCGTTGCTTCCCAGCTACGTTGGAAGTTCGAATGCTGGATGCCAGTCCCCGTTGGCACATTTCCCAGACTCCGCCGCAGGCTGTCGGTGCGGTTTCGTTTCCGCATCGACTTCTTGGCGACGCCGGGAGCGGTTCGATTGCCCACAACGCCTGACTTGGAATGATCTATTGCTGCCCCCAACGACTTGCGTAACTCGGCCAAGATTCTGTTGAAAGCCACGCTGGAAAGCTAAATCGGCTCGACCACCGTCCTGTACAATGGCCTCTGGCATGCGCTGTTTATTGCCCGCCGTCGTCAGTAGTGTGTAGCGACGCATCGAAGCGATGGAAGCGACATTTACAGTCACCAGAAGCGCGTAAGTTCTCACTCAGCGCCGTCACGAACGTGATGTAGGCGATGCTGCGACGCGAAGCTACCAAGCATCGAGCAATTTTAATGATCAATAAAATCCGCTTGGCAATTCGCTACAGGTCAGGCTGTGCAAGCGCATCTCGGATCCACGGACATGTATAGTTTGAACGAATCAAATAAACAAAACGCGCAACGCTGGACTGTTGACCTAGCACTCGGGCGTCGGTGGTGGGTTATGCCGCTTGTGTTAATCGCCGTGTTGGTGTGCTTACGGATCTGGGCGTTGTTGTTGATTCGTTACTTGCCCTTTTCAAAAGCGATTGTATCGCTGGACGTGGCTGCTTTCGCGTATTACCTCGGATTGAGCGGCGTTCCATTCTCGGTTGCGGTACTGTATGCCCCTGGGACTGGTGTTTGGAAAAAGGCATCCGGAATTGTGCTTCTTGCCGTCGGATTAGTGGCCAGCTCGCCGAATATTGATATTCAGAACCTTACATTTTCGATTCTTGTATTTGGTGCTCTCGCGTGCATCCAGTCTGCATTCATCAGATTCTTTCGTTGGCCTCAATGGCGTATCGGCAATTCACAAAGTAGCACTTCGAGTGCGTCTATCGCCAAGCTTATGTTTTTTGTTTCTGCAGTAGCTGTCTTTACCGCCGTTGCGACAAGGGTGCTTGAAAGGCAGATGTTGCTCGCACTTCCACTCATGCTCGTTCCCATAACCGTGTTTTGGTTAGTTGGCCAGTATTTTGGTTGTGCTCGGCGCCGTTACGTGGCAATACTGGCGGGAGTCATCTTGACGTCGGCGATTGCAGTGCCTTTGATCTATGAATGGAGCGTCGCGTCGCCTCGCTTCCATCCATTATCAATGACAATCGTTTTGCTTTCGCTCATGATGCTGACGCCGTGGGCGATTTGTTTTTTTAGCCGTTGCGATCGAGAGCAGGTGGAAGATATGTCGTGTGTTAACGCTGAATCTGAACGCTTTCTTAGGGCTTGTTAGGGTGCCTGTCTGCTTATTTCAAACAACAGGCATGCATCCACTAAAAGGATAGACGAGGACTCGATGAATACTGGAAAAAACGTTTCAAAATACCAGCCCTCTGTCTGGATCGGCATACTGCTATATCTCGGTTATCTTGCCATATTCTTCACCGTTTGGACGATCAACGGAGTTGATTACAATGCGATTGGCAAGAGCGTCGAGACAACAAAGCTTTGGTATGCTCTTCCAACTTTATTTGGCTCTGCATTTTTAATAGTTGCTATCAGTTTTTTGGGTTGGTGGCGACTGGTACTATTCGACAACACGGAATCTGGCCCGGTCTGGATTTGGGCGTTGCCCGCCGTCGCGATTGGGATCATTTCGATCAACTTCCTCGGCGCATTCTCTGGCCCGGTTTCGGCGGGACTGCTTTTGTGGTCTTCACTGGGAGCTATGGGAGTTGGGTTTGGCGAAGAAATGATCACGCGCGGAAGTATGATTGTGGGTCTGCGAAGCCGTTTCTGCGAGCGTGATGTTTGGCTCATCAGCACTTCATTGTTTTCTGCGTTGCATGTTCCGAATGTGTTATTTGGGTTGCCGTGGTGGGCAATGCCGATTCAAGTCCTCCTTACCTTCATCATGGGAAGCGGATTCTATGCGATGCGGCGCATGTCTGGGACATTGATTCTTCCGATGGTGGTGCATGGGCTCTGGGACAGTTCTTTGTTTATCAATGATGCCGTTGGCAGAGAAACCTCATCATTGCAGTTCGCAGTCTATCCAGTAGCGATCGTTTGTGTTATCGCATTACTTCGACACAATCGAGGGCCCGACGAAAGCACGCAAAGCGCGAATCAGTTGAAGTCAGTTTAATATCCTGCTAGTGGAGAAATAAGTTATGAAGCGTCCAAGATTCTTTCTCCTACTAGTCTCCTGTTTTTTCGCGGCTTTGCTCTACGCGACTCTGCGAGCATCAGGCTCGGTCAATATCATGTCGGTAGGTACACTTGGTAAGTTGGATTTGGCGAATGCGAAACTTCAGCAGTCTCTTGAACGTCGTTTGCACTTTTGCCTCTTTGAAGATGGAGAGCACGATAAGCTTTTCATTTCTTTCAATGGCTCTTGGGAGGGCGGTAAAATTACATTGTCAATCAATAACAAAGAAAGAATGTTGATGGATGTGCCAGGCCTATCGGACTCGGGCGTAATCATCGACCTTGGGGATTTGATATCAGAAAATGAACTCGACATTGGCACGGGTGGGTACGGTTCGGCGCCATCTGTCACCCTCACTCAATTTTCTGGGATGTTCAAATGATGCCCCCTTTTGATGCATTTCATCACTAGCTTCGCGGTTCCGAAGGTTTGCTCGTCAAAACAACGAGACGTTGCCAAGCTAGTACTTTAAGATATCGATCGGCGTCCCGGAGTTTTAGATGATGAGATTTCTATTGCTTGGCTTCAGCTTAATGTTCTCACTCAAAGCGGTGAGTTTTGGTGAGGTTCATGATAATGTTCGAAGCTGCATAGTTTTTGGCGAAGGAAGCCTACCAACTTAGCTATGGGCCGTGCCCAATCGGGCCGGTATCGATGTTCAATCGTATGCCAAAGAACACCTCCCGTTCAACTATGTGCACGAACTTGGCATTTTAGTTAGTCCTCCTGAACATGTGCGGTTTTTGAGTCTAACGGTCGATGAAATTTCTAAACTGCAATCGCTCAAGACACTGGATTTGTCAGGAACCGATACGACAGACGAAGACTTGCAACGGCTTTGCATTCTCGAACAAGTTGAGACGCTTGTTCTCGACAATACCGCGATCAGCGATTCGTGCATCGAGCACATCTGTAAAATGAGGCGTCTAAAGATCGTAAGCGTGCATAACTGCGAAATCTCGGACGATGCCCGCACTGCATTGGCATTTGAGCTTCCGGGGGTCATATTCACTGGAGGTAACGGTCACACCCTAGTGCCAATTCTTCGCGCCCCGTAGCAATAGGTTTTGATCTGTATGGTAACTTGATACTTCGTCAGAAACGTTCCGCATGTCTCCTTCTTTCCGGTATACTGTCAACTTATACGCTGCTGCTTGTATGCTTCCCTAGGCAAACCGACGATTCGAGTCGTGCAGCACATGAGTAGGTAATGGCTCTCGCTAGCATGTCATTGATTCCTCCCGCCCCAGCTCGACCTTTACGTGAGACGCCGACATTGGAAACTAATCAAGACGCCGACCACCTTCGACTTTTATCGATTTTTCACTACGTTGTAGCAGGAATTGTTGGTCTATTTTCCCTGATCCCGTTTATTCACGTCGCCATTGGAATAGCGATTGTCTCTGGCGCACTCGATGATTCTGGGCGAGGTCAAGCACCACCAGCATTAATGGGTTGGTTATTCATTTTATTTCCGTTGGCATTGATAGGAATCGGACTTACGTTGGCGATTTGCATTGCCATCGCCGGTCGAAAACTGGTTCAACGCAAAGGGCATTTGTTCTGCCTAGTAGTTGCCGGGCTCGAATGCTTTTTCATGCCATTCGGAACGGTGTTGGGCGTCTTTACAATTATTGTTCTCTTACGACCGTCGGTGAAGGCAGCGTTCGGAGTTCCTGTCGGTTAAGATAGTGCTAGAGTCGGCTGTTCGCGGTACTGCATCCAGAACTCGGCCGATCGAATCAAATATGCAAAGTTACACCATCGTTTAGAACGACTCCAGGCCCGTGTTGCGTCATTGTCGATGTCTCCATTGGCTTCATATTCTGTTATTCTGCAACAGGCGACCGCGGAAGGACAATTCGCAAGCACGTTATGTTCCGGACCTGGGTTACAAAATTACTTGCGATCGCGCGGCACCGTCTTACAAAGTTCCTATTGTTGCTCGTTGCGGCATGGGCGGTCATGACGTTCACGCATGAGATTGGACACATCATCGGCGGAGCTTGCTGCGGTGGTTCGCTAAGGGATTTCGATTTGTTACCGTGGCGTCTTCCTTACAGCATCTTCGAACCTGATCCATACCCTTTGGTCACGCTCTGGTCGGGACTGATCAGCGGCGCGCTTATTCCTGTTCTGCTAGCGATGATCATCCATCGTGAATGGGCCTGGTTCATGGCCAACTTCTGCGTGCTCGCAAATGGCACGTACATCGCTACAAGCTGGTATACCGGTGACCGTTACCTCGACACGTCCAAAATGCTGGAGCATGGTGCAAGCCCAGTCGCTATTGCTGCCTACTGCCTAGTGACCATCGGTTTTGGATACGTCGGTTTCAGTCGCTCCTGCGTTTCCGCGTTATCGGACTCAAGTACTTCACAAAATTGATGGAGCGCAGTTCTGCAAAATTGCTCGACGGATTTTGCTACAATGCGATTACGCCAACAGTTTTTTTCGAACATGAGCAAAGTCAAGTATATCGATTTATCAGGGCGCAACACTAACTAGGCATTTCGTCAAAGCATCATATTGCCGTGCGCAAGTTACCGTTTACAACTTCGATGTTCATACTGCTGCTTGCGGGGTATTGCCTGACGGTCTCTTTCGGCATTTTGACTCGGACCAGAGATGCCGAGCAAACTTCAGTGACGATATTGTTAACGTTCTTGCCGGCACAGTTGGTGCTGCTGTTCGTGGGCTTGTATTCAGCCATTCGCAAAAGGAAGGAAACGGTTGGTGCGCTCGCTAGTGCGGTCCTAATCTGGTTTCCGGTCCCGCTGGCCATAGCTGGAAGTCTCTTTGGAACAGCCATCGGATGTCCGGATGGATGGATTACGCTTTCAAATGTTTTTCAACCGGTTTCTCTAGCTGTCACGACGACACAATTTGCAATTGCCATCGGATTGACGGTACAATATCTCAACATGCAATCGGCAACGCCAGTCACATCCGTTTGGCCGTTTTGTAAACGCAGCCTGGTCTTGCAGCTATTAGTGCTCTGTCCATTCGCGTCAATTTATTTCGCTTCGAGCTGAAACGGTAGAGCGACAGTTACTTGCAGTGCGCCGGAGAAAATTTCGTTTGCGTTTTGTTTTAGTTCTCGAAGCAGGCTTATCGCTCATTGTAGTTGACATGATATCGACACGAACGCCTGAAGGCGAACGACTAGAATGCACCGTGTGTGGACTTATACACAGAGTTCTCGTCTCGCGTCCTCCTGGAGATACAGTTTGTCCGGCCTGCGGATCTCACGCGTGGATCCAAGCTAAACAAAAGTCTGAACCTTACCCATCACGCGAGGTTTCTCTTCTACTGCCTACGTTGTTAAGCCGCATTCAACGGGCCACAGGCATTAGTGAGCTGTGTGGTTTATTGGTCGATGGTATTTCGCTCTGTGTGCCCGATTCATCTTTGCGAGTCTTGCTAATAGAAAGTCAAGCAGGTCTTCGAAAAGCATATCGTGAGGTGGCTCGCCGTGGCTCTATTGTCGATGACAATGATTTTTCAAAGTTTGAAATTTTGGCAGAATCCTCGCAGCCAGTTCATCTTCGCTCCACCGAAAGATGTTTGGTATTAGTGCCATTACGACGAACGGACAGCGCCTCCATAGGCGGCTTGGAGTTGCAGATGCCGCAATCAAAAACAATAATTGAGCAAGAGAATTGTATTCGGTTGACCCGTTCAGTTTGTGCTGTTGCGGTGGGAACTCACGTGTTTGACTGAGCGTGAAGTTCGATCCGTGTTAGAATCTACCTGGATTTCTGGCGTAACGAATGATCGGCATGTAATATGGTTCAGTTAAACAACTACCGTCGATTTGGGCTTTCTGAACTGCTCGCGTGTTCAACCGGTTGGGCGATCCTGTTCGCTGCCGTAGCTGGGGAGCACATGATCGTTGGATGCATTCCCCTATCTCAATTTGCCATGCTTTTGTTGCCTGGTTTCCTCATATCCGGTGCAATTGGCTATTTGATCGTAGGACGTTCGTGCGATCGTCATCGGATTGAAACATGAGCGGAATACTACCGAAATACAAAGGTCTGATCGGGCTCATCGTTGGCGTTGCACTGGTCGTTGCAATACCGATTATGGCGTTCCGCTATTTCCAGAATGGGGTGTTCGCGTCCTATTACGAATGGAGTTTTATGGGGATTCTCGCTTCGTACATTGAAGAAAACGATGGCGACCTTCCCAAGAATTGGGATGATCTTAAGGGCTATGAATACTACAGCATGCATTTTTCCGGTAGTCATTCTATTGATGACGCAATGCGGTACATAGCAATCGATTTTGAAGAATTGGCACGACTTAAGAACGGGGAAATTACGGGCGCTGAGTCTAAGGTGATTACGACGATAAAAGGAATGGACATCCACTGGGTATATCCAGGATTTGAGCTTGAGAAGTATTTTCGCGATGGAGTCCTTCCCAGCGGCGCACTTGAGCGAGACGAAGCCGATAAACACAGAATGCAAGTTGAGCGAAGCAAAAGTAATGGGCCAGTTTTGAAAGCGAATTCGAATCGCGAAAAGTCGTCGAGTGCGAACGTCGTTGGAGAACCAGATTCAAAAACATCTAAGTCCGATCGTGAGGCACCTTTGGAAAGCTACTAACGGACGAAAACTTTATATGCAGGTCATGAAACTGGGGCTCAACGATTTTGATAGAATCCATCAATTGAACTCAACGATACTCTGATTTCCATGTGGCTCTAGATCGCTTTTCACGATGAGACCGTCAAACAGCAAACACCGATTCGGGCTTTCTGAGTTGCTCGCTTACCTGACCGGGTGGGCAGTACTTTGTTCTGCAATCGCTGGCCACCAAATGCTGGTTGGATACATTCCCGTATCTCAATTTGTTATGCTTTTGTTGCCCGGTTTCCTCATTTCCGGTGCAATTGGCTTTTTGATCGTGGGGCGTCCGCTGTTCATGCCAGCTGCTTTATTTGGAGCTGCAATCTGGTTATCATTGGTGGGCTCCTTGGTATTTGCATTCAATTTACTTGCCTGATAAATTCTTGGTGCGAAGTAGTTTCCAACCTGCGAAAAAGCGACGCAACCGGATGAGGATTCCCAGCCACTTTTAGATTGCTTCGATTCGAAGTTCGCTCAATTGGCCGCAGCGGCGCTGATTTCACTCACATATAACTCTTTCAATAGCTAGACACCAGAAATGATTGAACCTGATGACTGGCGATTGACAAATCAAGAGAAGTTTCTGACGGGCGTTGAGCTATGCCACCGTCCGTATCGGCAGTACGCCGCCAATCAGAAATGGGATCACGATCATTGTGACTTCTGTTTTGCCAAGTTTATGGTTGAAAACATCCCTAACACGTTGCATGAAGGATACTGTACGTTAGATGAATACCATTGGATTTGCGACCGATGTTTCTCCGACTTTCGCGAACAGTTTCGATGGACTGTCATTCCCGCTGATACCTAGAATGCTTTGCCGTAGCTTGGCTTATGTTGGTGGCTACAATAAATTTCCTTAGAAGCCTAATACGAATTTTGTTTGCATTCTGAAGTCGTGAATGTCACCTACCAACGGGCTGGAGTACCGTTATGAAAAAGCGATCGATTGGAGGCGGGATTGCGATGATTGCAGTTGGATCTCTATTTCTCGCGTTCTTGATTTTTCTTACCCGGAGTGAGGTGCCGCGAGGTGCCAAGAGTCGCATCCGAGTGGGGACGTCACGCTCTGAGGTCCTTGAGTTGTGTGGACCGCCCACAAGCACTGATTTGACCGAATCATCGTTCGTCTACAACGATCCTCACATTACTGGCTGGTACGCAGTCGAGTTCGACGAGAACGGCTTGGTGAAGTCAATCGACGATGAATCGCTTTAGACCGGTTCTATCGTCCACATTGTCGAGCCTCTCCGAGATTTGATGGTTCTTTCGTTTAGGAGATGCGCCGCTTCGCGACAGAGTACGTGCGGCTTATTCAATACTATCAATCTGGCTTAATGGTAACCGTGGAGTCCATCGCTGCTCGGAGTTCGGCTAAGACTTTCGGGACTTCGATGTATGGGTCATAGTCGTTACGTTTCATGGATAGCGTTTCGATTGGGAGATTGCCGCGATATCCCGACTTCCTAATGATTGTTAGCATTTTTTGCATATCCACTCGTGGAGATTCCGTTGTACTGTCGAGCGTTTCTTTGATCTGCCAGTTCACTGCATAAGGGGCCGCCATCGCGATGTCGATGTATGGGTCGGGGGTAAGGTATTTCCCGGTGTCCACCAGGGCCGCGCACCATTGGTGGTCTACTTTCTTAAGCAGACTAACATGCTGCTCGCCTGTGCTTATGAAGTCACCGTGATTCTGAACGGCAACGATAACACCAAACTCCTGGCCGTATTCAGCGCACTCACGTAAGGAGTCGGCCACCCAGGATTCAACCTCGTTTCGTTCAGCACTCCCTGACGCTTGATGCCAATCATGGAAAGGCGGCTGCGAATCGGCGAAAGCGCGAATCACAGGTGCGCCAAGCTTTGCGGCGACTTCTATCCAGGTCTTAATACGCTGAATGCCTTCCTGACGGATGGTCTTGTCTGCCGAGGTGAAATCGTTGCGTACGCCAGTGCCGCTGATTTCAAGACCAAGGTCAAACGCATATCTTTTGAGTTGAAATATGTATTGATCGGCCGGGGCGTTCGGGTAACCTGGAAAAAAATAGCCCGTCAGATCGATTGCGTCAAAATTGTGCTCTGCGCAAAAGTCGCAAACACCAAACAGGTCGACACCTTTACTGCGGTCTTTAGCGTTTGCATTGAGCAGCTCGAGAAATGAAAATGCATTTAGCGCAACTCGCAAATGCGATTCCCGAGCACTTTTTACGGGAGCGCCCTCCACATTGTCGCTCAAGATTAGCGCGCCAGATGTAGCTGCAACGGAGCACAAACTAGCGTTTCTGAGGAACGCACGGCGCGTGGGGTCGATCATGTACATGTCCTCAGATTGTCAAGTAAGTATTGGCCTAGAAGACGCATTGTAGCATTCAGAACTAAGCGGTGCGCTCTACCTGAATAAGCGCATGAGCGATTACTGTTCAATGGGCAAAGTCTTGAATCGTTAAGCAGAATTCGAAGAGCTGTTCTGCTACTTCGATATCCGAGCGCCTAATGGTACGAGTTCGTTAAACCGGTCGACGGGTTCGTTCGCTGTCCAAGCCATGCCGCGCAGAAGTAGTGTCCTGAAGATTGGGTCGTCAAACGTCCAATTGTAATGCCCCGGAATGCTTACGAAGACACGGCCTTTTCCTCGCTCATAAGCCCAAACTTGAGGCGTCGCGGCGCCGTCTTCCACACTGGTCGCGAACAGCGTGACGTCTTCGAGATTGCCAGTCAGTCGCCAGTAGCTTTCATCATACAACTGCAGCGGATCGATGTTGCGCATGATTGGATGGTCGGTATTGTGTACCTGCAAGCTCAGCGGCCCGTGACGATAACCAATGCTTCCACCTTTGGATGCCAAACCAATGCGTTGCGAAAAGTCGGCCACGCGGTCGTCTCCATTCACAGCCCAATGAATGTAAACCGCTCCACCGCCTCGATCAAAATAGGCATCCATCTTCGTTTGACGATCATCGTCCCAAGTACCTTTTTGAAAGAAAACCAACATGTCGGCCTTGGTAAGCTGTTCGTCATTCGGGAATCCCCAAGCCGTATCGATGGTCGTCTGTTCGGCTGCAACAAGCAATTGCCCCCATTGCAACTGCCAAGCTGGATAGTCGTGTTCGCCTGGTCCATGATCTTTGTCTCCCGCGACCAGTACAATGTTCAGCAGACGCAGCTCTTCAGGAAGCTTTTCCGCACCTGCTAGCACTTGAGCAACTTCCGCTCGCGTTCGAACAGGTGGAGCTTGAAGTGGCGAATCCAGCGGCATTTGTGGCGGTGGAGTCAACAAGAAAGTCATCAGGTCCCGCAATTGATCTGCCGTCAATTTTTCATCCAGTCCCTTTGGCATAATCGAAACTTCCGCCGGCTTGATTGATTCAATCTCGTCACGCGCAATTCGAGTGACCTTACCAGAGGCATCGCCCAAGTAAAGTTGATTGTTCTCGGTCCGCAGTACACCCGTCAGAATCCTATCGTCTTTCATCAACAGAATTTGACCAAGGTGATCGGGATTGATGGCGAAACTTGGGTTCTTGATATCCCGCAGGACCGAAGCATAGTCTCGGTGCACCAGGTTTGTTAGGTCAGGACCAATGATTTCGCCTGGACCATGAATTGCGTGGCATTTGAAGCAACTAGCGGCTTCACTGTGGAAAACACGACGGCCGCGGCCCCAGCTACCGCCTTCGATTTCAGCTATTGTGGCCGGTTCTGACAAAGTCTGAGTTTCCTTCTGGTCGTTTGTCCATGGTAAGAAAAATCTACGTAGTGGCAATGCGCGTTGTCGATCGTCTTCGTTGGTGGAGACGGCAATTGTCCAATGGAGCTTTGAGTGCTCCGCAACGCCAATTTGCATTTCGAACGGAACTTGACGAAGGTTGCTCGTAGCCATTTGAATTGTTGCGCTGTAGCCTTCGTCGGTTTTCTCTGCAGTCTGCTCGGCGTTGTTGCCAACGATAAACTTGAAAGGCTGCGACGATTGGACGTGCAAGCTTACCGTCTCTTCCGGCCATTGGTAATCGATCGTAGCTCCCGGTTGCACGGCGGGGCGAAGGATGTCTTGCAAATCGAGCTTAGTCTTCATCGACAAAGTGCCGCCAGAAGCAACGAGTTCTCGAAGTTGGTCGTGCGTCGCGCTTTGGCTAGTGAATTCGTTCGTAACTTGCCAATCAAGATGCGGCAACCAGCCCTGCCATTCGGAAGCTCCAGAGTTTTCGTTGGGCTCGCTGGCGACAAATTTTGCTTCGACGCCGGTGAGTGCGAAATCGACATCGATCGAACTATGCTGACGGATCGCTGCCGAATCGCTCGGCGTCGCTGCCGTGTTTCTGTCGTCCTTGTCATTAAAGGGAATCGACACTGCGAAGTGAGTGTTCGCGGTCATTGGGTCGGTCTGCAGCAGCAAATTTCTTCGATCGCTCGAGATCGCCATGCCTCGAACGTTCAGCTTATGCCGCGGAGCAACAGACTGTCGCTGAACAACTGCGTAGGGTGGATTAAGGGTTTCAAACTGGTCGCCGGCTCGCACGTAATCGCCTGAATGAATCACTATTCTGTCTGCGATCCCTTGTAGCATCATTGGATCAACTGGACCATCAAACGCGATTTGGATCTCACGCTCCGAGTTCGCCCACACGCTGGCTGGCCGCGCGGCATTCGAATCTTTCATCCGAATGCGATACAGTTTCCCGATCCCCGTCGGCCCTGTCCCCCAATCAGGCGGTCCACTATGGCAAGCGACCACTAAATCGCCATTAGGTGCTACGCAAGCGTCGACGGTGAGCATTTGTAAGCAGGCGAGGAGTTGCGTGTCGGCGACGTAACCGTGAACTGATTTACTGAGCTGCGTTCTCCAGATCTTTCCGCGGGATTCGCCGCACACGAGAGCTTGATCGGCCCACCACGCGGGACCAAAAATTGGGCCGTCATTCACTGGTTCATTGAAGACCATGCCGCACGTCGATTGGTGCTGCGGACCATAGTCAAACACCGAAGGTTCGTCCAATACACCGGGATTATGACGAGGGTGCCGAGGTGGGAAGCCATAGTGTTTGTTAGGCTCGATGTGCAACAGTTCGTCAAAGGGATTGCCGTTTGGTAGCCAAGTCGCTCCTTCTTGTTCACTGCAAAAAAGATCGCCATGCTTGTTAAATGCAAAGGCAATTGGAAAGCGAATACCCGTACAAACGGTTTCTCGAGTTTTGAAGTCTGCCGAAACGCGTTGCACCGTCCCCCGGTCACTCTTGATGTCATACTTGGCAACGCCCGATTCATCTACAAGGTAAGCATTCGAGTAATCTGCGGTCCCTAATCCAAAGTAAAGATTGCCTTCGGCGTCCATCGTAAGCCCTGTTGCGTCGACGTTCTGGACAATCTCGTTCCAGCCGGAAGCGACGACGATTTCTTCGTCGGCGATGTCATCACCGTCCTTGTCGACGATCAGCGACAGTTTTCCTTTGCTGGGTGTAAAGATCCCTTGGCCGTGAACGTAATCTGTGGGTGTGACGACCATCCCAATCGGGCCGCGCAGGCTACCTTCGTTCTTCCAAAAAAGTTTAGCTTGATCCTCTAAACCATCGCCGTCCGTATCCCGCAGCAGATGAACGTCGCCGTTATAGCCAAGCGCTATCAATGTTCCGTCCTGGCGAAAACGAACGCTGTTGACGTTGGTCAGTTCAAGCGGAATTTCCGTGACCTCGAACCCAGGAACAAGCATTTGTATGGCTGGTGGGTTTTCGACCTTCACAAATTCAACTTGGTTACCAGTCAGGTTTAGCTCTGCAGGCAATTGTTCAGCCAAAGTTTTATGCTTTTCGCTTAAGTAAGCTTCAACAGCAGCGATCTCATCCTTGGTTAACGTGCGATTGAAGATGAGCACTTCGGCGATGTCACACTTCAATGGCCGTTGGACTTGCTCGTTGTTGGGGCCGATGGGGAAGTAGCGAGCACCGAGAGTAAATTCAGCAAGCGAAACGGGCGACGAACGGAGCGAGCGTTGACCGGTCTGCTGGCCATCAACGCGAACGTTAACGACTTGATTACGATGGTCCATAATCATGGCCATACTGTGCAGTGTACCAAACGCGAAGCTGGTATCGAGTAGGTCAGCCGCACCTCCGAACCCGAGGCCTTCAGCATTCAAGTTATCAAACTTACGCGTTGGGCCAGGCCCGAGATCGAGATTGAAGCCAGATTGATAGTCACGTTGTTCAACGCCATTGGCGCCAAAGAAACCAGCGAAATCACCGACATTTTCGTGCGGTGCAGCAACCACAAAGACGCTCACCTGTTCCGCTTCACCACCATTGCCGACACTGCGCAGAAAGTCATCTTCCCCGTCGAAGCGCACCACGAAGTCTTCACCGACTTTAACAAGCGTCGGCCGAGCTGCTTCGATTGGCTGCGTGAAGGCGTTCGAGTTCCCCGCAGCGTCCTTCCAATCGGCGACCGTAACCGGAGCTGTTGATTGATCGGCATTCAGTTGCTGTGCCAGTTCACTTGCATCCAACCATAGCACAAGGCCCTCGCGCACGTTGAGTTGAGCATGGGCTTGAGAGAAGTTTGCTGCCAGCAGTAGGACTAAGGCAGCAAACGTCAAAATTCGACGATCGTGTGGCTCGTTGCGCAGCTTCACGGTTGGTCAACCTATCTATATGGTAGGAAGTGCGGCGCGTCGAGCGATGTGGGGCGCTACGCGTCGTTGTCAGCGGGTGGGACCGGCGGCGTGGCCGGTTCTATAGTATGACTCGCCGAGCCTCGATCGGATACAACCGGTGCCGAAGAAGTTGAGCTCGACGACGTTGACGGACGATCAGTTACTTGTTCCGTTTTCGTCGTTGTAGTCGCCGACGACTTCGAAGTATCCGCTGCCTTCTTCGGAGGAGCACTTCGCGGCTGGAAAACGAGCACCATCACAGCACCAGCGATGGTTGTTGCAAGTGAACCCAAGAAAAGACCGTTGATCTCGCCCAAGGTCCCTTGAACAGTCATCGATACGATCGTATTGATGATCGGCGCGAAACCAAACACGAGCGGCATAACGAAGATCGGTTTACCACCAAAGTTGAACGCGTAAATGATCCCCAGTGCTCCGACAGCGCCCGCGGCACCGGCAATAATCGACCAGACCCAACCGCTGATATGCGATGTCCCCGTGTCCATGCCAGCTTGAACCATTGCCAACGGGACCGCGACGGCGATGAAGAAATAGGCGAGTCCAACACAGCAGAAAGGTCGCAATCGCGAGCCACCCATGCGGCTTTGCCCGATATGTAGTACAGGTCCGTACGCTCCCCAACAAATGGCTGCGAGGATCATCGAGGCGACGATCGAGAACATGCTCGTTTCGCCTTTTTCCGCAGACTTCGTTACGGCGATATTTCTCTCAATAACTCGCGTTTCCGTAGCGGTTCCAGATTCCGATTCCGCAACTTCGGCGGTTCCCGAATCGGACTGGAAGGCGATCAGGTGCAACCGCTTGTCAACTTGCATCGGCTGTACTATCGGAGTTGTTCCGGAATCGTACGCTATTTTCACGGAACGGCCCAAGTCGTCCTCTGTCACTAAACCGGAGGGCTTGCGCCCGACCGCTACAATCGATTCGCGGAAGTCAATCGATGACGAAACCTTAGAAGTAGCTTCAGCCGATGGACTCATCACTGCAGCGTGCGATTCAGGAGGCGTAGCTGTTTTTGCGGGTCGAGGCTTGCTGGACAAAACTCCGACAGCTCCCAAGACAACCAGAAAAAGCCCCACCATAAATAAGAACGAGATCTGATTGAACGTCTTATTGATCGTGGCCGTGACCAGTGTGTTGACGACCGGCGCTAGGCCGAACACGATCGGCATCACATAGGTCGGGTTTCCACCAGCTTGAAGGGCGAGAATAATTCCCAGCGCACCAAGCGCTCCAACTCCGCCCGCCAGCAACGACAGCACCGTCCCGGTGAACGACCAGTGACCTTTCTCGCCGCGTTGCGCAAGAATAAAGCCAGGGACTAAAACCGCAATTAGAAAATATGCAATTCCGACACCGATAAACGGCTTCAAGTAGGCATTTTCCATTCCCTCCTTGCCTTCGTGCAGCAACACGCCGTAGGTTCCCCAGGAAAGGAAGGTCATAGCCGTAAACGCGAGTACAAGCGGGAGTTTCATCATGTCCAGAGTCTGAAAAAGCTAATAAAATCAGCAAAACTGATACGGCAGGTGGGATGCTGAATTGTACTTTGTCTTAAAATTTCGCCCACCACGACTGCTTCAAGTTTTCCCGTCGACGCATGCCAAACGGCTCGCCATGGAAAATCAAGATCCTTGGGCGACTTCCCGCTGCGGGGCCGCTTGCGGTTGGCTGCAAAACCGGTCCAAAAAATCTATTTAACTTCGTGGGCGGCAAGTATTTGCAACTGGAAACGTCGCGAACTAGTATTCAAAGGGCTATCCACGGTCCACGATAGTCCAAAATTCGTTGTTTTCGGGCAACGCTTGGATACTTCGTCGTGATCGAACACGGACAATCGTTCCAATTTGACAACAAGTTTATCTCACTGTGTGGTTTGGGATTTTAGGTATGAAGCGCATAAGCACTCTTTTTTCCGCAGCATTAATCGTTTCCTGCTGCAGTTTGTCGGGCAACGCTCAGCAAGTTATGGACGATGTCTACGGCCGAGGCGTGCACGCGTACTATGCCGGTCAGACCGACCGTTCGCTCGAATGGCTAAACCAAGCGATCGACGCTGGCAGCCAAGATCCGCGAGTCTATTACTATCGTGGCTTGGCAACGATCCGCCAAACTGGTGGTCTAGTCGATGCAGGAATTCCTGATTTCGAGCAAGCAGCACTGCTCGAAGTCACCTCGGGCCGCGTCGTGAACGTGGGCAAGGCTCTGGAACGCATCCAAGGCTCGACTCGCGCGACCATTGAAGACATCCGACTTCGCGTTCGCTTGGAAAACAAAGACAAGTTGCCACGTGCGCCGCAAGTTCCAACGACCCCTGCCGATCCTGGTTCGGTTGTTGATCCATTCGGCAACGATAGCGGATTCACCACTGGCGATCCTGAAGTAATGGAGCGACCAGCGCCACTCGATCCAGCACCAACTGAAGTTCCTGAGGGACTTGAGCCAACTGCTCCGGATGCCACCGACGATACAGTCGATCCATTCGGTGCGGACGATGCCCCTGCTGAAGACGCTCCAGCGACAGACGCAGATCCGTTCGGAAGCAATCCGTTCAACTAGTTTTCTTGATTGACGGCAATAAGAATCTGTGTGTGCCAAACAGTGGCCGCACAGACAGCCAATCACCCTGACTGTTCGACTCTACGGATGGCAGGCCGGGATTTAGTTCCCAAAGTCTTGTTCTGCTTCCACACGTAGCTCTGCATGCCCGTGGGAGTCCAAGTCGACATGCAGCACCATCGGTTCGCAGCAGACCGGGCAGTCTTCCACGTAATCTTGATGATGGCCAGCGGAAATATCGATTTCGACAACGATTTCCTCGCCGCAGTGGCTACAGACATAGACAGCTTCTTCGTTCATAACGTCACCTTCATGGCCAAGTGGAACATTGAAACGCGCAGACTCCGTGTTGAAACTCTACCTTCATTGTAGCTTTTCCTGCGCGGGAAGCACAATTAAGGGACCAACCACATTGCATTGATATACGTAAAGTAATTCTCTTGAATATCGTGCTGCAAACTTTGGTCGGCAAAGTGGGAATGCAATGCTAGTGCCGTAGTTGATCGTTTCAAACAAACGGGATTGGCAATCTGCGGTTTGCGTTCTGCGTTCCAGCAGTAAAATACGCCTTGAGCTGGAAATTCAGAGTGATTTCCGAGCAAATATTCTCACGCAGTGGTCGCCGTCTCTAACAGTAATGTGTTCGTAGTTTATGAAAATCGGTTTAGCCTTTAGAGCTTTCTTTGCTGCGTTGTTTCGTCCAGAGGCGGCTTCGGACCTGGCTGCTGCCCTCGCGCCTAAAGACTCAGCGACAAAGAACCTCACCGATGCAAAGCCATCGTCGTCGGAAACTGCGAAGAGTGCTGTTAAGCCGACGCCAGCTCCTGTTACGTCGCAGGCGAGCAGCAATCGCAGCGACGCACTAACGCTGCTGTCGGCCTTACAACGGGAAGCACGTTTATTAGACTTGATCCAAGAGCCCCTCGGTAACTACAGCGATGCTCAGGTCGGCGCGGCCGCCAGGGAAGTCCTGCAAGACACGAGCAAAGTCATCCAACGGATGTTTGCCCTCAAGCCGCTTAGCGATGCTGATGAAGGTTCACGTATCGAATTACCTCCAGACGCTTCTCCGGCCAGATATAAACGGATTGGAAAGGCCGAAACGAATTCTTCCGTCACTCTGGTGCATCCGGGGTGGATTGCTACTGCTTCCAACGTGCCGACTTGGACTGGCGACGCAAAGGACAAGTTTGTGCTGATGCCTGCCGAAGTCGAATAGACAGCTGCTCGGTAAGGCCCTAGAGCGATCTAGCGTTATGGTTTCGCGATTTCTACGTTCACACTACTAGACCTTGATGACTGCAAAATTTGCTATTGGGATTGATTTAGGCACAACAAATTCCGTGCTCGCGTACACGGCGATCGATGCGGAAGACACGCAGATTCAATTGCTTCCTATCCCGCAATTGACCGCTGTTTCGCAGATCGAATCTTTGCCTTCGTTACCTTCGTTCGTGTACATTGCCAAGTCCGCGGCTACGGATCTTGAGGCGTTGTCGCTCGCACCAGCCTTCGGTGATTCGCCTTATACAGCGGCAAATAACGTGGGAGCGAATCGGATTGTCGTCGGCGAATTTGCTCGTCGCGCTGCCGCTGAAAATCCGGAGCAGACGATTGTTGCAGCCAAAAGCTGGCTTTGCCATCCCGACGTCGATCGGCACGCGGCGCTCCTGCCGTGGGGAACAGAAGACGATGTCGATCATCTGTCACCGGTCCAAGCGTCAAGACTGATCTTGCAACATCTGGTAGCCGCATGGCGACTCGCCTTTCCCGAGAACCCTCTCGCTCAGCAGCGTGTTGTGCTGACAGTACCAGCGTCCTTTGATTTGGCTGCCCGGGAGCTTACTTTCCAAGCGGCTCGCGAAGCTGGCTTGCCTGACGACTTCCTTGCGCTCGAGGAACCCCAAGCTGCAGTGTACCACTGGATCGCGAAAACGGGCGATACTTGGCGACGTCAATTGCAAGCGCAGGACCAAATTTTAGTCTGCGACGTCGGGGGCGGTACGACAGACCTGGCTTTGATGCAAGTGGACGAAATGCAGGGCGAGCTGACTCTCAAACGGATCGCTGTCGGCAATCACTTGTTAGTCGGCGGCGACAATATGGATTTGGCGCTAGCTCACTACGCAGCCAACAAATTCACCGAAAGCGGACACAAACTGAACGCTTGGCAGTCAATGTCGCTCTGGCATGCTGCTCGAAACGCCAAAGAGACTCTGCTTTCCGGCAGCGACCAAGAAAGCTACACCATCTCAGTCCTCGGCCGCGGCAGTCGTTTGATCGGCGGCACTGTGTCGACAAATCTGGCCGCTCACGAAGTCGAACAAGTGCTGATCGATGGCTTCTTTCCTCATTGCCAACTTCATGATAGGCCTGAGGTCGATTCGTCCGCCGGGTTTCAGGAAATCGGACTCCCTTTTGAGCAGGATACAGCGATCACGCGCCATGTGGCTGCGTTTTTGGCCGACCAACAACATGCTGAGCACGAGCAGCCCGTGCTGCCCTCGCGACTGCTGTTCAACGGCGGCGTCTTTAAGTCGAACGCTTTGCGCAGCCGGATGCAGGAAGTGTTTTGTGCATTTCGGCAAGACGAACAAGCGGTTACGATTCTGGGCGGTGTCGAAGACCTGGACGCGGCAGTCGCTAGCGGAGCTGCTTATTACGCTTGGTCGAAAGACAACGGCGGGATTAGAATTCGCGGTGGTACCGCCCGGAGCTATTATGTCGGCATCGAAAGCGCCGGACTCGCCGTTCCAGGGATGGCTCGGCCGCTGACAGCTCTCTGCGTGGTCCCCAAAGGCATGGAAGAAGGGACAGAAACGCCCGTTCCCTCCAAAGAGATCGGCTTGGTTGTGGGGAAAGAGGCCAGCTTTCGCTTCTTCGCATCCGCCGTTCGTGGCGACGATAAGGTTGGCACGACGCTAAAGTATTGGGACGAGGAAGAACTGCACGAGACCGCTCCTATGCGTATGATGCTGGAAGCAAACGCGGAAACGGCCGACCAAAAAATCGTGCCGGTAAAATTCCAAAGTAAGATAACAGAACTAGGCATGTTCGAACTCTGGTGCATCGGTCAAGCGAGCGATCAACGCTGGAAGCTGGAATTCAACGTTCGAAGTGACTGAACAAAATTGCGTGTTCCGACGCTACTCTCAACTGCCAAAAATGAAACGACACACCTTCTACTTTAAATTTGCCTGTGCCGCAGTCTGCTGCATCTCGCAACTTGCCGTCGCTTTTGGTGCGGATAACATCGCTGGCGTATGGACCACAACGGCCGACAAATCGATGCTGTTAGAACACCGTCCCGACGCTTTGACAGTAGTTGAAGCGTCGGTCTCGGCGGCGGACTCGCAAACGATCACGTTGGATAATACGACATCGTATCAAGAGATGGTTGGCTTTGGCGCAACCCTAACGGACGGCAGCGCTTGGGTGATCAATAGCAAACTGGACGAGCAGCAACGAGCCCGTCTGCTGGACGAACTCTTCACGCGGAAAGAAGCTGGGATCGGGCTTGATGTATTGCGGATTAGCCTCGGTGCGTCCGACTTAAGTGCCGAGCCCTATACGTACGCCGACTCGGAGACGGCTGACGCCGATTTATCATCGTTCAACTTCGAGCGTGCGCTTAAGGATCTTGTACCGCTGTTGAAGGAAATCCGAAATCGAAATCCGAACCTTGTCCTGATTTCATCGCCTTGGTCGGCTCCAATTTGGATGAAAGACAACAAATCGTTCAAAGGTGGCCGCCTGCTTCCAGAATACTATGCTGCTTTTGCGCAGTACTTTGTTAAGTATTTGACGGCAATGAACGATGCAGGCACTCCGGTACAATATGTAACGATTCAGAATGAGCCTGAAAATGAACACAACAATCCGAGCATGTTAATGTCGGCCGATGAACAAGCGACGTTTATCGCAGAACATCTTGGCCCTGCTCTTACGAAAGCAAATCTAGCGACTCGCATTATGATTTTTGATCATAATTGTGACCATCCCGAGTACCCCATCACTGTCTTGAGTAACGCAAAGGCCGCATCCTTCATTGATGGATCAGCCTTTCATTTGTATGCGGGGGACATTGCGGCGATGTCGAAGGTAAAGGAAGCTTTCCCCGACAAACATATCTACTTTACCGAACAATGGACCAGTTCTAATGGTCAATTTGCGGGTGACCTAGAATGGCATGCGAAGAATATTCTAATCGGCGCGACTAACAATTGGGCAAGAGCCGTCCTTGAGTGGAACTTGGCTGCCGACGAAAACGAAGATCCACATACCGACGGCGGTTGCGACGCTTGCCTTGGAGCGTTGACGATCGATGAAAAGGTCGAGCGAAATGTTGCCTACTATGTGCTCGCTCATGGTTCGAAGTTTGTCCGCCCCAATGCGAAACGCATCAAGTCCTCAGGCGGAGACGCCGCGAACCACGTCGCCTTTGCAAATCCAGATGGATCGCAAGTTATAATCGTTCAGAATGCGTCCAGCCACGAGCAGCTTTACCAAATACAGTCCCAGAGCGATCGCTTCGAGACGACGCTTCCTCCACACAGTTTATCGACGATCGTGTTACCACAGCTTTTGAAATAGATTCTTGCGATCCAATACGAACGAACGTTTTCCTCACAAACTCCCAAAGCAACTTTTCCTTGGCCATTCAAAAATTTCACGTTAGTGAATCAATTCCCTTCCCTGCTCGAAATCTGGCTGCTTTCGTCCAGTCGCACATCAAGGTTTCGCGAACGATGGCGGAGCAGATTATTCACTCCGGCGCGGTCCGTGTAAACAATCGCGTTGTCGCTCAGAATCACCAGCGATTGGAAGTGAATGATCGCGTCGAAATCGACTATACACCGCAGCCGATTGCAACGCCCAGCAAGAAGGGAAAATCAAAATCTAGTTCGTCCTCCGTCCAGTTTTCGATCTTGTACGATGACGATGACATCATTGTCGTGAACAAGCCCGCAGGGTTGCTTACTGTTCCGACGCCTTACAAAGAAAACCGGACACTCATCGGTTTGATCGATCGCTATCAAGACAAACGTCGAAACGCGAGCGGCGTGATGTGTGTTCATCGACTGGATCGAGGCGTTTCGGGCGTGTTAGTCTTTGCCAAATCGCTGCCTGTTGCAATGAAGATCCGCGATCAGTTCGCCGCTCGAAAGCCCAACCGAGTTTATATTGCGATCGTTGCAGGGCAGATGCAGGGCAACGAAGGATCTTTCCGATCGTATCTGGCGACTGATAAAGATCTGAATCGCTATTCGACGGAAAACGCGGCAGACGGGCAGTTGGCGATCACGCATTGGACCAAGCACACTTCATACTCCGACGCTACCTTGTTGCAGGTACAGCTTGAAACTGGCCGCAGAAATCAGATTCGCGTTCATCTGGCAGAATCGGGGCATCCGATTTTGGGCGATCCGAGGTACGAGTCGTCGGCTGCTGAACATTCGCGTTGGAATTACAAACGAATTGCACTGCATGCGGAAAGTTTAGGTTTCCAGCATCCTAGAACCGGTGAATCGTTGCAGTTTCAGACGGAATGGCCGCAAGAATTCAAGACCTTCCATCGGCAAATGAAGGGAACAGATCGTCGATGAATCGTCCCAAGCCTATCAAGCGGTGGCAACTGATTGTAATGCTGCTCTGCGTCACGATTATACCGCCAACTTTTGTTGTGACGTTTGTCGCCACAAGCGAAGCTCCGGCCGAACCGAAGTTGGACGTGGATGTCTCGATCGGGGTCATGCAATATAAGATCCCGAATGATCGCGACGCTGGTGTTCGGCTTATGTCGAGTGTCAAAGTTACGAATCCGACGTCCGATGATTATCGAAACGTAACAATATCGTTGAACAAAGAGTTTTTTTACTATCATCGCGAGAAACTACTCGGAGGTGGCTCGATTGAACTGCCTCAGGAATTCTTTATCACAAAGGGAGGCGGCACGCCCTTCCAGACTGGTAGTAAGACGGTCAACCGCGTGACGGTTTATGCTCAGATTCCAAATGGAGCTCGAGCCGTGGCGGAACGGTATTTCGACGAACAAGGCCAGCCAGTAAGCGAGCCAGAGTGAGCTGGCGTCGCCACCTTATGGAGCGGACCTCCCCCGTAGCTGCGTTCGCCTAGAACGCGGGGGCTCTCAGTGCGATTCCTGAAAACGGTGGCGATTTCTGGGACGGTTGCAGTTCATGACAAACTTGCGAATGCTATAAGGTTGCATTTCCTGAAATCGGGTGCCACTGCTGGCTTGCCCAGCAGTGCTCGTGGCGTAACGGCAAAGCTTTCCAACACATCCCCGGCTTCTTGGCGAAGCCAGCCACGATGCGCTTGCCCCGGCTTCTGGCGAAGCCAGCTACGATGCGCTTGTATCTGCGAATTGCGGAGCAATGACATATGATAGCCTGGGACGTGAGTCCCAGGTCGGGACCCAACAGATGCATTTGAGTCGCGGAGCGACGGCAGAAGGTTAAACCGCCGGTGGGCCCACGTTGACCTGACGCTGGATATATGTCTGCCGTCGCTCCGCGACTCAGAAATCATTGGGGCGTAATACCTGGGGTTCCGCGTAAACTCGCCTTCAGCTCGTTTCGCTCCACCCCAGGCTAGCAAATGCCATCGCTCCGCGATTCAGTACCACAACGCGGTCGAACCTGGGGCCATTTCCTGAATCGGTCCTTTTCCTGAAATCGGGTGCCAATGCTGGCTTGCCCAGCAGTGCTCGTGGCGAAACGGCAAACCTTTCCAATACATCGCCGGCTTCTAGGCGAAGCCAGCTACGATGCGCTTGGCCCGGCCTGTAGGCGAAGCCAGATCGGGTGCGGGTGCTTTGAACTTGCCTCGTTTTTAGGCACGAGTGCTACAACAATGAGACGTCTCCATCGACGACTAGATATCGAAAAATTTTTCCTTTATTGCTTATGGTCTGATTCTGTGACATTAAACGCAATTCGTAGCGTGCCTTCATTCCCAAGATGTCCTTCGACTGCCATCCAAGGCTCGTTTCAACTCTGTCAAAAATTCGTCCGGCACGTCAGCTGCAAATAGGTTCTTTCAGTTCGCAGTACGTTTCACTAACCACCTAGTTAGAAGGAGCCTGTGCAGCTTTTTGTCCGACTGCTGATCGAACTTAGTTCCTATCAGCACTCGAACGAACTAAGAGCCGTGTGTTCTGACAACTGATTTCTTTCGAAGGGAGGGAGAGGACCCTTTGAGAGAGAGCACTGTCGGTACCACGGCTTTTTTATTTCCCCCACTCTGCTGGTTCGACTCTCGATCGGCGACCTAAAACAATCGGAGCTGCCGCGGTGATGACTGCGGGACGTTAAAGAGCGAACAGTCCAATGGGATCAGTTTCTTGTCTAAACCGTATTGCTTACGGAACATGTGAAACATCTGCCGAATCTGATCAGCAATTACTCCCGAGCCCACCATGCGTGCTTTAAACTCGGCGTTGTTCAGCTTGCCTTCGCGCGATTGCCGAATTCGATCTAGCACCATATCTGCTTTATTAGGGCGGACTCGACGAATCCATTCTTCAAACACAGGCGCGACGGTTTGAGGTAGACGCAGAAAAACATATCCTGCAGTAAGCGCGCCTGCCTCTGCGGATCGTTTCATGATGAGTGGCATCTCGGAATCGTTCAAGCCTGGAATGACCGGAGCGATCATAACGCCCGTCGGGATGCCTGCTACCGTCAATTGCGCGATGGCGCGAAGTCGTGCATCCGGAGTGCTAGTTCGAGGTTCCATGTCCCTTGCCAAGGCGGCATCTAAGGTTGTAATGGATACAAAAACATGCACTAGATTGCTTTCCGCCAGCGATTTCAACAGATCGAGGTCACGCACCACCAAAGCGTTCTTCGTAATGATCCCGATCGGCTGTTTAAAATGGTCGGCAACTTCCAGGCATTGCTGAGTCAAACGGAATTGACGCTCGGCAGGCTGATAACAATCTGTGACTCCGGAGAAAGCGATGACTTCAGGAACCCAACTTTTCTTACTCAGAAATACCTTAAAAAGTTCCGGGGCTTGTTCCTTGACCACGATCTTCGTCTCAAAATCAAAGCCCGCGTTCAGTCCTAGATACTCGTGCGTTGGGCGAGCATAGCAGTACGCGCAGCCGTGGACACATCCGCGGTACGGATTCAAGCTGTACCGAAACGGAACATCAGGCGAATTGTTTTCGGCGATAATCGACTGAGTTTGATCTGACAAATATTCGACAGGACGCGTCAGTTGCTGCTGCCGTAATTCTTCATCATCATCTAAAGCATCGCCGTCGACTTCCATGCGAATCACTTCAAAGCGATTCGGCGGATCAATGTTAGAGCCATGTCGCACTTTGCAGTCCTTCAATAAAGCGATCCGAGTGGTACCGGTAGAGTCCAGCTATTTCATTGCGAGGACGACTTTGCCGATATGAGTACCTGCGTCCATGTATCGATGTGCATCTTGGACATTGTCGATCGGGAAGACGCGATCGACGACTACTTTGACCGTGCCGTTCGCAAGCATTGGCCAGACTTTCTCGCGTAGCTCACTCGCTATGCGGCTTTTGTCGGCGTCTGACCGCGGGCGAAGCACTGACCCGGTCAGCACTCCACGCTTTCGCATCAGCTTCAATAGATTCAGCTGAACAATCGGATTGTCTTGAGTTGCGATCTGAACAATCCGGCCATCCATTGCCAGGCATTCGATGTTCCGTTCGGTATAGGCACCGCCGATCATATCCAGAATCACGTCCACTCCATGGCCGTCGGCCGCCGTCTTCAGGGCCGCCACAAAATCTACCTCTTTATAATTGAACGCTTGTTTCGCACCGAGATTTCGACACGCCTCGCACTTTGCATCGGTTCCCGCTGTTGCGAAAACTTCCGCGCCAAAGGCCTTTGCGAGCTGGATTGCTATCGTACCGATACCACTGGTACCGCCGTGCACAAAAAATCGTTCGCCTGCAGCCAATCTTCCAAGTTCAAAAACATTAGACCACACGGTAAAGAAGGTCTCCGGAATCCCAGCGGCTTCGTTGAAATCGATCGCATCTGGAATTGCCAAGCACGCCCCCAAGTCCGCCACGCAATACTCCGCATAGCCGCCGCCGTGCACCAAGGCGCATACTCGATCTCCCGTCCGCCATTGCGATTGGCTGGGCGATTGCACTACGACTCCGGCTACCTCTAGACCAAGCACTGGTGAGGCATCTTTGGGCGGCGGGTAGTCGCCTGATCGTTGCATAAGATCAGCTCGGTTTATGCCTGCTGCATGCACTTCGATAAGCACTTGGTTTGACGCCGGCTCCGGTATCGCCGACTCTTCGACCTGCAAAACCTCTGGACCGCCTGCCGATTTCGCGATCACTACACGCATCGATTTGAGCGTCATGATTAGTTCCCCCGAGAATTATATCTGCTAGGCAAACTGGACCTATCTTTGGCAGCGATAGATAAAAGCTGGCGGTAAATTCTTCCAAACGGTAGGACTTGAGTGGATGTTAGGGAAGTAATTATCCAGTTTACGCCGAAAACGATGAGCCGCTGGCAATAGTAGCCCCTGCCAGTATGCGAACGTAGCGAACTGAGCATTTGGACTGAGGACCTCGGCCATCGAATCGAGGCAAGACTGCTGAAGTGCTTCAGGAAACGATGCCCACGGTAATCCACAAACAATCGCATCAACCTGAGTCATCTCGCGTTGCTTGCAAAGCGCCGCTACATTCTGCACACTATCTTCGCAAACATCCAAATCATTGAACCGAGTTCGCAGAACGTTGCATAAATCTGGGCAGCGTTCGATTACGAAGAATTTGGAGCCAGGTTTAAGTTGGCCGCGAATTGCTTCCGTAAATATGCCAGTGCCCGGGCCATACTCGACAATATTCCGAATATTATCCCAGTCGAACCACCGCACCATCTCGGCGGCCAAATACCGAGAGCTGGGGGCAATCGCACCGACCTGTCCGGGGCGGCGAATGAAGGACTTCAGAAACGTGAGCGACATGCGATTGCTTTATAATAAAATGAATCGAGCCGCATCAGAAACGACGCGGCTCGACTATTTTCTTAAGCTTAACGGCATTCTTTGTCAACGCGGCATGTCGTTCATTAGCGTTTAGCCTTGGTAGAAACCATCCGCAGTCCCGGAACAATCTCGCGATTCGCAGACCGAGGCTTCACATCATGTGACATGATCATGCTCTTTCCTACGAAGTACGTTCCGTTGTCGGCCACATCCAAATTGAACGTCGCAGCGTCAGACGCTTCTTCCACATTGTCGAGGACGATCGGCTCTTTTGCTCCGTGCAGAATGTCACCCTTCTTCAGTTCGCTCGCTTTCTTCCAACCACTGCCCGACACCCACAGCAAATGCCCAGTTGTGCACTGAAGTCGATCGTCACGTACGGTTAAAATACGCGTCGCTTCTGGAGGACGGCGAGTTGCTCGCAACACAGGCTTCCACTCAAGTGCACCGCTCGCGATGTTGCGAGACAATACCAGATCGCCGGCGACAATCGTATCGATCGCCTTCATGCCGCGATTGGTGACGATCAACGTGCCTTCAACGAAGCACTCGCCAGAATTTCCGTCATCGTCATCGTCGTCGGAATCCAAAACTTGATACTCTTCATTGTAGGACTCATAACGCTCTGGCTTAAACTCTTGGTACGCCGTCTCGTTGTATTCGTCCCACCAACCCCACATTTGCTTGGCATCGTTGTTATAAGAAGTATTCCCAACCGCAGCAATCAAATTTCCGATACGGAAGTTTCTTTCCTCGACGCGATTGTTTTCGTTACGAACATCCTCCGAGGAAGCGGTCTGTTGCAACGAAGCTTGGTCCTGCGTCTCTGGATTCAGTGCCAGTTCAAGCTGCGATTCGACAAAACGCTGGCCAGTGGATCTGCTGCCGCTCGTTTGAAACTTTTTGTTATATGAGACAACTTCCTTACGGTCGAATTTTTCTTGTGTGAAGGCCTGCGAATAGCCTTCAACCTCGCCGCGCTCGTCATACATGGGAACCAACGATGTGCTTATCGGAGTTGCCATCATCGCAAGGAGGTCAGGCACAAAGTCGTGAAGCGGTCTGTACTTAAGTGCTTCCGTCGCCAGCAATCGTATTTCAGGTTTATCATGCAGTAGTGCATACTTCGCTAGCACCTGAGAAGACCCAACGGAATCGATGCTGCTCAACCAGTTCACGGCTGTCTCAGCAAGGTGAAGGTTCTGATTAAAGACGGCTTCGATGGCCGGCACTGCTTCAGGATCGTTTAGTTTTACAATCGCCTCGCGCGCTGCTTGTCGAATGCGCACATTGCCTGATTCAAGATTGCGCACAATCGTTCGAATCTCTTTGCCAAACTTATCATACGACTGTTTCGTCGCAGCCGACCGCCGTTCAAACTGTTGAACTTCGCTGGGAGTAATCCACTTTCCGCTAACCAACTGGTAACCTAACGCCAGTTTCGCTTGAGCATTGTCGGGGTCTTTCTGTAAGACTACATTCAAATGCGAACGGGCTTGATCGAGCATCCCGTTTTGGATGCACCACACGGCGAGCTGCATTTGTCCGACGGACGAGTCGGCCGCTTGGGCCCGGATAGTTTCGTATTGGACCAGCTTTTTATCGTTGGACGCTTGCTTTATGCTTTCATCGACGGTCAACCATTGGCCAGCGTCCGATTTAACGTACCCACTATGCCATTTCGCAGCTTCGATTTCCGTCAGATTCGCGGCTTGCGAAAATAGCTTTTGCCGAGCCGCTAAATCGCCTTGGGCCTCGGCAGATAGAGCTTCATTCACGAGCTGCGTTGCTTCGCTAACAGCCTGTCGTTTAGCTTTCTTGTCCGAGCCAGCGGCTACGGGATAAATTGCAGAGGACGATACTAACAGTAACGCCATCGTGCTTGAGAAAAGACGGGACATAAACTCTCCAAGAGTATTGTGTACGAATTTCGTGTCACCCTGAGGCACTCAGAGTTCGACATCGAGAACGGGAACAATCGTAACGGCACCGAGCGACGTGGCGTTCTGTGCGACTGCCATGCTTTAATTCTGAGGCACGCAGTCTGCGCCAGGCAAGGTGCAACTTCCGGAATTCAAATATCTAATCTCGTGCCAAAATAATTGAAATAATCGCTACAGATATGACCTCGCCCAGCTGTTACCACCGCCGGCGATAACCATTTGACTTGACTTTAGAGCATAAGCTGTTGGCAAACACTCATATGTAGATGCGTTAAAGTTAACTTCGCGGCAGAATTGACGAGGCCGGAAAATCGGAGAACAAACCGAGAGCCAATTGTATGCAGACCTTCGATAGGCAGATGACGCATGTAACATCTGTGCGAAATGAGCGACTCTGTTATCAGACTGATCACAGGTGGTTTGCCGTAGGAGAATCGCACATTTACAATCACGATGTGATCTAGGAGCGAGCGGTCGTGACTTCGCTATTAGACTAAAATTCCGCAGCTTCGTTTGCGTTGCGTCCGAACAATTCGTGCAGCAGTTGTTTGGAACGTTTCATTCCCTCTGATGTAAACGCGACTGACTTCGCTTTCCCGACAGGATTTTCAATGAAGCCAGCCTCGTGCAGCCTCGCAAGCGCATGCCAATCGTGCGACTTCCATGCTCTGAATCCAGAGCCCTCTTCAATGCAACCGAGAAACAATAGTGCCAAAACAGCATCATCGATTTTTTTCTCATCGAGTTTTGACATTGTTCAACTCCAATTCTTGTGATCGGAACTCTCAAAGCATCCGCGTCACCACAACCTGCTGACCGAGGCGAAAGTCTCTACGGATTTTTCGGAAGTAAATATTGGTTAGGCACGTTTCGCAACGTTGGGCGTTTCCTACCGGACCATTTGAGGAGTGTTTGGATATTGGCATAGATATCATGCTCGGCGCGATGAACTTGCGGCATTAGGCCAAGTTGAGCGTAGGAGATGGGCGTCACGTCAAAAAAAATTGTCTCCCAAGCAAAGCCTTTGCCCCATGTTACCCCATTAAGGCGAATGTCGGTCCGCGCGCCTGCGGAAAGCAAAAGTTGCATGATGGGTTCCGATCGATTGAAGCTTGAATTGACCGTATGGAAAAGTGGCGTATGGCCGTTCAGCCCATCGTCGTCGACTTCTGCCATCGCGTTCACATCAGCGCCAGCATCGACAAGCACCCGAGCGGCATCGAAATTCCCGTATTCCGCCGCAACATGCAGTAATGTTACCGTTTGCAGTGACGTAAAAGATGAAACGAGAGACACACGTTCATCTAGGATAGCAGGGCGAGCTTCAATGATTTCTTTTAAAGCATCGGAATCATTAAGCAATACTGGCGCAAGCTCGGCAGATGGAAGTTCAGCGCCGCGTTCTAACAAAAGCCGCAGGCAATCGCCGAGTCGATCGGAACGCGTATACTCTTCTAACAGCCAGAGCACGGGTGACTTGCCATCGACCGGCGTGCATGCGTCCGCCCCAGCTCGCAGCGCGGCGCGTACACCTTCGACTTTATGCCCATCAAACGCAGCGAGCAAATCAGCGGTCGCATTCGTCATCTTTTCGGTTCCTCAAGCAAGCGTGTACCATGTGGGGCGCGTGGACATGAATATTGCACGTCGCGGTGCATGGTCTAGCACTGGTTATCCAGCAAGCAGTTTACGATTTCATCCCAGTGGCCATTCCTATTACGGTCCCGATAATTGCTCCACCTACCACAGCGAGCAACGTCGTCGATCCCATTTTGCCCGGATCTTCAATTCCGAGCGCGACAATCGCGATTATTGCCCCAAGAATCCCAATACCAAGCCCCCATTTTGTGCCCTTGTTCAACTTCATCCTCTTCCTCAGTTCCTTGTAAGATTAACGGCCCGCGCCCTCGCAAGTTCAATCTGAGATTTCTAACATGTTTTGTTGGCGACGACTACTTGGCCTCTTGTTTTCACATGTGACTGATGCGACGCTGGCTTCAATGATGCATCTCCAACAAGACGATTGAAGTGTCTCGATCCTGAAGCCACAGAGACGCGCAATAAGCATATTCTTCAGGGAAATCTTCCAGGTGGAACCCTTCCAGCTCCGGTGCAGCAACGTGCAGCTTTGCCTCATTAGCCCAAAATTCAAATGTCTCTTGCTCAGGAATCCATTTTAGTGGTGCGCCAACAGTTGCGACAACGAACTGAACGCGACCACGGCGAAGTAACTTTTTGATATCCGAAATGCCTAAGTCGCAACTGCGTGATGCGTTAACTTCCCCGCCGTCGTCCCAAAGTCGCTCAAGTGGCATGCGGCAAACCTTACGTTGCTGAGGAAGCATTTGCGAAATTGTTCATTCATTTAAAAGTGTGTCAGTACGAATCCGACAATGAGGACAAAATTTGGCTGCTCTTTGCAGGTGGTCCCAGCGGATGTCTCAGCCTACAACGCAGCTGCCTTCAGCACCAATCCAATGCACCACACACAAACGATCAAAGGTGCGGTTACAACCGTCCACCAATCTAAAGGTTCTCGACGTAATAACGCGACCACTAACGCAATTGCGAGCGACAGTATCGGAATCCCGATCGCCATCTCAAAATACCAGTGGTTGATCCAAATCGGAAAGTGCGGATAAAAATTGAAGTGTATAGTTCCCACCATACTGATGGCGAAAAGCAGAAAGCCGATCCAGGCGATTTGCCAAGTAAAGTGCTGATACCTCGCTTTATAGATTACTCCTACCAAAAGGGGCACAGCAACGACGTAACCGATCGAAGCGGACAAGTTTTGATACCAAATGCCCCCGACGTAACCGCGCGAGTCCTGCACACCAGGTGGCAGTGTTGTTTGCAATTGATAGCTTGTCACAAGTGCGGCAATAAAGTCGAGCGTCCAATTGAGCACGCACATCGTTGCAAACAGGAACGACAACGTCTTTCCCGGGCTTTGCCATAAATTCCCAGACTTCCAGGCAAACAGAAATGTCGTAACGCAGACGCCGTATACTGCAGCAATCAGCAGATCGACTCCACCAACCTTCACATGGTCAAGATTGTAATAGATCGAGTCTGCTGGAAAGCGAAGCTGCGAGATCCCGCGCGCAACAACCAGAGCCACAGCTACGCCTGCATTCAATGCCAGAAGGCTGAACAGCGTGAGGCGATGTCTTTCTGGTGTGATTGTGTCCATCAATTGGCTTCGAAAATTAATCTAGCGGTTTCGACCTGCGCTTTGCGAATGCCCCAATAAAACAGGACCATGCCATCGTACTCTCATAATATCGTTGTCGAAATCCAGAGCAACATGAATCAGTCAAGACGAGCCGCTGTTGCTAACCCAGGATCTGAGGCTGCGACAGCCCCGCCAAATCTTTGAGACGATCTGTCGCCACAAGCCAGAGCTAGTCGCCGAAGTGGGAAAATCGTCTCCATCCAAGCAAATGTTATAGCAGCTACTATCGACATTTTCCCGACGGCCAAAGCGGTCGAAACAATCCGGATGCTTGCGGCCGGTACTGTACAGTCGAAAAGCCCTTCTGCGCAATGAGTGATAGTGAAACGATTGGGTCGTATACGGATCACAGAGCAGCCTGCAGTATGGACCAGTTAACACCTTCGAAAGGTTTTCCGGATATGCACCGAAGGCTTCGTAGTGGTCTCGCAATGCTAGGTCGACTGCTAACAAACGCATCAACGCAACAACACGATAGTCTTGGTCTCGCTGCATATTTTGTTGCTCCACATCAGGAAGATCTGCAATCTGCTGGAGCGATTCCAGGAGCCGACTCTGCTCAGTTTCCGACAAACCACACTCTTCCCAGGAAGAAAGCTCCTGCGAAGTAAAATTGTACGGTTCGTTTTCTGTCTCATTTGTCGAAGCTTCCCATTCTCTATCCCTCGCCGCTATGTCGTCGAACGATTCACGTTCTAAGTCGAGCCGACAAAGTTCTGCAATTATACGGCGACGGGTAGCTCCATCGAATTTAGTCCGAATAACGCGTAGTGCATCAATGGCCATCCGCGAAATGGATATGCTAACGAGACTGTTGATCAGCAGTCCGCCGCGACGAGTTGCATTAGACAATTCGAAAAGCTCTAGTCCAATACGCGCGACTTCGCCAAAATTCTCATGTGCCGTAGCGATTCGAGCTTCAACGTAAAACGCGCGGGCAAGCTTTCTAAAATCCGAACTTTGAGCGTAACACTCAGAGAAGTACGATATTTCATTTCGAACCGGTACTACGCACTCCGGTCCTAAGACACTTCTGGCTTCCTCAAGCGCAGACCTGTTGTCTTCCAATGCTGTTTCGGCTAGGCCAATAGGCAGTATTGTCGCATTCACAAGGTCGATGAAGTCGGGAAGTCCTGCAACTGATGAGACGAGTCTGTCGTGTGGTGTCGCTGTCATTGTTATGTCGCTCGCAGCTAACGGTCACTTATGCAAAGAAAATATAGTACAACTCAAGTCAATTAGTGTGCTGGATTTCTACGCCATGTTGATTAGCAGGCATCAGGTACCTTCATTGTATGCTCTGGCGTTTGCAAGACATAGGATTGCGTTATGACTTTCCTGCAATGCGAAGAGTCAGCGACTTTTCTTTGCAACGATAGCAAGGAAATCGACGCTTCCTGGCAGACGATACTTTAACTAGATGATTGCTACCGCATTGTGAGCAACTTGTGGCTTGGAAAGGTAAAGCATTCTTTCCGAAACGAATTCGCAGGTAGTATTCGAAGATCAAGCCAGGCATAAACAACGCCACCATAACGAAGAGAAGTTCGAGAACTGGATGAAAATGGAAAAGGCTTATATTGCAAGCAACCGCGACAATCCCCAGACCTAGACCAGTAAAACAACCCGTGCCTGCCGAACAGAAAGAAGCTGTCGCGTTGTCTCCGCCGCAATCAGAACAGATGAGTTTGTGAATGAACAGCAAGCGGCCGCTGAGAACTGCCTCGGTCCAAGTTACACCGGCGGCACTCAACGCCTCCGATTCTGTTGGATGTGGAAGAGTGACCAAAGTGCCATTATCCGTGATATAGGCCATATGTCCGACAGCAATGATCTCACCTCCAACCGGGGCCTGCGAAATTGCCGAGCCAACGAAACCGTCGAATGTTACTCTCGCCGCAGAGTTATAGTCGCACGTGGGGCAAAACTTGTGATACAGCATTCCCATGTTTCACCGACTACTGCCCCTTTCAAACATGGAATTGGAATTGGCGAAACACAGAAATACGCGCGGTTTAAAATTCCACATGGTTAGCCATGTCGACTTTCACGCTCACTGGGCGATGGCAGACTTTCCAGACGAACGCAACGACCGTACTCCAAAGTATCCTCCTATGAGCAACGCCCAAACAATGGCGATCTCGATGACACCAAGTCGCAAAAGTGATCCAGCAATCGCCCCAATCGCAAACGCTGTTGCCAACACAAAAAAAGAAGTTTTCATCGTACTACTCTTATAAAGAAATTGTTGCTGTATCGGATTCCGCGCCGAAATTCAAGGCATCTGGGATTTAGGGAAGTCGCCTTCACGCGAACTTGATTGTATTCCAAATAATAGTATGGCGGCAACCTGCGAAACTGTAACGGCAGTCAAAAAGAGCGCGATGCTAGCGTAAAGATTTATCTTCGGTAGAAGTCGCTCGCCGATCAGAATGATTGCTAAGAAGCCTACGAAAAACGTAGCCCAATATCGACCGGAATTTGAAGATATCGATTTTCCAGAAGCCTTACTGACTTGATAAACAATCCAGACAGATGTTAGGCACCATGCAAGCAAGTACGAAAGGATCATGATGATGGTCAGTGGCGTTTCACCAAGCACGTAGTGGTAAATGATGAAAAATGCAAACGTTAACAGAGAACCGACGTGAATTTTCATAGGCCTGCAAGTCGTATGCTTGTTGATCCTATTTGCTGAATCGTTGCGATTCGGTATCGAGATTACTCTCGTTCCCAGGCTCTGCCTGGGAACGCGCTGTCTTGGAGGCTCTGCCTCCGACTTTACGGTTGACCAAATCGTGCAGGCAGAGCCTGCCGTGCAGCCGGTCACCAGGCAGAGCCTGGTAACCAGGATCATTACTAGTATGAAAAGTATCTAAGGCGGCATGTTCCCACTACAATGGACAATATGTTGTTAAACGACCTCTTGCGGTCGGCACACGCGGGGATATGCGAGTGCAAATCCCATCGCGTTATAACGTGTTAGGTGTAGGGCTCCGCGGCCAATCGGTTGTGCATCTTTTTTGATCAGGTAAGTGCCAAGGTAGCAGTCCCGCAATGACTGACTTTCGGTATCTGCCCCAAGCCAGAGGAGGTCTAGAACAAGATTGAATGGCCCAAACAGCCACATAACCATGCGCATAGTCATGTTCAGCAGAGATGGCCGACCACCTTTGACCGAAACAAGCTTGACGTTGAAAAGCATGAATCCAATCGTACCAAAACTAGACCGTTTGAGTGGGGCAAGATAGATCCAAATGGCAAGAAGATAGATCACGAAATAGTAGCCGCTCGGATCGAAGGCAATCACTTCTGCCATCAACAAAAAAGCAAACGGCATCCACAGTGCTATCCCAAGTAAGAGTAGTAAACAAGAATCGATAACCAGCACAAGCAACCGAGTCCCGAAACCTGCATAATCTTCGCGTCTGTAGAATTCTGCTTCACCCAATGAGTTGTCAACCAATTCGATGTACTCCCTGGATAAAAGATAGATGGATGCGGTTGCAAGATGCGTTGAAATATGCAAAAGCAGCCGCAAGAAACCTCCTGCATTAGAGCAGATTTCAAGGGGTGCCGGAGTTGCGATTTGCGGGTGGAGCTGCCTTCGGAATGGATTTATCGATAATCACGATCAGGTCATCTTTCAAAACCGAAATTGCGTATTTGTCTGGCATTTCGCCAAAGAGCACGTGCGTCGGTTCCTTGAGTCGCTTTTTTAAGTCGTCCGTTGAGATTCTCTGTCCACCAATTTCGAAAGCCATATCAGCAGTCAGCGGTATTTGCCTCTGCTCCAGCTTCGTGTAAGTTTTAGGTATTGTGCGAGTGCGACTTTCAGCACGATAAGTTGTTTTTCCATTTGCAATCACGGGAACTTGTACGGTGTACTCAACCGTCTCGACACCAGATTCTTCAACTGGATGAAGTATATCAACTACCTCTGAATCTGCATTCATTTTGGCGACGACAACCACCGGCATCGCTCGCAAGGGCAACCACTGACTTTCCACCGGCTGTGAAGTTGGATCAGTTTCCTGAGCGAAAGCCATCTAGCATACAGAAAGCATCACGAAAGTGACTACAAAACGCAAATACCAGTGACGGTTTACGATCATCATACATCTCCTCGTCAGTCGATTGGAATAAACGAACAACAGTCGGTGTCGTACTTGATGATATCACATTTCTAGCCCGGATATTGTTGCATCGCAAATGATCACTATGGACATCGACTTCTTGTCAGCACTTGCCAGGCTCTAATTCACGAAATTGCTTGCTCATGCAGAGTCCGCCGGGGTTCGTCCGAAACCATTCATTTAGTGTATAGTGTTCCGAATTAGCGCAAGCAGTTCGCGTTCAGCGGTCTTAAAGTCAGCGATTCTCAGCTGGAAACCGCGGCGCATTCCACCGCGCGGATCCCAAGCGATCATGCGCCAAAGGGCAAGAATAGCTGGTCCATCCGATTCGCCATCAAGGCGCTTTATCAGCCAGTGTCCGTAGGCGAGGTAGGCAGAACTGCGACGGGTCCACTGACTCGTTAGGAGGCCTTCTGCAAAGTGTTCACTGATCTCAAGCTTATTCTTTCGTGCGAGTTCTAATAAGCACTCGACCATCAGAAGATCAGCTCGTCGTTTATCTCGTGTGAAGATCTTTTTGGCCTGCAGATGCGGGGCATTGACGATTCGCGCACAAACGCAGCAACAACATGAAGAGTACGTCCGCCCTTCGCCCTTCGTACCCGGTTTTTCGATTACGTCAAAAGATGAGGTCAAGTAAGTACTAAAGAACGCAGCAAATTCGTCGATTTCGTCTTGCGGCGGTCGAAGGTCTTCTCGGATATGCAGGTAGTTGGAACGAATCCATTCTGCCGCTGCGTTGGGACCACCGGAATGATGTGCAACTCGAGAGGGTTGAATTACACCTCTGTCAACTGCGTCGGCAATCCACATCAGCAATTTGTAACTTTGATCGCGAATCGCAATCGCTTTGGCTAGCCTTTTGTAATCGAAGTTAAACACTCCTGTGTAGTTGTGAATCACAAAAAAATTTGAAAACGCTATCAGAACGTTCTGGGCAATCAATCGCTGGCGCTCCAGGGTGTTTCATTAACGATGTACTATGGATTAAGAATTTTCACACCGAATGGAGTTGTTTCCAACCTCAAACGAGGAACAACTGCCCCAATAAAAGGGGTTGTCCCATCCATTGTCCGATGCCATGAACCCCTTGGCTGCAAAGTAACTCTACGCCGTAGAAGAACGCCATCAGAAAACGTCCATGCCTCAAGCTTAGCCGTTACTCTCGCAGACTCAAGCGGAACAATTTGCCTACGCGCACAATATTCTTGAACTGCATCCCCTGTCTCCTGCGAGAGTAGATCAATTGGGCATCCATTTTGATCATCTGAGCAGGTATTCAGTATCTGTTTCGCTTTGTTCGTCGGAACAGCAATTCCAAACGATATTACGGTCGTTGCGATAAGGAGCTGCGCACTCGTCGTTTGTAGTCGCATTCTCCGGTTCTTAATGAGTTTTACAGCAGAGCTCACCCCACATATCAGAGTCTCTTTACGACGCTGAAGCGATCTTCGAAATGACTTGAGTATGTAGTAACTCGCAATTTTACTCTGGCGCGTGCCATTAGCCATAAGAAGTCTCCCGCCATTTAACGATGCAAGTAGAGCCGAAAGCTTACAACAAATGCGGTGAAGATACAAAGGATCAATTCAAGTAATACAAGTGATATGGCTTGAGAGTTCACTGGGGGCAACGTCTCCGAATACCAAAAAACAAATAACTCACGCATATCAAAAAGAGCAACCAATATCGCAGTGGCCACCAACACGATCATGAGCAGAGTTTGCATGTACCAGAATCTCCGTGAACTGCCGTACGCTCGAGTAACAATCTTCTGGCTTGCCGGCATTGGTCGGTTAAGTCTAAGGAGTTCAGAAAAAAGACTCAAGCACGCACTGCACCCCTTAGCCAGCGAAAAAACAGCAGGACCAGCGATGCAATAAAGCCGCCGAGTAAGCCAGTGATGCTGCACAAAAGTACGGTTTGATTGTAATGTTCAAAGTCCACCATCGTAGCATCAAGGTAAGTACAAAATGCGAAACCCATCACTGTCCCAATAACACATCCCAAAATCAAGAATGAGAAAATGAATGCAACTGTATGAACAACGCCGAGAATGACTGTCTTCCCAATTGGACGAAGGTCGTAAGAGGCTGTTAAAATCACTTGGGAAATATGCAGCTATGTTAAACGCATTAGAATTATGATAACCGTCGGCGCAACCGCGAACAATCCGGCCAAGAGAAATCGCGAACCGCTTCTGGATGAACGCTCGAGGGGAGCTAACAAACGATAACCAAGTATGGCAATAGCCGTTCCAGTAATTCCGCTAAGGGTTGTCATTGGAACTAACAGACGTCCATACCAGGGGAAATCTCCCAGCTTAAGATTCTCAATTGCAACTCGGTAGCACTGTCCCAGTAATCCCCAACTGGTCAATGCCAGCGTTATGGCCATCAGTAGAATGACGCATTGTTGCTTCTTTTTTTCCACGCGAACCAACATCCTTATCTAATAGAAATCGTAAGCGAACGATATAAATGGCGTTTTCTGTCAGCCAATTAGCCACTTAAGGATCGTGTAACCGCCAACTATCGAACATATCGCAATTGCAGTAACTACGACAATACAGCCCATTGGCAGTAGCCGCATGTATCTGCCTAACGGTTTCGCGGATTTTGGTTCCTTCAAAAACGCTTCTGGCATCTGAAGAAGTACCAGTTGGTTGCGCAGAAACATGGGGTAGCCTTCTCGACTGTCAATGCGCGCGGATCTCGGAAAGCGTGAAAGCAGTTGCTGCCAGGTATCGCGTTGGAACCTTTGAAGAAACAGCGTCATGACACGCTCTTGTGTAGAATCTGGATCATCTACCGACAGCAAGAAAAACTTGCCCGCTTCGAATTCGTCACCCATCTTCATCAGCAAGCTTGCGTACTCAAAAAAGATTTCACGCGAGTAACCATAGGTTGAAAGACTCGAGGAAAGAATCTCTTTGCCCCTCCATAAACGGCCTTCGGCAATCTCAGCGCTGACACGGCGGAGAGTTGATTCAACTGTCATTGATCATAGGCATATTCTTCCTACCTCCGCTCTTACACCGCGCCTCTCGATTCGCAGTCACGAGCGAGGCGCCGGTTTCCGTTGAGTTTGGTCCACCAGTCTATAGCAACTCAGTTGTCCGGTTTGTGGTCGTGGATGTCACTGATGCGACCGCGGAAGTCACGCATTCGTTCGACGACTAAGTTGACTTGGTTTTGCTCTTTCGCGTTGATCGAAACCTCCAAGCCGGAAGTTTTGTACGATGCGTACTTGGGATCGATCAAACCATATCCGCTTGGCTTATGGCTTGGCAATTCTTCGACCATCACCATTTGCACAATCACACAGTCATGCAGCCCTTCGATCGCCCCATCACCAGTTTCATAAGTGGTGAGCGTAAAGGTGCCATCGGTCTCAATCTGCCCTCGCGCCTGAACTGGTTGTGTACGCGAACGCAGTTCTATCGTGCCAACATGAACCGGCTTTCCGTCGGGGAAAGCCACCGTTCCTTGAACTGGATAGGCCCTGGAGGCTCGTGAGCAGCCCGTTGCACCTAACACACAAAGGAGTGCCAGGAAGAGAAGTTTCGATAGACTACTCACTTCGGATCGATACTCTTCCGTCGCGACGATTGCAAAGTTCACCAAGGACATCGGTATCGATCGTGTTCGAAACAGACCGAATGCTACCGTCGGCAAATGCGAAATGACAAAGTCCTACATGCCAGCTGCCCCATGATACAAGTCCATTAGATTCATCCCGAATATCTTGCACGATCGGGACGGTAGGTCCGCCAACTCGAGTCGAATTCTGGAACTCTTCGCCGTTATAGATAAACGCGTCAAAGGGCGACTGTGTCAATTTGCCTAAGGTTGCATGCATCTCCCCCAACATGATCGTGTTGCTGAGCCCATCAGTGACAGAGGCGCGGGTGACGCGATCGGTCCAGTCGACCGGCAAGCCATCGACACATTCTGCGTGACTGGTCACGATAATGCCGTTGCCGTTGCCGCCGTAATAAAAATCGGTAGGTAGACCGTAGGCTCCTGGAGAAAGATCTCCATGATTGCCGCCATAGTCACCCACTGCACCGGAGGCAACAACGGTGCTGCTGCCGGGCTGCCGGACTCGACAACCGCACGGCAAGATGACCCATTCCATTTTGGCGGCGATGACATACCCTCGACCAAAGTTTTGGCCGCTTGAACGTCGTGACGGACAGCGATATATATCGGTCGCAATAACTCTCGCCAACTCGCTCTGCGTACTGTACGGTGCCGAATGGTCCCACATCTTGGCAGCCGCAACATTGTCGAGGTACGGTAGGATGCGTGCCAACCAAGTCGACTCAGAACCACCGCAAGCCATCTCTGGCGGGCTATCGGGACGCGGTTGATAGCGAGCTGGTGGGTAAGCATTGAAGGTGTCATGAAACATGTCGGTCGCAAGCTCAATCTGATGCAGATTGCTTTTGCATTTCGCAGCTCTCGCCGCTTCTCGAGCTTGGCTGACCGCTGGCAACGTTAAACAAGCTAAGATGCCGATGATGGCAAGTACAACAAGGAGTTCAACTAGAGTAAACGCCTGGAATCGCTCTTTGGGTGGATTGTTCATAACGCCGATTGATCAGCAAAAATGGGCTGTGTAAGAGGGGATTCGTCCGACCAAAGACAGGTCGATTATGAACTTTCACAGGTGCCGTGTCGACAGAAACTTGGCTAAATGGCTGATAAATCAAGCTGGAACTGGTATTTGGTTGGTCGATTAGCCCGTTGCATTGTAGCTGGCTTCGTCTAGAAGCCGGGGGACGTCGTGTGGAGCTGTGCTGTTTCGCCACGAGCACTGCTGGGCAAGCCAGCAGTGGCACCCTTTTCAGGAATCTGTTCGTAGTACCGCCTTCAGGCGGAAGCACGCGCAAGCCAAGCGCATCGTAGCTGGCTTCGCCTAGAAGTCGGGGATGTATTGGAAAGGTTTGCTGTTTCGCCATGAGCACTGCTGGACAAGCCAGCTGTGGCACCCGATTCAGGAAGTCATTTCTTGCTTTTTAAGTAACGCACCGATTACGGGACACGCACCCCGGTTCAACCGCGTTCTGGCGAACGCAGCTACGAGATTTCCGCGTTCTAGGCGAACGCAGCTACGGGGAGAGGGCCACGAGCACTGCTGGACAAGCTAGCAGTGGCACGCTTTTTATCAACGATCTACGCCGAATGTGGGTCGCCGATGCCACGGACGACGGTCGCAAGGTTAGCACTCAAGTCCAACAGCATTTGCCACTGACCCTGCTTGATTAGTACACTTTCCTTCTCCTCCGACACACGGCTTGCTCCAATCACCGTATTAAGCTGCTGGCCGATATTTTCCAGCAGCTCAGCCAACTGAGCGGCTTGGCACGGCGTCAGGCGTTCGGGTACCAAGTATTGCTCACGGGAAGAACGGATCTGCTCCGAAATGGCCATCACATCGCTTGCCAATTCGAAATCGTGCTCGACGCCGTCGTGATCGGTGCCTTCGTCCGTAGCCGTCAATGATTCGACATGATCGGCGATTTCCTCTTTCGAACCGATCAGCAGTACCGATCTTCCAACTGCGACGATGTCGCCCACGCGGAGGATTCGCAACTGGCAGTCTTGGCCGTTTACTTGCGTGCCGTTGGTGCTATCGAGATCAGTCAGCACTAAACGCTCGTTGTCCTCCTGAATTTTGACATGAAAGCGACTGATGCGTTCATCGTTCAATTGGACCGAATTACCTTCCTCCCGTCCGACGGTGATCGGCGTATGGAGCTCGGAGAAAGTCTTTCCGCGGTCCGCCCCTTGAAGCACTTGGATGCTGATCTTAGCCATTTAGTTTGACAGTCGACAACGGTTGAAAAGGTTACGTTTGTCAGTCCATTGGTCCAATTATCTACGATTTTTTCCTGCGCGTAGTCCTTTGGTAATGTATCGCAGTCAGGGAATCCTGATTTTAGCCAAAAATGGTGCCGTCCTCGAAATACAAAACTATCATACGGCGCTGTTTCAAGCCGGTCGAAACCAGCTCTTTCCAGGGAATCTTTGTATTTCGGCCTCTAAATCTGATTCAGCCCGCGAAATTTATCATTCAAGGCCTGCAACCCGGCTTTGCCGTCGCCTCCTGCCACAACGGCATTCACGCGCAGCTCGCTGGTATTGATCATTTGAACGTTTATTCCCCGATCCGCCAACGCCTCAAACATGTTGATCGCAACACTCGTATGACTTCGTAAACCAATGCCACTGACACTAAGTTTCGCAATATCTTTGCTAGACGCCACCGTGCCAACGCTTGATTGGATCGTTCCGAGAATCTTCAAGCAACTTTCATACTGTTCTCGTGGAATAGTAAAGCTGATACTATTTGTTTCGGCTTCGCCGTCGTAACTTTGCACGATCATATCAACGAAAACGCCATTGCGGCCCACCGTTTCAAAGATCTCCGCCGCGACTCCTGGACGGTCGGCGACTCCTTCAAGCGTGATTCGAGACTGCTGTTCGACGAGGGCAATGTCGCTGAGCGTAAGCCGTTCCATGTCGGAGCTTTGCAGGCGTTCCAACACTTGCTCAGGGGAAGTTGCGGCATGCCCGCGAAGTTCCGTTTCGGCCCAAATTTTTGCGTCGGCAGGTGCTTTGGCAAGTCCGAAGGCTTGATGCACTGCACGCAACGCGTTTTCGGCCGACGCACGGTCGACCAAAACACTGATCTTGATCTCGCTGGTCGAAATCATTTGCAGGTTCACGCCGGCTTCGGCTAGCGAGCTGAACATTTTGTGGGCAATCCCGGTTTGCTCCGACATCCCCAAGCCAACGACGGAAACTTTCGCAACACTCTTGTCGACACTGATCCCCGCCGCACCCACTGTGGCTTTTGCTTCTTCCAGAGCCTTCAGCGTCTGCTTCAGTTCTCCTTCAGGAACGGTAAACGATATATTCGCGGTGCCATCCGAGCCGACGTTTTGCACGATCATATCGACATCGATTTTGCGATCAGCCAGTCGTTTGAAAATCTGGAAGCTGGTCCCTGGTCGATCGGCAACTCGCTGAATCGTCAGTCGAGCTTCGTTGCGTGTCAAAGCTGCTCCGCACACGGGCGCAGTTTCCGATTCGCTGCTCGCGACAATCATGGTGCCCGGCGCATCGGAGAAACTGCTGCGAACACGGATTGGGACGTCGAACTTCTTAGCAAACTCGATCGAACGATTATGCATTACGCCAGCACCTAAGCTCGCCAATTCCAGCATTTCGTCGTAGCTGATTTGGGAAACCTGCCTAGCCTCTGGTAGGATCCGAGGGTCAGTTGTGTAAACGCCATCGACGTCAGTAAAAATCTCACAAGCGCTCGCTTCAAGCACGGCAGCCAAAGCAACGGCCGTAGTATCGCTGCCGCCACGTCCAAGCGTCGTAATGTTCAAATCTTCATCAATCCCCTGAAACCCAGCGGCAATCACGATGTTGCCTTGATCAAGTAGCTTCTTGATTCGATCCGTTGAAATCGAACGTATGCGCGCTTTGCTAAAGGAACTGTCAGTGCGAATGCCGATCTGTCCACCCGTCAGCGACACGGCCTCGTGCCCAAAACGTTGTACGGCCATGGCCATCAAGGCGACGCTAACTTGTTCGCCAGTCGACAGTAGCATGTCCATTTCTCTCGCGGATGGTTCCAAATTGATCTGCTGTGCAAGCTCGATCAAATTGTCGGTGTTGTCGCCCATCGCACTGACGACGACGACAACTTGATAACCATCTTGTTGCGCTCGGATCGCTTTACGCGCGGCTGCCATAATTTTTTCAGGAGTCGCAACGCTTGAACCGCCAAATTTCTGTACCAGTATCGCCATGTTTGTTTCCAGTTCGCCGACCGGATGTCGGACCTAAAGCTTAATCCTTGAGTGTAAACTTCTTGTGCGTAAGTATGCTTCCGTAGCTGCCTCTACCAGCAGCATAAACGACGGATGCCTTGATCAACTTTGCGTGCCCCGCGTTCTAGGCGAACGCAGCTACCGTCACTTCTGTAATTGACTAAAATTCCTGACGACTAAAAGGTAGAGCCAACGAATTTTTCCATCAGCTCCCAACCTGCGTCTAAATGTAATTCTGATTTTGCAGATTCCACTTCATTGTATTCCGTGGCTTGGTCCGGCTTGATGCCCGTTCCTGCCATCGCAAATGGCACGAAGCCATGCTCGTGTTTCTTGGTTCGAACGTAAGTTGGGTGATCCGGCAAAACCCAGATTCTATAGTCAGGAAACGATTTTAATTTTTCGTAGATCGGCTGAACAATATGCTGGTCAATCGATTCCAGCGCTTTGATCTTTTCATCGCCACGTCCCTCGTGACTCGCTTCATCGGTCGCTTCAATGTGAACACAGACGACGTCGTATTTGTCGAGCGCCGCAACGCCCGCTTGTCCTTTCCCAGCATAATTCGTATCCAGATAGCCTGTTGCACCGGGGACTTCGATCCGGTCCCAACCGATCAGCGCGGCCAGTCCACGCAACAAGTCGACTGCGGTGACCATTGCGCCGGAAAGCCCGAACCGTTCATGGTAGTTCTGGAGCGAAGGCGTTCGTCCCAAGCCCCACAACCATAAATTGGTAGCAAGCGACCGGCCATCATTGGATCGCTGTTGGTTCAGCGGATGGTCCTTGAAAAGCTCAACACTCCGGTGCATCAGGTCGGTCAGCAGATCGCTGCCAGGACCACGCGGATAGTCATCCGTAACGCTTAGGTCGGTTAAGTCATGTGGCGCTGTCGTGCGAGTATCTTTCGAAAACGGAGCATCACCGGAGGTCGGACGGTAGAGCATCAAATTGCGATAGCTGACACCGGGCACGAACTGAATTTCCGGCGTTGCGAGTTGCTCCTGCGCAAGCTTTAGCAATTCAGTCGCATCGGCCGTGGAAATATGGTCCGCAGTAAAATCGATCATGATCTGATTCATGATGGTCACGATATTGCAGCGTACAGCCCAATCGTGTGGGCCGAGCTCAATGCCCTGCGCCGCTGCTTCAATCGGAGCTCGACCGGTAAAGAACTGATGCGGATCGTAACCCATCAGCGACATGTTGGCAACTTCGCTGCCAGGGGTAAACTGCGGAGGGACGTTATTGGTGTTCCCGACGACGCCTGCTCGTGCGATTGAATCCATTGCAGGTATGCGAGCCGCTTGCAGAGGCGTTTTGCCTTGCAGTTCCGCTTGCGGTTCGTCGGCACAACCATCAGGTATAATGATCGCGTATTTTGTTGCCATGTTTAATGATCAGTTGTTATCGTGCGAAAAGTCGACCAAGCGTACCAAAGTTGCGGAACGCTCGAAATCAACAGTGTGTTATGATTTGCTGCGAACTCGCAGTTTGATGGCCGGTCCGGTTACCGCCGGCAAGTCGCAGATCTGCTTGACCGCTTCCGCCGTAGCACCTTCGCTGACTTCATGCGTCATGATTACTAGCGGAACGATCGCTTCACCCGAGTTGTTATTGGGCTCATGCTGAATCACCGACGCGATTGATATTCCTTGCTTGCCCAAGATACCTGTGATCTGTGCCAGCACACCCGGTTTATCGTTGACCGAGAATCGTAAATAGTAACGGCAAGTCGTCTTTTCATGCGGGATTAATGCGACTTTCGAAGGTCGATTGCTCCACAGTTCCAACGTCTTGAAAGTGATTCCAGTACGTCCCACAGCCGTGTCGATCATGTCGGCAACGACCGCTGACGCCGTTGGCATCTGCCCCGCGCCTTGGCCGTGTAAGAAAATATCTCCGACAGCATCACCAATAATTGAAACAGCGTTGTAAGGCCCTCGAACTTCTGCCAATTGGCGACCGATGCGCACCAGAGTCGGAGCGACGCACAGCTTGAGGCCCTCTTCGGTAAGTTCCGCTGACGCGATCAGGCGAATTCGATAGCCTAGCGAGTGCGCATACTGGATATCGGACAGCTCGAACGCCTCGAGGCCTTGCCGAGGTATATCTTTCCAGTGAGTTCGGGATCCAAAAGCGAGGTGGGCGAGGATCGCTAGCTTCTGAGCTGCATCGCTGCCGTCTACATCCATAGTCGGATCCGCTTCGGCGTATCCCAAGCGTTGTGCTTCGGCGACGACTTCTTCGTAAGGCAAACCCGCTTCTTCCATTTGCCAGATGATAAAGTTGCTGGTGCCGTTCAGAATTCCGTCCAACGATGTAATCTGATTTGCGGAGAAGCACTGGCTGATGTTGGCGATTACAGGAATTCCGCCGCCGACGCTTGCTTCAAAGGCAATCGAACGCCCCAACTGCCGGGCTTTGTCGAACAGTTCCGGGCCGAATTCGGCCAGCATAGCTTTGTTGGCCGTCACGACATCTTTGCCGGCTTCCAGCAGCTGCAGCGTGATCGTGCGGGCCGGTTCAAGCCCTCCGACGAGGTGTGCGACGACTTTTATCTCAGGATCTCGTAGGATTTCTTGCAAGTCGTCGGTCAAAATGCCAGCCGGCAAGTCGATTTCGCGTGGTTTGGACAGATCCGAAACGATGGCTTTTTCCAGCCAAAGAACGCGACCAGCATGCCGAGCAGTCCGATCGCCGTGGTCGAGCAACAGTTTGGCCACTCCTGTTCCGACCGTTCCCATACCAACGATCGCAACTTTTGTTTTTTCCATCGATTCCATCGAAATAATATTCACACGTGAGCGGCTCAACAAATGCCGCGATCCAATGATTCCAAGAAGCGGTTAAGTTCCTGCTTTCGCCTAATTTGGTCGGTAATCGTAACAGAAAACCGCAATTTGAATATCCGTACCGCAGATAGTTCGTTTCCGAAAAGAGTGCCGCTGCAAGGCTTGCCGAGCAGTGATGTTGGGCCGACTTCTGAAAATGGGTGCCACTGCTGGCTTGCCCAGCAGTGCTCGTGGCGTAAGGGCAAAGCGTCCCAACACATATCCGGCTTCTAGGCGAAGCCAGCTACGATGCGCTTGTATCTCCGAATTGCGGAGCAATGACAGACGATAGCCTGGGACGTGAGTCCCAGGTCGGGATACAAGAGATGCATTTGAGTCGCGGAGCGACGGCAGAAGGTTAAACCGCCGGTGGCCTCAGGTTGATCTGACGCTGGATATATATGCCGTCGCTCCGCGACTCAGAAATCATTGGGGCGATATACCTGGGGTTCCGCGTAAACTCGCCTTCAGCTCATTTCGCTCCACCCCAGGCTAGAATATGCCATCGCTCCGCGATTCAGTAACACAATGCGGTCGAACCTGGGTCCATTTCCTGAATCGGTCCATTTCCTGAAACGGGTGCCACTGCTGGCTTGTACAGCAATGCTCGTGGCGTAACGGTAAAGCGTCCCAACACATCCCCGGCTTCTAGGCGAAGCCAGCTACGATGCGATTGAAAAATGCGAAACGCTACTTCTTTTCCAGCACCTTAATCACGGCGTCGAAGGCGGGTTTGGGCTGGCGTTGGCGATCAAAGAGCAACGGATAATTCGTGCGATCCCACGGAAAATAATTCAACCAACTCTGGCCATCATGCAAGTTCCAAAACGATACTCTTTCGATGACATCTTCATGCTTGACGAACATGGCGAACATCTGAGCATAGCGGTCTGCCAGTTGTTGAGAAATCTCCTCGGGGCAACCATCGTTGTAAGGGTCATAGCTGGCTAGTTCATCGCGATACTTACCATCTTCGGCCCACCACTTCGATCGCAACACGACGTCGATATCAAGTTCCGAGACGACCACCTTTACACCTAGTTTACGCATTTCGACAATCGTCGCTTCAATATCATCGAACGCGATTTTATCGAGTTCAAAATGCCCCTGGAATCCGAAAGCTTCGACCGGCGCGCCTTGTTCCTTAAGCGATTTGATCAGCCGAATTAGCTTCTCACGTTTCGCTGGCTGAAAGCAGTTATAATCGTTGTAAATCAAGAGCGCCTCAGGTGCAGCTGCCTTAGCATACTGGAACGCCTTGACGATAAACTCTTCATTTGTCTTTCGTGACCAGATGGAATCACGAAGGTAATCGCCTTCGCCGTCCGACAACGCTTCGTTGACAACGTCCCACATCGCAATCTTGCCGGCGTATCGACCAGCTACTGTATCGATGTGCGTCTTCATTCGCTCCAGTAGTTTTTCCGCTGATACCTCTTCGCCGCCGTGCTTCATCCACCACTCTGAAGTACGATCATCCTTTGCCCAAACTAAACAATGCCCGACGATCTCAAGTTCATTCTCGACGGCAAAGTTGACGAACTCGTCGCACTTGTCGAAGTTAAAGTTGCCTTCGGTCGGTTGCACCCCTTGAGGCTTCATGCAATTCTCAGGTGTAATAATCTGAAATTGCGACTTGAGAAGTGGCCAGTTTTCTTTTTGCAAAGCGATATCGTCACTGATACCAACTCCAATTTTAAAGCGACCGCCGACGGCCTCTTTGAGCGTCGTCGCTTTTTTAGAAGCTTCTTGAGCCAGCAATGTAGTGGGGGCTGCCAGTGTCGAAACTGTCAATAAAACCAGTGAAAAGGCGGCTGAAATGCGATGAGTCATGCTTTGTACTTAATTTGAGAAGAGAGAAATGAGGATTACTTGAAACGGAAGGCAGCGATTTCTTTATCGTTGCGTACGAAGATCGTGTTGTTAGCGAAAGCCGGATAAGCCCACACGACTTCACGGCCTTGCCAACTGTTGGTCGCGTCGATCAAGTGCTGACGAGAGACTTCTTTGTAATTCTCCGGCGTAAGTTCTGCAACGATCAGATCGCCAGTTTCGCTGAACAAGTAGTATACGTCGCTCGGTCCTTTGAATGTGAAGGCGGTACCGTGACTCGCGCGACGTTCGGTGCCTGATGTTGGCTTCAATGTTTCCCAGTAGCGTTTGCCGTCGAGGGCATTGAACGCTATTAGATTACCGCTACCGCAATCGCTACCGACGATGAAATTGTCAGTGAAAATTCCAGCAGCATTGGAGAAGTAGGCCGCGGTTTTCGGGGTTCCTGTCCACAGCGTTTCGAGTCCGCTATTGTCTGGCTTGATGCGATACATCCGACCGATTTCGCCGATGCCGCTAACGTACAAACGATCGCCATTCTGAAGCGGCGGAGCGATCGCCATCTCGTAACTGGGCGACAGCGGTTCCGACCAGTACACGCGGCCGCTCTTGAGGTCAAGGCAGTTCAGCTTTTCTGCATCCCAGGCGAGCAAAAGTTGATCGTCGCCGATCGTTATCAGCATCGGAGGGCAATAGCCGATCCCAGACGCCGACACCGACTTCCAGGCTTCCTTTCCAGTTCGCTTATCGAGGGCAACGACAATGCTCCCCTCGCCTCCAGCCAGCGTGTAAAGGAGGTCGCCATGAATCAAAGGTGAAGAAGCAAATCCCCACGTCGGTGTCTTGGCAGCATATTGATCTTTGAGGGAAACATCCCATACCAATTTGCCAGTCGAGATGTCGAGCGCTTCCAAATGCCCTTCGCTGCCCAAGGTATAGACGAGTCCGCCATCGATTGTCGGAGTGGTGCGGGGGCCCGAGCCAAAGGAAACTTCGATGCTGCGTTTATCGCTGTGCGTCCAGAGAATTTTGCCGGTTGATTCGTCCAAGCAGAGCAATCGTTCCGCACCAACCAGTTTGTCGGCAGCCCCTGGGTTATTCGTCACCTCGCCCGACTCAATCACAAAGTCGGATACGAAGACTTTGCCGTCCGCTACCGCAGGCCCCGAATAGCCGCCGGAAATCGGCGTACTCCAGAGCTTCACAAGCCCTGACTTGGGCAGTTCGGTCAGCTGATACTTTTCATCAAGGTGGCCGTTTCGATCGGGACCGTTGAACTGCGGCCAGTCTTCCGCTGCGGCTTGTCCAGCCAATAGACTGAAGGCAAGCAAGCTGGACGTACCGAGCTTCCTGAGGTTTGGACGTCTGGTGGTTGAAGCGTTTAAGTGTTTCATATTTGTTTTCAGTTTCGAGACTTGTCCGGAAGCGAAATGCCGCTTCGAAGCTTCTTCGGTTGTGTTTTGTTGAATCGCTGGACTATGCACGGCCTGAACATGTTTGACGGCGGAAAGGCTGGCAACATGGTTCTGTCGATCAAGCAGCGACACAATCCTGGAGCATTATTGTGGACCGATCAAGCAGAATGCGAAAGATGGCCGAGCGGAGCTTTGTCCGTTCGGCCCTGATTCTGGGATCGTGAGCAGTTGCGAAGTGCTGCTCGATTTTGCCGTTCCTGGTGGCATTTTGATGCCCGGAGCGTAGGAAAGCCCGCAACCGTCAAGGATGAGCCTATCCAAATGGACTCGGAGCAGCGAAATTTTGACGAAGTTTAGGGGAACGTTGAGCATGCGATTAGCGCTGAGCAACAATTACCGTAAAATCGACGGGCGTTAGCATCTGATAACGTGGCGCGATCCCTGAGAGGGCTGGCGACGTAGGGTCCATGGTGGATGTGGACGGATTAACTGTTACGGTCGTACGAAAGAGCTTGGACTTGTCAAATCGTTTGGACCCCCTCGGATTAGAGACGGAACGCATCTTTAGCGAGTTGCGACCTGCCACAATCACGATCGACGAAGATTTCGCTCCCGAGAAGCCTCGAACTCAGCGATGGTTTTTTCCGACGTTGATGTTCGTCTTAACCGTTTTTTCAACATTCTGGGCTGGTGTAACAGCGTGGGCTCCGGAAACGATTATTGCCTCGGCTTGGGAGCAAGAGTCGGCAATCAGCATACGACAATGTTTGATCGCGAACTGGCAGACGGGCCTTATTTTTTCGGGCGCTCTGCTGGGTATCTTGTTAGCGCATGAGATGGGGCATTACGTGATGACACGCATCTATCGTGTTGAATCGTCCTATCCGATCTTTATCCCCTTTCCGTTCAATCCGTTTGGTACGTGCGGCGCGCTGATCATGATGGATGGCCGCAGCGCAGATCGACGGCAGATTTTCGATATTGGAATTGCTGGTCCGTTGGCCGGTTTAGTCGTTGCGATACCGCTGGCCATCATTGGACTGAAGTACCAGACGCAACCAGAATTTGCTGTGACCAATGGTCTGCGATTTGGTGAGCCCCTTCTGTTGCAGTTGCTAGATTACTTTATGCAGACGAAAACGTTTGGCGTGTCCGACGGTTTTAGTGCATCTGCTGCGTCACCGCTGTTGATGGCTGCATGGATAGGCTTACTCGTTACTGGAATCAACATGATGCCGATCAGCCAGCTGGATGGCGGGCACGTTGTATTCGGTTTGCTTGGGAAGAATTCGGTGTGGGTGGCACGAACCGCTTACTTCAGCAGCGTTGCATATCTGATTTACAGTAACCAGCCGGTATTTATCTTAATGCTCATCTTGGTATGGTTTATCGGACTTGGACATCCGCCCAGCCGCAACGACCAACGCAAGATAGGAAGCTGGCGAACGGTGCTAGCGTTTATATCGCTAACGCTACCGATTCTATGCATTCCAGCGCGACCAATCATCATGTTATAGCAAAGAACGAAAATGAAAATCTGTCGATTTCGCCGTCCGAACAAAACAATTGGCTGGGGTCTGCTCACGAGCTCGGGAATTCAAGACATCACGATCGCCGATCCTACGTTGCCAACCAGCACCAACGAAGTCATAACCAACTGGTACACGTACGAATCCCGCATTGAATATCTGTCCAAGCGTCTGGGGATTTCCGAAGAGCCCTTGCAAGTGCTTGCGCCGCTCAGCGAGGTAGGGAAGATCCTATGTATCGGTCTGAATTATCGCGATCATGCTGAGGAGACAGGTGCGGCTATTCCAGAAGAGCCGATCGTCTTTTGCAAGATGCCTACGTCGATGATTGGCGATGGCGAACATATCGTACTGCCACGCGTCAGTGATAAAGTTGACTACGAAGCGGAATTGGTGATCGTTATTGGCAAGCGGGTCAAGGACATCGACGAATTTGCTGCGGCGGAGGCAATATTTGGTTACAGCGTTGGGCACGACGTCTCGGCACGAGATTGGCAGACTGGAAAGCCGGGCAAGCAATGGTTTTTAGGCAAGTCGTTTGACACATTCGCTCCTCTGGGACCAGCGATTGTAAGGTCGAGTGAAATTGTTGATCCTTGCAATCTGAGCGTGCGGTGCACGATCAACGGCGAAGTCTTGCAAGATGGTAGCACCCGAGAGATGATTTTCGGACCCGCAAAATTAGTTTCATACATATCGCAAGTGATGACGTTGGACCCGGGCGACGTTATTTACACCGGAACGCCGCCAGGAGTTGGCATGGCGCGAAATCCGCCAAGATTCTTGCAAGACGGTGATGTAGTTGAAATCGAAATCAGCGAAGTCGGCAAAATTACCAATCGCTGTGTTCGTAACGCATAGCTGCGCTTGAGTGTTGGGCGGAGGTTTGAGGGCCAGCTTTTCGTTCGTATAAGCTCTCTCAAAAGTGTGCCACTGCTGGCTCGCCCAGCAGTGATCGTGGCGAAACAGCTAGCTGCGTTCGCCAGAACGCGGGCGAATCAGGATGCTTTTCCCCTGGATGCAAATTCCGGAAAACGGGTGCCACTGCTGGCTCGCCCAGCAGTGCTCGTGGCGAAACAGTAGAGCTTTCCAATGCAGGACCGGCTTCTAGGCGAAGCCAGCTACGATGCGCTTGCATCTGTTTCCGTACCTGCGTTCGCCAGAACGGGATGGCTCAGCCTTCCACCACAGAATTCGTCAACCCGACTTCGATGCACTTGAGGATCCGAGTCAGATGAGCTCGAGTCATTTTCCACGACGATGTCCGCCCGGCAACGTCTTCGTCCAGGAAACCCTGCTTCCTCATCGCAGTAACGTGCTCCAAAACAAGCTCCAGCTCGATGCCGCATTCCGTCGCCAGTTGCTCGAGACTTTGAGAGCCACTCATCAACAGTTGGACAATCCGTAATCGAATCGGATTGACCAGAATCTGCATGCATGGTGAAAAATTGGACGAAATTGCAATCTCCGATTCCTGCTCAACCGAACCGCTCGACATAAAATATCGCCTCCTCGACGCCTTCAAAAATTTTGCAACGAGTTGTTCTAAATGGTAACTGCAACTTATGCAAGTACGTCCGAATCCCAAAGCGGTTTCCATCTGGACAAGTACTCAGACTTTGCAAATATTAGAGTCGGTGTAAAGTGTGCCCAAGACGTGCGGAATGGCACCTGAGAAGCGCTAGAGAATGGGACCACCACTTATTTCAGCAGCAATCCAAATGTGACCGCGATTTATGGAAGCGTTAGCGTCACTGCAGCTGGCGATGAGTTGATGTGATAGTCATGACACATCGTGCAAGATTGTACGCCTGAGTGAGAGTTGTGACATGTGACGCAATTTGATTTCTGCATATGCACAAAATCGCTATGAGAATCGATCACGTTTCGACTCTGCACGGGCGACAACTGTGACGAGACAAAGACTCCTGCGACTGGTGGTGTGTCGTTTAGTACATGACAAGATGTGCAGTCTTGCAGTTGCGGCAAGTTGAGATGTGGCTGATGATCGAAACGAGTTAGCTTTTTTTCTGCGGGGTTCACTTCGAAAGTCTGCCACGCTGCGGTGAGCGGGGCTAAATCGCTTGGATGACTTTCGCGGACCTTTGGTGTTAGATGACACTCAACACAACGCGACACGATGGAGTCGGCTTGATTCAAAAACTCAGTGTCGACAATTGATTTGTCTCGACGGTACGACAGCCATTCGGCATACGCTTGCATCCACGGGTCCGCATGTCCGCTTGGGACATACACAATTGCCAAACGGTTTTCATCAATCATCCAACCGCCATGCTGCAAATGCTTACGAGCGTCAAAGGTCGTTTGATCGCCAACCGCAATTTCAGTTGACGACGGTTTCTCCTCAAGTCCCGGCGCGTTAAAGTCTTCAGCATCCGTGTCGTCCAGCAAGTCATCGTTGTTTGATTCAAACGCTGTGAACGTTTGACGTTGTGGCGTTTCTATCAACAGCGACTCGGTGTCGGGTGGTGCAAACGGCGACGGTAGCATGGAAGGCGACTTGACCGATTCAACTGGGGCGGAATTAGTCAGAAACCAGCGACGAAATGCTGCATCAAACAGCTCAGGAGGAACGCCTTGTACTAATTTTTTAGCGATCCGCGACTCATAAGCCGAGGTTTGGTCGTCTTTCGAGCCACGGATGAGTCGCTTCTCTAAAGCGCCTTGCCCGTTGACTGCAATGTCCAGCAATATGGCCTTGGCCGCAAGCGCTGTTCGTTCAACTAACAACCTCTCGTCTGGATTTGCGATGTTCAAATCCCCCAGGTTTTTCGTGACAGCCAACTCTGTGATCAGCTTCCACGCGTTTCCCTGATCTTCTGTTGCTAGCTGCTCGGACACCAATTGACGCATCAGCGGTTGAACAGGTAGGTCGGTAACATAACTTGCCATGTCAGGCCATTCGAACTTGTGGTTTGATACCGCGGATAGTTCGTCTCGACTGATATTCGGCAACTGCCATAACACAACACCGTCGGCGAGTGCGACGGAAAGCGGGTCTTGATGGCACGAAGCGCATGCCTTTTCGAAGCTAGTTGAGCGGACGAGACTTGTCATACCTCGCCGGTCTTCAAGATGGCAGCGACTGCAGTCGAAGGTTGCTCCAGCTTTTGAAAAGTGTTGCGATTGGTGCGAACGGTGGTTAAACGCGACACTCCCGGTTTTTCGCTCGGGATAGTTCGTAAACTGAGCATGATTGGTGTCGAAGCTATCAAATTTTTGTTGATGGCACGCTTGGCAACGATTGTTGTCCATCGCGGCTAGCGACACATGAGCACCCTGATGTTCGCGATGGCAGTCACTGCAAATGAAGGATCGTGACTGCCAGTCAATAGGTGCTTCCGCAGGGGACTTCATAATTGCTGTCAACTTGAAATCATGCTGATCCTTGCTTGCTTCACTTAGCGATTTGAGCGTTGCCAGTTCGAGATCATGCGGTGTGCCACGCAGCAAATTCTGTAGTTCCGCGGCATGGCAATTCGCACAAGCTTGGCTTTGTGACATGCCGGGGTGGATGGCTCGTGAAGGGGGCGATGCCGTGTCAAGACTGGCTAGTTGTTCGAGCGTCAATTCTTCGGAAAGCCCAGGGTGGCACGTCTTACAACTTTCAGATCGGGCGACTCCTTGCCAAATCTGTGCATGGGGATCGGATAGCGGACCAGGGGCCAATACGCTCAACGTCAGCCGTTGGAAATTAGCAACCGCAATGCCCATGAATAGCAACGCAAGGCCCAGCCACGCTGCCCAACGACGGAACCTAAGTTGCGAATGAGACGTTATGCGCCCTTGTAAAATCTTGTCGGTAGCGACCTGCGCTGTGCGTTGCATGAGCTAATCTCCCGCGAACGCATGGACGGCATAGATATGAATCACTGCAAGGACCACGAAACTCCAGGAGAACGCAAAGTGCATGATGTTCCAGCAGCGGATACGCCACATCATCGCCGCTTGAAAGTCGACATCGTCACGATGTCGAACTAAATCACTGAGCGCGTTCTTCGCATCCAAGCCCGCCTCGTCCAAGTAACGTGCAAACCCATCAAGCTGCATCTGCAATTGGCGGCGCAACTTACCGTTAGGACTTGCATAGTATCGGAGCGATCGTACTTGATGAAAGTATTCAGCAAGATTCCGCGTGTAAAATTCTGCTAAACAAGCGGAGTTGGCGTGTGACGCAGCAGCTAGTGCAACCGAGTACGCTTCCTGCGAGATGGTCGAACGTTTGGGGGCCAAGTCTTCTTGGCGAAGTGGTTGTCCGGCCGTCCGCATGAGAACCGGTATACGACGATTGACATACCAATGTCCCAGCCCAGAAACGCTCAACAACAGAAACAAGACCCCTAGCATCGATTCTAAATATCCGTCGTACGAGTATCCTGCATGGAAGAAGAATACGACGAGCGAAAAGACTCCAGCGAAATGATGAATCTGTTGCCAAGCAGCGACTTTTCCTATGTTCAACAACGGAAACATTTTCCGAAAAGGGAGAAAAAGAACTACCAAACAAACCGCTGCCAACGAGTATCCCGTAAAGCGGTCTGTCCGTCCGAGAGCTCGCGCGTAGGATTGCTCGACGGCTGCAAACAGCAGTACTGCGAGCGCCACGACGGCAAGTGAAAAGTAGGGTCTGAGTTTATGCATAGTTGGCTAAACGAATCGAATCGATTGACTTTGTAACCATTCTCGCATGCGCTCGGTATCGCTCAGATCGACGCGTTCTAATGCTTCGTGAGGGCACGCGTTGACGCAGGCGGGGCCGCCGGGCAGGTTTTGGCACAGGTCGCATTTGCTGGCTACCATCTTTACATTTCCGCTTGACGATTCGGTAGCGCTGGAGGTTGCCAGCACGGGAACAGCTTCGTCGATCACTTCCATCACGATGTTTTGATAAGGGCAGCTTTCCGCGCAGGTTTTACAACCAATGCAGGTGGGATCGTTTATCGATACAACACCTGTTTCATTGTCACGTTGGATCGCTCCCGTCGGACAGCCGATCATGCAGACCGGATCGACGCAGTGCATGCAGCTTTCGACAAACTGAAAATTGCCGAACGCGACTCCTGTCCGGCTGAATCTGGAAACTCCGCCATGTCCTGCCGCGCACGCTCGGATGCAATCATCGCAACGTGTGCAGCGGTCCGTGTTGATGATCATGGCCTGCTTTGCATTGACTAGCCGATTTTCAACGATAAACTCCAGCAACGATTCCGCTTTGGGGTTATCGATTGGTTGATATTGACCTTCGGTTGTGATCGATGCAAACCGATCCAAGCGAGGTTTGAGTATCGGTGGCGGCAACGCGTCTTTGCGGCAAAACGAAACGACATGTTCCAGAATCGCTTCGCGGTCGATACTTATAATGTCAAGATAACCCAATGCCCGCAGTGAGTACTGGTAAGGTAGATACTCTTCGATGCTATTGAGTGTTGCATTGTGGCAAATTTCGTCGAACCCAAAAGCTTGCCCTTGAGCCAAGTATGCCATGGTACGGTGAGAGCTCCCGTAGGCATAACTTTTTCGCGCGAATCCGCTACGTACAATGTAGAGGTTCTTTGCATGCTCGCCTTCGCTGCAGATCAGTGGCTCAGCCGCAATTTGTTCAGCAACCTTCGCAGTCCGATCTTGTTTGTATTGTACGAACCACTCACGTTCGCCATAGCTGATCAAGTCCGCTTTGCGAGCGATTGTTTCAATGGCGTCAACGCTGCAAAACTGAAGCAACGGGTGGCTGCGAAGCCAGGTCTGTAGGGATGTTTCTCGGTATCGATCATCGATAGCTTTTCGAAACATTATGTCACGGCGCAATTGCCGAAGTCCTTGCCAGCGGACCTCTAAGATCGTGCATGACTCGCGTGCAATGGCTGTATAATCGTTCGGCGAACGCGTCATTGCCGCCATCTCGCCAAAGATTGCGCCTGAGCCCAGTGGATGGCTTGTTGCTCCCTCTAGGATTGCGTCCGTATCTCTGAGGAATATCTGCGGTCGATCCTCGCCACTGCGGACGCCTACGTTATTGAGCGTCGCGGATTCGTCTGCTGCAGATTGTATTTCACGTTTGAGTTTCGTGTGCGATCGACTTGGTTTTCCGCCACGCATGGAAGCGACAAGTCGCTGCCAAACGTTCATTTGAAGTGGTGAACTAGCGGTGCTTCCTTCGAACTGCAGGCTTTCTAGAACCAACTGTACGCTGCCTCGGAGGACTAAGAAGGCACTGTTCGCGTACTCGCCGTTACGAATAATTACGTCGCCTTGGCTAAAATGCCTGACGCGGCTCTCATGCTGCAAAATCTGTACGACCGATTCAGCCCCCTTTGGAAACCGCTGATGGTCCATTTTGCAGAACGGTGGATACGCCAAAAGCCACGAAAGGTCTTGGTTTACCATCTCCGGATCGAACGCGAATCGCTTAGCCGCAGCCGTGGTGCTATTGGCTTCGTCGATCTTTGACATCAGGTCGCTCGGCGTTCAAATTGCGGACGGAACGTTGCATGTGGGGCAGCGAATGAGAAGTTGCGCTGTAAGTCGTATCGGCAACTAGAACGTTCAGGTCGCACCGATTTTGTCGGTTTTGCGAGATTTTTGTTTTGGGTAAGATGGGTGGTTTGCGAGCTTGTCGTAGCTGGGCTGGCTTCGCGTACAAGCCGGGGACGTATTGGGAAGTGTTATCGTTACGCCACGAGCACTGCTGGGCAAGCCAGCAGTGGCACCCTTTCTGGGGATCTGTTCGTAGTACGGCCTTCAGGCGGAGGCACGCGCAACCAAGCGCATCGTAGCTGGCTTCGCCAGAAGCCGGGGGCGTGGTGGGAAGCTTTACCGTTTCGCCACGAGCACTGCTGGGCAAGCCAGCAGTGGCACCCTTTCTGGGGATCTGTTCGTAGTACGGCCTTCAGGCGGAGGCACGCGCAACCAAGCGCATCGTAGCTGGCTTCGCCAGAAGCCGGGGGCGTAGTAGGGAGCTTCGCTGTTACGCCACGAGCACTGCTGGGCAAGCCAGCAGTGGCACTCGTTTTCAGGAAGTTGCGTCCAAAAGGAAACGCAACTAGCTTCACTCGCGTTCTAGGCGGACGCAGCTACGAACTTCTTAGGCAACCTTACGACCGTATGCTGTTGAGTAGTATTGCTCAAGCGTTTCTACGACCAAGTGCTGCTCGTCAATCGCTAGCTCAGGATAGATCGGGAGATGCAAGATCTCCTTCGCTGCTCGCTCGGTTTCAGGAAGTGAACCGGTACGATGTCCCAGATGTCGGAAGCAAGTTTGCAGATGCAATGGGATTGGATAGTAGACTTCGCATCCGATATTGCGTGCTTGTAGATACTGAACCAGCGCGTCTCGATATCCGCCGCGAACACGAATTCCAAACTGATTGTAAACGTGAACGGCTTGGGCATCTTGTGCTGGAAGTTCGCAATTGTCATCCAGATGCGACGCAGCGAACAGCATGCGGTATCGAGCAGCATTCGCCTGCCGCGCTCGAGTGTATTGGTCTAGTCGTTTGAATTTAACGCCCAGTGCAGCCGCTTGAATCGTGTCCAATCGTGAGTTAATGCCGACTTCACGATGGTGGTACCTTGGTTGCATGCCGTGAGCAGATAGCAATCGAAGCCGAGCAGCTGTCATGTCGTCGTGACAAGTTAACATGCCACCGTCGCCAAAGCCGCCCAGATTCTTGGTCGGATAGAAGCTTAAGCAACCAATGGTTCCCCAAGAGCAAGCCGCCTTGCCCGCGTAGGACGCGCCGATTGCTTGAGCCGCGTCTTCAACGATCGAAATACCATGCCGCTGCGCAATCGCAGTTAGCTTATCCATCGCCGCACATTGTCCGAATAGATGAACCGGGATGATGGCTTTGGTTCGCGAGGTGATCAAAGACTCGACGTGCGATGGTGAAATGTTGTAAGTCTGCGGATCAATGTCGGCAAATACGATGGTCGCGCCCAATCGCTCAACACAGGACGCGGTCGCAAAGAAAGTAAAGCTTGGCAGAATTACTTCATCGCCAGGTCCAACGTTCAAAACCATCAAAGCGAGCAGAAGTGCATCGCTGCCCGACGCACAACCGATCGCATGTTTGGTCTCACATAGTTCAGCGACTTGCGTTTCCAGCTCGCCAACCTGCGGGCCGTGCAGAAAGCGTCCGCTGTCGATTACCGCTGTAACGGCTTGCAAAATCTCGTCTCGCACTTCGCGATTTCCGCGATTTACGTCCAATAGTGGTACGGGTGGCGAAACAGTTGTCGAAGAATTGTTCATTTTGGGCACCTTCCTTGTGCATTCTGGCTACTGGTTTTCGAGCCAAGCGGGTTTGCGGCAATCCATTGCAGCGCGGTCGAGATGAATTTATCTGTCCAAGGAAGCCAGCGTCAATACGACTAGACCTCGGCAATCATTTTTTCACTAGAACGATTTGTCGCAATCCAAATCCGTCAAACGCCAAAGTCGAACTTCCAGCGGTTCGCCGCCGGAGTTTTTCTGGCCGAGAATCGCCTGTGGATCAGGAATAGTTATCCCGAGCACTCGGGAAAAGGAATTCGTCTGAAGTGCCATCAATGACGTTCCTTCGAGCCTCATCGCCAAGGAATTCGCGGTACAGCAAGCTGGGCTGGATGTCTTGGTTGTACTGGTACTTGTCGCTAGTGTACTGATGGATATCGCCAGTGATTTCGTGATAAAAGATCTGGCAAACCGGAATTCCCGGATAAATCCGCAACGGCTGGACAGTATACATTTCCAGGGTCCAATAGCCGCAGAATCCAACATTTCCGAACCCGCAAGTGGCGTGAACAAAAAGACCGAGTCGACCGAGCGACGACCGCCCTTCGATCATTGGGACGTGATGGTCTGTTCGCGTATATTCAACTGTCCGCCCGAGATAAATCTGGTTCGGATTGAGAATAATCCCCTCTTCTGGAATGGTGATTCGACGAAACCTGTTCGGGAATTTCACATCCAGAACGACTTCTTCATAGACTAGAAGTTCGTTGTGCAGCGTCAGATTATAGCTGTTCGGGTTCAGCTTTGAACGATCGTAAGGGGCAATATCCAGATCGTGTCCCAACCGAGCGTCGATCTCACTACCTGACAAGATCATTTCTGGTTACCCCGCCTGAAAAGACATGGCACTGCCATATGCGTCCGCTGAACTTCAATCAGACTAACGCAGCAGCGGGGCTTACGCAACGTGACGTTTGGATTAAATTTCCCAGTCGCGACGCTTTCGTCCGCCGCCGATCGTGGAATCTGGTTAGTTGGGGCAAAGTCGCCGATTGACACTAACTGTGCGCGCTCCGACAATGGACAGCAACCTATAATTACTCTGTCTAATCACCGAACTAATCTTAAAACCTCTCTCGAACTCGAATGAATCCACTGCAAACTTGCGATCCGGAAATTTGGTCCGCTATCGAATCTGAAGCTGCTCGACAGCAAAACGGGCTCGAAATGATCGCTAGCGAAAATTACACTTCGCTCAATGTCATGTACGCGGTCGGCAGCGTCCTGACGAACAAATATGCGGAAGGCTACCCTGGTCGTCGCTATTATGGTGGCTGCGAACATGTCGATACAGTGGAACAGATTGCGATCGACCGTGCGAAGCAGCTTTTTGGTGCTCAAGCGGCTAACGTTCAGCCGCATAGCGGTTCCCAAGCCAACACCGCGGTCTATCTTTCAGCGCTCAAACCTGGCGATAGCGTGCTCGGGCTTGATCTGGCTCAAGGCGGGCATTTGACCCACGGCATGCATCTGAATATTTCTGGCAAGCTCTATAATTTTCATTCATATGGCGTTGACCAAAAGACACACCGTATCGACTTTGACCAAGTTGCAAAACTGGCTGCTGAACATAAGCCCAAGTTGATTGTTGCCGGTGCGAGTGCATATCCTCGTGAAATTCCGCATGAGAAGTTTGCGGAGATTGCGAACGACTGCGGCGCGAAATTGTTGGTCGACATGGCTCACTATGCTGGTCTCGTTGCCGCGGGTCTGCACAACAACCCAGTGCCGGTCGCAGACTATGTGACTACTACGACTCACAAGACGCTGCGTGGCCCCCGGGGCGGACTAATATTGTGCAAAGAGGAATTTGCCAAGCCGATCAATTCCGCAGTCTTCCCAGGGATTCAAGGTGGCCCGTTGATGCATGTGATTGCTGGTAAGGCAGTCTGTTTTGGCGAAGCACTTCATGAAGACTTCAAGGCCTACGGCCAACAGATTATCGACAACGCTGCTGCTCTAGCCGAAGCTTTGATGAGCCAAGGTGTCCGGCTGGTCAGCGGGGGGACCGACAACCATCTCGTGTTGGTGGATGTTACGACTTTTGGAATTGGCGGTAAGATTGCTGAACGTGCCTTGGATGAATGCGGAATCACGGTCAACATGAACATGATTCCTTTTGATACGCGCAAGCCGATGGATCCGAGCGGCATTCGGCTCGGCACGCCTGCTCTGACGACTCGCGGCATGGGAACAGACCAGATGCGACAGATCGCGAAATGGATCGTGACTGCGTTGCAGAAGTCGGACGATACGGCGACACTTGCGAACATCAAACGCGACGTGCATGCGATGGCCAATCAGTTCCCCGTCCCTGCCGGCGCTTCTTCAATGGTTGTTAGTTAATGAGCGAAACACCGCGGATTTTGATCGCCGACGACAACGTTGCTAACCGTGAGTTGTTGGAAGCTTACCTGACCAACGTCAACTGCGACTTGGCATATGCAGTCGACGGCGCGGACACGATGCAAAAAGTTCGGGACTTCAAGCCGGACTTGGTGCTTCTGGATGTTATGATGCCGAAGATGAATGGCTTTGAGGTTTGCCATGCGATTAAGTCTGAACCGGCAACGTCGAAGACAATGGTGTTGATGGTCACGGCACTCAGCGAGCTTGGTGATATTGAACGCGGCGTTGCAGCAGGCACCGATGATTTTCTGTCGAAGCCAGTCAACCGCGTTGAATTGCATAAGCGTGTCGAGAATATGCTTAAGCTAAAAGGCACGACAGATGAAAACGAACGACTTCGCCAGTATATCCAAAATATGGAAGACGGCTGGGAACGCAAAAAATCAGCCAACGCAAGTTAGTTTGGCTATCGGAGTGAACCGACTTCCCTGGTACCCAGGCTCCACCTGGGCACCCACTGCACTGCAGGCTCTGCCTGCGTGGCTACCCTAGTTCCCAGGCTCTGCCTGGGGACCGGCTGCACTGCAGGCTTTGCCTGCGCATTTGCTTAGTCAACCGTTGTTGGGGAAGAGAGGCAGAGCCTCCGAGGCATTTCATTCCCAGGCAGAGCCTGGGAACGAGTAGAGCTACCCAATGCTCGACCGGCTTCTAGGCGAAGCCAGCTAGGATGCGCTTGCATCGTCTTCCCGTAGCTGCGTTCGTTTAGAACGCACTTACCCTGGTTCCCAGGCTCTGCCTGGGGACCGGCTGCACTGTAGGCTCTGCCTGCGCATTTGCTTAGTCATCCGTTGTTGGGGAAGAGAGGCAGAGCCTCCGAGGCATTTCATTCCCAGGCAGAGCCTGGGAACGAGTAGAGCTACCCAGTGCTCGACCGGCTTCTAGGCGAAGCCAGCTAGGATGCGCTTGCATCGTCTTCCCGTAGCTGCGTTCGTTTAGAACTCAGTTCAATCAACCGACACTTATGCCTCGACCACCTTCTGCACGGGGCGAGTCGAGCACCGATCGCATCGAGCACCGGCCAATCAAAAGCGATAGGAAGTCACCCAGATGACGCCTTCTGAGTTGACGACGGCCGCGAAGAACGATTCGTTATTACCCCAAGCAACCGCCTGATCTCGCTGGGCATTGCTACGCACATTCGGAGGCATTCGTTCAAGCACGCTTTCCAAATGCCGACGTTGCTCCAAAGTCGGCTCATGATAAGGGCCAAGCAGCGTTACAGCAGCTTCAAGTTTTGTGCCGTGAGTGACTTGGGAAATTTGGTCTTTGTTTACTGCAGGGTAATCAGTCTTTTCACTACACCCAACCAGGCTTGTGATGAGACAAAGCGATAACACAAAGACTGCCGATCTGATCCACATTAGTATGTTCCTTTGTTCTCAAGTAGGAGAGGCGGAGCCTCTGAGGCAATGCGTTCCCAGGCGGAGCCGGGGAACGAGTTAGGACTGGTGCCCAGGATCTGCCTGGGCACCAATTAGGTTTAGTTCGAATCGACCAAGCCTTGCATGGTAAATTTGGAGGTCAACAACGCGTCTTGAGCGATGTTGGCGTCTTGAGCGTTTTCACTTGGCTGCTGCAAAAGTTTAGGAAACGTTGCTTTTTCAAAAACGTACAAACTAGGACTCTTTCCAAGTTCATCAAGTTTCTCTTGAATGGTTTGACCGGGATCTGTTGCCAGCATGCCTGGTGCATTTGTACCGCTTGTCTTCCACAGATCCTTTCCCTTCCAGACGATTCTTATCGACGATTCGTACTTGTTGATAACGTACGACCCCCGAGCGATAAAAGAGATCGCTTCGCGAGTCGGCCCACTGACAGTCGCGACGATCGAAATAGGAGCATTCGGCACCACTTTATAGCCAGCCGCAGTCGCTTGGTTAGTTAAAAACTTAGTGACTTCTTGTTGATATTGGCCGCCAACCCCAGCCGCGTTGATCGAGACCTCGACGCCTGGATGGATTAGGAAGACGCTCGGATCCTTTTCAGCTTGCTTCAAGGTGGATTCTGCTTTGGGATGAGGAATCTTCGATGGAACCACCATGCCACCTTCATTGCTTAACAAGCCGATGAACGTTGAGCTGCCCGAGCTGACTATTTTCTGTGCTCCTTGATAACTGCATAGTTTAATCTGTGTCGGTAAGTGCACGAGCAGGCTTTCGTCCAGCAGCGCAAAGTCTTCATGCGGATAGCTTAGGCCCCGCGCCCCAATGCCGCCATTCTGCGCGAATGTAATGTCGTAAATCCATTTTCCCGTAGTCAAATCAAGCACTCGAAGTGATGTCGTAAAGCTGATCAGCAAGCGTTTTCCAGACGGACTCAGTTTGATGCGGGGCCAAGCGAGGTGCGGTTCGCCTTCCATCACCGTCGACGCCTTAACTTCGCCGGTCAGCGGATCAACTTGCATGATCGTGTGGCCGACCATTACGTAGAGTTGACTACCATCAAGCGACAGATCTACTGCGAAGTTGCCTGAAAGTCGGGAATGCCACAACGGTCGACGTTTGAAAATATCGAAGCACACCAAATGCCCTTTGTCGCTCAAGAGGATAGCTTTGTTATCGATCAGTGGGAACGCTGCGGCAACTGCGGCGTTATTCTTTTTGCCAAACGATTCGCTCTCTTCCGAGAAAGGGATCCACGTCGCAGTGCGAATGACTTTCTTGCCGCTGAGTTTCCAGAGCTGTATCTGGTCAGACGTTTCCATGCCATCACGACCAGTGCCGTACATGACGATCGTAGTTCCGTCGTTCAGCACACACAGCGGACACATATCTGCTTCCACCGGCAATGAATTGATGGCTTTGCCCGTTGGTAGATCGAGCAAAGAAATTCGGCTGAGCGGTTTCGGGACGCTGAAACTCACGGTGTATCCAACGACCGCTCTCTTGGACGTGGGGTTTACTTCGAGGCGACGAATATCTTCGAAAAAGTTAAGCTTCTTTGGTAGAGATGCTTTTTTCGGTTCGAAAGTTAACTCGTTGCTCGCGACAGGTGAAAAATTACTTTCCGATCCGAAAGATCGCTCAAGCTCAGGTACATCATCCCAATTGATTGTATGTGGTTGCGACCAATCCGAGTTAGCATTTGTGTCGTTGTCGCCGACAGTCGTCTCGCTCGACGCACTTGGAGCTTGAAAAGTTGGTGAGTCGCTTGCGGTAGCACCCCGCATGTCCGACTCATCGAGTTCTTCGAACGGATTCGAGCCACCTTCTAAAAACTCTTGATCCGCCTTACTAAGTCGCGCGACAGGGATTTTCATCGTTTTGCCTTCGCTAGTTTTGAGGAAGACATTTCCATCGCGAACTTCAATCAAGCTGGCCACGATTTTGAATTGTCCCGTCGAATCGCTCCACTGCCGTTGGCCAGCCACCTGCGAAAGGGATACGCTCGAGCAAAAGCACAGCGTACAGATGACAACCTTCAGGCGGAAGATAAACGTTTTCACTTTACTAATGCTTTCTGTCTGTGAAGATGTGGCTTGCAAAATTGGATGGTTGCTATTCAATTTCAACAAACGGATTTTCCGGAACGGGTTCCTCTGGTTTTGGTCCAAGTGATTCGCCTTGGGATGGCCCGTATGGCATAACGAGTTCAAATGGATTTTTTCGAAGCGTTACAAGCGCCAGTTCCCGTGTCGTAGGGTCGCTTGAGTCCGCAAATTTTTGCACATACGGGATTGCTTCCGGCGGTACTTTACTCACATCCAGGTATGCAAGTCGCCGTAGCCAGTAGTGCACATCGTCGCCTGCAGTTAGATCGCTTTGCATCTGCAGCAAATCAGAGTCGTCAAGCTCTCCATAGCGCAGGGTAGGCCCAGAGGAATCATGTTGCTCCTTCGTTTGATCTTCCACCGACATCGCATGAACAACAGCGGACTTTGTATCTGGATTGGAGCTAATGCGAGCGAGCAGGTACAGCATACAAAGCAACGCGACGACGCCAAGCGACAAGCGTGCTTTCGAAGTGACGAGTTTTTTCGTCCGCTGTGGCTTGATCTTCGTCAATCTTTCCGGGATTGCCGAATCGGCAGGATTTTCGCGGTGAGCGATACAAGCTTCCAGAAGGTTCGCCACGGCGTCTGCATCTTGCAATCGGTCACCGGGCCGTTTTGCCATCAACAGTCGAATCAATTGCTGCAAATATGGCGGTAAAGTTGGATTAAGTTCCGCAAGCGGCGTCGGCTCGTCGTGCACAAGCTTTAAGATTACACCATAGCTTGATTCTGCCTGAAACGGATACTTGCCTGTAGCCAACCAGTAGAGTAACGAGCCGAGGCTGAATAGATCGGAGCGACTATCGAGCACGCGTCCTTCTGCTTGTTCGGGCGACATAAACTGAGGTGTGCCGGCCAGGATGCCGGATTCGGTGATCGTAAGATCGCCTTGTACGCGAGCGAGTCCGAAGTCAGACAACTGAATTCGAGTCAAGCCGTCTTCGAGCAAAATATTGGATGGCTTTATATCACGATGAATTAGTCCGATTCCGTGAGCAGCACTCAATGCTTGAGCGACTTGGTGTGCAACCAGTATGATTTCATCAACGCTCAGCCTTTTACGCGAGGCATGGTCGTACAGCGTCCCGCCTTCGACGTATGGCATCACGATCAACGGGACATCACGCCACGTTTCAATGCTGAAGATCGGTGTAACATGTGGATGGTGAAGTGACGCTGCAGCTTGTGCCTCACGTAGCAAACGCTGCTTGGCAGACGGATCGTGCGAGAGATGCTGCAAGAGCGTTTTGATGGCTAGCTTGCGGTTCAAGACTGGATCGAAGGCTCGCAGAACCAAGCCCATGCCGCCACGACCGATAACTTCCAACACTTCATAGTCGCGAATCCGCCCTATAGAATTGGAATCAGACGACGGGGCCAGCCATTGTTGCAAGAACGATTCGCTACCGGCCCGTGAGTATGATTCGTTCGATTCAATTCCCAGATTGTCTTGCGTTAGGTTGTCGAGATCGAGCAACTGGGTCGGAAGCGGCGTGCAATTCGCTTCGCCCTGCGTGTCCAAGGCTAGCGATGCGATTTCCCAAAACTCCGGCTCTGCAGCTTGTTGAGCCAGTTCTTCACGGCAATAAAGGCAAGTGTTCAGGTGGGATTCAAAAGCCGCTCGCTCGTCGGCGTCGAGCCTGCCGTCTAGAAATCGAGCAAGCAACGCATCGTTGCAGCTTTCGGTTCTAGAGGCAATCGGCTCGTGCATCGCAATCATATGCTCAAAGGTTTAGGAGAATTCTATAGTATAACTCGCCATGATCTATTGTTCGCGTGCCCTATAATGCGGTCTCCCCCGCATGTGCCACGCATTACCGCCCGAATGAACTCGAATCGGCGATGGTCAGGCCATCCAGCACGGTTCGAGGACTCGCAAATGTGGCTTGGTTAAGGCCTTATACACCGAGGCTGCGGCGGTCTGACAGCAAGAATTGCAGATTTTAAGTCGTTCTACAGTTTCAGGTTTCGCTTATTCCGAAATTCGCTCGACTTCCTCCCGCAGTCTTCGCATGATGCGGCTTCTCGCAGCGTATATGCTGCCAACTTGTTTACCCAGCGACTGAGCAACGCTTTCGATCGATTCGTTATTAACCATCGTTCGCCAAAACGCAGCCCAAGTTTCGGGCTCGAATTCATGTTGAATGCCATCCGCAGCGACCCGGAACAGTTGCTTTCGATGTTCGCGATCCAGCAATGCATCGTCGCATTCTTTTTCGGGAATGACGTGAAGGGCTTGCAGCATATCGGTTCCGCCCGCTGCACGATCAGGGCGAACTCTTTGTAAGGCATTCAAAGCTGCATTTCGGATTACTCGTTGCAACCAAGTACGAAAACGGGCGCGGTCAGGATCATGGGGACGCTTGGCAAGTGTCTGAGCGATCGAAAATAACACTTGCTGCGTAACATCTTCGGCATCGACCGCTTGTAAGCCTTTGTAGCAGAGCGAACGATAAATAACTGGTTGGTACAATTCGACGAAACATCGCCACGCTTCCACATCGTCAGAGTTGTGCAATCGAGCAAGCAGACTGAGCTGTGTGGTAAGCATAACTGTTCTCGGTTTACCAGCCCATCGCCATGTTCGATTCGATGACCCGTCGAGCTTTCTCGAGGTCTGTGCCGGTGCGATTCATATAGAGCCGTATAGCTTGCACTTTATCTCCCGACGATGATGACAAGCAATCTCGCGCGATGGTGCACAACTGATTATCGGTATCGCTCAGGCCAAGCGCCGCTTTGGAAATTACCCAACAGTCGCGAGGTCGTTTGGCGACCCGACGCACGCGGTCGTGCGGAAAATATTCGGTTGCTTGCGTCCTGGCTGCCAATTCGTCATCTGCCAGAATTACGATAATGTGCGCGTCCGTTTCGATTTCGAAGAGCGGCATTGACTAAATTCTCCCAAAAACCAGGTTGGTTTTGCAAGCGTAGGAACTTGGTGCTTCTGAAAATCCATCGTAAGATGCAAGCTCATCACTCGCAACCGCTTGTTTTCACGCCTTTCCTTTTTGCGGCCAGGTTCCATGGACGAATTTTTGAATAAATCAGGACGAAAAGACAAGATCTTGATCGCAGTGGTCACATTTTTCTTTGCCGCACTCATCTTTTTACCGTCCCTCATCGCTTTTTTGCCGATCGAGCGGTCGAAATGGTACGTGGCCGCTGCTAAACAAGCGTACGAAACTAGCAAAGATGAAAACGATCCCAAACGCGAGCAGGCTCGGCAGTACCTAGCGAGAGCCAAAGAAATAAATCCTGAAATCGTCAAGTCGGAAGACTACGAAGTACTGTCGTTTAAAACGCAACCCAAAATGGAATTGCCGGAGGCTGTGACGTGGCTCAAAGGCTACCGTCCCGAAGCGCGATCCAAATATCTCTTGGAGGTTCTAATCGATTACGTAAAAGCGGGAGATGTCGATTCGGCAATCACACTATTTGAAGACGCTTTCACTCATCAGGATTTCCAAAAATTATCCGAGTCGACACGCTTTGACCTTATCAGCATCTTTGTATCCTTACTCTTCGACGATGACCGCTATGAAAAGGTCATTCAGACGATAGCTAATGTTTACCCAGACCCTGAAGACCGTCCAACGAGCTTGAACAACTCGTATGCGTACGCCTGTTCGCTTGCGGGGACGCAGCTGGAAGAGGCCGAAAAGGCTATTGATCTAGTCCTGTCTGAAAATCGCAATCGTGGCAATTCAGCATTTTTGGATACGAAGGCGTGGGTCATGCACGCGCAAGGTCGTCACCTGGAAGCTTTGCCGGTGATGCAAGATGCGATCTTGAATAATTATACAGAACTCGTCGGCCAACTCCGCAGCACTGATACCGCGATCTTCGCGTCTCCTCAGAAATCGATGATCAAAGTCATCAAAGATATACAACGACGCGACGTGATCAGCTCCTTCAGTAACGACCAACTACTGGAAGCACTCGCAGTCGCGGAAAGCAACGCGTCTCAGCAACCTCAATCCAATCAGTCGAACGAAAAGTCTACAGAAGAAAAGCCGCCTTCGAATGAACAAGTCGCCGAACTAGCGGAAGTAACCGAACTGGGACCGGATGATGCGGATGATGTAGCCACCGATTTAGAACAAACCGTTGCGACTGAGGAAGCGGATGATGCTGAGGAAACTGAATTTGATAGTTTGCCTGCGGATACGGGAACCAAAGAATCTTTGCCTGAAGCATCGCAGGATCGGGCAAAGAAGCTAGCTGAGACTTTGGCTACCAACGCTAAAAAGGTGAAGCTCCCGCTAGGCATCAAGCAAAACGATCCAATGCTCAAAGGCCTGGCAATCTACCGCTACCATCGAGCCGAAATTTTGAAAGCGAGCGGTTTTGAAAGAATTGCAGAGCTTGAATTTGAGTATCTTCGTGCAAACGGATTTGAGGATTTTGACGAATTGAATTAGGATCGTCGAAACGCGTCGCTCAAGCGCATCGTAGCTGGCTTCGCCAGAAGCCGGGGGCGTGTTGGGGAGCTTTCCTGTTACGCCACGAGCACTGCTGGGCAAGCCAGCAGTGGCACCCGTTTTCAGGCACCGATCCACATTGCAGGCACCGATCCACATTGCAGGCACCGATCCACATTGCAGGAACCGATCCACATTGCAGGAACCGATCCACATTGCAGGAACCGATCCACATTGCAGGAACCGATCCACATTTAGGATACGCACGGGTTTCAGGATACGCACCCAGGTTCACCCGCGTTCTAGGCGAACGCAGCTACGGCTAGATCGTTCAAAGCAAACGCGGCTACTGTAAGAGCGTGCTAGGCGAACGCCGCTACGAGGTAGGCATGCAGCTTTGGAAAAACTGTCTAGATTAGCCTCGTAAGTCGAGCGTTCCTGACTCAGGTTGATCCGCTGGTAAATCTAACAGGTCAAGTAGAAGAGGTTTGGCTTCTTCTGCTTCATCCGGCGAAGACCGCTGGCGTCCGCCGTCTCCCATATACTGCTCTTGAGCATCACGGTCGCCCGTCGAGGCATTCTTTTCTAGCTGAGCAGGGCCGATCTGCGGAGCAGCAGTCGTGTTCGCCACGCCCGTGCCTTGCACTTTTGCATCACGAGTCGCGCCGTAACCGACGACTCCCGCAATGCTGGAACTGATTGGGACTTGCATTCATCTTGCCTCCACAGTTGGTACAAAGAATCGCTCTGGAAATAGTTGAGCGGCGTTGGGGTTCATCAAGCTTAAGCTTTGTCGAAATTCCATCGCATCGACTGTACCACCGACTTCGATGGCCAGCAGCGACGCGTTATCGTTATTACTAACTATAGGTCCCAAAAGCGCTGCAATGACGCTGCGTTTGCCAACATAAGCGAACATTTCCAGATTAATCTCTCGGCGCATGTTCACCGAACCCTTACCACGCAACGAAATAATATCTCCGTCAAGCGAAAGGGCGTCGATCGGCACTCGGTCACCATCGATTCCAAAACGCAACTCTCCACTCTCAAAAGCTCCACCTTCCGGATCTTTAATGCTCAGCACTCGAAAGAGGCGCGTCATAACCGGCAACTGAACCAAGTCTGCATGTCGCAGCCAAGCTTGTCCGCGGCCTGTCCAAGTCTGCTGGTTGAACAGCGACCCTTGCAGGTTACACTCAGCCCACACCTTACCGCTTACGCCCTTGGCATTTTGCGAAAGATCCATAAGCATCTCCCGCAGCTCCGCTTCCTGTAGCTGCAAACTTACTTCGGAGCGGCCACCCATGATGTTATGCTTTCCGCGTAGATACAGCTTGCCGCCTAAGCAACGCGCCATAACATCGCTTGCATGCAAGAAAAGCTGCGGGTCATCCGCAGGACGGAGAAAGTTTGGATCGCGAGGATTGGACAGCGAAGCATTTGCAACGGGCATCGCAATATTCTTCGGCTGTAAACTGGCCTGCGGCGTCTGCCTGATTTGATACGAAGCCGGCTGCACTCCGACGGGCGTACTGTTCGGTTCCATCGGCAAATCAACCGGATCGCTATCTCGTCCTAACAGAAGATTGCCTTCGACAATGGCGAAAGGCCCTCGCAACTCCAGAACTGGAACGTTGTAAACCAGTAAAGAATCGAGCGCAAGCTGCCCCTTGGCTAGGATGTTTGTTCCATCATACTGGCCGCGAACGTAGACCGAGCCTCGAATTCCCGAAGCGATCTGGCCCCAGCCCAAACGACCTTCCTCAATGGCGAGTTCCAGATTCCAATCGCGAACCGAGATCGAATTGCCGTCGCCGCTGGATGTGAATGAAGTCGTACCAACGACACCAACTGGCCCGCGGAAAGCCGAATTCAGAATCGGTTGCTGCAAATAGCCGGGTAGGGCAGTCAGAAAACTTTGGTCAACAATAACACGCGTTTGCGGCAACCACTGTACTTCACCATTCCACGTTCCATCCGCCGCCACCAAAAACTCACCTTGTGCTGTCACATAACTAACATCATGTTGGCCTGAGATCTGATCGATCGTTGCAATGCCGTTGCGATAGGAGATCTGGCAGCTAATATCAGTCAGCGGATAAGGAATTTCTTTGGGGCGAATCGTAACCGATCGGCTGTTATGTTTTGACTCCCCAGCTTTTTCTACGATTCGAACTGCGATATCGAGTGGGGTCTCGTTGTTTGTTTGAAGAATGTCGATAGCGACATGATCCACCACGCCATTGGGCTGAATCGCGTCCCAAAGCTGCCGAGTGCCTTGCGGAAGTGCTCGGTGAAGCTCTTCCTCTAACGGTACTGCGAAGGCGTTGAATGAAAGTTGTAGGCTATGCAAGCCCTTTTTGTCACAGATCGAAACGCCTTGGCAATGAATGTTCGCACTGTCATTCTGACCCGATAGCGATTCAATGGTAACTCGGGAGTTATCTATTGCCACAGAACCGTGGATGTCAAAAACTGGATACTCGAAGGCTTGATAAGCGATTGCGGCACGCTCGAACTCGAGTCGTATCGATTGCTGCGGTGCAGCCTGCGCATTCTTTCGCGAGAATTTTGCATGGCGTACATGGACGAGCCCAGAAGGCCGAAGGGATCGAACAAATTGCTCGGCTGATGTCGTCGGTTTTGCTATTGGTGAGAGCGCGTCGAGCAGTTGATCGTCGATCTTGATAGGCTTTTCTGCCAAGATCTCTGCATCGTAAGTCCAGACATCCGAATCGCGATTCATCGCTAGTCGCAGTTGGATGGGCGATCCCCCAGCCATTCCGGTTGCTTTGTCGCAGAGGACAGATTTTGTCGTCAAATGAATTCGACCAGTAAGATCGGTGACCGGATACGGAAATTCCGCAAAGGTCACTGTGCCGGAACGGAATTGAGCATCAACAGTGGGTTGCCACTGAGTTCCATCATAGGCAAAGCGAATCGCCGCGTCGGCCATGCCAGACAACTGCAAGCGATCCCAAGTCGCCTTCAATTTTGGCGAAAGCACTCGATACAGACGATCATCCAAAGGCAGTTGTTTTGCATCCAGATCGACAATGATCGGCACTGACGCGGACATGCCATAGACGTCAGCATTTAGAGTAAAAGTCGCATCACCACTCCTTGCCGTAGCTTCCCGAAGTTGCAGCATATCGTTTCGGCAGTAGATCCGGCCAGCAAGTTGTTCCAGCGGATAGGGGAGACGTGGGTGAATCAGTTTGCCGTTGCTGATATCGCCGCGGACTTCAAATGCCACAGCCCCATCGCGCGGTTTTTGAACGCCGAAGGTGGAACTTATGTAGCCGTCGAGCCCACTGACTTGCGTAAGGGATTGCTGAAACTGTTTCGGCAAACGGCTCGTCAGCTCGGGAGTAAAATTACATCGAGTCACGGAACCTTGAAGGGCCCAGTCGTTTTTGTCTTGGCTCACACTTCCATAGACGCTTACAAGATCAAAATAGTTACTGCGAATCAGAGCTTGCCATTCATAAGGTCGATCGGCAAGCGCGGCATCGGCGTGATTGATTCGGAAACGCGCTTTAAGGTCGTGGCAGATGATTTCGTCAGCCGAATTCGGCTCGCTCTGCAGTTTGACGATTCCCGATCGGATGTAAATCGGCGGAACCTGTTCAGGAAGCGGCCCGCTGCTGGTCAATGTCTGCAGCGACCAGACGTTATCGTTCACCGGCCATATTGAAACATTGCAGTCATCGATGTGCACTTGGGTGATCGTAATATCGCCGCTTCCCAGGCTGAGCAGTGAAAAATTTCCCGATGCAGTTATTCGGCCGATGCGAGCGACGTCGTTGGTTCCTTGCGTGCCAGGAAGTGCGATACGCAAGCCATCCAGCACAATTGCTTTACCTTCGACCAGATGGGCCGACTCAAGCGTTATTATGTGCTGAGGGTATCGATCGCGCAGAATCTTGAGGGCTCGAATGCGGATCTCGGGATCGACGCGTTGCCGAATCCATCCATGCCCCCAATAACCTAGCAAGATGATGACTAGGAGCCAAAGAAGTCGGCCTTCCCATACGCTGCCTGCGGAGCGCGCAGCGGCGGACACCTGACCAGAAGTCAGTTCATTTTTGTTCGGCTCTTTATCCACCTTTGACATACGACCACAATCCCTGCGGTCCCGACTCCAGCCACGATACACAGTGCTAAAATTGCCGGCTGGCGATATCTTACCGAACCGACGAACACTGCATGAATCGCAGCAAAATAGATGCACGGCAATGCAAATAAGATCAGCCCGTCAGCTTTGCCACGCATCCACACCATAGCGGCCAAGGCTAACACGACAATCTCCAAATAGCTCGCAGCTTCCGCGGATCGAATCCAACGGTTGTTCAGCTGATTGGCAGATGGAAGCGGTACCCAAGTCCGGCCGAACTTTATCAAACTCAACCGGACGACGTCAGACGGATTGGCGAGCGACCAACGGATTGCTGCCTGTTTCATGCGTTGATCGACTGCATATTCAAACGGCAGCAGGTCTTCTGCGACGGATGTATCTTGCGCAGCTTGCCTCTTTTGCCTTTCGTATGCTAGCTCTTGCGCGAAATCGCCGCTAAAAGTCATCCCCTCGTCGCTCCCGCCGCTAGCTCCTGGGTGCAGCGAATCGTACAACGAAGCTCCAACTTGTAAGGTCGTCGGTACAAATATCCCCACAGCTTGGTAATTCCGCACCCACCACGGAGTCATCGCTGTGACCATCCCGCAAGCGAATAGCGTCAGCAATCCGAGGCTCCTACGAACTCGCAACCAACGCGTCTGCCTCTCCTGCTTTGCTACCAGTGCGCAAGTCAGATAGAGCGTCAGCATCCCCATCCAAAGAATCCAGCTGGGCCGCGCCAGCGTTGCTATGCCGCTGAGCAAACCGCTGAAGAAGATCAATCCAACCCAAGAACTCCACACACGCGAACGCACCGCTGCAACTTGCTCGCTTTCGTCTCGATTTTTTTGCGGAGCTGAAGTTGTAGATTGCTGGAACGCTAACCACGACAAGGCTAACGAGCCAAGCATCAATGGGCAGAAGATCGACTCACTCAGTATAAAGATGCTCATCCCAATCGCGCCAGGATAAGTCGCCGCCATGACGGCCGCCAACAGCCCAGCCAGTTCTCCGGCAATTCGACGCGCTATCCAGTAGCAAATGGCGACCGAAAGCGTGCCTAGCAAGCATCCCAGAACCCGCGCCGCCAACACCGCGGTCCGCTGCGGTTCGATCCAAGCAACTGTAGATAAGAGCATTGGATAAACGGGCGCGCGAAAAATTTTGGAACCGCCAGCCGTATATTCATAAGCTTCACCGTCGGCGATCCGCTCGCCTAAATACCAGTAAGAATCGCTGTCGCCGAACCGAAAGAAACTGTTGTCTGCATCGGCCTGAGCCTGCCAATAGAAAGCGGCGGAGACACGAATTACCAGGGCAAACACTAGGATTACCCACATCCAATACGAAGGAATCCGTCGATTGGTCTGCGGAAAATCGTGCCGAAGTGGTTCGTTCGCTTCTGTCCAAATGGTCGGCTCGGTTGTTGTTGGGTCGTTTGCCATGCCGCACAGGTTCGTCGCGTTTTGCTTGGAAATCAAAACGCGAATTGTAGGCGACTCGTCAGAAATAGCACCCCCACCAGCGTCCGCGCAGAGTTTAGCTCCTGGGGTATCTCTTCGAATGATGCTTGGAGTAAAATTGTTCGCAGACGTCAACCAAGTTCTATCTGAAGGCAGCCATGTATCCCACGCAATACGTTTCCAAAGTCGAAAATCTCATGGACCCGTCCGGGAACATGTTGCTGAATATGGATTACGCCTCGGCTGAAAAACTTGTCGCCAGTGGGCAAGCAAGCGAAGTGGCCAAAATTCAGGGGCAGTTTGCCATAGCGGCCATTAGTGGTCGCACGGTCCGCATGGCTCGCTCGATCGGAAGGCCTATGCGATATTTTCTTGCCAAGCAGACCGATGGACCTCTGCTGATCATCGCTCAACGGATGGAAATGATTCGACAGCGCTTAAACGTGTTAGGCTTAGGCGACCAATTCCACCCATCGTACACTCGCATGGTCCCGGCGCACTATGTTACCGAAGTAGAACTGGTGGGTTGTCCTGATCCGAATCCAAAATACGAACGCTTTTTTACGCCTGAGCGGAATCGTTACACGACCGATATCGCATTGATTGGGCGTGACTATATCGGAGCACTTCGCCAGCAGTGCAGTGCTTACCTGGACAAGCTGCCCAAGGCTGCACCGATCGGCGTCCTGTTTTCCGGCGGTATAGACTCCGGCGCAGTCCTTATCACCTTAAATGATTTGCTGCTCAAACGCGGCGAAAGTCCAGCGAGGCTCAAGGCGTTCACGCTTCGTATTGACAATTCAGCCGCCGATGCAGACCAAGCGGCTCAATTCGTCAAACAATGCGGGCTCGATATGCTTTGGGAAGTGATCGACGTTTCGAGCCGAGATGTCGATTGGAAGGAAACCATCGCTGTGCTGGAAGATTACAAACGGTTGGATGTTGAGAGTGGCACAATGGCCCTGGCGTTATGCAAAGGCATTCGAAAACTTTACCCGGAGTGGAAGTATCTAGTCGACGGCGATGGCGGCGATGAAAACCTAAAAGATTATCCAATCGAAGAGAACCCGGAGCTGACGATTCGCAGCGTGCTTAACAACATGATGCTCTATCAAGAAGGCTGGGGAGTACATGCAATTAAACATTCGTTGACATATTCTGGTGGGCAAAGTCGCGGACATATTCGTACCTGGGCTCCCGCGGCCACTTTAGGTTTTGAAGGTTTTAGCCCATTCGCGCTCCCTGCCGTAATCGATGTCGCAGAAGGGATACCTTTTATTGAGCTAACGGATTGGAGCCACGAAAAACTCTATGCACTCAAGGGTCAGATCGTAAGCGCTGGGGTCAAACACTGGTGCGAGGTGGACATGCCCGTCTTTCCGAAACGGCGATTCCAGCATGGTAGTCTGGCGGACGACGCAGCGACGACCATTTTTCCGCTCGACCCACAATCGTACCGACTTGAATTTGCTAATCTATGGACATAGAAGCACAGATTTAGATATCTCGTAAGGCATTCCAACCCAGCTCTGGTGTAATTTTGCATCATCCAACTGCCTCAGAAATCAAACAGGATCGAGTTCCTCGCCTGAACGTGGATACCACTCGTCCCGCCGCTGATTCGTTGCTGGAAGTTGAACGATATGGCAATTTGCAAGTAACAACTACGACTGCTTTCTTGACGGGTAGAGAGTGCCCGCTGACTTGCAGCATGTGCGACTTGTGGAAGTTTACGATCGATGGCCCAACGCCACCCGGGCACATTCCGATGCAGATTGGTGCTGCCCTGGCTGGTCTGCAGACGACGGACTGGATCAAGCTGTATAATGCTAGTAACTTTTTTGATCCGCTTGCGATTCCTGTGGATGACTACGATACGATCGCAAAACTTTGTGAACCTTACAAAAGAGTGGTCGTGGAGAACCATCCGCTCTTCAACAATCGGCATATCGGGGCTTTTCAAGCATTGCTCACCGCAAAACTCGAAATCGCAGTCGGACTAGAATCGACCAATGATCGCGTGCTGAAGTGCCTTAACAAACAGATGACCAGCGAGGACGCGCGGCGTACCATCGCGGAATGGTTGGCTGCTGATATGGATTGTCGAGCGTTCGTGATGATTGCCCCGCCTTGTGACGAAACCCGGGTCGATGCAATGCAATCTACCATCGATTCTGTGCAAGATGCGTTTCGCTGGGGAGTGAGGCACGTTAGCTTAATACCGACGCGAGCCGATTGGGGGCCCCTGAAGCAATGGGTTGCGCTTGGCGCATATTGTCCGCCAACGGCCGAAGATGTTGAGCTTGCTGCTGTGGCTTGTATGAGTCTTGAAAACGATGTGCAGACTTGTTCTGTCGACGTCTGGAATTGGAATCAAGTCAGCGGGCAATGTGACGGCTGTCGCGAGCCTCGCCTGAACCGCCTCAAAACATGGAGTCAGAATGGGCTTGACACTTCTATCGACCTTGCGAGCCTAACTTGCGATTGTCCAAGATTCTAAGATGCGGCACTATGACTTTGTATGCGTCGGTTCGGGATACGCCGGCAGTATACTCGCGACAATCCTTGCTAAAGCTGGTCGAAAGGTGCTCTTGATTGATCGCGATCGCCACCCGCGTTTTGCAATCGGTGAATCGAGCACTCCCATCGCTGACAATCTACTTGCCTGTCTCGCCAACCAATACGGAATCGCGGAGTGGCTGCCGCTGACTCGCTACGGATCCTGGAAACAATCGTATCCAACGCTGCGTTGCGGTTTGAAGCGAGGTTTCAGCTATTTCAGTCACCAACCCGGCCAAGAGTTCACTGACGATTCTTCGCATAGTTATTCTGCTTTAGTGGCAGCGTCCGCCAACAACGAAATGAGTGATACGCACTGGATGCGCAGCGACGTCGACAAGTTTCTAGTCGATGTTGCACAAGGCTACGGTGTAGATTTCTTATCCAATCGCCTCATCAGCGAACTTCAACGCACTTCCGACCGCTGGTTGTTGACGATCAAATCTACTCACGAAGCAACGTCATCTTCGCCGCACTTACCTTGCACGGCGACGTGGATTTTAGACGCAACCGGTAACGGCCAGTTCGCTCAGTCGATGTTTCATGCAGGCGATGCCAGCCAAGAACTGCTGACAGATGCGCGAGCTATCTTTGCTCATTTCCAACAAGTCGGCAGCGTAAACGACATTGACGGCTATCGTCGGTTTGATAGTTCCCCGATCTTTGACCCTGACGCCGCCGCTCAGCACCATGTTGTTGAATCTGGATGGCTCTGGATGCTGCGTTTTGACTCGGGCATAACCAGTGTTGGGCTGATGACTACCGACCAAAGTGAAACAAGCGCCGACTCGCAGTGGTCCGAGGTTTTGCATAAATATCCTTCACTGCGAAACATGCTGCAGCACGCTTTGCCAATAGTGTCGCTTGAGCAAGGGACGATTTCTCCAGCGAACTTGGTTACTTCGCAACGAATTGCTCGATGCAATCGCCATGCGTTCGGCGACGGCTGGGTTTCTCTACCCAATGCCTTCGGATTCATCGACCCACTGCACAGTACTGGAATTGCGCATTCGCTGCACGGAATTGGGCGACTTGCTAAAATCTTTGTGTTCGAGAGCCACAATGTTGCCCAACATCTTGCGAGCTATCAACGTGAACTACAGTGCGAGATTCGTTGGATCGATCAGCTCGTGGCATTGTGTTACGCTGGTCTGCCGAATCCGAAATTGTTCATGGACCTTACCGCCGCATACTTTTGCAGTGTTATACTTCATGAGAAGGCGATCGCTGAGCATGGTGATACTGCTCAAACTGGCTTCCTGAGTTGCGAAAATCATGCGTTGAGTTCTGTGATCGAACGTTTTTCCGCGAAGCTTCGCACATTAGATCAATCTCAAAAACACGATGATTATGCCGCGATCCGAAGTGCACTTCAGAAGGCGATCGAGCCCTTCAATACTATTGGGCTGTTGAAAAAGGAATTTAAGAATCGCATATTGCACTCCGCCGTGCTCTAGCGATTATTGATCGTGAATCGCCAGACCTTCCGCGAAGCCGGTACCGCATAGCCCACGCTTTGGGCAATCACGTTACAATACACCAGCATGCAGAACCCTCGCCTCCAAGAACTTATCGATGAAGTCCACGTCTGGTACGGTCGCGTGCCGCCAGACCCAGCCGAGGCAGCAAGTTGCCGGTGCATTCTTGATCCAGACGAGTGTGCTCGGGCCGATCGCTACCGATTTCCCGATTTACAGTATCGATTCACCCAACGACGCGCATTGATGCGCCGAGTATTGGGAGTATATCTCGGACTGGACCCCAGCAGTATTCAGCTTGAAACCAATGCCTTCGGTAAGCCTTTCTTACGATCTGATCAGAATCCAAACGATCTGCAGTTTAGCCTGACGCATTCTAAGGACTGGATGGCTCTCGCCGTGACTAGACAACGTGATGTTGGCGTCGATTTAGAAGTTGTACGGGAAGATGTCGATTTCTTGGGATTGGCGGAATCCTTTTTTGCTTGCGAGGATGTGGCGCACATTCGTTCAGTTTTGGAGCCCGGGGAGAGCAGGCGGCGTTTTTTTGAAGTGTGGACTTGTAAAGAAGCCTACATCAAGGCGATTGGGGCTGGGCTATCGATTCCACTCGACCAATTCTCGGTCGCCTTAGAGAGCGATCCCGCACAGTTGCTGTATTCAAGGCATAAGTACGAGGCAAACCGAGTGGATCCGGCGGCAAATTGGGCTTTCAACCGGTTACAGATCGGCACGAATACCACATCTTGGCTGGCAACCTTCGGAAGACCGTTCCACACGCGGACTTTTTCTTTCGAAACTCTTTAACTCTAATGCTTGCGAAGAATAGGCAACTTGGGCAACTTGCGCTATATTAGTGCTCAAATCAATGCTAGCAAATTGACAATGTGAAAATCCAAGCAATGCTGAAGCTTCCAGTTCGAAGGCGACAAACATCCTTTCGGCCAGCCGTAAATCGGCAGCTAATCATCCAACCTCATAGCATCTGTCGGTGCGGACCAGTATTTGCCGTGTGATGCTCCAGCAGCATTGTCGAAACCCACATAGTCGGTCATCGGAAGACACCAGAACGATTAAGCAGATGGATCTACCTCCTCAATCGTTGAGCAATCAGAAATCACCGTGACCAAACCCGCAACAACTTTTGCCGAGCTATTAAGCAGCTTGGCCGATAACTCATCCAAAGTTGCTTTCCGATCGATCGATCAAAGCGGTCTAGAATTAGACTCGTGGACCTACAACGAACTTCTGTCTCGCAGTTCGTCCGTTGCCCAAATGCTTGTCGACGAGAAGTTAGTCGGTAAGCGAGCGATCCTAATCTACCCACCCGGCTTAGACTTCATCGCGGCCTTTTTAGGATGTCTCTTGAGCGGTGTAGTCGCGGTCCCGGTCGCGCCGCCACGCAGGAACCGAGTTCGTGGTGCGCTCCACTCGATCGTCGAAGACTCACAACCATCGGTTATCCTAACAACCGAAAGCTCGCGACAGATTTGGGAATCCGATTTTGTAACGACCGGCGAAATGCATGGTAGTTCCGCCAAGCAACTGCGTTGGATAAGCACCGACAGCATCGCAGACATATTTTCGCCGAATGCTTTTGAGCAGATAACCGTCAATGGACCGCGTGATGCTAGCGATCTCGCATTCTTGCAGTACACCTCGGGATCGACATCGACGCCGCGAGGTGTTTGCATTTCCCATCGGAATTTGCTGGCAAATAGCAGATTGATCCAGAAGGCGTTTCGCAACTCCGATGCAAGTCGTGGCGTTTTCTGGCTGCCAAACTACCACGACATGGGACTCATTGGCGGTATACTGCAAACGATCTACACACGCGGTTCAAGCACTCTGATGGCTCCTGCGGCATTCCTGCAGCAACCGATGCGATGGCTAAAAACGATCAGTGAAGACCGTGCGACCGTGAGCGGTGGGCCCGATTTCGCTTACGACCTCGTTGCACGCAAAGCCACGGCGGAAAATTGCGAAGGGTTGGATTTGAGTTGCTGGGAAGTCGCGTTTTCAGGCGCGGAAATGGTCCGACCATCTACTCTTGCCAGATTTGCTGAGGTTTTCGCGCCCTACGGCTTTAACTCGAAATCGTTTTATCCGTGCTATGGGCTCGCTGAGGCGACTCTCATCGTCAGCGGTGGATCCGTACGACGCGAACCGAAACAGATCGCGGTCGATAGCATTGCTCTGAGTAAAGCGATTGTTGAGGATGCAACTGGCGAAGGCACCCGTACAAAACGACTCATCGGTTCTGGCGAACAGTTGCCAGGTCAATGCTTTAAAATAGTTGATCCTGAGACGCTTGCCCCTTGTGTTGATGGAGTGCTGGGGGAAGTGTGGGTTCAGGGGGACAGCGTAGCTGATGGATACTTCCGTAACCCTGAAGCTACATCACGCGTTTTCAAAGCGATGACGTCAACCGGCGAAGGACCATTTTTGCGCACCGGTGACTTGGGTTTTATCGTCGATGGCGAGCTATACATCACCGGTCGCATCAAAGATCTAATTGTAATTCGTGGTCAGAATCATTACCCTGACGATATCGAGCTTACAACATCCAACGCAGATCCTGCGTTTCGCCCAAATCATTGTGCTGCCTTTTCAATCGACAGCGAAGGCGAAGAGTTATTGGTTGTTGTTCAAGAGATTGAACCACGAGTACGCCAATTTGATACTCAAGCTGCGATCGATGCCTTGCGCAAGAGCGTGGCAGTTCACCACGAGCTGTTAGTTTCGGCCGTGGTACTAGTAAAGGCCGGAAGTATCCCGCAAACTTCGAGCGGCAAGACGCAGAGATTTGCATGTCGCGAGCAGTATTTGACCAATGAACTCCATGTTATAGCTTCCTGGAAATACTCATCGCCAACTTCGAAACTGCCGCTGGCCGAAGGCACTTTGTCGAGCGTGCAAAGTAAAGGGATTGTCGCGAGCCATAGCGACCCCGACACGCAGGCTGGAATCGAACGTTTCTTAGTTGACCATATTGCGCAGCGACTCCAGTTACACTCGGGTGCTGTACATTGCAATGCACCTTTTGTCGAACTTGGCCTCACATCGCTGGATGCGGTGGAAGTCACTGCCGAGCTCTCGGAATGGCTCGACCGACCGCTCGAACCGACTGCGATTTACCAGTATCCTACTATTGCGGAACTGGCAAAGTGGCTTGCAAACTCCGCGCCGATACAGCTTGTTGATCACCCAAAGCCGCAAGATCAGAAGCAAGTTAGTTCGAGCGAAGTTTCTCACGTGACTCGACCGTCACTGAGCCTCCAAAAACCGGAAAATTCGGACGCCGAACCGATTGCGATTGTCGGAATTGGTTGTCGTTTTCCTGGTGGAGTCCAAAGCGTTGATGATTACTGGAAGTTGTTGATTGAAGGTCGCGATGCAATCACCGAGGTTCCGGCCGAGCGCTGGAACATTGACGAATTCTTCAATGACGACTCGCTCGCGGAAGGAACGATTAACACTCGGCACGGCGGATTTGTCGACCATGCAACGGATTTTGACGGCGACTTCTTTAATATCTCGCCACGGGAAGCGATTCGCATCGATCCACAACAACGCGTCTTGTTGGAAGTCGCCTGGGAAGCCCTAGAGCACGCTGGAATTCGCGCCAGCTCACTTGCGGGTACGCGCACCGGAGTATTTATCGGTGCAATTTATAGTGACTATGTTTTGCGACAGATGGCCAACTTCGACGACATTGATGTCTTCAATGGCACAGGCAGTTCCCACTCGATCATAGCCAACAGGCTTTCGTACTTCCTGGATGTACACGGACCAAGCTTAACGCTAGACACCGCTTGCTCGTCTTCGCTCGTCACCACGCACTTGGCTTGCAAAAGCTTGCGTGAGAGAGAGTCGGACATTGCAATAAGCGGTGGCGTAAATCTGATTCTTGGTCCTGAAATGTCCATTGTGCTTACCAAGGCACAAATGCTTTCGCCAGATGGACGATGTAAAGCGTTCGACGCATCAGCCAACGGATATGTCCGGAGCGAAGGGTGTGGCGTCGTCATCATGAAGCGACTCTCAGACGCCATCGCCGACAACGACACTGTGTACGGAATCATTCGCGGTACCTCGGTCAACCACGTCGGCCGTAGCAACGGTTTGTCTGCACCCAACGGTCCCGCGCAAGAACAAGCGATGATCGAAGCCTTGAGTCAAGCTTCCGTTCGGCCTTCGGAAGTTCGGTACGTCGAAACGCATGGAACAGGCACAAAGCTCGGTGACCCCATTGAACTCGAAGCCATCAAGCATGTTTATCGGCCTACTGAAACGGAACAACCACTTCTGGTCGGCTCGGTAAAAACCAATATCGGACACACTGAAAGTGCGGCTGGAATCGCGGGACTTATCAAAGCCGTCTTAGTCCTGAAGCACCAACAAGTTCCTCCGCATCTACACCTGCAAAAACCGAATCCAATCTTACACCTGGAAGATAATCGGCTTCAAATTCCGACCAGCACCATTGGTAACACCGCATTGCAATACGCCGGAGTCAGCTCCTTCGGTTTTGGCGGCACGAATTCGCACATAATCCTAGAAGCTCCAAACGTCCAGTCGACTGCCCAAAGCCCGTCCCAGAAGCATCTGCAGCTTGTTGCTATCTCTGCCCAGACACCAGCCGCTCTTCAGCAGTACGCGCGGAAGGTCGCAGACGGATTGTCCGACGTCAGTTTAGTCCAGTCGCAAGGTCTAGATCTGGCGAATGTAAGTCATACCTTGAACGCCGGTCGCGAAGCCTTCCGGTGCCGAAAAACGTTCGTTGTTGATTCTGTTTCTGATCTCGCCAGCCAGCTCGGCGTTTTTGCTGGCTCGGCGAACATTTCACAAGCGACAAAGTCTGCTCCACTCAAGTCCAAACGGCCAAAGATTGCGTTCCTGTTCACCGGTCAAGGTTCACAGTACGCTGGAATGGGCTGTGAACTTTACAAGCACGAACCGGTATTCCGAGCGGCCATCGATCAATGCGACAACATTCTACAGCCTATACTTGCTCGCTCCGTAGTTGATCTGCTCTTTGGCGATGCGAGTCACCTGATCAATCAAACGGGTTACACCCAGCCTGCTATCTTTGCACTCCAGTACGCACTATTGCGCCAGTGGTCCGCCTGGGGAATCGAGCCCGATGCTGTGATGGGACACAGCGTCGGCGAGTTCGCAGCGGCGGTTGCAAGTGGTGTGCTCAATTTAAGCGACGCAGCCACGCTGATTGCGCGACGCGCTCAAGCTATGCAGAAGCAGCCAGAGGGCGGCAAAATGTCCGCAGTTCTCGCTCCAGTTGCCCTGGTTGCCGAACATGTTCGCGAGTTTCGCGATAGCGTCTCGATCGCCGCTTACAATGGTCCGTCCAACGTTGTAATTTCAGGCACGAACTCCGAAGTAGACGAGTTGACCAAGCGGTTCACAAAGCTTGGTATTCGCTGCAAGGACCTATCGACTTCCCACGCTTTCCATTCGCACCTGATGCGACCTGCTTTGTCGGAAATCGATGCCGCAGCCGCCCAGTGTCATTTCCTGAAGCCACACATTCCAATTACATCCAATTACACCGGCGAAATCGCTGATCGCGAAACGTTTGCATCAGCGCATTATTGGTCAGACCACGCCAGAAACGCAGTTCGGTTTAACGAAAACATTGAAGCCTTAGTCGATCTTGGCTGTGATACGTTTGTTGAGATTGGTCCTAATCCAATCTTGCTTGGCATGGCGATGCGTTGTGTCGAAGATTCGACTCGCTATCAATGGATTTCTAGCTTGCGTCAAGGTGAGCACGAACAGGTGTCAATCTTGAAGAGCCTTGGGCAGCTCTCCACCGTTGGCGCTGCAGTGGATCTGCCGGCCGTGAACGGCACGCAATCGGCGGCAAAAGTTTCGCTGCCGACATATCCATTCGAGCGGACGCGATATTTTGGCGGCGAAGTCTTGATTTGCCGCCTGCGTGATGGAAAGGCCCAGCAAAAAGATGCCATCGAGCACCATCCGCTCTTAGGTAATCGGCTAAATTTGCCGATTCCGCAAAAGATCTTCGAACAAAATATTTCAGCGACAACGATTGACCCAACCCTGGTAAGGTCCGTTGATGGGCAAAAGCTATTGATGCCGGCCGCGGCAATTGAGACCCTCGTTGCGGCAGCAGCGCAGTCTCTACCAACTGCAAACAGAGTCTCATTGGACAACGTTGCGTTGGGGGTACCCGTTCTGCTGCGTCAAGGCAAAGCGTGCTTGCAAACGGTGGTTGATTCCTCAGGCGAGTCGCCAACAATCAAAATTAGCGCGAGTCAGCCCGCTTCCACAGTGGGTTCGGACACGCGGGTGAATGCCGAGTATGAGACGATCGGCACTGCGTCGATCACAACCGTCGAATCACGCACTAGTATCTCAAATCAAGAACAACATAGCAATCAACAGTGGCGTGACATCGAAGAACTCGAAAATGACCTGTCACGCAACGGAAGTGCGCACGATTCAAGATTCAGTCTGCTAAATAAGTTTGCGTACCGTGACGAACCTAACGATGGACTTGTTAAGCTCGATATCCAATTAGAACCAAACACAGGAGCAGAGCAAGGCAGGTATCACTTGTCGCCAACATTGCTCGATGAGATTTTTGCTCTGATCGAACTGTACGCCCGAAAGATCCAGAATGCGCCAGTCTTACTAACGCCGCAGAGCGTCGAACGTGTGACAGCTAGTGTATCGAGCAAACGTCCATCTCGTTGTTCGCTCGAGCTAAACATGTCATCCAGCGAAAGCGTCACTGCATCGTTGGATGTCTGCGATGAAGCAGGTGACGTTGTTTTGCAATTAGTAAACTTAAAGTTTGTCGCGGTGCCGCGTGACTGGCTGGCAACCATCGCAAGTCCGATAGACTTTAGTTGGATGAAGGAGCTTGCCTGGATTGAGCAGCCGACCGAGGTTAGTCAACCAGACGATGAACTTAAAGAACCGAGAAGAATCTTGCTTCTGGATGTCGGTTCAAAGCTGAGTACGGAACTTGCCGATCAACTCGAAGGCGCTGGCCACAGCTGTGACGTGATCGATTCCTGCTCGACGCCAAGCGATTGCCTGGCCGACTACTTCGAACGTTGTGGCGTACCCGATAGCGTTATTCATCTTGGTAATCTAGCGATCACAGATGACAGTCCTGTTTCATTGGACCGATCGCAGCAAGTTGGTTGGGGGCTTTTGCTTCAGACTGTCCAATCGTTGGCAAAGAGCAGACTTCCTAAGGGCTTCCGTTTGTACACCGTCACTCGTTCAGCTCAAGCGGTACCACATACCGATGACCAATCGTCTGAGCGGATGTTGCCACTGCAAAGTTTGACAAATGGATTAGCCCGAGTAATCGCAAACGAGTGTCCAGATTTGCATTGCACTCATATCGACTTGAGCCCTGATTTTCAACCTCGCGATCTGACGCAACTCGCGATTGAAGTTCTCTCGCAGTCAAACGAAACTCAGGTTGCATACCGCGGTGGAAAAAGACTCGTGCCACGTCTGCGAGATCCGTTATTAGGTCATACGTCGGTCGACCTAAATGCGTCGCGAGTGATAGATGCCGATGGCACCTATTTGGTGACCGGCGGTCTCGGTGGACTAGGTCTCAGGCTTACGCAGTGGTTATCCGATCGCGGGGCCACGCGGATCGTGCTAGTTGGCAGATCAAACCCAACCGAATCTGCTTTACAAACGATTGCCAAAATTCGCAATCAAGGCGTCGAAATCTTGACCGCGCAGTGCAATCTCGCAGATCGGAACGAGCTTTCGAACGTGTTAAGCAGGTTCTCTTCAGGCTCTAAGCCAATTATCGGAATTTTCCACCTGGCAGGTGTCTTGGACGATGGCTTGATCGAAGACTTAACAGTGTCGCGGTTCGAGAAAGTCTTTGCTGCCAAGGTGCTCGGTGCACGACATTTACACGAACTGACGTTGGAGTTGCCAATTAGGACGTTCGTCTTATTCTCGTCAGCATCGGCCATCATGGGCTCACCTGGACAAGCGAACTATGCTGCGGCAAACGCTTACTTGGACGCCCTGGCTCACGAGCGTCGACGTATGGAGTTGCCAGCGATCAGCATCAACTGGGGCTCATGGTCTGAAGTCGGTATGGCCGCAAGCCTTGACGCCGCCGATCACAAACGATGGGCTGCCGCTGGCGTCGAGTGGATCGACCCAGTTCGCGGTATGCAGTGCCTACATCACGTCCTGCGGGCGAACTTAACACAACTTGCGGTGATCCCGATGAAGTGGGACAAATTTGTTTCCCGTCTGCCCCGCAATGCAGTTCCCCCGTGGCTGAGCGATATCGCATCGCAGCATTTGAAGCCCGAATCGGCGCAAGATACTGCTCAAGCGGCACTGTTGGTTATGCTGGCTGCAACACCCAAGAGCGAACAGTTCGCTGTCGTGGCTTCCCATCTAAGTAGTCTGGCTGCACAGATTCTAGCGTGGACGTCTGTTACTGCGCCGGATCCACATCGACCGCTGAGCGAATTGGGCTTTGATTCGCTCACGGGAGTGGAACTGTGCAATGCAATTGGTCAGTCAATCGACAAAAAACTGAGTCCAACGATCTTGTTCGACTATGCTACCTTGGATGCGTTAACCAATTATGTCGCAGCAGAAGTTGGCGTGGCGACTCCGAATATGAAATCTGCCGACAGTGGCAAAGCGATTGAAATTACCGATTTTGACTCGGCACTTGATCCATTGGAAGATCGCAAAGCAAGTGACGACGATACACAAATCTTCAAAGTGGATCTGGCTGCTGAGGTAGCCGCACTATCCGAAGAAGAGATGAACGAATTAGTTATGGAGCAGTTACTTGAATTAGAAAATCTCGAGAAAAATTAGAACAGCTTTGATTACGCTGTTACATCTGCTTCATCCATGAATCGTACAACCAAGTTACTACATCAATCAATATGTCCGATCATTCAGCGCGCTTCGAGAATATGACTCCACTGCAGCGCGCAGTGTACGCTCTTAAAGAGACTCAGGCGCGGCTTGCGAGAATTGAGCAACGTGAAAGTGAGCCTATTGCCATCATTGGAATGGCATGTCGGCTGCCTGGTGGAATCACGACTTTGGATGGTTACTGGAATCTCTTAGTCAATCAGCAAAGCGCGATCGAAGAAGTGCCTTCCGATCGATGGGATGTCGACGCCTTCTATGATGCTGATCCGTCAGTGCCGGGGAAAATGAACACGCGTCGCGGTGGCTTCATCCACGATGTAGGTCAATTCGACAATCAATTTTTCGGCATTTCTGAACGCGAAGCATTGATAATTGATCCACAGCAACGACTCTTGCTTGAACTCGCTTGGGAAGCATTGGAAGACGCTGGCAGTCAGGCGAAGTCATTGCGTGGGACAGCCACAGGAGTTTTTATCGGTATTGGAATCGCTGAATATATCGGCAAAATTATTGGAGATTCGACTGCCGGTAACCCTTATGCAAGTCTTGGTAACGCATTGGCCGGAGCAGCGAACCGAATCTCTTATGCATTCGACTGGCATGGCCCCAGTTATGCAATTGATACAGCATGCTCATCATCCTTGGTGGCTATGCAGCAGGCATGTTCCAGCATCCGCGCAGGAGAATGTTCCGCTGCAATCGTTGGTGGTGTGAACCTCACTCTCAATCCACTGACCACGATTAACCTTACGAAGGCTGGTGTTTGTTCGCCGCATGGCACAATTCGTTCGTTCGATGCAAATGCGGACGGGTATGTTCGCAGCGAAGCCGCTGGAGTTGTAATGCTAAAGCCACTTTCCGCTGCACTGGCCAACGGCGATCGCATATACGCAACTATTGCCGGAGGCGCAGTCAACCACAACGGGACTGGAAATGGACTCTCTGCGCCGCGCCGAGAATCACAAGAGCTGCTGCTGGAGGCTGCGTGCAAATCGGCGAAAATATCCCCCGACGCCGTTCAATACGTCGAAGCGCACTCAACTGGAACCTTGATCGGCGATGCGATTGAAGCGATTGCGTTACAGAATGTTATGGCAAAAAATCGATCCGCACAGGATCCTTTGCGAATCGGGTCAGTTAAAACGAACCTAGGCCACACCGAGACAGCAAGTGGTGTTGTTAGCGTTATCAAGGTCGCATTGTCGATGCTGCATGAACAATTGCCGGCAACCATCAATCATGAGCGGCTCAATCCAAACATACCGAACGATAAAGGTTCGCTGCGAGTAGTCCGCGCAACTGAGCCTTGGCAAACAACTGGCGGTGAGTATGTGGCGGGTGTCAGCGCATTTGGATTTGGGGGCAGCAATGCACATTTGATTCTGCGTGCAAGTGACGCTTTGCGACCTGCTCGGGCGTCTCAAATAACACCTGAACTTCGTTTGCCGTTGGTCTTTTCGGCCAAATCCAAGGCCGCTCTGAAGGCACTTGCGAGCAAATACGCAAGTTACCTCAACGCGACCGATACTTCTTGGTACGACATCTGCGCCAATGCCGCGTTGAGACGTGAACATCATCGCATTCGCGCTGGAATCGAAGCGAGTTCAAAAGCAGAAGCAGCGACAATGCTGCAAAGTATGCACGATTTCCCACAGGCGACTGGAATTGTCAAGACATTTATCGACCGAGAAGAACTAGACTGGAAAGCGATATTTGCTTCGCCTTACAACGTGGTTGACCTTCCGAAATACGCGTGGCAGCATAAGAAGTTCTGGCTCGAGAATGCCGCTATTCCGGAAAATGTATTGATGGCTTCGCAGCGAAGCGGCTCAGCGGCTAGGCTTTGTAAATCCCATGCAGAGCAACCAATCGATAACCAGTTAGTTGATTCTTCGTTGGCAGACGGACAGGACAAAGCTGCCCGAGCGGAGTTGAGCACCGAGTATGTTGCGCCGTCGACGACGCTGGAACAGGCTCTTGCGAACCGCTGGTCGAGAGTGCTGGGCATCGATCGCGTCGGAATACACGATAACTTCTTCGAATTGGGCGGCGATTCGATGCAAGCTGGAAGCCTCCTAAATCTGTTGCAGTCAGAACTCAACGAACAGATTCACTTTATGGCGTTGTTTGAAAGCCAGACGGTGGCAAAGTTAGCAAACTACCTCAAGAATAACTACAGCGATTCTGCAGCACGTCTCACAGTTGATTGCCGTTCGGCGGCCAGCGAACCAACGCTCAAGGAGAGTAACTTTACGACGCAACCGGTAGCGACACCTCCCGCGCAGTCGAATAAGATTCCTCGTTTACAACGCAAGCCAACGCGCAGCCCTGCAACCTCACAGCTTGCCAACCTAACGGACCGTCAGATTCAAGATTTGCTCGTGCTGCGGCGACCAACGCCATCGGACGTGAGGGACGGGAATGAATAGCGAATTCGACCTCGCAGGCCTCTCGCCAGATCAGCGGCTTGAGATGCTTGAAGAGCTATTGAACCAGGAAGCAGATGGATCTGAGTTTGCCACATCGTATGCTCAAGAGCGACTGTGGGTACTTGATCAGCTGACGCCGGGAAATCCGGTCTACAACATTTCGGCTGCGATTCGTATGCGCGGTCGAATCAGTGTTCCATTGATCGAACGATCGATGAACATCTTGATAGAACGATACGAGACTCTTCGAACTGCACTTGTTAAACGCGATGGCCGTCCGATGCAGCGTATCTTGGACCCATGGTCCATGCAAGTTACGGTATGCGACCTATCGGAAGTGCTGCCGGGCGATCTGACGTCGCGAATCGACGAAGAAATTCTACGGTTCACGTCCAGGTCATTCGATTTAGAATCAGGCCAGCTTGTTCGAGTCGGGCTGCTGCGGGTTTCTGATTTGGAGCATATCGCGCTATTCACGATGCACCATGCGGTTTCTGATGGTTGGTCACTAGGAGTGCTAACCAAAGAATTCACGGAGTGCTACAAAGCGCTAGTACAAGGTGTTGAGCCGGTATTCGATGAACTCGAAATCCAGTATGCAGATTATGCTGTTTGGCAAAAGGATAGTGAAAACGAAGCGTTCGAAAATCAACAGGTCGCTTACTGGCGCGAGTTGCTATCGAATGCGCCAGTGCTTGAACTGCCAACCGATTTTCCTCGTCAGCAGTCTACCGGGAATCGTGGCGCGAGCGTAGTTGTGTCGCTGGACGCAGAGGTGTGGACCGAGCTTAAGAAAATTTCGGGACGGCATGCAGCAACGCCATTCATGACGTTACTAGCCGCTCTTAAATTGCAACTGGCGCGGTTAAGCGGGCAAGATGATATCGTCGTCGGAACACCAGTTGCCGGGCGAAATCGGCAGGAACTAGAAGGGCTGATCGGATGTTTTCTTAATACGCTAGCCATTCGTTCATCGGTCGCGCCAAATCAGACTTTTGGTGAACTGTTGACGCGTGTGCGCAACAACGCGATGGGAGCGTTCAGCCACCAGGATGTTCCGTTCGAGCGGTTGCTGGAAGAGATTCCGATCGATCGCAGTTCGAACAGAACACCATTTTTTCAAGTTATGCTTAACTTGATGAGCTTTGACCTGCCCGAAATGGACCTGCCAGGCGTCAAGCTCGAGCATGTCGAGTTGCCAGAACACATGGCAAAGTTTGACATCACGCTTTATGCTACGCCGAAAGCCGCAGAATTAGAATTGCGGCTCGTCTACAACGCAGACTTATTCACGGCTGAACGAGCCAAGATTATGCTCGATCAGTATGTGTGGCTGCTGAAGCAAATCGCCCACTCGCCTAACCAGGAACTGAGTGCATTCAGTTTAGTTTGTCCGAGTACTCTACGAAATCTCCCAGATCCAGCGCAGCCGATACACTATAAGAAGTTGCCTACAGTCAATGATCTTTTTCTCCTTGCAGTAGAGCAGAATCCTAGCGGTGTGGCAGTCGAGCATATCGGACGCCAACTTTCTTACAGCGAACTTGCGACCTTAGTTGATCAAATATCTGAAGAGATTGAAGTTCGCTCTGATGCACCTGAGGCCGTCGTCGCAGTCGTCGGGGAAAAGTCCGTCGAGCTTATCGCGGCGATGCTCGCTATCCAGAAGAGCGGTCGCATACTTTTGTGCATCGATCCGAACTTGCCTGCTGAACGGCAGTCCGAAATGCTGCGGCTTGCTGGCACGAGCCTTTTAATCAGAATCACTTCGACTGAAAATGGAGCATTGCAAAAGATCGGCTATGAGTCTTTGCCTGGCGGTTCTTTGCCTTGCGATTACGTTCATAATCCCGATGATCGGCCAGCGTACATTTTTTACACCTCGGGTTCAACCGGTAAGCCGAAGGCGATTTTGGGAAGTTCCCAAGGTCTTAGTCACTTCCTTTTGTGGCAACGACAGACGTTTGGTATCGAGGCAAGCGATCGTATCGCTCAACTTACGGCACTTTCCTTTGACGTAGTTTTACGCGATGTGTTTCTGCCGCTTATTAGCGGTTCAACGTTGTGCATCCCTAATAGCAGCGATGCCGTTTTGTCTCCAACAATCGTTCAGTGGCTCGATCGTCAACGAATCACTGCTATGCATTCGGTGCCGAGCTTGATGCGGCATTGGCTGAGTGGGGATCACAAGCAGACATGTCCGACACTGCGATGGTTGTTTTCTGCGGGTGAGCCGCTTTCGGATACTCTTTGCGGAACTCTTGTTAAAACCTTTAGCAACGCACAGATTGTTAATTTGTACGGCCCGACGGAAACGACGCTAGCCAAGTGTTTTAAGATCATTGATGAAAATCCGACAAGCGGCATTCAAAGCGTAGGCCGCACACTACCGGAAGCTCAAGGGTTAGTGCTGGCTGACACACGGCTTTGTGGCGTAGGCGAACCGGGGGAGATTGCCATCCGTACGCCTTATCGAAGTTATGGTTATCTCGACCGGACGATTGAGAGCCAGACTAATTTTCGCGCAAACCCGTTCACCGAAGATCCGCTCGACTTAGTTTATTACACCGGTGATCGCGGTCGTTGCTTGCCAAACGGTGAACTTGAGATTCTGGGGCGGCTGGATGACCAAGTCAAGATACGCGGTGTGCGCGTTGAACCTGCTGAAGTTGCGGCAACAATCTCTCGCTATGATGCCGTAAAATCCTGCGTCGTGCTTGCGGCTGCGAATGACTCAGGCGAAAAGTTTTTAGTTGCTTATTGCGTCGCAAAGAATGATGCACGACTGTCTGAGCACGAACTGGCGGCGTACTTAGCTGAACGTTTACCCAACGCGATGGTTCCGGAACGTTTCATCTTTTTGCCGGAACTCCCACTGCTTCCCAATGGCAAGGTGAATCGTCGCATTCTTCCAAAACCTGACGTCTTAAGTCGAACGGCTTTAACTGCGGAGATCGTCGAGCCTCGAACAAAAATTGAGGCGGCAATTCTCGCGATTTGGGAAGAAGTGCTTCGCCGTAAGCCGATCAGTACCGATGCGAGTTTTTTCACTGTCGGCGGACATTCGTTGCTAGCGGCGCAAGTGATGGCAAGGATTGAATCACAGCTCAATATCGCGTTACCACTGCGCGTGATCTTTGAGGAACCGACGATTCGCAAACTCGCAGTTCGCATAGAAACCGCCGATAAATCTGACCATCACGCGTTGCCACCTATCACGCGTCGCAGTACGACGGACGAGTCTCCTTTGTCACTTGCACAGGAAGCACTCTGGTTCCTGGATGCGATGAACCCGCAAAGCGGCGCTTATACGACGTATCCGATGTTGCGTGTAAGAGGCCTGCTGTCGATCAGTGCCTTGCAGCTTGCTCTTCACGAAGTGATCAGCCGCCACGAAGTTCTCAGGACGACTTTTCCGCAAATCGATGGTCGACCGGTTCAACTTATTGCACTCCCGAGTATGCCTAACATCGGGTTAACCGATTTGAGTGATCAAGACAAAGAGACGCAACAACGAAATATTGAAGCTTGGATAGGTCAGCGCACATCGCAAGGAATCGATCTGCAGAACGGACCGATTATCCGATTGGATATTGCGAAGCTGTCTGAGACTGAGCATATCATCTTGGTCGCTTGGCACCATATTGTGCATGATGGCTGGTCGCTAGGTGTGCTTGCACGAGAGATCTTGACGGCTTACGAAGATATCCGCCATGATCGGAGCCCAAATCTGCCAGCACTCCCAATACAGTATGCAGATTGGGCTGTCTGGCAACGTTCGATTTTGCAAGGTGACCGCCTTGCGAAGCTGCAGGAATATTGGCGGGAGAAACTACGAGAGGTACCGGCCCTTGATTTGGTTACTGATCGGCCGCGGCCAAGTATTCGTACTACACGTGGTGATTCCGTCGAAATATCGATGTCGCCGAAGATTGCTGCTCGAGTCCGTGAATGCTCGCGTGCAAACGGTGTAACGCCGTTCATGGTATTCTTGGCGGCTTTCCAGCTCACACTTGCACGATTCTCTGGACAAAACGACTTTGCGATTGGCTCGCCCGTTGCAAATCGGCGCAAGCATGAACTCGAGGGATTGATTGGTTACTTTATCAACATGCTGGTCCTTCGAACGGATCTAGATGGGGCCGATACGTTTGAGGCGGTTCTTCATCGAACTCAACAGACGGTTCTGGACGCATTTGAGCATCAAGATCTCACTTTGGATCAAGTTGTCGGTACCGTCAATCCGCCGCGAGATTCGAGCCGTCATCCGTTGTTCCAAGTGATGTTCGTGCTACATAACAATGCGCCACTAGCTGGTCAGAACTCCGAATTAGCGTTCGAGCCTCTCAACGGCGCACCTTCACATTCTTCGTATTTCGATTTGAATCTTGTCCTGCAAGAGCAAGACGATACATACACTGGTCGCTTGGTGTACAACGTCGACTTATTCAAGACCTCGACGATACAACGAATTGTTGAATCGATGCATGCCATTCTTGAGCAGGCGACTGAACATGCTTCGGTAGCTCCGGCGCAAATCGAGTTGCGAAGCTCGTCAGATAAAGAGCTGATCCAGTCATTTGAATTTCCCGCCGGGCAACCGATTCAACACTCCAGCACGTCGACCTGCCTTCACACTTTATTCGAACAAGCTGCTCGGACAACGCCGCAAAAAGTTGCGATTGTCGATGGGAATGTCGAAATCAGCTATTCGGATTTAAACGCGGCGGCCAATCAGTTTGCACGACAACTACAATCGGTTGGAGTCCAACCCGGAATGCTCGTGGCGATTCAATTGCCACGTTCGATCGATCTTTTTATCGCTTTGTTAGGTGTATTGAAAGCGGGGGCTGGCTACTTACCACTTGATGAAAAAGCACCAGCGTCACGGAATTGCGCTACTTTGCTCGATAGCAAGGTCAAGCATTTGATTTCAAATAGCATCGAAGACGCTTATCGAGAGCTTGATCTCAGTTTCATCACGCAAGTTCGCCAGACAAATCAGATTGACCTTCAGTCGCAAGAAAACTTAGCGCAAACACTAGCTCCTGAGGCGACGGCGTATGTAATCTACACATCAGGCTCCACCGGGCAGCCAAAAGGCGTCGTCCTTTCTCACAGAGCGGTCGTTGCGTATGTCTTCGCTGCCACGGATGCGTACGGAGTCCGCGACGAGGACCGCCTGTTACAATTCGCTTCGATCAGTTTCGACGCTCACGTTGAAGAAGTCTTCTTGGCACTTCTCAACAATGCAACGCTGGTGCTCCGTGATAACTCGATGCTCGACTCAGTAAGAAAGTTTTTCCAAAGTTGCAATGATCACAAAATTAGTGTGCTGAGCCTCCCGACGGGATTTTGGCATGAGATTGTGCACGAAGCCGACGCAAAATCACTGCTTGTTCCTTCCAACATTCGGACCATCATCGTCGGTGGCGAAGCTGCACTGCCTGACCGACTTCGTCAATGGTTTACGCTTGGGAGCAATATCCGATTGCTCAACAGTTATGGTCCTACCGAGACGACCGTGGTCGCAACTGTGACGGAGCTTCTACCAGATGATATGCACTCGGAGCGGCTGCCAATTGGAAGGCCGATGAATAACACGACTGCCTATGTCTTAAATCAGAATCTTCAAGCAGTTCCGATTGGCGTGCGTGGTGAGTTGTATCTGGGCGGATTGAGCGTCGCGGATGGATACTTGCATCGAGACGAACTCACTGCGGAGAAGTTTGTTGCCGATCAATTTGAATTGCAAGTGTTTGGAGAACGCGACAATATTCGGATGTATCGCACGGGCGATATCGTTTGTTGGCGGGAAGATGGCAAGCTTGAGTTCTTTGGGCGTGCCGATCACCAAGTCAAGATCCGTGGATTCAGAATCGAACTCAGCGAGATTGAAATCGCACTGCGGAAGCATTCATCAGTTCGCGACGCAGTCGTTGTGGTCGAGCAAACGGCAAATGGCGACCCGCAGATAGGAGCTTACATTGTAAGCTCAGGTCCGACCGCAGCCAGCAGCGATGAACTTCGAGGGTTCCTCGCTGGATCGCTTCCAGCGCACATGCTACCTACGATTTTCGTCAGTTTGCCTGCGATTCCGTTAACGTCCAGCGGTAAAGTGAACCGCAAGGCGTTGCCACCGTTGAACTGGGAAGCGAGTGCCGTTGAGCATGAACTGGTTCCCGCCGGCAGTCCCACAGAATCGATTGTCGCAGAACTGTTTGCTGAAGTTCTCGGGCGCGACCGAGTGAGTGCTACGGACGATTTCTTCGCACTCGGCGGCAGTTCCTTGATAGGATTGCGGCTTGTCTCGAAGTTGCGTGATCGATTCGCAATCGATTTACCGATGTCCGACCTCTTTGCGAACCCGACCGTACGCGCAATCGCTACGCAAATCGACACCCTGCAGTCAATCGAGGTCGTATCCGATCGTATCGATTTCAAACGCGCTGCCGTCTCTTTCCGGAGTGAAATGTCCTACGGTCAGCAACGCTTCTGGTTCTTGCAACAGTTAAATCCAGGTACATCTGCGTACAATTTCCACGCGGCAGTTCTGATTCGCGGACCGGTCGAATTCGATTTGCTTCAGCAAACAATCGATACACTTGTCGATCGGCATGAATCGCTCCGAACTAGCTTCGAAATGGTTCAGGATGTACCGATGCAGGTGGTCGGTGCATCAGGTACGAAAGCTCAACTGGAGTTCGTTGATCTTTCATCACAGGATACGGCAACTGATGCTGACTACGTACGCGCGAAAGCAGTCGAGTTTGCTTCCCAACCGTTCGATTTCACGGCGGCGCCATTGCTGCGAGTCGCACTGATGCAAATCGCCTCAGACGAGTACGTGTTAGTTATTGCTGCGCACCATATCGTTATCGATGGTTGGTCGATTCAAATCCTGCTTCGTGAGATCTCGGTGATCTACGAAGCGCTTGTCCGAGGCAAACCGCACTATCTGCCAGCGCTGGATTATCGTTACCGCGATTTCTCGGAATGGCAACGGCGGATGTTGGACGGTGAAACACGGACAGCACTAGTCGAGTTCTGGCGTCGCAAGCTTGCAGATGTTGAGCCACTTCGCTTGCCAGCTGATCATACGCATTCATCGCACAAGTCTCGTGGCGAGCGTCTAGCGTTTAGTTTACCGGCTGACCTACAAGCGCAAGCACGTAAGTTTGCACAACAGCAAAGGGTTACGACATTCGTACTCCATCTGACGGTACTCAATATCCTATTGCGACGTTACGCTCAACAGTCTGACGTTAGCATTGCTGTCCCAATTTTAGGCCGCAACAGAACCGAGACCCAAGCAATTGTTGGGTTTTTCGTGAATACGATCGTTTTGCGAAACCAAGTGAGCGACGGGGTTAGTTTTCTCCACCAACTTAATTCGATTCGAGAATCAACGATAGAATCCTTCCAGCACCAAGATCTTCCTTTCGACCAATTGGTTGCTGAGCTAAAACCAGATCGCTCGGGCGGGCAACATCCCTTTGCGCAAGTAATGCTCAATGTGCTTCAGGCAAGCGGCTCTGCGTTGACTAACAGAACAGGGGAGATTTCCATCGAAGCATTCTCGACTGGTGAAACAGAGCATAACGCTGAATTCGCCTTAATGTTGAACTTAGTCGAATCGGGTGATAGCCTGTCGGGCTGGTGGGGCTACGATGCGTCAATGTTCGACGAATCAACAATCGCTGCAATTTCGAATCAGTACCAGGCGTTGCTTCAGAGTGCAATCAACGGACCCGACGAAGCGGTCGGAGAGCTGAACGCGATACCTACTGAAGAATGCCGCCAGTTGCTCGAGTCGATGAATGACACAACGCGAGCCTATCGCACTCAAACAAACTTGCACGATTTAGTCTTAGAACAGGCCGCAAAAACGCCCTATGCAACTGCAATTGAATCGGCTCAGGGGGCATTGACTTTCGAAGCGCTTACTGCCAAGTCAAGTCATCTTGCACACCGGCTTGTGTCACTTGGAGTCACGCGTGACACGCTCGTTCCGATTTGCTTCGACCGATCAACTGACGCTATTGTTTCGATGCTTGCCGTTCTGCGAGCTGGCGGCGCGTTTGTTTCGCTCGACCCTCAGCTGCCAACGGAACGTATCCAGCAAATTGTGACGGACTCCCAGGCCAGGATCGCGGTCACTTCACAAGAGCACCGATCTAAGCTCGAACGGGCTCGAATCGATTCAATCTGCCTCATTGAAGATTCTGCCGATGGAAAAAGTTCACCGAAGTCCTTGCCAAAAGTTCAGCCAGATAATTTGGCATACGCAATCTTTACATCGGGTTCAACGGGTAAGCCCAAAGGCGTTTTGGTTGAGCATCGAAGTGTCATCAATGTAGTGCAATCCTTTATTGAAACGTACCGTACGGGGCCGGCCGATAGGATTTTGCACAACACATCGCTGTCGTTCGACGTTTCTATCAATGAGATCTTCCCAACGCTGTGCTCGGGCGCTACGATTGTTATTCCGACCAAGGACGAACGCTTGGACGTTGATGGCCTAGCGAACTTCGTCAATCGATATTCAGTGTCGATTGTCGCCGCGGCGCCAACTGTGCTAGCTCGCTTGAACGCCGCGCAGACGAAGATGCCTTCGTTAAGGCATATTTTAAGTGGAGGAGAAGCACTTCATTTTGATGATGTCAATTTTCTCGCCCAGCACGCGACAGTGACCAATGGCTATGGCCCGACAGAAACAACGATCTGCGCAACAAGTTATCAGGTAACGAGTGAGCAACGCAATCAACACGGCATCATTTCAATTGGTAAACCACTACCGAACTATCAGGTTTACGTACTCGATTCCCGCCAAAGACTTCTCCCACGAGGTTGTCTCGGGGAACTTTATATTGGTGGCATCGGCGTTGCGCGAGGCTATTTGAACGACCACGCGTTGACCTCGGAACGGTTCATTGCTGCTCCTTGGGACAATTCGCAGCGGATCTATCGAACGGGTGATTTAGTCCGCTGGCTGCCGGACGGCAACTTGGCGTTTTTCGGTCGCGTAGATAGACAAGTCAAGATTCGAGGGTTCCGAATTGAGCTCGGCGAGATCGAAGCGGTTCTAGCAGCACATGTAAACGTACGTGAAATCGCAGTGCTTGACGTTGATTTTAACGGAGATCGGCGACTTGTGGCGTATTGTGTTGCGAAGGAGCCAGAACACACGGGCGAGCTCGAGAAGAACTTGCGCGAGTTTGCCGCGGCAAAACTGCCGGAGTACATGATACCATCTGCTGTTGTTGTGCTGGACCGCTTACCACTTACCGTTAGCGGAAAGGTCGATCGTCGTTCGCTACCGAAACCAGAACAGAATGCTGCCGAACCTCGAACAATCGTTGCACCGAGTAACGACGTTGAACGAGAACTTGTCGAGCTTTGGCAGCAAACTCTTGGCGTCGAGAGCGTCAGTGTAGACGACAATTTCTTCGATTTAGGCGGTCACTCTCTGCTGGTGGTCAAGATTGGCGGCCAGATTCGCTCAAAGTACAAAGTCGACATTCCAGTCTCGCAGTTGTTCTCGGCACCTACCATTCGTACGGCGGCACGCTTGATTGGCGAAGCGATCGAGTCAACTCAACCACTACAGCTATCACCAAAACCAACGAGACTCGTTCCGCGTAGCGATGTTACTGCTCTATCGCCGATCCCGCCCGAAGAATATCTGGTGCGATTAAACTCGGAAAGTAAGGGTTTGCCGATCTTCTGCATCCATGGTCTGGGTGGGCACATCGTCAATTTTATACCGTTTGCGCGAGAGTTGATGCTTCAGCGGCCTGTTTTTGCACTGCAAGGACTGGGGATAGATGGTCGACACGATCCGCATGATGATCTAGTGAAGATGGCCACCGTGTACTGCGAAGCTATTCGGTCGCAACAGGCTTCTGGACCTTACCAGCTGATTGGTTGGTCCATGGGCGGTTTACTTGCAATGGAAATAGGTCGCCAACTGCTGCAGGCGAACGAGCAAGTGTCACCGCTCATTCTCTTGGATACGCATTTAAGCCTCCGCGATCGATCATTGGAAGCGGTCACCGACGAGTCCGTGGTCAAACAGATCGCTCCACGGCTAGGAATTCCGCTCAAGTCGCTCAAGAAGCTAAGTATCGAAAAACAATGGAATCTGATCTTAGAGAAATCACGCGTCTTGGGAGATGAGAAAGTGAACGATAGTAGCGCAGCCGAGATTAGGCGACTTGCAACTGTCTGCAAAGCTCATCTGCAAGCGATTGCTAGGCATACAGTGGTTACTTACCCTGGGGAGGCTATCTTAGTTCAAGCGGCTCGTCCAGTTCGACCCGTTGACCCGCGATGGAAGAAGATTTGTCAGCGATTCACATCTTTCCAGACAGCGGGATCGCACTACAGTATGATGGCGAAACCGGAAGTCGTCGAACTCGCTTCGCTGGTTGAACGAGTGATCGTCGATCCCAATCGAAGCAGCGGAGGGAAATCATGAAGTTGATTCTTATGCTGCTGCGTGCATCTTGGGTTGAGTCGTCAGTTGCAATCCTCATGAGCGCACTAAATGCGCTCGCAACAGTTGGGCTGATTGCATTAATCCATCAAGTTTTGCAGGATTCGAGCCTGACGAACGGGTTTGATGCTGCCTTGTTCGCAACACTATGTGCGATCATCATCGTAACGAATGTAGGATCGCAAGTTCTGCTGACACGTGTCTCGCAACGCTCAGTATCAGATCTTCTCAATAGTCTATGCCTGAGAATTCTTGCAATACCACTACGTCAGCTTGAATCCATCGGTACTTTCCGCGCGCTGTCGGCGCTCACGACGGATGTCAGCATGATTGCCATGGCTGTTCAAGGCATACCTGTGTTATGCGGCAACCTGCTGGCGTTGGTGTTTGGGCTTGTTTATCTCGGAAGCTTGTCACTCAAAGTACTGTTCGCCGCGGTTGCATTCATCGTAGCAGGTTTTCTGACGTATCAAATGACGGCGGGATTTGCGAAGAAGTATTTGACTCGGGGGCGGGATGCACAAGACATTCTGATGCTGCACCTTCGAAATTTGGTTGACGGCATGAAAGAGCTGAAGATGCATCGACAACGCCGGGACGCTTTTGCAAACGACATGCTTACGTCGACCAATGCCGAAGTTCGACGCAACCAAACGATAGGCTATAGCATTCAGGCGGCAGCAATCAGTTGGGGGCGTCTGACATTCTTTATTGCGATTGGTGTCCTCATTTTTGTAATGCCGAGAAGCGAAGGCATGACTGCAGCGAACCTGACTGGGTGCGTGTTGACGATCCTTTATTTGATGACGCCACTGGAGCGGATTATCGCGTGGATTCCTCTGATGTCGCGAGCCAATGTTTCATTGCAAAAAATTCGAGAGCTGGGCGCCGCAATTACACCCGAGGCCGATGAGCCGCCCTTAAGAATTGCCAATCAGTTCACCACGCTTCAATTTTCAAGCGTTGAATTCAACTATGATCGCCATTCAACGGAGCGTGCATTTGCATTTGGTCCTGTCGATTTCGAACTTTCGCCGGGCGAAGTTATCTTTGTGGTTGGTGGCAATGGAAGCGGCAAAACGACCTTCCTCAAGCTACTTACCGGTTTATATGTTGCGGGCGCGGGCGAAATTAAGCTTGATGGGAAACGCGTTCTCGATGAAAATTTAGAAGCGTATCGTCAGCTTTTTTCCGTCGTTTTCGCGGAACCTGTGCTGTTCGATTCACTACTTGGTTTGGAGCACAGTCGTCGCGAAGATCATCTTGTGTCGTTGCTCAAGCACCTGGAGCTAGACCGCTTCGTTAAAGTTGATCAAGGCAAACTTTCGACGATCGACCTGTCCAAGGGGCAACGTAAACGGCTCGCGCTACTGACTGCGTACTTGGAAGACCGTCCAATTTACGTGTTCGACGAGTGGGCAGCCGATCAAGACCCCGTGTACAAACGAGTGTTTTACGAAGAGATTCTGCCAGCTTTGCAAAGTAGTGGCAAAGCCGTGGTAGTCATATCCCACGACGATCAATATTTCCATCATGCGGATCGTGTTGTTAGGCTAGATGCCGGTCGAATTGTCGATCAACACGCAAGTGTTCCAGCACTGTTCGAGGTTAACGAGAATTTATGAAACTGCTAGGCTTACTATTTTTTGCTGCGATCGTCGGTGGCGTTGGCTACCTTTATGTCAACGAAGACACGCAGGAAGTTGCTGAATTTAGAACGGTCAAGATTGAACGGGGCGATCTTATTCATGCGATCACTGCGACGGGGACGATCGAACCGGTCGAAGTTGTCGATGTTGGGGCACAGATCGTTGGTCGAATTAAGAGCTTTGGGCCAGATCTCGAAAATCCTAACAAGACAATAGACTATGTGTCGAAAGTGAAAAAGGGCTCCGTGATCGCCCAGTTGGATGACGTGCCATACGTCGCCGAGCTTGAAAGAGCTCAGGCCGACCTTGTACTTGCAAAGGCGGAAAAATTTCGTGTCACGGAACAGGAACAACAGGCTGCGCGTGACCTTGCTCGAGCTGAACAGATACGTGAAACCGCTTCTGAAAGTGAGTTTGAAGCGGCGAGAACTGCTGCCCGTGTTGCGGAAGCAGAAGTGGCCATTGCCCAAGCGAAAGTGAAACAAGCTGAAATCGCGTTGAAGCAAGCGAGGATCAATCTCGATTTTGCAACCATACGTTCACCTATCGATGGCATAATTTTAGACCGACGCGTTAACGTCGGGCAAACTGTAGTCGCCGGGCTAAACGCGCCCAGCTTATTTCTGATCGCAAAAGACTTGAGTCGCATGCAGGTCTGGGCTGCTGTCAACGAAGCTGATATTGGACAAGTTCATATTGGCCAAAGTGTGAGTTTTAGCGTCGATGCTTATCGTGACGAAACATTTTTTGGTAAGGTCGCACAAATTCGATTGAACGCGAGCACGGCGCACAGCGTTGTGACGTATGGAGTTATCGTTGAGATCGAGAACAACGACGGTAAGCTGTTGCCGTACATGACCGCCAACCTGCAGTTCGAAGTGACGAAACGCTCCGACGTTCTGTTGGTACCAAATCAAGCTCTACGTTGGAAACCTTCCGCACAAGAAGTCGCTCCCGAGTTCCGTGGTTCGCATTTAGTGGAAGCAACTATGTCGATGGAGCCTGGGAAAATGGTCGTGCAAGTCGAGAAGCCGACATTGTGGGTGCAAGATACGCCTGGCTTTGTCCGTCCACTTGAAGTTGAACCTGGTATTTCTGACGGAGTACAGACAGAGATAGCGAGCGACGCACTAGAAGACAATAACGCGGTGGTTATCGGTCTGGTCCAGAAGAAGAAGCAAGACTTTGTCTCGAGCTTTGTGTCGCGCGTAACGAACCAAAAATAACGGGAGCAACCACGCGTGCGCAATGAAGTCAAAATGCATTTGAAATCTGGACCACCGTCGAAAACGGCTGAGTCTACCGCTGCGCCATCGCAACCAGCAAAGCAAGAAAAGCTAACCAAAGCATTGCTTGCGCCCGGAAAGTCCGCTGCGAGTGATGCACATGCACAGCAAGATGTGATTATACGTTTGAACGATATTCATAAGACTTACAGAGTTGGCGAAGTCGATGTCCCGGTTCTTAAGGGAGTTTCGCTTGATATCTGTCGAGGCGAATTTATTGCGTTGATGGGAGCGTCAGGTTCAGGCAAGACGACTTTGATGAACCTGCTTGGCTGCATGGATCAACCGACCAAAGGCAGCTATCAACTGAACGGTATTGAAGTCTCGCGACTTAACCGAGACAAGCTGGCGATCATTCGCAGCCAACAGCTTGGCTTCGTTTTTCAGAGTTTCAATCTTTTGCCTCGTATGGCAGCTTCGGACAATGTGAAAATGCCCGCGTCGTATTCGCACGGACAGCTCTCTTTCCGCAAGCTGAACGCGCGGACGCGGGAACTGCTCGGCATTGTTGGGCTTGCGAAACGATTAGACCATACGCCCGCACAACTCTCTGGAGGCGAGCAGCAACGAGTTGCAATCGCCCGTTCCTTGATCAATCAACCTCAAATTTTGCTGGCTGATGAACCGACAGGTAACCTTGATTCAAAAACCAGCAAAGAAACGCTGCAGTTATTTCGGCGACTGAATACTGAAACTGGAATTACTCTGTTAATTGTTACGCACGATCCGGAAGTTGCGAGCCATACGGACCGAGTGATACGAATGGTTGATGGGCTAATCGTTGAAGACAGTGGTTTTAGCAAGAAGCACTTCGGCGACGATCTAGCCAACCGGTCGATGCCCGCCACGATCAACTTACGTTCAAGTCGTGGTTTGGTGACGAGGTTTTTGATGCTGTTCAGCGCGGCAAGTATTGCGATGCAAGCCCTGCGTCGCAACTTTCTGCGCACTGTTTTGACGACACTGGGTATCATCATCGGCGTTGCGGCTGTAATTGCGATGATGGAGATCAGTAATGGCGCGTCACAAGCAATCCAGCTGACAGTTACGAACATGGGGGCCAATACAATCATGGTTAGCCCAGAGGCCGTCTCAAGTGGCGGTGCATCGCAAGGCAGTGGCAGTGCAGCTACTTTATCGCCGGATGACGTGGCGGCGATCCGTCGCGAATCCAGTTTTGCGATCCATGCGGCTCCTATTGTCAGCGGCTACAAGAACCAAGTGGTCAATGGCAATAAGAACTGGGTGCCGAGATACTTGGTGGGATCAACCGAAGAATTTCTTACGATCCGCAACTGGAGCGAATTAGCCCTGGGACGTTGCTTTGACGACCGCGAAGTTCGCTCAGGTGCAAAAGTTTGCGTTATTGGGCAGACAATCGTTAATCGTTTGTTTGGAGATGAGAATCCGATCGGGCAAGAGATACGAATTACGAATGTTCCTTTCCAAGTGATCGGCGTACTCAGCGAAAAAGGGGCTAACTTGCTGGGAGTCGACCAAGATGACATTGTGCTCGCGCCTTGGACGACCGTAAAAGCGCGGGTCACAGGTGCCGGCGTTTCAGACTCTAGCGGACAGTCAGACGAGGGTAACGCTTCACGCCGCCGTGTTCCGATGGCAAGTCAGCGAATTCGCAACGAAAGTGTACACCAAATTATGGTCCAAGCCGCTTCGCCTGAGGCTGTACCCTTCGCAATTGACGAAATAGAGACGTTGCTTCGCGACAGACATCGGTTGAATGCGGGCGAGAGTGACTTTAAAGTACAAGATATGGCGGAAGTTTCGAACGCGTTGGAAAAGACAGTGGATTTGATGGCTGCATTAGCACTTTCAGTTGCGGCCGTCTCACTTGCCGTGGGCGGCGTCGGCATTATGAACATCATGCTCGTTTCGGTCACGGAACGGACACGCGAAATTGGTTTACGAATGGCCGTTGGCGCGAAAGCGAAAGATATACTTCGCCAGTTTCTGACGGAGTCGGTTGTGCTCTGCTTGGTCGGTGGACTCACAGGTGTAATCGTTGGTCGTGGCGCGTCGTTGCTGGTCGGCAAGCTGATGGACTGGCCAACGCAGCCATCGATATCAGCAGCGGTTATTGCAGTAGCAGTTTCTATGGTCGTCGGCATAACTTTTGGTTATTATCCGGCCTGGAAAGCCTCCAAGTTGAATCCAATCGAAGCGCTTCGCTATGAGTAAGAGATTGGATCCGTTTCTACCAAACGCAACTAGAGTATCAACCGAAGACGTTATGCGAGCCAAACAGACTCCGATTGCACTGGTCGGGAACGGAGCAATCGCTGGCGGTTTGGGAAAGAAAATTGACTCATTTGCGACGATCATTCGCTGCAATAGTTTTCGTTTAAGCGGGTACGAAGATCAGACAGGGATGCGGACTACCCACTGGTGCATCCATGGGTTGGTTGATCGAATGCTTGGGCGTTCCCGTTGGAAGCGGTTCTGGACGCGGGTTTTCGAACCGACGCGTGTCAAAGGCATTTTGCCTAATCCGGACGTGGGAAGCGAAGTGGTCACGTATTGTCCTCGAGCGTTTGATTGGATAGCGATCAATAATATGCGCAAGAAGCTTGGGTTCGATCCCCCTTGCCTGCACGATGCAAGTCTATTGATGCCAATTTTTTCACAAGTGTCTCATCCGACGATTGGATTCACCGCGGCGGCTCTGCTACTCGAGTTTCACGAAAGGATAAGCCTGTTCGGATTCTCCGGACTCAAGAGTGGCCATTATTGGAATGCTAAAGAACGACATGAGCAGAGTCATCTGACTGGAGCGACTAAGGAGTACGAATTATTGAGCTCGTGTGACCGCATTGAGCTAAACTAATATGACTCTGCGAACTGTTTCTGTAATTGTGCCGGTTAGAAACGGTGGAGACACCTTTGGGACGCTGCTCGATCGCCTTATGGAGCTGAGCGTCCCAGCCGGATGGACAAAAGAGATTGTCGTCGGCTATCAAGAGTCCTCAGACGATACACTTTCGCAATTGACTTCGCGAAATATCACATTCGTCGTCTCAAATAAGATCGGCCCGTCTGCCAATCGGAACACTGCAGTAGCCGCGAGTTCCGGCGAATTGCTCTACTTCTTAGACGCTGATGCATTGCCGGTGGAGAAAGATGTTTTAAGCTACGCAGTTGAGCATTACACGCGGCTGGGCCCAATCTTAGGGGCGATGGGCGGGCCGATTTTGATTCATCCAAGCCAGACGGCGAACCCAATTGCACTGGCAGATCATTACGCGTGTTGGTTTCTTTGGCATCGATACCGTCGGGAAGGGAAATCCTTCTTTCAACCGACGGCTAACTTGATCGTCCCGCGTTGTGTGTTCGAAGAAGTTGGTGGCTTTGACGAATGTTTGCACGTGTTCGAAGACTTTGACTTTGAGCAGCGACTTACGGCGGACGACCGCGGAGTATATTTCTTTCGAAACCTCGCGATTTACCATCACGCGCGTGCTGGACTCATTGAAAGTACGGCACATTCATGGCGATGGGGACTTGCTGTCCGGCAACATTTTCTTGCAAAGCAAGCGAGGCAAATCCTGCCGTTTGTTAGGAATCGTTCATTGTTCTGGTTGAACTTTCCCATAATTTTTGTTCGCCGCTTGTGGTATGTCGTCATACAAACCTATCGCGCGAACAAACTTCATTTGCTGATCTGCTTCCCGCTGCTATTCTTAGCAGTGCTCGTCTGGTCGCTGGCGGTCGTTGTTAGTCAAAGGGATAACGACGTTGGAGCATAATTGTGCAACGATGACAACAGTATTAAACTGGGATAATCATGAAGAGCTACCCTTACTACATCGGCAATCGACCTCACACCAGCGAATCGAAGCTTGATGTAACCGACAAGTGGACTGGAGAGGTTGCTTACCAAGTCTCTCTCGCATCAAAGCAGGTGATTGATAAAGCAATTTCGCTCTCTGTCGACGCTTGCGAGCCGATGTTTCGGTTAAAGCCGTTTAAGCGCCAAGCCATACTTGAACATTGTGTTGCTCGATTTCGCGATCGGGCTGAAGAATTGGCAACAGTGTTATGCGTCGAGGCGGGTAAGCCGATCAAGGACAGTCGTGGCGAAGTCGCTCGGTTGATCGACACGTTCAAGGTGGCTGCAGAGGAGGCGACACGGATTGGAGGTGAGGTCTTGAATTTGGAGATTTCGCCTCGAGCGTCGGGCTACTATGGATTCGTCAAACGCGTGCCGATCGGGCCATGCTCGTTTATTTCACCCTTCAATTTTCCACTCAACCTTACCGCTCATAAAATTGCACCAGCCATCGCTGCTGGATGTCCATTCGTGTTAAAGCCAGCGAGCTTAACACCTGTTAGCGCATTAATGATAGGCGAGATCTTGGCGGAAACAGACTTGCCGGTTGGGGCCTTTTCGATTTTGCCTTGCGCGAGGAACGATGCAGAAGCGTTTACGGTCGATGAACGCTTGAAGTTTCTCAGCTTCACTGGATCCGCAGAAGTCGGCTGGAAACTAAAATCGAACGCTGGGAAGAAAAAAGTTGTGTTGGAGTTGGGTGGCAACGCGGCTTGTGTTGTGCATTGCGATGCAGACGTCGATCTGGCCGTAGAGCGTTTGATCGTTGGTGTATTCTATCAATCAGGTCAAAGCTGCATTAGTGTTCAACGCATCTTGATACATGATGACATTTACGAAGAAGTGCGTTCGAAATTGGTGGCGAGGACTAGATCGCTAGTTTACGGAGATCCGAAATCAGAAGACACCTTCGTCGGCCCGATCATCTCCGAAGGGGAAGCTAAACGGCTGGAAGAATGGATATCGCAAGCGGTCGATGCTGGTGGCGCGTTGTTATGCGGCGGCGATCGGGAAGGCTTGTTGGTAAATCCGACCCTACTAGAAGACGTTCCTCAGTCGCAGCGCATTGTAAATGCGGAAGCATTTGGCCCGGTAGCGGTCTTGGAGTCATACTCCGAATTTTCCGATGCGATGCGACGCGTGAATGCAAGCCAATATGGGCTTCAAGCGGGTGTGTTCACGCAGGATATTTCTCGCGTGCTTGCCGCTTGGAACGATTTACATGTTGGCGGTGTGATTGTGAACGACGTGCCTTCATGGCGCGTCGATAACATGCCTTACGGCGGAGTGAAAGCGAGTGGTCTTGGTCGGGAAGGAATTCGTTATGCCATCGAAGACATGACTGAACCGAGACTGATGGTTATTCGCAACGTGGAGTAGGACCAATAGCGGTCACAGTCGCATCGTCGCGAGGCCCGTTGCTGGTTACCAGGCTCTGCCTGGTAACTCACTGCACTGCAGGCTCCGCCTGCGCGTTTGGTTAGGCGATTGATGAGCGAGTGGAAAGGCGAGGAGAAGAGAGGCGGAGCCTCCAAGGCAGTGCGTTCCCAGGCGGAGCTTGTGAACGAGGGGAAAGTTCCTAAGTCTGAATAACGAAATGATACGTTTCAATAACCTAGACGAGCTCAAAACGTACATCTGTCGGGTGGCCGAGAGTCGGTACGTGAACAAGGGGAACTGGACGACTGCCCAAATCTATTATCACCTGGCGGCCGCATTCGAGGCTTCAATTGATACGACTCCGCTACCCGCCGGGTTCCCGAAGCTAGTGCGCTGGATCGTTCGCCCATGCCGTAAAATTGTTACTGGTGTTCGCTTTCCGCCCTGGCTACCTATCCCGGCCGCGATCGCTTTCAAATTGCAGCCCCCGCCCAATTGTGAGTTAGGCGAACAATGCGACCGACTCATGTTAGCGATTGATAATTTTCAGCAATATCGGGGGGAGCATCCTCCCCATCCCGTACTGGGTTCTCTTACGCGATTGGAATGGATAGGATTTCATCTAAGGCATAGCGAGCATCATTTGTCGTTCGTTCGCATAGTTGACGAGGTATGACGCATCACAATCGCTTTCATTACTGGTTACTAGGCTCTGCCTAGTAACCCACTGTACAGCAGGCTCTGCCTGCGTATTCGTTTAGGTAACGGCTGCGCGAGAGGAGAGGCGGAGCCTCAAAGGCAGTGCGTTCTCAGGCAGAGCCTGGGAACGAGGAAAGATTACGGGCACGTGTACGATGCCCTTACTGGTTACTAGGCTCTGCCTAGTAACCAGCTGTACAGCAGGCTCTGCCTGCGTATTTGCTTTGTCAATGGCTGCGCGAGAGGAGAGGCGGAGCCTCAAAGGCAGTGCGTTCCCAGGCAGAGCCTGGGAACGAGGAAAGATTACGGGCAAGTTTCCGATGTGTACGATGCCTTTTCACTGGCGGCGATGGAACCAGTAGTCGCCAATGAAGTACTAATCTCGTGCAGCTTTCTGAGCGCAACGCACATCAATTTCGAATCGATTTCATGTACGTCGATCGGAACTCCGATGCCCTTGAGCATCGTTACGGTCAGCCTGCCACCAAGATGCTGACGAAACTCCTCGAGGCCTTCCAGGAGCAAAGATTTTTGTTCGAGCAGAGTATGCCAAATCGGTAGACGAAGGTCATGCAGACAGGTGCAGATTCGCATCATGTCCGACTTGGGCAAACCGAAAGCCAAATGAGAATAGATGCTGTCGATTGCGACACCGATCGCTACAGCCTCACCGTGCGTAACTCGATAGCCACTCATCGCTTCCAGCCGATGGGCTGACCAGTGGCCAAAGTCGAGCGGCCTAGCCTCGCGAGCTTCGAATGCATCGCCACCCTCGGTGATATGTCGAAGGTGCATTGCGCAAGAGATCTTGATCGCTTCGGTAGCCACTTCCATATTCCGATTGGCAATCTCGTGCGCGTTGATGCACAGCCAATCAAACTTGTCGGCGTCCTTCAGCGATGAGACCTTTACAGCCTCAGAAAACCCGCAGCGGAAATCGCGATCGGGCAGGGTATCGAGCAGCGCTCGGTCGTTGATTACTGCCCAAGGAACGGCGAATGTTCCAACCCAATTCTTCTTGCCAAAATAGTTGATCGCATTCTTTACTCCCACGCCCGAGTCCGCTTGGGCAAGCGTCGTAGTTGGAATACGCACCAAGCGGACGCCGCGATGCGCGATCGCGCATCCGTATCCAACCGCATCTAAGAAAGCGCCGCCACCTACGGCGACTACGTAACTGCGCCGATCGAGGTTGTGAGTATTAATAAGGCTCAGAACCAATTCCACCGCCCTTGAATCGTTCTTGATACCCTCGCCGCCCGAGATCGTGATCAAAGGCGCGACAAGATCGACGTCCGCCTGCTGCTCGAGGAGTCCGTTCAACCGCGACAGCGAATCGGATGCTCGGGCCACGTTCTCTTCACCCAGCAGCAGGACGCGGGAATTTCGAGCTTGATCACCATGGAGGAGCTGTCGCAGCACGCTAAAATCGGCCTGCGCAACATCGTTCGTAAATCGCACCCGATGAGTAAAAGGTACCGAAAAGACGATATCAAACGCATTGGAGGACTCGTCCGAGTCAAAATTCGGCAAGTTCGACGCTAGATCAGGCAACGAATTAGCTTTCAGGCGAAAAAGGCGGGGCGAAAACGGGTTCTCCATTCTAACTGCGAATCGCTAGACGGAATCAACCCATCGTCTGATTATAGTTGAGAAAGCGGCAAGCGTTCAAACGCTGCTATCCCGGTCGTGAAAAGTATTTTGATCGGCTGGCCCGCTTTGCCGGAACAACCAGAGCGCGTGAATTGCTGCTGATCGATTATTCGTACTGAATCGCATCCAGCAGCGTTCTGCGAACAACTCAAACGTTTTCGTCGACGAATTGCAGTTCTTGCTTAGCATCAAAAGCGAAAATCGAGCGGTTGTATCGAAGTTGCGGATTGCGCAATCGCGTCTCTCCGAGACTATGTCGAAAACTGTGGTTTATCTCAAGCTGGTGATTTTGAATTCATCTATTCGTGTCCTAGCTTTCTATAGCTTTTCGATGTTCGATTAGCCGCTCCGGGCTGCCGGGGTGATTTCATAGCAATCGTTCTCGCTCGAGCACATGGCGATGTGAGCGGGATAAACGAGATTTGATTGCAGGTATGTTCGGGGTTAGAGCTCATCCCTCTGATTCCAAGTTTTGGAGGTTCGAGATGAAGAATTTTGCACTTAAGCTAAAGAAGTTTCTGAAGAATGAAGACGGACCAACCGCAGTAGAGTACGCGGTAATGTTGTCCTTGATCATCGTTCTTTGCTTGACCGCTGTTAAGTCAATTGGTCAAAACGCTCAAGCAACGTTCAACGGCGTTGCAGCTCAAATTTCGGCTGACGAAAACAAGTAATCTAACTTGATTACGCTTGCTGGCAATCGGCCGATGGCTGCAATACGCCGTCGGCCGGTTGCATTTATTTAAAACGCTAAACCATTTGGACAACGGGAAAGAATTCCTAATCATGTTAAATACATTTTTTCCATTGGAAGCAATTAGTGGCGCATGGGAATTGATCGCCTGCATGGGCACCATGATTACCGCGACGATCGCCTGGATCTTTGCGGCCCGCTAAACTGCTGACCTTGAAGATGCATGCGATTCGCATGTGCAATTCGCAATCGACGAACGCTCAACCGTTCGCATAACTTAAACTAAACATGGGCCTGCACCGACTGCTATCGGTTCGAGCTCAATTAATTTTCGCTCGCAGGTGGGACAGATGGACACATTATTAGTATCGGCGTGCCAACAATGGCACATTTGGCTGATCTCGGTTGTATTAGTAGTGGCTGCAGTTATCGACGGGATCGCCCTCAAGGTGCCTAACTGGATAACGTTTCCTATGATCATCTCCGGCTGGGCCTACAGTGCCGTAGCTGGTGGCTGGTCTGGATTGGGCTTTAGTTTGTTGGGCACATTTGTAGGCTTGATGTTGCTTTATGTTCTGTATAGCGTGGGCGGCATGGGAGCGGGCGACGTGAAATTGCTTGCTGGCATTGGCGCTTGGGTCTATACAAACCACGTTCTGAACATCTTTATTGCCACGACAATTGTCGGAGCCATCATGGCTGTGATTATGGTCGCTTGGTCAGGTCGTTGGTCACATCACTTCCGCCAGTTCAAGATGATCATTGCCGAATGGTTTCGCGTCCGCAATGCCGACAAACTTTACGAGATTGCATCGGAGCGTAAGCCACGCATGTTGCTGTTGCCTTACGGAATTCCGATGACCGTCGCAGCTCTCGGCTACTTCGCCTTCAGCGGCATGTACTTCTAAGTTCAATTCTTGAAAAAATAGATAATAATCAGCCGAGCAACCTGCTCGGCTGATTTCATTTAGAGACGAGCTACTTGCAATCCCGCTGCGCGACCGTCCTGCGATGGTAGCCCAAGCTTCGCAGCAAGCTAGATAGAAGCAGCGGTACAATCTGGTTTAGCTCATCATCTCGACTGGACGCAGAATGGCAATTCTTGTCCTTTGATTCTTTAGGAAAACCGAAAGTTTGCGACGGCGTTGGTGGCAGCTCAGATCGCAAGGTGAGTAGCGGAACCCAGGTCGATCATTTTGGTATCATGCGATCATGTTCAGCCAAAGAGTGCGGACTGAGCCGCTAAAAGCGGAAAAAGAGAGATCTTTTGATCAGACCCCGATACGCTTTGGTGGTCTGCATTCGAGCGTGCTAGTGACTAAATCAACCTACGTTGAGGGCTGAATTGCACTATAATCAGATGCTCGATGGATTCCCTTTATACCAGTTGCTGTTTGACCTAGTCTCCTCTCCAATAGGTGTCATTAATGGGCTATGTTCTTGCGCTAGATCAGGGAACGACAAGTTCTCGTGCGATTGTATTCGACTACGATGGGACTGTCATCGGCGTGGCTCAACGCGAGTTTAAGCAGTTTTACCCCCAAACTGGCTGGGTGGAACATGATGCACGTGAGATTTGGAATGCCCAGCTAGCGGTTGCCCAAGAGGTGCTGGCTAAGCAAGATATATCGGCCAGTCAAATCGCTGCGATTGGGATTACGAACCAGCGGGAAACGACATTGATCTGGGACCGGAAGACCGGCGAGCCGATTCATAATGCGATTGTCTGGCAAGACCGACGCACGGCAGGATATTGCGATGAATTGAGGGAGGCGGGACACGAAGGAATCGTCCAGCAACGGACCGGGCTATTGATCGATGCGTACTTCTGCGCTACAAAGATCCGCTGGCTACTTGATAACGTGCCCGGAGCGTCGAAACGCGCCGAACAAGGCGAATTGGCGTTCGGTACGATCGATAGCTGGCTGATCTGGAAGCTTACCGGCGGACGCGTTCATGCTACCGACGTGACCAACGCTTCGCGAACAATGCTACTGGATATTCGAACACAGCAGTGGGACCCGGAATTGCTGTCGATCTTGGACATTCCAGCATGCATGCTCCCCGATATACTCCCGTCCAGCCACGTGTATGGCGAGACCTCAGCGGAACTCTTCGGAAGCCCGATTAAGGTCGCTGGTGCAGCGGGCGATCAACAATCAGCGCTGTTCGGTCAGAACTGCACGCGACATGGCATGGCCAAGAACACTTATGGAACTGGCTGTTTTATGCTCATGAATATTGGCGAGGAACCGACACTGTCTAAGAACAAACTGTTGACTTCGATTGCTTGCAGTGTAGGTGAGTCAACCGAGTACGCGCTGGAAGGAAGCGTTTTCGTTGCAGGAGCTGCGGTACAGTGGTTGCGAGACGGCTTGGGTATTATCGAAAAATCTTCGGATGTTGAGGCTTTGGCGGCGACGGTCAAAGATAGCGACGATGTGTTCCTGGTACCAGCCTTCGCTGGGCTGGGGGCACCGCATTGGGATTCTTACGCACGCGGAGCGATTGTAGGCCTAACACGAGGAACGACCAAAGCACATATTGCTCGGGCTGCCTTGGAGGGGATCGCTTTTCAAGTCGCCGATGTGCTCGATGCGATGCGTCACGACACTCAAATCGCGATGAATGAACTGCGCGTCGACGGCGGCGCGGCGGCGAACAATTTACTGATGCAGTTTCAGGCCGATATATTGCAAGTTCCCGTGGTGCGACCCAAGATCATCGAAACAACCGCGTTGGGAGCGGCATTCTTGGCCGGTCTGGCCGTTGGCTTCTGGAGCGATTTGGACGAAATCAAGAACATCTGGCAAACAGATCGCGTTTTCGAGCCAACAATGCCAGCTGACGAAGTGGCTAGGCGAAGAGCCAGGTGGGCTGAAGCTCTTCAGCGTTCGCGGGCTTGGGAGCAGAATCGATGATCGGCGACGAAGGAAGACTGCTGGATCGAAATAATTCGCTGAGCCGGATCGCGAACCGTCAAGAAGCTTGGGATATGATTGTGATCGGCGGCGGCGCGACTGGTATTGGAATCGCAATGGACGCCACTAGTCGCGGATTCAGCTGTTTGTTATTGGAGCAATCCGATTTTGGCAAGGGTACGTCAAGCCGCAGCACAAAGCTGATTCATGGCGGCGTTCGGTACCTACAGCAAGGTAACATAACTCTTGTCCGCGACGCGCTTCGTGAGCGAGCACTGCTGAAGAAGAACGCAGCACATCTCGTAAGCAGTCTCGCGTTTGTCATTCCCTGCACGACCAAATGGCAACAATTGTATTACGCTGTTGGGCTGAAGGCCTACGATGCTTTATCAATCAAGAATAGTTTTGATCGCTCCGAATCACTCGGTAATTCTCGGGCTCAATCATTATTACCTTCGGTACTAAAGTCGCAACTCAAATACGGCGTCCAGTACTACGACGGGCAGTTTGACGATGCCCGATTGTTGATCAACATGGCTCAAACGGCTTGCTCACACGACGCATGCCTTGTCAACTATGCTCCTGTGCGAGTGCTGATTAAAAACCAACAGGGGAAAGTCTGCGGTGTGAAGTTTCACGATGAGGAGGGTGGCGTTGACTACGAAGCCCTCGCTAAGGTCGTTATCAATGCTACGGGACCTTTTACCGATTCAGTTCGCAGGATGGACGATGCGAATATCGCGTCGATGGTGGCGGCTAGTCAAGGAATCCACATTGTGCTTCCTCGAACTTTCTTCCCGTCTGATGCGGCAATGGTTATTCCAAAGACAAGCGACGGTCGCGTTCTGTTTGTGATTCCTTGGTATGATCACGTGCTAGTTGGAACAACCGACACTCCTTTGCAAGATGTCGCGCTTGAGCCGCTTGCTCGCCAAGAGGAAATTGATTTTCTGCTGGACACCGTATCACAATATCTGACAGAAACGCCTACTCGGGATGATATTCTGAGTGTTTTCACGGGAATTCGACCGTTGGTCCGTGGTGATAAGTCTGCTCGAACGGCTTCGCTTTCACGAGATCACACCATTGTCGCTTCACCGAGCGGGCTCGTTACGATTGCGGGTGGAAAGTGGACGACCGTCCGAAAGATGAGCGAAGATTGTGTGGACTTTGCTATCAAGGCGACCGACCTTGCGTGGCGACCTTGCCGAACGATGTCATTGAGCATTCATGGTTGTCCGAGCGGAAACGGAGATGAAGCTGAGACGGCGAAGCGGTCTTATTATGGTACCGATCTCGCAAGGATTCGTGTGCTCGAACAGAACGATCCGTTGCTTGTCGAGCGATTGCATCCAGATTTGGTTTTGTACGCTTCGGATGTTGTCTGGAGTGTGCGACATGAGATGGCGCGCACAGTAGAGGATGTGATGGCTCGTCGAAATCGTGCTTTGTTTCTAAACGCCCGAGCTGCGGTCGAAGCGGCTCCAAAAGTCGCTGCACTTATGGCCGTTGAATTGCAGAAGGACGAAGGATGGATCGCGCAGCAACTCGAGCGCTTTCATCGAACCGCGATCTCGTATTTCTCTGGGACGAACTAACTTGGACCTTTTAGCTCTGCTTGCAAAATCCGTCACAATTTCTTCAGCTCACTTACGGGACTCACGCTTAGTTGTGAAGCCAGCAAGGCTCGCGTGAGTTTTTTTGCGAGCAATTGTTTTCTGGTCGCATGATTTCGGATAAATGTTAGGATAGCGGTTGCGATCCGTCATGCTACGTTTGTTCAGCCAAGGTGTATTCGATGTCAGTGCCAAAAATTCCGTCCGCTTTGTCTCATCCGCTCTTGGAGGATGCGGTTCATGCGGCTCATGTTGCCGGGCAAGAGCTAATGAAGTTTTTCCGCAACGATATGCGAGTATCCGCCAAGGGCAAGGCAAACTTTGTTACGGAAGCAGATCTCGCATCGGAGAGAATCCTTCACGAACTGCTTTTGGAGGCTGATCCAGAAGCGGAAATGATGGCCGAGGAGTCGTTCGTCGCTTCGACTGCAACTCCGACGCAATGGATTGTTGATCCGCTGGATGGTACCACAAACTTCATGCATCACATCCCTCAGTTCGCGGTTTCAATCGCATATAAACGTGATGAAGAAATCGAGATGGGGATCGTCCATAATCCATTCTACAACGAGTGGTATTTCGCAGTTGCCGGGCAGGGCTCCTACAACGGTCAGCTGAAAATGCGGGTTAGCAAGGAAACCGATTTTCGCGACTCGCTTTTCTGCTTTGGGTTCTTTTACGATCGCGACCTAGCGATGTCGGCTACGCTGCGCTGCATCGAAGAGCTGATGAAGCATCATGTCCACGGCATTCGACGTTTTGGTGCCGCCGCCTTGGACTTAGCAGCTGTTGCAGATGGCCGATATGGTGCGTTTTTTGAATTTGAACTTCAACCGTGGGATATGGCTGCAGGCATCTTGATGATCAAGGAAGCTGGTGGCAAAGTAACGGATTGCGTCGGAGATTCCATAACTTGTCATTGTCCAAGTAGCTTGATTGCTTCCAATGGTGGAGTTCACACGGATGTCCTTGCGATTGTGCAAAAACATTTTAAGTCTTATTGAGGCGATGCCGCCTAAAGGCGGTACTACGAACGGGTGGCGCTAAAAGGCGGTATTACAAACGGTTGCCGACAGAAGGCGAGACTTGGAGCTAGGGCGATTTGTGAGCGATTACGATAAAGCCAGACGCTCGAATTCGGCCAATCCACCAAGGGTTTTTGAGTTGGCCTGTGGATGATTGGTTGAGCCAAATCCATTGTTGACGTTCGAAGCCAGCTTGCTTCAAATCGCGACGTAACTCTTTATGGCTAAAGATGTGAAGAAACATTTTTGGGAGATTCCGATAAGCGTAATAGCGATCGCCCGCCTCATGGGTAGATGCTTGTAATACTCTACTCTTGGAGTCGCGAAGTATGTTTCGCCGGCCTTCAGCAGTGGTCCACCAATTGCCACGGTTGTGAACATGAACCACAAACCTACCACTTTGCTTTAGCACTCGCTGCAAATGCCGAAGGCAGCGCAACCGATTTTCGCGACCTCGCACCATACCCAACGAACTGTAGAGGCAGAGTGCTAAGTCGATGGTGCTGTCCTGAAGAAAATCGAGTTCAACCATATTGGCGTGAAGCCAAGCGTGCTTCGATGTTTCTGCACGAGAGACACTCAGCTTGGACATTTTGTCTACTGCGCACCTGAGCATCGCGGGGCTTAAGTCGACACCGATTGTATGGTGCCCTCGCAGATGGGCTTGTTCGAGACTGCGGCCGGTCCCGCATCCTAAATCGAGAATTGTTTTAGGCGCGGTGAACTCTGGCGACTCGATCATTTCGTTCACAATCTGCTGATCGTAACGCAACAATCCATGGTCAGCGTGAAACGAATCGTAGTCCGTTGCAATGCGTTCATTCGAGACATAATCCCACGTTGCTCGTGAGACACCGGGCGGCAGCTGCCAGTCAGCTTTGGTCACAGGTCCCATACTTATTTCAGTATTTCCAAGGCCGCAGCGACCATTGTTCGCACGGAGGTACGAATTGAAGGCTCAAAATCTGGGTAGTATAGACTGCTGTGGAGCGAGGGGACTGGGATGTCATTCTCCTTGTAGCGTGCCAAACGTTCGGGCGAAACTGTTCCGACACGGTACATCAAGATCGGAACTCCGGCGAGTCCATACTGGCTGAAATCTTCGCCGCCCATGGAAGGCTCATCCAGCTCTACATTGTCGACGCCAATTGCTTCTTCGAAAACCTTTCGCATGCGTTTGGTCAGTTCATCATCGTTCGTCAGGGCAGGCGTCCCTTCGCTAAAATTAACCTCAGGTTCAGGAGCGTTGTACGACATCGCAACCGCGCGGGCCTTGCGCTGTATTGCCGATAGGACTTGTTGCCGAACTTCGTCACTGTAGCTGCGAACCGTCAACTGCAAGTCACAATCATTTCCGATGATATTGTGTTTAGTGCCGCCGTGAATTGATCCGACAGTAACGACTGCAGGAGATGAGGGTTTGACTTCGCGGCTTACAATCGTCTGCAAAGATACCACGAGTTCAGCCGCTTGTACGACTGAATCGATTGCGGTATGAGGTGCGGAACCGTGTCCCCCGCGGCCTTTAATTTTGATGTCTACACTGTCGACATTTGCAAACGCGTGCCCCGGGGTGAGCTTAACGGTACCAGCGGCAAAGTCTCCTGCAACATGGAATGCGATGGCATAGTCGGGACGGGGAAATCGAACGAAAAGTCCATCTTTCAGCATCGCCGATGCCCCAGCGCCTCGCTCTTCGGCCGGCTGGCCAATCAGCATCAAAGTTCCGTGCCACATGTTGCGATGAGAAGCCATAAATCGAGCAACCGCGACCATGTTGGTCATGTGAACATCGTGGCCACACGCATGCATGACTCCGGTGCTGCTACCGTCTGGAGAAACCGACTTGGCTGTCGATGCGAAAGGAAGCGGCGTCTGCTCGGTAACTGGCAGGCCATCAAGATCAGTTCGCAGCATCAGCGTAGGGCCATCGCCGTTCTTCAGCAAAGCTACGACGCCGTGGCCTCCGACGTTCTGAGTTACATCGAACCCCGCTTCGTTCAGCAGTTTTGCGAACTGCAGCGCGGTTTCCTTTTCCTCAAATGACACTTCGGGATGCGAGTGAAACCAGACGTAAGTCTGTGCAAGGCCGCTGATTTCATCTTCTAGCCAGCTTGAGACGAGTTCATTCTGCGGAATCTGCTCGCTATCTTGGCTCCATACATTAAGCGACAATGTCGAAACAGCCAAGAAGAATAACCAATGCATATCCAGATCCCGTAGGGCTTGAGGTTTATTTTTGTTTAGCCGCGATCAGATCGTCCAGTTCACTGCGCAGACGGCCTATGATTTCGTCATAGGTAAATGCGCCCAGCGACTCGGTGCCCTTCTTTAGGTTGACTCGATTCGGACCGCACCAAAGTCCCAGGTCTGCATCGTCCGTTTCACCTGGACCGTTGACGCGACAGCCCATAACCGCGATCGTTATCGCGTAATCGGCTGCATACGTCGTCATCTTTTTGACCTCTTGCGCAAGTTCTACAAAGGCCTCATTCTCGACACGTGAGCAGCTCGGGCACGAGATGATGTTAAGCCGCGAGGGGTCTAAAGCGACAACGCTTCGCAGTCTTCCATTGTAGATGTCGTCCACAATCTCGCGACCAGCCGAGATCTCTTGGGACTTTTGAGAATTTGGAACGGTCAGCGACACTCGGAGGGTATCGCCAATGCCGCGCCCAATCAGTTGTTCGAAAGCGATCCGCGTTTTGATAATTCCATCCGGCGGTAGACCCGCTTCCGTAACACCCAAGTGCAACGGAACATCAGGTCGCATTTCAGCGAATTGCTTGTTGACCTCGACAACTTTCGAAGGGTCACTGTCCTTTAGCGAAACGACGTAGCGATAAAAGCCAAGCTTATCCAGCAGTTCGCAATGTTCCGTAGCGGATGCGATCATTGGTCCGATCGAGTCTGACTCGTCAAACTTTTCCTTTTGGGCAGGATCTACCGACCCACAGTTGACGCCCACGCGAATCGCACAATCATTTTGCTGGGCGACATCGACCAGAAAGCGAACTTTATCTTGCCAAGGTTTGCTGCGCTCGTGGTGATAAAGATGCCCAGGGTTGTATCGAATTTTGTCGACGTAGGGTGCGACTTTAAGTGCCAGCCGATAATTTTCTTGCAGGTCGACCGACAGATTCGCTTCCGTCTGCTCGCGGATGGCTGCCAACGCTTCGGCGTCCTTGTCGCTATCGACGGCGATTCGCACAACTCCAGCTCCGGCGGCATGCAAATCATTGACTAAAGCGACGGTCGCTGGGACGTCGGTAGTCTTTGTCGCAGTCATGCTTTGGACGGCAATCGGATTTCCGTTGCCGATTGTAATCGATCCGATCTTAACTGCTCGCGTCGGATTTCGCTCAATCTTGGTCATTGTTTAGAAAAAGATGGAAAAGGGACTGGCCATGTCGCTAAATTTCGAACGAGCTGTTCGAAAGTATTGTCAATTGTAGCAGCGCGCCTAGAAACGTCTTGGGGCAGTCTAACATGACGAATCCGATTGGTAAAAATAGGGCGAAATCGCGGGAACGCTCAGCGCGGCTTATCGAAAATTCGTAACGTTGTTATACTTTGGGGAAAAATAGCGTGATCCGACGGTTTTAAGCGGAAACCGACGATGGATCCCACAGTTAACTTCAACTTTTCAACTTCAGGAATCGATCTCGGATAGAGCCCCAATCCGACTCGAATAGAAGAGATTAATAAGCCCATGATCGAAGTCAAAGTGCCTAGTGTTGGCGAAAGTATCACCGAAGTTCAGATCGCCTCGTGGTTAAAGAAAGAAGGCGAATGGGTCGCTAACGGGACTGAAATTGTCGAACTTGAGACGGAGAAGGCGTCGGTGCAGATCCCCACGCCGGCGTCGGGTTACATCCGCAAGATTGCCAAGCAAGCTGAAGAATTCGCCACGGTGGGAGATTTGCTGTGCGAGATTGAAGAATCGGAAAAGCCCGCTGGCTCGGATGCAACACCGGCTCCAGCTGCACCGGCAGCGACAAAGCCAGCCGAAAAGCCTGCCCCACCTGCTCAACCGACTGGTGGTGGTCATGTCATGCCGGCCGCAGCACGTATGATGAGCGATGCGGGGATGGCGTCCGGTTCAGTCAATGGTACGGGACCTGGCGGCCGAGTGCTCAAGGAAGACGTGGCGCGAGCAGCCAGCCAAGCGAAGCCGGCGACGCCGTCCAGGGCTCCGGCGCAAGGAGCTATGCTCGAATCGTCAAAATCGGTCGAGGCACGTTCGTCCAGTTCCATGGCGATCGGATCTGCGAACTTAGCGGAACGACGCGAAGAAACGAAGCCGATGAGTATGATTCGACGCACGATCGCTACGCGTCTGGTGGAAGCACAGCATAACGCTGCACTGCTCACGACTTTTAACGAAGTCGATATGCAACCTGTCATGTCGCTGCGTTCTAAATACAAAGATGCGTTTCAGCAAAAACATGGCGTGAAGCTTGGTTTCATGTCTTTCTTTAGCAAGGCGGCTAGCGAAGCACTCCAACGCTTCCCAGCCGTAAACGCTGAAATCCGCGGTAACAGTTTTGTTCACCGAAACTACTGTGACATCGGCATCGCTATCGGCGGTGGCAAAGGCTTGGTTGTACCGGTTCTGCGCAGCGTGGAGCATATGTCGTTTGCTCAAGTAGAACGTGCGATCGGCGACTATTCTAAGTTGGCGATGGAAAACAAAGTTGCTCCTTCGGATTTAGAAGGGGGGACGTTCACGATCAGTAACGGCGGTATCTACGGCTCGTTGCTTTCGACGCCAATCGTCAATCCGCCGCAAAGTGCGATTCTTGGTTTGCATGCCATTCAAGAACGCCCTGTGGCAGTCAATGGCCAAGTCGTTGTGCGTCCGATGATGTACTTGGCCCTGACTTATGACCACCGCATTATCGACGGTCGTGAAGCGGTCACGTTCTTGCGTACCATCAAAGAGATTATCGAAGACCCAACGCGGCTGTTTCTTGAAATCTAGAAGCGATACTGCTTAACTTTTGTTTATCTACGTTTATGGCAAAGCGGGGCTCTTGCTCCTTTGCCAATACGTCTGCCCTGCCCGCTGACCACCGCGACGACGAGTGAGTGGTAGCTTCAGAACTCTATCTTCTCCACGATACTGCAGTTTTTGGGGCTCTGTTTACAAATCGCAAACGGTTGTGTCCGAGCTAGCGAATCGTAATAAGTTTTCGCACTAGGCACACTGGTTGCATTGAAACTCCACATGTTTAACACTCGTTCGATTATCAATCATGTGGAGAATATCATGAAACGTAAACAAATCTTTGCAACTGCACTAGCACTGACTGTTTTTTCCGGCGCCGCTTATGGCCAGGGATTGGGGACGCAAAATTACACTCAAGCGCCAACCAATGCGCAAGGCACCAATACACCGGGCACCGAGGTGCAAGCTAATGCACGAACACAACCATCTGATGTTGCGATGCGCGGTGATCACAACGTCATGAATAAACAGATCGCTCAGTGGGTACTCTCGGACCAACGGAATCTCGTTGAGCTTGCTAAATATGGCGTCCAACGAACCAAGACGCCAGCCGTAAAAGAACTTGCTCAAAAGGTTGAGCAAGAACACAACCGACTGATTGAGCAGCTAACGCAAGTTGTGAATGAGCCTGTGAGCGACGACGCAGCTAACTATAACGCCAATCAAGGTCAAAACCGGTCAGTAAACCAAGGTGTGGTCGATACTACTGATAACGTCCGCCAGGCTCAACGTGATCAGCGACAAGCAAATGTTGAAGCTACTCGCGAACTGAACGAAGCTCAACGAGACGCGAATCGAGATGCAGATGGCGTTCGTCGTCCCCTTGAAAACGCGGCGGATCGTATTGGTGACGGTGTAGAACGTGCCACAGAAGCAATCCAAAACACAGCGGAAGCGGGGCGGGAACGCATCGACGAGTTGGCAAACCGAGCACAACGCAACGCGCCGGTCGATGGCGACAATGATAGCAGTTGGGGTAGTAACGGTTCCAACATGCAAATGAGTTCGCAATGGGTATCGATTCACCAGCAAATCGGAGACAAGGTTGCTCAAGAGGCACGAGCTGGCCTTGAAGAGAATCAAGATAAGTTCGACGATGCTTTCGTCGGAATGTTAGCAGCTTCGCACCTACAACAAGAAGCTACCCTTAGTGTCCTCAGCGATAAGGCGAACGGTCAACTACAGCAAGTGCTGGAAAATGCTAAGCAGACGGTCGCGCAGCATCGCCAACAAGCTGAACAGGTGATGCGTCAAATCGAACGATAAGACCTGTGATCGATCGATACTGTAAATTCAAAAGCCTAGCGACTTAACTCGCTGGGCTTTATTAATAGATTCGTTGCCGTCCTAACTTTCGTGCCGCGATACCATAGCCATAGCAAGATTAGAGCGCCGGCGAAAATTGGAGGACCTTCAAACGCGATCCATAACTTAGGCAATTCGGCGGAAATATCTGTCACAAAGAGAACAACGCTTAGCAACATATTTAGTACTGCGATGACTCGTACTAACGGCCAATACCGCTGCACGTCGCTTGCGACTGCGAGTACAAAAATCCCGTGTGCGAAATACATCGCGCACAGTGACCGAGCCATGTACTCAAAAATTGGTTGCTGCGGGGCCTTCCCAATTCCTAAAAGATCATGAATGTGCTGCAACCATTCGGTGGGAAAGAACAGAGGCACTAACGAAAAACAAATCGAGCAACCCATAACAAGCAACAGGATTCGGGTCCATCGCTCGAAGGTGTTCAAATTGTCGGTGTGGTCCATAGCCCGGCAAGCGTATTTGTCAGTAATGATTCTCGTTGAACCATCGAAAATACGCAATCTACTCCAAAAGGCAAGGCCACTGCCGCAGCTGAACCACCTGCTCTATTGCTTCTTTGGGTAGGCGAGCTCAAACCTTTCCTGCTCCTCGACGCTGGCTTTGAGTTCCCCCTGGATCTCCGAAGCCTGGTCTGCGATTTGAGCGACAACTTTCTGACTCTCCTGGACCTCGGTCTCGGTCGCTTGCTTTTCAGCTTCCAACGTCGACTTGGAGGCGTTCAAATCGTCGATTTGCTTTTGCAATTCCGCGATCTGAGCAATTTTGGCATCCATCGCCGCTTTCTTCGCCGCAGCCAGTTCGATCGCCTCTGATTCGGCGCGTTTCAGTTCCGCCAGTTTGGCTTCGAATTCGAGCTGCTCCTGAGCAAACGCCGCTCGCTCGGCCTCAATTTTTTCAGTTTGCTGATTTAGTTTAACGAGTTGAGTTTGAGTAGCATCGACTGCCGATTGGTGTTGCTGCAATGTTGCTTGAGCTTGATCATGCTGTTGTTTAGCTTCTGCAAGCGAACTATCGAGACCAGCGATCTGTGCCTCCATGTTGCTGCGATCCTTCTCCACTTCCGCCAGTTTTACTTTGGTGACGGCAAGCGTATTATGTTCCTGCTGGAAATTCGCTCGAATTGAATCAATCGCTTTTTCTGCGTCATCGATCTCCTTGAGCTTGTTATTCATTTCAACTTGAAGGTTGTCGGCGTCTGCTACAGCCTTCTGAAGCTGTTCATTAAGACTGTTCTTTTGCTCCGAACTGGTTTCTGACTGAGCACTCTCAGGATTGGTCGAGGCGGGATCGTTCTCAAGACTAGCAAGCTTCTGTTGGATCGATTCGTGCTGAGCCCGTGCGACTGCGACGCGGTCACTCAGTGCTAATTGTTCGTTTCGTTTAAGCTCGAGCGCTGCATTCTCTCGCTCGACGGCTTCTTTTAGCTCAACTGTTTTTGCTTCGGTCGCCGTCATCGTTTGTTGAAGTGCGGCAAGCTTTTCGCCAAGAGAAGCGAACTCGGCCTTCTTTGCATCGCTCGTCTCTTGAAGTTGTGTCAGCGACGTTAGCTTATTCAACTCTAACTGCGCTGCGTCGCGCGCTGCGGTCAGCGCGTCAAGCTCTTTCGATGTTTGTGCAATCTGCATTTCCAAAGTTGGAGGATTTGCCGGAAGCGACTTTTCGTCTTCGACTTTGTCACGTTTCCATCGACGGACGTTGCCGAGCCAATCGCCTGCAATAACGTATTGACCATCGACGCTGATAGCAGCTTCCATACCCGATTCCGCGAGGTTCGGCATTTGACCGACATTGTTACCTCCCGCATCCCACACCTTTACTAAGTTATCGCGACCAGTGGTGCAGATCGTGCCGTCATTGCAGATATCGATTGCCGTCACACCGCCGCCATGAGCGTCCCAAGACTTGATCTGATTACCGTTATTCATATCCCACATTTTGACGGTGTTATCCATCGAAGCGCTGTAGAGCACCAGCGAGTCCGAACGCCAATCGAGCGAACGAATGTCTGCCTTGTGGCCGATCAAATCCAGATACATTCTGCCAGTATCAGTCTCCCAGACGACTAATCCATTGCTACGATCGCCACTGGCAATCAATAGCCCGTCGGGACTGAAACGCAGAGAGTAGATCCAGTCGGTTTGTTTTTTAAGTTCGTGAAGCAAATTCCCAGTAGCGATGTCGTACACCCTAACCACACGTTGGGGGCCAGCCAAAGCGATCTTCGTATTGTCATCGCTAATGTCGGCCGCAAGTACAATGTCTAGCTCATCGCCAACGGTTGTTAGGCGTTCACCAGTAACGATATCAAAGAGCGCGGCAACTCCCATTTTGGCATGCTGTCCACCCCCGACTAGCATGAGGCGGCCATCGCGACTGAAAGTTATCGACTGGGGCTCTCCTTCCGGGAAGGGCACGACTCCCAGCAAATCGCCCGTTTCTACGTGATAAAGCGAGACTTGAAACTGACCGCCGACAGCGACCAGCGGAGACCAAGGGGAGGCGGCGAGGGCTGCAATCGCCGCGGCTCGCTGCGTGTGGCGTGGCGTTTCAAGCAATAGATCGTTTGGCATCGGCAGTGGGCCTTCCGGACGTCCTGAGGCGCCCATTACCGACGCGGCGACCTGCACTTTCTTGCGTTTAATTTGTGAGCCACTATTCTCGGGCATCCCTTGGTCGATCCACGTTTTCAGCAAATCGATTTGAGCCGCATCGATCTTGTCCTGATCAGGCGGCATGGTCGGCTGCTCTTGGTGCGTAACCAGCTTGTAGAGACGAGAGTTGCCCGAATCGCCAGGCGTCAACGATGCTCCGCCCGATCCACCTTCAATCGAAGCCGCGTATGTTTCAACAGAAAGTCCGCTACTCTTGTCGGAGTCACTATGACAAGAAACGCAATGCTCCCGAAAAATCGGTTTGATATGATCTTCAAAGTTGATCATCGTTTCATCGGCGAGCATTGTTTTCTGCGCCATGAACGGACCGATGGTGGTTAAGGCAAAAAGTAAAGGCAGACGTTTTGCGAACATAAGGATCAAGTACAAGGAAATAGGACGCTTGTTGGCTACGCCACAGTGGCGTTAACAGCAAAGCGATGCTCAGGGACGCAATGGATTGTTAGTGATTAAATAAGAACTCACGCGAATTCAAAGTTGCCCAGAAGACATCTTCGAGACCGACGTTCCGATTGGGGGAAGCGGCAATGATTTGTCTTAGCGTTTCAAGCTCTTCTGCTGTAGGTTTTCGAGTCAGCGATCGCAAATAAATCTGCTCAATAATTTGATCGTCGTCCAAGCCTTGTTCTATCCAAGTGTTCAGCAAGTTGCCTTGCTGGATCTTTCCGCTCACACTGTTGCCGTTGATCAAATGTAACGCCTGAGAGAGCGATGGATCGGTGCTTGCTTCATTTTCGCAGACAGTCGTTCGCGGGGACCGCCCGAACGTTGTCAAGAAGTAGTTGCTGGTCGAACCGTCGGCAATTTGAGTCGCACGGGCACCAATCGGAAGTCCGCGGAACTTTTCCTTGGTATTTGTCACGATGCAAATGCAGTCCAACAGCGATTCGGCAGGAATGCGACGCGGCTGAGCGTGCGAATAATTACGCAGATCATCCTTGTTGTCTGCTGTCGGGATGCTGCTGCGTTGGTATGTCTGCGAATTGCAAATGTCGCGCACGATTTGCTTAAAGTCATACTTGTACTCTCGCAGTTTTCCCGCCAAGGCATCCAATAACTCTGGGTTTGACGCGGGGTTAGAAACACGGAAATCGTCGACGGGTTCAACAATTCCGGTGCCTGTAAAATGGGACCAGATTCGATTCGCAATACTCAGGGAAAAGTACGGGTTAGCCTCACTAGTGATCCAACTCGCCAGGACTTCACGACGGTCTTGGCCTGGTTTAATTTCAGGGACGTCGCCGCCCAAGAACTTCGGTTTGACGACCGCGCCGCCGACAGGATGATTGACTTCGCCGCCGTTGGAATTGAAGACGACGTTCTGTCGATAGTCTTCGCCTTGTTTGCGACCGATCTGAGCGAAGAAGGCGGTGAATCCGTAATAATCATCCATTGTCCAGCGGTCAAACGGATGGTTATGGCATTGCGCACACTGCGTGCGAATTCCCATAAAGATTTGAGCCGTGTTTTCAGACAGCTTCAATCGATCGCGTTCGACTTCGTAGAAATTGGTCGCTGCATTGTCAAAGACACCGCCGGAACTCGTCAACAGTTCGCGTACGATTTGATCGATCGGAACGTTGCTGGCAATCTTGTTCGTCAGCCAACTGTTGTACAAAAACGCCGCTTTGTAGCTGACTTCGTTATTGCTCTTAATCATGAGAATCTGAGCCCATTTGGCGGCCCAGATTTCGCTGAACTCTTTGCGTTCCAACAGGGAATCGACAAGCTTGCTACGTTTATCAGGTGATTGGTCTTCGAGGAAGGCTTGCGCATCGGCTTGTTCGGGGACTTGACCGATGATATCTACCGTTACTCGTCGCAAAAACTCTTCATCGGTACAGAGACCACTTGGCGTGATCCGAACTTTTTCAAGTTTTGCAGCCACCAGTTCGTCGATATAGTTCCCTTTGATTTCCGGTGGCGTGTAACTCAGGTCGCTGGGCAATGCAAGGACTTGCGAGCCAACGGAGTGAACGTCGAATCTCGCCATAACAAAGGCTTCGCCACGATAGCCCGCGGTGATAGTGCCTGTTACGTCGACCGCTGCCGAGCGATCATTGTTGGTTGTGAAGTTCGCGAGATGCGTCAAGTCACGGGTCTTGCCGTTGGAGTATGTTGCAACGGCGACCATTGGCTGAATTTCGCCTTGTCCTTCCATAACAATCGTTTTGGGGTACAGATCAACTTTGGCAACCGAAGGAACCTCGCCTTGATCAAGGTTTGCACCATCTTGAAGCCACTTAAGAATCGTGTGATAGTGCGGTGAATCGGGCTCGATCTTTTTGCCACCGCTGTGTGGTACTGCCCCGATTGCTTTCAAGAGCAACAAACTATTTTCGGGGACTGCCATGTTGATGCGTCGCACGCCGATTTCGCGAGTGATGCGATTGTAGTCGCCGCGAGGATCGTAACCGAACAGACTGATGCGAAAACCGTCTTTGCCACGCGCTGCACCATGGCAGCTGCCAGTGTTGCAGCCGGCCTTTGTCAAGATTGGTACTACATCATTGATAAAGCTAACCGATTGTTGGCTGTCGAATTCGCTGACTGTGATTTTAACGTTTGCAGCGAGACCATTCCAGTTAGCATGTAGCATTGCTGAACCGTCGGCCAGCGGCGTCAATACGCCTGCATCCAACTTGAATGTGTCGACAGAGTCCGTATCCCATTTCACGAGATCGCTTACATTTTTGGTGATTCCATCGCTGCGAGTTGCAACAGCGATGATTCTTTGCGAATCGTCTTTGCCGTTGAGCAAGACTTCGGTGGGATAAAGATCAATTCGTTCCCACGCTGCCGCCGCAGTTTCTTCACTAAACGCAACGTTTGGAAGTGAGCAGAACGCGCCGATCAGTAACCATAGCACATACGCTGTACTAAGATTACAGCGCAGTGGTTTGTTATTTAGCATAGGACGAAAATCCAAAGCGGAATAAATTGCGGACAAATTACGAATCGCTAAAAAGGTCATTGTTTCGACTCCCTCATGGCTCGCAGTTGCTCCAGTCGCGTCAGGACCTTAGGCGCTGCGGGTTCTTCTGTTTTGGCAGGCTCGGGAGTTGCGGCTGGAGTCGGCGCCACAATTGGAACATCCAGTTGAACTTCGCCGTTACCGTTCGTTTGTGTGATCACGCCTGCATCGCTTGTTACCGTCGCGCGACAGATAATCGTTTTGAAGCTACCCGTCTTGGCATCTGCCGGTACATCAATCCGATAGACAACTTTATCATCGGTCGGTGCAAACGGAAGTTTTGGTGCTGCGCAAGTCGTTCCAGGTGGTACGCCTAGGATTTCAAGTTCAATATTGCCGGCTACTTCGCGAAGTAATTTCGCGTTGATAAGCACATCGACCGGTTTTCCGATTTCACCCATCGCTTTGTTAAAGGCAAATTCGAACAGCCGGTCGGCGATCTCAATAGTGAAGGGTTCAGATGCGATGCGAATATCGCCGCGATCTACGCGAGACCAAGCCATGATCGACATCGGCCATACACCAAGTTTTGCATTGCCATTGGCCGTGATAGGTATGACAACCTCGGTCTGGTCCTTTTCAAACTTGACCGAACCGTTTGAGGACATGCCGGGAGCGTTGTACAAAAATCGCAATCGGACGGGGCCATCAAAACCTTCTTTACGATGCAGCTTTACTTTGATATCCATGGAACCGTCACGCACTAGAGGTACGCCAGGCTGGACTACCTCGATATCAAACGGTGATTCATCGATAATCGCAACCGAAGCTCGATTGGCGTCATAGCCCCAGACGTCTCGGTCATTCTGAGCGATGATAAGCTGAACACGTTGGCGGAGATTGCCAGTTACGATATCGTTTTCCGCTCGTGTGATCGACGTAGTTAGGTTTGCGAGCGCGCCGACTGGGTTTGCTTCAGCGGCGCAGCGAATGGTGAGCGGTACCGATCCACGATCAGCCGGGCAGACTGCTGGTTCGCAAGTCAACCCAGGCGGCAGACCTTCAAGCTTCACAACAGCGTCGCCGCCGATGTTTCTTCGATTCACATTCACCTCAATCGCAGTGCGGCTGCCACGAGGCACAACAATCGTTTGGGATACGAGCCGCTCTTGATCGACGACGGTTGGAAACACTTCTGCTTGTTTGGGAGCACATTCGATTCGGTAGGCGAAATCGAGTCCACCGCGGCGTAAATGATCCAGCACGCGGATCGCATAGTTTCCATCTTCGGGTGCTTTGAAGTCGACGAAAGCATCTGGACCGCTACTATCGTCGTTGCCAACAATATGTCCGCCGCCGACCTTGAAGACGTTAATTACCGTATCGGCAGGTGAACGCAGGATAGATCTTGCTACTGATCGAATCTCAAACTGTTGGTCTTTGGTGGCCGTAAAGACAAAGAAATCCTCGTCGTTTGGTTCCTGCAAAACGCCGTGAAAGGCCGCAGGCAAGCTGGTCACTGCCGGGACGTTATTCATATCGCCGTTCGGTTCCGCTTCGACGTGATTCTCCATCGCTGCAACGCGTACGTAGTTTGGCGATGTTGCTTGATTGCCATTACGATTGGACCAAATTGCAAAGCTGTCGACAGCAGATTCGGGTAGCTGAAAGGATTCTTGCCAACTGTTACCTAGGTCATCAATAAGCGTTGCGTTCAACAGTTCGCCAGGTTTTCCGCCTCCTGGAACAATTGCGATGGGGCGTGTCTGGTCGCTGACGTGCAAGCGGTAAAGGCAATCATCGTTGCCGCCGAACGCGCTCTCGCGCACTTCGATGATGAATCGTCCATCTTTGGTAGCTTGATAAGAACACAAACCGTCTTGGCGCAACAAGGCCGTGTCATCACTACTGGCAACTTCGAAGCGGTCGGCGTCAAAAATCGCAATCGCAGGATCAAAGAAGTTTCGGTCATTAGCATGCCGCAGTCCTTCGATTTCGATGCTGACGACTTGCCCCTGTTTTAGATCGACCGCAAAGTAGTCGACGTCTTCGTTCTGAATCGTACCATCGACGGTAGTTCTAAATTCGATAACTTGCGGTGTTTCGAAATCGCTGTTGGGTTCAACTTCGCTAAGCGACTTGTAACGACTGACGCCAACGTAACGCAGGTTGCTTAACCCCGATTTGGTTGCGAGACGAAATGCGTAGAGGTCATTGTTAAGCGTAGCATCGGTTTCCAGTTGTAACTTTATTTGATTATCGTCGACAACTTCAAATCCAGTCGCTTTCAGTCCCGATTCGAAGAATACAATTTCAGTCACGTCCGACAATCGTTCGCCAAGGATCGTAAGCTGCCGCGTCTGCCCAGCCGTAACGCCGGCTGGAGTGATACGTCTAACAATCGGTTCGGCGCCAACAGCAAGCAGACTGGCTGAAAAGAGGAAGCAGGCTACGGCGACGTGGGGAGCAACGGAACGTCGGCAAAATCGAAGAAGACTCGTCAAAATGGGGCTTTTCATGAGGGAATGCAATGGTAGGAAGGCTGGCAGGGCGGCAGTTAGACTAACTCAACACCGCCAGTGCAAGCGACATTGAGCGTCTGCAATTCGGTCAGGAAAGCTAGGCAATAATGTCGGTTAGCAATTTACCACCGTCACAAATTTCAATTGGGCGGTCACCAGGAGCCATCAATTCTTTGTCAGCCACGATGCCCAGCAGGTGGTACATGGTAGTTGCCAAATCTGCTGGATCGACTGGATTGAGATCAGGTTCTGTGGAAGTCGCGTCCGAAGCGCCGTAGATCAACCCGCGTTTTACGCCCCCGCCGGCGAGCATCACACTGAAGACCTTTGGCCAGTGATCGCGACCTGCATCAGGATTGATCTTCGGCGTCCGTCCGAATTCGCTGCTGACCATAACCAAAGTGCGATCCAAGAGTCCGCGACTTTCGAGATCCTCCAGCAACGTCGCAAGAGCTTGATCAAGCGGCGGCATCGCTCCGCGGAATGCATTTGTTATCTGTGTGTGATGGTCCCAACCGGAGTATGTCAGCGTTACAAAGCGAACGCCCGCTTCTACAAGTCGCCGCGCCATGAGTAATCGTTGACCCGCTTCGTTGCGGCCATATTTATCGCGAAGGGCTGCGTCTTCCGCTTCAATGTTGAATGCTTCGCGAGCGGCATCGCTGCTGATCAAGTTGTAGGCTTTATCGTAGAACGAATCCATCGCCACGACATTGTCGCTGGCCTGACGCGTCGCAAAATACGAGTTCACTTTCTCTAGCGCATCGCGGCGACGCTTGAATCGATCAAAGTCGACACCGCCTGCAAGATTCAGGTCTTGCACTCGGAAGCCGCTATTCGCAGGATCAGCACCCAGGGCGAAGGGTCCGAACGACGAACTCAAATAACCACTGCTTGCGAATTCATTGGGAACGTTAGGGATAGCGACATAGGGCGGCAAGTTATTTCGCGAACCGTATTCGTGGGATACGACCGATCCAAAGCTTGGGAAGACCAGAGCAGGTGACGGCTTGTAACCAGTAAACATGTTGTGAACGCCGCGTTCATGCGCCGCTTCGCCATGCGTCATCGAGCGGATCACGGTAACCTTATCGGCCATCGAGGCAAGTCGCGGAAGCGTTTCGCTGAACACTTCGCCAGTGTTGGTCTTCGTCACTCCCATTTCGCCACGATATTCGATCGGGCTGTAAGGCTTGGGATCAAAGGACTCTTGTTGAGCCATCCCGCCGGGGAGAAAAATGTGAATGACGCTATCGGCTTTGGCTTCGATAAAGTCGTAGTGTTTTTGATCCGCTTGAGCTTTTTGAACGCGGAGGAAATCGGCAAGCGATAGGCCGACTGCTCCAAGAGCTCCGACGGAAAGGAATCCTCGGCGAGCTAAGATATTACCTGAACACGGCATTTGAACCGAACTCCGTTGGTGGGCTGGATTTCACATAGCAGAAGCGGACTACGGGCACGAAAGTACCAATGGGCTGCTGCAAGTTGAGACAAAAAGCAAGTTGTTTGAGGCGTTTATGCCTACTGTAAAGTCTCTCGAGGTATTGAAAACCGATGGGATTTTATTGACCGCGAGCCCTTTTCATGATTCTGAACACCGAGCGGTCGGCGTCCTGGTTTAGGTGGGAAGTTTTGCAGCTTATAATTCCGCCAAGCCGCAGACTCTTCGTAAAGGATACCTTTGACGCGAACCATAATCAACGGCCTAGCAACTTACTTTTCAAAAGCGTTCGCTACAACTTTACGGAATTGTTGCTCTAATTGCTGAACAACCACCGCAATAGTGGCTGGACTGAATAACCATTTTGGCACCTCCCGATCGAAACCGCTCGAATGATACTGGTCATCGATAATTACGATTCCTTTACCTATAACTTGGTCCAACGGCTCGGCGAAATTGATCCGACGATCGACATCCAAGTGCACCGCAACGACGCGATCACGGTCGACGACATCGCCAAACTGCGACCCAGTCGCATTCTGATATCGCCTGGACCGTGCACTCCCAGCGAAGCGGGCATCAGCGTCGAGACCATTCGCAAGTTCGCTCCAACGATTCCAACGCTGGGCGTTTGTTTAGGCCACCAGTCGATCGGACAGTGTTTAGGCGGGAAAATTGTTCGTGCTCCCCAGCTTATGCACGGCAAGACCGATCGAATCTGTCACGATAATCGAGGTTTTTTTGAAGGCCTGCCCAACCCTTTTATTGCCACTCGCTACCACTCATTAGTGATCGATCCACCGACGCTACCTGATTGCTTGGAAGTATCTGCATGGGTGGAAAACGAGAAGTATGGAAAGCAAATTATGGGCGTCCGACATAAAGAATGGCCCTTGGAAGGATGGCAATTCCACCCGGAAAGCTTCCTGACTCAACCGGGGCCCACGTTGCTAAAGCGGTTTTTGGAATGGGAATTGCCCTCGACCGCGGCCGCATCTTAATCACAATGGTGCTAGACTTTGCATAAAGAGCGAAAAATTGCGGGGCATTTCCGCGACATTTTTCGCTTAGATGTAAGACTGTTGGGAGACGACCGGCGAATGCCGAAAAATTGTTGAACTTTAGTCTCTACCGAAACTGTTTTATGGACTACCAAGGCAGGGCGCCTGTTACTTCATTTTTTTGAGCACTGAATATAGCCGATGATCTGTGTCACAATCGCTCGGACGCGTCACAAAACGACGATCAACGAACACCTGCGCCTAGCCGAAGAGGGCGCTGAACTTGCTGAAATTCGACTCGACTATATTGGACGCAGCATCGATTTAGCTCGGCTCTTCAAGAACCGACCTACGCCTGTGATTGTGACTTGCCGCCGCGCTGAAGACGGTGGCCGTTGGCAACGCAGCGAAGAAGAACGCCAAATGTTGCTTCGCTCTTCAATCGCGATGGGCGTCGAATATGTCGATCTTGAATTCGATATCGCGATGAAGATTCCGCGGTACGGTAAAACGAAGAGAATCGTCAGCCTGCATAACTTCGAAGGTACGCCCGAAGATCTGGTTGAAATTCATCGTGAACTGGCAGCGATGGACGCTGATATCGTCAAGATTGCCGCACTAGCCAATAGTTTCAGTGACGTTGAACGCATGTTGGCGTTAATGCGCGAAGCCCGCGTGCCCACGATTGGCATTAGCATGGGAGAGACCGGCGCGCTTTCTCGAATTCTAGCATCTCGCTACAACGCACCGTTCACCTACTGCGTGTATTCGTCAGAGCGCAGAGTTGCTCCGGGGCAGCTGACCTTTGATCAGATGAAGAAAGTATACCGAGCCGACAGTATCGATTCCGAAACGGTGTTGTTCGGCGTCGTCGCCGATCCCGTGGCTCATAGCTATTCACCGCTTATTCATAACGCAGCGTTTGAGCAAGAAAAGCTCAATGCTCGCTACATCCCGTTTCGCATTGCTCCTGAAGACCTCGCTGATTTCCTGAAATGGTGCCCGCAAAATGGTGTGCGTGGATTGAGCGTCACCATTCCACACAAGGAGGCGATCATGAGCTACCTCAGTCAAGCTGAATCGGCAGCGCAAGAAATCGGAGCTATCAACACGGTGGTGTTTAACGATACCAACGAATTGTTAGGCTTCAACACCGATTATCGCGCGGCCATGGATTGCTTGACCGAAGCGATGAAAAAGCGATCAGACAATCCAGATCCATTCCGTAACCGCCAAGTTCTCTTGATGGGCGCGGGCGGCGTTACGAGAGCGATCGGCTATGGATTAAAAGCACGGGGGGCGACGCTGAAGTTGACTTCGCGAACTGCGGATCGCACCGATCGACTTGCTAAGCAGATTAAAGCTGATCCGGTTGCCTGGTCTGATCGATACGAGACTCGTCCTGATATTCTAGTAAACGGAACTCCCGTTGGGATGTTCCCCGATGTCGATAGTTCGCCTTATGATACAAAGGATCTCGACGCACGCACGATGGTTTTTGATACGGTTTATAACCCCGAGCAGACTTTACTTCTGAAGATGGCTCGAGGGGTCGGTTGCCCAACGATTTCCGGAATGGAAATGTTTATCCGACAAGCCGCGTATCAATTCAAGCTCTTTACTGGACGCGAAGCTCCGGTACAACACATGGTAAAGACACTTCGCAAAGCGATCTCGCCAATCAACTACCAAGACTTGGACGATGAAGATTCTGGCGATGATATGGACAAGGTCGAACCATCCGACGATCAACCACCGAAAACTTTTTCGCCTTCCAAGTAAAGTCAGTACGCATGCAACCACGAGTTGATGAACACAACCCGTACGAACCTTCGTATGGAAATTTGCCCACACAAGAGACTCCATCGACCGTACTACCGCCGAACTTGCTGAAGTCACTAACGTCACTAGCTCGCTGGCAGACCTACTTCGCGGTAATCGGTTTCCTCTTTGCGGGGATCTTGTTCATGTTTGTCGCAGCGTCGTTTGTTGGAGTCTTCGTGGGCGAATCGGACGTTGTAGAAGGAATCGTAGGAGTGGTCGTAATTTTGGCCTTGGCCATCCTGGTCTACCTGCTCCCTGCGGTCATTCTCTTCAAAGCAGCGCAAAGTGCTCGATCGAGCGCGTCGTATGCCGGCGGTTCGATTGCCAACGTTATTCAGTCGCAACTCTCGTTTTGGCGATACATTGGTTATCTGTCAATTGTGATGATTGGCCTCTACGCCATGATCTTCTTCTTCATAATGATCGCAGCAGTTAGCGGCGTGGCGATGGCCAGGTAGGAACTGATCCGCCAATGCATTACAGCGATCGAAGCCAGCCGGCCATGGCTTGCAGAGTTGCGTCTCGGTCAATAGTAGGATCGTAACCTAACGCATTCCGCGCTGCGTCAATATTGTAGTAGTGGTCTAGCCCTAGTTGCAGCGCAACGAAACGGGTCATCGGCGGTTCGGACTGAATGTTAAAGGCGCGATAGGCCAACTCAAGCGCATGTCCTAGCCTGTAGGCCGCATTGATGCTGATTCGCTTTGTAGGAGGAACTTGCCCAGCTGTCTGTAATATATGGGCGATCCATTGCCAGCACTGAATTGGTTGGCCATCGGTAATGAAGAACGGCTTGCCGCTTACGCCCGTCGACTTGTCCCAAAGTTTCTCCAGTGCAAGCACATGTGCCCGAGCTGCTGAATCGACATGGACCGTGTCGATTATATTCTTGCCGTTACCAACGATGCGCAGCCGATTTCGCCGCGATCGATCTATCAGTCGAGGTGTCAAATGATTGTCGCCCTGTCCCCAAATAAGGTGCGGGCGAAGTGAACATGTCTGCAAGCTAGAGGAGTTCGACGCCAACACAAACGCTTCGGCGATCGCCTTGGTACGCGGGTAGTCAGCTAACCAGCGAGTGGGATAGGGCGTACTTTCATCGATGTTGCACTGAGGTTGACCGGCAAAAACGACGCTTGGGGAACTGCAATAAACGAAGGCTGGCACGCTTTGCGATCGAGCGGCGGCAATGAGCGATTCGGTCGCGCCGACATTGATTCTTTCGAATACTTTGCGGTCGCCACCGACACTGGCAATGGCTGCTGTATGAATTATGCCATCGCAGGATTTGGACGCTGCATGGCAAACGTCTGCATCCGAGGCATCGCCAACAATCGCTTCAACACCGATCTTGGCGAGTTCGTCGTACCTGTTTCGTGCTAGCCCGCGGACGCGGTATCCTCGAGCGATCAGCTGCTGGCAAATTGCTTTGCCAAGAAACCCGCCGTAACCAGTTACCAAAACGAGAGAACTCATCCTAGGACCTGAGACGTTTAAGGATGTCACTCGCCTCGTAAAAGATGCAACTGGTCGCCGCGACACCAGCCACTGCGTACATCGAGTCGCCTGTCAGCAGATAGGCCATCAGCCAATAAAACACTCCCACAACAATCCCCAGCGGCCTCAGTTTGCTAAAACCCAGGCACGTCAGGAAGGCAAGATGGGACAATAACCAAATATTGCTTACGAGCGGAGAGGCCCATGAATTGGCCGCGATAAAATCAGCCGTGAAAAGTGGGCTTTGACCGTTAGCAGCGACGTACCAGATGCCGTTGCCTTCCCACCACATGGACTGCGAAAGATGGCTGGCAAGGGAGGCCATAACCCAAATCATGAGATGCCACCTCAGCAAGCCTATCATTAGGCCGACGGTCCACCGCCGACGATTATCTGCAAACCCGAGTTGCGGTGCCTGACCGACCCAACCGCTATCGATCATTAAATACGGAACGATCGAACAGAGGAGTAGTTCGCCTAGATTCTGGAGCATGCTGAATCGATGCAAGATGCCAAGCATCAAAATCAAAACAGGCACGGCACTGAGGCGGCCACCAAATCCGGTGATGAGGACAAACGAAGCGATCGTTCCGCAAAATAGGTAAATAATGGCGAAGGTTGAACTTTGGAAATCGAAGAACGGCGACAAACGATATGCCGATCCGGTTCCTTCGATACCATCACCAATCAAAAAGCGAGCCACCTCTGTGTTCAGTGGACCGCTGTCGCTGGCCCAAGTATCGATGCGACCATACCACGAACTGAAGAAGAGGACGCAGGCGACACCGATACACAGCCTACATAGAGCGGCATGCCCGGAAAGCAGCGGTTGCAGAAACTGCATGTCAAACCAACGGCCACTGCTGCTGCACAACCATTTCCAGTAAGCGATAATATCTTGCACGAGATGCTGTTGGTTTAAAAACTAGTTGGAATTCGTGGTGGCGTTTTCGATAACTGGAGCGGTTCGCAATTCGGAAATTTCCGGTAGCACGCCAATTGAGCCGTCCTCTAGTCGCACGATGTTTGCGGCTAAGAGTACTTCCGGCTGCAGTGCCGTCGGCAAGTTCCCTTCGCGACGAAATTTCTCGGCGATTTCCCATTCATTCGACTGCACAATCGGTAGCTGCACGATTTGAAACTGGTCAACTTCAGATGCCCCTGGTTTGGATTGAATGTCGTTCAACATCGCTGCGATCAGTTGCGAAATTCCGTCGCTGCTTTCAATCGTCAACAGGCCTTCAAGCTGTCGAAGATACCGTTGGCGACGAATCGATGAACTGTAAGTGCCATCGACCGTGCGAGATGAACTGGCCCAGTCGATCCACTGAGAATCAGCGGTCGGTTTTGAGTTGCGAAAGCGAACTGCGATCGGTGTTTCGAGCAATTCGACATCCGTCACCGCTAAAGGTTGAAGATCCATTCGTAAATTGAGCGTCGTTGCGTAGGGAGAAATAAACCCTAACAGGTCGATCGCAAGGTTGGATAGCCGGTGCGAAGAGAACAGGCAGATCGCGACAACGCTCAGGTGTAAAACGGCCGCGGTCAACACCCATGGGCGCACGTTTACAGGAACGTGCGCTACGTAGTCGTTCGCTTTTGCGTTATCGGTAGAAGTTGTTTGACTCACGGGAGCTGTTAGCAGATGAAAAGCATTCAGTGACTTGCGAAGAAACCGATCGTAGTTCGCGCGTGTGAACTAGCCAAGCTTTCGTTGTCACGCGAGCCACAATTGAATCAGTTTGGTCGTTTTTTCTTGCGTTTGTTGGTGCGTGTCCGATTAGCCACATCATTCGCACGCTGGTCAGGTTTGGCAGCGGTCGCGTTGCCATCTTTACCAAAACGCTTTTTCAGCCACGGGAATACGTCGCTCAGAGACTCGGGCGGCTTTTCCGATCCGCGTTTCAGCCCCGTAGGCTTGGCTGGTTTATAAGGAGCTGCTTCGATCACTGTTCCATCCGCACCTTCAACAGCTACATTTGGATTGGCTGGCGGTAGAAACTTCTTCACAGTTGTACGTTCGATCAACGACCATATGCTGGACGTGATGAAGTAGATACACAAACCGGCTGGAACGCGAAAGAACAGTACCCCCATAAACACAGTCATGAACATCATGATTCGCTGTGTCATCAGCGTTTGTTCATCGGTCGCTTTCGGCATCAGCACCTTTTGCTGGATGATAAACAGTGCGCATGTTAGGATTGGGAGCAAGTTCATGTAAGGCCCGAGCCAACCGGTACCTTTGCCCGCGAGCATCTCCGGCATCCAAGCTGGAAAGAGTGCGAACTGGTCTGGACCGGCAAGATTGCTGCACCAATCAAGACCTGGGATAAGGGACTTCTGTCGCAGTGCAACGTCGGTGCTGACCGTGCGGTACAAACCGATAAAGATTGGCAGCTGGATGAACAACGGCAAGCAACTGGCCATTGGGTTCAACTTATACTTCTTGTACAGCTTCTGAGTTTCAACGCTGCGTTTCTGGAAATCATCCTTGTAAGTTTCATTGATTTTCTTGATCTCCGGTGCCATCTCTTGCATCCGCTGTCCCATCGCCGCAGCTCGCCACGAAAGCGGGAACATTAACGAGCGTACTAACACAGTTAGCATCATGATCGCGATGCCATAGTTCTGTACAATGCTGTAAAAGAGGTGCAAAATCCAAGAGAGCGGTTTGGCAACTAACGCAAAAATTGTCCAACCGTAATAGATGACATTGGATAGTTGATAATGAGCTAGCAGATCATTCTCTTTCGGGCCTGCGAAAATGCGGTAGCTACGTTCGAATGGGGCCGCGGGAGTCACTTCGACTTCGTCAGAATCAAAATAGAATCCAACGTTCATGGCGATCGATTTACTTGCCTGAACATCGCCAGGTGGCTTCAAGTCCGCGATCGCCATTGCGGCGGCTTTGCTTAAATTCGAAAGCGAACTCTTGTTTGTGTCTTTGGGCAAAATTGCGGAAACGAAGTATTGCGAGTCGACGCCGATAAACTTGAGATTCCGAGCTTCGGCCGCATCACCTGGTCCGAGAATAGGCACGTCGGTGTTAGCGACAGCCGCATCACGTGCGGCACTCTCGATGCTACGGCGCGTAATCAGCTCAAGCTCGTCATTGCCGCGGGACAACACGACATCCCGAGCGCCCGCCGCACTCATAAACGCAGTGCTTTGCTTGACGGAGTACCACCAGCCTTCAAGGTTGAGACCGCTGAGTCCCTCTTGGCGAACAGACAATTTGACCGGAGCATCGCGATTGTTACGAATTGTTGTTGTAAGTTCGAAATCGAAATTGTTCAGCGGGTTTTCGGCATCATATTCTTTCAGGCGATACGTCTTCACCATGGTCAAGTCTGCATCGACTCCGGCTGCAGCCAAGAACGGCCGTAGCGGCAATTCAAATTCGACACTGTTACCATCCTCCGATGGCTTACCGATCCAGTTATGCTGCAGTATTTCGTCAAGACCAGTTATGAAACGCTTGCCGTCAGAAATCGTGCGATTGCCGATCGAAGCCAACGTTGTTAGGAGAGCACTGCGCTGCTCATTGCCATCGATTTGTTCGGTTGGGTAACGGTTTGAATTCCGTAGCAAATCAAGCGGTTGAACCTGCAGTTTGATGTCAAATTGCATCAACGTTCCCGGAAGGGCGGTATCTTCTACAACCGGCGTAGCTGCTTCGTTCAGTTCAGTTACCTCGGCCAGAGGCGTCTCCGCTGTCGCTGGATCGACGGCGGCAGATGGTTCGGCACTATCGTCAGCTGAACCGTCCGTAGCTTGAGCCGCTTCGGAAAGCTCAGAGTCTTCCGGCAGTTCACTGATTGCAGTCGCTGGCTCAGATGCAGAATCCGCCTCCGGCGCAATAGCTGGCTCAGTTTCTGGCTCGACAGCTTTCAGTTCGATCGTTGGTTGCGAGTTAGCTCGAGCCGCTTCGCCCTGAAGACCTGCGTTGACGAGTACAGCGCCGCGGCGAATCGTAAACCTTGCGTCGTCGCCAGGTTCGGTTTTGCGCATCGCGTTATAATAATCTGTCAGAGTTCTGACTTCTTGAGTCCCAACCTGGACTAGGATGTCGCCTACTTGCAGGCCATCTGGCAGAGTCGGGTCGACGTTGCCGGCGATTTCCGCGGGAGAGCCGGGCGGAATATTTTGGATCGCAAGACCGCCAACAACTTCCGCGAAGGCGAGATAGCCGGGATATCCAAAGCGATTGTCGAGTGACCGGTAGGTATAGTTCTGGTTCTTGTCCTGCGACACCATTTCGATACGGTCGACGCTTGCTCCCTGATTGCTGATTGTTACGAGGAGAGGGCGTTTTTCGTTGGGATTCATGCTGCCCAGCGAATAGAACTTCAGCGGTTCCTCGATCGGAGCGGGAACGTCCGATTGTTCGAGCATTTTCGCCATCGCCTGTTTGGCTTCTTCAGCCGCCTGGCGATCAGCTTCCTCTTGCAGTTGTTCGGCAATCTGGTCCTGTTGGAGCTTCAGCGCCTTGCGTTGCTGCATGCTGCTCCAGAGGAAAAAGAGACTTGTAAGTAGTAAAAACCAAGCAAAAAAACGACGATCCACAGCTTTTCTTATCCGCTTCAGAAGCAAAATCTCGCGCCAACGCCCCTTGGAAGTTCACGAGAAAAATCGGATGCGTCATTGTGCGTCTTGGGGCCAATATTGCATAGACCAAAGCGTTTTTCACAAGCAAATGAACATTATTTTATCAGACGTGCTCTCTGCAAAGCGGAAAATCGTTAACTCCGCAGGTCGCCTACGCTTTAAAGGAACACGCTTTGAATTTACGCTATGCGGTTGAAACGGCTCGCGACAGTTGATTGTCGACGCCGACCGCACTAGATTTGCAAGCCCTTTTCGAGCTACACAATTCTCTTTAACTTCCCTAACCGATATTTCGTTACCATCCCCGGACGCTTGGATTATGCCTCAAAAGATTTATATCAATGGAAAGTACTTCGCAAAGGAAGATGCGAAAATTAGCGTCTACGACCACGGGCTTTTGTACGGCGACGGCGTTTTTGAAGGTTTACGTAGCTACAGCGGCAAAGTTTTTCGGCTCAACGAGCATCTTGATCGGTTGTACGAATCTGCCCGAGCAATCCTGCTCGAAATTCCGATGTCGAAAGCTGATTTGGCCGACGCGGTCAACGAAACGGTACGGCAAAACAGCCTGAGTGACGGATATATTCGACTAATTGTCACGCGTGGAGCCGGTGCACTGGGATTGGATCCCAACCGGACCAGCGATCCGCAAATTATTATCATCGCCGACTCGATCTCGCTGTATCCCGAAGAATTGTACGAAAAAGGGCTGAAGATCATTACCGCCAGTACGATTCGGAACCATCCGGCGGCCCTCAGTCCCCGCATCAAGTCGCTCAACTATCTGAATAATATTCTGGCCAAAATTGAAGGCCTGCAAGCCGGCTGCAGCGAAGCGCTGATGTTGAATCACAAAGGCGAAGTGGCCGAATGTACAGGCGATAATATTTTTATCGTCAAAAAAGGTGTCCTGATGACTCCGCCCAAAGACGCAGGGATTCTGGAAGGGATCACCAGAAATGCCGTTCTGGAACTGGCGCATGCTGCGGGAATTCCTGCTTATGAAGTCGCGATGACGCGACATGACGTTTTGGTCGCTGACGAATGTTTCTTGACCGGCAGCGCGGCCGAAGTCATTCCGGTCGTTGAAATCGATTCCCGAATCGTTGCTGATGGGAAAGTCGGGCCCATAACTCTTCAATTGATCGATGCATTCCGCGCCATGATTCGGCAGTAGGCCGTCCTGCGGCGCACCAGGAAACCTATGCGACTCATCTATCTCGACTATAACTCAACAACGCCATTGGCCGGAGCTGCGCGCGAAGCGATGCTCCCGTTCTTATACGAGTTCTATGGCTCCCCAAGTAGCAGCCATTGGACAGGTGCAGCCGTTGCTGAGGCGTTGGAAGATGCGCGGACGAATGTCGCCGCGTTGCTCGATTGTGAAGCGCACGAAGTTATCTTCACATCGGGCGGCACCGAAGCAGTGAACACTGCGATTCGAAGTGGGCTGAACGCTATGCGACACACCCACGGCCGCGACACGCAATTGCTGCTGACGAACTGGGAGCACTGCGCGGCGCATACAGTCGCGGCGGATCTGGCTCGAGAGCAAGCTACGGTATTGGTCGCTTCTGGAGGATCGATGGGCGGGTGGGATCCTGAATCCATCGTGGCGGCGATAGGTGATCGCCCGACATTTCTTACCCTAACCCTTGGTGATGGTGAGACAGGAATTGTGCAACCTGTTGCCAAGCTGTTTGAACTACTGCGAGCAAGTGGGCGACGTGACCAGTGCGTGGTTCATCTAGATTGTTGTCAGGCGATTGGAAAGGCAGACATCGCGGCCGAACTTTTAGAAGCCGACCTTGTTTCCATATCGGGACACAAAATGTATGCGGCAAAAGGCGTTGGTGCATTAGTCGTACGCAACGAGGTCGTGCAAGCGCCGCTAATCAACGGCGAATGGTACGAAAGAGGAATTCGAAATGGTACACCTAACGTGCCGGGCATCGTTGGACTTGGTGCCGCAGCGGAATTGATGGCGAAAAGCTATCGACGTTTCGAATCACGCTGCACCCAGCTTTTTCAAGTGTTTGATGAATCAACACGACAGTGCCTAGGAGAAGTATTCGCGCCTCTCGCGTCTTCCGATTCGGTTCTGTGTAACACACGATTGTTTTTGACCAAGGGCAAGAACGCTTCAGCCGTAATGCAACGGTTACCGGAAATCTGCGTGAAGTGTTTTGGCAATGTGATGAGCGATGTCATCGATGAGGATTATCAAGTGGAATCGGATCCGAGCGTTCCTACGATCGCACCGATAGCCGAAATGGATGAAGCCACCTTTGACTCGTTACGCGCGGGTGGTGTCAGCGAAAGTGACCGTCTGACCGCGGTCCGTCTGAGTATTGGATGGAATACCACTGAGGCTGATATGACCAAGGCAGCTGAAGCAATCAGCGAAGCCTACCAGCAGTCAGATCTGGATTAATCGTACTGCCTGCCGTTTGCCATGTCTTACTTATGCCTACCGTCGTTTGATGCGAGCCTGCGCTAGACGCTGGGCGAATCTTCCTGAACGGCGGCCTTGCGAAGTTTCCACTCTTTGAATGCTTCGTACATGATCGGCAAGACACTGATGCCGATGATCGCAAGGATGACAATCTCGAAATTCTCTTGAACGATTGGAATGTTTCCGAACCAGAATCCGGCTAGCAGGCAGGCCGTTACCCAAGCGATCGCTCCGATTACGTTATAGCTCCAGAAGTAGCCGTACCGCATCTTCCCAATTCCGGCAACAAAGGGAGCGAAGGTGCGCACGATCGGAACGAAACGAGCGATGATGATCGTCTTCCCACCATAACATTCGTAGAACGCTTGAGCCTTAAGCAAATGGTTCTTGTTGAACAACCACGACGAGTCGGCAGAAAACACTTTAGGGCCCAGATACCTTCCAATGGCATAGTTCACGGCATCGCCGAGGATCGCTGCGACAATTAACACGGGCAGAAGAATCAGCAATGCGATGGGAGAATTGTCCGTAGCCGCCAGTGCACCTACGGCGAACAAGAGCGAGTCGCCCGGCAGGAACGGCGTGACCACCAACCCAGTTTCGCAAAAGATGATGGCGAACAGGATGATGTAAAGCCACGGCCCCATCGATCCCGCAAGTTCGTTCAGATGTTGGTCGACGTTGGTGAATAGCTCAACGAATTGCACTGTGAGTTCTTCCTGACGAAGTTCTTTGGGATTGCGGTATCTGAAACAGTTCGAGTCGGACTATTAACTAAGATCGTTGGTTGACGGTCTACTTTATGTTTCGCACAAGATTAATTGAAGCAGATCTTAGATCCTTTACCAAACGCAAATTAATTTGAGCCGCGTGGAAGTTGCTGCGTAGCAAGCAGAATAACTCCTACGTTCGCTTCGAATGTCTTCTTGCAAATACCGCTGAGCATAATTTTTTTGACATATTTTTACTAGGATCACATTGAGACGACGGTCCAGCACTCATCGCAAGCCAGTAAATGAGGCGCAAATTTTGGGGAAGGAATATAATTGTCCCCAAGAGGGCTTTTGAGTTGCACTATCTCACAAACGTCGTCCATTCTGAAGATCGAAGGTCGGTGGCAAGGCTGGCTTGCGGCGCAAAGTTAAGCGTCGTGATATGGAGAATTGGCCTTCTCGGTAGATTTTGAGGCCAAAAATCTCCGAAAATTGATAGTTTTTTGAGCAGTGGTGCTCAAAAACAACTCTGTTGCTAAACCATTAGGTTCTCCGCCAAAAGTAATTCATTGTCTGAATCTTATCGCGAGCTAAACTAGGAGAATCAAGGACGTTCTGTATACCTCTCGAGTGATAACTGCATTGATTACCGTCCCAAAAACCCGCAGAGAACGTCGTAAAACGGCAGCGCAACCACTGTCCGCAAAGCAAGCGTCTTGCGATCCAGATAACGGATGGCTCCTGACGGGTGCTACAGGATTGGTGGGACGTTTCGTCTTACGTGAATTGTTGTTGCAAGGCCGCGACGTGTGCGTTCTGGTTCGAGGCCGAGGCGCTTTTACCGCCCAACAACGCGTTGAGTCAATCGTTCAGTTTTGGGAGAACGATACGCAACAGCATCTGATTCGGCCGTACGTGGTCGACGCAAATCTCTTGAAAGCGGGCTTAAATGTCGACCCGCAGGTCCATAAGAAACTTGAAAAGCGGTTCAGGAACGTACTTCACTGTGCAGCCAGCGTTCGCTTTGAGATGGATGCGGCCGGGGTCGAACCGCTGGCAACGAACATCGACGGGACCAAGAACTTAATTGAGTTTGCGGAATCGATTGGTTGTGATCACTTTCATCATATATCGACAGCGTACGTTTGTGGCGATGTCTCCGAAGTAGCGAAGGAGCAGGCCGCGAACCTCCATGCGCCATTTCGAAATCCGTATGAATATTCCAAAGCGGCGGGAGAGAAGCTCGTTCAAAATGCGGAATGTTTCGCCACCAAAACGATTTATCGTCCAAGCATTGTTATAGGCCGTCATCAGGATGGCTGGGCGAACGCATTTCATACCTTGTATGCGGCGGTTCGATTTGCTCGCGAACTGTATGCCGCCGGTGTGCTTGACTTTGAGAACTTGACGATCACTGACGTAATCAATGGTTTGGGCTTGGACGGTTCCGAACTAAAAAACGTCGTACCGGTGGATTGGGTTGCATCCGCAATCGGCAAAATTACGTCCCAACCTAAGGCATGGGACAAAATCTATCACTTGACGCACCCGGAACCCTCGACGGTGAACGACATTGCTAACTCTATTTTGAACGCAATTCGTCGGAATATTGAGAAATGGCAGAATATCCCCACCGTCATTGCACCCGAAGACGTTGACGAATCTGCGTTCACCGTTCATTTAGAGGCCTACGCTGAGTATTTTCGTAACGATCCGTTGTTTCACCGCGCACATACCATTGCGGTCGACGGACTCGATTCTCCGCCTGCCATGAATACTGAAGCACTTACTACTGCGTTCGATTTTGCGATTAGCGAAAAGTTTCGTGACACGACGGGGCTTGCCCAGTCGCAGCCGATTGCCAGCGTTAGTCAGTTTGTGGAACGCTTGAATCACTGGCATGCTATTGAGCTTGATATTGCGGCGGCCAAATCGTCCTCGAAGCTATTTCAGTTGACGTTGGCGGGTTGTGAAGGTGGTACTTGGTATTGTGAAGCCGATGGTTTGCCGCTGCAGCGGCTGCACATGCCCACTTGGTTGTTGGGCGAATTGCTGGATGGCAATGTCGATCTTCACACTGCCGTTGAAGAAAAAATGATTGTTGGAGTAGTGGCAGATGGTGTCGCCGACGCTGCTGCAATTTGTTCCGTTGCCACGCAACTGTTTCTGGAGCTAGCACCCGATTCAGAGTTCGCTGGTCGTCACGTCAGTCAGTTGCAGAGCGAAGACGACAACGAAAACTTGAGGGAAGCTGTTACTTGTGAGGTAACAGATGCCTGAAGATTCCGAGCTGAAGAGACCGGCGACTGAGCTGAGCGTTGGCGGTGGACTGATTCAAGAACCGCTCGCGATAGTCGCTGTCGCTTGCAAGCTGCCCGGCGCTGACGATTTAGCTGCCTTCTGGGATTTGCTCAAGAACGGTCGATCTGCAGTTGGTCCGTTACCAGAAGAGATCGTGCCTCGTCAACGATTCTTGGACACTGCGCGGAAGAAACGTGCAACTACCTACAGTGACGTCGGTGCGATCGTCACACGCGACGAAATCGATCACGAATATCTCGGAATTAGCGCCGAAGAGGCTGCTGAATGGGACGAGTGCCATTTGCGGTTCGCCCAAGTCGCCAAATCGGCTTGGGAGCAAATGCTTGTCAATTGCAGCGCGAACGCTGTCGCCGCAAAGAACAGTGAGCGTTGCGGAATCTACATAGGCCACAGTGGTGGCGCGGGAGTTTCGGGCGAACTGGTTTATGCGACGATGGCTTCTGCCACGGCGTCCTACCTGGATGACGCACCTTACTTTCAATCATTGCCCCAAGATGCGCAAGCTTCTATCAAAGAGCTCTTTCAAAAAGCGATGGAGCGGGGAAGGCCGAATCGACACGATGGTTCCTCACCGCATGTCGATGCAAATGCAATTGCACGCTTAGTCGCGAAATTGCTTGACGTACAAGGGCCTCAGATCGTAATTGAGTCGGCTTGTGCCTCGTCGCTGGTGGCTCTGGGCTTGGCTGGTGTTGCACTCAATGCTGGCCAGATCGATGCTGCGATCGTGGGAGGTGCATCGTACAACAAAGTCGACAGTTTGATTCTTTTCTCGCAAGCACATTCATGTAGCGCCACTGATTCGCGCCCCTTTGACGATGCTGCGGATGGATTGATCAGCAGCGAAGGGTTCGTAACGCTAGTCGTTCGCCGACTGGCCGATGCCGTTCGCGATGGCGATAAAATTGAAGGCGTGATTACCGGAATCGGTATGGCGTCGGACGGACGTGGAAAGAGTCTGTGGGCTCCCCGTCGCGAAGGTCAGATCGAATCGATGCGTCGTGCCTACCGCGATGAGGCTCAACTTCAACGACTACAGTATTTAGAAGCGCACGCTACGAGTACACAAGTTGGCGACGCGACCGAAACGTCCGCGCTGGCTGAATTTTACGGTGCGAAACTAAACGGGCGGCGGCTGCCGATTGGCAGCGTCAAGTCAAATATTGGCCATACGCTCGAAACGGCCGGACTTGCCGGACTAACCAAAACGCTGCTTTCCATGCAGCATGGAACGTTAGTACCGAGCATCAATTTCGAGAAGCCGAACACAACCATCGACTGGAACCAAGTCCCATTCGACGTTTTGACAGAGTGCAAACCATGGTCCGCTCCGTCTGATGGATCGCCGCGCACTGCGGGCGTGAATGCCTTCGGCATCGGCGGATTGAATGTTCATGTGGTCCTGGAGCAGTACGAACCGAATTTTCACCACGCGTTATCCAATACTAGGCCTTCCCCAAGTATAAACGGGCGCCGTTCGTCTTCGGTATCCGAGCGTATTGCAGAACCGATTGCCATCGTCGGCCTGGGGTGTGTTCTCCCAGGTGCACTGCGTGGTACGGCACTTGAGCGACTGGTCAAGGGAGACGAAGTTTACATCCGACCGCCTTTAGCGCAACGTTGGCCAGCGGCGCTGCCGCGAGCTTATCAAACCGACCTCGGCAGCGAATTCGACTTTCAAGCCGGTTACATTGATGACTTTGAGTTCGATTGGCGAAAGAACCGCATTCCGCCCAAACAAGTTCAGAATGCTAACCCTCTCCAGTTTATGCTTTTGCAGGCGGCGGGTGAAGCTCTTGAGGCGAGCGGAATTCTAGGTGACTCCGATTTAAGAAACCGGGCGTCTGTTGTAGTTGGGACAGTCTTTGGAGGGGAGTTTGGGCATGGTTTGCAGATCGGTTTGCGACTGCAAAACGCGCGTGAAGAGCTGCGTGAAGTCTGCAAGCGGCTTGGCTACAGCCATGAAGCTACTGAAAAACAACTTGATGAGTTCGAGCAAGCATTGCTTAATCGGCTGCCCGCTCTTTTAGACGAAACGGGTAGCTTTACGAGCAGCACACTTGCTTCTCGAATAACAAAGCACTTCAACTTGATGGGTGGTGCCTTCGCGCTCGATGCTGCAGGTCAATCGTCCGCACATGCTGTCAATATTGCGATGCAAATCTTGCGGACCGGAGCGGTTGACAGCGTGGTATGTGCGGCTGGCACTCGTTCGTTGGACTACTACTCCTTTGCAAGATACATGACGGCGAACCTGTTGCCAGGTCAAAAAAATTCACTCGCTGAGCTCTGGCCGGCGGAAGGGGTGGTCGCATTTACGCTGCAACGGCAATCTTTTGCAGAGCAACGCCAAGCTAAAGTCCTTGGTCTGATCGACGCAGTCACGTTTGAAACTGAATCACAAGAAAAGCTGTCGCTTTCGACCCCCGCGACGAAAGTCTTAGAACAACTTGAACGCCGCATTGGCAAGATCGCATCCGCAGAAGCCTTAATCGGAATCGCGGCTGACATAGCTGCGACTGGCGACGCTCGGTCGGCTGGCACTGTGCGAGAGTTAACAAGTACTTGCGAACGCAACGTCCGGTCGACAGTACGATATACCGTGGGCGCTGATCGCCACAAAGAAGTTACATCAGGAATAGATTCATCAATGATTCGCCCCGTTAAAGCCACTCCTGCGAGCAATCCTATCGACGTTGGCTTGAGAAAGTCTGCGACGTTTTACCAATCTCGTTTGGACACTGTAGGCTGTTTCCCTGGTCAAGGCTCTCAGTCTCTTGCGATTCTTGCACAGCCGCTGATGCAGACAGATGCCGCTACGGCTTTGATCAAGCACTTTGATGAAGTTCTGCGATCGTTGGAGAGCGAATCATTTGTGAACTTGCTTCGGAAAATAGATGGACCGCCAGCGCAAGTTACTTGGCCAATCCAAGCGAGCATGTTTATCAGTGATCTTGCTTACGCCGCTTCGCTCCAGGCCAATGGTTGCCGGTTTGATGCTGTATTAGGCCATTCGCTCGGTGAACTTGCCGCAATGGTAGTTGCAGGGATTTGGTCGCCCGAGAATGCTCTACGGTTTGTTCATGCTCGTGCGCAATCCGTTCTAAGCTGCTCGCAGTCATTGCCAAGTGGACTTGTCTCTGTTTCGGCTTCGTCGGATAAGGTTGAAAAGATTTGCTCGCGAACTCTCAGTTCCTTGACAATCACACACCGGAATGCTCCGAACCAGACGATTGTTGGGGGATGTCTAAGCGACCTGGATGCATTCCAAGCTGCTTTAAAAGAAGAACGCATCGCCTGCATCAGACTACCTGTTCCAGCTGCGTTCCACAGTCCCATTTTGACTGCGGCTAAACTGAATTTGATTGCTTTTGCGAACACGTTGGAACTCCAGCCTCCCCGGATTCCTTTTTACAGCACCGTAAGCGGACAGTTCGTTGCCGATCCAGAACAGATCCGCAGAAATCTAGTAGAGCAGCTTGTTACTCCGTTAGACTTCGTGCGCGATACGAAGCGACTGTGTTCGATGAGAGTACGCAAGTTTGTCGAGGTTGGGCCGGGCGAAATTCTGTGCAAACTGATAACGTTGAATGCGGAAGGTTCTGAAATTTCAGTTGTTCATGCCGACAACCTGTATCTGCAGCCAGCTTCAGCGGAATCGTCCACGAACAAATCGCGTGGGAGCGTTCAGCAAACCGTTCCTTCTAGCCCAGCTAAAACGGCGGATGCCAAAGCGCTTCAACATGAAACATCACGCCACGATTCAGCCAGATCTCGCTTGATTGATGCGACGTCCACACGGCGTTCCGAAATGCGGGCCAAGAGCGCTTTGACAAATGTTCGTAAACCGGTCGACAAGTCGCGGTCGGATGAAGCTGCCTTTGCGGCAACTGCACCCGAGCCGAAAACACCGCAAAGCACGCCGCACGAACTGGTTTATGTGCCGACAAATGGTAGTTTGCAAAATTTAGCCAATGGGCATACAGTCACCGCGAATGAATTGCCGTCGCGCGAAGATCTGGAACAGTTTATCATCGATTTCATTGTCGAGCATACTGGCTATCCTCTCGAGATGATTGAGCCGCACTGGGACTTGGAGGCGGAACTGGGAGTCGACAGTATCAAACAAGTTCAACTGTTTGGCGAGCTTCGACAAACCTACGATTTGGATACAACAAGATTTCGTGGTATCACTGTACGGTCTATCGCAGACATCTGCGATGTGATCCTCGAGCAAAGCACACCTTTGGAAGTAGCTAACTTTGTTTCGCAAGTCGAGAGCCACAAGAAAACGTCTGAGCTAACGACGCGCGAGAGTCTACCAAAGCCCGCTATCAAGAATGGTTATCAGTTTCCATTTACGAATGCGACTGAGTTTGGCAGCGTTCAGAAGCCAGAGGTCGCGATTAACTCACTAAACAGTGTCGCTACACCTGTCGTCTCCGCAAAAGAGCTGGGCGAATTCATGGTCGACTTCGTAGTGGAACACACCGGCTATCCTCGGGACATGGTCGATCTTAACGCAGAACTGGAATCAGATCTGGGGCTAGATAGCATCAAACTTGCGCAGTTGATCGGTGAAGTTCGGTCGTCCTTTGAATTTGAACTCACGCTGGAAGACCGCAAGGCGTTCATTAATTGTCGAACCTTGCAAGACATTATTGATCATCTATCTACCAAGATTGCTACCGATTCAAACTCTGCTGTCCTTGCGGTCGATTCGGTGCAATCAAGGTTAGAATCGTCGAATGGTAGCCCGGTCCCGGCAAAAAAAAAAGAACCTTCGCGTGACGCTGAGAAGTTAGCTCATAATATTCAAGCTGTTGCACCTGAGGGAGGCTTGCTGAGAGAGAGAAATCGTCTTTCCAGTGCAGTTGTTGCTAAAGCAGATCCAGTGTCTCATGTGCGCAAAAACACGAAACCGAGCGCTGCGGCGATCGTAAAAATGCGCAACGCGGTTCAAGCTGCGAATAGTTTTACGGCAGAGCGACAATTTCGTGCACGGTTCTTCCAAGAGGCAATTCCTGGCGAGTCAGCAATATCTGAGCTAAAGGAAGAGAAGCCCACGAGTTTGGATCGCCCGCGAACTGCGAGTGTGGCAAAGCCGCAAGCTGGAGGCGTTACGCAGCGTTACGTGCTGTCGACGCAACTCAAGGCTCCTCATGAGAAAGTTGGGCAGCCGCGATTTTATGGCCGAGCGGTCATCGTCGGCGAAAATGAGATTGCAGACGAATTGTTGGAGCGACTGGCGAACGAGGGCATTGAGACACTGCACTTGCCTGAGGTCGATGCAGATCGCTGGCCTGAAATCCTCGAAAAAGAGTGGGCGAAATCTCCGCTGCCGCATCTGTTTATTACAACCCCTCACGATGTAAATGCACAAACGGTAACATCGTCGGAATGGTGGAGCCAACGTCGAAATATTGGCGTTAACTCTGTCTTTTGGCTTTGCCAACGGTGGCTGTCGCTTGTCCTCGGCAGTAACCTAAGTCAAGATTGCTCTCTCGTTGCGACCCCAAATCTCGGTGGCGAGTTTGCGTTTGGCTCCGCTCCCATAGCGATAGAAGGGGGAGCTATCTCGGGGCTTGTCAAAGCAATGATCATTGAATGCTGGATGGCAGGCCATCGCCGCCTCGCATTCAAGCTAATCGATTTGGGAAAATTGCCGCGTGTGAAGGCTGTCGATTCCATTTTTCAGGAGTTGGCTTACGGTAGCTATGACACGGAAGTGAGCTACACTCCAAAAGGACGCGCCGTAGTGCGAGCCGTTGCACAGGAGGCGATTGGCAGGGCTGACATGCTGCCAAAACCGAAAGACCGATGGATTTGTACTGGAGGAGCGCGAGGCATCACTGCGTTTGTGGCTGAAAGGCTCGCGCTTCGTTACCAGCTTGAATTGCATCTGATAGGCGTTACCAAACTAATGGATTTGCCTGAAGATTGGAAGTCGCTGGACGAAAGTGGCATGAGATCGCTGAAGATTCAAGTCATGCAGCATGCTCGCGCCAACGCTGAACATTATTCCGGTCGCAATCCGCTGAAAGTCTGGCAGGACGTCGAAAAAACGCTGGAGATCGAAGAGACGTTGAAGCGGATGCGTAGTCTTGGAATTCAGGTCGAGTATCACGCTTGTGATTGTGCGGATGCAGCGGCACTACAAGCCGTCTTGAACGATGTTAAAGCCAACTACGGGCCGATACAAGGCGTTTTGCACGGTGCAGGGATTGGTCAAGATGCTAGGTTTGACCGCAAATTGCCGTTGAAAGTGAAGCAATGTTTTTCAGCAAAGATGGATGGCGCGTTGAACTTGATCGAAGCAACATCCGATCAACCGTTGACGCATTTTATAGGTTTTGGTTCGATCAGCGGTCGCTTCGGAGCTAATGGACATACGGACTACTCGGGAGCAAACGATGGACTCTCGAAGATTACTGACTGGTTAAAATGGCAACGACCAAGCGTTCGTTGCATTGCTTTTCACTGGCATGCTTGGGGCGATATTGGTATGGCCACCAAACCCGAGACGAAGCTTGCCCTTGAAAGCATTGGTATGCAATTCATGCCAGCAGAAGAAGGGCTCCAACATCTGATTCGCGAAATTGAATCTGCGGAAAGTGAATCGGAAGTGCTAATAACCGATGATCGCTATCACCGTGCGTTTTATCCGGCAGAAACACTTGAGCAAGAAGGCAATATCGCTCGAGCGTCACACCAGCACGCGTTGATCGATATCGCATCTTTACATTCGATTGTGCAAGGGCAGTCGGTCGAACAAACCGTGGAATCGACTTTGCTGCCGACATCAGATCCCTTCCTTATCGAGCATCGATTGAACGATCGGCCTTTGTTGCCCGCCGTGGTCGGGCTGGAGCTAATAGTAGAATCTGCAATGCAGCACAGCTATTCCTTGTCAGTCCGACGAGGGGAGCAGGCATCAAGTTGCGGATTCGAACGAATGTATCCGATTGGTATTACTGGATTGCAGATTCACGCTCCTTTCAAATTTTTCTGCGATGAACCCCATAGGCTTCGCATTCAGTCCACCAGCACTAGTGGCAAGCGCAGCCTTCAAGTTCGACTTGCCGGCGACGCACTCAATCGAAGTGGAATTGTGGTCGGAAAGGACCGTACGCTTTGCGATTGCAAGTTAAAGTTTAATATTCAGCCTCTGAAGCAATTAGAGTTTGGTTCTGCCTTCAGCGCCGACGATTTAAAATGGCATCATCCAAAGTGGTCTCAACCTGGAGACTCATTTTACTCAGGCGCACCGTTTCGCCTGATTCAGCGTTTTGCTTTGTCAGATGCGGGAATGCTCGCTGAAATGGTCGCTCCTTCGTTGATTGAACTGGCAGGCTTAAACCGCAATGCTGTTGGCTGGCGTGTGCCGAGTGCGATTCTTGATTCAGCGCTGTACGCCGCAGGTATTCTATCGTATCTGACAATTAAGCCGTCCGTATGCTTACCGATGGCGTTCGAGCAGCTATTTATCAATCACATGCCAAGGCCTGGGGAGCGGTTGCTGACGTTCGTCCGCATGGTAAGTCGTGCCGAAGATCATGCTTGTTTCGATTTTGACGTACGATCTGATAGTGGAACGCTCTATCTGGCGGCTCGGAGCTATCGAACTGCGTTTGTGCATTAATAATAGAGTCAACTGTCGAGGTTCGAATGTGGCTACCAATTGCGGAGCTGCAGATGAGGACTCGACGTATTCGAATTCGGTTTGGGCGAGCTTGCCGCTCGCATAAACGTAATGCCTTTTCTTGCACAGCAAAAATTGCCACACCGCATCCCGGCCTCGGCTTATCGAACGCCGGAGATCTGCGCACGCGAAATACAATGGATGCGGCAGAACACTTGGCAGTTCGTATGTACGACCGACGAACTGAACGAGCCTGGAAAGTTTATCACGACGACGTTGCTGAACGAACCAATCATCGTTCGCAATTTTGACGGGGAGATTGTGGCTTTATCGAATGTCTGTGCGCATCGACACAGCCTAATCCGCTCGGAAAAGGCGGGCAGCGCCACAGAATTAAGTTGCCAGTATCATGGTTGGTGCTATGGAAAAGATGGCTTAACAAGGAAGATTCCCTGTGCAAAAGATCTAGCACCGATCGATCGCGCGGCGAATAAAATTGCCACGTACCGCTCGGAAGTAGTTGGTCGCTTGGTATTCATTACATTGAGTAGCAATGTGAAAACATTGGAAGAATACCTGGGGCCGATGTACGAGATCTATCTCCGCCGATGCTCCGCAGACTGGCCAATGTCGCTGCAGTACGAAGTTGAATACGACGCGAATTGGAAGGTCGCGGTAGAAAACACGCTCGAAGCATACCACGTGCAATGCGTCCACCCCGATACTTTCCGCACCGATCCCGGCGAAATGCGATCGGATCACAAAATAAGCTCCAGACATTCTTCCTTTCAAACTGACATGCCGTTTGCAGCCGAGAACAGGACCGATCTCTTCTTTCAGCGGGCGCAAAGCAATCTTGTAAGCTGGTTGGGCGGAACACCACGCCGTGAATACGAGCATCATCATCTTTACCCGAACCTGCTGACAAGTTTTACCGACGCGATTACTCTAGTGCAAAGCGTGGTACCGATCGCTCACAACCGCAGCCGCTCGATTATCCGGCAGTTCGGTTATCAGCCCGAGGGAGTCTCGAAGTTTAAGCGATGGGTCGCGAAGAAATGGGGCGGTCTTGAAGCTGCGATTGGCAAGCGGATTTTGAAAGAAGACTTCGAAATGCTGCCCAAAATTCAAGCAGGGCTAGACCACAGCGAGCATGCCGGCGTTCTTGCTAGATCTGAGGAGCGTATCGCTGCGTTTCAAACTTTTTGGTGCAATGAAATGTTCATCTGTGAGCATGCAGGCGATGGAATTTAAGGAAAATAAGTGTAAACTGCTGAAGCTATGGATGACCTACAGGGAAAACGATACTTGGTAACTGGGAGCTCGCGCGGCATCGGTCGCGCTACGGCTTTGCTCCTGGCGGAAAATGGCTGCGATGTAGTCGTAAACTATCTATCGAATCAAAGCGCCGCGATTGAAGTGGCCGATATGATCGAGCAGATGGGGCAGCAGGCTTTGATCGTAAAGGCCGACGTTTCCGAACCTTCAGATGTTCAAGAAATGATGGAGAGTATTGCGGACGTTTGGGGGACCATCGATGGGATCGTGAGCAACGCGGCCGGTGGTGGCTTTCGACCAGTGACGCAAGCCAAGATCGAAAATTTCGATCGGGCAATGCATACAAATGCGTTGCCATTAATGCTGCTGGCTCAAGCGGCTGAGATATTCTATAGCCGACGCGACGATCCCTTCAAGTTCGTTACGCTATCAAGTCATGGATCACATCGCGCTTTGCCTGCGTACGGATTGATCGGCGCTTCCAAAGCAGCACTCGAAGCGTTGGTGCGACATTTGGCACTGGAACTTGGGCCTCAGAATGTCTACTTCAACTGTGTTCTGGCGGGACTAGTACGAACCGATGCCACCGAGAATCTTCCTGGGTCCGATCAATTCTTCAAAGCAGTTGACGAGAAGATGCTGATTGCCAACGGTCGAGCTCTTATGCCTGAAGACGTCGCGGCCGTTATTCGATTTTTGCTTTCGCCCGATGCGGATCTAATACAGGGACAAACGATTGTTGTTGATGGCGGGGCGGCTTTGCATGGCTGATGCGATTCCATGGGAACGAATCGACATCAACTCTGATGCAATCGAGGACCATTCGGCCTTCCCTTTGACGACTACTGTAATGGAAAGGTTCTTGATCTGGGATCACGTTGCAGAGTATCCCAAGCGCTTTCAGATCGTGATGTTGTTCGAAGGTGTTGTTGACAGGGAAACGATTACAGAAGCATTCAAGCGTGCGATCGTGCGACATCCAATGCTCTTGGCAAGAGTTCAGGAGTACGATCGAACCTGGGGTATGCCCCCGGTATCTTCGTTCGACTTGGCATTCATGCTTAGCAGTACCTTGGACTTGAGTGATTCTGGTGCGATTGGAGCTGGCGACCCCCGGACTGCTGCTCATGTCGCACTGAAACTTATCAACCGGTCTCAAGGGGAATCGCGGAACGGTCCTGCAGGTGAGGCTTTTACCGAGCCGAATCTCAGGATTCTGGTAATACAATCCGAGAACAAAACAACGCTGGCCTTAGATGCAGTGCACTGGGCTACTGATGGACTGGGAATGCGGTTGTTCATCGAAGACGCCACTAATTGTTATGAAACGCTAGCGCAGCAGGACGAGCAACTACTACGTTGGCGTACGCTCGATTCGCAGCGGCTGGCCAAACGGGGCGAATGTCCAGAACCAAAGCTTACGCACGAGACACGAAAGACTACGTTCTGGGAAAAGCTTGTTCACGCCTACCATTTCCACTTCCGCGGCCCGACTTCGATACAAGGTAAGTCTCGTAGGTCGTCGAGCGTCGATGGAACTGCTTCGCTTGGCTTTCGCTGCCACAGCCTGGATCTGGACGAACTTCGCGAGTTGCGGCAAGCGTTTAGCGATCAATCGATCAACGTTAACGAATGGGCGATTATGACGCTGTTCAAAGTCTGTCATCGCTGGAAGACTCAAAAAGGCTCAACAAAACACCGGCTGAGAGTGTCCTTGCCAATCGATATGCGCGTCAGGCAAGACATCCGACTCTCGGCAGCGAACAAGATTGGTTTCGCATTTGTAGTGGCCGACCAAGACACCTGTAAAACCGAACAAACGTTGCTCAGCAGCGTGAAAGAGCAGTTGCAGTCGATTCGCACTTTGAGTTTAGGCAACGATTTTGTGAAGCTCTTTGAGTTATTTAAAGATCTTGGATGGTTCGTTCGGCCGTTGATGCATCGCTTTCAATGTCTCGCGACGGCGGTCGTCACAAACTTAGGCGATGTGACCGCGCGTCAGCGACGCGGTCGGCATGATGACGAAGGTAGATCGACCGTTGGCGACCTAAAACTACTTGCTATTTACGGTTGGCCACCCATCCGCCGTGGCACGCATGTAGGCGTGGGCATTTGCAAGTACAACCATCGGCTGAGTATTGCTGCTGTGTTTGACGCCCAGGTATTTACAGATTCAGAGATCGATGCATTCTTCGATGAATACACGAAGGAACTGGCAGCGTTCTCCGGAGATCGTAGACAACTGGTCAACGATTAAACAAGCCCTTTGCACAGCACTCTTGCTGTCGCGGCGACGTTGTTAGGTTGGGGACTGAGGAAGCTTGGTACCTATCGCTACGGTCGCAGGTCGATAGTCGCGTCGCAACCAGTCGAACAAGCGATCTTCAAACAGAAACTCGCCAGCAGTTGCTTGTTCTAATTCAATAACAAGATTGGAATCGACAGGGCAGTGCTCCATCCATTTTACGACCAAGTCTCGCATGTCGTCTGGAGCTTTCGACCAAAGTTCATACGGGGGGCAACAAAACAAAGTCCAAGGTTTGTTCCGAGCCACTTCGTCCAACTCAAGTGACTCGATGACTTTGCTGGGGTTGAATGATATCTTGAACGCGTCTCCCGTGAGAATTTTCATTGAATCAAGCAAGTCAATTCTCTTGGCATTCTCAACAATTTCGCTTGCTCGAAATGGAATCTTCTCGACGGCGACGGCATAGGTTGCGCCGCGAGAAACGCTCTCGAACGCAAGGATACCTGAGCCTGCGAAGAGGTCGATGGCGATAGAGTCTTTGATTGTCTTTCCGAGGAGGTTGAAAATTGCCTCTCGGGTGCGATCTTTCATCGGACGGGTATCTGGATCGATTCGAAACTGAATCTTGCGAGACCGCAGATCGCCACCGATTACCCGTAGGAACCCATTTTTAGCCATAGCCGGTACTGGTTTCGGACGGTTTTTTTCCCGAGCCAACTCGCGGCGTTGAACGCGTTTATATTCTTCTTCGTTAGTGACGTCCATCAATTCTGTTTTCTAATATCGCGATCAAAGGTTGGAGCTACTTTGTAGCCGGTTGGTACGATTCGATGTCGATTACGCGTTCGACGGGCACGACGAAAATCTTTCCATCACCGATCCGATTACTGCGTGCATTCTGCAAAACGGCATCGATTACTTCTTCCGCGCGTTGGTGTTTGACATAGATACTAACTTCGACTTTCGGCAAGAACAAAGTGTTGAACTCGGTATCGCTGTACTCGTCCAAGTAGTCTTTTTGACGGCCTAGACCTTGCACTTCGATCACTCGCATCGCTTCAATAGGGGCGAGTTTGAGGGCATCCAAAATTTTGTCGACCAGAAAGGGACGAACAATCGCTGCTATGTTTCGCATTTTTCTCTTTTGATCGGACAGGGATAGTTCAAGTCAATTGATCTCGACACACTTTGCCGTCAGCCACCTAAAGTTTCGCACTTAAACATTGTTAAGTCCATACTTATTGTCCACAGTCGACAGATTAGCTTTCAGAGTTCTTTTTCTTGTTCGACTTCTTTTTCGGTTCAACGTCCATTTCGTTGAGCCGATACTCTGCGGCAAGCTGTAAATACTGCTGGGAGGTTTCGGCGGGAGTGACAGGATAATTAACATCCATCGCCTCCAAATGCTGTGCTAACAGATCCGCGACAACCGCGCGGGCATACCACTTCGAATCGGACGGGACGATGTACCACGGCGTTTGTTCCGTACTGGTTGCGGGCAACATGGCCTCATATGCTTCCTGGTATTTGTCCCAAAGCTTTCGTTCCTCGAAATCGTTGATGTTAACTTTCCAATGCTTGTCTGGCTCCTCCAAGCGATCGACGAGGCGTTCCAATTGTGTTTTCTGAGACACGTGGAGGAAGAACTTTATGACGTGCGTACCGTGTTCAACGAGCATTTTTTCGAACTGTCGGATTTCTTCGAAGCGGTACTTCCAGATCTGTTCGGGATTCTTAAGCTCGGGAGTTCTTTGTGGTTCTAAGAAGTTGGGATGGACTCGTACAACGATGACTTCTTCATAGTAAGAGCGGTTGAAGATCGCAATTTTGCCACGAGCCGGCAACGCTCGCATCGGCCGCCATAGATAATGATGGTTAAGTTCTTCGGAACTGGGGGCTTTAAAGGATTGAACGGCACAGCCTTGAGGGTTCACGCCGCTGAAGACATGACGAATGCAACTGTCCTTTCCAGCAGCGTCCATTCCTTGAAAAATTACAATCAAACTCTTCTTGTCTTCGGCGTAGAGCTTCTCCTGTTGCTTTTGAAGGTACGTCAAGTCACTTGCCATCGCTTCCCTTGCGTTATCCTCATCGGCCAGTTCACTTCCGGAGCCATTATCGATTTTCGAAAGGTTTACTTTTGATCCGCCTTCTACGAAGAATCGCTTTCTTTTGAACCTATGTTTCGTCATGCTAGTCTCTGAAAGTTTTCACGTATTTTGAGCACAGGGGGTAACGACTTGACCTTGTCGCCAGGAATATTCCGGCCATTGTACCCCAGAACGTGGACAGTTGTTATACAAACCCATTAAAGCCGCGTGAGCGGTCGTCGTTTGGCACGCTAAATTACATTATGAAAGCGCAGCTGAGCGACCCGAGCGATTCGGAGAACGCCGAGGGTATGACTCCTCGGCTGGAAAAAACCTTAAAGGAAACGTGCTCAACTAATTGTGGCACCCAGTTAGTTGAGCCATTTCCGTCCCAGGATCGGATACACTGAAAGAATCAATCGACGTGCATAGGAAAGCTTTGCTGCACTAGGCATTGTCAACTGTGTAAGATATCCGTGCCGACGGTGTGTGGCAAACTATTTGAAGCATGGATGTGTTTCCAATTCTGAACGATAGGGGGCTAACATGTTCCAGTCGAATTCTTTCGCTGCGGCTATCGCTTTATGCTTCTCTGGGTTTGCGACTTTTTGTGGTGCGGCTGAATCGATGCAAGTGGATGTATTTAAGGGAAGTGAAGAGCAGGCGCGGAGCGCTTTTTCGAAACTGCGGGGTCAAACTTCTGACAGTACTAATTCAAACGCTAAAGTTAAAATCGTATTGGTGCCCGTGGAGAGCACGGACGAGCGTGTATTCTTTTTTTGGTCTGACGTTCACCCGACTATTCCAATGTCAGAACACGATGTCGTAGTGGCAGAGCTTGGTAAGCCAATGGCGTCGATCGGATTGCAAACGACGGCGTTCTCCCCTGATGGCTGGCAAAAGGTTAGGCCCAACGATGTGGTGGAGCTGAGGACATATATTGCGACGGAGGGTAACTTGGATAAATTGCATGCTAGATTTCGCGACCATACCATGAAGTTATTCGAGAAGCACGGGATGCGAAACTTAGCGTACTTTGAACTGTACCGCGACGATGACACCGGCGTAGGAAATTTGCTTCGAATGTTTGCGCCAGTTGGGCAAGAGACATCTGCAGTCGAAGGTAACGTGGATGCTGCTCCCGTGGCGTTGGTTTACCTGCTAGCGCATGCATCCAAAGACGCCGCAGCTAATTCGTTCCAATCTTTTCGAAGTGATGAGGATTGGATCAAGGCTCGTCAGGATTCCGAATCGAATGCCGGAGGCTCACTCACAGTCGGCAACGGCGTGAAAAGCTTGTTCTTAAAGCCGATCGCGTTGATTGACTGATCTGCTGTTGCCACGAGAGGCTCGGTTTGCATGGAGAATTAGACCGTGTCCGAAGCCGGGCGGTAAATTTTTGCAAAACAGTCGAAGTAATGACGCAGTATTGGGAACTAGTTACTACTTTGTCGTGATCAACTACAAACGCAGTTCTTGCCTTTGGCTTTTGCGCGATAGAGAGCAAGGTCGGCAGCATGCGTTAGTTCTAGAGTAGTGGTGCCTGCAACAGGGTAGCTGGCGGCTCCGATGCTAATCGTCGGGCGAAGAGGAATGCCGTCTTTTTCCAATCCGGCGGTCTCAATGGCATATCGAACCTTTTCAGCAACTTCGAGCGCGCTCGTTAAATCATGGTTAGGAAGAAACGCACTGAATTCGTCTCCGCCGAATCGACACGCTTGCCCAACTCCGCGTAACACCTGGGCGATAATCCGGCCGCCACAACTGATAGTGTGCGCACCAAATAGATGACCATGAGTGTCATTGATCTTCTTTAGACCGTCCATGTCCATCATCAACAACGCGATCGGATGGGCCGTTCGGATGGCGGACTGAATCGCAAACTCAAATGATTCATCAAAACGACGTTTGGACGGCAAGCCGGTGAGTGGATCGGTGCTTACCAAAATCGAAACTTCGCTTTGGTAGTCGACGTCGATCTTATCAGCAAGTTCGAAACGGATCACAGATTCGCCAAGCGCGATCTTGTCTCCGTTCTTTAATAACTGCGGCACCGAAAGTTGTTCGCCGTTCAACCTGGTTCCATTAGTTGACCCGAGGTCTTGGACCAAGTAACGATTGTCGCTGAGTGGAGTGATGGAGATATGTTGCCGCGAGACACGATGGTCATGCAGAGTGATGTCGCAATGAAGATCTCGCCCCACTACGATACGTTCATCGATAACGACATGTACACCTAAATCAGCACCGCTGCGGATGACCGTTAGGGAAGCTTTCCTTTGATCGTTCGAGGCGTTCTGGCAAGGCGTCTGATCAGCTCGTAGAGTGCCGTTCAGAAGAAGGCTTCTGGCCGCTTGATTTCGATCTATGTGGGATTGGTTTTCCATAGGTCCAGCCATAGTACGAATCGTGAAAATTCGCGTCAACGCAGATTTGGAACATGGCTTGTCGGGCGATGCCTTGATAGCGGCATATAATCAGGCCGCTGTAGCGACAGACGAACTGCAAACGCAATTCCGCCGCAGAAGACATGTGCAGCGAGGCAGGTATGTCGTATGGACGACAAACCTGAAAGAGAAAGAGCGAGGCCGACGGGGCTCGAACCCGCAACCACCGGATCGACAGTCCGGTATTCTAACCAATTGAACTACGGCCCCAATGTTTCCATCGGAAAATCGCCCGACAAAGAACTGCTTCCCTGTGCGGTCGACTGAGTGGAGAAATATAACTCTTCTGTCGACGCAAGCAACCCCTGACCTCAAACAAATTCCTCTTTCATCCGCGGATTTCAATCCACGCCGCTCAAACATCTAAACAGCTCGCATTCCAGACTTTGCAATCAATATAACTCCTACATCTACAACCAATTTCCCACTTTTTCTGAGCCTCAAGAACTCTGCCACCGACCCGCAGTGAGCTCAAACCTAAGCTTTCCCGATCATGTTCTTGAGAATTTCGGTCGTCTGCTTTCAAGTTTCCATTTCAGTGCTTTTCGGAATAAGTCGCCATGATGTTGGCCACAAATATAGTCAGTCGCTTTATCAGCAATTTCGGCGAAAGATTGTCCTATAGCATCAAACACATGACCATTCCGCAGTGGGGAATTATCTCCGTCATTGCGTTGGTCGTCGGCATTGCCATGATGAAAACGCGTCGATAACACTCTGCGATCGCGCACGTCGAATCGTCCACGGCTGGGTGTATTGAGCAGCTCGAAACGTAGAGACTTAGGGCGAACCTTCCGCCGATTGACGCGGAGTGTGCGTACGTCGAGTGTCTTCACCGCTGTAGTTGGACGATTTTTCTGGGACCGCGCGACGGGGTAAAATGAGTATCGCCTTCGCACCAGCTCCTTCTACCGACTCAATTCGCAACGTGCCACCATGCGATTCAACCAGTCGGCGTGCGATGGGCAACCCCAGCCCAGTGCCCCGCGAGCGAGTTGTGAAAAATGGCTCAAAAAGTCGCTCCAAATATTCCGCCGGTATGCCTCGACCGCGATCGCTGATCACAACTTCCACCGCCTGGAATCCTCCGACCCAAGCGTCTGCAATTGTGGCAGTGATCCTCGTCGACTTTTCACTCGCCTGAACTGCGTTTTCGAGAAGATTTCTGAAAACCTGCTCGATCATGAACGGATCTGCCTGCACCTCGTCGTCGACCACATTCGCTTCAACGTCCAGTTCAATTTCTCCGGTCGATCCCGTTTGCTGAATATGCAGCCACGTTTGTTGAAGCAAGCCAACTATCCGTACCGACTGTAGTTCCAATCGCACTGGTCGTGCGAATTGGAGTACCTCTTCGTACAGGTGCAACAAATGATCATGGGCTCGCTGTATCCGTTCAATTAGCTGAACGGCCGATGGGCGGTCCTCCAATTCCAGCAGCAGTGTTTCCAGCGAAGCTTGGCTGCGCTGAAATGCATTGCGACTCTCGTGGGCAAGCCCCGTCATCGTTTGCCCAATCGCAGCTAGCCGCTCTTGGCGAACTAATAGCCTCTGCGCCTCGGCTAAATCGGTCACGTCCTGCCCAACGCACAGTATCAAAGGCTCGCGAGTCGAACTTCCACGCGAACGATTCGGTATACTTGAAACACCTTGAGGGAACTCCCATTTGGCGCCATCGTTGCCCTCTGGCGAGTTCACAAACGCACGCGCCAACCAACGGATATGGCGAGTAGATCCGGAAGGCAATCGCAGGTCTGTTTCAAAAGGTCGCACTTGGCCACCAGACGCCGCTTGGGCGAGAAAGCCAGTTAAATACCTGTGCTGTTCGGGCGAAACGAGATCGAAGATGTTTCCAACTGGCGATTCGCTCAGTTTGGCTGGTCGCGTCCCGCTCGCCAAGGTAGCTTCTGGCGATTTGCTCTCCAGTAGCTGAGTCAAAAAGGCGTTGCTGCGTATGATCGTCCCGTCAGGGCGAACAAGAATAACAACGGCTTGCGCTGTTTCGATTATGCCTTCGGCAAAATCCCGCTCGTGAGCAATTTGTAGCGCTACCGATTCGGCATGGTATGCATCTTCGATCAGCGCCAGGTCTAGATCCATCAGTCGTCGGATCGCCGATGACGTGTTCGCATAGCCCGCTTGCGTGTCCTCCCAGTTAGCCAGCAGCTCCTTCGTCAAGCCTTCGCGAAGTCGCGTCATTGCGGCGCTTACCCAGACGTGACCAAGCCCTAGCTGGACATGGCGGTAACCGACTGCCCAGCGGCGTAGTACGAATTCTTCGCCATAGACACCAGCGAACAGTTCCTCGACCCATTTCAAAAGGGTCTTTTTCAATCGGCTAACCTGGGCCGCTTCGGAAAGTATCTTGCGGGTCGCCTCGTGCCGCTGGATCTCTTCATAGAAATCTTCAACCAGTGCAGGGACGATGTGCTTAATCAACGGCCAAGCGTCCACTGCCAGCTTGAAATCGTGGGGCTCCAGACCGACATACTTCTGGAGTTGTTGATAGCGTTCTAAAAGCTGCGAGGCTGGTGGAGCAAGTGAGGTCGACACGGTGTGAGCCTTGATCGTGAGTTAGCGATGATGGGTGACCGCTTTGCGAAAGGTATACCGCACCGGCCCAAGTCTGATATGCACAATTGACGCGTCAAAGCAGTCATGTAGAAAACGCTGGCGAAATCCGATGCGCGGACGATACAAACGATCACAAAAATTTCGCTATAATTCGCACCATGTTTTGTAGTCTAACGCATTCTAAGTGGTTTGTGCGATTGAGCACGCCACTTATGTGCATGTGCGTCACGCCTAGCCCACTTCGGTGTGCCATGCTGTCGAGTGATTGGAACGAATCAAAGAATTTTAATCGCGTCGCATCCCGGCAAAAACGCTGGGTAAAGAGTGATGCGACAATTCGTTCAGCGAGTGAGATAGACGCTTTGGCACTGCGTGTGATAAACAGAGCATGTAATTGGTCCGGCCGGTCGTACCAAGACATTCAAAATCCGTTCATCTTCGAAAAGATCAGTCACGATGACGACTGTTGTCACTGAATATTCAAATCGCCCCTCTGATGCAACTAGTCAACCGGATGCCGCTTCCGGTGACAACCGAAATTCGAACCTGGAATACTTTAGCTACGATGACAAGATCGTTCGCTACTTCGCAACTGCGACGCTCATTTGGGCTCTAGTCGGTACTGCGGCAGGATTGCTTGTGGCCGTGCTGCTGGTGATGCCACAGTTGTTCGCGGGGCTGGGAAACTATGGCCAGTATCTATCGTTTGCGAGATTGCGGCCACTACATACGAACGCAGCAATTTTTGCGTTTGCTGGCAATGCAATCTTCGCCGCCGTGTATTACAGCACGCAGCGTCTTTGTAAGGCCCGCATGTGGAGCACTACGCTCAGTTGGTTACACTTCTGGGGCTGGCAGGCAATCATAGTCGCCGCCGCAGTCACTTTGCCGTTGGGCATCACGCAAGGTAAAGAGTACGCCGAATTGGAGTGGCCAATCGATTTGGCCATTGCCGTGGTATGGCTCGTTTTCTTCGGTGGAAACTTCTTCATGACGCTGGTAACACGTCGTGAGCGGCATATGTACGTTGCATTGTGGTTCTACATCGCCACGATCGTGACGGTGACTGTGCTGCATGTGTTTAACAGTTTGGTGATTCCAATCGATGCGACCAAGAGCTACTCGGTCTACGCCGGTGTGCAGGACGCATTTATGCAGTGGTGGTATGGGCACAATGCTGTGGCGTTCTTCCTAACAACGCCGTTCTTGGGTTTGATGTACTACTTTCTGCCGAAAGCGGCGGAGCGACCGGTCTTTAGCTATAAGCTCTCGATCCTGCACTTCTGGTCCCTGGTATTCATTTATATTTGGGCTGGTCCTCACCACTTGCATTACACCGCGTTGCCGGAGTGGGCGAGTACGCTCGGCATGTTGTTCAGTGTGATGCTGTGGATGCCTTCCTGGGGTGGGATGATCAATGGATTGCTGACCTTGAGAGGTGCTTGGAATAAGGTCAGCGTCGACCCTGTTCTAAAGTTCTTCGTAGTAGGTATTACCTTTTACGGTATGAGCACTTTCGAAGGCCCGATGCTTAGCGTCAAGGCAGTCAACGGACTGAGTCACTATACTGACTGGACTATCGCTCACGTGCATTCGGGAGCACTCGGCTGGAACGGTATGATGTCGTTCGGCATGATCTACTGGTTGGCGCCACGCTTGTTTCAGACGACTTTATGGAGCGTCAAGCTTGCGACGTGGCACTTCTGGTTGGGCACACTTGGTATCTTGATGTACATCCTGCCAATTTACGCGGCTGGTATTACACAAGGGCTTATGTGGCGTGCGATGGACGATGGTGGCCAGTTGGCTTACCCGGACTTTGTCGAGACGGTTCAATCAATTGTACCTCTGTGGTGGGTCCGTGTAATTGGTGGAGCAATGTTTGTGGCTGGCGTTGTAATGCTGGGCGTAAACTACTTTATGACCTGGATGACTCGGCCAAAGGTTTACCATGTGCCGGTCTATTCGGCGGTTCCGCTTCGACATTTGCCTGCACCGGTGGATCCAAATCCAAAGAGCGATTTGGCTTCGATTCCAGTAATCGACGCGGCTCGATCGTTGGACGTTTGGGCCAAGCTCGGATGGCATCGTCGCTGGGAGCGTTTACCAATTCGATTCACCGTGTGGGTTATCGTTGCGGTCGTGGTTGCAAGTCTGTTTGAGATTATTCCGACATTCTTGATTCGATCCAATATTCCAACAATTAGCACTGTGACGCCTTACACGCCGCTCGAATTGGCTGGACGTGACATTTACGTCGCCGAAGGTTGCTACAACTGCCATAGCCAGATGATTCGCCCAATGTTGGCGGAAACCAAACGCTATGGTGCGTATAGCAAGCCAGGCGAATTCGTTTACGACCATCCATTCCAATGGGGAAGTCGCCGAATCGGTCCTGACGTGGCTCGTGAAGGTGGCAAGCAAAGTAGTTTGTGGCAATGGACACACTTGGACAACCCGCAGAATACTTCGCCCGGAAGCGTTATGCCTTCGTACCGACACTTGCTGACCACAGAGTTGGACTTTAACAAGACGACCGATCGCGTGTGGGCGGCATCGATGCTAGGTGCCAAATACGATATAGAGCTTTCGGAAGCACCTGAGGTTGCAAGACAGCAAGCGCTTTCCATTGCGGCCGATATCGTTGCTCAGGGTGGGCCAATCCGAGTTTCGCTTGGAGCTGGAAAAGATATGCCTGTTAGCGACTCACAAGCGATTGCATTGATAGCTTACCTGCAGCGGATGGGCGTTGACGCGTTCAAGACACCCGAGCCCGAAGCTGCCCGTGATCCATTGCAAACGCCCGAGCCGGTTCTTCCAGGGGAAGCCGAGGCGGAGGCTGCAGCAGCGGCCGCTGCCGACTCGCAAGCGGAACCGGTCGCTATAAATCAGTGATCGCAAGTGTTGTACTGAACCAATTTCGCGCGGGCCACCTAAAACAGGGCCGCGCTAACTGAACTTCCCCCTTACCTGACCTATCACTAATACATAACAACTATGTTGAAAGACGTCTTACGTGCGATTGACTACAGCGTTTGTGCCGAATGGGCACTGGTGCTGTTTTGTGTTGCTTTCGCCATGATGACTTATGCTGTAATCCGGCTCAAGCCAACGGCTAGCCATCGATTTGCGATGATCCCCCTCACTGACAAAGTGGAGGATCCGCGTGATGAGTAGTACACAACATTCTAGTGTGCATGAGAACCAGTCAGTTCTCGTCAAAGGGTTTTCGGGCGCCGGTACGACGGACGAGCTTACAGGCCATAACTACGACGGCATTCAAGAATTTGACAATCCGCTGCCGGGTTGGTGGAAGTGGTTGTTCGTTGGAACGATCTTATTCGCATTTCCCTACGCGGTGTTCTGGCATGGTACCGAAGGGATGTCGCTTGAGGAGCGTTACAACAACGAAGTTGCTGATAACGCACGATTGCAGTTCGAAGAGATCGGCGAGCTTGCTGGCGATGAAAAGACGCTTGTAAAGTACATGAACGATCCCGACTGGGTTGCTTTCGGTGCCAATGTTTACAAAACCAACTGCGTCTCTTGTCATGGCGCAACTGGCGGTGGTTTGATTGGTCCAAACCTATGTGACGATGCCTACCTCCATATCAACACGATCGATGACATTTATAAAGTGATCGATGAAGGGGCCGCCAAAGGCGCGATGCCCGCGTGGCGGAACCGGTTGGGACAAAATGAGCGAGTACTGGTCTCTGCTTATGTGGCCAGTCTGCGAAATACGAATCCGGGTGGAACAGCAAAGGGACCTCAGGGAAAAACAATTCCTGAATGGCCTGAGTATGTGCCACCTGTTGTAGCAAACGAACCCGCGTCGGATGCACCAGCCGAATAATAATTGAATATTGATGAAGAGTCGATTTTAGCGAAAGCAAATGAGGCACATTAAATGTGTCAAAATCCTACGAACAATGATGTAAACTCTACTGACGGACTACCGCTGACACTGCTGTCGGAAACGAAAAAGTGCAGCGGTACGTGTGGCAATTGCTCGAATAAGAAAGAGAAATCTGCGACGGACAAGTTGCCGTTATTGGATGCGCCCGAGCATGTGCTGAGCACTTTGGAGCGAGATGGTTCGCGTCGCTGGCTGCGCCCCAGCTTATCGCTAGGTAAACACTGGCATCGGCGAAGAATTGTGGCTTATGGGTTGATCGCATTTTTCGTATCGCTTCCGCATCTACGGATCGGAGGCAAGCCTGCAGTGTTGCTCGACATTCCGGCGCGTCAGTTTACGATCTTGGGCCAGACCTTTTTGCCGACGGATACACCGCTTCTGGCACTTGGGATCATTGGCATCTTCTTGACGATCGCTTTTGCGACTTCACTGGCGGGGCGGGTATGGTGCGGCTGGGGCTGCCCTCAAACCGTTTATATGGAATTCCTGTTTCGACCGATTGATCGGCTTTTTGAAGGTACAACGGGCAAGGGCGGAAAGCCTCGAAACAAGCTATCCGCACCGATGCAGTTCCTGCGTTTCTTCATCTATTTGATTCTTTCGGCTGCGCTCGCTCACACCTTCTTAGCATACTTCGTTGGTACCGATAAGCTTGCGATGTGGCTGCGAAGTTCACCGTTCAACCATCCGTTCGCATTCTTGGTAATGGGTGGGACGACCGTTGCGATGCTTTACGATTTCCTCTTTTTCCGTGAACAGCTCTGTTTGATTGCATGTCCATACGGCCGCTTTCAATCGGTCATGCTTGATCGCAGAAGCCTGATTGTCGGCTATGACATCAAGCGTGGAGAACCTCGCGGAAAATTGCAAAAGGTTGGTGTTGAGAACGCATCGAAAAATGGCGATTGCATTGACTGCAAACGTTGCGTTGCGGTTTGCCCTACGGGGATCGACATTCGCGATGGACTTCAGATGGAGTGTATCAACTGCACGCAGTGCATTGACGCTTGTAACGAAGTCATGCGTAAAATCGACAAGCCGGAAGGGTTGATACGTTACACTTCGCAAGACGAAGTTGCTGGCGAACCGCGACGAGTTTTGCGCATGCGGCCGGTGTTGTACATTATATTGTTGGGAATCGTTGCAACTGCGTTCTTGAGCATCCTATCGACCAAGTATGCGTTCGACGCAAGGATCCTGCGAGCTGGCGGCAACCCGTACACTTACAGTGTCAGCGGTGAGCTGCAGAATTCAATGCGGCTACGGCTGGTGAATCGATCTCAAATCGAACAGACGTATAATGTAAGTGCTTCGTCGCCCGCTGGAGTTGTATTGCAGGTTCTGGATGAATCAGGCTTGAAACTCGAACCAGGAAAAACGTCTGTCGTGCCGATCTTAGTAAAAGTTCCCAAGCACTTGACCGCCAAAACTGGTAATGTTGAAGCAGAATTCTTAATCACTGACGACTCGGGCAATGAGCGTCGAGTCTCCTATCGTTTGTTAGGTCCTAAGGGCTAAGCCAATCGCGTTTTACGCAGAGTATAATTTCATGGTTGAATCGATCGGTTTGAATACGACGGAACTTGAAAGACGTGCCAACCGCAAGGCCGCATGGTTTTGGGGTTCCTTCGTGGTCGCCTTTCTCACGGCTCAGATTTTGATCGGCGTGATGGCTATTGTGCTCGCCACTGGCGATCCGTCTTTTGCAGTTGTGCCCGACTATCATCAGAAAGCGTTGCATTGGGACGAGGCCATGGCGGCGCAGTCGGCCAGCAATAAGCTTGGCTGGCAAGCGACCATCGAGCCGAGCGCCGGTACCGATTCGCTCGGTCAGCGAACTGTCGTACTGACGCTAAGGGACAAGGACGGCAAAGGCGTGAGCGGCGCTGCTATCGAGTTGACGACCTACCATCACGCGCGCGCGAACGACGTGGCTTCGATCGCGATGCGAGACATGGGTGAAGGTCACTATGTCGGGACGGCCACCATGTTGCGTAACGGTATGTGGGAATTTGAATTAATAGCCGTCCGTGATAACGAAAATTTCATAGCTCAACAAACAATTACAACCGAGGCGATCAACTGATGTTGAACTCCTTGTTTGTCTCCGCCGAACTATTGTTGGCAGTTTTTGCGGCGAGTATTCTCGGTAGTCTCCACTGTGTTGGCATGTGCGGGCCTTTCGCGCTGATGGCTACTGGATCTACTTCAGGCCGTGCGCGTTTGTCCGTCCGACTGGCCGCCTATCATCTTGGGCGACTGACGACTTATCTGATTGCGGGAAGTCTGGCTGGTGCAGCTGGTTACCTGTTGTCGGCAAGTGGTGAATCGATCGGCATTCAGTCTGCTGCGGCTCGTGTTGCCGGTATTTTTATGATCGTGCTGGGACTCGTGAAACTAGTTGCCTACTTCCGATCGCGTCGCGCGCGTGTCCTCATGCCTTCGTCCAGTAAGGGCCGGTTTTCGATGCGGATCAGTGCTGCGATTGCAAAGACGCGACCTGTAATAAATCGGCTGCCAGGTTCTTCGCGAGCGTTTGCGGCTGGCGCCCTAACGACGTTGTTGCCATGCGGATGGTTATACATGTTCTTACTGGTCGCAGCAGGTACGGGGCACGGTCTATCTGCGATGATCGTCATGACGGCTTTCTGGCTGGGTTCACTTCCGGCGCTCACCGCGTTGGTTTTTGGAGCGATGCAATTGGCGCCAAGGCTGCGAAGTACCCTTCCGTTGGCAGGTGCAATACTACTGTTGGTTTCTGGAGTCTATACGACGACCGGTCGCGCGGCGGTAGACATGCGTTCTTTGACTAGCAAAGCAAGTAGTGTTCATAATGCGATGATGCACGATGTCAACGAGGATAAAGGTGACGAATCACAGACGGTTGCAGCTGAGACGCTGAGGGTTCTGAAGCGTGAACCATTGCCCTGCTGCGTTGCAGATTGAACTCTCCAATTAGGATTGGGCCAAGTCCGCTGTGTCGACCATCTCGCCATCGAATAAAGTTGAAACTGCTCATGAGAGCAAGTGTGCGCACTGTGGATTGCCGTCGCCAGCGGTAGCTACCGGGGAATTTAGCTTCTGTTGTGAAGGTTGTCGCGGTGCGTATTTTCTCATACGCTCCTGGGGACTCGAAGACTATTACGCACTTCGAGATCAATTGGCCGGGAACGATCCGCTGGAGAGCGTTGCACGTTTGGGGCGATTCGACGAGCTGGACGATTTTGAAGCTCTTGGTGAAAGTGCCCCTGTTGCGTGTGCCGGCGGACTCCTGCGCAGCCGCTTAGCGATTCAAGGTCTGCACTGTGCTGCATGTGCTTGGCTTATTGAGAGAGCGGCGAACACGCAACCTGGTTGGCATTCAGCGCGAGTGCGTTTGAATGACCATACCTTAGACGTCGTCTTCGATCCGCAAACATTGCGTCTTAGTGAGCTTGGTGGCTTGTTAGGGCGATTGGGATACCAAGTCTCGCCTCTGATGCAAGGCGATCGTCAAGCGCGGACGAATCTCGAGAATCGAGATCACCTAATTCGGATCGCGGTAGCTGGATTCTGTGCTGCGAACGCTATGTGGGTCGCGGTTGCGCTTTACGCCGGTGAGTTCAGCGGCATGGAGTCGGAATATCGTCATTTGTTGCATGCGGCTGGAGTCGTATTGAGTGCTATCAGTGTGGCGTTTCCAGGTCGCGTGTTTTTTCGAGGCGCGTGGGCGGCGATTAAAACACGGACGCCGCATATGGATTTGCCTATTGCTCTCGGCATCGGCGTCGGAGCAGTGGCCAGCGTCGTCGCAGCAGTGCTGGGGCACGGTGAATCGTACTTTGATTCAGTGGCAATGTTAGTCTTTCTGCTGCTGGTAGGACGATGGATTCAGTTTCGCCAACAAAGAAAAACATCTGAGTCAGTTGCTATGTTGATGCGTCTGACTCCACGCCACGCAAACAAGCTGGGGGCAAACGGCGAGCCGCGGCGAGTATTAGCTGATTTGTTGAAAGTCGGTGACCAAATCCGCGTAGACGCTGGTGAAGTTTTTCCCGCGGATGCCGTTATTACTGCAGGTGATTCCCAGGTTGATCGATCGCTAGTCACCGGTGAATCGACTCCTGTAGATGTGTCTGCGGGAGATAAAGTTGAAGCTGGTAGTTGCAACCTTTCTGCAAAACTAGATTTGGAAGTACAAGCAGTTGGAAATGCGACACGAGTCGGGCGCATCGCATCGCTGATCGAAGAAGCAGCCATTCATCGCGCGCCGATCGTCCAATTGGCTGATGCAATCGGTGGTCGCTTCGTCAAGATCGTGTTGGCCATAGCCGTTATTGTGTTTGCAGGTTGGTCTCAGTATTCACTTTCCGCGGCCGTCGGGCATACTGTTGCATTGCTGATTGTTGCATGTCCGTGCGCTTTGGCTCTAGCAACGCCACTCGCGATTTCTATGGCGATTGGCCGAAGCGCGAAACGAGGAATTCTGATTCGTGGTGCTGATTCATTGGAGCGTATCAATCGCCCTGGAATCGTTTGGTTCGACAAAACTGGTACCCTTACCGAGGGTAAGATCGTTGTTCGCGAGTGGGAAGGCGATCACGAAACGTTTGCCCTGGCGGCCGCAATCGAGCAACATTCACAACATCCAATAGCGCTCTCCATAGTGCGATACTGCCAGCATACTGGTATAGCAATCCCTTCCGCGAATGGTGTTCGTCAAATCACTGGTTTGGGTATGGAAGGCACGGTTGGTTGGCACAGTGTACTGGTTGGCAATGAAAAGTTTCTGACGAGTTCCGGTATAAGGATTGGCCCCGATGACAGGCAGAAAATTGACGCAATTGCTACTAAAGGGTTTAGTCCGCTTTTGGTAGCAGTCGATTCGCAGCTAGCAGGCATCGCAACGGTCGGTGATCTACTACGGCCAGAATCATCGAACGTTGTTCAGAAGCTGAAAGAATTGGGATGGAAAGTCGGGATCTTATCCGGCGACCATCCATCGACAGTACAAAGCATTGCGTGCGAGCTGGGGATTGAACGTGCCTTGACAATGGGGGGCGTTTCGCCTGAAGCCAAACTGGCGCAGATCCGCGCTTCTAAAACGGAAGGACATTCTGTGTTGATGGTGGGTGACGGAGTCAATGACGCGGCTGCGCTAGCGGCGGCCGATGTGGGAATTGCAATTCGAGGTGGCGCGGCCGCAAGTTTAGATGCAGCCCCTGTTTACCTCGCGGGCGGAAGGTTGAATCAATTGACTGATTTGGTTCAAGCCTGCCACAATACGGTCAGTACCATACGACGCAATTTTTTAATCTCGCTGAGTTACAATATCCTTGCGGTGAGTTTAGCAGCAACAGGTTATATTAGCCCTCTGATTGCGGCTATATTGATGCCGATCAGTTCGCTTACCATCCTTTCCATGACAGTCGCCGCCCGGACATACCGATGAGTGTCATCTATATCGCTTTACCGGTTGCTATTCTTCTGGGCGGCGCTGCGCTAGTCGCATGTATCCGTTCGATCAAGAGCGGTCAATTTGATGACTTGGATACACCGCCGTTGCGGATGTTGCAAGACGGTGTCAAAGTTGAGGAAGAGCAAAAGCCCTGACTATTCGGCCGCAGATCTATAGGTACTAGTCCCAAACAAGTCGGTTCTTTCAAACTCTAAACCGACTTAACTAATCGCAGTCACGCAAGTCACTACACAGTGCTTGAGCTGGTTAGGATTGGGTACATCAGTGCAAGCACGATGAACATCACAATCATTGCAAGCACCAGCAGCATAAGCGGTTCCAAAAGCCGCACCACTACTTCCAGCCGTCTGTAGGTCGTCTTCTCGAGTGAATCGGAAATCTGGACTAGGACTTTGTCCAGCGAGTTGGATTCTTCGGCGACGGAGATCATTTCGGTTACGGTATTGGGAAAGTGACCGCTCGCATCCAACGGCTTTGCAAGTCGCTCCCCTGCAGTAACTTCTTCGACTGCCTGAGATATAGATTCGCTCAAGATTTGATTGGCCGCCGCATGCTTACTGATGTCAAGAGCACGGAGCAGCGTTACGCCGTTTTGGAGCAGAGTACCAAGAACGCGACAAAATCGGGCGACCGCGAGGTTAAGCAGTACTGGACCTAGCAACGGTACTTTGATCTTCAGTAGATCCCATCTTCTAGCGCCGATTTCTGTGCGGAAATATGTCCGCAAACCGACCACTGTGCCAACAATTGCGATCAACAAAAGCCACCAATAGCTTTGCATGAACGCACTCATCTGTAACAAAATGACGGTCGCACCGGGAAGCGTCCCGCGTTGCCGCATCGATTCAAAGATCGAGTCGAATTTCGGTACGAAGACAATCAGCAAGACCGTTACGATAATTACACCGACGGCCATGATAAAACCTGGGTACGCAAGGGCACCCATCGTTTTTCCCTTTAGCTCTTCCTGTTGTTCGATGAAACCAGAAATTCGCTCGAGCGACTCTTCTAGGAAACCGCCTTCAGTCCCAGCACGAACCATGCTGACGGCGATGATATTGAAAACGCGGGGATAGCGTGCAAAGGCATCTCCAAGCGCCTCGCCGTCTTCAACACGTGACTTAACGTCTTGTAGCACTTCCTGCAGCGTCTTGGAGCCCGACTGTTGTGATAGAACAGTTAAGGCTCGCATCAAAGGAACACCGCTCCTTAGAAGGGATGCAAGCTGCGAGTAGAACGAGACCATCTTTGCACCGCTCACGCGACCGCTTGAAATCGTAACAGTCGATTTTCCGGCAGTGATGCTCAGCGGGAATAGCGATTTAGCTGTAAGCTGTGCGGACGCTTCTCGAGCGTTAGCGGCGGTAATGGAGCCCGTTGACTTCTTACCGGTCAAATCGCGTGCGGTGTAGGTGAAATCTGGCATAAATCCTATCCAATCGAATCATTCTTGGTGACTCTGAGAACTTCCTCGACGCTCGTGCTGCCTTCCAGGCATTTTCGCCAAGCGTCCATCCGCAGAGTCTTCATACCATCTTTGATACCAGCTTGCTTGATCTTAAAGCTACTGACGCGGTCATGCGCCAATTGGCGGATTGCTTCGGTCGTAACTAAGAGTTCGTAGATACCCATTCGCCCTGAGTATCCTACAGCCCGACAACTTCGGCAACCGACTGATCGATAGAGAGGGGAGTCGCCGAACATTTCCCATGGAAAATCGACGGGAAGATCTGCCGCGTCTGGTTTGTACGCTTCCTTACAATTGGGGCACAACCTGCGCACAAGCCGTTGCGCCATGATGCCTTCCACGGTGCTCGCCACCAAAAAGGGCTCGATCCCCATGTCAACGATACGAGTGAACGAACCAGCCGCATCGTTGGTATGCAATGTTGAAAACACAGTGTGACCAGTCAACGATGCCTGAATCGCGTTCTCCGCAGTTTCCGCATCGCGAATTTCACCGACCAGTACGATGTCAGGGTCATGACGTAGAATACTACGCAGCGAGGCAGCGAACGTGAGCCCGATCTTGGGATGCACCTGAATTTGATTGATGCCCTCAAGCTGATATTCGACAGGGTCTTCCGTCGTGATGATCTTGTTTTCTGGAGACTTGATTTCCAAGAGCGACGAATACAGAGTTGTCGTCTTACCAGAACCAGTTGGGCCGGTTACGAGAATGATCCCGTGCGGCAGACGAATGATTTGACTGTAGATTTGGAAGGTCTCTTCGCTCATTCCAAGGTTGCGAAGATCGAACTTCATCGCGCCCTTGTCCAAAATACGCATGACCAAGCTTTCGCCGTGAATCATCGGGATGACTGAGAGACGAATATCGATTTCGCGTCGATGTACTCGCAACTTGATACGTCCGTCTTGCGGCAATCGCTTTTCGGCGATGTTCAAGTGCGACATAATCTTGAGACGTGAAATGATCGCCGCTTGAAAGCGATGGATCTCGACTGGAACAGGCTGCGTATGTAGGATGCCGTCGATGCGATAACGAACGACTAAGCCTGAGGCTTGCGATTCCAAGTGAACGTCGCTCGCTCTTGAGTCGACGGCTTCGATCAAGATTTCGTTGACCAGCCTAACGACAGATGCCTCTTGAGCCATCTCGCTCAATTCGCTGCCGTCGCCCTGAATCTCTTCCAGCAGCTCGATGTCTTCTTCCTCAGCTCGCGCTGCGATCAGACCTTCCACCGTTTCGGAGCCGACACCCAGGTGTTTCTTGACCAGTTTGGCAATTTCGTTACGCTCTGCAACGATTGGAATAATCGCGCAGTCGGTTGCCGCAGCTGCTTCGTCCAACGGGAAAAGATCGAGTGGGTTCGACGTTGCCACGACAATCGCGTCGCCTTCGCGTCGAATAGGAAATAGCGAGTGGCGATAGATTAGCTTCTGCGGAAAAGTTGCAAGTAGATTCAGGTCGACTGTCGCATTTCGGAGATCGATGTAGTCGAGGCCCGTTTCTTCTGCGAGTGCTTGGAGTGCTGCTTCTTCGTTAACAAGCCCTTCATCAATTGCCATTTGCATGGCGGCCATACCGCTCGTGCCCCGCGAGAACTTCTCCATCGTCTGTGAGTCGATCAGTCCACGTCGAACAAGAATATCGGGTACTTGCAAAGTCATATAGTTCGGTTCCAAACGTTCTTACTTATCGACAGTTTCAGCAGGTATTGGTGCAAGAGAGGTTACAACGATGCAACCTTATCGTCCACCGGTTCGCGCTCCACCGCCTCGGTTTGCGCCTCCGGTTCCACCGCCGCGATTTCCACCCGCTGCGCCCCCGCCGCGATTACCCCCTCCAAATCCGCCAGCGCCACCAAATCCTCCTGCGCCAGCGCCACCGAACCCTCCGGCGCCACCGCCGAAACCGCCTGCGCCGCCACGTCCGCCGAAGCCGCCTGCGCCACCTTGTATCTGACGCATCATATTCATACGTTGTTGAATGTCTTGTGGCGAAGCGGACGTGCCAGCTGGACCTCCCTGAGCCGTGGGTGTTTGACCCGCGACATTCGTTTGCGCTTGAGCACCAAAGATTGCCTTTAGCGAGTTCTGGACGATCGTAGGACTTACGTTTCCACCAAGCGTTACTACTTCATAGGTGTCTTGCGTATCTTCCGATCCTTGATCCAGGAACTCGACAAATTCTTTAACTTGTTCGTACAGTGAATTTGGACCAGTGACGATTACCGTGTTATTTCGGGAATCGGCAACGACAGTCATGGTCTGTTCCTGAAGTTGCGCTGCTTGTTGGTTGCCTTGATTGTTGCCGCCGCGACCTCTACCACCGCCTAGCAGTTGCAAAAAATCTTGAGCCGATGGTTGTCGGCCTCCGCCGCCGCCGCCACCAGCGCCGCCGGGCGCCTGTGCTATCCGATCCGCAAACACCTGCTTAACGGTGTTAACGACCTCGGTCGCGTCAGCATAGACAACTGGAATGACCTGAGGTTTGCCCTTGGTCTGTACGCCAATAGGTGAATCTTCACTGTCGATCACTTTCAGAAGCTCATCGATCAAATCAAGGTCGGATGAGCTTGCGTAAACCAAAATGTAATTTAAACGTGAGTCAGGGATAATGCTCACTTCTCCGCTGCTTAACCCAGGACCGGACGTGGTCGTGCTACCACCCCCGCCGCCTAGGAGGCTGCCCATGATTCCGCCACCAACTTCACCTAACATGCTCGATGCAACGCCACCCAACAAACCGCCTCCCCCGCCACCTGTGGTGACTTGACCAGTCAAAATTTGCTTTAGCAGGGCCGCAGTTGCATCCGCGGGTACATACTTAAGATAGAAAATTGTTGGTTCCGCAGGACTCGACGCTAGCTGGTTATTCACCAATTGCGCCATCTGTTCAAATTCGGCAAGTGCTTCTGGATCATCGGAAGTTACAATCATGCCTGATGGAGTCTGGATGATATTGATCTCCGAAATTCCTTCTTCATCTTCGGTAAGCACTTCGTCGATTTCTGCATCGCCGTTGGTCGTAGCTTGAACGAAACGTCCAGATCGAATCCGGTTGTTAATCGCAGATGGTTGAGCCGGAGCTGCTTTCTCTTCCGATGCCTTGGGACTGTTCTTCGCTGGAGTCTTTGCATCGTTCGACGCAGCAGCAGGTTTTTCGGCAGGAATCGGTTCACTGCCTAACAGCATTCTCCGGTTTTCGTTGTTGCTTGCAGATGGCTTTTCGATGCTCTCCGGAGTGCGAATGCGGATTCGAACGTTCTTGTTCTTGGCATCCATCAGCATCTGCATCTGGCTCAGGAACTGATCGGCTTTTCGGCCGGTCCCTGGGAAGACTTTGACATTGTCGCCTAGCATACTGAGGTTGGGGCCGCTTTCCTCGATTTGTGCGATAATGTTTTTTACTTGGTCAACTTGTTCTTTGGAACCTTTGACCATCAAGTTGCGAGCCATTGCGTCGCCATAGAAGATTGGTCGTGGAGTAGCTCCGGCGGCTGCAGTTGCAGCAGCATCCGTTGCCTTTCCAAAGAACTTTTCCAAGGTGGTAATGGCAGCTTGAGGATCAATTCGTTTAAGAGGAATAATGACGAATTGATTTCCCGAACCAGACAGTTCTTCCAACGTTCTATCAATCAGTTCATGGTCCGGCTTCGTTGCAAAGGCTGAAATCTTGTTGGTTTTACTGTCGAGCGAAATTCGAACGTTCGGCGTGCCAGCAAGCAATGTTTGCAACACGTTCATCGAGTTTTCAGGATCGGAGCCTTGAACTTGATGGGATTCAAAATAAGGGACTTCAACTTTGACGCTGGTCGGCCCATTTGCACTCGGTGCGATGTCAAGTTCTGTAATCAGATCACGAAGCGTCTGTAGTTTGTCGGCAGTTCCTGTCGCGAAGATCCTGTTGCCAAATGAATCTGTTGAAAGACTGATTCCATCCGCTGTATTGCTGCCTTCAGGGAGTCCCATGAGCGGGCGTGCAATCGCGAGCACTTCTTCCGCAGAAACATATTGAAGAGGCAAGTTTGCTATCTTCGCTGCTCGAGAGCCGGTAGGGTTTTCAGCTCGTTCGATCATATTTCGAATTAAGCGTAACTTGGCTCCGGTTTCAACAACAAGGACCTGACCAGCTGCGGCAAGCGGAATCACCGAGCCCTGTGGACCGATCAATTGGCGAATCTGCGTTTCGGCTTCTTCAACGGTCAATCGAGAAAGCACAAACAAACACTTGAGCAATTCAAATTCGCCGCGATTATCCAGTTGTGATGGCGTTACCAATTCGGCAAGTTCTCGGATTAAACCGCGCGTTACTTCCGCGTCTTTGCCGCTTCCTAAGTCGATCACCATTAACGTGCGTTGACGACGTACTAGCGTATAGCCTTTGCCTAACAGGACGCCATTCATGATATCCATCGCGTCGGCTACAGAGTATTTCGCATAGGGATCGCGGTAAGTAAATGTCCCTGGCGGAATCGTATCAATCTGCAAGCTCAGTTCCGCTTCGGTGGCGATCCACTTCAGAACGGTTGACCAGTCGGTCCCGTTAAAATTGAGTTCTAGGTAACGTTGGTCTGCTTCGGTTTCTGCTTTTGCAATGGGAGCTGCGTCGAAGTCGTCGTTGGAGGGAATGGTAGCAGCGGCAGTGGAAGCGGCTGCATTAGGTGCTGTTTCATCAACGGGATCTGCGTTAGCCGCAATGTCGTCTGTGGACGCATCGCCAGCAGTTTGATCCGATGGGCTTTTTGCGACGGCTTCGGAAATTCCTTGGGGTTCGACGCCGCCTGCCATAGCTTGCCAAGTCGCGTACTGGACACCGGTAAGGGTTTTCCGAAGACGTTTTTGCATTTCCGCATCGGCTTGACCGGCACCGAACTCGCGGAGCAACTCGATGCGGCTGTCGAGAATCAGCTGGATTTGTTCCTGTTGCCCTTCGCTTAACCCCAACGTCTCAACGACTTGTTGTTCAGCGAGCGATCGAAGACCGATGCGATTCAGCCGAATCCTCTCTAACTGCGAGCGTTGCTGGAGCGACAGGATGTCGAACGCCTCTTTTTCGAGCGCACGGATTGATTGCTTCTTCAGCTCGGCACGATCCTCCGGCGGCAAACGCCGCAATTGGTCAGCTAGTGCCAATGCTCGCGACTCTTGTTGGCGAATCAGACCGTTCAACTGTTCCAGTTGTGTGTCGCTCAGACCGATACTAGCAGCGACTTGGGGATCGACCGCATCAGCCAACATCCCGACAAGGTCAGGATCTGCGGCGAATGAAATGCGGAAGTCACAAGCGCTGATGCTGCAGAATAGCGATGCGATGGCAAGCCAGCGAGTCGTGAGACTGAAAGTGAAACGCAACATATATTTTGTCTAGAAAAGATGTTCGGTCAGAGACCAATTACAAAGCCACCCTAGGCATAAATTACAGTCTGGCGACAGATCATTCGTGTCCTGTAGGTGGCAACCGACCTTAGCCATATTGTAGTTCTACCGGGGATGGTGTCTGAACCCCTGGTCATTAAAGTTGTTTCGCAACACGCCGAATTTGCCCTCAAATCCAGCCCAATCCAACCGTTATGGCGAATTGTGGCCCTTAAACTTGCATTCAACGAGGGTTAGCGGGATCTCGGAAAGGAGTTTTCCCTAAAAGGGCTGTTAGTAAAACGATACTTCGCCTATTGTTAATGTCACGGAAAAGTCGGCTAAACCGCCGCCTTTAACCGTGCGTATTCTTAAATGCGTTAATTGTAAGTTATCCTGACAGGACGTAAGTCCGGTTCTGGCATGCGAAGCAGTGAACCGTTTAAGTGTTAAGGGGGCGTTTCTGGTTTCGACCGGGTAAATTGAAGAATTTGGTGGCGTGTCGTGGTTGGTCGGTGAGCCACGTAAATAGCCGATCACAAAAGTAATTGCTGAGGAAAACCTCGCACTGGCGGCCTAATTAGGCTTCCCTGACACCCGGAGCTAGTCGGAGGCGCTGGAGTGTCAGCCGTAAATCCGGACCGCTGCGATCCATGCTCGGCACGATCGTAGTTAAAAAAGTTTCGAGATAGCCTGGCAAAGCAGCCCGTCGATGGCGGCAGAGCGAGGCGATAAGAAGATAAAGTCGACTACACACGTAGAAGCCGGTTTGGAAGTATCACGGGACGCGGGTTCGAATCCCGCCGCCTCCACTAAAAAGGCCGCTTGCGACAAGTTCGTAAGCGGCCTTTTTTATTTGAAGTGCGGCTTGCGGCCATTCGCGGACTGCATTTTTGACGCCAAGATGCTTGCTGTGTCGATCTGAAACTGAACGCCGATTGAGTTGCATAATCGGCATTTCAATACCGCTAGAATCTACTGGAACTTAAGCGCTGCCCGATTCACTTTTTCATCTGCGAATGATGTAATTACTGACCATTGCGGACAAGTTGAAATCTAGCTCATGTTCGTAGGCTTTAAAATTCCGGTGAGCAATAATGATCTTACGACTATCTCAAAAGCTTAGCACCAAGATCCACGCGGGGGCTCTGGCTGAAATGAAGCTTGATGAAAATCCCCTTGCAGATTGGTCAAGCCACCTGTTCATTTTCAACCGAGCACAGCACATCATCTTGATGAATACGGCTTCGTTCTACTGCTGTGTAATGTTAGGCAAAGGCATAACGAGCCTATCTAGCTTTAAAACAAAAGCGCTAGATACCATTCGTGATTTCACCGCCGACGATGGACAGCAGTTCGTTTTTCGCAAGTTCATCGCACCCAGTTTTGAAGCTGTATATGTTGCCAAGCCTCTGAACCGATCTGCTATTGGGTCAATGAATGAACACGTTCAAGGAGCCAAGTACCTGCTGGAAGATGGCATGGCGCTCAGTGAAATTGGCTACAGTCTTAACGACACGCCCATGTCAGCATTAGTTGACTCAGAAGGAAAGAAATACAGCAGTCCCAAGGAAGTCTTCTGCCGATTGACAAAACAAATGCCCAATGATTAACGATTTAGCAAATCCTCGGGCGCACTGATTTTGTTGCTTTGGCTAAAGTAGGTTTTTCCGAGTTCGACCTTGGTGCACTCAGAGCGATATTCGTTGCTGGGCGTGCTGGTGTGACTTGTCTTTTTCATTCAACCAGGTGTTGAACATCCAGCAGTCCGATGCCTGTGTCGATCAGAACAAGCTTGCCACTGTCTTCGACCAGCAGGTAATGGTAGATTGCGGTTGAGTGCCCTTCAACGATAAGAGTTCCGCAATTAATGTGATGGATTCTGGTCATTTGTCGTCCTTAGTCAATGCAATGAGTCGGGGCGTGACGCGTGAAAAGATATGCTATTTCAGAAGAGTTAGCAGCATGACAACCGGCGTGGTTGCCAGAATGCTATGCGGAGTCTTGGCATCCATTTGAATCCAAGTCCCCGGCTTGCCTTCCACTTGCTCCTCGCCAACCGTAAGTTGTGCTTCACCTAGCAGGATCTGAATTATCGCCGGTAGTGGCGCGATGTGTTCGGCAAGTCCTGCACCAGCAGCAAAAGCGAACAATACCACCTTCGCATTATCGTCATCAATCACAATAATGGTCTTCTTGCCGGTTTCAGGAGGCTGAAGTTCGTCAAGTAGTTGTCTAATTTGAAATTTATTCGCGAACATGTTTGGTTTTCTACGTTAGCCATAGCCCATGAATTTGTGTACGTTGCACTCTCGCTATTTGTTGACCTTAACGAAGCGAAACGCACCGAGCAGATTTCTCGTAAACCGCATTCTACAGCAACGTACGTTTTTAAACGTTAGCTAATATGGTCAGCGGTGCGGTGATCGCTCAAAATCAATTTGAGAGAAGTCAGTAAAGCAATCCAAGAAGGCTCGCATTAAATGACAGGCAATATCTTCCACGATCTTCCCTCAAATCTTCCTGATGAACTATTCAACACGCTGTTGGAAGCAAACGATTTTCGAATTGAAAGGATCGTCTCCTATGGTCACGCGTCGCCTGAAGGTTTTTGGTACGATCAAGACCAACACGAATGGATACTCTTGCTTCAGGGTGCGGCTCGGCTATCGATTGGGGAGGAGTCTCTCGAGTTGAGACCCGGTGACCACGTTAACATAGCTGCGCATCAGAGGCACCGGGTTGAATGGACAATTCCTAACGAGCCAACGATTTGGCTGGCCGTGTTTTATGAAGAAGCCAAGGTTTAACATGCCAAAGGAACCAAAATTGGAATACGTTGTCCCTTTGCACATTACGTTGCTTGATCCTCCCCCAGGAGTCGACTTCGGAATTCAGGAAGGCAAAGGCAGCAACTACAAGACGATTTGTATCCATCGTTCATCGGCAGGCAACACTACACTCGATTGTACTATCGTGGCCAAAGGCAGACGTTCTGACGACTTGCCGGACTTTACTGGCCCCCACGTACAAGGCCCACCGGTTGGGAGGTTTATTTACATTGTTATTGGAAAATCAGCCGGACAGGTCAGCAGCTGCTGGCAGCGTCGCATCAAGATACCCTTACAAGGAATTACCTGGGAAATGATCGACTTGATTCTCGAGTGCCCAGCGCTGTCGCTACAGGCTACAATCCCCGGAACTGGCAAAGACGGCGGGCCGAGCTGTGCTACGGTAAAACCAATTGATGGTTGGAAAGTGATCGAACAGGCGTAACCAAGGATTAAAGTGACCGGCGGTTTACACAACCGGCAGTAATGTGTCGGCTTCGGCAAGTAATCTTGAAGGCTTAAAAGTCTCCAATAGGTTGTCCCGATTTACACTATCTGGATGAATATAACCGCTCGGGCCTGAAGGCAAAGTTGTGAACTTCTTGGCCTAGAAAGCGCAACGGGCGACGCTTCGTTCTAGAGTGATTTTTTCCTTCAATCACTTCGTTAGATCTGAGACCTTCTTCAAAAGCAGAGCTTTATTAATTGGCTTGCTCAAATAATCGCTGCATCCAGCCTCGATGCACTTATTCATGTCCCGCTGCATGGCGTCGGCGGTGAGAGCGACAATGGGTCCTGAATAGCCAATCAATCGCAATCTTTCCGCAGTTGCGTAACCGTCTAAGTTCGGCATTTGCATGTCTAACAGAATTAGATCAGGACAGGTACCTTCTTTTAAGCAACGGGTGACATATTCGAGTGCGAGCAGCCCGTCTTCGCATTCGTCAACCGTTGCGCCCGAGCTTGTTAAGATGTGACTGCTTAAGAACCGGATATCGCGACGATCATCCACAACCAACACATGGCACGAAAGTTTAGTTGGAACACCGGGGTTCGAGGGAGTGGCTATTGGAGCTCCAAAACGTTTACGCTCGTCCAAGACCAAGTACGAATCCGAATCTTCTCCAGCAAGAATGCTGAACGAGAAAGTACTACCTTGCCCCTCGTTGCTACTTGCACTGATAGTGCCTCCGAGCATTTCGGCAAGCCTTTGACTTATGATCAAACCCAGCCCTGAACCACCAAAATTCCTGCTGACACTGGCATCACCTTGCGAGAACGGTTTAAAGAGACGTTCCATCTGCCTGGCTGAAATCCCGATGCCAGTGTCGATGATGTCGAACTTCAAAAGTCTCGTCGAGGCATCGAAATTTACACATATTTGCACCCGACCGCTGTGAGTAAACTTAATTGCGTTACCAACCAGGTTGATCAGAATCTGCTTTAGTCGCTTAGCATCCGATTGAATGAATTCTGGCACCATGCCGTACTTCACCTCAAGGGTCAATCCACGCTCTTGTGCGCGGATTTCCATGATGCTTCTTACGTCTTCGATCAAGGAATGCGGCTGAAAGACTTCGGACTCGACATCCAATTTGCCCGCTTCGATCTTCGAGATATCAAGAATGTCGTTGATAATCTCGAGCAAATAGTAACCATTATTATGAATCGTCTGCAGATGTTGAATCGCCTGTTCCTCATGCGCCAATTCTTTCATCAATTCGGCGTAGCCCAAGATCGCGGTCATCGGAGTGCGGATCTCATGGCTCATGTTAGCTAGGAACGTTGTCTTGGATTCGTTCGCCGCTTCTGCTGCTTCGCGAGCTTCTGTCAGTGCCTTTTGAAGTTCATGACGGTCATGAGCTTCAATCACCGACCCAACAAAGCCACAGAATTCGCCTGCGACGTTAAAGCGTGGTTTGCCAACGTCGATAGCCCAGCGATAGTCACCATTTCCGTTGCGAAGTCGGTATTCAAGTTCAAAGGATTCGCCTTTTTCAGCTGCCGTAACAAAGGTCTTATGGGCTGGTTCGCGATCATCGGGATGCACCGCATTGATCCAACCGAACTTTAGCCCTTCTTCACTGTCTTGTCCTGTAAAATCAAACCAGCTTTGAGAAAGAAAAGTGCACTCGTGTTTCTCGTTCGTCACCCAAATCATTGCTGGTGCGGCATTGGCCATCTCGCGGAAGCGTTGTTCACTCTCCCTCAAGCTCACCTCGGCCCGTTTTTGATCGCTTACATCAAGTGTAACACCATCAAACCGAGTCGGAGTTCCGTCCTCGTTGTAGAATGTACGCCCGATCGCTCGCACCCATCGCGTTGCACCTGTGTCAGGGTTCCACGTACGATAATCGATGTTGTAGTGCGTTCGTTGCGTAATACTTCGCTCAATCGCAAGACGCGTCGACTCTCGATCGTCAGGATGGATCCGATCATAGAATGTTTGTATCGTGACTTCCGCTTCGGGGGGCAAGAAGAAGTGAGCTTTCACTAGTTCATCCCATTGAAGTACGTCGAACGGCAGATCACAGTACCAGAACCCGACGCCACTGCTGCGACGGACGAACGTCGACCGATCCTCGCTTTCGCGCAAGGCGGCTTCGGCGACCTGTCGTTCGGTGACATCGGTTGCCACAGCGTAAAGTCGTACGCCTACGCTGGGTTGATCCAGGACAGCATGGCCCCGCTCCTCAACCCAAATTGTTTGCCCATCTTCCGGACGAATCAAACGGTAACGTGTTTGATAGCTAGTCAAAGCGTCAATCGCCTTTTGGAAGGTTTCACGATGCGCCATGGCATCTTCCGGATGCAGCAACGCTAAACCTTGTTCGATATCGACGAGGCTTGATCGCAAGCCAAACACATCCGAAGCATTTTCGGACACTCGGAGCTTGCCATCGACAGGAGTCCACTCCCAAGCAACCATGCGCGCGGCCGAGAGTGCTAACTGCAGTCGTTCTTCGCTATTCAGCAACGCCGCTTCCCACTGCTGACGTTCGCTTAAGTCGTAGAAGTAACAAACGACTCCGTATCGCCCATCAGGCATACTGACGCGCTCGATGCGCCAGTCATAGGATTCGACAGACTCAATGTCGGCACGTCGCTCAATGGTTCTCGCCGCCGAGTATGGCTCGCCGGTTGTCAGCGTGTGTCGGAACAGCGCGATTATTTCACTCGAAAACGGCTCCGGCCATATGATCCTGAGTACTTCTGCGAAATCTCGATCAAGTAATGGCGTAACTGCTTCAAATACCTTTTGCGCCCCCAAACTGACTTGACGCAAGCGAAAATCGGCATCCACTATATAGACGCCAAATGGGTTGTTCTGAATGAGTGCAAAGAAAGTATCGTGATTACGCCGCAACTGGTCCGCTGTTTCCTTGCGATCAGTCACATCGCGAGTCGTTCCCGCGACCGCTTCAACTTGGCCGTCTGCTCCGAAAACTGGGACGAAGATATAGTCGTACTCGTGCCGACCGTTGGTCCCTGTAAACGGCACCTCTCCACGGATCGGTTTTCCTGTCGCTCGGACTTGATCGATCTCACGATTGTGCATCTCCGCGTGCCACGGCTCGTATCCGATCTCAAAAAATGTCTTTCCGATGACATCTTGAGGTGCTAAACCCCACATTTTGATGAGTGAATCGTTAGCGTAGAGCACACGATGCTCAAGGCTGAACACGTAAACGAAATCGGGCGTGTTCTTCAGAACTGTTTCGTACAGCCGTCTCTGGCGTTCGGAGTCGGATACGGCAGCACGTAAGTCAGCGTTCATCGCCTGCAACTGCTGGATGCTGGCTTTCAGTTCTTCGATCGAAGCTTCGGAAGCTAACACTTTCTTTGGCATGAGCGATTTTACGTGAAAGTCTTTCTTGCCGTCGCCAGTCTTTGGCTTTCTCTGGGCCACGATTGGAATCCTTTGTACGTACTCGATTTAGCCCAGCAACGCCTCGCTTCGCACTTTACACGATCTCGATATGCGAGGCCAGTGTTGAAGCTAATTTGGATGGTATGTGTGTGGCCGCAGAGGTGTTAGTTTTTGTTTTGTGTCCCGACGGATAAGGCACTACTCGGCAGTAGAAACCTTCGTTCGAATACTTTTTGGATGAGATCGCGGTTTGCGGCCGAGTTCTCTAGGGGAGCGATCAGCCATTAGAGTTTGAGCATTTCGCCCGCACGATCAGCAATGTCGATCCAGCGTCGTTGCGCCAAGATTTGTCGCTCATTTCGATATGATGGTACCCGGGGCCCGTTGAAACTGCGGGAGGTTTTATGCTCGGAACTGCATGGTTCCAGCGACGGCGGCCAAAACTACTCGACAAAATAGCTTGGTAAAAGTCGATCGCTTTCGCGGGGTTGCCAACAATCTGGGCGTTCTTTGCTTACTCTGTAGTGAAACTAGTAGTTCCGGCGGCAAGCTCGCACTTTATAGAACTTTTTTGGCATGAGTACCTAAGAATTTCGCGATCCCGGGGTCTTACTTGTATCCGCCGCATGTTGCGCTAAAGGCTGCGTTGCGAGTCGACTGCCTCAAAGCACAATACGGCGTCGGGCCAACGGCTGTACTTTCACTTTTGTTGAAGGGGCCGTCGCCGATTTTGACGTCAAACAAAAATGTTATGCAAAATAGCCCTTCATCGGAACATTGCGTTGTGAGTCGATGTTGAACCCGATGCCTTCGAATCCGATGTTTAATCTAGACCAAGTTGCTGACGATCGCAGCGACTGGGCGGGTGATTCATTGCAATCGCTGTTCGAAGCAGAGGAAGCGAATTTGTTGCGCTACGCCTTTTCTTTGACAGGGAGGCGGGTCGTTGCAGAAGAGATCGTACAAGAAGTATTCCTCCAGTTGCACTCGAGCTGGGACAAAGTGGATGCTCCCCGCGCGTGGTTGTATCGCAGCGTGCGAAACAGGGGTTTGAATCATCTGCGAAACTGCAAACGGGAGACGTTGCAGTGTGATGACGAGAAGGTGACGCAGTCGGTGGACGAAAACGAAAGCGCACCCGATCGGATTATGGCAAGGATGGAAACGACGATTCAATTGCGGCAAACGTTGGGCGAGCTGTCTGAAAGCGATCAACAGTTAATTCGATTGAAATATTTCGAAGGGCTGAAGTACCGTGACATCAGCGAACAAACAGGATTATCCATCGGCAACGTAGGTTACCGTTTACATCACATTATGCAGCGTTTGGCAAGCAAGCTTCGACCGTTGGGAGTCGACGATTCGAAATGAACGACACATTCTATTCAGATAACAGCGATTCAGAATTGGAAGCTCGCCTAACAGCATTGGTAATGGGTGAAGCTTCCGACTTCGAGCGTGCACAGCTAGAGTCGATGCTAAGCAAGGAGCCAAGTTTGGCGGCATGGTACGAACAGTTGCAGCATTTGCATTCCGCGCTCTCCGACATGGATACGAGCGATACAATCGATGAAGATGACGCTCCGTCCACTTGGCAATTGTCAGAAGAACGCCGCCAGTCGATTCTAGCAGTCATTGAAGGTCGCGTGCACGCAACGCCGTCGCAGGAGATTCCTCAATCGAAGACAGTGCAATTGTCTTCGTCCAAGCGATTCCTAACGAGGAAGTGGGTATGGGGATTTACCACTGTCGCTTCGCTGTTGGTATGTGCTGCAATGTTTCAATTGCAGCGGATGACCTCGCGTCGATTGGTTGAGACGGCAGGCGGCGCTACAGATGCATATGCATTCGTTGCCCCATCAGTTGGTGAGCGATATGGCGACTTCAAGGATGCTCGTGAGTATGCACAGAAGCCGCTTAGTTCTCTTAAAGATGAGCTGACTGATCTTGGCACGAGTGTTGGACTCTCTTCGGCCGAAGGTGCTTCATTAAGCAAAACGCTTCCGCAGCCATACTACCTTTACGACAACATCCAAAGCGTGCCTCTGGCGCAGACGTTGGAGATGAAGAGCGCTAGTGATCCGCAACCGCCAGAATCGCACAGTGCCACTCAATGGAATGATCCGGTCGAGGATTCGAGTCGGTTTAATTTGGAGGGGGTTGTACAGGAGAGATCAGGACGGGGGAGCAGTTCGAGCGGCGGTTACGGTGGAGGAGGAGGTATGCCAGCGACGGACAATTTTGCCAAGGGCTTGATGGAATCTCAGGACAACAGTTTCGGTCGTGGTGGGGAAGCATTAGCGTACAATGTCCCCAACGGCAGAAGCCTCGTACATCCTGCTCCACCTTCGGTTGCATCTGATTTTGCATCTCCAGAAGCCAGCTATTTTTATGCTGAGAACCGCGAACAAGAAGATCTGCAACGATCGCCAGGGCTCGATGGACTAGCGGTACTGGACGCTCCAACCGAACCACAAGGACCAATTGAGAACGAATTTTCCGATTCACTGCCAGCCCTTCAACAACCCGCGTCAGGTCCTTCGAGCTCAACGGAATTATACTCATTGTCTCTCGCGCAGGACGCAAAAAGCTCTGCTAGAAATGAAGGTGGACGAGCCGATTCCTCTGGCATTCCAAACATTAGTTCAAACCAATCGCGATATTTGGCCGAGAATCGAGACGCTCAGCTAGGACAGTCGACAACGCGAGGCCTTGCGGAGAGAGTCGATGAATCAGGTTTCGACAACAGAAAGTGGGATGACAGAAGGAGCGGTCCGCGTGTTAGGATATTTGACAGCAGCGAGCTAAACATTGACCAACCACTGGCTGCACGAAGGCTTAGCGATAGTGAGCCCGATGGCGAGAAGAAGGAATCTGAAATAACCGCTGGCAAAAAAATCGCACCGTCGGAAGAACTAACTAGAAATTTTTCCAATGGTATCGCAGGCGTGTCTCCTTTGGGGAACGACATAGTTACTTGGAACGCTCCTTCGCAAAGCGATTTCGGTACCATTTTGGCAAGGGATAAATCACAACTGTTAGGTTGGAATTCTTTGGGGCGGATTCCTGCACGCACAACGGTCTTAGAGGAGTTGTCTGCCAGTCGAGATCCGTTTTCGACATTCTCGCTTCATATCAGCGATGTCTCGTTCAAACTAGCGCAAGCTGCCCTAGCTAATGGCCAGTGGCCAGATGCTTCCCAAGTTCGAGTTGAAGAATTCGTTAACGCATTTGACTATTACGATGCGTTGCCCTCGAGTGACGAACGTGTCGTATGCCAGATCGAACAAGCGATTCATCCTTTCCTGATGCAACGCAATTTGGTGAGGGTATCACTGAGAACTGCAGCGACCGGACGTTCGCAAAATGTGCCTCTCCGTTTGACTCTGTTGCTTGATAATTCAGGCTCCATGGAGCGACCTGATCGACGAGCTACTATCCGACGAGCGTTTGAGGCACTTGCACAACAACTGAGTGCTGACGATCAGGTGACGCTGATCAGCTTTGCCAATACACCGCGGTTGTTGGCCGAACGGGTGAGTGGTTCAAACGCTGCGGAACTGGTGCGGTTGGTTGAAAGTATGCCGAGCGAAGGCGGTACTAACATCGAAGCGGCTTTGCAGTTGGCCATGGAGAAGGCGACCGAAGCAGCCTCCGGTGAAACTGCTTCCAGCCTACAGAACCGCATCGTGATGATGACAGATGGTGCGGTAAACTTGGGCGATGCAGATCCCGCGAACTTGTCACAAATGGTTCTGCAAATGCGCGATGCAGGAATCGCTTTTGACGCAGCAGGTATCAGTGCTCAAGGACTGAACGACGAGGTGTTGGAAGCGCTGACGCGCCAAGGCGATGGCCGATACTATTTGCTAGACACCGCTGAAGAAGCAAGCTCCGGCTTTGCCGATCAGATCGCCGGCGCATTGCGGCCGGCGGCCAAGAATGTCAAAGTCCAAGTTGAATTTAACACAGATCGAGTTGAGCATTACAAACTGTTGGGATTTGAAAAACACCTGCTCAAGCAAGAAGATTTTCGGAATGACAAGGTTGACGCGGCTGAAATGGCTGCGGCGGAGGCCGGAGTAGCGTTGTACCACTTTGAACCCAAGCCCGATGGTCGTGGAGACATCGGATCAGTCTCCGTTCGATTTCAAGACCTCGCCACGGGCAGAATGGTCGAGCGACGATGGCCGATTCCTTATGAACCAAATCCCGTTCGTATCGAGCAAGCGAACCCTCGGCTGCGACTTGCTGCAACCGCGGCCCTGTTCGCTTCAAAGCTTCGCGGTGATGCGTTAGGTGAGAGTGTTGAATACAAATCGCTGGCTGAAGTTCTGACGTCGCTGCCAAAGAGCTTTGAATCGTCCACTCGTGTGCAGCAGTTGCAAAGCATGATTAATACTGCGCGTCAAATGAGCGAAAAGTAACCGCGTTAAGCATCTGCCCCAGGTCAAACCATGAAGTCTTATCTACATAGAACGAGTTGCATCGTGTACGCAAAGAATCTTATCACGAGCTGCTTTTTAGTCAGCATCGTGTCTCTGTTCGTTAGTTCGTTGGCATCGGCGCAAGAGACTGATAGTTCGACGACCAAGGATGCCACCACCACGATAGTGCTTGGACCATCGCGACCGCCCGAACCCGCGTTCCTTTATTCTGCAAATGCGCGGGCTGACGTGCGTGTAGGATCGGAAGCAATCGAGCAGTCAATTAATCTAACCATTCGAGTTGTCCAAGGGAAACCGGCGACGGTTGTGTTAGGATTGAATGGGCCAGGTGAAGTGATTGAAGTCACCGGCGATGCGATCGAATCGTGGTCGGTGCGCAGCAAAGGCGACGAAAAGTACCTCGACTTGCAAGTGAAACAAAGTGACGTGCAACCGCAAACGGATGAGTTCGTCGCAACTGCAGTCGTTGGTCTTCGCCACGCATACACGGGACCTCCGGCAGATATTGAATTGTCGCATCTCGCTGCTGGCAAGGCGATCGGCTTTGACTCGCGTATCGAGATTACTTATGCACCTGAGTTGACAGGGCGGGTGACGTTGGCCGATGGGTTTGTTTCGCTTACGGCCAAGCAGCATTCGAATCACTTCCAAACGTCGACTGGCGGAAGAATGTTGCTTAGCTTGAGAAGACAAAGCACTGCGCCGGAGCCGGTCGAGCTGTTTGATGCCTCGTTGATCGGCGAACTGGAGCCCAGCGACAAATCGGTGCGATTCGCTTTGTCAGCAAAGGCGAAGGTCTCCGAAGCGGGGGCAAGGTTGCGTGTCTTATCAGGTAACGCCGCGTTTAGCGAACTGCCAACCACGTCCGACTATCGATTGGAGCTCATTAATACAGCTGAAGGACCAGCTTATGAGTTGGTGTTCCCTGCAACAGGTGAGTTTCCGATCGACTTGAAGTTCGTCGCTGGCGTGACTTCGCCCGATGCCAACTGGCGAAGCATGGATTTGACGGTTGCGGCCAGCGCTGTTGTACCCTTGACGTTGAAGGGATTTGCTTCGGAAATCGAGTTTCGTCGTGAACCGCAATCGATCGTTCCCGTCGCCGAAGACGACGCTTGGCGTGGATTTTTACCAGCAACTGGGCGAGTTCATCTGCAATGGAAGGATGCGCAGAGTTCCAATCAAGGGAAGCTTTTCTTTACGACGACGGCTCGTGTCGAAGCTCAAGTTGGAACAGGACTGCTGAGACAGGATCATCAACTTATCTACCAAGTACTGCAGGGACAATTGAAATCGCTCAGTATTCAGTTACTTGGCCCCGGCGAGATCGTCGATGTGGAAGGTGACAATCTCGTCGGATGGAAAGTCAATGGCGAAGGTGATCAACAGTCGCTCGAAATCACGCTTAGCCAACCGATCTCAGGCGAAAGCAACGTGCGCGTTCGCAGCCAAACGCCACTTGATGCCTTTCCCGTGCGTGTCGAGGGTTTACGATTGCGACCAGTCGGAGCTATTCGGCATTCCGGTTATTTGCGAGTGTCCAATGTGGGATCGGTTCGAGTTGAGGCAGCAAACTTGCAGGGCCTGACACAGCTCGCACCTGAGCAATATCCCGGCGAAGCCTTGCAGGCGAGGCAAGCGTTTGTATACCGCTTCCCTAGTGCAGAATATGATTTTTCGCTTCTTGCCGATCGAGTGCAACCTGAAGTTAATATCAATGCATTGGTGTTATACAAACTCTCTGAGTCGGATCGCGTGATCGAAGCTGATATCGAATTGGACATTCGAGAAGCTGCCATTCGAGAATGGGATCTCGCTGTCCCTGGTGATTACTCCGTGGTGTCAGTGGTCGGCGCAAGCTTGGCGGATTATGTCGTAGCGTCGGCTACCGATGATGAAAAACGCAACGTCAAAATTATCTTTCAAAGTGATGTACAAGGCCGACAACTTGTTAGCCTGCAATTGGAAAAGAGTGAGACAGCCGCAGCGGGTTCATGGACGCTACCGCGTATCGAGTTTCCGCAAGCCAAAGGCGTTCGCGGAGACATCGGCGTGGTCGGCTCGCCTGGATTTCGAATCGTCGCAGAGTCCGTAGACCTCTTAGTCGAAAAGCCGCTGTCGTACTTTCCCAAGCCGCAACCAAACTTGCAGCAAGCGTTTCGCATTCGTGAGCCAGCTTGGTCGGCGACGATGATAATCGAACAGCTTGAACGAAGCATCCAATCGGACGTGTTTCATCTCTATTCGCTCAGCCAAGGAACGATCTACGGCAGTGCACTGGTGAACTATTTGGTTACGGGCGCTCCGACCGCGGATTTCGAATTGACGGTACCACAGTCTCTGGGCAACGTCACGGTGGATGGGCAAGACGTTCGGACTTGGCGGCGCGAGGGAGACAAACTGCTTATCACGCTGCACCAACCCGTACTTGGTTCGTACACCGCACTGATTACGTTTGAAGAGAAGCCGAATGAAGCCGACGGTTCGTTTTCGGCAGGCGTCATCACGCCGCTGAACGTTCAAGGAGACCGAGGTTACATCGAGATCGTCAGCCCAGTACAAGTTGAGATCGAACCGCTGTTGGTTTCGAATCAGCTCTTGGTACTGGATCCATTGGAACTGCCCGGCGAGTTTCGACTGCTCAGCACCGCACCGTCGCTTGGAACATGGCAGTATACCGAAAGACCATTCGACCTGACGTTGAAGGTTACTTGGTTTGAACCCGGCACAACCGCTGGACAAGTCGTAGAGTTTTCCGAAGCCAACAGTCGTGTCTCGCCTGATGGTGAATTGGTTACCGACGTGTTGTATTACGTTAAGTCGCGTGGCCAACGTACGCTGCGACTGCAGTTGCCTGGCGAGCCTGTCAAGTTATGGGCTGTGACGGTGAATGGGCAACCGGTAACCGCGAGGCAAACAGGTAATGAAACGTTGATTCCACTGCCAGGCGGTGCGGACCCGAACGTCCCGATTGAAGTTGGATTGCGGCTTGGCAAACCCTCGGTTGATAGCGATAGCGCCGAACTGTTGCTGCCAATCGTTGATGCGCCAGTACTGAAGACACAGTGGAATGTACGCGGCGATGAGAACCACGTGTTGCTTCCGAGCGGTGGAACAGTCGAGCCTACGATGCCAGTGCTTTGGCCGACTGGATTCGATTGGTTGGCGAATCGAGGTCTGCCGCCATTGGCGACCATCGCGGCATTGATTCTGTTTGGTTTGTTTTTCGCGGTACGAGGAAGCGTACGCTTCTTGGGCGTGCTCTGCTTTTCGGTGACTCTTGTCGTAGCGGCCATCGCAGCGTGGGATGCGTGGGAACATCTGCATACTCCAACGCCCATGCAACTGAACTTGCCAGTCATTGCAGCGGGCGAAATGATCGCGCTGAGCGTGCAAAATGTACCTGCTTGGCGAGTCCAAATCTCATGGGTTGGGATTGGGCTCATTGCTGCCGGCGGTCTGTTGTTGGCCCTGTCCGCGTTTACTCACGCGGTTAAAGCGAATCGACTTTTCACGGCAGTTGGATTGGCATTGATAATCGTGGGCGTGTTGATGCATCCCAACGGAGGCGTCGGATTCTTTGTTGTGGTCGCTGCGATAACGTTAGTCAGGCTTCTCATACCCACCGCTGTAGCATGCGGTCACGATTTTTTTGCTCAACGCAGCCGCAATACTCCTGATCCGTCAAAGACAACGACTGCTAGTGGAGAAAGTCCGTCAGTGGTCACAGGGCTGTTGCTGTTGGCATTGTCCTTGAGTGCCGTCTCGTTTGGTAACCAGTCAGTCGCACGAGCTCAAGAACCAAACGTTGCACAAGGGGAAATGGAATCAGCCGACTCGCTGCTCCAGGAGTGGCAGATTGCGGCGAAGGAAGCCCGATTGAATGCCAAAGGTTCGATTCAAGTCACCGGCATCCCCGGGGATCAGTTTGTATTGCTACAAGCACCCGCGATCTTGACTCGATTCGAAGGTGAGAAGCTTCGCCTGAACAAAATCAATGTTGCCGATCGTGGTTTGACTTACGTCGTGACCATTCCTTTCGATGAGGAGACTGAGCAACCGGCCGAGGCAACGGTGCGTGAGACTACTGACGATAGCGAACCCGAGCCAATACAGCCAAAAAGTTACTCTGCTACTTTCGAGTATCGATTGGAGGCGATCAAACCGGGTGAAGGCATTCCCGTTTTGACCGGTCACGCGGCCTTGCATGAAGTGGATTTGCGACTTGATGAACCGGCGTGGGAAGTCAGTTGCAGCACGGCCGTTCGCATCGAATCGATCGAAGGTGGCGAAGCGGAAACGAGAGCGAAGCTGCTCTTGAGTTCCGGCCCTGCTCAGATCGTTCTGCAGCCACAATCGCGAGACTTGTCGACGGAGGAAACACAGTTTTTTGTCGAAGGTTCGCATCTCTATACACCTGGCCCTGGCGTGGTCGACGGACGCCATCGTTTGGACATTCGTACGTCGCAGGGTCGGATCCGAGAGTTAGTCGTCAACATCCCCGATAGCTTGACGGTTAGCACTGTTGAAGGCCCGATTGCTTCTTGGCAGTTTGACGCCGATAGTCGTCGCCTTCAGATGCAACTCGAAGTTGCCGTCAGCACCGAATTTAGTGTCCTGATCGAGACGCAGCGAAGCTTGGATACGCTACCGACGGAACTGGCTTTGACTCCACTTCGCGTCGAGAAAGCCAGCGGGGAAGTGGGGCTGATAGGAGTTGCCTTCGGCTCGGATGCTCAACCGGAGAAAGTCGACTCAGCCGCATTGTCGATGGTCAGCCTTAGCGATTTCGATGCGACTCTATCGAAGAACGCACAAGCCGTTCTGCATCGCGTCTACCGATATGGCTCGGAGGAAGGCTCGATCGATGTTCGTGTCGCGCCGGTCACGTCAGAGGTTCGCATCATCAGTCGACAAGCGTTGTCGATCGGCGATGAACGCACCTTGCTTAACATCAACTTTAACGTCGATATCACGCGCACCGGTTTGTTCCAACTCAGTTTTCCTTTGCCAGCAGGCTTGGAAGTCGAATCGCTCTCGGGTGAAGCGTTGCATCATTGGGTCGAAACTAATCAAGAAGGGATGCGACAAGTCGTGATGCATTTGAATGGCAAGACCATCGGCAACCACGCGTTTGCGTTGTCCCTAGCTGGTGCAGCACCAGCCGATGCAATTGATTGGCAAGTGCCACGCTTCGCAGTGAATGAAGCAGACCGTCAATCAGGTGATTTGGTCGTTCGTCCCATGACGGGTCTGCGCCTGCGAGCGATCACGCGGCAGAACGTTTCTGAGATTGACCCACGATCACTAGGTGGTCACGGCGAAGGGGCTCTTGCGTTTCGATTGTTGCAGCGAGACTGGGACCTGGTGTTAGGAATAGAAAAATTGGAAGCGTGGATCACTGGCGATGTGCTTCATGAAGTGACGCTGCGTGAAGGTCAGACGCGATCGACCATTATCGCTGACTTCCAAGTCCAGAACGCGTCGATCCGTTCCTTACCGGTGGTTCTGCCAATCACGGACGCCGAAGAGATCAAAACGATCCGTGCCACTGGCAAGGCCGTCGCTGATTTTGTGCGCACCGCACCGGACTCGGATCGCTGGGAATTGCAATTCAAGCAGCGTGTTATTGGTCGCGTACAATTTCAAATTGAATTTGAACGTCGCGGCGAACGAGCCAACGACAGCGAGACGTTGAAAGTGGTCGGTTTCCCGGAAACGCGGCAACTCGCCTATTTCTTTGCAGTACGAACTGGCGGACGCTTGGAGATTGAGCCAGGTAACATGACTCAGGGATGGCAACGAGTCGATTGGAGCGTCGTTCCGGCCACACTTCGTGAATCCGGTAATCGCACCGCGCCCGCCCTATCCCTGCGGGCGATCACTCCGACGACTCCGCTAGCCTTGCGAGTGATTCGCCACGCACTTGCAGACTCGCTGAAGCTGCGAGTGGCTGAGGGTAAGCTTACAACGTTGCTATCGCCCACCGGTGATCAATTGACAGCCGTCGACGTGACAGTGGAAGTCATTCAGCGCAGCAGCCTGAGCGTCACGTTGCCCGAGGGAGGCGAACTGTTCAACATCTTCGTCAATGGCGAGAGTGTGCACTCGATCCGGCGCGGTGGTGCCGCCAATTCCTGGCAGTTCTACATTTTGCCCGGCATTGACGATCGGACTGCTCAAGTGCGCTTCGTCTATTTGCTTACGGGTGAGAGCCTGCGAGATCTGAAGCTGACCAGTCCGTTGCTAAATGTTCCGCTAGAGAATGTGAAGTGGGACGTTATCGCACCACGGGGTTTCGAGTTAACCGACGATGAAGGCGATTTGGAATTGATCCAGCAAGACAGTCGCGGCGTTTACGATCGATCGTTCTATCTGTCGAAGGTTGACGACAAGCGAAAGTCACAAGCGCAGCAGGCTCAACAGATGCTTGCGCAAGCGACTCAAATGTTGCAAGCTGGCGAGCAAACGAAGGCGCAGCGAGCACTCAGCAACGTCGCTAACAGCAACGCACTTGATGCCGCCTCGAACGAAGACGCACGAGTACAGCTCGAGAATTTGCAAACCCAGCAAGCCATCGTGGGATTGAACACACGTCGCCAGCGATTGTACTTGGACAATGACCTAGGCCAAGCTCAAGCTAGTGACAACGACCAGATGCGACAAGCCGCGGAGATGAATCCGATTCTACAGCAAGACCAGTTGAATTTTCGACCGCAAGAATTGAGCCAACTATTGGCTGGTAATACAAGCGAAGACAACGCAGTATTGCAACAGATTGCAGGTCGTTTGGTCCAGCATCAACGAACGACGGAACCCGCACCTCAAGCAATCGTAATCAGCGTGCCAGAGGAAGGAACAATTTATAGCTTCAGCCGTAGCGTCCAAGTCGAAGAGAACGCACCGTTGGAACTAGAACTTCAATTCCGTTCGGAATACAAGTTGCGTCCCTGGGAGTGGTTGATGATCGGCGGAATCATGTCGTTGTTAATCGTAATGTTCGTTGTGATACCACGTCGGTCAGCCGATTCGGAGGCGGATACTTTGTAATGGCAGTATGATAAAGATTTCTCTGGTAGAAGATCTAACTTTTATCTGCGGAATCGCACACGAGTAACCATTGGTACGACTTTGTTGCGAAAGATGCCTCGGACGTCGCGCGGACTGACTTCTTAGGAATAGATTGACTAGGACTAAGGTACGGAGGCATTGGAAACTAGCTTCAGCACGAAGAGAAGCTCGAACAAACATCAGACTAGGCACATTGTTTCGGAATGACGCTCATCGTTCCGTCCGTTTCGAGAACAACTGTTTCCACCTTGGAAAGATCGTCAATCTTTGCCGAACGGGCCGATGCTTCGATCTCGTCGCGCGTGATCCGTTCTTGCTTCATCGCCGTTGGAAGCAGTTCGCCTCGGTGCATCAGCATCCTTGGCTCGCTTTTGACAATTCCTCGAAGCCAAGAACTCCGCACGCTGAGCCACGTTACCACGAATTGCATGCCGCATAAAATGAGGAATGCAAGGACGCCTTGGTCCAGGGCGACATCTTTACTAAGCAAAATCGTTGCTAGAGTCGATCCTAGCGCAACCGTGACAACAAAATCAAATGCATTCAGCTTTGATAGAGTTCGCTTCCCTGTGGTGCGAAGGACTACAATTAGGATCGTGTAGGCGAGGAAGCCTACAACCAAGGTTCGCACTAGTGCATTGTCATCGCTGAAAAACATTTTGTTCATGGATCTTCTCCTGCAAAATGGAGGGTTATGCCTTCGAAGGAGGACTATCGGCGATCAAGTTCTCACCTTCTTCAGGCAGCCGCGCCGTTTTAGCTTGAACGCGGATAACGTCTGCTTCATTCGTCAAATTGCCTTCGGCGGATGAAGCAACAGGTTCGGGACTTGTAGCGTCATCTTTGCTTACTGAGCTCGAAATGTTTGGTTGATATGCATCCTCGGATACTTGCCCCGAATCCGGCTCCAGAAGTTCAATTACTGGACGCACGACGGGAGCTCCTCCTTCTGCCAGCGAAATATTGTTCTGCTGATACGAACGTTTGATTTGGCGAATGACTGCTGATTTGACTTTCAACCAGCTATGGTGGTTTCCGTTCAGCCAAAAATATACGCGTAGATTTACACGAGTCGGGCTCAATCCATCCACTAGGACCCAAGGCTCCGGTTCGCTCAGAACTGCAGGATGCTCGCGTAGAATCTGCATAGCGACATTCTGTGCTTTCACGATCGAAGTATCAAAATCGATTGACATCGCAAAATCGACTCGGCGCGTCGGATTACTTGTAAAGTTAGTCAGAACGTTCTTGAAGACAGTAGCATTCGGAATTTGCACATGATTGCCTTCGAGCGTCATGAGAATCGTTGTGCGCGAAGTCACACGTTGGACGTACCCTCGTTTGTCAAGGACTTCGATCAAATCACCAACTTCAAATGGTTTCCGCAAGCTCAAATAAAGACTAGCTAGAAAGTTCTCGGAGATATCCCTGAAGGCAATACCAATCGCAAGGCCTAACAAGCCAGTACCACCTGCGAACGTGAGAGCTAACCTCGTAAGCCCTGCGATTTGCAAGACGAGGTAACAGGCAATCACGAATAGAGCGATGCCACTTGTTTTGGCAGCAACCTGTCGAAGTAGATCTGTTTGAACATACTTCCCAAGTATTGATAACGAGCTCCGGGCAACGAAGCGTGCAAGGAATGCCGCGATGATCAGTATAATGATCGAGAAAGCGAGCACGGGGACGCCTCGCAGCACCGATCGGCTGATGCGGGTAAGTTCAGCTTCGACGACAGATGTATCCCAAATTTCAGGATCATCGACTTGGATTTGATTCACGACAGCGACGACGTCTTGAACACTTCGCCCCAAGTTGCCCGCCCACTCTTTCGAATTGTCGGTGGTAGTTCGGCCGCGTAGAAAGACCACGCCCTCTTGAACACTCACGTCAACTTCTCGAAACCAAGTCGTTGCTTTGAGAATCCGCGTCAATCGATTCTGGATCTCTTCGTCCCGCGCTGCTGGATTAACATCGACTTTTACAGGTGGACCTTTGACCGTTTCTTCTGATTGACCGTTAGTTGCGGCAGAAGGTGGTGCATCGCTAACCTGAGCAAATACATTTGGCGGGACGAAAACGCAAATCGATGCGACTGCGGCAAACGCAACGAGCAGCCTTCGAGCCAGCCTGGACGCGGCGATCGTTCCGGTTGGCGTAGCGCTTGCTACTTGGCGATCGCACATTGCGCATCCTCTTGTTCGATGTTTCGGGTCGTTTTATTGACTTGTTCCAAGACCAAATTCAAGTCATGTGGCTCAACCAACGTGGCACGCGCTAGCGATTCGATCATACGGACTTCGTTTAGCAGCGGTTCCTTCCGGCTCTGTTCGCGTGCACGCTGAGCTACGGTTTCAGCCGATTGGAGCTGAGCCATCATGACAGCTACATTACCGGATGCATTCTGGCGAATCTGGCTAAAGACCGCCCCGGTCAGATTTGCAAAAGAGTTTCGCGGCGCGATGACGCGTAGTTTTCCTTCTGAAAAGCGGTAGGGGCTTTCAAATTTACGCGACGCGAGCCTAGCCAAGATCGCAGTTAAATGATGTACGCAAGTTACAGCGGTCGTTGTATCATTGACGCCGCTCGATAGCGCTTTAAGCGCGATGTCGACGATCTGCCGAATGCCAAACGCTGCATCTTGGACCGTCGTTCGCTGACTACCGATTGTGAATACGTCAGCAATGCTATTGATTTTGTCTGGCAGCGAATCAGGCGTATCATGGCCGCAATGAACGGTCGCCAATACATCTCCTTCGACCACAAACTCGCCTACGATTCGTTCAATGCGGATGACATTTTCGTGATTGCAAGCAATCTGCAGAATGTGTTCGGCATCGATAACCTGTAGGTAGCCCGATCGCGGAGACAGAATGTTCTTTCGATTTGTTCCATAGCTATCCGGACTCTCAAACGGGTTGTAAACAGGCTGATCTATCTCTTCGGCTTCTTCTTCTCGAGACGATCCAATATCGGTGGGATAGAGACGATCGATCGCATGCGCGGTCTCTTCCGCTGCGGATTTGATGATGCTCTCTGCTTGGATCGACTGAGCTATGTGATGAATGAAGAAGATGAAACAGCCGATACCGACGAGAGCCAGAACGACCGCAAAAAGGATTGCAAGTGCCGGCACGAATGCGCCTTCTTCGCCGCTTCTGATCGTGCGGAGTACAATCAAACAGTAGACGTAGATGCCTACTAAGACGCCCAAAACTAACTGATTCGCGCGATCTCGCATAAAATTTCGCAGAATCCGCGATGTGTATTGGCTAGATGCGAGCGATAGGGCGACGATCGTAATTGAAAAAGCAACGCCAGCAATGGTTACCATCGATGTGGCGATGGCCGAGAGCATGCCGCGTGATCCCTCAGCACCAGCGCCGAACAAACGGGGCCAGTTCGTCCGCAACCCACTTGTGTCGATGTATGCTTCGCTGGTCACAAGCAGCACAGCTAACGAAATCGCAGCTACTACGAGCAGCGACGGCACGAACCAAAGACTTGACCGGAGAGAATCCCACGCGGATCCGAAACTTAATTTGAGCAGGGTAGATTCCTCCAATGCTAGAACTTTCGCGCAATTCGCATTGACGCTTACCGCAAGCGGTGCGCCCTTTGCTGCGAAAAATCAGCAATCGGTACCTTGTACTGAGAATCTTCGAGCGTTTGAAGAAATCGGCCGCTGTTAGCCGGCCGTAGCAAGCTATCCTGCCCAAAGAAATGTTCACATGGCAGCGCAGAAAATAATAATTGAATATATCTGTTTAGGCATCGAAGCGATCGGCATTATCGTCGTCGTGCTCGGTATGCTGACAACATTCTACCGTGCTGTACATCCAGCGTACCGCTCGTTTGATTTATACTCCCAAGTCCGCCGCGACTTGGGTCGCAGTATTCTGCTCGGATTGGAGTTTCTCGTCGCTGCCGACATTATTCGGACGGTAGCCATTGTGCCAACTTTGGACAGCGCTCTTGTTCTGGGCGTGATCGTGCTGATCAGAACTTTTCTGAGCACCGCCATCGAAGTAGAAATCGAAGGCGAGTGGCCTTGGAACAGGAATCGTCGCTCAACGTAAACAAGCCTGAAACCAGCATTCGCAAATTAGGCAAATGCTGGTTATGTTTGAAGAACGCTCGTTGGCGGTCATTGGTAGAATTAGCCGCGAACCGTAGCCTTACCGTGGCGAGTAATTACGACTTCTACACATTCTCCGCAGCATGGGAACTTGTACGTCAATACTTTGCGGCCAAGCAAACCTTTCTTCCAAGTCAGCAAGCATGGTGTTTCGCACGCGCATTCCGCAGGCACGCAAGCCGTAACTTGGTAAGTACATCCGTCGCATGGGTCTACCACGCAAAATGTGACGTTTACCGGCGGTGGTGGGCAAACGCAAACAGGTTCTGGCGCACAACAGCTTCCAGCGTTCAACTGGCTTGCACCCATGACCATGACAACAAACAACAAACTCGACGCAACAATCTTGCTCAACATGCTGAAACTCCTACCAAAAGTTAGCCCAGAATCGACTGCAAAGATCGACATTCGGTCGTTACAGTCTACGTAACCGTTACAAATTGTTTGAGAAGGATCGCAAATTCTTTGACTCTCGTATAGGATTCAAATGAACACCTAGTCATAAAACTTTCTCTTTTCGCAGCCGTCCAGCCCTCAAACCAAAGTCGTCCCGTTGAACTACCTTTCGCATGCATACCGGTACTTGGAGCGTCCCTACTTTGTCGCGGGCACAGCGCTTCCCGACTGGATGAATGTCGTAGATCGCAAGAATCGAACGCGTCGGCAGCTGGCTGAGCCGCACTTAGCCAGCGACGATGCAATTGTTTCTGCGGTGGCTGCCGGATGTGTCCAGCATCACGAAGATGACCGAATATTTCACCAATCGGCCATTTTCGTTCGGCTCAATTCGACTTTTGCCGTCGAAGTTCGTGGTGCGTTGGAAGAGGGGCTTAGTCATCAGGCAGGCTTTCTTGGTCACATCGTCGTCGAGCTCGTCTTGGATTGGGTGCTGAGCGAGCGTGAGCCTGGACTGGTCGATGCGTACTACAAATGCCTCACATTGTTCGCGCCGGAGGAAGTTCAACGCGCTGCAAACGAGATATGCCGTGCGCCCGTCACTGGATTGGCTCCGCTGATCGAAAAGTTTATCGACGCTCGATTCATCGCTGACTATTCCGACGACGCCTTGCTACTTCGCAGGCTCAACGGCGTCATGAGTCGAGTCGGGCTCCCGCCGTTGCCTTTGACTTTGGTTGAATGGTTGCCAAGTGTTCGCGAACGAGTCACGTTGCACGCTGACGAACTGCTTGACTTGCGACGAGACTAATCGTCCAGCTATTCTATCGCAGTAGATAACGTTAGTTGCCCAGCAAGGGACGTTGCAGCGGTTTCCCCTGAGAACACGCATTGAGGGATTCCGACTCCTCGGAAGGCATTTCCGCAGATCTTAATCGTGGGATAGTCTTGCAAAAGTGCTTCGATGCGCTCAACTCGCTGTTTATGGCCGACGTCGTATTGCGGCATCGAGTTTGGCCAGCGGACGAGCTTTGTCCATAAAGGTGCCGACTTTAGACCAAGCAGCGCTTGGACATCCGTCATCGCCGTTGCCTTAATCCGTTCGTCGTCCCAGTCAAAAATCTCGGGACGGACTGCGCCTCCCAAAAAGATGCGGCAAATGATTTGATCGTCGCTACATCGGCCGGGGTATTTCAAACTTGAAAAACTGACAGCCAAAATATTTTTGTTCTCGACTTGGGGTACGACGATACCAAAGCAACGATGTTTCTCCTGCAATTCAGCCGCTTTGATCCCGATCACCAAGACCGCGCTACTGGCGTAATGAATTTCTCCCAGCTCATTGCCAACTGCTGGTAAGCATGACGATAGTAACTTGGCCGCCTGCGGAGCTGGCAGGGCAACGATGCAACCATCGTACGCGTGCCGCTGATCCTCGGCCGTGATGTCCCACTTTCCGTCAGTCGCTTGAGAAATCGCTTCAACGGGACTGTTAAGCAGAATGTGAACATTGGATGGTAAAGCGTTAGCGATCTGTTGCAACCAATCGGACATCCCCAGTCGGGGCGCAGAAAAGATGTCATAGCGTGCCCCAGTAGCTTCCCGGGCAGAATCGGCGTTCATATTTTCTTTGGCGGAAACCTTTCGACGCGCAACCTTGGCGGCTTTAATTAAGCTGCCAAACTTGGCCTCCATTTCGACAAACTGCGGGAGCGCGGCTTGCATGCTGAGCGACTCGGGTTTGGCGGTAAAGATTCCACATACGATCGGTTCGACCAGCCTCTCGAACGCTTCCTTACCAAGGCGTCGGCATGCAAAACTTTTTAGCGACTCATCCTCGCTCGATTTTCGGCTCGGAACAATTTGCTCGGCCAGAACACGTAATTTGCCAAGAGGCGAAAGGATTGGCGATGAAAGTATTGGCTTTAGTCGCGAGGGTTGCAACATAGAAAAGCCGAGCGGGATCGGAGTGACTTGCCCTCGATGCACGACTTGAGCGAAACGGTATTTCAAATGAGGCTTAAGAAGCTCTGGCTCGATTCCCAGTGTTTTATGCAGTCGATCGACGTGCCCCAAGAGGCTAGCGAAGTTGTCTGCGGCATGCTCGAGCTGAATTTCGCCGGCACCGTCAGCCATAAAACGTTCGGTGTGGATCACTCCACCAATGCGACCCTGTGACTCGAAAATATCGATGGTCGCTCGGGGCAAATGCTTTGCTAGGTAAGCGGCAGCCGCCAAGCCACTAATTCCAGCGCCAATTACTGCGACGCGTGGAGCGGCGTGAGATGTGTCGTCAGATGAAACTGACATTACGCTAAACGTACCGGCTCAGGTGGACGAGTCTGATCGAGGCAAGTAGCGATTTGTTTCACAGCTTGACGCAACCGATTTTCGTTTTCAACCAAAGCCATCCGCAGGTAGCCTTCACCGGCAGGTCCGAATCCACCGCCGGGGCTTACCGCTACGTTGCCATGCTCAAGCAAGTGCATCGAGAAATCGATCGAGTTCATCTTGTCACGCCACATCTGCGGATATTTGGCCCACAAGAACATTCCAGCCTTTGGCTTTTCAATTTCCCAGCCGATGCGCTTGAGTCCGTCATAAAGCACATCGCGTCGTCCTTGATAGATTTGCGACTGGCGTTCGACCGTTGCTTCCGTATCGCGTAGAGCAACAATTGCGGCAATCTGGATCGCTTGGAACATGCCGTAATCGTAATACCCCTTGATCGTCGCCAAACCGCGAACCATATCGGCGTTGCCCGCACAGAAGCCAACACGCCATCCAGCCATGTTGTAGCCTTTGCTCATCGTAGTGAACTCGACTCCAACATCCTTGGCCCCCGGAGCCGACAGAAAGCTCGGTGGCGTATAACCGTCGAAAGCAACGTCCGCGTACGCGAAATCGCTGATCACCATCAGGTTGTATTTCTTTGCGAGTTTAACGACTTCGACAAAGAACTCAGGCTCCACGGTGACCGTCGAAGGGTTGTGCGGATAATTGATGATCAGCAGTTTTGGCCGCGGATAGAAATGTTGGCACGTATAAGCGATGTTTGAAAGGAATTTCTCACTGTCGCCAACTTCCAGAGCGACGACGTTGCCCGAAGCCAATACAACGGCGAATTGGTGGACAGGGAAGTAGGGCGCCGGAATGATGGCTGTGTCGCCAGGCCCCATCAAAGCAAGGCACATATGCGAAAAGCCCTCTTTCGAGCCCAGGCACACGAGCGCTTCCGTTTCCGGATCCAGCCGAACACCGTACTTGCGCAGATATTTGCTCGTCAGTTCACGCCGTAAATTCAACAACCCGTTGCTTTTAGAATAGCCATGGTTTCGTTCGTCGCGTGCTGCTTCAGCCAGCTTTTCAATGACCGCGACGTCGGGCGGATCGGATGGGTTACCCATGCCCAAGTCAATCACATCTTGCCCAGCCCGCCGTTTTTGGTAGAGCAAGTTGTTGATGCGGCCAAACAAATAGGGAGGAAGGCGACTAACTCGGGAAGCGTAATCGACCTGCATCGGGCTGGATGGAGGCTCTTGAATCGATGGCACGCTGTGCGAGTCGTTGTTGACTTGATGAATGGACATGCGAGAAAGTACGATTGACTGGATAGGATTCTGGTCAGGCTAATTGCGTCGAGCTCTAAGAAAATCGTCGAGTCCAGCAATTATAACGGGGTTTCGCAGTTTGAAGACGCTGGTGTCCAGTGACATTCGCTCTGCAGTCCCGGTTCACATATTAGAGCCATTTTTCCCTTTTGCTCAATGCGAAAGTCAGGCGGCGCACTGTACTTAGGCCTCATTTTGAACGGAGTCAGAGAAGTCCGATCTCCTTTTCTGATCGATTGGGTAAGAAAAATGAGTTGCGGAAGTTAAACGTCGAATGTTTTTCACGCACTTCGTCTGCTGCTGCGAGCCCCAATTGCGAATTTGACTGCCAAACAATGTAACTTATCAACCAGTTCTGGATCTAAAAACAGGATACAGGTTCGTGTTACTTCGTTGAGGATTCGTATAATGGGATGTGATATTAGCGGTGGCTGTCGAATTTGCCCGGGTATGTGGCTAGCGGGGGCTATGTTAATTGTCATGGCGGTGCAAAGTTTTTTCTTTAAGTCGCCAAATACTTCGGAACCATCTACTTCGAGTGCAAACCGCGTTTCAGAAGCCATTGAATCGCATGCCGACGAACTCGAAAAGTGAGGATCAAATGCATTCAGACCCTGAAAATCAATCACCAGATAGTATGACTCCGATGGCATCGCAGAAGTCGACCCTGTTGGAGAGTCTTTTTCGACTCTGGCCCATCCTGCTGGTCTGCATCGCGATCGTATTTTTGCAATGGTCTCAGCTCAGAGAGGTATATTACAAAGTCTCTGGAAAGGAGTTTCCGGAATCGACAATTGCGTGGCACCATGATTTCGAGACGGCAGCGGCTGTTGCGGCCGACACGAACAAGCCAATCCTGACTGTTTTTGGAGCCTCGTGGTGTCCGCCCTGCCGTACGATGAAGCGCGACGTTTGGCCCGATTCTGAGGTGACGAGAGTAGTCGAAGAGCAATTCGTACCGCTTTACGTCGATGTTGACGATAAGACTCAGGAGAGTATCTCCCAACGCTATAAAATCAGCAGTATTCCAGCGGTTTTAATTGTCGATTCGAATGGAAAACGCTTGGCGCAGAGTTCATCGATGAGCAAATCGGAAACTTTGGCCTTTCTGGCAAGAGATTAGTCGGCTGTGCTTGGTGCTTGGTGCTTGGTGCTTGGTGCTTGGTGCTTGGTGCTTGGTGCTTGGTGCTTGGTGCTTGGTGCTTGGTGCTTGGTGCTTGGTGCTTGGTGTGGGCTTCGGACGTGTGAGGGAACCAAGTTCTTGGGACGAAAAAATCTTTCATTTCTTTCGTTCGATGGGTAGTATGCAGTGCATTCTGCATGAGCGATAATGCGATAGTGTTACGTACACGTAGCAAATAGCTTCCTGCGTCGCTGCAACGTCAAAGCCTGGAAAAACTTCCCACCAAAATTCGCTTACCTGCGGCTGCGATGCAAATTAGCTGAGTATTTGTTAGGCCTATTGTTTCTCTCTACACAGAATGGTCAATCGAAGATGAATGCAAAGCACATATTGGCATGCTCGCTCGCATATATCGGGATGGTTGCTTACGCTCCCGAATCGGCTCAGGCGCAACGTCGGCAAGGTCCGCAAGTTGTGTCTCCCGAAGTCAAAGATGGCAAGGTGACTTTCCGCGTCTTGGCACCTAACGCTGAAAAGGTTCAGCTTTCAAGTTCGGATCTCCCAGGCGTTCAAGGCGGATCGGAGCTAACCAAGAACGACGAAGGAGTTTGGGAGCTGACAAAAGACGTTGCGCCTGGCTACTATCGCTACACGTTTAACGTCGACGGCGTAAACGTTGTCGATTCGCGAAACACTGCCACCAGTGAATCGTCTGGTAATATTTGGAGTCTTGTGGGAGTACCTGGATCGGAATGGATGGATACCCAAGACGTCCCGCACGGCGCAGTGGCCGAAGTGACTTATCACTCCAAGTCACTGAACCGTGTGCGCCGAATGCATGTTTACACGCCCCCTGGATATCAAAAGGGCGAAGGCACTTTCCCAGTGTTCTATCTGCTGCACGGAGCGGGAGATTGTGACGACTCGTGGTCAACGGTTGGTCGGGCCGGATTCATTGTTGATAATCTTATCGCAGCCGGTAAAGCCAAACCGATGATAATTGTTATGACAGCAGGTCATACCGGCGCCATGAACTTCGGTGGAACACGTCCTACCGTGGACGAATTCACGCAAGATTTTACCCAAGATGTCATGCCCTATATCGAGTCGAACTATCGTGTAAAAACCGATCGTGACAGTCGCGCCATTGCAGGCCTTTCCATGGGAGGAGCGCAAACTCTTAACATCGGCATACCAGCGCTTGAAAAGTTCGCTTACCTCGGAGTTTATAGCTCCGGTGTTTTCGGTATTATCCCACGTGCAGGAGCACCTGCCGCCGACGGTCCTTCATACGAAGAACAAAACAAAGCAGTCTTGGATAACGACGAGCTGAAGAAAGGGCTTAAGCTCTTTTGGTTTGCTACCGGCAAAGATGACTTCCTCGTCGAAACATCGCGTGCGACCGTCGACATGTTCAAGAAACATAAGTTTGACGTCGTTTACAAGGAAGGCGAAGGCGCTCACACTTGGATCGTCTGGCGCGAATACTTGAACGAGTTCGCTCCACAGCTTTTCCAGTAATCGCACAGTAAGCGAAGATTACAAAAGTCTGTACAATTGCATCCGGTTCTCCGGGTGCAATTTTTTTGCGCCTGTTTCCTGCACAGTTCAGCCCCCGCAATCTGAAGTCGCGCGCCGATCTATTACTTATGAATGAATCAGTATTAAAACTGGACGACAACAAGCAACGTTGCTGGTGGTGCGCAAGCGACCCTGAATATGTTCGGTACCACGACGAAGAATGGGGCGTTCCAACGACCGATGATTTTCGGCTGTTCGAAAAAATTTGCCTGGAAGGATTTCAATCGGGACTCAGTTGGCTGACGATTCTCAAGAAACGCGAAGGCTTTCGGCTGGCGTTCAAGAATTTTGATTTCTACAAAGTTGCGAAGTTCACGGCGAGCGATATAGATCGGTTGGTTCAGAATGCAGCCATCGTCCGGCACCGCGGTAAAATCGCGTCGACGATCAATAATGCGGGTTGCGCGATAAAGTTGGTCGACGAGTTCGGGTCTTTAGCAAACTACTTCTGGTCATATGAACCGCCCAAGAAGAAGGTGTTGAAGTCCCGCGCAGATATTTCATCAACGACTGACGAGTCAACGCAGATGAGTAAAGATCTGAAGAAGCGGGGGTGGACTTTTGTTGGGCCAACGACATGTTATGCATTCATGCAAGCAATGGGGCTGGTCAACGATCACTTGCAGGCATGCTTTCAATTCAAAGTCATCCGCGAGATGCACAAAGCAGCGAAGCACGCGGACATCGGTTGATTGCATGGTCGCTGCGGTCCAACAATCACAATTTTTACAGGTCGTTTCGCTCCTGCTTGCGTTTTTTCATCACCACGTAGGCAATGATGCCCGCCACCGCTGCAAGTAGTATCAGCATAGCGGTGCCAATCACAAGCAGAATCAAAAGCTCTGTTATGCCTATTCCGATCACTTTGTCACCTGCATTATTTCGTATCGAGACTCAACCAGTTAACTCCATGCCATTCTACCTTTCGGTAACATAGGACGTCCAGTCAGTTACTCTGCAGGCTTGATGGATACCTTTCCAACCGGTTCTGGCTTTGTGAATCGTTCGCTCAACCACTGAAAAACCAGGAAGAAGACCGGAGTAAAAAAGACAGCCAGAATCGTTGACGTAATCATCCCCCCACAAACGGCTGTTCCCAGAGAACGGCGACTTGCGGCGGCGGCTCCCTCTGCAAACACCAGTGGCAGGACGCCCAGAATAAAGGCGATCGAAGTCATCAGAATTGGCCGGAACCGCATCCGCGATGCTTCGACAGTCGCTTCGATAAGTGGCTTGCCTTCTTTCCTCAAGTCTCGCGCGAATTCCACGATCAAGATCGCATTCTTGCTCGCCAACGCGATGATCAGCACAACACCGATCTGCACATAAACGTTGTTGTCCATTCCCATAAATGAAACAAACGCCACGGTGCCAAGCAGACCAAGCGGAACTACTAAAATCACGGAAAAAGGCAATAGCCAGCTCTCATATAGAAACGCCAACACCAGGTAAACGAGCAACACTGCAAGCAAGAAGATATAGATTTCCTCGCCTTTCGATTGGCTTTCCTGTAACGACACGCCACTCCAATCGAAGCCAATTGTGTCGGGCGATTCGGCTGCAGCAATGTCGGACATAATCTTCAAGGCCTGACCAGAGCTTTGCCCTGGGGCAGCCGATCCAGTGATCGTTGCTGACGGGTAGAGGTTAAAGCGACGAATGATTTGAGGGCCAAACGCCTGCTCCATTTCCATCATGCTGCCCAGCGATACCATCTCGCCGCCGGCATTACGAACTTTAAGTCGGCGAATGTCGTCGGCACTATCGCGAAACTCTTGGTCTGCCTGTAACGTAACGCGAAACGTGCGGCCAAACTTGTTGAAGTCGTTCACGTATGCGGATCCAAGTGCAGCCTGTAGCGTGGAGAAGACTTCGCCGATTGGCACTTGCATGCTCATAATTAAATCGCGGTCGATATCTGCATACAACTGCGGAACGCCGGCGCGGAAGGTGGAGTTTACGCGTAGCAAGCTAGGATTCTGGTTTGCCGTGGCGACTATTCGATTCACTGCGGCCTGTAATTCTGGAAGACCTACACCGCCACGATCTTCGACTTGCATCTCAAAACCACCACTTACACCCAAGCCCTGAATGGCTGGAGGCGTTAGTACGAGGATGAACGCCTCTTTGATCGTTGCTAATCGGCCCGTCAGCTTTTCTACAATCGGTTCCAGCTGAAGCTCCGGCGTGGTCCTCTCTTCCCAGTCTGCCAGGCGAATGAACATCGTGGCGGCATTCGAAGACTGGCTGCCTTCTAACAAGGAAGTGCCACCAAGAGTAAACCAAGTCTCAACGCCTTCCGTTTCAGCGAAAATCTTATTGATTTGTTCGATCACGCCACGCGTTCGTTCTTGGGAAGCGGCGTCTGGCAATTGGACAGCAATGATCGCATATCCTTGGTCTTCTGTGGGCAAGAACCCGGTAGGAAGGCTTCGATACCACACGAACGTTCCAGCGACGGTAAGAACAAAGACAACAAGAGTCAGGTACGAATGTCACTGTTGCGTACGTAACTGTTAAGTTTCGAAGAGGTTATCGCCTTTTAGTAGTCTAGCCTGGAGGGTCGGTCGCGGCTCCATCATCAAGCGATAACTGTCCCGGCGTTTCTTGACGACGCGCGGCTCCAAACGATCCGGGCGATTGGCGATGCGACAAGCTGCTATTTGCGCCAGCAATCTCACGCTGTATGACAGCCTCTCGGCTTCGCTCAAGTTTAGCATCGCGTTGAGCCAACCAACAAGCACATATTGACATGCCGTCGTAAAACTGATTTCTCGCGGTCGACGCTCATGCAGCGCTGCCGCTCCCGCTATCACGACGCGAATTAGATTGTATGCCAGCATGGTCGTCCAGAATTCTCGACGAACCATCGCGGGGGTTTTACAGCGGAGATGATTCAAGTTCAAAAACGTCTTGATACTTCTGATATCCAACTCGGCATTCCAACGAAAGGAATATAACTCGGCGATCTCTTCAAAGCTCACGCCTTCCTCGCCTTGATCTTGCACAAACGTCGAAATGACAATAATCGAACTTTGCTTGCGCCCCGGTGCACTTATCACGTAACGTAGTTCTCGAAGCTCAATCCTCTCGGGCATGCTTGCGTATTGCTCAGCCGACATCCACGATGGTCGGGCCGGTCGTACCCAACTGACCAAGTGATCGTCCCATCCCAATCGCTTTCCTTTGCGAAAGTCCGTAGGCCGTTTCTGATGCTTGCGGAAGCAAACATGCACACCTCGCTGCATGAGCATAGCGATCAGCCAGTAGTTGCAGAAGTAGCGATCGGCAACCACGACATCTCCTGGCTTGAAAACATCCAAGAGCTTCCTTAGTAAAGCCGTTTCGCCAGTGCCTTTGCCCGCAAAAGGACCGACTGCGGCATCTACCAAACATCCCGTTGCTAAAGAGAGGATGCTTAGCACGCGAGCGATAGGAAAGCCAACACCTGGCTTCTGTGCGGTATGCTGAGGATACTCTGCTTGGTTCTCAGGCGTGTCGGCCATCATGAAGGTAAAGCCATCGATCAAAAAAACGTTGCGGCCTTGCCAAAGCCAAGCGGAATCTGCGTCGCTTTGTGCATCAGCTGCAACTTCGCAGCTCAGCTCACGCAGTGCATGCTCGGAGAGCTTTGCACGTGCGACGCAGTAGTCGCCGGTATCGTGGGTGGGAGCCGGTTTCCCAGTAAGCTGGCAGTAGGCGACCACGTTCGCCACGGCAGCTTGGCAGGCCGCTTCTTTCCCATCGCGTAAGACTTGCCCGATGAAAGCCCACAGCGTAATGGCGGTGGTATAGATACCGCCAAACAAGCTTCCGTGTTTTTGGAACACGGTAGCGATCCGCTCGGGAGCGAGTACTTGCGAGAACGGGAGTCCATCCTGCAGCAAGAATGGTTGCAGTGCATCGGCAAAACTGAAGCTGCGATAGACAGGTCGATGCGATATAGTGCGCATAGAAAAACCTTCCTTGGTTGTAGTTGCAGCTCACCAAAGAAGGTTCTTAGAAAATACGCCAAAGCAAGGGATTATGACTAGATCACTCGCAATGACGATCGAGATTTTACAGAAAATTTCGATCTGCCACTAGACGACTTCTGCGCCGATGGAATTTCAACAGTGCCATTCGAGTCAGGTACCAGACCTTGAGTAACAAGCGTACGATCGACGTGTAGCCGTTTTCAACCCAGCGAAATACGATATTGAACCAGCGAGCAAGGAAGAACTTTTTCTTGTCGGATTTCGGGCGAAGCCAAGTCGCACATTGCGCCGGCTTGAGCGTTAGCGCGTTGATCGCACTTAAGAAAGCGGTCGCCGCAATCGTTAACGCAAATTGACGGTACAACTGCCCTGTAATTCCGCCAATGAAAGTCGTCGGAATAAAAACGGACATAAGGACCGCTGTGATTCCAATCACAGGACCAGTCACTTCGCTCATGGCACGCACCGTCGCCGCCTTGGGTGCTTCGCCGCGTTCGATATGGTGCGCGGCGTTCTCGACAATCACAATCGCATCATCAACCACAATTCCGATTGCTAGAACGAGACCAAAGAGAGTGAGAAGGTTGATTGAGAAGCCCAACAAAGGCATGACCGCAAAGGCACCGATGATCGTAACGGGAACGGTCGTCGCCGGAATGAGTACCGCTCGCCAATCTTGTAGGAAGACCAGGATAACGATCAGTACAAGAACACCCGCTTCAAACAACGTCATGTACACTTCATGAATTGCCGAAGCGACGAAAATCGTGGTATCGAACGGAACATCGTATTCCATTCCGACCGGGAATTTCTCAGACAAGCGAACCAACGCTTCATTGACTTCATCGACAACATTAAGCGCATTAGCGCCGGGAAGCTGGTATATCAGAACGCTCGCCGACTCAATACCACCTCTTTGTGCGTAGGTATCGTACGATTGAGCACCAAGTTCAACACGAGCTACATCGCGCAGATACGTCAATGAACCTTCGGCTCCATATTTTACAATGATGTTCTCGAACTGTTCCGGTTCCGATAATCGACCCATTGCCGTAATGGTGAACTGAAATGCTTCGTTGCCGTCCATTGGAGGCTGGCCGATTTGTCCCGCAGCGACTTGAACGTTCTGCTGCCGCAGTTGTGCCAACAGGTCGGGGAAGGTAATGCCGCGCGCATCCATTTTGGTTGGATCTGCCCAGATTCGCATGCTGTAAGCACCAGCGCCGCTGACCGTAACTTCACCAACCCCCTCCACTCGACTCAGCTCGTCACGCAATCGTAGCTGTGCGTAGTTCGAAAGAAACAGACTATCGAAGGTGTTGTCGGGAGAAGTGAGCGAGGCGACCATCAAAATGTTTGAGGATTGCTTCTTGACCGAGATGCCAAGTTGCCTGACTTCAGATGGCAGCAATGGTTCAGCTAACGCCACACGGTTTTGTACCAAGACTTGTGCTTGATCGAGGTCGGTGCCAACATTGAAAGTAACCGTCAATGAATAAGCACCATTGGAGGACGACGTCGACGACATGTACAACATGTTCTCGACGCCATTGATTTGTTGTTCAAGGGGAGCAGCTACGGTGTCGGCGACCACGCTGGCATTCGCTCCAGGGTAAGTCGCTGTAATTTGTACCGTGGGCGGTGTAATGTTTGGATAGCGTTCGACGGGTAACTGCTGAAGGGCGACAAACCCTAGAATCAACATTACCAGAGCAATAACGTTGGCCGCTACGGGGCGATTGATGAAGAAGTTAGAGATCACTTAGCCGCCTCCGCCATCTCTCCATCGGCAGTTTCTGACGGTGCCGAATCCTCGGTGTCCCCGACTTCTTTCGCAGTATCCGTTGCGTTTGGACGATTTGCCGATTTAACAACAGGCACGCCTTCGGAAACTTTTTGGAGGCCGGTCACAATGACTTCTTCACCCACTTCCAAGCCACTTAAGACGGCTGACATGCCTTCTCTCTCCGAGCCAACCGCGACAGTCCGGCGATGCGCAATATTCGACTCGTCAACGACCATGACATATCGCCCTTGTTGATCCGTTGCCAAGGCCTTCGTCGGGATAAGTACTGCCTTGTACTTTGACGTAAACGGAGCACGAATTCGCGCAAACAATCCGGGCGTTAACGCGCCTTCTGGATTTGCAAACGTACCGCGCAGACGAGTGTTGCCAGTATCTGCGTTCGTTTGATTGTCTACAAAATCGATTGTGCCTTGATAAGGGAAGCCGTCATCATTGGCGAGACCCATTTCAATCGGCAAGCTATTGTTGCGTGCACTTTTGACCGATCCACTACGGATTCGCGAGCGGTAGTCTAATAGCGATCGCTCGTCGATATCAAAGTAAACGTAAATTGGATCTTGAGAAACTATCGTCGTCAGCACAGTCGTATCTGCGGAAATCAGATTGCCTTCGGTGACGAGAGTGCGACCAATCAGTCCGTCAATGGGCGCTACAACTTGAGTGTAGCTGAGGTCAAGTCTCGCTCGTTCGACGGCTGCGCTCAAGTTTTGAATTTGGCCTTCAACCTCTTCACGTTCCGCAACGGCAAGATCATAGTCCGCCTTGCTGATCGAGCGCGAGGCATATAGCTCTTTCGCGCGGGCCAAATCTGAATCGAGGCGCTGTCGTTGAGCTGTTGTCGCGTCCAGGCTTCCTAGGGCTTGTTCAAGCGCTAGCCGATAGGGAGCAGGATCAATCTCAAAGAGTGGAGTGCCCGCTTCCACCATGTCTCCTTCGCTAACGTTCACCTTGAACTCTTTTTCTGCATCCATGCTCAGCATATTGTTGGACAACGCATAACGAGCAGCGTTCGAACCCGCCGTCGCAGTCACCGAACGCGGACTTTGAACTAAATATCCGCTGACACGTGCTCTAACTTCTACGGAATCTACTGCAGCCGTACGGCCGGTGTATTCACGGTAGTCAGTGATTTCACGCTCCAGAGCTGGCACCACATCGACCTCAGGTGGCGGTCGTTTCGGCGGTCCCGCAGCGGCTCCGGGCGTCTCGCCGCGATTGCAGCCGGTTGCCCAGATCAAGCAAGCAACGATCAAAAAACTCTTACCTACCAGTTTGATCTTCTGTTTCACTGACGTATTCCAGACCGTTCCCGACTCTGAACGCGTTAAATTTGCTTTACCCAAAATGAACGTACACTTTTAAAGTACACTGGCCAGTGTACTTTTGCTAGGCGGTGAATTTGTGGAAATGTGGAAATACGCAATCTGTGCGCCCGGATTAACTTTTTCTGCGAAATGATCACGTCAAGCGAAAGTGCATTGCGAAATTACACCATCCAGTGTAGTTTCGGCTGTAGTGTCCTACCTTCGAGAAAAAGCGATGGCGGCTGAACGTACAGGTAATTCAATGACTGATTACAAAAATCACGCTGTTGCCGACGAACGACGTCTGAGGCTCACCGACAAAAAACGTGTCGACATTCTCAATGCTGCCGTAAGTATCTTCAACTCGCAGGGTTTTGCGGCAGCTAGCATGGATGCGATTGCCGAGGAAGCAAAAGTATCGAAGCGAACGGTTTACAACCACTTTGAAAGCAAAGATCGCTTGTTCATGGCGATCGTCGATCAACTGATTGAGGACGCATCGGTGGCGAATGATTTTCAATTCGACGCCTCGAAACCGCTGTACGACCAGCTCTTTAAGTTTGCTACGACAATCTTGGCGTTTTACCTCGATCCGAACTCGCAAAAATTATCGCGTGTCATCGTGTCAAGATTTCTTCAAACGCCGGATCTGGCTCGGCAAATGTTCGGAAACGCAAAGCTGTTTGAACTTGCGTTGAGCAAATGGATTATGCTCGCAGCCAATTCGAAACAAATCAAATGCAAAGATAAAACAACGGCAGCCAGACAATTCTTGGCTCTCTTGGAAACATTCGTTTTATGGCCACAACTGCTAAAAAATGCACCGATTCCATCCAAGGCTGCTCAACGAAAAATCGTCGATGGCACGGTCAATATGTTTTTGGACCACTACGCATGCAAGCCTTAACGGCAGCATTCTTCTTTCACTGTAATCGCTGGTGAGTTTTACCAGAAACAAGTATCGGGAGTCGCCAAAGCAGCGAGAACTGCACTCCATCGGCACTTAAGCTATCATCCGTCGCAGTTTAAATCTTACGGTGTTCCAAGTTTTCTACGATTTGCCACATCATTTGCTGTAGTAACGGTATCCGTTCAATTCCCCATTTATGGAGACCCTATCGTGAAAATTTTCTCAGCAGTAATCGCTTCATCTTTCGCAGTACTAACTTGCAGTTTGTTGGCCGCTCAATCGGCAAAAACCGAACATGGTGACCACGTTGACGAAGTAATGTTGCCCAAGCATGGTGCAGTGTTCTTGCTGCCTACAGAAGGTAATGATGTTACCGGCCAACTTAAATTGGAAGCCACCGACGTAGGTTTGCACGTTACTGGAACAGTAAAAAACCTCTCGCCGGGAGAACACGGTTTCCATATTCATGAGTTTGGCGATCTGTCGTCGAAAGATGGCTCGGCAGCGGGTGGTCATTTTACGAGTGCAGCCGAACACAAGCATGGCGAACTGAATGCAGAAACCAGTCACGAGGGTGATCTGGGGAACATTACAGCCGATGGAACTGGAGTCGCTAAAGTTGATGTCGTCAGCAAATTAGCCAAGCTGCACTTCGTTCTTGGGCGATCGATTGTTGTGCATGCCGGTAAGGACGATCTTTCGACTCAACCATCCGGAGACTCCGGTGCCCGCGTCGCAGTCGGCATTATTGGCCTGACCAAAGACTAAGCTTAGCAAGCAGTTGCTCTGTAGCTTACGTCCTTGAAAAGTGTCGACAGTTATTGCGCGATTCGACTCAAGGGATAGTCGAATCGCGTGCTTTCCAAGTTGATCTATAATGCTAGCTGGTTACGCGATGAGTCGGGACTGGGCGTCCAGGTCTAAAGCTGCTTACGTTGACGACTCTTGTTTTGACGTTGCAAGACTCTTCTAGCTTTGCAAGTGAAGCTTCGGTAGCGGCTTTCAAGTCTACTGGATCGATTGCCACCCGTGCGTTAATTATCAGCTCCACCGCTTGATGTTTGCTGCCGCTCGCCAACGATAGTACCGGAGCAGTCTCGCTACTGACGGAATTAGCCATTGCTAGATTTCCATCGGCCTGCGCGATCGCTTTCAGATGAGCAACTTCGGCGTGATTGTCAACGAACTGCTCATGCAGATCATTGACAACGAACAATGCAATCTCATCTAACCCAACCTCGCCATCGGTTGTCACCTGAACATTCGCATTTAACCAGCCGAGTTCAGCTTCACCTTCCGCATAGACATCGTAGTCGACGTCCATCAAGAAGCGGGCAGTGCGAGTTTCGCTGAGCAGTTTCTCTGCAACCGCATCGATATTTGTTCCTTGTCTCGCTGAAATCTTGATGACCGGCTTTTCCGGGTAATATTTCGTGAGCAATTGTTCAAGTTCGAGTACTTCATCGGCAGCAAGTTCATCAACGCGATTCAGCAAAAGGATGTCAGCTTCTTCGAGCTGTTTATGAAAGATGTATTCTGCCTGAGGGGAAAATCCGCCTTGGCTTGATTTTGCAAGGATTCGCTTTCCATGGCTAGGCTTTAATATGACGGCATAGGGGCTGATCAAAAACGATTCGCCTAGCATTTCTTGCATGGGCAACGCGATGGTTGCAATGAGGTCAGTGCAGCTTCCAACCGGCTCAGCTAATATTACATCGGGACGATTTCCTTTGCCCAATTCAGAAATTGCACCTTGCAGTCCGTCAAAATTACAACAGAAGCAAGAGCCTGCTACTTCATTGACTTCGAAACCTTTGCTTCGTAGCAAGTGAGTGTCCACGAGATCAGCCGCCTGATCGTTCGTGACAATTCCGACACGAAGTCCTTGCGATTGAAAGCGTGCTGCTAAGGTTGCGATCGTTGTGGTCTTTCCCGCTCCCAAGAATCCGCCAACCATAATGAATCGTATAGGATTCGACATCGTAGATACCTCATTAAATTTTCAGTAACTTCAGAATCGGGCTTGGTGCAACGTGCTCGTGCGCAACTTGCGTCGCACGCCAATGCACTCTTCGACTCGCCATTCAACCGCCGTCATAATCTTAACTTGATTTGCCGATTGATTCGAGTCCCAGGAAAGTTCACCTGCGAATAATCCAATGCAGGACACAATTGCAGTAAAAAGCTCTTATTGCTGTACTGTGACCGAGCGTAGCCAGTTTGCAGCGAATCCGTAGACCAAACACGAGACAAGTTCTAGCAGAAGTGGTAAAGCGTAAGCGTCGTTGTTAAGTAATGCTAAAAGCAACCCCAGGCAGCACAACATGAGAAACCAAATGGAAACTCCAATCGCTACCCACTGCGGCCAGCCCTGATCGACTTGGAAAATGGTTGAGACAGGCAAGGTGATTACAATGACGCACAAACCTAGCAAAAAGCCTTGCTCTGCTGAATCGTAAATCGTCCCCAATGTTCCGACCACCAGTGCGGCAAACAAGATGGTACCGATCAGATTAGCTCCGAGTTTCTCTTTAGCATTCAGAAGGTACTTGCCTGATTTATGAAAGCGTAACGCAAAATTAAACAAGAGGTCAGCATTCCAGCTCAGAACTGCGAAGCCGATGTACAAGAATATCAGTGGTCGGACAAACGGGTTGACGTTTGGAAATCGGTCTCCTAGCCTGTTAAGCAGTTGCACCAAAATGTAAAGGCCAATAAGGACTGCCCAGCGTTGCCCGGACTGCATGCGGCCGGTGAACGTATAAAATTTGAAGATCGCCCGGTATAAGAAATGATGGTTTTTGAGCGAGCTGCGTACACCCTCGCGCGCAAACTCGTTGTTGGGTTCCAATCGAAGAGCTTCACGAAAGGAAACTTCTGCCTCCCGGTATCGTCCGCTTTGCAGCAGAGCCCAGCCGCGGGAAGCGTGAGCCGTGGAAGAATCTGGATCACTAGCGATCGCCTCGTCGGCTTGTTCGATAGCGTCAACGGCAAGACCAAGTCGCTCAAGGGAAAAAGTTCGTAAGGCCAGGCATGATTGGCTTTCCGGATCAAACTGCAAGCCGCTTTCCGCCGCATTTAAAGCCTGCTTCCATTGCTCTTTCTGAATATGTAAATGCGATTGAAGAGCGTAGTAGTCGCTGTCGGTTGGATTCAGCTGAATCGCCGCACTTATCGCCTGCTGCGCTTCATCGAATCGCTTACGTTGCAGGTAGACAGTCGCCAGAACATAGTGTGGAAGCGGCTGGTCGGGTGCCAGATGCACTGCCATTTCCGCTTCGCGCGTCGCATCGGCCAAGCGATCCGGCATCTCCTTCCAACACAACGCTAGCAGCGCGTGCGCGAACGGATCGTTTGGCTCTTCCGACAATCGCAACATGAGCTGCTCCGAGGCTTGCTCAAAGCGATGATGCGCCAGAAGCATCTGCGCACGTTGCAGGTGGGGTGACTCCATTATTTCAACTTTAAATATTGGAGTATATCATCGTACGTCCCACCTTGATTCGCATACAGCGCATGATTTTTTGCCGTTGCAAACCACTCTCGCGTCGACGGTTTTACGAGTTTCAAGGAAGCCAACAAATCTTTAGTTGTCACCGGCGTTGGTTTGCCCGTTCGAATCGCATCGTGCAATTTCGTCTCAATTGCCCTACTCACTACGGCAGATAAGTCTGCTCCGGAGTACTCGTTTGTTTTGCTCGCTACTTGCTGATAGTTGATGTCATCGATTGGTTTTCCTTGCAGCAAGATTTGGAGGATTTCAACCCGAGCCGTTTCGTCTGGGGGCGGCACAAAAATGACTTGATCAAACCGCCCCGGTCTGCGAAAAGCCGCATCGACGTGCCAGGGCGCGTTCGTCGCGCCGAGAATCAATAGACCATCGTTGTTGGATTCGATCCCATCCAATTCGGAGAGGAATTGGTTCACTAAATGCCTGCCGGAGCTCTGACGCATATCCGCCCTGCTAGCTCCCAGCGCGTCGACTTCGTCAAAGAACATAACGCAAGGCGAACGTTGTCTAGCGTTCTCGAAATAAGAATGCAAATTCCGCTCACTATTGCCGATCCACATGTCAAGAATATCATTGATGCCAATCGACACGAACTGCGCTTTGACCTCACCTGCAGTTGCTCTGGCTAAATGCGTTTTGCCACAACCCGGTGGACCGTACATCAGGATACCCCCGCCGGCCTTCTTTCCATACGCGGCATACATCTCAGCATGCTGTAACGGAAAGATGATTTTGACTTGGATATCCTCTTTGACTTTCGTCATGCCGCCGACATCTGAAAAATTGATCGTCGGGCGTTCCATCGGAACAGCGACTTCTTCGTCGCCCATGTCTCCGTCAGTAAACTGTCGCAATCGACCATCGAACGCTTCGCTTACATCGTCCGATTCAAGGTCATCTTCCCAATGTGAGATCCCTAACAGATTCTCGAAGTCAGAATCCGCTATCTCTTCATCTACATCGACAGCCTGCTTATATTTTGCGACTGCATCTTGTACGTTGCCTGCCCGATAGAAAAGCTTGGCTTGCAAAATTAAAGCCTCAGGCATCGGATCGATACCATCGACAAGCGTTTCAACAATCGCAAGCGCATGAGAATTCTTGTTCTGCCGATAGTAGCAATCGGCCATTAGCAGCTGAAGTTGTTTAGAACGTGGATTCTTTAGGAGCAATTCCTTGAGCTCTTCTTCAGCCTCAGCGTATCGCAGTAACGATAATAGTTGCCGAATATAATGCGAAGCGAGCGGTATATTGTTCGGGGTCAAACGTACCGCTTGCTTGACTGCATCGAGTGCTTTTTCGATTTCACTCATAAATTGGACGAGCTCGGTTGGCTAGTTGCTTGGTCGGAGATTAGGGACCGTATAGTTTGCCTGAAATCCTCGGGTTTGTGAATAAGTGTTAAGGCTCGATTTAACGCGTCGACCTGAGTTTTGCGAAAAGGCCGAGCTATTTGCAGATTGTCCGACGGATATCCCAGACTCAATAGCAAAGTGTCGACAAGAGCGGGAATCCCTTCGCCGGTTTTCGCACTAATGTTCACGTCGAACGAAGGTGAATTGTCCGCGATTTCATGATGAGTCGTGGTTTTTTGATCCAATTTCGTTCCGACAATCAGGGTCTTTTCCGCAAATTGTGAGTAGACGAGTTGATGTTCTGCAGTCCAGCCGCTTGCTAAATCGAAGAGCAGCAGAAGTACGTCCGTTTCTTGGAGCAGCAACCGAGATTTTTCAATGCCCTCTTTCTCGATTCGTTCGTCGGTTGTTCTCAGTCCAGCAGAGTCAACCATCGTTATTGGCCAACCGCCAAGGCTGATGGTCTCCGAAAGCGTATCGCGGGTGGTTCCAGGCGATGAATGAACAATCGCGCGGTCCCAGCCTAACAAGCAATTTAGCAGCGTGCTCTTGCCTGCATTAGGCGGACCGACGATACCAACTCGCGGCGGATGCAATAACCACAGCCCAACTCGCGCGCGGTGAATCAACTCTTGAAGCTGGTCACGAACGATCGCTTCTGGCTTCGTCAAAATGCTCTCGCAAATTTCCTCTAGCTGCCGAGTTAACGCACTATTAGCTTGAGCTAACAGCACGGCAGCAGAGTTCACTGTTGTCGCTTTGGCAAGATCCGCGAAGGCCGCCTGAGCAATGCTATCGCCGCGATCTGAATGTAGTTCGGTTGTCTCAATCGCGACGACCCCGGCACGCGATAAATCTGCGCGGATGTTTGCTTGAGCCGCAGAGCCGCCGTGACAATGGATTTCGAAGACTTCATCAGCGACGCGACAGACGACCACATCTTCGCCGACGTCTGGTGAATCACTGTTGGCATCGGATCGCCAGCGTCCGAAGCAAATTCGATTCAATGGCAAGTTCGCGAAATCGGAAGCCGACTTCCATGAGTGCTTGATCGCAGTCCACGCTTCGGGGCCAGCCACTTGTACGACTGCGACTGCGGCGGCTGCATTCGAGGTAAGTGTTACGGAATAATTGGAATTCATAATCGAGGCAGCAATGCTCGCATCGTCAAAATTTGTAACACGAAGGTGATTTGGCCGTTCAAATTTTAATACGATCCTTATCAGATTCCAAATCTACCAAGAACTGCGCATCCCGGAGTTCGTCGTCGACAATATTTAACTGCAGCAGACCTTGAGAACGCAACGACTGGATCAGCTGGTGGTGACGTGTGAGGATACGATCTGCAATAACCGAGATTCGCTTGCCCCGCAAGAAACCGGTCATGACGAACATGCAGTAAATCACTAAGGGAAGTGCAGAAAGTAGGATGCTGGTAAATATTAGCGAAGCTGGCGGGGTTGGGAACTCGCCGATGGTTTTCTGGGCCGACGTTAGCGCATCATAACTTGCCGCCAGATAGTCTCGATAAATTGAGACGATTGGACCTGCAAAGAGTAGCCAAAAGATAAGTGTACCCGTTAACGCGGCCACGTGAATCGGAAACGTTTTCGTCTTTGCCGACTCAAGCTCGGTCTCAAAAATCTCAGTCGAACGAATCTGGAGTTGGTCAACTCCAGTCAAACGAATGGTAGTGTGCGAATCATGCTGTGAATCGACCTGCGAGCCGCCGCGCGCTCGAATGCTCCTGAGGCTGTGTCGGAATCGTTCGTGGATTGGCTGTAACAACCCGCTGACTTGAGCGTCAATTCGCTGCTGCAAGCCTTCCTTAATCTCCGCTTGAAGCTTTCGCGACTGGGAAACGTTTCGTGTCCAGGCAGTCAGACTGCCAAACAAGGACGGCAAGGAACCTGTCAAGGCAAGAACCACGCGATCCCATGCGCCATGCGTTAACGACAGTAACGAGAGAACTGTTCGGTAAGGAAAGTATAGGACCGGTGTATCGGAGATCCATCGAGTTCGCAATTGGTTTCGCACTGCAACGCGGAGCATCAGAGGGCTTCCTAGGATCGATTCGATCGTCTGCGTCGGGATTTTGTCAGCCTGCTGTCGCAATTCGATTACCGCATCGGCGAGGTCAGGCATTTTATCGGCCACTACCTGACCAACATGAACTCGCATTTGATCTTGAATCGCGACAATTCTACGATGACGAGACTGCTGAATCACGCCGACATTTAATTTTGCTAGTCGATTTTGAATGCTCAACTGCAAACGTTCCATTGCCAACTGTTCATCGCCGGACTCTTCGAAATCTTCGACGTAGATTGGAGTGATCCAAGTCGTATCATTTGCAGACTGACGAAGCATCGTGGTCCACTGTGTAACTTGGTGTTGTGTTTCTTCTGAGATCGCCAGTTCCTCTTTGGCTGGAGGTAATGACGCCTGGCTTTGACGAAGTTGGCGACTGCTAATTGCCGTGATTACTGGCACAACAATGGCTCCCTCTGCGTGATGTGCCAGCATGCTTACGGCGGCGCTTCGCATCTGGTCTTGGCGAGTTACCATGAGTGCGACGGGTGCAATGGAAACAGCGGACGACGCGATCTGCGATGCGACTTCGTCTGCGTCGGTCGTGCCAGGCGTGTCGAGCAAAACGTAGGGAAAGTCGAGGTCGAGGAGTAGCGAAGAATCGACGTGTAGATAAACCTCGCGTGTTGAGTCAAGTTCGTCGGGTGATTCTGGGCCCACCCAATAGAGCTTCGTGGTTGCCTCCCGCGATAGAACTCCACTGGGCACGAGCGATCTGGTCGAATCATCATGAATCATGGCGCGCACGCACCATGATTTGCCTTGGCCTTTTAGCCCCAGTACCGCCAGTACGGGTACGTTCAGGTTGCGTGTCGCCGAAGCTTGTTCACATCGCTGCGAATAGTCGTCGCAAGTGCGCAGGATATCGCTACGCACAGGATGATTGCCCAAGAGCGACGTTGCTGCGGATTTTATGCGGTCGGCAAGCCGGTCAAAAGACTCTTGATCAAAATGATCGCTACGAACGCGTTGTTTGTTAGGATTCACAGTTCGATCGTATGTTGCTGTTCGAAATTAAGTGACATAAGTGATTTTACTCGATCTAGTTTCCGTCGAGTTTAGATAAGCAGGCAGCGTCCGACAGTGCTTCACAGCTCGTTTTCCATCTTCTCTAAGAGAACAATCAGTTCATCTAGTTTTGCAGGGAAAGTTTGCTGATATATCAGCGACGGAGCGAGCGGGCTCTGCATCGCGTTTGATCTGTGCGTCGCCGAAGGTAGAAGCGGCTTGCGTGCGTTATGAACGGTCAGGACTGGTAACTGTTTAGTTTCGGGACGTGTGCGCCCGAATTCATCGCAGGTGATTGCAAACAGGTCGCTAAGCTGTTTCCAGGCTGCTTCACCTTCCGCAATTTCGGGGAACTGGTCACCTTGTATCAAGAGCATGCCCGCACTGGCAACGCCAGCCAACAGTAACTCTTTCACAGTGGCAAAAACTAAGACATGGGATGTGCCGAAGTCAAACGGGACGGTGATCACAGCTACCAACGGCGCGAAGATCAAAGTTGCCGGTGCAACTCCAGTAACAAACTTTTGCCTCCAAGACATCTGTTGCCAGATCATGCCTGTAAAGCGATCAAGCTGGTCGTCAGGCAAGCGGGCATGCGATTCCTTTTGAAATCGATCGATAACGCGATTTGCCGTGAGAACAACTTGATCATCCTCAATTGAGTTCGGTGCAGGTGGTAGGTCTCCCTTGCGATCGCATCGACGGATGGCTTGAGCAAGTTGTTCGGCGGTCATGATCGCGCCGCCCTCGCCCTTATGAAACTTGGTGCGAACCCACTGAGCTGCTTGCTGCATTCCACGACCGAGGGCCGGGACGCCAGGGATTTTATCAGTTAGCTCTTTCGCGGATTGCCCGAGACTTACCGACCAACGACTAATAACACGCGAGGGTTTCGCCCACCAGGGAGCCGTCCGTTCCAGAGACGCCTGCATTTGCAGAATGATCTCTTCGGATAGCTGTAAGCGAACCGTACCTTCCTTGGCGGAACCATTGGCGGCAAACCTAAGTAGCGATTCAGCAAAGACTTGATGCAGTCGCTGCGTTCGTGCGGCTTCTGTAGCAATGTACTTATCAAGAAGCGACCGGCTTTCTTGAAGTCGGCTTGTCGCCCGGGAGAGTGTTGAATTGACGACATCGATAGCCATCTGCCCAGCATCCAATTGGCTGCCGATCGAAAGCAGGTAGTCTTCTTCAGCAAGCTTTGCCGAGACTTGCGCAGGAGCCGGGTTTCTCACGGCAAAGAAAATCGGTAGCGATTCATACTCGGCTGACTCGTTTGCGGCTTCTTGCCATTGGAGTGGCGCAGCGGGTAAGGTTTGATCGCTATTGGGACCGCGAAAATCATAGGCCATGTACGCACCATCCAATTTGTGCTGGCGAAAATGGAGGTTGATCTCGGCTGCAATTTCGGCGACCGAGTATCGCTTTGGTACTTGATTGATTCCCAAGTAACAGCGAACATTCGGTAAGACTTGACGCACTCCCCCTATCAGTTGTCGCATCAACGAGTCGCGAATAGAGTTCGATTGAACCACCAAGATCATACAGGAGGCGATTCTGAGGCCACTGTACAGCGTCTTTTGGCGATAGTCGGCAACGGCAGCGATCCGCTGCGCGAACGATGCTTGTGCAGAGTGTGCCGGGACGTCGGCATTTTCCAAAATGTCACTATATGCTCCCGAGAGCGTTCCACTTTGAACGTCTGGGCAATCCATCAAGCCGATCGATAGCTCGTCGAGTTGTGGATCGGTAGCGACTAGCGGTACTCGGAACAATTCATCGCGAGATCGATTGTGCACCGAGGCCGACTGTCGTTGTTTAGCATCGATAGAGGGTGTCGGCAGTGCTTCGTCCGTTGGCTTAGATTCCAAAAGGGGCAAGCCGTTGTACTGGCGATGAGCTTGGTCGACATCATCGCTCAGCATTTCTCCTGAGCAACCGAATGCTTCTTGGATTTGTTTGAGTGCCGCTTCCCAGAGCAAGTTGTTTGTTCTCCACGATTCCGGGAGCCAGACGACGAAGCGATGCGTCCCTGATTCATTGCCACGACCTATGAGGACGCGTCGTCGACCGGTGCTCGAAAGAAATCCTGCGATCAGGCTACTTTTACCGGAGTTCAACATGCCGCATACAGCGACGATTGGGCAAGGCTTGGTGTTGGAAAGCGTATGGAGTCGAACTACATCGGCTTTCAAATTCTCCACAAGTTCCGCCGTCGAACGATCGCCTGTGGCCAGAAATTCTGTTTGCAGTTTGTCGGCTTGGGAAGCATGGTCCAATGAATCCCAAAACGAAAGCCCCTGATCTGGATCGGAAGCCAGAGCGGTGCAACCATTCGGAACTGACGATGTCGAAAGGACTTTGTCAAGCTGTTGTAAGATCGCGGGGTCTATCAAAGCGAATGGACTTGCAAAGCGGAAACTGAAGAGTTGAGCGTGTCATTCATGCTTGGCAATTCTAGCTTGTTCCAACGCTTCCCAGAAGTTTAGTCGGCGACACATCGGTGCGATTTTCGATTTCCTTGGCCGAATATAGGATTTTTGCCAGAAGCCGCCGCTCACTTCGCGGCAAATGCGGCGTCGGTCGGTTTTTTATCGATTCGCACGAGGAGCACTAGTTGCGATTTGCTGCCATCAGTTTTGTCGGTCATAAAAAAGTGCTCACCAAGCGCCCGCGGCGTCGACGTGCTGCTGAGAACCAAGATTTGACCCGCCCGCAAGCTGCGCTGAATTCGAAGATTCGGCCAGTATTTGGTCTCGCGGCGCACTTCACGTCGGAGCGCAAAATCTTGCCCTGTCACCATGTTCTTATACTGGCCGTGCTCAATGACCGGTTCTATCTGAAGTCCAATTGCTCCGTTTTCCTTGAGATCACCACGCAACTTAAAGAGTAACGCAGGATCTTCGTAGGTCTGCCCTTTACCACCTTGCTCATGATGCATCATCACCAAGCTTCCGGAGCGCATCGGTTTTACATAGAGGTCCTTTTGCGAACCACTCTTACAGAAGAAGTTTTGGGAATACGATCGAACGTCGGCCACCAAACCAGCCGTCTCCAAGGGATCATCAGAAAGCTTTGTTTCAATCCGCTCGATCCAACGCTGCATCGGAATGGGAATGTCACCATTCACCGTGCCGCAGCGTATGCCGTTGGCGTCGAGCTCTTTTCGTAAGTCGTAATCAATCGAAAGCTCGTCCAGTTGCGGCCAGAGCTGTTCAAGCACCATTCGATCTTCAGCCTCCAAACGCAAAAAGATTGTCTGGAGCGCGATGTGTCCATCAGGCGTTGCGGTCAAATTTTGCTTGACAGGGTCAGGCGTCTTTCCATCCAAGTTTGGATACCAATGAGCGCAGCCGCTCGCGTAGGCGCATGCGAGAGCTAGTCCGAGCAGCATAAAACGGCCACGGCGGTTGACAATAATTTTCCTGGGGACGGGCATGGCAAAACTCATGACGCTGCGTTGGTAAGTGCCATCATTTCTTAGCTGAATCGCAGAGCTTAAGTCAAGTCGGACGTAGCATCGAAGTTGTTTTGCAAGCATAGCCAGGCGCATTGGTTTTCCGACATTAATATTGACTTACGATGGCGTGGTGAAGTAATGAAATGCCGTCATAACTATATTCTCTTGACGGTTGATTGACCGATGCACCTCAAAAAACAGTCCATTGCGGCTCGCCCGGGCGGTAACGTCAAGCAGCTATCCTGCCCTTCGACACTCGTGCGCAATTTCTTGCTCGTCCTGTTAGCCAGTTGCTTTATCCATCCGCAAGTGCGTTCGCAAGAGCCCACCGAGAATCGCTATTTTCGAAATGGTCCTGGGGTAGTACTGCTGAAGAATGGCGAAGTCATCAAAGGTGATGTTCGCTCGTTTGATAACACTCTTCAGATTCTGCTTGATGATACAGGGTCGGTATCGCTGCCATCTGCTCAAGTGGCTTACGTAGGTGTCAACCTTAATGACGTTTACAATCATCAGTTCCGGAGCGTAAAGCGCTGGACGGTTGGCGACCATTTTCAGCTCGCGCGTTGGTGTTTGAAAAATAAACTGTTTGATGCAGCTATGTCGCATTATCAACATCTAAAAACAGAGATACCAGACCGACCTGAGTTTAAGCAGTTCGATACGGAACTGCGTGTGGCGATATTAGCTGAACCGAGCTTTCGCGAAGCGCTAACTGCGGCGGGTGTTCTTCCGCCGGATGCGCCGGAGAAAGCTGGTGCTGAATCAGCTGATGCCAATTCGCCGGAGCAAGCTGCGGCTGGCAATCAGGCAGGCATGACAGACGAAGAGCGATCGAGCTTGGCAAGTTCCAAAGCGGCGGCAATCGTCCGGCTGAGTGCCAATGATCAGAACATTTTTGCACATGACATTCAACCAGTTTTATCAAACAGTTGTGCCAGAGCAGCTTGTCATGGAGCTTTTGGATCGACGCGTTTCAACTTGCTGGACAGTCGTAATATGGATCTGCGGGTGGCGATGAAGCAAAACCTGCAGACGTTTTCTACATACATTATGCATCATAAAGGTGCTGCAGATTCGTCCCCGGAAAATCATCCTTTGTTTACGAAGTCCGTTGCTGCACATGGGCAGCTGATCAACGACCCGCTAGATGTCACGAATGTGCAGCACCAGCGCTATATTGAACAGCTTCGACTCTGGATTGCACGAGCCAACAGTGCGCCCGAGCTGAATTCCAGTGAGCTTGCAACCAGCTCTCGAATTGCATCAGCACCACACTTCTGGTCCAATTCACCAATTGATGGTTCCGGCTCTATTGCATCATCCTCGAACCAGCCCGCCTCCTTTGTCGCGCCAACGTTTCGCGAACCAATGTCGCTTGAAAGCACTCCGCGCAGAGCTGGCCAACCGTTGTCACCCAATCAGCCGATGCTTGCTGGCAATGAGATCGAATCACTAGCGAAAGCAATTTCGCGAATGGAAGAGATCGAAAAGAATCGAGCGGAGAAAAAGGATCCATTTGATCCAGACGAATTTAATTCGCAATTCTCGAACACCGAAACGAAGTAACAAGCTGGTCTCGTCGCAACTTGACTTGCGTTGTGTTTCGCTCAGCGTGCGGAAGAACGCCGCTCTCTATTCAAGTCGCCTCGCGTTTGACTTCTTCGTCGCAGAATGGAATCTTGTAGTGGCGTGATGGTAAAGCTGACGCCCTCTGTGCATAATATGGACGTTTGACGATAATATTCGCTGCACAGTACCTTTGTTGAGCTGTCTGTTTGCGAATAATCGCTGGGGGCAGCACGCTGTTTTTGCAGCCAAGCGGCACGACTCAATTGTAGTTTCGCCTTGCTGACTCCTGACGCATACTTTGGCCCTCATTGTTCGTGGCTACTTGCAGCCAGAGCTGATTGTCATTTCGTTACTGGGAAGACCTAATGGCGAAATGATCCCCACCTCCCAACTCATAACCATCTGGAATTCGAATGCCCAACCCTTGGACTGGAACTGGTAATCCATACACTCGTGATGAAATTCTCGCTCGCTTGAGAGCAACACTCGACCGAGGCGAACCGATCATCGCCGCCGGTGCGGGGACTGGAATCAGCGCCAAATTTCTGGAAGAAGGTGGCATAGATCTCATCATCATCTACAACTCGGGACGTTTTCGCATGGCCGGGCACGGTTCGACTGCCGGTTTGATGGCCTATTGCGACGCAAACGCAGTCGCCATGGAGATTGGCGAATTTGAAGTGCTTCCTGTTGTTAAGGATGTGCCGGTCATTTGCGGTGTGCATGCAACTGACCCGCGTCGTCGCATGTGGCATTGGTTGTTGCAAGTCAAAGATATGGGATTCTCGGGCGTAAATAACTTCCCCACGCACTCGATCATCGATGGAAACTTCCGGCAGATCCTTGAAGAAACTGGTATGAGTTTCAACAAGGAAGTCGAAATGGTCGCGCTTGCTAACAAAATGGATCTATTTTCGATTGTCTATGTGGCAACTCCGGCGGAAGCAATGGCAATGGCTGAGGCGGGAGCCGATGTCGTTATTGCGCACGTTGGAACAACCATTGGCGGATCGATCGGCGTCACCAACGCTGCTTGCAGTTTGAACGAAGCGGCGGCCAAGACACAAGCGGTCGTCGCCGCGGCACACAGCGTGCGACCGGATGTGATTTGCTTGTCGCACGGCGGCCCGATCGCGACTCCCGCCGATGCAGCGTACATCAACGAGCGTACGGACGCTGTCGGATTTGTCGGTGCTAGTAGTCTAGAGCGACTCGCTTTTGAAGGTGCTTTGTTGAATTTGACGAAAGAATTCAAACGCATTCCAGTTGAGCGGAAGTACTAGCGAAATGTCTGCAAAGTTGACGTCCAAACGCTCACAAATTCAATGAAAGTTACGATCAATGTCGACCATTGCTGTGTTGGGAACTTTCGATACGAAGGGCGAGGAACACGCGTTTGTCGCCGAGCGAATCAAGCTGCGTGGCCATAACGCTTTGTTAATCGATGTCGGCACTGGCGGGCCTCCAACCATTACACCAGACGTAACACGAGAATCGCTCGCCGCGGCGACTCACATGGACTTAAAGAGCTTGATGGAGCGAGCTGATCGCGGTGAATGCGTTTCGGCCATGGCGAAGTCTGCTCCGGCTTTTGTTGAATCTTTGCGGATTGATGGGAAGATCGATGGTATCATTTCGCTGGGAGGCGGCGGAGGCACTGCGATTGCTTCGGCGGTTATGCGAGCGATGCCGATCGGCTTTCCAAAACTGCTAGTTTCGACTTTGGCCAGTGGCAATACAGCTCATTACCTCGGCACAAAAGACATCGCGATGATGCCTAGTATCGTCGACGTCAACGGCCTCAATCGCATCTCCAAGACAATCTTCACGCGTGCTGCCGCTGCGATATGCGGCATGGTCGAAGCGGAAATTGATACGGCCAACGACCGACCGTTGATTGTGGCTAGCATGTTTGGTAACACGACGCAGTGCATCAATATTGCCAAAGGCTTATTAGAAGAAGCTGGATACGAAGTCCTGGTTTTTCATGCGACCGGAACAGGCGGTCGAGCGATGGAATCGTTGATCGAGAGCGGTATGGTATCGGGGGTGCTGGACGTCACAACAACTGAGCTGGCCGATGAGCTTGTTGGAGGCGTGCTGTCAGCGGGCCCCGATCGTTTGAATGCGACGGGGACTGCACGAGTGCCCTCGGTTGTTGCGCCAGGCTGTTTGGATATGGTAAATTTCGGTGAGCCTGAGACGATCGCTGCAAAATTTAAAGGACGAAATCTTTATGTGCACAACCCGCAAGTGACATTACTGCGTACGAATAGCGACGAATGTGAATCGCTCGGCAAGATGGTCGCAGAAAAAATCAACCGCTACTCAGCGCCGACCACAGTTCTTCTCCCTCTCCAAGGTGTCAGCGTGATCAGTGCCAAGGGAGGGCCATTCTACGACCCCGTCGCTGATGAAGCTCTGTTTGAGTCGATACGGCACAACCTCAACGACAACATCCCAGTTGAATCGGTCGATGCCAATATTAACGATGAAGCCTTTGCAAAGGCGTGCGTGACTGCCTTGTTGAACAACATCGATAGGCATCGTAAGAACAAAAATATTGCCCCGAGTCATGGTCTTGTCCAATGATTCAAATTGTTTCCTTTCGGAGATCATGAATGCCACAAGTCAAACACTTTGGTGTATTTCGCTTTAAGCCCGACATTACCCAACCACAAATCGAACAGTGTTTTCGTGAAATGTGTGGCATGGTAGGAAAAATTCCTGGTCTACTTGAAATGCTGCATGGACCCTACGATAGCTCGGAAGGCATGAACGATGGCTTTACGCATGGATTTATCATGACATTTGAAAGCCCCGAAGCACGTGACGCATACTTGCCGCACCCAGAGCACGAACGCGTAAAACTGATCGTCGTACCTTGTTTGGAGCGTGTCGTAGTTTTCGACTTTAACTGTTGAACTTCCTGCCTTTCGGCTAACCGCTCGCGATCTCCCCGCCTCACATCCGCTTCCTACCTGCCTTTCTAGAAGCTCGCCATGTTCTACAAATCTTGTTTCATTTCGATGTGTCACGCATGGAACCTCGCGTTATGCATTACTTTCGCTTCGACCATTGCATGTGCACAAGATGCTGCATTGGTGGAGGTTGTGATGCGTGACATCGCAGCCTGGGATGTTCGCCCTGAAGAGTCAAAGTGGTGGCGCATCGAGGACGGGATGATCATCGGTGGATCACTCGACGAGACTGTTCCATACAATACTTTCATTGCCACCAAAGAACATTTCACCAATTTCGAAATGGTTCTGAAGATTCGCATCCAAGGTACGGAAGGGTTTATTAATTCAGGAATCCAGATTCGAAGCATCCGCGTTCCTGACAACAGCGAAATGCAAGGCTACCAAGTCGACGCGGGGGACGGTTGGTGGGGTAAGCTTTACGACGAATCGCGGCGAAATCAAGTTATTGGCGAAGCTCGCGATCTGAAGGCAGTCAACGAATCGATTAAGCCAAATGATTGGAACGAGTACCGGATTTTAGCGAATGGGCCACGCTTGCAAACTTGGATTAACGGAGTTGAGGCACTAGATTACACCGAAAAAGATCGCTCGATTCCGTTAGACGGTCAAATCGGGTTTCAAGTTCACGGCGGCGGCAAGGCATTGGTACAAATCAAGGACGTGATGCTTCGGCGTTTACCTGAAATAGCCGGGACATCCAAGTGGAAGCATTCACAAGCCTTACCATTGGATTGGCAAGACGAACAGTTGTCGTTCAGTTTGCCGGATGGTTTCACCGCAGAGCTTGTTGCGGCTGAAACAGAAGACTACGGGAAGTTCGTCGCGCTGTCGTTTGATTCGCTCGGGCGGCTTTGGACGACAACGGCGATGGAGTACCCGGTCGATGCTAATGAGTCGCCGGAAGCATCGCGGGCGCTTTTTGAGCGAGGCGGTCAAGATAAAGTGATCGTTATCGACCGCCCCGAGTCGGACAATCCAAGAGTCAGTGTCTTTGCCGATGGTCTTGTTATGCCGCTGGGCGTCCTACCGTATCGCAATGGCGCATTCGTCCAGTATGGGGCCGACATACGCTTTTACGAGGACACCGACAACGACGGTCGCGCGAATCAACATTCGGTCATCTTAACCGGCTTTGGAACTCAAGACTCACACTTGTTCCCTCATCAGTTTACGCGCACCCCAGATGGTACGATCTTAACTGCGCAGGGGTTGTTCAATTCGTCTCGTGTGCAACGTCCTGGTAAAATTCCCTTTGCGGATGGACGTGTGGAGATCCCTTTCGATCATTGCAAGTTGGCGAGGTTCGCACCCGACGGAACTTCGTTTGAACTTCTGACCGCAGGCCCGAACAACATCTGGGGGCTCACGATTTCACCCGATGGAGAGATTTGGATCCAAGAGGCAAACGACATTGGTTATCCGATTATTCCGTTTGAACCGGGTGGCTACTACGCGACGGGATCATCGGATCTGCTGCGTTCTTATCAGCCCCTTATGCCGCCGCCGCTTGGACCGCCGCAGATGGGGGGCACGGGACTGAGCGGATTGACGCTTGCGGCAGATGACACTCCATGGAGCCAAACTTCGACTCCGGAGGAACCGCGTGCTCGGGACCGGTCTCCCAGGGTGTTCTACGTTGCCAATCCGATAACGAGTACCATTCAACGGATTGCTGCCACATTTGATGGCAAGCGTTATCGTTATTCCAAAATGGATGACTTCCTTGTATCGGCGGATTCAAGATTTCGTCCAGTCGCGATCAGCTTTGGCCCCGATGGTTCCCTTTACGTTGTCGACTGGTACAACAAGATTATCTCGCATAATGAAGTGCCTCGTAACTTTCCGGAGCGTGATAAAACGTCAGGACGTATCTGGCGTATTCGTTGCGAACAAGAACCACGAACTCACGCGCCGCAGTTGGCAAAGTTGCCGGATCGTGAACTGTTATCTTATTTGGGCAATGCAAATCATCGGATCAACGAGTTTGCTTGGCAAGAGATCGTCGATCGAGATATGCAATCCGCTGTCCCTGAGTTAACCGCCATTGTGCGAGATCCGAACGGGGCGACACCACGGCGACTTGCGGCACTCTGGGCGCTTGAAGGTCTCAGGGCAGTAAGCTCTAGCCTGCTGTTAGAACTTTTCACATCCCAGCAGGCGACGATTCGTTACGAAGCGGTGCGAATTTCGCCCACGGTACTCAACGCAGATGAACTTGGCACGAACCTTAGCAAGCTGCTCAACGACGATTCGCCCCGTGTGCGAGCGAGTGTTGGGCATGCGCTTCGTCAGGCGAAGGATGTTAATCAGTCAGTGATCTTGGCCATGATGAAGCTTGGCAGAGAGAAGCTGGCCTCGGATGAAGTTGATGTGTGGGATCGGTACGACCGCGATTTTGAACGATTTCAAGCGCGTTGGGCGATGGAAAAGCATTCTGCTCTAGTCGCTGGTGTGTTGGCATCAGATGTAGCGGCCTCACTTCCCCTTGAGAATCGCATATTAGCCGCATTGTCGCTCGACGAAGAACGCGCTGCTGCTTCGCTGGCCCCGTTGATAACGCAACTGGGGCGACCGCTGCAAGAGGAAGAGCTTCGGGTGCTGGTTAGTCATCTCGATGATCCGCAAGTGTTAAAGGCTGTGCGAAGTGCTGCTATGAACACGACTACGAGGCAATCCACGTTGCAGGCGTTGTTACGATTTCGAGTCCAAGTGAACGCAGCGGATGTTTCAGATCTCGTAGACGAAGCGGCGATCAACCTGTGGGACAACGAGCCGACGAGCGATAGCCGTCAGTTGGCGATGGAGGTCGCAGGTGCATTCTCGCTAAAATCGTTTACTGGCCGTATGCATGATCTGGCACTGAACGTAGAAGAAAATCTCGACGGGCGGCGGAGCGCAATGCGCGTCCTACGCGAGTTGGGGACGGCGGATGCTTCGCTGCTAGCTACGATCGTGCAGCAGCAAGGCTCGGACGTCGGTTTGCGGCTCGACGTACTGGAGGCAATTGCAGTTTCGACTGTTGACGCGTCACCTTCGGCGGTGCTCGAGCTGCTTGAGTACATTCCTTTCAACCAACGAGATAAAGTTCTGGACCGCTTGGCAAGCAGCAGAAGTGGAGCGAGTGCGCTAGCGGCGGCGATTGACGAAGGCGATATCGATAGCGGAATTGTCTCTGGTGCTTTGCTTGGTAAGATGCGTTTGCTCTTGCAAGATGATCCGACCATGGATCGCGTCTGGAAGCAATCCGCAGCTCAACTGAAGCATGTCTTGCAACTTAACGGCACTCGCGGCGCTGGGCTTGAGCCAGTTGATCTTAAAGGGCCGTTCACCGTCGAAGCGTGGGTGAAACTTGCACCCGGCATTGGAAATGAGGATAGTTTGTTTGCCGCCGACAGATTGATTGACGTCAACTTTTACGACGGACATCTTCGCGTATGGTTGGGTAATGGCCAGAACGATATAGTGATCGCGAAAACGCCGGCCTCTCCTGACAACTGGATGCACTTTGCAGTCACGCGCGATGAGCACGGCATCTTTCGTATCTATATCAACGGCGAGCAAGACGCTCAAAGTACCACGCCATATCTTGAGGACCTCAATGCTGTCCGAATTGGCTACAGTACATCGGGCCATGCTGGCACGGCTGCGGATATCGCTGAGGTGCGTCGTTGGGACAATGCGAGATCTGCAGATGAGGTGCGAGCTAGCTTCGATCGCACGTTTGCGGGTGAAGCACAGCTGGTGAATCTGGTAGCAAGTTATAGTGGAGAAGAATGGGGGGCCGTGCTTCAAGGTGCGCAGGTGACGCTAACTTTAGACGCCCCAACGCTGATTAGTTCGCAACAAGCCGCCTCACGCGATGAAAAATTCGCCAAGTATCGTAGGCTTGCAGGCGGTGAGGGAAATGTCCTGCCGGGGCAAGCGATCTTCGAAGCGAAATGCAAAATCTGCCATCAGATTGCTAATCAAGGAGCCAAGATTGGGCCGCCTTTGGACGGTGTCGGGCTCACTGGCACAGAAGCTTTACTGCGAAATATCCTTACCCCTAACGCGGCAATGGAAGGAGGGTATCGAAGCTATCGCGTGCTGACAAAGGATGGGCAGATCATCCAAGGCTTGTTGGTTTCGCAGGATGACGCTTCACTTGTGATACGTCAGCCTAATACTGCCGATGTCCGACTTGAGATGAGGGATATCGAACAAGGTGGATTCAGCACGAGTTCGATTATGCCGGAAGGAATTCTCGAAGCGTTGCAAGATCAAGAAGTTGCAGACTTGTTCGCTTACTTGAGAAGTTTGAGTAAGCGATAAGCGAGGGACAGCGTACTATCCCTCGCGAAAGCGTTGACGCTCTGCAAACTAGCGTTGCACGCGAGCGGACCCACCCTTGGCAAGCGCTTCTACTTCTGGCAGTTTTGCCATGGTAACGTCGCCAGGGAAGGTCGTCAGCAAGGCACCATGCGCCCAGCCTAAACGTAAGGCTTGCTCAGGTTCTTTGCCGGCCAGCATGCCGTAGATCAATCCGGCAGCGAAGCCGTCGCCGCCACCGATACGATCGATCACATCGAGCTGCATTGTCGGGCTCACATAGCGTTGACCGTCGTACCACAGGACCGCTGCCCACTCGTGCCGATTCGTCGTTTTGACTTCGCGAAGAGTCGTCGCAACCATCTTGACGTTAGGGAACTTCTTGACCGCTTTTTCGATCATCTGAAAGAACGAATCAGGATCGAGGTCCGAACTCTTCTCGACATCTTGGCCTTCAATCCCAAGTCCCTTTTGCAGGTCTTCTTCGTTGCCGACTAGAAAGTCCACGTTTTCGACGATCTTGGCGATCATCCCTTGAACTTTCGCAGGGTCGCCAATTGCAGACCAAAGTTTTGCACGGTAGTTCAAGTCGAATGACGTGACGGCCCCGGCAGCTTTGGCAGCCTTCATGCCTTCCACGATCAAGTCTGAAGTCGTTGGTGAAAGGGCGGCAAAGATTCCGCCGCTGTGAAACCAACGGACACCCGCAGCGAAAATTTTCTTCCAATCAAAGTCGCCGGGCTTCAACATGCCACCTGCTTCATTGGCGCGATTGTAAAATACGACAGGTGGACGAACCCCAGCGCCGCGGTCGCTGTAGACGGTGGCGATGTTAGGACCGTTGACGCCATTGTGTTCGAACATCTTATAAAAAGTGCGAACACCCATTTGTCGAATACGACCTTGGACCAGTTCACCAATCGGATAGTTGACCATCGCAGTCGCCACGCCGGTCTGCAAACCAAAGCAGTCGGATAGATTGGCCGCGACGTTATACTCGCCACCAGATACATGGATATCCAGTTGTTGAGCCTTGCGGAACGGCAAAATGCCTGGGTCTAAGCGATGGACGACTGCACCAAGGGACAAGAAATCAAGTTCACATGCGTCTTTACGGATGCTCAGCTGAGCCATTTCTTATATGCCTTTTCAAGCGAGTACGAGTTTCAATGAAGGGACTTTCAAGCTCTAATTTAACGCACACTCGTTCGTCTCCTAGTGGGGGTGCACATTCAATCGTAAACTACTAACCTCACGAACGAGAAAACGAGCACTTATCGAGCAGATTCTCACAGATTTGCGACAACCTGGACGGAAGAGGAGCGTATCGTTGTGATGGGAAACAAGACTTCTATCGCGTGTGGTAACAGGTTTTGCGCCTGCCAAGCAGCTTTGCAATCGACGATTCGCGGCCGATTTGGCTGGATGTGGCTCGTTGCGATAACGCTGCAGTTCTGCTTGATCGGCTCCGGAGCTCGAAGCGCCATCGCCGGAGCGACACCTGCTAACTGGGTCATTGTTGTTAATGGCGATTCTCTGAATTCGAAAACGATTGCCAATCATTACGTTGAGCTGAGGAATATTCCGGCACGCAACGTCATCGTGTTGCGCGGGTTGCCATCAAAAGAGACAATCAACCATTCTGAATTTAAAACGCTGATCCTCACGCCCGTGCTTGCGGCGATCGAGCAGCGGGGGCTGACGCCTCATGTTCAAGGTATCGCCTACAGTTGCGAGATCCCTACACGCATCACCTTTCCCGGTGTGCCCAAGGATTCTTCGCCTATGGCCCAATACCTGACTTCTGTCGCCAGTCTGAATTCGGCAACGTACCTCTATCAAATAGTTCAGGCCGAGGGCGCAACTCCGATATCACTTTACAACAACTACTACACGAGACTGCCAGTAATTCAAACGTTGCAGCTTCCCATTTCAGCGGAAGAACAAGCCAGCTTGAAGGATACCGATAGCGATTCCGAAGGCGACTCAGGGTCTAATACTGGTAGCACGATCAAAGATGTTGACGAAGAGTTTCTAAAGAAATATGTAGAGACGCATCCATACCAAACTGCGGCGTGGATACGTTTGGCGGAACTTGCTATCGAAGCTGACAAGAGAACTGAAGCCTTAGACTATCTTGAACGCGCCGTTGAAAACGGTTGGCAGTATGGGAAAATCTTACGAGACAACCCAGCCTTCGCAACGATCAGGACCGAAAGTCGCTTTCAAACGCTATTGATCGCTGCGGGTAATATGCCTCCTGATTGGACCGAGCCGCGCGGCTTCGATGCGAGGCTGCATTATACTCCCAATGGCATTGAATCCCGCAACCCTGCAGCAGGTGTACGGTATCTCCTGTCGATCGTTTTGGCATCGACTTCGCCTGTTGGAAACAAGCTAGACGAAGCGATTGATTGCTTGAAGCTTGCGAAGGAAGCGGACTATACGAACCCTTCTGGCACTTTTTACTTTACGTCGACGAGCGATGTCCGTACGAAATGCCGCGAGCCGCTATTCGATTTGGCGATTGAAAAACTGAAGCAACACGGGTTTGTCGGCGAGAAGATCTCGAGCGTTTTACCTGTGCGCAAGGATGACTGTTTGGGCGTTACGATGGGAACGCCAGTATTTGCTTGGAGTACATCGGGCTCGAAATTGCTGCCTGGGGCGATCGTCGATAACTTGACAAGCACCGGAGGGCTGATGGACGCGCCGGGGCAGACTAAACTGACCGAATGTTTAAGATATGGAGCTGCTGGGAGCAGCGGGGCGGTGACGGAGCCTTACTCGCTCCAGCAAAAGTTTCCGCTGCCGTTCATTCATGAAACCTATGCTCGGGGGGCCACTTTAGCAGAAGCGTTCTATCAGAGTTTGATGGGGCCTTACCAGATGCTCATCATCGGTGATCCGCTTTGCCAACCTTGGGCAACGCCACCTGCCTTCACAATCTCAGGCGTAAAAGATGGCGAGGTCGTCAGTCGTCTATCGACGATTCGTGTTGCTTCGGAACAAAAGCCGCTTACTCCAACGGCGAGCAACTCTTTCATGTTTCTTATCGATGGCGTTGCGAAGGCCGCGGGCGATGGTAGCTTGGCCGCTCGGATCGATCCCAATGATAAGAATCTGTTAGGGGCTTACAACATTCGTGTCATCGCGCAATCGACAGATCATATGCGAGTCCGTTCCGAGAAATCAATATGGTTGCAATTTGGTCCAGAGAGCGATCGACTTCAACTGACGGCGGGCGAAGTCGAGGAATACAACGACGGTGGTTCCTTTACTGTGGCGTTGTCACGACCTGCTGCAACAGACGTACAGATTCGTCACGGCTGGGAGGAAGTTGCGACGATTCGCAAGGGACAGACAGAGACGCAAGTCGCGATGGTTAAACTTGGGCGAGGGCCTGTTCGCCTGCAAGCAGTGATGAATCGCGAAGGTGCGGCGGTCGCATCGCTGCCGATCGTCGTAAATCTTGACTAATGTAACGATGGCGAGGCTAGTGGGGAAAAGGACCACGATCTTTTTTCCATGTATCGATTCTGCCCGTTTCCGTCGAATAATCTAGAGAATCGCTGCAAGTTTAGTGGGCAACGCTGCTGGGGAGTGTTCGATTTGTCATTGCTCGGAGAGAGAGCAAATGGCAAAATGATGGCATTTCAATCGACGGTCGCTCGATGCGCGTAGGTACGCCAAATGAGTGCTTGTCGAACGGTTTTACGCAACCCGGGCGAAGCAGGATAGTCGGAGGGAATTTTCCCTGCCGCTGTCAATTCTGCCGCTATGTTTTTCAAGGATTGAAGACCTCATGTCGTCACGCCCCTTTGTCCATCTGCATTGCCACAGCCACTATAGTTTGTTGGATGGTGCAAGTTCCATCAACCGACTTGTCAGTCGCGCTAAATCCCATGGCATGAACGCTCTGGCGCTGACGGACCACGGCAATCTTCATGGTGCGCTCGAGTTTTACCGTAAAGCGAAAGAGGGAGGCATCAATCCGATCATTGGCTATGAGGCTTACGTCGCGCCGAAAAGCCGCTTTGAAAAAGATGCATCTTCTAGCAAAGAGGCATCGTATCACCTTACGCTGCTAGCACAAAATACGACCGGTTTTCGGAACTTGGTCAAACTCGCATCCAAAGCTGCGCTCGAAGGCTTCTACTTCAAGCCACGTATTGATAAAGAGATCCTGGAAGAGTTTAGCGAAGGTATTATCTGCTTGAGCGGTTGCGTCTCCAGCGAATTCTCGCGAGCGATCCTGCGCAATGGTAACGTCGAAGGCGCTATTGCCGAAGCGAAGAACGTCGCAGCATGGTTCGATCGCGTATTTAAGAATCGCTTCTATGTTGAAGTGATGAATAACGGCTTGGAGATTCAACGTAAGCAGTTGGAGGGAGCCGTTGAAGTCGCCAACCAAATGGGGTTGCCGGTGGTTGCGACTAGCGATGCGCATTACGTTGACCAAGAAGACGCCGATGTTCAAGACGTATTGTTGTGCATCAGTACCGGGAAGTTCCGTACGGACCGCAACCGCATGCAGATGGAAGGTGACCAATTCTTCCTCCGCAGTCCAGAGGAAATGTATCAAAGTTTCCCCGGCATGGAAGACGCAGTTGCACGCTCGCAAGAGATCGCTAATACGGTTGATATCCAGCTCGATCTGGGGCAGCGAAATTTTCCTTCGTATTCGATTCCACCCAATCGAACCGCGGATGATTACCTTCGCGAGCTTTGCGAGTTAGGGCTTCGTGAACGCTACGCTGATACGCCTGAGATGTGGACAGAAGGCGAACTTTCCCAAGTCGTCAAAGATCGCTTGGATCGAGAGTTGGGCGTTATCGCCAAACTGGGTTTCTCAAACTATTTCTTGATAGTTTGGGACTTCGTCCGTTACTCGCGCGAGATCGACGTACCAGCGACAGCTCGTGGTAGTGGTGTTGGAGCACTAGTGTGTTATGCACTGTACATGTCGCACGTTTGCCCGATCAAATACGACTTGCTGTTCGAACGATTCCTGGATGAAAGCCGCTTGGAGGCGCCCGATATCGATATCGACTTCTGCCAGGAACGTCGTGCCGACATTATCAAATACGTACGTGATAAGTATGGAGCGGAGAACGTCGCTCAGATCGGCACTTTTGGCACGCTGAAGGCAAAAGGAGCGATCAAGGATGTGGGACGCGCGCTCGGAATGCCGCTGTTCCGCGTTGCCGAAATCACCGAGATGATTCCGGACGACCTGAAGATAACAGTCAAGACCGCGATGGAGCAGAACGGCGATCTGGCTGCACTATATGAGAAGGATGGCGACGTTCGCGAGCTGCTTGATTTTGCGATCAAGCTGGAAGGGATGGCTCGCAACATCGGAACTCACGCCGCTGCAGTTGTTATCGCCGACAAGCCACTCACCGAATACGTTCCGTTAGGGCGCGGCACTGGTCCTGACGACGTCATTACGCAATGGTCGATGGGCGATGTGGAAGCGGCCGGTCTGCTAAAGATGGACTTTCTGGGGTTGCGCAACCTCACGATTCTTTCGAAAGCGGTCAACATCATTGAGCAGACGCGTGGAGAAAGGATCGATCCGCTCAAGTTTCCGCTAGACGACAAGCCTACCTTTGCGCTCTTGCAGCGCGGTGAGACGAAAGGCGTGTTTCAATTAGAAAGTGGCGGCATTCGAGACTTGCTGCAGCGAATGAAACCTGACTCGTTTCATGACATTATCGCTACAAACGCATTATATCGCCCCGGTCCGCTCGAGGGTGGTATGGTTGACGACTACGTCGCTGTAAAACACGGTCGCAAAAAGCCGAACTACATTCACCCGATCATGGAAGAGATTTTGGGTGAAACCAACGGCGTGATGGTGTACCAAGAGCAAGTGATGCGGATTCTGAACCGGCTCGGAGGCATCGAGCTTGCCAAAGCATACACCTGTATTAAGGCGATCAGCAAAAAGAAGGAATCGCTGATCTCGGCCAACGAAGCCAAATTTATATCAGGTGCAATCGAGAAAGGGCTCTCCGAAAAGGAGGTTCGTGAATTCTGGGAGATGATTCTAAAGTTCGCAGGATATGGCTTTAACAAAAGCCACTCGACTGCGTATGCTTTGATCGCGTACCAAACGGCCTATCTGAAAACGCATTATCCCGTCGAATTCATGGCGGCTCTGCTAACGGGCGACATCGATGGCCGAAACTTTAAGCGTAAAGACTCATTGGTCGAGCACATGGAGGATTGTGCGCGGATGGGTGTTAAGGTTCATCCGCCTTGCGTGAATCATTCTGAATCGCTGTTCAGCGTCAAGGAGAATGCAATCTATTTCGGCATGTCTGCCATCAAAGGCTGCGGTGGATCGGCTGCGTTGGCAGTTCTCGCGGCTCGCAAGAAAGATGGCCCATTTAAGGATCTATACGATTTTTGCGAACGCGTGGATACTTCGTCATGTGGTAAGGCGACGATCGAGTCGCTGATTAAGAGCGGCAGTATGGACTGTTTCGGCCTCAAGCGATCGCAGTTGTTAGTGTCGGTCGAAAAAGCCGTCCAGTCTGGCCTCAGCAAAGCTAAGGATCGTCGCACCGGTCAGTCTAGTCTCTTTGGTGTCTGGGATGAAGAAGACGCACAAGCAGAGGTCGCAGTCGCATCCAGCTATCCCGATATTCCAGAGTTGCCGGAAAAAGAAATTCTAATTGGAGAGAAGGAAGTCTTAGGATTCTATTTAACGGCTCACCCACTGTCGCCATATAAAGAACCGCTGGAACGCATCGGAACAACTTCGACGATTGAGTTGAAAAATAAAAAGCACCGCGAAGAAGTGCTCGTCGGCGGCATGATTTCTTCCATCAAGCTTGCACATACCCGCAATCCAAAGCCAGGTGCATCCAGTAAGTATGCAAATTTTGATCTGGAGGATTTCGACGGTAACGTTCGTTGCATCATGTGGCCGGATCAGTTTGAAACCGGTGGCGAAATGATACAACACGACGCCGTCGTATTGATCAGGGGTGTTGTCGATCGTCGCGGCGAAGATGAATCAAATCTGATCGTCAATGAATTGATTCCGATTGCCGAAGCGGAATCACACTTTACCTCTGGAATTCAGATTTTTGTGAATCAGGACCGCGATGATAATCAAATGGCCAACAAATTGAGGGAAATTCTTCGTGGCTATCCTGGCAATCGCGAAGTAACCTTGGCAGTTCGATTGGATCGAGGCGCGACGGTGCATATGAGGTCCAAACAATGTCGAGTCACGATCAACGAAGAACTCCGGCGACGGCTCGATGATTTGTTAGGTCCGCAATCGCATCGTTTAACGGTGAACAAACCTAAACTCGCAAAAGCGCCTGATAAGCCGTTTCGCAAGAAGCAGGACGCTTAGTGTTTTGCGCCTACATCACGGACTCTACTGAGTTTCGAGATGCTTCGCCTGCCGTGTGGGAATGTTGTGTTGATGGCTAGAGTTGCTGGCAGTGCTTTCCAGTTCATACCCCTTGAAAAAGGAAGGCTTTTCACGGCGACCGCCGCGGGAATAGTCCTTCCATAATGCTTCAGCAACGATCTGGCCCTCCATTCCCAATTCGTTGTGAAGAAACTCAAATATCAACTCATACAGCCTAACAAGCGCAATTCCATGCAGACGTTTGTTTTTTGCGTATAACCATTCACTCAACTCCATCATTTTCAAGAATGCTGAAGTATCTGTGGGGCAGATCAGGGGCAAAGTGTTTTTGAAATTTCCACTGTTCCCAATCAAATCCCAGAATCGAGCGAATATTCTGAGTCGTTGAATAGTTTCAAAACTCATCAGACGATTGCTAAGTATTTCGTAGGGCGGATGCGGGCTGTAGATCATCTTCCAAGCCTCATCGTGGCGAACAATGGGCGTACCACGCAATCGCTTCAAGACACCGACTTGAATCTCTTGTGGATCGAGGGCGAAGAGTCGATCAAATCCGGCGGCGAAACTTTCTAGGTCTTCTCCAGGTAATCCGATAATCAAGTCAGCATGGATGTGCACTCCAGTATAAGTCCGCAAGTACCGAAAGTTCTCTTCCAATTTTTGCACGTCTTGCTTGCGACTTATAAGCTCTCCGACTTCGGGATTGAACGACTGGATACCAATTTCAAATTGGAGTGCGCCGCTCGGAAACTTTGATATCAACTCGCGAAGTGATTCAGGGAGTCGATCGGGTATCATTTCGAAATGCAAGAACATTCCGGGTTCGTACCGGTCGAGAAAAAACTGCAAGATCGCGCGGCTGACGCGAAGGTTCAGATTAAAAGTTCGATCAACAAACTTGAACTGACGAGCGCCGCGATCATAGAGTTGTTGCATTGCATGCAGGAACGGCTCTAGTTCAAACATGCGTACTGGAATCTCCAGCGATGACAAGCAGAACTCGCAAGTGAACGGACAGCCGCGTGAAATCTCGACGTACATAACGCGGTTTGCAATATCATCTGCCGAATACAGCTCATACGGCATCTTGACTTCAGCCAGCAGAGGGACCGGCGAGGCAATTATCTTTTGCTCTGGTATTTCGCCGCGTAAAAGCTTGTCGCAAAGCTGAGGAAATGAATGATCGGCCTCACCCGTTATGACGAAATCCGCAAGCGCCGTAATCTGCTGCTCATGTATTTCGTAGCTAACTTCGGGGCCTCCGACAATAACAATAAGGTCTGGTCGTACACGCTTTAAATCTGCTACCAGCTTGGTTGTCTGTTCGATGTTCCAGATGTACACGCCAAGCGCAACGATCCTAGGGTTTTCGGCTAAAATCGCACCGAGGATTTCGATCGTACTGTCGTTGATCACGAATTCACGGAGCGTCGTCTCCGATTTCAGATCTCCCATATTCGCTAGGAGATATCGCAAACCAAACGAAGCGTGGATATAGCGGGCATTTAAGGTGGCTAGAACAATCTGAGCCATACTTTGCTCGAATACTGGTAATGTTAGTTGGCTAGTTAAACTGGTAAAACGCTCAATTGTAGCCAGCAAAAAAAATTGTACAGGACGAAATCATGCACAATCGCATCTCAGTTTCGTTGCATTACTGCTAGTCTATGCGCTCACGGAATGTGCGGTGGCATGTGAACGGATAAACGCGCGGGGGCAACGAACCTCGATTGGTTCGCGGACGCCCGAGGAATTGCGGCGAAATGACAGAAGACGTTCGATGAGGTTCTCCGTCAGCTCGTGCCCCTGGCTTATCAAGATATCCCCACGACTGTTCAGTACATGCTGTTCGACGATCATGTGCGGTACGAGATCCGAGACAGTAACCGATCGAAGCTCCATGTCGTCCAACAGAACGGAAACCAGCGCTTCAAAAATCTCTTCATCGTATTTTGAGCCAATACTCTGCTCCATTTGTTTGAGCGACTGGCTTAACGAATAAGAGCGACTGAGCCAGTCGTATTCGTTCAATACCCGGAGCATTTTTGACCCATTACGAAGGTTTGTCGGAGTTTCGCTTGAAAAGTTTGTCTCGAATTGGCGCTCAATCATTTTAGCAATTTGCTCCAAACGAGGAATTCGCGCGACGATTCGACCGCCTAATTCGGCTTGGTGCTGAAGCAGCTCTTCACCAGAAAGTGACTCGTCAGCGTGAGCCTCCATGCACCCCACTTGCGAAAGCATTGCGGCTATTTCGAATTGCCAAGCGTCTGACCACTTTAGCTTTTCCGCGATTCGTCTCGCAAGTCCTCGAAGTCGAGAGCCTCGTCCCGATGCTTCTGGATTCGCTAGTGCAAGTAGCTCTGTGATTAAAGCGACGGAACCTGTGAGAGTCTGCGAAAGCAGCGTCTTTTCCGCCGTAACCAAGGAGTATTGGCGAATAGCGTCTTCGAGTGCTTGAGTTAGCTTCTCGATACTGCATGGCTTGTTGAGGAAACGGAAGATCGCACCATCGTTGACAGCGTCCACAGCGGTTTGCTGATCTACGTTACCAGTTAGCATCATACGAACCGTATCGGGTACCATCTTCCGGGCGGTTCGCAGCAGAGTGAGGCCATCCATCTCCGGCATTTGCATGTCGCTAACAATTACCGCAAAAGGGCCCTGTGTCTTTAGTATATCGATAGCCTCCTTACCGCTTTCGGCAAACGCGAGATCGAATTTTCCGCGCAGGCTTCGGCGCAGCGAGTGCAATAAGTTTGGTTCATCATCGACGAGCAATATTTTGGCGTTCATAGCATCACTTAGCTACCTGTTTGTAAGGTATATTTTTCGCTTCTGTGTTGATTAATCGGACTTTAAAAGGTGCCGCGGATTGATCGGCAGTTCAATGTAAAAATCGGTACCACTTCCTTCGGTACTTTCGAACCATAATTTCCCAAAGTGTTGTTCGACGATAATTTGGTAGCAGATCGATAGCCCTTGTCCGGTGCCTTTTCCCACGCCCTTGGTGGTGAAGAACGGATCAAAAATCCGATTTTGAATCGCGGCTGGTATTCCCGTGCCTGTATCTGAGACTTTAATCGTGACGTAATCGCCCACGCGAGTGGTACGGATTGTTATGGTGCCTAGCTCGGGCAATTTTTTGGCAGCGATTGCATGTGCGGCGTTAACGATCAAGTTCAGGAACGCTTGGTTCAATTCCCCAGGCAGACATGAAATCGCTGGAAGTTGCTGGTCGAACTCTGTCACGACGTTCGCGCAGTATTTCCACTCACTGCGCGAGATGGTCAGGGTGCTTTCGATGGCGTCGTTTAGGTTAATCTCTTGGAGGTCTTCACTACCAGGATGAGAAAAGACCTTCATCGCCCGCACGATTCGCGAAACGGTCTCTGCGCCCTGAAGCGTCTGGCTGATCGCGAGCGGAATTTCTTCTTTTAGAAAAGCGATATCAGATTGCGCAATGGTTGCATTTATCTTTGCTACAGACTCACTTAACGACTCTATTTTTCCGCATTCGGGCAACATCTCTTCCAGCAAGTTCAAAATCTCCCAGATCGATTCGATCGACGTTTGGAAAAATCTTGTGTTATCGCCTACGAATTGGATGGGCGTGTTAAGTTCGTGAGCGATTCCGGCGGCAAGCTGACCGACCGATTCCATTTTTTGAGCATGAGCAAGTTGAGTTTCCAAAGCTTTACGACGCGAAAGGTCCCGCACCATCCCGCTAAAGCTCGTCTGCTGGTTATGTCGGTACTCGCTAATCACAAATTCCAGAGGGATCTCCGATCCATCGGCGCGCAATCCCGTGACTTCATTATGATCCCCCAACTGTTTATGCAGATCTTCAGCCACCAAACAATCGTGGTTCGTCGAGCGACAGAATGCAATCGATGGTACCAATGTGCAGATGTTGATGACTCCGGTTGTTTCCTTGGGAAGCCCAAAGATTTGCCGCGCTGCCGGGTTTAACGTTTCGATAACACCATTAGCGTCAAAGAGCACGATTCCTTCAGCGGCGGTTTCGAAGACAGCGTTGTTTCGCTGAACTTCATTTTCCAGCAACATGGCTGATCGACGCAGTTCGGAATTCGACTGATACAGTTGTCGGCTGATGTTCTCGAGCAGCTTCTCGGCATGCTTCCTTGCCGTGCGTTCACGTTCGAGGAACCTCGTTAGTAGATCACAGTTTTGCGATTCCGATGCAGGAGTAATCATCGCTCGGTAGAAACTCCATTGGAAAGAGTCTCGTGCTCACACGGTAGGAGATGAAACAGTGCATGCGTGTTCGGCTCGCCCGCCAAGTCGGTACGTTGAACCGTGAGTGATTCGCCAAAGTGCTCAATGCACGCTTCGATCAAGCCGCCAGCGAGATCTGCAAACGGACGAGTCGAACTGTACTCGATGTTGAAGGTGCCAGGTTCAGCTTCCGGAAATTCAAAACGTGGCAGCTCCGCATCAGGCGTAAGCTTTAACACTTCGACGTGGATTACGCGTTCGACGGAAGTGAGCAGATCAAACGTATTATCAATGCCGCGAAAAGCTTCAGGGTATGAGCCGAGAAAGGTGTGAAAGAGGTGCTTCCCAAAGGCATGCACAAGATCCTTCACCGCCGTACCAGTCTCGCCGCTCAGTTCCACGATCATCGAAATCAAGTCACGGTGATCGTACGTCCCAACCGCAGTAAAGGACGAATGAAACGGACAGCCCTTTGCGATTACTTGATCGGTAACTTGCAGCCCATGGGCCTTTTCGACCAGCTCAAGGAACTCGGTAAACACGACGCCCTTCATAGCGCGACCCTCTCGCCTAATCTTGCCAACGTTGGACAAGACAAAGATCCTGCCCAATATGAAGCGTAGGTCTAGATGCGAGAGTTGAGTGCGGATAATCGCACTCGCGTTCTATGATTTAGTGCAAAGAATAGAAGAGTGCCGATTGTAACGAAGGCACCGGCCATATATACGGCAGCGACGCCCTCTAACCTAGGCATGCCAGCGCACCTGAGTCGGCTTAGTGCCATTAGTGCAACCAGTCAGAGATCTGCGCAAGCGGTCCCGAATGAGCTTCGCCAGATGGACCACACAGAGTCGCAGCCTGGCGATAGTTCTAATGGAAGTCGGTCGCAACCCCGATCAAAATACGCAATCGCTAGATTACGCCACCGTGCACGCGGTACGGTGACAAGTGTGACGGTTGATCCAGCAGCCAGAAGCGTTCCCATTCGTCGACCAACGCTCGGAGGTTTTCCGAAGTATAAATCAACTGTTCAGCTCGCCGTGTGGGTACGGCTGAATAGGCTGGAAGAATGCAACCGACCATTGAGCTGAGGCAGCCGCAAGCAAGAATTAGCAAGCACAGTCGTTGTCGCATCGAACGATCCTCCGTGATCCGTTTATACAATAGCCATTCCGACATAGATCCGACTATGCCATGACCGCAATTCTAAGTTGTCTCGTTATCGTTTGACTGGTCTTCCGAGTCGTCTTTCGCATCGGTGTCCCAGTTCGCAGCCTTCGCCGGATCGACGTCTGCAACACGCTGTTGCATGATCAATCCTGGTTTGAAGGTCACTACATAGCGTCCCGGAACTTCGACTTCTTTACCGGTCAGTGGATTGCGGGCTTTACGAGCCGAGCGAGCTTTGACTTGGAATACGCCAAAGTTTCTCAGTTCTAGCCGACCTTCCTCAACCAAGGTATCGATTATTGCATCGAAAGTTTCTTGAACGACCCGCTTAATGTCCTGTGGAGGCAATCCAGTCTGATGGGCAATCGTTCGAACAATTTCTTTTTTGGTCACCAACAACGCTCCGGCGAAAGGGTGATTTGGTCCGCCTGGATTCCAAACCTAAATTGTTAGTTTACAAGTAGTTAACTAACTCACCTTAGGCCGCAACGTGCGACTCGTCAAGTTCGTTCAATCTCAATCAAACCGATCGGCTATCGGTCGGACAGCTTATGCTGAGCATCGCTGGCCGGTTGTCGCTAACCGCATTAGGCTTACTATCGTTATCGACCGCAGAATCGTCACACTTTAACGCAGCGCCCACTAATCACCAAAATTCGTAGATCCCGTTTAATCGGCCAGCCAGAATTCTCACAACGCCAGAAGCGAGAATTAGCCAAACTGCCAAAGAGATCAGCTAGCAAATATCGCCCGAAAACATATTTGTGACCAAGTCTCCAGACGCTCGAACTCACGCTCGATCTCTTCGACGCCAACAAACCCGGCGTGCATCAAATCTACTTCGCGCGGCTGCGTGTCCGCTTCACGGACTTTGATGCGATGAACGATTCCCAAGTGGACAGTGCCAACCGCATTGCTCGGATCGTAGACTAAGCCAACAATGTCATCGCTAATTATGTTGGGTGCGATCATCTCCTCATTCAATTCACGCAGCATCCCGGTCCGGTAAAGGTCATCGCCGCTGACGTCTTCGATTGCGATATGGCCACCGATTCCAATGCTTTGCTTGGCATGCAAGCGAGCTTCCGTCTGACCGCTCCCCCGCGTGTAACGAAACAGCCTAGCCGAACCAGCCGAGTCGGATTCGAGGATCAAATAGGGAATTAACTGTTTAAAGGAGGGGTCGGTTTCGCAGATCGATCGGGCCAGAAATTGCTGGTTACTACGGTCCAGGATACTTGGCAGGTAGCGTTCCACGTTGGGCTGAAACCCTTCGAACGCGCCGATCTGATCAATAACGGCGGCGGGCACTACCAAAACTTCTTCGTCATGCTTGGACATTCGCGATTTTTCGTATCATATGGGCTCAACTGAGTTTTCCGGAGCTTTCTTCCGGCATGTAGGTGACGTTTTACTCGAATCGCTAGCAATCCGCCATCTCCCGGTGACTTGAGATTTGCTGAACAAAGTCAGTTTTCCTGTGTTTCAACCGATTCCTCGGACTAGTCGATAGGCTGATAACGAGTCGCAGAAATCTCTTCTGTGGGAACTTCGCGCCAAGCACTACATTTGGCCCGCCAACTGCAACCGAACTAAAACTAATGTTCAACTGCGAAAGTTGTGTAAAATCACTTTCCGGACAGATGCATAGCGATTGCATTTAAGTGGAAGTTCGATTACAACTGTGGCCAGGAGTGGCGAATTTCGGAAGTTCACCACGAACGCTGCAGGTCGGAACAGCGAAAGTTTTAGGAAATGTCGGTCGGTCTCTCACATCAAGATTGCAGTACTTCGTCGACGGAGCGGAGCAGTGATTACGTTGGAATCGCGTGCTCGTTGTTCTGTTTATTGCACTGCTGGTCCGTGCCTGTACTTCTGGCACTTGCTCCGTCGTTGTCGTCGATTCGATTCCTTACCAATCCGCTGTTTCACCAGATTGCCTTTGTAACGGCTTTCGCCGTTGCAATCGCGGCGATTCTGCCTGAAGTTCGGCGCCATCGCAACGGAGTGGTTTTTGGGCTCCTGGTTTCAGGACTCAGTCTGCTCTTCGTAGGTGCGTTTGTGATTCCCGATGACTGTTGCCCATCGGGCAGTGTTCCTGCGACCAGTCCAATTTACAGTGAAAACATCTATAGCAAGAGCATCGTCCCAGTTGCTCTATTCGGCAGCGATCCACTTGTCGCAGAGATCCAGTCCGCATCGTCTACAATGCAACTTGCAAGCAGCCAGCCGAACTTTGCTGGAACGCTTGGCATGCTGTTTACGGACGATCAGATTGCCGACATGATGCAACTAGCAATCGTGGCGCGACCGTACGTTACACCGCTTGGTGGAGTCTTGTTGGTACTAGCTCACATGCTCAACCTTTGGTTGCGTGCCACACGCCGCGACACGAAAACAGTGTGCTGCTAGACTTGCGTTAGATCCACCGAGTTGTGTGGATTCGCCATTGCAGGGTTTTAACTTCCACTCTGAACTCTACCCGTGAAGCGCATTGGGATCATTGAGAGTATCTGCAGTGGGCTCTATGCATCCTCCACTCACGATCCTGTCCCCGCAAGTCTAGCGAAGGAAGGATTTGCGATGCTAACCGCTGTCAAGCGGGCGATCTCCGATGATCCTGACCTAGAAGCAGTGATTTGGATTTGCGGGACAATTACTCAGACGGAAGATCTTGAAAAAAGTCGCACGCTTGTTAGGAGAACCTATCCGACCGAGCAAGGTTCAGACTTAAGTCTGGAGTCGCGATTTTCAAGCTTGATGCGGCAACTTATATTGAGTGCTCGCGATTGCGATCAGTTAATTTTGATAGCGCCCGAGGCGGATCAGCAATTGTTGACGATGGTGGATGCATTTCGCAGAGCCGGAATTCGTCTGCTCAATTGCGGGCACGCTTTTGTTAAGTTCGCGTCCGACAAGTTGGACGTCGCGCGGTTTTGCACTGCTCAGAACATTCCACACCCTGAAACTTGGCTGTTGAGTGACTGGGTTCGGGAACATTTCGACTCTGAGACAAGCAAAAAGTGCGTTATCAAACCTCGGTTCGGAGTTGGCTGTAAGGATCTCTTTATATTCGATACATACAAACATTTGCATGCGTTCATTTTAGAACGCTCGCAACTGTTTGAAGACCGAGATACTTGGATTGTGCAAGATTGGGTTGAAGGATTAGCTGCGAGTCGAGCTGTATTGTGCTCTGACGATTCGATTCAGCTGCAGCCGTGGATGGAGCAAGTGTTCGCTTCACAGACAGATCTTCGTTCTGGTGCAACTGAACTAGAATTCGTCGTCGCTAGAAGTTTGTTAGATGTTTCGCCCGAGCAAGGTCAAGCAGTCTTTCAGAAACTGTTAGCTCAGTTTCCGAAAGAAATGTTAGGTTGGGTTGGATGTGACTTTGTGCTGCAACAAGAAAACGGCAGTTGGAAGCCGACGCTGATCGAAATCAACCCGAGGTTCACAACTTCTTTTGTCGAGCTTGCACGGAATGGGGCATCCTCGCAGCTTGCTTCTCTTTGCAAGTCCACGCGATAACGCAGTTGTCCGAATGCGGTTAATCAAGCTTTCTTGATCGATACGGTTTCAACTTGAGGCAGCTGGCTAAACGCACTAACCGCTTCATCGATCTGCAGCCCCTCGAACAGGCTTACGCGATAGTCGTAGATCATCGAACTTCCACGGCGCGCGGTCTCTGCGAGAACAAGTTCGTAGCTCGCGCAGTAGCGTTTCAGAACTTCGGCCCAAGTGTTTGTAGAGCCTAACGTCGCCTGGATGGTTAATCTGACGCTTTCGGGTTGTTTGCCTTTTAGTTCGTTTCTGGCTCCATTCGTCGAAATTGGAAGAAACGAAGCACCTGCGATAATGACAAGTCCAATAGCGGCAACGTAGTATTGTCCTGCACCGATTGCCATGCCGACGACTACCGCCGCGAGCACGAACGCGACATCCTGCGTCGTTGAAACAGCGGTCCTAAATCTGACAATGGACAACGCCCCAACCAGACTGAAAGCACGAGCGACGTTGTCACCGATGATTTGAGTTGCCATCGCAATCAAAATGCACATTAGCATCAACGTTATCGACAAAGTGGAATCGCTTAAATCATCGCTACGACGTTTTGCGATCAGTGATACCAACCAACCAGCAACAGACGCGGTAAGTAGGCGAACGATAACGGTCTGAACGGAGATTGCAGCACCGGTATCGGAAGTCAACCATTCGAGCATTAAGAGGGTCTTTCGAGAGCGAGGTGAATCGGAGGCTGATTCCAGGCCGATATTTACGCGACGCGATCAAGGTTGGAGATAGATCTGCATCGAGAAACCGCGGTACGGTATTTGGAAAATGAAGCTAGTTCAAGTGGAAACTTGAGTAGCAATGACTTAAAAAGCGGTGGTAGGACATCTTGAAACTTTAGTTCTAGAAGTTGCTGTTCTTCTAAAAGGATGTCACCAGCTCGCGAGTAAGCCGGGACATACCAGTCGTCGACTTTCTGTCCAGTAATCTGACTATCGATTGTTAACCGGATTGGGTTGGTGTCCAGCTGTCCGATTCTTGCAAAGCGTTCATAGCTAACAAGCGTTGATGGTCTAAGCTGATGTTTCTGGACGCGCTGACGAAACCATTCCGCGGCGAATGCTTCGGCGGCAAAATCGTTTGTGATGCTAGTCGAGTTTTCTGCCTCGGTAGGCAGATTCAAGAAATCTGATACCGCGGTCAGTTTGTCAATCTCAACCGCCGATATTGCGGTTCGCTTCTTGCGCACTATGTCCTTTGATTTTCTTTTTGTCTCAACCCATATCGTAGCATTGTTGCCGTATCGTCGTAGGCGATGCTTGCGTTTGGTTACGTCGGAATTCCGATGGAAGATATCAAAATTGGGGGTGTCAAGGTAAATCGAACTAATGCCATAAGTGTCATCCGACAAACAGTCCGCATTGCAGTCTGGCTCCATATGCTCTCTAGCCCAACAGCGAATCTCATCCGCAAGTGTTGGTGAGATGGCATATTTTAACTCAATCCGTACGTCCTTTATTTCGTTCGTCGGGGTTGGTTCGCAGCAATCAGATCCACTTTCCATTTGGGATACTTCGAGTTCTTCCGGTAATTGAATTTTACTTTTTGTAATTCGTCGAGGCGCCGGGAATCAACCCGGCGCGTCATACTTTTCATAATGAGCTAAACGATCTTTCGCCTGCACTGGCAATGCTGGTAGTCATTGCGGAAATCGCAAGCACTCCCAAGCAGAATCGGCTAAGTTTAACTTTGATCAAGCGATGAACTCTTGATTATTTAGACTCCGGCGCAGTGGTCGGTTCGTAGTTGAGCAAGTAGTCACGTCTTTGATCGGCAAACTCTCGCAAGCTCAGCTTCGCCCCCCCGAAACCGAACGGACCCGCTTCCGCAGTTTCCTCCGTTTCTTCAGTTTCATCGGACGCGTCATCCGCAGTCGCTTCTAAAAATTCTTCGTACGAACCAAGCTTGCGTGTATCGCGTTCGACTTCGTGTTTAATTAGTTCACGATTCTGCGCCACGAACGGTCCCAAGTTTTGCCAGTCCAAGGACTCTTCAGCGATCTGCTTAACAAACTTTAGGTAACGAGTTTGCAGCGATGGGACGCTGAGGACTCGGCTCCGAAGCGGTTTAGACGTGTCGTCGAGTCCCACAAGCGGATCCAACTTTACGCCGTCAACTTGGGGCATTCCCATGCCAAAACCGCCGCGACCACCGTTGGGCCTCGGGCCATTTCCTGCGCCTTGACCGCGACCAGGCCTATCACCTTCGGGTGGGCCGAAGCCACCAGGAGGACCAAAACCATCTGGAGGTCCGAAGCCGCCAGGAGGACCAAAACCTGGAGGAGGGCCAAAGCCTGGAGGTCCACCTGCGGTTCGTTCATCGCCAGGACCTCGTCCGCGTCCTCGACCACCGCCCATGCCTGGTCCCATGGGTTTACGAAACGCTTCGTTAATGTCGTGTGGAAGGATGTGGAATTTATCGTTCGGGTCAAGATAGATGTTATAGTCGCTAGCGCGTATCCAGTATCCATCGCAGTTGATCAACGCGTTGTCTAGCGCCAAGAACCATAGTAGTCCGTCCATGTCAACGATTGGCTCCAGCTTACTTTCCAAATCCTCAAGCGGAGTTTCGTTCAGCACTCGGCAGAACTCAACGAGTTTTTTAAGTTCTTTTTTGCCCCCTGACTTTTGTTCATACTTGGCTTCATAAAGCTCAATATCGTCTCCTAGGTATTCGAGACCTCCGCCTCCCATTGGCGAGCCAGACACTTTCCATCGCGCTCCTTTGGTGGTTTCAAAGTTTTCTTGCAGAAAGTCTTTGTCGAATTGTTGCACGTTATTATAGATGCCCCAGCTTTCGCCATTTACCACCACTCTGACGAAGTTCGCCTTCGCGGTCGGGATGTACTTGCCTGCAATGTGCGCATAGAGCACTGGTCCCATCATCGATTCGTCTTCGTGCGCGTTCAACAAGTTAAGCGACTTGTACCCGTACAACTGTTGTTCACTGTCTTGGAAGTTGACATCGACATTCAGTGATCGTTTTTGTCCAGAGCCCACCATCCCATACGAAGACATGCCGCGAAAGTGAATCCCAACACCGGGATACTCTTTGCCGTCGACTGTCATGGTGGCGGAAACCTCGACGTCCGTTCCTTTAAAGTCCTCCAGTTCGCTCTCCCAGTCATCGTTTTCGAAGACGAAGAAGATCGTACGGAGTACGCTTGGGTTATAGAGTTCGCCGTCGATTGGTTTCACATCGGTGACGGCAACTTTGGGACCAGGCTTGGTTTCGATTTGAGGCCGACCTCCGAAGCCGAACCCGCCACGGCCGCCACGACCAGCGCGGGCTCCGTTCTCTCGCGATCGCGGAGCCTCCGCAGACGCATCGCCGCCTGGTGGTTGTTGTCCTTCAGGAGGACCGAAACCTGGCGGCCCCCCGAAGCCAGGTGGACCGAAGCCTGGTGGGCCTCCGCCAAAGGGGCCACGCGGTCGCATACTCTGGCCTTCGTCCGACTTTAAAAACGTCCGGGCTTTCGCACGCTCGTCGCTATTTAACCATCCGTTGGAATCTTCATCGAACTTGTCGACTAATTTGACTTCCGGTTGGTTCATTGGACCGAAACCGCGCTGCCGGGGGCCACCAGGCGGTTCTTGCGCCAGCGACTGGGCAACGGAAATTGCCAGTAGAGACGACCCTAAAACTGCGGATCCGTAGGCGGTCAACCTAATTTTCTGCCACATGAAAGTTATCCTAAAGGTTCGTTACAATGGCCGACTCGGATGAGTCCGGCTTTATAGTTCACGGCAAACTTCCTGCTCGCCGACGTTGCGTTCCACCAATCCTGTACAGACGAAGTCACGTTAGTTTTAACGATACCGCCGCGAAATGTTAAGAAATTGTTAAGAAAAATACCGGCGGTTTATGGCCGATCGACGTGACATAGGTCTAAGACAAGCGACTCATTCGAAGGCATTCCATGAACGATTCCACGATTGATTACGAGAATTTGATCGAGGCGGCCAAGGCGGGGGACGAGCGGAGCTTGGGCGTCTTGTTATCGTCCTACCGAAATTTGTTAAAGCTGTTGGCGAGTGTTCAAATTGGGCAACACTTGCGAGGTAAAGTGGATGCGTCCGATATTGTTCAAGAGACCTACTTAGAAGCTCACCGTGCCGTCGCCAACTTTCGTGGCAACTCGGAACCTCAATTCACGGCATGGTTGAAAACGATCTTGGCGGCAAGACTGGCTAACACGATCCGCCACTATCTAGGAACTCAACAGCGCAATGCTCGGCTCGAACAACAAATCCACGAAGGCCTCGATCGGTCTGCCATGTCACTGGCGGGGATGTTTGTTGACCCCCACTCGTCTCCCAGCCAACAGGTCGTGCGGGACGAGCAGTCGCGTTTGGTCGTTGACGCTTTATCGCGACTTTCACCGGACTACCAAGCCGTGTTGGTCCTGCGGCATTTGGAAGGTCTGACTTTCCCCGAAATTGCAGTCAGATTGGAAAAGTCGGTCGACAGCGTTGAAAAACTATGGATGCGCGGGCTCACAAAGCTTCGCAAAGAATTTACTGGAGCTTGATGTGCTATGACTCACGATAACGTCGATGCGACAGATATGTTTAAGGATGACGAAGTTGAAAGTCGTCTGCTCCAGATTTCGCGCGAGTACCTTGTTGAGCTTGAATCGGGACGGTCTCCGGATCGACAGCTATATCTCGAGCGTTACCCTGAGTTAAGAGCTCAGCTAGAGGAATGCCTTGAAGGTGTCGAGCTCGCTTGTTCGTTGCGTCGACCAAACTCGACTGAAAATGCAATCAGTTCCTCGCAACCTTTGGGAGACTTCCGCATTGTCCGCGAGATCGGTCGAGGTGGTATGGGGGTTGTTTACGAAGCGATCCAGCTCTCCTTGGGCAGACGCGTGGCTGTCAAGGTTTTGCCATTTGCGGCTTCCTTAGATGATCGACACTTACAGCGTTTTCGCGTAGAAGCTCAGGCAGCCGCCCAACTGCATCATAGTAACATCGTGCCAGTATACGCTGTTGGATGCGAGCGGGGTACACATTTCTACGCAATGCAGCTCATCAATGGCCAACCCATTTCCACTGTTCTTGCAGGAGATGCTGATACTGAATTTCGCACTCAAGAAGCTCGTCCAGGCGATGCGCAAACTCTTGTTTCACGCGTCGATACAACGATACAAACAGCCAAGACCTACCGAGATTCGGTCAAGCATCGGGATCGTTTTCGTCACATCGCCGAAATGATCGCCCAGGTCGCCGATGCGCTTGAGTATGCTCATTCTTGCGGAATCGTACATCGGGATGTAAAGCCCGCGAATCTTTTACTAGATTCCACCGGTAAAGTATGGGTGACCGATTTTGGTTTGGCACACGTGGCGGCGAACAATCAAGTTACGCAGACTGGCGATTTGTTGGGAACGCTGCGTTACATGAGCCCGGAACAAGCGTCTGGCCAACGAGGAATCGTCGATCACCGAACAGACATCTACTCGCTCGGGGTTACTCTCTATGAATTGTTGACCCACAAGCCGATCTTCGAAGGGCAAGATCGTCAGAAGTTACTTAATCATATTCTTAACGATAGTCCAAAGGCTCCGCGTCAGATAGACCGTGCGATCCCAGTCGAACTGGAAACGATCGTGCTGAAAGCGATCGAGCATCTGCCAAACGAAAGGTATGCAACTGCGGGCGCTTTGGCTGCCGACTTGCGAAGGTTTCTTGAGGAACGACCAATTCTTGCCCGCCGCCCAACGATGGTAGATCAGTGTCGCAAATGGATGCGTCGTCATCCATCGGTTGTCGCATCGTCGCTACTAGTTTTGCTCGTATCCGTTATTGCGTTAGGCGTTACCACGGCGGCGGTGACGCGGCAAAAGCTGCAAGCGGAAACGCGGCTCGAGTTAGCTCAAAAAGCCGCCGACGAAATGATCGCACTGGCGGAAGACGAACTACTAGACAATCCTTTCGAAGAAGGTTTACGTCAACGACTCCTAAATTCGGCGCTGCAATATTACCAAGAATTTATCAAGGAAAGCTCGGAGGATCCCGCCGCGCAGGCAGATCTTCAGATTACGCGAGATCGAGTGCAAAAAATTCTTGCAGATCTCGCCTTGGTCAAAGCCGATCGCGAAACGTCATTGCTGCGAGAGCCGGATGTACTGCTGGATCTCAAGCTCAACGACAACCAACTTACAAAGATAAATGAGTTCATTGCCGAGCATGAACGAAATCGATTTGAATGGGATCATCGTGGCCCGCCACCGCCAGGCGCGGGACGCCCTGATCGAGAACGGTTTTCGGATGACCACATGACATTTGAACAAGTGCTTGCAGCTGCAAAGCAAAATGACGAACTGCTGTCCAAAATCTTAACTTCGGCCCAGCGCAAACGCTTGAGCCAGATAGCATTGCAAGTGCAGGGGCCAGTCGCGTTTCGAGATATGGGGGTGAACACTGCACTCTCGTTGACGCAAGTACAGAAATCGATGATCGCGGGGACCATCCAAGATTTTTTTCGTTCACAACGGCGACCGCCCCGTGGGTTCGATAGCGACAGTCGAGGCAGTAGCGGACCACCGCGAACTCGAGGAGATCGGAGCTTTCGCGATGCGCCTAATGACGATCAAGCAGCCATCGCCGAACTGATGGCAGAACTACTTGAAATCTTAACAGCAGATCAACGCGAGGTCTGGGACAAGATGACGGGCCCTGTCTTTAAAGGAGATATCAATTTCAGGGCATATTCTGGCATGCCTCATTTCTGATTTCGATAAAAATTGTGGCTGTATTCAAATGTTCGCAGCGCAGAGCAACTGATCACCCGTAGCATTCCGGGTGATTTCGTCTATCCAAGTTGCCTGTCATCTATAAATTGAGTATGCGACGTAGAGTTTGCATATCCGAGATGCGGTCTGACTATCTCGGACAATGCAATATAGAATTGAAATCGACTCGTCTCCAATGACTCAGACCCCATTTGGACAGGCTCTCAGAAACGGCGAAATAGAACTATGAGCAACGAACAAGATATCTTTCTGCCTAAGCCCAAAGAAGCACATACGATTCATCCCATTCCAGTAGAAATGCAGCGGCGATGGAGTCCATATCGTTTTGCAGATCAAACTGTTGCACCTGAACTCATCGAGCAGTGCTTCGACGCAGCACGCTGGACTGCGAGCAGTTACAATGAACAGCCTTGGTTTTTTCTTATCGCGTTCAAGGAGGATCAGAAAGAGTTCGCACGTATGCTGAGGTGCCTCGTAGAACCGAATCAGGCGTGGGCAAAATTTGCGAGCGTTTTAATTTTGACGGCGACCAGTGACGTGTTCGTCAAAAACGGAAAACCTAATCGTGTCAGTCAGCACGATCTGGGGCAAGCGGCCGCCCATTTTGCTCTCCAGGCCACCAAACTCGGACTATCAGTGCACCAGATGTCAGGAATTGAACCAGAGCGAGTCATTGAAGAATATAAGATTCCGAAAGGATTCACCGCGCAGACTGCAATCGCGGTCGGGTACGCTTCGCAAGAAACGCTTGAAGGCCAAGAAGGGTTAGAATCGCGGGATGAGATGCCGCGTTCGCGAAAGGCCATCGCAGATTTTGTCTTCAGCTCCAATTGGGAAAAGTCCTGGAAACCCTAGTGCTTTTGTTTGTTTACCTTCCAAGGAAAGCCCCCCCTATGTTTGGAAAAATCTTGATTCCTGTCGTTCTCGCACTTTGTACTGTTCACATGACGCACGCCCAGATTATCGTCGGTCACCGCGGTGCTTCTTATGACGCACCCGAGAATACGTTGAGCGCATTTCGCCTCGCTTTTGAGCAGCAGGCCGATGGCATTGAAGGCGATTTTTACTACACCGCCGATCGGCAGTTAGTATGTATTCATGATGCCGATACGTTGCGAACGACAGGTATCAAGAAGCTAGTCGCCGAATCAACTTTGGAAGAACTGCGGAAGCTAGACTATGGGATGTGGAAGTCTGACCAGTTTGCGAACGAGCCAATTCCTACCTTCCGACAAGTGTTCGATTGTGTGCCCAACGGAAAGTTCTTCGTCATCGAACTTAAGACTGGCCCCGAGATCGTTCCGCTGTTGAAAGAAGAACTCAGTCGAATCGATGTTGGCGACCGTCAACTATTAATAATCGCATTTGATGCAGCTACAGTCAAAGCGTGTAAAGAACAGCTACCAGCCATTAAAGCTCACTGGCTCACGAGTTTCAAAAACGAGCAAGGCAGTTGGCGTCCTAGCGTCGAGAGCATCGTGGAGACGGTCAAGAGTATTGATGCAGACGGAGTTGGTATGAAGGGAGAACGCCAAGTTGTAAACGAGACGTTCCTAGAACAACTTCACCATGGTGGCGTGCATGAGTTTCACGTATGGACGATCGATTCTGAAGTTGATGCAGCATACTTCCGACAGCTTGGCGCGCTGGGCATAACCACCAACCGGCCCAAATTTATTCGGGACGCGTTTGAGGCGTCTGCGATCGAAGAAGATTAACTCTTGACGGTTTGCGTCTACTGAGAAATGTCCAGCTTTTCACCAATCGCGACGGTGAACAAGGATGCTGGCGATGTCTTGTATTCTCGCTCCACGCGTAGTGGAATCGATTGGTAAACGGTTTCTCGCCGCAGCGTCGTTCGCCAGCCGAGCTTCTTGGTTACAGGACTGATCATGTCGACAATCGGAGCGACCCACCAACGTTCACTGCGAAAGTGATTGATGATCACAATCTTGCCTTCGGGCTTGCACACCCGGTGAATGCCTTTCATCAATCGCTCCACGTCATCAATGACGCTGACGACGTGAAACGCCATAACGTAATCGAATTCGTTCTCGTCAAATTCCAGATTAAGTGCGTTCATCTGCATCAACTGGATGTTGCGAGCGGGTGATTGGGACGCCCTGGCTTCGGCCTTTTTTAGCATGCTTTCAGAGAGGTCGATGCCAACCACGTGAGCATCTTTGGGATATGCCGGCAGAGAAAAACCAGTACCGATGCCAACTTCGAGAACCTTCTCGTCCGGCTGAATGTTCAAGGCACGGATAGTGTCCTGAATGCGTCGCTCGTAGACGGACGAAAAGACGCGGTCGTAATACCCTGCGAATTGATGATAGACCCTGCTTCCACTGGGCGAGGTCTTTAAAGCAACAGAATCCATAGAACGGTTAAACTTTATTCTTCTCTGTGAAATAAGCTTCAAAAATTAACTGCACAACACTCTATCATCGAGCCTAGGTTTGACTCTCTGGCCGAGCACTATCCACGACTGCAGTATCGCTGTTGGATAAGCTTACAGCGCCGACGGGGTCAGGTGTGGTTCCCCCCATGCGAATTTTTCGGATTAACGCATTGATTGCTGGCTCGAACGCGAAAATGCAAAAGGCCAACGCCAACGCTAATTCGTGCAGCAAAACAGTCGCCAGTATGATGATAGCGCCCCGCGTCAACTGATAATATCGGAAGCGTCGGCCACGCCACCGCGTTGCAATATGGCGATAACTGATCTTGGAAACCATTAAGGCGGAAATCACAAGCGATAAGAGGGGGACAGCGAACATGATTCCATATTCGACGCTGTGAGCAATCTCTTGGACAAATACCGCCGCACCTGGATCATCCCAACGGTGCAGCCCGTGGAGTCCGATTGCGAAAGATGTTATGACACCGGCAGCGGCGGGCGAGGGCAATCCACTAAAAAACTCGTGCGTATCGTTTTCGTCGGTTTGAACGTTAAATCTAGCGAGTCGCAACAACACGCAAACCAAATGCATAATTCCGAATGGAAAGAGCAGCCATTTGGGAAAGAACCCATCCATCCCCAACAGGATAAATACAGGCGCGGCACCGAACGTTACGGCGTCGGAAAGGCTGTCGAGCTGTGTCCCGAAGCTGCTCATCTGGTTCAGTCGACGGGCAACCTGTCCGTCCATCATGTCGAAGAGCATGCCTATGAAGACGAATACGGCTGCAAAGAAAATAGCTCGATGCGGCGGTAGTTCGATTAAGGCATTCGTCGAAAAAGCAATGCTAATCACCCCGCACACACCATTGCTGAGCGTCAAGGTAGACGGGACAGCGCCGGGAGGTGGACGCCTTCGCTTACGAGGAATCGATGTTCGACGAAATCGCAGAGCCATACTAAGTTTTCTGCGTTCTGGCCGCACTGTCGAACGTTTTTTCTCTCGCATTAAGTCAGGGGGCATTGCCGGGCTCCGTTGCCCGGTCGTCAAACCAGAGCTGCGTTGCTTGCGAAGGTTTCTCGGGAGCATTGCTGTGTTTCGCTTCCTCGGATATCCGAGCCATTACCGTGTCGCCGGCACGCACTTTGTCGTCAATAACAACTGCTAGCAGGGATGTGGGATTATACGGCACGATCATCTCTGTCCGCGAGCCGATCTTGATCATACCAAAATTTTTTCGTCTTAGGATATGACATGCTGATGTACACCAGCAAACAACGCGCCCGCCAAACGTTTCCGCGATCCGCCAAATGGGGCGGCTATGGGATTCGTTGCATGCAGGAACGTCGCCGCGAGCTACCAATTCCAGTCTCGCAGCACTTGGGCTACGACCAACCGGTCTCGGAACTCCGCAGGAGTCTTCCCGCGAACCGGCCGAAAACCTTGACTCAGCAGCGGAATTCGAGGCACGGTTTCTTGTGGAGCGCAGTCGACGCTTCAGTAGGAGCAAGCATCGAGCCTGAGAAATACATCTGTACGCTTGCTCGACGAACCAGTTCGAAATTCTTGCAGGATATGTCAAGTTCATTAGCGATCCGTTGGAGCGTTTCAGGTTGCTTCCAAAATTCGATATCGCAAAAACGCTTCGTAATACAATCGTTCTATTGAAAAGCGTCGGGATGCCAATGGACCGTGGGTAAATCGCGTCCCGAGTCATTCTCAGAGGCAATTGCATCAGCTCTCGAAGGTAGTTCTGCCAATGATGCAGAATCCGACTTTTGTATCGCTGACCGTATCGTCGGAAGACTTGACGCAGCCTACCGAGACTACGAAGGTGCGGCGGCAGTTTAAGTTCGTAAGAGAAAATTCATGAGGTAGCGAAATTTGGGTAATGACAATCATTCCGAACCGCATACAATGCGGACGTTGACTTTGTGAAAGTTTTCACAAAGTGAAGGATCCGATTCAACCATGCTTTGGCCGTGACCAGTCATTTACCTATATTAATCTATCTAATAGCCGTTATTGGTTTCGCGGTTATTTCTTTAGTTTTACCTCATTTGGTCGCTCCACGTCGACCTTCTCGAGTTAAAGACATGCCGTACGAATCGGGTATGGACCCGGTTGGTGATGCGCGCAAGCCTTTGGATATCAAATTCTATCTGATCGCGATACTGTTCCTGGTGTTTGATATTGAACTGATGTTTTTATATCCGTGGGCAGTGTCGCTAAAGAGTCCAGATGGTGTACCAGAGGCATACCATATACCAGTATTCATCGTGCTGATGATTTTGCTGGTGACTCTTGTTTTGGCCTATTTGGTGGCCGTACGTAAAGGAGTGTTCCAATGGCGACAAAAGTAAACAAGCAGCTTGGCGACAATTTCTTCTTGACGCGACTCGACGCTGCGGCGTCTTGGGCACGCGCCAACAGCTTGTGGCCAATGCCTTTTGCAACGGCTTGTTGTGGGATCGAGCTAATGTCGGCTTCTGCATCGCGTCACGACTTGTCGCGTTTTGGAAGTGAAGTCATGCGTTTTTCGCCGCGGCAGTGCGATCTGCTAATTGTTGCTGGCCGCGTTGTCATGAAGATGCTTCCCGTTCTGCAGCGAATATGGCTGCAGATGCCTGAGCCGAAATGGTGCATTTCAATGGGCGCCTGTGCATGCTCTGGCGGAGTTTTCGATACCTACGCAGTGGTCCAAGGGGTCGACCGCTTTATTCCCGTCGACCTTTACGTGCCGGGTTGCCCTCCGCGACCTGAACAGTTGATTCGGGGCATTATTGACTTGCAAGACAAGATCAAGCAGAGCGGTACGATCAACGCGCGAGAGTTCCGCAGTCGTGATACGGCTGAGGGGCCTGGACGATTTGATGAAGACGAATTGTTGCGTATTCGCGAACGCAATTCCATCAAGCTCAACGAGCCTGATTACGATCCGATTCACTAAACGACATCTTTCGACTCATCAAGTTAAGCGGTTTTGGCTAGTAGGCATATGGTTGAACAATCCATTAACGAGCAATTCCCAGGCGTCGCAGTTTGGTCGACATTTCGCGACCAGCAGCGTGCTGTGGTTCCCGCCGACAGGTTGTGGGATGTTCTGAAATTCTGTTGTGATCAACTCAGTTTCAACCAACTGATCGACTTGACCGCAGTGGACCATTTAGAAACGCTTGACGCCGTAGATCGATTTGAGGTCTTGTACTTCTTGCTTGACGTAGAATCGGGCAAACGGTTGACTATCAAAACGTTTTTAAACGAACCTGATCTTGAGCTTCCGACGGTAACAAATATTTGGTTTGGAGCAGACTGGTTGGAGCGAGAGTGCTACGACATGTTCGGTGTGGTATTCAAGGGGCATCCCAATCTGAAGCGACTTCTGTTGCCTCAGGAGTTCGCATCGTTTCCGCTGCGAAAAGATTACCCACAACAGGGGCGTGGCGAGCGTCACAATTTCCCCGTCATCACTCGTGCTGAAGGTTAATTCAAGTTTTCGGTTATCCGAGAAAATAGCGCTATGGCTTTAGAACTTCTTGAAAATCCAGACTTAGGCAGTCGCCGTCGTGATGGTCTGTGGACTTTAAACTTTGGTCCGCAACATCCCGCGACGCACACGACGCTACGTCTTGTTTTGCACCTTGACGGCGAGACGGTCGTGGATGCAGAGCCCGACATAGGTTTTTTGCACAGCGGCTTTGAGAAGCTTGGTGAATCGCTCGATTTCAATCAGTACGTCACGATTGTAGATCGCATGAACTATATCTCGCCGCTAGCCAACGAGATCGCTTGGCATCACGCTGTCGAGAAGTTGTTAGGTTTGGAATTAACGCCAAGATGCAAATATATCCGAACGATTTTTGCCGAGTTGATGCGGATCCACGACCATTTGCTCTGTCTGGGAGCGTGCGTCCTGGACTTGGGCGGCGTCACTGCGTTTATGTATGCGTTTAATGAACGGGAGAAAATTTACGAGATCTGTGAACGAGCATCGGGCCAGCGTTTTCATACTTCGTACACGCGGGTCGGCGGTTTGTTGTACGACGTGACCGACGACTGGATCCGTATGGTGCGCGACTTTACAAAGTCATTTCATAAGGCGTACAACGATTTCGGCGGGCTGGTACTTAAGAATCGGATCTTTGTCGAGCGGACGCGGGGAGTTGGCATGTTGACACGTGAGCAAGCGATTGCTGGCGGCGCGACAGGTCCGGTCGCGAGAGCTAGCGGTGTCGAGCGAGACTTGCGCCGTGACGAACCTTATCTGGCGTACGATGAACTGGACTTCGACATCTGTTGCTCGAAGGCGGGCGATTGTTATGCTCGTTTTCAAGTGCGCATGATGGAGATGCTGGAATCGATCAAGATCATCAATCAAGCGGTCGAGAATTTGCCTTCCGGTCCGATTTACGTCGAAGGGGAAGGGAAGGCGGGGTTGCCTGATAAGCGCGAGGTTTACCGTAGTATTGAGGGGCTCATCCACCACTTCGAAAACATTATGCCGAACCGGCAGATGGAAGCTCCTCGAGACGGCATTTATGCAGCCACGGAATCTCCCAATGGAGAGCTTGGTTATTACATTGCTGGAAACGGCACCTTTACTGCGTATCGGGCTCGCACTCGTCCGCCTTCCATTTTGCATTTTGCGTTGTTCCCGCTAATGATCCGTGGTTGCATGTTGAGTGACGTGGTAGCAGTTCTGGGTAGCATTAATATTATCGCGGCGGAGCTTGACCGATGAGTGAATTGACTGAAGACACAAAACAAAAAATCAGGGAGCTGTTTGACCGCTACCCTACTAAACAAGCGATTACGCTGCCCGCTTTGCACATGATTCACGACCAGAAGCGATGCGTATCGAATCAAGCGATCGAAGAGATTGCCGAAATGCTGGAGCTCGCTCCGGCGCAAATTCATGATACGTTGTCATTCTATGGGTACTTTCGCACGCAGGAAAACCCGATCGGTGCGAAACGCGTTTGGGTTTGCCGCTCGCTTCCGTGCATGCTTCGCGGTGGTGAACAGTTGTTGGCTGATCTTTGCGAGCGTTGGGGTTTGACGCCCGGCGGGACAAGTACCGATGGAAGCGTGACCCTGGAGCTTGCCGAATGCTTGGGTGCTTGTGATGGCGCTCCTTGCATCTTGGTCGATGACGAACTCTCCTTGAACATGACCCCTGAGAAAGTCGAAAACCAGCTCTCGGAGAGTCTTAAATCATGAACAGTCAAACTTTCGAACCAGCACTTCTGAAGCGGATTCATCAAGAAAATAGTCAGTCGATCGATACGTATCGCGCTGACGGCGGCTACGAAGCCTTGAAAAAAGCTTTGTCGATGCAGCCTGAGGAAGTGGTCGAAGTGGTGAAGGCCTCGGGCCTTCGCGGCAGAGGTGGAGCAGGCTTTCCGACCGGATTGAAGTGGACGTTCCTACCAAAGAACGTGCAGGGTCCGATATACATGTGTATCAACGGTGACGAGAGTGAGCCTGGTACGTTTAACAATCGAGTCATTATCGAGGAAGACCCGCATCAGGTTCTCGAAGGCATCGTGATTGGCTCGTACGCTACCAAGGCGACTACAGCGTACTTCTATTTGCGGTACGAGTATGGTCGCTGCTATCGAACGCTGAAAAAAGCAATCGACGAGATGTACGCCAACAATTTGTTAGGAAAAAACATTCTCGGCTCGGGCTACAGTCTGGATATTTATCTGCACCGCGGGGCGTGTGCGTATATCTGCGGTGAAGAAACGGGATTGATTGAGTCGCTCGAAGGCAAACGTGCTTGGCCGCGCATTAAGCCGCCGTTCCCAGCCATCGAAGGTGCCTTCCGTCGTCCAACTGTGCTCAATAACGTCGAGACGATGGCCTGTGTGACGCACATTTTGAAGCATGGCGCCGAGTGGTTCCAGACGATGGGCATCGCCAAGGATCCTAACAATCCTCGCGATGCAGGATCATATGGTCCGAAATTGTACTGCGTTTCAGGGCATGTGAATAAGCCAGGGCTTTTTGAATTGCCGCTGGGCGTCACAGCGCGAGACTTGATTGACAATCATGCTGGTGGAGTTTGGAAGGGCCGAGGCGTCAAAGCTGTGGTGCCGGGTGGTATCAGCATGGGCTTTATGTCCGCTGACGAACTCGATATCAAGCTCGATTTCTCTGGTCCAGGCTCAGTTGGTTGTTTGGGTCTTGGGACCGCGGCGGTCATCGTGCTTGACGACCAAACATGCATGATTGACGCACTGCACAATGCCTGCAGATTTTTTGCTCACGAATCGTGCGGGCAATGTACGCCTTGCCGCGAAGGTACGGCGTGGTCCACTAAAATTCTAGATCGAATTCGCGCCGGACATGGCAAACTGTCAGACTTGGATACCTTGATGGAGATCTCCGCGTCGATCGGCACGATTCCCGGGACGACGATCTGTGGACTTGCTGACGGTGCGGCGTGGCCGATCAAGACTGCACTGAAGAAGTTTCGCCCTGAATTTGAAGAGTACATTACGTCTGGACGTAGAAGCGCCGCTCCTGTTCTTGCCGGTGCGCATTAAGCTAACTTGTTTGTTCCCCTTTAAAGCAATTATTTTTCCATGCCGACGATCATCGTCAACGATATCGAAGTCGAAGCGGGTCCGAAGGACAACCTTATCCAAGCTGCGCGTCGCGCGGGCGTAGAGATCCCGCACTACTGTTGGCATGATGAGCTGTCGGTGGTCGCTTCCTGCCGTATGTGTCTAGTGGAGGTGGGCGAGCGCAAAGAAGACGGTACCGTGGTCATGGGGCCCAAGCTGATGCCAGCTTGCCAAACTCCGGTGCGAGATAATGTCGTCATCAAAACGGATTCGGAAAAGGTCAAATCCAGCCAGGGAATGACGCTTGAGCTGTTGCTGCTGAATCATCCTCTCGATTGCTCTATCTGCGATCAAGCGGGTGAATGCTATTTGCAGGATTACACTTATAAGTATGGCAAGGCGCACAGCCGGTTAGATGAGCCTAAAGTTCAGCGGATGGACAAGTACCATATCGGCGAACAAATAGCTCTGTTCACGGATCGCTGTGTCATGTGTACACGCTGCGTTCGCTTTACCCGGGAGATCAGCGGGACGGCTGAGTTGCAAGTGGTTGCGCGAGGGAGCGTTGAAGAGATCGACGTTTTCGCAGATACGCCTTGCAATAATAAGTTGGCTGGAAACGTAGTCGATCTTTGTCCGGTAGGAGCACTCTGCAGCAAAGACTTTCTTTATAAGAAGCGTGTTTGGTGGCTTAAATCCCAAGATTCCGTTTGCGCAAATTGCTCGACGGGCTGCAGTATCGAAGCTGATCAGAACGAAAATAAAGTCTATCGCTTGCGTCCGAGACATAACCCCAAAGCTCAAGGGCACTTTATGTGCGACGAAGGCCGGTTTGGGTTCAAGTACATCAACGACGACGCTCGAATAACTAGACCGAGCGTCAATGAAAAAGTAAAAACATTGCTCAGCGTCCCTGGCACGAATGGAAGCAATGCTAATGGGAAAGCAATCGCCGATTTGGCTTACGCTGATCCATGGGTCGATGTGCTGGCGATCACTCGCCGATGCATTGCCAAAGCAGCCGCGAAAAATGCCAGTGGCTTTACCGTCTTGCTGTCGCCGATGATGACCGTGGAAGAAGCTTACCTTCTGGCGAACTACATCAAGTCCGTCAACAAATCGATTCGGCTTGCATTGGGGCCAGTCGCTGACACTGGAAAAGATGACGTATTTCCAAAGCTGCCCAACGGTCAATCAGTTGCTCCCGAGAATGCGAAGTTCATCATCCGCTCCGAGAAGGCTCCGAATCGTCGTGGCGTTGAGCTAGTGTTGAAGCACTTTGAAGGCAAAGTGGTCTCGTTTGATGACGTAGTTAAAACAAGCTCGCAGATTGAAACGCTTTATGTTGTTGGTGGTTATCCACCGAATTGGGTCGACAGCAGAATTTTAGCCATCGCGGAAGCTGCCAGCGTTGTCATTGTTCAAGATATTTTGTCATCAGAACTGAGTAACCATGCTGATATCCTGCTGGCCGGGGCCGCGTATCTCGAGAAAGATGGCTGCTTCGTGAATCATTCCATGCTGGCTCAATCGGTCAAGCCTGCGGTCCGCTGTCCTGGAGATGCTCGGCCTGACGGTCGCATCTTAATGGAGTTGAGCGAACGGAAGGGGCTTTTCAACGCTCGCCTTCTTCGACAGGAGATTGCCGAAAAACTGCCGGCGTTCGCGGCACTTTCGGTCGGTGATTTAGGTTCGCATGGAGTCGTGCTGGTTTCGCAACCTAAACCGGTCGCAGTTTTGTAGACGTCTGTTTATTCGTTCTTCACGTCAAGTTTTTGTTTAGGTAATGAATCGCATGTGGTCTGAACTTTGGCCAACCTTAGCGGCAATCGGCGTCATTTTGGCGTTCGTGCCTGTATTAGGTTTGTACATGACTTTTATTGAACGGAAGCTGTCGGCTGCAGTGCAAGATCGCCTGGGACCAAATCGTGTCGGTCCTTTCGGGCTGTTCCAAGCCATCGCGGATGGGATCAAGATCTTTCTGAAAGAGCAGGTCATTCCGCAGCACGTGCACAAGCTTTTGTATGTGGTAGCGCCGACCTTCAGTTTGATGACTGCGATGTTTGCGTTGGTGGTTTTGCCGTACGGCCCGGTACCTGTCGATTACGTAGAAGGCTTTAGGTTTATCGTAGCGCCGGGTGTCGATATCGGATTGTTGCTGATGTTCGCGATTAGCAGCCTGTCTGCGTACGGCATTATCCTTGGCGGTTGGGCTTCGAACAATAAGTATTCGCTCTACGGTGCCATCCGCTCTTGTGCGCAATTCATCAGCTATGAAATTCCACTGGGACTATCGGTGCTGGGCGTGATCGCTGTCTCTGGATCGTTGAACATCGAACAGATCGTGGCCGCGCAGGGCGATGGGATTGCAAATTGGAATATTTGGTGGCAACCACTTGCTCTGATCATTTTCTTTACGAGTGCACTGGCCGAAACGAATCGTCTGCCATTCGATTTGCCCGAATGTGAGCAGGAACTGGTGGGCGGGTTTCATACGGAATACGGTGGGATCAAATTCGTGCTGTTCTTTCTCGCGGAATACACACACCTGGTAACGGTCAGTTTCCTGACGGTGTTGTTATTTTTCGGAGGCTGGCACTTTGCGGGCATAGTCGGCGCTGGTGACGGAACGTTGGCCGCGAATCTTTTGCGAGTTTTGATTCTGCTCGTCAAAGTTGGCTTTGTCGTTGCGTTCATCATGCTGTTGCGTTGGGCGCTGCCTCGATTCCGCTTTGATCAGTTGATGGGGTTGGCATGGAAGGGTCTAATCCCGCTTGGACTGGCGAATCTTGTCGCTGTCGCTGTGGTTCTTAGTTTTGGATTGCCGACTTGGCCGCTTGCAATCTTTTCATTGGTTGCATTGTTGGTGGCTGGCATGTGGAATGTGCATCAACTGAAGCAAACGATCGCATCGACGAGCGAGAGTGCAACCTTGGAGCCTACAGCCGCCTAAGACCGCCTGCTTAAACAAAAAACATTATGAGTACACTACCAACTGATGCGCCTGTAGAGTCTGGCGACGCCAAAGTAAAGAAAAAGACCAAGCATGTGGTCTACGCGGAAGATCCGCAAATGACGCTTTCCGAGGCACTATACTTGCCAGCTATTGCGTCAGGTGTTATGACCGCGCTGAAACATGCGTTCAGCTTCACAAAGCGTTCGACGCGGCAATATCCAGAAGTTGAACCTGAGATGCCGCCAAATTATCGTGGGGTTCATCGCTTGAATCGCGATGACAAGGGGCGGGTCAAGTGTGTTGCGTGCTTCTTGTGCCAGACGGCTTGTCCGGCAAACTGTATCGAGATTCATGCTGCGGCGGCACCTAAGGACGATCCGAATTGGGCTGACCGTGATAAGTATCCTGCCACGTTCGTTATCGACGAACTGCGATGCATTTATTGCGGCATGTGCGAAGAAGCGTGCCCCGTTGACGCTATCGAACTCACTAGCATTTACGACCTCACTGGTATGAGCCGTGAGCAAATGATGTTCGACAAAGAGAAATTGCTGAAAGTCTTTGATGAGACGAAGGAGGCCGGGAAGGATCCAGTTCGAACGCATCGAGGCCAGCTGGGACCAGCGTCTGAGGTTGCTGAGTCTGGGAGGAACGCGCCACCGCCGCCTGGACGTGGACGGCCAGGTTAATTTTGACAGAAGTTAAGAGTTTGCTTTTTCATTTGATCGCTTTACCTAAAAAGACTTGTTGTGTTTAGTACGTTCAATATTCCACTAGCTCAAACAACGCTCGACAAACTCGGTGTTCCCGATTGGTCGCTGATGGGGTTCTGGTGCATTCTGCTTGGACTCCTGGGCTACATCGCGCTGCAGTATGGCGCACTTCGCAGTCGTGGTGCGATGGTAGTCGGGATCGTGCTGCTGATAGCGGCGGGACTACTCGCGACGTGGCATCAGGTGACTTCGCTGGACAATTTGGTCATGGTTCTCTTCTTCGGACTGGCGACCGCTGGTGCTGTCAGTTTCGTGACGATACGCGAACCCATTTACGCTGCTCTCGGTTTTGCAACTACGATTTTGTCAAGCTGTGGCATCCTCTTTATGCAGTACGCTTACTTCGTGTCGGCCGCCACAATGATCGTTTACGCCGGAGCGACCATTATTATCTTCCTGTTTGTTCTGATGTTCGCGCAACAGGGCCATTTACAGACTTATGACTTGAAGTTAAACACTCCGATAGTCTCTGGGATTATCGCGGCGGTTGTGTTGGGTTTGATTTACTACAGTATTCTTAATACCGAATTAGTTCCTGTGACTGCAGACGCACTATCAACTAGACCGCACTCGACTGCTATTACGCTACCGGCACCTTCGCGTACCGCCGAACTTGGTCGCGGGCTTTATACCGACTACCTTTTCACAGTTGAAATTGCTGGGACGTTGTTGCTGGTCGCGACCATTGGAGCGATTAGCGTGGCGTCGAGATCTGCGGAGGCGGACACACCATGAGCTTAGATATCACGGTAACGCAGAACTTATTAGCATTCGGTGGCGTCGTTTTCGCCTTTGGATTGTTAGGGTTTCTCACGCGCAGATCAATGATCCTGATGTTCTTGTCGCTGGAGATGATGCTGGCGGGTGTTAGCATCAATCTAGTTGCATTTTCGCGTTTTCATCACAACTACCAAGGGCAGGTGTTTACCATCATGATCTTGACTGTTGCTGCATGTGAAGCGGCACTGGCGCTAGCAATGGTTACATCGCTGTTCCGCCGCAAGCCAACATTGGACATTCGTGTGTGGAGTCGACTAAACGACTTGGTTACTCAGCCAGAAGCGGAGCGAGCGGTTTCGGTAGTGGAAGACGTTACGGAATTTCCGACTTTGACACCGGCTGGTCTAGATCCAGCTTTGTCGCCGATCCCGGCGCGCGGAGCGGAAGGTTGGAATCGGCCATATTCGCAAGATGCTGATAAAGAAGAGGTGACTGGTCGTGCTTGATTTTTTCGCTTGGTTGGTTCCTCTAACACCTTTATTTGGGGCAATCGTCTGTTTTGTACTCAGCTTGCGAGGTGATCGCGAGATTGCTCACCTACCTGCTATCCTGGCGCTTGGGCTTGCGGCGCTCGCATCATTCTGCCTGCTAGTTTTCTACACACCTTCCGAAGCCGCACGGGTCTTTGAAGGCTATCGATTCCTGCAGGTCGGCAATACGGCGATCGACATTTCGCTGCGCATCGATACGCTCACGCTGACATTATTGACTGTCGTAACATCCATCAGCACTCTCGTCTGCATTTACTCGCACGAGTATATGAAAGGCGATCCTGGCTACGCACGTTACTTTGCCGTCTTTTGCAGTTTCGTATTCGCAATGACTATGCTCGTGATGGCGAGCAATTTGTTGCTGCTGTATGCGTTTTGGGAAGGTGTCGGAACATGCAGTTATCTTCTCATCGGATTTTGGTTTAAGAAACCATCGGCAGCTGCGGCAGCTACAAAGGCATTCTTGGTGAATCGAGTGGCTGATGTGGCTTTCTTGTTGGCGATACTCTCGATCGGCTACTTTGTCGGCTTAACTTCGGTCGGTCGGGACGTTTCCGTTCTCCAGCGTTACGACTTCGATCTTATCTTTCGCGCAGCACAAGAGCTGTCGATGAACCATCCTATTGCACTGTATTGGATAGGTATCGGATTGATTATTGGTGCGATCGGAAAATCTGCTCAGTTCCCATTTCACGTTTGGCTTCCGGACGCGATGGAAGGTCCAACCCCTGTTAGTGCATTGATACATGCGGCAACAATGGTTACCGCCGGAGTTTACCTCGTTTCGCGAATGGCTCCGGTTTTGATCTACGTCCCGGACGTGTTGCTATTGGTTGGCTACTTAGGTGGCATCACGGCGGTCATCGGAGCAATTATGGCATTGTTCCAAGATGATTTGAAACGCGTCCTGGCCTACTCGACCGTAAGCCAACTTGGGTACTTGTTTATGGCGTTGGGGGCCGGTTGCGATCGAGAGCTTATGATGCTCGCGGTGTGGGCGGCCATGTTCCATCTAGTAACGCATGCGTTTTTTAAGGCACTTTTGTTTTTGTCAGCCGGCTCCGTAATGCATGCCATGGGTGACATCATCGATATGCGGAAGTTTTCCGGTCTGCGGAAGGTGTTGCCGAGAACTCACTGGTTATTTGCCGTTGGGGCCGCGACGCTTGCTGGTTTGCCTCTGCTCTCGGGTTTCTTTAGCAAAGATGCGGTCATTTCCGTTCTGGTTGATGCAGGGCAAAATCCAGAATACGGGATCCACTTCAAAACGCTTGCGATGGTGGGTTTTTTCACCGCTTTACTTACAGCAATCTACACGTCACGTTCCTACTTCCGTACGTTTTGGGGAAAAGAGTTGCTTCCGGAAGAAGCTGGGCATCATCCTCACGACGCCGGAACAGCGATGTATATACCGATGATCGTGCTGGCGGTTGGCAGCATCTTGGTTGGTGGCGTTCTGGAACTCACCGGCTGGTTGTTCCACTACATCGAATACACTCCGGTCCAAGCTGCGGTTAAAGTTGAACATAATGTAAACCTGATGGTCATGTTTTGGTCAGCAGTACTTGCCGTTCTCGGGGTCGGAATTGGCTATGCTTGGTACGCTCTGGGAACGGCCGACGATGGTCGCTCGCACCAGGCGAATTGGTTTGTAAGCTTCGCCAAGGACAGGCTCTATATCGACTGGGTCTATCACAAAGTTATTGTGATTCCGATGGAGCTCTTTGGAGCAGTGCTTGGTTGGTTCGATAGTGCGATCGTCGACAATCTCGCTACGATGCTGGGATCAATTCCAGGTGCATTGGGTGGAGCTTTGCGTCGTTTTCAGTCGGGTCGAGTTCCTTCGTACGCTACCTACACTGCAATTGGTATTACGGCGTTGGCGGTTTATTTGATCGCCTTTTAAGTTGAATTGACGAATGATTTATCTGTTACCACTTTTGATTGTTGTACCTCTTGCGGCTGGAATTCTAATCAGCGTATGGGGTGGAAAACTGGGCAGCCTTGTCAGTAAGTTCGCGGTCCTGTGCTTGCTCGCAGTAAGCGCAATGACAGTTGCGCTTGTGCTTGATATTGCTGGTCGTGAGCCGGTCACAACTGCGGGATCAATACAGCCGCGATTGATGTACGCTCCCTCCTCTTTTAATGTCGAGTTTCCATTCAAGATTGGTGACCACGTTTTGAATTGGCAGCTCGCGTTGGGAGCAGACGGAATCAGTTCGTTGATGATTTTGTTGACGACGATTGTTTGCACCTGCGTCGGAATCGCGGCCACGCGTCAAATCACAGATAGGCAGAATATCTATCTTGGACTTATTTTGATTATCGAAGCGATGTTGATGGGCGTCTTTTTGGCGATGGATGTCCTCACCTTTTATATTTTCTTCGAAGCCGTATTGCTGCCAGTCATTCTGATGATTTACCTGTGGGGGGATGCGGCAACTGTGCCTCGGGCTGCACGACGGTTCTTGCTATTCACGCTTGCCGGTTCGATTCCGATGGTAGTCGGATTGATAGGTCTGATCCTTTACTCTGCAAACGCGCAGCAACCATCGACAGTATTGCTGCCGGAGCTATCGGCGATTATCCCCGCACTAGATCAGGCTGCTGGAGCTGACATATCAGCGGAAGGTGTTGAAGAAGTCGCCAACTCAAAGCTGCAATGGATTTTGTTCATCCTATTGTTTGGCTTTGGAATTAAGATGGCCATCGTGCCGCTGCACTCTTGGTTGCCTACAACCTACTCTGCGGCTCATCCCAATTCGACTGCTATTATCGCGGCCGTCGTTGGGAAGCTGGGTATCTACGGAATTGTGCGCATCGTATTGCCGCTTATGCCCAACACGATGTCAGGCACCGCGCAGCTAATCTTTGCCGTCGCTGGTGCAGTTGCGATCGTGTACGGAGCGTTGATTGCACTTGCCCAAACCGACCCTCGCCGACTTTTCGCATACAGCTCCATCTCCCATCTCGGTTTCATCACTGTTGGCTTGATGTCATACACGGAGATAGGAATTCAGGGCGCTGTGCTTCAGATGTTTAATCACGGAATGATTGTCGCGGCAATTTATCTGTTGATCGCTGCCTTGGAAGAGCGTTATGGTCAAGAGAGAGTTGCCGATGTCTATCACGGCTTGGCAACGCGATCGCCTGCACTTGCGAGCTTTTTTGTGTTCTTCCTGCTGGCCGGTGCTGGTTTGCCAGGCTTGAACAGCTTCGTCGGCGAACTAATGACGCTTAGCGGCATGATTCAATATTCGATTTGGATAACGATTTTGGCTTCTACGGGCGTTCTTTTCGGTGCTTGGTATTCGCTGCGTTTCATCCAACGAATATTGTTTGGCCCGCTTCATAAAGAACATATCAGAACGAACGTCGACCTGTTTACTGCGGAAAAGAGTGCTTTACTTCCACTCGCGGTTTGTTGCCTGGCTATCGGAGTCGCACCGATGCTCGCGACCAGTTTGTTCCATAAAGATACCGCACTTCTCGCAAAGAACGCGGGAGTCGGTTCGCCTACGCAAGTTGCAAGCACTAAGTAATCCTTAGCACTCTTTTTCGGTCCTCAATAATTCTCGCGTCCTTGAACATGAATCCAGCTACTCAACACTTAGTACAATCGCTCATTTGGCTTGGCCCTGCGTTGTTGCTGATTCTTTCAGGTTGTTTAATCCAGTGTGGATCGCTGGTAACTAAACGACAGCGACCGCGAGACATAACGGAGCGGCAAAATGGTTATGGGTTGACGACAATCGTTGTGCTTGCCGTTGCTTTCGCATGGCACTTGTTTCGTCGCAGCAGTACGATTGATCCGAATCTGTTTAACTTGTTCGTGTGGGATGATACGGCGCTGGCGGCAGAAAGACTGGCGTTGTTGGGCGGTTTAATTCTTGCACTTATTTGCTGGGCCGTTGCTCCTCGAGCTTATCTACCTGAATACTTCGGTTGTCTGACGATAATTATCGGCGCGGTTTGTTTAGTCGGCGCGTGCAACGATTTGATTGCTTTGTTCCTTGCGCTCGAATTGATCAGTATTCCGACATATGTGCTATTAGCTACTGTGCGTGGATCGAACGATGCTCTCGAAACTTCGATCAAGTACTTCCTTCTCAGTGCCTTTGCATCAGCGTTCTTCCTTTTCGGGTGCAGTTATCTGTATGGGATTGCAGGAACAACAGATTTGACTGTCGTGGCGGCGGCGGTGAACAATGCTGAACACAACATGCTCGCGCTCATCGGTTTGATCTTTGTGATCTGCGGTTTAGCCTTTCGAATCACTGCGGTTCCATTTCATTTTTACGGCCCGGATTTGTTCGAAGGTACCACCATTTCGATGGCGGCCATGATGAGCTATGTCCCCAAGGTGGCGGGGTTCGTTGCCTTAGTGAGAATCGTTGGAACGGTAGATGCCGGTTCGTTTATTGGCCAGAAAATCATCCCCCTCATACTGATTCTATCGGTCATAACTTTCACTCTCGGCAATGCAATGGCCGCTGGTCAACAAAACTTGCGACGACTGTTGGGCTACTCAAGCGTAGCTCACAGCGGCTACATTTTGTTGGGCTTGGCAGCTTTTATGGTGGGTGGATCGGAATCGCAAGTGATCTTTACTTACTTGCTGGTCTACGCCGCGATGACGTTGGGAGTGTTTGCGTTTCTTGCGGAAGTCGAAGTGGCTGGCGGCGAGAACCAGTTGGTCAGCGATTTGTCAGGGATGTTTTATCGACGCCCAGCAGCATCTGTGGCTGCCGTCATCTGTTTGATCTCTTTGATCGGTCTGCCGCTTACAGCTGGCATGTGGGCAAAAGTCCAGGTCTTCGCAGCGGCGGTTGGCGTCGACCAGCCCGTGTTTTTGGTCTGTGCGATTTTGATGGCTTTAAACGCTGCAGTAGCCGCAGGCTACTACTGGCGAATCTTGGCAAAAATCTTTGACAAGTCTGCCAAGCTCCCGCCGCTTCGTGTATGGCGGCCCAGCTTATTTCTGGCATACAGCATCTGTGCAGTCCTAACACTAGTCTGGTTCTTTGTGCCAAGTGGGATGTAGGGCGAAGTGTATGCTGGTTCGGGACTGGCTTCAGTCTCAGGCAGGAATGCCCAAGCTACGGCAATTAATAGTAAGCTAGCATATTCAGATGGCGTGATCGGGATGTTTCGGGGAACCGATTCGTCTTGATTGGAGACCTTCAAATACAGTATCTCTAGTTTTATCGGAGATTTTAGTGTTTTGATTAATGGTCAAACAATGGCGAACGTCAGCTTAACTAGTTCAAATGGAATGCCGTTGCGAGCGTGCATCGTGCAGCTCCGACTACATTGCTGGTGCGCCCTTGTTGCCTTTATCATCGTCAGTGGCGGTTGTAATCGGTCGAATCCATATCTTGCAACACAACCTGGTGGCTATTCGCCATACGCGCAGACTCCGGGAGCGGCGCCCAACTCGCTCAACGGTGCTTTGTGGCAGAATCCGTTGGGTGGTGCGAACACAAATGCTGCGATCGCTGCGAATAATATGGCAGCTCAGGCCTCGCAGGCTCAACTCCAAGAAATGGAGCGCCGAGCTCGACTGCTGGATGAAAACAATCGTCAGTTGACAGCTCAGATCGCGCAGGTTCAGCAGCAAAGCGATTTGAATCGCGAACGCGCTGAACTGCTCCAAGGTCAACTTCAAGAGGCATCACGCCAGATCGAGCAAGCGCGCCTGGCGAGTCTTCAAAATCAACAGCAAGTGTTTGCCGCACGATCGGAAGTCAACGGGCTTCAAGCCTCGATTCGCAAGAACGGTGGAGCGACTCTGACAGCGAATACTTCATTGCAAAAAATAGCGGACGCCATCTCCACCAGCGGTTATCCTGCGATTGTAGACGGACGCGTGATCCGAGTTTCGCTGCCTAGCGACCAGCTTTTCCAGCAAAACTCAGCTCAACTAGTCCCCGCGGCTGCCCAATTATTAGATCGCATGGAAGCAAGTCTAGTGCGAAATGCATCGCGAAATCGAATCGGTATAGAAGCTCATACCGACGCCGGCCCGGTGGCGGGCGGCGCTGCGTCAAGTCTCCATCAACTTGCGGCCTTACAAGCGGTTGCTATCGTTGAATATCTACAACGTCGAGGCCAGTTCGCAAGTACTCAACTGTTTACACTTGCCCATGGTCCGAACCACCCTGTTTCCGATAACCAGTCACCCGCCGGTCGTGCGCAGAACCGCCGCATCGAATTTGTTGTCTATCCCGACTCGATCTAAGCTCATTAGCTTTGCACATTTTTGCACACTTTGAATTGTGCGCATCTTCTTTAGGCAAAAACGACAGTTTGCCATCTAACTCACCGAGGCATTCCGTTGTGGTTAGCCTCCGAGGGCGGTCGACAACGCGATAATCTCCATGGAAAGATATGCCACCTGCGTAATGGGTGGCGATCAAAAAAGCTCTTTAACTTGTAGTTTCTATAGCGCCGCTGGAATGCGTTATTAAACCTAAGGATATGTAACGATAAAACCGATCGTGAAACGGATGTATGGGTAGTCTGCAAAACACATTTTGTGTTTTGCAAGCTAAAGCGTTTGAAAGCATCAACACCGAACGCAAATGCCAAGATCGTCGGTCAAAGTTACAAATCGCAAAAAATATCGAATCAAGGATCCGCTTCGTTCGCCCCTGCGCCGAACTTTCTTAGCAATTCTTCTTGCCCAGGCCGCTTGGCCAGTTGGGGTGTTGGCCAAAGAATTCGTTTACGACCACCCGAGCAGCGATGGGCTCAAAAGCTTTCCCGGGGGTGACGTTCAAGCTAGCAGTCCGACGCAACTAAATGCGACCGCGGTAGCCACGGACGGGGTATACTCGGGCGCGGAAAAGAGCCCCTTCGACAGAGACGCTCCGAACGTTCCGCCGTCGGTCGAGTTGTATGTGTCAACGGATGAGGACGATTCGGAGATCGTGGAAGTAGCAAAGAATAGTCCAACTCCAACAGAGATGATCGAATTGAAGCCGTGGTGGGATGATCTGCTGCGCGAGCGACTGACTGGTGATGCGGTAGAGATTCAGCGGGTGAAACTGGACGAGCTAGTTTGGCAGGCGATGGCTTCATCACCGCAGATCCAAGCGATTTTGACCGAGCCAGCAATCCGCGAAACAGAGATCGCACAAGCGGCCGCGATTTTCGATCCGACTCGCTTCGTCGATTCCATCTTTCACGACACCTCTGACCCAGTCGGCAATCTGCTAACTACGGGTGGAGCGCCGCGTCTTAACGAACACTATATGGAAAATAGTTTAGGCGTGCGCGGTCGGAATCAGTTTGGTGGACAAACCGAGTTGTTCCAAGATATCGGACTCAGGAACAACAACTCGCAATTTTTTGTCCCCGGGCAACAAGCTGATACGCGGATGGTGCTCAAATATTCGCATCCTCTGCGCCGCGGAGCTGGACGTTTTTATAATTCCTCGACAATTGCAATCGCACGAGTTTCGGCCGACATCAGTCGATCAGATGCCAATCTCGCAATTCAAAATCATATCTTCGACGTCTATCAAACGTACTGGACAATTTTTTATCATCGAGCGACTTTGTTACAGGGGCATCGCGCCATTGGTAGGCTCACCAAGATTGCAGAAAACATTGCGGCGCGGGCTGATATCGACGGAACTCGCAGTCAAGCTAGTCGTGCTCGAGCCGCTGTGAGTTCGCAAGAAGCTCGCACCCAACGGTCGGCAGCAGAACTTGCGAAGGCTGAAGCGCAAATGCGAGCGTTGCTGAATTTTCGCGACACTTACAACACCGTCAAATCGGAACTGATACCTATTACCCAGCCGATGAACGAATTTGTTCCAGCCGATGTCGCTGCTGAATTGGCCATTGCGCTGGAGTCACGGCCAGAAGTAATCGCACTGCACGACCAAATACGCAGCATGCACATACAGCTGAAGGTAGCGGAGAATGAGCTGCGGCCGACGCTGAACTTGGTCACCGAAGGGTACATTCGTGGACTCAATGGTGACTACAACATTTCCGATTCGTTCGGAGACCAGTTTGCGCGAGGCCGGCCAAGCTATTCGGCTGGGCTTACTTACCAGCGTCCCAAAAACAATTCGGCTTCGCGAGCGATCATGCGCCAGCGCAATCTAGAGCTCCGCAAGCTACTATTTACGCTCGACCAACAACTGCTAGATGTCTCGCGAGAGATACACGCCGCAGCCGCCGAAATCGAAGCCTCTTTCGCCGAGTATCGTTCTGCGGTTGCTGCAACCCTGTCGACCAACGAAGAACTGCAATATCTTGTAGCTCGATGGAGCACAAATCCTGTGCTTGAAAACACAAGTCCAGCCTTACTGATGGATGAGATCTTAGACGCGGAATCGAGGTTGATTCAAACGGAAAACAATTGGGCTCTTGCTCAAAGCACGTATATGATCGCGCTTGGACGCGCCAAGCTAGCGTCAGGAACTCTCTTTTCCATTTCTGGTTATGTGCCGCAAACCGACTTGCCAGATTCTGAAAACTAGAAAGATTCGATTAGATCGCTAAGCCAAGATTGCATCGATAACCTTGCCGTGAACATCGGTCAAGCGAAAATCGCGTCCAGCATGTCTGTAGATAAATCGCTCGTGATCAAAACCAAGGCAGTGCAGCAACGTTGCGTGCAAGTCGTGTACATGGATCGGGTTCTCTACGATATGAAATCCGAAATCGTCGGTTGCGCCAACACTCATTCCAGGCTTAATACCACCGCCGGCCAGCCAGATCGTAAAGGCTTGAGGATGATGATCGCGTCCTTGAGTGCGGCCTAACGCGGGGTTAGTCTCGATCATGGGAGTGCGGCCAAATTCCCCGCCCCAGATTACAAGAGTCTCATTCAATAAGCCACGGCGTTTTAAATCCAGTACCAACGCCGCAGAAGCTTTATCGGTTGCGCTGGAATTAATTTTAGTGTTTCCAACGACATCACTGTGGGCGTCCCAACCTTCATGAAAAATGTTGACGAACCTGACGCCGCGTTCAATCATTCGACGTGCAAGAAGGCAGGCACGTGCAAAAGACGGCTTTGCTGGATCGCAGCCATACAGGTCAAGCGTGTCTTGCGACTCGCTGCTCAGATCCATAAGCTCGGGAGCAGAAGATTGTAAGCGAGAAGCCATTTCGAAACCCGATATGCGGGTTGCTATCTCAGGGTCGTTGACCACATTCAAACGCAGTTGGTTCATCTCGGCAATCATCCGAAAAGTATCCTGCTGCAATTGTTCGGTCACTCCGGCAGGGTTGGTGACATTCAAAATCGGGTCACCTTGACTGCGGAACTGTACTCCGGTGTAGGCCGTTGGCAAGAAACCGCTTGACCACAGTGCGCTTCCGCCGCTTAAGCCCGAACCGGTGCTCATCACTACAAAGGCGGGTAATTCCTTTGATTCTGCGCCAAGGCCATAAATTGTCCAAGAGCCGAAGCTTGGGCGACCTGGCTGCGAAAATCCCGAAGTCATCAGCAGTTGAGCAGGCGCATGATTGAATTGGTCGGTATGCATTGATTTAATCATGCATATTTCATCGGCAATAGCTGCGAGATGCGGTAAGGCGTCTGATATCGTTGCTCCGCTTTCACCGTGACGCCTGAAGACGAATTGCGGACCGAGCACTGCGGCGTCTGGTTGAATGAAGGCGTAACGTTGGTCACCGATGATCGACGCTGGCAACGGTTGTCCGGCTAACTTTGAGAGCATCGGCTTTTCGTCGAAAAGATCGAGCTGGCTGGGAGCCCCACCCATGAACAGCTGTATGACCGCCTTTGCTTTTCCCGGAAAGTGCGTTTTCGCGGCACCGGCAGACGAAGCCAATTTTGTTACATCTTCCGCCCGCACATTTGATTGCTCAAGCAGTAATTCTCCGAGCGCAATGGAGCCAAGTCCGACTCCACACTGCGAAAGGAACCATCGACGTGCGTTGTGAATGGCAGCTTTACGGGCGTGCCCATTATCAAAAAAAGTCATGTGTCTATTCTCGTGTTAGGAATTCATCCAACCCATATAGAGCACGAACAAGTGCACTCCACGCGGCGTCACTTGCCATTTTTGCTGCGGTGCTTCCATCTTTCAGGTCTACGGTATCTGGCTTATCAAGAAAATCGCGGGCAGCGGTTAGATCTTTCGAGAAGGCTCCGACTTGTGTGTGGTAGAATTCGACCAAGGAGTCGAGCTCTTGTTTGGTAGGTTCACGTACAAACGTTGTTTGGAAGAGCCGACTGGCTTGTGCTTCGACTGTCGTGACCGAACTGGCACTGACTCTTTCGCCAGCGATTCTTGCAAGTTCGACAACCATGGCATCGTTTAATACCGTAAGCGCTTGAAGTGGACTATTGCTTCGGTCACGTGTAGCAACGCATGCTTCGCCGCTGGGCGCATCAAATACTGCGAACATAGCAAAGGGGGCAGTGCGTTTTGCAAAAGTGTAGAGGCTGCGGCGGTAGCGATCTTCACCTTGGCTTTCGGGCCATTTCGGACTTCCATAGGCAACTGTTGTTACATTGGTTGGCTGAGGCGGGTAAACGGGTTTGCCGCCGATGCGATGTGTTTCGATGCCCGAAGTCACCAGCAATGAATCGCGTATCATCTCCGCGTCCAATCTGTATCGCGGAGAGTAACTTAACAATCGGTTGTCTGAATCAAAATTGCTCGATTCAAGTTTTGTCACCGAACTCTGCTGGTAAGTTGCACTCAGCACCAGTCGGCGGTGGAAACTTTTTAGCGACCACTGGTCTGTTGTCATAAATTGATAAGCCAACCAGTCGAGGAGTTCTGGATGGGATGGCGATTCGCCTTGTAAGCCAAAATCGTCTTTTGTTTTGACTATGCCTGTGCCAAAAATTGCAGCCCATTGCCGATTGACTGCGACTCGGGCTGTCAGCGGGTTCTGTTGGCTAACCAACCATGCGGAAAAGCCCAGCCGGTTGTTTGGCAACTCCTGCTGGTCGTCGCCTTCAAATGGATGCAGTACCGCAGGAGTCTTCGGATCGACAAGTTCCTTCGGTTGTAGGTACTCGCCACGGTGGTGAAGGTGCGTCGGGCGCGTTTCGTTGCTAGGACGCTCCCGAAAAACTAGCGTCTCCGTATACTTTGGACGCTGCTGCAGTGCTCGAATTTCGTCCGCCTGCGCCTTCAGCTCAGGGGCAATCATTGCAAAGGCTGATCTGAGTATACGAAGGTCGTCGGCGGAGCGCTGATCTGATGGCATAAGGAGCCGAGCTCGTACTTCATCGGAATGTGGTTTTGCAACAACTGATTTCGAAGTCGACTGAGCTGCTGACCAGCGAAATTTGCCCAGCGAGCTTGGGTAGTGACGACCGAATGACATGGAGATCTTTATCGAAGTACCCGCTTGAATGGCGCTTTCGAATTGAAACACCGCTTCGTGCTTTTCTCCGGTTCTATCTTGAACTGACCAACCTGATTGGATATCCCCATCAATGGCTGCTTTAGCATTGAGCGGCTGGTTGGAGCCTTCGCCTTTGGCATAAGATGACGAAGCCGAGCTGCACGGGAACAAAGTACCTTTGGCATCTTCAAACTTGACTTCCGTTAGGTAGAAATCTCCTGTCGGCCCCTCGAAATACGTCATCCCGGGTCCGTTAGCTGGTAGTCGCGGATCGGGAAATACCTCCAGACGTAACGCATGGATGGGTTCGGCGGAAGCGGCAAACTCGAGGTGATAGTCGTCGCGTTTCGTAATATCGCCGGACGCGAAGATGACACCTTCACCTTCATCATGCAAGAATACAGAATTCGTGCGCATTTCGTTGGGCAGTAGTGGTTGCCACGCGACCGCGGATTTACGTTCATCATCTAACCAAGCGTCGAACGCTTCGTTAAACGACCGAGTCGTACCGTCGGTTGGCCAACGTTCTGGCAATTCGACAAGCAACTGGTTCGCTTTCTCTAGTTGTCGTTGCCACGTAGTATCTGTCTCGCCGTCAGACAAACTCAACGCGGGTTCATCGGCGTTGTTAAGGAATGCCATGAACTGGTAGTATTCGCGATGGGTGATCGGGTCGAACTTGTGTGTGTGGCATTGACAGCATCCCATGGTTAGGCCTAACCACGTCGTACCGGTCGTCGCAACGCGATCTGTCATCGAATGGAAACGATACTCAAGTGGATCGATGCCACCTTCTTCATTCAGCATCGTGTTTCGATGAAACCCTGTCGCGATTTGTTGCGACTCGGAAGCATTGGGAAGCAAATCGCCCGCGAGCTGTTCGATTGTGAACTTATCGAAAGGCATATCGTCGTTCAAAGCGTTAATAACCCAATCGCGGTAAGGCCAGATCGAGCGTTCTCGGTCCTTTTCATAGCCGTTGGAATCTGCATACCGAGCGAGGTCCAACCAGTTTCTCGCCCAGCGCTCCCCATAAGCGGGAGATGCCAGCAAGTGTTCGACCAACTGCTCGTATGCGTCATGGTCAAAGGCGTTCTCAGCCGTCGCAAGTCCGTGGCGAGATGAAAGTCTGTCGATCCAATAGGTGCTCTCTTCCAAGCTTGGGATCTTACCAGTCAGATCAAGGAACAGTCTTCGAACTAAAGTCGCAGTGGGTGCACGCGGTGAAGGCGTCAGGGCCGCATCTTCCAGCGCATGGAGGATGAAATTATCGATTGGATTCTGGCACCACGCCTTCTCACTCACGTCGGGAATTGCTACATCTGTCGGATTGATGAACGCCCAGTGCTGTGCCCATGGAGCGCCTTCTTTCACCCAGTTCGATATCGCCAGTTTCTGTGCGTCACTCAGGGACTTGTTCGCGCTAGGTGGCGGCATCTGCGTATCTGGATCATCGGACGTGATTCGTTTCCAAAGTTCACTTGCTTCGGGCTCGCCTGGTTTGACAATCCAGCCGTCCGCACCTTCCGAAAAGAGTCCGGATTGCTGGTCAAGCCTTAGGTCTGTCACCCTAGTTTCATCGTCGGGACCATGACATTGAAAACACGCGTTGGAAAGAATTGGCCTGATGTCTTTTGAAAAGTCGACGGCCGATACTCTCAATGTCGTTACCATCAAGGCAAGCGTAAATACGACGCACGGAAGAATGCTGAGAGCGCAACGTGCAAAGATGCTAGCAGTTTGGCTGCGGAGCAGCCCAGGGGGGGAGATATTCACAGTATTCGGGGCGGGAGAGTTGGAAGTGGGGAGCTCTCGTCGACGAGCTAAATCCATTTTAGCCGAAACATCGCGCCAGGTGTGCTGGAAAAATTCTTGATGTCAGCTTCGGGTCGGACCGAACGCAACAAAGACCGGCTTGCGAAGCCGCGATGAGTTCTTCTCGGTCGAAGAACAGTTTCGCACGAGCAGAACTCGTCAGACTACGGATGGCACTCCTACTCCAATCTAGTGAGCAGGGCTCCCCGGTGGAGTTCTTTTTGGACGTACGCCGACGCGGAGCGGTTTAGCTGGCGGTGCCGAGGTGCGATCGCGTTGCCTGCGCTCGTTCGCCGCCTCCGACGTCGTTTCAGTTAAGGCTTCTGCTTTTGCTTCTGTAGCCGTTGCAGGCAGCATCACAGTCGCGCTTGTCGATGAAGCGAGTTCCGCTTCATCATAACCGTCCAACGCATCTTTGGCTTTCAGCAGTTCTTCTAAAATAGAGGATCGACGTTTTGGCGCGGTTGTAAATTCTTCTTCGCTAGGCTCTTCTTCTACAGTCAAATACTCAGATTCTCCCAGAAGCAAACCCTCGAGCTCATCGGTCGCGTCGTCGAGAGAGGTCCCGTTCGGTAGACCCGATGCTTGGTACGAAGTGTTATCGGCTAGCGACGTTGCAGAATTCTTTTTCGAAGCGTTTTTGGAAATGCTCATTTTGCTCGTACTGAGATGGCGATCCAGAGCGTTTTCAATAATCGTCGGCAGTTCCGATTCGTTGGTTTCCTCAGAGATCTGTGAGCCCGCGACGTTTGGATCCTCCACGGAAGACTTACGTCGTTGATCCTGCGACATGTAATCGCCCCAGCGGCGTCCGAAACGATTATTACCGTCGATTGGCGTCACGGCGAATACGAAACCGAGTCCTAACAAAAGGCCGCCCAAAGATGAGCATAGCGTGATGAGAACGCGGCCTGGACCGATCGGCTTGTCACCCACTTGCGGTTTATCGAGTCGTGTCAACAAGCTAACGGATTGTGACGCTTGCTGCGATGCGTTTGCTTCCGCGAGTTGACGTTCCGTTTCCTCAAGGATAGCGCTTCGCGTTTTAAGTTCGGCTACAACATTCGCATACTCGGATCTGATGGCAGCAAGGCCGTCCAAGCGACGCTCGGCAAGTTGCTTCTGTTCGGACAATTGTTCGATGCGTTTCTTGCTAGTACTGATGTCTTGGATCAGTGCGTATTTCGAAGCCTCCAGTTGCTTGATCAACTTGCTCTCGATGGACGACTGCGCATCGCGCGCCGACCTGACCAAGGGATGGGCATCCGTAAAGCGTCCCGTTAACTGTGATGTGCTTAGTTGCGCGTCAGCTAGGCCTTCTCGCAGCTTGCGTAGCCCGGGTTGAGAATTTAAGACGCTGCCGGGTGCTAGCACGTATGCTGCCGGGTCGGCGAGTGCTGTCTCAAGTAGTTCGAGATCGGCGGCAAGTTGTTGATCATCTTTGACTGCAACGCGCAGTTCTGTATCGATTTGATCGATTTGGCTCCGTGAGCCTCCTGAGCTACCGATTGTATCTGTCAAACCACGCAGATCGGCAAGTTGAGAGCCCGCTGACTTTTCGATCGATTGAATGCGTTCCGTGGTGGCTGCCAACTCGCGTTGTGCCGCTTGCTTTGCGGTTGTAAGCTCTGCAATGATGCTCGTCGCGCGAGCTTCACGCACTTGTCGCAACCGATTGTCTAAGGCCTTGGCAAGCGAGTCTACGATCTTTAACGCTGAATCAGGGCTATCGCTTTTTACGTCGAGATAAATGACCTCAGTGTTGCCGAACTCGACGCCTTTAGGAGCGTGAACAGAGACGTTATTGTTTGCGAATGAATTGATTTGTCGGTCAGTTAATGTGCCCGAACCGTCCGCGAATGGCCACCAGCCTTTTTGATCTTTGCCCGATTCCTGCAAAGCGACCCGAACGACTTGGTGATTTTTTGCCATCTCCATGATCGTTTCTTGGGCGGCTTTGAGTTGTGTCTGTGACTCAAACCGTCCCAGCCGCATCATGGTTGCGTTTGCTTCATCGCGTACAAGAATCGCCTGAGTCGCAAGGTAAGTGTCTGACTTCAACAGAAATGCATAGACGCCGCCGATAACTCCACAAACAACTGTTGCACCAATCCAGACAGGAGCCCAGAGAACGATGCCTCGTATTAAGGATTTTATTGCTGGGAATTGAGCGAACATGCTAGACGACTTGTCTGATCAAGAACGAACCGACATGGAAAGCTCGACGAATCGATTCTTGCCAATGTAAATCTGAGGTAATACGCAGAGCTCGATCGCGTGCTGTGATCAAAATCAAGACACGCAGCCAAGCTTGTAAACTTAACTCTCATTAAGCAAAATGTGACCTGCGACTAGGCTTGTCTGCCGATTGTTGACCACCTCAAGCGTCACAAGCGTCAGAGCCATTACAAACCGTTTTAACTTACGTTACATCACAGTGACGTGGTCCCAGAGTTTGCCTACCCTGAACGAGGAAAGGCATTGCCGGCGATGCCTAGCTTTCGCTTGCTGTTGGTGGTTAAAGCGGGTAGGCTAGTTAAAGAATTCTTCTTGCTGCAAGCTCCTCGCTGGGAGGCCTTCGGTCAGTTGACTTGCCTTTATCAGTAGCGCTCAATGACAAGCCGAAATCTCCGTTGGTTAACTCTTCTAACCGTATCATGCTTGGTATGTGCAATTCAAGCCAAGCGTTTTCGCGAAGTGAGCGATGTTGCCTTGGCGATGGACTACGTCGAGCAGCTGTACGTCGAACCTGTCGATCGTGCCGAACTTGGGCGACACGCAATGACGGGCATGATGGAGCGTCTGGACCCCTACAGCGGTTTTATTCCGCCGACCGATTTGGATTCATTTCGCGCCCAGATTGAACAAAATTTCGCGGGCTTAGGGGTCGTCGTAACCAAACCACGCGAAGGAGCACTGCGGGTGGTTCGAACTATACATAATGCACCTGCGGATAAAGCTGGACTGCGGAGCGAAGATCAGATTCGTGAGATAAGCGGCAAGTCAACGTTGAACCTAAGCATTGAGGAGGCGAGCAAGCTACTGCGCGGTAAACCTAACACGGCGGTGACGATTACTGTTTATCGTCCTAGCGATGAGTCGACGAAAGAGTTGTCGGTTGTTCGAGATATTGTCGAAACACCTTCGGTCCTCGGAGACTATCGGGACGAAAACGGAAACGTACGGTACCGGATGCAGGCGGATCCACGCATAGCCTATATTCACATGGCAGTGTTCGGTGAGCAAAGCCCCGCAGAGATGGCGAAGTTCTTAACGAAAGATGCTGCGGATGCAGACGCCATTGTTCTAGACCTGAGAGACAATGCGGGTGGTCTGCTGAACACGGCGCGAGACATCTGCGACATGTTTATGGACTCAGGTGTAATCGTTGAAACGAAAGGACGTGTGGCAGAGGCGTACTCGTTGATCGAGGCTGAGCCTGGCACTTTGATCAGCAGTGACGTGCCGCTGGTAATCTTGATTAACGGGAATTCGGCGAGCGCGTCCGAAGTTACTGCCGGTGCTTTACGAGACAGCGGTCGAGCGTTTGTGGCAGGTCAGCGTTCCTATGGCAAAGGGTCGGTGCAAAACGTCATTGAGATGGATGGTGGCCGTGCAGCTTTGCGCTTAACGACCGCATATTGGTATCCGCCAAGTGGTCAGAAGGTTCATCGCGATAAGGACGCAAAGGAGGAGGACGTTTGGGGGATTCTTCCTAACCAGGAACTGGAGCTCAAAGTTTCTGAGAGAGATCATATCCGAGCCTTAAACAGACTCTTTCGTCGTGACTCTGGGAATTTGACGAAGCAGGACGAATCCGTGGAGGCAACCGAACAAGCGTCAGAATCCCCTGAGGCAACAACGGAACCTAGCTTGGAAGGGGCAGCGTCCGATGAACCCATCGACCTGATGCAGCTTGGCGACCCACAAGTTGTCACACATTTGCTTGAGACCGATGTCTCGCTGGCAGATGATCCGCAATTGCTAAAAGTTGTCGCTTGGCTACAGTCCACGCTCGATTAGCCGCTTGTCAACGATGCACCCGGTTGCGGGATAATCGCGTTTTCCAGGTTGCGAGCCTCCTTGTGAGTCACTGTTGACGCCGGTCAAGATAAACTGCCAGACCGATGTGGCATACGACGACGCGATCGCTTAAAATGTTGCATCGCTTTGTTTTGCATATTGTTTTGAGGCGGCTGGAAATGCAAAAGTACAGATTCTGGATACTGACAACTCTTTTAACGCTGTTCCAAGGACAGAGCTTTGCACGAGAGTGGTCGGACGCTAGTGGAAAATACCGCATCGAAGCTGATCTTGTGGCAGTCCGCGGTGATAAGGTAATCCTTGAGAAGAAGGATGGAACGATCACATCGGTGCCGATTGCCAAGCTGTCGGCGGCAGATCAAGAATACCTCAAACAGCAGGCTACGCCACAAGCCGCAACTCCTCGCAGTTCTGACGCAAGTGCGCAGGCGGCAAATGCAACCAATGGCGCGGTGTCTGCGAATTCTGCCGGCGATTCTTCGCAGACTGAGTTGGCGGCACTTGCAACTCGAGCGCAAGCAATCCTGAAGGCGAACTGCTTTCGCTGTCATGGCGAAGATAATTCTAGTGAAGGCGGTTTTGGATTCGCACTCGATCGTGAAAAGCTCGTTGCCTCTGGGTACGTCGTCCCGAAGGACGCGGCACGTTCACCGTTGATCGAACGGATGAATTCCAAAGATTCGCCGATGCCTCCCGAAGGTGAATCGCCTCGGCCCTCCAGCGAAGAGATGGAGGAAGTGCAGGCGTGGATCGCAGCCGGGGCTCCTCATGCCGGCACCCAAGAAATACGGCCATTCATTTCAACTGCGCAAGTGTTTGCATCGATTGCTGCCGATTTGAAATCGCTGAATGAGCGAGATCGTGCTTCCGCCCGCTATTTTTCGGCTGTTCATTTAGCGAACTCGGGCCTTTCGGACGAGGAGATCGAAACGTACCGAGTTGCGCTCGCAAAACTGATCAACAGTCTATCCTGGGGCAGAAAGCTAGCCAGTTTGCAACCGTTGAAATCGCAACCGTTCGTTTTTCGCATCGACCTCCGAAGCTTGAAGTGGACGCCAGAAACTTGGGAGCAGATACTTGCAAGTTATCCTCACGGTACGGTTTTCGAATCAAGGGACGCTTATAACGTGAGGTTGTCGACTGAGTGTGAGATCCCTTTAATTCGTGCCGACTGGTTTGTTGCGACAGCGTCACGACCGCCACTCTACCACGATCTCGCTCAAATACCCGTAAGTGATGCGCAACTGGAAGCTTTGTTGCAAGTTGATGTTGAAAAGAATTTGGAGGAAGGGCGCGCTTTGCGAGTTGGTTTTGCCAGATCGGGCGTATCGCAAAACAATCGTTTGATCGAGAGGCACGATTCAGTATTTGGAGCTTATTGGAAAAGCTACGACTTTGCTGAAAACATTGGTCGGAAGAACTTGTTCGAAAACCCCATAGGGCCGGGAGTAGCGGATGGGACTTTCGCACATGATGGTGGCGAGATTATCTTTCACCTGCCCAATGGTATGTTGGGTTTTATGCTTACGGATGCTTCTGGCTTACGAATTGACCGAGGTCCAGTAGAAATAGTCAGCGATCCACGTCAACCCGAGCGAACAGTGGTTAACGGCGTTTCTTGTATGTCTTGTCATTACGGTGGGTTTATCTCGAAAGCAGACGAGATTCGCAATCATGTTTTGGCTAACGATAAAGCATACGAGGGACGCGAGCGTATCCTGCAACTTTATCCCTCTCCAGGCGCAGTTGACAAATGGTATGTTGACGATTCGAAAGTTTATCTCGCGGCACTTGCCAAGCAAGAGATTGGAATTGGGAAACCGACTCAAGCTGGCGAACCGATCGTGCTTGTCAGTAACCGCTATTTGAATGAACTGGATCTGCGAACAGTTGCTGCTGAGCTGGGTATGCAGGCGGAAGCGTTTGAGGCCAAGCTCGCCGAAGTTGTCGAACCAGAATTGAAGCGAACCATCGGTGTCTTGAAAACCAAAGGAGGAGTGATCAAACGGGACGCGTTTGACCCAATAGCTCTCCAGCTTGCCACGCATTTTAAGCTTGGAAACAGGCCCACGGGCGAACCGCCTCAAGCGACACCGCGAGCGGCTGTTGCCGCCAATCGAAATGTTGCCCCACAGGCCGGCAATTCCGCTGCCGCCAATGAGGCACTGAAAGCGGGCGTCGAAGCCGTGAAGAAACAGCAGTGGCTGCAAGCAGAAGACTACTTCGCAACGGCCATCAAGCGTTCAAACGACAGACTTCTTACAGCTAGAATCTACGAAACAGCAGTTCCACTTTTCGAGCGTAACGAAGCAATCGAAAAACTAATCGAAGCGCACATGTTCTTATTAGATTCGTGCAAGAATACGACTGCCATTGAACAGGCTCGCGCCAATTTTTACAATTCCGTGTTACGATCTGCTCAAAAGTCGGACTTTTGGTCGATGCGTGTCGAGACGAGTACAAGTATTAGATGGCACACGACGCTCCCGACGTCGACTTCAAACGCCATTGCCGAAGCTTTTGAACAGAAGCTGGCGGAGACTCCAAATCACGAACCATCGCTACGTGTGATGCAACTGTTTTGGGAGCACGTGCAACTGAACCCGAAGAAGCGGATGGAGGTTCTGCAGGCACTGCGGGAAGTCCATAAAGCACGCAAGGAGAGCCTTGATATAATCGCGGCTTCCGATTTGGCAACTTTGCTTGTTGAAAACGGCGACGCCGCAACTGGGGCGGAGATATTTGCCGAGATCGCAGGGCAGCTTACAGGAAATCGAGCTGCCAATTTTCGAATCATGGAAGCAGACGGCTGGAGCAAAGCCGATCAGAAGCAAAAGGCGATGGCAGCCCTCTCTAGTGCAACCAAAGAGTTAGTCAAGCGACCCGACACTAGTAGCACGTTTGACCTTGTTAAGGCCGCAGAACTATACCTGACGCTCGACGAGCCAAAGTTGGCTGTTGACGTGTACAAATCGGTCCTGAAAGTTGAAAAGCAGCCTTATGCCATTCGAGATCTCCAGGACAAAATAAATGCAGCGAACGCCATGATCGTCGATAATGGCGACGCTGGCGGTAAAAGAAATGACGACATGGGCGATTTGCTTGATCCGGGACTATCTTATCGCAAAGAGGCAGAGACGCATGAAGAATCAGCAAAACGAGGCGATTCATCCCAGCTCCACTATCTAATGCAAGCCGGTGAAAGCTGGATTAAAGCCAACGACATGAAAAAGGCCGCCGTGGCACTCAATAAAGCGGCGACATTGCTTAAACGTAAAACGGATACGTCCGCGCAGCAAGATCATGCGAAGCTCGCAGCGCTTTACCGCGATGCCAAGCTGATGCAGGAATCGGTCAACCATCTTGTAGCATCATTGAAACTTGCGAAAAGCGAGTACGATATTGAGAAGATTCAGACTGAGATTTCTGCCTTGATGGCTGAGGACGCATCAATCAAGTCGACACCTGAGATCGAGAAATTGCTCGATCCGAAATATAAGTATCGTGTTATGGCTATCGAAAATGCATCGCAAAAGACCTACGATGCCGATTCGAACGCGGCAAACCTGGTGAAGACGGTCGAACTTTGGGGGCAGGCTGGCGAAGTCAAAGAAGTGAAACGTTTAGGCCCAAGTGCCGAATCAGCAATTAATTCAATCGGCTCCAACAACTCGTACCGTCCCGAAGAGCAACTGAGTGCTAAGCTGGCCAAGGCGTACGACAGTGTCGAGCTATATGAAGACGCAGTCAGGTGTTATGCACTGGCTATCAAGTTTGCCACCCGCGATGACGATGCGGCGAAATACTATCACCAAATTAAAGTGATCTGTGACGAGAAAGGCATCAAACTGCCAGTTCTGGACGCCGAATCAGCCGCTAAAACAGATCCTTTCAACCGGTTTCGAGTTGACGCGGCCGGCCTGGAGAAAAAAGCGGCCGAAGCGACTGGCTCGCTGTCCGAACACTACATAAAACAAGCAGCTGAAACATGGCATAAGGCGCAGGAGAAAGAAAACGCATTTCGCGTTGCAAACGAGTTCGCCGCAAAACTATCGCAACAAAAAGAGCCGCGGGAGAATGAGCTCACGTGGTTGGCCGAGTTCTATCAAAAGCTTGGCTACGTGAAAGAAGCTGTTCAAACTTACGAACAAATTCTCGCTCTCACGAAAAGCAACAGCGCGAAGAAGCGTATTCAGGCAAAGATTGACGTGCTGAAAAACTAGACGAGCTATCGCAGGGGTAAACTATCGAGCGTTATGGGACCAACCTTTTGGCCCAGCAATTGAATCGTCACCGTTGATTTTGTCTTTTCCTCCGGAATCCAATAGCCCTCGCCGAGAGTTGTCGGTTCTGTAATACCGTCCGTAAGTGCATGTTGATCGTCCAAGTGCATTGGGAGAGTCTCAAGGCTAGAAACTTCACAGGGGCGCTTCAATGCAATGTTTTCTTCGCCAAGAAACACTTCGACTTCTGCCAGCCCGCAGCCTTCACCTTTCCAGCGAGTGATTTCGATAACAACGCGATCGAACATTAACCTGGGTAGTTGCAGTTCATTGCGTGCTTCCTTTGTGCTGAACTTAAGTCCCTTGCGATTCCAGACAACTTGTTGACCGTTGAGAAGTTGGACATTTGCAATCGTACTCAGGCGTTCATGAAGGTTCTGATCCATAGGTAGATTCCAAAGCACCATAGAGATCTTTCCCGTGTTCGTACGAAACTTGAAGGTCAAATCGGATTGATCTCTGCTGCGTTGAAACTTTTGGAAATTCTCGATAGTAGCCTTTTTGTGCCGCTCGTTGTTTGCGGCCATGTCTTTCGCAAACTGCGACTGGGCACCTTTGATTTGTTCTTTAAACCTATCGTTGGTTGCCGCGAGATATCGATCAGCATTCTTTTTGTATTCTTCCTGAATTGCCTCCATCGCCTTATCGTATTCAACTTCACCGAATTCACCGCCATTCGCAATCAATTCTTCGGCGTTTTGAATTTGATAGTCATATATTTTGACCGCGTTCAAAATCTCAAGGTCGGGAGTACCAGGCTTTACAGTTTTAGACCTCTCCTGATGATTTTTCTGTATCTGATCGCGTTCTGCCCGTAGTTTGTCCAAATACGTGTTCGGCTCAACTTTTACTTCCTGCCCCAAGAGCTGCGAAGCACCTGAGTTTACAAAGATCACTGATGCGGTGGCTAACAACATGTAGATGGCAATACGAAGCATGAGTCGGAGCATTCCTTTTGCGTGAGCAATCAATGATAGTAGTCCAGCTGCGACGGAACTGGAATTTGAATTATAGACGAACTTTTACACACACCGCAACGAGTGGCGTTGCGGCTTTGGGCGGATGCGGTCCACTCTCCAAGAAATGTGGCTAAGCCTTAAGACGAGGGTGTGCGGAATACGAGAAGCCGCGTCTAGTCCATCGATAGCGTCAGTGTCGGCGAACTTGGATTGGCTCCACGATGGGGTATGTAGACTCGGTAGAGAATTGGACCAGTCGTTAGACCTTGACCGACGAACTGGCTCTGTGCATAGAGTTTCACACCTCTCGGCCACAGGTTTCCATTCGCCATCGCTTTCAAGGTGGCTACGATGGCTTCCTTTTCCTTGATACTGTTCAACCCATTTAGTTCTTCAGAAGACCGTAGCAAAGAAGCGCGTAGTTCATTCGAGGTCAGTTCTTTTGCATCAGCGCGACGCGTATACTTCTGGAACAAAGCAAATCCTTGATCGAAAGTTAACGCATTATAATTAACGCCATTCACCAAGAGTGCACCAGAGCCGACGCCGGTTGTTTCGCTGCGAGTGATACCTTTCAAAGTCGCCTTCGGCGAATCCGCATCCAGCTCGAATTTTAGATTGATGGTTTCACCCGCTGCGATCTCGAACTCCGCATTCAGAATTTCATTGAATCCAAGATAGAGTCCGCATTTATACATACTCGCAGGCAATTGTTTGATTGAAAAAATGCCGTCTCCAATCAAAGTTGAGTTATAAGTGCTACCTTCGTAGATGTCAGTCAGTTTAAGGCCAACATCGGACCAGTTCACAATTTGTGCACTTTGTACTTCGGCGGCAACGACTGCCTCCGGTGGCAGAACGATTTCAAAGTGTTCCTGGTTGTCACGCCAACCAAAACGACCTCGAGCGTAACCATCTGCTTTGATTGCAATCGTGCCCTCAGGAATGTGAGCGTCTTTAAAAACGGCGATTCCGTCTACATTCGTCATTTCGAACGGCGAAGTAACTTCGTCGGATTCCCAATTAAATTGGAGATAATCTGACTCGATGATATCATCTATCAATATCGCTTGGGCTCCTTCGATCGGTGTGCGATCGTTTGTCACTACTGACACTCTTAGATCAACCGGCGGAGTAAGTTGGAACAGGTTGAAACTTGGATCCTTGTCGTCTGTAGCCTGTACTCGGTCCAGCGCGATGCGACCCGACTCGTAGCCATCAACGGTTACGCGGTATATGAGTCCCGAATAGATGTCCTCGCTGAGCTCGAATCTTCCATCTTCATCTGTAAACGAAAATCCTTGCGACACAATGTGGTGAGCCAATGAACCTGGGACACGATCTGCACTTGAGAAATGACGCGGTTGCCCCGCCATTACACGGAAATCTTTCACTGGGTTTCCGGAGCTATCGACAACTCGGCCACGGATATAGCCTGCAATTGTTCGTCCTCTTGGGGGGGCACTAAAGCTTAAATATGCGTGCGAATCGCTGCTTCTTTTGGGTGGATCGGTTGGTAATGCGAAAGTGACTTTTACAGGCTTGCTGTCAGTTAACGCAAGCGGCTCTGTTGCTTGAGCTTCGTAACCTTGCGTAGAGGCTAACAAGTATCGTAGGCCGCCTTGGGTGGGCATGCCGTCCCATATGAAATTTCCTTGTTCATCAGCGAGGCACGCAAAACCATCAAATTGAGGGTAAGCGCCCTGCACTATGGAACTAACCATCGCAAACGGAATTGGCATACCGCGAGAATCTTTCACTGTGCCAACGATGGATGTTGCAGGTTGCAGGTAGACATTCAAGTCGGTGTTTGCCGCACTTACGCTTTCGACGTTGAATCTCTGCCGCTGATGTCCCGATGCGAAAATAGTAAAGCTGATCGGACGATCGTCGATGGCGACTAACTCAATCAATCCGTTGCTGTCACTAATTAAGACGCGTCCATCATTTAGGTAGAGTCTAGCGTCGCTTATTGCCGACCGATCAGCCTTTGATCGAATCTTGATGTTCATTGATTTACGTTCTAGCAAACGCGCGACCATTCTCTCGGGCTGCTTAGGCTCCTGATCATAAATCCATGCAAGGTCCGCGTCGAATTTGACGGACCTGTTTTCCTTCACGGCTATTAGCTTCCACACTGCCTTGTCGCCTGGGATTGGGAAAAGCTGCAGTACAAATCGACCATCACCATCCGTAATGACACGTTCGCGAAACGGAGCGAAGGTGCCTTCACTGGCGGCCCAAACTGTTGCACCAACAGCCGGTGTTAGGTCGGTATCGTAAACACTGCCGCGAACTTCCACCGTACGAGATTTTGGTATAACAATCGCTACTGCAGGAGTCGCCGGTGACGTTGAGATAGTATTATTGACGTTCCATTGACCAATCAGTTGAGCATCGGGAAAAGGATTCGAAGGTGGTGAAGATTTAGTAGAATCGACGCCAGTACCGTAAAAAGCGACAAAGATCACCCCAACCAAGATGGTGGTCATCGCTAAACCCGTAGTTTGCTTGGTCGTTAGTCTCGTCTGAAGCGACGATGGGCGTTTCAAAAGACTTTCAATTCTACGATAGAACGCCGTTGGTGCACTTGAAAAAGAAAGCGTAGCCAGTATGAGGCGTTGTCCCCGGGTCTGCTGTTTTACTAACGACAACAGCTCTGCTGCATAGGAACTTTTGGAACTTGCGCTGGCGGCAATTTCGTCGGCAAGCATCTCCATTGCAAGCTTGGTTGAACTGCGAATCCACCAATAGATTGGGTGACACCAGAGAAGTGGAAGCGCGATATTGAAGATCGCCAGCCCTACTGCGTCTCGACGCGTGACATGGGCCAGTTCATGACGCAGCGCATGTGGAAGCGACGCTTCCCATTGAGCGTTATCGAGAAGCTTTGGAAGTACGACTGCGGGCCGGAAAATGCCGAAGGTGAATGGTACGCTACATCGCGGCGATTCAAAAATTCTGACACCGAAAATTCCATTGTGAAGTAGCCGACGAAGAGCGGGCGCACTATGTAAGCTGGCAGTCACGATACGATGGTCCGTTCCGAGTCGCTGCGACTTGCGAATTAGCTTGAAGAGCAGCACCCGTCCAGCGATCAACCATGCGAATGCGGCGATAAAACCAAACGCATAAAATGTATAAAGCAGTCGCCACGAAAATACGCTCATCACCAATGACAGTAAATGTGAGCGTGGGGTCTCGCTGTCCTGGCTGAAATCGACGTTCGATTGTGTCGGATTCGATTGAAGCGACGTTTTAGGGTAGATAGCTGTTGAACTATTGTCGGCGGCTTGCCTTGAGGTGGCCGCGTCAACAGGTTCGGTTGGGGCAGGCGCTGCGTCAGAAGGGGAGCTGCCAATGTTAAGGGCCCGATTACCGGGCACTTCTGTAAATGCATTTAAGGCGAACAGCGCGTCGGAAGCGCTGATAATTCGCGGCATAGGAATCGCGGCGGACGCTATCCAAGCAAGAGTGACCAATAGCGTCAGTTCACCGCACCGTTGACGGTAGATTGGCTGAACAAGAAACCTAATTACCAATGCTCCAATGCCAAGAATCGTCGTTGTACCTAACAAGTACATAAACCAATATTGAGAGATTAAGTAAGTCAACATCGCAGCTTACCCTAACGTTTATCTTTTGACTTCGACTTAAATTCCTCGATCAGCGACTCTAGCTTTTGGAGTTCCTCTTCTGTCGGACGCTTAGCAGAGAAAGCGCTTTGAACGAGTTGATCGACCGCTCCATCGAAGGCCCGGTGCAACAAATCGGCCACGAGACGCTTCTTCGTGCGATCTTGTTTTATTAGCGGACGATAGATGAAAGTGCGTCCAGCAACACGATGTTCGACAAGTCCCTTTTCTTCCATAACACGCAAGAAGGCTTGCACTGTATTCTGTACGATCGGCAGTCGTACAGCTAAAGCTTCATACACTTCTCTAACAGTAGCTTCTTTGCGATCCCAAAGAATATTCAATATTTCCAGCTCACGGTCCGTTGGCTGATCTGGTTCGGTCATTAAGTACTCATTTGTTATTGTGCCCTGGCATCTAAGCTTAAGAAGTTAAGCGTAGATTCTTAAGATATAAGTGCAGATGGGCTACGTCAAGCGTTTTGGTTGGGCAATTTTTGAAGAAGAATATTCGATGCTTCACGCCTCAGTATTGGAACCAGTTTGTGTCCAAGTTGGCGAAGTCCCTATACGGACAGCACGCGCTTCATCAAACCGAAAGCGATATAGAAATTGCGAGAAACGAAATTCTGGTCAAGCAAATGGAGGTTTCAATGAACCTCTATTTCGAAGCTCCAGAAGTGGAAAGCCATTCCTGTAGGTGCGTCACGAGTAGCGGGGATGCGAGTGGCGAATCGGTCATTAGGTTGGCTTCCGATTCGAACAGCCTCCTGAGGGAATCTCTGTAGCCATCGCTGTCAGATTGCTTCGCTAGGTACAGCAAGTTGCCCGCAGTCACACTGTTGCCAGATGGGATAGATCCATCGACTGGATCTTTAAAACGGACGATAAGATTCTGGTGAGCGAGACTGGTGTAATAGTATCCGCCCGTTTTAGTATCCTCAAATAGCGACGCTTGCAACGTATTCAGCTTGATCGCTTCGTCAAGCCACCGCGGTTCGGATGTTGCCTTGTGAAGCTGACACAAACCGTACACGACAAAGGCATAGTCATCCAAATATCCCGCCAGCTCGGCAGCATCGGTCGTGTACGTGCGGCTGAGCAATCCTGCGTCATTTCGCATATTGTCGAGCACAAAACTTGCTGACTTCTCCGCCGCTTCAACGAATTCTGGCCGCTGCAGTATTCTTCCTGACTCTGCCAATGCCCCAATCATAAGACCATTCCACGATGCAATAATCTTGGTATCGGTCGAAGGTCTTTCGCGTTGCTCGCGTATCAGCTTCATCTCGTTTCGCGGTCCGGAAAACCTTTCCAAAATACCCGGCACGGTAACGCCTTGCTCTTGGGCGAAGGCTTGTAGAGTTTTTCGGAGTTGCGGGACGTAGTATTGATCTTCAAAATTTGGGTCGCCATCAAGCCCATAGGCTGACGCATAGTACTGCAGTGCCTCGTTTCCATCTCGCACCGTTTTCAGGTCCGCTTTGCTCCAGCGATAGTACGCGCCCTCTTCGCCCTCCGAGTCGGCATTGATCGATGCAAAAAACGCTCCTTGCGGCGTGCTCAGTTCGGAAAGGACGAAGTTGCAGATGTCTTCCGTAACCCAACGATAATCTTCACGACCCGTCAGCTCGTACGCTCTCGCGTAAACACTCGTGAGCTGTGCGTTGTCGTACAACATTTTTTCAAAGTGCGGCACTCGCCAGTAACGGTCGGTCGAGTATCGATGAAAGCCGCCGCCGATCTGGTCATAGATGCCACCAGAGTACATGCTATCGAGAGACTTGATCAACATTTCGCGCGCAGTGCTCTGTTCTGCTTGCGAAAATCCTTGGCGATTCGCGACGTCAAGTAAGAATGCTAAATTCGATGGCTCTGGAAACTTAGGACGGTTGGGGGCGGCGGCTGAGGCACCGAAACCTCCGAATTCAGCATCAAATTGTTCATGTAGCTGCTCCAAAGTTTTCTCGGCAATCGAGCGCTGAAGCAGCTTTGCCTTCTGATCAGTTTCGTCTCCGCCTTCCGCCTTGAAATTCTCCAGTAGAGCTTCCGTAACACGATCGGCATGTGCCAACACCTCTGACTTCTGGTCTGTCCAAACCGTTGAAAGCTTTTTCAGGATGGACAGAAAGCCTTCCGAAAAACCGCGATCACCGTCATGCGGTGGAAAGTAGGAACCGCCGCTAATGGGCTTGGTGTCAGGCGTCAAGAACACCGACAGTGGCCAACCAGCATTGCCACCGACAAGCTGCACAGCAGTCAGATAGATTTGATCGACATCCGGACGCTCTTCTCGATCCACTTTGATGCATACGAAATGTTCGTTCATGAACGCCGCGATTTCCGCATCGGAAAACGACTCCCGCTCCATCACGTGACACCAGTGGCAAGCCGAATAGCCGATCGACAAAAAAATGAGTTTGCCTTCTGCTTTTGCTTTCGCGATCGCTTCATCGCCCCAAGGATACCAATCAACCGGATTGTTGGCGTGTTGCAGCAAGTATGGACTGGATTCGGAAGCTAGCCGGTTCGTTTGTGGCTCTTGTGCCGCTACAATAGTGGAGGCGAACGCGATCAGACCAATTTGAAAGGCTTGCTTAAACATTTGTGTTGGTCTACTAAACACGCGACTGCGCTAGAACGGTGAGCGATCTGACTTTGTTGAATATGTTCTATTATCATATCAAGTCAGAAACCACATTTCATGCAAATATAGCGTTCCGGAAAAAATGTCATATCATTGCTTTCTAGCTTTGTTGCTTGCCATTTCGTTGAAACCGTTCGTTCACGCTCAAATTGAACTTGAGCAAGCGATCGATCGGTCTGCGAAGTTGTTAGCTAAAGAAGTTCCGAATTGGATTGCGGAGAACAAATGTGCGTCTTGCCACAACCAGGGCGACGGGGCTCGAGCGCTGATCATGCTCCAGCGTGATGGTAAAGAAATAGAGCCAGATATTTTAAGCTCTACGTTTCAATGGCTCGAGGAACCGGCGCATTGGGAAAAGAACCGTGGGCTTCCGGAAGCGAGTGACCAGAAGCTTGCCAATTTACATTTTGCAGCGACACTCGCTCTCGCGTTCGAATCTGATCCCGCTCGATTTCGCGGCGCCGTCGAGCACGCCTCACAGTTGCTAGTTGCGCAGCAAAGTGACGACGGGGCTTGGCGAATCGAAGATCGATCGACGTTCGCTTCTCCTATCACCCAAGGCCCAATTCTATTGACCGGTCAAGCTATCCGGTTGCTAAAACTTTCTGCCAGCAAGGAAAGCAAAGCTGCAATTATCAACGGGGTTAGTTGGCTTGGAATGGCCGAGCCTCGCAATACGCTCGAGCGGAGTTCGCTGGTATTGGCTTGGTCGTGGGCTGGCGTTAAAGAGGAAAAGCTTGTCTCGCGTTACATGAGCGAGATTGTGGCGGCGCAAAGTGAAGATGGAGGCTGGGGGCCACATGCAAATGCTGCCCCGGAAATCTACGACACGGCATTGGCCATCCTCGCTTTGAAATCAGCGTCGACCGATAACATCCAAGCACAAAAAGCAATCGCGGAAGGCATCAGATATTTATTGCGAAATCAATATGAAGATGGCAGTTGGAATGCTACGACGCGTCCGGCTGGCACCGAAAGTTATGCACATCGCATTTCCACAATCGCTTGGGCAACACAAGCGTTGATGCTCGCTCGGAACCGCGCAACTGTGGATTAGCAAACTGCCTAACGAGCTATTGCGCAGCCTGAGCGACAACGTTGAATCGGAGTTCTACATGCCGCGGTGCTGGAGATTCAATCTCATCGAAGCGATCAACTTCAAACGGTTTAGCAATGCTGTTTCCGACCAGATCTTCGATACGATCGTTGATCCTTAGCGAATACTCATCGATAGGCCAATCATTCGTCGGCGTAAAACTCCAGACGCTTTCTTTCTCTGAAAGGCTGACATGGCCATCGACCTGCTTCTTGCGAGAGTCGAAAACTTCAATGCCGCGCGTGACGATCGCATGATCCAAAGGTTCTTGGAGGTTAATGACCAGAGGTGCGCGTGAATGAGCTGGTGGAGCAACGATTTGCCAATCAGAAACCTTTGGTTGAGTGTAATCGCTGGTAATGGCTTTGTAGGTTTTCTTGAAGTCCTCTGTCATTGGCGTACCGGTGGCGTCGAGCCAATCGTGTTTGATTGTGAGGTGATACTTTGTGCCTGCGAACAAAATCGCGCCATCTTCTTCATGAGGAACGAGGCCTCGCTTGACGCGCGCGGGATCCAGCAGTAACGTCAAGCGTCGGCCTGATGGATCCCAGAGCTCTTCTGCAATTTCCAAGAACGGGTTCATCAACTGCTTGCCATCGTCGCTAACCAGTTCGATATGTTGGTAAGCTTCGCCGCTGGACATTGGAGCTGAGAAGAGGATATAGAACTTGAGCAGATTTTCGGGGAGTTCGTCGGCTGTTGGATAGACCTGGATAACTTTCGTCGACGGCACCGAAACAGGCTTTTCGGTAAAGATCTCAGCGGTCACCGCGGCTTTAGCTTCGCCGGGAAAACGCAGTTCGGCTAAATATTGGACGCCCTCCAGCAAAGGGTAGCGTGGTTGGAAGACAACTTTTTTAGTTTGCGAATCTAGTTCACACTTGCCGAACACCGCAGGCAGCGATGTCTGAGTTGTCGTCTCGGGCTTAACAAACAGGCGGATCGGATTGAAAGTGTCTGAAGATTTATCTGCTTGCTGCTCCAATGCCAGCCATTGCGATTCATCAAACCCTATAGCTTCGACAGTCTTGTTGCCGCTTGCTTCGCCAAGCTTCAAGGTTAGACCATCTCCGTGTGCTGAGCTCGCTGAAAAACAAAGACACGCAGCTAAGGCCAGCGTCATTGCGAAAAACGATGTCTGTCGAATCATAGAGGATTCCCAAGCTAGAAAGCCGAGGAGCTGGGCGACAAGTCGCTCAACTCCTCGGAGAATGGTCTTAGAACAGTGCGCAGTGATTAAGGAAGCTCGATGCTCACGAGTTTCGCAGCGCCATCAGCCGACTTTTGAAGAATTACAGCGTGCTTTTCGTCGAGACGGTCAAGTTGGTCGACGCCTTCGTAATCGAGCGTTTCATATTCAAGACCCGCTGTTTCGGAAACACGAGCTTCAATTGGTTCTACAGCGTCGATACCATCCATCGTGATCTTCATAACACCGCGAGCGCTGTTGGCTAGCAGGACGTAATTCTTACCATCACGTTGATAGACGACCATGTCGAGTGGACGGTTGCGGTTACCAAGTTCTGCGACGGTAGTACCACGAATCTTTTTGCCCGCTTGAAGATCCTTGACCGGGATCTTAACAAGTGGAGTGCAAGTGTAAGCAGCGATCAAGTGCTCTTGTCCACCGATTTCGCAGGCAGCAAAGGTTCGCACCGGAGAGTTCGTTTCCAATTTTCCGTGCGCTCCATGGAAAATTTCGACGCTGGTACCTTTAGAAACTTCTGCGAATGGAAAGTTTACGGCGCGAAGGTTCGAAGAGAACTCTTCATTCGATAGACCGGCGATAACGATTTGACCATCGACGTAAGCAAGGTCTGTAATCGATTCGTTGCGAGGGTTGCCGCGCTGGCCTTCTTTAGATTCGGCAGCGTTCGGTATCGCAGCCATGCTGGACGGAACAGCGGCCGTGTCGACTTCGGTAACGGTTCCATCGGCGGCGATCTTTAGTAGAACCGGAGTTGCATCGGGGCCACGACCGCGACTAACCGAAGCGTAAACAGTATGGCTGATAGGGTTTGTTGCGATATCGATGATCTGAATTTCGCTGGCCTTGGTGCCGAGTGCCGCAGCGATCTTTTCGTCAATCTTTTCGACCGAGTATCCTTTGGATTCGGAATCGCTGACGTCACCCGTGGCGAAAGCATTGATCGTAGCGCTTTTGGGATCGGCGGCCAGCAGAACGCCGTCTGGAGCGAACGCAATTGGGCCGGCGCTAGCGAGCTTGGCCGCGCCTGGCTTCATGCCTTCGGTAAGATCCGCCGCGATCGATGCTGACGATAAAGCGAGACCTGCGACTAAGGCCGATAATAATGTCTTCTTCACTTGAAACTCTCCGGGAGGGAACGGTGAAACGGAATCAGAGGACTTGGATGTCGTACTGGAGCGTCTATTAGAACGTATATCCAAGTAGAATTCATTAAAGCGAACGAAAAACTGACCAGATCGCCCTCATTTCTCTAGTAGTTCGCCGCGATCCTTCATGTTGGGTTCATGTTACGAGGTGACTTGCGGAATAGGTCAAATTCAATCAAAATCGACGCCGGAAACAACGTGTTTAAGGCCATCGAACCTAGTTTCGCGTCAAAGTCGCTGATGTCAGCGGCTGGTGGGACGCAGCTGAGGGGGTGGCTGTAATTGAATGAAGTAGAGTGCATGGAATCGGCGGAAACGAATTTGCGGCTTGGAATACCAAGCAAAGGTCGGCTTAGCGAGCTTTCCGTCGCACTGTTGCAGCAAGCTGGCCTACAGTTTCGACGCCAGGATCGGACCTTGTTCGCCAAAGTACAGGGCTTACCAGTCGATATTACGTTCTTGCGAGCAGACGACATTCCTGTCTTATGCGAAGAAGGCGCCATCGACCTTGGCATTTCGGGCAGCGATCTAATTGCGGAATCGAATGCAAAAGTCGATACGCGCATGCGGTTGGGCTTCGGAAGATGTCGGCTTTCCTTCTGTATTCCGTTGCGATCTGAGATAAAATCGCCAAAGGAGTTAGACGGTAAACGAATAGCCACCAGTTTCCCCGTCGTCACGGAGACGTTCCTCAAGCAACATGGTGCGTCAGCTCATATCGTAAACCTCAACGGGTCTGTCGAAGTCATGATAGCGTTGGGCATTGCCGATGCGATTGTCGATTTGGTCGAGACAGGTAGTACGTTGGCTGCAAACGATCTACGCATTTTGACAGACATCGGGACTTACGAGACGGTGCTGATTCAAAGCCCGTTGTGCAAGAATCTTGCAACGGCGGACAGGATTGTACGGCGGTTGGAAGGTGTCGTGATCGCGCGGGATTACACGTTGCTAGAGTTTAATATCCCGAAAGCGAATCTGGAGGAAGTCGATAGAATCACTCCGGGGTACAACTCGCCAACTATTTCGTCACTAGAGGACGAATCATGGTGCGCGGTTCGAGTAATGGTGCGTCGTAAGGATGTAATTGAAACGATGGAAAAGCTGGAGGCGGTTGGAGCGTCGGCAATCTTAGAAACACCAATCACAAACTGTCGGCTGTAGGCGTTGCGGCGAACTCCAATCATGGCGATTTCGCAGCGTTAAACCACAAAGCCTGCAGTGGCAGGGCGACTTAGGTGCTCATGACAGAAGGATGGTCGATGCTACAATGCGTCGTAGCTCGGTTTAGTTTTTATGTCGCGAATTTAGCATTTTGCAGGCTTGCTGGTATCTGCTATCGAGGGCAGAGCGGTTAGCGTATTCGGTACAAAAGGCAGTTTGACTTGGTCAATTCTCACGATTCTTCTCCCCAACCCCCGGCGGAACGTCTACCGATAACGACTGCGAGTGGCGAAGAAATGCGGCCCGATCAGGCCGATACCCTGACGCGTCGATTCGGCGATCTGATCAAATATTCCCTGATCTTGCTCGTGACATGCATAGCGTTCTATATGCTAAGCAAGAAGCTGTCGGCAATTTCGTGGACTGATGTAAAATTGCAGTTGTTAGCGATTCCGACCAAGAATATTGTCCTCGCGGGTCTCCTAACAGTCGCCAATTTTTTTCTATTAACAGGTTACGACTGGATTGCAGTCCGTTACCTTCGCAAGAAGATTTCGCTTAGCAAAATCATGCTTGGTGCAATCATCGGCTATGCATTCAGTAACGTCTTTGGCTGGATGCTGGGCGGCTCGCTCGTTCGTTACCGGCTCTATCGCCGTTGGGGTTTTTCACCCGTAGAGATCATCGCGTTCGTTTCAATTCTTTCGATCACTTTCTGGTTAGGTATGTTTCTGCTGGCTGGGATCGCGTTCACGGTTCTGCCTATAAAGCTACCTGAAGATACACAAGGATTGCTAATTCTAGATCACCACGTGTGGGGCTGGATCTTCCTAACCTTTGTCGGGCTGTACCTTCTTGCTTCGCTCTTCATTCGGAAACCAATTCGCTGGAAGACGTACAGGTACGCACTACCTCCATTGCAACTGTCTGTTATGCAACTGATCGTGTCTGCAGGCGATTTCGTTCTCGCGTCGGCAGTTCTGTACGTCCTACTGCCAGCAAATTTGACCGGACCAGATACAATTAACTTTAGCACCGTGCTCGTATGCTACTTGACGGCCATGATCGTAACGGTCTTTACGCACGTGCCGGGCGGTATAGGCGTTTTGGAGCTGGTTTTGATGAGCATGCTACCAGAGCCCGCTCGGGTCCCCATCGTGGCTGCCGTGATTATGTTTAGGCTTGTTTATTATCTTATCCCCGGCGCAATCGCTGGAATCATGTATCTTGCGCTGGAAATGCGTTGGAAGCTCAGCAAGGCTTCGAAAAATGAAAGCGTGATACCTAAACCCGCCCCATAGCTGTACAATCTGTAACTCCGATTGTTCATCTTTCATTCTAAACTGATTGCCGCGGTTCAATGCAAGTTATCCATCACGGTGCGCGTACGGGAGTTACTGGTTCATGTCACGAATTGATTGTAACGGACAAAGAATCCGTCTTGATCGATTGCGGGATGTTTCAAGGAACAGATGCCAGAGCACGTAAACAAAAATATGGCATACATGCTGACAAACCAAAAAGCCGTGATATCGATAATGATCATCTATACTTGGCTATCGATTTTCCACTTGAACATATCGAATCGCTGATCGTTACACATGTTCACATCGACCACATTGGCCGAATTCCATATCTGCTCGATGCCGGTTTTCGCAAACCGATCTACTGTACTGTTCCAACCGCTGCACTGTTGCCGTTAATGTTGGAAGACGCAATCAGTCTCGGGATTTCACGAAAGCGTCACGTTATTGACGGCTATCTTCGCGAGATCAAGCGTTTGTTGCGCCCGATCGAGTACGATCAATGGGTTGATGTATCTAAGTCCGCACAGGCTCGGTTCCACCCTGCCGGCCACGTGCTCGGGAGCGCGTTCGTCGAAGTCGATTCAAAGGACGAACGCTTCGTATTCAGCGGCGATCTCGGCTCGACTCATGCGCCACTGTTGAATCCACCGCAGAGCCCGGAACGGGCCGATTTTTTGTTGCTGGAAAGCACATATGGCGATCGGCTGCATGAAGACCGTGAGCATCGGATGCTGCGACTCAAGGCGATCTTGGAAAGAACACTGGAGAACGCCGGAGTGACTATCATTCCCGCATTCTCGTTAGGACGAACTCAAGAGTTGCTGTTCGAAATGAATTATATCTTGGAAGACATCGGCAAGACGAACCAAAAAACGCCGATTTCCGACGTTAGTATTTTGGTCGATTCGCCCCTCGCAATCAAACTCGGCGCAGTCTACAACCGAATGAAGGACTACTGGGGCGAAGAGTCACGCAAAGTTCTTGATGTCGACTCGCAACCGCTGATCTTTGACAACCTGATTGAGATCGATGATTCAAAGGATCACATCGCCGTCATGGAAAAACTTAAAAAGAATCGCCGTGGAGCGATCGTCATCGCAGGCAGTGGCATGATCACTGGTGGTCGCGTTATCGATTATGTAAAGAACTTCGTCAACCGTACGTCAACTGATATCTTGTTCGTCGGTTATCAGGCGGCGGGTACGCCTGGACGAATTATTCAAGAGGGCAGCCCGTTTATAAATCTCGACCATCGCCGGTTCGACGTGCGGGCTCAGGTCCACACCATCACCGGTTACTCGGCTCACGCAGACCAAGCGGATCTAATCCAGTGGGTTCAGAAGATGTCTTCGAAACCCAAACATATTCGCTTGGTCCACGGTGACTTACCAGCTAAACAGGTGCTGCAAGAAAAACTACGAGAGTTAGGCCACGAGGTGAGCCTGAGCGACGATCAGCCCGATGTGGCTTAATGCCAAACTTCCGTAGCTACCGTTGTGAATTGACGTATTCCACGACAAATTCCCGCAGTTGTGGCTGGTCACACTCGAACCCCATGCCGTGCGCCTTTTCAAGTGTTTCTTCGCCGCTCCATTTCGCTTCGCAGGCCATATTCATCAAAACCATCGCGCCCGCTCGCTTTCCGCTAGCGCAGTGAGCGTATGCAGGCTTTGGCAGCTGTTTAAACTTTTCGCGAAAGTTGTCGACGGTTTCTGGTCCAAGGTCGTTCATCGAGACAGGCAAACTCAAATAACTCATGCCAAGTGATTCGACCAGTTTCTGCTCCTCAGTCGGGCGCATCGGTTGGTTCTCCTCGCCGTCTTCGCGAAAATTAATGACGGTTTTGAACCCGTCCTTCGCAATCTTGGCTAGTTCATCCTTCGTAGGTTGCCCGCCCACAGTTACTTCGTCAGTGATTTTTTTCGCATCGCTCATTTCGTTGCTACCTATCGTTAACGTCCGCCCGACATTCAAGAGTCGGCGCTACTGGTTTGTACAGATGGAAGAGCTTTACAGCTCTACTGTGGACGGAAAGCAATTCGCAAGCCAATCGTGAGAATTGCAGAGGATCGTTAATTGCCGACAGAATTGATGGCGCAGCTAGCCTGCATCAAAGGATCTGACGCGATGGACAATGTCTAAACCGAGAAGATATTTTGGAGCGGAGAATTGTTTGTATCGGTGAGTACGTCAGATAAAATCACAGGTGTTGGACTGGCAACGTCGTGATTGATAGCGTTCGTTACCGCTTCACTATGGGAGGCAACGCTACGGAGATAAGCCCGCAAGATTGTGCCACAGGATTCGATTAAGTCTTGAAGCATCGGAACCATTCCTTCAAGATCTCGAGCGGTCTTTCGATCAAGGTTCCGACGAAGCTGTCCGGCAATGCGACCAATATGTGGCATTTCGATCGCTTCGGCTACTGATTCAATCATTTCCAAGCGACGGTTCAGGGTATTGATGTCCCCGGTGTCGAACGCGTACATGGCTCGCTCAAGGTGATGGCCTAAGTCGACTATTTGGCGATTGTCCTGTTCAAGGGTCAAGAATGAACTGTCGATGCGCCAGCCCACTTGCATGTTGCAGAATCGTTCCACAAGATCTGGGTCGAAACGAGTGCCGGAGCTCAGCTGGAGGCGCAGGAAGGCTTCCTCCGGTGATAACGCTTGCAACCCGTGAGCACCCATGGTGAGCTCATCGTAAGCGTTGACAAGTCCTACGATTCTCGCCGCTATAGGCAGGTCAAGCCCCACCGGTGTACCCGGCGGGCTTCCAACACCATCGAACCGGCACAGATGGTACCGAAGTACATTGGTCAACGCTTGCGAATGAAATGCCGCTTGTACAATGGAAACACCGTTCTCGCAAAACGTGAGCTTATGTTCGATTGTCAGCGCTGCCACGTTGCAAGACATTTCGGCCTGTAGAAGCCTATCAGGAACGCTAATCTGTCCAATGTCGTGCAACAACGCAGCAATCTCGAGAACGTACAGATCACGAACTCCTAGTAGCCCTCGAGCTAGACTGATTGCCAACTCCGCAACACGTTGCGAATGCAATGCCGTTGCAGGATGCTTGTACATTAGTGCCGTATGCAACGATACCGCTGCCTGATAGGAAATCGGCAAGTCTTCACGCTGCAACTCGAGTTTAGCAAGTTTGTTCTTGCTGTTCAGCTCCAGAGCCAACTGTTCGACATCCGCGGAATATGCATGCGATTGGTTACGTCCTGAATGCTTGGCAGCATATAGTCCCTTATCGGCTTCTTCAATTAACGCTTGCCCAGTCGCGGCACCTAGCAATGAGGAGGACACTCCTATACTGGTGGTAACCGCATATGGGATGGCTAATTTTGTTTCAATCGCTATCCGAATCCGTTCCGCAACTTGAAGCCCTTCCTCCAAGGTACTATCAGGCAGGATGACGCAAAACTCTTCGCCGCCATATCGCCCCAGGAATCCAGCGTTGCCCAACGCAGCTTTACACACTTTGACAAAGTCTTTAAGCACAGCGTCACCCACGGCGTGGCCATGGACGTCGTTCAGCTTTTTGAAGTGGTCAATATCCATCATCATGCCGATCAAACCGTTCGGCATTTCGTCCTTCTTGCACCAGCAGTCATCCAGAAACTCGTACAGTGCTCGTCGATTATGCGCGCCTGTTAAAGCATCGCGCGATGCAAGTTCCTTCAACGCTTCGTTTTGCCGTCGGATCTGCTCTTTGTTGTACTCCAATTCACGGAAGGCTTTTAGCAGATCCTTTCGCTGCGCTTCGATTTGCGTAACGTCTTCGAAACTAACGAGGACGCCGGCCAGCGCATCGGAAGCATCGAAAACGGGAGTGGCATTGGTATTAAAGATTTGTAGTTGTTCGTTTCTACCAACTAATTCGATGGTTGCCATATAGGGCGTTTTGGTTTCAAAGGCCCGGTGCCATGGTAGTACACCGTCATCCGGAACATTCCATTTGAACTGATCCAAAGTGCTCCCGATGCATTCCTCTCGCGATTTTTCCGCATGAGCGGCGAATGCATCATTAATTACTAGAATCCTCGCTTCGGCATCTAACAAAACGATGCCACTAGAGATTGTGTCTAACGTGTTTCTGACCCGTTTGGGCACTGCATTCTTCGGGTCCATAAAAGAAAGGGTGCGCTTTAAGAACAACCCAAACGTTATAAGATTGACGCCCATCACTAACCCAATGATGGCGAGGAGTTTTCCGGATGCTGTTTGAAACCAACTGATGGCTGCAAATTCGGCTTCAATCGTTACCCACAATTTGCCGTTTCGACGTACCGGCATTTTAAGGATGTCGTTCGCGACCTTCGGCATGTCAATCCAGTGGCTAAGGATTGTCTCCTCTGCCGATGTGTTATCTAGTGCCACGACGTCGCATAACTTCAAACCGTCGAAACGTGTAAGAGTAAATCTGCGGATCGTCGGGTCTTCCGCAATCAAACGGGAAGCACTTGACTGAAGACCGCTAACCCCCATCCGCTCGAACGATTTGATACACTTGTCAGCAATCACTTCGCAGGTAGACTCGCGGGCTGACAACTGAACGTTGTCATTCAGATTGATCAGGCCGATCGTTGCTGCAATGACGACTGGGCTTGTTGATATAAATACCAGCGTCAGCAAAATCTTATGTCGTGGATTTATGCGTCGCATGGGAAAAACGGACAGTAAGCTTCGACGGTTAGAATCTGAAATTGCTACTTAGGTAAATATGAGCGTTCAGATTTAAAGATACGCATAGTTAGTGTGCAAGAATCGCATCACGGATGCCGAACGCTGTTGGCAACAGAAAGCTTGACGTTGGAACCGATTTTAACGATTGCGCGATCCTGCTCAGTTTGATCGCACAAGTTTAGCGATCAGCTGCATCAGTCTTGGACCATCAATCGGTTTCGAAAAGTATTCGTCGCATCCGATTTGAAGACACGCCTCCCGCTCGCCTTCCATAGCATCTGCGGTTAATGCGATAATGGGAACGGAAATGCCATGGCTTCGGAGCGTTGCAACAGCTTCACGACCAGTCATGATGGGCATTTGCATGTCCATTAATACGAGGTCAAATGGGTCATTTTCTGCAATTGCGTGCAACGCCGCATCAACGGCTTGCCGACCATCTTCCGCGATTTGAACACGAGCGCCACATTTTTCCAAGAAATACTTTCCTACACGCCACACGTCACGTCGATCGTCCGCAAGCAAAACTCGAGCATCAATGCGCGGCAGGGTTCGTTTAACTTCAGGAGAATTCACTTTGAAGCGGTCTTCACTATCTGGGCTGATCAGAGTTCTCGACTGTTCAACGGAAACCGGCAGCCATAAAGTAAAGCAGCTTCCCTCATGCAACTCGCTGTCTACAGTTATGTTGCCACCCATACTCTCCGCCAACCGCTTGCTAATGCTCAGGCCGAGTCCAGTGCCGCCGAATCGTCGAGAACCGCTGGCTTGGGTAAAGGGCTGGAAGAGTTTTGACATTTGATCTTTGTCAATTCCAATACCGGTGTCTTTGATCATGACAGTTAGCATGTTTTGCGACGTATCGATCGCAGCTTCCGATTTCATGCCCACGCGGTGAAATCCGACCGCGACTCGCACGTGACCTTGGTCTGTAAATTTGATCGCGTTGCTGATCAAGTTCACCAAGATTTGCCGCATTCGCACTTGGTCAGTGGTTATATAACGAGGAAGTTCCGAATTCCATTCAAAGTAAATAGGAACACCTTCCTTGTTAGCGCGTTCTGACATCAAGGCTCGAACATCGTCCATCACATCCAGAATGTCGACTTCCTCGGCTATGATATCCATCTTGCCCGCTTCGATCTTGGAAAGGTCAAGGATATCATTCAACAGCGCGAGCAGATATTCCCCGTTGCGCTTGATCGTGTCAACCTTTTCAATCTGATCTTCGTCATTCATATCCGTCCGCAGTATATCGGCGAATCCCAAAACCGCAGTCATCGGCGTTCGCAATTCGTGACTCATGTTAGCCAGAAACGTACTTTTGGCTTCATTCGCCTCTTGCGCAGCAGTCTTAGCCGCTTCCATCGCACGCTGTATCTCCCGTTGATCACTGACATCGCGATTGATCACGAGGACATGTTTTTCCCCTGAGGGAAATACAAGTAGTTGGTGCCGAGAAGAAACGGTGAGCTGGCGATCATCCTTCGACAAATGCTGCAGTTCTCCGACCCATTCTCCTTTAACCTCAAGTGTTGCGTAGATCTCTTGAAACATTTCGGGCTGTTGCGTTCGCAACAGAACGTGTGGGCTCTGACCAACGGCCTCCTCGCTTGTAAAGCCATACAATTTGGTAGCACCGAAGTTCCAACTCTTGATTCCTTCCGCGATTGTCCAGACCATGATCGCATCATGCGAAGCATCGATCAACTTGCCCATTTGTTCCAAACGGCTGGCGAAAGCGATGCGTTCTGAGACGTCTTGGAATGTCACCACACAGCCTGTCAGTTCGCCTCCTTGGAAAAGAGGACGGCTCCAGAACTCAACTGGAAAGTTAGATCCATCACGCCGCCAAAACAGGTCATTCGTGGCATGCGACGCTTTCCGCGACTGTGCAGCGATGTATATCGGGCACTCTGGCAGAGGATAGTGCGAACCTGAAGCGGTCGTGTGATGAATTAGCTCATGCATGTCCTGACCAATTAAGTCTGCATCGCTGTCGTAACCTAACATTTTGACTGCAGAACGGTTGCAGAAAGTACATCTTCCTTCAGTATCAATACCGTACACTCCTTCGGCAGCCGTGTCCAAGATGCCTGCGACTCGCTCCGCGTTACGTGTCGCAATTTCCTCAGCTTCCACTCGTTCGGAAATATCATTTTGAATACCGAGATAGCTTGCAAGTCTCCCATGCTCGTCAAATACTGGAGTAACCTGAAGGTCATTCCAAAACGGCGTGCCGTTTTTGCGATAGTTTAAAATGGTCAAGCGGCACGTCTCGCGTTTCGCGATAGCTTCACGCAGATGCTTGATCGATTCTGTATCGGAATCTGGCCCTTGCAAAAACCTACAGTTACGCCCGAGGATTTCTTCTTGCCCGTAACCAGTCATTTTGCAGAAGCCTGCATTTGCATAGGTAATTGGGAATTCGCCATCTTTTGCGTCGGTAATGATAATACCGCTAACCGCTGATTCGATCGCCAAATGTTGAAGTCGCATTGCCTGTTCAGCTTTGCGTCGTTCGGTCACATCGCGAATGTTAGAGCATAGGTAACGCTGACCATTAAAGACGACACTGCTGCAACTGATTTCGACAGGCAACGGGCTGCCGTCTTTTCGTCTCCACTCCGCGGGCAATGATCGCAATGGCTGCGTGCTTGCTTCCGCGAATACTTTACGATAGCGCGGCAGATCGTAGACGGTGTTGATCTGCATTACCGACATGGATAGCAACTCGCTTTCCTCGTACCCAAGTGTTTTGCACATGGCAGGATTCGCGTACACAATCTTGCCGTCTTGGTTGATCAGCGCAATCGAATCGACGGCCGAACTTACCATAAACTTGAAGCGTTCGAGGTCTGCTTGAGCAGCCTTCAGCGAAGTCACGTCGATGATGGAAAGGACGACTCCCACGACATTTTCGCCACTTCGATAGGGCACGATGCGCAGCAAGTAACTGCGCCCGTTCCTGCCTTCGCAACTTACTTCCTGAGACTCCTGATTCGCCAGAACCTCAGTTATCCTTTCATAAACTCCCGGACTCTTCAAAAAGTGGAGAAATCCGCGAACGGAGCGACCGATATCATGGCCGTGTAGTTCAAACAGCCGAGCAGCCTCGGGCGTAAACCTTCGAATCGCTAGCTCATCGTCTAAGAACACGACCCCGACGTGCGTCGATGCCAGTAAGTTATCCATGTCGTCGTTGGCCCGTGCCAGCTCCTCAACACGACGTTGGTGTTCGGCATTGACCGTGTAAAGCTCTTCGTTAACCGAGTGCAATTCCTCGTTTGTACTCTGAAGCTCTTCGTTCGAGGCGACTAGTTCCTCATTCGCCGCTTGAAGCTCCTCGTTGGAAGCTTCCATCTCTTCGATCGTTGCCTGCAAGTTCTCTTGCGTATACCGAAGCTCTGACTCCAACGAAACGATGTGCGAGCGATCTTTTTCATCCAAGTTGACCTGAAACGAAGCTACTCCATCTGAGTCCACGGACTTCGGTTTTGTGGATTCAATCTGAACAAGAAAATTTTCAATCTTGCGCGCAGGGTCCAGGATCGGTTCAACGGTTAGCTGGATCGTTTCATCTTGGCCCAGTCGGTTGAGTCGGATCCCTGCGTATTTTACCGACTCCCCCTTTTCCCCTGCATGGCGCAGTGCTCCCTGTAACGTGCTCTTCAGCGAATCATGGACATTTTCGCTCACAGCCGCGCTTGGTCGTCCTGGCTTCAACTGCAAGTACTTCTCGCCTCCCGAGAACACATGAATGATTTCATGGCTGCTGTTGACGAGTATGCTCGGCGGCATCCTACTCGAGAGCAAATAGTCGTAAGTAGCTAACAGTGAGCTATCGACCTTGGGCAGTTTGGCAGAACTCGCAGCTGCGTTGGGAAGTCCACCAAGATTTGCGGCGATCGAATTGTAAGGCATGCGAGTGTCAAGCGGCAATCGAACGTCTCTGCGTTTGCGGTAGATGCGCCACTTCTTGTCGATAATATCGAACTCGTCGGCTATCTCTCCGGGCGATTCACTGGGCCCAAGCAGCAAGACACCGTGGGTTTTGAGAGCAAAGTGAAAAGTTGCCAGTGCCTTGCGCTGTGCGTGCGGCTGGAAATAGATGAGCAAGTTACGGCAGGTTACGAGATCCATCTGCGTGAAGGGTGCATCACGCGTTAGGTTATGCGGAGCAAACAGTACGCATTTCCGAAGCTCGGGAACAATATGAAACCCGTCTCGACTAGTACGAAAATATCTCGCTCGACGATCGGCGGACAGATCCGTCAACGAAGATTCCGGGTAGATTCCGCGAGCAGCTGTTTGTAAAGAGTCTCGATGCGCGTCAGTTGCAAAGATCTTGAGGTCCAAAAGACGCGACTGATCTCGCATCGCTTCGTCGAACAAAATCGCGAGCGAATAAGCTTCTTCGCCCGAAGCGCAACCTGCCACCCAGACTCGAATTGCACCAGAGTTCGCAGCGTTTGCAACCAGGTTTGGCACGACCTCGCGCTCCATCGCTTCGAAAGCTTCCTCATCGCGGAAGAATTTGGTCACGCCAATCAGCAGATCTTTATACAGACGATTTACTTCAGCAGGGTCAGATTCTATCTGTCGAATATAATCATCCATTGACTTGTGCTGCATCATGTCGATCCGTCGTTGAATCCTGCGTCCCACCGTCGCGACTTTATATTGTGTAAAATCGATTCCATGTTGTCGGTGCAATAGCTGATGTATTCGATCAATTCCTTCTGCTGAAGTTGCAACGGAATCTTCCTCGCTTAAAGCAGCCGGCGTTAGCCCTCTTTCGACATATTTGATAAGGGTTGGTGGCATCGCCGCTGGACTTAGCATAAGATCGACCACTCCCGTCTCCTGCGCACTTTTTGGCATCCCGTCAAACTTTGCCGAGCCTTCCTCTTGCGCAATTACGAGGCCGCCTGCTTCATGAATGTGTCTGATACCGCGTGAGCCGTCGCTCCCGGTGCCTGATAGGATAATTCCAACGGCGAATTTTCCGACATCTTCAGCGAGCGAGCGAAAGAACTCGTCGATCGGATGTGAGGCAGATCTTTCATGGCCTTTTTCCGTCAAGAGCAGTTTGCAACCGCTTATGACCATCATCATTTTCGCCGGGATCAGGTAGATAGAATTTGGTTCAACCCGCATTCCATTCTCTACCCGGTGGATAGGCATATTGGTATGCCTACCCAACAACTCTTCCATGTGGCTCTTGAAATCGGGCGATAGATGTTGAATCACGACGAAAGCCATTCCCGTCGTCGTCGGGGTTGCCCGAAAGAAGTTTTCTAATGCTTCCAATCCACCTGCCGAAGCACCAATTCCCACGACATGAAACGCGCAAGAATTTTCGGTTTGGTGATTCTCCATAATACGATATGTCGCTCTATAGCCCAACGTAACACACTGACCAAAGGCAGCGTTCCGTCTTCCACCAAGGAAAACCTTGGTTTTGAAAAGACACGGTCGGTTAGAGCATCGAGCGTACCAATTTTCCCAAAAATCAGTCAGGAAACGGCATCCCGAATTCGCATAAAGATCGACATAAAATTGCGAAGCCTAACGACGAAGACATCTTGCTGCGGTCTGCCGCAAGAGCCTGTCGCTCGCGGATAAGATTGCGAGACAGAATATCGCTCATAGTCGGACTATTTCAGTACCTTTTGTCAGGCATCATCATTGCGAATCAAACCAACCGCATGGGCGTTTGAAATTGCTGTCCCAACACTTGGGTTGGCAAGTGAAATAATGAATCCTTCGTTTGCTTCCACCGTCGTGTCGCCGCGTACGTAGACGATGATCGTTCTGCTGGTCTGGCCTGGGGTAAAGGTCACCTGACCGCTGGGCAAGACGTTCCCTACAAAGTCATTGGTGTGAACAGGATTCGCCCCGCCGCCTCGTACTCTGTAATTGACAGTCGATGTGCCCGTAAGCAATCCAGTTCGAGTGACCAAGAACGTAAACTGAGTCAGTCCGGCGTTTCCTTCCAATTGGTTTGCATTCAGCGGAGCGATCGCTAGCGTCGAATCATCGTTGCGAATCCTTCCGACAGCATGCGCAGCCGTAATCGTCGCTCCGGCGCTTGGGTTGGACAGCGAAATAATAAAGCCTTCGTTCAACTCCTCAAGCGCATCGCCTCGAACCGGAATCGTGACTACGATCCTCGACACCCCTGGCCGCATTACCACTTGGCCAGTAGGTAAAGTGCCACCGAAATCAGCGGCGTCGGCAGGGTTCGCCCCCGCTCCTCGTACGGCATAATTGACCGTGGTCCAACCCGTAAGAGCTCCCGACCTGGTCACGGTAAACGTAAACGCCGTGTTTCCACCGTTCCCTTCTGCTTTATCAGCGCTCTTCGCTGCAATGGCCAGCGTCGAATCGTCGTTGCGAATTTTTCCGACAGCATGCGCAGCAGTAATAGTAGCTCCGGCGCTTGGATTGGAAAGGGAAATAATGAAACCTTCGTTAAGTTCAACTTCCAAATCACCGCTGACAAAGACTGTGATATTAGCGCTCGATTGTCCTGGCCGCATCGCAACTTGGCCACTTGGAAGTGTTCCACCAAAATCAGCAGCGTCCACTGGAAAGGCGCCAGCGCCACGTACAGCGTAGTCTACGGTGGTCCAGCCATTGAGAGCCCCCGATCTGGTAACGGTAAAGGTGAATGGTCGGTTGCCTGAATTGCCCTCAGGCCTGTCGGAATTCGTCGCTGCAATGGCCAACGTTGAATCGTCGTTGCGAATTTTTCCGACAGCATGCGCCGCAGTAATGGTAGCTCCGGCGCTTGGATTGGAAAGGGAAATAATGAAACCTTCGTTAAGTTCAACTTCCAAATCACCGCTAACTAGAATCGTAACGACAGCGCTTGCAAGTCCTGGCCGCATCGCAACTTGGCCACTTGGAAGTGTTCCACCAAAATCAGCCGCGTCCACTGGAAAAGCGCCAGCGCCACGTACAGCGTAGTCTACGGTGGTCCAGCCATTGAGAGCCCCCGATCTGGTAACGGTAAAGGTGAATGGTCGGTTGCCTGAGTTGCCCTCAGTTCTGTCGGAATTCGTCGCTGCAATGGCTAGCCCAGAATCATCATTTCGAATGTTCCCATTGGCAGCGGCCGTCGTGATGGTCGCTCCGCCACTTGCACCAGACAACGTCACGCGAAAGCCTTCGTCTGCTTCAGCGGTCAAATCACCTCGAACAGGGATCGAGAACGTTCGGCTAGTCTGTCCCGCAGCAAAACTGACCGTGCCACTTGGAAACGCGTTGCCAGCAAAATCATTCGCTGTTGCAGAGTTCGCTCCAAAACCTGTGACAGCGTAATTAACAGAGGTTGCGCCTGTGGTTAATCCGCTGCGCGTGATCGTAAAAGTAAAGGATTCAGTGCCTGCGTTACCTTCAAGTTTATTGGCATTTGTGGCGGCGACCGCCAGCGATGTGTTGCCCCCCTGTTGGCCTAGGTTTCCAACATAAAGCTCAGTACCGTACGTTTCTGTGGTAGCGACTAAAACTAACTTTCCGTTGATTTCGCTGAAGAACAGTGGCTCACTTCCTCCAACACCGGGGGCGAGGTCTTCGACGATCACAGTACCTGTTGACGTGCCGTCACTCATCCAAGGTTCAATACCAGTGGACCCGTCAGAGGCACGGAAAAACAACGTCCCGTTCACATTTGTCAGGAAAACGGGTAGTGAACGAACTTCGCCAGCGAAGATGTCCTTGACCTGGACAGTTCCCGCTTGGGTACCGTTGCTCTTCCACAACTCAAAACCATTAGTGCCGTTGTTGGCGGTGAAAAAGAGCGTGCCGTTAACTTCTGTTAGCCTTGTCGGATAAGCACCATCCATGCCAGGTCGAATGTCTTTGATCTGGACGGTTCCAGTTGCACTGCCGTTGCTCTTCCATAGCTCGACGCCGTTGGTACCGTTATTCGCGCGAAAAAACAGCGTCCCGTTTACGTTTGTCAGGAACTGTGGGGAAGAACTTCCGCTGCCAGCAACGATGTCTTTGACCCGCACGGTACCAGTTTCGCTGCCGTTGCTCTTCCACAACTCAATTCCACTTGTTCCGTCATTGGCACGAAAATACAGCGTGCCGTTCACGTTTGTTAAGTAGCCTAGACTGGATCCGGAACTTCCGGCTCTAATGTCCTTGACGCGAACGGTACCGGCTTCGCTGCCATTGCTCTTCCAAAGCTCCTCACCATTCGTTCCGTCATTTGCGCGGAAGAATAGCGTCCCGTTTACGTTTGTGATATCGCGGGGATTGCTAGGGCCTAATCCCGGGTTAATGTCCTTGACCCGTACTGTTCCAGCGTCGGTGCCGTTGCTCTTCCAAAGTTCGGCGCCATTGCTGTTATCAAAGGCGCTGAAAAACAGCGTCCCGTTTACGTTCGACAGCGAGGTTGGAAAAGAAGAAGAAAGATAGCTGCCTGTGCTGATGTCTTTGACGCGTAACGTTCCCGCCTCACTGCCATCGCTCTTCCACAGCTCATAACCACTCGCGCCATCATTGGCGGTGAAAAACAGCGTCCCGTTCACGTTTGTAAGTGAGCTTGGGTTTCCACTGCTGCTGCCAGGCCGAATATCCTTCACTCTCACCGTACCCGCTGGAGTGCCGTCACTCTTCCAAAGCTCGTCACCATTCGTACCATCATTGGCGCGAAAAAACAGCGTCCCGTTTACGTCCATGAATTGGTTCGGTCTAGAACTGCTAGTTCCAGGGCGAATATCCTTCAATCGCACAGTACCCGCTTGGCTGCCGTTGCTCTTCCACAGCTCGACACCGCTGGTGCCATCGTTGGCAATGAATAGAAGCGTCCCGTTAAAGTCGGTTAGGTTGCTCGGATCCGAACTATCACTACCAACTCGGATGTCTTTGACCCGAACGGTACCCGCTTGGCTGCCGTTACTCTTCCACAACTCGAAACCGCTGACACCTTCATCGGCACGGAAATACAACGTCCCGTTTACATTTTCAAGAGACTGAGGATTTGCCGTACCGATGCCCGCAACGATGTCCTTAACCTGGACGGTTCCAGCATCACTACCGTTGCTCTTCCAAATTTCAAAACCATTCGTGGCGTCGTTGGCGACAAAATACAACGTTCCGTTCACGTTTGTCAGGCTGTCTGGGAAAGAACCAGAACCTCCAACGCGAATGTCTTTGACCTGGACGGTTCCAGCTTCCGTGCCATTGGACTTCCATAGCTCAGTACCATTCACGCCATCATCGGCACTGAAATACAGCGTGCCATTCACGTTTGTGAGGTCCGCAGGGTAAGAGCCGTCTAAGAAACCGCTAGTGCGGAGATCTTTGACTAAAACAGTACCGGCTTCGGTGCCATTGGTCTTCCAAAGCTCAGGTCCATTGGCTCCATCATTGGCGCGAAAATACAAGATCCCACTAACATTCGTTAAGTAGCGAGGGTCCGCGCTGCCGCTGCCGGCGCGAACATCTTTGACCCGAACGGTTCCCGCTTCGGTGCCGTTACTTTTCCACAACTCATTACCGTTCGTACCATCGTTGGCACGAAAGAAAAGTGTTCCGTTCACGTTCGTCAGTTCGCTTGGAAGTGAACTTCCGGAAGACCCACTTCCGGGACGAATTTCCTTCACACGGACGGTTCCCGCATCAGTGCCGTCGCTCTTCCATAACTCGCGATCATTGTTTTCATCTACGGCAGAATAAAACAGCGTTCCGTTCACGTTCGTGAGATTTTCTGGATTTGAAGTTCCAAAACCAATAAAGGTGGTCTTGACCTCGACGGTCCCTGCCGCGGTGCCGTCGCTCTTCCATAACGCACGCCTTCCGTTTTCGTAGTCGGCACGAAAAAACAACGTTCCATTTATGTTCGTCAGGTAGCGGGGTTCCGAGCCTTGGCTACCCTCCCTGATGTCCTTGACCTGGATCGTGCCTGCTTCAGTGCCGTCCGTTCGCCACAATTCCTCACCATCGGTCGCCGTCGTCGCAGTGAAATAAACAAACGATCCAACCTGAGCAAAGTTTCCTGGAATCGATCCCGTCCCGGTTGTTGGATTGATGTCTTTGAGCAACTGCAAATCAACAGCGAGCAATCTCCGGCTCTCGAGCTGTTCAACACTTAACCGGCGTACGATTTTAGATCTTTGCTGGAGCCTACTTCTATTGATCATCGGTGTTATTTCTGGTTGCTGTCGTCAAAATTAGAATAGAGAATCAAAGTCTAAGGAACAATGAATTGACCTGGTCGAGCGAAAGTATTTCTAGATTTTCGTTTTTACTATAATCTGACGCGTAAGGGATTTTAGTTTCGAGTGGAATGGTAAACACCTAAACATCATCATTGCGAATCAAACCAACCGCATGAGCATTTGAAATCGTCACTCCAACACTTGGGTTGGCAAGGGAAATGATGAAGCGTTCGTTTGCTTCTACCGTCGAGTCGCCACGTACGTAGACGATGATCGTTCTGCTGGTCTGGCCTGGGGTAAAGGTCACCTGACCGCTGGGCAAGACGTTCCCTACAAAGTCGTTTGTGTGAACAGGATTCGCCCCGCCGCCTCGTACACTGTAATTGACAGTTGTTGTGCCCGTAAGCAATCCAGTTCGAGTGACCAAGAACGTAAACTGAGTCAGTCCCGCGTTGCCTTCCAATTGGTTTGCATTCAGCGGAGCGATCGCTAGCGTCGAATCATCGTTGCGAATCCTTCCGACAGCATGCGCAGCCGTAATCGTCGCTCCGGCGCTTGGGTTGGACAGCGAAATAATAAAGCCTTCGTTCAACTCCTCAAGCGCATCGCCTCGAACCGGAATCGTAACTACGATGCTCGACACCCCTGGCCGCATTGCCACTTGGCCAGTAGGTAAAGTGCCACCGAAATCAGCGGCGTCGGCAGGATTCGCCCCCGCTCCTCGTACGGCATAATTGACCGTGGTCCAACCCGTAAGAGCTCCCGACCTGGTCACGGTAAACGTAAACGCTGTATTTCCACTGTTCCCTTCTGCTTTATCAGCGCTCGTCGCTGCAATGGCCAGCGTCGAATCGTCGTTGCGAATTTTTCCGACAGCATGCGCCGCCGCGATTGTCGCTCCGGCGCTTGGATTAGAAAGTGAAATAATGAAACCTTCGTTGGCTTCGACCTCCAGATCACCGCGCACGAGAATAGTGATCACAGCGCTTGCAAGTCCAGGCCGCAGAGCGACTTGGCCAGCGGGCAAGCTGCCACCGAAGTCCGCCGCATTAGCCGGATTCGCACCAGCACCCCGAACGGCATAGTTAACAGTCGTCCAGCCAGTGAGAGCTCCGGTGCGAGTTACGGTAAAGGTAAACGCTTTATTGCCAGAATTGCCTTCGGTCTTGTCAGCACTTGTCGGAGCAATTGCCAGTGCGGAATCATCATTGCGGATCAAACCATTGGCAGTCGCTGTCGTAATGGTCGCTCCGCCACTAGCACCCGACAACGTTACCCGAAAGCCTTCGTCAGATTCAACCGTTGTATCACCGCGAACTGGAATTGTGATCACCCGAGACGCTTGCCCTGCTGCAAACGTCACAGTACCACTTGGAAATACATTGCCTACAAACTCATTGGCTGTTGCAGCGTTCGCTCCGACACCCGTCACTGCATAATTTACAGTCGTTGCACCCGTAAGCGAACCGCTGCGCGTTACAGTAAACGTAAACGCAGTTGTTCCCGCATTGCCTTCGTTCTTGTTCGCACTGGTGGCTGCGATGGCAAGAGACGTTGGTAATGGCGCTGTATCATCGTTGCGGATGACGCCATTGGCAGCGGCAGTTGTGATGGTCGCTCCAACGCTTGCGCCCGAGAGCGTCACTTGGAAAGTCTCATTGGGTTCAACGGTCGTATCACCCCGAACTGGAATCGAAATGACGCGAGACGCTTGCCCTGCCGCAAAGGTCATTGTACCACTGGGGAACGCGTTACCCACAAAGTCGTTCGCGGCCGAAGCGCTTCCTCCAACACCCGTTACCGCATAGTTGACAGTGGTTGCGCCCGTTAACGAACCGCTACGCGTGACCGTGAACGTAAACGCGGTCGTTCCGGCATTGCCTTCGTTCTTGTTCGCACTTGTCGCTGCAATCGCGAGAGAAGTACTGCTTGCGCCAGGGCGAAGCGTCCACATTTCAACTCCGCGGATGCCATCTGAAGATGCGAAGTACAACGTCCCATCAACATTTGTCAAACCCGCGGCAGAAAGAGGAAACGAACCTGTATTTCCCAAAGCCATCACCTTCACCGTTCCGGCTTCAGTACCATCACTCTTCCAGAGCTCTCGTCGGTTCGTCGGGTCCGTTGCCAAGAAGTAGAGCGTACCATTCACGTTGGTAAGGCTAGACGGACTTGAGCTACCAAGACCAGGGATGATGTCCTTGACCAAGACCGTGCCCGCCTCGGTGCCATCGGTTTTGAATAGCTCTTCTCCACTTAAACCCATGATCCCGCGGTAAAACAACGTGGAGCCAATTTGGACACGTTCAGTTAACGCAGCACCAGAGATGCCTGGAACAAAAGTCCTGACTGGAACGGTGCCAACTTCGGTCCCGTTGGTCTTCCAAAGCTCAATGCCATTCGTACCGTTGTTTGCACTAAAGTAGATATCCCCACCAATCTGGGTAAAGCCTCGCGGATCAGAGCCAGCGGGCCCGGGATTGATGTCCTTGACTCTCACTGTGCCTACTTCAGTCCCATCGCTTTTCCACACTTCTGAATCAAATACGCCCGAACCACCAGCGTCATTGTCCCTGGCCGCGAAATAGAGAGTACCGTCGATATTTGCAAGCCGTTTGGGGTCTGAATTGCCGGATTCTGGGTTGATATCTTTGACGCGTACTGTACCCACCTCAGTTCCATTCGTTTTCCACAACTCCCTACCATTAGTGCCATCGTTCGCCGAAAAAAACAGCGTGCCGCCAACACTCGTTAGGTAGTTAATTGAACTAAAGGTGCTACCAGGGCGAATGTCTTTCACGAAGAAAGTGCCAGCCTCGGTTCCGTCGCTCCTCCACACTTCTTCGCCGGAACTGCCGTCATTGGCGCGGAAAAACAAGGTGCCGTTCACATTGGTGAAATACGGGTTGATGATCGTGTCACCGGCAGGATGTGTGTTCATGCCGATGCTGCCGGCTCGTACATCTTTGACAAGGACTGTGCCCGTTGCTGTCCCATTGCTTTTCCAAAGTTCATGTCCATGCGTGCCATTGTTGGCAACAAAATACAACGTGCCGTTGATGTTGATCAAACGGTCTGGATTTGAAGAGCCTGGTCCCGGATTGATATCCTTGATCAAAACAGTTCCAGCTTCAGTTCCATTGCTCTTCCACAGTTCCCTGCCGCCATCTTCAGTAGTGGCTGCGAAGAAAATGGTACCGTTGACGTTCACGGGTATGTAACTTACGCCACCGTCGTTCAGAGGATTGATGTCCTTAACGATTACGGTTCCAGCATCTGTACCATTGCTTTTCCAGAGCTCACGGCCGGTTGGACCATTAGCACTGAAGTAGAGCGTTCCATTCACATTGGTAAGTAATGAAGGAAACGAGCCAACAACTCCGGGTTTGATGTCTTTAACGCGTTCGGTCCCGGAGTCCATTCCGTTGCTTCTCCAAAGCTCGGTACCGCTTGTGCCATCATTGACTTGGAAATAGAGCAAGCCGTTGAGGCTCAAGAAGTTGCTGAGCGAAGCACTTTCGCTACCGGGTACGATATCCTTGACGCGCTGCGTACCCGCTGACGTGCCATTGCTCTTCCAAAGTTCGACACCCGTAGTACCGTCATTGGCCGTGAAGAACAAGGTTCCGTTGACGTTCGTTAACTGCGCTGGATGCGAACTGTCCTCGCCCGACCGAATGTCTTTAACCAATATCGTTCCCGCCGCAGTTCCATCGCTTTTCCAAAGCTCGTAGCCCGTCGTAGTGAAGCTACCGATGCTGCCGCTCATTCCCCTAGCCGTAAAGAATAAAGTGCCATTCACGTTGGTCATATTGTCGATCAACGCACCAGTGGAACCTGTTGAAATGTCCCTAACGAGAATTGTGCCGATGTCCGATCCATTGCTCTTCCACAACTCGCCAGAGGCCACGAAGAAAAGCGTGCCATTGATGTTCGTCAGTTTGCTTGGGTTCGATGACCCGATACCCGGATCAATATCCTTGACGATGACAGTTCCTGCGGGTGTCCCATTGCTCGCCCAAAGCTCAGTGCTGGTACCGGTAGAAAAAGCTCTGAAGAACAGCGTGCCATTCACATTGGTCATGAAGTCAATAGCTGAATGAGCAGCGCCGGGATTAACATCCTTGACGAGCACGGTTCCTGCCGCGGTTCCATTGCTCTTCCACAACTCAGTTCCATTAGTACCATCATTAGCCGTGAAGAACAGCGTTCCGTTCACATTAGTCATGTTGCCAATTGTCGAGGAAGCTGCTCCAGGAAGGATATCCTTGAGCAAGATGGTTCCAGCCGCTGTCCCGTCAGTCCTCCACAGCTCTCGACCAGTGGTTCCATTATTGGCTTCAAAAAATAGAAATGAGCCAACTTTAAGAAATAGATTCGGATCGGAACCAGTCAGTCCAGTGTTAATATCCTTCAAACGCACGGTGCCAGCGGCGGTGCCGTCACTTTTCCACAATTCACGATCACCTAGGCCGTTGGTGTTATTGTCATAAGCAACAAAAATCAAAGTACCTCCCAAGTTAGTGAGGTTGCTTGGAATCGGAAGAGTCGGATGTGACAGCGGGCTTGAGGAGTAGCGGCCTGGATTGATGTCTTTAACAAGTACCGTGCCTGCCTCAGTACCATTCGTCTTCCACAACTCCATTCCGCTATTACCATCGTTGGCAACAAAGAACGTGTTCGATCCAACCTGGACAAACTCCTGCGGATTGGAAGATGCAGGAGTGAGGTTGATATCCTTCAACAACTCCGGTACGCCGGCAAGCAAGCAACGATCTTCGAGCGTCTCGAATCGCAGGCGTTGCTGAGCCGCGCGTCTCGTTACCGCGTTAAGGGGTTTGCTTGAGTTGAACTTTCTTGATTTCATGTTCATTTTCCTGTGTCAATTGCTCAGCCAATCAGTGCTGCAATCTTCCTTCTGGTTCTAACAGTTCGTAACCTACTAATCTCATCAATCAACGATAAGCACAATCAACTCGCAAGAATCAATCAAGTCAAACTCAAAGAGCGTGTGATTCGTAACATTCGTGGTTTATCGTTAATTCATTCCTACTTTGGGGCCATCTTCTTGTTCGTGGTGCTAAACATCATCATTGCGAATCAAACCAACCGCATGAGCATTTGAAATCGTCACTCCAACACTTGGGTTGGCAAGGGAAATGATGAAGCGTTCGTTTGCTTCTACCGTCGAGTCGCCGCGTACGTAGACGATGATCGTTCTGCTGGTCTGGCCTGGGGTAAAGGTCACTTGACCGCTGGGCAAGACGTTCCCTACAAAGTCGTTTGTGTGAACAGGATTCGCCCCGCCGCCTCGTACACTGTAATTGACAGTTGTTGTGCCCGTAAGCAATCCAGTTCGCGTCACCAAGAACGTAAACTGAGTCAGTCCGGCGTTGCCTTCCAATTGGCTTGCATTCAGCGGAGCGATCGCTAGCGTCGAATCATCGTTGCGAATCCTTCCGACAGCATGCGCAGCCGTAATCGTCGCTCCGGCGCTTGGGTTGGACAGCGAAATAATAAAGCCTTCGTTCAACTCCTCAAGCGCATCGCCTCGAACCGGAATCGTAACTACGATGCTCGACACCCCTGGCCGCATTGCCACTTGGCCATTAGGTAATGTACCACCGAAATCAGCGGCGTCGGCAGGGTTCGCCCCTGCTCCTCGTACGGCATAATTGACCGTGGTCCAACCCGTAAGAGCTCCCGACCTGGTCACGGTAAACGTAAACGCTGTATTTCCACCGTTCCCTTCTGCTTTATCAGCGCTCGTCGCTGCTATGGCCAGCGTCGAATCGTCGTTGCGAATTCTTCCGACAGCATGCGCAGCAGTAATAGTAGCTCCGGCGCTTGGATTAGAAAGTGAAATAATGAAACCTTCGTTGGCTTCGACCTCCAGATCACCGCTAACTAGAATGGTAACGACAGCGCTTGCAAGTCCAGGCCGCAGAGCGATTTGGCCAGCGGGCAAGCTGCCACCGAAGTCCGCCGCATTAGCCGGATTCGCACCAGCACCCCGAACGGCATAGTTAACGGTCGTCCAGCCAGTGAGAGCTCCGGTGCGAGTTACGGTAAAGGTAAACGCTTTATTGCCAGAATTGCCTTCGGTCTTGTCAGCACTTGTCGGAGCAATTGCCAGTGCGGAATCATCATTGCGGATCAAACCATTGGCAGTCGCTGTCGTGATGGTCGCTCCACCACTAGCACCCGACAACGTTACCCGAAAGCCTTCGTCTGATTCAACCGTTGTATCACCGCGAACTGGAATTGTGATCACCCGAGACGCTTGCCCTGCTGCAAACGTCACAGTGCCACTTGGAAATACATTGCCTGCAAAGTCATTGGCTGTTGCAGCGTTCGCTCCGACACCCGTCACTGCATAATTGACAGTAGTTGCACCCGTAAGCGAAGCGCTGCGCGTTACAGTAAACGTAAACGCGGTTGTTCCCGTATTGCCTTCGTTCTTGTTCGCACTGGTGGCTGCGATGGCAAGAGATGTTGGCAATGGCGCTGTATCATCATTGCGGATGACGCCATTGGCAGCGGCAGTTGTGATGTTCGCTCCACCGCTTGCGCCCGAGAGCGTCACTTTGAAAGTCTCATTGGGTTCAACGGTTGTATCACCCCGAACAGGGATCGAAATTATGCGAGACGCTTGGCCTGCCGCAAAGGTCATTGTACCACTGGGGAACGCGTTACCCACAAAGTCGTTCGCGGCCGCAGCGCTTCCTCCAACACCCGTTACCGCATAATTTACAGTCGTTGCGCCCGAGAGCGAACCGCTACGCGTGACCGTGAACGTAAACGCGGTCGTTCCCGACTGCCCTTCATTTTTATCAGCACTTGTTGCAGCGATTGCTAGTGACGTTGGGGGTGTCGAGCCCGGGGCGACATAGAGTTCTGTTCCCGATTGAGCCGTGGTTGCCGTAAGGAACAACGTGCTGCCAACTGCGATGACCGGAGTTAGGTCACTGCTAAGCGGACCTGGTTCGAAGTCCTGCACGAAGACAGTTCCCGCTGTCGTGCCGTTGCTCTTCCATAGCTCAAAACCGTGGCTCACTGTTTTTGGTGAAAAGTACAAGGTTCCGTTGGCATTCACCATGAATTGAAAGTCAACGGAAGAAAAGTCATCAAAAGCATCGAACTGTTTGACGAGCACGGTTCCCGCAGCGGTACCATTGCTTCGCCACAAGGCACCCGCGTCACTGGTGTCAACGTTTTCATTGGTCGTGAACATCAGCAAGTTGTTGACAACGACGAGTCTCTCCGGGTTGAGCGGTGCCTCCGGCGATTCAGGGTCAGTCGACTCGGGATCCGTGACCAGCACTGTTCCCGCTTCGGTCCCGTCGGACTTCCACAACGTTTGAGCCGAGCCACCGAACGAGGCTGAGAAATAGAGGGTTCCGTTGAAGTTCGTCAGATCTCGCGGAAGAAAACCAATGCTCGTTTCGTTCACTTGAATCGTCCCAGCAGTCGTACCATTAGACTTCCACAACTGTTCGTTGAAGCCACCTTCTTCTTCTTCAGCCACAAAGTAAAGCGTGTCGCCGACAACGGTGAGTTGGCTGGGGTATGATGAACTCGATCCCGAGGCGATGTCTTTTACTAGGACGGTTCCGGCTGCGGTACCATTGGATTTCCATATCTCTTGGCCGTTTGCGCCGTCGTTGGCCATGAAGAATAGGTCGGTCCCAAGGCTGGCGAAATTTCTTGGTGAGGAGCCACCACTGCCGGGCCGAATGTCTTTCACGAGGAATGTTCCGGCCTCCGTTCCGTTGCTTCTCCACAACTCGGGTCCATTTGTGCCATCGTTAGCCGTGAAGTAGAGAATTCCATTGTGATTGAACATAGCGCTCGGACTGGAAAACAAATTGCCCGGTCGAATGTCTTTGACCAGGACTGTTCCAGCGGTTGTCCCAATCGTCTTCCACAATTCAATACCATTGGTTGAGTCAAATGCAGTAAAGAAAAGCTCGTTGCCGACTACTGTCAGGTTTGATGGAGATGAACTTGAAGCGCCTGGACTGATATCTTTGACTAGGACTGTGCCACCCTCAGTTCCATTACTTTTCCATAGCTCGGTACCCGACGTTCCGTCGTTGGCGGAGAAGAACAGTGCGCCTGCAAAGTTCGTCAGGACTCTGGGTCTCGATCCAATGGTTCCCTCGCGAATGTTTCTAACTTCAACGGTTCCGGCTGTTGTTCCATTCGACTTCCACAACTCTGTTCCATTGGTACCGCGTCCATTGAAAAACAATGTGCCATTGACGTTTGCCAGCACAGGCGAGTCGGTATTCGAACCGATGATCATATTGACCAGACGCACCGTACCGGCATTCGTGCCGTCGCTTTTCCAGAGATCCAGGCCACTTGCTCCAACGAAGTACAGTGTTCCGTTGACATTGGTCAGGCTGTCAGGACCAAAAACGCCTGTATCAATATCCTTCAGCAAAACTGTGCCTGCCGCAGTGCCATTACTCTTCCACACATTCGTACCTGCAATTCCATCATTTGCGGTGAAATACAGCGTATTGCCCACTTGCGTAAGCGACCGCGGTCCCGAACTGTCTGGGCCAGGCAAGATGTCTTTCACCTCGACAGTCCCGGCGCTGGTCCCATCGCTTTTCCACAACTCTGAGAATCCTGCTGAGCTTAGAAAAGTGAAAAAGAGTGTCGAACCAACAACTTCCAATTCTTCGAATCGGAAGTTCGCACCGACCGCGGAAAGTTCGCGAACCAGAGTCGTGCCGCCAGACGTCCCGCTACTTTTCCATAAACTCACCCCGCCCGACTCGTCTCCAATTGCGAACATAACGATCCCGTTAACGTTGCCCATAATGGCGATACGACTATCAGCTGGCCCTGGAGTAATGTCTTTCACAAGTACTGTTCCGGCACTCGTCCCATTACTTTTCCAGAGTTCGCGACCATTGATGCCATCAGGGCCATCGTCTGCGCTGAAGAAGAGCGTTCCGCTGACATTGGTAAGTCCTGCCGGACCAGAGCTCGACGATCCGGGGGCAATATCCTTCACCATCACGGTACCGGCGACGGTTCCGTTGCTTTTCCATAATTCAGTACCTGTCCCGGACGTTTCAGCACTGAAGAAGAGCGTACCATTGAAATCGACCATGCTGGTGAAACGCGAAACACCAGTCAGTAGCTTAAACGTGCCCGACGCTGTTCCATCGCTTCGCCACAAATCTCGACTACTACTCGACGTAGTCCCCGTTTCGTTTTCTGTCAGAAAGAACAGTCGAGAGCCGACAGGCGTCAATCGCGATGGATTGGACCCCTCGCTTCCGACCAGCAAGTCCTTGACCAGCAATGTGCCAGCTGACGTGCCATTGCTCTTCCACAACTCACGCCCGTGTGCAGGAGTATCCGCAGTGAAATAAGCGGTGCTACCAATCGACACGATCTCTTCAGGTAGCGATCCAACAGACTCAGGTCGCTGATTGATGTCGATCAAGTTAAAATCGTTGACCAATAAACGCCGCTTCTCAAGCTTTTCAATGGACAGCCTTCGTCGAGCGTTTCGACTTTTTTTGCGGAGAACTTTGTGTCGATTAAACATGAGTGCGTTAAAGTCCTGATGTAAAAGAAACTAGACTCGAAAACACCAGCGTTTCAGCACTTCTTCGTAAGCCAAAACGTCAGTTTGATTTTCGTATAAAACGCTGCTTGTTTCGCGAATGGCCCGTCGAACTTCATTCCCGAAAGTCGAATCAGTCGCGATGCGGACCGACAGTTCGACATATTCTTGAGGGTTTTTTGCTACCATCAAATCGAGCTTCATTCTTTGATACATGGCGTACGTTAACCGTCCTCGCAGATATTTTCCAGGCAACGTGACCACCGGCGTTCCGACCGCGATCGCTTCGTAAGTAGTGTTGCCGCCGCAGAAGGGGAATGGATCGAGCATCACATCGGCAACGTTCAGCAAGTGCAAGAATTCGTTGCGTGGCTGCGATGGCACAAAACGCACTCGGCGCTCACCGCCTGGTAAAATGCGATTCCAACGCGAAACTAGCGCCGCATTCCAATGTGGATTCGAGCTGGAAATCACGGCCAGATCGCCTTGCGGGTCTTGCTCAAGGATACCACTGAGAACTTCGTCGTATCCAGGATGGAATTTAAAAAGCGTCTGCGGGCATAAATAGACGCGGCGAGCAGGATCGAGCGCAAAGGATGTCTTGTCGCGCGGCTTACCTGCCAACTCGGTCGACGGATAGTAGACACCCATCGTTGGTAGACGCACTAACTGCTCGCTGTAGTGCGATTCTGCGTCCTCAGGTTCAGCCAAATCGCTTGAAATGAAGTAATCGATTGCAGGGCTGCCCGTAGTGTCGGGATGTCCCCAAGTCACGGCTTGGATCGGAGCCATTCGTGAGTAACACAGACTTTGAGTCAAGCTGTCCATTCCCACATCGGTAAAAATCAGAATGTCCAGTTCTAGCGCAGCGATCGCCTTTCTCGCCTCAACCGGATCGCGTGGCACTTTTACAAAATTGTCGGCCGCCTTGCGATACCTTGTCGAGTAGTCATCACCATGAGATCGCAGCGAAATAACGGTTACTTCAAAGTCATCGCGTGATAACCGTTCGATGACTCCAAGGTTCAATCTACCGATCGTATGGTTACAAAAGTAGGACGATACGAAGCCCACTCGGATACGTTTTCCCTTCGGTTTGTGACTACTCTCTTTTGCCGATGCACAGCATTCGACGCCGCGGTAAACCTTGCTCAAGCCTTCCATCAAAAGGCGATCGTTCTCGCCTTGATATGCAAAGAAGAAACTGGTTGGAATCGTGCTGGATGCAGTGTCGATTTGAAGTCCGCTATCTGTCAAATCGCGGATTCGACCCGAGAGTCGCTCACGCCAATACTGCACTTGATCTACCGAATCGTAAATGATCGGCAATATCTGAGCCCCAAGTACAAAGTTTATGGGATGGGGTGAGGCTTGTTGTGCTAGCTCGAAATGGTGCAGAGCTCGGTGAGGCTGGTTCTGCGTCGAATACAAAACTCCGAGGTTTTGGTGCGCTGGGCTACTGAGCGGATCAAGCTGGACTGCCTGTAGATAGCACGCCATGGCGGCAGCCGAGTCGTCCAAGTCTTGATTCAAGTTCCCAAGACTAGTGAGCAACTGGGCAGTCGGTGGCCCCGATTGCATTGCAAGTCGATAGCACCGGAGTGCTTCTTGCAAATCGCCGCGGCCATGAGCTCGGACGCCCTCCTGAGCAACCGCTTGCTGATCGACTGGGGGTTGCTGATCGGCAGGTGCACTGGCAGTGAAACCGAATTGCGGTTCAAGCTGGGATTCAAGTGGAGAAGAAGCTATTTGGCTGGGGACTACCCAAATTTCGCTTTCCGTCGACTCGGTCAAGACAGGCCCACATAGCTTTGGATTGCGTGCGCCCGGGATCGCTTCGACGGCAAAGATTTCTTCAACGCCCGAGTGGAATTGTAGAGTGGCGATCGTGCGACCAGTCGCAAGCTCGATTACTCCGACGCCGCACCGAAGCTCGTCACTATATTCGCCGATTGGCAAGCCACCGAAGATGTTTGTTTCGCGGATCTTCGAAAGGCCAACGAATGCATACCCGCCGTGAATTGCAAGGCCTCGGGTGTAACCTGGAAGCTTTGCTATCGGTTCGATATTGCCGGTGAGGCGATCGACTTTGGAAATGTTGCCAAGCCCTGAATTGCAAAAGTAAAGTTGACTTCCAAAGATCCGCGGCGAATGAGGCATACATAGACCGCGAGCGATCGTTCGGCCGCTAGGCACGTCGATAATTGCGCCACCGCTGACTTTATTCGCACGCCAGCCAGCAGGTTCGTCGGTTTCGCCAAGCACCGTAACGTAGCGAGGCTCGCCCGACTCCATGGCTAAGCCATTCAAATGACATCGATCCTGATCAATCAGTTTTGAAATAAAGGGCGGACGCCACCGCGGCACAAAGTTGTACTGGGTACTGAGCGTACAGAGTGAGGAGAAAAGCGTGTTTACGACCCACAACCCCTCGGTGCCCCAAGCTAAATCATGAACGTGAATGCTGCCGGTGGTAAATGACGTGCGTGCCAACCAGCACCGGTCATGCGTTCCCTCAGGAGCGATCTGCGGTGCGAACTCGTGCGAAGAATTCAGGAAGCAAACTTGCCTCCGCATCCCAACCGCCAATTGAGTCGGACTCACTGCGACGCCCATGACTTGATCGAAGCTATGGAAGGCGAAAGTCAATTGACCCGCATGGCTACCGATCACCAGCAGCTTACCGGCTTGGTAAGTCGAGACGAGTAAGCTCATCTGCAACTGCTCTAGCACGGTCGCAAAGTTCGAAGAGTGCTCGTATCTTACCTCTTGTTGCTTCACGTTTGCTTCAGCAACTAGGACGTCGTTCTGATCAGGCTTAAGCTGCACGCGAAACTTGCTCTCAGTAATCTACAGGTGAGACGGGGCGACGTTGAGTTTGCGGATTATCATAACTTTCCCAAGCATCGAATGTGCTAGAAAATCATCCTCTTGAAAAACTTATTCAAAACTTCTGCCGATCGCATTTTGAGCTAAAAATGCAGGGTCGCTGGAGGAACGGGTCCCTTCGTTGAGTCGTTTGCGCAAACCGATGTGCTTGATTGTGCAGAGACAATCTATTATTAGGCGTAATTCGATTGCGCACGGGATCACTAATAATGTTGGAATCTCGGAGCAATTTTGAAGAAAGCACTTTTGTAAGGGGCTCAGCAAGGCTTTTCCCTGCTATCTACTCTGAACCCGTGGCCGATTCTGGCTCGTTTCGCTTCGAAGCCCGGGTAGTGGAATGCATTGCCGTTTCGTGACGAACACTGCTTTGCAAGCCCGAAGCCGGTTAAGCGCATCGTGGCTGGCTTCGCCTAGAAGCCGGGGTCGTGTTGGGGAGGTTTGCTGTTTCGCTACGAGCACTGCTGGGCAAGCCAGCAGTGGCACCCTTTTCAGGAGCCACATGGGAAAGAAATCGCACCCAGATTCAACCGCGCTGTTGGCGAACGCAGCAATGGAAAAACGTAACTGCGCATATTCTATCAGTGATCGGTTCCTCGAATGGGCTCGAAAGATCGCGGATTATCGTTACGATACTCGTTATGAGTAACGCAATCTCCAATGCTGTCGACACCTTCGTTTTGCTACATTTTACCGGCGATGACCGGCCTGGAATCACCGCGGGCCTATCGGAACTTTTAGCGACCTTCGACTGCTCGATAATCGACGTAAATCAAGCTGTAATTCATCAGTCGCTGCTGCTGGGGTTGCTTGTACGGATTCCGTCAAATCAAGACGCAGAGCAAGTGATCCTTCAGGCCCAAGTACGCGGTCACGAGTTGGGGCTGAAATGCAAACACAAATCGGTTTCGGAAAAAGATTACGACGACTGGGTAGGCCGGCAGGGGAAATCGCGATTTATCTTAACAATGCTCAGTCGCGCGATTACCGCGAAACAGTTCCATGCGGTCAGCCAAATGCTGGCTGCACAAGGTCTGAACATCGATGTAATCACTCGTCTATCTGGCCGCCCGCCCCGATCTGGAGTCCATAAATTAACGCGAGCATGTGTCGAGTTTTCGCTACGCGGTGAGCCGCGGGATACCAATCAGCTAAAAGCAAGTTTGCTTGAACTCTCAAGCCAGCTGAATCTCGATTTGGCTTGGCAGCGCGACGACGCTTATCGTCGCATACGGCGTGTCGTCGCTTTAGACATGGATTCGACTTTGTTGCAGGCTGAAGTCATCGATGAACTTGCCAAAGAAGCTGGCGTCGGTGAACAAGTCATCTCGATAACCGAAGCGGCCATGCGCGGCGAGATTGACTTTGATGAATCGTTGCGAACGCGTGTCCAACTGCTTGCTGGGCTTTCCGCAGACGTCCTGCCGAAGATTGCGGCGCGTTTAGAACTGACTGAAGGAGCCGAGTTGCTGCTGACAACCCTGCGTCGGTTCGGCTATCGTACAGCGATCATTTCCGGGGGTTTTACTTACTTCGGCAACTACTTACAGCAGAAATTGGCTATTGATCACGTCTACGCAAACGAACTCGAAATTGTCGACGGCAAGCTCACGGGACGCGTTCTTGGGCAGATTGTGAACGCGCAACGTAAAGCCGCTTTGCTCGAACAACTCGCATTCGACGAGGGCGTTGATCGTAAACAACTTATTGCGATTGGCGATGGTGCCAACGATCTGCCTATGCTAGCTCGAGCTGGGCTGGGGATTGCTTTTCACGCTAAACCACTTGTACGTCAATCCGCCGAGCATCGAGTTTCTACGATGGGACTCGACGCAGTTCTCTATCTTCTCGGGGTTCGCGATCGCGATTTGAACTAAGGGTACATCCGTGGCCAAGGCGAGGGTCGACCAAGCCTAGTTTGTCGATAGCTAGTTCGCCATGCATGTTTCCATGGAAAGTACCGGTGCACTTAGAGTGCCTGTTCAAGGCCGGTTGTAAGATCGTTCCGCTTCGTCGTTAGGATCGGTAGACGTTCCATGGTCTCGCCATAACCAACGCATCATCTCGGGCAGCATGGCACCTCCTTGCTTGCTTCCATGCAGGCCAATGCCCCAAGAATAGTTGATGTCGTAACCTTTTTCAGTCATCGCTTCTACCATGCGGACGTTCTGTTTGTACCAATCCCACGTCTCGTCATAGCGACCTCCGCGCCGTTGGCCGCGATTGTCGTTGCGTCCATCTTGGAAGAACATTCGAATATCCTTTTTTTCCGATTCGCGAATAATATCAGGGTATGCATGGCCGCCGCGGATGTTTGTAAAACTCCCGACGATACTCAAAACTTTGTGGAACTGATCGGGGCGTTGCCAAGCAACAGTGAAGGCAGCTATTGCGCCTGAGCTCGCACCGCCAACTCCGTGTCGCTTGGCGTCTTTTGAAATATTGTATTTCGAATAAAGTACTGGTAGAAGTTCATTGACTATCACTCGTGCGTACTTGTCATCCAAGCTATTGTATTCGGTTGGACGATTCGTGGCTCGATCACCCCAATCGCTTGGTGTCGGCTCCGGCTGCTCAGGTGTACGCCCTGGATTGATAAAGACGCCGATCATCACTGGAATCTCGCGTCGGAATATCAAATTATCCATGACGTTCTGTGCGCGGATGGCACCGTTTTCGTCTTTAAAAGCTTGTCCATCGTTGAAGATCATCAAGCTCGCTTCAACATCAGGTTTGTATTGAGCGGGCACGTAGACCCAGTAGGTGTGCTGTGTACCCGGATAAGCTTCACTGGGTAAAACTTCTGGGCCAAAAATTTCACCTTTCGGAACGCCTTCTTGCGCGAGTGAGTCTGGACCAAGCTTGTAGAAATCGTCTAGCCCTTGGCCGAACAGGAACGTTGGCGTAGCGAGAAGCGTTGCCAAGGTTAAAAGTCGTAACAACATGGATGTACTCCAATCGAGAGGATAGAGGTAGGCAGGAGCGCTGACGCGATCATTTCTGGTGAGAGCAAGATTGTAATCAAAACTGCAGGACGTTGTCTTATGCTTGCAAAACTCGCCGTCGGATCATTGCAAATTGTCGAAATGTGTTGACTTAGCTGTCGTAGGGCTAGCGAAACTTGGCCTTCTTGTGCTATCAGCATGAAAAGATTGACCTGTCTACTTGGAAACAGCCATGTTCGCCCACTTCCAATTCACCCGATGTGTACAAACATTCCTTTTCATGCTCGCAACCGCTGCGGTGTATGGCGAGGGAGTTCCGTGGACGGTTGGCCCGAATGAATGCAAAGATGCCACGCTGCGCGACAGCGTTGCGGCGTCAGTCGATCGCATTTGGGCTGTTGGAGATCGAGGGTTGGTTATGGCCAGCCGCGATGGTGGTCGTACCTGGACGCAACCCGAACTTACTTCTGGCGTTAATTTGACGGGAGTTGCATTTGCCAATTCCCAGCGTGGTTGGATTGTAGGCGGATTTGCATGGCCCCTCACAGGCCGCAGCGATGGCACTGTTCTACGGACCACAGATGGTGGTGAATACTGGAAAGCGGTCGAAGGACACGGACTCAGCCATTTGTCAGGTGTTCAAGTTCTTGGCGAATTGGATGTTATGGCTTGGGGCGACTGGTCAAATGTGCACCAGAGTTCTCTATTTGAGAGCCACGATGGCGGTGAAACTTTTGTCGCCCGGCCCGTCCCCTGTTCTCATTTAACTTGTTCGGCATGGTTGAATCCAGTCCAAGGTGTAATTGTCGATAGGCTGTCCAGGGTGTTTGTCTGCTCCGACGGTCGCACCTTTGAGCAACTCAATCTCCCTTCGACGCCGACGTCACCCATTCTTGACGCCGCGAGCGACGGAACTTCAATATGGCTCGTCGGAGCAGATTGCCAGATCTACCGTTCTCGCAATCTCCAGACTTGGGAACGAATTAAGTTGGCAGTCGCGGCTGAAGACGCAGAGATTTTAGACCTGCACTCGATCACCATTAAAGACAATCATGTTTGGATCAGTACAAACTTGCCCGGCACGTTGTTGTCTAGTGTCGACGGCAAGAGCTTTTCCGTACACCATACAGGCTGTCCGGTTCCGTTGAAAACCGTGTGCGCGGTAACATCCGAACATGCGGTTGCTTACGGAGAAATGTGCAATATCGTTGAAACAAGGAATGCGGGACAGGGGTGGTGGATGAAGCATCAGCTTGGTCAACGGCAAGCAATGCTGGCGGTAGTTGCCAGAATATCTGACTTACCAATTGATGCCTTGGTTCATGACGCGCTCGCTGAGATGAAGCATGTGGCCGCGTTAGTCGTGCACTCGCAAAACAACGATCTCAAAGCGGATGTCTGGACAGACGACGAGACTCGTGCGAGCGAAATAGCAGCGACCGTTAACGCGTCAAAGATTGAAACGTTAAGTGACTTTCCCATTGGGAACTTGCGTGGAACTAGCCCACGATCATTGGACCTTGCTGGCTATAGTCGCCTCGGCAATCAACCCTCGAATGTCGAAAAACGGCTAGTTGTAGCAATAAGAACCAGTAGGCCCGACATTATCGTGATGAACTCTGATAGCGATCCGATCTCAACCGCTTGCAATGTTGCGATACTGGAAGCTATCCAGTTAGCCGCCGTCGACAGCTATTCTCCGTTTGTTGCTGAGTCCGAGTTTGAATTGCCAGCATGGAAAGTGCAACGCATTATCCGAAGATCACCACGCCGCGCTTCGAATTCGTTGGCTGATTGGACGGTTGAGGCAACTGAATTGTTAGGCAGCTCGGGGCTCACGGTGGCCGACCGCGTGAGGATAGCAGCGGCGTTAGTAACAAGCACCCGTGGCATCGATGAACTCTTCGATCTAGATGCGATGCCGACAAAGGCGACCAGAGAAGTGCCTGCATCGGGGCTACTCTGGAACAATATTTGTCTCTACGGCGATTACTGGGGAACACGTGGCGGTAAGCGGCCTGTGTCCCAGGCGTCTAGCTACTATGCTGGTCTGCCGGTTGACCCTGCATCGCAACGAACAATTGGTCACAGCAAGTTGCGAAACCTTCAATTGTTGGGTGCGTTCCTTAAGCAGCAACAAGCCTTCGACGTACTGTCTAACGCTGATCTTTCAACGCAGACGCAACGCGAGAAATGGCTAATGGAGCTTTCCAATCATAGCGGCTCGCTCGCTTCCGATGACCGATCACGATTGCTCCTTGAGTTAGGGATTGTAAGTTTGAGGCGAGGTGACCTCTTTGCGTGGCGGAAAAGCCACGACTATCTCATGCTGGAGCCGAAAGCAACAGTTTGGAAAGAGATAGGCTCCAAGATTGCTATCCAGTTTGCTGTTAGTGGCGAGCTAGAACATGCCTTTGGGGCTGGCTATCGTGAAGCGATGGAGGCTGCTCCTCTAAAACTTGTGTCCGCTTCTTCACCGACAAAGCAGTCGAATGTGCAACCCGCCGCATTTGTGAGTCCTTTTGAGCAGGTAAAAAATCGAACGGATTCGTCGCCCAAAGTCAACGTCGTCAATGCAGAGTACGTCTCGAACTCAAGCGAAACAAATCTAGCAGAAGCCCCGCTTCCTGGGTTCGGTATTGCACCCGAAGTGTTTGAGAAGCAGGGGACAATTTCCGTCATTAATAGGCTCGATCTGCGAACCATGCTGGTAACAAACTCGCTGAATCGCCGTCGAGCAGGCGCTAAAGATTCGTACGAGACCCCGCTGCGTTCAATAGCTTCGAGTAAAGGATTGTTAGGTTGGGAGCAACTTGTCAATCGAGAGTATCCGAGTTTGAATCAGCCTAACGGATTGTCCGATGCGAAAAAAATGGCAGGCAATCCTTCAAAGATAAACTCGCCGCTGAACGCCATCTTTACGTTGCAACGTCCGACCCTGGATGGAAAGCTTGACGAGCCGTTCTGGGAGATTGATAAAGCTGTTAAACTTGAATCGCCTTGGCCAGAGGATTTTGACCAAGCCACACTAGTATTCTTTGCGTGCGACAACGACTTTATCTATGTTGCAATGCGTTGTCCGACCAAGCACGACGGCGATTCGAAGGTGGCGAGCATTGCAAGTCTCGGAAAAGCGAAAACTCGCAGCCGTGACGCGGATGTACGAGAGCAAGATCATGTGCGGATGAGGCTCGATATTGATCGAGACTATTTAACCTACTTTGAACTAGCAGTCAGCCAATCAGGCGATACCTATGACCGGCTAAATTTTATCTCCAAATGGGATCCTAAATGGTATGTCGCAAATCAACAGTTCGCCGACCATTGGGTAGCGGAGATTGCCATTCCTCGGAATTCGTTGTTCCAGGAGCGTCATCCTGAATCAGTGACCGACGAAGTGATCGCAGTCAATCTTCATCGCTCAATGCCAGGAATTGGAGTGCAAAACAGTCAGTTGCTTCCGTGTGATGCAATGCTTCCACAATCGTCGCAATTGTTATACATTCCGGCACATGATGCGGCTGGAGCTAGCGATTAAAAGGGATTGCAAATCGCTTTGCGTTTTCGGTGGCGATAGTGGCTTCCGTGACGGCCTTCTTGGGACGCGCAAAACTGCCGGTAGTGAACGAGGCTGCAAGCGCCGATTGGACGTCAGCTTCCGCTAACACAAGATTGCCCCTCATCTCGGCCACTCGAGCTTTCATCTGTTGTTGATCCGCCATTGCATTCGCGAGCCTACGCTCTGCTAACGCTTGAGCGGCACGAACATCAGCTTCCGCTTGCTCAATCTGCAAACGTGCTCCGATGTTCTTTCCAACGTTGATACTTGCGATATCAATAGAGACGATATGATAAATCGTGTTAACATCCAATCCGCGACTAAGCAGCCCCTTCGATATTTCATCGGGGCTAACTAGCACTTGCATATGAGTGTCCGCCGAACCCACGGTGCTGATGATTCCCTGTCCGACACGTGCAATAATCGTATCGTCCGTAGCACCGCCCAGCAGTTGTTTGAGGTTAGCTCGGACTGTAACGCGAGCATGAACACAAAGCTCCACTCCGTCTTTAGCAATGGCGCTGATCGTCGCGCTGTCGCTTGTGTTCTGAGGCGGACAATCAATGACCTTCGGAAGGACGCTCGTTCGGATTGCATCTAAGACGTCACGCCCCGCTAGGTCAATCGCCGATGCGCTATCAAAATCGCAATTGATGCCAGCTCGATTCGCGATAATAATTGCTTGTACAACGTCGACGACATTTCCACCAGCTAGGACGTGTGCCTCAAGTCCAGCTGTTGTTATGCCGTGCTCCGCCCCAATATCAAGTCCCGCCTGCGCAAGCGTTATTTTCGCTCGCACAATCACTCGGGGGTCGACTTGACGAAAGCTCATGCCAACGAGGCTCAGCATACTAACATCTGCGTTGGACATGTAAGCTTGCAGCCACAATCCGCCGAAGAAGTACGCTAAGGCAAAAATGACCAGATTGACGACCAGCAGGACTGCGCCAACGATCAGCAGCAACGGCCCGGTCAGGTCAGAAACGGGGAAGCTGTTCGAAACGAGTGAGAAGAGTTGATCTAGCATCGTGCGACGCTCAGATCCGCGTCGCATGCATTCTCAGTTTGTTGTAGATCAAAATTGATACTAATTAGACTTCCCATCGGCTAGGGTAACTTTCGTATTAGCTGTTGGTGCTCAGTCGCGACTTCATTGCGTATTGAGGATCTCTGCCGCGGTGCTCCGCAGTTGCGCGATCTGAGCTGTTCGAGCGGGCGATTGGCTCGCGTCGCCTTTCATTTCACTCTCTAATAGCCTAGCAGCTTTTAGGGTCAGCTCGGCAGCATAGTACGAATTTGACGAGATTGATTTAGAACTATTTGCCTCGACGTCAGCGATCAACCCCGCTTTCATCTGCGGTTTTGCGCCCAATAAATCTTTGATCTCTTGATAAACCGGGTCATTGGTATAGTCGCTCGGCGTCGGCGGTGGCAATGCTGGGATTGTGATACTGTCGCTATCGACCGGCGAATCGACCGGCGAATCGACTGGCGAATCGACTGGCGAATCGGGGGCTTGCTGTGCAAAATGAGGTGCGATCATACTCGCCGTTGCTGCCACGGCGATGGTCATGATGAACAGAAATCGTTGAAGCATCTTTGACGTTCCTCTGTAGTGGAATTAACAGTTCGCTAACTAACCAAGTCGAACTCGATTGAGATCCTCTATCATGGCGATAGTTGCGGCGCGAACGTGACCGAGCCAATCGTGCCCCGTTGCAGAAGCATTGCGGTAGGCAAAGATGATGCCCCGAGAGCTGTTTACAATTGCGCCACTGCCATCAGAATTCCAAGCGAATTTGAGATCTTCACTCGAACCCCCTTGTGCACCATAGCCGGGAATCAACAACCAAGAACTGGGCATTCGCGCGCGTAGCCGTTCAAGTTCTTCGGGGTAGGTCGCTCCTACCACCGCTCCGATCGAACCAAAGGCTACGCAACCACTTTTCGCAGTTGCAAACAACCGCTCGTTCTCCGATTGGATCCAATTCGCCAGCTGGCTCGAGATGTCTTGATTGTTCCGCATGCTCTGCTGGATGAATGCACTTCCGGGGTTCGACGTTTTCACTAGAACGAATATTCCAGTTCCATGTGCATCGCATCGCTCCACATACGGTGCGAGTGTATCATCGCCGAGAAACGGATTTACCGTGAGGGCGTCAGACTTCCAAGGCGAATCGGTGCCACTCAGGTACGCTTCCGCATAGGCTTCAGCGGTACTGCCGATGTCGCCGCGTTTCGCGTCCATAACAACAAGGAGCCCGTTTTGCTGTGCGTATCGATTCACATTTCTTAGTGCGATGCAACCATCGGGGCCAAGTGCTTCGAAAAACGCGGCTTGAGGTTTAACCACGGGTACTAAACCGCTGACGGTGTCGATAATGCGGCAGCAAAACTCTTCGTAAGCGGCAGCGATTACTTCGCAGGATTTGCCGTGCACGGAACTGGGAAGCAAGTCAGCGCGGGGGTCCAACCCGACGCAAACAGCGTTACCTTTAGTCGTCACAGCGTTCGTCAGACGAGCGGCAAAGCTCTCCATGTTCCCAAATCCTCGTCGATTTCAAGTTGCAATATTCTTAAAGTCTTAAGCCTGCTGGTCTGCCAAAGTGAAGCCTGACCAGCATTTCAAAAAAGTTGGCATCGCGGAGTATCGCAATGCCATTTTGTTTTCAATAAGATCTTTAGCCTTCAAAGGCGAATTAATCGCGACCGCCACGGCTTGGCCCGCCACGACCTGGTCCGCGGCTTGGCCCACCACGGCTTGGTCCGCGACTAGGTCCACCTCGACCTGGACCACGGCTTGGCCCTGAGCTTGGGCCGCCACGGCCGGGGCCGCGCGACGGGCCACGTCCAGCGCCTCCGCCATAACCGCCACCTTGTCCGCCACCGTAACCACCGCGTGGGCCGCCTTCGGAACGCGGGCCTGCACCCGAGGGGCGACCGCCGTAGCCGCCGCTTCGCGGTCGGTCTTGGCCGTATGCTGGCCGATCGCCTGAACGCTGGTCTCCACCTGAACTGCGTCGGTCATCGCGATTTCCACCGCCGTAACGTCGTTCACCGCCACCTCCGCCGCCTTGGTCGCGTTGGCCATAACCACGATCTTGGCCGTAGCCGCCGCGATTCTGACCCTCAGGGCGTCCACCGCCGTAGCGACGCTCGCCGCCACGATCTGAATTCCGGTCACCGCCCCGATCGCCGCCGCGAGGTCCATCGCTAGGACGTTCGTAGCGAGATCGACCTTCAGGTCGACCACCGCGATCACTTGAGTTGTTTCGATCATTGCTGTACGGACGTGATGGGCGATCTCCGGATCTAGCTTGATCGCCGCGTCCGCCTTGGTAGCCGCCGCCGCGATTCTCACCGCCTTGATAACCGCCGCGGCGATCATCTCTTTGTCCATCACGTGGTTGATAGCCGCCTTCGCGACGTGGTCCTGATGGTCGCTCTGATCGCCCGCCATAACTTGGGCGGTCACCGCGAGGTGCATAGCCGCCGCGATTGCCTTCGCGTGGCCGGTCGTCTCGATTCTGAGGTCGATCGCCATAGCCACGTCCTTCACCCGAGCGAGGTCCGCGACTTTCGCTGTAGCGTGGCGGACCGCCTTCGCTGCGGCCGCCGTGACCACCGCCGTCGCGACGAGGTGGACCACTCGGGCGACGACCGTCTTGTCCTCCACGATCGTTACGCGAATCAGGACGACCGCGACTAGGTCCACGATCGCCACGAGGCGCCCGATCACGAGGATCTTGCGATTCATTGGATCGAACACGACCACTGCGTTCGTTTTGGTCTGCTCGATCAAACGAAGGAGTCCATGGCTTTTCGCCACGTGGATTCTTGCCAAAATTGCCAGAGCGGAAGTCGACGACTTTGCCCTTGCGCGTTGGTCCCGAATCGCGAACCAAGATAGCGTCGCCGCCCACTAGATCGTTTGGGGATTCGCCGTCGTCATCGTCATCATCTAGAGAAGCTAGGAGTTTACGATCTGCCGCCGTCATACCTTCTTCATCTTCTGAATCGTCATCTTCTGTATCATCTTCATCGTCGTCGTCTTCGACTTCACTGTCGAATTCATCGGGATCGCTGTCCCCGTCGCTCTCTTCCTCTTCGTCATCATGCTCGCCAGTCGCACTTGCAGCAAACTCGTCGGCTGAATCGCTATCCCAATCGTCTTCGTCATCGTCATCTTTGAGCACTGCATCCAGATCGATTTCGTCAGCATGCGTATCGCTCAAGTCATACTCTTCATCATCGTCCCAATTCGCCGCTGGAATCTGCGACGGGTCTTTGACGAAGCGAGCATCCTTGCGAACATTCTCAGGTAGGTCGGCGTCACCATATTCAGCCGAAGCATTTGAATCGCTCTCGTCATCTTCATCAATAACGGCGTTCCCTTCAGCCACGAAGGCGCCATCCATCGTGCTCTTCTTGACCTTCTTGCGATCCGGCTTCGTTGAACGCAACGTTTGAGCGCCGGCGAGCTGAAGTGCTGAGACTTCAGAACGTGTGAGTGGGCGATAGTCACTCTCCGCAAGGTTGCCAAGCTTTACTGGGCCAACTGCGACACGTTGTAGCATAACAACCTTGTGGCCCAGGCGAGCAAAGACACGTCGGATTTCGCGGTTCTTGCCTTCGCTCAGGACCATTTCGAGCTCGCTAGCTCCTTTACGAACGCGTTTGATGCGAACGTCGTCCACTCGAGCGCGACCTTCGGCAAGATAGATGCCCTTCTTAAGTTTCTCAAGCGACTCTTGGTCGATGTGGCCGACGACGACGACGCGATAAGTCTTCCGCACTCCATATTTTGGATGCGTCAGTGTTTGGGCGAGCGAACCATCATTGGTCAACAAAATCAGGCCGGTTGAATTGCGATCGAGCCGACCGATACTGAAAAGACGAGGACCTTGTGGAACCAAATCGACAACGCGTGGACGGCCTTGCGGATCGCGGTTCGTGCAGAGCACTCCGCCAGGTTTGTTGACAGCATAATAGATCGGCCGTATCGATCGGATCGCTTCGCCGTCGACCGATACCTTCGCCGTTTCAACGTCGATCTGCGTGCCTAGAACATCGCAAACTTTCCCGTTGACTTCGACCCGTCCTTGCTCGATCAGTTCGTCGACACCACGTCGGGAACCGAAACCTGCTGCTGCCAATACTTTGTTCAGTCGTTGTAGACCCGTAGCCTCACCGCTTTGCGGCTTTGAATGACGATTCATAATTCTCTATGTGTAGATGAAACAGTGTAAAATCGTACCGCTTAACTCACAGCGGTATCGGTGCTAATCCGAGTTTTGGCCGGCGTTGAAACCACACAGGGCCAAGAAAAGCTTCGTTGTTTAATGCTTCCCAGCATTAAGACACTGATCTTTTGTAAAATCCAGATCGCGAATTCCGAACATCTTATTCACATTTTTCGCGTTTTGTCAGTCCAAATTGTGATTTTTTCTCTGGCAGAACGTCAAACATGCGTCGACTAAGCGGCGACGGACGTGGTGGCGACACTGTCAGGACAATCGGTTAGCGACCGGTAAGAGAAGACGGCTTCGCTTGGATCATGCTCTGCTTCTAACTCTAAAAGCTTGTTCTCGATTCGAATGCGAAACTGCTCAGATGTTTCGTCAGGAAACGCGTGCATGGGATCGCCAAAGTAGCCATCGATTCGAGTAAATGGCATCGGTATCTGCAAACGATCCCACGCCTTTTTCAGGATCCACTTCCTCGCAGTCACTGCGACCATGGGAACGACCGCGGCCCCTGTTCGCATGCTGAGAACCGCAACGCCTTTGTGTGCGAAACCACGCGGGCCCGCCGGTCCATCGACGGCAATGCACGCCGTCTTGCCGCCCGAAACGTGTGCAACAAGTTGCTCAAGAGCCGCTAATCCGCCCTTCGACGATTTGCCTGCACGGATACCTGAACCGCGAATTGGCACAATTCCTCGCAGCTTCATGGCAGGTATAACAAATTCACCATCGGTACTGCGGGATACCATCGCAGCCGCTCCACGTTCCGCGTCCATTATCGAGGGCACTTGATGTGCGTGAAGTATTGCGTAGACGTACGTTTGGCCACTTGCCAAAATCTGCGCGCGATGGTCGTTGTGGACTCGAACGCGACACGTCCAACGGAGCACAAAAATCACTACGGCGACGGCCCAGGAGATCACAAAGGTCGATACCTTTTTCGACAATTTTCGACGTTGTTTCAAGGGTATGTTCCTGCTTACGCTATACGACTGATGATGAGTTCGTCTAGATTATCTAAAAAGTCAAAGTGCAAAGTAAAGATCAATCTGCCCTGCAATAGCCAGCCTTAATAGATTCTTCCGCCGATCCTAGTTTCGCATTCGCGATGTTTCGCGGAAATCGGTAAACTCTAGCCCGCAAGCTGGACTGTGACATAATCGCGCAAAAAGTTTCGGCATTGCACTTTTTATCCAACTCCACTGGCTTTGTGCCCACGCAAGTTGCCCACGCATGAGGGCTCGAAAAGGACACGCGTCTCGCCCGATGACCATTACATCATTTCTCGTGCTATGCCTCGCGTCGATGCTTGCCGGCATGATCAACTCGATCGCAGGTGGCGGGACACTGTTGACCTTTCCGGCGCTCGTATGGGTCCTTGGCCCGTCGGCGACTTCCCTGGTGATCGCCAACGCAACCAGCACGTCTGCACTCTTACCAGGCTCGCTTGCGTCAGCTTGGGGGTATCGCAAGAATCTGCGCGGGATGAAAAACTGGATTATGCCTTTGATGATTCCATCGTTGCTGGGAGCTGGCGTAGGAACGTGGCTCGTAGCGAAACGCGATCCAAACGAATTTCAACTGTTGATCCCCTGGCTGATTCTATTGGCAACCTTACTGTTCTTGTTACAGCCTGCCATTTCGAAATGGACCGGAATCGGCAAATCTCATGATGCCGTTTTGCCCAAGGTTCAATACCTTATCATCTGCTTCCAATTTGTCGTGTCGGTTTACGGAGGCTACTTTGGCGCGGGCATCGGAATCCTAATGCTCAGCTCCCTTGCACTCATGGGCATATCCGACATCCATCAGATGAATGGCATTAAGACCATTCTGGCATCAGCCATCAACAGTATTTCTGTCATACTGTTTGTTTGGTTCGGGATGATCAATTGGCGGCTCGCGTTCCCAATGATCGTCGCCGCGATCATTGGCGGTTATTTAGGGGCGCGAACGGCGCGGCGCTTTGACAAGAACTTGGTTAGGTACGCTGTCATTGCCATCGGATTTGCACTTTCAGCGTATTACTTTATGCGATGAAGCGCGAGCATCATTTCGATGATTTAGCGAATTCGTCCGGAACTTCAAAATTCGACGAAACAACCGGCTTGTTGATCTCAACTTTCTTGAACTCAATTTCCTGAGTCAAATTCATTTCCGGAATTTCATTAGTCAGCTTGACCGCGATCATAAGTCCTTCAAACTTCTTGTACTCTTTGAAAGTAGTGATGACCTTCATAACTCCTTCGGCGGAGGTGCGACTCGCGACGGATTTTACTGGCAGAAATGTCGTTGTCGAATAGTAGATCGTTTCGCGTTCGCCATTCGATTTGCGTTTGAAAGTAAGTTTATAACACTCTGATTTACCGACCGTCTCAATCCCTTCCATCTTCGCATCTTCGTATACCGAATCCATTTCGAAGACCGCTTTCAGTCCAACTGACTCTAGAAATTCGTCAGCTTCGTTGGACGAAACTCGACGACTTCCTGTAGCCGTTGATTTTTCCCAAGCAACATCGCCGTTGCGACCTTGCTCGACCGTCGCCACATTCCCTAGCTCGATTTTGATAAGTACTTTGTCAGGAGCCTGATAGTAGATGTCAAACGGTCCAGCGAGGCCAATGCCTGGCATATTCAAATGTCCATTGAACGCTAGTGTTTCAAGCGAGCGATAATTATCCATGCCGCCAGACGCTGTTACACTCCGCTCCACAACTTGCTGAGCGGTGAGCTCTTCCGCCGCTCGGAGTGGAATGAACGCCGCAAACGAAAGCAGTAGTCCGAAAGCGCACTTGTATGTAATGTTCGAATTAAGCATGATTAATCCTAGATTTAGTCGAATGGAGGTCGAAGGTAGCTTTATTGGAAACGTTGCCATGTTTCGCTGCCAGATCGGATATGAATATAGTTCGGAAATGCGCCAAGCGAAACGTCGAGATCCTGCTTGAGTGATTCTTTCACCGGACAGCCAAAGGCGTCAATGACCGTTTCAATATCTGCCAACGGAATGTACGACGAGATCTTGTGACTCGCATCGCCATCGATCGTCCATCCGGCAATAACCATTTTAGTCTCTGATTTCCATACGAGCAGCCACGTTGCAGTGTCTGCCGTTGGAATCCGCTCTGCCTTTCCGTCAAATCCTTGTAACTGGCGTATAGCGTTCGCGACGGTGAACCAAGATGGTCGTAGCGTAAAATCATTTCGCATCAAACCAGCTCCAGCGTGCATCGTGGCATCGGAGCCACTTTCCCGATAAATGAAAACTTTATCAATCCCGCCTGCCAGCGATAACATCATCACGCGCGGAAGTTTCGCTGCCTGATCACGTTCTGACAGTCCAATCGGGCCGCCAACATCATTACCCGTTTCCGTCAGCCAGATTTCCGCATCTGCATTATTTTCATCACGCCATTTTACAAGTGCATCCACTTGCTGAGGAAAGGTCAGAGCTGTTGAATCGCTCTGTCCATCGCGTTGATTAGGATCAAATACGCTGGTCTCAGGGTTGTCCCGACCACTGTAAAAATGCACATTGACGATATCAACCAAGTCGATTGGTCGAACTCCGTCCGCATACTTGTACTCTGACATCTTTGCGACAGTCTGAAGGTCTACCCCGGCCCAACCCGCATTGCTGATTGGAAGTTCTGGGTCAGCGCGTCGCGCTGCTTCGACTCCTACACGCATCAATTCGAAATATTCATCGACGGTGCCAACAAAAGGTGCCCAAGATGGTCCAACCAAATTCGGTTCGTTCCACAACTCTAACGCTTGAATGCAGTTGAGGCCACTCTTGCCATCTGTAGTCTTCAAGCTGCTAGCGTCATGCGTTTTGCTGCCGAAACGTGCAACCATTTGGAAGATAGCTTCACCGTAATCAGCATTGTCCTTGGGGGGATGCCCGGCTCGGTTCTCCTTTACGTCCTCTCCTGCTCGAGTGGCCCACTCAGGCGTTTGAAATACGTATGGCAATACCTTGAGGCCTTTCGAATTATAAGTTGAATAGATATGGTCTTGATCGACATGCCAGGGGGCGATGGAGCCATCAAATGCGTAGTGATCACGCGCATCGCTGAACATCTGCCATTTGCCATTCTCAAAACGCACCCAGCCAAACCCACATTCCGCCAATGAATCAACCAACTGAATCAAAGAACCGTTGATGCCGAATCGATGCACCGCCGCACTATCAGGTCGGGGGGATGGCTTAACAAAGATTTGCTTCCAATGGGATTGGGCCACGCCGTTGATTTTAGTCTCCCACGAGACTAGATACGATCCGGGGAGCAGCAAATGGTCAAGCTCTGCTGGTATGGAACGGCTTGCTCCTGAGCCAAGCATCGCTTCAAACTCGCCAGACTGAACGATTGGCCCGACCTCGGGAATCGTAACTTGATCGTTCGCGCTGCCATCGAAAACCATAATGCTCATCGGCAGTCGAATGATGTTCGTCGATTTTCCATTGTTGTGAAATCGGAACTTGAGAAAGCGTGCGGAGACCTGCTGGAAATCCGGAAAGCTTTGCCTGCTCCATTTTTGATGAAGGTCAATATTTTGCAGCGCTTCAATATTTTCGTAGTTTTCCCCAGTCAGACTAGCAGATACATCGACATTCCAAATCCAGTTTGCATCACCTGCTTCCCACTCCATCGCCGTAACCGAACGCGATTCCCCCAGATCAATCGTAACGACCGCTTCGAGATAACCATTTCCCCAACTCGTTTCAAAACCAGTGTGAGCGTTTCCATCGGTCAACTTCGCATCGCCATGATCCGTCCCGTCAACGACGACCTTCGAAGTTCCGTTCAAAGCGTGATCAATACCCAACGTGTCATCGACTTGCTCAAGCGATATCAACTGTGAATTGAGTTGAATTTTCCAGTCGACATGATAATGCACCGGAGTGGTGTTGTCGTTAATCAATGTCCATTCTCCGATCGAGCTAGTATCCATCGGAAGGACAGGATCGGTTTTCAGGTCGACTAGTCTACTAGTCGTATCGTCGGCGTGACCGACAGTCTCCAGTATTCCGATCAATAGCACGATCGGAACCATAAGTTGGCGAGAGTTCATAACTTATCAATGAATTTCGTGGATCTCGAATCAGCGGCGATGTCGCTAGATAGAACCATTCACAATCTCTAGTGTACTGCATCCGCTATGTAATTTGGTCACCTGAATTTGAGCACGGATCCGCTCTTTCAACAACTCAACATGCGAAATTACGCCAATCGTTTTGTTATTATTTCGCAGCGATTCCAGAGCGGAGATCGCAATATCAAGTGTGTCGGGGTCCAACGTACCAAATCCTTCGTCAATAAATAGCGAATGGATCTGTACATTTGATCCCGAAAGCTCGGATAACCCTAACGCCAGCGACAGGGACACAAGGAAACTTTCCCCGCCAGAGAGCGAGGCCATGGGACGAACCGCGTTTGCCTGATGAAGATCGCAGATTTGAAGATCTAATTTACCGCTTTCGGAGCGTAACAAACGGTAGCGATCCGAGAATCGCTTTAGATGCACATTGGCATGGCTCACGAGATAGTCGAGCACCAATCCCTGCGCGTACGTTCGAAACTTTTTACCATCGGCCGATCCAATAAGGACATTTAACTGTCGCCGCGTTTCGAGTTTCGCAAGCGCATCCTGTAATCGCTCGTAGCCTGCCTGTTGTTTCGAACGATTTTCAGTATCCTGCCTCAACTGCTCCTGAAGACCGCTCTGTTGGCGAATCAATGCCTCGACATCCTGTTCCAACTGAGCGATTGTTGTCTGCAAGTCATTGAGGTTTGATTGCTCGCCTGAAGTGACTTGCTGCAACTGTTCAAGCTCGCTTTGTTTTAGCGAAAGCTTGGTAGCCACTTCCGCAAATTGCTTTTGAAGTTCGTCAAAAGTCTGTTGAATTATAGTCCGTCGATCGTCTGGTAATATCGCCCCCTCGAGATTTTCGCGCGACGTAAATGGACTAGAGTGTAAACTTTCTATCAAAGCAGAGCGTGCCTTATCCCAATCAGATTTAGCATCTTCGGTTGCCTTTTTCTGCATGTTCAGCTCTGTCGCAGCATTCAACCAAGCCTCACGAGCAGTGCTGTGTTGGGTTAGATATGCATCTTGCGTCATGTTTTCCAGCGACGGCTCCGTGCAAACATCCATGTCAGGAAAAGCTGCCGTCGGAAGCGACTCGCGACTGGTCGTCAGTACCGACCGTACTTTTTCCCAGTCGCATCGGATATTGGACTGCTCTTTTTCTGACTCGACGGATTCACGCAATGACTTCTCGAGTTTTGCAAGTTCAGCTAACTTGTTGCGGTAAGTTGAGACTTGCAGCAGCAGTTCTTCACAAACGATTTTGACGCTGCAACTATCCAAGTCGGACATCTCAAGGTGCTTTTTCCAAGGCTGCAATGCTGCAACAAATGCAACCCGTCGCTGCTGAAGAACGGCTTCGCTCGATCGCAGAGCAACATCGTTGTTGTTGCGTTTGGCATACAATTTATCAAGCGCAGTTTTAAACAACTCGCCGCGGTGAAGTGCTTCAGTTTTTTGTACTGTTAAGCTGTCGACGAGTTGTTGCTGAGTTGCGATTTCGCGTTGCGTCTTAGTCATGTCGGCAACGCTACGCTTGCGTCGCTGGATTCGTTCAGCGACTTCCATGATCAGCGCTTCGGCGGCTTGTAGGGACTCGCATTGGACAGCAATCCTTGCGCATATAAACTCCTGCTCTTTTCGCAGTGATCCAAGTTTTCTAACGATCGTTGCAAGCTGTGCCTGCAGATCATTGCACTGGTTTGCAGCAGAAGCCAACTTAATTTGGTTGTCGCGTTGCAACGATTCTGCAGCTTCGAGCTTTGCTTCGGCATCGGCGAGCGATTTCGCAGTCGAATCCTCGTCTGGGAAATCCGTCTCGAGTGCAAATGGATGCTCGTGCGAACCACACAAGGGGCAAGGTTCGCCTGCGACTAGCGAACTGCGATGCTCATCAAGGCTGCGAATCAATGTCGCTTGTTGAAGATTGGTCCGCAGCGACGCAACAAGGTTCTCTAGGATTTCTACGGCATTGTCATAATCGCTTGCCTTACTTTGGAACTCTTCGCTTTGCTTCGTTATCAACTGCAGTTTGTTCTGCGCGTCGGTTTGATCTGTCGATAGATTCTCCGTCTGGCGCAGGAAATTGCCAAGCTCCATCAATTTCAATCGCAAAGTTTCGTCGTCGTCGATTTCTTTGTTGAGCTGGTCGACTGATAGATCGGAAAACTGACTAGCGAACTGCTGGTTTAAATTGTCGAGTGCTTTAACTTGTTCAGCCAGCGAGTTTTCAATGCTTTTCACTTCAGCCGAATTTTCCTCGCAGTCTTTGGTTGCTGACGTACAATCAGCAAGTATTTCGGCACTCGACTTAACAAGCGACTGGACTTGCAGGCTTTCCGTGTCTACATCCGCTGCCAAATTTTGAATTTCCGAGAACTGATTTCCGAGTTGGTCGAGGTCGCTGCGATCGTTCAACCATTGATGAATTTCTCTGGTATTCTGCTCCGTTGATTCCTTTTGAAGCCTTAATGCTTCTAGGATATTGTCCACCCGTTCAAGTTTGCTCGATACCACCAGGAGTGAATGCTGAATCAGGTTAGCATATTTTGCCTGCTGGTCGTTCAGGTTCGCTTGTCGTTCTTGCAACTGAATCTGTTCATGATCGAAACGCTTATGGAGTCGTTTCACTTCAGTTAGTTCGGGCAAAAAGAGTAGAGCCGAGCTGTGGCCTTGCAATAGCTCTCGTTCGAGTTGCATTGACTGCGATTGGGCGTTAATGTTCGCTTGCTTTGCTAACAACTGCTCAATATCGGACGCGAGAGAAGTAGCTCGCGTTAGCTGATCAACTTTTAAACGAAGCGGTTTCAAAAGTTCATCTGTAGCTGTCTTCTTAGCGTTTAAGACGCTAATTTCTTCGTTTTTGGCAGCTATCATTTCTTCAGTTAGCAAATCGATGGCCCCGAGTTTAGCACGTTCTGCGTCAAGAGCCTTCTCGCAATCGCGAAACCGCGTGAATGCAAGTTCGCTAATGCGTGAATAAACAGCGGTATTCGTCAAGCTTTCCAATAGCGACGCTCGTTCGTCGTCGTTGGCTCGCAAGAACTTCGCGAACTCGCCCTGAGCAAGCATGGCTGAACGAAAAAATCGGTCAGCATCTAGGCCGACGATCTGCTCAATCAAGCTATCGCAATCGCGAACTCCCGAAGCCAACTCAACGCCATCGCTGTCGTAGATAAATCTCTTGGCCGCTTGGATCTTTCCGTCCGCTTTCAATCGAGCTCGTTTCAGATGCCACGACGCGCGATAGATGGTACCATTAGTTACTTGGAAGTGCACCTCTGATGATGCTTCGGCCGTCCCGCGGCTCATGATATCCGCTGGCGATGGCGTCGCCGCATACCTAGCAGCGCGACCAAACATAGCCAGCGTGATAGCGTCCAGGATCGTTGACTTGCCTGCTCCCGTCGGCCCGGTTATTGCAAATATGCCGACGTCTGCCAGCAACCCTGAATCGAATGGAATTGTGTGCGTGCCACGCAAGGAGTTGAGGTTCGAGAAGATGACTTTTTGAATTTTCACGTCGCTGACTCCTGTGATGGCATTTGTTCCGGTGATGCACCAGCTTCCGCCGTGAACATTTCATCCAGCAAGCAGTCGAATTCCACCTGCAGTGCCTCTTTATCCGAAGCAGTCAGTTCCGAAAGATCGTCGAGTCGTCGTTTGAACACCGCTTTCGGTTGATCGCGCAGATCGCGAATTGCATCCTCGATGGCGACTTCGCCAGCTCGAAGGCTAATGTCCAAGGCTGTATTCTCCATGACAATTTGCAGGATGCGAACATTCGGGTTCGTCACACAGGCGCGAATCGCGTCTGCGGAAATCGACACAGCGCTAGCCCCAACTAACGTAAGTTCGACAAAGCAGCCACCTTCTATTTCAGGCCATGAGTAATTTGAAACGAACTCGATTGCCTTTTCTGCCGGGCATGCCAACCGTAATAGCTTGCGATACAGTGGAACGGAAAGTGACTCTTGGTGCACTAGCTTGTTCGTATCAAAATCTAGCAGACGAACTTCTTTGGAATCGTTCGCCTCGCTAAAACTTAAGGCGATTGGTGAACCTGAGTACCGCATCGTGCCTTGGGCGTTCGTTGTTTGCGGTCGATGCAAGTGCCCCAACGCGATGTAAGCAAATTCAGGCGAAAAATGATCCGAAGTAACGGCGCCTAAACCGCCTATATGAATTTCACGCTCACTTTCGCTTGAGGTTGAGCCGGCGATGGTTAAGTGCCCCGTGGCGATGATCGGCAAATTCGGCGCCTGTTCTGCTGCTTTGGTAAATGCTTCGTTGTACCGCCGCGCAATCCCATCAATCAGTTGCGCTTGAATTTCATTCGCAGTCTGTCCAATCTGGCCAACGCGAACATCTCGGTCCCTCAGAAAGGGGACTGCCGCGACGGCGATCTTGGGAGCTTTCCTGTCTGGCAGCAGCAATACACAGTCCTCGGCTTGCGCTGGCATCGCGCCGATTACGTGTACGCAATGCGTGCGCAAGAGCGGCGCAACGGAGTCCAACTGTCTGGCCGAATCGTGATTGCCTCCGATGACAACCACATCACATTGGTCGTGACAATGCAAATTGTAAAGAAAGTCATAGTACATCGCGGTTGCTGAGTGCGGCGGATTGGCCGAATCGAAGATGTCGCCGGCAACGAGCAGTAGATCTACATCTAACTCAACAATCGTCTGCGCCAACCATGCGAGAAACGCGCGATGTTCATCTTCACGACTTTGATCACAAAGCGTTTTTCCCAAATGCCAATCCGCCGTGTGTAACACGCGGTACATTCCATTTTTTGACACAACTTGTCTCGTTTAAGCGGTTATTTGAAAATGTCTTGCGAGTTTGTTAGCTGACCGGACGGCTCGAACGATCGGATCGCATTCTCCAATCGATGAAGCGCAAGTTCGAGTTCGTCAGTCGTGATGGTAAGCGGCGGGATGATTGCCACACGGTCCTCAAATTCGCCGGTCAGGTGGACCAGCACGCCATGATCTCGAGCCAGCTCGCTGAATTTTCTTGCGAGTGTAGCTTGGTGTGTTTCACTCTTAAACTCGATGACGATTGCAGCACCGCGGACCTCTATTGTGGCAGATTTTGAAAAACCTTCAAACGCGTCAGTCAGTCGCACTAACACAATTCGACCGATGTCTTTGGCTCGTTCACCCAGGTTCAATTGATCGCAAAGATCGAGCGCCGCATTGGCAATGCCACAAGCCAACGGCGATGCGGCAAAGGTTTCAGATTCAATTCCTGGTTGAATTGCGTCAAGCCACTTTGATTTTCCGACGACTGCGGACAACGGAGTGATACCGCCTGCAAGGCTCTTGCCAAGAACGACCAGATCGGCCAGCCAACCTTGCTCTCGGCACACCATCAAAGAGCCCATTCGCCCCATCCCCATCTGAATTTCGTCGCTGATCAAGCAAATGTCGTGCTTGTCACAGAATCGACGTAAGTTATGAAACATTTGCACCGGAGCGAAATAATATCCACGCGCACCAATGGCTGGCTCTACGATAATTGCTGATATTGAAGACGCTTGTTCGGTAAGCTCTTCGAATTGAGAGTCGAGGCATTCAACTTTACAAGTGTTTGGAGCCGAACCCACCGGGCAGCGGGTGCAGCGCGGAAAGGCTAGTGGCGGCGCGATCTCAAAACTTCCGATTGCAATCCGACTCGTACAGCTGATTTGCGACGTGGCTATCGAACGACCATGAAAACCGAGGTCAAAATGCACGATCTTCCCGGGCTTGCGGGCAATTGCGGCCTTCCAAGCAAGCTCGACAGCACGCGCTCCGGTCGTCGTGAGCCAGACTCGCGTTGTTTGCGCGTCTCCGTATAAACCCGCCAAACGTTGTTCAAGCTTGGTTCGCTCTGGATGCCTGAGTCCGACCAGATGCCCAATCGAATTTAGTTGGTCAGATGCTCGGGCAATCAACTGCGGGTGCGCGTGGCCAAAATTATTGGACGAGTAGCCGGAAACTAGATCGATATAATCCTTGCCGTGGCAGTCATACAGAGTGCTCCCGTTGCCGCGTTCAAATTCTATTTCAAAGTTTGGGTCATGCGGCCGCAAAGTTCCAGCGGCGGCAACGCATGGCTGACTCGCATCTAGACCGGTTCGCACCGAATCGCTCATTGGGCGCTTCCGGTAGTCTTTGCAATAAGTGGTTTGACAACTGATGCAGGTACGAATTTCTCAAGCGCGCGACCATTGGAAAGTGCTGCGACTTGCTTGATCAGCGAGCTTGACACGTGCGCAAACTGTTCATCGGCCATCAGAAACACGGTTTCGATTTGATCGTCCAACTGCCGGTTGGCCATCATCATCGTAAATTCTGCCGCAATATCGGTCAGCGGCCGCACGCCGCGGACCATCACGCAGGAACCGCAACGACGAACAAAATCGACCGCCAGTCCATCGAACGAATCGACTTTCACATTCGGAATATGTTGCGTCACCTCGCGGATCATCTCGAGCCGTTCATCGATCGAAAATAGAGATTGCTTGGTTGCATTGATCCCGATTCCAATCACCAAAGTCTCATAAAGCTGTGCGCTGCGTTCGATAATGTGCAAATGGCCGAGCGTTACAGGATCAAACGAGCCAGTATAAACGGCGATGCGCGCACAAAGTCGGTCGGACGGATTGCTCATAATTGAAATCGCTAAAGGACACAAACAATGGTGTTTAGTGCAAGAATGCGCGAACATGCGGCTTGCGCAGATAAGAAGCGATCCACAAATACAATGCGCCAAACAACAAGTAGAAGACTAGTCCGATGACCAATCCGATGATCGTAAACGTCTGGACCAAGCCTTGCATCTGAGCAGCGCTAACGCCTTGTGTGTCTTGCATCATCCCTAACGCGGGATTGTCGCCGTAAGTTAGTAGTGTAATTCCGAATGTTACTACATAGTTGAAGATCCCGGCATAAGATGCAATCACTCCCAGTTTTGCGCCCCAAAGTCGTGACATCAACAGTCCTATACCAGAAACCAGCATCAGGATCGAAACAATCGTTGAGAGTATCATTGGCGGAATTTGATAAATCATCAATTTGCGAAAAGATGCCTGGAACTCTTGCGTCTGTCGCTCCATTCTCGCGTTACGATCGATGGCATTGTCCACTGGGTCACCCAAGCCCGAATCGGATAACGAATCGTCACCTTCCTCAATCGTCGCCGATGGCTCTAATTCATCTTGAAGCGCCAGCCGATTGACATTTACTAGATTCACTTGGTGAGTTTCAGGGGAATCGCTGTAAGCCACACTTTGCCGCATCGTCTCCTCTGTCGACGCGTTTGCCGTGAACATGAAGCCCATAATTAAAAAGTTGACGATGGTTATTATCAAACCTAGCAGACCGAGCGCGCCAAACACGACATAGACAATGCCGATTACACGAATTCCCGATGGCTGCGTTGAGGGTAGATCGTACTGCGCCGCGTAATCCTGGCCCGTTGGCAAACCAGTTTGTGTATAAGACGCTTCAAATGGATTTACGGGATTGTTGTCCATTCTGATTTGCTCACATTTTGAGTTTTTGGAGTGGGAAGAGTAAAGCTTATCACATCACGGATTGGTTTAAAGCAGCCCTAGGGCTACAGTTAGTCTGAAATCGCAAGGTTAATGGCAGAAATGAGTCGATCGACGTCAGCAGCATTATTGTATGCATGGACTGCGATGCGGAGCTTTTCACTGCGGACGCTGAGCACGACGTTTTGCGACATGCAGCAGTTTCGAATCTTGTTGCTATCGATATTGGCAAAGCGAAATGAAATGATTCCCGAGTGATTCTCTACCGGATGATCACGAAAAACCTCGGCGCCCAATTTCTCTAAGCAATCTTGCGCATAGGCCGCTGTATCTAAAACTGAGTTTTGGAAGCCGCTGGTAGGATCGCTGCATCCGTGGTCGATCAGCGTCTGCACGGATGCTCCGAATCCAAGCATGCCGACCATGTTGGTAGTGCCGCCTTCGAAGCGACCAGCCGTCGGCTTCAATTTTGTATTGGCGTTACTGAACGTACCAGAGCTCTCAACCGAATTCCAACCAATCATCTGCGGCTGGATTCCTTCGAGATGCTTGTGGTTGATATACAGCATCCCAGCGCCTTCCGGACCTAACATCCATTTGTGACCATCCGCGGCGAGAAAGTCGACGTCAAGCTTTTTGACATCGATCGGAAATACGCCCAGTCCTTGAATCGCGTCGACAAAGACAAACACGCCTTTCTCGTGCGCCCGCCCGATGAGCTCTTGCAAATCGATTCGGTAGCCAGTGACGTAGCCAACCCAACTGACGGAAATCATTCGCGTTGTCGCATCGATCTGATCGATGATATCGTCGACTAAGATCGCGCCGTTGGGTTGCGGCTTAACTAACCGCATCGCGACACCGCGTTCAGCTAATCCACTCCAAGGCAAATAGTTGCTAGGAAATTCGTTGGCGGGCACAATCACCGAGTCGCCGGGTTGCCAATTCCAGCCATTCGCGACGATATTGATGCCATACGTAGTACTTGGAATCAGTGCAATTTCCGCCCGATCGGCACCAATCAGGGTCGCACAGGATGCTCGCGTCTGGTCGATCCCCCGCGACCAATCGAGCCATTTTACGTCGCCGGAAGTCGACACTTGCAACAACCAGCGTTCGATCGCGGTCGTGGCCGCTAGGGTCAGCGGCCCAACTGCGGCGTGATCAAAATACGCATAATCCGCTATAACCGGCATTTGCGACCGCAGTTTTTGTGAAATAGATTCAGGTTTCGATCGAAATTCCGGCATTGTGCAAGTAAGTTATGACAGGAGGCGGGGTTTTGTTTCGCTGCGTTTTACCAAAGTAATTGCGAACTACACAGCAATTTACGAAAAGACGCGCGGAATTCGTGTCCGTAGGTGACACTGCAAAAAGTTCAATTATACTAACCCGCGGCTATTCCAACTTGTGATTCCAACAGCGTTCTAGTCGTTACATCGAGGGTGTTGATGCCAAGGGTATTGTGCATAATAGGCTTGATCCTATCCGGCCTTATTGCGCTCCTATTCTTGCTCGACCTCGTATTATCGATGGCGGGCGTGAGTGCGGCGCCGTTCGGCGGACATAACATGACGATGGATATCGTCTTTGTCGTCAGCGCTGGAATAATCGCTTATCTAAGCTACGCCACGCTGCGGGAAACCATCTAGGTCTTTCCCAGAAGAGCGAAAGTCCGCGACGATGTTGATATTGGTCGACTCAGTCTGACTGAGCGAGCATCTATCAGCCAAATCTTGCGTTTCAAATCGAATTGCTCTAGAAACAACCCTGGCCAGTGACGGCATCTAAAACTTGTTAGAGACTGGACTTATATCGAGCCTGCTTCCACCTCGGGCAAACGCGAGGCGGAGCGACGATGTCACTGTCTGCTGACAAGTAAGTCCGCAAATTCTACGTAATGCTGACGCGTTCGACGTATTCGCCGGTTCGCGTATCGACCTTGATTACGTTGCCTTCTTTGATAAAACCAGGAACAGAGAATTCGCCACCGGTCTCCGTTTTCGCAGGCTTGGTCACGTTCGTCGCAGTATCACCCTTGGTGCCTGGATCCGTTTCCACGACACGCAATTCGATATGCGACGGAGGCGTCAGAGTGATCGGGTTTCCATTGTAGAGCACCATGGCAACGGCCAGACCTTCTTTAAGGTACTTCCAGTTGTCGTCGACCTGATCAGCAGTAAGCTCGTATTGCTCGAAGGACACGTTGTCCATAAACACGAAAGTCTCGGACTGTTGGTAAAGAAACTGCGTTTCAATTTCTTCGACGTCAGCCACCTCCAGTTCGTCACCGCCCTTGTACGTTCGGTCGAGAACTGTGCCGCGGATCAGGTTCTTTAGCTTGCACTTGTATAAGGCGTTACCCTTCCCTGGCTTGACGAAAAACACTTCGCTCAACAAGTAAGGCTCGCCGTCAATTTGGACCTTCAGTCCCTTTTTAAGATCGCTAGTTTTGTAAGTTGCCACGTAGAATGTCCAAAGTAAAGCGAGTAACCTATCGTCGAACGGTAGCGAAAACATCGTGCTCCGCGAAACTGCGGCAGATTTTAGCCGCTTACTCGTATGTTGCCAGTAGGTTACAAAATTCCTCGCCCCACTTGCTCCAAAACTCTTATCACGAAGTTCTCTTGAACGCGGCAAACCTACTGAAAATATGCTAAAACCGCACGATAGCCCGCTGGATGCATCCTGGCGGCATGAACTCAAACTGGCCTTCCGCTCTCCGGAAACGCTCGGTGAATTCCTCGAACTACCGCGCAGTGCGATCGACGAAGCCTGCCAGGCTGTGCAAAACGGGTTCCCACTGCTGGTGACGAGGCCTTTCGCACAGCGAATGCAAAAGCGAAACCTGGCTGATCCGCTTCTGCAGCAAGTTTGGCCGACCACTCTCCAAGAAGGCCAGTCGGAACAAACCGAACCATTTGCGCTGGACCCAGTCGGCGATTGTGAAGCGATCGTTGCCGATGGACTGCTGCACAAATACGCGGGGCGAGTCCTTTTGGTGACGACTGGCGCCTGCGCGATTCACTGCAGATACTGCTTTCGGCAAAATTTTCCTTACTCGCAAATGCCACATAGCGTCGCAGCATTCCAGCCGGCACTGGATTATATCCGCCAAGAGCCCACGATCCGCGAAGTCATTTTGTCTGGCGGCGATCCGCTAACCTTGGTCGATGCGACGCTTGATCGTCTTTGCGACGAGATTGCCTCCATCGACCACGTGCAGCGTTTGCGGATCCACACCCGCCTGCCAGTCGTTTTGCCTTCGCGAGTGACCGACGCGTTCATCGAGCTCCTGGGGAAAACGCGACTGGGAACTTGGGTCGTGATTCATGTGAACCACGCGAACGAAATCGATGCTGAAGTCGTCGCGGCGATCCAACGCATTCGCAATGCAGGCTGCATGGTCTTGAACCAAGCGGTTTTATTGCGGGGTATCAACGACACTTGGGAAGCCCAGCTCGAATTATGCGAACGTCTAATTCAAATTAGCGTGCTACCCTATTATCTACACCAACTGGACCGCGTTCGTGGGGCGGAGCGGTTTGAGACTCAAGAGCAAAACGGTGTTCAGATCATCGATCGATTGCGGACTGCGCTACCGGGCTATGGTGTTCCGAAGCTAGTTCGCGAAATCGCTGGACAACCATCGAAGTCGCCGCTCTGATGTCGCATCTGTACTGTACAGCTTCCGTCGCTGCGTTCGCTTAAAGCGTGTCCCGAAATTGATTTCGGACTTTTTCTAGCCTCTTCAATATCAATGCGATCATCGTGATTCCAATGATGGCTTAGTGTGATTTTTCTTTGATTGGCCAATCGCCAACGCATGAACTGATGCGCGTCGCTTTACTGGTACGCAGTTCGAAAGAATCAGATAATGGCAGGAGAATGAAGGCAAGAGAATGATGCGCAATCCATTCTTCTGCCTTCATTCTTCTGCCAATTGAATTCGCGTGAGGGTGAGCGATGCCATCAGTAAGTTGAACCGATGCATAATTCATTGAACATCAAACTTTGATGGTTCAACCTGCGATACGCCCTCTGCCCTAATAAGCTTCTAACTCAAAGAATTGAAAACGCAGAGACGCAGAGGACGCAGAAAGAACAGCTCTGCAGGTCCTCTGCGCACTCAGCGTCTCTGCGTTTCAAATCTTAAGTCGGCAACTCAGTTGATTGTCCGATCGCCAACCCATGAACCGACGCTCGTCCCTTTACTGGCACCCTGTTTGAAAGAATCAGATAATGGCAGGAGAATGAAGGCAAGAGAATGATGCGCAATCCATTCATCTGCCTTCATTCTTCTGCCAATTGAATTCGCGTGAGGGTGAGCGATGCCATCAGTGAGTCGAGCAAGTGCGAATCTCGCTATGACTCTGTTATGCGATTTTTCAAATCGGTTTCATAGCAATTTTTTATGCACACGCCAATTTCGGGACACGCTCTTAAAACGCGGTTGAACCAGATTAAGCTTTTCGTTTTCTGCTAACAGACTAAATGATGGTTTTAGCTATCTGTTAAAAGAAACGGCATTTAGTCCTTGTCGTTGCGAGCTTCCCATACATCCCGCATACTGCTAGAGAACTGATCTCGAATGTTGTTGTCAGACAGAATGTCTTCCGTAGAGTCCAAAAACTCTTGGCGATCAAAGATGTAAGTCTCCGCAGTGTTACCTGCAAAATCGAACTCTAAGTAGTCTTCAGTGCAGTCACGGATTATTTCTACCAAATGCTTCAAGTTTCGAATCTTGACGCCGTTGACCGACTCAACAACGTACATGTACGGAGAGCCATAACCTTTCATCAGTGGATGCGACCAGGGAGTGCCGGGAATTAAAACAAGCTCTTCGTCGGGTGAACCGCGGTTGGCTGCAAACTTCGTAACAACCGGATTGGATACTCGAGTCAACAGGGATGAAACGTTCTCCAGTGATGACGCTGCCGATACGAACTCAAAAGATACCGGTGTGAACGGGAGTGGCCCGAAGATGGCGTACTCAGGGTAACGATGGTGAAATGGTTGACAAATTTTGGCGTAGATTGGGGCTCCTGGTACCTGAAGCTCCAAACGTTCTCCATCGCGAATGATGCTTATTCGAACCTTCCCGTCCACAACTGATCGGGGAAAGGCGTAACGCGCGCTGACCAGAACCTGATCGTCAACACGAACGTTGCCGTTTAGATCGAGAGGAAACTCGCCGATCTTCGTCATCACGTCGCCGACTTGCAATGGATAGTCTTCGAAGTCGGTGTCCAGCATTTCAATTCGCAAACCACCTTCGCCCTCGTCCAGCTTCAGTTTTCTTCGCTGCGCTTTGTTCTCGACGGTCGAGGCTGTATCCCACAAGAACAATTGCCCGTCAAACTTCCCATCGTCGATATCCTGCAAGAACATTTCGATTTCTTCCACCGGAATGATGAACCCGATGTTATCTGATTGAGTTAAACGTCCGTTGGCAAGTCCAATGACTTTGTCTCCCTGCAAAGCCGGTCCGCCGCTGTTGCCTGGATTTATCGCGGCGTCGATTTGTGTTCGCAAACCGATTTCGTATGGTGGGTAAAATCTAAAATCATGACGCGAGACAATTCCTTTCGTCATCGAGAGTCGCTCTCCGCCAACCGGATAGCCATAGACTGTAACGTCTGATCCCACGCTAATTCGGGTCGCATTCATCTCGAGGGGACGGCGTTCGCCCAAGTTGGTCGGGTCTTCTAATTCCAGAATCGCTAGATCCATCATCGGCGCGACGTGCGTAACCTTTGCCTTCCATTGCTGATCGGAATCGTCCGGCATTACATAGACCTGCGTCGCAAACTCGACAACATGCGCGTTGGTTACGATGCGATTGCCCTCAATCAACAATCCCGATCCAGAGCTTTGTTTAGCAGGCTGCCGCGCCCACGGTTCCATCAGTTGAGGAAATCGTGACTTTACATCAATCCGAAAAACAACATTTCGAATCGACGATTCAATTTCGTCTGCGGCATAACATGGAAATGAACTACAGATAACGAAGCAGGCTAGCAGACACGATGGGAGAGAGTTTCGCATTTAGGTATTCTTTCAAGCAGATTCCTTCATTCACACTCCTATCAATTTGAATTGCTAGTGCACCAGAAAGCAATCAGAGGAGAAAATATCCGTAAGATGGGACCTTAGCCCCGTCCGAACTTGGGTCGATGGTCCCAAGCAACCTCGGAATCGGAAGCTTTAATCTCCCACTCGATTGAACGAAAGAGCACCGATGCGCCGCCCCGCCGAGCGCTGAAAGAATTGAACGCGGACTAACTCTGCACCGGCCCTGGTTCTTTCGGGAAGTAGTCTTCGACGACCTTGTAAAATTCGTCGGGAGTTTTTACGTGGCCAACATAGGTGCGGAAGAATCGCGCGCCGTTTTTGCCTTGAGCATAACAACATGCGTACTTCCGCATCAGCAACGTTCCTTTTTCAGGTCCAAACCGGTCTACCACCATCGCATAATGGCGCAGCATACAAGCCCGCTGCTCTTCCAGCGAAGGCTCTGGCGGAATCGGCAAGCCTCGTATCGCTGCGGCGGCTTGCGCAAATAGCCAAGGCTTGCCGAGTGCCGCGCGAGCGATCATGACGCCGTCGACGCGATACTTTTCAAAGGCCATCACGACCTCTTCCGCAGAACTCAAGTCGCCGTTACCAATCAAGGGCATGTCACCCACGACGTCTTTGATTTCCGAAATGCGATCCCAGTCGGCCGAGCCCTTGAAGAACTCTTCGGCGGTCCGACCATGGACCGTCAGAGCCGACGCCCCCGCCTTCCGCACTGTCTCCGCAACCAACAAGTGATTCATCGCCTTACGCGTACATCCCAAACGGATCTTGGCAGTGACCGGCGTCGGGTAGCAGGCCTCGACCAGCCGCGAGATAATTTCGTACATCCGTTCGGGCTGCCGCAAGAGATAGCTGCCGCTGTGCGCCTTCTCGGTTACCTGCTTAACGGGACAGCCAAAATTGATATCGACGACGCTTACGCCATACTCTGAGACCAGACGACGGCCGACTTTGGCCATGGTTTCAGGGTCGTTGTCCCAAATCTGAACCGCTAGCGGTCGCTCTTCGGCCGCGACACCCCACAACCGATCCGGATGCTCGCAGTCGTGCTCGTCCAGCCAGACAAAGCCCCGAGCGTTCACCATTTCGGTCGCTTGCAACCCAGCTCCACCGTAGCTGCGGACGATCTGTCGGTAGGCGAAATTGGTAAAGCCAGCCATCGGGGCTTGCAGAATCGGCGGGTCAACGAGGACATTTCCAATTGAAAAGGCGGGTGCGAAGGTCTTTGCGAGCGACAACGAATCAATTTCCTAAATAAATTTTGGGAACGGCGAATCATCTGAATGTTGCCGCAAACCGCTGTTTCGTCAAGCATTTAGCGAACGCTGCGTAAGATAGGCAGGCTGCGGACTATCTGGCATTCTCGGAATGATCGTTAGAAGCGGAATTTCCGTCAAGCTTTACCTAATACAACTCAACTTGAACGACTGATTGATCCGATACTACCAGCACAACCGAAAAGTGTGCAATAGACCAAACCGGACGGGATCGAGCGCCTGAGGGGGCCTCTCCGGTTTTGTTAGTGTTGCAAGATCATGAGCCCAATGCGACGGTGGAAAGATACTATGGCGTTGTTAAAGAACACGTTACGCATGCTGGTCCTAGCAGCAATGGCAGCAGCCGGGACATCCAGTATGGCCGATCAACCATACCATCCGTTTGCGGAACCGATGAGCTTCGATCCAGACTGGCAGTTTTTTGCTCCAGTTGACATCCAATCATTGGAAGACGCTGCGGCTCGTGAAAAAGCGAACTATGGCTGGTATGCAACCTACGAACGGATGCACGTTGGCCTAGACCGCCCGCTGATCGAACCCGAGAACAATAAGTTCGACCGGACTTGGGGTAACAAGTTTACCTTCGGTGTCATGGGCGACAATGACAGCGGGTGGGACTTCCAGTTCCTGAACGTGTCGGGTCCAAATACGTACACGGGCACGCGAAACATTCGTGCTAACATTCTCGCAGTAGATGGAGACAACATCTTTGATTTCCAAATATTCCGCGAACGCTATCCATTCGATCCGAACTTTGGCGATGGTACATATTTTGTCCGCGATAGCCTGAACGTCGCTTCGCTCAGCTCTTTCGAAGTCAACAAAAAGTGGCGACTTGCCCCGTACCAACATGGTGGTTTCCTCGAGCCACTAGTGGGTCTTCGATACATGGATTTTACAGACATAAACGTGGCCGACGGTTTTACAACCTTCACCAGCGCAGCGGGTAATCCCGTCGAATTGTTCAACACGAGCGATATCCGCAACCAGAACCGTATGTTTCTTGGACAACTCGGACTTCGATATTTCAGAGACGTCGGTAGAATGCGACTCTCGGGGGAAGCGAAAGCGTTGTTTGGCGGAAACTTCCAAACCGGTTCGGTGCAAACTCAGGAATACCAGTTCGAATACGGCGCGGTTGGCCCAGCAACTCCGCCCATCGATCCTACGATCATAACAGAACCTGTCAATATTCTCTCAGACGCTCCAGGGCTCAATGACAAGTTTGTGTTCGGTCTCGATGCTAGACTCGATGCGTCCTACATCCTAACACGAAACATAGCGTTCCGATCAGGTGTGTCACTACTCATGATCGGTGACGGGATTGCTCGCGGTTCGCAGATTCGAGGCATCTCGGACGGCTTCAACCAGCCACTGATCTTCGGACCGTCCGCAAGCTTCGTACAACAAAACTTGATTATGCCAGGTATCAGCTTCGGATTGACTCTGAATCGATAGTCAAACTCGAACGAAATATAAAAAACAGAGGCCGGCTCATCCCAAGATGAGTCGGCCTTTTTGCATTCTGTCACTCAATGTTAGCGGCATCGGCGCAAGCCGTCCGGTTCTGTCGTGATACCAAAATACACCGGAGGGCTTGCGCCCTACCGCTTTTGTGTTTGTTTCAGAAGAATTCGGCAGTACAAACTAAAGATTCTTGGCCAACTGCTTGGCATGGGATTCCCAAGTGGCCAGCAACTCGAGCTTCCACTGGAAGCGAGCAATAGCAACGCAAACGCCAGTGTCGGTATCAAAGTCACCATAACAGCCCGTGATTCGAACATCGTCAGTGGCAACATGAAACGCGGTCGGTTCAAAGCTAACGGTAGCTTCCAGCACGGCCTCGACGCTACGTCCCAAAATACTTCGAAAGGGACCTGTCATACCAACGTCTGTCTGATAGGCAGTACGCTTTTCCATGATATGTTCATCTGCCGTTGCAACATGAGTGTGAGTCCCGAATAGCCCACTCACTCGACCATCGACATACCAACCCATGGATTGTTTGTCGCTAGTCGCTTCGGCATGCAAGTCAACAAGCTTGATCACGCCGAGCTTTTCTTCTGACTTTAGCAATCTATCGATCGCCGCAAACGGACAGTCAACGGGCCGCATAAACACGCGACCCATCAAGCTTATGACACTCACCTCCACACCGTTGCGTGCAGTGACCGTCGTGAAGCCTTTTCCAGAAGCTTGACTGGGGAAGTTCAGCGGGCGAACAAGTCGATCGCTCTCGCCCAAAGTGGTCATGATCTCCTTCTTCTTGAAGACATGATCGCCGAGCGTTATGACATCATAACCAGCTCGGATCAGCCGCTCGAATTCGCGAACTCGCAAGCCAGTTCCGTCGGCAGCATTCTCGCCGTTCGCAACAAGGAAGTCCGCTTTCATCCGCTGCCTAAGCCACGGCGCTGCCAGCTCCGCGATGTGCATTCCCGGTTTGCCGACGATATCGCCTACCATGACACATCGCATGCAATTAGGCGACACAGGAGGATAAACATCTGCAGGTTGCATTTTAGATCGCTATCGAGCCAATTCGGTAAACCGAGTTTCACGTACGACGGTCACTTTGATCTCACCAGGATATTGTAGCTGTTGCTCGAACGCCCTTGCGATGTCGCGGCAGATTTTCGCAGCCGCAGCGTCGTCGGTCTGATTCGAGTTGGCGATGACCCGCAGCTCTCTACCAGCTTGTATCGCAAACGCTTGCTCGACGCCGGAGAAACTTCGAGCGATGGTCTCAAGCTCTTCCATGCGTTTCACATAACGCTCTAACGACTCACGCCGCGCTCCCGGACGCGATGCACTGCAAGCGTCTGCTGTTGCGACCAATAGCGTGTAAGGGTATTCGGTCGTCAAAAGGTCGTGATGGCCCAGAGCAGCATGCACAACGTGTTCATTTTCATTGAATCGCTTCAGCAAATCGGCGCCAATTTTTGGATGACCGCCTTCTGTTTCATGATCGGAAGCTTTTCCAATATCATGCAACAAGCCGCATCGACGCGCGAGCATCGGATCAAGTCCAATCATTTCCGCCATCATGCCCGACAGAAATGCAACTTCAATGCTGTGCTGCAGGACGTTCTGTGAGTAGCTGGTTCGGAAATGAAGCCGACCGAGCACTTCAAGTACGCCGCGCGGTACATTGTTGATGCCGACTTCTTCTGCAGCTTCTTCGCCACGTCGCAAGATAAACTTCTCAATCTCTTTCTGCGTCGTAAGCGTTATCTCTTCTATACGAGCTGGATGAATGCGTCCGTCTGTGATCAGCTTAAGTAACGTCTGTCTAGCGACTTCGCGGCGGACTGGGTCAAATCCGCTGACGATCACCACGCCCGGCGTATCGTCGATGATCACGTCCGTGCCCGTAGCCTTTTCAAAGGCGCGAATGTTGCGACCCTCGCGACCGATGATGCGACCCTTCATGTCGTCATTAGGAATATCGACAGTGCTAGTCGTGTTTTCGGCAGTGTGTGCCGATGCATAACGTTGCATTGCCGTCAAAATTATATCGCGAGCTTTTTGGTCGGCCTGCTCATTCACGCGACGCTCATGTTTTAGCAGCACACTTCCAACTTCGCTGCTGAGCTCCTTTTCGAGGTTCGTCATCAGCATTTGAACCGCCGTATCCTTGGATACTCCGGCAAGCCGTTGGAGTTCGTCGTTCTGTTTTTCAATCAGCTGCGAGTAGACTTTACTGCGCCGATTGGCGTCCTCCATGCGGTCTGCGAGCTTGCGTTGATTCTGTTCGACCAGTTTCTCCTGTTTGCGGAACTCATCGGTCGATTGCTTAAGCTGCAGTTCACGGATCTCAACTTGCTTTTCTCTCTTCTGCAGTTCGTTCCGCTGAGCCGAAATATCGGAATCGAACTTACTTTGCAAAGTCAGCAGCTTCTCTTTCTTTTCAAGTTCCGCTTGCTTGACAGTATTCGCAGATTCGATCTTCGCCTGCTCCAGAATCGCAGTTGCCTGTGACTTTGCATCGCGTCCGCGAAGAACGTTCAGGCCATGATAAGCGGCTGCACCCAAGAAAGCCGCGACTGCAGCAACAATGAGAGTCACGATGGTGCCTGTGCCGCCACCGTCGGCAGCGAGCATCGTGATGTCCGCAAAATTTGTGAGGATTATTTCGGCATTCCAGCCTTGATAAGTATTGAAAGTTTCTACCACGATCGTATTCCTTGGTTTCGTGGTAGCAGCCTCATCCAACTTGGCCGCTCGATTCGGATTGTTTCAAGCTAGTTCGACGAACAACTGCTACTGACTATTTCTATGTTTGGAACGAACCCAACAACAGAAGTGTCAAACCGAACAAACAACCGCAACAAATCGACGATGCAGAAGAACGCAATCGCAACGCGACGAAAATTTTGCAAACATTTCGACGCCTAGCAGACGAGCAATCTTTGTATCTTCATCCAGCCGTATAGCACCGTCGGGCATCGTGAATACGCGAATGCCGAATGTCCGGCAAAATCGGAGCCTCATTGACGAATTCTTAATCGTTCTCGGCATACGATTTCGCGGAATCTCCACCAGTCCACGCAGGCAATTTTTCGCGCCCGACGCAGCTTGGCCTGTTCCGATGTGTTCGCACAAATATTCACGCTTGAGTGCCGTTTGACCACTCGCGTCGATGTCGCGCACCGGAAACTTCAAGGCGATGCGAACCAGTCTGATTGAAATCAGCCGGGACACCGCAATGAGAGAAAGGAGTAACTGGATCATTTGTTGGTTAGTTCGGTCAGAACACCGCTCACACAACCCTGGAATCCGGCGAGCATATTCGCAAGCCGTTGATTCGTGTTGGTGTTGAATTCGAGTTTACTGAACAACTTAAATGAAGCGTCCGATGTCTCTTCCGTGGTCGCAACTCTTTCCTACCGCTCAAATCTTCCCAAATAATGTCGGGACTCATCAAGTAGTCAGGTCATGCTGCTGGTTCTAAACCACGTGCCATCGCGAGCTTACGGCCCTATGGTATCAGCCACCGGGGGCCTCACGCAATCGGGGAGGATTTTAGTTTTTTTCCCAAGAAGATGCTCGATCGCCCGAATAACGTTTAAACTTGATAAGTTCCTGCAAGCTACACTGCCAAAAACAATCCAGAATTGTGGTAGCAAGCCAAAGTTCAAAGCTTGTTGACCGCGGCAATACGCAACCGGCTTCCCTCAGTTAAGGCGATGTCACGATGAAATGGAGACAAATATGCATTGCGTCGGCCATGCTCGTCAGTTTCCTAGCAATGATGCTAGCCTTTCTCGCTCCGCATAAATACGATTCGCCGTTCGAAAAAACCAAGACGACTCCGGTTTCTCGCTTGCTGGGTTCCAATCCGAACAGGCCAAGCGTTCCGCCCGACAGTCGAATCTCAAACTCGAACTTCACGGCGTTCGACGAAAGTATTCGCGAGATTGCCGCTACCGAATCTTTAGAACTCGCGCCCCAAGCCGACTGGCTGACCGCGTGTCGGCGAATCTCCCTGGCCCTCCACGGATCTGGAATGTCGATTCAAGACATCCATGAGCTCGAATCATTGCCCGAGTCTGAACGCGTTTCAACATTCCTGGAGTCGTGTTTGGCTGACAATCGTTGGTCCTACTACTGGGCAGAGCGATTTACACGAGCATTCGTGGGCGACAATGAAGGTCCATTTTTGCTTTATCGACGTCGTAAGTTCCGTATGTGGCTCGCCGACAATTTTCAAGCTGATCGCCCTTACAACGAACTCGCATCTCAGTTGGTCAATGCCAACGGTTTGTGGACAGATCATCCCGAAGTCAACTTTTACACGGCGACCGCTGATGGAGAGGAAACCAACCGCGCTGATCCCATTCGCATTGCAGGCCGGACGGCGCGAGTGTTCTTAGGGCAACGCATCGACTGCCTTCAATGCCATGACGACTTTCTAGGGACGACCAATTTCGCAACCGATGAGGGGGAGCGTCCAGGAACGCAGATTGACTTCCACCACTTGGCGTCATTCTTCGGGGGTGCTTCGTTCACCAATCCATTCTCTGGTTTAGTAATCGACGATCGTCCTTATGAAGCCATCCTGCTAGGCGATTCTGACCCTTCGGTAATCAAGCCGTCGGTTCCGTTTGACGAAGAAAACTTCAACGAAGATCTACCGCCGCGTGAAGCATTTGCGGCGTGGCTGACCGGTTCGCATAACAAGCACTTTGCGCGAGCAACGACGAACCGGTTGTGGGCTCTCATGACAGGGCGGCCTCTCGTGGATCCCGTCGATCACATTACAAATAATGCATTGCTCTTTGAACCGCTCAACCTGCTCGCGGAACGTTTTGTTGCCGATGGCTATAGCTTTAAATCTCTGGTGCGGACAATTGTCATGACGGAGGCTTTTCAGCGATCGTCTCGCTCCGATTCCTTTGAACCAACGACCGCTCACGAGAACTGTTTTGCTGTCTATCCTGTGAGTCGCTTGCGGCCGGAACAAATCGCGCTGTCGCTCATCCAAGCTACCCAAATCCGTCGCATGTCGGACGATGCCAATATTCTCCAGCAACTTACGCGTAATGACACAATAAATAACTTTGTCAGAGACTTCGGCGATCTCGGCGATGCTGAACTCAATGGCCTCGCGCCTACTGTAACACAACGACTCCTGCTCATGAACGGAGCTGCGATCGACGATGCGACGAAGCACGACTTAATCGCCAATACGGTCTCTAGGATCGGCGCATTTGCTAAAAATGAAGACGAAAAGATCGATCGGATCTATCTTTTAACACTTAACCGCTATCCTTCACCAACCGAACGCGATGCCGTTCGCCGCGAATTATTCGACAGCATGACTGCCGATGAAACCTCCGATCGTCAGAGCGATGAAATTATCCGAGCCTGTGGCGACCTCGCCTACGCGCTTCTCAATTCAGCCGAACTCCAGTGGAACCATTGATCATGAAACGATCTGCAATAGAACATCCGGGCTGTCGGTCTCTCCATGATTTTTCCCGTCGACGAATGCTTTTGTCCACCGGCGCACTTTCGGCAACGATGCTCTCGCCATGGACTGTCGTCGCTGAGCAACTGGCGCGCGAACGAACTGATGTGTCGGAACTCGGCTCTCCTGGCCAAGCGAAAGCGTTGATCATTGTATGGCTGCAAGGTGGACCAAGCCAACTCGAAACTTTCGATCCACATCCGAATAGCAAAATCGGTGGTGACGCGAAATCGATTTCTACAACCGTCAAAGATCTGCAGATCGCCGACAGCCTTCCAGCCGTCGCTGAACAAATGCACTTGGCTACTCTTGTGCGGTCGATGGTTAGCAAAGAAGGTGACCACGAGCGTGCTACCAGCAATTTTAAAACTGGGTGGCGACCGGAGCCGACGCTGCTGCATCCTTCCATCGGATCGGTACTGGCGCACATGAGCGAGGACAATATCGATTTGCCTCGTCACATCTCGATCCTGCCTGGTCAATGGCCCTCGCGTGGCGGTTTCCTTGGCCCGCAGTACGATGCGTTCACAATGTACGATCCAGCATCGCCGCTGCCAAACTTGACCAGTGGCATTGACGCTGAACGGCGAGCGAATCGCTTAAAAATGATGAGCGATATTGCTGATCAAGAATTCAAACGCGGACGCATCCCCGATCTGGATTCCATGCGGCTTCAGCAAAAAACGACCACGAATCGCGCCGTCGCCATGATGGATACAACTCAACTAGAGGCATTCGACTTAACAAAAGAAGCCAAAGACGTTCGGGACACATTTGGCGATACCGCCTTCGGACGAGGTTGCCTTGCCGCAGTGCGATTGGTGCAACAGGGCGTAAGGTGCGTCGAAGTTGAACTGGGCGGTTGGGATTCACACGCGAACAATCACAACTTTCAGTATGCTCGCGCTAAAGACTTGGACGGAGCCCTCGCGTCGCTTCTCAAGCTGTTAGAAGAACGCGAAATGCTCCAGAACACGATTGTGTTATGCAGCGGTGAGTTCGGCCGGACACCTTCGATTAATCCCGCCGGTGGTCGTGATCATTGGCCCACCGGTTTCAGTACACTGGTAGCTGGCGGTCGTTTCCGCCGCGGATATGTCCACGGCGCTACGACATCAGAACTGATCGATTTTGAAGTCAAAGACAATCTCGACAAGGTCGTCAATGATCCGGTTACCATTCCGGAGTTGCACTCAACAATCCTTCATGAGTGCGGGGTCGATCCTGCGGTAGAAACCATGACGCCTATCGGTCGCCCCATGGTGTGGAGCGAAGGCAAAATTCGCACTGAGCTGTTGACCTGATTTGGCTGTCAACGAGAGCCTGTTTAACCTCGGGCTAGCGCATCGCTTTGGTCTACAAAGTCATCGCCGTCCCATTCTGCGTCCGCGCGGATCATCTTCTTGCGATCGTGCTCGGCTTTCTTGGCTGCGCGTGCTTCGGCCTGGCGTCGTACCAAATCTGCATGCGTCGTAAAGAACTGCAGCGAATGACCGCGGAAATCGTCAAGCGTTTCAAATTTATGCTTCTCCATAAACTCGAGCAATTCTTGACACATGCCTTGAACGCAACGGTATCCCATCTTCATCACTCCGGTACAAACCTGAACCGTGTTGCTGCCCAAGAGAATGAATTCCGCAGCGTCTTTGCCAGTTTCGACGCCGCCCATCCCACTGAGTGTTTTACCAGGAAACTCGTCTCGGATCATCGTTGCAATCTCCATACACATCCGAAGTGCAATCGGCTTAACGGCTTGGCAGGAATATCCGCCGGGCGTCGTGTAGCCTTCTACGGTCGGTTCGGGCCGTAAGGTCTCAAGGTCGACTCCGATTACGCTGCGAATTGTATTGATCGCTGCGATTCCATCGCAACCTGCGGCTAGGCTGGCTCGCGAAGGGTCTTCGATGCGCATAACGTTTGGCGTCATTTTGGCCCAGACCGGGATCTTTGCGACGTCCGATACCCAGCCACAAACTTCGGACAGGATCTCCGGACTTTGCCCCATCGCGGCCCCCATCTTTCGCTCCGGCAGTCCATGTGGACAGGACATATTAAGCTCAAACGCATCTACTCCGGCGTCTTGGCAACGCCCAATCATCTCTTGCCAAGCGTTCTTGTTATATTCCTCCATCACGGAAGCAATCAAACACCCCGTTGGATGCGAGGACTTGATTTGTTTGAACTCTTCGATCCATGTCTCGAAAGGACGATCGCTTATCAGTTCGATGTTCTCCCAACCGTATATTTCACCGCTTTCGCGGCTGCGTAGACGGTGGTAGCGCGGCTGCACGTTGACGACCTTGGAGGAATCCAAGCTGACAGTCTTGCAGATCACTGCGCCCCAGCCTTCATCAAACGCTTTGCAGATTACGTTTGCGTTTGTTCCAGGCGGGCCAGAACCGATTACAAACGGGTTGGGAAGTTTAAGTCCGTTGACGGTGGTTTCAAGCGTGGGCATTTTTTTGACTCATTTCCGATAAGACTTCATCCAGCATGGACACCAAGTAAAAAGCATCATCTTTTGTGATACACATCGGTGGCTTGATGCGTAACGTATTGCCCATCAAACCTCCTTTGCCGACCAAAACTTGACGCAGCTTCATCGCTTCCATTACTTCTGCTGCTTCCGAAGTCGCTGGTTCTTTTGACATACGGTCGCGCACGAGTTCAACACCAAGCATCAAACCCATCCCTCGGACTTCTCCGATCAGCGGATGCTTGTCTTGCAAGGCTAACAATTGGTCTTTCAAATACGCCCCGACGATCAGAGAATTTTCCTGCAGACCATCTTCTTCGATGACCTCCAGCGTCGCTAGACCTTGTGTCATGCTGATCGGATTTCCGCCGTAAGTGTTAAAATGAATCTTACGCTTCATCATCTCAGAAATTGGTTCAGTCGTCGTCATGGCACCCAGTGGAGCTCCGTTCCCGATACCTTTCGCCATCGTAATAATGTCTGGCGTAACGCCCCAATTTTGATGAGCCCAAAAATGCGTGCCCGTCCGTCCAAAGCCACCTTGTACTTCGTCGGCAATGCACAAGCCTCCATGCTGACGCACGATACCGTAAACGATCTCAAAAAATTCTTTCGGTGGCGTGACTGCGCCACCAACTCCTTGGATCGGTTCGCCGATAAAACACGCGATTTGTCCCGAAGTCTGATATTGGATCACGTTTTTGATGTCGTGTGCGCACTTCATTTCGCACGATGGATAGGTCAATCCGTAGGGGCATCGATAACAATAGCCTGGATGCGTGTGATGAATGCTCGGTTGCGCATTCGACTTGAACTTCCAGGTTCCGTGAGCTGTAATCCCCATCGTGGCAGAAGTACCGCCGTGATAGCCGTTTCGCAGAGCGACGACATCCGTGTTACCGGTATATTCGCGAGATGACAAAATCGCGATCTCATTTGCCTCGCTACCGCTATTCGTAAAATAAGTACGCGTAAGTCCGTCAGGCATGTGACTCGCCAGCTTTTCGGCGAACTGCGCGATCGTCGGATGTAGGTAGATTGTGGTCGTATGTTGCAGCTTTCCAACTTGAGCTCGAACTTTCTCTGCTACCTTCGGATGGCAATGCCCGACGCTGACAGTGACAATTCCGGCAAATGCATCTAAGTATCGCGTTCCTGTTTCGTCCCATACATATTGCATGTGTCCTTCGACAACCATCAAGGGCTCTTTGTAGATGGTAAAGACGCCAGGCGAAACAAACTGGTGACGCAACGCGATCACTTCGGATTTTGTCGGGCCATCGTAAGGCTGCGGTCGATGATCGCAGATCGGTAGGGACATAGATTTGCTGTCAGTTGCCATTGAACTATCCGTCTGTTCGTGCCTTAAAAAGTATTCTTTGTGATCGGAAGCTTCCCAGTTCGTCAATTTCTTAGCATGTCATTTTGCCGGTTCTAAATCAACGTCAGCTACCTGAGGAACTAACGTACCAGGGTGGATTTCAGGTTCCAGACCGCGTTCCAACAGACTGCCGGGGATCAAATTGTCTAAAGTCAATCCAATAATCGCTGCGACTGCCATTCCGGTGGTACCAATCGCCAAAACCAAGGATTGCACCCAATCAGTCATAAACGCGATATCGTTTTTTCCATTGCCATATTGTCCAAAATAAAATGGAACGCTCAAACCCATGAATAACGCGAAGCCACCAATGAGCAAGTTTCGATCGCTGTCCAAATCTGCTTTAGCGAACTGACGCACTCCGACGGCTGCGATCAGCCCAAACAGCACACAGTAAAGTCCTCCCACAACTGGCTGAGGAATCGCTGCTGCGCACGCGCCAAACTTCCCAAAGATTCCTAGCAGTATAAGCATCACGGCCCCGATCTGTACCACAACGCGACTTCCGACCTTAGTCAGTCCAACCAAGCCGACGTTTTCACTATAGCTTGTCGAGCTGAATCCACCGAAAACTCCGGTTAAACCGCATGCGATTCCTTCCATTCCAATGCCTCGTGAAATTTCTTCTGGCGTGGGATCACCGCCGCCGGCAAGATTCTTGCAAGCATGGTAGTCGCCAAACGATTCTATCATGGATGCCAAGTAGCCTGCTAAAACAGCGATCGTTGCAGCGAACCCAAACTGAGGAAGTCCCCAGGGTAAGAAAATATTGCTCGTGCGCACCCAATCCGATTTTGCTACTGCGGACAGGTTGACATAGATGGGATGTTCTGGTGTAACGGATCCGCTGATCGTAAACAGACCGCAAACTCCAACGCTCACCAGAATTGCCAGAAGCATTGGGAAGAGCTGAAAGAACCGATGCTTGCGCGAGAGGACAAGGGAAAATATAATAATCGACGCCATCGTCAACAGCGAAATCGGCCAGTTAGTTGCCGCCACTGTCGCACCTGCTCCTTGGAATAAGGCTAATCCGATCAGCATAATAACTGGACCAATCACGACCGGAGACAGGTATCGCCGCAAAACCCCCATGACGCCCGAGAACCCAATGACGGCTTCGAAGACCGCGCCGAGTATCACAGCGCCGGCGATGTTCTGCATGCCAAATGCCCCGGCGGCTTGCCACTGTTGAATAAGGCCCGTCACTTCTTCCCCACTCGCAGTCCCTGCAATGACGGTCTCCCAATTGGGTGCTTGCGTAAGTTGCGATTGCGCGACGATGCCGAAGAAGGCCGCCAGGAAAGAAAACGAAACGCCTTGAATGATCGGCAAACGCGAGCCGACGGTAGATTGCAGCAAGGTTGCAATGCCACTGCATAGCATGACGCTGGAAATGAGTGTCGCTTTGTTGGTCAACTGCAATTCTAGCAGGCTGTTTCTAAGCTCTTCTGGTAACGTTCCAGGCACGGGCCACAGCAATGGACCAAAGATCAGTGGCACGGCGACTGTCGAACCGAACATGGTCAGTACATGTTGCAGCGCCAGAAGTATTGAGCGCGTGAGCGGCGGTCGGTCGTCAAGGCCATAGACCACCGAACTTTGGATTCCTTTACTCGTCATACTGAAGCTCGCTTATGGTTCAACGATAGCACCATAGGTTTCTGGACGACGATCGCGGAAAAACTGCCAGACGTTCCGGACTTCGCGAATCATATCAAAGTCGAGGTCCGCTATGACAATGTCATCTTCATCGCGTTTTTCCGACATGGCCACCATTTGCCCACGAGGGTCGCAAAAATAGCTTTGTCCGTAGAACTCGCCGATTCGCCATGGTTCTTCCCAGCCGGGGCGATTGATCGCACCTACAAAGTATTGATTCGCAACCGCATGAGCAGGCTGTTCGAGTTTCCAAAGATATTCGCTCAGCCCCGCGACCGTTGCCGATGGGTTAAAGACAATCTCAGCTCCGTTCAGTCCCAGGCATCGTGCTCCATCGGGAAAATGCCGGTCGTAACAAATGTAAACACCGACTTTGCCAATTCGAGTATCGAAGACGGGGTATCCGAGATTCCCAGGCTTGAAGTAAAACTTCTCGAAGAATCCAGGCTGACACTGAGGAATATGGATCTTGCGAAACTTACCCAGGTAAGAGCCGTCTGCGTCGATGACCGCGGCCGTGTTATAGTAAACTCCGGTAATGTGCTCTTCGTAAATCGGAACGACCATGACCATTTCAAGTCTTTTCGCCAGATCCATCATCAACTTGACCGTCGGACCGTCAGGCACTCTTTCGGTTAACTCATACCATTTGAGTTCTTGTTCGGCGCAGAAATAGGGTCCATAAAAAAGTTCTTGAAGACAACAAACCTGCGCACCTTGCTGTGCCGCTTTTTCGATCATCGCTACGTGTTTGTCGATCATCGCTTGTTTGATTTTCGCAACGGGCGAAGTCGTTGGTTCGCACGTTGTCGCCTGAATCAATGCCCCTCGTACTATCCGCGCCATTGAGGTTCCTTTCGAACGATCAAATAGATCTTACGCTTGTCAAATTCAAAAATGCCAACGAACTATCACAGTCCAAGATCGTGGTCCTCTCACCATTTTTTGGCAGATGTTCCTGATAAGGATGTGGCAGTGTATCACTGCTTACTTATACAATATCGCACCGAGTTTTGTGCGGCGAAGGATCGATGCAAGGCAAATTTTTGAACTTGCCAAGCGAATCCGATTGACGCAATGCGATTGGGCGGAGAGGATTCCCATAGATGCTTTGTATTTCGGAATGGTAAGCTTGTCAAAGGGTTTCTCAATAAGAACACTATTTGCGACCTCACCTCCTCTCTTTTCTGGTTTACATTAGCCCAAGGTGTGACAAACTGATTCGGCATGCATGCCGCCACCCGTTACGTAACCTTTGTGGCTTTACACAGAGTTGCACTATCAAAATTTCAAGTCTTATACGTTAGGAAGTTGATCGATGACCGCCGCACCTGCTGTTGAACCGCTGAAGAATCTTATCGCCGGAAAATGGGAAACTGCGAAGGTCGATTTTTATGAAGATGTTTTCAATCCGTCGACTGGTGAAAAGATCGGCGACGTGCCTCTTTGCAACGCCAGCATCGTCGATAAGGTCGTACAAGCCGCCGCTTCAGCCCAGGTGAAGTGGGGTTCCACGCCCGTCGTTGAGAGGGCACGCGTCATGTTCAAGTACCGTGAATTGCTGGAAAAACACTTCGACTCGATCTCTCGACTGATCACGCGCGAACATGGCAAGACTCTGGGGGAATCGCGCGCTGAACTCAACCGAGGCATCGAAGTGGTCGAGTTCGCATGCGGCATTCCAAGCCTTTTGATGGGCGAAATTTTGCCGAATATTGCGACCGATGTCGATGCGACCTGCGTGCGGCATCCAGTCGGTGTTTGCGTTGGCATTACGCCCTACAATTTTCCTGCCATGGTTCCAATGTGGATGTTTCCTGTCGCACTGACCTGCGGCAATTCGTTCATCTTAAAGCCATCTGAAAAGACGCCGCTGTCCGCCATCCGACTTGGCGAGCTGCTTATGGAAGCGGGTTTGCCTGACGGAGTTTTCAACATTGTTCACGGTAGTCGCGAATGTGTCGAAGCCCTGCTGACTCATCCCAAAGTGGCCGCGATTTCCTTCGTCGGTTCGACGAATGTCGCCCAGCAAATTTATAGCGTCGGCACAGCTCATGGCAAACGCGTACAAGCGGCCGGCGGTGCCAAGAACCATTTGATCATCATGCCTGACGCGGATCTGGATCAAACCGTCAAGGCACTTGCGGCCAGTGCATATGGTTGTGCCGGACAACGCTGCATGGCTGGCAGCCTCGCCGTCGCAGTCGCAGATGCCGGTGATCGAATCGTGGACGGACTTGTTTCATTCGCGTCAAAGATGAAAGTGGGGCCAAGCGACGGAGACGAGACCATCGACATGGGACCAGTCATTCGCGAAGAACACAGGAAGCGCGTCGCCAATTATCTGGACGTCGCCAAAACGGATGGAGCAACAGTGGCGCTAGATGGCCGCGAAGTGAAAGGGCCTGGCTATTTAATTGGTCCGAGCGTGGTAGACTTTGTCGAGCCGCAGATGCGCGTTGCAAAGGAAGAGATTTTCGGGCCGGTTCTTTCGGTCGCTCGGGTGCAAACGATTGAGGACGCGTTGGCGCTAGGTGATCAGTGTGAGTTTGGCAACGGTGCCGTGATCTTCACTCAAAGCGGCTACGCGGCTCGACAGTTCCAGCAACATTTCAACGCTGGAATGTTAGGCATCAATGTGGGAGTTCCTGCTCCGATGGCTTGGTTCCCATTCACAGGGTGGAACCGCTCGTTCTTTGGCGACTTGCATGTTCAAGGCAAGGAAGGCATCCAATTCTACACCCGCCAAAAGGTTACGATGGCGCGCTGGCCGAAGCAAACAGACTCCCATCACGATCCGGTCTGGCGTCAAAAGTAGCGCACGGAGCTTTTCATAGAAAGCGCTTCATCTCGAACGACTTCAACGCCGTCGTTTTGTCCTGCTCATCGAAATCAAAGCGTGCAGCAGAACAACTCGTTGTTCGTTAACTGCTGCCTCGATGATAGACAAAACCGTTCAAGCTCAACTCTTCTAGAAGTTCCTGAAAAGTGAGAAGGATTTTGCACATCATTTCGTAATTCGGAAAATCGATGTGCTCGCCTTCGTTGATCGACGTCAGGATTTTAAACCGATAGAACTGGTACGGAACATCGCATGTCAACGAATTGCATTGGGATTTTCTAATTCCCTCGTACAGATACGTGTAAATGATCACCTGACTAAAGTTACTAGGATTCTCGCGCGAATCCCAGTAGTAGTACAAATGACCCTCAGTATACTTCATAACCAATCAGTTGCCTCGTAGAAATTAACAGTCTAAATAGAACACTCGAATACCAAGCATGCCCGTTTCGTACTCTCAAGCCTTTTTGTTAGGACCGAAAAGAACGCACTCTACTCTGGTATCGCGATGATAACCTCACCAACTATTCCTAAAACCGAGGTTGTTTTTCCAAGAGATATCTGTTGCAGATGCTCGAACTGCTTCAGTTGTGATAGCCATTCATTTGAAATGTTTGGAGGATTGTCAATCCGAGTTAGTTTCCTAGATCGCCACAATCCGGGAATTGTCTCGTCATACGTCACCACTCCGCCGCGATTCTCTACCTCGTAGGTGATTTGCTGACGCCGGATTTCGGGGATTAACGAGCATCTGACAAAGATCGCACAAATCAGTGTTATCAGCAGTAAGAATGTGATTGAGAACCGGAGCATTGATTTGACTTGCATCTGAAACCTACGTTCGTATTGACAACAATTCTCTGTGAATCTCGAATTCGAGCGGCAGACATTCACTAGGTTCTGCGCACAACCCCTAACACTAAGTTGTCTGAAAAATGCTCATCTTTAGTGGCAGTGCAGTTATTCCTGCTGAATGATGTTATAAGTGTATGTTGACCACTTGCACGCCGAGCTTGGCGGTTTATCTACCACGAGCATGTTGAAGTATACCAGACAGCAAAACAAAGATAAGGTACTCCGATCAAGCCTAGGCAGATTACGCCTGCGACCCAAAAGTGAGCCATACCATTCATTGCATTGCTCTCAGGTACTGATAACCTGCCATCAACGTTCTTTCCGAAGAAGCTCGCATAGGTTGCGTATACAAACAAACCACCAACTGTAGTGACGATCAGGACGATCAGTACCAAGGGGAACAAATAGATAGACGGAAATGGACACAGTATCAGTGCACCAAGATGAACACTTGAAATCAAGGCGGCCGTTATAAGTGTCGGGCGAAAATCAGTCTGGCTCATACATTCACAATCAACACCCGGATAAAGGCCATCTGCGGTGGTTCTCCGTGTTCACAAATCGACTTGGAATGCCGAGTAGAGATTCGGTCGTTGGGGTTCTACTCGGCAGCTGCAAACTGATTCAATTCATAATTTTACTTGATACTGGTACTGCCGTCGAAAGAGAATTTTTGCTGACCAAGACACCGTTATAAAAAAGAAAACTGAGTTTGCAATGAAAACCGGAATCCTCGCGTCCTCAGGTGTCCAGCGAAACAAATAGATTACGATAGCGACAGCAGATAAATATGCGATCCCGGTGGTGCAGAACATCTTGACGATTAAATCACGATGACGCACACCGAGCACCGCTAGAGCCGAAGTCAGCACTGCGTAAATTGCACCAGAGATCTCGAGCGTCTCACCGTCGAAGAAACCAACTATTCCTCCCAGCAACAGAACCAGTTGGCTTAGAAACATCAGCAGTATGATGCCGCGTTTCGGAACATCGACCACGATCTCATGCCGCTGTATGTTTGCCAATTGAGGCTCTAAGTATGGGTTCATCGGAAATCCTGCCTACTCCAGAGCGGCTTCTGTTCAATGTCGGGGATGCAACGCGACGATGTTAGTGCTATTAGACTCTTCCGAAATTTCTATTGCAAGCAGACGAGAGCTTGCGATGATGCACAAGCGTTCGATCATACGAAGAAAGCTGTACCAGAGATTGCCTATACCACGGGGCAACGAGAACTAATCGCGCGTACGGGTTGGTCACTCGAATGTCGTCGTTTCGGTTAAGTAAAGGCTCTGGCTAACATGCTACAGTGACAGTTCAGTTTGCACGAGAAAAAAATGCACCGTGAGTTCAACCATGTGAGTGGCAGCAGGTCGAACCTTAACCATCTGTTGGCGTTTTTTCAACTCCAACGATCGATTTGAGTTTTTTGGGGTCGACCCGCAAATCAACATTTCCACACTCCAAACACGCGGTGGCTTTGATGGTCAATCGATCAGACAGCACTATTCTGGAAAAGGGAATACTCGCCTTAAAGTCGGCATCGTAAACTTTGCCTTCGACAAGCCTCGAAGATCCACAATTCTTACACGATACGATCGGAGTCTGCATTATGAGTATTGCTGGCAACAGCTTTCTTGGCCGGCAGAGGCAAGCGGAGAAGACTCATTGAAGTCTATTTGACACTATTGAGTTCAGTCGATAGTGATTTGGATAGGTATTCGAGGTACGGAATGATTTTGCGTCGCGCTTCCCTCGGTATAACATATCGGCCATTTTGATGTAGAGCGATATACAATACAGACGGGTCTTCGATCCGATTCGACACTAAAGTCCCGAACGGAAATTCGAAACAAAACTGCTCGTCGGAGAGTTTATCATCGAAATGCGTCTCCACTTTCGACACGATACGCTCCTCGTTCATGGATGGATTTTTCATCGTCCACGATTTTGGTAGCCATGCATTTACGCGCACGTCCCGCTCATTGTGAATGTCCAGCTCCCATAGTTGTTCTCCCATCCAATGTTTGGTGATGCGAGTTATACAGCAGTCTCGTTTCGGGTCAACGAAGTAGACATAAGCTGCATCTTTCGCTTCTACAGGTCCTTGCGGTGCCAGTTCCAGCAGATTTCTTCCATCGCGTTCGGTTACTTCTGGGATCACGGTATACGGTCGTTCCGAAATTGGAGAGAAGTGTGGGTTAAGTGGACGAACCGCCAGTAAAAGTGGCAGCACTTGGATGGTGTCCCAATCCGATGGTTTGTTCGATTGAAATCCTGTGGGGTGAAGATCCTCATCGAATACGTCTATACCAAAGAACGATCTTCCTTCCGTCCCGTTCCAAGTCGACGTGTATGTTTCAGTCACGTACCGAACTCGAGTTTGGTCAAAACGGCGTTTAATTCGATCTAGCCGAAAATCGTCGGTGCTTCTCAAGAGCAAGGTATACAAGCTAGTAGTCGAGGTAACGGAGGATGTATTGCGTACTTCTGCCCACTCAAATCGGCAGACTTTGGTCCGCTCCATGGTTCCAGACCAACTCGCCTTAATTTGATCGATCGTAGCATCTTGAGCAAAGGCAGATGGCGATGAGTAGAAAATTAAGCCAATTGCAATCCACGCTGCGCGAATCATTTCGTCGGTTCCTTAAACTTCAACCACTTACCATCTAACAAGCACCGAGCGGCAACGGTTATTGCCTGTCTTGAAAACGCACACGTTTGTCACTTCGCTACTATGGTTCTTTCCGTTCAAGCTTCAATTCTAAGGTCTAACCGTTCGCACTCGAAATGAGCTGTTACTGATTTCTCACTCGAAATACCTCGGCTCGATCGCTCCGATGGAATGTTGGGTTGTGCCACACGTCGTGAACTAGATCTGAATCTATTTCGGATTCGGAAGTTTTACACGTATCCAGGTTTCGTTGAAGACGCCGTTCGGATCAATTTGGCGATGAGTGTCACCGTCAAGTTCGATTTTGACAGTCGTATTTGTACCAATTAGTGACCCAGTGAGGTCTCCAGCAAAATCGGTCTTAGTTTTTAGCTCGGTTCCGTCAAACTCATAGGTGCCACCATGAACGAAGACGATTTTCCCAGCTTCATCTGGCTGAATTACACACCAATGAGTCTCGTTAAAGATCTTCAGTCGTGTACCGATACCCGACGGTGCTCCCGGGACCTCGGCCTTCTCTAACTGCCAAGTTCCAATTAGTTCCGTTGTGGCGTCTTGCTTTGCATTGTCTGATTCTTCGTCTGCGGTAGTTTGCGTCTCGGCCATGTTCGACACTGCGAATAACAAGAGGATCAGAGCAAGTCCAAACCAGTTTCGATAGCTGTTTCTAGGCATATTGATTTCCTTATGTTCAACCTAACGTTAGATGCTTGGATGCAAAGAGCGATTGCTTGTCGCTGAGTAATGTTGGCAAACTCCTTTTTGGCTCAAACCTTAACATACTATTACCCAAAACTCTATCTTGGTCCACGGTTGCTTCCAATTGGATACAGCGGAGCCATCGCCAACCGCACCAAACAAGGTATCCAGCAATGAACGCGAAGCAAATGCCCAAGGTCACGATGAACCAGAATTAAAACGGTTCGTCAGCCACCAAAACCTCGACCATAATTGTAACAGCTACGAACGCGGAGAAACTGGCGAACAAAAGATTTAGTATCCCAAGTGCCAGAAGCAGCCGCCGACGCTTTCTATACCAGCACATTCATTCGGCGAGCTCCTATCCGGAAGCCGGTATGACGAAAAAATTACCGGCAACGAAAGCGAACGGGTTCGGTACTGAGTGAGATCACGCACGTAATGAAGAAGAAAATGGCAATAGTAAAATTGATTGCGGTGCAGACTTTATTCGCCGAACGCATGATGAATGACATGGAAGAGTCGATGGTCGGTCAAAATTTGTTTTTCGTCATTGCGGCCAACTTACCTAAACCGGACCCTACTACGTACCCGATTGCCACTACCAAACCGACGTTTCCCAGGGATACCTTAATGGCTGCTCCGAGTGAACTGATGTTGGTTACGCGTCGCACTATCTGCAAGTCGCGAACGAATTGATCGCTAACAGGACATCGACATACTGAAGGGATCGTAAATTCGATAAACAGGCAGTCATTTGAATCTGTCCAGGTCCTTGAGGAGGAACAGGACGTGTATCATCCATGACAGCATCGCCGAAATGATGATCGAAATAAGACTCCCAAAAAACACACCAACTGTAAACCCGACGGCCAGTCCCAGAATGCCGAAGGGCAATCCGACAACAGCGCATAATGCAGCGATCGGACTTGGAATACACCATTGCGAGACGACGATCGCAGAACGCAAGTGTTTTATCACCGGAGCAATGTCGTTATGTCTTGAATCAAGATCTGGCAATTAAATTCTCCGAAACTAGCAAAGCAGAATATCGTCCGAGCCCCCGCCCATTCGGTCTATAAATTGAAGCGAGACCGGCGGGGAGTCCGGCCTAACACTTTGTTTGGTAAAGTCGAAGTTTAGCTCATAAGTTTGACTTTCCACTATTCTCGGATCCCGCAGTTGCGAATAGTTTCCCGGATCCGCTCCAATATGCGCCGGATATAATCGGAGGTCTTGCCTGGCGTCCGGACAAATGCATTCGTAACCATGTAAAAAGGCATTCGTGAAATCCTGTCGTACGCCGTTATCGGTGTTTCCTCGTCTCGGCCTAAGTATTTGTTAAGCCTATGCAAGAATGGAACAGGCGGTTCGGGTACCATCTTTCTCTTCGACAAAACAGTCGATTGTTCACTTTGAAACTTCTTGGCGCTGTCGGCAAGCTCATCGTACGGTAAACATCCTTCAGCGAGATCAAGCCGATCGACTTCATCAAGGGGATTGGCAAAATCGCGTATTTCCGGGGAAAGCTCTTGTAGCTTGTCAGTACCACACTTCCAGCACAACTGGAATTGATCACCGTGTTTCTCGTTGCAAAGTTTGCAGAACCAAGCCATATTTCGATTGCCTAGTTTTCTCCATTTTCGGAATAAGGAATCTAAGTATAACCTGGATACAGCGTATGGGGCACTCGATCAATATTTGGGGTCTGAAACCGTAAGCTCAATTTGCTCACCACATGTTCGCTAAGCTTCTTCCTACCACAAGTCCATGGATCGGACGCTATCAAGATTCTTGCTCTTGGTCTTGGGAATGCTCAGGTGGATGTTCTGCCGTGCCTGACGCAAAAATGCTCAGAATCATCCCCGCCCCACCACCTGTTGCTGCGCCACACGCGCCGCCGATCAGAACACATGATGTTACGTAGATCATTGTAAAGTCGCCCCCATCGGCGAACACGGTCAATCCGCCGAAGAATCCAATAAGCACGCCAGCGATCAAGCCAACGCCGCCACCAAGCAAGGCACTAAGAAACATCGTGAACGTCCGAACGAGCATTGTAGAACAGCTTCCAACCAACGCTGTGCCTTCCGAGTTTGCTTCGTTTATTGCGTCGATTGGAGATTCGTAGGGAATAAAATTCAGCATGCCATATCGGTCCATGGTGCGAAGTTGCGATAAGTGGTCAAGCCTTTCCGTAACGCACAAACAGCAACCGCTGACAGAGTTGCAGTATGCCACACGAGTATGCACCAGTTGAATTGCCAATCATGGGAATGAATATACTACCTTTCCCCGCGATGCGTTTAGCCTTATTTTGCCGCAGGAACTTCGTACGCCAAGCGTACCAAGACGACTTTTAGCTGGGCTAGTGATTCGTACTACAGGACTGCAAGTATCCAGTTGATGTCAGCTCAATATTCTCTACTTGCAGAGGCTACGCTTGTAAACCGACCACGCAGTTCTTTTGGTGCATCGAGCGGTAATGTGCGTTTAGCTGTAGATGAACTCGAACAGCACAACTACGAAAATCGGAGCAGACGCGGCTAGCGGCAGCATGAACGAGCTACGGCGATAGCGGAATAGTCCATAGAAAGAGACTCCCACTAAGACGAGGCTGGACTGGAACAAGCCTACGAGAATGCCTGTCCGCACGCCACTCGAGGATTCGAAGACGACCAATGCCAGCAAGTATAGGGCCCAACAGCCGATTGTCGCTATCAAGAGCCTTCGAGGAAATCGTTCGAACACCTCTGATTTATTTTTACCCAAGGAAGATCTTATTTCGTCCTGAAGCGTTTCGGTTTGGATCACTCTAAAGTTGCAAACGCACCGTCGGATGCTCGTTCCGAAAGTCTTTGCTCATGCAATTCAGGCTTTTTCGAAGCATGGCGGCACAGACGCCTCCCGAGCAACTGGCTTTATGCGAGCAAAAGACGGCTGGTTAAGGCTTTGGTTGCAATCGCTTGTTAGTCGCATTTTACTCTATATTGAAACCAAGTTCATTTATTTCCGAAGTCAATGCTTCAAGTTTTCTCATAGATCTGCCCGAGAACGCTGCATTCGTTTGGTCATTCGCAAGTGCCTCGACATACGACTTCTTGGAAGCAACCTTGATCTTGGAGCCCCTCAGTTTGGAGACAAATAGAAAAAGATGTTGCTGGATTCGAAAAGCCCAGTACTTGAGTAAGGTCTTTGGTACGCGGCGAGGCTATTTTTTGGACTACATCAGTACATCATTGTGCTGCTGTTCTCCGATCCTTCTTATGATGTGTGCAGTCAGATCTAAAGTGCTCGGAAGACTACGCGGATAGGGATTTCCAAGAAATTGCGGCCAACGAACTATCGCTGCTGAATCGCACGTTAAACAAAGACAATCGTATTTGCCCGCGAAGATCCCCAATACCCGTGAATCAGATTGTGACGTGTAAGATAAGTGACCGCTTGTTATTGGTGTACATTCGTGAGATTAGCGGGCAAAACTGCTTTTGGAAATTATCGCATGCATCGCTCAGTTCCAACCGTAACGACCAAGAAAGTGGCAAGTATGAAAGCGGTAGAAAGCGTTCTGATAGTTGATGTGGTACTTCAGATCCTCTGTTGCGACAAACTGCGAGCATAACGCAACCGTCGTGTCTGAGTTGTTATTAAGGTTGAAGGTTTCGGCGGGGCTCTGGAAAAAACGTGGGTTATGCTATGTGCATACACACTTTGCTCGCGGAGCACACTATTGTGAACGTCAAGGATTGTTGGCTCTAAATTTTCTTCGACGAACCACGGCCGCAAGTGTCATAATCAAAGCACCAGCGACGCCACCGTAGAACGAAGCGAGCAATACACCGAAAATCCCACCGCCCAGCTCCTTCACAGTTTTGAACAACGTCATCCGCCGGAGTATTTGTCCCGCCTATACCGCAACACGGTTGTAAGCAAATCTAAATGCAGACGACAAATGTGACTCTACCAGATTTCGCGAACCCTCGCACGGATTGATGATGCAGGCCCAGCCACTTTTGCCGTAGACCGGGTGCGGGAAGAATCTGTCTATCGCTGCGACATCAAATTTGGCACGATTCTCGTCCCATGCTGCAGGGCTGAATCCAAAGGCCTCTTCAAATCGTTCTCGTCCTAGTTCAATGTTGAGTCGGAATAGACCTCCTCGGTTCAACTGTGACTCGTCGTCGAATCCTTCGTAGTCCTTGGTCACAATTGTAACGAAGGGCATCTTCGGAATCGTTCCATCCCCCTTGCGACAGTAGACGAATGTGTCGCCCCACGCGATTTCTGGACTGCCATCTTCAGGATTTGCGATCTGGAGAAAAACGTTTCCCAGAGAAGACAGATAGGTTCGGATTTCCTCCTGTGAAATCGACATTTAATACTCCTCGTCTTGGGGGCTAAATTTTCTAAACCACAAAATTTCAAAAGCCGTGGCATAGGCTACTCGCAAACTCAGGACTACATCGTTGTTGCTCTCGGTAGCCGTGCCTCAGCTAAGGATCTGTGATTTCAATAAACGCACGATCTGCGGCTGCGGTTCACCGCTTTGATAGCTGCATCTCAAGGTCAAAAACTCGCTTTGCGTTACCCGATTCTGCTACAGACTTTATCAATTTATTGCGTTCTAACAGCAAGTTGCGCATATGACGAGTAACAACTAGCCAATTCGCAACATGCCCCAACGGTCCGAGTGGAGAAGTAAAGTCGAACACATCTGTCATCACTGTTCCGTCTTTGACTGTTTCGAATTTGTGGTCATGATCGAATCTTGAAAAAGCGCCGGATACCATTGAGTCTCGAAAGAAGTTCGGGCGATCGAATTCGGTCACTCGAACAGTCAAACACTGACGTACGCCGAAATGGGTTGCTTCCCATGTCACCGTCTCACCAAGCTCTATCAACCCGTGCATCTTTCCAGCGATAGCCCGTTCGTTCGTTTTCGCCGTAGATTGAACGTGCAAATCGATACTGCGTGACAGATCGAATACCATCTCAATTGGTGCCGCGATTGTGGTTGTTAGCGTAATGGCTGGCATTCGTAGCTTATACGGAAAGCGGCAGTAGTCCCTTCAAGTCGAGAGCAACATCGAGTGTGCAGTTGTGTGTTCGCATCTCATACGACGTAACGGCTGAGTTCAGCTGGCCGGTGCGATTGACTCAACGCGATTTCAAGATTGCAGATCGCGGGCGTCGTTTGCAACCAATTGTTATTCGCGTATGCTCCGTGGTCATCGTTTCGATGCATTGTATCAGGCATCGTCTCTGCTCAGCCAGCGGAAACGAGGAAATTGCGGATTCGCTGTTTCAGTCCGTCGTCATCTGTCCCTTTGATCAACGTGGTGAGTCGCCCATTGCTTTCACGTCGCACATAGATTTTGAGCGTATTGGTTGTCTTCACATCATTCAAGAAAAATGTTTCGTATGACCTGCGTTTCGCATGAGGAACGCCGTCTACAAACTCCACGGCATCGGGTGTAACGACAATCTGAAAATGCCATTTAGGTCTTACCACCGTCCATACGGCGTACAACACAAGTCCGGCAATCGCAAATTTTACCAACATTCCCATGACGATGGATTCGGAAAGATGATCTCTTAACTAAGTTAGGATTTATGAAAAGACAACGTAATGGCTAGTACTTGGAGGATTGGCTGGACAGTATTTGGCTTTGGAGATGAATGCAAATCCAAATTTAGTTGTTGACGCGGCTCAGTGCCATCGCTTTAAAATCGGGAATTTTAGTGGTTAGGCTCTACCAAGTCTACCTTGTCGCCAAAGAGCTCTTTTAGTTTGTTCAACTTGGGAACAATGTTGGTCTGGCAGTAAGGTGCGTCTTTGTTCCGCTGGAAATAGCTCGCGTGATCTGCATCTGTGGGGTAGAACTCACTGGAGGATTCGATGGTTGTCACAATGCGGGCCGTAAATGCTTTCTGCCTAGCCAAGAGCCTTTTATATTCGCTCGCTTGGCGTCGTTGCTGTTCGTTGTGTGTAAAGATCACGCTTCGGTATTGGGTTCCGATATCCGGTCCTTGTCTATTCTTCGTCGTCGGGTCATGCGTCTGCCAGAAGATCTGCAATAACTCCTCATAAGAAACGACTGTAGGGTCAAACTCGATTTGAACAACTTCGACATGCCCCGTCTTGCCGGATAGGACCTGCTCATAAGTTGGATTTTTCGTTCGCCCGCCCATAAAGCCAGGCTTGACGCCCGTGACTCCTTTCACGCTTTGAAATACAGCTTCGACACACCAGTAGCAACCTCCGCCAAAAGTAGCTTTTTCGATGGTTCCGTCTTCGCCATACGTGCAGCCGCCACGTGTGAGCGTAATCAAACACAAAACAATAGCGAATCGATGGTTCAACATGATTTGATTAGCCTCGTATGCTTTTTTGGTGCATCGCTATGTACTGCAACCTTGCTCATAAGGTTTGCCGTTAGTTATCGACTCGTCGAAGAATCTCGTTCGGTAGAGTGAGTGGTACAATCTTACCAAACACATCAACAGCCAGGTCGACACTCTTACCATTGTTTCTAATGACTTTTGCTCTCATTCCCGTGAAGTTGCCTGATAAGATTTCGACTTCATCTCCTGGAGATGCGGTGGTCTGTGCGATCGAGTGCTCTTGTGATTTGTGAGCAGTATCGCCTCGGTCCGGTTTATCCAACATTTTTTCATGCTTCCGTGATACATCATCCAGTGGTGACTCAAGCTTGCTGCACTCGTTTGCTGTCCATCCACAAGTGGGGCAGGGCCGATCGTTCCAGACTGAAAGATCCAATTCCGTTGAAAATTCGGCCGAGGCGTTGCAGTATTGGCAGAGCAGGCGGCGTATTTCTCTCATGTAAACCTCGCTACGCAACATTCGGGAGAAGACAGAAAAAATCTATGCGCGTACCTGGATTGAGATGGCAGCCACTTGCCTGAAGTACTGATACTCGTGTCGATCACGATGTACGCGTCGATCCTCGAATTGTTGCACGGATTCTTGCCACGAATCATCGCGGGGGATTCAAAGTGTAGGTTATCGTGTGGGAATGAAACAGACGTCCACGCCATTCCCGCTAGCAAAGATTCGAGCAACGTTGAGTTTGCCCATCGCGCCTCACGTCTTAGCGCAGGATAGTTGGCAAATTTTTCCTCATGATTTGTCGAATGGCCAATTAAGATCATAAGCGGTTGCTCTTGAGCCTCACCTTGAAACGGTAGGTGCCCGGTCCTGTCCGCGAATTCGCGAATGAGATCGACGATCTCGCTGGCGTGGTTGCGCCGCATCATGTCCATATCACGTTGATACTTCGTGTCGAGAAACGAATAGCCGAAAAAAATCGCGATTGGAAGCGCTACTAGCCCGACGACAATACTCAAATTTCTGTTCATGCGTGTGTGTAGGTCAATTCATTTCACTGAACCGCGCCGCCCGCAGCGTTGTGCGTAACGGCAAGTTCGACTATTCAGAATTCCCGGTACAGGTAGCGGAGCGTCACGATGCGGAAAGTCTCCATCTCTTGGCCATGGACTTGTTCCCAAAACGTGTCTGATTCACGACGTTCCAGGACATATACGAAGAGTTTTCCCGTCCGGTCGCCTTTCTTCATATCATACGAAAACTCTATTAAGCCGTGTTCGCCACGTGAGATTCCAGCGCCCTGCGTGCTCCAGCCCGTCGTGCGAATTCGTTCCGCTACAATATCACAAAGTCGCTCGATGAAGGTGTCTGCGATCCCGGCGGGGACGCTCACCTCGACGTCGGCAAAGTTTCGACCGCCGCCGCCACTTCCAAACTGCGCGGCGGGTTCGGCCTTCTCGATCATGGCTCGGACGTGGGCATACGAGAACTGCTCGTCGCCGTGAAATCGGTCTGGCGCACGGAGGAACGGCAATGCATAGGGAACCAATAAGGCCAGTATTGTCACAGAAAGCAGCAGCTCACGGATGGAGAATCGCATTGGTGGAGAGCACCTACTAGACGTAAAACCAAACACAATGTTGACCGAGCCCCCCAACACGGTCTCTAAAATTCGAAATGGACCATCGGGAGATTCGGTCCGACCTTTTGTTTAGTCCTCAATCCTACCAGAAGAACCACGCGCCTGCATTCAGCAAACTCGCAGCAAGAGCCGCGATGGTTGCGGTTCCTTAAGCCACGAGTTATGGCAATAAAGGTATTATTCCCTCACTAGGATACAAGGTGAATAAACTAACGTTGATATCAACCGTCAAGCTACCATTGATGAGGTCATCCATCAACACTACGCTTGGATCGAAATCCCACGCACCGTGATGCATAATCCGAACGCGCCGGCGAATCGCAAAAAAATCAGCCCTGCTCATTGGTTGTAACTCAGCCCGATAGAACGCGCAGTTGGTCCAAACGAGACCAAGTTTGGATGTCTGCGAGTGAATCTGGCTGCGTAAATCTTCGTCTATCCAACTCAATTTTCGATTGTCAACTTGTCCTTCAAACGAGTCTACGAATAGCCGTGCCCTTTTCGAAGGTGCAACCGCAATTGCGCTCAAGACGCAAAAACTCGTCAACATGAATACGAGCATTCGCAAAGAAAAACGTTTCGACATACAAATTACGTGCCTGTAACCATAAACATCCCGGATCGCAGAGACCGAGGAGTAAAGTTTGATTTCAGAACTGACCGTGTGCACTGTGTGAAACAAGTAAACGCCAATAAGTTCGATGACGCACCGCGTCCCACTGCGGTGCAACGAATTGTTCTTCTGATCTGTCCTGGTCTACCTGCAATGAGTATCACTATTGCGGATTTGCGTTGCCAAACCATGTTAAGGCAGTAGTCTGAGCAAGCAATAACGCAATAAAATAGCTAAACAAGAATCCGATTTCAAAAACATAAATTAAGCCAAAGGTAGCGAAGAAAGACACCACCCAAAAGCAAGTCTGAAAATGCACAGAGCTCAGTCGCGGTGATTTTCCACTGATGCACTTCGAAATCAAGTGAATGGAAATGAAACTGCATATAGTCATGGCGATTACGAAAAGCGGACTCATTGCAACGGCAGCCTATACTAAAAATGATCTGTCAGTTTCGAAGGTTGCAGCAGAACGCGTTATCTCGTAGAGAATCGTACTAAAGGCTTGAATGGGTTTGTCTGACGGACGCTAACGATCCTTCAGCCCGAACCAAGTTGCTATCCATCCGATAAACCTTGCAAGTTAGGGTGGATTGCATCGTTTTGTTCCTCGCAGTTGACCCATTGGAGAATAGCATTGTTTCCAGAATAGTCGCGGTAGAATTTACCATACTCTGAGTGTGAAACCAAGCAATTCGGAAAGCATCTTCGAAGTCCTTGGAAAGCATTTTGCGAAATACGTGAATTGGAAACGTCGAGCATTCTTAGGTACGTCATATTCCCGACTGCCTCTAAAATACCGTCGCCAACATTTGTGTCCCACAGAAACAAGAATTCCAATTTCTCTATGTTGGAAAGATAGGAAACTCCTTTCTCTGAAATTTTGGTTCTTCCAGCGTCTATTGCCATGAGTGACGTGCAAGCCGAGAGATGCTTCGGCTATTCCAAGGCGCGCGATTCTGTGTTCTCTCAGCTTCTCGCGCGGTAGCTCTCGCGTTTTCAATTTTGTGACGCAGATCGTTAACGCGATTGCAAATGCTGTTTTGAGATTCTCGTTCATTGAAGTACACGGGCTTAGAGCATGAGTGGTTCCGTTTCCGCGTCTATTATGTGTCGTCTGTTTTTGTCATCGCTAGTGGCGCTGGATGAATAGCTGAACGGCAGAGTTCAGCGAGCCCAAGCAATTGACTCAACGCAAGACAATTCAGCTTATCGAGCGCTTCGCTGCAACCATTTGTTATTGAAATGCTACCGTTGCGAGCGTTCAATTTCGCTTAGCAATGGCCCGGGATAGATAAAAACTACATTTAGGTCAAGATAAGCAGCGTATTCGGCAAGCTGATTCCAGTCGCTAGGAATATCACGCAATAGAACGCCGCGAATCGACTGCTCAGCCAGTTGCCAAATTTGGTCATTGTCAAGTTTTTCGCCGTTTTGTTTCCACGCGAGAACCTTTCCCTTGGGACCAATCCTCGTCGAAAAAGATGCCGTCATTCTCCGGCCACGAGTGTTGAGCGGATTAGTCGCGCCTCGATCTTCTTGCGCTAGATCAATTTGAATTCGGGGTGGTTCGTCGGTTGGTAACTGCGTTTCAAAGATGAGTCCGCGATTCCATGTTCGAGGTCTAGGCTCGAATTGTATCTTTATATTGTCGGGATTGTCTGGATCGCGCGTGATCCTACAAAAATCCGATACCGCGAATGGAGAATTCTCCTGCGCACAGCACGCGGACCCAACAGTCACGATCAAGAACACCGCCACGACTCTGTTCATCGCTTCATACTTGTGCAATAACGCCCGCGTTTGCCGAGACGCGGCGATGGAAATAGATTCTCAAAACGACTGTTTAACCGTCTCCGGGGCAACGCATTGATGCTCATCATGGCCTCCTTGGGTGAGGCAGTTTTTCACCCTCAACCCAAGAAGACACTCACGATGAAATTCTATCAAACACAACACTAATTCTACTGCTGTATCGACCTGCATGCCAACCGTATGTACACCTGCGTCGTCGATTCCCAAGGAGAAAAACGACTCCACCCGAACTTTAGTACCCGCGAGACTAAGTTTAGCCGCCAGCCCAACGGGCTGCGCTCTTAGCATCCTATCGCAAGTCGTTGCCCACGCGGTTAAACAAGTTGCATCGGTCGTTTAACCGCGAGCCCAACGGGCCACGATCGCCTTACTGGGCGAGCACCTGTTCTGAGTCGCGCGAAAGCGCGGCCAGGAGCAGTTCAGCGACAAGGAGACTCGCAAGTCAACTTCAAGTCCGAATCGTTAATGAATCATCTCCCCCGAGGAAAAGCCATACGAAAAGTAGTGTAGGAGTCTAACTGTGGGTCGATGCTCGGAGCTCGAAAAATGGGAACTCACGAAACCGAGCTACTAAAATAGTCAACTTTCACCGTGGCTACCGGTACTTACTACTTGACTTCAAAGGGCATCTAGATGTTCTGTCGTCTCAGTCCTAGCTAGTCTGCAATCCACGTAGAGACTTCCAATACATCCAACCGGAACATAACAACGGCGGACATGAAGGAGAACATATACAATGTTAGTAACTGCCAGAGCCTGCCGATCCTATACCCAATCAAAAAGATGAGCGGAAATACTCCAAACGAAGATGACATGAAAAGGACATGTAGTGCGTAAGGAATGCCAAACAGAAAATCACTCGGATCGTGTGTTCCTGGGCGCACCCATTCACCGAGCATAAAACTTGAAACAATCCAGAAGAGCAGCACATAAAAATAGTTGATCAATGGTAATGCGGAGCCTGAAATAGCGACAACCCACAATAGCATATTGTGTCGTGCTGGTGCTGGAGGCTCATCCATATTACCAAGTCGAATAGCTGGGGAAGCGTATGGGTTTCCTGAAATACTGGTTGTCATTTTAAATACGACAGAACGACTGAATTCACCCGGTTGCGGCCTTGTGATTTACCATCAGGAAAAGTGACCCGCAACTCGTGTGCATTGTTCTGTTCGGCTTCCCCCCTAAGTTATTTTGATGCGTCTGCATTCAATGGCGATGCAGAGTATACCCAAATCCACCAGACCCCATAATTCTGTTCGAGTATCAGCCCGTGCACATCAAGCCTACTTCCAGCCACAAGTTTTGACTCAAAGTCTTCTGTCAGATTGAACAACCGCGCTTTCGAAAACGAATGTTCGAGTCCATCAATCTCTAGGTACGCTAAGGTCTTTTTGTCCAACTCCCCCTTAAATGGCTTGCACGTACAATGAAAGCAAATCTGATGAGCAAAAAAACGCTTTAGATCACTTTCGATCTGCACTTTCTCGTTGAATTCAGTGACAGATAAGGACGCAACGCCTTTAAACAGTCGATCGTCGGGCTTCCGATCCTCAGCGGCACCCAACGTGTGATTGGCTACTGCAAGTGTTCCGATGGCTGTCAACATCGCATTTCGTCGGTCCATGAGTAGTCTCCAATATTGAAGTTTGTATGCACAGCCCAACAGCGGTCTTTACCGAGCGGCGACGGAAGATTCACAACTTCAAAACCGGCAAGTTTCGCCGCTCCGGTTCACAGCCGTTGGTCGATGTGATCATTTTGTGCCGTCAAATTGCAAGGATATCACAAAATCCCGTGTCTTTTCATTATACACGCCATAGAGTTTATGGAAACGACCGCCGTATCCGAACAAGACGTCGGGTGGTTCTTCTGGCGTTGCTTCCGACAATTTTATTCCTCGGTTCGCTAAGTACGCCAAAATGTCGGCACGGTCAGCGATGTTCGTTCCGTTTTTGGACAGTGAAACCTCTGCGTTATCGCAAAACGCTTGAACGGAGTCGCGGGTTGCAGTTCCAGTGATGGTGAATGTGCCGCCACCATGCGGATGTTCGTAGCCGCGGAAGCTTGCCGTTCCGACAAAGACTAGTTCGGACAAGTGCGCTCCGACGACCGGAATGTCGTTGGGAGTTGTCACATCACCGCTGTACCGGGAACCGGTAGCCTGATAAGCGAGCCAAGCAAGCAATGCAATGACAGAAACGGCGGCCGCTACTTTACGCATATTCTAGATGTGAATCTGGCCTTCTTGGTCGGCGAACGCTTGGGTTCCGCGGGCAGTCGCACGTGAGTTACCACAGTCAAACCGCCCGATTAGCCTGCTCCGTTGCAACCTATTGTTCTGTCTTGGTTTCTATGTGTCGACCAAATTGTATCACGTTTTCATGGTGGAACATGCAAGCCCATTGGCAGGTCGAGACCACGGCAATCATTGAATAGCCTACATACCAAGCCCACGCGTTCCAATACCGTAGTACGATTTTCCAGGGCATCGCGAGGATCATCTCGCGGTCATAAAACAAATATACGATAGTGCTATAGGGGACGCCACAATCGTGAAGCCATTGTCGCACAGATTGAATGCCGTCAACCGTATTCCATGATGATTCCCCAAGTTGGAGGAACCGCGATTCTGGAAAGCCCAATTGATCAGCGGACACGGACGGCGGTAGCAGCACATCCAACCATCGATTCATTTCATTTAGCGAGGAAGCGTTGACACGATGAATTTGTTCGAGGAGTACATCCGGTAGAGTGCCATACATATCCTCGACCAATGTAATGCCTCTCCTCGATGGGGCGAGGTCATTCCAGGCCGTTGTTTGAGGATTACTGGTTAGCATAGGAAGGCAGAACGTCACGCATCAGCCGGCCGGGGCTATGTGTTCACTTCAAACACCGACCCAGCCGCCGGATCCGGGGCATGCGAATGTTAACCGCCAGACTGGATCGAGTGTGGGCCAGTGCAATTCGAGTTGGGTTCCAACGCAACGATCCAGCGAGTTTTACAGACTGAGCAACAGTATGCAGGTTCGCGGGTCTCCAAGTGAATATCCAGAGGGCGTTCGCGAATGGGTCGCGCGCATGTCGGGCATCTTGGGTAAGGAATAATTAGCATTGTGAAGGCGAATGTCGCCAAAAAGCCCAGTAGCGAAACGACGAGAAACGTTCCAAAGGAATTCACGAAGAACCCGGAATACAGCATCGCGACGCCAAGTGGCGTAAGTCCTACGTAGAACGCGAGCAAGCGTCGCGTGTAGTGCTTTGCATCATAACGTATGGCTGGCGTGTCGTCTGTCATCATATTTCAGTCTTATAACGATTGCGATGACCGCGGTCGCCGCGAACGATCATCCATTGTAAAACGGCCGGTCCGCGCATCCGGTCCAGCGTTTGGTTAGGTGCCGGTTTTAAAACAGGGTTCTGCAATGCGCCAAGGGATTTGTTTGATCTCTCCCTTAAGTAACGACGCTATTGGCAACTTGGGTTCATGGCCTGGTTCGTCGATTCTTAGTCTCCCGTAGCCATGCAAGCTCACGTTCCAATTCGAGTCGCGTCTCAGTATTCTTCGATGCGTCGGTCGCGATCCAATGCTCCACTGCGTGAACATACTCATCGAAAGCAGGAGCGTCAACAGACGTGGCTGCAAGGGCGGGATCAATTCGTCGCACAAGCCTCAGAGCGACTGCACGAAGTGAAACGTCCTTATGTTCGTCACCGCGAAGGTCAGAGTTGGCAATTTCACATAGCCGTTCTCTTGCGGCCGAGGAATCTTGTCCCAATCCGCCTAATGCATAAACGGCGTGACCAGCAACATTGATTTTAGTTGATTGCGTAGACTCCATAATCCACCGTAGGATCTTGTCATGAAGAGGATCGCCTGCATCAAAGCCAGACTCGGTGATAATGCCGCTCAAGGTCATCGCACCAAATCCCAGCAACGCTTCTTCGTACCGATCCAATTCATTGCTTGACCCGATTGCCTGGCATTTCTGCAATAACAATGGTAGGTACGTTAAACCGTTGACGCCCTCGGATCGTAAGAAAAACGCTGCTTCCGATTGGTCTCGCACAGACGGTGAGTCTAACTTGGCGGCAAAGTCCATAGTGATTAAATCGTCGAACGGCCGGGTTCAGCGAGCCCGATCAGTTGACTTTACGCAAGTCAAAACGGCTGATCGAGAGCGTCGTCTACATCCCATTGTTATGGGATTTTTTTGTGTTTCAATCGAACATAACGCCCGGATTCATTTCTGCGGGAGTTTTCCATTCAACTCCGAACTCTTCTTTCAATATTCGCTTTTTCGTCCGCCAATACAGATGACAAAATCCAGTACGGCGTCTTTCGTTCGCCAGTTCTTTTTCGGCCATTTTGTCAGCCTCTTCAATAAGCAGTGAGAATGCTGGATCACGTTCAATTGGATCGTGGCTCATTGGCAACCGCGATGCATGAACATTCGAGTTTGAAAGCGATTTTTTGTATTGGATTCCGCGGTCGTTAAGGATGCGGCAGATTTCGTCGAAAGATTGCATCTTCAGTCGAAGGAATTGAGTTCGCGACAATTCACATTCCAGCTGAGATGCGTTTGCATCCCACCAATCCTTGAATGGCATTAAGTGCCGTCCTTCTGCGAACGCAAGGAAGTAGTCAATGTTCACGTCGATGACCATGGGAACGAAGCAAATCTTTTTGTCCGATAACGCTGGCGATCACGCAGTCGCCGTAAAAGGGCTACGATTCGAATTCGCAGCCGACCCGCAACACGTGGTGAGTAGAGCGGGCTCTCTCTTTCAAGTTTAGCATAGAGCTTGGGCTGGATCTCACTGGTTGCCTTGAAGACAAACTGTGTAACGTGAACGGGCCTTCGACTTCGAGACTTAGACTACGGGCCTTTCTACGTCACTTGCCATGACGCAACGAAGAATGTTGCCTTCAGGTAAGCACACACCTTGGGCAGGATCTGACAGGAGCAATGTTTTCAGAGCTCAATACCGTTCAAGGTTCGACAGTCTGGCGATACCGTTCGTCCTCGCTACCTTTCCTGACTACACATCAACCAGCGACGTCGGCACAATGCCTTATACGCTGGTTGCAAGCCTCGACACTGAGCCTCTGACTAACAGCTACTCAGGTGAGAATCACAGTCACCCGTCTTCAACTATTTCCCGTTCGATTCGTGCATCGCTTGGTTCGGCCAGGCCGTCGCTACTCGCCTAGGTTTGCTTCGAGTTGCTCGGCGTCCGCAAGGTCTTTTGTCCGCCCTGTAGATCGTTTGTTCTTTATCAGATCTGCTAATCCGATGACCGGTATCTTCAGCCCATCCCAATCTACGGTCGTGCGATTCACCCATGCATCCTCAAAGACGACACCGTCAATTTTAGTTAAAATATCAATTCGAACTGGCGGAACCCCAATTTGAAATACCATCGCAGGTGTGGATAGGTCGTCTACAGTTAGGTCGTGCAGTGGGGCGCCAAATCGCGAGAGACAAGCGTAAACCAATGGGCCTGTGTGTTTGTCTGCACGAACCCAGATATCGATATCACCAGTTGAGCGGGGGTATCCATGGGCGGCCAAGGCATAAGCCCCTACCAACAGGAAATCAACGGCTGAGCCGATGAACTCGGACAACATGTCTTTGTAGTCTGGATGCAGCAATGTTTCGATCCTTTATGGACCATGAAGCGATCGTCAATAGCCAAACCATATTCAAGCGATCCACCATCGAATGGTCAACCACACGACAACCCTCACCTTGGCTGGCGAGGCTGGTTTTCAACGCTTTTGAGCGATCAAGGCGTGGTAATGTTTCCATTGTTTGTTTTTCTCATGGCCGAACGGCACGGATCATCAAGTCGCTGGCAGTTTTAGCATTGCCAAAACGCACCTGTCGGCGAATTTGGGTGCATCCGATTGTTTTTCAAATCGGTTCACGAAGACGGCATCGTCGCCTGCAAACTTATCTTCGAGAGCAGGTAAAGTCAAACTTTACTTTTGCTATCCCACGCGAGGATTTGAAACTCTTGTCCTACGGAACATCGCGACACAACCTATTGCCAAGGTCAGACAAAGCGCAGACGACGGCTCAGGTACGGCTGTGATATTGATTGTCAGCGAGTCAGCGTTGGCGCCGCTTCCCCAAGTGTAAGTGAAAGTGCTGCCTTCTGTTGCAAGTCCAAGATTTGAAATCGTTCGATTGTTCCATGTTGTTCTGTTGGAAAGCTGCGTTCCCGACACATAGCCACCTGGCAAATACAGGCGATTATTGAAATCTGTTAAGCCGAAGTAGTCGCCACTGCTAGAACTGGGAATGTTATTGGTTCCAGTCCCTAGCCCGAAGTTTGAGGGGCCGATCAGGCCTCCGTAAAAACTAAATGGGACACCGGCAGTTCCGCCTCGAAAATTTCCTGCACTTGCATCAAGGTTGATTTGCTAGGCGGGTATGGTACTAAGAAAGCTTAAACCTGACAAGTTTACGGTGCCGGAGCCTGTGGCCACCACGTCATTTCCGACCTGGGCAAAATTTATGACGAGATCCGCGCGAGCAGCAGAACTAAATAGTGCGATTGCGATGATGCAACCCACGATATGGCCACAAGCATAACGATGGTTCCTTAGTGAAAATTGGTTAACTTTTTCAGTATACTCTGCAATGACGAACTACAGAAATCACGGAGTTGCGGCCAAAATACTAACCATCAGGAAACGACCGACCCGCGACTTGGGGTGAAACGCATTGTTATCCCTTCCGCGACGCTATGCTCATTCGTTTCAGCTGAACCTGCGTTAGGCTGGGCAAGGATCGGTAAATTTCCAGAGCTTCGTTCCATCGGCAGTGGCAAAATGCATTATCAGCGGCGATAGCATGATCTCGGAGCTTTTCGTATTCTTGAGCTTCCGCGCGCAAATTCGCAATCTTTAGGGGTATATTTTCAAAACCTTGCTGTATGTTCATCAAGTTTCGACGCAACAGGAGCGCCGAATAGGAAATTCGCCGTGCAAAATCCGTCTGGTCAGAATGTGCCCATGTCCATTGAATCGGATCGCGATTGCTTGGTTCTAAGACGCGTTCGATCTCGTCCAGAGCGATTCGTTGTCCGCCGCTATCAATTGCGACATAGTATTCGTAACGAGGTAGAAATGTGCCAATTTGGATTGCAATAGAACCCTGAGGTTGGGCATAGCCGATCGTGAACCAAGACGCCGATACATTTTGTGACGAAACAAAACCTTCTGTTTCGAGGAACGAGAATTCATTGAGTGCATGCACGCAAAGTAGCTTAGTATCGCGAGTGTCTGTCATTTGCAGATCTGAAAGGTATAACGCCCGCCGTAACCGGGCACGAACAGAAGACTATGATTTCAGTTGCCGCGTGGTTGATTGCTCCGGTTCACAGATTTGTTCTGCCAAGATTTCGTGACGGGTTTGAATCGCCCGCAAGTCCTTGACGTCGCACAATCCAATATAGTCGTACGTTTGCCGGTTGGAGTCAATTGGAAGCGACTGTAAGAGCGTCGGGACGCCATCGGGAAAGTCAATCACGGCGACTTGATGGTGTCCATGCTCTATTGATGGCAGTGCAATTCGTTCCCAGAAAACCCCGAACTGCAAAACAGCGGTGGTAGGCTCGATTGTCGATGGTTTCGTTGGATCAAACGCTATGTTCCATTTGGTATCGGACGGAATGTCAGCGTAAGGAAACAATACAACGAACGGGAGGCTCGTTGGAGGCAAGTTTGGTTCGATTAGCTGCAGAGGATCCGCGACGTCATCTCGGTCAGAAGCCTTGGCAACATGACAACGGACGCTCTCGCAGATGGCACGCCAAGCGTTGGCCGAGATGCGTTCGGCGACCATGAGGTAACGGTCATGATGTGGCGTTTCAGCTATTGCTCGCATGTTTCTGTTGCATAACGGCAGCGATCAGCGTGGCCGAAGAGTTGACTCAACGCACATCAAAACGGCTGATCGAGGGCTTCGTCTGCAACCCCTTGTTCTGATTTCGTTCTGACTTTGTTCTTTAAGTTGGACTGAGTCAATCCAATGATTGTCGATCGTTTGATTCAGCGTCTGCTTTCTTCGGAGCGGCTACCTGCTCTCGCTGCAGTGCTTTTAGCCTCACGGATCTTCAATCGTCATGCATGGCATCTTTTTGCAGTTGCGTAGAGCATGCCCTTGGCTTCTTCGAAGTACCACTTCTGCTGTGCGGCAGTCCAGGTTTCTTCCGTCCCGCATTCGACGCAAACAAAGTCTTTGTCAACATACCAAAGTGGTAGCGGATCGTAAGAGTTGTTGGGCACCTGTTTCGACAGGTCCGCAGCTATCGCACGTTCGGGCATGTTCGGGACGATCAATCGTACCCCAAGTCACGAACCAAATGTGCATCGGGGACAATCTTTTCACGGTCTACGCCGAGCTGTTCCATTAGTATCAGGCAAAGAATCGTCCATACATCGCGTGTACTGTAGGCATCGTGTCGGTTGGCGAGCTTTGATCCGTTACGAGCTAGCAGTTGTTCCGTCAGTCCTCGCAACGTTAGAAACGATGAGTCTGGCAACGTGGCAAATGGAACGGATAACAAAAAGTACAGACACAATGAGAATGAAAAGGCAAGCAAGGTGACAAAAACCGAGAGTCCGAATGTCAATGTGCCGTAGATCGACATGAAGCACACTATCGCAATTGCAGTGGCGACCGACCAACCGAGCCGCGTTATGGTTGAAGGCCGACGCAGGGCTGGAAACCGCAGATTCAGATCACTCGCCATTCGATCCCATGTCCGGCGGCGCTGCGAGTAAGGCAAGAGGTCTGTTAAAGGCGTAGAAGGTGCAATGCGTATTGCAGTTTCGCCTCCAGCAACATGAAGCCGAATATATCGTCGCAACTCGTAGAACGTACGAGCCGAAAGGCAGACATTGGGATTACGTGTTTTGCCTGCGCTGGCAACCAGTACCGCAGCGTATAAATCACCGACGGTAATGATGTTCACCGCCTGATCATCAGCAATCGAGATGCCAAAGGCTTCTTCGATTTCGAGCACTAATTCACACATCGACTAAAGCTCGCAGCAAGGTTCGGTTTGGGTCGGATAACGGCAGCAATCACCCAGATTCCGCCAAAAAACTATGATTCAAATTCGCGGCCGACCGGCGACTTGGGTGGATCGCTTTGTTCTGTCGCGATTTGTTGAGGTGGCGTCAATTCAACCGCCATAGCCCAGTCTCGATTGTATCGTGGGCGCATCTGAAGCACACCTGTCGGCGCAAGATTTCGATTGCAAACGGCGGGACGTCCGTAGCTATCGAGCGTTCCAATCCGAAATACAGTTTTAGCAAAGTATGTGTCGTCGTTTGGATCCAGCTCCAAATCGATCTCGAAGGGGGCAATTCCAAGTGAATCGATCCAAGTCACACCAAGCAGTGTAAATCGGTCGGGAGCGGTCTGGGCAATATCAAGGTGGACGACGCCATCAGACCACCATCCACAAAGATTCTTGGGGCCGTAAGGAATGCACGCGCAAATATAGAATTCGAGCAAGATACAAATTTCTTGAAAGAGGGTGCGATCTCCGTCGACGATGACATCTGGAGTCACGCGCCAGGTACGTAAGCAACGGAGCAGGCGAGTTTCAATCAGAGGACATTCGTTGCGCTCATTGGTATCATCGTTGATGGTCAATTTTTCCTCTAGCGACAGTACGGCACTCGTCACCGAGTCGCGACGGTTGCGTTTCATTGCCACAGAGCACCGTCCGCAGCTTTCGTGCACTTGATTGTTCTATCGCTCCAGTTTGCGATTGGGAAGAGTCAAGACGTAGCTCAGTTTGGTTTCTTTTGCACCATTGACAAGGCGGTAAATCTCGTACCGCACTTTTCTTCCTTCGTAGGATTTTAACGGGTAGAGCATTCCTCTTGGATAGGCGATCGTAACCGATGACGTAAAAAAACCTTTCGTACTAGAATGGGTGACACGAGCAGAATCGGGACTTGGTTTCTTCACCTTGTCATCCCAAAGGTCGTGTCCTGACTTCACGTCAACAACATGCATTGACCACTCCTCACCGCTCTTAGCGCCGCCTACTTGTTTATCGTCTGTCTTCTCCGTGTGAGAAGCGATCAAAAGATCACCGTCACTATCAACGGATATTGCTGTGAAAAGTCCATCGTCGTCGCTAGCGTATACCAACGTAAAGCCCTTTGTCTCGATGATGTGAAGCCAGTTGAGCAGAGATTCTGGAACCAGCTCCTGATGGTCCTGCGCTGCTGCAGGTACAAAAAGAAGTGAAACAAGGCACAAGAAAAACACTGCAAACTTCATAGCAATCTCGATAGAACGACGGCGGTAACCGAGTCGCCGCCAGTACACATTGACTTCAAAAAAACGCCATGTCGGCGGCTTTGGTTCACCGCTTGGTTATCCGCCTGTTTGGGAACGAGCACGGGCTGAAGCGTCGTTGAATTCAGCGGGTGAGTTAGTGACTAGACGCAACGTCAGAGCAGCACCCGCAATTGCGCAAAGCGACCCGACCAGCTGTGCGACAAGTGAAACGGAACGCAATGCAGGATGGAAACCAATTTGAACTGAACCGTTCGGCATCTGAGTTTGCGTCCCAAAAGTATTTATCGCGAGTTCGTTCCCGTAGAACCCGATCAGGGTAGAAATTGCCGATATTAGAAATAGCATTGACCATGCTGCAGGGCGACGTCGAAACGCAATCATAGCAGCGATGGCAAGCGAAAGGAGCATCGCAGGACCGAGCCATTGTTGTGCAGAGAAGATGATGTAGAGCATGTCGTTTCTGATTTTAATGCCGCTAACGTCTTGTCGGATAACACCCGCGATAACCGACCCGCGGGATTTGATTTTCCATTCCGAATCCGCCCGGTTCTGCGGTCTCGGTTGATCGCAAAGTTATTTGGCGTTATTCGTTGCTTTTACTCTATGCCGCCAGTTGACTTGTCGGCTACAAGTTTCACAGTTGATGTTCTGGGAATAAAGTATACGCCAACCATCGCCAAGATTGTCGAGACAGCACTACCGTAAATTTGCCAATCGTATCCGAGAAGTGGTAGTTGGAGAATTCTACGTATGTGCGATTCGGAGGTTTCTGCGACGACCGGTTGGAGGCTGAATCCAAGCATCCAACCAATTCCAGCATACAAGGCAATCTTTGCAAATTGGCGAGGGTTTATAGCGCTGGATAATCTGACAGCAATCGGTGGGATAATCGCGGCAGTTAGCATTCCAAGTAATGGCCCATCAAATCTGAGCATCAGCAATAGGCCGAGCATTGAAGCGACAACACATCCCAAAAGGCATGCGATCAAGTTGCTGATTCGAGTCGCCATTTTGGTTGTGTAGCCGGATAATGACCGTGATCACCTCGCCGCGACGAGAGATCTACCATTTCAAAACGCCTCAATTCGCGGCTGAGGTGCATGGCTCGGTTATTTGCAGTTTTTGGAAGCCTCATGGCATGCTCCTGTGTAGAACGTTACGCATCAGCCGGCCGGCGCTATGCGCGTTGATTTCAGAACCGACCCCACCGCCGGCTCCGTTGGATGCGGTTGTTATCTGGAAATGCGCGCCATTGGAGGCCAGCCAACAATCCCTGGATGGCTTAGCCAAATAAGATCGGGCTGGCTGCCGTCTTTCGAGGCGTAACCAATCGCATACGAAACGCCGTCTGGGTAACAGCTAACGAAAAGGCCACATTCAGTATAGTAACAATCATAAAAGCCAGCCGCGCCATCTCCATCGATATTGGGTAAAACTCCCAATCGCTCGGATATTAAGTTTGAATGATCGCCAAGCTGGAAAAAGTCCGCCAGCTGCTCGAGTTTTTCTGAATTGGACGTATCTTGAACTAGTATTCGACGGACCTGCACGGTCGGGTGAGCACGCGGGCGAAGCAAGGACGCACAGATGGCGACCAACAACGTTAGTGTTAGAAGTGCACGTAACGAGTATCGTCTCATTCGGTTGGCCACGCCTAGTTCAAATATCTCGAATTGTTTAAGCGGGATAACGACCAAGATCACCGAGTTCGCGCCAAGTCACCCAATAATTAAACTGCGGCTGATCGCGAACTTCGGTGCACCGCTTTGTTCGCCGATTCGCTGCAGATGTTGTTGGCATTCAACAAATCATCGATCCTTTAGTTATACCGTCCGCAATGCGAAAAGCAAAACATCGGGTATAGTTCCGTGACATTTCATTCGGAAATTGCAATAAACAATACCATCAGGAACGCCGCCGTCGCCATCAGCCCGTAACCTAACAGGTAAGTGGATCGCATTCTGCGAGTCATCAACGTTGGTCCAAATGAGAAGGTATTGCCGTTTTGAATTACTGACAGCTTAGCGATTGCAAACAAAAGAATGCCCGTTATGGACATTCCAATTGTTGCGAAGCCGACAAATTCGGGATCGGACAAAACGAGATCTCGGTAGGCAATGAGGAATGGCATAGAGGCGAAGCAGAGCATAGTCGTAAAGACACGTTGGCTCGAATGGAATCGCGTAATGATGGAGCGTACCGCTCGCATCGCGTTTTTGAAACCAAAGTGACATGTTATTCTCCGTCGCGCGACATGAACTTGAATTCGGCGAACGTTTGTGTTCACCGAGTCGCTGCCAGTGAACAATGATTTCAAAAAAACGCGTGAACTGCGACTTCGGGTGAGTAGAGCGGGCTCTCTCTTTCAAGTTTAGCATAAAGCTTAGACTCAATCGATTGAGCGTCGCCCCCTCCCAGAACCGGAGGTGCGCAGTTAACGCATCCGGCTCACCACGACGGCTGTCCCGTGTTGACGAGTCAACACGTTCTGCAATCAAGTCGACTTAGCATCCCGATTCCGGTGCTGTGTCCAGAGGATGTTCGACACCGATTGCCTCCATCGCTCAGCCGCCTTCCCTCGACCAGAGTTACCCGGCTTCGTCGGTACTATGCAGCCTTCCGACTTCCCATTATCGTTTGATTACCTCTCCTCTTCAGATTGGTTGCTCATACTCCACGCTCGACATTTCGACCGTCAAGAATGATGGGATCTCACTGGTTGCCTTGAAAACAAATTGTGTAACGCGAACGGGCCGTCGACTACGAGCCTTCGACTACTGGCCTTTCACCGTCACTTGCCTTATCCCAACGAAGAAAAATGCCTTCAGGGATGCACACCCCTTGGGCAGGATCCGACAGGAAACAATGTTTTCGGAGCTCAATATCGTTCATGGTTCGACAGCCAGTCGATACCTTTCGTCCTCGCTACCTTTCTGCCAGAGAAGCTTCACTGGGCTTCAACGTCGCAGTTACCAGACACGCTGCAACACTTGATATTGCGCCTCTGGCTAAGAGCTACTCAGGTGCGAATCGCACCCACTTGCTTTCAAACCGTTTCCAGTACGCACGTGCATCCGTTTGTTCGCCAAGTGTTCAGTATTCCCAATCCCACGCGTAGCGTTCCCAAGCGACTGTGCGAATATCGTCAATCGCAGTCGAATCTATGCCAAAATCACTCTGATACCAAACAATTGTAAGTGAGGAAGCATCTTTGGCCATATCGCGCGCCGGGGAAATGGATTGAAATTCTGCGATGCATTCAACTTTTGGAAGCCATTCTTCTATATACCGCACGTCGAACTCACTCATTTCTTCAAGTTCAATCCGCTTGGGTGGTATCAGAATAGCAGGTCCAAGCCCGCCCAACATTCGCGTTGCTCGTTCCAACGCCTCAGCGATAAGTCTGTCGTTCCACTTCGGACTCGGCGATCCTTCCAACAGTCCTGCGTATGTTCTTGATTGCATGAGTCGATTTAGTGTGATCTCACGCCCTGAGAAAAGTCTCAAGATGCAGCTGCATTCGTATGAGTCATCGAATTCTAGCACGAGTTTTTCTTTGTTGGCGAACGGTGGGCATAACCTGGTCGCCGGGTTTGTGATGTTTCAAAGTTTGGCATGCTCGGCGACTCGGAGTTCATGCCATGGTTCTGCACGTATCTATGCGTACGCAAGTGCAAAATAGAGTACTGGTCCGATCGCGACCTGTTGCAACAGACTGTTTCTAATACAACCAGCGACCGAAACGTCCTCGCCCAGGTCTTTTCGATTCAAGTATGCAAGAGTCTGCAATGCAGTTAGAGCAATAAGCAACAGATTGGTAAAACAGGATAGTATCGGGAAGGGTGCAAACCGAAAAAGAGAGTATCGGAATATTCCGTCACTGAAACCGAGTGAACTCTCCATGATGCTAACCGCGGATGCGAGCGGAAGAAAAAGCCATATACATAATGCTCGCAAAAGATCCAACCACAGTTCGTCGCGTTTCCAAAGTGCACAATACAACCAAACCGCAATGATTGCGCCAGATGAAACGTAGAGAGAAAGCATTGAATCCGGAGCGTCCAAGGTGAAATGGCGAACCAGTCCGATTGCAACGCTAAGAGCGAAGGCAAGAATTAGAAAACAGAACAGGTTCACTCGCATTTGCTGCCTGAGATTTTAGTGCAGAACGGCGGCCGTCACCGGGCCGGGAGGAAAAAGTAACCACTACCCAAACGGAATCTCTCAGATCCGGTGCACGGCTTTGTTAACCGCCGTCTTGGATCGAGCATCGGGCATGTCGGATACACGCCTGCAATAAACGAAGCGTAGCGGACCGAACGAACTCGAGCAACAATCGCCCGAGTTGCAATCACGGAAATTGGGTCCATGCAGTGTGTTGTACCAAAGCCAGGAATACGGCAACGGGAATTGTGAGGAGCAACCAGCGTTACCGGGGATGCGTCAGCAGCATCAACGCGGCAATCACGGATATCGCTGTGTTGGTGGCATGCAACCAAAGAAACGAACTGGTTGGTGGAGGGTTTATGCGGGATACGGTGAACGCAGGGAGCTAATGCGTCAATAGAACAACCAAAGTGGAAGCAAGCCAGACTGACCAAGTCGTCCGTCGTTGGGTGGCGTCTGGCGCAACGGGTGGTGACGATGCGGGTGAGTATGGGTTCACGTTTTGGTAGGTGTATTACAGGCCATGCGCACAATCGGATAACGCACAAGTTCACCGCGTTCGCGACAAGTGACTCAATTTTTGGAAAGCAGCCGATCGCGAACTTTGGTGGACCGCTTTGTTCGTTGCGATTGCTAGGGCTCCCGTAGCCATTTGCGCATTCTGACACTAGGAAGGTCGAAACCGTTCGGATGATTGTATGGTACCTTCCCGAGTGATTCAAATCCTCAACGTTCGTAAAATGACACTGCGTTCAGAGTCGAAGAAAGGTGCAGTTTCTCGATATTTCGGTCCTTGGCCATGTTCTCGAATCTCTCGGCTATCATTGCCCCAAACCCTCGTCTGTGCCAATTGGGTGAGACAAACAGGGCCGCGATGTATGACACAGCAAGGTTTGCGAATCCCCAACCCACTATTTCCGAATCATATTCGCAAACGATAGCGTCAATTGCATCGAACGCATCGGCAAAGTCGTCCGGTTTTGTTACGTTCGCCCATTGTCGCGTCGTTTCGGTCGGATAGAACGCATCGGAAACAGAGAGAATCGCAGCGGTTCTCACTCGCCACATCGCGTCTGCATCATCGATTGTCGGTTGCCTAAGCGTTGCTTCCTTCATCATCGTCCTAGCAATGAACGACCGCGTTCACCGAGTGCAAGCGATAGCCCTAAATTCAAAAAAAGGCCCATTCGAGCACTTCGGTGCAACGCATTGTTCTGCGATGGTTGTGGTTGAATTGTCTGAAGTCGAGTTTTGACAGCAGTCGTCAAATTGCATCCCATTGTGCAAGATCGGCACTCATTGTAACGCATAATCTCGTAACATGTTCTGCGCATCAATTCTGGAGTAGAAAAGCGATTCGTTTTGTCCTCCAAGAAATAGCTCGTGGCCGGATGCGTGCACCCAAAACATGGAGAAAGATTTGCCGTCAGAATTGTATTGCCAACTCCAGACGTCACGAACCGACGAACCCTCGTCTCCCCACGGCAATGAGTCCAGCGACAATTCAGCTAGTGATCTGGGATAATTGTCGTGTTGCTTGAAGTATGTCAAAAGTTCACCAGCAATTATGTTTCGGACAGACATCATTTTCGAGACGTCGCGCATCGGCTGCCCGTGATTGTAATCGATGTATTTGTGAACAGCGAAACAAGCCCCTGAAAGGGTTGCTGTACAAATCGCAATAATGCTGATGTTTCGCATTCGCAGAACGCCAATGTTGACCGAGCTCCCGCCAACCAGGCTTCCTTTTCGAAACGGACCGTTGGGGGCTTCGGTCCAACATTTTGTTACGTGTCGTTCATTGATTGCCGCAACGAAGGGCGGATCTAGAGAGTTAATGTACCTCGAATCAAGCCACGAACAATGAGGTACCCGCTAAGCGTTCCGATTGTCAGGCAGGACGTTTGTGATATTTGAGCGTTTCGTTTGGCGATCGCAATAATACCAGCCATCAAAATAACGGTTGGACCGATGTCACCCCATGGGATCAATGGGTATACGTATGCGGCATTGGAAAATGGCCACCACGGTTGAACTGCCCAGTCAGATAGACCGTTACCCCCAGAGACAACCATATCACATGGTAAATGCAAAAGCTGAGCACACATTCCGATCAAAGCGAACACAAAACCACCAATAAGCCATGCCGTGTCTTGATGGGCCGCGACAATAGCAGTCTTAGGAAAAGTTCTTTGCAACCAAATTGCGACGCGACCTATCCAATCCCAACGAACCTGGATGAATCCAATGAGCAATGATGTGAGAAGAATGGACAATACACAGTGCCCCCAAACTCGGTGCCCGCTTTCGAATCGTTGCATGTCAAACAGCATTGGAATTCCATCCCAATCGGGAATGTTCGACGCGACCCCCGCCATCGCAACTCCACGCCAACCAACGACGCGGTGAATCCCCGTGGCAAACGCGAAGTGAATTCCGACCAACGTATGCTCAGGAGATGTCATTGATGTTCATCGCGAAGTACATAGCATCGATTTCGACACGTAACGCCACCGATAACCCAGCGGCGGCCAAAAAATGTTGATTTCAGGAAGCGGTTGATCCGCCGCTTGGGTTCAACGGTTTGTTCGTCGCTTCCGGTTTTGTTACGGCGTTTCTCGGATGTATGAACTCGCAATGATCGAGAAGTTGTTCCAGCCGATCGTCAACGACGACGTCAGGTTTTGGCAGAAAGCAAACGAAGCAATCCGCGATACCCAGTTTAATCGCCACATCGCGAGAATACTGAGCACCACCGCGACTCCAGCAATATAGCACATTGCCTGCATTGAACATATCGCGAACGTATCGAATAGCATTCGGTATCGGGATCTGTTTTGCCCCAAATGATCGAATCAGAGTATCGTCGACATCTACGAAAACCACAGATTCTTTCTTTGGTTCTGGATTGTTCATTGTGTGATCAAGAATTTCCGTGATCCTCCCAGCAGCAATATTTTTCCCGCCCTCCGCCAGTGTAAACGAAGAGCCTAGTTGAAGTCGCGATTTTTGTGATTCAGGACGATAGAACGACAGCAGTGCGTCTGTTGAGTCGCCCGGTTCAATCCAAATATCTCCCGGTATGGTGATGGAAACATCGTTGTCTTGTCCGCGATATCGAAACTGCGATCGGTAGCCAGTTGTAAACGCTTCGCGCCGCCCGTAAAGGACGGTTGGAGTTGTCAGCAATTTGATACGTAGGTGAGGTTCCATGGTGTTGCGACGAACGTCAATGTTGACCGAGTCCCCGCCAACACGGCTTCCATTTCGAAACGGACCGTCGGGGGTTCGGTCCAACATTTTGTTACCCCGCAACGACGGCCACATCGGAGACGATCAAATATAAATTATAGAGACTTTTTAAGGCCACGGCGAATTATCGCCTCAATCTCCGTCGTCTTCGCTAATTGGATACAAAACCTCGATTCCGATCGGACGTCCGTCGTGATCGAAGTCCAAATTCAGCTTCGGCCCAACGTAGTCGTCACCAAGAAGCTGGTGAATCGCGACCGTCCGACCGACACATCCTCGAGAATTACTCAGTGGAAAAGTCGGAAGCTCGAAATATGCCGCGTTGCAACAGTCATCGAAAACACGTACTCTGAAGTGAGTTGGTTGTGGTGTAAGGATTTGTTCGTGTTCAGGCATCATCAAGTGAAGCGAAATGTAGATGGGCGTTGCAAATTGTTAACAATCTTACTTCGACGAACGCTACGGATCACCAAGTCGGCGCTATGATCTCTCCATTGTAAAAACGCACCGTTCGCCGACTTGGGTACATCCGCTTGATCGCCAATTCGTTGCGCTACCAGAATTTCCACCAAGGTTTAGCCGGTGATTTCGTTTGCGGGGTCGGTGTCTCCGGCCGAAGTATTGGAGTGTCTGCGGTCCCAGACGGTGGCCTCTGCCGGCGGATTTTCAAGTAGAAGGTTTCCCCGGTAGGAGTGCCAGAGTCATCGAGCGGGTAAATGAATCCAAGTCGTCGCATAAAGTCGGTAAGTTGCCAATCGACGCCAATTGCGAAGTCATCGTCATCATACGATTTCTGGTCGGCCGCGAGAATGTCTTCTGTCCATAGAACGAAGTATCGCTCGATTGATCTTGCAGCGAGCCCAGGAACAAGGGAGACAACCGACAGTGCGTTTCCGGCCCAACGTTTGCGTTCTTCGTCGTCAACTTGTTCCCAATAGTCAGGAATCGGATTGAACCACGCGACTTCGTTACCGCCGCTGAAGGCGGTAAACATCCAGAGATCGCCGTCATGGATGTGAAACGAAAATACGGGCGTCTTCATCTCGACGGACAGGAACTTCGAAAGGTCGTCCCAGTCCGAAAACCCGTCAGGATAGAGAATGGTAGTTGTCGTCGAGGATGAAAGGATTACGCCGATATTGCGGTCATTCGTCGTCCCCGCGCGAGGTTCGAACATACCACCGGAGCTTGCGACGTACAAAGCAACAGCTTTCCGAACGGCAGCGCCGTCCGGCGAAAGTATTCCGGAAGCTGATAGGAATAGACCCATGTGATTATGTTTGGCGAACGACTCCGTTCACCCAGCCCGCGCGATGAATGTCTCCAGTTCAAAAGCACTCGATCGCGGGCTTGGGTGCAACGGTTGGTTCGTCCGATTACGGGAGTTTCACGCGTCTTAGCTCGATCTTAAATCGATCGTCAAAGATCTTGTCAATCGGAGCGTCTTTGAGAACACCAAGGAAGTTTCCATCATTTTCAGCCACGTAAACGAATGACTCCTCTGAATTCTCGTATTTGACCAATCTGCCGTCAATCTTACCTTCGGCGACCATTTGTTTGATATTGTCGCCATTTGGAAACAGGAGAGTAATCTTATCCGTGCCGTCACGACGCATCAGCATGAAACCGTATCCGGCCTCCGATTCGATTTTCGTCTTGATTCGTACGCATAGCATATCACGATCACCAATACGTGTCGGGACCGCAAGGGAATCCATGAGTTCAAATTGGTCGTCCGCTCGTCGTGAAATAGATCCGATTAACAGATCGCCTTTGGCGGTCAATTCTGCACGCCATAGTTCTTTGTCTCGGTCAGAACACCACCATCCAACAAGTTCCTGCGTATGCACCTTGGTCCATCGAGTTCCAGGTATGTCGCGAACACGTACGACGGTGCATCCACACATGAGAATGGCCATCATGAAGTAAGCTATAGTACGCATGATGATCCTTGTAAGGACGAACGCCCCGCATCACCGCGGTCGCGGCAGTGATGCTTGATTTGTAAAAACGGCCGACCCGCGACTCCGGGGCATGCGATTGTTAAGTCCTTGTCTTCGTTTTTGTACTCCACTTTTCTCTTGCATCTAGCACCTTCGGTTCAAGGGGAAACGATTGCATTAGATTTTCAAGGTCTATTCTCGATGAAATACCGATTCGTATTATACGCCGTTTGCATTTTGGTGTGAACGCAATTTTGATTCGTTTTACTGATTCTGAAAATACCGTAACCTGAATCCAAACAATCGAATTGCTCTTAATTTCAAATCCATGTTGGCCATGAACGTACTGAACTCGATCGTTTCGGATAGTTACGAATGGAGGTATCAACATGAGAATTGCCATCTGAGCGACCACGGCGAGGAGCAGTCCAGGTATCGCAAAAAGCATCGGCCAGAGGTTTGGTAAAGCTAGATTCGGTATTGCAAGCTTGAGAGCCAAGACAATCGTCATACACACAATTGCCGAAGCGAACACAACGCGAACGAGTGATTGTATATTTAGTATCCGGCGAAGGCCTCGCCACATTCGCGGCGCGTACGACCAGCGTGGAACAGCCCAACGTACTTTCGAGTTTCTTGTTCCGATATGCATTCCACCTTTAGGACGTAACGCTGGCGATCACGCAGACGCCGCCAAGAAACTATGATTCAAATTCGCGGCCGACCGGCGACTTGCGTGCATCGTTTGGTTCGTCCTGTTGTCACTGGATTCAGAAACAAGCGTCGTTTTCATCCAATTCTATCTCGTTACGGGTTCTTTGTGGACGAATCACTTGCTTTATGGCTCTTCGAAGTAGGAACCAGTTTCATTCGAAAAATTGCGCCACAAAGAAGTATTAGTGCTACCAGTAGTAATGTCCAACCAATGCGAGCATCGGGAGTCCCTGCTATTCGCATGATGCCGAACATATCAATTGTGTAGTATTCGTCGTGAAGGTTTGCACTACTCGAGGATCGGTATCGCTGGGGTAACCCCGCGGATTGGAATAGTCTCGCAGCGTTGATCAGCCCTATTCCCGCGGTCGCGGAAATCAAACTCAGTAGTACGAAAAGGCAGTTTATTGCAATACGCAATTCATGATTCCCAAGGACAAACGTCCGCGTTCACCGAGACGCGGCGATAAACCCAAAGTCTCAAAACCAGCTGTAAACGCGTCTTCGGTGCAACGCTTTGTTATCCAGTTGTCAGTTTTGTACTGTTGACACAGTGTATCGCAACGTAGGACTTTCAGGGTCATTGGTTAAAAATTCGAAGAAGAATACCGGATGACCAGGAATCGTTGCAATTTGGATATCAATACTTTCTACCTCGCCTGGTGGAACACGTAGTTTGTTATTATGAATGGACAGTTTTGGGCCACGACATTTGCTATTCGACGCAGAAAGCTCAAGTAACAAATCTGCAGTTCCGTTATTGCGGATCTGAAGTACCCCATAATAGGTTTTCGGAAGGTCAAACGTGTCTAACGTCGTAATCATCTTTACTATTTGTAGATTTGGCTTTAGAACTGCCGATGCAGTTTCTAGTTCCTTGTTTTGGACTTTCTGATGCGTGTGCACATCACGGGTTGACCAGAACGCCATGCCAACAAGAGTGCACGACAGTAGTATGACGAAAAGTTTCTTCATTGGATAACGCCTCGGATCACCAAGTCGCCGGAGTGATGTCTCCTTTGTCAATACGCACCATTCGTCGACTTTGGTGCAGCTGTTTGTTCGCTATTTTCGACTTGGAATCGGCCCGATCGCATGACTGCGAGTGCCGGAACCTTTAGAGCATTGTACAACTGCGAAACATGCTCGGGGAACACATGCAATGAATCGTCATGCACAACCAACGGAATTTTGCATTTTCGCAGATCATCTGTGACGCGCCCCCCAGCATGAACCAATGAATGCCGTACCAAACGCGCAACTCGAATTTCGTCTGCGAACCATGCGTTGTCGATCAAGTTACCTAGGGCGTTACGGAAGTCTGCCTTGAAGTCAGGGTTTGTGATCCGAATACGTTTTCCACCGTGCGCTACGGATAACGCGCGAACAAGGAAATTTTCATACGCTCCGTAAACCGCCAAGTAGACTAACCGCATTGTACCATGCAGGCCTAGCTGAAATGGGTGCAGCTCAAGGTATTGGTTCCACACGTCGTCTCCGTCAAGCTCTTGATTGACGGAAGCATTCGCATCAACGATTTCGCATGAGAGCGCGACGAGTTTTTCGTGAAGCTTCCGTTGAAGTCTCGGATCCGCGACCAATTCAGGGAGCTCACGTGAGAGCTTTGCCAGAATAACCTCGGAGTACTGTAATATGCCAGACGGGGCCGTCTCGGCGTTTGCGAACGCATCGTGAAATTGCTTGATCGCACTCGGAATCTGCGCCGGCAATGCCCCTGCGTAAGAAGCACTGCGCCAGTCAGCGACAAGGTCGAAGATAGGTGCTTTCAAACTCGTTGCAGTGTCAGCCGCGGCGAACGCATCATGGGCGAAGTTGTCCTTGAAGAATGTTCCATAGGCGTCCTGACGAGTGTCAACGATGTATTCTTTTTGCATTGGTAGCCTCCTTGCCGAAAAAGACACCTATGATGGCATAAAAGTTCACTGGTTTAGCGAACGACCAAAATCACCCGGTTGCCGCCAAGTGACTTCGACTTCAGGAAACGCCCGATCGGCAACGCGGGTGCAGTTAATTGTGTCTCCACCAGTCGAGCGTTAGGCTTTTACTTGGGTTTGAGGGTTTTCTGTTGCTTTACAACACCAGACTTGTCGTATGTCGTCCACTCACCAATTTTCTTGCCGTCTTGGTATTCGCCTTCGTCCCAAAGTTGTCCATTTTCGTAATATCTCTTCCATGCCCCAACCTGCACACGATTTGCGAATGCGCCAGCTTGGAGCGGTTGCCCATTCTCACGCCACCATTCCCAATATCCGTCTAGCTCACCATCAGCATATTTGCCAACCGCTTTAGTTTGTCCATTGCGGTAATAGAACTTCCATTTGCCATGACGTTTGCATGACTTCATTTTGCCTTCCCCAGAAACCGTGCCGTCAGCAAAGAGCTCTTTGGTCGGACCATCAGCTGTATGAAGGGATGTCTTTTTCATGGCTCTTTCGTTCGGTCGCTGGTTGGGACGTGGGATGTGGTGTCGCGACAGTTTTGGGTATGTAGGCAGAACGGTACGGATCACCAAGTCGCCGGAGTGATCGCTCCATTGTCAAAACGCACCGTTCGGCGACTGGGGTGCATCCGCTTGTGCGCCAGATACTTGGGTGATAGCGGAACGGATGAAGTCGTTGATCTCGCGTGAATGTGTCAGCGAAATAACGTGGCCGCCACCACCAATCTTCGTATCGGCATTAGTATATCGTATTGGCAGAACGAGGTCATGGTCACCGTGTATGTGAAACACTGGGCAATCCAACACAGGAGCAACATTCCAGTCAAGAATTCGGGCAAGCGCCCATTTAAATACCGCTGGATCGGCGCTGCGGAACTGACGAGCTAGGCCGCAATGGTGTGGACAACATCGTCGAGCAAGTTGGGATGCAATCGGAGCACAGTAGATTTGAAGCAGTCGAACCGGAATCAGCGGAATCAACCGTTTCAGTGGACGGCATAACCGTATCCAACGAGGTAGTTCGGCCGGCGATCGAAGACTACCAATCAAAATCACCGCTGCGGGCTTAAAGTACTGCGCGACATGTATCGCAATGATGCCACCGAACGAAGCACCTCCAATAAGCGTGTCAACGTCCGGTCGAATGATGTCCGCGAGACGTTCACAGTACGAATCTAGCGTATCGCTTGATTGAGGTTTCGGCCATGCGGGAACGATCAATTGCGGAAAGGTAAGTTTCTGCGGAACGAACACGTTGGCGTCGGCGGCAAGTCCGGAAAACAGAATCAGAGGTATTGATTCATGTACTGCCAAAAAGGTTTCCTCTCAGGGCGAACGGCCACCGACAACCGAGTCGCGGCGATTGAATTTTCAATTTTGAAAAACGGTGGCTCCGCGACTTCGGTTCATCGCATGGTTCTGCTCTTTGCCCGGATGGTACGATTCGATACTGATAACTGTCTGAAATAGTATGATAGCGGAAGCGGAAAGCGCGATCGACATGATGGACGGCCAGTCGCCACCGTACTGAAATATGGTCGTCGCCAATGTGCCCTCGTCCGAAATGTCAGTTGAGCGATTGCAAACTCCTAGTGCCATAGGTGCCAGTAGCCAAAGCAATCCCCAATCGCCACAGATTCGGGCGTCCCTCGGAATCACGACACCCAATGCGAGTAGTTCGCGAACCAGTTGCCATAATCGGCGAATGCACACTAAGGAAACCAGGCCACCAATTACCGCACCGAGCCCGCGAAGGTCTAGCGATTGACTGGTAAGGCCAACATCGCGGTCGTACGACGTAGCATAAGACCAGTTGGTCGTCCAAAGCACTACGCAATATCCGATAATGATTAATCGTACCTTCGTAGCTGATTGCATTTTACCTCGTGAGCAGAACGCCCTCATCGACCGAGCACGAGCAAGGAGACTTAACGCAAGTCAAAACGGTCGATCGAGTGCTCCGTGTCCAATGGATTGTTCTTTCCTTATCGTAGCGAGCTAAGGACCGCTTGCAACCGCTTTGATTAGTTCAAAAACGTAAAAGAGCTGAACCCCGAGGATTACGCAGTTAAATCCAACCGTAACCAAACCAAGCCTACGATTCAATGCTATCGCCGACAACAAGCACTGAATGGGTAGCCCGATCCCAACAATAGCTACGATGTACCGATGAGCTATTTCGGTTCCAAGAGGTTCTGTATCACCAAAACACACGATAAAAAAGGCATTAAAGAAACCAAACGTTAGAGCCAAAGAAGTAAATGCAAAACTAATGAATACTCTCAAACGCGCCCGAAATGACCATCGACTAACAGGGTTTGCAATGCCTGAAGATTGGTCTTCCATTGGTGGCGTATATGGGTTCATCTCCACAACCTAGCTCACAGCTTTCGCACATTTTTGAATGGAAAGAACGCTGGCGATCAGCGGGCGGAAATGGCCCAAGAAAATTGGAACTCAGGAAAAATCGGAACGCCACTTCCGCCCCGTTGCATCGCTTTGTTCGCCGGTTTCTCGGCTAAGTCCGACCATTTTCTGGCGATATAAACGGAGAAGGTACACGGCCATTCCCGCATTAATCACACAAAAGATTAAAAACTGAATCCCACCGCCAATTGCCCAAATTGTACCAAAGGCAACCGAGTGCGCGCCAAAAATCAATGCGAACAACCATTTTGCACGAATGGATTTCTTTTGGCTATCAGGAGTATTGGCAAACTTGTCTCTGAATTTTTGCCAGCCGACTTGTTTGGACTCCGCGATGGTTAGCCTTAGAAAGTCGATCATTTGGAGACGGTCTTGCTTTTCAAGGTTCCCTAGTTCAATTTTTAGTTCGCCATAATCCCCAATCAAACGGACGCTTCCGCGTTGCGGAATGCAACGCCATTTCAGTTCGTGAATCATGCTCAAGTCCACGTGTTTGTCGTGCAGTATGCCACGTTGTCGAATCCATGAATCGCCGACAAAAAGTCGATACTTGTGATAGAGCAAAAGGAAATAAACGTAGAGGCCAGCAAAAAGCAAGAAACACGAAATGACAAACGGCATCTTTACCGGATCGTTTGCAGGTTGTCGAAGCCAAGCGGCAACAGACAAAATGGTCATGCCGACCATAAACGCTGTGCCCACCATGCCAAGATTCCGCAACGATGCACGCAAACGATAGCAGTGTTTCCAGTCGTTTTGCATGTGCTTCTATTGGCGAACGGATGGATTGTGCGGGCGGCGGGAGTTGACGATCCATTCGAAACAAATGCACCACCGCCGCTCCGTACCAACCCATGGTTCGCCGCTTACGATGCCCAACTATCGAGCCAGCGATTAGCGTCCGTGGCAGTTCAGAAATTTTACGGTCGACAGGTCTACGCCGTCAAATCGAGTCTCGCCACCGACCGCATCAGCTCCAACATTGCAGTGCAGGAAACAACAATTCGTCAGTATGCATTCCGTGAAGTCTGAACCGCGAAGGTCGCAATGGTCGAAGGTGACGTCGTCAAGTTGTGCCATTAAGAATGACGCCCAGTACATGTCGCAACGAGTAAACGTGACTCGCGTCAAGCGTGCGGTTTCAAAATAGACACCCTCGGCGATGCAGTCGACAAAAGACACATCGGCGGCTGCGATGTCGCAATTATCAGCGCTGTTCGACATGTTAATTGTTGACGTCATATTTTATTTCGGCGAACGGCCGCGATCACCCAGTCGCGGCCAAGAAACTATCCATCAGGAAACGCCCGATCCGCGACTTGTGTGCAGCGCATTGATACTCATCATGGCCTCCTTGGGTGAGGCAGTTTTTCCATTACAGTCGGAGCTGTAAAACATTCGTCAATGGAGCTTACACTCCAAAGCGAAATCTATCGCTGGCTAAAACTGTTTCACCCTCAACCCAAGAAGACACGCACGATGAAATTCTATCAAAATCAGCATCAATTCTACTGCGGAATCGACCTACACGCCAACAGTATGTACGCCTGCGTCGTCGATTCCCAAGGAGAAAAACGACTCCACGCAAACTTACATACCCGCGATACCGCCACCTTCCTCGAAAAACTACTGCCCTTTCGCTCCAACCTCGTCATCGGATGCGAATCGACCTTCAACTGGTACTGGCTCTGCGACCTGTGCGAAGCTCAACGCATCCATTTTGTACTGGGCCACGCCCTCTATCTACGCGCTATCCATGCCGGCAAAGTCAAAAACGATGCGATCGATTCCGAAAAACTCGCCTACCTGCTTCGCGGTGGAAACTTTGCCGTCGCCTACGCTTATCCCGCCGCCTGGCGCAGCACTCGCGATCTGCTGCGGCGACGCATGCATCTGGTACGCCGCCGAGGCGAAACGCTCACGCACTTAACCCACCTGCATCATCAAGCCAACTTGCCACCGACCAAAAAGCTCCAGTATGCAAGTAACCGCGCCGGAGTCGCCGATGCCTTCACCGATCCCTCACTGCACTTCTCCGTCGAAACCGACCTAGGACTGCTTCACGACTACGATCAACACATCAAACGCCTGGAAGTCTTCCTCGAGCGGTCTGCCAAAGTTCACGACCCTAACAACTTCTTCTTGCTACAAACAATCCCCGGCGTTGGACGCATTATCGCCATGACGATCCTCTACGAGATCCACAACATCCGACGCTTTGGTGAAGTCGGTCAATTCCTCTCCTATGCTCGGCTAGTTCGCGGTCAGCATACTTCAGCAGGCAAGAACTACGGTTCGCCCGGTCGCAAGATTGGCAACGCATATCTCAAATGGGCGTTCAGCGAAATCGTACCGCTGATCAAACGCCAGTCGCCAGAAGTGAAAGCTTTCTGCCAGCGAATCGAACGCAAGCACGGAGTGGCTCGAGCCAACTCGATCCTGGCCGTCAAGCTTGGTCGGGCCGTCTACTTTATGCTTAGACGTCGTCAAGTCTTCGACCTCAACCGCTTACTCAGCTAAAAATCAACGAAGCAGCTTTGTTTTACACACCACCATATTACAGGAACCTAACACACAAGAGAACTCGCTTCGCCAAGCTAGCCAGGCCGGCGAACTAAGCCACTAGGAAACAGAGCCGTTTTAAGAGAGCTGCGAAAGAACCCGTCGTTGTAGGCAGAGGCTCCCTGAGGAGTCGCCTGACCTGAAAGGCTTTCCTCGGACGCATGTTTCGAGCTTACGCGCATTGATTGGAGGCTTGGCGAAGCGTTTTACTTACAGAAGAGAACCAACCAGTAGAACCATCCAGAAGACCAGGAGTACTCCACCGAACTGAGGCAAACGTTGCACCTGAGCGACTAGCTGAACCCGAACTGGAACCGCGTCTGCGTGACTCGTAAAGAGCGCGCGTGGCCGGAAAGCCAACCCTATTGAATAGCAGCGAGCAGGTCAGAATGAGTTTCTATGCGGTCGGTCAATTGAAATGTGGTAAGCTCCTCGGAGCAGCCGCAGACCGACACCGAGCAATGCTTCACGGCGTTGTTTGGCAGAGCACCGGTAGATGTTTGAACGCAACCGCCTTGCTGGGAAGCACGTGGTCCGACTCGCTCCGGCGAGCGGGGCAATTCAGCGACAAGGAAACGCGCAAGACAACCGCTAGCATCAGCTCGGCCCGCGAGTGGACTCCCCCCAGGAAAAGCCAAGCCAGTACCGTAGCCAAAGGAGTCGGGTGAGAGAGTGCAAGCTCCGAGCTCGACAAAAGGGAACAAGAACAACCGTTTCGATCTGAGTGATAGAAAACTCGGAATTGATTCGAGTTGGTCCGTTCCCTTTCGCCTTCGCCCTACACCAACGCAGCTGTGAGTGAAGGGCGAAGGCGAAAGGGAACTCACGAAACCAAGCTACAAAAAAATGGCAAACTTTTACCGTGTCTACCCGTACGTACTACTTGACTTCAAAGGCCATGTAGATGTTATCGGGTTTCTTCATCGCGGGTCTGGGAGTGAACGGGAACGCCAACCGCGTTTCTCGACGGATCGGAAATTTGGCGCCGACTGCAAGTGTATCAAAAACTTTGCCAGTTGTGGTAGTTCTGTGTCGTCATGAGCTCCAACAAACTCCGGAATATAGATGGCATTTCCATAGTTGCGGCTCACCTTATCTCTCGTGTCATCCACGATAAGGATTCTTTCCATTGGGTAACCCTGACGTGCGGCTTTTTTGAGATCTTTGATGGGAATTGCCTCAAAGGTCTCGGGGTGCATTCGCTGGACGCATCGTGAACGTGACCACACAAATTTCCACTCCGATACGTTGACCCTCAAGGCATTCGCGATGCCTTGCACGTAGTCGCCAGATGCAGAGGACCATATGGCAAGGTCATAGTAACGGTCGACCGTTGCGAGAAACGCGTCAACCCCAGGTCGTTTGTAGACGTGAAACGGCCCAATGGAAAAGTCTGCATCTCGGTCCAGCCGGGTCTCTGAGCCGTGGATCAGCGTCTCGTCGAGGTCAAGAATCAGGAGTGCTCGTGCGGTTTGGGGGTCCATGGTCGCAGTGACACACAATCGTCGATTGCGGTTCGGTTGCCCTCCCTATTCCCGATAACGGCAACCATCACCGAGTGGCCGCCAAAAAAGTTTCTAAAGTCAATCGCCGCCGATCGGCCACTTCGGTGCATGGTTTTGTTATCTGCGGTTTTCGACGCGAAGAAGACAAGCCGCCGTGTACCGCTTGCTGACACGATACCCGTCTGAATCGCGAATGTAATAGTACCACAATCCGTTCTTGTGATGCCATTTCTTTTCCTCGATTGTTCCTGCCCGAAAGGTTTTGTTCCGACAGTTCAGCCGAACGGAAACATCATCTCCTATACTGTATACAGAGTGATCCCGCGATCCGTCCATCGGTGAATCGGCGATACCAAAGAATGTCGAGCCAATCGGAACATCGGACTCAACAAAGCCGCTCGGCAGCAGAACGCCTGCACCAAGCGGATTCGACGTTCGCACAAGCTCCATACCACGTATGATTACGTCTATGCAATCACCATTCGGTGTGAGTATGTAGCCGTGATCGCCAACACGTACATTCACGTTCGTGGCAAAAGGAATTGCTGGCAATACGACGACGCCTCGATCTTGGATCGTGAGTACGGTTCGAATGGTTTCAGTAGTCTCGACCATCAAAGCAAATAACGTCCGCGATCACCCCGTCGCGGAGAAAGATTTTCCACTATCAAAACGCTCGGCTCCGCGACTGGGGTGCATCGCTTGGTTCCCCGCTCTTTCGGTTACAAGCATTCGTAGGAGCCATCGTCATCAATATACAGCAACGATGAGATTCGCCATTCACCGGATTCTTTGAGTAGCAGGTATTCGTAGTTGGATACAAAATCGAACATGCCAATGTGGCGGGTACGAACCGTGGCGATCTGTTCGTCGAGATCGACGGATTCAATCGACTCTCGTTCTGGATCATGCGTTGTATCGTCACCGAACGCTATCGCTTGCGGAACAACTGACTTGCTTCCATACCGTTTGATGATTTCGATATATTCAGTCTCAGCCGTTTTGAATGCCAGTTGGTCTTCAGGGCCGCCGGATCGCACTGCGTTGCAGCGGTCATTTGCGCGTTGATTCCACTCAGCGTATTCGCGGATAAACGACTTCACGGTATCTTCAGGCTGATTCATGTTGTCGGGGAACACAAGGATCACCGAGTGGCGAAGGTAAACCCACCATTTCAAATTCCCACCGCATCGCCACTTCGGTGCATCCACTAGTTATCCGTCAATATTATAACGCTAGCCATGGTTATGACGATTCCTGCGTTTCTCCAAACGCTGATGCCATTCTGTCGCGTTCCAAACAGTGTCTCCATTCTCATCGCAATTATCATAACCCCACTTGATAGTGAATTTGCCGTCGTTATGCAATTCAAATTTAGCCTGTCCCCACAAAGGTACTTCTGCGTTCCTGAATTTGCTTCGGAGCTCTCTGAATGCACGCGTAACGTCCATTGTGATCTCAAAGTCTACACTCTTACCAGATGCCGTAGTGTATTCACAAAAGTAGTCAATGCTGTCTGAATAGAACACCGCTTCAATTTGTGCTGTTTTCCAGTCTCCCGGAAGGGAGGTAACAGCACCATCTGCAATTCGTTGGTAAATTGTTTCAATCCCGTCGATCATATTTCATGAAATGCAAAAATGTTGTTGGACCTGATAACGTTACGCATCACCGCGGTCGCGGCGAGTGATGTTCCATTGAAAAACCGGCCGACCCGCGACTCCGGTGCATGCGATAGTTACCGCATTTTCTGCCACGATCAGGTAAGGGTTCGCATTGTCAGGGCATACGCAACAATTGCAACATAGCCTAAGACGCTCCCTAATAGAATCCAAAGTCCACGCTTCCAGGTAGTGGCCACGTTTCGAAATAGCCCGATAGAGATGCAGGCAAAGGCAAGCGAGGTCGTCAACATTACAAATGTCATTGCGATGATTCCCACCCACTGCCAAATCGCAGTTGGCCATGTCGGGAGTTGAGCAAAGATGATGCAGTTGCTTACCATCCCAACAAGCATTAGCACCGACATAAATGCGGTGATAGTCGCGAATCCAGTCCGCACCCAACTACGGCTCAAAGTCTCTGACGATGCGTTAAGCGGAGGCGCGTACGGGCTCTCCATTCAATTATCCTTTGATGCGGTAACGACCAGGATCACCAAGCGGGCGTAGTGATCAAAGTATTGAAACTCGGCTTGTCCGCCCGCTTTGGTGCATCCATTAGTTATCCAACAGCAAAGTCTTTGAGATGGTCCCCAAAGTAAGACCATTGGCGCGATTCTATTTGACTGAGCATATCATAGTACCGAGCCATAATATCGCTTTCCGTCTGCATTGGTATCGCTGGGATTTGCATTGAATCGCGAGCTTGATCTACGGCTGGATGAAAATGAGAATAAAGGGCAATCGCTTCCTCAAACAAAGCTACAGCGTCATTCAATTCAAGCGATTTAAGTGTCGTCCGAACCTCAGGAAAAAGATCTATTCGCTCGACGTTAGCGCCAAGGCAATCGGATGCTCTATCAAAGTACTGATTTAACGATCCATTGTTTGTGTCGGCTTGCCAGTCGATTAGTGCAAAATAACCATATGTAATCTGTGGGAGTTTAGCACCGTCATGGATCGCATTTGGTACGAATTCTAGAAAAGCATTTTCGTAATCCTTTGGTTTTAACTGCTTCAAAAGGTCTAGCGTAAATCGATTGCGAAACGGAAAAGTTGGCATTGATCCGTGAAGATCCGGCTCAAGCAGCGAAAGATCTGAAATGGTAGGATCTTCCCGCCAATAACGAAAAGAGCAATCGTCGCCTTTGAGCTCAATGTTACAGCGGTACCACGGATACACATCATTTTTGCCGCATGATTCTGCATAAAGTTGCTTTAGTTGAGTGAGGAAATCGTTTTTTGGATTTTTTCGATCGCTCGGAAGTAGATTGCTGAAGTCCGCAGTTTCTGAGGACTCGTAAGAGACGCGATAATGACCTGTCCAACCAAGAGAATCTGAGGACGCGTTACACCTAATTATTCCCTCAGGTGTTGAGCTAGGAAGTGCTGCTCGGATCATTTTGCGAATACGATCTTCAGTGCTGATCATTCTTTTCAATTCGGATAACGCTGGCGATCACCCATGTCGCCGCGAAAAAACCATGATTTAAATTTGCGGCCGACCGGCGCCTTGGGTGCATCGCTTGGTTCGTCGCGTTCTCATTTTATTTCATTGGGGCGGAAATTCGCCAGGCTTCATAGTATAACCGTAGGTCGTGGAGCCTGTGAAGTTTGCTCCATCCAATATCGCACCGGCAAATTCCGAACTCTCGAGGGCAGCGTCGAAAACCGCATTCCGAAGATCAGCCCGACGAAAGTCGGAGCATTTCAAATTGCAGCGACGAAAACTCGTGTTTTGCAGCTTACAGTCTCGAAAATTGGCGCCAAAAAGCCAAGTTCCATCGAAGATCGCTCCCTCAAAATTCTCACCCGAAAAATCGAGGTTGTCTTCCAGATCAATGTCAATGAATTCGCGTGCGCCACCACAGTACTGTGCAATTAACTCAGGGACAGTCATCGTTCGATTGCCATCATTCATCGGTCCTAATTGCGTATCTCAAGTGTTGATCGACGAATGACGAAGGTCACCCAGTCGCGTGAGTGATCGTGACTTCAAAATGCGGCAACCAACGCGACTGGGGGGCACCGGTTTGTTATGCCCATTGTCCGCCGCACAGATCAACAATCAAGTCCTCGATCTCGGGATCAACGGAAGTGGTGTTGCGAAATTTGGCCTGCGAATCCGACATCAGTAATTCGCGTTCAGGGGCGGCGTAGTGCCATGGGAAGACCTCGACGTGAAACGGGCCTTCGTCATCATTCAGTGAATCATATTGTTCGCGCATTTCGGACAACGATTCCAAAAACGCACCATCGGTGATCAACGCACGCCCATCCGACAGTCGATCGGTGAAGAAATGTGGGCGGTGTTCTTGTAAGTGGGAAGCATCATTGACCAGCCAATCTTCGGCGATCGTTGCCATTCTATCGGCGCGAAAAGCACGTGCGGTTAGGCAGTGCATGAATATTCTTAGCAAGCCCGATATTGATAGATTGTAGTTCCAAGCTGGTTGTAGATATCCGTTGCGGCCGATCCGGAGCGCCTCGTGTGCGAGTAGAAATGCCGAATACAAGTCGATGTTGCCATCACGTAGACGATCGGAGAGGTAAAAGCGGAGATCATCCGCTTGGATCAATGGATGATCGCAAATCTCGGGGCGTGATGTGCTCATGGGCATAACGGTCTAAAATCACCGAGTCGCAAGGGATTGAGCGACCATTAGGCGATGACCTTACTTGCGACTTCGGTGCATTTTGTTGTTCGTCGGTCTTTTTTTGTTTCTGGGCTGCGGCCTTACGTGACCGAAGAGTCCGACGATTGAATGGTTAGTGTAGCGTCCAATGAAGGTCAGAGCAACTTTTTGCGGCGCTGGTCGATTATTGGAGGTCATCCGCGCGTCGTTTTGCGATCACGATCGTCAGCGTGCATTGATTGCAACTCAGGTCGGTTTTCAGATCCAATGTGGTCCATACCGAAGCATCCGTCGTCCGCGCGTTGCAAGTTCATTTGCAATGAAGGTCAGTCTCGTCGAGCATGGAAGTTGCAAGCGCAACATCAGCAGTAACGGTTGACCGACGAACGCTGGCGATCACCGAGCCGCCGGAGACACGCTCTCCATTGGCAAACCGCGCGATCGGCCGCTTCGTGTGCATCGCGTTGTTCTGTTGCGATTGTTCAAGTGTCAGTTCGCCCCAGGAAATCCTTCAGGCCATTCCTCGATGTCATCGTAAACGGAATCATATTCGTGTTCAGCCGTCTTGATTGATGAGCGACAGTTTATCACACATCGTTTGATTTGACGCCAATCAATTTTCCCGCCATTTTCATCAAACCAATGAGCGTTCGTCGATCTGTTTTTCCATGCGGTTTCTGTAAGATCAAGTTCGGCAATGAGTCGAGCGTGAAGAATACCCGAAAGTGGAATATTGTTGTTTTCACAATCGTGCTGTAGCCATGCTTGAAGTTCGCCAGCAATATTTAGTGGTCCAATCGCAGAGCCGTTGAATCTCGCATCGCCGGAAAGTGCGTCAATCTCAAGAGTTCCCGAACCAAGCGTTTCGAGGTCGGAATAGGAATTGGCAAGACGCCATCCGCAAAACATGTGACACAAAGTATCCGCGGCATGTTTCAAGCGTTTGCGCCTCATGGGTCCTCAAGCAACAGAACGCCACCGTTCACCTAGCCGCCGGTGAACGGTATCCATTTCAAAAACGCACGCCCGGCGGCTTAAGTGCAACTGTGTGTTATGCCTGCTTGTCTGGCTGGTCTTCAGGCGGGTCGGTATCGAACACCATCACCCTAAACGCAGTATCAAGAGTTTTGTTGATGTCAGTTGGATTCATTATAACGGTAATTTCAGTTATGGAGCGATCAATATGAGTAACAGTAGTTTTTCTGGATGGGCGAGACGTAATCCAAGCGGCAATGATTTGGGCAAAGGCTCCGATCATAGCAGCGGCGATGACGGCAGTATCAGCACCGGCCATCGGAACGCCCATTGGTGGACGTTTTCGAATGTATTGAATACCAGACGAATCAAGCATCCCGAAGAAGTCGCGGCCGCCCTTGCCGACAACGGAGACCCGAACACCAGATACGATGTTTTCAGATTCACTACTCATGGCGTTGTTGCTCGCTTGCGTGTTGCGTGGTCATTGTTTCAGTCTGTGGTTGGCATTGCGATAACGGGGGAATCTGTTTGGGTTCGAAGGTCGAATGTTCGGGAAGTGGCTAAACATTGAGGGCATAACGTCCGGCATCACCGGGTCGGGAGTGTTAAAGCAACCACCTGAAAACGCGTGCAAGCCCGGCTCCGGTGCATGTCATTGTTATCAGGCTTACAACGCTGCGCTTCGGGGTGGCAGTGGAGGAACATTCGCCCGTTGCCGCATCCTTTCCATCTTAACGCAATTCACCCCGCTCATGGGTGGGAAGCTGGTGATGTTCCTGGAGATCCGCCCGTGTGAATTCAAACTTAAAAAGTAGGCAACGCCACCTACAGAGCTTCTATTGCAACGCGACGAAACCTACCGGAAATTTTGTATAAGGCTTCTCGTAGTGGCCATGAATCCGCCAGAGAGACGTTTGTCATCACGGCAGCACAAACTTCTGCGTCTGGAATCAACAAGACAAAGCTAGATCCACCCGGAGACTCACCCCCGTGATGCATTACAGAGAGTGGCTCTGAAGATCCAATCAAGTCGATCTGTGTTTCATTACGCCAGCCAAGAGCGTAGCCCTGCGGATTGTCCGATCCGTTAGCCAGAGGCCGAGGAGTAAAACAATCGTTCCGCTGTTCTTCACTCAAAAATTCCTCGGAGAGCATGGCGTTGCCCAACCGGACAAGATCCGTCGGCGTTGAGAGCAGTCCGCCTCCCGCCCACTTATAGCTTGGGTTGGGGCCCTCGATATAAATCGCACGTCCGCCTATCGACATATAGGGAACCGCACGTTTGACATTTCGTTTTCTGAAGTCGTCAATATCAGTGTCATGCATTTGCAGAGGTCCCCAAACAATTTCCTCCATCAGGTCAGGATACTCTAATGCCGTGGCCTTCTCCATTGCGGCACTCAGCAGTGTAAAACCATGCGTAGAATACAAAAATTCCGTTCCGGGTTCGTACGCGAGTGGATCGCTGTTGAAGATATTGAGAGCTTCATTTGCCGAAGCGTAGTGATGCTTGGAGAACTGTTCTGCTGCGAAACCCGATTCTCCAGGCTTGGCGTAATGCCGTACGCCACCGGTGTGCGAACCCAATTGACGCAATGTAAGATCCCATCGCTTCTCAGGATAATCGGTGAGATACTGATGTACGCTTGCGTCAAGCTCCAGGTCGCCCTTTCGGACAAGTTGAGCAGCGGCAAATCCGGTCATTGCCTTGGCAACACTACCGGTTCGATACAAAGTTCGAAGGTCAGCTTTGCGGCCACTTGATAGATCACTAATACCGAATGCGGCCGCCCACTTTACTTCTCCGCCGACACATACCGCAATCGAGACGGATGGCAATCCAAGCTCGACGGCAACCTCGCTCAGAGTTTTAGTGGCTTCACGCACGACGGGCTCGTAGCCCTCGGATGCAACGCGTTCCTCCTGTAATTCAGGCCTATTCTCAGGAAACGGCGGCTGAAGCCACCACCAAACAAGAATCGCCGTGCCGCTGAGCGAAAGTAATGCAAATATTGCCTTGGTGAACCTGCCCAACCACTTTTTAAAGCGAACTTTCATCGGTTTTCTTGACTCTGACCTATTGAAGCAGCGGCAACCAAAAAGGAAGCGATCACTCTCTGGGTATTCGTTGAGTGCCTTCGAATCTTCGCAGCAAAATGTGAAAGTACGGCAAATACGCTCGAGCTCATCACCATTCTCGTCGCGATTGAAAAAACGCTCTGCGTCAGTAGCATGCGACAGTCATCAGTCGGATAACGTCCATGTTGACCGAGCCCCCGCCAACAAGGCTTCCATTTCGAAACGCACCGTCGGGGGCTTCGGTCCAACATTCTGATACTCATCATGGCCTCCTTGGGTGAGGCAGTTTTTCCATTACAGTCGGAGCTGTAAAACGTTCGTCAATGGAGCTTACACTCCAAAGCGAAATCTATCGCTGGCTAAAACTGTTTCACCCTCAACCCAAGAAGACACTCACGATGAAATTCTATCAAAATCAGCATCAATTCTACTGCGGAATCGACCTACACGCCAACAGTATGTACGCCTGCGTCGTCGATTCCCAAGGAGAAAAACGACTCCACGCGAACTTCCATACCCGCGATACCGCCACCTTCCTCGAAAAACTACTGCCCTTTCGCTCCAACCTCGTCATCGGATGCGAATCGACCTTCAACTGGTACTGGCTCTGCGACCTGTGCGAAGCTCAACGCATCCATTTTGTACTGGGCCACGCCCTCTATCTACGCGCTATCCATGCCGGCAAAGTCAAAAACGATGCGATCGATTCCGAAAAACTCGCCTACCTGCTTCGCGGTGGAAACTTTGCCGTCGCCTACGCTTATCCCGCCGCCTGGCGCAGCACTCGTGATCTGCTGCGGCGACGCATGCATCTGGTACGCCGCCGAGGCGAAACGCTCACGCACTTAACCCACCTGCATCATCAAGCCAACTTGCCACCGACCAAAAAGCTCCAGTATGCAAGTAACCGCGCCGGAGTCGCCGATGCCTTCACCGATCCCTCACTGCACTTCTCCGTCGAAACCGACCTAGGACTGCTTCACGACTACGATCAACACATCAAACGCCTGGAAGTCTTCCTCGAGCGGTCTGCCAAAGTTCACGACCCTAACAACTTCTTCTTGCTACAAACAATCCCCGGCGTTGGACGCATTATCGCGATGACGATCCTCTACGAGATCCACAACATCCGACGCTTTGGTGAAGTCGGGAAGTTCCTCTCCTATGCTCGGCTGGTTCGCGGTCAGCATACTTCGGCAGGCAAGAACTACGGTTCGCCCGGTCGCAAGATTGGCAACGCGTATCTCAAATGGGCGTTCAGCGAAATTGTACCGCTGATCAAACGCCAGTCGCCAGAAGTGAAAGCCTTCTGCCAGCGAATCGAACGCAAGCACGGAGTGGCTCGAGCCAACTCGATCTTGGCCGTCAAGCTTGGTCGGGCCGTCTACTTTATGCTTAGACGTCGTCAAGTCTTCGACCTCAACCGCTTACTCAGCTAAAAATCAACGAAGCAGCTTTGTTTTACACACCACCTTAATGATAGGAACCTAACACACAAGAGAACTCGCTTCGCCAAGCTAGCCAGGCCGGCGAACTAAGCCACTAGGAAACAGAGCCGTTTTAAGAGAGCTGCGAAAGAACCCGTCGTTGTAGGCAGAGGCTCCCTGAGGAGCCGCCTGACCTGAAAGGCTTTCCTCGGACGCATGTTTCGAGCTTACGCGCATTGATTGGAGGCTTGGCGAAGCGTTTTACTTACAGAAGAGAACCAACCAGTAGAACTATCCAGAAGACTAGGAGTACTCCACCGAACTGAGGCAAACGTTGCACCTGAGCGACTAGCTGAACCCGAACTGGAACCGCGTCTGCGTGACTCGTAAAGAGCGTGCGTGGCCGGAAAGCCAACCCTATTGAATAGCAGCGAGCAGGTCAGAATGAGTTTCTATGCGGTCGGTCAATTGAAATGTGGTAAGCTCCTCGGAGCAGCCGCAGACCGACACCGAGCAATGCTTCACGGCGTTGTTTGGCAGAGCACCGGTAGATGTTTGAACGCAACCGCCTTGCTGGGAAGCACGTGTTCCGACTCGCTGCGGCGAGCGGGGCAGTTCAGCGACAAGGAAACGCGCAAGACAACCGCTAGCATCAGCTCGGCCCGCGAGTGGACTCCCCCCAGGAAAAGCCAAGCCAGTACCGTAGCCAAAGGGGTCGGGTGACAGAGTGCAAGCTCCGAGCTCGACAAAAGGGAACAAGAACAACCGTTTCGATCTGAGTGATAGAAAATTCGGAACTGATTCGAGTTGGTCCGTTCCCTTCCGCCTTCGCCCTTCACCAACGCAACTGTGAGTGAAGGGCGAAGGCGAAAGGGAACTCACGAAACCAAGCTACAAAAAAATGGCAACTTTTACCGTGTCTACCCGTACGTACTACTTGACTTCAAAGGCCATGTAGATGTTCGCCGATTGTTCGAGTCAATGAAGCGTGGCGATCTCTTCGAACCGATTGATTGGTTCAGTCGAAAGGAACACATCCTCGGCAAACGAGTCGAACCACCCGATATTGTAACACGATTGTTCGTACCACCAATTGCCAGTGGTACGGTGCACGTACCGACCATTGTAGCGAAGTTGAATCCAATGGTTTCGGTCAATCTTCGGAAGGTCAGTGAATGGAAGTGGCGAAGTTCTAGCGGCGTTGTTGCAGTCGCGATGATAGCGGACCACTACCCCATCATCCTGAGGCTGGAAATCGAGATCACGAATTCCCAACTGCTTGAAGTCTTCCGCATAAACGCACCGGTCCGAGCGATCAAACTGTTCCCATTCGGAATAGGTCGCTAAATGTAGAATCCATCGTGAATTGCGTACGCATTGCGGCGGCAAAGCTACAGCATGCGGAACACCGTTTCGACGTCGAGCTCCGTCACTGCCACGCGAACGCTTGGTCCAGAGTGTATGAACATGTTGGATGAGAATTGTTGTCACGAAAGCTCGTCACGTTGGTAGGCGAACGACAGCGTTCACCGGGTTGCGGCTTTGTTGTTACACACAAGTTTAAAGGCTATATTTTGTTCTATTCGGCTTGGCGAGGTCAAGCTGATTATTTTGGGATGTTTTCAAACAGGGATGGGAATGTGACGCTAATTGACAGGGAGGTCAATGATCATGAGAAGTCAGTGGGTCATGGACGAAATTCAAGACGTCGAACTATTCGATAAACGACTCGAACAACGCTTTCAAAAACTGCTCGATAGCCTTTCGCAAGCTTCTACTGCAAGCATTCCTGCGGCTTGCAACGACCGCGCCGAAATGGTCGCCGCCTATCGCTTCTTCGATAATGACAAAGTCACTTTTGAAAGTGTCATCGCACCGCACATCGAAAGCACCTACCGCCGAGTCAAACTCCAAAAAGTCGCTTTGCTCATCCAAGACACGACCGAACTGGACCTGACGCGCCCCCACTCGGAAGTCGAAGGGGCCGGCCCACTGCAAAACGGAAATCGTTGCGGAGCGTTGTTGCACTTGCTGCATGCCTTCACAACCGACGGCACACCGCTAGGAACCGTATCGGCCGAAGCTTGGTCGCGCGAACCCAGAGCAGACCAACCGGCCAAGCGTGGCTCAAGCGAAAAACGAATCCAGATCAAGAATAAACCCTTCGAAGAGAAAGAGACTTACCGCTGGCTCACCACAGCCAAACATTGCGCCGAAGTCAAATCGCACTTACCCAAAACACAACTCGTCATGCTGGCTGATCGCGAGAGCGACATTACCGAAGTCATCGATTTGTGCCGATCACAAAGTGACTTTGAGTGGGTGATCCGCAGCGATGGCGACCGCATTTTGAACAAGGAAAACAAAGCGAATCCATCGATTCCTGTGCGTGAAGCATTGCGTCAAAGCAAACCATTGTTTACTCGTGAGCTTGACATCCGCGCCCGGGAATCTTGGGGCAGTGCAACCCTCAAGCACCATCCAAGTCGGGCCGACCGGCGTGATCGAAGTGTTTTGGTAAGTGTGCACAGCGGTGAGATCACACTGAACGATCCACGTGTAGGCAAACGCGAAGGTGTTTCAGTCCGAGCGGTCTTGGTTCGAGAAACGAAACCAACCACGAGCGATGAACCGATTGAGTGGCTGTTGCTGACCAGCTTGCCAATCTCGACGCGAGAGGAAGTCGAACTAGTCATTGAGTACTACCTACAACGTTGGATGATCGAATTGTTTTTCAAAGTGCTCAAGAGTGGCTGCAAGATTGAGTCACGACGTTTTGAGCACATGGATCGGTTCTTACCAGCGTTAGCGTTGTACTTGATCGTGGCATGGCGCAGTCTTTATGTGTGTCGGATGAGCCGCACGCATGCCGAGAAGCCATGTTCGCATTTGTATACCGAAGCGGAATGGAAGAGCGTTTGGCAAGTGGTCAAACGGAAGCCACTCCCGAAGAAGCCACCGACGTTACTTGAGATGACGCAGTTGGTCGCGCAGCTTGGCGGATATGTAAATCGCAAGAACGCCGGTCCGCCTGGTCCACAGACAGTATGGCTTGGCCTTCAAGCGATGTACCTAATCGCCACTTGCTGGCAAACCTTCGGCCCCGGAGCTACTGAAACTTGTGTGTAACAACGAGGGTTGCGGCCGGTGGATGCTCGAAAAACAGAAAACCCACCGGCCGCAACTCCGGTGCAACGCTTTGTTATTTGGCTTTTCCGCTCTCAAATTCGATCGTGGCTTGCCCGTTATCGCCAACGCCAGTGATTCGTCCAGTTGGAATCATACTGGGATCGTACAGTTGTGGTCGATGTTGATAGTCAGGATTCTGCCGCTTCTTCGCGATGATATCTGCGAGTTGTCTTTGTAGGTTCTCTGCGTTGTCCAAATCCATTTGCGCCGTAAACGCCGTGAAGTTGTGATCGGGGTCATAGAGGCGCATCATCACACGAGTGTCAGGCAAGTCTTTGCCCTGCGCGTCAATGCCGCTCCAACTTGTTTCGATGCTCCATTTGAATCGGGAGGGGACAACGACGACACCGGCGTCCGTCGAAGTCAACGCTTGGGTGTAAAGATGGTAGGAGTCTCCGTTGGTGATTGACGCAGGAGTTGCTGCGTAGGCAACAGAAATTACTGCGAATAGAGCCAGGCAGATAAGGAGAAAAGGTCTTTGCATGTATCGCATCGTGTGTCTCCGTACGCAGTAGGTTTTGCTTTTGCCAAATAACGACACGCGTAACCGGGCACGCGCGAAAGATTTTCAATTTCAAAAACGCTGGCTCGCGTGCTCCGGTGCACGCGATGGTTATTTGGCTGTATCGGATTTTGGTACAAGGAACCCGAGGTGATGTGCGGTGTGTATTCTGTGCAAATGTATTAGTTGATCCTTCCCCAACAGGCCAAACAACGGCGATGTCTTCCACGGACCATTAAAGTTTAGCAGTCGATTCACAGCAGAACGGAATTCTTCAACAGCGGGTTGATCACGTCCAGTTTCGACGGGAAGAGACTCGGTATCTGTCGGAACTCGCTCGGGCCATTGATTGGTACGCAGAATACGGTTCAACATGACCGGTGCGATAGTGAATCGCATTATCCCCGTGGCAATCTTCATGTGCAGTGGGAAACGCGGGAAACCGTCAATCGGATAGAGCATCACTTTTGCCATATGATTGCAGCACTGAGTTAAATCCCAATTTCCGGTCATCACGTAACCGGTTTGGAGCAATCGTTCAGCATCAAGAACCGCCTCTTCAAGGGTGTCGAACTGAAGTTTACGTTTGATGATCGGGTACACCCTTCGAATTTACGACTGATGAGTTGAGCCAAATAACGGCGGCGTTGACCGGGCCGCCGCCAATCAACATTGACTTCAGGAACGACGCAATCGGCGGCTCCGCGTCCAACGCTTTGTTCGCCGAATATAGGTTTGACGACTCAGCTTTTGTCCGTGCTGCCCATTACTGCTGGCGAACGCAGCAACAACTCCGGTGCGTTCGTTAAAGATCTTGAATTGATTGAATAAGCGACGACGAGGTTTGGCACCCAGCAGAGCCATGCCACAATCGGGTAGGCAACGGCAAAATCGAGGCGAATTACACCGGTCAGCAAAGGCAACCAAAATCGCAAGGTCACAGCTGCGAAGCAAGCACTGTAGCTGTAGACCATCATCCTCTGGTGCCGATGCACATTTCTTTGCCGAATACTTTTGTATGCCTGCAACGTCACGAACACCCAAATCACTCCCAAGCTGCCAAAGCCTAAACCGGCAATCCAGCCTGTGGATGTCTGAGGCGAAATACCAATGGCCGCCAAGCCACTCACGCAGACCATAAGAACGTACAATTTCCCGATTACTCTATGCCATTTCAAGTAGCGTTCTCGCCACGACTTAACGAACTGCGACCAGCCAACTGATAGTGCGACTCCGCCACAGACTATGTGTGTATAGAATCCCAGCCGCCACCACCACGCATCGTTCACGAGTTGATCGGATTTTGTTTGAAGCAGGCCAATCTTGCCATCGGCCAACAGGTATATAAGCGGATAGGCTCCAATGAGCAGGCAAAAAGCAGCGAGAGTCATCCAATACAGCGAACTCATGAGCAGGCACTATTACTTTGGCGAACGTTAGCGTTGACCGAGTTGCGGCGGTTGACTTTTTAGAAAATGGCGGCGGACCCGCAACTTCGGTCCAACGCATGGTTATCCGTTTTTGGAGTTTTTGTTATGAAAAAGTGGGCTGTAAGTATCACAGAGACGACACACGATACAGTGATTGTTGAGGCAGAAACGCATCAAAAGGCTGCGCTGAAGGCTCAGACGAACATTTATAGAAGGCAGGTAAAAGTGGATGTGGCGGTATCGGTCGTCGAGCATGAGCAGCCAATCGGCGAAAGTGTTCTTCAAGAGTAGTAATCTGTCTATGTTCTAGCTTGCTCTGCGCTATCACGAAAGAATCCGGCACCGTATCGAAGTCCGTTTTTTTCGAGAGCATTAGCGAGTTGTTCCAGTTCGTTGGCGAAGTCTGGTCCAGTACGTATTCGATTGAGAGATTCGTATTCATAAATAGGAGCGGACGCAATAATCATCGCGTCCGCTTCCGAGTTGCATGAAAGCGAATCGTCGTCCTTAATTAGCACCTCCCATTTTCCATTAGCGAGCTTGCGGACGGAAAAGGGATCAGGCTTTTGGTTCATTGGAGTTGCCTTTAGTTTTAACGGATAACGCTCGCGATCACCGATGTCGCGGCAAGTAAACTCACCATCAGGAAGCGGCCGCTCCGCGACTTCGGTGCATCGCATTGGTATGCCGATTCCGAGTTTGCGCCTGCTCGATTGCAAGCAATCCTCTTACATCGTCGGCCGTCAAGCAATTCATCTGTGTCTCCGTCAACTCCTTCACCATACGCACAGGCACATCCGCGTAGTCAATCTCTTGTTCAGCGGAGATCATCGCAATCACGTCCTTCATGACTTCGCGGTACGTCTCGTCCCGGCCCTTTGATTCCGGGTCCCACACCAGCAACATGCGAGTATTTACCCGCTCGGCTTGAATCTGCATCGCGTCCATAATCGTGCCAACTTGCTCATAGGTCCATCCGTACCAGGGGTGGTCCTCAGGAAGGTTGTCGACCCAAATGGGGTTCCTGACATAATACTCTTCGTGATTCGCTTTTCCTCTCCCCTCAGGATCTACAATCTCACCGATGACGATGACCGGGATGTTGCTCGCTTCCGAGAGCACATTGCGATTGGGCACTCCCCAGAAGTGGGAACCGTGGCCCGTTTCTATCAAGGCATAGTGTTTGGCCATGTGCAGTCCAGCCTGGAGTCGCCCTGCCGATACGAAGGGTGGGCCTTGCACGGTCGCACCGTTGGACATCGCAGTTTCACCAGTACGGAGCTCAATGCCCAATTCAGGCAGTCGAGGTTGGGGCACAAGTTGTCCGTTCGCATTGCGCAGCGCCTGCACGACGGTCGCGAAATTCGTGCCATGCGCCGCTGCGATGCGCTCATGCGGGATTGTGTCGAGGGGATGCCGGTAATTAAGGGGATGCGCAAACGACGCCAGGATCGCCGGAGTCTTTTCGGTTCGTGGCTCTCGCCGCATGATCTCCGCCGCGCGCTCGGCAACTGAATGCGCATCGTGTGAGCAAGATTCCATCGTGTTTGTATCAGTCATTTGCGGCATAACGTCCGCGATGACCGAGGCCGCGTAAGTTGACTCAACGCAAGTCATTCACGGCCGCTCGCGGCCTTCGCGTCCATCGCTTTGTTCGTCGATTGTACAAGTTCAGGTCAAACGCTTGTTGCTTCAGGTTGCTTTTTCTTTGGACTGTATCCAAAAATCGCTGCCCCTAATCCAGCCAAAATCCACCCACCGATTGTAATGCCGTATCCAACGAGGACAGGACGGTCAGGGATATTGCCAGAAGCCAATGATATCAGAATTAGATAAAGACCGCTCAGAAAAAGTAGCGTTCCTAACAGCTTCGTGATTGCAAGTATTACTAGACGTAGCATTTGTTAATTGCGATGGCTTGGAGGTTGAATGGGCGCTGCTATTCGAAAGCTGTTGATCGTAAGTGGGGCCAATGGAGGTTTTCGCCTCATGTTCTTCCCGACGAACGCCAGTGGTCACCGATGTCGCCGGAGACCACGTTTCTAAAAGTCAGCAACGCGACGGCGGCGACTTCGGTGCACCACTTTGTTCGTCTCTAATTGCGATACACTCGAACGAGTTGTTCTTGGTAAACCCGCTTCATTCTATACTACTTCGCTCCGGAATTGACCGAAGTCTGAAGCAATAGTCGTAATCTCGCAGCCATTCCGATGCCAATCAAGGTTAGTCCTGTAGTGAGTCCATAAATTAGCGATCTTCCATCGACCAAAGAGGCCGTCGGGGGAAATGGTGGGTAGCCTGCGAGCCGCAAACAATGTGTAGCTAAGACAATGTATCCGAAAGCCGTTGTTCCAGAATAGAACGTTTTTGATCTGCCGAGTTCAATGAACGATTTTGGATCACGCCCTACTATAGCTGAATTGCCAACGATGAACTGCCAAATCAACAGGTGTAGCAACGCGACGGATCCGAAGGTAGTCAAGTAATACAAGTGTCTCTGCCTTCCCACAAGCCGCGGAGCAGAATCGGCCATTGAGCCGTTGATGATGGCAAGTGCCATGCATGCAATCAAGACTTTGACAACGATTTTCAGTATCTGCATGGTTTCAAGACGAACGTTACCGATCACCCGGTCGCCGCTTTGTTGTTACACACAAGTTTAAAGGCTATATTTTGTTCTATTCGGCTTGGCGAGGTCAAGCTGATTATTTTGGGATGTTTTCAAACAGGGATGGGAATGTGACGCTAATTGACAGGGAGGTCAATGATCATGAGAAGTCAGTGGGTCATGGACGAAATTCAAGACGTCGAACTATTCGATAAACGACTCGAACAACGCTTTCAAAAACTGCTCGATAGCCTTTCGCAAGCTTCTACTGCAAGCATTCCTGCGGCTTGCAACGACCGCGCCGAAATGGTCGCCGCCTATCGCTTCTTCGATAATGACAAAGTCAGTTTTGAAAGTGTCATCGCACCGCACATCGAAAGCACCTACCGCCGAGTCAAACTCCAAAAAGTCGCTTTGCTCATCCAAGACACGACCGAACTGGACCTGACGCGCCCCCACTCGGAAGTCAAAGGGGCCGGGCCACTGCAAAACGGAAATCGTTGTGGAGCGTTGCTGCACTTGCTGCATGCCTTCACAACCGACGGCACACCCTTAGGAACCGTATCGGCCGAAGTTTGGTCGCGCGAACCCAGAGCGGACCAACCGGCCAAGCGTGGCTCAAGCGAAAAACGAATCCAGATCAAGCATAAACCCTTCGAAGAGAAAGAGACTTACCGCTGGCTCACCACAGCCAAACATTGCGCCGAAGTCAGATCGCACTTACCCAAAACACAACTCGTGATGCTGGCTGATCGCGAGAGCGACATCACCGAAGTCATCGATTTGTGCCGATCACAAAGTGATTTTGAGTGGGTGATCCGCAGCGATGGCGACCGCATTTTGAACAAGGAAAACAAATCGAATCCATCGATTCCTGTGCGTGAAGCATTGCGTCAAAGCAAACCATTGTTTACTCGTGAGCTTGACATCCGCGCCCGGGAATCTTGGGGCAGTGCAACCCTCAAGCACCATCCAAGTCGGGCCGACCGGCGTGATCGAAGTGTTTTGGTAAGTGTGCACAGCGGTGAGATCACACTGAACGATCCACGTGTAGGCAAACGCGAAGGTGTTTCAGTCCGAGCGGTCTTGGTTCGAGAAACGAAACCAACCACGAGCGATGAACCGATTGAGTGGCTGTTGCTGACCAGCTTGCCAATCTCGACGCGAGAGGAAGTCGAACTAGTCATTGAGTACTACCTACAACGTTGGATGATCGAATTGTTTTTCAAAGTGCTCAAGAGTGGCTGCAAGATTGAGTCACGACGTTTTGAGCACATGGATCGGTTCTTACCAGCGTTAGCGTTGTACTTGATCGTGGCATGGCGCAGTCTTTATGTGTGTCGGATGAGCCGCACGCATGCCGAGAAGCCATGTTCGCATTTGTATACCGAAGCGGAATGGAAGAGCGTTTGGCAAGTGGTCAAACGGAAGCCACTCCCGAAGAAGCCACCGTCGTTACTTGAGATGACGCAGTTGGTCGCGCAGCTTGGCGGATATGTAAATCGCAAGAACGCCGGTCCGCCTGGTCCACAGACAGTATGGCTTGGCCTTCAAGCGATGTACCTCATCGCCACTTGCTGGCAAACCTTCGGCCCCGGAGCTACTGAAACTTGTGTGTAACAACGAGGGTCGCCGCGAGAGATCTTCCATTGTCAAAACGCCCGACTCGGCGACTCGGGTGCATCGGATGGTTATTTGGCAGTTTCAGCGTTTGACGGTTCGAAGGCATCAATCGCGAGACGAATTATTCGCGATGGGACGATCTTGCTCAGTTTTACACCTGTTGGATCGTATGCCATTCCAATATACATACCGACAAGGTCACATTGCGTCACATCATCGGAGGATTTGAATACGGGGCCGCCGCTACATCCAGCTCCAACAACTGGAACAGCATAAATAACAGGCTCAGCTCCCCATTGAGCGTCTGCCATCATTTCGCGGGACGTTATTGAGCCTTTCATTGCAAGAGACGAAATTGGCGGTACTGAGCCTATCCCAATTGGAAATCCAGTAATTTCAATCTCCGTTGTCCTCATTAGAGTGTCCAGCGGAATGCTCTCGTAGTCGATTGCCAACGCGTCGAGATCAAGATACGCGGCTCGTGATTTCTCTTCTTGAAGATTAAGCTTCGCAACCGCGATGTCAGAGTTTTGGTATGAACGCCAAGGATTTGCCTTGCAATCAGCGACCACATCGAGAGTTGCCCATTTCGATTCCGAACTACGATTTCTGAAGAGCAACTTCGACAGGCCGTCGGTGTCTTTTGCCGCGTGCAATGCCGTTACGAGGAAAAGGTCATTTGACTTTTTGACCAGAAACGCAGACGCATACCCGCGATTCCCATCGGATTTCTTCTTTTCCGTGAAGAGACAAACGGCACGATCCCACCGCTCAGCCGGATTCGCCTGCTGGGCGAACGCGGACGCCGGCAGTTGAGCAAGAATCAGTAGGATTAGAGCAATTCGCATGTTTCTCAGGTTTTAGCCAAATAACACAAGGATCACCGAGTGGCGAAGGTAAACCCACCATTTCAAATTCCCACCGCATCGCCACTTCGGTGCATCCACTAGTTATCCGTCAATATTATAACGCTAGCCATGGTTATGACGATTCCTGCGTTTCTCCAAACGCTGATGCCATTCTGTCGCGTTCCAAACAGTGTCTCCATTCTCATCGCAATTATCATAACCCCACTTGATAGTGAATTTGCCGTCGTTATGCAATTCAAATTTAGCCTGTCCCCACAAAGGTACTTCTGCGTTCCTGTATTTGCTTCGGAGCTCTCTGAATGCACGTGTAACGTCCATTGTGATCTCAAAGTCTACACTCTTACCAGATGCCGTAGTGTATTCACAAAAGTAGTCAATGCTGTCTGAATAGAACACCGCTTCAATTTGTGCTGTTTTCCAGTCTTCCGGAAGGGAGGTAACAGCACCATCTGCAATTCGTTGGTAAATTGTTTCAGTCCCGTCGATCATATTTCATGAAATGCAAAAATGTTGTTGGACCTGATAACGCTGGCGATCACGCAGTCGCCGCAAAAACACTATGATTTGAATTCGCGGCCGACCGGCGACTTGCGTGCATCGCTTGGTTCGTCCGTATTGTCGATAGTGGAGCTGTTACATTGGTTCATCTGCAATCGCGGTTTACCGAATCCCCGGTGGAATTCCAAGGATCCACAAGATGGCGATGATTGGAATCGGGATTGCATAACACAATAGTCCGATTCGCTTTTGATTAAGACATGGCACGATGAAAAGGGGAGCGATGAGTAATACACCCGACCACATCATCACCTTCGCGAGAATGTCGATTGAGGCATCGTGTACAGTTGGGTCCCACTTGTAGAGCAAGATAGCAAGCGGATAGCAAATTGCCGTCGCGATTCCGCGCAGGTGCAAATCCATTGGCGTTCCGAACAAGCGGTAACGTTCGATTGACAGCGGTGGTGCGTAGGGGTTGGTGCTGTTCGTTGAGTCCATGCGATGTGGCTTTAGGTATGGTGTTCAGTATGTCTTCTTGCCGGACGAACGACCGCGTTCACCGAGTGGCACCGGTGAACGCCATTAGGCTAAAAAACGCACCTGAGTGCCACTTCGGTGCAACGCATTGTTCTGCAGGCATGTTTTAGTTGTTTGATGTAGCGCGAGCCCAATCAATTACTGGTTTAGCCATCGCAGTAAATGTTTTCGCATTGCCGAAGATTTCTCTCGATGCAGTTTGATCTAATTGCGCCACGGCAGCAATACCGTGCGAATCAATACGCATCCTAAAAATGCGCCCCGACGAAAGACTGTAGTCTGTTCCATTCAATGAGAAATTTTCTTTTGCATTGGCGGTAAGCGAATCCGAGATTGAATAAAGGATTTGAAACGTTTGGCCATCGACAACAAGCGACGTTAAAGATGAGATTGAATCTGATTGCTCTTTAGGAAATGTAACCTGCCCGTCAATCGAGATGACAGAGTGCTCGTAATGGTCAACGAAAATGACAAATGGTAGATTTTCACCATCTAAGTACGGGATCTGCAAGCACGTCGCCTCACCGATTAAAACGGTCGGAGAGGATGGTCCACGACACGCAATAGGTGTAATGATTGTTGTTGAGTTTGCGCTTCCTTTCATGCCGTTGTGGAGTGTCTCATATGGTCGAACAGACCGATAAGATATTGCAGCATATGACAATAAACAGGCCAGCAAAGTTACCGGAATTAGTGTCCTAGTATTCATTTGGCCAGCTATCTTGCAGAACGACTCCGTTCACCCAGCCCGCGCGATGAAGGTCTCCATTTCAAAAGCACCCGACCGCGGGCTTTGGTGCAACGGTTGGTTCGTGCTGTCTTCGTCAAGTCAGAGCATTATTGAGTTCCCTCGAGCCCTGTCGTCGCAATTAGCACCATTCCGATGATAATGAATTGGATCGGTAGAAGACAGAGTGTAGTAAGGATCAAGGAGATTTTTCCAAGGGTTCCGTGATTAGTTGCTACCGCACCACAGATGCCGAGAATTGGTCCGAGAACGAATACAAAGTAGATCACACCACCGGGCAGTTTTGTCCCAACGAGACAATCAAACATAACGATCAGTGTGAAGAGAAACGTACCGAACAGCCAAACGCCATATCCCATCGCCGAACCTATAGATATTCGCATATGCAACGGGTTAGATGCCGCGCTGTCGCTGGTTAGTTCATTTGGCGAGTGGTATGGATTCATGCGGGATTTAGTGCGGTAGAGCGTCAGCCTTCGTAGCACGAACGTTGGCGATCACGCAGTCGCCGCCAAAAAACTATGATTCAAATTCGCGGCCGACCGGCAACTTGCGTGCATCGCTTGGTTATCGCGATTGTCGTTTGGCGTGGCGTTCGAGAACAGCGTCCGCCATGAGTTCCGGGGTAAGTTCTCGATGATTATTGCCGTCACCGAAGTATTCGCCCGGCCAAAACACCAAATCCGAGATCTGTGTGTCACCAAACGTCTTCTTGATTGTAGAAAACACGTATTGAAGATAAGCGTCGTCGCATGGGTCGGCAAGCACCTTTGCAAACATTGTCGCCAGTCCTCGCGATCTAAGCCTGGCGAAGCTTCCGTTGCCCCATCAGTCAACACGCGACGGACATAATCAATGTGTTCTTCAGCGCCGTAGATTCCCTGGAATTCCGAGAACGGGATGTCCGTGCCAGCCCATTCATTGAACTCGGCAAGTAGCGAAGCGTCGGCAAGTTCGTCGCCACCATCTAGCCGTGCCGCTATTTTGGCCAGACGTTGCACCAAGTCTTCATCGAGTTTCGGTTGCGGCATGATTCGAGGATTTGAAAGCGATAACGTCTAACAATCACCGAGCGACAACGGTAATTGTTCCATTTCTAATAAGCACACGTTTGTCGCTCCGGTGCATTGTTTGGTTATCCGAGACGAATGATTTTCGTGTGTGTCAGTGCACAGGCGGAAATAACGGCAGCTAGTCCACATTGCAAAAGAATTAGTATTGGCTTGAAACTCGGACCTTGAAGCGTGTAGAAAATAATCCCCCATCCCAAATTCCACAACATACTGAACGCCCAGAAGGTAGGCACGTTGGCCCATGCCTTTCCGAAGGCAATAAAAACCCAGAAAAGCCAAACAATACCACCAGGGATGAATACGATCCACAACACTGATGGCAGGAATATTGCACCCGTGACAGCAAGGAAGCCAGACGCCCAACGAATCCACATTGGAACGCGTTCGCAATTCTGCGGTCGATCAGATGCTGCAATCGAAGGAGAAGAGTATGGATTAATCACTATGGAAGGCGTTTACGAAATACACAGCTTCAGTCGGATAACGCTACCGATCAGCCGGCGGCGACGGTTCATCATCCACTTCAAAACGTCCAACTTCGCCGCTCGGTTGCATCGGATTGTTACCCGTCCGCTCCGAGTTGTTTGCATGGTGAGCGATGAACGATCTTACCATTTCATTGGGTTCTGCGCCGACCCAAACCGTCCGAAAACTGCCGCCGTCAGGTCGAGTGACAGGGGAACTGGTTGTTCCAGGGACAGGATCAAACGACCAGTCAACTTTGATCATTGATCGCAGTTTATCAATGTACTCCCTGTTCGATATGGGATTGCCATCGCTATCCGAGCGTGAAAAGAGCATAGGTTGCCCATCATCGATTACCGTAGCAAGATCGTCCCAATTTGATGGCCATCTACCATCGTTTTTGTCCATGTAGGTCGTCAAAAGTGTACCCGTGTCCCATGCTGCGTAGGCTTCAGGAATTTCGCGGATTGTTTTAATGAGCGAAATGGTAAACCAACCAATCGCAAAGATAAGCGTGAACCCGATTATTAGGACGAGCCTACGTTTAGTGACGGCGTTCACGTACATGCTTCGATCGGGTAACGCCTGCGATAACCCGGTTTGCGGACCATATTGTTAACGTCAACAAAAAGGTAAGAGATGACAACACCAGAAACGATTGAAACACCGGACAGCGAGCAAACTCGGCGTTCATCGCATTGTTATGCGTCTAATTGGGATGCCGAAAGACGCTGCAAGAATTGCCGCCATTGGAACGAGGATGCTTCGCAGGTGGTGTCGTCGATCGGGATGAAGTTCTGTGATGGATTGAAACAGGACCGTGTTGAGCGGGCCGACCTGAATGATGGTTCTTGGATGTTTGTGCCAACCGCAATTGTGGCAGAAACGGTGTGGCTGCGTGACGACCATGTTGATCCTCGCGTAGCTACGGGGCCAGAGTTCGGATGTGTAAACTTTGAGCCTCGGACTTGACGCATAACGGTGCCCGTCACCGGGCCGGGAGTGTAAAGGCTACCATTTCAAAACCGGCCGCAAGCCCGGCTCCGGTGCACGGGATGGTTACCCGCCGTCCTTTTTCGCGGCACTGCGGATTGCGTTTACGAAACGATCGTCGCCACCACCTTCGCTACTTGCGTACAGCGTAAGTTCGGAACCGTCGGATGACGTAATGACAATTGTGGAGTCATCGAGCCAATTATCGCTCTTCGTAAAGTGTACCGACACAATATCATCAACCGCAATGGAATCGCACCAAGCGTCAGTTCCGTCATTAACGTATGATATTACACGCTGGTCGGTCAACAGATTACCGTCGCCTTCGGGCGTCATTGCGGACGAATAGAAGTAAAGTATCCGTTCGCCTGGAGCCAAACCCGCCGATGCAGAGACAGTTTGGGCAGTTCGAGATGGCAGCTTGTTTCCGGGCAACACCTTGGTGTCTGCAACCCGTCCCGTCATCAATGCCCAGCCCACGAAACCGATAACGAAACGATGGCTATGAGTACCAACGCAATCAGAGCCGCAACAATAAGCACGAGGCGAGAAGAAGTAGGTTGGGCATGGTTCATAAGACTACGACCCGATGCGGGTAACGTTTGCGTTGACCGGGCCGCCGCCAATTAACATTGACTTCAGGAACGACGCGATCGGCGGCTCCGCGTCCAACGCTTTGTTATTTTGCGCTTCCGCGAATGTTTTCCAATTCTTTGGGCCAGAAGCAGTCCGCATGCGCTGCGGCTGGATCAATGCGGATGATCTCACTAAGTAGCCATTGTTGCAGATCGCGTGGAATGTCGCCATCAAGATATGCGTCTTCGCCATTTCGCCTTTGTGTCTCGCTGATCAGGTGACGGAATGCCAATAAAGCTTCTGCCAGTTGAGGAACGGATGAATTAATCAGGACACGATGGAAATCGAAATCGTGGTTCAAATAGACAATCTGTCCACTCAAAGACTCGTCGATGCAAAGTGGATCGCCGGAACCCGTGAAGCCAATGACTCGATAGCGATTGTATTCAGGAGGAAGCTGCCACATTTCGGCGACATTCTGGAGTGCGTTACTATCTGGCACGCGGAAATCAAGGAATGGTGCCGCCGATTCGGGCAACCCACCATTCGTCAGAAACGATTTTGATTCATAAGGAATGGCAATATCGATGAGAATGTTGGTCGGAAACGTGACAAGTGAGTCTGAATCGCCATCGCTGAGCCAGCGTTTTCGGAATTCATCTGAGGTCAGCATCAGAAGGCCGCCAGAGCAAAATAACGACACCAATCACCCGGCGGCGACTTTGTTGTTACACACAAGTTTAAAGGCTATATTTTGTTCTATTCGGCTTGGCGAGGTCAAGCTGATTATTTTGGGATGTTTTCAAACAGGGATGGGAATGTGACGCTAATTGACAGGGAGGTCAATGATCATGAGAAGTCAGTGGGTCATGGACGAAATTCAAGACGTCGAACTATTCGATAAACGACTCGAACAACGCTTTCAAAAACTGCTCGATAGCCTTTCGCAAGCTTCTACTGCAAGCATTCCTGCGGCTTGCAACGACCGCGCCGAAATGGTCGCCGCCTATCGCTTCTTCGATAATGACAAAGTCACTTTTGAAAGTGTCATCGCACCGCACATCGAAAGCACCTACCGCCGAGTCAAACTCCAAAAAGTCGCTTTGCTCATCCAAGACACGACCGAACTGGACCTGACGCGCCCCCACTCGGAAGTCGAAGGGGCCGGCCCACTGCAAAACGGAAATCGTTGCGGAGCGTTGTTGCACTTGCTGCATGCCTTCACAACCGACGGCACACCGCTAGGAACCGTATCGGCCGAAGCTTGGTCGCGCGAACCCAGAGCAGACCAACCGGCCAAGCGTGGCTCAAGCGAAAAACGAATCCAGATCAAGAATAAACCCTTCGAAGAGAAAGAGACTTACCGCTGGCTCACCACAGCCAAACATTGCGCCGAAGTCAAATCGCACTTACCCAAAACACAACTCGTCATGCTGGCTGATCGCGAGAGCGACATTACCGAAGTCATCGATTTGTGCCGATCACAAAGTGACTTTGAGTGGGTGATCCGCAGCGATGGCGACCGCATTTTGAACAAGGAAAACAAATCGAATCCATCGATTCCTGTGCGTGAAGCATTGCGTCAAAGCAAACCATTGTTTACTCGTGAGCTTGACATCCGCGCCCGGGAATCTTGGGGCAGTGCAACCCTCAAGCACCATCCAAGTCGGGCCGACCGGCGTGATCGAAGTGTTTTGGTAAGTGTGCACAGCGGTGAGATCACACTGAACGATCCACGCGTAGGCAAACGCGAAGGTGTTTCAGTCCGAGCGGTCTTGGTTCGAGAAACGAAACCAACCACGAGCGATGAACCGATTGAGTGGCTGTTGCTGACCAGCTTGCCAATCTCGACGCGAGAGGAAGTCGAACTAGTCATTGAGTACTACCTACAACGTTGGATGATCGAATTGTTTTTCAAAGTGCTCAAGAGTGGCTGCAAGATTGAGTCACGACGTTTTGAGCACATGGATCGGTTCTTACCAGCGTTAGCGTTGTACTTGATCGTGGCATGGCGCAGTCTTTATGTGTGTCGGATGAGCCGCACGCATGCCGAGAAGCCATGTTCGCATTTGTATACCGAAGCGGAATGGAAGAGCGTTTGGCAAGTGGTCAAACGGAAGCCACTCCCGAAGAAGCCACCGTCGTTACTTGAGATGACGCAGTTGGTCGCGCAGCTTGGCGGATATGTAAATCGCAAGAACGCCGGTCCGCCTGGTCCACAGACAGTATGGCTTGGCCTTCAAGCGATGTACCTAATCGCCACTTGCTGGCAAACCTTCGGCCCCGGAGCTACTGAAACTTGTGTGTAACAACGAGGGCACGCGCGGTTGACTCTCCATCCCAAAACGCTCGGCTCGCGTGCTCGGGTGCACCACATGGTTCCCCGCCGACCTGGGCTTGAATTAGTCGAGGTCGATGCCGGGAAAACAATGGTGAATTACATCAGTTTGGCTACACGTTACCACGACCGTTGTCGGTGAATCAAGAAAGCGTTCAATCTCAGGTCGCTCCGCAGTTTTTGAAGTAGCGAGAATGTGTTCGCGAGCGGAGGACGACCATTGCATTTCGATCGTGATTGCCATGTAGTCCGTGTACCCAGGAGTACCGTAAGTCGCAACGATCTCGGCGTCTGCAGGTCTTGTATCAAGCACTGATGGGTTTTCCCATTTCAGTGTCGCAGTGAATGCGAGTGCCCGGCGCACGATTGGATGCAATTTTTCAGACTCCGAAACGATTGTTGCCGATCAAGGGTCTCAGTCGGGGAACGGCACCGTTCACCCAGCCCGCGCGATGAAGGTTTCCATTTCAAAAGCACCCGATCGCGGGCTTGGGGCAACGGTTTGTTCTGTCCCCGCGTCACGCGAGACTCAGGAGTTCCTGCGTGTTCTTGCGGTAGTCTTTTGGGTCGAATCCGATATTCGTCGTAGCGACAATGTTGCCTTTGCGAATCCACGCAATCTCGCCGCAACCATGAAGGCAATTCTTGAAACTGGGATGATCAGACAGTTCGGTTGCACCGTCCGTGTCAATGATCACAAATTCAAGCCGCGCATCTGGATCAAGTTCTGCCAACAGTTCAGTAATCGCTATCAATGATTGGAATGAAGTGCCGCTCCAGAACGCCATCACGAAGAGCAAGCCGCGTTCAATTTGTTCAAGCATTTCAGTCCCTGCATCATAGTGGTAAGTGATGCGACTGGGCGGAATCTTTGCATACTTGGTAATGATCGCCAAGCCATTGCGATTTCCTGTTGCCAAATCAGCTTCCATGGTCGTGACCAGTTTTGGGACAGAACGCTGGCGATCACGCAGTCGCCGCAAAAACACTATGATTTGAATTCGCGGCCGACCGGCGACTTGCGTGCATCGCTTGGTTCGTCCGTATTGTCGATAGTGGAGCTGTTACATTGGTTCATCTGCAATCGCGGTTTACCGAATCCCCGGTGGAATTCCAAGGATCCACAAGATGGCGATGATTGGAATCGGGATTGCATAACACAATAGTCCGATTCGCTTTTGATTAAGACATGGCACGATGAAAAGGGGAGCGATGAGTAATACACCCGACCACATCATCACCTTCGCGAGAATGTCGATTGAGGCATCGTGTACAGTTGGGTCCCACTTGTAGAGCAAGATAGCAAGCGGATAGCAAATTGCCGTCGCGATTCCGCGCAGGTGCAAATCCATTGGCGTTCCGAACAAGCGGTAACGTTCGATTGACAGCGGTGGTGCGTAGGGGTTGGTGCTGTTCGTTGAGTCCATGCGATGTGGCTTTAGGTATGGTGTTCAGTATGTCTTCTTGCCGGACGAACGCTGGCAATCATGGGGCACGCCCCGAAAGGTTTACCATTATGAAAAGATTCTTCTATGGCGTGCTCCCATGCATTGCTTTGTTCGTCGGCTTTTGTGGTTGCGATCACAGGACAGACGAGCGGAAGCAATGGGAGACGTATTGGGCATCTCACCATTGCGATGATGAGCGATGTGGCAAGCCATTTGTGATTGGCAGTCCGCCAATATCGAGTGGCGTCAGTAAATGTGATGATGCGTGGGCAAAATGGGAATCACTAGGAAAACCAGAAAAGTGAGGACACTAATGGACGAGTTGAAAGTCGGTGACGACGTTGAAGTATTAGACGCAGGGCTTGCGATGTTGCGGCGAATGTGTCCAGGGATGCCGCCCAACCATCACGGGCGGGTCGAATCAATCGACGGAGACACGATCATCGTGGAGTTCCCAATTGATGGCAGCTATGACGGTCATAGTCAGTCCGCACCATATCCACGGTCGGAAGTGCGAAAACGCTAAGTCCGACGAACGACTAAAATCACCCGGTTGCGGCCAAGCGACATCGATTTGAAGTAACGCCCGATCCGCAACTCGGGTGCATGTTTTTGTTCGTGCTTACTGCGGGTTTGATTGCATCATGGCATCAAAGCGATTCTTCATCTCGGATTTCGAGATCGATTCTTGTGTCGTGGCAATAAGCCAACTGTGTCCAAATGGGTCGATCAATGTGGCTCGACGGTCGCCGTCGAATTGATCCGTAGGTTCTGACGTACATTTCGCGCCAATCAAAACAGCATTCCTAACAACAGAATCAACATCCTGCACGCGCAAGTATAGCGATACAGCTGTTCCACCAAGGGATTCTGGACTCATATAACCCATCGCAGGAAATTCATCGGCAACCATCATTTCTTGACCATCAATTTGTAGTTCCGCATGGGGAATTTTTCCGTCTGCCATCGCCAAGACAATGACCTCTTGCGCACGAAATGCCGTGCAATAGAACTCGATGGCTTTTCTCGCGTCACGAACAATTAGGTAGGGTGTCATCTAGATTTTATTGGGGGGCTTAGGTTGTAGGTTGGTGCACGAACGGTTGAAATCACCGAGTTGCCGAAGGTGATTTGTTAGTAAGTTTGACCGACTCGGCAACTTCGGTGCATTTCTGGGTTCGCCTAGTATTTGAGTTGTTCTAGGTGCTGCTGTAGTAATAGCCATTGCTCGTTTATTTGGCCGAGTTCCTTTTGATCCGAACCAAACAACGATAGGTTTTCGCGAACAAACAGACACAGTTCAAGTACATGATGCTTGAGATGTCGAACGTGGGGGTAGTTCCACCCCTGAAACTGATTCTTTATGCACTGTGGGATAATCCATGCCTCACGGTCATCACGATCCTCTGGATCTATTATGGAAGTGTCACGTATGTACGAGTCAAGCACCGGATAGTAGTACGCAAAGGCCTTTCCCCCCATGAACATAAAGTCTTCCTGGAATACTTCTGGATGGGTCGCAAATTTAATCTTGGCCGCTTCAAGTGTAAGACCACCAAAATTCTTCCAGGCACACTGCGCGTCTAAGTCGCCATCATATGGATCAAAATGCCGTTCAGTTGGGATTCCCTGAAAGTTGTGCATGTTGGAAATCACAAATCAGTTGGGAGAAACTCACTAGGCGAACGACACGCATCAGCGGGCCGGCGCGAGGTGCGTTGATTTCAAAACCGACCCGACCGCCGGCTCCGTTGCATGCGATGGTTATTTGGCGTTCTGGTATTGTGCTCGAAGTAGGTCCAGATCAGTATCGCTGATAAGGTCTTTTGTGCAACCCGATTCATTGAGTATCCATTGCCAAAAGTCATAGTCGCGATGATCCCGTGGGCATTCCAACGCACCGGACCAACGGACATCATCAGCCCGCCAACCTGAAATCTTCATGTGAAGTGTCCCGTTGTCATCGAATGAATGCCATTCACGCCAATACCAAGTCATGTCAGTTGGCTGTTCGTAGCACTGTTGCCACCACGGCGGCGGATTAGTGATCTGCTGGAACGTGGTCATGTGTAGCGGATCGCCTTTGCAGGTCAGTTCGAATCCGGTGCCATCGTCGTTGAACGAAACGACCATGTTTGTACCGCATGCGGGGCAAGGAGTTGCAGCGATAGAATCAAGGGGCGCGTGGCTGCGAACCATCGCAATTAGGTGATCGGCTTCGTCGTCGAAAATGCCATAGGTTGATTGCATCTTCATCAGACATCCTCAGCCAAATAACGCTGGCCATCACCCGGCACGCGCGAGGAAAGCCTCCATTGGAATACGGCCGATCGCGTGCTCGGCGTGCATGGCCTTGTTATGTTGTAACGATCCGGGCACCACAAACACAGATAAACCGTATGGCTTAATCGAGGGCGATTACGGACACAGAAATTTAACGCCAACCGCGGCGCCGCTGCAATAGCGTTCAAATCAGGAGGGACGCCAGGATGCGTCAATCGTCGAATGATCAATCTCGCGAATTGTCCACCAAGAGTCGAACGCTTCAGCGTATGTACGAGATTGCAAGTCTGTTACGAGGAGCGAAACCGACGGACTGTCGCCCCACTCAGAAATTACGTTTTCAACGAACGTAGATTTTGCCTTGCTTTCCCATGCCTTGCGCCAGCCATCGTAATGCAGTTCGAAGTCCAATTCAGGGCAGAGGATGGCGACATCGTCCTGCAACGGATGGTTTGGGTCAAACGAAAGCAATTCGACGAGTTGGTTTGTAGGCTCAACTAGGTAGACGCGGCGAACGATCACAACAAACGCGACCTTTCCAACATAACGATTGCGATCACCTAGCCGCCGGAGTGATCTTTCCATGGTCAAAACGCACCGTTCGGCGGCTTAGGTGCATCGCTTGGTTCTGCCATCATTTGATGCGAGTCAGTAGATCGGATTCATACTCTGGCATCTGCACAGTAGTCATTCCCATTTCCAATGTGTCGTCGTCCACTAACTTTGCGACCGAGTTGCAGGCGACACCATTGAAAAAATGGAATTCGCCGTCGTGTAAGTAGTTCTTCTGCGTAAAGTGGATTGCATCATCTACGATTCTTGCGTCCAAAATATCCATACGCCATGTATCGTTGTCTGGTGCGGAAACGACAACTTGATCACGATCCAGCTTGATAATGAGCGAGACCTCGCCATCAATTCCCCATTGTCCAACCATTCGCTGGGTCGCTTCAGTTGCGAGCACCGATGACGTGGCGCCTTGTTGAGTTTTTGTGCCAGTGCAGCCAAGCGAAAGCATCGCGAACAATGCAAATAAGTAAATCGCGCGGGCATAAATCATGTGGGGCTTCCAATGGCAGAACGGTTACGATCACCGAGCCGCCGGAGTGATCATTGCTTCAAAATACGCGCCGACGGCGGCTTCGCGTGCATCGTTTTGTTATCCGCCGATTCGCGTTGTTGCAACGGAAAGAGTATGCCTCCACCTCCACTCCGTAAAGCCAAGGGCCGCAACATAGATGCCCTCACCAATAACGTGCAGTAGCCCCAAGGCAGATATTTCCTCCCAAAAGTATACAGCAATTGCGAAGCACACGAACAACCAAAACATGTTGGCGACTGCAAGGATTTTGACAAGCGACATCGGGCGAGGTATTCGAGTGGTTACGTATAGTGAGTAGCCACCATAGAAAAGATTAGCCAAGCCCATCGAGATTACGATTGAAGTTGGCAGGTTCTCCCATTTGCTGAGCAGTCCGCAGATCAACAAGACGACAACGCCGACAATCAAGCCGCCAAGGCAGTCAATCCAGAGGATTTTCACGTTGGAATTTGCCATTCTGGAAAACATCTCAATGTAGCGATTTGCTTAGGCGGATAACGGCGACAATCACCGAGCGACAACGGTAATTGTTCCATTTGAAAAAGCACCCGTTTGTCGCTTCGGTGCATTGTCTGGTTCTGCTATTTAGTATCGTTGTGCTCGCGGAAATGTAATGCGAGAGCCTTCAATAGTTTATCCTCGCCGCTTCCAAAACTAGTCATTTGCGAAATTGGCAAACCAGTCTTTGCGTCAAGTTGTGGCATATAAAAATTCTCGCATTCATGTGAAACCGTTGTTTCTAGAAGCAAGTTCGTATCACGGTAGATTCGAATACCGTACTTAGGGACATGGCAGAATGCTCCGCCGCTCGTTGATACAGTTGTCTTACGCCACATCGCCACCAAATGAGCACATTGCTTTCCACTCAATTCTTTTTTTGCAACAATGGGGAATGCTAGATCAGTGCCGGCAATCGCAAATTCCGTTTCTTTCTCTGCTGTCGCATCGTTGTCGAATTCAAGCAAAAACAACTCTATCCGGTCCGCTTCTGGTAAAGCATCAGTGCTTGCATGGGCGAGTAAAGCGTTAATCGATTCGATGAAGGCTTCACTCGGCTCCTGGGAAAATGCGGTGGTATAAGTTCCGCTGAGTAGTCCGAGTGCAAGCAATAGAAATTGTTTCATCGGTCGAATCTTCAAGCAGAACGTGAGCGTTAACCAAGCCGCCGGGTAACGCAGTTTAGTAAGTTGGACAAGCTCGGCGGCTTTGGTTGAACGCATGGTTCTCTGACGAACCCAGTGTACCCAAGTTTGGAGTATAACCGATTTCTGCTTCTATTTCCGGGGTTAAATACCTAGAGTCGATAACATTGGGATTTTACGAGTCCATCTGCTAGCGCATCGTTTAGCTACCGTTGCACTGGAAGCGGTTTACAAAAGGCATCATCAAGCAAGTTTCATCGGAGAATCTGTTTTGCCGAGCGCATCGTTTAGCTCCCGTCGTACTGGAAGCGGTTCATTAAAAGCATCATCAATCAAGTTTCATCGGAGAATCCGTGCTGTCGAGCGCGTCGTTTAGTTCCTTCTGCTTCAACAAAGTTCGTGTGTTGAAGCCGCCAATGCAAGCGCATCGTTTAGCCCCGGTCCGTCCTGGAAGCCATCGCAATGGTCAGAGAACGAGTGCGATAACCGAGTCGCGGAGGTTGATTATCCATTGCAAAATCGCCCGGCTCCGCGACTTCGTGTTCATCGCTTGGTTCTCTGACGAACCCAGTGTAGCAGAGTTCGGAGTATAACCGATTTCTGTTTCGATTTCCGAAGTTAAATAACTAGAGTCGGTAACATTGGGATTTTGTGAGTCAATTTCCTAGCGCATCGTTTAGCTACCGTTGCACTGGAAGCGGTTTATGAAAGGCATCATCAAGCAAGTTTCATCGGAGAATCTGTTTTTCGAGCGCATCGTTTAGCTACCGTCGCACTGGATTCGATAGGTGAAAAGCATCCTCAAAAAAATTTCATCGGAATATCCGTTTTATCGAGCGCATCGTTTAGCTCCGTTTTTGCAACAAAGTTGGTGTGCAATTCTTCAATGCAAGCGCATCGTTTAGCCGCCGTCAGTCCTGGAAGCTATTGCAATGGTCAGAGAACGACGGCGGTAACCGAGCCGCCGCCAAAAAAACTATAATTTCAAAAAACGCGTCATCGGCGGCTTCGGTTCACCGCTTGGTTATCCCATCGTTTTGACGGACACATCAAACCCGCCAATAGGATTGCATTCGTTGTCTCGTACATCAATGTAGCAATGTTCGACCGTGTAGCATCCACCGTTTTCGATGATTTGCAGGAGTGGTTCATATGGCGATGCCAGTGTCGCAGTTGCAGGATGGGCGACAAAATTCAAGTGCATTCGGTGAGTGATAAGGTAATGCGGATCGTCGGTCGCGGCTTCGTTCGAGTGTTGTTCCGGCGATTTGAAGTCAGCATCCAGCAGCCTCACGAGATCGCAGAAACGTCGCGGCTCAATTCGAAGACGGTCGGCCGCGATCCGCCAACGGTCGCGAAACAACACCGCAGTTTCTAGAAATTGTTCGCGAGTCCAAGTCATGGCATCACTGCGCATAGAATGGGATAACGTCTAAAATCACCCGGTCGCGACTTTGTTGTTACACACAAGTTTAAAGGCTATATTTTGTTCTATTCGGCTTGGCGAGGTCAAGCTGATTATTTTGGGATGTTTTCAAACAGGGATGGGAATGTGACGCTAATTGACAGGGAGGTCAATGATCATGAGAAGTCAGTGGGTCATGGACGAAATTCAAGACGTCGAACTATTCGATAAACGACTCGAACAACGCTTTCAAAAACTGCTCGATAGCCTTTCGCAAGCTTCTACTGCAAGCATTCCTGCGGCTTGCAACGACCGCGCCGAAATGGTCGCCGCCTATCGCTTCTTCGATAATGACAAAGTCACTTTTGAAAGTGTCATCGCACCGCACATCGAAAGCACCTACCGCCGAGTCAAACTCCAAAAAGTCGCTTTGCTCATCCAAGACACGACCGAACTGGACCTGACGCGCCCCCACTCGGAAGTCGAAGGGGCCGGCCCACTGCAAAACGGAAATCGTTGCGGAGCGTTGTTGCACTTGCTGCATGCCTTCACAACCGACGGCACACCGCTAGGAACCGTATCGGCCGAAGCTTGGTCGCGCGAACCCAGAGCAGACCAACCGGCCAAGCGTGGCTCAAGCGAAAAACGAATCCAGATCAAGAATAAACCCTTCGAAGAGAAAGAGACTTACCGCTGGCTCACCACAGCCAAACATTGCGCCGAAGTCAAATCGCACTTACCCAAAACACAACTCGTCATGCTGGCTGATCGCGAGAGCGACATTACCGAAGTCATCGATTTGTGCCGATCACAAAGTGACTTTGAGTGGGTGATCCGCAGCGATGGCGACCGCATTTTGAACAAGGAAAACAAATCGAATCCATCGATTCCTGTGCGTGAAGCATTGCGTCAAAGCAAACCATTGTTTACTCGTGAGCTTGACATCCGCGCCCGGGAATCTTGGGGCAGTGCAACCCTCAAGCACCATCCAAGTCGGGCCGACCGGCGTGATCGAAGTGTTTTGGTAAGTGTGCACAGCGGTGAGATCACACTGAACGATCCACGTGTAGGCAAACGCGAAGGTGTTTCAGTCCGAGCGGTCTTGGTTCGAGAAACGAAACCAACCACGAGCGATGAACCGATTGAGTGGCTGTTGCTGACCAGCTTGCCAATCTCGACGCGAGAGGAAGTCGAACTAGTCATTGAGTACTACCTACAACGTTGGATGATCGAATTGTTTTTCAAAGTGCTCAAGAGTGGCTGCAAGATTGAGTCACGACGTTTTGAGCACATGGATCGGTTCTTACCAGCGTTAGCGTTGTACTTGATCGTGGCATGGCGCAGTCTTTATGTGTGTCGGATGAGCCGCACGCATGCCGAGAAGCCATGTTCGCATTTGTATACCGAAGCGGAATGGAAGAGCGTTTGGCAAGTGGTCAAACGGAAGCCACTCCCGAAGAAGCCACCGTCGTTACTTGAGATGACGCAGTTGGTCGCGCAGCTTGGCGGATATGTAAATCGCAAGAACGCCGGTCCGCCTGGTCCACAGACAGTATGGCTTGGCCTTCAAGCGATGTACCTCATCGCCACTTGCTGGCAAACCTTCGGCCCCGGAGCTACTGAAACTTGTGTGTAACAACGAGGGTCGCGACGAGAGATTGTCCATTGTCAAAACGCCCGCCTTCGCGACTCGGGTGCATTTTTTTTGTTATTTGGCGATTCGCGATTAAGCGTTTGATGCGATCGAAAACCGCACCCGGCATTTTACCCAAATGTCGCGAGTTGGATCACCAGGCGTAAAGTCATCGTCATCATCTGCCGCACCACCACCGGCGGCAAGAACGACAGCGCCGCCATAGCCACCAAAACGGTCGCCGTCCCCAATCCAGTCGTCATCACCACTGAATCCTGACCGTCGTCGAGCAGTTCGCCCTTCTTCTACGCGTAGCACGTCGCCAAGGTTGACGCCCATTTGTTGAGCCAATGTTTCGGCTTTGGTTTTCGCATCGCTGAATGCGGCGGAAAGTGCATTCGATTTGGCGTCCGACGAAGAATCGAATTCTGGTTGTTTCAAATCGACCGTGAGCGAACGTCGCTCGCCTGACCGAAGCGTTTCGAGCGCCTCCAACGCAGTGTTAAGTCGGTCGAATTCGGGGACCTTCAGGATGATTTTTCGTGTGCCAGTCTGCCCCGGTTTCTTGCGCCAGTACCAAGGTCGAAAATAATCGATGCCGCCTTCAGCAATTTCAGTATCGGCAATTCCATTCTCACGAAGAGATGCAATAGCTGCGGACCAGAATTCTCGAACCTCGTCGAGAACGGTCTCCTTCTTTGCGGCGCGTACTTCGACAGATACTTCGGCAACGTAGCGATTCGCTGTTTCGGTGAAACAGCCTTCGCCAGTCACTTCGATATATCGTTGAGCATCCATCGCTTAGCCAAATAACGGCAGCGGTAACCGAGTCGCCGCCAGAAAACTATGGTTTCAAAAAACGCGTTGTCGGCGACTTCGGTTCACCGCTTTGTTATTTGCTCGTGTCGGTTCAAATAGCCAAGCCGATTATTATTGATGCCGGTACGACAAACAATAGGCTCAGGATGCATGCCTTCACAAATGCACGACCATGAAAAGCAAAGTCTTTGTATCCACGTGCCCCCGCCGTGTTAGCGATTGGTGGCGATTCGGTGTTAATGAAAAGTACGTGCCCCAAATCAATTATCAGCAGATCCCACAAGTGGACGATTAACCAAACACCGTAGAGATGTACGAATGCGCCAGCGACAGTCAAATCAATTGGTCGCGAATAGCTTGTAAACACCAGAGAGGCTACCGAGCTGCCGGGGAGTAGAATCAGAAAAGCAATAAGGAGCCATTTGGTTTGATTTGTTTCGGCGTCCGTCTTCGCACCAGCCATTTCTTGAATGTCGCGTGGGAGGCTATGAAGCCAAAGTCGTGGACGCGTCCAAAACGTGCCGATTGCGAAGATAGTAAACGGAACGCAGATCAATATGCCATGCAAAGCTGTCGTCGCTAGCGGGATCAAGAGGCATCTCTCACGAATCTGTTTTTGGCAAATAACGGCCGCGTTGACCGGGCCGCCGCCAATCAACATTGACTTCAGGAACGACGCGAACGGCGGCTCCGCGTCCAACGCTTGGTTATGCCGTATCAGGGTTCGAATACCGATCCTTCAGTGCCTGAGTAACCGGGTCGATCGTGGTCGCGTAGGTTCCGTCAGATTGAGGCGAATACCTCTTGATCGGCTCCCGATTTCGCGACTGTATAGCACGCGCATTAATAAATCGGACAAGGTCACCATTCAGGAAATCGTATGCGTGGATTTGAAGGTCGGCAAGCATCACCGCAAGGAGGTCAGGAATTTCGGATGGCGTCTTGAACGGATAGTTGGCACCAGTACCACTTAGTCGCCAAAGCGCGATGTAGTTCCAATCGCATTCCGGCCAGTCGTTTGAACCGTGGCCCAGAATCACTCGGCACTCAGGTTCACCATCGCGAAAATGGCAATCGGCGGTGATTTCGATATAGCGGTCATCGGCTCGGTATCGCCGACCAACGTGCCAGTCATCTTCGTGGTCCTGCCCGTCAGGTTGGAATCCACTATCAGCCAATGTGTCAGCGAAGACGCTGTCAGTTTGCCGGATGAATGTTGGAGGGTGAAGTTTCATCTGAAGGCATAACGACTAAATTGATCGAGTCGCGGCAAGTGAACGCGACATTGGAAAGAGGTATGACCGCGACTTCGATCCAATTTTTTGTTATGCGGTTCGGGATTATGCAAATGGACAACGAAACAGAAAAGTACTCAATCACAGTAACGATGGAACGAGACGGGGATTTATGGGAAGCCAAGGCGGCGACCGTATGGAAGGAAGAGCAAGGAAAGGCAGACGGTCCGTGGTGTTTTGCAATGCAGATCAAGAATGTTTTGGAAACGTTGCGAGATCAAATGACGCCGGATGAGTGGAGCGGATTTGTTCGTGGCGTTCAATCGATTGGCGATGAATCCGCATAACGTGGGCGTTAACCCAGCCGCCGGGAAACGCGTTTTAGTAAGTTGAAGCAACACGGCGGCTTGGGTTGAACGCATTGATACTCATCATGGCCTCCTTGGGTGAGGCAGTTTTTCCATTACAGTCGGAGCTGTAAAACATTCGTCAATGGAGCTTACACTCCAAAGCGAAATCTATCGCTGGCTAAAACTGTTTCACCCTCAACCCAAGAAGACACGCACGATGAAATTCTATCAAAATTAGCATCAATTCTACTGCGGAATCGACCTACACGCCAACAGTATGTACGCCTGCGTCGTCGATTCCCAAGGAGAAAAACGACTCCACGCGAACTTCCATACCCGCGATACCGCCACCTTCCTCGAAAAACTACTGCCCTTTCGCTCCAACCTCGTCATCGGATGCGAATCGACCTTCAACTGGTACTGGCTCTGCGACCTGTGCGAAGCTCAACGCATCCATTTTGTACTGGGCCACGCCCTCTATCTACGCGCTATCCATGCCGGCAAAGTCAAAAACGATGCGATCGATTCCGAAAAACTCGCCTACCTGCTTCGCGGTGGAAACTTTGCCGTCGCCTACGCTTATCCCGCCGCCTGGCGCAGCACTCGTGATCTGCTGCGGCGACGCATGCATCTGGTACGCCGTCGAGGCGAAACGCTCACGCACTTAACCCACCTGCATCATCAAGCCAACTTGCCACCGACCAAAAAGCTCCAGTATGCAAGTAACCGCGCCGGAGTCGCCGATGCCTTCACCGATCCCTCACTGCACTTCTCCGTCGAAACCGACCTAGGACTGCTTCACGACTACGATCAATACATCAAACGCCTGGAAGTCATCCTCGAGCGATCTGCCAAAGTTCACGACCCTAACAACTTCTTCTTGCTACAAACAATCCCCGGCGTTGGACGCATTATCGCCATGACGATCCTCTACGAGATCCACAACATCCGACGCTTTGGTGAAGTCGGTCAATTCCTCTCCTATGCTCGACTGGTTCGCGGTCAGCATACTTCGGCAGGCAAGAACTACGGTTCGCCCGGTCGCAAGATTGGCAACGCGTATCTCAAATGGGCGTTCAGCGAAATCGTACCACTGATCAAACGCCAGTCGCCAGAAGTGAAAGCTTTCTGCCAGCGAATCGAACGCAAGCACGGAGTGGCTCGAGCCAACTCGATCTTGGCCGTCAAGCTTGGTCGGGCCGTCTACTTTATGCTTAGACGTCGTCAAGTCTTCGACCTCAACCGCTTACTCAGCTAAGAATTACGAAGCAGCTTTGTTTTACACACCACCTTAATTATAGGAACCTAACACACAAGAGAACTCGCTTCGCCAAGCTAGCCAGGCCGGCGAACTAAGCCACTAGGAAACAGAGCCGTTTTAAGAGAGCTGCGAAAGAACCCGTCGTTGTAGGCAGAGGCTCCCTGAGGAGCCGCCTGACCTGAAAGGCTTTCCTCGGACGCATGTTTCTTACGCGCATTGATTGGAGGCTTGGCGAAGCGTTTTACTTACAGAAGAGAACCAACCAGTAGAACCATCCAGAAGACCAGGAGTACTCCACCGAACTGAGGCAAATGTTGCACCTGAGCGACTAGCTGAACCCGAACTGGAACCGCGTCTGCATGATCTTCGCGATTGTGCAGCCGGAAAGCCAACCCTATTGAATAGCAGCGAGCAGGTCAGAATGAGTTTCTATGCGGTCGGTCAATTGAAATGTGGTAAGCTCCTCGGAGCAGCCGCAGACCGACACCGAGCAATGCTTCACGGCGTTGTTTGGCAGAGCACCGGTAGATGTTTGAACGCAACCGCCTTGCTGGGAAGCACGTGGTCCGACTCGCTGCGGCGAGCGGGGCAATTCAGCGACAAGGAAACGCGCAAGACAACCGCTAGCATCAGTTCCGCCCGCGAGTGGACTCCCCCCAGGAAAAGCCAAGCCAGTACCGTAGCCAAAGGGGTCGGGTGAGAGAGTGCAAGCTCCGAGCTCGACAAAAGGGAACAAGAACAACCGTTTCGATCTGAGTGATAGAAAATTCGGAATTGATTCGAGTTGGTACGTTCCCTTCCGCCTTCGCCCTTCACCAACGCAACTGTGAGTGAAGGGCGAAGGCGAAAGGGAACTCACGAAACAAGCTACAAAAAAATGGCAAACTTTTACCGTGTCTACCCGCACGTACTACTTGACTCCAAAGGCCATGTAGATGTTCGCCGGTTTGCAGTATTGGCGTTCCTGCGGAAACTGACTGGGCTTTTGCGAGCTCCTTTAAATGGGCATACACGATTTGATTGGGGCCGGCCCCAACATAGCGAGATTCAGTGCCATTACGAAGCCAGATCGCACGAAATGGTGGATCGTCCGCGTCGTTGGCAAGCGAGTGTGAATGCGGGTCGAATGCAAAGTCAATATCGATGTGTTCGCGTATGTCGTCGAAAGTCTCGATCACCGTGTAAGTTTTGGTCGAGTTCGCGAAGAAGGTTTCAAGGTCAGCCCAACATTGCGGCCAACATTGGTTATTCGCATTCATGTAGTCGACCACAAGTTCGCCTGTTCCCCATACGCGGTAAGCGTCCATTACGACTTGACGGACACCGTTAACTGTACGTATCGCATACGTCACTCCTGCCAGAAGCACTGCAATCACAGTGACTGAAACAAGGAGAGAGCGTATCGAAAAGCGAAATGGTTTCGTCGGCGTCAATGCGGTTCATCTCTGTCGGCGAACGACTACGCTAACCCGGTTGCCGCGAGAAAGCTTCCATTTCAAAAACCCGTCGTCGGCAACTCGGGTTCAGCGTTTTGTTCGTTGTCGTTTTGTTCGCCGTCAGCGTGTCCTCAATTCGGTGAGCCGATTGCTGATTGGGTTGTTTTTTTGTTCTTGCGATGGAGTAGCCACCAAAACAGGATTAGGCGCACAACGTACACCATGAACAATAGTCGCATTGCACCAATGATGAACAATAAATCGAACCGGATATTCATCGTGCGTGGCATCAGCGTTTCGTACCAAGCCCATAGCGGTAGCAATACCAGTGGCATGTGGACGAGCCATCTTGCCTTAGGCCAAGAAGGATGCCACGGGTAGAGCATGGAGACAGCGAAGATTGCCAGCATCAACACACCGACTATTTCGTAAGTCATTTCTTGGATTCCATGAGAGCCGGGCATTCAAGAAATCCTGGCAGTGCTTGGTCAAAGCTTTGTGGGTGCATCTCAGGTGAGCTCGGTTTTCCCAACGAACGGTTACAATCACGAAGTTCCGGCGAGTGACTTTTTGTGCACGAGTGACCAACCACCGGAACTTTCGTGCATTGTTTGGTTCCGCCGCTTGTCGGGTTTGTTGCCCGGGCGGCGATTTCAGTTTCGGTCATTGTAGCGTTTGCACTAGCCTGCTGCAAACTCATCGTCGGCAGCCAATTGTCGCGATCCCCGCCATTCTGGATTCCCGTTGTGGTCGGTCTCTGATCGGTCAATGCCGTGCGTGTACGTACGATCTGCTGGCGGCGATGGAGCTCGGGGCAAAGCGTCGGCAACCGGTTCCGTTGCATCGACAGCTCCGGAAATCTTTGCATTGACAGCTCCGGATAATCTCACACGACTTTCCATCCAAATCCGTCATGGTGCAACCAGTTCAGTTGCGGTGAGGCGGAACGTTTGAAATCACGCAGTCGCCGCGCATGATTCACCACTACCACAGCACGCGTTCGGCGACTTGCGTGCATTTCTTGGTTCTCGGGCTTTGGGGTTCCATTGCCGATTATCTCGGGTAGAAGCCGAGATTGATCTCGAACGCAATTCTACACCTAATTCCGGCGATCCGATTGATTCTCTGAGAATCACAATCTGGATTGTTGCTTCTAAATCGTAGGAACAGTTCGTCAGCGCTGTCGACAATCGAAACGTAGCCTGGTCCCACGCGGCTATCGCCCCTTGCAAAGTAGGTTTGGTTTGCTGGAGCGAACGATATTGCATCTGTGGCTTGAATCTTCGGTTGCAAACAAGGGTCAACTATCGCATCTTCCATCCAACGACCGTCTACCTCGTCGAATTGGTATCCATCCGCTGTGCATGCGAATGTGATCCGCACCCGGCGACCAGCAAATCGAGACATATTGGGCACGATGATTTGTCGATCAGAGTAACGAGTCTGCAGTTCATCGAGAGATGCCTGATCGGCAAGCACTACTGTCTCACCGACGCGGAATGCTTGGAGAAATATGGACATCTAGTTTTGCCCGAGAACGACGGCGGTAACGGGGCCGCCGCCACAAGACTATGATTTCAAAACCCGCGTCATCGGCGGCTCCCGTTCACCGCATGGTTATCCGCCGCCTTTGAGTTGACGTTGGAATCTGCCGTGTGCCTGCGCCAATGACACGCTGAATCCAGCGGGGTCTCTCTTCAATGCAGGCAGGATGGTTTGCTCCAAATCATACATCAATGCATCGAATGGGTCGCCACCATCCACGGCGCAATACGAAATCGGGCCATTGGGTACGAGTCTTGGCTCAGCATCTGGGTCTACGGCCGACATCAATCCGCCGTGGCCAGCATATCCATTTCCCTCGGAGTAGTTGGGGCAGCCAAGTTCGGAACCGAACCGAACGATCAGTCCAATTTCGAGATTGTTCTTTGTGAATGTCGCGGTGGCAAACCGACCGCCCGAAGATGATCCGGTATCCGAAGATGCGTGGGAGAAACCGTACGGTGAAAGCAGAGGCATCAACTTCGCAACGCCTGCGTCCATCGTTTGTTGCTCTAGAGTCGGTTTGCCCATGATCTTCGATTCAAGCGGATAACGCTAGGGTTCAGCGGGGCCGCGCGAACGATTAACCATTTCGAGAACGCTAGCTCGCGGCCTCCGTTGCAACCCATGGTTCGCCGCCGGTTTGGAGCAGTTAGGGGACCAGAGATTCGGACGGAATAAAAATGTCGCCAAGATCGTTCACGCCGACAGCAAGGTCGACATTGAATCGACTCCTCTGCCAGTCTGTTTCAGCTCCCGACATTCTAACGCGGTCAATTCGTCCAGCCTCGTGAAAAACACGAAATGTGAGGGAAGTCCCTGCAGGCAATCCATCGATTGCTAAATTGCCATCAGAGTCTGTCACTGCGGCGAAAGGATGATCCAAGACTACAACGTATGCTCGCATCCATGGATGGATGTTGCAGTCGACGGGTATCGGCGCCGGCTCTGGTTTCGGAACTGGAACAAGACGTGGTTTTCCTGGCGGAACTAAAATCCCTTGGGGTTTATTCGCGAAGAAGTTTAGGTTTGGATTGTGTTGGATGGGGCCCTGCTCAATGAGTTCGAGGGTGTCTCCAGCTTGGGCAATCAAAATGTGAGGATCGAAACGACCGTTTGACATTGTCAAGCGTCGCTTCTGGTTTGGATTCTGGTCTGGAGGCAAGTCAAGCTTGGATCCTCCGCGTCCTGTGTAGACGTAGACTAACACGTTCTTGATACCGTTGGACTTAGGGTCGACTAACAGACGCTCGTCAATTAGTGGACCGCCTGGCAACGCGAGGTTGATTTGCTTGAGAGGCGGTGGCACGCCATCGAAGACAAATCGCATTTTTAGCGTCGCCGTTTGTGCGGCGGCGAAATCCACGATTAGTATTGCAAAACAAATGGCCGTAAACATGCGAATCATGTGAGAAGCCTCGTTAGTCGGCGAACGTCGGCGTTCACCGAGTGGCACGAGTGAACGCCAATAAGTTCAAAAAGCACCTGAGTGCCACTTCGGTGCAACGCTTTGTTCGTCGGTATTGAACGGTGCATGGAAGTTTTAGTGTTAGTCGTCCCACGGATCTTTCTGATTCTTCGCCCTGACATACCGGAACAAGCAGAACGGCAATCCAATTATAGCAGCAAATATAAGCGGTAACCAAAATCCTGCGACAACGAGCGGAAGAGAGTGCCACATTCTCGATCCACCATTACTATCAAGGACATCGAACCATATCCACAACGAAAACCAAAAAAGAAAGCTGGTCAATGCGATTCCGAAAGAAATGGTAAAGTACCGCCGCGAACATGCGTGAAGCGCAACGGCTGTTGGCGTTACGACGAAAAGGCAGGTCGCTATAATCGCGCCGCCAGCACCAGCTGCGGGATCAATCACAACGGTCCTCAATCTGTTTGAATGGATTCATGTAGCTGCTTGCGAAACGAAAGTGTTCCGAGCATCAGAATACGCCAGCGCCTTCACCGACGAACGCCAGCGGTAACCGGGCCGCCGCCAAGAGGCTCGGAAAGTGTGAACATGCTGGAACGGCGGCTCCGTGTTCACCGCTTTGTTATTTTGCGTAGTCGCCAATTGGCGAGGATTGCGGAGGGAACGCCGCAATTTGGCGGGTAGCTCGATGGTTGAGCAGCGGGACTGAAAACCCGAAGGTAGGTGGTTCGATTCCGCCCCCGCCCATTTTAGAAAATAACGGTGGCGATAACCGAGCCCGAGCAGTTGACTCAACACAAGTCAAAACGGCTGTTCGAGGGCTTCGTGTTCATCGCTTGGTTCTGTCGGTTTTCTGCGGTGTGGGGTGCCGCGTCTTTGTGATTGTCGAGCGGTTTGTCCCGAAAATCAAGTCAATGCCAGACGTTTTCGCCCGCGTTACTGCATCGATGCCAGCAACGCATCAATCTGGGCGCATCTCATCAAAGTGGAAGCACCAATGGTCTGGAAGTATTCCAAATTTGCGTTTTGCGGTTTCGATTGCATCGTCCACTGAGTCGTGCACTGTGTCGTTTTCCGTTTCCCAATTGCTATCGCAGAAGAAGAGATAAAACCTGTCGACGTCATAGGTGGCAATGGCCAAACCATAGAAGTAGGTCTGCAACGCACCATCGGCGTATAGGCGTAGTGCTCCAGTATCTACGTGGATGGCAGGGTCGAGAATCGCATATGCGACCACGTCGGCACCATCAATTTGCGTCGGAGGTTTCGTCATGGCTTTCCGACAGAACGTGGACGATCACCGGGTCGGGTGAATTGATCTTCCACTTGAAAACGGCCGCAAGCCCTACTCCGGTGCATCGTATGGTTCGTAGCGTACACGGCAGACCGAGCAAAGCTATGTGCCGCGTACGTGCGACGTCGTGTCATCGTATCCCATCCCCAAACGAGTCGCAAGCATTTTCGGGCGTTGTTCGTCAGACGTTGTTCGTCAGACGTTGTTCGTCAGACGTTGTTCGTCAGACGTTGGTCGTCAGACGTTGTTCGTCAGACGTTGTTCGTCAGACGTTGGTCGTCAGACGTTGGTCGTCAGGCGTTGGACTTCAGGCGTTGGACTTCAGGCGTTGGACTTCAGGCGTTGGACTTCAGGCGTTGGGATCAGAGACCGATTGAGACGTTGGGTTTGATTACTCACTTCGGGCGTCAGATTCAGCCACGATTGTCAGGCGTAGGATTCGAGCAATGAACGCGAGTATGGCAAGCGAGTACGTCGGTCCAATGGGCACTGCACGCTACGAACGCCACGGTTAACCGGGCCGCGGCCAACCAAAATTGACTTTAGGAACCGCGCGGCCCGCGGCTCCGGTTGAACCGATTGTTAGCAGCGATTCTGTTGTTCCACAAAGTCCATGAACGAATCCGCGATGATTTTGCCGCCACCATGACGTGGCCCCCATTCGATGACCGGGCCTTCAAAAGATGCATCGGACGGGGAACATTGTAAGAAGTATCCATGGTCCCCGCCGTCGTGCGAGATTTCAATGGCATTTAGCGGCAGGCAGTTTGGACGTCGGCGGAGCGTTGATTGTACGACGTTCGGCCATTGGGGTTGCTTGCCCGGGCCGGGATCAGGAGGTAATCCGTAGATCTCGAATCCCGAGCCCAAAGATGCGCCGTATCGCATGAGGAACTGTCTGTAACTTGGAGGAAAGCGTAGACCAAGCGTCAATTCTGCCGATGCGACCGCCGCGTCCGTCGCTGGACCACTGTTGAAGGTGGTGCCGAAGACCGCGTTCAGACGTGGATCGATCTGGCTCATGACTCTCAGCTGCTAACGATTCCGTTCACCCAGCCCGCGCGATGAAGGTTTCCATTTCAAAAGCACCCGACCGCGGGCTTGGGTGCAACGGTTGGTTATTTGGTATTTCGGTATGGTGCGTAGCCGTAATACTTTGGCGTTGAATCGATTCGGACATGTAGCCAAGCCACGCCTCCGCCAGCGGTACTCAGCCAGATTGGGCGATCTGAAACCATTCCAAGAACCGTACCTCCAATCTCCTGCCACAAAGCATCGATTTGCAATACAGGAGCATTTCGCAAAAAGGAGGCAAAATGTCCGTAGGCGTCCTCGTTGGTTCGCGGTGATGGCACGATCAATGTGGCGTCGCCACCGAGGTTGGTAAACGACACGATTCCATTTTCATCATTTGCAGCCGCAAAATACGATTTATATGTGTCCGCATCAGTTTTTCGTTTTGTGAATGAGGGATTGTCAAGCAAGACGAATTCGAAGTCGCGGGAACTGGTTGCCGTCTGAATATGCGGTGTTTCCCATCGAAACGCAGTGTATACCGATTGCGTCAACTGGCCAGTCATGAACGTGCGAAAGTCAGAGTCGCTCCGAAGCAATTCGAGAGCGTCGGCGTAAGTTAGAGCACGCCTGTTAGAAAGTACTCTGTATCGAGTCGCTTTTCCGTTGAGCAGCGGTTCGGTGGTCGCATCATACATGTCTTCTACCAAATAACGACCGCCATCACCGGGTGGCGGGAGTAAAGTATCCATTTCAAATCCACTGGCGACCGCCACTCCGGTGCATGGCTTGGTTCGTCGCTCTTGTCTGTCTCTCCGGCGGTCGCGAACCGCTGCCAAACTCAAACGCGAGTCACCTGCGCCTCGGATTCCAAGAAACGACTCCCATCCGAAACAATAAGGATCCCATTCTCGATGGATGCCCATCGCCGACCAGCGGACGCCGCCCATTCTGACAGCGAATCAGCGACTGATTCATGCTCAGATTTGAACGAAACCTCCTTGAAGACTGATCCTTCGGGAAGCTTGACAACATAGTCGCCTTCAAGAACTGCTTTCGGTGAACCCGGCGATTGTTGTTCGGCCAACTCAAGCCAGCCCTTTACAAGTTTCCATTCGGATCGGTTTCGTTTCAGTTCAGCATCCGCAAGCACCTCAATGAGGCGATAGCACCGATGGGGTTGATCGCGATTGAGCATCATAACGGAAATTGCCTGGCGGCTCGTTGCGACTTGGTGTTGGGCGACGAACGCTGGCGATCACCGAGCCGCCGGAGACACGCTCACCATTGGCAAACCGCGCGATCGGCGGCTTCGTGTGCATCGCTTTGTTATCTGCCATTAGCGGGTTTACGCCGAAATTCCAGAGCAGTTCCAACAATGTCGCCAGAGTGCTTTAACAGCGATTCTAACAGCTTTTTAGGATCGCAACGGACGGTCGTGGAAAAGTTAAAGTGTTCAATTACGGCAGTGACGCCATCATTATAGAGATGTTCGCCGATCTTCTTTCCGTCAATCATCCACAAATAAAGATGTTCATCTTTGACTGCCGCGATGCCGAGGCGGCGATATGCAATCTTTTCCTCCGCCAACAGTTCGATTTCGACAATTGCGTGAGGATGATCCTCAGAAATTGCATGCGTTCGAAAATTGAAGATAAGTTTTTCGTTGGAGTCACCAGATTGTTCGTCAATGTATGCTGTGTACCCATCGTCGCACGCAACCACCATTTCATATGTGGAGACATCGCGCGGAAAGTCTTTGTTGGGAACGGGTATCCATGTGCCGACAAAGCCAAAATCACGATCGGAGGAATCCGCGATGACGGTTTCCGTTGGAGAAACTCCGGTTTGCACGTTGCATCCAGAAACGATTGCGAAGGTGGCAATCAGAATTAGATATTGAATTCGCATTTGCTCTTCCCTGGCAGATAACGGCAATGTTGACCGAGCCCCCGCCAACACGGCTTCCATTTCGAAACGGACCGTCGGGGGCTTCGGTCCAACATTTTGTTATTTGGAATTTAGATGCAGTAACCGAGACGACAGGGCATCGCGTTGCTGACCTACAAGTCCGACCGTCGGATGATATCGAAAACCCGAATGCTTCTCATCGCACGCAGCCATCGCATGTGAAGCATTCTGTCTCGCAGACTCGATTTTACCATCATTTTCGTCGAGAAGTGCGAGGCAAGCGAAGTATCTATAACGTTCAATTGGAAAAGACAGTGAACTTGAAAGATTGAATTCCGACAGAATGCTCCGGGCATTCGCATACTCAGTGGCAATCTTGTTTTCAATCACATACACCGGATAGTCCAACCATACCGATGTTTGCCAGTTGGGGTGTTTTCTCTGCAATTCAAGCGTCAGTTTGAACTGTTGCAAAGCAAGGTCTGGTTCGTCAGTTTTGGAATATGCGTGGGCCAATTGCAGATGCACTTGCGTGATTTGGGACGCGTCCGGAAATCCTTTGACGATCTGATGCAGAAGACCGATCGCAGCAGAATACAGGCCTGCCTCGAAGAGGTGAAGCGCCTGAATTCGCAAGTACTGCGGTTTATCGCGTGCTCGTTTCAGTTTCGCAGCGAATTCCCTTTGATCGACTTCGGTCCACGTTGTTCGGCGATACCAATCAGTTGTTGGCAATGATCTCTTTCCTCCCAAATAACGGCCAAAATCACCCGGTTGCCGCCAAGTGAGTTTGCCTTCAAAAAACGCCCGATCGGCAACTCGGGTGCATTTTTTGGTTCGCTGATCGGACCTTGGACGAGACGTTCGATTCAGTCCTCGTCTTCGACCCAGTATACGCCCATTTTATGGTCATTTAAAGCAACAATCCCGGAGTCAAACGTGGACTCGGTCGCAGCAAACCCACAACCAATCTTGAATGTTCCATTCTGATGTTGCCATTCGGAATTAGTGAAAAATCGCGTGTCATCTTTGAACTCACCGACAAAATCCTTTGCTGCTATAGATGCGATAGGTTTGGAATCGGCTTCACATGCGTATGCCAAGTCACGTGTCAGTAAGTCCGTGAGTATTTCTGTCGCCATTGTTCTGTCAATCTCGTGCCAACCATTCAAAGAGGTTTGAAGGCCGAAGTGTCGAGCGACGTCATTCGGTTCTTTGCATCGACCGCAGTGATAGAGCAACCCGATTCTGACGCCATTTCGTGCGAGCAACAATTGAAGGTCCGACATCGTTTGAACTTTATCAGCGAACGACAGCGTTGACCGATGCCGCGGCGAGAGATTTTCCATTAGCTAAGCGCTAGCCACCGCGGCTTCGGTCGAACGCTTGGTTCGTGCGGGATGATGGATCTGCAGTTGTCTTTGACGGTTGGTCAAAAATCGTCGCCTCCGTTGGATGCATCCGAAGGAGACATCGTATCATTCAAATTCTCGACGTAAGTGTTTCTAGGTTTTCGAAAAGACTCAGAGGTGAAGTCAGTACCTCCACGGTAAAAGCGTTTTCCAATTTCGGATCGGAGTACGGACCATTGTTCAGCAACTGCGGAATGGGAACTTGCAATGTCAGAGAAACGACAGTGCATGCAAAATGCGTATGCGATCCAGTCCGAATTGAATCTAAGTGTCTCAACGGTTCTGATGACCTGCGCAGGGGAGTAGTATTTGCTCCGACCATAACGCTTTACCAGATCTTTAGGCAATCGACGAGCATACGATCGAATTGCAAACCATTTGCGAATTGCTCTTTTCAATGCGGCCCTCATGAGCACGAACGTCTGCGTTAACGCGGCGGGCGCGTTGGACTTTGACTTCAAAACCCGCGTGATCGCCCGCTCGCGTTCAACGCTTTGTTCGTCCATTTGCTTTCTCAAATCAGCTACGTGAACCGAACAGCCGCCGATTTGAATCCGTGATGATCTTTGATTGATCAATCCAAATCACGCATTCACCATTCTGTTGCGTTTTTATCCACGTCTCCGTTATCGAAGCTTCTTTATCGAATCCATATCTCTCTGCCAATCGCTTCGCCAGTATTCGAGCTTCATCAACAGTCGGGTAGTCCGCCCGGGAAATTCGATCCGCCGCATCTTCAAGAGCGTCAAAAATCGCACGATCGATCAACCGACCTTCTGCGAAGCAATATTCAATTTCGTCGTGTACAAATTGTAATCGTTCAATAATTTCCGGCACAGACATCGCATCAGCCTGGCAGGATTCGTAACGACGAACCCCGTCGAGATAGATCGCAAATGTGTACCAGTTCATTTTCATTGCATGGACGAACGGCACCGTTCACCCGGCCGCGGCGATCGGTATTGAGTTCAAAACCCGCGCGGCCCGCGGCTCGGTGTGCAACGGTTTGTTATCCAGCTTATTCGTTAGTAGAAGTCTTCATCTGGATGTGATCGTCGATATTCCTGTGCCTCACGGTTGGCGGATTCGTGTCTCGATAGTGAGAGTTGATTGTACGCCCAAAATCGCACTTCGCGGTTTGGGTGCGACAGTTCTTGCACAAGCAGTGGAATGTGTTCAGGCAAATCCGCATCACCGACCAGTTCCACAAGCTTGCCCGCATCTCGGGGGCGACTTCGGATTGAAGGAGGCCAACAATCTGCGGGGCGTATCGAATTAGATTGTCGCCTTGCAGAGAATGGTAGCCATCTTCGTATGTCATCGGATCGGTACTCCGAAGCATTGTGATCGACTCTTCGAACTGCTCTGGTGTCATCGAACCTCTGCTGGATAATGACGGCGTTCACCGGGTTGCGGCCGGTGGAAGCTTGAAAAACAGAAAACCCGCCGGCCGCAACTCCGGTGCAACGCTTTGTTATTTGGCTTTACGTTCCATCTTGTGCGGTGTCACCAGTCTCTGGGTTGTGCTCGATCGTCGTATTGTTCGATCGTGGTTTGTGCATGATGGGAATCGCGATGACGATTCCGCCGACGAGCAAGCCGACAACGCCACCGTACGGACCAGAGAGATTATCCAATGTTCCAAACACACCGCCAATTCCGCCGAGAAATAGCCCAGCGATTGTATTCAGAAAACGTTTTCCAAGAAGGGCAAATGTTGCTGCAGCCAAGATCAGTGGAATGAGACGCCAAGGTTCCATCGGCGTCCCCTTCAGTCGTGCGTGATCCGTCTGCAAGCATAGGTAACACAGAAGCGGGACGAGACAGGCGCCAATGACAAGTCGAATCGCCGTCATGGTGTGCGGATCCGATTCGGGCGTTCGTTGATCGGGGTTCGTCATTCAACCATTCGCCATTGTTTTTGCCAAATAACGACACGCATCAGCGGGCCGGCGCGAGATGCGTTGAATTCAAAACCGACCCGACCGCCGGCTCCGTTGCATGCGATGGTTACCCGCTCTCTTGCGTCTTGCCGAGCTTTGCCAACGCCGCGTCAAGGTTGTCGACGCAATGATCCGCATACGCATCCGGATCGAGCGATTGGAGCGAAGCACTACAACGATCCCCAACAACGATCACAAGTTGTTTGCGAATCCGCTCGTCCTTATCGTACCCGATCCCATAGACCCATTCCATCTCGTCTCCCCATGTGTAACTGAGAGCAGTGAGATCGATTATTAACGCAGGTGAGAACCAAGCGGTCTGCACCGCAGCCATTATCGCGACGATGAACACTGCATCGTCACGATCGCCGTAGGCACCGGAAAACGCAACATGAACGAACGGGTATCGGTCTTGCCCGTTCTGGTCGGGAAGCGACACCGTGTATCGGAGATCGCTCAAGTCATCGAATGACGTCGGTGTCAAATGGAGTCCATGCCTTCTGGCGGGTAACGCCACCGATAACCCAGCGGCGGCGAAAAAATCTTGATTTCAGGAAACGCCCGATCCGCCGCTTGGGTTCATCGGATTGTTCGTCGCTTGTTTCGGGCGATAGTGAAACTCTCCGTCGTCTCGTTCCGCATCGACCGAATGAAGTCCACCGCAAAACGGACACTCTTGATCCTCACGCCCTTCGAAATGGTTATCGCAATCTAAGCAGTATCTATCCGTTGGGGCAAAGTACTCAAAGTGAATTCTACTATATTCCATCTTGAAGCATGCAGCAATTCCACAGGAAGAGCACGTGATAGTTGCACCCGCAGTGTCACCGGAGAAACCAACAAGTCTCGATTTGACGTCCGTCATCGTATATGTGAAGTCACAACGTGGGCATCTAACTCCTTGATCGATCCAACAGTCAGCGAAATCTAGGGTAGGAGCAGGGAACAGCAAGTGCGAAATGATAGACCAGACGACGATGACCGCCAAGGCAAGCATCAATGAGTAAGCGATCGATATCATTGAGTTGGCTCTGAGCGACGAACGTTACGCATCACCGCGGTCGCGGCGAGTGATGTTCCATTGAAAAACCGGCCGACCCGCGACTCCGGTGCATGCGATAGTTACCGCATTTTCTGCCACGATCAGGTAAGGGTTCGCATTGTCAGGGCATACGCAACAATTGCAACATAGCCTAAGACGCTCCCTAATAGAATCCAAAGTCCACGCTTCCAGGTAGTGGCCACGTTTCGAAATAGCCCGATAGAGATGCAGGCAAAGGCAAGCGAGGTCGTCAACATTACAAATGTCATTGCGATGATTCCCACCCACTGCCAAATCGCAGTTGGCCATGTCGGGAGTTGAGCAAAGATGATGCAGTTGCTTACCATCCCAACAAGCATTAGCACCGACATAAATGCGGTGATAGTCGCGAATCCAGTCCGCACCCAACTACGGCTCAAAGTCTCTGACGATGCGTTAAGCGGAGGCGCGTACGGGCTCTCCATTCAATTATCCTTTGATGCGGTAACGTCTGCGTTAACGCGGCGGGCGCGTTGGACTTTGACTTCAAAACCCGCGTGATCGCCCGCTCGCGTTCAACGCTTTGTTCGTCCATTTGCTTTCTCAAATCAGCTACGTGAACCGAACAGCCGCCGATTTGAATCCGTGATGATCTTTGATTGATCAATCCAAATCACGCATTCACCATTCTGTTGCGTTTTTATCCACGTCTCCGTTATCGAAGCTTCTTTATCGAATCCATATCTCTCTGCCAATCGCTTCGCCAGTATTCGAGCTTCATCAACAGTCGGGTAGTCCGCCCGGGAAATTCGATCCGCCGCATCTTCAAGAGCGTCAAAAATCGCACGATCGATCAACCGACCTTCTGCGAAGCAATATTCAATTTCGTCGTGTACAAATTGTAATCGTTCAATAATTTCCGGCACAGACATCGCATCAGCCTGGCAGGATTCGTAACGACGAACCCCGTCGAGATAGATCGCAAATGTGTACCAGTTCATTTTCATTGCATGGACGAACGCCCAAAATCACCCGGTTGCCGCCAAGAGATTCTAGTTTCAGGAAACGCCCGATCGGCAACTCGGGTGCATTTTTTTGTTCGTCGCTATTCTGATGATGCAAAACGGTTTGCGACCTTACGCACACGTTCGCACGCCGCTTCCGATTCGCCTATCGTGCGCAGCACCGAAACGATCGAGACCGATCCTATTGTATCAATTTTCGCATTGCGCATTCGCCCAAGCATCATGACACTGAATTCAGATGGCGAATTTTGGACCGATCGCATTAGATGTGTTTCGTACCCGGTCAGTGTTTCGAGCCCATGAAGTATCGACCAGAATACGCCACATCCATCCTCATCACCAGGATATCGCTCGAACACCGCGAGCAATTCAGGGATTGCCTGCGATGGATTTCCGTCTTTCCATAGATCGTCGAGGATCTTTTGAAGTTTGTCCCAGTCATCGCAGGGTGGGCCAAACTGGTTAAGGTCTTCAACGATTTCTAGGTGCGAGCGTGTCATGTCTTTGAGCGACGAACAAGAAGTATAAAGTCCCCTGCATATAATTTCGCAGGAGTCTGTATATCGTGCACGCATCGGCTCGCAAAGTCAACTAGTCGCTGCATTTCTGCAACCTAATGAGGAAATCTCCCAGAATATGCAGCTCCCTTGAAAAGTGATATGCTGCCACGATATGCAGGGCACTGTGTTTTCCAGAATATACAGGGCACTGCCTTTGCCGGAATATACAGAATGATGAGCCCGCCAAAGCACTCTAAAAGTCCAATTTGCTATGACTGACAAACAACCGCACTCCGCGTCCTCTTACGTCCCATTCAACGAACTCTCCAAGACGCCGCCGCTGGTTGCCGATGGCGTCAAATCCAATCTTCTCGATCAGTCCAAAGTGAAAATGCGCGTGCTGCATATCGCCAAACGCACCGAACAAGCTTATCTGAATTGGATCTACCGCTATCTCGTCTTCGCCAAAGATAAGTACGGTTCTTGGACTCATCCATCACTGCTTGGAAACGATGACATCAATGAATTCTTGACCAATCTGGCCGTCGAACGCAATGTTGCCGCCAGTACGCAAAATCAAGCCTTTTCCGCAATCCTTTTCTTGTACACAAAAGTTCTCAAAATGGACGTCAAGATCGATGCGGTTCGTGCAAAACGGCCGAGCAAACTGCCAGTTGTCTTGTCGATTCAAGAAGTCCAAGCCATCTTAAATGAGATGCTTCCCGGCCCATTTCACTTGATGGCCTGCCTCATGTACGGTTCTGGCTTGCGAGTCATGGAAGCCTGTCGGCTGCGAATGAAGGACATCGATTTTGATCGCAGCCAAATTGTGGTGCGCGAAGGAAAAGGTGCAAAGGATCGTTACGTGCCGATGCCAGAACGGCTGCGCGATCCGCTGCAACGGCAAATGCGGCGAGTCCAGTCGCAACACGAAATCGATGTGCAATCCGGTGCAGGTTGGGCATGGCTTCCCTATGCATTGGCCGTAAAACACCCGAGTCTTGGTCGAACGCTCGGATGGCAGTATTTGTTCCCATCACCGAAGTTGAGCCGTGATACTTACCCACGCGAAGTGCTTGAAGATAAAGATGGTGGCCGAAAAGTCGAGGGCGATTTAACTCAGATCCGCCGTCATCATATCCACGAATCGTCAGTCCAGCAGGCGGTAATGCAGGCGGTGCGTCGACTGGGGATGAAGAAAAAGGTAACTTGCCACGCATTGCGTCATAGCTTTGCGACGCATTTATTGGAATCAGGCAAGGATATTCGTACGATCCAAGAGTTGCTGGGGCACGTGGATGTTTCTACAACGATGATCTACACCCACGTGAGTAAGGTCGGAGCTAGCGGGGTTCAAAGTCCGCTAGATCGCTTGAATTGAACACGTCAAGCTGCGGTCAGTCTGGACTTCGTTCCCCTGGGTGACGTCCTAATTATATTGGGCTGGAAGTTTGAGTCGCAATCAGTGGTAATGGATTTTTCTAAAAGTTTGGCAAAATCGAGAGTGGATTTTGGTTAGGGTGAGGCTGAGTCAAGCTTTTTTTATGGGGGGCTTGGAGGGGTTGTCCTGCCTGGTGAGTTTTTGAGGAGACGCCATCAGGTGCAACCGTGTTCTAGGCGAACGCAGCAACTGGGGAAGGGGCTCGAGTGCAAACGGATTCTAGCTGGCTTCGCCTGGAAACCGGGGAGGTGTTGGGAAGCTTTGCTGTTACGCTACGAGCACTGCTGGACGAGCCAGCAGTGGCGCCCGATTTCAGGAAGTCCGCATCGTTCAACGCATCGTAGCTGGCTTCGCCTGGAAAACGGGGAGGTGTTGGGAAGCTTTGCTGTTTCGCTACGAGCACTGCTGGACAAGCCAGCAGTGGCACCCGTTTTCAGGAAGCCAGCAGTGGCACCCGGTTTCAGGAAGCTGCCTGTTGAAGAAAACGCACCTAACTTCACCCGCGTTCTAGGCGAACGCAGCTACGGGGGAAGGTATTGGGAAGTTTTGCTGTTTCGCTACGAGCACTGCTGGACGAGCCAGCAGTGGCACCCGGTTTCAGGAAGCTGCCTGTTGAAGAAAACGCACCTAACTTCACCCGCCTTCTAGGCGAACGCAGCTACGGGGGAAGGTGTTGGGAAGTTTTGCTGTTACGCCACGAGCACTGCTGGGCAAGCCAGCAGTGGCACCCGGTTTTAGGAGTGCGGCCCAAAGCCGTTTTAGGGATTGCACCGATTTCAGGAATCGCACCTAACTTCACCCGCGTTCTAGGCGAACGCAGCTACGGGAGTAGTGGCCACGGGGGGAGTGGCCACGGGGGGAGTGGCCACGGGGGGAGTGGCCACTCGATGCAATGCAGTCTTACTCGTAACGCAACGCGTCGATGGGGTCGAGACGGCTGGCTCGCCATGCGGGATAGAATCCAAATCCGACTCCAACACCCGCAGAAAATAGAATCGCACCTACTGCCGCCGGAATGCTGACGAAAATCGGCCAGTCGCGGCCTGCCGATACAGCATTGATTAAACTGACCAAACCAACGGATGCACCAATGCCAAGCGTCAAACCAATCAGCCCTCCAAAGACGGAAAGCAAAATCGATTCAACGAGAAACTGAAGCAAAATGTCTCGCGACGTAGCTCCAACCGCCATCCGTATACCTATCTCTCTGGTTCGTTCAGTCACTGACACGAGCATGATATTCATGATGCCAACTCCACCAACCAGCAGCGAGATCCCTGCGATAGCAGACAGCATAGCCGTCAGCGTTCCTGTTATTATCCCGAAAATGCCAGCGATTTCCGTTGTATTGGCAACTTCAAAATCGGGTGGCTGACCGATCGCAATCCCATGACGGTCCAACAGGATCGCTTCTATCTCTCGTTGAGCTGAAGTCATAACGGTAATGTCACGAGCGGAAGCAAGTGCCACGTCGATGTTGTTAAAGCTCATGCGACGCAATCGTTTTTGAACGGTAGTAAACGGCATCAACAGAATATCGTCTTGATCTTCGCCAACAATATTCGCGCCTTTTTCTTCGAGGACTCCGACCACTTCGAAAGGAATCTTGTTGATCCGCACAGATGCTCCCAGCGGGTTCGACGTTTGAAACAGCTTCTTTGCAATCGTCTTCCCTATCACACACACTTTGTTCGAATTGGCGATATCCCTTGAGCTAAAAAAATAACCACGGCTTATCTGCCAGTTGCGCACGAGCAAAAAGTCTTCTCCGACGCCCAGCGACTCCTTTGGCGACACGTTTGTATTGCCGAATACAACTTGGATCGACGAACCGACGATAGGTGATGCTGCCAGGATGCTCGGACACTCCTGCGAAATCGCATCGACATCATCAGCGGTCAAAGTTGGAACAAGCCCTTGTGCAGCGCCGCGATTTTGTTGGCTTCCTGGCAAAATGACGATAACATTCGTCCCCAAGTTCTGAAATTCTGACTGGACCAGTTGGCTGGCTGCCATTCCGATCGAGACCATCGCTGTTACAGCCGCGATACCAATCACGACGCCCAGGATCGTGAGCGACGCTCGCATCTTGTTCTTAAGCAGCGCACGAGCCGCAATGACGAAAGTTTGCATCAACATATGAGTACTACGTCTTTGGTTGTTCGCCGGTAACTAGCTGTTCGCCTTTTGCAATGTCGCCTTCCAGAAGTTCTGTGAAGCGATTGTCGGAAATTCCCGTTACCACGCGTTTGGCTCGAAGAAATTCTCCGTCAGTTACCCAGACATGTCGCACGCGCCGATTTTTGCCTTGTTCGGCTTTCTCTTCGGCCGACTGTTTGGTGATCATCTGCTTTGCATTGTCGATCAAATCGGCGTTTCCATCTAAGATTTTTCGATCGTCCGGGTGTACTCGCAGGCGGTCGGGATAAAATCGAAGCGCGGCATTTGGGATCTTGACAACTGAATTTTTTGATTCAATCAAAAACGATAAATTGGCGGTCATGCCAGGCAGCAGTCGCATCTCTTCGTTAGGCGTTTTTACGATGACCGGGTACGTGATGACGTTTTGATTCTCGCCGCTGCTGAGCCGCACTTGTAAGATTTTTCCACTCTCAAAGAGCGATTCGGGATATGCGTCGACGGTAAATGAAACCGGCTGGCCTTTTTCTTGAGCAGCCCGAATGAGTCCAATGTCAGCTTCATCTACGGACGCTTCAATGTGGACTACTTTATCAAGGTCGGGCGCAACGGTGAAAAGCTCTGGAGTTTGAAACTGAGCGGCTATCGTCTGACCGCTGTCAATCTTGCGATCGATAATGATCCCATCGCAAGGTGCAAGGATTCGGGTATACGCCAAGTTTGCAACCGAGTTTTCCAGGTTCGCTTCGGCTTGTTCGATTCCGGTCTTGGCCACTGCGACTTCAGCTTCGCGGGAAATTCGATCAAATCGCAGAGCGTCAAATTCCGTTTCGCTCATAAACTCCGGGTTGACTTTTCGCAGCTCTTTGGAGCGGCGCTCCTCTGTTATGGCTTGTTCAAGCATCGCTTCGAAACGTTTCAGTTCCGCTCGCCTGGTACTCAGCACGGCTTCGTCGCGGCGGACGGCGGAATCGTAAAGTTTGCTGTCGATGCGAGCGAGCAACTGCCCTTCTTTAACGCGATCATTAAAATCGACCAGCAGCTCTTCGACCGGTCCGCTTACAAAGGCCCCGACGTTGACGCGGTGTACGGGTTGAACTTTCCCAGTCGCATTAACCTGAAAGGAAATGTCTCCTTCTACGACTTCGACTGTCCGCCAGATTGGGCGGTTGCGTTCGGCGAGATACCGTTGGACTGGGAAGGCGATGCCCGCCACAATTCCAGCCAAAACAAGCAGAACGATGACTGATTTGATCAGTAGACGCATATTTCGAGAAGATTCGTAGTTCAAAAATTGTTGGCAAGAAGAATTGCTGTATAACTCGCGACGGGAAAAGCCTTATATTACTTCAACTTTGTCGCGATGCCGACATACATCAACTGATTGTTACTACGATAGTCTAGATTCGAAAGCGATACATCCATGGGCAATTCAAACCCATATGAACAGCCGAATATTTCTCAAAATAACGGGCCTGGGGAGCTTGCGGTTCCAACGGGCAGCGTGGGGGGCAGAACATTCTTGGGCCACCCGATCGGTTTGTTCGTTCTGTTCTTTGCAGAAATGTGGGAGCGGTTCTCCTACTATGGGATGCGAGCTCTGTTGGTGTTGTATCTGACACAGCACTTTCTTTTCGCGGAAGAGAAAGCGTACATCATTTACGGAGCCTACACGTCGCTCGTTTATATCACACCGGCCATCGGCGGCTGGCTCGCTGATAACTTCCTTGGGCAACGGAAAGCAGTCTTCTACGGCGCTGTCTTGCTTACTTTCGGCCACATCTTGATGGCGTTTGAAGGCGATGGCGGTCAAAACCAATACTACCTGAACTTCTTCTACCTTGCGCTCAGCTTCATCATCGTTGGCTCGGGGTTTCTAAAAGCAAATATTTCGTCCATCGTCGGAGCACTCTACTCACGCGACGACAAACGAAAAGATCCAGCCTTCACTATATTTTACATGGGCATCAATTTGGGGGCCGCTCTGGGAGCCATCATCGCCGGGTATCTTGGCGAACGCATTGGCTGGAAATATGGTTTTGGTGCGGCTGGGATCGGAATGGTGCTGGGACTGATTGTCTTTGTGGCAGGTAAGCCGCTGCTGATGGGACGCGGTGAATCATCATTCCCTCAGAGGTTAAAGGCTACTCACGCCGGCATAACAACCGAGTGGCTAATCTACATTGGTGGTGTCCTAGCCGTATTTGCAGTTTGGCAGTTGATCCAGTACCAAGCCGTCGTGGGGTGGCTGCTAGGCATTTGCGGACTGTTGCTGGCCACTTACGTGATTGTTGTTTCTGCTGTCACGTTGAAGTCGCAGGACCGGGACAGAATCTTTGTGGCGATGTTCTTAATGGGGGCTTCAATTCTCTTTTGGGCACTGTTCGAACAAGCAGGTTCGTCGCTTAACCTATTCACAGACAAACGCGTTGATCGCAGGATTTTTGGCTTCGACGTACCAGCTTCAACATTTCAATCGATCAACGCCATCTATATAGTCCTGCTCGCTCCCGTCTTTGCTTGGCTATGGACATTTTTAGCCAAGCGAGGTCTTGAGCCTTCGACGCCTGCAAAATTCGGTCTCGCAATGATACAGCTTGGTGCGGGCTTTCTCGTGTTAGTGGCAGGTGCGGTTGCTGCCGGAGGGAACCTTACGCCCGTTATGTTTATCTTTTTGATCTACCTGTTGCATACGACGGGCGAGCTATGTCTGTCGCCGGTTGGACTTTCGGCGATGACTAAATTGGCCCTGCCGCATATGGTCGGCCTGATCATGGGGACGTGGTTTTTTGCTTCGGCTCTCGGTAACTTTACTGCAGGCCTAATTGCACGTGCGACGGGCGGTGGAGAGGAGTTGGGTGTGGATCAAGTGACTGGCGTCTATACAACAGTTGGCTGGATCGCAGTTACAGTTGGTGTCGTTATCATCGTAATCTCGCCGTTTTTCAAGAAGCTGATGCACCTTGAATCGCTGCATGGAGACGAAACGCCAGCAGCAGTTTAACTAAAGCGAAACGTTATAGCTGGCTCGCGATTGTCTCGCTCGCAACGCTTCGAACAAGCAGGCGGGCTATCGGTGCACCAAACTCTGACGCGAACCAGCCTAACGCAGCACTGCACTAGCATCACGACTGCGCGTGAGAGTGAGCGATGCCATCAGTGAGTCGAACCGATGCGATTTGATCGTGCAAAGATCTGGTCCATCCGGGATTATCGTGGGTAGAGATCTAATCCGCCGCAGTGGAAGTAAACTGCAATCTTGAAGTTCTCTACGTTGCGATACCCGCCTACTCGCCTTTTGATCGACATGATCTTACTGTTCATCCCTTCGGCCACTGCGTTCGTGATCCGATGCGTACAGTAACTGACTACGTTGCCCAGTCGCTCTTTGATCGTCCGGGCTACGGACTTCATCGGCTCAAGTTTCGTATGGATCACGCTGCGATACCACTTGTTAAAATACTGCGTCGCTGTGCTCGCATCGCACTGGTCCCAAAGTCCTCGAAGAATTTCTTTGGAGCACCAAGCTTTCGCTGTTTGCATCGTACCATGATAAATCGAGGCGAACGTTTCGCTTTGTGCTTCGCTCAAACTCTCTTCGCCTTTGAGCCACAAGTATTTTGTCTTGCTAAGACGATCATCTCCCAACGACAGCAACGAGCGATGCTCTTGCCGACGCACCTTATCAACCGCCTTATTCGCTAACTGCATCACATGAAATCGATCATGCACGATCTTCTCTTCAGCAAGGGGAATTGTTTCTTTGGTGGCTCGCACAAAGCTCGGGCTCATATCCATAGCGATCGCTTGTACTGAAGCGATTTGATCCTCAGAAAGCTGAGAAAAACAGGCTTTTGCACTCTCGACATCATGCCCTTCACTTATAGCTTCGACCGTACTGTTTTGCAGATCGTAGAGCATGGTCACATAGCTATGACCTTTGCGAAAAGCTTTTTCGTCGATACCAACGTGCGGGATTGGTTTGGCTTGCTTGCGAGCTTGGCCACGCTCGACAGCACGCTGCAGGATGTTCCAGGCTTGGTCCCATTTAATGTCTAAGATGTTCATGGCTCCTTTGACCGTTTGCGTTGCTCGCAGCACGTCGATTGCCAAACGTTCGAAGAGCAAGGTGAACCGGCTATGCTTTTCTGCCCAAGGCACCGCGACATTCTTGATACCATGCGTGGGACATTGGACGCGCGGAACACGTGCCACAAGGATTGTTTTAAATTGACACGAATCCAAATGCCGCCAGCGTCGCTCTTCGGCATGATCATAGCATGCGCCAGTGTGAGCACACTGCGAGCATGAGAATGTTGCTTGATCTGGGTGGTTTACTCGAACGACAATCTCTTTGGCTACTTGATCCAGAACGACTTCTTGAACAAACCAAGGATTGTTGAGTCCAAGGATGTGTTGGTACAATTCTTTGTCTTGCATGGCTGATTTCCTCCAGCCCAGATTCTACCAACTTCACGAAATTACCGGATGGACCAAAGATCTTCGATGGTTCGAACCGCGATACGCCCTCTGTCCCAATAAGCTTCTAACTCTAAAAAATGAAAACGCAGAGACGCAGAGGACGCAGAAAGAACAGCTCCGCAGGTCCTCTGCGCACTCAGCGTCTCTGCGTTTTCAATCTTAAGTCGGAAACTCAGTTGACTGGCCAATCGCCAACCCATGAACCGACGCTAGTCCCTTTACCGGAACTCTGCTCGAAAGAATCAGATAATGGCAAGAGAATGAAGGCAAAAGAATGATGCGCAATTCATTCTTCTGCCTTCATTCTTTTGCCAATTGAGTTCACGTGAGGGTGAGCGATGCCATCAGTGAGTCGAACAAGTGCGAATTAATCGTGCAAAGATCTTCGATGGTTCGAACCGCGATATGCCCTCTGTCCCAATAAGCTTCTAACTCTAAAAAATGAAAACGCAGAGACGCAGAGGACGCAGAAAGAACAGCTCCGCAGGTGCTCCGCGCACTCAGCGCCTCTGCGTTTTCAATCTTAAGTCGGAAACTCAGTTGAACGTCCGATTGCCAACCCATGAACCGACGCTCGTCGCTTTCCTGCTACGCAGTTCGGAAGAATCAGATTTTGGCAAAAGAATGATGCACTATCCATTCTCTTGCCTTGATTCTTCTGCAAATTGAGTTCGTGTGAGGGTTAGAGATGACCTCAGTGAGTCGAACAAGTGCGAATCTCGCTATGACTCCGTATTCGTTTATGGGATCTTTTCAAAGAGGTTTCATAGCGAATTTTTTATGCGCAGGTCAGTTACGGGACGCGCTCTAAGGCCTTAAAACGGATCAGATCAAATATCTCAAAAGCGATCTTGTCCCAGTTTATCAAGACTACCAGCGGGACCAGAGAGTCTTGGTCTGAGTATTCGCATGGCGCATGGAACGAGTGAGAGCGATATCAAAGTCGCTCCGGTAACACCGATTGAAATTGCGACCGCCAGGGGAGGCCAAAAGCCGCCTCCGCTGACTAGCAATGGTAGAAATCCTACAACGGTGGTCGCCGTCGTTGCCAGAACGTGTCGACTGACTTCCATGACTGTATCGACGATAGCTTCCACATCTCCCAGTCGAGCCGCAGCATTCTCTTTGATCGCTGCAACGACGACGATTGAATCATTGATCGCAATACCGACTAGCCCCATGGTGCCAATGATAGCCATGAATCCAAACGGGTAGCCAAACAGCCACAAACCTCCGAGTCCAAGTCCGATGGACAAAACGGCCACACAGCCGATTAAGCCGGCCAACCGAAACGAAGCCAGCGCTAGCACTAGGGAAGCAACCATTCCGACAACCAGGATGGTAACATTAGCGAGCAACCTGCCGACTGCGGCATTTCGTTCGGATGCTTCGCCACCATATTCGATGGAATAGCCCGGCCGGAGCTTTAAATCGGCATTGTCAAGCAACGCCTGGAAATTCTTGAGTGCATCGGATGGTAAAGTGCCGGCCACGATATACCCTTGCACGTCATTCATGCGGCGGCCGTTGTATCGCGTTATCACGGAGCGTTGCGGCAAGAGCTGAACTTCAGCCAGGCTCGCAACCGAACTCAGTTCGTTAAGTGCATCGGTCGAACTCGAGTCTGTCCGTTGCGAGACAACCTGTAACGACGTTTCACGAAGTTGGTTGATCGTAGCTCTGCGGTCACCTTGCACGCGCACGCGAACCGGAATCTGCTCCACTTGTTCAATAATGCTCCCGGCGTTTAGACCCTCAAATTTGGCAAACAATTGGTCGGCAACGTCAGACTCGTCGAGTCCTGCCCATGACGCTTGGCTGGCATCCACTGCGACAGTGGCGACTGGACGAACTTCGTTTAGAGAAGTTCTGATATGGAGAATGTTCGGAATTTTCGTCGCAAGCAAACGAAGTTCTTCGCCGTAAGTCGCTAGCTGATCCAGGTCTGGACCGTAAACTCGGATTTCAACCGGGGCGTCGAAAGGCGGGCCTTGTTCGAGCTGCCTAACCAGAACTCTGGCCTGGGGGAAGCGGTCATCAAGAACGCGTTGGACCTTCCGAATCAGATTCGTTGCCGCCGCATTGTCATCGAGCGTTACAATCGCTTGCGCATAGTTTGGGTTTCCTTTTCGGCGACTCAAAATATTGTAGTAGAACGCTGGCGCGCTCTCGCCTAAGAACCACGACGTTCGTTCAATGCGGTCGAACGTTGCAAGTTCCGCATCAATTGAACGAGCGAGTTCTTCTGTTTCCTGGATCGCCGCTTGCGGACGCAGTTCGACTTCAATGTAAAACTGGTTGCGATCTGCGGGTGGAAAGAACTGTTCGCTCAATTGACTAGCGGCGATGAAACCGAGAAGAGGAAAAGCACAACCAATGCATATACCCATCCATGGGCGAGCAACGAGTTTCGTAAGGATTTTTCGATACCAGGTTGCTACTCTTGGTAACGCGATCCCATGCTGCCATAACGTACGGAAAAAGCCAGGATTAACATGTTTGGGACTGGCGGGCTTGCTCTTTATCTGAAGTAGAGCCGCGCACACAGGTAAAATCGTCAGCGACAGTCCGAGCGAACTGAAAATTGCCAGCATCACCGTGATGGCAATGGCTCCGACGAATTCACCAGCTGGTCCTTCCATCAAAGCGATCGGTGCAAACGAAAATGCAGTAGTCAGTGTGGATGCGACCAGCGGGCCTGCAAGCCGACCGACCATATCGCTTACGGCTTCGAGCGGAGGAAACCCCCGTCGCAAGCTTATCTCGATTTCGTCGGCAGCTATAATTGCGTTGTCGATCAACAACCCCATCGCAATGATCAACCCCGTTATCGACATCTGATGGATCGGAATTCCCAACGTACGCATCGCAGCGATGACCATCAAGGAAGCTAGTGGAAGCGTTGCACTAACTAGCAGTGAACTTCGCCAACCTAAGAAGATGACGGTTACGACTGAGACTGCGGAGACGCCGATTAGGATGTTGAACCCGAGTGATTCCATGCGTTGGGCGACATAGTTGTTCTGCTCCATAATTACGTCAAGCTTGACTCCCCGCGGCAGTTGCGACTGGAAGGCTTCGATTACCGGTTTCGAGTTTTTGGCCCATTGATCGATTCGATAGTCAGGCCGCAATAATACACCGATTACAACAGCGTCTTTACCATCCACAATCGCTTTCGAAGCCACGGGCTCGCGCGTCGAGCGGCGAACCTCGGCGACTTCATTTAGCCGCAAGAGTTGTCCTTTAGCGTTGGACCGCAAGTTCGTATTGAGGATTTCTTCCAAGCTGTTGAACTCATTGGAAAGCTCAATCATTGTTTCATTTTCGGTGTTGCGAAGCAGCCCGACGGCAGACTTTACATCGCCGCGCCTGATTTGACGCGAGATGTCGATGGCAGTCAGCCCCACAGCAGCGGCACGATCTGCATCGATCTCAACCAAAATTTCTTCTTGAGGATCACCAAACAGTTCGACTTTCTTGGTTCCTTCAATCGCCATCAGCGAGTCCTTGAAGTCACGCGCAAGTCTTCGTAATAAAGACGTCGAGGAAGCATCGTCGCGATCCCAAACAACGGCCGCGATCCAAGCGTAGGCGGCTATGTCCAGTTCACTAAATTCCGGACGAAGCGCGTCGGGAGGCAGCAATGCAATCGATTCTTCGATTTTGCCGCGGATTTCAGACCAAGCAGGTTCGGTGTCGGTGACTTCGTCCCTCAATTCGACCGAGATGAAAGAGATGCCCGCTCGGCTTTGCGATCGAACTCTCTTGATTTCAGAGACATCCAGAAGTTTATCTTCAAGCTTCTCTGTGATTAGCGATTCCACCCGAGCGGCATTTGCACCAGGATAAAATGTGGTAACCGTAGCGGCACGAGAAAGTAGGGCTGGATCTTCCATCCGAGGAAGAATGTAAAACGAGCTAGCGCCCGAGGCTACTACCAGAAGGACGGTCAGCAGGATCCAGCGTGGATTGGAGTAGAAAGCGCCAGCAATTTTACCAAGTGGATTGTTCGTGTGATCCTTGGCAGGCACGCGGACTCTGTCGTTGTCAATGTTTGCTTTGCTCATGGCTTGGTGCCTACAAGTGTTTCCTCACAGTGTTCAGTGTCTATTTCCTGGCAGCGTACAACTTGACCGCTTGTAATCCGGTGGACGCCTTCCGCCACGAGCAATTCGTCAGGCGACAAGGGGCCACGTATCAGCGACCAATTCCCTTGGCTGCGCACGAGCTCAACTTGGCGTCGTTCGATTGTATGAACGTTGTTTGATGAGGCGTCCTGTGATTCCGACGGTATGGCGATGAATACGGCCCACAAACCACGCGCTCCGGCTGTCAAGGCCTCGTTTGGAATCCAGTAGCCGTCATCAGCTTGTTGGGTGTCAATACGAACGTCAACTGATTGACCGATGGTAAGGAGTGGTGAAGAAGGATCTTCGATCGCATAGATTGCTTCTAGGTTTCTCGTTGTTCGGTCAATGACCGGCGAAATTCGTCCGAAGCTCAGTTTGAGAGGCGTCCCGTTTACATCAGCCTGGACATCATTGTTGCGGGCTGCTTCTGAGTGTTGAGGAGGAAGGCCGACGTGAACCTCCAGCGCAGAAGTTTCGACGATCTCTAAAATTTTGTCGCCAGCAGAGACAATCGCTCCTTCATCGACGAACCTTTGCTGGATCTTGCCAGCGAAAGGAGCAAGAATTTGTTTTTCGGAAATGGAGACATCTATACGCTGCAGCGAGGCTTGCAACGAGTTCACTTGAGCACGCTGCGAATCAATTTGCTCGGTACGAGTGCCTTCCTGCAAAAGCTGCAGTCTCTGTTGTCCAGCGTCTAAACGGGCTCGAGCAGAATCCAGCGCGGCGCGGCTTTCATCGCGATCCTGTGTCGCGACGGTTCCGTTTTCGAAGAGCTGTGTTATACGTTCAAAATTCGCGGTCGCGAGAGCAAGGCTCGCCGCCATCTCATCGACGTTTGATTGAGCAGCTTGTATTTCTTGGCGGCGCGGGCCTGCTTCCAGTTCGCGCAGGAGAGCTTTCGCAGCGCCCAAGCTGGCGTCGATCCGCGCACGTTCGGCATTCAACTCTCGAGTATCCAATTCGACGAGCAATTCGCCCTGCTTAACGGAATCGCCGATATCGACCAAGGCAGCTTCCACTCGGCCAAGCGTTGTGGCTGCGAGCAGACTTGAGCGACGTGGCGTTACGATGCCTGTATAAGTTTGCATTAGACTGCTCGGCCCCGCCTGCTCTAAACGCTGTGCATGTACGGCGATGGCGCGAATGCCTTCCTCGTGCCATTGTGCCGCGTCTCCCGACGCTTCGTCGTTTTGAGCTTCGCTGTACGAAACACCCATGAACGCAACCAGGGGAATAATCGCGGCTGTGAAAACAGCTGCAGCAGTTTGTCGCGGTGTCAATTTTTGACGCATAGTCAAAACCTGGGCAAATAAAAAGGTAAAGGCCGATTAAGAAATACTACATAGCAACTGATCAGAGATTTCGGCGCGGAAGGTCTCGGATTCATCAAAGGTCTGGAACGGCTTCCAGTTGAATCCATTCATCAGGGTCCAAGCGTGGAAACGGATACTGCGCATGGGGTCGTTGACCCCAATGTCAGGCAACGAAGGACTCGAGATAATCAACGAATGGCTACCGTATGTCAGCGACCAAAATCCAAATACAAATTCCTCGCAAGTCATCGATTCGGGGAGGACGAGATCTTGATTTGCAACAGCGTCGCGGACGATCCCGGCGACAATCGACATCGATCTAAACTCGCACTTTTGAATCAATTCTTGCCGCTTTTCGGATGATTTTTCCCAAATAATCGTGTTCCGGAGCATCTGTTCGACGGCAAAATGTTCCCGGCACGTACTCGCATACATGTCACATGCACAACCAATCGCGGTCAGTCTTAGTCGAGGGACGTGGCTCGATCGCGAAGCCTGCTCGAACATCTTTGCACGTAGTTCCAGCGATTCGACGGCTAGGGCCGCTACGATCTCTTCTTTATTAGGAAAATGATTGTAGAGCGTACCTTTGGCGTATTCCATCTCGGCCGCCAGACGCTCCATACTGAGCGATGGGAAGCCTTCCTTTACCAGGATGGAACGCGCCAATGCAAGAATCTGCGATTCCCGCTCCAGAATTTCACGTTGCTTGCGCGACAAAGTAACCATAAGTCAATTATTGACGACGCGTCAAGAAAGTCAAGATCAGTCTGTGGGTATTTGTGAGCATGCTTCCAGCGATTCGGCGAGCGCAAGGGCAAGGTCCAGCCCGATCGCATTATCTGCCCTCTGGCAGTGAATTGAAGTTGCGGTGTCGGCGCGGAACAGCGTTGCTGGTCGTTCGACGCCGGCGATTCCGATGGGCATAAAGATATCTTGCACTCCACATGTCGCGGGATGCGAACCAAACACGATACGCGGAATGTCCTCCAAGCCAACGTCGCTTGCTTGAGCTGACTCTTGAAACTGGATTGCGACGGTCGGCACGGCAGGCATCGACAAATCTTCGACAAAACGGGCTGCGGAATGCAACCAAGGGTCGTACGTGGCGACATGTCCTCTAAATCGAATGCGGCCTGGGAAGCCGGTGAGCCAAGTTGCTGTCTGTTGAAATGTCCCCGTTTCGCTCGCCAGTGGCAGCGAAAGTACTCGTTGCGTATTGCTTGCGTTGCGAATTGCTTCGATCAAGCATCGATAGAATTCGCTGTCCCAATGGCGATAGAGGCCAGTGGGCCACAAGACGACTGGGTAGACGCTGGCATCCATCATCTGTGTGATCGTAGACTTGCCGTTGACGAGTAGCTTGCCACGGATAAGCGGTGCAAGGTCACGGTCGAGGACGTTCCAACGAATTGTGTCACTAAACAATGCTCTGCAATTTTGTTCCACATCCTCTGAAAAGTTGCCGAGTAACAAGAGCGTGCGTTTTTTAGTTGGGTTGCAATCCAGCAATCGCTCCAGCAAAAGTGGATAGGCTAGAAACAATCGATCACACCCGAGCAAGACAATGAGGTCGGAACGGTTCGATGCTTCTGAGAACGTCGTGCTATCGAAACCGAGCGACTGGACTGCTTTGATCCATTCGAAGCTCGCATCGGTGGAGCTCAAATCGAGAGTTGCGTCGAGCTGCCGCGCTAGACGGACTGCGATTCGGGAGAGTTCAACAGATTGAATGTGCCCCGTTACGAGTACGTGTTGCGCGCCTCGCAGTCGCTCAGTTGCGGCCTGTACAGCGTCGGAGGCGAGCGCAACGACGCCACCGATTCGACAAGAGTTTACTGTTCGGGCGTCTTGAAGCGATTTTCGCAGATCGCAGTGCGCTAGCGCATCTTTGTGTTCGAAATGGCACAGCAGCGAGCAATGCGTACAATGCGCCATTCGAGTTACATTCAGGGTGAAAGGATTTGACTAGATGCGTTCTAGGACGGCGTCAGCCATCGCTTGAGTGCCGACCGTTGAGGTGCTGCCGCGAGCCAGGTCGGCGGTACGTAGTCCGGCAGCGAGCACACCTTTGACAGCGTTTTCGATGCAGACGGCTTCCTGCTCCAGCTTCAAAGAATGGCGCAGCAGCATCGCGGACGCCAGAATCGTTGCCAACGGATTAGCGATACCTTTGCCGGCGATATCGGGCGCTGAACCGTGGATTGGCTCGTACAACCCGGGGCCATCTGTACCAAGCGATGCGCTCGGGAGCATGCCTAAAGAGCCTGGCAGCATCGATGCTTCGTCGGTGAGGATGTCTCCAAACATATTACTGGTTACAACAACGTCGAAACTGCGGGGCCGAGAGAGCAGGTGCATGGCCATCGAATCAACTAATACAACTTCGTACTCCAAATCGCTGAACTCTTCTTTCATCAGCCGAGCGGATACGCGCCTCCACAGTCGGCTTGCCTCCAGTACGTTTGCCTTATCAACCATCGTCAATTTCTTACGGCGGTTGCGTGCCGCTTCGGCGGCCATGCGAACGATGCGTTCAACTTCCGGGGTCGTATAGACGGCCGTACTAAACGCTCGCTCCACACCTTCGGAAATTGTTTCACAGCCCGATTCGCCGAAGTAGAGACCACCGGTCAGCTCGCGATAGAAAAGAATATCGGTGCCTTCCACGATTTCTCGTTTTAATGGCGAAGCGTCGACAAGTTCATCGAACGTCACGATGGGGCGGAGGTTTGCAAACAAGCCAAGTTCTTTACGGATCTTCAAAAGGCCTGCTTCAGGTCGAGTCTTTGCAGAGGGATCATCCCACTTAGGACCGCCAACCGCACCAAGTAGAATAGCATCGCATTTCTTGCAAGCTTCAACGGTCGAGTCAGGTAGCGGGTTTCCGGTTTGATCGATCGCAATTCCGCCAATCAAATGTTCGGACATATCGAAGCGGTGAGCGAACTTTTCGGCAATTTTTTGCAAGACACGCGCCGCTTGGGCCGTAACTTCAGGACCAATACCATCTCCGGGGAGCAGTACGATTGATGCTTGCACAGCTAAATTTCCTTGTCGATCTGAAAAAATTGATGGGAGTGACGTATGATTTGGAGTGTTCCAAGCCACTGCGAAGAGTCTCCAGCGAAGTCGCATTTATAGCCGACCCGCACAAACTTCACCAGAACGCTTCCGCCCTAGTTTTTCTAGCACGATTCGATTGCGGTTCGCTCATGTTTGTATGCAACTTGTCTACTCCCAAAGTGGTCTTGCCCAGTAGCTTCCTGCAGTGATATGAAGCGAAACGACTAGGCAAAACGGCTCGGTTGGTTTAAGGTTCCAGCTTAAAATCCAGCTTCTTAACATGACGTGTACAAAGACGGGTTCGGAATGGTCGCGACTATCATCATCATTTTCGTAGTGGGTTACCTCGCGATCGCGCTGGAACATCCTCTACATATCAACAAGGCACCGACAGCGATTTTGACAGGGTGCTTGTGCTGGACTCTGTGCGCATTGAATGTTGACTCGTTATTGCCAATCGAGCAAGTTCCTGAGTCATTCAAGATGCAGCTCGCAGAAGCGCACGCTCACGGTCCCGCGTCTGACCCCGACGCCGATGATCCACAGGTACCGCCAGCTGTCGATTCCGACGCAACCAACCACACGGCATCGGTAGTGCCCGCTTCGGATGTTGAATCGGGCGCGAATATTAACCGAGAGTACTTGATCGAAGGAGAGCTGGCGCACCATCTTTATGAAATCGCGAGCATCCTTTTTTTCCTGATGGGGGCGATGACCATCGTCGAATTGGTCGATGCCAACGAGGGATTTGCTCTTGTCACCAAACGCATCAACGCGACCAGTAAGGTCAAGCTGATTTGGATCGTCGCTTGGTTCACGTTTTTCCTTTCTGCGGTGCTTGATAACTTGACGACGACCATCGTCATGGTATCTCTCTTGCGAAAGCTAGTGCACGATCGATCAACGCGTGCGGTCTTTGTCGGTATGACCATTGTGGCGGCGAATGCCGGAGGCGCTTGGTCTGTTATTGGCGACGTTACCACGACCATGCTATGGGTGAAGCACAAGATTACTCCCATCGCCGTGATGCAGCAGCTTTTTTTACCGAGTGTTATGTGTTTGCTCGTTCCCTTGCTTGTCTTATCAAGAACGTTGAAGGGAGATTTGGTGCAAGTAAAAGCATCCGACAATCAACACGTCGACAAGACTTTGACGCCATTTCATCAAGGGCTGTTTTTGATCTTGGGCGTTTGTGGTTTGATCAGTGTACCAGTCTTCAAGAGTGTGACGCATTTGCCACCTTTCATCGGTATGATACTTGTCTTATCGATTCTCTGGATCGTCTCGGAACTCATCTCGCACACCGTCGACGAACGCACAAGAAGCTCGACGGGCGTACTGCATGTGTTGCGTAACATTGACATGTCCAGCATTTTGTTCTTCCTAGGAATCTTGTTGGCCGTTGGGGCTTTGGGATCGATTGGGTTGCTCGGTCAGCTAGCGACTTGGTTGAGCGATACGATTGGAAACCAGTCGATAGTTGCGATCATCATCGGGCTCTTGTCGGCGATCGTGGACAACGTCCCGTTAGTCGCGGCGGGTATCGAGATGTATTCCTACCCCGAAGACTCTTACTTTTGGATGATGTTGGCCTTTTGTGCAGGCACTGGCGGGAGCTGTTTGATCATCGGATCGGCGGCGGGAGTCGCCGCGATGGGGCTAGAGCATATTGAATTTGTTTGGTATCTACGCAAGATTGGCCCGTGGGCACTGCTTGGATATTTTTCTGGTGTTATAACCTTTTTGCTACAATCCCAAGTGTTTAGCATGTTTGGTTAAAATGTCGCCGACGCGATCTTGCCGATACTCGCAGAGCGGTTAGATTTATTGAGAAGTAGTTCCCAGCATTCGTGGCTGGGGAGCAAGGTCAGCAGTTCAGTTGGGTGATTGAAGAAAGTCAGGCTCCGGCAATAACTGTCGTCGGGCCGCAATTCGTGTTTCGATGAACTCATCAATCATCCCACCGGCTTTCGATTACGCTTCAGCGACAAAGTACTTATTTGATCGTATCAATTACGAGAAAGTAGGTCAGAAGTCTTACAGCCAAAAGAACTTTCGTTTGGCTCGAATGCACAAGTTGCTGGCAGCCATTGGAAATCCGCATCGCAAATACCCGATCGTTCATATCGCTGGCACGAAAGGCAAAGGCTCGGTCGCTTGGTTGATCGCTGAAACGCTGCGTCACAATGGGCAAAACGTTGGGCTGTACACTTCCCCTCATCTGACCCGCTTGGAAGAACGTTTCGTCATCGCGGGCGTGCCATGCGATGAATCCGAGATTGTTGACGGTGTAAATCAGATTTTCCCGATCGCCGAATCGCTTACTGCAAACGGTGATGGTAAGCCAACCTTCTTTGAACTTACGACGGCCATCGGATTTCTGATGTTTGCCAATCGGAATGTTGATATTGCCGTAATTGAGGTAGGCTTGGGCGGTAGGTTGGATTGTACAAACGTCTGCGTGCCCGCCGTGTCTGTGATTACTTCGATCAGTTTTGACCACCAACAACAGCTTGGAAACACCATACCAGCTATCGCGCAAGAAAAAGCAGGAATTATCAAACCTGCGATACCTGTTGTAAGTGGTGTCTTGGATCCGGAAGCGCAACAGGTCATTCGCCGGAAAGCGGCTGATTGTGGAAGCGAGCTCCGTCAGCTTGGCGAAGATTTTTCGACGGTCATTCGTGGATCTACGACGGCCGAATCTCAAGATATGCAAGTGGGTTCGGCTAGCTTCAATTCGCCGAGCAACATGGTCATCGATTATGAAGTCGACTGTGATCGCTGGCCTCGCTCGAAGCCGCGGCCTAACTTGACGATACGGATGAAGGGGGCTCATCAAGCGTCGAATGCGGCGACCGCAATTGCGGCGCTCGACGTTCTATCGCAACGCGTGCACCTCGAGATTTCCGATGAAGCAGTGGCGGAAGCGATGGCGACCACGCAAGTTCCCGCTCGAATGCAATTTATTCCGGGCTCGCCGCCCATCATTCTCGATTCCGCCCATAACCAAGCATCTATCGGAGCGATGCTCGACACGCTCGACAGCTATTGGCCTCGCGATTTAGCGCGTCCCAAGATTCCTCGTGTGCTTGTATATGCGGCAAGCAGCGACAAGGAATATCAGAAGATGATTGAGATGTTGCTACCATCGTGCGACCAACTGATCTTAACTCAATACCATTCCAACCCGCGTGCGGTCGACTGCCAGACTTTGCGAACCGTGGTCAAGAAAGTTGGAAGTCAATTGGTGGAAGAAGCTCTTGAGTCGAAGGTCGATCGACTGCTCGCTCAAACGCACATTTGTTCTTCACCGTCCGAATCCCTACGCCTTGCCCGAACCTTGGCCGGCACACGTGGCCTTGTCTGTATTACAGGGTCGTTCTTCCTCGCTGCAGAGATAATGGCAGCCATGCGGATTGAGAGATTAAACGTTTAATAGCGTTTCGCATTTCCGTGCAAAGCCTACGTTTCTGACGAACTTCTGAACGCGGAAGTTTCTTTCTAGCCGCTTAATCGCTACGACGCGCACAAACCGTCCATGTTGCGAATTACCTAATGCCGTGTTTGCAACATTTTTCGCGTGTTTCTCTACTGCAACTTAGCTTTATTGTCGTGAGCTAGCCGCGCGGTTGCATCGAACTTCGAAGCGATCTGGATGCGGAAAGCAATTGAGAAACCCTTGGTATCAAAAGTCCGCGCAGTTCGAAATGTTGCTTACTACAAACAATGGCAGATGGAAAAAGCGCAACCGCTGCGGCGCTGCCGTCGTCGAGCTAGCTGTGTTTGCTCCAATCCTGGTCGCTTTTTGCTTTGGATCGCTGGAACTAACGTTTTACATTTTTCTCAAACAGTCACTAGCTACTGCGGCTTACGAGAGCGCCAGAAACGCGGCAAGTCCTGCGGGAACGGCGTCGAGCGCGACCGAAGAGGGTACACGGATTTTTGATGAACGCCGAATCGTCGGTGCCTCACTCAATTTCAGTATGCCACCGGAAAGTTCAACTCCCGGCCAGATATTGACAGTTACCGTCTCAGCCCCAATGTCTCAAAACACTTACCTTCGAACGGGGCTTTTTTCACCGAAGACCGTCGCCGTGTCGGCGTCGATGGTACGTGAATAGGTCAGTCCTAAGATAAACCAGACCGAACATGAAGAATCGAAATCCTTTACGACAAAAAAGACATCAGCGGCCCTCGCGGCTCGGTGCGTTAGTCGTTTTCCTTGCCATCAGTTTGTCCGTATTCGCAACATTTTCTGCCATCGCAGTCAATGTGGCCTACATGCAAACTTCGCGCACGGAATTGCGCACGACGGTCGATGCTGCGACGAAAGCCGCTGCACAAAAGCTGAACATGGGCGGAAGTGTTGCGGAAGCTCGACAAGTCGCGATCAATGTGGCTGCGATGAATAAGATCGCCGGCAAAACCTATAACCTGCCGCCTGACGCTGTTATTTTTGGTAATGCCGCTCGAAATGGAGCAGGTCTATTTACATTCAACGAAGGTGCCACACCCATCAACGCAGTGAAAGTGCGCGTCGATCGATCGTCGGCCTCGGGAAATAGTGGAATACCAACTTTCTTCGGCGGCCTGTTGGGAGTCAGCTCATATGACATCGCAGAAACGGCCGTCTCTGTAAAATCTGATCGAGACATTGCATTGGTCATTGATCGCAGTGGGTCGATGATGTGGCGGTTAGATCAAGACGGAGTCTATCCGTTTTTTCATAGCGAGTTCACGCCGCCTAGTTTCTTCAGCAGTCGTTGGGCTGCGTTGCGTAATGGCTACACAATTTTTGAACAAGCACTGAATGCGACGACAGCCGTCGAAAAAGTTTCGTTAGCGTCTTATGCCACCGATGCGACCGCTGACTTGGATTTTACATTTTCGCTTGGCAGTATTTCGGCTTCGCTAGCTGCTCGCGGAAGTGCGCCTATCAATGGCTGGACGAATCTGGGAGATGGAATGACCGTTGGCCTTAACCAACTTAAAAATAGCCCCAACGCACGCTTTGACGCGGTCAAGACGATGGTGGTGTTAACAGATGGAATTCCAAACGTCGGTCGAGATCCTATCGAAGCTGCTACGGAGTGTGCCGCAGAAGGTATCGTGGTTCACGCTGTATCGTTCGGTAACTTCGCAAACACCGCCATCATGCAACAGATCGCCGACATTACGGGCGGAACATACTACAACGCACCCACAGAATCAGCTCTAAAAGATGCATTTCGTCAAATCGCCGCTGACTTGCCGATCCGACTCGTACAGTAAGTATTGCCGATTGCGAACTAAGCATCGAATTGTAAAAAGAGTAGTGTAGTTGAAAACGATTGAACCATGATTCGTATTAAAAAAGAGCGTTCCGGACTTGTTTCGCTAGAAATGGCCATCACCATACCCATCGTGCTGATGATGTTTATGGGCACGATCGAATTTTCTCGCGTAGCAATGTTGCGGCACACGCTTGATAATGCCGCCTACGAGGCCGCCAGAGCAGGCATTGTCCCGGGCGCAACCGCGGATCAAGTAAGAGCAGAAGCAACACGAGTGCTTTCTGTTGTACGCGCATCGGATTTTGTCGTCGAAGTGTTTCCCGAAGAAATTACGGATAGTACCGATCAACTGTCGATCGTCATTACTGCACCCATACGCACAAATGGCTATGGGTTGAGCCGTTTTTTTGGCGATGCAAACTTGGTCGCTAAATGTACTAAACCACGTTTGACGATCGCCGCGGTAGTGCCAACTGCAATACCTGCAGCGGTGGCTGCGGCTGCGACTTCTACATCTACTTCAGAAGTGCCCGATCCTCCGCCGGCTGTCCCGTAAAGCGAACGCGATAAGCTCTGCGATGGCTGGTCTCGCTGGACAGCAATTACTTCGACGTTTGGTCGACGCTGTTGGACACACTACCGTTTTGCGGTTGGTTTGTCTGGTCGAGCGACAAGTTGGAACGGGACAGGTAATCGGTGAGCGATACAGGCAAGGAACGCAGATGTAGATCGCGCTGAGGGAATGCGATTTCAATTCCTGCTTCAGAAAACATCTTATTGATCGTTGTCAGCAACTCATGTCGCGTTTGCAGACGCTGATCCAAAGTTTGTAAGAAAAAACGCAATGTAATCTGTAGCGTGCTATCGGCAAAGTTCTCAAAGAACGCAGTCGGTGTAGGATCCACCAAGACGTTTGGATGTGCCGCACAAGCGTCCAGCAAAATCTTACATGCTAGCTCGGTGTCCGACCCATAAGCAATCCCGACTGTGATGACCGTGCGGTTTGTTGAATCGGAAAGCGTCCAGTTGAGCAAACGTCCCGTAATCAAATCCTTGTTAGGAACGATCAATTCTTGGCGGTCCCAGTTTGTGATCGTAGTAGCACGCATGCGGATTTTTGCAATCGCACCACTCGTGTCACCAATTGTTACGACGTCACCGACTCTAATCGGTTGTTCGAACAATAGGATCAATCCCGAGACGAAATTGGCGAAGATCTCTTGAAGACCAAATCCAAGACCGACCCCCAATGCAGCGACTAACCATTGAATACTGGACCAGCGGACGCCGATATAATTAAAGGTCATTGCGATGCCGACCATCAATAGTGCATAGCGAGAGACGGTGGTTATTGCATAGCGCACAGCGTTTTCAATTGGTAGGTGCTGCAGCAACGCAATCTCCAACAACCCTGGCAAATTGCGCGCGGCAAAGGCCGTTAGCACTGCGATCGGAATTGCAAACAGGATGTTCGAAAGCGTGATTACTTCCGTGACAGTACCAGCGGCATCCTTAATATCCCAAATTTGAATCCGATCTAAGGCATTCACAGCGGGAAGCACGTCGCTCCAAATCAGGCTGAACGAAACCATGGCGGCTACGACTGCGCAAGCTGATACAAGTCGCATTGTTTGCGCATTGATTGCTACCAAGTCGACTGAATTCTGCTCGTTTCGCATCTCATTGCGGAATTCAGTACTTCGAACATCGTGCATACCACTGGCGACAGGAGTATTGGCCGTTTCACGTTGGGCGTCTTCCAAACGTTGCCGCGCTTGTGCGATCGCAAGCCGGCGTCGGCTGAGCAGCAGCCAGCGCGTTGCCAAGCAGTAGACAATGAAAATTCCAACCATCGTGATCGCAGTCCGGTGGCAAAGTATTGCGAGTCGTACTGACGTGTAATGGTAACCAAGTGCCGAGCCACACGCGAGCAGAAGCGGTATAGAGATTAAACCGATGAACCAAACGTACCTCAACCGGTCTGCCCAGCCACCACCGTGACGTGCAATGTATTCGCGAAGTGCGCCGTGCGTCGGATGGAAGATTTTAGCGATGGCAAATGCAGAGATTACCATGAGGATGATGTAGGCAAATCGCCCCAAGGAATTTTCCCATACCTCGTCGCCCCCTTCGAAGACCATAGCTACGATGGCAACGAGCGGCAACGAAAGGTCGATGAACCAGCGCAGATGTCGCCGAAAAAGTGCCGTCGCTCCACTGGCCCAATTGAGATGTTTTTCAGCCAGTCCGCCGGCCCGACAAACTTGCCTTAACACTTCGATGACGAAGAAAAATCGCGCAGCTATGGCCAGCCCAAAACCAAACTGCTGTACAAATGGCTGAGCGTTATGTGCTCCGTAAAGACGAAGGCCAATGTAGGCCATCAGCGCAGGCCAGGGCGAGCTGATCAGAAGGGTCAATAGAACTGTTTGAAAGGTGGGCAGGTAGCGCATGTTGCTCGATTTGCTCGCCGCTTCACCCGCTTCTCGAATCTTGTTGCGCATTTTGCGAGTGTTGAACACGAGCACAATCCAGCCGATGACAAACAGTATTGATTCGGTTAGCCGGGCTCGAAATTCAGCTACTAGTGCAATGCCCACCATTTTCCAGGAATCAAAGTCACAGATCCATGAAAGCGCAGGCCATAACTGTTGGGCATAGGATTTGTTGATCGGTTCCGTTGATCGAATCCACAACACGTGCTGGTCAATGATTTGCCGATACGCTGTAACAAGTTTGATCATGTCATCTTTGCGATCAGAAATATTGATCAGGTCATTAAAGAAGTCGTCGGCGTCCTTCTGAAAATCGTTGATCAGTTCGATTTCTTTCTCTTGAACCTTGCTTAATTCTTCAGAGCTGCCCTCCTTCAGGGCGCTCTGCCGGCTCTTCCAGTCGTTAAGCTCGAGGTTTAATCGATCAACGTCCTGCATACGAGTCTGATAGCCTTCCATTTGCTGCTGTAACAGTCGAAGGCTGGGCAACTCCGTCCGCTGGCGACGGAGCATAAGTCCGATCCAGCTATTTAAGCCGCCCAATTGGCTTCCGGAACTCTTTTTAGTCCTAGAATCAATTCGGGACGTCATTTCTTTCTTGCGTTCATCCCACAGCTCATAGCGAGCTTGCGACTGCTCGAGTTCAAGTTGGATCTTGCGGTCTTCTAAAACGATTTTCCGCCATTCGAGCCAAGCCCTGATCATATTCTCCGCGCTCGCGCGATCGCTCGCGGAAGGCGAATTGGCAAGGATCGACTCTGCAAATTTGCGGTAGCTATCGATCTTGGTTTCGCGGCGGCTTTCAAGTTCAGCTGTGATTTCTTTGATCTTTGCATTCAGCAGCTTCTCATCTACTGCGAGGACTTCCTTCTGCAGTGGCAGTAATTCAGTTTCCGCTTGGTAGGCTCGCATCTCTTGCTCAAGCATGCGTACCTGTTCCATGCTGGCCGACAGACGCGCGCGTAAAAGTGTGTTTTTGGCTTCAGAGATCTGTGGATTTGCATCTCCATTCGAACGCGCTGCCAGATCCTCAGTGATCTTCGCCTGCAATGCTTTTTCTTCGCTAATGAGACGCGGAATTTTTCCTTTTTGCACTTCACGTGCGGCTACCGCTGTGTCAATCGAACTTTTGCCATCAATGATCGACTGCATCGCCGTCTGCTGCTGCTGTAACATCGATTGCAGATCTTCCTGCTTCGAAGTTCGCAGGGCGAAGGTCGTCATTGACTCGAGCTTCGGCGGGTTTTCTTTGCGACGTTTGTAGTCAGCAATTGCACCCGGGGCGGCTTCCGCCTTGGCCGAAAACTCCTTGGCTTTCTTTTCGCGCTCATTTCTCAACTGCAATTCGGCGAGAATCATATCGTAGTGTTTGATAAGCTCGTCACGCACTGACGCCTCAAGTTCAGTGCTGGTTGCCAATTGCTGTTTTCGAAGTTCGACGAGCTCGATTGATATCGGTGATTCAATGCTGTTCGTAGACGGAGTTGCCGATACGGCTGGCGAAGCGCTCCCGGCGGCTGGAACGTTGGCGTTTGTCGGCGGTGCCACCGCGTTCTCGGTCGCAGTTGCTGGTTCGGTTGCGGAAGCAGGCAATTCGCTGACTTCAGCTGTAGTGCTGGTTTCGTCTGGCTGACGAGCGGCGAGTTGAACCGTTGCCGTTGATGAACGTGGAACGCGATTCAATCCCGCGGTGTCCGAACTGCTGTCACTATCTTCAATCTTCCGATCCGAAATCGCAGTAGCTTGTTCGACGCCACTTGCCCCATTGTCAAAATGAACGGCATTTTGGACACCGTTGTCGTCGGGTAACTGCGGGAGCGTGGGCGAAAAGACTTGCACGCGTAATGATGGAGGAGCTAGCTCTGGAGCAGCTTCTGGTAAATCTCGTTTGAACGGATCAAATGTTGTCGAGTCTGCCGAAACAGTCAGGTCAGGGATGTCAAAAATCCAGGGACTCGGAGGTGGGGGCGCTTCGAGGACATTAAATCTGCCATCGATGATCGCGCCGTGTGTTGGCTGACTGGATTGTGCTGCCAACCGACCACTGTTGGCTCCCGAAAGGATACAGACGAAGCTAAACGCGACTGCAATGGCGGTTCTAAATCGTGGTCGGTAACTTGGACGTGTCGCTTTACTCGCGGCCATTACTATACTCAATCGAATGAAGTCGGGACGCGGCGTGCAGATGCTCAAACCGCCTTGTGCGTTTTAGCCAAATTACCATCGCGACATCAATATGAGGCGGCGAATTTACCGCATTCGGATCCTTTAACTTTCTGAAACAACGGACATATCCTTAATAGTTTCGTGGCGATTTTGTAAGATTATGCGACCTTAGCACCTCGTAGAGGCGTTCAGAGCGTTCCTGGTTCCGATTGCTCCGTTAAGCCAGCTAAAATTGCTTTGCAATATTTAAACCGAGAATTGGCGGACATCCGAGCCGGAGTAAACTAAGGAACTGTTCGCTCCAACGCACTCTTCCGCCATTTTGAGATTTCTTGCGACGATGCCCATCCAAAAAGCAATCATTACCGCTGCTGGCCCCGGTCAAAATACCCTTCCGTTGCAAAGGTTAGTCGATCGCGATGGCGTCGAGAAATCTGCTCTGGAAATGATTATTGAGGAAGTTGACTCGGCTGGAATCGAGGAAGTGGCCATTGTAATCCGCGACGGAGATCAAGACGCCTATCGATCCGCAGCTGGTCGACTGGTTGATCGTCTCGAATTTTTGATTCAAAGAAAGCCGCTCGGCTACGGCGATGCAATATTATGCGGTGAGGATTTCGCCGATGGCGAGAGCGTGCTTCATCTGGTTGGCGACCATATTTATATCAGCCATTCTGCCGTGCGGTGCGCGGAACAGCTTCTCCAAGTTGCTCGGACGCATAACTGCTGCGTATCTGCAGTTCAACCAACGCGAGAATCGATGCTACCGTACTTCGGTGCAATCGGTGGTCAGCGTCTCCCAGGCTTTGATGATCTATTCGATGTAAAAATTGTTCTTGAGAAGCCGACTCCAACTCAAGCGGAACAATACTTGACGACGGCCGGTTTCCGCAGCGGGACCTATCTCTGCTTCTTTGGTATGCACGTTATAACGCCGGGGATTTTCGAAGCGCTTAATGAGCTCGCCGTGACGTTCGATCGCCCCGTAGCGTTGTCCGAAGCTTTGAACCTTGCTGCTTCTCGCGAGCAAGTCCTTGCACTTCAGATTGAAGGCCAGCGACACAACATTGGCGTTAAGTACGGTTTGTTACAAACGCAACTTGCACTTGCTCTTTCTGGGGTTGATCGAGATCGCATCCTTCGCGAAATGATTGAACTTTTGTCAGCACATCCGTCGAACCTTGCGTTGGCCAAGTAAACCGTTCATAACTTTATCGTTTCCAATCTTTACGTCTTAGGTCTGCTCTGTGACTCCTGTCAAAATAAATCTATCTGCGAAATTCATAGAGACTATCGTTGCAGCGGATTCGAGCGTGCGCGATCAGTCGCTCGATTCGCTTTGTCGAGGCATGACTCGCGACGATTTGCTCGCAGTTGCAGAAGGCCTCGATAAGTTTCGGCGCGACAACGAGAATCTGTACCATCAAGTTCGCGCCCTGTTTTTCTTAACGTCCATTTATCGCTATCAGCTTCCACCGCTTCTGGACGAATGCAAGAACAGCTACCTCCCCTACGAAGCGTACGAACAAATTCTGCGACGTCACAGCAACGAAGCGATCGACAAGTTGTTGCATGTGCAGAATGAAGAGGGGCCTTCTGTTTTGATCGCAAGCGCCCTGTCCCGCGCCTACCATCAACTTGCGTTTCAACGTCTAGCAGACCAAGTCCGACGCAGCGTGCGTACGGTCCGCGGCAATCAGTGGATGTTCCGAATTGGACATCCGAGTGACTATCCGTTGCGATTGGACAAGCGGATGCTTACTCGCGACAGCGAAACATCGCCATTTCCAATCCTGCGCGAAGAAACCAGTGTGCGTATGGATTTTTCGCACTCGGGTTGGAGCGACATTTTCTTCTTGGGGATGGATTTTCCCGAAGGGGCTCGCGTGATCAACGCGTCGATTAACTTGGGCGTTGAAGGTCGCGATAGAATTCCAAAGCCCCCGGTGGAAGCTTATGTTCGGGTTATCGACCGACCCGTGCTGCGACTTGTTAGCGTTGACCTGCAGGCCGAAGTTGAGCTGACTAAGATTGACGACCTTTTCGATTTTGCAAAAGACTATCTTGGCCTGCTCAAAGCCGCGGTGATCGCCTCAGGATTGGTACCACCAGCGATGGAAGGGTGTCACCGGAGTATGGCGGAACTTTTGTTGCAGCTTATCGGCCGGCCTAACTTGGGATTGGAGATAGTGTCTTCGGTGAACAATATTCCGAAAGGCTCTCGACTTGCCGTTTCAACAAACTTGTTAGGCTCGCTAATATCAGCCTTGATGCGCATCACAGGCCAAGTCAACGAGTTCACCGGACGGCTTTCGGCGGAAGAGCGAAGACTTATTACGGCACGAGCAATCTTGGGTGAATGGCTGGGCGGCTCAGGTGGCGGTTGGCAAGACTCTGGCGGCATATGGCCAGGCATCAAACTGATCACGGGCGCAACGGCGAATCAGGATGATAGCGAATTCGGGATCAGTCGCGGTCGTCTGTTACCACAGCATACGATATTGGAACGGGACCAGATTTCAGATGAAGCCCGCTGGAAGCTTGAAAAAAGCTTGATCCTTATCTATGGCGGGATGGCTCAGAATGTGGGCCCGATACTGGAAATGGTTACCGAAAAATATCTTTTGCGTTGTGACGACGAATGGAAGGCCCGCAAGCTTGCCATTGGTATCCTTGATGAGATTCAACTCGCTTTGGAAGCGGGCGACATTCAGCGTGTCGGGCAACTGACAACTTTGAATTTTACAGAAGCACTGCAAGCGATCATCCCGTGGTGTACAAACCGTTTTACGAATTCCATGATCGAGCAATGCTCTGAGAGATTCGGGGAACACTTTTGGGGCTTTTGGATGTTAGGTGGCATGTCCGGCGGAGGCATGGGCTTTCTCTTTGATCCCGAAATTCGGAGCGAGGCTCAGGATTGGTTGGAAAATGCATTAGTCGACACGAAACGAGCCATGGAGACGCAATTGCCGTTTGCTATGGATCCCGTCGTTTACAATTTCGAAATTAACGATAATGGAACATCGGCAGATCTTCTGGAAGGTGCCGCGGCAATGCTGCCGCGCGGCTACTATTCCATCATGGTTCCGAAATGGCTCAAAGCCGATCTTCGCACGATGACACCACAAGTTCAACGCGAATGGATACGCTTGAGCGCCCAAGTTCGCGACGATGTCGACACGTCGCAGTGGATGCTTGACTGCGTGTTGCCTCAATCGCAAAAGGCCGATCAGAAGACCAATTCGCTTCCAACACTACTCGTTGAAAACGGCTTTGATACGACAGCGCACAATGAATTGCGTGAAGCGATTTTAAACGGCCGAATTGGGCTTGCTCAGAATTTGTTACCTCCGCAAACAAAGATTGAAGATGTCGCTTCTGAGCATGTCTTTGAAATGCGACGTGATGCTGGCGAGGCTTACCGGCTCAAGGGCGAGCAAGCGATTGTTGATGGCAGAGTCGCGATTGTAACGTTGGCCGCCGGTGTAGGCAGCCGATGGACTGGCGGCGCCGGCGTTGTCAAAGGTTTGCATCCTTTCTGCCAGTTCAACGGCAGGCACCGGACATTTATCGAAACGCATTTAGCCAAGACGCGGCGAGTTTCGCGGCGATATGCAACGCAAATTCCGCACGTATTCACGACCGGTTATCTTACCCATGACCCGATCGAAAAAGTGCTCTCCGCGAACGGCAATTACAACTTCGAGGGCCCGGTTTATCTATCAAAAGGCATGTCGGTTGGCCTGCGCATGATTCCGACTCCTCGCGACCTCCGATTTTTGTGGGAAGAGATGCCTCAGCAAGTCCTGGACGAACAACAACAGAAAGTAAAGCAAAGTGCCCAAGCGGCGCTTCTGCAATGGGCGGAAGACGCTGGGCCAGCGTCGGATTACGTCGACAACCTGCCAATGCAGTGCATGCATCCCGTTGGACATTGGTACGAATTCCCAAATATGCTACTCAACGGAACACTGGCAAAGCTGATCGAGGATCAGCCTCAGGTGCAGTTCCTGATGTTACACAACATCGATACACTCGGTGCGGCCGTCGATCCAAGCTTGCTAGGACGTCACATCGAAAGTGGAGTCACGCTAAGTTTTGAAGTTATTGCCAGGCGCATGGACGATCGTGGTGGTGGACTAGCGTTAGTTGACGGCCGACCACGCTTGCTTGAAGGGCTGGCAATGCCAGACGAACGCGCCGAATTCAAACTGACTTATTACAACTCGATGACCACGTGGATCAATATCGATGAATTGCTTCGAGTCTTTGAACTTAGCCGACAAGATCTTCATCGTCCCGAAGTGGTTCGCGCCGCTGTCCGAAAGCTTGCAGCACGACTGCCAACTTACATTACCATTAAAGATGTGAAGAAGCGTTGGGGGCAAGGCCAAGAAGATATCTTCCCAGTTTCCCAGTTCGAGAAACTTTGGGGCGATATGAGCAGCCTTCCTGAAGTAAGCTGCGAATATTTTGCGGTACCGATCCAACGCGGACAGCAACTAAAAGACGTCGCACAGTTGGACGGCTGGGTCCGCGACGGGTCGGCTGCCTATGTCGATTCGATCTGCGACTGGCAATGAGCCCCTGCGAGCCTCCATCAGCGTGCGTCAAGCAAACTTAATTGCCGGACGCACCATCGATTGGCTAACGATTATTTGACGCTCAACGGTAAGCTTTCGCTATGGCTACTGAATTCTGGAGCGTACATGCACTGGATATTGGCCATGCCTGTTTGATATTCACCTCGCAACTGGACGCGAGTTGAATATTCAAACACGTAAGTTCCCTTTGGCAAGTAATCGATGAAGAAGTGGGTTGCCGTGTCACGTGTCGACTCATAGTACGCGAGTCCATCTTGAAACTTGTAACGCGAAAGGACGTTCACTGGCTCGGTACCACTGCCGCGGTGATCTCGCAAGTGAACATATTCCATGTCGCGATCGGTTCGCAGGACAACACGAACAACCAATTCATCGCCGACCGAGACTGGTCCTTCAACTTTCTTGAGCGTTGGGCCTTGAGGCGTGTTGCTCTTGATATAAAGCTCCTTGGTCAGGCTGAGCGGATTACTTGCATGAGGAGTGATCTTGGCGATATCCTCCAAGTACTGCCAATGTACGCCGCCCCAAGCGACTCCTTCATCGACTTTTGTTAGGACGATTTCGCCTTGGGCAGCCTTGATGTCCGAACCCGTGTATCGTTCTTGGAAGAAGCCCGTACCGGCCTCAACGTTTTTCGGCCTGATCTTTTCGCCGCCCAGCGACACTTGAACCAGTTCGTTCGAACTTAACAACTGCGTACCTCTAAGCAGGAGGGCATAGACGGCGTCGGCTGTTGCTTTGGTCGTCTTCCAATTTTGAGTTTGCTTTTGCTTGAGAAGCCAAACCTTGCAGTCTTCGACAGCGGCTGTATCGTTCATGACTTCGTCAAATGCTTCGATCATCAAAGCCTGCGATTCGATTGGAGCGTGGTACCACCACCACGATTGTTCGGTATCACGCCAGAACATCCCCATCTCTTCATTGCTCACAGAGCGCTCTTTGATCGATGCCATGATACCTTTTGCGGAATCGAGTCGTCCGAGTCGTTTGAGCGCAATTGCTAGATGAGCTTGCGATTGTCGGTTATTCAGTTCCAACCAATACTGTTGTGACTGAGCTATGAAGTAATCGAATGCTTCTTTGTGCTCGGGCGCGACCGGTAGATCGTCAAGGAAAAAGCTGCGCCCGTACAGATACAACGCAATCGTCGAGCTTAGGTGGTTTTCTTTGCGATCGACCGCCTTAATGTCTTCGTAAATGCGACTGATCCAACCGTCCAAGGAAGCGAGCGACCGAACTGCTGGTGCGGTATCGACGGGGACACCGAGGTGTCGCAATCGACCGAAGCCAGTCGTGATGTACAACGTAATATATTCGTTGTTACGTCCACCTGGAAACCAAGACCACTGGCCGTCGGGCAATTGGGATTCGGTAAGCTTTGACATTGCACGAGCTATTTCGCTTTCCAAGCGATTGTTGTCGAAAAGCAATCCGACATTGCGTCGCGCCTGAGACTCGTCTTGAGCATCACGATACCAAGGAGTCTCTTCGAGTGTTACCGCTTTTAGTTCCTCGTTTTTTGCCAATGGGCTGTCGAGCGCTGGAGTGGCACGCCATTGAGCGAAGATGCGTTCGATTTTCGGATCGCTGCCGGCAATATGCTGAGCGAGTGCGTTAGCATAGAGCCGATTGAAAGTCTGTTCGTTACATTCATATGGATACTCCATCAAATAAGGCAGCGCCATGACAGCGTACCAAGATGGGTTTGAAACCATCTGCACGGTCAACGATTGGTGCGTTAGAGAATCGGAACTGCCAGACTTCAGCAGTTTCTCAAAATTGATCGTCTTCGTCTGCTTGCCGCGAATCGGCAGTTGGATGGATTCCGCTACCAAGATCTTTCGTGGAAGGATTGGCAGATAGCCTTCTTCACCGTCGGATACGCGGCCGCTCGAACCTAACGCCTTGTAAGTGATGAACTCGAGTCCATCGGGTACGTTCAACTTCCACGAATAGGATTTTGATTCGCCGGCCGCAATGTCGAACGCTTGGTCCGTGTTGCTGTTTCCTAGCGAGCCATCGACAGAATCATTGGTTCGAGCATCGGCGAAGGTAAGTCGCACTGTTCCGTTCTGCCGAGTTGCCGATTGGTTGCTGACCTTTACTGTGAACTCGATCTGGTCGCCTTCTCGCAAAAATCGAGGCGGGTTCGGTTGAATCATCAGTTCTTTCGATGTTACCGTCGAACCGGAAAGGAAACCCGATCGCAGTTCTTTATCGTGAGCAAAACCAAGGAACTTCCATTCGGTTAATGCTTCCGGCATGGTGAATTCAATGCGGACCGATCCATCCTTGCCGGCGATCAACTGTGGAAAATAGAACGCCGTTTCCGATAGGTTCTTGCGAGCGGAAACGTTGGAGAAATCGATATCAGATTTGCTTTCCTCCGAATTAAGTGCAGCATTCGTAATTAACTGAAGTTCACCTGCTCCATAGGCCGCAGTCATCGCAGGCTCGGCCGCCATCATGTCAGCTTCCATCGGAGCCGCTTCCGCAATACCGAAATCGGCACTATAGCCTCCGCCAGCAGCCGGTGCCCCGCGACGCATCGATTTGCTAAAGAACAACTGATTCTGCATGTCTTGAATCAGACTGTTCAAAAGTTGCGGATAAACGATATACGTGCTTCTTGTGTCGATCGGCAGATTATCCAGGCGAATGGCAATGGACTGGCTCGAATTCTGGAAGCTGGAATTGGTTCGGCTATACTCCTGGCGGAAGACGTTGAACGCTCTTAGCCAATCGTGTGTGATAAACGCATCAAGGGAAGCATCGTAAAGCGTTGCGACCATCTCGGCCGCTGCTCGTTCTGAATCGGGGCCGGTGACGATCGCCGTCCAAGTTTCTTTTTGAGCCGGTTCCAGCTTGGACGTAAAGTGCTCCCACTTCAGTTCTAGTTCTTTGTTCTTCCAAGGCACACCGATTTGTTGCGTTTCGATGTAAGCGCGATTTTCACGGACCATTGTTGTTCGCAGAGTAAAACCGCCACGCATTGCTTCGCTGACTTTCTGGTCAATGACAACTTGTGTACGTGTGGCATCTGTCCAAAAGCTTTGTAGTAGCTTGCCGCGGTGTTCGATTTCGATGTAGGCGCGTGCCGAGTCGTAGCCGCTGCCCCACACGGCTTTTAATTCGTCGCCAGGTTGCAGCGAGTTTTCTTCGACCTTCAAAACGTTAGGTATCTTGATCGCAAATTTCTGAGCTTCGAGATCCACGACTTGTATGGGAAGCTGTGCTTCGACTTCATTTCCATCAGCATCTTTCGTCTCCAGCACTGCGCGAAACGCTCCGGCGTTCAAGTCAAACTCTACCGACGCCGTGCCCGCTCCATTGGTATTGAACGGAGCTTCTGCAACGACATCGCCAAGCGCCCAAGTGTTTGGATCGCTCAGGTCTCTATCGGGTTGCTCGCCGGGCGCTGGTAGGATTTTAGCCCCATAACCAGACGGTTGATTGAACTGGTAATCGAACTGGATGGGATCAATACCGCCGAGATTCGGGCGGACGACCTTCTCAGGCTGCTTAAGTGCGTAAATTTTGATGATGCCCGTCGCAGCCTGACCAGCTCCGTTGATCGACCTCGTGACTACGTTAATCTTTGTCGGTTCGTTACTAACTTGCCAATCATCGGCGCTCATTTCCGCAGTCATCAATTTGAAGCCGACGCGGATGGAAGATTCGGTCGAACGAGTCTCACCAGTCGTGTCGGTCACATCGGCGTAGGTTGTGTACGTAAAGATTGCGTCTTTGTCATCGCTGGCGGAAGGATCAGGTTTTGCCACGAAGTTAACCGTGAACGCTCCATTGGGATCCGTTTCTGTGATTCCGTTTGCTATCTCTGCAGCGGGTTGTTGAGGAAACGGCCGCCACCAGTATCGCCAATGCCACCAGCCTGGGTACTGGACTTGGCGAACCACGCGCCACGTCACTTTGGCGTCGTTGATGGAAGCGCCGGTGTAAGATTTTGCGTTGCCTTTAACCGTCACGTCGCTGCCAAGCTTTACGGCGTCGGTCATGTCCTCGAGTTCAACTTGAAATTTCGGCCGCTTGTATTCTTCAACACGCACTGAAGTACCGCCGTTCGCAACGCCCTCTGTTTGGATAGACATGCTGCCCATCAAGCGATCACGTGGAGCAGTGAATGAACCGGAGAAGCTACCATAGTCGTTTGTACGATGCTGTGCGCGTTCGATTTCTTTGCCATTGGTATCAAAGAAGACGACGTTCATATTTTGATTCGGAAGCACACTATACTTGTCATTCTGCTGATCAAAGGAATAGGAGATGCCTTTGTAGTTGATCGTTTGGCCAGGTCGGTAAATCGCGCGATCGGTAAAAAACTCCGTGCGTGACTGAATCGCTCGCTCTTGCCGTTGTCGATATGAATGGACAAGATCGACGGAAGAGAGTGCATCGCCATCTTTCTGGGCGAGCAGCAACATGCTACGGTTGTTTGCCGCCGCAAAACGGAAGATGCCATTCTTGTCTGTTTTGACCGTCGCCAGTTTTACCATCTGCTGGCGGTTGTTAGCATAGTTTTGCTGCCAGCCATCGACCGTTGCTGATTCAATCGGGTTGCCAGTTTTACTATCCAGCACAAAGCCCTCGACGATTCCCGTTTCATGATTGGTTCGCAAAACAAGTGACAGATTGCTGACCCAAATCGTGGTCATGCCAAGTCGGTTGGACGTGTCGGCAAAATCTTCACGGTGACTCGATAGGAGATAATAGGAACCTAAAGGCAGATCGGTCGGAACTTTTAGTTGTTCGTTCTGCGTCTTAAAATCTTCTGACTTGGGGAGATCCGCGCTCCACGCTTGCGTTGGAGCTTGTCGCAAAAGCCGCTGCCACTCTTGCTCATCTAAGTATTGCTGCGGCAATTTTCCGTTAGCGAGATCTGTTCGAAAATCAAATTTGACTAGGCGAAAGAAGACTTTTTCGACGTTACGATAACGAACGTTGATCACCGGCGCCGGATCAGACCAAACTCGATCAACGCTGGCACTGAGTTCAGGATGTTCAATTTGCTGAATCAGGTTATAACATTGGTTTGCACCGATACTTTCAGGGAAACGCTCGATAGCTTTTTGAGCAATCTTGCGTACCTCAATAAAGTTTTGCTTCTGGAATTCAAGACTTGCGAGCTCGGCAAGTGCTCGAGTCGAAATTTCATGGTTTGAGTTACCTTCATCAAATCTCTCGAGAGCCCGACGATAAAAGTCGTCTTTTCCTTCGCCTTTAGCTTGTTTCTTGCCAAACTGGAGCCGGATGAGATCGGCATCAAGCAGCGCTGCTTTGTCTTCGTCGTCCAGGTGAAACTTAAGCAGTTCTTGATGAAGCTTTATCGCTTCGAGAATCAGCGAGCGTTCGTCGGGAGTTTCGGGATTCCAGGCGATGAATTCGCTACGAGGTGCAAAGATAGGACTATCGGCGCTTAGATAAAAGGCATCCTGCACAGCGGCACCCGCTTGTTCTCCAGACGAGTAGAATTCAATCGCGTTATGGGCGATCACGTCGAACATCGTAGGGCGAAAAGTATTCGAAACAGTGCCAGGTTCGAGAATCGCTTTGTAGTCTTCAACGGTGAGTTTCTGCAACTGTTCAGAATATTCGAAGGTCTTGTCGAATTGCTCGTCGACTGCGGCCAAGATCTGAGGCAAACTCCATGTCGTAAAATCGTCGCCGGGCACTTCCGCGGTCTGCGTTCGTTGCATGAACCGCCAACGGTTCTGTTGGAAGTAGTGCCAATACCAGTTGGCGAGAATCGCATTCAGAACTGGCTTCGTTTCGTCGCTCGCTTGCTCGATCTCCTCTTTCATGCGAGTGATTTTTTCCTCTGGTTTGTTCCCCTGAATGGAGCCCTCCAACATTATTTTGAGGCTGGTTGCTTTGACTAATTCTGGGTAGTTATTGCTGGATTTGGTCAATTCGATAATTGGCTCCAATCTTTGGATAGCCGATTGAGGAAGCCCTCGATCGACGGCCGTTTGATAAGATGCCCAGAGAGATTCGAGCGTAGGTTTATCGGAGTTCTGGGACACAGCAATTTTGCCTGCAAGAAGAATGACCAATGACAGCAAGACAAGTTTAGAAAGCGGGCGTTTGACCATGATGATCTCCTGATTCGAAGAGGTTTTTGCAAGCAAGCAAAAAGCACTATGAGTTTCGTCTTCCATGTACAATCGTGGCGGTATTCCGCAAAAGTCGTAAGTGCGTGAAGCCTCATGCCAATGGAACCACACCGACGCATTGCGACATTATCGCACCGTCTCGACGAAAGTGCTAGTTGGCATTTCTAATACGTTAGGGAGTCGACTTTATTAAGCAAGCGCGAAATAAAAGACCGATTCGTGGCTTGAAAGGCCTTCGCTCGATGGTAAAAAGCTTGTCGAACTGCAGAATTTGAGGATAGATGTTTTTCGGGCTGACTATACAAAGGCTTGTGATTGAGTATGCGACTGGTACTTGCGACGACAAACGGAAAGAAGCTTGCGGAAATGCGGCGGCTTCTCGTTCCTTTGGGTTTTGATATTGCCGACGTCGACTTGTCGAGTGCTCCAGATGTTGAAGAGACCGGAGCGACCTTCGCGGAAAATGCTGCCATCAAAGCGATTGCTCAAGCTAAACACTTTGGGCTGCATGCGATCGGCGAAGATAGCGGTCTAGTTGTTCCGGCTTTGAATGGCGAGCCTGGAATTTACTCGGCAAGGTATGCGGGGCGACCTCACGATAATCCAATGCTTAACGATCAAGCCAACAACGACTTGCTTTTGGAAAAGATGTCGCTGCTGAAGAACGAGCAGCGCAGCGCTTACTACGTTTCATCGATTGCACTTGCCGATCCGGCAGGCAACATTTTGATTGCTACCGAAGGCGAATGCCACGGACGAATTTTGCCACAGCGGCGAGGTGAAGGCGGGTTCGGCTACGATCCGCTTTTTGAGATCGTCGAACTTCATCGGACTTTCGCGGAGCTTGCACCGGCCGTCAAGTCTGCTATCTCTCATCGCGGCCGTTCTCTGCGTGCCTTCTTGCGGTTGCTTCCTGGCAAAGCGAGCGCGGGCGATTCAGATTAGGAAGTTTCGTGCGATCGTCGGATACGCCATCTTGCAGTCTCGCTTTATCGCCAAGACGCTAAAAAGTTGCGATTTGCAATTCGGGCCGGGGGTTTATATCTGAGTTCGTATCGGATACGCTTTAGTAATGTTCCCTTCCTTAATGCCTGTTTGAATGTTGGAGATCCTACCCATGGCGACTGTTGCTGAAAATCCAGCGGATGTAAAAGTTGAATACACAGAGTGCTTTATTGGCGGCAAATGGGTCCCGGCCAAAAGTGGTAAGACCTTTGAAACGATCAATCCCGCTACGGAAGAAGTGATCGCGGACGTCGCAGAAGGCGACAAGGAAGATGTCGACGCAGCCGTTAAAGCGGCTCGCAAAGCGTTCGACAATGGCCCATGGTCTCGCATCGATGCACGCGATCGCGGTCGTCTGCTTTACAAATTAGCCGATGTAATCGAGGAACAGATCGATGATCTCGCAGCGCTAGAAACGCTCGACAATGGTAAGCCGCTATCCGAAGCACGCAACGGCGACTTGCCACTCGTCGTCGACTGCTTGCGATATTATGGTGGCTTTGCAGACAAAATCCAAGGTTCGACGATTCCTGTTCGAGGTAACTATTTTACCTACACGCGTCGCGAACCTGTCGGCGTGGCTGGTCAGATTATCCCTTGGAATTTTCCGATGCTGATGACAGCTTGGAAGTGGGGGCCAGCCCTAGCAGCAGGTTGCACCATTGTTATGAAGCCAGCGGAACAGACGCCGCTGACTTGTTTAAAAATGGCACAGCTTGCACAAGAGGTCGGCTTTCCTGACGGCGTTATCAACGTCGTTCCCGGATTCGGCCCCACCGCTGGCGCCGCAGTCGTCAATCATCCCGGCGTCGATAAAGTCGCTTTCACGGGCGAAACTACGACGGCCAAGATCATTATGAAGGAAGCGGCCAACTCGCTTAAACGGATCACATTCGAGCTTGGAGGCAAGAGTCCGAACGTCATCCTTCCGGATGCCGACTTAGACAAGGCAGCTCAAGGAAGCTACATCGGACTGTTCTTGAACCAAGGCCAATGCTGCTGCGCTGGATCGCGCGTCTTTGTACATAAGGACGTTCACAAACAATTCGTGGAAAAGCTCGTTAAGTTGGCGGCGAATCGTAAAGTCGGAAATCCTTTCGACAAAGGTACCGAGCAGGGTCCGCAAATTGATCAAGCGCAGTACGACAAAATCATGTCCTACATCGAAAAGGGCAAGGCTGCTGGCGCGACATGCGTGACCGGAGGGGAACGAGCTGGCGATCGAGGTTACTTTATTAAGCCAACCGTGTTCGATAACGTTACAGACGATATGGAAATCGCAAGAAATGAGATCTTCGGCCCGGTGCTCAGCATTTTGACCTACGACAATTGGGACGACCTATTGACTCGTGCCAATGATACCTTCTACGGATTGGCGGCTGCCGTATGGACGCGCGACATTGCCAAGGCCCACGATTTTGCGCGACGCGTTCGCGCTGGTACGGTCTGGGTAAACTGCTACGATGTGTTCGATGCAGCCGCTCCGTTTGGCGGTTTCAAGATGTCTGGTCAAGGACGCGAGCTGGGCGAAGAGGGCCTTAAAGCGTACACCGAGACCAAGACGGTGACGATTTCGTTGGACATGTAACAAGTAGTAGTATGCGAGCAGAAATAATTGCGATTGGTGACGAACTTACCTCCGGACAAAGATTAGACACCAATTCGCAATGGCTCGCAGCGGAACTTGCCAAGCTGGGCGTACGCACGGCGTTTCATTCCACGGTCGGTGACTCTCTCGCGGAAAATATCGATGTTTTCCGTTCGGCTGCCAATCGCAGCGACCTAATTATTTCCACCGGCGGCCTAGGCCCAACAGCGGACGACTTGACGCGAGATGCGATTGCAGATGCATTTCAGCGGCCGCTTGAGTTTAGCCAAATCGCGATGACGCATATCGAACAATTGTTCGCACATCGCAAACGACCAATGCCCGAGCGCAACCGTGTGCAAGCGATGTTTCCGCAAGGAAGCCGCCTGATCGATAATCGCTTCGGATCGGCACCAGGAATCGATCTTGATGTCGCTGGCGTATCTTCCCCGTCGGGTGCAACTCGCATTTTTGCTTTGCCGGGTGTACCGGCGGAAATGCATGAAATGTTTAGTGAAGTAGTGCGCCCGCGATTGATCGACGAAATGGGCGTTGGCAAAGAGCAATGGTACTTCAAAAATCTTCGGCTCTTCGGGCTGGGCGAAAGCGACGTTGAAGTCCGAATTCCGGATCTCATTGCCCGTCAACGTGAGCCGCTCGTAGGAATCACTGTATCAAGAGCGACGATCAATCTACGAATTGCGACTTTGGCTGCCAGTCAGGAGGAAGCAGATGCTGAAATGCAATCGACGTTGCTTGAGATTCGTTCTAGCTTAGGCGAGTTCATCTTCGGGGAAGACGACGACGAGTTGTGGGACGTAGTGCTTCGACGACTGTTGGAGCGGAGCGAAACGTTGAGCATTTTGGAGTATGGAGTTAGCAACATCGCCGGCCCATTTTTTGCCGCAGCGCAAAATTCGCTTTCTCCCGCGCAGCCAATTGTACTCAATTCCCACTGGCAGTACGTGGCGCCCGATGCAAATGAAACCGAGCGACATGCAGCGTCGGCCGATTGGCTGTTAGTCTTTGGGCCAGTGCCGAAGGTTGTCGCTTCGGAAAAGCCGGCCGGAGAGGTTTTGGTGAGCGTGTACCATCACTCGAACCTAGCGCGGCAAGAATCGGTGCCGTTTTCAGGCCATCCAGATATAGTCCTGTCGCGCTTGGCAAAGCAAGCGACCAAGATTCTGTTCGAATTGGTCAGCTGAACTTGCTTCAAGATCTATTTCTGCCCGTCGGCCGGTGCCCAAAAATTCTAGGAATTCTTCCAAACATGCTTCCCGCAAAGTATTGACAGTCACTTCATTATTGTATTAATGTACTAATACAAGGGAGGTCGGTTTTATGCGAATTCAAGTAAACGACGATGGTATGCCGCTGTACCAGCAGGTTGTGCAGCAGTTGCGGCACCGGATCCTGGCCGGTCAGTTAGCTGCTGGTGACGAGCTTCCGGCGATCAGAAGTTTGGCAATTCAACTGCGTGTGAATCCGAATACGATCGCGCGAGCTTATCGGGAATTAGAGCATGAAGGGTTGGTAGAGAAACGTCGGACGCGTGGGACCTATGTCGCGCCTCTGGCTGTGAGTCTTGCCACCGCGGAGCGAACCAAGCTCTTGATGCCTTCGATCGACGAACTACTGGTGCTCGCTCAAGGTCTAGGCATTCCCATCGACGAACTAGTTCAGCTAGTTCGATCGCGTGAAGTATCACTTTTCGAAACTAGCTTGGCTGCAAAGGAGCATTCTCATGACGACCAGAACTAGTCGACCTATCGAAGCTACGAATGCATCGTTGCCGATCTGCATTCGCGAATTATCGTACGGCTTCGGAAAGACTCAAGCGTTAAATGGCGTTAGTCTCGAGGTCGCCTCAGGCACCGTACTTGGACTCGTCGGCGTTAACGGTGCGGGGAAAACAACTTTATTGAAACATCTGTTAGGCCTGTACCGTCCTCACAGTGGCACAGTACGAATCTTTGGACAGGATCCGATCGCAGACCGCGAGACGGTCTTGAAACGGATAGGATTTCTGTCTGAAGAAGAGTCCTTGCCTCTTTGGTTGACGATAGCGGACATCATGGGTTTTTGCCGTTCAGTTTACTCGACTTGGGATGAACGATATGCAAACGATCTCTGTGACATGTTCGAATTGTCTAAGACTGCAAAGCTATCGTCGCTGTCCAAAGGGACGCGAGCCCGAGCAGGCTTGATGGTAGCCATCGGTCACCGTCCGGAAGTCCTAATTCTAGATGAACCTAGCAGCGGGTTGGATCCGATAGCTCGCAACCAAATTCTTGAGTCGATCGTTCGTGCCATCAGCGAGGATGGCCGCACGGTTATCTTTTCCAGCCACTTGTTAGACGAAGTACAACGGCTAAGTGATTCGATTGCGATTCTTCACCAAGGACAAATTATCGAACGCTTTTCTCTGGAAAAACTGGACAGTTGTTTTGTAGAAATAATTGCAGAATCGTTGACACACCCACGGCGACTAGCGGAACTCCGTGGCATTCCTGAAGTCGTTAGCGTGCGTGAGTTCGATTTCGAGGTCTCCATCATCCTAGAATTCGACCAACGGTCCACAACCAGTTCCCAGTCGGCTCAGGCGTTCTGCGCAACGAACCAATTGTCTTTAATCAATCATAAGCCAGTAAATTTGGAGACGTTCTTCGAAGCAAGAATTTCCAAGAGTCAGTCTGCAGTTGGTCAAACAAAGGTGGTAGCATGAACGAAACTCTGTCGCTCGCAAGGTTACTGTGGGTTCGCAATCGCTGGCCGTTGACTGGATCGGCGTTGACCGCTTTGTCTGGAGTCATGCTAACCATTTTGCTAAGGCAAATTTTGCCGGAATTGGACGCCCCATTCTATGTCGGCATCCTAGCGATCTGTTTGATGCCGCTGGCTCTCATTGCGACTTTTGCCTTAGACTTCGGCAACCCAGATCTCTCTAACGCGCAATCCGGGTTCAACCCGTGGCTATTGCGATCCCCAATTCGCTCATTTAAAGTCGTCAGCGTGCCATTAGCTGCGAAAAGTCTGCTAATCGTGATGCTTGTATCGGTTGGCTTCTTCAGCTCTGTACCCCTCGAACATTATCCCGATTTTCCTCTAACTTCAGTGCTAGCCTGGATGGCCACCGCGATTTGGGTGTCCGCAATAAGTTGGCGGAAGTTTGAAACCGCGTGGTTGAGAATCTTGGCGATAATCGTTGTGCTACCGTTGAGCTACTGCCTTGGTATTGCCCATATAGTAGTCCTATACGAGTTACGATGGTCGACGCTATGGCTAGCCCCCATCTATCTCCTGAACATGGCTTGGCTAGGCCTAAGTCTCGTTTTGGCGCACCGCTGGTTTGTTAGAGCGCGTTATAACGAAAGTTCGTCTGCTCAGAGTACCGTACGCTGGGTTGGCGAGAAGGCGACCTATGTGTTGGATTCCGTTAGGCAGCTTTTATCCAGTAACATGCTTAACGGGGCAAACACGGCTGCCTCATACACTGACCTCGTAACGCGGCGGCATACGATATTAGCATTGTCTGCGTTGCCGATCGTGGTGGTGTGGGCGATTCTTATTGATGATCCCATCCCAAGTATTTTGCTGATTGCTTTCGGGATATATCTTGTCTTTCTTACCAGCAATGGAGCGGCAACCGAGCACAATCGCAGCGGTGATCGTCGTTTGCCGTTACTGATTGCGACCAGCCCGCTTACGGAAATTCAGTTAGCGACTTGGCAACTCATGAAGAATCTGCGTTGGAGTCTTATCGCGATGCTTGGTGCTTGCGTCATCCTTTGGTTTGATTCGTGGATTAACGCGGCGGCGTGGCAGCAGCGGCGCGAATTACTATGGTGCATTGCGATCGTCAGCCTGTTTCTGTCCGTATCGCGCGGGCTAGCTTGGATTTGGCTGTATGACCAAGACCGCAGCAAAGCAAAATTTGTAGCCTCGTTCTTAAATGCGTTGGCGATACTCGTGCCACTGATAGCCGTTTTGGTCTGGTTTATAAATCAAAAATCTTTGGAAAGCACGCAACGTACGCTGCTAGAAATGCGATCGACACTTCCGCCACTGATCATATTTGCGCTCGTGGCGAAATGCGTCATCGTTGCAATCTCAGTGCGAATTCACTTAAAGACATTCCCGAACACAACACATCGATACGCTTGGTTGTTCCGTGCAACCTTAGCTTGGATGTGTCTGGTTGCAACCGTTACCATCCCAATATTAGGGATCACTTATTCGGGCGTACAAGCTACCGGGCTCTCAAGTTTCACTGCCGAAATGTTGCGTTGGTTAACGCAACCAATATTGATTGTCAGCCTCGTAGCATTATTAACGCCGCTTGCTCGATTAATAATACTGCCATGGGCAATCGGGCGTGATCTTCACCGTTGACGTTGTATCGTTACCTTCCAGGGTGCAGCGACTGTCTCAACCCACACCAACGCAACGTATGCATCTCGAAAAGGCAAACATCGAATCGAGAACCACGGCTACCTCGCGATTATTGCATTTCAATTATGGATTGTTAGGATTGACAGAAGGTGGCGGGGGGTTTTCAAGTTTCATTGAAGCTGTCGAGCAAGGCGTATTCGCCGCAATGAATTCGGATGCCGCAGGCGTTAGTTCTGGTTCTTCCGGCAAGCTGTTCCATCGTTTTCGCCATTCTACGCTGTGTCGCTCGTACAGAAAGTCAACAAACGGATAAAGGAAGTGATTCAACACGATTATAAGAAATGCAAGTAAGAGTATCAGTAGCACTAAAGTAGCTCCAGAACGTGGGATGCTGCGATAAACTAGTGGGTCGATCAGCTCAAAAAAGAACCGTGCCTAGTGGAGCGTATGTACCCCAGACAAACATAACTGCGCACCATATCCATCGTGAAAGTTGCATCTTCATTTTCGAGGATGCAGCCATGTGTCGTCCCAATCCACATACAACGCTTGGTCGCTGCCGGCGAATTCGCGGATCAAGTAGCCTCGTTTTGTTGCCGGAGTTCCATCGGGTGGCATACGCGTAGCGCGGTCGAGATTCTGACGATCGATCAAGGGCACGATCTCTCGCTGCCGGGCAATCCGTTGATAATATCCCTCAACGCCAACTTCGTGATAACGAATATCTACTTTCTTACGAGTAGCAAACGAAGCATTGGCTGGAAGGTGTCGTAAAATAGTCTGCTTGGTATACCAATCACTGCGGGCGATCAGCCATTGCGAGTCTTTTGGATCGGTATGTCGACTTTGCAAACGACTTAACATGAGTTGCCAGGCGTTGAGGATCTCCCAAGCTTCACTGGGCGTTCGTTTGTTCGCATGGAGAAAACGTCTTGTATGTTTCACAAAGTAATCCTGCAGTGCGAGAGCGGACCACTTTCGTCCCTTTAAATCTACCGCTTCAAAATCAAGGTTCGAATCGCGAGCAAATCTTCGTAATACGCGCTCGCAACTTCTAATCTTTGGGCAATCTTTCAGAAAACCTGCTTCGATCATATCCAGGACCAAGCAAGTTGAACCGATTTGTATCCAGCGTACAAGTTCGTTAGTAGACGTATCGCCGCAGCATATCTGCAGACGCTGCCGTTTTCCGAACAACTTGCGATACGCGACGAATCCACTGGTATCGTCAAGGCACAAGCTGCGAAACCAATGCGATAGATCAATGATCGGTTTTTTAATGCCATCTCCCGAAAAGCCGATATAGTCTGTCACCTGTTGAGCTCGAGCACTCAACCAAAAACAGCCGTACTTATCAACATGCCCGCCGCCGTCCATGATGACACGCGACGCGAGGAAAGTCCCAAGCGCATTCTTTTGTTTTTTCAGCAATGTGCAGCGACAGAGCTGGGCGAACATGAACTCTAGTGGAGCGTGGCAAGCTTCGAGCATCTTGGCGGCGGCCCGAATCCGAAAACTACTAAAGTTTTGGGGCGAAAAGGGTTCATCTTCTCCGTTGTTCTCTCGTGTCGTTAAGAAAGTGCTTCCAAGCGTTAATACCAAGATAGTCTTGGCGAAGACTCGATGGCAAAGGAGCAGTGGAAACAGGAGTAACAAACCGAGACGCCAGAGCCAGAGCCACGTGCCGCTCGCGATTTCGACTTCGTAATTCTCTTGCTGGCCGTAGCTTCTCCCAAAGGCATCAGAGCTATTTCTAATCGCGGAAAATGGAAGTTGTTCGCGACCTACCGCAAACGGGTCGAGCAACGCTTCCGTGATTAAATGATCAAAAGCCGTCGAATACGCGACTACCTGCTTGGGACGCTTGCACTGTGGGGTAGCGGTTTCTACGAATCCAGTATATTCAGAAAGTGTCGTTCGTACCGGTTCCCAAGATATGCTGCCACCATTGGCGAGAAAACAGCGATTAGGATTTCGCAGCGATTGCACGAGAGGCATCCGATGCGCAACAGATGCCACGATTGCATGATACAGCAAATGTGAGTTGCGATGTTTACCGTCGGCATAGCGAAAGGCATACTCCGTCTCAATGCCAATCAAGCGCGACAACACCGGCGAGTCACTCACCTTCGCAGTCGACTTTGGTTTCTTGTAAGTATTCAGAGCTATGGTATTGCGCATCTTCGACAATCCAGTTAATCAGATCGTCAACCGTTCGGCCATTGCGGTCAGTCGTGATCGCATCACGTCCAGCCATAAACATTTCTTTATCCGCAGAACCGAGCCAGTCGTTTGGTTCATTTTCCATGAGAAGTCTCCAGCGGTTTTGACGTCGTAATACGCCTCATTCTAGCAGAGTTAATTCGTGCGCTGACGGGCAACGCAAGATTTGCGAAAAAAATCAGTCGCTGAAAAAGTGTCGACTTTTCGTCAATCTTACACGACCCGCGCGCACTTGCAATTTGCCAAGGGGAAAACCCCTATCAAATAACTACGTTGGCGTAATGATTCCCGCGACCGTCGAGAATCCGCCCTTTCCTGACGTACGGTTCTTGCCGAAGGTGAGTATACGCATGTTCGCTCGTCCGCGGGATATTTACGAACCTTCACGTGTTAGCTTGCCTTTCACCACGCCAGCCCTCATACTAGTAGTTGCGTTAGATTCGAACCAAGTCCTCTCGGGCTTCCCGCCTCTTGCCTTCTATCGACCCGCACAATGACTCTCCTATATAAGTGTGCGCCAACGTTTCGACGAACCCGCAGTTTGCTCGTCCTACTTCTGCTTTCGTCAACTCTGGTCGCGCAATCTTCATTATCCAGCAGCGGCAATTCCCAAGCTGATCCTCATATCGCCAACTTCATAAAGTCTCACTGCGTCGATTGCCACAGTCCAGAGAATCGCGAAGGCGGTTTGTCACTCGTTGAGCTGCTCGAACAGCCAGTCGAATTACGCGCAATGCCGTGGGAGTCGGTCGTTCGCAAACTTTCGGCTCGACAGATGCCACCAGTCGGTAATGCTCGCCCCAGTGAAGCCGACTACGACGATACGATTGTTCGCTTAGTTAATAAGCTTGACCATGCAGCAGCGTCGGAACCCGACCCTGGCCGAACGGATTCTTTCCGACGCCTGACTCAAACGGAATATCAATACGCGATTCGAGATCTCTTGGCCCTGGATATAGATGCTAGCGACTTGATTCCGGCCGATGAGTCGAGCCATGGTTTTGACAACATCACGGTCACGGGACTATCTCCGGTGCTGCTGGATCGTTATGTTTCGGCGGCGCAAAAGATCAGTCGATTAGCGATCGGTGTCCGAGTCGAACCTGCAGCAGAAAAAACGTTTCGCGTTCCACCCGACGTCACGCAAGACGCCCACTTGCCAGGCACTCCCATCGGTTCACGCGGTGGAACTGTGGTTCGTCATACGTTCCCACAAGATGGTGAATACGAAATTCAAGCTTGGCTGATGCGCGATCGCAATGAAGAACTCGAAGGAATGCGTGGCGAACATCAACTCGATTTTCTAGTTGATCGAGCTCCAGCGAAATCGTTCACAATTGCCCCGCCACCGCGCGGCCAGAGCGATAAAGTCGTTGACGCAAACTTGATTGCCAGAGTTCCAATCAAGGCAGGCCCGCACGATATCGCCGTTGTCTTTGCAAAGAACTCTTCTTCGCTCCTTGAAACTGCGCGTGAACCGCTGAATGTTCACTTTAATTACTACCGACATCCACGAATTGAGCCAGCCGTCTATCAAGTCACAATTCGTGGGCCCTTCAACGGACAAGCGGGCGGAGAGACCCCTAGTCGCGAACGTGTTTTCATCTGCTACCCAGAGAAACCTGACGAAGAACTCAAGTGCGCGGAGACGATTCTGTCGAACTTGATGCGTCGAGCATATCGACGAGAAGTCACAGCCGACGATTTGGAGTCGCCGATGACTTTCTATCGCGAAGGACACGCCAGCGGTGGCTTCGATGCCGGAATCGAACGGGCGCTCTGCGCTATACTCGTGAACCCTCAGTTTCTGTTCCGCATCGAACGCGAGCCAGCAGGAATTGCACCCGAGACAGCATATCAACTGTCGCCCATCGAGCTGGCATCGCGACTGTCGTTCTTTTTATGGAGCAGCATACCGGATGACGAACTGATGGGCCTCGCGATCAACGGGACGCTGCGAGAGCCTGACATCTTTGAATCGCAAGTGCGACGAATGCTTGCAGACAAAAAGTCGGACTCAATGATTCGCAATTTCGCTGGTCAGTGGCTCTATCTGCGCAATTTGGATTCCGTCATTCCCGACATGAGGCTCTATCCTGATTTCGATGACAATCTGCGGCAAGCATTGCGAACCGAAACGGAACTCTTCTTGGAAAGCATCGTGCGCGAAGATCGCAGCGTGCTCGACTTGATCAAGTCGGATTACACTTTCCTCAATGAACGACTTGCCAAGCATTACGAAATTGAACATGTCTACGGCAGCAATTTTCGTCGGGTCTCGTTAAACGAAGCGAGCCACCGCGGCGGCTTGTTGCGACATGGCAGCATCTTGACGGTGACCTCGTACGCGACGCGAACTTCGCCCGTGATTCGTGGACATTGGGTATTGAAAAACATCTTGGGAAATCCACCGCCGCCACCACCTCCCGATGTGCCAGCCCTGGAGGACAACACTGTATCTGCCTCGCTATCGGTTCGCGAACGATTGCAGAAACATCGTGAAAATGAAGCGTGCGCGGTTTGTCATGATTTGCTGGATCCGGTTGGCTTTGCACTTGAGAATTTTGATGCGATCGGGCGTTGGCGTGAAATGGAAGACGGTCGACCGCTCGACGTGTCTGGTGGGCTGCCTGACGGTGACGAATTTGACGGAATCGACGGCCTCGAACAAGGATTATTGAAGCGTCCAGAATTGTTTGTTCAAACGCTGACTGAAAAGCTGATGACTTTCGCGTTAGGTCGCGGCTTAGAACACTTCGATGCACCTGCAGTGCGTCACATTGTTAGCGAAGCCGAACGATCGAACTATCGCTTCTCGGATATCGTGTTGCAAATTACAAAGAGCGTTCCATTTCAGATGAGGAAATCACAATGATCATTTCGCGAAAAGCATTGCCTCGGCGGACGTTCCTACGAGGGTTCGGGACCGCGCTTTCGCTGCCGCTCTTGGACGCCATGATCCCAGCGATGACCGCAGTCGCACAAACGCCTGCTAGTGCAACTCAACTACGGCGGCTTGGTTTCGTTTATATGCCGATGGGATGCGATGTGACACGCTGGACACCGCCCGGAACCGATCGCCTTGATGAGTTATCGCCGACTCTCATGCCACTAGCTCCGGTTAAAAACAATGTTTGTATCGTATCCAATCTTGAGTTAAAAAACGCTTACCCGGGTACACATGCTACATCGAACTCTTCTTTCCTGAGCGCGGCCAAGGCGAAACGGACCGAGAGCACGGATTATCATTTAGGGACGACTGTTGATCAAATTGCGGCGGCTCAAATCGGACATGATACGCAACTTCCGTCGCTCGAGCTTTCTATGGATCTGCTGTCGGTCGTGGGACAATGCGACAACGGCTACGCATGTGTTTATCAAAACAACCTTTCGTGGTCATCGCCGACAACGCCGTTACCGGCTGAAGCCCATCCCCGTATCGTTTTTGAGCGACTGTTTGGGGAAGGTCGCGACGCAACGGCTCGCCGTGAAGCGATGCGTGAAAAGGCGAGTTTGCTCGATTCGGTTTCGGACGAATTGAAGAGACTCAAGAGTACGTTAGGACCAAGTGATCAGCGAAAAGTCGACGAATATCTTCATTCCGTTCGCGATGTAGAACAACGTATCCAACGCGCCGAAGCTGCTGCGGCAGAAAACTCTTTGCCAGACGTTGATCGTCCAACGGGTGTGCCCGCTTCGTACGCAGATCATGCGAGGTTGATGTTCGATTTGCAACTGCTCGCTTTGCAAGGCAATATTACGCGCGTTGTAACATTTCAGTTGGCACGAGAGACCAGCAATCGATCGTATCCCGAAATTGGCGTGAATGATTCTCATCATCCGCTAACGCATCACGGCAACGATCCCGAGAAGATCGCCAAGATGGCAAAGATCAATCATTTTCACGTATCGCTCTTTGCCGAATTCCTCGAGAAACTTCAATCGACCCCCGAAGGAAGTGGTTCGCTGCTCGACAACGTGCTCTACCTTTACGGCAGCGGTATGGGCAATCCTAATGTGCACGACCATACAAACCTTCCCATCATTGTAGCAGGCGGAGCGGCCGGCAAAATGCGAGGCGGTCGTCACATCCAGTGCAACGAACCAACACCGCTCGCGAATTTACATTTGTCGCTGTTAGATAAAGTCGGCGTCCACCTGGATGCCTTCGCAGATAGCAGCGGGCGTTTTGATGAACTGTTCGAACCTCTTCCCGTTTAACTTAACTTGAGCGTCGCGTTATCCAACGCAACCGCCGCACCAATCAAATCAAAATCGCAACCCTGAAGTCGTGATCAAGATGCGAATCGAAAGACTCCTCGGAATTTATCTCCTGCTGGCACTTTGCTATGTTCGGCCAGTCGCCGCAGCCGAACCATCACTTGCGGATGCAATGGAAGCACGCGATATCGAGACCTTTCAAGCGTTGCTCGATAAGCATAGCGATGCAAATCAAGCACAAGCTGACGGGATGACGGCGTTGCATTGGGCGATTCATCACAACGCGCTGGATCAGGCTCAGCGACTGATCGCTTCGGGCGCCCATGTTCAAGCAACGAATCGCTACGGGGTGACTCCACTGGCGCTTGCATGCCAAAGCGGGGAAGAAAGGCTTGTCAGCCTGCTGCTTGAGAATGGAGCCGATGCCAATTCAAGTCTGCCTGGCGGTGAGACGGCGATTATGACTGCGGCAAGAACCGGGCGACTTGCTCCTGTCAAGCTGCTGATCGATAAAGGGGCTGATGTCAATGCGACCGAACAGAAAGGTCAGACGGCTTTGATGTGGGCGGCGGCTCAAGGGCATCTGGAAGTTGTAGACGCGCTCATCGACGCTGGAGCCGATGTGCATGCGAAACTTCGCTCTGGTTTCTCTGCGTTGCTTTTCGCTGTTAGGCAAGGCAAAACCGATGTCGCATTGAGGTTGCTTCAAGCAGGTTGCGATGTCAACGAAGTTTTCCAAACGCAGCAAAGCGTTCGCTTCGGAAACGGCCGTTTGCGACTCACGCCCTTGATTTTAGCGGTCGAGAACGGTCACTTTGAGCTGGCCGCAACGTTGCTCAAAGCAGGCGCCGATCCGAACGCTGCACCGTCGGGCCATACCGCTTTGCATGTTATCACATGGGTTCGAAAACCGATTCGCGGCGACGGAGATCCCTCGCCCCGCGGTTCAGGGAAATACAACAGTCTCGATATGGTCCGCCTGCTCAGCGAAGCACAAGCTGATCTAGACGCAAGACTTGAGAATGGCAAATCGGAACTCGGGCGCTTCAGCTACAGCGGTTCAACTCCGTTCTTGCTGGCCGCTCAAGCATCCGACCTGCCTCTGATGAAATTGCTTGTTGAGCTCGGAGCGGATGTGACGATCCCAAATGTCGACGGCACGACTCCCTTGCTGGCGGCGTCAGGTGTCGGCGCTCTGGGGGACGGCGATGAATCCGCAGGAACCGAAGAAGAAACCCTTGCGACGGTTGAATACTTGCTTCGCCTTGGTGCAGACATCAATGCCGTTGATCAAAACGGTGAAACCGTTATGCACGGTGCCGCCTATCAAAGCCTGCCCGTTCTAACAAAGGCTCTCTACGATCATGGCGCTGATGTCAAGGTATGGAATCGCTCGAATCGCGCTGGCTGGACGCCGCTGCAGATTGCGATCGGTTATCGACCGGGTAACTTTCGCCCGTCACCAGAAACGATCATTGCTCTACAGAGTGTCATGACCGATGCGGGCGTATCGATCGACGACGGCAGCGGACTCGGCTCTCATGAACGCAGTTGGTCGGCGTCGAAAAACGCCGACCAACCTTGGATTTTGAAAGACATCGAGTATGCGACCGTGGGTGAAACCCAGCTTCGGTTGGACTTGCATTTCCCGCTTCACGCTTCCAATTCGCCGCTCGTCGTTTGGATACACGGTGGTGCTTGGCGAAGTGGTTCGAAAGAAGAAATGCCGCTTGGTGAACTTGTTAAGTCGGGTTATACCGTCGCGAGCGTCGATTACCGGCTAAGTCCCGTAGCGCTGTTCCCGGCGCAAGTCCATGATATTAAGGCTGCGATTCGTTATCTTCGCTCTCTTTCCAAGCGTTATGGATATCGATCTGACCGAATTGCGATCGCTGGCTCATCCGCGGGAGGACATCTGGCGGCCTTAGTTGGTGTTACTAACGAACATAAACAGCTCGAAGGAACGATTGGCGATTGTCTGGACGAATCGTCGCGTGTTGATGCTATAGTTGATTTGTATGGTCCTACAAACTTTGCAACCATCCTGCAACAGTCGACGCCTCATGGTCTGGACGTACGCGTTCCTGCACTGCAACTGCTGTTAGGAGCACAACCCGAGGATAGTCCTGAGTTAGCGAGGCTTGCAAGTCCAGTGTCTCACATCGACAGCCAAGACCCTCCGCTTTTGCTTGTACATGGTGACCAGGACCCACAAGTTCCCATCAATCAATCGCACGAGTTGCATGGCCGCTATCGGGAATTCAACCTACCAGTTGAGTTCGAAGTAGTCCACGGCGGCCAACACGGCGAAGACGCGTTCTACGATGAAACGCGGATGCGACTGATCAAATCGTTTCTTGACAAGCACTTGCACCGTAATTCCGACGAATAGACGTAAGACTTTCAGATTTACCACAGGCGTGTTCCAGACTTCTGTTTCTGGGTAAGGAAGCTTATAGGCAGGCTTTTGTGCGTTTTGGTATCGTCTTTGCACAGCAGTTTCACACGTTTTCATGGAGAATTCTGTCGTTCAACAAAAAATTCTGACGTCCTTTGAAGCCTAACAACAAATGTTATGATTGTGATAATCGAAATTAATCGCGCTCGAGTCGCTTGTTGCAGTTTATGGCTGCTGTCAATTTTTTTGGCGACGCCAATAATCGCACAAGAGCGGTCGATCGAGGCTGATGCCCCTAATAATGAAAGCACATCAGGTGAAGTGGTTGCCGTCGCGGATGTTGTCGACGACGATGCAATCCGAAGTCGATTGAAGAGAATTTATGAAGCTGCTAGCAAGGCGGGCTGGCTAACCGACGCAGACGTTGTGCTTGAGAGCGGTATCGTGACTATCGTTGGTCAAGCTGATACAGAAGAGCATCGTCAATGGGCTGCGCATATCGCAGGGCGAACTGAAGATGTTGTCGCCGTAATAAATCAGCTTACCGTCGACCAAGCAGTCGATTTTGAATCAACGAAAAACATCATCAGTACATCACTTGATGCGCTCTGGACCGACTTTCTTGTAAGGTCACCATTAATACTTTCGGCGCTGATGTTTTTGGTCCTTACCAGCTTTGTTGTTAAAGCAGTTGGCTGGTCGATACGTCGGGTTCTTAGCAAACGTGGGATGCGAACAAGTCTTAAGGATCTAATTCATCAGCTAACTTCGATTGGCATCTGGGTGGTTGGCCTAATGATCGCTGCAGTCGTTGCATTTCCGGGTATGACACCCGCCAAGGCACTAACCGTCCTCGGCCTTGGCTCCATCGCCGTGGGCTTTGCGTTCAAAGACATCTTCGGAAATTTCTTCGCCGGCGTTTTGATTCTGTGGAGATACCCTTTCGATCCCGGCGACTTCATAACTTGTGGAGAGGTAACTGGTCAAGTCAGCAAGATTACGATCCGCAACACGTTGGTTAGAAAACTGGATGGTGAATTGTCCGTCGTACCCAATGCGACTTTGTTCAAAAATAACGTCGACGTTTTGACGAGCATGCCGCAACGCAGAGTCCGAATCATTTGCGGAGTCGCCTATGGTGAAGACGTAGACGCTTCACGTTCTGTCATTTTGAAGGCAGTTCAATCATGCGACTCCGTTGAAGGCAAGCGTACAGTTGAAGTGTTCGCGCAGGAGTTTGCCAGTTCGAGCATTAACTTCGAAGTGGCTTGGTGGACAGGTTCCAAGCCCATCGATATCCGCCGCAGTCGTGACGAAGTTGTGAGCGCAATCAAACGCGCGCTGGACGACGCTGGCATTGAGATTCCGTTTCCATACCGAACCATCACTTTCAAAAAGGATGATAATCTTGGAATCTTCAACGAGCGATCTTCCGCAGATGATTCCAACTGAAAGTTAATTCCCGGAAAGTCCGATTGTCAGCTAGAACGAGTGATCGATAGACAGCGAAACTCCATTTGACCCTAGGAAATCAGCGAATTTCCTCAAAGCTCGCGGGCACCAACTCGAATCGAGTCCTGACACCTTTTCTGAGGAGTTGAGCGGCGGAGTCTAGTTTGAGGTGCTCAGCATCAGGTTTGAGATTTCAAATTGAGAGAAGAACCAAAGGTAGAGCTCGACGTCCTTTCGAAAGTAGTCGTGAGGTGTCAGTCGCGATGGGTCGCCTTGCCAGGTGATATAGCTTGTACCATCCACGTCTAACTGAATCGAATCGGGCGAGATTGCCAATCTCAAGTGATGGTCCTTGTCATCGGCAAACAGATCGCCGACAACCTTATCCGCTCGCGATGGAACAGCTACACCGTCTACCATCGAAATACCGCTGATGTATCCCGATTCCGGCCAGCAAGCAACATGCAGATCGGCTGCCGAGTCCCCGATCGGAAAACGTATCGCAAATCCACTTTTATCGCCCGACATGCGACGGATGTTGAACTCTAGCGTATAATTTTCAGGTAAGTCATTGGCGAGCAGAGCAAAGTCTCCTGACGAAATGACACTTGTTCCTTGCAATAGCTCACGAATGGAGTCTAGCTTCGGTGCTCGCGTCTTATTGCGCTGCGCATCTATCAATTCCATGAATGGTAACTTGTGATGAAGTTCATCTAACCAAGTTTCAGGGATTTCTGCTTTCCCTCCAACATGCAAGCGTCCCAACTTTTTCAACTGCCCGAGCAGATCCATCTTTTCAAGAATCGAATCGGTATCAGCGAGAATCACGATGTCTTTCAATCCGCTGCGGTTGATGGCTTCGATCACGTCTGCATTGAGATTCTGCGGCAAGAAGTCAAACTTCGTTATCCAGGGTGACTTTAAGAATTCAATAGCGTCAGCTGGACGCAAAATCGAAACAAACGCCCACTGCTTGATTCGAAACTCGCCGATCTCCGGAGCTAAATCGTGTCCATCCACGTGTGATAAGAGTAGATCGATCGGGATTCCTTTTAAGTGCCGAAGACCAGTATTGGTGATGGAAGTACCGGATAAATGCAGAGTAAGCAAGCGCAGATCGGGGCGCACCTTCAAAAGTCCAGCAAGTTTCATCAGCGCTTCATCATTGAAACCCCATTGCCCCGTGAGGTTGACGCTCATCAATCGAGAGTTTAGTTGTGGATAGTCTGCCGCGTGAATCATGGACCAGCCATTGGGTCCATTGTGTTGGATATATCCGTTATAGGATTCGACGAGTTGGAGTATTTGCTGGTCGGTCTCAGGATACAAAGTGCGGGCGGGCAGACGATCTGCGTAACTGGTCAAATGCAATTTGACTCCAGGTAACTTTCTCTCATATTCATCGGCCTGCTGTTGGTTCAAGCCGTACATTGGCAAGTATAAATCTCGTAGTGATTTAAGCTTCTGGAAGACTTCTGGATTTGGTACTTGGCGATTCTTTCCACCGAATATTTGCAGTCGTTCTATCGTAGAATTCTCCAAGACTGCAAGAGACTTCATATCGATCAAACCTGCATCCAAGGAGATTCCCTTGAGGTTCGGATTCTGCATGATCGTTGGCAAGCCTCGGGAGCTGAGCAATGCACCAACGTCCATATCTGTAACTTGGAACTGGGATAGCTCGCCTGCCATCGCATCGCAATCACAGTGCGTTAGATGGACCAAGAGTTCTTGAATGGGCAGTTCACGCAAGGATAGAAGACCTGAGTTTGTGATTCCGCTATCTAGAAAAAGGACGCCTATTCGAATGTCCGGACGACTGGCCATTAGCCTAGCGAATTCTTTCAATTCAGGATTGTTGAATGACTTGTCTGGATATCCAGGCGAGCGGCGCAGATCGAAGTGCACCGTATTGCCGGCCAACGGAGGCGGGGCCTGCAGAGTCGCAAGATTGATCGACGCCAGAGGCGGATCGTTCAAAGTGATGCGACCACCAACCTGTTCGACGAATCGGATGATCTCGTTGTCAGATACCTTGCTCGGTAACGCCGTAGCAACCTTTGGTTCTTGCACTGAGTCCGATGGAAGTTCGGATGGCGCACTTTGGTCATTTCTCGCGTTTGGTCCTTCGGCTACCTTCGATGGACGGTTCCAAATCATGAAAGCGGCAGCACCCAATAAGAGGACTCCAAGCAGCACGGTCGGCAAAGCCCAATGGATAACGTTCTTACTTCGCTTAACCGTTGTTTTTGTTCCCGCATGTTTATCCTCATGCAACCAGGCTTCGAGAGCTTCTCGAAGTTCAGTCGTTGACGGATAACGCATATCAGGCAAAGGCTGCAGACAGCGAAGACAGATGTTACGCAACTCCGGATCAACCACTGACCTTGCTTCCGTCGGTAGCGAAGGCTGCGATTTCAAATTGGACAAGATGCGGCTTCGCTCTTGGTCATCCGCTGGTTTGCTTTGCCAAGGTCGCAAGCGAAATAAGATGACATACAGCATCACGCCAAAAGCATACTGATCGGACGCTGGTACGGCATTCTTCGTACTCAGGATTTGTTCGGGCGACATGTAAGGCAAGGTGCCGAAGATTTGATCGGTGCCTGTTAACCGCAAATTCTCTTCTTGATGAAAAACGGACAGACCGAAATCGCCTAGCTTGGGGTTCCCTTCTTGGTCTAGCAGAACATTCTCAGGCTTTAAGTCGCGGTGCACGATGCCGTTGCGGTGAATTGCTTCCAAGCCTCGGCAGACACCCACCAGAATTCGAACAGCATCGACTAGTTTGCTTTTGGCTAGCGGAGCGCTTGCAAAATTCGCTCGCATCCACTGCCCAAAGTCGCCACCGGATAAGTATTCCGTTACTAGGTAGCGACAATTTTGATAGGGTGGATTTTGCGCAACATCGGTATCCAGTACTTGGACGATGTGGGCATGGCGAGTGCGAGCTGCGGCTTGGACCTCAATTTGAAAACGCTGTGCTACCTTCTGGTCTGCATTGAACCGCGGCTTCAGAATTTTGATCGCAACTGGTCCGCCTAGCTTGACCGAATGCGCCCGGTAGACATCTCCGAAACCGCCGCCACCCAAATACTCCTGAATGACATAACCATCGATATTGGGCCAATTAGCAGCGTTAGCAGCTTTTGCAATTGTCTGATGGTCGGAGTCCGAATGTTCCGCCGTGGGTTGCACGTCGAAGGCGGGCCATGCAGTGCCTGATTTTGAAGATGCACCGCCGCTTAGATCGGCAGTGACATCCAACAACTGTTCTTCCGTATTCTTTTGCGAAGAACTGTCATCTACGGGCGATGCAGGCGACTGCGGCGGATAATCGTTATTATTCATCGTGATAGATCATGCCTTAACATACTAAAGCAGTTAGATTGACTTTAAAGCTTGAAGGGCAGAGCGACAAAAGCGAAGCAAGCCTAAGTCCGAAAGCGTCTCTTCAATTTCGGTCAGCGAGTGCGAGTCCAACAGCAGCGAGACTTGCGCGATAATCTGTTGAGTGTACATTTCTCGCGCACGATGCTTCAGCTGCCTGGCATGCGAGACCGTGACTTCCTCGCCACAGCGCGCATACAAAAAATTCGCGACTTGTTGCGAACTTACCTGACTTGCATTTTCATTTTCGGAAAGAAACATGATCAACTCATGGCTGCGAGGATCCCTTGCGAGAATGGCACGTTGCGCGCTACGCAAAATATCTTGCTGTAGCTCTCGGTCAAATGCCGCTGAAGCATTGGCCTGCAAGTCAAGTTGATCTTCGTAAGAGGTATCCAGCCGCTGGTCAAGTTCTGACCTGCGAGCTTGAATCCAATAGGCTCGGCAATCATTGCGCAACACCGTTTTGAGATACTTGCGAAACTCCCCTTTTTCGGGTTCATACCCAGACAGTTTGCCATTGAGCCATTTGTCGACAAACGAATCCCACACTGCCGAGACCGCTTCGGGCTGGCGCAGAATGGTCGCAATGTAAGCGCGGATGGCGGCTTGATAACGCTTTAAAAATAGCTCCCGCGCGTGCAGTTGCTGCGCACGTGCGTTGGTTAAGCGGTCTTGCACCTCAGGCGGATCGTCTGATTTGGGAATAGGCACGGGCCTGCCAATCGCACGTAACACTCCCGACAATTCAGTCGGAATTCCATCTATACGCAAAGCTTGTGGGTCGCTGTCATTCATAAACGTTATTTCTTTAACATCGCTAGACGCTATTTTGCGATTGACTTGCAGCTAATCGTATCACATCGATAAAACGATTCTGCACGGGATGAACCTGATGAGAACACGTAAACCTGTGTTGCTAGCAGAAACGAATGATTCATATTGTTGCGGATTGATAGGACGTGGTTATCAATACGATGATGATCGAGCCCGTCACCCCATATCTCGATCAGTCGAAGTCGTGACAGAAAAAGTTTTAGATATCGCAATTTTATTTCGAAGCTGGGGGATTTGGCGGCCAGTTCCTTACCCCAATCGTACTTTCTTGAGCGATTCGAGCTGAACTTTTCGCCGATTTCTCGATAATCGCTGCACCGGAAACTGGGACCGGTATTCGCGTCGAAAATTTCCGCTGTCGCGATCAAGCTTGTGAATATAGCTCGATGGTTCGGTGATAAGCGTTACATCGCCGCGACGTTTCTAGTGAGCTTGATTCAACCAGCCCGCGCAAGGATAGAGATCGCTGGCAATCCAATCTGCCGTTGCAACCAGCCTCGGGTAAAAAGCTGCGTACTTTCGAGAGTACTCGTCGTTCCGAGGAACAAACCAACTTATGTCCGGCCCCGCAAAGTTGATAAAAATTTTTCGATTTGGATCGATGCTACGCCACTCATCGTACGTCTTTTCGAACATGGGCGTCCATTCAAAGATGCGTCCGGAAGCATCTGGTTCGTCCCAATGGGACCACGCTAAAAGATCCTCGCGTCCAATATAGTCGCTTGGGTTAGGAAGTGGTCTACGGATCACACGTAGGCCGACGCGCTGTGCCATTTGATCCCATTCGACAGGATCGTGGTTTTGCGGTGTTTCTAAAGCTGTGTTAATTCCGCGATTCTTCCATTGCTCGAGAGCAGGCGCATGTTGTGAAAAGACTCCAATGGGGAAAAAACCATCGAGGAATCGCGGTTCTGTCTCCGATGCACGCATCTCACTGCAATCTAATTGCTGTCAGAGAGATGGTGTTGTAACACAAGCCAGTATCGCCCCGACAGCAAATATCCGGCGCACAGCACGAGACCTGCTGGAATCGTGCGGCACAGCAGAAGTCGAGTCGCTTAAATGCAAACGATCAATTTTGATAAAACCTCTGCATCTCAGCGTCACACAACTCCAAAGGCTTTTCAGATATTGCATTATGAAATACCTCAACGACATTAGGCAGAAACTCCGGTCTCCGGAATTCACGGCGCATGTAGTATAGCTTCACTGAGCTTGAGGACGTTGCGTCCTGCGGGGAGTTCGCTTCAAAACAGGACCTGAGCTAATAGCGTTGTCTTAACAAAGATCAACTAGTTGGTCCTCAAGAGCATTGCGACGTCATGGTTGGCTTGAAAGGGAGCCGTTCGGACTGCGAATGTATACAACGAAATCTTGATGCTGCATCGTGGCTAAAGATCCTTACTGGGCTGGCACTGGATGAGTTCGCAACCGGGCTTACGACTATTCAGAAAACCGTATTGCCGGTTAAATACTAGGGAGCTTGGTGGATCTGCGACACCATGTCTGCGTTTTGACGAGACGGTGTCCGGTTTTGCGATGAATAAGCTGGTATTTTGCGAATATTTAAAAACGAGTCCTGACACCTTTTCGCTATGGTTAAAAAAGATGGGCCGCGAGTCTTGGTTACTGACTTTGACGGTACGATGACGCGGCATGATTTTTACTTGCTGGCGATTGAACGGGTAATACCGGCAAGTTGTCCCAACTATTGGACAGACTATCGTCAAGGAAGAATGACGCACTTCGAAGCTCTTCAAGCCTACTTTCAAAGTATCGAGGCGAGCGAGGAAGAAGTTCTCTCGATGGTAAATGACATGGAGATCGATCCGCAACTTCCAAAATCTGTGGCCGCTCTCGCCCAGGCTGGATGGAAGGTGGTGATCACGTCAGCAGGTTGCGACTGGTATATCAATTATCTACTCGACAGAGCTGGCGTCTCGCTCGAAGTCTACGCCAATCCAGGCGTGTTCATTCCTGGTAAAGGATTACAAATGAGTCTTCCGGCAAGCGATCGCTTCCTTTCGCCAACGATCGGCGTCGATAAGGCTGGCGTTGTTTCGCATTGGCTTGAACAAGGCTATTCTGTGGCGTTTGCAGGCGATGGCTTTCCAGATGCCGAAGCAGCTCGATTGGTCGACAGGTCACTACGTTTCGCACGTGGAGATCTCGCAAAACAGTTACAACGGGATGGACTTGAATTCCGAAAGTTCGACGTCTGGTCAGATATTGCAGAGCAACTCTTAAGAAACATCTGAGATATGCCCCTTCGTACTCAAATTAGTTTGCCGACCTTAGTTCGCGTCAAAGACGGAGCACTCGATCGGCTAGGAATATACCTAGAACGAGCACAACACAAATGTGTCGTAGTGATCCATAGCGATGGGCTCATTAGTTCACTGATGACGCGGGCTCGGCAAAGCTTGGAAAGCAAATCAATTCAGGCAGTCGGTTGGTTGGAGGCGTCGGAGCTGTCACTGGAGTCGGTTATCGATCGCTTCTCCCAACTTCCAAGCCAAGCTTCAGCTATTATCGGGCTTGGTGGTGGCCGCGCGTTGGATGTAGCGAAATACACAGCTTTCATTGCCGGCCTACCTTATTTTGCAGTGCCGACATCATTGTCGAACGATGGGTTCTGCAGCCCCCAATCAAGCTTGTTGGTCCGAGGTAAACGTCGCTCCTTACCGGCAACCATTCCTTATGGCTTAGTCATCGATACGGAAGTCTGTCGACAAGCTCCCAAGGAGCTGACACTATCCGGAATCGGCGATTTAGTGGCCAAGTTTACGGCTGTGCGGGATTGGAAGCTCGCCTTTCATGCGTGTAATGAACCGGTAGACGATTTTGCAGCGTTGTTATCCGATGGATCCGTGCATGCGTTTCTCAGTCATCCAACTTTTGACATCGTTGGAATGCGACTACTTGCGACTGCGTTGATGATGAACGGAGTTGCAATGGTGATGAGCGGCTCCTCAAGACCCGCCAGTGGTAGCGAACATTTGATCTCACACGCGTTGGATCAAATCTCGCAGCGCCCGAGGTTGCACGGGCTGCAGGTCGGCGTTGCAAGCTATCTGATTAGTCGATTGCAATCAGACAATCATGCTGTTATTGACCAACTTTTTCGAACCACTGGATTTTGGCAGACAATAATGGCAGATCCATTTTCGAAATCAGAATGGATTGAGGCTGTGCGGTTGGCGCCTTCAATAAAACAATCCTTTTACACGATCTTGTCAAGTCGAAACGTTCTGCCAGAGGTGGAAGATCTATTAGCAAACGATGCCAATCTCTCCCGCTGTATCGTTTGATGATTGCTCGGCTTCGCAATAGTTCGAAGCCGATAGGCACTTTCACTTGAATCGTACTCATGAACTGTTTGCGAGCGACGCCCCAACGCGTCACTCGCAGCCAACCTTTTGAAAATCCCTTACCAAGTATACACTTACGAACCTGTGCGGGTGGCAATCGGCAGGGTCGATGCACCCCGTCCACGTTTTAAGAACCGCTTGGAACTTCTTCGACCGCAGGGTTTGCGATTTCATCGGTCCCATCATTTGGAGTGGGCGTCGGGTTGGGTGTGGATATCGGCGCCTCTGGCTCGACAGGCTCTGCCGGTTCGACTGGTTTGATTATGTCCTCAACGCTAGCATGATCATGAGAAGGATCGACATTCGCGTCGGTACTGGCACCTGGCACGACTCGGATGTCCTCGGTATCTGTGCTTTCGCAGCCAGCTGTGAAAAGCATCAAAAGTGTGCTACTCGCTAAAAGTTTTTGTATCATGGAAAAGCTCCTTGAAAGTATTCGTAAGCGGGCCGTTCCAACGTATCAGAACAACCCGGGAAAAGTTATGAATCTTGTGCGGTCCCTGCCAATACGCAACCGCAGGGCCGCGAGGCAGCGTTCGGTACTAGTTCGACGCTTGGGCGTTGAAGAGCTGCGTCGGTTCAGCGACTCTTACAGTTGAACTGAGTGCTTCGCTTTCCAACTGCACCTGCAGTTTTACATTCCCTTCGCTTTTCGCAGTCGCTGTTATGGTGTACCCGACTTCTTGACCGCCTTCCAGCGTGTTGATCGGATCGAACGTGATTCGGTTATCAGTTTGCTCGTGCTCGGTCGGTCCGTTGGCGCTCTCAAACTCCAGTTCGTCTGGAAGAGTGGCAGTTACACGAACTTTATTGTCACTTGCATCGCCTTCATTTTTCACATTGATAGTGTAAGTGACCTGTTTGTTGGTAGGGACAGGGTCGACGTCATCAAGTGCATACACTTGAAGTGAAGGAAGTCGGATAACTTCTGCGGTCGCCATACCTTGTGCAGTAGTACGAACATCTGCTTGATCAGAGTCCTGGAATCCTTCGATAGCACAAATCGACGTTGCCTCTACACGGGTCGGAACTTGATCCATCCCTTGGATAGCAATGGTATACGTGAACTCAGCGGCTTGGCCTGGTTCCAAACGATCGATGGTCATCTCTTCTTGGTCCATTGCAATGTTATTCTGCTTCGCTTGCGTGTTTTGTTCTCGGTTAGCAACTTGCTCACTCCCGGGTTCGTTATCGCGATTAGCTAAATTGTCCGTGTCGCTGTTGGCCTGTTGTTCTAACACAGTTTCCGATTGGGCGTTTGCTGGCTGGTTGCGTTCCGCATCACTATTCTCTTGAGTGGCAGTACTTTGTTGTGAATTTTGTTGGTTCATAAGGCGAGGCGAGCTGATATTGACTAAACGAGCCTTTTCGGGCCAGCGAACTTGAACGCGTACATCTTCGGCTGCGGCGTTTCCATGATTCATTATCCGAGCCGTAAACATCGCGGGGCGGCTGCTATAAACGGTGCCGTTCGATTCGACGTTTACCTCGAGGTCCGTTCCAACTACTTGGGGGCCGACGTTTTGACTACGGGATTTAAGTTCGCTTTGGCTTGCCTGAGCCATAGCACGACTTCTAAACTCGCCGGTTCTAGTAGCAAAGACTCTCGCGACAAACCGCCGTGAGTCGCCTGCGCGAAGATTATCGACTTTGAAAGCCAAGCGGTTCTGGTCATCGATGGTCTTGATGCCATCTGAAAGCTCGTCGATGATTTCGAACTCGCCAACAGGACCGGTTCCATCGTTCGTCACGGTATAGGTTAGCTCAATAACATCACACTGGGTAACGCGGTCTGGAGCAGTTTTCGTGATCTTCAAGTCTGGTTTTACGACTTGCGTTTGCAGACAAAGCGCTGGCATATACGATTCAATCATCAAGCATGCATTGGCTGCACCTTCCTGATCGGCCGATGCTGTGACAATCAGAGTTTTCGACTCGCCGGGTTCAAGTTTCGAGATTGCTAACGAATCCTTGGCTTGTCCGCGATTTCCCTTGTTCGTATTACTATTCGTCGTATTACTATCAGCTTCACGGTCATACCTGGCAGCGGCATCAGATGCATGATCCGCATCATTGGTGGATTGGCTACTTTCTTTTTTCGAATTCGATGCCTGATCGTCACCCTTGACCGATTCGATGCTTATACCCTGATCGCCCTTGTGCTTCAATTTGATGTCATGCAACACCATATTGTCTGTCGAGTTTGTCAGCGTGACGTCGAAATCAAATTGTTCGTTAGCGCGAACTTGCTCTGGGAAGGATGTTTCAATTGAAAGTAATCCGTCTCCTGTGCGAGCTGTCTGTGTTTGGCGACCGGCTTCAGACGTTTGTTGTGCGATGGCGGTGCTGGAGATTGTCAGCAGACTTGCAGCGATTGCGGTTGCATGTCGGAGCCTAAGTTTAAGATAATTAAATCGTCTCATACGGCTATTCCTCTATGTTTTAGACTGCCCCGTGTGGGGCGTTGGAGAATCGTGAAAACGCGAACAACGAACGCTTCTCGTATGGAAAAATTGAATTACCAAGGACCGCTTAGACTTTCCAACGTCCATCTTGACTGTCGGGTTAGTCAGGCCGCAGGCCTTTGCACTTGAGGCGTTGTTCGCTGGGCGTGAAAAGCGTTTCAAGCTGTCTTGTTCAACGCTACCCATGGTGGGCTCTCCTGGGCAAAGGTCATACCGCTCTGGATGTTAAGCCCTTCTTTACCGTATTTAGCCGACGTTGCCTTCTAATAAAAACTAGACAGCAAGAATTCTCGCCAGCGTGGAATTCAATTGTGGCTTCAAAGTACAGCTTGGTCGAAAACGACTCAAAGAAAGGTGTCAGGACTCTTTGTTTTGATTCGATAACGGTTGCTTCCATTGAAGAAAGCTGTCAATGATTTTTCATGCGTTCTAACATTCTCTCTATTAGCGTTTCCAAGTTCGGTAGGACTGATTGGCGGTCGGGCGGGCAAAAGTGTATATCGAACTGGATAATGAAAGGCCAAATTGGTAGACGCATGTCGCAAGAATCGGCAACATCTTTAGGAGGTCTCCGATGCAGCGAATGGCCACGATTGGCCATAACGTAGTAAAAGGCTCAGTAACGTGCGGTGATACTTGTCGCCAAACGTCATTTAGAATAGAAATACTCGCGATTCTGGAATGCTCGGTAACCGGTCAAGCAACGTTATGCATCGCACCGGTCCTTTAGGATGATTGGGAACATGCCCGACTTAGTAACGATTGCGGCGTTTGATCGCGAGCCGATGGCTCGACGTTTTCAACTTCTCTTAGAAGATGAAGACATTGAAAGCGTGCTGGATAACGAGCAGTTGGGTGCAATGCACTTTCTGCTGACAATCGCAACGGGTGGATTCAAAGTCAAAGTTAGAACAGACGATAGTGCTAGAGCAAAGCAGATTTACGATGTCTTTGAACGTGAACAGCACGAAACTCTCTCTCAAGACTTAGTGCGGGAGATACGATTCGATTGCGACGAATGTGGGGCGAAGATTGCGATCGGCGTTTCACGCGAAAATGGTGTGGATCATTGCCCGGCGTGCAACTGCAATCTTGATGTACCTGCTTCGACGGAAGACAACACTTTCCCGGTGCCACCTGGGTACATATTTCCAAAAAAGTTACAGGCGACACTTCCGCGTCTTTTGAATGAGACGTTGGTTGCAGAACGCTATACGAATTCAAAGGGCTGGCTTTGTTTTGAGATTGGCTTAGTGTTAGCTTTGGCGTGGTGGCCACTGGTTGGCGCTGGAGCTCGATAGAACGACTTGATCATGTATCAAGACTATTGGGATGCGGACGATCTTTATTATTTCATCGTCAAGTCGCTAATTGTTCTGTTCGGTGTTCTTGTCATTGTTGTCATTACGTCGACGTCTTGGAAGCAGCTTGGCATTGTTCCCATCACTCCGAAGTTAGATCTGGTTGCTGGATGTGCGCTCGTTTTGATGGTGTTTCTTATCAGCGTATCAGTTCCATTGGCGTTAGATGTCGTCAGCCAGTCGCCCGCATCGAGCTATGAAGACGAAGCTGCTATCGGTTCTGCCGCAGACACAATCGTCGACGAAGCAAGTGTCGAAGATTCAACTGGGCCATCGAACGCTGGCAATTTTTATGGAACTGGTGGAAGCTTGATGTTTCTTGCGTTGGCAGCGATCTTGTTTAACAGTTTTGCAGAGGAGATCGCCATGCGTGTCTTTTTGATTCCACGTCTCGAGACGCTCTTTGGCTCAGGTGCAATGGCTGTCGTCGTTTCTGCGTTACTTTTTAGCTGTTATTATCTGCATCAAGGCTGGAAGGACGGAGTTGGGGCATTTTTCGTCAGTCTTTTGTTGGGGACATACTTCCTAAGGCGACGTCGCATCTGGCCATTGATTATCAGCCACTTGCTCTACAACAGTGTGATTTTTACCTATCACTTCGTATGATATAAGTGGCACAATCGCGATTAAAAGTCGCTTCGCGTAAACGACATACAAAAGTGCGATCGCGGAGATGAAGGGTTGGTTGGTACTAAAACGGAGCTCGTGGGACGCGATCAAGGCGGCGAGGTTCTTTCCGAGCAGCTCGCCTCTGTGTCGATCTGGAGCTGAAATCGAATCGAATTGATGAAAAAGTTGGAGAAAATTGCTTGAACGACTGTCGCTTGCCCGAACTGGACACTAATTCATTGTGGGATTTTTCGCAGTAAATATAATCGAAAGCGTCTTTTGTTTATCTTGGCGAGTGAAAGTTGATGTGTGAGTGCTGTGCAGTCTTCAGGTGACGTAATGGCTGAAAAGTTGTCGCGACATGTTTCGCAGTTTGTCGCATTTCGGCTAGCCGGCCAGGATTATGCTTTTCGAATCGAACAGATTCAGGAGATCGTCATCCTTGATCAGGTGACGAAGACTCCACAAGTGCCAGATTATGTGGAAGGGGTCACGAATCTGCGCGGCTCAATCATTCCGATCATTAATCTGCGCCGACTTTTTCGGATGCCACAGAAAGAGTTTGACGCTGATACTCGCACCATCGTAGTCAACGTTGGGTCACGAACAATTGGCTGCACCGTTGATACCGTGTCGCAGGTTGTTCGGATTCCTGATGATACGATTCAAGCTGCCCCGGAAACAGTAACCAGTCACGGAGCACACTACATTTCGGGTTTTGCTCGAGTTAGTGGCTTGCTCGTAATCATACTAGAGATTGATGAACTGCTTTCACCTGAAAAACTTGAACAGGTTGCTCAAGTGGGAATGATCGCGTTTCCCAAATCATAGTTGCGTTTCGGGCCGATTTAGAAAAACAAGAACATTCACTCATCTAGCACTACAGCTTGGAAAGAATACGGGAGCCGATCATGGCTAAGCGAGCATCAAGACCTGGTAAAAGCGATACGACTGAAACGTTATCCAACGAAGCTCCGAAACGTGCGAAGGCAACGCGGCGACGAGTGCCTTCGTCGACGAAGGCGGCGACGACGCATGCTGGTCTTGCTCTCGGTACGTTTGCTCAGATCATTGAGAACGTGCCGACGAGAATCATCGTCTCGGATCGAAGTTTCATCATTCGATATATGAACCCAGCTTCGATTCGCGCCTTGCAGCGGCTGCAACATCTGCTGCCTTGCCGTGTCGAAGAAATTGTTGGGCAGTCTTTTGATATTTTTCACTCACGTCCTGAACATCAACGAGCTATGGTCTCGGATCCGAACAACTTGCCTCACCGCGCCAAGATCACTTTGGGCGATGAGATTTTGGATCTCAACGTTACAGCATTGCGGGACAGCAACGGTGCGTATCTTGGTCCGATGGTCACATGGGATGTGATTACAGAAATAGAAAAGTCAAAAGCCCAGGAGCAAGACTTAAAAGCACGTCGTGAGCAGGAGGCGATTGAAACGGAAGAAAAGGTTGAGTCACTGATGCATTCGGTCGTTGCAGCAGCGCAAGGCGATCTTACGCGTGAGATTTCAATCAAAGGCGATGATGATCTTGGACGTCTGGCGTCCAGCATGCGAAAAATGTTATGCGACCTGCGGAATTTGATCAATGAAGTCGTGGAAGCAGCGCAGCAACAAAACGAAGGCGCTCGAACTATTGCGGAAAGCAGTGCCAACTTAAGCGAAGGCGCTCAGACGCAGGCCGCCTCCGTCGAGCAGGTAACATCGTCTTTGGAACAGTTGCTTGATTCTATCGACATTATTTCAAAAAACACACGTTTAGCCAAGTCTCAAGCTGGACAAACTCTTTGTTTAGCTAAAGGTGGTGGTTCTGCGGTAGAAGAAGCCGTGAACGCCATGAAAATGATTCAAAAATCCAGCGAGCAAATCAATGACATTATCCAAGTCATCAGTGAGATTGCGAGTCAAACAAATCTCTTGGCGCTAAACGCAGCCATAGAAGCTGCTCGAGCGGGCGAGCACGGACTTGGCTTTGCAGTTGTTGCCGACGAAGTGAGAAAATTAGCAGAGCGTTCTAGCGAAGCGGCCAAAGAGATTACGCAGTTAATCAAAGAGTCGTCACGCCGTGTTGAAGAAGGTGCGATGCTGTCAGAGAAAGTCGGTGCTGCCCTTCGAAACATTGTAAACGCGGTTGATCAGACAGCGGAAGGGATCTCACAAATTTCCGCCTCGACAGAATCGCAAGTCGAAAGTGCGCAGCAAGTGAAGCTTGCGATTCGAAGTGTGTCTGAAACGACAGAGTCGAATGCCGCAGCAGCAGAAGAAATGGCGGCCAGCGCAGAAGAACTGGGGGCTCAGGCGCAAAGTTTAAGAGATCTGGTAGCTAAATTCCGCGTCTGAGAACCCCATCAAGACGAAAGCAAAAGTTAGTCAATCACAGTCCAAAGGCGGGAAGCGTCAAAGGAACTTTAGTTTCAATGGAACCTGAACGATTAACGTCGAAACAACTGAAGCTGTTTCAGACGTTCATATATCGCGTGAGCGGTATCAGGATTGATGATTCTAAGGTAACACTCGTTAGCAATCGAATTCGTAGACGACTGCGTGCATGCAAGATAGATGACTTCGACAGCTATTACAAACTATTGACCTCAAAAGATGGGGCCAGCGAACTAGAACATTTTATTGACGCTATCACGACCAACGAGACATCGTTTTTCCGAACATCAACTCATTTCGATTGGTTTCGAGGAGATTTTCTTGACGAAATAGCGGGACATGAGTTGAGTGAAGGCAAGCCAAAGTCGTTGCGAATTTGGTCTGCCGCCTGTAGCACGGGCGAGGAAGCGTATTCGCTGGCGATTTGTTTGCGAAAGGCGTCGCAGAAGACTTTGAACATTAGTTTACAAATTGTTGGCACTGACATCAGCGAACAAGTGTTGAAGCTAGCGAGGGCGGGGATCTACGGTCCACGAGCAATGGAAGGAGTCGATGAGTCATGCAGGAAGCGTTTTTTTACCCAGCTTGAAAACAAATCCCATTGGCAGATCAAAAAAAATGTCCGCGAGATAGTGAGTTTCAAGCACCATAACCTAATGGAGCCGATGAGCGGCCCGCCGTTTGACTGCATCTTTCTACGCAATGTTTTAATATATTTTGACAAGGCATCTAAACAAGTCGTGATCGACCATCTTCAACGCAGTTTGGTCGCCGGAGGATACTTAGTTATTGGGCCTTCGGAAGGCGTTTACGACATGCTGGCACCGTTGCAGAAGATTTCGACTTTTTTATACCGCAAGATACCATGAACCTGAGTATACCGCTGTGAGCGACGACGACTTCGATTATTCCACAGGAATGCCGTCCGACGAGATGTCGGAATATCTTCAAATGTTCGTTGACGAAACTGCCGAACAATTGGATGCGCTCGTGGAGGTCCTGCTTGAACTGGAGATAGACTCCTCGAGTCAAAAGAATCTAAATGAGTCATTTCGGTTGATTCATTCGATCAAAGGTTCCGCGGCGATGATGGGTTTGGACAGCATCACGGTCCTGACGCATCACCTTGAAAACCATTTCGAGCGGTTGCGATCTGGACTTCGATCGCTTGACCGACCCATGATGGACTTAATCTTGAGGTGCATTGATTTCCTGCGTGAGTCCATCGAAAGGCTCCGAGAAGGATTGCCGCTCAATAGTGTTCCCGAGTTGCTCGAGGAGCTGACAAGATTAACCGACGCAAACGGTGATTTGACGAGCAGCCAAGCAGTGGCGGAACTTCCCAAATCAAAGGCTAGTCCCACTTCCAGTGAACCCGAGAAAGTCGATTCGGTCACTGCGACCTCTGATGTTGCGGACGATCCAGGACCAATCGCGGCAGTTTCTCTGCAAGTCTTTAGGATCGTCGCTTACTTTGCTCGAGGCCTGGAATTACCGGAACTGAAGGCTGAGCTGTTGTTGACGAGGCTGAGTGATCTAGCGGAGATTTTGCGAGTCAGTCCAGAAAGAACGCTTTTGGAGCACGTCGCTGATCTTGGCACATTGCAGGTTTGGGTGCGGACGGATGCTGTAGATTCGCAGATTCGAGTGGCAGCGGACGTAGCGGGGGTCGATATGCTGGAAATCGATCTTGTCGAAGCCCATGAAGTCGCCGAGATTGAGGACTACAGGGCACCTGCCGATGAGAACACGCAGGAAGTGAAAGAAGATCGGCCCGAGGAACCAAGCAATCAATCAGTTGAACCAGAACCAGCGTCGAAGCCTGCATCAAGTGTTGAAGAGCCGGCTTCCGCCAAAGAAGGTAAGTCCAAAGTTGTTGAGACTGTGCGGGTCGATATCGATCGCTTAGATAGGTTGATGAATCTTACTGGCGAACTGGTGGTCAATCGCGCGAGATTTGTGCAGCTATCGAGAACTCTGAACCAAACGTTTCGAAAATCTGGTGTTACGCGCCGCTTGAGAAGTCTTTGTGACGGCTTGAGGCACACGCTTGAAGAAGTCGAACGCCATGTTGGTTATCAAAATGAAGGATTGACATCGGAGAGTCGGCGCGAGATCAACGATTTCCTTAAAGGTGTGGAAGAGCAAATGGTAACGCTCGAGCAAAGCCGTCGTAGTTTTGATCAGTTGACGGAAGCCATTGATCAACTAACGCGAGTGTCTAATGGATTGCAACGAGGCGTTTTGGACACTCGAATGGTGCCTGTCAGTCCGCTTTTTAATCGGTTTAAACGAGTTGTTCGCGATATTGCGCAGGAGCGGGGTAAGCAAGTCAATCTGGAACTTCGTGGTGAGAAGACTGAACTTGACAAGCGGATGATAGACGAGCTTGGTGATCCATTGATTCACTTGGTTCGCAATGCGATAGACCATGGGTTAGAACCTGAGGATGTGAGGCGAAAACGAGGCAAGTCCGCCGTTGGAACGCTCAGTTTGGAGGCTGTACACAGTGGCAATAACGTGCTAATTCATGTCCGCGACGACGGTGCAGGAATCAATGCAGATAAGGTGCGCGCGCGCGCGATTGAGCGTGGTCTAGTCTCCGCGTCGGCAGCTCGGGATATGTCGGACCGCGAACTTGCGCAGTTTATCTGGCATCCGGGGTTTAGTACGGCTGAAAAAGTCTCCGACATATCTGGTCGTGGAGTCGGCATGGATATCGTCAAGACTCGGATTGGCGAGCTGAATGGCATGGTGGAAGTTGAAAGTCGCGCGGGGCAGGGCACAACGTTTATCATCAGATTGCCGCTCACGTTGGCCATCATTCGCTGCTTGTTGTTTCGTTTAAAGTACGGTGTTTTTGCAGCGCCAATCGAGAACATTCGTGAAATTGTATCAGTTCCCTGTAAGGAAATCATAACGATACAATCTAAGGAGGTTATTGATGTCCGTGGTGAGATCATTCCGTTGATTGACATTGATGACGTCTTTGATTGGCACGAGACGGAATATTTTCATCGGTTAACGGCGTCGCTGGGGGAAGCAGAATTCCGCAGGGAAGTCGAGGTTGTGGTGTTACACGCAAACGGCAGAACGGTAGGCTTGCGAGTATGTGAACTGCGTGGCGGACAAGATATAGTAATCAAATCGCTGGCTGAAAACTTCGTGCATATTCGCGGTCTCTCCGGTGCAAGCATCCTGGGCGACGGTAGCGTAAGTCTGCTGCTTGATGTGGCCGCTGCGATTGGGTTAGCTCATGAAAGATTGCGAAAACGCGTGCTCAGTTAGCAGTCTTGCGAAGAAGGATATATGTGCAACCTTTAAAGGGAAGTAGATTGTTAAACGACGCGGAACTTCAACAGCTCGGAATCCTTTTCAAGCGAAGTGCTGACGAAGCATCTCGGGTTCTATCACAATGGTTAGGCAGGCCGGCACACCTTGCGTTTGGTACGATTGAACAAATCTCAGTTTCTGAGGCCGCCCCATTGCTTGGTTTTTCTGATGAACCTATTGTTATGTGCGTCATGTCGGTGGAAGGGCGTTTCAAAGGTCAGCTAATTCTCGCTTTCAGCGATCAAAGCGGATTTTCGTTGGCTGAACTTTTAGTACCAAAGCAGTGTGCTGATCTGAAAGAGTGGACGGACCTTGCGCGATCAGCGGCGTTAGAAACTGCGAACATTGTAGGTTGCGCGTACCTCGGTACACTTTCACAATACCTGCCAGATCAGCATGGCGATCAAGCTTTACTACCATCACCGCCTCAGTTTTTGCGGGACTATGGAGCGTCGCTTATCCAGGGATTGGTGATGGGCCAAGCCATGGTTTCCGACACCTTGATCTTTACGCACACTCAGTTTCGCATCGACGGTGCCCCAGTAATTTGGAAGCTGTTGCTGGTGCCAGAATTAGAATGTTTTGCTTCGCTGCAAGAGGCTTTGCGATGAAGCCGGTGCCGAGAGAAAGTGAAATCTTGGTCGCAATGGGGCAATTAGCTGTTGCCAAGTCGGAGGGCTCGTTGCGTACCTTGCTGGGGTCCTGCATTGGTATATTGTTGTACGACCCAGAGCTGAAGGTAGCGGGGCTGGGGCATATTGTTATGCCTGACTCGTTGGGTAGGCAAGATTGTCTGGGCAAGTATGCTGATACGGCGGTACCGGAACTGGTTCGCATGATGACGCGGCTTACAGGTCGCCGTCCTTTAAGGCTGAAAGCAAAGGTGGCTGGCGGTTCGAACATGTTTCCCACGACTGTGAGTTCTGCGGTTGGGAGAATTGGAGAAAGTAATCTCGCAGCCGTCCAGCTAGCCCTGACAAAAGCAAATATTGCCATCACTGCCCAACATTGCGGAGGAACTCGGGGGCGACGAATGTTTGTCGACGTTGCCACGGCAGTTGTGCAGATTGAAATGCTAGGCTCTCCCCCTTTGATTATATGAGGTTACAAGTGTCCAATCGTTTGATGATAGTCGACGATGCTCTGATCATGCGGATGCGAATCAAGGAAATCGCTTTGGAATCAGGCTGGCTTGTTGTTGCCGAGGCAGTCAATGGTGTTGATGCGGTTGAAAAATTCCAAAGTGAGAAACCAAACTTAGTCACGCTGGACATAGTCATGCCGATTCAAGATGGTGTAGAAACGCTGCGGCAATTGCGTATAATCGACTCGCGAGCAAAGGTGTGTATGGTGAGTGCCGTGAATCAGAAAGAAAAACTTGCGGAATGTTTTCGTTTAGGAGCAATCGATTTTGTGGTGAAACCGTTTGACCAAGAGCGTCTTCGCGATTTGCTTCAGAAGCAGTTGCGCGCCGCAGAACTGGACTCGTAACCCGTATATCAACAATGCCATGCTTGTAAGAATCTTAGTGGTCGACGACTCCGCGCTTTACCGTCAGCTTGTGCGAAATGTGCTACGCACGATAGACGGTGTAGAGGTGGTGGGCGTTGCCACATCTGGATCCGACGCGTTACAGAAACTTGACGAGCTTGGGCCTGATCTGTTGACTTTAGATGTGGAGATGCCTGAACTTTCGGGACTCGACGTTTTACGGGAGATGAAAAAACGGCGTTCGAGAGCGAAGGCCGTCATGTTAAGCAGTTTAACTAAAAATGGCGCTAAGATCACAGCGGATTCGTTGTTGGCTGGCGCCTTTGACTTCATTCATAAACCTAACAGCAGCGATGCTGAGAGCAATCGCCAAATTCTGCATCGCGAGCTTAGCGAAAAGATTGAAGCGTTCCGTGAAAGTGTCGGCGTCTCGCTCCCGCGGCGTACGGCAAAAGTTGCCGCTGAGATTGCGATTCCCGCGATCAGCTCGTCCAGTACCTGCCAAGCATATGAAGCCGTGGTAATCGGTACTTCCACGGGGGGCCCAGTCGCGCTGCGTGAAGTGTTGCCGAAACTGCCACGCGACCTCGGTGTCCCGGTCTTTGTAGTGCAACACATGCCGAAATATTACACACAGTCGTTGGCGGAACGTGTTAATGAGATGTGCGAGTTGACGGTGCTTGAAGCTCAAGATGGAATGAGAGTTGAACCGAACAAGGTGTACATTGCTCCCGGCGGTGCACACCTTAAACTTTCTGGCACTACCTTTAAACCGATACTTCAAACTACGGATGAACCTCCTGAGCATAATTGTCGACCTTCCGTTGACTATCTGTTTCGGTCAGCGGCAAACTTTTACAACGGACGTGTGCTAGCTGTCGTGTTGACGGGCATGGGGCGTGATGGCACCGAAGGCTGCCGCGAGATCAAACGCTTGGGTGGATTCGTCATTGCCCAACATCCGGATGGTTGTGTAGTTTACGGAATGCCAAAAGTCGTTGTAGAGCAGCAGTTGGTGGATCGAGTTGTACCGCTGGATAAAATTGCAGCGTGGATCGTTCGCGAGTTGAGCAGAAGCCGAATTGCCAAGTGAGTTGTTTCGCGATAGAACGCGGTTTGAGACTAGTCATGAATAAATCGATATCGACACCGGCCTGTGACCTGCAGCCTGAAAAATCACCTCCGACAAAGCGACCAACTGCGGTGGTTGCAGAGGATAGTCGCATTCAGGGAAAGGTCTTGCAGCAGCGTCTTACGAAAGCCGGATATGAAGCATTTATCGGCGAGGACGGGGCTCTTGCGCTCGAGCTGGTAAGGCAGCAAAAGCCGGACATTGTAATCTCCGACATTGAAATGCCGAACATGAACGGCTACCAACTGTGCGCAGCAATCAAAGCAGACCCAAGTTTGAAGCACATTCCAGTCCTGTTGCTTTCTACTTTGGCCGACGCAGAAGATATCATTCGCGGGCTGGATGCAGGAGCTGATAACTATGTGACAAAGCCCTACGATCCGAGTTTTCTATTATCCCGGGTAGAGGCTCTCCTTAAGACGCCCATCGTCGACGATGAAGACGATAAAACAAGTAGCGTCGAGATTCCGGTTACTTTAAACGGACAGACCTATCGTATCAAATCAGGTCGGCACCAGACGCTGAATCTCCTTATCTCTACCTTTGAAAACGCAGTAGAAAAGAATCGAGAGCTGCACCGGAGCAACGAGCAACTTATTATCGCGAAAGAAAAACTCTCCCAATGGAACTCTAAGCTTGAGTCGCTGAATACGCAACTCCAACGGCTAAACGATCGTATGAGCCACGATTTGCAAGCAGCGGCTCGAATCCAAAAATCGCTTTTGCCAAACGATGCGGAAGAGATTCCAGGGCTTACGATTGGTTGGCGATTCGTACCCTGTGAAGAGCTCGCCGGTGATTTCCTTAATTACGCCAGATTGGATGAGCATCATGTCGCTTTGTACGTGGTTGACGTTAGCGGTCATGGAGCCGCTTCGTCGCTGCTCGCGGTCGCTGTCGGCCGCGTGTTGGCTCCGCAAGCAACTGCCACGTCGCTGTTAGTCAGGTCAGATCCATTTTCGGGAAAGCCAAGCGTTACGTCGCCTAAGACGGTCGTCGAAGAACTGAATCGGCGGTTCCCCATGGAATCGCAAGGCGAATTGCATTTTACTATTTGTTATGGCGTGCTTGATCTGCGCGATTATCGATTCCGTTACGTCTGTGCAGGCCATCCAGCCCCCGTACTCCAAACCTCAGGGGAACCGGCAAAGATGATTGACGGTGCCGGACTGGCAGTAGGTTGGGTTCCTGATGCAGAGTTCGATGAAGAGGTACTGCAGTTGAAAAAAGGTGATCGCTTGTTCTTGTATTCCGATGGTATTCCCGAAGCGATGGACGCTGAGATGTCCGTGCTGACTGATAAAAAGATGTTGGAACTGTTCGAAGATCATCGATCTCTCGGTTTGGACGAACAGTCACAACAAGTTCTTGACCACGTGTTGAAGTGGTGTCAGCCAAACGGTCCGCGAGACGATATTTCCCTGCTTGCGGTCGAGATACCTTAGTAGGGCCGCCAAGCAAAGGTCTTGATAAAGATGATTAAACGAATTCTGCGAATCGTCGAGCCGCTTTCAAGATCACAGCACAAGAAGGGGCGTGCGAGATGCGACTGTCCATGACTGCTTCAATGGCTTCGGTGAGCGTCATTTTGACGGGTGTGATTTGCTCGGTGGCTTCGTGGGACGTTTCGCCAAAAGTCAAACCTCGTGCAACAAACAGCTGTGTCGGGGAATTAATGGAGGCGGTGAAGGGATCGACGTAACCCAGGTCAATCAATTCCGTTGCTCGAATTCCTAGTTCTTCTGCCAGTTCGCGGCGCGCCGCTTCGATTTTGGTTTCACCTTCGTCGATACCACCACTGACAACTTCAAGGGTGACTTTCCCAACGGCATAGTGAAACTCGGACGTCAGATAGACTGAACCGTCTTGGTCGAGCGCGAGCACCGAGACGCCGTGTTTGATCTTTACCGTCGCATAGCTGCCTGGGTTGCCATCGGGCCGGATAACTTCGTCGCGGCGGACTGCAATCCATGGATCGCGATAGACCTCGCACGACTCGACAATCTTCCAAGGTCCATATTCAACCATAAAACGAGCGTTTCGAGGGAAAGTCGATAAGGTGTGTTTTAGTGACTAATTTACGCTAGTTTGCACAGTTACGCCCTTGGCTGCAATCGGATTACCACCGCGAAATGGGCACAATAACCACGATTTTTTTGTGAGCCCTCGCAAGGCGCTATGAAACGCCGCTGATGACCATTAAAGTTTACCTTGTCTGCGAAAGCGGGAGCCTTTCCGCGTAAAAAAACCATTGCGTGCTAGCTGATGTGGCATAAAAGGCGTGTTCGGGTACATTTGAGTAAAATTTCAATCGCCAAATGGTGGTTTTTTGCATTGTTGGAAGTTCCTAAAGATTGAACACCCCATTAACTTCAGCCCAGAATCGTGAAATCTCTGATCAGTCCGGAGCGTCCGAGCGTTCAAGCGCGGAATCCGAATCGCCACGATTAGATAAGGCTCATCTACACACTGGAAGCGATCTCGCAAAAATGCATAGAGATGAAATGCGTTTCGCCTTGGAAGATAAGATGCGTTCGAGCGAATATTACGAGGATGCGCCCAAGAAGCGGGTGGCGATGGCCGCTAGCGGTCGGGCGCGTGTTTCATCCTGTCTGGGCTTTCGTGTGGCGGCGACCGGGAGCTACTTGCCTGAGGAGATCGTTACGAACGAAGACCTCGCTCGCCTGGGCTGCGATAGTGAGTGGATTCATCAACGCACGGGAATTCTTGAACGTCGTAGGGCGGCTGACTCGCAGGCAACCAGCGATCTCGCTTACAATGCTGCGATGGATTGTCTGCAGCGAGCAAAGATCGATCCCCACGAAGTCGATCTCGTCATCGTTGCTACGATTACGCCCGATCATTTTACTCCTTCGACCGCATGTATCTTGCAACATCGTTTGGGATGCATAGCGCCTGCGTTTGATCTGAACGCGGCTTGTTCCGGTTTCGTCTACGCACTCAGCACAGCAGCGCAGTTCGTCGCCAACGGGGCCGCCAGCAACGCGTTAGTCGTAGGCGCTGAAGTGATGAGCCGAACAGTGAACCCAGATGATAAGAAGACATATCCTTTGTTTGGTGACGGGGCTGGAGCGGTTCTGCTGCAACCAGACAAATCGAAAGTGCCAACCGAAGAAATGGGAGGCTTGGTAGCTTACTCGTTGGGATCGGAAGGAATCGGCGGACCACAACTGTTGATACCAGGTGGCGGTTCACGACAACCATTAACGCCTGAGTCCATTTGTGCTGGGCAACAATTCTTGGAAATGGATGGTCGCTCGGTCTTTAAATGGGCTGTGCGAGTCATCCGTGAAAGCTGCCGTGATGTGCTTCAGGCAACAGGGCTTGAAGTTGAACAGATCGCGTCTTGGGTGTTGCACCAGGCGAACATTCGGATCATCGACGCGGCCGTTGAGGAGTTTACGATTCCACCTGATCGCTTGATCATCAATCTCGATCGTTTAGGAAATACGTCGGCGGCTAGTGTTCCGCTGGCGCTCCATGATGCGTATCTCGACGGAAAAATCGAGAGCGACGATCTTGTAATGTTGTGTGGATTTGGAGCGGGACTGACGTGGGGAACAGCGATACTTCGTTGGTAAACTGTCAGAACTGCTCAGGATAACTTGAACGGTGCAGAGTCTTGACTTGATTGCTATAAAGCAGAGTACAAGCTTTACCGTAGAATGAATCTAAATGGCTAAACCGAACGTTGTTGTAATTGGAGCGGGCCCTGGCGGACTTGCAGCGGCGATGCAGTTGGCAAAGGCCGGCGCCTCCGTCACAGTTCTCGAAAAGATGGATCGCGTCGGCGGACGTTCTGCTTCGATCGAGCATGATGGCTATCGTTTTGACACAGGGCCAACGTTTTTTCTCTACCCGCGAGTGCTGCAGGAGATTTTTCGGTCGGTCGGTTATGAGCTTTTCGATGAAGTTCCAATGCACCGCCTTGACCCGCAGTATCGGCTAGTCTTCGGTGCTGGCGGTATTTTGAACTGCACAAGCGTTCTTGATCAGATGGAGAAACAGGTCGCGGAGTTTTCCCCACGCGACGCCGGTGCTTTGACGCGTTACATGCGGGATAACCGCCGCAAGCTTGAAAAGTTCCGTCCCATTTTAGAGTCGCCTTTTGATAGTCCCCTCGATTTGCTTCGACCGTCCCTGATGGGTGCAGCGCCGCTCGTTAAGCCATGGCGTACGCTTGGACAAGAGCTGTGCAGGTATTTCAAAGATCCGCGATTGGTTTTGGCGTTTTCATTCCAATCGAAATATCTTGGCATGTCTCCGTTCAACTGCCCAAGCCTCTTTTCGATCCTCTCGTTCCTCGAGTACGAGTACGGTGTATTTCATCCGTACGGAGGATGCAATCGAGTCAACGAAAAGATGGCTCAGATCGCCACCGATCTAGGAGCGACCATTCGGCTAAATGAGCCGGTCACGAAACTCGAGTTCGAAGGCAAACGCGTCTCCGCCGTGTGCACCGACACTGGCCGTTATGTGACCGATGCGACGGTGATTAACGCCGACTTCTCGAACGCAATGAGCAAGCTTGTTCCTGATTCCATGCGTAGTCGCTGGTCCGATAAAAAGCTCAAGGGCAAGCGTTTCTCATGCAGTACGTTTATGATGTACTTGGGTGTCGAGGGCCAATATCCAGAGATCGCGCATCACACGATTCACATTTCCGCAAACTACGAGCGAAACTTACATCAGATCGAGCGCGATTTCATACTCCCCGATGATCCTTCCATTTATGTGCACAACCCGAGTATCATCGATTCTACCATGGCGCCTCCCGGGCACAGTGCCATTTATGTGTTGGTCCCAGTGCCGCATTTGACGGAGAAGACGAGTTGGGATGAGGTTGAAACCGCGGCGTTTCGCGAGTTGACGCTCAGTCGATTGGAAAAGTTGGGGATGGCGGGCTTGCGCGAACGGATACGCTTTGAGAAGATCGTGACGCCCCGTGACTGGTGCGAAACGTACAATATTTATCGCGGGGCAACGTTCAATTTGGCGCACAACTTAGGGCAAATGCTCCACTTGCGACCTCATAATAAATTTGAAGAATTGGACGATGTATATTTGGTAGGCGGCGGGACGCATCCGGGCAGCGGTTTGCCTGTGATCTACGAATCGTCGCGAATAACTTGCAAAAAATTGCTACCGCGGTTGGGCATATCTTCTGCAACCATGTATGATCCGAAGACTTATGCAGAACCGACCAATGTTTAGTCGTACATTTCGAGAGTTTAATGCTTAACGTCTTACTTGCAAATGATGATGGAATCTACGCTCCAGGCTTGGCGGCGATGGAAAAGAAGCTTCGCGAAATTGCGAACGTCACCGTCGTGGCACCTGCGACGGAGCAAAGCGGAGTGGGGCACTCGATCACTTATCTAACCCCGCTGACTTGCAAGAAAGTCTACGAGGGCGATCGGTTTCGCGGTTGGGCCGTTGACGGCTCGCCCGCCGACTGCGTAAAGCTTGGAATTTGCGAACTGATCGAATCGGAAATCGATTTGGTTGTAAGTGGAATTAACGGCGGATTGAACGCTGGAATCAACGTGTTGTACTCGGGAACCGTTGCAGCAGCCATCGAAGGTGCGTTCTTTCGAAAGCCGAGCATTGCAGTCTCCTTGGAATTTGATCCTCATGCAGATTTCGAAGCCGCAGCGCAAATCGCTGTCGACCTGATCCCGCAATTGTTAGTGGAGAAGGCGGCTCGTGAGCATCTGATAAATATCAATATTCCGATCGCAGCCACTCAGATGTTACGAGATGGCAAGCAGATTGATGTGCACGTAGTTCCGATGGGAATAAGCCGCTACAACGAACGGTATATCAAGCGCCAGGATCCGAAGGGACGCGATTACTATTGGGCGAATAATGACGTTCCACCGCCACCGACGGCGATGGAGACGGACGTAGAAGCGCTCTGGCACGGCGCCGTTACTGTCACGCCGCTGAATTTTAACCTGACTGACTATGAAAGCGTTGAACGCATCCAACAGTTGCCGTTAAATATCAAGCCAACTAAGTCCTAGCGTTCTAGCTGATCAGGCCTTTTATGGTCCATCCGGTAATTTCGTGAAGTTGGTAGAATCTGGGCTGGAGGAAATCAGCCATGCAAGACAAAGAATTGTACCAACACATCCTTGGACTCAACAATCCTTGGTTTGTTCAAGAAGTCGTTCTGGATCAAGTAGCCAAAGAGATTGTCGTTCGAGTAAACCACCCAGATCAAGCAACATTCTCATGCTCGCAGTGTGCTCACACTGGCGCATGCTATGATCATGCCGAAGAGCGACGCTGGCGGCATTTGGATTCGTGTCAATTTAAAACAATCCTTGTGGCACGTGTTCCGCGCGTCCAATGTCCCACGCATGGTATCAAGAATGTCGCGGTGCCTTGGGCAGAAAAGCATAGCCGGTTCACCTTGCTCTTCGAACGTTTGGCAATCGACGTGCTGCGAGCAACGCAAACGGTCAAAGGAGCCATGAACATCTTAGACATTAAATGGGACCAAGCCTGGAACATCCTGCAGCGTGCTGTCGAGCGTGGCCAAGCTCGCAAGCAAGCCAAACCAATCCCGCACGTTGGTATCGACGAAAAAGCTTTTCGCAAAGGTCATAGCTATGTGACCATGCTCTACGATCTGCAAAACAGTACGGTCGAAGCTATAAGTGAAGGGCATGATGTCGAGAGTGCAAAAGCCTGTTTTTCTCAGCTTTCTGAGGATCAAATCGCTTCAGTACAAGCGATCGCTATGGATATGAGCCCGAGCTTTGTGCGAGCCACCAAAGAAACAATTCCCCTTGCTGAAGAGAAGATCGTGCATGATCGATTTCATGTGATGCAGTTAGCGAATAAGGCGGTTGATAAGGTGCGTCGGCAAGAGCATCGCTCGTTGCTGTCGTTGGGAGATGATCGTCTTAGCAAGACAAAATACTTGTGGCTCAAAGGCGAAGAGAGTTTGAGCGAAGCACAAAGCGAAACGTTCGCCTCGATTTATCATGGTACGATGCAAACAGCGAAAGCTTGGTGCTCCAAAGAGATTCTTCGAGGACTTTGGGACCAGTGCGATGCGAGCACAGCGACGCAGTATTTTAACAAGTGGTATCGCAGCGTGATCCATACGAAACTTGAGCCGATGAAGTCCGTAGCCCGGACGATCAAAGAACGCCTGGGCAACGTAGTCAGTTACTGTACGCATCGGATCACGAACGCAGTGGCCGAAGGGATGAACAGTAAGATCATGTCGATCAAAAGGCGAGTAGGCGGGTATCGCAACGTAGAGAACTTCAAGATTGCAGTTTACTTCCACTGCGGCGGATTAGATCTCTACCCACGATAATCCCGGATGGACCCCTTTTATCAGCGAGCCTTCGTTGATGGTCGGTCGTTCTGGCCGGCCCTTATGAAGGTAAGTCAGATTCATATTGTCGATCCCCATTAGGTGGAGGATCGATGCGTGAATATCGCGAACGTGAGCCCGTTGCTCGACCGCCCGTAAGCCAAGTTCGTCTGTCGAGCCTATAGTCTGCCCGCCTTTGACGCCGCCACCTGCCATCCACATGGTGAATCCAGTCGGATTGTGGTCACGACCGTTGCCCTGTTCCGACATCGGAGTTCGGCCAAACTCGCCTCCCCAGATGACGAGCGTTTCGTCGAGCAAGCCGCGTTGCTTGAGATCCTTCAACAAGCCAGCAACCGGCTTATCCATTTGCCGACAGAGCTTGGAATGGTTCGCTTCGATCGCCGAATGCGAATCCCATTTGCTACCAGCACCATGATAGAGTTGGACAAATCGAACACCGCGTTCTGACATTCTTCGACCCAGCAGGCAGAGTTTTCCGAACGGTTCGCATTCTGGATCATTCATGCCATAAAGATCAAGTGTGTCTTGCGTCTCGGTTGCGATATCGACCACGTCAGGCGCTTCAACTTGCATACGAAAGGCGAGTTCGTAGCTTGCGATCCGAGCTTCCAGTTCCGATTGCTCGGGATGATTGTCCGCATATCTTTGGTTTGCTCGATTGATAAAGTCAAGCTTGCTGAGTTGTCGCTCATGACCGACTCCCTCGGGTGCAATAAGATTGGGAATCGTTTCCGAGCCCTCCTGGAAGCGCACTCCTTGATAGAGAGCAGGCATGAACCCCGCTCCCCAGTTTCGGGGACCGTTAACGACGGAAGAGCGATTGTCCTGCATCACAACGAAGGCTGGGAGATTCTGGTTTTCAGTCCCTAGCCCATAGCTAACCCAGCTGCCAAGCGACGGACGTCCGCCAATAATTGAGCACGAGTTCATTTGGCATACGCCCGCGGAATGATTGATCCCTTCGCTCCAACAAGATCGGATTACGGCCAAGTCGTCAACACACTCAGCAATATTCGGGAGCCACTCGGAAACCCATGTGCCGGACTGGCCGTGTTGCTTCCACGTTCGCGGTGATGCGAGGATGGGAGCATGAGCCTCGCCCATTGCCAAGATTACTTTACCAAAGCTCTCGGGAAGCGGCTTACCAGCTAGTTCGTTGATCAATGGCTTTGGATCGAACAAATCGATATGACTCGCCCCGCCCTCCATGAAAAGAAAGATAGCTCGTTTGGCCTTAGGAGCAAGTGTTTGTAAACCTGCAGTAGCAGCTTGATCTTGAGCCGCCAAGCTATTTTCCAACATGGCCGCGAGTGCCAGCGAACCACAGCCCGCTCCACTTCTCAGAAGAAATTCACGTCGTGTTTTAGGAATCGAGATGTGACCAAACATATGATTGCCTATTCGAAGTATAAAAATTCGTTGGTGTTCAAGAGCGCATGGCACAGGTCAATCCAAGCAAGTTCCTCGGCCGTGTTCTCATTTCGCACTGCTGCTGTTGGTAAAATCGAACGATTATTGGGTGACGAATCTGCTAATAACCCAGGATCAGGTTCAAATCGCCAAAAGCCGACTGTTTCAGCCCGAGCGGGTTGTTCAACTAGACCAAGTTCGACTTCTGAGAGCGCTTTGGCAGTAAATTTTATATCGTCGATCAAGCCATCGAACTGGTGCTTCGCATTTCCGCTCAATCCACCAATGGTAAATGGTGATTCGTCTTGAGCAATTGAATGTATCTGATGTGCGACGGTAATGGATTGAATCGGTTCATCGTCGTTGGAAAGGTCTTTCAGATAAAATGTGACACTGCCGTCGATATCTGATGCTGGTTTGAAAGCTGCTGCTGCAAAATATGGCTTGTTCAGCGCAATCTGTTGATCGGAAAACACCGCGGCTTCGGCAAAACTGCCGTCTAGCTTGGTACCATGGATGAGCAAAACAAGTGTTTGAGGTTTTCGCCGTGAGCCTTGGCCGGTGATACCAAACGTCCAGCCAGGTTTTTTATTGTTCCCGGACCATTTTCCCGCTAAAACTCGAACACTCCCTGTGTCGAAAACCGATCGCAGCTGAAAGAAACCTTCAATCGTAAATTCGCTTGCAGCCATCAACGCATCAGGTTGAACAGCCAATGCAGGCGTCTTATCGCTTTCCATGATTGCAACACTGTGCCCATCGCGATAAGGCATTCTGCCCGTGATGTTTTCGGGACGAAGCTCAATCGACTGAGATTTTGAGATCAGGCTAACTTGATTGTTAAGAAACGTAAGTGCAGATTCAGATTCCTCCGAAGTTGGTGGTCTAGTGTAGAGCTTTCTCCAGAGGAAATCGATTCTTGCTGCGGGATCTTTATCATCGGAAAGGGAACCCGCGAGGGCTGACGCATGACGCAACATTTCCGAACTGTTGATCATCAGCAGCGATTGGATAGGAGTGGTTGTTGTGTTCCTAGACGATTCGCTGCTAAAAAACTGAGGTAAGTCAAAGACATCCAGTAATGGATCTCGAGAGTTACGCATAATTCTGGTGTAAACACTTCGTCGCCCCACGTCGCTTTGGACACCTTCGCCGCCAAACTTATTTTCCAACTGCTCTGAAACGAACAGCATGGAGTCGCGAATTTGTTCGGCTGACAAGCGACGAGCTGTGGCACGCCAATAGAACTGATTTTGCGGATCGATTGTCGTGCATCGAGCGTACTCTGGATGGTAAGTCGATTGACGGAAGGTTTTGGATAACACAATTTCACGCACGAGCGACTTCATGCTCCAATCGTTATCGACGAGACTCGATGCAAGATAGTCCAGTAAATCAGGATGCGAAGGAGCACCGCCAAGTCGCCCAAAGTCGCTCGGGTTAACGGCCAAGCCCTGTCCCATCAGTTGTTGCCAGATTCGGTTCGCAATGACGCGCGGCACGAGAGGGTTTTCTCGCGAAGTCAACCAGTGCGCTAGTGCCGTTCTGCGACCAGTAGAACGATCGCTTATGGGATCGTAGCTAGCGTCGGACCCGTCGAGTACGGTCAAAAAACCTGGTTCGATGGACTGGCCGTCCGAATTGGGTATTAAGGTAGGCGGCGCTATGGCGTCCGCATCACACACGGTACTCGCAATTTGGAGCGCAGCCGGCTTTGCCTGCACGCTCTCGGTTAGCTGCTTGCGTAAAGCGAACAAGCGATCTTTTTCTTCGCCCTTAATTTTGTTGTCAATCGTCGTATATTCGTACAGCACCTGTTGATCAATTAGGTACGAGATCTGTTTGTCAAAAGCCGATTTTTCTGCTTCCGGCTGGTGATACAAGGCTTGAATGTCGTCAGGGAATCGACCAATTGCGTAAGCACGCGCCGCTTTTCGAAAGGGTGCTTCGATCGTCGCGATTTCGTCGATAATGGCTGCCTGTTGCTCCTCCCACGCATTGAGTTCGGACTCGTACTTCTGCTGTGACTCTACCGTAGCAAGCGTTTGTTCCCGAGGTAAAATCGGCTCAAAAAAAGCTTGAAGTCGGAAGTAGTCTCGTTGCAAGACCGGATCGTACTTATGGTCATGGCATCGTGCGCACTGATAACCCACACCTAGAAAAACGTCTCCGGTTGTATCTACCAAGTCTTGTAGAATCAAGTTTCGCTGCGTCACGGCGTCGCGGCTGTTGTATTCATATATCCAATGCCGCAAATACCCTGTCGCCGTCTGCGCGTCAAGGTTGTCAGGGAAGAGCTCGTCTCCAGCGATCTGTTCTTGGACAAATCGATCGTAAGGCTTATCTTCATTAAAGGATTTGATCACGTAGTCCCGATAGTGCCACATGTTAGCGCGATAGTGGTCAGCTCTGTAACCGTCGGAGTCAGCGTACCTAACCAGGTCTAGCCAGAAACGAGCCCATTGCTCGCCGAACGCCGATTCCTGCAGCAATCTGTCCACTAAATGCTCGTAAGCATCCGAGCGTTTGTCATTCAGGAACGAGTCGATCTCTTCGATCGACGGCGGAAGGCCATGTAACACGAATTTGAGGCGTCGGAGTTGCTCTAAGCGGGAAGCTTCCGGCGCCGGCGTTAGATCCCGCTGATTCATCTCCTGTTGTACATACCAGTCGACCGGGGAGATCTTTTCGTCCGTGGTTGTAAGCGAAGGTCGTTTAACTTGTTGAAAGGCCCACCACGCGCGATCTTCGTCGGAGATCTCGGCGTCTGATGTGATTCGTAGAGCATGTTCCCCGTCGTTCGGCCACGGCGCCCCCCACGAGATCCACTTTTCAAGCACAGCGATTTTGTCTTGAGGAAGTTGCCCCGTTGGTGGCATCTCGGGCCCTTCGAATCGCACTGCGGCTAGGAGCAAACTTTCTGCATGCCGTTCTAAATCAATTGCGGATCCCGAATCTCCACCTGCCACCAAGGCTTCGCGGGTGTCAAGCCGAAGCTCGCCTTCTTGCTTTTTGCTTCCGTGGCATGAGACGCATTTTTCTGCCAACAGCGGTCGCACGTGCATTTCAAAAAACACATGCTGCTGTTCGATACTGGGAGTTTGATTTGACGCCGTCTCGGATTCAACGTTGTCTAGTGTTTGTGCATAACACAGCGATGAAGAGAACTGGATGAGCGAGAACGTCAATACAAGGACTGCGAAGTTTGCGAATGCGTATTGATAAGGGTTGCGTTCGAACATTTCCCTGAATCCTGACGTTGACGCCCGAGTTACAATTATGCGCGTTAGCTCACTTTTAAAAATTTGACAGAGCAGCGTCAACGCGGACACGTTCGTTTAGCTGAACAGCTTTTCTATCGGGCTACCAGTTGAAATTGGCAGCGGACGTCCAAGTGTATCATGAACTTCGCTGGCAGGGTCGATACCCAAAGCCCAAAAGAGTGTCGCGGCGATATCTTCGGGTCCGACCGGATCGAGAGCCGGGAACGCGCCGCGGTCATCGCTCCGTCCGTAAACTGCGCCGCCGGTAATTCCGCCTCCGGCCATCATGACGGTATAGCAATCGGGCCAATGATTTCGCCCCTTACCATCTCTGTCGCCGATCTGAGGGCCGCGACCGAATTCACCCATCCACAACACAAGCGTGTCATCGAGCAACCCACGCGACTTGAGGTCTTCAATCAGGGTTGGAACAGTCACGTCGGTTTGGGGAAGCAACCGTTCGCGCAAGTCCTTGAAGTTTTCCTGATGCGTATCCCAGCCTTGGCTTCCAGCGCCGCCGATGCCATCCGAAAAATATACGGTGACAAAGCGTGCACCTGCTTCAACCAATCGACGGGCAAGCAAGCACGATTGCCCATACGTCGTGCGGCCGTAAGCATCCCGAAGCATGGGGTCTTCTTGAGATATATCGATTGCATCGCGAAGCCCCGGCGAAGATAGAATTGAAAGCGCTTGCTCTTGAAGTTGATCTAAACCGCGGGCTTCTCTCGATTTTTCAATTAAGCGAGCTTGATTGTCGACCATCTGCAAAAGATCTCGCCGACGTTCTAAGCGAGCCAAATCAATGTTGCTCGGCAATTGCAGTTCAGGCAAGCCGAAATCGATCGCATTCGGATCTGCCTGGAAAAAGTAAGGATCAAAACGTTTTCCTAAGAAGCTCGCGTGCTGGCCAGGCGAAATTGCACCATCGCGCAGAATATGCGGATAGGCAATGAATGAAGGTATATCGCTGCCGTTGTCGTCGATGAATTTGGCTGCGGAAGAACCAAACGCAGGGTACAACTCCAGCGTATCACGCAATCGTATATCATCAGTCGGCGGCCGTTTCCCTGTCAGCGAATAGTAGCAGGCCGGATTGTGGTTTTTCATATCGTGGTGCACCGAACGAATCTGCGCCCACTCGTTCATTTGCCCAGCCCATCGCGGCAAATACTCGCACACCGGCGAGCCTGGAACGGAAGAGGATATCGTTTTAAATTCGCCGCGAATTCCATCAGGCGCTTCGGGCTTCATATCGAACGTGTCGATATGACTCGGCCCACCATATTGATGCAAATAGATAACGCTCTTCGCTTTTGCCCGCGGACGGTTTGAGCCAGCGCCGGGCGATGCCAAAGCCTTGCCGCCCGATAACAGGCCAGCCAGCCCGAAAGCTCCCATCTCCAGAACTGACCGACGATGCAGCATGCTTTGCCGAAACTCTTTACATCCGTTGCTCATAATTCTATTCTCGTGTTTGTTCGTGTTCGTCCTGCGATCGATTGCTTAGCGTAGCATGATGAATTCTTTGCTATTGATAAGCGACCACAAAACATCTTCAATCGCACGACGACGATTCTTCTCTTGTGCGATGTATTCGGTCATTACCTTCAACTCAACTTCGCTCGGGTATCGAGTGAGGGTTCGCAGGTACAACTCTTCGAGGATCTCTTGGTCATTATTCGATTCCGCAAACGTATCGATAATATTGTTATGTTCAACCACTTTTTCGCGCACTTCCACGCCATTTAGAAGTGCAAGCGATTGGCCGAGAGAGACTTGGTTGGTCCGTTCGCATTCACAGTCCAACAATCTGTTAGGCTTGCCAAAAGTAGTCAAGAATCCGGCTTTGCGTGGCACACCTGGCATTTCCATTGCTTTATTTACGACCACGAGTTCATCGTCTTCGCCGCGTCCAGATCGAAAGCGATTTGGCACCGCAGTCGAATCTGCGATGGCGTCTAGGAGTATTTCGGCAGGCATTCGTCGAATGGGATAACCAGCGAAATACGGGGCTGCCGGCAAGCTTTCCGGACCCGCAAAATCTTCCGCACTCTCTCGCGCAAATGTATTGCTGGTCAAGATCAATCGAGCGAGCTGGCGAACAGAATAGTCGCTACGCACAAGTTCATCTGCCAAGAAGTGCAACAAGGGCGGATTGCTAGGCGGATTAGAGTCTCGGAAATCATCGGGCGGATCGACAATACCTCGCCCAAAATATTGATACCAAATTCGATTAGCCATATTCTGATCGAACATAGGGTTGTCTTCGGTCAACCAACCAGCCAACTGCTCAAGAGGTGACTGCGTGTGGACTTCGACGGCAGCGACATTGCTTACGAGGTGAAGCTTGGATTTGAGCGGTGTGGGGCTCACCATTTTAGAAATCCCCGGGTGCATAATCTCGGGTGATCTTTCGGCGAGCGTTATGATCTCATCACCTGTAATGACATGTTTGTCCAAACCATCCTTCGGTTTGTTGTCGATTTGCTGACGTTCAATGGTGGTAAAGTATGCGGCTAGACCGTAGTAGTCGTCTTGACGCCACGAGTCAAACGGATGGTTATGGCATTTCGCACAGGCAATTCTGGCACCTAAAAATACTTGAGCGACTGATTCAGCTGCTGTGGACGGATCTCGGTGCGTTCGATGAAAGGAAGCGGGAGGGTTGTCGTAGGTGCTCCCTACGGAACTTACAAGGTCGCGTACGGTGGCTTGTAGCGAACGATCGGTTGCAGTCTGATCGCGTAGCCAATTGTGCAACTTTTGGGCGCCGACCGCACTCATTACCTTGTCTTCATTCCGCAGCAAGTCGCTCCATCGCATCGCCCACATTAAATCGAAACCTGGATCAGCTAATAGACGTTCGATCAACAAGTCCCGCTTGTCGGAGCGCGTATCTGAAAGGTAATCTCGAGCTTCGCTTGAAGTGGGCAGTCGTCCGATAGTTACGAGGAACGCGCGACGAACAAACGCAGAATCACTCGCCAACGGCTTGGCAGTTAAATGTAGTTGCGTAAGTTGTTGATCAATCAATGTGTCAATTGGATTGGCTGCCACGAGCTGTTCCGCTGCTGGTGCCTCGCTTGCTCCCAGGAAAGTAACCCGCGCGGCTGCTCTACCATTCAGGTACGAAACATTAAATGAGACATCAATCGGTTTCTCGACAGTGATAATGCCGTCGTCGTTTACCTCGACGCCACTAGGAATACTTGGCTCGATCCTGGCCCAACGCGTTACATCGCGGAATGAACCGTCAGAAAAAGAAGCGATGACGATTAATCGAGAGTTCCGGTTTGGATAAGCGACACGAATGTCCTTCGGAAATACTTCGAGAGTTTCCAAGCTTGCTGAATCAGTCCACTTAGCGCCTTTTTCGATCCAGCGCAACATGGTTGTGAACTCGAGGGAGTCGACTTCAAATCGTTGTCCGCCTTGATGAGCGATCTGGTTCGTAGCCTTCTTGAGTAGCAGGCTCGACGTAGGCTCGAACACATCGATTCGGCGTCCGCCGTACTCGTTGGTAATACGATCGAAATCAAAGCGTGCGTCGTCGCCGCGGAGGCTCATGCGGAAGCCGCCTTTACCATGCAGATTCCCATGACAAGCGCCTAGGTTGCAACCTGCTTTGCCAAGCGTTGCACACACCTCGCGGTCGAACGAGGTTTCCATGTCCGACGTCGTTTCTAGTGGTAACGCCAGTCGCACTTCCCGCGACTCCTGACGGACTAAGAACTGAATGTTTGTGTTGCCGACTTGTTTAGCGACGATTGTGCCATTCGCAGCGGCTTGAGCAAGTGAATCTTTTTCAATTGAGGCGACAACTGCTTCGCTGGTTGTTATGTCTACCAGAGAGCCATCGCTCTGTCGCTGAAAAACCGCGTACCTCGCCGGATAGTCGGCCGTTGCCAATAGCTGGGGCGGCACAACCAGGAATTCCTCATTCCCGCAGCGCGAACAATCGTCAGCAGACTCTGCCCGTCCAGAGAAAGCAAAGAAGAAAGTCAGCAGTGCAGCACAACACATGCGAAGGCAAGAGCCGAGCCTATGATTATGCGCTCTGCATACTGCACTTGGGACGCGGGTTCTTTCCGTAGAGTCCGTACATGGATTTGGCATAGCATTTTTCAACATAAGCAACGCCGATGACTGCGGCACGCTACGAACATATCGCAGGATGTTTGTAGGTCGCAGATTTTGTTGGTAGGATAGTGGGGCGGGAGACGAGTCTACAATTCTAGTTATTGCATTCGTCATTCGCTAAGTATACCCCACCCCTAGCCGGCTTCGCAACAAGTTGCCCCTCTAATTTGCTGGTATCAGCAATATTTGAACTTCAAGTTGCCCTACCTTTTGCCAAATCATGATAACCTTCTGCGACACTCTCCGAATTGTCCTGACGCGCGCGATGCAATCGAACGCCCGTCCCTCCCGGCTTAGACTTCGATTGATCGGTAGAACTCTTAGAACAAACGTTCTATCGTCAGTCCTTCGAGCATTCGGAATAACTTTGTTAAGTGTTTTCCTGGTTGGGGCGGCCATGGCCGAGGAGACAGCTTCTGAAGTTACCGACGGCCAACCGCAGGCAACGCTTCGGTTTTCAGCTGATGTCGCGCCAATCATGGTGCAACATTGCATAGAGTGTCATGGAGGTTCGCAGGCGGAGGGCGGATACTCGCTTGATACGTTTGCGGGACTGAAGACGCCGGGCGATAGTGGCCTAGCACCAATTACCTCCCAAGATCCGCAGCAGAGTGAACTATTTCGCCGTCTCACGACGCATGATGAATCGGAACTCATGCCCGAAGGCGGCCCGCGGCTGGACGAATCAAAAATCGTTTCCATACGAACATGGATCGAGCAAGGAGCCTTGTGCGATCATGCGGAATCGGAACCGATCATCGACTTTGCCGTCGAGCCCATGAGCCATGTCGCGATCCCTGAACATTATCCACGACCGCTACCGATTTCGTCCCTCGCGTTGTCAGGCGATGGAAGCAAAGTTTATACTTCTGGTTACGGCGAAATACTAATTTGGAACGCTGTCGAAGGCAGCCTCTCAAAACGCCTCCCAGTCCATGGAACGCGGATCAGCGACCTAGATCTCTCCACCAATCAAGAGTGGCTCGTGTGCGCGTCTGGAAATCCTGGACTACGCGGCACGGTAGAAGCTTTTCAGCTTAACAAAGAGAATGACCAGTGGGCACCAAAGTGGACAATTAAGACCAAAGATCTTCCCATCGATATTGCAATTAGCCCGAACAATGAGTCAATCCTGATTGGCTTATCGACGGGCGCCGTTCAAGTCGTACGCTGTGAGTCAGGCGAAGAAGCGTACACCGTGAACTCGCATGCGGCCGCTATAACTTCACTGGCGTGGTCGGCAGATTCCGAGAAATTCTATTCTTCGTCAAGGGATCGCATGGCGAAAGTTTATCGAGGTTCCGACGGCGTTGTCACAGCAAGTTTTACGGAGCACGAGCGCGTTGTCGGTGGGATCGTACCTGCATCGCAAGGCGCGGTGACTTACGAAGAAACGGGGCGCTTGCGCAATTGGTGGACTGACTCAGTCAACACGCACGCAAACGCTCGGAACGATAGCGTCGAACCGCGAGTCGCAAAAATGGTGGGTGATTCCAAATACTTTTTGGTGCCAGCAATAGGTGCCGTGCGACAGTTCTCGGAGTTTTCTGAAGAGGTCGACGATGGCACCGACGACGAAGGCAAGCCGAAGAAGAAGTGGCGAAATAGTTTTAAGGAAGCGGAAAAGATCAAGCTGCCTGTCGGTCAATTGCCCTTGAGTCTAGCAATGGTAGGCTCGGATGACGGAGTACTAATCGGCGCAGGGCTAAGTGATGGAACAGTCATGGTTTGGAGGAAATCCGATCCAAATACGCCTGTATCGCACTTTCTAGCAATGCCTTAAGGAAACCGCGCATCTAATCCGAAGTTTGAGCCATGCTGAGTACGACCTTGCCTTTGTCAACGCCGTTCTCAAGTACTCGGTGAGCTTGGGCCGCTTGTTCAAGGGGAAGCGTTTGATCTATCACAACGCGCAGCTTTTTCTCTTCGTAGAGTCTGACAAGCAGACGAAGTACGGCGGCATCTGGACGGGCCAGCATAGCTCGGCCCTTTTTAGGGAGCGCAAGCGTTAAAAGCGATGTTGCGATACTCTTAAGCGATGGTTCAGTCGATACATAAACGCCCTGGGCGGAGAGCACCTTACGCGAAGCTTGATAGGAGCTCTTCCCGGCGACATCAAACACGATGTCCCATTTTCGGTGCATGTCTTCAAAGCTTTGCTTGTGATAATCAATAAACTCGTTTGCGCCCAAATCGCGGACGTATTGCTCTTTGCTGCCGCTAGCAACAGCGGTTACGTGAGCGCCAAAGCTGCACGCTATCTGAACGGCGAAAGTACCGACACCGCCGCTAGCACCATTGATGAGTACGCGTGAGCCTGGCTTGATTTTGCCTATCTCTCGCAGGCACTGTACCGCTGTTGTTGCAGCCAGCGGAATCGCGGCAGCTTCCGCGAAAGACATACTGTCGGGAATCTTGGCCACGACTTTGGGGCTGCACACGGCGAATTCTGCGTAGCCGCCACCGTAGATGCTATCCAAGTACGCCATGACACGATCTCCGGGCCGGAACTCATTGGGCGCGGGCGAAGATACGACTTCACCCGCGATATCGAACCCTGGGATTCGGGGAAATCCGCCAATCAACAAGTGCCGCATTTCGCCCTTGCGGACCCGGTAGTCAATCGGGTTGATACTAGCGTGACTGACGCGTATCAACAATTGTCGGTCGTTGGGAGTCGGCGTGTTTACGTGGGTCGGCGTCAGTACCGAGGCATCTCCGTAGTCTTTATAGACCACGGCACGCATGGTGACAGGAATGTGATTTTGCCGGAGAGGACTTTCCGAACGAGATTCATTCGGCTGGAATTCTTGTGCTTCGGATGGTTGTAACATTGGGGGCCTTTTCGTTCTGTTATGGCAAGCAGCGTGTAGTCTGATGCAATACCCGTGGACTCTTTCTCGGGCCATGGACGCACTTGATTGTGCACGACTCAGGTGCGTGCGTTCTAGCTGCGAACGGTTCTATTCATGCTAAAGCAAATGCAATGCCTGAACCCAATTACATTCGTCGCTACGGACCAGTTAGATAGCGACGGCTACTTAGCGACGGCGGTTTTGGCCTGCCCGCTTGTCTTGTCAACGACGACAAGGCGCGGAAGCTCGCTCTTACCACCATGCATCGTGCGTCGGCCATCAATGCGATGGTCAAAGACGAAAGACCCGCTCGCACTATTCCCTGTCTTTAGGCATCGCAAGACAGCGGGATATCCGCAGGTCGGGCATTCGAGTCGCAACCCGTTCTCGTCCAGCATTTGCTGAATCGAACGGGCCAGACTTTGATTTGCTGCCAAGCTGTCCAGTCGCGTGCCGACCAGCGTTTCCAATCGCCTGCCAATCGAATCGCGAAGTATCCGTCGCTGCTTCATCAAATCGAACGCTAGTATGTCGACGTTCAGGTGCGAACGATTCGGCAAGTTCTGACTCGGCTGCCAAAGCGACTGGCTGTAACGGTTGAGTATCTCAAGCGAGCTAGCAAATCCATTCAGCAATGCGTCGCGATGCAGCGGCAGCAAAGCGTCGAAACAGAGCATAACGACAATTGTTCCGTGGTTCGAAACCAAAAACGCGCCCAGCATGCGGTTCAAGTGCTCGAGATTTGCGTCGATCCACATAATGCTTCCACGGTCGGCGGCAATTTCAAGAAGCCGTAGCGTTGCTTCATCGGCCGCACCGGATGGCAGCAACGCATCGTTCAGCGGTCTTTCCTGAGCGTCATCGACAGCTGCCAACAGGGACTTGCCGTTCTCCATGACCAGCCAGGTTTGCACGGACGCCGCCCCCCAAACACGTCGCAGCAGTGACGTAAGTTGCTTTGGTGGCGTGGTTTGCGCCGCAAATCGAAGATCCATGTCGCTTGTGAATTCCGCTGCCTGCGCCAACAGTTCACGAAAATCGGATTCAAAGATCTCGAGCCGTTCGATTCCGCTTAAGCGATTCAATTCGGATAATTGTTCTGACACAAACTAAAATCTCTTGCAATCTCGTTTATACGTGTGGTATAAACCATGCTAATTCGTCGGTGAGCATGTGGAAAGTGCAACTTTCAGGAATCCGCTGACTTGTGAGGCAGCAGCGTTAATGTGAAAGCATTCGTTGCAAAGGGAATAATCGTCGTAGATCGTTTGCGCGTCGTGATTTGCGTATCCGTCGTGTGCGGCTATCCCTTTCCTGAAAGCCGGCATGGTTTTGCAAATCGCACTTTCAATGAGATAGCTGACTACTTAACCTCCAACTTTACCAATTAATTCCGTTGCTGTTCGAGCCAAACCCAACCCTTCTGCCAGATGTCGAGTGCACCCACTGAAGAGAGCGTCGAGCAGACTAAGCGTCAGATAAGGACGTTAGTCACTGAGATCGCGGATTTATCGAAAACGGAATGCTCGGCTAACGAGTATTATCCGGCAGTGTTGCAACGGATTGTTGCGGCGCTTGCGGCGCCGGGCGGCGCTGTCTGGTTGTTGGAAGGAAATACCCTCAAGCGTGCTTACCAGATTCAGGCTCAACCGGAAGTGTTGGGCACAGAGAGCGAAGATGCTGTGCGGCACAATCGCTTGTTGGGGCAGGTCTTGCAACAAGGACGACCTGAGCTAATTCCTCCTAATAGCACGTTCGGTGACAATCAAGAGTTGGCGAATCCCACATCGTACTTGCTCGTGTTGGGGCCTATGGCGGCTGACAAGCGTGCGGTCGGTATGATCGAAATTTTCCAGCGACCAGACGGTCAAATTGAAGCTCAGCGCGGCTACCTTCGTTTCCTCGAGCACGTACTCAAGCTGATCGGTGACTGGCTGAAGGGACATGCCTTTCAGGAAGTTTCGTCGCGTCAGCAACTTTGGCAACAAGCCGACGAATTTGCGAGACTAGTGCACAACAGTCTCGATCTTCGCGATACTGCATTCACGATTGCGAATGAAGGTCGGCGTTTGATTGAGTGCGACCGCGTGAGCGTTGCTACGATGCGTGGTCGTAACACGAAGGTCATTGCGATGAGTGGCCAGGATACGATCGAAAGCCGATCTAACGAAGTTCAGTCGCTTAATAATCTAGCGACACGTGTTATCCGATCGGGCGAAGCGCTTTGGTACGATGGTTCGACAGAGGAACTTCCGCCACAGATCGAAGAAGCGGTAGAGGACTACGTCGATCTTTCGCATGGTCGTACGGTTGCGGTACTTCCAATATTTGAACCTGAGAAAGCGATCGCCGGCGACGTGCTGGCGGATCGTGAAACGATTGATCAGCGAAAGCATCATCGCCGTATCATCGGCGCTATGATTGTGGAGCAAATCGAAACGCAGTTAAGCCGCGAAGAACTCGAGGGCCGCGTTGATTTGGTCTACGAACATGCATGCCGCGCTATCGCAAATTCACAGACTCACAGTAACCTTTTCCTGATGCCCCTATGGAAGCTGCTCGATCGATTGACATGGCTTTTCCGCGGTTCGGCCTTTCCTAAGACCATGTTAGTGTTAGCACTGGTGGCAGGGGCAATTGCCGCTCTTACGTTTGTGCAAATTGATTTTGACTTGAAGGGCAAAGGGAATTTAGTGCCCGCTGTCGAACACAATGTGTTTGCACATATCGATGGCGAAGTCAGCGAAGTTAAAGTCAAAACTGGTGATGTGGTCAAGGCAGGGGATGAGCTCGTTATTCTTGAGAACGCGAGTTTGGACGCTGAGCTCGAAAAGGTCCGCGGTGAATACCAACAGAAGTTGTCAGAACAGGCTTCGCTGGGCTACACCAAGAACGTCCAGAATATGACTGAAGTTGAAAAGGTGCAGGTCGACGCCAAGATTGCCGAAACGCAGCAAGTCCTCAAATCGCTTGAAACGCAATACAAGATTCTCGAAGAACGGCAAAGGCAGCTGCGTCGCACGAGTCCGATCGATGGTGTCGTTACCACTTGGGATGTCGAAAAGACACTTCGTGCGCGACCTGTTGTTACGGGGCAAGTTCTGTTGAATATTGCGGACTATGGCGCAGACTGGGAGCTTGAAGTCTTGATGCCCGAAAAGCGAATGAAGCATCTTGACGAAGCGTTTGCAAAAACGGATGCCGAATTTTTGCCCTGCGATTTTATTTTAAAATCGAACCCTGCCAAAGTGCATACAGGAAAACTATATCGGCATGCTGTGCACCAACAAGCCGAGTTGAACGCCGATGATGGAACGGCCGTCCGCGTCAGGATTGTACCTGATTCGATGGAAGGGATTTCGCGACTGCCGGGATCCGAAGTAACAGTGGATGTTAAATGCGGTAAAGCTGCCGCCGGTTATGCTTGGTTCCACGAAATCCCCGAATGGATTCGCGCGAACGTAATTTTTTAATTTAAGCGATATATGAAAATCTCCATTCAAAACTGGTCGACTTTATCTGCCGTTGTCGCATTCACCTGCCTTGCGGGTTGTGACTATATGCCTGAATCGCTAACCGGTAAGCGATCAGTAGAAACCGTCGCTATTAAAGCGGTCGGTCCCACGGGCAGGCCGTCGGGTGAACTTGCTGAAGTTACTCCAGGCGAACCACTTGCTATGGACGGGACTTCAGACTCAACCGGTGCTTCTTTTGCCAATGGTGAGTTTACAAGTTCGAATTATGGGGGGCCGGTGACGCAGCAGATTTCCCACTTGCGTACCGCTTCGCAGCAGCCGAATGGTTACACCGATGGATACTTAACCGAACAAGATGGCTCGCGAATGAAGTTCGCTCAGATCGACGCTGAGCCAGACTCGTTTTCGCAATCGCTTCCTGAAGAGGGACGATCAATAGCGAACAGTCGTCCTCTGTCGAATGAGCAAGATAGCACTTATAGCACACGCACCGACGGCAAGATTGTAATCACGAATGCACACTTGAAGTTCGTCGATGACTTGGAGATTGCCGCCCAGTCGGATGGCAAGATCACAATGTTGCAAGCTGGCGAAGGGGATTTGATTGCTGCCGATGCCGAGTTGATTCAAGTTGACGCGAGGATGGCGGCGGCAGAACTTGACGTCGCGACGAAAGAGTTGGAAGCAGCGGCCGAGAAGGCGAAAGACAAGTCGGAAATCGATTACTCCGAAGCTGCTAACAATGTCGCACAACTTGAGTTTGAAACGTCCAAAGAACTGAAGGCGAAGAACGCCGAAACTGACCAGGATTACCGGAAAAAGTGGCTTGAGGCGCGTCGAGCGGCACTGGCGATTACCGTTGCGAAACTTAAAAACAACCAGGATATGGCTGCTGTTGGCGTTAGTGAAGCAAAGAAGCGCATGGCTGAAAACCAGCTCGAGTTGCGAACGATTCGATCGCCGTTTGACGGCATTGTGGCGGAACGGAAGAAAGACCTGCATGACTGGGTTCGTGCGGGTGACGTGATTATGCGCTTGGTTTCACTCGAGAAATTGCGAGTCATCGGTTCGGTGAACGTATCTGACCTGCAAGCACCACCGCACCGGTTGCTAGGTGCGCCGGCGACGATTAACATTCGTTTGTACCCAGGTGCCTCGGAAGAAGTGCAAGGACGTGTAGGTTTCGTGTCACCCGTTATGGAATCATCCAAATCGTACAAGCTTTGGATCGAAATCCCCAACAAAGAAGTGGACGGACAGTGGCTATTTCGTGAAGGCATGATGTCCACGATTACCATTGATGCCCAGTAGCCTCGCCCGAATTCTAACCACCCCCTAGCTGTACAATTTGTATTTGCTAGTTGCTAAAGAACTGCGGACGCTAAGTTCGTAAAATTTAATCATTGCATGACTACTCTGGCTGACTCGCTAGTAAACAGTGCGCAGCGACCGCTACAATTGCGGAAGCGTCCGGACTTGGACGCGCGCCGGCATCAATATCACGGGCGAGCCTATTGGGTAATCAAAGAGCCTGTAGGTTTAAACTATTTTCGCTTTCACGAGGAAGAGTTCGCCATCCTTAACTGGTTGGATGGACATCGTTCGCTTGAGTCGATCCGCGAACAGTTTCAGGCGAAGTTTGCACCGCAACGAATATCGCTGCAAGAGCTCCAGCAGTTTGTTGGGATGCTGCATCGCAGCGGTTTGGTGATCAGCAATGCTACCGGGCAAGGTCGCGAGCTTCGACGACGCGGCGATAAAAAGAAAAGAAAAGAGCGACTTGGCAAACTCGCCAATGTCTTTGCGTTACGATTTCGAGGGATTGATCCGGAAAAAATTCTAAACAGACTGTTGCCCATTTTTGGCTGGCTATTTACGCCGGGCGCTTTGATTGGTGCGTTGACATTCGGTTTGTGTGCGTTGTTGCTCGTGTTTGTGCAATGGCAGACGTTTAAGACCAAACTTCCGACCTTTGAGCAATTTTTCGCTGCCGACAACTGGCTGTGGCTTGGTCTAACGATGGGGATCGTCAAGATTCTTCATGAATTCGGCCACGGTTTGTCTTGTAAAAAGTTTGGTGGCGAGTGTCACGAGATGGGCGTTATGCTGCTTGTGTTTACGCCTTGCTTGTATTGCAACGTTTCTGACTCCTGGATGTTGCCTAACAAGTGGCAGCGCGTATTCATTGGCGCGGCAGGAATGTACGTTGAGCTGATCCTTGCGTCATGCGCGACGTTTTTGTGGTGGTACAGCGAACCGGGTATGTTTAACTTCCTGTGCCTGTCGGTGATGTTTATCTGTTCGGTATCAACCGTCGTTTTCAACGGCAATCCGTTGTTACGTTTTGACGGTTATTATATCTTGATGGATATCCTGGAGATCCCGAACCTTCGGCAGAAGAGCACCGAAACGCTAAAGCGATGGTTTCAACAAACCTGTCTCGGTCTGGAGCTTCAAGACAATCCTTTCCTACCACATCGCAAGAAAGCGTGGTTTGCTCTCTTTACGATAGTAGCGTCGGTATATCGATGGGTCGTTGTATTTGGAATCATTTGGTTTTTAAATCAGGTCCTCAAGCCTTACGGCCTGGAAACCCTTGGCCGAACTATCGCAATGGCTGGAGTGATCGGCATGTTCGCGCAGCCTGTAATTCAAACGTATAAGTTTTTTAAGACACCTGGAAAGGCTGCAAAAATGAAGCCCAAGCATGTATTAACGACGCTGGCGGTTGCGTCGGCTATCATTGGTTTCGTCTGTTTTGTGCCGCTGCCGTACCACGTAAATTGTGCCTTTGAGATTCAGCCGCAGGATGCCCATCAGGTCCGAGTCATCGAACCAGGTGCGCTGTTGACCTTATACAAACAGCCAGGCGACTATGTTCGCGCAGGAGAGCCGATCGCACAGCTTCAAAATCTAGAACTTGATTTGCGACTGGCAGATGCCGAGAGTTCGCGAGAACACGCTGAAGTGCAGCTTAAGCATTTAGAGATGCAGGCGGCTGTTGATCCAAAAGCGGGCGCGTCCATTCCTGCTCAGCGAGATCTGCTGCAGACTAGTATAAACCAAGCGGAAAAGGCGCGAGCCAATCGAAGCAAACTTCAATTAGTAGCCCGTCGTGATGGAGTCGTTATTGAGCCCCCTGCCAAGCCTGATGAATCGAAGAAAGCCGGCGACAATCAGTTGCCAGGCTGGTATGGATCGCCTTTCAAACCAGCTAACAAACAAGCTTTCTTCTCCAAAGCCGATCTCTTGTGCTATATCGCTGATCCGACCGCGATGGAGGCAGTTTTGATTATCGATCAGGCAGATATCGATCTCCTGGACAAGGACGGTAAAGATGATGTCGAGATGATGCTCGATTCAGCCAGGCTTAACAGTATCCACGGTAAAATCGCCAAAATTTCACAGTCAGAGATCCGAGAAGCTCCGCAATCGCTAGCTGCTCAGTCAGGTGGAGGGTTGGATGCAATCGCAGATGCGTCTGGGCGATTAAGGCCTATCAGCACGTCCTACCAAGCTCAGGTTCCGATCAACGAGTCACATATACCGTTGCGAACTGGTTATCGGGGGCAGGCAAAAATACATGTTCATTGGCGTTCGCTGGGCTGGCGACTGGCACGATTGGTTACGAAAACATTTAAGTTTGACTTTTAAATCGATTCTCCGGTCCGATTTGTTGTGAAGTTTTATTGTTGTTCACTATCCGACCTGGGATGCAGTTGCTTTTCATGCTACAACATAAATTGCAACTCATTCTAGAAGTTAGCATCGGGCATGTAGTTTCCGATGAATCCTGAGCGGATAGTTGACCGAATTTTCGAGTAGTAGTTTTTCAGCTGCCTCAGGCGAGGCACAAGGAGTTTTTGGATGGCAAGCGACGAGTCTAAGACGCAAGATGAAGAAAAGGGTGCAGCAGTCGAACCACAACGCGCCGCACAACAAACCGTACAAGTACAGGTGAAGGACGACGAAGCGCTTGCTTTGTACGCAAACTTCTGCCGCGTAACTGGCTCACCAGAAGAGCTAATTATCGATTTTGGTTTGAACCCACAGCCAGTTGGCGTCCCCAAAGATCCGATCCACGTCAAGCAACGGATTATTCTAAACTTTTTCACTGCGAAGCGGCTGTTGGCTGCGCTTCAGATGTCCGTTCAGCGTCATGAAGCTGTCTTCGGCGTTCTTGAAACAGACATCAACAAGCGTCTGCGAGTTCAACAACAGAACGGCTAGACAGCTGACGTATTGCGCCAGTTGATCGCTTCGCTCGTGGGGGCAGGGCTACATCAACAGATTTTGAACAGTGCGGCATTTGCGATAATCGCGAGTGCCGTTTTTTATTGACCAGCGACATTTTTTCTCGCCGCACATTGTTAAAAATGCGCGATCAAAATCGTGGAGTCCTTCTTTTAGACCTGTTCGTGCGGTACAACGAAATCTGAATCTGGTCTAGCTTTCGTTGTTCTCGATAAAGAGTTCGATCCATGAAACTGTCTGCACACCAAATACTCAGACGATTGAGCCGCCGTGATTTTATCCGGGCGGCATCATTATTCTCTTTCTCGACTCTGGCTTTGCGGCGTGGATACGGATTCCAGACAAACCCGGTGTTTAAACAAAATCCGTTTACCCTCGGGGTAGCATCCGGTGATCCTACGCCGGATGGATTTGTTCTTTGGACGCGTCTAGCTCCTGATCCATTGGGCGGTGGCGGTTTAGGGCCGGAGCCGATTCGCGTTCGCTGGGAAGTCGCAGCTGACGAAGGTATGCGCGAGATCGTGCAGCAAGGTGAGGCCACAGCAACGATCGATCTTGCGCACTCGGTTCACGTCGAACCACAGGGACTCAAGGCCAACCGTCCGTACTGGTATCGCTTTCATGCTGGCGATGCGACCAGTCCCGTTGGTAAAACTGCAACATTTCCAAACATCGACGAGGCCGTCGACAAATTTCGCTTTGCGTTTGCTTCTTGCCAGCATTACGAGCATGGATATTACCACGCTTATGCTGACATGCTAAATCAGAATCTTGATTTGATTATTCATTTAGGCGACTACATATACGAAGGCGCTGGGACTCAGGGTAAAGTTCGTTCAGTTCCTGGTAAAGAGCTGAATTCTCTCGCCAGCTATCGCGATCGATTTGCGATATACAAATCAGACGAGAACTTGCAGGCTGCACATGCCCATTGTCCATGGATCGTTACTTGGGATGACCACGAGTTCGATAACAATTACGCCGCGGATCACTCCGAGGAGCCGGATGTCGACCCCGTAGAATTTTTAGCGCGTCGAGCGCGTGCGTACCAAGCCTACTACGAGCACATGCCACTTCGTGCAGCTCAGATTCCACACGGTGCCAACCTGCAGCTCTATCGAACGGTTAACATCGGAAAGCTTCTGTCATTCCAAGTGCTGGACACTCGTCAGTATCGAACTCCACAGCCGTGTGGGGACCACAACAAACCGCCTTGCGACGGAGTATTTGATCCCAGCGCAACGCTGCTTGGATCCGAGCAAGAAGCTTGGCTACAGAGCCAGTTGAGCAAGTCCGAATCACAGTGGAACGTGCTCGCGCAGCAGATCATGATGGGCCGTGTTGATCGCGATCCTGGCGATGGTATTCGGTGGAGCATGGACCAATGGGCAGGCTATCACGAGCCTAGAACGCGTTTGCTGAAATGGCTGGAAAGCAACAAAATAAGTAACCCAGTCGTTTTAACCGGGGACATTCATACGAATTGGGTAAATGATTTAAAAGTTGACTTCGACGACGAAAGTGCATCGACCGTTGCCACCGAATTCGTCGGGACTTCGATCAGTTCCGGCGGAGAAGGCATTGATCGACGCGAAGATGCGGACGGCGTTTATCGGGACAACTCGTTTGTTAAGTTCTACAATGGTGATCGTGGCTACGTTGCTTGCGAGATTGACAAGAATGAGTGGCATTCCGACTATCGAGTTGTAAAGAGCGTAACATCGATTGAATCAGAGTGCTTTTCAAGAGCAAAATTTGTCGTCGAGAACGCCAAGCCCGGCGCAGTCCGCAGTAGCTGACGTAACAACCGATTTCAGAAACTCTGATCAATCTAAAATCTCTGGATTGCCCAGTCGTTGTTATCCAAATTCGCATTCTGTATTAAGGCGAAACAAGGCTGCCAGGGAATTACTTCTATCGCGAATTCGTTTGGGTTGTCACCCATTATTCGAACGTGCCGCAATCGTGCCGGTTGAAACTATTGTTTGGCTCTTCTGGTAGCAATACATTGTTACCTATGAGGATGAAGGAAGAGTAAAAGCCGTAGCGAGGTGCGCTTATGTCTTGCGCGGCTGCCGTCGCCCATACAACTTGCTGTAGGTTTTGAGCTTTTCAATCCGGAGACGTCAATGAATTCAGCTCTGGCGACTGATGTAACCAATCTTCTTCAACTGATTAACGATGGTCAAATAGAAGCCTGGGATAAATTACTTCCCGCCGTCTATCATGAACTTCGTGCCGTGGCAGCGGCCAAGCTTCGAAGTGAACGGTCAGACCATTCGTTCCAAACGACGGATTTGGTCAACGAAGCCTTCGTTCGATTAATCTCGAGCGACAAGCCATGCACTTTTCAAAACAAGCGACATTTCTTTAATGCTGCTGCGGAATCGATGAGGCGTATTCTGGTCGACGCAGCGCGACGACGATCGGCGGCGAAACGAAACTCGGGCAGAGTTCGGCAAGAGATTGCAATTGAAGAATTGCCTTCCCCTATTGCATCGCTCGATTTAATTGCCCTACATGATGCCTTGGTTAGTCTGGCAGGTATACGTCCCGACATCGCGGAGTTGGTAACTCTCCGGTATTTCGCCGGGTTCACAATCAGGGAAGCGGCTGACTGTATGGGGATTTCTTTACGCACGGCAAATAACTATTGGGCGTATGCCAAGGTTTACCTTCTCAAGCAGATCGAAAAAGATGGCTGGTAACGCTTGGTAAGAACAGGCTTACTTTGGGATGTGCATGCGTTGTGCTGCGATCATACTTTGCTTGGCCAAGCCAACGATATTCAATGCGTTGTAGGTGTCTTCGAGATTTTCGACTCGTTGCACCAAGCTCGTAACACTGCGATGGAACTGTTGAAGCATCCGCTCGCAAGCAGTTGTTTCGTACTCTAGGCTTTCTTGATGGCGGCCGGCTGAATCGAACCATACCAGACTGGTCGGCAAGTCGATGAAGGCTAAACCGTTCTCGCAACAAACCTGGATCGCGGCCGGTGGACGAAACGCGATCGCTTCGTGCCACTGAGCCGGAATGTAGGCGCCACACGAAATTTGAGCCAACACCGAATCGGTATCGCGCTCTGGATCGCCAAAACCCAAGGATACGACTTGGTAGTCGGACGCCGTGGGGTTTACTTTGAAGGGATGACGAATCGCTTGGACCCAAGATGGTTCATCGTGAACCAAATAGCGGCACCAATCTACAAGCTCAACCAGTTCTCGTTCGGCGCGTTGAGACAAAGTGCGAGCTGACTTTTCGACCTCGATAGAATCATTCTGCAAGCGTCGATGGCAAAAGAGCAATCGCGGTGGCCCCAATCTAGTTGCGATTAACTCCTTCAAGCGAACTGTAGCGGGTGCATGCCGCCGCGGTAGTTCGGTAACAAAAGCGATCCCAGTTGCCTGTACGCGCGTTTTGATCACTTCCATCGAGTTTGCATCGAGTTCGACATCCGAACCGCAAAAGACTGCTTTGCCAGCTTCACAAGCAGCATAGATCGGAAGGTGTCCGTACCAGTCCGATTCGAACATCATGATCGCATCCAGATCGCTGCGGTTTACCATCGATCGGAAACTATCTTCTTTAGTCGCGTCAAACTGATGAGCCACTTGATCGGCAAGTGCGTTGACCGAGTTATAGACAGATCGAATCTCGAACCGATCCCGCATCTGCAATAGCATGGGATAGTAGAGCGACTTCCAATCGCGACTTTGACCGATTAATCCAATACGAAGCTTCATAGATGTTTGGCGACAAGCATAGATCCCTCTGCATATCAGGAGCAGTTTAGCATTTTTGTCGCTGCTTGAAATCGACGGTATTGCTAGATTTTTTGCAAGGTGCCACTTTTTTCAACTTCCACAGGTCAATGGAACGCGCTAATAGCAATGAAACCCCGCAGCAGACTATGTTTTACCGGATGATTCTTGGATCAAAGCTTCCGCCGTGACTGACAGGAGTTCGCTGCGATGCGTTTCCTTGTTCTTGACAACGTGCAAATATGTTCCCACATACGGTTCGGTGACTCGCGCCTTGGCGTCAAGTGGAGCGACAATCAGAATCTGCAATCCAAAGCGTTCGAATAGATCGAGCGCATACTCGGCATGTTGATCGTCGCTACGCGAGAACATCTCGTCGATCATAACGAAGTGGAATTTATCACTGTTGGTCGCGTGCGGATCCAAATCATATTGGTATGCGATGGCTGCGACGAGCACCAGAAAAGCCAATTTACCTTTTTCGCCACCCGATTGACCTGTTCCACCATCGTAGTGACTTCGGGCTTCGCCTGTTGCCTCTACAATTTCCCTTGCCGCAAAGTTAAACCAGTTCCGAACGTCAACGACTTTTGCACGCCACCGTTCGTTCCCTTCATCACGCAGTTTCGCAACGAGCCTTTCTAGCCTTCCAAACGTCGCTTCATTTGCCTCTGCGATGCCGTCCAAAGTGCCGCTCAGGCAACTTGCGATCTCGCGGCGAAAATCTTGGATTTCACGATCTGCAACGTCGCTCAACTCCAAACGCATGAAAGTTCCAGGCTTCCATTCGAGCATCCTCAGAGCCGAATTGAGTTGGTCAATCTTCCCCCGTATTTCGTCACAATCATTTTCAAGCGAACCATGCAGCAAGCCTACTTCGTGCAAAACTTTTTCATTCAGTCGTTGTCGAAAGCGAAGCTCGTGTTTCGGTAGGTCGTCGTTCGCGATGCGTTCGTAAAGAGCCATGAAACTTGAGAGCGATGCGACATCAGCATCCAAGTCTGACTGCTCATCGGGAAATCGTTTAAGAAAGCGAGTCATGCCACTCGTCAACTCTCTAGAAATCGGAGCCAATCGGGACTGTAGTTTGTCCCGCTGATCGCGAAGCTTACTTTCAAACTCGTATGGCAAGGTAGTAATGTTTTCAATCGATAGTCCCTTGCCCAACATCTTGCCAAGTTCAGCGAACTGCGCCAGTGCACTTTTCGCAGTGTCAGAGTCGCTGTGCTTATCAATAAACTTTTGCGAGTTCTTTAGCAATACGCTGCCGGATTTGAGCTCCGTTGCTAAAGTCGTTCGCCGCGCGATTAGGTCGTCGCGATCTTGCGTATACCCACGAACCTCCGCTTCCAACTTCTTCCGACGTCCCTTTAGGTCACCAACCAAATCGCTCGAATCTTCCAATTGCTGCTTTTCCAGTCGCAACCGACTAGCCTCAAATTCGTGCCGCGAGTAGTCGATGCTTTCATAGTCTTTGACGGCAAGAGCCTGATCGAGCATCCCGATTGCTTCCGACGCATGGTCAATTTCGGAAGATAAAGCTTCGGATCTCGCCATAAGACCGTTAAGCTCAACCATCAGTCCGTCCACACCCGCACTGACTGCAGCTTCTTTTGATTTCCTGTCCCATCCTAAAACGTAGTAACGGGCATCATCACCGCGGCTGCGATCGTCTTTTTCATGGCGATTCAAGTTTGATTTAAAGTGCCGATGCTTCGTCATCGCGGCCCCGTTTACCCGCTGGAACTCTTCGATGGTGTCGCAGGCGGAGTAGTCGAAACGACGCTCAATCTCCTCTTGTATCCAGGAACTTAACGAGTGGTCAGTTCGGTACAAAAGTTTGCTCGCGAGCGTATTTCCTTTTGCAACAATTCTTGAACGATTGTTGGTTGGGAGAACTCGGAGGTATACGAGCCGCTGCCCATTTCCTCGGGCATCTTTTAAACGAGTTTGATCAATGAAACGAGCGACGCGCGCGTAAAGCTTGTCTGGAACGAGAAGACTGCGGGCGAAACCATAGAGAACGTGTTCAATCGATGCTTCCCAGTCGCTCTCTCCTTGAGCGACTGCGATTAATTCGGCAGCGAAGGGCAGGTCTTCGATCGTCAGTTCCAACTGTTTGCAAATGTGCTCGCGCATCGACAACAAAGACTCTGGCAAATTGCTCTTGCAATCACGCGCAGCAGCCACTTCGGCCGATTCACCTGCGATGCGTTGCTTGAGCGTTCCAATTTCAAAGTCGAGTGAGCTAGCTTGGAGACGAAGATTCTGACGTTGCGATGACCACTCTTCGCGTTTCGCACGAATGGCACTAATCGCTTTTGTATATTGGTCTGGAGAGGTAATCTTGATTCGCAGTCCTGCGGTGTTGAGTTGGGATTCGAATCTTTCAAACGCAGCCAGCTTTACTTTTTGCAGTGCCTCTTCGTGCGCGATTAAATGTGGCAATTGTTTCAGATGATCGCCGCCAGCTCCTTCAATGTCGATCGTCGTACGGGCAATCGAATTTCGCAGCTCTGTTTGCAACGCATCGATACGGCCTATCTCATCATTTAAGGATTGGATTTGGAGAGTCCAATGATCCACCAGCGGCTTGAGCAACTCAACTCGTTGATAGGCAAAGAAATGCTCACTCGCCTCCAACCGTCGCTGCGCATTCGCCAGTTCTGCCTGCCGCTCGCTATAACGCAACGCAGTCTCTGCCAAGGGACGCAACAGTTCTTCTTGCTGTCGAACACGCGTCAAGCTACGGTGAGCCTCGCTCAACTCCGTAAAGTGGTTAAGCAGTCTGTCGACACGGTCCTTCCACGGTTTGATCTCGAGCATATGTTGCCGGATAAACAGATCAAGTCGTTGGACATCTTTGACCGCGACCGTTTGATTGAAAACGTCCATAGCCTTATCGCGAAAGCCAGCCTTACGCTGAATCCAGGCCAAGTATTGCTTATAGCTGTTCGTAGTTTGATAGCCTTGGCTGCGAAGGTGCTTCGCAACATTGCTAGCCGCTTTTAACTTGGCAAGATCTTGAACGATTCCATGCTCGCCATCAGCAAAGGCATAGACCTTTTCTACCGAGCCATCCGTGTTCAAATATAGAATCTGGCTCAGGGTAAACGAAGTGCCGAGCGTTGCATTTTGGAAGCAAGCGAGCAACGCAGTATAATGCCCTTGCCCACTGCGAAGGTATTGGATTTGCGGGCGACCACCCTCGCCTACTGTGCGATCGTAAGCGCCTCGAATATATGTCTTCTCATCGCGTTCATTTTTAGTAGCACCCGCGGCCACGTTGTAATTGCGCGTGTTCGGCCTAACCAAGAGTGTCAGCAGAGCATCGACTAGCGTGGACTTGCCAGATCCATTTTCGCCTACGAGAAGTGTAGTTTCTCCCTGCGGCAAAACAGAGTATACCTTTCCGTCAAAAGTACCCCAATTAAATACCTCGAGCTTTTGCAGGCGAAATCCGGGCAATGGCGGACGTTCGTGACCATCGAAATCGATTGTGTCCATCGCTTTATTCTGTTTTAACATCCGTCAACTCTCGAGTTTCATCAATGGAATTTTCCAGTGGAACGGCCTGGCGATTTAGTTCTGCGGCAGCAACTAGGCTGTCCCTCAAAGTTTCAAGGTCTTCCAAAGGTAATCGAGCCTTGATAATCCGGCGAACTTCCCAAGAGACTGGGTCCTTCTCGAATTGTCGCACAAACTTGAGTTCCTCTAACTTACGAAACGTAGCCAGCAATGACTTATTGAGTCGAACGGCATCCTTCTCGTTCGGAAAAAAAGCCTGCCATGTTTCTAAAAACTCTGCCTGAGAAATCACTAGACGTTCGTTCTGCAGATCTTCTTCTTCAAATTGCCGAAGTTGATCACGCAGCAAGACACTCAAGAGCGTCGCATCGTAAGATAGTGGCGATCTGCGAAAGAGACGTGGCAGTGCCTCTTGCTCGGAGGTCAGTTCGTTTTCCTCCGCCTGCCTGAGGTACGCCATCCCGTCTGCTTCACTCGTGATTAACTGCAAGCCGATTTTGGCGAAGTAATCCGTCAGTCGCGAAACGTTTCTGCACAAAATCTCCCAAAGATCCGCATTGTCATCGCTGTAGACAACTCCCTGCAACAAACGGATGGCTACTGCGCTCCATTCAACAATATCTTCGTCTTGATGCGATGACGCATGGACTCTCGCACTGGAGTCTAATTTGGCTGGGCTCATTTGGGGCGACGTCCTATGGAACTCGATTTAGATTTTGGACTAAAACGTACGTAGGGAATCTTGATAACAATCGGAGCGCCACTCCACTGTGGCTCGGAGATGGTTATAAACTCCTGTTGGTCGGAATCAATCAAATGGCCGTCGTCATGGGCGATTTGAATGTAGCCTAACAAGTCGATTACGCCACCGCTGAATTGTGTTGCTTCGGCAAGTTGACCGAGCGTTGTCGATGCGCCAAGATACGTGGCTTCGTTAATTGTTCGTCTAAGCTTTCGAAAATCGAGCCGTTGCAGCTTGGCGAACGAGGATGCCATCTTTTGCACTTGAGCCAGATCCACCACGTGCGGCGCCGGTTCGCTTAAGTCAAAGTGCACGCTCGGCTTCCAGAACGTTCGAGCAAACGGCGATGCTATTTGCGGGTCAGTGTCTACAAGCAGCTCGCAATTCTCGGGGACCGTTCCTTGCAACTGCAGGGCGGCTTTCTTTATATCCTGAAGGATTGAAGAGAGTCGCTGTCGATGAGCCGCCGATTGAGCATCTAGCAACCTGCGAAGCGTTGCGGACAGTCTGGCAGTCGTTTTCATCACCTTGTCCGCTTCAGCAAGCAAGGCTGGAACCATCCGTTGCAATCGAAGCATCGATTCGTCTTCGGTTGCAAGCGCTGAAAGCTGTTTTACATCCTGAATTGTCCGGCGTAGTGCCGCTTGCTGAGCAGGAGAAAACAAAAATCGCACGAAGGCAAAAAAGCTAACTCCTTCATCTTGTTCTTTGAGTAAATCTTCGGCGTCTAGGGCATAACCAAGAATCGTACCCCGAGTCATGTCTCCCTTGGCTTGCCGCTGCTGAACCTCGCGCGTGATCTCCTGAAAGCGTTCTTCAACCGCGCGAAAATCAGACTGAAGCGCCTTGAGCAAATCAACAGCAGTCTGAAAACGCTCACGCACTTGTCCAGGTTGATAGACCTCCACGGAGTCACCTGACTCGATTGCAAAGATTTCGGCGTTGATTAGGTCTCGCTGTTGCCGAAGATAGTTGAGTCTTTGTTGTGGGTCTGCAGACGCGCGGCGCACGAGATCTTCAAGCGAATCGATCACCAATCGAAGTCTGCTCTCAGTGCCTACAAGAGCGGTACTCTTGGATAGTGAGGCGTCCAAAAAATGGATTGCGTCTTCTGCAAAACGCGTCAGTTGAAATTGCGGTTCCGAACTGTTCGATTCTAAAAAACGCGTCAGCCAACCATTCTCTACCCACTGATTTAGATATCGATCGGCATTTCCCGGCAACAACTCAGGCTCAGTTGCGTGCAAGTCATCTTGATAGGTTACTAGCTGCGTTTTCAGCTCAAGGTAGCCGACAGCGATCGACTCTCCTGATTTGAAAACATGATTGAGAAATTCAACTACCAGTGGGGCGTAGTCTGACCTAAGAAGGCGCGCGGTGGGCGAAGCGTCGAAAAACGATCGTAAGCTTTCTCGTTGCATGGGTTTGGGTACTGAGAGTCTCGACATACGCCCATTATCGCTGCCGAGCCACAAAAACGAAGGCTCGCAAGCCGTCTCTGCCACAGAAACAGGCAAAATAACCTCGAAAACCGATGGAAATCAGACATTTTTGCTTACCTGCAACATTCTGCTCGATGCGCGACAGCTCGTGAGAAAGCGTCCGAGTGAGGCAGTTTTTGCAGAGGGTTGGCGCGCTCGAATCGGCTAGCATACAAGATGGGCCGACGCGCAGGCCTTCCCACGCCGCCGCCTTTCTTAAAGAGCAGGACTAGTTCTCGAGCGGCATTTTCGACGTTTCCCCTTGTGGGCTGGCGAGAGAATCGGTTGGCCAGTGACCGGAACTCGCGCTATGGTTGAGTATTTTCCGCTTCGAATTTGTATGCCTTTGCGTTATAAAAGTGCAGGGCGGACAGGTCGAGCTACCACACTTTCAGCCGTAGAGAAATAGATGACGTTGTTGATTAAGAATGGCCAAATCGTTACAGCCACCGACTCTTATGTCGCCGATGTCCTTTGCGAAGGCGAATCGATTGTCGCAATTGGCAATGAACTTGATTGTCCCGCCGGAACGGAAACAATCGACGCGACCGGCAAGTTCGTCATGCCGGGGCTGATCGATCCACATGTTCACATCTACTTGCCTTTCATGGGCACTTACGCCAAAGATACTTATGAATCGGCAAGCAGGGCTGCTTTAGTCGGCGGCACAACTACTTTGATCGAAATGTGTTGCCCCAGCCGAACGGAGAACTCGCTGGAGGCCTTCGAACTCTGGCTCAGCAAAGCGCAAGGTAAGTCGGCTTGCGATTTCACTTTCCATATGGGCGTCTCGCGTTTTGATCAGCAAACCGCAGATGACCTCAAGGAGATTGTAAAGCGGGGGATTGCCAGTTTCAAAGTCTTTCTTGCTTACAAGGGATTCTTCGGCGTCGATGACGATGAGCTCTATCAAACGCTCAAACTCGCAAAAGAGCTTGGCGTAATTGTCACCGCGCATTGCGAAAATGAGACTTTGATCGCTCGTCGGCAACAAGAATTATTAGCGGCTGGGATGACGGGGCCAGAGTGGCATGAGCCATCGCGTCCAACCTCGGTGGAAGCTTCTGGCGTCGCTCATCTGATGGCTTTTGCAAAAATGACTGATGCCAGCGTCTATGTCGTCCATACCAGTTGCCGTGAAGCTGTCGAGCAAGCAGTGGCTGCTCGCGAGCAAGGCGTGAGAGTGTGGATCGAAACGGTCGCGCCTTACCTCGTGTTCGATGACACCTACGCGCAACTTCCGAATTTCGAAGGTGCCAAGTATGTAATGTCGCCTCCAATCAGATCGATTGAAAACCAAGTATATCTTTGGAACGCGTTAAAAAATGGAGTAGTGAACACGGTTGCCACGGACCATGCGCCATTTGACTTCAAAGGTCAGAAAGAGATGGGCCGCGACGACTTTACCCTTATTCCAAATGGGATTCCTAGCGTAGAGAATCGTATCGATGTCCTCTATAGCTACGGCGTTTGCAAAGGACTCATCGATCTAAATCGGATGGTCGATATTGGTAGCACCCAGGCGGCAAAACTGTTCGGGCTATTCCCTCGCAAGGGCACAATCGCGGTCGGCAGCGATGCCGACCTGCTCATCTACGACCCAACCTACCGCGGTAAACTTTCGGCCAAGACGCATCAAATGGCGACCGACTACAGCGCATTCGAAGGTTGGGCTGTCGAGGGACGCGCTGATACAGTGACGGTAAGAGGAAAAGTGCAAGTTCGTGACGGCAAATTCGTCGGCGACCAACAACACGGGAAATTTTTGCAACGACCCGTGACGCATTAATGATGTGTTTTTATAACCAGTCGCTGGAAACGAGCAGTGGTTGAAAAGCCACTAGGGGGCCGTTGATCGCGGGATTGCCGGGACTGTCTCGGTCATCATGGCTTGCAGTTCCGCGCGAGTAACTACATCATCCACGCCCGGCTCAAGGGCAAGATACCTCTTAAGCTTCGCGATATCAGCGACTGGCAGATTGCTCGATTCAACGACGGCGATGCGGCCCTGCATCGAAACCTGAGTGGCTTGATAGAGGTCAGCACGCGGGCTCTTGGAGATCCGCGACATCAATTGCGGAGCAGGAACGGTGTTCAGCGACAGCTCATCTCTTAACTGTGTCGCACTCAACGTGGTCCTTACTTGGGAATTGGTCGCCGTCTGATTTTGATTCATGCGGTTGTTGTTAAGCCGGTTTCCGCCCAAGCCGCCAAGGCCTCCAATACCGCCGAGCCCGGTACCAAGTCCGCCAACGCCACCAACTCGAGTGCTTGTGCCAAACCCTGTCGTCCCGCCCGCTCCCGAAGTCGGTCCACGCAAGTTGCTTGTTGCGCCAAATGGTAGTCGTCCAAGGCTGACGCTGCCGACAAAGCCGCTGGTCGAAGGTTGGAAGACGGAATTTCCGCCTTGGCCGCCGCCCGTGCCACCGAAACCGCTGCCGGTGCCGCCGCCAAAACTACCTGTTCCGCCGCCTGTTCCTCCGCCAAAGCCGCCACCCGTGCCGCCGCCGAAACCACCCCCCGTGCCGCCACCAGTCCCGCCGCCAAAGCCTCCGCCCGTGCCACCACCAGTGCCGCCGCCAAATCCACCACCCGTACCTTGGGCCAGCAATTCGGCGCTTCCGATCATACATAGTGAACCGGAGAGCACTAAAATCTTAAGACAATGAAATCTTGAGTTCTTCCTCATAAGGCACCTGCAAAGGACTTGTTCGCGGCAATGGAACGGTCTGGTCGCGACAAAACCGCCAACAGACTTCAATCTCATTATACCCCAAAGTGCAGCCTAAGTAGCGTTTTGGCAGTAGATCGCTAATTTGGAAGGATTTTACATCTCGCAAGAAGGTGCTGATTCGCGAACGATTCACAGCTCAAACGATCGCGACGTACGCCTTTTAAAAAATCAGCGAGAAGCGTTAATTACACTCAAGTTCCAGAGTTTGACAGCCGCAGCCTTGAGGGTAACCGCGAATGTTCGTTATGGACACTTACACGCTTGCCGAGCAAGCAGTGCCTCAAACAAATAAGTCTGAGGCACTGACTGGAAAGAACTGACTGGAAAGGATAGTCGACTAATACGAGGTTGCAGGCGACGCCGCACCCACCGTCACGGCGGGAAGTCCAGCGAGCTCGCGTGCTGGATTGAGCATTTCAGCCGTACGCGAAGCTCCAACACGCGTCACACCCATCTCCATCACTTTCACCAATGTCTCATAGTCCCGCACGCCCCCGGCGGCCTTGACTTGCACCGGAGCACTGACATTGTCCAGCATCAACTGCAAGTCGGGAATCGTCGCACCAGACGTTCCGTAGCCAGTGCTCGTCTTTACCCAATCGGCATCGCAATCACAACAGATCTTGCAAAGTTGAATTTTATGTTCATCCTGCAGGTAGCAGTTCTCGAAAATCACTTTGACTTTGCGACTTGCTGCATGCGACATTTCTACGATTTGCCGTATCTCTGATTCGACTAACTTGTAATTGCCGCTCAAGACCGCCGAGATATTAACGACCATATCCAGCTCGATACAGCCTTCCTCAATCAGCTGCTCTGCTTCAAACAGTTTTGTCTTCGTAAGATTTGCACCATGGGGAAAGCCCACCGTACTGCTAGGCACGACATCGGTTCCCTTGAGTCTTTCTACACAGTGCTTGTGATACGCTGGCATGATGCAGATGCTCGCAACGTCATATGCGATTGCAAGATCAATTCCCGCATCGATCTGCTGCTGAGTCATCGTCGGAACGAGCAAAGAATGATCTATCAGTTTCGAAATGCGACGATAATCGTAAGCCATCGATAATACCTCGGGAGCTTGCAAGCAGGTTAAAGTGTAAAAGGAAAGGTTCGACCTTTCCGCGTCGTTCATTTCCGACAGCACTGCGTTTGAATTAAACAAGATGCATGCGTGACTTTCGGATTTCAGCCGACATGATATAACGAACAACGCATTTTGTGATGGCACTCTGGGCGGGAAAAGCTTGAAAATGATTGAATTAGGCGTCAACATTGACCATATCGCAACAGTTCGGCAAGCGAGAAGGACGTACGAACCCGATCCCGCGGCGGCCGCGATGCTCGCAGAGCTTGGCGGAGCCGATTGCATCACGGTTCATCTTCGCGAAGATCGCCGCCATATCCAAGATCGAGATATTCGTGTCTTGAAAGAAACCGTTGTAGTTAAGTACAACTTTGAACTCTCTTGTGCACCTGAAATTGTCGACATTGCCTGCGATACATTGCCGCAACAAGCGACTTTGGTGCCAGAACGCCGCGAAGAAGTCACTACCGAAGGCGGCCTTGATTTGCTTTTGGATTCCACTCGCGTTCGAGCCGCGATCGACAAATTGCATGCGGCTGGAATCGAAGTGAGTTTGTTCCTCGATCCAGATTTAAGGCAAATCGCCGCCGCCGCAAAATTGGGCGTTTGTGCTGTTGAACTTCATACGGGGCAGTACGCCCTGGCAACCGGGCGAGACGAGCAAGAAATTCAACTCCGGCGACTGCGCGAGGCTTCGGCTGCGATCAATGACCATGGACTACGGCTACATGCGGGGCATGGTCTGACTTATAGGAACGTTATACCGGTCGCGCAGCTTCCTAAAATGCAGGAGCTGAACATCGGACACAGCATCGTCGCTCGTGCGTTAATGGTTGGAATGCAACAAGCTGTTGCCGAAATGAAACGCATAATGCTCGATGCAACACGCGGCTGCTAAGGCAGCGTACGAATGGTACAGATGCAAAGACGTGAATGCTACTCTGCAGTTTGCAATGCTTTGTATTTCAGATAACGCTTTTCGTCAGTCGACAGTTCAAAGTCGTAGTTGTAAAGCGATCTTTCCCAGTCGCCGTACAAGGGGTTCGGCAAGAGTATCCAGGCGGTTGCAAAACGTTCGGTCAAATGCATTCCCAGCCGTACTCGCTCGCTGCTAGCTGGCTTGCCAATAAATGCAAAGTCATTGAATTCATCGCCGATCATGCAGACGACGCGATGACTCCCGCATACTAATGCGCGGCGAGAACTCTTGTCTGAACCCCATTCTGGACGTTCGCCTTTGCACATGACCACTTCCTCGCTGACCGGGATCCGCAGTTCATACGCGAGATTCTTGATAGTCGCTTCTTCCAAATCGGCAGTTCGATTCGTTATAAAGAAAATCTTAATGCCGCGCTCCTGAACGTACTGAATGAATTGCGAAGCGCCGGGCATAACTTCCGCTTTCGCTTCCAAAACCCATTCTGCCCACGCGGTTTCGTTGTACTCAATTCCGCGTTCAATCAATCGAGCCTGAAACGGAGCGTTGCTGAGCACTGTCTCGTCAACGTCCATAATAATCGCCGGTGGCAGTTCCGAGAAATCTCCTGACTGCTCAATGGCAGCTGTGCGTTGAGTATCTTCCAGACGCTCGTCGACACACAGTTTGGCCAACGTGTACGCTTGCCGACATGCAAACGAATACTCAAGCGATCCCTGAATCCACAGCGTCGCATCCAGACGCTCGTCGGTTGTGTCCATCACCGCCAGTCCATCCGCAATCACACTCGCTTGGGCTGAATCCTGAGCGCGGACCTCTGATGGGAATAAGGATGACGTATATGCGATAGCCAGAACAGGAAGGCAAAACTTTAGCCCAAATACACGCAGGTTGTTCATCAAAGATGTGTTCCAAGCCAGTCGGAGTTCTTAAAACCGAGGAATCGAGAGGATGAAAGTTAGTATAGTAACAAGCAATCGGCTAACAAGACTCGAAATTCGCTGCGTCCACAATGAACGGAGCTGAACTGATCGAAACTCATCAAGTCTCGTCCGCTCCGAGTTCGCCGAAGAACTGCTCGAGGCTGAATTGTTCCCGATCCTCGTCCATCAAGGCGATCGTCAACAGATCAACTTGCTGAAGATTCGACCAATTTTCGTCGGTCTCATTCACCCAGGCCTGGTGATAAGCGTCTGATCCCGATTCGAGAGTACCTCTTCCCAGACCTGAATCTACCGGATCAGCTGAAACTGAATATCCTGCGGAGTTCGTTGCGACCGGAGGCACTGGACTTGAAAGGTATTGCTGTTCCACTGCCTTGTCATCGACGTTTGCATTCTGCGCCACCAGCGTTTCATAGGCTGTGACTTCAACAGAAGTCGACAACGGGATAGGCGAAGAAGTGCTGGCAGCTACTAAAGTAGTGGTCGTCGCGTCAAAACCGCGTGCTGTGCGCGACCAATTGTTCTGACGGAATGTTACAAAATCTGAACCGACGAAGTTCGTCGCGTTCGATGGTGAATATATCGCAGCGGTATCATTCCCACCCGCCGACGAAATGGCTTCTACTGTTTCAAAGTATCGCGTATACGAGTAGTAGCCGCTTCCTACAATCGAAGCGATATCACCATTGGTGCTGAAAGTATCATTTCCAACCGAATCATAGATCAAAGCAGTATCATTGCCACCGGATGTTGCGTATGCATACACTCGCTCGAAACCAGTAACATAATTAAAGTATCCGGAACTCGACATGCTAGAAAACTGCGGCCGTATGCTTAGCCGATCATCGCCTGCCGAATCGTACATGTAGGCTCGGTCATTACCGCCGCGCGACGCGTCGACGTACAACCGATCTGCGTTGCTCACGATAAATTCATAGCCAGCACCATTCAGCCTAAACTCATTTGGCCGAATCGTCAGTTCGTCGTCACCGTCGGTATCATAAGCGTAGACACGATCGAAACCGCCACCACCACTATATTCGACGCGTTCCGTGCCGGTCCACTCAAGTGCAACTCCACTTGAGGAAAGCGATCCATGACTCGCCCACATGTAAACAACCTCAGTCGACTGACTGCCGTGAACGACCAGCGAGTCAGCCCCGCCCGACTGATATACATCTACATTGGTGATAGTGCCCTGCGGCCATGAATATTCGATCGTTCCGAGGTCAACCGTAATTCCATTGCTCAGCGATATCTCCCATTGATCCGTCGCAATGGAACCTTGAACGCTCAAGGATGATCCATCTACATCAATCGCGTTCGCATAGCTCAACGTTGCTACGCTGCTCCCGACGTTGGTCTGAACGAGATAAGTCTGACCCGCGAGAACGTCTATATCAATTCGCAGCTGTCCATTCGAAACCGTCGAATCAGCTTGGATTTCTTGACCGGACGAATTGAAGACACGTAACGTCGCGTTAGAACTCACTTGGTCCAACTGAAAAGTAAGTGTACCTTCATTGATTGTCGTGACCGCGTGTAAATCACTGCCGTCCACCGGTAGCGAGGAAGTCATGGCAAGGCCCAGGTTTACTGCATCAGCCGGGGAGACGCTGCCGCCTTCGCCTTCGCCATTGCTGGTGAAGGCCCAGTTGACGGAGTATGCACCTATTTGAGCGGCGTTTGTAACTCCGAACGAATAGGTTTGTCCTGCTTGGACTTCGAAGGTCAAATTGCCACTGGCAGAAGTGATCGTCGCTACATCGTTGTTAAAAACCAGCCACTGAGAATTGGAAAGTCGCGATGACTCTAAATCCAGTTCGAGCGTGCCACTCTGCGTGGCTTGCCATTTATAAACGTCCTGGTCGCCCAGAAAGTTTACGAAACCGTCGACACTGCCGCTGGTTTGCGAGTTTGTAAGTGGTTGAGCTGCGACTGCCGTGTTGCCTACAACGTCGTCCGGAATGATCGAATCAAGGGCACGAGAAATGTTCAGCCGGTCGTAGTACGCATTCGTCGCCGCGTCGTAGACACTGTCGGCCGTATCGAACAACACGTTCTTGATAGCATCCAGACTAGCAGTGTTGACGCCTACTATTTGGAAAGCTTCGCGGATCAACGCCGTGGCGCCAGCAACATATGGTGAAGAAAAACTTGTCCCACTGACGGTCGAATAATCGTCATGACGCCCGTCGGCTCCTAACAAACTATCGGGTACGGTCGTGGTTACTGCGCGTCCGGGCGCGGCAATCACGCTGTCGCTACGTTGACTGAAATGAGATAGTTGGCCGTTATTGTCTACCGAGGCAACTGGCAGAACATACGGGCTAGCAGCGGGATAGGACAAGCCAGGCGTTTGGTATGTTTTGAAGGAGTTCCCGGCCGACGCAACGACTAAGATTCCATCATTTTGAAGCGCAAGAAGTTCGTCTTCTAAAGTCGCCCAGTTAGGTACGAGCGTCGAATTCCAAGTTGTTCCGAGTGATAAGTTGACCGTTGTAATCGGATGTTCAAAACTATTGCGATTGTCGTGTATCCAACGAAGCGCATTCTCAACCGACTGCAAGGAACCGCTGCCCATGTCGTTGAACACTCGCAGTGCTACTAGGTCAACGCCGCTGGCGACGCCAGGATACTGCGAACTGTCGGATCCGATTACTCCTGCTACGGCGGTGCCATGATAGCCGGCGGGCGCATCGTCGTAAGGATTAGCGTCATTCTCCGCAAAATCATATCCCCCAACAACGCGATAGCCCGGACCGTAGCCGCCGCCTAGATTGATATGATCGTAAGCGATTCCACTATCGATTACCGCAATTGTTTGGCCGGCTCCGGTAAGCCCAAAAGTTTGTCGAGCTTGCGTAAGGCCTGTAAGATTGTGAGCGGCGGTCGACTGTGCGTACACTTCATCGACCACGTGCTGAAACGGCATCTGCTGCGAATAGATGTCGGTATATGCGGTGGATGGTGCAAGCAGGCTAGCCGCCACGGGCTCACAAAAATTGGTAGGAGTTTGCGACGAATGGTTAGCGTCGATTTCCCCGTGGGCTTCGATTAAGTCCTGCAGACCGTCCAATAAAGGCACGGCAGAATAGGCAAGCCGACGTTCGCATCGGAAAATCTGCACCATGCTCTTCGACCGCACAATTTCCGGTGCGATCCAACGAACGATTTGCTGTATGTGGAGGCGAACGGACATGTGTTATTGCGGAAGCGAGGCTGAAACTGTAGTCGACATGTGAACGCTAGGTTATGGCGGACACCAGGCGCTTCGAAATAGCAGCTCCAACGGATGATCGCTTGCGCTGGACAACATACAAACCACGCATTAGTTAGAACCGCGCCAACCGGCAAAACCCATCAAGTCTTTAAACTCAACGAGTTTCTCGAACTGCGAATCGTTTTACTGCAAACAATCAGGCCTCATCGTGATCTTGAAAATTGGGTAAGCGTGGAGGTTTAGGTGATAAGCACAAGGGTTTTCGGGTTGGAGTAATCGTATGATTTGATCGCATCGAATATGCCGAAGTAAGAAAACAGCGTCGTTGCTACATAGATCATCCGTCTGCACGGTGACGACCCAGCGATCTTTAAACATCAACTCCCGCTCAACTTTCGGCCTTGCGATGAACTGGTTCCAAAAGTTTTACTGGCGAAAACTGTCAAAGCCTGCTGGAGATCGATCTCTGTGGGCTTACCTTCTCGAAAATCCGATCGGCTCCATCCTGCAACTTGGTGTGTCGGACGGAGTGCAAACGCAAACAATTCTCAAGCTGGCTCAAAAAGGGGATCAGTTTGCTGTGATGCGATTTGCCGCGATTGATTTATTCGAATCGGCCGCAGATAGCAGTCGCCACATGCGACTCAAAGACGCGCATCGCATGTGTGCAGAAGCAGGCGTCAAAGCTCACTTGATTCCCGGCGAACTTAAATCCGCTTTGCCACGCGCCGCCGTCACGATTCTGCCGAGCGACTTGGTCGTCGTGAATTCAACTTGCGAAGAGAATGGAGCCGACGCAGTCGCAGTAAACACTTGGCTACCACGCCTGATTCATCCACAGTCTGTCGTTTTTCAGCGCTCGGCTCTAAACGGCAAGCTTGAAGTTCTTGAGATAGCTTCGACATGCCAAGTGCGGCACGCGGCTTAACGATCGACATTGCGCAAAGAAACTCACCGCCGACAATAAAACTACGCGGCCATTACGCTGCGTTTGGGTAGGCGCCGTTCGACTCAACGCCTTCTGCGTGTTCGGCATCGTGCCGTTGTTTGGCTACATTTCGGCGTGTGCGAAGATACTGGCGCAATCGAAAAGTAAATCGCGTGGTCTCGTTGAAAGTACGGTACGGGAAAACTCCCCAGTACCTACTCCAGACGGGCAATTTCTCATTCGATGCAGCCGGCAGTGACGTCGGGATATCTGGCGGATTCTGCTCGACAGGCAACGGATCTACGGCGACTGCGCGGAGTCCGTAGAACCACTCGCGATCAAGTGCGTGATCGATGGGGACTCGCATGGGCAGCATCTGTTCGACTAGCACTTCTGCGGCGCGGCGGCTTACAACGTAACAACCAGTTCCGCATAAACGTGTAATATTGATCGCCAGCGAATATCCACCATTCAGCTTGGCAACCGTCAATGGATGTGCGTTGTGAAAACCACACAAACGCAAAATATCCCACTGGTCCTGATGTTTCATAGCTGACTTGATGACACTGGCGAGATGAGGCTCGGGCGTGATGTCGTCTTCGCAGATCATGGCGTGTGCGTCATCCGTTTCAAGGAATGCACGTAACACTTTGATATGGCTTAAATAACAACCGATTTGACCTAGATTTGGTCGTTTACCGTGGAATAGCCGATACTGACCCGCTGAAAATTCTGGGATGGGAAGCGAGAGTTCGCGGCCAACAACCGCAGATACGCGTTCATATGGTAGCTGTGTGGCGTCCATCAACCGGGCGACACGATCCCAACGCGCGGTGGCTGAATCCAAATTGATTATGTAAGTTTTCATGCGTCTGTTTTAGCTAGCGAACAGCCCTGAGCAGTTAAACGCTCTCCTTCTCACCTCACGGCGAGAACTTAGCAAGCTAGGCAGGCGGGAGACAGACCAGAATCTCTGAAACTTACGCTGCGAACGTACTTTCCCGACTAGCGAGTAGCCAGGCTATTGCCCCGCTCGCTGCAGCTCGAATCTTGCATTAGAATGAAGTGCCATCATCGAAATGAAGGTCTATCGTTCTCATCGAGCCAAAATTCCTGCGGGACAGACGCTCGCGGAACGCGATTGGAACCCGAAACGATAACAGCTCGGCGACGTTAGCGACTGGACCACTCGCGTCGCAAGTCGATCGTCATCGGAAAGTCCGGGTTGGGACGCGGCAGACGCCCCACCAGCGTTGGGACGGGTGTCCCGAACGTACTGAACCTGGCCGCTCGGCGAGCCTCTGCCTCGAGTCCATTAATCGGAAACGTACTATAGTTTCGACCAGCCGGATGCGCGACATGATATGTACAACCACCTAACGAAGTTCCCGAACGGATATCCAACAAATCGACGACTAATGGCGTATGCACTGGAATAGTTGGATGCAAACAAGTTGGTGGCTGCCAAGCTCGATAGCGAACTCCGCAGACATATTGTCCAGGCACCGAGGTGTTTTGTAGCGGTGAAACAAAACCGTTGACCAAAATCTGGTGCCGCAAAGGATCGAGCCCAGTTGCCTTTACCTGCAAGCGTTCAACTGACGAGTCGACATAGCGCACGGTTCCACCACCGGTCGGCTCTTCGCCCAGCACGTACCACGGCTCGATCGCTTGTCGTAATTCGATCTGAACGCCATCGTAAGTCACAGTTCCTATGATCGGCATGCGGAACTCATAATGTGGTTCAAACCAAGTTGGATCGACTGCCAAGCCATCTCGTTGCAGATCGTTGATAACGGCAAAGAGATCTTCTCTCAGGTAGTGCGGCAACATGAAACGGTCGTGGAGTTGCTCACGCCATTCAACTACTCGCTCTCGGTAAGGACGTTTCCAGAACATGATCATCAGGGATCGCAACAGCAAATGCATCGTCAAGCTCATTTGAGCATGCGGTGGCATTTCAAAGGCTCGCAATTCAACCAAACCCAATCGCCCAGCTGAGCTGTCCGGTGAAAATAGTTTGTCGATGCAGATTTCCGCCCGGTGCGTATTACCTGTTAAATCGATCAGCAAGTTTCGCAACACGCGGTCAACCAACCAGTGCGGCACGTTCATATTCGGATCAGGCAGCGTCTCAAGCGCAATCTGAAGTTCGTAGATCGCATCGCGTCGACCTTCATCGACGCGGGGAGATTGGCTGGTTGGGCCACAAAAACGTGATCCAAAAACGTACGATAATGATGGGTGATTAATCCAATAAGCGATCATGCTGCGCAGTAAATCAGGGCGACGCAAGAATGGACTGTCGGACGGAGTTGCACCGCCCATGACGATATGATTTCCACCACCTGTCCCAGTATGCTTGCCGTCCAAGTCGAATTTTTCGGTCCCAAGCCGGCATTGTCGAGCGTCTTCGTAGACCCCATTTACAATTTCGCACAGTTCGTCCCAAGTCGATGCGGGTTGAACATTGACTTCGATTACACCGGGGTCAGGCGTGACTTTGAAAAACCCTATGCGGTTGTCGAGTGGCGGAAGATATCCTTCGACTACCACGGGCATGCGCAAACGGTCGGCCGTCGCTTCAACGGCGGCCAACAATTCGACATAATCTTCTAATCGCTCGAGCGGTGGCATGAAGACATACAAGCGGCCTTCACGAGGCTCTACGCACAGCGCTGTTCTTACTACCGGATACTTACTAGGGTCTTTCGGGTACGGAATCTCGCCGCTGCTGTCATCGACTTCATAATTTGAATTGTGTGTAGGTTCTTCGTATGGAAGAGGTTCATCGAGTGCGGAGTAGGAATCTGCATAACCAAGCGTTTCGCCGGCTATGTTTAGTTGCGGCTCGTGAATTGAGGCAGCATCTTCGACCGAAACTGGTTCGCCGCGGCGCACGCGTTTCTGCAGCATCGTCTGCGTCGGCAACGGCTCGCGCGCTTCGAACGGATCCATCGGGTATAGGTCTGGTTCGGGATTAGCACCTTGGTGTGGCAGCGATTCCAATGGCAACCGCAATCCAATTGGTGAATCGCCCGGCAGCAAGAACAACTGTTCCGGTCGAACGGGCCATGGACCGCTCATCCAATGGTAATGGGAACTGCGAGACTGCTGTTGTTGAGCTTGTTGCCACTGTCGTTTTAGTGGCAAGACGATACCGACAGGTTCGGACATTCCTCCCGAGAAGACTTTGGCCATCCGAGCGCGTTCCTCGGGATCGTCTAGCTTCGGATCGGCAGGATCAACGTTGACCGGTAGTTTGCGTTCTCGCCAAATGTAGTACAGCGGATCTTCGTACGCTGGCATTAACCACGCGGGGTCGACGCCTAAACTGCGTGCGAGTTCCTTCGAAAATCGGCGAGCTTGTTTGTACTTGATTCCATAGTCGCGACTCTCGTCGGCTATAAGCGATTCATCGTGCCACATCGGATGGCCGTCTTTGCGCCAGAAGCACGCGAGAGCCCAACGCGGTAGTGATTCACCAGGGTACCATTTGCCTTGACCATAATGCAACATTCCGCCCGGCGCGAATCTCTGACGCAGACGTTTGACTAAAGCGGCGCTCAACTTACGCTTGGTCGGCCCCACAGCGGCACCGTTCCACTCCGCACCTTCCATGTCGTCGACTGAAACGAATGTTGGCTCGCCGCCGACCGTCATTCGCATATCCATCGATTTCATCTGAGCATCAACTTGATGACCAAGATCATTGATTTGACGCCACTGCAGGTCGGAGTATGGTTTTGTGGTGCGTGGATCTTCGCGGGTGCGTGAGATCTTCATGTCGAAACCAAAGGTTGTTTCGCAGACTTCCAACCCACCGCTGATCGGAGCGGCACTCGCTGGCTCCGGCGTGCACGCGAGTGGCAAGTGTCCTTCGCCACAGAGCAAACCGCTGGTTGGATCCATGCCAATCCACCCGGCACCTGGAACATAGGCTTCTGCCCAAGCGTGAAGATCGGTGAAGTCAACTTCGGGACCGCTGGGGCCGTCTAGTGATTTGATATCTGGAGCCAGCTGGATCAAGTAGCCGCTCACAAAACGTGCGGCGAGACCGAGCGACCGAAGAATTTGAACCATCAACCAAGCCGAGTCGCGACATGACCCGCGTTTAAGCTTTAAAGTTTCTTCGGGCGATTGAACGCCGGGCTCCATGCGGATTGTATAAGAGATCTCACTCTGAAGTCGTTGATTCAGCATGACCAGAACGTCGGTCGTTCGTCGCTTGCTTCGGTCAACTGACTTCATCCATTTTTCGAACAGTGGCGTCGGCTTCTCAAGACGCAAAAAAGGCGCAAGATCCGCTGCGAGATTCGGGTCATAGGCAAACGGATATTCCTCCGCTTCTTCGTCCACAAAGAAATCGAAGGGGTTGATCACAGCCATATCGGCGACCAACGACACATTTATTTCAAACCGATCCGTCTTCTCTGGAAAGACATATCGTGCAACATAGTTTCCTTGTGGATCTTGTTGCCAGTTGCAGAAATGGTCGCCGGGCGTAACTTGCTGTGTATAGCTCAGCACCGGTGTCCGGCAGTGCGGGGCGGGTTTGAGGCGGACAGTCTGAGGCCCCAGAGAAATGGAACGATCGTAAGAATATGTAGTCTTATGGTGCAGCGTAACTTGGATCGACATTCGAGCCCTTCTAACAATTGGTATGTGATTGCAAACAAAATTGCGAATCAGTTTTAGTCACCTACGTTTGCTTGCCGCCGCTCAAACGCGTAGGAGAGTGTAATCCATTCTCAGAATGATAAGGGAATTGAAGTCGTTCGAAAGTCAAAAAGTAAGCAAATCGCAGTTCAAAAGATTTTTGCAACTTCCCTGGCCCCTCGCTTTGTGTGACCTACATATCTACAGGTTTCGTGCAAACTGTACAAACCGACTGCTCCAATTCGCGCAATATACGGATTGGAACGGTTGTAAGGTTGCCATAACCGCTGCCCTACGGCAAACAGCATGCACGACGGCTCGGAAGTGGGCTATTACCAATTTCGATGGTTGCGGCAATTCTGACGATTGCTCAGACACCAGTGCACAGTTCGGAAGTTACTATCCAAGTAAACGACTATGGTTGAACAGCTAAAAAGATATTGGATCGCCCTGCTGGTCATCGTATTGGTTGGCTTGCATGGAGCAATCCTTGCTATGATCCGCATGGAAGCTTCGCAAGCGAAAATCAACGCTTCGTGCGAGGTTGACCTGGGCGACTTCTATCTAGCAAGCAGCGATTCAATCGGGCCCATTCGGCTACGTCTCCATTCGCTCTCGCCACTGAATCATCGCATGCAATCTCGGCAACTGATCGATCTGAATAAGTACCAGATTCGTCAAGCGATTGAAGAACATCTACGACAAGTTCCCGTAGATTTACTCAGCGATCCATTGCTCGTAGACCTGAAGCAACAACTGTTAGACATTATGATACAAACCGTCGGCGGCGCTACCGTTGACGAAGTGCTGATCACAGACATGCGACCAGTCGATGAACGGCTGCAATGGACTTTCGGATCTCCCTCTCAAGAAAACCGTCCTAAAATCGTGATGACTCGACGCGCCGAACACGAAGTGCTCGCGGCCGAAGTCGAAGAGAAGATTGCTGCTGCCAAGGCGGCTGAAGCACACGGCGGCGGTCATGGCGGCGGACACGGTGACGACCAGGGCGGCGGACACGGTGACGACCATGGCGGCGGACACGGTGACGACCATGGCGGTGGTCATGGTGAAGCGGATGCGCACGGGGGAGGCCACGGCGATACTCACGACGCCCATGCTGACGATGCGCATGGTAGCGACGGCCATTCAGATTCTGGCCATGGTGATTCAGGACATGGTGGTCACTAATCGCATCCGTGAGTTGAAGTTGTCGCTGTAGATTTGCCAAACTCACTTAGCGAGACGCATCCTGTTCGGGCAATTAATGGCGTGACACATTGTGGATGTGTCACGCTCGATGCACAGTTCAGATCACTTCTGCAGGTTGATCGCTAGTCGTATTCCATTAGAATTGCTCGAGACTTCTTTTGCTCCCAACAAATGGTTGAGCGATCCATTATTGCAAACTTGGGACTTACTTTTGCATATCGACTGTAGAAGGAGAGCTCAAAACACCCAAGAATATTTTCTAGGGGCTAGCTCCGTCAATTTTCGCGGCTCAAGGAATATTAAATCGATTTCTGGGAGTCGTTCACAATGCCTGCGAAGGCGATTCCAGAAAACTGCGTAGCCTAGTCAGACGAATAGGCCACGCCGGTCACGTTCTTCTTCTGCGCTGAATCACCCTAGAGGGTGATCTCTAGGGTGTTACGATGAGAGTGGCAGCCAAGCTGCTCTTACACGATTTAGGCTTGTTCCAGCATTCGAGAGCGAGCGAGCGCTTCTTCCGCCAACCGAATGTAGTCCTGATTTTGCGTTCCCGCCCAGGCTTTTTGATATGTCATGCTGAGCGCCGTAAAGTTGAACCAGTCGTCGGGCTCCAGCTCGCACGCCTGTACACCATGAGCGACTGCCTGCTCATGCTTGCCAATTTGCGTATAGATCTTAGCAAGTGCTAGGTGGCTCAACACATGGCTCGAATCTTCAACGAGCAGCGACTCTAGCTGTGCAGCGGCACCTTCGAGATCGCCGCTGTCCTTCAGCTTTTCAGCTTGATTGTAAAGTTCACTAATGTTTGCCATATATAATGAATGCCTAGAACGTTTTCGCTGGTAGGATGGAGAAAGCGTAGGGACCAAAATCGTCCTCAAAAACCGCCTGATTTCTCGGTTCGGGAAGGTCCAATTGTGGCGAAATTCCTGCTTTTGGCAACCTCTCCACGCGAATCACGAGCGAGTGCCGCTGGCCGACCTGCCCGCAGTTGGTCCTAAGCTAGCGAATTTCTTAACGAATTGTTAACACTTCGGACATGGCGGTTTCATATGGTTTCCGGAAAATGGGCCCCATCGCGGACGGTAGAACGTTCAAACCTATAGCTTGAGCTCCGCCCACCGCGCGGTCTGCGATTGGAATCCGCAGTCCTGGCAGACTACCTATTACATACTCTGAAAAATCGCTAGCCCTCCAGATCCTCGAAAAACAGGTTTTAACCGCATGTTGCGAATATTGAGTGTTGTGTTGCTGAGTGCTCTTTTGGTCAGCCCACTAGCGGCTCAGGTCCAGGTCGATCCGAAGCTCGCTAGCTACAAGCCGACAATCGGCGTGTCGGGCGAGTTGAAGACGGTCGGGTCGGACTCGATGAATAACTTGCTGCAGAAGTGGACCGAAAAGTTTCGCGAGTATTACAAAGGTGTAAGAGCCGAAGTGGAAGGTGCGGGTTCTTCAACAGCCATGCCAGCCTTGATTCAAGGTTCCTCCTCGTTTGGTCCAATGAGCCGCGATCCAAAGGGCAGCGAAATCGAACAGTTCGAAGCCAAATTCGGTTACAAACCAACCGCGCTTCCAACGAGTATTGACTTGCTAGGCGTTTACGTACACCGCGATAATCCGATTGAATCGCTTACCATGAAGCAAGTCGACGCGATTTTTTCGCGGACCCGCAAACTGGGGGCCACTGAGCCAGTATCGACTTGGGGGCAATTGGGGCTGACCGGCGATTTTGCAGACGCAAAAATTAGCATGTTCGGCCGCAATGCATCGTCCGGGACGTACGGTTACTTCAAGGAAGTTGCGCTCGGAAATGGTGACTATGCCGAAACAGTGAACGAGCAAGCTGGAAGTGCAACCGTTGTCCAATCTGTTGGTGAAAACAAGTTTGCTATCGGATACAGCGGCATCGGTTACAAGACCGCAGCCGTCAAAGCGGTCCCGCTTATGAAAAAAGAAGGCGGTAAGGCGATTGCACCTACACCCGAAAATGCTACTTCCGGCGACTATCCGCTCGCTCGATACTTGTTGTTGACTGTAAACCACAAGCCGAACACAAAACTTGATACGCTGCGCACGGAATTTATCAAATTCATATACAGTAAAGAAGGGCAGCAAATCGTTATCGAAGACGGTTATTTCCCTGTCGATGCAAAAACTGCCGAGCTTGCTTTGAAATCAGTGGGAATCATTAAGTAAGCTTCGGTCATGGACCTACCGTCCACGACTGAAAATAAACACGAACCCAACAGACGAGTAAATCTAGGTGACTGAAACGAATCAGCCAGCGAAAACTCGCCGAAAACTGAAGACGTCATGGAAGGTCGCGCTATCAGACAAGATTGCTAGGCAAGTCATCACCATCGGTGGTATTGCCACAATCGGTTCCGTGATGCTGGTGGTGCTTGTACTTGTTTCAAATGTCTTGCCGCTCCTGCGCAAGTCATCCATTGACCCAACTGCCACCGTTGTTCCTTTAGATAGGGATGGTCAAGATGGAACAACGGAATTAGCCTCGCAGCTTGAATCCGTTGCGAGCGTGCCCATTATCCACAGTGGTATCGATGAATTCGGCGAGATCGTTTGGTTCATGAACAGCCAAGGTGACTTGGTTTGTCGTTCTGTGCATAACCAGCAACTGCTCGCTGTGTTTTCCAATTCGACCAAGCCAACTGCCGAATTGACGGCGTCGCTCCGAGATCGAAGTGGCGATCGTTTAATGCTCGGTCGTTCGGATGGTACCCTTCAGCAGTTCTCGATCAAGTACGAAACGACTTTCTTAAAGCACGATGAACTACCGGACGAAGTCGCCGAAGCGTTGAGCCCTCAAAATGGGGTTGTCTCGGAAGTGGTCTTGAATGGCGATTCAACTTATCGAATTTTGGCCGGACAACTGATCCGGCGACAACGGGTCAGCGACGTGGCAGCTTCGGAACCTCAATCGGTCAGCGGTTCGCCGATTCGTAGCATAGACTCGCTGCCACCTAAGTTACTTAGCAGTTTCGACCAATCGACGGAGGCAGTTTTCGCCGCGGTCACGGACACAGAGTTTGTGGCAGGCACGATTGATACGAAGCGGAACCAGTTTACAGGAGATGAGTCGGTCAGTTGGGAACATACGTCGTGTCCGCTCCCAACGGATTTAATTTCTGATGACTGCGCCGGAATACTGGTCCATCAACGAGGTGATTCTGCTACAGTCTGGCTGGAGAACGGTGCTGCGCATCGATTCAAGATTAGTTCTGATGCGCCGCCAAACTGGCTATCTGCCGTTGAATCTCTATGGCCAGAACAAGATTCCCAAATGACGATACGAACTGCTGTGCCGTTGTTAGGTGATAACACCATGCTGTTGGGTACAAGTTCTGGTACCGTCGTGGGAACATTTCTTGCCCAGCAGGAGAACGCTCAAGATAGCTTGCGAACCGACAAGTTCGTGCCGGCGCATCGTTTCGATTTTGCTGATTCCCCTGTTGTCAAGCTAGGTGCGTCGTCTGGGTCTCGATTGTTTGTGTCTCTTCAAGAGAACAATCAGTTGCAGGTGAGCTATGTACCGACTACAACCGTTTTGGATCAGCAGCAAGTTGACGTTAGCGGCAGTGCCACTGAAGTCTGGATATCGCCGAAGCAGGACAAGATTGGTGTCTTAGCAGGTAACAATTTGCAACTTTACAACCTAGCACTCGGTTACCCTGAAGCTTCGCTAAAATCCTTCTTCTCTCCGATATGGTACGAAGGATACTCCGAACCCGTCTCGATTTGGCAAAGCAGTTCAGCAGGCGTGGATGCTGAACCCAAGCTGAGCATGCTGCCACTAATTTTCGGAACGCTAAAGGCCACCTTCTACTCGCTGCTAATCGCTGTACCTCTAGCACTAATGGCGGCAATCTATAGCAGCGAATTTCTGAGTCGCCCTGTTCGGAATCGCGTAAAGCCCGTGATTGAGTTGATGGCAGGCATACCCAGTGTTGTGTTAGGCTTTATCGCGGCGTTGGTGCTCGCAAGTCTGTTTCGTGAAAATGTATTTGCCATCTTACTTTCCTTTTTTACACTGATTTTTTGTTTGGGTTTGGTTGGGAATCTGTGGCTTCTTTTGCCACAACAGATCTACTTGCGATTGGAACGATTCCGCACGACGGTCATGGTTTTCGTTGTGCCCTTAGGTATTTATGCCGCTTGGGTTATTGCGAATCCATTGGAACGCCTGCTTTTTGAGAGGTCGCTAATCTGGTGGCTTGATGCACAAGACGCATCTGCATGGCCAGGCTGGTTCATGCTGCTGTTGCCCATCTCAATGTTGCTCGTTGCTTACCTCTCGGTGACAGTTGTGGCAGGATTGCTGCGACCGGTCGCACGGGATTGGGGAGCGAAACCATTCTCGATTCTGATGGTCGCTCGGTATTTGTTGAGCTGTCTGGCAACAGTCGGGCTGGCTGCACTCCTTGCTACCGTATTGACTTCCAGTGGTTTTGACCCACGCGGCACATTTTTTGGAAGTTACCAAGAACGCAACGCTCTGCTGGTAGGTAGCGTCCTCGGTTTTGCAATTATTCCGATCATATACACGATTGCAGAAGATGCCTTGCAAGCGGTCCCGCAGCATCTGCGATCGGCTTCGCTGGGTTGTGGTGCGACTGCATGGCAAACAACTACGAGGATCGTACTGCCGACTGCGATGAGTGGCCTTTTTGGTGGAATAATGATTGGTTTCGGTCGCGCCGTAGGTGAGACGATGGTGGTACTGATGGCCGCGGGCAACACACCGGTTATGGATGTGAATCCGTTTAACGGCTACCGAACATTGTCCGCAACGCTGGCGACAGAGTTGCCTGAAGCGGCGCGTGAATCAGCCCACTTTCATACGCTCTTCTTGGCCGCATTGCTTCTGTTTTGTTTTACACTGGTTGCCAATACGTTAGCCGAGTTTGTTCGCATGCGTTTTCGAAAGAGGTCGTATCAATTATGACCAGCATCCAACCTGCAGCAGGCTTGAATCCGGTGAGCGATGCAACGAGCGAGGTTATACCGGTTCATGTAGCGCGTACACACCGTCCAGTACAATCTGGCCTCACGGTGCTTGCTCGTGGAGAATCATTTGTATGGCTAACCGGTGGCATGCTCGTCGTCGCCATCGGAATGATTGTTGCGCTTCTAACATTCGTTTTTTATCGCGGAATGCTGACGTTCTGGCCAGCTTTGTTTGCCATCTACCCAATGCACGACGGCGGGATGACAGCTGGCGAACCGCAACAAATCGATTCGTTTTCCTATGAAGCAACGCAACTGGGGGCTCTCAGCGAGCCTGCCCGACAGAAGGCCCTCGACCGATTGGGAAGTTCTCCCAATGAACTGGCAGAACGCGTATACCTTCGAGTCGGAAACTTTGAACTTTCCGGAAAGCATTTTGATTATCTGAACGAGTTCGAACAGAACTCTACGGAGGCGTTTTATCCCGAGCAAGTTTGGGTGGTCGAGCGTCTACACTCCGGAAGATTTTACGGCTTTCCAAGCGCATTTCATGAGAAGTTTTCTCCCAGCACGGAAACTAAGTACCAGACACTCATTGAAGCACAGGGCTTGCTGGCAACATTACAAGGATATGCGACCGAAGAGTTGGCGTTATCCGAAGAGGAGGCCAACTCAATCAATGCGTCGCTTACCCAGAACGCTCAACGAGTTTCCTCGCAATTTTATCAGAGCGTAATGGATGGTACGCCACTGAGTGCAGGCGAACATTGGGAGTACGTCGATGACGAAGGCGCGATGCAGGTTCTGCCGGACAGTGCAGGTTTGCCACAGAATGCGCAGCAGTTATGGCTTATTGGAAAGTCGCCGCAGACGATTTGGGACGCGTTCGAGCTTGCTTCAGCCTCGATCGCAACTATGCCTGAACAGTTGGCAGATTTGCAAGAGGAGCTTGCGCATAATGATCGCGAGCTAAAGCGTGCGCGGCTGGCGTTGCGACAAGCCGAATTAGATTTCAATGTGCTGTTTATTGATTCAGTTTTTGAGCAAGAGTCCGACTGGGTGACTGTTAGTATTGCTCAGGCCCAACAAACCGAACTCAATGCATTGTTCAACGTGCTGATGCAAAATGTAACAGTATCTGAAGAGCTAAAAGCAAAGCTGGATGCATTATTCGCTCGCAGTAAGGCGGAGACGTTGGAGCAAATCGAAACTTTCCAAACGGAAAGTGCAGATCGTTTCAAAGTGTTTGCGGATTTGCCGCCGACCTGTCTGGAGGCAATTGCTCGCTATAAAGAGGTTTTGACCTCTATCTCGCTGAAGCAGATTGAAGTCAATGAGAAAATCATTGAGATTGAAGCGGAGATGCGATCTTCGTATGTGAAAATGAACGCAACCGAACTTGATGCCGCAACAGCATTGGAGTTCGATAAAGAAGCGGATGCTGATAACAATGATGCAGCGATTGCACCGGAGCTGTTAGAAGAGGTCGTCAGTAAGTTGGGCTGGAAGGTAGCTGATCTGAACGCAGATCTAACCGCTTCTAAAATCGGTAACGACGTTTGGTGGGTCGTTGCGGCAACCGAAGACGGCGAACGAATTGGTTATGTCAGCCGGATCGACGACGCTTGGCATGTTGCTCCGGCGAAACAGACGGAAATCGAAGTGGCTGAGATTGTACGTGCGTACCGGCCAAATCAGTTGACCTTGCTTGGTAAGTTACGAGTTTTCGGCAGTCGTTGGTACGAGTTCGTTAGTGCGAACCCACGCGAAGCTGGGATGGAAGGCGGGTTTTTTCCCGCGATCTGGGGAACTGTGGTCATGACGATGATCATGGCGTTAATGGTCGTTCCGTTTGGCGTTTTAGCGGCGCTTTACCTTCGTGAATATGCGACCAATGGTTGGATTGTTGGTATCTTGCGAATCGCGATCAATAATTTGGCTGGAGTTCCAAGTGTTGTATACGGAGTTTTTGGGTTAGCATTCTTTTGCTATGTTGTAGGTGGTTACATTGATGGCGGCCCCGACAAAGCTGGAATCGCAGTTTGGCCGCCGGCAACATGGTATCTCATGCTTGGGGTTGTTGCGGCTGTATCGGTTGTTGCTTTCTTTGTCAGTTTTGCCTGCTCAGGTTCACCGATGGCGTTGGGGCCGTGGCGACGTTTTGGAAGGTCGATTGCAGGCTTCATTTGGCTGGTGTCGCTGCTAGGTTTTGTCGCATTGATTGCTAAGTCACCGTTCTTTGATGGTTTCTATGAAGCGAACCTCCCTAATCCAACTTTTGGTAAGGGGGGATTGATATGGGCCTCGTTAACCTTGGCGATTCTGACTTTACCCGTCGTCATTGTAGCGACAGAAGAGGCACTTTCAGCGGTCCCAAATTCACTGCGGGAAGGCTCGTATGCCTGTGGAGCGGGAAAATGGCAAACGATTCATCGCATCGTTTTGCCTCACGCGCGGCCTGGTATTATGACCGGCACCATTTTGGCGATGGCTCGTGGAGCTGGTGAGGTAGCGCCGATGATGTTGGTAGGCGCGTTACCTATGGCGATTGATTTGCCTTTAGATGGCGAATTTCCGTTCTTCCACGGTTCGCGAAGCTTTATGCACCTTGGTTTCCAAATTTATGCGTTAGGATTCCAAGGCCAGAATAGTGAAGCGGCCAAGCCGATGGTCTTTACGACAACGCTGCTGTTGATCCTAATAGTCCTGATGCTAAACTTGTGCGCGATCATCCTTCGTTCTCGCATGAAAAAACGTTTTCAAGGCGTCCAGTTCTAGTCCTAAAAATATATTGAGCTTCGGTGGATCGACTAAAAGCAATTGCAGAAGGTGAAGAGATCGAATCGGCCATCCATGCGGATGTATTCGAAGAGACTCCTATCCTCGATATCCGAAATTTCAGTCTATGGTACGGACGCAAGCAGGCGTTGCATAAGATTGCCATGCAGATCCCGCATGGCAAAGTCACTGCGTTGATTGGCCCCAGTGGCTGCGGAAAATCGAGTCTTCTGCGCAGTGTCAATCGCATGAATGACTTGTTAGGAAACGTGCGAATCGAAGGCGACATGGTTCTTTCGGGGGATTCGATATTTTCGCCCGGCGTCGACGTGATTGAGTTACGTAAGCGAATGGGAATGGTTTTTCAAAAACCGAACCCGTTTCCGATGAGTATCTTCGAGAACGTCGTTTATCCGCTTCGTATCGATGGCGAGCGAAACAAGAAACGGTTGAGCGAAGTCTGCGAAAAAAGTCTGCGCGGGTCTGCGTTATGGGAAGAAGTTAAAGATCGCTTAAACGAAAGTGGTCTTGGTTTATCTGGTGGGCAGCAGCAGCGATTATGTATCGCGCGAGCTATAGCCAGCGATCCGGAGGTCCTTTTGTTGGATGAGCCGTGTTCGGCACTCGACCCTTTAGCGACAGGCAAGATCGAGAACTTGATCGACGAACTGCGTGGCGAGTATTCTGTTTTGATCGTAACGCATAACATGCAACAAGCCAGCCGCATCAGCGACTACACTGCATTTATGTATCTTGGTCGTTTGATCGAATACGGTAAGACATCAACGATCTTTACGAAGCCTCAGTTAAAAGAGACCGAAGACTACATCACCGGCCGCTTCGGCTAAAAAAGGTGTCAGGACTCGTTATTTAAATTCTGCCGCGGCAAAGACGGTTTCGCCTTTTCTTTGGCTCCCAGTTGCTCCGCTTTATCTTGCCGGTCACAATACGGCCAGTATCACCTTTCGAAGTTACTGGAGAACAGGCACATCTAGTGGAAAAGGTGTCAGGACTCGTTTCACACGCGAGCTATCGTCGAGGTTTGTATGGGAAGACCAAAGCGAGCTGATGAGGCAGGGGCGATTTATCACGCTCTGAACAGGGGCAATGCTTGTAGCACTATTTTTCAGAAACCGGAAGACTACGACGCATTCGAGCGCATTGTTGCAGAGGGTTTGGAACGCTACAAATGTCAAATGCTTGCCTATCAGATAATGCCCAGCCATTGGCATTTTGTGCTGCAACCACTCGAAGACGGAGCGATGAGCAATCTACTGCGGTGGGTGACTTTGACTCACACAATGCGGCTTCATGCTCACTACGATACGGCTGGTCAAGGTCACGTTTACCAAGGCCGTTTCAAAAGCTTTCCAGTGCAGGATGACGAACACTTTCTGACGGTCTGCCGGTATGTCGAACGAAACGCAGTGCGGGCAGGCCTGGTCGCCAGGGCCCAGGACTGGAAATGGGGTTCCTTGCATCGTTGGTTGTCAAAGCCCGAACCGGAGCCTAAGCTACTTTCCCCTTGGCCTATCCCACGGACGGTACGTTGGATACAGCGAGTCAACACGGCGTTGACGATAAAAGAGCTGGAAGCAATCCGACGTTGTGTCAGACGTGGTACACCTTATGGACAGGAAGAATGGACCAAGTCGACCGCAAGCCGCTTAAAGCTCCAGTCGACCCTCCGACCACTTGGAAGACCGAAAAAAGAGTCCTGACACCTTTTTACTGGATGTGCCATGGAAGTTATCACATTGCAATCAGGAAGTGCTGGCAACTGCGTGTTTGTGCGGAGTGGCGAGACGCGGCTGCTTTTTGATGCGGGAATAAGCGGATGCAGGGCCAAAACGCGATTGGCGGAGCATGGTTATGATATCGAGGATTGCGATGCGTTAATCCTCTCCCATGAACATAGCGATCACATTTGTGGCGTTGGAGTGTTTCATCGCAAATTCGGGCTGCCAGTTTACGCCAACTCCAGAACTTGGAAGGCAACTTGCGCAAAGCGGTCCACGGGCAACATAGGTGATCCGAACTATTTTGTCTCGGGTAAGCCCTTTCAGATTGGTTCGCTGCGTATCGAGCCGTTAAGAACGCCTCACGATGCGATCGAAGGTGTCTGTTTTGTAATCGAAGACGTTGTATCTGGGCAGCGATTTGGTTTGCTGACCGATTTAGGTCATGTCTTTAGTGGGCTTCGAAGGATTATCGGTACTCTCGACGCGGTTTTGATTGAAAGCAACTATGACGAGGACATGTTGCGGGACGGTCCTTACCCGCTTCACTTAAAGCAACGCATCTCAGGACGATGCGGCCACATTTCGAATGCCGATGCTGCTGAGCTTTTGGACTTGTGCGATATGCGGCAACTTCAGTGGGCATGTTTGGGGCATCTTTCAGAACACAATAATTCGCCCGAGGTAGCTTTAGCTGCGCATCATGAGCGACACAGAGGCCGTTTCCCTCTCTTCTGCGCTCATCGCGACAAATCACTACGTCTGCCAACGATCAAACAATACGCTTTGTCGCTCAAGGCCCACGTCGTGTCATGATATAATTGGCGAATCGGTGAATCTCTTTTTTCAAACGCACGATAGTGCTATCAAGCGCCGAGCATTTCATCGCCTTCATTTCGACAATCTCAAACTTGACGCAGAAATCAGACATTGGGCTCGCAGCACCACTCTTGATGCCTCGCATGACAATTTGCTGCTCCGGTATGGCGATTCACTTTTGCTATCGCTGGATCTTAGATCAACTGTTGAGTCAATTCGCGGATTTGGTCTAGAACCTTAATCGATTCTACGGAAAAACCTGCGTGCGCAGGAGTGGCTTTGGCGTTGTGTTCGTCGCCCAACCCAGCCTTCCTCGATTCTTTAAGTCGCTTCATGATCAGGTCTCGAATGTCGGATGCATTTGCGAGGCCTTCGAGTAAACCTTGGTGCGATCCCCCTCGCACACCTTCAGCGGCTGCGCCTCCGCCTCCGCCCGCGGTTTCAACCGTCAGGTTCGCGAATCCAAAGTAACGCTGTAAAGGTCCCTGCTGAAGATGCACATTTTGAATATTCTCAAACGTGATCGTCGTTTCGTGAATAACCCAAATACCGCGACGAATTCGCAGCGACCGGCCGGAAAGCAGATACCACGTGGTGTCATACTTCAGATGGATAGCAATGTATACCAGTATGTCGGGGAGGATGATAAGCGCCAGTGCCAGAGGTGTGATAAGTAAACCGATGATCGGATACCAGATCGCAATGGCTATCCAGATCGCGGTGAGGATCACATCGACGATGACCAACCCAATCCAAAAAAAGAGTCGCTGATAGTTTAAAAAAGCGTGGCTTGGTCGAAACACCTCGACTGATTCATTTGGGCCGACCGGCAATGTAGGAGGGGATTCCGGGACGATAAACAAACGCGTTAGTATCGACCAGATGCCTCGATAACACCACTCCGAGGCGCGAAGTACAACGGTGTCTTTTGAGTTTGGTCCTAACATCAATTAGTCTCTTTTTGTTGCACTAGGGTCGCGAGATTGTCACGGATCGCTTTGAGCAGTTCGATTGCTTGATCGGGGTGCCTTTCCGAATCTTCCTGAGCCGATTCTTCATCGCCTCGAGCGCCGCGCATTCGGCTATACAAGTAGTCGCGCAGTTCTTCCGCTTGGAGGACTCCTTCGATTTTCATTTCAGGCGTCGCGCTACCTGATGCCGTTTGTATGCTCACATCGGCCAGACCGAGCCAACGTTGAAAAAGGTTGCGCGTCACATGAATATCTTGAATTCTGCGATAGGTGAGCTGAACTTCTTTTTGAAACAGGAGTCCCCGTTTCATCGAAACACCTTCGGAATCAAATCGGTAAAGGAGGGTAATGTAACGCAACCACAATGCTGGAAGGGCCACGATTACTGCAGGTCCGGTGCAGATTGCGACAAGCATATAGTAGGTTAACAATTTTGCATCTGGGCGCGTGATTCCCGCTGCGTCAAAAGTGTTTGCAGTATTTCGCGTTGGAGGCGAAAGGTGCGTCGTTGGTGTGTACACGTTATTCCTCTATCAATGACGAGTGCGACTAAGAGAAAATTTACTCGCTGTACGCGCTGAAAGGGAGTACGCGTCGCAGAAACGCTTTTTTAACTGGAGGTGCTTGACTGACAAGTGGTATGGAATGTGCTTTGTTGCCATCCTATAGACAAATTTACAAAGGCCGATCAATTTCCGGTAAAGCTGCGAATTCAACGAAAGCATAATATGACAACGACACTTATCACTGGCGCATCGTCTGGTATTGGGCTCGAATTAGCCAAGCAATTTGCTGGCGGCGGTGATAACGTGGTTTTAGTTGCTCGTAGCGAAGACAAACTTCACGACCTTGCGGATTTGATTCGTGCCGAGCACAACGTGTCGGCGGAAGTCATTGCCGCCGATCTTGCGACCTCCCATGCAGTCGATGGACTGTGCGAGCAACTGAAAAAGAAGTCTATCCACGTTGACACACTGGTGAACAACGCCGGCTTCGGAGCACTTGGGAAATTCGCGGAGCTTTCGGCTGCGCGGCAGACCGACATGCTTATGGTCAATGTCGTCGCTCTAACTCGGCTAACCAGATTGTTGTTACCCGATATGCTGAAGCGTGGAACTGGCGGCATCCTGAACGTGGGATCAATTGCCGCGTATCAAGCTGGCCCCAACATGGCGGTTTACTATGCGTCCAAAGCTTATGTATTGTCATTCACCGAGGCCTTGCGTGAAGAGCTCGCAGGAACCGGCTTGCACGTAACTTGTCTAGCGCCCGGCCCGACAGAATCTGGGTTTGGCAACGATTCAGGCATGGGGAAGCTCGACATGTTTTCGTCTTCGGCCATGACCGCCGAGTTCGTCGCGGAAACAGGTTATCAGGGATATCGTAAAAACGAGGACACGGTGATACCGGGTTGGAAAAATCGACTCATGGTAGCAGGTGTTGGATTTCTACCTCGCTCTGCCACTCGAAAGCTGGTCGGCAAGATGCAACGCGTTTGATGGATAAGTGCATGTGAGAGCATTCAGCGCAGTCCTCGGTTCTCCGCTGTTCGTTTCACTTCGCGCCATTCAATTCCGTCGCATGACCTGCCGATAAAGTCGGTGTGTTTCGATTTCGGATTTGCTTTCGAAAGTCACCTCAATGTCGGCACTACCTCCACGAGGAAAAGTCACACCACGTTTGCCCCATGTGCCGCGACAACCTCTAGAGCCTCGCGTAAAAGCTCAACCAAGAGTGCTGCCACCGCCTCGCACTAAGCACCTTCCCCGCAGTTGGCAGAAACCGTGACGCGCATTGCAGTCGTCGCACCGGTGTCCTTCGGAGGCAAAGCGTGAAGCTTTGGTTTCGAGGGGAAAGTTGCTAGTTCAGTGGAGTTGGAAGCTTCCGCCCGGGGGCGTTGTAGTACACGCAACAGGATCCGAGAGTGCTACGTCTCGGACGAGGCCATCGGCTCGATTTGCCCAGTCGCTATCGATTTTCGGACCAGCTAGCACACGGGGCCGTTGAGCTTGGCCGAAAGCTCAAAATCGGCTGATCAAGTCAGTTGATTATGCGGAAACTCTTCAACGGATATTTCTGCTCTCGATCGTGGTAGGCGAGATAGCCGTTCCCAGTCGACCTGGTTTTGGGCAGAATCCGTTTTTCTCGTTCGAGCGGCGTGGTCGAGCAAAATTGCCGCTGTTGGCTGTCGAGATCATCGGCTACCATCTACAATTCGAGCACGATTCGACTAACTCTCCCCCTGACCTTGTTGTATGAAAAACATCCGGAACTTCTGCATTATTGCCCATATCGATCATGGCAAGTCGACCTTGGCCGATCGCCTTATCCAAGCTTGCGGAGCAGTTACGCAGCGTGAGTTCCATGACCAAATGCTCGATTCGATGGATATCGAACGCGAACGCGGTATCACGATCAAGAGCAATTCTATCACGCTGTCGTATCGAGCTGGAGACGGTCAAGATTATCTGCTGAATTTGATCGATACCCCTGGTCACGTGGACTTTTCCCACGAAGTTAGGCGATCCTTGATGGCCTGCGAAGGGGCATTGATCGTGGTCGACGCATCGCAGGGCGTAGAGGCTCAGACTGTCGCGAATCTTTTTCTAGCGATGGAATATAACCTGGAACTGTTGCCGGTCATCAACAAAATTGACCTTCCGGCCGCCGACATCGAACGGGTACGTGAAGAGATTGATGCAGATCTGGGTTTAGATCCCTTTGCCGCTATACCCGTATCGGCTAAGACGGGCGTAGGGATCGGCGACGTGCTTGAAGGAATCGTCAAAAGCCTTCCGGCGCCTAAGGGCGATCCTGAGGCACCGTTGAAAGCACTAGTCTTTGACGCACACTTTGATACTTTCCGCGGCGTTATTCTGCAAATTCGAGTAATCGAAGGGACGTTAAAGACCGGCGAGATAATTCACTTTATGCACGCGGGCCGCGACTATAAAGTAGACGAGCTCGGTTACAATCAGTTGAAACTTGTGACCCGCAGTCAACTAAGTGTTGGGGAAGTCGGCTACGTCGTGGCCGGTGTGAAAAGTGTCAAAGATATCGAAATTGGAGACACAATTACGCTGGAAAATCGTCGAGCCGAGTCACCTATCCCTGGCTATAAAAAAGCCAAGCAGGTCGTATTCTCGTCTATCTATCCTATGAGCACCGATGAGTATCAAGATCTAACCAAGGCACTCGAGAAGCTATCGATCAATGATGCATCGCTGACGTTTGAGAAGGACAGTTCGGCGGCTCTTGGGTTTGGATTTCGCTGTGGTTTCCTTGGTCTGTTGCATCTGGATGTTATTCAAGAACGACTTCAGCGCGAGTTCGATTTGGGGTTAGTTATCTCGGCGCCTTCGGTTAAATACAAACTGCAGTTGAGTGACGGTTCAACACTTGACGTTGATAATCCCAGCTACTGGCCTGATCCGTCCAATATTGAATCGACCACTGAGCCGTTTATTAAGGCTTCCATCCTCATTCCAGAGGAGTACGTCGGTCCTGTTATGGAACTGTGTCGCGAGCATCGCTCGGATAGTCAAACGATGAGCTACCTTTCGGCGGGACGTGTCGAAGTTACCAGCGAGATGCCGCTTGGCGAAGTGCTCTTCGACTTTTACGGCAAGCTCAAAATGATCACGCGTGGTTACGGATCATTCGATTATGTGCCGATCGAATATCGGAAGACGGATATTGTTAAGGTTGACATTCTTGTCAACAAGGAACCGGTCGACGCGTTATCGTATCTAGTGCATCGCGATAAGTCGCGCACTCGAGCGCTACATTATTGCGAGCAACTGGCCGAGGCGATACCTCGCCACCAGTTCAAAATTCCTATCCAAGGAGCTATCGGCGGAAGTATTATCGCTCGAGCAACGATCCAACCTTTCCGCAAGGACGTCACAGCCAAACTGTATGGCGGCGACGTGACGCGGAAGAATAAATTGTTGGAGAAGCAAAAACGTGGAAAAGCCAAAATGAAGCAATTTGGAAGCGTGAACATTCCGCAGAAGGCTTTCATCTCGGTGCTTCGTAACGACAAGGATTAACTGTAGCGAGAATGATCGCACAGCTACTGCGTCTTAACAACTGACTACGCGGCTCAAGCGTTTGCCAGTCGCGAGCCTGGTCGTAATCAGGATTTCAGAGTTGTATGAAACGATCAGCGATTTCCACATGCTAGCAAAAATCGCTCTGGAATTACGAATACTCTCGCATTAAACGCGAATAGCGTCTCTGCGGCTCTAAATCCAAAAACTTTTGGTAACGGAAGAGTGGCCGCATGCGTAAAAAGTCTGTCGCCGTTTATGAAAACGTATCCTTTTTCCGGAGGGACGAAATGCTTCGTTCAATTTCACTAGTTTTCGCGATGCTAGTGGCCATTCAAGCCTCGCTTTATGAGCCTACATTCGCGCAAAATGACGCAAAATTTGCTGTTCGAATCGACATCGAGAAAATCGCCGACACGTCGCTCGGCAGCCGCTTACTTGAAGCGACCCGCAAGGTAGCTCAAAAAGAAATCGGTAACGACCAAGACGATGTGCTTGAGAAAGTCACTCAAGCCCTGGGTTTTAATCCACTTGAAGAAGTGCAGTCCATCACGCTGACGGGAACCGATTGGGATAAACCTGAAGATTCGCTAAGCTTGTCCGTGCAGCTTGGTCAGAGTTCTGGCAACATCGAAGGCCTCTTGCTGGGCGCACCTGGCTACCAGTCGGATGAAGTCCAAGGGGAAACTATCCACTCAATCGAGGTCAACAACCAACGTTTGTATATCGCCATCCGAACGGATGCCACCGGTAACAAAAGCGTCAATGCGACAACCAACCGGGATAAGCTTCTTGCGGCTCTTGCGCAATCAGTAGAAAAGTCGAGTACGACCATGCCTCAAGACAGCTCGAATGCGGACGCTATTTTGAGCGTACAGCTATTCGAACTACCAGAACAAATGGTTAAGCACGATGTAGCAGCGAACGTATCTCGAATAGTGACGGCGATTTCGGCTGACGTAACGGAGAATGGAAGCGATCTGGACGTGGCAGTCCGCTTGGCTGCCGTCGATACCAAGAAGGCCGAGCAGTTGCAACAACTGGTGCAGGGCGCGACTGCGATGGTTAGTTTGTTGGAAGAGCAACTGGGGAACGATGAGACGGCGAAGAAAGCGTTGGACATCGTAAAGAAAATCAAAGTAGAGCGAAACGAATCCAGCGTGGTCATCATGCTTCAAATCTCGCAAAACCTGATCATCGACATACTCCAAAGCGAAACAGATCTTCCACTGTAGTGAGCATGCGAATCTCCGTCGCGTTTTGTCAGTCGCTAATTGGGCTACCTCACTAATCTATGTTGACCGAAAAGATTCATTCGACGAGTTCAACCAGCCAGCTTGTGGAGCAATCACAAGCTGGCTGTGACCGAGCCTTCGGCGAATTATTTCTGCGTTATCAACCTCGTCTTTTGCGGTTTCTCGAAAAGCGACTCTTAGGATTTAACGTCGATCCAGACGATGTTGTTCAAGAGTCGATGACGAAAGCGTGGCAAAACCTACATTCGTTTGACCAACGATTTCAGTTTACGACATGGCTTTACACAATTGCAACGCGCACTGCGACGGACTATTGCCGTAGGGCAAGAAGAGCCGAAAAGCTGGTGTTGGCGGATAGCATCAGTGAATTTGCAACGCCAACTTCCGAACAACCTTTTGACGAAGAGGATGCGGATAAAATTTGGCGTATCGCCCGCAAAACGCTTAGTTGCGATCAGTTCTCCGCCTTGTGGTTGAGGTATGGTGAAGGCCTTACCATAAAGGAGATAGCCAACGTCTTGAATCGGACGGCCATGAGTGTTAGGGTGCAACTGTATCGATCGCGGAACACACTTGAACCGTACTTGTCGGAGTTTCGTCCTCAAAAAGATGCTAACCGGCCATGAAAACATTACTCGCAAAATGGATTATCAGTTCGTCGCTGGATTCAGGGCGACCGTTGCCACGGTGGGTGCTTCGTAAGATCGAATCGGATCAAAAAATAGCTCGATTCTACCACGCCTGTATGTTGCTTGAAGACAAGATTGGCCGCCGCCAAGGATCTCATGCACAGGCGGAATTCGTGCCGGAGCTTTCGGCGGCTATTTTCAGCCAAGCACAGCACGCGGACTCTTCACTACAGATAGCTTCAAAGAGGGAAGTTGTTGGCAAGCGAGTAGTGCCGTGGGCAATTTCTGCTTCCGTTTTATTGTGCGTAGTCGCCTTTTGGCCTTCGAAAAACCATAACAAGGCGGTGGTTCTGACTCCAGTTCTGGAAGGTGCGAGACAGACGGCGCAGCAATCCGAACTGGAATCCTTGAACGCGTCGGCAAATGCAGGACGTTACGTAATCGGGCAGCTCGCATCTTGCGCCGATCGGTTGTCGTTGGCCGTGATTGAAAATGCACAAGGCGTCAGTGTGGAGCAACCACGGATCATACTTCGCGAATCGAAAGATCAATTGGAACAGGCGCAAGCTATCTTCAGTAGCGTTCTGATGGAAATAACACATCAAGTTGAGAAGCAGGCGAGTTCGACGGAATAGTCGCATTTGTCGACGAGGTAAGTGCGCTGCAAACTGCCGTTGATTTGCATGCTAAAAAATCTTGAGATCGGTTGCCATAAAGGTCTGCCAAAAGCAATGTGGAGATGTAGTCTCGACGTGCCGAACGCCGATTGCTAAAAAATGACGTGGATCTTCCTTGGCTTTGGTTTCTGCGGTTTCGGAGTTGCATGGATGCGTACTTTTATATCACTTCGTTTCACATTGTCGGCAATATGCCTTGTAAGTTCGCTTGCGGCACACGCTCATGCTCAGTCCCGAACGCAGAACGGTGCCACGCTCGGCGGAGTTGCGGGTGCGGTAATCGGAGGAATCGTTGGTCATCAAAATGACGAGGCGATCGAGGGTGTTCTGATCGGTGGCGCTGTAGGAGCGGTTACCGGTGGCGTTCTTGGACACACAAAAGACCGCCAGCAACAGTCGTATTATCAGCAGCCTCCCGTTTATCGGTCTACTGTTCAACAACCTGTGACGTACTATCCTTCGACGACAACCACGACCGTTGTTGGTCGCAAGCCCGTAACGATTGCTGATGTGATCACACTTTCACGTAGCGGTGTCAACGATGGCGTTATCATTAACCAGATTCAGTCTAACGGAATTCAATCGCGTCCAGAAGTGAATGAAGTGCTGTTGATGCACCAGCAAGGGGTCAGCGATGTGGTTATCGCTGCCATGCAGAACCTAGGCTCAATCAACACCAACACGGTGACGACCTATTCTTCACCATCGCCAGTGATTGTCCAAGAGCAGCCGGTCATCGTTCACCAACCAATGTATGCACCGCGTCCGGTTTACTACCGCAGCGCGCACCCTTATCATTACCAATATCGCCGCGGCTTCTAAGTTCGGCAACGAAGAGTGTTAGACAGATGTCACTTGTTTGCGGCAGCTGTTACCTTTTCCAACGCGGCTGCTGCATCGTACGGTTTTTCGTTCTTGTAGAGATCTAGGATCGCGGCCGCAAACGGTTTCTGTTCATCGCCGACCATTGCGACGACTTTTTCTTGTAAGCCGATCGCTTTCGCAAACTCTTCGTTGGCGGCTTCTGCAGCGGCCAACGCCGCGAGGTCACCTGGATTTTGGTATTCAGATAGTTCGCAAGCCTTTGACGCGGACGTAAGTGCTGCCGATTTGTCGAGCAAACTAGCGTCTTTGGCAGTAATCAGGATCCATGCACGGTTTTGATGTGCAAGTCCATACTCTGGTGCAAGTTCGATCGCTTTGTCAAAATCGGCTAATGCTTCTGACTCCTGGCCAATTTGTTGTAAGTTGTAACCGCGATTGTTAAATGCTACCGCCGCTTGAGGGTTCAGTTCAATTACTTTTGCGAAGTCGGCAATGGCTGCCTTATGATCGCTCATTTGAAAGTATACGAATCCGCGTCCCATGATCGACGGAATATGTTTCCCGTCCAAGTCGATTGCCTTGGAAAAATCAGTAACGCTCGCTTTCAGGTCCAGTTTTGCTTTATGTGCGACTGCTCGCTGTTGATAAAGTGAAGGGTTTTCAGCAGCCAGTTTGATTGCTTGGTTGTAGTCCTCAACAGCCTTTGCAAAATTTGACATCGACATGTAAACAGCAGCGCGGTTCACGTAATGCGATACGACGTCAGGCTCTTTCTCGATTGCAACTGTGTAATCTTCGACTGCTTTTTCGTATTCTCCAATCGCTGCATTAAAAAGAGCTCGCGAAACATATGCGTGAGCTTGAGTGTAACCAAGTTCGATAGCTCGATTAAAATCGGCTAGAGCCTCTGTTTGTTTGCCCTGTTCCCAATACGCACCGGCTCGCAGGGTGTAGAGTCGACCATCGTCCGACCGGTCGGTAATTAGTTCTGAGTAGATATCTGCTGACTCGGGAATTGCAACTGCGTTAGCTTTGGCAACGACGCCTTTGCGGCCATTGAAGGTGCGGACTAGAAAATTTTCCTCACGTTCTTCCAGTACGGTCAGCAGGTCGCCTTTTTCAATGACATCGACGACCTCGCCATCTACAACCAACTTCATTTGGACACGCGATACGCGGGGTGGAAATGCAGCGGGTTCCTGTCCAGCTAATGGCACTGCGAAGGTGAGTGTAGCGGCGGCAAGTGCAATGCGGAGATACTTCAAACTGGGAGCCATGGTTGAAAAGAAAGCCAAGCTTTGTTCGGTTGTGTTTGGGCAAATCAACAGGCCTTTTTAGGATTTTTGTCTGCCTGCTGTCGTCCTAAACCCAATTTAGTTGCTTTACAGACTTTCGACCACGCACGATTTTTGAGCGAACGAGTTTTGCGAGCAATTTTTCGTTGTTTTATGTCTTAGACATCCATGGCGGCCGTTGCAAATAGACAGTCTAGGACTAATATCTTGCGCAACCGGTATATTCTGTACATGTACACCCATGGCAATGTGGGTCGACAATTATTGTTCTTCTTGGAGATCGTCTTGATGAAGCTAACTCGAATTTTTGCAGCCGTAGTGCCAATGGCTCTGGGATTGTCCCAGCTAGCCGTTGCGGGGCACTTTTGCGGCGGTTGCTCTGATCCATGCCAGCCAGCGGGGCGTCATGGTCGATTGTTCGGCCACCATCGCGGAGGTGGGTACGGCGTTGCCGCCGTTTCACCGGCGGCTGCCTGTGGATATGGCCCAGCCATGAACTACGCTCCTGCCGTGGCTTATTCTGCACCCGTAGTACAGTATGCTGCGCCAGCGATTGAATACAGCCTGCAAGCTGCTCCGACGGTATCCAACTACTACGGCTCCGGCGCAATAACAGCCGACGGTGGCTACGTCCCGCAAGCCCAAGCGATCCCCGCAACGCAATCTATTTGTGAACCTGTGACGGGCTATCGCGTGGTTATGGAATCACAATTCGTCACTGAAACCGTGGCTCAGCCTGCGACTGAAACGCAGACCGAAACGCGTTACCGAACAAAGACTGTTTACAAGACAGTTCCAGTCAAGACGCAAAACTACCGAACGCGTACGGTAATGACGCCCAAGACCGAAACTCAGACAGTTGAATACACTGTGCTAGTTCCAGAAACGAACGAAAAGACTGTTGACTTGACTGTGAGCGTTCCGGTTTGGAACGAAGTCAGTGAGAACTACACGGTCAAGGTTCCTGAAGTTGTCGAAGTGCCAGAAGAATACACTGTTCGTGTTGCAACGCTACGCGATCAAGAGTTCACCTATACTGTCTATATTCCTCAAACAGAGAAGCAGACCAAAGTCCAAACGGTTACTAATGCTGTTCCAGTGACGAAGACACGCGTTGTTCAGCGAGCGGTACCTGTTTACTCCTCACAGACTGTGACGAAGGATTATGGGCATTGGGAGTTGGTAGTTGAAGAAGTCGCACCGATCTCGGCGCCGGTTTCTACTTATAACGGAACGGTCGGTGGACCATCCTATACGAGCGGTAGCGCCTGTGGTTGTGGAAGCACGACCGCGTATGCTTCGTCGAGTGTCGGATGTTCATCAGGTTGTGGCGCCGCTGTCGCTCGCAACTGTGGCTGCGGAACGTCCGTTGCGACCGGTTGTGGTTGCGGTAGTTCCGCTATGGTCAGTGGTTGCGGAAGCTCCTTGGGCTGCGGAAGCTCGTCGTTTGCTGGACAAGGTGTATCGTATGCACCGGCTGCAAATTGCGGAGTTCAGGCTGCATCGCGTCGTGTTTGGGTGCCGAACGTAGTCACTGAAGAAGTGCCTGTCGTAACGTCTCAAATGCAGAGCGAAGAGATCACTTACACTGTTTACGAGCAACAAAGCGAACAAGTTCCTTACGAGTGCACTTATATCGTTTATCGTCCGGAAACTCGGACTGGTACACGCAAGGTAGTGGACTATGTTAACGAAACACGGACTCGTACACGTAAGTCGGTGACTTACCGCGACGAAACTCGCACGCGAACTCGCCGTGCAATGAGCTACGAAACGCAAACGAAGACCGAAACGTATCCGTACGTCTCGTATCGCAGCGAAACTCGCACCAAAGAAATTTCGTTTACGGTGCAGGTGCCAGAGCAAGTTGTTGAGCCTTACGAAGATACTCGCTACGAACAAGTTGCAGAGCAAGTTGTTGAAGAATATCAAGCTCAAGTGCAGATGCCGACAACTCGTGAAGTTCAAGTTCAAGTTTGTCGTATGGTGCCAAAGCTCGTACCGTATACCTATTCTCCATGTGCATCTACTTCCGCTTCGACCGGTGGCTACTCGACTTCAGTAGGTTCCGCTAGCTATAGCGTCGGCGGTTACGACACCAGTGTCGTCGCCGGTTGTGGATGTGGAGCGACTTCGCGATTAAATGTTGCTCCTCAACAATGCTGTAACTAGCGTTTGAGCTTGCAGCAAGAAAAAACTGAACGCACGCCGATCGTGAGATTTGGCGTGCGTTTTTTTGTTTCATAAGCCACCAGAGCGATACCAAGCGAGGATTGCAAGGCACATAACAACGACCAAAAGACATCCTTCGATTAGTCGTTTCGTAACTTTTTGGCTTGGAATCATAAGTTCCGCTTTCTTCGTCTTTTGAATCAGTTTGCGGTAAGCTCGTTGCGAGAATAGAGTTTCCTGACGAGGTCAAATACTAGACCATGTCAAATCGTTCGGCCCGTATCTGATGCAGACCGAAATTCAATGCCAACACGCCGTCTTCTGCACTATCCATCATTGGTTCAGGCCCACAGATGAAGACACTGAAACTTCTGGTTTCGGCAGGCAGATTCCGTTCAAGTAGATCTCGATCGATATAGCCACGCTCACCTTGCCAGTCACCATCAGCTTCGTTCAAAACATGGATGATTTGAAGATTCAGCAACCTTTCGAGCTCTTCCAGTTCCGAACGAAACGCAATTTCGGCTGCGCACGTGTTACCATAAATCAATATCAGTGGGCGTGGATCGTTTCGATCACGCAGGGTGCGCAGAATACTCATTGCGGGCGTAATCCCGATGCCTCCCATGATGAAGATTGCACCAGGCGATTCGTCATCTAGACAAAATAGACCATAGGGGCCTTCAAGATAGACGGTGTCGCCAACAGCTGCGTTGACAAGCTTTTCGCTGAAATCGCCGAGCACTTTGGCTGTGAATTCAACTTTCTCCGGCGCATCTAACGCACTTGAGGAGAATGAGTAGGGATTCTGTTGAAGCTTGAATGGTGAATCGCCCAGCGTCATCCAAGCGTACTGGCCGCTTCTGAACGTTATACCTCGATGGCCGACCGGTTCTACGGCAATGGTACTAGAGTCGCCCAGTTCATTGCGTATCTCTACGATTCTGTAAGCCCGCTTTCGCATTTGAAGTGGACGCCACAGCCGCACATAGGCAAGCGTAAGAATTGCGCCACCACCGATAGTGATCAAGAGTATGCGTTTTGCCAAACCTTGGACGTAGTGTTCGACTTGCCATGAGTGTGCCATACCGACAACTACTACCCCGGTCGCAAGCAGCGCATGCGTTATTCGCCACCACTCGTATCCAAGCTTGATCTTTTTCCGCCAAAGCGACAAAACGACCAATAGTATGATTGCGATCGTTGCCATAATGAGGAAAATCGCCCGCAGAAAGTTCACTCGAGGATCGAAATACTCGAGATACTTGGGCTCCGTAAAAATGAGCACTAGGGGATGCCCTAGCAAAAAGAATAGCAGGAGAATGCCGAGGTAACGGTGGAACTGTAAGACGGTGTCGGTTCCAAACGGCTTTCCAATTCGGCGAAACCTTGAAGTCAGCAGGAACTGTATGGAAAGTGTCATGAGCATTGCAAAGCCCAACATGACACCGAATTCAATCCAAAACGGACGGCCTGGCGGCGTATCGCCGCTCAGAAATAACAACGTCGGAAAGATGATGGCGCCACAAAATACTGCTAACCATGCAATACTGCTGAATACAGCGCGGAGCATCAATAGATTCTTTCCAAAGAACTGGCTGAGTTAAACGACTGATTCGATGGACAGTTGCAGAAAACGTACCGACACAACTTTTTAAAGTCGTCACGACCAAAAATTAGGTGTGCGCGGGAAGTCAGTCAGCTTGGCGGTGACGGGTAAGCGTTATCAATCTACCCGTCCGCTCAGTTTGTACGCTAAATAGCGACATCAAGCGTTGGTCAGCACATTTTCAAGTCGTTGAAAGTTGGGCCAAGAGTCTTTTGCTTGTGTAGGGGAATGTTCGGCTGTTTTCCCGGCCTGCTCGACATACCACTGAGTTAGTCTCTGAACGATTTCCGATCGATCTTCGTTCAGCATGAGCACATGGTCCATTTGAGGATAGTACTCGACTGAAATCTCTTCTCGCGATTGTAGTTCGGGAAAGACGTCATAGAATTGGTGAGCATAGCTGTAGTAGTCCATTACTCCGCCAGTGTAAACGAACTTGAGCTGTACGTTTTGATCGGCCAGCTTCCCGATCGACTCAAAAGCTTCATCTCGAGCCGGAAACTCACGTATATCGGAACCTAGAGGCATGGTTAACGATGTCTCTTTGCGGTTCCAAAATTTGTTGACCAACAATTCTTTCCATTTGTTCAAGCTCAAGATCTTCGGTATGTATTTTCGCCTGAAGGCCGACAGATAGTATCTGCCGGTTCGATAGCCTAAACCGTCCATCAATGCAACTGCAGTAATTCGTTCATTCTGCAATGCGGCTTCGATAGCGTCGTCTGCGCCGGAGCATAAACCGAACAGCATGAACTTTCCGTAGCCATACTCGCGGGCTAACAAGTTAATCGCTTGATTGACTTCATGTGACGAACGCTGAAGCGACGTACCTTGACTAGCGACCGGCAAGCTTTCGCCAATCCCTGACAGGTCAAAGCGGAACGAAGGTATCCCTGCCTCTGCAAGCGATCTAGCTAAATGAACATGCAGTCTCATCGGACCAGCGCTGCTAAGCATACCCGCGGTCAGCATGAGCACTACGGGTTTCGTCTGGCGGGAATCGCCCTGTCCGACATTTGACGCTACGCCACAGTGAACACCGTAAAGGTTTTCGTGTTGGCCAAAAACGTGAGGCGTTTCGTTCATAAAATTTACTTGGTCAAAATCGAATGAATAAGTTGGTATGCGTGCCGCGAAGAAAATGCACTTTGCATGTACTGATGTTTATCCCAATAAAGCTCGTCGTCACAATTGAGCTGTTGCCAACCTTCCATGCAAGTTGCTCCGGGGGCAACGACTTGGTAGTCTTTACTGGTCACAACCCATCGATTGTCGGCCAGGACAGCAACTGAATCGTTCAAGTTCAGAGAGTCTAGTTCCGTCTGGAGTTGCAGAGGAAATGGGTAGCCGATCAACTGTCCTGATGCGGCACTCCTTTTTATCGAATAGCGTGTTAAGCTTGCCAGCTCATACGAGTGAAATGTTCGGAGTGATTCTAGGTAGCGTTTGCCGTCGCAAACCGGATCCCAAAGTATTGCATGTCTGATGCCGTCAATGGCGGTCGTCGCCGCGAGAGCTGCGCCGATTCGGATGCCAACCACGGAAACCTCTGACGCGGTTCGCCCGTCAATTGCGTTCGGTTGACGTAGTAGGCGGATGGCCTCTTTAACATCACGCTGCCACTGAGCTATATTGAGTTCGGTAGCGCTGCCTGCAGAATTCCCGGTGCCTGTGTAGTCGAAACGTAAAACGTCGAACCCCGACTGGGAAAGCATGACTGCCAGTTGTTGCAGGTTGCGGAATGCTCGCTCGTGTTCGTGGCCGTAAGCGTTGCAAAGCAGAACGGCGTGGTTGCGGAAACCTTCTTCCTCTTGAGGAAAAGCAGGGTAGAGTACGCCAGCAAGCGAATGTGGCTTACTTTGAATTGTTACGCACTGAATTCGCGGCAGCCGACTTCGCAAGGCGGCGCTTTGCTGCTCGACTGTGGGATCGGCGCATTTTTGCAATGATGTTGCGGCGTTAGTTGCGGACAGATGCCTACTGAGTGTCGCGATGGTCGGATTTGCAAAGAAGTCACGCACGGGAATCTTTCTTTGCAGTTTCCCCATGATCTGGGCCAAGACACGCGTCACGAGCAACGAGCTGCCGCCGAGTTGAAAAAAATCATCATCGCGACCTATTTGGGGAATCTTCAGAACGTTCGACCAGATAGCCGCAAGTTCTCGTTCCAGCTCAGACTGCGCTGCTGTGAATTCGTCCTTTCGCGGCACGGCTCCGAGCTCTGGTGGGGGGAGTGCGCGTCGATCAATTTTTCCATTGATAGTTTTTGGAAAGCTCTCGAGGAAAGTATATCGCGAGGGCACCATGTAGACGGGTAACCGCTGGCGCAGGAAAGACGCGATATCGTAAGCAGTTACAGTCGGATCGTTTAACACAACGTAGGCCGCGAGATATTTTTGCCCATCTGTTTCTGGACAGATCACCAAAGATTCTCGCACACTGCCAAACAGAACGAGCACTGCTTCTATCTCGCCCGGTTCTATTCGATACGAGCCGATCTTCATTTGATGGTCGATGCGGCCGGAAAATTCAATGTCGCCCGATGGAAGCCATCTGGCAAGATCGCCTGTTCGATAGAGCCTTGTCGGATGGCTGTCTCCTTCAAGCCGAACATCGACAAAAGCCTTCGCATTGAGTTCTGGGCGGTTCAAATAGCCTCGCGCCACAGCTTCTCCGCCGATCCAAAGATTGCCTGTCTGCCCGTCGCCAACTTTCGCATGCGAATCATCTAAAATGTACGCAGTATAGCCTGGTAGGGGTTTACCAATCGGCATCTGATCTCCGTCCCAATGCTGTTCTGGAATGAACACGGTACATGTCACGGTGGTTTCCGTTGGTCCATACGCGTTGCACCAGAGTACATTCTGTGTGCAGAGGCTCTTCCAGCGCCGGTGATGTTCGACAGAAATCTTTTCGCCCGTCGCAATCGCGAGTCGAAGGCATTGCGGCACCGTAGCCTTTGATGCCAACATTAAATCGACCCACTCGTTCCAATAAGCCGTAGCGATATGCAGTGCGGAGATCTGGTGCGACTCGATTAGGTCAGACAGTTCGTTTTGCGATTGCGCCCTACTACGTGGCCTAACCACGATAGTGCTTCCGACCATCAGAGGTGGAAAGATCTCTTCGATCGCGATGTCAAAATTCAGCGTGGAGAATTGGAGTGTTCGATCTTCTGGAACGAGTTGATAAACCTCAATATCAGCCAGGCAGTACGTAGTGAGCGAACGATGTTCGATTTGAACTCCTTTCGGTTTGCCAGTTGAACCCGACGTATACATCACGTAAGCGAGTGAATTTGATGGGATGTCAATTTCCAGATTGGATGAACTCCCTTTCCATTCCATCGCAGTGTGCGTATGAACAAACTCGATCGAGTCAGAGTCGCGAAATTTGTAAAGCGAGCGGTACTGAGGATCGCAGAGGATCAGTTTGATATCCGCGTCGCGGACAATAAATTCGAGACGATCGGTGGGGAATTCGGGATCGAGCGGGACAAACGCACAACCTGATTTGAGAATCCCCAACATAGAAACGATCGCCGCAGTGGAACGATCCATGCAGATTCCGATTCGATCTTCTCGTTGAAATCCTCTTTCAACAAGCTGCGCCGCGATTCGATTTGCTTGGCTGTTCACTTCGCAGTATGTCCACGAAGTGCCTTCGAATTCAATCGCAATTTGATTAGGATTTTTTTCAACTTGCCGTTCAAAACTCGAAGCGAACGTTTCGAGTTGGCTCAGCCCGGGCAATTCGTCAGTGCTGCAACTTGACATTGTCATTAATCAAAAACCGTTAGTTGACGGTGAGCGTTGGGAAAGACGTCGAGGCGAAAGTGGCGTCGGCTTCAAAAGTTGGGACAACGCACAATGGAGGTTCGACTGCTGCTACGACCTGCGCGATAGAGTCGTTTAATATTGAAAGTCCCAAGGTGAGGTCTTCGGTACTGGTAGTTAAAGGTGGTAGCAGTTTGACGACCTGATCCTGCGCACCGGATGTTTCAATCATCAACCCTCGCTTGAACGCTTCACGGCAAACGAGTCCTGCATGTTCCGCGACGGTGAATTCGATTCCCCAGATCATGCCCCGTCCGCGGATCGCTGTAACGTTTTGCGATTCACGCTCTTTCAGCTTGGAAAGAGCCTGGATAAGTGCCGCTTCATGGTCCATAACTTGGCCGGCCAGTCGATCATCTCGCCAATAGTTGAGCAGTGCTGTTGCTGCTACGAAGGCAAGATTGTTTCCACGAAATGTTCCCGTATGTTGTCCTGGTTGCCAAATATCACAATCGCTGCGGATGAGCAAGAGAGATAGAGGAAGACCGCCGCCAAAAGATTTCGAAAGGCAGACAATGTCCGGCTGAATACCTGAATGTTCAAAAGAGAAAAATTTGCCTGTCCGTCCGTTACCGACTTGAATATCGTCGACTATGAGCAGCACATCGTGGCGTTTGCAAATATCAGCGATGTTGTTTAACCAACGATGGCTGGCAACATTAATCCCGCCCTCGCCTTGGACCGTTTCAAGGATTACAGCGGCCGGAAGCGGCAGTCCACTGCTCGGATCGCTCAGCATTTTATCCAATAAAATGGATGTATCTAATTCCCCGAGATAGCCATCGAAGGGCAGGTGCGAAACGTTGTTATGCGAGCCATAGCATTCGTCGTGATAATACTGGTTACCAGTTAAAGCGAGCGAGCCGAGAGAATGACCATGATAGGCGTTTGTGAACGCAACGATGTGGGAGCGCTGTTTGGCTTTTCTTGCTAGTTTGATCGCAGCTTCTACCGCATTCGTACCTGTTGGACCGGTAAACTGTACTTTGTAGTCTAGCTGGCGTGGCTTAAGCAGTACTGCATCGATAGTTTCAAGAAGTTCGACTTTCGCGACTGTAGCAGTATCTAGGCCATGTAACACGCCATCGCGAGCGAGGTAAGTCAAAAGAGCAGACTTGGCTAATGGGTTGTTATGGCCATAGTTGAGTGTTCCGGCACCTGCGAAAAAGTCGAGATACCTTCGGCCATTTTGATCGGTAAGCCAGCTTCCCTGCGCGGTGTCGAAAATGGTGGGAAACGATCGAACATATCCGCGAATGTTCGACTCCATACGTTCGATTGTTCGGAGTGTCATAGCTTTGCGTTTTCCTGATTTACGGAACTACCTTTGCCGCTAATCTAGGTTCATCTCGGCGAGCGTGACCGGACGGGTGTTGAATCGAAATGTGTTATTTCTTCTGACGGTTCCGTTTGTAGCGGTCGAGACGCTATTGTGGAAAATTCTCTAACTGAGCGAAGCGGAATGCCGCATTCTTGAACGTGCGGTTGGCTATACGATTTTGCTGGGAAAATCCTGGTCGCCTTCGCGGCAGGTTTTGCTCGTTGCTTGCGACGATTCGCTACACAAATGTGCTGAAGGCAGATCTTGGTCTTTGCGGGTTCGCTGCTAGACTTACTGCATAAGGGCTGTTGTTTTTACATTTCAGCAGACATATCAAGTCGAACCCAATATGTGGCGGCAAGCAATTCCAGTTAGACGTGACATCTATCGCAAAGCGGTAACGCTAGCGCTACTGGTCTGTCTGCTGCCATCGATTTTGCCAATACCACTGCCTATAGTGCGTCTGGTCAAGGATCTTTCAGAGCCTTTTCCATGCCAGAACTGTGCGTGTGGCTGTGTTAATGCGGAGCAGTGCTGGACAAACTGTTGCTGTTTTACAGAGGTCGAGAGGCTCCAGTGGGCAAAAGAACACGGTGTCAAACCTCCAGACTATTTCAAATTCAGTTCGGCTACGTTGGCGGCTGTTAAGCAAACGAAACCTGTAGCTGTTAAGTCCTGCTGTGCATCGCATCCTGTTGCCAAGTCTGAAGCAACCGCGTGCTGCGAGCGGAAGAACCGAAATTGCACGATTGCGCCATCGCAGTCGACAAAAGATACAGAACTTGTGCTGGTATACGAATCGCTCAACTGCCGTGGTAATACGACAGACTATTCGCCGTTACACAGTGCCATTGTCGTGTGTCCAGACAAACTCTTGATCTTAGGCGAAAGACTCACTAGCAAACTGAGCTTGCTGGTGGAAGCTATCGTTTCGCCAACTCTATCCGTAGACGTCCCGCCGCCGCGAACTTGCTAAGTGGCAGGTTATGGTGGATGTCTACTTCGTCATGCGATGCTCACATCGATGCGCGCGAGCTGTATAGTTGCACGCGCGCAGTATCGATGCGTTAGGTCTCTTCGCAACGTTAGCATCATCTCCAATCTGTGCGTATTCGTGAGACGCTTGCGTGTCACGTACATCTCAATCTATCGGTGAACTCCGAGTGTAACTTGGAGTTTAGAGACGTGTTGCATCTGCTGCGCGTCCTAGACTTTCGCGCATATTGCTTTTAAAAGATCTACAGGAAATGAACATACATCTATTTTTCAGACGCTCATCGAGCCAGCGAGAGCAAGTATTACCAACGTATAACTCGAATAACCATCAAATATCTGACATCCATTTTGTCGTCGCCTGCAGGCATCGTAGTCTCGGAACAATGACCCGCAATCATCGTATTCGATCAGGGTTTACTCTCGTCGAACTGATGGTTGTGATTGCGATCATCGGAATTCTTGCGGGATTGCTCTTACCAGCGATTCAACAGGCCCGCGAAGCGGCGCGGCGAATGAATTGCGGAAGTCATATTCGGCAATTGGGAATCGCCATGCTGAATTATGAATCGACGTACAAAGAACTACCCCGAGCTGGACAGTTAGATTCAGACTACTCCGTCCAAGCTAGGATACTTCCGTTTGTCGAACAGACCAACATTTATCGTTTCTTCCAATTCGACAAACCTGCGTTTACAGGAAGCTTCCGAGAGAAGATTCCCGCGCCGGAACTAGCTTCCGAGTTTGCCAAACAAATCGAAATATTTCTTTGCCCCAGCGACCCCACTTCTCCAATAACGAGAGTAGAAACGAGCCAAGGGATTCAGAAGTATGGTGGACTTAACTACATGGCCAGTTACGGAAGCGGTCGTAAAACTAACTACGATTTCCGCTGGCAGACTGACGGCCCATTTTTCGAACCTCATGCTGTTACGCTCAGCCGGATTACGGATGGCTTGTCGCAAACGGTCCTGATGAGTGAAGCCGTGCGCAGCGAAGGAGTCGACCGAACGATTGCAGCTGGCGATCTACCGCGTTTTCCCTACACGATGACTTTAAATGGTTCCACCGGAGTCAAATCGGAACTGGGGAATTCGCCAGGAATGCCACCGTCGGCGGCGCCATGGTCGGGTTATGTCAATCCATACGGAATGATCTCGGATGCAGACGTTGACGCGTTTTGGAAGGCTTTTACCAATTGGCGTGGCGGCATGAGTCCGGCATTGCGCGGTCGAGGTGCCTCGTGGGCTTTCAGCGGTGCAATAAATTCTATGACAAATGGATATCTTCCACCCAACAGTCGCACGCCAGACGTAGTCACACACTGGACGGGCTACTTCGGACCTCGCAGCTTCCATACCGGCGGAGCTTATGTCGTGCTCGCCGATGGTTCCTGCCAATTGCTCAGCGAAGCAATGGATCCTGAAGTGCATCGCGATCTTCACAGCACCAACGGTGGAGACACCGTAGGTCAATTCTAAATCTGTGGTGTCCAGTCTAATTTGTAAATCGTTTTTTACTTGCCGTCGCGAACTTCAACAACGCCGACGGCAATGGGTGGATTAATATGCAAAGTCATTCAAATAAACAACCTGCTGCAACCTGGCCTGACTTTCGTACAGTCTGGCGTTGGCACTTTTATGCAGGTGTGTTCGCTATACCTTTTGTGCTAATCTTGGCCGTGACGGGAAGCATCTATCTATTCAAGCCACAGCTCGAAGGCTGGCAAGACAGTGTTTACCGTTCACGGGTGCAAGTATTGACTCCCCAGGAGCAATTCCCTGTTAGAGACCAAATCGAAAGTGCCGTCGCTGAGATTCCTAATGGGAAATTTGAAGCATTGGTGCTTCCACCGACGCGGACGGACAATGAATCGCCACTAGCGGCAACTAAAGTCATAGTGCGGAGTAACAAGGATTCGATCACAGTCTACGTTGATCCGCTTAGTCGGGTAGCACTGGGGCAGGTGGTTGAAAAGGATACCGTGGTGAATATAGCCAAGAAGATTCATGGCGAACTTCTGTTGGGAAAGCGTGGTTCCTATCTTGTAGAATTGGCCGCCTGTTGGACGCTGGTGCTGGTTGTTACCGGGCTAGCTCTGTGGTGGCCAAAGAATCATCGTCGCTGGGGCGGGGTGCTTTATCCGCGGTTACTTTCCAAGGACCGTTTATTCTGGCGCGACTTGCATGGTGTAGGTGGCTTTTGGACGTCAGGGCTTATCGTTTTCTTAATAGTAACTGGTTTGCCTTGGGCCACGTTCTGGGGGGACTATTTCAAATCTATCCGGCAGTGGACGGGAACGGCGGTAGTTAAACAAGATTGGGAAAGCGGACATGAGCAGCACGGCGATAAGCACGCCGTGCATAACGCAAACGCAGCCCGGAGCAGAAGTAGGCCAGTGTCAAGTGGCGGACCGTGGCGATCACCACCGCCTGATCCAAAGACATATCAGCTTTCTGAAATTGATGACGTTGTGGCAATTGCATCGTCGCTAAACATGGCACCACCGGTCATGGTTCGCCCGCCCAGCAACGGAACATCCATTTGGAACGTGCAATCCGAGACGCCAAACCGTCCATACAGAGAGTCAATCACCATCGACGCGCAATTGAAGACAGTCGTTAGCCATACGACGTTTGCTGATCGTCATTGGGTAGACCAAATGGTTGGTCAAGGCATAGCGATTCACGAAGGGCAACGTTTCGGCTGGTTTAACCAGTTTCTCGCCTTAGTCGCCACGGGCGGGCTGGTCATGTTGAGCTTAAGCAGTATTCTGCTCTGGTGGAAGCGTCGCCATGGGTATGGCATCTTGAAAGCGCCGGCCCCGTCAGCCGAACCGCCGCGATTGTCGCTCAGCCGGGCACGCTCGATTTTTGTACTACTAACCGTCGTGGTACTTGCGATCTGCTTACCGCTCTTTGGCATAAGCTTGGTTGCGGTAGTCATAGTCGATCAAACACTCACACTGGCGTTTGGAGGGCAACGTGCAATCAAGTCAGCAGATGCAGAAAACGCCGACGATTAACCGCTAACTAAGTCTGCTTTAAATCGGCAACGTAAAACGAACCGTATGTATGAACTCGATCAAGCTCATGAAGCTTGCTCGAGAGTTCTGGATTGTACTGCAGTAATTCGGGAAGTGCCACAGCTTCGTTGTTGATCGTCACGGTAACATCGTCGATAAAATCAGTTCGTAACCCTCCGCTACGCCAGAGTATTCGAGCGTTGGGCGTTGCACGCTCAATAATTGCTTGCCATTCGCTTTCCAGAAGTGGAAAAAAGTGATCACTCAACCAATCCATGTGATCCAATAGAACGAATCGAGAAATTTGCCCCTCGTACTTTTCGAGAAATCCTTGCACGCTGTCCGTGTGGATGAAAACTTTATCGGAAAGTCCGTCTCGAAAACGTTGCCACGATTCGGGCTTGAGATATTCTGGCAAGCAGGTGTCCGTGTATTGCCCAGTGATGTAGACTCGCCAAAAGTAATTGTCTTTGATCGGAAGTTTTGCGAAAACGGCTTCCATAGCGTCTTGAATAAATTGGACGATGCCGCCAGGATACTGTGAATCGATTTGACGGCGCTGAGCTTTTGGCACTCCGAGCATACTCAGTGTTGTGTCGCGATTCATGGCGAACTTGAGAGTCTTCGACCACATCTTGCTATAAATTTTGCTGTAGATGACCGCCTGTTCAGCTTGTGTTTCGCACTCAAGAAGTTCCATAACTTCGGTACGAATGCGGGCGACTCGGTCGATATAGACGCTGATTCCACGAGCGAACGCGCCGCTTGTCCCTCGGAAGTAAAATGATCGCTTAGGATTGTCAAAGAATCGGATCCAACGATCCCAATACTTGCGAGCCCATTCTCGCAGATGCGGACGAAGTTTGGCCGCGTATACACCTTCAACTCCCACCAACGTTCCACGTCCAAACATTTGGAAGTAGTCCTCGTATTCGAGCGCTTTCGCTGCAGCGATCTTTAGTTCCAACAGAGCGTTTTGCCGCGGGTTCATATCAACCGCATGGACTTCCGCCGGACCAGCCAACGCATAATCGAGCGCATTGCAACCCGCCGATGTGATGACCAGGACTTTATCCTCGCTAGTCAACTGCATCGCTTCGCGGTCAAGACGCGGATCTTCCCAACAGGTGTTGTAGACCAAGTTGTTGCCATGCACCAACTTAAAGACGCGACCACTCACCCAATCCTGAAATGACATTTTCCAGCTTACCCGATTGCCATCAAAATAAAAAAAGCCGCTTTGGCATGCGACTTATCGCAATCCAACGCGGCTGGATAGTTTCTACAATTCTCGCTGGCTGGGAATCCCAGCGCACGAACTTAATATGTTAAGGTTGGCGACGTTTTCGAGGATCCTCTGGTGGAGCTGCACCGGGAGCGCCAGGTGCAGGTTCTGCCGCTCCTGCAGGAACTCCGCCAGCAGGTGGCAGGGTCCGCCTGCCGCCGCCAGCTGAAGGTGGCCTAATTTCCCCGCCGTGCACGAAAGCCAGCAAACCAGCCTGAGGCTGACCACTGCTCTCCATTGTTCGGTTTAGTGGAACGCCATAGGCCGCGAACTGTCCCGATTTAGTGTCCACGACGTAAACGAGCGAGAGGGCTGGGCGGCTAGTTGAACCCGTGCTGGGGGTTGAAGCACGGCCTGTAACCATCAAGTATTCTGCGTTCTTTGTCGCTGCCAATTGTTGAGTGACATTTGTCTTGTACATACCGCCGAAACGTTGCATCCGTGGGTAATAGACAAAGCAAGTTAATTCGCCCGTCTTGAAATCAAGCGTATAGAGGCCTTCACTGTCTTCATCCATCAGGCCTGTTGCGACGGCCATGTCTGCGCCACCATGAGTGGCGGTTGCATTCAAAACCGCTGCTGAGAGGTCAAAGTTATGAGATGTATCAGCCGTTAAAACTGTCTGGCGACCATAAAAGTACGCTGCAATCGCGATCGAGACTGTGACGATTGCAATACATACTGTCGGCAAAATACGACAGCACTGGCAACCGGTCTGGGCCGAGCAAGCGTTCTGCGTTGCATCGGCAACTGGTAAGCGATCGTTAAACTCGTTAGTTTCCATGATAAGGGATCTCCGGAGGGATGCGACGATATGTTTCGGTGGTGAGTGACATAGCGAACAAAATGCGGTCGAGCCGCTATCTATGAAACTAGCGAGTTTTGTGCCCGAATACCAGCCAACTAGCATACTTTTCGCGTTATGGTAAAACGTCGGACGTTAAATTTCCCTCATCAAGCAGACTCGCGTACCATCTTTCTCGTAGCGTCCGTGACGAAAGCTTGACCTTTCAGACTTTGCGAGCAGTAAGGACAATCGAACAATGGCGAATGGCTCACTTAATCGAAAATTGCGTATGGGTTTGGTTGGCGGCGGAATTGGGTCGTTCATAGGAAAGGTCCACTCGATTGCTGCTTGTTTAGACAATCGGGCCGTCGTCGTCGCCGGTGCTTTCAGCAGTGATCCACAGCGATCAAAAGATTCGGCGTCGGAATACGATGTCGCACCAGATCGTGCTTACGGTTCCTACAAAGAAATGATGGCCGCTGAAGCAGCCAAACCCGCCGGGGAACGCATCGACTTTGTGAGCGTTACAACTCCGAATCATACGCACGCCGAAATTGCCAAAGCGGCACTCGAAGCTGGCTTCCACGTCGTGTGCGACAAACCGATGACGTTCGATTTGGCTCAAGCCGAAGACCTAGTTCAGACTGTCGAAAAGACGAAAAAGGTTTTCTCTTTAACACACACGTACACCGGATACCCACTAGTCCGTCAAGCTCGCGATATGATCCTGAATGGCGAGTTCGGCGAGATTCAAGCGATTCGTTCGAACTATATTCAAGGTTGGTTGCGTTCAAAGCTGGAAGCGGCCGATCAAAAACAAGCTGCGTGGCGAACCGATCCAAAAAAATCGGGTGCAGCTGGATGTTTCGGTGACATCGCGACACACGCTTACAATATGGCACGTTATATGACGGCGCTCAAACCAGCCGAAATCTCCTGCCATCTTAAGGTGTTTGTTGAAGGCCGGAAGCTGGACGACTACGGAACAGCGATTGTACGATTCGAAAATGGTGCGCTTGGAACGGTGACTGCGAGCCAGATTTCGCACGGGCGCGAAAATGATATGTTCATCGAAGTCGATGGTACGGAAGGCTCGTTGATCTGGCGTCAAGAGAATCCTAACGAGCTAATTGTTCGTCGCAATGGAAAACCTCACCAAATCTATACCCGTGACCCAGGCTCGGGATACTTGGGCGCAACCGCTGCGGCGGCATGCCGCTTGCCAAGCGGTCACCCAGAAGGCTATTTCGAAGCTTTTGCAAACGTTTACACTTCGACTTACGAGTCGATTATTGCCGCAGAAACTGGCAAGTCGTTCGAAAGCAAGAACACGATCTATACCAATGTCTATGATGGCGTCGAAGGAATGTTGTTCATCCAGCAATGTGTTGCGAGCAGCAATAACAATGGCCAATGGCTATCGATGAAGCATCCTTGCATCCGCTAGTCATAACAGGAAGCCGTCATGCAAAACCAACCGCCGCTGATCAATCCCACGTTGCTGTTTCAGTTCGCCACGAATATTCATCAGTATTCGAAGTCGCTGCAGCGTGCGGATACGGCAGTAGAATTGGAAGACCAATTCGCAGTTCCTCACTTCTGCGACTTAGTCCCTGCGGCTACTCCGGCCCAACAGTCTGTCAGGCTCTCTTGGGCGAGAGATGAATTGTTGTTGCATGTACAGATCGAAGAGACGCATTCGAACTCGTTGGCGAGTTTTATTGCGGGCGAGTTTCGCTTTTGGGTTGATTCACGGGGAGCGACCGGAAACCGACGGCTCACGAAATTTTGCACCACTTTCTTGTTTAAGATTGACTTTAAAAAAGTCACTGCAGCCGCATTAGCCACGTCCGCTTCACTTGCCGGTGCAGGGTTAGACAAAAAGTCGCCTAGCCAATTGTCTCAGTCGCTAAAACCATCTTTGAAACGGATCGCCGACGGCTTTTCGCTCGCTTGCCGAATCCCGAAGTCGGAGCTGCCTGGTTACCAACCCTCGGAGATTCCGCAGATCAATTACTTTTATGAACTGCGGTTGGATGATCTCGCGCCGCTGCCGGCGAGCGTTGGCACGCAGCTCAAATACGAGCAGGATCCAGGACTCTGGATCCGCGGGAATCTGGTTTCTTAGCAAGCCCCATGAGCCTGTTGGGTAGCTTTGGATGATTGATAACTCTGTCCCGATTCCGCGCATTTGCTGCTATCGGACGACTAGACGTCGATATCATTGGCGTCTTCCGCTCGGTCCATGATAAAGCGAAATCGCGCTGATGCGTCTTTGCCCATCAGATCACTCATGATGCGGTCAGTCTCGAGATGATCGTCAATCTCAACTTTCAATAGTCGCCGGGTGGCCGGATTAAGCGTTGTTTCCCAGAGCACTTTTGGCATCATTTCGCCTAAGCCTTTAAAGCGTGTAATCTCTGGTTTAGCTCTTCCGCCATGTTCGGCGATGATGCGTTCGCGGTCAACTTCATCAGCCGCCCAGTAGGTCTCTTTGCCGATATCAATACGAAAAAGTGGCGGCATTGCGATAAAAACTCGACCGTCGGCAATCAACTGCGGGAGATGTCGATAAAAGAAAGTTAATAGCAGGGTCGTAATGTGATGTCCGTCGGAATCAGCATCAGCCAGCAAGATGATCCGTTCATAACGCAATCGGGCAAGTTCGAAATTCTTTCCAATTCCGCATCCCATGGCGGTGACCAAGTCCTGAATTTCTTTGTTCTCCAAGACCTTTGATAACGCAACGCACTCGGTATTAAGAACCTTGCCTCGCAGCGGCAAGATCGCCTGATGGTTACGGTCACGTCCTTGTTTGGCACTTCCACCTGCAGAATCACCTTCGACTATAAACAGTTCCGAATTTCCACGGCCAGCTGAAAGACAATCGCTCAGCTTGCCTGGCAACATGGTACTTCGAGCGTTGCTGGTCTTGCGTGATACTTCTTCAGATGCCGCGCGAGAGGCTGCTCGGGCGCGAGCTGCGGCAATGATGCGGGCGACAATTACATCCCCAACGCTCCGGTTACTGTTCAGCCATTGTTCCAAGACCGGGCGAATCGCGGAATCCAGCACCGCTTGAACTTCAGGATTGTTAAGCCGATCCTTCGTTTGACCTTGGAACTGTGGTTCGGCGATAAAGACGCTAACGATTCCGATTAAACCTTCCCGAATATCTTCGTGGCTGATTTTTACACCACGCGGTACCAGGTTATGAAGTTCAATATAGTTTCGAACCGCTTTGCCGAGGCCACTGCGGAAACCATTCTCGTGAGTGCCACCCGACGGCGTGGGAATTCCATTGACGTACGAGCGAACGTGTTCATCAGTCGAATCGGTCCACTGCATGGCGATCTCTATTCGCTCGTCTGCATCTTTGTGTAAAGTAAAGATTTGCTCATGGCTAGGCGTTGCGGCTCGCTGCTGAATCACCTTGCCCAAGTAATCGACGATGCCATTCTCGTGGAAGAACAAATCCTTCTTGCCAGTTGTTTGATCTTCAAATGTGACTTTAACGCCGCGGTGAAGAAAACTGGTTACTTCAAGTCGCTGGCGAATGGTCTCCGGATCAAAATCGGTTTTCGGAAAAATTGTTGGATCTGGCGTAAAGGTGATGGTCGTTCCAGAACCGCGAATGTTACTGGACACTTTTGTCAGGGCCGATGTTGGCTTACCTTGCGAAAAGGTCATTTTGTACTGTGAACCATCACGCCGCACGACAGCTTCGAGGTGTTTAGAAAGTGCGTTCACTGCGGACGCACCGACACCATGCAAGCCCCCGGATGTCTTATAGTTTTTGCCTTCAAACTTACCGCCGGCGTGCAAAATAGTTAGTACCATTTCGAGCGCCGACTTTTTGGTTTTAGGATGTTTGTCAACCGGAATACCACGGCCGTTGTCACTAACCGTGACCGTGCGTCCATCTTTGTGTAAAGTAATATTGATTTCAGTGGCGTGACCATTCATCGCTTCGTCGACGGAGTTGTCGACGATTTCCCAGACTAAATGGTGTAAACCGGCAGTTCCCACACCGCCGATGTACATGCCGGGCCGTTTTCTGACCGGCTCAAGGCCTTCCAATGCAACGATATCTGAAGCGTTATACGATTTTGTTGCAGCGCTCATACTATGTCAGTGACTTTTCAGATTACAGTTAGATAAATTGAATGTTGAGCGAAACGTAGTGCTTACTCGTCGTCGCTATCTAAGACTTCAGGCGCACCAGGAATCGGCTGCACGACTTTTGCAATTTTGCCATTCTTTTGAATTTCAACGCCGCGTCCGCCACGCCCAGTTGTCCGATACTTCGCAGTCGATATCGTCTTTTTGGCACCGCGATTGGTTTCGACCAGCAAAAGGTCTCGATCGCCAGTCGACGGCTTGAAACCTAACAAACGGTCTGTCTTGGAGAGTTTGATAAGCGTTACGCCTTTGCCAGCCCCCGACAAGAAATTAACCTCTACAGCAGCACAAACAATCGCACGGCATTCAGCAGTTACAGCGAGAATCGTCTCATGACCAGTAATACTGTAGGCGCTCACGATAAAGTGTCCCGGAGCGACGCGAGCAAACTTACGACCGCTGCGGGTTGATGGTTCGGCAAATGCGCTGAGCCCAAATCGCATGGCAAAACCATTCGTGGTAGCAGCAAGCCCGTGCACTTCTGGGCAGTATTCCGGATTGCTCGTGTTCTCGGCGATGTTGCCAATCGTACGCGGATCAAAAGAGATAGCGGAGACGATTCGTTCGCCGTCCTTCATCTTAAACAGCTTCTGGATTGGCTCGCCATAACCGGTGGAGGCCGGAATATCGATCGCTCGGACAGTATAACAAACACCTAACGATGAAAAGAACCCGATGGTTGCTCGTGTCGAAGATGCAAGGCAAGTCAGAACTTCGTCTCCCTCTCGCATCCGACTCTTGCTCGGGTCAGTAATCTGTCGCTGCCGCTTGACCCAGCCATCCGTACTGATCAAAACGTTGCAATCTTCCGCGACAATAAAGTCTTCTTCAGAAAACTCAGGCTCACTTTCGACAGTCAATATGGTCGTTCGACGAGCGCCGTCTTTGTGCTTTGCGTAGACTTCGATCAGATGTTCGATCTCTTCGCGAACGATTCCCCAGCGTCCTGATTTATTGGTATCGTCCGTTTTTTCTGCAAGCAGTTTTCGGATCTGCTTTGCGCGAAGTTCTTTTTGCTTTAGTTCATCTTGAACGACGGTGATTTCAAGTTTCGCCAAGCGATACAATTTCAGTTCAAGGATTGCGTCGGTCTGCTCGGCGTCCAAGCCACCTTTTTCAACCGGGAAGCGTTTCATGATTTTGGCAGCTGCATCCGCTTTACCATCCGATGCACGAATGATGCGGATGATTTCGTCGAGCGCATCAAATACGATCGCGAAGCCGTTTAAGATGTGAATGCGACGCTCTAGAGCAGCGAGTTCGTTTTCGAGCCGCGCCGTGACAACTTGCAGACGGAAGTGCAGGAAATGCCACAAAATCTCCTTCAAACCCAAACGGCTCGGCGCACCTACTTCAGGATTCTCCGTAGGAACCAAACACGTCATATTTACGTTGAAGTTCAGCTGCAGCGGCGTATGTTTATGCAGATACGCCAGCACTTTGGCTTCATCAGCGTCAGGGCGGAGCAATAAGTCGATACGAATTTCATCAGTAGAAACGTCCCGCACATCTTGAATCAGCGGCATCTTGCTGCTGACAATTAGTTCTGCGATTCGCTCTACCAGTTGTGATTTATTTACGCCATAAGGTATCGACGTAATGTGCAGTAGTTTGCCACCTTTAGTCTCTGCTCCACTTTTTGTTGTGCCACGAATGCGAACAGAACCTTGGCCAGTTCGATAGATCTCTCTCAGTTCATCTTTGGTGTTAATGATCTGAGCGCCCGTGGGGAAGTCGGGGCCTTGAATGGCGTCATTAGCAACTAGCTGGTAGTCTTTAATTTCCGGGTCTTTAAGCAACTTTAGCAGCGCGCGGCAGACTTCGCCTAAATTATGTGGCGGTATATTTGTCGCCATGCCGACCGCAATACCTGTTGCACCGTTGACCAAGAGATTTGGCAACCGACTCGGCAAGACAACCGGTTCTTGGCGACTGCCGTCGTAGTTGGCCTTGAACGCAACCGTCGCCGTGTTCATGTCGGCTAACATTTCGGAAGCGACCGGTGTCATGCGACATTCGGTGTAACGCATGGCTGCTGCGTTGTCGCCGTCGATCGAACCAAAGTTTCCACTGCCGTCTACCAGGGGCATGCGAAATGCGAATGACTGTGCCATTCGAACTAAGGCGTCGTAGATCGCCATGTCGCCGTGCGGGTGATAGTTACCCATCACGTCCCCGACGACTTTTGCACACTTACGGTGTTTGGTGGTAGCCGTGAGGCCCTGCTGATCCATCGTATAGAGGATGCGGCGTTGGACCGGCTTCATCCCATCACGCACGTCCGGCAGTGCTCGGCTGGTGATGACCGACAGCGAATAATTCAGATATCGCGACTGGGCCGCTTCACGCAGTGGCACGCCAATGATTTGCTGCAACGTTTCCTGGTCGACGAACAAATCCTTTCCAGTTCCAGATGTCGCACTTCTTTTACGAGATCGCGTTGGTTTGCCATTCGAATCTTCTTTTCCGGAATCACCTCGGCCTCGTACCATCCATCGCTCCTACAGTAGTCAAAATTCTGTCGCTTCAAAATCCTCCGCAATTGCGGAAAACAGCGGCGTTAAAAGAGTCCAATTCGGTCATTGTTAACGCTACATCCAAGCAAATTGGCAGGTCAGGCACAAATTCCGCATTTAACCCACCCGCTACAGTTTGCCAGCGGCCCGGATTATAGGAGAAGTCCACACACAGCGGGAGGTCGGTATAATTTTCTTGAATTCCGGTGTGCACTGTCGGGCGGCGGTTAGCGTACATTTCGCAGACGCGAAGTTTGGCAGCTCCTTTCAGGCTGATGGCTTTAGATGTAGCATCGGTACTCTGCTGCTAATTGTCCGAAAAGGCTCAGGGGGTGTCCGCACAGCGGATCAACAGAAAATGGGATGTAACATTGTGGCAATTCGTGTGAGAATGCGCAAGTAAGTCGTTTTAAGCTTTGCCACACGTCGTGAAAATGACCGTGGGTGGGCGCATAGCTCAGTCGAGAGCACGCCCAGGTTCATTTTCCCTTCATCGCAAAACTCGGATGGGCAGCTCTGGTAACATGCTCGCTCGCTGAGAACGGGCGCCGGACGCTGCCGATGCAATGTTTAGCAGCTCCATTGAGCAAATGTGCTCAATTTAGTCGTATTGACCTTTACGGAATTTTGAATGCGTCAGCAATTGAAGAGTATCGCCGCAAAGCTTCACCTAATCGAGGATACTCCGCATCGCATCGCATGGGGTATGGCTCTCGGACTGTTTCTTGCATGGACGCCGACCATTGGGCTGCAGACTTTGATCGTATTGCCACTTGCGTTGTTGTTCCGCGCCAACGTCGTTTCATCCGTTATCGGGATTTATCTTTCCAATCCGCTGACGATGGTTCCCATGTACTGGATAGCGTACAAGTTGGGTGCAATATTTCTGAGCGACCTTCCTGCGATCGACGAATTCCCGGTTGATATGTCCTTAGTCAATCCAGCCGAGAGTTCCGGCAACGCGGCAGGAATTGGTTGGCGAGCATGGATTGCGATGTGGATTGGTGGTGCTATCCTCGGCGTTGCTAACGCGATTCCGGCGTACTTTTTCACTCACTGGTTTGTTAGGCAGACGCGAGCCAAAAGGGCGAGGCTGAATGCCGAAAGCGATAAAAAACCAAGCACAACAGTCGACAGTCCTGAATCGCCGCCGGTTCTGGCCAATATTCAAGCGCATGGCGTTTCGGAATAGGCTGCTCCGCAACAATCCTTTGTGCCGCTCCGGCGTTACTTTTCGCTGCGTCAGCTACCAGCAAAGTTCGCTTACTATCCGTTAACAACAAGTCGCATCAGACTATGCCTCTTTCAAAGAGCTGCAGTGGCTCACTTCCCAAGTCGCCGGATGAACCAACAACGAAACGCCCGTCGTTCATGTGGTGAGTTCGGATATATATTCGGATGCATTCGCAAATGCCAGCAAACTAGCTTGGTTTCAATGCAGGCGAACTGCGCAGAAATTGAGGGCAAGCGAGACCGCTCGGGGCCGGTCAATTATTAAGATTTGCTCACATTCGCGACTTCTGCCGAGTTTTGCTTTCAAGTTGAGCCGATGACTGGATCATCTCCTTCCATCATCAGGATCCTAATTAAGCTTTCAAATGGAAAACTTCGCACAACTGACTGCAAATTGGTTACTTCGTCGCTGCAACCCGCGAATATTATCAATTTCCAGCGCGATAGGGATAACCGCGTGCTGCAGCGTATCTGCTCAAGCCCAATACAATACAGTAGTTGTTGCCCAGCAGCCTCCAGCGATTGGCTCGCCCAACGACTCCGTTGAGAGCTTGCTGCAGCGACTCGAAGAAGCGGAGAATCGACTACAGCAGCTAGAAAGTAGTCAGAGCGAAAGCACTTCGCAACCGCAGAGTATTCCGCAGTACTTTCTAGCGCCGGAAGAACCAGCGGCCGCCCCCGAGGAGCCTAAGAAGAAGGAATGGTATGAGAAGTTCCGGATTCGGGGTTACGCACAGTTGCGTATCAATGAAACGCTCGATATCGCCGAAGATTCCGCTCCGGCGCAATACGTAGGCGACAGCTCGGTTGGTCGAAATCAAAGCTTCATCATGCGACGAGCGCGGCTGATCTTGCAAGGCGATGTATCGGAGCACTTGGGAATTTACTTGCAACCTGACTTTGCGTCAAACGTTCCCGGATCGACAGATAGCAATAACTTTGCGCAGATGCGAGACTGGTATGGTGACGTGTATGTTGATTCGACCAAGATCCATCGTTTTCGTGTTGGGCAGTCTAAAGTGCCCTATGGCTGGGAGAACATGCAATCCAGTAGCAATCGGCTTCCGCTTGATCGTAATGATGCCCTCAACAGCGCGGTCCGGAATGAACGCGATTTAGGCGTGTTTTACTATTGGACTCCCGAATACGCGCAGGACTTCTTTGCGGATGTTCTAGAAGAGGGACTAAAAGGCTCGGGGAACTACGGTGTTTTTGGTGCGGGCTTCTACAATGGTCAAGGTGGTAGCTTTAGAGAGCAGAATGACAATCTGCACTTCGTCGCACGATATATTCAACCGATAACGTTTGCAAACGGCCAACGAATGGAAGTGGGCATTCAGGGATACACAGGCAAATACACCGTTCTATCGTCGGCGATTAGTCCTCTAGGTGTTGGGCCAACGGAACGACCGCTTGGTACGCTTGAGACTGGTAACGTGGCAGGCATTCGCGATGATCGCGTTGCAGGAACCTTTGTTATCTATCCAGAACCTCTAGGTTTTCAAGCAGAGTGGACAACCGGCCGTGGACCAAGCTTGAACGATGCACAAACGGAAGTTATCGAGCGTGACCTACACGGCGGATACGTGATGACCATGTACCGTTACCAAACTAACTGCATCGGTGAATTGCTGCCTTTCTATCGCTTTCAGTATTTTCAGGGTGGTTATAAGTTTGAACGCAACGCACCTTTTGCAAGAGTTAACGAACATGAGCTAGGCGTTGAGTGGCAGATGAATAAACAGATGGAACTTGTTAGCATGTATACGATTACCGACCGAACGAATACCCGTGCTCGAAGTTCAGCCGATTCTTTATCTTACGAGCAGTTTAAAGGTAGTTTGCTTCGTTTTCAGTTCCAAATCAATTACTAATCGTCAGCCGCCGAAAAATTAACCCGCCTGTCGGGCGTGATCTCATCGTCGAAGTGGAATAGGCAAGAGCATCTGCCGCACCTCTTCGACGTTCGGGAACAATCTTTGGATTTTGTTGCTGATCGAACCTACCGATTTGAGTTCGGCTTGGCGGCGACCATCGTTTGACCAACGTCTGTCGCGATCGCATTTTCGAGTTGACTTACAAAACCGTAGGCCGTTGTAAGCTGCGATTTGATTTGTTGAAGTCCGACCTGCGCGAGATCACGCCACGAGATATTCGGGAATTGCTTGGCAGCCACCGATTCTATTGGGAGCGATGTCGGCACAACAGCATCAGGTTGTCGCGAACTCAATTCCACAGCGATTTGGTCCTCGTTACAGAGGATTGGCCGACTCTTCCACAAGAATCTGGAATCTTGATTGATTGCGGCCAGTCCCATCGGTTGCAGATCGATGGCCGGAATGATGTGAGCACCAAAAACGGTGCGCACGTCGGACTGAACCAGTTGGCCGTTGATTTCTTTCGGCACGTCCGAATCGGCTCGCATAAGCTCAGTGGCTAGTGCTCGTTCGGCCTCCGTCGGAGCTGTTTTGGTCGGCGATGGTTCCGCATTGCTTGCCACCTCAGAAGCGATTGTATAGTCGACTGGCAGTCTGCGGATGAAGAATGCATACACTTGGGCAGATTCTTTGATCGTAATATAGGGCACTTCTTCATAAGTCGCCTCTACTTGCTTGTTAAACTCCTGCGCATTTTGTGTACTCTGGGCGGAACAGTACGCTTCACTCGCTCGGATATATTGGTCTAGAAATGCCACTTCGGCTGGATCGCTAGCTTGCGCGACATAATCGTGGTGCAAACGCTGGATCCAAAGTCGGTCGCTTACCGTAAAGTCATAAGGTTGATACTCTTCGAGAAGACCGCGGGAGCGGATTGGATCTGCAGCCGCGATAGGCGACATGGGCTGCTCTCTTTTCGAGGCCGAAGCGGCGCGGTTGATATAGTCTGCTGCCAGAAACTTGGATGCTTCCGCAAAATCGCTGATCTCGCATGTGGTTTTTTCGGCTAAGTTTTTAAGCGTACTGCTAACCTGAGAAGCAAAGTTATCAGGGCTGAATCGCGGTAGTATTGGCCGTAGATAGTTAGCGATTTGGTCCGTTCCGGCGTCCGCTGGCGCTTCCAACCTCGGAGGTCGCTGATGCTCCAATCGAGCGACCTCCATGTCCGGCACAGGAATCGAATTGTTCTTCGCTTCAACACGTGAGAGCAACTCGGCATAGTTGCAATTGAAGTCTTCCAATGCGTAGATCGCAGAATTTGCTAACGACACCAAATCGAGTTGGATTAAGGGTGTCGGCCGGTCTTTTTTCAGCTTGTTCGGTTGATAATTCTCAAATCTAGCGTGCGCGTTTGTTGCAAAGCATGCAACCCCTAGCGCGATTGCGAGTAAAGTTTTCTTCATCGGTCAGATTCCTCAGTCCGGCCCTGAACCGACCGCTGCCGACGTTTGGAGCGGTGGCGAATTGGATCGATTCAGGACCGTCAGCGATTGGATTGGGAAAGGCCAAGGGGACGGCGTGCGCATCGGGTAAGGTGGGTGGAGCGACCGATGCTGCGTTGTGTATTGCAATCTAAGTATCGAACAGGCCGCACAAATTTCCTGAGCGTAATAGCTTTCCAAAGCGCATAAGTTTGCGATATTGGTACAGATTCGACTGCTGAAAAGTATTGTTCCGATTAGTCGGAATATGCTAGGACTTTAGCTCGTGAGACTGCCTACGCAGGTATTGAAGGAGAAATAATGCGACGAAGCACGACGGCAATTGGTTTGATTTTGTTCGGGATCGTAATTGGGGTTCTGGTGCGTGACGTCTTCGTGGCAAATGTTGCCGAAGCGCAAACGACGAATTCTCCCCCTCTACAGTTCAATCCACAGGTCCAAAGGAACCCTCTTGCCAACGCTGTGGTTGCTGCAGGCCCGTCGACGATGGTCGCTGAGATATACAACCCGGCGGAAGCTATCAACATCGCTGTCTATGAGCAAACCAATCGCGGTGTCGTGAACATTTCGACGCGAGCAGTACGTGCAACTAGTATGTTTCGTGAAGCGTCAGTCGAAGGAAGCGGTAGCGGATCAGTTATCAGCAACGCCGGCCACATCCTTACGAACTATCACGTCATCGAAGGCGCCCGAGAAATCAATGTTACGTTGTACAACGGGGATTCGTATCCAGCCGAAAAGATTGGTGAAGATGCTGACAATGATATCGCAGTTTTAAAAATTACCGCAACGGAAGCCGACCTTTATCCGATCCCATTTGGCGATTCGTCTGGGCTTCGAGTAGGTCAGCACATCATCGCAATTGGAAACCCCTTCGGCCTCGAACGCACCATGAGCGACGGGATTATTTCCAGTCTCAACCGACAGATTACTTCCAAGACTCGGCGGTTGATCAAATCGATCATTCAGATTGATGCCGCACTAAATCAAGGTAACTCCGGCGGCCCGCTGTTGAATTCTGCTGGTGAGCTGATCGGTATGAATACGGCCATCGCGACGAGTACAGGCGATAACGCGGGAATCGGATTCGCAATCCCAGTCAACACAATCGGCCGAGTCGTCCCGCAGTTGATCGCGAACGGACGAGTCGTTCGCCCAACAATCGGCATAACCCGAGTGTTCGAAGCGGAAGATGGCTTGTTGATCGTCTCTGTGACCGAAGGGGGACCAGCTGACCAAGCTGGATTGCAAGGTTTTACGATCACGCGACGTCGCGTCCGTCGCGGCCTTTTCGAATTTGAGACGGAACAGATCGATCAAAAGTCTGCGGACTTGATCATCGGCATCAACGGTGAAAAAGTGGAGTCTGCGGACAGCTTACTGAGTGTGATCGAGTCGAAGAAAGCTGGCGACAAGGTGACATTGAGGATCATCCGCGGCAATGAACCCAAGGATGTTATTGTGACACTTGGCTCAGACGAGTAAGTGCTTCTGGCCTGGTGATATTCAAGTAGTGTCCATGATCTGCCGTGACGATAACGGCAGTGTCATCCCAGCCGCCGTTGTCTTCGATCCATTCGAAGACTTGATTGACCATCCGTTCCCCTGACAGCATCGCTCCGATCGAATTGTCGATATTGTTCGCATGATTTGCCCAGTCGACGTCACCTGCTTCAATCATAACCCAAAATCCATTCTCGTTCTGTGAGAGAACATCCAACGCAGCGACGGCCATATCGGCGAGTTCCGGGTTCTCGAAGATATCAGCGTGCGTGTATTTTTCGGCGTCTTTCATATCGGGCATCGGCTCGAAGTCGCCGTTTGCCGTACGAAACGGAAGATGGCCATAGGACGTTCCGAAGTAGCCTAGCAGTCGACTGTTTTCAAGAATCGCCTTTTGCGCAGCTTCACGCAAAAGCCTAGCGCCAGATTCTCCCGGAGTCCGCAAGGCGGCTACGTAGGCATTCTGCTCTCGTGAAGTTACTGCCTCAAAATCTTGTTGGGTAAGATAGCGGTTTCCTGGAACGAAGTTTGTGCCTTGTCCCGAATCTGTCTCCGATGTGACTCCCCAGCCGCATCCGATCAAGACGTCTAACCCCGATAACGCAGCTTGCTTATTAACGATACTAGGTAGCCCGATCAGGTCACGTGTAAGATCTTGATAGTCGTCGCGGCTGACGTTCTGTGCATACGCAGAAGCCGGAGTCGCATGACTGATCGGAACGCTACTCACAGCACCGACACTCCATTGCTTATCGCGTTGCAGCCAGTGCGCAAGCGTTGGTACCGGTCGCGCGTTGCGATCCATGTTTACCGCGCCATTGTAGGTCTTGATGCCGGCCATCAACGAAGTCGCAGAACTGGACGAGTCCGTGACGGCATGAGGGCAAGCACGCGAGCGGTTCATCAAATAACTGAAGTCCGCAGGTTTTGCCCAAGGCGTTTCACCTCCCAGCGATGCGCAGTACCCACCATACTGAATTTCGCCAGACGGGAGTCGTACCTGCGCGTTTACATCCACCTCTTCCCCCAGATCATGCGGACTGGTAACGACGTACGCAAAATCAGTCTTCATCTTATCATAGTCTTGAAAAGACAAACCCGATCCGCGACCTTGATCGTACGCGACCTTTCCCGATTTATAGGTTGCAGCCGCCCAAGTTGTTTGCCAATCGGTTCCGTCAAAAACAATGAGGATGACGCGACGCTTGCCATCTTTCTCAATTAGATCTCGTTGTAGACGATAGATATCGGTTTGATCGCCATACTCGGCGTTCGGATTCAATGTGTCCGTTGGCATTCGATGGTATATTTCACGCAACCGGTCTTCATTGCGATAGGCGCTGTTCTTGCCAACATAATCCTGAAAGTCACAGTTGAACGTGTAGACGGGAATCAGTCTGTTTGAATGATTGGTCCAGCCGCTGTACGATGTTGAGCGACTTCCCCAGTATCCCCAGTCAGTAACCAATGCCGCAGCGGCATCGCGTTGCATATCACCGACAAAGTCCTTCTGTTTTTCGTTCACAAGGTCTCCCGTAAACACGACTGCAACTTTCGGAGCTTCATCGGCGGCAGGAGCTTCGGCTTCTGCGCTCGAGTTTTCAACAAGTGGCTGATTGTTTGTCTCCGCAGCAATTGGTGCAGCGACAGCGATCGATTCTTGGCTTAGCAAGACATTAGGCAGGAGAGCGAAGCTGAGTGTCAATGATACTATTGCGAGCGAGTTAAGTTTCATCGTTTTTCAATAGTGTTGAGGCGGGAGGAAGCGAGGCGAGTCAAATCGGCTGCTGCTAAAGTTTGACTCTTAGGATAATTCGTTAACATCGAATACGCGAACCTGAACGGAATACAAGTTACGAAAGCGATGCGTATTGTGGGAAAACCGTGGCAAATTCTCTAGGTCTCTCCCGAAGTTTACCGAAATCTTCATTAACGTGCGACGCTGCCCTGGCATGTCGAGCACGCAAAAACACCGAAGAAAGCACATTCACTTTGCGATACGCGGTCTTGAACGTTCCGACAACGTTCGATCACGGTGTGGCAGAGCAATCTATGTAGCTAGGACGCGGATCTTCCGAGATCCAGCTTTCTGCGGTTGCGAGTATGCACGGACGTCACTCTGAATCCGTTCCGCTATTTCATTCCTAGTACCCAATTCAATTGTGCTTTGCCGCACTTTGTAAGGGGCCTTTTTCACTTAAACTCGCTATCCGGAGATTTGTTATGGTAAAACCTAGCTTGATTAAAACTACACCGCTCGCATTCGCGCTGGCGATCTTGACGACAAGTACGTGCATTGCACAGCAACCGTTGCCTCTTAAAGCCGACCACGACGCTAGCTACAATCTTGCACCGCCCAGCGTTCCAATGCCCCTGACTCTGAAGGCTCAACGCGCCCAAATGGAGATCGCTCAGCGTAAGAACATTTTGATGGAACAGCGAGCTTCAGGAGAATACGCTGCCCGGCCCGCTTTCCGCCAATCTAATTTCTACGGAACCCACATGATGCTTTATCGTCCTTATCAAGCTTATGTAAGGACACCAAGCTATCCGTTTTCCGGCTGGGTTTACTAAAGCTTTTGACAGCTGAGCGAATAACACAATAAAGAACTGGAGCGACTGCGCGTTACCACAGATCGGTTAATGTGCAGCGTCGGTGTGTGGCGTCCGGTTCTTTAGTCTGGCCTATTAGTTCTTCATGTAGTTCGAAGCTATTAATTTGGCTTAGCGAGCGACTCAAAGCCTTCTGGAAGTTCTTCCGCTGGCCAGCGATAACCAAGCCCTTGACCGTTGAGCAATTCGGTTGGAACAACGCCGCCGATAATGCGGTAAAGCGGCTGGTAGATTTTTTCCCAAGCTTCATTTGCGACGGGACAATATTGACGTCCGTTACCCTCGACTGCGCTCACACCGTCCAAGTGTGCAGCCATCGAAGCAGAAGCTAGGAATGATGAACCGACGCAAGTCAAGTCTTGCACGTAAAGCGACATTTTCATCGAACGAGCTGCTGCTGCCAGCAATATTGTTTCCGTGATGGTCTTGCAAGCTTTCAAAGCAATGCCGGTGTAACCAAGCTGATGAGCCAACTTCAGGGAGTCGTATCCAACCAACGACTCATCGACCACGACCGGCTTTAACCGTCCCACGCGATGCATCGTAATGTCTTTGCGTGATTTCATCTGACGCGTCGTAGGCTGTTCAATGTATTGCAGCCGTTCCAAGACCGATCGACTTAGACGATCAACGCGTTCAATGAAATCGATGACATAGTCTTCGTTCGGGCATGCTTCGTTGAAGTCCAACGAGTAAGCCCACTCACGCGTCAATGAAGCGCGACTGGCGATCCGATCGATTTCAATCACACGACCTACGTCCCAGTCCAAGTCGGTACCGCAAAGTTTGATCTTAAGATGGGTAAGTTGTTCCGCATCGATCCACTCTTCAAGCGTTTCCGGTCGACCGTCACCAATCCTTTGATTTTGATCGCGTCGCGACAGCGGATCGGCAGCGCCAACGAGATGGTAAATAGCCAGCGTCGTTTGCGGCGTTTCTCGAATTCCGTCGGTGATCGATTTTCCTGCCATATCCGGCCCAAAAAAGTCTCCCAGATCGCCGCTCAAGAATTCTGGACCCAGGCAAGCGAACGAAGAACGTTGGTGGTACCGACCAAAAGCGTCATGTACGGCTGCGTCGATCGGCGAGCATGCCAGGAGAATCGCAAGATCAGGAATCGGCTCTGCAAGCTTCATCTTTTCGGCGAGCGACTCGGCGACGATCTTTGCCTCTGCAATCAGGTTCACACCGAAACGGAGCGGATGATCGCCAAATTCGATCGTTGGCGCGATCTTGGAGAGCTCGTTGACCAAACCGCCAACAATGCGCACCGTCTGTTCTGCAGGCAACGTTTTCGAGGGCCATGCCCACGCGGTCCCCAAGGTCATCTCGCCGATGCCGTGCCCTTTTCGTCGCTTGCCTTTTTCTTCCAGAACCACCGTAACACGTTGAAGAGTTACATCCTCGACGTTGCGGTTGCCAAATCGCATCGGTAAGCGATAGTTATACTTTCGAGTTGACGGAGTAACCTCAGAGATGCGAAAAGTCGCAGTTTTAACCATGGGTGCAGTCATACCTTCTATTGCTTTGTGCGGGTCGAATCGGGAGTCACCGCAGAGCTAGCCTTCCGTTTTCAGCTCAATCAAACCTGTTTATTTGGAAGGGGGGCATTCTATCCGTTTTCGCTCTAGATTATCAGAGCCAACCTGCCCGATCCGTCAAAGCAGAGCGGAATTCATTGCCATATACCAAATTTTCAGCCTCATACGGTCAGAATCGCTTTGGACAATCTGTGAAAAAAGTCAGAAGTTTTCATAATTCCACTATTGACATGACGACCGGAACACGAAACCCATTTAGTCCGGTGGAAGCGGTCAATCTTTCTAAAGTAATGCCCCCGTTTGGAACGAAACTAAGTCCTGGACAGCTTGTTCTGTTCTTGCGTGCAGCCAAACCGGCAAAACCGGATTGTGCAGGACGTTCAGAACGATTGCAACTGGCCGATGGTTAGGGGGGAATTAGTTCGCAGACCACATACTCTCGGTGAGGTCTGTCGTAAGCCGTAGGGCAACGGTGCGCGGAAACGTGCGCTCAAGCTCAACCGCAGCAGCTTACGATGCAGGTAATACTGCGCTAACGCCTCTTTGGCTGATCTGGCCCGTTGTGCAACAGTCCGCATTGTCTTCATTTGCTAGCGTTGACCAGTTCCGTAATTGGGGTGCGGTAAGGATTGGCGACGGTAATGAAGTTGTGCAGGCTGCAAATCGTCTGAATTTGTACGACATGATAGAACAGGTGCGGACGCTGGATGTGTTTGCTGGGAAGGGATTTCCACGGACGCTCTCCAGCCGAATGCAGGATGACCTGGACCCAGTTGTTCCTGGGCTGATGACCGCTTGCGGTTTTGATAGTTACGTTGTCACTAAACAATTGGAAGGATCCAAGCGTTCTGTGACTTCGAAACGGATTTCATACATCAGCGTGCGAACAAATGCAGGTTATCCAAACGTAAGGGAATGTGGTTGTTAAAGACCAGCCCTTACGCTACGAAGAAATTGAGTTCAGACAAAGAAGGTAACGGAGACTAATTATATGAAGGTGTTCACCACGGGACAGGTCGCCAAGATCTGTAAGGTGGCCCCGCGAACCGTCAGCAAATGGTTCGACTCCGGCCGACTCAAAGGGTACCGCATCCCAGGTTCGCAAGACCGCCGCATTCCCCGCGAGTATCTAATCAAATTCCTCAAGGAGCATGGTATGCCTCTTGGGGACTTGGAAGATGAGGCCATGGCCAAAGTCTTGATCGTAGCGCAAGATCAAGTCCTTATCGAAAATCTTAAGCGCGAGTTGCCTCCAGAGAAGAGCTTTAAAGTTTCGGTTGCCGCTAGCGGCTTCGAAGCGGGCATCCAAGCCGAAAGCTTCCATCCGGATTGCATGATCGTTGACTTCTCAATCGGTAAAATCGAAGCTCTGCAGATTTGTCAAAATCTGCGTAAGAACCTCGACTTCACCGAAATTACGCTCATCGCGTTGCTACCAGACGACGGTTCAGTAATGAGCTTTGATCGTTCGGCCATCAACGAAACTTTCAAGAAGCCATTCGATGCTCGTCTGCTCGCAGAACGACTTCGCACGCTGATTGGTGCAAAGAAAGAGCTAGTCTAGTCTCAATTAATTTTGCGGCTGGGCGAAAAGGGGGACGACCAAGATCGACCAACGAAATAAAAGCCTCATGATGAGCGACTCTGCAAAACAGACCGCCATCAGTGAGGCTTTTTTCGTTTTGATACCGTGCCTTCTAAAAGCCCGGCATCGGCGTCCCAACCTTCCATTGCACAAACCCTTCAATCGCTTCGTATTCTGCCAAGCCCAACCGATTGTAAAGCTCTGCCGTTCCACGATTGCGATCTTCCGCCCGCTGCCAAAACTCCCGCGGATCCGAGCCGGGAAATAGCGCCTTGTCTTTCTGCGACTGATGCTTAAATATCGCTAACCTCTTCCGCAGCAGTTCTTCTGGACTGATCGGAACTGCCATTTCGATCTGATGAGGTCCCCACTCTTGCCAAGCTCCGCGGTACAGCCACAAGCGACATGCACCGAACCAGTCATCTTCAGCGACCTCGCGGCAAGCACTAATGACCGACGCCAGACATGTCCGATGCGTTCCGTGGGGATCTGACAAATCGCCCGCCGCAAATATCAAATGTGGTTTGATGAACCGCAAGAGATCGCTGGTAATCGCAATGTCCTGAGGTCCTAATGGCCTTTTGCGAACGCGTCCTGTTTCATAAAAAGGAAGGTCCAGGAAGTGCAGACGTTCGTTAGGGATATCGCAGCAACGCGTTGCGGCTTGAGCCTCTGTGCGACGAATCAAGCCTTTGATATAGCGAACTTCATCACTATCGATTTGCCCGGGTCGCTTGTTGTTCAGCGACTCTTTGATTTTCTTTTCTACGCTTTCGGTCTGCGCAAAGTCGATTCCGAAATGCCTGTTGAACTCGGCCACGAACTCTGCGAACCGATATGCATCATCATCAAATACGGCAATATTTCCTGAAGTTTGATACGCAACGTGAACTTCGTGCCCTTGGTCAACCAGCCGCAACAACGTTCCCCCCATGCTGATGACGTCGTCGTCCGGATGAGGTGAAAAGACAAGTACTCGCTTGGGAAAGATATGATCGTCGGGTCGCGGCCGATCGCCCGGTTGCTTACGCCGCTCCGGTTTGCCTCCTGGCCAACCCGTAATCGTCGCTTGCACTTGTCGGAAGACCTGCAAGTTCAGATCGTACGCTGTGCCACGCGTGGCGAGCAGATTTTGTAAGCCTTCTTCGTTGTAATCCTCGGCAGTAAGCTTGAGTAAGGGCTTGCCGCATTTGCGAGCCAGCCAGATGACGGCTTTGCGAATCATCGCGTCGTCCCAGACAACATCAACACATCGCCACGGCTCGCGACCTATCGTCAGCTCCTCCGACGCAGCTTGATCGATAACAACCTTGGCATTCGGATGATTCTGCAAGAAGGTTGCCGGTATAGCGGGACTAACATCGCCTTCCACCGTCCTTGCTACGATCGAAGCCTTACCTTCGCCCCAAGCCATCAACACCAATCGTCGTGCAGTTAAGATCGTGCCGACGCCCATCGTGATGGCTCGCCGCGGAACATGTGCTTCGTCAAAGAAATCACTTGCCGCATCACGCCGCGTTACGCGATCAAGCGTGATTAAACGCGTCCTACTCTCGCTACCCGAACCAGGCTCGTTAAACCCAATATGGCCGGTTCTCCCAATCCCCAGAATCTGCAGATCGATACCGCCAACACGTTCAATCTCCGCTTCATACTGCGCGCAGTATTCAGAGATCTTTTCAAGTGGCAGTGTTCCGTCGGGAATATGAGTATTCTCTGCAAGGATATCCACATGATCAAACAGATGTTCGCGCATGAATCGGACAAAACTCTGCAACTCATCGGGCTGCATGGGATAGTACTCGTCCAAATTGAACGTGATCACGTTCTTGAATGACAGCCCTTCCTCTTTATGCAGCCGAACAAGTTCGTCGTAAACGCTGGTAGGCGTGCTGCCCGTCGTCAAGCCTAACACGCACATGCGACCTTCATTGGACCGTTCGACGATCAGATCGGCAATCTCTCTCGCTACCGCACAGCTTGCTTCCGCAGCTGTCGCGTAAATGGAAGTCGCGATTCTTTCGTTCTTCTGATGTATCATCGCAGCCGTCAAATGATTTAGGAAAATCGCCAGTCTTGGATGCAAGCGCCCGTAGGTTGCACATGCTATAGCAAAACAGAAACGTGGTAAACACGTCATCGCTGAGTTGAATATACGCAAGCACGGAGCGTTCGATTGGCGTATAATCAGTCGCGGCGATTAGTCCCTTTAAGCTTGGATCACTCCTATAGCGGTCAGATGAATCGATGAAGCTTACACGCTGCCTTCCGTTTAAAATCAACTTCACTCTTGCAGTATCGTTCGTTTTTCTGAGCAGCCCTCTGGCTCTTAAGCGCGACGCTCTGGGGCAAGAATCAGCCCCCAACCACGCGTCCGCACAGCCGCTGGAAGGTTCCGCGTATCGCAACATTTACGGGAAGCTACCTCGGGATGCTACACGCGGCGACGTGGCTTTCCAAGAGTTCTTTAAAATTGCGACTGCCAAACTTGCTTCATCATCGTTAAACAACATATCTACGAAAGAAGAATGGTTGGAGTCACGCGAAATGCGTGTCGAACAATTGAAGGATATGCTGGGCTTGAGTCCAATGCCGGCCCGTACTGATCTTCAGGCAACGATTACGGGAGCCGTCCAAGGTGAGGGCTTTACCGTAGAGAAGCTCGTCTTCCAGTCTCGGCCCGGACTCTACGTCACTGCTAATATTTATGTGCCCGACGGTTTATCAAAACCTGCACCGACTGTGCTGTACGTAAGCGGACATGGCCCGGTGAAAATCGACGGCGTTAGCTACGGCAACAAAGTATCCTATCAACACCACGGTGCATGGTTCGCTCAGAATGGCTATGTCTGTATGGTTATGGACACGGTACAAATGGGTGAGATTGAAGGCATCCATCACGGCACTTACCGCGAAGGGATGTGGTGGTGGAGCTCCCGAGGCTATACGCCTGCCGGGGTAGAGGCTTGGAACTGTGTGCGAGCGATCGACTACTTGCAAACGCGTGATGATGTTGAACCAAGTAAGATCGGCATAACAGGACGAAGCGGCGGAGGCGTCTATTCTTGGTGGGCTGCGGCAATCGATGATCGAATCGCCGCAGCATGCCCGGTAGCCGGAATCACCGATATGCAGAACCACGTCGTGGACGGCTGCGTCGAGGGACACTGCGACTGCATGTTCATGGTGAATAAGCACCAATGGGACTTTGCTGAAGTCGCCGCATTGCATGCTCCAAGACCACTTTTGATCTGCAACACCGACAAGGACACCATCTTTCCGCTCGACGGTGTTCTGCGATTACACAGCAAAACCAGAAACGTCTACGACCTACTAGATGCTCACGACAAACTGGGGTTGCTAATCACCGAGGGTGACCACCAGGACTCAGCTGACTTACAGGTTCCCGTCATGAGGTGGTTCAATCGATGGCTCAAAGAAGAGGATGGGCCGATCAACGGCTATGCTAAAAAGCTCTTTCAGCCGCAACAATTAAAAGTACTGGAGAGGATTCCAAGCGACCAAATCTCAAGCGTCTGTCATGAAAGCTTTACGAAACTTGCTGATGAAAACCAGCAGGTCAATTCCGAAGTTCTCAAGGAAGAGTTACTTTCCAATACATTCTCCGCCGTTCGTGCCGCGATAACCAGCAATCAGCCTGCGACGAAGCTGAGTGAGTTAGCGAGTTCGAAGTCAGACAATCTTGCTCTTACAGTCTATGAATTCTCCAGCCAGCCTCACTTGGCGATACAAATGTTCGCGCTTGAACCGAGCTCGACGGAAGCAAAAAGCGTTAGGCTAATCGTCGTTGATGACGATAACTGGACGGCATGGTCCGATTTCATAAAATCTCATTTTCCGGATTACTTCAAGCTCGCTACTGAGAACGACAACAAGCCTAACAACAACGCGTCGGGGCCACCAATTGATTTTGAGAAGCTTGTAGCTGATGATAGCAGTCAAGCAATCATAGTCGTCGCACCCATTGGCACTGGTCCTACTGCGCTTGGAGGCAACGAGGCTTACAAAACGCATGTGCGGCGGCGTATTATGCTGCTCGGATCCACGCTCGCAACTTACCAAGCCTTGGACGTTATCCAAGCCATTCGCCAATTGCGAACGCTCGATCGCTTTTCAACCGTACCAATCCATCTGAAAGCTGCTTCTGCAATGACGGAAGTGACATCGTTCGCGACGCTGTTTAGTGATGATGTCGAAACGTTGGAGTTGACTCATTTCAATCGAAGCGACAAAAATGCGCCTGACTTCTTAAATTGGTCCCGCGTCGTCACTCCTGCGGAATTAGATGAGCTTCTGAAGGCAAAAACGAAGTTGATCGTCAACGAATGACCTTTGCCCAGTTGCTCGGTGCTTACAAAAATCGATTCGATGTTTCGAGCCAGCTCATAATTAATTAGCGGCAAAATGCCAAACAGGCTGAAGGTGAATTGGAATCGACGTCCCAGAATCGCTACTGCTGCTTCTGAAGTCCGTTGTCGGTGATTTGTAACTCAGCTGACTCTTCTAGCTTCATGGTTTCGTCATTGCCACTCAGTCGCATGGTGACGGGAAAGCAACGGGTCATCGTGATGATGGTGCGAGATGGCATTTCAATTTCATCGCTGCTGTCATTCGCTTCGACAATTAACGTCTTTGCTTCGCCGCTTTCATTTCGCACCTTGATTTTAATCGCTTCTGACTTGGGGCGGCCGAACAGTTGTACTGCGTAATAGGTCTCGTCGTCTTCCGTCGCTACTCCGGCGCCAATTTGCGTTACGAAGTCAGCGAGCATACTCTCTCGATGCGACGGCGAGTCTTTCCAGCCTTCGACAAATACATCGGTCAGCCCCTCCGCAGTGACTTCCCCCGTGTTCAGGCGGTAAGCGATATTCTCGCGCACAACGCAGTACTCGTAGCCGGCAGCTTGCGCCCGCTGAGCCGGAGTTTTGCCGTCGGCTCGATGTCCATATTTTTCGGACGCTGCCATGAACGATGCGAATTTTTTGGCAGCCTCTGACAGGTGATCTTCCACCTTGACGGCTGGCAAGTCGTATTCTTGCCGAAACGCGTTAGTTTTTTCCACTATTGTATTCTCAACTTGGCTCACCATTGACTCCTCGGATTCTTGGGCCCGGGCAGTCGCGGCCCAACTAAGAACAACAATCAAAGACAAAACTCTGGTCATGGCATATCGGCAATCTATTGAGCGGAATGAATTGCGAACTCTTTCTGTGCGACGCACTTACGAGAGCTCACGCAATGAGCCAACTCTATGCAAATATGAGACCCTTAATCGTCGTACGAACCTTCGCTTTTATAGCTATCTTAGTTATAGCTGTCGGAGTCATCCTCGTAGCCATAGTAATCGTAGTCGTTGTCCGTATCCCAGGCTGTTTCGCTTGTCGAGTTGTAGTCATTGCCATCAAACCACTCGGTAACGTCCCACCAGGCGTCGTCTTCATAAAAGGGCGTGTAATCTTCGCATTCCTGTGCCTGTACAAACGATGCGTCCCATTCGTTCTACGTCCTCTAATGAAATTGCGTTTATGTCACGCATACGAAACGCGACATGTGTTGAACTCCTGACAAGCCATTGCTCCCGGGGGCGATGGCGTCAAATGTTCAGGGCGTAAGGGCCGCAACATGCGCGCCAGTCGGGTTGTAAGTCTCGATTAAGATTTTCTGAGACCCGCTAAAAATACTGAGGATCCCTTCAGTATTCGCACAGCGCTCGCTGCGAAACAACTTCTGCGCAATCGCCCCGGTTGGCACACTCATTGCCGCAATGAACTGCATATTCATATGACAATTTAATGTGGCTATGCAGTTGAACCCATAGGGATAAAACTAGAAGGACGCACAATGACCAACGCACTGAGAATCGTTTTCGCGTTGCTGTTGCTTGCGCTTATCCTTGCATCGGCAGACTTGCTGGTCGCAACTCTGGGCGTCGTATTTCTGATATTCGCAGGACTGCTGTTTGGCATTTTTGTCCACGCGATTAGTGCATGGCCGACTGCACATTTCAGATTGTCGTACCGCACGTCTTACTTGGTGGTTGTGTCGCTGATGCTGGTCTTCATTGTTTTGGGTGCATTCTATCTTGGTTCACAGGTGTTCCACCAAGCGGACGAATTTTGGACTCAGCTACAATCCGCGTCTAAACAGATTAACAAACGCTTGGACCAGTATCCTTGGGCCGAAGAGTACCTGCCAAGTGTATCAGAGATTCAAACTCAGCTAACTCAGTCTGGCAGCGACATTCTTCCCGCGATGTTTTATCGACTCCAATCATTCGCATGGGCCATAACGGCCGGACTCGTTATCTTTTTCGTGGGGCTCTATTCGGCGTACGATCCGGAGTTATACCGTGTTGGGCTGATTGAGCTGTTTCCCGAAGGTCGACGGGACCACGTTAGGCGAGTTCTAAATCGCTTGAGATCGACACTGCAACGGTGGATTGTTGGAAGAATGTTTTCGATGGCCGTCGTGGGCATCGCAACTGCGGTCGGGTTGTCGATCTTCGGCGTGCCCTTGCCTATATCGTTGGGCGTCATAGCGGCGCTGTTGACTTTCATACCTAACATCGGACCTTTGCTAGCAGCCATCCCGCAAATGTTGCTCGCCATCGAACTTGGAGCGGAAATGATGCTCTACGTTTTGCTGTTCAACGTTGTCTTGCAAACCGTCGAGAGCTATTTATTGACACCGATTATTCAGAAACAGGAAGTTTCACTCCCGCCGGTGCTGACCATTTCCGCGCAGTTATTGATGGGCGTTACGGTGGGGATCGTCGGCGTCATGATGGCGGCCCCGTTTGTCGTCGTGCTTATGGTCTTAGTAAATTCGGGATTCAACTCCGAGCGATCGAAAAAAGCAGATCTTGGAGACTGCTAAGTTAAGAGCTGATGTTGACGTTCTACTGCCCTGTTTGATCAGCAAGAGCGAGCTTCAATGAGCTCGTCGCCAACTGATAAACACATTTGTAGTGACAACTTTGAACTAAACTGGATCGATCAAATCCGGTTGAAATCCGCTAGGTAACTGGAATCGGTGGTGAGAAGATCAACAAATTGAGTCAGGGGCTTCGTTTCATTCAGCTCACTGCGTAGTACTTTTACATCCGCCGGCGCCTCGATACCAATCGTGATTCGATTCCCTTGAATCTTTACAATCTGCACAACGATATTGCCATTGATCGTCAACTTCTCACCAACTTTGCGACCTAAAACAAGCATTGGATTCTTCCTTGATTCTGATTTTTAGATTCTTATTTTACTGCGACTTGAAAAATCTGTTGGTCAGCAGCGTCCCAACACCATCTATTATCAGCAGCGTCGTGACACGTCTGGTCACTGAGCAATGGGTTTTTCCAGAAACCTCCTTGATGAACGTCTCCCCGATGTTTGTCTGCTCCCACAGTCCGCATGCAAATAGGACAGAACAACGGAACTCAAGGCCAACGCTGCATACCTGAAAGAAGCAGCTTTAAGATTGATGCTGCAGCCCGTGAATCATCTAGCTATCGTGTCCGCCCGTTTGTGGTGAACGATCCGGATGCGAGCTGGACGCTCAACAAGCAGTGTGATTCACTAAATTTTGAGGCATTTCCATGCGGCGGTACTGGCATGATCATTGCACCGCCACTAGCGACAGCTTGTAAGTCAGTATTACCAAATAGCGTGGGAGAATAAGACATGTCTACGAATCAATTTCAATCGTGCATTGAAGCTTGTGTACGCTGTGCTCAAGCATGCGAAGCGTGTGCTGACGCTTGTCTTAGCGAGAAAGATGTCGGAGTGCATCCGGCTTGACCGTGACTGCGCGGATCTTTGCTGGGGCGCGGCGGCGCTTATGAGTCGCGATTCCGCCTATGCCAATGAATATTGCAAACTCTGCGCGGAAGTCTGCGAAGCATGCGCGGCGGAGTGCGGCAAGCATGAGGCAGACCACTGCCGGAAGTGCTCGGAAGAATGCCTGCGATGCGCCGAGGAATGCCGCCAAATGGCAGGAGCCAATGCCTGATTCAGCAGACACCTAAAATGGACAACCAGCGAGGCTCGTACCATATCTCGGATACGAGTCTCCTTAAAGCTAAGGAAGTCTGATCATTTTGGCTTCCGCTTTTTGCAACCAAAGTTCACCGTTCTCATAACGTTTGAATTGAAACGAGTTTTTCTTATCTGGCTTTTTGCCTTCGATCTCGTCGGTGAGAAAGAAGCTTGGCCGAGAGCCTGTTTCCGTAGATACCGTAATTGGATCAATTGTTAGCACGAAAACTCCCTCGGCGTCGGTAACAAACGCTTTTCCAGGACTGAAATTGTTAGACAACCAGTAGCCTTGCTGAATGGATGTGTTGGCGAGTGGCTCACCCTTCGAATCTGCGAAATGAACCTTCACAGTCGGGATTCGTCGAAGAAGTATGGTCTCGACTTCAAAAGGATTCTGCAGCGGATCAACCGCAATATCGCCCACCATTTTGTGCGGCCTTGTGTAGCCCGAGCTTTTCGGTCCAAGGTGTATCAGTTGGATACGATGCTGCCCAGGAACAACAAAGATTGAGTACCGTCCGTCTGAGTCTGTTGTGCCTCGACCAAAGTAGCTGGGGTCAAGTCTTTGAATAGAATCATCGACCCGAGACACCGAAACTAGTGCTCCTTCCACGGGCGCTTCCGAGTCTTCAAAAAGTATGCGGCCTTGCAATTCGACGGACGGGAGTAGTTCCACCGCAACATTGAGGACATCGCCCGCTGGCACTTCATTTTGTACTGGCAACCTGGGAATCGCATCGCGTCCATGTTGCCAGTTGACGAAACGTATGGTTGCCTGTCCGGGAAGAATTGAGTTTACGACAAATTCGCCATTCGCATCCGTTTCAACTTCTGCAAAACCACTCGTGCTCAGTACACGATCATCGCTTTCCGACCTTCGCGGAAACCAAGTCTGAATGCTAAGCTTCGTCCCCGCGTACTTGGCTGGATCCGGAGTCTCCAGAATCCCAAAAATACCGCCCGTCGGCGACAGTTCCAAAGTCAAACTCTGCTTTTCGCCAATGCCGAACACCTGGTTGCCATAGTTTTGCGTTCGCACGACAACGCTACCCATTAAGTGCGAACTGCATCCCAAGAGTCTTGCAGATCCATTCGCATCGGTAGTTGCTCGCATGAAACTAAGTATTGGCTCGGGAGGCGCGCCTGCCATCCCTCGGTCTTCGTCAGTCCAGAATTTTCCGTTGGGCATGTTGTAATGGTACGGCTCAAGCACAGCACCTGGCAAGGCCATGCCATTCGAGTCGACGACAACTACATCGATAGGCGATTCATCTGGAAGGACGATATCCGCTCCGCTCCATTCGTGCCGCTTCATCAATGTGTTGCCAAACGCGAGCGGTCGCAATCCGTAACCGGCCTTGTAGGCCCACGCGTAGTAGGATGGGGGGTAGGACACATCGCCTGGAAAAGTGATGTCATAATTTCCTTGCTCGTCCGAATGTGTGGCTATTGTTTCCAATGTGCCGTCGGATTTCATCGTTTCAGACACGATCAAACAGTCGCTCACTCGCTCGCCGAACTGACTGAAGATTGTGCCGCTCGCTCGTCGAGGCAGATTATCTTGCAGCACTGCACCGGAGCCATCAGTTCCACCTTGCTTTGTGTGAATCTTCTCGGCTGGCTTCGGAATTGCAAACTTTAGTTCCTGGGCAACCAAAGCAGCAGTAAAGAACAACGTCGCGAAAATTAGAGTTGGTAGGACGATCCTGGCCGAGTAATTCATAACAGTTCCTTCCGATTGAGCTATGTTAGCGTTGCGGATATGTTCGATGCAAACATACTCGGATTTTACGGCCTTCGGTCAAAGAAGACACTATGCCCGCGGTAGGAAACTGGAAAGCCGTTCGCGAACTAATTCCAGTTGTCGATTTTGACATCATTTGGCGAAGGTCTTCCCGAGCCCGTCTCCAGAAACTCTTTCAAGCTCAGCAGGAATATCGCCCACTTCATGCTACAGTGAGCCGTGAACTCAATCGCCTCGCGCCAGTCGCGATGACTGAAAATCAGAATCGTAAAATCTCCCTCTTGTTTAAGTTCAAACGTCACTTCAGTTCCCATCCATTCTGCTGGCCCCGCTTCAAATTGCCAACAGATCCGTTGATTTAACACGAGCTCGACAACCACGATCGTCATCGACCCAATTTCAATACCACTTGTGTCGGTAAAGCGTACTTCGATTTCCCCCCCAATTTCGGAATTACCGGTAGTCTCACGTGTCCACCAGCTTGAAATGCCTTCAGTTGTAGCGATCGCGGAATAGACATCCGAAACTGATGCTCTTATTCCGACGCGGTGAGTAATATTGATCATGATGTTCCTACCGTTATGACGTTTCTTCGACAAAGTTCTTAAGGCGGACTAGCGCATCGTCCCACTGTTTTGCAATTTCCTGTAAGGCAGCTTGCGCTTCCTTAATAGCAGCCTTACGCGCAACAAAATGCTGCTCTCGGCCGTGAGCCTCTTTTGTTACAAGCTTGGCCTTTTCTAATACCCTCAGATGCTTTGTAACGGCCTGTCGCGTTACTGGAAAATCGAGCGTCAGCTGAGTGATCGATTTTGGCGATCCTTTGCCGAGCTTAACTAGCAATTGCAGCCGAGTGGTATCACCCAACGCGTGAAAGACCACTGCGTTGTCACGCATGGGCCCTTTGCTGTAACTTTTAAGGGTTTGTTTCGACATGGTCTCTAATATTTTTTACTTGAGCAGCCCATCCGCCGTCGTTCATGCGAAACGCTTCGTCCCGTCGATGCGCTGGAATGCCATCGAAGCCCGACTCGGTGACTTTAACTAACGTACCCGCAGTAGTGGCTTCCAATGTGAACTCTACCAATGTGCGAGGTTCAGCTGAATAGTCGACTTGCGGGTCAATGGCATACGGCCGCCACCAGAAAGCGAACCGGTGCTCCGGTTCAATCGTCTCAACGATCACTTCCATCGTAACGTGTTCGTACCCAGGATAAGTGATCTTGCCGCGCACCGTTGTTCCGACCACGAATGGTGCCTCGAGATTCACGCGAAACCACTGACTGAATTCGCGGTAATCCGTAATTGCTCGCCACACTCGCGACACGCTAGCGTTGATTTCTATCCGTTTTTCAATTCGATCTGTCGAGCTTTTGTCCATTGTCTATGACTGCCTTTCTGTAATCCATGTTATGCAACCTTGTGGTTGCATATTAAACTTTATCGATTAGACTTTTGCAAGTCACAAAATTACTTTGGCAGCTTGTCGATTTTGGCTTGGCGATTTCGACAACTGTAAAAGGACCTGTCGTTCCACATTCAAAAGGGAGATTTTCAAATGAAGAATGCTCTGTCGTGCGTTTTAGTGCTTTGCTTAGCCATTGTTGGAGGGCGATCTCTTGCGCAAGAGGCATTGGTGCTGCCAGAACCAGTTGCTGAACATGCTTGGCTGACCAAATTTGTCGGAGAATGGAAGTCAAAATCGAAGGCAACGATGAGCCCCGACCAACCTCCTGTAGAATGCACCGCGACTTTGAAGTGTCGAGCGCTCGGTGGTTTCTGGGTATTGAACGAAATGAACGGTGAAATGGGCGGCGACCCAATGACAGGCGTTCAGACGATTGGATACGATGCAGAGAAACAAAAGTACATTGGCACTTGGGTCGACACTATGAGTGCGATGATGTGGCAATATGAAGGCTCTGTCGATAGCTCTGGCAAAATACTAACCTTACAAGCCGATGGGCCTAATTTCATGGCTGATGGCAAAACGACGAAGTTTGAAGATATTTATGAATTCACTTCCGAGACTGAAATGAAAATGACATCTCGCATGCTTGATACAGACGGCAAGTGGGTTACCTTTATGTCGGGCACTGCGACTCGAGTCAAATAGTTTTTAGGTTTTACATAGATAAAGGCAGTCGATGAAACGATCCAAGGCGAAAATTGCGGGCTGGAGCTTGAGTGTTCTCCTATCGGCGTTTCTTTGTTTGGGCAGTGCAATTCCAAAGTTTGTCGACTTCCCCGACAAGGAAGCGATGTTTAGCAAGATGGGCTGGTCCATCGATCTAATGTATGTCGTTGGTGTCGTTGAGGTCGCAATTGCCATACTCTTTTTGATTCCGCGGACAGCGTTCATTGCGGCGATTCTGTTGTCCGCGTATCTGGGCGGCGCAACTGCGACGCATGTCCGTATCGGCGATCCGTTTTTGGTACCTATCGTTGTAGGCGTGATAGCATGGATCGCATTGGGACTGCGTGATCGGCGAGTTTTCCAAGTCGCATTCAACGCCGAGGCTCCTTCCGTAAATGAACCGAAAACATAGCACGTCTGCTGTCAGTGCTGCTTCTGCGATTTCGCAAGCAGGAATCGATTTGCACATCTAGCTCAGGACCAAGAGCTAGATGTGCTAGTAGTATGTCTGTGCCGAAGGCAAATTGAGTGGTTGTCGCAGTTGCATTTGCCGAGTACTCTTTAGGCGACTCAGCTCAAACCGCGACTGCGTGATTTACGTTTTCGCATTTTGTGTAATGCATCGATAGCTGCCCTGGCTCCGACGTTGCTTGTAATCGCGGTTTCGAGTCACCTTTTAGGAACATCGGACCTAACTGCGGCGTTGTTGATTTTTCACGAGGCACTATCTTGGCGTTCATTGCAGCGATTCCAATTCTGCTAGCCTTGCTCTTGCTGGTCGGAGTGCGGTGGCCAGCGAAGCTTGCCATGCCTGTGTGTGCTGGCACCACTGCGGTCTGTTCTTGGTGGCTATGGCAGGTTCCAGGGGTACGCATCGCTGCGTCGATCGTTCAAGCAGCTGCTGTGACGCTCTCAATTCTAATGATCGTCTTTGGAGCGTTATTCTTCCTGGCAGTCTTACGTCAGACGAAGGCTATAGAAGTTTTGCAGCGGTCCGTATCTGGGCTCAGCGACGACCCTTGAGTTCAGGCTGTCTTGATTGGTTGGACGCTTGGCTCGTTTTTGGAAGGAAGCGCTGGCTTCGGTGCTCCCGCCGCGATAACTGCGCCGCTGCTAATTGGGCTTGGCTTTCGTCCTGTGCAAGCAGTTGTGATCGCGCTGGTAGGGGACAGCACGGCGGTATCCTTTGGCGCGATAGGAACGCCGATGCTGATCGGTTTTGGACAGGGGCTTTCTGAAGCTGAAGGTGCGCCATTGATCGCAGAAATCGCTGTCCGAATTGCTGCCCTGGATCTTGTCCTTGGAACACTCATGCCGGCGATCCTTGTCGCGACTTTGATCCTCTCGAGCCTAGGCCGGTCAGGATGGCGACTTGCATTATCCGCCGCGCCGTTTGCGTGTATGGTCGGCTTTTCCCAAGCACTCGCCTCCTTCATTGTCGTTGTGACGATTGGCCCCGAGTTACCAAGTCTGATTGGACCGTTAGTCGGTTTTGCAATGGCATTTACGCTGCTTCGACGCCGGTGGTTGGTGCCCAAAGCTTGCCCGTCGCTCTCTAGCCTGAAAACAGAAACATTTGAACAAGGTCCGGAACACGCGCTACCTAGCGTCCCACGTGCCTTCGCACCCTATTTGCTGTTGGTCACGCTGCTGGTCCTTACTCGACTGCAAGCACTGCCGATTGGAGCGTACTTGTCATCGATCAAGATTGGCCTGGAGAATATTTTTGAAACAGGAATATCCGCTCAGCTCCAACCGTTCTATTCCCCAGGTCCAATCTGCGTGTTATGTACACTGCTGAGCGCCTGGATTTTGCGTTCAGACTGGAAAGGGTTAAGCGTAGCTGCTGGTATCGCTGGTCGCACTACTTTAAAGACTGCGTTAGCATTGATGGCGTCGATTATGACCGTGCGGATCTTCTTGCAATCTGGCAGCAACGACGGAGCGCTGCAGTCTATGCCATTGGTGCTTGCAGAAGGACTCGCAACTGCTTTTGGAGGCATTTGGCCGGGAATCGCTCCATGTGTTGGATCACTCGGCTCGTTCATGTCTGGCAGCGCAACATTCAGCAACATGCTATTCGCACTGTTGCAATTCAAAATCGCAACCAGCTTGGGTTACGACGCCACGACAATACTAGCCCTTCAAGGAATTGGAGCTGCAGCGGGCAATATGACCTGTATCCACAATGTCGTTGCCGCTTGCGCAGTCGCAGGGACACTCGGAGAAGAAGGCAATGTGATTCGCAAAACCGCACTTCCCATGATCACTTACTTATTCATGGCTGCTTTGTTGGGCCTTTTCTGACGAAGCGCGATTGTGTTGCAATGCACTTGAGTCTCCGAGCAGAGTAACTTTACCCAGGGCTCCTGAATTATATAAGTCTTTGTTGACAGTCTGCGAGACTCACAAATTTTATGTTAGCTGAGTGTTCTTGCTGGAAGACCGCTGAACAAAATCGAATCTTAGCATTGGCCGAACCTATACGATGCATACCTTTTTACTATGCATGCAAACTCAGACGGGTGGACGACGTTGTTTATTGCTAGTGACGAGCTCTCTTGCAGGCATTCTGGGCTACTAGGTCCCGAACAATTCCTGTTTTCTTACCCCATCTGAGCTGCTACAGTCCGCCAAGTGTACGTTGGCACTTGAGAAGGCAATCGATATAGGCCTTCGTTGTTGGAGTGCAGCGCTGCGAAGTTTTATGGAAGTCCTGTCGCGGAAGGAATCGATTATGTCGCGTATAACATTGATAGCAGCTTTTGTTCTTGTCGGCATGAGCGTTACTGTGCCAAGCGCTCGCGCCGCCGAGAAGCTCCCGCCTGAGATCACAGCTGGCGAACATCGCCTGCTACTCAATGGATCGGGTGTTCGGACAAAGGCATTCCTCGAACTTTATTCTGCGGGTTTGTACCTGTCGAAAGCGAACAATGATCCTCGTGCAATCATCGCAGCCGAAGAGCCGATGGCGATTCGGATTCGCATTACATCGGGCTTTGTAAGCCAGAGTAGTCTTGTTGAATCGCTCGAAGAAGGATTCAAGAGCGCGACTGGCGGCGATACTCGCGAAATCCGCACAGAGATTGATCAATTTCGATTGTTCTTCAAGGACGACATCAAAAAAGGGGATTTTTTTGATATGGTCTACATTCCCCAACACGGTGTAATCGTCAATAAAAATGGAAAGCATAAAGGAGTCGTTCCGAATGCAAAATTCAAGCAAGCTCTCTTTAGCATTTGGTTATCCGACAAACCCGCCGACAACTCGCTCAAGCAAGCGCTGCTGAAATCCTCGACTGCGCGTTAAAACCTGACTTACCGCGTACAGAAGCAATCTTTGTTTAGCAGGGTGCGTCAACTTCAGCCATTGCTATTAGCATCACGCCGCTTGTGCATGCAACGCTGACTCAGATGGCTTCGTCTCCATCATGGGCATTGACGGAAGCTTTACTAACTTCAGTCCAATACTATTGATCAATACTGGTAGTTCCTGTGCAGTTACCGAAGATAACGTGCAATAGAGCAAGAAAGGCAAGAACGCGAGCTTACGCATTGGGTACCTCCGACCTTGAGATGTTGTCGAGGCCAAACGTCGAAAGTAAATTGTAACGTCACTTAAATCCTTCTACAAGCTAATCGAACTTCTCCAGCCTGGCGTAATTCTGGCACGTCTAGCTTGGTCGCCCGCGTATTGATTCAACATGGGGCACCTATTTCAAAAGGATTGGTCGGTTACAATCTGAAGGCAACCCAAGCAACATTCTGATACTTGAGCACTCGTCATGGCCGAACCTGTTCGTGAGAAATTTCGCATCGCTAGAGATCAGTGGATATCATTGATTCCAATCTTACTACTGTTGCTGATCTACGCGCTCGCTACGACATTTTTCAACTTTGAAAGTTTGTCCGCCGTTTCTATCTCGCTACTTTCAGTCTGGTATTGGATGCACTTTCCTCGAACTAGATTTGAGAATTCTACTGCGATTTTACTGCTATTTGTAATCACTCTGTCAGCACTTGCGATAGATCTTGAGGGATTGGAAGTAAACATCACGTTGAAACGAATTGCAATTATTTCAGCGGCTTCGATTGCGACCATACTATTACGACTTTTCACTGGCGCCAGAATTGTGGTCGGACGTGAAGACGAACCTCGGACTGCACCAGACAAGCGGAAGCCGGTGTCGATATTCGATTTCGTCGTCCTAACAATCTCGATTGGTTTCCTCATTTGCTTTTTTGCGATCAATGGCCGCAATGAGGGAACGGAAACGGTTCTTTTGTCTGCGGCTAGCGCCGTGGCCGCTGTACCGCTGTGGATCGCACTTCAATACGAGCGTAAGATCAGGAAGTACTTAACTGTTGCAGCGATTTCGTTGGGATACTTCGCCGCAATCTACTTTCTGTCACCGATCCGCATCGATTATCAGCGTTCGCTCTTTGTATACAGTTCTAGCAGTCAGTCCGCTACCGATTCTGCCATATGCGTCATTGTAGTCGCAATTTTTGTATGCGCTGCCCATCGTTTTGGACTGAGAATTGAAGCGACCAGGCAACCAAACAGCGTGGCAACAATGCTATTCAAGCTCGCCCAGATTGCATCGTTTTTTGCATATCTAGGATTTCTCCTGACCAACCTTTTGTATTCTCACGGTTATCCTCCGTCGGAAAAGTGGAACGCTGAATACATTGAGGTTGGCTGGCCGAATGTCTTCCAGACTGTCCAACTAGTTGATCAGCAGACGATAGTTGTATGGGGGCCGGTTGGTATCTATGAAAAAAACTTTAATGCCTTAGCATTCTTTATCGACATAGCCGTCTTAGTTGTCTTCGCGGCACTTTTTGGTTTTGGCATATCGATCGTCGCCACTCTCCAAAAGAACAGAAATATATCTCGCTCGAAAACATACAGTTGGCTGAGAGTGGCTTCACTGCTGTGTAGCACTGTTGGTTTAGCAGCGCTGGCACGTTACACGGCCCAAGCAAAAAAATTTGAAACGCTCGATTTTCCGCTCTACACAAGTTCCACAACAGTTACCGCACCATTTATCGAACAAATCTTGTATGGAGAAAACCTAGAAAAGATTTCCACGGTTTCTGGATCTGCAGCAGATTTGGTTTCCGAGAATAGTTTTCTCAGAAGTGCGAATGCCATTGATTTAGATCGCATCGATTCGGAAGTTATCGGAATCCTTGAATCATACCCACAACTTCGCAGGTTATCCGTTTCACCCGAAAAGATAGATGGGGCAATTTTTGCAGAATTGATGCTTCGATTAAATCTAACTGAGCTCCGAGTGGCTGTTGCGAAAGATGCTGTGTTGGAATGCAATGGTCATCACTTGCATAAACTTGACATTTTCAGCGACGATGATGACGCGCGGATTACGGTGCGCGACGGGCGGAAACTAGATGAACTTGAGTTGCGTTTTTACGGGGAAAACTCGAGCTCATTTGTCCTTGAAAATTGCAACCGAATAACCTCCACAAAGATTGAGACCCTCAGTAAAGCGACCGAATTGAAGATCAGGGACTGCGCTAAACTGACCACTATCGAACTCCGTGGAGACGAAGACGACTCAACTGGCTTTCAGGTTTTTGACGCCGATATCCTTAATTCGGCAGTTGAGCAGATCGTTTGCAACGATCTTGCGCCGAGGACTATATCCGGTCCAACGGACCAGTTCATGGCGCTGGGGCTGAGGTTTAGCAAACCAACAACAGTGGATCAGTTTTCTGGTTTCGACAGCAAAACTCTATCTTTACTCTTGTACTTTGGGGACAAAAATGGGGCGCTTCAGCTTCTTAAGAGGTCGGAGAATATGTCTCAATTGGAAAAAATTCATCTTGGCATGTCAGGTGTGCCGCTTGCGTCATTCTGGGATGACTTTCGCCATGTCTCACCACCTTGTGTCGTTGAAATTGATTCATATCTTTTGAGTGTCGATGATGAGCAACTGGAAGAGTTGATTGCGACAGCACCGCACAATTTTGAGCTGCAGGACAACAATACATCTCTGTTCTGGTTTAACGGTCAATGGAATTATCTACTTCTAGATACTAGGCAAGAAGTCGATCTTAAGGACCTGGGGCTGTGAATTTAAGTTTGGTTCACGGCAGCATGAAGGATCGAGCGCTTGTGTAGCAAAGATCGCAATTTTCGGTTCGAATTTTGGAGATGGGAAGTTCTGTTCGATTGCTTTACGACGCCTCGGCAGAAGTAGAGTACGTCTGAAACTTGCTATCAGTTGCTGGGGAATTAACGTCAGGCTATTGATGGAACGTGCCTGATTTCGTTCTGAACGAAGGGATGATCGGCCAAATGAGGGGCACTCTCGTGCCTCGTGGATTGTTAGATGGCTTTGATCTCGCGTAGACCAACACGAAATTCGTTGGGTTACTCCGTACCCACTATGCACAACAGCGCGCGCTAAAGCCAAAACTTCTTTCGACCTCGCGTATCCTATCTTGCAAGTCTGCTCGTTTGATTGCCCCGGCGACTGCATTGCAGGCATATCGGCAACCTTGTCGATCCAAATTGTCGTGCGAGGGCAGCGATGAATAACCTCACCTCAGTAAGGTGCGAATCGCTGCTGCTACGCCGAGTGTAACGTCGGTCATGCGGTTATAGTCGAGCGTCTCGGGGGTATCTGTTGCTTTGCATAGTGCGGGATGCGCAGGAAGCTCGTGTCTGTCAACATCAATGCCGGATAGCCTTGATCCCAGAACGAGCTGTTGTCGCTCAGGCGTATTTCGTTGATCTTCTCCGGCAAACAGATCGAAAAAAGCGGCAGTCGTGTACCTCGCTTGAAACCACAGCGGAAACCAAGCGAAAGCTTCCATGATTTTAGATTTCCAACTGCGGCGAGAAAATTGGCTCGCTGTGGAAAGAAACGATGCAGTATCCTTGGAATCGATGGTGGCACTTGCTGTGACCCTACTTCGTCGCGAAAATAACCAACCATCTCCAGACACAACATTCCCATAATCCTATCGCCGCGAATCGCAGACAATCGCGCATGATGTTGGCTGCCCATTGCATCTAAGCCAAAGTACGGCGGCTCTTCGCAAGCAAACGCTACATAGCGTAACGTTCGTTTTCCAATGTGGTCTTTTAGCAAGCGGCTCACTTCCAACAGAACAGCAATGGCCGATGCATTGTCGTCAGCTCCCGGCGTCGAAGGGACTGTGTCGTAATGTGCCCCCAGCAGAATAATCTCGCTGGGAGCACGCGAGCCAGTTCTGGTCACAACAAGATTCACCGCTTGCTCCCCCAGTGCATCGAATGGTTCTTCGACGACTTGGAATCCCATTTCTTCCCACTGAGCTTTAAGATAACCAAGCGTCGCTTTAATCGATTTCGGCTTGCTTAACGTTCTTGGTCCAATCAGCCCAGCCAAACGATCGACGTGCAAGTACAAACGTTGCTCGATCACCTTGCGCAGTTCTTCTTCGATCATATTTAGATTCACGGATCGCATGTTATTCGAGACCTACTACGATGCTACAGGCTCACAAGAGTGTAAGTTCGGAGCGACGAATCGGTACCACGAAAATCCGTCGGGTAGTATCGCATCGGCTGAAAACTCAAGGTGTAGAATTCGACGGTGTCGCATCGTTCCTGCCAGTGAGGCGCCGCTGCCATGTGTAATCATCGGCCGCATTGCGAGCACGTCACCGGGCTGCGCGTGGATAGGAACTGCAGCGTCCGTTCCAACGCCAATTGCAGTGCTGGATGTATGCGAACCAGCGACGACTACCAGCGGCCCATTTTCGTCGGTAACTTGGTCCAGATGTATACGCAACGTCAACATGCGTCGGAGAATTGAATCACAAGCGACTACATGCGGTACACCAGCCTTAACCGTCGGACGCGAGAAGCTGGCGGAGGAGAGCGAGTTGTCTTTAACAGCAATCGCAGTATCTTTGTGCCAGGCCAAAGCCCAAGTTCGATCGGGAGGTTTGTCAAAGAACAGTGCACGCACTAAACCAAAGTCCTGCCCAAGCTCTTGTTCGAGTAAACGAATCAAACCTTCGGATTGCCACACTGTGCGCACTAACGGTACCGAATCGATTAAATTGCGTGCTGCAACCGCATGCCCCTGGTCAGAGCGAAGCAGAACCCCGTGCGAGTCTCTACCGAGGACGTTCGAGAACTCGGTTATCAGTTCGGCAACAGCCGTTGAGGTGATAGCACCTTCCAGCATACAGAATCCATCGCGTTGTAGTTCCCAACTCACTCGCTATCCTTTGCTGTCTCGCACATCAAACAATTGAAAGAAAACCTCGAAGATTGTCACAGCATTCGTAAAACCTAGGCTTCGTAGTATCGCTATTGTGACACAATAATTGGATGCAGTTGAACTCGTTCGAGTCCGCCTTCAAGATTTATGTTACCAAAAGTAAGTCGGCGTCCCTATTCGACTTCGCGCTTCTTTGACGGTTGGCGATTTTCAATAGAAAGTTCCACGGAACCGTCGCCCTAAAGAGTTACCAGATAAATTTTCGGACAACGTCGATTTCGATACACGACAAACGACTAATAGGCATTGTACTTGTAAATCTTATCAAGATTGGGATGCGAACCTCATGAAGTTTATCTGCCTCGGCTACGCTGACTATTCATTATTCGCAAAAATGAGTGAAGCGGAGATGGCCGCCGCAATGCAAGAGTGCTTCGCGTACGACGACGAATTGCGTCGCGGTCAGCATTTCGCTGGTGGCGAAGCACTACAAGGGGCCAGCAGCGCAGTAACGATGCGATATCGAAATGGGATAGCTGTCGCTACAGATGGCCCCTATGCCGAAACCAAAGAACAGCTCGGCGGCATCCTAATCCTGGAAGCAAAAGACATGGCCGAAGCGATGGATTTGATGGCCAAACATCCCGGCGTAAAGTTCGGTCCATTTGAAATCCGACCAGCCGACGAAACCGTGAATGCGATGATTAAATCGCGAGACCTAGCGGTTCGGCAACAAAACATAACCGAAATTGATATCCTGCTCCAGGTGTTCCAGGATCACCTTGGGTATATCGAACAAGCAGTGACAGAAGTTCCCGATGAACGCTTTGTGGACCAGCCGAACGGTCTTGTCAATCATCCAGCATGGACTCTTAGTCATCTAAACGTTTCGCTGCAAATCTTACTTGGTATGTTTGACGAGCCCCAAGCGAATTTTTCCGACGACGAGTGGCGCCGATTCGGGCCAGGATCGATCCCAGCCAGCAAGCGAAGTGATTACAAAAGCAAAGTTGAACTGCTTTCCCAGTTAAAACAACTACACACGACCCTAGAGTCAGTCGTGTTGGCCAAACACGAATCCTATTTCCACCGTGAACCACCGCCGGAATTTCAAGCTGCAGCACCAACGATTGGTAGGATCGCCGTCTATCTACTTGCGTCCCACGAGTCTTATCACTTGGCCCAAATTAACCAGTGGCGACGTGCCGCTGGTATCACCACTTTGAAATGAGGAACATCTCATGCAACGCAATCCTGTAAGTTGGTTCGAAATCTACGTCGACGATCTATCGCGCGCGACGAAATTCTACGAAGCAGTACTGAACGTCAAGCTGCAAGAACTTCCATCGCCGACAGACAATCTTGCGATGATGGCTTTTCCCATGTCAATGGATGCAGGGGGTGCCTCAGGTGCGCTTTGCAAGATGGAAGGTATGCGATGTGGCGGCGGGAGCACGATCGTCTATTTCAGCTGTGAAGACTGCAGTGCGGAGGCGTCACGCATCGAAGCCGCTGGCGGCCGGGTGCACATGCCCAAAACTTCCATCGGCCAGTATGGTGCAATTGCTTTGGGCATCGACACCGAAGGCAACATGTTCGGTCTACATAATCCACCTTCTGCATAACACACATGAACCGCGGAGTAATACAACCATGAGTAGCGAAAAGAATACTGTTCGACTGCATCGCGTCCTGCGAGCGCCAGCGGAACGCGTCTACAGAGCATTTCTCGATGCCGATGCATTATGCCGCTGGATGCCTCCCTACGGCTTCCTCGGCAAAATGCTCGAATTCGATGCCAAAGTAGGAAAAGGGTACAGGATGTCATTTACCAATTTTGAAAACGGACACAGCCACTCGTTTGAGGCAAAATTCGTAGAGCTTGTGCCGAACGAACGAATTAAACACGTCGACAGGTTCGAAGATCCGAACCTGCAAGGAGAGATGGAAGTAACGATTACTCTCCGGCCCGCGATTTGTGGAACAGACCTGTCCATCGTGCAATCGGGAATTCCTGAAATGATTCCCGTTGAAATGTGCTACCACGGCTGGCAAGAATCGTTGGTGCAACTTGCAGAATTAGTTGAACATGAAATACCAAGTAACCCTTGATCAGCTTTGGCTTGACAATCCTCGCACAAAAATAAACTATGCTTGAGGAACTACACTGTTACTATCATTTACGGATCGATCAAGTTGCCGAAGCGGCCCGATTTAAAAGTCACTTTGCGTCGTTTTTGTTGTCGAAACCAAAGCGACGAGCAGTGTAAGCGTACCAGTCTTCAAACCTTTTCCGCGCCCAGGGCGTTTTTCGCAGAAAAGCAAGACTGGATTTTACGCTGGGATCGAACTGAAAACAGCGAATCGGAATCTGTTCTGCCATTTCATCCCAACCATAGCGATCGAACATACGCACCAGCATCTGCTCAAGCGTGACCCCGTGCAAGGGATCTTTTGCGGCACTGGTCTTGCGTTCAGGTTCTTCTAGAGGTTCGTTTGTTTCGGTCATGGATAAGTTCGGGTGTAGAGACGATGCGAACGACTCAAAAATTTTGCACGTTGTTCAATAGCCGACGAATCTTAATTCGTTTAACGGTTGGCTCAATGTACTCTGCTCGTTTTACAGACAGATTAGATGTTTCATTGAAAGAGTCTACCCCCAACGAGTGGCTGTCCGCCGCATGAATGCTCGCGAAAAGGTATTGGTTCGCAAGCTTGTTCTCCGCCGATAATCGAAGGTTGTTGACGCCTGGCTGCAGCTTGGGAAGTAAGGCCGCTGGCTGGCAGTTGAGGCGCATTTGCAAAATTTTAATTTGGCAAAATCGATCCCTACTGGATTTTGTTTTTTGGGTTGAGTACGATTCAGAGCGGCGTCTCAGATCGCCACCAGTCCGCGGAAAGAACTGAAGTTCATCTGTCGTCGAAGGTATTTTTTAGCACCTTCTTTCTTCCCTGTTGAGCGGACACAGGTTCATTGCCCCACGGGGTAAACGAGAAAGGAGGTCGACCATGTCGACTCACAAACTGCCGGACCGTCCTGACCTAGGTCATCTAAAGCAACAGGCAAAGTCACTGTTAAGGGGAGTGAAGGCCGGTGACAAATCGGCTTGTGATCGCGTTGCAGCACAGCATTCACGTTCACTTTCCCAAGTCACACTCGCCGCCGCTCAACATACAATCGCCCGGGAATATGGGTTCGATTCTTGGCCAAAACTGAAGATGCATGTCGAAATGGCAAGCAAGAATCTGGCGGAGAAGGCTGACCAATTCTTAGAGCTGGCGTGGCACTGGGGCGATCGAGCTCGCGCTGTGGCATTAGCGACCGACGTACCAGCGGTTACTAGAAGTTCTGTGTACGCCGCTGCAGCGTACGGCGATGCAACGGCTGTTGCAGACTTTTTAAAGCAGGATCCAACGCTTGCAGTAACCAAGGGAGGCAGCAAAGACTGGCCGCCCCTGCTGTACGCCGCTTGGTCATGCTTTTGGCCGAACCGCAGTGCAGCCTTGCTGAACGTGCTCCGTCTGCTCCTGGACCATGGTGCGGATCCAAACTCAAGTTGGCTTAACTCGCAGTATAACCAAGAGGAATCTGCTCTGTATGGTACAGTTGAGGCGAATTCGGTCTCCGGTGCACGGATTTTGTTGGATGCAGGCGCTGATCCTAACGACAATGAGTCACTCTACCACGCTTGTGAAAAATGGAATCTTGAACTGCTTATGGCCTTGGGCGAGTACGGGCTCCACGCCAAGGACATCTCGTACTGTGTGAAACATGCCTTGGATATGCGATGGCCCGAAGCGGTATATTGGTTTCTACAGCAAGGTGCCGATCCTAATGCCGTACACCCTGCGGCTCAGGAGACAACACTGCATTGGGCGGTCAAGCAAGGCGCTCCGATCGCCGTCATTCAAGCCCTCCTTGATGCCGGCGCCAATCCTAATGCCCTCACACAGCCAAATCATTCAGGCTTTATAAGTCGTAAAGGGAACACGCCACTCGATTACGCGCTTGGCCTTGGTTCGACCGCAATCGCCGATTTGCTGCGTGCACACGGGGCAATTGAATCGCCACGATCACCCAAAGAAGCGTGGATCGTGGCAGCGGCCGCTGGCGATCGCAAACTCGCCCGCGCGCTGATCGACCAGTCCCCAGACTTGAAACAGCAACTCAATCCGTTTGACCGGAGGCTTGTTGCACATGTCGCTCAAATGCAGAATTGGTCGGGCGTTCGATTGATGATCGAACTGGGGTGGCCGATTGATGCCGTCGGTTGGATGGAAGCTCGGCCGCTCACCTGGGCTCTCTGTTTTGGGAATGCAGAAATGGTCGACTTTCTCTTAAGCCATGGTGCTTCGCTAGCCCCGGCGGGGCACTACTTTCAATCGCCTCTGCACACCGTAGTGCATTGCCGCTGGGAAAAACGCGAGCAAGCTGCATGTCTCTCAAGGCTACTGGCCGAGAATATCGCGGTGCCCGCCAACTTCTTTCCATGTGGCATTGCGGAGTTCGATCAGCTCGTGAGCGACTAAGACGCGCCTGCTTTCAATCACACGGCTTCTGAAGAGGACTTTGGCGAACCGAATAAGTAAAAGAGCGCAGGAGTTACCACTTGGTCGAGCACTGTGGAGGCGATCATTCCGCCAAAAAGAACCACGGAAAGCGGATAAAGTATTTCTTTGCCAGGCTCGCCATAGCCAAACAGCAAAGGCACCAGTCCAACAAAGCTGGTCATGGCCGTCATCATCACAGGCGCGAGTCGTTCAAGGCTGCCCCGGATAATCATCTCTTTACCGAAAGGCATGCCATCGACTTGCATAAGGTGCTGATAATGAGAAATCATCATTATGCCATTGCGGCTGACGATGCCGATCAGTGTTATAAAGCCCACCCAATGTGCCAGTGACAAATGCGTGGCTTGTATCCAAGCCCATGGCCAATAGTACCAAGGAGTAGCGGCAAGTTCTGCCGCGTCTGGTCGGTTGACTATCAGCAATGCGACAATCGCTCCCAAAGCTGCGATAGGCACATTGGCAATCACTTGAAACGCGGACCTATGAGAATCTAAGGCTTTCAGCAGCAACAGGTAAACACCGATCATGCTTAACGCCGCGAAACCCCAAAGTCGAACTGTCGCCTGTTGCTGAGCTTCAAACTGCCCGCTGTAGTCCAGATAGTACTCGCCAGGCAACTCGTACAGGGATTCTTCGACGGGATGAATCGCTTGCTTGATGTCCCTAACGACGTTGGTCAAATCACGTCCTTGGACATTACAAAAAACGGCTATCCGACGGTGGGCATTTTCGCGGTTAAGAATGTTCGGCCCGGTCGTATCGAAGATCTCTGCTACCTGCGACAGAGCTACCTTCGCGCCTGATGGCGTCTCCAGAATCGTTTCCTCGATCACGTTGGGGTCACGACGCGCGTCTTCGTCGTACCAGACAACTAAGCTAAAATACTTGTCTTCTTCAATGACCTGCGATACCACTTGCCCCTTAAACGCTGTTTCGAGAACCTCTGCCACATCGCCCGGAGCAAGCCCGTACCTGGACGCTTCTTCACGCTTAACTCGCATTTGTAGTTGAGACACCTCGATCTGAGGTTCGATCTGTAGGTCCACAACGCCATCGATCGATTGGATTCGCGATTGAATGTCGTAAGCGGCAGCGCGCAGCTCACTAAGCTCGGGCCCGAACACTTTAATGGCAATCTGCGCTCGAATGCCTGACATCATGTGGTCCAGACGGTGCGATATCGGTTGACCAATATTTACCGCTGCACCTGGGATGCTCGAGAGCCGATCTCGCAAGTCTGAGATCACTTCCTGTTGTGGGCGGCCGCGGTACTCAAAGCTCCAGAGATGAGCAATCGGGATCGCTCGCAAAACTGCGTTATGCCAGCCATGCTTTTCGGACTTATACTGGGCGAACCGAACTTCGAACTCTGTGTCGTTGACTCCTTCAGCATGTTCATCCAGTTCGGCGCGTCCGGTTCGACGGGCAACGGAGAGAATCTCGGGCACCTCTAGAAGGATCGCCTCCACTCGGCCAGCAACGCGTTGACTCTCAGCTAACGATGTGCCAGGTTCCAGACGTAGATTGAGTGTCGCCGTCCCTTCATTAAACGGAGGCAAAAACTCTCCTCCCATCCAAGGCAAGGTCAAGCAACTCAGCAATACCAAGACACTGACGCCGACTACGACGAAGCCTGGGCGATCAAGCGTCCAACGAAGCAGTCGCTCGTCCCATCGTTTCAACCATCGCATTGCCATCGGTTCCCGTCTGTTGGCCAGGAAAGGAGCACTTGGCAACAGGACACTGGCTAGCACCGGAGTGAACGTCAAAGCGACAATCAGCGAACATAATAGTGCTATGATGTACGCGATTCCTAACGACGCAAACAAACGACCTTCAATACCTGACATCATGAAAAGCGGAACTACAACCAAGACGACGATCAAGGTAGCGTAAACAATTGAGTTGCGAATCTCACTAGAAGCAGAGAATATCACATCGATCGCTGGCTTCTGATCCGTCGCCGGTAAGAGCTTGTTCTCTCGAAGTCGTCTATAAATGTTTTCCACGTCTACAATGGAATCATCGACTAGGTCGCCGATGGCAACCGCGATGCCGCCCAAAGTCATAGTGTTGATCGTGATGCCGAGAAAATAGAAAACGATAACGGTCAAGAATATTGACAATGGCATGGAACTGAGGGAGCTAACGCTTGTCCTGAAATTGCCCATCAGCAAGAACAGAATCACGACAACCCAAACTGCCCCGTCCCTTACTGCTTCCACGACATTGTCGACAGCCGCTTCAATAAAGTGACTTTGCCGAAAGATTTCCGACTCGATCTTCACATCGGATGGCAGCTCGCGGCGCAGCGAATCAATGACCTCATTAATTCTTCGATCCAGCTTAATTGTATCTGCATCGGGTTGCTTCTGGACCGTTAGGATGACGGCACTGCCGCCGCGAAGTTCCCGATACGGTCTTGCAACTACCTGCTCATCCAGTTCCTCCGTTTTGCCGTCTTCAGAGTTTGAAGTCGATCTGCTGCGCTCATATTCGAGTGAATGCTCCACGGCAAAGTGAGTATCGGGTTCGACTTTCACAATCGCGGATGCGTCACCTCGCTTAATTGGCCCGCCCAGCTTGACATCGGCTACATCGCCGATGCGTATAGGAACTTGTTGGCGCCACAGAATAGGTGTCGCAGCGACCTCTTCAAGAGTTAACGATTGCCCCTGGATTCTCAACAATGATTCTTTGTCACCACGATTCATCACCCCTCCACCGGCAAGTACGTTAGCCTTAGCAGTGGCCTCCGTTAGTTGCGCGAGAGTGATGTTCTGGGCGGCCAATCGTGCCGGCGATGTCAGCACTTGATACTGTTTAAGGATGCCACCCATCACAGAAATCTGAGAAACACCTTCAACGCCAAGCAGTCGATTGCGGACTGTAAACTCACCAAGGGTTCGCAACTCCATCGCCTTTTCTTCAGCTTCAGCGTCAGAAGCGGGCTTGAAATCACTGCGGAGCGCCAGCAGCATGATCTCACCCATGATGGATGAGATGGGGGCTAACGTAGGATTGGAGCCGGGCGAGAGTTTGGCTTGGGCGAGTTGCAGCTTTTCATTTACGGTTTGCCGGTCAATGAATATATCGGTATCCCAGTCAAATTCCACCCAAACAATGGAAAGCCCAATTGCAGAAGAAGAACGGACACGCTTAACGCCGGATGCACCATTTAGAAGCAGTTCGATTGGCCGCGTCACCAGTACTTCAACTTCTTCCGGCGCTAATCCAGGTGCCTCCGTCATTATCGTCACGGTCGGACGGTTGAGGTCTGGGAATACATCGACCGGCATGGTGCGCAGCAGCGACGCTCCCGCCAGCATCACGAGCAGCGAGGCGATAGCGATGACCGCGCGGTTCTGAAGTGAGAGTCGAATAATGCTGTCAAGCAAAGTGAGCTACCTTAATGATGCAAACGCAGTTTGTAGTTCACGACTGCCAGCGGTGACGACTGAATCACCAAGGTTAATGCCTGAGAGTATTTCCACAAAATCGCCATCAGTGCAACCGATAGTTAATCGCCGGCGCTCGATATGACCTTCTTGCATTTGCACGAATGCGAATACGCGAAGTCCATCGCGCACGATCGATGCTGCTGGCACGGCGAGTCTTGAGGAACTATGGTTCAGCGATAGGGAGACGGACATCAGGGTACCCGCACGTAGTGTGGGCAGACTCGAGGTCGCTTGTGGCACGAGCCAGAGTCGTTGCGTCCTAGTTGACTCGTCAACGACAGGTGCGATACGTGACAAAGAAACTGGAAACCGAATCTCAGGGTTGGCTAAAGTCGAGGCAATACCATTGGCGGTGAGTGGTAGAGAGCCAATGTTTGACGATGGAAAATGAGCCTCAATCCACACGGAGTCAAGGTTATGAACCTCGGCCAAACGCTGACTCGCAACAACTGTCTCACCCAGAGTTACCTCGGACGAAGCTATTCTTCCGTCGATGGCTGACTTCAGAGGAAGAAAGTCGAGAATCTTTTTATGGTCGACGATCGACGTGATTTCATCCTCTACAAGTCCCAGCGTGCAAAGTTGGCGTTTGAGGCTGTCGGCTCGCATTTCCAACTGTTCTGCTTGCGAACGCGTTTCCAATATAGTTCGCACAGAAACGGCATCCCCTTGCAACTCTTCCAGTCGATCGGCGCGTCGTCGCAACAGAGTACTATCCAATGATGCCGTCAGCAATTCGAGCTGCAGCCTATAAAACTCAGGAGAAGCAATCTCGATCAACACTTCACCTGCACGTACACGGCGACCAGGACTAAGTGAGTGAGAATGAACAGTTCCATCAAGCTGAGATGACAACACTAACTGGTTCTCAGGCGGCAATGTCACCTGGGCAGGAAGTTGAACCGTTTTGGCAATCTCACGATAGGCTGCGTGCGTGGTCACGATCCCCAATCGCTGCTGATCTTCCGCCGAAAGCTTGAGCACGTCCAAAAAGAACAAGCTCGATAATTCATGACCTCCCTTCACGACGACACGGTCGCCTGGAAAGATATCACCCTCCACGATCTCAACCATTGGTTCTGCAGATTCACCGGTTACGAGACTGCGGGTGCCGAGCTTGATATTTACTTTGCGATACTCGCCAGTGGATCGCGTCGACGCCTCTTCGATGAAGACGTAAGACTGTAAGCCATCGCTATATACCGAATGGGTTGGCACGGTAAGCTTCTCGTCCTGCGTCGATGTGTAAATCGTTGCCTTTCCAACCATGCCTGGCATAATGGCCGGATCAGAAATCGATAACCAAGCCCAACTGACTTGCGTTCGTGGATCCAAGCTCGCATCGATTTGTTCAACAGTGCCCGCGATCGCAACCGCTGAATTCAAAAATTCAAGTTCGACGTGATTTCCAATAGCAACTCCGGATACGTCCTTCTCAAGCAGTTGGAGTCGCACCCACGTCTGATCAGTGTTCACGATTTCGAATAGATGCTCGAACGCTTCTACAAATTTTCCCTCCGCCAGATCCGAATGAACTACTTTTCCAGCAATTGGCGACCGAACTGCGTAATGCAATTCGTCGTCTCTTTCCAGTTTCGAATCTCGCATGTCTAAGCCAAGAACACTCGCCCGCACTCGAGCGATTTCCCGCTGGTTTTCACTCTGTTCCAGTGCATTTTCTAGCTCCAGTAGTCGCTGCATAGGTACCGCACCAGCCTGAACCGTTGGACGCGTCATGGCCACCAATCGTTGGTTAAGCAATAACTCACGATCTGCCTGCCAGTAGGCAAGTTTAACAGCTTCAAGTTCACGACTGCTCAACTCAGCAACTACTTGATCTTTAGATACTGTGTCGCCAGGGCGCGCCAATAGTTTTACGATACGGCCAGGTATTTGGGCGGACCCGAACGCTTGAGCCTGCCACGGTGCAACCGATTCAGCGTAGACCTTGAGCGTTGACGAAACTGTGCCGACAACAACTTCTGTAGATTGCAGTCCGATTGCATCCCGAGCTTGGCTAGTGAGTGTTATGCGGCCCCCTTTAGTATCGACCTCGACTCCTTTTGCGGGCAATGGCTGGTGCTCCTCGTGCGCACGAACACCAGCGAAACTTGTACTCAAGCTGAGGAAGGTCGCAACGAGCACTGTAATTAACCGGTTGGTCATCGAAGTCCTAGCCATTCAATCCAAATCTACTTCTTAATATAAGACTCTGGGTCTGGTATTGGATCGCTGGTCGCCTTCGCCATTTTCAAAAACTCATCTACGCACGGGGGGCAGCAAAACTGATACGGCTTGCCATCGACAATCCATGTAAATTTGGGGTTTGCTTTGGTTTCGGTAATCGGGCATATTTTGTCGCCAGAGGTTGGATTCATATCATGCGCCGATTTTAGGCCCTTGAATTTTTGAGTCGCAGTAGCATTGCCGTTCGCTTCAATGTCGGCTGCGGTATATCGGCCGCCTGGAGTTAGGTAAAGATCGCGCTCGTCGCTATCGACCACTTTACCAGGCATCTCCGTCGCTTCTTCGTGTTCGGCTCTTCCCGAAACAAAGCCCAACCGAAACCGTTCTCCGTCGATGCGAATATTAGGGACCGTCACATCGAGTTTACGCCCCGCCAGCTCCGAGGGTAGTTTAGCTACGAAAAGAGATGTCCGGCCTTGCACGTCACCCTCTTGTGGTGCGGGCTCGAAGGTTACAGCCTGCGAGCCCGCTTCTCCATCTGCCTTAACAAATCCCGTGAGGGTTTGGCTCTCGACATCGATCACGCGGGTCTCGTCCTTGCCCAACGTGTACAACCGGACGGTGCCTTCGGAATCAATGACAGCTTCGACGTGATAACTGTCGCGTCCAAGCGACACCATGATACCTCCGTGAGCGCCCGGTATATGCCCATGATCCCCGTCGCCTCGAACATCGGTCGCTTGCAAATCATCAGCGGTCCGACTGTTGTCGGAGTTCTGTGAAAGCGTGTCGCCTTGAACTGCGGCGGCTTCTGATGTATCTGGTGAGTCCGGTTTGCAGCCAACGATTACGCCCAGGCCGACAAATAATGTGGGCACTAAACTCCAATAGACCCATTTTCTCTTTTTCATTTTTCTACCTGTAATGAGGGGTAATCTGCTCTTCTGGGGCCGATAGGAACGAATCTTCATTCTCGTTGGGCGTAGCGCTTGGTTAGGCAAACCGTTCGCTAAAGACTCAGTGACGCCACCCACTGAGTCACTTCCTCAATATTGTTCGCACCAATCACCGTAAGTTGTCGATCTTCAGTCTTCCAACTTGCAGCTAGCTGCCCGTCAGATTCGGTGATCTTGCATGTCTTACCTGCGCACGACGTCTCTATCGATGGCAAACCACCGAACCAAATAGGTTGTTCATCTCTATGCTCAAAGATGATAAGTGACGAACCATCCTGCCGTTCGCAAATGGTAGCCGAGCACTTACAACAAGGCATTTTTAAGACATAAGTGGAAACAAGTGTAAAGCCTTTCGGAACGCCCTTGTACAGAGCAGGCTCATACCCCAAGTAGCTGGTCGTCTCCTGTTCGTTAAGTTGGCGGCCCTCGTATTTCGAAGCTAGCGTGGAGAGCGCACGCTGTGGCTCGCGATTGGCGAACTGAAACACCTCTTCGAAGTCAGTCGCTAACGACGCATGACTGTGCGATTGGTCATCGGTATGCTGATGCTCCGACCTGCTGGGAGCTAACGCGTAAAACACAAAGGCGAGTGAAGCGGCGGTGGCTAGAACCGTCACGCTCCACTGCATGGCTCGTCGCTTTTTGGGTGCAAACATTGGCAATGCATGCCGCCGAGCTATAAATATGCTCTCTGAGATATGTGCCCAGATGACGTCGGTGTTGACGGGAGCCTCAGACTGACGCGCCAAAGTTCCCATGGCACGATAGTCTGCGAGCACAATTTGACAATGCTCACATCGCTCTACATGCTCGTCGATCTCGCGACTTGTTCCAGCATCAACCTCTTGGTCTATGTATGCCGATAATTGCGCGGTTGTCTGCTCGCAATGCATTGTTATGCCTTCCATCCCAACTGGATCAGAGAATTTCTCAATTCATTTCTCGCCTTGTTCAATCGCGAACCAACCGTTCCTTCCGGAATCTCAAGGATGCTGGCAATGGCTGCGTACGCCATGCCCTCGACTTCTTTCATGTGCAGAATAGCGCGATGCTCGCCTGCAATATTTTCCAGCGCTCGTTCTAGCATATCGGTTGCATCTCCTTGGCTACGTTTGTTCGATGCACTTGACGCTTCCGCCAATATCGCTGCTCTTTGGAGTCGTTGTTCTTCACGGTTCAACTTTCGCAAGTATTGCAAACTTTGAGTCACAGCCATTCGATACGCCCATGTCTCGAGCGACGATTCAAAACGATACTTACCTAGCTTTGCAAACAAATGGATCATAAAGTCTTGCATCACATCGTCAGCGTGACATGGACCGACGATTTTTCGGATCACACGGTAGGTACGAGCTGCCAAAAACTCGTAGATATGCTTCTGATACTCTCGTTCTCCATCGACCGCTCGCCTCACCCAGCACTCCAGTTCCTGTTGTGTGACTGTGCAAGGTCTGCCGACTGTTATATTAGTCAAAGTATTGGATGATTCTGATGACTGCATTCTTCACTCCTTACCGTCAGAAAGTGATAGTTGTCCAGAATTCTTTTCAGATCCTGGACCGCATTCCACTTCGTCGACGCTGCCTGACTAACGGCGACAGCAAGAATGCTGCATCACACAAGAGGAAGCGTGCTTCCTTACGAAGCTAACTTCGTGGCTTGAAGCGACACAATACGCAGTCGTTGAGTCCTCACTTCCATTCGCCGTAAAACCGAACGGCATTAGCGCAAGGACATTTGGTAGAGCTAGATTCGTAGACATCACACACCTGGTATTAGGTAGTATTGAAACTTACTCGACTCTGCCTAACATGGACTCGAGACCGAGAAAACAAACTCTTGCTAGATGGTTTGTTAAGTTTCAAATACTCCAAACACATGTAACCGATTGCCACGAATGCCCGTTAAAGCGAACGGGAACGCCATCGGTTCGTGGCGTATCAAGCTTCGTCGTGGCCGCCAATTTCCATACATAAACTGGTGCGAAGTAAAAAGCCGTGGCGATATGCGGCGTAGATGACTCAATTTGAATGCCAACACTGGCGGCAAGTTTTGGGCATCGACAATGATCATCTTGACCGATTGCTCCAGAGGGACTGTCCTGAGCTTTGCTGATTGCGCTAGAAGTCCGCGCCATCGCACATCTGGGGCACTTCGGCACATCAACGGGGTTGTCGGTCATTGCACCCGTTAGCGAACTAACGTCGCTTGTACTCTCGGCACCAGCCACGAAGACCTGCGACAGACAGCAGCACGAAACTCCGCCAAAAACCTGACTGAACGCAACAGCGAACAGCAGAACGATTTGGATAGGAAGTGACGACATGAAGTTTGCTGGGGTTTTGCATGTATACCGGGACAAAAATTAGATGCCTGTCAGAAACGCGGCCTTCATCCCAAAATGAATTAATTTCTAAATTTCTGCCTCCGATCGGGCTCGCTATATCGCTTCGGCAGTGCTTCCGCTAGCGACAAGCCCCGTTCTGATCGGCTCGAACCGCCATTCTACACTATAAAGACCGGTTTACGAAAACCAGTTTGAGGTATGTTCGAGCGTTTCGCGTCAGCTTTTAACTAAAAATGGTGTATTGCATTGCTTAAGCCAACGCACCGCGTGATGCACCGCGTTGCTCATTGTGCGCAGCCCGCTGCTCGCGCGGTTAAACGATGGCACGTTATCGTCAGAACCTTATAATTGTTGGTACCGACGTTTGCAGCTCACTACTGAACTTGGTTCAACATATCGCGACATTGCTTTGCGCAATCGCGGCAAGACTTGGCGCACGCAGCCATGTGTTCATCGTCAGGGAATTTTTCACATGCTGCTGCACATTCTTCGCAACACTTAGCACAACAGTCGAGCATTGGTTTTGCTAGGGGGCTGTTGCGAGCGCAAAGCGTTGCGCAAGTCTTGCAGCACTCGGCGCAGTCCGCGCACATTCTTGCAGTTTTCTGATGCTCCTTTTTTCCCTCGGAAAGTAGTTTCAAGCAATGATCATAACAACTATCACATTCAACTTGGCAAGCGGCACATATTTCTGCACACTTCTTCATTTTTGAATCCTCTTGTTGGGCAGCAGACGCAGTCAATGGAACGATCGCCGATAGGACGAAGACGGCAACAAGTGCTAAACGAGACATAAAAGACCTCCAGTGAAATGGCGTAGACGGCATCGAAGCGTTCGATGCTCTGACCGTTGTTAACGCAGGGACTGTGCCGCAAGAGCCGATCAATCGGCGTTCCTGAAAGAAACTAGGAAACGCCGAAATTTTTCCGCTTCGTGAAGGCTACGCGATTCGTCGCCATCTAAGGACTTCGCTCGACAAGAGCCACTGAAAATAGAATCGACGTGACAGACTTCGAGCAACATGGTTGCAGAATGAGCACTGCCTTTGATTCCTTGTCGATCAATGCATACATCTCATTGTTCCTCGGAGCGTCTTCAGACAAAACCGCGCGCCACCGAAAAACGACCGGCTGAAGTATTGGTTCTGCATTCTATTTTCTGTTATTCAAAACCAAGCGGATAAGATAGAATCGAGCACACAATGAAAGTTTGGATCGAATGGAACCGAGCAAGCTCAATACTGCTGCGTCAATGCATTTACATTCAGTGAAAGTGACTAAGTCATGGACTATCAAGCGTGGGCCGCGGCCGCGGCTGGGACAGCATTCCAAAAACAATCGTTAGATCGGCCACCGCTGGGAGCAGAAGAAGTAGAGGTCGCAGTCGAGCACTGCGGCATTTGTCACTCTGACCTTTCAATGTGGCAAAACGAGTGGGGCATAGCGGCATATCCTGCCGTGCTGGGACACGAAGTTGTCGGGCGCGTTACGGCGTTGGGCTCGCACGCCAAAGGTTTAACCGTTGGCCAACGAGTCGGCATTGGTTGGAACAGTGGGAGCTGTATGCACTGCCGCCCGTGTATGTCGGGCCAGCAACATCTCTGCAACGAAGTGCAACCGACCATCGCCGGTCACTTTGGCGGCTTCGCAAATTCCGTGCGAGCTCATTGGGCGTGGGCAATCCCGCTTCCCGATGGACTAAATGTCGCCGATGCTGGTCCCTTGCTCTGCGGAGGCATTACCGTCTTCAATCCCATCGCGATGTTTGCAACGCCCAAGAGTCGTGTCGGAATAATTGGCATCGGTGGGTTAGGACACATGGCTTTGAAGTTTGCAACGGCGTATGGATGCGAGGTGACAGCGTTCACATCCAACGAAAGCAAATTCGAAGAAGCGCGTGGCTTCGGGGCCCAGCATGTTGTTGCCACTCGCGACAGCAACGCGATACAAGGACTTGAAAAGTCGTTTGATTTGTTGATCGTTACGGTGAACGTGCCACTCGATTGGGATGCTCTGATCGCTTCGCTCGCACCCAACGGTCGAATGCACGTCGTCGGTGCAGTCCTAGAACCCATTCCGGTTTCCATCTTTCCTCTGATCATGAGGCAAGCTAGTGTTAGTGCATCGCCAACTGGATCGCCAGTTGACATGGCCGATATGCTCGCCTTTGCAGCAAGACATGACATCGCGCCGCAGACCGAGCATTTTCCGATGGGCGAGATCAATAAAGCTTTCGAGCACGTCGCCGCTGGTAAGGCGCGTTATCGAGTCGTCTTGGACGCAGACTTTTGATTCCGCCCGAATGCAGCCTTCACAGTCGCTCATAGAACCGCCTTCCATCGGAACCAAACGTAGTTCCGCTAAAGCCTCGACTACTAATCCTTCTTGGTATCACCGTCACTGAGCGACTCTTCATCGGAAGCACAACTATGAAATGTCGCAAAGTATAGGAGTAAGGATATTGTGAGGCAAAGATTCAATAAGATCTAAGCAGCTACCAAGGGCAATTCTGAGACGACTTCCCAAACGGAATCTGTTCGACGAAACGGAAGAAAGATCAGCCAGCCAAGACAGTTTAGAATAGTGAGCCACTGGACGGTTGTGTCACGCATTATAAGGAACTTGCCTCGCAAAGCATATGCAAGCCAGTTTTCCCAGATGAAATACCCCGTCGTTGCTAACAGACTACCGAACAGCGCAATCGCAGAGTCTAGCGCGGTAAATCGATACTTAGGCACAAGGATTCCACCGGCATTAAAATCAGAACCCACACGAATACCGAAAAGAAGCAACCTCCAAGAAAAAGAAGTCCGAACAGATATCGTAGCAGTGGCAATGGAGTCTTCCTCATGGAACGGACGATTTGCTCGGAAAAGTTGAAGTGTTAAGTGGGCAATCGTTATCCCTCCTGTGCACTGGCAGTAAGTCGATCTGCGATTTCGCGAACGTAGGCGATGAATGTCTCGCCCTCCTCAAGTCGGTTCACAGGCAGCGCGTCGATATACCGAGAGCCGACATGTGCACCCACCAAAGCGCCGGTCATGGCGGCAATCGTATCGGTGTCTCCTCCTTGCCAAATCGCTGTTGTGACTGCCTGCTCATAGTTCTGCGGATGGAGGGCGAAGCAAGCCAGCGCTGTAACGACTGACTCATGCGACTCAATTCCATTTCCAAATTGTTCGATGTCTTCGTCTGTCTCGATCTGACGCAACCGCTCCAATCTGTTTTGGAACACTACAGTAGAACACAAAGGCAGCAGGTTTTCTGCAAGTAATATGGGATTGATTGATGATTCAGAAGCGGCAAGCGATGTGGCAACCGCAATTAGCTGCGCTCCTTCGATACCAAGCTCATGTCGATGCGTGGGCCAGGCGCTGGACTTAGCTTCATCCCAGATTCGGGCTATGTCGCCGATGAATCGCAGCCCCACTGGAGCGCTTCGCATGGCAGCACCGTTTCCCAATGATCCACCAGGGAACAGATGTTCTGCCATGAATTCGTATTCAGCATCGTCGCGGAATGCTTCAATCAACACTTTCGCACCGCGGCCATATCCGCGCCACGACTCATAAGCCTGAACAAATTGTTGCATCAGTGCTGCGCTAACAATCGACGAGGTCTCTGTAAGGTGTTCCGCAAGCGCCAGAGCCATTTGCCCGTCGTCTGTGTACTGCAACTTCCGGCGATTCAAAGCGTATTCAAAAGCTGCGGACCTGTCACTAAATTTCGAGCGAAGTTGTTCTTGCGGCATTCCTTCAAAGCGTGCACCTACTGCATCGGCGAAAACCAGACCGATAAGGCTTCCATAAATTTTGTCGGCTATTGGATTCATTATAAGTTCCTGGCGTCAAATCCTGCACATGGTAATTCTAACACAAGCGAACTGTTTTGACGGACGACAGCTTGATTCTTTCAGGTAGCGATACCAACCTGGTCCTTACGCATTATCGCTCTTCCATGCCCTATTACTGATGAATACATAAGATTTTCGGGACGTGATAGTCACCTTTCACTGCATGAACGGAGCGTAACTTAGGCATATCTGAGGCCGGCTATCTTAGTCAAGGGCTGGATCCGCTGACACATTACATCTCCTACCTAAACTCTTCCAAAGTATATGAAACGTCGTCCGGTGATATGCACGAAGTAACCGACGCAGTAAGCATTCTTTGTCTTGCAACAAATTCCAGATTACTATGCTCATTTCGCTGACTTTTCCGCACCGCAAATTCTACGATAGCACCGAAGAGCTCCGCTGCAATTGAATGCATTGGATGAGGTGTGCTAACAACGAACGACTCATTGCCTTACTAGTAGTAAGTAATTTCTTGTTGCGTGTAATCAGCGTGATTACGCTCTACACCAATGTTCGAGAGCTTACCCATGAAGTGTCCCCATTTTTGTCCAGGTGTTATGAGAGTGACGTTTGTGTAATACGTAAAGGATCGCTGTGCGGCTGGAGTGAAGGCGCAGCCGTAACGGAAGCAGCACGGCGACGAGCGTATTCCTCAGGTGGTTTGCCGCCCAGTGAACCGGGCGGGCAAGCATGATCGGCAGTCAGATCTACAACACTTCATCGAAACGACTACGATTGGCGTTTGAAACGAGTCTATGTAGTCCCTCGCTTCGACTGATTGTTTTGGTGGGGATTTGACAATCGTTGATGCCGATCAACCACCTGCAAAAAACTAGTTGCAGCAAGAATAGTCGTCGAAAATCATGGCCGAAGCTACATCGCTTCGGCCTGAGTCGTTTGAGGCGTAAAAGTTGCCCAGCGGATCGCACCCGCCAAGTGAATCAACTCTGATTCGACTACGTCTTTTGCCATGAGCAGGCCGTGGTTTGAGAAAATCGTCGCAACCGAGTACTTTACATGCGTCTTTGGGAAAGTGAGTTCGTTTGGGAGCAAACCGACAGACAAGTAAGCACTTTTGCCAAGTCAAAGCAGTATTTTGCCGAGATGTCGGAATTATTTGTAAGGAAAAAGCTTCTCGCCCGACTTATTTCCTTAACACAATTCGCCCCCTTACGCGAAGGAACATTCATGCATGATTGGTCAGATTTGATCGACAAACATGGGCCATTGGTTTGGTCCACAATTCGTCGGTTGATTGGCAATCGCGATGATGCGTCAGATTGTTTTCAGGAAGTATTCTCGGCCGCCTTGGGCCTCTCCCGAAAACAAAAGGTCCTCAGTTGGACCGCCACGCTTCGACATCTCGCATCGGTTAAGGCAATCGACTGCCTTAGACGGCGATATCGCGACAGCCAAATTCAACACAGCGATTACCTGGTGGAAATTGCGGACTCACATACCGCGCACCCACAAGAACGGCTTGACTCAACTGAGTTAGCCGGTGCGTTGCGAGCAGCGCTTGCGACCATCGAACCGCGCCAAGCACAGATATTTTCCATGATATGTCTGGACGCGATGACTTACGACGAAGCGGCGATGACGATCGGGATTACCGAGTCGCATGTTGGCGTCCTACTCAACCGAGCACGCGCGGCCCTCAAAGAACAGTTGCATTCGTATGCGCCCGAGACATCAAAAAAATCAGAAACAGGAGTCCGTTCCCATGCAAAACGAAAATGACTACGACGAACTGCTCGATCAAGCAACTCAGGCGGTACTTGACCGTGCACCTCGAGATCTCCCCTCCGAAGAACTGATTTTGGCCACTAAAACGATGGTTGCTCAGCAAGCTGGCAACGCGACCGTTATAGCCAACCGTCAGCGCTACCTTGGACGATGGAGCGTTGGTGCTTTAGCCGTCGCAGCTTCCCTGTTGGCTCTCGTTGTGCCATTCTTCTCTGCGTCCAATGCCTTCGCGGAAGCGATTGAGAAGCTAATGAATGCAGGGGCGTTTCAATACAAGGAACTGGTCTATCTGACAACGCAGGAGAAACCAGTCGAAGTCCAAGTAGCGGTTTCAGAGGATGGTCGTGCGCGGAGAGCCATGCTAGGTTTAGTCTCGATTCACGATTCGACTGGGCAAGTTCGACTGTCGTTAAACGAAGCAACATTGTCGGCAACAGTACATGCGCCAATGGAAGTCATGCAGGTTGAGCCGGAGTGGCAGATCAAATGGTTGGAACAGCTAAAATCCTATGGAAAGAAGCCCGATAAGGAACTCGGTTCGAAGAGAATCGATGGTCGTGATTGCCTGGGGTTCGAAGTAAAACCTGGTGCATCTGTAGTTTACGCCGTTTGGGTCGATGCAAAAACGAGCGATTTGGTTCAAGTCGAATTTATGGGGATGCCCAAAGGTTCGTCGGTTACGAAATCTGTGATGAAGGATTTTGAATTCAATGTCGCAATCGATCCGATGATGTTTAGCTTCGATGCTCCTCAAGGATATCAGTCGTCAACCGCCGCGAAGCTGCCGGAGTTGCTGCCGTTCGAAGAAAGCTTGGTTGAAGCAATCAAAGGTTATACCGAGCTGAGTGATGGTAAGTTCCCAAAGAGCATCACAGATAGTGCTGAATGGATGACAATACTATCGAAAGACGGTATTCCGAGGACCACACTGGCTGCACGACTAGGAACATTAACTCCGTATCTCACAGGTATGTCCCATGATGATTACGACTACGTGGGGGCTGGCATGGAGGTCGGCATGAAGAAAGCAATTGTTTTCTGGTACCGAAACCCAGAAAATCAGCTTCGAGCCGTCTACAGCGACTTCACAGTCGCATCGATTGCAGACGCTGACCTGCCTAAGAAATAGCTACTCGCTAGTTTGACCATCTCGATAGCATCCAAGATCCAGGCCGAAGCGGCGTCGCTTCGGCCTGAGGCACAGCAGGTTTTTCTTTCCGTCGCGTTAGCGATCGAGAACTAGCGAGTCATCGACGAGAACGGCTTGGCTCGCTTCCACGGAGCTTGAGAACGACCAGACTCGGCGACACGCCAATGCACTCTGCGATGCACTTCATCTGCCCTACGTTTAACTGACGCGGCACATCAACTCGGGTGTGATGGTTATGCGCGTAGCCTCACTACTCGTAACTCACTCCTCGAAGCTTGCGAATGTGCGGACTCGGTCTCCAAAGCCGATGGACAGTGTTCGAATCACTGCGTTCCCGCTAGCTTCTAGTTTTTCAGAATTGTGTATTTTTTGATATGTAATTTGCGTATTGGACCATCGCACGTTTATAACCAAGGTTCGCGATTAATGCCCCCATCTTGTCAAGATCGTTCAACTGAAGTCTTAAACTCTGTTATCGAAGCCATTGGTTGCACACCCGTGGTCGAGTTGTCGCGACTTACTCGCGGCATGGTCGGTCGAATTCTAGCTAAATTGGAATTTCTTAATCCGGGATTCTCGAAGAAAGATCGGATTGCGAAGCAAATAGTCAAGGATGCGGAGTTATGCGGAGACCGATGGGACTTGTTGTCTGATGCTGCCAAGGGACCGAAGCTTTGGGCTGCACTGGCTCGTATGATGGGCGGGAGAAGTTCGAGGTTCTAATTGTGAAGTGTGAAGATTCGTCTTCCTCGGCATCTAAACTTCTAACTGCACAATTCACACTTCTTTGTAATGCCCATCTCAAGCATGCGAAGCGCAAGTTCTTCGGCATCGTTCTCGATAGCGATAACGAGAGCTTGGTCGGAACAGGACGACACCACTAACGCCTGAAGTCTGAATGGCGAAATTTGAAAACAAGAGGTTTCATCGTGATCGCTTTACAACCTTCGAACTTCTCAAATAAAAATTCTCCTGACTCCGTGTTCAACGTGATCAGTGCGTTCCTCGCCGACAACAACCAGCGATTCGTCGCTGATGTCGAAGCGTTTGAACTGTAAACGCGTGTTGGCCTCCGGTTCAACGTCTGTATACTTGAAACGTGTAAAACACGCTCGGTTCGCATTACCGGCTCGTGTGTGTTGTCGTGTGTGGTCCGGACTCTATTACCTGTTGCTGCTTGACAAAATTTGTCTTCCCAATATGTAGCTCTACACACTTGTCGTTTGCGAAGCTAATGTCCATTCCATTTAAGTTCCATCGATCATCGACTTGGTTCCAGTTCTTGCCAACTGACTCATCATTTTCGAACATCGCTTCGACTTCTTGCTTAGACATACCGATCTTGAGACCGTGGGAAGTCTTTCCCTCAAACCGATTCCATGTCAGTCTCTTTTCATAACATCTGATCCACTCAACTCCGCCGATCGATGAGACGTCTACCTGCAATCCTAACGACTGGTATTGCATAATGCCAATTGTTTGCGGTGGATTAGCCGGCACGAGCTTCATCGGCAGCTTGAGTTGCCCTTTGTCATCAAGCACTGCAACCATAGCAGGTTTTGAGCTGAATGTATCCGGATCCCCAAGCTGGTTTCGCACCTCCTGCAAACTCATCCCGAAACGCACGGGACCAACGCCTGTTCCTGGAGTTAAAACTAGCTCTTCGGACGACACGATTGGGGCGCGACTTTCGATTCGCGTTACGTCATAACCTTCGGGAGGAAGCAGCGTAAAACGGGAAGCGTCTACGCTGACGTTGAATTGAAAGTTCGTTGCAATTTCACGGATCGATTTGTCGCCTTCGCTCTTGCCCCGATCTAACTCGATTCTGATTGGTAGGTTCGTTTTATCGTCAACTAGTACAGTTGCAACACTGCCATCCCAAACGGTCTTGAACTCCTTTGCAAGTTTGCCGTCGTTGGTCAACGTACGCATGGTGGTCGACGGCAACGGCTGCAAGCTCAACAGGGCGCCCAGCGGGCCCGAGATTTGGTCTTGTATGGCATCCATATCATAAACGGGCTGAATCGTAACAACCCGTTTGGTATCATCCACCGTCGTGTACTCCCTAGTTGCAGTATTAAGAACATGGACGGCCAAGCCACTATCCATGCGAACGCCACTCGACTTTGCATACGTGATTTGGAATTGTCCTGTGACTTGAGAACCGGAATACGACTTCAACTCAAATACGAGTGAGTTCAGGCTGCGAACGGCTTCTTGCAGTTGCGCAAACGCCTTTTGGCTAGAAGTTTCCCAAGGCCAGACCGCCAAGCCACCTGCAATAGTCGCAAGCACGGCTGCCGCTAGCGAAAGCGAACGCCGCCTAGAAATAGCGACATCCTTTCTATTTTTCGCATCAGATTTGAATTCGATTTGTTGTCGTTGTGAATGTTCCCAGGGCAATTCGACGGTTGGGTCGGGAAATTCTGGGATAGCCTGCGCTCTTAAGTGCTGAATAGCCACTTCAAGGATTCTTTCACCGTGATTCAGATCGTGACTTACCATTGTTCCTCGCTCCTTGTGTACAGTTTCGTTATAGTCATACGGTGCGCGCATGTTCCCAATCGATGAGCGTCTGGCTTAAGTGCTTCCGGGCGCGATGAACTAGCATGCCGACGTGCTTAGGATCAAGCTCCATGACTGCGGCTGCTTCACGATACTTCAGTCCCTCAACGCAGCAGAGCCAGAAGCATTCGGACTGCTCTTGCGAAAGTGAAGCCAGTTCGTACTGGACCGTCTCCAAGAGTTCGTGAATGCGCTGCGATTCACGAGTCTCATCACATGCGATATTTTCAATCGCCTGGTTAATCGCGACCTGCGGCCTAGATTTCATCTTGCGCCATGAGTCCAAGGCACGGTGGACTGCTAGCCACCGAAGAAGCCCTGGCATGTTCTTTATGGTACGAGTGCAGGATCGTTCAAAAGCCTCAAGAAAGACGTCTTGGTAACAATCGGTAATATCCTCTACGTTTCGGAGGATTCTACCAATGGTGCTCCAAACCATCTTGCCGTGGCATTGACGGATCTCTTCCCAGTCGTGCATCGAAAAACTCCAGGATTAGCAATCTTCAACCTGCTCAATCAATACTGACGTAAGGAGAGCCCAATTTATAACGGCGAAGACGGAAGTTTTTGCACGCGGACTATCCCGCAGTTGATCCTAGGCAATCTCAGTAAGGGTTCTTCAATATCTGGAGCCAGCAACCTCGGGTTCATAATCTGTGCTACCCTGGCTGGCGTGAGGTGGCCGAGTGTAGTTCCATCTGTTCAAGGGATCGCAATCGGCTAATTGCGTTTTTTTAGAGCCAACATTTTGCGAGAGGTTGCCCGACCCCAACCGTCAGAATGCAACTCGAATCGGCCACCGTCCCTTAATTTCCAAATCAAAACATCTGGAAGTTGCACGCCACCAAGTTGACCATGTTGCACTTCGCTCGGCTTTCCGAATTTGTTTTCGTTGAAGGAGAATACTTCGTCACTTCGGTCTGGTTCGAAAGCAAACCAAATGTCTTCGATCCGCTTCTCATGCAACTGTACTAACGTAGTTCCATATAGCGGCGAAGGTTTGTTTTCGACTTGCGCATAAGGAAAACCCGCATTGGTCAGCCGTGCACCTTCCAACATTTTCGCCGTCGCCTGTTCGCCGAGCCTAAGACCATCATGTTCGTACTTTATTCCGGAACCACAGCCAGATAAGACCAGAGAAACCAAAGCTAATGCACAACGCGAACGCATGTCATACAAACCCTCTCTAAAGTTGAGTCAAGCGCCCATTTCGCGAGTCGCTGCTCCGCATTGAAGTGCCTGCCCGCTGAAGTCTCACTTTGTAGCCAACTCTGTCTAATTTCGATTTAATTGTTTCAGCCTCACTAGCGCCTAAAATCACCCGGTTGCAGCCACGAGACATTGGTTTAAGGAAAAGCCCGATCCGCAACGCAGTCCATTTTTTGTTCGTCCGGTTTATCTACGCTTGACCTCGCGCCTGAGTCCGCCGTTCCATCATTGCAGCACATCCAAGCAGGCTTAGAAAGCTCGAGAAGCCAAAGAAACCGTAGAAGCCAGATAGCCAGTGAATCCGATTCCATCGAGTCCTGGAACGTATGCTAGGTAACTTAGGAACCCGAGAAAACCAACGTACATTGGCAGCGATAACATGATTGACCATCGAGCGATTCGAATCGAAAATTCATCTTTTAGTCCAAGCATCAGCGGAATGCCAAAAACGAAAACTTTCATTGTTAACTCGATTCCTTTTGAAGTACAAAAGATGTTAATGGAAGGGGATACATTGCGTAGACTAAGACCTTCTGATAGTACAAACGACAGCCGTATCGGAGCTGCCGCTAGGGGATTGTGAGTTCACTGATTTGTTCGCCGGGTTTCCAACTCCAACGATTCCAAAAGCATCGAGGCCTTAAAAGTGTTTCCCAGTTCGTGAAACGTCCCTTCTGGAGAAACGAGAAACGCGGTTGGGAATGAATTGACCGCGAACTGTGTTAACAATGGATCATTCTCAACAACACACGCGGCTGACCATCCAATGTTCGCATCACGCATTTTGTCACGAGCTTCTTTGTCTGTTGACCGGAATAATGTCAAGCATTGGAATTGCTGTGATTGACAAAGCTGCTGCATCTCTACGTACATCCGGTCGCAGGGCGCACATGGAATGGTCGAGAATTGTATTACCACAAACTTATCGCCGTGATCCGAAGAGCGCCAATTACTGCCATCTAAGAGACTTACATTCAGACTTCGTTGAACCCCGCCATTGGCAATAGTTTCACGAATCAAAAGCCCCTCTGCAACCTCGGAAATTGCTGGAGCGATTTCGCTTGAAGTGCATCGCACAATGCATGGGAATCCGGCCGATGAACGGCTTACTAAGGTGCGATAACCAGACCCTGACCTAGAGATTGTCTTCAGATCGTCTAACGCTTCCTCGTATTGCCGCTCTATAGTTTCCATGTCTGGTAGCAATGCCAGGACGACACGAAGGCCATTCAGTTCGTTTGCAAACTTCTCTGGCGATCCATTTTCAATCGCAGTGCACCTCTCTGACATCCACCGGAACTGACTGCGGTTGGTAAGCAGTTGATTGCACAATTCGATTCTGAGATTAGCGCCAACCTCTGTGTCGCTACCAACCGCGTCGATCAGTTCGCGAATTACACTTTGATGAAGAGGATCGGGGTTGCCAAAATTAAGATTGGAAATTGTTTCAACTATCTCTGGTATAGTCGCATAGTAATGCACCAGCTTAAGTGCTTTGCGTCTCGCTTCGTCTCTCGGGCCGTCAATAGGCCCACCACGGCCAGCGTTACCTATTACGATTCGGAGTGCCATCAATGCTTCGACGGTGCCACGATGCTCTAACTCGAATTGAAAAAGTTGTTCCGCTGAGCCAAGAATTGGATCATCGCTCTGGGCAATAGAAAGCCGCTGTTCAATCGATGCTTTTTCGTATTTATTCCAAAACACCGTATAAGCTTCTTCCAACTCGGCATTAATTGCGATTAATTCTCGCTCAGCGTCCGAAAGTGATTGACGCAGAAGAAAGAACCAACCCGCTGAAACAGCGGCGAATATGACAATCACGCTTAATGTGATTCGAGGTCTCATTTGACTGTAGCAATTACAACGACTAAATATGGGGTTCAGTGTGCCTGAGTAGTTGACTCACCAAAAGTCAAAACAGCTGCTCGACGGCGTCGTCTGCAACCCTTTGTTAATTGCCAATGTATTTTCTGTGAAACAATAAATCGACTTGGCCATCGAGTCTCTCTACAAATGTTTCAACAGCTGTATCTGAAATCTGATTGTACTCGAAAGCACGTCGAACATGATGGACCTCGCAGTCTGCAGGAGAAGTCCAGGTGTGTGCCGTTTCCCGACTCGGCGGACCCAAGGCCATTCTAACCCAAAGACCGACTGAAGCTTGACCCGGGGTGCGCTGCGCGACCCCGGGCTTTGTTGTTAAACGCCTTCGGGGTTGATGATTGCCTGCGAACACTCACGTGGTTTAAAACGTTGTTCAACGCGGCGACATCAACCGCAGGCGAGACAAAACTCCATCAATCCCACACGTACCGTTCGTCCATCTCGAGACCATACTTCTTACACAATTTTCGGAACTCGTCCTTGAATGTAACTTTCCTGTGATGCTCCTCCTGAGTCTCGATGTACGTCGTCAACGCTGGCACGTGACTGGGACTGATTGAGAACGCGCCGTATCCTGCTTGCCAATGAAAGTCCGGAATCGACAACTCTGACTTTACCCATGACGACGACTCCTTTTTAGTCTCCCGGATCAGGTCGGACACGTCCACCGTTTTCCCGAGGCGACACAACACATGAAGATGATCTTCAACGCCGCCGATAATCAGGGCTGGTGAACCGTGGTTCCTATGGATTCCGGCGAGGTATGCGTACAGGCGTTTCCGGTCGTCGACAGATTTAAGAAACGGCACACGGTTTTTCGTCGAGTACACAAGATGAACGTAAATCTGTACAAGTGATTGACCCATCGGGAGTCTCCCAATTTCAACCCCAATTCGACCGAGAAGCGATCCCATAACAAAGCCCCGGGTCGCATTGCGCACCCTGGAATATGCACAGAATATCACACCACCCCAACGGGGTTCAACACGGCGTCATGTTCAACCCCTTCGGGGTTGGTGCGGTGGTGTTGCGTCTTGACCCGGGGTGCGCTGCGCGACCCCGGGCTTTGTTGTTAAACCCCTTCGGGGTTGTTGCGCCGGTTGCGTGCGAACCCAAACGGGGATTCAATATTTGCGAACCCCAACGGGGTTCAATATCAAAGCCCAGGGTCGCGCAGCGCACCCTGGGAATCGGGGCAACCATTACGCGCGAACCCCAACGGGGTTCAACACGGCGTCATGTTCAACCCCTTCGGGGTTGGTGCGGTGGCGCTGCGTCTTGACCCGGGTGCGCTGCGCGACCCCGGGCTTTGTTGTTAAACCCCTTCGGGGTTGATGCGCCGGTTGCGTGCGAACTCCAATGGGGTTCAACGTTTGCGAACCCCAACGGGGTTCAATATCAAAGCCCAGGGTCGCGCAGCGCACCCTGGGAATCGGGGCAACCATTACGCGCGAACCCCAACGGGGTTCAACATTGCTTGCTGCCTTGCCAAAGTAATGAGGTAATGTATTGACTTTCGGTGTGAGGGCGTTTACCGATAAAATGCGTCTATACACGCGACTCCCTTGGAATGCACTTATGAACAAGAAGCAAGATCGAATCAAATCGCTGAAGAAGGCCCGAAAGGCTTTGGACAGAAGACGCAAACACAACTCCACGGACGCTGCACCGATCTACATAACCTACTTCCATCCTGACAATCTGCTCGTCATCGACTACCCCGCGCATTGGAAGATTGAAAAGTCAGATGACGGCTCGGTCGAGTTCTCGGCAACGGAGACAGACGAACGGGCCGGAATCATGCTCTTTCGCGTCCCCGTGCCTATTGACGCCGAACAGATTGAAAAGTCTGGTCGCTTCAAACAAATTGCCACTGCAATGTTTGCCAAGGTCAACTCGAACAACGTTCGTAGCGACCCAACAATCATCTACAACAACTACGCAGCCGATCGACCAGAGGAGGATCAAGCGGGACAGCGTTGGTTCGTATCGGCCGCCGATTTAATACTCGGCATTTCTACAAACTGCACGATCGAAAAAAAGGAAGCCTACACCCCGCATTTCGAACGCATGCTATCGTCACTACGAATCAACCGCGACGATGAGGTGATCGCCAGTCGAATCCTCACTCGCGTACTCCATGCGATCACCGCCGCGTTGCCTGACGCTAAGGTGCAGAATGATGGACTGACCATAAAGACAGACAAATTCGAGGTCTCGATCGAAAATCTTCTGGCTCAAGTCAAGCGCAATCCGATTCGATTCGACGAGATCGTGGATCAGTTTATTCGGGGCACGCTTGGCCTATCTCGCCACCAGGAAACCCTCGGGCGAGAGTCGTGGGACGAAGTATGCAGCCGTATCCAACCGATGCTCAAAACAGACAAGTATATTCAAGAAGCCAATGAGCGCACGACTCGCAAAGGACATGACTCAGACAGTTCTTCGTTTTTAGTCAGTCTTCCGTGGCTCGCTGATTTGAGAATTTGCTTTGCTCTCGACGACAAAGAGACATTCCGTTTCATCAACAGCTATGACATCCAGCGCTGGAATGTTTCCCTTGAGACAATTGCGCAGGTTGCCATAGAGAACTTAGAAGCACTCCCCGAGCCAAAGTTATTGGTCATGCATTTTCAGGAGAACGAACCCGCAGTCGGAGGCTTGCAACCTTCCGCAGGTGCAGTCTCGAGCTACCTGCTTCATCCAAAGCTGCACAAAATTGCCAGCAGCCAAATGGAAGGTGAAATTGTCGCTGCGGTCCCATCTCGCGATGCACTGATTCTGTTCGAGTATCGTGGTCAGCGCGCATCGCTACTGAACGCGGTTTCTCACGACTTTTCAACGACTAATCACCCAGTTTCCGACCGTCTCTTCAGAGTCACTCCCGACGGCATCGCGCTGCTGTAGCGAGGATTTCCGCGTCCACGTTGCCCAAGGTAAAAACGGAAATCAGTTCACTGTGGCAATGTCCCAGCGTCTCGCGCCCATATTTTGGCTGAAGCGTGTGTTTCCCGAGGGGCGTGGCGAAGTGAATGCCGAATGCGATGGTGCAACGTACCATCTGCCGTGGATTGGCAGCGTGATTTGTCAACACACAAAAATAACGGATTGTGGAGTTGAGCTCAAACAAACCACTTCCTGGTTTGCTGGTAGTGTATTGCTCGTGCGCACAAATTCGACAAGCAACGAAGCGAAGAAGATTGGTGCTTAGACGGCAATCTCTTCCTGATCGGTTTGTGGCAGATTGGCAAGCGGTTGTTCTGCCGGACCGCTCGGCTGTGGCGAAGCCTCAGGCGTCGTGGCAGACAACCTCGCAAAGGACCGAAGAAAGAGAAACAGCAGGACGGCCATGAAGAGCAGCGATGCGATGAGCTTCTCGACCGATGGGCGATTTATGTTGAAGTAAGCCAACTGAGCGATGTTTAACACCACGATCCCCTTGATCATCCACTCAACGTTGATCTTACTCAGAACGTAAGCGCCGAACGGAGCCATGAAGAGCACGACGGGGTAGGCGCAAATCCAAGTTTTATACTGGTCCGCCTGCAAACCGGCTTCGAAAAAGTGTCGGTACCCGAAACCGAAAACGCTTGTTCCTGCCATCAGCATGATGCAGATACGCGTTGCATTCTTTTCCGACATTCGGAATCGCGTAACGAGCAAAGAGTAGAGAAGAATATCTGCACCGGTGCCAAAGAGACTTGCGCACAGACCACCGAGCAACAGAATCAACCCGATGAAAAACGCATCCCAGTTGGACTCGAGACAGAGTGACTGCTTGGTGCCGCGGTGATCGCCCCACGCATATGAAAAAGCAAACGCTGTGATCATGCTTAAAAAGAGCGATTGAATCAGATAGACGGGTATCGACTGAAGTGTCACCATGCCAAGCACGAAACCTGCACACACAACTGGGAGCATCCATAACAGAGGTCGGAAAACTCGCCGATCTGTTCCTGGTTGCGTCAAGATGAATATCGACGCGCTGGTCATTCCGACGCTTTGAATCATCAGACTAAAGTCACGAGCGAGAACACGGTCGATGTTAAAGAAGACGCTGAGCACGGGAAAAGCGACGGCTCCGCCGCCCTCAGGCGTCAGTCCAGCTACGAAAGCACCGAGCACCATAACCAGCGGATAGTGCCAGTACTCTTGAAGGAAGCCAACGCTGCAGTAAGTGTGAAAGAGCCAAGCCCAGACACAAAATGCCGCGATGAACCAGGTGGTGAATATCTTACTTCGAAACATCAGAAGATTTTTGGGTTCAAGCCTTAGTTTCACACGAACGAATCTGCAAAGCCGCTGGAAATTACTCAAGCCAGTTACATGACAAGTCTTCGTGTGGCTGCCGCGCGATTCGAAGTAATCGAACTAGCTGCGTCTGTTGATTTGGAGAGAGGTGCCCTAACTGGTGTTGATGCATAGCAACGATCTCGGTCGCCATCGTTTCTAAAAGTGTTAGGCCAGCCTGTGTAATTACCGCTTCAACAGCTCTTCGATTTTCCTTCCCCCTAGCCCGATTAATGAGTTTCATTGACTCGAGGCGATCGAGCATTCGAGTCATGTCAGGGCCGCGGGATATCATCCGCTGGCCGAGTTGCATCGTCTGCATGCCATTTGGATAGGCGGCCTTGAGAACTCTCAGTGCGTTGTACTGCTGTGGGGTCACTCCAAAATTCGACAGGCAGGTATCCTCGATCGCTTTGAATAAGTCATACGTTCTCCACAAGTGAAGAAAAACTCGTTGTTCGCTCGAGTCGAAGCCGATCGACTTCTCGACTGCCTGTAAATCTGTCATCGTCTTGGTTTCGAATTGAATGGCCACGCGAAAATTGAGGGAGCGAAGTCCTACCTGCCCAGGAAGTTTTCGCAATATGCTAGCCGCCCTGGTTTGTTTGAACAAGTGTTGTTCAAACAGGACGATGCCGTAGGAGCTGCACAAGATTTAAGTCTGCTGCCAAGCCGCGAGTCCAATTTGTGGACGATTGGCTTTCCAAATACTACTCAAGCCAACTGCTCAATGCGGGCAGTCGTTTGCTGGGGGCACACAGAAACCCAGATTGTCGGTCTGTTCGGGCTGCTCAGACCTGACTTCGCACGAGTAACAGGGGCGTCTTGATAAAACTCTGATACTTTACGGTTCGCTTTTGATGCGCGCTTAATGAGAGACGCGACTTGTGGGATCGACGAACTAATGCGTACACCTTTGAAAATCCTGTGCACGCAATCAGAAGTCCAATTGAACTCGCATTCCCCAAGCATCCGTTTCCGATGCAATCAACTGATTCCCAACGATGCTTCCATTGCGGATCGGCCTCGACTCTGCCCAAGAATGAATGTAGTTGAAGACGCACTTGCAATTCGGATTCGCATACCAGTTCAGCCCTAACGTCATGTTTTGCATGTCGCCGCCTTGGATTTGCTTGTCGGTAAGGTTCAGGTAGGACCAACGCGCGGCAACTTCCCATGCTCCGAGGCCGCAGCCGTTTTTTGAAAGGCTATTGCAAGGAATGATTCGGTCAATTGCACCCGCCTTGCGATCATAGGGACGGTGCTCACCGGTCAAAAAGAAGCCAACCTGTGAGTATCCGCCCCAGAGGAAACCGTTGCCCACTGTGGATGTGTCAACCGCCGTTCCGATCGCTTCGCTTTGCCAAGACAGAGGCCCTCGAACCCACAGTGCCTCAGTTCCAAAACTTTGAGTCAGGCTTGTACCATTCAGCACTCCAGTGTCAACAAAAAATGGCGTTCCATTGGCTACATCCGGAACAGCTTGACCACTGGTACCAATAGGTTCTCCCGCTGGCACAACAAACTCACCGACGTAGATTTCAGGGATACTGCGGAATCGAGCTCTTTCGTTGGGCGGCGCATTCAAAAAATAGCCAGCTCCGACGTGTAAGTAATCCTCGCCCATAGCGCCGTCGTACCAAAGAAGGTGAGTCAATCTACCTGCCAACCCATTTCCGCCGTCGGTACTTAACGATCCACCAAACTGGTCCTGTCCGGTTCGAAAGTAAGAAGCGGCCCAAGTCCAGTTTAGGTCATCTGAGTTATCGTAGAACCCAATCCCGAGGTGACGAAACGGAGTGAATGCCTGAAAAGTTCCTGCTCTTTCCATGAAAGTCGTGTAGCGAAAACTGCTTACAACCTCCAGGGAAAATGGTTGTTTCCACTGGCCAACCCGAACCGTTCCGAGCGGACCTGCGTCCTTAAAATCCACCCACAGATCTGTGAATGTAGGGCGTCCAAAGAAAGCAAAGTCCATTTGCATGAAGTAATCCATGCGATCGGTGACAGCCCCTTTTGCACCGAGCCGGGCGCGACGAAAATCACCGCCACTCTCAACGCGTCCATACGCTGCTCGACCGTCGTCGTCTTGATCGAATACGACACCATCAGCTTGGAATACCCCGTTGATTGTCACACTGGGCAATTTCGTCTTGGCCGCATCCTTTTGCTTGTTCGCATCTTCTAGAGTCTTAATCTTTTCGCGCAACTCAATAGACTGCGATTCCATAGCCTGCATGCGATCTAGCAGGTCAGTCTCTCCAATCACTTTGAGGTTTTCCTCGCTGCCCAGTGAGAAAGGCGGGGCAGTAGTTGGGACTACCTGCGCTTGAAGAGTTGATGATGTCAACAAGGTTGACAATGCAACAAAACCAACACAGACGACGCTTCGCAGATAAAACATGTTTGCTAGCAACCAGTCTGCATTTGCGTTCGTGCAGGCATTCCTGAGAAGTTCGATAGTTTTCTATCACAGCCTCAATGTTTGATCGTCTTTTACGGATGTATGGATTGAGCAAAACATTCGGGAAAACGGCGCGGGGTTGCCTATTTGGTAATGTCGCATCGTCTAGAGCCGTGTTTTTACCGGTATATCGTCTTCACCCGCAACATCTAAACTTTCCAAAGTTCGACTTGTACCACAGCCTGTCTCGTACCTATTGTCTTTTGTATTTGCGAGTCTAGCCGTTAACTCGCGAAGGTCGCGAGCACGCCCCGGCGAGTGAAAGTTCCACCCACGCATGAATCTGTCATTCATATCCAAGGCAGTCCTTTGGCGTACTATCAAGGGGGGATTCACTACTGGGTTGATAGCTAGCAGTCTTTTGATCACTTCGGGGTGCCAAGTTCCTCAGGTGACTTCGCATTCGATTGCCACTGCACCCACGTTACTTCGACAGGTCAAAAGGCCGATGGGCGAACCAAAAGTTGCCTTGATTTCAACTCCGCTGAGCTTAGTTAGTGATCCAGGTTCTCGCCGCTCTGACACTGCCGATGACTCCATTTCATCTGTTGTCGCGAACGAATCGAAGGTTCCCACCGTCGATGCGGCGCCTGCCATCGACGACTTGCATTCAGATCTTTTGGATTCAGACCGTTGGCAATTCGATCCACTTCCAGGTGCTCGAACGAAAACGAATGAGTTCAACGAGATATTTGAAACTGATCGACCTGCATCTCTGGTTGGCCGAATGTGGAACGATCAAAGGAACTTTTATTCTCCGGAATCCCTGACATTGCTCGGTGGTGGCCTAGTCATCGGGGGAGCGATGGCGAACTCGTCGATAGATGATGGTATCCATCGCCATTTTCAGAGCAGCGTGCGTGGCGCGACTTCGGACGATTGGTTCGAGTCTCTTCACGCCAGTAAGGAACTCGGTAACGGAATGTACACTCTGCCTGTGTTTGCATCGGCATGGGCTGCGGGCGAATTGTTTCCAGACAACGCACTTGTGGAAACGAGCGGCCGATGGGGGGAGCGATCGCTAAGAGGTTTCGTTGTCGGCGCGCCGCCTTTAATCATCATGCAACAGCTAACTGGAGGCTCACGACCGACGGAGACTGATGAAAGTTCAGAGTGGCATCCGTTTCGAGACAATAACGGTATCAGCGGTCACGCATTCATGGGTTCGTTACCTTTCATCACCGCAGCCAAGATGACTGATAACCGTGGTTATAAGATTCTCTTCTATGCAGGTTCAGCAGTCGCACCACTTTCGCGAGTTAACGATAACGCCCACTACCCGTCGCAAGTCGCATTGGGTTGGTGGATGGCATACTTGGCGGCGAGTGCGATCGACGCGACCGATAACCCTAACACTCAATGGCGGTTTTATCCCTATTCAACTGGGGACAGCTCGGGGATGAAGGCGGAATTTCGATACTGATTCGACTATGTGCGCCTATCGAATTGCCTAAATACCGTGGTCGGAGCCCATATGCCAGAAAACCATAGAGATGCAGACTCAGCCAAAGCACGTCAGTTGCCGCGTCCTGTTTGGATTCTGAGTTGGGTTTCATTCTTTGCGGGCATCTCTAGTCCTTGAACAAGCAAGCTTGGGTCAGATTTTGTTTGAGACACTCGAAAACCCTCGGCGTTTTACGCATGTATTCGTTAGGCGGTCCGGTCAATGTGCGTTTAATCTAAATGGAAATTCGGTCGGTGGCACTCGAACACAGACTGAAACGAAATTCAGAGCTCAACACTGACTCAAGGAAGTTCATTCTGCCTCATTGCCTAATCTCTGATGGCAATTCCTAGGCTTTTTATCCGTGACGACAGTGTGGTGGGTTTCATACCGAGCAGAGCTGCCGCGCCTTTGTCGCCATAGACCTTACCGTCGCATGCTTGCAACGCGCGACGAATGTTTGCCGCTTCGAAGGTTCGTAGCTGTGAGTCAGACAAGATCTCCTCGTTCGAAAGCGGTGTGGAACTAGTCGCTGTCGACTTGGCGGGCTCGCCAGAGTTAAGTTCAAAACGCAACTTGCCTTTCGGCGAAGTGATCAAGGCACGCTCAAGCACATGTTGTAGTTCTCGTATATTGCCTGGCCAATCGTATCGCAATAGTTCGGCTACATTGGCTTGCGTCAATCGCGGCGGCTGCTTTCCAAGACGCCGAGATAGAATTCCCAGCAGGTGCTCGGCGAGCAGCGAAATATCTTCTTTACGTTTTCGCAGCGGCGGCAATTCAATGGGAAATACGCTCAAGCGATAATACAAATCGCTTCTGAACTTACCAGCATCCGCTTCAGCTTTGAGATTGCGATTGGTGGCGGCGATGATGCGAACATTGACTTTGCGAGTTCGCTCTTCACCAACTCTTTCAAGTTCTCCCTCTTGCAAAACCCGCAACAGCTTGCTCTGTAGATCGAGTGGAATTTCGCCGACCTCATCAAGAAACAAAGTGCCACCATCGGCTAATTCGAAGCGGCCAACCCGATCTCGGAGGGCACCGGTAAAGCTACCTCTAGTGTGCCCGAAGAATTCGCTCTCATAGAGCTCGCGAGGAATCGCAGCGCAGTTGACCTTGATCAACGGTCTCGCGTGTCGCGATGAGCGAGCATGAATCTCGCGTGCAACCAACTCTTTACCTGTTCCACTTTCGCCTGTCACTAAGACGGTTGCGTCGGTCGGGGCAACGAGACTAATTTGCTGCGCTACCATTTGAAGCGGCGCGCTTTGTCCAATCATGTCACCGAAAGACTCGCCGCGCAACTCTTCTTGCAAGTAGTCGTTTTCGAGTTCCAGGCGTTTGCGCAGCGATTCTATCTCTTCCCACGCCTGGGCGTTGGCGATAGCGGAAGCGACGTGGTCGGCGATCATTCGCAACCAGCCGAGACACTGGTCACCAATCGTTGTGCGGCTGAAGACACCGAGCACTCCCAACACTTGGCCACGGTGAACCAACGGTTGTCCCGCAAAGCCACGAATACCCTCGTCTTTAGCCCATATAGGCTTTACCAGCCACTCAGGTTCACCGTCGAGGTTTTGGACTTCGAGCGGCTCGCCAGTCACGGCGATTCGTCCCACCTTACGAACGCCAAGCGGGAAGCGGCGAAACGATCCATCAATGCGATCGAGCGCGTTACCCGGGTCGACAATCGAAGTCCCAGAACTGGCCACCAGATGAAGGCAGTTCGTTCGGTCGGGGCACTCCGAACGCATCCGACACGTCTCGCAGCCAGCCCCCGGTCGGATTAACCAGATGCGAGCCAAGGCGACCACTTGTGAACTCGCCAGTTCCGCAACGACCAGCTTCAACACCTCATCCACACTTCGCTGCTGGGCCATCGCCAAGAGCAACGATTTAGGATCGGGAATTAACGGCAAATGTTGTTCGAGCATATCGATAGGTATACACGAGATTTCGTGCACTAACAACGGATTTTCGTTTTTCCACGAGATCTCGTGCACAGATCGCATTAGCATAAATTGACGCAAGTGGTTGCCAAGAAACGACTTATGTAGTCAGGATGTGTTTGGCATCGCAAGTGCGATTAGAAGAGGCATGATCAGCAGCTTTTGCTGATAAGTAGAAACCTTCGCATCTATCGGAGTCTAACCATGTCTCGAATCGAAACCGTAAACCCAACGCTAGCGACAGGCAAAGCTAAAGAACTGCTTGACGGCGTGAAGTCCAAGCTGGGAATGACACCCAACCTGATGCGCGTCATGGCCAACTCGCCAGCCGCGTTGGATGCGTACCTGAAGTTTAGTGGCAGCTTGGGCAGTGGCGATCTGCCAGCGAAGACTCGCGAGCAAATCGCGCTTGCGGTAGGCCAAGCCAACTCGTGTGACTACTGCCTCAGCGCTCACTCGACCATTGGCAAGATGGTGGGACTTACCGCGGAGCAGATTCTCGATAGCCGTCGCGGAACATCAGCAGAGCCAACGACAGACGCCGTGCTTCGCTTTGCGCGCCAACTCGTTGACAAACGCGGCTTGGTCAGCGACGCCGACGTATCGGCCGTTCGAAGTGCGGGCTGGAATGATGGTGCGATTGCAGAAATTGTCGCCAACGTTGCGCTCAACATTTTCACCAACTACTTCAATCACGTTGCGGAAACCGAGATCGACTTTCCTCGCGCCGAAGCAATCGTTGACGCACACGAAACCTGTGACGCTCACCAATCCTGTGCTGTGAACTAGATCTCAGAACCAATCCATCAAACAAATTGTTTTTCCAAAGGTAAGAATCATGACGAATCAAATCAAACAACTTCAAGTTGCAGTTAGCGGGTACGACGCAGTGGCTTACTTCGATGGTCAGGCGATTGCCGGTGATCCGGCGTTTAGTTCGATCCACGACGATGGCTTGTATCACTTCTCAAGTGAAGCCAACAAGCAGAAATTCGACGCAGACCCACAGCGTTACATTCCGCTCTACGGCGGCTACTGCGCGACCGCAGCCAGCGAAGGAAAGCTTTTTGGAGTCGACCCCACGAACTTCAAAATCACTGCTGACAATCGGCTTGCTCTGTTCTATCGCGGCGTCGGTGGTGACACGCTGCCGCAATGGAACGAGAACGAAGCGGAACGTCGCGCTGCGGCCGACAAACACTGGCGCGAAGGCAGCTTCGAAGCGCACGCCTAATCGCATCTGCAACTCGATCATCCTGATATCGAAAACATAGGCTAAGGAACCTCATCATGCCAACTCAAGCTGATCTTCGCCCACCCTTTACCCTCGAAACGGCGACGAAAAAAGTCCGCGCCGCCGAGGACGCTTGGAACTCACGCGATCCACATCGTGTTTCGCTGGCGTACTCGGAAGACTCGGTGTGGAGAAACCGCAGCGTGTTCATTACCGGTCGTGACCAAATACGAGAATTCTTGTCGGACAAGTGGAATCGTGAGTTGGACTATCGATTGGTGAAGTCGCTCTGGGCCTATTCCGACAATCGGATCGCTGTTCGATTTCAGTACGAGTGGCATGATGCATCGGGCAACTGGTTTCGTGCTTACGGCAACGAAAACTGGGAGTTCGATGACAACGGATTGATGCGTCGCCGAGAAGCGAGCATTAACGATGTTGCAATCACAGAAAGCGAACGCAAGTTCTTCTGGGATGCACCAGGACCTCGTCCTCTAGACCACGTCGGCATCGTCGACGTGAAGTAAGCGTAATATCTCTCTGCAAATCTAACTCGAAAAGTAAACGATCATGAAATTTAACATTCGGAAGAAGCTATTCGTCGCTGCATTAGCAGCGATTTCCTCCACCTTCGTTGCTAGCGGAACTTCGCTTGCGCAGACGCCCAGCGCGACTGCGAAGCATTCAGCGGCATCGACTGTGGCTTATAAGACTGTCGCTGTTGATGGTCTTGAAATCTTTTATCGCGAAGCTGGGCCGAAGGATGCGCCAAGCGTCTTGTTACTGCACGGGTTTCCCACCAGCTCACAAATGTTTCGCGATCTGATCCCCGCGCTTGCTGAAAAATACCACGTCATTGCGCCAGACTATCCAGGTTTTGGACATAGTGAGATGCCGCCACGCGACAAGTTCAACTATACCTTCGACAGCCTTGCCAAAGTCGTCGATCGCTTCACCGACGAGATTGGCCTGAAGAGCTTCGCGATATACGTTCAAGATTATGGTGCACCCGTTGGTTATCGGATCGCAGCGGCACATCCTGAGCGCGTGACAGCGATCGTGGTCCAAAATGGAAACGCGTACGACGAGGGTTTGGACAATGACTTCTGGAAGTCGATCAAAGCTTACTGGAATGCACCCAAAGATGCTTCTAAGCGAGAAGCCCTTCGAGGCCTATTGACGTACGATGCGACCAAGTGGCAGTACACACACGGGGTCAAGAATGTGGAGAGGATTAGTCCCGATGGTCCGGCGCACGATCAGTTCTTGCTCGATCGAGAGGGCAATCAGGAGATTCAACTCGATTTGTTCCTCAGCTACGGCAGCAACCCTGCGTTGTATCCAAAATGGCAAGAGTACTTCCGCAAACATCAGCCGCCGATGCTTATCGTTTGGGGTGAGCACGACCAGATCTTTCCGCCTGCCGGAGCTGAACCTTACAAACGCGATGTCAAAAACCTTGAGTTCCATCTACTAGACGCCGGACACTTCGCATTGGAATCCAATAGTGCCGAGATTGCCGGACTGATGAACTCATTCTTAGGCAAGACGCTTGCTAAGTGATCGTTACAGTCTTGCACTCGCTCGGTAGATACGAGCGAGTGCTCTTGCAATGACCCTTCATGTAGCAATTCATCCTTGGACAATGACCATGCCAACTTCATCCAGCGATATCGCATTCACTCCGGCTGTCAAAGCCATTCAGGCACAGAAGGGATCGCGTGCAAGCTACGCCCGGATGGAGTCGCATGGAGGTTCGCAAACGAAGGTTTCGCCCGACCTAGCGGGGTTTCTCGCGGGATTGGACATGTTCTATCTCGGCACAGTGAATGGAGAGGGGCAGCCCTACATCCAATACCGGGGCGGACCTCCTGGATTTCTCAAAGTCATCGACGATCAAACGCTTGGCTTCGCCGATTTCGGAGGCAACCGGCAGTACATCACACTTGGCAACTTATCAGAGAACCCCAAAGCCTTCATCTTCTTGATGGATTACGTGAACCGCCAACGAATCAAGATCTGGGGCCGCGCTGAAGTCATCGAGAATAGCGCCGAACTCAACGAGCGTCTTCGCGACCCCGACTATGTCGGCATGGTTGAGCGTTCCATTCTGTTCCATGTAAAAGCCTGGGACGCAAATTGTCCTCAACATATTCACGTACGCTATCCCCACAGCCAAATCGCCCCGATCATTGAAGGGCTGCAAAACCGCGTCGCTGAGTTGGAAGCGAAACTTGCACGATATGAATGCGATCGGTGATAGACTTTGCCATACCTTTTCAGCTCAACGACTGATTGATCTCCATCTTTGTTCTCTTCTGCGCCTCTGTCGCAAATGCGAGTTAGTTAAGTCCCACTTCCTGATGATATTCGATTTCGCGTCTTCACAAATTTGGCTTGCCAAGGCGAAACACCAAGTTGTAACGCACGAAGACAGTCGGAGCAGGCTGTTCTAACTCTCTTGCTTTTCCTCGACCAGAAACACTTTGAACGCATAATAAAAAGATTGCAACGATTGGTGCACTGAACCGCGAGGATTGACGGATCCGAGTTTCAAAGGAAGGCGTGACCGAGGGAGTCTAGTACACAACGACCACTTCGTCTTGAGCGTGGACATTCTTGGGTTTGAACAAGCTACTGGAAGAAAGCCAATTAAAAGACCAATTGAAACTGCACGTTGGAAGTCCAATTCTCTTCGATTGTAATTCAGTTCTCTAAATTCAATACAACATACGCTTTCTGTCAAAAAACGAGTTCTTCAACAAGACAGTGAGTTGCTAAATTCGTTTTTGTATTTGCCAAAGATGGCCAAACGGATCCCTGAACATTCCTTGTCTGTAGCCGTAGTCGTGGTCAGTAATAGGCTCGATCACCGTTGCACCTGCTGAGATAGCGCGATTAAAAACTTCCTGAACATCTTCCACAAAGAAGCCAACAACCGAGGTGACACCTTTGGCGATTGCTGGCTCCAAAGCATCTCGCATAGTCTCATGTAGATGGAAAATCGCACCATCAATTTCCAGTTCGACAACATGTATACTTCCGTCGTCGTTGCGAAAGCAAAAATGTTCCTTTGCGCCGAAATCGAAGTAAAAATCGATGTTGGTTGTTCCATTTGGAATGTGAAGCTCCGGCGCGAAGAAAGATTTAGCGTTCTGTGTCATTTGATACTGGACAACTTTTGAAGAGATTTGCAGTTGTGTTAATGCTTATCGATGGTGGAACTTAGAGAACTGAGTTCGACGGCAAAGCGAGCGAAGAACTACCTCCATCCATTGTACCTTGAGGAGCCAACAAATGTTGAACCCTGCGTGGAGGTGCATTGCTAGCAACTTTCACAGCGTTCATCGTAGAGGTCGTCATCCGTTTGCGTCCGCTACGGCTGTCACTGCCCGTCCGCGACTAATGACAAAGGAGGGCGTGTCATTTTATTAACAAAAATGCGTACCGGACAGTTCGTCCTGAGGCGCTAACGCCAATCGCAGCAGGATGGTGTCTGGCCATCGCACCCAGGAGATTTACAGCGAGACACGCATACCTTTGGGAACGGTGACTAACGCCTTGAGCCACGACGTAGAGGTCCAATTTGGTGAACAAGATTGGAAAAAGATTATCGAACTCTTGTAATACCTAACGCCGTTGGGTATTTTACCTAGCAGTGCTATGCTACTGTATTCTGGATGGAGGCAATTCGTGATTTCAAAAGAACTGGTCGCAGCTTCTACCAGACCAATGCTTCTAGCCATCTTGGCAAAGGGCGAAAGTTACGGTTATGCGATCATTGAGCAGGTTCGTGACCGGTCAGGTGGAGAGCTGGAGTGGTCGGAAGGTATGCTATATCCGGTCCTTCACCGACTAGAAAATGAGAAGCTAATCCTCTCATCATGGAAGATTGGCGAGAATGGCAGGAAACGCAAGTATTACCGACTTAGCGCTGCTGGAACCAAGGCGCTGGTGGTCGAACGAAAGCAATGGAGCACGATTCACAACACATTAACAGCGATTTGGGAGAAGAAGGCATGTTTGAGTTAGGTAATGCAATTCTCGAATGGAGACGATCATTTCAGCAAAGCTGTTCGCTGAGCAAAGATCGCATCGACGAACTTGAGTCGCATCTGCGAGAGTCTGTTTCTGAACTTAACCGAAAAGGGTTGAGTGAAGAGGAAAGTTTTGTTGTTGCAATGAAGCGTCTTGGGTATGCGCGAACCCTAGATGCGGAATTCCAAAAAAATAACTTGTTGGGAATAAATCAACTTAGGATTATTTGGATGTTACTCGGTTACCTTGGAGTTACCATTTGCGGAACTCTTTCAACAGCGATCGTTTCAAGTATTTCAACTGGTATGGCGTATGCCGGATTCGGCGCGACCGTTACTGGAGTATTCGCGACGCTTGCTCTCGTCCTATTCTGGATCGCAGTACTCAGTCTAATATTGCAGCCAAGGCAGCTTTCTTGGGTGTTTGGTAGCTATCCACGATTGTCCTTAACGGCAATGCTGATCGCAGTCACATCTTTGCCACTCGTTAGGCCATTAGCGAATGCGGCTCAGGCGAGAGTTGTGGATTTAAATTGGCTGCAAGAAACATCCTACTGGACGGGCGTCGGAAACGTTGCAATCCAATTCGTTGTTTACGCATTCTGCTTTATCGTACTGTTCGGGCTTTATCGACCCAAAAACGATTTAGTAGTGTCACAATAGTGTGATGTAGAACCAACAGATCCTGAAGTGTGCCCGTTGATTCGCGGTGCCTTCGCGACAAAATCCATTTACTCAGTTCCAACCAAAACTCACAGTCGAGGAAGGCAATGACACAAATGCATTGCGGTAAGTCCGCACAAACCCGCGCTCAATATCCGCAGTTTTCGATTCGTGCGTTACTCGGATTGATCGCACTTACATCCCTCACAATTGTTGCTTTTCAATTTTCCTGGCCACGACGTACCGTGCGAACTACGGTTCTGTCGCCAGCATTCGACGTGAGCGTTTTCGAGAGCCATTTGGATCACATCCTATCAGGTAGCGAGACAATCAAGAAAATGCATGTCGATCGCGCTACCAACACAATCATTATCCACGCGCAAGCGCGGAATATTGACACGGCTAGAAAGGAGATTGAGCTCATAGTTGAAGATCCAGGTGTTCTGCTGACCTCTGCTGCGCTTGGCATAACGCTGCAAGAGGCTCGGGAACTCGTCGCTGGTCCCTAGTGATGAGCGACGTTGAATGAACATCTCGTCTTCCCAAGTATTTGCCGCAAAGAAAGTCAGCACTTATCAAGTTATCTGAAATGGTTTTTCAACGTTGGAGACGTCTATCAATCCTGGATGCTAGATTGCCGAGCCGAGTCAAATATGGTCAGCCTAACGACTTCGCTATAACAAATGACCACTCGCTTCGAGAGTCGATTCCAAACAGTTGACTTCGCGAGCCTCTCTCATGCCGACTGAATTCCCAGTGACAAATAGACTTGACATTTCCGGTGTATGGTATATCATGCGCTGGTAGAAACTGCGTACTCGCAGGACAAGTTGTCTTCCCCCAGTGAGGTATAGGTGATGAACGCTGTTGAGAAAGTGGCGTGGACGGAACTGATCGTTTCAGTTTTGGCGACAGTACTCGTGGTGGCAATGTATCCATGGCTGGGGAATGCAGCCCTCTGTGGTTTCGGGCTGCTTGGATTGCTCGGCATCACACCGCTGTTTTTGCGGAAACGAGGCAAACAAGTTGTACGAGACGAACGCGACGTAGGGATCGAAAGGATTGCATCTTGGTTCGGATTCGGTGCAGCATACTTCCTGCTGATGCTATCGATGGTCGCAATAACGCTTTTTTATATCCAGCAACAACGCGATGTGCCAACAAACTTGCTCTGCGTGTTGCTCTGGTCGCAGTTCGCGTTTTGTTACGCAATAAAGGGTGGGACAGCCTTGCTTCAGTATCGAGGCACTAATCGTGCCACGTAGGCCAGAACCGCACCTTACCAACTGTGTTCGCGAACTTCGCGGCCAAGCGGAAGGAATGACTCAGCAAGCGCTAGCCGATGCTGTTGGTGTGACTCGTCAAACAATTGTCGCCATGGAAACGGGTATATACACACCGTCGCTGGCACTTGCCATTCGAATCGCGCGTGTCTTCGATTGCAGCGTCGAAGATGTTTTCGAACTTAATGAATAAATCGCATTTTTGTCTCGCAGTCCATTCGTAACCCTGAATAAATGCGAAACCGGTCCTTAAATTCACAGCAGGAAAGGCTTAATTATGAACAAAACCTATGATCGTCGATTCTTTGCTCCATTGGGATTTCTCTTTTTCCTATTCTTCCTTGGCTTCTTAGGGACGGAAAACTACGGGCGCTTCGCAGCTTTGTCTGCTCCTGCTTCGCTAGCTTCACTTGCGGTGCTGGTATTTGTTCCTCGCAACGCAGCTAACGTTCCAACTCAATATCGACTCAATAGCCATCGCGAGATTCTGCGCGCATTGCTTGGTAAGGCCTGATTCAATTCCTAGAACAAATGTGAAGCAAGATAGCATCGATGCAAGAAATCGAAATAGTCAAAGCTGACTTGTGTAACCCTCAGCATCAGTGTGCAGTTCTTGAAATGATGGACGCATATTCCGTCGACCCGATGGGTGACGCAAAGCCTCTTTCGATTTCGCTCGCAGTAATCTGATTTCCGGACTACGCGCGCACCCGACTACGCTGGTCTTTCTGGCGTTTGTCGGCGAGCAACCATGCGGAATTGCTACATGTTTTCGTGGGTTTTCAACGTTCGCCGCTAGGCCGTTGATCAATATTAGTGACTTCTTTGTTGATCCAGCTTACCGAGGGAAAGGTATCGGTCGTTTGTTGCTCGTCGCAATCCTAGACGAGGCAAAGCAAACGGACTGTTGTAAACTTACACTTGAGGTACAGCAGAGCAATTCACGAGCTCGTGCGGTCTACTGTAAGTTTGGCTTCAACCAGGCCGTCTACGCTGCAGATGCCGAAGGTGGAGGCTCACTCTACATGGTCAGACAGGTCGAAAGTAATACAAAGGGGTCATAGATGCGTGAGAAATTAAAACCTTGGATACCAGCCATTCTTTGTGGTGGGCTTTCCCTTATCGCAGTTACTGCTAACGTCGCCGGTCGATTCATGACCGGAAGCCATAATGCAGGGCTACTGGCATTCTTGGGCTTCATTCCAATGTGTTTTTTCCAGGTCGGTGTGATGCTCAAGAACCTTCAAGAAGAAAACAGAAAGCTCAAACGACAATTGGATGAGATCGTCCTTGAACAAAAAAATGTGACTGCACGCGGTCCAGTTTCGGATTGAGTTTCGGATCATCACTCGCCTTGTCCAGCGACTCTGGTGGATCGCCTTGCGATAAATTGGATTCACTATGATACGGATTGCAAGTCAGCGGATTTTTTCTTCGTGCAGTTAAATTTTCGCTTTTGCTATGGTAGTTCTGACGAATTGAGGCGCATCATATCCGACTGTTGCGATGTATCTTCCGAGCTAGACGTCACCTCAACAGAGATCTTTGATGCCTATCGAACATGGGTAGGAGATCTCAGCCAATTACGATTCTCAAAACAGAAGCAAACTCGCTTTGCTCATTCCAAACGCAACTTCGGGCGCTACCGAAACAAAAAGGTTTTCGAAGGAATTTCACTATCAAAAACTGACGAAATTGAGTAACTCAACCATCTACGAAAAACCCTCAACAACATTGGGATTTTGCAGATTGCGCCGGCTTGTGGTGGGTCACTTTGTTATCTTCCATATGCGCGCATGGAAATTAACAAAAGTACCCAACGCACCTGGCGCACTTTGATTTTTGAGCAAGAGAAACACAGAGGCATGACACCAATGTTTGATGTTAGAATTAGTCACATGCATATCGACAATCCGTACTCGCCACCCAAAGCTGAACAAACTTCTCTGGTGCTTTCACCGGAGGACGAGATTTCCTCGAATGACTCTAGAAACAACAAGAAAGCTGCAATTTTTGTATTTCTCAGCGTTATCGTGTCTGCTCTTTACGTTACTTTCGATTTGCTTCTGACGAGCGGGCTTTTTGGATTTTTCGGGCTGCCAGCGATCGGATTACTTTTCGGAATAGCCTCCGCATTGCTTTACCGAAAGCTTTTGCTGGCCAGCGTGTGCGGATTCTTTGGAATCATCGTTGGTCACTTTGTTGCAGTAGCGATCCGAGGTTGGAACGTGGGCAGTTTACTCGGTGTGATTGTAGTTGCCTTGATAACTACGACTTTAATTTTCGTCATCGTTGCTGCAATGCGATTGGTCAATTCAATGCTGAAAAAGCTTCGTGCTTACATAACGCGATAGTGGCCCAACAGTAGCCCCACAAACGCGTCTACCAAAGTGGCATTCAAGTGCAAAAACGCTACCAAGTGCTATAGGTCCTCCCGCCGAAACCAACGCGTTCTTGGGCCGCGGGAACAGGGCCGGTATTAGACAGAGTTTGTATTGCTTGTCCGAGCGACTTCAGTTGTCAGCGATGTCCTGCCAAAACGTCGAAGCAACCCTTGTGCTAGTGCCATAAGTACTAGTCCTACAATGATTCCAAGTCCAAACAAACTATTACGAGGAAATGCATTGTCGACAAACGACAAAAGGCCGCCGCACATTTCGGAGAAACTCGGCCCCACTTCTTCTTCCTGGACAAAAGGAAATCGAATTGAAATGACATTGTCTTCCACATCTGATCGGCTCAGCTCATTAGAAAACAAGGTACGTTGTGTTCCCAAAAGATCGGGTTTCTTTTGAGTGTCGATCACGGACGTATCCAGCGTATTGGCGATGTCAAAGTCCATCGTAATGTCACCACCAAACTCAGGGTTCAACCAGAAATGAAAGATACAAACATCGTCGTAGTAGTTGCAGAAGTTGTTACGTGAGTTTTGATATCGGACCTCAATGAACGTCGAATCATTTGGAGCAACTTTCACTTCGAAAGTATTGATTGGTATCGTGGTGGAATCGTAGTAATAGTTAAAATTCGGTCCATCCGGTAATTTCGTGAAGTTGGTAGAATCTGGGCTGGAGGAAATCAGCCATGCAAGACAAAGAATTGTACCAACACATCCTTGGACTCAACAATCCTTGGTTTGTTCAAGAAGTCGTTCTGGATCAAGTAGCCAAAGAGATTGTCGTTCGAGTAAACCACCCAGATCAAGCAACATTCTCATGCTCGCAGTGTGCTCACACTGGCGCATGCTATGATCATGCCGAAGAGCGACGCTGGCGGCATTTGGATTCGTGTCAATTTAAAACAATCCTTGTGGCACGTGTTCCGCGCGTCCAATGTCCCACGCATGGTATCAAGAATGTCGCGGTGCCTTGGGCAGAAAAGCATAGCCGGTTCACCTTGCTCTTCGAACGTTTGGCAATCGACGTGCTGCGAGCAACGCAAACGGTCAAAGGAGCCATGAACATCTTAGACATTAAATGGGACCAAGCCTGGAACATCCTGCAGCGTGCTGTCGAGCGTGGCCAAGCTCGCAAGCAAGCCAAACCAATCCCGCACGTTGGTATCGACGAAAAAGCTTTTCGCAAAGGTCATAGCTATGTGACCATGCTCTACGATCTGCAAAACAGTACGGTCGAAGCTATAAGTGAAGGGCATGATGTCGAGAGTGCAAAAGCCTGTTTTTCTCAGCTTTCTGAGGATCAAATCGCTTCAGTACAAGCGATCGCTATGGATATGAGCCCGAGCTTTGTGCGAGCCACCAAAGAAACAATTCCCCTTGCTGAAGAGAAGATCGTGCATGATCGATTTCATGTGATGCAGTTAGCGAATAAGGCGGTTGATAAGGTGCGTCGGCAAGAGCATCGCTCGTTGCTGTCGTTGGGAGATGATCGTCTTAGCAAGACAAAATACTTGTGGCTCAAAGGCGAAGAGAGTTTGAGCGAAGCACAAAGCGAAACGTTCGCCTCGATTTATCATGGTACGATGCAAACAGCGAAAGCTTGGTGCTCCAAAGAGATTCTTCGAGGACTTTGGGACCAGTGCGATGCGAGCACAGCGACGCAGTATTTTAACAAGTGGTATCGCAGCGTGATCCATACGAAACTTGAGCCGATGAAGTCCGTAGCCCGGACGATCAAAGAACGCCTGGGCAACGTAGTCAGTTACTGTACGCATCGGATCACGAACGCAGTGGCCGAAGGGATGAACAGTAAGATCATGTCGATCAAAAGGCGAGTAGGCGGGTATCGCAACGTAGAGAACTTCAAGATTGCAGTTTACTTCCACTGCGGCGGATTAGATCTCTACCCACGATAATCCCGGATGGACCTAAAATTCCCGTGAAGACGTTTCGCAATCTCGCCTGGTAGCATGTCTTGCTTTACATACGAACGAGAAAACGGAACTTCCCCTTGGCTAAAGAACGTCAGATTCTCGCCGACGACTGCGACTTTGAAAGTGTCACGTTGCGATCGGTTCAAAACCTTATAGGTAACCGTTAAATACTCGGAATAGTCCCGTGCTGAGCTGCCGGGAACGAACAATTTCATGTTCGTGGCAAGCAATTGAAGTGGTGGGTCCACCTGCTCCGCTTCGTCAACAAAATAGAAATCTCCCAAGAACTCCGGTTTCTGATCGACGACGGGGGCTGCCGCAGAAGTGGCATGCAACAAAATTGCAAGAATGAAAGAGTGCAAGAAAATGCGTGGGATGTAGTTAGTGCACATGGCAGCCATCGGATGCGAGAGGAGTGGTGCGACCAAATGTAATGCAATTTCTCAATCTTTTTACAATGTAGTGTATCAAGAATCGAAAAGGATAGTGCAAATGCAAACGGAAATGCTTCAGATTGAAATGTCTTTCGCAACCAGACAATCGTGGATTTTTTGCCAGATCCCCGACATCCGCCAATTCCAGAAGATGTTGTAAACGGTTTTCCATTTGGAAAAGTCTTTTGGCAATTGACGCCACTGACAACCAGTTCGATTGATGAAAAGAATTGCATTGATAATGACTCTGCGATCAATAGGTTTGCGTCCCAAAGGGGGCTGCGGTGGCAGAAGAGGAAAAAGCAACTGCCATTGATTTTCGGTAAGGTCGCTGGGATATTGGCGTTCCATCGCTATGACTCCGTATTCCGTTATGGGATTTTTTCACAACGGTTTCATAGCGATTTTTTTATGCACACGTCAATTTCGGGACACGCTCTTAGTTAAACCGTTCAATAATGTCTGCACAAGCGATTGTTCTAGTTCGCCCACTTTGAAACCGTATGGCCCGCGACCTCCTTTGTATGTAACAGTTCCGTTGGTGTCTATCACATACATTCTTGCTGGCATTCCGCTGTAAGCATTCCCCACAACGTCATCTATAGAATCAACAAGCAACGGCATTGTGTACTTGAGACTCGTGTGGCAAACAGTTGCGATTGCAACGCGATCGGTATATGTTTTGGGCTGCGCAAAATGCACTCCACGGTCTGTATTGCTTGCCATTATCCATCCGTCTGTTGGGTGTGCCTCTCGGACGTAGATTCCGATAAATTTGGCTTTGTCTCGATATCGCTGATAAACGTCCTCGACTTCCGGAAAATTTCTTCGGAATGGGCCACAAGTAAAATTTCCGAATACCAACACAATTGGCTCTGCCCCAATTAGTTCTTCAAGTACGATTTTCTGAGCTCCATCCTGAGTCGACAATTGAAAGGCTGGCGCTCTATCTCCAACACGTGGCCCCTGATGGATCGAGCCGACTTCATTGTTGAATAAACCTTGCAGAAGTCGATCTGGCGTAGGAGCGTCGCCCTGAACGTAGTTGGCCCGTCCCCGCAATACAAAATCACGGAGTGCTTCTGACGAGAATTCAGACTCATTTCCTCGTATGATATCGAAGAATTTTAGCAGCTCTTGTCTGTTAGCTCGATTATCTCCATCAAGATCAATTGATCGGAAAATTTGGTTGAGTGCACCTGCTTTTTTGACCCAGTCAGAATCTGCAGACCAGTCGAGATCATTTGCTTGAATCAAGCCGCTACCATCTCTGTCGACCGCGGCAAAATAGCTCTCTAGTCCGACAAATTCCGACTTCAAAATGCCGTCGCCGTTGGACGATTTGAACGTCTCACATAGCCAATTCCAATCATAGAGACTTTCTCCGGGACCAAACCATCCGTCATTTGCACCTATGGCTGAGCCACTAACGACTGCCTTCAGCATACGAATAATTTCAGGTTCGTTACCTTGACTGAACTTGTTGTCTAGTTCGACTTTCAATTGTCTTTGAAGATCTTCAGATCCAATCACCTCTTGCGAGCGTTTCTTCCAGTACGTTAATTCATCTTCACTCAAGCCAGTTGTTCCAAACTCCTGGGCGTTGACGTTCGTAGAAAGATTCGAGTTTTCCTGCGCCGGAAAATCTTCTGCATGTCCCAGACTTGCCGCGAAAACAATTACGAGAAGCACTCGCCAATGGGTCAGTGGATACATCAATTACCTCAGTTTGAAAACGAGTATGCCACGATGTGTTTTATTCGACTGAAAGCATCAGTTCGATAGTTGAGCAGCTTCCGTGATGCGGTTTAACATGGCTCGATAAGCGGTGTAGTTTATCACCTGTGTGACTGCCTTCGGACCAGCTTTCTCAACCGCATCTGCGACATCCTTGTCACTCAGAACGATTGGTGATGCAGCAAGCTTTACGGCAACATTGAGCAGAAATCGTTCTCGATCTTCCATCACCGAATTTGGAGATGATAGATCATTGTCGAGGACGCTGATCTCTTCTTTGGATATGCCTTGCGCATGCATTTCCTCGAGCGCTAAAGCGGCGTTGTACCATGCTCGATCCTGTCTAGCGACAACCCAATTTATCTTTGATTGAAGATTCGGTGATATCTCCGTTGACGCGCGACTTGACTCGATCGCGTCAATTAATCGTTTGCCTGCAACGGGGAAATTCAGGAGTAATCGCTTCCACTGTTGTACAGAAGAATTAACGTCCGTTTCGCCAATCAGTTTCCGAGCCTCTTCTTCTGATATAAGTGGCAAAAGTGGCTCGCGTTCGGAGACTCGCTTGAGCTTCATTTCCAGCTCACTCCCTGTTTCAAGCGTTGGTCGATTTACCCTCGTGAATGCCACATCGGAGTTTCTCAAATCTGACTCACTGACCGCAACTATCTTCGATGGCTTCGTCGCATATTCAACCGATGTTGGTGTCAGGTACGAATGCAAATTATTCGAACTAGATATGTTATCAGAACCTTGGCGACCAAAGTTGCCACCGCCGGTCGATTGAGGGATTCCAGCTCCTTCTTTCCAACGATTGATCGCGTTGTTTCCTGCCACCGAACCAATCATCTCCAGTATCTGAAGATCTGTATAAAACTCGCGGCAAGCTTCAATATCTTGACTTTCAAGCAGGTGTGGATCGCGAGTTAATTTTAACGCTAGGTCAAATGCGACACGCTCGCTGTCTGGAAACTTCGACCAATCGCAGTCCAACGCAGCGATCTCATCTTCGAGCATTCCGGCTGCCAGCAATTTGGACTCTTGATGTCCTAAACAGTATTGGCAGTTATTCGCGCGAGCAGCAATCCAAAACATGCGCACTTTGAAGGCATAGTCGAGTGACAAATTGGGATCGGCTACTTGATTACTAGCGCGACCGGTCCGCTGCTGCGTTCCCTCAGTAGCGGAACTACTTTTTGAAATGGGTCGCCCACCGAAGACCATATAGCCGTTCGTCGCGTTTCCATCTAAGTAAAGACTTCGCAACTGCCCCTCATAACCTGCCATTCGCCCGTCATTGATCGCCAGTTGCTCCTCAGTAGTAGATTGTTCTGGCAATGGAATTCGAGGCGTCCGTACTTTCAAATGTTCAATGTATTGCTTTAGCGCGCGGCGCGTGTACGGTGTTGATCGCGGCTCTTGGACCAAGTTATCGATGACCAATTCAAAATCCTGGTCGTGGTTTAGAGTGTTTATGTTGGTGTCCCCAACGGTTTCTTGCGCCTTGAGCCATGGTGTAGTGGAACCAATGAGAAAAAGGAGTAGAACTACAGATATGCGCTGCGGTCGTTTTGAAATGAACATGTTAATTTCTCCGATGGTCTAATTGAAAATGTTTGTGGTAAATGGAAGTTTAGCGAGCTGGCTTCGGTAGGCCGTAATAGTCCCAGAACACATTATCGCGCTCAAGTGGAAGTTGAAACCCATTGCTGATTCGTGTCATGTAGTTGTATCTGCTCGCATTTAAAGCAATGTAAAATGCGCGTTCCTCACCGAATGCTTCTCGAAGCGAGTCTAAGTCGGCAGGGCTGATTTGTTGCGGTGAGACAGTAAGCTTTCTCGCGAAATCTAGTGCAATCTGTTCACCTGCCGTGAAGTTGCTCCAATCATTTCCTGAAAGTGCCCGGCTACGATCGGCGATTTGAGTTTTCGATAAGCCTGCAACTTCCCAATTCATTTCGCAATGGCCCATGCAATAAGGGCACTTCATTGCGTCAGTAACGAGCCAGAACAGGCTTCCGCCAAAAAGAGAGTCCCAGTTTCGGCCTACCTCGGAACCGGCTTCACGAAGATAGATCTCAAAAGGTATTGCGAGTTCAGCCGCGTACCCAAAGGATAGCTGATACCACACGATGTCACTGGGATTGTCCATTAGGCCTGGTGGTAAACGCTCCGCGATTTCGGCCCAATCTGGTGGTGCAAGCCTGGGGTTTCGCTCTCTTTGTTTTTGTAGCTCAACCTGTAGATCGTCATATCCTAGCCACGTGTGAGTCGATGCATGGGAAACAACATTCTCATTTAACCCCGACACAGTCGCGACTTGCTTATTCGGTGTTGGGGAAGCCGATTTCTTAGTATCGGAGGCCGGGAACTGGTGTTCGAACTTGACATCGGCAGCAACCAGATTTGCATCCTGCGAGCCGTCATGTACACCTAACACAATCATGAGCCTGTCATGAAAGTTGTAATAAGCAAGGTGAAGCACCATGGCGGCCGCTTCTTCTTCACTAAAAGAAGTGACCAGTTTTTCAAACTCGCTATCTGGATAGTTGGCAGAATCAAGGGTCATTGCCCGTGCAAACTCAATCGCATGCTTCTCGGGTTCACTCCAGCCTCGCAGACTGCCGTCCTCAAGTGCTTTCAGACGTTCGGCATTTTCTCCTGCTCGCTTTGCATCAGCTATCGCAATCGTCTTGTTGTAGCTGCATCCATTCAGCGATGCTGACGTGAAGCGCAACGCATTGCGAAGCCGGAGATCCACCGGCCCTAACTGCCGATGGGCGAAATCTAATTCAATAAATGCCGCTGCTGCTTTTGGCATTTTCCCAGATAGAATGCGAATCCATTCTGGCAACGGTTGAATCTGCCCACTGATTGGAACAGCGATCTGTTGCCAAGTGTGCTGATTGCTTAATGCGGCATCCCAGCCCATTGTAGTCCTCGTCTTCTCTTGGGCCGTGGTTGGATTACAAATCAAACTTGAGATTGCACACGACGTTAGGATCGCCAATTTCATGAACGGCTTCATCGTTAAAAATTCCTTTCAAACTGAGCGGAAGAAATGAAGAATTAACACTATTCGCCACTACTCAGAGGCGACTCCATACCACCCCGAGTCCCGTATGCTTGCCAGATTTCGCGATCAATGGCGTCCGTTACAGCACGAGTGGAACCGTCTAAAAAGACAACGTTCACTCCGCCATGATGGTGGCTAGATGCAGTGGTCATAATTCGACCGGGAGGAAACATGCACGATCTTTGGTTAGGTGTATTGATATGATAGTAAGTAGTTGTAGAGTGATAGCCGCGAATCCAAGGTCCACCGATGTCTGAGAATCCCTGACGACTTAGATCCATGGGATCAATTGCATTGCAGTCGCGTATCGCCTCCTCACCAGTCGCCGGATACGTTCCAGTCGAAAATGTATCCGACTTAATAGTCGCTATTTGGTTGCTGAAGTCACCAATGGCTCGCTCAGAAAAGCCCACTGTGTTGCTCATTCCGTCGAGGATTGCGGCCAAAGGCAGAAAGGAATCGTGATAGTAGACTCCGTCATGATCTTTCAGATTGGCATTCGCTGCTGCACTTGAGTGGGTACGAGTGTAAAGAGGGATTGTGCCCGAGTTACCGTAGTAGCTGTTAGGCCCGCCGACAGATCGTGGAATGAACCTTGCGGGATCGGATGGACAGCGGAAGATCGCGAGGCTTTTCTTGCGTGGTAGCTCGTTTTTTGCGGAAGAATAAGTCGTATCAAAGTCAATTAAGTTAAAGACATTTGCATGGTCGATAAAAGGCAGTATTCTCGCATGCAAAGATATGTCGGACACCGTTTGAGGGAGTCGTGAAGTCGCGTTGTAAGTGCGTGTCACCATTGCGGCTGGAAGGACCTTGTAGGCAGCTTCGTACGAGTGGTTCGCGAGCATCACTTGTCGCATGTTGCTAGTGCAATTTATTCGCCTTGCTGACTCTCTCGCCTGCTGAATGGCCGGAAGCAGCAAGCCTGCCAGAATGCCGATAATGGCAATTACAACAAGGAGTTCTACAAGGGTAAACCCAGATCGAATGAGTGTTAGATTAGCTTTTTTCATAGTCTTGCCTAAAGAGATAATATTTAATCGATATGCCCGCTGGCGAACTATCGGCATGGCTTGCCTTAACCTGGCCTAACAAGCCACTGCACAGAAAAAGCAGAGGATTGCTAGCCAGGCATAGTTCTGTCCCTGGATTGAAGTTGTCATGCCGAGATGGCTAGAGCGCACAGGATTTCGCGCTAAGGCTAAATCATGTTGCGGACTAATCGACAAAATCCAAGGCGATTTTGCTCGATGAATTCGAGCGGCAGAGCGAGATTACTCTGCTTAAGAAGCGAAGATTGGCGGTCGATGCAGCGGCAGAAGAAGACTGCTCTCAATTCGCATTGCAGTCACAGAGAGACGATAGAGAACTTCAGAATCGGTAAACCTATTTGCGATCGAGAGTCCTATAACGTCTTGCTGAGTATTGTTTGTGGGACTCGTGTTGGTTGCGAGGAGCGAGTTCCGTTTTGGCTGCTTAGATTTGCAGCCTGGCCCTTCGCAGGGAACTAAAGGGCGCTGATAGCTGATGCCAATCTTGCCATCTTTATAAACCCAATACGTCGCTGGCATCAACAAGAGTTGATCGTCCGAATACGCATGAAACGAAGTGACCTTGAATTCATTAATGTCGCTGACCGCATGACGACAAAACGCAAAGGAGTTCGACGTGAAAGTACAAAGTATTGCCGAAGTTACCAGCGTAAGCAAAACCAGTCTACGACAATCCCTGAATGCAGAACTGCACCTCGTGGAATCGCTATTGTTTCGCAGAAAAAACAATGCAGTGAACCCGGATTACGCATAAAGAAGTGTTTGCGTGCACGAAAACGCCGCTACTAAGATATACGAGTAGTGTTTCGGAGGCAATCTAAAAAATTGAGGAATTAGCGCGATGTCGCATCTTTCTAAATCGGAACATCGTGACTGAGGTGCAGATGTTCAGGTCGCCCGCCTTCGCGAGCCACGTATGAATGGAGTGTATAGGATCGGCTGTCTACAGCTACATACACGAGCTAGTTGTCGCGACAAGACTTGTTTAAACGACTAACATGGGGGCTCGTTTGCTGTTTCAAAATGCACTCAGTAGTGAAGGGATAAAGCAATGGGCAGCTCTTACGTGACGGACTTGGATGTTCTTGTTATAGGCGGCGGTCCGGCTGGAACGACCGTTTCGACTTTAGTCGCAAAAGCTGGCTACAAAGTGAAACTCTTCGAGCGTGAGAGGTTTCCAAGATACCACATCGGGGAGTCTCTAATCCCAGAGACATACTGGGTACTGGAGCGACTCGGTATGCTCACCAAGATGAAGAATAGTTCTTTCATCAAGAAACACAGCGTGCAATTTGTGTCAGAAAAAGGTCGACTTTCGGAACCATTCTATTTTGACGATCACCGGAGTCACGAGTCATCGCAGACTTGGCAAGTAAACCGCCAAGAATTTGACCAGATGATGCTCGACAACGCCCGCGAGCATTCTGTAGACGTGCAAGAGGGAGTTAGAGTAACGGAGGTCATTTTTGAAGCCGATCGCGCTGTTGGAGTGCGCGTGATGGATGAGAGCGGACACATTCATGAAATCTACGCGAAAGTGATAGTCGATGCAGCCGGTCAAAGTTGCCTCATACAAGCTCGACTGGGACTTCGGGAGTGGGATGCCGAGCTCAAGAAAGCCGCCATTTGGACCTATTGGAAGAATGCCTTTCGCGATTCGGGAAAAGACGAGGGGGCAACAATCGTAATGCAGCTCGAAGGAAAACGAGGTTGGTTTTGGTACATCCCGCTGCAAGATGGGATCGTGAGCGTTGGGGTCGTAGCATCCTACGATTATCTGCTCAAAGGACGCGGTACGACGGATCTTGAATCCATCTATTCGTCGGAACTAGCAAAATGTCCTGGTGCTCAGTTACGACTCAAGGACGCAATGAGAGTTGAATCTTACCACGCGGCAAAAGAATACTCTTACCGGTCCAAACAAGTTGCTGGAAATGGCTGGGTACTGGTAGGGGACGCGTTCGGGTTTTTGGATCCACTTTATTCTTCCGGTGTGCTGCTCGCCTTGAAGTCCGGGGCGAGTGCTGCGGATGCAATCTGTGAAGGGCTCAAGAACGATGATCTCTCTGCTTCGCAACTTGGCAAATGGGGACCTGACTTTGTTGCTGGCATGGACCGTATGCGAAGACTTGTCTGTGAGTTTTACAATGGTCTAAGCTTCGGAAAATTCATTCGCCAAAATTCGGATAAGAAAGGTCTCGTAACCGATGTTTTGATTGGTAACCTATTTAAAGACGATATCGACGAACTTTGGCCGCTGATCGACGAAATGCAAAATCAAGAAAGTTAGAAAGCCCTCACAATCCGAGTTCAAGCCGTCCTGCACCGGGCTTTGATCATTCATTGGGCCGGTAAACACGAACGTTTGGCCGACTTGAGCATGACATCACGATCGGGATTCACGATCGAACCATAGCCTAGTTTTGAAGGTTCAACACTACAAGATTAGAATGAACGACGAATATGCTGCTGACGTGTCAGTTTGCACTCAAAACCAGCCAGTAGTTTGCAGGTGAAAACCGGCCACTTGGGAGCGATTTTGTGGGGGCCTCCAAGCACGATTAGTGCTGGAGGTACCCAGCATGTCGAATCACACGTCTATGGCCAATATCAACGCAATTGCAAGCCTGCATCGTAGCGGGCATTCCAATCGCCAAATCGCAAAAATTCTACAGCTCAATCGCGAAACGGTCGGCAAGTTTGTTCATCAATTAATAGCCGACGTAACCCAAAACCAGCCAAACTCGCAAACCGGCTCAGGCGATTGGGCTCAGCCCCAATCGCACAACCTCGGCGGCGCTCAAAGCGGACCGCGAAGTTCGTGCATACAGTTCGCCGATACGATTAAAGCAAAGCTCGAAGTAGGGCTTTCCGTGCAACGGATTCTCCAAGATCTGAAAGCCGAACATGGCTTTACAGGCAGCTATCATTGCGTGTATCGCTTTGTTAAAACGCTTGCCCTCACAACACCGCTTCCGCATCGACGCATGGAAGTCGAACCAGGCGAAGAAGCTCAGATCGACTTTGGTACTGGCGCACTGATCTTCAACTCCGAAGGTAAGAAGCGGCGACCGTGGATGTTTCGCATCGTACTGAGCCATTCGCGCAAGGCCTACAGTGAAGTAGTCTATCGCCAAACAACCGACAATTTCATCAGTGCCATCGAGAATGCGTTGCATTACTTTGGAGGTGTCCCTAAACGCTTAGTGATCGACAACTTGAAAGCGGCAGTCAAGCAAGCCGATTGGTACGATCCGGAGATTCATCCTAAGTTGCAATCGTTTGCCGCTCACTATGGGACCGTGATTGTTCCGACCAAGCCCTACACGCCACAGCACAAGGGCAAGGTAGAAAGCAGCGTCAAGTTCGCCAAGAACAACGCACTCAAGGCGCGGCGGTTCAGTAGTATTGTAGAGCAGAACAACTTCCTTTTAGAGTGGGAAGCCAAAGTTGCTGATACACGCATCCACGGTACCACCAAAGAACAAGTCAAGAAACGTTTCGATGAAGCTGAACAAGCGGCTTTGATTCCGCTTCCAAGTGAACGATTCGTCAACTTCAAGGAAGCTCGTCGCAGCGTTTCGCGCGATGGTCATTTAGAAGTCGATAAAGCGTATTACTCCACACCACCGGAGTATGTCGGTCGTCGCTTGTGGGTGCGTTGGGATGCTCGCTTGGTACGCATTTTTAATGAGCGTTTTGCATTGATCGCCACACATAGCAAGTGTGAACCAGGTCGTTTTCGCACCGATAATGCTCATATTCCCAGGGAAAAAGTCTCTTCAGTCGAACGTGGCACCGATGCGCTACTGCGTCAAACGGCAGCCATTGGCCCCCATACAAAGGCTTGGAGTGAAGCGATGATGGCCGCTCGCGGTGTCGAGGGCGTGCGTGTGCTCGTAGGGCTTAAGCGGCTGGCGGGAACACACCGCAGTTGCGAATTGGAAACTGCTTGCAAGATCGCTTTATCGCATGGCGCTTTTCGACTGCGGTCGCTTCGCAACTTGCTCAAGCAGAAGGTGGCAGCGGAGGAACAGTTGCAGATGGACTTCATCGAAGAACATCCGATCATTCGTCCGCTGTCGGATTATTCACTTAGTTCTTTAGAAAGTTTCAGGAGGGAACGATGAACGGAAGATTGCGTGAACAGTTGAAAGAGTTACGCTTGAGCGGTCTCGCGACATCATTGGATGTACGGCTAGAGGAAGCGAAGTCGACAAGACTAGATCATAGTGAGTTCTTGGAGACGATTCTACAAGATGAACTGGTGGTGCGACGTGACCGCCAGATCGAACGCTGGACCAAACAAGCTTGCTTTCGAGATTTGAAATCGCTGGATGATTTTGATTTCGAATTCAATCCTGCCACCAAAAAGAAGGAGTTCTATGATCTAGCTGCCGGTGATTTCATTCGCAAGGCGCAAGATGCGTTGTTGCTCGGACCACCCGGAGTTGGCAAGAGCCATTTAGTTCAAGCGATTGGTCGTCAACTGATTCGCGATGGGTACACGGTATATTACCGAAGTATCTTTGATTGTACACGAGACTTCTTACATGACGAAGCTTTTGAGGGACATGATCGCATTCTGAATCGTTATCTGAAACCAGACCTATTGATCTTGGATGACATGGGGATGAAGCATTTGCCCAAGGGTAGTGGCGAGTACTTGTTCGAGATAGTGATGCGTCGCCACGAGCTCCGCAGCACGATGATGACGAGCAATCGGCCTTTGGAGGATTGGGGAAAATTGCTAGGAGATGTACCGAGCGCGACAGCGATCCTAGATCGCTTTTTGCAAAGTGCCAAAGTGATCGAAATCACGGGGCGAAGCTACAGACTTCGAGGCCAAGCAGCCGATAAGTTCAGTAAGGCTGATTCTTCCAAAACCAGCCAAACTCGCAAACCGGCTGGAGCTACGGCAACCGCAAAAACAGAGAATCCATCGAGTTAAAAACAGCGTCCAAAGTCCACTTAATTAACCACCTTCATTGGCTGGTTTTGACTCGCAAACAAGTGGCTGGTTTTAACCTGCAAAATGACAACTACGACAGAACCGTTCACGGAAACATTGGAAGAGAAAGATGCGATAACGAAGTTGATTGCTGGCGCCAATGAATTGTTGAGTCGCCTTGGAACGGTAAATTGTACCGAAGCTAAGTCGCAAGAAATCGCAACTGACTTGACAGTCTTAAATATGGATTCGGAAGAATTGAATCCCGATCAGATTGCACCATTTGGGCTGCAGGAAGGTGGAACAATAGGTGGTTATCGAATTGTGAAATTGCTTGGTAAAGGAGGCATGGGCTTAGTCTTTCAGGCAGTGGATGTTCGATTGAAGCGGGCTGTAGCCTTGAAAGTATTGCAAAGGTCTGTGGTTTTCGACGTTGCATTGAAAGAACGGTTTCTCAGGGAGGCACAATCTGCAGCGGCGATCGAGCACGATAATATCATCAGCATTTTTCAAGTTGGGGAGGAGAACGGAATACCCTTTATCGCGATGCCACTGCTGAAAGGGGAAACGCTAAAATCAAGATTAACTCGCCTCGGTAAGCTATCGCAACTTGAAGTTGTTGATATTGGGCGTCAAGTAGCATCAGGGCTAGCAGCTGCTCATTCCCAACTGCTGATTCATCGCGACATAAAGCCCGACAATCTTTGGCTCGAGAGCAATACTGGTCGGATCAAGATCCTAGATTTTGGCCTGGTTAAGCCTATTCAAAAAGAGGCCGATTTGACCTTGTCCGGTTCGATTCTAGGGACACCGCTTTACATGTCTCCCGAACAAGCACTAAGTAAACCTTTGGACCATCGCTCTGACCTCTTCAGCCTAGGAAGCGTGCTTTATCACCTGTTATCTGGCACACCACCGTTCGAGTACATAAGTCTGGGTGCGATCCTCGTGAGCATTGTTTACGAAGATCCGAAACCGATCAGTTCACTTGTACCTGATATTCATCCGTGTCTCGAGTCTTTGCTGATGCGGTTACTGGCCAAAGAACCTTTGGAACGTCCCAGTAGTGCGATCGAAGTTAGCGCCGAATTCAAAACCATTTACTCGCTAATCGAGCCAGGTGGGGATTGCACAGCTCCAGTTGCGAGGACTGAGTTGAACTTAAGCGTCTCTCAAGGTTTGCGTCCGAGCCTTACAACGAAAAGAAGCGGACCGCCGAACGGGACACAAACATCGTTTTCCAGTTTTCGCGTCCCTCCATTAAATGGGAGGTTAGCGTCGGTCTCCGCTTGCCTTGTCATGCTGGCAGTGATTGTAATCCTGTTGAGAGACAAGAATGGAATCGAAACGACGATTCGCGTTCCGTCTGGTACGGACGTTGAGATACAAACTCCTCCGGAGACAAAACTGCAAATCATAGAAGAATCAAGCGATCGATTATCAGCCGATGATTCGAATGCAGGATCCGGTTCAGATTTGATGCAGATACCAGCCACCTCTAAGTCTAATAGCAACGAATTCGATAGAAAGGTAGACCGGATCGCCGGATGGTTCACAAACGATCGAGGAAGGACTCTTACCGTTCTTCCCCAAGAAAAAGGAGTTCGTACCGTATTCGACTGGGCGAACGGGGCACCATGCAGTGTAGGCGAGCTGAGAGTGATTGGCGAGAAGTACATCTTCTGGCAACCGATTGATCAGCAAGAATTTGTGACAAAAACGGATCCTGAACTCGATACGATTTCTGAAGTGACCGTGCTGGACGATGTGGTCTTTGTCAAGCGTCTTTCTGTCAGCCAAATCATCGGGGAATACAGAAGTTCAAAGGAGCAGATTATGAGGATTAAGATAACCGATGGGCAACTGTATTGTTCAATCGATTGGGGAAACAACGCTCCGACTACGAATGGCTTCATCCGCGTGAATGGCAACGGCAAAACAATGCTAGTAGGCTATCGATGGGAAGATCCCATACTCTTAAGATTCGAAGGATCAAAGCTCGTATCGATCGGGCTGGTCGGTATTGAATTCTATCCGGCGTCCGAAAACAATTTGAAGCGTGAGGCTGGGGATGACTGAGAGCAACCGGCTATTGAAAAGCGACTGCCTGCGTACGTATGCCGTCGAGCAGGGGCTAATACACTTGAATACTATATCCCGGCGCGAGCCAGCTGAGGTAGATGATCTGCGTTCCAACTTTCTCGTTGCTAACACGAACTTCGGACAGATTGGCTCGCTTACATGTGCCTCGCGTCGTCTTCCACTTTCGGCAATTTGTAGAAATAAGTATTGCCGACTTTCTTCGATTCGATTTCGCAGGCTTCTCGTTTATGAGCAAGGTCGCATGTAGAGAGCTTTAATATTTTGCGAGCTTCGGCGCTGCGTACCCAGAGATCTTCCAGCTCCTCTATTGAGTCATATTGCGGATTTGTTACGAGTTCACTCATTCTTGGCACCACATGCTGTTCCCAATAGCTTTTCCGGCCGATACGCGATCGATCGACTCCGTCGAGTGCAATCCATTGCATTGATCGCAGCTTACTTTGTTCAACATTGAACCCAGCGTAGTCGTCTGCCACGAACAGCCATTTGTGGTGGTAGATGTACGGATCGGAAGGAGTGTTGCGTCGTTGAGCGATCCCGTCAGCGCTGACAACGATGATGGCCTGGATCGCTGGTTCATCTTCAAGATCGAAGTGGGGGCAGTAAATAAAGGAAACCGAATCATTGCGGTGATTAAGCTTCACGACGGTATAGTCGAACTGTTCCGGCAAATGCCGCTTTGCCCATGCCACTGTTTCGCCGAGAACCTCTTCGTAGTCTCGATGGACATACACCGCATAGCCGATCTCTTTGCCGATCCCAAACCGCCGTGAGCGAACCGGAAGCTCGCTCGGTTTAGTCGATCGCTCATCAATCTGGTCTTCGAGGTCAAGGTCGATATTATCGACGGCCTCCGGCTGAGGATCGTCGACGGCAACGACGGTATCTTGGGAAGCTGGCTCGGTATCTTTAAGTCGAACAAATGGAAGGAACTGTTCTTTCGGAGGCAGACGACGCCTTGCAACTCCATCTTGATAAGCAAGTCGATTCCCTCGAATCTTGACTCCGGCGTCTCGTAGTGCAATGCCCCAATCTTCGGCGCTCAGCTTCTATTCAGGTGCGACTCTCACTCAATTGTCTTCAACTATTTCCAGTTCGATTCACGTAACAACATGTTATATCTGAGTACGGTGATGTCGGATGTCTTATTTGAATGACAGGAGTTATCCGGGCCGTTAGAAGCCACTATCGATCAAAGCATTGCATCTTAGGACGTACTAGTTCCAGTGGCATTCCTAGATCGCTAGCTATCAGGAGCCATCGCGACGCGGAACCCCATAGTCACGCCAGTGTAATCAGGATCTGCCTTGGTTCGGCTCGCCGAACGACATTCCCCTGCGCTATCAAACCAGCATCCGCCTCGCAGGATCCGCGACAAACCACTGGCACCACCCTTCGGATCACTGATACTGCCAAATGGATACATCTCGAACCGATCTGAACACCATTCATTGACATTGCCGTGCATGTCATACAAACCATACGCGTTTGGTTTTTTCTCTCCAACCAAATGTGCATATCTCTCGCCGACATCCCATGCATTCTCTATAAACCAGCCGAAATCTTTGAAACTATTCGACGAATTTCCGAAGCTGTAGACCGTAGCAGTCCCAGCTCGACAAGCATACTCCCATTCTGCTTCTGTCGGCAGGCGATATGACTTGCCTTCCTTCAGTGAAAGTTCTTCGCAAAACTTCACCGCATCACTCCAGGTCACGCAAGTCGCTGGACAATTCGCGCCTTCTTTTACGGAATCTTCACCCATCCATGGACTGGTGTTCATTACATTCATCCACTGCTCTTGGGTCACCTCAGTTATCCCAAAATAATAGTCTCGAGTTAGGGTAACCTGATGCTGTGTCTCATCGTCATCGCGATCAGATTCTGTCGTTGGTGAACCCATCTCAAAAGTCCCAGCATGAATTAACCGTAGCTTCATGCCAATGCTATTCGTGATCTGTGTTTCATCATCATCTTTTGCCTCCTGCGCACTTGCACGCATTTGCAAAAACATTAGAGACAGCAACAAAATCGTCTGACATAGCGTGGATAAATTTGAAATCGAATTTGTTGTTAGAAATCCATTTGAATGCATTTAAGTATTCCCGCGAGCATTGCTCGATGACCAGTAGCTAAGTGACAGAGCGACGGCGTTAATGGGGCCGCGGCCAAAAAAATTATTTCAAAACACGAGTCATCGGCGGCTCCCGCTCACCGCTTGGATATCCCGCGTTCCTGGATGTGCCCTCGCCAGAAGTCATGAATCTCTCGATACCTGGGTTCAAGTTCCTGTTTCTTTCGTTCAACCGAATCGGGATCGAAAGGCCCAAGCATAAAGCACGTCGGAGTCGGTTTAAAGTCTAGTGGAATCAAATAGTCGTCGAGGTAATGCGAGAATTGTAGTGCAACATCGTTCGGCATTTCGGATGCGCTCGGTGTCCAGCATTCATTCGGCAAGCCAACCCAATGGAGCAGAAGGTTGAAGTTGAATTCGTCGGTGGTGATTTTTGAAGCGTCTAAGAGCCTGAGGTATTTCCGAACGTGTTTAATGGCTTGTTCTTTAGGTGAGGGCTGTGGCGGTTTCGGTTCACCGATTCGTGTCCGCCGTCGAAGTACGTTACCTTCGGCGTCGACATCGAAGACCAGTTGGCATGATGGACAGATCCCAGTTGATTGCACCGATGAGAACGACGTGTTGCAGTCGGGGCATTGTCGAATCCGTGGCTCGTCAACGTTTCGCAAGCGGTGCCTCTTGAGCGGGATAACGACAGGGTTCAGCGAGCCCGAGCAAGTGACTCAACGCAAGTCACGCGGGCTGATCGACGGCTTCGTCCGCAACCCTTTGTTGTGTTGCTATTCACAGCAAAGTGTTCGGGAAACGCGTTTCAAATTCGATACCGCCTGCAGGCTCGAGCATGCCAGTCTCATCATTTGCCCGGAGACATTTCGTCAGCACAAACCCTTCCCTTTGGCCACTCTCAACGCAATTTGCAACGGCCATGTCGACAATCTGTTCGTCGACGATCGATGTAGCACGACACATTACAACCAAACACTCCACAGTGCCGCCGTTCGAATCAAGCCATCGACTTGCTATATCCAATGGTTCTTCGCTTTCCGTGGCCGCGGAAATCTGAACAAATACCTTTTCACCGTCTCTGAGACACCAGATGAATGAGAATGCATTTGTTGTTTCGAGGATCTTATCAACGATTTCAAATGCGGTATTGGCAAGTTCTTGCATTGTCTCGCTGATACAGAATTGGTCGTTTGTGTTAGTTAGAGAGTAAGTACAGTCAAAACGAACCTCGAACTGCTTGTTGTCGCACGAGATACTCTCAAGGCGTTCCATCTCCGGGGTTGGCGCAACTTCACATGCGACCACAAACGATACATCGTCGGGGCTAAAGCTTGGATAGTCATGCGTAAATTTTCCCGATGCGACGTACTTGGCGTAAGACATCAATTTTGCTTTGACAGCGTTCAAACGGCGGTCGGGATCGATTGTCGTGCCGGCGTCAACAGCGACAAGAATTGGTCGGTTCTCTGAGTCGGATCCTACGATGTCGATTACCTCTGATTCTTCGATTGTCATTTACGCAGGCTTCTCTTTCTTCATTTCTTCAACATAACGACGGACATCACCCGGCACGCGCGAGTAAGGCATCCATGTGAAAACGGCCGTTCGCGTGCTCGGCGTGCATGGCTTTGTTATTTGGCTTTACGGCGTACGGTATCGAGTCGGATCATAGTCGATATCCTCAGGAGCAATGAAGTCCTGTCGTCGCGCGAGTACGTTTTTAACGTAGTCCAAGTATGAATCATACACAATTTTATGTTCAAGGTTATCGGGAACAGAATCCCAGCCTGAATCGTAGACTTTGTACTGTCCGGTTGCTTGGTTCGGTTTCGTGTCAAGCAGAATCACGCCACCATCCTGATGATCGTACAGCACGATATAGCGATGAGGAAGTTTCAAGTGTTCGCGAGCAGCGATGGTGTTCTCGATGGTTTCGTCTAGAGATGATATTCCAGTTGCGTGCCAGTATCCAAAATGACGGAGCACCCATCGAATGTCTGGAGGTAGGGGTACGCCAAGTTGTGCTTCCGCCGAATCAAGGCTCGCGTCGGATTCGGGAAGATGGCCGCGAAACCAACGATTGTTTGCGTCAACGAACTGCCGCAATTCGTTCATGCCGTCGTGTTCACTCCTGCCAAATAACTATTCATTATACGCAGCTAGCGCGTGATTTCAGACCAAATGACTGCGTTTTCCTCAGCTACAGCGTAAATGTCTTTTATTACGCAGTCAACGCGCCGTTATGGCTTTTTCCGGAGCTAGCGCGGATCATCTCATATCAACGCGCTGGAAAAGTTGTGCAAGCGGTTCAGCTTGAAACGTTCTGTAGTGAAAATGTTGTCTCGCGCTCGAATAAACCGATCTGGCCGATTGGACGGCAAATTGATCCGCTGCTGACGAACGAGTCGAGGATAAAAGCAGACAAGCGATTTGGCGTTTAGGCTTTTGCTTCGCTGCTAGCGAAGAACAGAATGTGCCGGTGCGAGTTGCGTGGACGGTTTAGTCGGCGCGTCGTTGTGTTGTCGCTTCGCAGTGCAGTTTCAAGCGGAATCGGGCGCAACCACAGGACGACCGGCTGAAGCTGGAACTACGAGCGGTTTGTAGTACCGCCTTCAGGCGGACTTGGGCGCAATAAAAAACACTCGCTAGAGCGCGTGGTTGCCACGGAGCTAACGAGTGCTTCGAAGGAGTCGGGGCTGTTGCTGCAGCAATGCTTACGCGGCGCGGGTCATGCCGAAGCCGGTGAAGGTCGCGGCTGGGGCAGACATGGGGCCGGGTTGAGCTTTGGCGTTGAACCAGAAGGCCGATTCCCAAACACGAGTGCCAGGAGTGACGCTCATAGGCATCTCAATGTCATACGTCATCTTGGTTGTGGAGGCCTCGAACTTCCAATCGCTGAGATTCTCGCTTGGCTCTTCACTGACAAACGTGAATAAGCTTGCACCTGGCACGTCCACCGGTCGGCCGCGGCGGTTTGGTTAAGACAAAGCTAAAAGTACATAAGGATCTCTTGAATTTCCATTTCTAATGATCCTGTAGCTCGTCACAATCAGGAAAACCGGAATTTATTATTCTAGAACTTGTTACCAGCATACAAAACAATTGTTGCGATGGCCCAAACATTTGTTTTATTGCTCTGAACAATTTTTTCGATGGAGAAGGTGCATTGTAGAGCGCTACTGGTGCATTCATTCTCCGTCTGGGTGCATGCAAATTCCGAGAAGATGTATTGCTACTTGCAAGAAGCTGAGAAATCTCCGCGCAACCTGAACAGTTTGCCTGACCAGCGAAGCTGCCAGAGCCGATCCGACTTCGCCAATGTGATTCATTAATACAGCTGGAGCGGAGAATCAGCCAGCACTCTTTGGCGACCGGTTCTCGGGGAAAAACCGGGTGCTAACAAACTTCGGCTAATAGGGGACACGGCTAAACCTGTTGAATACTCTCTAAACAAAGACTGTGCAAATGGATGTCTTTGCAAACGCGTTCCGCAACCAAGATTCAACAGAGTCGAGGAAGGCTAGTATTTCCCATTGGCCTGGTTGACGTCCGTACACAATCCCATACCGTCGCGATTTATGACGTTGCGGACTCCATCGAACAGCTCGTTTCTATGGTAGACTCGTAGACCTGCACGATTCCAGCGCAGATCGTGGTTCGCGTTTTTCCTTTCAAAGGGGGGCAGTGTTGAGTTCTAGTAGCATTGATTACGAACAATTCGATTTTTGGACAGCCTGCCAACAACTGCTTGAAACCTATTCCCAAAGGCCGGAGAAATTTTCGGGCGATTCTGATGCTGTTCGGCTTGTGCGACGACTGAGAGAGTTGGCGAAAACGAAAGCTGACGAGCTTTGTCCGAACAGTCACTGGCGTGGGGACGCATCGGTTGGGAAAGGCAATTGGACCAATGTCCCTTGGTTGTCCGTGTTTGATGATCGCGAGACGACGAGCGCTCAAAAGGGCGTTTACCCCGTAATGCATTTTTCGTGCGAAGAACCGGTGGGCATTCGAATTGGTTTGGGCGTCGCTGCTACTGAGTTTAGAGTTGATCCTGAAGCGAAGGCGACCGAGGTCTACCGTCAAATAGAGCCGCCGACTATTGAACGGTTACGTGAACATGGTTTTACGGATGTGATCAGCGGTAGTGGAGAACGTGTTTCAATCGGCTCAGGAAAACTTGCCGGAGGATATACTCGTGGCATGATCTTCGAACGTTTTGTCACGCTTGAGGAGCTGCGCCAACATAGTTCATCGATCTCTTCCGCGTTTGCGGTCCTACTAGCAGCCTATAAAGCTTGGGTTGAGAAAGTCCATGAAAGTCCAGTGACCTCCAAATCGTTCTTGGAAATCATGCGTTGGTACTGCGCAGAAAAGATTATCTTCTACAGCACTAATCGGTCGGCACGATACTATGTCAAGAACGTCGACGATGCAGGGTGTGAAGTCCAGAGAGTAGATGCAAGTGAATCCGAGCGTATCACTCTTACAGGTTACAATTCTCGACTCGAATGGCTTCGCGAGAATCTTGGTAGCGGTGATCGCACGGAATTGGATGGTACTGTCGCGCGCCAAATGTGCTACTTGCAAGGCGCTGAGCTCGGTTTAGTCGACCAACGCAAGAAAGTGGTGCTCCTCGATTCACCTGAGAAAGTTTCGACGAACTTCGTCACGTTGTTGGAGGAGATGTCGAGCCCGCAGCTTTACAAACCGATGATCGTTGCTCTCGTCGTGCAAGCGATCGCTAAAGGTGAGTTACGGGAGAACCGTGTCTCGTTTGATTGGCTGTTGCCAAAATTTATCTCCAACTTCAAGGAACTCGATCGTGAGGTATCAGACCAACAACTGGCTGAAGGATTCGCGCGGCTTGCTGGCGATTTCTTCTGGTTGCTCGCACACGCCGACGTCAGCCAGCCTCTGACCATCGATCAGCCGACTACAGCTCAAGTTCGACAACGCGTTCAACATGCGGTACTGAAAGAGCCCTACTGGCGGGCGCTCCAATCAGAACAATGCAGAATTGATGTCCTTTCTAAGATCAAAGAAAAATGGAATATTGAAATGGGTGACGATCCCGATCCAAAACCCCCGCTTTTATCCATCGCTGTCGAAAGACTTATCCGGGATGTTGCTCACGACGGCTTTAGTTTTGAACCATGGCAAATCGCAACCTATGTGACGGCCATTCGAACAAAGCCGTTCGTGATTCTAGCCGGTGTGTCCGGAACGGGGAAATCAAAGCTGCCATCACTGATTGCAAAGCATACTGGAGGGGCTTGTCATCGAATTTCGGTTCGGCCCGACTGGACAGATAGTTCCGAAGTGCTCGGATATGTTGATCTGCAGGGCAAGTTTCGGCCTGGGGCGTTCTTGATGATCGCACAGGAGGCATCAAATAACTCTTCCTCGCACTCAACCTGTATCATTGACGAGATGAACCTCGCGAGGGTCGAATATTACTTTGCCGAGATCCTGAGCTGTATTGAGGATCGATCGCCTTCACAAGATGGTGGATACGAGAGCGACGCTTTGCTCTCGCTGCAGTTGCAAGTGGACGACAAAAAGTGGCAGCGTCAAAGGATTCCAGCCAACCTAGGAATCGTGGGTACAGTCAACATGGATGAAAGTACGCACGGCTTCAGTCGGAAGGTACTTGATCGCGCATTTACCATCGAACTCTCCGAAGTCAACTTAGATTGGAGTCCCAGTGTTTCAGATGATAGTACGGTTTTCGAGGAAACCCAGGCAAACTGGCCCATCGAGTTTTGGCATTCTCCGGCAACTCGTCTGGATCAACTATCGAACTTAGACGAACAATCACTGGCTGTAATACAAACCACGATTGAACTTCTCAAGCGTGTCAATGAATGCCTGACGTGCAGTCAATTACAAGTGGGTTATCGAACCCGCGATGAAATGATCTTGTTTCTGTTGAACGCAGAACAGGTTCGCTCAGCTTTCCGTTCCAGTGGCGATGAAAAGGTTGACCCGCTTGATTTAGCGTTGTCGATGAAGATACTCCCGCGAATCGTCGGCGGAAGCAATGCGATACGACGGACGCTTCTGGGGCTGCTAGGGCTCACTATTCAGGGGCAGCCATTTGATAACGAGGATGTCGTTGGTTCACAGGTCGACAGATGGGATAAAGCAGGTAGACCCGCGACGCTGGAAGGAGCAAAACTTCCTCGATCAGCGGCCAGACTGTGCCTCATGTGGGATCGGCTGGAGACAGAAGGCTTTACTTCCTACTGGCTGTAATCGATGAAAGAATTATTCCGAATCAACACGAATCTCTTTTCCCTGGTATGGGAGCGTTCGGCAAAGCACGATCCTCCCATCCTTGCGCAACGAACTGCGGTTAAGGGAAGATTGAAACTATCGCCCCGATGTGACTCGCTTTCATTCGAAGGTGACAATTGGCGAGACGTTCCAGAGCACTTGAACCACGATCCCACTTTAGAGATTGGACCGGCGCTCTATGAGCAACTCGACTACCAGATCTATCTGAAGGCACATCAGCCAGGCGACCAAGTTAGTATTCAACACCGCGACCCGCTCATCACTCAGCGTATAAGTTCTCGGGAGAATAGCCGAGTTGCATACGGTGTCATCAATTTTCAGGGCCAGATTGGTCGCAGCCTTTTTACCGTCGCGATCAATGGCAAGCCACAGCTCGATATCGAACTGGAAGTCTTCCCCACAAAGATCGACTACGAAACGGACTACAAAGAGATCCTCGCACAAATCCAGGAAATCCTGACGAGCTTGGCCTATGAATATCTTCGCTCGACGCACCAGCTAGGAAAGTTGGATACGAGTCGTCGCCCATCACGGTTGGAATGGTTGATACTCTTGGAGCAAATACTCGGCGAACTCGAGAAAACAGTTCGCTACATCGCTCAGCAGCCTCGCAGGTCACTCGTGCGACGTCCGAGCTACAATCGAATCGAACGTATTCGACGGTGTGACTCATCAATTCGTTCTCAAGTGCGCCGCGGCGTCGGCCGAGGTGCGATTCAAGAGACTTTGATAGGAAATATTCGCGAGCGACTGCTAGAGAGCCCCTCTGAGCCGACGCTCGATACGATGGAGCATCGCTGGATCCGTCGGCAATTGACGGACATTCGCAGGACACTTGGCCTTCTCAATAATTCGCTGGGAGACATTACCGAGTCGGGCGAACGTAGTAGGACCACACAAACATCGCTGCGAAATCTGGAGAACCGAGTATCGCAACTGCTTCGACTTGAGCCAATCGCCGAAGCGAACGGGCCTGTTCCTGGTGAGTTCGCATCTTTGCAACTGGTTTCGGCACCAGGATATCGGGAGACCTACCGACTCTGCATGATTCTGAAGTTTGGACTTCGCTTAGAAGGCGACATCTACCGACTGTCTGTCAAAGACCTGAGTGTACTTTACGAATACTGGGTTTTTTTATCGATGGTGCAATTGCTTCGCGAGCCCAACGTTAGTAACGCAGATCTTCGTGACTTGTTCAAGCTTAATCGTTCGAGTCTTCAAGTCCGATTGCTGGAGGGACGACGCCAACGGGTTGACTGCGTCAATTCAAAGGATCGCAAGATAAGTGTCACCTACAACTTCCAATACGACGCCGACGATGTAACACTTCTTCCCCAGAAGCCAGACATCATCATCCGTTATGAGGAAGTTGGCTGGCCGCAGATCTTACTTGTATGTGACGCCAAGTATCGCATCGACGCTTCGGAAGAGTATCGAAGTCAGTTTCGATCATACGGTCCACCACGCGATGCGATTAATGTCCTACATCGATATCGCGATGCGATACTTGAAATTGAGAAGGACGCGAGAGCGAGTGCAACGCCAAAGCATGTTGTCGTCCAGGCAGTCGCAGCTTTCCCCTACGCTGAAATAGAACCGAATGAGTTCAGATCAAGTCGATTATGGCAGTCGATCGATCGGTTCGGAGTCGGCGCAATTCCCGCGTTACCTAGCGATCTGTCCTACATGCGGGACTGGTTAGTAAAAGCGTTTCAAAAAGGCGGATGGTCAATGGCTGACCGAGTGATTCCGCACCTTGCTGAAGGTCGCTCACGCGATTGGCGTATCGCGGCGAGCGAGCCAGTGTTGATTGGGGTCTTGCGATCACCGGGCTCTCAAGAACACTTGGACTGGATCAAACGGGAACAATTGTATTATCAACCACTCACAAAATCACAACGCCGCCAGTTCTTCGTTAAGCAAGTCGCGCTGTACATACCGGTCGGCATACGGGAACCGAATGGCATTCGTTACGTTGCTGATGTTGAGCAGATCGAGATTGTAGATCGATCTGAGATTCCAACACCGTGGACGGCGCGACGAGATCAATCGATGGTGCTATACAGATTGGGGCCGGTTCGAGCACTTGCAAGGCCTATCAATCTAGCTTTGCAAGAAACAATGGCTGGGCATTGGCGATGGACAACTCGGCTAGGGCTTCAACGCGCGCAAACTTTGAGTGAGGTTGGACTAGAGACTGAACCTGAATGGCGATTGCTGGAATGGTTGCGTGCCAATCACATTGAGCATGAAATTAAGCTTGCGACTGCGAGCGTGCAGAATGCTGATGATCCGAAAGGCCGCGCATGGTTTCATCTTCCTACAGGAGTATCGATCCGGTACGACGGAAGCAACCTCTTCCTATGGCGATGTGTCGGGAAATCGGATCAATATATGACATTGGAAGACTTGATGCTCAACGGGCAATTTTAACATGGACATCCAAATTGATGCCGACGTGTTGGTCATCGTGCCTTGCGGTAGTAGCAAGATATGGGACCGAGATCCTAACGCCGGACCAACGGTCGCTAGAGATGCGTACATCGGTGCGCCGTTCAAATTAAATCGGCAATACGCGGAGCATCATGGTAAAAAGTGGGTCATATTGAGCGCTAAGTATGGGTTCATTTCCCCAGACTTCGAGATTCCAAGCCCCTACGAAGTGACTTTCAAACGCAAGGCTAACCATCCGGTTTCGAGTAGCACGCTCAAGCAGCAGGTACGGGAATTAGGACTCAACAACTTTCGGAAAGTCATTGGATTGGGCGGTCGCGAATATCGTCTTGCGATGCTCGACGCTTTCGAGGGTACGGGCGTTGTGCTGAAATTTCCATTTGCCGGCCTAACCATTGGCAGATCAATGCGGGCGATCAAGGCCTCCATAATTGGAGTGTGATAGGGTCGAACTGGCGGTCCGCCTTGTTAGAGCTACAACTCTCATTTGGATTGATTGAGGATAAGATACGTTCAAATGAAAGCACAAGAGGCCTACGGAAGCCCTCGAGTCTTGGGTTGCTGATTCGCTTAAACAAAACTTCGAGGCGATCGGGAATAATTGGAATCGCAGTATCATCCGGTGATGGTTGTTTATATTGCAGGGTTTCACAGGGCCACGAAGAATTTGACCAGATAGTCGCGCTCTGATCTGAATCGGCGGCGGGCTCGAAAAAGTTTGGGGCTCGGGGCACTCTCCGAGTTATTACCAAAGCATTAACTATTCAGCTTCGCCAGTGAGCGGACTAGATAAAAACGCTTCCTCTCGCGGCATAGGTTCCGCGATGCAGAATCCAGTAAGGACATCGTTCTACTCGTTTGTCATCCGAGCCGCCAATTAAAGACCATCCGAAGCAGTTGAAAGCGGCGGTGCAACCCGAAGAAATAAAACGCGTGGACGGTGCTTACCGTGACTGGATGTTGACCTTGATCTGAAATCCAACGTCACCATCAAGCGGTGGTGCTATTAAGTTGAACTGGGAACCATCATGACTATATTCAAAATCTCTTCCAGTCATGGGATCGATTGCCACAGGCAGAGGTGCTTCTGCTAAGGTCATGGGTAGTTCGTTATTATTTTCCGCAGCATACATCCGTAAGGCTTCGATGTTCTGCAAGAGCGCAATCTTTCGCTCGAACTTGGCTGAGGCTTTGTAGATATCCGAAGTCGCGATGAAACTATTACAAACCTTGGTCAATTCACCGATCGTATCATCTTCTTTCTCTTTCTGAGCAAATCGAACGTATGAAGCATTCTGTCGCAATTTCCAAAAAGGAATTTCCGACCATTTAAGCAAACTGTCAGTTCGTTCGCGGTAGTATGTCACCAAGGCCAACATCGCAAGGTGAGTAGGATTTAAAACGCTCAACTGTTCCGAAGTCATCCCTTCGGCTCGCTGCAGATATGCCAAGGCTTGACTTTGCGACGCTTGAATGATCTGTCTAAACCGTTCGATCGCCACCGATGACTCTAAACCGATCAACGGCTCGATGCCGGCTACTTCCCACTGACCTTCAATGAGAGTACGGACAAACTGGTCTACCAACATGTCCCAAAACATATCGTCCTTGGGATTCAAGTCGACTTGTTTAAGTGGTTTAACTTGTTCAAACAAGAACCGCCTTTCGAAGCCCAATGAGTTTTCGTAAGAAAACAGCGGCTTCGGCAGCGACGCATAAGCCCAATATAGATTTGGACTTTCGCTGTGTTCGATCAGTTTGATTGCATCATCGGTAGCGATCGATGCTATCGCCATCCCTGCCAAGCTGGCAACAATAACTTCATCTTGACCGCAGTGACGAGCCATAGCAATCTGTTGACTTAGAACCGAAATTGCGTCGTCTATCCGATCTTCTGCAATGGCCAATCGGCAACGAATGGCTTGAGTTCTCGCAATGGTGCGAAACTGACTAATCTCCGGCAGCAGCAAGGTAGCAGGTGAGTCCAGTTCATCGAGATTCCTTTCGAAATCCATCGTTTTACACTTCTGGGCCTCTGACAAAAACTGAACTTGAAACTCTGTTAAAGCAAGATACTTTTTCACTTTATCTACTGGCAGTTCTTTGGGGGCTATCTGATACCAGTCATTCAGTCCGACATACGTCTTATCTTGTCTGCTCTCTTCATCTGCTTTCCTCCAAGATTCATGCAATGCATTTCGATTACCCTCCTGGTCAAGAAATGCAAATGCACGCAAGTAGAAGATTGCGGCATTGCGATCGTCCTGGTATCTCGAATCATCGACGAATCGATACTTCAGCGCGGGTGTGGCCTCGTGTTTGGCAATGACGTTGATTTCCTGCGTAAGAAATCGCTTTCCTTCTGAGGTGACAAAAACGTCCCAGTCACCGGCTTTCTCAGGCAATAATACAGGAGACTTCGATTCTGCTTCTGTCGTGTCGTCCCCGTAGGTGAAACTCCATGCAGAACCAAAAATACTGAAAAGGCAGATGCAGATTGATCGTCTCACATTTCTCATAACTGAAACTCCTTACGTAGTTCGAAAAAACTGTTGCCATCACGCTCGACATCCCGACTTGCCCACTCGAACGAGTCTGCGCGCGATGTTGTTGAATGATCCACCGATTCAAATATCCTTGGTGAATTCTGAATCAACAATTCAATGTTTGCGTGAGTAACCAAATAGCTGGAAGCAGCCGATCGCTTTTGACCTAAAGCAGATTCTGTTACTGAATTTTGATTTACTCCATTCGGCAATGCTCCATTCGGATTCGCCGATGAAGGCTGTGAATTGTGTCGATCCGTCAATTTAGAAGCCACTGTTGCAGATTCCCCACTTGCGACTCCGGAGTATCCCTCATGTGAGCTGAATTTTTGGTAGTTGTTGGTGCTACGTCGATCTGAAAAATAGTTCGATAAAATCGCGGCGCAAGCGATTACCGACGCTGCCAAACTGATAACTCGGCATCGGGCTGCTGCTCGCCGAGTCGCGTGTCTTGCGGCCGCGACACCCGCAGCGTAGCCAAACTCGTACATCCGCTTGTCGCGATGGCTCGGTCCGGAGCCCAGCGAATGACTCCGCAGTCTTTGCTCGAAATTTGTCAAATCATTTTCCGCTGGTGTTTGACCTGATTCTTCATTCATCTGCGCATTCTCCGTAGGCCTGCCTGAGTTTCGAAATACCGGACTGATATGAACGCCAAATAGTTGCTTTCGAATCTCCGTTGGCTTCTCCGATCTCATCAAATGTTAAACCGCCCCATATCCGCGCGATCATAACTTCTCGCTCACGTATTTCGAGAATATTGAGCATTTCCCGCATTTCGATGCCAACGACGGAATCATCCGAATTGTGAACGCAACTCGCTACGTTCGATTCACGTAGTCGACGCTTTGTCCTCGATAACTGATCGTTGATCGCCAATCGCTTTGAGACTGCAAAGAGCCACGCGACGCAATTTGTTGGCACCTTTTCCTCAGAAGCTAGCTTGATGAACGCTGTCTGAACAACGTCTTCAGCTCCGTCTCGCGCTCCGCCAACCCATTCAACCAAAATGGCCCAGTAGTCGTCCAGCAGTTTTCCCAAACTGTCGGGATCAATTGGCATTCAAAATCGCTCGATTCAGGGCAATTGGCGTTAAACAGTGCGGCGAAACTCGCGTCCCTCAATATAAAGACAAAGCTGTCGTCGGCTTTGTTTCAGATAAATTTGAAATTCCATGTGTTCTGTCACAAGGTTATTGACACGATTTGCGAGTCTGAACATCCGTCTCGGATCTGCTCGCTATTGTGGACTCGCGACTGTCCAACTGCAACTGATGGAAATTGACGCTCTGAAAGTCCACCGTTCTCACTATTGCAACCCATCGCGCCGCGATCATGAACTACGGATCCGCTTCTTCGGCCGCTTACTTGAAAACCCTACCTAACAAAGCGTTTCTCACGATGCCAGGCGAGGTTTTTTGCGCTGGGCCAGAACTGCTGGTCGCGCGGCAAGATCAAGCGCTTACCGACCATCGATTTGACGGACTCTTGTGCCGGGCAGTCTTCGTCAAAGGCGTCCCGTGCGACGATGACTCGATAGTCATCGTCGACGCTCCAGAGCCCTAGATCGAACAGCCAATGAGCATTCTTGCATAAGGCTAGTCCGTTTTGCGGATCGTCGTTGCGCGAATGAGCGAACTGGTGGATATGCGCTGCGTCTACAATCGAGTGTCCGGTGATCGTCGAAACTCTATAACCAGTCAATGCGCAAGTCTGGCAATAGGCTGCAACAACATCGACACGGAAACGAGCGGTTCGCCCCTCGGCGCGAGCCTCACTGTCAGCCTGTCGGGCTACGTCGTCAAGCTTGCTTGTGTCGGCGGGCGCCACGATCCCGGCAAGCTCGTAGAGTGCAATCTGTTCTGCATGCTCGAAGTAATTTGCAATTAACAAGTACCCAGCCGCATCTCGAAACTCCGGAGATTGAAGCGCCGAATAAAATGCGTCCGACAACTCAATGCCCGTCGTTGTGTCTCGGTGTTCTGATTCGCTGCCGTCCGGCTTTAATGTTCGCCACAGTTTGGATGATCTGGTGTGATGGAATGGCAAACGAATATCGGGTGGTTGCGACCTTCTATGGGCCACGATCGACCAATAGACTGCGAAGCGAAATGCAAGGTCCGGCGTTAACTTGACATGGGGGCCGATCAGTAGTCTTGATTTCGCAAGCTCAAGTAACACGAGCAGGAGCAAGGGTTTGTGCGGGGCAATGCCTTTTGACCGATCAACGCGTAGTCGACTGAGCTTTTTGAGAATTGATTGGTACTGACTTTCCACTCTGGCGGTTACTCCAACCGAAATACGGTGACATTTAAAAGCTGCATTGTACGTTATAGTTTGTCGTACCGCGTTCAGGCGGCGTCGGTTGCGTTATTTAAGGAATGGCCGCGTAAACGTGGCTCGACGGACTGCCGTTGTGCGTTTTTTTACAACGCAAGCACACGGGGCGCCTGCCCCATGTCAGCTTGTCTGGCATGAGCAAAAGTTTTCATCGTTAGAATCGCGCGAACTATGAAACTGTCTTCTCACCATCCGAACCGCTTGCCGCCTTTGGCCGCGTGCGGTTCGGATGGTCGGGTGAGGGCAACGCGATCTAACTACCAAACGTATTCACCCATGAGATAAACTCATGGGGGTCTTGAAAAAGACATGGAAACACAAAAAACATGGCGACTGTCGAATTCTTGGTTGGGAATTTGCTGAATCAGGATGTCGAGGTAATCGTCAACGCTTGGAATCGGAATATCATTCCGTGGTGGCTTTTGCTGCCGCAGGAGGGCTCGGGGGCAATTAAGAAACGGGCTGGTTGCCAGCCATTTCGCGAAGTTGCCAAGTATGGTCCGATCCCGCTTGGGGGTGCTGTCCTTACTAGTGCTGGTCGCCTGCCCTTCAAGGGTATTATCCATGTAGCAGGAATTAGCAAATGGTGGCGAGCGTCTGAATATTCGATTCGCGAGTCTTGTCGAAATGCAATCCGAATCGCCCGAGAACACTCGTTCGACTCTGTTGCCTTTCCGCAAACGCGAGTATGCGAAATCGCATTGGGCTCTTGGAACTATTGATTTTCTCGACGCGGCGGATGAGAAAGACCGTATCGGATACCTTATATGTTTGAAGACATCGTTAACAGGTGATGAAACTGGTTACATTTCGACATATGCCGCGACTCATCCGACGTTTCCGCATGAATCAACTGTAGATCAGTTTTTGACATTCGCCAGTTTATGTCCTATCGCAACCTAGGCATCTACATAGCGAGGAGGGTTCACCAGGGAATGGCAACGGCGATGACGACGAACCTGAACGATGCGATCCAGTTGATTCACGAAGATGAGCTTATAGGTTTCTTCAATCAATTTAGTTCAGCCTGTCTGGGTTTTGAACAAGGCGTTACTCATCAGAAACAAATTCAAGTCCTTCCGACTGGAGCTAAAAATGCATAGTTCACATCATTCGTCGTTTGCATTCTTAATATCTGTCGCTGTCGCAATTGGCAATTACGGAACTTCTCAAATCGCTGAAGCACAACAACTGGCTATTGCTGGTACAAAATTGGATCAAGCTGAAAGCATTCTAAGTTTATTCGATCGCTTACAAGAAGGTCACAGTGACGCGAATCCAATTTTCGTTGCTCAGGGTGAGTTAGATAACTTGATTGCTTCCGACGGCGGTGGGGCTTGCCCAATCGCAGTCGGATTGATTGCTCAGCAAACCTTACGATCAATGAGGGGTCTTCCGTCAGATCCGCATCCACATCGAACCGCACTACGTCTTTTTCATGAGAGCCCCGAGTTAAAAGAGGGCAGAATCAAGAACCAGCGATTTGTCAAACTGCTTGCAGACCTTTGCGCTAGTATTGATGAATCGCCAGTGGCCATTACGACCGTTTCTTCTCCGACAAGCAACCATGAGAATCCCGGCTCGATCTGGGCGGCGGCTGAGGGACCGGATCTTTCCGTCAACGCTGGCCAGATCAAGATTCTTGCCTACACGGTTACGACGGCAGGTGGCGACGTACTTGGTAGACATTTTGTCTTATTGCAAGCGTGCGATGGAAATCAAATAACGTTTGTGAATCCAACCAAGCCCATAAAGGACTACACATTTACCATCGAGTATCGTAGCGATTCTACAGGATCAAGACGCCAAGTGTTCTTTCGTAGTCCGGCAGGGTTTGAAAAATCCAATCAGACGTATGAGTTGAATACGATTTTTACGATTCGACTAATACCTGAGCAAACGGATGTTGTTGAACATGATGCGGATAAAATTAGCCTAATCAATAATCACATAGATCAACTGGCTGAACTCCTAGCTATGCAAGGCGATCTAGCCAGCCCAAGAGCATGGCGGAGTCATGGCGCAGCGTTTGGCCTTCCTGGATTAGATTTACCAACTGAAGTCGGTGGAACCGGGTGGTCAACGGTGGACATGCTTGAAGTCTTCCGACACGCAGGCAAACACAATCTCAACCTTCGTGATGTCGTTGGAGCCGCTCATGGCCGACCTTTGGTGAATTCAAATTCTGCGTATGCAAAACGCGTCTTGGATGACATCGTCGCGGGCAAAGCGTACGTCGCGGTCGCCATCACCGAGCCTGATGCTGGCAGCGACATGCGGGCCATGGAAAGTCGAGCTACGAAAGTTGGAGACGGGTATGCATTAAGCGGTCAGAAGCTGTGGAACGCTCGACTACGGCAGGCAACCCATGTCGTGCTGTATACCTTGGCGTCCAACGGCAAGGCAGGAGCAAGAACCGCCTTCTTGTTACCAATCGATCACCCTGGGCTTCAGATTGTAGACGAGTACGCTCACGGGTTGACCGGCAATTCATTTGGTGGCCTGAAATTCAACGATATGGTCGTTGGACCTGAGTACGTTCTTGGTGAAGACGGTGATGGAGGAAAGATCTTTAACGAACACTTCACCTACTGGCGGCTGATGCAGTCAGCCGCTGCCATTGGATGTGGGGAGGCCGCTCTTCAGCAGATGGCCGATCGAATTAAGGAGCGACAAGCTTACGGTGGTCCAATTGGTCGCTTCACGCACTTGCAGCAGCCAATTGGCGAATACACCACAAAGCTCCGAATGGCGATGGCATTGGCGCGCGAAGCAGCAGAATTCATCGACCAAGGCAATTACGAAGCCGCGTCTCCGCTGGTCAACGGCATCAAGGCAGAAGGCGTCGAGATCGCTCTCGCCGCTTCCGATGCGGCAATGCGGGCTCATGGAGCTCTTGGATACAGCCGCCAGGTCGACCTTGGTGATCGCGTTCGCGACCTCATGGGCTTACGAATCGCAGATGGAACAACTGATGTGATGAGGATGGAAGTCGTTCGCTCAGTCTATGGCTACGATTTTTGGGATATGGCTGTTCGGAGCTATAAAGCAGAGGAGAAAGAAACCGCCAATGAAAAGGAATAATCCAGACTGACTGATGGATTGGCCGTTGGAGCACTCGAAACGGTGACTCGAATAACCCCGAGGCTATCAGACGACTCTCCAACGCCCTCGAAGCAGGTTATTCTCCAAATCCGCCAAAGAGCCATAACCTGGACGAGAGAACCGGCTGATTTCGAGCGGTGTCGGCTCCACTTATGTTGTGATATGCTGATTTAACCTATGTCACTTACATCCACCAGCAAATTTCTCAGCCTTGTACTCCGGCATCAGCCTGAGGTTGTGGGCATGCAGCTTGATCCCGAGGGTTGGCTGCCAATCGATGAGCTGATTGAGAATGCCAATCGTCAGGGAAAACACATGACGCTTGAGTTGTTGCATGAGGTCGTCGTGTCGTGCGAGAAAAAGCGGTTCTCACTCAGTGAAGATGGATTATTGATTCGAGCCAATCAAGGACACTCTGTCCGTGAGGTGGAACTCAATCTTGATGCGGTCTTACCTCCGAGCGTTCTTTATCATGGGACGGTTGCAGCGTTCTTGGACAGCATCCGCGAGCAAGGCTTGTTGAGACGCTCTCGAAATCATGTGCATTTATCTGCGGACATCGAAACCGCCAAGAAGGTCGGTTCTCGGCGCGGGAAGCCTGTGATCTTGACCATTCACTCTGACGCCATGTACGAATCTGGTCACGCCTTCTACCTGTCGGCCAATAGCGTTTGGCTAACTGACGCTGTCCCTGTTTCATTCATTCAGTTCCCGCATCAACCTTGAGAAATCGCTCGACTCATGGCAGCAGTAGAATTGGTTACCGGTGATTTGCTGGATCAGGATGTTGAGGTAATCGTTAACGCTTGGAATCGGAATATCATTCCTTGGTGGTTGTTGCTGCCGCAGGGTGTCTCGGGGGCAATAAAGAAACGGGCTGGCTACCAACCGTTTCGCGAGGTTGCCAAGTATGGTCCGATCCCGCTTGGGGGTGCTGTCTTGACCAACGCTGGTCGGCTGCCTTTCAAGGGTATCATCCACGTGGCTGGAATTAGCATGTGGTGGCGAGCATCAGAATACTCGATTCGTGAGTCTTGTCGAAATGCAATCCGAATCGCCCGAGAACACTCGTTCGCCTCTGTTGCCTTTCCGCTCATCGGCGCAGGTACTGGTGGAGGCACGATGGCGGAGGTTGAGAAAATTATGTTCGATCAGCTCGGCATGGAGGAATACGCTGGTAGACTCGTCGTTGTCAAATACAAGAAGTAGTCAATGAACATCAAAGCTAGTTTCGGTGGGGGCGTTGCTCAGCCGCTGAATGCGGGATCTAATTTTGCAAATAGCTACAGAGTCGTCGACCTGCGATCCCGCAAACGTTGACTGCTGCCTCGGTAGATCAACTCCAACTCGTATTCCAATTGACTAACATCCGGGCTATAGGAGCCAGTGCCATGACCGAAAAAGACATCCGTAAAATTCCACTTCCAAGAAAGTATGCATTGCTGCTGGGGTCGTTGGTCGGTGCTGCTGCCGGATGCACTGGTTTTCTATCGTTGGATTGGTTCAGCGCCCTGGTGATGGTCGCGTTGTTTGCCATCATCGGCGGCATCGCCGGGGTCTTCGTGTATCTCTACGATGTCAAACGACGGAAGCGCTAGTCGCCTGTGTAAACACGATACTATGTGCTGTAGAAGCTGACCTATCGCGGCAGATGCGCCTAACTAGATGCGCCTAACTAGATGCGCCTAACTAGATGCGCCTAACTAGATGCGCCTAACTAGATGCGCCTAACTAGATGTGCAGCACTTTGATCGCTTTCATGAAGCTGTTCGTGTCAATCCTTCGGAATCAACCTTTCATCGCGCTCGTTCAGGTTGGCAAAAGTTCGATCCAAGATTAGCCCAGATCACGAATGAACATCAAACGATTGTTGAACGCAGCTGAGCTTGAAGACTCGCCAGTCGTTGCCAATTGCACCATGAATCGTGAGAGGGATCTTCGTGGTTCTAATGGTTACGAAGTAGAAGTGGGATTTGATCCACTGGAATGGTTGCATGGACGATTGGCGAGGCAGAGCACCGTTCGCTGGCTCGATCTGTGTTGTGGAAGCGGTAAGGCTCTGATTCAAGCCGCGATATCGTGCGAAAAAATCAGCGGTGGATCGGTAAGAATCACGGGCGTTGATTTGGTGGATATGTTCTTGCCCAACAAATCAACCAATCTGCAGCTGATGCAGGGTTCCGTTTTTGATTACGAGCCGATTGAGCGATTTGACTTGATCACCTGTGTGCATGGACTCCACTATCTTGGCGACAAGCTGCAAGCGATAAGACTGGCGGCGTCTTGGCTGGTTAGCGATGGCCGTTTTGTAGCGAACCTAGACGCTGCCAACCTTTGTCTCTCGGATGCAGGCAAAGGACAACGCAGAATTGTGCGATTCCTCCGCGAGCAGGGATTCGAGTATTTACCAGCTAAGCACTTGCTGAAACTCACTGGCCACAGGGAGTTCGAAATCCCCTTCAAGTTTCGCGGGGCAGACGATTCCGCTGGTCCAAACTATACCAAGCAACCGGTCGTGACCTCGTACTACGAATAGCTGTGATCAGAATGGCTCAAGATGAAAATTTATTTAGATGATGAGAGAGCGACGCCCGAGAGCTGGACGCGAGTGTATTGGCCCAACGAGGCGATCGAGTTGTTGAAGTTTGGGCGGGTGACTACGGGGTAACTTTGCCCGCCAGCGCTTTGCGGTCTTGGGCCCGAGGCCCGCGACCGCGTGTGGGGGCTTGGCGCTGTAGCACACCAAACCTATTGCGAAACGTGGGCACGAGACCCAGTCTCGCGTTACAGGTGAATCACATTCGTCACAGGAACAAAAGCAACAAATTGCAATGTTATGTCAGTAACGAATTTTTAGAAGCCCTGGTTGAACCCGAGTATGCCTGCATCGACTCAATCAGAAAGGCGTTTCAAAATGTTTTGAAGGCAACTATTGCCTAAAGTTAAGACCCTTGCTGACCCATTTGCATTTCGCCGTCCTATTTCTGTCCTTCGTTTTACGACTTCTTCACAGCCGACCTTAAACGTCGCCGAGCGACAAAGCCGGCCGCGCCCATTCCAAGTAGTGCGATGGATGTCGGTTCGGGCACAGCGGTAACGTCTAAGCGGGATACACCTGAGACTGAAAGTTCAATCTCGCTGAAGGCCGCACGTTTGCCGGCTCTGTAACTCGACGTCCATTCATACTCGTTACCCGAGATGAGATTTCCTGTCAGCGAACCAGTGAGGTTGTTAATTTGGTTTCCGCTAAAATCCCATCCGCCTGTGTATGAAACCAAGTCGACGCCAGCGGTCAGGTCACGAAGTTTGTATATAGACAGTGTGGTAATTGTGTTATCCGGAAAGGAGCTCCCTCCGGAAGTTGTATATACGGAATCACTCAAGGCGGTGAACAGAATTGTCGAATCCCCGCGGCCTTGCGCAGCGGGAGCAGGGCTTGCCTCGGTAGGAATTTCAACGAGCCAATCGCTAGACAGAGAGCTCCCGGTGGTTTGGGTAACTTGGTGGCTATTATAGACTCCAGAAGTTGGACCGAAATCGTTGAAAGATTGTGTGCTAGCACCTAATGTGTTTCCTAAAAGACTTGACGCACTAACGTCATTCACAACGCCGGGGCTGGATTGGATACGCACGTTGTCTGTAACGCTAGTCACCGAAATAATATCGGCCTGGATAGTACTAGTCGCGAGCAAGCTAGTTGCCAGAACCAACAACAACGCTGAACAACGAACTGCCGTCCTGCCGATCGACTTGGGCGTTTGGGGTGGGGTGGGATTAAGGATTTGAAGTGTCATGTTGACTTTGCTTTCATGAAGGTGGTGGTAAAACAATTTCCGGAACTATCGCATCCGGCTAACGTATAAGAAATTTGATTTCAACTGCATCTAACAACGGACCGGGCAAGAGGGACATCGCACTTTGGACGCCCCCCTAGAAAACGTGCTTTGCCCCAAAGAGTTACTCCCGGTTTGGGGCTGTCTTCTTTTTGTCCTTCGTACTACGACTTCTTCACAGCCGACTTGAAACGTCGCCGAGCGACAAAGCCGGCCACGACCGTTCCAAGTAGTGCGATGGATGTCGGTTCAGGCACAGCGGCAACGTCTAAGCGCGCGACACCTGTGGCTGTAAAACTCAGAGAGGAGAGGCCCTCCCGTTTACTGGCTTCGTAATTCGACGACCACGAATACTCGTTACCCGAGATGAGATTTCCTGTCAGCGAACCAGTGATGTTGTTAACTTGGACTCCCTCAGTCCAGCCGCCTGTATATTCAAGCAAGTCGACGCCAGCGGTCAGGTTACGAAGTTTGTAATTCGACAGTGTGTTAATTCTGTTTTCCCCAAAGAGGTTTCCTCCGGAAGCTGTATATACGGAATCACTTAAAGCGGTGAAGAGTATTGTCGAATCTCCAGAGCCAGACGCATCGGGACCAATGCTGGCCGCAACAGGAATTTCAACTTGCCATGCAACATTTATCACGGTCCCGGTGGTAAGGGATTGTTGGCGGCTACGATAGCCTCCAGTAACTTCATCACCTGTACCGATGATTGTAGACAGGTTGTTTCCTAAAAGATTTGACCCACTATTGCTAAGCTGATTGCTGGGGCTGTCCTGGAGAAACACGTTGTCTGTAACGCTAGTTACGTCAATAATGTCGGCCTCGACAGTACTAGTCGAGAGCCAGCTAATTGCCAGAACCAACAACAAGGCTGAACAACGAACTGCTGTCCTGCCGATCGACTTGGGCGTTTGGGGTGAGGTGAGATTGAGGATTCGGAGTGTCATGTTGACTTTGCTTTCATGAAGGTGGTGGTAAGACAATTTCCGGAACTCTCGTATCCGGCTAACTGATAAGAAGTTTGATTCTGACTGCGTCTAACAACGGACCGGGCAAGCTGGGGCATCGCACTTTGGTACGCCCCCCTTGAAAACGTGCTATGTCCCCTAAGGGAGTTACGATGGTGGTGTTTCCTGTCGGGTGAGGGTGAAGGATTAGATGCCGGAAGTGGGGTGATAGGCCGCGTGAACCAATCGATCCTCATAACCAGAATGTTCAAATGCGGCTCAAGTCCGACAGGCCATCGCTAGAATTTTTGGAATTCGCTGGGAGAAGTTATCGCTGGGAGCTATCATGCAAGCGTCGAAACATCTGGGCGGTCAGGGGTTGCGACAGTCATTTTTTTTCGCCGGAGAAGCTCGCATTGGAACGCCCATCAATCACAGGTTGGATTGACCAACTTGCCGATGGCAATGAGCAGGCAGTCAAAGAACTGTGGGAACATGTTTCCGCGCGGGTCTGTGCGTTCGCGCGTCAAAAACTCGACCCGCTTACCCGACGCCAATACGACGAGAACGACGCCGCAAATAGTGCTTTTCATAGTCTGTGTCGTGGTATCTCCGATGGGCGACTGGAAGCTAAAGACCGCAACGCCTTATGGGGTCTGTTGGCCGTCATCACGTCTCGAAAAATCTCCGCTCAACTGCGAAGTGGCCATCGTCAGAAACGAGGCGGCGGAAATGTGAGTGGTGAATCCGGCTTTGCCAAGCTTGGCGATGCCGGCATCAACGCGGTCGGTTCCAAACAGCCGCCACCTGATGAGTTGGCAGAAGTCGCGGAAAGCTGTGCCCAACTACTCGATGCTGTTCCTGACGAAACGATGAAGCAGATCGTGTTGCTCAAGTTTCAGGGGGCCACGAACGCCGAAATTGCAAGCGAACTGAATTGCACAGAACGGACCATCGAACGAAAGCTCGAACGAGTTCGCCGTATCTGGATCGAGGCAGGACTGCATGACGGCGAGCAGTGATGAGACTGGCAAAAACATGGATGTGCAAAAAGCATTTGCTGCGGCTTCACTATTTGCCCAATTCTTGTTGCCAAATTTCTGTTACCCTGTCGGAGTTTTCCGCTGTTTGACCATTGGAAGATAGTGACAACTCCATTCTGCCTATTCATCTTTTTGCCCTGTGGACGACCCTTCAATCAGCAACCCTGCCTACTTCGCACTGACGGATAAGCAACTCTCTGAAATCGATGCACTTTGTGATCGTTTCGATTTGGAGTTGGTGAAAGGGCACGCTCCGCGCATCGAGACATTCCTGGTAGAGGCTCCAGATGCCGCTCGCGAAGGACTGCTGGCAGAGCTGTTGGCCATGGAAGTGGAACATCGCACGAAGCAAGGTGATGTACCGCAGCAAGTGGAATACCTCCAGCGATTTCCGCAACAGGAACGCGTAATCGCCGCGGTGTTTGCTCGTGATGCAAAAGCGGTGTTTTCAGACGATCGAGGCACGATTTCACTACCAGTCAACGTACCGCCCGTCCTAGCCAATTTTCGCCTGATTAAAGAACTCGGCCACGGCGGCATGGGCGTCGTCTGGCTGGCCGAACAGGACAAGCCGGTTAAACGTCGGGTCGCACTGAAGCTGATCAAATCAGAGTTGAACTCGAAAGATGTGATCGCTCGCTTCGATGCCGAGAAACAAGCTCTGGCAATGATGGATCATCCCAACATCGCCCGAGTGCTTGATGCCGGCACGACGGACGACCGTCGTCCATACTTCGTGATGGAACTGGTCGATGGGATTTCGATCACTCAATACTGCGACGATAACAAGCTGAGTGTCGACGAGCGACTGAAGCTGTTCGTCCAGGTATGCAAAGCCGTCCAGCACGCTCATCAAAAGGGAGTTATTCATCGCGATCTGAAGCCTTCGAACGTTCTGGTCTCGGTCATTGATGGCGAAGCGGTTCCAAAGGTTATCGACTTTGGCTTGGCGAAAGCCGTTGAACGGGACGGGCTGTTGACCGACATGACAATGCAGACGGAGTATGGCAAGATCGTCGGTACGGTTCAATACATGTCGCCTGAGCAAGCCGAGCTGAAAGGAGTCAATGCGCAGGATATTGACACTCGAACAGACGTCTACTCACTCGGTGTTATTCTGTATGAACTACTGACGGGCTCCACTCCACTGGATAAAGAAACCCTGGGTCGAAACGCACTGTTGAAGATTCTCGAACTCATCCGAGTGGAAGACCCACCTCGCCCCAGCCATCGTTTGAGTTCGTCATCGGGCGAAGTGAATTCAGCGGTCGGCGAGTTGCGAAGGTTACATCCCACCAGGCTTCATCAACTTTTACGAGGCGAACTCGACTGGGTTGTGATGAAGGCTTTGGAGAAGGATCGCGTTCGTCGATATCAAACCGCGAATGATCTTGGCCAGGACTTAACCAACTACCTGACGGGCGAGACGGTGACCGCGCGGCCACCATCGACATGGTATCAGCTTCAGAAGTTCGCCAGACGACATCGCGGCCTGGTGGCTGCCATGCTTGCGATTAGTTTTGTTTTACTGGTCGGTTTCGCCGGCACGACGTATGGACTGATTGAAGCGAACCGGAAAACCAGAGTCGCGGAAGACAAGACCCGAGAAGCGAATGAACAACGCGGGAAAGCCATTGAGGCAGAAGAACGAGCGACAGCCGAATCACAGCGTGTCCGAAGTTCAGAAGCCGTCGCCAAATTTCAGCTTGCCACCGCTCGCTGGGAGTCTAGACGAGCGCGCGACGCTAAAGATTTGCTTCGCGAGATTCCAGGCGAGTACCGCGACACCTTCGAATGGAATTATTGTAACCAGCAATTCGATGGCAGTGTCTTCACCTGTTATGGGCACTGGAAACGAGGGCGGAGCGTTGCTTATAGCCCCGACGGAACACGAGTCGCCACGGCGAGTGACGACCATCGAATCAAACTCTGGGATGCGAACTCAGGCCAGGAAATCGGCACGCTGTGGGGACATCATGGACGAGTGGTCAAGGTTGTTTACAGTCCTGATGGATCACGCATTGCATCAGCAGGTTACGATGACAAGACCGTCAGGATTTGGGATACACGATCGGGGCAAATACTCACAACGCTCGAGGGTCATGAAAGCCCCGTCGTAGGAGTCGCGTACAGCTCGAATGGCGATCACCTGACTTCGGTGAGCACTGACGGCACTGTCAAGCGATGGGACACGAGTACCGGACGAGGCTTATCCGAATTCAAAATCACGGGACCCATCCTGTCCGTTGCATTTAGTCCTGACGGAACACGCATAGTGTCCTGTGGCGATTCGACAGTATATCTTTGGGATGCCATAAAAGGTCAGGAGCTCGCAAGACAATCCGATAGAACGCAGTGGGCATACAGCGTTGCCTTCAGTCCAGATGGCCAGCACATCGCCGTCGGGTCCTATGACATCGTGACCCTTTGGGACGCAGGACTGACAGAGTCACTCTGGGTTGCGGATGCAAAGGCGGGGTGGATTAATGATTTGAAGTTCAGCCCTGACGGCACTCGGATCGCATCCGCATCGGGAGACCGCCAAATTAGGGTTTGGGAGGTCCGTGCCGGGACGGAGATGATGGCACTGGTTGGTCATAGCGACGAAGTGAAGGACGTCGCCTTCAGCCCTGACGGCGCGCGGTTAGCATCAGTTAGCTCGGACACAACTCTGAAGTTGTGGGACGCTCGCACCGGACAAAAACATCTCTCCCATCGGGCTCACCGCTCCAAGGTGAACGGAGTTGCCTTTAGCCATGACGGGACACGAATCGCATCGGTGGGGCTGGATCGCAGTTTTCGGTTATGGGAGGTCGAGACGGGGCGGACAATCATCAGTATGAACAGTCTTGAACCTGCCGCAGAGCCCGCTGCGCATTGTGTCGCCTTCAGTCCAAACGACGCGTACATTGTATTCGTCGGCGACGACAATGCCGTGAAGATTCTTGATGGGCGAACAGGTGCGAACCTGAAGTCCTTGAAGGGGCATGAGGGCCTGATCAACGCAGTTGCCTTTAGTCACGACAGCACTCATGTCGTCTCAGCCGGCCAGGACCAGACGGTCAAACTTTGGGATGTTGAATCGGGCGAATCGATCACAACTTTCAAAGGACATAGCGGACGGATCAATGGCGTTGCCTTAAGTCCCAACGGCACTCACGTTGTGTCTGCATCCGATGATCGGACGATCAAAGTCTGGGACACACAATCGGGCCAGGAGATCATGTCGCTCAGCGGCCATCTCGAGAGTATTGTCGACGTTGCATTCAGCCCTGATGGCAAACAAATCGCATCCTCGAGCAATGATCAAACGATATGCATCTGGGACGCTCAGTCTGGCAAGCAGATCTACTGCATGAAAGGACATGTGGCAGGAGTGACCGGGATTGCGTACAGTCCCGACGGCAAACGCATTGCATCGACAAGTTTCGACCGTGCGATAAAGCTGTGGAATACTGAAACAGGTCGAGAGGTCTTCACCATCGAGAAAAGTCCTCAGGGCTTTTTCGGTGTTGCGTTTAGTCCGGATGGCTTGCAAGTCGCCGCTGGTGCGGTCGACGGATTAATCAAGTTATTTGACGCACCCATCGAACACGAAGTCACAACGTTACTCGGACACACCGATACCGTCGTCCACTTCAGCTTTAGCGATGACGGCAGGCAGATTTATTCGGAATCCAGAAATGAAAAAATGTTCTGGGACTTGGCGACAAAACAACATGACTCAGACGGAAGCTTTGATCCACCTGCCAGGCATACACAGGTTTCTCCGGACGGTCGCTGGCTGATCAATGCCGACAGGAACAATCTGCTTCTTGTTGATCTCCAATACAAGAACACGGCACATCAAGGCAACTACCTTGCTGCGAAGGCTCGATTTGATCCCCAGTGGCATCACGAGCAGGCGACGGCAGCCACCACAACAAAGAACTGGTATGCGGCGACCTTCCACTTTGCTTTGCTCGTCAAGCAGGTTTCGGATGAGAGCAGGTTCCGTGACGACCTGCAGACAGCTTATCAAAAGCTCGTTGACCAATTCGAAAAGGACGATCGCTCGGTGGCGGCGTTTCTCCCTTCAGTTGTTAGGGAATCCCTTCGCATTTCCGGCGGCACGGATGCCGCCCCACGAAACACCCGATAGCAGGCCAATTGGCTACCGGTCGGTCGTGTTGCATCAGCCAGATGTTCGCTAGAAGTCTTGCCCACCGAAGGTTGCCATCCTCAATCCACCATAAGAATCATTTCGCCGCATTCGAGCGCTAGAGGCTATTTGACAGCGGTGCGGACTGCTCAACTTCTCTGTTTGGTTAGGAAACTGACCGCAGTAGGTTATTCGAAGAAGCCGACGTTTAGCAAACAAGCAAAACGTCGGCTTTTTTCGTATTTTCCTGCAATCTTCCGGGTTTCGACCACTCTCCCGAGACTCGTTCTTCGGTCGCGACTTTCGCCAAATCAGCCCCTCTCTGGGGGCCAATCAGAGACAAATACTCTCAGAGTCTCTGGGTTATCCGTGTTGTCTCTTCAGCTAACGCTGGCCGCCGGGTTAACGACTCTGAGTTATGAATTGTCTGCCTGACAGGACTTTCTTTTCCGTTCATTGATCTGCCTCACCAGGTGGACCAAAGTTGCAAACTTTGCGGGCGGTAATAGGGAAACGCGTCAGATTGGGAGCAGGACGACGGGGAAGTGAGAGGATCTCGACAATGCCAGTAAGTCAGATCTATCGGCAGTGCCGGTTCGTGTACAACGCAGTGCTTGGAAGGAACGTCTTTCAAGCACAGTACAATTCTCTTAGGCGGTCATCATTCATGACCTAGATATGAGTCACGCAGCATCATTGTGGTACCATCGAATAATGAACCTTATAGCCCGGCTCACGACCGAACTCAAAATGTCGGGGCAGATTCACGTCTTCTATCCGCCGCATGTATTTTGGAGTCCTGTCATTTCCGATTAGAAAGAAAGAGTAGCCATCTTTATCACCGACATACAGTACGGTACCTTCAAAACCCTTGAGCGCAGCAATCCAAAGTCCCCAAGGATCTTCTCTCGCAACCGGGCGTAAGTATACAAATTCCCAAAAGCCCCAGGTCAAGCCAAAGACTGTCACAATTACAAGGAGTGCTCTGACCATCCGTGATTTTAGGCGTGTCATCGAAGCAGCACTCCCTTCGTGAACTGCACTTCTCTAGTGGATGGACGAAACATCGGTCGCAACGACGATAGCCGACGTTGATCGTGCCTCCACCAACCTGGCTTCCACTTCAAATAAGACGGACGAGGGCTTCGATCGAGCATGTTATTCGACGGTCTCACGCGGTCAGTGCTGAGTTGCGAGGTAACAATCGGATAAAGACGCCGCAAGCAATAGGAATTAGGGCAATCAATCCCAACAATACTGCGTAGTGAAGAACTATGCTGTTGGAATTCCACAACGCAAGTTGTCTTATTCCAATATAGGTAATTGGTATTGAGGCAACCAACAGAACAAGAGAGATAAGCAATCGAACACGCACACGGTTCATTCGCAGAAAGTAACTGAGAACAATCGACAATATCCAATTGGGCAGCGCTGTCAGCACGGCTAGGGCAAAGACGACCGTCGTCCACGTTCCCATATTTGGAACGTACGGCAAATTGTCGATAATGATTTCAATCGCCCAAAGTGAGACCAATGGCGTCCCGACGATTGTCACACATGCCGCAAGCATGTCGATTCGCCGATGTGCCCACGAGCTTGCTTTGTCGTTCATCGGAAGACTCGTTTCAGCTTCAGCGGACGGTGCATATGGACTGCCGATCAACTTGGTTTCCTTTGCGGTCCAACATCAACGGTCACTGGTGTCCCATAACGTTAACCTGAATTCTGAAAGACACCGGATGGCGAACTCTGGTAGACCGTTTTGTTACGTCTTTTTCCATTCTCGGATTTGATTGTACAGCCATTCACGGTCAGTCTCACCTAGAAATCTACCTATTTCGAACCATTCTGCCCCTTTGGTAAAAAAGAGACGTTGGCGTTCGCCGCTTCTATCTAACTCAAATCCGTTCATTTCTTCTTGGTCCACATCAATCAAAAGCCGGTCACGAAGCATCAAATGCATTAATTCAAGAGGATTCGCAATTGCAGCTTTATTCAAGCGCAATACATAAACGATTGGGGAACAAATCCCAGTGTCGTAAGTCATCGATTTATCGGTAAAAGTCAATACCTCGGGGTGAGTCCGACGTCCCACGTAGTAGATTGCAATGAATGTAAAGATCATGCCGATGATTGACAGTGCCGACCAACTGATGGTGAAGAATAACGGCGTGCGTTTGGCGTCACTCTCCAAGAACATTGCAAGATGGAAAAACGGTCCAGCAATGATACTAGCTACCCAAACAATAATCAGCATGTTTGCTGCGTGCTTAACATTCGGATACTCCCATCGATAGGAAAAACCAGTTTCTGTTTCCTCGCTTAAAATATTCATGACTGAATCGGTAAACAAAAGTTTCAATTACAAACGACGCAACGACTCGGGGCACCGATTTGCGGCCAGTGGTGTATCCATTTGCAAAACTCACCGACTTCAGCGGCGATGCTACTGTGTGTTTTCGCATTCTTTAGCGAATCATGTCCTTAATGCCGGGAAGCCACGACTGGAAGAATCGGACTGCCTCTGGGCTCTGTTCCGCAGCCGACAAAACGTATTTACCAATCGCGCCACCGCCGCAAGCGTAGTATCCACAAGCACCACCCCCACACGCCACGACACCAATCGCTGCGCCGCCGAGTGCAAGCAGTCCAATCGCCCCGCCGCCTATTGCAACAACCCCGATCGCTCCGCCACCAACTGCAAAGAACCCTTTTGCCATGCCACCAAGGGCTATTACCCCGGTCGCCAAATCACCAATTGCAATGATCCCCCGCGCATGTCCTCGGATCTCACCGCGTTCAGGGTTTGGTCCCGTAGCTATATCGTAAAGCGGCAAGCCGCATATTACGGTACTAGATCGCTTTCGGACTCCACAAAACTGCACAGTCTGTCTGAGCAATGCGACTTCTTTCTCAAGCGCTCGGATTCTCGACTGCATTTCATTTGAGTCTTCAGACATTTCAACAACCTTTAGCGGTAGCGATGAGCGGGCGGTGACGGACGACTTAAACACATTCGCCACTGTTGCCCCGTCACCATCGCATGGTTATAGGTGATCATAGCAGTTGCTGATCGAACCTTGTACAATGATTGTGCAAAAGTCGATGTATTCGCTATACGATTGTAAGTCTTATTTCGCCATCGGCGGTCGGTGAATCAGTATCCCAATTATAAGCCCTGCAATGCCTCCGACAATCACGTACTGAATTTCATAGTGACGCTGAGGCGCAGAAGCAATTGCCGGTGCGAGCGACAGCCCGAGCAACCCGAAGGCAGTCATCCATGCAAGTGTTTTTGCGATCTGAGTTATGAAGTCCGACGCCATAAAACTCTGTTCGACAAGTCCCGAAAAGCATAAGTGCTCCACACGCCAGTACTGCGACCGTCGCCAGAGTGGCTGTGAGTTGCTTCATCGTACAAACGTTTTCAGCTTTGCGAAATATGATGAAAATTGGAACTCTACCATACTTAAGAGGTTCAGTAAGAAACCAAGCGATGCTAGGAACACGGACGATTCCTGATGGCCCCTGGAATGCAATATGCTTTCACGTGCGACGCTATAGTTAAGTCTCAAGTGACCCTCAACGATGTCATTTTCTGGTCGTTGAATCTTCCTGTGGTCTCGGCCGGGTGTTCCGCGATCATTCCCTTCGTAGCTTTGTGCAATGCCTAACAAGAAGTTGGGTTTTTCGAAGCTCAGTGTTGTTCAGGGCCGGACAGCCGGAACCTACCACTCTTACCCGCTACTTTTCTTGACTACATATCCACCAGCGACAAAAGCTCGACGCCTTTTACGCAAGTTGAAGGCCAGGTTACTGTGACTGTGGCTAACAGCTACTCAGCTGAGAGTTCCAATCACTCGACGTCAACTATTTCCAGTTCGATTCGAACATCCGATGGTTATTCCCTTTGTTGTCCGTCACGATACCGATCAATGGACGCGTCGATGTCGTTCTTTTCGTGCTGGTAGTTGGGGTGCTCCCGAATCAACTCTAGTGCAGCAATTATTGCATCCCGCTGCTCGCGAGTCAGGAGTGCTCGCCAACCTTTGGGGTGTTCGTCAGCGGCATACAGACGATCGATAAATCCATAAGGATGCTTGTCATTCAATTCTGCGATCAGGAAAGCCGGGAGGTGAAAAACAAAACCTTGCGGATCAAAATATGCCGGAGAGCAGTGGCATTTCGCCAAGTCTGCAACAGAGATTCGTTTCCAACCAAGCTTCTCGTCCGATTCGCGAAGTCGTCGCAATTCTGCATCCGCCGCATAGTCGTCTAATCCGTTTGCTTCGAAGAGCCCGATGCCGTTATCCAACTTCGTATTCGCGAATGCGCGTTCAATCTTGGCGACAACATCGTCAACGTGTGGAGCGAACGTTTTTACCCAATGTGTGAACGAATCAATAATGGCCTGATCTCGAATGTGGTCACGCAATTCGTCAATGTCAAATTCGTCAATGCGGAAGCAACGATCGTCATGCATCAAGTTATCGCATCATTTTGAAAGGGGAACGTCGAACAATCACCGAGCGACAACGGAGATAGTTCTAGTTTAAAAGAGCACAAGTTGACCGCTCGTGTGCAGTAGCTCGTTGCGTTTTCTGCTATCGAGCAGCACTATACCAACGATATTGTAGGGCTAGGATTCTAGACTATTTTTTGACAAATTTGTTATGGTACATCACGGAATTAACGTTTGAATACATTACGGAATACTCCTGTGCTTTCCCATTCGCGTCAAATTTGAATGAGATCAACCAAGATCCGTTTGGCGCATCAATTGCCAACGCGTGCGCGCCAAATAAGGGGTTGTTCAACTGTCGATAACCGTTAGTACTGCTAAGAGTGTCAATCTGCTGTCCGGTTTGGTTCAACATACTGTCCAGCGTGTCTTTCGGAAATGCCTTGGCGAATTTGCCATAATTCTGGTACTCGTAGACGAAGAAACCAACCAATCCAACAACCACAATGGCAATAATCGTAACGCCAACGATCATCAACCAATTTAGAACAGATCGATTCGGGCCACTTGTATTAATCATGATGCGTATCGATATCAGAAAGTAATGCTAATTTTTTGGAGACCGAGCAACGTAAATTGGTAGCAATTGTGAATTGAAGGATAACGCCCCGCATCATGGGACGGGAGTATACAATGATTTCAAGACCGACTCGTCACCGCCGATCCAGTGCATGCGATGGTTGGCCGTAGTGCGCGTTACAGTTTTCCCTCTATCGCTCGCTCGAACCACCAGGCGATCCATCCGTAAGGCGGAATCTGAATGTTAGCAAACATTTGGACCCATGGAAGAAAAACGAAAAGAAAGGTTAGGATATAGCTGGCATAGACCAACCGGCGTTGTCGTGTTGCATCTTGTCCCCTTGCTGGCTGCATCACGCTCAAGAAAAGTAACCCGAACACCGCAACAGTATTTATCGCCGGATAAATGAAGTACATCGTCACAGTGAGGAAGAATTGCACTGCCAAAGCAATCGACGCGAAAATTAAGACGAAGAATGGAATGCGGGATATGCGATGGAACTGGGGCCCACTTCGAGGACTGGAAGAAGATGTGGCAGGCGACTCATATGGATTCTGTTCAAGCATACGAGCTTCCATCGACGGACGGCGGCGTTGACCAAGTGCGAATAGGAAATGCTACAATGTCCTAACGCGTCGATCCAATGCCTTGTTCGTCACAATTTCAGTTGAGCATTGATAGTTCCGAATCGATTCGCGAAATCAAAGACATCCAATAGGAGCGTGCCATGGCCCTAGTTTCGACGTCTCTCGCTCGCCTACCAATTAGGTCAATTGTACCATGAATGCGTCGCGGCGGTCAGTGAGGTAAGCCTTGAGATCAGATTGTAATTATGGTGGCGATAACTGGGTCGCCGAGTTCAAGTGTTACGATAACCGAAAACCAACGCTCAACGGCTCCGTGTTCATCGCTTGGTTTTTATGCTTTTCTAGCCGATTTATCAAATGTCGCGATTCGGAAGTAGGAAGCGATTGAGCGCGACATCGCTGCACCCAAACTTGCGATAGTTGCCCCAGTCCAATGCCAGTCAAGACCGCGCCCAGTGGTGAACCAAGAAAAATCACCGCCAACGCCGCGGGTTCGATTACACGTTGCGAAAGCGAAATCGTTCCGCTCTGCGTTAGCTTTTGCAAATACAGTGCGGTGTGGTGAACTCCCGTTTCCAAAAGCTGCGAAAGAAAAAGCATCCAGGCTGCAGTTGCACAAACGAAGGCGAACCACCAGATGCGACGACCGCCCGCCTGGGCGATGATGGTAAACACCACTGCGACGAAGAACACTGGAACGACTAGGAAACTGGCCATCCCAAAATCTTAATCGGCCGAGAGTAATGCAACCGGGAGAGACGCAAGTGTGACGACAACCACGATAGCGGCGTGGGCGACGATTCGATAGTTCGAATTCATTGCGTCTTCTCGTGACATAAGGACTCGATTCAGCCATCCCGAGCAGTAGACTCTACGCAAGTCAAAACGCCTGATCGAGGGCTCGGTTACAATCGTTTGTTCGTGACATTCTATTCGAGATCGAACCGAAGTTCGACAGTATAGGTTCGCGAGAGCTTTGAAGGATCGTTTCCGAAGACTTCATTTTCGGCAGGACTGAAGTTGGCAAGCGGGTTCTTTTCTGCGGCTGCATCATTCCAGTATCCATAGGTCAGTTCCGACCAATACCTCCATCTCCCATTTATTTCCGGAGTTAATGCTGCAAGCTTGCCCAAGGACCTACCAGAGAGTGCAGCAGTCGACTTGGCACTCGCAAGAGCCTCATCATACGCCTTCTTGGAAACATCCTTGATTTGGGATTCGTTCAGTTCGCCGACATAGAGAAAATAGATTTTACTGGATTCGAAAACAGGTTGCGATTTCAGGCGTTTGCAAGTGTCCTGCGGAAGGATTGCAAGTTCGTCCATGGTCATGTCAGCTACTGGAATATCAAATGACATGTAGGCGACAGCCGCAATTTCTTTTGATTCCGTTGTTGGCAACAATGCGTTGGTACTTGATCCATTGAAACTCCCGGTTCTAGGCGTCGTGTCCCATTCTGGGATTCGAGAGGTTGTGGTCTTGATCGAATCCTCAGGAATGTTGATCGTTTTCAATGCGTCAATCGCGGCTTTCTTTTTCGCACTTACGTTTGCAATCGCATTCCTGGGTTCGACATCAACGGATTCAAGTGTTACGAAACCTCGAAGGATTTTTGCGGGAACCGAAATAGCTTGAGAGCTAGCAACCGTCAGTCCGTTTCGTTCACGCCAGTCTGGATTAACCGAAATTTGCGCACTGCAGTAATGTGCGAGGAAGGTAACCCAAAAACAGGCGGTCGCAATCGTTCTCATGGTTGGGCTAACTCCCCGATCTTTTGCAGAGACGAACCACTCATTACCCACAGCTAGCGAGCGATATCTGGCTCTGGGCCGTGGTTACCTCAGTTACAACGTAAATGTTTTTAATCCGCAGTCAACGTGGTGTTACTGCACTTTCCGCAGTCAGCGCGCATAATCTCATTTCCACAGGCTGGAACGAAAGTTCGCTGAGATGTGCCTGCTCCAAAACTTGGCGAAAACGCAACTCGTCGCTCAAACCAACCTTTCCGGGGATTATGCTTTTGCGTCGTCACTCACTCAAAGGAGAAAGGGCCGATGCGATCTGCATGAGTCGTTTCACAGGCTGGTTGCTCGGTTGCTGTATCGTTGTACCGAGTTCCGAAGCGACGAACGGTGGCGTTAGACGTTAAAGTGTAGACCTGTGTCATTGCCCGCCCGCATTCAACGCTTTGTTCGCCGATCAACAATGCTTGTAACTACATATGCAACAAGTGGGAACAGCAGTGTGAGCGCTGAACGCACCGCATTTACAAGTTCACTTGGCCAAGTCCATGGTATCACATTCCCCGTGGAAAGGAGAACAACGACGTAGCCGATGACTGTGATGCCCGCGAACATCCACCATCGTGATTGTGAGTCATGTGAATCAATCCACCTTATGGTTGCGATCGAAACAATAATTGCCAATGCTAGGTTAGGCATGTTTGCTGCAATCGTGTTGAGCGACAGTTCACAATGGATTCGAACTACTCTTTCGAGATTATCATACGCAGCCGCCCGCCCATTGCTTAACCAAGCTGTCAATCCCAAGGTCACAGTGAGTGCACAGTAACCAACAACTCCTGCGAGGAAAGCAATTGCATAGCGCCACGGACTTGTTGGCGTCGCTGAAATAGTGCTGGTTGCTTCGTACGGATTGATCATTTTTCGGTCGACAAAAGAGTCGATGTAATTCCTCGGGCTAGGGGAAGTCTTTGATTTTAAATCTGGCGACTCGGGCCCGTGACAGCGAGTCGCATTGAAGAATGCTCAATCAAATTCTTCCAACCCAAACCTATGGATTATACACGATGAAGAGCTCGCCCTTGAATTCTAGCCACTTTGAAACCAAGGACTTCATAGTCGGCGGCGCTCACCGCGGCCCGCGAAGTTAATGTTTCCATTTCAAACCCAGTCCAACGCACGCTCCGGCGCCACGCTTGGTTTACTAGCTCTATTACAAATGTCCATCCGTCTGCAGATGAGGTGAGAACTAGTATTACTGTGCAACCGTACCAGAAGAAAACCAAGCGCTACAAGCGCCTTGTGCGATTTCGTTTACTGGCTGAAAAAAGCTAGAGGTCTATCCAACAGCACGCACCGTGCGGAAGATTGGACTTGCAATCATCATTTTCCATTTCCTGCCATTTGAGTTTTCATCTTTCGATGACAGTGCCAAACATAGGACGCCAAGGCGATCATTAGGAGCAGTTGTATTGGAATTGATACGCTAGGTACATCATAAAGTAGCCGACCAACCAAAGCTAAGCATGCACCCATCAAGAAAAGCAGGCCTTGATTTCGAGCTCGCCTTGATTTGGAAGAATCACTCAACACTACCACTGGCAACCTCGCAATTAAGATCAAACCAACATGATGCAGGAGCACGAGTATCGATCAAATACTGAAGCTTGGAGATTCCGAGCGACTCGTTCGCAATGAATCCAGCGATAGGTTCGCACAGTCCGTTGCGACTACTGTCGAGAACGTATGCAATGGAGCATCCGGCCACGCGCGTTGCGGCGTCATCGAGATCACCGTGTGTAATCGAATAAGGTATGAATCGCCCTTCCAAGACTTGGTAAGTGACAGGGCTTGGTAGTCTTTCCAGCAACAAGCGCAGCAAATCAATCCGGTCCGTGCGACGAGCGATGTTGAGTGGAAAAGCTAGTGACATGGCTTTAGTGGCGTAAGGTCCGCAATCACCGACGTCGCGGCGAATAGATCAAACATCAGAAAATGGCCTAGCTGCGAATTCAGTGCAGCGATTTGTTACCATTTACTCGGGCGTAAGTATCGGAGGAATCGTCGCCAAAAAAATCGACCTATCCTCTATGTCCCCGTATTGATCGACTTCTCAGTATAGCGATCTGCAAACTGAAATTCTTGATGAATTTCTTCTACTAGTGCATCAAATTCTCGGATTAACATACTGGTAGTCGTTTGCATCATCAATGTCGCGATCAAAACACCGACAAAAAAGAGAAGAAATGAAACTGCAAGCAATGCCTGCCCCCACGAAGTTGCAGCGGTATCCATGCCTAGTCGCACATGGATCCCTTTTAGAGTTCTTTCAATCGCGATCATTCCGGTGCCTTCCACAAGGTTAGACAAAGCGCTAAACTTGGAAAATCGAAAGACGTTCTCCGACTGACTGTAGAAGATCGTGACATTTCTGCATTCGAGTGCTCGCCTGATCGATTGCTTGAGTCGGTCTTCGTCAAGCGTCTTTAAATGGAGGTTACGGATTATCATTGAGCGTAAAGTTTGTTGTGTCGCATGGGCTGGGAATATGGAATCGTCAAGATGCAATGGCACTTCAGACGATTAATTTGGGAAGTGACGCACAAATAATTTAGTCTACTACCGAACATTCGATCACCGAGTGGGGCTAACTTATTTACATTCAGGAATCGCTCAATCCCTCGCTCCCGTCCATCGGATCGTAATTCCGATACAGGAGTACTACTGGGGCCGCAAGTCCTCACCGATGCCTTCCAAGAAGAACTCTACTCGCCCACATTTCGGGCAACAGTATACATCAAATTTTTCTTTGTTCACAAACAACTCTCCCAGATCGCCCAGGACGCCGTATAGGGTACCTTCGTGAAACTTCTTGGTACCGACGTATGTAAGTTCTTGATTACATCGAGGACAGGCCAAGACGTTTTTTGATAGCGAAGACGACTCTGCGGTTGTCCAACTGCTTCGCACGTTATCCACTTCCTCGACGGAGCGGAACGATGGATCTTCAGTTCCGTCTTGCGAAGTACCGCAACGCCAGCACGTATCGAAGGAGGGTTCGATGGATTCTCGACATTTCTGGCAGTGCCACATGTACTTTTGTCTTTCACAATAAACGGCAGCCATTGACCGAGCCCGAGCGGCAAGCTTAACACAAGTCGGCCAATCGAGCTGGTCGCGTCCAATAGTTGGCAGTCTCAGTTTTGAGTCGATGCTTCTACGAGCCAATTTAATGTATTTGTCTATTCGTTGCCTATCCACCCTTTGACGCTATTCATCCGTCATCTCGTTTGGATCCGAATGAAAATCAGGGTGATGGCGATTTGTTCGAACGTGGTGCTCGATGGCTTGGCGCACTAATTCTTCCACGCCATCCGGATATTCAAATGGTTCATTATTTCGACGGCATCGATGGTACTCAGTAAGCCAGATGTATGGTACCCGTTCTTCATTCGAGTACTTCGACGCATCGTGAACTAACGATCGTCGAATAAGCTGTGCGTCATAAGGTGTCACCGCTGCCATTGCAAAGAGGCACTTGCGTACTCGACCGATGTGTTCAAACGTTCGGCGTTCGAAGTTTAAGATCATTTCCGGAGTCGGATTATTGCCCTGTGTGCTCATCATTTATTTGGCGAAACGACTGCGGTAGCCGGGCCGCCGCCAAGAATCTATGATCTTGGAACCCGCATCATCGGCGTCTCTGGGGCAACGCTTGGTTCGCTTCGACGGTCGAGTCGTGCACCTTGCCATTCGGGATCAAAACAGTGACGCCCGACCACCCGCCACTTTGACAACCATCTTGGTGTCCGGTGCGGTCAGTGCAGGATTGGGGTTCGTAATGGTTACCTTGAAATGCTCTTCAGCCTTGCCTGTGACATCCGTTCGGAGATACTCCGTGGCCTCATCAACAAATGCTCCAGTTGCATCAAAAAACTCAGCCTGAATCGTGACACCGGTCCATGTGCGAGAGCCTGAATTTGTGATCAGCCCAACGATCTCCAAGCGTCCCTTATTGGTGCGTTTTTCCGTGTCGCTGATAGATAATTCCGTGGCGATGTCACCCTTGAAGAATGTCAACTTCAGGAGAGGAAAGAAACCCAACAGTAAAATAGGGACCATGATCAAGAGATGCTTCCAGCCCCATGACATGTTTAGGTTCGACATTTCTGCCCCGCAATTGGAGCACTTTATCTTTGCACGCATAAGATCATACTTTTAATAAGGCGAACTATTCATAACACGCCGCTAGCGCGTGATATCAGGCTATGCCACAACGTTTTTCTCAGCTAGAGCGTAAATATCTTCTACTACGTGGTCAACACGGCGTTACTGTATTTTCCGCAGCGAGCGCGGGTAATGTCATGTCCAAGCATTGGAAGAAACACTTCTTCAGATATGCTTTCGAGCATAGTTCGCCGAAAACGCTATGCGTCGCCCGAAATCATCGATCAGCTTTTAGGCTTTTGCAACATCACAAAGCGGAAAAAGACGGTGCTAGTTGTGTGGCTCTTTCGACACGCTCACAGTTGCACAGCCAAGAGTTTGAAAAAAACAACAAAGCCGAACAGACAAAGAGCCTCGTGGGCGAGGCTGCCAATCGTTTTTAAGCAAATCTGCATTCAACTTAAAACCACGGAACTGAGTTTACCTAAGAACGTGTCCCGAAATTGACGTGTGCATAAAAAAATCGCTATGAAACCGTTGTGAAAAAATCCCATAACGGAATACGGAGTCATAGCGATGGAACGCCAATATCCCAGCGACCTTACCGAAAATCAATGGCAGTTGCTTTTTCCTCTTCTGCCACCGCAGCCCCCTTTGGGACGCAAACCTATTGATCGCAGAGTCATTATCAATGCAATTCTTTTCATCAATCGAACTGGTTGTCAGTGGCGTCAATTGCCAAAAGACTTTCCCAAATGGAAAACCGTTTACAACATCTTTTGGAACTGGCGGATGTAGGGGATCTGGCAAAAAATCCACGATTGTCTGGTTGCGAAAGTGCGCATTTCGGTTGGCAAAAAGCCCAAGCCTACCGCAGGGATTATTGACAGCCAAATTGCTGAGACAACAGAAGTCGGTGGCGATGAACGCGGCTTTGATGCGGGCAAGAAGATTGCTGGCCGAAAACGACATCTAGTAGTCGACACACTTGGATTGATCATCGCCGTATGTATTCACGCTGCAAGTGTTCAAGATCAGGACGGAGCGAAGTCAGTTTTACAAAAGGCACGAGAAAGGGCGAAGAATCTGCTGGTAGTATTTGGCGATAGTGCGTATCGACGCAGCGGATTGCCAAAGTGGGCAAAACGCACATGCAGCTTTAAATTGCAAACGGTGTTGCGTCCAATCGAGAGTAAGGGTTTTGAGATCCTTCCCAAGCGTTGGATTGTTGAGCGAACGTTCGCATGGATCAATCGCTGCCGTCGACATAGCAAAGATTACGAAAGGCATCCGGACTCAAGCAAAGCCATGATTGAAATCACGATGATTGCACTGATGTTGAAGAGGCTGGAAAAATTCCAAAACTAATTTCGGGACACGCTCTTAGTGACGACGCTGTCGGCGGCTTGATTCTCCGCTTGGGTTCGTCGAGACATGTTTGTCGACTCGACCGGCGGTCCTGAATGGGTAACCCTATCGTCCATTAGAATCGGTCCTTTGGCTCGCTGCAACTACATGAATCCAAGGCTTTTCTCAACGCCATCGCAGAAACGATCGATTAACCATGCTTGCCTCAGCGGTACTGAGCAGTCTTTGGAGCGTTACATGAGAGACGTGATAGTACGCGAAAGGATCTATGTGAAACGTAGCCGTACGATCGGAAACTCGGATCCCCCTACTTGTTTAGCATAGCTCAGGCACTTCGGCCCGCAGCCGTGCAGCGCCTCAGTACGAGGCGACAGCCGAGCTGATCCTTTTATACCTTCGTAACACACGGATGCTTTTTTTTGAAACGAGATGTTCATGCTTGCGTGCCGCTGACGGTTCGGTCGATGTCGCGAATCGCCTCGCTCAGGATGATCGAAGGTACTTCCTGGATGGCCAGTTCGCTTCCGTCAGGCCCCCAAAACTTAAGTGCTCCAATGCTGCCACCGGAGCTCATAAAATCAACAAGATTCGCCGTGATCTCACCCTGAGTCTCATTCATGAAAGTCCTCATAAGCAAGTTGCATTCACGATCGTCCCGCCAACCGTGCGCTTGCAAGATACGAAACGCTTGGTCTTCATTAACAATTCGGACGCCATCATGCCGGATAATTCTCTTTCCTTCCTCCGCCGTCTCCAAGTTTTCCGCACGTACAATCGCACGATCGACTTGTTGAAACGCTTGAGGCGACCGGTCCGTAAAGAATGCTTGCCATGTCGTCAATGTTCCCAATTCATCGAGCGCCAGAGGATGTGCGATGCGAACTGGTTGTGTGACCTTTGTATGAGCGTCATCAAAGCCAATCAACTGAGTTCCATCCACGCTGGGTATTCCAACCACAGGCGTCGTGTTGTCGGTTGAGGCGTTCATTACCATGACAAGCTCACTCGCTACAGCGGCCACCACGGGATGAGTCATCATCATTATCAATTCTTCCGGCGAATAGCTACGTTGCTGAATCATCGATGTCTCGAGAACCGACCTTACGTCACGCAACGATAACTTGAGTCGACTTTGTAGTTCAGCTAACCTCTTCCCGGGCTCTGATGACTTAAATGAAGCAGGTATCGACTTCAACGACTTGCCTGCCTTAGTTACCAGCACATGGGGACCGTCACCCTTTAATCGAAGCTGAATGATATACTCGCCCACTTCGCAGCGTTCAAACTCGGCAAGTTCTTTTGCAATCGCTTCACCGGACAGCCAATCAAGCTGAATCGGGTCCGCAAGCCCAGCGTTGTCGGCTAACGTTCGCCGAACTTGATCAGTAGCCTGGCGCATGGCATCTTTCGCCTCCGCCGTCTTTCGTTTGCGGCCTGCGACGGCCATCGCTTCAAAGATTTTCAGACGCTGTGAAATATCGGCTATCAACGCGTCATGAGTATCTGGCAATGGCAACACCGCAAGCTGCAGCAATTCGAGGTTCGGACGATCTTTGATAGAGGCCTCAAGTGCCTTGCGCTGAGCAGCGCTGCTGAGCTTGCCATCGATTGCATCAAGCAGACCTTCGACGCGCAGTCGATCCGTCGGCGAAGTGATCGCTTTGAGCGTTTTGAACAACGGCTCAAGCTTTTCACGCGGATGAGTATCGATAGCCGATCGCTTCCAGCTACGTCGGATCGTTGCATCTTGGACAGGTGCTCGATAATCCCACTCCGACAGTTCCTTGTTCGCGACCCCATAATGCCCAAGTAGTCGCTGCTCAATTTGCTGGGTACTTAGCTCGGGTCGACGAATGAACATGTGGCCGGTATCCCCATCCAAAGTGATCGCTAGATCCTTTAGACTCATCCCCACATGAAACACGATCCAGATGGCTGCTTCTAGTTGATCGGCGCGGCCCGTTGCTTCCAAGACGCTGCGCATCAGCACCGGATGATCGAATGCAATTCGCAGCAGAAGATCTTCGCTTACTGCTTTCTCTTCAACCAGCTTACTCAACTCGCCTGTCGTCTGCTTGAGCCATGCATCGAGAACATCAAACTTGACGAACTTCGGTGCAAAGTAGTCCTTGCTAACGATCCAAGTCTCTTCGGCGTCGTTGAGGGATTCTCTCACACGGGCCGCGAATGCCTTCTGCTTGTCATCGGTCCGTCCGGCCGTTTGATAAGGAACATCGGCGTACTTGATCAGTACATCGCGAAGCCCATTCTGGTTCTTAGGTGCAGGCATCTTCCGCCAAGATTCACCCAAACTTGCCGGCAAAGTTGGATCGATGGCTTGCTCTTGTTGTCGGCAGATGTCAGCCACCGCATCAACGACGGCCAAGATCTCGTGATCTCTTTGTGCGTTGAATCCCAAGCATAGTCGGTCTGGATATTCGACTGCTCGGATGAGATTTTCAGCCGCTTGGTCATAACCGGGTTGTACAAGGTACCAAACCAAATCTGCGAGACTCGCTTGGCCAGATGAGACGGCCGAACCGATGGCGGTGGCATCAATTCCTTCCACTCGGCCACCAAACGACGCTGTCCACCACAGCAACGGCCAGAATCGCTGGCGAACGTTATCTTTTTCGGACTGGTTGTCGTTCTTCTTCCAGTCCAGATGGCTCTTGACCATCATGTACACACTCGAGATGCCTTGATCGTGTCGCGGATGCGGTGCAGCAGAGTGTTCTGCCATTGGTCCAAGTGATTGTACTTCCTTCGGGAGATTGGCGAGCACTGATTCATACCAATCGAGATTAGTTAACAAGATGTCTTCATAGCGGTAGGTCGCGTTCCACTGCAGCGAACCCAAGAATGACTTCAAGGATTCCTTCTTGGGTACACTCAACGCAGGCGGACGGAGTTCCGAAATTCGTTTTGCTTGGTCGGGTGTTAGCAATGGATTTGCGCGACTGAGCACTTTTTCGTCGAAAGATTTCCACTCACCAATGCCCCATAACCAAAAATTGGCACGAAGCAACTCGGAGCCATCATCCTCCCGCAAATCTTTGCCACGACTTTCCATCCGTGCAAGAAATTGGAACTTAAGTTCCTCCGAGCTGAGTGATTGTAAGTCGAGTTCCTCGACCCAGCGTCCCGCTGTCTCGAGCAACCTTGGTGCAACTGCGCCAAAGACATCTTGGCAACGACTTCCACGATCACGAGGTGGTTCTGGCGGAGTCGGGATAAAGCGACTTCGATCAAGCCCTGCCATATCGGCAACCAGCTTGCATAGCCGTTCCAATGCAACTCGCTTCTTGTAGTCTTCGCTCTCGACCTCAACGGACGAACGTGACATCTCACGAGCAGCGAGAAATGTGCGTGACTTCAGATTGTCTCCGCTTTTCTTCTTGCTTTGTGCCGCTTCATACTCATCAAGCACCAAGGAAACATCGCTTCGGATGGCCTCACTATCGACAACGATGTCGGGAGTGATCGCCGTTACAATCTTGGACTCATTAAACTGTTGCGTTTCATCGATGGCTCTAAGCGTCAAGGAAATTACATCGATACCCAGTCCGCGTTGATCTTTCTTGCTTGCTAGTAACAATTTGCGCCATAGTTCCAAGCGATCTTGCCGCAACGCGCAAGCGAACGCAAACAATGCATTGACCGAACGTAAAAGTCGACGTTGCTCCAGTATCCAATCCAGTAACTCTTGCGTCGATTCGGCTGCAGCAACCGCCCGAACCATCAGTTTTGGTCCGTGCGGAGTATCAACACTGCACTTCTCAAAGATCGACTTACGCGTCGCTACATCTGTCTTGGACAAGTCCGCATCAAGGAGGACAGCGATACTGTAGCTGTCCATGCGTTCGACAAACGGCAACATTGAATCGCCAGGTCGGCCGGCTAGGTTGAGCACGATGAGTCGGACCAGCGTATTTTGGATCTCGAACGCCGGCTTGCCAGGGCTAGCTTGCACGAGCTTAGTCATCAATGTCTCGTTGCGCAGTCTCTTTTCAATTTCGACCAGCAACTCAAGAGCTTCATCGGCGGGTATCAAGTCGGTGTTGTCCAAAGTCAGTCCGGAAACGCACCCGAACTGCAGCGCTTCAGCAAGCAGTGCTGGGTTGAGCTGCTCGGACGCGTCGCTGATCGACTCCTTCAATATACAGAGCCACATCGGTCGCATCGCGAGCGTTCGTCCTTCGCGAATTCTTGCAAAGGTGCGCAGCAGAGATTTGAGATCTTCGCGTCCATCGACGCAAGCTTGTGAGTAAAGCGCGAGCAGGCGAGAAACACAGCCGTGTATATCGACAGCCGCTTCCGCCCATAAGCCCAAAAAGAGTTCGCTTTCGTCGTTGCTAGCGATCATTTGTTGACGATGGTCTGCATCGCAAAGCATACTAGCGCATGTTCGCAGCATGGAATCACAAGTCGGTAGCTCCAGAATTGCTGCCGGCAATGCGATCACCGATGTTAATTGTTGGGCTAGTGCGTCTGGTTCGATCGTTCCTCGGTTTAACTCTCCCGCAATCGTTTCGAGAACGGTCGGCAAGACATGGGGAAAAACGGAAAACGCTTCAGCGGCCGCTGCAGTTGCTTGCATGGCTGCCATCAGCGTTAGCTCGGCGTCTCCGCGATCCACTGTGATCGTTTCGCAAAGTATTTCTAGTGCGTCTTGGCGACCACAAAGCGCAAGTGCTCTCGCGACATGTGGTGACGGCACACAACGAATTTCAGAAGCTAGCGCAGGATGCCGACCAGTTCCGACCAGTCGCAAGGTGTCTAGCAAATTCTCTGCATCGCGATCCTTCTTCGCAAGTTCGCAGGCCAGCCAACGGCCAACATGATCGCATCCGGTCGAGCTTAGGTTGTACCTCCCACTACCCAACACTGCAGCTGTCATGGCGGCAAATACAGCGCTTTGCTTCTCCACAAAGGAACCACAGTGAATCGCAAGCCACAGCACGGCACCTGCTGGTTCTGTCGGCAACTCAAAGCGAGCCAACTCACGCAGCAGATCACGTAACCAGATGGCTCGATTGGTTTCTACGATGGGTTCGCCTATCGCCCAACCAGGCAAAGCGATTGAGAAATTTTCAAGTCGTTGCCACGCATCTCCAATGGAATCAGCCAGCGATGGTGCAACGACAAACGCTAGCTCCCTGACATCGTCTTCGGTGGCCAAGGTGGCTTCGCTGAGCGATACTCGTGTCTTGTTTTTATCGTAGACTTCATCGAAGCCAAAGAGCTTGCCTGCGAATTGTGCCACTGATGAAGAGGCAGTACTTAATGCTGATTTTAGAAAAACCTCTGGTTTGGTTGTTCGCAAAAGTCCGCTTCTCATCAACACTCTCCCTCGGGATCTCTCAATTCTTTTCCGTGTTCCAGGCTGGGTGATTTTCAGTTGCCGTCGCGATGCGTTTGCAACGGCCGTTCGATGTAGGGAACATAATACTCGCTTGGCATGCGGTTGAACGATTATAAGCATCCGATTTACCGACCAGAACTCCGGATGATCGGTACATATAGTCCGCTCAATCTAAACGTCGAATCCGGAAAAATTTGGAACTTTAGCAGCACGATGACAAAGACATCTACCATTTTTGCGACAGTCAAATATCGAGCCGTATAAGTGCGACACCTCACAGACGAGGAGTTGTGTTTTCCGTAACATCTTTCTGGATAGCGGCATGGTTGGTTGTCTTTTTAAGTATCGCAATGGAGTTTTCATAATTATGTACAAGTTGACTTTCTTGCCAGTCTTAAAAGTCTTTGTCGTTCTGGTACTGACGAATTGTTCTTTATCGCAGGCAGCCGACGGATCTGTCGGAGTGATCGTACCTGTCGCCGAACAACTTTCGCTAGACCATATTGATCACTCTGCATGGGATTTGCTCTTAACGAAGTTCTGTGATGATCGTGGGATGGTCAACTATGCAGCGTGGAAAGCTTCAGCAGCAGATAGCCAGACGCTTGACCGCTATTTGGACCATCTATCCTGTTCCAACGGTAAAGGCACCAAGGACCAGCAACTTGCATTTTGGATCAACACTTACAACGCATTGACTGTCAAAGGCATACTACGGGAGTATCCGACGTCAAGTATTCGTAACCATACCGCCAAACTGATAGGGTATAACATTTGGAAGGATTTAACAATTACGGTCGGTGGGAAGCCTATTTCACTTGATGGAATCGAGCATCAAGTACTACGTAAAATGGAAGAACCTCGGATTCATTTCGCAATCGTGTGTGCATCAATGGGTTGTCCACGCCTATTGAACCAAGCGTACTTGGCAGAAAAGCTTGACGAGCAGCTCACAAGCAATGCCAAATCGTTCTTCTCTGATCCGGATAAATTTCGCTACGACGCTTCTCGTCGGATCTTTCATCTCTCGCCTATTCTTGATTGGTTTGGAGAGGATTTTGGGAGTTCGCCGTCAGCGCAATTAAGAAAGATTTCCCCTTGGTTGCCTGACCCAATCTCTTCACGAGCCGCTGCGTCTGGGGCGGGAACAATTGCATTTCTTGATTATGACTGGGGATTGAACGAACGTAAATGAAAACGAATGAGAGCCTTGACAAACCACGCGGCTCTTGTTGCAAGCAATGTCGATAAATGCGCAACATTCGCCGCAGCCACAAACTAGACGCCAGCAATTGTAGGGTCGCGTATTCGCTTCGGCCCAAGTCTGTCAAAGGTCTGGAAGTCGAAAGGAATTTTTGATGATAATGTTGCTCAACTACAAAAGTAAGAAGCTGCTGGTGGCATCGCAAAGTATTAGAAATGCTCTTGAGCAAATGGCTGTAATTATACCCGCTCGTAACGTAGAAAACTCCATCGGCTTGATTTTGCGGGACCTACCGAAGGTCGGGAAAGTCTTTGTGGTGGATAATGGCTCAACCGATCTGACTTCGCATATTGCGGCAAAGAACGGCGCATATGTTGTTCACGAAGAAACGGCTGGTTACGGTCGGGCGTGCCGAGCTGGGATCTATGCGTTGCGCCGGTACAATCGCAGACTTAATGTTACATCTAGAGAGACTATCGGCTCCCCAAAAAAGACGCTTAAGTACGTGGTGTTTTTGGATGCCGACTACAGCGATTACCCTGTGTTGTTGCCAAAGTTGTTGGGACCAATCGTACAAAATCAAGCTGATTTTGTTGTGGGCTCACGCTTGTTAAGGATACGCCAAAGCAGTGTCACGCCGCTTCAACGCGTATCAGTGATTAAAGTTGCATGCTTACTTATGAATGGGATCTGGGGGGCATCGTATACCGATCTTAGCCCCTTGTGCGCGATTCGCTTCGACGCCCTTAATCGTCTACAGATGCGCGACGTAAATTTCGGTTGGACAGTCGAGATGCAAGTGAAAGCAATGCAGCATGGTCTGAGAACTGAAGAAGTCTCGGTTCCTTATCGGCGTCGCATTGGTGAGGGTAAAATTAGTGGCTCCGGCGTGAGAACGATCTGGGCAGACTTTGGGATTTTGTATGCAGTCGCCAAGTACGCTCTATTTTCGAGAACCAGGTACTGATGGCGTTTCGCTGGGAATTCGCAGGATCCGTGCTGAGTTACGAGTTGGTCGCTACACTGATTCTTGTCTGTAGTGTAATAGCTTAGCGCTCCGACGCTTCACCGTGGGCAACGCCCCGCGAACGGTTATCACATGAGCTGACGCACGCCAGCACCTTAGAACTAGTGCGACGGGGGAGTGGTCGTCGGCTTCATGCTTATTGGTGGGAAATCAAAGTCGAGAATATACGGAGTCAGTTCATCGACTGTGTTCTGAGAATTTCCAATGAAAGAGTCTGCCTGATCGCTGTAGGCTCGTTCTGCGTATTGGTAGCTGATGAGGCCATTCGTGTTTGCAGGAGTCTGGTAGATAAAGAAATTGAGTTCCGCGAACTCACCAGAGTTAACTACGAAATCGACCCTTGCTCGTTCGGAGTCTTGGCCTACGTAAACATGTGGAGTCGATTCAGGATACCGCTCTGAAATGACTTGCACCACGTTGTTGGCGAACACTTTCGGTTCAACATTGATTGCATCGTACCGCACAGAGAGCAATTTTGTCCAATGATCTAGCGAATCGCCTTCAAGGATGTATTCATTGATGATCCCGTTTTCGAGGTTTCCGCTGGCGTATGCCAAAACGTAGCGTTCGCCTCTAAAGTCGAGTACACGGGCTTCCTCAGGAGAAGCTTGTTCGGCACGCGAGAGATCCTGTTGCTGCCAATTGGTGCTGGCGGCTTTGACAGGTACGGGTTGCAATTCAGTTCCGACCGATGCTTGCCCCCGGTCAGCGGCACCGCCAAGGAATGCAACGAAAACCAGCAAGCCGATGGTACCAACAAACAAGACAAGTGGTCCGACAAAAAGAATGCCCAGCACGATTAAGAGCCAGTTTCGGTTGGACCCCGACTTATTATGGTTGGGTAGCGTATTCTCTGGAATGTATTGGACTTGGTTCGTGGTTTCTGGATTCATTGTCGCGCACGCGAGAAGGCTAGAAGTGTCACGCCGCGACAGTCGCAGGCAAGTTTGTGAACCCTAGGTCAACGTTCTGAGCGTGTCAAAAAAAATGGTCGTATTGGGTAAAAATTTTCATTTCGCTTGGCCAACTCACGAGACAGCGGGGACAATGTCGCTTCCGCGAAAGTCGCATTCTTGTTCTTCCGCGGAGCGCTGGTCGACAATCGCATGGGACTAGTCTTCACAGCAAGCGGCGCATCTGGCTAAGCTTGACAACTGAGGTCGCATCTGCGGCGATGTTTGTCAATCGATATGGCGATGAAGCCGCTCGCAGCCACTGGTGAAGAGTTCTGAAATAGCGATACTGCTTAATTATACGGATACCTCTTTTACGTTGCGCGACTGGATCTATGGAAACTTCCCTCAGTACAACTGAGCACTTGTCAACTCCGAAGGCAGCTTATATTCATGTCCCGTTCTGTCACGCTCGATGCCCCTACTGCAGCTTTACGGTCGTTGCGAATCGGATGGACTTGGTAGATCGCTACCTCGAGGCCGTCCGTCGTGAGCTGGCTACGCTCGAGAGCCCATGCACGGTAGACACCATCTTCATCGGTGGCGGAACACCGACCCTGCTCCCGCGCGAACCGATGCTAAGTCTATTAGAAGTGATCCGTCGTTGGCTACCATTGGCAGAAGGTGGAGAGTGGAGTATCGAAGCGAATCCGCAAGACGTCGATCAAGAACTATGTACCCTTTTGCGTGATCAAGGCATCAACCGTATCAGTCTGGGTGGACAATCTTTTGACACAGCGAAATTGAAGATGCTGGGACGCGAGCATACGGGCGATCAACTTGCCGGTTCGATCGACATTGCATCTCAATGGTTCGATGAAGTTTCAGTCGATTTGATTTTCGGAGTCCCCGGCGAAGACATGCAGGTTTGGAAGCGGGACTTGCATGCCGCTACGTCGCGTTCTGTCAGCCACCTGTCGACTTATGGGTTGACCTATGAAAAGGGAGCTCAATATTGGGCGCAACTTCAGAAAGGTCAAGTCGTCGCCCTCGCTGAAGAAACCGAGTTGGAGATGTATCTCTATGCGATTGAAACACTCAGACAGCAAGGGATGAATCATTACGAAGTTTCTAATTTTGCTAAGCCGGGTAGCGAGTGCCTTCACAACCAGACGTATTGGCAGGGCGATTCGTGGTTAGGCTTTGGTCCCGGCGCTGCGGCTTACGTTGATGGAACGCGTACCGTCAATCACCGGAGCACGATCAAGTATCTTCAGCGAATGGAAAGCGGACAGTCGCCGGTAGCTGAATCGCAGACACTAGATTGGTCAACAAGGACTCGCGAGCGTTTTATCTTTGGTATGCGTCGTCTGAAAGGAGTCGACTGGAGTTTGCTGGTCTGTTCCGGTGAACCGCAGTCGGTGGAAGCGATCGCTGCGCAAATAACGAAACATATCGCCTTGGGATTTTTGGAGTGGCATGAAGGGAATATTCGCTTGACGCCACAAGGGCTACCAATCAGCGATTCGCTGTGGCTGGACTACTGGTAGGTAAGGTTGTCGCGCTTGCAATCGCCTAAATGCCTTGCCATGAAGCGTTGGCGGTCCCGAAATTAGCCGTTCTTCAATTGCGTCAATTATAGGCAACCGCCGTTTCTTGCGAACGTAGCGAAAAAATTCTCGAAGAATGCGGCAGGATTGATGGTCAGGATCGGATAATAGAGATGTATGAATGACAAAACTACACCATTTGAGTTGTCGGAAACAGAGTTCCTGTCCCAATTGGTTAAGCATGAACCAGTCCTGCGAGCCTATGCGCGGGTCCTATTACCAGATTGGGATCTGGTGGACGAATCGCTGCAGGAAGCTAGCGTGACGATGTGGCAGAAACGCGGGCAGCTCGAAAGTGCGGACGGTTTTGTGCCCTGGGCCAAAGTAATAGTTCGCTTCAAATGCCTGAAACAGTTGGAAAAGCTGCGTCAAAGACGACCGCTGCTGTCCGATACCATGTTGGAAACTTTGGCTGAGCGTTGTGCCGATCGCGTCGTCGAATCGAACCTGCGTGGGAGAGCACTGCACGAATGCTTGAACCAGTTCTCACCAGAGCATCGGGCACTCTTGTTGGCTCCGCATAGTGCGAATGATTCGGTGGTCGAGATTGCCCAGCGGCAAGAAAAATCGCCGAATGCACTTTATAAGTTGTTGGGGCGGCTACGTGAGCAGCTCGTTGAGTGCATTCGCCATCGTATGGCCGCGGAGGCAACATGAACATTCGATCGAACGAGTTGATCCAAAAATATTTATTGGGGATTGCGACGGAAGAAGAAGTGCACGAGCTTGAGCGTCGTCTCACCTGCGATGTGGAACTGCAGCATGAGTTCTTGCTTCAAGCGGAAATCGACGCGCTTCTGCGTCAGGAAGTCCAAGCTATCAACAACGTCGATCCGTCAGATTCGTACCGATTGACTCGCACCGAAAGCGTGGTTGGCGACTCTTCCGGGCTTTGGAAATGGGTTTCCGGGATCTCGACGTTAGCGGCCTCGATTCTACTAGCCCTAATCTTGTTGTACCTTCCACCTTCACGTACGGCGATGGCCGTTCCCTCGTTGGGCAAGCTATATACGAGCGTCTCGCGGAACGATCAAAATATTTGGGTGGGTGCGTTGAATGGTGACTTGCCGATGCTGGAAGCGGATCTGCTGCGCGGCATTGCGGTCGACGCGTCAACCGAAGAAGCCTACACGCCTTTGCACATTGCTGCAGTGTTCGGTCATGCAAGTGCAGTCGAGTTGCTATTGAATCACAACGCAGATGTGGCTCTAACCGACAACGAAGGTAACACGGCGTTGCACATGTCTGTCTTTCTGGGACACACCGACGTTGTACGTGCGTTGCTCGCGCATGGAGCGGATCCGATGGCCCGCAACGCTGCCGGTTTTAGTTCCGTCGACTGCGCGGGAGCTCCGTGGAGCCAAGACTATGAAGCGCACCTGCGACGTGCGGAAGCAGAGATGAACACTCGGCTAGATATGAATCGCATTCGCAGCGAACGCCTAACAATCCTCAAACTGCTGCTTGGAAGTGATAAAGCGGGTGCGGCTTCCGAACCATCCTACATCCTGAATGCTGCGATCGCTGGTGATGTACAAGCGATCCAAAAATATCTCGGCGGCGGCAATGAGCTAAGTGAAACGGAGCAAGTCGGCGGAAATACGCCACTGATGCTGGCTGCTGCGTTTGGTAACCGCGATGCGGTGAATTTGTTTATCAAAGCTGGGGCAGATCTAGAGGTGCGCAACAAATCCGGAGGCACGGCGTTGCACCAAGCCTGCTTTTTCGCTCAGCCCGAGATAGTTGCGATGTTGCTGGACGCAGGGGCTGACCCGACCAAAACAAACCTGTACGGGGTTACGCCGCTCGAACTAGCACCGGAACAATTGGACTCCGCTTGGAAAGCTGTCTACCAACATACTTACCAGACGCTGAACCTAGAACTCGACTTTGAGGCACTGCATGATGCGCATGCGCAAATTCGAAACATTTTTGAGCAACGTTCGGCTAACCAATGATTTATATTTCGTGGCCTCAAAGGTTATAGGCAGAGTCGATGAAATTCGCAGATAAATGTAGGGCGGTAAAGCGGTCGACGCTCTTCTTAACACTCGTCTGGCTACAATTCGTAGCTGCGACTATTGCGAGCGAGATCGATCCATCCATCGACGCATTGCTGCAGGCATCTTGTGTTCATTGTCACGATTCAAGTACAACCACGCCGCTGAATCTCGAATCGCTATCAGGCGACCTGAACGATCCAGATACGATGCGCAAATGGGTTATTGTTCTCGACCGTGTTCGCGCGGGCACGATGCCTCCAGACTCTGAAGAGCGACCTGATGTTAAGGTGGCTAATGCGGCGATGGACACAATGCAAAGTTGGCTGCGCGAATATAGCAGGTCACAGCAGAGCACCGCAGGTCGTGTCCCAGCCCGGCGACTGACCAAGCGCGAGTATAGTTACACGTTGCAGGACTTAATGCATATAGAAGGCGATGTAGCCATCCATCTCCCAGACGAAGTGGAAGCGGGAAGTTTTGATACGGTCGGCAGTACGCAACGACTCTCGGCAATTCATATGCAAGGCTTTTTGCAGGCTGCGGATGAAGCCTTGAATCGTGCTATTTTTCTCGGTGCAAATCCCTGTCGTGAATTGAGTCTCGACTTCGTGAACAGTGTTAACTTGCGTTATTTTGACGACAAACGCCTTCATGAAGGCGGCAACATTATGCAGCGTCTGGACAAAGGCGTCGCGATCTTTTTCGATAACGACTATCTCATTCACTCGTATCGCGCGATGGGCTTGATCGTCGAAGTGCCAGGGACTTACCGTATCACCGCGGATCTTGAAGCCTATCAAGCGAAACAACCAGTCACGTACAAGATCATCGGAAAGCGCCCGAGTGGCGACGCGCGTATCATCAAGTTGGGCGATATCGAGCCAGGTGGGCATGTACAGATTAAAGAAGATGTTTATTTGGAACCGGGCGACGACTTCTACGTGACAATGCACAACGATGATCCTGGGACCGTTTACGCGGCTCTAACCATAATCGACGTAAAGAACTACACCGGCCCGGGGCTTGCGATTCGGTCGCTCAGCGCGTCTGGACCGATCCAGCAACAGTGGCCACCCAAGAGCACGCGCGATTTACTGCATGGGGTAACGTTTGTCACCGATGCACAGACCGGTGCTACAAAAATTGAACTTTCGAAAGAACCGATCGAACACGTGCGTGAAATTGTCGAAAGCTTTGCAGAGCGCGCGTTTCGGAGACCACTGCAAAGAGACGAGATAGAATCGTTCGTCGAATTAGCTCGACCAGCCATTGAGGAAGGATTGCCTTTGGAAGAGTTCATCCGTGTGCCCTTGAGATCCGTACTCTGTTCGCCACAATTTTTGATGCATATTGGTGAACCCGGCGATTTGGACCCCTTCTCCCTCGCTAGTCGCCTGTCCTACTTCTTTTGGATGAGTTCGCCCGACAACGAGTTGTACGATTCTGCCTACATTGGAGCACTGCGCACCGACGTCGAACTGGCGCGACAAGTGGAACGCATGCTGGATGACAGTCGAGCGCAACGCTTCGTTAATGATTTTGTCGGCCAGTGGCTGCGACTCAACAAAATCAATGCGACGTCGCCCGATCAAAAGCTCTATCCGGAATTCGACGAACTTCTTGCCGATGCACTTCCGCAAGAGACGCAACTTTTCTTCGACGGGCTTATTCGCGAAAACGCACCGCTAACGCATATCATCGATTCTAGTTATAGCTTCGTTAATCGTAGACTTGCTCAGCATTACGGTCTAGAAAATGTTCAAGGCCAACATTTTCGCAAAGTGCAACTGCCTGAAGGGAGTCGCCGCGGCGGTGTGCTTACCCAAGCTGCGATTTTGAAGACAACGGCCAACGGCACAGTGACTTCGCCTGTTACTCGCGGAAACTTTGTGCTCACCAATCTGCTCGGAACTCCACCCTCGCCTCCTCCGCCAGGCGTGGGATCAATCGAGCCGGATACACGTGGCAAGTCGACCATCCGCGAGATTCTTGTAGCGCATCGCGACAATGAGTCCTGCAAAGCTTGTCACCGATCGATTGATCCGCCAGGATTTGCGCTAGAGTCATTTGATCCGATCGGAGCACTGCGTACCCACTATCGATCCAGCGGTCCTGGTCAAGGTTTCTTGGCGAGTCTATCGCAAGAGTCATATCACCAAGGGCCGCTGGTCGACCCCAGTGGTGAAACGGACGATGGTCGCAATTTTTCAGACGTCACTGAGTTCAAAAAACTCTTGATGGACCAAAAGGAACAGATCGCCCGCAACTTCGTTTCGCAGTTGATCGTTTATGCAACCGGCGGCGAGATTGAATTCGCTGACCGAGAAGTTATCGAAGGGATTCTTAGCAAGACCGCAGCGGATGATTATCCGGTGCGTGACCTGATTCACGCTGTTGTCCAGAGCCGCCTTTTCCGTCAAAAATAGTTGAGCTTCGCCCATGCCACACTCGCTTCATCGCCGAACATTCCTGCGGGCCTCAGGTATCTCGCTCGCGCTCCCATTCCTAGAGTCGATGACTCCTGCGCTTGCAACGAACCAGACCGCAGCGCCCAAGCGATTGATCTTTGTCTGCACCGCTTTAGGACTACATCCACCGAACCTTTGGCCGAAATCGACGGGGCGGGACTACGAATCGACGCCGTATCTGGAACTTCTGAAAGATCACCGAGATGACTTTACGCTATTCAGCGGACTTTCGCACGAAGATCAAACTGGCCGACAACCGCACGACAGCGAAATGACTTGGTTAACGGCGGCGCGGAAGCCAGGCATGGCTGGTTTTCGCAATTCAGTTTCCGTCGATCAAGTGGTGGCGAATCACTTCGGCAACGCAACTCGCTTTCCATCGGTCACACTTGGGACCGCGAAGGCCCAGAGCCAATCGTACACGGGCGGCGGTGTGATGATTCCGGCGGAAACGTCGCCAGCCAGTGTCTTTGCAAAAATGTTCTTACAAGGCAAACCCGACGAAGTTAGGACGCAACAGCGACTACTTGGCGAAGGCCGTAGCATCTTGGATCAATTGGGAAGCGAAACCGCCAAGCTGCGCAGCCAAGCCAGTGCGTCGGACAACCATCTGCTCGATGACTACTTTCAATCGGTTCGACAAGCGGAAACGAAGATCGCCGCCGTACAAGGTTGGATGGACAAACCGAAACCAGTTGTTGCTGCGAAACCTCCAGCGGATATCAACGATCCAGCTGACTTGATCGGACGGACGCAGTTGTTGATGGACCTTGTGCCATTGATCGTGCAGACTGATTCTTCCCGTGTAATAACGGTCATGGTGCAGGATCATTCGGTCGTGCCCAAAGTCGAAGGAGTCTCCGGAGATCATCACAATCTGTCACATCACGGGCAAGACCCTGCGAAGATTGGGCAGCTTGAGAAGATCGAGGCTGGCATCGTCGGCTGTTTCGGTAGTTTACTGGAGCAAGTGAAACGACCGAACGAGCTCGGTTCGCAGTTGCTGGACAACACGACTCTTGTTTTCGGAAGCAATCTTGGCAATGCTAATGCGCACGAGGCCAGGAACCTACCGATTTTTTTAGCGGGTGGTGGTTATGATCATGGCGGTTATGTCGACTTGCGAAGAGAAGATGACCAGCCGCTGTGTAATCTTTTTGTTCGTCTGATGCAAGACATCGGAATTGAGACGGATTCGTTCAGCCAGAGCACCGGTCGACTGACGTGGGCTTGAGCAACGGCGATCGCGTTTTAGCTGTGCATGCATCGGCGCAAAAGTGGTACTGCGAACCGATGGGAGGTCCGGCTTCAGCAGATCGTCAATTCCCCCGATGTCTCGACATCTGACCGCGCTACTCAGTCTGCTTTGCTCCCACCCAGATCCAAGCGTGTGTAATGGTTTCCACATCAATTTGGATCTCCTCAAAAACAGGCCCTCCGGGAAACGCCGCCTTACTAACTTGCGTGTGGTTGGCTTGAATGGCAACTGAAATGCTTGGCTTCATTTCGCGAGGGATCTGAATTCCAAAAGTAGCGGGCAACCCTCGATATAGATTCATGTTCAGATAGTTCTTATTGCCTCGTCCAGCAATCTGCAGTGGCAACGCCTCATCCGTGCGCCATTCCAAAGAATGATTGTCCGATGAATCTTGCGCCAATTCGATCTTTGCAGGTCGAAGCGACTGATTCTCCGACGCTTCCACATTGCCTTCGTTTAAGGGCATTACATCGTCGGGCGTTATCCAAGCTCGCTCGCCATCCTTTAGCATTCGCCACAAGTGATGGCTGCCATCGAGAATCCGAAGCCGCCATTGCACGATCAACTCATTCGCGGGTGTGTCAGCTAGCCGTAAACCAACTTCATCCGGTCTGTTGGTATCCCATTTCAATTCAACTACCGGCTGCAGTTCACTCGGAGCGTTCGACACTGCATGAAGAAATGCCGTTTGCGTTGTCACGCTTGGATCGGCGTTCCATTCAATCTTGTCGCTCCCAGTCGCTTCGTTGCGAACTTCCCAATAAGGCAGTGGTTGGCTCAGCTTTGAAAGCTTCCGCCCATCGCTTGCGACAAATTCACTTTCAATCCGTAAAAGCGGGGCTATTGACTCGAGGCTTGGTCGAGTGAACTGCCATTCATAGTTTGAAGAAATCGCCTTGAACCGGAGCCCGTTACTGAGTCCGATTCCTTCATACGTTGGGTCTTCCGGCAATCCCAAAAACGGTGAAGATGCTGGATAATCCGCCGCAGCTTGATCAATCCATAATCGGTAACCAAGATGGGTGACGAAACTATCGCCTTGTCCGTTAAAGTAGTTGTTAGGTCCAAAATCGCGCCTCGGTAGATAGCTTTGTCCTCCTAGTTGCAAAGGTGCAGGCAATCGCTTCCATCGACTCGGCCAACTGATGCCACGAGCTGACGACCATCCACCCGGCAGCCAGTCGCTGCCCATCTTTTTTTCAATCAACGGCTTGCCATCAACATAGACCACATAGTTAAACTCTTCCTTCGGCGAATCGCCCGTGTGCAATGTCACTCGATGCAACCCGGCTGAAAGCGGCGCACTACCAACGATCTGCGGAACGCTCTGGTCTGACTGAGGCCCGATGCCAAGCTGTAGGACATATTCATTGCCAACCGGTACGCTAACTTGCCACGAATAGAAGTCATCCGCCACGCGAGGCAACGACGACTCTGCTAATCTGTCGTTGGCCGACGCGTGCAAATGGCCAGAGAGAGATAAGAGCTCTTGTTGCTGCTGAGACAACGAATAACTTTTCAGATATGCCAAGACGAATGCGACGGTTACCGCAATCAAAGCGGTGAGCGTAAGCAAATGCCGCAGCGAAAAAACGAAGACAGCGGTTCGAGCAGGCTTGGCTTCACTCATCGCCTAACTCCTCTGCTAGCCACTTCGGCTCGAAGTCAGCAGGCGTTATGCCACTTCGTAACAATTCGAAATGATCGTAGCGAGACTTTGGGTAAATGACGAACAGCCCACCTTTGTAAGTTCTCAGTTTCTTGCCAGCAACTTCTTTTTCTTGCGCCGTTTCGGGATCGTACACTTTTAGGATGGGCAAGATGGAATCTTTGTCAAAGGAACGCGGACCTTGCTCACTTTTCACAAGCTGCTTGATTACGAGGGCACCGATGTCGGCCGTTTGCAATTCATTCCACGAAGTAGTTCCACTCGATCCGCCAAAAGATTCGAATATGACTAGTTGCTCGCCCCTCTTCTGAAGGCTCACCGTCATCAATTCATGGACAGCTTCGGGCTTGGGCATGCCCGAGCTCGAACCATAACCACCATCGTGATAAAGCCCCTCCTCGGCAATGTTGCCACTTCCGCTCATTTGTATGAAATCGTATCCCGGTGGCATGTAACAGCGAAACTGCCAGACGCCTTCCAGATGGCGAGCGATCTCGGGCGGAACGTCGGGATTTTTTATTTCGGTGAGATAGATGCGGTTGGGATCCGTGATCGTCATCTTACCCAGCTCAGCTTCCAGGCGACTGACATCGGAGGTCAATTCCAGGTTGGCTGTTGTAAGGTAGCCAACGCCAATGCAGCCAGCAATGAAATACAGGAGAGTAAAGAGTTGGATTGCGTACTTCATGTTCCCTTCGCCATGGTGAAGTTTTGTAAACTAATATAGCACCACAACGTTTGCGGCGTTTGGTCATTGCCAGGCGAATCAATCATGATTGTCGATGTTGATTTCCGTAAACGCGTCAGCGGCCCAAGCAGAATCTTCTCCGTGCTGGTTTCTGGTAGTCTGTTAGACCTAATCCTACCCGATCTGTGGAACGAGCAAGTGACAGCGCTGATGATAAAAGCTTCAGACTGCAGAAAGGTCGTCGAATTCGCATCCGACACCCATCGGCGCAGAGTCTCGGCGGAGCGCATGATTTGTTTGTTCGATGCAGCGTTCTTTTGTTAAGCTCAAGTCGATCCCATGTGTGCGCCTGCTACCACCATCACCGGCTTCGGCATGACCCGCGCCGCGTAAGCATTTCTGTGGGAGCAAACACGAACCCTTCGAGGCGCTCGTTAGCTCCGTGGAAACCCCCGAGCTAGCGAGTGCAAAGCCTTGCGCTCGATTCCGCCTGAGGACGTTATTCTGAACCGTTCGTAGTTCCGGCTTCAGCCGGTCTTTCCGTCGCGCCCGATTTCGCATGGAGGTGAAAAATATTCCTTCTAGCGCGGTGGCATGGACTACCGGGCTAGCTTCCAAAGATACATTAACGTCGCATTGACTGCGCCATAATAGATATTTACTCTGTAACTGCGGTTACACCGCCCACAGCCAGATATCGCACGCAAGCTGCGTGGGATGAATAGTTATTCTATCATGGAGTTTGCTGATGCGTATCGTATTGGTTCAAAGCATAATCGCATGCCTAACGATGTTACCGTCGATGTATGTCAAGGCAGACGAGCCAAAGCCGCTGAAAGTTGGGACAGAACTGTTTCTTTATTTGGACCATGAGCTTTCTGCACATATAGCCAAATCGTTGAACCTTCCATTGAAAGAGATCAGTAGTGAACTTGGACCTGAATTCAGGGGACGTATTGTTGGATTCAACGAAGACGCTTGTGAAGTTGAAGGCGATTTCTCAATGGATCTACTTAGGAGCACGGTTGGAAAGAAACTTCACCTAACGGCAGAAATTCGATTAGCGGATGTTAAATTTCCGTCGCCACCGCCGTATCTAAGCCGATTGAATCCGGAAGAACGGCAGTCGATTCTGGCAATCCCGATGTACTCGACGCCGCGAGTAACTGTTTCCAATTCTGATAAGGTTAAATTGCAACTTTGGCAAATGGTAAGTGAATTCGATTCGTCAACAGGTCAGGTTAGTGAATAAAATTCCGACGCACCAACGCACGACACGGATGCTTTTTGACATGGCGACGTTCGCTCGTCGTACTTCGTGAACGGCAATCGTTCGCCACGCAAAAATACTTTTCCGATAAAGCCGATCGAAACCTGCTCCTGGAATGGGAAGCGCACGATGTAATCCTGGTTGAGAAGAACTCTTTTGGATCCGAACGCGGTTCAACGGAAACCTTGATTGCCTCTTTGAAAGGCTTGGATAAGAATGGCGATCATCTACAAGGCCTTTGAAGTCATGTAGTACGTACCGGTAGCCAGGGTAAAAGTTGACCATTTTTTTGTAGCTCGGTTGCGTGAGTTCCGTTTTGTCGAGATCCGAGGATCAACCCAAAACTCGACTCCTGCACTACTATTGGTACTGCTTTTCGTTCGGGGGAGATGACTCATTGACGATTCGAAGTCGTAGTTGGCTTGCGCGTTCCCTAGTCGCTGAACTGCTCCTGGCCCCGCTCTCACGCGACTGAGACGACGTGCTCTATCAGCAAAGGGATCGCGGCCCGCTGGGCACGCGGTTAAACGACCGATGCAACTCGCTTATCCGCGTGGGCAACGCCCCGCGCTAACGCATCATACAAATCAAACGCGGCCCGTTGGGCACGCGGTTAAACTAGTACCGCGGGTATGGAAGTTAGCGTGGAGTCGTTTTTGTCCTAGAGAATCGACCACGTAGGCGTACATGGTTGGCATGCAGGTCGACACCGCAGTAGAATTGGCATTGTGTTTGATAGAATTTCATCGTGCGTGTCTTCTTGGGTTGAGGGTGAAACAGTTTTAGCCAGCGATAGATTTCGCTTTGGAGTGTAAGCTCCATTGACGAATGTTTTACAGCTCCGACTGTAATGGAAAAACTGCCTCACCCAAGGAGGGCAGGATGAGTATCAATCGGATGCTCCGGAGACGCAGGTCGGGCGTTTACTGATGAATAGTTTTTTTCGCCGCGACCGAGTGAACTTGGCCTTTCTGCCTTGAGTACAGGATCTTCCAATGCAATTTACCCTTCGAACCGCGGCACCGCTTTTTGTTCTGATTGCGATCGCCGCTATGATTGTTCGATACCGTCTAGATGCAATGCCGTTATCGCATGAGCCATACAACCCTGAAACACTAGAAGCGAAACTTGGTGAAGGCAGACCCGTACTGGTGGCCGTTTTTGGAAACTGGACTCTAGCGTCACAAACGAATGATTATCTTGTGCGGAACTCTGAAACGATCAAGGAGGCATGTCGCTCAACAAACGCTTCCTTCCTACGAGCAGATTGGACCAATAAGTCACCGGAAGTCTCACGACTCATGCGAGAACAAAACGTTTTAAGTGTCCCCGCAACCATGGTGTACTGTCCAAACAGAGAAGCTCCAATACTGCTGCTCGACATGATCAATGAGCAGCAGGTCGTTGACGCGCTCGGAACATGCTCGCATAGCGGCAGAACAAAGCGTTAAACGGGCGCAGCCGTGGCTGTCTGACTTGCTAACAAATCCACCCCGGCGACTCCGTTAACGCTGCCGTTTTTGAGTGAAGAGATGACGCTAAAACGACGACGATTGTTCGCCTACTCCATTGCGATGATAGTATTATCATTTGCTACATTCTACGTCGGGAAGATTGTTTACGTCTGGTGGCACATTCCAGAAGCCTATGCCGCGTGGGACACCGGTACGCTACTCGTGCGATACATGGAGAAGTATGACGGCGAATGGCCCGACGAATGGTCAGATCTTGAACAACTTTATCTTGAGGAACCACATCTGAGACTGCGATGGAACGCACACGAACCGGACTACTTCGAACAGATTCGCAAGATGGTTAAGATCGATTGGGAATTTGACCCGGTAACACGCAAACCTGAAGTTCCGGTCACGAGTGTTGATGGTTCACCTCTTGTCTGCCTTTGGTCTGATCCCAACGCCATGATTGATTACTTTCTAGACCGGTTTGATTCCCCAGCCTCCGATGCTCTGTTAGAATAACTTCATTCACCAGCAGACGGAAAACCGTGTGGTGCACCGGAGTAATCAAAAGCGTCTGTGCTGATGGTGGCCTTTACCTTCGTCCCCAGTGCCGCCCACCGTTCGTCCGTTAAGTTTGTGAGGCATCGCAATAAAAACTCGCAGTACAAACCTGCCGACGCTTCTTGCGGTTGCTGTTGCAACTGCGCTCGGACTTCTTGCGGGAATGCCGTTGATTCTCCAAAAGAACAGAATTGGCTTTTTAATCATATTGCTAGTGCCAATTGTCGTCATTGTTGGATTAGCGCTGACCGGAAAACAAGCGCATGCTCCGAACACGAACAATGACAGTTACAGAATTGCTCATCGCCGGAAATCCTTGGTCGTATATGGATTGGCTTCGATCTTGATTGGCCCGCTAATAACTATCGGCGGCGGACTCGTCGCCAACTGGATCAAACCACTGCATCCCCTGGACTTTGCACCGAATATGACTTCACTTACAATCGTTGGAGTCTCCGCTGGATGTATTGTTGGGATGGTGCTCGTGATTGCTGCATTTGCGTGGCCCAAATAGAATGTTGGCACGGCTTAAACCAGACACGCCGTGATCGCGGTACCGGACGTACAAAAGCGTGCACCGAAACATCCTGCCGGGCGCTTTGACTTGAAAGACCTAACTCGCGGATGCTCGGTGACGGTAGGCGTTCTTCCGATCAAGGATCGATCAATGCTCACATACTCTCTTTACATTCGATTTGCAGTCTTGTGGTTGCTGGTTCCTTCTTGTCTCGCAGATGATACACATGCAAAATTGGGTGCGCAATCGTACCTAAACGGATCTGGCGACACGATTGGGATTACAATTCCTGCATTGCACGAAAGCTTTGGGCCCGATGTGTCGATTCCGCATGACTGGCAGGCACAATTCGATACTTCCAATCCGCACCCAGACAATGACGCTCTAGCTCTACCGTTAGGGCAGAAGCCAGCTGACTTGAGACTCCTCGCTGAACTTAAACACTTGCGTTGGGTCAAATACTGCGGGATGACCTCGCGAATCCTGGCACGCGTTGAGATCAATAAACGTGAATCCACCAAAATTCTCGTTCTAGAAAAAACTCTCCGAGATGTTAAAACGGTGCGATTCCTTGCAATTTACGATTCAGCGCTGCCCAACGGCGTACTGGAACGCCTGATGAAACACGAGGGATTAGAGGTTATCCTGTTGGTTGGGTGTTTCACAGAAGATGAGAATGGGGATATGGCACGTACCCCTGACACCCAAATCACATTACAACGTGAATCGCAAGAACCATGACATGCACAAATCGAACTAGAATTAGTTGAAAACGAATGATTGTGATTTTCACCCGAGTAGCTGTTAGCTTCAGGCTCAGTATCTAGCCTGGTAACCAGCGTGTAGGGCACCGTGCCGAAGTCGCTGTTTGCTAGTACAATTGAGTATAGTAGTACTATTTAAGCATCACAAAGAGGAAACTCGTGGCAACAGCTAAACACAAAACTCCACCTAAACTCAAAAGACTACCTCGTACTCGCCCTAAGAGCGTGTCCCGAAATTGACTTGTGCATAAAAAAATCGCTATGAAACCGTTGTGAAAAAATCCCATAACGGAATACGGAGTCATAGCGATGGAACGCCAATATCCCAGCGACCTTACCGAAAATCAATGGCAGTTGCTTTTTCCTTTTCTGCCACCGCAGTCCCCATTGGGATGCAAACCTATTGATCGCAGAGTCATCGTGAATGCAATCCTTTTCATCAATCGAACTGGTTGTCAGTGGCGTCAATTGCCAAAAGACTTTCCCAAATGGAAAACCGTTTACAACATCTTCTGGAACTGGCGGATGTCGGGGATCTGGCAAAAAATCCACGATTTTCTGGTTGCGAAAGTGCGCATTTCGCTTGGCAAAAAGCCCAAGCCTACCGCAGGGATTATTGACAGCCAAAGTGCTAAGACAACAGAAGTCGGTGGCGATGAACGCGGCTTTGATGCGGGCAAGAAGATTGCTGGCCGAAAACGGCATCTGGTCGTCGACACACTTGGATTGATCATCGCCATATGTATTCACGCTGCGGGTGTTCAAGATCAAGACGGAGCGAAGTCGGTTTTACAAAAGGCACGAGATAGGGTGAAGAAACTGGTGGTAGTATTCGGCGATAGTGCATACGGGCGTAGCGGCTTACCAACGTGGGCGAAACGAACATGTAGTTTTAAATTGCAAACGGTGTTGCGTCCAATCGAGAGTAAGGGTTTTGTGATCCTTCCCAAGCGTTGGATTGTTGAGCGAACCTTTGCATGGATCAATCGCTGCCGTCGACATAGCAAAGATTACGAAAGGCATCCGGACTCAAGCAAAGCCATGATTGAAATGACGATGATTGCACTGATGTTGAAGAGGCTGGAAAAATTCCAAAACTAATTTCGGGACACGCTCTTAGATGAAAGTATGGAGGCTTTCATCGACAAGGTTTTAAATGATAAAGAGCTACTCAAGACTTACGGCATGAGTGCCACTTGGGCCGCTAACTTGAAAAGCAAAATTACATTCAACGTGATAGCGAAAAAATTTGAACACCGTGGTATATAATTTCAATCAACATTTTTTGAAGGTAACAACATGCCCTGGACGTTTGCGTCAGCAGCCATCAAGGCTTCCTCTGGCAAAGAACTTAGCGAAATGAAAGCGGCGTTGAAACCGTTGAAGCTTGGCAAGCCGCTGCATACGCAACAAGGATTTCATCGTATGAGATTTTGGTATTCAGTGCCCAGACAACTGGATAGCCTAAGTCTTAGTAAAAGTAAAAATTGTGATTCTTACGAAGTAATTTTTGATTGTGATCAATTAGCCAAAACGACAGAATTGTCTTTAGAGGCTAACAAAAAACTTGCCTAACGTTCGTTTGGCACAGGGTTTGCGCCAGCCATGAATTCAAGGAGAATATCATGGCTAAGAATATTATACCGGACGATTTACTGAGATTCATTTTAGCTGAACTGCCGCCGTTGCCAGAATCTACCAGTGATGGTGGTCGACGACCGATCGAGCATGAGGTGGTAGTGCGGGTAATTTGGCATGTGCTGACGACCGGCTGCCGCTGGGCAGATGTCCCGTTGGAGATGGGATGTTGCGGTGAGACCGCTCGATCGCGTTTGCGCCTTTGGCAGTCCACGGGAATTTGGGAGCGTATCCATAAGAAGATTCTCAATAAGCTCAATGCAGCGAAGCGGTTGCACCATGAAGTAGCGATTATCGATTCGACTCTGACGCGAGCTTTTGGAGGCGGGGCCAAGAGTGGTCCCAATCCGACCGACCGTGCAAAACCGGGGACTAAGCACACTTTGATGGTGGACGCTAACGGAGTTCCTCTCGCAGTTCGAGTGGTCGGTGCTAATGTGCCTGACGTGAAAGAACTCGTCAAAACTGTCGTCGAATTTCCGCAGATTGGTGGTCGAAGGGGACGCCCACTAACGCATCCCAAGCAAGTCATCGCCGATGCAGGATACGACGACAACTCGGGACGGAAGCTTCTTGAATGGATCGGTATTGAACCCAAGATTCGACGGCGTCGAGAGCAACATGGCAGCCATCTAGGCAAATTACGATGGGTCGTGGAAAGAACCATTTCGTGGTTTAAAGGAATAAGACGACTTCGCTTTCGCTATGATCGAGATGCTACCATGATTGATGCTTGGGCAAAACTCGCCGCTGCCGTCATTACTTTTCGCATCTTTGATAATCTATAAATCCTTTTTTCAAACTCCAGTTTTTTGTTAGCCTCTTAGGAACCTTCCAATTAATGCAGAAGCCGATGAAGGGGCTCAAAAATGTTAGTTTCTATATGAATAATTGTCAGGTTAGTGCTAGTTTGGTGCTAGAGGATAACCATTGGTATATGTCGGTGAACAAGGAGGCGCGTGGACACAATTTGTTGAGTCCGTGGAGCGAAATTCCAGGTGCTTCGATCGAATTAGGTTTTAAGTCTAAGCCAAATGAAAAACCATCCGATTGGACGCTAGATTCGTTAGTCGAATGGTTTTCATTAAAAGAATCTCAGTTGGCTGAATTTCAAGCGAAATCGTCACAATTGACTAAACCTCTCTGCTCTGCTTTTGAGCAATATGCCAAGCGAGGTATTAAGGACTTTTGCGCTTTGATTTCAGTTTGTCCTGACGATTATTACGAAACGCTTTCCGCATTGGTTGAGGTTTTGCCTGCATACGAAAGCACAATCGCGGCTTTCATGTATCGTGAAGGCTTTGATCCTTACGAACGACCGGCGGAGGCCGACCATGGACATACCGTGCGATTCCCTCTGCTTTTTAAAGAAGTACAAGGTGCCGATGTCCAAGTCGATGTGGTTCATCGACCTGCCGGAGACTGCTTGTACGACCTACAAGTGATGCATTCTGGCAAGCCCAAAATTCCGTCGAAGGTTCTGGCATCGTTGCTAGAGAAAATCGAAGCTCCCCATGAAGTTTGGGAAGGTGAACCCTTTGGGCGTTGGGAGTAGCGACATACGCGAGTCATGCCGTTTAATTAACAATATGTCAAGATTAAAACTAACAATTGAGAATCTCGGAAGGCTTTGTCGTGTTAGAAGACCGTGACTCTATCGACTTGATTGTAAAAGATCCGGGTATTAGCGTGAAATTCGTGATACTCGATTCTGGCCAACTGCGTGCACGAGACTCGGACGCGCACCTTGATTTACTCAATCATAAAATTGATTGCTGCCTCTCCTTTATGGAGAATGAAGAAAAATTCGAAGCACTAGGACGGCCTGGAGACGCTACTATTGAGGTCCGTTGCGGATATAATGTGAATCACACGCAACCGTTCAACAAGTCAGTAACATTCGAGAATGGACGAGTATTAAATTATAAGCTTGTCTTCGTTGAGCGAATCCCGACATTTTAGTTTTGGTGACAGAAACCGTGGAGTTTATCTGCGATATGAATCATGCTAAATCGGGCTCTGATCTATGATGATTTGAAATTCATCGTTAAATTTGCGAATGCAAGTTGTTTGTCGGCAGCTTATCTATCCGTCCTCCTTTTTAGTAATAAAAGAATCCCGCATGTAAGATTTAAAAGTTCGATGAACGTTGTCGCTCCAAATGAGCAATCCTGTTGCGGTTTCAGTAACTAAGTGCAGCTCAGGGTCAAAATCTAATTGAGTTAACAACTGGTCAGGGCAAACGCATCTAAACTTCAAGCTTATTGAGGAATTCTTCGAGATATTCGTTGCTCCAACCCGCTCGTTTGCGATAAAGCAACATGTTTTCTGTAAAAGTCGGATTGATTTCAGGGGTTAAAGGTAAGGTATTTCATTCCGGTTTCCCACTCGTCGGATAGTTCGACGAGGACGGCAGTAACGAGTCGGAGGACGGAGGCTTCATTGGGAAAGAGCGTAGCAACGCGAGTTCGACGCTTGAGTTCTTTGTTCTGACGTTCAAGCATGTTGGTGGTTCTCATTCGCTTTTGATGTTCATTTGGCAGTTGAAAGATGGCGAACGCTTCGGGGACATTGTTATCGGCCCATGTAGCCAGCTTGGGCGCATCGGTTTGATATTTTGTGACCATTCGCTTTAGTTCTTGGCTAGCGGCAACAGCATCTTTGGCACCGAACACGGCCCGCAGGTCATCAGCAACTTCTTTGCGCATCGAGACTTTGGGGACATGATGCATAGCGTTTTGCATGAGATGGAACTGACATCGCTGCCACGGCACCGAGGGCATGACCGCTTTGCGCGCCGCTTTCAATCCGGAATGATCATCGCTAACAATGAGTTTTACTCCGGTCATTCCGCGAGCCAAGAGGTTCTCGAAGAACTCTCTCCAGTGCACTTCGGCTTCGCTGAGCGAACAACTAACTCCGACGACGCTTCGATGACCATCAGGCAAGATGGCGATAGCGACCAGAATAGCGCAGTCTCTGACAGTTCCATCAACGCGTACCTTTTCATATCTAGCATCGACGATCAAGTATTCGACTTGCCCGATGGGCCTGTTCCGCCAGGCCTCGAGCTCTTCGTCGAGCAAGGCAGCAGCGCGGCTGACTTGAGTGCTAGTCACCTCAAGTCCACAAAGTTGTTCCGTGATAGCAGCGACTTTGCGAGTGGAGACACCTTGGACGTACATTTCAGCGATTGCCAGTTTGAGAGCCCTTTCGCTTCGTTCACCACGTTCGAGAGCCGACGGGTAGAACTGGGAGTCGCGGGATTGGGGGACTTGGAGCTGGAGCTTCCCGAGTCGGCTATCGACGGTCTTTGGCTTAAACCCGTTCGCGTAGGTTCTACGCTGGTCGGTACGCTCGTAGGGGGCCGCGTTGAGGTATTCGGTCCTTTCGATCTTCATCGCTTCATTCATGAGGATTTGGATCGCTTGTGCCATGGAATCGAAGCCGTGCTCGGCGAGCAACTGGACAGCTTCGTGAGTATTGTTAGATTGGAACGCGTGGGTCATGGTGTTGGGATCCTTTCAGTCTGGTAACTAAAAAGAAACCAATCCTGGCCCACTCTTACAAGAGGGCCACCCAGCTATGGCTCGTTTTCATTCGTTCGCTGCGCTCACGAACTCAAACGAGCCATAGCTGATAACTTGAATTTACAGAAACAAAGTTACACTAACTCGTTTGCGCTTTCGCTTGATACTGCCCGCCGAAGTGTCCTGCTTGAGAATGTTTAACGCTATTCGCCTCACCAGCGCAAAGTTCTCAGGGCCGTGATCTTTTCGTATACGACTCTCGTTTTCCCGAAAACTCATATCAAGAACCCAATGCAGACTGTTTTCAATGCCCCAGTGATTGCGGATCGCCTTGGCCGCTCGCCTGACGTTGCGTCCAAGGCTGCTGATGTAATTGCGTGTCTCGCTGACTTGCTTACCGTCCCGCTGTGAAGTGCTGAGGACCTGACAAAAGCTTCGCATCCCGCGCCATTGAGGATTGGTATCCCGCATCGCGTCACTTAGCATCGCTTGAAAGTAAATGCGATGCTCGGATCGTCCATGACCAACCTCTTGGTCTTCGTATAACGCGATACGGCAATCAGTTTTCTGATTACGGTGATGTGCATCAAAGACTTTATTTATTTGGGCGTTCAAGTTAGGCTGATTACCTTTAACCGCCAGCATATAGTCGCCCTCTTGATCAATAATCTGTTGAGCAATCGCACTCTGACAGCCCATAGCATCGATGGTGATAACAGTTCCTTGTAATTCCAACATTTCCAACAATTTTGGGATAGCGGTGATTTCATTGGACTTATCGGAAACGGCCTGTTGTCCTAGCATTAAGCCGCGAGCACTGCTCCAAGCACTCACGCTGTGAAGCATCCGTTTCGCGGAGGCTCTGTCGTGGCTTCCACGCAGCGCTTTGCCATCAATGGCGATGATGTCGTCCTGATCAACAGTGTTAGCGGTTTGCTCTAACCATTCTTGGAAGACATTATGAAACAGTTCCGGCTTCAGAATGCGGAAAACACGAGCGATCGTATCATGGGAAGGTATACCGTTATCCATTTTGAGATACTTCTGGAGCCACTCCCTTTTTTGCTTTCCAAAGTCCTCAATGTCCTCCCATCCTTCAGCGCCACAGCTAACCCCTAGCACCGCGATGGTGAGGATATCACTGAGACAATGAAGGCGAGTTCGTTCGATTCTAGGATCAGGAATGGATTCCAAAGCAAGCACCAGTTTTGTAACGCTGTTCATAAAGACCTCCGTGAGAACGAATCATCCACTTCGGAAATCTTTCGCTGCTAGCATTTACTTTGGCAAGCCTGTCACGAATAATTTTCGGTCAATTAAGATGCGTTTGCCCTGTTTTACACGTGCCCCCAAAATCGAAGATCCGATGTTCGGCACTATGACTCTCGCCACTAATCGAACTCAATTCCAAAGAGTATGGCCTTGGAGATCTCTGTAGAGCAAAATAATGCGCATTTATAATTATAAAGATAGCCACATTGAATTTCACTTCCGTGCATTTGGTTGCTTCCTATGGTTATTAGCAGGTTTTGAAGTGCGCGTTGGAGGGCGCAGTTTTTGGCCGAGTGGAGTAAGGGGAGATAGAATGTGTTCAGAAATTCATCGTCCGTACGAATCGTAGAATATTGACCTTTGTTGCATGCCTGACGGACGCGACGAACTTCTTCCACGCGGAAATGCCGTTGGTTTATCGACTCCGGGATAGCGCAAGCTCGAAAAGCAATCGCAATGTCGAAGTGTCCTTACGTTGAACACCAGGACCTCGCACAAGATTACAATGATGGTTTCCAAGGCTAGCGGCTTACGTTGAGCCAACTGTTTCATCGCGTCTTTCGAAGAGGAACTGCATGTCGAACTTGTTTCATTTTATGCCGCTGAGTATTCTCGTTTTGGCGTGTGAGATGGCAGCATTTCCCTGCATCTCGCTAGGGCAATCTCATGTCGAAGATTCGAGCCGCAAGCTCATCGAGCCTGCGGTGCTGCTCGAGAAGCCACCCACTGTTCCAGCCCATCTACTTGAACTCTTCGACCGGATGGAAGCGGCCAATCGCCGTTCCCAAGACGTGTTTCGGAAGCTGTCAACGGCACAAATGAATTTCAAACCATCGAATGGATCCCATACTCCGCGTTGGAACGTCGAGCACATGGCAGGTCGACAGCTACTGTTTTTCTCGCAAATCTACCATGCACTAGATCCCGCGATTCCGGTCTTCGATTGGAATCCGGCGCAAATGCCAACAGAATACGAAGCGCGTCATCCAGATTGGAGCGGCAAAGAAGAAGCTCGCGCCATGCAAAGGGTTGATGATTTTTGTCGACGGTACGCCTACTTGTTAGAGAGTACTGCGTTAGACGCGAAACTTCCGGCTACCAATTGGCCCTCACTCGAAGCATTGCTAGTACAAATGGAGCGGCATTACGACGAGCACACAGCCAACGTTGTAAAGAAGTTTGACTTGCCAGACTGGCCAAAAGAATAGTCCGGCACGTACGCAATTCTAGACGGAGTACCCGATTCAGTCCGTCGGGCCGCCGACAATCGGTCAAAGTTTTCACTTGCGTTGAGTCAACTCCTCGTGCTCGGCGATGCCAGGCGTTACCGCCAAAACCCTGAACACCAACGAAGAGAATAGGCGGAAGTCGCTAGCGATAAAGGAGCTTACGCTTCGCTTTCGCGTTAGGACTGCATGAGTTCCGAGTGCTGCCTATTCCTTGCTCGAATCGCGAGGCATTGAAGCCCAGGAAACGATACTAATTAGCGCATCTCAAGATGCCCATGGTGTAAACCCGTTCGCTGGCTTGTTCTTTTCCGCTAGCGGCACACTGATAGAACTAGATTGCGACTGCAATTTGGATGGCTCAAAGGTAATCGACCTCCATTTGTGTAATGAAGTTATTGACGAACATGAGCATGACACCGTTCCAGGTACTGGAAAAACTGTACGCACAATTGCACGAGATGTCGCTTAACAATTGGAGATGGCGGCAGAGACAAATCAGAGGTAGCAAAAACATTCACGCGAGATGCGAGTCTTGCGTTTCGTGGTGGGCAACCACTCGGCCGCAACCGCGTCATTTTGATCGTTCGCCTACGGAAACAGTGTGATGAATCTCGTGTCATTGATTCTCCTCTTGGCGATGCCAAGCATCGTCGTCGCGCAGGAGACGCATGCGTCTCAGGGAATCGATGTACCAAATCACTATAAGAAATTTCAGGGCGATTGGATTCTCGTTTCTCAATCAGATTCTTCGGGAAAAAATCAAACGCCACCGGAACTACATGTGACGATTACCGGACAACGAATGACCGTAAATGGTCCCGGTGTGTCGAAAGAACTGCCACAGCCTCTTGAGTTCGCGATTCCCAAGACGCTTGAGGAAAATCCGTATCGACAGCTGCAAAAACGCGGTGCGCGGAACTTGGACAGGATTGTTGATGTTGAAAACCAAATCACCATCTTTTGGTTTGTTGGGATCCACAGGCTTCAAGATGACGAGCTTCGAGTCGCGCTCATGTACTGTGGTCAAGGTCGTGAAGGTCAGCATTTTCGCGACTTCATGCCGCCATCATCATTTGATAAAAAACAAATGGACGACGAGGTCCGATTGACCTTGCGACGAAAAAAGAAATAAGAAAGTAAAGCCTTGCACCGGAGCCAGCGATCTGGCGTTTCTGACATTGTGGCCGAACTGGCGTGTGGCCGGTCACGGCAATTGTTATGACCTGAAGAAACCACTTAAGGGATATCTTGAACATCTCGCGTCCAATGCAAGATATGATCGAGAACGAACTTGAAACAAACGAGCGAATCGTTTGGGTTGGCCAACCGATTGCGCGCTTAAACGCGCGACGATTTTACCATATGACCATTTTTTCCATACCCTGGACCGCGTTCGCATTATTCGTCATGACAGGGATGGCGGGCTTCAAGATTCCTCAATTCAATGCAGGCAGAGATTTTGGATTTCTATTCGGAATTCCATTCATCATCCTGGGATTTCTTATGTTTATAGCTCCAGTACTGGCTATGATTCGCACATATAGAATTGCGTATGTCGTAACTGATCAACGAGCCATCATTTTCAAACGCGGGATGACGTTTCTAATGACAGGTATTCCCACCTCAATTAGATCATTCACACCGGAAAACCTTAAAATAATCCATCGAAAACAATTGCCAAACGGGTCCGGATACTTGCTTTTGGATCGCGAGGTAGTTTTTTCTTCGGTTGACACAGACCACGAATCGATTGAACATGGGTTCTTTGCAATCGCAGACGTACGCTATGTCGAGACTATCCTTCGTCGGCTCGCTGGCGATCCAATTACAAATCGAAGATAACAACATGGTTCACCGGCGGACGACCTGCACGGTTTTGCTGATCGATTGTCGCTTGGTTTGTGCTGGGTCACCTTGCGCGTTCGCTGAAAAGAACATCGCTCAATGCCGGATCTCATCGAAGCCACATTTACGATTTCGCGAGATGAATACATAAGTGCTATGCGTCGATATTACAAGACGAACCTTCAGCTGAAACGCGATCTCATTGGCAGCGCTGTCGCGATTCTCGCCGGAGCCTATTTGCTGCGCTCGACCAGTATGCCTGGATTGGCGTGGATGCTCATAGCTGTCGGCTCGGTACTCCTGATGCTTGTTATCTACGCAGTGGTGATATTGCCACAATTGATCTATCGTTATCAACCGAAGCTCCTTTTAGAGTATCGTCTTCGATTCTCGGACGATGCGATCGGTTTTCAAACTGACCAAATCGACTCGGAGCTGAAATGGTCAATTTACGATTCATGGCTACGTGATGATGAATTCTACATTCTGTATCATGGCAAGCGCGATGTGTCGGTTATCCCGAGGCGAGCTCTTAAAGACGACGCTGACGAACGACTTTCCAACTTGCTGCGTCAAAAAATGGGCTCGTCACTGGCGTGAATCGAACATCACAGAAACCTAAGATCACGGCGAACCATCGCATGTAGGGGAGCGGCGGTGGCCAGTCTATTTTGAATGCAACGTTAACTCTCGCCGCCCCGTGATGCAATTCGTTCGTCCACGAGTGTACACGCAAATGAAACCGATCGCTTTCTCGCATCTGATCATGTTCATCGCATGTTGTATCGGATGTCACACTCCTGCAACGACGCAGATTCATGGAACCCCGCTGTCACGTGAGCAGTTAGACACACTTACTGGCTGGTGGAAGAACGCCGAGGGCGAACTATGTCGCCTTAGCGCTAAGAAGGATGAAGGTTGTATAGTATGTTGGCTTGATCGCGAGGACGACAAAATCGGATTCGCGGCTGTAAACATGGATTGCACGTTTACTCGTCTAGGTGAAAGAGAATTCGTTTTCGGGCGCATGCTCGGCGTCGAATCAAAGGGTACAGAGTTTGGGTTCGCTTACGTAGTGCAACGTGACAATGACGTTCTGCTTATCGCTGATCCGAACGATGATGTGTTTCTCCAAATGGTTGAGTCTGGAACTATCGCGGGCGATATTCAAACGTATGAAAAGAAGAGTCGCTGGCCGATTATAACTGCCGATTCAAAGGAATTCCTTGAGTCAATCGAGGAAAAGGGGATTGAGAAATGTTTTCGAACCGATAAACCGCAACGTTTCACGCGTATACCGGGCACACGTAGATAGCGGGCGAACCGAAAACTGCACCCGAGTTGCCGATCGGGCGTTTCCTTACATCAAAACCTCTGGGCGGCAACCGGGTGATTTTGGTCGTTACTACAGTTATGATGATGTTTCAGCCTAACAACGATCTTGAGCGTTCGCTGGTCAAAGCCAGTACCGACACCAGCCATCGACCGCAATTTTATCGCGATCTACTCGTCTCCGACATTTTCATCGTTAACGAGGGAGATGAGTCGCTCGAAATTGATGATGGAGTTGTTCAACAGGGCGGCAAAATTCATTTGCAATCATGGGAACGAGATGGCGAAAACTGGATTCCCATGTTTTCGTCTTTACCGCGTCTTCAGCAGTCATTGCAATCAGAAGCAACTTACTTACGCCTCAACATGAAGGCCTTCTTTGAAATTACTCGCGGTGCAAACGTAGTCCTAAACCCGAATCTTGAATACGGAAAAGAATTCACCACATCTGAGATTACCAGCATTCTCGATGGTTCCATTTTTCACGCTGGCCAAGGATACACCGTAGAGAAAGCAACCCAGGTGCTCCTTGGACAGCCAGCTGTATACCCAACAATATTGGTAGAATCGCTATCTCGACTCTTTCGCAAACTGCCAGTGGTCAAGGCTGCGTATTTGGCCTACATTCATAATCCTGAACGCGACGAAGCGCCGCACACGCTTATTGGAATTGATGCCGTTGCAGAATGGGACAGGATCATTGGTGATGCAGGAATGGTTGCCAAAGAGACACTGTCGGCAAATGAAATCGTTGACTTTATACGTGTGTCCCCGGGTGACACTAGCGTGTCTCAGTACCTACTCCACGAAACAAAACCGTTCTACAAGAAGTCGTTCTTACGAAATCTGTTCGGCTAAGACGAAGAATGGGGGGACACATGACTGCACACGAGGGTCCTGATGGTAGATCACTTGGCTGCAACCGCGTGATTTCCATCGTTCTGCGACAAAATCGAATGGAGACTGTTGATTTGAGATTGTCCACGCAAGCTGCGGAAAACGCAGTAACATCGCGTTGACTGCGTCATGAAAGACATTTAGGCTGAAGCTGAGGAACACGCAGTCGTACAGCCTGATATCACGCGCTGGCTGCTTTTAATGAATAGTTCGCCTATTGAAGGGACACATTCAATTGGATGCCATTTTTGGTCTACTTGCATTAACAATACCACTTTGGTTCGCGATCAGAGTTCGTAGCAGGCCACTAGCCATTTGCTTCGGCACAGTTGCGTTCTGGGGGCTGATGATTGTCGGTAGTCAATACAATCTGGCAGCGGATCCCGAATACGACAGCATGGCTCCAGGACTGTCGATCATTGCTGGTTGGTTACCAGGGCTGATCTATTCTTCTGTCTGTGTACTTGCGGTGGTCCTACTGTCCCATGTCCTCTTGGCGATCAAGAAACGGCAACAATAAAAGAAAAATCGCGACGTCGTATGCCACAGGTGCACTCCATGATAAAATGTCAGAAAAGAACAGTCCGCTATCGGGTGCTAAACGGGTAAAACCGGGGCGAACAACTACATGGCATTTGAAATCAAGTAGTACGTACGGGTAGACACGGTAAAAGTTTGCCATTTTTTTGTAGCTTGGTTTCGTGAGTTCCCTTTCGCCTTCGCCCTTCACTCACAGCTGCGTTGGTGAAGGGCGAAGGCGAAAGGGAACGGACCAACTCGAATCAATTCCGACTTTTCTATCACTCAGATCGAAACGGTTGTTCTTGTTCCCTTTTGTCGAGCTCGGAGCTTGCACTCCGTCACCCGACTCCTTTGGCTACGGTACTGGCTTGGCTTTTCCTGGGAGGAGTCCACTCGCGGGCCGAACTGATGCTAGCGGTTGTCTTGCGCGTTTCCTTGTCGCTGAACTGCCCCGCTCGCCGGTGCGAGTCGGACCACGTGCTTCCCAGCAAGGCGGTTGCGTTCAAACATCTACCGGTGCTCTGCCAAACAACGCCGTGAAGCATTGCTCGGTGTCGGTCTGCGGCTGCTGCAAAGAACTAGGTTCATCAGGGAATTTCGTGGGTATTATCTCAAGAGTGGGAACGCTCACTTAGCGATCGCGGCCCGTTGGGCACGCGGTTAAACGACCGATGCAACTCGTTTAACCGCGTGGGCAACGCCCCGCGCTGGGATGCTAAGAGCGCGGCCCGTTGGGCACGCGGTTAAACTAGTATCGCGGGTATGGAAGTCTGCGTGGAGTCGTTTTGTCCTAGAGAGTCGACCGCGCAGGCGTACATTCTGTTGGCATGCAGGTCGATTCCGAAGTAAAATTGGTATTGAGTTTGATAGAATTTCATCGTGGGTGTCTTCTTGGGTTGAGGGTGAAACAGTTTATTAGACAGCGATAGATTTCGCTTTGGAGTGTAAGCTCCATTGACGAGTGTTTTACGGCTCAGGCTGTATTGGAAAAACTGCCTCACCCAAGCAGGCCATGATGGGGATCATTGCGATGAAACCAAGTTGCCGACAGCGACGTTACTACGTCAACATCAAACGCGGCGACTGAGTTACCGCATGCGTTCGTCGACATTCCTAAATGCGTAAAGAAAAGCCAAGACTCCGAACACGAAGTGGTAACAACGTCGATTACCGTTCATCGCGGTATTCGGACATAATGCCTCAGCGAGCGGACGGCGACGAAGTGCTGTACCACGAGTACGGAACCCAACTACGTCGCACGGTCGATGGCTTGTATATGTTGAATGTATTGTGTGGACGAGTTGGACAGTACGGCGTCGAGATTGCGCTAACGATGGATGAGATTACTAATTATCATGAGGATGGTGGTGATTGCTTCATTCACAACCTTGGCGAGGACATTCACAACGATCCGGACGCATTCAAGTCGCGAGTACGGAGATATTGTTGATGGCAATATGATCAATGTGCTGCCAGATCGCGACGAACATCTACATGGCCTTTGAAGTCGAGTGGTTCGTACCGGTAGCCACGGTAAAAGTTGACCATTTTTTGTAGCTCGGTTTCGTGAGTTCCCTTCCGCTTTTGCCTTTCGTTCTCGTCCTTACGAAGGCGGAAGGGAACGGCCCAACTCGCTCTCGCTTGCCAACCCTTTGAACTCGCGCCGAAGCTGATGTTCTTAAGTTCTCTTTTGTCGAGCTCCGAGGATCAACCTACAAATCATCTCCTGCACTACTCCTGGTGCGGCTTTTCGTTCTGCAAGATGAACCATTATCGATTCGGACATGAAGTTAACTTGCGAGCTTCCTTGTCGCTGAACTGCTCCTGGCCACGCTCTCGCGCGACTCAGACCACGTGCTCACCCAACAAGGCGAGCGCGGCCCGTTGGGCACGCGGTTAAACGCAGTATCGCGGGTATGTAAGTTCGCGTGGAGTCGTTTTGTCCTAGAGAGTCGACCACGCAGGCGAACATGCTGTTGGCATGCATATCGATTCCGCAGCAAAATTGGTTTCATTCTCATCCTTATTAAGAGCGAAGGCGGAAGGGAACGGGCCAACTCGCTCTCGCTCGTCGCCCCTTAGAACTAACGGGTACCATATTTCTCCCGTCGGTGATTTAAATCGTTTTCATTCCAGGAGGAATTGTCTGGTTGCTCTGGGTTTTGAACGCGATGGGTAAACCTTAGGCAAATCCACGAACATTCTGGGCATTCAGCTTGCTCTGGAACTTCGCGTGGGCGACAATGTTCTCGCTGCTCTTCTGCAGTCCGAGCAGCAACCCAATACTGGTCGTCGGACACTGTGGCGCTGCGGTTATGGTTTCAAGCTATGCGTTGTTTCTAATTCAAACCAAAGCGAGCGGCTGGTAACCAAGCGATGAACACGGAGTGGCGGGCAGAGCGTTTGCGAACGGAAGATCAATTGCAGCCACCTAGTTATCGCCTTCGTTCGGCGACGGAGATCTACTGTGCGTGACAAGCGATTTGTCGCGGCCCATCGAGGCGGGCCATTAGCTATTGCCGAGCATCGATTACTCGCGGCTTGGGCCGCGGATTGTGCGGAACATTTACTTCCGCTGTTCAAGCTTCACAGTTCAGATGATCGGCCGCAACAAGCTATTGAAATCGGACGCGCGTGGGCTCGAGGCGAGATCAAAACCGGCGTTGCCCAGCGAGCGGCCGTCGCGGCACATGCTGCGGCCCGTGAGACTTCAGACGCTGCCGCAGTCGCAGTTGCTCGAGCTGCGGGCCATGCCGTGGCAACGGCCCATTTTGCCGATCATTGCTTGGGACCGGTGATCTATGGCGCGAAGGCGATCGAGGCGGCAGGAGGGGCGGCCGACAAAGAGCAGGCATGGCAACTTGCTCGGCTTCCCATGGACGTACGAGAATTAGTAATTTCCGCTCTAGAACGACGCCGAACCAAGCGGTGAACGAATCGAACTGGAAATAGTTGAAGCCGAGTGAGTGTGAATCTCACCTGAGTAGCTGTTAGCCACCGGCTTAGTATCTAGGCTGGCAACCCGCGTTTAAGGGCGTCGGCCCGAAGTGGCCGGTTGATGAGTGAGTTAGAAGGGAGCGTGGACGAGACGTCAACGTTGCGTTTTGAGGTCAACGTTGCGTTAATGAATTGTGTGGTGAGGTTCGTTCGCTCGGTGGCAGCACCTGAGAAACTGAAGTTTCCGAGTTTCGGATTCAAAAAAAGCAGCACAATGTTTTGAACTTACCGAGGTCTATTTCGAGCTCTTCATGGTGTACAATCCATAGGCTTGGGGTTGGATGATTGCAAACGAGCATTTTACAAGCACCTCGGCTTCACGGACCCGAGTCGCGAGATTGCAATCAGATGACTCCTACCCAATCAAAGGACTTACATAGATTCGTTCGGTCCTCGAGTTCAAAGCGTGCCCTTAAGTTTGATGGAACCATTTAATCCCTACTCACCGCCAACTGTAGTATGCAAATCAGATAGTGGTGTCCGACGAATTCGATATACACGACGGCACGCGCTCTACTTTCTAGGCGCATCCGTAATTTTGTCGCTCACTTACACGTACACTGATGAAGCTCTACTTGGAACGTCTTATGGAGCATGGCCGGAACTGGTTGTAACAGCCGCAATTGCTATTGTTTCGGTTTTGGTGACAAGAGACTTGCTTCTATCACCGCTTTGTTGCGTCGCGGGCACCATGTCTGGCTGTATTCTTGCCGGATTCGTGCGCGACTGGTCATATGCTCAATTACAGCTTGCCCTTCCGATATCAATTAGATTTTCAATTCCATCGCTGATAATCGGGGTCCTGTTACGTCGATGGCGTAGTATTTTTTTACGGTCGACATAAAGGTCTCTCGATCTCTGACCGCACGCCGACCGTGAGGATGATTCTAACAAAGCTGTGCACACCGAGCAAACGGTCTGCCGTTTCTTTCATCTATTGCACCATTTTGATCTTGAAGATGGACCCGCGATCCAGGCTATCATTGTTTTCACCGCTGACGGGATCGCTTAACGGCGCAACTCTCCCTCCGATCCATACATTTAGCATCACAAATGGCGACGCTGACGGAATTAGCCCGAGCAAGCGGCGACGGAGATGAAGAACAAATAGTATCGCTCGGTAGTTTTAGCGAGTACTTGTGGTTTGGTTGATTCTAGTCTGGTGTTATAGCGGATTCGTTTGGTTGCGCTTGGGTCCGCCTAAAGGCGGTACTACGAAAGGGCTTTGTTATTCGCTGCAATAACAAGCGTGGGAGGCCTGCAACCGTTCTTCGTTTAGAAGCGAAAAAAGAACACTGGTTGCATCAACGGATTCCTCCAACTCTAATGTTTGCCTCGGCCTTCAAGTTAAGAGCTTGAAACCTGGTCCTGTAATATGGATGTTGATTAGTTATCGCAATTGGATAGGGTGAATGGTTCAACTTAAAGCTGCTATCGGCGTTGATACACTTTTGGCGATTGCATTATGCTTCGCTGTTCCAACTCCAACGCTTGCGCAAAAGATTCCAGTAACGCGAGAGACAACGTACCTCACCACGCCGCTGGCAGAAGATGGTTACCCCGATTACAAGAAATTTGTACTGAGTCAGCAGGATCGGAGTGTAGATCCAACTGAAAACGGCGCAGTCCCATTCCTCATGGCAGTTTGGCCCGGTGGGATGACGGAACCCGAACAGCGGGTGGTCGCACATGAGCTGCGTATCGAACCGCTGCAACGGGCAACCGGTTTTGACTTCCAAGAATTGGAGTCGGCTCATTGGAAGGTCTACCGCGATCGCAATCTCGAAATGTTGCAAAACGGGGTACGGGAGCGGTTTAGAAAGCTACGGTCAGACCTAGGCGAGAACGCTTCCGGTAAATACTCAGGAGAAACCGCAGTCGATGAGCAAGATATCAATATCCAACTCTTCCTTCATTTTAGCCGTTTTATCAACCGACCTTGGACCCGCTTGGACGCACCCGAGCTCGCTCAATGGTTTGACGATCACGCCGCCGAGTTCGATCTAATCTACGAAGCCGCCGGTCGCGAGCGATTCTACCTGCCGCAGCCCGACCTGCTCGCAGGAAACAAACCGCTGACCTCGGTTCGTCCGGCCGCCATCGCTTTATTTCGCGTTGTTGCACGCAACTTGGCCACGCGCGCCATGCTGAAGCTTGGCGAGGGGGATCCATCAGGGGCCTGGCAAGACCTACTGGTTGGGCTTTTGTTGAGCAGGCGGATCGATTCTGCAGGGGATGTCGGACACTTCATACGAATCGCAATCCACGGGATCATTTGGCACAGGGTCCACACTCTCTGCGAACACTCGATCTCGGCTGCGTTGGCTTCTGAGATAAAGGTTTTTTTGGCGAACCCAGAGTTGTCCGTGCCGCCGATGTTCACCGGAGACAATCGCGAACGGCTTAGCGGGTTGGATCTTGCGTTATTCATTTCCGGTCGGCGAGAATATGAGGAGGATTTGTCTCCGTATTTCAAAAAGGGTTTTGAGAAATTTTCAAGGTCGGCGCCGGACTGGACAGCGGTGATGCAGAATTTAAATAATTGCTGCGATGAAATGGACCGCGCAGAATCGGCCTCTAGCTATGCAGAGCGACTGGTCGCTATGCCGACAGTTGACAAGGCCCAGGCCGAGTTTCGCCGGTCGCTTGCGGAGATCGTGCGCGACTATGGCGAAACAGACGAGGACCGCGACGAGGCTGGCAAGCTTCTCGAAGCCTTTTTGCTGACGCCAGATATCGATCAGTTATTTGAGGCTCGAGAACGGAGCAATGCTCAACTCCAGCTGACGCAAGTTGTCGTGGCGATCGCGGAGTATCGGGCAGAGAATGCAGGACGGCTCCCGGAGTCGTTGGAAGAATTGGTGCCGCACAATCTTCCAAGCGTCCCACGCGACTTCTTTCATGGCCAGCCGCTCGTTTTCCGTCGAAGTGCCGATGGCTACTTGCTCTACTCGAAAGGCCGCAACGGTCGGGACGACTGGGGCTGCCATCAGCAACTAACCACGCTGTATGGCTATAGTCTGGACCTCATGGCCTATGGATCGGACCATGAGATCCTCGCTCTTTCTAAGGCTCAGTTTATTAAAGGCACTCCGCCGTTGAGTCAACGGCCGCTTCGCGAACAAATAGTGTCCGACGCAGACGATATTGCTGTTCGCTTCCCGTTGAAGTGAGAGCTCATCGAAGGTTGGTCCAATCAAGATGATCTCGGTGTTAATACGTAGGAATAACATCGTTTTGTCCACGGAGAGGTTTCTGCAATGCGAGCCAGATCACGACCTCCTTTCCGCTTTCCAGATAAGGTCAGTATGCAAAAGCGATGCTGGCCGTACACTTAGAGCCCCAATGTTATTGAACTGAAAATGGTCATTGCGAGGACTCCGAATGTTTGAACGAATTTTCTTAGCTTTGTCCCCTTTTTCCCTGTTCGCTTCACCGGTCATAGCACAAAACCTTCGATTTGAACGGCGTTAAAATTGGTTTTATTGACGAAGGGAACGGCGAGGCGGTAGTTGTAAACTGACGGGCAAACTATAGACTTCTGCTTATTAACTTCTCTCGGATTGTGAATACAATGAGGAAGCTATGTGTGACTTTTTCGTGATAGTCTCGGAACTAAGATCGCTCGATTCGGCGGTGCATCATTCGAGCTAGAATATTTCGACCTGCACTCCGCCGCATGAACTCCTCTACTTCTCGCTAAAGGTTAAAGTAATGACCGTTCGCACTGCAATTCTAAGTGTTGCGACAGCTTGGCTTCTCTTTCTCTCGTCTAATGCTTTAGCCGACGATGCAAGCGTGTTCACCCCGCCTGCGGTTGCATCGATAGAACAATTCCCTGTACCCGAGATGACAGCGCCAAACGCCGATGTCGCTCCGTTTGAATACGAAGAAGTAGGGCCGAAGATCCCTAACTACTTGCCCAATCAACAGTGGGGAACTCAGGGCGACATTATCACGAAAATGCAAAAGCCGTTGCCTCCTGAGGAATCGGTCAAGCACTATGTCGTGCCCAAAAACTTTCATCTCGAGCTGTTCTTAGACGAGTCCGATCTGCAAGCCAAACCGATTTCTATGAATTGGGACCACCGCGGTAGGCTGTGGATTTCGGAAACCGTCGATTATCCTAACGAACTAATGCCTCCATCGGAGGGAAGGGACCGCATTCGCATTTGCGAAGATACCGACCACGACGGGCGTGCAGACAAGTTTACGGTGTTCGCAGAGAACTTGAGCATCCCGACCGGAATCGAATTTTGCCGCGATGGCATTGTCATTCAAGCTGGTATTGAAACTCTCTTCCTGCGCGACACGGACGGCGATGGCAAAGCAGACCAACGCGAAGTGTTGATAACTGGCTGGGCGATGAACGATACGCATGGTGGAGTCAGCAATTTTCAATACGGACTCGATAATCGTTATTGGTCCATGCAAGGCTACAACGACTCCAAACCTAAGTACGCTGGTGGCGAGCACCCTGGATTTCGCCAAGGCCCCTGGAATTTCACCATTGGCGGAACACCGGCGCATCCTGAAGTTACAAACGTCGAGTTTATTCGTTCGACGAACAACAACAGTTGGGGACTAGGCAGTAGCGAAGAAGGCTTGGTGTTTGCTTCAACTGCGAACGGAGTACCAAGCGTTTTCGTTCCAATTCCAAACCGCTACTATGAAAGTGTTCGAGGATGGACACCACAACTAGTCGCCGAGAATATTGCGCGTGATTTTTTGTTCGACCCAATCACTGAGAAAGTCCGACAAGTCGACTGGCACGGCGGCTACACGGCAGGAGCAGGACACGCGCTCTATACGGCTCGAACCTACCCCAAGAGCTGGTGGAATCGTGTTGCCTTTGTTTGCGGTCCTACCGGCCATTTGGTAGGAACTTATGTGCTGGAACGCGATGGGGCGAACTATAAAGCAGATAATCCGTTTAACTTGGTGGCCAGCGACGACGAGTGGAGCGCACCGATCATGGCCGAGGTTGGCCCGGATGGCAACGTTTGGATCATCGATTGGTACAACTTCATTGTGCAGCACAATCCTGTTCCAAACGGTTTCAAGAACGGCAAGGGGAACGCTTACGAATCCGATCTGCGTGACAAATCGCATGGGCGGATCTATCGACTTGTATACGATGGCGACGAAGGCCAGCCCGATGCCACCATTCCTCCGGCGCTTGACTCTGCCAAACCTTCGACACTGGTCGCAGGCTTGTCTCACTCAAACCGTCTCTGGCGCCGGCACGCTCAACGCTTGCTTGTTGAAAGAGGGGATTGGGACGTCGTTGACCAGTTGATTGAACTGATTCAGAATCCTTCGGTGGATGATATCGGTAACAACGCAGGAGCAATTCATGCACTCTGGACGCTACATGGACTCGGAGCGCTTTCGAAAGCGGAAGGTAAGGCGTTTCAAGCTGCCGCGTCTGCTTTGAAGCATGCTGCTGCAGGAGTGCGCCGGAACGCTGCTCTGGTGCTTCCAGCGGCCGACGCATCGACTCAAGCATTACTCGAAGCGAAGCTTATAGCCGACTCGGACATGCAAGTTCGCTTGGCTGCATTGATGGCGTTAGCGGATATGCCATCCAACGAAAATGCTGGCGCAGCCATTGCCAGCCTCGCAACGGATGAAGATATGCTCGCAGATCGCTATTTGAAAGACGGCATTGTTTTCGCCGGCGCCGCTCATTCCCACTCGTTCCTTGCTAATCTACTCTTAACGCAGGTTTCGGCCAGCGATGAGACTCGGACTAACGTCGCGAGAGTCGTCGGTGAGCACGTTGCGCGATCGGGGCTTGAAGGAACCGCCCTAGAAACGCTCTTGACCCAGATCGCGAGCTCCAAGGCATCAGTACGCCAAGCTGTGATCGAAGGACTCGTTGCCGGATGGCCCGCCGCATCGAAACCTAGCGATATCAACGCCGACACCGAAAAGGCACTAGTTGCTACCGTCGAGTCGACACCCGTCGCGGAAATTGGTCCCTTGTTGCGACTCGGAGCGTTGCTCGGAAGTAAGGAACTAGGAAAATACTCTGCTGCCCTTGCTGAGCATCTGCAAACCCAGGTGGATGACGTTGCGCTGAATGCGAAAGATCGCGTTGCGGCTGCGGAAGAGTGGTTGGCAATTTCTGCAGACAAAGATGAAACGGTAGCCAGCTTAGTTGAACGGCTGTCACCTCAGCTTGCTCCGAAGGTTTCCACCGGAGTTATTCGTTTGCTCGCGAACACAACCGCTGAAAATGTGGCCACGCAGTTGCTCGACGTCTGGCCAACAATGACTCCCGCGCAACGCAATGATATCGTGGCTGTGCTTATGACCAAACCCAGCACCACGTTGGCATTGCTAAATGCAATTCGGGAACAGAAAATCGGCTTTGGGGATCTCTCGTTGGATCAACGCCAAACGCTCATTAACCACCCTAGTCAACTTGTTCGTCAGCAAGCTCAGCAGGTGATGGACGCGGCGGGAAGTGCCGTCAATTCTGCGCGACAGGAAGTTATCGACCAATACTTGGCTGCTGCACACGCGACCGGTGACGTAGCGCTAGGAAAGGCATTGTTTACCAAGAATTGCGCCATCTGCCATAAGCACTCGGGAGAAGGTAATGAGGTTGGTCCGGACTTGACCGGCATGGCAGTTCACCCCAAAGAAGAACTGCTGACCCACATACTTGACCCCAGCCGCGGCGTCGAAGGAAACTTTCGCCGATACACGTTGTTGACCGTGGACGGAAAAGTTCTCACCGGAATGCTCGCCGCCGAGTCCCTGTCCTCGGTTGATTTGATCGACGCCGAGGGAAAGAAACAATCGGTATCCCGAGAGGACATTGAACAGCTTACTTCATCGAATAAGTCCGTCATGCCGGATGGAATAGAACAACTTCTAAATCTATCCCAAATGACGGACATGCTAGAATTCCTGACCAACAAAGGCCGGTTCGTTCCCTTGCCAATCGCCAAAGTTGCCAACGCGGTTAGCACAAAGGAACTGTTTGACGACCAAGGGGCTCCCGACACAATAGAACTGGAAAGCTGGGGCCAGCGTGAAGTTGAGGGTATCCCATTCCAGCTAGTGGACCCTCAGGGTGATCAACGCGCCAACATCGTAGTACTGAACGGAAGCCTTGGCGTCATTCCGCCAAAGATGCCTCGCTCGGTCACGCTTCCGTGCAATATGATTGTCAAGAACCTTCACATACTTGGGGCGATCAGTGGTTACGGATATCCAAGAACCGAAGGCGAGACCGTCAGTATTGTTGTCCGGCTTCATTATCAAGATGGTGCATCTGAGGACCACGAACTGCTCAACAACGTGCACATCGCGTCGTTTGCCGGCAAGTCGGACGTCCCGAAATCGACTTATGCATTTGCAGCAGGCACCAGGCAAGTTCGTTACCTTGCTATTCAGCCTAAGCGGCGCGAGCCGATTGAGTCTGTTGAGCTGAGGAAAGGTGAGGACGAGTCGGCTCCAATCGTTCTGTCGATTACCGCAGAACAACATCAGTAGTCCTGCAATTGTATTAGCCAAGTCGCGCTGCGGGAAGTCTCTTCAGTGACGACGATGCATGTAGGGATGAAAGTTTGAGATCGAGGCCAAGCAAATCGCTGCTCCTAGCGCTAGATGGTCTATGATGTCCAGACCTGCGGCCTCCTGCAACACCGCACTGGCGATTGCCTAACCTCAGTTTCGATCAGCTCATTCGTATGGTAAAGGTTTTCACTTTCGTTCGTTCGCTCTGCTGGCTGACTTGTTTCGCGTTCGGTGCAGAGCGACTCGCAGCGGAATCCCCTGCATTTGAAGTCCTCAATGGAGCGGTCAAGATTGAGGGCGTTGGTCCAGGGAATCCAATCCTGTACGACAATGATTGGTGGTTTGACGTTTTTGATAACAACTACCTTTGGGCACAGGCAAGCCTCGGTGCAGCCAACCTGCGTGGCAACATCGTCTCTCGCGACATGTGGGACTGGCAGAAGGGTTATCAGTACACGATGCAGCAATCAATTGATGATGCCAACAAAGCTCTCAAATTAGCTAGAGATTCAGGATTGAAGAACATCCCTGATTTAACGATCGGCTCCGATACCGCTCTGAAGCGTCCTGCGAGTGGATGTATCGAAGATACCAAAGCCTATCCGACTGCCGGCAGTAAGTTGATTGTGGCCGAAGCAAGCAGTTGTACCCCTGAACGGCCACTTGTAATCATTGCTGGAGGTCCATTAACGACCATCGCCAATGCTTTACTTACCAATCCAGAAATAGCGCCGAACGTGATTGTTTTCGGTCTGACCGTCAATGGTGGATACAACGGCAAGGACGGTTGGTCCGTCTACATCGTCACGCAACGATGTAGGTATGTGGATTGGGGCGGGGGCGACTTTTGGGACAAGGACTCCGTGTTACGAGCGGAGCAATTTGATGTACTTCCCGACAACGACTTTGCAAGAGACATGAAGCAGTTCATACAGACAGACCTTGGCAGAGCAAACCAACTTGGGGACGGCGCGCCACTGGTCTGGTTGTATCAGCCGAGGTGCTGGACGAACGCGGTAGTTTATGACACAGAATTCCAGGGACAATCTGTTCAATTCAGCCCGAGTACCGCAAAACAACCCGGGAGCATCCTAGTCATTCCCAAAGAAGCAACCGACTTAGCCGCATGCCGCAAAGAGTTCTTTCGGGTTTTGACCAAGCGAGAAATCTACCAATAGAGTGTGGAATGGTATCTGCCTACGGTTCGCAAGTGAAACCATAGGGCGAAAACTCGGGCCGCGTGGTATCAAGTCTTCCATCGCCTTAGAATATCGTTAGTTTAAGCTTCACATTAGGGAGATCACCTGAGAAACGAGCTTAAAATAGCCAATCCAGTGGGGCTCGGTTCTATCCGGGTCGTCTGAGACTGGCTACATAACCTCTACGAATCACTCCCTTCATTCCCTGCGGAGACGCAATGAAATGTGCAGTTCATCCCGAAATGCTCTTTTGATCGCTGTCGCTCGAATTCGGTCGCTTGCCAGCTTACTGCTCGTAGCCGCCTGTAGCTTTACGACCGTAGCTGACACCTCTGCGGCAGACACTTTGCAAAAGCCACGTGTCATTGCCACCACCGATGGCGAGGTGGATGATCGCAGTAGCATGATTCGCTTTCTGCTTTACTCCTGCGACTTCGATATCGCTGGCATCGTGGAAGTGAACTCCAAGTTCCAGAAGAACGGCCACAGTCGAGAGCTTTGGATTCAGGAACAAATGCATGCCTACGAGAATGTGTTGCCGAACTTACGCAAACACAACACGGCCTACCCTGACGCCAATGCGATCCGAAGTGTTCTGCGAATCGGCAATGAGAACATCAATGATTTGTATGTAGCTCCGCCAGCCATGGAAACTCAAAACACCGCAGGAGCACAACTCATCATCGACACTCTGCTCGACGATGACCCGCGACCAGTGCATGTACTATCTTGGGGTGGGGCGAACACTACGGCTTCCGCGTTGTGGAAGCTGAAGACCGAATACTCTAAGGAGAAGTTCGAATATGCTGCCTCACGTATCCGCATCTATTGCATCTGGTATCAAGATGGAGGAGGTAGTTGGATTCAGGAAAACATTCCCGAAGCTTTTATTTATGAAGCGTATAAGTGGGACGACGTTTGGGACTATGAGAGTTACGACAATGCACGAAGAAAAGACAAGCCAATCGCAAATCCGCAAGCAATCCAGGCGTTTATGAATCCCGATTGGGTGAATGAGCATGTCATGAATGGACATGGTCCGCTGGCCGCTTTAACGCCGCAGTCGTATATCAGCGAAGGGGACACACCTTCGTTCCTGACTCTTGTGAACAACGGACTGCATGCAGACCGCGACTACACGCTGGGCGGTTGGGGTGGGCGAGGGGCCTATGACGATCCGCAAAAACATCCGAATCACATCACCGACAAAACGCTTACCGATGACGGGGATGCACACAAAATGTTTTGGCGGTGGGTCCCTGCTGCGCAGAACGATTTTGCCGCAAGATTAGACTGGTGCGTTAACGAATTCAACAACGCCAATCACGCACCCGTCGCACGGGTAATTGGCGAAGCTCGACGCACTGTGAAAGCCGGAGAGAGTGTCATGCTCTCGGCCACTGCCTCGGACCCTGACGGCGACAACTTGAGATATGCATGGTGGCAATACGCTGACGCTGATTCTGTCAACTCAACCGTAGCCATCACCAACGGCGATTCGCTAGATGCAGCCAGTTTCGTTGTACCTGACGAACCAAGCAAACAGATGCAAGTCATTCTCGAAGTGACCGACGACGGTACGCCGCCGTTAGTCGGATACCAACGCATCGTGTTTGACATTGAGTAGTTGCAGGCCGTCATTCCACTTAAAATGAATTGAATCGATGTCGAGTTACGTAGTTCTATTGGCACTGATTGCTTCGGTGGTAATGCAGACCGGTGCGGGTTCTGCTGAACGGCAGCGTGTGGTTGTGTCCACAGATATTGGTGGCACCGATCCCGATGACTTTCAATCGATGGTACATCTGCTTGTATGTGCCGATATGCTGGAAATCGAGGGGTTGATCTCATCGCCCTATGGGCCGGGGCGCAAGCAGCACATTCTGGAGGTAATCGATTGTTATGACAAAGACTACGCAAACCTGAAATCGTATTCGGACAAGTATCCGACGCCTCAGACGTTGCGAGCGATTACCAAACAGGGTGAAACCGAAATCGCCCCGTATTCCGGCGTTCGAGCTTCCACGGAAGGTTCGCAGTGGCTTATCGAGTGTGCTCGGCGAAGCGATCCGCGACCATTGCACGTGCTTGTCTGGGGCGGTATTGAAGATCTTGCCCAGGCATTGCACGACGCTCCAGATATCCTGCCGAAGCTGCGAGTCTACTACATCGGTGGGCCAAATAAAAAGTGGGGTCCGAATGCATATCAGTACATCGCTGACCAGCATCCGAAGCTGTGGATCATCGAAGCCAATGCAACCTATCGCGGTTGGTTCACCGGTGGTAATCAGTCGGGCACATGGGGCAACCTTCAGTTCGTGAAAGAACATGTCTCCAGCCATGGCGCGCTCGGCGATCTCTTCACCACTAAAATGAATTCTATCAAAATGGGGGATACGCCTTCTGTGGGCTGGCTATTGAATGGAACGCCAAAGGATCCAACGGAGCCAGGCTGGGGCGGCCAGTTTGTCCGCGCATGGAAGCGACCGTATTCGCGGTACGAACGAATCACAACAGAGGATGATCAGATGGAGGTCTTCGGCGTGCTCGAATTGGTTTTGCCGCTGGGGAATAACCCGCCAAAGAATCCCGAAGCGCAGCTCATGGCAGACGGCTTGGCATTAGCGGGCTACGCCTACGGCGATGGCACCTTGCGATTTCGCTTTTGTCCAAAAGCAGCCAAGACCTACCCGCTGGCTATCTCCAGCAATGTTACCGCCCTAGATGGCAAGACCGGCGCAATTAAAGTAGTCGCTACCCAACCAGAGGTTGCCTCGCAGCCTGATCCGCATCTTCCAAACTGGTGGACCGACAATCCCGCGCCTGAGTTCGTCGAACGCGAACACCATGGCGCCAAGTCCGTCAGCCGGTGGCGTGAAGATTTTCTTGAAGACTTTGCGAATCGCATGTTGCGATGCAAAGCTCCGTCACTGTATGAAGCGAAACAGTAACCAGACGCTAACTTAATGCATCACTATTAACTCCACTGCTTCCATGCTGCGATATTTGTCACGGCGAAGAGCAGCGTGACGTACGCCCAGGGTAATCGAGTTCTCATGTCGATCTCGGGCTGAATGATTTACCCTGACCATGATTGCCCGAATTCCCGCTCCCATTTTGGCGCGAGCAGACACGTTAGCGGAATGAACCAGCGATCCAGGCCATCATCGTTGTCAGCGCTGACGGGACCGCTCAACGACGCAACACTCCTTCCGATCCATACATCTACCACCACAAATGGCTGTTCGTGGCCGACGATTACCGTGGGTTCAATGTTGAAGAAAGTAAGCTGCGATCAAAGCAATGGATTGCACTCGACGGAGTCGATCGATTGCGTATCGGCCGGAAAAGCTATTGGGAACAACACGTGGTGCCAATAATGATTGAATTGCTGAAGGTCGAGATTCGAAATGCCTTCGCTTACTTCTAAAGATCGCTTTGGAGTTCGACTGGCGACGGCAACGGGAACAGTGGTTGGCTCTTGGCAATCTGCTCGTCGGATCTTATTGGTAGTCGTTACTCTGCCCGCAAAGGATCGAGATTCGGGTTATACTTACGAGACCATGACCAAATTAACTCTCGCATTGCAAGCTATCGAATCAGGACAAGCAAGGACCGAAGACCTTCTGCCGTTGGTCTATGACGAACTCCGCCGAATGGCTGGAGCTCAAATGCAGAATGAGCGTGCAGGTCAAACGTTGCAGGCAACTGCTCTGGTCCACGAAGTATTTCTTCGACTGGTTGGCGGCGATCAACTGAATTGGCAGAATCGTCGACACTTTTTTGGCGCAGCCGCGCTGGCGATGCAACGCATACTTGTCGAGCAAGCTCGTCGCCGACAACAGCTCAAGCGGGGTGGAAATCTTGAGCGAGTTGATCTAATCGAAGTTGACATTGCAGTTTCCGGACAAGTTTCGGACTCGGAACTTTTAGCCATCCATGAGGCGTTTGGTGCGTTTGAAAAAGAGGAGCCAGCAAAAGCGGAACTCGTTCGCTTGCGGTATTTTGTCGGTTTGACGGAAGTCGAGGCCGCAAAAACGTTGAATATTTCCCGAGCCACCGCGTCGCGTTGGTGGACATTTTCCCGAGCTTGGCTTTTCCAACGAATGCAGGGTAGTGAGGCAGAATCGTGAGCGTCTTACGAGTAGTTCGAAGGAGTATTTTGAGATTTAAGAATTTGATGAGGCGCTCCACTCAGCGATGTCGCATAGCAGGTTGAGACGATTACTTTGGCGACTACCCTAAGAAGCGACCTACCATGACGGAACCTGAAGAAACACAAAACCGCAATGAATCAACTGGAAAACCTGAAGCAGCGCCAGCCGGTGCGGCCTCGAGCGAGGGTCCATTGAAGCCGGAGTTATCCGTCGCCCCGAATTCAATCGAAGGCTTGTTCCTACAGGCACTGCAACTTCCTTCCGCTTCGGATCGAGATGCTTTCCTCGATTGCAATTGTCAGAACGAACCAGAAAACCGCAAGCGAGTACTGGCGCTTCTGAGGGCACATGCTGACGCGGGCGATTTTCTCGAAACCCCAGCGGTGGATCGGCCGACAAATGCCCCAATCTCGCTCGGATTCCTGAAACCTACTGATAAAGAAGGGGTGCTGGGCACTATCGGGCCTTACGAAGTGCTGGAAGCCATCGGTCGGGGCGGTATGGGGGTTGTCCTACGGGCCTGTGATCCAAAACTAAATCGCATTGTTGCCGTGAAAGCTCTGTTGCCAGAATTGGCTTCGAATCCAACTTCTCGACGCCGCTTTCTGCGAGAAGCGCAAGCGGCAGCCGCTATCAGTCATCCGCATGTTGTCTCGATCCACGCGGTTGATGATAGCGATCAGGATCATCGTGGCGCTCCGGTACCACCCTTCCTTGTCATGGAGTGTATCGTCGGTCAATCGTTGCAGCAGAAACTCGATAAGGTGGGCCCGCTCCGCCTAACAGAAATCCTGCGCATCAGTCGACAGATCAGCGAAGGACTCGCCGCAGCTCACAAGCAAGGGTTGGTGCATCGCGATATCAAGCCCGCGAATATCTTGCTCGAGAACGGTGTCGAACGTGTCAAAATTACTGACTTTGGTTTGGCTCGAGCAATCGACGATATCACCGTGACTCGCACGGGTGAAGTCTGTGGCACTCCTCAGTACATGTCGCCTGAGCAGGCCTGTGGTGATCGTGTTGATCATCGCAGCGATCTATTCAGTCTGGGGTGTGTGATGTACGCGATGTGTACTGGCCACAGTCCCTTTCGCGGCGATAGTGTCGCTCATGTTATCAAACGAGTCACCCAAGACGAGCCACGATCCATCGCCGATCAAAATCCAGAAATTCCGCAGTGGCTGATTGAGATCATCAGCTCGCTTCTTCAGAAGAAGGCTGAGCATCGTTTTCAATCCGCCGAAGACTTGGCGACGATTCTAGATCAGCATCTCTCGCGGATTCAGCATCCAAGCGAATCTGGATCGCACGCGAAAATCAATCAACAAGTTTCGAACGAAAGGTCTCGCGAATTCGGCGACAGACTGTCCAGCGTCGCTCCAGAAAACGTTTTGATGCAGTTTGGCAACATTAGCATGCCCGTTCCATTGGAAAATGCACTTCACTACACAACCGTCAAGTCGATCGGTCGCACCTGGATTCTGTTGACGCTGGGAGGAGTTGTCCTTTCATTGGTCCTTCACCCCACTCTCAGTTTGGCAGCGAACTCGACACAGCGCATCGCGCAAGCATTTCAATTTCCCGCTTCACTGCTTGGTATTTGGGTAATGATGATGCTGGGTACAAAAATCTTTACACCAAGCAGCGTACCATTGCGAACGTGGGCATTGCTGAGTTCTTCGATCTTTGGCTGTATGGCTTTCGGCTATTTCTGGACCACGGTTGCTCGGATGCCCTTTGATGGAAACCTAAACGAGATTTCGTCACGATCGCTGATGGGGGCGGCAATCATCCCCACGTTGATCTTCTTGATGTACTGCAGTTGGGTATACCTTGAGATCATTAAGAACCCGGAAACTTTGCGAGGAGTGCGAAACATCACCGGCCCTCAGGCTCGACTTTCGACTCGAAGCTTTACAGTGCTGATCGTCACCGTTTTGTCGGTGCTCGGGCTATTTAGCCTCCTGTTCAAAATTGGTTCAGAATCCAATGCGAAACGCCCAGCCCCGCCAACTGTAGAAGTCCGTGAAGAAGGCACTGTTCAATCCGAGAGCAAGAAAATGGATTCAGACGACCAACGCCCTCAAAACCGTTAGAAGGAATTTTCCATTCCAAAGTTTTTGGTTGGAACAAACGTGAATGCTGAAGAGTTCTCGTAAACCTCGGCGAGGATTACTTGTCGTGAAAAAATGGCCAAATAACAACACCCGCGAGCCGGAAACGCGACCCGCGGGTGTTGAGTTTCAAGTATACCGCAGTTGGACCGGAGTCTAACTCGCGTTTACAGTTCGATCGCTTCAATTTCAGCGACGAATCGCTGGTTGTTGTCAGCTAGGAACGCACTGACACGAGCGAACGCGGAGTCAGGAAAAGTTTGAATCGAGAAGTTCCAAGGTTGTAAAAGCGATCACGATGAAACCTCTTGTTTTCAAACTTCGCCATTCAAACTTCAAGCTTCAGCGGTGCCGTCCTATTCCAAACCAGATCGCACGACCTCCGTAATGGTCCGTCCCAACAAAACCGACTCGCCGGCGATCGCCAGATTGGCTGACTTGCAGGAACGAATCGGTCACGACGAACCCGGGATCGACACCGTACTAAGCGACATCAACAAGATCAATAACAACCTACTTACCCAGCAATACATCGAGATCGCGATGAGCACCTTCGATCCAATCTGGGAATCGATGACGCTCCGCGATCAGATCCGCTGGGTACATGTTGTCGTCAATCAAGTCGACTACGACGGCGAATCTGGAAGAGTCACCATCACTTTCAAATCGATCGTCATTAAGAAGCGGGCCGAGCATACAACCGAAAATCTTGGGGAGGCACGAGCCTTCGTTAATCCCTCAATCACCTGAGATTTGGCCCGCAAAGCTGACGGTTTTTGGGGATCCTCTTTCCCACGCCTTGGGTGTAGCAGAACTCAACCCTCATCTGGCAATATACTGGAGAGAACATAGTCGCAAGAACGGCGATTAAAGCAATACATAAGAAATTTCGGACGACTCGCGTAAGATCTCGCATTATCAATTGTGTAACCTGGTGGAGAAAGCCTATGCAAGAAATACCGGAAACACGAAACAGCCTGATTGTTCGTCTGCGTCAGCCTGGAAATCAGGAAGCGTGGCAGGAATTTGCGTCGCTGTACGAACCGCTGATTTACAGACTTGCCGCTCGCAAAGGGATGCAACATGCCGACGCTCAAGACTTGCTACAGGACGTTCTGGTGGCGGTTTCGAAAGGCATCGATCGATTTGAAATCGGCGCTGATAAAGGTCGCTTCCGAGGCTGGCTGTTTCGGATTTCGCGCAATCTGATCGTCAACGCAATCGAGAAACGACAGCGCATCGTGATCGGGAACGGCGACACTGATATTTGCCAGCAACTTGAACAACAACCAGATATAAGTCCGCAGGAAAACAGCGCATACATACTGGAATTTCGACGCGAGCTTTTCCACTGGGCCGCTCGCAAGATCCGTCCCGAGTTTCAGACATCGTCGTGGAGTCTTTTCTGGAGAACGAGCGTTGATGGTGAAGAGATTGCAGAAGTGGCAAGAGAACTTAGGCTGTCCATCGGTGCTGCCTATGCCGCTCGCTGCCGAATCCTGGCAAGGCTGAAAAAAACGATTGAGGAACTGGATGACTCGCAATGGGCTTAACACAATGAACAGAACTCAACACTGCCTTTCATTTGACGATATTCGCACTTTCCTCGACGGTCAATCGACGCTCGATGAAGACCACGCTGTCGTTGCACACTTGGATCTGTGCGAGGTTTGTCGAACTGCATTAGAGGAGAATGCTGGCGGAGTGAAATGGCTCGGGCAGGTGCAAGACTTACTGTCGGACGCTGAGTGTGATCCGACGGCGGATGAACAAGTCGAGAATATCCGGTTGCCTGTCGATTCGTTTCTAGTTGCGAATCGATTGACGTTCCTCGCCCCCACGGACGATCCTCGCATGATTGGTCGCATGGGTGTTTACGAAGTGTCCGGTGTTGTCGGATACGGCGGTATGGGAGTCATACTGAAGGCACTCGAACCGTCACTCAATCGCTACGTTGCCTTGAAGATCTTGTGGCCGCATTTGGCCGTAAATGGTGCAGCTCGCCAACGTTTTGCACGTGAAGCACGAGCTGCCGCTGCGGTCGTACACGAACATGTTGTACCGATTTATGCAGTGGATGAATTTCAAGGCATTCCCTACATCGTCATGCAATACGTGCCAGGTCGTTCGTTGCAGGAACGAATATCGCGCGATGGAGCACTGTCTGTTGAACAAGTGTTGCGAATCGGACGTCAGATCGCAACGGCTCTTGATGCAGCTCACGCCCAAGGTTTAGTGCATCGTGATGTTAAGCCAGGCAATATACTTCTTGAGAATGGCATTGAGCGAGTACTTGTCACAGACTTTGGGCTAGCTCGGGCAGCGGATGATGCGAGTCTAACGCACAGTGGCATGGTGGCAGGTACGCCGCAATTTATGTCACCAGAACAAGCCCGTGGTGATATGATCGACCATCGAAGCGACTTGTTTAGTCTTGGCAGTGTCATGTATACGATGTGTGCTGGGCATCCGCCGTTTCGAGCTGAGTCTGTCTTGGGTCTGTTGACTCGGATATGCAACGATATGCCGCGGACGCTGAGGGAGATCAACGCATCAGTACCAGAATGGCTTGACGCGTTTATTGCGAGACTAATGTCAAAAGACTTGGTCTGCAGATTTCAGTCCGCTGCGGAGGTGGCTCAGATTCTGGAGAAAGAGTTAGCTCACTTACAGAATCCTGTCGGTGTTATGCGTCCAGATCGTACATGGGCGAGAAAGAAGTGGAAGTTGAACGCTGCACGATTCGCTGTAGTGGCGGGAATCGCGGCCGTTAGTTTACTGTTGTTTGCGAACAGGGTGTGGTCGCCAGCGGAGTTATTTCCTTCACAGGAATATGAATTAACCGGGATCGAAAATTTTGAAGTTACTAATGGAACTGCCGAAAACCCATTAAGACTGCATGTGGCCAACTCCTCATCAGAAACGCCGGAATTCATGCGCTCTGCTGGAAGCATTTTGCCAAACGATCCCACAGCGATGGAAATCTCAGAGCTGCGAACCGCAGTCGAAGCATTAGAGCGTCAAATGGTAACGCCTCGATCCATTGATCTTTCTGAAATCGAGGATCCATGGAATGCAGCCCGCAAGGCTGCGCGTGACCTGGAGCTGAAGTTGGCTCCAAATTCATCAGAGTTTTAAGTTTCAGTTTTAACCCCATTTAGGAGAGTCTTATGCAAATTCGAAAAATTACCGCTACCAGTTCGTTACTTGTAACACTGGTTTTGACGGGTGCGATGCCAACTATAGCGCTTGCTCAACAAGCAGACGATGCAAATGCACGCACGGTGCCGGCAGAGTTTTTACGTCTTCCGACTGATCGCCTCAGACTGCAAACGAACGAAGAATTAAACAACTCGGCGAATATTGCTCTGACAACGACTGGAGGTAGCGAGGGGCGCGACGTTCTGGGGATCATGATAGAGGGCGAGGTGGGTGTTCCCGAAGAAGAACACTTAGAAACCTGGATCAGCCGAGCTTTGAGCATCTACGCTCAAACCGCCGACCAAGAATCACGCGTTCAGCAGCGAGAGGAGATTGCCAAAGGACTTAACACGATCTTTGACCTCCGACATCAACAGCGAGTCAATGAACTGCGTGAATTAGAAGCTCGAGTGCAGAAACTTAAAGCGACTCTCGAGCAACGTGCCGCAACGAAGTCTGAGATCGTCAAAAAACGTATCGACTATTTGATTCAGGAAGCCGATGGCCTCGGCTGGGGTGATGGAATTCCAGCGCCAAAGCGATCCGGGCCGACTGGAGCATTGTTCTTACCGGATGCATCGTCGAATCAGCGTGGTTCTGGAGTTATGCGGGAACAAGAGGCAATGCCTCAAACGGAGCCCAATTGAGAAATAGTTCTATGCTGGTATCGACATTTCGAATGTGCTATATGTGCTCGACAGTCATTGATCGCGAAAACATACAATTGCTTGGCCGGGAGCCAATAGGATAGAAATGTGTAGGAAATTCAATTGCGTTATACCATTACAATTTGTACTGGTAAGCCTGTTATCAATAAACTTTGCCGCAACTTTGCTGGCACAAGAATCGGTAAGTGGAAATCCAATCACAACTGTTGCCGAGACAACGGACACAGTCAAAGAACGGTTCGACTCGCTTGAAAGGCGACTTGCGAAGGCCCATTCCGTTGCATTCCCTGCCCTAGTGCGAGTGTACGGACAATCTACGGAACGAGGTTTGAATGCTTGCACGGGAGTAATCGTCACGGAGCAAGGACACGTCCTTGTTTCATCGCAAGTCGCAAATCAAACTCTAACGGTTCATCTTCCAGATGGCAGTCAAACTACGGCGAATGCACTTGGATGGTCAAGAGAATGGGGAATCGCTTTAGCGAAGCTTGAAGGCGAAGGACCTTGGCCTCATGTCAAGATTGACGCTTCCAAAAGTGTTCGAGCGGGCCAGGACATACTGACCTTCGCATATTCCATTAATGATGCGGATGCGACGATCCCGTTGATGGACTTGCAATGGGTTCACAGAGCTGCTCCGAGCTTGTGGTTTATGCACCCAAACGGAACAAAACTGTTTTGGAAGCAAGGGAGCGTTGCTTTCGATCTCAATGGAAATCTTCTAGGCATTGAAAGTGCAGGGTATCCCTATGAGGGTACCGTGTTCGCTGACACAATATTAGTACATACGTTGTGGAATGATCTTTTAGCAGGAAAGAACATTGATCGCGAGAGAGCGGACAACTTGCAATTAACGGAAGAGTCGCGAGCCAAGGTTTCAGAAATTTCAAAAGCGTCGCTTCAACGTGCGGTGGCCGCGAGTGTGCGTGTTCGATCTCTGACTGGCAATACAGGTTTTAGCGGCACCATCGTTTCCAAAGATGGAATTGTGGCAACGGTTGCGCATCACTTCGTAATGCCCGGTGGCATCGTTAACGTCTCTTTGCCGGACGGCCGTGACTTTCGAGGTAAGGTAATCGGTAGCAGTTTTCCGAGCGACATTGGATTAGTACGCATTGAAGCAGATGTCGAGTTCCCGTTTGTCGATATGGGACACTCTACAAAATTGCAAGTCGGAGATCCATGTATCGTCATTGGCTATGGACCAGTGGCGGCTGAATCACGAATTCCTCAGATCCGGCGGCCGACGATTGTCGAGCCGTTCGAAGGACGTTGGTCGTACACCCTACCTTTCGAACAGGAAGAAGCGTTTGTTGGCGGTGATTGCGGCAGTGGAGTGTTCGATGTTAGTGGGAATTTGGTGGCAGTTGCGAGTCCGAATCAGGGGGTTGCTCGTCCGTACGAGAGTCCTCGCATTGAAGTCTTCCGCACACAGTGGGACAGTCTGCATGCTGAGTTTCATCAAGCCGAAAAGTCCGAGTTGTTTGCTGATTTAGAAAAAGGTGTTGTAGAAGCCGATGAAATTCACGATTGCATTGTCGAGTTGCAACATGCCGACGAAACCATTGCATTAGGAACAATTGTGGATGCCTCTGGCACGATCGTTACCAAGGCAAGCGTTTTGCCTGCAGCCAGTCTCATTCCATGCAAGTTGCCCAGCGGTAGCGTCGTGCAAGCGAAAGTAACCAAGATTGCACGGGAGCACGACCTAGCGGTGCTTAAGGTTCAGTCGTCTGAATTGAAGCCGGTTGCTTGGGCTGACGAGACGGCTTACGTGCCCGGTATGCTTGCGGTGGCTGCTGGACCAAAGCCTGCCTTGGGAACAATCGCGTTGCCCTTGCAACCATTCGCGCCAAGACTTGGGCATCTCAGGGCAAGCTTTATTGAGTCCCAAAATGGGCTTGTCGTAGATCAAGTGATTGACGAAGCCATTTTCGATACAGACCTCGCTCGGTTTGGTCCTCAACCGCTTCAGAAGGGTGACATTCTATTAGGTGTCGACGATCGATCAATTGCCACTTTAGCTGAGTTGGATGCACTGCTCGATGACGAGAAGATGCCGATTGCAGTGGCGGGAGACAAAATGAGATTGCTCGTGCAGCGAGCAGGAAAGCAGCAAGAATTGCATCTCACGCTCGGCCCGCGACAGTTTCCGATAAATAAGGGGCAAAGTGCACGATGTTCAAACTTTGCTGCAGTTGCCAGTTTCTCAGCAAACTCAGACGTTAATCTCTTCGGCGGTCCAGTTATAAACTTTGATGGCCGAGCAATCGGAATCGCAATTGCAGGTCGACAACAAGGGTGGGTGCTGGTCTTGCCTGCTGAAATCGTAAGACGTGTATGCTTGGATTGACGTTCGCCTTGGTGATTAAGATATGCAGCGACGTAATCACTCTCATTATGTAAACGAAGCAATTCCAATGCTTATTCAACAGACACCCGCGAGCCGGAAATGCGACCCGCAGGTGTTGAGTTTCAAGTATACAGCAGTTGGACCGGAGTCCAAATCGCGTTTACAGTTCGATCGCTTCGACTTCAGCGACGAATCGCTGGTTGTTGTCGGCGAGGAACGCACTGATCACGTTGAACACGGAGTCAGAAGAAGTTTGAATTGAGAAGTTTGAAGTTTGAAAAGCGCTATTTCAAACTTCTAAATTCAAACTTCCAACTTCGCCAACGTACACGTAGCGGCAACTTGCGCCAGCGCGTGCTTCGGCTCAAGCTTGTACGCGCGGCCACCCGCTTCGTCGGTTGCATTAGCATTCGGTACTCGGCCAAGCATGCTTGCGAATAGAGACCTATTTGCCATGGTAGAATTGTGAAATTTGAAGGGTGAAGTTTGAAAGGGGAATGTAAATGAAAAGTGATCTTCCAGATCGAACCTTTGCTTTTGCGGAGAGGATTGTTAGGCTCTGCACCTACCTGGAACAGCATGGACGAGTCTCAACACCATTGGCAACGCAGTTGCTGCGCGCTGGCACGTCCATTGGTGCAAACGTCGAGGAGGGAATTGCCTCTGAAAGTCGAAAGGATTTTGTTCATAAGTATTCGATTGCCTGAAAAGAGGCTCGCGAATCTCATTATTGGCTTCGTTTACTCGTGGCCATTGAGCTTGTTCCATCTGAACGACTAGTCCCGCTGACGGATGAAGCTAACGAGCTAGTTGCTATCCTGACGACTATTGTGAAGAAGTCTCGGGAATAGCTTTCACACTTCTCCTTTCAGACTTCAAACTTCATTCGCTTCCCCTTGTTTGTTTTTGTTCTTTATTGAGGTATAAGATACGAGGGCGGATCGTAGGTTCGCGAAATCGATGGAAAGGTTTTTCGAATGAAGCTTAAAGACGAGTTAATAAGAATCGTTGCATGTCTTGATAAAGCGGGAATTGATTATGCATTGTGCGGAGGACTGGCTGTTGCAGTCCATGGTCATCCTCGTATGACAAAGGATATTGACATCCTTATACGTTTTGAATCGCTCGAAGAAGCCAAAGCGGCGTTGGCTACTATACAGTATGACCTTGAGTCAGGTCTTTTTCGATTCAATCCGAATACCGACAAAGAAAGTCAGATGTATCGGGTTTCACGAGCAGAAGGCACTGAATTGGTAACTTTGGATTTGATGCTAGTCGCACCAGTTTTTGAGCCAGTTTGGAGTGATCGAGAATCTGTCTCGATTGGTGCAAGCGTTATCAAGGTTGTTTCTAAGAAAGGACTCATTAGAATGAAGGATGTTGCTGGACGACCACAAGATCTCGCGGATATCGATGCCTTGCGAACGCTGGAAGACGAGTAATGAATAACCCTCTTGATACTAAAGCTGATACGTCGAAATCAATATCGCGCGGCGCAAGTCGAGAGATGACTCCTGATGCGATCAGTCGTAGACTAGATGTAGTTGATGAACTTCGTGAGTTTGCACGTGAACTTCGTGATGCGACGCGAAATGGGCCGATTGGAGCACCATTGGCGATTCCTGCAACCTCAGACATTCAGCTACAAACTTCGTGTGAACAGTCCGCCTCTTATCATAAAAAAACAACCGACGAAGTGTGACCAGAGCGCCATGACGACATGCGTCATTCGATAGTTCCCACTATCGCGGCAAGGGTGGTGGATGTACTCCGAATCGGCAGTCGATTGTTTGAAGTTTGAGGTTCGAAGTGTGAAGCTGAAAGATATTTGTAATCTGGATTTCAAACTTCGAACTTCCTACCTCAAACTTCATCTATGTACTCCGATTTGGCAGTCAGTCAAAAGACTTGCCGCAACGGTTTCCGATTGCGACATGTCAGAAAAATGGAACTGAGCGAGGAATTGGTTTAGATCCTTCGTTTTGGTAAAGATGTATTCCAAACATGCAGTTCAGTTGCCAGAGCCGATGACTGGATTCGCGCCAGCATGGACCTGTTTACAAGACAGGAGCCTTTCTCAGTCGAGCCACATCGGCAGGTCAGCAGGAACGCAGTGATTCGAACACTGTCCATCGGCTTTGGAGACCGAATGAACATTGCCCTAACTCATGTATCTGCAATGGTTTGCTATTTGATACCTCCAAGTTGGGAGTAAATGGGGAGTATCTCGCTGACCAGACTTGTCCCTGCATGACACTAGTTGACGACACGGATTTGCGAATCCTGGTTCAGTCGTGGAAGCAATTGCCCGAACCTGTTCGTGCGACCATCCTCTCACTTGTTCGACTTCATGCGATTTGAACATTCGTCACAACATGTAGCGAAAATAATACAATTCTTGGGAGAGTCACTTTGTCTCCGCACTGTGGAGAGAATTGTATACGCACTGCGTACACAATTGAAAATTGACGTGTGAACAGCTTCAACTTTAGCGAGCGGGCCGGAATTTCGATCTTCACGAGGCGCAAGCAGACAGTGACTAATAGAAGCTAAAACTAGTTTGAAACTTATCGAGGTGACGCAGCATTTTGTCTATCAATTGTCGATTGGTACGGGTTAATCCTCCGACTTCTTTCAAGGATTTCGCGACGTCACCCGTGTCGATAATTGCCTCTCTCGGTTTCTCTTCGCGAACGACTTTGCGAGTAATTGCAAGAACCTCTGGTGCGAGCCTACTTAGGTGGGCTTGCAGCCGAGGGACTAGTATCTGAGCCTCAATGCCATACTGTTTTGCCACAAACCATAAATTGCGAATAGAAACCCTTTCACCGAGCTCCAGTAAGTGGGGCAAAAGCTTATCAGCCGACATTTTGATTTCAAGAGCCGCTCTGATTGCCAGCGAACTCGTAGTGTCATCCTTCGAGAAAGCCTTACCTAGGATGAGCTGTTCAACTTCATCACGATCTTTCTGTTGAGGGAATATTTCTTGGTACCGCTCCGACTCAGCAGCCAAAAACCAAAGGCTCACATAGTTCGCTTCCTTACTTTCCTGCTTTAGTAGGTGGACTATTTCTGGCGCGCCGTCAGGCATGCATGCGGCGAATGCTGTGAGGAGCTTGCGTCCTGGAGTGTGGGGATTGAAGTCAGTAATTCCGTAAAAACTGTTCTCTACGTGATACTGCTTTGTGCTCACCATGAAGTCAAAAACATCAAGCACCAAGCCTGGATAGTACACTAGATTAGCAATGGATGTCACTTTGTCCGACAATGCATGTTTGCTAAAAGACAACTCAGAATCCCACTCCTTGATTGCATTTATGTTAGCCGTGGCGTCGCCAATGGACTGCTTAAGTAATTGACGGCGATCCTCGACTTTTAAATCCGCCGATACGATCACTCCAATTAGAGCAGAATTGAGTTCAAGGTTTGGCATTGAAGAGTCCATCAGATCTCTGATCGCTTCAGCGCGTGAATCGGTTGGGTTGTTGGCCTTTATCATGAGTCTCTCCAATGAAGTAAGCACTGAGTGCTCAGCTAATGCTGTGACAGACTTTACATGATGTGAAATTCTTAAGCTAGAAAAGCGATATTTCACGCTGAGGCAGATGACAATCTACTTGCTAGCGAGCCACGATTTCGCTCCTGCACCCGAATTGCCAATAGCGGGCTCCACCGGTAATAAGCCCTAAGGTGCTTGCCACCGCTTAACTGTTGGCAATACATCCGCCACGCCACTCTTTTATCGGAGCAAACCCAACAAGCTATCTGCCTGGACAGATTGCGCCATTTGCGTACGTCGCCAGAAAATCTTTGCAAATTTCTGACCCACGACTGCTTTTCCTTGCGCCGATCGCGACTATCTCTTAGCGGCAGTTCGAATCGAAAAGGCCTTATTCATCTCACGACTTCTATACAGGTACCGCCTAATCAACATGAACACTTATAGCGATCACTCTCACGACTTCTCAACAACCAGCCCCGAAGAGTTTCTCGAGCTCTTTAAATTTGCAAGTACGTGCGATATTTTGCGTTCAGAACAGAACACCGATCCAATCAAATCAGCCTTTCTTGCAACTCTCCTAGCATCATTCAATCGGTGGCAAAAAAAGCGAAAGGGCTTTGACTCAGAACTAATCCAAAGCATCCAGGAGACTCTTCGCTTTGAACAACAACGAGAAGAGTTGACGGCGGTTCTATTTAATCAGGGCCCGCCGAAAGCCAGCCAACTGGAAACGACTTTTCGATTGTTGTTTCAAGTTGCCTACCTTCGGCACCAGCTTGCAAATGAATACATTGCTAAAGCTACCAACTCCGTTTAATTGCTTGTCGGGAGCGACCTCGATGTCGTTTTTTCACTCCTTCGAACTGTCGATTGCGACTGCCAAACCCGGAGGCTCTGCCCCCAGAACCCCCGGGATTTTCTAAGGCATATGCTCTGGATCAAAGTGTTTTTCTTATCAAAGCCTGAGGGAAACTATGACGACTCGTTATCGATGGGATGTTTTGTATGACTCCATGGCTGGAGAGATTGAATCGGTCCGGAAGACTCCGAAAAGATGGAGGGAGTTATCCGAAGAGAAAGGACTCACTAAGAATGAGTACCTCGCTGCAAGGCTGACGCAAGTTGCCCAGCAGGAGCTTGATTTCTCGTTTGAAATGCAAAAAGACTGGAAATACATTTGCCATGTTTTGACAAATTTCTTGGAAGCACATGACAGTCAAGCATGGCGGGAGACGGCATCTCGCTACCGATGCACAACCGCTGAAGCAATAGCCGGTGGCTGCATGAAATACATTGCGCACGCGGTGGACATCATGGACTATTTGACGTTTCGCATGACAGAAGAATGTGCGGCCTCTTAATTGATACCTTCTAGTGTTTGGACCGCACTCAAACAAAGAACCGCTATCAATAAACCACAGCAAAAACCGAGCGGTGAGGGAAGGATAAAAAGCATTCCCCCACCGCTCGCAAAGACCAAAGAGAAACTCTTCGACCCCTTCGGCTTGACTATCCCTCGTTGGTTGCTTCCCAGCAGAGCCAACTCTGTTTCATCAAGCTGGATAATATTCCCACATTCTGAAATGCTAATCAAAGTGACTGACTTACCAAAAGGTCGGCTACTGCGCGCGTTCCGTGGACAAAGTCAAGAACTTTTTGTTTCTAACAAGCTCTCGTTGAAACTTGATTCAACCATATAAGTCGCGCTATTCTGGCCCCATGGCTTTGAATTCTAAAGAACAAATTGTTGTTGCTTCTTATCACGAATCAGAGTGGAGCAGGTGGCGCTACAGCACTATTGACGGCCCTGAGTTCTTCGCGCCGTCGTTCAAGACTTGGGACCAACAACAAAAACTCCGCATTCAATCGCAATCTGCACTCCAGGTTATCCGCGTAAAGATCACGATCGATGACTTCTTGAGCTGGGCAAGGCTAAACGGTCGATCAACTGACTCCAATGCGCGGCACGAGTACGCGGCACTCAATAACGCACAGAACTTCTTCGTTTAGCCCTCTGGTCACTGTCGCAACGCTAGATTTCCTTAAGGATTCTAATCGTGGTATTTTTTGCTTATCGCTCATGAACTCGGTGATTGGAAGTTCCTCAGATCCCATGACCGAGAGAAATGGTGATGCGTGAACGGTTTGTTTCTTCTCAAAAACAAAGAAAGTCGAGGAGCCGTACCATGGCCCAAAGTCGTCCTGTTCACGAAGTGCGTTTAGGGAAAATTAAAGCTGCTATATGGCGCAATGACACGGAAAGTGGCGTTCGCTTTAGTGTGACAATTTCCCGGATTTATAAGACCGATGAAGGTTGGGATTCCAGCACGTCTTTCGGTCGAGATGAGTTGCCGTTGGTGGGAAAGGTTGCCGATATGGCCCATACCTGGATCTACCAACAAAACGATAAGAGCGAAGCCCAACAGGATAAATCTGCAAATCAACCGCAGAAGAGTTCTACAGGGCGACGTGAGAAGGCGAGCACTCGATAGTCCTGGGTAGTTAGCTACTTCAGGCAGTCGATACGTTAAGCGAACGCATGGTTTGTGTTCTGCTTACACTGTTCATCAAGGCGAGAGGTTCTCTGAACATTTTACGTTCAGTTTTCGGTTACACGCATCACCTGCCTCTCGTCCATTCTTCAAGCGGGTAGAAGACCTGCGCCTTCGGCTCCTTTGATTGACTCAGTGCAACGTATCAACACGCATCGAGCAATCAGCGGAGACCGGTGGCGTGCATCCAAAGGTTTTCCATTGTTCATTTATATCTGTCTGCGGCTCTTCTCTGGAGCATAACACACGATCCAAGGTCCACTCGATGCCTCCTATTCGGAGCATCGATCTGAGCGGCTTTGTTCTTTAGTCGAACAAAGGCTCCACCTTGTCTTCGTGTGTTTACCAATGCCCCTGAAAGCCGCCGACGGGCTCCACGTTTACCCCTTAGATCGATTCAGTCGGATCGATCACCAATGGAGGAATTGATCATGAATAGAGATGATGCGTTGAAGAAGAGTGATGATGCGCTTAAGGAGCTTGCTGAATCCTTGAAACAAGGTAAGAGCGAGAAACTTCTTGAGTATCTTGGCACCATGGCGAAATTCTATCAGTACTCGTTCGGTAATTGCATTCTTATTTCGATGCAAAAGCCGGATGCAACACTGGTAGCTGGATTCGGAAGATGGAAAGAGTTGAATCGCTTCGTTAAGAAAGGGGAGAAGGGGATTGCGATCCTAGCTCCACTTGTAAGCAAGCGACGAAAAGAGGACTCAAAGGACGATCCAGCGACCAAGTCTTCTAGTGAGAAGGTCGAGGGCGAGTCTGCGAAAGTTCTTTACGGATTCCGCGTTGTTTACGTCTTTGATGTTACCCAAACCGAGGGCCAAGAACTTCCTAAGTTCGCAAGCCTTGATGGTGATCCAGGTGACAAGCTTGAAAGACTTGATGCGATTATTCGCAGCAAGGGTATTGAGCTTGAGTACGTTGATAGTCTTCCATTCGACTCTAATGGGATGTCGGCTGGAGGGAAGATTTCGATCAACTCGACGCGACCACGGCCTCAGATGTTCTCAACGATGGTTCACGAGCTTGCTCATGAACTTCTGCATTGGGGAGATCGACGTGAATCGACGACGAAGGTCATCCGAGAAACGGAAGCTGAAGCAGTTGCATATGTCGTTTGCCGATCTGTTGGGCTCGATTGCTCAACGAAAGCAAGTGACTATATCCAATTGTGGAACGGCGATGACAAAGTGCTCATGCAATCGCTTGAGCTCATTCGTAACGTTGCATCAAAGATCCTAACGGAACTTGAAGCGACATCGACTGAAATTCAGGAGGTGGCCGATGTTGCATAGTACTCGCATCTGGAGTCTTCAACCGATCGATGAAGTTGAGTGTCATTTTGCAGGTTAAAACCAGCCACTTGTTTGCGAGTCAAAACCAGCCAATGAAGGTGGTTAATTAAGTGGACTTTGGACGCTGTTTTTAACTCGATGGATTCTCTGTTTTTGCGGTTGCCGTAGCTCCAGCCGGTTTGCGAGTTTGGCTGGTTTTGGAAGAATCAGCCTTACTGAACTTATCGGCTGCTTGGCCTCGAAGTCTGTAGCTTCGCCCCGTGATTTCGATCACTTTGGCACTTTGCAAAAAGCGATCTAGGATCGCTGTCGCGCTCGGTACATCTCCTAGCAATTTTCCCCAATCCTCCAAAGGCCGATTGCTCGTCATCATCGTGCTGCGGAGCTCGTGGCGACGCATCACTATCTCGAACAAGTACTCGCCACTACCCTTGGGCAAATGCTTCATCCCCATGTCATCCAAGATCAATAGGTCTGGTTTCAGATAACGATTCAGAATGCGATCATGTCCCTCAAAAGCTTCGTCATGTAAGAAGTCTCGTGTACAATCAAAGATACTTCGGTAATATACCGTGTACCCATCGCGAATCAGTTGACGACCAATCGCTTGAACTAAATGGCTCTTGCCAACTCCGGGTGGTCCGAGCAACAACGCATCTTGCGCCTTGCGAATGAAATCACCGGCAGCTAGATCATAGAACTCCTTCTTTTTGGTGGCAGGATTGAATTCGAAATCAAAATCATCCAGCGATTTCAAATCTCGAAAGCAAGCTTGTTTGGTCCAGCGTTCGATCTGGCGGTCACGTCGCACCACCAGTTCATCTTGTAGAATCGTCTCCAAGAACTCACTATGATCTAGTCTTGTCGACTTCGCTTCCTCTAGCCGTACATCCAATGATGTCGCGAGACCGCTCAAGCGTAACTCTTTCAACTGTTCACGCAATCTTCCGTTCATCGTTCCCTCCTGAAACTTTCTAAAGAACTAAGTGAATAATCCGACAGCGGACGAATGATCGGATGTTCTTCGATGAAGTCCATCTGCAACTGTTCCTCCGCTGCCACCTTCTGCTTGAGCAAGTTGCGAAGCGACCGCAGTCGAAAAGCGCCATGCGATAAAGCGATCTTGCAAGCAGTTTCCAATTCGCAACTGCGGTGTGTTCCCGCCAGCCGCTTAAGCCCTACGAGCACACGCACGCCCTCGACACCGCGAGCGGCCATCATCGCTTCACTCCAAGCCTTTGTATGGGGGCCAATGGCTGCCGTTTGACGCAGTAGCGCATCGGTGCCACGTTCGACTGAAGAGACTTTTTCCCTGGGAATATGAGCATTATCGGTGCGAAAACGACCTGGTTCACACTTGCTATGTGTGGCGATCAATGCAAAACGCTCATTAAAAATGCGTACCAAGCGAGCATCCCAACGCACCCACAAGCGACGACCGACATACTCCGGTGGTGTGGAGTAATACGCTTTATCGACTTCTAAATGACCATCGCGCGAAACGCTGCGACGAGCTTCCTTGAAGTTGACGAATCGTTCACTTGGAAGCGGAATCAAAGCCGCTTGTTCAGCTTCATCGAAACGTTTCTTGACTTGTTCTTTGGTGGTACCGTGGATGCGTGTATCAGCAACTTTGGCTTCCCACTCTAAAAGGAAGTTGTTCTGCTCTACAATACTACTGAACCGCCGCGCCTTGAGTGCGTTGTTCTTGGCGAACTTGACGCTGCTTTCTACCTTGCCCTTGTGCTGTGGCGTGTAGGGCTTGGTCGGAACAATCACGGTCCCATAGTGAGCGGCAAACGATTGCAACTTAGGATGAATCTCCGGATCGTACCAATCGGCTTGCTTGACTGCCGCTTTCAAGTTGTCGATCACTAAGCGTTTAGGGACACCTCCAAAGTAATGCAACGCATTCTCGATGGCACTGATGAAATTGTCGGTTGTTTGGCGATAGACTACTTCACTGTAGGCCTTGCGCGAATGGCTCAGTACGATGCGAAACATCCACGGTCGCCGCTTCTTACCTTCGGAGTTGAAGATCAGTGCGCCAGTACCAAAGTCGATCTGAGCTTCTTCGCCTGGTTCGACTTCCATGCGTCGATGCGGAAGCGGTGTTGTGAGGGCAAGCGTTTTAACAAAGCGATACACGCAATGATAGCTGCCTGTAAAGCCATGTTCGGCTTTCAGATCTTGGAGAATCCGTTGCACGGAAAGCCCTACTTCGAGCTTTGCTTTAATCGTATCGGCGAACTGTATGCACGAACTTCGCGGTCCGCTTTGAGCGCCGCCGAGGTTGTGCGATTGGGGCTGAGCCCAATCGCCTGAGCCGGTTTGCGAGTTTGGCTGGTTTTGGGTTACGTCGGCTATTAATTGATGAACAAACTTGCCGACCGTTTCGCGATTGAGCTGTAGAATTTTTGCGATTTGGCGATTGGAATGCCCGCTACGATGCAGGCTTGCAATTGCGTTGATATTGGCCATAGACGTGTGATTCGACATGCTGGGTACCTCCAGCACTAATCGTGCTTGGAGGCCCCCACAAAATCGCTCCCAAGTGGCCGGTTTTCACCTGCAAACTACTGGCTGGTTTTGAGTGCAAACTGACACGTAGTTGATTCCCGTTTGCAATACCTCACAAGTGCATCCTCGCACGTAAGTTGTCTCGCCTTATCAAGGCACGTCCCGCAATGCTCAAGGTGAACCTCTAAAACATCTAGATCAGAAGCGAAGTGCTTACCAAGTAGCAGATTCTGCAAAACTTCCGGCGATGGACAGTCGGACGAGTGGCGCGACACTATCACGAAAAACCTCGGCAAGTAATGGTTTTCACAGTGGAACAGACTCAACTCTGAGATTAATACGAAGGCTTTGTCATTTCCTGTCATGCAAGAATCCAAGAATTGATTTTTCCGTCAGTCAAGCAAATGATCGAGTTGCAGCCTAAGGCGATTTAGAAGCCTGGATTTTGCCAAATAGACGGAGTTTAGGGAAATGCCTAGCCTTTTAGAAACTTCCTCCGCACTAACACCTTCAACAAGCTGCAGCCATGCTGCTTCAAAAGGAACCGCCGACATTGACTGTCGCAGAAGTTCAAGCGATCTGTAAACTAGCAATTGACGATATTCATTTTCATCAATGAACGTTGTATTCTCTGCGATGCAATTCAATCCATAGCTATCCAGTGACGATTCACGTTTCTCGCGTGATTTCCTTCTTTGCAGATCGATGGCACGATTTACAACAATGGTCTTTAGCCACGCTCGGAAACTCTTCCCGGGATCATACTCGAAGTCCTTCATTTTGTTGACGAGCGTTAGAAGGACATCTTGGACGAGATCGACGCTATCCTCGCTAGAGAGTCCCTTACTCCTGGCCCATTTGAAAAGTAATGGCGAGTAGATCTCAACAAACAATTTCCAGTCGGAGTCGATCGACGATGTGCGCAAACGTTCCAGAAGATTGACAGATGTGGAATTCATCACAACTAATATGTGCTGCGAATGCGGAAAGCTTGAGATTGTACACAATCCACTTCCAATTGCAGCAATTCAGAACAAAGATTCCGCACGTCGACGCTCGAGTTGCTTGAAGTGCGCGTCGTGCAGTGCCCGTTGATAGATAAGTAGATTTGCTCGACGACCCATTAGTTTGACGGAACTGGGTACTTCGTTAGGATGTAATACTCGCCACTGTTTAGCGGCATGATCATCACGCCGGAGTCGACTTGTTGGGTTGAGAAAATAGGTGGCAAGTGCAAGGCATCGCAGAGGGCGTTGACATGCTGCCGGGTTTTATCGTCGGCACGCTCAAGGAATCGAGCCAAGCCGTTCTCGTCGAGTAGGCCTCAGTAGCCAAGCGGCATTACTAACGCCAGCCGCGATCTTATTCAATCCTGAAGGTCATGCTTGCAAATAACAACACCCGCGAGCCGATGCGACCCACGGGTGTTGAGTTTCAAGTATACCGCGGTTAGACCGGAGTCCAGCTCACGTTTACAGTTCGATCGCTTCGACTTCAGCGACGAATCGCTGGTTGTTGTCGGCGAGGAACGCACTGACACGAGCGAACGCGGAGTCAGGAAAAGTTTGAATTGAGAAGTTCGAAGGTTGCAAAAGCGATCACGATGAAACCTCTTGTTTTCAAACTTCGCCATTCAAACTTCAAGCTTCAGCGGTGCCATCCTGTTCCGACCCAGCTCTCAATGTCGCTAACGAGAACGATGCCGGCGAATTTTCGCGTCAGGTCCTTGGTTTGACCTATGACTGAGATAGTTGCATCTGATCTCATGTTCCTTTAAACTTAGTTGCATGATTTCTTACCTAACTCCAGAACAAGTGTCAGCACTGCAGGCAAGCGGCAACGCCCCGATGCAAATTGTCGATCCAACAACAAGTCGCGTTTATTACGTGATCGACAGCGGTTTGTTAGCCGAATTGGAACGCCGCTCCGATTTGGATGCTATTCGAGAAGGTGTCGCTGACATGCAGGCGGGACGTTCCGTTCCCATCGATCAGGCGAAAACGACCGATCGAGCTTTGCTGGTTGAGCGTTTTACTCAATGAACTATGGTTTGGTCCTAACAGCTCGGGCGAGAGCTGATATTCTTCGTAATGCAGAATGGTGGGCGGAAAATCATTCACCCAATAAGGCGATCGCTTGGTTCGACTCGATCTATGAGCAACTTGAAAGCCTCCGCATGATGCCGGAGCGATTTCCTCTCGCACCTGAGAATAGTTCAGTCGAGGTCGAAATTCGAGAAATGCCGCTTGGCGTTAGTAGTCGTCCAAGCTATCGCGCCGTCTTTACGATCAAATCGCGTGACGTTCTTGTCTTGACTGTAAGGCGAGCGAGCCAGGATGTTGTGACCGCTGAAGACCTTGAATCCTGATCGCATTCTTATGCAATCATGGATTCATTGCCACCAATGCTTATAGAAAAGTTTAAGATCGAATCGAACAAACACCCGCGAGCCGGAAATACGACCCGCGGGTGTATGGTGTCAAGTGTACCGCAGTTGGACCGGAGTCCAACTCGCGTTTACAGTTCGATCGCTTCGACTTCAGCGACGAATCGCTGGTTGTTGTCCGCCAGGAACGCACTGATTACGTTGAACACGGAGTCACTGAAGCCACCGATGTTCATGATGTCAGCTCGCTCGCAAGCCTGAACCGTCTGGTACGGTTGCAGATCGATGTTGATTAGCTTTGGTGAAGCGGCTCCACCGTTCAGCTTTCGCTGGTTCGATGTAAAAGCTTCCCAAGCCGTCATCACACCGGTCGAACCGTGCCGTCCTGTTCCGACCCAGCTCTCGTTATCGCTAACGAGAACAATGCCGGCGAACTTTCGCTTCGCATACTTCTGGTTGGCAGCTACCAGCGGCAGCGAACAATCTGTTCCACCACCACCGTACTTTGCCAATCGCTCAGCAATGCTCAGGATCGAATCGTTCGGATCGATCTTGGCATCGTAAGCCGACGTATCGAACGGAACTACAACGCTGTCCGGGTTGCGTCGCAGGATTGCTGCCGCGAAAAGTGCAGCCACGTCGATGCATCGCATCTTCGAAGTTGCACACTGTGTTCCTTTTCTGGGGCCACGATTACCCGTTACCGCGCTGCTCATCGATCCAGACGTATCTAAACCAATCACAACCGGTCCCGGTAACTCCGGTACGTTTCCACAGGCGATCTCGGCTGCCTTATGCAGTGCAGTCTTGATCTTCTGCGGCACATTGTCATCCGCGTTCAAGTACGCAGCAAAGTACTGGTACGGGAACTGCTTCGATCGTCGAATCTCCGACTCGTCAGCGATCCGGTCAGCGACGTAATCGACCATCGCACTTGTCGCCAACACATCGTGTCGCAGCAAAGTGTTCAAGTTCATACGCAGTGCCTGCGGACCCATCTTACGAGCCAGTGCAGCCCAAACCGTCGGTCCCTTGGCAGCATCGGACAACAAGTCCCATCGGACGCTGTCGAGTCCACCAGCAATCAACGCTTGTGCTTCTTCGCTTTCCGAGTTGCGGTATGCGATCAGCGACTGAACTTCAACCGGCAAGTCGGCTTCCGTTGCCGGTGCCCACTTGTCGATACTCTTATCAGTCAACCAACCGAACATTGCTCGGCGAGCGTTATCTTTCGGAGTCGGCCGAGCCATACGCAGGATATCCCGCAAGCTCGGATCGTTACCGATCGACGCGCTCAACAGCTTTCCAACCGAAGCGGTGTTCAACCAACGCTGGAATGCTCGCTGCACAGAGCTTGACAAGCCAACGCGGCCCTTACCAGCCTTGTTCTTGAACTGGCCAGATCGAATCATCTGGAACACAGTTCGCAGAACGCGACCATTGTCGACCACGCGATCGAACACTCGGTGCATCAGCTCGGTATCACGAACCGACAGCGCGACCAGCAAAGCAGCCGGCATGTCCTTCATGAACGCCTTCTCACGAGCGTACAGCGCCAGCTTCGCCAAGTACTGGTTGTCGTCGACTTCGTCGATCAACTTCAGGACTTCGTCGAGCTGCATCTCAGCCGTGCTGTAGAACGCGTTACCGAACGTACCCGTTGCGGCAACTTGAGCCAGCGCGTGCTTCGGCTCGAGTTTGTACGCGCGGCCACCCGCTTCGTTGACTGCATTCGCTCGCGGCAATCGGTTGGTAAGACTTGCGAATAGAGACTTGTTGGCCATCCGTGTGACCTCCTCAATTAAAACTGTTCGACGAAGGGTTGTTGAGAATATAGCTTTCGCCATCGTTTAACAGACGATGTAATCCCAACTGGCAGTCGAACGAGAATCGCAAAGCAGATTAAGCACATCGCTCAATCCGCTTCCCCTTGTTCATTCATTTGTTTCTTGATTGCGTTTAAAGACCCGGATCAATATCCAAGGTTCACTAGAAAGCAACCGAAGAAGTGTTACCAGATCGCCATGACGACGTGCTTCATTTGATCGCGCCGAGTATCCCCGCAAGGGCGAGGTTATAGTTGACGCAAAACAATGCAGTTGGGATGCGCAGAATGTGTGCGAAAGAAAATCTAGTCGCATCGAAGTTCAGATGTTGTTCACGTCTTGGGCCAAAGTGGCTCTGTGTGTCCTTTGTCGTATGATCGGGGGAAGAAGTCCCCGACTGTAAGAACTGAAGCTTGGTTCTTCAGCGAATCGCTGACGTATTCGCTTTTTAGCCTCCAGTACTCCCATGCCTCTCGTACGTGCCAAGATTTGTTGACTTTAAGTCCGTGAAGTACTCGAGATATGACCACTGAAGTGTAATACATCAAGCTGTCAAGTAGTGCATTAAACTGCGGAGCTTCCTCCCCCTGATGAACTAAGATGTTTCTCGCCCGATAGATCCGATAGAGCTGCCAACGAACGCGTTTCGATGACGCTTCCTGGGACTTCAATAGTTCATTGGGATCGCTCAGTAAATCCCAAAGCCTCTTTGCGCGAAATCGCAAATATGGGTGTGATCCTATTAAATCAAAATACTCGTTAAGGCCAGAATTCCCATTAGGTTTCGCGAGTGTCAACATAAGGTCCCAGGGGTGAACAAAATCAGGTTTTGATCGCGGAAATCCAACGCCATATTTGTGATTCCCCGAGAAATCAGCAAATCTTTGTGTTTCAATTGCCAAGTAGCGTACCAACTTGTCTGGCCTTCTCCACACAAGTATTGGCGTGACGAGTTCACACACCCTCTCAATAACTGAGCTACCTTTACAGGTTGCAGACAAACATTCCAAAGCCGACCAAAGGTTGACGAGGCGCACTCGGTACTCTGAGCTACCGAGTGCGGTTGCGTGCAATTCGAGCGCATTAAGAATTCGTTCATCAACTTGCTTCCGAAAAAACAAGTCAAGCGATTCTTCGGTATCTTCGATCACGCGATTTCTACGGTTTAGTCTTCGATACGCTGGTTCCTCTTGATTGAAAATGCGAAACTTAGGCGCGTTAGAAACTCGGACAAAGGACTTAGGGCAAATCCACAACTCTTTGGCGTTTGCGTGTAAGTTGAAGACATTAAGTACGGTTGCCAGTCGTGTCGCAGCGTTGGATTGGGCGTTGCGATACGATCTTGCCTTCGCAGTAAATGAAAGGCAGTGAAAGCCATCATTACCGTAAATGGTTTTGAAGTGGTTGATTTCTTCCTGCGGTAGCAGTCTGCGTTTGAAGCTGTGGAATCCAACTTGTGATAGGAACGGAACACTCTTGCCAATAACCACAAACACACAATCAAAATCACGATCGTTTCTCTCGACAATCAGTCTCATCCTACATGCTATTTCAGACACTGGCGAGCTGGTTTCAAAACTCTCGTCCTCAAGTAAATCGTCGTCTTCCTTTCCCTGCTGTAGTGCAAGCGTTGCGACCGACCTCAGAGCCTTGTGGCATGCCTCCTTTGTTTTCGGCATGGTAGAAATGGTTGATTCAAGTTGCTCGAAAAGTTGATTTTCAAAGAGAACTTGGTGTTGCTGCAAAATAGCCGCGTTGAGTTGAATCTGTCGCGGGTCATCGTCCGATAGTAATCGATGCAAATGCCAATTGTACTCAGGAAGTTGCTGCAATACATGCTGAGATTCGGTAACTAACTCTCTGCACTCTTCCTTAACTAGCTGAATATGCTGTTTCCATCTTGTGTCGCCTAGTTCCCCACAAAGGCGGGAAGACAAATTCTCAAGTTCAGAGACGAGAGAGGGGATATTGTGAATGCGAGGTTGAAATGTGTCTGGAGTTAACGCATCAAATAGCTCATGCCAAGCAGCAATCAGAAAATTGCTAGCATCATTTCCAGGAACAAGTTGGGATACTTCGGGTGTCCACATCGCAAAAAAAACGACGTCAGCTTTTAACTGACGTCGCTCTGTACTTAGGGCTTAGATTCAGAAGTAAGAGGTTGCGAACAACATTAAACTGAACTCTGAAGCCCGGATATATTGATCACCCCGATCTCCGGGGAATGTTTTCAGGTGGCGCAAGAAATGATATCTCTCACGCCTCGCAAGTCAAGTATCGTCATTTTCTTTTCACGAATCAAGCCTAAACCTGCGACGAATGACGCGAAAAAACCACCCGAAACGCTACAAAGCACCCAAAAGTCTGGCGTTTTGTTCAATACCAGAAACATCACGGGTTGATCCTGACCGGCCGTGTTTTCTCCCAACTCTGCAGCTAAAGCAGTTCGGCAGGTCAGCAGGAACGCAGTGATTCGAACACTGTCCATCGGCTTTGGAGGCCCTCAGAAGTTTGAATTATGAGGTTAGAAGTTTGAAAGAGGGACGCGACACATGACGCTGGTCTTTTTCAAACTTCACACTTCTTACTTCTCCAATTCGACCGTCCAGTAGGCCTCGCTAATGAACTTGGACCAGCTCTTCTCGCGATTCATTCGATCGGCGTAGATCGGCTTCCAAGCTGGACGCACTGGCTCCTTGCGAAGCTTCATGTGCGCCTGAGCCGGACTTCGGTCAGCCTTCTTCGAATTGCAATCGATACAAGCCAACACGCAGTTCGTCCAACTCGACAGACCACCTTGGGCACGCGGCACAACGTGGTCAATCGTGAGTTCTTCGCTGCCAGGCTGCTTTCCACAGTATTGGCAGGTCATCTTGTCACGCTTGAATACGTTTCTGCGGCTGAAGGTAACCGTCTGCGTCGGCATCGCATCGAATTTCGTCAAGGTGATGACTTCCGGGATGCGGATGCGTTGGCGTACCGACTGAATGAACGGCTCGTCGCGATCCGGTACAAGCCGGCTCCAGTCGCTCCAGTCATACAATTGGTAATCCACTGGATCGACGATCTTGGCCGAGTCGTTCCACAGCATGATCAAAGCACGCGCAACCGTCGCCACGTTGATCGGCTGCCAGTTACGGTTCAGCACCAACGTTGGACGCTGAAGCGTTGGGCTCAGTCCGATAGGCGTTATGTAGTTGTCGAGGGTTGCTGCGATAGTGCTCATGTTTAGTCCATGGACGGCGTCCGTTAAAAAAGGTTTTCGAAACGTCAGTTACAAGAACAGTCTCAGTTGGCTTTGGTTCATCCCGTTTACCTAGTTTGCGGGGAAGTTTTGCTACTGCTTTTACTTAGGCGGTCAACAAGCGTCAGAATTGTTGGGATTCTGTGATTTCCATGCATGGACCTAACAAGTTTAGCGGCGTCGAATTCGTTGGTTTCAATGGCTGTGACCCAAAGCGGTCGCGAGCTTTGGCCTCGAAAAACTTCGATCGCGTTACTTGCAGTCGCAAACGATGTCTTGGCAACACCAATTACAGGGATTTCACCATTCAAAAGTTCGAATAGATGAGCACCCAGCCCTTTCTTTCCTTGAGCATCCAACCAAACATAACCATCGATTACGATCATATCCGGCTTAGCTACAAGATCATTTAGCACCGCTTCGATGCAAGGCAGCTCCCGTTTGTAGAACAAACCAGGCACATATTCCTCTACGTTCTGGATTACCACAGAATGGCTAGCAACGGGCGCACTGGCCTTCCAGTCGGAGATGGTGACGCAAGCAGCCAGTGCGGATTTTTCTTGATATCCGACGTCGATGCAAGCGATCATGGTTATCTCCTTTGAAAGCGAAAAACACCTAACGAAGTTGGGGCCAGAGATCCGGCCCGTAATCTTAATCTATACGAGCGGGCCGGGCGGGATTCGAACCTGCTAAGCCATGTACTCTGAACCGGCAGTCAAGTGTTGTACGAAAAAACGATCGACGAAGTTATGTGTCAGAGGATTTACGGCGCTCTACCACTGAGCTACGGCGCAATGATTTGCATCAAAGTCGCGCCGGTGGGATTCGAACCCACGACATCCGGCTCCCTAAGCATGTACTCCAACTCGGCAGTCGATCGTTGTATTATTGGCGACGAGGTATTTAAGCCAGACTAGCTCCGGAAGGGAATCGAACCCAACGACGAATTATATCGCCTTCAATTCTCATTTGACCGGCCCATATGTAGTCCAACTTCACAGTCACCAAAGTAGCTCGACCAGGAATCGAACCTGGAACTTCTCGTTAGAAGCGAGAGGTGATATCCGCTTCACCATCGAGCCATATGGCCTTTGAATGTTGATTGAGTCAACTTAGCGGAAGGCAAGGGAGTCGAACCCTCATCTCTATTCGAGAACTGCGTTAGCAGTGCAGCCCAGCAAACCGTATCTGGCTACCTTCCAAGCTATTGAGTGGAGTCACCGAGATTCGAACTCGGGTTTTCGCCATGCCATGACGATGTCTTCCCGCTGGACCATGACCCCATTTCATACAGAGGTTCGTTCGAGAATCGAACTCGATCTTCGTTCTTACCAAGAACGCGTGCTCCCGGAACACTTACAAACCATTACTACCAGTGATCGCGGAAGGAATCGAACCTTCGATTTCCTGCGCGTCATGCAGGTGTCTTAGCCGCTGGACCACGCGATCGTCAAACAAGGTGGTTGAGACAGGAGTCGAACCTGCAAAATCACTTGGCTCTCGACCAAGTCGCTTTTCCGGTTTGCGTACTCAACCAATTTGGAAAATGGCGGGTCCAGGAGTCGCACCTGGCAGTCCGAGCTTATGAGGCTCGCCGATGCGCACTGATCTATGTCGTTTTCTGGCCGCAAGTTGCAAGCCCCGGAATCGAACCGGGTTACCGACCTTATGAAAGTCAGCTCAGTCCCAACTAGCCTGCAATAAAAGTCACGAAGAGGAGAGTCGAACTCCTACGCCTTGATGGCACGATATTCTGAGCGTCGTGTGTCTACCAGTTCCACCACATCGTGATTAAGGAGTGACTCGGACCGGGATCGAACCGGCGAGCGCCAGCTTGAGGGGCTGACTGCACATACCAACATCGCACCGAGCCATGGTTACATCAGTGGGCCGAGAAGGAATCGAACCTACATTGCTCATCGACGAGCGACTGTTTTACAGACAGCTTGGACTCCCAAGTCCAATCGACCCATGAAATAACCGAGTGACGCAGGCGGGATTCGAACCCGCAATCGCGAAGGTTTAAGCTTCGCCGCTGTACCAGTTCGCGTACCACGTCATGCACTAGTGGTGCGAGTGGGACTCGAACCCACAAACACTGAGGTTTGAGCTCAGTCGCTATGCCAATTCGCGCACCGCACCATTTACAGAAAGTAGCTCGCCAAGGAATCGAACCTTGTCTAACAGTTTCGAAGACTGTCGTGCGCTCCATCACACTCGCAAGCCATGTTGTTCGTCAGTGTCCATGTCAGGAATCGAACCTGATCTTCGACCTTCGCAGGGTCGCGTGCGTATCCACTACACTTCACAGACATATTCACAGTGGTGCAGGTGGGATTCGAACCCACAAACACTTGCTTCTAAAACAAGCCGCTCAGCCGTTGGCGTACCACACCATTTGATTCAAGCGACCCATACCGGATTTGAACCGGTGATCTCTGCCGTGACAGGGCAGCGTCCACTCCTGGCTGGACCGATGGGCCATTAACGAAAGAGGCGCTAGTGAGATTCGAACTCAAGTCAGCATGTTTTGCAGGCATGCCCCGCACCAAGCGGATTAGCGCCATTCCAATGAGTAGTCCTGGACGGACTCGAACCGTCGATCGACTGTTTGTAAGACAGGTGCCTTCGCCGCTGGGCCACAGGACTGTAAAAAGCGGTGAGCAGTAAGGTGTAAGGATTAAGTGACTTGCTTAACGCTTATTCCTTACTCCTCAAAGCTTCTGAAGCGGAAGACCAGGGACTCGAACCCCGAAGCGCGTTAACGCCAGCTGTTTTCAAGACAGCGCCCTCATCCAGCCGGATGTCTTCCATTCAAAGGTGACCGATCGGAATTGAACCGACATAAACTTGGTTCACAGCCAAGTTCCTGAACCAATACAGGACGGCCACAGCACCGGAGGCAGGAATCGAACCTGCGAGCTTCTGGTTCAGAGCCAGACGCAACGACCAACAGTTGCTACTCCGGAGTATTGATCTGTTGATGCAGCACAGGCGGAAGGATTCGAACCTCCAATGAACTGCTTCAAAGGCAGCTGGCTTACCGTTGGCCTACACCTGTAAATTACTACTCGAAACAGAGTGCCATGTCGGAGTCGAACCGACCTCACCGGATTGGAAGTCCAGTACCTTTACCGCTCGGCCAACGGCACATTCATCTAACACAAGGCGGAAGGAGCGAGAGTTGAACTCGCAAGGCATTTACGCTCATTCCGCTTCGAACGGAGTGCCGTCGCCAATCGGCCTTCCACAATTAAAGGCTCCGGTGGTAGGATTCGAACCCACATTGATCTCCTTAACAGGGAGGCGCCTTACCAGGTTGGCTACACCGGAATATGTTTCAAGACTTCCAAAATGCCGTTTTCGAGCTAGCGGAGCTTTTGCATGTGTTGAAGTGATGCCGTTTGACGCGTTTTGGTTATGTCCTTCTATCCAAATCAATTGTAATTCTGTCTATCAACGCATAAATTGATGAGCTTGACTTTAGCACCGTACTATTAACTCGCGTGGATCTATGAAAGCCATTCAACGAATTATGCAGATTGCAGGTCTGCTTCTAGTTCTATCCTTGCGTTTACCTGGATCACTTGGCGATGACGAGCTGGGTTATGTTTTGGCTCCGCTTCAGACAGAGTTCCATCGGTCCGAGATTTCTTCAAGTGCTTCTGCGATCCTTATTTGGAATGCCAACTCAACTGCGGCAATTCGCGGTGACGACTTGTTGGAAACGTGTCGCACACAATTAGACGCTGACTTGCAAGGGCTTTCTCAGAAGACCGGGACGGTGCTACTGATTCGCATTCAATACTCTTTAGGCACACAGTTGGAGAAAGACGTAATCGTTCGACTGAAAGATCAACTCAAGCAACTTGCTAACAAATGTGATTATCTCGAACTGAAATTTTCGGAGGGATGGACTTCCAGTGACTGGATGTCAAGCATGGGTTCCTTGGGGACAGGATTGTTGGACGATTCAGGAGAAGAGAATCTGTATATTAGCAAAGAATTGGTTGCCGTACCGGTACGAACACGTATATCTAAATTGCACGCGGGAATGGCTGATGTCTGCATCAAACTTAGACAACCTTTTGACGCTTACAATCTGAACTTGTCCGACCAAACTAAAGATGCCATAAGGAACGCAGTTCAATCGATGGAATTGAGTTCAAGGAGTAAAATCCACTTCCAACTAGATAGCACTAGCGCTGGAGCAGGAGCCGTTGACGAGCTTTTTTCAAATCGCCAACCTCCAGCAATTCCCGAGGACGCACCAAAAGTCATAAAGGAACTTCTGTCAAAGGAACTCGAAAGCTTCAAGAAGTCTCCTGCCCTTGAACTTGCCCAGGAGCTAGGCTTTCAGGATATCAGTTATTCTCATTCTTCCAACGGCGGAGAACCTGAGTTACTGCTGGAAAAACAGGCTCCTGACTTCGAGTTGAAAAGTTTAGATGGCAATCTGGTCAAATGGGAGGAATGGCGTAACGGGAGGCCCGCCCTCATAACTTTTTGGGGAGTTGCTTGTGGGCCATGCCGCTTAGAAGCTCCTCATCTATCACGATTGCACCACAAGTATGGCCATCAAATCGCAATCATTGGAATTAATGCCTATCCTGAAACTGATGAAGAAGTTTCTGCCTATGTCGCAAAAGAGAAGCTTGGGCATCAGATCGTCGTTGGTGGCAATTCTGTGGCACGGTCAAGCTATGGTGTTGCAGCGTACCCAACAACATTCTGGGTTAATCAACTTGGTAAAGTTGTGCGTTATGTGGTTGGATTTGAAAGCGGCGAGCAGCTAGAAGCGGAGCTCGTCGATTTTCTTGCTGACGAAAAGCCGTAGCCTTCGCACCCTATAAATTCAAAGCGTCCAGCGAGAATCGAACTCGCAATTTCTCCTTGGCAAGGAGATGGGTTACCACTACACCATGGACGCCTTTTGTTGGCTCAACCAAATTGTCAAAGATCAGTTGAGGGGTGAGGATTGAGTTGTGAGTCGCGAGGTTTTCACCTCAAAACTCATCCCTCAATGCTCATACCTCGTTTCAGTGGGATCGGTGGGTATCGAACCCACATCGGCCGGTTTAAGAGACCGGTGCATTACCTTGTCTGCCACAATCCCATTTTTGTTTTGTCTTCCCAGTCGGCATGGAAGGAATCGAACCTTCGACCTTCGTCTTATAAGGACGCTGCTCGGACCATCGAACTGCACGCCGAACAAGTGAGGCCGGTGGGATTCGAACCCACGCTTTGCGGATTAAAAGTCCGCTGTGCTACCGCTACACCACAACCTCATGAATGGTTATGGGTATGCGTTTCAAGCGATTAAGCGTTTGCATCGTGTTCTCCTTTGTGTTGTTTGTTCTTCAGTGGTAGCCCTGAGAATTGAACTCAGCGCGATCCGCTTATCAGACGGATATGGGCTCCAGCCCTCGACTACCATCTCGTAAAGTCGGGTGTGTCGGAATCGAACCGCTCTCGATCGCCCCAAACGACCTGTGCCAGCCATTACACCTCACGCCCGATAGTTGTTGTAAGAGAGTAGTGAGTAGAAAGTAGACCGCAGTAGATGAATGGTTTTCTCTACTATCTACTTTCTCCTATCTACTGCTCTGCGGCTTTGCCGCCAGTGGACAAGCAGGGAGTTGAACCCTGTAGCCTTGACTGCAAGTCAAAGCGCCGACCCGTCGGCAAGCCCATTAGTTATGTCAGTGACTCGTGTGGGATTCGAACCCGACCTAGCTGGCTTGAAAGACCAATGACCTCACCAGAAGTCGAACGAGCCGTTTTTGGTTATGTAGGTGCGCACCTCTAGCGCAGTTGTTCTCATGTGAGTTTTTACCAGGTGCGCGTCCAGTGGACTGGGAAGTGCTCGAACCCTCCTCTGCGGTTCTTCAGACCGCCGCTATACCGTCTCAGCTACCAGTCCATCTGCATGTAAAACGTTGGAAAAAGGCACGAAAAAACCCGGTGTCACTTTGGGGTAACACCGGGCTGGCCAACGTTGCTGATGGTTCTTGCCAAGTGTTACGTACAGAGCGAATGTAAGTCGATCGCATTACCGCCATTGGGCGCTATTTGACGTCCGTTACACTCAAACCGTTGATTACTTGGCAATTGATAAACCATTTTTCTAACTCCTAAACTCGGTGTCCGTCGCACTTGTTGTTTGCTTGTGCGTGGTAATAGACGCGAGCAACGCAACCTGGTTCGCAAAAAGATTAAAACTTTTCAAACTTGCATATCTATAAACCCTGAAGCGATTGAAATGTACTCGACAATATTCGTCGTAGTCGAAATCACAAATGAGGGCTTAACTCGTTCAAAAGTAGAAGCGAGTTTCTGAGATCAGCAAGTCGATCGTGTTTCCCAGCATAGTGAATAATGAAGGCGCGGTGCATGTCTTGCTCAAATCGCTTATGGCACCAGCACCAGTTGAAGCGGCGGTCTAACTCTTTCAGCGGTGCTTCGTGGAGTTGTAAGTTGAGCGATAGATACAACTGTTCGACGGCCCAGTAGTTTGCCGGGACTGGATACTTCGGCGGAAAATAGTACTCGGCGCTGTTGGGCGGCATAACCATCACACCGGAGTTGATGTGCCGGGTCAGGTAGACGTAGGGCAGATGAAGTGCATCGCAAAGTGCGTTGGCGTGGCGCTGAGTCTGGTCGTTCTCAAGCTCGTGGAAGCGAGCCAGACCGTTCTCATCGATGACGCCCCAGGATCCTAGGGGAACTTCGTCGAAGATGTTTGGACATTGTGGGGTAACCACACAGTCCAGATCCAAAAACAGAGTCTGATCGTATTGCGGTGTGACCGTGTTGGCCAAGTACTTGATTGCTGGAGTGTATGGCGGTGCGTGTTCACGTTCAATTATCACATACTCAGCACTGCAGCGCTCGGCGTATTCGCGGTGATTGTCACCGGTGACAGCGTGTTCGGCGCGGGCTTTATCACCAGCCACAATGTTTAACAGCGCTCGCTTCATAGACCGAGCTCCCGTAGATCACGCTCGATGGCTTTTAACTTCTTGGCAGGCGTTTCCCAAAAGCTGCGGCCGGCATGGTGGATCACAAACGCTTGGTCACGCCCTGCAATAAAGTCTACATGGCTCATGAAGCTCCAGTTCCAGCGGCGATCGATCGCTCGATAGGGCGCTTCGCCTGCGTATAGCTTGCGACTCAGCAGCGATTGATCGGTGAGCCAATTCAACGATACCGAATCATAATCTGGGTAGTAGATCCGCTGCGCATCGGTCGGCATGATCAACACGCCGTTGTTGGTACTCAGCGCTAATTCGTCGGCGCTAACATCAGCACACTGGGCCACAAACTCGCGACAGTCTTTGCGCAAGCGGTAATACTCGTCGACAACGCCCCAATGTCCCGGTGGAACAACGTTTTCAAATGTCGGACATTTCCGAGTCACGATCGTGTCGTTGTCCAGATGCAAGGTGATATCGTATTCCGCTGCAACTTCTCCTGCTCGCCACTTCCACCAGCAGCAGCGCAGGTCATCACCGATCTCCACGATCTCGGCGCGATAATCAGCTCCCACCCAGTCCGCGTATCGCCGATGGTTCTCACGAGTTAGCTCATGTTCGGCATTAGGCTGACCATGACGGACGCCCACGATATCACACACGCACAATCGCTTCATGGAATCCTTTCTCACTCTGGCATTTCGATCTGCATCATCTCGAGATTGCCATTCCCGCCACTGGAGTATGAGCCACACGCGCAGACTTGTCCGACTGCGAAGGGTTCTAACTTCGACTCGTTGTCACAGAAAGCGACTTGAACTTTACGACGCATTGCAATCAGCGTCTGGCAATCGCATCCCGAACTGGAGCCTCCGTAGGCTCCACCGCTAAGACGCAGTGATTCCACCACGTATTGCGACTTGTGAACAACTTGCACAATCACCCAGTTCTTGACTTGGGGCGAGTCGTCCCAATAGATCGCAACGCGTTCAAGCTGGTTGGCAGCCAAGCGAAAAGCATTCCACGCGGGGATTACGGGAAGAGCCAAACCTGATAGATCGTACGGCTTTACATTGGCCATGAACTGGGAACTATACAGGTCTTGCTGTAGTTCTGCGGTAAGAGTGAGTGGTAAGCGGTTGTTGCTAAGTCGGATGACGGCCCACTGCACACCTGCGTTTTGATGTGCGCGCCATAAGATGCGAGCGGAACCGACCTGGTCGTTGACTTGTAGATGTTGGGAAGATCCAGCGCTTACATCCGCAAACCAATTCGGAGCTTCCGCATGAAGAACATTGACGCGGACCGGAGTTACGCCACTAACCATGCACGGGATAATTGCATCGGGCTTGGCAGGCGAAAGTGCAACAGCGAAACGGCCAGCAGAGGTGTCAGTTGGTACGACCCCATCAAAGGCCGGGCGGTTGGAGAACTCCAGCAAGTTATCGCTGGGCTTGATGATCACATCGTTTAAACCCACGATGCCGAAACGTGCGATGTCTAGGCCGGTTTTGTTGCGAACCTTTACTATATCGCCTTGGCGGAAGACGTTAGCTGCTTCGCCCGATTGATTATGCTGGCCTTCACTAAAGCTGCGGGCAGCATCGACCATCGAGTTCCAAGTATTGGCAGGGATCTCTAGTGGTTTGCCTGCCTGGACCTTTTTAAACTTATCGCCTGCCATGGCTAACCTGCCAGTCCTAACAAGGAGAAGTCTCCATAGTGGTAAACTTGCTCCACATAGGCCGCAATCGGCTTTTTCACCAGCGTCTGCGAACTAGTATCGGTATCGTCAACGAAGCGTACCCACAGGTAGTGCCAGCCTTCTTTGACAATGCCGGTAATATTCCCTAGTTGCAAGTTGGCCGCATTCGGACTAGCTGCAAAGCGGAACGTGATCTCCCAATCGTCCTTACCTCGTTTGGAACCGCTGGCTCCTAAGAAGAGAAGCTCACCCTTGGCAAAGCCTTTGAACGGGGCTCCGTTTACGCGGCCAGTCAAGCGAAACAATTGCAGCTTGTAAGCTTGACTGACGAGCAGATTGTCAATGAAGTGTGTCTCGGTAAAGTTATAGACCGGAACTGTAATATCGGTTCCGACCACTTGGTCGTCGTTAACACCAATCGCACCCTGGAAATTTGGCGCCGTAAAACCTGGTGCTGCGTGTCGACCAACCGTAGTGAGACTCTGAGAGACATGCTGTGTTCCGCCGCCGGTGTCGAACGTAAACTGCGGTTCGCCTTTGGTTTCATAGCGTGCCGCACATTCCCAAACGTCACCGCCAATCGGATCGAAGGTTACATCGCTTCGGCGTAGGCCAAGATATGCGGCCGGTGATGTAGCCAGCAGCAACGCACGAACCACGGCATCATCGTCGGTGCCTTGGATGACATAACGCAGTTCGGCCGAAGGCTGGTCCCCTTCACTGCCTTCGCGACTGCGGTAGGTTTCATCGATCGTAATCGGCATGTTATAAAATTACTCTGTGAAAACAAGTCGCCCGCGTTTAGCCTGATCGGCCAGCATCTTGGTATTGAATGCGACTTGTTCGGTTGCTTTGGCGGTGCGCTGCGAAAGAGAATCGGATCCGAGGCCTGCTAGAGCAAGAGCGTTAAAGCCACCCTTGCTTTCCACTTTCGCTTGCTGGTCGCCTAGAAGACTGCGGCTGGCAGCCAAGGTCGACTGGATCTCAGGTACAGAGGGACGTTTGGGTTTGCCATCTTCGTCTTTATTTCCTTCCTTCGCGCCGTTTGCTACTTCATCGACAGACGCCTGCCAGGCTCGTCTTGCTTCGTCGACTTCACGCTGGCTGGCCTGCATATCGCTTTGGAATTGTTGGTCGCGTTTCTTTTGATCAATGTCCTGCAGTTGATCGAGCCCCTGCTGGACGCCGGTCCGTCGGTCCTCGATCTGCTGGCGCGATTGTTGACGCTCGCTGTCGCGTTTGCCGATCGATTCGAGCATCGCCGTTTTACTGGCTTGATTCTTAGCCTCCGTCTCAGCGTCGATCTCCTTGATTTCGGCTTCCAGGTCAATGTCGGCATCGAAGAGTGACTTGAGACGCGTCCAGGCTTTACGAATAAAGCCGACGGTGGTATGCCAAGTCTTCGTGAGCATGTTCTGGAACAAAGACCAAGAGTCGGCTAAGAACGCAATCGACTCGATCCAGGTTGCTTCCAGACCGGACGTAGCATCAGTGAGCACCCGAGCCACGCCAAAGGATGCGGAACTAGCTATGTCCAGAAATGCTTTTTTGAAGTTAAGCCACACGCCGGTGAGAAAGTTGACACCACGCTGCCACTCCAGCTTGAGCAGTGCCCACAGGACCTTTGCAGCCAGTGCAATGTTCCCGGAAGCCAGAGCCGTGGCAATCGCATTCCATGATGCTAGTGCATCCTCCTTGAGGATTGTAAACTTTGCAGCGAGCCACGAGAGAGCTTGCGTGCCGACGTCGCTGGCGTAAAGCAAATACGCACCCAGGCTTAAAACCGAAATGAGCAACAGACCGATCGGAGTGAGCAGTGCACCGAGCAAACTTCCAACCACGGTGATAGCACCAGCGACGATGCCCATGACTGTTCCGAATCCACCGAGTGCCAAGCCAATGAAACTAAATGCAATACCCACCGCGATCAGCGTTGCTCCTGCTGCGGCAATGCCAGCCAGTACGAGCGCCATGGTGCGAATGACTTTGTGGTTCGCTTCGATCCACTGGATGATGGTGCCAAGTGTTCCAGAAACGGCGGCCGAGAATTTCTGCAGCGAACCTGCGAGCGCCTCGCCAAGAGCGATGGCGACTCCTTCGATGCTACTCAGCAAGATGCGAAACGATCCGCCTAGACCAGAGTCCATTTCTTTGGCTGTCTTCGCAGCAGTTCCTTGAGCATTCTGCAATTCGTCAAAAAGCTGACGTGTGTTGGCAACAGATTTACCGATCGCGCTAGCGGCAGTAATACCGAGCAGACCAAAGACTTCGTTGAACTTGGCCATGCGCTGACCCGTTGGAAGGTTCTTAGTTGCTTCCGCCACATCAGCCAGTACATCGACGAGTTTGCGAGTGTTACCGGCTGCATCTGCCGTTTGCACACCGAAGACATCGGCGAACTTCTTGGCTTCCGCTGCGCTCAATGTTAGTAGACGACGCAGCGCCGTGCCCGCTTCACTCCCTTGGATGCCCACATTGCCAAGCGCACCTAGTACTGCCAGCGTTTCTTCCAGACTGAGTCCAGCGTCGGCTGCCACGGGTCCAGCGTATTGGAAGGCTTCACCCAGCGCTTCCACACTGTTGAAGGTCTTATTGGCAGCGGCGGTAAAACCATCGGCCACACGCGTTGCATCGGTTGCCTCGAGCCCGAACTGGCGAATCGTTGCGGCCATGATCCCCGAGGCTAGCGTGGCATCGGTGCCTGTTGCACGAGCCATGTCCATCACAGCGCCGGTCATTTCGATGATCTGGTCGGGCTTAAAGCCTGCCCGCCCCAGTTCCGTCATTAATGATCCAACTTGCGATGCGGTATAGCTAGTCGTGGCACCGAGGAGTTTAGCTTTATCACGCAGACGGTCAAACTCTTCAGCAGTCGCCTGAGTCACGCCTTTGACAGCCAGCATCTGGTCATCGAATGATGCATAGACAGCAACGCTTGCAGCGAGTGGTACAGCGGAGGTCGCCCCGACACTTAACATCCGCATGCCCACAGCTCGCGTGGCAGCTCCGAAGGCTTCCAGCCGTTTCTTGGCGGCTGCTAGGCCTTTAAGGAATGCCGCATCCTTGGTCGTTAGCTCGACGTAGGCAGCTCCTGCTTTGACTTGTCGAGTTGTGGCCATGTGGAACTAACGCTTGGGAATGAAAACCTGTTTAAGCACGTTGATGTCAGTTTTCGGATGCTTGGCTTCAGACTTACTCACCGGCACAGGCTGAAAATCCGCTGGCGTGAACGGTTTCGGTTTTTTCTTGGGATCGCGATGGATATTTGCCAGCGTGGCAATGATCGTGGAAGTATGCTGCCATGCTTCTTTGCGATGCGCCTCTGCCATCCAAACCAATTCGCGCAGCGTAAGTGGACCTGGATGCACACCGACAACGCCTGCGAGTTGCCAGATCAGCTTCCAGATATCGCGTGCGTTGAGATTTTTTGACGCAGTAGGTTCATCAGTTTGCTCTCGAGTTGTGGATTGTCGAGCTCTTGGTCTGCTAGCTCGATCGCTTTGGTTTCCAGGTTGCGAAACTTCTGCAGCGCTTTTCCCAGTAGCTCGCGCCGGTTCCTGGGGAAAAAATCGACCAGCTCCTCCAACAAGCTGGTTGTTGCATGGTCAATTGCATCGCCGGCCATGGCTCGTCCAAAGTCTTCGTCGCTTACATTGCGTTGATCAGCTTCCGGTTTGCATATCACGTAGATGCAGTCGCAAAGTAGAATGGGATCTCCGACCAAGCGTTCTATCAACTTGCCTTCGACGGCTTCCAAGAGATCGATGCTTAAGATTGCACGAAGTCGTCGAATACAATCAACATTCACAGTGATGGTCCAACTGCGTCCCGCATTGTCGGTAAAGGTACGCATTACGGAGGTCCTCCATTAACCCACTGCGGTGGAGTGGCTGCATAGGTTGGTTTGATCGTTACGTCCACCGTGATGGCCTCTTCGAGCGCTTCGGTGCGGGTGAATGAAAACACTTCACAGGTCGCAAGTAAGCCTTCCGCCAGTGGATCCGTCGCTGGGCCTGACAAGATCTTGAAATCGAGTGGCGTGTCGGTTAAGAACGATTCCCGAATTGACGTAAAGCCTGGATCCTCAGTATCCCAGACCATCTGGAACTCGATCGACGCATCTTTTAGCGTACCTACCGTCGCGCGCCAGCCGTTGTTAGCACGTGTAGTGACATCCGCCTCGGCCTTCTCCAAGTTCAACGTCACGTCCTTGACGTTGGTTAATTCCGTGGGCGCACCGCCTCCGGCAGGACCATAGTAGAGTCTCGCATCTAAACCGAGTCGAACTGACATAACCAGCTACTCCTTCCAAGTTAATCATGAACCGAGTCAGCCCAATGCTTGGGCAAACGGTCGCGCATCTTCTCTAAAGCAGGCCCCATAAATGGTCGCTTTGGATAGTGTTTTGTTTTCTTTGCGTCAGCCTGCCGCAACTGATTTTCGTTTTCTACGATGGCCGATGCTCGCTTGGCCTGGGCTTGAGTACGAAGTTGAATTCGAGCAAAGGTTTTACTTCGCCGTGCGTACCTGCCCCGTTTATCACGCAGCATGTTACCGCTGCGGCGTATTGGTCCGTACTCACCAACCTGGAACTTGTGGGCTTTGAGTAGCTTGAGCTTGGACCTGGTCGTGCCACCAAACTCGTGCAAGTTCCAAATCGTTTGCGCGTATTCGTTCGTCGGGCCAATGACGGCTTCGCTATTACGTTCATTGACATCGTAGGTAACGACCCGTTTCAAGTGCCCTGTGGGTGTGTGGGGCGCAGTTCCCGGCCGGGATGGTTTCTTTGATCTACGGATACTTCGAACTGCCGTCAAGCGAATCGCTCCACTAGCGTGTTTCAAGCTCTTGAAGCTTGCCTTCTGAAGTTTGTCTTTCAGCTTGCGATCATCAAAGCGAACTCTGGCTTGCAGCAGAGCGATGGTCATTTAGCCACACGGAAGTTCAACGTGAGCAAACTTGTAAACTGATTCATCTGTGCCCAGTGCTCCTGGGAATAGAGCACGCGGTGCTGGGTTGTCGTCCAGATCGCATTCGGGAAGCTTGCAAGGCGCTTCAATCGAAAATGGTCCGAGATTTCTTCGACTAAGGATACGAGTGGATCAATTTCTGCCGCATCGCCCTTTTTAAACTTCTTCTGGACAGCCAGATCAATCGCGGCATCGAAGCTATTACGATGACGATCAAGGCCGCGAACATGCAACTCGCAAGGCACCACACTCACGTGCAACTCTTTCATCTCTTTGATGTCAAAGTTCGGTACGTAGAGCCGCACCGCTTGCACAGTTAAAGTCATGGACGCTGCATTGAGTTCGGCCACGACGGCATCGGCGATTTGGATGACAGTTGACACGCTTAAGTTAAACCTCTTCGGTGTTGATCAATTTGGTATGAATGCGGAGTTTTAAGCGATACGGGTCGCTGTACCGCCAAGGTTTTTGATTACCAATGGGCAGCACCTCGTAGGTAAACAACAAACCGTCTTGGAGTTCGAGGATTAGGTCGCCACGCTCCGGGAGAGTACGCTGACCATTGAGGATCAGGGCATCAGCGTTGATCAGGTAGTCTCGGATTTCCATCCGGAGTACGAGTCCATCGCCCACATCTTGCTCGCCCTGGGTTTTTCCGAGCGTGGCTTGGAGTACAACCGCATGTTCATCTCGCTTGTAGGTGACCTCGCGCGAGACGAACTGCGTTAGTTGTTCGGAAAGCCACTGCTGACCAGCCCGCAGAATGTCCATCTCTATTTCGTGGTCTTCTTGTCGGTACCGAGCAGCGTAGTCGCTTTAGAACGAACTTCGTCGAGCCACACTTCGGTAGCGCGGCGCTGGTACTCGTCCGATACAGCCGTAGCTTCTTCATTCAGCTGCTGCTGACGAAGAGTACGCTGTGGCGCTGCAGAACTGACGAGGGGAAGGATCGACTGCGAAGCAAGACTTTGCTTCAGTTGTGGCTCTGGTCTTCGCGTTGGCAGTAGAGCAACCACCAAGAGAACCACCACCACGAAAACGGCAACTGTTAATAGCATGGTTGTTATAAACCTCGTTTGATGAGAATGAAGCCAACTAAGAAAATTGCGATGACGAATAGCCCAACAGTGGCAATCTCACCCGCAGATAGCCACATGAGCGCATTACGAGTATCTTCAGCACCGTCAAACAAATCCCGAACACGATCTAGCGGACGCTGAGCGTCTGGAGCTGGCGTGGGACAGTATTCATCGTTGCAGTCTTCAGCGGCCAAGTAGAGCTTGGGCGAAATTGCATCGTCCCAAGAGTAACCGCGTGTTTTGACTGCGCCAGTTTTCTGAGCTTCCTTGGCTTGTTTGTAGAGTGTATGACCATGCTTTAGGTCCGAGTAAAGTTCTTCCGGTGAGCTGGGGATCATAGTGCGACCGGCGGCGTGGATGTGTCCACCAGTTGCATCTTGGAAGAGAACAACTGGGAACTGATCGACCGGGACAATGTCCGCGTAACGCGTCTTATAGATGGGATTTGCTGCAGTGTAGACTTGGAATTCACAGCTTTCTTTGAGGGACGCAAGTTGCTTGTTCTGAGTAAACCAATTCTGTAAACTTCGGCTAGTTGCATCGGTGCCTACGAATAGTGCAATCTGGTAGCTCTTCTTCTGAGGCGGTGATGCTGGAGCGGCCACTGGTGGTGTTACAGCAGGTCTGTTCACAGCAGGGGCATTGATGAAGCTAGGTGCTGGTTGAACTGGTACGGCGCTCGGTGGCACAATGACGACTGGCTGATTTACTACGCGACTCGGCAGGCAATTGGGAGTACACGCGGCAGACTGTTGTTTAATTTCGCCCTGTGCTTGAAGATTCACCGACTGAGGTTGCTGCAGCTTTTCAATGGTTCCAATACTTGGCGCTGGCAGTTGATAGTCTGGTACTGTCCAACTCTGGTTCGCTGTATGTACATCGGTCGGCCTATGCAAAGCGGTGAACACAGCGCCCAAGAGAACCGCATGAACTATGGCCACGATGATGAGTCCTAAACTAAGGCGGATGCGAATCGAATCATTCATTGTTAAAGAACCTCGTAACTGCGATAGGGAAGTGAACTGTTGGGATCGTTCAGGACGGTCAGGGCAAAGCCACCGTAACCTGCCCACAGACGGATAAACTGTTCGCGTGGAGTTAACTCAAATCGTCCCGGATAGTTGTTGTCGAGGATCGCTGCGTACTGCTGACCGTCGCGCTCGACCCAACCGACGAAAGTGCAACAGTGCGAAGGCTTCCACCAGAGGATGGCTCCTCGCCTAGTTGCGCTGGCCCAATCGAGGAATCGCGGATCGGCTTTGAGCGTGTAGCTGTAGTCAATGCCGGCAGCATCCAAGCGATCACGCAGACGTGAGTCCCACTCGCCGTCGGCATAGGTCGCTCGCCAGCGTTCGCCAAGCTCGAATCTATTGAGCCAACGCAAGTGGTTCACAAGCGAGGCGTGAACGCAGCTCCCCTGACCAAGTGATCCTGTCCAATTGCGCTGATGCAATTGCACTGGCAGGTTCGCTGGTGGTTGCTCCGGTTCAGGCGTTGGCAATGCACGAACGTTGACGACGCCCGAATCGCAGCCAGCCAATACGAGCAGCATCAGTGCACAGGCTGAAATCAATTGTTTATGAATCATATTGAGCTCGTTGCTAAAACTATTGACGGTGACGACTAACGCTGGACCGCAAACGCAGGGATCGTTTGGAGCACCGAGGTGCAACTCGTGCCCCTGGTGCGGGCCAGCGGTAGGCGTCGCTAACTCTTGAACACCACCCACAGCTGCGGATTCAACTGAGGCGTCGAAGCCACGAAGCGAATGGGCAGTCCGCACATCGCCTTCATCGTGACGTAGCGCGGATTGGTTGGATCGAATAACTCGCTCTCATACTTGGCGAGTTCTGCGACCTCTCCGTTGGGAAGCCAGCCCTCGATGGTCCACTGCGATGGCGTCGATTGCTTGGCAATACAAAAGCAACTGCGGAACTCGCCCACCGAGATCCACTGGCTGACTTGGCCGTTTGCCAGACGCAGTGGCTGAACAGAGCGTGCGCGATCGACAGTTACTTTTGCGATTGATCCCATGGCTTATTGACTCAGTCGTAAACGGACACAGCGGGTTCCTGGCGGCGCGGATTCGATGGCTTTGCCCATCATCGGATGGGCGTAAGCGTTCTTGACCACATGCCAACTGATCTCCGACCAGTAAAGGATCGTGCCAGCGGGAATGTTAGTGGTTGGATCTTTCACGACATCGAAGACGCCCCGCATCGTGATGCTGCCACGTGAGCCCGCACTAATCCCAAACTTTGCGATGCCCACGAGCCGGTCGACGACAACCACTGAGCCAGCGGCCACGTCGGACTCGGGGACGATCGGCAAGGTGTTACCATCCGCGACGAAGATGGCTCCTGCATTTATGATTTGTGCGTTGTTGCTCACGGCGTCTCATCACTGGCTCAGGCGAACGCGGACGAAGGAATCAGTGGCGGCAGCGTCATTGACGACTTTGCCGAGGTATACGGTTCCCGCATCGACGTCGGTGACGATTCCGTCGGTCGTCGCGTAGATCTTCTGGCCAGCCGCATAGACCTCGGCATCCGCCGGGTCTTTGGGAATGTCAAAGACGCCTTCCACAGCGATTGAGCCAAGCGAGCCGGCTTTGATGTCGCGTTTGGTGATCCCCACCAAGTCGCCTTGGATCACGATTGATCCAACGGCAACATCAACGGTGGGAGTGAAATCGACGGCCTTACCGTCATGAACGAATTGAGCTTGCATGGATTATGGAATCCTTGAGGACAAAGAAGGGTTGGTTTCAGAGCGGTCAGTAGACGAGGCTTACTCGCCAGTGACCTTCACAGCGGCGCGTGGGTCTTGCGAGTTCACACCGAAGTCGATGTAAGAACGGAAGCCCATGCCGAGCGTGTTGGCCGGCATCTCAACGCGTTCGATGACAGGCGTGCGTCGACCATTGAGGAACACGATCTCAAACGCGGGCAGCACATTCGGATTGGCGAACAGATACCAGGCCGAGCCGCTGGCTCCCTGGTAGTAGCTGTCCGACAAGTGCGGCGTTGAAATGACGCGATACTTGTTGCGGTGAGGGTTGTCGACCGGAATCTTGGTCGGCGTCCCCTGCGCGTCCATCATGAGCTGTGCCGACCCCATGAGCAGTTCCGCATCGGTTTCGATCTCGACGGGAACGACCAGGAACTCAGGCCGAATGTTGATCGGCTTTTGATCCTTGGCTTTGTTGCCTGGCCCAACCTTCTGTTTGCGGAAGGTGGTCTTGGCCACGGTGAGAGACTCGGGACCGAACTTGGTGTCTGGACCTGTGAGCAAGTTGCCATTGGCTGAGGAAAAGAACGCGGTGTTCTTGAGCAGCAGCGTGAAGAACAGCTCGTCAATCGACTCCGCTCCGCTACGTCCCATTTGACGTGGGATGTCCATGAACGCGTTGAGGTCATCGTTGATGATGTCGTGGCGAGTCAGTGCAAGGATCTGACCGTAAGTATCAGCCTTGTTGCTGTACTTTTGGTCGGAGAGCTTGCCATGCTTCAATTCACCATCGGGCGCAACCTTTTCGAAACCACCGGTACCGAGCAGTCGATAACGAGAGATCTCCTTGAAGTCGCTCACAGTTCCGATGCTGCACAAATCAAACGCGGCGATCGGCGTCGATTCATAGGCAGACAGGAGCGTCTTGTTCATGACATTCTCGAGGATGCCAGGAAGCGACATCGTCGAGAATCCGGCACGAATCGTTGCCGTTCCATCGCCGAAGACGCGCGGAACATCGAAGCCTTCGAGCCGCGCGCACTCGGCGACGAGCTCACGCAAGCCAATGTGCCGAAGCGGATCGGCAGCGTTGAGCGTTCGCTCTCCGTAGGCCTTGAGCAACTTGGTTTCGTCGAGTCCTACCGATAAGCAGCAAGCTGCCTCGAGGACTTCGCGTCGGTACATCGGTTGGCTTGCCTGTTGGTCAGGGGCCTTAGGTCGTTCGATTCGTAGCACTGCCAACTCCGTTTTGGTAACGCTCCAGCCTTCTTCAATGGCGCGAGCTTCGATCTCTGGATGCTTGCCAGCACACACTTTGCGAATGCCGGCGATACGTTTGGATTCAGCAGCGGCTTCGATACGCATCTTTTGAACAGGCGAGAGGCCTGAGGCTTGAGACTTGAGGTTTTTGTTGAGATCCAGCGATGCATTCACTGGTTCGAGCTCGTCCGTGTCATCCTCTGCTTCGTCTGCGTCCTCTTCCTCAGGCCTCACGCCTCCCGCCTCAAGCCTGGCGGTGGTGTCATCGTCGGCACCAAGGGCTACGAACGAGACTTCACCCAGCGTTGACTTGCGTGCGATGTAGACAGGACCCTTGAACTCGCGACTATTGGCGGTTGCGGTCTTGCCTTCAGGAATGAAGACAACCTTGTCGGCGTTCGCACCAAGTGATGCTTGCCAAGGGAAACCGTTCTCGCTGGTTGCGATGACTTCCTGAGCGGTGTTGCCCACGCCTGAGATCACGCCTGCGACTTCGAGCCGCGAATCGCCGACCATGATGTCATCGGTATGACCAACGATACTGGCACGATCATGGTCCTTGAGAATAGGGCGCGACTTGCGAGTCACTCGCATGCCCGCTAAGTCAACGACTACGGGATATGGCCAGCCACCAAGACGCATCGCGCCACCGGTGTAAGCGACCATTGAAAACTTTCGCAACGCCGGCTTGCCTTCTTCGGCAGCCTCAGCGGCTTGTAAATTGATCGAACTGGCATCGTCACAAACGATTCGCAGCGAACTGGGTACCGATTCGGCATCCACCTCACTCTGCTGGTTCGACTGCAATGTCTTCGTCATCCGTTACATCTCCTGGAGAAAGTGAAGTTGAATCGGTCGAGAGTCCGAGCTCACGCATGAGCGAGATCGCTTTCGCGCGTTGTTTAAGTTCCGCCTCCCAATCACGCCCCTGCCTCGCGTATTCATGGGCCAGAGTTGTCGTATGATTGGCGAGGCGGATTTTCTGGGCATTGGCTTCTTTGGCCGGGTCGACATGTTCATGTCCGTCCCAGAACCATTGGTGCTCGAAGGTAGAATCGAGCGTGCGAAGCGAATGAGGCAGATAGCCTTCGATGAGAATCGCTTCGCTAAGCCATGCATACAGAATGCGATCCAGAACGGTGCGAGCCATTTGAGACTGCTCGACACGGATCGACTTGAAGTAGGTTTGGTGGTCGAGTCGCCCGGAGGCATAGTTGTAACCCGACGAATTACCAGCAGCGACATTGAACGGCATGTTCAAACAACGTGCGATTTCATTGAGAATTTCGCGTTTGAACTCGGCGTACGTGGTCGCCGGTTGTTCTGCATGCAGAAACCTGGGTCAGATTGAATCTAGCTCAATCAGTGCATTGATGTACTCGTCACGACATACCATATGACGACCGCTTTTCAATCGGTTTCAACTCAAAATGTCCGTTCTCTATCGGGAAACAACCACTCAACTCTATTCTCTGAACTACTCTTCGCGATGGAAATAGCAATTCGAAAGAGGCATGAAGACGATCTCTAACCTTGTCCGCCTCTCCATTGCATGGTTTAATGCAAAGACCCGACCCGGCCGTGCGCGGCAGGCCCCGCATGGCTTTTGACGTCTCCAACTTCCGAGCGTTCGACATAAACATGCACCCTCGAGATGTGGATGAAATGGAACCTTGACGCTTGCGGAAAAGAACAAGGTTCGCGACAAGTTTTTCGGATTCGCTGAGGTTCTTAGATTCATGAGTAACTAATGGTTTCAAAAAGGAACTCAAAACGTCGAAGAACCGGCAGCAAAGAATCTGAGAACGCATTAGCCAATTGCGAGACTGTACAAACCAACGAACGGATACAGCGTGATCAATCCTCAGCCTCTTTAGAAACCAATTCAGGAATAGTGTTAAACAAGCCCAATCAGTACATTTCGATCGAAGCGTCGGCCGTCGCAGCTCAGCATCGGCATGACGCGTCGGCACTTGCTGGACATACACAGAAATCGCAAATCACGCTGTTGATCTTTTGCACGGCACTACTAGCTTTTAGTTTATTAATTCAGAAGAGTACTGTACGTCTTGCTCTTGACGAACTTCGAGACCTACGCAAGCTCTATGCAACTTGGAACCAAAGTGCAATTGCTGATAAATTAAATTCGCTTGTAGCACCACCACAAGATTCACCAGCGTTTGTTTTGGCGGAGAGACCAGACAAAACGCAGACATTCCGCGTGGACTACTCTATTTATCCCGTGGTTACCCAAGAGTTTAAAGAACTGTTCCCAACACTGCGCTCAAAATTCGAACTTAGCAACAAGCTTCCAGCGCCCAAATCTATTGATGCAATCGCTTCTCTAGATGAGGCGAAAATAGTATGGGATACTCATATCAAGCCTCTCAAAGTTGCCATCCCTAGTAAAAGAATCAACTCCTGGCTTGTCGAGCTGGACAAAAACCAGAATATAAGCCGTAATCGAATGTCCCCGATAGATGGTCGGATCGCACTTGCGGCCGTCGACTCAGAGCTTCGTCTGGAAATTATCACAAAGTACTTACAAACAAGTGGAATGCTGAGAGACATAACATTTCTCGACGATAGTCAACGGCTTGCCATACTTGTTGACCGAGACGACAAGAGTGAGATTGTTACACTTGACATAAACAGTGATTACGACCCAGCACCAAGACCTCTCACGTCATTAAAGCCTCGGGCAATTGCCTACAATAAAGCTGACAACGCGTTCGCAGTCGTACACGACAAAGGGGTACGCATTTTTGATTCGAATGGCCAAGCCAAAGCACATTTTGAAAGATCGGAATTCGAATTTTTTCGATATCCAGTCGGCGATATTTTTTTCAGACCTACCAACTCAGAACTGGTTATTCAACGATCAACATCGTTTGAAAGAATTGCAAATTACGAAACGGTCGTAGGGAGATTTGATATAGATGGCCTTTCAGATTCTGAGAGCTTCGGGTTCGGAGATTCAAACGGAATAGAAGCATTTGCCGTTGACCCGAAGGGCGAAAGACTTGCTGTGGGAAGCACCATCGAAAGCGGACTATTTTCCCCAATAACGTTTCAGATCGCCGTTTTCAGCTTCAAAACTGGCAGTGAGATTGCACGTTATCAAGACACGCGAAACAACTTCGCGCGAATTACTTCCATATGCTTTGGCCCGAAAGAATCACAGATTATCACTGGACATCTAGATGGCCATGTTGAAAGCTGGGACATCCAAAATGATAGTTCGAAAGTTGTTCCTGTGCAAAGTGCGAATCTTCATGCCGATTCTGTAACAGGCCTAGCGACACCTTCAGCATCTTCTTCCATCATCTCTTGCGGGTCCGATGGACTGGTAAATCTTTTTGATGAGCATTTGAATGTCGTCCGGCAGCAAAGATCGTCTCTCCGATTCTCCCAGCTCAAGGTAAGTCCAGACGGAAGTAACGTAGCACTGGGAACCAGCTTTGCAAAGCTTAGTCACTACGGCAGGCACTACTTTACATTCAACTCGACTGAGCCTAATGTGTTAAAATTAATAGGGTTCGATATAGATCATTTCGACATAAAAAAGGAGGTGCCCCCCCCCCCCTATTTGGAATCAGAGTTCGCGTTTGACGAACACTTTGTTGATCTAAAGCCCATTTTAATTGCAAATCTGCCAGAGCGACTCCACCCGTTCATATACGGCGAAAAGACATTTGACTCCACTTTTCGAAACCTATGGGAGATTTCCAAGGAAGATCGTCATCTTCCGATTAATGATTTGGAACGAAAGCTCGAGCTATATGTAACTTTCGCAGATAAAGAACTTTCCATTTTCGGACTTTCATTTCCAGGCTTGTTTGTCAGTCGTTTCGGCATTCTTTTGATCTGTGCGATGAACTGGTACTTGCTTATACATTTATCTAGGCTTCGACGTGAATTAGACGCAAATAGCGTCGTAAACGATGTTCCTTGGTTCGGGCTATACACTGACTGGGCATCGCGGATCACTTTTTTGCTCATAGCGATATTGTTTCCTCTAGCTACTGCATTTTGGCTGGGCTATTGCAGCGGAATCTCGCCAATCATTGTCTTTGGCATTGTGATACTAACAATTGAATCTTTATTTATTGCATTAGAGTTTTCGAAAATACAAAGACTCATTTGCCGCGAGCTGCGTATTTCGCCACCCAGCCTCCCTGATGGCCGATCTTCTTGACTAACTCCGCCGCTTCGGCGCGGCGGATGTTATGTGCGGCGCGTGACGCATCTTTGCTGCCGATTAGCTGACAGACGTCTTTAAGGTGAATGGGAGTTTTCGATTGCCGAGCGAGCTCTGCGATCTCACGCCAGATTTTGCGAGTGCCAATAGCTTCATCAGGTATCTGGATCGTTCTCGAAGAAATCGATTCGTTCAAATGTAATTCACCTAGCAACTCGCGATGCTCAATTTGTCCGGTCGTCGCTTTGCGGGTTTTGATTTCAATCGATGACACAGTCAGCGATATAGCGTGCGCAAGCTTCACACGGTCGGCGTTTTGCAAATTGCCAACCAATGCACCATATTGCTGAATCACATTGATTGCTTCGGGTAACGGTTCCAAATGCTTGTTAGCATTCTCGATAAGTTCGATTAACCTGGCTTCTTCTTCACGCCATTGATTGAGAAGCTTTGAGATAGCCGCAAAGTCCGCACGATCCGCCAAAGCTAAATTCTCGCTGCCCCGCTCGATTTTCTGGCGTACAGTCGCCAGCTTGCGTTCGTCGCTCGATGTCTGTTTGCTTCGTTTGGACTGGGTACGATTTATGGTGGCCCTAATGCGTTCTGCAACATTTGACGAAAGCAAATAATCACGCATCGTTAGCAGGACAAAAGCCTCGAGCCTATCAACGCGGACGGCGGGGTGCGGGCAACTAGCATCATAACCGGGTGTGAGCGGTGAATTCATGCACTGATAGAATCGCTGCGGGGACTTACCCCGCTGTTCGCGATCTACTCCATGCATTTTATTGCCGCAATGGCTGCAACGGACTAATCCGCTTAACAAGTACTTTCCGGCTTGGGCGCGACGATGCTTCCTGTTTCGTCGATCAAGAATCTTCTGTACCGCTTGAAATACATCAGGTTCGATGATTGCTTCGTGTGCGTCTTCTACAAAAATCAGTCCTTCATCGTCCAAGCGGCAGAATTTAGCTCGCGAGTATTTACCGGCTCTTAAGATACCGGCATAGGCAGGATTACGGAGCATGCTTTTAACCGAATTGAACGTGAATGCGTTACTTGCAACTGGCTGGATACCACGTTCCTTCAAGCCACGCACGACATAGCCAATCGATTCACCCGAATGAATCGAATCAAATATCCATCGCACTGCTTCAACTGCCGTATGTTCATCACTTGGTACGAGTTCAGATCGCCAAGTCGCGGGTTTGCGAAATTTCTGTCGGAAACTTACGCGTTGTACCGGCTTATCAGAATCATCATAGAGCTGGCGATCGTAACCGAACACGGTTCCACCGATACGTCGGCCTTGCAACGCTCGAGTTCGCTGTCCGCTCACTACCCGGCTAGCTAGCTTGATCGATTCCTCGCGAGCACCATGCTGATCGATGATCGCCGTGATGATACCACCGAGATCATCGAAGCGTAGACGACCGCGTTGGCATGTAACAATCTCGACACCGGCCTCACGCAGCAATCTCCAGTGCGCCATTACGTCGAAAATGTCTTCGCGGGAGAAACGGCTCTGTTCGTGCAACAGGATCGCCTCGAATCGACCTCGTTCTGCATCGCGCAGCAGCGACTGGAACTCCGGTCGATTAGCGGATTCGGTACCAGTCATGCCATGATCTTCGTACCATTTGCTAATACGATAGCCTTCGCGATCAGCCAAAGACTGTATTTCCCTGCGCTGCCGCTCGGGGCTATTCTCTTGGCGGTCAGTACTCATGCGAATATATCCGACTGCAGGTTTTTCATTTCGTTCTGATCTGATCAATTTTTTTCTCCTTCTTCACGAATCATGCGTTGGTGGAATTGCCGGAGTTCGATTTCGCTATCCGTGGCAAGGCGGATGGTTAAGATTTCTATTGGGTGCTCACGCCCGAACTTGGATCGCAAGTCGGCATAGAGTTCGTACAAGGCGTCGTAGCCAAGTTGTCGCGCTTCGGATTCGACGTGTGCATCGACGAGGATGTAGCGAGCGAACGTTGCAACAAAATACGTTTGCATGGACCGGTTTCCTTGTTTGTGCGGCATAACGAAAAGAAAACCGCGAGGCGTTGGATACCTCGCGGAGTTAGGTGCAGCCGTTGGTGCTAGCTAGGCGACGGTGAAGCGACCAGGCGCGGACTTCGTAAAGCGAGCGTCGTTGCCTTTGCGGAGGTCGCGTAGAATTGCAGCGTAAAGAGTTGCTTCTGGCGTCTTGCCCCCTGGTGAAGTCCACAGACCTTGCGTTGACATCGCCTCGACCATTTCTTTGCAGGTCAATGGTCCTTTAGATCTAGCCAAAATTATCAATGCTGCATCTATTTGGCTCGTACGTTTCTTGTCCACCGTTTTGGCGTCAGTCGCGTCCTTCTCCGTCGTTGTAGTTTTCGACGGCTTCGTTGCGACTCGCGTCATCGCCGGGACCTTGGCGTTCGTCGCGGCCGTTTTCTTGACTTTTGTGGTGGTTGCGACCTTGGCGTTCTTTGCTGCGGCGGTCTTAGTCGCTGTGGCGGTTTTCTTTGTAGCCATGTTCGTGTTCCTTTTAGCTCTTGGATACCTGTTTGTTCGCGTTAGCGACAATCGCTAACATTGAACACACAGTTACCTCGGATTGAGAAACATATCCAGCCAAGCAACGCCAGATAAATGCATTGAACGCGACTAGCCTCGCTGTTGGTGTTGAATTGAAGTGAACACCCTTCGACGACTGTACCGCCATCCAGTCTGATTAACTCGCAAGCGTTGTTGTACGAAATCAGTAAAATGAGTGCAAACGACACAATCGTCCGCCCATATTGTGATTGATGCGAGTTGTCTGGTTAAAGAAAGTTTAAATGTTAATTTCGCGAAAGGCTTTAATGAGAAAATCTGCAATATGTTTTCGTTGGCTCTCGATGCCGTCTGATTGAGGTTTAAGCGGAAAGGCACCCACGCTCGGCAGTGAGTTTACAACGCGATCTTCACGTTTACGACTACGCGTAAAAAGATCGGACAATGAGTTGCCAGGGAAGAGAACATAGCTTCCTGACGAATTTAGGATCGCATCGCGATAGCAATGCATCACATGGAGGTCAGCATTCTTATACCTAGCGTCGTCTTTATCATTGTCGGCGAACTGCTCTGCCCATCGCTTTGAGTCTAGCCGATATTTTGCATCAAAAAACAGAAACAATTGTTTTCCATCTTTGAGAAAAATTTCTACCGTGATGTCTGGTTTGAAAATCGTAGAATATGACTCGATCCAGTAGTCATCTTCGCTCGTTGGAGGGTTGAAATGTCGTGTATAGTACAGCTTCAGGCGAAGGTCATTCCACACGAACTCAAAACCAGACTTATTCTCGCACTTCAGCGTAACATGATATCGTTGATCCTTTATCGCGTGTTCAATTTTGTCGCTCGATGGCCCGCAAATGGTTGTCAGCAGATGGTGGATCTCAAAGAAACACCAGATCTCATATAGTTCTGAGACTCGCTTTAAGCTTCCAGAGTCTGTCAATTCCCCAAGGTCAGTATCTAGCAAAAGTCCCAGTTCAAAGAGCGTTATTGCTTCGTAGAACTCACGGTAACCGTGCCGTCGTTGCATTAATACCGAATTAAATGCTCCAATGTCTTCGCCAATTTCTTCAAAAAAAACACTATGTCGGAATTGCTGCAGTTCTGCCGCCCAACGGTAGACGGACGCACGAACAGATTCCCATCCAGATTTTGGTAACCAATCCTCTACATCTATGATTATGGATGTGAGCCACAGAAGTTTTGCTTTTACAAATCTATTCTCTGGGATGTCAAAGCTTGATATGGTTACGTTCTCAGGAACGGTTAGCGGCGAAAATCCACAAAATTGCGAGCTTAAGAGCCCACGATTCATCCAGTCGTAAGTCGACGCGTTAGTAGCCAACTCAGCAAGATCGACATTGATAGCGAATGCAAGGTCTTCGGCAACTGTCTTTGCGGTGAAACGAAAAGCTGGCTGGTTTGTTATCGTTGCCAAGGCGGAAGTGAGTCGACCATCTCGCATCAAACGACGTAGATGAAGAATTCTGCTTTGCATCGTCACCTGATGCAGGTCACAAGATTTGAGCCGTGCTTCCGTAGCACCGTCTAAGTTCAAGATTAGCTCTTCGTGGTATGTCGCGAGCCGGCTAAGTAGCTCTTGAAACTCGTCCCGATAGTCAATCTTTCTTGTCCTGACTTCAACGACCATATCGAGGTCGATACCTTCGATCCGAAGATCCATGGCGCCTGAGTCACTTGCAATGCGTAGTGTTCCAAACAACGTCGACGTTCCGTCGGAATCTCTTGTTGCAATCTCGTTGAATGCGACTTTCCCAATTAGTTGATCATTTAAAAATGGATAAAGCCGATTGTTCTTGGTCCTACGTAACTGAGCAATCTGTTCAATCGTCTGCGGAACTTCAATTGAAAAATCGTAATTGCTTTCTTCCAAGAGTTGCAAAGGTTGGAATAATTCGTCGTCAGGACTCCAGACTAACGGCCAGATTTCAACTGCAGGTCCGGTCGAGATCTGAATTCCTTCGATTCCGGGAGTTAGCACAACTCTGCTGACTGAGTCTGAGACGCCTTCGACTTGAGAAGGACGAATCGTCAGCAAAGTTTTGTTGAAGTTGCCTATTTCAACTTGCTGTAAAATTATCATTGCATCGAAAAGAAATTAGCAAAACCAAGAAGATTAGTGTCTGACTGCATGGCTTTGATTTTTGCCACGCATTGTGGAAGCACATTAGTTTCTGCATACTTATAGAGCTGGGCAAGCGTTTCGGATAGCTGCGATTTATTGCCATGCAACTTGGGAAGAATCTTCTGAAAAATAATGTTGTCCAAGATTGCGGCGTTACCACTTATGCTATCCGGACATGTGAGTACCTGCCCATCAAACGACTCATTAATAACTTGCCAATATCTTCTAGCTTCATGCGTAACTCGTGGACCAAACTTAAAACGTCCGAGCAAAACAAAGACTTCATCGAGATACGAATCTATTTCAGCGGTATCTATACTCATTGTAGAGCATCCCCTTAATATCGATCCGATTAAAGTTGCTTCCGCATTCAGTCTATCGTTGTCAGCGATTTGGAATGTCTTTGAAACGGCAGATGGTTTCACTGGTGAATATTCAAGAACAAATGCACGATCAAGAACTTTCGGCGAGAAATTGTGCGTTGTTTCATCTACATTGACCGTTCCAACGATAGACACATTGTCAGATAAAAATATGCCGCCTTTGGATATTGCCTCATCTACCAAAGTTAATTCCAACGCCGACAAACCTGAAGTCTTTGCCATCAATTCCAGATCCACTGCGTCGACAATGGGTTGGGCAGTGCCGTCGACGTTTGACTCCATTAGTGACAAGAACTTCGAGAAATAAAGTTCAACGTACGAAAGGTTCATTTCGTCGAGTATCAGAAAAAAGGGAATTTCTCGGTACTTCGAACAATTTGCCCGTAGCAAGAGTTTAATCACTGGCGTAACAGCGTATGATGCTCCTGCCTCACCAAAGGGATTTCGATACCCTAGTAAATGTCGGGCGTCGGTCCAGCCAGCTCCGACAGGAATAAAAGCTGAGTTGAATTCAGCATCTTCATTCCGACATGGATTGAGGGATTCAACCAATCGAAGGACGGTCTGCGTTTTGCCCGTTCCAGTGCTCCCCGCGAGTAAGACAAATTTCTTGGCAGCCAGTGCTGCAACTAGTCGAGCGCTGGTCTCAATGTTTCCGACTACTGGATGAGCGTCTGGTAATTCGAAAAGTTGAACTCTCTTTCCTTCAAGCCAATCCCTGAACTGCGCATTGGTTAGACCTAATGCTCGGTGGAAATTGTAGTTTTCACATTGTTCATAAAACGTTCGTTTCCAAATTTCGCTTTCGGTTGGGGGGGCCCAACCCATTCGACGAAGCTGCCCTTCAATAATTTGTTTTGCTAGGGGACCAATCGACATGTCGCGGAAGACGGGTGTTAGGTTATATCTAAGTTCAGTCATCCCCCTTTCCAACTTCTCTACTATTCCAGCCTGATTGAGCGAATTAGCGAGATTTGTGAATGGCTTTTCTCCTAATTCAGATCGCTTTATTATTCCTCTCATTTCTGCATTGGTAGATTTTACGAAAGCATTGATCAATTCGTGATGACTAAATAGGATTGAAATAAAGAATAAAGACCACTGACTTTCCTTTGAATATTGCTTAATTTGATCCCATGCGTCGGGAAGTTCCTCTGTTGAAACGTTGCCGGCGAGCATTTTTACAGCTTGAGTTCTATCTGCGCTCACTTCATCGACGTTTGCCAGAATCTCGTGCTTTGGGTATTTCTGAATCAAATTAATTAGCTGTATGTAGTTTTGCTTGGTAAGCGAAACATTGTGGTTTTCAATACCATCCGTCATTTATTTTCGCCTCATTGAAATGAGCATTTCGTTTACGTCTCTGTCCCGGTCTTGTCGTCGTCCCATAGTCATGTGCAAGTGCTCAATGGTTTGCGTTGAGATTTCGTATTTCGGAAGATGTTGGTGTGCAAGCCTCATCAAGTCCGGGAGTGCAATCATCCCTGTATTGCTATAGCTTAAGACAAGAGAATTCTCATTGCGGTTGATTCCGTCAAAGAGTCGAGAGAATGAATCTGCGACCTGAGTTCGAATACAGAAGGGCGATTGATGGCGTACTTCGCGATATCTCCCTTTCACAATCTTCCCGCTCTTGATCTGCAGTTCCGGGTAGTCGTAAAGAACAAGAGTTTCTAACGCGTGGTAAAAGCGACTGTAATGCACAAAACAGTAAGGTGGGTCCGCATAGACAACAGATGCCTGAACCGTTCTCAGACATTCTTCATAGTCCAGGATCGTTACACGGTGATTGAACTTTGGCGGTTCTGTTGGAAGAGCAGTAAATGCCTCGATTAGTTTCCGTTCAAAATACGCGACCAAGTTACGCGTCCTGTAGATTTCGATATCATTCTTAGCAGACTCTGTTTTTGCGTCGCGGTATTGCGCAAAATGGCCGGTACCTTGACTCGCGTAAGCCATAGCGTACATAAGAGAAGCTAACATCGTCGAATAGTAGGGAGTCTCAACGTGCTTTTCAATCTCCTGGCGGAGGGAATCGATCCATGCGCACTGCTCAGCACTCCACCATGTTCCGGAGTAGTTCTTTGTGAATAAATGCCAGTCGTTATCGAACTCCATATCTATTAGATCGAGGTTTGCTTTATCAACTCTTTGGAATCTTCTTAACGACATCCCCTTTTCGTAAGTGAATGGCGCGACTAGTTCCGCATAGTTACGATCAAAATACCGCTTGGCGCCAGAAATAACTTTACTGACAGCTACGCTTTCCGATTCCAACCGCCAGTCTGTTAGGTACGCTCGGGCGAGTGTTGCCGAGTAGTGCTGAATATCATTCGAAGCGATTGGATACTTCGAACCGAGTACTCCAGAAAGGGTGCATGAGCCAGCGAACAAGTCGCAAATTGTTCCTAGCGGCTCGATACCAGCAATCGCGGCGATCACTTGATCAATGATCTTTGATTTCGATCCCATGTATTTCACGAAATGCACAGGAGATTTTGATTTCAGTTCCTTGATCTTGACGGAATCCATTCGGGAAGTACTACCTATACCGTTGGGCAATGGTTACAGAAGCTGACGGGAGCAAATCCCACGGATTCACTGTAGTCGATACGATGAACCACTGAAAGAAATTCAGATTTTGTCACTCTAGCATATTGTACCTTGCAGCACAATTTAGCCAACGCGAGGTTAGCAGTCTGCGTTCGAATTAATTTGAATTTCGCCCTCAAGCGATTCGACTTGCGAGAAGGAACACTTGCGGACAGCATCTACCAAGCACTGATATCGGCCGAAAATCGACCGTGGCCCGCAAAGCTTTGAAAGGTGCGAGTTTGCGGTGGTATTGAAGTCTGGGAGCCTACCACGTTATGAAACAGACTCACTGAGTAGATTGCCAGAATCGTTGATGGCGTAGAATTCGAAGACACATTAAAACGAAGGGTTGGAGAGTATCTTATGACTAGCTCAACACCGAAAATCTTTATCTCGTATTCTTGGTCGAGCGAGGAGCACACAGTTTGGGTCGCGGACCTTGGCAAGCAACTTTTGAGCGATGGGATCGATGTCGTACTAGATCAATGGTCGCTTGAAGACGGTCACGATGTGAATGCCTTTATGGAGAAGATGGTCAGTGATCCATCAATCAAGCGAGTTGTGATCATCTCTGACTCTGCCTACGCGTCCAAAGCAGATGGTCGGACAGGTGGCGTCGGTACCGAAACACAGATCATATCCAAGGAGGTTTACGACTCTGTTGACCAGAACAAGTTCATACCTGTCGTAATAGAACGCGACGAGCATGGCAAAGCGTGCTTGCCAATATATCTGAAGTCGCGGAAGTACATTGATTTCTCAGACGCGGATCAAGAATCCGATGCTTACGATCAGCTAATCCGCAACATTTTTGAGCGTCCAAAGCTTCGAAAGCCAGCTCTGGGTAAACCACCTGCACACATCTTCGACGATTCGGCAGTTTCCGTTTCGTCCGCTCAGAAGGCAAAGCGATTCCGTGAGATTGTCTCGTTAGGAAAAGGCGAGCCGAAGATAGCATTGAATGATTTCGCCGAAGAGTTCATCGCCAACCTGGAAGAGCTACGCCTTACATACTCTCACGAGCTCAAGGATACTTGGTGCGAGGTGATCAAGCAGAACATCGATTCGGCGATATTACATCGAGACGTTTTTGTAGATGCGGTGTTGGTGGCGGCGAGCAGCTCTGTCGCAAGCAATCTTGTCCCACTAGTTGTTGATTTCTTTGAGAAGATTCTCTCACTTACCGAGAAACCCGAAGGACTTGGAACACCTTACGAGATTTCTCAAGACAACTACAAGTTCCTCGTATACGAAATGTTCTTGTATACAGTTGCGTCGCTGATTAAGTCGAAAAATTATACCGGTGTAAAGCAGCTCATGACACATCAGTATGTGTCGGCGAACACCTACGGTGGCGAGTATTTGGAATCCCATAGCTTTACGTCATTCAACCAGTTTGCGAAATCGCTTGAAGAGTTTTGCTCACAACAAGGTAATAGTCGCCGCTTGAGCGTGATGGCGGATCTGCTTCACGATCGCGCGACACGCAAAGACATAAGATACAGCGACTTATTCCAAGCCGAGGCTGTTCTTTGCCTTGCCGCAGGCGGAAGTCGTTGGTACCCGAGGAGTATGATTTATTCACGAGGTATTGGAAAACTCGAACTTTTCTTGCGAGCACAGACCGTCGAGGGTTTTAAGCCACTTGCCGAAATGTTATCAATGAAGTCGCCCAAAGAATTGGTTGAGCGAATGGATTCGGAGCCGATATCAAGGATGATGCGAACAAGTGCGTTCTTTCATGCGGATGTAGATCTTGGTCCGCTCAATTACAATGGGCTGAAGCGAATCTGGGGGCAACAGACAAGTTGATCCTTAAATGCTCCAAAGAGCCGCCGAGTGCGCGACGCCCGACGGCTCATGGATGAGTCAACCATATTGTCAAAGAACAAAGATCGACGACAGCGTGAAGCCACTACGGCTCGAGTATCTCTAGTTCGATCTGGTTCATCTGCTTGTTCAGTTCGTCGATGCGAGCATTGATTACTGGAAGCTTTTCCTGCACTCGAGCGATTCGCTGGTCGTAATCATCTGCGCGTTCTGTCAACCGCATCGATTCACTTGGATAGGCAGTTATTTTCGACTCATGCCTATCGCCATCCATCCAAATCTGCATCTGTTTTAAATCAGCTTGCAGCTTGGCTCGCTCATTTGATAGCTGCGTTAACTCTTCATTCACGGCTTGGAATCGAGCGATGACTTCGCGGTCTTCACATGTATCACGCAATTCGTCTTGCGACTGCAGAGCCAGCTTGCGAATCTGATTGAGCTCGAAACGACGTGCGTAATGCGGCGACATTTTCTCTCGATGTGCTTCGATGGTCATTTCGATCTGCTTCTCGCCATCCACAATGAGTTGCTCGACCTTCTGTCGCTCGTTTTCGAGTGGCGGCGCAGCGTCCATTTCAGCTCGGAGCTTGCGCCGCTTGGCAAGCAGCTTCACATCGTGCTCTAACTCCTCAAGAGTTCGCTCATTGTCTGCCAGTAGCTGCGCGATCCGATCGGCCTCGGGCTCACGGCCGTCACAGATGTCTGCAACTAGTTGTCGATATTCAGACCACTTTGTCGATTGGCGTTCTTGTTGCCGACGAGAGATCTTCTCAAGTAACGATATCAGACTCATAATCATTCCTTTGGCTAAGGGATTGGGATCGGAACCAGGTGGATTTATCGCGAGCATAAATTTGCTCGAAGCGAAGCGGATATGGACGCTGGCAGATTTCGCGAAACGTCATGTCGATCATTACTTCCGCTTCAGCTTGAAACGTGGCTGCATAATCTTTGGCCGCCGTCATGCCGAACTTTTCGGGGAAGTAGACTTCGTTCGGCCGAATGTCGTAGTGAAGCCGGGCGGCTCGATAACGCAGGTGGTAAGCAATCCGCATGAAACGCGCTTCGTGCGTTGTCCATGGCGGAGTCGAACCATCGCCCTCGACTGTTGTCGACACCGCTTCCGCAATCTTGATTGCTTCCATGCGCATCTGTTGATGGTTGTATGCACGCGGCTGGAAAAGACTCGGCCGCTCAAGACAGTGCGCCAGTTCGTGCAGAATAGTACCCTGCATCTTGTTCGTATATCGCGTTGGGTAGTCGCGACGGATGTTCAAATGGCCAAGTACAATCACTGGCCCGCGCTGACCGTCCCAATCCTTAAACGTATGATGCAGGTGCAAATCGAGGCTTGGAGACGTGTACCCGTAGCAATTCGTTTCACCGCCGAGAAGCGGTGGTAACTGCGTCTGCGGCACAATCCGTAGGCTTTGGCCGCTCAGCTCAAGAGGGGCTACTCGGTAGCACATCTCTTTTGCGTTCTTCAAAAACTGATCCATGTCGATTGTCCGACTCACTGTCCGATCTCCTGACGTAAGTTGTTGTAGGGTAAGATGTTGAATGTTTTTCGCACCGGTAACAAACTGACTCTATATTGGGGGCTTCTCCGGGGGCCCTGGAACAGGACAAAACTTTTTGTAGTACCTATACTGTGTTCCAACCTTTGGTACTTGATACAATCCGCTTTCGCTGGCGAAAGCAGTAGTGAATGAATGCATGTGTTTTTTCGGACCAGTTTTTATGATGGTGTGTTGTGAAGGAGATATTGAAATGGCATTGGAAGAAGCAGTCGCGTTAGCAAATAGTTCAGCAAACAACGTTGGTCCGGAACTGGCCTTTTGGCGTGGTAGTTGGCGGAATCAAATGGGGTCTGAAATGACGTTCGAAATTTCCGGAAATGACATTTCCGGGGAATACATGAGTGCTAATAGCTCAGGTGGCGGACCTATAAGAGGGCGATTGATCGGATTTGTAACTGGCGATTTGATTTCGTTCATGGTTCTATGGCCCAAAGGGTCAATCACAGCATGGACAGGGCAGCTTGTAGATGAGATGACAAATCCCACGATCAAGACACTCTGGCATCTCGTCACAGATGTTCCTGACCAACAAGAACCTGGACGACTTTGGACATCGACGCTCAGCGGGGCTGATGAATTCGTACGCGTGTAATCGACCTTGTAAATTTTTGCGTGTGTCCCATCTAGGAACCCCCAGCCCCAGGCCGTGCGTGAGCGCACTGGACCTGGGGGGTTATAGGGGGGCGCGCACACACACACACAGCACGCCGACTCGATCATGGATATGCCAGTTCAGGCTGTCGCGTCGTAGCGAATCGGACAGGCTTGTTTGCGCCAAACGACCAGCGAAAAATGAGTCCCACATCTTCTGCTAGCGCCAAATAATCTTTCGCTTGCCGTTGAGACATGCCCGCTTGGGCGGCTTTGGCTAGGATTGATTGTGTCATCTGCGGTTCGGCCGATGCAAATTCATCAACGAAACGCTCTGGTGTCCATGCTGGCTTCGGTTCAGCTACATCCGTTGGTTTTGGCTTCTTCCGAGCTCGTTCTGGTCGTAACTCGGCAGGGTCAAGTGATTCGTCGACATTCCAAACAGGAAATGACCACCGCAAGCAGATTGGGTCGATCGGATGCCAGGAGCGAACAGACGCGTCCATCACTACGCAATCGTCCTCTTGGTGCTGTCGAAGAATGAGATGCGTATCGGTGGCCCTAGCTTGACTTCCTGCGCCAGCACCGACATCCGTCACGGCTTTGCTTGATTGATTTCCCTTGCTCGCATGATGCACCAAAACAAAGCAGCATCCGAGCATAGCAGCGTACGAATCCAAGCGGTTATAAACGTCCGTCATGTTAGAGTTGCTGTTTTCGTCGCTGTCTTTTGGCAGAAAGCGATAGAACGCATCCATCACGATGACTTTGAAGAAATCCTTCTCCAGTGCTTGAAAGTATGATTGCAGAGAGTGCACGTCTTGCAGTCGACCACGCAAGTTGTCGATGAACAAAGAGTCGGCAATCATGGGCAGCGTAATGCCGCGCGAAAATGCTACTTTTGGAATTCTATTCGCCGAAGTTTCCGGATGCAATTCGTTGTCAAGTATCAGCGCGTTTCCTTTTTCAATTTCAAAGGTGTCCAGCCATCGACGGCCCGAAGCAACTGATAGTGCCAGATCTGTTACCAGCCAGCTTTTACCGTACTTGGGCGGCGCAATAATGTTCATCGTTTCGCCTGATCGAAGCAAACCATGAATCACTGGCGATCGCATTTGTGGATGGTCCTTTAATAGTTGGCCGATACTCGACATGGATGGCTTGGCATCAGAACTAGCAGCAGTTCCTCGTTCAACTCGACGTTCGGCGTCTCGTAGCCGTTTAACAATTTGATTGGCCGACCAAAATCTAGGAAACGGTTCGGCTACTGCATACTTATGAATAAGCCGCACAGCTTCGTCGTCGTTAAGATCATGCTCGATACAGCGACAGCAAGCCGAAAACAAGCGATGCGACCCATCGCCATGATCTGTTAAGGTCATAGCAAGTATCGATTTCCAGCACGCTTCAATCTTGGCAACGTTCGCTTGTGGTGGCGTTGACGCACTTTGCGGTGCATTTTGCCGACTCGTGAGCGTGGACGCCTTTGAGGGCCAAAGTTGTTCGCACAAAGCGATCAGTTCGTCCTGGCGATCCATCACGTCGCTCGGATAGCCTTCGAGTCGCCTTCCCGTTACTGCAAAACAGCGAGCGCGGTCATAGACTTCCAACTTGCCAATGCCATCTGGACCATGACCATCAGATCGGCACGAGGCCCACTCAGGCTTCCTACCACGAAGGAACAGTTTCACGCCAGTCCCTGACGGGGAGATTTCGCAATAAGTATTGAGGCTTCGGACGATGTCTTCACCCCAGATAAACTTGCCTTCGCCGTCGAGACAATCGTCGAGATCTACGCCCGCATAGGGATCGTCAACGGAAAATACAAAAGCAATACCAGAGATCTGTTTGTTGCGCTCGGTCGCCTTTAAAACGTTTTCGGAAGAAGTGCATGATGACAACTTCGTACCATCGATCGCTTCTCCGGTATCCGCAGACAGCGGTATTTTCGTAATCACACCGTTACGTTTCGCATACTTCCAGCAAACCCACTGGTTTTTTTCGAGTAAGCATCGAGGGATCTTGTCGGTTATAATCACAGCGACTTTTTTCAATCTTTGAATACGAGGTATTTGATGACTGTCCGCGCCACTAAGAAAACGAAGCCGCTACAAATCGCTTGCGCCGAGTCGAGTACAGATCGAAAGAACCTGACAAACTACAAGACAATTGTGAAGCACTACTTGGACAACTTCAGTCACCTTTCGCGCGAGGAATGGGCCTACTATGCTTCCTTTCAAAATTTCGATGATATGTTGCGATGCGTTGCCTATGCAAAAGCTCCTGATGGAAAACGTCATCCGCACCAAAGGCGGTTACAAAAAGTTGCACTTGACAAGGTTTACTTGCGTCTAAAACGTCTTGAATTTCATTCGTGTGAGACATTCGATCAACTGTTTGACTTGGTGAACGATTCGATTGGCGACATAATTGGAATTGGCACACTGATGATCTACGACACTGCAAATCGACTTGGTAGTTACTTAAAGCTTCGTCCAACGCGTATCTATCTCCACGCGGGAGTAAGAACTGGCGCGAAATACATTGGATTAGGGTCGGGACGAGAGCACATTGAGGTTAATGATCTTCCAATGCCATTCCGTTCGTTGAATCCTGATCAAATTGAGGACTGCCTTTGCATCTATAAAGATTCATTGAAGTTGATTCACGGTCTGCTCTAGCGCCTACGTCCGATTTCGTTCGATCGTACAGGTTGATGAGTACGGCTGCCCAAGCCGACGCGATCTCTTCTGGAATGCTCGCATCATCGGATATCTCCACTTTCGTAGCTTCCATGTCCTCTCGCTTCCTAAAGTGTCGAATTGAAATCTAGGGTCTATGATCAAACGCCCCCCCCATTAATAACTATGCAATTTGCAATATCTGCGTCCCAAAGAACTTCGATTAAGTGGTGAAATCCGATTGAAAATTTATGAGATCGCGTGAAGCGCCGGACGGCCGAACATGCAAAGTAATGTTTCCCTATCTGTAGGGTTACACCGAAGGTCATCGAAATGACGGTCAGCAATCCGAGAATTTACAAAAAAGTACCTGTGGAATCATGTTCTTGATTTCGCAGGCATGGTGAATCCGACTTGCCTATTCTTATAAATACCCCAATGCCGCGAAAATTGACGGAGCTAGCACCGGAAAATTTTACTGGGGGTTTTGCGTTCACTTGCTACATTGGAAAACGCAATAGCTCAGCGCACGCTGGCTGCTCAGCGTGCATCTGAGCCATCTTCCAACCGCCTGGCATCGTCAGTAGAGCTCGCTTCTCCAGTTCGATCGGCTCGAACGGTTCAGCCGCATCGGCTTCGCCACCTGCCGGCGCATCGGTGTAAAGAATCCCAGCAAAGTCAGCCGCCGTTTCCGCAGCCGCTAAAACGGCAAGGGTGAATCGACGCAGTTGGGCAAACAGTGGCAGCGCCGGAGTGATATCGGGAATACCACGGATCTGCCCTGATCGATCGCTCCGGAAGTAGTGAAGGATTGAACTGGCATCGATGGTGTCAAAGTTCTCGGTTAACGAGAAAGCGTCGTCTCCTGGATGTTCTCGAAGGACATCATAAGAGATCGCGTTGCCATGCTCATCGAAGCGAATGCCATCGAGGTAGCGATAACTGTCGAGAGCCAAGATTGGCGAAGTAACTTGTTCGGCTTCGACCAGCTTCAAATCAAGTTGAACAGGCGAATCGATTCTCGGGTTACTGGTCAGCAACCCAAATGATTCACCATCTGATACGCGAGCGAGCCGCATCGTGCGTAGCTTCTCTGCGAGGCCAACTGCATCAGCCCAAGCAAAGAACTCCTGTTCAACGAAGCGGTTGGCAAACGCATCCGCAGTCAGCATTTGCAATCGAGGTCCGGTACCAACACAGTCGTTGGCCAGAGTCAGCGAAATGCCTCGGGCATAAGAGTTGTTCGCGATCTCGTATCGCGAACGGTTGCGTAGCGTGCGGCGCACTTCAGGGCTATTGGCCGCATTGGCCGATAGTCCGTCAGCGGCCGCCCAGTGGCGAACGTTGTCGACCGTAGTGGTCGCAGCGTCGTAGCGTCCAAGCATTCTCACCAACGACCAGGGGTGTCGGGCCGAGCGTCCACGGACGAGCGATCGATCTTTGCGATCGCCGTTCTTGCTCAGAATCCCTGACAACAACTTAAACATCCGTGAATCAATCCCTTCTGTTAAACCCGACACCCCTGCCTATAGAATCAAGCTCGATCAGTTGCGAACCGATTAGTCCGCACCCGGTGGCACGAGCTTGTTAAATCGAAGGCCACGCTTCGGTTGAGAGGCGGCCGCCTTGGATGCCAGATACTTGTCAGCAGCGATCTGCTCAGTGAGCTTGTGCTGCTCGACGCTACCGGCATCTCCAGATGCCTTTGCAGGTGCTTTCGCACTTTCGCGAATCGTCTCTTGCAAGTTGTCTGACATCTGGAAACCCTCTTCGAGTGAAAAAGAAACTCGATTGCCTCTTCCAGTACTAACTATGCAATTTGTCCGAACGACGTCCCAAAACTATTTGCGTCGGTTCTGCTGGATGTCCTTAAAACTCAAGCGTTTTGGGGCTATTTCGCGTGTTGAATCAATTCCAAATAAAATTGCTCCTTGCATCGATGCCGCAACTGCGGAACCCACAAGGCAGTCGAACCAGTGGTTGTCCGGCTGCTCCGGTCGCTGCTTCCATTCATCAACGTTCCGTCCGCGGGCCTCGGTCTTGATGAAGTACTCTGAGGTTAAATGCTCGGCGAACATACGATGCGTTTCAGCGTTTGTGCCAAAGAGCGACAGGCAGCCGCGATCTCCCATAGAGACACGAAGGCGAGCATTGATAAACGACTTCCACCAGTTGGTATCGTAGACCACGTGTCGTATAGCTCGTTTGCCATGTACGTTCGGGATACGCCAGTTGAGTCCTACGCGATCACCTGGCCGGCGACGATACTCGCTAAACGGCAAGCTCGAAGCGCCGACGAACCGACCGTGGCTGGGAATGATCACAGCGGCGTGCTTGGACTGCCGGCAGAATTGGTAGACCACATCTGTCGATTGCCCCCAGTTGGCATCGATCAAACAGCGACCGATACGCATCGCAGCACCATCATCGCGTTGCCACTCGTGTTCGAGCAGTTTCGATGTCAGCGATTCGAGGCCAGCGTAGATCGATCCCTCGAGTCCGGTTCCAGTCGCTTCGGAGCTCAACGTCTGCCGAGCCTCACGTAGCGTGAAGTACGGACGTTGCTGGTCGGGGTAGCAACCGTAGTCGATCACATAACCCGTGAAATCGTCTTCCCAAGCGGTGACCACATAGAAGAGCAACTTCTGCTGGACGTCGATGAAGGCAGTGAGATGATTCGCGCCGATCGATACCAAGCCACGATCCATGCGGTTGATCTTGCTGGCGACCTCTTCTGGTTTGAGCATCCCATCGACAACGGTCTCCGCCGGAAGAGGTTGGTTTTGATATTCGGCGAAGAACGCTGCTTCGTCTTGCAATTTGAGATTCATCGCGTGCTGAATCGCCGAGAGTTCGTCGTAGTTGAATCGCTCCTGCCAAGCGACTACAGCCCCATCGTCCATCGCGGCTTGGTTCTGACGATAGAACTCGGTGGCAGCTTCACCACCATCACCGCCACGCATCCCTTCTGCGCGGATCTCGGCATAGCGTTCCCATAACAATTCATTCTTGGGAAACGCATATACCATCTTGGTGCGTTCGCCATTCCACTCCGGGTGTCGATTTCTATCGAGGATATTGTCTGCCATGTCACCTGGGCGAATAACCGTGCAGGGCATGATGCCAGAGATCTTCTTGCCAGGACCAGCTAGGCCAAGCACCGCGCCGGCGAGGATACTTTCGCGATTCGCGCATTGCGAAAGCGAACGAGCACTCTCATCCGTTTGCGGGTCATCGAGTACCACGAGACTCGGACGAACTGTTCTGCCGTCGGGACGTTTGAACTTCATACCTCGGATGCGGCCAGTTAGGCCGGCGACCTTGATAATCGCTCCGCTGGCGCTGCTGCCTTCGATCGTTGGCAGTACGACTTCTTTTGCGGTCCATCCGATCTGCGTGCGTTTGCCTTTGTAGAGCTGACCATTTGCGCGATTCGAGATTCCATCGAGGGCTTGAATCGGGAAGCAGACCTCGGGGAAGTCGGCTAAGAGCAGTTCGTTGCTGTCAAGTTCGGTTTTGATTGAGTCGAGCATATCACATGCGTGCCCTTCATCGCTGCCGATCAAACATACGAAGTTGCGATGACCATAGAGCACTGCCCAAATACATGCGACTTCAGCAATCGAGCTTTTACCACTGCCGCGGGCCATCGCTAGTGCAAATAAACCTCCATGCACAACGGCTTGCTCAATCTTATTGATGACCTTGATATGGTCCGGCGACCAGGCAAGATGAAACGTGAGCGGAAAGTATGTCTCACAAAAGTACCTGAAGTCACGCGATGCACGATCCTTGCGATCTGGGTTATCGACCTCAGGTAGTTCACCAATGTCGCGGCCGGCAAGTGCGAGCGCTGCATTTCTCGCACGCGCTCGTTCCTTCATCGCATCATATGGATCGACACCGTTTGTCGTGCGAGGCGTATGTCGTACGACATGCATCCATGCACAATAGCGAAGCAAGTCAACGGTCTTGTTGTCGCCGATGCGTGCGCCGGCGCGTTGACGATGCCGATAGAGTTGTCGTTCGCTGATCACCTCGCCCAGTGGCGTCGAGTTGAGCAGTCGGCATAGCTCGCTTGGTTTTAGTTTCCTTGGATCACTCGCCACGTCCCATCTCCTTTGCTTGCCATGCGCTGTAGTGCACGAGGTTGATCGTTCCATCAACGTTCACCGGCGCACCGTCTTGTAGGTCTAGTCGGATCTTCTCTGGCTCGATGCGTTCTCGGTAAGCGGCTGACAAAAGCTTCGCTGCTTGTTCTACCGAGAGCCTCGTCGGATCGACCTGGTTGTTTCCTTCACTCATCGCATTCCTCCATGGTTTGGCATCTCGAAACGTGGGGCCACCGTTTTCGCACTGTCGCGTTCTAGCCGCATGTTCGCCTCGTTATGCGGAGCATGTTTGGACGCGACGGTGGCGTAATGTTGGGGCACCGATGGCCTCCCAGAAAACATGCAGAATTACTGGAAAAACATGCAGGAATCGGCTGGATGTTCCTCGAAACGCATGGCTCATGTGTGTCATCGCGACGCAGAAAACGCGACGCAAAACACTCCTCGAACCACAAAGGAACAGAACGATGAACGCAAACGCAATCGCCTTCGGAATTGAATTCGAAACCACACTCCCAAGCACCGACAACACACCGATCGGACCTTACCACAGCGGATACCAAGTACCTTGGCTGCCAACCGGATGGAAAGCAGAACGCGATGGAAGTATCCGACCCGAGAACACCTCTCGCAAAGGATGCGAGTTTGTGAGCCCGATACTCAAAGGGGCTGAAGGCGTACGCCAGATCGAGAACGCGATCGACCAAATCAACGCTCGCGGGGGCCGAGTAAATTCGAGCTGCGGCCTGCACATAACGGTTAGCTGGAACGGAGACGCAGCCGCCTTGGCAAGATTGATCTCCTTGGTCGGCAACCACGAACGAGCGATCTACGCTTCGACCGGAACCCGCAAACGCGAACAGATGATGTACGCCAAGCGAATCAAACAATACGGCAACAAAGACAACGCCAAGAGCCGATGCGAATCGGATCGCTACCACCTGCTGAACTTGACCCACCTGACCCGCGGCAAAAACCGAATCGAATTCCGAGCCTTCGGCGGAACGCTCAACAAGACCAAGGTGGTCGGATACCTGATGATGGTTTTGGGTTTGGTTGAACTCGCCCTCAATACCAAACGATGCAGCGAATGGGATTACATCAAGAAGGAAGGAACTAAGAGTTGCTGGGATCGCCCTGGTGCCGGCCTTGGCGAAACCGAACTCAACCGATTGTTCTACCGACTCGGATGGACCAAAGGTTGGTACAAGGGTGCCCTTCGCGATAAGGTCTACGGAGAGGTCGCCTGCGAAACCAAACCGGAATGGAAGACGATCAAAACAAAACTCCTCGACCTCGCCCGCAAATACGACCGCGCGGCCTGAGCCGCAACCACATAGAGCGCCGCGAACGGAATCGAGGCGTTCTTTCGTTTCGTCGCGACATTTGCGCGGTGTCACGTTCTTGTGAGCATCTTCGACCAAGTACCCAACAACCAGAATGACGCGACACGGGCCAACGTTGCGAACCGTGGGACGTTCGCAAAAACATGGAAAAACATTCGAAAATGCTGCTGGAATCGGCTTGAGCATTCGCCAACCGCATGGCTCATGTGTGTCATCACGTAATCGATTCCATTCCCTTTCCCAAACGGAGAAACACAGATGAACGACACGAATCAAACGAGCGCCGAACAAGCGATCCAGGACCAACTGCGACGGCTCAAATGGATGATCCCCGATGCAATGCGCCGCATGGACGAGGCGGCTCAATGCATGCTTCGTCGCGCTCAAGGTGCGGTCAAAGACACCGAGGCATTGCTGGCCGACCAACCATGCAGCATGTCCTGGGTCGATTTCGCCGAGGGTGACCTCCGCGCCGCACGCGAGGCCAAAGCGGAACTTGCAAAACTTCTCGAGCAACAGAAACTGCTCGAGTTCTTCTTGCGGAAAGACTAACGAACAACGCGGATTCGCCGGCGGCCAAGCGCTGCCGGCGACGTGCTCGCGATTTTCTTTGGGACCTCGTTCAACCTCTTTTGCATAGATAGTTAGTAGAGGGCCTGCATATGTGTCCTCCCAATACGCGAACATTCGCGACGGCGGACAATCGGGAAAGAAAGCTGCAGGATCTTTCCCGAATTCTCGCATGCTCGGCTTGAGGTTTTCGAAACCGCATGGCTCATGTGTGTCATCGCGTAAACGATTCAAACCTCTTTCCGAAACGGAGACACAAACATGACCAACGCAAACAACCCACACGCAGCGACCGACGCATTTCTTCGCCAGATCTTCAAGGCGATGGATGCCCACCAAGCCCAAGAGATCCGCGAAGCCTACTACAAGGCAATCGAGGGTTTGATGACCTTGGCAGAAACCCTTGAGATCGCCGACGCACAACAAACACCCAGCGCCGGCCCGCTTCTCACCGAACACTTCAACGCGGTCCAAGCCCTGGACGCGATGAAGAACAGCCGCCTTGGAAAGATCCTCTAAACCACAGACCAGCGGAATGCCACGGACGCCGCGAACGGAATCGCGGCGTTCTTCCGCTTGATCGCGACACTCGTTCACAGTCGCGTTCTTCTTAGCACCTTCGACCAAGTACCCAACTTTCAAAGCATCGCAACACGGGCCATCGTCGGGCCCCGTGAGGCCTCCCGAAAAACATGGAAGAACATGGAAAAAAGCTGCTGGAATCGGCTTGAGGTTATTCAAACCGCATGGCTCATGTGTGTTATCGCATAACCAATTTTCATTCACCCAAACGGAGAACCAAACATGAATCTCGACACCCTGATCGAAATCCTCAACGACTACCGCGAAGAGTTCGGAGGCGACGCCGAAGTGCGGCTGATGACCCAGCAGAACTGGCCCTTCGAAAACCGGATCTGCGGCGTTACCAGCGGCCGCGACATGAACGAAGCGTCCGACGATGAGGATGAAGACGACGACGCCCAAGACGTTGCCGACGACAACACAGTCTACATCGTCGAAGGCGGGCAGATCTGCTACGGCAGCAAACGGGCTTGGGAAACATGTCGCGATAGCTGATCGCGACACGCCGATGCGCCGGGGGAAAGATTCTGGAAAACCTTCAGAATCTTTTCCCCGTCGGCTTGATGCGGTTTGAACCGCATGGCTCATGTGTGTCATCGCATACGACACATCAAACACGAATAACCGGAGACCAACACGATGCGAACCATGACCAACCGACCACGCCTGACCTCGGCCCAGTTCCTCAGCGCACACCGACGAGCGCTCGAGACGATCAGCGACTTGTATGCAGCAGATGAAGAGATGCCGATCCTCGCCGCTTCCGACCCAGCGACCATGAAGCGCTTTTTCGACGAATTGGCTGATGTGCAAGCCACCGCAGCGAAGCTCGCCCAACACTTCCGAACGCAGGTATGCACCGAAGAAAAGATTTCGAATTCCTTTTGAATCCGGCTTGATGCGGTTCAAACCGCATGGCTCATGTGTGTTAACGCGAGAACGATTCACCAACCAAGCAACGGAGACCAGCAGATGACCCAACACGACCTCGACCTGAAGATCACCAAGATCAGCAATCGCAACCGCGGCGCTGGCGGATCTTGGGTGCAAGGCCAGATCAACGACGAATACCGTTTCGACGCGTTGGTCTTCGCCGAGCACGCAGAACACGAATCGTACGAGTTGAACCAAAGCAAGATTTCGAAGCTTTGGGTTCAACGCCTGGCCGACCGCAAAGTGATGTTCAACTTCGACCGTGGCTTGGATGTGCCGGCGGTCGCTACGGAGGTCCAAGTGATAGTCGACTTTCTCTGCGAGGGATTGTCGGACTTGGTCTTTGGTCAATAAGCCGAAACGCAGCACGGACGCGCGTAGCCGATCGGTGGTTCGATCGGCCTGACGATGGCAGCCAACCACGAACACAGATTTGGAGAAACGAAGATGAAGAAGGCAGAAGTAAAGATTGGTGGCAAGTACTACGCGAACGTTTCGGGCAACCGATGCGAGATTCAAATCGATGCCGAGAAACCTCGCGGTGGCTGGGATGCAACCAACCTCGCAACCGGCAAGAAGATTCTCATTAAGAGCGCTCAACGCCTTCTGGGCGAAGTGGGTGCGAAGCGCGGACGCGCGAAGGTCACCACCGAAGGCAACGTAACGGTGGTTGAGAACGAGCCGGCCACGGTCGAAACGATCGGGGGCGATTCGTCCACAGCGGTTGCGGTCCTCAAGAAGCCACGCAAGGCAAAAGCAGCGACGACGGAAACGGGCGACGCCGGTGAGAAGCGTTTGAGCTGCGTCGCTGCGGCCTTGAAAGTCCTTGGCGAATCGAGTGAACCGATGAACGCACAAGAGTTGATCACGGCGATGGAATCGAAGGGCTATTGGACAAGCCCTGGAGGCAAGACTCCACACGCGACGCTGTACAGCGCGATCCTTCGCGACTTGGCCAAGGGCGACGACAGCAAGTTCGTAAAGACCGAACGCGGACGATTCACGGTTCGAGGCTAGGAGACCAAGCCGGTGAAATACTTTTACGATTTGCGAACGGTGGATGACCTGGCCGACGGCGAGACCGCAACGCCAGAGCCAGGCATCACCTACGACCTGCGAACGATCAACAATCGCAAGCTCGACGTCAGCAGCGTGGTGGATGTGATCCGCCAAGGTCCAACCCTGTTCGCCCGAACGACTAACGGAGACTCGATTCCCGTCTTCGACCACGGCGCTGCCATCTTGGTACCGCACGACTTGTAGACAAGACCGAAGCACGGAAAGCTTCCCACCAATCGCCCCACGTTTATACCGTGTGGGCGTTTTCTCGTTGATGCGAATATAAGCCCAAAGAGCAACACAACGCGACACGTCGCGAAACTGCGATTCGCCGGCGCATCCACATGTTTCCAGAAATTTCGCAAAACATGCTCGCATGTTGGCTTGATGTTTTCGGGACTTGCTGGCTGACTGTTGGCGATCGTCTTTCGTTTCTCCAACAACTAGGAACCAACCATTGCCAAACCAACCCTTGAGCCGGCAGCTCCCTACGAGAACCTTCACCTCGTTGTGCTCGACAAGCACACCGCACCTACGAAATGAGACAAGGAACCAATAACTATGCAAACACGATTGAAGAAAGGCGATCGCATCCGCTTGGTATCGATGCCACAAGATCCAGACCCGATACCTGTTGGATCGCTCGGTACCGTCGTTGACGTTCACGAGCATCACGATTGGACGCAGGTCGATGTCGACTGGGACAACGGCCGCTCGCTCATGCTGACGATGCCCGACGATTGTGTCGCCATCGTCGAACCCAACCACCACGAACCATCGAAGTAAGGAAACCATCCTATGTCCACAAGAGCAACGATTGCCTGCAAGCAAGAGGATGGTCGCTACGCAGCGATCTATCTTCACTTCGACGGCTACCAAGACCATGCCGGCAGAGTCCTCAAAGAACATTACACATCGATCGAGTCGGCACGAACGTTGGTCGCAGGCGGCGATATTCGTTCGCTCGCCAACGACGGAACGCCGGAACGATTCACCGACGGTAATCGCACGGTTGTCATGCCGACGCGTGCAGCTCTCCACGAGTTCGCGAGGAACTGCGGCACCGAGTATGTGTATTTGTTCGAGAACGGCAGTTGGGATTGCATGCGGATTTAGGCTCAGCTTGACTTCCCCCGAATTACGGTATACACTTTGTGATACCATACAAAAGGGGACAAAACGATGCAAAAAATGTTGATCAAACACGGGAACAGTTTGGCTCTCGTGATAGACAAGCCAATCCTGGATATGCTCCAAATTTCCGCCGATACCCCGCTCGAAATAAGCACGAATGGCGACCAGCTCCTTGTTACTCCATGCCGTGATAAAACACGTCAAAAGAAAATCGAAGCGAGTCTCGAAAAGATCAACGCGAAGTTTGAAGACGACTTGCGCAGGCTGGCTCAATAGATGGCAGACGTCGACTTTCTTGAACTCAGCGACGTAATGCAGATTCACGCGAATCAAACCGCGATCTATGGCGGCGCGAGTGAGATTCGCGATGTGAACCTTTTGGAGTCGGCAATCGAGCAACCTCGAGCAAGCTTCGATGGTGTTTATCTTCACGCGTTTCCCTTTGAGATGGCTGCCGCGTACCTGTTCCACATAGTGATGAACCATCCATTCGTTGATGGGAATAAACGGACTGGTACTGCAGCAGCATTGGTCTTTCTTGACATCAATGGCATTTCGATTGAAGCCAAAAATGGCGAGCTCTCCGATCTCACCCTCGCTGTCTCGATGGGCAGCGCCGGCAAACCAGAGATAGCACAGTTTTTTGGGACGCATCAATCGAACTGACATGCTCATCGCATGTTCTCCTCTCGCGCCTTCATGGGGATTGGAGATGCGCCCGTTCGTTCCAAGACAGCTGGGATACCTGTGAAACGCTGGAAGCGATCCACAATGACATCGCAATACAGCGTGTCGAGTTCCATCAAGAACGAATTGCGACCACATTGCTCGGCACCGATCATCGTCGAGCCACTTCCACCGAAGAGGTCGAGCACGTTCTCACCTTGCACTGACGAGTACTGCATCGCGCGAACGGCGAGCTCCGCAGGCTTCTGAGTCAAATGCGACATGGACTGCGGATTGATCTTCTTGACCTGCCATAGGTCCGTCGCATTCTTGGGACCGTAGTACTTATGCCCGGCTCCTTCTTTCCAGCCGTAGAACGCCCATTCATGGGCACCCATAAAATCTTTGCGCGTTAGAACAGGATGCTGCTTGTCCCAAATGATCGACTGTGAGAAGTACAAACCATGCTTCTTCAGCACTGGTGGATAATTGCCACAGTTGGCGTAACCACCCCAGATGTAGAAGCAACGACCAGGAAGCAATACTCGGGCAATGTTTCCGAACCAATCTTCGAGCAATTGATCGAATGCCTCATCGCTGACGAAGTCGTTTGCTAACGGACGATCTTTCGCACGAAGCTTTTTGTGCGTCGCCGCATGCTTCGGTTTGCCGGTCTCGTGATCGACACCGAAGGAAGCAGCGTTTCCTTGGCCACCTTTAAGCCTCGAAGCTGCCCCATCGTTGGTGAACGAAGAGAGGCCAGCAGCGATCGCATTGTTCGATCGTGGTTCAACCTTCACGTTGTAAGGCGGATCTGTGTTGACGAGGTGGATGGCAGCGCCGGCCAGCAAACGATCCAGGTCTGCCGGCGACGACGAGTCACCACATAGCAAACGATGGTTGCCGAGGATCCAAAGGTCGCCCGGTTGAGTGACCGCTTCGTCCGGCGGCTCGGGAATGTCATCCGGATCGGTCAAACCTTCGTTGACGCCGGTATCCATCAGCTTCGCGAGTTCCTCAGCGTTGAAGCCGAGGAGCCCTAGATCGTAGTTCGCTTCTTGCAAGGCAGACAGTTCGATGGGCAACAGATCGTAATTCCATTCCGCGATCTCAGCAGTCTTGTTGTCGGCGATCCGGTACGCACGCACCTGCTCGGGCGTGAGATGCGAAGCGACCACGACTGGTACGCGATCAAGCCCAAGCTTCTGCGCCGCCTTCAAACGCGTGTGGCCGACGATGATGACGCTGTCGGTGTCGACAACAATTGGCTGCGAGAAGCCAAATTCCTTGATCGAAGCCGCAACCGCGTCGACCGCTTTGTCGTTGTTGCGAGGGTTGTTTTCATAGGGACGAACGCGATCGAGCGTCCACATTTCAATCTGCAGGGCAGTGGTGGTCATAATGCAATCCTTTGGCTAGGGAGCTGGGGGTCGGACAAAACAAACAAACTGTGTCTAATCGCGCGGCTGTTCCCGCGGCCCAAGAACGCGTTGGTTTTTGGGGGAGGACCCATCGTTTGGGGCTTGCGAGTGCCATAGTGGCAGACGCAACGTTGGGCCACTGTTGGCCCACTGACGCGTTCTGTAGTGTGCTGGGCGTTGCACTCGAACGCAGTGCAACGGTTGCGACGTGCGCTAACGTGTGCGATGACTTTCGATTGCGATTGGTTACTCATGAGCAGCCTCGGATGATGTTGCCCGCTTGCTTCCAAAGTTGGTGGGCATTCGTAGGCGTCCAATTGCGGATGTTCTCTTCACCACCGCCGGCACCATGAGACATCTGCCAGTAGGTCACATCAGGATTGATACCGAATGCCGCTGATGCGTCGGCAGGAATCGTTTCCTCTTCTCCGTTTGGCTTGTTACTAGCGCCGAATGCGAAGTCCATGCAACGATGGCCAGCAAACGCGGCGAGACAATCGAACGGTTGCACATCGATCAAAAGCACATGGGTGTCAGAGCACTCGGTGTGACTGCATGGAAACTCCACACGGAAGGTTGGCGTCCATCCTAGGAGGTCCATAGGCTCATAGTCCCACTTCCATTTCGCTAGATCGAAGAAGCACGCCCATTGAGCTTCTAAGCGGGAACGGAACTGGACGCCGTTGTAGACGGTTGGGCGAGATGCAAATGCGTGATTCATAGCGTAGGTGCCTTTTGATTTTTGAGCGGTTGAAAACGGTGGATTAGTTGGCTTGCAGACGTTGCAGACGTTGCGGACGTGTTTCCCTATACGATCTACATACGGGGAAAAACACGTTGTTTACCCTCCCAATAACTAACTGGGGATAAACGTCTGAAACGTCTGCAACGTCTGCTTCCACCAACGAAATTGCAGGATGAAATTTGCAGACGTTTGAAAATCTTTATGTCTGCAAAACGTCCGAAACGTCTGCAGGCCAAAGTCATGACTCCAGCGTGGAAGCAGCCAAAGCGATACAAACGACCGGCAGTATTTGCATTCTTGATATTGATCATGAAAACAGCTCCATTTCTGCAGACGTTGCAGACGTGTGATTCTCGACGTCTGCATGTCCGGAGCGTTCGCTTTGCGACGACTCTAGAAAGACCTGATACTGGGTGTGACGCCCTCCAGAGATTCGTTTGAATACTGCGTAGGTGCCGTCATCGAGACTGAATCGCTCGCCGACGAAGCGACCTGCGAGTTTGCCCATGCGCGTGGTTTGAGATCGTGGAGTCCCGTCGCCAAGTTCGGATTGAAGCACAAAGTTTTTGTTTGCGAGGTCAGTTAACTCAGAGCCCGACCAGATCCCTTGAGGATGCTTTGCGAGCGCCGTGACGAGTTCTTCGAACTCGCGGCGGGTATCGTCCATCTCGCTGGCAGCATCCTCGGCATTGGCCATGAAGTCCGGTTCACCGTTGGCTGCAAGAATGCCACCAATGATGTTGCCCCAGCCCTTCTTGTTGAACCGAGTTTGAATCTTGGCTAGGGGCATGCCGCTGGCTTTCCAGCGTTCGACCATGTTTACCAGCTCACCAAGCAGTTGCAGCCGATGCGTCTGAACGTACGCCTCTGGATCGTCCATCGAAAACGATCGCTTCCGTGGATCGCCCTCGTGATGCAGATTGATGACCACACAGCGAGTGATAAGGTCGCGACTCACATCGGGCGAATTGGCGGTGATGCAAAATAGATGCGAGTTCTCAGCCCGAATCTCTTGTGAGAAGCCTAATAAACGAAAAGATAGAATCGGATCGGTGATGGATCGCTCAAGACAGGCGGAATCAATCTTTGGATTGCGGCCTCGGGCCTTGGCGTTATCGATGATGATTGTCGTTACGCCACGCCTGACGATTGTTCCCAGACGCTTCTCGAACTCTTCGTCGTTCGCGTTGTACGATGCGGTTTCCACATGATGACCATCCCGAAGAATTGCCAGAATCTGTGCAAGAACCGATTTGCCAAGCTCAGGTTGATTCCCGTTGAACAGTGCAGCCGGCTTGGAGCCAATGAAACGTGAGACCAGTAGCCCCGTTAACAAGATGCCTATGTAATTGGTGCGGTCTGCCGGCTTCCGCCAACAGAAATCTCGCAACAACGCGTCGAGATGCTTGGTCCCTTCGACTGGCTCAATATGTGGACCAGCGTAGTAGAAACCGGACTGGTGATCGAAACCCGGACTGACCATCCGCCAGTCCTCCGTGTAGATCGGATTGTGGCTAAACAGTCGGATTGCGGGCAAACGTTCACGTTGGCCAACGTTGTTAAGCCATGTGTTCGCATATGAAGTTGGCAACGGCTTGTACTCGCCTCCATCTTCGTTGACGAAGTAGAATTCGACGTGCTGATTGAGCAGTCCCGTCAATTCCGCAGATGAGAGCACCGGCGAGATCGATTGCTCTCGCACCACAACCAATTGCTCCACCCGATTGAAACAAGAGCCAGTGGCAAGCAATCGATCCGTGATCTGGCCCATGGTTGAGGCCACTGGCGTTGATCGCGAGTCGATCGTAATGGTTCGCCGTTCTTCCGACTCCTCTGCCTGTTGGTCACCGGAAGGGGCAGCTACCGTTGTAGGCTCATTTGGCAAACGCTTCTGCAAGCGATCGCACAAAGTAGCCCGCACATCGTACTCGCCACTTTCCCAGGTTAAGTCGAAATACCGGCGACCTTGCTCTGCGAACTTGCCGACAGATTGCAGCCGTGTCCAAACTTCATCCTTCGCAATCCCACTTCGAATCGCGTAGCAGCAAACAGCGAAGTCGGCCTCAGAACGAGTTCCTTCCGAAGCGATCGTACTAGCGGCGATTAGCTCCGAGAGCTTGTCGGACTTTCCAGCCGATAACTTACGAACGGCCGGCAACGGCATCGCCTCAATCTGCCTCTGGCGTTTGGTGGCTTCACATGACTTTGCGAACTTCTGAAAGGCATCAAGGGAATAACGCCGGTTGCTATCGCATTCGATCAACTCTGCCTTGACTGGATCGCGACCATTGCGTTGATCTTTTCGATTCAATGTGCCGGGCAGTCGGAGTAACCGAGTGAGGTCAGTTGTATGGTCAGCGTTGATCGCTGCTGCGATGCCCATAAGTAGGTCTTGGGCCTGCAGCGCTTTCGGGCTTGTTTTGGTCAAATGATGGCGTCGATCTAAGAAAACGCGATCTTTGCCATTAAGGATGTATCGCCTTGGCTTTTTGCGTCCGTCGCTTCCAATTGACCATTCCGTTTCGACGGGTGGTGGATCGCCAACATCGTCGATCAGCAGTGGGCGATCCAAACGCCAATACAGATGCACGCCGTTTCCGCTATTGACGATAGCAGTGGGCGCAGGGATCGCCTGTGAATTACAACGTTCAATAGCTTGAGCAACATTGCATCCATCGAGATCAGCCCAGAGACATCGGACAATACGAATCTGCCAAGCTAGGTCGAACCGTCCCTTGTTACCAACTCGTGGACAGACGCCGAAAAACAAGTTCGTGCGTTCAGACTCGGAACTTGCTTTTAGCCGAGCCAGCGTTTGTTCGAGTGTCGTCGACTTGGCGGGCCGGTAGCATACGTTGCTATAGTCGACACGGCTGCGTTTCCGTCCACCTTCAGTCCATGCTTCTACAGGACGAAAGAGAATGAGGTCTGACGGCTCGAACAGAGTCGTCAATAAAGTGATAGCTGGGTGACTCAAGCTGCGCCACCTTTATTTGGTTCCTCACCCAACGGTAGACGCACTCCCATCGCCTTCAAAACTCTTGACCCGTGATCAGTCTCACAAAACTGGACTACCGGTTCGTTGTCATCAGCTAGAGAGGCGAGCTGAGCCCATGTGACTCTTTTCCATTTACGACAACGATACGCACGAATTGCGATGCCCGAATCGTCAAACCGGACAACGAGATTGAGACTTGGAATATGCCGAACGATGGGGCGACTGAAACGGGTGAGCTGCGACATGGCTAAGCGATCTCCATGGCAGGAGAAAGCGTCTGAGAAGCCGCGTCGTCGAGCCGCACTCGGATGCTGCCGCTTGGTCGCGATTCGTGCTTGATCGACAAAAGCCAGACGACTTGCGAGTCGTCCCAGAACGCACCGGCGTGTTGCAAGGCGTCGAGAACAGCCTTTTGCACGTTGTCACAATCACGACGACGATCATCGGGCGGTGCGATGTCTATGCGAATCGCAAGTGGACCCATCAGTGGCTTGATGCTTTTGGCGATCGCAATGCGGCGAACTTGGTGCCGATAGGTACGTGCATCCTTGGAGAGAACGGGACGCCCCTGGTAATAGCTGAAGTAGTGATTGACACTAGGTGGATATGGCAACGCCAATTCGATCATGGCTGTCTCTTTCCTATCAGTGACCTCGGGACAAGAGCATGCCGATGATCTGTACAACGAGTAGCAGGGAGACTGCGATCAATAGCAATCGAAGCATCCATACGCAGATGACAAGAACAATCAACGACATCCAAATCGCCTCAGTGGGAAATCGAAACAAAGAAAGCCGGGACGGAGCGAATGGCCAATTAACACCGACTCATTCGCTTGTTCCGTCCCAGCCGCACCCGTGCGACATCAAGCGGCAAACGATCAGAACGGCATGTCCGGTGATGATGGAACTTCACCGTTCGAAGTGGCCGCGAGACGAATGCGTCGATTGAAGTAGACGTTGGTGTAGTCACCGCGAGTCCGCTTCGTGACTTCCAAGGTCACATCGAGCAGTTCTTCAAGTCGCCCGGACAGTTCGCTGAATTTGGAAAGTTCCAGACCCAACGTCTTCAGATCGCCCTTCACATAAGGGATCGATGCTTGTGTGATGACCGAGTTCTTGAAGATGTGACGGCCGGCATGTGAGCCAGACAGCACCTCCAAATCGAACTTGATCATCGGGTCGCCTTTTTGACTGCTCTCAAGTTTCACTGACTCGATACGAGCCTGATACTTGCCGTCGGGGACCTCGTCATACTCTGGTGCTTCCGCGGTTGCGAAATCATCATCGAACGACGTGAGATCAACGGATTGGTTGGTGGTTTCGTATTCTTCGTAATCGCTCATTGCTTAACAGCCTTTCCTGCTGGGGTGCTGCCCGGAGTGGAAGAAGACGCAGCAGTGCCTTTGCCGGGCGCAGGGCTCTGTGCGGGTGAATTCGAAGCGGTGCCGCTGAATGCCGAATTGAAGGCGGAGTAATCCAGTGGCAGCATCTCGGGCAAGCGACCTGTTCGATCGCCGGCCTCGTATGTTGGATGAGGTTTGGTTCGGAGTACTCGATCGACGACGAGATTGCCGGCAGCGTCTTTACGAGATACCGAGTCGCCGTAGAGGATGATGTCGACCAGGCCTAATACAACGTTTCGAGCACGATCGGGTAAGCTCGGCGTGGTCTTGGTGTACTCGCCCGTTCGCGTTTCGATCGTCTTATCGACCGCGTGCGAGATGAGGATCAAGCCATAGGGCAAGCTGGCCAAACGAGTCAGCACGCGATGCCATTCGTTTTTCACGAGAGCCCAGCCTTTGCCGTGGCCCATGTCCCCTTCGTACTCGATGCCATGCTTGGCACAGACATAGTCCGAGCACATCTTGAACGCGTTGTCAACCGTGTCGATCACCAGCGTCTTGAAGTTGTGATCGCCCTTGGCAAGCAACTTGCAAGCTTCCAAGAATGCTTCCCACGAGTAGGTCGGCACCTTGAACACTTCCAAGTGATTGAGCCCTGGTTCGCATTCAAAGAACATGGCCTCGGGGAACTGGGAAGCGAACGAGCTCTTGCCGAGCTTAGGAACGCCATAGAGCAAGATTGATTGCTTTGCCAAGTCGGTGGTCGGTTTGGTCTTAGTGGTTGGTAGTGTCACTGTCATAAATAAGGTTTCCTTTAAAATCAGAACGGGGGTGCTTCAGAATCAACACGGAGATAGCTCTTCGTTAGGGAGAGCGATCTCGTACAGGTTGTCAGCGACGTTTGGATTGAATCCCGACTGGCAATATGCCAAGTACTCGCATGGGCGTTGGTACGAGAAACAGTTCGATGTATTCAGCAGCCATTTGCCACGGCGACGGGCATCGAGGTACTGCTGCGTGATTTCCCACACCTCGTCTTGCAACATGGCCAGACGATCCTCGGAGAGATAAATGAATTCGCGATGGAATGCTTCGGGACGTGAATACCATTCAGTCAGCCGAGCTTGGAACTCATCATCCGTCTCTGGCATCTGTCGTTTCGCAGTCGACTTACCGCTTTTGTTTTTGGCCGCGAGTTCCGCGTGGCGAACTTCATACTCTTCCTGCGTTTCGCCTTTGCCTTGCTTAAGGCGGCTCTTGAGCAGCACGTTGTAGATCACGCCAACGATCGGATAGCCAAGTTCCCGTAGGTAGTAGCAGTACAAGGCGATTTGCGTGTCGGTCCACAGCTTGTCTAGATAATTCGCATCAACGGTTGATGCCGTCTTATGCTCTATCAGATACAAACCATCGTGGCAGCGAACGATGCCATCGACCTTGCCCGCGATTCGGAATGTTTGACTCTGCCGACCAGTATCTGGATTGCGGATCTCGCCGACGAACTCCTTTTCAACTTCGACGACTTCGAAATCTTCAGTTGCGTAGCGTTCGGCGTAACCACGGATCATCGCCGTTGCCAAATGCCACTGGACCATTAGATTTGAATCGACGACGCGATTCTCAAAGGCATCGTCAATGTAGGCGAGTACATCGCGAAGCCGCGACTCTGTATTTGACGATCGATACCATAGTTCGATCGCTGTATGGATCACGCTGCCGAACGACAACGCCTCTGCACGCTCACGCGGGCGCAGGTTATCGAGATAGCGGTTCTTGTACTTTCGCGGACAATTGCGAAATGTATTCAGGGCCGAGTAGGTCAGCAGCGTCTTATCGTTCGCTTCGGTTTGTGCAATTACTTGGGACATGGGTGCTTGGGGTTACAGTCTTGGGGTGCTTTGCTCTGAAAATCGATGCCTAGAAGAATTTCATCTCGTAGGTGTCTTGCTCCTCGATCGGAATGCCATTGAGGCGTTTCGCGCCGCGTTCGCGAGCGATTTGTGCTTCACTCAATTTCAGTGAAGCGTTGACTTGCGAGCACTTCTTGCAAATGCGATTGGCTGCACTCTTAGAACGAAACGTTTCGTTGCACTTCAGGCACTTCCGATCTCCGGGTTCATGAGGTAAAAGTCGTGTTGACATCGCCTGCGGATCTTTCAGCGAGGTGGTGAAGAGGGGGATGAAGGGTTGCAAATCAAACCGTGTCGACAGACTCGACCTCGAAGTTGCCTTCGTTGTCGCTTGTCACCAGATAGTGCTGATGCATGATGTTGGCGACGAAGCGGCTTTCACGAGGAAGTGCCTGCCGGATCGTTTGGCAGGATTCGTTGAATTCGTTGGAAGCGGCTTCGAAGCGTTCGACCGCTCGCAGGTATCGCTGCAAAGCGAGCGAGACAGTGACGCGCTGTTCGATATTCATGGCGGGTGCGCTCATGCTGATTTCTCCATTTCAGATTCTTGGGTGGTTTGAAAATCGTTGTCCTCTCCAGAACTAGCTATGCAATTTGGAGAAACGACGTCCCAAGAAAATCCGGATTCACTCCAGTCGACACTCGCAAAATGTTCACGAATCCCTGCTAAAACCTGCGAAACTTTTCGCTTCGATAAACCGAGTTTGTTTGCGATCTCGTTTTGGTTGTGCGTTCGCAGAAGCCTCGCAATGCGACGGTAGCGGCGAGGCAGAGTGTTGATCTGATGCTCGACGGCATCAGCCAGTTCGACGTCACGAAGCGGATCTCGATGCTCAGTCTGCCGGCGTCGATTGCCGTCCGAGGAGGTGAGCCCGCGATTGAGCTCCTCGGATTTGCGATCAGGGCTTTCAACCATCTTCGAAAGTGATTCGATTCCAGAGCCGGCTGGCGGATTGCTTCGCTGTCGATTCGATCCGCGAATAAGACCTGCGGCAGCCGTTCGCATGAGTCGCGTGACAAACGCTTCGACACTTCCCTTGATCGGGTCGAATTGCGACGCTCGTTCAAGAACGTAGGTGATCAGTTCTTGTTCGATGTCCTCGGTCTCAAATGACGTCAGCGAGTTGTGATGTTCGAGCCGCAGCGAAATGCGACTTGCCAGCTCCATTGCGAAGGGAACCATCTGGCTTTGGTAATCAGATGCAGTCAATTTTCTTCCTCCGGCTGGAGGAATGGCATGACCACAGCCGCTCAGACCGTTACCAGAAATGCGCCGGAGACCGGCTCGCGGAAAACGCAGGTAACGGTCAGTCGGGCGATTCACGTCCTCTCAACCGAGGACGAGCCGCGACAAGTCGTGACGCATCGCGACAGAACGTGTCGCAACTTGGATAACCTGAATTTGCCTGAGTTTTCTGCAAATCCGAGTGTCACCCGGGCGGGTGGACACGGTTCGATTGAGCAGCTCAAGACGGAATTCTTGCGGCGTGAGCAAGCGTTCTTTGCTGATCCGGACAAGGGCGAAGCATGGGACGCCGTGCGTGAGGAGCTTTTTGGAAGATGAAGTCAGCTCAAGCTGTTTGCGTACTAAGCCAAGTTTTCCCAAGTGGGAAAACTGCCAGAAACGCGAAAGCAGGCCGTTAGTTCTAGCGATCAATACGCGTTTTCATCTCGACTTCAAAACAACCAGTCGATGACGACGTCAGGGCTGTAGCTGACCTCAAGGCCGAGATTGATGGACTTGTGAAGATGCAGTCCCATTTCCGGATGCACCTTTTCAATCGCTTCGATCGATCGCGAGATCGCTTTACAAACCGTCTTCCGCGAACGCTCGGCATCGAACTTTTGCCGAACGCGTCCACCGAGCCCTTGGGCAGATCTGATCTGATTTAGAATGGCTTCACGTTCACTGCCAAGCTTCTCCTGACGAGCTGGATCGTTGTAGCTGACTGCTTCCTCAAGTTCTTCGTCGATCTCCAACATGCGATCGCGGTAGCCTTTGAGAGTCTCCATGTCGACCACTTCGCCGATTGACCCAGTGGACGTCTCCTCAGCAAAACCGGCCAGCAACGATTCAAGGTGCGTGCAACGAAACGCAACGTTGGGCTTTGCGAGCAGTTGCTCGATGTACCAGTTGCCATTCGTTTCAGATGTAATCTCGATCTCGCTGTTGAACGCGAGCATCCGATGTTTGCCTTTGCGTTGGAACACGTAGCCAGACAAGCGACTTTCGAGTGTCATGCCAAGAATCGATGCGATGAGTTCTCGAGATTTCGACTTGGCCAGCAGGCGACCGTCTGCGGTCACGCTGATGAGTTGCTCGATCTCCACGGGTTTGCAATCGACGATCTTGGCACTCGCGTCAAACTTTTGGTCGCGTCGTTTGCTGTTGAGATCCAACAATAGAAACGTGGATCCCGCGTGGGCAGCTGCGGCGTGTAGTGCTTCAGTGATCAAGTCGCTCGCAATGTGCAGCGACATGTAGACCGGCCTCGACTGAAGCTCCAGCGATAAGTTGCCGAGGAACCAGACTCGACGATTTCTGTCGAGCCATTCCGGCTTTCGCCCCAGGCTAAGCGCAGCGTTCAACTCTGCTGCGAGTTGCCTGCTGTTGAGCTGATGGCAAATCACATCGGCGCGGGGAACCTCTTTCGATTCACCGGTACTTTCACAGAACGCCACGAAGCCGTCGTCGTTTTCAACGACCTTCAATGAGCACCATGGAGTGCGACCTGGCAATCTCGTCGCGACAACATTGGTCGCCTCGAGAAAGCGGCTTAGCGGCTCGAAATCCTTCTCGAACCGCTCACGCCAAACCTCCTTGACATCCATGAGCAATGGCGATTCCTCAATAGCTCGCCACAGCTTGGTCATCCTTGTTCACTCCTTTTGCCGCTCTTGCACCAGTCTTCATGACGAAATCACGCAGAACCATCCATTGCTCTGCGTAATGCGCATTCTCATCGCGTGTATATGACGATGAACTGCCTGCAAACAGTGTCAGCGTCCGAGGTGCTTTCACGTGACGATACTTGATTCGAAAGGTTGCCCGATCCAATGAACCTTCTGCCTGAAATGACCCACCACGCCACTTGAGGTCTGCGAAGTAATCATCCGCTCCATGGATGATGTAACTATTGAACGGCCCGCCCAGCCGGACTCGATAATTCAGCAGAACGATCTCTTCGATTGCATCAATCTCACCTGGAGACAAAGCGTCCTCGCCGAGCTCCGACAGCGGTGCCAATGTATAACGTGTGACGAGCCCAAAATGATTGGGATCGTCATAGAGCAACTTGCTGAAGATCCGACAGTAGATTGGATAGGCGCTCTTGAGGCTTGAGTTGAGCATCAACACTTCGTCGTTCAGGCAGTAGACCATCGAGTCCTTGCGAGCCTCGCGAAACGTGATCGTGTCAATGCCATCGTCATCAATCGTCGATTTGCGGCTGAACGGATCGCCGCGCCGAATACTGATTTGAATTTCGTTATCCACAACACGAGGAGTCATGAATAGCTTCCGTCCACGATTATGCTTGGCAAACCAGTCGCCGGCATCCTTGATTGCTTGGGCCAATCGATCTTCCGTAATTGCGATTGGTGCGATGCCGCTGAGATTCGCGGGTTGGAAACATTCCATTCGCCTGGGCATTTTCCACGTGTGCCAGGCATGTTGGGCTTCGACCAGCTTCGAATCAAACAGCCACACCTGCATGACGATGTCAGCGAGCGAATGCTTACCCTCTTCGTCGAAAGGCATTCCGGCTTGCAGCGCTGCGTTCAACAGCAAGTCTGCGGCCGAAGGCGTCGCCATCTCTTCCACATAGAAAACTGCATTCAGCAGTGCTTGTGGTGTTTTCATCGTTGGGTTGGTCAAGATATCTACCAACTTCTCGATGGCAGCGTTGTCGATTCGACCCTCCTGTTTGATCACAAGTCCGCGCGTTCGAAGATAGCCTTCGAATGGCTGCAAAAATGCAAAGAGAAAAGTTGGGTTGATTTCTCGGATGACCTCTGGTTCACCGAGTAATTTGGGGCTGTAAATAGGCATAGGCGATCACACTTCCACTCATGTTGAAACGCATCCTTGAGAATCGTTTAAGACCAGCGTCTCCGAATTGCTAGCTTTGACTAATGTAGTGGGAGTATTGAATTCTACCGGCGTGACACCTTTGGTCATCTTGGGAAAAAATATTTCAGCTGTCCGCAATTTGCTACGTAAAACTCGGGACAAACATATTCCTAAACCTCGTGGACGGACTTTTTCAGTTGATTGATTCGAAGCTGGCCGTCGTGGCAAATCCACTGACAGGCCTCCCCGCTGGTCTCCCCAGTCGGCCTGCATTAGGTGGCCGGTAGATTGAGTCACGCTGGCTGAACGAAATTCCGCTAAAAAGACGTCGGACGGGAATGCAGATTTTCGCGTCAAATAGGAGTGACGATTTAAAGTTGGGGATGCGTTCGCAACCGGGGTTTTTAAAGATATTCTCTTTGGTTCGCTACAGCGAGCAATTTGCTTGCGCCTCATCCCATTCCAAGAAATCGAACCTAAAAGGCACGATTATTGCTGTCGATGTGCGAACTCCAGTTTTAAGCACTAACTTGCTAACAGTATTCAGGAGTCGGTCCGAATGTTCTATCATTATCAAACTTTGATAAATCCTATTGTCGACGATGAACCAGATCCGTCTGCTGCAAATGCCCTGCAAGAAGGACTAGGCGGGCAGTTCGGTGAAATGCGAACGATGATGCAGTATCTCTTTCAGAGCTTCAATTTTCGAGGCGATGGAAAGCCCTATATGGATTTAATTCAAGGCATTGCCATTGAAGAAATTAGCCATGTGGAACTAATCTCGAAAACAATATCAAAGCTCCTAGATGGAGCCCCAGAATACCACGGCAAGCGATTTGATACTCCCGGCAAGGGTGGCAAAGCAACAATGGAAATGGCCAAAGAGCAACAGAATCCACATCATTTTATCGTGGGCGCACAGGGCTCGATGCCAGTTGATGCGGCGGGTAATCCCTGGTCTGGTAGCTATGTCCATTGCAACGGAAACCTCGTTCTGGACCTTTTAGATAATCTGGTATTGGAATCGACCGGTCGGCTTCAGAAGTGCCGAATCTATCAAATGTCCGAGAATAAAACCCTTAGGGCGACCGTTGCATTTCTGATTGCCAGAGACGAAGCGCATGAAATGGCATTTGCTAAAGCTCTGGAGACCTTAGGAGTAGACTGGAATAAGCTTTTGCCGATACCAAAATTCGATGCATCGCAATATCCAGAGGTTGAAAAGCTTATCAAGGCCGGGATCAACCGAGAGCAGTATCACTTCCGGCTAGACGAGTCTCAAATGGATAAGATATTTAGCGGATCAGCCCCGGCAAACGATGGCACAGAACTAACCACGTTAGCAGAGCCCGCAGAGAAGTATCCGATCCCCAACGCCCCGGAGCGACCAGAGGAGTTTGCGCCTGGACTCGACCCTGAGTTAGCCAAATTAGCTGACGCATTAGTTGAGGCGAAGAAAAAGGTTGCGAAGAAGAAATAAGTTCGGCGTTTTCTGCACCGCCTACGATTTTTATCCCGATATCGAATAGGCAACTGAAAGAACCGCATGAAGACTGTGCAACCAGTGCTTTGAAGGTCGTTGAAGTTGTTGGGAAATAGTACGCCGGGATTGCCTTTGGTCGAGTGCTTGTCAATCATTTTGCGGTTACCAGGGATCGCCGGTACGCCGGACGCTAGTGAATGGCTTGTCAGATTGCAGTTGCCCAGAGCCTCATCATGCAAGCCTTGCTCAATCGCTTGAGTCACGTTTCACCGATTCCTGTCATGGTACGGGCCACGCTCGAGAACGTTCTCTCACCCGAGGCCGTCAATCGTATCTTTGTGGAACACGCGGTCTCGCAGTCGCAACGTGTGTTGCTTTTCTCCAGCGTCGTCGAAGTCATGTTGCTGGTCGTTTGCCGGCTAAAACCATCTGTTTTCTCGGCCTTCACGCATTTGAGTGAATCACTCGGCGTGTCAGCGAAGTCCCTTTACAACAAGCTCAACCTAGTCGAACCCCAGGTTTCACGAGGGCTCGTGATGGAAACCGCACAAAAAATCAGCGACATCATCAACGAGTTGCAGGTCTTCGAAACTTCGCCCATTCCTGGGTACGAAGTCCGAATTCTCGACGGCAATCACCATCCGGCGAGCCACCATCGTTTGAAAGTGTTACGCGACGTGGCAGCGGGGCCGTTACCAGGACAGACACTCGTCGTTTTTGATCCCATTCGTCGATTGGTGGTCGATTGTGTCCCGTGTGAAGATGGACACACTCAGGAACGTGCCATCGTCACGGAACTGCTTGATCCCGTCACGCCGGGACTGGTGTGGATTGCTGATCGCAATTTTTGCACCTGCACCGTGCTGTTTGAACTCGCATTGCATCATGCCTTCTTTGTGATCCGGCACCATTCGCAATTGACTCTTGATCGGCAAGGGCCCGTCATCGATCGTGGATGTTGTGAAACGGGCCACATCTATGAGCAACAAGCCGTCATCACGGATTCTAGCGGTGGGCAACTGACCTGTCGTCTGATCACGATTGAGCTCACCAATCCGACTCGAGACGGAGATCGCCAGATTCAGATTTTGAGCAACCTTCCGTCGATAGTCAGTGCGGCCATCATCGCCGCAAGCTACCGTGACCGTTGGAAAGTCGAGAACGTGAACTTGGAACTCGTCAAGCATTTTGCGAGCGAACAGAAGGCGTTAGGGCATCCGCCAGCGACATTGTTTGCGTTTTGCATCTCGCTGGTCGCTTACAACGCGCTGGCCGTGGTTCAGGCGTCCCTTCGATCAGCCCATGGGGAGGCAGCATCGCCCGAGAATCTGTCTTCGTATTATGTGGCCCATAGCTTGGCCAGTGGCTGGGAAGGAACCATGCTGGTTGACGACACATTCTGGGTGAAGCATTACAGTGGCCAAAACGCAGCGGAGTTAGCAATTGACCTGAAGGCGATTGCTCACCATTTAGACATCCGCAAATTCCGCAAGCATAAACGAGGACCCAAGAAACCGCCGACCCCACGCACGCGTTACCGCAACACGCCTCACGTTTCAACCAAAAGACTTCTTGACGAAGCCAAGCAATCGGCAAAGTCATGACCTTCAAAGCACTGGACTGTGCAACCTACTCCGGCCAGCGTGTCCCTGAACTTGCAGTTGCGATGTTGGGCCATTCGGAAAAGGGATTCTTAATTACCTATGATCGCTTGAAGACTATCAAAGCAAGCGGGACTTTCTTCAAAGTCCTGAACGCTCAGGGCGACCAGTCCAACGCAGATTTACGTTTCTGCATTCATAAGCACCATCTGACTGGTCGTTGCCAATTGCCGACAGTTCGTCTTTGTCGACAGGCACGAACTGAACGTTCGCCGATTTGGTAGCCCAAACTGAGTTCGTCGTAAGGCAATTCACCATGGTCCGAATAAGCCTTTTGTTCTGGACGTGGCGATGACATTCAAAATGTAAATGGTGTAGCGTAATATCGCTCTTGGTACTGTCTGCCACGGTGAACGCTTTTGCTGGAACCGAGACGAGCGAGAGCTTTAGACTGCCTTTACAAGTAGAACGCGCAGCCATCGTGGATGGCCCTTTAAAAGGGATAATCGTCATCCAACGACTCATGAAGTTGCAGCTGTCGCAATGTTGGCAAACGTTTCGTCGTCAGCCAGATTAGGATGTTGGACTCGCTCAAATATCTACTTTATCAAGTATTCAGGTCCAGGTGGATCACCAGAAGAACAGCTCGCTTGAGTAAAAGCTCGAGTGTAGGAGCAGAAACGGCTGGGAGCTCTTGAGAAATTGGCGACGTATCCATTGTTGCGTACAGAGCGCATTTATCGACTGACCTGCCATTTCTCGCTTGTTTGTGCAGCGGCGGATGACAAAGTACCAGACTGCGCGATGAGGCAGCAAGAATTTCGTTAACGCAGTCCACTTCCCAAAGTGATTGTGCTATTATGTCACATCTGTTTTTTTGGGTGTTGACAACTCATTCCTGGTTGCTACGGGCTTCTTCGACTCGAATGCTAACGAAAATGACTTCAGAATCCTATACGGGGGGTGCAAGCTCCAAACCGACAACTTCCATACTCGCGCGTCTTAAATTCGAGACGCGAGCGGAACACAATGCTGTCGAAGGAGTGCTAGATTTGATGAGCGATACACTCACACGGGATACTTATCAGAAGATCTTGGAGCGTTTCTACGGATACTACCGCCCTCTAGAACAAGCGGTTTTTGCGGAACGAGATGGAGAAGCGGAATGGGTCGTACTTGAAGGGCGACGCAAGACTTCGCTGCTCGAGCAGGATTTGTGCTCACTCGGCATTGCTTCGCCCGAATCCTTGCCACTTTGTGATCAAAGTCCGCAGATTATTTCCGCAGAGTCGGTGTTCGGTAGCCTTTACGTCATGGAAGGAGCAACCCTCGGTGGCCAACATATCAGTCGTCACATTCAACAAGTCCTCAATGTAACTCAAGAGACTGGCGGACGTTTTTTTCACTGCTACGGTCAGCGTACGGGCGAAATGTGGCAAACTTTTCGAGCCACCTTGGATGCTTTCGCTTCGACGCCAGAAACTCAAGATCAGGTCATTAGTGCGGCACTTGAGACTTTCAGCACGCTTCGCAATTGGTTCGTACAAGGAAAATCCGTGTGAGTGATGCATCAGTTGATACATCAGGACCCTGGGACCGTCAGCCATATAGCGTGAAGCGGCATGGAGTGACCATTACTAATTGTGATTCCGAACCCATTCAGACGCCTGGCTGCATCCAGGCCCATGGGGCGTTGCTGGTTCTAAGACCGAACGATCTAATCATTTTGCAAGCAAGCGAGAACTTAGAAGCTTTGCTGGGGATCGAGCCTCATAGTGTCCTTGGGAAGAGTGTTAGCGTAACCGTCGGTAATGATGGTGAGACGCGACTTCGAACTTTTCTTTCTAATGAACCAACCGAACGCAACCCGCTTTACGTATTTACTCTTCCCCCTCGCGGCGACATGTCTCCGCTAGACCTGATCGTACACACGGTCGACGGGTTGGTTGTCGTTGAGTTCGACGCGACGCGGCGAAGCGATGTTGTCGAACCGGATTATTACGCCCTCGTCAAAAAGACCGTAGCACGACTCCAGACGGCCGCAAGTTTGCAAAGCTTCTGCGACGTCGTTGTCGACGAATTCCGTGCGCTTACGGAGTTCGACCGGGTGATGATTTACCGATTCCATTCAGACAATCACGGCGAAGTGGTTGCGGAGAACAAGCGCGATGATCTGTCGCCATGGCTCGGTCTGCATTATCCTGCGGAGGATATCCCAAAGCCAGCCCGCGACATCTTTACGAAAATTTGGGTACGCCCGATGCCCGATGTTGAAGGGGGCTTGGCCGAACTTATTCCGCTCGTGAACCCGGACACTGGCAAGCCACTCAACATGACATACTGCGCTCTGCGTGGTCCGTCCGTCATGTACACCGAGTACCTGCGGAACATGACAGTGACAGCCGGACTGACCATGCCGATCCGTAGGGGTGAGGAATTGTGGGGATTGATCGCTTGCCACCACTACTCCGGGGCGAAGCCCGTCCCATACCAAGTCCGGGCCGCGTGCGAGTTTTTGGCCCAGGTCGTGTCGTTGCAATATCAAGCTGCGGAGGAACGGGAACACGTTCACTACCGTCTCAGGCTGGACGGCATTCACCAACAACTCGTTGCTCAAGCGGCGCAAGAAGGTGGACTCGCCGCAATGACTGACGGCAAGCCTGCCCTCATAGACGGTTTGGCCGCCGGCGGTGCCGCCCTGTACCACCGAGATCGTTGGTGGCGGGTCGGGAAAACACCGACAGACGCCCAGCTTGAATCGCTTGGAGAGTGGCTCGTAGCTCGGCCCGAATTCGAATCCACCTCGCTCCCTATTTACACAACCGATGCACTCGGGCGTGACTACACGCCTGCGGTCGACTTCGCCGACGTTGCAAGCGGACTGCTGGCAGTGTCTTTGTCGCGGGGACATCGTAACCTTCTGCTTTGGTTCCGTCCGGAGACCATCCAGACGGTTAACTGGGGAGGCAACCCATACGAGAAGCCAACGGTGCCTGGTCCGCATGGCCCTCGGCTTACCCCGCGAGCCAGTTTCGAACTATTCGCAGAGTCGGTTCGTGGGCGAGCTCTACCTTGGCATGTTGTCGAAGTCGAAGCTGTTGCTAGGTTGCGGCTACTGATAATGGACTTAGTCATAAGTCGTGCCGAGCGGCTTGCCGATCTGAATGCCGACTTGGAGCGTTCGAACGAGGAACTTGACGCATTTGCATACGTTGCTTCTCATGACCTTAAAGAGCCTCTTCGCGGCATTCACAAATACGCGCACCAACTACTTAATGACGCGGCCATCGCGGACAAAGAGCAACGCAACAAACTTGAGGGGTTGATGCGGTTAACAATCCGCATGGATAGCCTGCTCGACTCGCTCTTGCATTTCTCTCGCGTCGGACGGGCCGCTTTGCAGTTGGAGGAAACAGATCTGAACGACCTGCTGGCCGAGGCCCAAGAGATGGTCGGTTCCCGAACAACTGAGGGTCAGGTCGAATTCGTTGTTCCCAGGGTCCTTCCCCATACCCATTGCGATCGAGTGCGGGTTCGTGAAGTGTTCGTCAACCTGTTGTCCAACGCTCTGAAGTATAGTGATAAGCCAGTGAAGAGAATAGAAATAGGGTGGATTGAACCCCACGAACCTCAGCTAGTACGCCCCCAAGAGACTATCGGCCACACGATCTATTACATCCGGGACAACGGGATTGGAATTCAACCGAAGCACCACGAGCAAGTTTTCAAGATGTTCAAGCGGCTGCATGGTAGAGATGAGTATGGTGGTGGGACTGGAGCTGGCCTCACCATTGTTAAGAAGTTAGTAGAACGACACCGCGGCCGAGTCTGGCTCGAATCCACGCCCGGAATCGGCACTGTTTTTTACTTCACCTTACCGCGCGTCGACGAGATAGTCTCCGAGGGAGAACGGCATGGAAACTAACTCCCCGAACATCAAGTTGAGATTCGATCCTGCAGATTGCGACCGCATGTCCATCCACACGCCGAGCCTCATTCAACCGCATGGAGCCTTGATTGTGCTGCGCGCTGACGGAGAAGTGATGGTACAAGCTAGCGGCAATACCGACCACTGGCTTGGTATTCCTATAGAAGCCCTGCTCGGCCGGCCAGTGGCAGACGTTATCGGGCCCGACGGAGCCGGCCGACTGCGTTCGACTTTGGCAAGGGAGCGGCTCGACGCAGGGCCTCGGTTTGCTCTGACCCTACCATCCCGAGGAGACATACCGCCGCTTGACGTTACAGTCCATGCAGCTGAAGGACTTTTAGTACTTGAATTTGAGGCCGCTGGTCGTTCGAACCCGGATGCCGTCGATCCCTATGCGTTAGTTCGGGACGCGGTCGCCCGTCTGCAATCGGCCACTGACGTTCGAGCCTTTTGCCAAACAGTCGCCGATGAAGTGCGATGCCTAACTGGGTTTGACCGCGTAATGGCTTATCGGTTTGCACCGGACTGGACTGGTCACGTGATTGCCGAGTCAAAAAGGGAGGACCTCACATCCTACCTCGACAAGCACTTTCCGGCTGGGGATGTGCCAAAACCTGCGCGTGATCTGATGGCTCGAAACTGGCTTCGTCTTGTCTCGAATGTCGAGTACGAACCAGTACCTGTTATACCGGAACTCAACCCGGAAACTGGCCGCGCGCTGGACATGAGCCATTGCTTGCTGCGGCATGCGTCTCCCATGTGCACAACCTACCTGAAGAACATGGGCACTGCTAGTCAAATGGTTATGCCGTTGCTGCGTAACGGCGTGCTTTGGGGACTGGTGAGTTGCCACCACACCGAGCCGCGTTACGTACCGTTCGCAGTGCGTGCAGCGTGTGAAGTGTTCGCGCAGGTCGCGTCGCTGCAGGTTGCCGCAGCAGAGGACCGGGAGGCGGCATTGGAGCGGGACCGGCTTCTCGCCGACCGCGACGAGTTGCTGGCGGGACTAGACGGCACGAACGAACCAGTCCTCTGGCTGGTTGAGCACGCAGCCGAGCTTGAAACATTCCTTCCGGCGGACGGAGTTGCAATATGCGGAGCAGGTCGAATCGTGCAACACGGACAGACGCCGTCCGATGCGGAGATCCAGGGGTTACTCGAATGGCTAGAGAAAAATCATGGCGATGAAGTATTTGCAACCGACCGACTGGCCGAAGAGTATTCCCCGGCAACGGGATTTACTGACGCAGCCGCCAGCGTACTGGCTGTCGCTTTCGGACCAGCCCTAAATGCGAGCATTCTCTGGTTTCGGCAAGAAGAGGCCCAAACTGTAACCTGGGCCGGCGATCCACGTAAGCCAGTCGTCACCGGCCCCTTGGGAGAATATTTATCACCGCGAAAGTCATTCGAGAGATGGGTTGAGACGGTACAGGGAAAAAGCCTTCCGTGGCGACAAGCCGAATTGGCGGCGGCGACAGGGCTGCGACGTGCCATCCTAACTCGAGTCCGGTCTCAGGCGGCACAAGTTGATAGGCTGCGGGCAGAGCTGGCTGCAGACAGAAAAGAACTCGATGCGTTCGTTTATGTGGCTAGCCATGACCTTAAGGAACCGATCCGAGGAATTCACAAATATGCTCACCAATTAATTGAAGAAGCTGGCGCAAAGCTCGATGCGGGTGAGCGAGCTAGGCTCGATGGACTGATCCGCCTGACAGACCGGATGGGAGGACTGATCGAGGCCCTACTTCATTACTCGCGTGTCGGACGAATGGATCTGACTTTGGCCGATGCCGACCTGGGCGAGGTAGCGGCTGATGCTGTCGAGGTCGCTGGCTTACGCCTCCGCGAAGCCGGTGCGGTGGTAACTGTCGGGCCGCTTCCGACAGCTCGGTGCGATCAGGCCTGGATTCGCGAGGTGTTGGTGAATCTTCTCACTAACGCTGTGAAATATAATGACAAACTTGACAAGCGAATCGAGATCGGGGCGAATGCGGGTGAGTCCCCTGAAGTTGTGTGTGTGTTCGTCCGCGATAATGGCATCGGCATTGCCGAGGGACACCGAGAGACGGTATTCCAAATGTTCCGTCGGTTGCACAGTCGAGATGAGTTTGGCGGAGGGACCGGGGCCGGACTCGCCCTTGCTCGCAAAATAGTTGAGAGGCATGGTGGCCATATGTGGGTTGAGTCGGTTTACGGGGAGGGCTCAACGTTTTATTTCACCCTTTCTGGCCAGGAGGGCCGATCATGAGCATCCATAAGCTTCCACCCATCGTTATCGTCGAGGACTCAGACGAGGATTTTGATACCGTTCAGCAGGCGATCAAGAAAGCCGGTATCGTCGCCGAGATACGCCGGGCCACCACTGGCGGCGGATGTTTAGATTTGCTCCGTGGTGCCGCAGCGATCCGTCCGGCGGTCGTGCTAATGGATCTGAACACACCAGGTACCGACGGCCGGGAAGCGCTCGCCGCGATTAAGACCGACCCAGCGCTCAAAATTTATCCCGTTGTTGTGTTTAGCACGTCGTCAAATCCGAAAGACTTGACCTTCTGCTACGCGGCTGGAGCAAACGCCTATCACGTAAAACCTGTCAGGTACCCGGAACATCTTCAAATCGTTATCGACCTACTTACTTATTGGCTTGGACGGGTCGCGCTACCGGACCCAGGAGGCACAAACCAATGACTCTTGTCTCAACTTCTGTTCTAACACATGTTTGGCGCGTGATCATCATCGACGATAGCCCAGATGATAGGTCAGAGGTCCGGCGGCTGCTCCTTAAGGGGTCTGAGCGGCGGTACAAGTTGGTTGAAGCCGAAACTGGAGCAGATGGGATTAGGATAATCCTCGATGCTGCTGAGGGCCTCCCTGACTGCGTAGTACTTGACTATCACCTGCCGGACATGGACGCGGTCGAGGTACTCGAAGCCTTGCGAGGGCTTGACGGCTTGCTGGCATGTCCGGTTGTCGTTCTTACCGGTACCGACGGGCATGAACATACTCGTGAAGTTCTCCGAGCCGGCGCGCAAGATTACTTGGGCAAAGGATGGATGACTCCGGAGAGCATGACTAGGGCAATCGAGAACGCTGCTGAACGTTGGGCAATGACCCAAGAACTAAACGACCGCGAGAGGGCACTAAGAGCCAGCGAGTCGAGGTTCCGACTTGCTGCCGCTACGACACACGCAATGGTTTACGAACTCGACGTCCAATCGATGAAAGTCAATTCGTTCCACGGACTGGATCACCTGGTTGGGTACGTTGAAAGTGAAACCCGCCGAACTCTTGAGTGGTGGGACGAACAGATCGACCCAGTTGACTTGGCGAAGTGTCATACGGCGTTTAAGCAAATGTGCAACAACCCTGGCGTTCACACGCTCCAATATCGTGTTCGCCACAAAGATGGTCGTACGCTTTGGGTGGAAGATAATGCCGCGCCTGTGCACGACTCCGACGGAAAGCTACTTAGGATCGTTGGTACGGTCGTTGACATTACCGAACGCAAAGTCGCCGAAGACCTACTCCGCCAGAACCACGAGACATTTGCCCGCCTCATCGAAAACAATCCTTTCGGCATGTATGTGGTGGATGCCGACTTTCGGCTCCGACAAGTAAGTCGCGGAACGCAAATGGTATTCGCTAATGTCCATCCACTGCTTGGCCGAGATTTTGATGAAGTGCTCCGAATAATTTGGCCAGAGCCGTTTGCGCGCGAAGTCTCCGCCCTCTTCCGTCACACGCTGACGACTGGCGAGCCGTACTTGGCCCCTAGTACCGTCAAACAACGAGCCGACGTTGGCGAGGTGGAGGCATACGACTGGCGGATAGAGCGTGTTGCGCTTCCCGAGGGCCGGTACGGCGTCGTCTGCTACTTCTACGACCTAAGCGAGCGGAAGCGATTGGAGGCCGCTTTGCTGGCCAAGGAGCAGGACCTCCGGACCATCACCGACAACACCCCCGACATTCTAACCCGCTTCGACAAGAGTTTGCGGCACGTGTTCGTAAACGCTGCAGTCGAGAGGGGGACCGGACGTAAGCCGGAGGAGTTTATTGGTAAGACCAACCGCGAACTCGACATGCCTACGGAACTTTGTGATCTTTGGGACGCGGCCATACGCGATGTACTTGAGTCCGGTAACCAAAAAACCCTCGACTTCACCTACGTCACTCCCAGTGGCACCCAACACTATTCAGCCCGGTTGGTGCCAGAATTCAGTTTGGACGGGGATGTGGAATTCGTACTCGGAGTTACGCGTGACGTGACCGACGCTCGCGTGGCCGAGGCGGCTGTCCAGGCGAGCGAGGAGCGGCTCGCCCTGGCGTTGAACGGCGGGAAAATGGGTATGTGGGTGTGGGACGTGCGCAGCGGCCAGTCCGTCTGGAACGCAATGGAGTATCAACTGCTCGGTTTAAAAGAGGGCGATAGCAGTGCGTCGGCGGAGTTATTCTTCCGCCACGTGCACCCGGAAGATCTCGCGCTCGTGCGGCGCTCGCTCGATGAGGTCAGGCCTGAGCGGCCGGATTGGAACAATGAATTCCGGATTTTCCGTGCCGATGGCGTGCTGCGATGGCTGGCGGCTGTGGGGAGAACTCAATTCGATGCTGACGGCCGGCCCGAGCGGATGTTCGGGGTCAACTTCGACATCACCGAGAACAAGAAGTCCGAGGCAAAGCTGCGTGAGAGCGAAGCCCAACTGGGCGGCATTTTGCGGCGATCACCGGCTGGCATTGTCCAAACCGACGCCGCAGGCTGCATGACTCTGGTCAACCCGCGCTGGTGTGAAATGTTAGGATACGACGAGGCGGAACTGCTTGGTCGGAGCATCATCGATGTCACGCACCCCTCGTTCGTGGATGAGACCCGTACGGCAGTTGGCAGCCTAGTTGCGGGCGGGCCGGACTTCCAAATCGAGAAGGCCTACTGCCGCAAGGACGGCTCGACACTTCACGCGCAGAGCAACGTTGCTGCGATCCGATCGTTAACTGGCGAGTTCCTCGGGCTGATCTCGGTGGTTCTGGACATCTCGGAACGTCTTCGCACCGACAAAGCGTTGCGGCGACTGGCTGACGAGTTGTCCAAGGTCGACCGCCGCAAGGACGAGTTCCTGGCGACGCTCGCACATGAACTCCGCAACCCGCTTGCCCCGATTAGGACCGCCGTCGAACTCCTGCGCATGAAAGGCCCGGACATTCCGGAGTTGCAATGGGCGAGGGATGTCATCGACCGGCAGACGCAGGCGATGACACGGCTCGTCGACGACTTGATGGACGTTAGCCGCATCAACCAGGGCAAGGTCACACTCAAGCGGGAGCAAGTCGAATTTGCGAAAATCGTGCAGGGGGCTGTCGAGACCAGCCAGCCGCTCATCGAACAGATGGACCACGAGCTGACGGTGACGTTACCGCCGCGCACCGTGATCGTGGACGCCGATCTGACTCGTCTATCGCAGGTGATCCTAAACCTGCTCAACAACGCTGCCAAGTACACGGAGCGGGGCGGGCGAATCGACCTGCGTGCAGAGCTACAAGGCAGTGACATTGTAGTATCGGTAACGGACACGGGCATCGGAATTCCCGCCGACAAGTTGCCAAGTCTCTTCGAGATGTTCTCGCAGGTCGAGGGGGCGTTGTCGCGTTCTCAGGGAGGGCTGGGAATCGGCTTGTGTCTGGTGAAGCGGCTTGTCGAGATGCACGGCGGAAGCATCGAGGCCAAGAGCGATGGGCCGGGGCGGGGCAGCGAGTTCGTGGTCCGCCTGCCGATCGTCGTGGAACGGACCTACCCGCACCCCGCGAGCAAAGACGGCGAAAAGGCCAAGTCGATCTCCAACCTCCGCATCTTGGTGGTGGACGACAATCGGGACGCCGCCCAGAGCTTGGCGATGCTCCTCTCGGCGATGGGCAACAACGTCCACACCGCGCACGACGGCGAAGAGGGCGTGGCAGCGGCAGAGAAGTTTCAGCCCGATGTGGTGCTCTGCGACATCGGCCTGCCAAAACTGAACGGTTATGAGGCGTGCCGCCAGATGAAGGAACAAGCGTGGGACAAGAAAATGGTCCTTATCGCTGTAACGGGGTGGGGGCAAGACGACGACCGGCAGAAGTCGGAGGAAGCAGGGTTCGATCACCACTTAGTCAAGCCAGTTGACCTAAGTAATCTTTGTAATCTCTTGCTCGGTGATCCAAAGTTATCATATACGCCGACGGGAAAAAGCGGTCCATTACGAGTGCTCATTGTAGACGACATGCGTGATGCGAGGCATATGCTCTCGACGTTGTTAAAGGCATCCGGCCATGATGTGCAAACTGCGGCTGACGGCCTCACTGCAATTTCATTGGCGTTAGACTTTCAGCCTAATGTTGTTTTGATGGACAACAGCATGCCGGGGATGAGTGGTCTTGAAGTGGCAAAGCAAATGCGACTTGAGCCCAAGCTTAAGGGCGTCACCCTGGTCGCTCTAACTGGACATGGTGACGAGGAAGATCGTCAGCGGTCGCGGGACGCAGGTTTTGACCACCATTTAGTCAAACCGGCAAACATTAATGTGATACGTGAATTGCTAAAAAACATTAGTTAGGACTGAAGAAAGTTACTAACTGTGTTTGGGTGACCGATGCGTGTAGCGTAGAACTAAGAATCTCCAGATCTGTCGAGACCGATGTGATTTCTTCAAAACGCTACTTCACAACGCTTTTGAACACGTTGGCACACCGGTGCGTCGAATCCGGATAGTTTTTCGCGCTTCGGTTAAGAACTCCTAATGCGCGAAGGACTTGAATTCGGGCCCGATTGCAGTTGCCTTTCTTGACCCAGGTCGAACCATCATTTGTGTTGCACGTATCGTTAGGAGAGAGATTGGTAAATTTCCTTCTTCATTACCAGCTTATAGCAGCGCTAACCAACTCGCCTTTTGGCAGTTTACTTCAGAGATTTTCCATCATCGATCGACGCAACCCTGATCAATTCACGCCACGCCAATCGCTGGTCATCCCAGTTGAGCATGGCGGCAATCGGGCGAAGTCGCTTTTCGTGGATTATGGGCTTGCCCTTGGTACTCGGCAGATTGAGTAACGTTTCCTGAATGTCGGGCGCGAGTTGATTGAGCGCCATGATCTGGCTCATACGTGGCTGCGTCACGTGTCCGCGCCGAGCTAACTCGATCATGTCTGACACCTCGCCGGTTCGAATCATCTCGTTGAAGCGAATCGCGAGGGCCATCAGCCGTGATATGCGAGGTACCTTACTCGTTGGTCTTGGGCGAGGCGGTTCAGCGTTGGGATCGATAGGCCGAATCGCGATGCGACCCCGCGAGGCGACGCTGACGTTCAATTTTCGTTTGATGGTAACCATTAAACCTCCTCGGCTTGTTGTTCAAGCGACTCGATGCCGCTTGCGTGGAATGAAATTGCAATGGTGTAGTCGCTTTGATCGAACTCGACCTTCGAGACTAGTAGTGCCAACAGTTGTGATTTCTCACGCGTGGTCAAAGAGTCCCAGATACGATCAAAATCGATGAAAGCCTCTTCGATCTCCTGCGTCGATAACTCTTGATTCTCAAGATCCACCAGTTGTCGATTTACCTTGGCGAGCTGGTGCTCAGCTTCTTCGATCCGTTCTTGAACGTCGGCAATTCGATACACGATCGAATTATTAGGTCGTTGGTCGAGGGCCAGTTGCTGAACTTCACCATGGTCGCGGTTGAGTTGGCGAGTGAGCTGAGTCTGTTGGGACTCTAATTCTTTTCTGCCTTGATCAGTGGCCTCCATCGCCTGACGAATGATCTCGTCGCGAAGCCGCGTGTCTCGCGAGATCGCTCGAACTTGATCAACCACGGCCGCTTCGATTTCACTGGCAGGGAGAGACGGGTGTTTACACGATTGCCGTCCGCGTTTGATCGCACGTACGCAGGTGTAATAGCGATAGACGATCGAGTTGCGCTTGGTCATATTGTGGACCATCGCAACATTGCAGGCGGGGCATCGAATCAACCCTTTCAGAAGTCCACCATGTTTACTTGGCAGCCGATTTCCACGGTTGAAACTGTTTTCCTTTAGCTGCGCCTGCACACGTTGGAAGATATCTTCGTCGACGATCGCTTGATGTTGGCCTGGATAAAGGTCGGTCTTGTGTTTGATTTTCCCGCAGTAGATTGGGTTGGTCAGCAAGGCATGCACACTGCACTTATCGAACATTCTGCCGCCTTTCGGAAGCCCTTTCTTCGAACGCCAAAGCTTGTTTTTCCAGCCACGCTTGTCGAGCTCTTCGACGACCGGCAGCAAGTTCTTCATCTCGAGGTAGAGTGAGAAAATTCGACGAACCTTGGTGGCTTCCTCAGGATTTATTACCAGCTTCGGTGTTCGTTCGCTCCGATCGACGTCGTAGCCCAGAACCGGATAACCACCAGTCCATTGTCCGCGCCGGCATTGGGCGGCCAGTTTGTCGCGGATGCGTTCGCCAATGATCTCGCGTTCGAACTGTGCAAATGAAAGCAGGATGTTCAGCGTCAAACGACCCATTGAATGCGTCGTGTTGAAATGCTGTGTCACAGAGACGAAGGAGACGTTGAACTTATCAAATGTCCCCATCACTCGCGCGAAATCCAGTAGCGAGCGGCTCAGTCGATCGACCTTGTAGACGACCACACAGTCGATCTTGCCGGCCTGGATGTCTTCCATCAGACGTTTTAGCGCCGGCCGTTCGATGTTGCCGCCAGGGAATCCGCCGTCGTCGTATCGATCGTAAACGATTTCCCAACCTTCGCACTTCTGGCTGCGAATGTACGCTTCGGCTGCTTCACGCTGGGCGTCGAGCGAGTTGAACTGTTGATCGAGTCCCTCTTCAGTCGACTTTCGAGTGTAGATCGCGCAGCGGATTGTTTTGGGGCGTGGTGTGGGTTTGTTACTCATGCTCTCCTCCCGAGTCGAAAGAATAAGAATCCATTGCAGTGCGAGCCGGTAACTTCTTTCGCGATCGCTGTGAGCGACTTGTAACGCCGCCCCTCATACTCAAAGCCATCCTTCAAGACGATCGCGCGGATCATGTTGCCTTTGTATTGCCGCTCGACGATGTTGCCAGGCGGTGGCAGTCGCGGGTCCCAATCAACGAAGGAGTCAGGCTCGGGCAAAACCAACTTCACACCGTCGGAGCTGTATTTTCGTGGAGCCGTCACGCGTGTATCGGCGTCGACAGCCAATTCCTCAGCTTTCTGGATCGCTGCTCTAGAAAGTCCACCTTCATCGTTCGCTTGCAACCGCCACGCGATGCGCCGGACTAAATATTGCTTGTTGCGGCTACGACATTCCTCTTCGAAAACTTGTTCGTAGCGTTGAACCAACTGGCTGACTGTCTTGTCCTGCAGTCCGGCGATCTCAATTGTTACGTTTGGACTCATTGTTCACCTCCGTCCTGAATCGGAGTCATTGACTCAATCTGGTCATGGCTTTCGTCATTCGCTCGCAAGCGCTCGGCTTGAGATTGCTGGTCGGCGGGATACGCGTTGGCATCCGGAATATGGGACTCGATTGCCTTTGCGACCAATGGTTGTTTTTTTACTCGTATGACCCCTCTAGCTAGCAGAGCTGCAATGTCTCTGTTTCTCGCTACGCTACTCACGAATTACCTCCGATCTGAATGTCTCGATCTTTTCCAAAACCCAGCGTTTTGGAGACGTCGGTCACAGAGAGGGGTTTATCGGAAACGAAATCAAGCGGCTCGGGTAAAGAGTCTCCGAGATTGCCCAAAACAGGTTTTTCCTGCGCCGAAATTTGGCTTGATTCGTCTTCCAATTCGCGGTCTGCTGCCACACATCGGCGAATGCCGCGAAGCAATATCTCGGCGATGGATCGAAAGCGAACGGACGCCGGATGGCTGGCAAGTTCGTCGTCGGTGGGAAGAGAGTTGAGAGAATAAGTGTCGATTGTTCTGCCTCCATGGAAAGACCTTGGTGGGAACCAAAGTGGCATCCCTCCCAGATCTATCTATGCAATTCAGCCGACGCACGTCCCATTACCCCTTGGGAAATTTCGCAACTTGGGACCACCCAGTGAGCCAGATCAATGAACCAAAAAGAAACCCGAGTCAGTCAAACGGTTCATAACCCAGAGTCGTTAACCCGGCGGTTTTCATAACCCAGAGACTCTGAGAGTACTTGTCTCTGTTTGGCCCCCAGAGAGCGGCCGATTTGGCGAGAATCGCGACCGGAAAACGAGTCTCTGGAGAGTAGTCGAGACCCGGGAGATTGCAGGAAAATACGAAAAAAGCCGACGTTTTGCTTGTTTGCTAAACGTCGGCTTCTTCGAATAACCTACTGCGGTCAGTTTCCTAACCAAACAGAGAAGTTGCGGGAGCCAGATTTGAACTGACGACCTCGAGGTTATGAGCCTCGCGAGCTACCGGGCTGCTCCATCCCGCACAAGAAATATGCCAGATCGCTCCCGCAGTGTCCAGTGCAAACCTACATTTCGTTATCTTCTTTTCCCTAATCCGCCTTTTCTCGGCACTTAACGTGCAAGAATCTGCCGTCGTGCCTTTCCAAAATGCTAAACTAAGGGAACTCATTGCGTTCTGAGCTCCTCTTCTTAGCCTTGCCAACGCCTGATTAGGCTTTCCCATGCGACCTAGCAATAATTCATCGTCGAATTCGTCGCAATCGTCGTCATCGATTCAACCGCCCGATTTCCTCGCTGCGGTACCCCCAAGTTTCCCTGCTTCGCCACCAAATTCCCACCCGTCCAAACCAAAGCCGAAGCCCAATGATTTAACCAAAAACGATTTAGCCAAAAACGCCCCCAAACAGTCCACTTCCTCAAACGTAGCTCGCAGCCAAAACGTCCAAGTTCCTCCCCCACTTCAAGCTCGGCGTCATGCCGCTTCGCCCGTCCCTCCACCGGTCATCGCGCCACCGCAAATTTCTGCGCGAACTTTCAATTTAGGTACAGACAGACTTTCCGACCAATCAGAGCAACACCAAGCTCCTCGGGACTTTTCGCTCAGCGGCCTTTGGCAAAAGCTTCGCCTCAAAGTCCGCGACTACCTCGAAAGCGATACTCGGCGACTACCATCGTGGCTCGTGTCCATGTGCGTGCACGTCGGCATATTGCTTATCCTCGCCTTGATCCCAGTGCTAACGGAACCCAAGTCAGTGTTCAATCTGTTCCTGCAAACAGGCGATGGACTTGACGGCGATAGCCAAGACCCGACGTTCGAATTGAGCGCAGGAGAAATTAATGAAGACGACGCATTCGCCGCTGAATCGCTGTTGTCTAGCGAAACGCTTGAGATCGCCATGATCGAACCCGCTTTGGATTCGTCGAAGCTTGAAGTGACCTCCATGATGAGCGATTTTAAGCCGGCGATCACGATGGGCCTTTCCGGTCGCAGCGGAGACATGAAAAATATTCTTTTGGGCGCATACGGTGGTTCGGCCGAAACAGAGAACGCCGTAAAGCTTGGTCTGGAATGGTTGGTTCGGAATCAAGGCAAAGATGGAACCTGGTCATTGCAAGGGAAATTTTCCGACAACGGGACTTCCGCATGCAAACCTGCTGCTACAGCTATGGCGCTGATTGCATTTGCCGGAGCTGGACATACACATAAGTCGGGCGAATACCTACAAGTCGTAACAAATGGCTTACAGAGCTTGCTTAAACTGCAATCGGAGGATGGTGCTTTTTACGACGAAAGCAACAATCCTACATTTACGGCATACGCTCAAGCGCAAGCGACGATTGCACTGTGTGAACTCTATGGGATGACGGGTGATACAAGCATTCGTGCTCCTGCCCAACGGGCTCTCGACTATTGTCAGAGTTGGCAAGACCCTTCGCTAGGGGGTTGGCGCTATAGCCCTCGAGATGGCTCGGATCTTTCCGTAACTGGCTGGTATATTATGGCAATCATGAGCGCTCGTATGGCGGGGCTCTCCACCGATGACGCTGTACTTAAGCGAGGTTTCTCTTATTTGGATGTCGTGCAACATGACGGCGGCGCTACGTATGCATATACCGACTATTCGCGTCCAGTCTTAAGCATGACCGCTGAAGGTTTGTTATGCCGCATGTACCAAGGCTGGACGGCGACTGATCCTCGCATCCGTCGTGGCGCTGGCGAGTTATCGAGAGCTCTCATTACAACCGACATCAATCAACGCGACTACTATTACTGGTACTATGCGACTCAAACGATGCACCATATCGGAAATCCGCAGTGGGACGATTGGAACGCTGCAATGAAAGAGCAGCTACCGGCGTTACAGCAAAAGGCTGGACGCGAGTCAGGAAGCTGGCCTCCACAAGGCGATGCACATGGCAGCAGCGGTGGTCGGCTTTACTCAACTTGCTTTGCGATCTACTGCCTCGAAGTCTACTATCGGCACCTGCCTCTGTACGGCCACTCCAATCCGTAGACGTGCGCCTACTTCTTTCCTTGCTCCCTTTTCATTTGGAAGAAGTCCGACAGCAACTGCCCGCACTCTTTTCCGTAAACTCCGCCCGTCGACATCGTTTGATGATTCAACCGCGGATCTTCCAGCAGCTTGTACAACGTTTGGACGGCTCCTGCCTTCTGATCAAACGCCCCGTAAACCAAGCGTGTCAATCGCGATTGCAAGATCGCTCCGGCGCACATTGGACATGGTTCCAGCGTAACGTAAATCGTACAGTCTGAAAGCCGCCAGCTCTGCAACTGCGATGCGGCTTGTGTGATGGCAATCATCTCAGCATGCGCAGTCGGATCGTTCAGCTGCTCTCGCTGGTTATAGCCAGTGCCAACAATCTTGCCTTTATGCACGATGATCGCACCAACTGGCACTTCGTCGAGTTCTGCGGCATGCACGGCTTGCTTGATCGCATGCATCATCCAATACTGGTCGTCATCAGAGTTTTCAATTAATTCAGGCATTACAATTTCTTGGTCTGGAGCTGCTTGACGCGTTGTGGACAATTATTCTACGAAGTTCTTCTCGGACTTCCATTGATCACCTAGCCGTTTCACAATCGCTCGGAGCGTACCAAAGTTATCGCGAATCGCAATGCGTTGTGCGTCGGGACTATTCGAAATGGCGACAATTTTCCCTTGATGCAGTTCTGTTAAAATTTTCGGTTCAACGGTTATGTTTGGAATGTTGTTCACAGCCAAAACTGCTGGCAGTATGGACTCCAAGAAAGGCGTTGCCGTCCTGAAAGCATCGATTTCTATTGCATCAGCGATTCGAAACGGCCCGACCGCTTCACGCGTTAGTTCGGTCATGATCGCTCCTGTCCCAAGCCAACTTGCAATGTCTCGGCCAATCGAACGAATATAAGTCCCTGAACCGCATCTGACGGCGAGTTCTACATCGGGAAAATCGTAACGCAGTACTTCGCAAGAGTACACTTCTACTTGTCGAGCTGGCATGTCTACACTTACACCGCGTCGAGCCAAATCGAAAGCGCGGACGCCTGAAATTTTAACGGCGCTATACATCGGAGGTTGTTGTGAAATAGTGCCGCACTGTGTTTGACAAGCCGCTTGTAATTGTTCTAACGTCGGCACAACGTCAGGATTGATCGTTGTCGCAGGCGTTTCGGTGTCAACCGATGGGCTTTCAAGTCCGAGTCGAAAGGTACCGCGATACGATTTTTCCATCTCTTGCACATACTCGATTAGTCTCGTTGCGAAACCTACGGCGATCACCAACACGCCTTGAGCAAGCGGGTCAAGTGTTCCGGCATGCCCCACACGTCGCGAATTCAGATTCTTCGACACAATGTTGACGCAGTCTCGACTGGTCATGCCTACGGGCTTGTTCAAGTTTATAAAGCCGAACATTGAGGATTTTAATGACGAATCTGTTTGGGAGGGCGGAGAATGGTTAAGGCAGCTAAATCGATGCGGAATAGTTCAACTGATCCACTGCGAATGCTCGATACGACTCGATGGTGACCATCTTCTATTTGAGCAGTGCCGGCGGTGAGCCGTACTATTTCGCAGCGAAAAAGGCATTATGTCCGATCAGCGAAACATCCGTCTGGATATTGCGGCACTAATCCTAGCCGCATTCGCGCTCTTTGTCTGGACTTCTTTAATCACTTACGATCCCGCCGACCCTCTGACGCCAGTTCCGTCGGTATTGGCAATGGTGTATGAGCCATATCCGGCAGAACAGATCTCGTTTCCGCCCAACCAAACGATTACCAACCGTTGCGGATACTTCGGAGCTTACGTTTCGCAAGCACTGCGTCATGCTTTTGGAGCCGGTTCGTTCTTGGTAGCTGCACTGCTTACGTTAGGTGTAATCGTCACAGTCCGCCAAAAGCCGCTCGCATCACCGCTGGGGAGGTCGTTGGGCTGGACGATCGTTTTAACGTCGATCCTTACTCTCATGGAATTGACACATATGCCAGTCCCGGTTTCGGTACCGATGGGGCCGGGCGGAGCGATCGGAGCGATGGGAGCTCATTGGATGCGTGCCCAGTTTGCTTTGGGTGGTGGGATCATCATCACTTTATGTTGCCTCACTGCCGGCTTGATGTTAAGCACTGAGTATGCGATCTTCCAAGGAGTCAGCTTTATGACCATTGGCATGATTGTCATCGGAAAACGGCTTGGCCTGCCCGTAGCCCAAGCGATCAAGAGTACCGCTACTTACGGCACCAGGCGTTTAGCTCCGATTAACACACCGTCAGTAACTGTGCGACATGCGGCAGCGGCAACGGACGTCGAGTTACAAGCAGTTGAGAAAGAGCCGTACTTGGGTGATATCCCGGGGCCAACTATCAAAATCGGGGGGCGTCAGAATGGGGATGCGAAAACTCAGCCACTAGTGGAGTCGCCACACGCCGTCAAAGATGCGGAAGTTGAGACAAAGCTTGAAGAGAAACCTAAGCAATCGGCAACGCGTAGTCGCAGCATAACCGCTTCAGCGGTCTCGAAGATCGCAAGTAAGCTTACGGGCCTTGGAAGTGGCAAGACGAAGGAAATCGAAGACGAAACGCCAATTGACGACTTCGAAGAAGAACTAGAAAGCATTACGCATGACTTTGAAGTCGACGGCGACGTTATTCACGCTCGTGCCGACGAACCCCATGCACTTAGCGGTCCTGCAATTCGAACGCGGAAGTCGCGTGACAAAGAACGTGAAGGCGCGAAGAATTTTCTTGAGACGCTAGATGATACGACGTTGCCAGAAGGCGCTGATGAGTACGTCCTACCAGGCGTAGACCTGCTGACTCCTGGAGAAGATTTCTCGTACGAAGAGCAGATGGTTGAGATTCGCCGTAAAGCCAAAATACTTGAACAAACATTCGCCGACTTTGGATTCAATGTACGCGTCGTTGAGATTGAAACCGGACCGGTTATTGCCCAATACGAAATTGAACTCGAGGCAGGACTACGGCTGAGCAAGATCACGTCGTTGGCGGACGATATGGCCATTGCGTTGCGTGTACCGAGCGTTCGTATCGTTGCCCCGATTCCTGGCAAAAACACGGTCGGAATCGAAGTCCCCAATGAGACGCGGCAGATTGTTCGCTTGCGAGAAGTAGTCGAAGAGACCGGCGACGAAATCAAGAAGATGAAGATTCCGCTCTTCCTGGGTAAAGACGTCTCCGGGAAATCCTTGGCGGTTGATCTTGCTTCGATGCCGCACTTGTTGATCGCTGGCCGGACCGGTACGGGTAAGTCGGTCTGCTTGAACACGATTATCACTTCAATTTTGATGACGCGTCGTCCTGACGAAGTCCGCATGTTAATGATCGACCCTAAAATGGTTGAGCTGAGCGGTTACGGCCGACTCCCACATCTAATGCATCCGGTTGTTACGGACATGCAGAAAGCCGAAGCGATCTTGGCTTGGGCCGTCGATAAGATGGAAGAGCGCTATGGATTGTTAGCACGGGCAGGCGTTCGTCACTTGGCAAGCTATAATCAGTTGGATCGCGGTGAGTTGATCGAACGCATTAAACCAGAAACGGCCGAAGAAGAAGAGAATATCCCTGAACACTTGCCGTACATCGTGATCGTCGCGGACGAAATTGCCGACATGATGATGACGGCCGGAAAAGAAGTCGAACAGCACATCATTCGGCTTGCACAAAAGAGCCGTGCGGTCGGCATCCATCTTATTCTTGCGACTCAAAAACCAACTGTTGATGTTATCACCGGGTTGATCAAGAGTAACCTGCCCGCTCGAATCAGCTTCCAGGTAGCCAGCCGTACCGACTCACGCGTTGTGCTTGACGAAATGGGCGCAGATAAATTGTTAGGCAACGGTGATATGCTGTTCTTGTGGCCGGGCACGTCAACGCTGCTGCGTGGTCAGGGAACGTACTTGAGCGACGAAGAAATCAACCGCGTAGTTGATCACTGCAGCCAAGGCGAACAGAGTTTTGTGCATGAGCTGATGCAGATGCAAGTCGAAGCAGGCGGTGCTGAAGCAGAGAAGGAAGCGCCGAGCAACTTCCGCAAACGGGACGATTTGTACGAAGCCGCCGTCGATGTCGTCGTACGTGAGGGACGTGGCAGCTGTTCATTGCTGCAGCGAGCGTTAGGAATTGGTTACGGCCGAGCGGCTCGACTGATCGATTTCATGGCTGAAGACGGAATTGTCGGGCAGTACAATGGTTCGCAAGCCCGCGACGTTACGATCTCGATCGCTCAGTGGGAAACGATGCGTACCGGTGGTGCTGCTGTTGAGCCAGCCGCAGAACAGCCTAAAAAGAATCGTATTCGACGTGAGGAAGGTTGGGACACACCGGCAGCTAAGGTTACCGCCGCCGCCATGGACCACGACGAAGATCCTTGGCAAGAAAACGATTGAGATTTTTGACGTTTCAACCTGGCACGGGCATCGTAGCTGGCTTTGCCTAGAAGCCGGGGTCGTGTTGGGAAGCGTTGCTGTTACGCCACGAGCACTGCTGGGCAAGCCAGCAGTGGCACCCTTTTAGGGAATGGGCCCTCGAAAATTTTCAGAAGATTCACCCGCGTTCTAGGCGAACGCCGCTACGGAAGAGCGCGGGCTAGGCCAAGTGCTTCGTCCATCTCGGCGGCAATCTTCGTCAGTTGAGCTTGATTTCCGCCGTCGACTTCTGCAGCACACCAGCCCGTAAAGTTGATCTCGCGCAAAGCCGCGCGAACATCGCCCCACGGAAGATCTCCCTCCGTAATCGCAGTGAATTTATCGTCAGCCCGCGAGAAACCTTTGATGTCGAGCTTAACGATACGTTTGCCGAGAGTGCGAATCCAGTCGCCAGGCTGGCCATATTTCCAATGGTTGCCAATATCGAACTGCATGCCGACCCACGGCGAATTGAATTGGTCGACGTAAGCTGCGAAGGCGTCGGCGGTCTGGTCATTTGGTCCGTCATGCGTGTACAAGTACTGGTTCCATACGTTTTCGATGGCAATGACGATTCCATTCTCCGCCGCGATCGGAATTGCTTTGCGGATATTCTCGACTGAACGTTCGTTAATTTCCGAAAGCGAACCATCTTTGCCGTGCCCAATGACCAGCAAAGTCGTGTGACCCCCAACGGCACGCGTCTGCCGAATCGCAAAGACCAAGTCAGCTAGCGCTTGCTCACGAACTTTTGGATCGGGGTCTGTATGCCTTACATTCCAATGCGTTGAACAAACGCTTCCATCCACGGGTAGCCCAGAATCACGCACTGCTTGGATAACTTCTTCGGTTTCATAGCCTGGGGAGTCGATTTCGATTCCTTGAAATCCAGCCGCTTTGGCCACGGCGAACTTTTCCGACAAGTTTTTTCCCTCGCGAACCATCCCAATTTTGAGCGTCTTCAAGATCGGTAGCGGATCTGGTTCTTGCAGGGCAGCAAACAGTTTTGAAGGATTTATAAGTAGGGAACTGGCAGCTGTCGCGGCGGCGGCGGACATCAAACTAGTAGAGAAGAATTTGCGTCGCTTATAATCATGTTGCATGGTCATAATCCTGAGAACTTTGGTGGGAAGGAATCGTAATTATAGCGTCTGCGTCCAGTTCATTGGCTCACCAACGTAGAACAGCTCGCAGGATCGCCCATTTTTTGTTGAAGCACCGTCGTTTCAACTCTTGCAGCTTTTGTGATGACCAGTTGACGTAAAGAGCTGCAACGCAAATGATCTGTAGTTAATTCAGCTTACCGCACGAACGAATTTCGAGGGAATAATGTCAAATCGGCGTAACTTCTTATGTACCTCTTCCGCAGTCTTGGCAGGAGCCACCGCAGTTTCTTCGACCAATCTGCTCGCACAGTCGGAATCGCCAGCTCAAGATGAAGTTTCGCTTCGTGCCAAAAACATTCGTTACTGCCTGAACGTTAGCACGATCAACAATAGCGAAGTCGACATTGTTGATCAGATTCAGACAGCGGCGGATGCCGGATACGATGGAATTGAAATTTGGTTACGGGACGTTGAAAAGTTTACGCGCTCTGGTGGCAAGCTGCCCGACCTGCGGAAACGGATAGCTGATGCAGGACTGCGGGTTGAAAGCGCGATTGCGTTTGGCCAGTGGGTGACTAATGATGACGCAGCACGGAAGAAAGGCATGGACGACTGTGGACGAGATATGGAAATCGTTCGAGAATTGGGCGGTCGATTGATTGCCGCTCCGCCGACGGGTGCTACGGAAGGACAACGGCTGGACTTGGATGCGGCAGCGGAGCGATACCGACAACTGATGGAAATTGGTCGTGCTCGTGATTGTTTTCCACAGCTCGAAGTGTGGGGATTTTCTGCTAACTTCTCGAAGCTTTCGGAAGTGCTCTACGTGTGGGCAGCGGCAAACGATCCAGACGCTTGCATTTTGCCAGATATCTATCACATGTATAAAGGCGGCTCCGATTTTTCGAACATCGGTGCCTTGTCAGGTAGCGTCGTAAAAGTGTTGCATATGAACGACTATCCGGCCGAACCGAGTCGCGCGGAAATTAATGACGCTGCCCGAGTTTTCCCAGGGGATGGGGTTGCACCGATCCCACTAGTTTTGGGGACAATGATAAAAAACGGTTTTAGTGGTGTTCTGTCGCTAGAGCTCTTCAACCGCGAGTATTGGAAACGAGATCGCAATGAGATTGCCCGAACTGGCTTGGAGAAAATGAAGGCTTCGGTTCAAAAGTCTCTCGATTGGCTCACTTAATCTGCAAAGATTGTTGAATGACTTTCAAGCTGCATTCGACGCAGGCCTCGTAATTGCTCATAATGGTGGTGCAGCACACAGAGCACTAACTAGAGCGAACCAAGAGAGAAGTTCACGAAATGACAGATGGCCGTCCACGGATACGCCTGTTTTTGAGCGTTCTTTTGATTTGGTGTTTCCTCGAAGCGTCGTCGGCCACTTTCATGGCGTTGGCGCAAGATGATTTGCTGAGCGATTTCGAGCAGTTGTCTAACGGAAGGGCAGCTAACCCCGCAACTCAAACGGACGTACCCACTCCTAACAGCGAGCGTAAAAGTACTCCGGATGTTGCAGCGACGGAGTTGCCGAAGGCGTCGGAGGTTGCCAACCAAACTGAGATCGATGCCGATCTTGAGCCAGTTGTCGCTGATAAAACCGCGTATCGACTCGTGGTGCAGACTCCGATCAATTACGCGGAGAGTTTAAGCTTTCGGAACTCGCTCGAGCAGCTGAGCCAGCAGGCTGGAAACAAACAAATTGACTTGGTGATTCAGTTTCAGTCTCGTGAAATTTCCTCGGCATCGGAAGACAATCTGATCGGCCGTGGATCCGAGTTCGAACCTTCGCTTTCAATCGCACGCACACTGACTGGCCCACTTGGTGGGCAGTTTAACTCCATCGCTTATATCGAGCAGTCGGTTGTAGGACATGCGGTACTGGTTGCTCTCGCCTGCCAAACACTGGCTGTCGCTCCGCAAGCGGAAATTGGACTGGCCTCGGTTGACGAAGCGTCCGTCGACGAATCGATGCGACAGACATATACCCAAATCGCAAAGCAGCGTGGCAAAATCCCTGAGGCGGCGATCGCGTCGATGCTGGAGAGCGAAGCGCAACTCTTTGAAGTACAAACTACGGATTCCGAGACGCTGTATGTTAACGCAGATATGCTCCAGGAGCTCCAACGTTTGGGCAAAATCTTACGAGAGGAGCGTCTGACTCTGACAGGACAGCTTGGATCGATCAACGGTCAGCAGTTGCGTTCCCTCAAATGGTCTGATGCTTCGCCGGCCAACGAATTAGAACTCCTTGAGCTGTTTAACTTGGACCGGATTCAGGATTCAAGTTCCGTGGCCGTGATCGAAAACCCTATTCCGGTGTTGTTCGAGCTGCAAGGCGAAGTCACTCAAGTGCAAGTAAACCGGTGCATCCGCACGCTGCGGGAAGCGCGAAGGCTTGACAATATAAACGTCTGTCTCATTGCCATTGATTCGTTGGGAGGAAACTTGGAACAGAGCAACCGCCTTGCGACATTTTTGATCGATTTGCAAAAATCTGGCGTTCAAACGGTGGCTATAATTGACAAGAAGGCATCGGGAGACGCAGCGATGATTGCGATGTCTTGCCAGATTATCTATGCCGTTGAAGGCGCTCGCTTCGGAGGTGACGGACAAGTCAACATTACACCCGACGAAATTCGAGACCTCAAAACTCTTTGGGAAAACCTGGCTGCAAGAAGTAATAAGACTCCGGCGCACTTTTACGGGGTCATAAGTTCCTCAATCCCACTACACGAATATATTGATCGAAACGGTCGCGTTCTGCTGGCCAACCCGGAACTGTTCGATCGGATGGACAACAACGGTAGATGGACCGAGAACGAACAGTTTAAACCCTTAAATGAGATGGATTTAAACAGTGCTTTGTCGCGTAGGTGGATTAACGGCGAGATACGTGAACGTTCCGAGATCGTAACAAAACTCAATATCGAAGCGTTACCTCCGCCCCGCAAGCTAACGCAGATTGAAAAATGGGCGACAGCTCTCGCCTCAAATCAATTGTTTACGTCGATTCTTTTGATAGTTGGGATCGCGACGTTCACGACCGAGCTTACGGCGCCCGGCAGCATCATTTTTTTGTTCATTTCCTTGCTATGTTTTACGACGTTCTTCTGGCTTCAATTCTTGAACGGAACAGTCGAATCACTGGAAATCATTTTGTTTATTGCCGGACTGATTTGTATCGCAATGGAGATTTTTGTAATACCTGGCTTCGGTGTCTTCGGCATTGGTGGAATGGTATTGTGTATCGCGGGCATTATCCTCGCCTCTCAGTCGTTCGTGATTCCGGCCAGCTCCTTCCAGTGGTCACGTTTTGCCTGGAACTTATCGGCGGTTTCTGCCGCGTGCCTCATTTCTCTCGTGATATTGCTTGTTTTCTCTGACCAGCTACAGAAGTCGCCGTTCTTCCGAGTGCTGGAACTGGCACCGCCTCAAAGCTCATCGAAACCTGAGGTTCAAGTCGAGCCAACCAATATGGCAGGGAAGACCGGACGCACAATAACGCGGTGCGCTCCTTACGGTCGCGCCACTTTCGAAGGCACAACCTATGAAGTGGTCGCTGAAGACGCTTACATAGAAGAATCGACCTTAGTTCGCGTCATCGAAACAAGAGGTCGAGTTCTGAAGATAGAACGCGTCTAGAGTCGGAATCGGCATGCGGCAGATCCGGCTGACAGTGGCCAGCGAAATCTCGACTGGTGAATACCTGAAAATTTGAATAGTAGGTGGGCCGCATATTACCGCGGTTTCCTAACCCAAATAGATTACCGAATTTTCGCAGCCGTGAAGTTCTGCGATCTGCTCAAATTAGAGCCTGCACCAGTCGATGTAGCTTACTGCCGCTTGAGTTTTGCCTCTTAAAGTAAGCTAACCTGCGGCGGCTTGATTCATGAAGAATCTTTCGTTGTTGTCGTTGCTTGACAGCATTTTTAAGCCTTGGTGTGCATATGCATTGGAATCGACAGCGCTACTTTACGTTAGGAATGATTCTGTTCCTGCTGGGAATTCAGTTCCGCATGGTTGATTCGTTCGTGCTAACGGAGTCCAGTACACGGACATTGCACAAAATGGCACAGAATAGCCAGATGGTATCAAGCGATCCCCTGACCGACGCCTACATGCAAGTCGCAACTTCGCCGAAAAAAACCGTAACGCCCCCCGATTGGCTTGGGTGGATTTTGTTGACAGTTGGCGGCGTGATAAGTTTACACGCCCTGATTCTGCCAAAAGATCAGTAGTTTTCTTTTATAAGATCGGTAGGGTGGCGACGTGGGCGCGAAGTTCGTTAAAAACATGGGCCAAAATTTTCGCGCGCCAGCAACATGGGTTTTCGCGTCGATTCTTCTCGTCGGATTTGTTGTTAATGTAAGTCCTGCTGATACGAAACTGAGCGCTACCGCTACTAGCGACGCAGCCGATGATAAACTGCAAGCGGAAGGCACAAAAGTCACCAAGTTGACAGGGACATTCCGACAAGCTTCGGGGCGTATCTCGTTTGTGCCGCGCAACAATTCCAAGAACGCATTTGTATGTCTTGAGAATCTGATGCTGCAGAGAGTTGCAACTGTGATATTGCAGGATCAAGAGTATGCGGAGTGGACTATCTCAGGTGAGTTCACTGAATATCAGGGCGGGAACTACCTAATTTTGCGTGCGGCCCAACGTGTTGAATAGAGTTGCAACCATATCAGTCATCGGTAAGCGTGTAATGCGCGACCCGTCGATAAGGTGTCAGTTTGTTGCAATTGCGATGACAAAAGAAAAGCCGAGGCAGTTCAACCTCGGCTTTTCAATATGATTCAACGATAAACTTCGCTTTGCTTCAGTTGCTATCGTGTCATGCCATCTGTCTTGCTTACTTGATTGCGAACATAGTGGTTAGCGTCACCGCTGCTATTCAATTTAGCCACAACGTCCTGAACATATTCGCGATCGAGCGGGCTAAGCCGTCGCATCGGAACGGTTGAGGTTTTCCCGTTCTCTTTCAACAACCGAACTTCACTTGGGTAAACGGTCAGCAATCGGCCCTTCACGGTAAAGTTACCTGTGTTGTCGACCCATACTCGAACCTCTGCTCCTTCAAAACCTTCTTGCGAGTTGCGCTGAGTGGTCTTGAAGAGTTCGTCGAGTTCCAGGTCCAGCTGCTCTTTTTGCACTGGAACGCTGGTGTCGAGGGATGCCGGTTGTTCAACTTGTTCTGCAGCAGGTTCGCCAAACAGTTCGCTAAAGTCCATTGGTTCCGAAGCACTTACTGGCATGCTGTTGGATTCGTTGGAGTCTATAGAACTGGAATTGAAAAGGCTGTTTATATCAGGTTCGGCAACCTCGTCCGTTGCGGGTGCGGGTGCAGAATTGAAAAGGCCTTCTAGGGTGTCGTCGTCGGCTGGTGCATCGGCGGCATCCGTCGCATCACTTTCCCCGAACAGACTGCCGCTGGAAGCATCGGCATCTGCCGCTGGCTCGCCAAACAGATTGTTTAAGCTGTCGTCAGCTGGTGCAGGCGTTTCGGTTGCAGGTGCGGCATCTGGAGTACCAAACAGGTTTTCGTCGGCGGAAGCATCGGTCGCTGGTTCGTCACCGAATAAGCTTTCGATGCTGTTGTCGGCAGGAGCTTCTGTTTCTTCAGGTGCCGCAGGTGTGTCAAAAAGACTTTCACTAGCATCGGCTGGAGCGGCCTCTTCGCTTGCAGATGGGTTTCCGAAAATGTCGGCTTCAGGAGCATCGGTTGCGTCAGCCGGAGCATCGTCCGATTCGAACAGATTCAAGGGAGCATCATCGGACGCTTCTGGCTCTATAGGTGTATCACCAAAAATGTCGGCTGGAGCTGCTTCGTCTGCGGATGCCGCTTCGGGCTCAACCGCTGGTTCGTCGACGGACGGCGGATCAAGCTCGGCGGCAGCATCTGCTTCGGGCGTAGCATCTGCTTCAGGTGCAGTTTCTTCTTCTGGAGTCGCGCTGAACGGACTGGACGTATCGTCGGCCGGGGTCGATTCAATTACCGCTGGAGGCATTTCCGTCTCGTCACTCGGTGATTCAGTCAAAGGCGCTTCTGACTCGGGTGCAGTTTCTTCGGACAGTGCCGGTGGATTTTCTACTGGTGGCGCGACATCCGCGGGAGGAGTAAAAGACTCGAGCGCTGGAGCGGCGTTTTCAACTACCGGCGGTACCGAGCTTTCCATGATCGGCGCTTCCGACGTGACTGCGCCACAGCCACAATCGTTGACCGGCTGCTCTACAACGATCTCAGCACATGGTGATTCGACAACGCAACATTCTGCCACAACTTCACAACAAGCCGATGGAGCGGGCGGGCAACAAACGTTGGACTTGTTGTTATGTGCGCGGAACTTCAAAAGGCGGCCAGCCCATGCGGGCGAAACAATTAGCGTGGCGGTTAAAGAAGCGACGATCGAAAGTCGCGTCCAATAACGGAAAGGCTTTGACATTTAAGTCTCCGAGTGTGTCAGCTGCTAGCTCTAGGAAGGAATTGAACTGTTAGTTGTATAAGCGTACTGGGCGTCGAGCCAATTCATGAAGTCTAATGAAAACCGGTGAACTGATTTAAACCGCCAGCATAATGGTGCTGACAGCAACGCTTATTCCGTGCTACTGACATCCTTGTGCAATTGGTGGGCAAGTTGACCTGTCCGAATCCATTTAATATCCGTCAAATTGGATAGCAAAGGCGTCATCCTAATTTCCCGCGCTGCCGATCGCAAGCAATTCGCGACTACGGCGTGGATTTTCACACGGTTGGAGGCTATGAATGGATTCGGCGTTTTTGTCTGTAAAGCTGCACCAATTGGGTAATTTGGCCGCCCGAATCAGCACAAAATGGGGAGGGTACGCGATATTTGCCGATTTTTCCGTCGCCGCATTAAACGGTACTGTACACGTGGTAAGTTCAATCAGCGTTGATGACTGATTCCCAAGGCTCCGGTAAGATTCCAGCAGATTAATTTGCTCGGAGAAACACATTGGAACGAAAACGAAGAAATCTGCTACGCGGCTGGTCGTTGGAGGCCAAATGCTTGGTCGCACTTGGCGCGGCCCTGGCAATTTCCTTTATCTTTGCGATGGTGCTGATGCAATGGATTGCCGAGCGACTCGTGCTTGAGACCACTCGGCTGGAAGCGCGAGACTTTGCCCTCTCGTCAATTATCAGCCAACATATCGACGCACTTGCGTATCAAGGCGAATCGGACACGGTTTCAGATTCGGCGTCGGACGGTGCGCCTGGAGCCGAATCGGTAGACTCCAAAAAGAATTCGGCGTTGCTGAGAAGTCTTCGCAAGGAGATGAACTTAAGCGGGAACTCGTTCGAGCTAATGCGCCTCGACGACAATCTTGAATGGAAAAACCTTGGCGGGATGTTGTCGGAAAGTGAAATCGATCTCGAAGCACTTTACAGCTTGGAGTCGAAACTTGGCTTCAACCAAGATAGTACAGCCCCCAATGCGAGTGATGACCAAGACGTCGATGAAACAGAAGCATCTCCATCAACCCCAGTAGAACCAGGCGAGGAAAAGGCCGAGGCACTGTCGATTCAACTATCTGGCCCCAGTCTCAGCAATGCCGTGTTCGAAGAGTTCGGACCAGTGAACGGCTATTACTACTACTATCACCCTATCCGTTTCACGCAAGATTGCATGACGTGCCATGCGGCGACTTCTCAAAGTTCAAATACTCGACAAAGCGCTTCAACACCCTTCCGTGTGATGCGAATTAAACGTCCTTACGAAGACACTCGAATTTGGACGATATGGACATACTCGCTCATGATCGCCGTCGCTGTCGCAACGCTTTCCATCGCTCTGTTTCTTGAGCACCGTATTCTTAAGCGATTGGTCATTCGGCCTCTCAAATACTTGCGCGACATTGCTGACCGTGTGGCGGGAGGCGAGCTTGCGATTCGCTCGGAAATCGATACACGCGATGAATTCCAGTCCTTGTCGAATTCATTCAACGACATGCTTCGGCATTTGGTTGACACTCAAACTGACTTGCAGGGCGCAAACAAGCAGTTGGATGAAAGAATCGACGATCTGGCGCGAGTGAACCTCGAACTGTTTGAAGCGAACCGAATGAAGAATGAATTCCTTGCGAACATGAGCCATGAATTGAGGACGCCACTCAATAGCATTCTCGGGTTCAGCGATGTGCTTCAAAACATCGACGCACTTAATGAAAAGCAAAAACGTTATGCCGCAAATATCCAGCGGAGCGGGCGCGTTTTGCTCGATATGATCAACGACATCTTGGACCTAGCGAAAATCGAAGCCGGAAAAATGCAGTTGCGTTGCACCGAATTTGACTTAGCAAATGTCGTTACGGGTCAATGCGAACTGATTCGACCATTATCCGACGAGAAGAATATCGACTTGAAAATCATGTCGACCGATTATGACGATGATCGGTTGAGAATGTTTCAGGACAAAGGCAAATTGCAGCAAATCCTGAACAATCTACTTTCGAACGCGATCAAGTTTACCCCCGAAGGTGGACTGATTTCGGTTTCAATGGATCTTTCCGATTCTGAGATGTTCACCATCGCGGTGCAAGATACCGGAGTCGGTATCGCAGAATCTGATTGCGAGACAATTTTCGAAAAATTCCGTCAGTTACGCGCAAAAGAAATGGGCGACGCTTTGACGAGAGAAGTTACTGGCACGGGACTGGGACTGTCGATTACGAAAGAACTGTGTCGACTTTTGGGAGGTGAAATCGAAGTCCAAAGCGAACTTGGAAAGGGGAGCACCTTTATTGTTACTTTGCCGCGTAACTACGAAACAACGCGTGAATCGCGAGAAGATCTTAGCTAAAGTTAGTCGGCGCAACTTAATCTTCAACAATGTACATTTGCATGCTGCGGCAACCGTGCGCGCCTATGACTAGCGACTGTTCGATATCGGCGGTTTTGCTGGGCCCAGAAATGAAACAGCCAAACCCTGGCTTGCGCACTTTTAATTGTGCATACGCTTCATGCAAGTTATGCACGATTGAGGATCGGTTCAAAATCAAGATTAGATGCTGAGCGATGAAAAAGACGACGCGGTGCTTTATGTCTTCGTCTGTTACCCAAACTGCTGCGTTTTCTGCAACACCCAAGGTTGATTTATAAATCGCAAAATCGACCGTGTCCAAATCATGAGGGCGGGCGATTGAATCAAGCCGCACATCGCTGGGTATCGCATCTGTATTGGACCAAATAGATTTTGCATCGCGAAAGTTGTCGTAGGTGAGCAGATCGTTATGAATCTCCGATAGTGACGACACAACTTTGCACTCGCCCCCAACCATTCGTACTATTTCGCCAATCTTAGCAATCGGATCGTCAAAGCGAAGCCAATCGCCGACTAGAACTTCCGGAAGCTCGCTGTCGGGCACGCTGGTTTCGCGCAAGCGCGCCATGATGTCAGACTTGGACTTTACGCTGGCAGACAACTTCATCTTCTGCCGCCCTTTCGCTTGGCAAACTGTTCATGAAAAGTCGTCTTGCTGGACGGCGGCATTTCCCTAGATTTCCCCCACGGGTTCCAACGATGGTAAATCAACAAGCGAGGAGAGCTTCGAAGCACAAAACGACCAATCGCGCCGACAGTTCGGAACAGTCGAGGACGCCGCATTAACTGACTGGCAATCGCCATTGAGAAACGTTTGCTCCATGGAAGTATTTTGGCTTTCCCCAAATTGCCACGCAACAGCAACAGTTGATGATGAAGGTCGATTTTGACTGGGCAAACGTCGGTGCATGATCCACACAACGTACATGCAAATGGGAGTGATCGATAACGTTCTGGTTCGCTGACAGGATTCAGGATGCTTCCGATTGGACCGGGAACAGCCGATTGATAGGAGTGTCCGCCACTGCGGCGGTAGACCGGGCAAGTATTCATGCAGGCTCCGCACCGGATGCACGAGAGTGATCGCCGAAAATGCTCGTCAGCGCGGATCGCGGACCGGCCATTATCGACCAGCACAATATGTAACTGTGCACCGGGGCGTGGACCATGGAAATGTGAAGTGTAGGTTGTAATCGGCTGCCCCGTCGCACTTCTAGCCAAGAGCCGGATGAAGACCGAAAGATCTTCGACGCGGGGTATAAGCTTTTCAATCCCCATGCAAGCGATATGTACGTCCGGGAGGGAAACACCCAAGTCGGCGTTACCCTCATTGGTACAAATAACAAACCCACCTGTTTCTGCAATTCCAAAGTTGACACCGCTTATGCCAGCTTGGCCGCCTAGAAATTCCGATCGAAGTTCTTTCCTAGCAGCTTTGGTCAAAAAATCAGGGTCTGAATTTCCCTCTGGCGTATTAATGTGTTTGTGGAACGTCTCGCCAACTTCTTCTTTTTTGATGTGAATTGCTGGAAGCACAATATGGCTTGGCGATTCCTGACGCAGCTGCACAATCCACTCACCCAAATCAGTATCGACGACTTCGATGCCGTTTTTCTCGAGATACGGGTTGAGGTGACATTCTTCAGTCAACATCGACTTACTTTTAACAACGCGTTGCACGGAATTCGCACGCAGAATATCAAGCACAATACGATTGTGCTCTGCCGCGTCACTCGCCCAGTGCACCACGGCCCCCATCGCCGTAGCGTTCGCCTCAAACTGTTCAAGCAAGTCAGGCAAATTGGCTATCGTGTATTGCTTAATCTCTGCAGCCAGCCCCCGCAGTGTCTCCCACTCTGGCACTGACGATGCCTGGCGGTCGCGTTTTTCCCTGACAAACCACAGCGCAGCATCATGCCAGTGCGCTCGATCTTCATCTTCTACAAAGCGGTCTGCAAGCTCCGGATGTTCTGCTCTGCCTTGTAGAATGGGTAGATCTCTGAGGCGATCAGCCTTAACATCCAAACCGATCTCGGTCGATTCCGTAATGCTCATCGTTAAACCATCTCCGGGTTTCGGCCAGCAAAGATCTGGGCAATATGCATGAACTTAAGCGGGGATTTTTGCCTTGCCGATAAGCCTTGCAAATGCATAAGACAGCTAACATCGGTGGCGGTTACCACAGTTGCTCCGGAGTCGGCAAAATCTGCCAATCGATCTTTACCCATCATCGCTGACACTCCGCCTTCGGTAACGGCGAAGGTACCGCCGAAACCACAACACTCGTCTGCACGCCGCAGCGTCGTCAAAGTAAGACCTTGGATCGATTGCAGCAGTTGCCGCACTGTATCGGACGACTTTACCTGCAATTCACTACACTTTCCCAATCTCAGTTCACGCAACCCATGGCAACTAGGGTGCAACGCGACGCTGTGATTGAAATTACCGCCAATCGAATTCACTTTCAATATTTTGCACAGGAACTCGGTCAACTCGTAAGTATTATCACGAACCCGATCAAATGCCGCGTCGTTTTTGAAATACTCATCGTAATGATTGCGAATCATCGACACACATGAACCGCTTGGTGCAACGATATAATCGTACTTCTCAAAATTCCGTACAAACAATTTAGCCAGTGGAGCCACTTGATCATTGCAGCCACTGTTAGCCATTGGTTGGCCGCAACACGTCTGATTGACTGGATAGTCACATTCGCAACCGAAGCGTTCTAAAACTTCGACAGTTGCGAGACCTACATCAGGATATAGCTGATCGATGTAGCACGGAATAAATAGACCGACTTGCATGCTGAGAGTGACAGATTGTCAAAACGTGAGGTGGGATTATTGCCGTGAGATTCGCTCACGCATCGCTTTATCATATTCTAAAAAGTGTTCAAGGATCAGGTGGGCAGCGACACGGTCGATCCGTTTCTTGCGTTGCTTTTTAGTTAATTCTGCTTCGGTCAGCATACTTGTCGCCTGCCGCGTCGTATACCTCTCATCAAAAAACCGAATCGGTTTCCCAGTGAGCTCGTACAACCAATCCGCAAACGACCGAACCTCCCGACTCTTCTGACTTTCATTCCCGTCGCAGTGGATCGGCAGACCAACGACCCAGGCGCTGATATTTTCCAGTGTGACCAGGTCAACGAAAAATTTTGCATCAAGCCGTTCATTGCGGCGGTTGTAAGTGGTTAGCGGGCTGATCCACGTTCGAGTAGGATCGCAAATGGAAAGTCCGATCCGAACAGTGCCATAGTCGATTCCGACGATGCGACCTTCCGCTGGCCACGTAATCCCGATCTGCTGATCGATAGGATGTTGCAACAACGAATCGTCGTCGGCAAACACCCGCATTTTTTTGTCGGAATTCGGATCGTTTGACAACCAGCACCTCTTTTAGAATGGCAATGCACCATCAGATTCTTAAAGGTAACGACGCTGCCCAAGTGCATTTAATTGTTGTACCACTTCCCGTACGCGTTCCTCTTCGCTCTTCGGTGCGACTAAAGTGGCATCGTGCGTATGAACGACAATCATTTCTTTAGTTCCTATCGTCACTATTAAATGATCGGCTTCGGTGCGAACAATCATCCCGGATGAATCGATCGGCAGATAAGGCCCCTCGACCGCATTTCCATTTTCATCTGGAGTTGTCAAGCGCGCCATCGCTTGCCACGATCCAACATCGTCCCAGCGGAAAGTTGTTTCGACCACGACTACGTTTTTATAGTGTTCCATCACGGCAAAGTCGATCGATTTGCCTTTGATCGCTTCATACTCTTGTTCAAAGGTCGCAGTAAAATTGTTGGTCCCAATCGCGCTCGCGATGTTCTGTATGTGAGCGTACATCTCCGGTTCGTTCGCTTGGATGGCTTCCAAGATTGTGCTGGCCTTCCACAAAAAGATGCCGCTGTTCCAGTAGAAATCGCCGCTGTTGACGTACTGCTGCGCTGTTTCACGGTCAGGCTTCTCCCTAAAACGTTCGACCTGGAAAGCAGACGTCTCTTCGATCGACTCGAGCGTCGCACCGCGCTGGATATAGCCGAAAGATTCAGCTGGATAATTCGGCTTAATTCCGAATGTCACAATGCGACTGGGATCTTGTTGCACTAAGGCTAAACCGGCTCGAACTGTTCGATGAAATTCTTCTCGCGGTTCGATGACATGATCCGAGGGCATCACAATCATATAGCCATCAGGGTCCGCCGACGCGATCAGCGACGCAGCAATTCCGATACAGGGCGCTGTATCGCGTTTGCAGGGTTCGCCAACAATATGTTCAACTGGTAGGTCTGGAATCTGCTGGGCGATCGCTTCAGAGATTTGAGCGTTCGTCAAAACCAGAACATGCTCCGGTGAAACAAGATTCTGCAGGCGATCAAAGGTCGACTGTAGCATCGTTCGCTCGCCGGTCATTCGCAACAATTGTTTGGGTTTGAACTGTCGCGAGGCGGGCCAGAAACGTGTACCTGATCCGCCAGCCATTATCACTGCATGCAACATAGTCCGATGAACTTCCTAGAACGCTTTGTCCAAATTAGTTGTGAAAGTAAGTAGGTTTTTGAACTTTAAGACCAGGCTCAATTTTTGCTTTTACGTCATTCACATCCATAGCCCAAGCTGGGTGGATTTCTACAACGATGCCGTCGTCAACGATAGCACCTGCTTCTTCCAGCCATGACTTATGGAGGTTACTGATTGCATTTCGCGATGCCTCCGGTGTATCCGTTGGAGCACCATCGGCGTTCTTAACAGGCGCAAATACTTTGGTAGCATCGCCTTCGACCACGATCGACCGCTCTGCCATTGGCAGCAAGTCAAAGATAAATCGCTCGAACTTGTAGGCATTCGGCGAACTGGGCTTGATGGTCTGTCCATTGGCGTCCACAAAGGGAACCGCTTTATGAGCGCGGTGGAAGGGCAATGCGTCTTTGTTGGTCCGCATTGCTTTCAAGAACTCGCGTTCAAACACATGCACCGCGATGTTTCCTGCCCACAGCTTTAGACTTCCATCAGGCGCCTTCTGCTCGGCGGCCGATGCTGGCAGATCGCTGTATTCGATGATTTGAGTGCGGCCGTCGATGGAGACGACGTTACCAACCTTCTCAAGCGGAAATCGCTTCTTGACGACTTGTGTTAACACCTGCGACTTCGACAAAATCTGAATACCAATCATCGTTGGATCGCACACTGGCACCAACGGGTTGTCGATCTGCAAGTAAAAGAGTTGCTCGATACCGCGATCGTCCGCTTCCTTTAAACAGCCGCAGCGATCGAGTGCAGCCAGCAAACCGCCATGTCCATTCGGGCTGAGAGCAATCTCGTGCTGGGAAGCTAGCAGGACTTTGCCAGTCTTGTCATCAACAGCCGGCATGGTGCCTTGGCAGAAAATTCGCAACTCGTTTTCGGACAAACCGAGTCGATTGTTACTTTCGAAGTAAGCACGTGTTTCCGCGTCAGTCGCTGGACTGGTCATGATATACAGCGGAATCGACGCTCCGTATCGACTCATCAACGCACGTAACCTGTCGACATGCATTTCGAAGAGCGTGCGGTTCGATAGGGGCCCAATCTGAAACATGCCTTTCGGCTGATCAAAACCCAGCCGAGTGCCTTGTCCACCAGCCGCGAGCACCATAGCGACCTTGCCTTGCGAAATTGCTTTTTCGCCTGCCGAAGTCGCATCCGCCATTGAAAATTCGATTGGTTCATGGCCCAACCGTATTGCGGGCGGTTGATCTGCCTTGGTCGCAAGGTCGCTCCAATCGGGGGCATCTTCATTGCCTGAATACAGCGATTTTAGCTGCGAAAAATCAATCTCCGCCAGTTGCGCAGATAGCGATTCTTGCTGTTTCGAAGTCAGTTGGTCCCAGTATTGGATCAAGTGTTCTTGATCGTGCTGCCGCAATGCTTCTATCCAGCTTGTGGTTGTCATCAAATCAGCCCGCAGGTTTACGGTTCGTCTCGAGGCAAAGGAGAATGCAAGCGCCACCAAGGATCGCCCGCTAAAGGCTCACAGCATAAAGGCTTATTGAATAATTCGAAAGCCATCCCCACGAGAGTGTAGCGCGCGTGCCCTACTTTTGTGTGGTATAGAGCAATTTCTATAACCGAAATTTAACGGGTAGGACCTCAGTCGACGCGACCGGGCGACCGAAACGCGTCGCTGGCTGGCCCCTCCATTTGCTTACCGCCTGGACCGCGGCGTCATCAAGATCAGCCGATCCGCTTGATTCTAGCACCGTAACTCGAGTAACCGAACCATTTTCACTAACCTGAATTTGCAGTACGACGGTTCCTTCAACACGTGCTCTGATTGCTTGAGCCGGGTAGGGGGGCGGCGCATTGGCTGACAGATCAACTTCCGTTTCTTGATCGGCACCTGCGGAATGTTCTTCCGGCTGAACGAACGACACTTCCGGATTGAATGATGTCGCAAGTTGTTTCTCCAACTGACGAGCCGTTGGTTCGGGCGGCGGGGAGGGCTGAGCCGACTGAATATCCATGGCTATCGGTCGCGGCTCGAATTTGATCGGAGCCGTTGCCAGCGTGACTGGTACTTCACGCATTGTCGTTTCTGGATCGCGCTGTAGATCAGTCGTCTGCGACTGTAGCTTCTCCGGCAGAGGCTCGCTTTCAAGCTCCGACGGACTCACAATTTCGACAGCCGCAGCACTCGGCTCGCTTGCTAGACTTAGCTCAATCGTAATAACGCTCTGCTCCCCAGTCATCTTGAACCGCTGATCTATCGCTGAAGGTATTGCGCACAGCACTGCGAAGGTTGTCGCATGCGCAAAAATGGAAAAGGCGGCAGATCGGAAAAAGCTGGGCAAGGAATTCGGTTTCAGCAGAATGTCGTTGTTAAAGCGTCAATTAATTGGCGTGGCCCTGAGCATATGTTAGGCGAAAGCCTTATGATGGACTATTCATCGCACCCCTCGGGCGAGTTACTTCGTAAGATAAATTCGTCCGGACGATGTTAAACGTAGTCGATACATGCTCTGCTCGTGCTCAATCCAAATCTCGCGACGGCCCTGGAATAAGTCTTTTGACTGAACTATCAGGGGACGCTCATTATCTCCCTTGGGGGCATTGTCTGTTTTCCTGTTTTCAAGTTGTTCGGCGTCTTGTTGTTCATCATCACTCACCACTGGCACTCATCGCTCCGGCAAAGATATCCATTCTTGTCTTCAGTTGCTTCGCTAAATCCAGAAACTGCTCGACGGCCCGCATCAGAGCTGCCTTGCAACGCTCCGGGTACGAAGTCTCAATCACAGCCAGCAATTGATTAGCAAGTCGCATTCCGACCTGTTTTAGCGAGCAAATCCCTAGGAATTGCTTCATTAGTGCGTGATGGGCACTGCGCTGACGACGAGAATTCCGTCGCAAGCGGCAGTTTCTCGGCCGCTTCAACAGGCCTCGCGACGTCCTTAGTACGGTTCAGGCGAACTTTAACGACGATGTCTTTTTTAGAGTCTGGAGCGGGTTGGCGATGCCGAAAATACAGAACGTATCACATGTAACGACCGCACCGTCTAGCTCAGCCGCAACGACCACGTGTTCGTTCGTTAGTAAGGATTATCACCTTGAGAAAGACGCTCCCCCTCGCAGTTATCGCATTGCAGCTAGCTGCTGCCAACTTGCACGCGGCACCACCAGCAGTAAAAACAAAGCTGACAGTCCTCAATCAAGCGGACGCTGATACGCGACCAACGCTACCAGAGATCGAAGTACGTCCGCCGGTTGTCGACGAAACGCCAGCCGTCCCGCAACCTCAGCCGGAATTGCGTTTGGATAACGAGTCTGCTCAACCAAGCGGAAATGAGCTGGATTCAATCCAAGGACAACCGCTGCAGCCGAACGAACTACGATTTGATCAAGTGCCGACGCCCTTTCAAAACGAGCAGCCGAACTCTTCTAATTTTCCTACAACCTTAGCCGACCAATCTCTCCAGTTCAACCGTTCGTTCCCGTCGCTCTCGAACCAAACGTTCGGCGGCATTGCAAGTAATCCGACCGGACTGAATAGCATTCTACGTAGCGAGTCCAACCTGTTCGACTCGCCTCAGTTGGCTACGATCGTAAGTCGCGAGGATCTCGATCGCCGTCAAGCTACGACGATGTTCCGAGCGCTTCAAAACGAAGTCGGTGTGGTGTTGCAACAAACTGGAAATGGACAAGTTTCGCCCTTTGTTCGCGGCCTAACTGGTCAGCAAATCTTGGTACTCGTCGATGGTATTCGAATGAATACAAGCATCCTACGCCCTGGCCCTAACCAGTATACGGGCACGATTGATCCGGGCTCTATCGAGCGAATTGAGATCATCCGTGGTGCAGAATCGGCCTTGTGGGGCAGTGATGCGATTGGCGGCGTCATCAACGTCGTCACAAAGTCCGCTGATCCTCTTCGCGGAGACTACCTCACGCCAACCTTCAGCCAATTTTACAGCACCGCAGAGGCATCGAGTTATACTCGCACCGGCTTTTCGACGTGGTATGGTCAGACAGGCGTTACGGGCGGCGTCTCATATTTGGATATGGGCAGAATTGATCGAGGTGGCGGGCTTGGTCGACAACCAGGAACTGACTATGAGCAATACGCGGCCGATGTCAAGCTTCAACGAATGCTCTCCGATGACCATATGATGACGGTCGCGCTCCAGCATTTCGAACAACAAAATCTCGGGCGCAGCGATCGCTTTTTGCCGTTCGTACTGGGACCGGCGCCGAACGGATCTGTGCCACTTCAGCGACCGACGTTTTTCGATCCTCAACAACGCGATCTAGGATATATTCGATTCGAAGGCTTGGTTGGCGAAGACATTATGTTCGCTGATGCTTATTCGGCAACTTTGTCGGGAAGTCGCACGAAAGAAGGCACGATTGAAAATCGCTTCGCGAGCAACGATCCCAATGCACTTCCTACTCGTCGCGAAATCGGCGAATTCAACGTTTGGGGCTGGGGTACCACACTTTCAGCGGTGAAAGACGTAGGCGATTTCGGCAAGTTCACTTACGGTGCGGACTATTACGACGAGAATATTGATTCGACGCGCACTCGAATCAACAATCCTGCATCAGCAAATCCGACTTTTGCCACCACTGATCCGCAGTATCCTGACGATGCCCAGGCAGATCGCGTTGGTACATTCCTTTCTTGGTACGTACCTCTGACGGAACGCTTGAGCGCTACTACTTCGGTGCGATACGAGAATATCAACATATCAGCAACTCCGAACTTTAGCTCACTTGGCCCGCTCGCGTTCAACCGCACGTATCAAGATTGGATTGGAAGCGTTGGACTGAACTACAAATTAACCGACGAGTTCAGTTTGATCGGCGGTGTGTATGAGGGCTTCCGCGCTCCAACTATTGATGATTTGACTGCGAATAAAACATCATTGCAAAACAATCAGTCAGTTCCAATGATTGGTAACCTGTCGGCCGAACCGGAGCAAAGCCTGACCTATGAAGTAGGTTTAAAATTCAACCACGATCGCTTCCGCTTTCAAGCCGTCGAATATTGGACCGATTTCGATAGTTTTCTTTCACGCGAATCAATCGGCGGTGTGGACTTCTTGACCAATCAAACGGCATACTTGAATGGCACGGAATTGAACGGCGAGTACTTGTTGAATCCCGACGTCGCACTATACGGTAACTTTTATTACACATACGGCCAATTGACTTCCAGCGACGAGCCAATCAGTCGAATGCCACCGACACAAGGAACATTGGGCATACGATTCAACGAGCCAATTCGCAAGGCATACCTAGATATCTATACTTGGATGGTTGACCGGGCAGATCGTTACAACGACGTTAACCTGAGCGACGTGCGGTTCATCCCAGGCGGCACACCTGGCTACGCGACGCTGAACGCTCGGACCGGCCGAACTTTCGGCAAACTAAACCAGAACCAAGTTTCTTTGTCGCTTGAGAACATCACCGACAAGTACTATCGCGTGTTAGGCAGCGGTGTAGACGGAACCGGCTTTAACGCAGTTTTTGGCTACCAATACTCGCGCTGATTTCGCTCTCGCGGGTGAGAGAACTTCGTCGTTGCAGCGAAACCAAGCCGCTGCGGCGACGCAAATTGGGAACAGCTAAGCAATTAGTTTTTCATATTCACGTCGACAATGCGAACATTTTTTAAGATGTGCATCGATTTTCTCGCGTGTCTGCATGTCGACTTCGTTTCGTACGTACGAAGCGAGTTGAGGAAGGACTTCCGAGCACCGAATCCCCGCGTACTTAGGATCGCTCGTGTGGAAACCATCATCATCGCGACTGCCTGCCGCATCGTAATCTAATGCGACCCACCCAATAGTAATCACGCCACACGCCGCTGCCGCGGCCGATGTAACCTTCAATGCAAATTGACGGCGAGACTGGGCTTTAGCTGCTTTGGCAATTTGTCCAAGCGTACCCTTGGGACATGGCGTCCACTGCTCGTCGACTTTTTGTGTGCTGCGTATATCTTCAGTTGTCATGAACGTTTTAATCTCCAAAATTACAACGGCTAGATTGTTGAACGAGCGACGGCGATAGAATGAAGTTGTGAGTCTGTACGAAGACTTGCTTTGGACATCAATGATCCGACGGGTGTCGAAGTTGGCGACTTGGAATCCAACGTCCCCGCCAAACGTTCCATATTCACTATTTCGATGCGCTGGCCATCGCGAATCAGAATCCCCGCAGCCCTCATTTCGCCTAACAAAATTGTTACACTCTCGCGTGTTATGCCGATAATACTTGCCAGATCTTGATGCGTTAAACGAATGGACAGCTTGACACCCGTGGCCGAAGGTTGCCCATACTGCTGTGCTAGTTCCAAGAGCAAATGAACGAGTTTTTCGCGATTGTTATGGAATAGCAAACTGCGAAGGCGACGCTCGATCCTTTGCCGCCTCAAGCCAATCATTTTTGTAACGCCTAAACACAAGTGCGGCGAGCGTTCCATCAGCGAAACCAGCGTCGGTTTGGGAATCGCTATAACGACCGATTCTATTGTCGCTTCCGCTCGTTCCTCACGCGGTCCTTTGTGAAGCAGCGCAAGTTCACCAAAAAGCTCGCCGGGCTCTATAAACGCGATCGTTGCTTGCTTTCCATCTGACGTGGATGTTCCGATCTGAATCCGCCCCTTGGCCAGCAGAAAGGCTTGCTCGTCAATATCATGAGGCAAGTATATCGTTTCGCCTTTGGCAAACTTTCGCTGCCTGGCGTTTCGTTCCAAAACCTCAAAATCCTCTACACTCGCCATTTGAAAGAGTGAGCAGTTTCGGATGTACCAGTAGTGTTGATTCATGCAAATCACATCGTCCTTCTTTGGCTTAATGGTTCAAGTGCTGGCACGATAGCCCTTGGTTGCTTACGCTTCAACTGAAACTTTGTTAAGGCTGAATTGGCTGTCAAGCAAAGTTTTCCAAATCACGCATATCGCACATAACACTTCTGCCACAAGCTTATCAAAAGCGTACTGCAGTCTGGCAGAGCGAAACCAGAAAATCTGTGAGCTTCATCACATTCCGTGCGCCGCGTGTATAATTCAATTAGTTTGACTTTTCATCATACCGTCCAGTGCATGGAAGACTTTATTGCTGGCAGCCTCCATTTCGGCCAACGCTTGCGAGAGCGCTTGCCGGCTGTTTTCGTTCTGAGTCGACTCGATCAACGCGAATACTTCTAACGTCTTGTCGTGAACCATAGCATGCGGCGTTTCCAAACTTTTGTACATCGCAGTCTTTGCAAAGTCCGCTTTTCCTTCCCCTTCATGATACCACTTTCCGAGTCGACAATTGCGCGAATCGACGAACGAGAAAGTCGGTTTTCCTTCCATAACACTCGAATACGTTCGAACCTTCCACAAGATATGATCGAGTTTTGCTAACGAGAGAAAAACCTGCGAATTTGACGACCTAGAATCACCAGCCGCTTGACGGTTTTGAGCGTTCGTTGCTTCAAGCTGCTGAATGTACTCCATGATATTCGCTCCAATCGCAAGCGCTTCATTTTCAATGTCACGCAATCTTCCCGCAGAACGATTCGAACTATCAAGGACTTCTTGCACCGACTCGCGAATTTTAACGACCGAACTTCTCGCTTGCTCCGACAGTTGTTTTACTTCTGTTGCAACGACGGAGAAGCCTTTCCCTGCTTCCCCAGCCCTGGCAGCTTCAATCGTAGCATTGAGTGCGAGCATCTTCGTTTGATCGGCAACTCCTTCTATAAGACCAACCAGCTTGTTGATCGCAGCAAGCTTCGAATCGGTATCTTCGATTTCGCGCCGTGATACAGAAATCGATTCTTGAAGTCGAGCAGACTCATTAGCAAGGTGCTCCGAACGATCGGACATCGACTGACAAGCGTTCTCAATACTTTCAAATCGCGAAAGATTTTGCTTGTTTCGGTCCACAGCATGCGCGAGATCTGTTTGTACATTTTCCAAACCGCTTATCAATTCGCGATGCTCAGATCTAAGAATGTCAATCAGTTCCGGGCTGGAAGTTATCGTTTTTGTGCTCATGAATCGCCTATTTCAATTGCGCAATTGTCTTAAATTAACGGGACGTGGGTATTCCTATCTATCGAGCTTTGTGTCGGTGGTTCCTGATTCAAAATCGACCAGACAGCAAGCTAGTCAGTGCCGCAAGGAAAAAACTTTCGGTCCGCTGTCGACCGGAAGAATACTTGTTCGACAATGGTTTAGAATTCACTCTCCAAATCGACTGGGGAATAAAACAAATTCAGGAACTGATGTAATCATGTTTGCAACTCCACAAGCAGAACACAATTGGCTCAACCAGCTTCTCGGAAGCTGGAATTTCGAACACCGTTGCCAGATGCCGGACGGAACAACTGGGACGACGCCAGGAACTATGACTTGTCGCTCACTGGGAGGACTTTGGCTGATTTGCGAAAGTGAAGGGAGTTCGGAAGATGGCGCAGTATGGTCTTCCATTATGACGATTGGTTATGATCCTTCGAAAAACTGCTATGTCGGCACATTCATTGGTTCGATGATGAACAACATTTGGCCATACCACGGCGTGTTGGATGAAACAGGCACAAAGCTTCCACTGGAAAGCGAAGGGCCTAAGTTTGAAGGCACCGGCATTGGTAAATACCGAGACACAATTGAGATCGTCGACTCGGACAAATGGTTATTCTGCAGCGAGATGCTCACTGACAGCGGCCAATGGCAAAAGTTCCTCGATGGTGTTCACACACGTAGCAATCCTTAAACTTTTTTCAACTAAAATCCTTCAACTGTAAGCATAGGAAATCGACAATGAGAGTAATGGTACTGGTTAAAGCATCTGAGAGTTCGGAAGCTGGTAGGATGCCAAGTGAAAAACTGTTAACCGACATGGGACAGTTCAACGAAGAACTCGTTAAGGCTGGCATAATGAAGGCCGGTGACGGGCTTAAGCCGAGTTCAAATGGTGTTCGCGTTCACTTTTCAGGACCAAAACGCACTGTGACGGATGGTCCTTTTGCAGAGACAAAGGAACTCGTCGCCGGATATTGGTTATGGGAAGTAGGTTCGCTTCAAGAGGCTGTCGACTGGGTTAAGAAATGTCCCAATCCGATGTTGGAAGACTCGGATATTGAGATCAGGCCACTTTACGAGATGTCCGACTTTGCGGAAGCCGACCCGACGGGCGAAGTTGCGTTGAGCGAAAAGGCTCTTATGAATTCGATGGCTGCACAAGCGAGCGTTGTGCAACCCTACCTCTTCTTCTCAGGACGTTGTGAAGAAGCACTAAAGTTTTATGAACAAGCGATTGGTGCCAAAATTGGAATGATGATGCGTTTCAATCAAAGCCCCGACGCAGTTCCAGCTGGCATGCTTCAAGAGGGTTTCGAAAGCAAGGTAATGCATGCCGATTTTTCGGTGGGAAAAATGACGATTTTGGCTTCGGACGGCTGCGACGACAAATCGAAATTTGAAGGTTTCCGTTTGGCCCTGTCGGTGCCGGGCGAAGCTGATGCGATTCGCTTCTTTGACGCCCTGGCAGTAGGTGGTAAGATTGACATGCCTCTGACACCCACTTTTTGGTCACCACTTTACGGTATGGTAACAGATAAATTTAACGTTGGCTGGATGGTCATGGTTCCAGGAAATCCACCATCGCATCCTTAGATAATGTTCCCCCAGCGTGTCCGCTGGAAGATCCGTGTGAAACCGCTCTTCTTCGAAGAAATCAAGCCGTCGAAATGTGCGACGGTCGCTTGCCTGGCGATCTCCCGTTGTCGTGTGATGTATTCTTATAAGACTGCCGTTTCAATTTGTCCTAAAAACCACTGCCCGCCAAGCACGCGCATGTCCACGAGTAACATGCAGCTATGTACATTACAGTACAAACTCTTATTCGCGGAATTTGGCGGGCAAATACTATTTCAAATCGTAATGCGGCGATCTCGTGGACCTCGTCTTTGAAGAGAGTACCTACCCGCGTTTATCTTCCGAGTGCATTAGATTTGACGCAAAATATCACGATAAATCTCCAAAATCGATTTTGCCCGCTAAACACGCAAATGTACGCGAATAGCAATCCTTCATGTCGACTATAGAACAAACTCTTATTCGCGGGTATTGGCGACCTTCGCGGGCAAATACGACTGTCTTCGATTACCGTGCGACTTAGCAACGCGATCTCGTTGGTTACGACTTTGGATGAAATTCCTGTCTGCTCTGGCTTACGAATGCTTCGTCTTAACGCCAAACATCACTCGGACGTTCCAAGAACAGCAGCACAAAAATGTAATCAAGCGTCCCCCTCCTCAACATAGACGTGCATCAGAGCCTCGATTCAAGTTAGAATTAAGTTAGGTGTGCGATGGATTTCCAAATTCCAGTTTTGCCGCTAGTCGAAGCGGATAGAATTTGGCGAAAAAGACAGAGGCCGCTAACTTCTTGCCCTGCTTCGCGTCATTCGTGTGCGGTTAAAGTTCGTGCTATTTGTAACGATTCTTTTTTGTATGGACCAGGCGTTCCCACTCGAGCTTCGGATGTCCCCCGAAGTTGACTAAGATCCCTAGTTCGTAGCCAGTCGCGTTGAGGTAGTTGATGACTTGCGCGCGATGTTCGTCGACTAATTTGCTGACAGCCTTTATCTCGACAATGATCTTTCCTTAACAGATAAAGTCTGGGATGAATTTCTGCTTGAGTTCCTTCTCCCGGTAAAACAAACGCAGAGCCTCTTGAGGCACGAACGGGATATGCTGATACTCATTTTCAATTTCCAAGCATTCCTGGTACACCGACTCGAGGAAACCACAGCCCTTGTCGTTGTAAACTTCGAAGCAAGCTCCAACAATCTTGAAGCATTCTTCCTTGTAAATCAAATCTGCCATTTCAGTTTCTCCGTTAGAGAAGATCCCCAAATCATACGATTATACACAAGCAAGATTTGCTCATAGACATTGCAGATCGAACTCCGATTCGCGTGAATTGGCGATATTCGCGGGCAAATACAATTTCAAATCGTAATGCCGCGTGTGGTCAAATATCCGCCGTTTTGATCGCCGGATAGTGTGATCCGATTCCAGCTGCAACTTGGGCGATTCCAACACTATTTTTGGAATCGCCCCGTCTCCAAATCGCAAGTCCTTAACGCAGCTCTGGATTCAAGTCGAATCGATCTAAGTTCATGACTTTGTTCCAAACTGCAACAAAGTCTTCGACGAACTTCTCCTGTGCATCGTCGGATGCATATGTCTCTGCGATAGCACGCAGCTGAGAGTTTGAACCAAAAACTAAATCCACGCGTGCCCCAGTCCACTTAACTTGGCCAGTCTTTCGATCACGTCCTTCGTAAAAGTGATCGCAGACAGGTGATTTTTGCCACTCGGTACTCATATCCAGTAAGTTGACGAAAAAGTCATTCGTGAGCGCCTCAGGTCGTTTTGTAAATACGCCTAGCTGTGGAAAGCCGACATTAGTGTTCAACACACGCAAGCCTCCAACAAGCACCGTCATCTCGGGCGCAGACAAGGTGAGCAGATGAGCCCGGTTGACCAGCAGTTCCTCCGCAGGACGATCGTGTTCGGAACCAAAGAAGTTCCGGAAACCGTCCGTCGTAGGCTCAAGCACCGCGAAAGATTCGACGTCTGTCATCTCTTGAGTCGCGTCTGTACGTCCTGGAGTAAAGGGAACGCTCACGTCGTGACCTCCCCGATGCGCGGCAGCTTCTACGGCAGTGCATCCAGCCAGTACAATCAAATCCGCAAGAGAGACGCGTTTGTTGTCACTTCGCGAACTGTTGAACTCTTTTTGGATTTTCTCGAGCGTCGCCAGTACTTTCGCGAGTTCAGCAGGTTTGTTGACTTCCCAATCTTTCTGCGGAGCTAGTTGCAGCCGAGCTCCGTTGGCTCCGCCGCGTTTATCTGTCCCCCGAAAGGTCGAAGCGGAAGCCCACGCTGTCGATACCAATTGGGACACTGACAGTCCTGCGAAACGGATCTTGCCCTTTAGCTGTGCAATTTCTGCAGCTCCGATCAATTCATGATCAACTGGCGGAACAGGGTCTTGCCAAATCTGAGGCTCTGGCACTTCAGGGCCCAAACAACGAGAGACCGGTCCCATATCGCGATGCGTTAGCTTGTACCAGGCCTTCGCAAAAGCATCTGCAAACTGTTGTGGGTTTTCATGAAAGCGCTTTGAGATCTTGCCGTATTCAGGATCCATTTTTAGCGCCATGTCGGTTGTGAACATCATGGGTGCATGTGATTTGGCAGAATCATGTGCATCCGGAACTGTCCCTTGTGCCACAGCGTCTTTGGGCGTCCATTGCCAAGCCCCCGCTGGACTCTTGGTCAACTCCCAATCGTAACCAAAGAGATTGTCGAAATACCCATTGGACCATTCCGTGGGAGTCGTCGTCCAGGCTCCTTCTAAACCACTGGTAATTGTATCGCTGGCGTTTCCAGTTCCATGAGTATTTTTCCATCCAAGCCCTTGTTCTTCGATGCCGGCACCTTCAGGCTCTGCTCCAATCTTCCCTGCAGGGCTTGCTGCTCCATGAGCTTTGCCAAAGGTATGACCACCAGCGATCAAGGCTACGGTTTCCTCGTCGTTCATTGCCATGCGTGCAAACGTTTCGCGAATATCCTTAGCGGATGCAAGCGGATCCGGCTTGCCATTAGGGCCTTCTGGATTGACATAGATCAAGCCCATTTGGACCGCCGCTAGCGGATTTTCAAGCGAACGTTCTCCGGTGTAACGCATGTCACCAAGCCATTCACTCTCGGGCCCCCAGTAAATATCCTCTTGGGGTTCCCACACGTCCGGTCGACCACCAGCAAAGCCAAACGTTTTAAAGCCCATTGATTCCAGTGCTACATTACCCGTCAGCACCATTAGATCAGCCCAAGAAATTTTCTGTCCATACTTTTGCTTGATCGGCCAAAGCAAGCGACGAGCCTTATCGAGGTTTGCGTTATCGGGCCAACTGTTCAAAGGCGCAAATCGCTGAGTACCGTAGCTTGCGCCGCCACGACCGTCTGAAACTCGGTACGTTCCGGCGCTATGCCACGCCATCCGGATGAAAAGCGGTCCGTAGTGCCCATAGTCGGCAGGCCACCATTCCTGCGACGACGTCATCAACGCCTCAATGTCTTTTTTGACTGCGGCCAAGTCGAGCGTTTTAAACTCCTCCGCATAGTCGAATTCTGCTCCCAGGGGATTTCCCATCGGCGAGTTCTGGTGCAAGATGCTCAAGTTCAACTGGTTTGGCCACCAATCACGATTAGCCATGCCACCAGCCGCCGTATTACGTTGCTCGGCCGGACGTTGCACACCGCCAATCACCGGACACTGCGTTATGTCGGGCTCTGCAATGCCCGAGGTCGTCGTCTTGGATGGCGGTGACTGGGCCATGAGTGGAGCCGAAGCGCAGAGCACTGTGAGGCTGGTTAGAACGCCTGTAAAACCAAATTTTCTGGTCATATTTAACTCCCTGAAGCTGGGTTAAGGTGGGAAGAAGCGTGTGGTTTACGACAACACTCTACGGGCTTCCGATCGATAACGCCAATGCATATTCGTTATACCAGCAATGCGTTTTATGCATTCCGCTTTCCGCAGGGCTTGTAGGCTAGTACGCAGGCGCGAACAGTAGGCGTTATTTAACGCCATCCATTAAGCACCATGTCAGACTCTGAAGGAGTCTTGTGCTGGGGTAGAGCGAGCTGTGGGTCGCGTGAGGTTTCCCAGAAAATTTGAGTAGAGAACCAATCGCCTATTAGAAGTGCGAATGTCGCTGATACTCCGCCAGACTGCGGACTCGAGCACGGTCTTCCTCGCTGACTTCAATTCGTCGCGCAACTCTCAATTTTGCACTTCGTGACCGCGAATTCATTGCAACTTCTGCTTCATCAGCCACGACCGGTTTCCGTGTAACGACTTCTAAATCAATCGTATCGCGAAACGCATTCTTAACGAGCCGATCCTCCAAAGAATGAAAGCTAATCACTTGGAAGAGCCCGCCTATACTCAGCAACTTCGGCAGCTCTGCCAATGCTTCGGATAGGATTTGAAGCTCGTCATTAACATAGATCCGAAGTGCCTGAAAACTTCGAGTTGCCGGGTCGATTCGCCCATGCCGAGAGCCAGGGACGCAGGACATTATCAGGTCACGAAACGCTTGTGCAGTGCGAATCGGTTCCGTCTTCCGCTGCTGACATACTTTCGCAGCAATGCGACGACTAAACCGCTCGTCACCGTAACGGTACAGAATGTTGGCAATATCGGTCTCGTCGTGACTTTGAAGCACTTCCCAAGCCGCTTCCCCTTCGCTCGTGTCGAAACGCAGGTCTAGCTCTCCTTGGGCGCGAAACGAGAACCCGCGAGCGTCATCGGCCAACTGGTCACTCGACAAGCCCAGATCCAGCAAAATCATGTCCACGGCTGGAAGCTCGAGCTTCGTAAGAATCTCTCCCAGCTGATGATAGCTTGCATGATGGACCGAATACCGAACCGGATCCTCGGCCCCTTTGTCATCACCAAGCGGCACGTCGGAAAGCGCAAGCGCGCGGGATGACCGCCTCACCAGGTTACCGAAATTGTCGCGAAACTCCTGAACCGCTTTGCTGTCGCGATCTGCGGCAATTACTATCCCGCCAGCGGCAATAACTTCGGAGAAAGCCAACGCGTGACCGCCGCCACCAAGTGTCCCATCAAAGATAATGCGCGGTTTTAGTTCGCTAGCATAGCCTAGGATAGGCTGTCTCAAAACGGGCACATGGACTGTAGTCGGAATCGACATACAAGATCGCCCGTACTGAAAATTGAGGATGTGAAGTAGAGTACCGACATCCGAAAGAGCAACAAAAAACCGTGGTTGGGTTACAGAGATCCGGAACGAACCAATTACTGCTGCTTCTCAGATTGGTTCAGTTGTGAAAGCCCGTGGCCGCAAGCTCTCGACAACTTTTAAAAGCGAACTTCTGTGCTCCCAACCACGGCGAAATATCTGTCTTTGACCGATGTGGTGTTGCACGACAAGGATACTCAACCAGCCGCTCCAGTCAACCTTGGAAATCGCCCTCAGCACCGTAACTCGGAGGGTTCCACAAGACGTAGGTCTCGACGTGCCAACGGTTTGCGACTACCAAAGAGTTTTTTCCAAATAATCCCGACTTCCACTTTCGGCCTGCGAGCGCAAATAGCTATCATTCAAAGACTTGCGCAGTCGCCGCATTATCGCATGGAGCCAGCTTTAGCATGCAAACAGCGGTTTTTCCCAGTTTACTCAAACGATAAAGTTTACCGTTTCTGACAGACCAGCAGCACTGCTAAAATTGTCGCTAAAGATGGTTACTCCACGCTACCACCGCCTCCACGCCTACGTGCTACAGCGCGCCATCGACCAGCCCAACCAGATTGGTTGGATGATTCGGACGGAGCAGGGCTGGCGCGCGATTTCGTATCAGCTTTTGGGCGCGTCTATTTTTGCAGTCATCCGATGGCTGCAGTTCCGCGAAAGCGAATGCACGAACATTATCGTCAGCTGCAAATCAAACGGGCTTGCCTGGATGGCATTGGATATGGGATGCGCGTCGGCCGACAAACTGCATGCATGTGTCGACACTCGCTGCAGTTCCGACCAGATTGAGGCGTTGAAATCAAAAATCGATTCGACTGCACCATTTATTTGTGATGCCGACAGCATTCGAAATATTCCGGCAACCCTCAATCCTGTTCACCTCGATGATCTCCATGTTTTGGGTCTGGCCGAATCCATTCTGAGCGACAGCCGAACTCAGTTTCTCGAGTTTTGCTTGGCTGAAATCAAGCGCTGCACTACGAAGTTTCTCAGCACTGATCAACTGCGAATGGCTCTGTCGTCTCCTGCTCAAATACTTCATACCTCAGGGACGTCAACGCTGCCGAAACTAGTTACGCTGTCCCACGGCAACTTGATTTGCAATGCAATCGCAAAACTCGACGCCATGCCACAGTTCGAATCGGATCTGAGAATCAACTTGCTACCTTTCTCACACGCCTACGCGCGAACGTGCGAACTTTCCACCTGGGCCATCGCTGGCGGCCGCCTCGCGTGCGTACCGAATTATTCCAGTTTCGTTGAATCCTGTGACGAACTACAGCCACAACTCGTCAACGCAGTGCCTATCATCTACGAACGGTTAGTACGCGATGTTGGACTTGAGAGTGCGTCGAGCTTTAAATCACTGCTTGGCGGGAAGCTACGCATGCTAGCGAGTGGCGGAGCAGCGCTGAACGACAATCTCTTTACGCTATTCCACCAACATAGCCACCCAATTCACCAAGGCTATGGGCTCACCGAAACATCACCGGTTGTTTGTTCAAATCGCTTTGGCCATGTTAAATCGAATTCTATTGGGCGACCTGTCGCCGGCGTCAAACTGGCACTGGATAAAGAAAACCATCTACTCGTGAGCGGTCCAGGCGTGATGCTTGGATATTGGAACGATCCGGCAGCAACGGCATTACGGATGCGCGATGGCTGGCTGGCAACGGGGGATATTGCCGAGCAAAATAGTAACGGCGATTGGAAAATTGTGGGGCGTGTGGACGATCAGATAACACTGCCGAACGGTTACAAAGTCGACCCACTGCCAATTGAAGTGCTCCTGCGTCAGCATCCCAAAGTCGAAGACTGTGCGATCGTAAGATCTAAAGGGAAGCTTACTTGCGTGCTTATAACGCTCAATGCTCCTGATCCAGGCGACTCACTTGAGAAAGAATGGCTGCAAGACTATTTAATCGGCCTGCCGCGGCACTGCCATCCTTCGTCGTTTCTCTACGTTAGTGCACAAGATCATCGTTTGCCAACGCTCAAAACGTTTAAGGGTAACTGGAACCGTAAACAGTTAGAGAGGTTTGTCGAAGAAAAAGTTGCGGAACTAATTTACCTCTAACTCAGGCGGAATGCTCCCTCCACAACCAGGCCTACCGAATTTCAACCGCGTTCTTGGCGAACCCAGCTACGAAAAGAATGCAGGCGCATCGGACAATCGCATCGGTGCTGACTTCGACTAGAAGCCCGTGTCACAGTAGAGAACTTCACCATTTCGCCATCAGCACGGCTGGAAGAGCCAGCAATGGTAGGCGAATGATTAAGCAAGCATTGTTGAAATCGGGATTTCGCCTTGGATACACTTTTTGCTAATGTACTGCTGCTACTTCTAGCCAAACTAAATGAATCAAACTCCCATTATTGTGCCCCATTTCGACTGAATGTTCATTCGCGAATACATTCGAATGTTCTTGATCATCGCGATTGCGATGGGGGCTTACTATCTCACAATCAATTCTTGGGTCGAATGGCGAGCAGATAACCGACGCGTGATCACGAGTAACTTCATCAATAATGATCAAGTTGAAAACTGGTGGGGAAATTTGTTCGCCGAGGGTCAATGGCAACAAGGTCAACCGAAACGACTCCAGACCACAAGAGCCGATCTATTATTTCAGACGTTTGAAAGTGTTGCGCCGCGCCGCTACAGCTTGAAACCGTTAACGATTCTGCTTCCACAGTATGACGACAGCGTCCCCGTAGCTTCAAGCGTACGTCAGCCGACGTCGGTGATCATCATCGAGAATCCGGAGGGAGCTGAAATTCAGTTTGCCGGAGACCCCGACTGGACTGGCGGCAAGACTCCGCCGCTATCCAGCGTGCACCTCAACGGAAACGTCAGCATCCGCTCCGCTTCGCTAGAAAATGGTCGCATCAAAACAGTTAATTTCGAGGCCGAATCAAGTCATATAAAGATCGATGGTCACAGAATTTGGAGCGCTCAAGACGTCGATATCAAATTCGGTAACTCAATAGTGTCCGGACGTGACTTTTCGATCTCCATGACGAACGATCTTCTGAGCGGATCGCGTACTGCAGCACCGTCAAGCACAAACGGGCCATTCAGTGGATTCAATCAGATGGAAGTTATCTACGTTAACAGGGTTGAACTCGAGTTGAAGAACGGCGGCCTTGTCGGTAGCTCCCTCTCAAAAGCGACACCGAATGCCACGTTGCCTAACGCGAAAATGCTCGTAAACTGCAAAGGGTCGTTTAATTTTGACTTCCAAGCAATGGTGGCTTCATTGCACGAACAGGTAAAACTGCAGCACGTTCTGCCGGGCTATCCAACTGACTATTTTACTGCGAACCAGATAGATCTCGAATTCGATTTTGAAAGTGCGGCGGGCAGTCAGACGCTCCCGGCGATCGACGACGGCACACTTGGACCACCAAAATTCGAAGTCGACGATGGCTATCTTAAGCTTGCTCGCTTTGAAGCCTCTGGAACAAACACAATCAATGTTAATGACGAGAGCCGCTGGTTGGGAGTCGAGTCGCCAAACTTTGATGCTTCTTGCAAAGCGCGCTGGATGCAGATCTTACTCGAGGAAAGCTCGATCGTTTTTGCCAATCGCCTGCCGACCGATACTGCCATTGAAACTTCTCCCGTATACTTGCGTCGCGAGCAGCTTCAAATTTGGGCACCCAAGCTTGAGTACAAACTACAGCCTCCGTCCGCCGAATCAGCTGCCGCCAACGTCAAACATCTAGGCGTTCTATGGGCGGAAGGTCCTGGCGAAGCGTCGATGACGACCACCAGAGGAGAAACATGGAACGTCAACTGGGCCAACGCGTTAACATTACGACCAGACGACATTGAAGACCTCCTGACAGTGGACGGCTCCGCTCAAGTGCGCAGCGATAGGCAAGGCCGATTCACTGCCGATAAAATTCTGGTCTGGCTTAAGCAATCCGAGAAAGCTACTGCGACAGGGAACGGATCGGAATCGCAAACTTCGATGGGCGACGTCCTGCCGATGCGACTGCATGCTCTCACAGATGTCATTGTGAATTCCCCTTCGCTGCGAGCGCAAGTCGCCGAGTTGCGGATGTGGTTCACTCATATTGAAAACCAAGCAACGAGCCCGCCGCAGATCGCTCAAATAACGCAACCTGCTGCCCCTAACACACTAGTACCCACTCAAACTACACCGACGAATCCGGCCGTGTCCATGATTGCGACGCGTGCGGAGACGGGAGCGAGTATCCCCGTTAGTAGTAAACCCGCTTTGACAAATCCGATCGTTGTGACTGGAGCTACGCTCGACGCTAGATTGATTCTTATCCCGAATCAAGACCCGATCATTGACGACCTTCAACTGAACGGTGGCGTCACAATGACCAAGGATCGCCTTTCCGACACGTTTGCGTGGCCTGTGACCATTACCGGTGAGAACGTGACGATTCGGGGAAGCGGACGAGAGGACGCGTCCATCGACATTTACGGCGAACCAGCGACCGTCCTTGTCGGGACCGGCAACATCATTGGCCGCAGCATCCATTTTGACCAGCAACGCCAACTGCTCTTTATGAAAGAAGCTGGCGAGATGACGATTCCTCCAGAAGTGGTCGCGAAATCCAAGGTCGGCACTCCATTTGACCCTCGCTTCGCAAATTCTACTTTACAAGCTCCGCCGTTGATGAACCCGCAACAAGCGGCACCTTCAGAAGAGGGACGATGGATCGAGCCACCTCGTGTTACCTGGAATGGCGAGATGACTTTTGACGGAATGCTGGTCACGATGAACGATGGCGTGCAAATCACAGGAAAGTTCCAAAGTGATCCGCAAACGTTATGGCACTTGGCGTCCAGCAGCGAAGAATTGCGCGTCGAACTGACGCGGTCTGCTTTTGAAAAGTCGGACAGTCAAGAGTCGTCGAAGGTAAACACCGTACAACTGCTTGGGAACGTGGATATCAAAGCAGCTCAGACCAACTTGGCGGGCGAACGTCGATCGCTGGAACATCTCCAGGTCCCTGAGCTGAACGTTTTTCCGCAGCAGCAAACAGTCGTTGGAGCCGGTCCAGGCAGCTTGCGATCACGTCGCTTCAGCCGTAATACAACCGTTGCTGCGCAGCCTTCCGCCGCAGAGGCTGGCCCTCAAGACTCATTACAGTGCATCCATCTAACATATTATGGTCAAATGGACGGTTCCTATCTCGAAAACCGGGTAACTTTTCGGCAGAGTGTCGCTACTGTGATGGGGCCAATTAACGACTGGCAGCAGCAAATCGACGTCGACAAGATCAATCTTCCCTCGGCGGGACAAACGAAGCTGGAGACAGACGAGCTCTCGATTTATAGCACTCGCGATCGTCCGACGGTTCGTGAAATGGAACGCCGTTTTCCCAATAGTACGAACTCTGCTTGGGAGATTGTCGCTCGAGGAAATTTAATTGTAAACTCGAATTCTGAACGAGGACTACTATCGCTCAAAGCGATGGAAGGTCGCTACGACGCATTGAATGAAATCATGAAGATCAGTAGCGTACCAAATCGTCCTGCCATTTTTGTGCAAGGCCCAACACCACAAGCACCTGAGGGTATCCGTGCAGAATTCGATGATGGGATTTTTAATCTTCGCAGCGGAGATCTGCAGGCGCAACTCCGCATTGTGACTGGGTCGATGCCAGCGAAGTATCGCAATGGCAACGGTCCCGTTTTAAATCAGCCGCAAAATGCGCCGACTGGCAATCAGCAGCCACCGAATTTCGCTCCGCCCCCCGCCTTGCAATCTCCACGCGACTTTAACGTCTTTCAGCCACGTGCGAATTGAGCCAAGCTGACATTGGGCAATTACTGAAAACGGGTGCCACTGCTGGCTTGTCCAGCAGTGCTCGTGGCGTAACAGTAAAGCTTCCCAATGCTTGACCGGCTTCTGGCGAAGCCAGCCACGGTGCGCTTGTACGTTTGCTCTCTTCCCGTAGCTGCGTTCGCCAAGAACGCGGTGGAAGCTGAGTGCGTTCTCGATTGAATACAGATCCTGAAAACGGGTGCCACTGCTGACTTGTCCAGCAGTGCTCGTAGCGTAACAGCAAAGCTTCCTAATGCTTGACCAGTCTCTGGCAAATGCAGCTACAAACGGTCGAATCTCGAATCGCTAAATACCAAGATCAATATTGCAAGCAATGACCCTTTTCAGCTAAAACTCCACTCGTTCCGAACTTCATAAAAACATCCAATTTTCCATAAGCCAAGTGGATTCCGTCAATGTTCAACGTCCAGCAGATCGCAATCATGCAAACGCAAACGACCGCGGACTGGCACAGTGAACCGTTTTCGAACGAGTTCGACTTAGAGGTTGCGATTGCTTGCCAACAGCATCGCTACAACTATGACTTGTGGCACGAAGAAGACATTGCACGCTCGGTCGACGTATCCGATTCCCAGATCGCGCAGGTAAAACGCAACATCGATCGCCTTAATCAACAGCGAAACGACTGGATTGAAAAACTGGACGATCACTTGTCCGATTTGATAACCCAACAGGGGATTGAGCCCAAAGAAAACGCTCCTCAGAACTCAGAAACGCCAGGTTCAATTATCGATCGCATGTCAATCATGGCGCTGCGTATTTATCATTTGGAAGAACAATTGCAGCGTACGGACGTTGAGCCTGCCCACATGGAGAAAGTTTCGAATCGACTCGCGATTTGCAAGCTCCAACGGTCAGACCTTCAAACTTGCCTCGAACAACTGCTGGCTGCGATCCAAGCAGGAAGTAAGCGACATCGTACTTATCGTCAATTCAAAATGTATAACGATCCGACGATGAATCCTTACCTCTACAAAAACCGACTCAAGCAAGCTTCATAGCTGCTAATACGAAGAACATAACACGACGAAAATCTCAAGTCAGGACGATGCAAATGAGAAAAATAGCTGTACTGAATCAAAAAGGTGGCGTCGGCAAAACGACAACTTCTGTCAACTTGGCTGCGGCGTTAGCCAATTGTGGCAAACGAGTTTGCATTTTAGACCTTGATCCTCAAGCTCATGCGTCACTGCATGTTGGGGTAAATGCGAACAACTCTGGATCGATTTACGATGTCCTGTGCGGCGATGCGACTGTGGATTCTGTGACCTATCGCGTCGATGACAGACTAAGCGTCGTTCCTGCGAGCCTCGATTTGGCCGGAGCTGAGCTTGAGTTGGCCGGAGAAGTTGGGCGTGAGATTATCTTAAAAGACAAACTCGCTTGTTCCTCGCAGGATTTCGATTATCTACTGTTAGACTGCCCGCCTTCTTTGGGTGTTTTGACCTTGAACGCTCTCACGGCGGTTAACGAAGTCTTCCTGCCACTACAGCCTCACTTCCTTGCCTTACACGGGTTGAGCAAGCTGCTTAAGACGATCGATATCGTCGCCAAACGTTTGAATAACGAACTGCGGTTGAGCGGCATTGTGCTTTGTATGTATGAGACCTCGACTAGGCTTGCTCAAGAAGTCAGCCGCGATGTGGCCGACTTTATAGAACATCAATCTTCCAGTACAACAACGTGGAGTGGAGCCAGATTCTTTGAGACCAAGATTCGCAGGAACATCCGGCTTGCGGAAGCTCCAAGCTTTGGTCAATCGATTTTCGATTATGCTCCGAATTCCCATGGCGCTGAAGACTATCTCGCGTTAGCGTACGAAGTGCTGGCTCAAGCGGAAGATCGCGCTCAGATTTCGCGAATTGCATCAGCAAAAACAACACAAAAGACCGCAGTCGTCGCCCAGTAGCCGGCTCCATTCCAACGCAATTCCGCCGTTTCGCATGCATCAAATGCATCCGATTTGGCAGCATGGCCGACCAATCAGAGGGTTGTGCTTCTGGGCAACAACCACTTTGGGGCGTTGCCGATGATTGCCTTGGTCGCTGAACACCTATTTTCTGGTGGGGCCTACGCGAAACTTCTACGCATCAATTGTGTTTGCATGCCCATTGTTTTCTGCCTCACTTCTAAAAGGGGCATGACTGAATGTCGCCAGAAATCCGCTTAACAAAGGTTCCAATATGATCGGTTTCAAACTACGTCAGCGCGTGTGGTTAACTGGAATTCTTACGGCCGCTGCCGCCGTTGGCCTCGGCACGATGTCTGCCCAAGCGGATTGGAATCGATTCCGAGGTCCCAATGGCAGTGGCGTAGCTGAATCGGAATCTGTCACCAAAACTAGCTTCGATGCGTCCAATCTCTTGTGGTCGGTCGAACTTTCTGGCGCAGGCGTGTCGTCGCCCATCATCGTTGGGGACAAAGTTATACTCACGGTGTATTCCGGCTATGGGGAACCGTCGCGCGACGGTTCAATTGCGGACCTAGTGCGTTCCATTTACTGTTTTGAAGCAGAGAGTGGCCGTGAGCTTTGGCACCGTGACGTTCTGGCGGCGCAACCCGAAGATACCTACGATGGAATGGGAATTCCATCCCATGGTTATGCCTCCCACACGCCAGTTTCAGACGGCGAGAATGTCTATGCATTTTTTGGAAAGTCGGGCGTTTATGCTTGGGACCTGAACGGCAATCAATTATGGAACAAGACCGTCGGCTCGCAGTCGGATCCTCGAAAATGGGGTTCTTCTTCAAGTCCCATCATGGTGGACGACTTGATAATCGTCACCGCTGGCCCGGAGTCGCGAGCGATCGTCGCCCTTGATAAACGCACCGGCGAAGAAGCTTGGCGGGCAGCTTCAGATTCGTTCGGTGATGTCTGGGGGACACCTGCAACGGTCAGCAAAACGGGCGAAACATCCCAGGTGATTATTGGAGCTCCCTACGAGATATGGTCGATTGACGCTCAGACCGGAAAGCTGAGATGGTACGCCGAAGCGGTGGAAAGCGACCAATTCAACTCGAGCGTTATTGTAGGTAATGAAACGGTCTACGCAATCGAAGGTCGCGGAGCTGGCGCGATCGCAATCAAAGCAACCGGCAAGGGAGACGTTACTAAAGACAGTATTCTCTGGACGGGAAACCAGAGTGGTCGCTTCGCAACTCCACTGCTGTACGACGGAAAGATTTATAGCATCAGTGGTGGAATCGCGAGTTGCATTGATGCGGCAACTGGCAAAGAAGTCTTCCAAGGTCGCCTACCGGCACCTCCCGCCGCTGGTGGAAGCGGCGGCGGCCGCGGACGAGGCACGGATTACTCGTCGCCGATTGCGGCTGATGGCAAGATTTTTTACATCACTAATGCGGGTGTTTTACACGTGATCGCTGCCAAGTCGGAACTTGAATCGCTCGGTGTGTCCCAAATCGGTTCGGACGAGTCCTTTGCGGCGACTCCAGCCATCGACGGAGGTTCGATCTATATCCGCTCGAACAAGAAACTTTATAGGTATTCGTTGCGATAGGGCAGTCGTCGGCGGTCGATTAGCCTATTCGATATTGCGACTCAGAGTTACGATAAGCTAAGGCCGGTGGCTGTTCAGCTTGAACGCTTCGGCCTAATAAAAGGACTGGCTTTTTCGTAACGGCAATTTGAGTGACTCATGAGTGAAGACGCGACAAACGGCGAACCGCAGCGGAAGCGTCGGGGCAAGCAACGATCATTCTGGGGACTGCTAGGCCCGATATTTGCCGCCTGCGTCTTCTTGATCGGATACACTATCAGCCGGTTCCTGGGAGCATATGACAATTCAGCTTCCAATGTTGCGTTCGCTATCGGAACGCTCTTTTCACTGACGATCTTTTACTTTTGGTTGTTACGCCGACGGGCGATACCGATCGTTGCAAGAATTCTAATCGCTGTGACACCGCTTGTTTTCGCATTGGTGTTCGTAGCAATGTATCGCTTCGAGGGCTTCAACGCAGAACTCGTTCCGCAGTTTCGCTCGCGATCGTCCGTACGCTCGCAATCGATCTCTTCTGAAATTGCCAGTCGGCCAGCGGGAACGGCTCAGGATGGGCAACTTGAACCGGGTACATCGCCTGCCTCACAAACGGAGCCCTTGCAAGACATTGCAGCGGAGTTCACTTCGGTCAGCTCATCTCAGTTTTTCGGAGACAGTCGTGACGGCAAGCACCCAGATATAGGACTGAAAACCGACTGGCAGTCGAACCCACCGGAAGAACTTTGGCGGATTCCCATTGGCTATGGCTGGTCCAGTTTTGCTGTTAAGGACGGTATCGCGGTCACGATGGAACAACCGGCAGGCAGCGAAATCGAGCAACTGTTAGCGATTCGATTGGATAGTGGAAAGCCGTTATGGGCCGCTCAGACGCAAGGCACCCATTTTCATCCAATGGGTGGTCATGGTCCGCGCACAACACCTGTAATTCACAATGGCACTGTCGTTGGGCTCAGCTCCATCGGAAAAGTAATCGCCGCTGATCTAACAACTGGCGAAGTGAAGTGGCAGCGCGATTTGTTGAAAGACACGAAACTAAACCAAGTCGATTTCGAAAAGTTTGTCTCCTGGGCGCGAAGTGGTTCTCCGCTTATTGTGTCGGATCGAGTCGTTTTGCCTCAAGGAGGCGATCCAAATCAAGATCTAAAAACTTTGGCGGCATTTGACGTGAATACTGGAGAAGTCGCTTGGACTAACGGCAACGATCAGATCAGCTACTCTTCACCGCAACTCTTAACCACTGATGGTGTATTGCAGATTGTACAAGTCAGCGAAATGCACGTGGCGGGCTATTCCCCCGAGAATGGAGCATTGCTTTGGAATCATCCCTGGGCCAGCAAGAGTTCGGGGGACGCGAGTACGTCGCAAGTAGCGCAAATCGATGACACTTCGCTGCTCTTGAGCAAGGGCTACCTACGCGGTTGCGAGCGAATCGAAGTTCGCCAGGACAATGAATTTTGGACGGTTTCCGTGAAATGGTCGAACTCTAAATCTCTAAAAACGAAATTGACTTCGGCGATCGTTCACGAAGGATTCGCATACGGCTTAAATGATGGAAAGCTGGAATGTGTTGATCTTGAGACAGGCAAGCGGAAGTGGATGAAGGGACGTTTTGGGCATGGCCAAGTTATCTTATCTGGAGACAAACTGCTAATCTCCAGTGAAGATGGTGAACTGATTGTGGTAGCAACGGAGCCTGAAAATATGCAGGAACTTGCGAGGATAAAAGTGGTCGACGGTGTGACGTGGAATATTCCGACGCTCGCAGGCAACCTTTTGATAATCCGTAATCCTGAAGAGGCCGTCTGCCTGCGACTCCCCGTGGAGCAAGCGGAAGAAGAATGAACCTTTTTGCTGGGCTCGAAGAGAAGAACTATGCGGCCAATGAACCGTTGGCTAGCCGTATGCGACCGCGAACGCTAGAGGAAGTCGTCGGGCAGCAGCATATACTCGCCGAAGGAAAATTATTACGAAGGCTGGTGCAAAGCGACCGGCTTGGTTCCATCATTTTGTATGGGCCTCCTGGCACGGGGAAAACGACGCTTGCTCGCATATTGGCAAAGGAAACGAGCGGAGAGTTTCGCTCGCTTAGTGCCGTTACGGCGTCGGTTAAGGATGTTCGTGAAGTGTTGGCCTGGGCGGCCGATCGTGTCGCCGCGACTGGGCGACGACCAATTCTGTTCCTTGACGAAATTCATCGCTTTAACAGATCACAACAGGATGCATTACTTCCCGATGTTGAATCAGGCATCGTTACGTTGATCGGAGCCACCACCAGTAATCCATTCTTCGCGATTAATGATGCATTGCTGAGCCGCTCCCAAATTTTTGAACTTCAGTCGCTGCAGCCATCTGACATCAAAGAAATAATCGCCCGGGCACTCTCGGACAGTGAACGGGGTTTTGGCAAGCGAAGACTTAAGATTGACGATTCGTCTCTCGACTATTTGGCGACTTTGGTCGACGGGGACGCGCGACGAGCTCTTGGAGCGATTGAGATCGCCGTTCTGTCGCTGCCTCCCAGCCAGCATACGATCGACGAAGAAACGATACGCGAATCGGTACAACAGAAAGCAATCCGCTTTGATCGCAGTGGCAACGAGCACTACGATCTCGCGAGTGCCTTAATTAAAAGCATACGCGGCTCGGACGTCGACGCGTCGCTCTACTGGCTGGCCACCGCCTTGGAGAGCGGTGAGGATATTCGGTTCTTGTGCCGACGACTAGTGATCCTAGCCTCGGAAGACATCGGAAATGCCGACCCTCAAGCGTTACCAATTGCTGTGGCGGCCATGCAGGCTTGCGAGTTCATCGGTTTGCCCGAGTGCCAATTAACGTTGTCGCAGTGCGTTATTTATCTTGCACTGGCGCCGAAAAGCAATGCGGCGACCACTGCGATATCACAAGCTCGCAAAGAAGTTCGCGACGGTACAACGATACCTGTTCCAAAGCACTTGCGCGATGGCCATTATGCAGGCTCCAAGACATTCGGCCACGGCGAAGGCTACCAGTATGCTCACGATGCCGCGAGCGGTGTTGCAGCGCAAGAGTATCTTGGCGTTGACAAACGGTTTTATCATCCGACCGACCGAGGCTTTGAAACGGAACTGGCTTCTCGACTTGACACCATAAGGAAACAATTGGGAAGAAACGAAGATCGGGCAAGTGGTTAGATGTTCAAGATGAAGGCGCGGTTAGAAACGGATAGCGAGCATCGATACTGGAATCGATGCTTAGATGCCTGGATTGTATTCTGCATGTTTCTGATCTACGGAGGCACGCTTACGCCAAACGTAAACGAGTCTCACTATTTGACCAAAGCGAAAAATTTTTGGGATCCAAGCTTCTGCCCCGACGATTTGTTCCTATCGTCGGCCGATGCGCACTGGTTCTTCTTCGCCACCTTTGGAATCGCGACCAAGTTCTTTTCGTTGCCGATAGCAGCCTGGATCGGCAGATTCATCTGCTGGGCACTTCTCGCGGCAAGCTGGTCTTCATTGGCCAGAACGCTATCCCCGTTGCGATTGGCCGGCGCTGCGTCCGCTCCTTTGTTTCTAGCTGCCTCTCACTGGGGACATTTGTCTGGCGAATGGATTGTTGGCGGTTGCGAGTCTAAAACGGTGGCCTACGCTTTTTCCTTCTTTGCCCTAGCAAAAGCAATGCGTCATGATTGGTCATGGACATTCATTTGTTTCGGCATCGCTTGTGCGTTTCACGTCGTTACAGGCGGTTGGATAGCCATCTCGCTCGGCCTTGCTTTTGTCTCAAGAGCAGTCTTGCGCAGGTTTCTTCGCGTTCGTACAACTTCGGAATCCACGACAAGATCGCAGCCAACGTCGAAGCTCGACCAAGCGCGTTTGATCCTCTGCATTTCAATAGGACTGGCGTTCCTGCTAGTCGGACTTGTCCCGGCGTTAGCGCTCAATCGTGGAGTTGAGCCGGCAATGGCAGACAGGGCCGCAATCATTTACGTTTACACTCGGTTACCACATCATTTAACTTTCCGAGGCTTTTCGGACTTTCGCGTTCAGTCACATTTGATCTTGATTGCGTTGACTTGTGTGGTTGGTGCAGCGTCCCACTTTTTGCGAAGCCGCTTGGTGGTGACGAATATTGATACAAGGCCAGCGGCTGGAAAGCGTTTCGTCGATTCGAACCTGTTAATTTTAACGTGTCTCATCGGACCAGTCTTAGCAGCAGCGGGGATTGCGATCGATGCAGCTCTCGGTGAATGGGCTACCAATTGGGCCGCGAACTTGCTTCGCTACTACTGGTTTCGCTGGAACGATGTCTCATGGCCGGTGCTGATCTGTATCTTCACACTTTCAACGCTCAACACCATCGCTTTGTGCGAAAAATCGGCTGCTTCTGTTTTTTGGCTGCGATCCGCGTGTTGGCTATTCTTGTTGGTTCCCGGGAGTTACTTACTTTGGTTCCAGTATGTTTCGGCCAAGAACGCGGTTGTTCCGCCGGCAGACGAGAAGTCGCTGTTGATAAGTGGTCGAAGCCCCGTGCAAAATCAGTCTATTTATCAAGATTGGCGATCCGTCTGTAATTGGATAAAAAACCGCAGCCCGGCCACGTCGCTGTGGTTGACGCCTCGAAATCAACAGACGTTCAAGTGGTACGCGCATCGCTCCGAAGTTGTATGTTGGAAGGATTCGCCACAAAATGCGGCTGATTTGCTGGAATGGTTCGATCGAATCCACGCGGTTTTTCCTACCGATGATCGTGGCGGACCGAAGCAGTTAAACATGGTGCGAGCCATCGACTTATCTCGTTCATATCATTTCGACTATATACTACAAGACAAGCGAACAGACCCCTCACCACTTACGTTGCCAATATTGTATGAGAACGAAACATACGCTGTTTTTCAAATGATCAGACTTTAGATAGATGCAACTTATTGTTATGCCACAAGAATCCATGCAATTGCTTAGGCAACGATGCCGCCATCCGCTTCCTGGTGTCGCTGTTCATCGAAAATTTGCGCCTGAAATGGCTTATGGACGACATCATGGTCCAGTGCCCGCCAACGCGCACGACGCCGCAGTTATACTTGCGTTGGTACTTCGAGATGGAGTCTGGTCGCTTCCATTGACACTGCGAAGCGAAACAGTTGGAGACCATCGGGGGCAAGTTTCGCTTCCAGGTGGACGACTGGAGACAAACGAGAACCCTTGGTTTGGTGCGATTCGAGAGTTTCGAGAGGAATTGGGAGTGGAAGGGACCGATATAGAGTTACTCGCGCCGCTCACACCTCTGTACGTTTATGGAAGCAATCACCGCGTCCAACCGTTCCTCGCAGTTTGCACCGGAGAACCGACCTTTACGCCTAATCCTGACGAGGTAGCACGGCTCATCTGGACATCGCTCGACATGCTGAAGAACATCGATAACTATCATATCGCGACGATGCAGCGCGGAACAAGCTACTATGACGCGCCCGGTTTTCGCGTCGGCGACCAATTCGTTTGGGGCGCAACGGCAATGATCTTGGCTGAATTTGTAGCACTTTTCAGCACCGCCGGCTAAGTTCAGAGAAAAGGCACAAAAAATGCCTTCGGACGCTTGAGTTGGTATGTTTCAAGTCTCTGGAGCTAGAGCGTGCGCAACTGAACCTAGTTTCTAAATTACCTGCCGCGAGCGTTTCCCATTGTCTACCTCAACTCAAGTTGATTCAGATTCACCTACGCGAAGTTTAGTTCTTTCATATCTCGGAATTCGGAGAGCGCTTGGTGTTCTAGGCTTTTCACTGCCGGTGCTTCTGGGGCCCGTCGGGTGGATGTTTTTTGGAATTGAGATCCAAGAAAATATGAGCAGCTACTACCACACGGCGCTTCGCGATGTCTTTGTAGGGGTAATGTGCTCAATTGGAATCTTCCTATTTTGTTATCGCGGCTACGACACGGGCGAGAACTGGACTGGCAACTTTGCGTGCGCGTCAGCAATAAGCGTTGCTTTGTTCCCACTCGATGCCAACAGCGATCCACTGAGGCAATCAACTCTGGTCGGGTACGTGCACACTCTAGCAGGAGGAACGTTCTTTACGACTCTTGCAATTTACTCGCTATACCATTTTCCACGCACTCATTTGGGAGTGAGCATCAAATCGCTTGAAGAGAAACGCGATGCAATCTATCGCCTGAGCGGGTTAACTATCCTGGGCAGCATGTTCGTCATGGGTGTTTACCTCTTCATCGTGTATGGCGAATTGAAAGAGACACTGACGCGGTGGAACTTTCTATTCTGGATGGAGTGGATCGCAGTGTGGGCGTTTGCTGCAGCGTGGCTCACAAAGGGCCACGCGATTCTTGCACACGTAGGCGAAGAAAATCCCTAGACGCTCCGCGACAACTGGAAAAGGTCGGCGAGCGGCGAAGATCACTGGCCTATTGAAACATTCCGAAATTCCCAAGTAGCCACCATAGCAAAATAAAAATCAAGATAGTCGAGAAACATCCACCGCCCAGTTTCCATGCACCGAAGCCAGCCACTAGTCCTCGCAAAGCCTTACTCATTATTTGTTCCTTAATGCCGTTAATTATCGCCAGGGAAACGTTCTTGTGGTTTCAAGGCTGGTCGATTCGAAAGCTTGTTAAAGCAATCTTCATGCCAGGGATTTGGCTGTGTTTTTTGCGTACGATCAATGTGAAAGACAAAATTTTGATTGCCACGATGTCATTCAACGACACTCAATTTACAATGTGGAGGTTCGACATTCCCTTCCCACCTTGTGAATCAGGTTATGCCCACCTACCGCCTGACGTATTTTGCTGCGCTATTGTTCTGTATATTCCAGTGTGTGCTTAACAATTCTGAAGCTCTTGGGGAGTCGTCGGGAGACAGTTCTGCGACGTTCTTTCGTGCAATTAATTTAAATGGCCCGGCCCTCACAATTGACGATCAGAACTGGGAAGCGGGCGATACGCCAGATGTGGTTTCGAAATCGAGTGCGTTTGATAGCCAAGAGATTCAGCTAGTCCCCGCGACAGATCCGCAGCGAGCAAAGATGATTCGCAGTAGCCGTTGGGGCTCCGACTTCAAAGTCGAACTGCAAAATGTTCCGCCCGGGGTGTATCAGGTTTTTCTCTACTGCTGGGAAGACAACAATCCAGAAAAATTCGCAATTAACTTAAATAAACGCACGGTTGTGCTCGAGCATAACAGCGGAAGTGCGGGGCAGTGGAAGCGATTAGGACCTTGGCGAACTGTTGTGCGTGATGGAACAATTCAGGTAGGTGCATTTGGTGGTGCAGCCAATTTCTCAGGGCTTGAGATTTGGTCCGGTGATGGTAACGTACCCGATCCATACGATCGACAGTTCGCAACGGAGTTGACAGACACTCAGCTCCACTTTTTTGAAAGTAAAATTCGCCCTTTACTAATCGACAAATGCTACAGTTGCCATAGCATCGAAGCCGGCGAACCTGATGGCGGGCTCTTGCTTGACTCCCGCGTTGGGATCATGAAGGGTGGTGATACAGATCGCGCGATTCTACCAGGCAATGCAGAGGAAAGCTTGCTCATTAAAGCGGTGCGTCGCAAACTGCCGGATCTTGCGATGCCGCCTGACGAAGAATTATCAATCGAACAAATCGCTGATCTTGAGAAGTGGGTTAGAATGCGAGCGCCTGATCCTCGAACGGAGGATACGATCGCGGTATTGAAGGCACGATCGGAAATCGATTGGGAACAGGCTCGCGATTTTTGGTCGCTTCGGCCCTTGAGCACTTCACCACCTCCCGCTGTAGCAGACGGAGAATGGGCGACCGCCGACCTTGATAAGTTCATCTTGGCGAAAATTGAAGCGGCCGGACTCGCGCCAGCGCCCGACGCCGAAAAACTGCAGCTGATTCGACGTGCCACCTACGACTTGATAGGTTTGCCGCCGACGCCCGAAGAAGTCGCCGCGTTTTTAGCCGACGATACCGCAAATGCGTATGAGAAGCTGATCGATCGGTTACTGTCTTCGAAACATTATGGTGAACGATGGGGACGTCACTGGTTAGATATAGTTCGCTACAGTGACACGGCGGGAGACAATTCCGATTTCCCGATACCGCAAATGCACCTCTATCGAAATTGGGTAATCGATGCCTTCAATAGAGACCTGCCTTACGATCAGTTCGTACGTGAGCAACTTGCCGGTGATTTGCTTGAAAGCGACAGTGAAACTCAGCGGCGCGAACGTTTAATCGCGACCGGTTATATTTCCAATGCGCGGCGATTTGGTTCTCGAGTCGACGATTATCCCCAGCACTTGACCATAGAAGATACGCTCGACAACCTAGGCAAGACTTTTCTTGCGACAACCATCAACTGTGCGCGATGTCATAACCACAAGTTTGACCCAGTCACCGCGGAAGACTACTACGCCTTGTACGGAATCTTTCACAGTACCCGGTATCCATGGCCAGGTATCGAACTCGATCAGAAACAGCGAAATTTTGTCGTTCTGGCCGCGGAGAACGAACTAAACGCTTATGAAGAGCAACACAAAGCTGAAACGGAGCGATTGAAATCGGCCGTAAAGAAAGCTGAAAAGGATGTGAATGATGCAAGCACTGATGTTGTAAAAGAGGAACTGGAAAAAGCGCTGACGACTGCGAAAGAATTGCTGAACCAGCACCAGTCCAAACCATTACCTTTTCAAACGATTTATGCTGTTGCGGAAAGTCAATCGATCGAAGACGTGGCTGTTCAGTTGAAAGGCGATCCAGGCAAACCGGGCGACATCGTACAACGCCGATTCTTATCGGTACTCGGTGGCGAAGAACTGCCAGTCGCAGACACGTCGAGTGGGCGTTTGCAGCTTGCCGAATGGATTGTTGATCGTAAAAATCCGCTCACAGCGAGAGTCATCGCCAATCGCGTTTGGCAGTACCATTTTGGAAGTGGTATTGTGCCTACCCCCAACGACTTTGGCAGGCAAGGTAAACCTGCGACTCATCCAGAATTGCTTGATTTGCTCGCAAGCGAACTAATGGAACATGGTTGGTCATTAAAGCACCTCCATCGCGTTATCATGCTATCGCGAACCTACCGACTTAGTTCGATCAAACATCCGAAGCTCGCCGACATCGATCCTGCGAACACGCTGCTTAGCTCGTATCCACGCCATCGTTTAGATGCGGAATCGATTCGTGATACGCTTCTAATGTTAGGTGGGAACTTAGACTTGACTCCTGGCGAAGCGCATCCATTTCCACCGCAATCGGAATGGAAATTTACGCAACATAATCCATTCAAGGCGGTTTATGAGTCTAATCGGCGAAGCGTATATTTGATGACGCAGCGAATCCAGCGGCATCCGTATCTCGCGATTTTCGATGGTCCTGATCCTGCTACGAGTACGGCGCTGCGGGGAATCAGCACAACTCCATTGCAAGCGCTCTATTTGCTGAACGACAAATTCGTCCACGAGCAGGCGACAGGCCTCGCGAAACAGTTATTGGAAACCCAAGCGACGGACGAAGCTCGTATCAAGAAGGCTTGGGAGCTCATCTTTTGCCGGACCGTCAACAGCGAAGAACAGACCGAATCACAAAATTATCTTGCCAATATCCGGCATGTCTACGAAGGTCAGAACGTTGCGTCAGATCAGCTTGACCTACTGGCCTGGGAAGCGGTTATCCGATCCCTCTTTCGTACGAACGAATTCGTTTACATCGATTAACACTAGAGTTGAAATATGGCAATCGTCCCAAATCGACGACACTTGATTCATAGCATGGTCGCAGGCTCAATGCTCATGCCTGGCCTGCTATCGCAGTTGATGGCGGACGGCATTTCGAACTCAGAGAACGCTAACGACCCCCTGTCTCCGAAAGAGCCACATTTTCGGGCAAAAGCAAAACGCATCATCTTCATTTTTTCAAATGGAGGCGTTTCGCATATGGATGCATTTGACCACAAGCCTGAACTTTTCAAGGCTGATGGTAAGACGACGGGAATTGGGGGCGGGCTCTCAAACCAGCAGCGGACCTTGTTGAAACCGCTGTGGGAATTTCGGCCTGGAGGGAAATGCGGCACCCTCGTCAGCGACTTGTTTCCGCACATCCGCGACCGCATGGACGACATCTGCTTGATAAAATCGATGAAGTCAGATGACAACGAACACTACCAAGCGACCTTGGCAATGCACACGGGGTCATTCTTCTTCTCGCGTCCAAGCATTGGTTCTTGGGTAAGCTACGGTTTAGGAACAGTGAACAGCAACTTGCCGTCATTTGTGGTGCTGGCAGCACAGATGCCTTACGCGGGTACTCAAGTGTATGCCAATGACTTTCTTCCGGCATATCATCAAGGTGTCCGAGTTGTTCCTGGCAAAGAGCCGATCGTCGACCTCGAACGCCGTACGCCGGAGGAGGAGATCCAACGGCTTGAGTTGAGCTTGGTCAATTCCTTGAACAAGCAACATTTGGTAACTCGCGAGAATGATCAAGAGCTTGCTGCCCGCATTCGAACCTTCGAAACAGCATTTCATATGCAAACAGAAGCGCAGGAGGCGTTCGATATTCAGCAAGAAACGCAAGCTACTCAGGACTTGTATGGCATTAACCAAAAAGAGACGGAGACCTTCGCCTGGAAGTGCTTGGTGGCGAGGCGACTGGCGGAGCGGGGAGTTCGATTTATTGAGCTGATCGATGGTAGCTCAAGTCACAACTGGGACCAGCACAGCAATATGGGCGAACATGCTCAACATGCCAAGGCGATCGATCAGCCTATCGCCGCGCTGATTGCCGACCTAAAGCAACGTGGAATGCTTGAAGATACCTTGGTCGTGTGGACGACGGAGTTCGGTCGTACCCCTGGCGTTGATGGCAAGGATGGACGCGGCCACCACAGCGCATGTTTTTCATCGTGGATGGCTGGAGCTGGCGTGCGAGGCGGAATGTCTTTTGGCGCGACGGATGAATTGGCCGCGACTGTGGCGGAAAATCGAGTTCACGTTCACGATTTTCATGCAACGATTCTGCACTTGATGGGTATGGACCACACGCGATTAACCTATCGGCATGCCGGTCGCGATTATCGCTTGACGGATGTGCATGGCAACATCGTTCGAGACATTCTGAGCTGACGCTTTGAAGATCGTGCCGGAAGAATTCTGCTAGAAAAACAATATTCGACCGATGAGTGACCAGACGTGTCACTGGGCTCGCGATGATATGGGTATCGAAAGGCAGTGCGGCTTAAAAGCCTGCCTTTTAGCCACTTATCGAGTCCGTTAGATCAAGGAAGTCATACGATGTCAAAGTATTATGTCGAATGTGGGTCTCAATCACTCGTGACGACTGCTTCGTGCGCACAACATGCTGCCATGCGGTTGATTGACGAAGCGTTTGGTACACATGTGTGGATCTACGAAGACGAACAACTTACGGAACAGGAACGACGTGATCATCTCGTGCTGGAGGCACTTCTTCATCTTGGAACATCGGTTTCTGTTAGCGAACGTGGCCATGGTCGAACCGATGCAGGAACCTTTGAAGTACCGGAGCTGATCGACCAATGGCACAAGTTGATGACAGGGTTAAGCAAGATGTTTAGCGATGTAGGTCTGGCACATCGGCGAGTCCTGCCTGAATTTACAGATGACTGTAGCGATCCTAAGCTACCTCGCTGATCGATTCGCGGTATGATATTAAGTTCAGGCTGGTTGCAACAACGCCCGCAACCAGCTACTTCGTTGCTCCTCCGAGAACTTATGTCATCCGAAAAACCCAATGTCCAACTTTCCGGTACGTTGGAAACAGAAAAAATAGACGCTGAACGCATGGCGACAGCCTACCACGAGGCTGGACATGCGGTGATGGCAGTGACTCTGGGTCGACCAGTTCACAAAGTGACTATCAACGCGGGCTACCTCGCTACAGGAGGCCGGCGATTGGGGCAATGCGAAGTCAAAAAGGGGCGATCAAAAGCGACCAAAGATTGGTTGGAAGATGAAGCATTGATTCTGCTGGCTGGCTTAGTAGCAGAATCACAATTAACAGGCCATCTGTGCGAGCAAGGCGCTGCGCAAGACCTTCGTAATGTGCGGCGTTTGATGCTCGATCGCGCCGGCTCTGAACGGCAGCTTGAACGCCTTGAACAACGGCTTTTAGACAAAACGACTCACCTACTGGCCGAGGAAACGCTTGCGACGGCTATTCAAATGATTGCTCAAGAGCTGTATGCTAAGTCGACTGTCAGTGGAAGAGCAGTACGACATTTCATCGAACAAGCATCGCGCAAGAAATAATAAGATGGCCAAACTTTTCGAAACGGTATCTCACCAGATTGCACATGACCTCAAGATCGATGTGAAGCGAGTCCAAGTCGCGATCGAACTGTTCGAAGCGGGGAACACCGTGCCGTTTATCGCTCGATACCGAAAGGAAGCAACTCAGGCTCTGGATGAAACTCAGTTGCGTGCTATCGAAGATGCATTGGAAAAGGCCCGAACGCTGGCTGCGCGGCGAGTAACGGTGCTCAAGTCGATCGAAGAGCAGAACCTGTTAACTACGGAACTCAAGAATCAGATCGAACTTTGTTCTACCATCGAAGAACTCGAAGCGATCTACTTGCCGTATAAGCCAAAGCGCAAAACGCGAGCTATGGCCGCCCGTGAGCGCGGTTTACAACCGCTGGCAGACATCTTACTTGCGCAGCAACCGTTGAATTGTGACAAGCTCGCGTTATTGCAGCGGTATGTTGATCCTAACAAAGAGCTAGTCAGTACCGATGCAGTGCTGCAAGGTGCATTGGACATCGTTGCAGAAAGCTGGTCCGATGATCTTCAGAATCGGCAACATCTGATCAAACGAACATTTGATTCAGGAATGCTCTCGTCACAAGTCAAACGTGGCAAAAAAGAAGAAGCCGAGAAATTTGAACAGTACTTGGATTTTAAAGAGCCAGTGCGTCGAATCCCCTCGCACCGAGTCCTCGCAATCTTGCGTGGAGAAGCCTTGGGCATTCTGCGCGTCGCCGTTGAGCCAGATCGTGACGCTTGCGTTGCTGACTTGAAGGCAAAACTGCTTCACAACCGCCGGTTCGAGTTTTTTACGGCATTAAGCGACACGGTTGGAGACTGTTTTGATCGGCTGCTGATGCCTCATGCTCAATCTACGGTTCTCCAATCGTTGAAAGAAAAAGCCGACGAAGAAGCGATCGCCGTATTCGGCAAGAATCTTTACGAACTCCTAATGGCTGCACCGGCAGGCCCACGCGTCACTTTGGGAATCGATCCAGGATTTAGGACAGGCTGTAAAATAGCGGTCGTTGACGGCACCGGCAAATTCCTTCATAGCACCGCCATCTATCCGACTCCCCCGAAGAGCGATGTTGCTTCTGCGGAAAAGGAGTTGTTGGCTCTAATCCAAAAATATGCCGTCGAGATGATTGCGATTGGCAATGGTACCGCGTCGCGGGAGACGGACGAGTTTGTGAGCATGGTACTGAAAAAGCATCAGCTCAAAGTCATTAAAGTCACGGTCAGTGAATCAGGGGCGTCAATCTATTCCGCCAGCGAAATTGCAGTGAAAGAATTTCCTGACCTTGATATCACTGTGCGAGGTGCGATCAGTATTGCTCGAAGACTTCAGGATCCGCTTGCGGAGCTTGTTAAGACCGATCCTAAATCGATTGGAGTTGGACAGTATCAACACGACGTGAATCAAACACTCCTGCGCAAGTGTTTAGATAGAATCGTCGAATCCTGCGTCAACAGTGTGGGCGTCGACGTGAATATGGCCAGTGTACCGTTGCTATCGCATGTCGCAGGTATCGGTCCGAAACTGGCTGAAAATATTGTCGCTTTCCGAGACGAACACGGGCGTTTTACTGATCGTAGCGAACTATTGAAAGTTCCAAAGCTGGGTAAAAAAGCCTTCGAGCAGAGCGCAGGCTTTTTGCGAATACGAGGCGGACGGCAGCCGTTGGACAATTCGGCGGTGCATCCTGAGAGCTACGTCGTGGTTAAGCGAATGGCCGAAAAACTGAATTGTGACGCTTCTGGTCTAATCGGGAATGCCGCCTTGACGAGCAAGTTAAACGCCGATGATTTCGTCGATTCGAGCGTCGGAAAGCTTACTTTGCTTGACATCATTAGTGAACTATCCAAACCCGGGCGAGATCCTCGCAGCGAATTTCGTTTTGTAAAGTTCGATGAAAACGTGAACGAAATGGAGCACGTGAAAACGGGTATGATACTGGAAGGTGTCATTACCAATGTGACTCACTTCGGAGCGTTCGTCGATATTGGGGTTCATCAAGACGCGCTCATGCACATCTCGCAACTTTCTAATCAGTTTGTTAAAGATGCGAGCGAGGTAGTTTCGGTTGGCGACATTGTGAAAGTCAAAGTATTAGAAGTCGACGTAGCCCGAAAGCGAATTTCCGTAACTCGCCGCTTCTAAAGTCGTCGCAAAACTAACCAGAGAAATTGCCATGCAAGCCAAAAAGCTCAAGGGTTCGTTCTTCCTTCGTCTGACGGTCTGGGGATTTGGTGTTGCCGTTTCGATTCTTAGCTTCTGGTTGTTAGGCTACGTTCTACGTGATGTTGACCGAATTGAAGGGCCCAACCTCGCTACGATGCTTCAACTCGCGATACCTGCTGAACTTCAATCGCAGCGTACGGCGAACTACAAACTCGAAAGCGATCTGCAAAAGCAAATTGCATCCGTAGGTGAACAGCGAAGACTCTTGATGCAAACGGTGAGCGACTCGCAGCAGATGATCACTCAGTTACTGGAACTGCAGCGAGTGGCAACAGAGACGAAGCAACCGCTCAGCGACGAACAGCAACAAGCGATGACTGAGAATCTCCAAATTTTTTTAGAGACGCAACGCAATGCCCAAGAGTTGAATTCGAAGCTTAGCATTCTGAATGACCAATTAATTGCATTGAGAGAAGGTCAAGTCGATTTAGAAAGTAGGATCAACGTTGCAAGTGAACCGACCTTACAACTGTACTCCCGTCAATACGCCGCGCATCAGTGGCGGTTGGCTGCTTACAAGCTGGCTATTTTAGTACCATTGTTGCTCGCTTGTGGCTGGCTTTTCGCAAAGAAAGCTCGCAGTAGCTATGCGACCCTAGTCTACGCTATCGGCGCCGCTGTTTCGCTTCGTGTGATTTTGGTGATGCACGACCACTTTCCTGCGATATTCTTTCGCTACGTTCTGATTTTACTCTCACTTGCTGTGTGCCTTGCCGTTTTGATTAAATTACTTCGACTGATGGCACATCCGAACCGCAGTTCGCTAGAGAGTCAATATCGAGAGTCGTATGCCAGCTTACTTTGCCCCCAGTGTGATTTTCCAATTCAACGGGGACCACTGAAGTTTGGATCGTGGACACGTCGAAGTTTGCGGAAACACTTGGGTGCAATCGCTGCATCGACTACCGCCGCATCTGATGAGCCATACACGTGCCCTGCTTGCAGCACGTCGTTGTTTCAGGCTTGCGCAACGTGTGGTAAGATCCGTCACTCACTATTACCATCTTGTGAACACTGCGGCGCAAGTATGGAGACGGTGGAATAGGAAAGTTGGCAATGACGGAACGACGCTACCAAACAATTCAGCCGACCTCCCCTCATTCGATCTACCGGAGCGCCATTCGGGCGACCATTGTTGGTCTAGTTACCAATGTGACGCTTGGTGCGGCCAAATTCGTTGGCGGAATCCTTGGTGGATCGATCGCGCTGATATCCGACGCTGTTAACTCGCTGGGCGATGCCCTCACATCGATCGCAACACTAGTCGCATTGGTTTATTCGCAGCGTCCGCCTGATGAATTGCATCCTTACGGTCATACTCGAGCTGAATCGGTCGCTGCGTCACACGTTTCCCTCGTGATTATATTGACCGCATTGTATGTCGGCTGGGAAGCGATTTCGAATATCAAAAACGCACATGGAATACCTCCTGTTTGGACTTTGTGGCTCGCTGGTGCCAATGTCATTATCAAAGAGTCGCTCTACTACTACACGCGACGAATAGGATTGCAGACAGGTTCGTCAGTAATTATTGCGAACGCATGGGATCACCGGAGCGACGCGCTTTGTTCGATGGCCGTTGTCATAGGTCTCGCAGTCGTTCGCTATGCTGGTCCGAGCTTCATTTGGGCTGACGAAGCCGCAGCAATCGTAGTAGCGGGCGTGATACTTTGGTCAGGCAGTCTGCTCTTCCGCAACAGTGCAAGTGAACTATTGGATCCACAAGCTGACCCTGAATATGTTAGCCAATTGCGAAAGGTCGCCGAGGAAACAGAAGGGGTCCGGGCAGTTGAGAAGCTTTGGGTACGAAAGACTGGTATTGAGTATTTTGTCGATATTCATGTTCAAGTCGACGGCCATAGCAGTGTCGAAGAAGGCCATGTAATCGCACACGAAGTCCGGAATCGCTTAGTTCATCAATTCCCAACGGTGCGAGACGTCTTAACGCATCTCGAACCGTTTAACGCATCGGAATAGAAGCACGTGCCATCCGACTAATTCAGAATTATCTGCGCAAAATAAAGGGGAGCGTAGACACGCACCCCCTTGAAATTTGACTCGCAAAGTAAAACTATTGCTGCTGCAACGTTCGCTTAGCTCGTCGGCGTTTAACAGCGTAGCCACATGCAGCAACCAAGCTCAGTACGGCCATCGAGCCTGGTTCCGGAACCGCAGTAGCAGAGCCGACAGCGAACCTGAAGGTTCCTTCGCTGCTATAGTCAAATCCACCGATAGTCGCCATCCCTTGAATTGTCAGATCGTAAACCCCTGCTTCGGTAAAGCCCCAGTTAAAGTGTGAATGGGAGCCAACAAGCTGAAACTCGTTAGAAACACTTGGGTCAACGGTAGACCAACGTGCGATTGGAGTAGCTCCCCATTCCCACAACGAAAATTCTCCTGGCCCACTAAATCCATTTAATGCGAAACGTACGTTGCTGGCACCGACCAAATCGGCTCGAGATAAACCCAGATCTGGGATCCCTAGGCTGTCAGCGCCGGTCTGAGGCAGATGCCAAAACTGTTCATCCGCCCCCAGCCCTAAAAATGGCAGTGCAAAGTTAAAGGAGTTGATTGCTGCGTCGGAAACGCGAACGTAGGCTTCGTCAGGTTCAAAATGCGTATCTTCACCAAAATGATAATGGATTTCAAATTCTCCCTCGTGAAATTCGAGGCCAATATCACCATGCCCGGACGTGTATTCGAAAATGTCCGCATAGAGAGCTGGCGACTGTGTAACACCTGTAAGTAGGAAGCACACGAGTAAAAAGTAGAGCCGTCTATTCATTCTATTACCTTTATTTAAATACGAGTACGTGGAAAGTTATTGTCTAATTTCGTCATCGCCATCGTTTCGGCTTCCCATCGACCACCACGTTGGAAGGTCAATAGAGTTCGCAATAAAGCGAATGCTTCCGTCGGCCATCGCAACGTTCAAACCATCAATGTGATGGCTGCTTGGTGTTACGATATTGTTTCCATCAAATTCGCCACCATAAATATGGCAACTTCGAGCTCCTGGCGGCATAACGTGCATGTAAGTGTTGCTGACGAACGTCCACCCAGAAATCCAGGAATGCCCCTGCCTGATGCTATACTTTGGATCACCATGAGTTACTCCTGCGCATGCATCTACCCAACGATCAAGCGGACGAGTCGTAACGGAGCCACCGCAAAACGATTGCATACTTTCCGGGACTCCCTCGGGCATCAGTTCTCCACCCCAATAAGTGGTAACTGGCTTGGCCGAATTAATCACTCGTTCGGAAAGAATCGCTGTGTTTGATGCACCGTCCAAGAAATCCTCAAAGCCTACCAGCGGCGTTTGCCACTGACTTTGTACAGCAGGATTGCTCAAGCCAATTGCCCCGTTTTGTTGGCGGGCAACACGCTTTCCAGGCAGCGACGCATTCTTTGGCCATCCAACGTTTGCCACATAACTAGCCGGTGCATATCGCTCGGCTCCATTACGTTGCACCTTTTTCGCAGGCTCCGAAGGGCAAAGGTAAACTGGCACTAATGTCTTTGCTGCGGCCGCATTCGGATGCGTCGGAGGAAGGCTATAAATCGAATAGTCATCGGTCGCCGAGTAGTGTCCCTTTGCAGCTAACGGTAGATCAAAGTCGATCTGGTCGTGCAGAGGTCGCTGATCAACAAACGGAAGTAGCAAAGCCATCCAGCTGTAGAAACCGCTTCCGGAATTTCCTTCCGCGTCTCCGCAACCTGTATAGTTAGTGGGAAACGATTTGTACGCTTCGTGATATGTTTGCAGCGCGACGCCCATCTGGCGAAGATTGCTAGTGCAATTTGCACGGCGAGCCGCCTCACGCGCTTGCTGGATTGCCGGAAGCAACAGTGCTGCGAGCATTCCAATAATGGCGATACATACCAACAATTCCACCAGAGTGAACGCTCGTCGATTGATAATCGTGGTTCGCATCTGAACAAATCCCTTATGGCAAACATTACTGGTCAGTGGGGATTAAATTGAGGAGCCCCGCCATACTCGAAAGAACCGATTCAGTTTGGTCGGACCTTCAACCGGAGCGCCGCGCATGGCGGAGCATATCCTCAAATAATCTGCAAGCATTGGTAGAGCAACTCACCCGGAGAGCTCAACCGTTAAACTTTTCCAACAGAGGCGGCATTAGCAGTCGCAGAATCATCTAGACTGCCCAATGCAACCTGTGATTCGTTAACTGCGATTCGTTAACTACGAAACGCCGCACGAAGAATTTGAAGATGGCGGTCCGCGCAGATGCGGAAGAATAAAACGCTCATCGGAGAGCAAGTCGATTTGAACTTCGGCAGTACCATACGTCCGAAGTATCGCAGACGGGATGACAACGAGCGTTATTACAACGCCATTCGGTGCCGCCAGTGAATGGCATACCGCACAATCATCGTGCGAGCCATGCTCCGGTTGAGGACGTGTCGAATCGTCTCGTGAATCGCTCTTCGCTCCATCCGACGTATCACCGACAGTATGTTCGCAGTGACAACACGCGTGAGTGGATTGGGTCGCTTCCGCCTCAGCATCTTGATGGCAGGTTGCGACGTGCAACATCGCTGGCATCTGTCCCGTTAGCAGGACAGCGCTTAGCACCAAAACGATTGCAGGTCGAACCACGCGAAACATAGCCGTTTCGTACAAAGACGTTCAAAAATGACAATTGGCCCGACCAAGGACTCTCTGCATATGTTGTGCATTTAAGGGGCTCATGTCAACTGCCATCGCAAAAAATATGCAATTCTGCTGGTTAAACAAGTAAACACCAGGTCGTTTTTCAAGCAATTCCGCATACTTTGACCTGCCGGACGTAACGGCGTCGAAGCCCGAGAATAGAATTTCCCATAAGCATTACCCCGCGCGTCCAAATGTCCACTTCACCCGGAACTAGTACTCAGCACGATGAATTCCATAATAAAGTCCCTGGCGATTGCCGCTTGCACGCTCGCCACTTTAACTTGTAGCGTGCATGGACAAAATCAGATCTACTGCAACCCGATGGATCTTGATTATGGCTACTGTCCGATCCCGGACTTCGTTTTGCAAGGGAAGCATCGAACGACAGCAGATCCAGTGATCGTGAGTTTTCGGGGTGATTACTACCTTTTTTCTACCAACCAATGGGGATATTGGTGGAGCGAAAACTTAGTCGAATGGAACTTCGTGCCTAGAAAATTCTTGAAGCCGCACCACAAAGTCTACGATGAATTGTGTGCTCCGGCGGCTTGGGTCATGAATGATACGCTGTACGTTTTGGGTTCCACTTATACAACCGACTTTCCGATTTGGAAAAGCACGAATCCACGAATTGATGATTGGACTGAAGCGATTTCGGAATTTCCCGTTGGCGCGTGGGATCCAGCTTTCTTCCACGACGACGATGGAAAGTTATACTTATACCACGGGTCAAGTAATACTTTCCCGCTGTATTGCCAAGAGATTGACGCGAGCTCACTTCTGCCAAACACGCGGTTCCGCGAACTCTTTACGCTGCAAGATAATCGACATGGCTGGGAACGCTTTGGCGAAGCTCACGATAATACCTTCCTAAAGCCATTTCTCGAGGGCGCCTGGATGACTAAGAATTCGGGCAAGTATTACTTACAATATTCTGCGCCCGGGACCGAGTTTAGCGGCTACGCCGATGGGGTTTACGTAAGTAGTTCTCCGACTGGCCCTTTTGAGTATCAGCAGCACAATCCATTCAGCCTCAAACAAGGTGGCTTTATCAACGGGGCTGGCCATGGTTCAACTTTTCAAGATAACAGCATGAACTGGTGGCATGTTGCCACGTCAACGATCTGCGTCAAGAACAACTTTGAACGCCGGCTTTCGTTGTTCCCGACCTACTTCGATTCCGACGGAACGATGTACAGTGACACGGCGTATGGCGACTATCCCACTAAGCTCACAGGAGTCGACAGCCTTTTACCGAACACTCGTCGCACTGGCTGGATGTTGCTCAACTACGCCAAGCCGGTAAAGGCATCTTCTACGTACGGCGCATTTCAAGCGAATTTCGCAGTCGATGAAGACATCAAAACGTATTGGTCTGCCGAATCAGACGCGTCCGACGAATGGCTGGAAAGTGATCTTGGCGAAATTTCAAACGTCTATGCAGTGCAGATCAACTATGCTGACCAAGATGCTGAAATTATGGGCAAGCAGCCAGGACTTTACCACGCGTTTCGTTTGATGAGCTCCATTGATGGTCACACCTGGACTGTACTCAGCGACCAATCAACTCGGCGCAAGGACACTCCGCATGCACTGATAGTGCTCGAAGCTCCGGTGCAAGCGCGATTCGTGCGATTGGTAAACGAACATGTGCCGACCGGTAAGTTTGCTATCAGCGGTCTACGCATCTTCGGTTTGGCCGACAAGCCGAAGCCAAAGCAAGTTGAGCGGTTTGTAGTGCTGCGAGGCGATTCGGAGAAGCGCAATGCGTGGCTAAAGTGGTCCGTCGATCCTAACGCTACTGGCTATACCGTTCGTTGGGGAGTCTTGCCGGATAAGTTATACAGCAGCCAAATGATCTATGGTGCGTCCGAGACGTACATCCGCACTTTGGATCGTGATGAGACGTACTATTTTCAGATTGAAGCATTTAACGAAGCAGGCATCGGTCCGTTATTGGATAGGCCGATCGAAGCCCGGTAGAGGTAGGGACGTGCGCAAAGCTATCCAGACGCAACGCACAAGCGCGTCGTAGCTGGCTTCGCCTAGAAGCCGGTAGCGTGTTTGAGAGCTTTGCCATTTCGCCACGAGCACTGCTGGACAAGCCAGCAGTGGCACCCTTTTCAGGGACCGGTTCGTAGTACCGCCTTCAGGCGGAAGCACGCGCAACCAAGCGCATCGTAGCTGGCTTCGCCTAGAAGCCGGGGGCGTGTTTGAAAGCATTGCTGTTGCGCCACGAGCACTGCTGGACAAGCCAGCAGTGGCACCCTTTTCAGGAAGTCGTACCACCTTTTCAGGAAGTCGTACCACCTTTACAGGAAGTCGTCTTAACTTCACCCGCGTTCTAGGCGAACGCAGCTACGGGAAGAGCGCGTGAGCTTCATTCTTCGCCGTCGCACTATTGCAACTCCTAAAGCTCCGACGCCTAGGACCATGACGCTGGCAGGCTCTGGTACGGCCGCAACGGAAATTGAAGCTGATGCCCCCGAGAACGAAATCGGGACTGTACTCGCATCAAAAAAGGAAGGCGTTAAGGCATCTAAGGAAACTTGGAAAAACCCTTCACCAACCGCGTCGATGTCAACGGTCCCCAACAACCAAGTGTTGCTCCCAAGATCTCGAGGGTTCGGGCCCCCCGCCCCATTGTCGGTGAGATCGAATAAGAAAAGCTCGCTTGAATTTATGACGGTCGATGTGGGGTTCGACACCGACGTCGCAAAACTTCGATTCGCGAATACGTAGCGGCTGTCGAGCAGATGCGACTCTTGCTGATTTGCGGAGAATCGCAGCCCAGCGCCACCATCAATCCGAAGAACAATCGAGAACGAATCCAATGCGTCATTCGCATTGGACGAAATGAAGATATCTAACGTCGCCGATGATCCGCTTTGCAGCGTTGCACTCGACGGTTCGATCGATGTGATTATTCCGCCCTGAACAACTCCACATAGTGAATAAGCGAAGACCATGCATGCAATTGACTTTTGCAATCGTGAGAACAAATAAATGCACACAATAAAATCCCTGGGGAATAAAATTCAGAGTTATCACATTAATTAGGCGTCCACCGTTTTGCAACAGCGTCCAAGAGCTCGACGTCTTCTCCACGCGACGACGCCTGCACAAGTTGCCATCAGGCACATTGCTGACGGTTCGGGCACGGCAGAAACGCTGATGGAAAGCGGGCTAGCAGCGATCGTTTCAAGGTTTGCGTTGGTGAACGATGGTGTAATGAGCAGCGTAAAATCGCCTTCGGCAATAGCGTCCACCACAAACTGGCCAAGCAAGCGTTGGGTGCCCGTAAATGGAAATGGATTGCTCAAACCAGGATTCGGAATTCCGCTTTGATCGTCCGAAAAATCTCCTAGTACTAACGATGCGCCTGAAAACGTGACTGCAGGCAGATTTGTCGCGACGTTACCGCTACGACCGAAGAACATATAATCTGGATTAGAGAGAAACGAACTACTTTGCGAGTTTGCAAAAGTAGCACTCGAACCAACGGTGTCGATTACCAGTGAGAATCCATCCAATTGATCGCTAGCGCTGGAGCCATAAATACTATAGGTCGCACTTTGCCCTGCCACTAAAGTTTGCGGGCCGTCGAAACTCAGTACGAGATCAGCTCGAATCTCACCGGCTCCGCTAACTAAGAATACGAACGCGGCGAACGATGCTACCATTTTTGTGAACACTTGAGTTCTCATATAAAATTTACCTTTGCTATGTTGTGAATTAATTATTTTTGAAGATTGAGTTCGAATTGAGCTAAACTTATCGGGAGGCCAATTCCCCGGTTGTTCTGAGCGAGCTCAATCAACGCCCAGAGGAACCATTGTGCGGCACTGCGTTAGTCATCTAACCAGAGGCTACTTCCGAGCTGACGATTGAGCGATCTTGATGAAAGCACAAAGTCCACGCTATTGACAACTCCGTCGCCGTTGACGTCTCCGTCAAGCGATTGGGTTGCTTGAGCTCGCATGACTCGCAAACGATCAAGACCATCGACGCGACGGTTTCCATCCATATCGCCAAGCAATCGATAGAAGTGCTTGTACGTGTCGATAGTTCCGTCACCGTCAATGTCGACGCCGATGCGGTAATACCCGTCTCCGGCGACGGTGTTCCGGTTGCCACCGATGCCCTGGATGCCGAAATCCAGTCGCAAGCGATCGCCGTCAACAATTGCGGAGTACTCAGACGAGGCCAAAGCAACGCCGTTTTCACCATTCAGATTAAACTTGGTGACCTGCACGCGGCCTGCATGCAGCAGATCTGCTAATCCGTCCTCTTGGCCGAAGACAAGATCGACGTTGCGAACAAACGAACGCTGGGATTGTCCGTTTTGGACGTCAAGTGAATCAACCGAGTTTCCAACTTGGAAGAAGTAGGTCACGTCCTCGCTTTCAATCACATCACCATCGGCCAATGTACCTATCGCTTGGAAGGTGACTTGATAGAACCCCATCTTGGTAAATCCAAGGTTGTAGTGAGCATGGCTGTTTTCAAGCAGCGTCAGCATGTCTGTTTCCGTGATACCATCAAACGTGGCCATGGCGACTTCGGGACCAGTTCCAGTTGAATTCCAGATCGAGAAGTGCCCAGGACCGCTGACTGACTTCAGTTTCAGGTTCAGCGAGCCACCTAGCAGAGTTCCATCGTCGATCTCTTCCGTTCCGAAGCCCAAGAACAGCAGATTTGGACTTTCTGATGGCGGCAGAATGAACATAGATTCGCCCTCAGTCGCGCCCGTGAACGCAAAAGCGGAGTCCGCTGGCCGAAGTGTGACCGCTTCCATCCCTACGTATAGCAGTGCTTCGTCGGCATGATACTCAATGTCGTTCTCTCCATCGTGCACATGCAGATCCCACTCGGGATCTTCATGCTCAACCTCTTCGTCTCCGAGCTCTTCTCCATGTTCATCATGATCATGAGCCCCCAGAGCCGCACCAATATCCGCGTGTCCTTCAGACAGGGTCACCTCAAAGTCTGGCAGATCTGCTCCAGTGATGGTTACCGTCGCTGTCGTAAAGCCTCCACGTTCATTCGTTAGGCGATAGACGAAGCTGTCTGTGCCGTCGAACGATGCTGAAGGCACGTACGTGTAAGCACCATTCGGTTCCAGGGTCAGCGTTCCTTTGGTTGTTGTGCTATCAAGCGTTAGCACATAGTCACCAACGCCTTCGTGCCACTCGTCGTTCAGCGTAACATTCCCATGCAACGTGCCGGATCCATAAATCGTCACCGCATCATCAACAGCTCCCAACGTGTCGACATTGAAGACCATCGTGAAGATGCCGCTCTCGACGTAGGTGTCGACGATCGGATCCAAAGCACTGTTAGCGTTGCTGTCAAGGTAGCCACTGATAACAACATCGACCTCGTAGATGCCGGGTTTGCTAAATGCAATGGAGCGGTGGAAGTGTGTGCGATACAACCAGAAATTATCGGTTTCAGAAATCCCGTCGCTCGTCGCCATCCAGACAGTCGGCGTTGATCCCGAATAGAGCGAGAAGTCACCGCCGCTGCTGCTTCGCATATCCACCATCTGCACTTTCACGTATTCACGAAGAGTCGACGATGTGATGCGTGGATCCGATGGGCGATAGCGAGCAAATGCACCTGCCTCCAAGCTATCGCCGCTCAACCCGAGGTAAGGTTGCCCAGGCACATTCGTGCTCGGTAGGACGTAGAACAAATCGCCAGCACCAACTCCGGTGAAGTCATAGTTTGGAGTTGCGGGGCGACTTACAAGCGTGGAAGAATCGGCATATGTATAAACTTCGTTGCTGTTGTAGGTCGTTTCTGGAAGCACGCCTGAATCAGCATGCAATAAATATTGAAACTCTCCGTCATTGTAAACAGGCCGATAATCAGCATGTCCATCGGTGAAGTAAACATCAATTTCTCCCAGCGGCTGCTTTCGTACCGTGTAGACTTCGCCGCCAGCGTATCCCTTGCCAAGCACATCGCCATTGAAGTCAAGGATGTTCGCTGAGTCTGGCACGTTCAACCCCAGCGTTCCGCTGCCAGTGCCCGTCGATACGGTAACTTCATAGAGGCTTCCAGAGCCCGTCACCGAGTCAATGGCCACACCACTCAAGTCGCCCGCACTGGTCACCAGATCAAAGTCGCTGACATGGACGCCAGTGACGTCTTCGGTGAATTGCACTTGGAAACGAACCGTCGCTGCGTCTGTTGACCGGGCATCCAGCCGAGTGATACCAGCCACCAGCGGACCAGCTCCGTTAACAATTACACCATCGAACGTTTCATTCGGGAATTCAAGAACAGCTTGGCCACCGACGGGATCAGTCAGCGTTCCACCGTTCAACTGAATAACGTTGCTCGCCAGTTGGACGCCGTCCAAGTCCACGTCGGTGTTCGTCACCAGGTAACGGAACTTAAGCGTTGGCGTGTCTGAACCACTGAGGTAATTCGCGTAGACCGTGTTGGAACCGACTTGCAATGCAATCCGTGGGGAGCCGGTTACCGCGACGGGGAAACCAAAGAAGATATCCACATCAATCGGGTCACTAGTAACGCGGGTGCGTGCTGCCGGCGGGATCAACACCATCGGGTTCTCGCCGGTCTTGTTAATGTAAACTCTGACAGCTGAAGGAGCGGTAGTGCCTGGACTCCCTGTCGTCAGTAGGTCTAGATGACTATCTGCATCGAGATCTGCGAGGTGGATGCTCCAGACGTTGCCTTCGTTGGGATGAATGAGGATCGTTGCACCGAACGTTCCACCACCGAGACCGGGGCTCCATACTGATGAGAACCTGCCTCCCACAATGGCCCCAGCCGCAATATCCGGGATCCCGTCGCCGTTGATGTCTCCGACTGTGATCGAGTTTAGTTGCGTGTTGGTCGGCAGAACGATCACACGAGAACCGAATGTGCCATCGGCCAACTGCGGATAGTACCCGGCACGACTTCCAACAACGGATTCGCCAGTGATGACATCCAGCCGCCCGTCGCCGTTCAAATCGGCAAGCGCGTGTACGTCAGGGAAAATGCCTGTCGTCTTATTTTGAGGTGCACCAAAGACGGCGTTTCCGTCGTTAGAAAACACGGAGAAGTAAGCATTCGGATTGTTGGCGCGGTTGCCCACGACAATGTCCAGGTCGCCATCGTTGTTCAAGTCGCCGAGCTGTATGCCGGATATGCTGTTCAACGAGGCAGGCAGCACCATTTCAGCCCCGAGTTCTCCGCTGGGCTGTTGCAATGCATAGGCCACGGACGTGCCCTGGTTATAAACGAGATCGGGACGACCGTCTCCGTTCAGGTCACCCGAATCCACTTCGAAACCAGCGGAAAGGCCGCTTTTCAGCACGACTCGTGTGAATGAGGCGGTTCCGTTGTTGCGGAAGAGTGTCACTGCCCCGGAGCCTGGCACGGTGGTTGCGCCAGACTGAATAAATTCAAGAGCCACAAAGTCCATGTCGCCGTCAACATCATAGTCAACTGCCACAATTCCCTGAGCACTCAAGCCGGTTCCCGCATTCACACTCTGCTCTGGCAGGAAACTGCCATCGCCAACCCCTTGGCGATACCCAAGTGCGTCGGCTCCGGAACCGGCAACGATCAGGTCTAGCTTGCCATCACCATTGAAATCAGCCAGTTGAGACTGAAATCCAGGAACTCCCAAACCAGCATCGAGGAAATTCGGCATCGTGAACGGGACAACACGGTTGGCAGCTACAGTGATCGACACCGTCGCGGTCGTGAAACCTCCGCGTTCATTGGTCAGTCGATAGATAAAGCTGTCCGGACCAACGAAGCCGGCGTTTGGTTCGTAGGTGAACGAACCGTTTGCTTGAAGCGTGAGAGTTCCGTTAGCAGGCTCGGTTTCGACGGAAGCAGTGTAGTCGCCCATCGCTTCGTGCCAATCATCGTTCAGCGATACGTTGCCACTAAGGGTATTCCCCTCGACGACGGTGAAGGAATCACTGACAGCGCCCAGCGTATCGACGTGGAAGACCATCGTCTTGATGCCGCTCTCGACGTACACGTCCGATGCGTCTAGCGCATTGTTGGCGTTGCTGTCTAAATAGCCGCTGATGACGACATCGATCTCATACGTGCCCGGCTTGCTGAATGCAATGTTGCGATGAAAGTGCGTGTTGAAGAACCAGAGACTGTCCGTACTATCAATTCCGTCGCTAGTTGCCATCCAAACGCGAGGGTTACCGCTGACAATTTGGTAAACAGAGAAGTCACCGTCGCTGCTGCTGCGCATCCCGACCATCTCGACCTTCACGTATTCACGATGTACCGAGGAAGTGATTCTGGGGTCGCTTGGCCTGTAGTCAGCGAACACGCCTTGGACAAGACTGTCGCCGCTGAAACCAAGGAATGGCAGCGATGGGTTTTGCCCGCTGGGAAGGATGTAGAGCGGCTCTCCTGCATCGACGCCAAGGAAGTTGTAAGTCGTTGCAGTTGGCCGACCCGCTATGGCGTTGGAGTCAAGATATGTAATGACCTCATCGCTGCTAAGAACCTGACCGTCTCCTGCCCAATCGTACGCGAACTCACCATTGTTGAACTTGGGCCGGTAATCGGCGTGTCCGTCAGTGTAGTAAAGATCGATGTCGCCGATCGGCTGCTGGCGTACTGTGTAGACTTGGCCGCCTGGATAGCCCTTGGCCAACACGTCGTTATTGAGACTGGCGATGCTGGCGGACTCGTTGACACTCAAGCCAAGCGTCCCGCTTCCGGTTCCGGTGGAAATGACCACTTCGTACAGGCTGCCTGAACCGGTTACAGTGGTGACGGCAGCACCAGTTAGATTCCCTTCTGTCATCCGCACCGCGAAGTCGTCGATGTTAACACCGGTGACGTCCTCAGAGAACTGCACAGAGAACCGCACTGTGTTTGATTCGGTGGGAGTTACATCCAAGCGACTAATCATCTGAACCAACGGCCCACGAGCGTTGACGATCACACCGTCGAATGGCGTGTTCGGGAACTCCAGTTCCGCATTGCCGCCCGTCACGTAGGTCAGCGTGCCGCCGTTGACATCGACGAAGTTGCTCGCCAGTTGAACGCCGTCCAGGTCAAGGTCTGAAGCCTGAACTGTGTAGCGGAAGGTGAGAGTCGGTCCTCCCGCGCCGCTAACGTATTCGGCGTAAACCGTGTTGCCGCCCAGATCTAAGGCGACCCGCGGCGTGCCGGTCACATCAACGGGGTAGCCGAAATGAACTCGAAACTCGATCGATTCGCCGCCGATGCGAGTGCGGGGCGCAGGCGGGACTAATTCCATCGGGTTTTCACCCGTCTTGTTGATCAGAACGCTAAGGGTGCCAGGTCCATAGAAACTACTCCCAGCCATCAAGATGTCCGGATGCGAGTCACCATCCAGATCCACCACGTGCGGAGCAACGCCAACGTTGGCACCGAGTGGGATTGCGCTCCCAAATGAACCTGCTCCCAGGCCTGGAAGCCACATCAGCCCATCGAAATTGGTTGCCAGGATGTCGACTATTCCGTCCTCGTTGAGGTCTGCGACGCGAATACCTTGGTTGTAGTCAACGCCATGTAAACCCTCGGGTTCACCGAAGCTTCCGTCGGCTTGCTGTGGAAGGTAGAAGTACGGACTGTCTTCGAACCCGTCGACGAGCAACAGGTCAAGCTGGCCGTCACCATCCATATCGACAACTTGTACCAAATCCGGAAACGCGGTCGGACTGAATGCAACCGGCGGATCAAATGTCCCGTTGCCGTTTCCGAAGTAGATGCGCAGTTCGTTTACTTCCGCCTCGGGACTGTACGAGCCCTCCTTCCCAATAATGTCGAGGCTTCCATCGCCGTCCACGTCTTCAGCGAGCAGTTTGCCATAAATATGGTTGGTCGACAGTGTGTTCACCGCTCCGAGTTCGCCGGTTTCTGTCTGTAGTGCGAAATTGACCGAACCATCCTCGATGTATTCCGGATCTTCGACAAACCGGTAATCGCTCCAGGCGACGTCGAGCCGTCCATCATTGTTGAAGTCTCCGACGGCGGCACCCCGCATTAAATTGAAGCCGGTCTTTAGCACGGTGCGCGTGAACGCCCCCGTTCCGTCGTTGCGGTAAAGGACTAACGATCCGTCATAGCCCCCTTCTGATTCGGTGCTTTCGCCGACAATCACATCCAGGTCGCCATCGCCGTCGAAGTCGGCGGCAACTGGAACACCAGCGACAACGCCCGCGGCATCGTTTACGGCGACGCTAGGCAAGAAGCCGCCGTCAACGGCCCCTTCAAAGTAGCCAAGTACGCTGGTCCCGTATGTGATAGCGTCGACGGAGCTGTCTCCGTTGAAGTCTCCCGTGATCAGGTTGTTTCCGCCGATCGACGTCCCACCGTGGAACGACGCCACACCAAACGGCACAGGTGGAATGGCGGCCACATCCACCGTTACCGTCGCTGTCGCTGTCCCGCCATGTTCATCGGTGATTGTGTAGGTAAACGAATCGATGCCGCTGAAAAGCGCGTTGGGAGTGTACTGAATCGCAGCTCCATCCTCGATGATTTCGACAAGCCCCTGACCGTCACTAGATACAGTCGTAATGCGAAGATCTTCGTTGAAGTCGGGAGACGATGAATCATTGGCCAGTGCATCAATTACGACTGCGCCCGAGCCAGCGGTCGCCGCCGCCGAATCATCTCTCGCAGTGGGAGGAGTCTCACGCAAGGGTAACCCTTGAATCGTATCGACGTCGAAATACATCGTGTTGACAGGACTAGCAATCTCCGTCATCACGCCTTCGACGAGTGCGAATGCTGTTGCACGCACATCGATTTCGTAGCGACCAGCACGCGTAAAGGCAAAATTCATATGCGCATGCGTGCCCGGAGTGATCCAGAAAGTATCGCTTACGTTGCTCCCATGCGTTAGGTCTTCCGACTGACTTATGCCATCGATGGTATCCCAAAACACCACTGGCCCAACCAGTCCATATTGAAAGGCTGAAAACTGAGCGTCTGCCGGCATTCTGGCTCCGACCATTTCGATCCGGATCCATCGTGCATTAGCCGTCGCTCGTGGATCACCAATGGGCGAATACGCTTGAACCGCAGAAGACGGTATGCCCTCCGTCGATATTCCAGGCCAAGCAATGTCTCCATCGTTGCTTTGCGGCAGAATCCAGATTGGCGTACCGAGCGGTTCGCCTAGAAACGAATATTGATTCGCATCAAGCGACGTGGGGAAACTTTCAATGCTGTCGGGATTGGCCAACACCACGAGTTCATCCCAGTCCGCAGTGACCGTTCCACCGTCAAAGTCAATTTGGGATTCCATGAACCATTCACCATTCTGCAGCGAGAATCGAAAATCGTTGTGGGAAGATTCATTGACCAAATGTTCTCCGACGGTCAGATTAACTGCAGCGGTGGTGGCATAACCATTTGAAAGATCGGTGATTGTGTAAGTAAACGAATCTTCACCAAGATAACCTGACGAAGGCGTGTACCTGAGCGACTGGCCATTGTTTACTATCTCAACCGAACCAGAAATCGCCGGCGAAACCGAAGTTATAACTAGCGATCCAGGCTGAGCGGCCGGTGTATCATTGCGCAGGACATCAAGCGTACTCGTTGAATCAGCAACCACGAACAAACTGTCAGCAGCCGCGCGGGGACGAACAACAACCGACACGTCGCGCGTGGTCGTGAGCCCATTCCCATCGCTTACGGCAAGCTGAATGGTCGCCTCCCCATACTCACCAGCATTCGGATTGAGACGAATAGTACGATTTGCCCCCGACCCGCCGAGCCGAATGCGAGACGAAGACGACGTTCCAATCGAAGCAAAAAGCTCTGTGTTCGTATTGGTAACGTTCGCAGGTCCATGAATCAAGCCAGTTACTGGAGTCTCCAAATCCCCTAGAGTGTAATTGAATGTTACGCTCGTACCTGCAATCATCTCGATATTGCCATTGGCGTCGATACTTACGCCGGGAGCAGGTATACTCAAGCTCAGTTGTGAGATAGTAGGTGGCTCGTTCACTTCTCCAGAACTCAGTGCCATCACAAATTCGCTAGTCGAAGCCGCCATCGGTGCTGCTGAAGAATCCTCCAACGCCGAATTGATAACGCAGCCATGCGGTAGAATGCTGATCAAGTCAGCAGCCATCAGTCGCCGACTCTCAAGTTGCTCAACTGTAATCCCCTTGCGACTTTTGCGAGTCGAATTTTTATGACGCTGAGAACTTGTAGATCTAGGTGAGCGAAAGATTTTTTCAAGTGACGACAATCTCATGAGAGGATACTTCCAACAATTTTTAGTATTTGAACTTCAGAATTATATTTAGAACTCGCTCGCAAACGTGAGCGATGCAAATATTCAAAGCAGCATTCGCGAGCGCGAGCAGGACCGCTTATACGCATGTGCGAACAACAGGGGGGGCCGCGAACAATTCGCGTCGTATACAGCAAGAAAGACTGCTAAACGCTACTCCTGCGCATACTTTTGCTAAAAAAAGCAAGCTGCGCAGCGTGAAGCATCAAGCATGCCAGAGAGGTGGATCACGCGCACCGAAGCCAAGAACCAGAAGATCGACCTTCGCTGTCGCTACTGCGAGGAAAGCAGGGGAAGGCGAACTGAAGTTGTCGACGCTGAAACTTACCGCCGCGACCTGAGAACTGCTGTAGAAAGCGCAAATCGCGCAACTTCCGTGACCAACAGCCGCCGAACCAAGCTCGCTTAGAACACTCGGTTGCTCGTGTTGTTTGGACGGATGCGAAACAACAATATGCTCATGTGCGCAGCAACGACCAGAACTACAAACAGATCTAGTGGTCTTGGCAACATCATCCGAATCACTCGGGCGCGGCGCTGCCCGCGTGCCATCGATGCTGTGTGATTCACAGCATTGGTCGGCATGGCACGGCCCATGATGGTGCCAAAACGGCCCGAGCATGGCTGGCACGCCATAACCGACGAGCAAGCAGAGTGTAATAATTTGTCGCGAGAGCATCGCTTAACTTGGATCCGCAGTTTAATAGAATGCGGTCCGACCAGATGCAATCGTATTGCATCTGCTGTCGAATGTCAACTACTTGTCGTTGTTTATTTTTCCCAAGCGTGCTGACTTACCAGGAATCGCTATGCTACTCAAGCGAAACTGCTTGCATCGATGACTTGCAAAGCCCCCAACTTGGTCTGCCTGGACGAGCTCACGAAAAATTCCATGCTGCTCGGCACCTGCCGTTGGCTACCCACGGGCGACGGTGCGGTGAGCTTTTGTTTTGGCATAACCGTCGCATGGAACTCGCAACGTTTCAGGTATCACCATGATGCGTTGATTGTCGCGAACAATAATGGTAACCAAGAAGGTTCCATATTACTGGTCCACGAAAGATCGCGCCAACGCAATTAAGCAGCGCGGCGGCGTTCGGATTGGCGTAGCTGGTGGAAGGTGGCGAGTACTTCGTGGAAGTCTTTGCTCACGACGATGGTTTCCGTAGCAAAATCGTCTAGCCAACTGCTTTGATCAACTGCGGCTTGCAGCAGGGCGGGCAAGAAGTCTTTCAATTGGACTTTGACTTCGGAGCCTTCCCAAGCACGCTTTGCACGTGGTGACTGATTGGCTACTGGTCGCTTGTCCAGCTTTCGTTCGCCTTGGGTCGGAGTCGTTGAATGAAGTTTGGACTCGCGAACAGCTGACTTCAATATCGAATAGCTGCTGGGGGTCCTGGCTGAGCTTTCGTTGGCCATTTGGTTCGAAAGGCTGCTAAAGTTGAAATGAAAAGGCACGTGATCATTGCTCATCGAGAGTAATTCCGGAGTTCCAGGACGCGATACGAGGGCGGACTTTAACGTACGATGAACTTTATCGGATAGAGCGACTTTGACGGTTAAGTTATTTTTCAGACATGTTCAAGAGAGGGGGCATGAGCAAACTGGGAACGCTACGCAGGGTTTTGCCGAAGCGGGGCAGTTTGCGCATTTCAGGCACGTATTTGAGGTAAATCGGGGAGAAATCGCTTCATAGCTTGACAACCAATACGCCCTACCATAGATTCCGAATTGCTGAATCAGTTATCAGGGAACAGGGCTTTCTCGCTGCGGTCGTCTGAGAAAAATATCCCCTCGTTTTCTGCTTGCCACGTGGCGACCTTGGTATTTGCACGCCGACAAGAGCGGTCTAAGAACCTATGACTTTACTGGAAGCGATCGCTCGCGATCTGCGCCGGCCCGAAGAACAACTTCGTTTACCTGCTGATCTACTTCGACAAGGGTATGATCCATCTTATCTGGCTCGTGTTCGTCCTGACGAGCTCAATCAGTTAGATGCTGCCACCCTTGCTCGACTGCGCCGCGCGTTGCGGTACCGCGACAACCTTGAAAAAATCAAGGAGGACGTGCGTAAAGATGGAGAAGAGCAGGGATGGTGGAGCGAATCGATCTCCACTGCGGTCTCTGCCGCGGGTAGCGCTGCTGAAGTTCAAGCTTTGACTCGTAATATTAGGTCCCGACGCAGTTCGACGGCGATTGCCACTGCTGATCCCAATGCGGCCAAGGTGGCGACTGAGATATTGATGGCCAGCGGTCCAGCACCAGCCGACTTCAACGCATGGATCAAGCAGCAAGTCGAAATCGATGACGCTCAGATCGAACCGATGTTGGCGAACGTCAAAGCGTATCTACAAGCTCTGTTGCTGGAAGATTCCGGCCTGATTGCCAAGATCTTTGGTTTGGTGAAAAACCGCGCGGTCGTTCAGTCTTCGCTGATCGAAACCCCGGCTGACGCCAGTGGTGGCGATGCGGGTGGAGAAGGTGCATCGGCTAACAAACGCAAGCGCAAGAAACGTAAACGCTCAGATAAACCTGCAGGCGAATCGACAGACCAAACTTCGCAGAATTCGCAAAGCGAAACGGCTAGCCAACAGCCCAGCGCAGAAAGTGTGCCGTCAGAATCACAACCTCAACCCAGCAATCAGGTTGAGCCCGCGGCTGAATCAGTCCAACCAACAAATGCCATCGTATCGCAAGCGGGTCAGTCAGACGATGCGGATGATGCTCAATCGACACAGGAACAACAATCAAGCGGCGAAGAGCCTGTTGTGCCGGAAGAAACGCAAGTCGACTCCGTCGAGCACGCAGCCGCAGCCAATGATGTTGATGCAGTAGACAATGGAATTGCCACTTCAGAGACAACGGAAGGTGAAGCTGTTGTCACCGACGACGCAAAGCCTGCTGATGCTGGCGAGATCCGCGGCTTTGATGAAAACCGCAAAACCAAAACGACTCGGGCGGTTTCCGCAAAGGAACTTTCGCCACGACAACGTCGTCGACGCTGGCTAAAGATCCAGCTTGAGCCTTACAGCAAATTGCGTCGAGCGTTGACGAAGCTCTCGCCTTACCAAATTGTTATGCTTGGGCGTGGCAATCGTTCCCAAATCCTAAAGGTCGAACTCGACTACGATCGCAAAGCCGTGTCTCGCATGGCCCGCGAGTCACTAGGCAACCGCGAGCATCCCTTCGCCGAATTCCTCGACAATGCGGTCGACGAAGCGATGAACGGTCTGCTTGCCAATCGCATTGAGCAAGAAGTGTTTGCCGATGCCGAAGAGCACGCTCAACAGCAGCTCATCGAGTACTCTGTCGAACATCTTCAGACGTTGTTGATGCAGCGGCCCGTGCGTGGTCATCGAATTTTGATGATTGATGCGATCGGTACCAAGAGCGCCGCGGTCGTTATTGTCGATCCCGAAGGCAAGATCGATCACATTGGCGAGCTGCCTTGCAACAGTATGCGCCCAGACGCTGTCAATCAAAACGTGCGGCTTCTCGGCGAGTGGGCTCATGACTACAACGTTAGCTTGATTGCTCTCAGCACCGGTCCTGCCCGACGGTACCTTATGCATTCGATACGCGAATTCATGAGCCAGTCCGATCCTGACACGATTCGATGGACTATGGTCGATCGTGAAGGTGCAGACACATACTGTACGACTCGCTTGGCACTGCAGGAGTTGCCCACGCTTTCGCGTCGGCATCGCGCAGCAGCTTGGCTCGCCTGGCGAATGCAAGATCCGCTTGTGCAACTGCTAAAGGTCGAACCAACGCGGCTACGACTTGCTGTATTCCAAGCGGAACTGCCGCCGACGCTTGTCGAAGAATCGCTGCAAGAGGCCGTCGCTTCATCCGTAGCAACGCGCGGTATTGATTATTGGAACGGTCACCAAAAAGCCTTGGCCTGTGTTCCAGGTTTAGATGATCAACTGGCACGGACTGTTTGCGAGATTCGAGATTCCGAAGGCCCTGCGTCACGCGAAGCGTTATTGCTCGCCTTGGCCGAAAAGCTGCCGCCGAACAAACTGCGGCAGGCGATCGGGTTCTTGCGAGTGTTCGGATCCGAGCAGTCTTTGGATGGTACGTTGATCCACCCAGATGACTATCGACTGGCGGAACGTTTGATCGAAAATTCGGAACTGGGCCAACCACCAGCTACTCCCGAGGGCTGGACAAAATCAGCTAGGTTGCCTGAAAACGTTTCTGCCGCAATTGCTGACGAAGTAGATAGTGCTGAAGTTACCATCGCGCCGGCTAATGAGAACTTTGGCGACGGGGTCAGCGAGGAATCAGCTTCGGCTCTCGAAACTGATACCGGGGACGCGTCTGCAGCCGAATTGCCCTTGGAAGTCGCTGAAGAATCAAATAGCACACCTGATGTGACTGCGGATACGGAAGCAGAACAAGCTGATACGCAGGAGTCGCCTTCTGCCAATTCGACTGCCGATGATCAAGTTACCGAAACTGAGGTTGTGGCAAACGATACAACCGTCGCTTCCGAGAATATTGAAGCATCAGTCGGTGGTGTTGCTCAGCCGTCGACTCCTAAAGTCAAAGAGGTGAAGACGTTTGGCGGGCATCCTTTGGCACCGATTTCTCGAGATTTCTCGACCGAATCAAAGGAAGCCACGAAGCTGAGCGTTGATGTGGAGAAACTTGCACGGGGCTGGCAAGTTGGCCGAGAAAAGCTCAAGTTTGTCGCTCAAGTTTTGCAACATCCGTTTGATGATCCACGCGAGTTGTCAGCAGCAATTCCGCTGATGCGTCGTGTACCCAAGATCGATGAACTACAACGTGGCGAAACACTTTGGGCCATTGTAAGCGGTATCGCTGACTTTGGAGTTTTTGCCGACCTTGGACCTGACTGCAGTGGGTTGATTCACGTTTCGCGCCTGTCGCGGAACTATGTGGAAGATCCCCACCAAGTTGTGAATGTTGGCGATTTAGTACAAGTATGGGTCGTCGATGTTGATGCTGAAAAACGTCGTATTTCGCTGAGCGCACTCCCGCCAGGCGTTGCTCAAGAGTCACGTCCTTACTCCGATGGGGGTGAACGCGGTGAGTACCGAGGCGGTGGCCGCGGTGGGCCAAGGCAGGACAACCGAGGCGGAAATACTCGACCTGACTATCGTTCGGCTTCTCAAGATTCATCTTCACGACCAGCGGGCCGAGGTGGTCCGCAAGGCGCTGGCTCAGGCAGAGGTGCCCCTCAGAGTGCAGGTAGCGCTGGCCGCGGAGCCCCTCAAGGAGCTCGGAGCGGTGGTGGTAGAGATCGAAACGCCCCCTCGGGAGCACCGGCTGGTTCAGGCGGTGGCTCGCGACCTGATCGCGGAGGTGGTGGTCGTCCAGACCGACGCGACTCGCGCGGTCGAGGCAACGACCGAAATCAACGACGGGGTGGGGCTCCCAACATAGGCGCGGCTACCGTGATTGACTTGCCGAGCAAAGAGCTTCCGGCGTCCGCGCGGAAAGGAAACTCTGCATCGTCCGAACCGGCAAGCGGCAACGAGCCTATGCGATCATTCGGCGATCTACTTGCCCGGTTTCAGACTAAACATGAGGAAGCCAAACAAGCGCCCGTCTCCGAGAAGCCTACCTCTTCAGGTTCGCCGGAAGGTACCAGTGAAAACGAGAGCTGAACCGTTTTCTCTGCCCGTTAAAAAAACCTAGCTCTAGAGACTTGGCAGCGTATGCCCTACGTTGCCAAGTCTTTTTTTGCAAAAATTGCAGGTGTTCTATTGGGTTTGAACACGCTGCGTCTTAATGGTCTTGCTCCTCGTAGTTGGTGAATATCGTTCCTGACACGTTATTTTGACGGGGAGATTCCAGGATTTATATATAAGGCAAAGTGCCTTACTTTTAAGGTGGCGCGTACTGGAAAAACGTTTACGCCCCCTTCCTTTTGTGCTACTATATAGATCCCAGTAGTTCGGCCCGTTCGCAGCCAAAGTGAACGGACCTTATTATTCCCGCCTCCGCGTTTGTCAAACGCTTACGTTTTCCCGCCGTTGAAACTTCCTGTCGATCTCTCGCTTTATACAAGGCAGACGTCGCGAATCTAAAAGCTCCCATTGTTCGGTTTCGTAATAGAACCTCGACTTTGCGGCTTCACTCAACTCCCTTAACATCCGCAATTCCGTATGTTGTTTCCTAGTCGCTCGATACGACTCGCCCTAGTCCTACATTTTGGGTTGCTCCCACTGCTCGCTTTTGCTCAAGAGGGCGAGATTACGCCGGCGGAACCTTCGGCTGACGCCTCAGTTGAAAGCAATGAATCTGAACTGAAGGCATCCTCAGAACCGCAACAAGACCTGCGCTTTTCATTTGATCGGACGGAGTGGCGAGACGTCTTCACTTGGCTTGCCGCCGAAGCCGGGCTTGCACTCCATGTTGCCGAAGTGCCAAGCGGCACGTTTACCTACAGTGATCCAAACTCCTATTCGACCGCCAGTGCGATTGATCGCATTAACATGTTCCTGCTACCCGACGGATTTTCGCTCGTTCGCTCCGAAGGCTTGCTGGCGGTCGTAAACTTGCGCGACGCCCGTAGCCTACAACGCTTAGATGCGTTGGCGAGAACGATTGCCCCTGAAGAACTCCAGAAGTCGGATGATCACGAAATAGTCAAATGCTTCTTTCCTTTGAAGGAATTACGGCCTTCCGAGGCGACGAGTGAACTTTCGCGACTTCAGCTGATGACCGAACCCACCGCACTAGAGGCGAGCAAGCAGTTGGTGGTGATCGATACAGCTCGAAAGCTGCGTAACGTTCAGGCTATTCTCGACGGTATGCGAACGGCCCTAGAATCCAAGCAGTCTCTGGTGCGACCATTCGTTTTGCAGCACGTTGGCTTGGAAGACCTGCTGACTGTTGCTCGTCCACATTTGGGCATCGAACCCGGACTGGCACATAATGAAGAGATCAACATCTCAAGCGATAACACGGGAAAGAAACTCTTCGTGTCGGGGACTTTAGAAGCGGTAAAGCTGCTCGAGAGCCTCATTGCGGTCGTCGATGTTGCCGATTCAACGGAACCAATGGTCGAAGAAGCCTCAGCACTGAAGTCGCATCGCGTACGCGACCAGAATCTTTCTACTGTCTATGACGTGCTGCAAACGGTGCTGGTCGGCCAATCAGTGCGGCTTTCGATGGAACCTTCGACCAATAGTATTGTTGCACTTGCGAGTGATGCGACTCATAAGATCATTGAAGGCACAATCGTGGAACTAGAAGGCTTGGAAAACATCTTCGCGATCATTCCTCTCCGGACGATCGACCCGTATTTTACAATAACGCTGCTTGATGAAATGTTCGAGTTGAGCCTCGCAACGAATAAGAACAGTGCTCGAGGAATTAAAATCGACGCCGACCCAAGCGGCATGCGGCTTTTTGTAAGAGGTCCCAAAGATAAGGTGGAAGAGATACAAAAAGTTGTTGCGGAATTGGATGGACAAGGGAGCGAAGAATCGGAAAGAGTCGTGCCGATCTTCGGAGCGCGTGCAGAAAGTGTGCTGGATCAAGCGAAGTCGACGTGGGCCGGAGAAAATCCAATACACGCAACAGAGAAAGCCAACGAGATTGAGACCGAAGTTATTGAGCGAACTATCCACATCGCTCCGGACGCATCGTCCGGAATGAGGAACGCCGAGCATCGTGATGCCACCGAAGTCGATGATGAGCAGTTGAGACGTGGTGACTTTGTTAGCTCACGAACCGATCAACCTCAAGAGGCTGACCCTAAATCAATCGGGGCAAAAGTGACGGCTCGCGGTATTGTGCTTGAATCCGAGGATTACGACGCTTTGAATCACTTCGAAACACACTTGAGAACCTTGGCCAACGGCGAAGAAACGTCGAAAGTTGAAACAATTATTTACTATCTTAAGTACGCGTCGGCAGATGAGGCGACGCACTTGCTTGCAGACCTCATCGATGGGGCCTCGAGTGTTGTTGATAGTTCGACGACCGCGAAGTTAGTAAATGGTGCCGTCCCATCAAGCAAGAGCATGAGTTTGCTAGGAAGCTACTTACGGTCAACAAAGGATGGTTCAAAGCTTGTCACCTCCGGCACTTTAACCGTCATCTCTGACGCTCGACTTAATCGGTTGATCTGCGTTGGAACAACTTCTGATCTTCAGTTGGTCGAGCAGTACCTTAAAGTCATCGACAAGGACTCAAGTTTAACATCCATAGAAACCCATGGCGTTTCCCATGTTATCGAACTTCAAAATGCGAAGGCAGAAGACATCGCGGACGTGCTTCGCGACACGTATGGAGATCGCGTGGCTCTAAACGCTCAACAGAAGAATGCCCAACGGGCTCAACAGGCAGCAGCACGCGAGCGTGGCAATGCCGTTTCCGACAACAACATTCAAGCGAGCCGTAACCAGGAGGCGCAAATGAGCATTGCGGTGCATGAAATCAGCAACTCTATCGTTGTCACGGCACCGGATACCCTGTTCCAAGACGTTAAGCAACTTGTAGAAAAGTTAGACCAACAAGCAGAACAGGCTGTTGAAGTCATCTACTACCCCAGCATGGAAGGGGTTGAGATGCTGCGTGAAACCCTCCAGCCGCAAAGTGGGGTATCGCAAAGTCGCCAACGTCGCAGGTCACGCTAAAGCAAAGTATACAAGCATGAAATTATTTACTCCTGCTGTCTTGGCCATCAGCGGACTTCTCTTGTGCTACCATTGCACCTGTGGGTATGGGCAGGACAATTCAGACCAGAGGCCGCGGACGTTTGGGTCAGATGATGGAATCGTAAAATTCCAAGGCTTCGGAAATGATGTCGTAGTGGTCCCTTACACTGCGTCCGATCTTGAACGCGCCGAAGGTCTTATAGCTAGGTACGATAAGAATCGCGACCGGATGCTGGATGCTGACGAAATTAACGAAGGAGCGGCATGGCGATTTCGCGAGTGGCACGATTTCGATTTCAATCGTGACGGCAGGCTTAGCGTCATTGAGATGGCGCAGCGACAAGCGTCACGCACGAATGGTGATGGGCCGTCACCGCAGGTTAAGCGATACTCTGTTATAGACCAACTGCGTCGCGAGGCTGCAGCGCCGGTAGCAGTCGAAACGCGACGAAGACGCGTCCGAGGTAACAGCGAAAACCGACGAAGTCGCGAACTAGCATACGATATCATGAGCCGCTTTGACCGAAACCAGGACCGGCAGCTTGACTCTTTTGAACGCAAAGACTTGGGTATCGATGTATCGCGTATCGATGAAGATGGCGATGATTTAATCGATGGGTCCGAGCTCTACCAATGGATCGACTCGCAGATCGATGAAAAAGTCGGCGATCTCTCTGATGTGCTGCCCGATTGGTTTTTCGAAAAGGACGCCAACAGCGATCAACAAGTGTCAATGGCCGAGTTTACCGACAATTGGTCTGATGAATTACTTGATCAGTTCAATTCAATGGATACAAACCACGACGGAGTAATCACCGCCATTGAGCTGGCCGAGGCAAAGTCGGTTATCGGAGGCACCTACACCTCCGCCAAGGCAACTCTCATTTCGCCGCGCACGACCGCGACCTCGATGATTGAAGTCGACGACGATATACTTATCGAAAAACTGCGGGTGCAGTTGTCGATAACACACGATTATACAGAACAAATATCGGCCTATATCAAGACGCCTGACGGGAAACGGATTGACTTGTTTCGTTCCGTTGGAGGTAGTGGCGACCACTTTGAAGCAACGATATTCGACGACGAATCTGGCGACAGAATTCAACGTGCGACGGCTCCGTTTCGGGGAACATATCAGCCGTTTGCTGTCGAGAAGGGAGAACCGAGTTTGAATAGCCTTCAGGACACTTCGCTCAAAGGGCAGTGGCAATTGGTAATCGACGCCGACCGCAATCAGCGATTCGGAATTTTACACAGTTGGGCGCTACTCGTTGTTCCTCGGAAGCAAAAGGCTTTGCCCGGCGAGGCATTGCAAAGCGAAAACGTTACAGCGAAGTGAACCGCTTTCAAACAATTTTTCCTTGTCGTTGTTCTGAAAAAAGTTGATTTGGTCCGCCGCGTAACTTTTTGGCCGGATCGGGACTGCCTAACGGAAACGAGCGGGCTGATTTCATGGCCATTGCCCGGCCTAGATCGAAGCGAATTCGGTCGAAATGCACGTTTTATCGAACCTTCTCGTGGCGACTCGATAGCCGCTTTTAAGCCGTCATTCTTCGCGCCGATTAAAGAATTTTCAAAAATCGCTTGACAGCCCACGCGTCAAATACTAAAAAACCAAAGTACTAAGAAACCAAAGTTAGAGGAATGGATTGATGGCAAGGCCCAAAGCGAAAGAGTTGACCGAACGGGAACTGGAAGTAATGCACTTGTTTTGGCAACATGGAGAATTGACCATTGCCGACGCGCAAGAGTTTCTGAACAAAGACGGGCGAGAACTCGCGTATACGACGGTCGCTACGCTCGTGCGAATCTTGATCGAGAAAAGTTTTCTCAAGCAAACGACGACTCAGCGCCCACACCAGTTCAAGCCGCGTCGCTCGTTCAAAGACGTATCCGGTCGTATGGTCATGGACCTGGTTCAGCGCGTCTTTGGAGGCTCGCGGGAAGCACTTCTACTTCAGCTTATGGAAGAGAGTTCGCTCACAGCTGCTGAACGTGAAATCTTACAACGAATTGCCAGTGGGCACCCCGAAATCCCCAGCAAGAAAGGCCGAACTAATGAATGAAACCCTGATAACAAACGCTTGGTCTTGGGGAATCCTTCAAGGCTCACTGGTTGCAATGATTGCTCTTGCGATCTTGCACTTCAATCGAAGCCTTACGCCGCGTGTCCGCGTACAAGTTGCTCTTATTGCAATGCTGTGGATGATTGTGATGCCACTAATAATGTTGGTCCCGACCAAGATCGGCATGCCGCTAAGCCTAAGTATTAATGACTCTTCAGAAAACCGCCTTCCGCCGCGTGCGAATCCTGAATCGGAAAGATTGGCTAACGATCTAGATCCTGTAGCACTTACACCCGCCGAACAATTCTCGGAATCCTTTTTTCAATTGACAGCGAACATTACTGAAACCTTTGCAGGCTTGAGTCAAAACGTTGATGGCGCAATTCAAGCTATGCCTGCTGCTGACAATGTCCAAGGACGACTTCCTTGGTTTCCAATCGTGATAGTCGCTTTCGTATTGCTCGGATGCATACGTTTGCTATCTGGTTGGTGGCAAGTCCGAAAAATCACCTTAGAAGCAAAACCCTGCAGCGACCCGCACCTGCTCCTCAGTATCCTGGGGATCAGTCAAGAACTCAATATTCGCTTCCCTATCGAGTGGCTTGAGCATCCTAATATTCCATCGCCTGCTGTTTTAGGACTTAAACGCCCCTCGATCGTACTTCCTGTCTCTTGGAAAGATTGGAGTGAAGCAGAACTAGTCGCGGCGATTGCACACGAGCTCGCGCACCTTCGTCGTCGCGATCCGTTCATCAATGTTGTAGCTCAAATTTCTTTAGCGTTTAATTTTTTCAACCCGCTCGCTCATCTTTTATTGCGTCAAGTCAGGCTGAATCAAGAGCTTGCCGCGGATTCATTAGCGGCGCCAGTGGTTGGTGGCCAGCAAAAGTATCTCCAAAACCTTGCTAGCCTCGCTCTGCGACGCACCAACGTGCGTATGAGCTGGTCTGCGCTCACTTTCCTTCCATCCCGAAGCACCTTTGTCAGGAGGCTTGAAATGTTCCGTAACTTGTGTCTAAAACCGACTCGATGGAGTCGCATGGGGTCTGCCATAACGTTCGCAACGTTCTTATTCGCATCTGCGGCCGTGACTTTCTGGCGACCGGCTATAGCTCAGCAAACGCTTGCCACGGAGCCAGTGCCGGGCAACGCGTTGAATGATGCTATCGCGCCGCTTTCAATCTATTCTGCGGCGATTCCGGCGCAAGCATTGATCAGGATTGAAATTGAGAAAATCTTGGAATTACGGGAAATTGGCGATCTGATTAAGTCGTCTGAACCGTACACAAATGAAGAAGGCTTTCGCGGTACGGGTATTAAACTCGGTGATGTAGAGTCTGTTATCGTAATAGTGGAGACTGAAAAACCTCCGATGGGAATAGTAAGACTTAAACCAGGCTCTCGCTGGGAGTCCCTTACACTGCCAAATGGACAAATCCACCAGCTAGATTCCCGAACCCTTTTGCTCTGCGATCAAGATCGATCCGCGGCAGCTTCTAGCATGATCGTGGCTGGACGAATCGGCAAAGGAAGCAAACTAAGCGAACTATTGGACAACGAGAAGAGTGGGTTAATCTCCGTCGCTTGGCACTCCCAAGCCATCGGCGCAAAGATGCCTCCCGAAGGAGCCATCTTTGCTCCTTTGTGGGAAGATGTTGATACGGGAACGCTGACTGCTTCTGTCAGTGGTGAAGATCTAGAGTTCAGCTCGACGCTCCATACATCTTCGCCTGATTCAGTGGCATCAACGCTAGAAGCATTAAAAATACTGGCCAAAAACTTTACCGAAAGGTTCCGAGGTCAAACGCGAAATAGGTCTGGCGGATATTCGGTTTCCGGTCCATTCGACTTATGGATGGCAAACGTTCAAAATGTCGTTCGTCCTAGCCTCGACGTACTAGCGATCGAAAGGAAAGATGGTCAGGTTGTCGTTAGCACGAAAGTAGAACACTTCGCGCCGATCACCACCGGATTCCTTGCTCCCGCTTTTAAGTCTGCTTCAGAGTATACAACTCGAGTGCAACAAATGAATGCGCTTCGACAAATTGGGCTCGCGCTGCACAACTATCATGACGCGCACGGACATTTCCCGCCAAGCGTCCTTGAAGAGAACGGAGTCAAGCGATCATGGCGAGTAGAAATATTGCCTTATATCGAACAAGCTGCGCTTTATGAAGCTTATCGCAAAGACTTACCATGGGATAGCCCTGAGAATATGAAGATTGCAGAGACGATTGTGCCAGTGTTTTCTGCGGATGGCCGGAAGCCCCAGACGCGCATTCGAGCTATCGGCGGCGAACATGGACTCCTAGGCAGTAAGGACGGCAAAGGCATTTCCATGACCGATGCACGAGATGGACTGTCCAAAACGATCGCGGCGATTGAATTTGGCGAACCAATCGCCTGGACACAACCCGAAGAGTCCACGTTTGCGCCGGAGGACATCCAGTCTGTTGAAGGGCCAGGAATGAACGCCCTGTTTGGTGATGGTTCGATCAAGTACCTGAGCAAGACCATCGACCGCAAAATTTTAGAAGCAATGCTCACACGTGACGGACGCGAGACTCTGGCGCTGCCGTAGGTTCTGCACTTTTGCACTAAACAAAAGACTGGGTAGCCGTGTGAAGCGAATTTCCTTCGCGTATGAACAGGGAAAGTTGCCGCAGCCTTAACAGGGTTGCGGCCAACCAATATTGAGTTATGGAATAAAGTGACCGGCGGCACTGCGACCAACACATTGCAGTCGAACATTCCGGTTTTTGTAGACTATCAGAACGCTTGGCTTCTCACCAAGACGTCCTGCATCCAGCGAACCATAACGATCGAGTTAGTGTGCTTTCAGCACAAAGCCCAATTACAACGCCGACGCAGCAACTGTAGCTGTTTCAGAGTCCGGGAAGAACTCATAGCAAGCAACACCGGGCCCCCATTGTCGAGAAGTTGTTATCGTTCCATTCTTGACTGGCATGTTGTTGTTGACCGTGAGATTTTCACGTTCAATCATCGCCTTGAAATCCTCGTGCGTGCATGAGTACTTAAAGCTGCATTGTCGTGTGACACTGGAATATTCGCCACTTACGCCCCGTGCGTTCGGACTGAAATGCAGGTGGAACCGCTCGGGGATCGCGTCCAAAGGTGAACTCGAGACACTAATTGTTCTTTCGAATATAAAGGGGCCGAAGAAGACAACAAAGGGAGCAACTGTGTACAGAGCCCAGAATGCCAGAATGATTAGCGCGACGGCTACGGCGATTGGCTTCTTGCGACTGGCGAATGGTTTCTGCTCTGAACTGTTCAACATTGCGTCTCCCAAACGTTTGAGCCCAATGATTTGCGCCAACCGGATCATGTATTTGCCAAATAACAACTACAATCATGCGGTTGCGGTCACGTTTCTTCACATTATGCAACACACGACTCGGGTGCCTATCCCGAACTTAACCATAACCATTTTCCTATGCGTCCTATCGCATACATATTTCATAACTCAGGGCGACCTTGCCGTGTGACTATATTTACCGAAGGCGAAGATCCGGTTGATTCGCGGATTGCGCCCAGCAAATCTTTTCCAAGTTTGATCGGCATTTCACCGTTCAAGTAGACAGCGATCGAGCCAGTGTCGTCCCAGACGATTTTAAACCAAGGGTTATCAAAGTCGTCGGGAAACTCTCTAAGAACATCGGATTCAATTCCCGCCAAAGCTATTCGTGTGTATTCATTTTGTCCTAGCCACGACAGTACGTTCAGTAATCTATTTAGCGGAAAGCCAAAGGAGTGACTAACATCAATCCGGTCCTTTAGAATTGTCAGTCCAATTATGTTTTGGTTCATGTAGTGAGCTAACAAAAAAGAGTCTTAGAACAATGCGTCCGCCAGAATAGTAAGTCTCAGGCGCAAGCATCGAAAGATAACGTTTCATCGTAGCTCATTCAGCGGACCCAAATCATGTTGCCTTTCAGTCTATCGCCAAAGTGGTTTAGATAGTTATCGACAAATCGTTCGCGGTCGGCCGTTTAAGCACACAGCCAATTCGATGACCAATGCAGAGGTTAAATCGTAATTCGCACGCCCTACTTTCGAAAATAAGACGGGGGAAAACTTCTTTGGTTTCTCGATCGTCCATTCCAGCCGCGCTCATTTGACACTCTTTTTTTGAAAACCTCTTGTCGCCGCTGATGCTGTGTATATACTGTGTATATGACTAAGCACAGCTGGGTGGTTTTATCTCAAGCCGACGGGCGGCCGCTGTACCTGCAAATCATCGAGCAGGTCCGGCAGCGCGTGGCTATTGGCGATCTGCGGCCAAGTGAAGAAATACCATCCATCCGCCAGCTTGCTTCCGATCTGAGTGTTAGCGTTATAACGGTCAAGCGTGCCTATTTAGAACTGGAACGAGACGGAGTGATCATTACTCGACAAGGTAAAGGTTCTTTCATTGCTGATAATCCGAATCTTCAGCCGCAAGTCCAGCTGGAAGAGCTTGAAGCCCTCGTCGCAAAGACTGCGCGGCTCGCTGCAACGCTGGGCGTAAGTAAGTCTCAACTGCAGAAGCAAATTGCCGCTGCGGTTGATCTGGCCAACGGAGGTTCTCAATGACGCTGGCAATCGATATTCAAAACGTTTCCAAAAAGTACGAGCACTTTCACCTGAACGACGTAAGCTTTCAGGTTGAAGAAGGCAGCGTGATGGGCTTGATCGGACCGAATGGAGCAGGCAAATCGACTACCTTACAATTACTGATGGGCTTCGCTACCGCGGATGCGGGTTCGATACGTTTGCTTGGCCACCAAGTTCCTGCGGAAATCGCCGTTGCTAAACAAAACGTTGCCTACGTTTCTGATAGCATGCAACTGCATGGTCACGCGACTTTGGGATGGCATATGCGACTGATCCAGTCATTCTGCCCAGCCTGGGACCAAACCTATGCAGAAAGGTTACTAAAACGCTTCGGGTTGATCGCGCACCAGAAAACCAAAGAGTTCTCGCAGGGGCAAAGAGTGAAGTCACTGTTGCTTTTGGCTTTTGCGCGTCATCCGAAACTGTTGGTACTCGATGAACCAACGACCGGACTCGATCCGGTTGCTCGCCATGAAGTCAATTCAGAATTGATGCGTGTAGTGGAAGACGAAGGCCGCTCGATTTTATTTTCTTCGCACAATGTAGCCGACGTCGAACAATTTTGCGACACAATCACGTTTTTGGATCGTGGAAAGGTAATCGCTTCAGAATGCTGTACAACGTATCTAGATCGATGGCAAAGGATCCGAGTTGAACTTCCCGAATTAGCGGCGCTTCCGCACTTTGATCATTGGCACGTCGAACAACATTCTAGTCGCCACGGTGTAATCGTAACGCCAGCCTTTGATGAGAAGGTTTTGCCATTATTACAGGAGATTGGGGCAAGTATTCGTTCAGTGGAACGAATGACTCTCGAAGAGATCTTTGTTAGTTCCGTCATGATGAGAAGGGAGGAGTTCGCGAAATGAACGCCCTGATGATAAAACGTTTGATCGCAAAAGACTGGAGCTTATGGAAACATAACATCGCGCTGTACACGCTTTGCACCGTCGCATGCCTGCTACTTGCCTGTGTTCCAAACTCCAAGATCTTTTATGCTGCTGCAATCTTTATGATCACAATCGTAATCGGCAGCGGAGTTCACGTTATTTTTGAATTGGTGTTGGACGAGCGTGTGAAGAAGTCGCAGAACTTCGTCATGAGCTTGCCCATCTCGAGCGTTGACTACACGGTCGCCAAATCGGCGGCGGTGACGTCAATTTTCTGCATGATCTGGGGTTTGATTGCAGCTGGATCGACCGCTGTCATCCTAGCCTTGCCAGCGATCCCGGACGGAATGCTCGTTTTTGTTCTTCTCGTGCTGATCAATTTACTTGCGGGGTTTTCGCTAATCTTAACAACTGCGATTTGGACCGGAGCGATGAGCTGGACGATCATTGTAATGGTTGCCAACAACATATTTGTGAACTTTTTCATCCCTCTTGTCGCAGGACTTCCGGGCATGACTGCGACGATGGAGAGCGATCGCGTCCATTTTTCGCCCGAAGCTTTGATGATTGCAGGCTGTCAGATTCTGTTCACACTTTGCCTGTTCGCCGCCAACAGTTGGCTCCCGTTGTTGAAAAAGATCGAGACCTAACTCGCTCTTACTCCTGATACGAATTTTCTTTCATCCACTGAACCAGTGTGGTCGCTGCTGCGCACCCACCAATTCCAACCATAACTTAACCCTTTAGGAAGATCGCAATGTCGACCGTCGATGCAACAATCGTAGAAGATACCAACATCAACCCTTATGATCCTTCGCTTCTTTTAAGTGTGAGGAAGACCACGACGAGTGGTTCAGAGCGGATACATTATCTTGACAACGTTCGCGCGATTGCGATGCTGCTGGGAGTAGTCCTTCATGCCGCACTAACTTACGCTGAGCCGACTCGAAACTTCTGGATTGTTGCGGACAAAAATGGTTCGTCATTTTTGGATGGCTTAATGGGTTTCCTACATTTATTCCGACTACCACTGTTCTTCTTTGTGGCTGGCTATTTCGCCAAGCTACTTGTGGCTCGTCGGGGCGTCTCTGGTTTCCTTAAGAACCGCGGCATCCGAATTGTCCTACCATTTCTCGTGTTCTACATCCCGCTCGTTATAGCCATGACCGTTGGAATCATATTCGCCATTCAATATTGCAATCACTTACCACCAATGATGGAAGCGGCAAAGTCAGCTGCTGCTTCAGGAGCTCAGCAAGAACCGCCACCACTTACGACGATGCATATGTGGTTTTTGTACTATCTCGCCATGTTTAGTCTCGTGGCTGCTATCGCAAGTAATTTCAAGAGCAAACGATTGAGCAATTTTTTCAACTGGTTCTACTCGGGGTTATGGCCAATATTGTTTGCGCCCCTACTTTTGCCTAGCCTGTTCGGCGCGGGAGTCGGCATTCCAGCACCGGAGTCCTTTACGCCGCAACTGTGGCCGTTTGGATTTTACGGACTTTACTTTTTCGCAGGTTGGCACATGTTTGGTCGCGAGCAGTTTGTCGAAAGTGTCAAACGCTTCGCGCTTCCGCTCCTAGCCATTTCGCTTTGCTTGTATGTCGTGTTACGACAGATGACAGTCTCGGAAATACCGTTGTCACCGGAGGCAGTTTCAACTTCCCAACTAATCATTCCGCAAGCACTTACTGCAATAATCTCGATCAGCATGGTCGTTGCTTCGCTAGTTCTCGGTAAGCAATTCCTAAGCATGCCGAGCAAATCGTTGCGTTACATTTCAGATGCGTCATACTGGATTTACTTGGTTCATCTTCCCATCCTGCTAATACTTCAAGTTGCAATTAGCAACTTGGAATGGAATATCTGGCTGAAGTTTTTGGTCTCTACGACTGGAACTTTTGCAATTAGCATAGCTCTCTATGCAGTTTTCGTCAGATATACGCCTATCGGCTGGATGCTCAATGGAAGGAAGAAGTTCCCTTGGCATTTGTTCAAGCGAACAGAAATCGCTACGCCTAAATGAGCACGCGACACCTTAACATATGCGTGCCCCCGAGCCTTCATTCTCCAATGCGAACATGATCCGTCGTGGAAGTTGCTGAATCAAGATCTCTGCACACGTTCAAAGCAGGGGCACAGATTAAAGATTTCCCCGACAGCACGAACGCAGGAAATCAGCGTCTGAACATACGCTTAAAGTATCTGCCTTTGCGTCATTTAAGCACGCCGAAGCGATAGGCGAAAACCACCAAGCCCAAGCAATTTTACTCCGTAGACGTAGCCAATCCAGTTTGCCCCTAGACTTTCGTGCGTGCTGCGGGATACATGGTTTGAAAAATCGACCGCAAATAGAAAAGTATTCCTGTTGAGTCGGCGGGCATGTTCACTCGCCATGGATACAATGTCTCTATAAACCCCTCGTCCTCGATACTGACGCTCAACCCAAGCTCCGTACAACCAAACTTCATCAGCACTCAACTCCACGTTCGTATCAGTATCCTGATCAAGGTAACGATCAAACGCAAGCCAGCAAACTCCGACAACTCTGGAATCTATTTTAGCGATTACCGCGCAATCACCCGCAGCCATCCGAAAATTGTAAGCCAAGCTGCCAGACTGCTCCTCGACTTGACGACATTCGGTTTCGTTGCGACTCATCAGTTGCACGGTTACCAATGAACTCGGTGAGTCCAACACCGGCTCTACCAAATTCATGCGACCGATCCTCTGCAAACGCCATTGGAAGAATCTCGCAGGTACAATCCGTCGGCTCAAGACCTCAAGTTTGTATGTAAGGTTATTCTTCATGCGTAACCAGCAGCACTAGAAGAGCACTTCTCCAACGTAATTGTTTGTAATGCAAGTGCTTCGGGTTGGGTAAAGCGTCAGGAGCCCATGCTGGCATGCCCTTTCGGGTACGCCGCTCATTGGACTTCTGCCTCAATCATTCCAACATTTTAGGCGCACAGAACACTGGAAAGTTCAAAGCATGTTCTATTTATGTGGAATACTCCGAATTGAATTCGACGTAAGCACAACCGAGATCACTGGTCCAATGCGTAGCGCTGCCAGAGCCAAATCCTACGGTCAGCTCAATGATTGTATTTCGATTGTTCTTAATCGCTCCACTGACTTCTTTTGCATCAAAAGCTGCGGGTTGGCCGTTTGAAAATATTTGATATCCGTTCAAAACGAGCGTCAAGACATCTGTACGAACAGGCACTCCTGCGTAACCCACTGCGGAAACAATTCTGCCCCAGTTTGGATCCCCACCATAGATCGCGGTTTTTACTAAGTTACTCATAGCAACCGATCTAGCAATGATGTCAGCATCTTTGTCGGTTCTTGCGACTCGGACAATGATTTCCAACAAGTGCGTTGCGCCCTCCCCGTCGTCAGGAATCATCTTGGCGAGATCAACGCACAAACCAGTTAGTTCGTCGCGAAAAACTGCGAATGAAGCCTCATCGAGCGATTGCTTGTCAGACGCATCGGCGGCCATCAAGACTAGCGAGTCGTTGGTACTCATGTGCCCCTCGACACTGACGCAATTGAAAGAGCGGTCTGCTGCATACTGCAAGGCTTGCTGCGCTTGAGTAGGATTCAGCGGAACATCGGTAACGACAATCCCCAACATGGTGGCCATCATAGGGCCGATCATACCCGCACCTTTGGCCATCGCCACCATACTATATGAGTTCCCGTTAAGCTCAACCTCTCGGCTGCCGACCTTACGCGTTGCGTCAGTGGTCATGATACCGTCACTGGCGAGCATAAATCCAGATTCCTCGCTGACCAAAGCTTGCGCTGCTTCACGTATGCCGCACGTAATCTTCTCCATCGGAAGCTGGTGGCCGATAATCCCGGTACTCATAACCAGAAATTGCTCACCCGTTAATGATTCTTCGCGTACTTTGCCGACTGATTCGGCGGCAAGGTCGCACATCTTAACCGCGTTCGCAAACCCAACATCTCCGGTGCAAGCATTCGCGTTACCGCTATTAATTACGATCCCTCGAAGGCCTCGGCCCGGACATCGTGATCGCGAAATTATCACGGGAGCCGCCACAACTTGATTTGTCGTGAAAACCCCGGCGATGGTACAGGGAACGTCCGAAACGACCAACGCGACATCCTTCGCGTTAGGTTTCTTCTTAATTCCAGCAGGGACGCCAGAATACTGAAATCCGTTTGGTAGCTTCATGTTTTAACTCGAACAAGCGACTCTAAGACGACAAACAGCCACACGCAAATTTCATTGCATACAACAACCCAGCACACCGCGTCAACGATTTCGAATCCAAGAGCCAAAGCCCCAGCGGAAATGCGAACTAACCAGCATCGTCCCGCTGCCTTCTACGGTTCGACACGCATCCGCCGCGCTGGATGAATGATCGCAAACAGTTGTTACACTTCGACCGTAAATTACTGGCGGAACATTGGACTCATATCCAAGCCTATTTCATCACGAAATTTCTCGAACCAACTAGCTTGCACCAACTGGCTCTGTGCGGCGGCTAGCTGTTGCGAGGAAGTTTGCAAAGGGCTCTTCTCGAACCTAGATCGCAAATCTTCTTCGCCGGGCGTTCGTTCCACGGGTTTGACTACAAAATATCGATCTTTATTTACACTAGCAGCAACTGCGTAGCTCCCGATCGGAGTGTTGAAGGCCTCTGACATAAATTCGTTCGTAACAGCACCGACAAGCTCCACGATTGATGTCATGATCTGCTGACTGCGAGGTGGTTGCAGCCAAGTGAACGAGCCGGGTTTAACAACCAAAGCCTGTTCGGTCTCGCTTAGTTCCGACGACCAATCACCGCTCGCCTGCAACTTAAGCTGAAGCTCGGTTGCTTTAGCTTGAGCTAACTCGCGTGCACGTTCTTGCTTCCAGGCGTTCACCACTTCGTCGCGGACAGCTTCGAATGGTGGAACCACCGAAGGTTCTTCTTTAAGTTTCCAGGAGAGGAAGTAGGCAACAGACGACTCTTGTCCAAACGAAGTCGACTCAACCGGAGTAAGCAATGGAACGGTTGGTATCAAAACAGCCTGCGCAAAACTTGGCATGTTAAAATTCAGTCGATCGATCACAACACTTTTGCCAATTTCCAAATCGCGGACCGAAAGGGCGTCGACCATGCCCGTACTGCCGTACTCAAGTCCAAATTCGTCGGCAAGTTTCGCGAGATTCAATACGGCAGGCTCGCTCACATCGGTAACTCCCATTTCAGTTTCCGATCTGTATTGTTGGAGATCGAGCGAATAAGCTTCCATTCGATTCTTAACGGCTTCTAATTGTTGCGAAACCTTGTTGCGAGCGGTTTCACGGACCATATCGAGCAGCAACTGCTCACGGACTTCGTCCAGCGTCTGAGTCCGCATCGGCTTCTCGTCTGCTGGCGTTTCGCTTGCAGCTGGCGTTGTGGCAGCGGCATCCCCCACTGTCAAAGTCGAACTGGTTGCTTCTGCAGTCGCATCTGTTTGTGTTTGGTCGGCATTCGGTTCGACGGCTGCAGGCTGTCCTTCTGAGGAGGGCACTTCTTCCGCCACTGCCGGGGTTTCTTCCGAAGCAGTTGCCTCGACGACAGCTTCTTCGGAAGCTTCGTCTTGGAACGCCACCAGCCTGTAGCCACTCGAGCTTACTGCAGAAGCACCGTCCTCAGTCGCGGGCGACTCTGGTGACTCAGGCGCATCAGATTCACTTGGAGCAGGCGACTCTGGTTCCTGCGTCGCAGCTTCCTCCGGCGCACTGGACGACTCTGCGGCCGGTGCGGGTGTCTCGCTGGCTGCTGGAGTCGCGGAAGCTGGCTCCGTTGCTGAAGTTGTCTCTGGCGCGGTCTCTTCCGCTGTAGGTTCAAGTTCGCCAGTTTTGTCTTCTACTTTGTACTGACCCGCTGCAACTCTTCGGTCATACTCTGCTTGAAGCTGCTCAGGCGTAACGTTTTCCTTTTCAGCGTTGATGAATTTATCAAGATCCGCTTTAACGAACTCGACATCAGCAGCATAACGCTTTCTAAATCCAAACTCAGGAGAATCCGAAACGCTCAGAAACTCTTTACCTTGCTCATAAATGTCGCGCAACGCTCGATCAGTAGGCTGCTCCTTGATCTGGTCAATAAAATCATTGGTGATCACAGGGAACGCTTCGATCTTGGCACGCTGCTCAAACCGTCGGAAATTCTCCCAGTTCGCTGCAGGTGTAATCAGAGGACTGTTATCGAACGCGACAGCGGAAGCTTGCATCTGCAACAGAAGTTGCTTGCTTATTTCATCTTTGATGTAACGATTCACACTATGTTGCGTCAGGTCTCGGCCCGCAGTTTCTTTGAGGATTTCAAGGTAACGCTGCTGGTTGATTTTGCCTGCGGTCAACTGCTGAATATAAAGGTCAGCCGTTGCATCATCGACAACGACGCCACGCCGTTCGGCCTCTTCGGCGAGCAGGCGCGTCTGAACGACTAGTTCAGGACTCGTAGGTCTTTCGAGTCCAATAAAAATCTCTTGCCCCTCTTGAGCAAAGTTAGGCACACTCGGCTGGCCACCGCGCTGAATCGTATCGCGCGCGAGTCGGTCAAGGAACTGGTAGGAGAGTTGGTAAGAATGGGTCAAAGCTTCAACGTCCTTGAAGCTCATCTTTCCATTTTTCCAGCGAACAGCCGTGTCGACTCCTCCGATTCGATTGCTGTTAGCCATATCGAATGCGGGCAGAACGATAAAGGAAATGATTGCCAAAACAACCAGAGCGGCCATCCAGCCACGTTGATTCTTACGAAAAATGGAGAACGGACTCGACATCCTGAAGACCTGAGCAGTATGGGTAAAATTGAGAGTGCCACAGCGTTTTACGGCCGAACTTAAACCGCTCAATTCTAGGGAGTTGGAGTTTTGACGCAATTCCAACATCACCTCCAGCGAGCGGGATTACTAGAAAAGATGCCTCCGCCGCGGTCCTTTTACGAAAAGACCTACGATAAATAGATATGCAGGTCCTCGAAAAGACGTCGCGCATTGCCAGCAGGACGACTTTCGAAAACCGCAGCCTAACCGACTAACCTCGTTCAAAACAAAATTCAGCCGTCGATTGATCTGCGATTGCACTCAGAATCTCAGTTCTGGCTAAAACCAAAGGGCACGTTGAATTCACGAGCCAATGGGTTCTTCATATACTGTCGGTAGCAGTTGCCGCAAAGATCGTAGCGTTTACGTTGGTACAGATCGTCTCCCAACGACGAATTGCAGAAATCATCGGCGGTTTCAAGCACTTCAGACAGTTCGTCCAAATGGTCAATTCCGGAACCGAAGTCGTCTTCATAGGGATCCAGAGCCGCCTCGACCTCAATACGTACCACGTACCGCAAGTCGCATTTTGGGTCGATCTCTTGCTTGCAACGGTCGCATGTGTGATGAATCATTCGATTTGCACTCAGAAAAAACAGGGCAGAGGAGCAGTAGTGCCGAAAGGCCAAGAGGAAACCTCACTGACCGGCGGTAACCAATTTGCCGCTCAAGTAGCCTTTATCCTAACGCTTGGTTCGATGAATCAGCAAGCGTTTCCTACGTAAATCCAGTCATTATTCAAAAAACGATCCCGTTCGGTGCTCCGCTTTTTCGCTTCAATCCATTTCTTTGCAGTTACCCTCGCGCATGACTGCTGTTCGCCAAGAATGCTCGGTATTAACCGTCGATCGGAGTTGGTATTGAATGAGGAGATCTCATTTGGAACGAAGGACGAGGCTCGATGCCCGTCTTTCCGAACATTCTGGAAGGACTTGAATCAGATCTTTGATTCATCAAGAACAAGCTTGCGTGAACGTCATACTTCTGACTGCTGGACTACATCCTGTCCGCCGCCAGTCTGCACTTCGGGCTCGGGCGCAGCCGCTAGCTTCTTACCCGCGTAACTGCTAATCAACGGGCCAATCAGACATGTGATAAAGATAACAACAATCACTGCGTCGACCATCTCATAGTCAAACAACCCTTCACGACTTGCGGTAACGGTAACAGCTAAGGTCGCGGCTGCTTGAGGAATCGTAAGACCAAGCGTTACAGTTCGATCCCACTTACTGTAGTTGAAAAACCAACCACATAGCCAGCAAGAAATGCCTTTGCCGATTACGATCGCTCCTAACAACAAAGCGGCTGTGAGCCAGATACGATAGTGCCCGGTAAACACGTCCAGTGCAAGTCGCATCCCTGTATCAATAAAGAAGAACGGGATAAACAACATCCGTCCGACGAATTGAACATGCTCGTGAAGTTCTTCTTGCTTTTTCAAAGGGGAATTTAAGCACAATCCCGCCAGGAATGCTCCAAGGATCGCTTCGGTTCCTATCAGTTCTGTCGCAGACGCTAACCCCAACAGCACTACAAAAACAAAGAGCGCCTTTTCGGCACGTCGCGGCCGTGCGTGGTTGAAAAAGTAGCGGCCCAAGTGCGGAAGAGTGAGCAGTGAAATGATCGCGAGAACCGCTAACGCCAGAAGTGGAAATAGCCAACTCAGTCCGTTAGACTCACCAGTGCTTGCCGTCTGCACAACCAACGCAAGAACGATCAAAGCTAATGTATCGATCAACACGGTCCCGCCAATGGCTGCAACTATAGGCCGACGGTTCACCAGTCCAAGCCGCTTAACAATGGGATACGCTAACAAGGTATGCGACGAAAGTGCAGTGCCCATCAGCAGCCCACCTCGCCACGAAAGGCCCACGATCGACGCGACTCCAACGGAAAGTAGGAAGGTCAACGAGAACGCTGTTAGTCCAAACACAAGCGATTCACGTTTATGCTGTCGCACAACTTCCAGGTTAATCTCGACGCCAGCAAGAAACATGATGTAGACCAGTCCGACGCGGCCCAATAGTTCAACAACAGGCTCGCGCGGTAGCACATGAAAGCCGCCAGGACCGATCAACATGCCGATAACAAGTAGACCGACCAATCCAGGCAAATTGATCCGCTCAACAGTCAACTGCACAACAAGCGCGGCAGTCAATAAAACCGTAAATTGCAAGATGACGTCTTGAAGAGGCAGCGTCAGGTCCATGGGAAACTGGCAGGACGTTAATGCGGTAAAAGCGGGTTGGTAGCTAGGCCGTCAATGAATGGTGGTTCAGCGTGCAACGTAGGAAGATGTCACCAGAGAGTACTAGGTCGCAGATGCAGAACCGGACCTGCTATCCGTGTGCCAGAAAGATCAATACTCGACACACAATATAAAGATCTGGCTGGAGGCAAAGCGAATGCCACCTAACGAACAATAGGTTCTAACGATCATTGAGACCATGCTTTGCAGTCCTCTTCAACCTACCGCGTTTCGACTCAGGAGCAGCACACTAATGTGAATCTTTTTCAGGCTCCGATTCCTAACGAATCAGAAAGCGTAAGAGTTGCCACTGAGACATTGAAAGTTGACAAAATGCTTGATTTGGCTTTTGTTTTCCTTGAGCGAAGAGTTCCTCGTTTGGGAAGTTAGTCGGAAGAGCCAAGGGTAAATCGACGGCTGCTTGCAATTCGCTCTGCCGGGGAATATTATCGAAACTTTAATCTTGCGCATCCTCAGGTTCGTCATCGTCGATTCAATTATGATAAGAACATTGCTTCAATTAACGACAGTTTCGCTGGTAGCAGTCTTCTCCTGTGCGCATGCGAAAGCTGATGTCGTAATCTTGTTTCAAGACACAAGTGAGGGCCTCCTAATGACGATGGGAGGTGTCTTGCAGACGAATGATCTCTTGCTGGATACTCCAGCTTTCACAGATAACAATTACCTGAACCACATTTCCTCTGGACAACTTCCGCTGCTACAGGCAGGCGGGCAAGGACTCACTACTGGATTGTTTGTATCAAGCCTTACATCATTGCAAGATATCGTCATTTCCGACGTCGTCAGCGATAGCCTGCTGAATACAGGCGATTATGTTGCGTTTGGTGAAACTGGATTCTTAACAGTGTTTGCATTCGAGATTCCAACTTCGTTTCAAGTAGGTGATCCGGTTTCGATTCGTCCAAACGCACTCTTTCCGAACGCAAACATTGCTGCGGTGTTTGGAACGAACTTGAACAACGGTCCTATTGTCTTAGCAGTACTTTCTAATGGTCAAACCGTTTCGATTAGCTCGGTTCCTGAACCTACCACGAGCTTGTTGCTATTGGCCATCAGTCCCGCGATTCTCGGGCGAAAGTTTTTGAAAGCACGCGATCGCAAGCGACTTCCAGTTAAAACTTAACCGCAGACTTCAATTTGCGGCTTCGCCGGCGAGCGAAAAACATTGCCCCGCTAATCAAACTGATAGCTGAAGCCGTCGTCGGTTCTGGGACTGCCACAATCAAGCGAAAATTATCAAACTGCACTGTTGATGGCCCATTGCCGTATAAATTAGCATCCTTCATATTCAATCGGATCCAGGAGTTAGAAAGATCGACAGGGTCGGTTGCGAAAAGAACTCCGTCAATAAAGGCGCTTGCGACCTTGAGTTCGGAATCGTAGGAGATCGCGAAGTTGTGCCAACCAGTTCGCTCGTTCCCGAACTGCGGACGCACGAAATTGTTGCCGAAGAAAAGATCATTCTCCAGCCAGCGACGATAGTCGACAGCGTCGTAAAAGTAGATTCCGTATACATCACGGCTAACAATTTCATCTTGTCCGATCATCAACCATGCCATTGCGTTCCCCTGAGGAACTCGAAAATCTACACTGGCAGTAAAATTAGTATTCCCATATCGCCCGACAGTTTGAATACCGGAATCAAAGTGGTCGTTTGGCGCAACGGGATTGTGAACCGAAACCACCCCACCATCTTGAACCACAGAAGAACCCGGCAAATCCGTTAAAGTAGTCCAAAACGGATGAAGGGTTGAAGTTGAGAAATCATCTTCGAAAATAACATCTGCCGACGCCGAACCAATTCCAAAATGCAGGAATAACAACAACATCACTAGTGGGTTAAACATTTGACGATTCATGGAACCACGCCTGACACAATGAATGAAGAGAGTATAAAAATGCAGCTGCCCGAGCTTCGATCAGTATATTATGATAAAGAGCACTGAGAATAGTAGTTGTTACGTTTCAAATTTCATTCAAACAAATGCGTCAATTCGCTTGTTTAGATATTTTGTTGGTCCATCCGGTAATTTCGTGAAGTTGGTAGAATCTGGGCTGGAGGAAATCAGCCATGCAAGACAAAGAATTGTACCAACACATCCTTGGACTCAACAATCCTTGGTTTGTTCAAGAAGTCGTTCTGGATCAAGTAGCCAAAGAGATTGTCGTTCGAGTAAACCACCCAGATCAAGCAACATTCTCATGCTCGCAGTGTGCTCACACTGGCGCATGCTATGATCATGCCGAAGAGCGACGCTGGCGGCATTTGGATTCGTGTCAATTTAAAACAATCCTTGTGGCACGTGTTCCGCGCGTCCAATGTCCCACGCATGGTATCAAGAATGTCGCGGTGCCTTGGGCAGAAAAGCATAGCCGGTTCACCTTGCTCTTCGAACGTTTGGCAATCGACGTGCTGCGAGCAACGCAAACGGTCAAAGGAGCCATGAACATCTTAGACATTAAATGGGACCAAGCCTGGAACATCCTGCAGCGTGCTGTCGATCGTGGCCAAGCTCGCAAGCAAGCCAAACCAATCCCGCACCTTGGTATCGACGAAAAAGCTTTTCGCAAAGGTCATAGCTATGTGACCATGCTCTACGATCTGCAAAACAGTACGGTCGAAGCTATAAGTGAAGGGCATGATGTCGAGAGTGCAAAAGCCTGTTTTTCTCAGCTTTCTGAGGATCAAATCGCTTCAGTACAAGCGATCGCTATGGATATGAGCCCGAGCTTTGTGCGAGCCACCAAAGAAACAATTCCCCTTGCTGAAGAGAAGATCGTGCATGATCGATTTCATGTGATGCAGTTAGCGAATAAGGCGGTTGATAAAGTGCGTCGGCAAGAGCATCGCTCGTTGCTGTCGTTGGGAGATGATCGTCTTAGCAAGACAAAATACTTGTGGCTCAAAGGCGAAGAGAGTTTGAGCGAAGCACAAAGCGAAACGTTCGCCTCGATTTATCATGGTACGATGCAAACAGCGAAAGCTTGGTGCTCCAAAGAAATTCTTCGAGGACTTTGGGACCAGTGCGATGCGAGCACAGCGACGCAGTATTTTAACAAGTGGTATCGCAGCGTGATCCATACGAAACTTGAGCCGATGAAGTCCGTAGCCCGGACGATCAAAGAGCGACTGGGCAACGTAGTCAGTTACTGTACGCATCGGATCACGAACGCAGTGGCCGAAGGGATGAACAGTAAGATCATGTCGATCAAAAGGCGAGTAGGCGGCTATCGCAACGTAGAGAACTTCAAGACTGCAGTTTACTTCCACTGCGGCGGATTAGATCTCTACCCACGATAATCCCGGATGGACCATTTTGTTTAGCTCATCCGGTTCTTCGGCGTGTTCTTACTTCCTCGCGGGGGATACAAACCTTCGTGCTTCGCTCGCTTCGACAACGATTGACTTTTTTGAAAGTTTGAATCTGCTGACAATGGGCCTGAGCCGTAATTTCTGGCAAACGCCTTAAGCATTGGCGATTAAGAATTAGGTAGCCAAGCGGCTCCGATTATGACCGACATGATCGTTGCTGCGCAGATGACTTTGCCGAGAGTTCCTGCGAGGCGGCCCCAAAATGCAGCTTTACCGACGGCGATCGAATCGTCCCACACGCGGCCTTTCCAACGCTCTCCTAAGACCGCGCCAGTAAATGCCCCAAGCCCTCCCAATAGCAACGATACGACGACTGAACCGATGACAGGCACGGGGGTGCCGACGAACAGTCCCACGATGGCTCCGACAATAGACCCAACAATGGCCAATGCCGCCGCGCGGCGCGAACCACCAGTCTTCTTGACACCCGCCGCGCCTGCAACAAATTCGATTAATTCGCCCAGTGCAGCGATACCCACGATACAGGCAAACGCAAATATCGACATGGCGGGCAACCGCGAGTCGCTAAAGTAAAACGTCATCACCGCCCCAATTGCGACCAATATCCACGGTCCAGGCAGCCCAACAATCGTTATCGCCAACCCCGTCAAAGCGAACAACGTGATGCAAATACTAATCAAAACATCGATATACATTCTTCAGATCCGTTCGTAAGAGTTAAACCGATTATGACGATTTTCGATTTGATGCAAGGCTTAACCACCACCCAATCTAAGGACGATTTCATCATTGAGCCTTGAAAGCCAAGCTATGTTTACGAGTAGTCTAAATACGCATCGCCACATACAAACACTCTCCGACGGCTGTCGCATGTCAACGAATACTATGAATCTATCGTTGAACGATGTCCTTGCATCGACACAATTGCCTGCACTTCCTACCAGTGCTGTCGAAATCCTACGAATTGCTCAAGATGAAAAAGCAGGACCAGCCGAATTCGCCAGACCAATTGAAGCTGACGTTGGACTTATGGGCCAAGTGCTCCGCTTTGTCAATTCGTCATACTTCGGATTTTCTAGGGAAATAACCAACGTTCAGCAAGCGATTGCACTCGTCGGCATTCGTCCCATCCAAAACTTTGCACTTTGGAGTGCCGTCTTTAGTCTTGTTCCAAGCCCCAAATTCGGCTCGTTCGACCTCAAAAAACTCTGGCAAGACTCGCTTCGCCGCGGCATCCTTTCACGCGAGTTCGGCAAGGCGTTGAAGCTTGCTAACAGTGAAGAATTGTTTGCAGCGGCGCTGCTTCAAGACATTGCAATTCCTATTCTTTTAAAAGCGATCCCCGAAATTTACGAACCGATGATCAGCGAACGAGCGCAATTGCATCGCCGATTGTCAGAAATTGAACGAGAAAAACTCGGCTGGAACCACGCCCAAGCTGCCGCCGCACTTTGCCGCAACTGGTCATTGCCAGATTCCTTTGCAGACTTGATTGAGCAACATGCGAATCCATTAGCACTACTTGATGGTTCAAAACCTCGATTGGACGCAGCCTGCGTCGCGGTCGCGGCCATGACACCATCGTGTGCCGATGAAGAGTGGCCAGAACAACATCGCTTTTTCCAGGCCATTGATTTGTTAATGCACGGTGTTGCGATTGACTTTGTAGCAATGTTCACACGTGTCGACACGATCTCAGCCGAATTTGCTCCGCTGCTCAAGCTCGCACCACCCAAGAAGACGCTTGAAATGTGGCTCGTCCACGCCGCCCGATCTATCCCCAATATTAAGGTTTTAAAGTAACCTAATCGACGCACTCACACCTGAGTGAACGTGCTTTGCCTGGATGTCACCTGCGAACGGCACATAGTTGAACGGCGAAGCAACAAATTTTAAGTCTCCACGGTAGCAGATTTAAACATCAATCCGCGCTTGAGAACCGTGTGAGCTTCGCTGCAATTTCAGAAACTAACAGTCGGGACATGCTGGAACTCGCGATCCCTACGGCCTACTTCCACCGAAACATAATCGGTGGACCGTTGTCGATTCGATGTCTTCCTTCTCAAAATCGACATTTCTAAAAATTATTTACTGCATGTCGCAGTTTCTTGGTTCGCTACCTACAGCGATTTCTTGCCCTTGCGAGCACGCCTGAGAATGCCGATACCAGCTAAGGTCAGAATCCCCAAAGATGTCGGCTCAGGCACAGCGACTGGATTCGCGGTCACGGTTAGGTTATCGATATAAACCGTTGCTGACGTGAATGGAGGAGGAGTTGCTGCACCGTCGCCACTATTGTTTCAAAGGCTGCGAAACAGTCATTAGCTTGCGGCCATCCGCTCTCGCTCTCCAATGCGTTACGCCTGTGTAGCAAGGAATGCGTAATTCCCCAGGGATCACCAAGTATGATCTGCCGTCTGTGACTTGTGCCCAAGCAACGTCGAACACGATGCACATGAGATGAGCTACAATGCGACTATCCACACGTGTGGATAATCACGTCTTCCGTTTTAGCTTGAGAGCTCTTTTTCATGCAAAAGAACGAACGCGCAACTGATTTCGCCGACTGGCTTACCAGCGGTCCGGGCGGAGGGCCATTGTGGAGCTGGGGTAGTGGAATATTCGCCGCCGGTATACTTGCCGCATACGGCTGTTATGTCGTCGCAGTACAACAAGGCACGTCACTGAGTTTGCCCGTTTTTGGTTTTCCTCAAGACCGCGGGTTCGGCTTGCAGAAAGTTCAAGGTGCAACGGCTGTCAGCTTAGGGATCACCATAGCTTGCCTCGGACTGTTCATGCACTTCCAATGGTTCTGGGGCAATCACCGCCGCTTGTCACGCTACTTTGAAATTGGGAAGTATGCTGCATTGGCTAGCGCGGCTATCGCTACCATCGCACACGTGATTTTGATGCTATCGCAGGCGAATCTGTTCTGACCACTGCGAGCACTGGACTAGACAAGCCAGCTTCGCAACGTCGCGATGTCGCGATTGTACGCTTCGATTGCACTTGGCAGCTCGTCGACTTTAAACACCCTATAGCCTAACCATTCCATGTACACCGAGAGCGGCATCATGGGTGCGTCCTGACGAATCGTGTCAAACATCTGGCGATTCACGAACCCAGTGTCGAGCGGCACACTTTCAAAGTTGTCGGTTCTTTCTCCGGCCCACTTGCCGTCTTTGATATAGATTGCACGCATCTTCGGCTTACAAACCGAGGCAGCCGTCGGCCAACTCGATCCAGTTTCAACACGCAGATGAAGCGTGTCTACCGCCAGCCCAATTGCGTTCGCGTCGATGCCTTCCAGCAACCTAACCGCATCAAACCCGAGCGCCCCAACGTACGATTGTTTAAGAGTAGATCCGCTGTGGTTCTGATAGAGCCCTTGGATGCCTACTTCTTTGTTCAACTGAGCTAGTTCTCGAGCTTGGGCGGCGAAAATATCTAGCTGCGGCTGTACCGGTTTACTCAAGTCATACCGGTAGTACCCCATGCGGTAGTAGCGGACGCCACTTGCGACCAAGGCCTCTAGTAACTTTCTAGACAGAGGTTCGTTCGCATCATTGACGGCCGTTGCAGCAATCAATAGAGATCGGTCGTGTTGTTTCAACGCCGCGACCATCTTGGGAACTTCGTCAGGTGCGCGATCGGGTTCAATATGGCCACCTGGTCGGACCGTCGCTTCGATCCCGTCAGCGTCTATTTGAGCCAAAGTCTCGCCCAAACGTTTGTAATCGAGCCCCTCAAAAATCTTCCCAAAGACGGCGATTGGCCAAGAAGCCGACCCTTTCGCGGACACTACATCCAAAGGCGCTTGACCAAACACTTTCGACGGCGAAAGAACTGACAAAGCAGCGCCAGCGGCAAGCGAAGCTAACGCTTCGCGGCGAGAGTTTTGTATCATGGTGACTTCGATGAAAGGAATTCGATCGGCACCGATGTTAAAATGCCGAACTGTTTAGTGGGTAGGGCTGCGATGGAAATGAACATGCTTCCAGCCACCTTTTTGACGGTGCCAGACTCGAGTCTCTTCCATCGCGGTCGTTGTTGGCTTACCGTTGTCTCCGATTTTTTGAGTCAATCGGACGTACGCTATGACCGCGCAATCACCCATCACACGAATGTGAGGAGCAACAATCGTCGACTGAACAGGGGAATTGTCGCCGCCGCCCAGCTTGAAGTAAAAGTGATGAAAGTCCAGACCATCCACCAAATTACCAACCGCTTCTGGCTCAAAACTAGTTAGCGACGGATCACACAACTCCGCATACGAGTCCCAGTCGCCGCTGGTCGCAGCCATCAAAACACGCTGAGTCAACTCCAGGATTTCTTCGCGATCGTCTTCAATGCTCATGATTGTTTCTTCAGTATCTTTTCCACTCAAAACCGTGACTTTGCACGGACACTGGCGGTTTTAATGCATGCCGATGCGTTCTGCTAGTAGAGCAGTCGAGATTCTGCCGGTTGCTGAGAATCTAGTCCACCAAAGCGGCAGAACTGCGAGGTTGCGCAAGATTTTCTAGGACTTGGGCGGGCGACTATTTTTCTCTGCAATCCCGCTAGTGCCTTCGCGACGCGCGAGTTCCGTTCGCAAGTCATCCACAGTGACCCCTTTGCTGCCCAGCAGAACCCAGGTGTGATAGATCAAATCGCAGGCTTCGTAGATGAAATGTTGGCGATCATCCTCGTCAGCCGCTTCAATCAGTTCCTCGGCTTCCTCGCGAATCTTGGCACCCATGGCCGCCGAACCGCCTCGCACAAGCTTGGTAGTATATGAACCTTCGGGCATCTGACGCACGCGCTCGTGAATTTGTGCCATCAATCGGTCAAGGACGTCGTCGCTCATTCATTCAACTCTACACAGTCGTTTCAGTTTATGTATCAGGCTGACAGTTTAACCGCAACGCTTTGTAAAGCAAACGTCTATCGCCTCTTAAGTCTTCTATCGCGGGTCGCATTGAACTAATCAAAAATCGGATAGTAACGACCGAACGCAGCTTCGCAGAAGACTCCCGGATCATTAAACCTTTGGTGTTTATCAAGCGCATTGATCGCCGCCATATCTTCAGCAGTCAGCTCGAAGTCGTATATGTCGATGTTCTCTTTTAGCCTCTCCGTGCGTCCAGTTTTCGGAATAACCGCCGTCCCACGTTGCACGCCCCAACGTAAAACGATCTGCGCAGCTGTCTTGTTGTGCTCGGCGGCAAGCTTGCGGACCGTCTCTTCCTCAAGCACACTGTCGTCGGACGTCGCCATACCAAGCGGTACGTAGGAGCCTGCGCCCAATGGCGAAAACGCCGTGTACGCAATCGATTCTTGCTGACAGTACCGCAGCAATTTTTCCTGCTTTAAATATGGATGCGATTCTACTTGGAGAACGGCGGGGCGAATGGACGCGTACGACAGAAGATCACGTATCAGCGAGCAACCAAAATTGCTTATACCGATATGTTTGGTAAGGCCAGCTTTATGAAGTTCCTCCATGGCTCCCCACGTTTCCGAGATCGGCACCGAGTCAAGTTCCATCCGCGGTTGCGGCGCGGCAGGGTCATAGAACCAACCGGGTGGATAACGCTGGTCGATTGAAACATGTTTAAGCGTGATCGGAAAGTGAATGAGATACACATCTAGCTGCTCAAGGCGCAAGTCCTTCAACGTTCGCTCGATAGCAGGCCGCACATTTTCAGGACGATGATAAGTGTTCCAAAGCTTGCTGGTGACCCACAGTTCGTCTCGAGTGCAAACCTTGTTGGAAATAGCATTTGCAATGCCTTCACCCGCTTGAGCTTCGTTCCCATAGTCGCAGGCGGCGTCGATATGCCTGTACCCAGCACGAATCGCCGCCTCAACCATCATAGCCGTGCGATCTTGCTCAATCTTCCAAAGCCCAAGGCCCAGGGTGGGTAACTTTGATTCTTGGCTAATCGAAATCTCTCTGCAGTTGGTCATAGGTATTCGCGGTTTGATTGGTAAGCGGAATAAAGCGTTAGTTCGTCCATGAAGTTGTCAGATAGCGATATTGTAGCCGAATGCGGCAATTCTCAAATGAGGGGAAAACGTAGGTCTGTATTGGAACCCAGCAGTTGAGACAAATGTTAAAAAATTGCAGTTACTCATCGCGCAACACGTATCTCTGGCGGATAGAATGGACGTTCTCAAGTGCACCTACGTCTCTTCCCATCTGTCGGCCAAAATCTATTTGACGAGAAAAACATGGTACTTCCGCGCAACTCTGCTCACCGTTCGTCCCGAGATTGGGTGATGCATCTATCGGCCCTATTTGCGATGCTGATTGCAACTGCAGGTTGCCAACGAGTCTGGGATCTAATTACTGGTACTAAAGCAGCTTCAGGAACTCCACAAGTCGTTTATTCGGCTAGCCCATGGTACACGGAGTTGGATCTGAGCCCGCTGGACGAGCTGAAAGAGGACGTGAATCTCGAATCCATTATTCCAGCGACTGATTCTGAGGAATGGTCCTACCCTGAAGGCACGCCAGACGGTCTTCGTCAAATCATGGATCAATTTCTAGTGGAGCCTACCTTGACGGAACTGTTGCGACTGCCTAACAAGAAATTGCCTTCACACTTGTGTTTTGACATAAACCGCAATGGCAATCATTTATACGTAGTCGATAAGGAGGACATGATTACTGTCGTCGAAGTTGATACGAAGAAAGTGATTGCCAGGGTCAAAAGCCCGCTCGAAAAGACCTACGGGTTACTGGTGGATGTTCAAGGGGAGCAACTGTTCCTGATTAATCCAGCGCAGGTGGTCAAGTTCGACTGGAAAAACGAGAAAACACTGGCGACGATTGATGCGCCCGAGGGATTTGTCGCCCAATGGAACCGCGCCACGAAGGTAAATAAAATCGGCGCAGTCACGCTCGACGGCCTACTTTTCTTTATCGATGGAGATTCAATGTCCTTGGTCACCTGCGAAAAATACCGTATGGAGAGTAAGACTGTTGCAATCCATCCAGAAGGTAAATTTGTGCTTGGAACGTTGAGTTCTCAAGCGCTTCGATGGTTTCCGGAATCTGAGAATCAGATGAAGGAAACTATGACTTTCGAACGATTCGCGACGGGCTACACTCCGATTAATAGTGGATTCGATGCCGATCGCTGGTTCGACTCTGTCTCAATGCACGAGTTCCAAGGCGATAAGCTTAATCAAGCGTTACCTGTTTACGGAAAAGATCCCTTCTACATGGGGATTAGCGCATACCAGACGGCTTGTTGCTACAACCAAATAAACGGATGGTCAGTTGTGGTTGGCAAGATCATGAATGGCAAGCTCCCGCTGCAAACCGTAGTTACGTCGATTGATATGGACGGCTCTCGCTATGTTTGTAGCAAGTTGTTGCCGTTAGACGCCGATCGCGTTGACCGACTTCGAACGAACACTTCGGGCTCGCGCATCGCAATTTATACTGAGTCCGGAATTCAAGTTCTTCAACGACCTGTTTTTGACGATCCGACGGGGCTGCAAATGGTCACATATATCGGCCAATACGCTTACGAGGATAAACTCGAACTATTAGAGCAAATTGGGCAAGAACTTCGTAAACGAAACTGGCCTTCGAAAATGGTAACCGGCGAAGAGCTTTACGGAAACTTGATCGAAAAAATAGCTTACGCTTGGAAATGGACTGACTCGAACCCCAATGAGCCAGAAGCCCCAAAAATAGCCGAGCAGTTTCGGCAGTGGTATGAAAAGGGAGGAGAGGTGGCCAAATGCGCATCTGCACTTCGCTATTACAACTTCGGATTGTCGCACCGAGGAGGAGGCTATGCCGATACCGTTTCAGACCATGATTTCGATGAGTTTCACAAGTACCTCCGCAAAGCCAACCCAGATGTCGTAGATCTGATGAAACTTGAAAAACCTCCGTTTACGGCCTTCGAGCTGAAACTCGACCTAATGAAAGAAGGGATCGGAGATAATGACGATCTCATTCAAGTTGTTACACGCTGCATTAAGCTCTATCCCGCAAATACAAAAATTCACTCGCTCGTGCTATTAGAGTTGTTGCCTCGATGGGGCGGTTCGCCCGGCGCGGGAGAGAGATATCTTAACTATGTTTGCCAACTCTATCCGCAAGCCATTCGTGACCAAGTCTACGCGAATTCCATCGCAGGTTTGACCAACCCATTTGGGCCCACTTTGGTCGATCCGAATGAAGGCAATTTCGATTTCACTCGAATGATTCGAGGTGGCGAATCATTGCTCGATGATGGTCTGCTAACTCGTGACACCTGTGAAAGAATTATCGCAATTGCATACTACCTTCATCGCATGCCAGAAGTGACTCGCTTGGCAGACTACCATATCACCAACTTTGCCAGCGCGTCAAAATTTGCCTATAACGATAACGGACGATACGGTTTGCTTAGTCGAAGGATCACGCATTTGGATGCCTACCGCGTATTGCTGAACCAACAAAAAGCAGAGCAGGAGAGACAACAAGAAAGCTCGGCTTCGGACACCGAGCAAACCATCTCCGACACAACAACCGCCGAGGAAGTAACTGCGCAATAGAAGTTGCGTTTTTACTCAGTCACTTTGAGTGCTTCACGAATTGCGAGCCAATCCGCTTCGCGTCCGGTGCGCTGAGCTAAATCTGTGAGATGATCGATCGCGGTATTAAAAACGGGCAATTGCGAGTTACGACTCGTCATCGCCACCTCCAGCCAATAATTCCACGCCCCTGCTAAGTCTCCAGAACGTTCTACCCGATCCGCAATTACAGCCGTCGGGCCAGCCTGCAAATAAAGTGGCATTGAATCGCGGAAATTTATCGCCTTACTCAAGTGACTTGTTACGAATTCTTGCGGCGCAATGGTTCGCCAAAGTTGAGTTTTCGAAATTTGACTAAGCACAGGCTCGTTACCTTGAGCAATTGATTCGAGTGCTTTAACAGCTGTTTGGCGTTGAGGACCATCGAGCAACCAAGTCGCCGCGACCAGCTTTGCGGCAGCGTCCGTATCGGAAGCAAACTTCTCAGCTGCTTGCACGACGGCCGAATTAGGGGCAACCGTACTCCAAGCCACAGGAAGATATGCATAACCAAAATTCGGCATATCGCGTTGCCGCAATGCTTTGAAAACAAGAGTTGCGGTCTCAAGCTTTTCAAAATGCGTTGCCGCCGAAACAACTTGCAGACTTAACATCTTCCGCTGCCAGTCGGGCACATCAGGAAGATCGTTCGCTTCCTTGGTCGCTAAGATGCAGTCTCTCCAATTGCCAATCCGAAAATGCTCGTGCGCTCGAACGGCCGGTTCCGACTCCCAGATAACTCTCACTCCCGTGAGTTGGTCGACGGCTATTACCGTTGGTTCGGTCCGACCAACTTGCTGGACCACAATCCGCTTGCCCGAGAATTCTTGAACTTCACCGGTTATAGCTTGGACACGTTGACTGAATATAACGCTTTCGTCGGACCGCTGAGGCTTGTCCCAGTACACGGTCGCTTGCTCAGCACTCGCATCCGTTGCCAAAATACTGACCGCTTGCAATGCGGCCAGCAGAACTGCACCAAATCTTAACTCGATAGTCACGCGTTGCGACAAGATTCACATCCAGATCGAAGTGCCAACGTGGTGTTATGTTCAAGACCTAGACCTCAACCTTGGTCCACTAATCGAGGATTCGAGCGTTTGCGATCAGCTTCAAGAACTCTTGGTTCGTCTTGAACTTACCAAGTTGCGTTGTAAGTTGCTCCATCGCCTCTACAGGGTTCATCGAATTAAGCGTTCGACGAATCATCGTAACGGCATGCAACGTTTCAGGATCGTGCAACAGTTCTTCACGACGAGTGCCCGATTGCGAAATATCGATCGCAGGCCAAACGCGGCGATCGGCAAGCTTACGGTCGAGCACCAATTCCATATTACCGGTTCCCTTGAACTCTTGGAAAATCAGCTCATCCATCCGCGACCCAGTATCGACTAGCGCCGTACCAACGATTGTCAACGAGCCACCTTCGTGGAAAGCTCGCGCGGTTGCAAACAGCTTCTTGGGAATGTCCATCGCTTTGATGTTCACACCGCCTGACATCGTCGGACCGTTGCCAACCCACTTATTAAAGGCACGCGCCAAACGCGTAATCGAATCCATCAACAAGAACACGTCCTTGCCAGTTTCAGCCATACGTTTGCAACGCTCGATCACCAATTGGCTCAGTCGTACGTGCGAGTCGACGTCTTCATCTAGCGAGCTAGCGATAACCTCTCCTTCAAGCACACTGCGGCGCATGTCGGTCACTTCTTCAGGTCGTTCGTCAACCAGTAGAACAATCAGCTTTACATCTGGGTAGTTCATCGCGATACCCTTGCTGATATGCTGCAACATAATGGTCTTGCCAGACCTTGGCGGCGCGACGATCAGTGCACGTTGCCCACGCCCAAGAGGAGCAAGCAAATCGATAACGCGATTCGTCAACGGCGTCTGACCGATCTCAAGCTGTAGCCATTGCTCGGGGTTAATTGCGGTTAGTGTGTCGAAAGATTTTACGTTTAGATAATCTTCCGGCGACATGCCTTCGATGTCGACGATCTCTTTAATTCGCGGCCCTTGCTGTTTTCGAGCATGGATCGATTGAGCACGAACCATGACACCTGGCCGCAGTTGAAACTTTTCGATCATCGTGCCAGGCACAAATGGATCAGTACGTTCACGCGAGTAGTTATTCTCGGGACTTCGTAAGAACCCATAACCATTGGGATGCATTTCAAGCAGCCCAACAAATTCTTTGACTACTTCGGGCTCGCCATCCTGTGGTGCTTCATCGACGGCTGTACCACCCGCATCGGCAGACCGAGTACCGGGAAAATTTCGGCGTGGACCGCCACTGCGAGGTCGCTTGGGACGCGGACGTGATGACGTCGGACCGCTACCTTCAAAACCGTCGGAACTTCCACTAAACCGCGAACGAAAACGCTTTTTCTTTGGCATTGAGAACTATCCAGAAGATGAATATTTGCCCTGGTATGCTTGCGACAAACGAGCCCAGATGGGGCAGGAAAATCGTATTGTCAGTACAGAAAATCAGGACGGATCGATTGAGGACTCCCTCGACAAAGAGTCCAAACCTATAAAGGATGAAACGGAGAAAACCTCAGCACCAATCGCTTGTTGCTGCGGACCAATAATATAAGTCACTCGGAATTAATCAATCATGGATGGACAAACTACGAGGGACAATAAATCAAGACAATGCTACACGGGTTGTGTGCGGGTATGTAAAAGGTGTTTCCAACAACCATTCACTTAGCGATATTCGTCATCCGCTGTCACTAGTACCACCAACTCAGGGGAACTCAGCAAGACGTTTCCTTCTAATGTCTAACTCGAAGAATCCTTCGAAATACTTTTCAAACCAATCCACAACTAGCGGAAAAATTTGATGAGCTAAAACTGTTAAAAGACTGGGCAGTCTTCTGCAATAATATGCAGTTCGCCGCAATGTTGCTCGGCAATCTTATTCGTACAACTTTGAAAAGAGCTTTCAATAGCGTCCCCGATACTTTTGCATCGCAGCAACCGAATGTCAAGGGCGCCATGAATTTTTCGACAAAAATACTAGCTTAATCGATAATCTCGCCAAAATTGGTTCAAGCGATGCGATCGTCACAACCGATCCACCAGATACAGCTCCACTCCATCTCGAAAGCTTGCTAGCTAGCATTCCTCTGTGGGGATTGAGCCGTGCCGGACTTATCGTCGTCTGCAACTGACAGCTATCGCTCAAGCTTGTCGTGCGACGGCCCGCTCGAAAGTTCCACTTTACAGGGACACCAGGAATGGATCGAACTCTCGTCAAGACTCTCAGTATTATTGCGGCCTGCGTCGTTCAGTTCGCTTATACAGCCGACGCTCAAGCGCAGATCCCCTGGACTAACGACATTGGTGCTGCCAGCCGAGCCGCAATGAGCCGTGACGGAATCGTGATGCTGCACTTTTACTCAGACAATTGCGTTCCCTGCAAGATGCTCGACAGCCGTGCGTACCAAGATCCCGGTCTCATCAACAAAATTAAGATGACCGTTATTCCTGTTAAGATCCATGTCGATTCGACGCCTCAAGTCGCCCAGAAATATCATGTTACAAGATGGCCAACCGACGTCTATTTGGCTGCAGACGGGACCGAACTGGTTCGCACCGTTTCGCCTCAGAAGACCGCGGACTATCTCAAGCTTTTAGAACGCGTTGAGCTCCGCAACCGCGACTATGTACTGACAACTCGTTCGCAACAGATGGCTATGTCGTCCAGCACGAACGATCGCCACCCGCCCAGTTTCGCATCAGCCAACACAACAACACCCTCCACGCTCCAAGTCACCTACAATGCATCGCCGGAAGCATCTTCATCGACTGGTGCACCACCACAAGGCGCAAACAACGGATTCACCGCAACTGGAAATAACCGCGAAGTGGAAAACTCATTCTGCGTAGCACCTCCAACTCATCCAGCTCTACAATATGCGCAGCCGAGACAACAGACTCCGCAAAACGCAATCGCTCAAGCGCAAACCGCCCCAACCGGAGCCAGTATCCCACCCGCGATAGCCCCACCACAACCACAGTTCAACGCTCAGGCCGCAATTGCGCCAAGCCCTAACAACCGCTTTCTAGTACCAGCACAAGCGGCCTCATTTTCACCACAAATGAGCCCAACGCAGGCAGCACAACCGACAAATGCACCTGTAACTCCTAATACTTCGCGTCCGACCCAACCGTCCTTTGGGCAACCTGTCAGAGCTCAGTTGGTCAGCAACAAGAACTCCAATGTTTCGGGGCTAACGGATGATGCGATTGCACAGCAAATTGAACTTGCGAAGACACGAATTTCGGGTCCAGCAATGAATGGTTATTGCCCAGTCGCTTTGGACGAACGATCCGAGTGGGTGGAGGGGTCGGAATCATTCTCGGTACGTCATCGCGGCCGCATCTACAATTTATCGTCCGCCCAAGCTCAGAAAAAGTTTCTCGAGTCGCCAGACCGATTTGCACCAATGCTCAGCGGCTTTGACCTAGTCCATTTTCTTCGCACAGGTGACTTTGCCGATGGATTGCGGGAATACGGTTGCTGGTACCGAGGCCGAGTGTATTTGTTCGCGACAGCCGAGAATCGAGAGTATTTTGATCAGAACGTGATGCAAGTTGCGGCGACCGCCGAAGCGATTCAACCTGCAAACCCGCTCAAACCAGCTGAATCGGACGAGTCTGGTGGCCGTATCGCGAACGCACCTCAGTGGACCAGTGCAAGATAAGGCGAACCGGACCACCCGCCGGAAGCAACGTTCAGTTGGCAGATCGTGAAAATACTTGGACGCATGAAACGGGTTGCTTGGCGAGAAGATCGGGAAAAAAGTGTGGACTACGCGGGAACAATTGACGTGAAGTGAAAGCGTCGATAAACTTGCGGACCGAATTACATGGTGGTAGTAGCTCAGTTGGTTAGAGCGTCGGATTGTGGCTCCGAAGGTCGCGGGTTCGAGTCCCGTTTATCACCCTTCTTTGTTTACCAGTGTTTTTACAGCTCGGAACGTGTGTTCTGCGTTTCTGCGACGCCAAGAAATCTTGAATTGGCAGGTTGGTAAACAAAGAATTTGCCCGCTGGGAGGGACTTGATCCTTCTTCCAGAACCGACTGTTGCGCGTCGTAGGCCGCCGAGATTGGTGTGGCCCTTATTCGCGGTAGCAGAAACTTTCTAGTGTGTGAGACATCTTGCTAGCCGCAATTGCACCCTCGGAAGCGCGATTCGAATAAGCTGTACCCAAGAAACTGCCCAGTCCATTTGCTGGAAATCTGTCTAGCTGAATTCCGGCTCGATTGCTTCATCGCAACAACAAAAGCCTCCGGAGCTCAACTGTGTTAGCCAGGAGATACTACCAACCGTTCGCGTCCTTCGGCAGGCCATCGCTTGGCTCGCCGATTTAAATTATCCTGTCAGGAATAAATCGGCAGACGGAAACCGTATTTGAACTTCGGCCAAGAATACACTTGACGATGCATCTTCTCGATGCCGCTTCTCAACCTAACTCGGGTGCATTTCCCTGGCAAGCAATCCTTTTAGCTGTTCGCTTCATAGTACACATACGCCAATATCCCAATTCCTAACGGAAGCGTGACCAGTATGCCAAGACCGAGAAGCGGAGCAAGGATGATGAGCCCAATCATTGCCCCCCATGCAATCAACAGCACGCGAATGCCAACACTGCTGTAGTAGAGGAAGGACATCACTAGCAAAATAACCAAGAACAGCATCCGAGATCTTCCTATCAATGAAAAAAGAAAAATTGTAATCAAGGGACTACGGTGGATCAACTGCGCTATCTTGCGTTTAGTCTTTCCTCAGCTAAGGTTGTTAAATGCCAGCGCCAAGCCCCCATAACAAATCAAAACAAGCTCGCCGAAGCTCTTCGGTCCGGCACTCTGAAGGCAACTTTCTCGGATCTACAAGATCAACAAAAAACGCCCCTAAGTCTGCGATTTTCTTTCGAATGACAGTATAGTGATTGAATTGGCAATGCTTATGTTTATGTTGACACATCAATGGCTCTTCTTTTCAACGTGCGCTTTTCCGGAATTACGCAATGAAAAAACTAAAGTGCTTCACGCAACACAACAATTCAAACAACCTTGATCTTCAGTGCGAAAGCCTTGAATCCAGAGTCATGTTGTCGACGGTCGAATTGTTGGCAGCAGGTTCGTTAGGCAACGAACTGATGGAACTGCAAATCGATGAGGTGCCCGTTCAGACTTGGACTTTAGAAGCGGGCGCTGATCAAGGAAACCTGCAGCGCTACGTATACGAATCCGCGGAGACGCTTTCACCCAACCAAATTCGCGTTGTCTTTCTCAACGACTTTTACGACCGTGGAAGAATAATCGATGCGAATCTTCGTTTGGATGCCATGGTGCTTGATGGTATCCGCTACGAAACCGAATCGCCAACAGTTTTCTCCACCGGGACTTGGCGTCCTGAAGATGGCGTAGCACCCGGCTTTCGTGAATCGGAGTATCTGCATGCCAACGGATACTTCCATTTCGATGCACCTAGACCGAATGGATCTCTGATCACAGTTCGAGCAGCCGGACAGACCGGTCAGGAGCAAATGCGATTGTTGATCGACGAACAAGTCGTCGCTACCTGGGACAGTCTCTTTGTCGTGGGGGGAAGTGCGAGTCTGGAGCTATGGGAAAGTTATAACTTTCTCGCCGACGAATTCGTGACCGCCGATCAGATTCGGGTGGAGTTCACAAACGATGCCTACGATCCTTCGACTCGGTTCGATAACAACCTGTTTGTTCAAAGCATTACGATCGATGGCACCAATTACCGCACCGATGCTCCATCCGTTCTCAGTACCGGGACGTGGAGGAGTGAGACTGGCGACGCTCGACCAGGCTTCTTTGGCTCGCAAGCCCTGCACGTCAACGGCTACTTTGCTTTCAGCAGCAACACGACCAGCCAAGGCAGTCAGGTTCTAATCGTCGCTGGTGGTTCGGAAGGTGGCGAGCAGATGAACCTGAGGATCGACGGCGAGTTGGTCCGTAGTTGGATTGTCGATCAAGGTGCGAACGACGGAGCTTTGCAAGTATACGGATTCCGAACCGCATCGACGGCCACTGCTGATCAGATTCAGATCGAGTTTGTCGGCGATAGCTATAATCCTGGAGTGTTTGACGCTAACTTGAGGGTCGATCGTATCGTGGTTGACGGTGTCGAGTTTCAGACGGAGTCGTCGAGCGTTTTTTCAAACGGAACGTGGATTGGCGACGGGGTCGTTCCCGGATTTCCGGAAAGTGAATTCTTACATATTGATGGTTTTTTCCAATACTCGACGGGAGCCCCCAACTTGGCCGCTTCTTCGTTGGCCAATAGTCGCAATACAGGAAGCTTGAATCGCACGAACGTAAGCTGATGTTCCGCGGACGATGCAATCTAGCCCACTAGCTCATGTAATGCTGCTCAGGAAACTTGTAGACTTCGCGGTCGCACCGACATCATGTGACTGACGAAATATCCAGCTTTTTCATAATGGAGCGATTCTGACGATTGAAATGACCGACTCGGCAGATATCGTGGCAGAAGATTTTGGTGGCTTGTCCAGCAACAGGGTCCGATTCCACAACTCCCAACTCCAGCCGTTGTCCGATGCTAAAAATCAAACGCTTGTTGAAGTCCGATAACTCCGGTGAATTGTCTCTGGCTTGCGAAAGCCTTGAACCCAGAGTCATGTTATCGACAGTCGAATTGTTTGCAGCAGGGTCGGCGGGCAATGAGTTGATGGAACTTCAAGTAGACGGGGCTCCCGTTTGGACTTGGATACTAGAGGAGGGCGCCGACCAAGGGAACTTGCAACGCTACGTTTACGAATCGCCCGATACGCTTTCCCCCGATCGGATTCGTGTCGCCTTTCTCAACGACTCGTATGATCCTGCAAACGGAGTCGATGCGAATCTTCGCTTGGATGCGATGGTGTTGGATGAGATTCGCTACGAGACGGAATCGCCTTCGGTTTTTTCTACCGGGACATGGCGAGCTGAAGATGGCGTAACACCCGGTTTTCGGGAATCGGAGTATCTGCATGCCAACGGATATTTTCAATTTGCTGCGGCGGGAGGAAACGGATCGCAAATTACCGTTCGAGCGGCGGGGCTGACCGCACAGGAGCAGATGCGTTTGCTTATTGATGGAAATGTGGTTGCATCATGGAGCAACGTTGGGGGCATTCCTGACGAACAGATATTCCGGTCCTTCAACTACAACGCGAACGAATTCGTCACGGCAGATCGCATTCGCGTAGAATTCACCAACGATTTCTTCGATCCACCATTTGGCTTGGACAGAAATCTTTTTGTTCAAGGGATCACCGTTGACGGCGTCGACTACCAAACCGACTCGCCAACAGTCCTGAGCACCGGAACGTGGAGAAGTGAGACGGGTGATGTACGTCCCGGCTTCTTCGGTTCGCAAATCCTTCACACGAATGGTTACTTTGCCTTTAGTTCCGATACGACCAATCAAGGCAGTCAGGTACTGATCGTTGCGAGCGGATCCGAAGGTGGCGAGCAGATGAACCTGAGGATCGACGGCGAGTTGGTACGTAGTTGGTTTGTCGATCAAGGTGCGAACAACGGAGCTTTTCAAGTCTATGGTTACCGCGCGGCGACCGCTGTAACCGCAGATCAGATTCAAGTTGAATTCGTCGGCGATAGTTTTATCCCTGGAGTGTTCGATGCCAATTTGAGGGTCGATCGCATTTTGGTTGACGGCGTCGAGTTTCAGACGGAGTCGTCGAGCGTGTTCTCCAATGGCACATGGAATGGCGATGGAGTTTTTCCAGGATTTCCTCAAAGTGAATTCTTGCACACCGAAGGGCTCTTTCAATATACGTCGGGTGGAACCAACCCAGGCGCGGTTTCTTTGGCCAACAGCCGCTATGCAGTGAATGAAACCCAAAGCTCGGTCAACATCGACATCCGCCGCCAAGGTGGCGCGAATGGAACGTTGATTGTGGACTACGCGACCGTTCCAGGGCCCGCGCTTGCTGGACAAGACTACGTCAGCACCAGCGGTTCTCTGGTCTTCCTACCCGGCCAGACATTAGCCACCGTGTCGATCCCGATCTTGAACGATGCACTTTACGAAGGTAATGAGACCTTCAGCTTTACCGTCGACAACATGCGCGGCAATGGCACTCTAGCCGCTCCTCGTACGGCAACTGTGTTGATCAATGACGACGACACGGTCATTCCGAACTTCACGAGCTTTACTTCGTCGCAGTCACTCCAGCTTAATGGCGATACTTCCCTGGAAAATGGAGCCCTGCGGCTGACGCGGGCCGTGAATAACCTCCGAGGCAGTACCTATTTCGCAACGCCGATGCCCATCAATGCAACGACATCGTTTCAGACAAGTTTTGGGTTTACGTTAGACGGAGGACAAGGTAGTTCCGGCGCCGATGGTTTTTCCTTCATTATCCAAAATTCAGCAGCCGGTGCCGGTGCGATCAGTTCAGCCGCTGGCGGAACGCTGGGGTATCTTGGAATCGACCGCAGCTTGGTGATCGAGTTTGATACTTACCAGAATCCAGGAGAAGTCTCGAACAACCATGTGTCTGTCGTGATCAATGGTTCCCCGACGGCGCTGATCACGCGGAACTCGAATATTGATTTCAACAGTGGAGCCACGCTTCGCGCGTGGATTGATTACAACGGCGACGCTCAGTCGTTAGCCTTATTCGTCTCCAACGGATCAACGAAACCAGACACTGCGTTGTTAGTGACAAACCTCAATTTAGAGGCGGTTGTGGGCAGTCAAGGCTATCTGGGCTTCACGGCAGCAACCGGTGGTGCGTCGAACCGGCATCGCATTCTGGACTGGGAATTTTCTTTTATACCTCCGACGATCGATCCTCCGAGTCCCGGGACGCAATTGGTCAGTCAAATTGTTTCTTCCGGGTATAGCCAACCCACATCAATGGACTTTTCACCTGATGGAAGAAACCTCTATGTGGCGCAACAAGCTGGACAGGTTTTTGTGGTACGTGACGGCCAGCGACTGGCGACACCATTTGTCGACATTAGCGCCCAAGTGAATGGAACGCGCGATCGAGGTTTGCTCGATATCGCCGTTCACCCCGACTTTGAAAACAACCCCTACGTGTACTTGTTGTTTACCTACGATCCGCCCGAAGTTTACCAGAACGCGTCCCATCCGCTGGCTGGGCCCGACCGCAATGGGAATCGCGCGGGTCGACTGATTCGCGTCACGGCCGACGCTGCAACTATCTACAGCACAGCGGTGGCCGGAAGTGAAGTCGTCCTGCTGGGAAACAATAGCATTTGGTCCAATTTCAATGCCTTTGTGAACAGCACAAGTAACTTTGATGTACCGCCAGCTGGCATCCTGCCAAACGGTACCAACATCCAAGATTTCATCGCGACCGATAGCGAATCGCATACGGTAGGATCTGTCGAGTTCGGGCTCGACGGAGCCCTGTATGTTTCCATCGGAGATGGTACGTCGTACAATCGCGTCGATCCTCGAACAGTGCGAGTTCAAGACATCGATAATCTCTCCGGCAAGATCTTGCGAATCGATCCGCTGACTGGTGAAGGCTTACCGGACAATCCGTTCTTCAACGGCGATGTCGACGCCAACCGTTCCAAGGTCTATCAACTCGGTTTAAGGAATCCGTTCCGCATGTCGTTTGATTCGGTAACGGGTCAGTTGTACGTTGGGGACGTGGGCTGGACGCGTTGGGAAGAAATCAATGCCGCCGGTCCGGGAGCTAATTTCGGGTGGCCTTATTTTGAAGGCGGCAACGGGACTTCGTTGAGAACTGGCGGTTATGAGGACCTCGCGCAGGCACAGGCCTTCTACGGCAGTGGGCAAACGGTCGTGGCACCGTTGTTGGGCTTGAATCATGCTGCAACTGGGATCAATGCGATTGTGGCAGGTGCCGTCTACCGCGGCGACGTCTATCCAGCGCAGTATCAAGGCAACCTGTTCTACAATGACCTAGGTCAGGGTATTGTGAGCAACGTAGCGTTCAACCCAGACGGCAGCGTGGCGAGTGTCAGCACGTTTACCACCGGAGCGAACTATGTGACACAGATCGTGCATGGGATCGATGGGACTCTGTATTACGTCGACCTTGACAACGGCCAAATCGGTCGCTGGCTGTTTGTGTGAGAATTGACCTTTAGCACGCGAGCGTCTACTTCTAAGGCTAACTTTAGACCTTGCAATTCTTTGAACTTGTCTGTCGGCGATTCCCGTGAGCATGGTTGAAAAACCATTCTACGGCGGTTAGAATCGCATTGTCGTCCTAGAACGAAGCCTAAGAATCCCGAACGAGTAGTACTCGAATTCGACGCAGGTATGCAAAAGAGGCTTGTTTACCAAGGATGCACACCGTCGGTACGTCTGTTGAGTTTCACAACGTTAATTAGCTGAGGTGTTGGTATGCGCGTGCAAGATGTTCTTCGTGTAAAGGGCGATTCTGTCTACAAGATATCGCAGGATGCAACGTTAGCAGACGTAGTCGAGAGGCTTGTCAAATTCAATGTTGGATCGCTGATGGTATGTAAAGACGACTCCGTTCTCGGAATCATAACTGAGCGAGATCTTTTACGAGCGATCGCATCTCAGAAGCGACCATTGAAGGACCTGGTGGTGCGGGACTTTATGACGACCGACATCGTGGTGGGTCATCCTCGAGATGATCTGTCCGAAGTGATGGGCAAAATGACGAACCATCGAGTTCGCCATCTTCCTATCATCGAAGACGGCAATCTAGCTGGCATGATCTCAATCGGCGACGTAGTCAAATCGCAATTCGATGACTTGGCGGTTGAGAACCATTACATGAAAGTCTACATCCAGCAAGGCCAAGACGTTGGTTGATCGAGCGGCTAAGCTCGTTGGATACTAGACCTGAATCTTGAACACAATGACGCTGTGCTCTGTCGATGCGTCATTGTCTGTTTCAAAGCTATGCCAGGCACCTCAATAACGGGTCGGCCGTAATTAAATGGAAACTTTTAGGCCGCGACCGAGTCATCGCAGCCGTTATGCAAATAGCTATGCCCGTTTTAAATTTGACGTAAAGCGTGATTCAGACGAACGATCTCTCTCAAAGACCTAATGGCTGTGACCTATGCAAGGGCTTTATCGCAGCAGCACACGATGCCGCAGCTAAACAATGTCCATTATGTTTGCGTAGATTACTAGATGTCACAGCGAAGCTTGAATGCTGCGAACTAAGCGATGCGTTACTTGAACAGATCCCGCCATCGGTTGCTTGCGAAATGCAATGTCTTCCCTACAACGAGGATGACGAGCGAATGGTAATTGCACTTAATCTAACCAAAACGTCATCCCGCGAGTCTCAAGAAGGGTTGAAATTTATATTGAATCGGCCGATTCATTTTGTCTACTGTGATAGAAGTGTGCTACAGGCACGATTGAACGAATTATATTTTCGATAGTTGAAACCAGACGATGCTGTGCAAAGCCTTCGATCCACTCCTGTATATCATTGCGTTGCTCCGAAGACGCATAAATTGCCGTTCTTAGAATTTAGGTTTATCGTCGCGTCTCGGTGAATATGAACTCTTTGGTATGCAAGTAACGCAATCGCTATCGGTCTTTATCAAGGTTCGTTGACAGGTCGTTGATCCATCCGGAAGGTCCACAAGTTTCCATGACAACGAGGTCGACTTTGTGTTTTTGGGAGAGCGTGGTAAGGTAAGTTCGCTCGGTGGCAGCGCCCGAGAAACTTATGTTTCCGAATTTCGCAGACAAAAAAGCAGCACATCGTCTTGAACTTACCGAGTTCTAAATCAAGAATTTTCAGGGTGAATGTTCCTAGGGTTTGGGATTGGAAGAATGTGAGCGAGCATGTTTCGAGCAAACCGCCATCACGGGCCCGAGTTGCCAGTTTTGGATCAAATCGACTCCCACCCCAAACCCAGGACTTACATAGATTCTTTGTTTGACTGAAATCGAGCATGACTGAAACCATCAACTTCTACTTGGTCGACGACGATTACGGTGCGTTCTCGAATTTCGCCGCGTATCCGATTGAACTCGATGGCGCAACATGGCCTACGACTGAACACTACTTCCAGGCGCAAAAGTTCGCTGGCACTCAACACGCTGAGGATATTCGTCTCGTCGACTCTCCGATGACGGCAGCACGAATGGGACGTGACCGAAAGCAACCTCTTCGTCCTGATTGGGAGGACGTGAAGGACGACGTCATGCGTGTCGCACTCCACGCCAAATTCACGCAACATCCTGATCTGAGGGAGCTGCTTCTTGGCACTGGTGACGCGATGATTGTGGAACACACAAAGAACGACGGATACTGGGGAGATGGCGGCGACGGTACCGGGCGCAATATGCTCGGTCAAATGCTTGTCGAACTACGCGCACAAATCCATTTTGGAGGATAGCCAGAGCGTGCCCCGGAGCACGCGAGATCGCGTTTTTGAAATGGAATAACTTTCGCACGTGCGCGGTTACGCGTTCCGTTATCCGCTCATATCAAATAAGCTCAACCCGATCAAACACACGCTAAATGAAACCGCAACTCCACGTCGTCGCAGATTCCTTCGAGTCATGGGACGATGCGTGTCTTTGCACGGAGGCAAAATGGAAACCAGAGCCTGAGGACAGCGCCAGCGACGAAGAATACTCTGCGTAAGAAGATCGAAGTCCATCATGGGCTTTGCGGGACGACCTCGGCGATTGTTTCCGGTAACAGGCTTTCGGCTAGACGGTCCAAGCCCATGACTTTATCCGATGGTTGAAGTTTTCACTTATGATTCGCATTGTCTCCTAACATAGCAACATTCATTGCTTGCATCTGAGCAAGGGAGCCGAGAATGAGTATGCAACTAGCATTTGATTCTGCCGCAGGCGCTTTTGACATGCGGCGCGATGACATTTTCAAAAGTAACTTTCTCGTTATCGATCAAGCGATGGGCAGCCGCCATTTCGACGCGATCGTTGAAAGCAGCAAGAATTCTATCGGTTGAAGCTTGCGTAAGGCTATTGAGAATCGTTCGATCGCATTGCTAGAGTCATTTGTCAGAAAGCTCGACTTCTTGAATTAAGTCCATGCCCCATTGGCTCCTCATGAGGATTGACCTCCATGCATCAAGCGTCACATTTGCATCCCAATCCAAAACATCTTTAGAGAATCAGCTTGACCCCGGCAGCCGGATTGTAACACAGTATATGTCCTGCAACGAACGCCGGAAGGATGACGGATGAATAGCGTCAAAGGGTGGATAGGCAACGAATAGACAAATACATTAAATTGGCTCGTAGAAGCATCGACTCAAAACTGAGACTGCCAACTATTGGACGCGACCAGCTCGATTGGCCGACTTGTGTTAAGCTTGCCGCTCGGGCTCGGTCAATGGCTGCCGTTTATTGTGAAAGACAAAAGTACATGTGGCACTGCCAGAAATGTCGAGAATCCATCGAACCCTCCTTCGATACGTGCTGGCGTTGCGGTACTTCGCAAGACGGAACTGAAGATCCATCGTTCCGCTCCGTCGAGGAAGTGGATAACGTGCGAAGCAGTTGGACAACCGCAGAGTCGTCTTCGCTATCAAAAAACGTCTTGGCCTGTCCTCGATGTAATCAAGAACTTACATACGTCGGTACCAAGAAGTTTCACGAAGGTACCCTATACGGCGTCCTGGGCGATCTGGGAGAGTTGTTTGTGAACAAAGAAAAATTTGATGTATACTGTTGCCCGAAATGTGGGCGAGTAGAGTTCTTCTTGGAAGGCATCGGTGAGGACTTGCGGCCCCAGTAGTACTCCTGTATCGGAATTACGATCCGATGGACGGGAGCGAGGGATTGAGCGATTCCTGAATGTAAATAAGTTAGCCCCACTCGGTGATCGAATGTTCGGTAGTAGACTAAATTATTTGTGCGTCACTTCCCAAATTAATCGTCTGAAGTGCCATTGCATCTTGACGATTCCATATTCCCAGCCCATGCGACACAACAAACTTTACGCTCAATGATAATCCGTAACCTCCATTTAAAGACGCTTGACGAAGACCGACTCAAGCAATCGATCAGGCGAGCACTCGAATGCAGAAATGTCACGATCTTCTACAGTCAGTCGGAGAACGTCTTTCGATTTTCCAAATTTAGCGCTTTGTCTAACCTTGTGGAAGGCACCGGAATGATCGCGATTGAAAGAACTCTAAATGGGATCCATGTGCGACTAGGCATGGATACCGCTGCAACTTCGTGGGGGCAGGCATTGCTTGCAGTTTCATTTCTTCTCTTTTTTGTCGGTGTTTTGATCGCGACATTGATGATGCAAACGACTACCAGTATGTTAATCCGAGAATTTGATGCACTAGTAGAAGAAATTCATCAAGAATTTCAGTTTGCAGATGGCTATATTGAGAAATTGATCAATACGGGGACATAGAGGATAGGTCGATTTTTTTGGCGACGATTCCTCCGATACTTACGCCCGAGTAAATGGTAACAAATCGCTGCACTGAATTCGCAGCTAGGCCATTTTCTGATGTTTGATCTATTCGCCGCGACGTCGGTAATTGCGGACCTTACACCACTAAAGCCATGTCACTAGCTTTTCCACTCAACATCGCTCGTCGCACGGACCGGATTGATTTGCTGCGCTCGTTGCTGGAAAGACTACCAAGCCCTGACACTTACCAAGTCTTGGAAGGGCGATTCACACCTTATTCGATTACACACGGTGATCTCGATGACGCCGCAACGCGCGTGGCCGGATGCTCCATTGCATACGTTCTCGACAGCAGTCGCAACGGTCAGTGCGAACCTATCGCTGGATTCATTGCGAACGAGTCGCTCGGAATCTCCAAGCTTAAAGATTTGATCGATACTCGTGCTCCTGCATGCACGGCAACCATTCCTCAACGCACTTTGGCAATGTTGGGCGTACACAATCGCACGCTTTTTGCGGATTTTCAGTGGTTGGAAACAGTTTCCGTGCCATCGAGTATACGCTGGCTTGATGGACTATTCCAATTGACCGTACAATCAAAGGACGTGTCGAAAATTACACTAGCGGACATCAAGCATCGACCCAAGTCCGCACGAAAATGAGCATAACAATCGACTGCCTCGAAGCCGTGGAACGTTGAGCTTTCGCACTCGAAGTCGCGGACGGTGCGTTGTTGCAATCGCGACCCGAACGTCGCGAGTCGGTGACGTGTGCCATTCGTCGGAAAATTGAAACTTCCGTATTAGATTGAATCGTATTGAAACGCTGATGGACGAAACCGAAAGAACTGGCTGTGCTGCAATCGCTTCTCTAATATCCGCATGTTGTATCACCAGCACATGTGGTCTAGTCTACCTGTACTTTTATCAACACGATAGATCAGATGGTTATCCCGAGCTTGGTAGATTTTTCTCGATCTATTGCCTTGCCATTCTTCTAGTGGGCACTTCATTGGTTTTCACTGCAATTGCTGGTTTCTTTCGACATTGGGCTTGGATTCTACTTATCCCAGAGATCCCGTCTGCTGTATTGTTGGGTTGGATCTACTTATATATGATTTGAGTGACTGGATTAAGGTATAAAAGGTCAAAAGTAACAGCTGAATCTAATGCACGACGAACCAACGGATGCACTGATGCGGCGTGAATTTGAAATGGTTGAATTACCGTCGCCGCTTGGTGTTCCTGGATGTTGGTCTGAACTTAATTGCGAGGTTGCCAGTGGTAGTGTTGAGTGCTTCTTCCAAATCAAGGCGAGCTCGAAATCAAGGCCTGCTTTTCTTGATGGGTGCATGCTTAGCTTTGGTTGGTCGGCTACTTTATGATGTACCTAGCGTATCAATTCCAATACAACTGCTCCTAATGATCGCCTTGGCGTCGTATGTTTGGCACTGTCATCGAAAGATGAAAACTCAAATGGCAGGAAATGGAAAATGATGATTGCAAGTCCGATCTTCCGCACGGTGCGTGCTGTTGGATATACCTCTAGTTTTTTTCCTCCAGTAAACGAAATCGCACAAGGCGATTGTAGCGCTTGGTTTTCTTCTGCTACGGTTGCACAGTAATACTAGTTCTCACCTCATCTGAAGACGGATGGACATTTGTAATAGAGCTGGTAAACCAAGCGTGGCGCCGGAGCGTGCGTTGGTCTGGGTTCGAAATGGAAACATTAACTTCGCGGGCCGCGGTGAACGCCGCCGACTATGAAGTCCTTGGTTTGCAAGTGGCAGGGCGCCACTGTTTTTTGACTGTTGTGGTTTACATAAAAGTGCGTCCCGGTATGAGTTAACGCCAGCATCATTCGCTCACACTTGACAGCGACTGATGGGCGATGCCGATGATAAAAAAGCAGCACATCGTCTTGAACTTACCCAAGCCGAGAGCGAGAAAATTCATAGTGGATGTTCCTAGGTTTTGGGGTTAGAAGAATGTGAGCGATAATGTTTCAAGCAACTCTCCATCACGGGCCCGAGTCGCCAGATTTTAATCAAATGACTCCCACCCCAAACCCAGGACTTACATAGATCCTTTCTGCCGTTGAGTTATGATGCGTAGATGACCAATCCTTATGCCTCACCATCGTCGCTCGAACATACGGCGGAAAAATCGCACGCGGAAAAATCTAGGCCAATTCTTTTACTCTCGGTTTTGACTGCATTGATCGTTTCATTGACAATGCCGTCGGTCACAAGTCCAACCCCACACATCCACTCGCCTTATCCGTTCCCGGTAATCTTTCCAATCTTCTTCAATGTCCCACCTTCGGTCGTTGCCTTGTTTGCTGCTATCGCTTTCACGGGATTGAACTACCGTCACATCTGGAACAACCCAAAGCGTGTACCGGGTTTTGGCATGGCCATCACACTTGCGGTTACAACCGTTTCGACTCTTATATGGATTGCTTTCGGCTTTCGATACGGGATCTCTTATCAAGGGAATTCGTACACTTTTGGAGTTGTGTTTACGAACGCATTGTTTGCTTGTGCAACATGGGCTGTTTGGTTTGCATGCCGCATGCCCTGTAGATATCGAACGCAAATCGCTCTATCATTCTTACTTTGTTCATGGTTGTGGTGGCAGGCGTTTCCTTGGCTGGGAGAGCTTCCATGATAGATATGGCAGAACAAAATGTTGGACCGAAGCCCCCGTCGGTCTGTTTCGAACTGTAGAGACCGTGCTACCGGGGGCTCGGTCAACATGGTCGTTCGATGAAGAATTATGAAGAAGCTCCTGACACGATATTTGAATAGCGGGTGGTTTCCTGCACTCGCGTACATCTGCCTTCTCGTCGCGTTCACAATCACGGCAATATCGCGATGGAAGCTGCTGGCCGTTGTGGCCAATGTGCTGCTTGGCGTTGGGGGCCTCGCGTTTCTGGGGCTTATCGCGGCATCGGTATGGAACTTGTTCAGGAGGCGATGGAAACTCGGCGTTATCAATCTCTTTTTGGTTGTCGGCTGTGGTGTGGCTACCGTCTTCTCCTTTGGCGTCCTGATGTTCGCATCCATGTTTGGCCCTAGCGAAGACGGATTTGCAGACAACCTGACGATTCCTGAAGGCATTGAGATTGCCGATCCCGATCCGGATGCGACTGATGCTTGGGGTGTAAACACACTCAAAGGAACCGATGAATTGCAGGATATGGTCCGCAAGGCTCTGGCTGCCCCGGGCAACGATGCAACTGAGTTCGCCCCAAACATGCCGTCGTTACGCAAGGCGTCAACGGATCACTCCGACACCTTTGGCGACTTTATCGAGGCCTCTCCAGACTGGCATGTGTTTATAGAGCAAGGAAATCGCTTTGCATCCAGACGCTGGAGTTATGGAGGGGAACCGCGCGACACATTACACGGTTACATTTCAGAATTCGGTGGCGATTCCGGCTTTCAGACCCGCTGCCTCCTGTGTCTGGATCGCAAGCAGTGGAGCAGGTACTCGGTGCAGCATGTACAGGAGGGAGAAAATCCAGTTAAGCCACAGATGACCCTTGGCAATAACCTGCACGAGAGTCGGGTAATGATTGAGTGCGGTGGAGTGTGGGTGGAAGTGTTTGAGCAATCTGGCGAACCTGAACGGCGTGTGACTAAAGCCACATTGACTGCATTGGAAGAGGAGTTTTCGGAGTTCCTGAGGAACCCCAAAGACGCAGTAGCAGCGGCACAAGCCAAGTCTCGCGAGTTGGCTAGTCGCCTCGCAGGCAAGGATGGCCCGCCCTTCCGATTGGTGACTGGCATGCAGCCAGGAATCTATGGCGTGGTCTATTCCCTCAACCCTGGTGAACCTGGATCTGTATACCTGAAGGCGTTCGAGATCACGAAAGGCACGCCATTATCGGCTGATAGGCTTGAAGCGGCATCGAAGACGCGAATGACGTGGTCAAACGAGCCCTCGGAACGATTCGGTGCTAAGGCGGGATTCACGGTCTACGAAGGCGATTGGGGGAAACCCTATGCCGCCCGCTTCGAAGTCTTCTTCGAACCCGACTCGGGCGAGACCGAACGTAAGCTTGCCGAACGAATTTTCAAGATCGAAGGCTGGCAACGATAAGGATCATCGAACCATGCCGTGCACGAATCGAACTGGAAATAGTTGAAGACGAGTGAGTGTGAATCTCACCTGAGTAGCTGCTAGCCACAGGCTCAGTATCTAGGCTTGCAACTAGCATATAAGGCACCGTGCCGAAGTCGCTAGTTGATGTGTAGTCAAGAAAGGTTGCGAGGAAGAAAGGTAGGGACTGGCTGTCCCGCCCTGAATGAGATTGAGCTCCGAAAACTTGGTTTCCTGTTGGTCAACTGCCCAAGGTCTGCGCATGCCTGAAGGCCATGCTTGGCGGCGAACGATGACGTTTGCTGCAGTGAGCGCCGGGGTTCTAGATCCTTTCACGCTAACTTTCACGTCTCTCAAGTAACCATTGACGCCCTGACTTTCATGAACTCATATGAGTACAAATCATCGGCGAATCGAGAATGCCTAACAAGCTGAAGATGCAAGAGCGGTAGACGTTATTCTGGGAATTGGCCGACCAAGGCTAATCGACCGCTTCTGCGATGGCGTTGCAAAAAGGCCTTGAATTCATCTAGTTGCAGCGAGCAGATAGACCGATTCTAATGAGCGATTGAGTTACCGAACGATCGTCGCGATTGATAACCTCCAAAAGCTTGCTCGCACCACCGAAAGAGTTGGCAAAATGAAAAAGTTCTTGGCGGTTATCGGGATTTTGGTCGCCTTTGCAACAACCGCACTGGTGCAGGGCGATTCGACGCTGGAGCAGTTGATCAAGAAGTCTGAGTCCGAAGCGTCGTCCGATCGAGTGCTCGGATTCAAAGAACTTGCCGAGTACTGGGATCGACGCGAGCGAGTCTTGGGCGGATTTTCGGACACAATAATTGAGGCGACTGCGCCCGAGGAGCCTAAGCCACCCATCACCGATGTGGAACTGAACGAAATTGCAAAAGCTATCGAACGAGGTGTCAACGATTCTGATTCGGAAGTTCGTGAGGCCGCCGCGATTGCTCTGATCACCGCACCCCGATCTTCTGATGCTGTGCAGTCCGCCATATTGGCTGGTATCAACAATGCCGACTCAAAGGTCAACTGGTACGTAAAACAGCAGCGAACGAACGAATGGCCCCAAGTCGATTTGGTGATCGAAAGCCTCATCGAGAATCTATACAGTAAGGATTTCCCCAAACACAGTTCCGCAATCGATCTGCTGCGAAGTTACGGCGAACGAGCCCGTCAGTATTCGAAGAGAATAGTCGAGGCCGTCCTCAAAGGCGGAGACCACGAGGATCGGTTTCCACTGATGTACTTATTGTACGATATTGGGCTTACCGACGACGCGATGAGAACCTTGATGAATCACGTCGACGAATTGCCAGAAGAGGAATCCGTCATCGTTGCACTAGCTCTGTTGGAATATCCTGAAGCTCTAATGTCGCTTCAGGCCAAGCATCCAAAGCTAGTGCAATCGCTGGAGTACGAGGACGCGCGGTTGTTTCCATTCCTGTGCAAACATCAATATGAGCCGCACCAGACTCGGGACTGGCTGGCGTCGTTAGAATCACTCCCAGCGAGCATCATGGGAATGCTAGGAGAGCATCGCTTTATTGAAGCAATAACGCAGCTCGAAGCAAATTCAAGCAGTCACGAACGCACTTTCTTATCTGCATGCAAACGAGCATGTGGAGCTAAGGCAGAATTAATCATTGACGTTGACTCGAAAACCCCCGTTACCTTTCGCCCAGCATCCGCCTGGCCCGAAACAGATAACTCGCGACTCAGCAAGACCGTTTTCCGTCACGGCGATGGATATGTCAATGTGATGGTGACAGGGGAAATACGCGGGGCGGATGGTTCTCATCCCAAGATAGTTGGATTCTATCGGATGAACGACGCCATGCTCTTGGGAACAAAGAAGGACGATAGCGAACCCTTGATGTATGATCAGCAAACCGGTCGGTTTGTCTTTCTAACAAACGTTTTCGCCGCTTACAGCACGGGAGATGATCAGCCCGAAGAGGGGCCTTACCAAACCGGTAGCGCACAGATTCGAATTGAAGCAGCCGGTTTCAAGCCACTCGTTGTGCAGTTCTTTGACGAAATGCCCGACGTCAGGATTACGCTCGACAAATCAGAATAAGTATGCCGATCTGCCCGGTCGCAACTACAACCCAAAATTACCACGAATGGCAAAGCGGTGAACGATAGCCACCGATCGCATATTTCCTTTTAGTCAGTCTGATGGCGGCAGCACGGATGCCAATGGTGCGTTTCAACAGATCTGGCGTTACAGTGATAGTCGACTATCTCCGGTGAGACACCACCGTTCTCACCGGAAGATCGCCATGATCGTGACCCCTGGATTCTTTCCCAATGCATCAAGAATCAAGAGTGGAATTACCCTATGTTCTCCATCTAGAGCACAATGTGTTTGATCTTTGTCGTTATGTTCGAAACAATCTCATGCTGTTCGGAACCCTTACAATGAAAACCACGATCTCATTCATGCTTTTCGCTTGCCTTGCCTTGAACGGTTGTAATCGGCAGGAACCTAGCCAGTCGCAGAATTCGCAACCAAGCCCGACTGTGAAATCGGCTGAAGGTACAAATTCAACATCTGGCGCACCCGAGATGAGTTCCGTCAATGGTGTTAGCGCTCTGAAGTTTATCGGAGAAGTAGAACGTCTTCGACTGCCTGAAGGAATAAGTGCATTTTGGCGTAGCCACAATTCCGAAGGTGTGCAAATTGAACGTGTTGAGGAAGCGCTTTCCGTTGCTCGCAAATATGAGATGCTGGATCAGCACAAGGCTTACTATTATGCCGCAATCCCGATTGTGAAATATGCCAGTGCGCAGACTCTTGCAAGGCATGGCAGAACCGAAGAGGCATTTGCCCTCCTTGAAGAACTTCGTGTGAAAGGCTACATCCCGGCTAATCAAATTTCAAGTTCAGTTGATGCAATTAAAAACGATCCGCGATTTTCGCTGTATAAGACGTTCGCAGAGAACGAAACTGACAGTGACGCAATTGGTCCGTATGTCGTTGTAAAGAAACCTTACTTCAACTTAGACGACCTAAGATCGCTGCCAGTGACGCCGGAATTGAGTTTCCCAAAAGGAAAAGTATCCGTGGTATTTACTGGTCCAAGTTTACAGAAAGGCTTGAGTGGCGACGATCGAAATCTCTTGAGCAACTTGGCAAATTCACCGGCAAGTGTGACTGCGATAGTTGAACAAGCTCCGTCGGTTCCCGTTCCGGGCGTCGAATTTCACACCGCGAACCTACCGACTGGCGAAACAATGCTTGTAGACAACACAAGAATGTTATGGATAGCGAATAAGGATGGAGCTGTGGTGTACAACCTCAGACTGAATGTGTATTACGATCCCAGCGAACCCCTGCATGTCGTTGAGTATCTGAACTCGCACTGAGCAACATCGTAAGCTGAATTAACAAAGTGTTGCTCGGAAGCCTCCAACGATCCGTTTCAATACGAAAGCGGTTCACGCCGGCGTAGGAGTGTCTCGACAGATGTTGACTCGCCGTCGTTCGCGAGCATCATACGGAATACGACGCAGGCTCGTTGCAGCCCCATGATTGGCGTAGTTATCCTCTTAGTTTAAAAGCCACCACGCGAGAGATACTTTGAATAAACGCATGCTATTTTTCGGCTTAAGTGGCGTCTTCTTTGTAGTTGCAGCCATCTTCGGAACACAATCGTGGAAGATCTATCACGAATTCGAGAGCGCAATTGCTGCAGTTCCAATGGAGCTAGAATTCGATTTGGCCACAAATTCAATGGTCAGAACTGCCTATCATCAGACATACTTAAGTCCACATGGGCAATCTGTGTGTCTTGATGTCGATGGACGAACGAGTGATGATGAGATTCGTGAACAGTTTGCGGGCTTAGAAGGTTCTCTTACGATCGAAAGAGCTGATGGTTCTGAAGTTCAAACCCAGTTTTTCAACTCAAAAGACATATATTGCGGTTCTGGCGGCGCTCTGCTTTTGAAACTTCCACCTTTCAAAAGAGGTGACTACAGCGCGAAGATCAGTATCGAAAAAACTCCCGTCCGAAGTGATATTGGCCGCATACGCATGTATTCAAAATACGATGTCTGCGGTATTGAGCTTCTCCCTAGCTATTTTTACGCTGCAGTCGAAGGTATTCTAGCGATGGTCGGACTCTTGCTTGCGATATTTGCTCCCTAGCAACGTATTCTCGCGAACGATGAGAATCGTAATCTAGCTTGGGAAAACCAAGAAATGCACACGAGTGACCGAATGAGTGATTTACTACTGCAGAATCAGACTCGGCGCCTGTGTGCTTTCAATTGCTGGGTCACGGGGGCACTATGCAAATTTCACTGAAACAACTGCTAGGCCTGATTTCTATTTCCGCCGTACTGTGCCTTCTAGCCGTTTGGGGGTTGCAATCACGAGCACCTGATTATTGGGGCTATGGGAAACTCGCCGTGACCAACGGAACGCCGAGGTCGGCCATCTACTATTTGGAGGTTCGAGGCGTTGGCGTACAACCGACGATAGCGAGAGTCGTAAGATTTGCTGACTAGTCGGCCGCGCCAACAAACGCTTTGGAAGTCTCCCACAGCGTTTCGTCTGAATTTGATACGCTGACACAGAACTCTGATCGTTGGAACCGAGAATGTATACTGGTAGCTGGCCGAACGAATGACGAAAAGGTCGTCATCCAAATAGATGCATCTTTAGCCCAAAATTTGTTCGCAAGGCCTGGGGTTCGATTTGACAATTACCAAACGTTCGAAAAACTGTGGGACGATCTTGTCGCTCCCCACTTGCCTGTGACAACTAAGGATTGATGATGAGTCCGTTGGAATACTCCTTCCTGTGCTTAATCCCAGCAGAAATAGGTTATGCTTTTATCCTGCAGAAACTTGCGGGTGCAGGATTCACCAATGCACCTAATCAAGATGCAATGCTGGTGTTTTGGTTGGGCAGTTTGCTCTGGCCGGTATCGTCTTTCATCGTAACGATTCTGTTTCGACAATGGCTTAAAATAACTAGTGATCGGGCGACCATGCTGGCAATACTGTGTTGGGCTGTTTCTGCTCCCATTCCGTTCCTTGCAGGAATGAAGTAGAAGAGAATAGTTGAAGGGATCCATCGATTGTGGGAAAACTCGCTCGCGCAGAACAAATTAATACGCCAAAATGGCGGGTGTCTGTCACTGGCCGGCCGCGCCTATCATCCGCCGCAGAGTGATCTTGGTCTGTTTGCCCCAGAAAGATGGGTGCTATAAAAAATAGTCGTGACAGTGAATTGATCTACGACTTCGTGGGTACGATTGTGATCGATTCAGCGGCGGATCCTCAGATCCCGGAATTACAATCTGCTGCGCGTGAGTATCCCCTTCAACCCCAAACCCCTTTTCCCGAAGCGGGGCGAGGAAAGTAAAAAGACTGGGATGCGTACGAAGGCAACCTGGGGTTCCGCTTCGTACCTCAGCTGCCCCCCAGGCTAATGAATGCCGCTACTTCGTAGCTCGATATGCAGCGGAGAATGACGCCCGAAGAATAAAGGCTTCGAATAGCTGCGGGAGACACTCTCAATCGGTACCGTTCGAAACGTCAATCACCGCTAGCGTTTCGGGGCACCAGTTGGCGATTAAGAAAATTTTTTGCTGGTGGTCCGCCAGCCGCAAACTTTGCTAAAATGCTTCGCATCAATTGGAATATCCATTTCTGACTAGTGAATCGAAGTCGAAAATATGGGAAGACTGTTTGAAATTTCGAAAGGACTAACAATCCCCTTGGCTGGGGAACCTTCTCAGCAGATCTCCGAAAAGTCGGTTCGCAGAGTTGCACTGGTAGGAAGTGACTATCACGGATTGCGACCAACGATGTTGGTTACAGAGGGGGATGAAGTCAAGCTGGGTCAGCCGATCATGGTTGACAAGCAAACCGAGGGCGTGGTCTTTGTTGCTCCGGCTGGCGGCCGCGTTTCCTCGATAAATCGAGGTGAGAAACGCAAGTTTTTATCTCTGGTAATCGACGTCGCTGACACAGAACAAGCGGAACGATATGACTCGTTCAGTGACCAGCAAATTTCGAATCTGTCTCGCGAGGAAGTGGTAGCGAGAATCGTAGCCTCGGGCTTGTGGACTTCGCTACGTACGCGGCCTTTCGGAAAGATTCCCGTTCCGGAATCATTGCCATCGGCCATCTTTGTCAATGCGATGGACACAAATCCGCTTGCCGTTAATCCCGCCCCGATTATCCAGGCCTCCGCAGCGAATTTCGTGGCAGGCTTGAAGGCTATTAAAAAGCTCACGATGGGTGACGTGTTTCTTTGTCGGGGCAAAGGAGTTGTTACGCCGGGCGATGGGCTAGAAGGAATCAAGATCGCGGAGTTTGGTGGGCCTCACCCGGCTGGGTTGGTAGGTACCCATATGCATTTTCTCAAGCCAGCATCGGCTTCGCGAGTAAACTGGCATTTAAATTATCAAGATGTGATTGCGATTGGCCTCGCGTTCCTCGAGGGTCGATTGGATCCCGTGCGAGTCATCTCATTAGCTGGCCCTGCAGTTGCAAATCCGCGTCTAATTTTAACTCGACTCGGTGCATCCGTTCACGAACTGGTTGATGGAGAACTAACAGCAACTAAAGATTCTTCTGACGCGAAATCTACACGTGTCGTTTCGGGATCTCTATTAAACGGACGCAAGCTGGAAGAGCAGACAGGCTACCTCGGGCGTTACCACCTGCAAGTTTCGTGTCTGCACGAAGGGAACCACAGAGAACTACTGGGTTGGCAGCGGCCTGGCTTGAATAAATTCTCCATTACACGAGCGTTCGCGGGAGGCTGGGCTGGCAAAAAGCAATTCCCTTTGACCACCAGCAGTGAAGGCAGTACGCGGGCGATGGTGCCGATTGGAACTTATGAGAAAGTAATGCCGATGGATCTGCTGCCGACGTTGCTGCTGCGAGCCTTGATTGTAAAAGATACAGTTCAAGCCCAAGAACTTGGATGCTTGGAATTGGATGAAGAGGATCTAGGGCTCTGTACGTTCGTTTGTCCTGGCAAGTACGACTACCCCAGCATTCTCCGCGACAACCTTTCAATTATTGAGCAAGAGGGATAGTCCGCCTATGAAGTTACTTCGTAACATTTTGGATCGGGTCGAACCGCTATTTACTAAAGGAGGTAAGCTTGAAAAGTTATATCCGTTGTACGAAGCTGGAGACACGTTTCTTTACACGCCTGGCTCTGTCACAAAAGGCTCAACTCATATCCGCGATGCGCTAGATCTCAAGCGCATGATGACGATGGTGGTTGTCGCTCTAATCCCATGCACTTTGTTTGGCATGTGGAATCTGGGACATCAATCAAACCTTGCTATTCAATCGCTGATAGATAACCAACTCGAACCAGCGTTCGATTGGCATCATTCGATACATAGCTTTTTAGGATTAGGTCACAATCCTGGCAGTTTCTTGGACTGTTTTGTTTTGGGCGCGATCTACTTTTTGCCAATCTATATCGTCTGCATGACTGCGGGCGGGATTTGCGAGGTAATCTTTAGTATTGTGCGGCGTCACGAAGTCAACGAAGGGTTCTTGGTCACAGGTCTGCTTTTTCCCTTAACGTTGCCCCCGGATATTCCGTTATGGCAAGTGGCCATTGGAATCGCGTTTGGAGTCGTCATCGGCAAGGAAATCTTCGGCGGTACTGGTCGGAACTTTTTGAATCCCGCGTTAACGGCGAGGTGCTTCTTGTACTTTGCCTACGCCGCCGATATCTCGGGAAACGTTTGGATCGCGTCGGACTACATGAATGAAGCTGGAGTTGTCGATGGCTACTCAGGCGCAACCATTTTAGGGCAGTTAGCCAACACCAATCTAGCTCAGTATCCCAATGCAATGGAATCGCTAAATCATGTAGCTACGACGGGCGGTGAGCGCACCTACACTTGGATGAATGCCTTTTTGGGCAACATCCCCGGATCGATCGGCGAAACCAGTACACTGTGCTGTTTAATCGGTGCCGCAATCTTGATCGCAACCGGCATAGGTTCATGGAAGATTATGTTGTCGGTCTGCCTGGGTGCGCTGGCGACTTCCTCGATATTTTATGCTGTGGGCAGCGACACGAACGCGATGTTTGATGTCTCACCTGCCTGGCACTTTGTGATTGGCGGATTCGCTTTCGGAACCGTCTTTATGGCCACCGATCCAGTTAGCGCGTCGATGACTGAGACGGGCAAGTGGTTCTTTGGTGCATTGATCGGAGCGATGACGATCTTGATACGAACTGTGAATCCGGCTTTTCCGGAAGGCATCATGTTGGCGATACTCTTCGCGAACGTGTTTGCTCCGTTCATTGATTATTGCGTTATTCAAGCGAACATCAGGCGGAGGGCGGTTCGTTATGCAAGTTAACAAAAAAGATTCGATAACAAACACGTTTGTCGTGACGATTGTGCTGTGCGTTGTATGCTCACTAGTTGTCAGCGGTGCGGCTGTAAGCCTAAAAGACGCGCAGGACAAGAACAAACTGTTGGACCGGCAAAAGAACATTATCGAAGCCGCCGGACTGGTTGAAAATGTCAATTCCTTGAAAGCTGAACAGATTGTCGGCATGTTCGAGGATGGAACAATTGAACCAAAAATTGTAGATCTTGAAACGGGCGAATACGTCGAAGATCCAGCTATCGCACAGGATACATTCGATGAACGCAAGGCTGCGAAGGACCCGCAACTCAATACAGCCACCGACAGTTCGCAGTACAACATTGGCATAGCCAAACGAGAGAAATATACGTGGGTTTACCCAGTCAACGATAAAGAAGGGAAACTCCAACAGGTCATACTTCCTATCTATGGTCAAGGCTTGTGGTCAACGATGTACGGTTTCGTTGCTATCGATCGCGATATGCGAACCATCAACGGATTGACATTTTACGAGCATGGTGAGACACCGGGACTTGGCGGCGAAGTAGATAACCGTAAATGGAAACAGCAATGGGAAGGTAAAAAGATCTGGAAGGGCGAGCCTGAAGATTCAAATCTTGCTGCCGGTGTCGCCAAAGGCAGTCCAACTCCCGAAAATGAACCCTATATGGTTGACGGCCTCTCGGGAGCAACCATTACAAGTCGCGGTGTTGATAACATGATCAAGTATTGGCTCAGCAGTGATGGCTTTGGACCGTACTTGAAGAACCTAGCGAAACAATAAGGAGTCATCAATGTTAGCACCAACACCAAAACGGGTCCTACTGAACCCGCTGATAAACGACAATCCAATCACCTTGCAAGTGCTTGGAATTTGTTCTGCACTGGCTGTTACCACTCAAATGCTGACCGCAACGGTCATGTGTATTGCGGTTATCTTCGTCGTCTGTTTGTCAAATGTTGCCATCTCGGCCATTCGGAACTACATCCCTAACAGCATTCGTATGATTGTACAGATGGTGGTGATCGCGTCGCTGGTGATTGTCGTCGATCAATTCTTAAGAGCGTACATGTTTCAGGTCAGCAAGACCATGAGCGTCTTTGTCGGCTTGATCATAACGAATTGCATCGTCATGGGTCGCGCGGAAGGCTTTGCGATGAAGAATAACGTGCGTATGAGCTTCCTGGATGGACTTGGCAATGGCCTGGGATACAGCCTTGTTCTGTTGATTGTTGCTTTTTTCCGCGAACTATTTGGCTCAGGTACGCTTTATGGTTACACGGTGTTAAGTCGCGTGAGCGATGGTGGATTGTATGTGCCTAACGGTTTGATGCTGCTGTCCCCAAGCGCATTTTTCTTGATAGGAATTCTGATATGGATTATCCGAACCATTAAACCTGAACAGGTCGAGGAGGCATAGTCGCAATGGAAATTCACAGTTTTCAGCATTATATAAGTATATTTGTTACTGCCGTTTTCATCGAGAATCTGGCGTTAGCGTTCTTCCTGGGGATGTGCACATTTTTAGCCATTTCAAAGAACGTTAAAACGGCGATCGGATTAGGCATTGCCGTCATTGTGGTGCAAGGCATTACGGTTCCGGTCAACAATCTACTTTTTCAATACCTTCTCTCCGAAGGTGCTCTTGCTACTTTCTTTGGCTCCAGTTTTGCCGGAGTAGACCTGAGTTTTTTAGGTCTGATTTGCTACATTGGTGTCATTGCGGCAATCGTCCAAATCCTTGAGCTGACGCTCGATCGATTCTTCCCCGCACTCTACACCGCGTTGGGTGTGTTCCTGCCTTTGATCACAGTGAACTGTGCGATCCTGGCTGGGTCACTGTTTATGGATCAACGCGAATACGATCTCAGCGAGAGCATGGTATACGGCGTCGGATCGGGTGCGGGCTGGGCACTTGCAATTGTTGCACTAGCGTCTGTACGCGAAAAAATGCGTTACAGCAATGTTCCTCCTGGATTGCGTGGATTGGGGATAACATTCATTGCCGTTGGACTGATTGCCATGGCATTTATGGCCTTTTCGGGGATCCAACTTTAACTGTATCGATAGCGGTCAGGCCGCATGGTGCATGGATTCGATTTTCGTTCCGCAAATGAGATTTTGGATTGAATAGTAATGTCCGGCTTTTCACTTGTACTCCTTGGCGTGCTTTTCTTCACTTTGGTCGTTTTGGCCTTGGTTGTCTTGATCTTGGCTGCCAAGCGCGTCTTGGTTGCGCAGGGCGATGTTCAACTCATCGTTAACGAAAGCAAGACTCTGGTTGTGCCAGCGGGCGGAAAGCTCTTAGGCTGCCTTGCGAACAACGGCATCTTTATATCAAGCGCTTGCGGTGGCGGTGGCACTTGTGCTCAATGTAAAGTGCGAATTGAATCAGGCGGCGGAGAGATCCTGCCAACCGAGCGAACACACATCAGCAACGCGAAAGCAAAGCAAGGGTATCGCTTGAGTTGCCAAGTGGCGGTGAAGCAAGATATGAAGATCGAAGTTCCCCCCGAAGTCTTCGAAACCAAAAAGTGGGAATGTACTGTCCGCTCAAACAATAACGTTGCGACATTCATCAAAGAGCTTGTTCTAGAATTGCCAGAAGGTGAAGCGGTAAACTTCAAGTCCGGCGGCTACATCCAAATTGAAGTGCCTCCGCATATCGTCCACTACAAAGATTTTGATGTCGACAAGAACTTCCATGAAGACTGGGATAAGTTTAACGTTTGGCAATACACTTCGACGGTCACGGAACCTGTCTATCGAGCATACTCGATGGCCAACTATCCAGGCGAAAAAGGCATCATCATGCTGAACGTTCGCATCGCTTCGCCTCCCCCACGAGCTCCAGCTGGAACTCCGCCGGGCAGGGTGAGCTCGTACATTTTCAACCTAAAGCCAGGCGACAAAGCGACGATCTCGGGGCCTTTTGGAGATTTCTTTATCAAGGATACCAAGAACGAGATGGTCTACATCGGTGGTGGGGCCGGGATGGCACCGCTTCGCAGCCATATCTTTGAACTCTTTAAGAATCGCAAGACAGATCGTAAAGTCTCGTACTGGTATGGTGGTCGTAGTTCTCGCGAGCTGTTTTACATCGACCAATTCCGTGAGATCGAGAAAGAGTTCCCGAATTTTACTTTCCACATCGCTTTGTCAGAACCTAAACCCGAGGACAATTGGTCCGGGTATGTTGGCTTTATACATCAAGTTGTACTTGAGAACTATCTGAAGAATCATCCCGCACCCGAGGATATTGAGTATTACCTCTGCGGACCGCCCATGATGAACGCTGCGGTCTTCAAGATGCTGGACGACCTTGGCGTTCCGCAAAGCAACATTGCGTTTGACGACTTCGGCGGCTAGGCCTTTCTCAATCTGCAATTTCGCCAGTAGGCTGTGACTTCAGACGCGTCCTACATTTGTCCTCTGAAAGCGAACTATAAAGGATGTCTAGTTTCTCAATCGCCGCGGTGCAACGTTCGTTGTTCTTGGTGGTGATAATGGCAGCGATCATTATCGCTTTCATTTATAAAAAGCCGGAACGTTCGCAAGAAACTGCAGTGTCAGAACACGTCGTACTACAAGGCGCGACCATGGGGACGACGTACATGGTCAGGTACCGGCCTAACGATACGAGTTCTACACAGCAACAAATGCAACAATGGGTTGACGAAGAGCTTGTCAAGGTGAACGCTCAAATGTCTACCTATCTAAAGGACTCCGAACTCAGCCGATTCAATCAGTCGTCATCGACGGATTGGCATGCGGTTTCACCCGAGATCGCAGAGGTGGTTGCTTTGGCGCAAAGCTTGGCTCAACTAACCGACGGTGCGTACGACGTAACCGTCGGTCCGCTGGTGAATCTTTGGGGCTTTGGACCAACTGGTCACCGGAACGACGTTCCAACTGACGCGGAGATCGAACAAGCGAAAGCAATTTGCGGTTTCGAAAAACTGTCGGTAAGGTTGGACCCACCGGCATTGCGAAAATCGCAACCGGAGTTGCAAGTCGACTTGTCGTCAATCGCGAAAGGACACGGTACGGATCGAGTCCTAGCCTTGATGCGATCCCATGGCCTTGAACACATTTTCGTGGAAGTGGGAGGTGAGGTGGCAACGTCGGGATTTCGTGCCGGCACGGAACCTTGGCGTATTGGTTTAGAAGCACCTTCTCCGGCTTCGCGATCGATTCAAGCGGTTATAGGTTTGTCCAATGTCGCACTTGCGACTAGTGGTAACTACCGCAACTTCTTTGAATTCGAGAATCAAAATTTTTCCCATACGATTGATCCAAAGACAGGTCGTCCAGTCACTTCACAACTTGTCTCGGCGTCTGTTGTTGCGGATAATTGCGCTTTGGCCGATGGTATTGCGACTTGCATGATGGCATTGGGCCCAACAGTAGGACTTGAGCTGGCTCAGTCTGAGCACTGGGCGGTGCTGCTGACGTTCAGCGTCGGTGACAAGCTTGAGACAAGTTGTTCTGACCGATTTGCAGAACAGTATCCGGACTTGTGTCACAAAGCCGTTGCGAGCGAGGCTAGTGACTAAATAGATGCGATAATAGGTTTAAGGTAGGGTATGAACTGGTTCAATTTCGCAGTGATCTTTGCAATCGCTGCCAGTGTGTTTCTAATTGTTATTACAGCGATGGCCATTGGCGTCATGTTTGGTCGGCCCCAGCTGAAGGGTTCCTGCGGTGGACTCGCTGGGAAATTTGATTCGGGCGATTGCTCAAAGGACAGGTCTGGTTGTTCAATGTGTTCGCGGGCCACGCCAGGCTGCTCCGACGATGAGCGGGAGCACTCGCATGATGCCTACGAGTCGAAGCGGACCCCGTAGAGTTACTACTGCCCTAGTTCAGTTCGTATGCGTCTTAGAATCCGACTTCGGATTTGTCTCACTCCCACGGCGGTCATACCGAACTCAAGTGCAACTTGGTCTGTCGCACATCCATCCATTGCCGTTCGCAAAAACGCTTGCCAAGTTCTCGGTTCGTAGTCTAAAGATATGCGATCGAGGATGTTTTGCACTTTGATGTTCAGCTACAAGCTACTTCGGACTTGAGTGAACTCGCTGGATGTCGAACCTAGTTCGACGGGAAAACTGGCAAGCCGGCCGAGCATCGTTGAACCGCCGGTTCCTGCTGGCCCACGCATTTCTTGTCGCCGATAATCAAGGATTCGTCGTTGCGCAATGCGCCACAGCCATGCTCGAAATGCGCCCTTGCCAAGTGTCGAGGAGAATTTAGGCAGGGATCGTGCCACAGCAATCCAAACCTCTTGAAGTACATCGTTTGTTGCGGCGTCATCGAGTCCTTTGCTGCGACAGAGCGTTATCAAGCGGGGCTGATAACACGCTACCAGACGTTCCCAGGCCTGCGGATTTCCAATGCTAATGCCTGCAACAAGCGAAGGTCTCGTGCCGCTATTGGAAGTTGGACTTAAGGCATCGCCCCGCGGCTGAATTGGTTCTTGCGACTGTTGCATGGATCTGGCCTTAGAATTTTAGCTTTTCATGTCACGCTGGAAACGACTCTCTTTTGGGCCTCCTTGGTGAGCTATCCGATTTTACGTCGCAAAACTCCCTTCTCCAATCGCACACAGGATAAAATGAGCCAATGACCATACCAGCAACTGACGTTTCGCCTTTACAATCAACTTGTCCCAGCAAGTCAGATTTGACCGATTATATTCAGGGATACGCTGACGACTCGAAGGCGAACAGTATTGATGCGCATTTGGAGCGTTGCGAATCGTGCAACGAAATTATAAGCGATCTCGAAGACGATCTGTTGCCAACGATCGATCAGATGCAGGACGAAACGGCGGACGATTTAGTGCCGCCAATCGCTGTCGACGAAGATGCGATCGTTCGCGAAGCGATTGCTTGCAGCAAACTTGCATGCGGTCTTGAAGATCTCGCTTGGCGTTCAGCGTTCTCGCACCAAATTCCGGAACAATTGGGTCCGTATCGGCTGCTCAAGCCGATTGGTCGCGGCGGTATGGGCAGCGTCTACCAAGCTCGGCATCAAAAGCTTAACAAGGATGTGGCCTTAAAGCTCTTGCCGCTGGGAATGGCAAATCCTTCTGCAATTGAGCGATTTGAGCGAGAGATAAAAGCCGCCGGAAAGCTCACCCATCCCGCGATCGTGAATTCAACAGACGCTGGCACCGATGCTGGCTATCTGTATTTAGCGATGGAGCTGGTTCATGGATTCGACCTTGGCAAAATTGCGAGACTTTCCGCGCCGCTTCAAGTAGCGGATGTCTGCGAAATTGGAAGACAGATGGCCCTCGGGTTATCTCATGCGCATCAAATGGGAATGGTACACCGTGACATCAAACCTTCCAACGTAATGCTCGATACTACCGGGAAAGTGAAACTGTTAGATTTTGGTTTGGTCATGCTAAATCATTGGGATAGCCCACTGGGTGAATTAACAACAGTTGGACAGTTCCTTGGTACGCTCGATTACATGGCTCCTGAACAAGCGGAACGGAGTGCGAGTGTTGACCACCGCAGTGATTTATATTCGCTGGGTGCCACAATTTTCCGATTGTTGACCGGGCAACTTCCCGTGGCAATTCTTCCGAATCAATCGCCGCTGGAAAAGCTGCGTGTGCTCTCCCAACATGCACCACTCAAAGTGACAACGTTACGAAGTGATACTCCCGAGCCATTAGCAAAATTGCTTGATCAGCTTTTAAGAACCAATCCCCGCGAGCGGCCGGCAAGCGCTGCGCATGTTGCCGAATCGCTCGACGTATTCTGCCGACAAGCGGACTTGCCTGGTCTTGCGAATCGAGCAGCTCAAGTGCCCGCCGTAGAGCTTGATGAAAAGATTCATGCACCGTATATGCAACAACCAAGCGTTGTGCAGAAGCAGCTTAACAACGTCTCAGGTCGGAGCCGTTTTCGTTGGTGGTCGACCGCCGCGGCTGCATGCTTGCCGTTTATGATATACCTTGGCTGGACCGTCATTATCGAGAACTCCAAGGGAAATCTAGTGATTCAGTCGGAGATCGACGGGCTGCAAGTTCAGTTGACCAGTATCGATGGCGAACAAAGCGACGGACTTACCATTCACCAGGGAAATTCATTGACACGCCTTCAAGCTGGAAAGTATGAACTTAAAATAGAAAGTCCAACGGATGGAATCGTTTTAGAGCCCGAGCTTGTCTCGCTAAAACGCGGAGAGACGGTAATCGCAAAGATTCATCGCGAGCCACTACCTGGCGACGCTTCATCTTCTGGCCCAATCCTCGCTCTTCGAACACCAAACAGCATGCCGGAATGGCTGCCCATTGGCGTCATCTCGGAGGATCTGTTGCGTGCAACGTATAAAGATAAGTCGATTTTGGAGCACTTGAAACAAGTCCATTTGGAACGAGATTACGCGACGTGGCTTGCTTCTGTGACAATTCTCGAACGAGCGATTCCCGAAGCAGACAAATCGAAGCTTGCCCCGTTTATCCAAACTTCTGCCGAACGAAAAGGTTTCCTTGAGGGATTGAACAGTTTGAAGCTTACGGAATGGATTGGCTACAAGCAACTGGATGCGAGACTTGCTCAGTGGTTAGAAAACGACAACGAAAAAATGCTTGAGTTCTTAAAGGAATGCACTTCGCGGGTTGCCAATGGTGAATTGGCAGGTCGAGAACTTAGCTGGACAGAGCTCCCTTCGACTTGGCAGACAGTGGAAGAATGGTTTGCAAGCGATCAAAATCTAACTCGACGATTTTTAGTACAGCAGGCTCGTGGTAGCCAAACACGCATCTTCGACATCAAGGTTGGACATCCTCTGAACCGTTTCTTGTACGCCCATTTCCCTGCCACGGCTTTGAATTTAGCTCAATACTATGACTATCCAACGGGCATGTCAGGCTACTCAACTGGCGATGTGCAGCTTGCTGGCGATGCGCAGGAGCAGTTGAATCGAATTAACGCCCGCCTGAAGCAGGCTCGCGAAGCTATTGCAAATGAAAATGTTGCAGAGCTATTTTGGCAACTTAAATCAATCGACGTACGGGCTGAAGCAGCTGAGGCCGAGTTCTGGAAGGTAGTTTCTAAGTTTATCGAACACCGCCTCGAAGCCTGGGTTGCGTCAGACGATTTGCTGATGAAGTCCAGTGTCCAGATCCAGTTGAGTGCTTTCGACCAAAGTACATGGAGCGTACAGTCGGCAGCGGCCAAGCAAATTTATGCAGTTATGGGAGGCGGGATGGGAGGTGGTATGGGGGGCATGGGCGGCGGGATGGGTCAAGCTTACACGACAGGCTTACCACCAGGGACGAGCGCCATGGTTTCGGAATCGGTTGAGTTACTAGCTGCTTTCCAAAGATTGCCCAAATCGGCGCAACCAAGATCTGCGTTAGAGAAAGTACGAACAATGCTCGAAGCGAAAGACCGCACGCTGACAAACAGCCTAAAGCAAATCTTTAGCGAGGAATGGTCTAGCCTTTCATGGACAAGTGACATGAAGCTGCAACGCTTCTTGAATGACGGCTCGATGCGAGAACTCGCACCGACTGATCAAGATATCGCTATCGCTGTTGTCATGCACCGTTGGATTGACGGCATACTAGAATCGGATTCGCAAAGTCCCTACGCGGTTGTAACAACCTTCTTCAGCTCCATCTCAGACGCTTTGCCAAGTAGTTCCGGGGAGCGACCCGCTAATCACTGGATTCATTCGAGACTAAGGGATAGATGGTCCAACGAAAAATTCGCGTCAAAGTTCGCGATTGCGGATCAGGCTAGTTTTGAAGTCGACATGATAAGTTCTTCAATTGAGGAAGCAACCGTCGTTGGAAGGTACGGCAATTTTCCGGGCCAAAGTTTAGAACTTCGAATTCGGTTAGGCCTCGAACGGGAGGGCTGGAGAATCACCTCCATCGAGCGTTTTTCCGATGGAAAGAAAGAGGTGCTCTTTGAATATTAACGCGAGCTTAACGGTGTGTGTTGAGCCGCTTTAATTTAACGGTGGAAGAGCCATGACTTGGGCGGGCCGACGTTCGTCGTGCGGCCTGCAATTTCGGACAATATCCGTTGCTCAAGTGCCGTATCGTTTTCTTGTCGAATCCAACCAATTGTTATAGGCGGGCTCATCAATAGCTGGTCTGTACGGACAACAGTCCCGTCATGCCGTACTGAAGCCGAACCCTCGCCTGAAGATTGCGAACGATCGACGTCCTCTAACTCCTTATGCACTTCGATACTGATAACGTAGCCCGACTCCAGCGGCGTTACTTTCACGAATGCGGTGCGGCGAATTGTCTGAAATGTACTCTGCCAACGTTCAAATCCTGGCTGCGAATCTTTACGCCAAGGCTCCAGCGCAGTTGCTCCAATTTGAGGGAATGTCTCGACAAAACCTTCGGACCATTGATCTAAATCGCGACGTACACGCGTTTCGGTTTTGATATTAAAGTAGTCGTCGAGCGTATCGACAATCTGCGTCCACAGGAACTCGCTGTCCATGTCGCCGAGCTGCAGGGGGTTCTGGTAAACAATGTCCGCTTGGTTCTGCTTGCTCCCGAAATTGAAAACGGGCGCGGCAGGATTAACGAGCGGTCGATTGCAGCCAGGGACCGTAGCCACAGCGCAGACAACTCCCAGCGATAGCTTGAAAAGGCTGCCAGACTTCGAGCGAGAGCAATGATCTGTCGTAAAAACTTGAGGTCCCATTAATAGGAACATTTACGGGAAATTGGTCCGTCAGCTCAAGATCAAACGCAATACTGCCAGCATTTTCTATTCATACGGACGCTTCGAAAGCAAGCATTCTTTTGATCGCGGATGAAGGTTTCGCGATTGCTATCAAATCGCGCGAGTATACACGACACCACTGCTAAGCGTCCGGAACGAGAGCCGCTGCAACATCTGAACGGCAGGCTGATTGTCGGCTGGAGCGATCGCCAATACCGATGAGAATCGTTCAAACTGCATTTGTCGTAATGATTCGGCTATCAAGAATGTCAGCTGATCGATCCCGAGTGGATCTGTCGGAATTGTTGGCAGCATCAAAACCGCTGTCGCTCGATCGGCCGGAAAATACGCCGCGTCCAAATACAGGAACACTACCTCTTGCGTGAATCGATCTTCGCCGCGAGTTGTCAATGAAAAACGCATCTGCTCGGCATGTCCGAAAGCGTTCGCCAAAAACCATGACTCGCAGCAATCTGTAAGGACACGCCCGATACTGCTCGTGCGACGAACCGCCATCTGCCCGCGATCCATCGGCAGACGCAATGAGTTTAGATCAACTTGCCAGCAGTCGGTCGGCTGTACCGCCTGAAAACTTGCTGCTGCAAGCCATCGCTGCAGTCGTTGGTCAGATGCTAGAACTCCCATCATGCCCAGATGCGGCGGGACTAATAAATACTGCGAGTAACGATGAGGGGAACCGAGGGCCTGGAGCGTCGACGCCCCAGCACCACGAGCATTCTCAATGACCTGTTCAATCAACGCCGACGCTATGGAATCTTGTAGTTCGTGCGGAGCAACGCAGAGTGCATTGAGAATTCCTGTTCCCGTATCAAAAGAATGCTTGAAAGAATCTGCCCCAAACGTCAAGTGCGCCAGACCGACTATCGCTTCGTCTAGTTCCGCAACGAAGAAGTTCGGATATTCAAAAAACACCTTGTCAACCACGCAGTAGTCCCAAAGCGCAGGGGTAAGCCCGATCGTTAACCCACTTGCAGCAAAGTGAGTGTTCCAAAGATCACAACAAGGTTTACTATCGGAATTCTGAAACGACCTGATTTCCAGGCTCACGAAGCGTCCTCCAAGCTATCCAGCAGATCGCGGTTGACGATCTACTATACGCGACGAATCGGCGTTCGCAATGCCGTGATCGCATACCGACCGCTAACAATATTTTATTCTACGGCCGCATGATAGTTAACTTCATGAACTTCATTCACGACAGCAACCGCGCCCTCTTCCGGAAGGATCGCGTGTCCGTGGTATCGAGACCAGACTTGCGTGAATTCTGCGCCCAACAAAAAAATGATAGTCGAGTAATAGATCCAGATTAGCAGTAGCACGAGCGAGCCTGCTGCTCCAAATCCGCTCGCCACGCTCGATTGGCTTAAATAGATACTGATACCAAAGCGACCGATTCCAAACAGACCACTAGTGATTAGAGCACCGACCCAAACATCCCGCCAACGAACTTTAGCGTCGGGCAAAAATCGAAGCAGAATCGCAAAAACGCAAGCAATCACAACAAAGTTCAGGGCGAACTGAATGAACGCTGGCATGTAGGAGTCTAGTTGCAGATTTAATCGCGAATTGATCGCGTCGCCCAGGGCCTGAAGAATCACCGAGATAACCAAGGAAACGAGCAAGAGGAATGCTACCGACAAGACGAGTCCAAAGGAAAGCAACCGTTTCTTGATGAACAATTTTATACCGCCTTGATTCGGGTCTGGTTCAACGCCCCAGATCCTGTTCATCGCAAGCTGTATTTGGGCGAAGATTGCTGTCGCACCAAAGGCGATCACAAATCCGCTCATGATGTTAAAGAACATACTCTTGTTGGGCGTCCTCGCCTCTTCGATCATCTGGGCAACCTGATTTGCAGGTTCTTCACCAATTACCGAACTAATTCGATCTACCACCTGAGACTGTACGTCGCCGGTCACCTCATCTAACCCAGTGCTTTGCACGGAAAAGGCTGCCACAGAAATCGCGATTACCAGCAGCGGGGCGAGTGCGAAGACCGTGTAGTAAGCTATCGCTGCGGACTGCGCCATGCAGTCGTCTTTACCGAACTCGGTAAAGGTCTCCATGATAATCTTAACAATTTTGCGGTCCTTCCAAGACACTGTCGCGACTCTTCATCAAACGAGTTTCGATGCCTGTATGCCGAACGGTCAGAATATCTCCGCGATATTTGAAACGGCAGAGGGGCAGGGAAGCAATCCCGATGCCTTTGCCCGCAATTGTGGGCTCAACGAGAAAATTCAGCGATTATTATCGCTGTAATTGTTCGCCGATCAGTTGTCGCACTGCAGCGGAGATGTCCGCCTGCCGCATAAGGGACTCACCCACGAGAATGGCATCGATTGAATTTTCGCGAAGCATGCGTACGTCATCGCTCGAGTAGATACCACTCTCACTCACTACACAGCGATCGTCACCAATCTGTTCTGCAAGACGCGTGGTATGATGCAAATCGACTTCAAATGTTCGAAGGTCGCGGTTATTAATCCCCACAATTGGACAACCAGTGTTGAGGACACGATCTAGATTGGAAGGCTCATAAAGCTCCATCAACACGTGCATCCCAAGCTCGCGGGCGTAATCGTACAAGGACTGGAGCGTCGACTGGTCAAGGCATTCTGCGATCAGCAGAATTGCATCAGCACCGGCCGCTCGAGCTTCTAAAATCTGATACTTGCAAAGAATAAAATCCTTACGCAGCAAAGGAATTGAGACTTCGCGGCGGATGCTTCGCAAGTAATCGAGGCTACCTTGAAAGAAGTCGACGTCGGTCAACACACTGATAGCCGCTGCACCATTGTCCGCGTAGCATTTCGCAATCGCGACCGGATCGAAGTCCGCTCGAATGACGCCTTTGCTAGGTGAAGCCTTCTTGACCTCAGCAATCAAGCGCACCTGATTATGATTGGCGATCGCCGCATAAAAATCTAATGCGGCAGGCACATCGCGCACTGCACGAATTAGCTCTGCTTCAGAAACTTCTGCCATCGCGGCTTGGATCTCGATACGCTTGCGATCGACAATCTTGTCAAGAATGGTGGGCATTGAAAATTAGTGCTTAAAGTGTCTCTTGCCGGTAAATATCATCGGAATTCGGTATTTATTGCATACGTCAATTACTTCCGAATCTTTTCGAGAACCACCTGGCTGGATAATGGCAATGACACCCGCAGCCGCAGCCAATTCAACGCCGTCAGGAAAGGGAAAGAATGCGTCTGATGCCAGCACGCTGCCTTGAGAACGGTCGCCCGCTTTTTCAATTGCGATCTCAACACTATCGACACGGCTCATCTGCCCCGCACCGACTCCTACCAGCGCCGCATCCTTGGCTAGCAAGATTGCGTTGCTCTTAACGTGACGAATCATGTCCCATGCGAATGCAATATCTTCCCATAATGCATCGTCGACAGGAGTATCGGTAACCGTGTGCCAGTTAAGCGGTGAAGATGGCAAGTTATCTGCTTCCTGGACCAACAATCCGCCAGAGATCAAGCGATAGTGCGGCTCGGCTTCCCCCTGGTCCATCGGACCGACGGAGATTAAGCGAACAGAATCTCTCCACTTTGGCACGGTGCATAACATATTAAGCGCATCAGAGTCATAGTCGGGAGCGACAATCGCTTCGATAAAACGGCCAGCCTCGCAAAGAATTTCCGCAGTTTGCAAGTCCACGCTTTTGTTAAAGCCAATCACGCCGCCAAAGGCACTCAGCGGATCCCCTTCTAGTGCTTTACGTGTCGCGAAAGATAGTTTGTGAGCCCATGCAGCGCCGCAAGGATTGTTATGCTTGATCACGACAGCAGCCGCATTGCTGAAACAGCGCACCATGCTTAACGCGCTGTCGAGGTCTAAAATGTTGTTATAGGACAGCTCCTTACCGTGCAATTTTTTGCCGGTCACAATCGATGGACCTACCACATTGCCGGCGCGATATGCGGCAGCTTTTTGATGCGGGTTCTCGCCGTAACGCAACAAACTACTCTTCTGCCACTCGAGTTTAAGCGTCGATGGCATCATGTCGAGTTCCGCTTCGCCTCGCAGATATTCCGCAATGGCCGCATCGTAAGCTGCCGTCGCTTCGAAGCATTCGGTCGCTAACTGGCGACAGAGCTGAGCTGAAACGCCGCCAATCGACTCGATCTCCGCTTTCAAAAGTTCATATTGAAACGGAGCGACTGCCACGGCGACCGAAGCATGATTTTTGGCCGCCGCCCGAATAAGACTCGGGCCGCCGATATCGATCTGTTCGATCGCTTCGGACTCAAGCACACCTTTGCGAGCGATCGTCTCGCGGAAAGGATACAAGTTGACCACCACGAGATCAAAAGGCAACATCCCGTGGTCTGTCATCGACTTTACGTGATCCGGCTGGTCACGCTTAGCAAGAATTCCGCCGAAAACCTTGGGATGAAGCGTCTTGACTCGACCATCCATCATCTCGGGGAACTGGGTGTATTCGGCGATGTCCTTGACAGAAATCCCAGCCTCTTGGAGGTGGCGACTGGTACCGCCTGTGCTGTAAATCTCGACGTCATGAGCAGCCAAGAACTTGGCAAAATCGATGAGACCGGTTTTGTCACTGACGCTAATAATGGCGCGTCGAACCGTCAAATGCTGCGACACCAACGAATTTCCTCGAACAACCTGGAACCAATGTAAATCGCCTAGCGACGTGGGCTTTTCGCCAAAACCGTCACTAGCGTCGTATTAGGGCCCATATCGTCGCTTACGATGGGAATTCCATCAAGTGCGCTTACCTCAGAACGTTGCAGCAAAACTGTAATCAATACCGTTTGAATTCAAACGATGCCGTCGGAAGCGAGGCCTCCGGTGCGTGCAAAACGTTTACTCCACTCCAACGCTGATCGATTTACTTGAAACCGCGAACTGGATTCGTCCCAGCCCAAAACTTTTCCCTGCGACCCAATCCCAGTCGCATTCGAGTTTCGTCGTCCGAAACGGCAGAAACTAATTATTCGGAATCACATAGTTCATGTTGACCAGACCGAGCGCGATGTTCGAGGCCAACTCCATGGGTCGGAAGTGGACCGTCACAAAGTCCCCGGGCAGAACCCGTACTCGTTGGTTGGCATCCTGCAAAGCTTGACGCAGATCGACGCGGATTGCAATTTGATCACCGTTGTCCAGCTTTCTAACGATAATCGCTCGGCTAGGCGACACGACCGCTCGATTGCCAGATGATGCCCGGTAGCTTGAACCGTCGGTGCCACCCGGAGCTCCGACCGATCCGTTGGCCATCGAAATCGCTTCCAATATATCGATGTCATAGTCGCGTGGCAGGGGAACCATGCCGCCTTGCAACAAACCACCGGTATAAAACACATCTTGTTGCCGAGGACGTAGATAGACGACGTCGCCTTGCTCTAACAGTATGTCAGTTGAATTGAAAGGAGTGCATTCACCCGGTCGCGTCCATAGCCGTAATCGCGTCGCAGTCGATGCAATCGATGGATCTTCCGTAATGAAGGAAGTTTCGATCATCCCAGGTTGTTCGAAGCGTTCGATCAGTTCAGCACCAACCGACTGCTTTCGCAGAACCCAAACCTCATTCATTGCGTCCAGTCCAGGGAGTCCGCCCGATGCAGCTAGCGCATGCAGCACGTCGTCCTCGTAAGCCGGTAAATCGACCACGGTCGCAGTACCACGCTGAGTGTATAGATTTTGAGGCTGAACCATGAACTGCGGTTGACTTACGGGAGAATCTTCTCGAATGACGACGACGCGCTTCGTACGTGGTCTAATCAACTTGAGATAGACGAACTCACGATCCTTCTTCACAACGTCTCGGGCAACCAATTCCTCTGCTACTTTCAAACGAGCTTGCTCAACCGTCAAGCCATCGACACTGACCGTGCCAACGAGAGGGATCAACAATTCGCCGAGATCGGTTATTTCGATCGGTACGCCAATGGCAGGCGATTCAACGTTGCCTTTTGGCGGATAGTATTCCCGCTGCAAGAACAGCGATGTGTTTACAATTGGCGTCTCGTTCACGTCAGCTGGAATAACGCCGCGAATGTAGACACCGATAACATCACCCCCGCGGAGCACGTAGTCGCGCGGTGGCACTTGCCCAAGCAATGCGAAGTTGATGGGCACTCGCGTGCCTTTCTCGCATAGCCTCAATTCAGGTGGAAGCCGTTCCGCTGGTATGGCGTTTCGGGCAACACTGGCGCACCCGACTGTTGCCATGGAAGCGGCCATCAGCGCAACCCCGCAGGCGATTCGTTTGACGCGATTTTTAACGACCGATTCCAATTGCGGAATATTCAGCTCGGGCGTACGTCCTCGCTGCAGACAATTGCTCAAGTGCAATCGAAGTCTCGAGGAGAAAGAACAAACTGAATGAGACATTTTTCGCACCTTCCGTGATAGCGAATTGTGATGCATAAGTTGATAATTCTTTGTGCTCGTTAAACGTCGCGGCTAAAATTATCCGCAATGTCGAACATGAGCGTTCTTACTTGTACTTTGCCGAGTGCGTTTCCAGGGGAATGTCGCCGCTCGGATCAATGCATCCGGGTAGCGGACAATCGTAATTCATCACGCAACCCGCTCCAGGCCCATCGAGCGTCGGCACATCTGCCCAAACGTCACGACAATCCTGCTCGGCTGCGATCACTCCCGCTTGAAAACCTTGGTACCAACAGTTTACATCGGTTTGTCCACGAGTCGATTGGTGCAACACGCTCCAGTAGTATGCCGGTGGTACTATCGGAGGGCAGGTCGGTCCGCCAGCCGCTGCTTTCCGATACCCGTACTTAAATCCATGCGCATAATCATGACGATTGCAGCATGCTGGAACGGTCGCTTTGCACTCCCACCAAGCTGTCTGCGATCGCCAATGGTTGGCAACCCGAAAGCTGGTATCTTGCAATGTCGCGCAACCCATGGAAGTGCAAATAAGCAGTAGTGCTATGGATACAATGCATTTCGTCATTCATAGATCCTTGCAACTGAATCGTCGCTTGCCAGGAATTGTGCGAGCATCAAGCCGCTACGTGCAGCAACATCTAAACTTTCGTTTTTTGTTACGTCGCTTTGAGCTTGTCTATCCTGACTATCGGACTAGACGAGCAAGGTACTTATAGACAGAACGCAGAAGTTCGAACGGTCAAACAAATTCAAACTGTAATATGCGTTCAATCGTCACAACCATACCTGCTATGACCGGCGCCATCGGTTTTGCGTACACAGGTCGCGTGTAACCACAAGGAAAATTCAGCGATTCTTGTTGACGACTTGCTAACTGTTGGCATGCCAAACACCCAACGAAATTGGTTGCATTCAAAATGTTGATTTTTCAGTTTCGTTTGCTATCCTATTTATATCGGTGGTGCGTTACGCGATGCACCATAACCTGTTTCAGTGCCATGCGGCGTTGGCATCTGCCATGAGTCCGACGCGAGATGGTCGCTATGAATTGAAAGGAGGTGATCAGGTGATAAATTGTTCTACTGGCAAGTGGGGTGGCGATTCGTAAGACGCCGGCGGGCTGATTTCAGCCGCTACCCTCTCGAGTTAGAACCTCCTTTCAGGTTTCTCGAGTGATTTAGTCCTGCCCGGACTCGCAGTTCCTACAGAATTGCGGGTCCGGGTTTTTTGTTGTCAACGCCGTTTGAAAAGGTAACTAAGTGTCCGACTATTGGATGGCTGTGATTATTGGAATCGTTGAAGGCCTAACTGAATTCCTTCCCGTTAGCTCAACGGCCCACATACGCATCACACAGGAGTTCCTTAACATCCCGGCTGACGACGAATTCTGGAAAATGTTTGCTATCGTCATCCAACTTGGCGCAATCCTCGCCGTCATTGTCTATTTTGCACGACGTTTGTGGGACTTTACAGTTAGCTTTCTCAAGCCAGCTCCCGATTTAAAAACTCGACTTACGCACCCGTTCTCATTGGTGCTGATAAGTTTTGTCGTCACTGCTGTTCCATGTTTCCTCATGGACAAACTGATCGGCGAGAATTTGGAGAGCCTAACTGTGATGGGCTCGGCACTTCTGATCGGTGGCATCGCCATGTGGGTCATCGACGTCCAATTCGGAAAGCGATACAAAACCGATCGAATGGAAAAGATGTCTCTTTTGCAAGCTATCACAATTGGGGCAGCACAAATCTTGGCGGCAGCGTTCCCTGGAACGAGCCGCTCGATGTCGACCATTGCTGCTGGCCAAGTCATGGGGCTATCCAGACCAGCAGCTCTTGAGTTCAGCTTTTTCCTTTCCATTCCCGTTATGTTTGCCGCCACCGGCTACAAATTTCTGAAGTTCATCATTTCGCAGCCTCAAGGAATTTCAGCACATCAATTCGGAGTGCTAGCAACTGGCTTCATTGTCAGCTTTTTCGTCGCCTGGGCCGTCATCGCTTGGCTGATGGAGTGGGTGAAGAAGCACGGCTTCGTTCCGTTTGCTATCTATAGAATCGTCGCTGGAATCGCCGTCCTCGCGATGGTGGCTTCGGCCGCAGCAGCCTAAACCGTCAAAATTGGCAAGATCGATTCAACTGCTACATCTTAACTGACCGATGCCTAGATTAAGGTGACGTATTTCTAGAAGCCGCGCAGTCGATGCGAGACCGGCTTAACTACGTCGACCTCTTACGAATTCGAGTAATCGAGGCGAGTTATGTTAAGTGTCAGAGTCGACGCATATCGATTCATCAAGTTCAGCGGCCTGTGTCTTTCTTTAGCGGCACTGCTGGTTTGTACTCCGACTGTGGCTCAAGAAGCATCGGAGCAGACGAGTGGTCGGAGCTTTCGAAACGCCCTCGATCGCTTCTTCGGCGTCGATCCGAACGCTTCTGAGACCGCAAGCGAATCAGCTTCCACCCAGGGCAACGGCCCTGCGGACGAACCAGAAATTGCTCCTGAGCCACAGGCTCCTCGTGCTCGCAACGTACGTGCCCGGCCTGCATCCAACAAAGGCATGTTCGGTGGAGGAATCTTTCATCAGCTTAAAGGCATCACCAGCAATAAGGACGGGGAAGAGCTGAGTTCGGAAGAAGCTGCCGTTGTCGCGCCCGTAGACGCGTTGCAACCTACCACCAAGCCGACGCGCGTTCCCTTCAGTCAACCTGCTGTACCGCCATCGGCCGCAGGAAGAGCTACGTCGCAGCCAGTCTCTCGCCCACTTCCCAAAATTGTACGGCCTGAAGAAAAACTTGGGCTCGCACTTCCAGAGTCAACTACCAGTGGCTCGGCGTCTCAGGATCAATCTTCTCTTGATCTCGACTCAAAGAAATCAAGCCGACGGTCCCCCGCGCGGAACGCGCTGGTAGGCACTAGTGCGCAGCAAGATACAACGTCAAGTAGTAACGCGCGGATGGGAAAACTACCGCTACCAAACTTGCCGGCAGGAGACAGCGAATCGGCTGGTGACCTTGCAACCGAGTCCGAAGTTGACGAGAGGATTCCCAGTGTGCCTCGCAAGCGAATTGTGACAGAAGACAACGTCCCAACCTCGCAATCGCGCGTCGCATTGAATCCGAACAAAAATTCAAACTTACCGACTGCAGGCAACAGTGGCCAGCCTCCGAACGAAGAATCATTTGCTCGACAACTGCCGGATCCAATATCGCTGCCTCAACGACAATCGTCTGTTCCGTCCATGGCCGCTTCACCGTTGACCGATCTTGCGGGCAACACCGACTCGAATTCGAACGATCAATACCCGCTGCAAGTGCCGCGGCAAACGAGGACTGCTTCAGCGGCGCCGCAAAAATCCTTCGACGCGTCTGCCGTACAACCTAACAAAGTTGCGAACGCGACAAATGGTGAAGAGACGTTGCTCGAAATGATGATTCCCGAAATTCATCTATGGGTGGACGGACCTTCGGATCTGAAAGTCAATCAACCTGCTACCTTTAAAATATCTGCGAGAAATGCGGGGAGCAGCGAAGTTGTTGGCTTGCTTGTCAGCACCCTGGTCCCAATTGGCGTAACTGCCAATGAGATCAAAGTTTCCAGCGGCACGATTGAAGCTGAAGATCTCGACGACGCGAGTAAATCGGTGTTATGGCAGTTGCCAGAATTGCCTGCCGGTCAAACTCGCACGCTGACGTTGCAGATGACTGCTTCGCGCCCAGAACATTTTGGTATGGATATCGAGTGGACAGTTTTACCAGAAACTGGAACACTAGATTTGGACGCCGTACAACCGCAACTGGCAATTGCTATCGAGGGCCCATCTGAGGTGCTTTATGGCAAACCTGAGCTTTACAGGATGCGTGTTCGAAACCCAGGCAATGCCGATGTAAAAGACGTCGAAGTAACGTTGAACGCGGAGAGTTTTGGTACAAACCGATCGAAAATCGGCGATGTGCCAGCTGGTCAAGAACGCATTGTTGAAGTTGAGTTGACGTTCAAACAAAGCGGGCAGATGTCAATTCTGGCCGGTGCGAGCAGCGACATCACGGACCTGACAGCGGAGAGTAAGATTGATGTCAGCGTAGCACAGATCAGCCTGCAGACAGCCTGTGTCGTACCTGATCGACAGTTCCAAGGTTCGATCGCTCAATACTCGTTCGAGGTCTCAAATGAAGCAGACGTCGCAGCGGAGGGCATCGAGTGCGATATCGAGTTACCGGAAGGCACAGATGTAGCCGGGTTGCCAGATGGAGTAATACAGTTTGGAAACAAGCTTCGTTGGAAAATTGATCAGCTGGCCGCTCGCGGAAAGAAGACACTCGTAGTTCCTCTGCAAATGAATGTTTTGGGAGAGCATAACATCAACTTGGCTGTTATAAATCAGTACGGGGACAACACTCGTTCTTTTGCGAAAGTTCAAGTCGAAACGATCAGTGATCTGAAACTGACAGTGATCGACCCTGTTGCACCAGCTCCTGTTTCGGAGCAAGTGGTTTACGAACTGGTGGTACAGAACCGTGGTTCTCGTCCAGCCACGGACGTCACGGTTCTAGCTCAATTCTCCGATGGAATTGAACCGATTGGCTTTGAAGGGGCCGAGGCGTCGCTAGTTCCAGGTCAAGTTCTGTTTGAACCGATATCTATGATTGAGGCAGGAGAAAAAGTGACGCTTCGTGTGGTCGCGGTTGCCGCCCAGGCAGGTATGCATCGATTCCGCGCAGAGGTCCAGTGTGATGGTGGGGAAACGCAACTTGCGCAAGAAGAGTCCACTCGTTATATGACAACCGCTCTCAAGCCAGGCTCAACCGCGATTATTCGGTAGGCGCCACGGCCCCAGCATTTTTACTCCCTCCGTCGCGAATTAAATCGGACAGTGGGTGGTAAGCTTGCCAGAACTGCTCAAATTTGCAGTATCGCCGAGCCCTTCCGCAAAGAAGAGCTGTGCGATATGCTATGACGAAATTCCGCTAGCAGCGAAAACCTGATTGGCAACAATCAACGGAGGGTAAGCGAATGGCTAGCGGCTTCATTGGAAATGAAGTGCCCCGTAAGGGGTTGCGGGTTCGAGTCCCGTGCCCTCCGCATATTCGGCCAAAAGCCGACAAAAACCCTGGGACGTAAACTCTCAGGGTTTTTTTGTTTGACTTAAGACCAGCCGAGTTTCGAATTAGAAAGAGCTCTGGTTAAACAAATTGAGGCTGTTTCCAAGTCTAAAAGAGACCTAAAAGCTAGCTCCTAGCTGGCGTCATGCTCGGAATTACGCCTCGTTTAAATAACGAAAGCTCACTTGGCTTTCTTGTCCTTCTTCGCTTTTCGCTTTTCCATTGGCGTCAGCTTCGCTTGCTTCTTTGGCTCACGCTTGCCGTTGTCCTTGCTACCCTTGTCTGCCATCGCAATTACTCCAATATTGAATCCGAATCGGAGCGGCTTGCAGGCTATGAAAAATCCAAACGCTGGATACCCGCTGCCACCCCTACCCAAGAGTAACGACTATGCTCCCTTCCTGATAGGCAGCTTCCACCGCCTCAATAGACTTATTCTGCCGCGAGCGCGCTACGGCATCTCGTATAATTCAATTCATGCCCATACGAGTCAAGAACTCATCCTCGATCCGCAGTAAACTCTGCTTGATCATAGTTCAAGAACGCCTTCAAGTGCTGGGCACGGTCATCCAAAAACAATTGGTTGCCAATTCCCTGAACCAACTTTGGGATTGCATAGCGGATCCCCGAAAGCGCGGATGCAGATAGCCCCAACGAAAGGAGCGTCGAGTAATTAAAAACGAAAAGTCCGTACAAACGTTTAGCACCGCACAAGGTCTTCGATGAAAATCCGAACGATGGATCAAGATATGGATGACGATCTAAAAGTGGATTCCGAATCTCTTCAGGGGGTTCATAAACATCACTCCACAACGCAATATCCGCCACAACGTCACATAGTTCAGGACGTAACCGAGGATCAGAAATCAAACCAGTTGAGATTATCACGAAATCGAATTCGTAACAGCCGCCAGGAGTCTCGACATTCACTCGTCCTCCAGTCTCGCTGACTTTAGTCCACGGCGCGCCCGTGTGAACCTTGAACCCAGGCCACGACGCAGCCCGCGCATAAGTGTCGTTCGTTGGCGGCTGGTTGAATTTGAAGAAATGCGCAATTGCCGCATACTTTTCCGCGTCGCTCAACGCGCTATAGTGCTCAATAAGACCGGAAAGCTCCATCTGGCGAATGGGATTGACCCGCGGTAATTCAGCCCTACGAACAAACACATGCACTTCTGCAACTCCACTGTTGAGTGCATAGTTTGCGTTATCAAATGCCGAAGCACCACCGCCTAAGACTCCGATCTTCTTTCCCCGTAACGACTCGAAATCAATCGTTTCCGACGTATGAGCATACAGATTTCGAGGTAGGTTGTCGGATATCTCTTCGGGTGTATGCCATTGACCACCGCCCTGCATCCCGGTCGCCAGAACAACCTTGCGGGCCAGTAACTCCGGTGCACAGTCTCCGTCCACGTGGAGGCGGTGGATTCCATCCTCGTGAGGAACAATCTTGTTAAGTTTAACACAGTTTCGTACGGGCAGATCTAGGACTTCACGGTACCATCGCAAGTAATTCATCCAATCGCCGCGAGGTATTTTATCGACTTGCTTCCAACCGTCCTCACCCGCAATCGCTTCCCAATAAGACCGAAAAGTCAGCGATGGGATGCCAAGATCAATCGCAATCATCTGTTTAGGCGTGCGAAGTGTCATCATTCGAGCATACGTCTCCCAAGGCCCCTCAAATCCCTTAGGTGACTCGTCGATGATAAGAATGTTATGGATTCTCTCGCGTTTTAGAGCAAACGCAGTTCCAAGTCCACTTTGCCCGCCCCCCACAATCACCACGTCATATACATGACCATCACTGTGACGCGTCGGCGGTACCCAATTTGGACCGTCGTAATTGAGCTTTGCTAAGTCAGAAATTACTTGCGCGTTGAGTTGCGACAGTGCCATTTTGCATTCCTACTGGACATTGCGAAACGGCAAAAACCGTTTCGGCTACGAGCGTCTTGGACACATTCGCAAGGACTGTTGTCTTTACGCCAAAAAACTTGAATACATAGTACGACTGTCCGCCTTAGTCATAGGTATATGGTAATGCTACCAAGCTCTCGAAGAAGCAAGATTTTGGCTGGGCGACGATATGACGCACATGCGAAATTGCCGTCAAAGACTGTCGGGGCCGACATCACAACGACTGTGCGTAAGAGATGGTCGGAAGTCACGTACGTCTATCGGTTCAAACGAAATCGCGACAAACGCAGTAAGGTCTTCAATGTGCCCCAACCTTCTTGCAGAGAAATCTTTGATTTGCCTTTCTCGCGTTCCAAATAGACAATCGGAAACTCTCGAATGACTCCGCCGTTCTTCCATATCTTCCAAAGGATTTCTTCCAGAAACCCGTAACTGGCATTATCAATTTTATTCAACTCTAGCGACTGCAGGGCCTGAACTTTATAACATCGGTAAGCCGACGAGCAATCGCGGACACTCCAACCGATCAAGGTTCGAGCTAGCAGATTGACAGTTCGTGACACTAACACACGCTTCCAACTGCAGTTCTCGAGCCCGCCGCCCTCAACGTATCTGGAACCAATCACCAAATCGGCGGTCTCCTCGCTGTTCACTCGGCTAGCCTCAATCAACTTCGGCATAACAGTTGGGTCGTGGCTCAGATCTGCATCGAGGTTTACGCACAGGCGATAACCATGTTGAACTGCGTAACTCAATCCATCACGAATCGCAGTCCCCAGCCCAAGCTTTGCGCCGCGGTTTACGACCTTGAGCGTCGGAAAACGCTCGGCATTCGCTGATAGCCAAGGATAAGTATTGTCCTGCGAACCATCGTCGACCAACAGCATGTCTACTCCGGGGCAGGTCGCCTGAATAGTCGAGAATAGCTTCGGCAAGTTTTCGCCTTCGTTATAGGCGCAGACTAAGACTAGAACTCCGCTATACAAACTCGCTGTCGGCGCATCGTACAATTGAAACCTTTTATTATTTAATGACTAGGTTTACCATGCGGCCTGGAATGACTACTTTTTTGACAACAGTTTTTCCAGTTAGCAATTCTACAATGCGAGGGTCTTCCATCGCCTGTAACTCCATTGCCGCGGCATCGGCTGCCGCATCCACCATCATCTTGGCACGTACTTTACCATTGACCTGAATAGGTATCTCAATCTGTTCTTCTAGAATCGCGGACTCGTCAAACTGTGGCCAGGGTTCATAAGCCAAGGTTTCTTTACGCCCCAATACTCTCCAGAGCTCTTCAGCAATATGTGGCGCGAATGGTGATAACAAAAGAACGAGCGATTCCATCGCGGCACGAGGACGTTCGGTTTGTTTAGTAAAAAAATTCACCGTTTCCATCATTCTCGCAATCGCCGTATTGAAGCTCAAGTTGGCAATGTCACGCGTAACTGACTGAATAGCTGTGTGGACGGCACGCGCTTCATCTTTGTTGCAATCGCGATCAACGATAGTGGAATTCAACTCGACAACTTCGCTGCGTTCGTCGACCAAAAGCCGCCAAAATCGATCCAAGAAATTTCGAACACCACTAACGCCGTTCATACTCCACGGCTTGGTAGCTTCCAGCGGTCCCATAAACATTTCGTACAACCGCAGCGCATCGGCGCCATACTGACGAACAACTTCGTCGGGATTCACAACATTGCCGCGACTCTTGCTCATCTTGAAAGATCGTGCATCGACTTTCACCCCCGCGTTTGCGGTCATAACAAATGCATCGCCTTGTTTGACAACTTCCGACTCACTCAACGAGACCAACTTGAGATCCATGCCCGACTTGAAATGCTTAAAGGTTCCGTCATCAAGCTTCTCTACTTCGTTGCTTGGATAACTCAGCCCGGCGTCATCTTGGTAAACCGTATATTCCACTTCCCCAAGAATCATTCCTTGGTTTACCAGCTTTCGAAAGGGCTCCGCTTCCGTCACAACACCGCGGTCATACAACACTTTGTGCCAGAATCTGGAATACATTAAATGCAATACAGCGTGCTCTGCTCCGCCGACGTATAGATCAATCGGCATCCACGCCTTTTCCTTTTCGGGATCAATGATTTGATCGGAGTTTCGCGGATCGATATATCGTAAATAATACCAGCAAGAGCCTGCCCATTGAGGCATTGTATTTGTTTCGCGTTGATAGCGTTTGCCATCAATGGAAACATACAGCCAGTCATCGTCGGCTTTCATGAGTGGCGGTTCAGGTCGACCGTGTGGTTTGAAGTCTTCCAATTCCGGCAAATCGACCGGCAACTGATCTAAATCAACCATCCGGCGTAAGCCCGTTGGTGTCCCGTTCTGATCCAATTCGTGCAAGATTGGGAACGGCTCACCCCAGAATCGCTGCCGAGAGAATAACCAGTCTCGCAGCTTTGTATTCGATGCAACACGTCCCATCCCGCTGCAAGTCAGTTGCTCTGCAATCTCTTGTTTGACGACCGCTGTTGGAAGGCCATCAAACCGACCGCTCGCCATTGCGATGCCTTCTCCCGAAAAACACTCGCCTGCAGTAACGGCTTGGTCATCGGCGGGCCTAACAACTGTTATCACCGGAAGACCAAAGGCCTGTGCGAACTCAAAGTCGCGATCGTCATGCGCTGGAACGGCCATAATTGCTCCGGTGCCGTAGCCAGCTAGCACGTAGTCGGCAATCCAGACTGGAACTTTCGCTTGATTAACCGGATTGATCGCATACGAGCCCGTAAAGACTCCCGTCTTCTTGCGATTGCCTTCCGTGCGATCGCGGTCACTCTTGAAGGACGCTGCTTCGACGTATTGCTTGACAGCGGCGCGTTGTTCTTCAGTCGTGAGCTTTTCAACCATACGATGCTCCGGAGACACAACCATATAGGTCGCTCCGAAAAGAGTATCGGGACGCGTCGTGTAAACTCGCAACGCATCACTTGTTTGGTCATCCGGAAATCCAGAGTTAGCTCGCAGCGTTTTCCATTTCTCGAAACCGTCAGTCGGCCCACAGTAGAAGTCGACTTCAGCCCCTTTACTCCGTCCAATCCAGTCTTGCTGCAGTTTCTTGATACCGATTGGCCAGTCTAGAGACTCGAGGTCGTCCAACAGTCGGTCGGCATAAGCCGTGATTCGGAGCATCCATTGGCGAAGCGGAATGCGTTGCACCGGATGCCCTCCAACTTCGCTCCGGCCATCGACAACCTCTTCGTTGGCAAGCACCGTCCCAAGCTTCGGACACCAGTTCACTAACGCATCTTCTTGATAAGCCAGCCTGTGTTTATCCTGGTAGCGACGCACTTCATCATCGCCTTTGGATAATACTTCAGCCGGAATCGGCAACTCACTGATCGGGCGTCCTCGCTGCTCTTTCGCATCGAACCAAGTGTCATAGATCAGCAAAAAGATCCATTGCGTCCAGCGGAAATATTCGCGATCGGTCGTGGCGATTTTTCTCGACCAATCGTATGAGAACCCCAGCATCTTGAGCTGTCGCGTGAAGTTCTCGATATTGGACTCGGTACTCTCGCGCGGAGGCGTGTTTGTCCGGATTGCGTGCTCTTCCGCCGGCAGTCCAAACGCATCGTAACCCATGGGATGCAAAACAGTCTTGCCCTGCATCCTTGCCGTACGACAAACAATGTCGGTCGCAGTGTAACCCTCCGGATGACCGACATGCAATCCAGCACCACTGGGGTAAGGAAACATGTCTAAGACATATAGCTTTTCGCCTTGAGGCATGTCAGGGCAGCGGAAAGTCTGGTTTTCGTCCCAAAACTTTTGCCATTTGGGTTCGATATCGGAAGGGTTATAGCGAGGCATTTCAGCGATTTCTAAGTTGATTCGGTACTCAACATAGTCCATACCCATCATGATTATGGACTATGTCGAAAGCTTTACGAGTTACGCATGGGCAACATTGTCACGGGCGTTTGAGCGGGACCATTCTGCGGGCACTTAGTGGATGTTTTGTGCTGCAAGATAGCGTTCTGCATCTAGTGCAGCCATACATCCCGTGCCGGACGAAGTGATCGCTTGCCGGTAATAGTCATCTGAAACATCGCCCGCCGAGAAGACACCTTCAACGCTGGTGTATGTTCGGTGAGGCGTTGTCCAATTAATGTAACCTTCGGAGTTCAACTCCACCTGTCCTTTGAGAAACAAAGTGTTGGGCGTGTGTCCAATCGCCAAGAACAGACCGCCAATCGCTAACTCTTTTGTCCCGTTCGTTTGATTGTTCTTGAGCCGCAGCGCGTTAACGCCCTTCTTCTCTTCGCCTAAGACCTCTTCGACTTCATGGTTCCAGAGGACTTCAATCTTACTATTGGTAATCGCTCGTTCCTGCATGACCTTGCTTGCGCGAAATTCATGACGTCGCACGATCATATAGACTTTGGATGCGTATTTAGAAAGATAGGTCGCTTCTTCGATTGCAGAATCGCCGCCGCCTACTACAGCCAAAGGCTGGTTGCGGAACCGAGGCAGAGCGCCGTCGCATACGGCACAAGCGCTTACGCCGCGATTACGGTACATTTCTTCACTTGGCAGACCGAGATAATTCGCTCTCGCTCCAGTCGCAATGATTACAGTGTGCGTCTGAAATTCACCATGCTCCAGAGTCGTTAGCGTATAGGGCTTTTTCTTGAAATCGACCGACACGACGTCATCAGTAATAATGCGCGTCCCAAAATTCTTGGCTTGCTGACGCATCAACTCCATCAATTCCGGACCCGTTACCGCATGCGATTCTTCCTCGATCGGCGGCATCATCATGATGCGGTCCTGCGGCAAAGCAGTCTCGAGAAAGTGCTTTAGTTGGCCACTAGGAAAGCCCGCGTAGTTCTCGACCTCCGTGGTCTGAGCCAGCTGACCAAGCGGCAATGTCCCTTGAAGCCGGTTCTCCTCGGTGATCGCCCCTTCGAAAAGTAGCGGCTCGATATTCGCCCGAGCTGCATAAATGGCGGCCGACCAACCAGCGGGACCGCTGCCGATGATAATACATTTCTCGACTTTGCTCATGAATTCCGTGCAAATCTTAAGTAAAAGAGGACTATGGATAAATATGGCATCTCGGCCATCACTTCAATTTAGAAGCCTGGCCAGGGGATCAGCTTTGCTAATTCGACATTTTGCCCTGAATGAGCAGTTTCGTCGACCCGTCCAGGTACGATCCTGCCACGACCAAACTAAAAGAGCACCACAATTTTCTCCCCATCCTGAACTGCGCTCAGGTCAATACGCTCTCCAGCTTGAAATTCATTCGCGGTCGGATTCGCAGTTTCCCGGCCTACCGATCGCCTACACGTTACCTCGATCGTTTTCGCTTCGAGATTTACTTGAACCTGGAATTCATTCCAGTTAGCCGGAACACAGGGGGAAACGACAATTACGCTGCCTTCCTTGCAAATGCCTAACATAGACTCGATCGCGAGCCGGTACATCCAGCCGGCTGCACCTGTATACCAAGACCAACCGCCGCGTCCGACGTGATCGGGATTGGAGTAAATGTCGGCGGCCATCACATAAGGCTCCAACTTATATCGGTTTGCTGTCCCAGGCTCACTCGAATGTGTAATCGGATTTAGGTAGCCAAATAACTTCATCGCCAGATCGCCTTTACCAAGCTTCGTAGCCGCTTGAGCCAGCCACACGGCAGCGTGAGTGTACTGACCGCCGTTTTCGCGAATACCGGGTAAGTAACCATTGATATAGCCCGGATCAGGCCTACTTCGATCAAATGGAGGCTGGAACAAGAGTATCATCTTGTTCTCATCGTCAACCAATTGACTGACCGCTGCATCGAAAGCATGCTCAGCTCGACCGCGTTGGTTCCCGACCATGACTGCCCAGGATTGGGCCAGCGAATCAATGCGACATACATCGTTCTCCTTAGCTCCTAAGGGGGTTCCATCGTCAAAAAACGCCCTCAAATACCAGTCACCATCCCAAGCTGATGACTCAATCGATTGCCGCAATTTGGCTGCCGCCTTACGATACGAAGCACTCTTGCCCTTGCATTCGTTATCTTCAAGAACCGCACTGAAGTCTTCCAGAATTTGCAACAAAAACCAACCAACCCATACGCTTTCACCCGCGCCACCCGCTCCGACGCGATTCATGCCGTCATTCCAGTCGCCACAGCCCATCAACGGCAAGCCGTGTGATCCAAACTGTAAAGAGTGATCGATCGCCAAAATACAATGCTCTAGCACGGAAGCCTGTTCGGTTGTACTCTCGGGAAGCTCATAACGCTCAAGTTCATCATCACGTAACTTGACAGACGTAACAAAGCTGGCCATCTCCCTCCATATTGATTGATCGCCGGTGACGCGAGCATAGTGCATGATGGCAAACGGCAAAAACAACAGATCGTCCGAAAACCGCGTGCGGGTCCCTCGCCCAACGGGTGGATGCCACCAATGTTGTACGTCGCCTTCCCGAAACTGACGCGAGGCGGCTAAGAGCAGATGCTGTCGAGCTAACTCTGGAACACTGTAAACGGCAGCCATCGCGTCCTGAAGCTGATCGCGAAAACCGAAAGCACCACCACTTTGGTAGAATGCAGAACGTCCCAACATCCGGCATGCGATTGTCTGGTATAGCAACCAATCGTTGACCAAACGATCGAATGAACGGTCGGGTGTGGAAACAACGAAGGGTTGAGACCTGCGCAACCAAGTTTTCGTAGTCCGTTCAAACGATTCTTGGATCAGTTCGGCAGTTTCGAACTGCGACAACATCCCTTCAAATTGTAGATCACTATCCGCCACACCAAAGACAACCGTAAAAACCTTCTCAACTCCAGGGGCAATCTCTCCGTGGCTTCTAACGGCGCCACATGAATCCAGCCCAGCCCCTAATTTGCCGTCCAACGTTTGCAATTGCATCGCGAAGGGAGTTCGCCCGCCATCGTTGCTAAAACTAAAAACACGTCGGTCTCCGGTGCATGAAAACGAATCGCCACTTGCGAAAAGGTAGGCCGTCGATCGTGCGAACTCCTCATGTGCACTGTTTCGCATTGCCATAAAGTTGTGATCATTACTTGCGTGCGTCACCAACGACAGGCTCGTTTTGTCGCGTGAGACTCCCATGACCAAGTTTGCGAAATACGTCATCGAAACGCTCCGCACGCGATCTGTACCATTCTTGATCTTTACACGGATCAACTTTAATGGTTTATCGATGTCGATCCAAACATCTGTTATGCAGCTTAGTCCATGGTGACTGGATTTGAACGTTGCAACTCCGGGTTGATAGACGACGGTATGCGTATCTTCGAGTGGCGAAAACACTGAAAAATCTTCATCGTCGCGGATCCACATCCGCTCCCCTTTAGCATCAATCACGGGGTCATTGCACCATGAAGTCAGCTTGAATTCGCGACTGTTTCCGAACCAAGTGTAACCACCACCAGACTCTGTCACTAACGTGCCGAATGTCGAATTTGCCAGCACGTGCGCCCAAGGCGCGGGCGTTGGCAAGACGTTTGATCGGTCGATTTCATATCCGGCTTTATCTTGAGGAAAATGTCCCCAACCGTTATCGAAACTAGTAGACGATACCGGAGTTTTTCTTGGCAACAGACCTGACAGCAATTCGATCTCCTGACTGGTCTTTCGCTCTTCGTTTTTGCGGCTGACGATCGCGTCCACTGTGCGTCGTTCTGCGCTAGCAAAATCGCGTAAGTCATTCCGTTCGGCTATCATAGCCGATTCGATATGCGCCACGAGCGAACCATCGGCCGCATTGATGCAGACGCTCGACAGAGTCTGTAGTAACGTCCGCGTTGCATCGTTGAGCGCACTCTTCGCTACGATATATATTTGGCCATCACGCTGCTCCGTACGAGCATACTTTGCCAAATATCCGCTTAGCATGTCGTATACTTCGTCGGAGTAGCTTCCAGCATTCTCATTTACCAGCACCAAGTCAAAGCGCAAACCCATCGAACAAAGATAAGAGTGTGCGCGGCACACGTCCGCCACCACCGATTTTTCGTCTGTGTTGGACACAAAGACGCACATCAGCGGCAAATCACCCGAAATCCCGAACTGCCATAGCCCGCTTTGCCCCATCCTGTTGGAAATCAGGACAGTTTCGGGCGCCCGCATCGCAGTACTTGGAAACAAAAGATAGGAACCGAGTCGCTGATACAGGTGAGATTGCCTGGAGTTGATGCGCAGCCCTTTCAGCTCAGCTGGGTAGAATGCCCAGGCTAGCTCAAACGCTCGTTGGGCAGCCTTCGAGTCGCTGTAAAGCGAAACCAAACTGTCCAATTCCGATTTTTCGGCTGCTGCCACTGTCGTCAAAGTCAGGTTAACTGTTTGTCCAGCAGGTATATGCGTACTAATCCTGAAAGCAAACACCGGATCCAAGACCGCTCCGACAGTATCTCCTAACGAATCTGCTTGGTTAGAGATTGGATCGTCCAATCCGCGCAGCCTACCGATGAATTTTTCACGCGATGTCTCATGGCTTAACACTACGTCTCGTTGACTGTCATGAGTCAAGATCTGCGCGGCCCACGTTCCCGGCGACTCTATTTCTCGTGGTCGACGATAAGCGTAGATCGCAGGCAATTCCTCATACTTCCCAGTCTCAACGAACAATTTTTGAAACGCTGGATGTGCGATGTCAGCGGCCTGTGATGCCAGCACAACTTCGCAGTAGGATGTGACGTCAATCTTGCGATCGCGATCAGAGTGATTCGTTACTCGAATCCTACGAACCTCGGCGTCATTCTCGGGCGAAACTGTTACATCTACCGCGACTTCAATATTCTCATGTCTACTATGAAATTCGGCTTTATCCACGGCGAACGACGCAGACTGTTCGGCTGCGACATGCCCTAGCGGCTGATAGGTCGCGGACCAGTTCGTCCCCGTATCTACGTCGCGGATGTATATAAAGGTGCCTTGTACCCCGTCGAATGTATCGGACCGCCAACGCGTGATCATCAGGTCCTTCCACTGGCTATAACCGCAACCAGCATGGGTTAACATGAGATTATAACGACCGTTGCCAAGGACCATTGTGCGCGGCCTGAGCGTATTGAGATGCTCAAACCTTCGCACCACAACCGATTCGTCCGCAGGCGCGGGAGTAACATCCTCCCAATTTTGCATTACGTCATCTGTACGCGGAATCGTGGTAGGGTACTTCTCTTGTAACAACAGTTCACATGATCGTGCAATCCTGTGTTGTGAGAACCGTTCCTGCATCACGCCTGCACACAAGCAATTGGTAATCGCCAAAATGCTCATTCCATGGTGATGCGCCATGTAGTTGCGTACGAGAATGTGTTGCTGGTCAGTCGGCACACGACTAGGAGTAAAATCGACTGCGTCGTAGAATCCCCAAACGCCCAACGCTCCCATCGCTTCGAGCGTTCGCAAGTTACTCGTGGCTTCGACGGGCACTAATTCAACCGCCATCAAGCTTGCGTAGGGCGCAACGACTAGATCTTTGGCCAGACCACGCTTGAGCCCCAAGCCAGGGACGCCAAACGACTGGTACTGATAATCGCCGTTTGAGTTGATGGCACAATAAGCGGACTCGGAAATCCCCCATGGAATCTTACGTTGTCGCGCATATTCTTGCTGCCTGCGGATCGCGGCTATCGCAGTTTCAGTCAACAGCGATTTTTCGAAATGCTTCTGCAGTAACGGCGGCATCAAGTATTCGAACATTGTTCCGCCCCAAGACACCAGCGCTACTGACCCCGCCACGTGCGTGGATTGGCGCCCCAGGCGAAACCAATGGCTAGCTGGAACATCGCCTTTACCGATCGCGACATAGCTTCCCAGCCTTGATTCGGATGCAAGCATGTCGTAATGGCTGCGATCTTTACGTTCCGTTTCGACGTTGAATCCGATCGTAAGCAGCTTGCGTTTCCGGTTGAACAGGAACTTAAAGTCCATGCAATTCACGGTTTGCTCCGCTTCCGCTGCCATTCGGCGACTTGCGTCCAACATCGCGCGCAATTGCTGAACAACTTCTTGAAGTTCGGTTAGACGCGAACCCCGAAGCGACTTCGCCTGCTTGTCGCATGCGTCCAAAGCGCTCTGAATAGAAACCGGCGTTTTCGTTTCGTCGATCGAAATCCCCAGGTCCAGGATCGTTCGCAATACCCCGAAGTCTTTCGCAAATCCGTTCACGACAGAACGTAGTATTTCAAACTTCTGTCGCAACCAATCGTAAAGCATTCGATCTTGGATCTCCTGCATGATCGGAAAAATCTTGGAATCGAACTCCGAAAGAAGCTTTTCGAAATCATCCAAGCGGTCAAGTCCATATGGTCTTTTCCTGGCCTCTTGCATCTCATCTTCGATGACGTTGCTTAACGCGAACAGCGACTTAATCCGTCCCTGACACAATTCCGTTTCGTGCAGCAGAACTTTGAACCGTTCCCGCTGTTCCGAGCTCTGCGATTCGACTGTTCCATAGGAAAGTTTTTGCAAGTCCTCGCCGAAACATTCCAGAGTGTCGAGTAAACCGATAGGAATCTGATTCGACAAGATAGGCTCGCTTCCAATAGCCTGTAAAGCCGAGTGCCATGCGAGCAAACAAGCTGCCAAGTTGCCACTGTCTACTGTCGAAATGTAGCGCGGTGGTAGTGGCCGGAGGTCTGTCGTGTCATACCAGTTGTAAAAATGCCCAAAATGAGTTTCTAACTTGGACCAGTTCGCCCAGTTTTTCTCCCACAAAGGGATCAACTGTGTCATCGATATGAAACCAAGGTCTCGTGCGGCCATAGCGGACAACAAAAACAACCCTTCATTGGTTGGCGAAATCCGAGTTGCAATTCGCAGGTCCGGAAATTCTTGGACGTTGTCCGGCGGCAAGAAATTATAGCGTTCAGTCGCGAACGCTTCGAAGAACGACCATGTCCGTCGTGCAACTCGTCGCAGGTAACTCGCATTCCAATCATCCGAAGCTTCGCGAAAATCAGCTTTTGGTTTCGACATCTGATATGCCACCAATGGCGCAAGGAACCACAGGACCAGCAACGGCAGTGCTGCCACCAAGCTATCCCAGGAAACCAGAACCAACAGCAGTACCGCAATTGCTGGACTTGCCCACATGTACATCGCGGTGCTTGCAAAGGAACCTTTATTTGCCATTTCAACGGCTTGCGCCGTCTGCCATTCCAGGCGATTTTTGTGACTAACATACATTCGAAAAATTGTGCGAACGATCGCATCGAGCATCAAGTGTGCTTTGTGCGCTAAGAACGCGACCTCGAAGAATGCCGCCACTATGTTATGTACGAAACTGCGCACCAGAGCGGCCCAGTGGTCGCCCCACGCAATTTTTGGAGGCCTACGCAGAACTCCATAGAGTGCGTGGAGAATACTAGGCAACACAAAAAGGCTCAGTGCTGCGACGACGCCCCAAGCGGCCAGGGTCGGCACAAACATCCAGACGGCTGCCAGAAAGACTATTATCGAGGGTGCAACCAAAGACCGACGAATGTTGTCGAATATCTTCCATTTTGAAAGGGCATGGATCGGATTTGAGCGTCGTCCGTCGGCCGTCGGCACTTCGCCAAATAGCCATGGTGCGATCTGCCAGTCGCCGCGGACCCAGCGATGATTTCGTTTAGCATCACCTTCATATTTGCTCGGATAACCGTCAAACACTTCGATATCACTTGTCATCGCTACGCGTGTATGGGCACCTTCAATCAAATCGTGCGACAGGATCGCGTTCTCGGGAAAAGCCCCTTGCAAAGCATGCTCGAACGAACGCAAATCATAGATCCCTTTGCCGGTAAAACTTCCCTCGTCGAACAGGTCTTGATAAACGTCGGAAGAAGCCGTTACGTAAGGATTCATACCAGCTCCCCACGAGTGCAATGCTGCAAAATGAGAAGCCATGCGTGATCGCAAATCGATACTAACACGAGGTTGGAGAACGACATAACCACGCTCGATCTTTCTGTCCACCTCATTCCAGACGGGCCTGACTAATGGATGTGCAAGAGTTCCGATGAGCTGGAGTGATGTCCCGTGCGGAAGCTGCGTGTCTGCGTCCAACGTTATGACGAAGGGTTCTGTCATTTTGTCACGAAACGTTTGTAGCTGTTCAAGTGCCCCCAGTGCCAGTACATAGTCTCCATCCGATTCACCCAACAACCAGCGTCCAAACTCCATGAGTTTGCCTCGTTTACGTTCCCACCCCATCCAACGCTCTTCCTGAGGATTGTATTTGCGTGGACGATGTAACAGATAGAAAGGCCCAGCGCCACTGGTTGCGTATCGTTCGTTGAGAAAGTCGATACAATGCCTGGCCTTTTCTAAGATTGCTCCATCTTGAGGCGTGGTTTCTGTTTTTGCATCGGCGAAATCCGTCAAGAGTGCGAATTTCAAACCCGCTATTGAGTTCGAGAGATAGTGATTTTCCAAACGCTGCATCATGATGTCGACTTCCTTTTGCGACCCAAACATGCACGGAATCACTACGATAGTCGGATGCAGAACCGGAACCTGTGTTTCAATTTCTAACTTGGGAAGAACTCGCGGCGGTAGCAGTAGCGTCAGAATCCAGTTTGTAAGCTGTAGCGCCAACTCGCTGGCTGCGATTGCGGCAAACGCGCTTATCACCAGCACGTTGACGATGCCAACCTCCGAGGAAATCATCCAATCGCAATAAAGCGTTAAGCCAACCCACAGGCTCCCCAGCAAACCGAAGTAGGAGGCAAACGGCCTCGCACGCAGAAAGCGAATCAACCTTTCGCGTCTCTTTGGCTCGAATCGCAACTGGTTCTCAAGTAACCCTAACCCATCGTCACACAGCCAATACCCAATATGTGATGATAGTGGTAACTCCTCTGGAGACTTCTTAGCTTCCGAATCGCAAAGCTTGATGACAGCATGCGCTACATCTTCATCCCGAACTCCGGACCGTTTGGCAAGCGTTTCAACGACTGTCCGATATCGGTTGCGTGTTGCCGGATCCATCTGCGAATAGTAGTCAGCAGGATCCCTTCGTAAAATTTGCTCAGCAAGACAGTGGTCTTCAAAGAATGTCGGCCAGTCAATCGCGGACATCAATCGCATACTTGTAATTGTGTTCGCCAACGAAACTTGCGATGAAGCGCTTCGCTGGTGCTCTAGCCGTGCCAAGTCTGTCAGCTTCCAGCCATTGTCGCGCAAAAGTTTGTTAAGCGATGACGTTAGCTCTAACCCAACTTTCTCCGTGGACTTATCGGCGAGATCTGCAATCCATGGGGCCGCCTGCAAAAGCTTGGCCGGTTCCACTTCCAAACGCGACGTTTCCTCGTAACGCTTTACAACTTTCTCAGCGTGCGCATGCGCTTGTTGGGCAACTAACATTTGATCGCCAAGCCGCCGAAGTTGCTCGACTAACGTCAGCCGGAGCATAATTGGAAACGCCCACATTTCGCCAATCGATAACGTCTTTACCTGCTGGTATTCTTGCAGAAAGCTTGAGATCGTGTCTTCATCCAACGCAGCACCAGAGCGGTTCGCAACCTCGTGCGCAATACGATACACATGCGGGTCACCACCAGCCACACGGGGAAGTTCGTCAAGATACCCTGGCGGCAAGTCTTGATCGATCTCCTGAAGCTGCTCTTCGATCACAAAATAGTTGTCGAGAATCCAGTCTGCTTCGGGCGGGACGTATAAACCGCTTCTGACCGAGTTTCGTAGTGATTGGTTGATAAAGCGGATTCGCTCAGCATTCTTTCGGAACCTGCGAATCAGCGCACGTCGATTACGCCGTTCGACGGGCACAATGACATTTTGTTTGGCTAGATGCCTAGCATATTGGCACAGTTGCTCGGAACTAAGGGTTTCAACGTTGTCACTGTTTATGGAATCGTCTACGACGTGGGGCATGGCAAAGAGGAGATCCGGTCGGATAAGCTTTGATACTGCTAGTATTGGCTGTTGTCAGCACAATAAGAGCTTCGATGTTGGGTTCAGGTGCTCGATGTGATTTCAAAGCATACTACGGTTATCAAAATCTGCGAGTCACAAGAGTGAAGTCATACCACGTATGCAACGATTCAAGCTACCAAACCGATGGGCGAAAATAGCACTTCGATAGGTGTGTGGATAGCGAGCAAAAGGGGCTCTTAAGCAGTTACAATGCCATAAAACTCGCTCCTGAACCAGCAAGGATTGTCGCGAATCCCATAGATTTAAACCAGTCCGTAATGCTATAAAGTGTGCCACTTAGCGTGTGGGCTACCAATTGACTTTAAGCACTTTGCTACGGCCTGGTATTCCCCATACGAAATAGATTCGAACGTCAACTTGAGCCTGCACTGCAAGTAGACTCGTTACCAAAACTTTTCACCGGACGTCGTTTTGCGATCAACGCTTTTTTATATTCCGCACCAAATTGGTCCTTTACCGCTTTTTGGTTTCGGCTGGGCCTTGCTCGCTCTGGTGATCGCTTGGATCGTCAGCCAACTTTTGCGCGCTCGCAGACCAAGCGACGCTTCTCAGGAAGGCACAACCTTAATTTCCTGGGGAATTGTGGCTGCGATTATCGCTTTCGCCGTCCCACACCTCGAGTCGTCAATAACTTTCGCTGACGGCAAATCGATTAAGCTGGGCATCCCCGTTCGCGGTTATGGCTTGATGCTTATTGTGGCCATAATCGCAGGTTGTTATTGGTCTTACCAGCGGGGCAAGCGGTTTGGTCTTGGTATCGACGCACTGTTCAGTCTCGCATTTTGGGGAATGATCGGTGGCATTGGTGGTGCAAGACTCTTTTACGTCGTTCAAAAATGGTCTGAATTTGAATCGCCAAATCTAAGTGGCAAATTACTTCAAGCGATGCAGTTTACCGAAGGTGGTTTAGTCGTGTACGGTGGCGTAATTGGCGGTTTACTAGCTACCGGAATTTGGTGCTTTATTCGAAACCGATCATTTTTTCAGCTCGCTGATATCGTCACCCCCGGCTTCTTGATGGGACTTGCGATTGGACGCGTGGGCTGTTTGCTAAATGGTTGTTGCTATGGCGGCGTGTGCGATGTACCGCTACCCGCCATAGTTTTCCCCCCGGGCTCGCCACCCTATACCGACCAACTCTATAACGGACAATTGATTGGAGTCGAGTACAATTCAACTTCGATGGCTCAACGCCAACTCTCGATTGACAAGATCAAGCCGCAAAGCTGGGCTGCTGAGAATATGCTGAGCTCTGGGGATCAGATCGCTTTTACGTCCTATCCGGACACAGAAAACCCGGCAAGTTCACCTGAGGTTGTGGCGAACATTCTGCGGGCCAGCGGTGCTACGCAGCAGCTCCCGCTACCGGCGGCAAGCCTACCCGTCCATCCAAGCCAAATCTATGCTACGATCAACGCTGGCATATTGAGCTTCCTTCTCGCCTCGCTTCCATTTTCTTATCGGCTAAGGGGAACTGTCTTCGGAGCAGCTCTGATTCTATACGGATTCAGCCGCTCGATCGAAGAAATCATCCGTGTGGACGAGCTGGGACAGTTTGGCACAATTTTTAGCATCGGCCAGTGGGTCAGCGCCCTTGGAATTCTTTGTGGCACGATTTTGATCGCATTCCGGCTGCTCGCGAATCGCCAAACAGAAAACAGTCTTTACACCGCCCCGTCAGGAATCTGAAAAAGCGCCCCAGCTTATTCGAATTGAAAGCTCCCAACTGAGTCGAGCTTGTCAACGATGTTAACCGCGACGGGCGATTTTCGGTTCAAGAAGTAATCGGAGAATTTACAGTTAATCGCACTATCATTGGGGTAATCTGAATTCTATAGTGAGACTGTGAGCTATGAAATGGCTCGCACAGCCTCCGGCCGTCATTTCGGCAGAGGGACCATCATTTTGCGTTGGTCTAGATCACCAAAGGGCTCGTACAAGTGTACGCTCGATCTTCACCATTCTCGCAGCGGCTCCAGTTCATGCCGCCAAACGGTCGGAGGATTTTTCTTTTTTTGCTCGAGTGCAGAAGGCTGCAAGGCCCTGCATAGATGCGGCTTTCAGATCAGCCACATAACAACTTGCAAGATCACTGCCACAACCAGCATAAACGCCGTGATCCAGATGATGTTGTGGAGACATTGCTTCCAGATCGATGCCGGCTGCTCATGCCGTGTGGCAGACAATACCAGTGAGACAGCAAGTACTAGCGGGACGTAGTACAACAGGTACGAGGGGCTCATTGGAATCATGGCGATGGCAGTACAGCTAGAACTGAATTAGATGGCAGATCAGAATTAGTCGTATTTTAAACGCAATTCAACATCGCGAAAAGGACACGCGAGCTCAGTAACGTCTTGAGGAGCGCGGAGCAGCTTTATCCACAAGTCGTTTCAGGGCGAGAAAGCTCGATCTAAAAACCGCGTGAAACTGTAGCGCCTGTTTCTTTTAGCACTTCGCTAATATCTACTGGAGCACTGTCGGCCCACAACCCTTCCAAGTCGTAAAACGCTCGGGTCTCTTCGTCAAACAAATGCACGATGACCCCACCGTAATCGAGCACGATCCAGCGACTCTCTTCGTAGCCACTTCGGCTCGCTCGGTCGTCACCATCCTCTCGCAAAACTCGAGCAATGTCATCAGCAACCGCATGCAACTGACGGCGCGAGGTACCGGTAACAATCACAAAGAAATCGAATATCGAAGTCTGTTTTGTCATGTCCAAAACAACGATATCCTGGCCCTTGTTTTCCGCCGCGCATTTCGCAGCCAACATCGCCGTCTGCAGACTTTGTGCTCGCTGTTCCTGAGAGACGCGTGCAACCGTTTCAGTTGAATCTTCGAACACATTGGCGAGTGGGAGGCGATTGGTCATTGGGTCGTAATTTAGTTCCTGAGACAGAGTTATCACAAATGACGTCGCCACGACCGGTCAGGTTCACGTAGCTAGCCAAAGTCAATCGACTGACGAAAAATCGATTGGGACGGCTTTTCAACATCCCTATTATAGTTCTAAACGCAGTTTTCACTACATTTGTGACCGGAATGTCGAAAATGGCAATCCACACTTCGCAATTGCAGTTGTTGTACCAAGATTCCTTCCCGTGTCAGCTCTCTAAACACTTTTTGCAAAAGGATTTTTCCCGATGGCCGATTGGATCGAAGAAGGGGAAGAAGCCCCCGATTTTGAACTTTATGACGATCAAAACGAACTTCGGAAGTTATCCAGCTACTCTGGAAAACCAGTCGTCCTCTATTTTTATCCGCGTGACGATACACCGGGTTGCACAAAAGAAGCGTGCGCATTTCGCGACGCTTCTTCCATTATGAAAAAGCTCGGAGCTGTCGTACTGGGCGTAAGCGGGGACTCTATCGAATCGCATGTCAAGTTTCGCGACAAATACTCGCTTAACTTCCCTTTGCTGGCAGATCCAAACAATGAAGTCTCGACCCTGTACGGCGCTTATCGCGAAAAAAATATGTATGGTAAAAAGTCGATGGGGATCCAACGCAGCACCTTCGTCATCGACAAGAATGGGAAAGTTGCAAAACTATTCAAACGTGTCTCGGTAGACGGACACGATGAACAAGTCATAACCGCACTGAAATCCCTGTAGCTATACGTCTTGCCGGTAAAGATAGATGCAGCTCGCCGTCAACAGCACAGCGATAAATAACGCGTTGGACCAAATCGGTGTCCAAAGATCTACCGCGATCTTGGATTCTTCTAGCTCTTCCGTTTGCTGGCCAAATGAAATCGGATTGTCTTTTGTCAGAACGTGTTGGATCAGTCCATTCACTGCGGATGGCTTGGGGTTAACGACATAGATCGGCCGCACGATAGTCCAATAAATCCACTGCAGCCGTGACCAAACTGGTCGCGCTGCATAACCAACCGAAACGCCTTTGTCGTTCAGCTTCTCGACAACGTTTCCGTTTCGCGCAACAAAAACGTTGCCATCAGGCCCCAACGCCATGGCCGTCAAATCGCAGCTGCTATCAACTAGCCTCGCACTCTTGGCATTTTGATCAGCATGGTACAACGTAGCATCACCTGTCAAAACAAAAAAATCACCAGTATCAGCATCGACACGGATCGTTTGAGGGCTGTTCTCGATCAACGGTGCTGGAAGATCACTCTCCAAACTCAAGTCAGATAAATTGACTCGCCAAGCAATCTCCTCGTCCGTCAAAATGACGCCCCAAGTTTGATTGGCTCCGAGCAGACACAGAACTCCGTCTTTCAAGTCAAGTTCTTTTTGAGCAACTATGTCAAAGCGAGTTGCTCCATCTTCTTCCACCAAATTCATGCGGTAGAGACTCTTCTTTGCCAGCAAAAGAATATCATTCGTTCCCTGAATCGAAGCAAAATCGATCGGTGGCTCAAGTATCAAGTCTGCAGGAGTCAACTGCTTGAAAGCATCGTTCTTCTTTCCAAAAGGAATCCCTATCATGTCGGTAAGCCATGACTTCGGTTTTTGATTTCCAACTGCAGAAAAATCAAGCTGGAAGACGCCTTGTTCACTCGCGACTAAAATAAAATCACCGGCTGATTTTACGCGTCGCGAACGGGACGGCAACTCTGCCAACAAATCGATGCGCTTTTCGCTCGTCAGCGGCAATGTTGGGTCAACCGCAGAGATCGATTCATCAGTTCCTTCGCCTTCCGTATGCAGATCGATTGACTGTAAATTGATTCGATCCGTTTGGATTCCAACGAAGGGATTCCATTCCGGCCTGCCGTAAACAAGCGTTTTTCGTTCCTCAACCCAACATGGCCCAAGAACGCGTCGCATCCGCCCATCACTTTTACCGATCTCGTTCCATTTCTGCTCGGCCTCGTTCCACATCAAAAGCTCTCCGCGGCGACTCGCCCCAACAACATGCTGGTCCACGATTTCGAGCGACGTCAACTGCGGTAGATCAACTGCCCATGTGCGCATCTGCTCGTGGGTAATCCCCATCACAAAACAAACACCCCAAAACAGCGCAACGAATACTATGGATACGATCGCATTCTTCCAGATCAATCCGACGAGCACCGACACGCTATAAAAGATCATGAATACAAATACAAAAATCGGTATGCACCACAGGACGCCGAAGTTCCAAATTTGTAGTCGCCAACCCAACAAGAAATAGAGCCCGACCAGCAGATAGATCACGTTGATTGCAATGAAGCCTACGCCGCCAACAAATTTCGCGATCAATAATCCACTTCGTGAAATAGGCTTGCTTAATAACAGCGACATGGAACCGGGGGCGAACATGTCTGGGATCAAGTTGCTGGTTACCACCACGGCCACTAAAATTCCAATGACTCCCAAGGACAATTGAAGTATGCCCGGCATAATGGCGCCTTCGATAAAGGGCGTCAGTTGATCGCGTGGCACCAGCAGCGGATCACCGATTTTTAATCCGGCGTAACCAACCCAAATCGAATTCCCATCGCTAGTACGCAAGCTAGCGGGAAACGCCAATTCAATCAGCCGCCGATTGACCTTGGCAAGATCTTCTGGATTTAGCGACTCAGTGTTGCCTCCTGAAAGCTCTGCTGCAATCTCATTTAGCTTGCCAGCCGTCGGCCAAGCCTCCTCCGAGTAGAGACTCGAATCTCCCAACGCAGAATTCAGTCCGTCGGCGAGTATGCCCATCCGTACCGGACCCTTGGAAGGATCGGCTGCGACTTCTTGTAGATGCTTTTTGGCTTGTTGATCGATTCGATCCCACACACGCTGCTGTTTGAGATCCCCACCCCCAGCTTCTGCCGCAAGAAGTTCACGAGCCAACCGGTCGCGATTAACAATACTTTCCGAGACGAAATCAAAATGGCTTCCCGTCACCCAACCAAATGGAGCCAAGGCGGCCAGCATGATGGTCCAGCCGACGATGAGAATCCAGAGCACTCTAGATTTGATCGCTTCGTAAAACGAATCGTAAATAACTGCAAAGTATGGACCCATTAACTTGCCTGCCTCGCCTGTTCACTCTCAGATTGTTGCACGAAATGCAAGAAGACCTGTTCGAGACTAGGCTGCCGCCTCGCCATATTGATGATGCTCAAGCCGCTCGCCCGCAGAAGGTCTACTAGTCGATCGACGTCAGCCTGCTCATTGCTCGCCAGCTTCAGCTGCCAACTAAGGTCGCCGTTCGCAGATTCGTCCTTTGCCATGACCGTTGGCGAATCGCCAGTGGAAGCAATACCGTTTGATCGCGGTCCGTCGACTTTCATACGTTGATACTCGAACGTCGGAGCACCATACTCCATTTGCACTTGAGTAAGCTGCGGCTCTTTCCCGTACGCTTCGATATAGGTGACAGCGACTTGATCTGCATTCAGCTTGACTAACAATTCGTCGATCGTTCCATCAGCCAAAACCGCCCCTTTGGCCATGATGGCAAACTGATCACACATCTGTTCGACTTCTTGCAAGATGTGGCTATTTACAAAGATCGTTTTTCCCGCATCGCGCAAGCGTTCAATACACTGCCGGATATGATGGCGACCGAGAGGATCCAAACCATCGGTCGGTTCGTCTAAGAAGAGCAACTCTGGCTCGTGCAAGAGAGCTTGCGCAAGCCCCAAACGCTGCTTCATGCCCTTCGAATAAGTGCGCACGAGCTCATTCTCACGTCCCCGCAGTCCCACCAACTCCATCAATTCGGGAATTCGAGCATGAATTTGGCTGTCCCGCATACGTGATAATCGCCCCAAAAAATACAGCGACGTCACTGCGGTATGGTGTCGGGCGACGTGGAAATGCTCCGGTAGATAGCCAATCTTTTGACGGACAGACTGCCGCCAATTTGGCTCGTTAAATAGTTTGGCACTGCCCTGGTTCGGTCGAATGATCCCCAAAAGGATCTTAACGAGCGTCGTTTTCCCCGCTCCATTTGGACCCAGCAGTCCAAATATTTGCCCACGACTCACTCTCAGGTTGATCCCTTTGAGCGCATGAACTCGGCTGCGAAAAATTAAGCCACTGCGATAGGTTTTGGCTAAATCCTGTACTTCGATTACTGAACTACTAGTCGAATCCATCTACAGTCGCGACTTTTCTTGAATTGATGTTCTCGTGCTTGAAACTAGCCCTGGGACTCTACACCAGCAGCATCCAGCAACTCTTGCCCAAGCAAGTTTGCGATTTGATTGTAAGCTATGACGGTCGACCGCGCCGCCATCTTGTAATTCATATGCCCAGACACTTCCGGCTGGATCTCAACAAACAGCTCAACCGTGTTACGCAGCTTGGCCCACTTCTTCTTCGCGATGTGCAAGTATTTCTTGGCATCCTTCGCATCCAAAGCTGGTCCCAAAGCGAGCATAAAGTCGTAAAGCCCTCGGTGCACTTCCGCCAACTCTTCATCCTCGGTCGCTTCATCGGAATGCTTCAGGAAAGTTCGGACCATCCAGAGATGAGCAACTTGGCAGTCGATTGCTTGCATTAATTCATCGTCGGACATCTACCTAGCAAACCTTCGTGGCTGAAAAAAACTTGAAACGCGATCAACGAACCTTAACTTTAGAGTATTTTTGCCTCCCCCTACAGTTCCCCTAAACATGCGAACCGTTATCTGCCGACTCAATTGGAAAGCCTTAAGCTATCTTTGGCAAGCGTACTGAGTGCAATCATTGTGGTAAGAAATTACGCCGGAAAATTATGTGTTTTGCTTGTGAGCGTAATCTCGCTGGCCAGCGCTACCGGCTGCCACTCCGTCTATTGCGTTCCAGCTGGCAGTTTCCCGACCGGCGAGGCTGCTTGCGGCCCGGATCTAATGGGTTCTCAGGTCCTCCCCAGAGCGAATTATCCTCCTCATTTGCTGCAACGCCCATTTCCGGGAAGAGAGTTGGCCGGAAACGTTCGTGCGCGGGTCAGCGACAAACTTCACAACAACTTTGTGACCCAAGCGATCGCTGAACACGAAGAAGCCAAAGCCGCGCCACCGTGGCCACGCTTCCACCCGGTTCCCGCCCATCCCGTATTCTATCCACCACAAATTGACGAAACGCCGCTGGATCCATTGATTCTAGGCGAATTCGAGCCCGCTTCTTAGCTTTGCGATTGTGGGCCTAAGCTGTACGCAGCAACAATCGGATGTGTGAAATCGATTCCCTAGTATTTTAGTTCGCTCAGCCATGGGTGCGCGGCTTGCGGAAAGACCGGTGCTTGGTCAATAATCTTTCGACTGATCTTGTCCAACGATTGGTCGTTAGCCAGTACGAGATCCGCGCCACATGCAGTTAGCATTGTCGCCGCCTTCAGGAAGGCGCGATCAACTGCGACCACAACAACCGTCTCCGTCCTTAAGGCTGCGCGATCAACTGAGTTTAGAACTTGTTCGTCGAGCAGCGATGCTTGTTTCCAAATCGTTCTAATCGCGTGGAGATTGGCCAGCGTATCCGGCCCAAAATCGGTTCCCTCAAGATCGATCAAACCGATCGAGCACCGCCGAGCATGATCGTTCCCGGCACTTGAGCTTGTTAAATCGGCGACTGCACGGCCTAACAAATCGCTATTCCCGAGCTTGCCGACGTCATTTGCCTGCGAATTCAATTTTGATTTAGTAAGATAAGATGCTGTCCAGTTGCAATTGGCGATTGGATTCAGCGCTAGCTTCCAGCGCAGCAAATTCCAGCGATTCACTCCAACGAAGTGAACTTCGAAAACTGAACTTTCAATGCTATCTTGACTAGGCATTCCAATTACCTGCAAAGAATCTTTCTGCGAATGACATTCATGATAGATTGCACACTACAAATTTCCACTCGTCTTTGAATTCATAAAATGAGTCTGCCAATTTCTGCTTGGTTTGCAAGTCGCGAAGAACTCCGCCAAATCGACCGCGACGCAGTCGAAATCTACGGCATGCATTCACTTCAACTAATGGAAAACGCAGGCGCGGGTGCAGCAAAACTAATCCATCACCGCTACGAGAAAGGCGCAATTTTCGTTCTTTGCGGCTCAGGAAACAACGCCGGAGATGGTTTTGTTATCGCTCGGCACCTCCAACTGTTTGACCGCGATGTGCAGATCATTTTGCTCACTCCCGAATCTAAACTTAGCGGTGACTCACTGTTCAATTTTTGCATTGCAAGAAAATCAAAGCTGACGATTCATACCGATGGTGCAGCAGTTATTTCAGATTTGGTTTCTCAAGCGAAAGAACGGCCGATCGTCGTGGATGCTATGCTGGGAACGGGAGCAAGTGGCCCCGTACGGAGCCCTTTTAGCGAAGCTATCACAGCTGTGAATGCAATCGATTGTATCCGAGTTGCGATCGACTTGCCGACTGGGATGGACTGTGACACGGGGGCCGTTGATGAAACGACCTTTCGAGCGCACTACACGGTGACGTTTGCAGCGATGAAACAAGGCTTCGCTAAAGCAGGATCGTCTGACTGGACCGGTGATGTCGACATTGCGTCAATCGGCGCGCCAGCTTGCTTATTGAAACAAATTAGCGAGCTAACAAGAGACGGTGAGAGATAATTCCGCTTCACGGACCAATTGCAAAATCGCTTTTGGATCTTCACTGTTACGCAACTGTTCAAGCCACTTCGCATCAGCCACAAGCCGCGAGAGTCTTGCCAAGATCTTTAAATGCACATTGTCATCGGTGCTGCAAATCAAAAAGAATACGTCGGTTAGATGTCCAGCCAGATTACCAAACGGAATTGGTTGGCTTGAAATCCCTAGAGCAATCAGTGGCTGTGAAAGAATCGTCCCGCGTGGTCGCCGAGGGTGCAACATCGCCACGCCGTTCTCTAGAGCGGTCGGGTGAAGTTGCTCACGAGCAGCGACTGCATCCGCCATCTCTGCGGCATCCCAAAGTAGGCCAGTTTGAGCCGCGAGTTCGCACATGTTTCGGATAACCGAACCACGCGTTCGAGCTTGAAGTGGCTTGGCAATCGCATCCAAGAAAAAGTACTCGGCCAAACCTACTTGTTCGACATCCTTCTGAGCGCGATGCAGCAGCTCTTCGACTTTGGTTAGGTCTTCTATGCTGCCTTCCCCAATACGATCTTCCAGCCAGTGATGGATGTCCGCATCCGAGAACCGCCATTCACCTTTAATCCGACGGCCTGGAATCTTATCGCGCGAAGCGAGCTTGGTCACTTGCTGTGGTGTCACATGCAAGTAAGCAGCTAGTTCGTCGACTGTAAAATCTCGCGAGGCCATTTGGGTCTGTATCGGATCTGCAATTAGAAATGAAACCGTAGGATCTTCCAACCAAGTTGTCGGCAGTGTAATTCATGGATCTATCTGACAAAATGTCAATTTGGAGAAGTTATGGTGAAATACGCAAAACTCGGACCAAATTGCCCAAGGTTTGTGGATTCCTGCGACCCACGCGGGAAGCCATGATTTCTTTACAGCTAACCGCAAGGAGACTCAGAATGACGCGGCCCACAGGTAAGTTTGTCTACGGGAACCGATTACCGCAGCGATCGAGGGCAAATACCATAGCAAACCAGCAATGCTTGCATCTTGCAGCAGTTACGGAGTCACCGGCTCGGGATCGACGGTAGCATCGACGTCGGGGTCCCGCTGAAGTCCGTCCGCGGCGCCGTCTACCATGCGGTCTAGTGCGTCGTTTGTCTTTTTGAGTACTTCCGTCGTATCCGATTTAACCTTATCCGTATCGACTGTGACTGTCGCAGAATTGCCGTCGCGTGACATGGTAACGTATCCGAGCGCTACAACAACGACTATGAGCAAAACAATAACCAGTAAAACACGCATGATTTTATCTCCGACAGCTATAAATTCGCCTCGTGGCGTTCTGGACTCAAACTTTGAGAGGCACGCACCTTGCATATTGCAGATATCATTCCGTTCATGCGATGCGGCTGGCAAACCATCACCGGCACAGCTCTAGGGATAGACTCAAGTTGAAAACGCGTACCTAAGTCGTGTTCGCCGTCTGTTGTTAGCGTCACCTCTCGCCCACAATCAATGACAAGTTTCTTCAATCTTCGAAAATAGACTAGTTCGTTCTTCAAGTGCTGTTGCGCAAAGAAGCTTTGCACCAAATGCACCCCTTGGAGATTGTCCCCCTCGCGAATCGCTACCAACTCGAACTGTCCGTCATCGACTTTGGCATCGGGGACGACACATCGCCCACCACCGCACGTTCGACCATTCGCAACGAATAAATCTGAAAGCGTCATCGTCACTGGTGCATCGTCGTCGCAGTAAAGTGTGGCCTCAAAAGTTTGAATATCCGTGACAGTCTTCCAAAACTGCATGATGTACACTAGCGTACCCCAAGCCGCCTTTGCATCCTCTGTGATCTGATCTGCTTTCTCCGCGCCATTACCCACCGACAGCATATTGGCGTACAACTTCTCTTGCTCGCCGTCGTTAATCCTTACAGCAACGACGTCCATGAGCTTGAAATCTGGTTGGAATTCTGAGTCGGGAGTGTATGCAAGGGTTGGATCAATAACTAGGTTTCGGACAAAATCGTTGCCGGTGCCTAACGGGCAAATTACCAGGGGCACGAAGTTGCCCAAGTAAAACATTGTGTTAATTGCCAGATTGAGTGATCCGTCACCTCCGCCAACGAAGATCCAATCACAAGCTTCATCTTGAAACTGTTCGGCGGCACATTTCGCGATCCTGTCACCGTCATCGCATTCAATATCCAGTTCAACAATTTCGCTTCCAGAAGCTCTGATGGCATGTTGAATAAGTTGAAACGAAGGGTGCGCCGCTTTCGCGATCAAGAGACATTTGCCGAAATTGTAGTTAAGACGCTCGGTCGACGAATTTAATTTGATCAAGGTCGTAGATACCATCTGCTGCGGTAATCGGCCCACCACCATGATGGACCTGCGATATTTGACGTTTAGGTTTTATCTAACAGCCTACTGCGACACCATAAGATGGTTATACGCAAAAAAAGGCGGGCTGAAATGACGATCAACATTCGTCTTCAACCCACCGTTTGGTAATTGTGTTCAGCGCCTGGGACATGCTGCTGCCCTCGCCAGCGATCAAGTTATCTAAATGTTCGAGCGACGTGTTCCACCGAAGATCAGCGAAACAATGAACATCACAACGAAGAGGAAGAACAGGACCTGCGCGATCGTTGCCGCTGGGCCGGCTAATCCTCCGAATCCGAGTGCTGCCGCGATTAATGCGATTACCAAAAAAGTCAGTGCCCAAGATAACATGAGTAATTCTCCTTGTTAGGAAATGCTTAGTATAAGAATTTTTCGCTTTCGTTCTGCTCGCTCCATCATTTGAACTGACCGGTTCGCCGATACTTCCACGCATTGTCTGTGCCAAGATACAAAGACTTACGACGACCGCGGAAGTTACTTCGTTTATATTCGTATTCGCTCGGTATTCGCGCAGTGAAAACGCTAAACCGCTGCACGATATGTCAACACGCGTCTGTAGCCCCGTAGGTGATGACCGACGATTTGCCGTCTGCTCTACTTCACTACCACAGAATCCTCTGTCTTCCGCTAGCTCATCAGTTTCGACAGCCTCTCAAGCTCGCGTCATGGACTGCAATTCAGTCATATGCTCGATAAGCGATCACATAACCCAACCAACCGGGATATCAGAACTTGAACGAATTGGGTCTGGTGATTGGCACAAAGGTTGCTTAGTCACGTCGGACATCACAGTACCGCGATTGGCGGGTACCAAGTCAAGCTTTATAGGGAAGTAATACGATGAATAGCGACGAGCTCAAAGGTTCGTGGAATAACGTGGCGGGCGCAATCAAGGAGAAATATGGTCAAATCACCAGCGACGATATTTCAAAAGCCGAGGGCAATATCCAAGCACTTATCGGCACGATCCAAAAGAAAACTGGTGAAACTCGAGAAGTAATTGAAGACTTCATCCGAACAGCAGGGGCTAGTACTTCCGGCTATGTGAACCGAGTTTACGACCAAGCAAGCGAATACGCAGGAGTGGCTGCCGAAGAAATTCGTGGCCAGTATGACCGCGTCTCGCATGGAGTACAGGAAGGCGTCGAATCCGCCCGCGATATGGTTTATCGGAGGCCGATGGAATCCGTCCTGACCGCTTTCGGTCTCGGTCTTGCAGCCGGGGTTATCGCCGCCATCACGCTCAGCTCGCGTCGAAGATAGTCATCATGATCAGCCCAATTGAAGATGAAGAAACGATCACTCGACGCATGCAGGGCGTTCGCGAACGTGGTCATCTTGATGCTTACGAACTGAAAGTCGGTGTCAATCGACTGGGGGACTGGCGCGAACATGTGCGAGCGCATCCGTTTCCCGCAGTGATCGCCAGCGCAGTGGTATGCTTTGCAGTTACGCGTTCTTTGACCAAACCTGCGGCACCGATCCGCAAGGTTAACGCGAAGAGCCGTGCGGAAGACGAAAGGGACGACGCTGTTGCTAAAACCGGCATATTGTCAGCCGTCGGGGCGATGGCAGGCTCAATGGCACTCGGATTCGCACGACAGTACGTTTCAAATCAACTAAAAAATGCACTAAAGAGTCGAGAATAGCAAATGGTCCATCATTCCAGCTCAAACGGCCATACTAAACTAGAAGTTGCGCAAGAGCAGGCCGTTAAAGCAAAAGACGCTTTGCAAGAGTCATTTTCTGACTTTGCAATCAAGGCTCAGCCCACCATAAAGGCGCTCGAAGACGCTGTCCGACGCAAGCCGGGATCTGCGTTGCTGATAGCTGCCGGCCTTGGCACGTTACTCGCCCTGGGGCTACGGCGATGGCGATGAATCCGAACTCAGTACAAACGAACAGGATCAGTCCAATGAGCAATGGGACTCCATGGCAAGAGGTGTCGCGCAACGTAGGCAATCTATGTGGCGATGCGTTCGAACTGACTGAACTTCAAGTGGCAATGTTGCGCAGCGATTTTCGACAGTTTCGCCATCGCATCTTGTATGCAGTCATCATGATTCCAGTTGCAATTGGCATGTTTCTAGCCGGTTTGCCTGTGCTTGCATTGGCGCTAGCGGGAACGATCGCTGAAGTTTTTGAGATCTCAGCTCTGTGGGGGCAATGGATTGTTGGGGGCTCCTTTTTCATCTTGGCGGGTTTGATGGCGTACATCGGAGCTAGGATTACGGTCCGCTCGCTCCGAGCCTTCAACGCTAGCCAACGCGAATTTGAAGCTAACCTGCGGTGGCTCCGCCAGATGGTCGGCAAGCCACGTCCGATAACCCCTACCGTACAAGACGACTACTTTGAACGTTAAACAACTTTAAGAGGTAATGCAAAATGGCTACAGAAACTAAACCAGCAACAACTCCGATGAAACAACAGCAAAGCAGCGCCGCTCATAAGGCGCTCACACCGTCGACCGATCTTGAAAAAATGACGTCGGAAATTACTGAAGCTGTTGTCGCTTATAGCAAAAACCAACCCGCATCGGTTGCATGCGTAATCTTTATGGCCGGATTCTTTGTCGGTTGGAAGTTAAAGCCTTGGTAGGCAAAGCGCGATCCAAAGTTTTACGGATTGGCTGAGGTAGTAATCGATCTCAGCCTCATCCGTTCAAAATCTCAGCCGGCTTCGCACCGGCTGTTTTATTTTGTCCGTATGTATTTTTTCCGTATGAAGGAACACAATTTTGAATCACCAAGCCGTCATCCGCTTGTGCGCATACCGGCTGCGATACCACTAATCGTAAGGCGCGTGAGCTGCCTGAGTTCGTCATTCTGTTGTTCATCGAGCTCCAATTCACGACTCCTGCGCAATAATTCGACTTGGGTGAGGTTCAAGGGATCGATAAAACGATTTCGAACGCGAATCGACTCCTTCAGCCACGGCGTATTGCCCAACAAATCGCTTCGTCCTGTAAGCGAAAGTACAGCATTACAAGACTGTTCGAATTCGCTGGCTATCCTGCTAGCAAGCGGTTGGAGCTCTGGTTGATCCTCGGCGAGGGCTGCATAGTGCGAAGCGATCTGCATGTCCGATTTCGCGAGCGCCAGTTCGGCGTTATCAATCAGCGCCCGAAAGAATGGCCATTTCTCGTACATTGCCTTTAAGATGCCTTGCTGATGCATGTCTTCAAGCAGCGGCTTCATCGCACTGCCCATACCATACCAAGCGGGTAGCAGACAGCGAGATTGGGTCCAGGAGAATACCCATGGTATCGCACGAAGGTCGCTCAATCCACCACCGGGAACGCGCCGAGATGGCCGCGAGCCGATTGGAAGCTGTTCGATGTCCGAGATCGGTGTGACGCAACGAAAGAATTCGACGAACCGCGGTTGCTCCAATAGTTCTCGATACTGAGCAAATGAGCTTTCTGAAATTGTGTCCATCATATTCAACCACTCGTCTGCTGGCGGTTGAGTCGGATTGCCTGCCGCTAATAGCGACGACCAAATGACCTGTTCCAAGTGACGATGCGCAATTGCCGGATCATCGTAGCGTTCGGCGAGCACTTCCCCTTGCTCGGTAAGCCGCATTGAACCGCGGAACGATCCGGTTGGAAGCGACATAATACTCCTTGCCGCCGGTCCACCGCCGCGTCCGAGCGAACCACCTCGTCCATGAAAAAACGTCAGCGTCACATCATACTCCGCGGCAACTCTCACAAGATTCTGCTGCGCTTGATACAGCGACCAACAAGCGGTCAAATAGCCGCCGTCTTTGGTACTGTCCGAATAGCCCAACATGAGAACTTGATGGTCCCCTTGTTTCCGAAGATACTCGCGGTATGCAGGTATACTTAGCATTCCGGCAAGGATCGCCGGCCCGCGCTGCAAGTCGGCGATTGTTTCCAGCAAGGGAGCGATTGGCAGTCCAACTTTACCGCCTTCTGCTGCACTCTGCTCCGGCGCAGTCTGATGCCATAACCATAGTACCGTAAGCACGTCACTCGGAGCCGCAGCCATACTAATTACGTGCGCACCAAGGGCTGAACCAGTGTAACTGTGCCAGACTTGATGCAACATGCCGAACATCGCGAGGGTTTCACGAGTCATCGCGTCCGCTTCTTCGTCACCGCAACTGAGCGGGAGCTTGACATTCAGCGTCTCTTTTAGGAAAGACGTGCGCGCAGCGTCATCAAGCGTTTTCCAGCTTTCGCAATGGCCGCTACGTTTCAGCAACGAGTCCATAACATCGGTGTAAACCTTCGCATTCTGACGAACATCCAAACGAGCCAAGTGGAAACCGAAAGTGGCAATCTGCGCGAGCCAATTGCGAATTGGGGCGGTCGTATGCTTACCGGCGGGAGTCGCTTCTAACGCGTCGACGAGTACTTCAACATCCTCTGCTAATTCACTGGCAGCGCGATATGCTGCGTTAGTAGGAGCTGTTGAAACTTGGAGGTTGACCGAGTGAGCTTGCAACAACTGCTGCAACTGATCGAGTCGCCAGCGAATGATGGTCAGCCAGCGTCGGCATAATTCGCCAGGTGGCAAGGCAGCAAGCGTCTCCTTCAATTCAGGAAAACGCGATTCCGCGCCGGCAATTGCGTGCCCGAGACTGCCTGACAATGAAATCTGCCTTTCGGAAAGGCTCATTGAGTGAATCAGCGTTTCACATGTCTTGCGATGGAAAGCCACCGCTTCCCTTCGCAGCCAAAGAATAGTGTCAAGCGTTACTTCAGCCGTAACACCCGGATGCCCGTCGCGATCACCACCGATCCACGATCCAAAGGTGACGCACGGTCGATTCAACCTGACAGCATCTCCGTAATTTTCCGCAATGCCACGTTGAAATTCTTCGGCCAAACGTGGAATCTCTTCCCATAACACGGGTTTGATCGATAGCCCTCGTGCGACCTCTTCCATGACGGTTGGTCGCCATGGACGAACGAAGTCGGTTTGCCAAAGCTTTGCGATCTCGGTACGAATCTCTTGCTCCGTGCGATCTCGTTGTTCTGGAAGCGGATCGTGGTCCAAGACCGTCAAGAGACTTCGGATCGCCGACAACTTGCTGCGGACCGAACGACGTTTTGCGTCAGTAGGATGTGCAGTAAAGACGAGTTCGATGTGCAAGCCATCAACCAACTTCTGAAGCTCAGCGGCAGTCGTTCCCGAGCTATGCAGTTGTGAGATCGCATCGCGGATCGATTCATTGCGAGGTCGCGGATAGACTCCGCGTGCCCGTTCACCAAGCACCCGCACACGTCGACGGTCCTCAACCATGTTCAGCAGGTCCAAAAAGACCGTGAAAACCCGCGTCGTGATAAATAGCTGTTCGACGCTTAGGCTGGCGATCCTTTCAGTCATCCTCTGCTCAGAATTCTCGACGCCTGTCCGACGATCCCAAGCCAATTTCCTCAATTCCTCGACAATGCCAAACGCCTCTTCGCCTTCCAACTCGCGAATCGTATCACCCAAAATCGTTCCGAGATAACGAATCTCACTGCGAAGCTCTGGTTGTTTGATCTGTTCCATCGTTGCGTATTTTCGTTGATAGTTTACTTTGACCGAATGTCTTCATTTCAGGAACTGCGCACTTCTCGCGAGTATCAGTTTGGCGACTTCTTCCGCGGAAGTTTTCTCTGTATCGCAGAAGATATCGGCATCGAGGGGAGTTTCATAGTCGAATGTCACTCCAGGAAAACTACTTATCTCTCCTTTGTCTGCAGCAAGATATTGACCAGTGAGATCGCGGCTACGACAAACGTCGGTCGACGTCGAAAGATGTACGTGGAAAAAGCGGTCTTCTCCGATCAACTCTCGAACTTTATGCCGCACCCAAGCGCTAGGTGCAACAAACGCAGCGATGCAAATTTGCCCCGCATCGTTGATCAATTTCGCAATCTCCGCCGCTCGACGCAGATTCTCAGATCGCTCCTCGGCCGAAAAACCTAAATCGCGACTGATTCCCAACCTCATACTTTGTCCGTCTAGCACGATGCACGTACGATTAGCTTTAAAGAGTTGCTCTTCCAACGCCATCGCGACACTCGTTTTTCCGGAACTACTCAGGCCCGTGATCAGTATCGTCATTGGCTTCTGGCCGTAGCGGGCACTTCGCTCCTGCGCAGAGACGCGACTTTGCGCTGGACGTGGTGCCACCATCACCGATCGCACATTCCAGTTGCCAACAGTTGACGGATCGCTACTGAGCTCACTGAACATTCCCGCCGCGACCGTCTCGTGGGTGATACGATCGACCAAAATGAACGACCCAGTCTCCCGATTCATCGAATAAGGATCGAACATTACCGGGTCCCGCAACTTGATCTGGCAGCCACCAATTTCATTCAGCGCCAGAGACGACGCATTTACCCTTTGCAGAGTATTAACATCCGTACGAAAGTGAATTGATTCGATCTCACAGGCAGTCCGTCGCGTCGTATGTTTGAACCAGTACGACTTACCCGGAACCAACGGCTGTTCTGACATCCATACCAAAGTCGCTTCAGCGCGTCGACCAAGTGTCGGCATTGCATCTGGACTAACCAGCATATCCCCGCGCGTGATGTCGATCTCGTTGTCCATCGTGACAGTGATCGAATCAGCAGCGGACGCTTGATCAAAACTGCCATCCATTGTGACAATCGATTTTACTCGAGCTGACTTCTGTGACGGCAGCACGACCACACGATCGCCGACTCGCAAAACTCCTGAGACGACAGTTCCACTGAATCCGCGAAAAGTCGCGTCGGGTCTGTTTACCCACTGTATTGGAAACCGTAGAGGTCGGCGTTCCAAATTTGATCCAATTCCTACATCGTCCAGTTGTTGTAGCAGAGTTGGCCCCGAGTACCAAGGCATGCGTGCGCTGGTTGCAACAACGTTGTCTCCTTCGAGCGCAGATAGTGGTATTGGGCAAACGTGGTCGAGCCCCAGCCTACTTGAAAACGTGGCGAACTCATTGGCAATCTGGTCAAACAGAACCTGATCGTATCCGACCAAATCCATCTTGTTTACCGCCAGAATGATTTGCTTGATCCCCAGCAAAGAAACAATATAAGCATGTCGCCGGGTTTGCGTAGAAATTCCTTTGGTAGCGTCGACAAGTATGATCGCCAGATCAGCCGTCGAAGCTCCAGTCGCCATATTGCGCGTAAATTGTTCATGGCCCGGAGTGTCTGCAATGATAAACTTGCGTTTGGAAGTCGTGAAATAACGATACGCTACATCGATGGTTATGCCTTGTTGGCGTTCGTCCTCAAGTCCATCCAGTAGCAATGCCGTGTCGATGCGATCTCCGACCGTCCCATGCTTCTCCGATTCATTCCGCAGGGCGTCGATTTGGTCGTCATAGATCGCTCCTGCTTCGAGCAATAAACGTCCGATCAGCGTGCTCTTGCCGTCATCCACGTTTCCGCACGTGATGAATCTTAACAAGTCTTTGGCGTTGTGTTTGGCGAGTGAAACTTCAATACTCATAGTGCTCATTAGAAATACCCGTCCCGTTTCTTGCGTTCCATAGCAGCCGCTTCTTCCCGGTCAACCGCGCGCCCCTGACGTTCAGAAACTCTCGTCGTCAGCATCTCATGCACGATGTCTTCAATCGTCTCAGCATCCGAAAGAACCGCGCCAGTAACCGGATAGCAACCGAGCGTCCGAAAACGCACCTTGATCATTTCCGGTTTCTCCCCGGGCTGAAGACGCATGCGCTCATCATCGACGACAATCAGGTCGTCTCCGCGGCGCACCACGGGTCGGTGTTTGGCAAAGTACAGCGGAACGATCGGAATACGCTCCTGCAAAATGTACTGCCATACATCCAGTTCAGTCCAATTCGAAAGCGGAAAAACCCTGATACTTTCTCCCTTGTGCGTCCATGTGTTAAACACGTTCCACAATTCAGGTCTTTGATTTCGAGGGTCCCACCGATGGTTACGATCCCGGAACGAAAAAATCCGCTCTTTCGCTCGCGATTTCTCTTCATCCCGCCGACCACCTCCAATCGCCGCATCGAACTTGTATTCTGTTAGCGACTTTTTCAGCGGCTGTGTTCTCATAACATCTGTGTACACACGGCCATGATCAAACGGGTTGATTCCGTCACGCGCCCCTTCCTCGTTGATATAGGCGATTACTTCCAGGCCAAGCTCATGTCGTGCGTAACTTTCGCGGAATTCGATCATCTCGCGAAATTCCCAAGTTGAATCGATGTGCAACAGAGGAAATGGAGGCTTGCTCGGATAAAAAGCTTTTCGAGCAAGATGCAAGATTACCGACGAGTCCTTGCCGATCGAATATAACAACGCCGGATTCTCGAATTCGGCCGCCACTTCCCGGAGAATATGAATACTCTCCGCTTCCAGCCTTGTCAGATGCGGCGAGCGTTGCGTTTGAGACGAAAGTGTTGGGTTCGAAACCATCAATGTCATTAAATTGCTCCCTTCAAGTCTTCAATTCGAGTTCCAGACAGTTGTTCCCAATCGCCAACCGGACTGTAACGGTATACTAGGCCATCCTCGATCGCGATCAGGTGCAACCACGCACCATTGACCAAGTTCGCGACCACCTCATGCTTGGCGATTACACGGTCGATCGACGCTCGAGGCGCGGCAATCACGACTTGCAAGCGCATTGGCAAGTGTTGATACTTTTGGCCGTTGTGCAACGATTGCCATGGCAAACCGGTCTTCAAGTCACCTCCATTGCCCGAGAGGATGCCGAACCGTCCGACTACGTTGTGAATCGTTTTATCGCCACTACCAAAGTGATGATTGTCTACCGTCGATGCGTAATATTGCATATTGATCCAGTTAGCGACGATCATCGGCGCTGTCATGATCGTCTCCAATACCGTGCCCTGTTCGTCTTGCGTGCAATCGTAGCTATGCAAAAACGAGCGAGCATCAAGATTGGCGTTCTTCGTTAACGAGCGAGGCGCAACGATGAAGGCGGCATTGCCCGCCAATCCCCACTCGGGTCGCACTTCAGACCAATCGCCAGCCCTTGCTAAAAGTTCTGCCAGCGACTTGCTCGCAACGATCGGCAAACGCTCCGTCTGCGTTTGCTGCGATGCCGCGGCACAACTGCTGATCAATTCTTGCAAGGCGGATTGAAGTTCAACTGGCACTTCGTCGACATCAAAGAACGTTATTTCGTCCGTCGTTGTGTTATGCAACCCACCAATGAAGTGAGTGTCGGTAGGGATTTGAATTCCCCGATCTTCTAGTGCCTTGCGAATATAAGCTTGGTTGAGAAGCATCGCGACGAAGCGGGCATTCGGTTCTCCAGAATGACCACCACACGCGCCGCAATCCAGCCCAGCCGCAAGCGGATTGTTTTCGGTCTCACACGCATGTCCGCAAAACGCGACCAGTCGTGCAAAATTAGATGTTAGGCCCAAATTCCTCAGCATTCCTTCGGCCATGTCGACTTGACGTGAAGTCGTAATCCCTTGTTGATTCAAGGCACGCAACGTGGGCCCAAGCTTATTGGAGTCTTCCTCCGACATTCCAATATTCTTGAATGCAGTGGTTTGCGACTGAAAGCCAAGCGCTCGCTTTATAAGTTTCGCGCCATAGAATAAGCCCGTCGTTTCCACAAATGAGAAACAACTTACCGCCGACGCTTGAAAATGCTTCCAAAGCGTTTGCCACGAGCGATTTTGTTGCGACTTGTGTACTGCGAAAAGTTCTAGCTCGAGCTCTATTGGATGCACTTGACCATGCAGGCCTTCGAGAATCTTAAACTGTGGCTTTAACAGTACTGGCAACTGCGATTTTCCGGACGACTCGCCCAGTTCGACATATTCGAAGGCCATACCAAAGAAACCGGCGAAACCAAACGTTTCAATGTCGCTGGACTGTGATTCAATCTGGCGACGAATCCGTTCCGATCGCACATCGATGCAGAAGACCATTTGCGCCAGTCTTCGGTCAACTGCGACGGCCGGTTCTTTGTTGGCTGCTATGGCGAGTGAGTTCACGAACTGGTCTCGAAAAGCAATTTCGCTCGCTCGCAATAGGACATAACGAAGGGTAGCATCGTCTCGCCAGGCGTTTACGTGCGGCCGAAACGACACCGATTCGCAATCGAGAAATGATACCCAGTTGACGTGTAACGCTTTCGCTTCAGCCAGTGCTGTATCATAAGCAAGCCGAATCGCCAGAAGACCAGTCAAATCGTCACTGGTCACGCCGTCTTGGTCAGTCCAATGGGTGTGGTACTTTGTCCAAGCACACCAACCGGGAATTGAATACGCCTGGCATAGCAAATAAGTTGGCCAGAGATTGAAGGGCACCTCCAACCGCAGCAGCATGTAAGCAATCGCCGACTCAGGAGTGTGAGGCAGGCTAGCCGCAAAGTCTCGAAAACCTCGCAATCCCAGCAATTCGATATTGCAATCATGCTCCGCAGTTGTCCGCCACGATTGATAGAGCGATAGGTTTTTAGACGGACTAGCCCACATCGACTGGCCGCGATCATAGTGTGCTGCACAATGCTTGGAGATTTCCTCCACAAACGCTTCCGTCCAATTGATTTCGTTCTTTCCCTTCGCATAATCAGCGATCGTTTTAATCGGGCGAGCTGCATTCGTTACGATGGCTCTGCTACCAGGGCTAACATCCATCGAACTTGCCGTGCGAAGTTTTTCGGCGATTTGCGGCGCGGTCAAATCGAGAAATATTCCATTCCCAGCGACTTCAGCAATTGCCGACTCGATGTTCTCGATGTTAAAGCGACCCTCACGAAACTCTGATGCGTAATAATCGATCGGCATCAACGTTTCACAGTCGGAGAACACTCGCAGGAAGGCGCGAGCGTCCATGAAATGGCGATGGGCAATCCCAGCGTAAGGATTGACGGCCACGTAATCCTGGAGCGGCCAAACTGGCGCGATGACTTCTGTCACTTCACCAATTGCTTCGGCAAGCACTTCGGATAAATGTTCAGAATAGTCAATTGGCGGAATATAAGATTTGCGTATGTGGATATCGGCGGTTGACATTGTGAAACTCCCTTATGATTGATTCTTTGCAAGTGACCGAGATCGATGATTCTCAACAGTTGACTAAAGGCTCGAAGACGCGACGGATAATACTCTCGACATAAAAACCATTCGAAGCATGTATACGCAACTTGGCCATTGCTCCAGCGCATCTTTCGCTTGCCAAGAGAAATTGAAATGCGAACAGTCCCGCGAAACCGACCACGACGAATACTGCAACTCCCCACAACAACTTGGGGCCGCTCGCTACCGGCAGGCTCGCCGCGATTGTCCAGTCCACCATGAAAAAGCTGGCAGAATAAACAACACACAGCCCGCTTCCAATTAAAACGGCACGCGTCACAAGGCTTGCATCACCACTCCGCATAACTTGCCCAATCCAGTGCGTCAGTGCCAAACACAAAACTGCACCTAACACAAGTCCTCCCGCCTTCGTTGTCGGGTTGATGCCGAACAGCGCGAGCGAAGCACTTAAGACGGCAAGCATCATGGAACCGACAATCGCAAGCTTTATCCCAGATACAGAGCGATTCGATGGCAAGGCAGCTAGACTTGAGGATCGCTCTGCTATCACACTTCCGCTGCTCAAGAATGCGAATGCCTTGTATAGCGAGTGCGCTAGAATGTGGAGCATCGCAGCAGAGTAGGCCCCCAGTCCACATTGCAGTAACATGAAGCCCATCTGAGCAATCGTCGAATAGGCCAGCGACTTCTTGATGTTTGTTTGAGTCAGCATCACCATGGCCCCGAAACACGCCGTAAAACCTCCAATCAACACCAATGCGGTTAGCGCCCATGATGCTTGGGATACCAGCGGACTGGTGCGGATGATTAGATAGCCGCCGGCATTGACGATCCCTGCGTGCATCAAAGCAGACACTGGGGTAGGTGTCTCAAGCGTAAGTGGTAACCAAGTATGGAAGGGAAATTGCGCTGACTTGGTTGCCGCACCCGCCACTAGCAAAAAACCTGCGACCACCAGCGCCGTAGGAACGCTCTCCAGGCTAGCAACAGATGAAAATAAAGCGGAAAACTCAAGCGTGCCGAACTGTCGGTAGATCACGACTACCGCCGCAATTAACGCCGCGTCCCCGATTCGACTGATTACGAATTTAGTCCAGGCTGCGCGGGCCGCTGCGGGTCGAGTGCCGTAATGCATCAGCAACTGATGGAGCCCCAAGCTGGTCAAGATCCAGGCCGATACAAACATCAATAAATTGCCCGAGATCACCATCAGCGATACGGCCCCAAGCGTAAAGGCCGTCCAACGATAGAAACGCCCTTGAGTCGCTTCGCCATCAAGGTAGCGAATCGAATATTTGCACACGATCCAGCCGACGAAACTGACCAAAGTAAACATCAGTCCAGACACGCCATCGTAAAAGACGCTCAGCGTGATCGGCACTTCGCCGCCAGAGCGATAGAACACCGCATCGAATTCAGGCAGCCAGCCAGTCATAAACGCGGTTAGGAACCCCACAGCGACCAGGAACTGACATCCGGCCATCCCCGTCACAAACTGGCGAAAAAATCGGACCTGAACGTTTGCCCCCCGGTTTGGCAGGCAAATCATTCCCAATAATAGAGCACCAGGTAAGGTCAGAAGAATTGCGATCTCATTCATCATAGCATGAACTCCAGTTAGCGGCTTACTATACGCGAAATGTAATACCCGACACAACTGTCGTCAATTGTAATTCGTCAGAAAACGACGATCTTCTTTAGCGGGGATAGCCGGAAAGCAGAGAAAAGCTCGGAAAAGACCAGAGAATGCTGGAATTTGGCTGGCCAGAGTACAGACGAATTCGCGAATTTACATTCACGATTATTGGCGCTATAATTGCTTTGTTCCTGCGACACGTTTCAAGTACGAGACGGTCGGAATTAGGAATGACAGACCTCTAGCCCGCTATTCGAGACATAAGAATGGCCAAGATACACGCCCGATCTCTCCCAGTGGGCATGGCAACCTCGGCGGCTGGCGAAAGCCAATCAAACCGTTGGACATTTCTTTCCAACCACGCCCACGTATTGATTGTGGTATATAACGACCCAGACGCGTCTCTGCGGGAGGTCGCGCTGAAAGTCGGAATCACGGAACGAGGCGTCCAGCGCATCGTGCAGGACCTAGAAGCTGAAGGTTACATACGCCGGGAAAAGATCGGTCGCAAGAATCACTACCACGTGAATACGGCCATTCCTCTTCGCCATTCTTTAGAGGCTCATCGCGACATAGGCGATTTGCTGAACCTAGTGGTTAGCAACAAATAATCTCGCTCCGTGCGATGCTAAGACTCAACGGATATAAACCTGCTCGCTTCGTCTATGAGCGGTGACACAGAAGCAAGAAAACGTCGCATTTGTCGCTCCACTGCGCGCGATCATGGCGAACTTACCGCATCTGGTTCGATCATTCGTCGCTAGGACAGCCGGTTGCTCATGCCACAGCCTTTCGACGAAATTGCTTAACCGGGGTTGTTCAATCAGATTCGCACAAGTCGCGAATGCATCGGGAATAGAGACGAGCGATCTCCTGAACGCGAACCTAATGCAGGCGAAAAATACGTTGCAGAAGTTTTCTTTCCACCTGTGACCAGACGTGTCACACCCCCAACGGATCATTCTATAGCGACATCGAAATTGTTTTACATGTCGTGCCGGAAATGTTGGTTGGTTCGCTGAAAACCATAGGGTGGAGTGGAATGATGAGTAGCACTTTTTCAAGTCAGATGACATTTGGGTGGGTAGACGATTCGAACGTTGCGTCGGTTTCGCCTGCTCCTCTAGCGTTGAAATCAACGTCTGGATCAAACTCGAAAACAGTTCAACCGTCCGTCAGGCGTGCGGCACCGATTGCAGCCACTGCAAAACCAATGGACGAACTGATTGCGTCCAAATCTACCGTTTCGACAGCTGGTCGGCGCAATCGAACCGAGCATGTGAGCGACCTTCTATTGGTTGTGCTTGAAAACTACGGTATTGATGCCGATGAGTTTCTAGCGGGCTTGAACAAATAAGCGGTGGTTAGAGAAATTGAATGCGTCCCCTCGGCTGACTTCCTGCAGTTCAACTACAATATGGTTATGTAGAGCAAGCTGACTAGCGGCTCGCTCATGTAGCTAGAACGAATTAATGGCAAGAGCAAAATTGCCTTCCGCAGGAACAGTCCTTTGAAGTCACCAGAAATGCTGCCCGAGTATCTCGGTCCCTATAAGATAGAATCGACTCTCGGCGAAGGAGGGATGGGTAAGGTCTACCGCGGCCATCACGCGAAGACTGGCGAGCCGGTTGCGATTAAGATCATTGCTGATGCGATTGCAAATCAAGAACGGTTCCGTCGGCGTTTCGCCGTCGAAGTTGAGACGCTAGAACGATTAACACATCCACACATTGTAAAGTTGATAGGATTCGGCGAAGAAGCAGGGCGTCTGTTTTATTCAATGGAGTTCGTGGATGGCGAAAGTCTTCATCAGAAGATCAAACGCGATGGGAGACTCGACTGGCAGACCACCGTGCGTTACGCCCGAGAAGTATGCGCTGCCTTAAAGCACGCACATGACATCGGCGTGATTCACCGCGATATAAAGCCTGCGAACTTGCTGATTACAAAGCAAGATTCGATCAAGATGACTGACTTTGGAATTGCCAAACTCTATGGCAGCAGCGAAGAAACGGCGATGGGTTCGGTCCTTGGCACTGCGGATTACATGCCGCCCGAGCAGGCTGAAGGGAACCGAGTTACTTCGCGAAGTGATCTATACGCGTTGGGCGCTCTCATGTACGTCTGTTTGTCAGGGAAATCACCGCATGCGGCCAAAAGCGTACCGGAAGTTCTTTACAATGTTCGCTACAAAGTGCCTGACTCACTTCGCGATCGATTCGATGTCCCCAAAGAACTTGACATCTTGATCTTGGAACTGCTCGAGAAAGACCCCAAAAAACGTCCGCCAACTGCGCTGGTCGTACTCAATCGATTGTCTGCCATGCAGTTGGGGCTTGAACGCATGTCGAACAGGGAACGGCAGCGGAAAGAATCACAGCTCGATGACTCGTACGATCTTGCTGAGCTGATTGAGGACGAGGACCTTAAACGTCCTAGTACAACTCCTGGTTTTGAAACAAGAGCTGTTGACTTAAACAATCGCACTAAAAAGCCTTCAGAGAAAAGCTACGATGTCACGTTAGCTAGTAATGAACTTATCGCGGCATCGCACATGGGTCACACGACGGACGTTGCGACACACCTGTCTGAACTGCCAGGCAGCGGCTCACAATCAGATGAATTAGCTAGTGGCAAATCGCACTTTACAGCTGTCGCCCCAGGCTCCAAGCCGCGCCGTAGCAGCACTTTTCAGCACTCACAGGAAGATGAAGTCTCGTGGACTAGCTATGTTTCCATCGCCGCACTCAGCTTGGCACTCGTTGGATGCATCGCGGGAATCTTCTATGCAACAAGGAAACCTTCCGCAAATGCACTTTATCAGCAAGTAGCAAACTCATTGGAACGAGACGCTTCGTTAGAAACCATGGAAGGCTATCTTGAAGAATTTGAGGCAAACTATCCGGACGATAAAAGGCTCGAGGAATTTGCGGGAATCCAGGCGGAGATTTCAATGCAGCGTCGAGTCGATTCGCTATCGCGACATTTGCGTCGCGGCGGGGAACAGAGCCTTGATCCAGTTGAACTTGCATTTGTCGAAGCGATGAGCTTGCGTGATAATGCGCCCGAGCTTGCCATTGAAAAAATATCGAGCATGTTGGTCGTGTTCCAGGATCAGTCGTTACTGACTCCTTCGCAAAGAGAGCTTGTCGAATACGCTCGGAGTGAGAAGTTGCGATTGACGAAAGATTCCGTCATGGTCGATTCAAAAGTCGCCGACTTCCTCCAATCACAGCTCGATGCAGCTGTAAAATTAGACGAGGCAAGCCGAGCGGACTTCTATAGAAGCGTAATCGCACTATACGAAGACCGACCGTCGGCTAAGTCAGCCGTGCAACGAGCGAAAATCGCATTAGACAAACTTGCGAAATAAAAAAAGACGATAGCCTTTGGGAGCAATCGTCTTTCGTTTTCGCGGAATCTTGATGTAGCCTCGTCCTGGCCGTCTGCTCCAGCCTACTTGCGTGCGATTTGGCTGTCTTCGACAACATAAGGGTTATCGATCCAAGTCGATTTGCCAGTTTCAACAGCAATCACGCTCTCTGATACAGTCGTTTGCATTCGTGTTGCACAGGCAGGGCAGTGCGCACTGGGAAGTGTCGCGTGGTCAGTCTTCAACTGGACGCGGTAATCGTCACCGGCATGCACCATCGGTAAAGCGGCAAAAGGGCTCGCTCCATAAGGACGCTGGTATCGTTCGCCGTAATACACCGGCGGATAGATGGCAAAGTACGGTGGCGTAGGAAGCCGATTGCGGAACTGAAATGTGGGACCGAACACCGATCCGTATCCAAAACCGTACGCCGGATCAAATGCCTTACTCTGCCCTGCGAGCGAGCCGCAGAATGCCAATGCGGCTAATGCAATACAAATCTTCTTCATAGTTGTCGGACCTGAACGAGTGCTAGTTGCGAAACTGCGAGTGCTTACAAAGTTAATTCGCCGTCACGCTTATTGTTCGATTCAGTTCTAGACTAATTGCTTCGCCGCTTGCTTCAATCGGCACGACAAGACTTTGATCGCCGACCTTCCGGTAAGTGCCGATTATTCGGATTATTCCGCAATTTCCGGCTGTAAGATGCTTTGCAATAACCTCGCGCGTATACGATTCCCGGCTTCCTGTGGTACATCGTCCAACTTTAAATACTCGATCGCTTTCTCCGTATCGCCTTTAATTTCATAGCTGCGAGCGAGCAAATAGGTGGCATGAGGGTGCCAAGCGTCCGTTCCCTCGACTTGCAAAGTCCGTTCGTCCAACCAGTTGATAGCAGCGTCGATGTTACCGAGATCAAACTGCGCCATGCCGAGGAAAGTTGACGTGTGGTATTTGGCTGCTCTGTAAAATCCTTTCACCTGTTCGACACGCGCTGCAAATTGCTCACGCGACTCGTCCAGTTCCTTGACCACCTGCATCGCCCGCTGAGTATCCAAATCAGATGAGAGTTTGTTAAGCGTTTCGTCATCAACGCGAACACCCATGTAATTCTTGAGCGCACCAGGTTTGTCGAGCGTCGACTGAAATTGTCCTTTAAAGTGATCCTGCCGTGCCGAATTGAGCAATGTATCTGTGAAGAATGGCCCGTAGACCGCCAAGTATCGCAATGAAAACGGAGACTGATCAAAAAGTCTTCCGCGCACTGAAGCGTTGTAGGTCTGAGCTAGCAGAGGCATCGTCCACAGCTTAACACGCGTTTCGTCGAGAGCATTCACGAAGGGCTCGGCCGCTGCCGCCGCATCAACATAGATGTTCATGCGATTTTCGCCCGCCAGTGATTTTTCTAACTGCTCCATCGAACTGTCGATGGCAAATGGCTCTAGATCGATCAGTGCGATTGCGTTACTGAGATCAGTCATATCGACGGGATATTCGAATTGTCCGGGCAATTTAGCGCGTCGCAGGATGTTTCGGTCCGAACTAGCTTGTTTGAATGTAGCGATTCCTTTTTGATTCGCCCCTGGTATCGGAAGCCCCCATTTGGGATCGAACAGATAAACTTCCCCAGCGATCGGCACGCCCACCGCCCATAACAATGGACCGTCCTCGGAGTCGCTTGGAAACGCAAACACGGCAGCCGTAACGTCAACCTGTTGCAACAACTGGTTGAACACTCGAATGCGCTGCCACGCATCCCCGCGACCAAAGATCATCGTTTGCCACGGAAGCTGACGGTAGCCGATGCCCGCATCATTGATCGGAAACTCTGGGTTAGGCGTCAGCGTCTCGATGTCAGCCGGCACACCTTCCAATGCAACGTTACGCACCGTCCAATCAAACAACTTTAATGTCGCCTCCAACTTGCGTCGGTCTTGATCCGATAGCTTGCTGCCTGTCTCTTGAAGCCAGTCGTTGAAAAGACCATCTCGATAGGGCTCGCCCAGGATCCAGCCGCTAACTTGCTTCATCATTTGACATTGCAGCAAATACTCGGACTCGGGTTCACCGAATCGCATTTGATTCAAATTTTGGAGAACCGGATTTTTAAGACTGTCAGCCGGAAGAGTCGACAGCAACCAAGCTGTCCGCTCATTGGGCGGCACGGTTTTGCCTTGTGCCCAACTGTTCAATTGAAAGACTACTTCTTTTACGGCAACAGAGCGGTCCAGCCGCATGAGCATCGGCAAATACTTCATCGCTTCGCCAACAGCGTAGGAAGATTGATCTGCGGAAGATCGCGAAGTTCGTGGGCGAGACGCGTTATCCCACTTTCGCTCACAGCCGATCGCGACCACGCAGACAATGAGCAGCACGCCCCATGTACGGCTGCCGAGCCGGCTAGAGAGTCGATAGCCAGACGGCTTTGGGGAACGGCTGGAAGGGCATTTGGCTGTCACTGGGACCATGGGAACAAAATTAATGTTAGGCGAAAAAGACCGTACAGTTACGCAGAAAAGCTGGCGTTGGTTTCCCAAATCTTCAGAACTCGTCCGACGACGGCTTCAAACTGATCGAGGAATAGCATATTTGCACCGTCGCTGGGCGAGCTATCGGGGTCCGGATGCGTCTCAAAGAAGAATCCGTCGACACCCACGGCTGCCGCTGCTCGGGCCATCGGTTCGACCATCGCTCGATTTCCCCCGGTCGCACCGCCCAAGCCGCCAGGCTGCTGCACGGAATGCGTTGCGTCGAAAATCACCGGCACTTGCATCGAACGCATGATCGGTAATGCCTGCATGTCATTAACAAGCCGGCCGTAACCGAAAAATGTCCCGCGTTCGCACAAGCATAGTCCACCAGTTCCCGCTGAGGTAACTTTTTGGACTACGTACTGCATGTCGCCGGGAGCCATAAACTGCCCCTTTTTTACATTCAGCGGCCGTCCCGTTTTAGCAGCTGCGATCAGCAGATCGGTTTGTCGTGCGAGGAACGCAGGAATTTGCAACAGATCACAGACTTGAGCGGCACCGCTGGCTTGCTCGGGAAGATGGATGTCGGTGGTGACTGGGACGTCAAACTCGCGCGAAACTTTCGCCAGAACTTCCAACCCTTCATCGATTCCCAGCCCTCGAAAGGCCGTGTTGCTGGTGCGGTTCGCTTTGTCGAAGGATGCCTTGAAGATAAAGGGGACATTCAAGCTACTAGTGATCGACTTAAGCCGTTCCGCAATACTTAACGTAAGGGCTAAACTTTCGATTACGCACGGGCCAGCAATGATCACCGGACGGGAAGCATTACCGATCTTAAAGTCACGTATGTGAACTGACTGCATCTGAGTGTCTTACGGGCCTTGAAAAAAATGGAAAAGATTTCGCTTACCGCCTGCAAATTTGCTAGCAAAGCAGCGAGCCAATGATTTTATAGTAACTGACGGCGTCCAGCATAGGTGACGTCTCAAAGTATTCCAATTGGCGGTGCGATAAGAGTTGTATCTGGTGTAAATCCGTCTTGACGAGATATGCGGAATGGGACATCTTTTGCTCATCTGGCAGCAGGATGCATCTGGATCAACGACAGCAGATTTTTGTTGACGGCCCGTACCGTCTAAACCGAAGTTTGCTGCCGTTGGAACCACTGGCGAATGCAAAGATTGCAAGTCGACATTGGTTCGTGAATCGACGTAGGATGGCGTTAAAGGCACGGAGGCCCAGCCCATGAGTCACTCTCGGAAGTCACGCAATTATATTGTTTCGCTTCAAAGTTTATTTCCCCAAGCGATCATTGCCGCCGGCGATGATATCTTGGTAAAGAGTTGCTCGCGTCGAGTTCGACCGCATACGTCTGGCAATCATGCCGGACACCACGTCTACGTGACTGGCACGGATGCCAGTTCCAATGCGGGCGAAGAAGCGGAAGCCGCCTTGGCCAAAGGCGCCACGGCGATCTTGACCGATCGCCTTCTCCCGATCTCCGCTCCACAATGCATCGTCGCTGACGTCCCAGCCTCACACGCACAACTGTGTCACGAATTGCAGGATCGCCCGTCGACCAAAATGTTGACGATTGGTGTTATCGGATCGCACGGCAAAACAACGGCAGCACTTTATGCTGCGTCAATGATGAAGAGCCTGAGCGGTTCCATCGCTTACTGGACGACACTCGGTTCCACCAATCACGGCAAGACGGAAGTCAAGAAGGACGAGACCGACGCTCAATACCTAACAACATGGTTAGCAAAAGCAAGTAAGGCTGGTTGCCCCGCAGCAGTTATCGAAATCAGCGACACCATGCTGCAGTGCAAAACCGCCAGCGCACTTGAGTTTGATATTATTTTGATTCCCAGCCTGCGAGAGAATCAGCGATACGATCTTGAAACAACGCGCTTCCTAGAGAAATCGACGCTGGAGTTTTGCAAACAACTTAAGTCGCATGGCTTGGTGGTCTACAACGCCGACGACGCTAGGCTTAACCGTTGGATCCAACGCAATGATATACCAAGCCTTGGTTATGGTTTGAAGGCTGATTGTTGCGTCAAAGGCAAGTACATGAAGACGTTCGACGGTGAAACTCAAATCATGGTTTCAGCCGGTCGATCTTTAATGCCGATGGAAGCTCCCGAGTCTGAGCACATCGCTCGTCACATGTTGTCAGCCGTTGCCGTAGGTTACGCATTTGGCTTAGAACCCAACGAAGTCATCGGCGGTGTTCAACGACTCAAGAAGATTCCCGGCCGCATGCAATCTGTGCAGCTTGATGAAACTCGCCGTGTCGTCATCGACCGCGCGGACCAAGCAGACCGCTTGGCCGTTTCCATGCACGCTCTGAAGAACCAAGGCAGCCGCATCATCGCCGTCGCAGAAATTCCCCATACTGCTACAGCAGCGCAACGAGCTGCCTTTGGACGAGTGCTTAGCCGAACAGCTTCCCGAGTTATCCTAACACAGTCGCGCACATCACTGAATGTGGGTCAGCGTTTGACTTGGGAAGTCGTAGATGGCTGCGATCGCCCAGCGGAAATTGAAATCATGCCCAACCGCAAGGCAGCGATTGAACTGGCTATCCGCGAAGCGAATCCTGGCGATCAAGTTGCATTGGTCGGCATGGGCTCGGAAACATGGACACCGCCACGTGAGAAAGTAGCTCTACGCGATGACGAAGTAGTCGCAGACGTGGTTGACAAGATCGCTCGTGAGCCGAAGAAGACCACCCCCATGCCAATCGCGGTTGAACGAGCTATTCCAAACCTCCGCATCTACAACGGCTAGTTCGTATTCACGGTTGCTCGATTTACGCTCGCGCCGTCGCGATACCAAAGTACGATGAAGACGGGCATCATTGCCAAACAAAACCATTGATAGACCGTGAGCCCCAGAAGGTAATGCGCTTCGGGCCGTATAAATTCGGTTGCGGAGCGAAACGCTAAGTAGCTAAGAATATACAATTTCGCAATCTGCCCTTTGTAAATCTCATGCCGAATCAGAATCGTTGCCAGCAGCGCCATTGAAAAATGGAACGCGGACTCATAAAGTTGCGTCGGGTGCCGCAGCACATCGTCCGCAAAAGAACAACGCATTGCCCACGGCAAATTGCTCTCGATGCCATAACAACAGCCAGCATGCAAGCAGCCGAGCCGGCCGATGGCTATCGCCGTCGCAATGGGAACTACATACGAATCTCCAGTTTTGACCTTTATGCCCAGCGTCCACTTGGCGAGTTCCACCGCCAAGTACGCTCCTACCATGCCGCATACAATTGTCTTACCATTCGAAAACCAGACACTACCATCGACAAGTCCCGGCCAATCCGAAAGTGCAAACGGGAGTTTTGCTCCCAACATGGCACCGCCAAATGCCGACATCCCCAACGCGAATCGATGTCGATTCGTTAACTGGAGCGATCTTTGCGTGCGACGCAGCATAAGGGCAGCTGTCGCCACCGCAGTTAGCATTATCAATGGATAAATTGAGCCCGCGACGATTTCCATAACTGTTTAGGATTTCACGATCGCATTGGCACACATCGCCGCCAGTAACGCGAGCGCTGCAATCGCGAGGATCCCAATCGCACCTACCGTGATTGCAAAGGACGCCATCAATGTTACGAATAAGCTTCGTGGTTTGAAATCGCCTGTGGTCCCTAGCTGTGTCAGTGCACGCGTTCCTGTGATCAAGAAGGCTGGGCCAAATAACACTCCATAGGCCAACAGCAAACCCGGAGAAATGGAGGCAACGCCGATCGCGAGCAGCGTTGCGACGATCATGCACGCCGCAAGGAGCAGGGTGAAAATTATATCATAAGGCGAACTCGCTCTCGGAGCGCTGGAACCAACTTGTGGTACAGGCATGGCCGCATAGGGATCCATCTTGTTGAGTCGCGAACGGCACATCCAGCATACGTTCTTATCGGTATCGCAATCGGCTCCGCAAACTTCGCATTGGCGAAGAATCCGAGCAACTGGCAAAGCTGCAAGGTGGCTCGCTTTCGCATTGTCACTCATCGAGGTTGCTCCTCATTTGCAAGATTCAATTTTTCCAAGTGCTCGTATCGCGACAAAAATTGTTCTGCTGCAGATTGTACCATGCGCACAAGTTGCCCCATCGCGATCCCAACAGCTGCCAGACTTACGAGTGTCATAAGCTGCAGGATGGGTGGGGTCGTATGTGAATCGTTAAACCATGTGTCGTCCACGAGTCCTACTAGCATTTCGTAGCTAGCCATTGATCCGAGCGTGGCTAGCCAAACGAGTGGCAAACTGAATCGTAGCGTTGATAGAGCAATAACTACAAAGTAGCAAGTCACGATCGGGCTCGCCGGGCCGCTACTCAGCGCCGCCACTCCAGTCACCAGCGATAAGTCCAGAAGGGTTGTCAAATACTTTAGACCGGCTGGGTAGAATCGCTGCCCAAGTGCGATCAAAACAATCAGCGAAACGCAAAGTCCACCGACAGCGACCCCAGTGACTTGGCGATGAAAGAGAAGTTCGCTTTCTGTACCGGCGGACCATTGTAAGTGATGTAACAGATGCAATGCGTAGAAAATCGCGATGAGGACGATGCGCACAAGAGCGACCCGCAATTCGCCTTCAAAAGCTTGCCAGCGTTTCGTAATAAACCAAGATTTTCTGCCAAGCTCTTTATTCGACCGATCCATACAGAATTTTACCGTGACAAGTTGAGGTCCACGTATTTGATATTAGCATTCACGATTACCTGTTTCGCGGCTGACTCTGCTCGCCAAAGTCAAAACGGGATAGTGACAAGTCTAACGCGTCACTGACATTGCGTCACGCCTGGGTTTTTCCCAACCTGACCAAATTTAATGCTTCGGATCACGGACCATGCAGGACGAGTTAGAAGTTCTGTCTTCGCACAGGGGACTAAGCTCGGCAAAAGCACAAACCGCCCTCACAAGTTCACGCCAATGCTTACCGTTGATCGCGTTTCATTTATGCCGTTGGCAATTCGTCAATCGCATTCTTCCTGAGATTGTCGCCGACGTTGAATAGAAGTCTGAAATGCTTGTCAGCGATTATAAAGAGTCTGAAGAACTAATTCCTATGAATTGTTGCCAGCAGCATTTGCAATCGCTTGCAAAAACGCACGAACTTCTCAAACGCAACCCGTAGCCCATGCAAGCCAAGCGTCGCGCTCGAGTGCCGGAACGCATATCGAATATGTCCCAGCCGATCATCCGGGGTCAACTGGTGCAAGGGCCTCCGTGGATGGCACCTCTCTTTTTGAAGGCCGCTTCTGGCTGAACGCAAAAGTTCAGTATTCAACCACACAGGGACGGCAAACTCGAATCACCTTAAGCAGCGGCGGGCTGCTGCCATTCGTTGTTTGGCACTGCCGACCGATCACCAGCGACTTTGGCAGTATATTAACTGGGGCTAAAACTTCATCGCAGGCGCAAAGTTGCCTCGTTAAGAAGTCACTCTTATTCTTAGTGATTCGACCAGGAATGTCTAGAACTTCTTCGCTCCCGACCAGGCAGTAATTATGAAAATCCAACCCTGATCGAAAGTGTCTGAATCAATTTTATCTTCTGGCGAGGGAGTAAGTTGTCAGCGGTAAGGTTTTTGCCAAAAGCGTGAACTTTTGGTCTTTCGCTGCTCTCTATTTTTCGCAGCCCAAAGCTCGTGACCGGTGCAAATCCGGTCATCAGCTCTGAAGTTTGAACTGCCGGTTTGGACTACATCATTGAAAGCGAAACGTCTGATCCATCATTTCGTTCAAACGAAACTTTTGACTTGCTGCTGTCTAAAGGACGCGGCGAGTCATTTTTTATCCGTCATCGATTACCAGTAAGGAGCTCTATCATGCGCGACAATACATACGAAGATTCCTGCTTTCGAGCCAATGAGTAAGCGCAAACGCGGCTTCCCATCGGAAACAAAAGTCAAACGCGGCGTCCGCATCGTCCATGGCGACAAGTTGCTCGAGGAAAAACTCGGGCGCAACGATCCATGTGCGTGCGGAAGTGGGAAACGCTACAGGAAATGTTGCTTGCGTTCCGGCCGCTTTTGACGGCTCCAATCGCGATGAATACTTTTAGAGAAAAGGACTAAGCGAAAATATTGCGACTGCCGATTCAGACTACATGGTAAGAGCACTTCAAATGAAGAGGTCACAGGTTCAAGGCCTGTCCACAGCCGCAAGGGTTGTAGGTAGCTCAGCAACAAAGTCTGGTTCAATGCTTCGTCGCAACTTTACGATGAATTGACTGCCCTGGTTGGAGTACATCTGTCGTGAGTTCGAATCTCACCGATACTGCAAATGTGTTGTAGCTCAGTTGGTAGAGCAATGTCTCGAAAGCTCTGATCTCACCTTCGTCAATTCACTTTTTCACCCATTTCCAGCCGACGGCCCAGACCTTTAAAGCGCACATCGCGACGACGGAATCTTGATCATGCCTTCCGCGTCGCAAACCGAACGGAGCCTAAGACAATTGCTGCCAAAAGACCTCCACCTAAACCAATAGTACCGCAGAACATTCCATAATCGATGTAAAAGCGACCCTTGGTAGTTCCACCAGAGAGTATAAAACAAAATGCGAATCCGATCGCGACTCCGACCATGCCACCGAGTATTACTGTCTTGATCGTGAAACTCAGTACACGAAACACTACTGGCAATGTACGTTCCCTATGTGTTGTCGGAACAGTCGATCTTGGTGGTTCAAATGGATCGTTCATTTTTATAGAATCACAACAACAAATCGATGTCAAGCGGCAACTCACGCCAACATGTACGAACAATATTTTAAGAATTATCCGTCCCATTGCGTGGTCAACGTAATACAGGATGCAGCCGATCGCACTCAGGCCAAAGCATGCGTTAAACGTTGCCAACTCTCTTTAGTTCTTTGCGGTATTGCAACTTGTTACTTTGCAATAGCACGTAGAACTTCGATGAACCGGAGATCTTCTTTCCCAAGCCCGGCGTGGCTTGCTTCCGTTGACGATTTCGTGGCTTCGTCAAAGATATCTAAGATTGCCGAACTTGTTAGGGATAGCCATCTGCGATGTTCATCAGACACTTCCGACTGGATATAGCTGTGAAGCTCTAACATTGGATCGAACTGATCTTCGGTCGTAGCCAACGCCCGAGCTAAAATCGTCAGAATTGGGTTTGTAAAACATTCAGTCTCCGATCCCTGAAATTGCGTGCGGACATCTTTCTCCGCTTGCTTAACCCTACGTTGCATTTCAGCATGACTGAGCGATTCTTCGGCGATTCGCAGTCCATACTTGGATGCAAACATGCCCAACGAAGGGATGAGTGATTTGGCGGCAATCGCTGCTCCCGCCAATGGGTTAAAGACTGCAACCAGACCACCAATTAGAAGTACTCCGCCAAATACTTTGTCATCCAGCGAATCAATATAGTCGGCGATCTCCTTTGTCCGTTCTGACAATGTCTTCCGCTCAGATGGCTTGGCTAGTTCTGTAGCACGTGCCTGCTTGATCAACAGGTCGCGTAACATAGCCTCGGCGTCAGGATTGGGTAGATGAAGTATCCGTCGTTTGGGCAACTCATTGATTGGCGGGACACCGTCGGGCAAGCAGCGAGAAATATGAAGGACGTATCCATCGCACGAACGTTTATCCGGAATGAGAAAGTAATGTCGTTCGTCAAAGCTTTGGCTAGCATCTCCGATCGATGTCGAGCCGAACAGTTTCAGATTCCCAATCATCTGAGAAACGTAACCCACACCAGCACCAGACATCTGCCAACCACTTGATAACAAGTTGTAGCTATAGTCAGCGGTTTGTTTAAAAAGATTTCGAATATCCATCGCCAAAAACAGTCCTGAATCTCAGGTCAACGTGCTCCCTTACCTTCCATCAACATCACACAAACAAGTGAACAGGAATGTTCACTTGTTATTCATTCACAATGAGTGGCCCAACCAGATGTTCGACAACGCGCTGGCCATCAAGAATGAATTGGTAGCAGCCTCCATCTATCGTTGTCGATTCATCCTCATTGACGATGCATTCGTTTAGTACGATCCCTGGTTTGTTGCTTAGCGATCCCATTGCATAGCTTTTGAGCTTCATGTTCCACTTGTCGCCGATGGCGACGACATCGAAATGAAACTCCGCAAGTGCCTCATTGACGCTTATCACCAAGCGAGCATTATCTTGCTGACCTACCTGGATCCTTGCATTCGATAAACCTTGTTTACGGAAACATTCACGAATCGCATCGCAAACGTTAGTAGACTTAGGTAACAAGCGATCGTAGTTTGTCTGGTATTCAGGCGAGTACCGTCGGTGAGGCATGATGCATGATAGACCAAATTGCCAAGGCGATGTTTCGCCAAGCGAGAATAAGAAGGGCATCTATTAGGCGTGAAAACTTCGATTAGCCCGTCAGCAAAACAAAAAGATTGACAGGTGTGCACCGTGAAGGCCCTACTTCTAATTCCGTCATGAGTCTTCACGCGATAGAAGATCAACCGATAGTAGGCGACGATCCGACGGTACAGTGGCAGTGAAACTCACCGCTTTGCAGGAAGTCGGGGCTCTTTTCCCGTGATCACCAGACTCTGTTTGGGAATTGCAAAGATAAATGCGACAACACACGAGGCGGTTTTACGAGCATCGGAATCGTAGCCGGCGTTGTCGCGATTGGGCTGATAATAGAACGTCCCATCGGTGCATTGTGACATCGTGAACCACCATTGATTCGCATCCATTAGCTTGCGAAAGCTCACAGGATCGATGTTTGCGGCTAGAGCCGTATACGCCATGCCCATTGGTGGCGAGCCATGAGTATCGGGGAAGCTCTGTGGATGCTCGCCAATCACCTTCGCGTGGAGCATGGAACGCTCACGGTAGATCGGGTCGTCGAAAGGACTGAGAAAGTTGGCTATGCCGGCAGCACCGGTGCGCCCCATGTCGGCCCAACCGTCGGGCGGCCCACCAACAGAGTCGCCGTACCAGACATATCCGTTTTGACCGGTTCCTTTGCGCAGGAATTTATAGGCGGCCTCGTGCTTTTCGCGATCGACTTCGATACCACAGCGTTGCAGCAGCGAATAAGCAATCGCACCTTGGCCAGTTAGCATCGCGATGGGGCCATAACCCTCAAAGCCTGGATTATGCCCCCAGCCGCCGTGAGAACTTTCAGGGCCGGTCGGATATGAGTCTGGGTGCGAGTCTTTCGCCTTTGGATTGATCTGGGACATGTGTAGATACTGAGCCTTTGCAAGCTGATCATGAACCTCCTGCAGTTCTGCTAGCACCCATTTTTCCCCTGTCGCCAAGTAATATTCGCTGACGACGATCGCCGCGCTCATGTATTTCCAATTCACTAGCCCGTATCGATCCTTGTCCTTTGACACCGTCTCACGACAATGGAACTGGACATTGCGTTTCACGGCCGACATGTACCTCTTCTCTCCACTCGCAAGTAACGCTAGAGGTGCAAACGTGTTGTGCACTGGATCACCAAACGACCCGTCTTCTGACTGCTGCTTGATGATGTATTCCAACAGTTCAGAGAGAATCTTGTCTGATTTCGAACAATCAGTAGGATACGTTGCAGAATAAGCTCCGTACCCTTTACTAATGTCGAGCACCACGTTTTTTGTTTCTGCTCCACGACGAATGGTGAGCAACAGTTTTCCGTCGCCATCACTGCTCTGGCATTGCTCAAGCTCATTCGCCATTTCCAACACCGGGCCGTCGGCACCAAACACACTTTCACCGTAGCCATTGCGATGAGGCTCCTTGAACAACTGCCCGCCTGCGCCGATGATTAAGTCGTCCGCCTGGATGTGATGGCTGGCTGGAGAATGAGGAAAGACATACCGTATCAACAACGACTTCGGCTCTTCTTCAACCAGTTCTGCTCGCAGACCGGTGAGGCCAAGGTTGAGGTACCAGCCAGGCACTTCGGAGTCCGGCCCCGAGTCGGCTCGCTGAGCCCAAGGACTGAAACTATCGAAATAGTGCACCTGTGCCAGAAGTGGACCTCCAAAGCATAGGAGCGAGAGAATTGCGAATCCAAGCGCGCGTAGACGGACAACCATATTTCTGGTCCTTCGATGTTGAAAATAGTTTTCTATCGGTTCAGCATTTGAAGATTGGCCTCAGCAAACGCTTTGCCCATCGATGCAAAGGTCTTCGCGCAACCAAGGTAGTGATAACCTGCGTTGGACGCGCCGCGTTGCCAGAGTCTTACTTCCGTGGGCGATATGAGTTCCGCTTCGTACTGCTTCAGGTATTCACCCTTCTGCCGCTCTGTCATGCTTCCATCTGCATTCGGGTGCCCCTCGTGCTTTGAATCCAGGAAGTATTGCATCTGAGCGATCTTCTCGCGCTTCTCATCAATGTTTCCAAGTTCATTCGACCAGAACGGCGCCGTTTCGACAGCGAGTACATTGCCGCGGAATTCTGGCATATTTGCAGGTGCAGCCATTGCCTTTCGGAAAGCTAACATATCGGTAGAACTGTTGTTAAGCCCCCCAACTCCCATCACACCAATTACAAATGGAAGGTTGGGAGCGGCAATGTCTTTGCGTACATCGCGAATGAGATGTGATAGCAACTCTGAGTAGAGTGCGAAGCGGTCGGGCGAGGTATCGTCAGGGTAAACATGACCATCGACCATATCGTTAAATCCCTGAAACCACACAAAGCCGGCAAGTTCATAACCCCGGTCGGCGTTGTAACTCGGGATCACCTGTTTAGGATCTGCCAAAACTTTCTTTACATGCTCGATCATCAATCGATAGTAAACGCCCGTTGTTTCAGCCTTTTCAACCTTCCACTGTTCGAAGTTTTCTGGGATGCCATGACCTTCTTGCTTGGGATAGTACTCCTTCTGAAAAGAACTAAGTTGATACTCTCCCGCGCTTGGCGATCGGAAATCGGTATGTAGACTCTTGCCTCCCCAGGCTGTTTTGATGATCAGCACTGGCTCATCAAACTTGGCGTCCATGGTCAGGCCGAAAGTAAACTCCGGTCCAATTTTTTCTCCCAGCATGCCGGGAGAAACACCCCAAAGTGATCCATAACCAGCGGTGAGCTTGCCCGCGACGATGGAATTGTCTTTTTCACCCGCAGTAAGATATGAGATCCACGCACCGTCGCAGACTGTCGACTTCCCATCCTCACGTCGCATTTGTTCGAGCATGGGTGCAGTCTTTGGATCGTCACCTATGTAGTCGAACGTATCGATATGTGCATGACCTTCCATGTTCGATTGGCCTGCAAGAATAAATACTCGCACCGGCGGCAACTGGGTTTCAGCTTTCAAGACTGTGCAGATGCTAAAGTTAAGCAACGCGGAAAGTAGTAACACTTTTGTCATTGTGTTTTCCAGTATCCAAAAGCAAACTCGAGTTTTCCGAAAAGTCACTCCGCCAAACTACAAAGATACATGACTGCGATGAACAAAGAAAGTTGCACCCAGTTATAGATCTTTCAAATCTAGCGCCAGACGTTCTACGAGTCATCTGGCACTTTATTCAGGATTGCACAAAGGATGAAGGAGCCAGCACGGATTAAAGAGATTTAGACACGTGCTGAATACTGGTATTCATCCGTTAATGGCTCTACTTAAAATGCTGTCGAACTCGGGTATGCCGCAGGGGAAGAAATTCAACATCTCCAAAAGCAGCGACCGCGTACAGTGAGGTTCGAGTGACGGTCGGTTCGTCGGTCACGATCGTTTGAGCGCGAGCTCGATCGCCCCGGTGCCAGGCAACTTCTAAGAACATGGCGGTTTTTTCCGCCAGATCTTTGCTCCTCAACTAGATGTGGAACTTGAGTTTTGGCCAAGATTCAAATCCGTACTCGCGAGCAATTGCATGCTGCGCTGTCGCTAGATTGAACTCTGCTGAATTGCTAGACTGTTTCGCTGCGATACGCTCGCAGGCAGACTTTTCACCCGCCTTGGCTTCCTTCAGCAACAACTTAGCCTGTTGCTTGAGATGATCTAGGTGAGGGCGGTCCGGTAAACTGTGAGTCGACATTGTCGACCTCCTTTCTCGTTTGCCACATATGGGCAATGAACCTGCGTCCGCTCAACAGGCAAGAAAGAAGGTGTAAGTATAGACCTTCTATTGTCAGATGAACTTCAGTTCTTTCCGCGGACTGGTGGCGATCTGAGACGCACAAGGAAATCGTGCTCACCGCAAATTAAAAAATGCAGTCCGGATAACGAATCATCAAGCAGAATTGCAGGCATGCTCGAATCTATCGCCACTCCAAATCAATTCCAGTTTCCATCGATGTCAATTAACACACAAGATGCGGCTAGTCTACCCTGGTCTTCTTACCCGACCACCAAGGTCTTGTTTTTGCTGTCGAATAGTCGCACCTTGCCACAGGAAATGTAATAGTCACCGTTCAGCGTTGTAAATCGCAGTTTCGCTCGACCTTCGTCCCAAACAATGCTCGTCTCCAACAAAGCAGTAGGAAGTGTCTGTACATCGGATTCATAATCGGAGACGCCATCGCAGAGCAGAAGATATTCACCAAACGATATTACGCAACGGTTGCGGAAGCACTCCGCTTGTTCAATCATCAAGCCACGCACGTCGCACTTATCCCAGTATGCTTTCAATTTTTCTACGTTGTTTTCTGGCGGCTCGTCCATGGTTCCGAATTCATCTAAACAAGTTCTAATGGCCGATTTATCAGCTAGATGAACTAATGGCATTGACCTATTTTGTAGTTAAAACGGCAGAAGCCGCACTTTGGGGACTATTTGGAGCAGCTGATTCTGTTCTCATGGTCGATCTTATCATTTCATCATTGTCTCGTTCGACGGTAACGGCATCGTCGGTGGTTATCGGCGCCTCGTGGCCAAAACGTTGTTCTACGCCATTGATCGCGTAGCGGCTTCAAATCCCAGGTTCGGCTAACAGACGTTTGGCAAGAAAGCCTGTTGCCCTATCGACCTGGATATCCGCGTAAAGGATGCCTTCTTTACCATAGGGTTGATGTGCTACTAGCTTGCCATCGGGATCGGCAACAGCGGAAGTTGTGCTGCTGCCTTTGAGTGCACAATTCACAGAGGCAAAGTAGCAAGTGTTTTCTGCAGCGCGACAGAGCATGGCCTTTTCGTGAAATGAATTACTTGGATCAGCAAAGCTCATCGGCATATAGGCAGCATCTTCGACAATTTCAAAGTGTGGATGAAAAACGACGTTGGCACCGTTTCGGACCGCCCATCGTGTTGTTTCTGGATATCGCCAGCCTTCATGACAGATTACGACACCAAACTTAAAATCACCGCACTGAAAGATTTTCCGTGTTGAGCCAGCACGGTAGATGGATTCTTCCGATGGATCGAGCTGCACCTTGTCTTGAAAGCCGGCGAGACTACCGTCGGAGTTTGTGACACGGGCTGTTATTCGTAAAATGCCATCAACAAGTCTCTCAGTACCGAGGACGACCGTTATCGAATGCTTGACGGCATGAGCATCGATTTGCGACCATGCAATGTCGAGCCAGTCTTGGTCCGGAGGTTGAAGTGTAGTTCCGATGCGGTAGCCGGGCACGTAACACTCCGGAAAACAAATGATGCTTGCTCCGCCAGTCGCCGCACTGCAAATTGTGTCGAGCGCAAGACCGAGCGATTCTTCCCTCGTCGCCGGGACTCGCAGATTAGCCAAGGATATTCGAGTGGTCGTCATGGTAATGATGTTTCCGTTGTGTTTAGCAGAGATCGCTTTCAATCACCTAGACGCCGCCAAGTAGTTCTATTTCCAAAGTGCACCATGTCGAAATTCTGTGCAACGCTTCGTACCCCGACGGTCTCGTTTACTATGCAATGGTTCAGTTATTTCATCAATAACAGTTCTTCCATCATTCCGGAACGACAAGTGTGCGGTTGAAAAGCAAGCGAAGTTTCGCGGCCAATCCGATGCCAATTAATGTAAGCCCGAACATGAGACCGTGGACCATGATATCTGATTCGCCAGAGCCAGCGATGTTCAGATTGCTTGTAAAATCAGCAAGTCGCAAAAAGTGTAATCCTAAGACAAGGTAGCCGAAGGCCTCCTGAGAAGAAGTATTTTGATCGGCAAAGGGTAATAAACGATTTTGTATCGCTACCAATTATGCTTGAATCGCCAATGATAATCTGAACAGGAATTGTTCTTCGCTCAATGCCCAATGCCTCGTTCGGGGGCATTTTTGTTAAGGATATCGAGTGCTTTAGTCACGTCTTGCAGCGCGTCTCTTGCGTCCTGATATTCAGCGTCGAGCGCGAGCGCTTGTTCAAAGCAGTGTCGAGCTTCGGCCAAACGTCTCTGCGACCGCAGAATCAGGCCGAGGTTGTGGAATGCTTCGTCAATGCAGCCGTCTTTGCATTTTGTTGCTGTTCGGTGTGCGGCCTCAGCGTCGGAAAGACGACCCAACCGAGCCAACACCGCGCCGCGATAAATGTGGTATGTGGCATCATCGGGTCTGAGACGAGATGCGTCTTCGTAGTACTGACATGCAGAGGTCAATTCACCCCGACTCTTGCAAAGATCACCAAGAAGTGTAAGTACGAAGTATTTTTTGTCATCGGGTGTGTGACGCAGCGCTCTTTTCAAAAGATCGTAAGCGTTCTCGTATTGAGCTAAGGCCGCTTGAACTGTACCAACACGCACCAGCACCGGGGCATCGTCTTCGTTTGAAATAAGTACGAGATCTGCCAAGGCTACAACCGTCGCGAGTTGGTCGGCGTCGTATGCATCAAAAAGTTGTTGACGGCGCGAGATATTCATTTACGGACAGAACGTAGTTGTAATAACCGAGTTGTGAGTCTTAATGTTCATTTTGGCGGGTCACCCAGCTACTACTGCTTCGGTTCATTAGGGGGTTGAGCATCGCTAGCGTGAATTGTAGACCATGGGACGACGACGCGAGTGCAGACGTCATCTCTAAAGTGATCATATGATAGAATCATCCGAACAACGAGATTCCGACCATTTACCGCTGAAATTACATTTGGTAGGGTACTCAAAAACTCTGGCAGGACACGACATGCTTCGTTCGTATTTCGTTCCACCAGCAGGTCTGATGAAGACGGGAGCGGAAGAGCAGCGTGAATCGCATGCTCGTCATTCGCTTCGAGGAAGAACACAACGCCGTAGTGAATGAAGGGCTCACCATCGAGGAATTTTTGAGTCAATGTTTCAAGCGTCAACTCCAGCGTTGGAAGTAGTTGCTCCTCCGGTGTAGTTCTTGGAATTCTTGGCGGCAAATATGGATTAACAACCAATTTTTGCGAATAGGACGAACGAGCCTTTTCCGTTTCCGCGATCCCGAAAGAAACCGGTTCAACGAAAAGAAATCGTGCAGGCGCTTGTATGACCTTTTTGGTTCTCGTCCATGCGAAGGGTGAGTTCCACTGCTCAGAAAACGCCGAGAACACGAATTTCAGACCAGTAAGAGTAATTACTATTGCAAACCCGAAGTTGAACCAATCTTCCGCATCGCCAAGCAACTGATACAGACCCATTGCGACGAAGAAAACACCTAGCAAAAAAGCAGCCACGTGAAATGACGTTCGTGTTTTCACAACACTTACGTTTAAATCTTCGCGCGTTTCGGTGGCCATTAAAGTTGTCGCAGTTTCTATACAACGTTGGCAAAGGATATCGATAATCGAGCGGTGTTCAGCCACGTTCCCATCGGAAAGCGGCCTAGATCCATCGGTTTGTACGTGCTCAATTCGCGCTGATCGGTCGCAGTGTCCAGTTTCCCAGTCGCTTGTGGACCCCTTGCGACAGTGTGACCGAACAGAATGCGAACGCAAAATTTTAAAAAGGAAAACCCATTCCTATTAACGCACAACAGAGCAAGATTGTATTCCGTGGGAGGGCAAGATACCAGACGCTGATCAAGACAAGCGGCAAAGACGTACAGATAACCGAAATGAAAGTACTTGTCTCCATCCACAACTGTACGTTACAGACGGAACATCGGTGGACACGAATCGAATTGCAGACTCTCCAAGGTTCGACGTGTGCATCGCAAACACGGCCACGATTGCGGAAATTGCTGATAGTGCGTTTTCGTGCACGCATCCCCAGGTGAGGTGATTTTGCCGAAGCGTATGGATTTTCATCAAGCATAATTTCGTGCACTGCAGTCTGCTTCACTCCAATACCAGTATCGTTGAAAGGAGTGCTTGCGACGACTAAAATTTAGACATGCGTTTCGAAGTACTAATCTATATTTGAATCGCACGTCACGAATTCACAGCTTATTCTGAAACGACTTGTTCATGAGCGTCGCTTTTTTCCGCGTCTGCGTATTGCTTTGCTTGGTCTCCGCTTCGATCACAGCTTGCGCAGACGAGCAACTCACAACTCAGCATCGAAGTCAGATACGGGTTCGCGACCCGTACATTTTGGCCGACGAGCAGTCGCAAACCTATTACTTGTACGTCTCGACGGCGAATCGCTACACAACTGAAGCTCTTAAGTTGGGCGTCGAACAACAAGGCGTCGACGTTTACTCGAGCAAAGATCTGGAGATGTGGACAGGTCCAATGAACGCGTTCGAGTTGCCTGAGAACTTCTGGGCCGACCAAGCCGTTTGGGCTCCAGAGGTTCATAAGTATCGCGACAAGTACTATATGTTCGTTACCTTCACTTCGGACAAGCCTTTAGAAACACCCGTTGGACGGCCACCGAATGTAAAACGCGGGACACAGATTTTGGTTGCTGATAGCCCCGTCGGGCCTTTTCAAACGTTTGCCAACGAGCCACAAACTCCCGAGTCCTGGATGTCGCTCGATGGTACTTTTTGGTTGGAAGACGATACGCCATGGATGGTCTTCTGTCATGAATGGATTCAAATAACCGACGGATCGATGGAACTTGTGCAGTTGACCAACGATCTTTCTAAAGCTGTTGGACAAACCAAGACACTCTTCCACGCTTCTGAAGCAGACTGGGTTCGCTGCCGTGGCGACATTGGCGAAAAGTATCAAGGTAAGCGCTATCATGCCTACATAACAGACGGATGCTTTTTATTTCGGACCAAAACTGACAAGCTTTTGATGATCTGGTCCAGCTATGGCGAACAGAAATATGCAGTGGGACAGGCGGTTTCAACCACCGGTAAGATCAACGGACCTTGGGAGCAGATTCAAGAGCCGCTATTCAAAAAGGACGGCGGCCACGGCATGATCTTTAAAACGTTCTCGGAACAACTAGTGCTTGTAATTCACCAGCCGAACCGCGAAACAGAGCGAGTCCATTACTTTGCACTGGAAGACTCCGGCGACCAGTTGAAACTAACCGGCGAGATACTAGATTTTGCGCAGGAGAACAAAAAGAGCAATTAGTGCATCGTCAACAATAGAAGTAAAAGCACTGGAATTCGTGCGCGAGCTTCGGCTCCCTCGTTCTGAGAAATGCGAGCGAACCACTCGCGAGCGATGGGTTTTGATCTTCGTCGAGGATGCGAATCTTACGTGTCTCGTAAATAGTTCCATCGTCGAATCAGGACTCTTGAGATGCGACGACATTTGCCAGGAAACCGACGACCGCGACAACGACAGGTAAAGATGATGAGCGAGTAAACATGGTTGATGAACCTCATGCAATCGTAATGAGACCAAATAACGAGGAGAGCTAGGCCGGCATGGACGCTTGCTTATACCTCCTATAGGCTCGTCGGCGGACAATTCGATATACGATCCACGTCACAAAGCATAACGGACCGATCACTACGAGCCACGGCAGGAATGATATCACACCTACTGATACGTTTGTTAGGAATGTTTTCACGTTTTGGATCGAATTCCCCCAAGCTGCCGAAGTCATGCTGGCGTACGTAACTGGTTCGGGCGGCACAAACTCCTTCTGTTCGCGAAGAAAAATCGTGATGGTTGCCAAAGATGTCTTATTGCCCAAAAGACGTAGTTGACCTTCGATTCGTTCGATCGTTTCTCGCACGCGTGCAAGCTCGCGTTCGATTTCGAGGATGTCAGAAAGTTTTCCACTGCGATCTTCAAGTAATGCAATGATCCGTTCCTCAAGCTTCCGTGAGTTCACTAGCCTTGCTTCAATGTCTACAAATTCGTCGGTGACATCTTGCGTCTTCTCTGCGATCTTTTCGATGTGTCCCAATGACTTGACTTCTTGCAAAACCTCGCTGTATGTATCAACTGGAACGCGTATGACCCACGTTCCATGGCGAGTCGATTGAACCGCGTTATCTTGATCATTCGAAGCGACGAATCCGCCGCTACGATTCAAAATTCCCGTCAGTTCTTCCAACGAATCGTCCAACCGCTCAACAACTAAACGTAGTGTCGTATTGTAGATTAGCTTTCGATTTGCAGCGGGCTTTGATTGGTCGCGAGTAGCCTCAACAGCATCACTTTGCACCTGAGTAAACCTGCCGGGTGGATTCGAAGCCTCTGCTGGCGGCGTTGCACTGCCGTAGCCACTCTCGCCAGCTCCATAACCGGAACCATAGCCACCGCTGGCACCGCCATACGCGCTGGAGCTTGCGCGATCAGACACGATACCCGAAGCCTTGTTCACACCGCTGCCAGAATCACAACCCAATAAAGTTAGAGTTGTGAGTAGCAGCCCTGCCTTCAGAATCTTCAACATGATTTCGCCTGCGTGAGATTTGCCTTGAAAAGCGGATCGGAGCACTTTTTGTGCGCGCGATCTTAGCACTCATTGTAACGATTAGAAAACAGCGCCGCACACTTTACCACGGCGAAGTATTCAATAGTCGATCAACTTTTTTAGCAGGCCGCACATTGTGGATATCCAGGTGATATAATATTCCTTCCGTATCTTTACCGCTCGGGCTCGATCGCTATCGCAAAGACGAAAGAAAGCGCTGCGCGATCTGCATAAATCGTTCGGCCGACTCCCAGTGGTATCGTTGGTCCTTTTCTCTTATTCAAAGGTGGAAACGAACATGAAGCGACTAATTCTCTCGCTAGCTCTGACAATTGCTACTTGCACAACATCGTTTGCTCAGGAGGCCGCTGACACGCCGAAGGCTACAGAAACACCAAAGGCTGCTGAGTCCAAAAAAGCTGATCCCTCTGGCACATGGAAATGGCAACGTGACAACGACAATGGGACCGTGCAATTGTCTGTCAAGTTAAAGCTGGAAGGCGATAAATTGACAGGAACTTTCGAAAGCAAATGGCCAGAAGGGTCAGCGTTCCCGGGTGCAAACGATCCGGTAGAAATTGAAGAAGGGAAACTTGACGGCGACAAGATCTCTTTCCAAGTCACTCGGAAATTCAACGAGAATGAATTTGTCGTTCATTTCACTGGCAAAATTGAAGGCGACACGATTTCCGGCAAGCAAGAAATGGAGTTCGGCAACGGCCCACAAGAATTCGAATGGAATCCTAAACGCAGCGTTGCGCTCGAAGCATACGCAGGAAAATGGAAAATTGCCTTCGAAGGCCCTAATGGCGACAAGATGGAATCAAAATTCGATTTGACGGTCGAAAACGATAAGGCGAAAGGCGTCTATCACAGCGGTTTCTTCGGAGATTCAGAGCTCAAAGACATTGAACTGAAGGATGGGGCGATGCACTTTAAAGTAGTCTTCAATTCCGACCAGGGAGAGTTTCCTATCAGCTATACAGCGAATTTGAAGGGCGATGAACTTTCAGGCACCATTACGACTTCGCTCGGTGATCAAGAGAATGCTACCGAGTTTACCGGTACTCGCGAGACAACAGAGTAACCGTCTTTGCGACAATTATCATAGTCGTCTTTTGCTCTGCAAAAATGTGTTGCAGGCGGCGCACTTTTGCGATGCGAAAGGCGACTATTTTCCTCGAGGAACATTGTCAATAAAGTCGTTGAATACTCTCAAGTATTCGCTAGTTATCCAATCGTTGTGGTCAGAATTCTCAAGCGTAAAAAACTGCTTCGGCTCGTTAGCGGCAGCGAAAAGCTTTTTACCGAGCGACATCGGAATAGTGCCATCACTACCGCCGTGACTTTGCAGCAGAGGACCGCGATATCGTGCGATCAGTCGAGTCGATTCGAGCTTGTCTTTTGCTACCAACCAAGAGACCTTGGGGAAGTGAACGTCTGCGATATCGCGCAGCGACGAAAAAGTGCTCTGCAGGATCAGTCCTCGGGGCGCAGACTCAGATGCTAACTGTACGGCGATTGCGCCTCCGAGCGACTCTCCCATCAAGAGCATTTCGGAATCTTTGACATTCGCTAGTTCACGCAATTTTGCTCGTGCGGCTCGTGCGTCCTGTAAGACTCCTTCCACCGTTGGCGTTCCCTCGCTCCGTCCATAGCCACGGTAATCGAAGATGAATACCGTCAGTTTTGCTTGTTGCTGCAGGTAACTCAACCAACCCGCGCGGCTGGCGACATGACCAGCGTTCCCATGCGAAACTAAAAGTACTCCCCGCGGATCGCTGCTCGGACAGAACCAACCATGTAGTTTGGTGTTGTCTTCAGCGGTGAAATAGACGTCGCGAAAATCTAGAGCCTTGGGTTGCCAATTCCCCGATGGGTACTTCTCTGGAAAGAAAAGCAGGAATTCGTCGATCGTCTGCGGAGTCGCCTCGATTTCCGAACTGAGTTCGATAGAGTCTTGCGACAAGCCCAAGCGAGGCATTACCACGCAGTGCAGTATAAGCATGATCGTAATAAATCGCGGCCCGCTTTCCATCTGAAACAGCTTTTCGTTGAAGTTGTCGCACTATCTTCCAGCCCCAAGACGCCTCCATTTTAACAAACTCGCTGGGCGCGATGGACTTAAACCGGAAGTTGCTTATCAAAAACGAATTCTCATTCACAACACAAACCCGCTTCAATCGGATAAAACTAACTTCTCCCGCCTTGACTTTCACATAGCCGACTATTGAAATAGTACGTATGCGTAATTTCAGCCGTACGTAATCAGACCGTTTGGCTGGCCTTGAGAGCGAAGCGTGTGGAAGTCAGCCTCTACAGCTACTTCGCAGGTTTGCGTAACGTTCTCTGCCTAAAATTTAGGCGGACAAAGTATGGGGCAGGTGGAACGACTAGCGAGTTATGTCAGCTTCCCGCGAACAAACATCGCTTTGTTCGGATTACCATCAGTGTTTCGATTTATCAAATCTTGAAAAAGGAAAATCTGCAAATGAAGTTCTCTCGAATTTTTACTGTGGCGGCAATCGCAGCCTCTAGTTCATTATCAACCGGCATTTCTATGGCCCAAGAAAAATCGTTTACCGTCAAGCTAGATCCTATCGTAAATGGAGCAATTGAACTTGATCCTGCATTACCAGAAGATGGAAAGTACGAAGAAGGGACCGTTGTAACGGCCCGTGCCAAACCTGAAGCGGGCTATGCTGTCGACTCGGTTTACTACGCAATTCCTGGCCGCTGGGGCTCGATGTTCCATGAATCGTTGACTCCCGAAGCAAAGATCACCATCGACAAGGATAAGAGTATTGGTGCTTCGTTTATCAAATCCGAAGAGGTCGATCATCTGACCGTCAAGCATAACATCGTATATGCGAAACCTGGTGCGAAAGAGTTGAAGTACGACGCTTACTCGCCAAAGAACGCTTCCAATCTTCCGATCATCGTCATCATCCACGGCGGTGGCTGGTCGAGCAACGATGAAGACATCATGCGTGGCCTTGCTCGAGAGCTTACGAAGGGTGGTAAGTTTGTCGTGTGCAGCATCGACTATCGATGGGTCGGAAATGGAGATGGAGATGAAAAACCAAACTCGATGGCAAACTTGATCGAAGATGTTTTCGGCGCAATCGCACACATTATGGAACATGCAAAAGATTACGGTGGTGATGCAAGTCGCATCGGAGTTACCGGCGATAGCGCGGGAGGTCATCTTTCAGCATCCGCAGCCATGCTAACTGAAAAGATCGGCTCTGGCGGCTTTGGAGAAACAGAAGGAGTCTACGAGTTCAAACCAACTTATCTGCCAAAATCAAAGACTGCCGAGAACGTACGTGATGAAATGCTCGCAGCCATTAAAGCCGCAGCTCCTAGTTACGGCGTCTTTTCAACTCAGTCATTGGGTGGGTTTCAACGAGGCATGTCGGAAGATGCGGCCGGTGCCACTGCTCCGCAGAGCCATATTCCCGAAGCTTCCAAGCGATCCGTTCCGCAATACCTTACTCGCGGAACTCTCGACAACTTAATCAGCGATGAAGCGGTCTCATCGTACGTTACTGCTTTGCAAGAAAAGGGACAGACCGTCGTCTATGATCAGATCGAAGGGGCAGGGCACGCTTTCTTTGACTGGAAACCTAACGATCGAGTCAAAGCAACTTTCGCAGAGTACGGTGTCCCTTACGCAGCGAAAATGAAGGCTTTCTTTGAGACACACCTTTATCAAGAGTAGTGTTCGACGAAGTTCCTTGATTGTGCATAGCTAACCTTGAACTATCCCCGGAACGTACTTTCAGAACGATGACGATAAACAAAGTCTGCTCTTTGCTGTCAGCAGTTTTAGTTCTGTTGAATGTTCCTGCTCGAAACGGTTATGCGCAGGAGCGGGCGATAGTTCAATCGGTAGAACAGCGGATCGAGCGTATTCGACAGCTCGATCTGCCATCGGTCCAGTTTACAACGATCAATTTCGTTTCAGATGGCAGCGGTGCCGGTGGCAGAAGGGCAGGTGCACCCGATCTGCCGAATTATTGTCGCGTTGCGGCTACGCTGTCACCATCACCAAGTTCCGATATCAAGATCGAAATCTGGTTGCCAGAACCTGATGCATGGAATCGGCGAATGCTGGGTACTGGTAACGGTGGATCGGCGGGCAGCATTGTCTATGGTTCACTGGCTAACGGACTGAAGCGCGGCTTCGCAACTGCGAATACGGATTTAGGTACGTCCCCGCGCGGTGAAGGACCAGTCGGAAATCTCGAGAAAGCAATTGACTGGGGGAATCGTGCTACACACGAAATGACGCGAGTCTCCAAGCAGGTCATCGAAGCCTACTATGGTGCGTCTCCAGAGCACGCATACTTCTTAGGTAACTCCACAGGCGGCCATCAGGCGTTGATGGAAGTCCAACGTTACCCCGAAGACTACGATGGTGTCGTCGCAGGAGCACCAGGCAATAACCGTACCCACTTGCACGCGATGTTCTTTCATAACTGGCTCACTTTACAAACAACACCTTCGGGCGCAATCCCCCGAGATAAAATTGAGTTGCTGCATAAAGAGATTATTGCGGCGCATGTCGGGCAAGATGGTGGAGCTCCGACCGACAATTTTTTGACAGACCCGCGCATTATCGATTTTGAATTGGATGCCCTGCTGGCAAAGGCAGAATCTTCGGTAAAAATCACGTCCGATCAAATTGACGTCCTGAAGCAATTTTACGCTGGACCGCTCAACCCAACGACCGGCGAGAGAATTTATACAGGACTTCCGCTTGGAAGCGAACTCAATATGCCGATCAATTCGGTACCGACGGAGCCACGAAGCACTTACATCTTCCGTTGGGCATTAGCCGATGAATTTGACGCATTCAATTTTGAACTCGATAAGGGGCTTGACCGCGTCAATCAAATTCTCGCGAACCAACTTAACGCAGTTGAAGCTGACCTCATTCGCGCACAACAACGTGATCTGAAGATCATCATGTTTGCTGGTACCGCCGATTGCATAACTCCTTATCAAGATGCCATACACTACTACGATCGAGTTATCGATCGATGCGGAAGTCTCGAAGAAGCTCAGAAGTTCTTCCGCTTTTTCGTCGTCCCTGGACTTTCACATGTTAACGGATCAGACGGACCAAGTGTGATCGGCCAGAATCTAGATGAGCATCATCCGATTGATCCTGAACATGATTTGCTTGCCGCCCTCATGGCTTGGGTCGAACAAGGCGTAGCACCTGAGCAGATTATAGCGACCAGCTTCAATGACGCTCGCGATCCTAGCAAAGGAGTTCGTGCACAACGACCTCTCTACCCCTATCCTTTGTTCTCACACTATACCGACGGTGCTCCAGAGAATCCTGAAAGCTACAAGCCTGTGGCGCATCCACGTGGTCACGTCGCAGGCACCGCGGATCGGTATCTAACAAATGATGCAAACTAGGTCGAAGGTCGGCACAAGCCATCAGGCACTTAGCCAAATGGCGAAGCCACCCCTAACAAAATTCTGGTACCAAGCTATCCCTCACTGCCTAATTGGACAGGATCGAACTTGCGTCGGCCTCTTGAACAATCCGTTCGGCGTCGTCTTCGAGCAAAAATCCCTCGTTGACCAATTTGGTCGCAGCCATTCGAACACGATCGACAAAGCCTGCATGATTTTCGTAACGTTCTGCCAACGAGAGCCTTGGATCCTGCCGTTCTTCTCGCTCTTTTTTCGTCTCGGCAAATGGTATAAAGCCGCCGAAAAATCCGCTTGCGCGATTGTGGTAGTAACCTCCTTCTTTAACATTCCATCCAAGGTACGTTCCAAGCGGGACCAAGTGTTGCACCGAGGGAACACCTCCGATTTCATTGCCATCGCGATCGACACGTGGAGCCAAGCCGGGGATGATGCGACGAATAGTTGGCGGTACTTGAAGCTCGCCTTTCATTGTATTTGCATCGAATTTTGGTCCAAAGTCGTAGTCGAGAAACTGATTCAACAAATTGTTTGGCAAGGGCCAGCCTGGGATCAGCGGGAATCCCATCGACTCTGCATTCGGACCGACGAGGTCGCCAATAGAGAGCAATGGGTAACGGCTCTCCGGCGGCTCTTCTCCACGAACAGTCCATGCTACAAGCGCGTCGAAGAGAGCTCGCATCGTTTCTGTTTGCGGATTCTGGTTGCCAGGCAGTTGAAACGTCCGATTGCGACTCAACTCCAAATCAAAGCCACCACGACCTCCACCGTGCGTTGTCCCCGGAAAGTAATAGCGTCGAACGGCATCCGGCAAAGGGATATCTTCATCGGCCTCGGTACCCACAATTCCAGGCGACATGCGAAGCCCCCAGTATTCTGCGCTTCCATAGGTCTCAAACACCTTCGGACAAACGTTGGCCTGATTGCAACGATCGAGCAGACTCCCAGTTTTCAAACCGCGTACGCTGTCGCTATAGTTCCCCCACCAGAGAACGCCTTCGCTACCTGGTTCGTACATCGACGCCGCTCCTCCAGGTCGAGCGAAACGAAAGTTGATCGGCAACTGCCTAGCTGCAATATGAGGGTTTGCGCCGTCCCAAACAATGCGGCTCGATTCGTCCTCATTGAATCCCAAATGCAGAAAAGTTTTGATGAAGTTACCTGCCTGCGAAATCCCCTGCGCAATCACATGGGTGACTCGATTCTCGAGCAGATTCTCAGCCTCGGCTCGACCGTACCGAAAATGCGAAACGATATCGCGTGTCGCTGCAAGACCGATCCCCAACACAAGTGGGTCCTTAGCGGTATAAACGATTTCGTAAAGCTGCGTCTCGTCAATTCCACCACGAATGGAGATCCGCGTTGGATCGGGAACTCCCGGAAATGGCTCAGAATCGCAGTTTGCAAAAGCCCAGTCGTCAGGCGATATTGGCACCACAGCACTATCGTCGCTAGTACGTCGCGTCAGCAAAGCTTGTCTCGTATCCAGCGAAAAAGGTGGATAGACGCTGGGAATTACCAACGACTTTGCATTCCGAGCATGATCGAAAAAACGATGCAGGACTTTACCGGTGATCGCAGAACCGTCCTCGTTTTTTGCGACTGGAACAGTGATGGTTTCGGATCCGGGACGTGCTGGCAAGTCTCCTTGCCAACCACTGTAAAGAATCGAGTGACCTCGGTTATAAAGGAACCCATCGCCGGGATCTCCGCCTTGCAACGCTTGAGCCATCAGATGGTTGCCACGGTTTGGGACAGAGTATACGAGCACACCGCTCGATCTGCTCATATCGACCGGCTTGATCATTGTAAAGGTTGCAACGTACTCGACTCTTCCACGTTCATTTCGCGGCGCAAGTTCAAGGTCATGGATAATGGCGTTTCGCGAGTCGAAAGGATCAAGCTCACCGAATGCACGTCCAATAACTTTTTCATAAGTTCCGGCTTCTCCAAACGACCTGCCTTCAAAGGTCGGACTTTCTCGCGAATCGATCTGAATACTCGTAACTTCCGCTTGCACCGAAGTACAAAAAACAAGAAGTACATAGACACCGCTTACCCAAGCCAAAGTCGATCGGTACATTGGACACCTTCCGCATAACCAACAATTCAGACATGCACGTTTATCGTGATACATAAGTTCCTACCAGCGCAATGCACCCTACGCAACTAAGGGACAGTAACATTTCGACGAGCAAAGGCAATTGGATTGTCTAGCCAACTCACACCACACTGAACATTGAAGTCTAAGTACCCGCCAGTTAATCAAAATTTTCATTCATGAGCTCAACAGTATTTATCGCCAGCGCAGCACGCACTCCCATCGGACGTTTTCGAGGTTCGCTCGCATCGATTCCCGCCGTCGAATTAGGAAGTCTTGCGATCGCAGCAGCCTTGACTAGATCACAGATTCCGCTCGACGCTGTCGACGAGGTGCTGATGGGAAATGTTCTGTCCGCAGGCTTAGGACAGAACCCTGCTCGGCAAGCTTCGTTCGGCGCTGGACTTGGGACGCATGTAAGCGCGACAACCATCAACAAAGTCTGCGGTTCGGGGCTTAAAGCCGTGATGCTGGGCGATCAGGCAATCCGATGCGGTGATGCGAACGTTGTTGTTGCCGGAGGCATGGAATGTATGAGCCGCGCTCCCTTTATTTCCGATTCCATGAGAACTGGCCAAAGCCTCGGGCACGTGCAGTTGACAGACTCAATATTACGCGATGGTCTGACCGATGCCTTTGACCAGACGCATATGGGCATTTTTGCTGAGCGATGCGCTTCAAGATATGGTCTGAGCCGAGCTCTGCAAGACGATTTCGCGGTTGAAAGCTACCGTCGCGCCAGAGAGGCGACTGCTTCAGGGCAATTTGAAGATGAACTTGTCATTGTCGAAGCGAAAGGCAAAAACGGCACATCGCTCAGCAAAGATGAAGAGCCGGAGCGCTTTGACGAAGTTAAACTCAGACAACTACGGCCTGCTTTCGAAGCTGAAGGTACAATCACAGCCGGAAACGCTTCATCGATTAATGATGGGGCAGCCGCCGTCGTCCTGATGTCCGAATCAGCAGCTAGAGAAACCAGTGCAACTTGCGTCGCGAAGATCCTTGGTCACACATCGGTTGCTCAAGAGCCTGAATGGTTCACTCTGGCCCCTATTGCGGCGATCCAACAACTTTTGAAGCAGCTCTCGCTTTCAGTAAATGACATTGATTTGTTTGAGATCAACGAAGCGTTCGCTTGCGTTCCTATCGCTGCGATGCGAGAACTTTCGATACCGCATGAAAGGCTTAACGTTAACGGCGGCGCGATCGCACTTGGACATCCAATTGGAGCAAGCGGTACCCGACTCTTGGTTACGCTTGTCAACGCAATGCGATTACGTAACGCGAAAGTCGGCGTAGCAGCACTCTGCATCGGTGGTGGTGAAGCGGTAGCAATGGCAATTGAGCTAGTGAACAATAGCTAGTTCAATAGCAACAGAGGCGCGAATAATGGAAACAACAGAAGTAACGCAGAAACTTATCGATGGTGGCACACTTGAGACGGAAGCCGCCCAAGTTGTGAACTCGCTCGTAATAATCCAGACTCACGAAGATGCAGTTCGAACTTGGACTAAACTATCACAACACGTGCTAACGCCTAAGCATGATTTCAAGCTCCATCTCGAGTTGTACCGTCGATGCTTCCAACTCTCAACATCGCTCGACCAACCTATCTGGACTCCTAGCCCAATCTCCGTTGACCAAAGCAATATCGCACGCAGTCAGAAAGAGCTTGGTCTCGCAAGTTATGCCGATTTCCACCGCTGGTCTATTGAAGATCGCGAATCGTTCTGGCGTCATGTAATCCGAACACTTAATATTCGTTTCGATACGCGCTACGAAAGCATAGTTGACGACATCTTCTCGGTCAGTCCGTCGTGGTTGGTCGGTGCTCGACTGAATATCGTTGAGAGTTGCTTCGATTCGCTGTTCGATCATCGCATTGCGATCAGAAATTTCATCCCGAAAGAAGGCGATTTCGGCTATGAAGAAGTCACTTATGAGACACTTCGCCGGATCTCTGCCCGAGTTGCCAATGGGTTAATCGAAAGCGGTACTGAACCAGGTGATGCTATCGGCATTGTGATGCCAATGACACCGACTGCCATCGCAATATATCTCGGAATCATAGCCGCTGGTTGCGTCGTTGTATCGGTTGCAGATAGCTTTGCGTCGCAAGAAATCGAATTGCGATTTCAAATTGCTAACGTCCGACGCGTCTTCGTTCAAGACTTCGTTGAATGGGGAAGCAAACGAATGCCAGTATACGAAAAGATCTTAACTTTTGACTGTGCTCGAGCGATTGTGGTTACTAACCATTCGTCAGTAAACCTGCGAGCAGGCGACGAAGAGTTGTCGACCTTTCTCTCGAACAATTCGGAGTTGCGATACGCGGCACGCAAACCAGACGATACAATTCAGATCTTGTTTTCTTCCGGAACAACTGCCGAACCTAAAGCCATCCCATGGGATCACACGACACCAATCAAGTGTGCGATGGATGCCTACTTTCATCATAATCTGCAACCCGGAGACGTCACCTGCTGGCCAACGAGTCTCGGCTGGATGATGGGACCGTGGTTGATTTTTGCCTCTCTGATTAATCGCTGCACAATAGCTACATACCCACAAGCGCCCACGGATGAAAACTTTGGCCGCTTCGTCCAGAATGCACGCGTGACTATGCTGGGCGTGGTACCAAGCCTTGTGAGATCGTGGCGTCAGCGTGACTGCATGCGCCAGTTTGATTGGTCGGGTATTAATGCGTTTAGTTCTACCGGAGAGTGTTCGAACCCCGAAGACATGGTCTATCTAATGCACCTTGCAAAATACCGACCGGTCATTGAGTATTGTGGTGGGACAGAGATAGGTGGCGGATATGTAACAGGAACAGTTGTCCAGCCCTGCATTCCGTCAACGTTCAGCACGCCGGCCCTCGGAATTGATTTGCTGTTGATCGGCGATGACGATAAACCAGCAGAGCAAGGTGAGGTGTTCCTTCGTGGTGCATCAATCGGACTTTCTTCGCGTTTGCTCAATCGCGATCATGCTGACATATACTTTGGCAGAGGCGTTGTCGACGAAAAAGGCGTCCGTCTGCGGCAGCACGGCGATGAACTTTGCAGAATGACAAACGGCTATTTCCGGGTAGTGGGCCGTAGCGATGACACCATGAACCTAGGCGGTATAAAAGTCGGTTGTGCTGAGATTGAACGAGTCGTGAATCGATTGACCGGCGTTATGGAAAGCGCCGCGATTGCTTGCAGTCCACCGGAAGGCGGCCCTTCTCGGTTAATTCTTTTCCTGGTACTGAAATCCGGGGTAGATGATACCGCTGAGTCTCTCAAACCTGTTCTACAGAAGATGATCAGCTCCCAGCTAAATCCGCTTTTTCACATATCAGAAATTCGAATAGTCTCTTCTTTACCTAGAACGGAGTCGAACAAAATAATGCGCCGAAAACTTCGAGCATCCGTTTAACCCTCTCATTTTACCTCGAATCCAATATCACAAGTCCTTTCAGACGAACGCTTCGACAACGCGTGCACTCACGCTTGTTTGCCGAAATACAGTGACTTTATCGAAAGACGAACATATGAAGAAGAAGCTTCTTGTCGGATGTGCCGCTGGCTTCGGGCAAGACCGGACCGATAGCGCAGGTCCGATCGTCGAAACGATGATCAAGAGTGGTGAGTCTGGTGTTCTTGTCTTCGAAATGCTAGCTGAACGTACTCTCGCATTGTCGCAACTAGACCGTCGCAACGACGCCACCAAAGGCTACGCGCCACTTCTCGATCCGATGGTCCGACCTATTCTTAAAAGAACCACTGAGCATTCGATTCCTATCGTTAGTAATTTTGGTGCCGCCAACCCAACGGCCGCTGCTGTAAAAATTCAATCGATTGCACATGAGTTAGGTCTACAACCATTGCGAATCGCCATCATTCACGGTGATGATTTTTCTGATCCGCGAGGCAGAAAGATCTTGAACGAATTCATCGACGAAGAAATAGACCCCAGTGATCTTGTGAGTGCAAATGTATATCTGGGTGCCGAATCCATTGCCGACGCGCTGCGTGCAGGTGCACAAGTCGTCGTTGCTGGCAGAGTTGCGGACCCATCGCTGGTTCTGGGGCCAGCGTTCGCTCACTTTGACTGGTCGCAAAACGACTGGCAAAGGTTAGCGCGTGCAACCATGGCTGGACATTTGCTCGAATGTGGTGCTCAAGTGACAGGCGGTTACTTTGCCGACCCACCCTTTAAAACTGTTACCGATTTACACGCTGTCGGCTATCCCATAGCCGAAATCGATTCAGACGGAACCACAATAATTACAAAACCCGATGGAACCGGAGGCGAAGTCTCGTTGCGCACTGTAAAAGAGCAATTGTTGTACGAAGTTCATGATCCGGCGGCCTACGTTACTCCGGACGTCGTTGCAGATATTTCTCAGGCGTATGTGACGCAGCTTGGAGAGAATCGTGTTGCTCTACATGACGTCGAAGGCCATCCTCGCACGGACACTTTAAAGGCACTAGTGTGTTACAACGGAGGATGGCTGGGGGAAGGAGAAATCTCGTTCGCAGGCCCCAACGCTGAGATGCGTGCTAGGTTGGCGGCCGACATTGTCCAACGTCGAGTAGGCAGCGAACTCGAGCTACGCTTCGACCTTATTGGAGTTATCAGCGTGTTTGGGGACGACAAGAATCGCGCTCAAACACATAAATCACAAATCACCTCGAACGATGTCCGCCTCCGTATAGCAGGCAGCCATGCTGATCGATCGACCGTCGAACAAATGCTCCGTGAGGTCACCGCCCTTTACACGTGTGGACCCGCCGGCGGCGGAGGCGTTCGGACTGCGATTCGGTCGAGACTTCATTCCGTTTCGTGCCTTGTGCCGCGAGACAAAGTTTCGTCGTCCTTTGGCTTTTTGGAGTAGCTTTATGACTGAACTTAAGACTCGTGTCAAAATTCACGCATTAGCACACGGACGGTCGGGTGATAAAGGTGACACGGCCAATATAAGTGTTATTGCTTACCGAGAAGAATTCTTTCCAGTGCTCGTCGAACAGTTAACCGTTGACCGAGTCGCGGAGATCTTCAGCTATCGGAAGCCCGCTCGTGTCCAACGATTCGTACTCACTAAGCTTCATGCTCTAAACTTCGTAATTGACGGCGCGTTAGATGGAGGCGTCAACGAATCATTGGGGCTGGATACACACGGTAAGTGCTTATCGTTTCTGATGTTAGATGCGGAAATTGAAGTGCCGACCGAACTCCGTAGTTTAATTAACACAGACCGACAGGCTTAATCATATGCTTGCTGCGTTAGGCTTAACGACAATTGCCGCTCTTTTACTGCTCATCCTTACCAATAGGATGTCGCCGTTGGTCGCATTGATTTCTGTTCCAGTGGTCGCATCTCTCGTTGCTGGTTTTGGCTTGCAGACAACAGACTTCGTTCTTAAGGGAGTAAAGGACATTGCACCTTTTGCTGCGATGTTCATGTTCGCGATACTATATTTCGGAATTATGACCGATGCAGGCATGTTCGATCCGATCGTTCATCGCGTCCTCAAGGCTGTCGGCACCTCACCATCCCGTATAACGTTAGGCACTGCTGTACTTACGGCGTTGACAATGTTAGACGGATCGGGGGCTACCACGTTTTTGACGACCGTCCCGATCATGTTACCACTTTACAAACGCTTGGGCATGGATATTCGTGTTCTAGCCTGCGTGGTTTCATTGGCTGCAGGTGTAATGAATATGTTGCCGTGGGGCGGGCCTACGATTCGCGCCGCGGCGGCTTTGAAAGTTCCGGTAGCTGAAATCTTCATGCCGTTGCTGCCGGTCCTAGGGGTCGGCTTAATCTACGTGGGCGGAGTCGCATTCTGGCTCGGCAGGAGAGAGGAGAAACGACTGAAGTTTGACGGAGCGGCGCTCGCGCCCATCGAGGTAACTGCTCACTTGCCTTCGCTTGATGAAAGACAAAAATTCTTACGTCGTCCTAAGCTCGTCGTGCTCAATGCAGCTATCACATTAGTCTTATTGACGGCATTGATCAGCGGCTATGCTCACCCAGCCGTTGCCTTCATGCTGGGTACGGCGATCGCACTGCTTATAAACTACCCGACAGTTCAGAACCAAAAAGCCGTTATCGAGGCTCATTCGAAAACGGCTCTACTGATGGCAAGCATCCTTTTCGCTGCTGGATCGTTCACTGGTATACTCAATGAAACTGGCATGCTCAACGCCATGTCCCAGGCGGCAGTCACGTTGTTCCCACAAAATGCAGTGGCACATTTGCCGTTCACTCTTGGTATCTTATCGATGCCGATGAGCCTCGTATTTGACCCTGACTCATTCTACTTTGGCGTACTCCCAGTCTTAACAAGCATTGGCGTTGAGTCGCAAGTGCCAGCCACGCAGATTGCTCAAGGTGCTTTGCTAGGACAAATGACCACCGGTTTTCCAGTCAGCCCGTTGACGCCAGCCACATTTCTGCTCGTCGGTCTCTCCGGAATCGAACTTTGGCAGCATCAGCGATTTACGATACCTTACTTGTTTTTCGCTTCCGTCGTTATGACTATCGCCTGCGTCGTCTTCGGCGTTTTTCCGCTCTAAAAGCACCATACAGGTTATTCAAATCGGCGCGTTAAAATGAAGTGCGCTAGATCAGAGACTGGAGATCCATAAGGCCGATAGGTTCGCGAGATGTGAACGGTTCGCCGTAAGTCTTGCCGATCGCTTTCCCCCAGTAGAGCGATTCGTGCTCCATTCGGTCCAGAAAGGTCGGCCACTCTTGACTACGACCTGCCACGAACTGGCTTTGATAGGCTGCGATCGACGCCTTCTTTACTTCCCATTCCGCTGTAATGTCGACAATAAATGCCGGCTGTGGCGTTAGCTTCAGATGCACACAATAGTAGTTGAAGATACGTTCTGGATGAAAGGGCTCACCGAGCAATTCACTCTTGCTCAACTTAGACCAAAATCTCGCGCCATCCACCAGCTGCGTTGCTGCAAGATGATCCGGATGGGCATCTTCCCAGTACGGAGCAAACAACCATCGCGGTCTGACTGCTCGAAAAATATTAGCTAGGACCGCGCGGTTGTCTAAAGTAGGCTCTAGAAACCGATTGCGCATGCCAGCGTTATGTCGCCACGTCAGTTGCAGGTGCTCGGTCGCTCGTTGAGTTTCCTCAATGCGAAGCTCTGGCGTTCCATGTGGCGTTGGTTCGCCCGTAGTCAGATCAAGAATTCCAACTCGCCATCCAGCACGCAACATTTTAACTATAGTTCCGCCCATGCCGAGTTCAGCATCGTCGGGATGCGGGGCAACAACGAGCATATCAAGCGGTTTTTCAAGAGCGGGAAAACCAACGTCCATAAAATTACGCTGCCATACGACGAGGAATAACAAAACCAAAGTACAAGAACATGCCAACAGCCATCCAGACAACGAATCGCCACCACGTTGCAGCTGGAAGCTGCAGCATCAGGCCGACACACATGATGATGCATGCTGGGCACACAAAGTAAGCGAACGGCACGCGAAATTTTCGCTCAATCCCTGGCTGTTCCACTCGCAAAATCAAAATGCCGCCCGCGACTAACGCAAAAGCGAATAGCGTTCCGATGCTAGTTAGCTCTGCGGCCAAAGCGATGTCTATAAACGCAGCCGGAATGCCCACCATCAATCCAGTCACAATCGTGGCCCATATTGGAGTCGAGAACCGCGAATGAGTCGAACTCAGAAACTTCGGAAGCAGACCATCGCGACTCATAGCGTATAAAATGCGACTTTGAGCAAACTGAAGAACCAGTAATACACTGAACATCGACAGCACGGCGCCCAACGAAAGTATCAGGGCTACTCGATGTTCTCCTACGGCCTTCAACGCCTCAGCAACCGGACTTGCGTTATCAAGCATCTGCAATGGAACCATTCCAGTTAAGACTGCGGCTACAGCGACGTATAAGATGCTACAAATCGCGAGCGAAGCAAACATTCCAATTGGCACATCTCGTTGCGGGTTCTTGCACTCTTCAGAAGTCGTCGATACGGCATCAAAACCGATGTAAGCGAAAAAGATTAAGGCCGATCCAGTGAGGACTCCTTTGACTCCATTTGGTGCAAAGTCTTGCCAGTGAGTATCAAAGTCCACATGCTTGAGCCCGAAATAAAGAAACATTCCAATCAAAGCTATTTTAAGTGCGACCAAGATTCCGTTGACTGTAGCGGATTCCTTCACACCTATCATGAGGAGGACTGTGATGATGAATACCACTAAGAACGCTGGCAGATTAAAAATGATCGGTATTCCAAGATGTGGTGCCGAGGCCACTGCGGCTTTAGCAAGTTCAACTTGCGCCGCTGTATGAGTCGCTTGTTCCGCTAAGATGTGACGAACACTCATCGGATCGATCGACAGCCAAGCCGGAAACTCTACGCCAATGTAATGTAATAACGTCTGCATATAATCTGCCCAGCCAATCGCAACTGCTACGTTACCAACGGCATATTCGAGCACCAAGTCCCAACCAATGATCCAAGCAAATATTTCGCCGAACGATGCATATGCATAAGCGTAAGCACTGCCAGACACAGGAACCATCGATGCAAATTCGGCATAGCAAACGGCAGCTAGACCACAGGCAATCGCCGTTATGATGAAAGACAGAACAATTGCAGGCCCCGCCCCGGGATGACCAGCGGATCCAACAGCCGCAGTACCTGTCAGCACAAAGATTCCCGTGCCGATGATGGCCCCAATCCCTAGCAGCGTTAGCTGGACGGGTCCCAACACGCGGCGCAAACGAGTGTCGTCTACATCCGAGGCAACATTGCGTTTGAAAAGTAGTACTTTGGATAGGGATGCCATTTAGTTGTTTCCAAGGTAGACAATCACCGTACGGAAATCCGCCAGTTGCTTTGTGCAATGTTTTACCGCACCTTGCTGAACTTACAATCAGCGAAGATACATTCTAGTACTTCGGCAGCTCGACTTTACTCGGTTAACCGTTATGCCAAAAGAGAGGCTGAGCCTCGAAGACAGTGCGTTCCCAGGCGGAACCTGGGAACGAGTCCGAGCTCCGCACGAGTGAAAATACTGGTTACCAGGCTCTGCCTGGTAACCCACTGCACTGCAGGCTCTGCCTGCGCATTTGCTCCGTTAACCGTTGTACCTGAAGAGAGGCTGAGCCTCGAAGACAGTGCGTTCCCAGGCGGAACCTGGGAACGAGTCCGAGCTCCGCACGAGTGAAAATACTGGTTACCAGGCTCTGCCTGGTAACCCACTGCACTGCAGGCTCTGCCTGCGCATGTGCTCGGTTAACCCTTATGCCAAAAGAGAGGCAGAGCCTCGAAGACAGTGCGTTCCCTGGCGGAGCCTGGGAACGAGTCTGGGCTGGAAACGAGAGTAATCATTCTGGTTCCTCCGGGTCGATCCCTTCACCGGCTTCGATTAAACTAGCTTATCCAGAATTGAACTACCTGCTCAACCAAGTTTCTTTCAACGAACCTGCCTCAAGAGGTCATCGTGCTACTAAAAGCTCTCGCAACACTGCTCTTCGTCGCTCAACTGCAAGCTGATCCAATCGCCGCTTATCGGGACGAAGCGACTAAGTGGGAGCCTGACATTGCGAAGCTAGAAGCCCAGAACAACGATCAAGTCGCAACGCAAGAACATGTACTCTTTCTTGGTTCTTCAAGCATTCGACTTTGGGATTCAATCGAAAAAGATCTGCCCAATCACAAACCGGTCCGAAGAGGTTATGGAGGAGCTCGTTTCAGCGACTTGGCTGTCTACATTGATCGCCTGATAGCTGGACACGACCCGCAAGCAGTGGTCATTTTTGTTGCAAACGATATCTCGGGAGACGACGAAAAGGATAAAGAACCAGAAGAAGTTGTCCGAATTTCACGCTATGTAGTTGAAAGGATTCGGATCGCGATTCCAACTGCACCGATCTTTTTCATTGAGATCACGCCGACTCCCAAAAGATTCTCGGTTTGGGAAACAATCGCTAAGGCGAATGACGGCATCGCTTCCCTCACGAAAGAACTAACTAACACACATTTCATCCCGACTCGAGACCGCTATTTCGACGAAAAGGGATTACCGATTTCAAAATATTTCCAAGAGGATCTGCTCCACTTGAATGCAGAGGGTTACGCAATTTGGGGAAAGATCATCGACGAAAATCTTTCGAAACACGCTCAAGAAGAAACGCGGGAGTAAGATGAAGATTGTCGTTTTGACCGGTGCCGGGGTGAGCGCAGAAAGCGGTTTGAAGACTTTCCGTGACGCTGACGGTCTATGGGAAGGCCATCGTGTTGAAGACGTTTGTAGCCCGGAAGCGTTCGAGCGAAACCCAAGGCTGGTATACGATTTTTACAACCAGCGAAGGCGGCAGTTGCAAGAGGCATCGATCGCGCCGAATTCAGCTCACATCTCCATCGCCGTGTTTGAACATCGTTTCCCAACGGACTTCTTGTTGGTCACACAAAACGTAGACAACTTACACGAGCGAGCTGGCAGTAGGCAGATTTTGCATATGCATGGCGAACTACTCTCGGCGCGTTGCTTGGACACGGGCAAAACCTACGCATGGCACGGTGACATTGACGAGTATACGCCTCATCCCGAAGATCCTCTGTCAAAAGGTCGACTTCGCCCCAACATCGTGTGGTTCGGCGAAATGCCACTTCATATGAACCGCATCATATCCAAAATCCGAGCGTGCGATGTGTTTGTGGCGATCGGAACTTCGGGGAATGTTTATCCCGCTGCCGGTTTTGTTTCAGAAACACGCCCCGACTGTCGACGCATTGAAATCAACGCCGAACAGACTCAGATTAGTTCAGCATTTGACGAGCACTACATAGGACCTGCCACCAAACAGGTCCCGCTGGTCTTCGAAATGCTATCGGCAGAAGCCTAGCGAGCTTGCAGTTCCCCACGAGCCTTGGCGACAGCCTCAAGTAGTTTTTTCTGCGGTGTCGCAAACTTTTCAAGTCCCTCCGACATCAGCGTTTCTTCCAAGTGTTGCACGTTAATTGCCGCATCTAGTTCCTCTTGAATCGCTTTTGATGGCAGCTCACGAACGCGACTTTCGAACTTGCGGCCACTCTCTGCAATCGCCTCGTTAGTGGCCGGAGGGTTCGTCTGGATGCCATCACCGGCCAGGGCGTCAACGTACTTCCAAGGTGGATCTTTGGGATCTTTGGTTCCTGTGCTTGCGAAAATAATTTCTTGTTCCAACGGCAGCTTATGCTGGCTCCAAAACTCTTCATTCATCGCAAAGAGACGCTTGGCGTTGAGGATTCCATACATTCCCTGCGCTTCTTCACTTAAACCCGCACAATGCTTGGCAGTATATTGGTCAATTCGTGACACAAAGATACTGTACACGCTCTTGAAGTTGTCGGTATTCTCGGCACGCTGTGCTCCACGCCAAACGCTGTCGCGAGCTGCTTCATACTGGCTTTGCGTAAAGATCAATGTCACATTCAGCGTAACGCCTTGTTGAGCAAGATGCTCAAGCGCTTCAATACCTGCTGGTGTTGCAGGAATTTTGATCATCCGATTCTCCTGCTTTTCCGACCACTGACTTCCTAAGCGGACGTATTCGGAAACACGCTTGTTGTGATCGATTTCATTTTCGACATCTTCCAAGATTGGATCGATCTCAAAACTCACCCAACCTGCATTGCCTTTGGTCTTCTTCCAAATCGGCAAAAAAGCATCTTGCGCCGATGATACGATCTTGTCGTTGACCGCCCAGCAGATCTCGTAATCGGACTTACCTTCGCTAATCATCGCCTGAATCTCATCATCATAAGCTCCACCTTTGATAAGCTCTGAAATGATGATTGGATTGCTAGTCGCACCTACCGCCCCCCACTCAATGTTTTGTTTGACAAGCTCCGGCTTGACCGAATCAAGATATAGCTTGGTGCCCGTGCTGATGAGCGATTTGATGGATTCCGACATATTGATTCTTTCCCAAGACAAGCGTTAACGAACAAAGTACCTAGTTTGTTTGTCCTTTTAACTTAACACGTGTTACCAATGAACAAAGAGCCCTTGTTGCGATTTCCGCCGTGCAAAAGGAAGCAGTGCACGACAAGATCGGCCGGACGCCGCCTACTCACGTAAGGGCGACTGCAATCGAGATACGGATAATAACATTCATCCAAATGGAGCATGGCATGAGGATTGCTCAGCGGCATGATGTAACCGCTTCCCTTTTTAAAAGGACATTCGATGTCTCACACGCACAACTCAGCCTACTTGAACACTCACTCAATCACGCTGGGCAAGTCGGCCGGCGCGAGAACTGCGGACGTCCACTCGAGGTCCCGCACCTTTTTCGGTCAAATTGATAGAAATTGGATCGTCGCACTGCTAAGTATTGTTGCGTTGAGCGTTAGCGGATACCTTGCGTGGGCCAGTTTGACCTCATCCAAGGTTGCCGGATGCGGAGGTGATGTTTTTGATTGCGGGCATGTTCTTAACAGTAAATTCTCAAGCATCCTCGGGGTGCCTGTCAGTATTCTGTCCATCGCCCTCTACGCGACTGTGCTTCTCGCTCTTGCATTACCAAGTTCCAACAGCATGGCTATTCGGTTCCGAAACAACCTCCTAATCGGTGCTTCGTTCTGCGCGGGACTAGCTGCTCTTTGGTTTATCTCCTTGCAAGTTTTCTGGCTCGAACACTTATGCCCCTATTGCCTGGTCGCGCACGCATGCGGACTTGGTTTTGCCGCCACGATGCTCTCGACCGAGAAACTCTCGTTGGTTCGATTTATTACACTTGCCTCAGCAGCAGTAGTCCTAACATCTGGTCTAGCAACTGCGCAGATTTTGGCGCCCGAACCCGCTAGCTTCGAAGTTATCGATTACGATGTGCCATCTTCAACGCATACACAACTAGATAGCCCAGAGTCTGAACCTTTTCTCTTCGGCGCACCAGAGTCGGATGATGCTGAGATTTCCAATGACGAATCAGACAATCTGTTCGAACCGCCAACCGCCGCCGTACTATCTGATTCAAACTGGCAAATCGCTGCGATTACGTTAATCTCGCCGCAAATGCTGATCAACTCACAAGTCAGCGACGCTTCGGCAACGGCAGCCGATGAGGTCGCAGCCGAGAATGATCAACCCCGCACGATCACTGTTCTGAATAGCCTGCAGCTTGAGCCTTCCAAATGGCCCGTAGTTGGAGATCCTGAAGCGGAGCAGATCATAGCGGAGCTGTACGACTACACTTGTCCACATTGCCAAAAGACCCACGTGGCGCTGAAGGAAGCGATGAAGCGAAGCGGCGGCAAACTTGCAGTCGTTGCACTGCCGGTTCCCATGAACTCGAAATGCAACTCGACTGTTAAATCAAACGCTGCGCAGCATAGTCAAGCCTGCGAACTCGCTGAACTAGCAATTGCTGTTTGGCGAATTGATTCAGGTAAGTTCACCTCTTTTCATGACTGGCTATTCGAGCATAGCACAGACGCAACTGCGGCAAGAGAAGAAGCTGCACGCCTGGTTGGTGAAGAGGAATTGCAGAAACAACTACAAAGCGGCTTGCCGAGCAAATACATCGAAAAGAATGTCCAACTTTATAGCCGTGCTGGCTCCGGTGCAATCCCGAAGCTTCTTTTCCCTAGCTCCACTGCTGTCGGCGAAATGAGTTCGGCGGATTCAATCTTGTCACTTGTCTCGCAAAAGCTCGGCAGCCAGTAAGTTTACCTATCAGGCTGCTAACAAGTATGCACTGCGACGTGAACTGAAGTTTACTCGGCGAAAATCTCGTCGAAAAACACTCGCATTGCTTCCCATGACCTCTTGTCCGCCAGTTCGTTATAAGCCGCGCCTCTAGAGTTGTCATTGCCAGCCATTGGCTGCGTGAAGGAATGCACTGCATTGGCGTAATAGATCATCTGCCAATCGACTCCAGCTTCATTCAGCTCGCCCTTGAAGGCGTCAATATCAGCCGCGGTCATAAATGGATCATCAGCTCCATGGCAAACTAAGATCTTCGCTTGAATGTTCTTGCCGTCGTTTGGATTTGGCGAATCTAGTCCACCGTGAAAGCTTACAAGGCCGCGGATGTCAGCGCCAGACCTCGCTAGCTCAATAGCACCCGTACCTCCGAAACAGTAACCGATCGCCGCCACCTTCGTCGAGTTAACGGCATTGAGCGATTTTAACTGTTCGAGCCCAAGATTCAGTCGTCGTCGGAAAAGGTCTCGATCTGCTTTAAATTTTCCAGCAACTGCGCCGGCCGTTTGAACACTCGCCGGCTTGTTGCCTTCGCCGTAAATGTCGAGGGCAAAGGCTACATAACCAAGGGAAGCAAGCTGCTGGGCTCTGCTCTTTTCATAATCCGTGAGACCTAGCCACTGATGCACGATCAGTATCCCTGGGGCTTTTCGAGCACCGTCCAACGATGCTTTAGTGTCATCCCAAGCGACGAAGCCTACCAACTGGACATCACCGTCCTGATACGTGACTGACTTTGTTTGGACTTCAGCCGATAAATTACCGACCAGCGAAAATACGAACAATAAACTGCATAGATAACGCATAATCAACCTCTCAATTAGATAACAATGTGTCTGCAAATTTGAACCCAAGTCTACCGCTCGAGCCAGTGGGCTTCCAAAGCTTCCACGGAACTTTCACTTGTCCAAAGTACTATTTTAATGGCTAGCCGGGGTAGTGGGCGACCGTAGCCAAGTCACGCAAGGATCAAAAGTTGATTACAATCTTAGCTCCCCGCCACTGAATCCTCAAAACAGACTCCCGAAAAGGAATCCTTCCACATGCTTCGACGTTCATCTCACTTCTACCAAATCGCCAGCATCTTACTTCTCTTAAGCGGGGTCGCTTGCCACGCGCAAGAAACCGAACGAAGTACTGTCGATGGTCCTTTTGTTCCGCAACCTGCAGTCGATGGCGGCATTGTATTGCCATTATATGCACCCGATTCGTCCAAATTGAACAAGGACCGGATTCATGAGGCGGAAAGATACAACTCGACCAACGCCGACGCGACTAAACTTTTAACGACAATCAACATCCACAACCCGTCGATTGAAGTGCATTTAGCCGACAATCGTGAACAGAACGGTACTGTCGTAATTGTTGCTCCTGGCGGCGGACACAACATTCTTTGGGTCGGCCCCGAGGGATACGATATGATTCCGTTTTTTGCAAAGCAAGGTATCTCTACCGTTGTTCTTCGCAATCGATTGCGCGTTGATGGCTACGAGCCAACGAAAGATGCCGTTGATGATATGTTTCAAGCGATCCGTATAGTGCGATCACGTGCAGCCGAGTGGAAACTGGATCCAAATCGAATTGGAGCACTTGGGTTTTCCGCCGGAGCGGAGCTTGTCGCACCTGCAGCATTATTTTTTGATGGATTCCAGAACGATAATAAGGACGAAGCCGACCCACTTCGTGAAGTGTCAGCTCGCCCAGATTTTGTAGGTTTGGTTTACCCTGGTCCAACACCATTTACGAAAGCGCCCGAGACAAAGATCCCAGAGAATGTGCCGCCTTCTTATCTTGTCTGCGCCGGAGCCGACGATCGCGTGCACGCCATTTGGGCTGCGGACTATTTTAATCCAATGTTGAAAGCAGGCGTACCAAACTTGGAAATGCATATTTACGCAAGAGGAGGTCACGGCGGTTCTATCGGTGCAAGAAACGGTATTCCATTTGGTACTTGGCCGGAAACTTATATCAACTGGATTCGAGACCTGGGATTTCTCGAAGAAGCTGGCACAGAAACTAAAGCAGCGAAAGACGTCGCCGAGTACGCGCAAAAGAAAAACCAACCGCGCCGCCAAAATCGTAGAGATTGATTGACGGACCAGTCGGAAGTTGCTCAAGTGCACCTTCAGTAAATGCAAGAACGGCCGTCAAGCGATATACTTGACGACCGTTCTATTGATTTACATTCTCGGGCTAACTTTGGTCAACCTAAGTTTAGTACGTAAAGCGGGAAACCAAGCATTGTAGCTCCGTGGCCATACGAGCCAGTTCCGCGGCAGCTTGCTGTGTATTGTTTGCACCCTGAGTCGTACTGTCAGCCGCAACAGCAACATTCGCTACGTTCTGAGCAATTTCGACGGTGCCCTTAGCCGCTTCGGCTACGTTGCGTCCCATCTCGTTCGCAGTCGCTGTTTGCTCTTCAACTGCACTTGCGATAGTATTCGAGATGTCATTGATCGAGGTGATCACATCACTGATTTCCCGAATGGCATGGATTGCACCGCGAGTATCGCTTTGGATCGTATCGATCTTCTTGCTAATATCCTCCGTTGCCTTCGCAGTTTCTTTGGCAAGTTCTTTGACTTCGTTGGCAACCACAGCGAACCCCTTACCAGCTTCACCGGCTCGCGCCGCTTCGATTGTAGCGTTAAGAGCTAGTAGATTCGTTTGCTCCGCGATCGACGTGATTACCTTAACAACCTTACCAATTTCGCAACTGCTTTGACCGAGCTTCGAAATGGTTTGGTTGGTAGTTGCCGCGATTGAAACAGCTTGTTGAGACACCTTGGCTGCTTCGCCAGCGTTCATAGCGATCTCGCGAATTGCTGCATTCAGTTCGTCGACGCCTGTAGCAACCGTCTTGACGTTCTGGCTCACTTGCTCCGAAGCAGCAGAAACAACGTTGGCTTGCGCCGAAGTTTCTTCTGCATTCAAGCTCATCTGACAACTAACCGACGAAAGTTCTTCCGATGCACCAGATAGAGCCGCCGCGTTGTCAGCCATCGACGAGATGGTTTTGCGAAGTTCGCCAAAGAATTCGCCTAACCCGCGACAAATCTGACTGATCGCATCATCTCCAGTTGCTTCGATGTTTTGAGTCAAGTCGCCTTTGGAAGCGAGTTCTAGAAGATAGTCGACTTTTTTCCGCATTTCATTGCGAGAAGCAACTTGCTCAGTCAAATCAGTGGCGAACTCAACAATCTTGAACGGATTGCCATTGAGATCCAGAATCGGATTGTATGATGACTGCAGATAGACTTCTTTGCCACCCTTGCCCACTCGTTTGTACTCGGCAGATACGAACTCGCCTTTTTTAAGCTTTGCCCAAAACTCGCGATAGACTGGGCTTTGACGTTCGGCCTCGTCGACAAACATACTGTGGTTACGGCCTTTAATCTCTTCGAAAGAGTAGCCCAGCGTATCGATGAAGTTATCATTCGATTTCAACACTGTGCCATCAAGCGAGTACTCCGCGATTGCCTGCGATTTACTGACTGCAGCAAGCTGTCCTTCAAAGTCAGCAGATTGTAAACGATCTGCAGTAATATCAGTCGCGATTGCAACGATCTTCACCACACGTCCCATTTCGTCTTTGACGGCCGCGTAAACTGACTGTGTCCATACTTCGCGACCATCTTTCGCGATCTGTTTGAATACAGATGATTTGCTTAGTCCTGCGTTAAGATCGTTCCAAAATTCAAGGTAAGCATTGGAGTTCGCGTATGAATTTTCGACGAGCACCCGATGATGCTTTCCGACAAGATCGGTTAGGCTGTAGCCCATTACTTTGAGGAAATTCTCGTTCGCCGTAAGAATGTTGCCCTTAACATCAAATTCGCTGTAGGCAAACGAATTGTCAATTGCTGATAGAATTCCCTTGGCATTCTGGCGTTCGATTTCTGCGTCGGTAATATCATACCTAACTCCGATATACTTCAGAGGCTTGTTATTGGGTCCCATTACAGGTGCGATAACAGCGTCGACGTAGTACGGAGTTCCGTCTTTGGCTCGGTTTTTGATCACACCTCGAAACGTCTTACCACGACCGATCGTCGACCACAACTCTTTGAACACTTCCTTCGGCATGTCTGGGTGACGAGTCGTACTGTGAGGTGCGCCGATCAGTTCTTCGCGACTGTACTTCGATATCTCGACGAATTTGTCGTTGATCGAAACAATGTCGCCCTTGAGATCTGATTCTGAAACGATGCTTGTTAAGTTGACGATATCAACTCGCACGCGCAGCTCGTTGATCTCCGCGAGCATCGCTTCACGTTCTTCGTTGAGTTTATCGATCTGGGCTTTGAAACTCTCAAGCTCCGCGTCGTTGTTCTTGCGTACTACAGGTGCCTTAGTAGTCGCCGTTACTTTTTTCGCCACAGTCTTGGAAGCGGGTTTTTTGGTTTGTGTTGCAGTTGCCATTGTTTTTGCCTATCGGAATCAGGAGTTTGTGACTATTGAATTGTACGAGAAATGGTTGTTGTTTTTTGGTAGATGAATCAGCGAGCACTTGTTAATTCACATTCAACGCATGCTCCGTATTTAAAATGAGGATCAGTCGATCAGCTAGCTTGTACGCACCAAGGATCATCTCGCGAGAGCCGTTGAGAAGATTCCTCGGGGGCGGTTCCAGATTCTCTGGATCAATTTCTTGCACGTCGCCAATCTGATCAACCAAAAGGCTGATTACACCGTCGTCGCTCCGCACCACAACATTCATCGGCAACTGAGACTCAGGCGGTTCTGGAAGGCATAGCCGCTTACGAATGTCAATCGCAGTAACGATTTGGCCGCGAAGATTGATGAGTCCAACAACTGCTTCATGCGCCAGAGGGATCTCCGTCATCTCTTGGTAGCGAATCACTTCTTGTACGGACTGAACATCAACGCCATACATCTGGTCATCGAGATAGAACGTACAAACCTGTCGTGTAGTATCCAAAATGGAGAACTCCTCTATAACGTAGATTGTTTGGTATGTTCGGAATTGAATCGACGCTGCTTGATAATTGCTGGTAGGTCGACCAAATCAGTTACTCGATCATGAATGATCGCGGAACCTATCAGTCCGTCACATTGCCCCTCGGTCGATACGGCAACTTCGGTTTCGACGATATCTATAACGCGCGAAACTACTAGTCCGTAGCTGTGGTCGTCTTCGACATATACGACGATGTTGAGTGACGGCTCAAGTTCTTCAATTGGTTCTCCAAACGCGAGTGGATCGCCAAATTCCATTTCAAACGATGATTCGACAGGAGGCGGCACCTCTTCTTCCTCTATGCCAAAGACATCTGCGAGACGAACCAGCGGAAGAATCTGTCCGCGATACTGAACAACTTCTCGCTTATTCGTGAATTCGATCGTCTTAATGGGTATCTGTTCGAGCCTCGCAACTTGCGATATCGGTAACGCCAGTCGATGCTGCAACCCAACTCCCAAGACGAGTAGCTGTTGGATAAAGCCACTGCTTTCTTTTTTGCGACCGCTGGAATCAATCAGCGATCGATTGCGATCTTTGGACACAACCTGCGAACTATTTGCTAGTCCAAGAACATCTAGAATCAGAGCGACTTTTCCATCGCCCATGATCGTTGCCCCCGCGAAAACAGGAACACCCTTCAACTGTTTTGCCATTGGCTTTACAACGATTTCTTCTGTATCCAGAATCCGATCAACAACCAATCCGAACTGGCCGTCGTCAACACGTAACACGACAATGTTCATGCTGCCTTCGATCGCTTCGGAAGGATGTTTGGATTTTAGAATCTTGCTCAAGTAAACCAGCGGAAGTAGACGGCCCCGTAGGCGATACACTGGAGCGCCCTGGACCCATTCAATCCCAGGCTTTTCATCTGTTGTTTCAATGCGCACGAGCTCTAATAGGTTGACCTGCGGTATTGCAAATCGATTCCCGTGGTTGGAGATAATGAGCGCAGGAATTATGGCAAGAGTTAAGGGAATCTTAATCTTGATCGATGTGCCTTCGCCCGATCGCGTCGTTATGTCGACTGTACCTCCGATCTTCTCAATGTTTGTCTTGACGACATCCATCCCGACGCCTCGTCCAGAAACATTGGAGACCTTTTCTGCCGTCGAAAATCCCGGAAGGAAGATCAACTGAGCCGCATCACCATCTTGCATTCGCGACGCTTGCTCCGCCGTGATCAGCCCTTTCTCTAATGCCTTCCGCTTGATGACCGGCAAGTTCAACCCGCCTCCATCATCAGAAATTTCAATGTTTACCTGGCCACCTTCATGGTAGGCACGCAAGGATAAGCAACCTTCTGCGTCCTTTCCATTGGCGATTCGAACTTCCGGCGACTCGATTCCATGGTCGACATTGTTACGGACTAGGTGAGTCAGCGGGTCTTTGATAGCCTCAATAATGGTCTTATCAAGCTCCGTTTCTTTACCTTCCATTTCGATGCGAACCTTCTTGCCGCAAATAGTCGCAAGGTCACGCACTAACCTCGGAAACTTACTCCAAACATTACCAATTGGTTGCATGCGAGTCTTCATGACTCCTTCCTGCAATTCCGTTGTAATGAGGTTCAAATGTTGCGTAGCGCTCTGAAGATCGTTGTCCGCTAGCGTGTTTGAACATTGAAGAATTTGATTGCGTGCAAGCACAAGCTCGCCGACGCGGTTCATAAGCTTGTCAAGAAGAGCAACGTCGACGCGTATCGTACTCTCAGCAGCACCAACTACGGTGGATGCTTCCTGTGCAGGATTCTGTTTTTGCACTTCCACTGGTGCACCCTCTTGCGTTGACGGCGCCAAAAACGGGACTTCGTCCACAATCGTAGGTGCCTGTTCCGTAGCCAACATTTGAATGTCCGATTCAGTCTTTTGCGTTTGGGAAGCGGCTGGAGTAACTTGTAGGGTGGTCAATAGTCGGATCAACTCGTCAGCTTCAAAGCTGCCTTCGGTCTGGCATTTTTCGATGTTTTCAAGATGCTTACGCACGAGATCACCGGTGCTGAACAGCGCCGTCGTAATTTCTGCATCCAGAACTCGACTACCAGTGCGAAGCTCACTCAGCAAATTTTCCGCCGCATGCGTGATCGCTTCAAGCTTTGCAAATCCCAAGAATCCCGAGGATCCTTTCAACGTGTGAACCGACCGAAAGATTGAATTCAGCAGGTCTACATCGCGCGGCCGCTGCTCAAGAGCAACGAGATAGGATTCGAACTGTTGTAAATTGTCATGACTTTCGATCATGAAGTCACGAAGCACGTCAGCGGAAAGAGTCTTGTCTTGCGACTCACCTTCCTGCATTTCTTCAAGGTCGGCCACAAGTCCCGGCGAACTTAAATCGGGGACGAGCGGCGTGCTATAGCCTTTGAACAAGTTTGTCGGGTTGATCATCAACCTCTCAAGTGCTTGAATATGCTTGGAAACATCTTGCTCGTTCGATGTCTCAATTGTATCGAGCAAACTCTTCAAGCAGTCCGACGCTCGCAAAAGCGTATTGATAACTTCACTTGTCGGTCGCACTTCGCTGTTGCGTAATTTGTTGAGTACTTCTTCTTCGCGGTGCGCTAGACTCTCGAGCGTCTTTAGATTAAGAAATCCAGCGACACCCTTGATTGAATGTATTGCTCTGAAGACATTGTTGACTTTTCCAACGTCCACACCTTCGGTCTCGGATTCGAGCTCCAGAAGCTGAGTCTCCACACTTGCGAGATGCTCCTGGGATTCGATCACAAATTCTTTCAGTAGTTCGTCATCTTCAATAGTCATCTTGTTGAGCTCAAACAATCGGACGTAGCATTTGCGTTAAGTTTTTGGATTGGCCAAGATATATGCGTTGGGATTGGGATTCGAGCAAAATAAATTGAGTGCAATCGTATGACACTCGATCAGCTTGACGGATTTCAAGCTTCGCACATCATGGAATTGAACGATTCAATGAGTTCAACAGTTTGTAAACCGTTCAAGACCGTCAGGATGCGTTGTGATGATAGTAGGGCGATCTCTGGCAATCTGGCTGGTGAGTATGCTGCTGCTGCAATAACTGCAAAGAATGCTGAATCGCGCAATCGTTGAATACCTATCTAGAGCCGTGTGGGTCGACCGCCGATTTGCTTGATAACATGCATTAAAACTAAAACAACGATGCTGATTATTTCGTTCAATTCTTCGACAGGCCGCACGTCGGTAGCAGACAGCTCAAACGTATGAGACAAACCTTTCTGACGGTACAAGAGGCTGCGGACTTAATGGGTGTAAGCTCGTCGACTTTAAAACGACTGTGCGATACCGCATCAATTCCCATAGTACGAACGCCTGGCGGACATCGACGTATCGAGCGAATGGATCTTGACCGACTTGCCCCCAAGATTCTTCGAACTCAAGAAAGCTCCAGTCCACGGTCAGCGCTTAAGTCGAACATTAGCGCAGATGCAATTTACGACCTTATGTTGCAAGACAGGCCATTCGAGATTGCCAAGCTATTTAGTCGCTCTTCTAAAACGCCGTTCGAGCTAATTGCAGCACTTGAGGAGAATTTGATACCAGCCTTGTGGCGGTTGGGGCAAAAATGGCGAGACGATAAAATCGAAATCTACCAAGAGCATCTTTGCACGAACACGGCGCTCAGCGCTATCGACACGCTTCGCGCACATTTTAAAACTGAAGAAGAGAATGCACCGATAATCGCAGTCGGCTGTGCCCTTGCGCCCAACAGCGAATCTCTCTCGTCAAAATTAGTATCGTTGTGTCTCGCAATCGCCGGGTTGCGATCTCTAGACTTCGGCAGTTCCCTGCCACCGGAGTCTTTGGCACAAGCTGCGAGAGATTTCAAAGTTCAGTTCGTTTGGGTAACACATACTCACGTGAATGACGTCGAATCAGCTCTCGAGTCACATCATGTGTTAAAAGCGGAACTGCCAGAGGGCGTTCGAGTTGTCGTCGGCGGGGGTGGAATTTCGCCGGGTATGCGACGAAGTCTTCCCTGGTGCGAATATTACGAGTCTATTTCTCAGTTAGTCACAAGCGAATCGCGTCGACTCACGCCTGCACCAACCAAACGTCTACGGCTTGACGCGCCTCACAAAACGCCGGCATCGCATCGCGTATGAAAATATTCGAACCAACGAAGGCACTTTTAGGCACCTAACTTAAGTTTACGGCTAACAGAGTGCGACAGGATGTGAAAACGAGTCCTGACACCTTTTCAGGTGGCGTTTTCGATCTTCGTAAGAGTGTTGACGGTAAGGTCGGAGTCGAATTCGTTGTCCATTTTGCATACCTTCATGCCGCGAAACTCTAAGTGCAAGTTGATGATAATGGGAGGAGTTTCTTCGCCTTTGAACATCGCTTGATCTAAAAATCGGGCGTGAACTCGATTCGTGCCGACTAAATACGCAACATCCAAAGTGCCGGGGCGACGCGTAAACATGTCAAAAAATATGTCGAGCATCCGTTGCATGCCCGTGAGACCATGCCAACTTCCACCATAAGGCACCCGAGTCGGGTCTGCATGAATTGTATAAACGAAGTCTTCCGTCAAATCGGCTCCGCAGTACTTTAACATTTCACGGCCATGATTGTCGTAAGCTTCGACAACCGACTTGGCAACGGTCACGATGGAACAGGTCAAGTTTTCAATCGTCACCGATCCTTGAGCTTCCGAGAACGCTTCGCAGATGTTCAATAATGTACTTGTCCGCAGCGTTCCCCCCGCTTCCGCCTTGCGGATTACTCGCTCCGAATAGCCCGCCCGCCGGCTCAACTCCTCCTGCGACCAACCCCTCGCTCGCCTAAGCTCAACAAAACTTGGACCATGAACTTTGTGAGTTAGTTTTGAATTCATGATTTTTATTACAAAACATCCAACTGCGCAGGAAGAACAACCACCCCATGCGTCAAAAGCATAGAACTGTCACTTCTAACCATCCGATGCCCAAGTTTCCAGCTACCTTGTGGCTCAAGTCTAGAAATACACAATCCTTTTAGCAACTCGGCCAGTTCAAAAAGCTCAAACTTTAAGTTTTGCAACTCGACGGAGAAACCTTATACTCAGTGACGCTCCCCCAGACGACAAACTTCCCAATTCCCACCCTTGGTAGGCTAGCCATTTCGCTAAAGTAGCCGAGCGTGATTGGCCTCGACATAACGAGACCGGAATCCGCTAGCAAGCATCAAGTCAATCGCTATTTGCAAATCATGTGCAGCTAGCCAAACGACGCAACATCCCCCGACTGCGCCCAAGCCCCTTGATCCAAGGGCGCAAAGGCACAACAGTACACCGGTTTCGAAGCGATTCGCACCTTTTGCACAACTAAGGTGTTTAGAAAAAACCGACTGTGCTTCCCTCCTGAAAGAACTAGACAATGGCTTGGCACCCATGGCTCCCCTCCGCAATCGCTTGCACCATCCTGCCGTGCGTCCTTTCTTTTAGTAATGCACGTGCCGATGAAGCTGCGGACCGATTTGCAGCCGACGTGCGTCCTTTCTTGCAGAAGTACTGTATCGAATGTCATTCGCAAGGCAGCGAAGAAGCGGGTATCTCGCTCGATTCATATTCCAGTGAACAAGAAGCTTTGCAAGCCGGGGAACTTTGGGTCAAAGCCCTTGATGTTTTAGAGTCCCGAAGCATGCCGCCTCCAGATGCACCGCAGCCAAACATCTCAGAAACTGAAGCCATCGTTGACTGGATTGAAACCGATTTTGTTCAGTCTCTCTCGCAGCAGGATCGCCAACCGACAGCCCCGGTCGCACGTCGACTGAATCGAACAGAATACAACAACACGATCCGAGACTTGCTAAACATCGACATCGATCTAGCCAAAGAATTTCCGCCGGATGAGATTGGATACGGTTTCGATAATATTGGCACAGTCTTGAGTACATCGCCTGTTCATTTTGAAAAGCTGCTGTCTGCGGCCGAACAAGCGGCGAAAGCAGCAATATGGACACCTGATGCAGAAGGCTTTCCACCGATCGAGCTGATTGGGTTAAAGACGTACCCACTTTCTAAGGAAGCGCCGGTTGAATTCGACCACACGCTTGCACCGGGGTTGTATTTAACCGAGTTCAGCTTGGTCCGTGTCGGCATTGCAGAAACGGTCACGCCGCCACTGTTGGAAATCAGTTTCGGGCAGGATCGCCGCAATGTCGCTGCGATTCGTGTCCAAGACGAAACAGTTGTCTATAGATTCTGGATCTCCGTAATGAACGGAGACACCAAGGTTACGGTCCGAGTGCTCAGCGAGTTCGGAGCTGCAGAAAATGCCGAAGCTTCGACGAGGGCAGTCAGCGGCGACCAACGCTACGGCAATAGCTTTGGTCTTCATGTCGATTCAATGGTGGTGCGCGGTCCTGTGACAAACGAGAACGCGGCCCTTGGTCCAAGCCTCGCCGATCTGCCGTTCGCAGCCGCTAACTACCTAACCGATCAATCTCGGGAGATGGCTGCAGAAGACAATCTGCGATTGCTCCTCCGGCGTGCGTTCCGCAAACCACCATTGGATGAAGAGATCGATCGGCTGATGAGTATCTATCGCATCGCCGTTACCAAAGGTGAGAGTTTTCAACATGCAATGCAGCTAGTGCTTACAGCGGTGTTGGTCTCGCCGCAGTTCTTGTTTATACATGAAAACAATCGAGATCTCGCCGGAGATCTGCTCAGTGAGCACGAATTAGCTACTCGTCTCTCGTACTTCCTGTGGAGTACCATGCCAGATGATGAACTTAGTCGTTTGGCTGACGAAGAGAATCTCCGAAAGAACCTTGATGAACAACTCGCGCGGATGATCCAGGATCCCAGAAGCAGTTCTTTCGTCGAATCTTTCTGCGGACAATGGCTTCAGTTGCGTCGGCTCGACGAAGTTTCACCTGATCAGGAATTGTTCCCGAGCTTCAACGATGAACTCCGCGAGTCTATGCGAAGAGAGTCCGAATTGTACTTTGCGTATGTCTTGCAGAACAACCGCAGTGCGCTCGAGTTCATTGATTCAGACTACACTTTTGTAAATCGATTGCTTGCCACACACTACGGATTTGACAATTTCAGTGGGGAAGAATTTGTAAAGGTTGCTGTTTCCAATGGCCAGCGCGGAGGAGTCCTCACGCATGCCAGCGTGCTGACGGTCACATCCAATCCAAATCGAACTTCCCCAGTGAAACGCGGGAAATGGGTCTTGCAGCAGATCCTCGGTACGCCGCCTCCGCCGCCACCGCCGCTGGTGGAAACGCTTGACGAAAGTAGCAGTGCAAGCGAGGAAGCGTCGCTTCGAGAACGACTCGTCCAACATCGAGAGAATCCCGCCTGCGCCTCCTGCCATTCACAAATGGATCCCATTGGATTTGCATTAGAAAACTACAATGCGGTCGGACAATGGAGAACGATCGATTCTCAATTCCCCATCGATGCTTCAGGTGAGTTTCCCGGGGGAATTGCTTTCGAGGACGGGAAGAGCTTCAAACAAAAGCTGACTGATATTGGCCGGAAACGATTCGGTCGGTCGATCATTAAGAATCTTATGACTTACTCCCTCGGTCGCGGACTAGAACTGCAGGACATCAGTACAGTGGAAGAGATCCGAAAAAAATGGGAACTTGATGATTACCGTTTTCAGAGCCTCATCTTCGGAATCGTCCACAGTAGAACGTTTCAATCGCGAGGAACTTCGGCGCACGCAGCGAGTCAACAATAATCTATAATCAAAGTGCTTTGGCAAAAGTCCGACCTTCAAGGGGTACTCATGGAAACAAGTTTTTCTCGTCGAACGCTGCTTCAAGGACTTGGAGCAGCTGTCGCACTTCCTTGGCTGGAAAGTTCGAGCGGCGTTGCACGAGCATCGACGCCAGCCAACGTGAAACCGCCAGTTCGCATGTGCTGTTGGTATGTACCCAATGGTGTTCATTTGCCGACTTGGTTCCCTGAACGCGAAGGTTCTCTTATCGATCTTCCCGACACATTAAGGCCACTGTCATTCGCACGTGAGTATCTAAACTGTTTTTCGGGGCTCACTCATAATCGTGCTAGGATTAACGGTGACGTTGACGGCTGTGGCCACGGGCAGGGTGCTGCGAGCTTCTTGACCGGTGCGCAAGCGTACCGCACTCAGGACAACGTTCGTGTTGGTCAGTCAGCGGATCAAGTTTACGCTCAACATCTTGGAAATGCCACACGACTCTCAAGCATAGAACTAGGTTGCGAAGCGGCGCGCTCGGGCAACGCATTTGGATTCAGCGGAACTTATAAGACACATATTTCGTGGCGCAACGCCAATTCCCCAGCCCCCTACGAAATAAATCCCAAGCTCGTATTCGATCGATTGTTCACGAACAAGCAATCGAACCTGATGCAGGAAACGCTCGGCGACCGAGACTTTTATCGCAAAAGCATTTTGGATTATGTTATGGAGGACGCTCGTCGCCTAACGAGTCGCTCCAGCGCACAAGACAAACTCAAAATCGATCAATATATGACAAGTGTGCGTGAAATTGAACGACGTATACAGTCCTCCACACCAGACCTGGACGTGACGGGCGTCGAACTAGACAGGCCTGCAGGAATCCCAGAAGACTTTCACGACCACTTGCACCTGATGGCGGACCTTATGGTGCTCGCGTTCCAGACGGATGCGACTCGCGTAGCATCGTTTATGGTGACCAAAGAAGCGACGGATCGAAACTATCCCTGGCTCGGGTTTACCGACGGTCATCATGAGTTGTCCCACCATGGGGGCGACCTCGAGAGAAATCGAAAACTTCGCGAAATCGATCGCTACCACATCTCGCTTTTGGCCTACATGATCGAAAAAATGATGCTTGTCGAGGAAGAAGATGGTTCTTCCCTACTTGACAATTCTATGGTTATGTTCGGCAGCGGCATTAGTGACGGCGATCGACACGACCACATCAATTTGCCAGTAATTTTATTAGGTAAAGGCGGTGGCAACTTGAAGTCTGGGCAATTTCTAAAGCACCGCGAAGAGACGCCCATGTCCAATCTCTTGCTCTCGATGCTACAGGTTGCGGGTGTGAAGATTGACCAGTTTGGCGATAGTACGGAACCATTACCGGGGCTACTACTGAATGGTTAGTCTGAATCTAAATCTATTCGCTCCAGCAAAATACCCGTTAGCTGCAATCTTATTTTTTTGCACTACACTCACTACGCAACACGCATATGGCGTTGAGCCTTTCGATCAAGAACTTTTCGACGAAGCAGTAGAAGTTCGTCGTCTGGCTGCAGAAACAATTTTGCGATCGGACCTTGAACAAAAGCGAGCGTCGCTCCCTTCCATTATCGAGTCACTCGATCAAGAAAAAGACAGCCAAGTCAGATTGACTCTACTGGAAGCTCTGCAACCCCTCAAGTCCGAAGCTGAACCTGCGACGCAGGTTCTCTTAAACTGCCTAAAAGACAAGAAGGTGGAGGCGGGCAAAGAAGAGCAGCACCAAGATTATCGCATCGCCATGCTTTTAGCCGAAATCGGTCAGCCTTCAGAACTGGGACTTGCGGAGATACTTGACAATGAAAAAGAACATGTGAGGGCCTATGCCGCCATGGCTCTGGGCCTCATGCGGTGCGAGTCCCCCAAAGTGATCGAGCGACTTGCAAACATGCTCGCTGATGAAAACAAGCTTGTCCGAGAGGAAGCGTCACTGGCTCTAGGATTGATTGGTCCAAGTACAGCATCGATCCTAGCCAGTAAATATTTAAGTGAAAGCGCCAGGGTACAAGTCGGAATCCTTCGTGCCGCTTCTTCCTGGGATACTTTGCCCGCTCCACTTCAAATATTGGTAATTGAAGCTACCGACTCAGGGGAAATCGAGCTACGAAGCGCCGCGGTCAAGTTAGTATCGCGCTGTGACTTGAAAGAAGAACAGCTCTATTTGATCTATCTTGCATCAGTCGCTCATGAAAATGACGCCGTGCGCCACGCTGTGATCGACACGGTTTTACAGCGTCCCGCCGTAGTGCATGCAATACGCCCCCAACTTTTAGAGCTCCTCGAGTCTTCTGATCGTGGCGTGGTAAAAGACTGCGCGACCCTTTTGACAACGCTTGGAGCGAGTGTTTTGCCCGAATTGTTAAGCGTAGTCGAACGTGACCGCCGGCATCTCGATATACTCGGCGCTTCACTCGCTCGAATTGGTCCCACGGTTACAGAACAACTGATCGCTGCAACGCAAGCGGAGAATCCCAATGTACGTTCCGCAGCAGCTTTAGCGTTAGGCGACGTCGTTCCGGTTAAAGCCGAATCTATCGCGGCACTTTCTGTTACTGTGATGGATGGCGACGCTTCCGTTCAACTTGATGCGTTGACTGCGCTCGGGCGACTTGGGCCTCATGCAAAAAACACGGTAGATTCATTGCGAACGTTAATAAATCATCCATCGCCGGAAGTACGTCACAGAACTGCGACTACACTGTTTCAAGTTTCTGCACGCAATGACCAATTGGTTGATCTACTTGTATCTATGACTGCAGACTCGGACGATAACGTGCAGTTGCACACAATTAACCTTCTGCAAACACTCGGACCAATTTCGGTGCCTGCCATTGATGTAATATCGAACTACTTGCACGATGAACCAAGCAACGTTCGATTGGCCGCGGCGGCGTTTATAGCCAGCCATGGTCCACGATCGGCAAGTTCCCTTCCAGTACTTCAGCGAATGTTGGATGACCCGTCAGCGGAAATAAGGGTCGCTTCGATCAATGCAATAATGCAAATGCGTTCTGCCGCAAAACCCGCTTTAAACTCGCTGATTCCCAGCCTTGATGATCCCGACTCAGCCGTCCGCTCTGCGTCACTCGCTGCCATCGCTTCCATTGAGCAAGATTTTGTCACTCTGGAACCGTATTTGACGAAAGCTCTACTCTCTGGCGACGAAGCGTTTTGCTCCGAAGGACTGCGCGTAATTAGCCGCATGGGAAAGGATGCCGTGACATTGTTGCCTCAAGTCATTTCGCTTGTAAAGAAACCGGAAATGAAGGATCGAGTCAATCGATCGTTACGCACTTTTCGCAAGGTCGAACCCAGTGATACTTCCTTACCCCAACTTATTGAATTGGCAAAAGCGACTGAGATGGACGTTGCTGTTCTTGCACTCGAATTTCTTGGACTTTCCTCTAAGGACTCACCCGCCATCGATGCTACGCTTGAGCAGTTATCACAATCTGACCAGGAGCCTGTCCGTAGAGCAGCGGTCGCATCTCTCGCCTTGCGCGGTCAGCGCTGACTTTTGTCAATGACATCAAACGGCTACGAGTTCAAGGTCAATTGAGATAAGGCCAAGCAACTACTTTGAGCGTACAACCTGCTTCAGGCTTCGGCACGCCGTTCGATCTAAACGACCTTACCGCTGATCCACTCGTGCTCAACGGTCTGCGCGATTTGAACAATACTCAGTTCCTAAGGCTGGTAGATATACCTGGTGATGGCTCTTTCAATGATAGTCAAGGAAATCCAATCAGAGATAATTGGCTAACCAACGGTAGCGGTGGCTTTGACTTTCGGCTAGGGATGGGCAATGGAGTTGGAATACTCAATAGCGTTGCCGTTCCGGAACCGAAGAGTGTTTCCTTGTTTGCCTCCGTGGCCCTGGCACTTGTTTACAGACACCGAATTAAGCGGAGTTCAGCCAATCGGCAACGGTCGTAAAGCTACTCGCCGGATTTCTCCGCTCCAAAAGTTCCCGAAGTCAAAAACTGGTCGGCCAGTTTTGCAACGGCTCGCGAAAACAGCAACGAATTGTGAGTATGCCACACTTCGACACGGTCGCTAGCACTGTTGCAACGTGTACATGCGAGCGGTACGTGCAAGTCCAGTCGACCAGCGATGATTCCGAGCTCTTCAAAGTCCATCGACAGATTCGCAACATACCCATCTCTGTCGCGAACCAGTTGTCGCAGCGGCGGCATAAGTTTGTAGAGAAGCTTGGGCGCATAATCCGCCAGCGGAGTTCCGATGATGGGCGGCGCGAGGAATATCACACGCGAGAATCGAGACGCTTCAACATGAGTCAGTGACGCCCGCAGAACTGCTGTCCCAAGACTGTGGGCAACGACACTAACCGTCTCGCTATGCTTGAGCTCGTGATCAATGAAATCGATGAATCGTTCTGAAATTTCGCCGATGGGCAGCCGGAACGATGGATAATTCCAGCAGATCGTTTGGTGCCCTTTCTTGCGTAAACGCCATGCCAAAAGTGCCATCGAGAAAGAAGGTGTCGCAAATCCGTGAATAAGTATAACGCGATTGCGCTTTTCATCCGTTCCCATACTTGATACCAAGTTTCACCCTGACATTTCCAAAGTTTCGCAATGGCCGAATATGCTTTCGATACCGCGACTAATGCCAAAGCTTTTGTTGTGATAAATCTTGTTTCCTCGCTCCGGCGTTAGCTTGAACCCAGGTTAACCTTCCGATAACTAAGAGTTCGTTGATCGCACTGCTGGCAATCACCAAAAATGCCACCAATTATCTTTTAACCATTCAATGAAACCTTCGCCAAGAAAGAACCCGAGCACACCGCAGACGACCGCACCGATTAAGATCGTGTCACCGGCGAAGAACGGTGGATCATCGAACCAGAAAACGCAAACTCCGAGACCAATCCCTGCACCGATTATTGCACCAAGACAAGTCCCAGCCACGACATTTTGGATATGGTTTTCTTCTTTCGCCATCTATTTATCGACCTCGCTTGGTTTTTCACTACTCTCAAATCACGGTGCATGGCATTAGAGATTACGTATCGAAGAGTCGGTTGTACTCGACTCAACATTAAATCAAACCCTCTCACCAGCGTTTTTCCATTTTCGATAGCGACAAACAACTTCGCAATCGGTCATCATGTCGTTTGGTTACCAGCTTTTCAGTTAACCAAGCTTTTTGTCAAATGCGAGCGGGGCGCCTTTTTTAACCTCACAAGTCATCAAGTATTGCTCCCCTGCCAGCTCGTCTGGCATGAAGCCGAGTTTGGCAAGCTAGATGCAATTGCGCAACCTTCCAAGTTAAACGCGCTGGATTGGGTGAGCTTCGGTTTCTAGCTTGCCAAACTTATTCACTCACGAAACAAGTTCGTAGGGGTCAAAAGAGATGTGGGGTTGCAAAAGGGCGAGACGCCCGCGCACCAAAACTACTAAACCTAACTTCTAACGTTGACGCACCACTAGTGAGTATGACTACTGTGGGCTTCTTCAGCGAAATCACCAGAGTACGGAGTACCGTCAATTAGACCCGTAATAGTTCCGGAGTACTCTTGCACAATACCCAGTTTCTCATGCGTACCGATAAATCGCGATGCAGTCCCTTGTGGATCGTTCTCTTGCGGTGCCGCTTGTAATGTGATCAGCATCTCTGGATTGCTGATGCTGAGCTCAATACTCTCAGCGCCAACTGGTGAAGGTGTCTTTTCGTCGCTTCCTAAGACGTAGGTGGTCGCTTGTTGCGTCTCATGGTCAACAACGAATTCGATATGATACTTGCCTCCGCCCCAGTCCGCGATCGTCCCGCCGTGCGGCCCCGCCCCATGTGAATGCCCAGCAACACTATGATCATGAGCTGCATCGGCTGTGTTGTGGTCTAGATCGCTGCGATTACTGCCGGTTTCGGCTGTCGATACTGCGGTATTCGCAGGTGTCGGCTCGCTAGATCTATTGCATCCGCTAGCCATTAAAGCGCATCCCAATAGCAAAGTAGAGTTCCAACATTTCATCGTCATTTTCCTCCAAAAAGGTCTATATCCTCAGCGACCGCCAAACGCTTGGCGTCTTGACCGCTGAATTTCCAAAACATACCAGGGTGAATCAGGAATTCACAAAATGTAGACGTAACTAAACCGCCCAGAATAACTGTTGCGACAGGGTATAAGATTTCTCGTCCGGGCGCCTCGCCTCCAATTACAAGCGGTATCAATCCAATACCAGCCGTCAGAGCGGTCATGAGTACTGGTGCGAGGCGTTCCATGCTCCCGCGAAGTATCATCGATTTCGTAAAATCTTCGTCCTCTACTTTCATGAGGTAGAAGTAGTGCGTTACCAACAAGATACCATTTCGCACAGCGATGCCACCGAGCGAAATGAAACCCACAAGGCTCGCAACTGTTAGCGTCTGGTCGGTAACCACGAGCGCAACAACACCGCCAATAAACGCAGTAGGTAAAGCGTTTAGGATTTGCAACACTATACGCACTGACGGAAATAAAATCAGCAGCGCTACGAACATTCCCACAACGGAAACACCTGTTAACAGTATAAGCAGCCTCGTGGCTCGCTGCTGACTTTCAAACTGACCGCCATACTCGATGAAGTACCCAACTGGAAGTTCAACTTCATTTTCGACGACTCGCATTATGTCATTTACAGCGCCGGCTAAATCACGACCTTCTGTGTTGCATCTTATAACAATTCTTCGCCGCGCGTTTTCGCGATTTACCGAATTCGGGCCAGTGCCTTCGATTACATCCGCCACGTCGCGCAATTCAATTTGCCCACGCTCGGGCTCCCCCTGCAAGTGTGGCAGATCGATGCGTAGCCTGTTGAGATTTGCATAGTCCGTGCGATACTGCTCTTCCAGCCGTATTAACAGATCGAAACGCCGCTGCCCTTCCAACACTTGAGAAACCACTTCGCCTTGCAATGCAGTTTGCAGGACGTTTGCTCCATATGCCCTCGTCAGCCCATAAAGTGCCAAATCCTCTGTTCGCAACTTGATATGCAGTTCCGGTGACGTTTGAATTGGTTCAACAATCGGTGGAGTAATCCCCGGAACATCTTGGATAATGTCTTTCACTCTCGCCGAAACCTGTTGCAGCGTGTCAAGATCGTCCCCATAAATCTTGATTGCGATCTGAGCATAAACGCCCGAGATCATGTGACTGATCAAGTGCGCAAGTGGTTGTTCTACCTCGATATCAACTCCCGGCGCTTCGTTGCTGATTTTCTCTCTTAAGCGGCGAATTGTATCGTCACGATCAACCTCCGATTCTGAATTCATACTGAGGATATACTCGCCTACATTGACTGGTGATGCATGCTCGTCCATTTCAGCACGACCAGTTCGGCGAACGAAGTACAGAATCTCCCCGGCAGGATTGTCAGGCGTCTTTTGCATGGAAAGGAAAATGGAGTCGATCGTGCTCGATACTTGATTTGATGCGTCAAGAGAAGATCCGGGCGGCAGCGTTACATTGACTTGGACACTTCCTTCGTCGAAAGGTGGCAGAAAGTTTCGACCAAGTCTCGACATTTGCCAACCTGCAATCCCCACACTAATCCATGTCAGGCAAAGTAGTGCGACAGGCATGCGCATACTGAATTTGACAAATGGTGCGAATAGCCTCTTTAAGCCGTTCAGTACGAAACTGTCCCCTGTACGATGCGTCGCATTCGACGCAGGCAAGAGGTAGTACGACAACACAGGCGTAACAGTTATGGACACAATGAAAGATGCGAGAATCGCTACGATGTATGCAAACGCAAGCGGAGTAAAGAGCCTACCTTCAACTCCGGTCAAAGCGAACAAAGGGATGAACGAAAGTATTACGACTATAGTGCCGAAGACAATCGAAGTGCGGATCTCACGACTTGCTTCAAACACGACTAAAATTGACGAAGAACGATGCTCCGCCGGCAGAGCATTGTTCTGTTGTAGTCGGCGAAAAATATTTTCCACATCGACAATCGCGTCATCGACCAATTCGCCCATCGCGACAGCAATTCCACCTAGCGTCATCACGTTGATTGAAAGCTCACTGTTACTTAGCCAGCCAATCATTCGGAACACGAGCGTGGTCAAGACGAGAGATAACGGAATCGCCGTAAGCGTTATAAATGTGGTGCGAAAATTTAGCAAAAACAGGAATAACACCACTATGACTAACCCAGCACCAATCACGAGCGCTTCAGCCACGTTAAATATGCCGCGGTCAATAAAGTTCTTGAGTCGGAAAAGTTCGCTGTTAATCACAACATCCGCAGGTAATGAGGCTTCAACTTCGCGGAACGCCTTGGCAACGTTTTCGGTCAACTCCCGCGTATCAGTTTGAGGTTGCTTGACAATCGTAAACACGACGCCTTGCTGACCATTGATGCTGCCATCGCCACGTTTGAACTGAGAGCCTTCCGTCACGCTAGCGACTTGCTCCAGAAGTACCGATCGCGTAGGATTCTTGCCGATTGGTACCTTTTTGAGATCGTTGATCACGTCGCGTGACTCTGGCCCCAACCGGCCAAGAATTCGGATCGGCCTTTCCGTCTCGCCAGTAACTGCAAAGCCACCGCTCGTGTTGATATTGCTCATCCGCATCGCAAGTTCAACGTCTTGTAATGTGACATCGTATTCAATCAGTGCGGTCGGATCGATCAAGATCTGATATTGCTTGCGGTTGCCTCCCAACATAAATACTTCGGCAACGCCGTGTACTTTTAACAAACGCGGTCGAACTATCCAGTCGGAGATCGATCGAAGTTCAAGCTGCTGTTTTACTTCCGTATAGAAGATTGATTCGTATATTCGTCCACGAATATCGATTGCTGCAGTCCCATGTAGAACTTCTTCTTGATCGTCTTCAAGCGAGTTACTCGTCCATTGAACGCTCGTGGTTTCCACGGGACGCCACGTACCGACATCGTGTCGATTTACTGGCAACCAAACTTTAATTTGCGGTGCGTCGCTCGCATCTTCAACAAGCTCGGCCATCATGTTGGTATTACCAACCTGTGCGAGTTGCCCATCATTCGGACCGCGTCGTCGATAGATTCCCGCTACAACAATCTGCCCCATAATTGAGGAAGGCGGCGTCATCTGCGGACGAATCCCCGTTGGCAAAACGCCCTCGAGTATATTTAGGCGTTCTTGAACGATCTGACGTGCGGCGCGTATTTCGGTGGACCAGTTAAACTCGATATAAATCACGGAAAGGCCAGCCGTCGATTGACTGCGAACAGCTTGTACGCCGCTCGATCCCATCATTGCGATCTCAATTTGATGGCTGACCAAAGTTTCAACTTCCTCGGTCGCCAAACCAGGTGCTTCGGTAACTATTGCCACACGGGGACGGTCGAGATCAGGAAATACGTCGATTGGCATCTGCGCACCAATGTACGATCCGTAGATCAAGACGACCAAACTAAGAATGACTACCAACGTACGGTAGCGAAGTGAAAACTTAATGATCGAATTTAGCATCAGCGATATTGTTTTTAATTTGAGAGTGCTGGTCGGACGTCAATGAAGCTCGAGGGTCTGCAAATCGACCGGTGAGTGCATTAATGAGCCGCGTGCACAGTTCCATCGGCGTGTACGTGAAAGCCCGGCTGAACACCGCTTGCCGCTTGTGCTTTTAATACACGATTTAATGACGCCGCTGCATTTTGTGCCAGATAGCTTCCGTTCGGAATACTACCATCGTTGGCGATCACAGTTTCCAGCCGATCTTCATGCACCACATGCACAGAGAAACGTTTGAATAAGTCGCCATTTTGACGAAAGACGTAGGCCTCTGGACCTTGCCGCACGACTGCCTCCGAAGGCAGCACAAAAACGTTCTCGAACATTTCTACGGGAACGTGAATCCTTACCCGTTGACCGGGTCTAAATCGCCAGACAAAAAATCGCGTTCCGTCTTTTTCATACGCATGCGACTGATTGCTTAGAGGCACGAAAAAATCGAACGTACGACTGTTAGGGTCAATGGAATTGGCGAGATATCGAACATGAAAGGTTTGATTGATGTCACCCCAAGTCTTTTCATTGTCATCCGCAAACTCGATCTTAACAGGTCGATGCTCTTTGACGCTTGCTTCTAAAAAGGCTGCTTCCTTCTTGAAAGCATGACCGACGATGTATAGCGACTGATGATTCGCTAATTTGGCAAGCAGTTGTCCTGCCTGGACTTGCTGCCCCATCTCGACACTCAACTCTTGTACTTCGTACCTTGCGTCTGCACCCGAGTTGGTTTGTTGTAGGTCCAGGTCGGTTGAATTTTGATCGGGTTTATTTCTATTCAAAACGGGTGGAACGGCAATGTCGATCGTCGAGACAAACTCTCCGTCGCGTTCTACGCGCTCGATTTGTTCTGGAAGTAATCCGCGCGTAAGGAGGTCCTGCCGCGCCGACTGGATGCTTGCTCGCTGTCTGCTCATATCGGCTTTCAATTCGATTAACCGCGTTTGCGAAACCGCACCGGAAGTGACCAAACTGGAAAGCCTATCAATCTGCTCCTGAATAATCGCCATTTCTTGACTGGCTTTGAATAAAGCCGTCTGCGTATTTTGGAGATATTCGCTAAATAGACGTAACGTAATCAGCGGATTTCCGGAGGGCAGTGTGTCCCCCGGGAAAGCGTGAATCGCAGTTACAACTCCGACCGCAGGCGACGTTACGGCGCGGTCCGACATTCCAGGCCGATCGGCAATTGCGCCTGGAATCGCCACCGATCTCCAATAAGTCTGAGGTCGCACGGGCAAAGTAACTACATTCAAATTCTTGCGAGCCTGACTGCTAATCTCAAGTACATTTGATGGTTCCGAAGAGGTAGAACTTGGTTCGTCTTCGGACGATGCGTTGCCTGTCTGTTCAACAGAGATATTGGCGCGATAGACCCAAACTGCGCCAATAATGGCGACAACCGCGCAGAACGTCAGCAAATTTCCAGTTCGATTCACTCTTTTTGCTCCCTACATTAGATACCCAAAGGATACGCGTTGTTTCTGGCTTGCGCGCAAGATCTCAGCCTGTCTAACCAATGCAAAAGAGACTTTTCGGTCGCGAACAAAAATATTGTTACACGATCGAGCAACAAATGCAGAAGGGTATTCGGCGCTTGAGAGAAACGCGCAGAAACTCGCTACAACCGAAGCGCAGCAGTGAGAAGAAAAATCGGAAGCGAGGCATGCTTGTCCGGCGGAACGCCAGCGGCATACTGAAGTTCACTTCGTAGGTTGGAAAGTGAAGAAACCACTTGCCAACTGACCACTTGCCCGGGAACCAGACTCAGATGAGAAACGACCGACATCGAGTACGAAACGGAAGTCAAATAAATTGCGTCCGCGTCGTGGTCTGTCGTTGCACAGACAAGTACCCTCTCCGCTTGTTCGTCATCGACAACCAAGTGAGCGTGGCCACGATACGTTTGGCCATGGTGCGAGTGGCCATGGTGCGAGTGGCCATGGTGATCATGATCGTGGTGATGAGAGTTTAAGTGTACATGGGGTTGCACTTCTTCCCCTGGCGATTCAACTAGACCACAGCCCGTGTGTAAGCGAGGTACAGCATTACCTAGCACAAAAATCGGAATCAAAATTAGGCAAAGAAATCGGTCCATGCGACCCATCTTAGCGATTTCAACCGCAAAAATCTATTGGTAATATAACGTCGCTTTACTAGGCTTGAGTATGCTCTTCGGAGCGCGATTCGATTGCTCAGCAATTGCTTTATTAGGTTTGGTCGAGGATTGCGCGGACTTGGCCGGCCAGCCCCTGCGGCGTGAACGGTTTCTGAATGAATTGGTCGGTCGTACCTTGCAAACCGTGCCGGTCTAACGCGTCATCGGTGTACCCACTCATGTATAGCACGCGCAACCCAGGACGTTCATATCTAGCAATCTCGGCTAGCTCGCGCCCGCTCATTCCGGGCATAATGACATCGGTCACCAGCAGATCGACTCGACTTGAGCATCGTCGAAGACCGTCAAGCGCTTCCAAGCCTCCCGCCGCGGTGAGAACGGTGTAGCCGTGCCCTTCCAACACAAGCTTAACAAGAGCTCGCACTGAAGCCTCATCTTCAACAATCAGGACTGTTTCGCCACCAAAGGTAGCCGCGTTGTTTTCCTCGATCGCACTCTCATTCGTCAAATTAGTCGCAGACGGGAGAAGGACTTTGAAAGACGTCCCAAGATCAACAGTGGACTCGACAGTGATCGCCCCGCCAGACTGTTTGACGACACCGTGCACAACTGCCAGCCCAAGCCCCGTTCCCTTGCCAACGCCCTTAGTGGAAAAAAACGGCTCGAAAATCTTGTCCTTTACATCTCCTCTCATGCCACATCCTGTATCTGTGACTCGCAATGACGCGTATCGCCCAGGCGACAAATCCGGAAAAGCACGATCCAATGTCGGATCATGTTCTACTTCGCATGTCTCAATAGTCAGCCGTCCTCCGGTCGGCATAGCGTCGCGCGCGTTTACGACCAAGTTCATTAGTACTTGCTCAAGCTGCCCGGGGTCGAGCACGACGCGCACCGGAGACGAGGCACTCAAGACTATCAAAGCAATGTCCTCACCGATCAATCTTCGGAACAGATTGGCCGATTCCGCCACGAGCTCGTTTAAGTCGACTAGACGCGGCTCGACCATCGATCGGCGGCTAAGTGCCAGAAGTTGGTTTGTTACCCGAGAGGCCCGTTCACCAGCATCGTGAATTGCAGCTAGCGGCACGCGCGTCTTGTCGTCTGGCGACAGGCTTGCGAGAACAAGCTCGGCGTACCCGTTGATCACGGTCAGCAAGTTGTTGAAATCGTGTGCGACTCCACCAGCCAAACGTCCCACGGCTTCCATCTTTTGCGATTGCCTAAACTGCTCTTCCAGTTGTCGCCGCGCGGTAATATCCCGAAGCACTCCAGTAAACTCCCGCACACCGTCACGTAAGAACTCTGTGATCGTAAGCTCTGCTGGAAAGGCGGTTCCGTCGATTCGCCGGCACTCAACCTCACGACCGACACCTGTGACTTTAGGAGCATTTGTTTGAAGATAGTCGGCTAAAAAATGTTCGCTTTGCCCAAGATGCGTTTCAGGCATTAGGACTCGCATGTTCTGGCCCAACAGATCCGACTCGATATAGCCAAAAAGTCGCTCAATTGCTCCACTGGCAGATGTCACTACGCCTTGCGCATCGATCGTAAGGATGGCGTCGCCTACGCTGTCGACGACAGACCTTAGCAGTGCGGCAGAACGCTCGCGCTCAGTCAGGTCCGATAGTGCAACCAGAGTTGCTGGCTGCCCGTACCCTTCAACTCGAGAGCCAACCACGTGTAAAGGCACAGAACGACCGTCGCATCGCAATCCCAACATTTCACAACCCTGGAGCACTGTACCAGTGCGCGCCATCTCTTCCTGCCATCGACGCAAACTATCGTTGGAAGTCGCATGGAATATATCGAAAGGGCTGCGTCCCATCAAATCATCTGGCCTCTCAGTCCCCATCAGCCTTTCAAACGCTGGGTTTCCGTACATGATCGCGTTTTCAGCATAAACAAAGATTGCGGTCGGCAACATATCGACCAATTGACGATACCGAGCCTCGCTCAGTCGCAGTGCTTCTGTGGCTTTAACCCGCTCAGTGACATCCAATACCATGCCTGTTAGAAAAAGCGGTGATCCATCGGCAGCCCGGTCAAGGAACCCATAGTCTTCTAGACAGGCTATAGTATTGTCGTACCTCACGACACGATACTCGTTCTTGTAATCTGAGCCATCTGTAAGGCATTGCGAAAGCCTTGCGTTAAACTGTTGCAGATCATCGGGGTGAACTCGTGCGCGTACCTCGTCGAGATTTCCAACCCGCTCGACCGTGATAGGCAAAGCCGACTCGGTGCTGTAATATCTGGTCACTGAGTCTGTAGGAATCTCCCATACGAACGCGATTGCGCCCGCCGCTTCAAGCGCTAATCGGAGTCGTCGTTCACTTGCAAAGAGTTCCGCTTCCGCCCGTTTGCGGTCAGTAATATCGAGCGCCAGTACCAGACGCGAATGCCCCTGATCATCGGGCAGGTCATAGCTGGAAACTTCCACGTCAAACACCGTTCCATCTTTGCGACAGTGTTTAAACTGCTGCGATCGACTTAAGCCGCGCTGAGCACGTCCGACTACTAGCTCTAACTCTTCGACTTCATCAGCCGGTCGTATATCGCGGATGGTCATCGCAAGAAATTCGTCGCGTGTATAACCATATGCGAGCACTGCAGTGTCGTTCACCGCCAGAAACTTTAGAGTATCCACATCATATACCCACATCGGGTGAGGATTCGAATCGAATAGCAGTCGGTACCGCTCTTCACTTGCCCGCAGTTCTGCTTCCGCTCGTTTTCGCTCGGTGATATCTTGGAGCGATCCCCGAACGCGAACGACTCTGTCATTTTCGACGATCGGACGGCAAATAGTCCGAACCCAGCGTTGCTCCCCATTAGCCGCAGTTAGGTGCAACTCCATGTCATGAGGGATCCCATCTCGTATTGCAGCTGCTAGCGCCTCCTCAAGCGCCGCCCTTTGTTCGCAGCTGAAGAAATCAAGTGCAAGAGTAAGCGGTGGTGGCGAGTCGGGATCTAGGCCATACATTTGGGCCACCGCGGGAGTCCAGTCAGGCTGCAAGGTTACCGGGTCAAATCCCCACCCTCCGACCTTCGCAAGCTCCGCCGCCTCGCGCACTAACATCTCTTGCTCGCGAAGACGCGCCTCAGCGTTTCTCCGTTCGGTCACGTCCGCGGTAACCACAACAGCCGCCGCCGGACGCCCATCGACGAATGAGACTTGGATGCGTACGTTCAGCCAGCGGATGGTCTCGTCGGGTCGCACTATGCGGTGTTCAAAAGCAGCCTCACCCGAGCCTGCAGGATTTAGTGCAACTTCAATCGCCTTGGCAAGCTGCTCCTGATCCCCTTCATGACAACGGGACCTAAGTTCTTGGCGACTCACTCTCGTATTGGGCGAGAATCCGAACTGTTCGGCTGCCCGACGTGAAAACTCAGCCGTTTGCTCTTCGTAATCGATGACAATGACGCCAAGAACTGCGACTTCCACGGCCGCCTGCAGGCGCCGCTCACTCTCCCGCGCTTTTTCCTGCGCTAATATTTGTAACGTAATGTCCTGGTCAGTTCCTTCGACTCGAATCAAAGCCCCTGTTGAATCTCGCGTTGCACGAGCTTGACTGTGTATCCACATGCTCGAACCATCCGCCCGGACGACTCGCAAGTCGTCAGCAAATTCGTTGGCACCTTCCCACATGGCTTTGACTCGAGCAATTGCAATTGAGCGGTCCTCTGGATGCAATAATTCCAGAAACGATTCGAAACTTGGCTGAACCGCGATGGGGTCGACACCAAACAATTCGAATTCGGCATCTGACCACCACACTCGGTTTGTCGGCGGCTCCCAACTCCAGCTGCCTAGTCGAGCGATCCTTTGTGCCTCGCGAAGCCTCGTATCGGTTTCACGCAAGGCAGCCTCAAATTGCTTTCGCTCCGTAATGTTGCGACTGACGCCGATCAATCCAGCCACCGCTCCTGTGGCGTCATAGTACGGAGCCTTGGTGGCCTCGTACGTTTGAAGGCCTCCTGCAAACCTAATAGTCTCTTCGAGAGTGACAACCTTACCCCCGGCCATGATATCACGGTCATTTGCCATCAGCCGTTCTGCGTCGGTTCCATCGAACAACTCGCTGTCATCGCGCCCGAGCACGTTAGCAACTGACCGGCCCATGCACTTTGCACTCGCGGAATTAACGAGCACATACCGACCGTCGCGATCCTTCACAAACACGGCGTCTGTCGTCCCTTCAACGACAGCTCGAAGAAGCGAAGTGGATCGCGCGGCGTTTCTATACTCTCGTTGACATAGCCAAAATACCATGACCGTTGACAACGCGACGAAGATCGCTCCTTTGATCACCGACACAAGCACACCGGTGGATGTTAAGCCTCCAGTCAAAGTCAAAACCAGATCGGACAACCCGATCCAGCAAATCCCCGCAATCAAGTAGATACCGGCGATTCGAATAGCCGAAGACTGATGAGGGTCAGGCTGCGACAGTGGGCTATCCCGCAGCATTGGATCGACAAGCGACGAATCAGAATTTGCCATGAATTAGTATGCGCAACGAATAGTTCTGCGTGGGGCAGGGCAAAATCTCGGCAATATCTAAAGGCAGAAGTGCCGGCCATTAAGACCTTCTAGTCAATCGTTCTAGCAGCCGACCCTATCGTTGCAAACCGCAAGCGGCAGCCAGAAGCCTGCATCATCGATAATCGTTCGCTGCTGGACATGTTACTCCGACCAGTGGGAGTAGCTTAACGCGCTGCGGCCTAGCCGTCTATTCAATCATTTTGTCAAAACCTCAGCACCCTCAGCCAAACCATGCACGAGCTGCCAACTTCGTCTGTGCTTGGTAGCCATAAAATTCCCGAGAACACACTGCGAAACCGTCCCATTAGCCAGGAGGCCAATCAAGCACTCGGCCACCTAACACATGGTAGTGCAAATGCGGCACGGATTGCCCTCCGTCGGTTCCGATATTGGTGACGACGCGATAACCAGTTTCCGCAATCCCCAACTTACGAGCAACCAAAGCCACGACAATTTGTAGATGCCCCAATAGCTGCGTGTCATCCTCGTCTGCATCGGCAAGCGACTTTATTGGCTTCTTTGGAATTACCAAAACATGCACCGGAGCTTTGGCAGAGATATCATGAAACGCAAGAGCTTTGTCATCTTCATAGACTATTTCAGCGGGTATCTGCCGATTGATGATGCGTGTAAAGATAGTTTCTGACATTGCAATAGAACCTAAAAGGACTGTTGGACTCTTGACTGTTTGGTATATCAGATGCGCATAGAAAGAGCAACTGAGCGCGATGAATCTAGCAAAATCGCATGATCGATTTTGTGAATCGACGGCCTAGACGACCTCAGGCGTTGGCGACAATCACGCAAACTTAGCTTAGTGGCACAAGCTGCCTGGAACGCACCGATTGATACGCAGCGTCGATCATTTGCATCGTCTTGATGTTATCCAACCCATGTGTTTCCGCCAAGATGTTGCGTTGAAAGGCTTGCAGTATATTGCTGTTGCACGCAACCATGCTACTATGCACGACTTCATAACGAGAATCGGCCCACGAGTAATAGTCGGGCTGGATTCTTCGTCGCACCGTCTCTTGCTCGGTCGTGGTACTCAACCAGTAATCATAATCTAGGAGTACGCTGCCCTTCGTGCCTTCCACGGAAACGATCGTTTCAGGAAACCGATCATGCTCAAGCTTACTACCGTAGCTCATATTACAAAGTACCGTCGCACCCGAATCCGCCAGCAGCATGCTCGTCGCCACATCTTCACCACGAATGTCTTTCCTCGTTGAATAGGCCGTACAAAAAATCGACTGGTATTCGCCAAAGAGGAACCGAGCGATATCATAAATGTGGCTACCCATATCGGCGATGATAAAATTGTCGAGCGATTTGAGATTTGGTTGGTTGTCGAAAACCGGAAAGCTGTTGCAGTAATCAATCCGAGCACGGAAGACATCACCAATTACGTTCGATTCGAGGACGGCCGCAAGAGCTCGGATCGGTCGCTGCCAACGAAAGTTTTCATGAATCGCTAAAGAGACGCCAGCTCGGGCGCAGCTTTCTTGCATACTCCGCGCAATCTCCACGCTAGGCGCGAATGGCTTTTGACAAATCGAAGAAACGCCATATTTAGCCGCCAGCTTGACCAAGGACTCGTGCGACTCCAAGGTGGTGATGATATCGACCAAGTCCGGTTTCAACTCGCGAAGCATGAGCTCTGCGTCGTCAAAGACCTTAGGAATTCCAATCAGCGCCGCCAGACTTTTTGCTCTCGCAAAGTCCTCGTCCGCAATCGCAACAATTTCGCATCCCGGAACTTCCGTCCAAGCTGACACCTGATACCGCGCCCAAAATCCGGCCCCAACAATAGCAAGTCTTGTGTTCTTCATCTTCAATTACACAGAGCCGAAAAGCGTTGTGGAAAACTTGGCAAACTAGTTGACATCTTACTGAGATCTCAGATAAACTGCAACGGTCCGCTGTGACGCGTTATGAATTTTAATTCGCCTTGGAACGCAGCCCATGCCAGCCAAACGCGCCCGCACTCCGACTCAATCCATTGTGCAAACTGCGCAGGAGCTTGATCGAGTACTGCTGAAGGAGCAAGCTTACGAACGCGTCAAAGAACTGATTCAGACGGGCGTATTTCCACCGCAGTCAGCCCTGTCTGAAAGACAACTAGCCAGCCGACTGGGGATGAGCAAAACTCCGATTCGCGTAGCCCTCGAGAACCTCGAGCGTCAAGGCTTGGTTACAGTTGCACCGCAGCGCGGCATTCTGGTACGCGAGCTTTCTGCACGCGAGATCGGTGAACTGTTTGATGTAAGACTGGCGGTAGAACCTTTTGCAATCTCGCAACTGGCAACTCGCGGCCTCACCACCGAAGAACGTAAGCAACTTAAAGAGAATCTAGCCGACCAGTTGAAGGCGGTCAAAAATGAGGATGCCATTGCAGCGACATATCTTGACGTCGCATTTCATCGACTCCTCGCCCAGATTCTGGATAATCAAGAAATCATTCAGTGGCTAGAACGTTGCTTTGACAGACTCCATCGCTCAATCTTGAGGATCAATCGACTTGTTCCTGGCAGACTTTCAAAAAGTTACCAGGACCACTACGAAATGGTTGCAGCGATCATCGATCCTTCGCACAAAGACGTGTCATTTCTGATGCGTGAACACTTGAACTATGGCCGTCAATTTTTGCTAAGCAGATAGCCAACAATTTCGTTTCTCTTACTTCGAATTTTCAACCGGAGCTTAAACTCATGCGCGTCTTATTTTTGTTAGCAGTTTGGATCATTGGTACGGCCGCATGCGCTGCAGATTTGCCGCAGCTAAAGGTTAGTGACAACAATCGCTTTCTTGTAACTGAGGCCAACGAGCCATTCTTCTGGTTAGGCGATACCGCTTGGGAGCTGTTCCATCGACTCAATCGCGAAGACGCGACGCATTATCTCGATCAGCGACAGAGGCTCGGATTCAATGTCATTCAAGCCGTCGCCATTGCCGAGTTGAATGGCCCCGCTGCCCCCAATGCCTATGGACATCTGCCGTTCAAGAATCTCAATCCGACCGAAATAGCAATCAAGGATGGGCCCGACAATGATTACTGGGACCACGTTGATTGGATCGTCGATGAGGCCAACAAGCGTGGTATGTATGTGGGATTTTTACCAACCTGGGGATCGTACTGGCACGAAGAAACGCACGAGGGCAAAGTACTTTTCGACGCTGAGAATGCTAGAAAATATGCGAAGTGGTTAGGCGCTCGTTACCGTGACAAGGGCCTAATCTGGATTCTGGGTGGCGACCGCACAGTCGACACCGACAACCAGAGGCAGATAATTGAAGCAATGGCGGCAGGCCTGCGTGAAGGCGACGAAGGGAAACACCTGATCACTTTCCATCCGCGCGGCGGCTCCGGTTCATCCAAAGATTTTCACAACGCCGACTGGCTTAACTTTAATATGCGCCAGAACGGGCACTCGCTCGAATTCACTAACGTCTATTCGAATACTCGGAACGACTTCAACTTGACGCCGATTAAACCTGTACTGGACGGCGAGCCTATCTACGAAGACCATCCCATTGCGTTTAAGGCGAGTATCTTCGGCCATTCGGTGTCTGCCGATGTGCGTCGTCCGCTTTACTGGAACGTGTTCAGCGGAGCTTGTGGGCATACCTATGGGCATCACTCAATTTGGCAAATGTACAGCTCGAACAAAGACCCAATCAATAATCCATTGATGCCCTGGAACGAAGCCATCGACCAACCGGGTGCAGCCCAAATGCAGCACTGCAAAAATCTAGTGCTCTCACGTCCTTACCTCGACCGAATTCCAGCAGACGACGTCGTCGCGAATACTAACATTCCAACATCGATCCCGGGCACCGGTACACGGGCCTTTGTCGCAACGCGCGATACAGCTAGAACCTATGCGTTTGTATATTGCCCCGTTGGAAGAGCAGTAATAATCGATTTAGAGAGTCTAGTGGGACCATCGATCGTCGCTTGGTGGTTCGACCCACGCACCGGAGTTGCCACAAAGCTAGACGAACCGTTGGAGCGAAAAGGGAAACATACTTTTCGCACGCCGACGCATGGCGAACTTCTCGACTGGGTGCTTGTGCTGGACTCTACCTCTAAAGCTTACGGGATACCTGGTCAAGTAAACATCAGGAGCAACTGAGAATACCCAGAGGAAACAGGCATTGTCCGCGCATTGGTAGATTCAGCAGCGTGGGTTTCTGAACGACACTTTTATTCTATGATCATAACGAATAAACAATGCGTTCCACCGTTTTTTAAAAGGCACAGTTCAGATGCAGAAATTGATCCATGGGATACACTCTTTTCGTAACGACGAGTTCCGACCACTGGAAGGACTTTTTAAAGAGTTGGCCAAAGGACAAAAACCAGAAACGCTGTTCATAACCTGCTCTGATTCGAGGATTGACCCTTGCTTGATTACGCAAGCAAACCCAGGTGAATTATTTATCCTCCGGAACGCTGGCAACATCGTGCCACCGCATGGTGCAGGCACGGGGGGCGAAGCGGCTACTATCGAATTCGCAGTCGCAGGCCTGGGCGTTCGCGACATCATTATCTGCGGGCATTCGCATTGCGGAGCGATGAAGGGTGTGTTGGAAAAAGAGTATGTCGAAGGACTCCCAGCGGTCTGCTCGTGGCTGCAACACGCCGAAACTACTCGTCGCATCATGAAGGACAACTATAGTCACTTGGATGGAGAACTCCTGCTACAAGCCGCTATTGAGGAAAACGTACTCGTGCAGCTCGAAAACCTCGAGACTCTTCCATCAGTTGCATCGCGAATCAAGCGCGGCGATCTCCATTTACACGGTTGGGTGTACGAAATCGAAACCGGGGAAGTCTTTGCATACGACCAGCCACATGGCCAGTTTGTTGCTGTTGCCGAATACAAGTATCCAACGCAGGATGCGGCTATGCGGCGGCGCACTCTAATCTAGTTCAAGCCTGCGTTAAGCATGCTCGGCCACTCGCGGTAAGTCGCATCGCAGGGCCTCTAAAGTTAAGCGTGCATTTATCGACCATCCTGAAACTTGGCATGGGGTTCGCATTATGACAGCGACGACATGCGAACGACCTTTAGTTCGCTTCATACTGCGAAACTCATGACATGAGGATGATGAAAATGGCTTTAGAATCACTTGCTGACTTGTTTTACGATGAACTTCGTGACATCTTGAGTGCCGAAAAACAGTTATTGAAAGCGTTGCCGAAAATGGCAAAGAAGGCGACCAACGAGCAACTTGCTGCCGCCTTCAAAGCACACTTGGAAGAAACTGAAGAACAAGTGGAACGAGTCACAAAAGCATTCGAAGACACAGGCAAGGCTGCTCGCGCGAAAACATGCGAAGCGATGAAAGGGCTGATCGTAGAAGCCGAAGAGATGATGAGCGAAGATGCTACGCCGGAGGTGATGGATGCGATTCTTATCGCATGCGCACAAAAGGTGGAGCACTACGAGATCGCCTCGTACGGTACTCTGTGCACTTGGGCAAAAGCACTTGGATACGATAACGCGTTGGCGCTTTTGAAAGAGACGTTGAACGAAGAAGAGTTGACGGACGAGAAGCTTTCGAAGATCGCAGAAGTTGTTAACGAAGCCAGCCTCTCATCCTAATCTTTATGCACGGTAACTGCTTCGTTTGGCTGGCTTCATATCGAAGCCAGCAGACTGCCAGTTCGCGATGTTACACGTCTGAGAGGCCATCTCCCACCCGGCCTCTTATGGGAAACCTTTTGCAAATCACGCTACTTCTTCGCAAGTATCGCGGCGTGGCCGGACGGTTCGAATGCCACAACACGTCACTCCAAATAGTTTAATAATTTGGATAATTTTCGATCAAGGTTGATCTAAACCGGCCGCCATAACCGACATAATCGATACAGTCTGCGCTTCCTGCAGTCGCAGTCCACGATTACTTGTGCGGAAATGACAGTTGCTATGAGAAGGATCTCAAATAGCTTGGCTTTGCATCAGCCGACTCACCCCCGAAAGGCTAGCATTGCCAGCAGGGTTGGCCGAGTGTCTTTGATTTGGGTGGCCGCCGCCGCTGGCACCGCCGCGGTTGGTGGCATGGTCGTGCCGTTCGCCACCGATAGTTCTGTACAGTCTACACCTGAGCCGTACGCATCGACTCCAGTTGCACCTCCGATTGCAACGGAGTTCCCGAAGTCCGCCCACGAATTTCCGTCTATCGTTCATCGTAACATCAGCGACGAAACAGCGTCGTCAGCATTGCCTCAGAGCTCACCTTCGGACCTCGGCTTTGCTCCAGGAGTGCAACCAAGTATCCCGTCATCTGCTAGAATAACTGATCAATTTGAATCGGAGCCAACGTCCAATACTGATACGTACTCGAGCGAATCTGAAGATTCCCTTTCTTTACCTAACACGTCCGTAGCCTCGTCTCCAGTCGATCGTACTAAAGTCGACGTTTACTACGCAACCGACCGGCGCATGATCGATCCGAGTTCGTTAGCGTTCTGGTGGTCCCACCTTGTACCCAGTGTCATCATTCTCTTCGGAACACTCGTTGCCGTTGGTGGCTTAATGACATCCCGGATAAAGTGGCTCTGGGGACTAGCAACGATTGGCTGCGTCGTTCTATGTAGTTTGATGGGATTGAAAGTTGTTGCGCGTCATCATCAAGCGACTCAACTCACCGCCCTCGGTGGTGTCTTTTATGGCGGCGAGCGAAACCTAGCTTCTGACAGTTCCGAAATCCTAAACTTTGGCCGGGCAAGAGTTACACTGCCGCCGACGCACACAGTGGGCAAAGTGGAACGACCGAGCTTGCTGAAATTCGAATTCAAAGAGTCGCCTGACAAACATGTTATGATTCGTACCGTTACGAAGCTCAATAGCGATGAATTCTTTGCTTCGGTTGATTCAAGTATCACTGAAGCGGCCGAGAAATCCATCATGCTGTTCATTCATGGCTACAACGTCCGATTCGAAGACGCGTTGCTTCGCACGGCGCAACTTACTTCTGACCTCGAATACGATGGCGTTCCCATGCTGTACTCTTGGCCATCCGTTGGAACTGTGACGGGGTATACCACCGACGAAGGCACTGTTGATTGGAGTGTATTGCATTTGGAGCAATTGGTTTTGGACCTGCATGAACGCACAAAGACGGAACAAATCCACGTAATCGTTCACAGTATGGGGAATCGTGTTTTGCTTGGAGCGGCCGAAAGGCTTTCTCTACGATATCCCACGATGCAGCCGATGCTCGGGCAGGTCATCATGGCAGCCCCCGATGTCGATCTTGCTCAGTTTCAATCACGTTACAAGCCCGCTATCCAGCAAGCGGCTAGTCGAGTGACATTGTATACTTCAAAGGGCGATCGGGCACTTCTTGCGTCAATGGCGGTCCATGGTTACAAACGATTGGGTTTGACTTTTGAAGGCATGCCGACTTTCTTGGGTATCGACAGCGTAGATGTTTCCGAGTTGGACACCAGCATGCTTGGTCATTCGTACTACGGCAGCCAGTCGAACCTGATGAAAGACATCCGTGCACTTATTGAACTTGGCGAACCACCACCGCAGCGCAAGTGGTTGCAAGCCGTAACCGGTACTGCTGAACCGAGCCTCTGGCGTTTTGCCGAGTCCCCAGCGACATCCATAAATCGAAAGTAGCTCGCGGCGATTTCTGTTCTCTTTCGCCTCGTCGCATTCACTAACTTGGCCGGGTGCGCATCCCTTGGTGTGCGAAGTTCACTGCCAACGAACTTAGCTGAACTGGTTAGAAAATAAAAAAGGGCGGTCCGTCATAGACCACCCTCACCCATTTTCAACCGGTCACCGATTACTGACTGCGGGGCTAAATCGCAGCCAAGCCGTTCGGAGTCCTGCTTTCATCATCGGACAATGTAGAGTGCAGAGCCTAGCATCTGCGATTAAATTCCTCGATTCACGCCCGCAATTGCTTGAGTCCTGACGGTTCGCACGATTAGAGGACTCTTGGAGTTGTCAGATGTGCAGTGCTCTGTCAGTTCTTCTCCGTGGAATACCTTACAACCAAGTGAACAACCACATTCTTGGCAAATTGGGTGGTCGACAGAAATCTGGTAAACCGTAGGCACGTAGCTAGCGTAAAATTGCGGGCAGCGTTGTATCTCCTCGGCTTACGCGCTCGCATAGTAGCGACTCTTTTCTCTGGTAGTGTTCACATCACCTTGCATCCCCTAATAAAATGTGAGTCGATCCAATATGTCGAGCGCATCAAGTGAGCTAAATTCTGCGGAGTTGCCCATTGAGCCACATGGAGAAAATAGTCTAAATGTAACCTCGGGCGTTGCGACGCTAACTCGCATTCGCTTGAGCGTAGCCATTGTTATTTGGACGGTTGCTTGTGACCTCCTGATCTACCGCTTCGCTGGGTGGTTTTCGGCAGCTATCCTGACTCTACTCTTACCGCTCGTTTTGCTACTAGGGAAATCAAGACTCTCTCGGGGCTATCTGTGGACTTCCTTTCTCGTGGCAGCAATCATGCTTTGTGCCGTCAAAATGATGTGGCACGGAACGCCATTGTTAATGTTGATCACTCCAGCGGTACTCTGGACGTATATTGCCATGTGGCACAATTTGCCAAATACCGTTCCGCAGGCGCTTTTTGTACCGGTTCGCATCGCCATGGGACCTCTACAAAAGTTAGTAGAATATCAGCAGTCAAACCTTCTTCGGAATGAAGCTGAATCGGTGAAGGGCAAGATCAATAGCCGAGGCTGGGAACGTTTCCTGCTCATATTCTCCCCCGTGGTAGCGATTATTCTGTTCGGAACCTTCTTTGTGTTAGCCAACCCCAATCTCCGGGTGATTTATAGTGACTGGAGTACGAGGGTGCAAAGCTACATAGCTGAAGTCAGATTCAGCGAATTATGCTTTATTGCATTCAGCGCATTTGTCGGTTTAGGCCTTTTGCTTCCGATGTTGTTCCGGAAAGTCGATTCCCCAGACGTCACCAGTTCTTCGGTTACGCGATATTCAGATTTGCACCCCCTGTTTGCTCCGGCGCGAGCCACGCTCTGGTCGGTCGTTGTACTTTTTGCAGCGTACTTGCTGTTTGAGTTCAGCACGATGTGGTTTCGTGAATTCCCAGTCGGCTTTTACTATGCGGGGTATGCGCACGAGGGTGCGTTTTGGCTGACGGCTGCTCTGGCAATTGCAACGATTGTGCTTTCCGCCCTCTTTTCTGCTCCTATGCTGGCTGACCATCGCATCCAAACGCTTCGTTTGCCAGCGTGGATTTGGTCAGGTTTAAATTTTTTACTAGCGCTGGCTGCACTGAATCGACTTGCGATTTATGTAGGATTTAATGGTCTGACGCACATGAGGATTGTCGGCATGATTGGCGTTGCCACCGTTGCCGCAGGATTCAGTTTAGTCGTCTACAAGATCGCGGTCGCAAAGAACTTCGGATGGTTGGTAAATCACCAGCTTTGGGCGGCAAGTTTCGCGTTGGCTCTATATGCAATTTTGCCGGTCGACTGGATTGCGAATCGTTATAATGCCCACCTAGTTAAGTCTGGCAAATTGCCTCCGTCAGTTCAGATTTCCGAACAAGTGTTTGGCGTTGATGGAATGTTGCCTTTGTTCGCCTTAATTGATCATGAAGACAGCCGTATTCGCAACGGCGTTCGCGCGTTGCTCGCCGCACACGCCAGCATTCGTAGCCACGTAAAAGGTGAACATTGTTCAGATTTTCAGCTAGCCGAATCGCAGTTCGCTTCGCTGGCGGAAGTAAATATGGGTAAACTGCAGCCCTATGTTGATAGCCCCGCCCAGCGAAAACAAGCGTTGCATGTAATGCAAACATACACCTACCAATGGTATTAGCAGACTCTAAAAAGCAAACCCAGCGACGCGCCGTTTACACGGCATTTTATCTCGCGAGTGCGTTCATATTCATCCATTTCGAATTCGGCGCCGTTGCTTCAGCCCGCTCATCAGCGACGCCAAAAACAAGTTCGATGAATAGGTTTGTGCAGCAATTGATGAATGGTTAAGATTGCGTTGACATCTTTCGCGCTTATTACTTCAAAGCCCATGACAATGCCGTCGATCAAATCTGCAATTCGAAATAGCTTCACACTTTTTGCGTTTATCGCGTTTGCCCAAAGCCTCGGGTGCATTAAGCGTAGTGAGGAGCAGGTTGTCATTTACTGCTCGGTTGATCGCGAGTTCGCTTCACCTATTCTCGATGCGTACGAGCGAAACAACGCGCCCATTGAAGTCGCCGCGCAGTTCGACGTCGAATCGACAAAGGCAGTTGGACTTGCCAATCGAATTGTGGCCGAGGCGGAAACACCTCGTTGCGACGTATTTTGGAATGGTGAAGTGCTCCAGACCATCAGGCTGCAAAAGCTAGGGTTGCTGCAAAAACATGCTTACGATTTTCCGGACGGCTTCCGGCGTCACTTAACTGCTAGTGATGGTACTTGGGCTCCCATCACGGCTCGTGCTCGTGTCTTGCTCGTTAATACCGACAAGCTTGCAGACGAGCTGAAGTGGCCGACCAAGGTCGAGGATCTTGCGGATCCACAGTGGAAAGGTCAGTGCGGCATTGCATCACCGCTGTTTGGGACAACTTCGACTCATATGGCAGTGCTCAAGAGTCAGAATAACGCCAGCTATCGTGACTGGATTGTCAAAGTCAAAGAAAACGCCATTGTTCTCTCAGGCAACAAGCAGATTGCTCAAGCCGTAAGTCGCGGCGACCTAACGTGGGGACTGACCGATACGGACGATGCACTTATTGAGCGCGACAATGGCGGACATGTTGCAATCGTTTTTCCCGATCAAGCAGAGAAGGGCGTCGGAACACTTCTCATTCCAAGCACTGTAGCGATCCTTAAGGATAGCCCGCATCCCGTGGCCGCAAGAAACTTGGCCAATCATTTGTTTAGCAAAGAAACAGCCAGTCGACTGACAATGGGCGCTGCTGCACAGTTCAATTTGTGGCCCGCGGCGAAGCTGTCAGACCATTTTGAGGATGCGGAATCCTTAAAACTCATGGAAGTAGATTTCGAAAAGGCCGGTGACACTTGGCAGGAGACAATCTCGGAACTTGAAACGATCTTCCGCGGCTGACCTGAGTCTAAAACCAAAACGTCATTATCGCGCCCAAACATTTTGTTGAGCCAGACTCGATCCGTGCTATATTTCGTTGTTGCGTACCGCTGCAGCATCGCCCAGTGCGGTCAAAAATGAGGGCGACAAAGTTGACTGACTTTCAAAGCCTTTCGCCTTGCGCTGCCTCAAATTCCGATTGTCGGGCAAAAATCGATTGATAGCAGACATTGCTTCGATCGAGAGTCCCGGAGCAAGCCGACTCAGTGTGTTCGGCAAATTAAATGGCCCCGATAAAGAGATTAGCGGTTCACCGCCTTGACAGCCTCGCAGAAGCTTTCGCGCGGCGGTAGTCGAGTCAATCGATAAGATAGGCAGCGAATCGCTGATGCTAAACCAAGCATATTCTTTTTCAGTGTCGCCTCGAAACGTAGCATTCCGCGGACTTCCGGTTCGCATTAAGCCAGGACAAGCAGTCACGACTAAAATGTTTTCTTTCGCAAGCTCTGCACGCAGGCCGGTCGATAGCCCGACTAGCGCGAACTTCGATGTCGAGTACGGAACCATGTGCGGAACAGAAAGCTGACCGCCAATCGAGCTTATATTGAGAATTCGCCCCCATCCTTGCCGACGCATGAGCGGCACAACGGCGGAAATTGTCGAGAGACAAGCCCAACAGTTTGTGTTCGACGTCGATTTGAAATCATCCTGTGACATCGATTCCCAGGGGCCTACGTCGATGATGCCAGCGTTATTGATCAGTACGTCTACACCGCCGAATGCTTCCGCAACTTTGCCTACGAAGGCCTCAACAGCATTTCTGTCGCGCACATCGCAAGTCGAGGCAAGCACGTGTGCATCGCGATCCGACAATTCTCGTTCGGCAACATCTAAGTCTTCTTTCGAACGAGCACATATGGCTACTGTTGCGCCCTGATCGACCAACGCTCTGGCTATTTCCAGTCCAAGACCTCGGGACCCGCCCGTGACGATAACACGTTTGCCCTTCCAATCGAACCACCGCTTCTGGCGTAGTAAATATTTCGCCGTGAAGGCAGTGGCGAACGCTGTGCCACCGAGAATGGCTGTGAGTCGGCAAACGTCCTTCAACATGACGGTTATCTTATTTGGGTCCCAAGGATGATCATTCAGTAAATCGCTAGACTACGAGCGCACTCCCTCGTTATGCCTTTTGGCCGACATGCGTACCTTCAGCGACTTCCTCAACCAATTTCTTGCAGAACGCCGGAAGATCATCCGGATTCCTACTGGTGACAAGACCGTTATCGCAGACGACTTCCTGATCGACCCATTTTCCGCCTGCATTCACGATATCAGTCTTCAAACTCGGCCAGGAAGTAACTTCACGATGACGCAGCACATCAGCTTCGACCAGGGTCCATAGACCGTGACAAATAGCAGCAACGGGCTTGTGTTGCTCAAAGAAGTCGCGTGTAAATTGGACGGCTTTTTCGCAGGTTCTTAATGAGTCTGGATTAGCTACGCCGCCTGGTAGCACAAGTGCGTCGTACGAGCTTGCGTTCACTTCATCGATCGACTTGTCGACTTTGAACTGATCGGCTTTTTCGTCGTGGTTCATGCCCTGGATTTTGCCTGACTTAGGCGAAACTAGATGGGTTTCGGCTCCGGCATCCTTTGCTGCCTTCCACGGTTCAGTCAATTCGACTTGTTCAAAGCCGTCCGTTGCGAGGAATGCGATTTTTTTGCCGGCGAGTGGTTGTTTTGCCATTGGTTGTGTTCCTTTAGCTAGAGTGTTGGAAATGTATTCCCACAACCTTTGTGCAACTAGCGTGCCCTAGCAATTCGTAGCCGAGGACCATGACGTCGACTCAACACGTGGCAGTCGCGACCGTGAGCGAACGGCTCGCGCTGTGTAACAGCAATTAGATCACTACTTCAGCGGCAAGATTGTTGCAAAAAGCAAGCTAGCGAGCAGCGAAGTTGTTCCCAGAACACACAAAAGCGGCGTCCAGGTCTTCAGCGACTCCGACTCGGTCAGGCCGCTCATCTTACCATAGACCCAAAAGCCACTATCGTTCATCCAACTTCCAATCAACGATCCGCCACCGATCGCGGTCACAAGATAACCGGCGTGATAAGGCAATTGCTCGACGTTTACCATCGCCGCCACCATACTAGCGCCGATAATCATCGCAACGGTACTGCTGCCCTGGGCAACTTTGAGCAGAGCTGCGATTGAAAATCCTAACAGCAACACGGCATAACCGCTTTGTCCTTGCAAATCGATCATGCCCTGGATCGCTTCGCTGATCTGAGCTCGCTTTAACATTTCGCCGAAAGCACCGCCGGCTGCTGTGATCAAGATGATTAATCCGCCGCTCATTAAAGCTTCCTCTATGTCACCACCCAGAGCACGTAGCGAACGACGTTTTGCCCACGAGAGTGTTACGATGGAGATGAGTGCCGAAATCGAAAGAGCCAGGCTCGCGTTTCCCAAGCCCGACAGTCGATCGCTCCAAATACGAGCGTTGCTGTTCCAATCGTGCTTGTCAATTATGGTTGGATAGGTTGCTTCCAAAAGTTCGCGATTCATACGGCGCATGTCGACTGGTTTCGTCTTCAACTGATCTGCGAGTAATTTTCCGCGTAAAGCTTCGGAGACTTCGACGTCACGGAATGCGGCAGGAACAAATAGTTTAGGATCTAACAGGACGCGATTGAGAGCTTGCACCCGAGTTTCCAGAGCGGTTTCTGGCGACTGGAGTGCTTGCCGCTCCTGATCCGAAAGTTTTCCACTGGCGACAATTCGCCCCTCTGGCGTGCGCGACGAATCCTCGACATTAGAAAACAGCGAATCGAATGCTGCTTCGTTGAGGATATCACTGGGTAAAATTCTGGCTCGATCTTCCCCGTCCGCAACTGTCGTCGCTACAGTGCTGAGGCTTATCATCAGAACTGGCAATAGTACAGGAGCAAGCGCCAACCACAACGGTACACTCCGAACTGGAAGTTCGCTTGCCTGACTGTCAGCGATATCATTCGCAGGCGAATCAGCCTTAACGCCAGCAACGGGGCGCATCGGTATCGAAAGAACACGGTTCATCAGATAACAAAATGCCAAGCCTGAAAAGGCCGCTGGTATCGCTACCAATATGCCAATAATCATAACATAGCCAACATCTGCACCCAACGTGGCCGCTACCAAAAGGGGACCAGGAGTTGGTGGGACAAGGGTGTGGGTGATTGCACCACCGCAAGCGATTGCCATGACGTATAGCAAGTAATTCTGTTTTGTCTTCTGATACAGCGAGCGGGCAAGAGGGACCAACAGATAGAAAACTGTATCAAAGAACACGGGGATCGACAGCAAAAAGCCGCTGCCCATCAACGCGACCGGAGCCCGTTTCTCACCAGAGATTTTCACGGCAGCACTAACGATCGCGTCAGCCGAACCGTTATCCAGCATGCATTTTCCGACGATCGAAGCCATGGCTATCAAGATGGCGATACTTCCCGCGGTGCTCCCTAACGCGGAACTAATATCTTTCATCGGATCTAGCCCGCCGATACCGGCTATAACAGCGACCACCAGCGCGGCGGCTATCAACGCGAGAAATGGATTGCATCGCAAACCTAACATCAGAATGAGGACAGTTAGAACTCCGGCTGCCATAGCAACGAGCGGTAAGTACATGATTTCTTTGACCGGTGCCACCGACGTTGAGTTTGGCGACGCACCTGCAGCGGTCGTTGCAGCTTGCTCCACATCCGTCAGACTCTCGGCTGTATTTGCAGTTGTTATCGAGTCGGAACTGTCGCTCGTTGTACCTTCATCCAGAGTGCTGCTTGCAACTTCTGGTACTTGTGCAAGAACACATCTGGGGCTGAATGTGCTTGCGAGTAGATTCACGGCTGCACATAGGAGCAACCCGCGAAGGAAAACAGTGAAAGCCTGACCGGAAAATTGTGAAGACATGGGGCGAGTAGCTCTTGGACGATTAGCTTTTGAACTAGGAGAGGAACGCGTACAAGCGTAAACTCGTTTTCACTTCGACGAGCTTAACGCCCTTTTTACCATAATTGGTACACTACCGGTTGTCCGTGATTTTCAACCCAAAAAACATTGCGATCTTTACGATGCTCGACAGTGAAACAATCGATACCGCCCGCAAGATCAAACAAAACTGGCTAGCGATTCAACAGTCAGTCGGCGATGCATGTGCGTTAGCCAACCGGCCCGTGGACTCTGTCCGTATTGTGGGAGTCACCAAATATGTCGATGCAGCAACCACTCAACTTTTGGTCGACGCTGGCTGTGTGGAACTCGGAGAATCGCGGCCGCAAGTGCTCTGGAAAAAGCACGCAACGGTTCAAGCTGCCGATTTGCGTTGGCACATGATAGGCCATTTACAACGCAACAAGGTAGCTCGTACAGTGCCGCTGATCACTGTGCTCCATTCGCTGGATTCAGTGCGGTTGGCAGAATCGATATCGCAAACGCTGATCGCCCAAAGCCGCACTCTGGATTGCTTGATCGAAGTCAACATTTCGGGCGAAGAGGCAAAAACGGGCACAGCGATCGGGCAAGTTGCAGATTTGATTCAGCAGTGTCAACAGTTGCCGGGGATTCGCATCTGCGGGTTGATGGGCATGGCAAGCGAATTGGCAGATGAATCGCAAACGGCGGTTCAGTTTTCTACGCTTAGGGAGTTGCAAAAAGACCTTCGACTCAAATTTTCCGATGATTCTCATCCCCTTGATGAACTTTCGATGGGTATGAGCGGCGATTTTAAGATCGCAATTGCTAATGGCGCAACGATTATTCGCATCGGCTCGACCTTGTTCGAAGGAATCGACACCAGCGGACGTGGCGCTTAATACCCTTGGAATTGTACCGCAATAACTTCCGCCTTCGGAGCAAGCGGACATCACAACCCGAATTGCGCTAGCGAGGTTTTTTTGCGGGTGAAGTGCTATTCCTCGCTGACGCATGCGGGTTAAGATTTCGGTATTTTGTTACAGGACAATTCCTTGGCGGCAAGGTGCGCGTCGCTCGGGCTACTGGATTAATGCCTGGATAAAGCGTTAGTACATCGAACTTGTGTGCGGGTTTGCTGAAATCGCAGTTGGCGATCATAATAAGAGGTTCGCACAACGTTTCAGCGTGAGCAATTAATGGAATATCGAATGAAAAGAAACCCATGACCGGCGTAACTATCGGCTGTTTTTTGCTTAGCTATCTCACGTTGTGGGCTTTCGAACTATCGCGACTGTGGTTTAGGCTTCCGTGGCGCGCGGCATTGTTGATCGTTTGCACAACAGTTGCAGTACTTACGCACGCGTTGTTTCTATTTGATCGTGCACGGCTAACTTATATCGAACAAGGCCACTGGAGCATTCCGGCAACATTTTTCGACTGGAGCCAGATTGCTGCGTTCGGATTGGCGCTGGCGTATTTGATACTGATCATTCGACGCCCCAATAGCATCTTCGGGATTTTTCTGCTCCCGATTGTTATCAGTATCATCTTGGCAGCCATGCTGATGCGCAGCGGCAGACCGTTTGAACGAGGTGACAACTTTAATAGTTTATGGGGTTACATTCATGGAGGTGGCTTGAGCGCTGCTGTCGTGTCTGTGAGCCTTGGTTTCGTCGTTGCGATCATGCGAATCTGGCAGCAGTATCGCCTAAAAATGAAGCGCGGCATCGGCGGTCCTATACGTTTGCCTTCCTTAGAATACCTTGACAGCACTGGTCGATCTTGCCTGATCGCTTCGACCGCCTGCATTGCAACGGGTTTAATCGGAGGCGTCATCATGAACGCAGCGACGTTGCGATCGGTGTCATGGGTTGAACCTGGGATCGTCGTCAGCTGCGGCCTTTTGGTTTGGATGCTTGTCGCATTAGTAATAGAATCGAATGCATCCAAACGCGGAGGTTCCAAAGCTGTGCTTCTAAATATGGTCAGCTTCTTCGCAACCGTTATCGCGATTTCGGTAGTCCTGCTGAACAGTCATGGACGCGACTCCGACAGCCAAAGCGCCGTCTCGCCAGTTGAGCCCGCGGCAGTCGTTACGGAAGGGCGGCCGCTATGAAATTTCGGATGATCGGTTGCAGCCATCACCGTACTCCGGTGCAACTGCGGGAAAAGATTGCCTTCATGCCTAACCAGGTCGAGGCCGCATTGCGAGCACTTCGGGCGAAATATGCCGATGCCGAATTCGCATTGTTGAGCACTTGCAATCGTGTCGAGTTATACGCGGCCGCAACACACGACGCCGACTTGCCAACCGTCGAGCAGCTTCGTGATTTCGTTTTCGATTTTCACGCTTTACCTTCCGAAGAATACTTGTCCCATGTTGTAGGCTGCGCGGATGAACGCGCAGTGGAGCACCTATTTACAGTCGCATGTTCGCTGGACAGCCTAGTGGTTGGAGAATCCCAAATTTTGTCGCAGGTCAAGGACGCCTACGAAGCAGCACGGCATATCAATACTGCCGGTCCGATCGTCCACGCCGTTTTTCAGCGGGCCAGCCACGTTGCCAAACGAGTCGCCAACGAGACCGAAGTGCACTCAAAACGCGTATCGATCCCTAGTGTCGCGATCAGCGAAGTGGCGGGAGATTTCTTTGAGCATTTCGACGACAAACGAATCTTAGTTATCGGCAGCGGCGAAATGGGCACCGAAACTTTACGTTACCTACAGGCAGCGGGAGCGAAACAAGTTCGGCTCATCAATCGCTCCTTTGAGCATGCCTGCACGTTGGCCGGCGAGCTGAATATCGATTTTGGGGGCAGCTTGAATCTGGAAGCTGTCGCATGGGAACACTTATACGGAGAACTTCGCGAAGCGGATCTTATTGTGAGCACAACTTCGGCCACGGTTCCGATCGTCACGGAAGTTGTATATCGTGAAATCCTCGCCAAGCGTCGCAAACAAAGCGCTCAGCTGATCCTGGATCTAGCCGTCCCACGTGATTTTGAGACAACAATTGGCGAGCTTCCCAATGTTTATGTTTATTCCGTTGACGATCTACAAGCGGTGTGCGAACGCAACATGAGTTTCCGACAAAAACAATTCCCTAAAGCTAAAGCCATTATAGCCGAGGAGACCACCCGCTTCATTTCCGACAGCAATTTCTGGCACACTGCCCCAACCATCAAAGCGTTGCGCGAGCTTTCTGATTCAATCAAATCCACGGAACTAACGCGGCTGACCAACCGCCTTGCCCAGCACAAGGTGCCACCTGAGGTCGAAGCGGAAATTAGTTTGTCAATGGACCGCTTGGTCAATAAGCTACTGAACACTCCATTACAATCTCTTCGCCAGGAGACTGAGCGAGGCAATGGCTCGGACCTTGTATTAGCCCTACGCCGTTTGTTTCAAATCGAGCAAAAAGAGTAGTCCAAAGTGGCACGGCATCGCTTAGACACCGCTGCGTTGCTTCACTGAATGCCTTTGAAGCGGAACCTCGGGTTGCTGCAAGGGACATTTACCAAACGACATCTTTGTTTGGAAGCGAATCGTCCGATTCACGCAACACTCCAGTTGCGGGCGTTTCGGGCGCAATGCTAAAGCCGCTCAAAATCAGTAATGCGCAAGCCATCCAACCGGAGAGGATGACACCCGCATAGTAAGAAACAAATAACTTCGCGGTTTCTCCATCATGGAACCATCTGCCGAGCAGCGTGGCTGCAACACTGTAAAAAATGATCGCGAGCGAAATGGTACCTACTATCTGCCACATGAACCACCACCTTGGATTTTTGACACCGGCGGCCATAAAGATTGATGTAAAGGCGTAGACCGAAATGATCGTATGACAAAATGCGAGAGCAATGATCCGGATGGTTTCACCCACGCCTGCAACTTCCAGTCTGTCAATTTCAAACTGTTTATGAAGCATTGCTAAGAATGCAAATGAAGTAACGAGCGCAAGTAAAAACCCAATACCGAAGCGACGTTCCGATGCTGGCGGTGAAGGGTCGGCAACTCTCTCAAGCGATTCACTTTCGTTAGGCCGTAGAGATCCAGCACTTCTTGTACGCGTAATTAGCTTTCGGTAAACTCGACTAGCCATTTTGAGCGCAGCCCATTGTAACGCAATACCCACGAAGGCAATGCTATACAAAATTAAAAGAACTTGCACCGGAATGGATTCACTACCATAGTCTGTCAGCGAATAGATCCAAAGACTGATGGCGGCACCGAGCATTACAACAACCGTGGCCAACCGTTGGAAAAAATGTACCTTCCAAAAGGTCAGCAGGAATCCCAATAGCGCAATCTCGCAGACGAGAAAACCCACGCAAAAGAAACCAACTAAGAGCGAGCTATTGAAAGGACGGATCTCCATGATCACTGTTGTGACAGACGGGTTGCCAATGCAGGCAACCACAAAGATCGCAATGGCCAGTATTTTCAGCGGACACCAACGTGGCATTACAATTTTCCAAATTCGGCTAAAATGAGAGCAGCGAAGTCGTCTTTGAGCGACATGATTGTAGCAGTTGGCCGGCACATGCGTGCACCCACACCGCCAACGCGGCTCTCAAATAAATTACTCCTAACGCTGAATTGTCTGAAATGAAAATCTACATCACACTTTTGTTTGCCTCTCTAGCATTGGTCGGCCTCCATGCCACCGATGTGCTAGCTCAGGCGTCGGAATCCCGAACTGAGGCGGACATGTTTGAAGCAAACAAACGCTTGGGCCGGGGTATCAATTTGGGGAACTTCCTCGAAGTGCCACGCGATCAGACGTGGGGAGTCGACATTCAAACCGACCATCTCGCAACAATAAAATCCGCAGGCTTTGATTCAATCCGACTGCCAGTTAAGTGGTCGGACTACGCAGGAAACTTGGCACCTTATACCATCGAAGAGAGCTTTGCGAAACGTGTCGACGCTTTCGTCGATCAAGCGGAAAAAGTTGGGCTAAACGTAGTGTTAAACATTCATCATTACGATGGCTTGGACACTGAGCCGGACCAACATGTCGATCGATTCGAAGCACTCTGGAAGCAGATTGCAAATCGCTATAAAGACCGCGGCGAGTTTCTGTATTTTGAGCTTAACAACGAACCGCACGAAGCCTTAAATGATAAATGGAATAACGTGTTGAGAGTTGGCCTAGCGGCGGTGCGCGAAACAAATCCTACTCGGCCGGTGATCATTGGCCCTCCGTTCTGGAATGGAATCTGGGCTCTTCCAAAGCTCGAGTTGCCAGACGACAAACATTTGATCGTAACCGTGCACATGTATAATCCTCACGAGTTTACGCACCAGGGAGCTTCGTGGAGCAACCCGGAAGTGCGAGCGATTCGCGATCGCGAGTTCGGCAGTGAGGAAGAGATTGCGAAGGTCAAGAAAGAGCTTCAAGACGCGGCGGACTGGGGCAAGCAGCGTAACGTACCAATCTATGTTGGCGAGTTTGGCGCCTACAGCATGGCTCCGCAAGCAAGCCGAGTGAAGTGGACAGAAACCGTTGCTCGAACTTGCGAGTCCCTAGGTATGAGCTGGGCCTATTGGGAATTCGGAGCCGGTTTCGGCGCCTTCGATCTCGAGAACAAGCAATGGCGCACCGATTTGCTTGGAGCTCTGGTCCCAGCCGCACAGTAATATTGGAAACGGGTCAGTATATTGAAGGGGTCGACTTTTGATTGAACTATTCAGAACCTTAAGTCGCATGTGGCAGTAGTGGACTCAATCGGTAAGAGCCCGGACAAACGCAAGTCCATATACACAATATCTGTGTCAACAGGTGCGACATTGATGACTATACACTTTTGGCGATCACACGCTTGACATAAAATCTTTGCCGCGTAGCATCATCATTGACGAGGGACGAGTCGCAGGCAGTGTGCCTCCATGGACTCACATAGATTTTTCCACAATTATTCAAAAAAGCAGACGCGTGTCCGACGTCGGATCGTTTTCGTTTGCTTGGTTGCGTTTCTACTCGCGACCATTGGGTATCCGCGTACATACTTCCCGCCAGAATCGTCAGTCGATGATGCGTATCCATGTGCCACCCACCATTGCGGATGTGGGAGCGCTGAGAACTGTTGGCTGAACTGCTGTTGTTTCACTGCGAACGAAAAGTTGGCTTGGGCCAGATCTCATGGCGTGAAATTGCCTCAACATATCCATGAAAAGTTGCTTGCAAACTCATCTGCTTCCAAAAGGGCATGTTGTTGTAAGGTTGGTCCACAACGCGAGGATTGCTCAAAGTCGACCTGCGACTCAGCTTCCAAGGCAAGGTACAGCGCCGATGATGACCGCGAGAATAAATCGCGTTGGATCATTGGGCTAAGCGCGCTGAAATGTCGAGGAATGTCAACTGATTGGATTAATTCAGGCGTGGTAATTCCGTCGCAGGAGCAACTAGTCATCGTAACCACCGTCAGCAATCCTATATGCACTCTACCGAATGCATTCTATTTGCTTGAACGACCTGAGCCCTCGGTGCCGCCGCCGAAATCTTTCGCTCGTCGCTCGTAGACAATATGAATCTCCGAACTACCCGCCATTTGATGATTGTGGGCAATCGTTGAATGGTGGGAGTTTCGCCGCTTCTAAAGTCGGCTCGAGCTACCGCTCTGCATACAAGGTCTGCCACAGCGAAACTCGTCCGCGCGCAGTGAGAAAATCACTCGACCCGCAAGCCAAGCCTTTGGTTTACGGCATGAGAGTTTGCTCGGGCTCAAACCTTTGGTATGCAATATTTTGACGATCGGGTGTCATATGCACCTTGATTGCAGTGCAACGTTTCGCTGCACAACTCAAACTTCGTCGCCAGATTGAGGTACTCCTACGCGCTTGCGATAGGCAACCGACGATTCGTTCCTCGTCAGTTCGTTCTTCGCTGCTATCGCAAGCGCGTTGGGGGACTTCATGAAAGCAACTTAATTCAAACAACTACTATCAAGATTCGAATCAAAATAATGCACATCAAGCAAATAAATTTCATTTTATTCCTGACAGCGCTCCTAGCAACTCTGCAAAACAGTGCTGTACAGGCAGCAGTCGTAATAAGTGGAGACCCATTTGAAGGAGGCATCGGATATCGTTGGACGGTCAACGAAATGACACAGAACGATTCGTCTGGGCCACTAGTTAGTCACGTGGGTTCGTTGAGCTTTGAAGACCCTGTCAATTTTGGAAATGAAGACGGATACTTTGGATGGACACACACATCACACTGGGTACAGCTGGAACTCCTAGAGAACGCGGTCCTAACTGTATCGCTCGAGCGAACAGCAAACGTTTCCAACGGAGCTAATCTTGCCGGTGCAAACTTGTATCCTGCCTTTGCAATTTGGTCGGGATCCGACAACGACGATGGTGACGACCATGTCTACAACAATAGTGGCGATTTCGGATGGGCCGAGGATTTAAGTTTCATCGGTAACGAGCCCAACGATAGTCAAGCCAGTTTCGTAAGCAAATCGTTTAACCTGAGTGCAGGAAACTACAGCATTGTATTAGCCGGGAATCCCCCACTTGGGACAGCTCCAAGTCGGCAAGGTTATACAGCGTTACTGACAACGACGGCAGTTCCCGAGCCTAGTACGTTTGCAGTGACTGGACTTGCTCTATGCGGGCCGATCGTTCGCCGCAAGCGACGCAAAAAGTTGGCGTAAGAGCGACAAGTAGTCTCCTGGATAGAAATTTCGAACGAGTCCACAGGATCTAGTCTCGCGGGCTCGTGTTCCAATTTGATCGAACGGGAACCTTCCAATGAAAACGAAGCGAAAACTTTTGTTACGTATATATAGACCAGCCGGCATGACGTTAGTAGAACTTCTGGTGGTGATCGCTTTGTTAGGCGTTCTGCTGAGTTTGTTGCTGCCAGCGATTTTCACCGCGCGGGAGTCTGCTCGCAAACTTCAGTGTGCAAGCCATCAACGTCAAATCGGTCTTGCGTTGCATGCTTACCACACTAGCTTTCGTCAGTTCCCAGTAGCCTTCACCGGCCCTGGTAAAAATATTGGCACGAACTGCAGCACAGGGTACTACTCGTGGCATTCAAGCATCCTTCCATTTGTGGATGCAGTGACCGTTTATAATTTGATTGACTTTAACTACAACAACTCCGATGAGTGTGGTTTCGACGCACTCTATGACGGAAGAATTGGCATAAATCACCGCAATGCAAAAGCTGCAGCGACCAGAGTCTCAATTTTCCTGTGTCCATCGGACAATTCGAAATCAATGTTCACGATGGGTTCGTCACGTCCGGCTCCGTCGAACTATACCGGCAATTTAGGGTGGCCACCCTACACAACGGGAATTAGGGACGAGCGAATTCCAAACTCGACACCTAATGGTTTTTTCGCATATACAAATCCGTTACAAACAAATCGCAACGAGGATGGTGCTGTCACTATTTCAAGCATAGTTGACGGCCTGTCACATACCGTCGCAGTTACAGAACGTCTCGTGAATCGGGAAGTTTCACCTGACAATGTTGAACATAACAAGGATGCCCGGTACAAAAGTTACTGTGCAATGGGCTACAACACGATTCGTCCGATGGAAGAATATCTTGGATGTATGCATGAGAAACTATTTGTAGACTCAATCTATTCGATGCCGATCGGTAACGCTTGGATTTCAGGTTGGGCACCGGTGGGAAACGGATACTTACATGTATTGCCACCCAACAAAGTGAATTGCCATTTGATGGGCGGCGAAGGCAATGGTGGGCATCTTGCCTCACCTAGCAGCAATCACTCAGGTGGTGTTGTTGTCTTGATGAGCGATGGTCGCGTAGCCAGCATTGATGATGATATTGACATCAATACTTGGTGGTCGCTTGGCTCGCGGAACGATGGTCTCTCGACAGAGATTAATGCCAATGAACACTCACTGCGATAGCCGGCAGGCCGAATATTTATCGGAGACGTCGGCTTGGCAAGTTAATCCATTAAAAACAGCTTCAGTTCGCAGCCACGTCATCTTTTTCCCTAGTAAATGATTCAACTAGGCCTTGCTCAATTTGTGACTCCTCCTCTTCGAGTTCAATTGCCGGGAATGGGTCACTTAGTTCTGACCATCCAGACGGACCGCGCTCGTACTCTTCGTCGGTCAGCAGGCATTGATCTAAGATCTGCCTCGTGTTCAACTCGTCCATCGCATTTCCAATGAAGACTAACTCTTGTCGGCGATCACCATACTGTCCATCGAAATTCCGTCGAACGATCGCCAGACCTTCTTCGTCCTGCGGCCAAGCGTCCTCGGGAGCTGCCGCCCACCACCAACCCTTAGGATCGATGCGAATGGAACAGCCAGCTTGCGACCATTCGTATGCCCAATCGTGCTTGGATGCAATCCATATCAGCCCCTTGCTTCGCAATACGCCGGAGAATAGCCCCTCGGCCATGTCTTGATCCATTGCGTCAGAAAGTCGCTTGGGATGAAAAGGCCGACGACTTTGATACGCAAAGCTAGAGATTCCGTACTCGTCTGTCTCGCTCTGTTCTTCACCCCGCGGAGTCTTTAACCAGTCTGGTCGCGATTCTGCCTCGGACAATGAGTACAAACCAGTGCCTAGGAGCGAACGGATCGGGACTTGTCCATTTTCACAGAACAGGATTTGTGATTGCGGATTGAGCTTGCGAAGCAGTTCAGATAACTGAACGAGTCGGTCTTTGGAGATGAGGTCCGTCTTATTGATAACGATGACGTTTGCGAACTCAATCTGATCAACTAGTAAATCGACAATGTTGCGTGTATCGTCGTCGCTCAGTCCAATCTTTCGTTCCGCTAGGTCATCCCAGGAACTAAAGTCGTTCATGAAGCTACCGGCGTCCACCACTGTAACCATCGTATCGAGCAGGGCGATCGCCGACAGGCTTTGTCCGTTCTCGTCTTCAAACGTAAACGTCTCGGCGACGGGCATCGGTTCGCTAATTCCTGTCGACTCAATCAGCAAGTAATCGAAACGCCCCTCTTGGGCCAATCGAGCTACTTCGATTAACAAGTCTTCGCGGAGCGTGCAACAAATACAACCGTTGGTCATTTCAACAAGCTGCTCATCGGTTCGCGACAGCTTGGCATCTCCATCACGGACCAAGGCGGCGTCGATGTTGATCTCGCTCATGTCATTGACGATAACGGCAACTCGTAACTGCTGACGGTTTGCCAATATATGGTTCAGCAACGTCGTTTTGCCGGCCCCGAGGAATCCAGAAAGGACGGTTACTGGCAGTTTGCGATCGGTTTTTATGTTCGACATTGTGTTCGTTTGTCCCCATCGAATAGGAGCTGTTTCGACAGTCGGAAGGTCCAACATTGGACCTACTACATCCGCTGCCCGGCAAATAGACGCGGTTTTCCATTGCGGCCGACGCCGACCACGCCGCCAACAGAGGAAAACCAATTGCAGTTGCACATAATATGCATCTAAGGCATGATGTACGAGTCCTGTTGGCCGGGAGTTCGCTAAACTTTTGGATTTGGAGAAGGTGGATCAAACGAGGTTAGAGCCAAGTGGTGGCGTCAAGTTCGATAGTCCCACTTCGGAATTAATGTGAAAGGAACGTTCAGAAGATGAAATCTTTGCGGATGTTTCTTCCGTTAAGGATGAACTTTTACTAGAATCGGACGTAGGTTTACCGTTGCTGCTCGTAGAGTAATATTAATGTCTCGAGCCCAGCCGAACTACTTTTCAGACCTATGAAGCAAAAATCCACTGCGATCAGTTTGTTATTGATTGCGGCGCTCTTCATGAGCGACTTCGCAGTGGTCGCGCACAGTTCGACGTGCGCAGAGAACGTCAGCGTAGACGCCAAAGTGCCATCTGCAACAACGTGCTGCTGCCACCATCACTGCCCTAGCGACGCGGCGCCGGTTGAAAACGAGAACAGCAACGGATCTCAGCATGATGAAGATTCGTGCGTGTTGTGCGTCGCCAAAGCTCGTGTGCTGATTCATGACGTCGGCCCTGATTTGCTTGGTCTATCGCTAGAAATCGTAGTAGGCGAATCGGCTATCGGCTATATGTCGCCGATTCTCAAGCGACCTCTTTTGATTGCTACGCCGCTGCGTGGGCCACCTGCTTGCTAAGCCTTTCTGCGGCTCTGCGTTCAGCAAACTTCTCGCATTAGCTACGGGCACTTCGTTTAGTGCTTAGTAGCGGCGGTTCTTTCTGAGCGTTCTTCGATACCCCGGATACGTTGCGGTTCTGCTTTGGTCGAACGGTGCAGCGTGTTCTAGCAGTTCAAGCAAGCAATTTGTTATGTCCAACCCCTTTGATACTCTCAAGCGTATTCTTGCGTTCTGCACGCGTGCGTTAAACTACGATTTTGTTCCTAGCGCAAATCGTTACGTCTATTGGATCAAGCAGCCGGTCGGATGGTTCTTGATCGCGATTGCCGTTTGCGTCTTAGCCGGCCTCTATTTCACATCACGTGCTTGGATCATCGCGGGCGGCTTATCCGGCGTATTAGTGCTTGGTTTGCTGTACCCTTGGCTCGCGATTCATACATCCAGCTTTTGGATGACGCCTAGCGTTGCGGAAATCAGTGAAGACGATGACGCGACGATCGTGCTATCTGTTCGAAATCGATTGCCGTTCCCGCTTTGGGGGTTGCTGGTCGACGGCTATCTTTCCAAACCTTTACCACCAGTTGCATTCGGCAGTTCGCAGTCGGAGGAACACACGCTTGCTACGGAGGACACGGGGCTTGCATGTGTCCCATCGCTCAGCCTAGCTGATTACCATTTGCCGATCTGTCCGGAATACCGCGGTAGGTATCCCGCAGAAGTCGTTTACGTAACATGCGGATTCCCATTTGGCATCTGGACCTCGCGAAGAGTGGTAGCGACTTCAGACAGTCTAGTGGTGCGACCACGCATTCTCGCAAACAAGTGTGGCGTAGAATATTCTGGCCGACGACTGACGAGCATGGGAATTGGCCACAAAGCTGGTGGCAGCAGCGAGTATCTCGGGATACGACCGTATCGACGTGGCGATTCACTTAAATCGGTTCACTGGGCTCAAACCGCTAGAACTGGTGACTTGGTCGTCTGTGAACGAAGCCAGCCTACGGAACAAACGGTTGCACTACGAATGTCGTTAGACCGCTGTTATGGTACCGCATTGGAAGCTCGCGATAACTTGGCGTGGCGAGTACGCATTACAGCAACCTTAGCAAAAATTTTGTCGACCGAACATATTTCATTCAGGCTGCTTGTCGATTCTGGCGTGGTCGGCCATCCTCGTATCATTGCCACTGCAATGACGCTGAAGAAAGCGATGGAACTGTTGACCGATATTCCGCTTGATGCAAGAGCTCTAGCAGGCCAATCGCATAATGGAGTACAACCTTCGACGGCCATCGGAAACTTGCCAGCCAGCAATTGCGAACTAGCCGTTCTTTCATGGGATACTTTTGGCCAACCGCTACCGGCGTCGCAAGTACTTGTTAAATATAAGCACGGCGAGACGGAACAGAACGATTTGCAGTCTGGACACTGGTCCGTTATCGATCTCCGCACCGATGTTGCATGTCAGCTCGAAGAGTTTCTGGAAGGAGTTGGCCATGCTCACTCAGCAGCCTAAAGTCCCGACAGTACCCCGAGTTCGCCATAACAAACCTGCGCTTACCATGCCAGACCGTCGACGCAAGGGAGCGGTCTTCTTAGCGGTCTGCGGACTGATCGCTGTCTACTTGCTTCGTTCAGCGTATGACTTGGTTTGGTTGACGATCGTCGAGTCGTCGGTGTTGTTATTATTGGCAGTCTTGCTGTCCCGTGTGTCTCCAACCAACGAAAATCGAAGCATCTATCTTTACGCTGCTTTTGCGATTGCGGTGGGAGGTATTTGGAGTTTCAACGCGCTTTCCGAGTCGCTTGGCTATGGAAACGGAAATGAAATTGTCGTTATCACGGCAATGGCTTGGGCCTGTCTGTTGTTCAGCATGACAACGAAACGGGCAAGAGCGATTGATTTGACTGTCATTGGAAGTGGCTTTCTTACCCTGTTTGTAACTTGCATTTCTGACCACTGGGAGTCGCTCGTACCGGCTGCTGTTTGGGGCTGGGCATGTTTGCATTGGATGGTAGCCAACCATTGGGAGCAAATTGAAACGACGGCTGTCATGAACGTCCGCCGGCCGCGACTACTGCGACTCAATTCGTTGCTATTGGGAAGTACAGTCTTCGGTTGCGCTGCCTTTATTGCCGCGATGTATGCTCCCGCTATCGCGAGGTTGAATTGGGAACTGATGTGGACGAGCGGAGGTTCGACTTATAGCGATCGAACAGCAAGAAAAGGCGTAGGCGATGGCGAAGCGTTAGTGGCAGCCCGCAGTCACGCTAACTCTTTCGGTAATGTAGACACCGACATCTTTGTCGATTCACCCGAGCCGAGCTTATACGATCTTTTCAATGAGCAGTTCGGGGAGCCGCGAAAAAAGAAGAGAACCGAGAGCACTCAGGCTTTGGCTTTGGACCAAGTAAAAGAGCAGGAGTCGCAGCTTTCCGAAGGCAAGCGGGCTGGCAGCAGTTTTTCAACTGACCGCACAGAATCGAAGGTACTGCCAAAACTGAATGACTTGCAATCCAATGCTCTCATGTTCTGGACAGGGCGGTCCAACATTCTTCTAGCGGCCGCTCGCTATGAAGACTTTGACGGCGTGGAATGGCACGACCGCAATACCACTGATGATCCGTTGGAAATTGCGGACGACAATTTCGAACCTGTTGTCTTAGGCGAGCAGACTTGGTTTCAGGTCGAAGGGAATTCAAGGCAGGATACACAACCTGCGTTCGTAAATCCGCAATCCGAAGCGCTTAAGTTTGCGAATTATCGAACACCGTATATTCCGACTGACAGTAGCATGAGTTTGTGGAGTATCGACCAAGTCGATCGCGCGGATTTCTTTGCGTTGCGGCCCTGCGGTATTCTGGAGATGACCGATCGTGAGCACGTGCCAGACTACACTGTCGTTCGCTTCGTTAACCAGCAACGCGACTTGGCCGGAATCGACGCCAGTCTGAAGTCGCAGGCAGCTCGTTTTGTTGACAAATCCACCGGCGCGTGTGCATGGAAAGAACAGTTGACCGAGTTGTCGCAAAAGTTCGCTGCCGATTCAAATTTCGGCTGGGCTCAGGTACAAGCGGTAGTAAATCATCTGCGATCAGATTTTAAGGTTAGCGAAACACTCGAATCGCGTGAAGACGATCGGCTACCGATCGAATATTTTTTGGAGCGTAAGTCTGGAGCGGACATTCACTTTGCTACCGCGGCGGCATTACTACTAAGGGAGCTTGGTTATGAAACTCGATTCGCTACTGGCTTTTTCGTCAGACCTCGATTCCTAGGCGCTAGCACTTCCGAATGTGCGATACTCAAAGAAGACCTGCATGCGTGGGCGGAAGTTCATGTGGGAAACGGCCAATGGATTCCGATCGAACCCACGCCTACCTATCCCATCCCCTACTACCGAGCCGGGTTATGGTACAGGATCAAACAAGCTTGGGCGCAAATATTGGCAACAGTCGTGGCTTTGTCTAGCATTACACTCGGCTTGTATGCCACGCGTCGAATCCTTTTTGAAGTCTTTTGCCGTCTAATTTGGTGGCCACTGAGCGCACTCAACGATGCATCACGAATCGCTTGGTTTATTCGGATCCTTGACATGCGATTGAAGTTAGCGGGCGCGCGACGGCCAGCTGGTGCGGCGCACAAATCTTGGCTGCTACAAAAACGTGAGTATACACTTGCCATCCAAGAGGCAATCGGTGTGTTCTTCAAAGACGCTGATTCGGTCTTTTTTGGAAAACGAAAGCAGATGACCGTTCAAGGCCGACATGCGCTCAAGCGATTATGGCACGAGCTCACAGTGAACAAGATTCAGCGTTCCATGCAAACTTAAGAATGAACCTCCAATGATTTTAGAACAAGAACTTGAGCTCGACACACCGGGAATGTTGTCTCATCTACGTGATCGCTTGAACAACGTAGTGCTCGGTAAACAAGATAAGATTGAACTGGTGCTTGCCTGCCTGTTGGCTCGCGGACATCTCCTGTTGGACGATCTTCCTGGACTCGGAAAAACGACTCTGGCCAAGGCAATCGCAAATTCGTTCGGGGCGAAATTCGCACGTGTGCAGTGTACGCCCGACTTATTGCCAACCGATATCACCGGTTTCAATCTCTTCAACCAAAAGACTCGTGAATTCGAATTCCATTCGGGGCCCGTCTTTGCGGAAATTCTGCTGGCAGACGAACTTAACCGCACGACACCGCGGACACAAAGTGCATTGTTCGAAGCGATGGCGGAGCGGCAAGTCACGATTGATGGCAACACACGCCCTCTAGCGTCCACCTTCTTTGTAATAGCGACGCAAAATCCAATCGACAGCCATGGAGCTTATCCGCTACCTGAAGCTCAGCTAGATCGTTTTGCGATGAAACTGGAAATCGGCTATCCGAATGTCGAAGCCCAGATGGCGATCTTGGCATCTTCTCAGAAACATTTGACGTCCCAATCTCACGCCCCGTCAATGTTGACTATGCAAATGCTAGAACGTTTGCAGCAGACTGTTTCAGAAATATATGTCGACGTTAAGATTCAGAAATACCTTGTGGAACTGTGTGAAGCGACTCGGGCGCATTCATCAGTTGAGCTCGGCATCAGCCCACGCGGTATGTTGATTTGGCAGCAGGTCGCACGCAGTTGGGCCGTGCTGCATGGCCGCGACTTCGTCACGACCAGTGATATCCAAGAAGTTGCGTCACCGGTTACAAGTGTTCGGTTAGTGACGCGGCAACGTAAGGTCACCCAAGTGCTGGAGGAAATCCTCAATACCGTTACTGTTCCCGATTATCGATAAAGATAACACATGAAACTACACGTAGCTTCAATATTGGCTCTACTTTGCTTTTTGGTCGGTTGCGGTTCGGAGAAAGCTTCGCTCTATGAACACGATCATGCATTGCCGAAGAATTGGCCTGGCAGCTTGTTAGAATCTGCAGACCGTGTTGATGCCATGCTTGCATCGATAACGTCCTCACAACAGACGAATGATTCGATGGCTGATTTCAAGGAGTTTATTGGCTACCTCCCCGAAGCCGCTGCTGAACAAGACTTGGCGGAACAAGAATGGGATTCGATCAACCAGTTGTGTGCTGCTACTGAAAGCGCTTTGGAGCAACCTAGCGCTAAATCCAAAGAGCTTGCTGACCTCTTAGAGCGGTTGGCAGATAGTCTACGTTCGGCGCAGATGAAACTCCAATCTTCACAGCAGTAGTAAATCGTCGATGCTCCCATTTTCTGACCGTAGAGGCTTTCGTTTGTGGACATAATTATCTTTGGCGGGTTCGTTCGCGCGGTACAGGCAATCATACTGTCGGCTCCAACTTTGTTGGTAGGCCTCTTCATTGCCGCAGTATTTCGGTATTACCTTCAGGCTGAAGGTATGCGTCGACTTTTCGGTGGCGATTCTATTCGTTCGCTTCCACAATCTTGGTTAGTTGGAATGCTCCTGCCCGTCTGCTCGATAGGCGTGCTGCCAGTTTTGCGAGAAATGCACCGAGCCAAGATTCGCGCCGGAGCGATGACTGCGTTTGCACTGTCGGCCCCGCTATTCAATCCACTATCGTTATTGTATGGACTGACATTGTCGCGATCTTCAGTCATCCTCGGATTCATCGCCGGCTCGCTCGTTGTGGTAACAGTGCTGGGGCTGATCTGGGACCGCTTCGCCGATAAGACGCGCAACGCTGACGCAGATCAAATCGACACGGAGCGATCGCTCAAAATGAGCGGCATGTCGCGGCTCGCAGCCTGCTTTTTCATGATGTCACGAGAATTGTTTGGAGCTACGGGCGTTTTAGTGATTGTCGCTTCGCTCGGTTTATGGATCTTGGGAAGTTGGCTGCCGCATGGAGCACTTCAAACGTCCGTTGAACAACTTGACCCAAGAGCACCGTTACTCATGGCCGCGGTCGCCGTTCCGGTGTATTCGACTCCTATGCTGATTATGAGCCAACTGGGCATGATGTTTGCGCATGGCAATTCTCCTGGAGCAGCCTTTTGTTTGTTGATTCTTGGTGCGGGGATGAATCTAGCGACGATCGTTTGGTTTGCTAGAAACTACGGTGTGAAGGGCACGTCGCTCTGGCTGGTAACGTTGTTTACAGTGGTTCTTGCGAGTGCGTATGCGATTGATCGACCATTGATTCCGAAAGGTGTAGTACCGGCTGGTCATACGCATGCTTTCGACGTGTACACCAATCCACTGCATGTCGGCCAGATCGTATCTTCCGATCTTTTGCTTGCCTTGATCGCTGATGCAAATTCGGTCGCCACAAGATTCAGCTTACAGTTTTTAGGCGTATTGTTGGTGGTAGGAGTCGTTCTCCGAGCTGCGTTCTCTGAGAAGTGGACCGAGGAAACACTGTTTGCTTTATCGAGTAAGCGAGCGCAAAACCGCGGGCTTGGTCGTGTCGTTTCTGCCCGCATCGTTGGTCTGACTTGCTTATTAGGAATTGTTGTACTAAGTGTCGTCGGTTGCTTTGCCTACTATCCTGGACCTGAGGAAGTCCTAGAAGAGATGCAGATGGCGAAAGGAGAAGTGCTCGGCGCTGCCCTGACAGGTGAGGCAGAAGCTGCGTTGCACTGGATTCCGATTTGGGAAGAGTGGTCTAGGAAGCTGGAAGTCGGTACTTTCTTGCGTCGTTTTAAACTTCGTCCATATCAGCAGATGCAAACACATCTGCTACGCAAGCAGTTAGAACTACTAGAACACGAGCTTGAACATCAACTAGAAGATGGCGGGAAACATCATGACGACCATCATCATGACCACGATCACACACACCCTGCCGAAGATGAACATGAGCAAGAGCTTAAAACGTTAATTCATTTGTTAGGTCAAACAAGCCGGCGCATTGGCACAGCTTATCGCAATTAGCGTTTCAAGCTTTCAATACAAAACTATCGCTACCAATCATAGGCGAATAGCATTCCGCAAGGAAAAAAGCCGAAGCTCGCGTGTCGTTCTCGCCGGTACGCGAGCCTTTTTTGAAGATCGCGAAGATGCCAAGGCATTTTGTCTATTGTTATGCTATTTTGTGGAGCCACTGTCACAGTACACAATATTCGGTGTCCAAGATGCATGCGGTCGTTCGCTGATCAAGAACAGTTATCCCGATAGGAACACAGCAATATGCACAATCCATTCGCCGAATTTGTCGATGAATCCACCGATTGCGAGTTGATCGAACAGTCGAAAAATGGAAGCCAGACGGCAATAGAGAAACTGATACTACGTCATCAAGCTTGGATTTATAACATCGCCCTGCGTATGGTTTTCCTTCCTCATGACGCTGAAGAAGTCACGCAGGAAGTTTTGATCAAGGCCATCACTCGGCTCAGCACTTTTAATGGTGAAAGCAAATTTCGCACTTGGCTTTATCGGATCACAACTAATCATGTACTGAACATGAAGCGTCGAGGCGGTGAAAAGGAAAGTCAAACTTTCCCCAGCTATGCTGACGCTATCAATGGGACTCCTGATCTCGATCTTCCCGACCCTAAGACGGTGCCGGCTGAAGTGCCGCTTCTGGTTGAAGAAGCCAAAATATCTTGCACGATGGGTATGCTATTGTGCCTCGACCGAAAACAGCGACTTGTTTTTGTGTTGGCAGAAATTTTCGGTGTCAGCGACACAGTGGGGAGCGAGATCCTCGAGATTTCGCCAGACAACTTTCGGCAATTGCTTGCTCGATCACGTCGTGATCTGTATCAATTTATGAATAACCAATGCGGCCTTATCAACGCAGACAACCCCTGTCGCTGCCCCAAGAAGACAAAAGGTTTTATTGATGCCGGCCATGTTGACCCTCACAATCTAAAATTCTCCTCTCTACGTGTTGGCAATGTACGAAGTGTAGTGTCCGACACGTATTCTCAGATCGACGATGTCTTGGACCGGCAATACGCGGCACTTTTCCGCGAACACCCATTCCTCGATCCCAAAAATCAGATTCTTTGGCTGCGGAAGATGCTAGAACGTCATGACATCCGTGAGACTTTACACCTAAACTAAAAAAATTGCATGGCTTCTGTCACACTCCGCCAAAGACGGTGTCAAAAGTGGTAGGAGGACAAACCATGTTAAAACTGCAATCAAAAACAGCACTTGTTACAGGTGCATCCAAAGGGATTGGGGCGGGTATCGCTCTAGAACTCGCCGCCGCCGGGGCTTCTGTAGTGGTGAACTACGCGTCAGACAAAAGCGGAGCAGAAGCAATTGCTCGTTCGATCACAGACCGTGGTGGCCAAGCGATCGCGATTCAGGCGGACGTCTCAAAAGCTAAAGATGTGGCACGCATGTTTGACCAAGTGGCAAGTGTATTCGGGGCGCTCGACATCCTGGTCAATAATGCAGGCGTGTATCAAGCCATGCCCATTGCGGAGATCACGGAGGCGGAATTCCAACGAGAAATGAATGTAAACTTGCTGGGCCCATTGCTGACGATTCAAGGCTCCCTCAAGCACTATAGTTCTCGGGGTGGCAGCATTATCAACATCGGCTCCGCTGCATCTCGATCGTTGCCACCTGAATTCTCAATATACGCGGCCAGCAAGAGCGGCCTTGATGCGATCACTGGAGTACTGGCCAAGGAACTCGCTCCGCGGGGTATTCGGGTCAACTCCGTCAATCCAGGTGCCACGCTCAGCGAAGGTACAAAGGAGGCGGGATTGTACGGCGTGGGGAGCGATATCGAGAAGAAACTTGTCAGTATGACGCCTCTGGGGCGCATTGGCATGCCGCAGGATATCGCGAGAGTCGTTGTCTTTCTAGCCTCAGAAGATTCCGGTTGGTTAACTGGAGAGATCATTCACGCGACTGGCGGCCTTTAGACAATCCATTTAAACGTTTGAGCCAATTTACGATTAGGAGAATCAGATGCCAGCTTACATGATATTCATTCGCGAACAGACACTTGATCGCACTGAGCTCGAAGCATATTGGGCCAAAGTTGCTTCCACGCTCGAAGGAGTCCCGATCAAGGTGCTATCGGCCTATGGTCCTCATGTGACGTTAGAGGGCCCAGCCGTTGAGGGCGTCGTGATTGCCGAGTTCCCGAGTGCCGACGCTGCGCGTCAGTGGTACGACAGCCCTGCATATCAGGATGCGGCTCGACACCGTCTAGCCGGCGCAATCTATCGTGGGTTGATTGTTGAAAGCACATAGAGTTGAGCATACGCTGCTTGAATGACGCGAGCCAAATATGCGGTGAGGATAACTTGACGTCCGTCTTTTGATTTTGACGGCTGGAGCACTATCAAGTTGGACAGTTGCTCTTGCTCGTCTATTACTTGCTCTTCGCAACCGGGGGAGTGCTCATCCTACGATGGACTAACAGTAGTTCTCGCAAACTAACCTAGTTGTCCAAACAGGACCTGAACGATCGACATTTTTCCAATCGGGGGAGAGATTCAGCAGTCACATTGGAGTGACAACAACAACTGTAAGCAATTCGCCAGAATGGCTGGAAAAATACAGAAGTACGACCATTTCCACGGCCCGTACTACCGACTTCTTGCGCTTTTCTCAACAAAAACGCGAATAAAATGGGCGATATTGGACTCGAACCAACGACCCCCACGATGTCAACGTGGTGCTCTAACCAACTGAGCTAACCGCCCTCTCAATTTTGTCCGACGGTTTCCGCCAGCAATGTGCAAAGTTTGCCTTCAAATGGACACTTCGTCAAGCCGTACACCGCTACGAATGGACCGTTCCGACATTTTTTCCAACCAAGACCCAGCCGAACTCGACACTCCCCAACCTTCACACTCGCTCACTACTCAACTTTAAGCGTTCGAACCATTTCGCAACGCCAAAGCAAGCAACAAATTCTACCCCATCGCCAGAAATCGCCGCCGATAACACCAAGGCTTCCCGTCGCCTAACGGAGATGAATTCTTGTAATGCCCGCATGCGCGGAAGCCAGACGGCGACCTAATCCTCCGACGACATTCAACCCATGGCAAAATGTCAACTTGGCGGGTCGAGCTAAACTCTTGCACAACTTAATGTACAGGCTCCCACAACAGATTCTTTATTGCCTTCTGAAAGTAAGGACAATTCGAATAGTAGTTCTTTTCATCATGCGATGTCCCGACGACAGGCCCGCAATCATACTGCTCTATCAGTTCATTTGTCGCCAGCGGCGTTGTCGCTCGCGGATCTGAGATTACTCCAAAACCACGGAAGCCAGCAGCTATCGGATTCGAAAGATTATTGAGGAAACGGAATCTGCGCAATACTGGGTCCCTTGAATTGTAAAGGTTCACCAGCCAATCCACTGAATAGGACGCCCGTTCAAATCGCCCCCCCGGTGCAATCCAAGCGCGATCTACTGCAGGGGCAACGAGCGATACTCGGAAACGCGGTCCTGCTCCGTTGACGCAGTTTGTTCCACAGTGACTAGAATAGCCGTTGATCGTTCCCCCGCCCGCTAAGTGAAGCGCACCCATCACAGTGCGAGCGCCAAAAGAAAAACCAAGTAGGCTAATGTCCGTCGTCGTGCCAAGTTGCTGTAAGACGTAATTCACATAATGAGCCTGAACGTCAGCACACTCTGCATTCTCTCGAATATCCGAAACAAAACCTCGGTCACGTTGGCTTGGCCAAGACAACATTACAATTCGATAGGGACGAGTCGCATGACGAGCTATCGCGCAGTTTACAGTCTGAACTCGCTCGCGTGCATTTTCCTCGGTCATCCAGTTACCATGCACATAGATGATCGTAAGCGGCGTTTGTGCGACAAACGTCCCATCCGATTGTTGCATCAGAGACATGTTCGCCGACGTTGATGCTAAGAAATCATTAAAAGTTCGTGTTTGCCAACGTCGGTTCTCGATACGATAGACTTGAAACGGCGGAGTCTTCATATATGTAGTGTTGACGCAGCAAGGGGCCCCACGCGTTGAAAGCTCCCATACATCACCGCTGACACCGACTCCCGACGCAGAATAAGTGCGACCTTCCATCGGCACCGGCGCACTAAGCACATGCTCTTGGACAGCGTATTGGTTCTGATACCCGCCACCTACTATGGCGGGGCCGTTGACTGCTGGCGCATCCGATCCGATTGTGACCGACCCCGATACAGTGCCAGAACTCTCTAGCGATTCCACCGGCAAAATGATTTCTTGCCCATAGGATTTCGGCATCACAACAGCAATCAAAAGCGTCAGTGAAGCCAAAAGCGGAGCGTAACACGGAGCTTTAAGTTCTAAAATCATCTGCTTTAACGTGGTAATTTGTTTTGATGGAAGAATCGAGCGTATTGAGGATTCAACTCACGTTCATCAGACTTTGAATCGCAAACGCGGCTTATAGAAATCACACAGCAATTTGCGATCCTTAATCACTTTGTTTTTACAATTATCGTACGCGACGAAGTAAACTTTGCGAACATTCTGACGGCCCCAGCACATCCCTACCAATCCGTTTCAGACAACGCCGCAACGGATTTCTATGCGAGCTCGCTAATAATCTCGACGTGCAAATGTAGCACTTAGACAACAAATCTTCAGTCAAACTTTGAGGATTGTTGAAAATAATCGACATGTTTCGTTTGCTCAACGTTTTCTGTGTCGTAGAGTTGTTCGGCTTCAACAAAGTTGCTTGAAATACTAGAAAAACGGCAAAGTTTTCTGAGAGAGACACAATGAAACGTCATATATTGATCGTATTGAGCTTGGCAATTATCCCTAGCACTGGCTGCATTACGGGTCGATCTGACGGTCGCCCAGGGTTCTTCCGCAGTGCGTATGACCGCTTGCACGGGCGAGATAATGTGGGTGCACCTTGCAATGCAGGAAGCTGCTTCCGATCGGCACCAGTGGCACTACCGCCTCAGCCAGGCTACCTTCCGCAAACTGCCATTGCTCCACCATGCGAGTCATGCGGACCAACTTCGCTCAGCTATCCCGACTATTCCGGCTACGAAATGATGGGCTCGCCTGCTTACGAAGGTGAAGTCTACAACGGGACTTCAATGGGCAGCCCAATCGAAAGCAGCTATGGCCAGCGACTTGAAGTGATCAATCCGTAAGCCCAGCCCTACTACTCTGCCGTAATCAAGATCATGCTCCTTGCCATGAGTTGGCAAGAGAGTTCAATGCGGAGTGGAGGCCAGCAACGCTGGCTCCCCTAACAACGCTAGGACGCGAGTCGAAGTCGCGCTTTCTCAAGCAGAATATTTTCGATCGCCGACCTAACGGTATCGACTTCGATATTCCGCATACAGCGATGATGCTTAAGAGGACATTCCGTCTTGTTACAAGGTCTGCATTCAAGGAAGCTTTCCAAGATAACTTCCTCCATGTTAAAAGTCCGATTGGACTGAGAATCAGTAGGACCGTATAGCCCGATAATCGGTCGATTTAAGGCAGCCGCTATATGCCGCGGGCCCGAGTCACTGCTGACGACGATAGTCGCAAGGGAAATCACCGCCTTTGAAATACTGAGCGGCACATCGTGCCATTCTCCCATGGATTGCACGAGCGGATTGTTGACTTGTTGCGAGATTGCATTCGCTTCGTCACGATCATTCGGACCGCAGTGAATTAGAATCTGGCAGTTCAGCCCGATGGAAAGCTGCCGACAGAGATGAACTACATACTGTTGTGGCCAGATTCGCGATTTGGCGGCGGCAGCGGAATTGTTAATCACAATCAACGGACGTCGGTTGTCGAATCCGATGATACCAAGAATGTTTTTTGCTCGCTCCACATCCGCTTCTGCGACGGGCAATTCCATTCGTCGATCAGTTGAGTCACACCCGAGCACCTTCGTGAGCTCAAGGTACTTTTCTATTAGCGATCTCTTTACGCCTTCACTACTCACATCTGCGGGAGCGACGCGATCAGTCAGCAGCCATCCGCGAAGGTCACGAACGTAACCAATTCGGCGAGGGATGCGTGCAAGAAACGCAATCGCGGCACTGCTTAGGGAGTTGGTGAACAGCAAGACAGCGTCGAGCTCAGCCGCGCGAAGCTTCTTCACTAGACCGAACCGATTCTCGCCCGGTTTACTGCTGCGTGGCTTGTATGAAATGATCTGGTCGAGGTACGAACTACCTTCCAGCAGTGCGGCTGGCCCTGGACGCGAAATCCCGATGATTTCCGATTCCGGTAGCCCATGACGCAGCGCTCGCAGGGCAGGGGAGGCCATGCAAGTATCGCCTATCCATGAAGGTAAAAATATTCCCAGTCGCATCGTGCTTTTTGTCGAGATGAGGATGGAATGACGTTTGTCATTCGATTGTAGAGCACTTCAAAATCGCGCGGTGTGATTCATGAGCGATCGAATCGACCACAATATCTGCATAACAAAAAGCATTGTTTCAGGTCAAGTCCACTCCGCTTCCAAGCACAAAACGCTGGCCATTTAAGCAGCTTCAGCGTCGCAAATGTGTGGATTCGACTCAGCAAGCGCTCATACCGAGCTGCATCTTTCTTTAAGCAACAGGGAACCGATACGATTCCGGAGTTGGCACGATTACCGCCGGGCCATCGCCAGGTTCATAGGATGCAGGTCGCAGATCCATCGGACTTGAAGCGACTTCCTCGTAAGTGAGGACTTTGCCCGTGTAACAAACTTCTCGACCGAGAATCGACATCATCGTACTCTTGCACATGTAATCGCCGTTATTGATCCGATCGCGTTCGCCTCTCACAGCCTTGAAAAGTTCATTCTGTTCGGCTTGGTGCATTTGAACCACGTCGCCTTTAAACTCCCAAGCGTTTGAACCGGTGATTTTACTATTGCACAGCAGTGCTGTACCTTCCGAGCCGAACACGTAGTCCTCTACATCAGTAAAGCAGTTTGGCATTTGACGCGTGTTCGCAAAAGTTCTGGAGCCATCTTCCCACTCATAAACTACAGCAAAATGGTCGTAAATATTGCCTTGGGTCTCGGCGTCACGAAGTTGTCGCCCCCCCATTCCATATGCTCTCACTGGCGGCACATCATTTCGTAGCCACATAGCCTTGTCCAAGCTATGGATAAACTGCTCTACGTAGTGATCGCCGGACAACCAGATATAGTTGTACCAGTTCCGCATCTGATACTCCATTTCGCTCTCGTTGGCATTGCGAGTCTTCATCCACACAGGACTGGAGAGATAGTTTGCTTGAGTGTTCACGATCTTGCCAATCGCATTGTCCATAACCCGATTTACGGTCTCAATCATGCCGGAGTGATAACGCCAGCACAGGCCGCTCACTACATTCAGCCCCTTTCCTTCGGCTTGCTTGCATGCTTCAATGACCCGCCGCACGCCAGCCGGGTCGGTTGCGACAGGTTTCTCGCAGAAGATCTGTTTTCCCGCGGCTACGGAAGCTTCGAAGTGATCAGGTCGATAGTGCGGTGGAGCGGCAAGCAGAACAACGTCGATGTCACACGCGAGCACTTTCTTGTAACAATCGATCCCGGTAAAGCATTGGTCGTCCGTCACCGTAAACTGGGATTCTTTGTTTCTGATTAAAGAGCGTCGGCAGTTTTTGATAGCCGATTCAAACAAGTCGCCTAACGCTACGATGCGCACGGAGGGATCAGCTTCCATCGCTTCGCTGGCCGCGCCGCTGCCTCGGCCTCCACAACCAATCACGCCGACTTTGATAACTTCGTCGCCAGCAGCATGCACCATCGGCAAACGATTTGCTGCAGCCAATACCCCAGCAGCAGTCCCCGCACCGGCTCCTACCTTTTGAAGAAACGATCGGCGGGTGGGCGTTGTGATCGCATTTTTCGGTTGGTCTGGCATCGTGGTGAACTCGCTTTCAGGTAGGATGAAATTTTGGTGGGAGCGTTGTATTGTAATCTAGATACCAAGGCAGAGGGAACTACCGCCGCGGCTGAAATTCAATTTAGGATGCCGCCGGTTTAGCTACGCCAATCGAGCTCTTCGTGCAGCGAATTAAAATTTTCGCAACCCGATTCTGTCACCGCAAACATATCTTCCAGTCGGACACCGCCGATGGTACGACAATAAAGTCCGGGTTCAATAGTAATGACGTCACCAACCAGCAATTCTGGTCCGCCATCGACCAACAACGGCGATTCGTGAATATCGAGCCCGACACCATGACCGGTGCCATGCGTCATGCTTATCTTGTCAAGCGCGTCCGTTGCGGCAAACGGCTTGGTTCCATAGCCACGCTCGACCAAAGGCGCAACGCAAGCCGCGTGGACTTGGCCGCCCGTTACTTTTGCCCGAGTCGCTTGAACAGCGGCTTGCTTGGCCATCTTTACATCTGCATGCATCTGAGCAACGATCGGCGGAATATCTCCGTGCACAACAGTTCGTGTGCAGTCCCCATGGTAGCGAGAACTCTTGTTGCGCGGAAAAATATCGACAATGATTGGCTGACTCGTAAGCAATACTCCGCTACCTCGATCATGGCAATCAGCGCCGGCCAATCCACACGCAACAATAGACGAAGAATCAACACAACCGTTTCTAAGAAGCCAAAGGTCAATCAGCGTCTGAACTATTTCACTTGATAGCGGTTCATTCTCGCTCATCAACACTCCCTTCGAATTCACCTCAGCGTTCGCAATGAATTCACAAGTCTGCTTCATCACAAGTTCAGTTAGGCGTTGGGCCTCTCGCAGCGCATCAAGTTCGAACTCCGATTTTTGCCGCCTTGCCATCGACTGCCAGCCAGGATCACAGCTCGTATTGACGCCTTCTTGTTGCAAGACGTGTTGATAGATGACTGGAGTACTGCGATCGATGACTAGACTTGTCACTGCATGTCGGCGTACCAGTTGCGCAACGGCCTGCGCTGTTGCAATTTCCCGATCGACCGAAAAACTGGTTCCTTTTTCTAGCTCTGATGGGCAATACACAACATCTGCAAGCGCGATCTTTCGCGCTCGATCAGCTTCGATATCTCGAACAATAAAGATCCGCTTTGTAATCGCCCCATCGGCATCAGTCAGCAGCAGCAGTGCTGCAGGGTCGCCGGCAGAAAACTGGACGCGATGGTAGAGCGTCATGCTCTTTTCCGGAATTCCAGCGATCAAATAAGCCGTCTTCATTGAGAATCCTTTGTGCCTGTATACAGAAATATCGTTCGAGCGATAGATCTTACGGACCAACCAGGAATCTTTAAAGGCTAGGAAGGCGTAAATGAAGCGCTAACGAATGTTCGACGGAATTTCACGTTGCATCGTGATGGAGCGTTGCAAAGTCTTGTCCTTGAAAAACAGCGGAGGCAAAAACATGTTGCCTGCAATCGGCACTCGCACAGTGACTTCAACGTTAGGAGTATCGAGCGCGATTACAGCGGGGGTGACCGATGTTTCGCTGGTCCGAATACCAACGATACGCAATATCCTTTGCACTTCATTTTCAGCATCTTCGCTAGTCCCCCCAGGCACGATTGCCTGGCGTGCACCTTCATAAACCGCGTTCTCGATCGTGTGACGCAACATGGCTACACGGCAAAATTCGAACGCCGTAAAGAAGAAGAAAAACGCTAGCCCAATCGTAAGTGCCAACTCTACAGTGACTGCACCAGCTCGCGCTCGACAAAACTTTGGCAATAGCAGTCTTTTTGAGTTCATTGGCTTGTTGCGCATAATAGTAGACTCGTAATACTGGTCGGATTTGGATTTGAGAGGCACTATTGCGTGATGATCGTCGTAAAAGTCGTCGCGATCTCTCGAAAGACTTCTTTCAATTCTTCGTTGTCGCGGGCATGGTAGAATTCCCCGCTACCAATCTCAGCCACTCGACGCATTGCGCGTTGATCAGCGTCGCGACCAAACGTAATGGTGTGAATCCGAACTCCCTTTTCGGCAATCTGCGTTGCTGCTGTAGTCGCCGGTCGTCCCACGTTCTGAAGACCATCAGTTAACACAATCATGGCCCGCTCGACAAACTCCGTTGATCTGGCTCGCTCCAAGATTGAATCGCCCGCGTCCATCCCTCCGGAAATATTTGTCAAACCAGCGACAGGCATTCTGGCCATTGCGGCGCTGATCCGACCCAGATCGGAAGTCATTTGCACATCCGAAGATGCCAAAGTGGAATATGAAGCCAACCCAACACGTTCTTCCGTCGGAGAATCTGCCAAGATTGAAAGAAATACCGTCATCGCTTCTCGGAGTCCGATAAACTTTCGATCGTCAAGCATTGAACCCGAGCGATCGACAACTACCACGATATCTCGTTCGAGAAAGGTTACAGTTGCGGACTCTTTCGGCTCAAACGTGCGAACGTCAAAGATCCTTCCGAAGAACAGTGGCACGGCACCGCCCAAAGAATCTGATGTTCGCCGCCCGGATACTCGAATACTGTTAAACGGTGTACTTCCTTCGTTGAATATGAAACGGTTTTGGGCGTCCATATTCGATGAGCCGAAAGTAAAGTCAGATTTGTCCAACTGCAGACGCTCGCTGGCTACTGAATTTTTGTTGGCAACGGCGATACCTTTTGCAACTGCAGCGTCTCTATCTTGCGTCCTCGCGAGTTCTTCAGCCGCAGCCTTGGCTGCGGCATCAGTAGCAGATCGCAGTTCGGTTTTAACCAACTGCATGTATGCGATATCTACTGAAAAAGCGGCTGTGACGAGGAATGCGAACATCATGATCGCAAGCAATATTATCATTGCGCCGCGACGGTTCGGTTGTTTGGACTTGTATCGTCTCTTCATAGTCTTTTCGCACATTTCCAATTTTATCGAGAGCGAACTATTCTCGGACCATTGTTGTGGTTACTGTAATTAAACGATCTTCGAGAACTTTGCCAAATAGTGGGCTGTTGTCGCGAACTCGTGCCGAAACACGGATCGCCACTTCCTCCCCGCGTTGTGCTTCGTCAAAGTTCGCTGGTATGAATTCGATCGTCGCAGAACGAACACTTCGCCCTTCGAGCACCGCTTGCGCTTTTGCTGTAGCAGAGGCTGCGTCGCCGTCGCGCCGCACCGCTTGGCGAATGCCCTCGTAGGCTGACACCGCCAAGCTCTGGCGAACGAATACTGCAGAGGTCGCTTCGATACTTCCTAGAACGATCAGCACGATCACTGGCAGGCAGACTGCGAATTCGACTAGAGCAGCTCCCTTGCGGTTCTTCTGGAGGACTTTGGTAGACCGTCTTGTAATCATGGCAATATACTGCACTTGAGCTTTCGGCTGAGCAAAACTTATTAAGCTTCGGGATAAGACGACTTGACGTTGGTACCTTCGGTTGCGTCTGACGTTCGACCGGTGCTGCGTGCAATCACGCGATTGAAATCGTCGGCAAGAACCTGCCAGAAGTCGCTCCGGCGTAAATTGATCGGTTCGACCTTACCGTTATCCAAATAATCAGTGAGCCCTTGACGAATTCTACGGATCGGCCCTGCAAATTGGTTGGACAACTTCGTTATGTCATATAGAAAGACTGGCACGATCGCTAGCGAGCATATTAGCAACGGAATTGCAAGTCGCAGGAACGCACCGATTTGCTCGTCACGGGGCGAAAGGGGAGCTTCTATGCAGCATACCCAGATTCCAATCGCGACGAAATTGGCTAACAAAAACAGCACCCAATGCAGAGTGACTCGCAGCAAAAGTGAATGCTGCACTTCATCACTAACCAGCAGACTTTTCCGACGTTTCATTATTGCCCCTCGTCACTAATCCCAATTCGGGATCGCCATTATCATTAAGAGTGTTCAATCCAGGTTTATCCTGTTCAAAAACAGTAGGTTGCGAGTTGACACCAGCCAGATGAGACGAGTTGTTTCTTTGTACACTTTTCGCAAGCTCTTCCACTTCGGGTGGTCCTGCGAATAATAACGAATGTACGACCTGTAGGAGAAAGCTTTGGCATCTGGTTTGCCATCAGGCGTGTTGGCCGGTTTGGCCTGCGCGACCATTCTTGAGTTTTCAAGTTCGAGATGCGTCGTGCGCTGTTTGCACCCTGCGCGGTTTTGGTCGGGAAATTTAATTTTTAATCGTGGAGGGTCTGAATAGACAGCACTGGTTGTTTATGGTAAACAGCCGAGCCAAGCCGAAATTACTCGCAGCGTGTCGCAAAAGCTCGCAAATGGATTCAATCGAACAATACATACTCGAACGCGTTCGATTTCACACGGACGAAGACGTTACACTATCGGACTCGTTGGCAATCGTTGGAATCGACAGCGTGACCCTGGCAGAACTCACATTCGAGCTAGAACGTCATTTTAAGATTCGCGTTGGCGACGACGTTGTACAGGTAGAAACTATCGGCGAACTGGTCGAATACGTCCGTGAGCGATACGAAAAGTAGGCGGCGCAGTCCCATTCTTAATGCTGCGTACGATCCTCGCCACATGTTTCTTTGCACAGTCACATTCGTAAGCTTGCAACAAAGCTCAGTAGGACTGCTTCAGTCACTATCGCGGATGTCGTTCAGGTGAAGATCAAGCGCACCGACCGACATCCGGATTTCAACCATCGACAAGGCAAGGGAGATTACCATCGCAAGCAGGCTGACACCAAAGATACACTTGCCGACTTCCTGCCATCCAATAAACAGCAGAGCCATACAGATTGTGCACAACAAAAGACTTAACACGCCGAAGGTCTGCATATCGCGAATCAGTCGAACACGGGTTCGTAGGTTCTGAATTTGCTTGATGTACACATCGTTTGGATCGCTAAGGTGATCGGAATGCAACTTGCGGATGATGTTCGCAAGTGCCAGAAATCGGTTCGTATACGCTAACAATAACAACGAAATTGTCGAGAAAAGTAGGGCTGGCGTAGTCAGGTCGATATTCATGGCGGCGATCCGGGTAAGAGAACTTCGCAGCGGTATGGAAGGGTATTTCCGGGGTTTCCAATCGGCCGCGTACGCTATAATCATTCATCATGACGTACGGTCCGACGTTCGCGAAGCACCATTTCAGCTCCTTTTAGACAGTACAACATTGAATGGCATTCTTTTGGAATCGCTGGAGCCTTAGCAAACCACCATCGGCGGAAGAGTATCAGCAGGAAATTGACAAACTGCGTGAGAAAGCTCCGATTCCGACCTTGTGGCTGTATGGCAAGACTGGCAGTGGCAAAAGCTCGGTTGTTCATTACCTGACAGGGGCAGAAGCAGCAACCATCGGGGAAGGCTTCCGGCCACAAACTCGAACATCGCGCCAGTTTGATTTCCCAAATTCGGAAGAACCTCTACTTCGATTCTTAGATACACGCGGTCTAGGGGAAGCGAGTTATGATCCCCAAGAGGATATTGAGAAGTTTGCGGCGACTACACAGCTCATGATTGTCACGGTGCGGGTAACCGACCATGCGCTCGAGGATTTTTTGGCGCCCTTGCGACGGATTCGCAAGGCCGCTCCGCTTCGGCCGATTCTGTTAGTCGTGACTTGCCTTCATCAGGCAACAGGCCAGCTAGATATTTCCGCTGGCCCAGACCCATTCGAACCTCCAGCACCAGACGCAACCGACAAAGATGTGGCACCTGGCACTAAAGTCCCCGATGTACTGCAGACGCTAATTGACGAGAAAATCATGCAGTTCGTTGGATTGTACGACATGCTGATCGCTATCGATTTGACTAAACCCGAGGATGGTTTTGCCGATCCGAACTTCGGCGGCCAGCGATTGAAGAATGCGATCTTGGAGTATCTCCCGCATGCCTATCGACAATCGTTGATCGCGTTGGATTCGACCAAGAAGACGAATGAATCTTATCGTCAGAAGCGATCTCGTTGGCAAATTTTGGCATCCAGTTCTTTGGCAGCAACCGCCGGCGCAGTCCCGGTACCGTGGGTCGATATTCCTGCCGTGCTAGGCATCCAAGCTCACCTTGCATATCAAATTGCTGAAATTTACGAACAAGAAATTACACCAGCGAATTGGGCTGTACTGAGCAGCGCAGCTGGTTCGCGGATTGCATTTCGATTGGCAATCCGAGAAGCTCTGAAGTTTATTCCCATAGTCGGGATGGCAGCGGGAGCAGCCTCATCGTTCGCGTTCACTTATGCGTTAGGCATGTCTTGGGATTGGTATTTTTCAAGTCTACGTCACGGAAACGTCCCGACGCCGGAGCAGCTTAGAGAGATTTTCGGTGAGGAATTGAAACGCGGTCGTCAGCTTTGGGGTACCAATCCCAAATGAGCTTCCTCAAATTGATTCGTCTCCGCACCGTTGTCTTGTTTGGTTTGTGGGTGTTGCCGGTTGCGATCTATGTGGCGATTGGGTTGTTTGCAGTTTACGAAACGGGGTGGTTGCCCTTCATCGTTATATCGCTACCGATTGTATGGTTGACAACTTGGCTCGTAGCCAGATTTTGGAAGGCTCCGACGCTGTCCGAAACTCATCATCTGCAACCGATGCAAGCGCCAAAATTCTGGACGGCGAAAGATGCAGATGCTATCAAAGTTGTTGAGGCTTTCCGATCTCAGGTCGCTGATATTGATCGCTTTGGTATCGCCGAACCACAGCGTTATATCCGTGACGCGCAGGAGATAGCAAGTCGACTTGCCGCGCACTACCATGCTGACGCTAAAGGTTCTGCTTTCGATCCGATTACGATCGTCGAGATCTTCACGGTAATCCATCTTGCTGTGGAAGACCTCGAAGAATGGACTATCGAAAACCTTCCTGGTAGCAATATCGCTACTCTTGGACACATTCAAAAAGTGCCTTCCTTGGCCAAAGCACTTGATGTTGGCCAAACGATAACCTTTCTCGCGACAACGATCGCGAATCCTACAAAGATTCTTGCCTACCCGCTCTGGCGTAAGTCAGGTCAGGTCACCGTCGAATTGCAGAATGAATTGGTTCGAGCGTTCTATCAGCGGTATCTGCGACAAATCGGCTACTATCTGATTGAGATGTACAGCGGTCGGCTAAAGGGTGGATCCGAAGTTTACCGGGAACGTTTCGGGAAACTAGCCAACGCCTTGCATCAATCGCGTGGCGATACAGCAGCGTTTACGCAGTTGGAAACCGTTGATACAACGATCGCTATTATGGGGCAAGTTAAGGCAGGAAAATCGAGTCTCGTTAACGCACTCATGCGCGACAAAGTTGCCATAACGAATATACTTCCTGAAACGCGGGAAGTTCAAAAGTACCGTTTTGAACTTCCGGGTTCGACCACCGCCATCACGTTGCTTGATACCCCCGGCTACAGCGAAGCAGGTGTGTCGAAACAACAACGCAATGAGGTAAAATTAGCTTCTGAGAAGGCTGATATCGTGCTGTTAGTCCTGGCTGCGAACTCTTCGGCTCGCGAAACCGATCTGGCTATGATTCGTGAAATCCGACAACACTATCGTGAGCGCGAGCATTTGAACGCGCCAACAATTATCGCCGTGCTCACTCACATCGATTTGTTACGTCCGATTCGCGAATGGTCACCGCCCTACAATTGGAAAAACCCTGAGTCGCCGAAAGAGCACTCGATCGCTCAGTCAGCGGCCTACGTGAAAGAGGTTTTCGGCGATCGACTTGCTGGGCTTGCCTGCGTCTATACAGGAGACGTCCATAGCGGCGACACGTCAGTCGCAGAAGAATTGGTTCCTCAATTGGTCAATCATCTTCCCAGCGGTCAATCAGCCGCCATTCTGCGAGCATTTTACCAGCAGTTAAGCAAGGAGCGTTATCGGCTGCTTACGAAACAAGTGACTGGACTGATCAAGACGATTGGAAAGCGAATCATCGAATAGCAGTCGGAAGCTGAACCTCGGCAGCCCCTTAAAACATTCCGCCGGTAGACTGGCTCATCCTGGGAGCATTCAGCTGCGATTCGTTTCGCTTGAGAGCCGCTTGCTTGAGGAGTTCCTCTCTAGGTATTTGCCCAATCCTCGCTAAGAAACGTTCCAACTCATCGTGTGTTTCAACCGAACATTTTGCTATCAAGAGTGAACCAAATACGCTCAGCCTGTCTTCATCATGCCCCCAATCCCCAGGCAAACTACTGTGCATTACTTCCAATAGATCCGAAGTCAGCTCACTGCTTGGTATAACATACCCTAAATCGTAATAGCGAACTTCAGTTGCATTTCCCTCATCAAGCGTGGTAACAAACAAGTACTCAGGTTCTACTTTCACGGCAAGCTGCAGCGGCTCACACATGAGCTTAAGCACTTCGATCACACGCACATTCTTGACCTCCAAAATCACTGGATCATCAGGCGATGAGATGCCGCCTTCCATCGCAACTTCGTCGTAAACGATTCCCAACTCCAGCTCTTCGGATAAAGTCTCCATCGCACTTCGAAGCGGAACATTGTTAAATTCAACTGATATTTTACGGTTGAGTTTCTCCGCCACTATTCGTTGTAATTCAACCTTCTCTTGATTGCTTGCTTCCCCACTCAATAACCAGCCAGGCTTGTCGCCTTTTGGCCTATCCCATACCAACGGTTGCTCTAGACTGTTGATCTGAATTTCTGGCTGTGATGCCGCTGGGCCGGTTTGAGGGGTTGGAAATTGAGCCAGAGAATGATTGGCTAAGAGTGTTCCAACTGAAACCGTCGCAAGAATTGCAAGCAGTGTTTTTCTCATGACAAGAACTCCTTGATAAGGCAGACCGGGAGAAGAAAAGAGATGCGAACGATCTATCTTCGCTTCGCGCACGGCGTGGGGCAAGATAGCTGCGAAATTTCTTTGCAAGCTTAAAACATGAATTGAGGGTTACCCGGAAGCAATCTCCGTCCGAAGAGATTTCTTGTCTTCCGCCTAAATTTCCAGAGAGAAATCCCGTGACGTTACAATTGACAGCATTCCCGTCTGAATCTGTCTTGCATCAAAATAGGTAATTTGACAACATGAATCGAGCGTCTCGGTCGAATTGCTGCGGACAACGTAGCTATCATGCCGAAATGCATTAGAGAAGCCGAACTGGCTTTCTTGACCATTGAATAACCATGTTTTGCACGGAAGCAATCATGAAGCGGCGATATTTCCTAAGCGTTACTTGTGCTAGCGGTTTACTCGCTGGCTGCCGCGGCTATCAATATGGCCACGTGCTCAAAAAAGAAGACGCAAACATGGTTGGCAGTCACGACGCGGGCGCCGAAGTCTTCGATCCGTTAGTAGACGAGGCTGTGAGCAAGCTGTTGGGACGCCAGCAAGATCCAGCGTCACCAAATCAGCTCGTCGGCTACGATGGTCAACCGCTACAAAAGACGATTTGTTTTGTCGGAATCGAAAACAAGAGTGCCGAAGAACTCGGTGACTTCAAGGACCAACTATACCAACAAATCGATACCCAGATCGTCCAATCAAATTGCTTCCAAGCCATCAGTCGCCGTTTGGTAGATTCAGCTTTGATCGAGACAAGATTGCGTCCAGATTCGCTGCTGGTGCCCGACAATATGCGACTCTTCACAGCGACGCTGGAACGTCAAGGCGCACCAATTGACTACTTGTTGTTCGCCACCCTGACCAGCGGTACGACGCAGAAGAACTCCAACACCCAGCGTGACTATGTTCTGACACTCGAACTAACGAATGTCCATACCGGCCAGTACGACAAACAGTCAGCCGAAGTGCGTAAGGGTTACCATAAATCAGCCGTTGGAAAATTCTGGAACTACAACCCGCTGAAATCCTAGGCCAGGAGTAAGGCCAATGCGCAGCATGTCACTTTCGCGACTGTCGCGATTCAGCTATCTCGCGATAGTTGTCGTTAGCACATGCGCAAGCGTCGGTTGTGCGACTTATTCCAAAAGGATGCAAGCACCGCGCCAAGCGTTCTACGCGAACGACTTGGACTCTTGCAAGCTGCAACTCGAGAAACTGGCCGCATCCCACCGCGGTGATCGCGATTGCCTTGAGCTAGACATGGCCATCGTAGATCTTTCTAACGGTCAACCCGAATCTGCCGAAGTCCGTTTACGCAAAGTCCGCGACAGACTCGACCACCTCGAGCAAAAATCGCTCACCGAGAACGCTTCGTCCTATCTAACGGATGACCGAACGCGTGCTTACGCCGGAGAAGACTATGAGCGTATTCTGATACGTGCAATGCTTTCCATCAGCAATTTGATGTACGACGGGATCGATGCCGAAAGCTACTCTTTGCAGTTGGACCAGAAGCAGCAGCAAGTATATCTTGCTGCGCAGGAACGCTTGGGCGCCGAAAAGATCGCATCTTATCCAGTCGTACCGGTCGGGTTTTACCTGCGCGGTTTACTCCGCGAAGCAACCTTTCATGACTATGATGAAGCCGCTGCCAATTATGCACGCGTGTGCGAAATCTATCCAGGAGTACAAGCTTTTGCTTGGGACTTGGAACGCGCCCAGAGAGGCGTCCACTCTCGGCCAGGTATGGGCGTACTCTATGTAATCGGCTTGGTAGGTCGTGGGCCGCAGAAAATCGCCGTTTCAGAGGAACCCACCAGCGACGCGCTGCTGATTGCAGACAGAATCATTTCCGCAGCCGGCCCCTATTCGTTGCCTCCAACGATCGCTCCGATCCAGGTCCCTGCCATCCAGACAACGGACTCACCGATCGAAAATCTGCTTGTTCGAGTAAATAACATGCCGATCGCCCGGACTGAGACGATTGCCGATATCGAAAGCATGGCAATCCAGGCTTACCGGCTGCACCACTCCGAAATTCTTGCACGTGCTGTGGCAAGGCGTGTCGTCAAAAAAGCGTCTGTCGTGGTTGCTAAAGAAACGATGAATACCGATCCGCTGGTCTCGTTCGCTATGGATGCCGCCGGCGTTGCATGGGAAGCAACCGAAGCGCCCGATACGCGAAGCTGGGGATTGTTGCCCCGGTGCATTCAAATCGTCCGCATCGAACTCCCTACTGGCTCGCATCGAGTATCGTTGATTCCACTGCGATCAAATATCGCCATAGGCCAGCCCAACGATCATCAAGTTGAGATTCGGGATGGATCAAATACTTACATGCTGGGCTACTTTCCGGATGACCGTCTAGTCGGAACTGTTTCGACGAGCAAGTAACCATACAGTTCTAGGTAGCCACAGCCTTAAGCTCGAGAATTCTTCTCATACTCGAGAACACCTTTCACCAAGGTCGTAAGCCGGGGCGCGGCGTCGTTTGCCGTTGCAATGATCTCTGCAACATTCGCTGGCTCTAACGCATCGGCTAAACACATGTCTGTGATCACCGAAAACCCAACCGTTCGCAAACCACAATGCACGGCGACGATGGTTTCAGGTACTGTGGACATACCAACAACGTCAGCACCAATCATCCTTAAGAAACGATACTCGGCTCGAGTTTCCAAATTGGGTCCCGCCACGGCGACAAAGACTCCCCTGTGCGCGACGATGTTGTGCTTACGGGCAACTTCAAGTGCCGCATCAATCAATTGCAAATCGTAGGGCGCGGACATATCGGGGAATCGTGGTCCCAACCGATCATCGTTGATTCCGATAAGCGGGTTGTCGCCCATCAGATTGATTTGATCATCGATCAGCATAATGTCCCCCGCTTTGTAATAGGGATTCATGCCACCACACGCGTTAGACACAACCAGTAACTGTGCGCCCATAGCTTTCATGACGCGGACAGGTAAGGTGATCGCTTTAAGTGGATACCCTTCATACATATGGAAGCGGCCTTCCATCGCCATCACGTTCAGACCGCAGAGCTTTCCGCAGACTAATCGTCCCCGGTGCGAAGTCGCTGTAGATTTCACAAAGTGCGGTATCTCTCCGTACTCGATCGACGCTTCGATTTCGATCTGCTCGACCAATGGCCCCAAGCCAGTACCAAGAACGATTCCCGCATCGACCTTTCGATCCCACTGCGACTGGATGAAGGCGGCGGATTCTTGAATTTTGTCGAACAAATCAAGCATATAAAAGAGCTTTCAACTAACAGAAGTCCATGGTTTCAATAATAGTGCTGCCATTGTAAGAATGGATCTTGATTCGAAAAGATCACATCATAATCCGGGTGCTTGCTGGCCGCTGATACCTGAACCATTCTCCATATAGCTAGATGCCTGACGTAGAGTGCATCCAACTAAGGAATTGTCCTGTAACCAAATCCCGAAATCTTAACTCGAATGCGGAAGTTATTGCGGTGCAATTCCTAAGGCCACGTTCGATCGAAGAATACGACTGCTTTGCTCGGAACTAATCTAACAGCATTGCAAGCTCTACGAGTGCCCGATTTCGTCACGTTCATCGTCACGCGTTTTCGCTTGCAGGTACAGCTTGATCGGAATTTCCCCGAACGGCAAATGATCGCGAAGATACCCTAGCAGATATCGCTGGTACGGCCCCGGAAACCCCTGCGGATTATTGCACATGAGAACAATCGTGGGCGGGGCAGTTCCAATCTGAGTACCATAGAAGATCTTCGGTCGCTTCATCTGATGCATCGGCGGTGGATGACTCTCAAGCGCCGTTTTGATTAATCGATTCAGCTGCCCCGTCGTAATTCGATCGTTCGCTTGCTTGTAAAGCATTTGGGCATGATTCAGCAATGTCTTCATGTTCTTTCCGGTCTGCCCTGTAATAAAGGCGATCGGGCAATATGACATTGTTGGGAAGTGTTCGCGAAGATATCGGACCCAACGTTCGGTCGGCATATGCTCGACCATCTTGTCCCATTTGTTAACAACCAAGATACATGGTTTAAATTGCTCTGTTATGTAATGCGCGAGTTGCTTGTCGACTTTACTGATACGCTGCGAACAATCAAAGAACATTAGCACCACATCAGCGCGGCGAATGCTTCGCTGAGCGCGATGCATTCCATACCAGTCGATGTCCGTGCGCACGCTCTTGTTTTTCCGAAGCCCCGGCGTATCAATTGCCAAGAACTTCTGACCGTCTAACTCAAAGAGCACATCGACACTATCGCGAGTCGTACCGGCAACCTCACTAACAATCATACGTTCCGCTCGTACCAGCGAATTCACAAAGGTACTCTTGCCAACGTTACGACGCCCAACAATCGTTACCTTCATCGTTGGCGGAGCAGTGTCTGCTTCGGTCTGCTCCGTATCCGGCAAGCGCTCGATGATCGCATCCAACAACTCTCCCTTGTTGCGATGTTGCATTGTGCTCACACGAATCAGCCAGCCGCGTCCCAGTCGCTGAAACTCTTCGGCATTAGGATCCATCGCCGGATCATCCGTTTTATTGGCAACAAGCAAAATCGGCTTGTCAATGCGGCGCAACCGGTCCGCGACTTCTTGATCCAGCGGCAACAGACCAGTACGGGTATCGACAACAAAGAGCAACACATCCGCTTCGTCAATTCCTGCCTGAATCTGAGCTTCAATTTGAGCCGTCAAGTTGTCGACGTCTTCAATGCCAATTCCGCCCGTATCAATCAGCTCGAAATGCACCCCTTCATGCTCGATCAACGTAATCACACGGTCGCGAGTGACACCTGCGACATCATCGACGATTGCCAAACGCCGTCCCGAAAGCCAGTTGAATATACTGCTTTTGCCGACGTTGGGACGACCAATAATTGCTACACTTGGAACAGACATGAAGCTCTACAAACTTACTAAAAAGCACCAGTTCGCGGCGAAAAGAATCGCTGTCGATTCCTACCAAAGACCTGAACTAGTGTGCTAAATGATGGCAGGTTTACTTGTTTTGAACGTTAAAACCGCGGATTGGAGACGACTGTCTAAACTAATCCAATTTGTCCTGCAAAGACACAATCTTACTTGGTTAGCGTTTTAATGATAGCCAGCAATTTGCAGCGAAAAACTGTAAACCGCTACGAATCTACGTCACTTGAAAGCTTTCGGCAGAACATCTAACGCCTTTGTCCAGTCATTCGAACCAACCGGCGCAAGCTCCGTGTCAGCCGTAATGCGGTTTTCAGCGATCCAACTTTCAATTGTGTGTAAGTCCGCAGGTCCATAAATTCCGCCGTTTGGCGGTCGCACCAAATACTTCCGCGAACTATCGTCAAAATCCTCCGACACCTCGGCTATATTTTTAACCTGCGCTCCAAAGGTATCCAACGGTGGCAAAAGAGCGGGCTCTTTAGCCAGCTTTACTTCCACATCAAAAGAATGTGGCTGGTTTGCTAGCGGTATTCGAAAGCGACCGCCACATTCGGGGCAAATCCCACGTCGGCCACTTAAATTACTCTTTACATGTAATTGGTGTTCACAATGATGGCAGCGAAAACGTACACCCATGACAAACGACAGCGATTTCAGGAGATGAGTTTGAGACTTTTGACGTGCGGTATTATAGCGGTTCCGAAGCCGAACATGCTGCGTGATGCGTCCGGCTAAAATTTTCGAGCAGGAAAAAATGTTGGCAAACCGCCAGATTCGCCAAATTCCTGTTCCACTGGTTTCGGGGTTGCCGATACAACCGCTAGGACTGGCATCGTTTAAACCGCTCACTTGAACGATAGCTAAGCGAGTTCACGCCATTGCGAGGCATCTGGTGCTACCAACATTTATCGATGAACGAAAACAGTCACGAATCGATCTTGGCCCCGAACCAAAGATCTTGATCGTGCGCATGAGCGCCATCGGTGACTGCATTCTCACCATGCCGATGGTCACAGAGTTGAAGAAAGCTTGGCCTAGATCCACGATCACTTGGCTAGTCGATTGCGGCGCGTCTTCACTGTTGGAACATCATCCCTGCGTCGATAACGTGATTCGCCTTCAAAAGGGCTTCCTACTTAAGCCCAAAATTTTGCTTTCTCTGCGCAGAAGATTAAAGGCAGAAAAGTTTGATTTGGCAATCGACCCTCAAGGACTGTTCAAGAGTGGTTTGGTTACCTGGCTCTCCGGCGCACCTCGCCGTTTTGGTTTTGATAGTTGCCAAGCTCGCGAAGGAGCGAGCATCTTCTACAACGAGCGGAGACATCCACTCTCGGAGCACATTCTGGAACGTCATCTGGAATTACTAGAGATGTGCCATATTGAACCACAGATCGATCCTGCCACGGGACTGAATCTAACTGATTTTGGGTGGGATGACCGATTACTGGACCCGGCGCGGGTTGAATCGGAGATGCGGCAGCTTGGGCTGAAACACAAAGGATTCATCGCACTCAATCCCGGGGCAGGGTGGGAGAGCAAACGCTGGCCGGTCGATCGCTTTGCTGTGCTGGCCGACCGCATCTTTCAAGCGACTGGGGTCAAATCAATGGTTCTATGGGGCAATGACAAAGAAGAAGATCTCGCGAAGACAATTGTATCCCTAGCGCCGCGGTCAACGGTGCTGGCACCGAGTACCGACCTAGTGAGCCTATCACAATGGCTATGCCGTTGCCAGCTATTCATCGGTTCTGACACCGGCCCCATGCATTTGGCAGCCGCGGTTGGCACAACGTGCATCGCGATGTTTGGCACGTCTTTAGCGCAGCGGTCGGGCCCATATGGACCGCAACATGTCACGATCCAAAAGCGATACGACGGGGGTTCAGCTAGATATCGTCGTGGCACAACCAATGCCGCGATGAAGGCGATTTCTGTAGACGAGGTTTTTCAAGCCTGTATATCGAAGCTTCGCAAGCAGAGCGTCCCGCATCTTTTACAACTCGAATGTATGCAACGGCGTGCTGCGTAACAAACGGCTAGTCAACTCGCGGCAAATCATCGAGCGAATCTATTCCGACGACTTCAAAAAAACGATCTGCGGGGTAATAGCGATCAATTGCAGCTTTGCCCTGACCGTCTCGCTTCAGTTCGACCAAGTTTCGTCGTAGCAACATTCGAACAATCGCGCCGGCGGGCCGGTTCCACTGCGTCTCAATCTCGCTGAGTGTTGTTCCCGGACGATATGCAATTAGCGAAAGGCAATCGATCGTCTGCTGATTCAGTTTAAAGGTCTGCACCTTACCGGCGAACGCAGCCTTTATGTGAGACATCGACGGCTCAAGAATCAGATGATAGCCATCGTCACGTAGTTCAACGCGAAAAGCGTTTCGGTTCAGTTCGTACCGTTCGTTCAACCGTTGCACAATGACCGGAATTTCCGATTCAGCCACACCGCGCATCATGCTCGCTAGCGATGCAGCATTTATTCCCTTACCTCTCGGGTGGCCGACAAAAAGAACTGCCTCGATGATAGCGTCGGGGGTAGTAGCGATCGGGCCTTCCGCTGCATTTTCGTCGTCTTCCGACCATTGCGGCTCTACATCGTTATCTTCATCGTTAACGATGGCCCCTGTCAAAGCATCGGGCTGCGGAGCATTCTCCTGCGCATACAATTGCTGATAGGTTTTACCCAGATCTTCCAGCGAAATCTCTGTTTCGTCGTCCATGATCGTTTTTTCCGAAGCTATCTTTACTCGTTTTTCCGGATTGAATCCATATACTCGCGCGAGACATCTCGTTCTCGCTTGGGTAAAATTGCCTGCTCGATCGGATCGGGCTCTTCAATTTCTGCCGACAGGATTGCATCGCGAACATCCATCTGAGTCGGAGTCTTCTTGTTTTCACCGCCAACAGTCCCTCCGAAAGCAGTTTCGCCCTTTTGCAGATTCCCACGAACTTGTGAGTCGTAGTCTGATGTATCGTCGGCTGACTCATCTCGCTTGCCACCGCCACGACCGAAGCCTTTAGCGAAATCTTTAAAGCCACTTTGGTTACTCTTGCTCATGCATTCGGCGCATCCTTCGCCGCTGCACTGGGTGCAGCTGGACGCTCTCTTGGAGTTGTTCAGCCCCTCTTGCAACTCCTGAAGCTTCTCGGACTGCTTGCGATTTTGTGCCATCTTGCCGAGCTTATCCTTCATTTCGCCCAAGCTTTTGTTAGTGCTTGCTTGGTCACCTTTCTTGAGGCTTTCGGCTGCACTGGCCAGTGATTCCGCCATCTCAGCCATTGCCTTTACATCAGCGTCAGCTTGTTGCATTTTGTTCAGCTTCTCAGATAATTCAGCCGCTTTTTCCGAGTCGCCCGATTCTTCGGCCTTCTTGATTTGTTCTTCCAATTGTTTCTTTTGCTGCTCGTGCTCCTTGGCGGCTTCTTCCAACGCTTTGCTCATCTGCTCAAGCTGTTCGGCCAGCTTCTCTTGATCTGCCTTTGTAAGCTCGCCCTTTTCTAACTTCTCCATCATTTGCTGAACCTGTTCGCCAGCTTCTTCCATGTCGCCATCCTTCATCGATTCAGCTAGTTTTTCGGCAGGCCCATCGTCTAATTTCTTTAGCCCCGCCAACTGCTTTTTGAGCGATTCACCCGTCCCCATTTCTTGCCGCTTCTGCTCCAGTCGGTCCTGCATCTTTTTCAGTTCTGCAAGCATCTGCTTTTCTTGCTTGGGCGGATTGGATCTTAAATCTTCAAGCTTGCTCTCTAGATTCTTGAAGAAGTCAGCGTCCTCTAACTTATCCTTTTCAGCCGCTTCACGTTGCTTTCTAACTTGCTTAAGTAGCGTCTCGGTACTGTTCTTAACCTGCTCGACAGTAATATTTTGTTCTAACGCCGTTTTCGCAGCTATGTCGGCTGGATCAGCGAACAGAAAGGAGAGGGCTATTACCAATGTTGGCACCAGCGTGTAAGCCCAGTGCGTATTCAACTTAATTGGAAACGAGTCTCGAACATCTAACCGTTGAGTCTTGCGACGTGTATCGTCGACCAACGCTTGCCCCATCGGCGATTGACGTAGTTCTGGAGTCAACTGCTCAAGCGTGCTGAGTCGTTCTCTCAAGTTCATCCGTTTGTCGACCGCTGTCGCAGAGGCAACACGATTCGGACGACGAAGGATAGTGATGACAGCCGAGACGACCAAGGCCAAGCCGCACGCTAGCGCACTCCAAAAGATTACCCAAGGCGAAAATTCGTACGGCAAGTCAACGAATTTAGCCGCGACGACCGCAATGGCCGCGATGCCCAAACACCATAACAACGCGCGGCCCAGTACATCCAAAAACTTTTGAACGAACAGCCTTCGTTGAGCAACTCGGATCGGCTTTTCTAAACTATCCACGGCCTGCCTCGTTTTCAGTTTGGACGCATTGTTAGCCTGCACCAACCTTGGTAGCTCGCCCGATGCAAAGCGACTGACGGCCAGTTCAACTGCCCCGATTTTCGCAGTCCGCCACGCTCAATGCAATCGAACAGCACTAAAAAGTCGATCTTTTCTCTGAGTTCTGCCCGGCGCGGCCATGACAGAACCACCCATTCTACCGCGAAGCGGTCCTAATATACGCCGACCGTGGTTCCACCAGAGATCGCATGATAAGGGCGCACACCGCTGATCCCATCCCACGGATACTTAACGTATGGCTTTTCTCGTTCCCCTTCGTCACGTTCGAGGAAACCAGGGACAAAGAATTCTTTCGTCATCGTATAGAGCTTGGCACGCCCTGTTTCGCCGTAACCAACAATTTGATTGGCATCTTCAAAATCGACGACTTCAACCACAGCACGTGGCTCAGGAGCATAGTAAGCGATCGTGTAGTCAGGCCCTTTGAGCGGTCGCGAGCACGCCAGACCCATCAAAGTGTTACCGTAGGTCGGAGTCATGTAGACACCACTCTCGTCAGTCGGACCGCCCAACAACTCTTCAACCGCAAAACGAGTCCACTGCGGAGTAAACTCGGTACCGCCAGAGAAAATCCCAGTTATGCCGACTTCCTGAATACTTGTCCCCTTCTCAGCGAGTCCATACGCCAAAGACTCTAGCAACTTTGGCGTGGTAAACATGCACTTAATATCGTGATTAGCCGTCAAGACCGTAATGGCTTGGTCAATACAATGCTTCTTGTACTCCTCCAAGTGCTCCATCCAGCCTTTTTTGATCAGCTTGACAACCCACCGAGGATCGAGGTCGATGCAAAAACATATGCCGCCCCGGAACTGGCAAAGGTGTTCAACCGCAAGACGCAGGCGACGCGGTCCAGACGGTCCCAGCATCAACCAATTAGAGCCCTTCGGAAAATACTCGTCAGGCAATGTGGCACTAAAGTTTTCATAATCAATGCGGAAGTCATCAATTACCATGCGGCTCTTGGGTATTCCCGTTGTTCCACCTGTTTCGAAAACGTAAGTTGGCTTCCCCGCCATTCCTTTGGGTATCCAGCGATTGATCGGACCACCCCGTAACCAATCGTCTTCGAATAGCGGGAACTTTTTCAAATCGTCAAAACACTTGACCTCTTTCAACGGGTCAAATTTCAGTTCGCTTTTCTTTCCAAGCCAAAATGGGGAGCCCGTTTCCTCCGAGAAATGCCACTGAACCGTTTCAACAGTATGCTCGTCAAGCTTACTTTTCGCGTCATCGATTGCCGCTTGAGACGCAATTTCAAAGGATGGGGCAGTGGAGCTGCTCATGTTTCGTGTCTGGTCCTGCAAAGGTGAGGTGGGATTCGAAAATGCTGACGGATTTACCGAGTGCTGAATACTATAGCAAATCGTAAAATTTCCAGCAGTTGGGAATGCGATTTAGACGATAGCGAAGCTAGAAAGGCGTTTTTTCTCCCGCAAACGTTAATTTTGGGAAAACTATTGATTTCAAGCTTGTACAAATACCCACTTGGCAGTTTACAATATTCGAGTAAGATTCCCCACCCCTATCGCCACCACAAATGTGAGATTCATGATGAACCGGCGGTATGAAATGGATTTGTTTATTCCTCTCGGACAACAGTATATGGACGCCACCAATCCTTACGCCCAACAAGGGCAGCGGGATTTTGCAGCGTTTGCTACGCACAGCGAACGCACTACCTTCCTTCGACAGACATACCTCCACCTGTCGGTCGCCATCCTCACTTTTATCGGTTTACTGGCCGGTTTAACTCAGATGGTTACGCCCGAGCGAGTACTCGAGCAAGTCGAACCGCTAGGCGGCGCCCTATGGATCGCCGTCCTCGCAATGTTCGTACTATCGAGCTGCATTGCTCGGTACATTGCGGCCAAGAACCCATCGCGCGTCATTCAATACGGGACACTGGCGACTTACGTCCTTGTCTCCGCCTTGCTGCTATGGCCACTGATTGCAAAGGCCCTCGTAATAGACCCCGACATGCCACGCACAGTCGCCATTGCCACACTTATAATTTTCGGTGGCATGACCTTATTCGGCTATGCAACTAACCATGACTATACTTGGTTAGGGTACTACCTGATGTTGGGGGGATTGGCTCTCGCAGCGTTCGTCGTGCTCGGCGCTTTCTCACAGTCTGGCTTCGGTCCAGGACTCTGGATTTCTGTCGGACTGATCGTCGTTGCGGCATTGTTTATCTTGTACGACACTTCCAATATTCTGCATCAGTATCGAACGGACCAACACATAGCCGCTTCGCTATCGCTCTTCGCTGCCGTGTCGCTGCTCGTGTGGCACTTCTTGCGTGTAACTCTATTCTTTCGCGAAGACTAGCGGCTTTTCCCAAATTTTGTTTGAGAGACAAAACGCTGGGTATCAGCTGTCGGAACCACGCCAAGGTGGAGTCACAAAACTGGCCGGAGCCTCTGTACAATGTTGCAACGATCTATTGATGCTGCGCCGCAAAGGAACGAAGCCAAGTGCGGCCCAACAACCAGATCTGGCTAAATAGAGTTTCGTTCCTATCTTTTACGCGGCACATACAACGCTGACCAACCCGGACATACTTCGCCGCATTTTCACCCAAGGACACTCTGGCTGAAAATCGCGATTCGTCAGCTAGCAGTCGTTCGTCGGATTGGTCAGACTCCAAACGCACGGGAACGGGACCGCCATAAATAGCGGCAAACATCGGATCTTTTACTTCATCTGAAGCTCTGGGCGACACCTTTTGTAAGGTTCCATGCACTACTTCGCCGCGAATCGTTCGGATTTCAATTCCATCAAAGTTTTCGGCAGCCCCCGAATTTTTATTTAGAAGGCGATTGAAGGGAGAGATATCCTCTTGTCGTATTGAGAGTTCTACCTCAAGGTCCGAGGAACTGTTAATAGTGCCCAGGATATCTTGTTCTGTTAGCTGGAAGCCAATCCTCCGACCGGCCGTTTTGGACAGAAATATGCCTGTCGCACCAGCTCGAACCACTAATCCAGCTTCCTGCTTCTCGAGTACATGCAATTGTTTTGCGAGCGAATCACGACGAGCAATTTCTGCTTGCATCTCTCCCAACTTTCGCTGAGCAGCCAGCGTCGCAGAACGCTCGTTTGCGCTTGCGAATTCCAATCGTGCAAGCGCTAACTCGTCTTTCAACTTTGGGTTCAGCAGCGTCGCTAGCGCTTGCCCGGATTCCACACAATCTCCGTCCTTTACGAAGATCTCCACTAAGACTCCGCTCGACTCGGGTCTGACTTCGATAGGATCGATGTATGTTACGACACCTGGAACGTAACGAACAAACGGTGAGGGAAGTACTGTTGCTGCGAGCGCTAAAATTGATAGCCCAGTAGCGATGAATGCAACCTTTTTCCAACATAGTCGAAACGGCGGTCTTGCAGGATTTGCAGGGCTCTTGATGGCGTAAATCCAAGGGGCTACGAACCACAGATACGCAGCTAATCCGACTACAAGCCAGCCGATACCCTGCCATACGGAGACCGCCCCCCAGGCAATTCCACCCAGCAGAAGAAAGCGGTAGACCGTGGTCGCAAAGCCGTACAATGCTAACCCTAAATGACCCTGGATCAGAATGCTGTCGCGCGAAAGGAAGGATTTGAATCGGGATGTTAACGCGTTCTGGGCGTCTGCCCACAAGTTTGGTCTCTCCAACAGATCGCTGGCGACGTAATAGCCATCGTATCGCATCAGAGGATTCGCGTTAAAGGCTAACGTTGTGATGGTACCGAGCGTCGCTAACGAGATGCAGGCGTATTGGATCGACGGATAGGTCGTAAAGCAACAAACGATAATCGCAGCTGCGCCAACTACAATCTCTGCCCACATGCCGGCGATCGAACAAAGGATACGATCAACACGCCTGTCAGTTCGCCAGACATCCGTGACGTCAACATACGGGATCGGCGCAAAACAAAAGAACGTTATGCCAGCTTGCCGAACTGCCCCACCAATGCGAATTGCGACCGCAGCATGCCCAACTTCGTGAACTGATTTAAGCACAACCCATGCAAACAACCACCAATACTTGCTCTCTGGAACAAATAGCTTGGCTGATAGACTCGTCACAAATTGCCAATTTGCTGCCGCAACGCCGATCGCAATCGCCAGTAGAACTATCGTCAAGACTACCGTCCAGAGCCCCATACACATGGCTACACTCGACAGTAGCCGCTGAATTACGTCGCCACTCAAGAGCGGTATGCGAATCGAAAACGGATCAAATTTCTTGGGTTTGGTCGAGGGCGGCGCGACACCAGCTGCTTCACTCCCACGTGAGCTGTTCGATTCGCTGATTGCAGGTTCGGCTACTGCAACTTTTTCTGCAATACGATTTTGCATCAGCCACTGCAGGCAATTCTCGAAAAACGGTTGCGACCAGTGCAGTTCAGGTGCTGATAGCATGGCGGTCTTGGCCGCTTCGCTAACATCGCGTTGCCCGTCTAGCGCAGATGCAAAGAGATACTCGCGACGTCCAATGCGTAAGAACCGGTCGGTTGACCGATCTTCCACGACGTACCGCAACCGACTCGCTTTACCCGTCGGTACGAATTTTATTCCTCTGCGCAGTTTGAGTGTCGAGTCAGCCATCGTTTGCTCAGTCCCTCTGGAGCTACCAGACCCAAAGGTTCGTCAGCCATTCGTATGGCTGCTGGAACAGTTGCCGTGCGATCGACCGGTTGCCTGCGACTAATTTGGCTTTTGCTTTCAGACCTGGCCGCAACTTTTCATCGAAAGTTGGTAGGCCTACATCGGCGTAAAATATGCACTTTGAATCGACCACTGTTGCTCGAGGTTCAATGCGTTGAATCGTTCCACGTATTGCTTCAGATCCGTTCATATCAGACTGAATGATAACCTGCGTACCAACTCCGACCCGACCGATATCGCGAGGCTCTAGCTCAACCTCTGCAATTAAAGTCTTTAGATCGCTGATTTCGAAAAGACTCTCACCGGATTCAACCGGTTTCCCTTCGCTTCCCAGCCAATCTCCTTGGATGACAAGTCCCGCAATCGGGCTTCGAATCTCAAGCTGGCCAAGCCGTTCTTCGATTGAAGCGATCTTCAGCTCCGCTTGCTGTTGCTCCAACTGCGCGATACGAAGCTCTCCGCCAATCCTGCTTGCTAATGCGATGTCACGTCGTTTTGAAGCAGCTTGATAGTCAGCTTCAGCCACTGCCAAATCGCGGCGGAGTTGTTTGTCATCCAAGAAAGCTAGTAATTGCCCTTGCTCAACGCGTTCCCCCGTGCGCACCAACGTAGTTTTTAAAATCCCGTCCACGGGAGCTGACACGTAATGTCGAAACGCAGGCTCAAATTTGCAATCGCGAGTAGGCCGATATGGTACAGGATATAAGAGTATGACCCCGAGCAATATGGCGCACGCCCAGATCCAATATCGAGTACTGATTGTGGCCAACCATTTGGAACGGCTTCGTGTTTTAATTCCAGTTTGACAGAATCTCCAGATTGAAAATTGTTCAGCCACCGAGCGGAATTCGGTTGGAAATTCTTGAAGGACTGCCGCGGCTCTTTCAACGGAATCGGTTTGGGACGCCAGCAAAATCATGACTAGGCTGCGAGCCTGATGTGGAGGCGTTGTAACGAACGCATAAACAGTTGCACCAGCGCGCTCGCTCGACACGTCGTTCGCCAAAGCGCTCGCAGCTGACTTACCGGGAACGAAAACCGAGCTTAGCGGAAGACTGCTCGCGCTTGCGTCAACAACAAGTCGCACTAGTTCTTTGGTACTCAGCGAGGGCGGTCCTCCATTGAGGCCTGTGGCTGCAACTACTTTCGGACCTCCGAATCGAATCTGAAACAGATGCACTTCCGAACGATAGCGAGCTGATATCTCGACAACTTGATCTTGTATAAAACGCGCTTGCCAAATGCGCTGAACGTAATCGGTCTGCAACTGAGTTTGGCGCATGGCCCCAGAAATCGCCGTCAACGAATCAGGTTTGCTCGAGGAATTCTCGCTTTCCGCTAAACTGCTGTGCTCGATGGATTCCGAGAGGCAATCAATAGTTTGCGACAAACCATCGAGTCGAGCATTCAAATCGTTTGCTAATAGTGATCCCGACATAGCTAGTCAGACCCTGCACGACTGCATCGTGAGCAACGAATCGATTCATCGGCGTTGTCGATAACAACGGTGACCATAAACCAACCGCTTTCGGGATCAGCAACTGGGGGAATGAACTCGATTTCGCCGTCCGTCACTCGTCCATCGGAAAGCTTGACTTTCATCGTTGAGCGTTTGTTCAAACGTACCACTTCAACTTCGGACATCGGAAATGTAGCTTTGAGCTTTGAGATATCATGCATGCGCACAATGCTAGGCGAATGCGACGCGACGAACTCGCCAACTTCCTTTTGTATCTCGACGACGATTCCATCGATCGGTGACCTAACAAAGGTTTGTTCCAGCATGTGCTGGAGTCGGGCTACTTGTAGCCCCTGAATCTCAATGCTTTCCTGCTCGCTACGCAGCCTTGCTTGCGTGATCTCCAGATCGCTTTGTGCGCGTTGGAGCTCTTGGAGGTTTGCTTTCCCAGTTTCAAATAACTCAGAAAGTGTTTCAATCTTTTGAAGCTGCAGCTTTAGTTCGACTTCGATTTGTTCTAATTTCCCCCTGGAATTGAATTCAGCCTTTGCAATTTCGAGCTGATTTTCAAAGTCCTGCCCCTCTAAAACAGCTATTACATCACCCATTTTCAATCGCATACCCGGTTTGACTCGCAGTTCGCGAAGAATTGCAAAATCGGCGGAAGCGACGTCGATCTCTCGGATTGGTTGTAACACACCTTCGAACACACCTTCCCCCGCACCGCTGTTTAAAGCAGTTTGCGAATATCCTTTCGAAGGTAGTACAACAAGCATGATTATGGCTAGTACCATCATCACGCCTGATTGATGCTTAAACATTGGCAACCGAAAACGGTCTATCGTGTGGAAATTAGTCTTAGGGATGAACAAGTAATAAACACACCAATTGGCATATTTTAAACTCGTCGAAGACTACCGCGAGAAAACTAAGCAAGTAGAAGGATTGCGAAGATAAGTTGCGGGAAACCTTTAGGAGGTTTTAATTTCTAATGATTTTAACGAATATTCGACTCGTTTGAATATCGTTCTTCCGAAAGTTAGGTAGAGCCCAAAAGCGTCACATCTGTACAGCAACAGATTATAAAACAAGCTCAACAGTCGCGCCGGAGCTATTTTAAGAACATCGAGAAAATTTTCGGGACTGCCGCCATCGCTAAAAGCCTCCTAAACCGAACGCCTTTGCCAAACGTCTTGGGCATACTGATCGAATAGTCCGACCTCTTAGGAAAAGTCGACCGACATTTAGTCTGGTGCACTGCGCGATTTTTTCACCGAGCTACACATGCTCGCACCGCGCTTGCTGCAAAAACGCATGTCGAGCAACATCGACCTTGCTCATCCCTGGCAGCTAGTTTTTGATCGATGAACAACCGGCACAATCAGTACGGCACAAACGCCACTTGGCAAGAGCGTTTCCGTAAAATCACTTCCCAAATTAGAAGCAGTCTTACAGGGCCGGTTGATTTTAATTCAATCGATGCACTGGTGATCGAACCCAGGGTCTTGTACAGCGCAAGTCCCTTTCCGATTGATGACGCATTTCTTGAAAGTATTGACGTCAACATTGATCAAGCTGAACAGGGAATTCAGTGGGCTCTCGAAGAAGCGATATTCGACGCACCGCCAATTGCCTCGCCAGCAGCCGATGAACTTGGAACGGAAACAGGCTCTACTGCCAATATCTCGTCTCAAGAATGGCAACGTGTCGAACTGGTATTCGTAGATGCCAACCTCGCTGACTTCGATACGTTACTTGCCGACCTGCAAAATCAAAATGAAGTTGGCACTTGGTTGCAGGTTGCATATATAGATTCCAGCGAAGATGGTCTGGGGCAGATCGCCGACTATTTGGCCCAGTTCGGCCAACCGATCGATGCGATACACATCATCACCCACGGTTTCGATGGAGTGATCCAGCTAGGTAACTCCTGGTTGACCTATGATAATGTAACAGATCATTCTGAAAGCCTGAGTCGGATCGGAATGGCGCTCAGCGACAATGGTGACATTCTGATCTACGGCTGCGATGTAGCCAGCACGTCTACTGGACGCGGACTGGTTGACTCGATCGCAATGCTAACGGGTGCTGACGTCGCAGCTAGTGATAACGTAACAGGTCATTCAAGCTTCGATGGCGACTGGGAGTTGGAATACAGTCAGGGCGAAATTTCCTCGGGACTTGTCATCAATGCATATTCCCAGATTAACTGGTCCCACACGCTGAATCTTGTAGTCGCTGGTGGTGAAACACTGGTTCATACCTCAACCGCAGAGAACCAATTTACGTCGGCGAATGGCGGCAGCGCAGTAGATATGGATGGAAGCGGTCGCTATGTCGTTGCTTGGGAAGACTATCGCAGTGGGAACGCAGATACTTATGCCGCGGTGTTCAATGCGGATGGCACCGTTCTTACATCAGAGTTTCGTGTACACGCTGTGAACTCAAGTGCACAAACGTCAGCGAATGTCGCGATGGCAGATAACGGCAACTTTGTCGTGACATGGACGGACAATCGTTCGGGCACGAATGAAGTCTATATGCGACTGTTCGATGTCAACGGGACTGCGATCACTGGCGAAACAGTTGTTAGCACGCTCGCAGGCGCTCAGACGAACCATTCGGCTGACTTTGGCGCGGACAACTCGTTTGTGATCGTGTTTCAAGACACCAGTAATGTCTACTTCCAACGCTACAACAGCAGTGGAGTTGCGCAGGGTGCCAATACCATCGCGAACAACGTAACGACTGGTGTACAAAACCGTCCAGATGTGGCTATACGGAGTGATGGAATCTTCATCGTTACCTGGACCGATGCGAACGATGGTAATGGAACGGGTATCTACGCTCGCGCCTTCTCATCGACCGGTGTCGCTGTCAACAATCAATCGCTTATCAATTCGACAATCACCGGGAATCAAGACTACTCCTCCATCGGAATCGACGACAGCAACAACATTGTCATTTCCTTTACAAGTAGCGATGGAAATCAAGATGGTATCTTTGCTCGACGAATCAACGCCTCAGGTGTAGCTCAGGGTAATGACTTCCAAGTTAACACGTACACTCAAGGAATTCAGACTGCATCCAAGGTAGCTGTCGACGGTGACGGAGACTTTGTCATCACCTGGCACGACACTTCCGGTCAAGATGGAACGGGCACCGGTGCCTACGCACAACAGTTCAATAGTTCAGGAATTGCCGTAGGCGGAGAAATTCGGGTTGCCCAGACGACCTCCAACAACCAACAGAATCCTTCGGTGGCACTCAATGGTAGTCTGGCCGTCATCGTTTGGAGCGGCAACGGCAGCCAGTCTGGACAATCCGATGCGAGCGGAGTGTTTGCGAGGCAATTCAATCTGACGGGAGTCGGTCCGCAAACCTATACCGTCACCAACACACTGGATGACGGCGGCGTGGGCAGCCTCCGTTGGGCGATCACGCAGGCCAATTTGAATGTTGGGACGGACACGATCGACTTTGCAATCGGTACGGGGAATCAGATCATTACGATTTCCAGCACTGATCTTCCGGGAATTACGGATACGGTCATCATTGACGCAACCACTCAATCCGGCTTCGCGGGCGAACCACTGATTTCGCTGGTTGACGGTGACACGCGAATGAACGGGCTGACGCTGAATGCAGGCAGTGACGGCAGTACGCTTCGGGGCTTCAATATTCAGGGATTCGATACGGCCGGAATCCACATTGAGTCGTCCGGCAACCTGATCGTGGGTAACTGGATCGGCACGAATGCGGCCGGCACTGCGGCGGCCGCCAACTACGACGGAATCAACATATGGTCGGGTGATAACAACATCATCGGCGGAACAACAGCGGCTGATCGTAATGTCATTTCGGGCAATTCCAACAACGGCATCAACGGGGCCGGCGGGGCAAATAATACCCAGATCATCGGCAACTATCTGGGGACCGACAAAACCGGAATGAACCTGGTCGCCAACTTGCTCCACAGTATCTGGTATGGCGACTCGACCGGCGTGTACGTGGGGGGAGATGACGCAGCCGAACGTAACATCGTGGCCAGCGATGGGTATGGGATCTCATTTTTCAACACTGATAACTCATTCATTCAGGGTAACTATATCGGGCTCGCGGTCGATGGCTCGACAGTTCTGGGCAACGACTGGGCAGGCATCATCATCACCGGTGGCAGCAGCGGGAATTTGATTGGTACCAATGCCGATGGCACCAACGACTCCGGCGAACGCAATGTGATCTCGGGAAATCTGAATGGGATCCTGATCGAGGGTGCCGGAAGCTCAAGCAACATGATCTACGGCAACTACATCGGCACCGATGTAACCGGACAGCTTGACCGTGGAAACACGAATGACGGTATACGCATTTACAATGGAGCAACGAATAATATCATCGGTGGTGCAGGCTCCGCCCGCCGAAACATTATCGCCGGCAATGATGGGGATGGAGTCGAAGTCAATGGAGAAGCCTCGGATGGTAACTTCATCCAGAACAACTACATCGGCCTAGGGAGCAACGGCACCAAAATTCTTGGCAACGGTAACTCCGGCATTTTGATTAGCGGCGGTGCAGACAATACGACGATCGGAGGCATTGGGCTTGGCAACGTCATCGTGGGGCACACTCACAGCGGCATTTCGGTGGATGGAGCTTCTTCGGGAACCCTCATCTACGGCAACTCCATCGGTACGGACTCGACCGCTACGCTCGTCGAAGGCAATCTGGAACGCGGTGTATTGTTCGCCAACGGCGCAACGAATAACACGCTCGGGGGAACGACAACGGGTCAAGGCAACACGATTATTGCAAACGGGATCGGTGGTCTGTACACGGCTGGTGTGGAGGTTGCCACCACGGCTGGCGCGGGCAATGCGATTGTCGGCAACTCGATCTACAGCAACGTAGGATTGGGAATTGATTTGGGAGCAAACGGTGTTACGGCCAATGACAATCTCGACCCCGACTCAGGCGGTAACCACCTGCAGAATTTCCCTACGATCACCTCAACGACGGTCGATGTTGCAGGAACAACGGTCACCGTCAGCGGCTCGATCAATACGTTGGCCAGTCTGACGGGTGTCGTCATTCACTTCTACGCTACGCCATCGACGGAAAACTACAGCCGTCGTGACGCAAAAAAATACCTCGGCAGTACCACCGTCAACACCGACACCAGCGGCAACGCAACCTTCACCAATGTTGCATTGACTGGCTATTCAGGCACCGTGGCGGCAGGCGAAGTCGTCACTGCCACGGCAACCTACAACAACAATACGTCCGAGCTGTCACAAGCCGTCGTCGCGACATCCACCGTCGGCAACTCGGCACCAGTGGAACTCACGACGAATTCTAGCACCCAAGGCGGATTGCAGCTCAACAATGACGGCGGGAATGACGCGTACCTGATTGCGGATGACGGCTCGGCAATCTTGGGTGGACGCGACACGCTGACTTTTGAAACTCAGTTTTCGACAACGCGCAACACTGGCAACACCACACTCGTCTCTTACGCGACGACCAGTCAATCCAACGAGGTGCTGATGATCATCGGCAGTGCCGGCGACCTCCGTGTCAACGTGGGTGCCAGCGGCAGCTCGGTAGCCATTCCCTCGAGCACGTTCGATTTCAGGACCTTACGCGACGGTAGCACGCACACGATCGGTTTCACTTGGGATGGCCGAACCGGCAACAACGGAGCCTGGGAGATGTTTCTCGACGGTGTCTCCATGGGCAGCGGTACAGGCTTGGCCGCCAACACAACCATCCAGAGCGGCGGGACGCTGATCTTTGGTCAGGAGCAAGATTCCGTCGAGGGTGCTTTTCAATCGAGCCAGTCATTCCAAGGCACCATTTTCAACTCGCGATTGTTCTCTGACATTCGATCAGCGAGTGAAATAGCGGCTTCCTACCGCAGCGAGTTGCCGCACAACGAAGACGGCCTGATCGCCCAATGGAATTTCGACAATCTATCCACTAGAGGCGTGATCACCGAGACCGTTTCGGGAAATAACCTGACGGTAAAGCACACCAACCAAAGCGGATTCACGGCTAGCGAACCGTCGTTAATTTTGACACTCGACGAAAACGCTCTGGACGGAACCGTTGTCGGCAAAGTTGATGGATTGGACATCGACCGCGAAGCACGCATCACACAATTGCTGGCTGCAGATTCGAGTTTAAGATACAGCGCCGAGACGGGGAAGTTCTACAAGCTCATTGACAGTTCAGTAACCTTCGCAACGGCGACTGTGAATTCTGGATCAACACTCATCAATGGCGTTGGCGGGCAGTTGATGACGATTCGCAATGCAACCGAGCAAGCGATCGCCCGCTCACTGAGTCAAGGTGCGACATCGGATCCATGGATCGGTGCCAGCGATGCAGGCACGGAAGGTGACTGGCGCTGGCTAGATGGTGGTACAGAAACAGAGCAATTTTGGCAGGGCAATGGCAGCGGTTTTTCAGTTGGCAGTGCTTACAGCAACTGGGCTGCTGGACGACCAGACGCCTTCACCGCAGATGAAGATGCTGCAGTAATTCGCCGCTCGGACGGTAAATGGGACGACTCTGGAATTTCTAGCGTTCGCGGGTTTATTGTCCAGTGGGAAGCTGACGCCGTTCTCGATGCCACTAACGCATTGACTTATTCGATCCAGTCGCAAACGGTCGCCGGTGCATTCACCATCAACGCCGACACAGGTGAAATCACCGTGGCCGATGGTTCGCTGCTGGACTACGAAACGAATGCGTCGCACTCGGTGACGGTTCGCGTCAGTGATGGCACGGCGACTTACGATGAAGCGTTTACGATTTCGCTGACGGACCTCACCGAATCAAACAACGCGCCGACCAATCTATCCAGCGGCATCGAGTTGAACACCGACGGTGGTAATGATGCGTACTTGCAATCAACGGCAGAGCTGATTGGTAATCTTGATGCTGTCACGGTCGAAACGATGTTTGCGATTGATGCTTCCACGGGGACCAGTCATACGCTCATCGACTTTTACAACACTGCGGGAGTCGCTGACGAACTCACCGTTATCGTCCATAACACCGGAGAGATCGAAATCGCTGTAGGCGATGTAAGTCGGCAATCGAGCGAGCTTTATCCATCCCTGCTTGATGGCAATGCTCATCATGTCGCGTTGAGTTGGGATTCGGACGGAGGGAACTGGGCCATTTACATTGACGGTGAACTTGCGGAGACTGGAACGGGATTAAGAACTGGAACGAGTTTCGCAACTGGCGCAACGCTTTCCATCGGACAGTCTTTTGACGATGCGGGGGACACTGATTCGAGCCTTACGTTCGCTGGAACCATCTACGATGTTCGCATCTGGAACGAGGTCCGCAGCGAAGCCGAAATCGCTCTGAACTATCAAAACAAGTTCGACAGCGGTAGTTTGCCCAGCGGCCTGGTTGCCAACTGGCAAATGGATGGCTTCAACGGATCGAGCCAAGTCGTCGATGTCGTCAGCGGCAACAACCTGAGCATTGGTCACGCCACCGGAGTTGGCTTCACCGCCAGCACGCCGGTCGAAGACCTGCACATCAGCGAGAACGCGACCGATGGAACCAGGGTTGGCTACGTCGTGCCGAGCGATCCGGATGTTAGCAACGATGTCGTCAGCGATGGGCTGTTTCTGGAGGCGGCTGATCCCGGTAGCTTCCTGCTGATGTCCGATGGCGCTACTCTTGGAAATTGGACTGTTCACGGCAACGATGTTTACCACATCGGAACCTACTTTGAGTCAACGCCTTTTGGCGGACGCTCAGTATCGCTCACGGATAGTGGCGGCTCAATTTCTCAAACCATCTCGACGGTCGCTGGACGCAGTTACCAAGTCGTGTTTGTTGCTGCAGGAGAATTCTCTGGCGGCGATGCGGTTCAGGACTTACGCGTTTCTGCCGCCGGCCAATCGCTCGACGTGTCGCTAACTGCGCGCAACGATTGGTCACTCAGCAATATGGGTTGGGAAACTCGAAGCCTGACGTTTACGGCCGATGGTAGCTCAACCAGCCTTCGCTTCGCGACGCTGGACACAGGTGCAACAGGCTATGGGCCATCGGTCGGCGACATTCGGGTGATCGAAATTCCCGCTGCCGTCACGACGATTCTGAACAACGATCCGACCCTGTCGTATGACGCGGCAACTGGTAAGTTCTACAAAGCGGTCAACAGTGGCGTGACTTTCAGCACTGCGGTCGGCAATGCAACTTCTGCGCTGTTGAACGGATTCGGTGGGCAACTTGTTACGATCAACTCGGACTACGAAAACGAACTCGTACGCGGATTAGTACAGGGGTTCTCGGACAATGTCTGGATCGGTGCGACTGACGCAACTACGGAAAGCTCATGGCATTGGCTTGATGGTTCAAATGAATCGCAACTGTTCTGGACAGGCACAAGCGGCGGTACACTTGCAGCTGGCGCCTATGCAAACTGGAACGGAATTGAGCCAAACAATTCTGGCGGAAATGAAGACGCAGCGGAACTCACGCTCAGTACCGGCTTGTGGAACGATGCGAATGCAACCGGAACAAACACGTACGTCATTGAATGGGACGCCAGCGAAGTTCTTTCCAGCTTCACGTTCAGCTTAACTGACACTGCCGGCGGACGCTTTGCGATCGACAGCAGCACTGGCGAGATCACCGTCGCCGATGGATTGTTGCTGGACTGTGAAACTCGGCCAACCGAAACGATTGGCGTGCAAGTCACCGATGCGGCAGGGAATAGCTACGTCGAGTCGCTGACTATTGCGATCAATGATGGCAGCGATGTCTATCACGACCTCAGCGATGGCAGCGATGATGGCTCCATCACGGGCAGCTTTGGTGGCGACACGATCTACGGCGGAAACGCGGATGGAAACGCCAGTGGTGGAGCGGTCGTCAACGATGCGATCCATGCCGGTGCTGGCAACGACGTGATCTACGCTGGCGATGGCAACGATGTGGTTAGCGCTGACGATGTGACGGTGGCGAACATGGCAGCCGCTGATCCATCGCTCGTTTACAACGCACAGACTGGCAAGTTTTACAAACTTGTAACCGGCGCGGTGGGCTGGGATGCGGCTAAGGCGGCGGCTGATGGAAGTACCGTTCTCGGTGTTGAAGGCCGCTTGGTTCAAATCACTTCGGCGGCGGAAAACGCTTTTGTGCAATCCTTGGCTGGAGGAAACAACGTTTGGATTGGAGCGAACGATCATGGACATCAAGAGGCCTTTGTGTGGACGGATGGAACGTCGGTCACTTACGAGAATTTTGCAAGCGGACAGCCTGCAGGCGGCATTTATCAGGATGGTGTGATTCTCAAGACGGATGGAACTTGGGATGACCAAAGCACGGCGACCAACTTTGCGTACATCATCGAGTTCGTGCCGACGAATATGAATGACCAGATCACCGGAGGTGCAGGCGATGACACGATCGAAGGCGGCATCGGTCGCGACACGGCTTTCTACACCGGCAATGCTTCACAGTACACGATAACGGACAACGGCAACGGCAGTTGGACGGTTACTGACAATACGCCAGGCCGTGATGGTACTGACACGCTGACGGGTGTCGAGCAACTGCATTTTGCTGATTCAACTTATGACACGACGCTGGGTGCATTCAACGCCGCGCCGACGGACATTTCGCTTGAGACACCAGGCAATGAACTGGTCGCTCAACCGATCGAGAATCTGCAAACTTATACGGGATACACAGACACCTATCCGCAAGTCGTCGCGCTCAGTGGCGGCGGCTACGTTTTGATATCGACCTCCTACGATGTTGATTCGGGCTGGGATGCGTCCATTCAACGCTACGACGACAACGGCGTCGCAGTCGGCGAGCCCACGCCGCTGGCCTTGGACGTCCTGGGCTATAGCGACTATGCGATGGACGTAACGCAGTTGAGCAACGGAAACTTCGTCGTTACCTGGCACAACAACTACGACGGCGATACTTTCGGGGTGAACGCCAAGCTCTTTGATGCCAACTTCAATGGAATTGGCACTACATTCCAGGTCAACACGACGCTCCAATTCTATCAACTCGATGCAGACGTGGCGTCGACCGGGGATGGAGGTTTCGCCGTCACTTGGCGAAGTCAGATCGACGAGAACAGCAATGGGCTGGCCGACAACTACCACATTTACGCGCAGAAATTTGACGCGTCCGGTAATAAGGTCGGCAGCGAGATGGCCGTCAGCACGATGAACCTGGATCAAACGGAGCCGGCGGTTGCTGGATTCGGCGACGGATCGTTTATGGTGACTTGGCGCGACTCGATGAATGCTGTTGACGGTTCCAGCTATACTGTGCTGGGGCGATTCTTTACTGCAGGCGGGGTTGCTCAGGGGACGCCGTTTGTCGTGAACACATCGACCGCTAACGCGCAGCTCAACCCTGAAATGCTGCAGCTCGACGCCGACAGTGTGCTGGTAACCTACCGGAGTCCTGACAGTAGCAGCTACGGCATCTACGGCAAAATCTACAACGTCAATGGAACCGTCGAAAAAGCGGAGTTCCAGCTCAACACAACCGCGACCGGCGATCAAACGGCTCAACAACTGACACTGCTCAGCGACGGCGGCTTCGTGGTCGTCTACGCTTCGGCCGATCAAGGCGCGACCTACCGCATGCTGGCCAGCCGGTTTGATGCGTCCGGAAACGCAGTAGGATCAGAGTTCGCTGTCGGCAGCTACAGCGCGTCGTATCAACAACGCTTGCCATCGGTTGATCAACTGGCCAGCGGCGATCTGGTGTTCGCTTGGGAGAAAACCAGCAATTACACACAAGCGACCGAGACGAACGATAAGGTTTTCCGCCAACATTTTGACCTCAGTGGAGTCGCTCAAACGGCTTTGCTCGAAACGGAAGTCTACGGCCAAATCACGGACATGTACGCCGATACGACAGCCCTTGCCAATGGTGGGCACGTGGTCGTTTGGCATAACAACGGATTTGAAACGGGCGGAGGAAACTCGACTGGTGTTCTGGTACAAGTTTTTGATGCGGCTGGAATTGCCGTTGGTAGTCCTTTCGCATTGAACATCGGTTCGACAGCGTCGCAATACTACGCATCAGTTGCAGCGCTCCCCAACGGTGGTTTCGTTGCTAGTTGGACAGATAATAGTATCGACGGAAGCAGCCATGGAATTGTCGTGGCCCGCTACGATAACAGCGGTGTGCTAGTCGGCAGTGAGACGGTGGTCAACACTTACACCGATAACGTCCAGCAAATACCGACAGTAGCCGTAAACGCTGACGGTAGTTTTGTAGTCTCGTGGATGAGTCGCTATCAAAATAGCATCAGCAACGGTTACGAAACAGTACTGCAGATGTTCAATTCCAGTGGCGTGAAAGTAGGTAGTGAACAAGTCGTCAATCAAAACTTCTCAGGCGAGCAGTACTACTCGGATGTGACCTACACGAACGATGGTCGAGTCTTTGTGGTCTGGAGCGACCAATCGGGCGACGCGTCGGGATGGGGCGTTAAAGGCCGGTTCTACAACGCGGACGGCACTCCGGCGGGCAATGAGTTTCTTGTCAATCAATACACCAGCAGCACACAATACCTGCCGGACGTCACCACGCTCAGCAACGGCAAACTAGCCGTTACCTGGCAGAGCAGCGGACAAGACGGTTCGTTGTTTGGCATCTACGGACGCATCCTCAACGCTGATGGAAGTTTCGCGACCGGCGATCTGCAACTGAGCCAATCGACCGCCGGCAATCAAAGTTTCGTCGATATCGCGTCCCTCAGCACCGGCGGTTTCGCAGTGACTTGGCTATCCAGCGGCGAAGGCCAAAGCTCTGCTGTTTGGGGACGAACGTTCGACCAAAATGGAATCGCCACCGACGACGAGTTCAAGGTGAGTGACATCGCGCAAGGTTGGGGACGCCAACCGGCAATCACAGAACGAGCCGACGGTGCGTTGATTTTCACCTGGACTGCATTCGATCAAAATATCGGCAGTGTTGTTCAACAGCGAATTTACACGCCGGGTTTGGTGAGTTCAACACAAGTCGGTGCTGACCTCGGCGCATTGATCGCGACGGACACCGAAGTCAACGACACGCACACGTTCTCGATCGTCGCTGCCGACAATAACGACTTTGACATTGTCGATGGCCACCTAGTTGTGAAAGCCGGTGCTGCATTCGATCCCTACACAGACCCTGATCGTCACGTAACGATCCGCGTTACCGATTCCGTTGGCAATACGTTCGATAAAGAGTTCGTGATCAACCCAAGTCCGACAAACTATGCGCCGACGGATCTGACGCTCAGCAATTCCACAGTTGCCGAGGCCTCCGCTAATGGAACCGTTGTCGGAACGCTCGCCGTTGCCGATCCGAATCCAGGCGACTCGTTTATTTTCGAATTGCTGGACGACGCTGGCGGAAGGTTTGCCATCAACCCAACCACTGGGCAAGTCACCGTGGCCGATGGCACGCTGCTTGACTACGAAGCGGCCACCTCGCACACGATCGACGTGAAAGTCACAGACGCAGGCGGTCTTGTTTACACCGAGCAGATGACGATCAACTTGACGGATGCACCTGAGCCGATCAGCAACCGAGTCCCCCCCGCGCAAGTCACCGACGAAGACACAGCGATCATATTCAGCACTTCCAACGGCAACCGCATCTCGATTAACGATGATGCCGGGACTAGCGAGAGAATCACAGTATCAGTCCTGCATGGAATGTTGACTCTTTCACAAACAACGGGCCTGACGTTCAATGCTGGAGCCAACGGCACTGCATCGATGACGATCTCAGGCACGGTTGAAGACATCAACGCAGCACTGAACGGACTGAACTACACACCGACGGTCAATTACAACGGCGGCGACACGCTGACTTTGAATAGTTCGAACGCTGCCTTGACGGAAAGCGATACTGATAACATCGCGATCACTATCAACTCCGTCAACGATGCGCCGGCATTGGATAACAGCGGCTTTATGTCGCTGACGACGATTAGTGAGGACGATACAAATAACAGTGGAAACACCATTGCCCAGATCATCGCGAGTGATGGCGGCGACCGAATCACCGATATCGATGCCGGAGCACTCGAAGGGATTGCGATCACTTCGGTCTCCGGTGCAAATGGTGTCTGGCAGTACAATACCGGCTCAGGCTGGACCGATGTGGGAGTGGTCGACACAAGTAATGCATTACTCCTTCGCGACACCGACAGCTTGCGATTCGTTCCCAACGGTCAAAATAGCGACACCGGCACCGTGCTGTTTCATGCCTGGGACCAAACCAGTGGCGGTGCCGGAAACAAAGTCGATGCAACAACCACAGGCGGATCGACCGCATTCAGCAATCAAATCGAAGCGGCCATCATCAGCGTGACGGCAGTCAACGACGAGCAAGTCTTGTCGACAAACACGGGTGCGACCTTCGACGAGAATTCGACCAGCAACACGATTTCAACCGGGATGCTGGAGACAACAGATGTCGACAACACAACATCGCAGTTGACTTACACGATCACAAGTTACTCAACGACAGGCAGTTTGTATCGAAACGGTGTGCTGCTGAGCAACGGCGGTACGTTCACCCAGGCCGATATCGATTCGAATTTGGTTACCTACAGCCACAATGGCGCAGAAGTCTTCAGCGACAGTTTTTCCTTCAGCGTCGATGACGGTGTTGGAACGGCATCGACTGGCACGTTCAACATCACGCTATACCCGGTCAATGACCAAGCGGTTGCAATTACCAGCAACGGCGGTGGGGCAAGTGCCGGTATCACTCTGAACGAAACGCTTTCACTTGTCACTCAAGTGACGGTCAATGACGGTGACTTGCCGGGCGATACGTTCACTTACTCAATCATCGGCGGACTCGATCAAAGCGAATTCACGATCGACAGCAGCGGCAACTTGAGCTTTGTTACCGCACCAGATTTCGAGAATCCGACCGATAGCGATTCGAACAATGTCTACATCGTCACCGTTCAAGTCAGCGACGGCGTCCACTTCGACAATCAAATCATCACCGTGACGATTGCTGATGTGCAAAACTCAGTCCTTACCGTCACGACGACTTCCGATGTTGACGATACAGGCTTGGGCGCGAGTTACAACATCGAGCAATTGTATGCTGTTGGCGGCGGTGCGGACGGACACATATCGCTTCGAGAAGCTATCATCGCGGCCAACAACACGCTCGGCGCGAATACCATTAGTTTCGCAATCCTCAACACCGACGCTGGTTACACCGGAGTGGCAGGAGTCGATGCCTACTGGCAAATTTCGCTCACCGCCGCCTTACCCACGATAACCGAATCGGTCGTACTCGACGGTCTCACACAGACCGCTTTCAGCGGCAACGTCAATCCAGGAACCTTGGGCTCAGACAGCAGCGTCGGTAGTGGCGCTCAAAACATCTTTGCCATCGACCGCCCCGAGATCGCGATTGTGGGTGCGAGCGGTTTTGCGGGTATCGTCGTGGGAGCCGACGACGTAACGATTCAAGGTTTGTCGATGTATGGATTCTCGAGTTCGGCCGCAATCCTATTAAACAACGGCGTTCAGAATACCTCGATTCAGTCCAACGTCCTGGGTACAGGTCCAACGTCGATTTCAGACCCAGGTGCTGCGCTCAACAATTTCCAAAACGTGCAGTCGCTTGGCGCAGACAATGGATGGTTGACCAACAACATCCTAGCCTATTCGCGGGCGACAGGTTTCTACGCAAGCAACGCGTCGGATGGCTGGTATGTCCTGTCAAACCATTTCATCAACAGCGGCTACAACTACAGCAATGGTGATGCCATTGCCATGAATGCTTCCGTCGGTGGCCTGATCGATGGCAACATCATCACAGGCAGCTCGACTCAAGCCATCATTCTCTCGGGATCAACCAGTGGAGTGACGATTTCCAACAATACGATTACCGGAAATGCCGTTGGTCCGATCACGGGTTCGCATTCACAGTACGACGCAATCGCGCTGCGCAGCGGCACTAACAACATCACAATCAGCCAAAACATCATCGCCGACAACTACGGTGCTGGCATCACAGTCAACAATGGTGCTTATGGAGTCGAGATCAGCCAAAACTCGTTCTACGGCAATGGCACGGTTTTGTCGCGACAAGGCGCGGCCGCCAGCGGCATTGTTGGCATCGACCTGCAAACCACTGGCGACAACCTTAGTTTCGGCACCGCGCCGTACTATTCCGCGAACGACGCTGGCGACGCAGACACCGGCGGCAATTCGCTACAGAATTTTCCAGTGTTCAGTTCAGCCAGCAGCGATGGAACGCGATTGAATGTCACCGGCAGCTTCAACAGCATTGCCAGTCGGACTTACCGCATCGAGTTCTACTTGTCGGACGTGTACGCCAACGGTCACGGCCAAGGCGAAACGTACTTGGGGTCAGTCAATGTCACGACCGACGGCTCGGGAAACACCACGTTCAGCGAGAGCCTCATCGCATCCATTCCGACGGGCATGCAAGTCACGGCAACCGCGACTGACTTGACCACGCTAGAAACTTCTGAATTCTCGCAACAGTTTGCGATCAACGATGCGCCAGTTGAATCATCGATCGAAGGCACGCCGCTGGCATACACGGAGAATCAGACTGCCACGGCGATTACATCCACGCTTACGCTCGCTGACGAAGACGACACGCATATCGATTCTGCGATGATTGCGATCACTGGCAACTACGCTATCGGACAAGACGTGCTTGCGTTCGCCAACACCGCGAACATCACAGGCGTATGGGACTCCGGTAGCGGCACGTTGACTCTGACGGGAAGTGATACAGTTGCAAACTATCAAGCGGCTATTCGCAGCATCACTTACGCAAACACCAGCGATTCACCATCGACCGCAATGCGTACCGTGAGCTTCACTATCAGCGACGGTCAAGAAGACTCTAACACAATGACTCGCGACATCACCGTGACGGCGGTTAATGACGCACCAGTGGTCAACTTCAACTACAACACCTTTCTCACTGGAATAACCGAAGATCAAATCGACAATGCAGGACAAACGGTAGCCAGTGTTCTCGCTTCATCAGGTCAGGACATTGTCACCGATGTAGATTCAGGCGCTGTCGAAGGCATCGCGATCATCTCCACCAGTGCCGTGCATGGAACTTGGCAGTACTCGCTCGACGGAGGCACGAACTGGCTGGATGTTGGCAGTGTTACTAACAGCACCGCGTTGCTTCTAAGGGCAACGGATTGGGTGCGATTCAATCCCGATGCACAGCAAGGCGGATCGTCCAATTTTGGCTTCCGCGCCTGGGACCAGTCTTCTGGTGACAATGCTGGCGACCGAGTGAACATCACCGCGACCGGTGGGTCCACCGCATTCAGCAGTTTCACGGAATCCGCTCTCATCACAGTTTCGAATGTCAACGACGCGCCCACGATATCTGACGCTGGCATAGTGAGTTTGACCGGAACCGATGAAGACACCACATCGTCGCCGAACGCTGTGGCTGACATTCTGAGCAGCGCAAGTTGGAGTGATGTCGATGGTTCGCCGCTAAGTGGCATCGCGATTACTGGCTTGACTGGAAATGGCACGTGGGAATACTCCACTGGCGGTGCGTGGACGACGATCAATGGAGTGACCTCCAGCAACGCTCTGCTCTTGAGCTCAGCCTCGCAAGTTCGCTATATCCCCGATGGTGAAAATGGCGAGACGGCTCAGTTAACGTTCAAGGCATGGGATCAAACCTCGGGGACTGCGTCCACTTCGGGCACGCCACGTTTTGCGAATCCAGGTACCGGTGGTAGCACGACAGCCTATTCGACTATCGAAGCGACTGCGCAGATCGTCGTTACATCGATCAACGATGCGATCGTGGTCGGATCAGACACCGCCACGGCAACCGAAGCGGGCGGCGTCGCTAACGGAACTGCAGGTACGAGCCCGATTGGTAATGTGCTCGGCAACGACAGCGATGTTGACACCGGCGATACCATGACTGTCATCGGCGTCGCTGCTGGCGTCCAAACTTCAGCAACTGGCTCCGTCAACTCAATCGTCACCGGCAACTACGGCTCGATCACCATCGCTGCCGACGGCACTTACATCTATTCTGCCGACAACAACAACGCGGATGTTCAAGCGCTTCGTAGCAACAGCAACACGCTTACCGAAGTATTCACCTACACTGTGCAAGACAGCGGCGGCTTATCCAGCACGACACAGATCACGATCACGATCGAAGGTGCCAATGACGCTCCGACTCAAACCTCGATCGAAAGTTCGCCGATCGCTTACAGCGAGAATGACGCTCCAGTCGTGCTGACTTCCACCCTGGTTGTTGGCGATGTCGACGACGCGGACATCGTATCGGCGGTAGTACAGATCTCCGGAGGCTATGTTAGTTCCGAGGACTTGCTGAACTTCGTGGATCAGAATGGCATCGTCGGCTCATGGAACGCAGGCACTCTGACCCTCGCTGGTTCGGCATCCCAAGCCGAATACGAAGCGGCGATACGATCAATTACTTACACGAATAATAGCGAGGCTCCGAACACTGCAGCACGAACGGTTTCATTTACGATCAATGATGGTGAATTGAACAGCACAACGGTAACTCGCGAAATTCAGATTACCGCAATCAATGATGCACCGATCCTGGGTATGCCGGGAGCACAAGTGATCCCAGTCAATGGCACGCTGACGCTGAGCGGTGCTCAATCCATTCAAGTCTCTGATGTGGATGCCGGAAACAACATCGTCCAAGTCACGCTTGCCGTATCTAATGGTACTTCAACGCTTGCGACCACCGCAGGATTAACATTCTTGGTGGGCGATGGCGCGGCCGACAGCTACATGGAAATCACAGGCACCATCGATTCGATCAACGCAGCTCTGGATGGAATGACTTACACGCCGAACGTGGGCTTCAACGGAACGGCAGCGATCGCAGTTGAAGTCAACGATCTTGGCAATACGGGTACCGGCGGAAGCCTAACCGACTCAGATATTATCTACATTACAGTCGGCGGCGTTCAATTCCAACAAGGCGTCGATGGCTACACAGGCACGCAAGACACCTTTGTTCGGCAATACGCAGTCAACAGTTCGTTTGGCAACGACACTGAAGTCCAATTGAATAACTGGGGCGGTTTTGCGGAACAGGGACTGATTCGATTCGAGAACCTCTTCGGCACAGGTGCGGGACAGATTCTTGCGGGTTCAACGATTCTCGATGCTTCGCTGTCGGTGTATGTCTCACATCCGAACGACACCAGTTCTTCATCGGTGGTCAACCTCCACCGTATGCTGTCGAATTGGTCGGAATCTTCTACCTGGAATACGCTAACAGGCGGTGTTTCAGCCAACAACTCTGAAGCCGTCGCGGCCGCATCCGCAACGATCTCCGCAACTCAAGGCGGATGGGTGACGTTCACGAATCTTACTTCGGACGTTCAACTTTGGGCCGATGGGCAAGCAGCGCTAGGTTGGACACTTTTAACAAATCATTCAGATGCTTGGGACTTCTACTCGTCCGAGTACAGCAGCGTCGCACTTCGACCTTACCTTACGATCTCCTACGTCGGCCCGCAGCCGCCGGCAATTGACCTCGATGCCAACAATAGCTCGGGAGCACCCGGTACTGGATTCAGAAGTACGTGGACCGAAAATGGCGGTCCCGTATTAATCTCCGATACGGATGCCACGTTAACTGATACCGACAGCGGACAGTTGCAATCGATGACGGTCACGTTGACCAATCGTTTGGACGGTCCACTGGAAACTCTCGCGGCGAATACGTCCGGGACCTCCATCACCGCCAGCTACGACAGTGGCACCGGCGTCCTAACGCTCACGGGCAGCGACTCGGTTTCGAATTACCAGCAAGTGCTGCGGTCGATCACGTACGATAACGCGAGCGAGTCGCCTGACGCGGCCAACCGAATCATCACCGTTGAGGCGTCGGACGCCTTTGCCAGCAGCAACGTCGCAACGGCTACGATAAACATAACGGCTGTGAACGATGCACCTGTGCTCGATAACACCGGTGACATGACACTGGCAACTATTACCGAAGACGCCACCAACAACAGTGGTCAAACCGTCGCATCGATTCTTCTATCGGCGGGAGGCAATCGGATCACTGATGTAGATAGCGGCGCCTTTGAAGGGATCGCCATCAATTCGCTCGATTCCGGTAACGGCATCTGGGAATACTCGCTCAATAACGGAAACAATTGGCTGTCTGTCGGTGCGGTTACAGATAGCTCAGCGTTACTTTTGCGAAGTATTGACCTTATTCGCTTCGTACCCAATGCAGAGAACGCCACCACCGCCGACTTCACCTTTCGCGCTTGGGACCAAACCAACGGCACAGCCGGAGCCAAAGTCGATGCATCTACCAACGGTAACGCAACCGCATTCAGCACCGCGACCGAAGTTGCCTCCATTACGGTAACAGCCTTAAACGACAATCCGGCTGCTGTCCTTGACACCGCAATCGCAGTTGAAGCTAGCGGAACTGCAAATGCAACATTGGGCATTAATCCAACGGGCAACGTGCTCACGAACGACTCCGACGTCGACGCAGGCGACACGAAGACAGTTGTCGGGGTCAGCGTTGGTGTGCAGACGTCAGCCTCAGGCGCAGTCAACTCGAACATCTCCGGAAACTACGGTAGCATCACGATTAACGCCAGCGGTGCCTACATTTACGTCGTCGACAATAACAACGCTTCCGTTCAAGCTCTTCGCACGTCCAGCGATACACTGCAAGATATCTTCACCTACACGATGCAAGATAGCGGTGGTCTCACTAGCACGACGCAGATCACGATTACGATCCAAGGCGCTAATGACACTCCATACGACATGTCTGCTACCGGCCTGACGATTGCTGAAAATTTGGCAAACGGATCCACCGTTGGGACGATTTCAACCAGCGATGTCGATAGCGGCGAAACCTTTACCTATACGTTGGTCAACAATGCCTCCGGACGCTTCGCGATCGATAGCTCGACCGGAGAAATCATTGTCGCCGATAGCAGCCTGCTCGACTACGAGTCCTCGAACAATCACACGATCAGAGTACGAGTTACCGATGCTACGAACACGAGCTACGAGAAGGATTTCGTTGTCGATTTGACTGATTTGAACGAGTTCGCAGTCTCAACTCCGACAGACACAGATAATGCAGTCAATCAGATCGATGAGAACGTGGCCATCGGAACGACCGTCGGCGTTACCGCCAACGCGTTCGATATCGATGCTACGGACAATACAATTACATACAGCTTGACTAGCAATCCCGACGGACTTTTCCAAATTAATGCGGGCACTGGCGTCGTTACCACGGCCGGCGCTATCAACCGCGAAACGCACGGAGCAACACGCAATATTACGGTGCAGGCTCAATCGAGCGATGGATCGACGGCTACGCAGACCTTCAGTATTGCGATCAATGATGTCAACGAGTTCGACGTTTCGACGCTTACCGATGCAGATATTACTGCCAATGAAGTAGACGAGAACGTGGCCATTGGAACCAGCGTTGGTGTCACTGCAAACGCGTTTGATTTAGATGCTACCGTCAATACCATTACTTACACTTTGACCAGCAATCCAGATGGATTGTTCCAGATTAACTCCGCTACGGGTGTTGTAACAACGGCGGCCGCTATCAATCGCGAAGTTCACGGCGCGATGCGTTCCATAACGGTACAGGCTCAATCGAGCGATGGATCGACTGCTACGCAGACCTTCAATATTGCGATCAATGATGTCAACGAGTTCGACGTTTCGACGCCTACCGATGCAGATAATACTGCCAATGAAGTAGATGAAAACGTAGGCATTGGAACCAACGTTGGTGTCACTGCGAACGCGTTTGATTTGGACGCTACCGCCAATACCATTACTTACACTTTGACCAGCAATCCAGATGGATTGTTCCAGGTTAACTCTGCAACGGGTGTTGTCACGACGGCGGCTGCCATCAATCGCGAAGTTCACGGGGCGACACGTTCGATTACTGTACAAGCTCAGTCGAGCGACGGCACAACGGCTACTCAAACTTTCATCATTTCGATCAACGACGTAAACGAGTTTGACGTTGGAGCGGTCACAGACGCCAATGCTGCCAGCAACACAATTGCAGAAGACGCCGCAACTGGGATTTCGGTTGGCTTGACCGCTTTTGCTCAAGACGCTGATGCAACCAGCAACACAATCACGTACTCGCTTGATGATAACGCCGGCGGACTCTTTTCGATCAACGCTGCGACCGGAGTGGTTACCGTCGCCGGATCACTTGATTACGAAACAGCGAACTCGCATAACATTTCCGTTCGGGCGACAAGTGCCGATGGTTCGTACTCCACAGAAACCTTCACCATCGACGTCACTGACGTCAACGAATCAGCAATCTCGGCGATCTCCGACAATGACGTAAATGCAGATTTCGTACTTGAAAATAGTACTATCGGAACTGTGGTCGGCGTTACTGCCTTCGCCGTTGACGACGACGGTACCGATGTAGTTACCTACTCACTTGACAGCACTGCAGGCGGACGTTTTGCCATCGATGCAACAAGCGGTGTCGTTACTGTCGCTGGAGCGATTGATCGCGAAGCGGCAGGAAGCTACGACATCATGGTTCGAGCGGCCTCAACAGACGGAACATTTACGACTCGTCTCGTTACCATCGCTGTCGGTGACGTGGATGAATTTAACGTCGGCCTCCTCACTGACGCCAATGGAACTACGAATGCCGTTGTCGAGAATTCCGCAATAGGCACATCCGTAGGAATCGTCGCCTTCGCCAGCGACAACGATGCTACCACCAACACCATTATCTACACCCTGACCAACGACGATGGCGGACGCTTTACAATCGATGCCAACTCCGGCGCGGTCACTGTCGCGGGCGCGATCGACCGCGAGGCTGATGGTGCAACTCGGAATATCACTGTCCGCGCTACCAGTGCCGACGGCTCATTCACTGACCAGAGTTTTACAATCGACATCGTTGATGATAACGAGTTCGATGTAACAACGCCCACTGATACCATTAACGCTTTCAACGAAGTCGACGAGAACGTTACGATCGGAACGACCGTTGGTATAACCGCTAACGCGTTTGATCTGGATGCAACCACGAATGCTATCGCCTACAGCTTAACCAACAATCCTGATGGACTTTTCCAAATCGACTCCATCACTGGCGTGGTAACGACTGCTGCAGCGATTAACCGCGAAGCTCACGGGGCGTCGCGAAGCATAACTGTACAAGCACAATCAAGCGACGGATCGACCGCAACGCAAACGTTTACAATCACAATCAACGACGTAAATGAGTTCGCCGTCACTACGCCAACAGATTCCAATGCTACAGCAAACGAAGTCGGCGAAAATGCGGTAAATGGAACGCTCGTCGGTCTCACCGCGTGGGCGTTTGACTCAGATGCCACAACAGACGCAGTAACCTATTCGCTTGATGACAATGCAGGAGGACGATTCGCCATCGATAGCTCCACCGGCGTCGTCTCCGTCGCCGATGGAAGTCTGCTTGACTACGAATCGTTGACTTCTCACAACATTGTCGTCCGCGCTACGAGCGCCGATAGCTCGTCAAGCACTGCGACGTTTACAATCAATCTAACGGACGCAAACGAAGCGACCGTTGGAGCAATTTCAGATAGCGACACGGCGGCCAACTTCGTTCTTGAGAACTCAGCGTTAGGAACATCGGTTGGAATCACAGCAGGCGCGGTCGACCCAGATGGCACCGATATCGTCACTTACACTCTGGACGACGATGCTGGAGGTCGGTTCGCTATCGATGTGACTACCGGCGTAGTGACCGTTGCGGGCGCAATTGATCGTGAAGCGGTACCGTCATACGACATCGTCGTTCGCGCAACATCGAGCGACAACTCTTATTCGACACAGCTTTACACGATTCAAATAGGAGATGTAAATGAATTTGCCGTGTCTCCCGTAGTCGATCAAAATTCTGGTGCTAATAGTGTGCTCGAAAATGCCTCGATCGGTACAACCATTGGTATCACGGCAAATGCATTGGACAACGATGCAACGAACAACTCGGTCAGCTACTCTTTGATCGACGACGATAGTGGAAGGTTTGGAATCGATAGTTCTTCAGGCATCGTGACTGTTGCGGGTGCGTTGAATCGCGAGACGGATGGTCCAACTCGTACTATTACCATTCGTGCCACATCGATTGATGGCTCTATCTCCGATGAAAATTTTACGATTAACATCATAGACGTAAACGAGTTCAGCGTTACAGTCCCGCTTGATAACGATTCAGCGGCAAATGAGATCGATGAAAATGTTGCTATTGGAACCGCAGTTGGCATCACCGCCAATGCGTTCGACGCGGACGCAACCAATAGCAGTGTAACTTACAGCTTGGTGGACAATCCTGACGGCCTTTTCGCCATTGATGCAACTACAGGAACCGTTACGACCGCTGCAGCGGTTGACCGTGAGAACCATGGTGCAATTCGATCGATTACAGTGCAAGCAACATCTAGTGACGGCTCTTTTACTTCTCAGGTGTTCTACATTAACATCAACGATATTGACGAGTTTAATGTCGGACCGATTATCGACGCCGATATAACGACCAACATCATCAATGAGAACGCTGCAATCGGATCCTCCGTTGGTATCACCGCCAACGCAGCAGACCTGGACGCTACTAATAGCCAGATCACTTATTCACTGGACAATGATTCCAGCGGACGCTACGCCATTGACGCGACTACTGGCGTGGTAACCGTCGCTGGTTCGATCGACTATGAAGTTGCGACATCGCACACAATCGTCGCGCGAGCAACATCGCAGGATGGCTCGTTCAATACGCAGAGCTTTACAATTCAAGTTGCCGATGTCAATGAGTTTGCGATTTCATCGATCGCTGACACAAATCCTGCCGCTCAGATCGTTGCCGAAAACTCCATTGGAGCGACCGTAGGTATTACCGCCTATGCGTTTGACCAGGACGGAACGAACAATACAATCACTTACACTCTCGACGATAGTGCCAACGGGAAGTTTGCTATCGACTCCATCTCGGGTGTAGTCACTACAATCGGCGGCTTGGATTACGAAACCTCTGCGACAGAAACAATCGTTATTCGAGCCACTAGCTCCGACGGCAGTTCAGCCACAGCGAGTTATACTATCGTAGTCACGGACGTCAACGAGTTTGGCGTTTCAGCAATCAACGACGGTGACGCCGCGGCTGACTACGTTTTAGAGAACTCCGCGCTCGGCACAAGCGTCGGAATCACAGCTTTCGCAATTGACGCCGATGGCACAGACTCTGTTAGCTATTCATTAGACACCACGTTTGGTGGCGTGTTCGCCATCGACTCGGCGACCGGTGTAGTTACCGTCGCAGGCGCGATCGATCGTGAACTTGCGGCCAGCTACAATCTTATCGTTAGGGCGACTTCCACCGACGCTTCAACCATCACCCGCACTTTTACGGTGCTAATCGGCGATGTTAACGAATATGCTCTTACGACTGTAAACGACTTAGACTCTTCCCCAAGCTTTATCTTTGAAAACGCCGCGATCGGAACACAAGTCGGCATAACAGCGAATTCGGTCGACTACGATGCCACCAACAACACCGTTAGCTACACCTTGGTCGATAGCGATAGCGGACGATTCGCAATCGATGCCACAAGCGGCGTTGTGACAGCGGCCACGACAATTGACCGAGAGCTGATCGGTGCAAGTCGAAGCATTATCGTGCGAGCTACTTCCAGTGATGGAAGTTGGATTGAACAATCGTTTGTTATAAATATTGGCGATGTCGATGAAAATGATGCATCACCGGTCGTTGATCTTGATTCGGCGATCAATCAAGTCTACGAGAACGCCGCGATTGGTACAGCGGTAGGCATTACCGCGTCTTCATACGATGCGGATGCAACCAACAACGTGATAACTTATTCGCTCATTGACAGCGACGCTGGACGTTTCGCGATCGACGCCGTCACGGGTATTGTTAGGGTAGCGGGCGCGATCGATCGAGAAGCCCTGGGGCTTAGCCGGTACATTGTCGTTCGCGCCGATTCGCAGGATGGATCATTCATGGTCCAAACATTTGCGGTCACGATTCTGGACGTAAATGAATTCGGAATTTCCGGAATCCAGGATGTAGATGCGGGCAATAATTCGGTCCAGGAAAACTCTGTGACCAATTCGGTGGTCGGATTAACCGCGTCCGCCTTCGACAACGACGCCACCAACAATCTGATCGCTTATGCACTGACTGATGATGCAGGAGGGCGATTCAAAATCGATGCAAACAGCGGCGTAGTGCGAGTCAACAACGGCACTTTGTTAGACTTCGAAACATCCGCAGGCCATCAAATCACTGTACTGGCAACATCGCAAGACGGTTCAACTTCGCTTCGAGACTTCAATATTCAAGTTTCAGACGTAAACGAGGCGCCGCTTGCCAAGGGCGAATCATACTCGACCTCTTACATTGATGTTTTAAACGTCGGTAGCTCCGGAGTTCTAGCCAACGACTCCGACCCCGATGGAAACCCGCTGAACGTTGTGCTTGTCAGCGGACCTACACAAGGCACGCTTGTCTTATCAAGCAACGGAAGTTTCAGCTACACGCCGAAGACTGGCTTTGTCGGCTCCGTATCCTTCGCGTACATTGTTACAGACGGTGTGCTCGTGTCAGCTCCGACGCAGGCTGTGATCAATCTAACCCTTCCAAGCAACGTTACAGTTGAAACCAGCCCGGCCGGCAATTTGAACAGTTCAAATTCTACTTCACCAGAGTCTGGTGCCACAAAAGCGCCTTCGCAGCCAAAGCCAGATGCTGCGGCGCCAAGCGCTAGCACCGGCGTTGTTCCACTGGATTCTCCCACGGAATCTTCCACCAAGCAGAACGAAGGTAGTCAAAGTCGCGATTCTGGTGCAGGACAAGAAAAAGCGCTGATTGCCGCCGGGATCGAAATATCGTCGGAAGACACGACCCAGTCTAACGACTCCGTAAATGCGATTAAGATCGGAGGTTCAAACTTTGTACGTACACGATCGCAATCGGGACTAGGTAGTTATTCACATGTCGATCTGAACCCTTTTGAGCTTCAAAACGGAAGTTCGTCTCAGCGGGAGTTGGAACGAGTTGACAATGGCTTTTTGACGGTGAACCGAAATGATGACAATGGTTTGATCGAGCAAACGACCAGCGTCGACCGCATTGTGATTAAGACAGTCATTAGTACTGGTGTCGTGATTTGGATTGTGCAAAGTGCACAAGTCGTTGCCACCGTTATGTCGACAGCTCCGGTTTGGATGCAGCTGGATCCGTTAGTTGTTATCGCAGAAAACAAGCGTGGAATTTTGCGTGATGAAGAGGAAGACAAGTCGATGAAGATTTTTGACGTCGACCAAAAGCATGGTAAAGGCTAGCGTCTTTTCCCAACGCTACCGGCTTCTGGGCGAAGCCAGCTACGATGCGCTTGTAGTTTTCTTCCGTAGCTGCGTTCGCCAAGAACGCGGTCGAACCTGGGTGGGCTTTACATTACGCCACCGGCTTCTGGCGAAGCCAGCTACGATGCCCTTGTAGTTTTCTTCCGTAGCTGCGTTCGCCAAGAACGCGGTCGAACCTGGGTGAGCTCTCCATTACGCCACCGGCTTCTGGCGAAGCCAGCTACGATGCGCTTGTAATTTTCTGCCGTAGCTGCGTTCGCCAAGAACGCGGTCGAACCTGGGTGGGCTTTACATTACGCCACCGGCTTCTGGCGAAGCCAGCTACGATGCGCTTGTAATTTTCTTCCGTAGCTGCGTTCGCCAAGAACGCGGTCGAACCTGGGTGAGCTTTCCATTACGCCACCGGCTTCTGGGCGAAGCCAGCTCTGATGCGTTTGTGTTTCTACAAGCTCAAAATCAACAACAGAATCTCTCCAAAGCAGCTCTGAGATGATTTGGAATTTCAATCGATTGCAGCGGTTGGCTTGGAACAACCCGACAACAAACGGTGGTAAATACTCCGATACCGATAAGTTCGATCGGGTTATGGTCCGATTCGGCCCTAGATATCTCGAATCGATACTTCAAGCTTGATCGTCCAAGATGTACCACACACACCGAGACGTCCAAGAGATCTTCAAAATAAGCCGCAGCTTTAAAATCAACATTGATATTTACTCGCGGCCACGACAAATGGAAGTCTGCTCCATTCTGCAAATCGTCTCGCTCATGTGTTACCGGCCGACGTGCTTGATCCATTACCGAAGTGCCCAATGACCTCAGCAATGCATGTTCCGCCGATTCCATGTAGCGTATCAACGATGTGTAATGGGCAATGCCCGCCGCATCGGTATCAGAAAACTCGACCAACCGTTGGTAATGAAAGATGTCTGACAAAGCTTGCTGATTTTCCAGAATCCGAAACTTATGAGTCGCGTCACGCGATTTATCTTGACCCAACGGTAGTCGTATTTGCAGAAGCGTTTCGCTCCCACATCCGACGAAACCAAACAGGCATACGAAAGCGATCGATCTCGATCAACTCTCGCGTATCGACTGGTACATCCAGCCGCGCACATTCCATTTTCATTGGCCCGTAACAGTGATTAAATTGCTCGATAAACTGGTCGTCCGCGTTAGGGATACAGACAGCCCCAACCACGCGAGTCCCTTGAGTAATTATCCCAGACGGTTTGCCTCGATCGCTTCCCGATGACACGGTTAGGTACCTTTATAGATCGTACGATTCGCTAAAGCCAAAATTCCGCCAATTCTCGCAGTTTACCAGTATCAAGTGCGTTTGTGCGCATATTTTTTTCACAAACGGCAGAACGAACGCCCACAATTTTTGCTCCGCAGTTCCAAACGGGAGCCAGATCAACTAACCGTAACGAACCGGCCACCATGACATCGATTTCGCGGTCGGCGGCAGATGCTATCATCGATTTCAGCAAGTCTAATGGCAGATAAGCTAGTGTCGAAAGTCCATTCTTGAGCGACGTGTCAATTAAAACTTGACTAACTCGTTCTCTGCCCGCCAAATCGATGAATACTTCCCAACGCGTAAGGTCGGCACCATTCAAATCAGCATAGTAAGTGATCGCCCACCGATCGCTAAATCCACTTGCCTCACGCCATGTTCGCAGCTTCGCAAGATTGCCTTCGAGATTGCCAAGCTCCCGTATGCCAACTTTCAGAATTGAGAATTCTTGCAATTGCTCTGCCCTTAACCCCAACTCATCTCGCTCTTCCAAATCACCGACGGCCAACGAACATCGAGCACCTGAAACCGACTGCGAGAGTCGGCGAAATCCTGCGACGAACTGATCGATTTCCTCTGGCGTCGGACACCCCAGCGATCCGTGGCTCGGTCGCTTGAGGTCAATCCACGCGATTTCATAGTCGACTAAGGCATCGAGTTCACGTGCATTTTGCACGCTCACCAGGACCGAAGTGCGTGGTAGCTTGACACTCGTATTTCGGCCGGATCCCGCCTCAACGGACGGATTTTGTCCAAAGAAACGCTCTGAAATCGATCCGGAACCTGATTGAGGCAAAGCCATTTTTCTGCAAATTTTTGACGGCTTGGAAGTCTGTAACTGCGCGGCGAGTGGATAATCTACGCAATTCCGGGCCGAATTGGCAGGCTAGAAGTTGTGCAAAAAGACAATCGGAATTACAAGAACATAACTTCAAAAGCCACAATCCTTGCATTGCAGTAGTCAAGCTTACATCCGAGTGAATCCGCTATACATTGAAACCGAGCGAGCGCTCGAAGAGTTTTGTCAGCATCTGAGCTCAGTCGATCTGATCGCATTTGACACTGAATTTGTCGCTGAAGACACCTACAAGCCTGAACTTTGCCTCATCCAAGTCGCAACGCCGTCGCAGCTTGCAATCATCGACCCATTCACCTGTGGCCCACTTACCAACTTTTGGGAGCAAGTGGTCGATCCGAACAAGGTCATTATCGCTCACGCCGCCCGCGAAGAATGCTTATTCTGTTTTCGAGCCACAGGGCAGATGATCGAAGGTCTATTTGACGCGCAACTTGCCGCGGGTTTCTTGGGTTACGAATATCCGATCTCGTACGGCAACTTAGTCAATCGTATTGTTGGCACGCAGCTAGACAAGGAAGAAACTCGCAGTGATTGGCGGCGGCGGCCGCTGACATCCCAGCAGCTCAAATATGCAATACAAGATGTAAAAGATCTGCCGACAATCTATGACGCGCTTGCGACCGATCTTGCTCGCACCGGTCGCATGGACTGGCTGCGCGAAGAATCGATCACGCGACAGCAAGACCTCATGAATTTCGAAACCGATGAACAGTGGTATCGGATGTCAGGCATTCAGTCTTTGCCACGCCAATCGCTGACGATTGCGCGAGCATTATGGCGGTGGCGCGACGCGGAAGGTCGACGCAAGAACATTCCACCTCGGCGAGTACTTCGCGACGACTTGCTGGTGGAGCTCGCCAAGCGTCGATCATCGGACGTTAAACGAATCTCGACACTTCGGGGCATGGAACAGCGTAATATTCGTGCTCAACTGGAGGCGATCTCCGAAGCGATCGAAGAGAGCAAAAATGACGAGCCACCGAATTGGCCTATCCATGGGCGTGCTTCACGCGTGCAACCACCAACAATGCTGACTCAGTTCCTAGCTGCTGCTTTGTCAAGCATCTGCAGACGCAAGCAGATTTCTGCATCGATCGTGGGGACCGCGGACGATTTAAAGGAGTTTGTTAGCTATCGGCTGACCGATAACGCTGGCGACGATGCAGACGACCTTCCAGGATTGTTGAAAGGATGGCGGTCAGAAATCGTGGGGCGCGTTCTTGACGATCTGCTAAGCGGCAAGGCATCGCTTCGCATTCACAACCCAGCCAGCGAAGCGCCCCTGAGAGTCATACCCCACGATTGATCCCGTCCCGGTTATCGGCTTAAGCCAAGCAAGCAACGCAATAAAGCATCTTCGTTCTGAAGGCGTGACGAAGTTCGTTAAAACACTTAAGAAATAGCATTCTTGCCAAAATGGTACGACGAAGCCATAGAATATGCTTTTCGTCAATTTCTGTACCTCAACTAAACTTTACCGCTCTGCCGTGGTTTAGAATTGATCTGAAAATTGAGGCAAAATTCTTGTCGCGTTTTCGATTCCTGAAGTTACCGATCGAGCTTCCGCCATGGCTAACAAACTTCTGACGAGCATTGGGACGCGACTCGGAATTCCACGCTCAAATGTGGATAGTCCAGATGCATTTGCAGCTGGAAGAGAGACGAGTAGCATTTTCCGCCGTCGTCAATTCAGTTTGCTCTCGATGCTTCTGCTTGTTTGCATTGGAGCCCTGATAGTTCGTTTCGTAGTTGTGCCAACAATGCGCACACGAGCAAGGGACACTCTGTTGAAGCGCATCGCAACCGCTGGCGGACAATGGGCGGAAATACAAGGTCGAGCTCCCGATAAGCGTCTCTTTCTCAGTGGGAAAGCGATCGACGATAAACTGATTTCTGATCTGGCCTACCAAATTCAATCATTTCCAGAGCTAACTCAACTCGATCTGTTTCAAACTCGCGTCACAGACAAAGGGTGGGAATCCATAACGCTCGCACGCGGCAAAATTAAACATATGGTAGTGCTTGGAAACGAAATTTCTGACAAAGCGATCGATGAAACACAGAGACGGCGAACGGACCTTTTGATAGAGCGTCGACTCCCTGACCCAATTGCATCTGGACTGGCTATTGCTCCCATCCCTCCTGGGGCAATCGTAGCCGTGTTGGCAGACTCCGGCGCAGTTCTTACTGGTAGTGGTGATGGGAGAATGCATCGAGTTGACTTGGCCCGGCAACACGCTCGACAAACCTTTAAACTCCACGACAACTGGTTGTTTGATCTCGCACTATCTCCGGACGGAGCGTATTTGGCAAGCGCTGGCGGCGACAATCGACTTGCCATATGGAAATACCCTGAAATGCAACTTGCTTGTGATGTTGTTGCGCACGACGATGATTTGCATGGCGTTGCGTGGATCGATAATGCCCATCTGGCAACGGTCGGTGATGATTGCCTGCTTCGCACCTGGCAAATGACGTCGAAAAAAGAGAGCATTGCACCTGCCAACTACAAGCTCACCCTATTGCAGTCGCGACAAGAACATCATGGCTCAATTCCTCGCATTCGAATTTCTGAAGACAGAAAAACCCTGATTACTGCAAGCCGCGACGATCGACTGCTAGTCTGGCGGGTAGGGAGCGGCTCCAAAGTTGAACTGTTAGGCGAGTTGGTCGGGCACAACGACGATTGTATGGATGTTCGAATTGGACCAAATAGCAAGTTCGCAATAAGTGTTGCTTATGATGGAAAATTGATCTGCTGGGATTTGAGTACGTTTGGAATCATTGACGAGCACCAATTGGACCAAGGTTGTTTGTTTTGTCTGGAAGTTGACTGGCAAAGTGGGATAGCTTGGGTTGGCACCAAATCAGGAATTGGCGAGTTTGACTGGGAATCGGAAGTGTTGAAAGTCCGGAACGATCAGCCTTTCGTTTCCAGGATTGTAGCAACAAATGGCAATTTGATCAGCAGCGACGGTTTTGGCTCGCTGTTCAGTCGAAAATCCAGTTCGGACTTGGAGCCAAGTCATCGAATTACGTTTTACGAACCACCTTTTGATGTTTACAGCGGTGAATACTTTGAACTTTTCGAAACGGATGTGAAACGTCGACTCACGTACCACTCCATTGGCCCTGCAGTGCCGCTACAAGTCCTGCAAGTAACCGATTGAATAAAAGCAACCTCACTTCAATGTTAGTTGATTGTTAATCGCCCGAGGTCATACATCAGTTGCATTGACTATCCGAGTTCAACGCATCTTGTTACCGCAAAGATTCGCTCCAGTCTTCTTCGTTGAAGCTCGCGAAGATGTCGTTCTTCAATTGCAATGAAAGCTCATCCGCTAACTGTGATTTGCTCTTGAGTTCTATCGCCACGATAACTGCTGGCTGCGATTGTGATGAAGCCAGGGGGACTGGTGGCATCGTCTCCGATTCAACCGTGTTTTCCTTCGCTGATTCCCTTAGCGCCGCAGGCACGCTGGAGCCGACTAGAACCGGTGGTGCAGTCCATTCTGATGCAGGTATAAGCGGTGTTGCCGGTAGCTTCTTGCTGTTTTCTCCAATAGTACTGTGTGACACAGAGTTGGCGGACAAAGTGTTCAGCGGAACGCTCAGCGGTGCAACAATGCCTGCGGTCTGCTGGTTGCTTCGGACGATGCCCGTATCGGTTGCGTTGACTCGGCCGTCACGGTTAACGTCGTAGATGTTGGTAACTCCTACGGAATTGCTGGCCGTTGATTGATTGCTGCGGACAGCACCTGTGTCGGTCGCGTTGACTCGCAGTCGACTCGATGTATTGCCGGCATTGACTTCACCAACGACATTGCCAAAGTAGAATACGTCATCGGCAGTTAGATCGGTAATCTCATTGGCTAACACCGTCACACGTAGCCAAATGTTTTTAAGCGTGTTGTCGGGAAACGTGATCTTGACGCGAGCCGAGCCGTCGACGCCACTGCCCGGAAGTAGTGTTACTGTCGGCACGGCAGCAACTGGCAATGCGGCAAAGCCAACGGCATCGATACCGTTCCAAAGTGCGAACTGAAGGCTCGCGAGCATCTGCGAGACCGTTACCCCTACGGGTAATCCAGCGATGTCAACAATGATGCCGTTGAGACCACGCGAGTAGTTCGTATAGTTGGCAAACGTCGAGGCCGCGCCCGGCGTTCGGAGTGCCGACTTCGAAGTATCGATCGCATTGTTGGCCGCATCGGCGCTGCTAAGATTTGCCCCCGTTGCATTGTTATAGAACACGCGTCGATTAGCTATGCTGGCTGAGGGCTCCTCTACGTTCGAGAGATTGATTGTGATGGCCACTGAGTCGATGAGCGATGGTATACCATTATCACTGACTTGCACCATCAATTGAAACATTGGTGTCGTTTCGAAATCCAAAGCTAAAGAATTATTAACTGTGATCTGGCCGGTCGCAGAGTTAATTTCAAATGCGCTGTTACTATTGCCAGCTGTGATGCTGAAGCTGAGTATTTGACCTGCGTCAGGATCTCCGGCGAATGGAGTTCCTACGATCGTGCCGCCAGCTGAATTTTCCGGAAGCGTGTAGGACGCGGCAACAATGAATGGAGCATGAATGTCTCTCAAGAGCGTAGAAAAGTAAGTGGGCGATTCATCATATGGATTGCTGCCCGAATCGTCAGTTACAAACGCATAATCAAAGCCTCGGCGTTTAATCTCACGCAGCATCTGAGCGAGCATTGTAACGCCGCTTGCACTGTGAATCATCGCGCCGAACCCGAATGACGAGTATGCCGGCGCATTTAAATAGCTCGGGTCTGGGTTGTTCAGTAGGTCCTCTGGCGTTCCTTCGCGAATGATGAACAGATCCGCCGTATTCTGATCAAGGTATGCTGCCGGAATCGCCGTCCCTGGATTCCCAACAATAAATCGCCCCGCGAGATCGACGCTCGCCCGAATTCCTGTCGCGACGGATGAGTAGGTTGCAATGTTCGCTAGCTCGTTGCTCATCTCATCGAGGAAAATTCCGTCGATGAGCGAAGCGCCGGTTATTGGATGTTTGTAGCTCGATCCATAACTCGCCACGTCAGTCAGAATTTCAGTGGGCGTGCGAACTTCCACTGTCGTAGGTGAGACCCGCGTTTTGATGTATCCAAGTATCCTGATGTTAGGGTTCTCGCGAAGCCTAGTTAAACCAGTGACCCAATCTGCGTAGGCTGGATGCGCCGGCGCGATGGGACCACTGTTTGGATTGGCGATGACCGTGATCGGCGTCGTTGAAGTGGCAGCATCTCGCACCTGTTGCCACCAAGGACTCAACACGTCTGGCGCTGAAAGCGGATACTGATAAATCGGCAATATCAACTGTACTGCCGACGGTGTTGCCTCTGGCAAATTCAGCAAGTTGACATGGATCAACCCAATGCCGGAAGCGGATGGAGTCCAGTTGTCGGTCGCTTGCACTACGAGGTTGAATACTGGCATCGATTCGAAATCGATCGCACTGTTGTTCGCGACCGTAATCTGACCCGTTGACGGGTTAATAGAAAACGCACCGCCTGTGTTCCCACTAAGGATGCTAAAGGTGAGAGTCTGCCCAACATCAGGGTCGCTAGCGACAACGGTACCAACAGCGGTGCCGTTAAGACTGTTCTCGGTAATCGCGAATGTTGCAGGCGTCACGATGGGCCATGCGGATTGCCCATCGGCGAATTGGATCGAAATCGGACTGACTTGCGACGCGTTAAACTGTAAATCGGTACTCGAAACCGATGCTGAAAGCTGCACGGTTTGAGTGCCTTCAATAGTAAAGTCTTCGATTGGAGTAAGCACGATCGCTCGGGGTACATTCCAATTGGCAGAAGTAAACGTGAACTGCGATGGAGAAACGTCAACTTGGGTATTCGACGGAAAGCTGACCACAACATCCGCAGTTGGGGCTTGAGACAACACCGCTGTCAAACCAGTCGGCAACCCCTCGCTTCCTGTCAACTGCGATTGTGACCAGACGATTCCTGGCATCATCACGGTAGTTGCACCGTCGGCATTGAAACCATTGAGAGTTTGGGTCATTGTTTGACCACCAAACGTCACCGTAATTTCGTAATCCCCATTGAACACTTCTGCGCTAACCGCACCATTGCGAGTCGTCCCGCGCGTATCCGTCCACCAGTTTCCGAATACTAAATCCTCGTACGCTTGACCATGGGATCGAATCGAAAAATCTTGGTTGTAGAGTGCCGCATCGGGAATCCAGTGCCGTGCACTCCAAAATCCCCAAAGGATGAATTCATCCACTCCGGGTTGGCTGAAGGACATAGTCAGGTAGTCACGAAGGTAGTCGGCTTGCAGTTGCTGGTTACCACTCAAAATATCAAACTCGGTAATTCCGATCGGTAACGAATACTGATCATGGTAAGTTTGAAGCAGTTGGCCCAAAACTACGATGTCGGTCAAGTTGCGTTCGCTATAGTGGCTTTGTTCTCCAATGCGTTCGATAAAGTCGTTCGTGTCATCGCCGTCATTGGATCTTAGTCGGCCAAGCCAATAATCAAAGTTCGCTCGATGAGCTACGTTGCCGCCATTGCTCGAAAAGATGTCATAGTCATTGAGGACGCGCTCTGTGTTTGGGGAGAGCGCTCGAACCTGAGCAAACCAGTCATTGACGATGTTATCACCGAGGATGGTCATAACGTCGTTGTTGTCAAACGGTTCATTGACAACGTCCCATTCCCCAACCAAGTCTTCGAATGTCATTACAGAATCTTGGATGCGAGCCTCAATTGTCGAACGAAGATAGTTCGCGGCAGCCACACTGCCTTGGCTGGCGTTGATCGAATCGTATTGAGCCCAAACGCTTGTCGGCATATTGCGCCTGCTGGGCCAAACAATAGTGTGTCCGCGCAGGTAGAGGTTGTTGTCATATGCCCACCTCGCCGCATCGACCCCGCGTTGTTGATCTTCTAAGTAAAAAGGCCACTTTAGACTGTTTTCGATCGTTACGGTGTTGAACAACCGCTTGATTTCATTTTGATACTTGATCGCTGAAGCTCCACCGGTTGGGCTTAGCAAACCATCGAAGCCATCAATCGCAGATCCGAAACGGAAGGCATGTTGGCGTTGCTGAATCGAAACCACTGCACCATCGATCGGATTGCCTTGGGCATCAACGACATTGACCGTCAAAGCTGCCATTCGCGCGTCGTCGATTCGAGTATTCGCAGCAGTACGCCAGGGATCTTCGCCGCTGCGTCCGAGGTATGAAATCGCTGGTCCGGTCGACGGCAAGTCACTGAGACTAACCGTTGCCGATAAATTCGTCCATTTGATGTCGGCGATCTCAACGGATTGCGGCGTAAAGCCAACGTTGAATGCCGCTTGAAGATCATTGACATCGAAGGCTACCGCTGTGGTAGCATCGAGTGTGTACTTCGTCCAAGTCGGAGTAACCACGTGCAATACACTCGACAAAACTGAGTACGAGCCACTTGCCTGCTGGACAACTGTTTCGATGCGAGGATTGGAACCTGAGATGGATCGGGCATAATACTCAAGCCGAATGTTGCTTCCTGCTGCTACGCGCTGAGAGCTTCGACCCACGTGTTGAAGCTTGTAGGACTGATCAGGTGTGGTCACGGTGTTAATGCGCACCGAAGTTGCAAACGATTGACCGGTGACAGTCTCGACGCTTGAATTGCCAAACATTCCATCAATGTTGTTCAGGTAATAGGACGACGGCGTGAAATCCTTGGCCGGTCCATAGTTTCTCACGGAGAGGTCAGCAAACTGCAAAGTCTGGATTTTAGATCCCAAGAAAAAACCGAACGTAGCCGAGCCTGCTTCGGTTGAACCTACGGACACAAAAGGAATTTGAATCCGAGTCCAATCCGTCGAGATTGCATAAGATCGCTCCGCGCTCTTAGTGAACGGCGTAGACGAAATTTCAGAAACGGCCGTAATTTTACCTTCGCTACCAATAGCGCGCACGTGGAAGTCTGCCCAAAGCAAATCGCCGGATTGAATTGCCGCGTTGTAGTAGAACTTGAGCTGTGCACCAAACTCGCTGATCGGCTGCGTTGTAATCGCAGCTTGAATGACGTTGGTAAAGGGGCTCGCCGAAACCGCCTGAAACGCACCGCCGAAGTTTACCGAGTTCCCCAGGGTCGAGACAGATGTAATTTGTATACCACCCTCTGGCGCATCGCGTAGGTCTTGAATGTTTGCAAGAGTGCGACGTTCGCTGATCAAACCAACTTGATAGCCTGGGCCGTCGATGATTTCGAAGATTACCGTCTCCGTACCTTCCGTCAGTTCATCACTCAGCGACGTAACAAACACACTAGCCGAAACCGAACCTGCGGGGATTATTACACTGCCCGACACAGGAGTGTAGTCAAGTCCTGCCGTCGCTGTCCCACGAAGTGAGTAATTCACAACCAGCGGATTGGTCGTTGGACCGTTGTCACGCACCACTGAAAAACTTAGAGGCGTCGATTGTCCTTCGGTTACGACGACGTTATCTGAGAAGGCCCGTACCGTTGGCAATCTTGGTGAAAGATACTGGCCGTCGATCACGCTGATAGCACTGGAACCGGGAATTTTCCAACCGACAGCAACATGATCGGCACCGGTGTTTTCTTTGTGTAGGACTTCGAAGGCATAGGTTTGACCAGCAACCAACGGAATTAGCACAGACTGTTGCCCCGGAGTCGCGGTCCAATCGCGGCTCGCCGTAGGACTGGTCACGATCGCAATCCGCTGCTTTCCCGATAGGTCAGCAGAATTGCTGAGCCAAAGCTCGGCCGAATCATCGGCAGCGATGTAAAATCGATATATGCCCGTGACCGTTGGATGCAAATTTCCTATCAATAGTTCGCCGTACTGGTTGCTGCCTGAAGAGATAACTTCAAGAGATGTCAACGAAGTGATCGACGTGGGACTGTTGGGATAGGTGGTAAGCGACGTTAGGTTTGAAACGTCACTGCCCGCCAACGAGTTCCAAACGCGTCGTTCAACGGTTCCGCGTTCGCTCGGAAATAAGCGATCTGTGGGGAGAATTTGATTTGGTAGCGATGCACTCGACCACTTCAGATCGACGCTGGCCGTACCGCCCGTTTCTCTAAATTCCAATTGAATATCATATTTTCGACCGGAGACTAAGTCGACTGTCGAGGTTGCATCGATAACGCTTGAGTCATTCCAACGGTCAATTTCCTTAACGCCATTGATCCAAAGTCGTACGCCACCTTCGGCACTAACCGTGAACGTGTGCGGTTCCGTAAAAGCCGCTTCGACCTGACCGACAAATCGAGCTGAGAATTGATCCGTATTCAGCCCTGCTACCGGTGCGCCAGTTCCCCAATTCTGAGTGAATCCCAGTTCCGTCCTTGAAGTAAAGGCAGTCTGCAATTCGGCATCGTTAAAGTACTGCGCGGTAATACCAGTTCCCGCGATGGTGTCTAACGCTAACAAACACCTAGGCTCGAACGACTCAAAGCGTAAAGAACGCCCGCATTGTCGCTTCTTGATCATGACAGGTAAACTCGAAAATTCCGACTGATAGGTAAGCAGATCGCCGCCAGTATAATCGTTGAATCAACCGTGGTCACTCACCGCACATAAATCTCGGTTGAACTAAGATAGTAATTTCCACTCGCTAGTCTTGCCGAACGACCTTGGGCTAAACGATATCAATCGTTGATACCACCTTGTATTGGCGATGAATAGATACTTTTCAAGGGAAGGACGGTTGGGATTGGAAACCGTATAGATCCCTTGAAAAACCCGAACCATAAGATTGCCAGGAGCAAAGTTTGTTCGGAAAAGAGCTTGAGTCAAGCCCCTATTGGCCCTTACGTTCTCACCAGCATATCTGGACGCTACGACCAGCGGACTTGCGGAGCTAGTGACGCTAAAACGTCGAAAAGTATTTGTCGGTGATCTCTACAATGGAATACTCTTCAGTAATCTTATCGGCTTTAAGATCTGTCGTGATATGGGAAGCAAGTTCTGTCGGCGATTGGTGTGTAAAATTTGAAGTTTGTGGTATTAATCTTGGTGCTTCGAAAACCATAGCAATCCTTACAGTTTCGTCTTCCGTGGGCAATCTGTTCGGAGTTTCACTCGCGAACAGAACTAACGGAGCAACAGCAATCACATCCACTGCGAGAGTCGCAACAGGTTCAACTGCTAGTGGAACAACCAGCGGTGCGACAATCCCTGCGGTCTGTTGGTTGCTTCGAACCAAGCCCGTATCCGTCGCGTTGACGCGACCATCTCGGTTGATGTCATAGATATTCGTCACGCCCACAGAATTACTCGCCGTCGATTGATTGCTGCGCACTGCACCTGTATCGGTTGCATTGACTCGGAGACGAGTGCCTGTGTTTCCCGTATTGACTTCACCGATAACATTTCCAAAGTAGAACACATCATTTTCCGCTAACTCGGTAGTCGGATTTGCTAGTACTGTCACTCGCAACCAAGTGTTCCGTAGCGTGTTGTCAGGAAAAGTAATCTTCACCCGTGCGGAACCACCGACTCCGCTGCCCGCGAGAACAGTCACTGTCGGCACTGCAGCGATAGGCAAAGCAGCGAAGCCGCCCCCACTCATGCCGTTCCAATGCGAGAATTGAAGGCTCGCAAGCATCTGCGCATTGGTGACTCCAGCGGGTAGGTCAGCGATATCGATGATGATGCCGTTGAGTCCACGCGAGTAGCTAGTGTAGTTCGCAAACGTCGATGTTGCGCCGGGGGTTCGCAGCGCAGTCTTCGACGTATCGATGGCATTGTTGGCAGCACCGGCACTGCTCAAGTTGGCTCCAGTTGCATTGTTGTAGAACACTTGACGAGCAGCGATTGTAGAGCTGGTCTGTTGGATTTTGAGGATCGCCTGGCCTTGAGTAAAGACTGTGAATAATTCCGGTCCTACTATTTCGTCGGCCCCTTGAGACCAACCGCTGCCGATGTTGACGGTGTCTCCTGCGTTTCTGCGAACGATCAGCGTGTTGGAGGTGCTTGAAAGATTCAGCACTTCGCGATAGCTCAGTGTCAGGGTGTTGGTGCCGCTGCCGGTAATGTCAATCGCCTCGATATCAACAATACGATTGTCGCGTATCGTGAGCAAGTTTAAGTGCAGTCCGCTGCCATCCAGACGCAGAGTGTCAATGCCGCTTCCGCCGACGATCCTAGAGAAGTTTAGGTCGCTGACTGCGAGGACATCATCGCCTTGCCCGCCTATGAGTACATCCGCCCCGCCGCCACCAATGATTGTATCGTTACTGCGACCACCAATCATTATGTTGACGGATGCGGTGCCCGTCAGAGTCTCTCCGGTCGCAGTGCCGGCCTGCGTGATCGCTCCGGTGAAGTTACTGCCATAGACCACGTAACTTTCCCCAGCGTTTAATTTGGCTTCGCCCATCGCAGCACCACGGGACGCACCGATCAGTAGGTCGTCAAAGCCGTCTCCGTTCACGTCTCCTGCGCTGCTTACCGAACTACCGCTGAAGTCAACCGCGTCTGCTCCAAAGAGGGTGATTCCGGGTATTCCAATTGAGGTCCCAATGTTAGCCAAATCAATCGTCGTAGGCAGCGAGGCACTGCCGAAAATGACATAGCTGTCACCAGCAAAGCTCTTAGCGTTGGCCAACGCATCGGCATAATAGGCTCCGATCAGCAGGTCGTCGAAGCCGTCTCCGTTGATATCCCCGGCGCTGTTTATTGAAATGCCGCTCCTGTCATTTGCTTCCGCTCCAAAGACGGTGATCCCAGCGTTGCCCAGGTTAGCTAGGTTGAACGTTGTCGGCAGCGAGGCACCGCCAAATATGACGTAGCTTTCACCCGCTTCTGGTTTGGAGTTGCCCGACGCAGCCGCCTTGTTGGCACCAACAAGTAGATCGTCAAAACCGTCGCCATTGACGTCCCCAGCGCTGCTAACTGCACGTCCGCTCTGGTCACCAGCGTCCGCGCCGAAAATTACGATCCCGGCAGTTCCCAGGCTTCCCAAGTTAATCGTCGTTGGCAGCGAAGCACTACCAAACACTACGTAGCTTTCACCCGCAAGAGGTTTGGCATTGCCTGACGCAGCCGCGCGGTAAGCGCCTATCAGCAAATCGTCAAAGCCATCGCCATTCACGTCACCGGCGCTGCTGACCGAAAAGCCGCTATGATCGTAAGCGTCCGCTCCGAAAATGGTGATACCGGCTGTCCCAGGGTTCGCCAGATCGATCGAGCTGGGCAGCGAGGCACTGCCAAAGATTACGTAGCTGTCGCCGGAATCCGATTTGGAATTGCCAGGACCATTGGCCAAATAGGCACCGATCAAAAGGTCATCAAATCCATCACCGTTCACATCCCCTGCGCCACTTACAGAAATACCGCTTTGATCATCCGCCTCCGCGCCAATGATATTTACTCCGGCTGATCCCAGGTTGCTCAGATCAATCGTTGTCGGCAGGAACGCACCGCCGAAGATGACATAGCTCTCGCCCGCAAGGAATTTGGCATTGCCCAAAGCACCTGCATGACTGGCACCGATCAGCAGGTCGTCAAAGCCGTCACCGTTGACGTCCCCCGCGCCACTCACCGAAATGCCACTGAAGTCAAAATGCTCCGCACCGAAGATGGTGATCCCGGCGGTACCGAGGTTGGCCAGATCAATGGTGCTCGACACAGAGGCACCGCCAAAGATCACGTAGCTTTCACCCGCAAGAGTTTTCGCATTGCCCGACGCAGCAGCACCGACGGCACCGATCAGGAAGTCTTCGTAGCCATCTCCGTTGACGTCCCCCGCGCTGCTCACGCTGCGTCCGCTTCCATCACCGGCGTCTGCCCCGAAGATGGTGATCCCGTTCGTACCCAAAGTGGACAAATCAATCGTCGCCGGCACCTGCAGTGAAATGGACTCTGCCACCTTGAGCGTGGCAGCCCCTTTTGTCAGCACACGGTACGTCACGCCGCCAATGACTTCATCAAATCCCCGGATCCAGCCGTCTTCCGGCAGGATAACTTGATCTCCGCCGTGTCCCTTGACCAATAGCGTGTTATATCCGTCGGAGATATTCAGGACTTCGCGGCGGTTGAGCGTGAGTGTATGGTTGCCGCTTCCGGTAAGGTCGATCTGCTCGATCCCCAGGATTCGGTTGTCCGGAATGTTGCTGAGGTTCAGCGAGAGCACGCTCCCATCCAGTCGCAACATATCGACCCCGGTTCCACCAACGAGGCGTTTGAAGGTCAGATCGCTGATCGTCAGCACATCGTCCCCTTGCCCACCGATCAACACATCCGCTCCGCCGCCACCAATGAGTGAATCGTTGCCACGTCCGCCATTGATCACGTTAGCGGCTACGGTCCCGGTCAGAGTTTCAGTCGCGGCTGTCCCCGAGTGCGTGGTTGCCCCGGAAAAGTCACCTCCGAAGATCACGTAGCTTTCCCCTGCCGCGAATCTTGAGTTGTCCGCCGAATGGGCATTGTGGGCACCGATCAACAGGTCATCAAAACCGTCTCCGTTTACATCCCCCGCGTTGCTCACCGAACGACCGCTCAAGTCATTCGCGTCGGCACCAAAGATGTTGATCCCAGCGATCCCCAGGTTCGTCAGATCGATTGATGTCGGCAGCGACGCACCACCGAAGATCACGTAGCTCTCGCCCGCATCCACTTTAGCGTTATCCGATGCAGCGGCACGGTAAGCGCCGATCAGCAGGTCATCGAAGCCATCCCCGTTCACGTCTCCCGCTCTGCTTACGCTGTGTCCGCTAGCGTCACCAGTGTTGGCTCCAAAGATCGTAATCCCGGCCGCCCCCAGGCTGGCCAGATCGATCGTCGTAGGTAACGACGCACCCCCAAAGATCACGTAACTCTCGCCCGCATCCACTTTAGCGTTGCCCAACGCATCGGCCCAGTGAGCGCCGATCAACAGGTCGTCGAAACCATCGCCGTTCACGTCTCCAGCGCTGCTCACTGAAATACCGCTTTGATCGGACGAGTCAGCGCCGAAAATGGTGACCCCGGTCGTCCCCAAGTTGGCCAGATCGATCGTTTGTGGCAGCGAAGGGCCGCCGAAAATCAGATAGCTTTCTCCAGCACTCGATTTGCCGTTGCCCAACGCGTCAGCACCGAAAGCTCCGAACAGCAGGTCGTCGAAACCGTCCCCGTTGACGTCCCCCGCGCCGCTTACCGAAACACCGCTCCAGTCATTCTCATCTGCTCCAAAAACGGTGATCCCTGCGCTGCCCAGGTTCGCCAGATAGATCGTCGTCGGCAGCGAGGCTGCGCCAAAAATCACATAGCTCTCACCTGCATTCGATTTGGCGTTGCCCGACGCATCGGCATCATAGCCTCCGATTATCAGGTCATCGAAGCCATCCCCGTTGACGTCCCCGGCGCTGCTTACCGAACCGCCGGTAAAGTCACCAGGATCAATGCCAAAGACAGTGATTCCGGCCGTCCCCAGGTTGGCTAGATCGATCGTCGTCGGCAGCGAAGAGCCGCCGAATATTACATAGCTCGTAATGCCATGGTAGGCTCCGATCAGCAGGTCATCGAAGCCATCCCCGTTGACGTCCCCCGCGCTGCTCACCGAGGTACCAGTTCTACCACCCGCTCGCGCGCCTAAGATGGTGATCCCAGCCGTCCCCGGCCTGGCCAGATCAATAGACGATGGCAGCGATGTTCCGCCGAAGATCACATAACTTTTACCCGCGCCCGATTTGGCGTTGATGATCATGTCGTCGAAGCCATCCCCGTTAAGATCCCCAGCATGGCTCACCGAAATGCCGCTCCGGTCCCCGGCTTCGGCGCCGAAGATGGTGACCCCGGCAGTCCCCGGGTTGGCCAGATCAACCGACTTGAAAATTCTTCCGACAACGGTTGATGCTAATGGACCTTCGGCGGTCCCATTCCCATCGTTATAAGTTACTCTGACTCGAATAAATCTACTAACATCGGTATCTCCCAACGTGTAGCTTGCCGCGTTGTTGCCGACAGTGACTACGCCGGCCGTGAACGCTGCATCGTTGGCACGCTGCCACTGGTAAGTGAATGCCCCCAATCCATCGACGTCACTGATGCCACTGGTGACTGCGGTCAGCACTTGACCGTTGGTTGCGGTTCCTGCAATCGTCGGCACGCCGATAGGCGCGTCATTGATATTGACTATCGGACCAACCGCAGTCGATGTCAGCGGGCCTTCGGCCGTCGAGTCGCCATCGATGTACGTTACCCTGACACGAATGAACCTGCCAACATCGGCGTCACCCAACGTGTAAGTCGCCGCATTGCTGCCAACAGTGACTACGCCTGTCGTAAAGGCGGCATCGGTAGCTCGCTGCCATTGATAAGTGAATGTCCCCAATCCGTCAGCATCGCTGATACCGCTGGTAACTGCGGTCAGTACTTGATCTTCGGTTGTCGTTCCTGAAATCGTTGGTACACCGACCGGTAATTGATTCACGGTCGCGGATCGAACTTTGAGCCGGGCAATTCCCTGGCTATAGACAATGAAGGTACGACCACCAATGTTTTCGTTCGCAATCGCAGTCCAACCGGTTCCAATGTTGACGACATCGCCTGCGTTGCGGCGGACAATCAGCGTGTTGGATTCGTCGGAGAGATTGAGGACGTCTCGATAACTGAGCGTTAGTGTGTTGTCACCGGTGCCAGTGATGTCGATCGCTTCGATCCCTTGGATGCGATTGTCGCGGATGGTCGGCAAGTTAAGGTGCAGTCCACTTCCAGCCAAGCTCAATGTGTCATTGCCAGTTCCACCCACGTTGCGTTTGAACGACAGGTCGCTGATTGCCAGCACATCGTCACCTTGACCACCGATCAGCACATCGGCTACGCCACCGCCAATAAGCCTATCGTTGCCGCGACCTCCATTCATCACATTGGCGGTTGCGCTGCCTGTAAGCGTATCATCGTTTGCTGTGCCGGCATGTGTGATTGTCGCTTTGAAGTCTCGACCGAAGATCACGTAACTCTCACCAGCATTGTATTTCGCGTTGCCTGCCGCATCGGCATAGTAAGCTCCGATCAGCAGGTCGTCGAAGCCGTCCCCGTTCACATCTCCAGCACTGCTTACCGAAACGCCGCTCCGGTCATTCGCGTCTGCTCCGAAAATGGGGATTCCACTGCTTCCCAAGTTGGCCAGATCGATCATCGTTGGCAGTGAAGGACCACCGAAGATCAGGTAACTGTCACCTGCATAAGTTTTGACATTACCCGCCGCATCGGCCCCGCGTGCTCCGATCAGCAAGTCGTCGAAGCCATCGCCATTCACATCCCCGGCACCGCTGACCGAAAATCCACTTCGGTCAATCGCATCTGCGCCGGAAATGGTGATCCCGGGTACTCCACCTGGCGTCCCCAGGTTGGCCAGATCGATAGTCGGCGGCAGCGACGCACTGCCGAAGATCACGTAGCTATCGCCCGCAGATGATTTGGCATTGCCCAGCGCATCCGCACTGTAGGCACTAATCAGCAGGTCGTCAAAACCGTCCCCGTTCACGTCACCCGCTCTGCTGACGGAGGTGCCGCTGTTATCAAATGCATCCGATCCGAAGATGGTGAACCCAGCCGAACCCAAGTTGGATAGATCGATTGTCGTCGGCAGCGAGGCTTTGCCGAAGATCACGTAGCTGTCACCTGCCGAAGATTTAGAGTTGCCCGACGCATCGGCACGGAAAGCACCGATCAGCACGTCATCAAAACCGTCCCCGTTTACGTCTCCGGCGCTACTGAGGGAATGACTGCTGTAGTCAAACGCATCTGCACCTGAGATAGTCACTCCGGCCGTACCAAGATTGGCCAGATCAATCGTCGTCGGCAACGAGGTATGACCGAAGATTACATAGCTGTCGCCCGCATATGATTTCGCGTTACCCGACGCATCTGCCAACCAAGCTCCGATGAGTAGATCGTCGATGCCATCCCCGTTCACGTCCCCCGCGCCGCTTACCGAAATGCCGCTCCGGTCATTCTCGTCCGCTCCAAAGATGGTGACCCCGGCCGCGCCCAGGTTGGCTAGATCGATCGTCGGCGGCAGCGCCGCACTGCCGAAGATCACGTAGCTGTCACCCGCAGAGGACTTGGCGTTGCTCGACGCATCGGCACGGTGGGCGCCGATAATGAGGTCGTCGAATCCGTCTCCGTTTACATCCCCCCCGCCGCTTACCGAAATGCCGCTTGAGTCATAGGTTCCTGCACCAAAGATAGTGACTCCGGCGTTACCTAGGTTGGCTAAGTCGATCGTCGTTGGCAGAGAGGGCCCCCCGAAGATCACGTAGCTATCGCCCGCAGACGATTTGGCGTTGCCCAGTGCATCCGCACGGTACGCACCGATCAGCAGGTCGTCAAAACCGTCCCCGTTCACGTCTCCAGCGCTGCTCACTGAAACACCACTTTGGTCACCCGTGTTCGCACCAAAGACAGTGATTCCGGCCGTTCCCAGATTGGCCAGATTGATGGTTGGCGTTGTCAACAGCGATATCGCATAGACCACTTTGAGCGTGGCAGCTCCCTGGGTCAACACGCGATAGGTCACGGAGTTGATAACTTCATCGGATCCACGGATCCAGCCAGCCTCTGGCAATAACACTTGGTCGCCGCTGTTGCCACGAACCATCAGTGTATTCGTTTCATCCGAGATGCTCAGCACTTCTCTCTGCGTAAAAATCGTCGTGTTGTTGCCGCTACCGGTAAGGTCAATCGTTTCGATCCCCAGGATGCGGTTGTCGCGAATATTGCCAGGATTCAGCGTAAGCCCATTTCCATCCAGCCGAAGAGTGTCATTTCCGGTTCCGCCCACGACACGTTTGAAACTCAAATCGCTCACAGCCAGCACATCATCGCCTTGGCCACCGATGAGAACATCGGCTCCGCCACCGCCAATGAGCGTATCGTTGCCACGAGCGCCAATCATCAAGTTGCCGGCTGTTGTACCCGTCAGCGTATCATCATCTGCTGTCCCAGAGTGCGTGACGACTCCCGAGAAGTCACCACCAAAGACCACGTAGCTCTCACCAGCACGATCTTTCCCATCGCCCGCCGCATCGGCTTGAGGGGCACCGATCAGCACATCATCAAAACCGTCCCCGTTCACGTCCCCGGCGCTACTGACGCTGCGGCCACTTTGGTCCTCTGGGTCTGCGCCGAAGATGGTGGTGCCAAGCGTCTGCAGGTTGGCTAGATCGATTGTCAACGGTATCGAGGCACCTCCAAAAATCACGTAGGCCTCACCGGCATTGGATTTGGCGTTGCCCAACGCGGCGGCTCGGAACGCACCGACGAACAGATCGTCAAAACCGTCTCCGTTGAAGTCCCCTGCGCTACTGACGGAAACTCCGCTTCTGTCTCCCGTGTCCGCGCCGATAATGGTTATCCCGGCGATCCCCAGGTTGGCCAGATCAATCGTCGTCGGCAGCGAGGCACCGCCAAAGATCAAATAACTATCACCGGCAAACGACTTGGCGTTGCCTAAAGCATCGGCAAAGTGAGCCCCGATTAGCACGTCGTCGAAACCATCGCCGTTCACGTCCCCCGCGCTGCTGACCGAAAAACCGCTTTGATCGCTGCCCTCCGCTCCGTAGAGAATGATCCCAGCCGTCCCGAGGTTGGCCAGGTCAATCGTCGGTGGCATTGAAGTGCCGCCAAAAATTACGTAGCTCTCACCTCCAGAGAATCTGACGTTGCCCAGCGAATCAGAATAGTAGGCACCGATCAGCACGTCATCGAAGCCGTCACCGTTGACGTCCCCGGCGCTGCTCACCGAAAAGCCACTTTGGTCATCTGCATCCGCGCCGTGGATGGTGATCCCAGCCGCCCCGAGAGGATTGGCTAGATCGATTGTTGTCGGCAGCGAAGGGCCGCCGAAGATCACGTAGCTGTCGCCAGCCAACGATTTTGCGTTGTTCGCTGCATCCGCGCGACTGGCGCCGATCAGTAGGTCGTCGAATCCGTCCCCGTTTACGTCCCCGCCGCCGCTCACCGAAATGCCGCTGAAGTCAAACGTGGCGGCACCGAAAATGGTAACCCCGGCCGCGCCCAGATTGGCCAAATCAATGGTCTGCGGCAGCGAGGCCCCGCCGAAGATCACGTAGCTGTCACCTGCGTACAATATCGTGTTGCCTGATGCATCCGCCTGGTGAGCGCCGATCAGCAAATCGTCGAATCCATCCCCATTCACGTCCCCAGCACTACTTACCGAACCGCCGCTCCAATCGGCTACACCCGCGCCGAAGATGGTTATACCGGCTGTCCCCAGATTCCCCAGATCGATCGTGGTCGGCAACGCAGGGCCACCGAAGATCACGTAGCTGTCACCTGCAGACAACTTGGCGTTGCCCGGACCATCGGCATAGCGTGCTCCAATGAGCAGGTCGTCAAAGCCGTCACCGTTGACATCCCCCGCGTTGCTTATTGAAAAGCCGCTTTGGTCATAAGCGTCGGCGCCAAAGATGGTAACCCCAACCGGTCCTAGCTTAGCCAGATCAATTGTCGTCGGTGACACCAGCGCTACGGCATTAGGTACCTTAATTGTAGCAGCTCCTTGACTCAGAACGCGGAAGATCACGCCACCGATGACTTCATCGGCTCCTCGCATCCAACCACCGTCCAGGATCACCTGATCGCCGCCGTCACCTTTAACCAGTAACGTATTCGATTCGTCCGAAATGTTCAGCACTTCTCGCCGAGTTATTGTCAGCGTGTTGTTGCCGTTGCCGGTGATGTCGATCGTTTCGATTCCAAGGATGCGGTTATCCCGAATATTGCTGAGGTTCAGGGAATGCCCATTCCCATCCAGCCGCAAAGTGTTGCTACCGGTTCCGCCAACGATGCGTTTAAAATTGAGGTCGCTCACGGCGAACACGTCGTTGCCCTGGCCACCGATGAGCACATCCGCTCCGCCGCCACCGATGAGCGTATCGTTGTCGCGGCCACCGTTGATCACATTAGCGGCTGCATTGCCCGTCAAAGTGTCGCCGCCCGCAGTCCCCTGATGCGTGATTGCTCCGGTGAAATTGCCGCCGAAGATCAGGAAGCTCTCCCCCGCCTGATTTTTTGCATTGCCCGACGCAGCGGCTCCGGGGGCACCGATCAGCAGGTCATCAAAGCCGTCTCCATTGACGTCCCCCGCGTTACTAACTATCGATCCACTCTGGTCACCGATGTCCACACCGAAGATGGTGATCCCAGGTACCCCTTGCGGCGTTCCCAGATTGGTCAGTTCGATCGTCGATGGCAGCGAGCCGCTGCCGAAGATCACGTAGCTTTCACCCGCATTGGATTTGGCATTTCCCGCCGCATCGGCCTTAAAGGCACCGATCAGCAAGTCGTCAAAACCATCACCATTCACATCGCCCGCTCGACTGACCGAATTGCCGCTAGAATCAAGTGAGTCACTACCGAAGATCGTGATCCCAGCCGTCCCGAGGTTGGCCAAGTTGATCGTCGTCGGCAGCGAGGGACCGCCAAAGATAACGTAGCTCCTTCCCGCCATGAATTTGACGGCAGTGGACCCGTAGGCTTCGAAGGCACCGATTAACAGGTCGTCGAAGCCATCCCCATTCACATCCCCAGCGCCGCTGACGGCGTTGCCACTTCTGTCGTAATTGCTTCCACCGAAGAAAGAAATTCCAACCGTTCCCAGGTTGCCCAGGTCGAACGTAGCAGGCAGCGAAGCAGCTCCATAGATCAGGTAGCTTTCGCCGGCATTTAACCTGGCATTGCCCCCTGCATCGGCCAACGGTGCCCCGATCAGCAGATCGTCGAAGCCGTCGCTATTGACGTCACCCGCGCTGCTCACCGCAAAGCCGCTGCGGTCGCCTGCATCTGCGCCGAAGATGGTGATCCCAGCAGATCCCAAGTTGGCCAGTTGCATGGTCGGTGACAGTAAAGCCCCGCCAAAGATCAAGTACGTCTCACCTGCAGTCGGTTTCGCGTTACCTTGTGCAGCGGCGTAGCTGCCGATCAATATGTCGTCGAAGCCATCCCCGTTCACGTCCCCTGCGCTACTTGTCGCAATTCCGCTCCTGTCTCCAGCGTCCACTCCGAAGATGGTTATCCCAGTGGTCCCCAGGGTGCCCAGATCAATCGTTGTCGGCAACGAGGCGCGGCCGAAGACTACGTAGCTCTTATTAGAATTGGAGGCTCCGATCAGTAGGTCGTCGAAGCCGTCCCCGTTCACGTCCCCCGCGCTGCTCACCGCGTTGCCGATCCGGTCAAAATCGGCCGCTCCGAAGATAGTGATCCCGGCGGTCCCCAGGTTGCCCAGATCGACCGTGGTTGGCAGTGACGGGCCACCAAAGATCACATAACTGGCACCGATATCAATACCGATAATAGTATTATCGACGCCCGGCCCATTGGCATAGCGAGCGCCGATCAGCAGGTCGTCGAAGCCATCCCCGTTGATGTCTCCCGCGCCGCTCACCGAGAATCCGCTATTGTCATAACTTTCCGCACCAAAGATGGTCGCCCCCTGACCTGCCACCAGCGCCGCCAAGTCGATCGTCGTAAGTAGCTTGCGCTCCTCCAGCTGTTCGATAAACAAGCGCCGAAGGTGTGGAGTTTTGGCTCGATGCTTGTCGTTACGAGCGCGGTTTCTAGACTTCGAGAAATGTTTTGCCATCTTCATGCTGATTTTCTAACCGTTGATCGATTGTTCAAAACCGATTCTTAAAACTCGGCGGATTTCATCGGTTTTGAAACCAAGCGATTGCGGCCGGACGACGTTTGCTAATGCAACGACGTCGTAAAGTTCAGTGACCACTCCCTCAATACGTATCCAGTGAACGACGTCGCCGCTCTTCAAGTCGATGACCTGTAACCCGCATCTTGCTTCTGCATCGCCTGACTTCAAGTTATCATCCAACGCTAGTCCAGAGAAAGTTTTGTTGTCCCGGGATTTCGATAACCCCACGATGGCGAAATCACCTTGGAAAGATAATCCTCGCAAGTAACCGGGGCAGAAAGCCACTTCTTCAAATTCGCCGGTCGTGCGATCGATGAATCCAAAGTGCCCGGTGCCTGAATTGAGCAACCACAGCTTGTCGCGGTAAACTCGCGGCGAATGTGGCATCGATAGCCCAGTCGCGATGATCTCGTTGGACGGGACATCAATGACACATCCGCCATCCTGACGGCGATCTCGCCAACCGTCGGCCACATCGGATTGACTCACCGCAGTGACGTACTTGGCTTTACCATTCTCGATCGCCAAACCGTTCAGATGACAACGATCTTCGGCCGCAAGCTTGCTGATAAAAGGTGGCTTCCACAAAGGAACAAAGCTGTGCGTGTCGCTGAGCGTGGCCAAGCAACCAAACAATGTGTTGACAAACACGACACGACCGCTCGCTTCGACCGCCACATCATGAATATCCAAATCGCCGGTCGTGTACCCGACCTGCGGTACGTACAGTCGATCATATCCGCCTGCACTCTGGCCTGGATCGAGCACATTTTCGAACCGCCACATTTGATAGAGCGAAGACATCCACATCGTCTGACCATCTGCCCAAAGCCCCAAACACCGATTGAACGTCCGCTCAAATACAGAGAGTTTTCCATCGGGCTGCAAACCTAACAAGAATAACTTTCCGGCTTGATAAGTCGTAAAAGCTAGGCTTAACCGTTGCTCGCTCATCCAACTGGTGAACTGACGAGATGTGTTGATTTCCAGTGCAGGTGTCGCTGCGCTATTCATTGTAAAAAAAGTCTCATGATTGCTGGGACACGTTCTTGCTGGGCATCGCTGACCAAGCTGAGTTTTCCATGGTAGGGTTGATCGATCAGATTTTTTCTTGACGGTCCCAATTCACGAAACTTCGATCACCCAAGGATTCGATCAAGTCCGACGTATCTAAAGAAGCGAATATGTCGTCTTTCAGTCGCAACGCCAGTTCTTCCGACGTTGTTGAATTGCTCTTTAATAGCCCCGACGCTACGCCTGCAGGATTGGATATCGCGTCCTGGGAAACGAACGTTGGTGCATTCCATCCAATCGCCTCTCCATTCGTTGATTTATTCATCGTTGCAAGCGAAAAGAAGCCTTCTTTAACGAGCGGCACGGCCAAAGTTGTTGCTGACATCAGCGGCGCAAATAACGAATTCCGGTTGATGCCCCCGCTGGAACTGCGCGAGAGAAGGCCTGTTGTCTCGCTATTTAAGGGGATCGTCAGTGGCCCAACGATGCCTGCTGTTTGTTGGTTGCTTCGGACCAAGCCGGTATCGGTCGCATTTACACGTCCGTCACGGTTAACGTCGTAGATGTTGGTGACCCCTACGGAGTTACTGGCCGTCGATTGATTGCTGCGAACGGCACCTGTGTCGGTCGCGTTGACTCGCAATCGACCTGATGTATTGCCGGTATTGACCTCACCAATAACATTGCCAAAGTAGAACACATCATTCGCAGCGAGTGCTGTCTGTGAGTTCGCAACAACAGAGACTCGCAACCAAGTGTTCTGGAGCGTGTTGTCGGGAAAAGTTATCTTCACCCGAGCGGAGCCACCGACTCCGCTGCCGTTGAGGATTGCTACTGTCGGGACCGCGGAACTTGGCAGCCCTGCAAATCCCGCAACATCGATTCCATTCCAGCGAGCGAACTGCAAGCTTGCCAGCATCTGACTTGGTGTTGTTGTCGCTGGAAGGTTGTTGATATCAAAAATAATGCCGTTGAGTCCGCGTGAGTAATTGGTGTAATTTGCGAAACTTGATGTTCCACCTGGAAGCAAGGCTGTCTTATCGCTCGCAATCGCATTCTCCGCGGCACCAAGACTGCTAAGGTTTGCCCCGGTAGCTCCATTGTAGAACACCCTTCGATTGGCGATCGTCGCAACTGGTTGAGTAATGTTCGCAGTCGTCGTCGCAGTGGTATTAACTGTGTAGTTGCCTGCATCGGCACCAGTCAAGCTCAAGCCGGTGGCCGTGACAAGTTTGTTAGTTCCGACCGACGTACTGGCAAAATTCGCAATTCCGCCAACATAACTCACCACATCGCCAGAAAAAACACCAACCAACGATCGAGTCAGAATCGTGGCATTTGTCGTCCCGTCAAAGATCTTGTTGGCAGCGGTAATGTTGCCTGTCAACGCGAATGAAGTGATTTGAAATTGAGTGACTGGAGACTGCGAAGCGTTGTTGCCCGCGTTGGCAGTTGAGAAGGCTCGTACGTAATATGTTCCGACGTTGGTGGGCGCTGAAATGACGTTGGTAGCGGCTGCATTGCTGTAGTAGACAAATGAGAGGCTTGGTTGCGGTGAATTGCTTCCACTAATAGAAGCAGTCGCCGTGTACACCGCGTTGTTGTAGACACGGTTGCCGGAGCTGTTGGTAATCGTTGGGTTCGCCAAAGCAACGACGGTAATGGTATCTGCGTCTTGCACCGGCACCACCAAGTTGTTGCCTCCGAGATCACTGATCACAGAACCAGTAGGGATGCGCAAGATGATCGTTCCCGCCGAACTCGGTGTTACGGTGACTGAAAAAGTCCCTGCGGCTGTTTCAGTAACCGTTCCAATCGAAATACTGGCGGTACCGGCGTTATTGAAGTCGGCGGCTGTAACGGTGCCGTCGAGAATGTCTTCACTAAACGAAAGCGTATAGTTGACGGGCGTGCCGACAAACACTGAATTGTCAGCGTCATTGTCGTCAATTACAACCGTAGGGGGCGTCGTATCGGTAAAAGTTGTAAAGGTATAATCGGCGACTACTGGCAGGTGATCGCTGACAGTTGACAATCGATTCAGCAATGTGGTCCGATTCGGCACTCCGGCCAGCGCGGTGTTTGACGAAGCGTTAATGTTGCCGTTGAGCGAAACACTGCCGTTATTGCCAAAGGTATGATAACTGCCAGCTCGATACTCAAGTCCAACGCCGTCGTTAAGCTCGCCGGAGATTAACTGGAAGTCGAATCGGTCGTCCAAACCTCCGCCGACTAATCCGCTGGGAGCGTTGACTAATGGAGCTTGTGTATGGACGTCTCGAAACGAAGAATTATTGCTCCAATTGCCAAGCCGATTGATTGAATCAAATGCTTGACCGTTCCCGGGGCTGAGTAACTCTTGAAAACCATCGTCGGAACTTCGATAGACGTTGAAGTCACCAACGTACAGAATATTCTTGCCGTTGCCCAAAGCGTCAGCATTGTTGCGAATGGCTTGAGCTTCAATTAAACGCCGACCTTCGCTCTCCGAATCGTCTTCGCCTTTCCAGTGGCTGTTATAGACATAGAAATCGGTGTTTATTCCGCCGCCAATCGGTTGGAAGTGATGGCGCAATGTTTGGCGAGTTTGACCAGAACCGCTTACCGTACCAACCGCTGTTTCGCCAAGCATTTGAAGCGTTTGCGAATTGTAAACGATGCCTGGCGTTCCGGCCCCTGTAGTCAAACCGGCGAGCGTCCCGGAGACGTAGATTCCTGCGCCATAAATGTTATTCAATAGATTCGCAACAGTGGATGTAACGGTCTGAATGACATCGACCTCTTGAAACGCAATCAGGTCGATCTGACGCGCAAAGCCAGCCACAATCTCGCTTCCAATCCCTTGCAATATTGTATCAAGCCCTGTTCGAATCGAACCGTTGCTACTGGCGATGTTGTAGTTAACGACTCGCAAGTTCGTGGTTGTTAACGTTCCGTCATTGTCGGTGATTGTCGCAGTTACACTGGAGATTGGGATCGCGTTGTAAGTCGCATCGTTGCTTGTGGCCGTATGTGTAAGCGTACCAACGTGTGTCCCTTCTACTGCAGAATCGTTTACAGCCGTGACCGTAACAACTCGTGGTGTCGCCCAGTTCGTGGGTGTAAAGATCAGCGTAGTGGGAGATACCGTAAGTTGACTGCCGGAGTTGATCAAAATCGTAACGTCGGAAGTTGGCGCAGACTGAAGTGCGATCGTGTAAGTATCTGTCGTGCCGCCTTCGGTGACCGCCGTGTTACCTCCGGTTTCAGTGATTATGACACCAGAGTTTGAGGTACCTGATGTGGAGATACTAAAATCATCGATTGCTAAACTGTCATCTGCGCCTGAGGCATTTGCATCAAGCCAGCGTATCCAAAAAGTAGAACCGGGTGACAACGTCACACTGGGGAGCACGATATTGGAAAACGCGACTTGGTTGCCTGGAGCGTTTCCGTCCATAGCTCCAACAGTTCCCGATGAGACCGGTGCAATAAAATCGAGTTCATTGACGTCAGTCCAAGTACCCGTCGTCAAACTGGTTGCATTGGTACTGAACTGAAAATCGAGCCGATCATTCCTTCCGGTTGCGCCCAAACGCCATTGCTCGCCAGTATACGAGACTCGAACTGACTCCAGAGTCGAGGCCGTTGCGTTTTGAAAGGAAGCACCGATAGTGGCTACTAAACTTGAACTTTGAAGCATACCAAACGCACGGTCAGTTGCGGCGTTGGTGCCAGCCACACCAAAGCTGAAAGTATCACCAGCGTTCGACGTCCCTGAGTTAGCTGAATAGCTTGCGTTGTTGTTCGTGCCTGTTTCGGAGAAAGCCCAGCCCTGCATTCCATTGGCTCCATCCGGAAAGAGCCCTCCGACAATCTCGACGCTTCCGGAACTTGCGAGCGAATCGAAGTTTTGAGTGTAGATTGCCCCAATCAACTGCGCCGCCGCTAGTACACGACGATCTTCCAGCGTCTCTATCGCAAGTCGTCGAAACTCTTTTCGAGCTTGTCGGCCAAGCCTGCTTGAGTCTAGCGCAAGGAGTAATCGGCGAAGGCTGTGGAAATTACGTCGTGTCATCGGCTAGACTTTATGGTCGTGGACAATCGCCGATTGGTTGGCGGCTATATTTACAGTGCAAGATTTCCTTGGAGAGGAAACTAAAACGCCTGTTTCCGCCATTTCTTAAACGCGAACTTTTAAGAAGGATAAGCTTCCAGTCCGCCATTGAATCACAGGATAAGCTTAACGCCTATCCTAGAATCTGAGTAGCATGAACTAGGCAGCGACCGACTCAGTCTTCTTAGCAAGCCGTCGTCGTTGGAACCAAGCTCCAGCACCGAACGCCGCAAGGACCACAAAAGTTCCTGGCTCCGGTACCGCAGAAATAGAAAACGAGCCGCCTGAAAATATTCCCGGGTTTCCATCAAGCTGGACATCGAGCACATTAATGTCATAGGTCCCCAGAGCAAGACCCGTGGTGTCAATACTTAACGTTGCAAAGAGAGTATCGGCCATAAGGAAATCTTGAGTAAGGTTGTACTCGATGCTAAGGTTTCCGACCGATGCGTCATTCGGATCACGCAAAAAACTGGAACCTGCTCCGTTGATATTTCCGTTTCCTATGAATCCTATTCCACCAAAAGTTCCAGCATCCGGCGAAGCAAACGTTGCTCCCCCATCAAGCTGAAAATCAGCAGTCACGACGATTCCTGAATCAGAGCCGATGCCATTGCCACGCGCAAATATATTTATGGACTGAATCCCCGAATTCGCCACAAATGGAGCAGCAGGTGTCTCGACCGAAACGATAATCGCAGCGCTGGCAACACTTGTGTAAGCAGCAACAAGCAGCCCGAAACAAAACGCAACGTTCTTCATATCATTAATTCCAAGGGGACGAATAGGTTCTCTAAAAAGGTAATCTAGTTGGTGCTCAAAACATAGCAAAAAACAAGTCTAATCTTTCAATTTTCACCCGCATTGCTTCATCCACTTTTGCAGTAATTTCGCGGGATGTCTTCAAACTTATTAAGCTTCTGGGAGATGGGGGCGATATTAAAGGGGTCAGAGTTCCCATTTTATTGGCTGTAATGGCTTTAGACGAATCCCGCAAAACAAAGTCGACTCCTCCGCCGCTCACGCTTGAAGGCGTTAAAACCGGCGTCGCTAAATCCACCGAATTTAAATTTAACGGAATACTAATCGGTGCAACAATTCCAGCCGTCTGCTGATTACTTCGAACAATTCCGATGTCGGTGGCATTTACGCGTCCATCACGATTGATGTCGAAGATGCTTACGACGGACACAGAGTTCAGGCCAGTTGATTGATTGTTTCTGACTTCCCCAATATCCGTTGCGTTCACGCGAAGCCGATTATTAGTATTGCCAGTGTTAAAATCGCCAATAACATTCCCAAAGTAGAACTCATCATCCATTGCCAGAGCTGTTTCGGTGTTTGCCACGATCGTAACGCGCAACCAAGTGTTCTGCAGTGTGTTATCGGGAAACGTAATTTTGACGCGATCTGATCCCCCAACACCGCTAGCAGTTAGAATCGTAACGGCGGGCACGGCCGCTGCGGGCAAATCCACAAATCCAGCGGACGAAATGCCATCCCACCGGTCAAATTGCAAGCTTGCCAAGAGTTGATCGCCCGTTGTTGCCGCCGGCAAATTGTCAATGTCAACGATCACACCGTTTAGTCCACGCACGTAGTTTGTGTAATTCGCAAAGGTTGATGTCCCGCCCGGCAGCAGAGCCGTCTTGTCACTTGCAATGGCTGCCTCTGCTGACCCAGCAGAGCTAAAGCCTTGAGCGTTGTTGTAAAACACGCGTCGATTGACGACCGTCGCCACCAGCTGCGTGATGTTAGCTGTAGTCGTAGCTGTTGTATTCACCGTATAATTGCCAGCAGCCGCACCGGACAAGCTCAATCCGACCGCAGTCACTATTTTGCCGACTCCAACCGCAGCAGTGTCGAATGTGGCTGTTCCGCCAACGTAGTCGACTACATCCGTACCGATTACACCGGAGAGCGTGCGAGTGAGAATTGTCGCAGTGGTCGTGCCATCAAACACCTTATTGGCAGCAGTGATGTCCCCGACCAACGTGAATGGAGTGATCTCAAAATTAAACACGGCAGAAGCGACCGGATTATAGCTCGCGTTACCGACATAGCTAACTTCAACTGAATAACTGCCTACATTCTTTGGAGCCGCAATGACACCACCCGTTAGATTTGGGCCCGCATAGAACGTGTAAGTAAAACTGGCAGCAGTCGTGTCAGCTGCGAGTCCACCAGGACCGTCATCTGCCGTCCCAGCTATCGAAAACGCAAGTCCGTCGTAGACCTTGTTTAAAGGTGTTGCGGTAATCGTTGGTGTGACCAATGTGTCGGCTGATGCAGAAAAGACAAAGTCGTCGATCGCCAAACTATCGTCTGCGCCAGACGCGTTGACATCCGCGAAACGAATCCAAACCATCGCATCATGGGGGACGTCGATATTTTCGATAGTTGCTGACCGAATGGATTGATTGACACTGACATTTCCATTGAGTGCACCAACAGGACCTGTCGTCGTTGGTGTTACGAAATCCAGCGCGTTGACATCTACCCACGTACCGTTTGTAAGCGACGTAGCGTCCAAGCTATATTGAAAATCAAGCCGATCGTCGCGACCTGTCGTACCTAAACGCCATTGCTCTCCCCGGTAACTGATTGACATTGATGTAAGCGCGGCCCCAGTCGTATTCTTGATGGCAGCACCAAACGTAGGCGTAAGTGAGCCGCTGAGTAAACTTCCCAAGGCTCTTTCGGTCGAACTTGAAGCGCCGAAGCTGTACGTATTACCTGCTGTATCCGTGCCGCTACCAGCCCCGTACGTTGTATTGGCATTGTTTCCAGTCTCGGCAATCATCCAGCCACTAGGTAATGACGACGATGCTCCGGAAGAAGCAAGCGTGTCGAACGACTGGCTATAGCTCGCACCCGCAGTCGAATAGTCGATGAAATCAGCAGTTGGCTCGTCATTGAGGATAGAATCGATCCAAGATACGTAAGCATCAACGCGTGTATTGTATGACTCATCACCAAGACCTGCCGAAGCCAGCGTCCCACCAGAAGTCACACCGGCGACTTGCAGTTCTCCTCCAACATCAATAAATGAAGGGCCACCAGAATCGCCGGGAGCGGTGTTGCTCTCAGTGTTATTGTCAAACGTCCAATGGATCAGCGTCGAAGTCACGCGATCAATTGGAGTCGTACCAACGCGTTTCGTTCCAAAGGATCCATCGCTGCCCGTGTTGCCTGAACCGCCGCCACCAAAGCCGACGAGCGTCATCGTTGTTCCGACCGTCGGTACTTGGCGGAAAAGATTCGATGGCGTAATCGTTGTGATGGGCGCGGCGAGTTTATAGATCGCAATATCGTTGGCTGCGTCGGTACCGAACCGTGATTCGTTGTAGTCCGGATGCACAATAACTTGGCTGGTCGAATAAGTCGTAGTACCCAATCGAACTCGACCTTGAGTATCGCTAACCCTACTTGATCCATCGACCGCACAGTGCGCTGCTGTTAGAACGTACTGAGGCGCGATGAGTGTCCCAGTGCAGTATTGCCCAAAGGTTGAATCGCCAACCGTTCCGACCGACGGATACAAATTCGTTTGCGAACCGTTGATGATTCGCATCACAGGTGGTCGAATATGCGCCACGCTGTCAGAGTTGACGTTTGTGTGATTTAGGAGCAATTCTTCAAAAGCCTCTAAGTCACTGGCAAGCATACTCCGCCGCTCAAGACATTCGATCCTCATTCGCCGAAGGATTTTGCGGTGTCGTGCGACGGTGCAGGTTTTGCCAGTGCTTTTGAAAAAGTTAGTCATGCGAACACAAAACGAAAGTGAAAAATATTTGACAGAGTCAAGCTTTTTTGGCGAGGAAAATCTCGCTTCAAGAGCTACAAATCATTTCCATTGCATTGCCCTCTGGTGCGTTGTCAGACGTCTCTGACAGATGACGCTACCGGGGAGGCATGCCGCCAGAAAACAAGACGGAACTGCTGTAACGCCGCTTGCCATCAACTGAGCTTGCAAATTGGCGCCTATCATACAATGGCATAAGTTCGTCGATAGGTCTAGTTTCCTCTGCCACGCAAACTAACGTCGGAAAATTGTGAGAAGAAGTTCGTGAATCGGATTTTTTGTCACACGAATACCTTGATAAACTTATCGATGTCTTCAAACAGATGTGGAGATGCTTTTCATAGGATTTAAGGCAGAAGCTGAGCGCAGGATTTTACAACTTTCCAGTCGACGAGGATCAGTTCGATATGTTTTTGATAGTTGCGAAATGGAAGGACAATAGCGACATAATTTTTCTCGCTAGGAACGATCCCTCCAACAAAAAGCTTCCAAATTGGAATGAAATTCTCTCTAAGCTTGACTCCATCGCCGATCCATCAAGTGCAACAATTTTGTTTGCGCGAGTCAGTCGAGAGTTTGCGTTAAGAAGAGATGAAGAGACATTGCAGTTTACCCTGCATGATCCAATAACTTGCTCTGAACTGAAACCGTTGAAGTTGAGCAAAGATGCGCATTTGCATTGGTATCGATCGCTTCTGGAATCTTCCGAATGTAGCGAGGACACTTTAACCGACTTTGACGAGTCTTTGAACGATCTTGACGACGACTTTGTGTAGCCAGTCCTCCTTTCATCTCTACAATCCCATTGCCAGAGCGCCACATCCTTTTTGGGCGCAATCCAGTGTAAAACCGGATTGGTTAGTCGATAAAGACGTTGCTCTTTTTGCCTCTTGGTAAAATCTCAAAGGCCTGGAAATATAAAGGGGAGCGAAGCTGTTGGGCTGTCAAGCGAACAACGACCCGGGCTATTCCGTTGGCATCAACCACTCCCATGCCGATCACCGCAGCGCTGGCAATGTCAAGCGTAACTCCGTGCTGAGCGATGGTTGTCGCTCCGGATCGACTTCCCATCGCGATGGCTACCACGGTGCCAGGCACTCCGCAACTGTAGGTCAGTATGTTGTTGCCTACGACCAGAGGACCACCGCTCAAGCAGCCTTCACGAATGAGCCCTGAAGCGCTGGCGGTGCCCAATGTTACTCCGGCGCTGGGCGAGGATAAGTTGACAGTGAATCCTTCATTCACTTCAGCGATAGCGTCACTCGCTACCTGGATCGTGATCACTTTACGAGTCTCGCCAGCTGCAAAAACTACCGTGCCAGTTGGGAATCGACCTCCCACGAAATCACTTGGCGAGGCTGGATTGCTGCCGCTACCGACCACGGCAAAGTTCACGCTGCTGGTGCCGGTCCTGACTCCTGTCCTTGTCAACGTAAAAGTGAAAGAGGATGAACCAGAGACAGGTTCGAACTGTTCAGCATTTGTGGCCACAATGGATACGGTCGTATCATCATTGCGAATCAATCCGGCGGCACTGGCCGTTGCAACGCTGACGCCCGACGTAGCTCCGGTCAGATTCACTACAAAGCCCTCGTTGGCTTCGACGATCCGATCACCCACTACAAGGATCGTGATCAACTTGCTGGTTTCGCCAACTGCAAACGTCACCACGCCTGAGGGAAGCATATTGCCCACGAAGTCGCTAGCCGTTGCCGGTGTGGCTCCACTTCCGGCAACTGCATAGTTCACGGTCGTGGCTCGGGTCAGAACGCCAGTACGCGTGACTGTAAACGTAAAGGGCGTCGAACCCGAGTTTCCTTCGGCTTTGTTAGCACTCGTCGCCCTAATGGCCAGCGATGTATCCTCGCTTTGTATCAGTCCCGTCGCCGCTGCGGTGGTGATAGAGAAACCGCCGGTAGCGTTCGTAAGCCTGACAGTAAAGCTTTCGTTAAATTCAACAGTCGTATCACCACGCACGGGGATCGTGATCACCTTGGACGTTTCGTTGGCAGCAAACGCGACTTGACCGGTCGGGAAGACGCCCCCAACAAAGTCACTGGCTTGAGCCGGTCGGGTTCCACTGCCGGTGACCGCATAGTTCACGGTGGATGGCGCCCCTATATTGCCGATGCGAGTCACCGTAAACGTGAACGCAGTGGTGCCAGAATTCCCTTCACTCTTATTGGCACTGGTAGCCGCGATGGAGATTGAGTTCTCATCGTTTTGGATGACACCGAGTGCAATCGCGGTCAGGATGGTCGCCCCGGCGCTCGGATGCATTAGTCTTACTGCAAAGCCTTCGTTGGCTTCCGTAGTTGGATCGCCTTGCACATTGACGGTAATCACTTTGGACGTTTCATTCGCCGCAAAAGCAACTTGACCACTCGGCAAGGCACCACCGACGAAGTCGTCAGCCTGAGCAGGTGTCGCTCCTCTGCCGACGACTACGAAGTTCACTGTGGTAGCTCCAACAACATTGCCGGAGCGCGTTACGGTGAAGGTAAACGGTGTGCTTCCGGAATTCCCTTCCGCTTTATTGGCGCTGGTCGCGGCGATGGCCAGAGCCGTATCATCGTTGCGAATCAGACCAGCGGCCGCTGCAGGTGTGATGGTGGCTCCACCCGTTGCACCAGAGAGTGTCACCGTGAAGCCTTCGTTGGGTTCAGCAACCGTGTTCCCCAGCACATTGATCGTGACGACTTTGGATGTTTCATTAGCGGCGAAAGACACCTGTCCGGTGGGAAACACACCGCCAGCGAAATCATTGGCCTGAGCTGGGCTTGTTCCGCTACCTGTAACCACATAGTTCACAGTCGTTGCTACAGAAACATTGCCGGAACGTGTCACCGTGAATGTAAAGGGAGTGTTGTCACTGTTGCCTTCGTTCTTACTAGCGCTGGTTGCGACGATTGCGAGTGATGCAGGAACCGTATCATCGTTGCGAATCATTCCATTGGCCGTTGCGGTTGTGATGGTGTCTCCACCACTGGCACCGGAGAGCGTCACGGTGAACCCTTCGTTGGCTTCAGCCACTGAATCACCCAGCACATTGATTGTGATGATTTTGGATGTTTCGTTAGCCGCGAACGAGACCTGTCCGGTCGGAAACACTCCGCCAGCGAAATCACTCGCCTGAGCCGGCGTCGCACCACTGCCGGTCACAGCGAAGTTCACCGTCGTGGCCCCCGACACATTACCAGATCGCGTCACCGTGAACGTAAACGGTGTGTTTCCCGAATTGCCTTCCGTTTTGTCGGCGCTGGTTGCCGTAATGGCGAGAGCCGTGTCATCGTTCTGGATGGTTCCGACGGCACTCCGAGTCGTAAGCACTGTTCCGCCGGATCCATTGGAAAGTGTAATCGTAAATCCTTCACTGGCTTCAGCCGCAACATCACCACGCACATTGATCGAGATCACCTTGCTGATTTCATTGGCTGCGAACGAAACCTGACCAGTTGGGAATACTCCGCCGACGAAATCACTAGCCTGGGCCGGTGTCGGGCCCGAGCCGGTGACGGCAAAGTTCACGGTGCTCGCGTTCGCGGTAAATCCCGATCGTGTCACCGTGAAAGTGAACTGAGTGCTTCCTGAATTCCCTTCGACTTTGTTCGCGCTGGTCGCCGCAATGGCAACACACGGTCCACTCGGCGCGAAGCCATCGACCTGCGAGCCGACCAAGACTCGTCCGCCGCCGTCAGAAAAATGGCTGACAATAATCGTGCGGTTGACGTCATCAATCTCAACTCGAGCGAAGCTAGGCGACGAGCAACCAGCAACGCTGTTATTGCCCGTGATGGGTCCCAAGACACCAGTCGTACCGTTGCCGAATGTCACTGGTGCTGCGTTGACGATCGTGCCGTTATCCCATGTGTTGTTCAAGACCACATAGTTGCCGTTAGTCAGTGATATCACGTCGTTACCGAAATCGCCGACGCGGTCTTCTACTGACGATCCGATGAGTGAATTCGCGGCCGAGATGAGACCACTCACGCCCGTTGTGCCGTTGCCGAATGTCACCGCTCCCACATTTTCAACAGTGCCATTGTCCCAATTTCCGTTCCTGACGACATAGTTGCCGTTCTTGAGTGGTTGCACGCGCGAACTGCCGAGGCGTTCTCCTGTCGTGGTGCCGACCAGTGAGTTCGCGGCAGAGACGATGCCCACGATGCCCGTCGTGCCGTTGCCGAATGTCACCGCGCCGGCATCCGCTACGGTGCCGTTGTTCCAGTCCTGGCTTTCGACTACGAAGTTGCCATTGGTGAGCGGCGTGACTCTCAGGCCCACGAAGTCGCTTGCGGAAGTTCCGACAAGTGAATTGGCAGCGGAGACTACTCCTGTCACTCCGGTCGCGCCGTTGCCCAAGGTCACTGCCCCCGCATCCTGCGTAGTGCCGTTATTCCAGAGCGTGCTGCCGACAACATAGTTCCCGTTTTCCAGGGCATACACGTTGTTGAACGTGCTGTTGGGGTTGGAGAGAAAGATGACCCCTCCCACCCGGTCGTCTGCAGTCGCCCCAATGAGAGAATTGGCCGCGGAAACAACGCCTGTGGTGCCGGTGGTACCGTTCCCAAAGGTGACCGCCCCCACATTCTGGATCGCGCCGTTGTCCCAGAACGGGCTTACTACCACGTAGTTGCCATTGGTCAGCGCCGTCACACCAGCTCCGTTAGTAAAACCAAACGAGTTTGACGCGCCTACAAAGTTATTGGCTGTACCTCCCACGAGAGAGTTGGCGGCCGAGATGACCCCGCTGATGCCTGTCGTTCCGTTCCCGAACGTCGCTGCCCCTGCTTGTACGATCGTTCCATTGTCCCAATTTGGGCTCACGACGACATAGTTGCCGTTCGTGAGGGGTTGAACACCGAAATTGCCGACTCGGTCAATCGCGGTCGAGCCGACGAGAGAGTTGGCGGCGGAGATGAAGCCGCTCACGCCTGTGTTGCCGTTGCCGAACGTCACCGCTCCCGCGTCCTCCACCGCCCCATTGTCCCAATCTGGACTTGCGACCACATAGTTGCCGTTCTCGAGCGCCTTCACTCCGAGTCCCAAAGACCCTCTCACATCGCCACCGATTTTGTCGTTTGCGGTAGAGCCTACCAACGAATTCGCAGGCGTGATGACACCTACAACACCAGTCGTTCCGTTGCCGAACGTTACCGCACCCACGTCCGCGACAGCACCGTTGTCCCAATTCGGACTCACGACCACGTAGTTCCCGTTCTTCAGGACGTCAAGGCCAGAACTGAGCATATCTCCCGTAGACGAGCCAACGAGTGAGTTGGCTGCGGACACGACTCCGCTAACTCCGGTCGTTCCGTTGCCGAATGTCACGGCCCCAGCATCGACGACCGCTCCATTATCCCACTGCCCACTTAAGACAACATAGTTCCCGTTCGGAAGTAGCCGAATTGCGTTCCCCTGGCTAATGCGATCGTTCTCGCTCGACCCGATCAGGGAATTGGCTGCAGAAACTACACCGACGGTTCCGGTCGTTCCGTTGCCAAAGGTGACCACCCCCACATCTTGCACCGCTCCGTTATCCCAGAACGCATTAGTGACGACGTAGTTCCCATTGGGCAGAGGATTCACGCGTAGCGTTTGTAAGTCAATCGAGTCAGATCCGAACCCGACCAGAGAGTTAGCCGCGGAGATCACTCCGCTGACACCCGTAGTCCCGTTTCCAAAGGTCACCGAACCTGGATTGATCAGCACATAATTTCCGTTGGTCAGTTCCTGCACGGAGAAGAAAGGAATTCCGACAAGCGGAAATTCACTGGATCCTCGCATCGTACTGATGAGTGCCCCTGTGGCCCCATTGAATAGGTACGCCGCGCCGGTATCCGTCCCGTTGGCATCATCGCCTGGCGACGTAATGACGACGTTGCCAGTACTCAGTGCCACTACGCTGGACCCGAAAAAATTGCCCGGAGCCGGGTTTGGGTCGAGAAATTCCGGGAACGCAGCGGCCAGTACTCGGCGATCTTCGAGCATCTCGAAGCGCAGCCGCTGTTGTGCCCTGCGGCGGGTTGTCGAATTACTATTCTTGCGACGGTTAAACCAGTTGAATTTCATGATGATTTTGCTGAGTCAGTTGTTGAGAAGTTCAATTCAATTGTGAAATGGTGTCTGCCGATGGTTGCTACGGGCGGCTGTCAGTCGACGAAGACGTTGCTTTTCTTCACGGTCGGGGCGATCTCAAAGGCCTGGAAGTACATCAGTGAGGCGGCTTGGGCGGCGGTCAAGCGCACCACGATCCTGGCGCGGCCGCTCGCGTCCACGACACCCGTGCCGATCACCGTTGCCCTTGCGATGTCGACTTGCAATCCGTGCTGCGCGATGTTCGTCTTGCCAAGTCCAGTACCCATCGCGAATCCAACGATGGTTCCCGGAACTCCACACGAGTAAGTCAGTACGTTGTTGCCTGCGACCAAAGGCCCGCCGCTCAAGCAGCCTTCACGAATGAGCCCTGAAGCGCTGGCGGTGCCCAATGTCACTCCGGCGCTGGGCGCGGATAGGTTGACGGTGAATCCTTCATTCACTTCAGCGATATTGTCGCTGGCCACTTGGATCGTGATCACTTTACGAATCTCGCCAGCCGCAAAAACTACCGTGCCACTTGGGAATCGACCTCCCACGAAATCACTTGGCGAGGCTGGATTGCTACCGCTACCGACCACCGCAAAGTTCACGCTGCTGGTGCCGGACCTGACTCCTGTCCTTGTCAACGTAAAGGTGAAAGAGGATGAACCTGAGACAGGTTCGAACTGTTCAGCATTTGTGGCCACAATGGATATGGTCGTATCATCATTGCGAATCAATCCGGCGGCACTGGCTGTTACAACGCTGACGCCGGAAGTGGCTCCGGACAGATTCACTACAAAGCCCTCGTTGGCTTCGACGATCCGATCACCCACCACAAGGATCGTGATCAACTTGCTGGTTTCGCCAACTGCAAAGGTCACCACACCTGAGGGAAGCACATTGCCTACGAAGTCGCTGGCCGTTGCCGGCGCGGCTCCACTTCCTACAACGGCATAGTTCACGGTCGTCGCTCGGGTCAGTACGCCAGTACGCGTGACTGTAAACGTAAAGGGCGTCGAACCCGAGTTTCCTTCGGCTTTGTTAGCACTCGTCGCCCTAATGGCCAGCGATGTATCGTCCGTCTGAATTAAACCTGCGGCAGTTGCAGTGGTGATGGAGAAGCCTGCGGAAGCGTTCGCGAGTCCGACAGTAAAGCTTTCGTTAAATTCAACCGTCGTATCACCACGCACGGGGATCGTGATCACCTTGGACGTTTCGTTGGCAGCAAACGCGACTTGACCGGTGGGGAGGACGCCCCCAACAAAGTCACTGGCTTGAGCCGGTCTGGTTCCACTGCCGGTGACCGCATAGTTCACGGTAGACGGCGTCCCTGTATTGCCGATGCGAGTCACCGTAAACGTGAACGCAGTGGTGCCGGAATTCCCTTCACTCTTATTGGCACTGGTTGCCGCAATGGAGATTGAGTTCTCATCGTTTTGGATGACACCAAGTGCAATCGCGGTCAGGATGGTCGCCCCAGCGCTAGGATTCATTAGTCTTACTGCAAAGCCTTCGTTGGCTTCCGTAGTTGGATCGCCTTGCACATTGACTGTTATGAGTTTGGTCGTTTCATTCGCCGCAAAAGCAACTTGACCACTCGGCAAGGCACCACCGACGAAGTCGTTGGCCTGAGCAGGTGTCGCTCCTCTGCCGACGACTACGAAGTTCACTGTGGTAGCTCCAACAACATTGCCGGAGCGAGTTACGGTGAAGGTAAACGGTGTGCTTCCGGAATTCCCTTCCGCTTTATTGGCACTGGTCGCGGCAATGGCCAGAGCCGTGTCATCGTTGCGAATCAGACCAGCGGCCGCTGCAGTTGTGATGATGGCTCCACCCGTTGCACCAGAGAGTGTCACCGTGAAGCCTTCGTTGGGTTCAGCAACCGTGTTCCCCAGCACATTGATCGTGACGACTTTGGATGTTTCGTTAGCGGCGAAAGACACCTGTCCGGTGGGAAACACTACGCCAGCGAAATCATTGGCCTGCGCCGGCGTCGCACCGCTGCCGCTGACGGCGTAGTTGACCGTGGTTGCTCCGGATGTATTACCCGACCGAATCACGGTGAATGTAAACGCCGTGTTCCCGGAGTTCCCCTCGGCTTTGTCGGCACTCGTTGCGACAACCGCAACTGAGGTATCATCGTTCTGTATGGTCCCGACAGCCGTCGCAGTCGTGATTGTTGCACCGGCGATGGCATCAGAGAGGGTGACGGTAAAGCCTTCGTTTGCTTCGAAGACCGTGTTGCCCTGCACGAGAATTGTGACGACTTTAATTGTCTCATCGGCCGCGAAGACAACCTGGCCCGATGGAAACAGTCCGCCAGCGAAATCACTGGCCTGAGCCGGTGTCGCGCCCGAACCAGTAACGGCAAAGTTCAGGGAGGTCGCATTCGTGGTAACTCCGGATCGCGTCACAGTGAACGTGAACGGCGTGCTTCCCGAGTTCCCTTCGGCCTTGTTCGCGCTGGTGGCAGCGATGGCGAAGCTGGTGTCGTCGTTGCGAATCACCCCTGGGGCTGTCGACGTGCCAAGGAGAATTCCGCCGCTGGGGTTTGAGAGGACCACGTTGAACGCCTCGTCGGGTTCAACGATCAAGTCGCCGCTCGCGTTGATCGTGATGTCCTTGAACGATTGATTCGCAGCCAACATGACGGTTCCACTGGGGAACGTTCCGCCGAAGTCGCTGGCCGATGCAGGGTTTGTTCCACTACCAACGACATTGAAAGTCACTGTGGCTGCGGTACTGATATCGCCCATGCGAGCTACGCGGAAAGTGAACGGAGTTGTGGCTGTCGCGCCTTCCGATTGATCAGGATTGAGCGGCAGGATCGAGATGTTACTGTCGTCGTTGCGAATCAGGCCGAGAGCTTCGATGAGTGAGGCCGTTGTCCCAGTTGCAGACGCGGACAGCTTGACCTGAAAAATCTCATTGTTTTCAACCGTGCGATCCCCGGCAACATTGATCGTCAGCACTTTGCTCGTTTCTCCGGCTGCGAAGGCGATCTGACCAGATGGAAGCACACCACCAGGGAAGTCGGCGGCTGAAACGCCACGTCCAGCGACGGACCAGTTCACCGTGGAAGCACCGGTGACGATGCCATGGCGAGTCACGGTAAAGGTAAACGGCGTGGTTCCGGTATGTCCTTCCAGCTTGTTCGCATCGGTTGGTGCGATCGAATACGAGGAGGTCGCGGCGATCATGACCAATCGCTCGGAAGTGGCGACGGAATTGCTCCCATTGCGGGCGGTAGTCTTCAGCAGGAAAGCACCTGCCGAGGTCGTAAAGGTAAGGTTGCTCGGTGGAGCGGAGTTGAACGTCCAGGTCGTTCCGCCATTGCTGGAGGTACCTGCCGAGAGGACCGTGCCGGTGGGGAAGCCCGACAGAACGATCGAATCGACCGGATCCGAACTGAGTTGCGAAAGCGTGATGGGCAGAGCGACGGGGACTCCCGGCCGTCCGATGATCGGAGCTGCCGAAGCGGTGTTGCTCAGATTGGTTCCTTGACCAATGACGCCAGCGGCTGCCGTGGCGATCGAAATACTCGTGACTGTCGGGCTGCCTGATCTTGCCCGCGACGTCATGAAGTTTTCGGCATCGGCCGTCGAACTCAGTCCGTTGACACCCACACTGGTGGCCAGCGAACTCAAGTCGGCAAACGCTGTTGAGCTCGCACCTGCACGTAGCTGTGCGTTGGGATTGCGTCCGAGGGCCTCGTCAATCAACTTCGCAATGCTATCGCCATTCGAAACTCCACCCGTGGCTTCGGTGATCATGTTCTGAGTAACGTCAAAAGCACGGGCTATCGCAAGCGTGATCTCGGCGGCAAGGTCCGTAATCGCTGCCGCTAACGTTCCTGTCGACACCAGATCGTGATTGGCTGCTGCGTCCGCCGCCGACGAGTCTTCCGCAAATGCACTGGCAACGCTCTGTGTCAATGAGAGCCCTTGCGACGCTGAGCCTCGAACCGAGAAGCTTGAACTACTGCTCTCCTGCGATGCAAGAGCTCGCGAGATGGAATCGACGTCTGCCGTGGCACTGGCAACCGAGCCGTCCGCGGCCCCTGCGACCGCCGCAGAATTTGTCGTGGCAACGGCGTTTGCTGCGGAACCGACCTCCGCGCCCACTGATGCAGAAGACGAACTATCGGCAGATGCCGAAGCAGCCGATGATTCCTTCGCGGCTGCCTGAGCATCGGAGCTTAGATTCGCACTTGCCGAAGCCACGGAGGCCTTGACGGAGACGGCATTCGCGACGCTGCTCGACGACGCCGTTGCAGTGGCTGTCGAAAGGTCGGAAGCGGTTGCATTCGCTGTCGATTCTGCACTCGCCGATGCCGAGGCAGAACCAATATTTTTCGCGAACGCGGAAGCTTTGGAGCCATCGAGTGCATCAGCGAGTACATCCGATTGTTCGCTTGCGGAAGTATCAGCAGTCGAGCCTCTTGTCGCGACGGAAATCGCAATTGAACCACCGGACGCGAAAACGGTAGCCTCAGAATTGTCAAGTGCGAAAACGGTAGCTTCAGAACCGAGAGTTGCTATTGCCGAACCAATTGAAACAACGCTTGCGTTCGATATCGAGCGGGAATTTATCGACGCATTCGCGACGGATTGTGATTCGGACGAAGCAATCGATAACGCCTTGCTAAAGCCTGAGGCGCGGGCGTCGGTGCTAGACGAGCCTTCTGCATACGCGGCGGCAATCGTCAAAGAAGCATTGCTAAAGAGTGGATTGAATGCGGTGTCAACAGGCTGGCGTAGGTCGAGCTGTGCCAATCCGCTACTTATGTCTTGAACACCCATGAACGAAGTTTGCAGGCGCGACGTTCCGACCGGAAGTGCCGCTGTAAAATCCTCGACAAGCGTTTGATTCGAGTCGGCATTGAATCGGAGCACGACCGTATTCGCGATCCGCGTCGTATTGGTTACGACATAGCTAAACACACCCGAAGCCGATGCGAGCCCATCACTGACTTGAAAGCCGATCGAGACACTCGCGCTGGCTCCCGCTGCTAGACCTGTAAACGCCGACGCGCCGACAGTATTGATCGCGATCGTCCCTGCTTTACCGGCTCCGGTCAGAAACGCAAACCCTACATCCGTCAGCGGCCGCGCTACTCCGCCGTTGACCGAGGCGCTGGTAAAATTAATCGATCCTGATTGCAGGTTACTATTCGAGTCGGTCCCGAAGTCGGACACGATATCGGCCGCTTCGATCCTTAGTGTCGTCCCCAGCGGCACGAAGCCGATCGGAAAGTCTGTGGCAACCGGAGCCAGAACGCGGCGAGGTTCGAACTGCTCAATTAGCAAGCGTCGGAGATATTGCTTGTTTTTGTTTGTCTTACCGCGTGACGACTTGAAAAATGGAATTTTCATTTTGGCTACCTGGGATGCTTTGCACCCAGGCAACCGCCGAAACAGTTATAGCGATAATATCGAATATCCGGGTGACTTGGACCCATTCAAATTAGCTCGGCGGCATGTGGTTGCAACCATGCCCCGTCGAATTCTTTCAAGATTTCGTTTTTCCTACGTCGTCATAGAGCGAATTGAATAAGTCCATCCTTAGCGGGCAAAGAAACGCTCTTCTCGCTCCGAATAACGATCGATTGCATTTCCTAAGCCAGCCGGTCGCTACAACTGAGTCGACTAACGCCTTAAGTCGACGCGTCGAGCGAGATCCGACGGCCTTGGAATCGGCTCGCTTCGCCTCCCAACTGAGCGCTGTAAAGTCGATTCGATGTGCGGAGCCGTTAATGTAGTAGGGATCCCAGCACCAGCTACATCAATCGCTCCAACTTCGTCAAGCTCCAAGCATCGAAAGCGAATCAACAAATCGATGCACTCAGAAAGTGGGCGTAACAGATTTAACTCTGCGTTAGACAATCCAGCTTTCGTCAGTCGATAAAGACGTTGCTCTTTTTGCCTTTTGGTAAAATCTCAAAGGCCTGGAAATATAATGGTGAACGAAGTTGTTGAGCTGTCAAGCAAACAACGACCCGCGCTATTCCGTTGGCATCAACCACTCCCATGCCGATCACCGCAGCGCCGGCAATGTCAAGCGTAACTCCGTGCTGGGCAATGGTTGTCGCACCGGATCGACTTCCCATCGCGATGGCCACCACGGTGCCAGACACTCCGCAACTGTAAGTCAGTATGTTGTTACCTGCAACCAAAGGTCCTCCGCTCAAACAGCCTTCACGAATGAGCCCTGAAGCGCTGGCGGTGCCCAATGTTACTCCGGCGCTGGGCGAGGATAAGTTGACAGTGAATCCTTCATTCACTTCAGCGATAGCGTCACTCGCTACCTGGATCGTGATCACTTTACGAGTCTCGCCAGCTGCAAAAACTACCGTGCCACTTGGGAATCGACCTCCCACGAAATCACTTGGCGAGGCTGGATTGCTGCCGCTACCGACCACGGCAAAGTTCACGCTGCTGGTGCCGGACCTGACTCCTGTCCTTGTCAACGTAAAGGTGAAAGAGGATGAACCAGAGACAGGTTCGAACTGTTCAGCATTTGTGGCCACAATGGATATGGTCGTATCATCATTGCGAATCAATCCGGCGGCACTAGCTGTTGCAACGCTGACGCCCGACGTGGCTCCAGTCAGATTCACTACAAAACCTTCGTTGACTTCGACAATCCGATCACCCACCACAAGGATCGTGATCAACTTGCTGGTTTCGCCAGTTGCAAACGTCACCACACCTGAGGGAAGCACATTGCCTACGAAGTCGCTAGCTTGCGCTGGCGATGCACCACTTCCGGCAACTGCAAAGTTGACGGTCGTGGCTCGGGTCAGTACGCCAGTACGCGTGACTGTAAACGTAAAGGGCGTCGAACCCGAGTTTCCTTCAGCCTTGTTAGCACTCGTCGCCCTAATGGCCAGCGATGTATCGTCCGTCTGAATTAAACCTGCGGCAGTTGCAGTGGTGATGGAGAAGCCGGCCGAAGCGTTCGCGAGTCCGACAGTAAAGCTTTCGTTAAATTCAACCGTCGTATCACCACGCACGGGGATCGTGATCACCTTGAACGTTTCGTTGGCAGCAAACACGACTTGACCGGTCGGGAAGACGCCCCCAACAAAGTCACTGGCTTGAGCCGGTCTGGTTCCACTGCCGGTGACCGCATAGTTCACGGTGGACGGCGTCCCTATATTGCCGATGCGAGTCACCGTAAACGTGAACGCAGTGGTGCCGGAATTCCCTTCACTCTTATTGGCACTGGTAGCCGCGATGGAGATTGAGTTCTCATCGTTTTGGATGACTCCGAGTGCAATCGCGGTCAGAATGGTCGCCCCGGCGCTAGGATGCATTAGTCTTACTGCAAAGCCTTCGTTGGCTTCCGTAGTTGGATCGCCTTGCACATTGACTGTTATGAGTTTGGTCGTTTCATTCGCCGCAAAAGCAACTTGACCACTCGGCAAGGCACCACCGACGAAGTCGTTAGCCTGAGCAGGTGTCGCTCCTCTACCGACGACAACAAAGTTCACTGTGGTAGCTCCAACAACATTGCCGGAGCGAGTAACGGTAAAGGTAAACGGTGTGCTTCCGGAATTCCCTTCCGCTTTATTGGCACTGGTCGCGGCAATGGCCAGAGCCGTATCATCGTTGCGAATCAGACCGCTGGCTGCCGCAGTTGTGATTGTATTTCCAACGCTTGCACCAGAGAGTGTCACCGCGAATCCTTCGTTGGCTTCAGCGATTGTATCACCGAGCACATTGATCGTTATGACTTTGGATGCTTCGTTGGCGGCAAAAGACACCTGCCCGGTCGGGAACACGCCACCAACAAAATCACTTGCCTGCGCCGGCGTCGCACCGCTGCCTGTGACGGCGAAGTTGACCGTGGTTGCTCCGGAGACATTACCAGTCCGCGTCACGGTGAACGTAAACGCCGTGTTCGCGGAGTTCCCTTCGGCTTTGTTGCCGCTCGTCGCTGCGATGGCCAAGCCCGTATCGTCATTCAGAATCGAGCCAACGGCACTAGCGGTGGCGATGATCGCGCCGCCGGTTGCTCCTGACAGAGTTACCGTAAATCCTTCGTTGGCTTCGACGGCTAGTTCACCGAGCACATTGATTGTGATGACTTTGGAAGTCTCATTGGCAGCGAAGGTTACTTGTCCGCTGGGGAAAGCGCCGCCGACAAAATCAGCGGCCGAAGCCGGAGTTGCACCGCTGCCGGTGACTGCGAAGTTGACCGTCGTGGCTCCAGAAAGATTGCCGGAGCGAGTCAACGTGAACGTAAACGGAGTGCTCCCTGTATTCAGTTCGTTCTTGATGGCACTCGTTGCTGCGATCGCGAGTGACGCGGGGGCAGGCGGGATGTCGTCATTGATGATGATGCCGTTTGCCGTGGCGGTTGTAATCGACGCACTGGACGTTGCGTTCGAGAGCGTCACCACAAAGGTTTCGGTAGGCTCGACAACGGTGTCGCCAAGCACGTTGATGGTGATCACTTTGCTTGTTTCATTCGCCGCGAAGGTGACCTGTCCAGAAGGCAAAGTACCGCCGAAATCGGTGGCGTTGGCTGGGTTGGTTCCCGATCCAGAAACCGCGAAGTTGACCGAGGTTGCACTGCTGACGTTGCCGGATCGCGTCACAGTAAACGTAAACGGTGTGTTGCCGTTGTTTCCTTCGTCCTTGTCAGCGCTCGTTGCCGCGACAGCCAGCGAGGTTGGCATGAGTGCCGCGTCGTCATCAAGGATGATCCCATTCGCGGATGGTGCAGCGATCGTCACACCAGCCGTTGCACCGGAGAGCGTTAAGGTGAACCCTTCGTTGGGTTCCACGGTGGTATCGCCTTGCACATTGATGGTGATCACTTTGCTGCGCTCGTTGGCAGCAAAGAAGACCTGCCCAGACGGGAGAGCACCACCAAAGTCGGCGGCGTTTGCCGGGCTGGAACCGCTTCCGGTGACCGCAAAATCGACCGTGCTGGGGAACGAGGCTAATCCCGATCGAGTCACGGTAAATGTAAAAGGAGTTATGCCGCTGTTGCCTTCCGACTTATTGGCACTCGTCGCTGCGACGGTCAAGCTCGTCTCGTCCGCGCGAATGACTCCTCCAGCGATTGAAGTAACTAAATTGACTCCGCTGCTTGGGTTGGACAGTACGAAATTAAAATTCTCATCCGGTTCAAACGTCGTATCTCCTGTGACGTTAACTATGATGTCTCTGAATACTTGGTTGGCTGCGAAAGAGACTTGGCCGCTGGGTAGGGTTCCGCCGAAGTCGGCGGCGTTGACGGTGGAGGTTCCAATGGGAGCGACGTTGTAGTTGACGGTTGCGGCGCTGCTCACGTCACCGGCACGAGTGACACGGAAGATGAATGGCGTGTTTCCCGTTGAGCCTTCGAACTGGTCAGTTTTTTGTGATTCGACAGATACGGTTGTGTCATCGTCGCGAATCAATCCATACGCTAGGTCATGAACTAGAATCACTTCGCGAAGCAGTCGGACATCAAAGAGTCCGTTCCGTTCAACGTTTCGATCGCCGACCACGTTGATGGTCAGTAGCTTGCTGGTTTCTCCCACAGCAAAGGCGATTGCACCACGAGGAAGTACACCGCCCTGGAAGTCCGCCGCCGTGGAGGCACCGTTGATGTTGCGCACGTCATAATTGACGGTAGACGCCACGCTGCTGCTGCCATGCCGCGTCACCGTGAAAGTATAGGGGGTGACGCCTGAGTTACCCTCTGGCTTGTTGGCATCGGTCGGAGTGATCGTGTACGTGGTGCCAATTTTTACGGGCCGGAATACGGTTGCAAAGTCGTCAAACCCGTTGATGGCCGTGATACCCAAGTTGAATGTTCTGTTGGTCCCAGTTGGAACAGTGAATGTTAGGTTGCTTGGTGGTGGCGAGTTGATTATCCATTCACCAGAGCCTAACGACCCTGCCGCACCTGCCGAAAAAACAGTGCCGTCAGGAAATCCAAAGAATCGAATGGAATCGATGGGATCCGCGGCGAGTTGTGTGAGATTGAATGGCAAAGCGATGGGAACGCCCGCCGCACCAATGATCGGCGTCGCGGGTGCGGTTATACTGAGGTCACTGCCTTGCCCAGCGACTCCTGATGCGGTCGTGGAAATGGAGATGTTGGTGACAGTCGTGCTGAGTGACCGTGCTCTAGAGGTCTTGAAGTCCAAGGCCGTCGCCCTTGCGTCCACGCTGGTGGCCAGGGAGTTATTTCGAGCGTCTGCATCAACAGTACCAATACTTTCGGAAGGCAACTGCGCGGTCGGATTGCGGCCTGGGATCTGGTCGATGAACTTTGCGATGCTGTCGCCATTGGATACGCCTCCCGATGCCGCAAATATAAAATCGCTGGCAATCTCTGCGGCCCGAGCTTTTGCCAAGTCGGTCTCTGCCGTCGTTTCGGCGATCGCCTGCGCCAGCGTACCCGTGGAGACAAAATTGTGACCGGACGTGGCGTGGGCAGCCGACGAGGTGTCGGCAAAGGCTTCGACTCGACTGACAGGTGCAAATGCAAACGCCTGGGCCGTCGATCCAGAGGAGGCGCTTGCCCCGCTGGAGCCCCGCAGCGTGGCCAAAGCTAATGTAGCGCTGCTAAAATTAGCGAATGCACCGGCAAAAGATTCATCGGTTGCACCCGCGACGGCCGTGGAAGTATCTCGGGCGGTCGCAGAACCTCGCGAACGAGATTCGGCACCGGCCGACGCCGACGAATTGGTAATTGCTTCGGCACGTGCATCAGATGATTGGTCCTTGGCAAATGCAACCGCATTGGAACTCCCATTCGCGATGGCAAGAGAACGTGAGCCGTCGATTGCGATCGCGTTTGCAACGCTGGCAAGTGTTGCCGTTGCAGTGCCTACCCCAAACTTCGTTGCAAACGCAGTTGCACTCGAGTTGTCTGAGCTACTCGCCGTTGCGTTGGCTTTGCTGTTGGAGGTCGTGGTAGCAACCGAATCGTCGGTCGCAGTGGATGACGCGGTGCTTTCATTGGTGGAAGTCGCGTCCGCTGCCGAACCCTCAGTTGCTTGTGAAGTGGCATTGGAACCGATGTCCGCCGAAGCAGAAGCCGCCGAACGATTCTCAGCGGTACTTGTCGACGTGGAATTCAAGTTCGCGTTACTCGACGCGACCGAATCGCCACTTGAGGTCGCTGACGCAACCGAAGTCTGTGCCGAAGTCGCAACGCCCGTCGAGCCGTCATCGGCATTGGCCGTCGCTTGGGAACCAGTGATCGTTGTTACCGCTGCGCTGGAATTGCTGTTCGATATCGCGCGAGCAGTCGAGTTCGCTTGCGCAAACGCGACCGACGTGGATTCGTCTGTGGACTTCGAGAAAGTGAAAGATATGACATTGCCGGTCGCGGTCGCTTCCGAGCCAAGCGTGGCCATCGCGAAAGCATGAGAGACGTCCGTCGCAGACGCCGTTGCTCGGCTGGCATCATCGGCAAACGCGGCGGCGATGGTTAGTTGTTGACTTGGCCCGTTAAGCGCGAACGCGGGCGATGCAGGAAAGACTTGTTCAAAGGACTGGCGAAGATCAAACTTCGCAAGGCCATCGGAAATATCGGTGATCCCCGAGATCCCGACGTCAAGGACCGAAACGCTGTTCGTGGTGACTGCTTCGGCTGTGACTTCACGGGCAGCAATATTGTTGCCGAGAAACTCAATCGTGACCGAATCGGCAATCGCGGTGCCTCGCGTGACCGCATACGTCAAGACTTCGGTGTCGGATAGCGTGCCATCGCTCACTCGGAAGCCGATCGACACATTCGCAGTCGCGCCGACCGCTAGTCCAGTGAATGCCGGAGCTGTCGCCGTGTTGAGAACAATGGTCCCTGCTTTACCGGCTCCGGTCAGAAACGCAAACCCTACATCCGTCAGCGGCCGCGCTACTCCGCCGTCGACCGAGGCGCTGGTAAAACTAATCGAACTCGATTGCAGGTTGCTATTCGAGTCGGTTCCGAAGTCGGACACGATATCGGCCGCTTCGATCCTTAGTGTCGTCCCCAGCGGCACGAAGCCGATCGGAAAGTCTGTGGCAACTGGAGCAAGAACGCGGCGAGGTTCGAACTGCTCAATAAGCAATCGTCGTAGATATTGCTTGTTTTTGTTTGTCTTACCGCGAGACGACTTGAAAAACGGAATTTTCATTTTGGCTACCTGGGATGCTTTGCACCCAGGCAACCGCCGAAACAGTTAAAGCGATAATATCGAATATCCGGGTGACTTGGACCCATTCAAATTAGCTCGGCGGCATGTGGTTGCAACCATGCCCCGTCAAATTCTTTGGCATTTACGTGAAAAAGCAAAAACTGGAGTTTATGAAAACCACCTTGCTTACCTACGGCAGATCTCTATTCCTTAGCTACTTCCGTCCACAGAGCATGCAACGGATAGGACAGATTTTCCCGCGAAAAGAAGCTCATTTTTCGCAGCTATCATCGTTCAATAGCTTTGCTGCGTCAGCAATGGGGCTGCAAATGAGGCAAGCAATGACTACTCAAGTCCAACCAATTAGCACGCAGAATTCTCGAGTGTCTGGCTGCAATGGACTAAAATGACCAAACCAGGCCAGCTTGGGCTCCGTGGTAGAAGACGCTCCCCGAGTCATTAATCGCGTTGTTGAAGGTCGTGCTGGTCTGCTCTGTCGCCAGTGCGACTCCATCGACCCATAACAAACGATAACCCCCGCGAAGCGACAGTCGGTCCGTCAGCGCTACTGTTCCCGTAAATCCCGTCTCGCCAACAAACGATGCCACCGAACTGCCGTCTTCCGACTGTAGTGATGCAAAGGTTGCAAGTTGACTCAGTTGTGAAGCATGATTCCCGTACAAGCCGACTTTGCCAAACGCGTCGAGCGAAATGCAACTGCCTTGGAATAGGCTCGCTTCGCCTCCCAACTGAGCTCCGTAAAGTCGATTCGATGTGCGAGCCGCTAAGGTAGTAGGGATTCCAGCGCCGACTACATCAATCGCTCCAACTTCGTCAAGCTCCAAATATCGAAAGCCGAATAACAAATCGATGCACTCAGAAAGTGGGCGTGAAAGATTTAATTCTGCGTTATGCAATTCAGAAGAAGCAGTCGCAGACAGCGCGTTACCTGCTGTTACAAAAACAGGCGGATTTGAATTGAACTGCAGGAGATCTCCATTGGTGGTTGCAACGCGTGTCCGTGCATCCCAACCGTCAAAACCGAAGTACCGTAGTTCAATAGCCGTCCCATCACAGGCTTCTCGACGCAGGGCCAATTCGAATCCGGTATGCACTCCAAAATCAAGACCACTGGAGCGAAGAGTTTCAGTCGGGTCAGCGGTATTAAACGCTAACACCCTCTCAGACTCAGTCTCACGGTGCATAAAGAGTGCATCGGCACGGGCAGTCCATATACCGTTACGGTCCGGCCTCTTGCCGAATTCATCACAGCAGACCTGTTGCGAATAGCATGAGGAAGCCAACAGTGCCACCAATACCATGGCTGAGACGTTTCGGATTGACAGCATTTTCGAACTCCATTTCTAACGCTTGCGTCCCTGCATCCTTTGCGACGACGCTATGCTATCACTAATCGTCGGATAGCATCCAGCCGTGAAGCGAAATGACCCGAGTTTCGCAGTTGTCCACTACCTCTCCATAATTATTTGGTATGATCCGCAGAAATTACCGTAAGAAGGTTGTTCTCACATCCGGGAGGTCGATTCAGGGATTTCTTGAAGTCGCTACATAAAATCCCCAACTCCAACCGCAATCCATTGAAGCCATCGCCCACCAAATTCCTAAACACATTACTTTGGGAGTCCTGGAGTGGCATAACGAACACATTCGCTTGACGCCAAGTGGGCTGCCTTTCAGTGACTCCCTTTGGGTTGATTACTGGCAAATGGCGGAGCGAAAGTTTGAATCGTTCAACTGCCGTAGCGTCGATCGCTCACGCAGCACTGATCAAACAAGCCTGGTTCCTTTGACGAAAACTTGAGTCACTTGAAGTTGTTCCGATAGCACGAGAATGTCTGCTCGCTTGCTTTTGGCTAAACTCCCGGTTTGACTCGAGACTCCTGCTCGCTGGGCTGGCGTAAGGCTCGCCATGCGGATCACTTCGGGTAAGCTTGCAGAGGTGTTTTGAAACATGGTGCGCACCATATGGTCCATGCCTACAACAGAGCTTGCAAGACTGCCACTGCCAGCCCAGCCAACGCGGCCGTCGCTTTCGAACCAGCTACCGTCATGTTCATTGCCGAAACGATATCGTCCCGCAGGCAAATCAAGCGCGCGATTGCAGTCGGTGACTAAACAAAGCCTCTCTACGCCAAGCATTTGATAAGCAAATTCTAGCAACTCTGGAGACAAGTGGCAGCCGTCGGCGATCACTTCAGTACTCATCTCTTTCTGCATCAACACGAATTCTGCCATGCTCGCTTGCATCGGAACGCCCAAGCGTTGACGAAGCGACGGTACAGAACTCATCGCGCACCAAAAATGATCCACATGCCGAACTCCTTTTTCAAACGCCACCTGCATTTCAGCCCAGCTTGCATTCGAATGGCCACAGGTAATAAGACAATTGTGCTGCCTCGCTTTCTCATAAAACTCTGTGGCCCCGTTCAACTCCGCAGCGCACGTAGCAATCTTGATCATGCCCGTTTCAAAATATTGGTTAAACTCTTCCCAAGCGGGATCTCGGCGACCGTCGGCTGAATGGCAACCAACTTTGTCCGGCGCAAAATATGGACCGTACAGATGTACGCCTTCAATATGCGGAACATTCGCAGATCCGCGAGCTTCTTTGCATGCGCTGATCATGTCAAGAATCTGAGAAGCCGACCCGGTCGTCGTCGTTGGGAAAATTGTCGTGGTCCCGTGAAGGAGATGCGATCGACATGCCGTCTGCACCGCTTCGACTGTTCCATCCATAAAGTCGGCTCCGTTCCCTCCGTGCACATGCAAATCAATAAAGCCTGGCGACACATAACAACCGCCACAATCGACAGTTTCAAAGTTGCTTAGATTCCGATTCTCGTCTGTAATCTCGACTATTTGACCGCCTTGGCAAACGACGGTCCCACTTGCGAGCAAATTATCCTCAAGAATGACGGTACCATTTATGAACGCTACATCTATTCCCTTGCTGGCGGTTATTGACATGAGGTAGTTACTTTGCAACTTGAAAGCGAGCAAAAAAGTCAAAATTTGGAGCCGAAGCTCACACAAAGCTCTCGGATTTCGTTTACGCTTAAACGGACCAATTCCCACCGCGGACGGCAAGCCTGTAACCGCAAAGCCAATATCCATGTCTTCTATGCCGATACCTCCCATGCGTCAAGCGTCTAACGTTACGCTGCTTATTCTTATACTCCCGTTCGCCTCCAGCATTTCAGTTGCAGGAGATGTGAAGTTCAATCGGGATGTGCTGCCAATTCTTAGCGACAACTGCTACTCGTGTCACGGTCCCGACTCTGCACAACGACAAGCCGACTTGCGTTTGGATATCCGTGAAGACGCGATTGCAGCCGGCGCTATCAACTCAAATGACCTCGTTTCCTCTAGTTTGTTATTGCGAATCACTGCCGAAGATCCTAGCGAACTAATGCCTCCGCCAGATTCGCATAAAGTTCTTACGGCCAAACAAATTGGAATCCTTCAACAGTGGGTTGCCGAAGGTGCTGAATATGAAGTTCATTGGGCCTATGTACCGCCAAAGAGACCCGAAACACCCAATTTGGACATAACAAGCACGAACCCGATCGACTATTTTGTCCAGAAAAAGCTAGATGAAAATGGCTTGAGCTTCGCCCCGGTGGCTGACAAGGCCACGTTGATTCGTCGGTTGTCGCTCGATCTGATAGGCCTGCCGACTTCGCCCGACGAAATCGCAGAATTTGTTGCCGACAACACACCGCAAGCGACTGAGAACCTGATAGACCGCCTGATCGCTCGGCCTGAATTCGGACAGCAAATGGCCATCGATTGGCTTGACGTGGTCCGCTACGCCGACACCGTCGGCTATCATGGCGATCAAGTTATGAACTCGTGGCCATATCGTGATTACGTTATCGATTCGTTCAACAAGAATAAACCTTTCGATCAATTTGCAATCGAACAAATCGCTGGCGACCTGCTGCCCGACCCGACTGACGAGCAGTTAACGGCGACATGTTTCAACCGCTTGAACATGATGACTCGTGAAGGCGGAGCACAGCCCGAAGAGTATCTTGCCAAGTACGCTGCTGATCGTGTGCGAACCGTAGGCATGGCCTTTCTCGGCTCAACGTTTGGATGTGCTGAATGCCATGACCATAAGTTTGACCCAATTTCAACTCGCGATTTTTACGCGATGTCGGCTTACTTTGTAGACATGAAGCAATGGGGTGTCTACGCTGATTACAACTATACGCCTAACAAAGACTTACCTGGATGGGGAAACGACCACCCATTTCCACCGGAGAAAATGGTCGCCAGCAAGTATCTGGCTGATGAAGAACATCGACTAATGGAGGACAAGCAAACACTGCTTGCCACGTGGCGTTCAGAAATTGCCGCGGACGAAGTGCAGCAAGCTTCCTATAAGCAATGGCTGGTGGATGCTGCAGACTTTGGAAGCAAACGTAAATCTGGTTGGCAGAGGTTAGAGGTCTTGCCAATACGAGTTGAAGGTCCCCAGACAGCAGCGACTGAAACGGAAGAGGCTGCGAAAGGTTTCTTACTCGATATGCCTACACTGTCCGCAGTGAAAATCCAGTTCACGCCGATTTCCGGACAGGTCATCAATGAGCCTAAGAAAAAGCTGTCGCTCAAACCGAAGTTTAAGTTGTTGAGAGTGGACGGATCGGAGTTACCGTTGCCCATTCACTATGGTTGGGCAAATCAATTTGTACCGCAATATTCTGGCGGCTCTCCAATCGATGGCATCCATAACAATTGGGTGATCACTTCTGGAGACCTGGCGGAAGAAATCGTATCGGTCTGGACGTTTACAGAACCGGTCGCTGTGCAGGTCGGAGATAAACTGGTCGTCGATTTTGAAAGCCCGATGTCATCGGAAGCCACCTTTTTTGCAACGCCTTTCGCTCCGGTGAACGCCAAGCAAACAGAGTTGGCTACGCAACCATTCGAAGAATCTAAGAGCGAATGCCTCGAAACTTTCATCCGCAGTTCTCCTGACCAAACCGCAAAACGCAATGTCCTGCGTGAGCTTGATGCAAAGATCCGCAACTGCAACGAAGGGCAAGCTCCGGTCATGATCGTCGAGACCAAAGAGCCGGTCGAAGTACGAATTCTGCCACGTGGGAATTGGCAAGACAAAACGGGCGAATTGGTCCGACCGCAGACGCCTGGATTTCTTCCCAAGCCTGCAGATGCAAGCCCAGAGCAGAATCGACTTGATCTAGCACACTGGATTGTATCGGAGCAAAATCCGCTGACGGCTCGGGTGGTTGTCAATCGAATGTGGGCAACGTTCTACGGTCGAGGCCTGAGTGAACGCCTTGACGATTTCGGTGCCCAAGGGTCAGCCCCGAGCCACCCGGAGCTACTCGATTGGTTGGCAGTCGAGTTTCGCGAAAGCGGCTGGAACATCAAACACTTGGTGCGAATGATGGTCACCTCCAATGCATACTTGCAATCAAGCAACTGTGACCCCAAATCGCAGGTGCAAGATCCTGACAATCGATTGTTCTCGAGACATCAGCCGCGGCGTCTACGTGCAGAGTTGGTGCGTGACAACGCCCTGAAGATCGCTGGGCTGCTGAATTTGACAGCTGGAGGTCCACCCAGCAAGCCTTACCAACCCGACAATTATTACGCGGCTTTGCAGTTCCCCGATCGTCACTATAAACCCGACAGCGGAAACCTTCAGTACCGCCGCGGAATCTTCATGCATTGGCAACGGACCTTCCTCCATCCAATGCTGCTGAACTTTGGCGCACCGACTCGCGAAGATTGTGTCGCGATGCGCGTCGATTCAAACACTCCTCAGCAAGCGCTTTCGCTGTTGAATGATCCCTCGATGGTCGAGGCGGCGAAGAAGTTTGCCGACAATTTAAAGTTGGCCGAAGGTAACGACGAGACGCTTATCAAGTCCGGCTATTTACAAGCAGTTGGTCGTGAGCCAACGAAGGATGAATCTGATTCGCTTTTAGCAATGCTAGCGACACTTCGAACGCACTATGAAGCGGATTCGGAGGCGGCAGCACAACTCCTTAAAGTTGGCCAAGCTGAAATTGTATCGAATACATCAGCCAGCGAACTTGCCGCTTGGACAAACGTTTGTCGCGTGCTCCTAAATCTTCACGAAACAATAACAGTTTACTAAGGAGTCAGCTTACGATGCGATTTTTCGATCGACCAACATTGCCGATGCTCCGCCGAAGCTTCTTGACAAATTCCGCCTTCGGGATCGGCTCAATGTCCCTTTCTCAGTTGCTGACGCCTCTCAGCCATGCGGCGTCGACAGGTATCGTGGAGTCGAAGGGGATAATCCAACCACTACATTTTCCCGCGAAAGTGAAACGAGTAATTCACCTCGCTATGGCCGGCGGACCTTCGCAGTGCGAAACGTTTGACTACAAACCCGAACTCAAGAAGTTAGACGGGCAACCTTTCCCTGAATCCCTCACGCGCGGCCAACAACTTGCACAGTTGCAAAACACGACGTTGCTTGCGAGAGGACCTTTCGTCGACTTTGCCAAACACGGCCAGTCAGGCCAGGAAATTTCCAACCTCTTTCCTCACATATCAAAGCACGCTGATGACATTTGTATAATTCGGTCGATGGTGACTGAGCAGATCAATCACGATCCGGCGCAGGCATTCATGAACTCCGGTTCAATATTGAATGGGCGTCCAAGCATGGGTTCATGGCTACTCTATGGGCTAGGCTCGGAGACTGAAAATCTGCCCGGTTTTATTGTGCTCATGTCCAAGACCAATGGTGGCGGAGTTCAACCAGTGTCGGCGAGACAATGGTCCAGCGGATTCCTTCCCGGTAAATTTCAAGGCGTGCAGTTCCAATCGCAAGGCGACGCGGTCCACTACATTGGTAACCCAGATGGCGTCTGCCAAAGTATGCAGCGATTGGTCGTCGAAGAGATTCAACGTCAGAACGGACTGAAAGCAAAAAGCGTCATTGACCCGGAAATTGAAACGCGCATCGCGCAATACGAGCTGGCTTTCAAGATGCAGAGCTCCGTTCCAGAGTTGACCGATTTTTCGCAGGAGAGTCAGCAGTCGCTAGACGTCTACGGTGTGAAAGAACCTGGTGACGGATCTTTTGCATCCAACTGCTTGTTAGCTCGTCGACTGGCGGAACGCGGCGTCCGGTTTATACAGCTCTATCACCGCGGCTGGGACCATCACGGGAATATCGAAAAAGAAATGCCAATTACCGCTAAGGAAACCGACCAAGCCAGTGCGGCACTGTTGGCCGATCTAAAAGCGCGCGGCATGCTTGACGAAACGTTAATCATCTGGGGCGGTGAGTTTGGCCGAACTCCGATGGGACAAGGTTCCGGTCGCGATCATCACATTCGCGCCTTCTCGATCTGGTTAGCCGGAGGTGGTATAAAGCCAGGCATGACCTACGGCGCGACGGACGAATTTTCCTATAACGCCGTGGAAAACGTTGTCACAATGCACGACTTGCACGCAACGATCTTGCGGCTGTGTGGGATCGATTTCCAAAGGTTTTCGTACAAGTTCCAAGGCCTGGACGCGAGGCTCACCGGAGTGGAACAGCCAAACGTCGTCGAAGCGATTTTAGCTTAGAGCGTCACTCAATTTTTGCTCCGGAACTTTTAAATTCTGTCGTCGCTGAAGCATCATACATCGCTTTAACTGCAACCCACCCGCGCATATGCATATGAGACGCAAAGAGACCTCTATCGTAAGTGGACAATCGCGAAGAGCGGTTCAGTCGGTCCATTACCAATGAATACACACATGTGTATTATTCGCGCAGCTTGAACTTTGCGTAACGCGTTTTATACATGGTTCGTTGTGAATGGGCAAAACAATTCTCAAGATTTTTTGCAACGACTCTAAAGCTTGCAAAGTTGGCATTTGTGCAAAAGAAAATTCACTTGTCCGCTCGTCAAGAAGCGTCATCGGTGGTAACATCCCTGCCCGCGACACAAGTTGCAAACGTGAGTCACGTTTGCGATGTTCGCTCCTCATCCTAGCACGGCAAATTTGCTGGACATTCGCTCTTGAACGAGTGTCTGCGAGCCAAATTTCGAGTTGCTTGGAACATTTACAATCCACGGGCATCAAACAGCTACGCGTGTTGACACCATGATGGATTACTTACCAAACTTATCCTCTATTGTGTTTAAATCTTCGAAGGGAGTCTAGGATGCAGCGAACATGGACGTCGCGTCTAGCTGTCAATGAAGTTTCGACCTTTAACTGGACATTTGAAGAAGACGTTCTACGCTACAGCCAGCAGGGCTTCCGAACGATGGGAGTCTGGCGTTACAAACTGAACGATTACGGAATTCACAAAGCGAAAGATTTACTGGACGAGTTCAACGTCAAAGTTTCTTCACTGCACTGGGCCGGTGGTTTCACCGGAGGCGACGACCGCAATTACAGTGAATCTCTGTGCGACGCGTTCGACGCTATTGAACAAGCAGCCTTGATCGATGCAGGTTGTTTGGTCGTGCTAACCGGTGGGCGACGTTGCCACACGCGAAATCATGTCCGTCGAATTATGAAGCATGCCCTCAAGGAGCTCAGCGAGGCCGCTGCCGCTGTGAATGTGCAACTTGCAATCGAACCGATGCATGTTGGATGTGCGAAAGATTGGACGTTTTTGAACGATCTGCCCGACACGCTCGATATCGTATCGTCGATGGATCGCGGCAATGTTGGAATCGTGTTTGATTGCTACCACTTGGGTCAAAATTCTGACGTTATTCACTGGCTGCCTTCGATTGTTCCGCATGTCAACCTGGTTCAGATCGCCGATGCCAAGTGTGCTCCGATTGGCGAGCAAAATCGTTGCGTCCCTGGCGATGGGCACCTGCCTCTTGCCGAGATTGTCCAGGCGTTTGAAGCGAATCACTACACCGGTGCTTACGAAATAGAAGTACTGGGCGAAGAGGTCGAGCATCTTGAGTATGCAACGATTCTTGAAAATTCGGCGACTCGCATGTCCAGCTGGCTGGAATGTTCGTCCGCTTAAGATCTGCGGCGAATCGCGCCGAGTTCAGGTTTTGCTAAAATAAATATCGGTTAGAATGTCGTTAAAATCCGATTTCGGCAAGCACTTTCTGCTCTGCAAATCTTCCAACTGGACATTCGATGACATCTGACGCAAGCCTGCATAACGACGCAATTAAAGCGCTCGACAGTTTCAAAGACCCAATGTCGGGACGACCACTTTCGAAGACCGGACAAGTGCTCGACTGGCAGATCAGTGACGGAAACGTCCGCTGCAATTTAAAGCTTTCTTCGCATAGCGCACCAATTGCACAGGAGGTCGTCGACCGCTTCGTTGACCATTTGCGGATCAACCTGAACGGCGTAAAGTCAATCGACGTCACGGTAGTTCCTGATGACCGACCGATCCCGACCTTAGGACAGGTTGGCTTGAAGGTACGCAGCGTCGTCGCAGTTGCTGCTGGCAAAGGGGGAGTTGGCAAGAGCACTGTGTCCGCTTCCATCGCTCTGATGTTGAAGAAGCTAGGTGCAAAAGTGGGCTTGATGGATGCGGACGTTTATGGACCGAGCATCCCAACACTCTTGGGAGTAAACCGTCGCCCTGAAGTGCTTGAAGGTAAGATTCAGCCTATTGAATGCCACGGCATGCCGGTGATGTCGATGGGCTTTTTGGTCGAACCTAGCCAAGCGGTGGTTTGGAGAGGTCCGATGCTTCACGGCTCTATCACGCAATTCTTGCGCGATACTTTGTGGGGTGAACTGGATTACCTGATTATCGACATGCCTCCAGGAACTGGCGACATAGCGCTGACTTTGTCACAGCTATTGCCACTCACAGGGTCAGTCATTGTCTGCACGCCGCAAGAGGTCGCGTTATTGGATGCTGGTAAAGCGATTGCGATGTTTGAGAAAGTAAAGATACCCGTGCTGGGTATGGTCGAAAACATGAGCGGCTTCACCTGTCCCGATTGCAACAAGACTTATGACATATTCGGCCGCGGTGGGGCTCGTGAAAAAGCAGAACAGCTGAATATCCCATTCTTGGGAGACATGCCAATTAACATTTCCCTCCGAACAATGTGCGACGATGGCCAACTTGCGCTGGCAATGGACGATCCACAATTGAGTGCTCCCATTGAAGATGTAACCAGGGCATTGGTTAGAGCGATCGCGGATCGCGCGGCCAGCTCGAATGCTCCGACGATGCCACTTCCCGTGCTTTCGTAATACGGCGGACGTCCAATTCAACTGTTGTTCAAATGGCCTAAGCAAATTTCCGCTGCGGAATGAGAGCCTTTTAGATTAAAGGTACTCGGCTTCAATGTAACCGATTTTTTAGAGCCACCAGGGACATGGACAAACGCGTTTGCATCATCAACGTCGTAGGACTCACAGCCAAGCTCCTGCCGCATGCCAAGCATATCTCGGCTCTCGGCCCCGCTACTGCTTGGCGCGGAGTTGTGCCGGCAGTCACCAGTACTGCGCAGGCGACGATGCTGACTGGCAAGCCTCCTCGGGAGCATGGGATTGTTGCTAACGGTTGGTACTTTCGCGATACGGCCGAAATCCGATTTTGGCAGCAAGCCAACTCGCTTGTTCAAGGAGAAAAATTTTACGAAGGCTTTACGACCGCCAAGATGTTCTGGTGGTACAACCAAAACGCACCGGTACGCTGGAGTGTCACTCCAAAGCCGCATTACGGGTGCGACGGATCCAAGGCCTTTGACGTCCTCGATTATTCTGACTGCCAACTTACGGCCAAACTTGGCAATTTCCCTTTTCATGCGTTTTGGGGGCCAGCTGCTGGACTCGCGTCGACACAGTGGATCACAGATGCAACGTGCGTCGTGATGCGTCAACAGAAACCTCAAATTACGCTCGCCTACCTTCCCCATTTGGATTACGACTACCAGCGTTTCACCACGCAAGATCCGCAGCGAGTGGTGGAAGTAGATCAATGTGTTGGCAAACTAATCGAAGCTTGCAGCGACATTGGCGCAACACCGATCATCGTTTCTGAGTATGGCCTCCGACCTGTTGATAAAGCAATTGCGATCAATCGAAAGTTTCGGGAGCAAGGTTGGCTGGCAGTACGAAACGGCCCGTATGGTGAAATGATGCTTCCAGGCGAATCAAACGTATTTGCGGTTTGTGACCATCAAGTAGCGCATGTGTACGTTCGCGACAAAGCAATGATACCTGATGTTGCCGCATATCTGCGCGAACTAGATGGCGTTGACCAAGTCGTGGCCCCAGCCGAGCTATCGCTAGATCATCCACGCAGCGGCGAGTTGATCGCATTGTCGCAGCCTAACGCATGGTTTTCCTACTATTATTGGCTGGAAGATCAATATGCACCGGATTTTGCGAGAACCGTCGATATCCATCGCAAGCCTGGCTACGATCCAGTCGAACTTTTCATGACTTCGAAACTTCGCGCCGCCAGCCGACTTCTCCAGAAGAAGGTCGGCATGCGTTACAAGATGGATGTTATTCCGCTCGACACTTCACTTGTAAAAGGCTCACACGGACTTCGTGCTCCAGCCGACGAAGGGCCGGTGATTGTTGGCCCGAATGCCCCAAGTGATATGTGCGAATTTTTTGGTTACGTTCGTGGCATGCTTTAGTTTTCGTGGCGAATAATCGGTAAAGCGAGACTCTATTGCTACGCCAAAATCAATCAGTCTATCTGGTAGGAGCATCTTGCCGCGCTGCTGCTGAATGCCTCGTTGCAAACGGCTGGAAGGTTCAAGCGTGGGACTTGTACGCCGATCGCGACACGATGGCGCTGTGCGAATGTCACCGCATCGACTCATTCTCAACAGATCAACTTACCGGCTTGCTAGAAGCGGAACGTGCGCTTCTCTTGCCATGCGGTGGACTTGAGAACCATCCCGAAGTCTGGAATGCGTTAGCGCAAAAACATCAGCTTCTTGGACCAGATACGGACACGTTGCGATGCTTTCGCGACGTATTTTGGTTGCACGATTTCTTGATTCGCGCTGGCACTGGACTAACGATGCCTCTGACTGTACCAGAGAGGCCTCCGCATGAACTTCTCTCGCGCCACAAATGGTTATGCAAGCCGTTTAAGTCCGCGGGAGGGCTTGGCATTCGCCGCGCCGACCATTCAACCTCGTTCGACAGCGAATCAGAATACTTTCAACAAGCCGTTGATGGAACTGAGTATGGAACCATATTCTTATGCAACGGTGAAGATGCAAAACTTATTGGTGCCATCGGCAAGGGGTTCGCTCCGGCCGTTGGTGGCAAACCGTTTGTTTACACTGGAAGCATTGGCCCGGTGCGTCTTTCCGCTGTTGACACCATTCTGCTTGAAACCTCAGTTGGATTGCTCGCTCGAACTACAAAATATGCAGGCGTCATTCAAGCAGACATCATTCGAGTGCCCGATGGATCGTTTCGTTTGCTCGAAATCAACCCACGCTGGACGGCGGGTATGGAGTTGCTAGAAATTGCGGCCCCGGGGAGTGTGGTCAATGCGTTTTTTGCAAATGCTGGCGTTAGTTCGCCACTAGGGAATGCTACTGCGGCGAGTTCGACGCGTTGGGCGAAACAGATCGTCTACGCAGAAAACGATGTCACGATTAGCAAAAAGCAGTCAGACCAGTGGCTAATTCGTCGCGGATGGTATCAAGTTGATTCGGAGATTTGGATCAGATACGCTGACATTCCGTTTGCCGGGACGCAGATTCCAAAGTCAAATCCAGTCTGCACCGTGCTCGTCCGCTTTGAGAATAGCGTTTCCGAGCAGTCGCTAAACGAGTTTGGGCGCCGGATTTCCAATTCGACGCTGATCGCACCATTTACGACTTTCAGCATCTGTTAAGTTCAGTGGTGCGTGTGGTACAATTTTGGTCGTTAGACGAATCGATTTCGTACGAGCCAGTGAACGATTTTAAGTGTCCCTATGACATTCTAGGAGAGGATACCGTTGAACGAAGCGCAATTGATTGAAGCGCTTGGGACAGCGCATCCTTGTGTTTACCTTCCTGGTCGGACCGCGAGGTTGTCGTATCTGTACCCGCGGAACATTTTGCCTCCAGAACAGCTTGACCGTCAGCTTGCCAAAGGCCAGCGGCGTTCAGGCCCTTATTTGTACTACATGAACTGCTTAGCATGCCGTGCATGCGAGCCAACACGAGTAATTGTGCCCGAGTTTCGCTGGACTCGTTCGATAGCTCGAGTTGAAAAACGGGGCGATCGTCAGATCCGTTGTGAATTCAACCATGCACAGTGTGATGATCGTCGAGTCGAGCTCTACAATTTGCACAAGTCGCAACGACATCTCGGAGACGGCGACGAGACAACGCCGACTGAGTACAAAGAGTTCTTGACCGACAGTCGCTGCGACACACGCGAGTTAGCTTATTACGATCAAGAAAAGCTGATCGGTTGCACCGTTATCGACGTAGGGCAAGTATCAATGTCTGCGGTCTATACTTTTTTCGATCCGGCATACTCGCACTGGTCGATTGGAACTTACGCTGTTCTAAAACTGATTCGCCTCGCCGAACAACTCAAAATGATGTACGTTTATTTGGGGCTTTACGTGGCAGAAAATCAACATCTGCGATACAAAGCAAGATTTGCTGTTCAAGAACGACTTGTCAAAGGCGAATGGGTCCGCTTCCAAGAAGCATCGACCGATTGGGTCCGCTCACCATCCGAACAACCACCAACTTAAATTGGCTGAAGAACAATGAAAGCTCATTTTAGAACATTCGCCATTTTCGCGTCTTGCATCATCGGAACATGGTCGCCCGCCGTTTCTCAAGAAACGGCAATCAAAGAGTCGCCAGCCGCCACCGAAAATCAATCTGCGACTGAGACCTGGACCGACCTGTTGGACGCTGAGAAATATGCAGACCGCTGGGAAACTACACAGTTCGGGGGAGAAGGAAAAGTCGAGCTTGAGAATGGAGTGCTAAGTCTAGGTTCAGGACAACCTTTCGCTGGCATTACTGCGAAAAAACAACTGCTTCCGCTTGAGAATTACGAGTTGAAATGGGAAGCTCGTCGGATCAGCGGCAACGATTTTTTTGCATGCGTCACTGTTCCCATCGGCGAAGAATTTTTTTCGATAGTCGTCGGTGGCTGGGGGGGCGGCGTTGTCGGGATCAGCAGCATCAACAACAACGACGCGTCCGAAAACGAGTCAACCCAGTTCATGAGTTTTGAGAACGACCGCTGGTACAAGTTCTTGCTTACAGTTTCTAAAGAGTCGATCAAGTTTAAGGTGGACGACATCGACTTGATTGAAGTCCCACGCGAAGACCGGACGTTTTCTACTCGTATTGAAGTGACTCGCAGCAAGCCGCTGGGCTATGCGACCTTTCAGTGCGTTACCGAAGTGAAGGAGTTGGCGTTTCGCGATCTTTCGAAGCCTGCTGGAAGTGAAGCAAATGCGGCCTCCGCGAACACAATTCCAAAGTTTATGCAGATCGTCAAAACGGAAGACGATATCATCGAATCGCTTCAAACCGCAGTGGCATCTTACCAGATTGTTGGCGGAGAATTCGACGGTGCGAAGGTTGATTTGATTGGAGCGGTGCATGTTGGGGAAGTTGAATATTATCGCGAACTGAATCGTCGCTTTAAAGAATATGACGCAGTACTGTTCGAACTTGTCGCCGATCCGGATATTCGCTTGTCGAATCGCAAAGACACCGAGGGTGTTATCAATCCGGTCAGTTCAATGCAGGTAGCGATGAAAGACGCACTCGAACTGGAATTTCAATTAGACGAAGTTGACTATGACGCGAAGAATTTCGTGCATGCGGATATGTCTCCGGCTGAATTCATGGCTGACATGAGAAAGCGAAAAGACAGCTTCATTAACATGTTTGCGAGGGTCCTGGGGTCTTCGATTGCCGCGCAGAGCAGCGGTGGTGGGCAAGAGGCAGCCATGCTGGCAGCGATGATGCAGCCCAACCGCGCGTTAGCCCTGAGACGAGTGTTCGCCATGCAGTTCGAATCGAGCGACCAGCAAATGGCAGGATTGGCAGATTCCGACGGCCTGTCAACTTTGGTTACGGAACGCAACGCAAAAGCGATGAGTGTCCTGCGGCGTGAACTTAAAAAAGGTAAGCGTAATGTCTCCATCTTTTTTGGTGCAGCTCACTTGGACGACATGCATGTGAAGCTCGTACAGGATTTCGGTGCAAAGCTTGAGAACATCGAATGGCTCACTGCGTGGAACATGAAGTAGGGGTGCTCTATTCGCAGCGTGACACAGGCGAGGCTGACTCAAACAGCCTTGTTGTCCTCTGCTGTAGAACGTCATCTTTGCCAATTTGACAGGCGTACGTCATGGCCCCCTGTTTTCGGACGAGACGAACTGGAGCAATGGACAATTCAAAATTTTGCAAAAAGTTTTGTCTTCATATTTCCAAGCAATTCTACATCTAGAACGCGTCTTCTCGCAGTTGATGCAGCTGTTTCCCAATGCGTTTGGCCCGAATCTTGCTTACCAGGGCGTGAAACGCTAGTTAGCACTGCCATTTCGCCATCGGTCCCGAGCACACTATTGCCGGGTCGGTTTCGCGAATGGCATTCATGAATTCAATCGATAACGAGTTTTCCGTTACTTTTTGATAAGGATTTCGCACGTGGCGAAGCAAATGGTCTTTGACGATGAAGCAAGGCAACCCCTACTTGCTGGGGTTTCCAAGCTTGCACGAGCAGTTCGCAGTACGTTGGGGCCGCGGGGCCGGAATGCTGTTTTGGATAAGGGCTGGGGATCGCCGAAGATCACCAAAGACGGTGTGACCGTTGCAGAGGATATTGAACTGGACGATCCGTTCGAAAACCTCGGTGCTCAATTGGTAAAAGAAGCCGCGAGCAAGACAAACGATGTCGCTGGCGATGGAACCACCACGGCAACAGTTCTGGCTGAAGCGATTTTCCGCGAAGGCTTGAAGATGATCGCATCGGGTGGCGATCCAATGGCTCTTTCACGTGGTATCGCGAAAGCGGTTGACGCGGTTACGGCCGAGATCGCCAAGAATGCTATTCCGATTAACGAGAAGAGCAAAAAAGAAATCAAGCAAGTCGCCACGATCGCTGGCAACAATGATCCTTCCATTGGCGATGTATTGGCCGAAGCCTTTCTGAAGGTTGGCAAGGACGGAGTTATCACCGTCGATGAAGGTCGCGGAAATGAGACGACTGTCGAAGTCGTAGAAGGCATGCAGTTTGACCGCGGCTACCTATCTCCGCACTTCGTCACGAACCAAGACGAAGTGAGTGTCGAACTTGAAGATTGCCATATCTTGATCTACGAAGAAAAGATCAGCAATAACAAGAAGATGATCCCGTTGCTCGAAGCAGTCAGCAAGGCCAAGAAGCCACTGTTGATTATCGCTGAAGATGTCGATGGCGATGCATTGGCAACGTTGGTTATCAACAAGATGCGAGGCATTTTGAGCGTTGCTGCGGTTAAGGCTCCTGGTTATGGTGATCGTCGTAAGGCAATGCTTGGCGATATCGCAATTTTGACCGGTGCGAAGCCTATTTTCAAAGATCTGGGAATCGATCTTGAGAGCGTCAAGCTGAGCGATCTTGGTAAAGCCAAGAAGATAATTATCACCAGCGAGAACACGACGATCGTCTCTGGCGCGGGCAGCAAAGCCGAAATCCAAGGACGCGTAGAAGAGATTCGCCGTCAGATTGAGAACACCGATAGCGATTACGATCGTGAAAAGCTGCAGGAACGACTTGCCAAGCTTGCTGGTGGTGTTGCTCAAATTCATGTCGGTGCAATTACCGAAACGGAAATGAAAGAACGCAAGGCGTTAATGGACGACGCGAAGGCTGCGACTCAAGCCGCTCTGGCTGAAGGCGTTGTTCCTGGCGGCGGTGTTGCATTGCTGCGTTGCGAAGCTGCGATTAAGAAATTGCAGTTGGAAGGTGACGAGCAATTGGGTGCACGCATCATTCAAAACGTGCTTGACTACCCACTTCGTGCCATTGCAAACAATGCTGGAGTTGACGGTGCTGTGGTTGTTAACCGCGTGCGACAACTCAAGGACAAGAATGAAGGCTACGATGCCAATACCGACAAGTATTGCGACATGATCAAGGCTGGCATTATTGATCCTGCTAAGGTTGTGAAGACCGCGTTAGCTAACGCTGCGAGCATCGCGTCGTTGTTGTTAACAACCGAATCGCTAATCTGCGACATTCCTAAGGAAGAGGAAGAAGCTGCTGGCGGACATCACGACCACGGTGGCATGGGCGACATGGGTGGTATGGGCGGCATGGGAGGAATGGGTGGCATGGGCGGTATGGGCGGCATGATGTAGTAAGCCGCGACTATTGCTGACTTCGGCAACTGGGGAACCAGAAGGCTAAAGTTTGTTTCTCGTTTTTCCCGTTCAAATAATCAAAATCAATCGTAAATTAGGATTTTCAAATATGGCTAAAATTAATCTCAAGCCTCTAGATGATCGTGTTGTTGTAGAGCCTGTTGAAGCAGAAGAAACCACTGCTGGCGGTATCGTGTTGCCAGACTCGGCACGTGAAAAACCACAGCGCGGCAAGGTTGTAGCTGTTGGTCCTGGCAAGTTGCTTGATAGCGGCTCGCGAGGATCGTTGAGCGTCGCAGTTGGTGACGAAGTTATCTTCGGCAAGTACGGCGGCAGCGAAGTTGAAGTGGATGGTGCTGAGTACAAGATTCTTCGCGAATCAGACATCTTGGCGAAAGTTAGCTAGGCGCGAATGCGGCTAGTTGAAACGTCCGGTTGCTCTTAAGCGACCGGAGTATCAGGGACAAGTTTCGTTTGACAAAGGCTTCAACATACAATGGCAAAGCAACTACTATTTGATGATCAAGCACGCGCGAGAATGCTTCGCGGTGTTGAGAAACTGGCGAACGCTGTCGCCGTCACGATGGGCCCAACTGGTCGCAACGTGATTATTGACAAGAGCTTTGGCGGCCCCACGGTCACTAAAGACGGCGTGACAGTGGCAAAGGAAGTGGAACTAGAAGACCGCTTCGAAAACATGGGTGCCAAACTGGTCGTGGAAGTGGCTCAAAAGACTAGCGATCTAGCTGGTGATGGAACCACAACGGCAACGGTTCTGGCACGTGCGATTTTCAAGGAAGGCTTGCGTAACATCGTTGCGGGAGCTAATCCAACTGCGATTCGTCGCGGTATCGACAAGGCCGTTAACACGGCCGTCGAGCATCTACATTCGATGGCGAAACCTGTCAGCCATCGTGATGAAGTGGCCCAAGTTGGTGCGATCAGTGCTAACAACGACAAGGTCATCGGAAATTTGCTGGCTGAAGCTCTTGAGCGAGTCGGTAAAGACGGCGTAATCACAGTCGAAGAAGGCAAGACGATCGATACAACTGTCGACTATGTTGACGGTATGCAGTTCGACAAAGGCTATGTCTCTCCATATTTCATCAACAATCCTGCTGACATGGATTGCTCGTTCGAAAACGCTTTGCTGTTGATTTACGAAAAGAAGATCAGCAACATTCGCGATCTCGTTCCACTGCTTGAGAAGACTGCGCAGAGCGGCAAGCCGTTGTTGATTATCGCAGAAGATGTGGATGCTGAGGCTCTCACTCTGTTGGTTGTTAACAAGCTACGCGGCACCTTGAACGTCTGTGCTGTCAAAGCTCCGGGCTTCGGCGATCGACGTAAGGCTATGTTGGGTGACATCGCGGCGTTGACCGGTGGTACTTTCATCAGCGAAGATCTCGGTATTCAGCTTGAGAAGGTTTCTTTGGAGCACCTTGGTCGTGCGAAGAAGGTTACTGTCGACAAGAACAGCACGACGATCGTTGAAGGCGGTGGAGACCGTGGCGACGTTGATCGCCGCGTTGCTCAAATTCGTGCTCAGATCGATCAAACCGACAGCGAATACGATAAAGAGAAACTTCAAGAACGTCTTGCGAAGCTTTCTGGTGGCGTGGCAATTGTCAGTGTCGGTGCTGAAACTGAAGCCGACATGAAGCAGAAGAAGGCTCGCGTCGAAGATGCCTTGCATGCAACGCGTGCGGCGGTTGAAGAAGGCATTCTTCCTGGTGGCGGTGTCGCTTTGGTTCGCTGCCGTGAAGCGGTTGCGAAGCTTGCTAGCACGCTCAAGAGCGACGAGCAAGTCGGTGCGAATATCATTCTCGCAGCGCTCGAAGCGCCTCTTCGTCAGATCGCTGACAACGCTGGAATCGATGGAAGTGTAGTGGCTGATGAAGTTTCTCAGAAACCCATCAACACTGGATACGACGCAAACGTTGGTCAGTATGTTGACATGTTGAAGTCGGGTATCATCGATCCATTGAAGGTAGTGCGAACGGCATTGGCTAATGCTGCCAGCATTTCCGGATTGTTGTTAACGACTGAAGCGTTGGTCACGACCTACGACAAGGACGACAAGAAGAAGCGACTAGGTGAAGGCGTAATAGCTTAGTCTGCTGAATTTCATATCCGTTTGCATGTTGTCAGCGGATATCATCGAGGATTGATAGTGGCCACGTCCGACATTCAAATTTGTCGACGTGGCCATTGTCGCAAATAACCGATTCACAACACTTTCCGCGGAATACGATTTCTCAACGACTCTGAGCGAATCACGCGTTCCGGAATAGGCGATGGATGTCAACGCAGCGATGTTACTACGAAGTTTTGCAGGTCAGTAAGACTGCCGGCAAAGACGAAATAGCAAAATCATATCGAAAGCTTGCACTCAAGTTTCATCCGGATTCAAACCCTGGCGATACGGATGCGACCCTCAAGTTCAAAGAAGCCGCTGAAGCTTATGAGGTGCTCAGTGATGAAGAGAAGCGAGCTCGCTACGATCGCTTTGGCCATGCTGGCGTGAATCAGCAAGGCGGGGGCGGGTTTAATGATGTAAGCGATATCTTTGAAGCCTTCGGAGATGCTTTCGGTGGAACAATATTCGAAGATTTTTTTGGCGGCGCTCGCTCTGGTCGCTCCCGCGTACGGCGGGGTGCAGATCTCCGCTGCGATGTTACGCTAACGTTAGAGGAAGCGTTTGAGGGAGTTCGCAAGACTGTTTCCCTAACACGGCATTTAGCGTGTGAGACGTGCGAAGGTAGCGGCGCAGCCAAAGGATCGCAGCCAGAAACGTGTCGACGTTGCGGTGGTCGTGGACAAGTCGTTCAGTCTTCTGGAATTTTGCGTGTTCAGACGACTTGCCCAACTTGCCGCGGTAACGGTCGCGTCATTACAACTCCCTGCAAGAGCTGCGACGGAGCAGGCCTCTTGCCAAAGGAAGTCCGGCTTGAGGTCGCGATTCCGGCTGGTGTCGATAATGATATGCGTGTGCGGATGCCGAACGAAGGGCAGCCCAGCCCCGAAGGTGGACCGCCAGGCGATGCTTACTGCTTTATCAAGGTCAAACAACATTCAATATTTCGCCGGGATGGAAACGACCTGCTGCTGACGATGCCTATCACGTTTACTCAAGCCGCACTTGGTCTGACGGCAGAAGTCCCGACGCTAGCGGGCAAGCAATCACTGCAGATTCCGGCTGGAACACAAAGTGGGTCTGTCTTCCGATTGCGAAACCAAGGCATGCCCGATCCCCATGGAGGTGGCAAAGGAGATCTGCTGATTCAATCGGTGATCGAAGTTCCCACGAAGCTAGGAAAACGGCAGAAGGAATTGCTTCGCGAACTGGCTGAATTGGAACATGAAAATGTGACGCCGGAACGAAAGGGATTTCTCGACCGCCTTAAATCCTATTTCCAGACGGATGATGTAGCAGCCGGCTAGCAGTGTTCAGCCGAACTTCGCTGTAGACAAATCAGTGGAACGATTTTCGCTTCAATGAAACTGTGCACCACCCTTCGCAGTTGATTCATAAAGGAATTACAGTAATGAACAATCAAAACAACGAATCAGACACCGACAAGACGCTGGAAGAAGCGATTGATGCTATGGAATCGCAGTATGACGGCGAACAGCAGACGTTTCGTATGGAAGAGAACGAAGAATTGCCACCGAGCGATTCTCCGGAAGAACTAATTGTTGAACTCGAACAACAATTAGCTGATCATAAGAAGCGCGAACTGATGGCTCAAGCGGAACTTGAGAACTTTCGTAAGCGTATGATTCGTGATAGCGAGCAACAATTGCGATACGCTTCTCTTCCCTTGATTCGGGATGTATTAGAAGTCGTTGATAACCTGGCCCGGGCAACAGAGGCTGCAAAGTCCGCAGGTGACGCTCAGTCCAATAGCTTGCTGCAGGGGGTCGTTATGGTGAACCAACAGCTGATGAATGCGTTAGCAAAATATCAGTGTGTTCCCATTGAAGCGTTAGGTAAAGAATTCGATCCAAACTTTCACGAAGCGATTTCACAAGCGCCCAGCACCGAGTTTGCAAGTGGCGAAGTTATGTATGAAGCGACCAAGGGTTATCGAATGTACGACCGCGTAGTTCGTCCGGCCCAAGTTATCGTTTCCACTGGATCACCTGAGTCATAGTTTTAGTTTCCGGGTAACTTTTCGTTCTACAGATTTTATCACTCGAATATGCCCACATACGATTACGAATGCGATGCATGCGATCACAAGTTTGAACTGTATCAGTCGATTTCAGCTGATCCGGAAAAGACTTGTCCTAAGTGTAAAAAGAAGAAGCTCCGACGCTTAATCGGAACTGGTGCTGCGATTGTCTTCAAAGGTTCGGGGTTCTATCAGACGGACTATCGAAGCGATTCATATCGCAAGTCGGCTGCTGCAGATTCCAAATCCACGAGCAGTTCTGATTCGAAGTCAGAGAGCAAAAAGAGCGGCGAAGGGTCGACGAGCAAGTCCGAAAGCTCCTCGACTTCCGAGAAGTCAGCCAGTCCAAAATCCAACGATTCGAAACCCTCTGGTTCGACTGGAGCGAAAAAGTCGGGCGGTCGCCCTAAAAACGGCTAGGAATTGGCGGAGTTTCACCGCTTGTGGCATCTGAAGAATAGTTTAGGGTGCTATAAACTCTCGTAAGCGGTGGAGACACGGCCATCGAGCTTTGAAGTATTCGTGCGACGATTCGCGCGGATATGCACACTTTTACAAGGTTTTATTGCGGAAACGCAGACGAACGATGTCAAATTCTTCTACGCTCGGAGAGACCATTCCTGAAACAGTTCGCGTGCACAAGCTCGGAAATGGCCTGACTCTGATCATGGAACGGATGCCGCATCTGCGTTCGGCAGCCTTCACGATGATGGTCCCCGCTGGAACAGCCAACGAGCCGGCGGACCGACAGGGACTGGCGGCGATTGTAATTGAGATGATGCAGCGTGGAGCCGGCTCGCGCAGCAGCCGTGCAATTGTAGAAGATCTCGATTTTCTGGGCGTGGAACGCGATAGCCATGTATCGACGCAACACAGTTCATTTTCGGCGGCCATGATCGACGAATACCTGTTTGATGCGCTTGCGATTTATGCCGAGATTCTCAAGAGCCCGCACTTTCCAGAAGATCAATTGGATGATTCACGCCTGACGGCGCTCCAGGAACTATCGGCACTTGAAGATGATGCCGTCCAGCGCTGCCTGATTCGGCTTCGACGGCTTCGCTATGGAGAAGTCTTCGGTCGCAATTCGTCAGGTACCGCCGAAGGCGTACAAGGCGTTACGCTCGAGGATGTTAAACGCTATTACGCAAATGAGATCCACGCACATGGTAGTATTCTATCGATTGCTGGCAACATCGATTATCAAAATACGATCGACGCCGTGGAAACACTTTTATCGGATTGGAATTCTGGTAATCCTCGTGACATTGCTGAAATCCCAGTGAGCGATGGCTACGATCATATCGATGAAGAGACCAGCCAGACGCAAATCGCACTAGCCTACGATGCTGTGCCGTATGACCATGAACGATATTATGAGTCACGAGCACTTATCAATATTCTTGGCGATGGTATGAGCTCACGGCTATTCACTGAAGTCCGTGAAAAACGCGGACTCGTGTACACTGTTTCTGCGGCTCCACAATCAATCGGCACACGGTCGTCAACGATCATTTACGCTGGCACAACCACGGCACGCGCCGGTGAAACGCTGAGCGTAATTCTAGCGACGATCCATTCGTTGGCTGATGGCATTTCCGATGACGAACTGCGGCGTCTGAAGGCCCGCGTGAAAACTTCGTTGGTATTCGAGCAAGAATCTTGCACATCGCGTTCGTCGCAGAATGCTACGGACTGGTACTATCTGCATCGAATTGTTGACCGACGCGAGGTTTCTGCCAAAGTCGACCGACTGACCATTGATACCTTAAAGCAACATGCAACAGAGTATCAGCCTCGAAACAAGACGCTAGTAACTTTAGGCGAACGAAGACTCGAAAACGAATATGCAGTTTAGAAATCATACATTTCCAAATGGGCTGCAAGTTGTAGCTGAAATCGACGATGCTGCACTGAGCGTATCGCTCGGTTACTTTGTCAAAGCAGGCGCTCGCCATGAGTCCGCAGAACTCTCCGGCGTAAGCCACTTCCTTGAACACATGCAGTTTAAAGGTACGCAGCGACGAACCGCGGAACAGGTGAATCGAGAGATTGACGAATTAGGCGGAAATTCAAACGCTTACACGAGTGAAGATCACACTGTGTACTATATGCATGTGATCCCTGAATACCAATCGCAATCGGTCGACTTGCTGACAGATCTTATGCGTCCGTCGTTGCGTGATGAAGATTTTGAGACCGAGCGCAAAGTAATCTTAGAAGAGATTGCCATGTACGATGACCAACCACCCTATGGTGCACTAGAGTTGTCGATGGAGCAATACTTCGGCTCGCACCCTTTGGCAAACCGGATACTAGGCACTAATGAATCTGTCGGTACTCTGACGTCGACTGGGATGCGAAATTATCACCGGCAACGTTATGCTGCAGACCATCTCTGTTTCGTGGCGACTGGAGCAGTTGATTTCGATAAACTTGTCGGACAGCTTGAGAAACTAACGTCCGACTGGGAACCATCGAAAGCGCCTGAGATTACTCCAGCACTTGCTGCTCCGGAGCGATTGTTTGTTGAACAAGTTGTTGCGATCGCCAACCAGCAATACGTCGTGAAACTGCAAAGTGCTCCGCATCGCAAGTCGAGTGACCGTTTTGCTTATCGGATGGCGTCGAGTGCCATCGGTGACGACGGTGGCTCAAGACTATTTTGGGCTCTGATCGACACGGGACTGGCCGAATCAGCAGGATTGTTTACTCAACATTTTGACGACACTGGGATTGTAGCAACAATCCTTGCATGCCCGCCCGAAGATGCAGAAGAAAACTGGACGATCTGCCGCGAAGTCGTGTTGGGCGTCGAGAAAAACCCGCTCTCACAGCGCGAGCTTGAACTGGTCAGGAATCGCATCTGCTCGTCAATCATTCTCGCAGCAGAGCGACCGAGCAACCGTTTGTTCTCCATCGGGAACAACTGGATCTTTCGTCAGTTGTACGAGCCGTTGACGAAGACCTTGGAAAACTATGCCAGTGTCAGCCTGGATCAGTTCAACGAAGCGGCAGTTTCGCTAGCAACTGGGCAGGGCACCATTACGGCAGTTGGGCCAACGGCAGGACTTCGTTTTTGTTGATTCGATGATAATTGACTGAACTTGAGCTTACAATTGAATCAGACTGGATGGCTGGCGGCTAATGGTACCAAGTTTTATTTCCGTTTTGGTGCTAATGAGTGTTCTGGTCTACATGCTTTTTCGCATTCGTGAAATGCTCGCTGAAAGAAGCGAGTATTCGACTTGGGAGAAAATCTTGTATGCTCCTGCGTACACGATTGCTAGACTACTGTGGCGGGTGCGCATCATGGATGCGAAGAAGATCACCGACTTTACGTCCGGTGGTGCGATCGTCGTGGCGAACCATCGCTGCTCTTTAGATCCCTTCTTTGTACAGCTGGCTGCAGGCCGCCGTGTACATTGGATGGTTGCATCTGAGTATTTTAAGCATCCCTTGTTCGGTAAAGCCCTCCGGCTTTTCCAAGCGATACCTACAACTCGTAGCGGCAACGATAGCTCGGCGACAAAACAAGCAATCCGACTTGCCAGCGAAGGGCGATTGGTTGGAATGTTTCCTGAAGGCCGACTCAACAGGACACGTATGCCGATCCAATCGATTCGAGCTGGAGCGCTGCTAGTTGCAAAAAAAGCAAACGTGCCCATCGTCCCTCTATGGCTTCGCGGTTCGCCAATCGGCGCGGACGTTTGGGTGCCTTTGATTATGACTGCTCAGGTTACGGTCAAAGTCGGACCTGTCACACATCTTCCTGAAGATATTTTGACTAGAACTCGCACCGAACAAACTCAGTGGCTTCAGGAAGTGCTCATGGACAACAAATTTGGCGATTGATTTATTGCAGAACAACCAAACATTGTCGCAAAGCTCGACACGGCACTAATCCCCCGGCTTTCCAATCTTCGAAAGCAACGCATGCATCGAATATTCGGAATTCGGCGTGGTATACTGGAAGTCACGACGGTTCGATTGATACTAAAATGGGTTGATGTTGCCCCGACATTTACAGACACTTTTGACGCTTATTGAATGGCACTTTCGAAACATACAGACGTGGACGAACTGGATCCACCTGCGACACCTCGCAGACTGCTTACGAAAAGGAAACCCGTTTTGTCCGCCAAAACGATGAATAGACTTGAGCGAATTCGATTGACAGTACTAACGTTGGTGCTGATCGGATTGTCGATTTACGGCTACCGCAGTTATCTATGGTCCACGGCGACAAAGCAAGTTTACCGCTTGCTTGAAGTCGAAGATTCACACACTGCGTTGGAACATATCCGTACCATCGAAGACAAATGGGGACGCACTGGCGAGACGAATTTCTTACGTGGCCGAGCCTATCGTCACCTGGGTGAGCTTGAGCTATCCGATCGCGCGCTCGATCAAGCTGCGATTGAGAAATACAACCAACCACGACTAGATCACGAGCAGTTGCTTTTGGATGTCCAGTACACGATGTCGACGATGGACAAGGCAATCGTCGATACTGTGCTGGAGTCGTATCAGGCTGACTTTGCAGAGAATGCGACGGCCCTGGCGCGTGGGCTCATGCGCTTGGACGAAACAGAGGGCGTTCTTGGCGTGCTTGGTCTTTGGAAGACACAAGAACCCGATTCTTATCGCATCGACTATTTAGCCGGCATGCTAGCAGCAAGGGCGAACCTGTTCGACGACGCCCTGACACAGTTTGAGACGGCTTATGAAAAAGAGCCGAACTATGTGCCTGTTTGGCTAGAGCTCGGCAAATCATATTGGCGCAAGAACGATCCGCGGAAAGCATACGATTTCTTCAAAATGTATAGCGACGTTCGCCCCGACGACGCTGAAGCGGAAGGCGGCCAAATCGAAACGCTGTTGGCGATTGGGGAATTCGAGAAGGTCAACGAGTATTTCGATAGTCAAACTATTGTCCTCGACCTAAATAGTCGCGCGAGGATATTCCGCGCTCAAGCGTACGAAGGCGTTGAAAACTACGAAGCAGTCATCACTACGTTGGTGCCACTCGTTCAAGCTTGGCCGGAGGATACCGAAGCTAACCAATTGCTATCGGTTGCCTATCAGGCGACTGGTCAAAAGGCGAAAGCGGCTGAACATGCAGTCATTGCAGAGGAGTCCACTAGTAAGCAGGGGCAGATTGCTGCGATCCGGCAAGCTCTTTCCCAAGATCCAGCCAATGCCGACGCGCACTATCAGCTCGGTCATCTATTGATGAACCTGATGTCCCGACCGGAGGGATTCCAGCATTTACAAACTGCGCTGTCCCTGAACCCGAATATGAAGGAAGCGCATCTCGATCTAAGTCGCTTTTATTTTGCCGCCGGTAACAGTGAAATGGCTCAGAAGCATCGAGATGCTGTGGAAAATGTTGGCCAATGAATCCCTGCCGCCTCAAATATCGAACTCCGATTGTCGCGTGCCTCGTGACTTGCTTCACCGCATGCTTCGTCGGTGGATGTAAGCAGGACAAACCAGATCCTACGGTGTCTGGTACAGCCGGCGTGGGCACGTCAGCAGTGAACGGCTTGGCCTCTTCCAATGTACCGGAGACTATACCACTCTTTCAATTTCAAGACGTAACAGAGTCGGCGGGAGTTGAACACACAATCACCAGCGGATACGAGAGCGAACTTTTTGGAATGATCGAGTTCGTGGGTGGCGGCGTTAGCGTGTTCGATTTCGATCTCGACGGCTTGGTCGATATAATGTTTGCTGGCGGCGGCTACTTTCCCGACCCCAGCTCTATGGCTGGCCGCCGCGGCAAACTCTTTCGTGGAAGCGGACCCTTTGAATTCGCCGACGTGACCAACAACTCCGCTATAAACCTCGAATCCTGGTACAACCATGCAATAACTTGCGACGACATCAACGCCGATGGTTTTGATGATATTGTTGTTTCAGGATTCGGCAGCTTGCAACTCCTAATAAACAATGGGGATGGCACGTTCTCAGATGCAACATCATCACTAGAGCTTAATGACAACCTGTGGAGCACGACTGCTGCGACGGGGGATCTCAATAACGACGGTTTGTTGGATATCTATGTTGCGCACTATGGGAACTGGTCACTGGAGAACAATCCAGTCTGCACGTTGTCTCTACCAGGCAGCCCGCGCGGAGCTTGCTCGCCAACTCAATTCCCAGGCATCGACGATAAACTATTTATTCAAACTCGAGAAGGAAAATTTGTCGAATCAAGCTCGGCCTATGCATTAATTCCTGGCGGTCGCGGTCTAGGAGTTGTCTGCTGCGACATCGACCAGGATGGCGATTGTGATATCTACATTGCCAATGACGAAGATAGAAATTTTCTCTACCTGAACGATGGCGGGGGAAAGCTAACGGAATCGGCGATTCAGTGGGGTTGTGCAACTGATGGCAATGGTGGCAATCAAGGAAGCATGGGCGTCGCCGTCGGTGACTTCCAGAGTGATCAGCGCCCAGATCTTTTTGTAACGAACTTCGCTAAAGAGTTACCAGCACTCTACTCGAGCCGTGGTCGCATGGGATATCGATTTGGAACAATCCATGCGGGCATCGGACTTCTTGGACCGTCGCAAGTTAGCTGGGGAACTGCGTTTGCAGATTTGGATTTGGATGGCGATGAAGAAATCCTCGTCGTCAGCGGGCACGTCGATCGAAAAAATCCTGACCATTTGCAGCGCCCGAGTTTGTTAGAGAACCAGCTTGAAGGTTTCATTGATCGAAGCCCTGAAATGGACGGGTACTTCGCAGGGCATTGGGCAGCTCGTGGCCTTGCTTTGTTCGATGGCGACGGCTATGGCCGTTTGGATCTAGTAGTCAGCCACTTGGACGAACCTTCGCACATACTTCAGAATATCACAGAAACCGACGGAAGATATCTCCAAGTGCGTCTGATCGGCACTCGCAGCAACCGCAATGCAGTAGGCGCGACCGTTGTTTTGCAGGACGACGATAAGAAACAATTGAGACTCGCTGTTGGCGGTGGTTCTTATCTTTCAACGTCGCAACGACTCTTGAATTTTACGTCGGCAAAGTCAACTACGACGAATTCCGTGACCTTAGAAGTACGCTGGCCTTCGGGCAAACGCGACACAATTACGGTCGACGGTTGGAATAAGCAGATTTATATCGTCGAAGGTTTCGCTGAGGGTGAGTCCGCTACAACTTTCGAGATGTGAAAGCAAGAAGGTTCTTAAAGAAAAGAGGCGTCGGCTTCGGAAGCAACGAAGCCAACGCACGTTTCGACGGACACATCGCACATTGTTGTCGCGACGGTCTATTGAAGTTTATTTTTTCTTAGCTTTTGCCTTCGCAGCAGGTTTTGCATTTTTTGCTGGGGCAGGGCTCTTCGCAGGGGAAGCAGCCGGTTTCGCAGTATTCTTGGCCATAACAACAGACCTCACCATAACACCTGCGACCTAACAGCTCGACACATTCGAACATCGCTGGTCGCGTGATGCTCATAGCTTGAAGATTTTCATCGCCAGAATCAACGGCGTCTTGCATTTCCAATTGAAGATTTTCCAAAATTCTTCAGCTCGTGTACAATTGCTAGCGTTACCAGCAGATGCACTTTTCAGTTCATTACTTTTGCGAAGAGCTTGGAACACAACAACATGACCTCATTTTTGAGCGAAGCGATTGCCGAAGCAAAACTTGGTTTTGAAGAAGGCGGTATACCAATAGGTTCCGTGTTGGTGATCGACGATGAGATTGTTGGACGCGGACATAACCGACGCGTTCAAAAGGGCAGCGCGATCTTGCACGCTGAAATGGACTGCCTCGAGAATGCGGGCCGCTTGACTGCGAGGCAGTATGCGAGATCAACTTTGTATTCGACTCTTTCACCATGCGATATGTGCAGCGGCACCGTTTTGCTTTACAAAATCCCGCGCGTGATCGTTGGAGAAAATTTGACTTTTCAAGGCCCTGAAGACTACGTACGTTCTCGAGGCGTGTCGCTCGAAATCCTAGAAAACCAAGAATGCATACAACTGATGCGAGAATTTATTAGGCAGCATCCGGAACTGTGGAATGAAGATATTGGAGTTTAGCCAAGCTTTCGTTGCCAAACACGCAGGCGACTGTGCGGCTTGGGACCATAATGCTTGCTGCGTAAGTCAGGACAAGCCCGCGACAATAGAACTTGCTGGATTAAGGAAATCGATGCTTTAATTTTGATGGCATTTGGCGTTTAATGTGAATTGAACGGACCGGAACGTCCGTTGGATGGCGGCAAACTGACTTGAATGTGTGTTTATATCGTAAAGGTTCCTCCGATGAATTCTCCGTCCGACAGTTCTTCCTTGTACGAGCGGATTGGTGGTGCAGAAAGAGTCGACGCTTTAGTCCATGATTTCTACGAGCGAGTGTTAAAGGACCCCGAACTCGCTCCCTTTTTTGAACATTCGTCGATCGATAAACTTCGTAGCATGCAGCAGGAGTTCTTTGCCGCGGCCTTGGGAGGGCCTCAAGAGTATTCAGGCCGTTCGCTAGCTGCCGTACACCATGGTCGAAATATCCAGCGCTCACATTTCTCCAAGTTCTGCCAGCATCTTTTCGAGACGTTGGCGGAGATGGGGTTTGATCGCAATGACATTGATGAAACGGTTCGCCGAATAGCAATGTCAGCGCGAGACGTTACAGGCGAAGCCAACGTCGACGGTTGATCGCAAACTCAGTTCTGCATATCGCAGTAGTCTCGCAGGCAGCTCGGTTCGTGACGATACGCAGCCGAACGCAATTTTCTAATTTGCGATCTTGCAACCAAAGCGAACAGAGCTCAGCTGAGTTATACTTAGACGCGTCGATCTCCAAGAGCAAGCTGGTCAGAACGCCATTATTTCGGCCAAAGATGCGCTCAATTGAGTCAGACATTGGTTATGCCCTGCCACTTGCTAGTAGCGTTATCGAAAACCTATGGAAACTCTGCAGACGTTGTTTTCTGGACCGATGTTTTTGCCCACGATGTTTCTTATTGTGGCATCGCTCTGGGGACTGGTCGCTTCCTTTTTTTCGATCGAATTTCACGACAGTAGCGGGGCCGACCTTCATGGAAGCGGAGGTCATTTGCCCGGCCATGCCGACCAGCCACTTTCGGTCGACGTCAATCATATCCCGTCTCACGGCGGCCATCATAGCACACCGTTACCCCCAAGTGACGGTGTGCATACTGGCGTCGGTGACGCTTTAGCGACGCTGCTGCAGTGGTTGAACGTCCGCGATATGCCACTGGTTTTCTGGATGGCTATCTTTTCGGTCGCTTGGTGGGGAGTTTCCATCACGCTGTGGCTCGCCGTCGATCAATGGCTGTTTGGGGAAGTAGGTTTTGTTTGGTCCACGGTGCTTGTCATTCGGAATGTAGTCCTGACTTTGCCCGTTACGAAATTGTTTACCATGCCACTTCGGGATTGGGAAAACAGCTCGCACATCACCGCCATGTCATTGATTGGCAAAGAGTGTGAAATTAGCAGTACCGAAGCGAACGCGACCTTTGGCCAGGTAAAATACAAAACCAATGGTGCTCCGCTATTACTAAGTGTTGTTACAGATGGTGCGAATCTGGCCCGGGGAGCTCGAGTTTGGATCACGCACTATGACCAGAAAAGGAGAATTTATCACGTTTCCTCCTTGGATCCGGTTCTAAAAAGTACCAGTCAGCCGGATCCCGATTAAGATAATTTGCGGCGATTGAGGTCGCACTTTTTGACGTTTGCCGCCTTTTCCTCTCTCGATTTACAACAGGTTTCAGACAAATATGGTTTACGGCATCATCGGATTCGTAGCAATCTTTCTTGTCATCGCCGGAATTTTGGGTTTGGCTGGAAAGTTCTACGAGCGTGTAGGACCTGACGAAGCGATCGTGCGTACAGGCCGCGGCGGAGTTAGCGTTGTGACGGGAAGTGGAACTTTCGTCTTTCCGATCGTGCATCGCGCCGAAAAAATGGACCTCACTCTCAAGAGCTTTGAGATCGCACGAGAAGGGGCGGAGGGCCTGATCTGTAAAGACAACATTCGTGCCGACATTCGCGTTGCCTTCTTTATCCGCATCGACAAGACCGATGACGAGATGAAAGAAGTCGCGCAGTCGATTGGCCCCAAACGCGCAAGTCAGATAGAAACGTTAAAAGAACTATTCGACGCGAAGTTTTCGGAAGCATTGAAGACTGTTGGGAAGCAATTTGAGTTCGTCGAACTCTACGATAAACGCGAACGTTTCAAGGAAGAAATCCTCAAAGTCATTGGAACGGACTTGAACGGCTACCGTTTGGACGATGCTGCAATCGACTACCTCGAGCAAACGAGACTCGAACTCCTGAATCCTAACAATATTCTGGACGCTGAGGGCATCAAGAAAATTACCGAGCTTACCTCGAACGAAAAGATAAAGGAAAATTTCTTTACACGCGAACGAGAAAAGACTCTCAAGAAACAGGACGTCGAAGCTCAAGAAGCAATTTTAGAACTCGAACGTCAGCGTGTGGAAGCGGTCGAAAAACAGAAGCGTGAAGTGGCCGAAATTGAAGCACGCGAACATGCCGCCGCTGCCAAGGTCCGAGAAGAAAATCGTCTGCAGTCCGAACGTGCGAAGATCGCAACCGACGAAGAAATTGGTGTAGCCGAAGAAAACAAATTGCGTCAGATCTTGGTCGCTAAACGAAATAAAGAGCGCACTGATGCGGTAGAAATCGAACGAGTTGATCGTGACCGATCGCTGGAAGCCATGGAGCGCATGCGCGTCGTCGGCGTTGCAGAGGTCGAAAAAGAGAAAGCGATCGAAATTGAAAAGCGTAACATTCAAGACGTCATTCGAGAACGCGTCACAGTAGAACGCGCCGTCGTCGAAGAGAAAGAGAAGATCAAAGATACAGAACAATTCGCTGAAGCCGAGCGTCGCAAAAAAGTCGAAGTTATGGGCGCTGAAATGCGCGCCGAACAGGAGCTTGTTAAAGAGATTAAAGCGGCCGAAGCTGCTCGTAAAGCCGCCGAGTTCCACGCCGAGAAAGTCCGCATCGCGGCCGACGCCGAACGAGACAGTGCTGAACGCAATTCTGCCGCTATGAAAATGTTGGCTGAAGGCACGACGGCAGAAAATGCCGCTCAAGGTCTTGCTGAAGCTCGCGTTATGGAAGCAAAAGCTGCAGCGACCGAAAAGCTTGGTTTGGCTGAAGCGCACGTGCTGCAGGAGAAGTTCGCTAGCGAGGCGAAAGGCATTTCAGACAAAGCGACGGCAATGAAAGAGTTGGATGGCGTCGGTCGCGATCACGAAGAGTTTAAACTTCGATTGGAGAAGGATAAGCAGATCGAACTTCAGGCAATCGAAACACAACGCGGTATTGCGATCAGCCAGGCGTCCGTGCTAGCGGAAGCACTCAAGTCTGCCAACATCGATATTGTTGGCGGCGACGGTGACTTCTTCCGTCAAATTTCCGCCGCAGTGAAGGGCGGTAAAGCCATCGACAGCTTTGTAAATAACTCGAAAGTTGCCTCAGACGTCAAGAATACTTTCTTCAATGGTGATCCATCGAATTTCGAACAAAGCCTAAAAAAGTTGATTCAGCAGTTTTCCATCGATAGCTCCGATGTAAGAAACCTATCGGTTGCGGCACTGCTAGGAAAGATGATGTCGCAAGAAAAAGGCTCAAACATCAATCAGGGAATTATCAAGCTCCTTTCCATGGCGGAATCGTTGAACCTGACTGACAAGTCGGTGAGCGATGTTATCAGCAACGACGACTAACCCAATTAGTCATGTTCGAAGTCTGCAGACGCGTAACCATTCAATAATGAATTTGCGCGTTCGCTTCCCCGTTCCACGATCGACCGCGGCCACGAGACCACTTTTCCTCGATGTCTAATCAACTGACAACCGGAACGTACGAGGTTCTGCGCAACCGTTTGCGCGATGCCGCGTCGGATCTTCGGTTGCGCTTTAAGCAACTTAATCAATCCCGCGCCGAAGTCTTCGGGAACATCGAAACGCAGTTGCTTTCGACGGCGCATGTGACCACAGATCACAACTGTGTTCCTCGAGATTTAATCGCAATTGGGTCAAAGCTACTTCTGGGGGTTAACGTTCAGTTTGGCCTGAAAACCGAGATTGCCCCTAGTGATGTCTTCAATCTTTTCCGTATCGAAGATCAGCACGCACATCAGGAGAGACTCGATCAACTGCAACAACCGCAATTCCTGCGTGATTTTGAGGAGTTGTATCGGTACTACAAAACGCCTACCTTCTTGCGATTCTTTCAGAGTGGCCTAAAGCTTTATATGGTCTTTCAAGTCGGAAAGAACTTTTCTGATGTGAAGGCGTTTAAATGGACAATCGATAAAGAGTCGCTGCATTATGTTGACAATCGCAGCGTGCATGAAGTCAAACTCCCTACACAGGTTGCCTTCAACTGGACTCGAGTCACTCGCGACCAACACCGATCTGGCCTCCATCCCCATGTGTCGATCCAAGATATCGTCTTCGTGGAGTGCGTAGGCGGCGACCTTACGATCAAGATTGAAGATAACACAGCATCAGGCACGGGAATTTATGCCGAGCCAGTAGACAATGCCGATCAAACGCTCGATGATGCCGAAATCCATTTCTGCGTACTTGGTAATTTGGTACTACTTAAGATCAAGCCATACCAGGAAACTAACTATCGACATTTTGTATACAGCGTGAAACAGCAATCTGTCGTTCGGCTCGACGCCATTGCACGCAGTTGCGCTTTATTGCCCGATGACCATGGAATCGTGTTTCCGACTGGCTTTTTTCTTCAAACAGGAAACTATAAGCTATTCGACCACGGCTTCGAAAATCTGCAGTTCGAACGCGTCTTGAGTGCCCCCAATGGCGAAGACTACTTGTACTTATTTTATGACCAAGAGAGCGGTACTTATGTCCATCTCAGGTACAACGTGATACGACAAGAGGTCGATACGCCGTTGATCTGCCATGGTCAGGCATTTTTCGACAACGGTAGCATGATCACCATTCGTTCTCAGAACGATCCGCAGAAACACCACGCAGCTCAGGTGTGGCAAACTCCTTTTGTAGGCCCTGATTTTCAGATTGCGGTAGCAACTGATTCGCTTCTGTTCAAAATCGGTAATCGCGAGCTGGTCCGCGGAATGGCCGAATGTCAAGAACTTCTGCAATTGATCGAAAAGGATGAATCCTACGCGGATTTATACGCAGAGCTTGAAAAGCGAGCGACAGATATTCTTGATAGCTACTTTTGGATAGACCGTGAAGAGACAGCAAGGCTTTCTGAACCGCTTGTCAAGATCCGCGATGCGGCGACGGCGGCTATCGAAGAATATGAGAAGGTAGTGCGCGTTCGACGCGACACAGAAGCTGCGTTCGCTCGCTCTTCGTCCGCTGTAAGTGATCTAATAAGCAAAATCGAACGTGAACGCTACGAAAGCGTTGACCAATTTGTCAGCCAACTCGAACAGTTGCGCACGTTGCGCGGGGAAGTGATTGGCTTAAAGGATTTGAAATATATAGACTTGGCGGCAGTCGAGAAACTTGAGCAAAACATCGTTGAATCTAACGAACGACTTGGACATCGCGCCGTAACTTTCTTGCTAACGGACAACTCTCTGCAACCTTATGTAAAAAGTATCCAGTCTGCTGCCGAACAGATCGACTCTGTCAACTCGGGCGCCGATGGACGGTCGCTACAAAAGTCGCTTGAAAAGCTTAACAACGATTTAGATCTGTTAGTCGAAACCGTAGCCCAACTCCATATCGAGGATGTCACTCAGCGTACAAAGATCGTCGATCCAATCGGAGATTTGTTTGGCGAGCTCAATAAAGTCCGCTCCTCTCTCGCTGCCAAAACTCGACAACTGCTAAGTGGCGAGATGGAGGCCGATTTCGCTTCCCAATTAAAGTTACTAGACCAATCCGTGGCTGCCGCGATCGACTCTGCGAATTCGCCTAAGAAGATTGACGAAACTCTGACGTCTGTCGTTTTACAAATTGAAGAACTAGAGAGTAAGTTCGCGGAATTTGATGAATTGTTGGAACGGTTGGAAGAAAAAAGGCTTTCGATTTATTCGGCATTCGAATCGAAACGTTCGCTGCTGATCGAAGAGCGTTCTCGCAAGTCAGAAAGACTGGCGCAAGCCGCGGACCGCATTCTCGACAGCATCGCATCCCGTACCCACCGCATCGAGAACGAGCAAGCACTGCAGTCGTTCTTGGCAGCAGATTCGATGGTTGCAAAAGTGCGACAGATAGCCGAGCAACTACAAAAGCTCGATGATACGGTTCGCATGGAGGACTTGCTTAGTCGACTCAAATCCATCGGCGATGATTCGGTGAGACAATTGCGCGACCGACGTGAGTTGTACGCCGACGGCTCCGATACAATCAAACTAGGCAAGCACTCTTTTACTGTCAATACACAGCCTATCGAACTGACAATGGTCGCACGCGCGAATCATTTGAATCTGCATCTTACCGGAACTCAGTTTTACCAGCCACTAAATTTGCCTGTCCTTGTTGAGTCCCAAGATCTCTGGTCGCAAAATTTACGCAGCGAATCCTCGGAAGTATATCGCGCCGAATTCCTCGCTTATGATCTCTACCGCCGATTTCTTGATTTAGAAACAAATACGCCAGAGCATATTACTGCCATACAGTTCGCGACTTTCGACAAGCCAGAACAAATCGAATGGATAAGAGAGCAGATGCAGCCTCGGCATCGAGAAGGTTACATGCGAGGTGTGCACGACGCCGATGCAGCTCAAATTTTGAGTGCGCTGGTGCAAAAATCGAAACAGTTAGGCATTTTGCAATACAACCCAGATGTAAGAGGGAAATCGGACTTCCTCTGGTTTTCTGCAATTTCGTCCGAGCAGAAGCTACCTATCGAACGTTGGGTTCGCAGCCACCGTACCGTCAAAGAGATTCTCACGAAGACGCCGCAAACCGTTCACTATGTTTCTGCGATCAAGAGTTGTTTAGAAGCGAATTCGCTTTCGATCATCGACTCGGACGATCTCGAACCTGCAAGCGAATACTTGTTTCTAAAACTTTTTCAAGAAGCCAACGACGTCTCGGAAAAGCTTTCCGCTTCCAAGCCACTGCCGTACATTGCGTCCTCTAGTTTTAGCGCACACCACTTATATCGCGAACTGCTACAGCATTTGCTCGATGACCAGTATCAAGACATCCGCGAGGCCATCGCCGCTACGAACACAAATCCGCACCGGAGTTGGGTTACCGCAACCGCAGCTGTGGATGGGTTCTTGGCCGAACGCCATCCAACAGTGGACGAGTCACTAGATCCACCAGCGAATTATCGCAGCGAATTGGCTACACTGCTACTGCTCGCTTCTGGTGAACAGGATGTGAAGTACTTGTCCGAAGCGAAGCCGCATGTGGAGCTTACTGACATGCGTGGGGATCACGCTCGAATCGAACACGGCCGACTTCAGTTCCACTTTCACGAATTCACATCCCGCATGAGTCGCTACTTTGCGGACGACTTACCTCGCTTTGACGCCCTTTCTAAATTAAAGATCGACCTCGTACACGAAGCGACTCGCAGCCTAAAAGTAGAAGAGTTTAAGCCGAAAGTCCTTACATCGTTCGTTCGCAACCAACTGATTGACGAAGTTTATCTGCCCTTAGTCGGAGACAATCTTGCCAAACAGATGGGAGCAGCCGGAGACGCCAAGCGATCTGACAGAATGGGGTTGCTGCTGCTAGTTAGCCCCCCTGGTTACGGCAAGACCACTTTGATGGAGTACATTGCAAATCGTCTGGGCCTTGTTTTCATGAAAATCAATGGCCCGGCTCTTGGCCATTCGATTGTATCGTTAGATCCAGCCGAAGCTAAAAATGCATCAGCGCGGGAAGAGGTCAAACGAATCAATCTAGCCCTTGAAATGGGCGACAACGTTATGCTTTACTTGGACGATATCCAGCATTGCAACGCAGAATTACTCCAGAAGTTCATCTCTTTGTGCGATGCGACTCGCCGAATTGAAGGTGTCTGGGAGGGGCAATCAAAAACGTACGACCTGCGAGGCAGGAAATTCGTTGTCGTAATGGCTGGAAACCCATATACAGAAAGCGGCGATCGCTTCCAAATACCGGACATGCTTGCCAACCGGGCCGATGTTTACAACTTGGGAGAGATTATTGGCGACTCACGCGATGCATTCGAACTCAGCTATCTTGAAAACTGCCTAACAAGCAATTCTACCCTACTGCCTCTTTCTCGCGCCAGTACTGCTGACCAACAGAAGATCATCCGTGCGGCAAGTATTGGCACCAATGATCCGCTGGATCTCGAAGGCAATATCTCCAGCGACCAAGCACGAGACATGATCTCTGTACTTAACAAGCTGGAAAAAGTTCGAGACGTTGTGTTGAAAGTCAACCGCCAGTACATTCGCAGTGCGGCACAAAACGACGCATATCGAACGGAACCTGCATTTAAACTGCAGGGCAGCTATCGCAACATGAATCGCATAGCGGAGAAAATCATGCCGGTGATGAATCCGTCCGAACTCATGTCGACGATCATTGCAACGTACGAGCAAGATGTACAGACTCTCACTCGCGATAGTGAAGCAAACTGGTTGAAGTTTAAAGAATTGCTTGAAATGCTTACGCCTGAGGAAGCTGCGAGATGGGAAGAAATTAAATACGCTTTCACTGAAAATGTCCGCATGTCGGGTCTCGACAGTGACGATCGTGCATCTCAAGTACTCAAATCGCTAACTGGACTGCGTGATGGACTGGAATCGATTCGACGCGTGATTACCCAAGCAACTTCAGCGCAATCGGATCGACTCAAAGAGGATCGCATTGCAGAAGGGCTCCATGGCATGTCGCGAGAAATTGGTTTGGTTCGAGAGAATCTCATGCAGACTTTAACCGCAGTTTCTGATCGTTCGTCTGACAAATCTGAAGCTCCGCCTGCAGATCGAATAATTGTCCAGCATTCAGTTCCTCGTTCGATAAGTGACCTAATTCGAACACAGTACCAGTTGCTTTACGACGGTTTACGACCTGTTCTGGAAGCATCCGTCCACAATTCTTCTGAACTTGAGCGTATGAAGAAAGCGATTGACGACTGCCTCAAAAGCTATCGCACGTTAAAAGCCGAAGTTGAAAAAGCGGAGTCAACCGACGATGAAAATTCCGCTTGAGTTACGCAAGGAACCAGCGTTTACGCAAGAGCCATTGAATCGTCAAAAGCATTGAGATTGCCAGGAAGACAATCCAGCTGTCAAGCGGCCCCTCCCCCAGGTGATGTGATTCAACAAGCGAAACTCTCGAGCGTTGAGATCGTTGTCTCAGCAAGTCGATCAGAGTGTCCGTCTGGTCTGGCGAGAGCAGCTGTCCACCTGCTTTACTATTTAATTCTGCAATCTGTCCCATAAGTTGCCAGTCCGGAGCGCTTTTGATCAGTTCTACTGCGTCATCGATGACGTCAAAAGGTAAACGATCTACATAAGTCGTCCCGTCGTTGGTGGAAACTCGAGCAACAATTTGGTAGTGCCCGGGCGAACTCATGGCAGCGATAGCACCACTAGCGATGGGCCCGCCGACCTGCGTTGCAACAAGTGGTCTGGATTCTTCGCCCGTTTGTTCTAGTCGGATTTCCAGGTTCTGAGGCATCGCTTCATTTTCCGTTTCACCAATCCATTCGATGGTGTAACGCGCATCTGCACCTAATCTGAGTCGTCTTCGATCCATAGATATCTTCAATCCTGGCTCTCGATCCTGGGATTGCATAGCCCAAAGCACAGCTTGTCGCCAAAATCTACGGTGATGATTGGAGAATCCGTTACGCCACCACAAGTATGTAGAATCGAACGTCATTGATAACACTCGCCCGCTCCCGAGCCCTTTTGTTGCAATCAATGGATCTCCTTGTTCACTCTGCGCTAGCAACTGTATACCTTCCTGAGGTAACAACCCGTTGACACGGTTCGCACCATTAAACGGAGGCACTTGGCTCCAGAGATCGATCAGCTGCTGGTCGGACAAGTTGGCGGCTGGATCTAACTCAAAAATGGGGTGGCGACGTTGCCGACTCAACTTCACTGGTCCAGTAATATGGCCAGATGTGTCAACTGCATCAAAAGTTTGTCGACGAAACCCGCTAATATTAAATGGAAGCGCGAACGCTAAAGGGGTCTCGGCATAGCCACCCGGTCCATATGCGTGGTATCCGCCTAATGTAATAAGGCCTGCTCCTGCGGTAACCTGATCGACGATCGCTGCGATGGTCTCGTTACCAAGTGCATTCGAATCAATGTCGCCCAAGATAAAACAGTCGTACGTTCCTTCTTTGATTGCGTTGGCGAGTCCGTTCAGCGGCCAACTTCCCATGGTATTCCGATAAATGGGCAGCACTTCAACCTGCAAATCTCGGCTATCGGCAAGTGCTATGCGTAAAAACTTTTGCTCGGCGCGTGGTTCGCCTTCCAGGTAAAGTAATCGTGAGCCAGTTTCACGCACGTTCATGAAGCAGATCTGCCTGTTGTTCCGAAGCGTTGCTTCGCCATCAACCGGCACCGCTTCGATCTCGACTTCAAAAGCCCCTTGTTCCGTTGCAGTCACAGGTGCAGTAAAAGGCAATGTTTGATCGATACGATTTGGTGTAATCGTTTGCCTGTTTACACTAACTTCAGTGCCATCCGCTTTTCGTACAGTAGTCACCAGCTCGAGGCGACGGTTAGTCAGCCCAACTACTCGCAGCAGTCCTCTCAGATTCACAACATTCTTTGTGAAAGCATCAATCTGCTCGGGGACGCCATCAACCCATTGATCCATCGTGCGTTCTGCATCCGTGCGCGGACCGATGCCAACGACGTACATTGGGACATCAGATTCGGCCAACTGTCGGGCGATTTGCCGAACGGAAAGCGACGATTCCTCTAGAGTTTGAATGCCATCGCTCAGCCATACCAACGATTGCAACGGAGGGTTGACGTTCCGTTCAATCACTTCTTTAATCGGTCCCGGAATGTCCGTAGCGGTCCCCTCCGGTTTTTCGACTAGTCGGTTCGCTTCCGCAACAAACTGCTGGGTCGCGTCTGGCTCCGCTTCGTTGCTTGCAGGCTCTCGAAGCCGACTATCAAAAGTGTACAACTTCAACGTTGAACCTTCCCCCAAGGTTTCGGCTGCTGAAGCGATCGACAACGAGATGCTTTTTGCAATTTCGGATCGAGTCTCAGTCGAAATCCCCGAAGGCAACTGCATGCTTCCGGACTGGTCAACGACCACTGCAATTGTGCTTTCGGGCGTCGCATCACGACTGAAAGTAAAACCTGGTCGCAAAAGTGTTAGAAACAAAATGCCTATAACGGCGAATCGTATCAGTGCGAGCGATAACCGTCGCATGCGACTTAGATTTTGCTGCTCCTTTAAGAACAGGACTACTACGATCACGGCGGCAAAGAGGACCGCAATAAATCCCCAGTTGCCAAAATACGGCTGTATAGAAAACTCCATTATGTCCGCCTCTTCGCTTTGTCAAAGCGTTTTGACGAATAATAATGCTGGGACATCGCTTGTTCAGCCAAGTAAATCCCAGTAATCAGCAGCAGTAGGAACGGCGACAGGTTGCGCCCGAATCTTCCTTGCCCAATGGATTCACGTAAACTCTCTTTATCATTGGCAATGAGATAGTTACTCTCACCCAACTTTTCATCAAGCCCCTCTGCCGAGATCCTAGTCAGATCTGTGGCGCTTGCCGGTAAATGCACAGAAAAACCTTTGAGTAGCTTGGCACTTTCGAGTAGACCTCGCAGCCTATAGTGGCCCGGCTTGTTTGTAAAATTGTACACCAACGCCTTTTGATCAGTGGAAACTTGCTCCAGAGTTCCATCGGGATGAAAGAGTTCAAATCGAGAAGGTATCGCAGAATCGCTCCACTCGACGAACGCGTTCTCCGAGACTTCAAAGTTCCGTTGAGACTCACTAGAAATCTGGAGATAACGTGCAGTGCCAAGGATCAATCCAAAGCTCGGCCATGCTTCGGCCTGTGTGGTCAGTTCGTTCCAGGGCTCATGTCCACCAAATTCGATGTCAGGAATTGGAGTCGTGAGTGTAATTATGCGTCCGATTCCTCGGACTTCCTCAATAAGCGCCGGCATACCGCTGATGGTGTAACTCACAATTGGAACGGCGGCAGGACTTAGTTCTTCGAGATCCCAGTGACGGTAGATAGGAAAGCGTGACCACGGGATCCTGGCTACCTCACTTCCAAACTCTCTTAATACACCATGCGTGGCTGACGTCGTTTCGAGATGCACATCTGCAGTGGGTCTGCGCGTCAATCTTGCAAGTCGTCCGGGCAGCAGTTTCATGAGCCCTTCCGTTTCACCAGAACCTGATACTTGATTCGGCGAAATTGAATCTCCTAAAATGACAAGTAGTCCTCCGCCGCGCGCAACGAATCCCTCTAGTCGCTCAAGCGTCAATGCATCCAGGTCCACAATGGGATTGTAAAGTGCAATGAAACTCGTATCGGAAAGCTCTATTCTTTTAAACTGTTCTAGGTCAACCACGTTGCCTGCTGATTGGGCGGGATCAATCATGGAGCTCAGTATTTCAGCATTTACGCTCGGCGATGAATCAGTACTAGACGTAGATCCACCATCTATAACTAATGTTTCACCTCCCTTAACTCCATCGATGGTAAATGGCCAGCGGTCATCGATGTCCAGCGGATCGACCGAAGTAATCGCAAGGCTGTAATGATTGGTACCTAACTGAATGTTGGACAATTGAAACGAAACTTGAAAACTGTCGCCTGCTCCTGCGCTATCGACGATCTTACGCTCGACCACAACCTCGGACGGCGTCACTAATTCTCCATCGCGAATCGTGGGAAGAGCGGCATCTTTCGTCTCAGCACGCAATTCAACAATGATTTGATCGGAAGGCGTCTCGGGAGCCGATTTGATGGTCGCCTGAACCTGAACCACGCTGTTAACTGACACAACGTCTTGGCTCAACTGAACTTGGTCAATGGCCCAATTTCTCCGCCCCTCACGGCCCACATCGATTATCTGAAGAAGTATCGGCGTGTCATCTTCGAGTATGGACGGCAGCACTCGATCAGCTTGATTCCACTGACTCGTGCCCATATCGGTGATAACATAAATCTCGGTACGTTCGACTTCTGAGGTTCGAACCAACTCTACGGCCTTCGCAATCTGGGACTGTAAGTCAGTTGGACGTCCGCCAACTTGCAATCTTTCAAGTTGATTTTTTGCATTCGCGTGGCCAACGACCAAGCGATCATTATAGGAGTCGGTCAGGATCCCGATTTGGCTTTGTGCATCTAAGCGATCGACAATCCATTCTGCGTATTCTTTAGCCTTCTCGAGCTGAGTCTGATTTTCGGTACGGTACGCCATGGCCGGTGAAACGTCGACAATGATCGCGGCTGCGACTGGACCAGATGACGATTGCATCGTGACCGCTGGCCCACGCAGCAAGACCCACGTCCCCCACAACGCAGAAATTGCAATGAGTACCGAAGCCACAAACAGTGTTGCATAGGAGACAGTCGTGTTCTTGTTTTGCGTAAATGAGACCAGGGATGCAACTGCGGCGAAAATACCTAGGATGGCCAGCAGGCCGATCATGATCCAACTAGCGAAACTCGCTCCGTTCACGCGCGGCGATGCCAGTGCCAGTGCGGCCAAAGCGAGGAGTAAGACTCGCAGCAACAATAGAAGCCATCGTTTGACGTTCCAGCCTCGAGCGGCAACAAGCTTCGTTGATTGGACGAACCGCAGTGCAGGAAAGATCACCGGCTTGGGTTGCTTGCGACCACTAAAATGGATCAAGATGGGGACAAGCGCCATCGCGATTCCGGCCACTAACGAAACATGCAAAAAATTCACATGCCCTCCGCAATCATCATTGAATTGCGCGTTGCCAACAATTTGCTCGTCTGCCGGCTAATATTCATCCAAACGGTTTTCCCTACAAATTCCAAATGGCTGCTGTTAGAATCGCTGGCGGCGGTTTTGAAGATACTCAAGCAACGCTTTATCGTACGGTAGCGACGTATCCAAAGGCACATAGTCGATACGCGATTCACTGCAGCCCTTGTTCAGTTCAGACCGAAATTGCTCGATGGAGTGCCGATAGTCTATTCCGATCTCATCCGCTTGTACTGATAAACGTTCCTGAGTTTCTGGATCGATCAGTTCTACGACACCTTCGAACGGGAAATGCACTTCGGCCTCGTCCAGAATATGAAACACAATCACATCATGCCCACTTGCGCGAAGACGACGTAGCGCATCCAGAGTTGCCGGCACGTCGTCGATCAGGTCACTCATCACCATCACCAGCGATTTATGACGCATCATGGATGTCAAGTGCTGTACGGCGTTAGGCAAGTTACTGATACCTGAGGCCTGAAGCTTCGACAGATGCCCGAGCACCGCGGATAACTGTGAGCGCCTGGAACGTGGTGCAGCTCTCGCGACCATTTTCTCGTTATAAGTTACGAGTCCGACCGGATCTTGCTGCGCTATCATCAAGTACGTCAGTGCCGCCGCCAGACAAATGCTATAGTCGAACTTAGTTAGTAGTTGGCGGTAGGTGTAATTCATCGACTGGCTGACATCGATCAAAAGATAGCCAGTCAAATTCGTCTCAGACTCAAACTTCTTAACGTAGTAGCGATCGGTTTTGGCGTAGACAAGCCAGTCAATACCCCGCGGATCATCGCCTGGTGAATATCTCCGATGCTCGGAGAATTCGACGCTGAACCCCTGCGTCGGACTTGCATGAAGCCCCTGGAGAAAGCCGCGCACGATCATCTTAGCTCGCAAATCCAACCGTTTGATTTGCGAAGCGACCTCGGGCTTCAAATATTCTTCAACTGCCGTCATGACACGCTACTTAATGTTACTTCGAAGAGTAGCGTATTCTATCACAGAGTGGTTCAATGGCATTCCCAACTGCCAAATTTCTACAGCGCGCGGTCAATAACGCTCGGAAGCGTAATCGAACTTACGCGAATAAAGAGACTTTAACGTTGGTATCCCACCGTCGTCGCTGCAGTCTTAGGTTCCCCGCCAACCCATGTCGTTGGGAGCAATGATTCCGACCGACCGGTATGGTTTTCCAATTGCTGCACGACAGTCCCCGACATGACTGGGCCCGATCCCAACGCGGACCAAAACTGATGGTCGCTTCGCGCAAGTGCAAATCCATTGTTAATGACAGTCTGATTTGTTTTGGTATCAGTTGCCACCACGATCAGTTTAGCTGTTCCCATTGCTCGCTTGCGTTCAAAAACGGTCAGCTTTGGAACACTGCCCATAAGCCCGAGCGGAACTTCGGGTGTGCCGACAGTAAGATCCGTTCGGTCAGTTCCAACACCGCCCGAAGCGACCTCAAGCACGACGTCGGACTCTTCAGCCGAGCTCGCAAGCTTGCATCCATTCGCCAGCAACCGTGAGTGTAACCCCACAATTACGTAGTTCTTATCGACGCAGTCCAGCAAATCTGTTTTGAGAAAAACGTTAGCGCCGGCAAGTGGCGCATAATTTATCTTATTCAACGTATCATCGACTGCAGAACTGATCAGCAACTGCTCGATCCCCGTCCGCGCCGTGTCGGATTCTTTGACGCTTGCGCAACCACTACATAGCGCAAGTAGTGCGAACATTAAATTCAGAGATAATTTTGGCATACAACACCTGCAAACAGATTCCTAGTTGACTTGATCGTGGGGTGTGTACCGTTGATCACTGGCGGGAGTCAACATCAACTCAAATCCAAACACAAAATCCCGCAGAAACCGAACCAACCTACGACGCAGCGACGCTATCTTTGCTATCTAATCCACAACCAGAGTGCGTGGTTTGCCGAATGAAAAACTGCATCGGTTGACTTCGCCGAACCAAAATGCTTACCATGCAAAACGATATACAAAGGACGAGCTGATCCGCAAGGTCGCTCGTCACCGGTGCGAATGAATCGCACATAATCTGAACAAGGAGTGTTCGATGGCCCGATCCACCACAGTTTCAAACGACGATGGCTTTGGAAAAATCCGCGCCAACCGTTCGCGGACAGTAAAAAAATTCCGACGAGTCAAACTCGTGGGCACGGCTCTTTTGTTATTGCTAGTCGGAATGATACTAGCCGTACCTTTCGCTCTTTCAAGCGCTAACCTGGTAACAAAAGTAATCAATCGATTCGCTGGCTTAGACCCGCTGCATGTCGAGGTTGGCGGAATCAGCATTGGGTGGCTATCGCCTCTTAAACTGGACGACATTCGTGTCATGGATTCGCGCGGCGCAGAATTGGTACGAGTTGGTGAGATTGAAACTCAGATGTCGCTCTGGAATCTCGCTACAAATTACAAGAACATTCGGAATGTCTACATTCGTCAGACAAGGCTTGCTATCGACGTTCAACCTGAGACAACTAGTCTCGAGGAAGCGCTACAACCGTTGCTTGCGAAATGGCAAGCCGTTGAGCCAGAGGTAATTGAAGAACCAACAGGCGAACCGATCATTTTCAGCGGAACATTGCAGATCGAGGACGTTACGGTGCTCGCCCGGGACAGTGTTGCGCAGAACCAATGGGAATTCAGCATAAGCGAAGCCGTAATCCCACTACCGGATGACTATTCGACTGTTCCACCCGTGAGCTTTGTTGGTAGAATCGCCGAGATTGACGGTCAAGGCAACTTAATACTTCGCTCAACTGGGCAGTTCAGCGCTAAAATCGAACCAGTCAAAACCCAATCGGCCATTTTGGATCACGACGGTGGGGAGCCAACTCCTCAACTGCACCTGTCCCTCAGCACCAGTGGCATGCCGCTGGAGTGGATGAGTCTGGTAAAACGCCGTCTGAGCTGGCTACCGATTCAAAATCTAAGTGGTACTGTCACTTTGCAGGCCGATGTGGATGTGCGATCACCGACCTCGATGGTCGCAAATATCTCCACAGCGCAAATTGATAAATTTCATATTGATGCTCCAGAATATTTAGGCAAGAGTGGAGCGTCCCTGAATCAGATTCGCTTGGTAGGTGACGTACAGCTGGTTGGCGAATTAATTCAGATTGACCAGTTACAATTCACGAGTGACGTTGGATATCTGCGCGCGTCGGCCAAATCTCCTCTTGCATTTGAAAGTCCGACTCTTGCACAACCATGGGTCCCCAATTCAAATTTTATTGTCGACGGAGAAATTGACCTCGTCCGACTTCTGCAAGTTGCTCCCGAATTGATCGTAATGCAGGATAATACTCGACTATTGTCCGGGAAAGCGACGTTGGCAATTCGTCAAATCCCAGCGGATGGCGCCACCGACATCCCTCGCGCAAGCTGCGAAGTTCGCCTCGGCAACTTGCTAGCAGAAATCAACGGAACTCGCATGCAATGGGATGACGCATTACAAATGAGTGCGCGAGTGACACCGACCAGCGACGCAACTCAGGGGGGATCTGAGTTTCAGGTCGCTTGCAAAGCTGAATTTTGCGACGTGGAAGGTCAAGGGACACTCACGCAAGGTCAAATACTTGCAAAAATTGACTTCGACAAGTTAGAAAATCGCTTATCGCAGTGGATTAAACTGCCCACAGAATCGCTGGCAGGAACTGCAAATGCTACGGTTTTGTGGCGGCAGCAGGGTCGTGATAGAGTCATCGCTACAGCCACCGTTGATACGTCACCACTTACAATTGTATTGCCAACCGGCCGCCTGGAAGAACCGGCTTGGAAAGGCGAAGCGTCTGCTCTGTTACAATTGAAAGGCATGGAACTGGTCCAGATCGACCGAGCGTCTCTCAATCTCTATTCGAACAACGAAAAGATTGACTTTTCTACGAGCACGCCACTTCGTTTGGTTGCACTTCCAGCGGGCAGTCCTCCTGTACCACCGACTGCCGCGATTGCAAATGTTGATTGCGATCTGGGGGCTTGCATTAATCGCTCTAAAGTCATCTCTGGTTATGACCCGGGCATCGACTTGGCAGGCAGATGCATTCTGCAGTTGGAAAGTACCGTCGACAACTGGCAACTCGCGCTGCAGTCGGCAAGCTATGAAGTCAACGGCCTTAAAGTTCAAGGTGACGGCTACTCGGTGAATGAACCTCGTATCCAAGGCAGATATCGTGGCAGCTTAAACACGGGCGATCTCGCAGCAACTCGGATCGACGAGCTTATCGTTCAAGCTGAATCGCTTGCACTAACAGCAAAAGACGGAGCGGCGGAACAGAATGGTTATTTACGTGCGGGGCAAGCTGCCTTTCGAATCGACCCAGCTCGCCTCCTGAAAGCACTTGAAACTCCCGATGCTCAATCTAATGGGGCATACACTTACGGTGGTGACGTAACTGGACAGCTTCAATGGTGGTTGAATGGCGAGAAAGTCGACTGGCAAATCACGGTCGATGGCAAAGATCTAGTTGTCAAGCAGTTGCCAACGAACGCCACGGCAGCAGCCAGCCTCGTTAGCACAGCCATGCCTTCGAGTTCGACAGTCGAAACCTTATGGAGTGAGCCTCAGGTAAAAGCAGACGCCAGAGGCACTTATGTTTTCAGCAACGGTTCAGTTGACGTGCCATCGATTACCGTTCAGACAGAATGGATTGCGATGGCTGGCAAATCACACTATGAATCAAATCAAGTCGAGATGGTGGCAAGTTGTGATGGGCAGTTGACGTACGATATGCAGACGGTGATGACACGTCTCAAACCCTTTGTTGGTGACTATGCACAAGTTCGAGGCCAGAGGACCGAGCCTTTCTCTGTGTTATGGCGCTGCCGCAATGACTCGACCGGCTCATGGGCGGACGCTTTGACGGCAAGTACGAATATCGGTTGGGACGATGCGAACGTCGTCGGCATCGTGCTTGGCAAAAGCACCGTGCCATTGACAATTAGCAATGGGCTCGCCGCTACCAAAGCTGAAATACCTATCTCGCAAGGCACAATGCGTTGGGACATCCAAAGCAATTTGGCTGCGGAACCTCTGATTATTTCACAGAAACCCCAGATGATCTTAGAGCGAGTAGCGATCACGCCACAAATGTGCCAAGGCTGGCTTAAGTACGTCGCGCCTCTGCTTTCGGAAGTAGCCGCGATCGAAGGGCAGCTTAGCTTGGATGTAGAACGAGCCGAACTGAATCCATTCGATTATTTGCAGCAAACTGTCAGCGGAAAACTCTACGTTCACGGAGCGACGGTGGGGCCTGGACCTCTTGCGGACCAGTTGATTGGGATTGTTCGCCAGATACGAGCCATGCGTAAGGGTCTGACTTTAGACGCGAATACGATCAACGATGACTTGTGGCTTCAAATGCCAGAACAAAAGATTTCCTTTGCTGTAGACAAAGGTACAATTACACACAAAGACGTGCAGATGAAGGCTGGCGACGTCGTTATCACAACGTCCGGCGGCGTAACGCTTGATGGCAAGTTACAAATGGTCGCACAAGTGCCGATTCAACAAGATTGGGTTGCGGAGAATCAGATGCTGGCGTCTTTGGCAGGTCAAAGTATCAGCTTACCCATCGGCGGAACATTGCAGCAGCCGCGTGTCGACTTTTCCGCCTTTACATCGATCAGCCAACAGTTGATCAGTGCCGCGGCGCAACAAGCAGTTCAAAAGCAAGTCGACAAGGGACTTAATAAGATTCTAGGGCCACTCCAGAATCAGTTGGAGCCACTGCAGCAGCAGATTCAAGCCTTGCCTGGGCAGCTTCCATCCCTCCCGCAGTTACCTCAGTTTCCGAGCTTTGGAATTCCTAAGTTTTAGGCCAGGTGACTTGGCTGTTTCTCACGACTGTGCAGGTGTTCGAACCCTCATGTAGCTGCGTTCGCCTAGAACGCGGTTGAAGTTAGGTGCGGTTGCCTTTGAATACCGTACCTGAAAAGGGTGCCACTGCTGGCTTGTCCAGCAGTGCTCGTGGCGAAACGGCTAAGCCTCCCAACACGTCACCGGCTTCTGGCGAAGCCAGCTACGATGCGCTTGGTTGCGCATGCCTCCGCCTGAAGGCGGTACTACGAACCGATCCCTGAAAAGGGTGCCACTGCTGGCTTGTCCAGCAGTGCTCGTGGCGAAACGGCTAAGTCTCCCAACACGTCACCGGCTTCTGGCGAAGCCAGCTACGATGCGCTTGGTTGCGCGTGCCTCCGCCTGAAGGCGGTACTACGAACAGATCCCTGAAAAGGGTGCCACTGCTGGCTTGTCCAGCAGTGCTCGTGGCGAAACGGTAAAGCCTCCCAACACGTCACCGGCTTCTAGGCGAAGCCGGCTACATAGGAAGACTCCGCGGAAATCAGTACTCGTTGGCTTCCGATGCAGTCTGCTCTGGAACAACAACCTCGGCCACCTTCGCAACTTGCCGTATCTGCTTGGTTTCCACTTCCTTAAGCAATCGTGCAATCGCTTCGTCGATCGGTTGAGCTCCAAGGTCGCCGTCGATTCGATCGCGTAAGGAAATCATGCCAGCTTCCGCTTCCTTGGGACCGATGATCGCCATGTAAGGAATCAACTCCAATTGTGCATCGCGAATTTTCGCTTGCACCTTCGCTCCTCGCAGATCACAAGAAACTCGAAGCCCAGCCGCCGTCATCTTCTCCTCAAGTTGCAGTGCAAAGTCGTTTGTCTTTTCGCTCAACGGGCAGATACGCACTTGCTCCGGAGCAAGCCACAATGGGAACGCACCAGCAAAATGCTCGATCAGCATGCCCACGAATCGCTCCATCGATCCAAACGGAGCCCGGTGAATCATAACAGGACGATGCGTAGAATTATCGGATCCGGTATACTCGAGTTGGAAACGTTCAGGCAAGTTATAGTCAAGCTGCACTGTGCCCAACTGCCACTGGCGTCCGATACAATCGCGTACCATGAAGTCAGCCTTCGGACCGTAAAACGCGGCTTCGCCTTCGGCTACACTGAACTGCAGGCCGGATTCTTCGAGCACTTTTCGCAGCGCCGCCTCCGCCTTCACCCAGTTTTCCTCGGAACCAACGTACTTGTCACTTGTTGGGTCGCGAAGCGAAAGTTGTACGCGGTAGTCTTCGAGGCCGACGCTCTTGAGTACGAACCGAGTAAGTTCAATTGTCTTGCGGAATTCTTCTTCCACCTGCTCGCTAGTGCAGAAAATATGCGCATCGTCTTGAGTAAGACCTCGGACACGCAACATCCCATTCAGCTCACCAGTTTGCTCGTATCGGTAAACTGTGCCAAACTCAAAAAGCCTCAACGGCAACTGCTTGTATGAGCGCGGGCTCGCTTTGAAGATCATGGCGTGATGAGGACAATTCATGGGTTTAACCAGATATCGCTCATGGGTGCTTTGCCAAGCCTTTAAGGCGTTGACCTTAGCATCCTTTGGCGCATCGATCGAATACTCGGAGAGCTGGCATCCAAGCACTTCGGCTGCGGCGACCATCGCGGCTTCTTCCTGCGCGTTGATCCCTTTTTCCGATTCCAAACGTTCGATCCAGGCATCAACCAGCGATCCGCCGCTTTCAACGAACAACGGCGGAAACTGGGAGTCGCGGTAGTACGGAAAGTGACCGCTGGTTTCGTAAAGTTCAACGCGACCTAAATGAGGGCTGAAGACAGGTTGGTACCCGCGTCGCAGGAGTTCTGCCCGCAGGAAATCTTCCAAGATGATTCGGATCCGAGCACCCTTAGGCAGCCACAGACAAAGGCCTTGTCCGACTTCCGGTGAAATTTGGAAAAAGCCCAGCTTTTTGCCGAGGACGCGATGGTCGCGCCGTTTCGCTTCTTCCATTTGATCGAGATACGCTTGCAGTTCTTTTTTGCTAAAGAACGCTGTTCCGTAAACGCGCTGAAGTTGTTTCCCCGCCGCATCGCCCTTCCAGTATGCCCCCGCGACGCTCATAACCTTGAAGGCCTTGATCCGACCAGCATCTGGAATATGCGGTCCGCGGCACAAATCTACAAATTCGCCCTGCCGATAGAAGCCAAGCTCGCTGTGATCGGATAGGCCGGTGTCGATATGCTCGACCTTAAGCGATTGATTCATGCCCTTGCAGAGCTCTGTCGCCTCACTTCGCCCCAAACTGAATCGCTCAAAGACCTCCGCGTCTTTGACAATCTTCTCCATCTCCGATTCAATCGCTGCAAAGTCCGCCTCGCTAAGCTTATGTGGCAGATCAAAGTCGTAGTAAAACCCAGTCGCAGTCGTAGGGCCGAACGCAAGGGAGACGTCGGGGAACAACCGCATGATTGCACGCGCCATGACGTGCGCAGACGAATGGCGAAGGACACCTAAAGCTTCAGGATCGCGATCCGTAAGCAGACGAAGCCGCAGCGGGCTGGCTGCTGTACCGCTTTCCGCCTTTGTTAAGTCGGCAAACGGGCGGTCGCCATCCACGACCAGATCATCGACCTTAGCCGCAATTACGGCCGCCGCGAGCCGTTCACTAATCGACTTCGCGACAGTAAGCGGAGTGGCGTTGTTATCAACCTCAATTGTTTTTCCATCTGGCAATTGAACTGCGATCATCTTTATTCAGTCTGCCGCTTGGCAATTCCTTCCTACATTTGGTTCTGCTAACTGCCCGGCAAGTCGTCCGCGAGCAGTAGATTTTTTCGCTGTTTTGTAAGCAGCACTCTTTGCGATTGGCAAAATAATGACGTTACGGTCCAATAGTGTAACGATCAATGTCAGTCTGTGTTATACGAGGTAGCGTCGAAAGGATGCACGTGGATCGAGAAATCGTTGTTCGAGGCGCTCGAGAGCACAATTTGCAGGATGTTGACCTGCAACTTCCTCATGGAAAATTGATATGTTTTACAGGAGTTAGCGGCAGCGGCAAAAGTTCGCTGGCGTTTGACACGATCTACGCCGAAGGGCAACGACGTTACCTGGAAAGCTTGTCAAGTTACGCGCGGCAATTCATTGGACAGTTGCCGAAGCCAGATGTAGACCACCTTTCAGGCTTGAGTCCTTCGATTTCGATAAGCCAGAAATCGACCAGCCACAACCCGCGCAGTACCGTTGGCACGATAACGGAAATCCAAGATTTTCTGCGAGTCTTGTTCGCTCGGGTCGGTACAAGTTTCTGTCCCAAGTGCGGGCAACGCGTCGCCGCTCAAACAGTCGATCAGATTTATGCAAGCCTAACGCAAAAGTTCGCGGGTCAGGAAGTATTACTGCTCGCTCCGCTGATTCGAATGCAAAAAGGGGAGCACCGCGATCTATTTGAGCTCTGGCTGCGGCAAGGTTTTGTCCGAGCGCGCGTCGATGGCCAACTTATAGATTTAGCAAACCCGCCACGGCTTGAGAAACTCAAAAAGCACTCGATAGAACTGGTTGTGAACCGTTGCAACGTCCCGTCGTCAAACCTGCGGGCGTCGGATACGACGGAAAAAAGTGCACCAAAACGTCGTGGAAAGTCGAAAGCAGACGCCGACCAGACTGCCGGGCTGGTTTCAAATTCAAACCGTTCAGACCGCGACCAGATTCTCGAAAGTTTAAGAACTGCTGTCCGGATCGGCGAAGGCTCGGTCATTGTGGTCAGTACAGAGACTACGACGACTTCAAATTCGGGCAAAAAGAAATCACCTGAAGAAGACACTGAATCTAACTATTCGACACAGTTTGCTTGCGGTGCCTGCCAGCTATCGTTTGAACCACCCAGCCCGCAGTTGTTAAGCTTCAACTCACCGCAGGGGATGTGTCCAGATTGTTCGGGGCTTGGCGTCCTGTACAGTTACGAGATTGATTTGTTAATTCCGGATCCGACGCTTTCGATTCGGGGCGGAGCTGTTGTGGCGTGGGGGCCGTGGAGCAGTATAACCAAGGCGAACCAAACGCGTTTGCGCACCATAACTGAGGCTGTTGAAAGCCGTTGGAAGATCAGCAAAGGTTATCTGCTTCGCACGCCTTGGCAAAAGCTTACGTCTGAGCAAAAGGACTTTTTACTGAACGGCGGTGATTTTGTTGTCGCTTTCAAAGAGCGAGTGCGGCGAAATAAAAACCGAGCGGCTTACGCGAAATTCAATGGAATTCTTAGCGAACTCAAAGTTGCACGCGAGTCGACTAGGAACCCTCTGCTGCGTCGCCAGCATGAAAAACTGATGCGAGCAACCGTCTGTCCAACATGCGCAGGCGAACGACTGAATGCTCAAGCAAGAAACCTGCGCCTGCATACTTTGAGCAAAAGTGCGGTTTTCAAGGCGTCTTCTTGGTTAGGCTTGGCCGAGTTCGGCAATTTGCCTTTGGCAGACGCTTTGGAATTCATCGAACATCTCGAATTGGATGATATTGGCTGGTTGATTGCAAGCGAGGCGGTCAAGGAAGTTAAAGCACGGCTTGGGTTCCTTCTTCAAGTTGGCCTAGAATACCTAACGCTCAATCGGACCGCACCTACTTTGTCAGGTGGCGAATCGCAGCGAATTAGACTAGCCTCACAGATCGGGTCGGGGCTTGTCGGTGTAACGTATGTGCTCGATGAACCTTCCATTGGACTGCATCCGAGAGACAATGATCGGCTTATTGGATCGCTCAAGCGTCTCCGCGATCTTGGCAACACGTTGCTGGTTGTGGAACATGACGAAGACACGATGCAGCAGTCGGATATCTTGGTTGATTTCGGTCCCGGTCCCGGTGTTCGCGGCGGTGAACTGATCAGCGTTAGTACATTCGAAGAACTGTCTGCAAATAAAAAGAGCTTAACCGGCGACTACATTTCAGGACGCAAAGTGGTGGGTCGTCCCGCCGCCCGACGCCCTGGCAACGGCAAGAAGATCGAGATTAAAGGCGCAAGGCACCACAATCTAAAGAATGTCGACGTTGAAATTCCGCTCGGGTGCTTCGTTTGTGTTACTGGCGTGAGCGGTAGCGGCAAGAGTTCGCTGATCAGCGACATTCTATCGCCGTCGCTGGCAAACTTGCTGATGAAAGCCCAACAGGTTCCTGGCTTGCACGACTCAATCAGCGGTGCTGAACAACTTGACAAGATCATCGATATCGATCAGAGCCCCATTGGTCGCACGCCGCGCAGCAACCCGGCGACTTATGTGAAGGTCTTTGACGAGATCCGTACCCTCTATGCACAGCTAACTGAGTCGAAACGAAGAGGCTACAACGCGGGCCGTTTCAGCTTCAACACCGACGGCGGACGATGTAGTGCTTGCGAAGGCAACGGTGCGACACGCCTAGACATGGAAATGCTCGCCGATCTGTGGGTGCCTTGTCCAGTCTGTGATGGTAAGCGATACGATCGAGAGACCTTGGAAGTTGAATTCAAAGGCAAATCAATTGCCGACGCGTTGAACATGGACGTCCAAGAAGCGCTGACGCACTTTGAAAATGTTCCCAAAATTGCAGAGAAACTTCAGACCTTACATGACGTTGGACTTGACTACATTAAGCTCGGTCAACCATCCCCGACGCTCAGCGGTGGCGAAGCGCAGCGCATCAAGCTGGCGAAGGAGCTAAGCCGCCGGTCGACGGGACGCACGATGTATGTTCTTGACGAGCCCACTACGGGCTTGCACTTTCACGACATTTCGATGCTGCTGTCGGTGCTGCAGAAACTCGTTGAGCTTGGTAATACGATCGTAGTAGTCGAACACAACCTCGATTTGATCCAAGCTGCCGACTGGGTTATCGATCTGGGGCAAGATGGCGGACACAAAGGGGGCGAAGTGATCGCGTGCGGTACTCCCGAAGAAGTTTCGCAAGTGAAAAAGTCTTACACGGGCGAAGCACTGAAAAAGTACTTCGCAAGCCAGTTGGCTCGCACCAAAAAGAAGCGGTCTACAAAAGCTCCCGCGAAAACACCAAAGTCTAACCAACCTACACCGCTTCACCAAATCATCGTCCACGGCGCGCAGTCGCATAATCTGCGAACCGTCGACGTCGCGATCGAGCGAGATCAAATGACTGTGTTTTGCGGGCGCAGTGGCAGCGGCAAGACCTCGCTGGCCATGGATACGATCTACGCAGAGGGACAGCGACGTTACGTTGAAAGCCTGAGCTCTTATGCGCGACAGTTTGTTGGGCAAATGCCAAAGCCCATCGTTGAGAGCATTACCGGACTCTCGCCAGCTGTTGCTCTCGAGCAAAAGAATCTTGGCCATACGCCACGTTCGACCGTTGGAACGGTGACCGAGATCTATGACTATTTGCGAGTCTTCATGGCTCGCGCAGCTCAGATGCGTTGCCCAACTTGCAAAGCGCCTGTCGTCACACAAACGGTCGATCAGATCGTCGACCGTATACTGCAGCATCCTGAGAATACTCGGGCTTTGATTTTGGCCCCCATCGTTGATCGGAAAAGCTACAGTGAGATTCAGCTAACCGATTCGTACTTCGAAAAGCTCTTGGTCGATGGTTTTACACGAGTTCGCATCGATGGAGTTACTACTCCGATTGAAAAGCGCCCGGCACTTGACCCTAAGAAACGTCAGGACGTTCAGGTCGTTGTCGACCGAATAGAAATTAATAGCAAATCGCGATCAAGAATCAGCGACTCCGTCGAACAAGCGCTGCGTCTGAGTGACGGACGAGTGCAGTTAGCGTTGAGCGATGACAAACAAGACGAACCCAAATGGTCGGTCGAAACGCATTCATTATTTCTTTCGTGTTTGTCGTGTGGCAAGTCTTACGCGGAACTTACACCACATCACTTTTCCTTCAACACATCAGTAGGTTGGTGTTCGCATTGTGAAGGGCTGGGAAAACAGATCGGTACAAATCTTGAGTCGCTGATCGACGCCACGCGTTCACTGCAGGAAAATGGGTTGATGTTGTGGCCCTCTACTTCGGTAGAGATGTCGAAGGTCATGTTGAATACGCTTGGTGAGGATTTATCTCTCGATTTAAAGAAGCCGGTTGGAGCGTTCACTTCCACGCAACGCAATCTTTTGCTTTTTGGAACTGGAGATCGTTGGTATGTTGCGAAGAAATCAGCTCAAAATCCATGCGAGTTTTCATTTCAGTATCGTGGTGTGATGCCCGCATTGGAGATGGCTGCAAAATCTAGCCCCTCGTTGCGAATGCGATTGGAGATGTACGTTGCAGAAGTCGAATGCTTGATGTGCACTGGCTCGCGCGTCCGAGCAGAAGCGGCAAACGCGATATTTCGCAACGATACCATTGTCGACTTGGTAAACATGTCGCTAGGGAATTTGTTGGCGCGAATCCAAAACTGGAAATTGACCACGAGCGAACAGAAAGTAGCGGGCGAACTTCTGCGGGAGATTGAGAAACGGTTGAGCTTCTTACTGGAAGTTGGGCTTGAGTATTTGACGCTGGGCAGAGCAGCTAACTCGCTGAGCGGCGGTGAGGCCCAGAGAATTCGCTTAGCATCGCAATTAGGAAGCGGCTTGGGCGGAGTACTCTATGTACTCGATGAGCCGACCATTGGCTTGCACCCGAGAGACAACCATCGTTTGATTTCAGCATTGCATCGATTGCGAGATAACGGCAATACGCTTTTGGTTGTCGAGCATGATCGTGAAGTTATCGCCAAGAGCGACCGCTTGTGTGATTTTGGCCCTGGTTCGGGGCACTTGGGAGGTCAAATCGTAGCCCAAGGCGCCGTTGCCGAGGTTCGAAAAAAATCCGCCGGCGTTACCGGTCCTTATTTGAGTGGAAAGAAAGCAATCGCCATTCCCTCGAATCGGCGTCCCATCGACGATCATGCCGACGTCCAGTGGCTCGTTATTCGCGACGCACATATGCATACTCTCCGACATCTGGATGTTGCAATACCGCTTGGCAGGCTGACAGCGGTCACCGGGCCAAGTGGTTCTGGGAAGAGTAGTTTGATCAATGGAATTTTGTACCCGGCACTTGCGCGGAAACTGCATCGCGCGAACTTGCATGCTGGGCCGCACCGAGCAATCGATGGTGTGCGGTATATCGACAAAGTCGTCCGCGTCGACCAATCACCGCTAGGAAATTCTCCTTCTTCGACACCCGCGACTTACAGTGGCGTATTTGAAGAGATTCGGTCATTGTTTGCCAAACAGCCGGAAGCGAAAACCGCGAAAGCTACCGCACGCGACTTTAGTTTCAATGTGCCCGGCGGCCGCTGCGAAAAATGCGAAGGTAACGGCCAGTGCAAGATCGAAATGCACTTCTTGCCAGACGTGTGGGTGGAGTGCGATAGTTGCAGAGGTCAGCGATACACAAGCAGGATACTGAATATTCGTTTCCGCGGAAAAACGATCAATGATGTGCTTACAATGTCAATTGCTGAAGCGATTGAACTCTTCGAAGATCATCCCAAAATCGTTCGGACGCTGAAAATACTCGATGATGTCGGCCTTGGTTATGTGTCCCTTGGCCAATCGGCGCCCACCCTGAGCGGCGGAGAAGCTCAGCGTGTAAAGCTAGCCGCCGAGTTGGCGAGACCAGCAACGGGTCAAACCCTGTACTTGTTCGATGAGCCAACGACCGGGTTGCACTTTGACGATATCGCTAAACTTCTTCACGTATTCAATCGTTTAGTCGATCAAGGGAATACCGTCGTCGTCATTGAGCATAACCTAGACGTGGTCAAGTGTGCCGACTGGGTGATTGATCTCGGTCAAGAAGCTGGGTGGGAAGGTGGACAACTTGTATTCGCGGGAACGCCGGAAGGGCTGGTCGAGCATGCAAAAACTGTCGCCAAACTGCCCACAGGAAAAACAACCAAACCGACAACTCGCAGGGGTAAGCCTAAAGGCTCAATTTCCACGGTCGCTGCGACAAATGATAATGTCGGCCTTATTAGTTATACTGGAATCGCACTCCAGCCTGTCTTAGCTGCAGGCCCATATGAAGAGCTGAATCGCTTGGAGGTTCCGTTCTCGCCTGTCGCAAGTCTTGATGGTGTCGACAAAAAGGAACTTCTCCGACTAAGCCAATTGGTTACGAAAGGCAGGGCAAACGATTTTGACCTTCAGATATTTGCAGAACTTATGTCGCAAGTACTCAATGAAGTGGATAGCGCAAACGCGGACGACTTTAATGGTGCTTCGCTAGGAAGCAATATCGTAGAATATGACGATGAATCGTCATCGGACATGTTGGACGCATTCTCTTTATCCAATTGCTTGTTAGAAGTTGTTACGAACTTGGAGATCTTTGAGCCCGAAGTAGTTTCCGAAACGGAGCTTAAAATTATAGACACCGACGGCAAGTCTTGGTTTGCTCGAATCAAACGCAATAACGATTTGGTCGCATTCTCATTTCGAGTTCCTCAGGATACCCTTGAGAATTTGGCTCTACCGCGGATAAGTTCGAGATTCTCATCGCAACGAGTTGCTGAAACAAAGGGTTCCAAATTCCGGAAAGCTGTTAATTCGTATTACGTGACGCAAAGCGAGAATTGGGCAATCGTAGAGTTTACGATGAATACTGATTCCGTCGTCAATATCCGCGAATTTACAGAATGGCTCACCGAAGCCGCTTACGAAACACACGACGCAATTCACGACGTCCAATTTACGAGCGAAATTTGATCTGCGATTGCAAACGCGATAAAGTTTCCAATTTGCGTGAAATCATGGCGGAAAGTGGTGACTTTCGGCGTTCCGTAGCTAAAAATAGTAACTGCGTTTGCAAATAGATGTCGTAGGAAACGACCAGCAGTTGCTGAGATTGCGGGGGAGCTTCTAAGAAACGCCCACGATTCGTCGCTCAATCCGATTCCATCGCAAATTCATACTTTCCCTCCCTCCACGCCACAATTCAGAGGTGTCCAATGAAGATCTCTCGTTTCCGAGTCTTTGCAATTTCCGCGGCGTTGGCCGTGGCTCTTGGAAATTGTCTGCTTGCACAGGAGGGAATGAACTGGGAGGACGCTTCCGGTAAGTTTTCCATCGTCGCTGAATTTGTGCGTATGGATGGAGCAAACGTCATACTCAAGCGAGATGGCGGCAAAGAAATTACGGTGGCACTGTCGAAACTGAACTCGGCTAGCCAGCGTCAAGCAAAAGCGGCCGCTGCAAAGATGCGAAGTCAATCTAAAGAAGAATCGGATAACATCGCGCCGACTCCAACTCCTTCGCCCCCATCGAGCAATTCAAGCACATCGCTAACTTCGATTCCTGAAAACATGGAAATCGAAGCGTTTATGAAACTGATGCTCGACAGCGCCAAGCAGAAGAAAGTCGATTTCGCTTGGGATCTCCTGCCACCATCCTACCAGAAGGATGTTCAGGAGATCGTTCAACTTGTTGGAACGAAGTTTGATCCTGGTCTTCACGCAGACCTTATGACAACGAAAAAGCGGCTAATTTCAGTACTCAAATCCAAAAAGAATTTCGTGCTTAACAGCCAGATGATCCCAATTCCCAAGGATCCTAAATTTAGTAAAGCCTACGATCCGTTTGTAAAAACACTCGATGCAGTATTAGACCTTGAAGAGTTTGCGCCTGCAAAACTACAAAAAGGCGATGTTCAAGCCTTATTAAGCAGCTATGTAAACCGAACCTATGTCGCCATGGAAGATCTTGGCCGTGTGCTAGCAGAATTACAATTAGGTGAACAGCAGTCGCTGCCAGATATCGATAGCGTCAGTTACACAATTGAGAAAGTAAGTTCAAACGAAGCGATCGTGCGTTACCGAAGCGATAAAGAGAAAGAACAAGAAATTACACTTGTGTTATTCGAAGGGCACTGGCTGCCTAAAGACATGGTGGAAAAATGGGATGAAAACATCGCAGAAGTTCGCAGTAAAATAAGTCAGCTTGACGCGAATTCACAGAATGAAATGCGGGCAGGGCTTAAATCTATGAATCAACAGTTCCTCACGGGGATCGAACGAGCGTCAAATCAACAACAGTTTGACCAAGCACTTGGGCCTTTGGGAATGATGATGATGATGTTCGGTGGGGGTATGGGTGCAGGCATGGGCATGCCTGGCATGGGTATTCCGGGCATGCCAGGTCCCGGAATGAATTTGCCAGAGGGGTTTCCTGGTGGCGTTCCAGGACAAGGTTTTCCACCACCAGGATTCGGACAGTAACTTCGAGCGCGAGCGTTTTTTGAAATCGGTCGAGCATTGCTCGGCAGTTCACTTCAAGCAGACTCTTCGATAACTGACTAGGCTTGCAATCGAAAAGATTTCCCTAAAGATCGATTTTCTCACAGAGGCACAAAGACACAGAGAAAAGAGACGACTGAAGGCTGTCTCTCCTTCTCTGTGTCTTTGTGCCTCCGTGCGAGACCATTTGTATCTTTTAATATCATCCGATCGGAGCTATTTCAGCCACCATGAAAATCAATGAAATATCTGGAATTATCGTCGATGCCGCTTACAAGATTCATACGAGCCTCGGACCTGCATTGCTCGAGAGCGTCTATGAAGCAGTTTTGGAGCGTGAACTGATACGGCGTGGGCTGCGAGTTCGCAGACAAGTATCAGTGCCGATTCGATGGGAAGACTTGGAGTTTGATGAAGGGTTCAGAGCAGACCTAATTGTCGAGGACCGTATTGTGGTAGAGCTGAAATCGGTCGAGCAATTCTCGGCCGTTCATTTCAAGCAGACTCTGACGTATTGCCGTTTGCTTGATTATCGCCTGGGATTGCTAATCAATTTTGGCCAAGCAATGATCAAAGATGGGATGAAACGGATCATCAACGGTGCGATAACAGACTAGGCTAGTAACCGAAAAGAATTCCCTGCAGCCAGATTTTCTCACAGAGCCACGGAGACACAGAGATAAGAAAATACTGAAGCAAGCCTTCTCATCTTTCTCTGTGTCTTTGTGCCTCCGTGTGAGACCATTTGCATTTTGTAGCATGATCCAATCGGAGTTGTTTCAAACACCAGAAGAATCAATGGAATGCGTGGAATAATCGTCGATGCTGCCTACAAGTTTCTTATTGCCGTTTGCTCGATTATCGCCTGGGATTGCTAATCAATTTTGGCCAAGCAATGATCAAGGATGGGATGAAACGGATCATCAACGGTGCGATAAAAGACTAGGCTCGTAACCGAAAAGAATTCCCTGAAGCCAGATTTTCCCACAGAGTCACGGAGGCACAGAGATAAGAGAATACTGAAGCAAGCCTTCTCATCTTTCTCTGTGTCTTTGTGCCTCCGTGTGAGACCATTTATATTTTGTAGGATGATCCATTCTGAGTTGTTCCAAATACCATAACAAGCAATGGAAAGCCTGCAGTGATTTTCGATGCCGCTTGGAAAGCCTACCCCTTCCGCTCTAGCTGATCAAAAGCCAAGTTGCAAGGCTTAACACGAGAAAGAACCCACACATATCGGTTATGGTCGTCAACAGCGGGCCAGATGCAACCGCTGGGTCGCGATTAAAATATTTCAGTATCAACGGGACCATCCCCCCAAAACATACAGCCACAATCGTATTGGCGAGCAGCGAGATCCCTACGACAAATCCCAACATCGCGTCGCCTTTCCAAAACCAAGCAATGGAACCTAGAATTAGACCTAACGCTGTCCCGTTGACAATCCCGACTTGGAATTCCTTGTACCAGACTCGCCAAACATCGCCCGGTTTGACTAACCCTAACATAAGTTCACGTATACTCACCGCTACGGCTTGATTCCCACTACATCCGCTCATGTCGGAAATGATGGGCAAAAAGATCGCCAGCGCGATCACCTTCTCCAGCGTCGGTTCATAAAAAGAAATGATGCTTGCTGCCATCAAATTCAGTACGATATTGATCGATAGCCAAGACAACCGCCTGCCAGATCGGATACGTAGAGGCAACGATCGAATCTCCTCTCCAATAATTCCTTGTGTCGCGAGAAATTGACTCTGATATTTTTCGTGCCAAGCTTCGTCAAAATCGCGACGTTGCACAACTCCAACCAAGCGTCCAGCGTCGTCGATAACAGGAAAGCCAAGAAACGGTTTAGATTCGAACGCATCGTGCATTCGATCCATATCTGTGTTCTCTTGAAAGCATGTCGGCTTGCCGATCATTAACTCTTCGAGCTTCTGAGTCCGCGCAGCCAGCAGCAAGGAACGCATTGGCACAACGCCAGTCAATGCCATATTTTGGTCGCAAACGTACGCGTACTGAATTTGGAAATCGCGGTAGCGTTCAGCGTTCGCTGTCAAGTCATCAATGACCTCTTGAACCGTCCACTCCTGCCTGAATCGCAGAAGTTCAGTCACCATTAGACCGCCAGCGCTATCCTCGTCATACTCAGCAAGCTTTCGAGCCGCTGCGGCTTCCTGCGGATGCATGCAGGCCAGAATCTTTTCAGCGTCTCGGTCTCCAAGACCGCTCAGCAAATCAGCTTGATGGTCACTGTGCAGTTCTTCAACTACAGAAGCGGCAGTTTTCGGCTCAATCTCCTCCAGCAACTGGATCGCTTGCACCAGCGGCAGGTGCTCGACCATCTCAGCGGCTTCTTCCGCTTTCAGCGATTCCATGAGGTCACACCGCTGCGACTCACTCAGGTGCGATATAACGAAGGGTAGCTCTGACGCTTCGATCTCATGAATCGTTGCCGATATAACTGCGTCGTCGCCTGACTCCAATGCCTCGGACAACACATCCTTCAGCCGTGTCTGCTCTTCCGCCAAGCCAGCCGCACCTGCTTCGATTTTTGACTCGGACGTCACTTTTTAGCCAATCTAATTTTTTGCGAGCATGCAATTAACTATTCATGCATTGTGCAAATTGGCAAAAGGCTCGCAAGCTCAATAAACTCGCTCTCCAAACATCCGCTTCAAGAATGCCAACTGGTAACATAGAGATAGATAATTGCCCGACGCGTCATCAGCGCAAATGATTCGCGCGGCTCTATATCACTTTATCACAGTATGGGCGGATAACGCTCCAAAGACGGCCTTAGCATCGCTCGTTCAAGACTGAAACGAAGCTATGGTAGATGGGCGCTTCTTAAAAAATGGGTGATTCTTGGAACGGACCCACGCAGAGGAATGGCGTAACCTTCCGCTCATTGCTCCACGTCGAATAATGTTAAAGACCCAGTATCTTTGCAAGTACGTTACCGTCATGCCTAGCTACTGGGTCGACATGAAGCCGAATTTGCCGTGCGGTCAAATCGGCCTCAGTACTTACGTGAATATTCGTTGGCACTTAGTCTTGAGCTTCAAGGTTATCAGCTCGTTGCTCGCCATAAGCCTCGATTTTGTCGGCTCGTTCTTCAGCATTTGCCTCAACTGTGTCGGCACGGTTCTCAACAGCGTCGGTCTCAGCAGCGCCCGTGATGGTTGTTCCATCAGCTTCGCGCATTGTTTCGGCCGTGTTTTGACCTTGCTCACGGATGTTTTCCGCAGTCGCGTCAGCCGAATCACGGACCGCGTCTGCTTGCTCATCCATATAGGAATCTTCGCAACCAACTGAAAGACCAAGCACGCTAGCCAACGCCAAACCTGTCATAAACTTATGCATCGTTTTATTCTCCGAGAGGGGATGATTACCAACACTTGTTGGTGTAACTGACGGGTACATAAGCAAGAGCAATGCCAAGACGTGAAAATACCTCGATTGCAAGAAAATTGTTCGCAAGAGTGCTCTGAAGATCATTGACTGATAGCGGCTTGTTCAAATAGCAGCCAGCTCTAAAGGTGCGTCGAGTGACTGTTATGAAGGTCGTATTAGCTGTCGAACTTGTTTGGAATATAGCGTTCAATTTCAACCAACAGTGGTGCCAGAAAAGCAAGCAACTGCCCCGGACGCTCAGTGTTGTCCCCAAATTTCCTGCGATCCCAATCTGTGGTTAATACGCTATCGATACTGAAAACGCTTTAGAGCTTTCGAAATTATTCGCGAAGCTGCAAGGCTGTGATACGGTTTTGCGATCACAACATCGCAGTGCAACCTTCTGTAGCGCGACGCTTCTTCGATCTGGTATTCATAACCGGTCATGACTTTCAGTACCCGCTTCTCGTTGGCAAACTGGTGTAAAAGATCGATGCCATCCCCATCTTCCAACCCACAGTCGACGACCAGGAAATTGAATTCGAATTTATGAACGATATGGGCCGCAGCAGCATAGGAGCGGCAGGTCATAACTTTGTACCCAGCGCGACTGAGAACAACCTGAAGGCCCTGTCTGCTCTCAGCATCCGCGTCGACAATTACGCCTCGAACGGAGCGTTGGGGTACGGAGAGGCTTGCCATACTATCCATCGACCACATACGATGCAGTTGGCGCACAAAGCCATCCCAATCTTCAAAGTCGTCTGTTCCAATAATTGCCATAATAGTGCCTCCGCCCATCCATGACGGCGAGGTAAGCGATAAGTACGTAAAGGACGGTACCTGCTTGCGAACTCGATCTCCGAGCACACATCACTATTAATCGGCAGCAGTTGCGTAGAAGGTGACGCGCAAGCAAACATTGCCGCATGCGTCGACATTAACGATTATGACGCTTACCAAGCGACTCCGGCGCGTTCAGCGATCGTTTGAATAACCGCTTGAGTTCCGCGTTTCGCACCGCCAGCCTGCTGCAACGCAGTAAATGTTTCATAGGCCAACTCGAGGCCATTTAGCTTTAGATTCATTCGCCTGCACTCTTCAAGTGCGATCCCCAGATCTTTGACAAAGTGCTCAACGTAGAACCCCGGTTCGAAGTCGCCTTTCATAATGCGTGGTGCCAAATTGGAAAGTGACCACGAGCCAGCCGCCCCCGTGGAGACGCTTTGCAGGACCGTCTCGAGATCCAGACCAGCTTGACGTGCAAACAGCAGAGCTTCACAAACTCCGATCATATTGCCAGCGATCAAGATCTGATTGGTTAGCTTTGTTTGCTGACCGCTGCCAGGTCCGCCTTGCAGAACAATAGTTTTGCCAAGAGTAGCGAGAACTGGTTTCATCTGCTCGAAAATTATATCATCTCCGCCGACCATGATCGAAAGCGTTCCGTTAGTCGCTCCGATGTCTCCGCCCGAAACTGGTGCGTCTAAGCTGGACGCGTTGACCTTTCGTGCTTCGACATAGATTTCTTGGGCAAGCGCAGGTTGGCTCGTCGTAAAATCGATCGCAATCTGCCCGGCGCTCAAGCTGGCCAATATGCCATCGTCGCCGAAGTAAATTTGCCGAACATCGTCGGGGTAACCGACCATCGAGCAAACGATCTCAGACGTTTCCGTGACGCAGGACGCAGACTCACACCACGCCGCTCCCGATGCCAACAGCTCCTGGGCTTTTTCGGGGCTACGGGTCCAAATGTTCAGCTCATGTCCGGCGTCCATCAAACGTCGGCACATTGCTTTTCCCATGACGCCGGTGCCAATCCAACCAATTTTCAAACGACGATTCCTTAAGTGCTAGCAAGATTAGATCTTGGTTTAGACGAACTTTCCGATTTCTCACGATTTTAGTGTCAGATATCGATTGCATCAAAGGTGCTAGTATATGACGAACGACAATCGTACCGCATTCGGACAATACTGTGACACGCCAAATACCAGATACTCGACTCAGCTTGATCATGCGATTGCCGCAAGTTGCTGATCGCGAAGCGTGGGAAGAATTTGTTTCAGTTTACGAACCGTTCATTTACAGTTTCGCGCGTCGGCGTGGCTTGGAAGATTCCGAGGCACAAGATACGGTGCAGCGAGTCATGATCGCGGTGCTTAAGTCGGTCGAGCGATGGAAGCCAGAGGCGAATGGTCCGAAGTTTCGCAATTGGCTGTTCACAATCGCTCGTAACCAAGTTCTCAATTCGCAGATGAGCTCGCGGCGAAACGCGGCCTGCGGCGGAACAACCTCGCTGGATATTTTAAAAAGCATCCCAGACCCATGTTCAATGCAAACGGATGCTCTCGAGTTCCGACGCGAAGTCATTCTCTTTGCTGCCTCTCGCATCCGAAAACATGTCGAACCCGTGACCTGGGAGGCTTTTTGGAGGACCGCGGTGCTAGGGGAATCGGCTCAATCGGTAGCGATAGATCTTGAAATAGGCATAGCAAGTGTCTACGCCGCTCGGTCTCGAGTTACAAGTCGGTTGCGAGAACAAGTGGGACTGATGACGGAGGTGCAAGATGAATTGCCAAGAGACTAATCTACGTTCGATTGTTACAGGCGAAGAGAACTCGGCCAATTTCCAGCAAACTCTGGAGCATGTCGAAACGTGTGCGCATTGCCGCCAGCGACTTGACCAGTTGTTCGCAGCCGATACTTCTAGCAGCGAACTGACTCAAGTTTTGCAACAATGCACGGATGCTCATTTGGCTCCGGAATTTGCTGACAACGAGAACGCCGAACGACTTCCGCGACTCGACTTCCTAGAACCAGGAGTTCACCCCGAACTGCTAGGGCGAATGGGTCGATATGATGTCGAGCGTGTTGTCGGCGTTGGCGGCATGGGAATCGTACTGAAAGCGTACGACTCCGAACTACATCGCGTCGTAGCATTGAAGGTACTCGCCAAACATTTGTCTCACAGCGGGGCAGGGCGCCGTCGATTTGCGAGGGAAGCGCGGGCGGCGGCGGCCGTTTTGCATCCAAACGTCTTGCCAATTTACAACGTCGAAGCTACCGGCGAACAACCTTACCTGGTAATGCAATTTGTGTCAGGATGCTCGCTGCAGGCCCGGGTCGAGCGGGAAGGTCCACTTCCTATCGAGGAAGCGCTTCGCATTGCGAGCCAAACAGCGGCTGCGCTGGCCGCGGCACATCAGCAAGGATTGGTGCATCGTGACGTTAAGCCCGCTAATATCCTGTTGGAAGATAAAACAGATCGCGTTGTGCTCAGCGATTTCGGCCTTGCACGAACCGTCGACGATGCGGCCCTGACCAAGACGGGTATCGTTGCGGGAACACCACAATACATGTCGCCAGAACAAGCCGTTGGCGAGGCGATCGATTTTCGCAGCGACCTATTTTCGCTCGGAAGCGTCCTCTACTTTACATTGACTGGGCGTGCTCCGTTTCGCGGCAGTTCTGCTGTTTCCGTACTTCATCGGATCTGCAATTTTCGCCACGAACCAGTCGTATCAATCAATCCGCAAGTGCCAGTGGAAGTCGCGAGCTTGGTCGACAAGCTGCTATCAAAGAAACCGTCACAGCGTTTTGCGACTGCCGACGAAGTGAATCGCAAGATCGAGCGACTGCTGGCAGACCTGCAGCAAGGAAACTTACACCTTCGCCGCAGCCGCACTCCTGCGTTTTGGCTTGCGGGAATAGCAGCGGTGTTTGTTGTGATCGCCAGCACCTCGCCGCTATGGATGGGTCGTTTCAAATCGCAGCCGACCTCGGCATCGAACAGTTTACAAGCTTCCGCCCCCTCCGAAATGCATCCTGTCGAGGTTGACGTGCAAGACGGGCAGTCCATTCCGACACCAATCGCCGTGAGTTCTGCTTTCGAAGCAATCCTCTCCGCAGTTCCACCGAACGAGATGACTAACACTTTTTTTCCTCTGAGCCATGAGCATTTCCGACAAATTGATCAGATGTTGAATAGTCTCGAGAGCGAACGAGGTTTGCCTCTGGACAGATTCAACGACCGAGACGAGCTGGATTCGATGGCTCAGGAGCTAGCAGAGTTTGAAAGATCGATACAGAGTTCGCCTTTCAATTTTAGGGGACCCGAGTATGAGTAACAACCTCTCTCGTGCCCAGGCTTCGTATGGGAACGCACTGCCTTGGAGGCTCCGCCTCATTCCTGGCATAACAAGTGACAGAACTCATAAGCAGGCAGAGCCTGTAGTTCACCCGATTACCAGGCAGAGCCTGGTAACCAGTAACTTTCCTCGTGCCCAGGCTCCGCCTGGGAACGCACTGCCTCAGAGGCTCCGCCTCTCTTTCGCACGCCAGTTGAACGAGGCGTGCGCAGGCAGAGCCTGCTGTGCAGTGGGTTACCAGGCAGAGCCTGGTAACCAGTGATAACTAATAAAACTTACGTTCCATCCTTCCACCTAGTTTCTCTCAGGAGTATTCAATTATGCGTAAACAATGGACTTATAGTTGTGCCGTCGTGGCACTTGGCCTCGGGGCTTGGCAAGCCGTCGCGCTTGCACAACAGCCAATGCCTCAACCTGGCGGCGGCTATGGCAACCCAAATATTTACGGCAATGCTGCTCCTGAAAATCCTGTGGACCGCGAATTTCGGCGAGCTCAAAAGCAGGTCCAGGATGCTCAAGCGCAGATGCAGCGAGCTCGAGAAGAATTCGAGCGAATCACCCGAGTGGCTGGACCACGGGACTTTCAAGATCCGTATGAGGCCGCTCTTGCAGACTCTGAGCGATTCAGCCGAGAGCGTCACATGCCCGGCCAAGATATTCGCATTGAACGCCGGATCCAAATACCAATGATGGAAGGCGGTCCTGGAATGCCCATGCATGGCCCAGGACATCCGCCGATGTCCCCCGAAGATCGAAAAGACTTAGAGGATTTCCGAGCGCTCCTCAATCGTTATCGTCAGAGTCCTGACGGCGAGAAAGATGAACTTCGAGATCAGATCCGCGAGAATCTTGCTCGCCAGTTCGAACGGGATTTGGAACGGCGGACAAAACAGCTAGAAGAAATCGAACAGCGTGCGTCGGCGCTTCGTGACCAACTTGAAAACAATCGAGAGAACCGCGAAACGGTGATCGATTCCTTGATGCGGGTCGTTGAGAACCCGAATAACGGTTTTGGTCTGCCTCGCGAATGGATGGATGCAATCATCGGCGGAGGTCAGCCCGGCATGCATCCAGGCCCGGGCGCGGAAGGATTCTTCCAGCAAGGCCCACAAGGAATGATTTTCGATCAGCATTTTGACAACGTCATGCCAAACCCGCCGCCTCAGCCAGGTCAGCCGCCGCAGCCAGAATCGCCTGACACTCGAAAATGAGGATTTTGTTGGGTTCTAGATATGCCGTAGCCAATTTGGCGTTCGCCTCTTAGAATCTGTCGCTTTTCCGGCTGTCGCGGTTGACGGCAGCTTGGAGCGGACGGATTGGACCAGGAATCACTGCCATGATGCGCACTCACACGTGCGGCGAACTACGAGCCAGCCATATTGGACAACGCGTTACCCTTTGCGGTTGGGTTGATACCAGCCGCGACCATGGTGGAGCGGTTTTTCTTGACTTGCGAGATCGCTACGGACTTACTCAAGTTGTTACCGGCCCCGAAAGTGGAGCTGACTGCCTTGACGTTGCCAAGAAGCTGCGAAGCGAATTCGTCGTGCAGATTACCGGAACGGTCGCCGATCGCCTTGAAGGAAAGACAAATGCCAAGCTGGCGACGGGCGAAATCGAGATCCGAGTCGAAGAGATTAAGATCCTGAATCCTTCCGCGACTCCGCCGTTTGTGCCGAACCAAGATGAAATGCCGGGCGAAGATCTGCGATTGAAGTATCGCTATTTGGACCTTCGCCGTCCGCAGATGCAGCAGACGCTTTTCAGCCGTAGCCGCATGATCAAAACGATGCGTGACTACTTCGAAGAGCACAACTTTATCGACGTCGAAACGCCGATCCTGGGTCGTAGCACGCCTGAAGGTGCCCGCGATTATCTGGTACCAAGCCGCGTTCATCGCAATCATTTTTACGCGCTTCCTCAGTCGCCACAACTTTACAAGCAGATCATGATGGTCGCTGGCTACGACCGATATATCCAGGTCGCTCGTTGCTTCCGCGATGAAGACTTGCGAGCCGACCGGCAACCCGAGTTTACTCAGTTGGATGTCGAGATGAGCTTCATCAATAATGAAGACATCATCGGCATGATTGACCAATTGATGGTTAGGTTAGCCAAAGAGTTCTTGAACATTGACCTGCAGGTTCCGTTGCCTCGGATGACTTACGACGAAGCGATGAAGCGTTTCGGTCACGATGCTCCCGACCTGCGTTTTGGCATGGAAATCGTCGATTTGACGGAAGCGGTTAAGCCGACTGCGTTTCGTGTTTTCAAAGGTGCGATCGACGGCGGCGGATTTATCCGTGGGATCAAAGTAGACGGTCGCGCAGAAGAGTTCTCGCGCAAACGAATCGACGAACTTACGGAGTTCGTTCAGCACGACTTTGGCGCCAAAGGTCTCGCTTGGTTCCGCGTCGAACCAGACGGTTCGCTGTGGTCGCCAATCGCAAAGAATATTGAACCAGAAGTGCTCGAAGCGATCAAAACAACCTTCGAAGCCAAGACCGGTGACTTGTTGTTGATTCTCGCCGATCAGTGGTCTGTGACTTGCAAAGGCCTATACGGTCTGCGACGACGCTTGGGCGCTGAACTTAAGCTATACGATCCGCAGCAGATGCACTTTTCGTGGATCGTTGAATTTCCAATGTTTGAATATGATGCGGAAGAGCAGCGATATGTAGCTATGCACCATCCATTTACCGCGCCACGGCCGCAAGATTTGGAGATGCTTGATACCGATCCATCGGCAGCGCGGGCGATCGCTTACGACCTTGTCATTAATGGCTACGAAGCGGGCGGCGGAACGATCCGAATACATGACAACGTTCAGCAACAAAAAGTATTTGACTTGCTGGGTATTACGCCTGAGATTGCCAGGGACCGGTTCGGATTCCTGCTCGACGCACTCCAATTCGGAGCTCCACCGCACGGCGGCATCGCGTTGGGAATCGATCGTTTGGTGATGCTGTTCAATCGCTTGGACAATATTCGGGACGTAATCGCGTTTCCGAAGACCCAGCGAGCCATGGACATGATGACGGAAGCTCCCGGAACGGTAGACGCGAAACAGCTTCGCGATCTGGCAATTGCGTTGGTTTCGCAAAAATAAGCTTCCTGAGTTCGTTGGAAGCAAACCCTAGTTGATTCGGCACTCGTCCTCTATACTTTGCCGTTTCCCATTTTTCGAGGTGTTGGCGATCTGCCAAACCTCTCTGACCCCTGCAAATTCCAATGATTACTGCCAGTCAGCCTCACGCAGAAGCATCTACGCAAGCTAAGGATTTAGGTGCCGGCCACAATCTCTCCGACGAATCGGTTATTGTGCTCGATTTCGGCTCGCAATACGCCCAACTGATCGCTCGTCGCATTCGTGAGCAAAATGTTTATTGCGAAATTGTGCGGCACGATATTTCATTAGAGCGAATTCAAGAGCGGAAGCCCACTGCGATTGTTTTGAGCGGCGGGCCGTCGAGCGTGTATGCCGAAAACGCTCCGAAGTGCGATCCACGGATTTTCGATCTCGACATTCCAATCCTCGGAATTTGCTACGGCATGCAATTGATTTCCGAGAGTCTAGGTGGCAAAGTCAAACACGCCGAAGCTCGCGAGTACGGTAGAACTCGACTGCGTATCAACGACATGTCTGACCTGTTCACCGGATTTCCCAACGAGATCGACGTTTGGATGAGCCACGGCGATCAAGTGCAAGAAATTGGCGAAGAGTTTGAATCGCTCGCTGCCACATCAACTTGCCCCATCGCCGCCGTTCGTCACAGGACTCGAAAGATCTATGCACTTCAGTTTCATCCCGAAGTGACGCATACGTCGCTGGGAAGCACTTTGCTGCATAACTTTCTATACAACATTGCCAATTGCGAGGGGCGATGGCACTTGGGAGATTTTGCTAACCAAGCCATTCTTGCCATTCGCGAGAGGGTCGGTAAGAACCGTGTCATCTGTGGCCTTTCCGGCGGTGTCGACAGCAGTGTAACAGCAGCACTTCTGACGAAGGCAATCGGCTCACAGCTTTCGTGCATTCTCATCGACAATGGCTTGTTGCGCAAAGACGAACAAGCGGCGGTTATTAGTGAATTTACGAATCACTTCAAAGCCGACCTGCATGTGGTAAACGCTGGCGATCGCTTCTTGAGTGTGCTGGCTGGAGTTACAGATCCGCAAGAAAAGCGCCGCCGAATTGGTCATGCCTTTATCGAATGCTTTAAGGAAGAGGCCAACAAGATTCAAGACGCGACGTTTCTGGCACAGGGAACGTTGTACCCCGATGTGATCGAAAGCGGAGCTGCAGCCGATGGGCCAGCCGCGACGATAAAACTGCACCATAATGTTGGTGGCTTGCCGGAAGAATTGGGGTTTGACCTTATCGAACCATTACGCGACCTCTTCAAAGATGAAGTCCGACGTCTGGGATTGGAACTTGGATTACCCGAACAGCTTGTCTGGCGACACCCCTTTCCAGGCCCTGGTTTAGCAGTTCGCTGCCTAGGTGAAGTCACCGCTGAAAAGCTACGCATCTTACGAGATGCAGACGAGATCGTTGTTTCCGAAATCAAAAGCGCTGGGCTCTATCGACAAACATCTCAAGCGTTTGCGGTTTACGTTCCGGTGCAAAGCGTCGGCGTTATGGGCGACAGCCGAACTTACGAACACACGATTGCTGTACGCTGCGTCAACACCGACGACTTCATGACGGCCGACTGGTCGCATCTGCCATACGAAGTTCTAGCTCGAATCAGCACGCGAATTATCAACGAAATTCAAGGTATCAACCGCGTTTGCTACGACATCAGCTCGAAACCTCCCGCCACCATCGAGTGGGAATAACAACGGACGATCATCTTTCGTTGCTTGATACGCGATAGTCACAGCGTACGAATCTATTCCAGTCAAACGTTAAGCTTTTCCGCAGAATAAACTATGAATCGACAATTCATTTATCAGATCGAAGATTTGACTAAGAAGCATGGTCAAAAGGAAGTACTCAAGAACATTTGGCTTGCGTTTTATCCTGGCGCCAAGATCGGCGTATTGGGTAACAACGGCGCGGGCAAGAGTACATTGCTCCGCATTATGGCCGGTCAAGATAAAAACTTCGACGGCATTGCTCGGCTTTCAAACGGTTTTAAAGCCGGCTATTTGCCTCAAGAGCCGCAACTGAATCCTGACAAAGATGTCGCTGGCAATGTGCAAGAAGCGGTTTCCGAGCGTCGCCAAGTCCTTGATCGATTTAATGAAATATCGATGCTGCTGGGCGAAGTCACCGACGACGTCAAAATGCAGAAGCTATGCGATGAAATGGCAACGCTGCAAGATATCATCGATTCCAACAACTTGTGGGACTTGGACCGCTCGGTGGAAATGGCGATGACCGTCATGAATCTTCCTCCGGGGGATGCAGAAGTTAGTCGTTTGTCGGGTGGAGAACGCCGTCGCGTTGCCATGTGCAAACTTCTAATACAACAACCGGACCTTCTTCTGCTTGACGAACCCACGAACCATCTTGATGCAGACGCGGTTCAGTGGCTCGAGCAGCACTTGGCACAATACCCAGGTACAGTCGTCGCGGTAACGCATGATCGCTACTTTCTAGACAACGTCGCACAGTGGATTTTGGAACTTGATCGCGGGTCTGGCTTTCCATTCGAAGGCAACTATTCGTCTTGGCTAGAGCAAAAGCAGAAGCGTATGATGCTTGAGCAGAAACATGCGGCCGCACGGCAGAAGACGTTGGCTCGGGAGCTGGAATGGATTCGGATGTCGCCACGAGCTCGCCAAGCGAAAAACAAAGCGCGTATCGCGTCCTATGAACAACTTGCAGCACAACAGTTCGAGGATAAACCAGAGGAACTCGAAATCCAAATCCCGCCAGGTAAACACTTAGGAGAGTTGGTCGTGGAAGCAGAAGGTGTGCAAAAATCCTTCGGCGATCGCATGCTTGTCAACGATCTTTCGTTCCGGTTACCAGCGGGTGGAATCGTCGGAGTCATCGGCCCGAACGGAGCTGGCAAGACGACACTCTTCCGCATGATTACTGGCCAAGAGACACCGGACGCCGGCAAGCTGCGAATCGGTGATACCGTTGAGCTTGGTTATGTTGACCAGAATCGCGATAGCCTCGAAGCTGAAAAGAGCGTGTACGAGGAGATTAGCGGGGGACTTGATTGGTTGGAAATGGGTGGCAAGCGGATGAACTCGCGAGCCTATGTTTCCAAGTTCAATTTCCGCGGTCCGGACCAAGAGAAGAAGGTTGGAAATCTATCCGGTGGAGAGCGCAACCGCGTTCATTTAGCTAAGCTGTTGCGTCGCGGGTGCAACGTCCTGTTGCTTGACGAACCGACGAACGACTTGGATGTCGACACGCTGCGAGCGCTTGAGGAAGCTATTCTCTCGTTCGCCGGTTGTGTTGTGGTCATCACCCACGATCGTTGGTTCTTGGACCGCATTGCAACTCATATTCTTGCATTCGAAGGCGATGGTTATACGCACTGGTGTGAAGGCAACTTCCAGACGTATGAAGAGCAGCGGAAAGAACGCCTAGGCATCGACGACGACGAAAACAGCCGCTATCGCTACCGTAAGTTGAAGTAACCACTGAGATCTTTACACTGGTTACCAGGCTCTGCCCGGTAACCCACTGTACTGCAGGCTCTGCCTGCGCATCTCTCAGTCAACCGGCGTGCAAAAAGGAGGCGGAGCCTCCAAGACCGGGCATTCCCAGGCGGAGCCTGGGAACGAGGAGTGCTATCACTGGTTACCAGGCTCTGCCTGGTAACCCACTGCACTGCAGGCTCTGCCTGCGCATCTCTCAGTCAACCGGCGTGCAAAAAGGAGGCGGAGCCTCCAAGACCGGGCATTCCCAGGCGGAGCCTGGGAACGAGGAGTGCTATCACTGGTTACCAGGCTCTGCCTGGTAACCCACTGCACTGCAGGCTCTGCCTGCGCATCTCTCAGTCAACCAGCGTGCAAAAGGAGGCGGAGCCTCCAAGACCGTGCGTTCCCAGGCGGAGCCTGGGAACGAGGGGAGTTACTTGACCGATTCCGATGTTGGAAACGAGTGGTTCGGGTCGACATCCAAGCCGTCGATGAAGCTCGTTAGAGCTTTGCAACGTCCTGGGTTTTGTAGCTTACGGACGGCTTTGCTTTCGATCTGACGAACTCGCTCACGAGTAACTTGGAAAATCTTACCAACTTCTTCCAATGTGTAGGAATAACCGTCAGCTAAACCGTAGCGAAGCTTCAGGATTTCACGCTCGCGATAATTCAACGTTTGCATTGCATCGTGGATGTGGAATTTTAGAGCTTCTTGGTTAGCTTCATACAATGGATCGTCGTCACGATGATCTTCAAGGAACTCGCCAAAAGTGCTCTCTTCATGGTCGCCGATTGGCTGATCCAGCGAAAGCGGTTGGCGTGCCATCTTGACGATTACGCGAGCATCTTCGATCGACAGCTTCGCTCGCTTGGCGAGTTCTTCTACCGTTGGCTCTCGGCCAAGCTCTTGTACCAAGTCGCGAGTAAACTGACGCACTTTGCTCATGGTATCAATCATATGAATAGGCACGCGGATCGTTCGGCTTTGGTCAGCGATTGCGCGAGTGATCGCTTGGCGGATCCACCATGTTGCGTAAGTCGAGAACTTGAATCCACGAGCGTATTCGAATTTATCAACCGCTCGCATCAGGCCTGTATTGCCTTCTTGAATTAGGTCCAAGAAGCTTAGTCCACGGTTACGATATTTCTTCGCAATCGAAACGACGAGACGCAAGTTGCCGGCCGACAGTTCGCTTTTCGCGAACTCGTAGTCTTGGCGATAGTTTACCACTCGCTCAACACGACGAGCCAACGTAGCTGGCGTTTCAAAAGTAGCTCGCATCAACATTCGCAGTTCTGCGGTCAATGTAGCGACGTCCTCTTGAGCATCACTTGGCTTCAGAGCTACATCGGCGATCCGCTTACGAAGCGATACCATTTGATCGTTGATGTTGCGAAGCTTTTCAAAGATCGGCTCCAATCGGTTCGCTCGCAGGTTCATTTCTTCAACCAACCGAGTAGCTCGGTTGCGACGACGAATCAGGTTCTTCCACGCTGCACGTCGAACTTCAAGGCTATTTGATTTGTTTACTGCAGTATAGAAGTCAACTTGATTGCTGGCCAAAAGCTTCCGCAGCGTTGCGATGTTCGGTCCAATCCGCTTCATGATCGCGGTCTTTTCAGCTGCGTTGGTCACGCTAACTTCGATTGTACGGTCCAATCGCAATTTGCCATCACGGACTTGCTCCAACAACTTGGTGGCACCGAGCAAGACATAGTCGGTCGAAACAAGCCACTGACGATAATATGCTCGGGTGTGCTCGATACGCTTGGCGTGAGAAATTTCTTGATGGCGATTCAACAAAGGGATTTCGCCCATTTGCATCAGGTACATGCGAACTGGATCATCGATGGCATCGACCGAGCCTTCCATTTCGTCCATATCGATCAACGCTTCTTGGTCGTCGCCAAAGTCAGCGTCATCGAAAGCTTGTTCTTCGTCGTCAGCTTCCTCTTCCTCTTCTTCCTCAATGATTGCAAAACCCGAGTCGAAATCTTCGTCAACCTCGGAGCGAGCCGCTGGTTCGGCAACGAAATCGAACTTGCCGTTCAAATCATCATTGAAGAACAGTTCGTCGCGGTCGAGATGGGTTTGGTTCGAGTTTTTCATAGGACCAGTCGTCTTATCAGAAGCAGCGAAACTTGGATGTCAATCTTCGTGATCTTGTTCCCGTTGCGAGAACGATAAGACTATTTGCACTCGCGATGCCAAAGGCATGGATCGAACTGGCATTGATCCCTAAGTCCTTACATCGCAATGATTTATGAAATCGGTTTGTATTTTTAAGTTTCGTGGACGTTTCCTCAAAACAACATTGTTGTTTTCTAGACGTAGCAAAAAATCAACGTGATGCGTGTAGGCAACAATCCATCTACAGTTATTTAAAACGCTAGTAAGCGGACATTTGTCCTCAGGAAAAATCGCAGTTTGGATACCTGGCGTTTTTCATGAACGGACACCGTCGAACAGTTGTGTAGCGATTGCCCGTCGCAGTTGCGAAACGAACTTACGGATCATTCCGGAAGCGGGTAGACTTATGAAGGGCGTCGCCCCTACCACTTAGTTCGCTTTAATCACCTTTAAAGTTCTATTAATCGCATGAGTACACTCCGTGTGGCTGCGGCCGGTCTCCTTCTCCTCGGGTTTAACCAAGGTGTCACGCGAACAACAAACGCACAGGAACAGGCAGCAACTGAAGCCAGCTCAGAGCTGATGCAGTGGGCTTGGCCAAAGCCGACGATTCAGCAGCTTGATGGTTGGGCATGGCCTCAATACCGAGGGCTAAATGGAGACGGCGTGGCAGCGGAAGATTGCAGGCCTCCGCAAGCCTGGGGCGAATCAAAAAACTTGGTGTGGAAAACACCACTTGAAGGTCGAGCTTGGTCATCGCCGATTGTCTGGGGTGATAGAGTTTGGCTTACAAACGCCGATCCAGATGGGAAGTGGCAACGCTTGGTTGGGCTTGACCGCCGCTCTGGCGAAATTGTGCGCGACCAATTGTTGTTCGAGAATGCGGAAGTTCAACCCGACTATCACATCACGAATTCGTATGCGTCTTCAACTCCGGTTTGCGATGATCGCTACGTCTATTGTCACTTCGGCGCGTATGGAACTGCGGCTATCGACATAACAAAGCCAGTTGAAGAATCCGTTGTCTGGGTCCGCCGCGATTTGCCGTGCAATCATTATCGCGGCCCCGGGAGTTCGCCAATCCTGTTCGAAGACTCTCTGATTCTCCAGTTTGATGGTTTCGATTTCCAATACGTTGTTGCACTTGATCGAGAGACAGGGAAGACGCTTTGGAGAAATGACCGCGAGGTTGATTTTGGGACCGACAATGGCGATATGCACAAAGCGTTTGGTACACCAACACTCATTGAAATCGATAAAGAGTTGCAGTTGATAAGTCCAGCGGCCAAGGCGGTTGAATCGTTGAACCCGCGGACCGGCAAACGCAATTGGTTTGTCGCGTATGACGAGCACTCAAGTGCGACGCGTCCGTTGTTTGATGGCAAGCATGTGTATCTTAACACGGGCTTTAGCAAATCGAAACTGATGGCGATTGACCCGCGTGCAAGCGGCAATGCTACGGACTCGAACGTAAAGTGGATTGCATCGCGGGGTATAGGAAGCAAGCCATCGCCGGTGCTTTATCAAGACCGTTTGTTTACGGTAGAAGACCGAGGAGTACTCAGCTGTTTTGATCCGCAGAACGGCGATTCTCTGTGGCAGTTGCGGCTGGGGGGTGATTTTAGTTCTTCGCCGATTGCAGCGAACGGTTATCTCTACTTGTTCGACGAAGCCGGCAAGGGCTATACAGTGCAGGCGACAGGGAAGGGTGAAGTCGCAACGGAAAACAAGCTAGATGCGGGTTGTATGTCGTCACCTGCGGCATGTGGCGACTGTTTATTTGTACGAACAACGCAAGCGATGTATTGTTTCTGCGCGGAGGATTGAGGACGGGGATAGAGACAAAGTTTGTAGGTCGCTTGACGAACGAGCGGAAGATCTTAGACTTTGCACTTCTTAGACCAGTTTTGCGGCCATGGCGGAACTGGCAGACGCGCTAGGTTGAGGGCCTAGTGGGGAAACCCGTGGAGGTTCGAGTCCTCTTGGCCGCACTCTTCAAAAAAACACTGAATTGTTGGCAAAACAGGGACTCACCGTAGCATTCGGCGAGTCCTTTTTTTGTGGACTATCCGAAAAACGCGGCGAAAACGCGACCAGCATTTTAGTTGCAGGGTTTTAGCCGGGTCGAGCTGTTATAGCAGGTTTCGCATTCCGAAGTTCAAGCTTCATAGTTACCTTCAGCACGCTGATTTCCATATCGTCTTGATGCTCTTGGCTGGAAAGCGTTAGTTGGCTTACGCCAAGAGTATCGGCGAGTTCTTTTGCCGCAGAGCACAAAGCCAATCTCAGTCAGCCACCGTCAAAGGCGGCCGCAAGGTCAACCATCAGCACGAAAGCTCCAATAAATTTCTAGTAAGACGTCGCGATCGTTGCTCTCGTCGCCAAAGACCATGACGCCGAAGATGTTGTGAAGTTACTGCAGCAGCGTGCCGAGTATCTCGTCGAGGATCACAAGAACAACTTGCTCAAGTCGATCGAGGATATTCTCGAAATGGAGATGCGTGAACGCGAAGCCGCATCACTGTCACGGTCGATTGCTGAAGCACAGGCAAGGCTGGATCGACTGCGTGAAAGTCAAAAGCCATTTTTGGAGACTAAGTGAGAACGAATCGGACCTTACCGATTGGGACTGTAGATGCGAAATCCATGGGTAGATAAATATTCAATGTCTAAACTTGCCCCACGCCGCATGCGCGGAGAAAAGATTCTCCAATCACCTTCGCGCTTTTTGAGTATTTGCTTCAACGTCAGCCTACGAAAATTTTTCATTATTTCGACGTCGAATACTATTTCAACGGTTTCTGGATCAATCGTACGTATCGATACGAATTGCAGAGTTGACACCATGATGGCGGCGGTTTCAAACTCGAAAATCTCGCCAGCGTTCCTCTCCGCTGCAGAATGGAAACACGATTGGTACAAGTCTTTATCTTGCTTAAGAATCGCAAACCACAGTGTTTGCATCGTCGCTTCAGGTGTTTTGAAGCCAACGTTGGTCCACTCAGATTTTTCGATTTTGGGTTGGTTCAGATCAACGACCTCGCTCTGCGGAGGCATCGCGACTTGGGAGATAGCGGGTGTAATGCTCGCCATTGTTACAAAAGCGAACATTGGAAGTTGCATTAATCGCATTTCATTTCCTGCTTCGGGAATCGGTAGGTCAGTTCGACAAACGCTCGCCGCGAGATATTACCAAGTCGATTCGCGAGTGCTAGTAGCAGTATCGAGCTTCCAATCACCGTCTACCTTTTTAAGAACGTGCACCATCGCAACATTTTTGTCATCCGGCCATGGCGTCCATCCCGCCACTTCAAATTTCACTTCGACGATTTTGTCGTCGATTCTTCGCACCGCTAATAACTGCAGTGACTTCGCGGCATCAGCAGCCACTTTAATGTCTTCGAGTACCATTTCTTTCATGTCGACTAAACCGTCCATGCTTGATCGGATCAGATCCAGGTCTCTCTCTCGCATGGCAAAGCAGAAAGTTTGCATCGCTGCTTCGGGAGTCTTAAAGCCAACGTTCGACCAATCCGATTTTTCAATCTTGGATTGTTTTAAGACCACAATTTGGTCTTTCGAAGGTTGGGCATCTTGGGAGAAACCAGGCGTTGCACTGGCAATCAATGCTATTGCGAACATTGGAAGTATTTTGAAGAGCATTCTATTTCCACCTGTGGGTATCCACACCGATTCAAATCCGAAAAATACTGCCGTCGACCGTAGCGATTGGCGTCCAAGAAAACAATACCAGCCGCCCCAACGCCGCAGATCGTCGGCGTGTTTCGCGAGTCTTCCTAGGACTCGCGGCACCAACAAAAACATAGCAACTGGCGCTAGCGTGGTCCCATTGGTGGTCCCACGATCGGCGCTGCAAATATTTGCCAAGACGAACAACATGACGTCTTGATGCCGCTGCGAAAACATGGCTCTGTGTGTGTAGCGATAACTACTCGTCACACGCAGTGCTTTGTAAGGGCCTTCGAACTGCGAAGGCCACAGGATGGATAGAAACGAAACTTGATGAAGTCCGAGAACCGACAATCGCTAGACCACGCGGCCGGCGAACTGCGGGAGCTCGCGAAGCTTAATGTGAAACTCGATGTGCAAGCATGACTGTCATTTCGCGATCAGCATCCAGCTCGCGATTGGATCGACCGAAATGCTGTCACCATCGTAACGCGTCCAATTCGTTTTCGGTTCCATCTGACCAATCGCGGTCACTTCGTTTCCATGGCCAGATCCAGACAATTCAAACCAAACTTGTTTGTCACGTGGAATGTGAAAGTACATTCTTCTGGCACCGGTACCACCGATATATTCTGTGCCGGAATCAATTGAGCTCGGATTCATTACAGCCAGAAGTTCGCGCTCACTTGTGCCAGCATGAATAGTTGAAATAGCTAGTTCCGCGTCGCCATAACTATCAGCTAGAACATGATTTGACGATTTGTCGGCGGGTAGAACAGAATCGTGGCTGCTGTTGCATCCTGCGAACCATACCAAGAACATCAAAATCAAGAGACGTTTCTGCATATGTTTCATCCAAATGGATCCAGTTTTTGCATAACCAAGCCGCCGCAGTCGATCACGTAAAGTTAACCTCCAGACGTTCAGCATTGCGTTGAACCACACGCTATTGATACTATACCGCTTTATGCAGGACGCTATGCGTATTGTCGTTACAACTTGGAAGGATTCGCAAGAATGTGGGAACGAGTCGTTCGCTCACGAGCATGGATCTCAATACTTTTAATCGCCCCTTTCGCCGCATACAGCCTGTTCCATCCGACAATGCTTCGCGAAGGCAGCGTCCTGGACGTCATTTCACACGCCACAGGATGGGTGCTATTTCTGTCTGGGGCACTCACGCGATGGTGGGCAACGCTTTATATAGGCGGAAAGAAAGACGGTTCCTTAGCAACGTCTGGGCCTTACGCATTTTGTAGAAACCCACTCTACGGCGGCACTTTACTTCTTACTTTGTCGATACCGTTCTTTGTACATAGCGCTTTACTATTTGTTGGGATCCTTTTTGCAGCCGGATTCTATCTATCGGTCACGATACTTTACGAAGAATCAAAATTGAGGGAGATCTTCAGCGGAGAATATGAACGGTATTGCGCCCAGGTTCCTCGATTCTTTCCAACGCTAAAAAATTCCGCTCGGGAACAGTTCCTTGTTGTGACTACTTCGGGACTTCGTGCCGAGGCGATAAGGTCGTTTCGCTGGGTATTTATCCCAGCAATTTGTGATCTCATGGCACATCATCACATTTTACAGTAAGGCCCTGTACCGCCTTAAACAATTGTCTGGAACACTGTTACGAAAAGTCGCTATGTAACAATAGATAGTCTTGAGACGAACCGATTTCCAAAGTACTTGTGGAAAACATTTTCGTCGAGTGGCCCCCAAAGATAACAACTTCTTCACTTGAGCCATTTTTTAGCAGGCGGTGCCTCACAGAATGAGCAAGCCTCTTTGCATGCTAGCGGAATCCTCAGTCACTGAAACCGCCCGAAGGTAGCAAAATTCTCGAATTATGAATTAAATTGTCGATTTCTGAGCTTGAAGTTAAGCGGAGAGACGCCTTCTTTGCTGATTCCAAAAGAGTTGTAAAGACTCTTTTCCAGCTCCATAGCTTTTCTGGTTTTGCAAGCCGACATCGACCTGCTGTTGGCGTTACTGTAGGTCGCCAAGCTGCTTTTTCGTCACCTTGAAGGCTTGCTTTCGTACGTAAACCATCGCATCACGAACGCGAAAAGCGAAGGCTTCAACAGTCGCATTCAATCGATCAAAAGTGCGGCAGGTGGCTTTCGGAATTTCAAGAACTACAGTACTCGCATTCTGTTCTGTTGTGGCAAGGTCAATCTATGTCTCAAAATTCTCTAGCCACTAAAATCTTCGAGGGACCTTACAAAGAGATACTCAAGACTTTTCAAAACTAGTATTTGACGTGTTCGTTTATCGCTAGACCAGACAATCGCTTCACTTGGAGTGGGACCAACAAAGTGCAGCTCCAAGCGCTTCGAAGTCGCCAACAAGTTTTACTTGATGGATTGATGATCCTAGACGCAGCAATCAGATCTTCGTTCTACGGGAACAAGGCCAGTCATGATTCAAGCGCAAAAACGCGTTAGGCTAGTTTTGATCCGATTTCGACCGAGGCGAGCTCAGCCGGATTGTATACTTCGCAGGTCGTTGCGGTAGGTCGAGCGGCATTGTAAGGATGTACACTAACCACGGTTCGTTTGATGAGGCCCGTTCAATCGCCCAGTAACACAACGCCGCGAATCTGCCTGCACTCTTTAACAAATTTCAACTTCGCCGATTTTTGCATCCAGTGGTTGTAGGATTTCTTCCGAATTTAAGGAAATCTCCGGATCTGACCGTTTCCTGTCGAGCATAAACTCATGTTGAAGTCCATTTTCCGATGGTCTCTCGCAATGTCCGTTGTCGCGTTCATCGGAGCCGACGCTGTTGGCCAAGGGACATGGCTGTCAACAGCAGGGCCAGTAAATCGCGGCATGGGTGGCGCTTCAACTGCCGCTCCAACAGACGCAATTGGTGCGATCTATTGGAACCCGGCGACGATATCGGGTATGAACAGCTCTCAAACGGCATTCGGACTCGATCTACTGTGGTCAAACCAAACTGTTACCTCAAGCTTGGGGCCGTTCAATGGATCAACCGATTCCGACAACGGTACCTTCCCAATTCCAAACGTTGGTTGGGTCTATAAAACGTCGTTGCCGCAGGTCACTTTGGGGCTAGGCGTCAACGCAGTCGGTGGCTTCAAAACAAACCTGCCAGCAGATCCTACAAACTTAGCACTGGCACCGCCACCGATTGGACTTGGTCAAGTCAGCTCGCAAGCGCAATTTATGCAGCTTGCTCCCGTGCTATCGTATGCTGTTTCCGACCAGCTTGCGATCTCCGCCGGCCCAACAATCACAACTGGTGAAGTACAAATCGACCCGTTCGTATTCAGCTCGCCCAATACCAACGGACAATATGCCAATGGAAGATCTTCCAAGTACCAATGGGGAGGTGGCTTTCAAGTTGGAGCGTTCTACGTTGCCGACTGCAACTGGAGTTTTGGATCGTCTTTCAAGAGCACTAGCTGGTTAGGCGAATTCGAGTTCTTTGGTGAGGACGCTAACGGCTTGCCACGGACGATGACTGCAGATATCGACTTGCCGATGATCGTTTCACTCGGAACCGCATATGCTGGTTTTGAAGATACGATCATCGCGTTCGATGTACGCTATTTCGACTATGCCAATACAGCTGGATTTGGAGATCGAGCAGTTTTCGATTCGACTGGTCGGCTGGGTGGGCTTGATTGGAGTTCGGTGCTGGCAACTGCGCTAGGCGTACAAAGAAAGTTTTCTGACTTGGTGACCGGGCGAGTTGGATACACGTACAACCAGAATCCTGTAAAGAACAGCGAAGCGTTTTACAACATCGCATCGCCACTGATCTACGAACACATGGTCAGCCTAGGTGGTTCGCTGACTCCGAATGACTCCCTCGCTTTCAACATTGCCTACTCACACATGCTAGAAAACACGCGGTCGGGACAACTTATCCAGCCAGGCGTTGGACCGGTGCCCGGTTCGACTTTCACCAACAGCATGGACGCACATTTTCTTAGCTTTGGCATCTCAGTCGATCATTAATACTCGAGAACTCCTGGGAATCAGGCGCGTTGCTAAGAAGAAACGTTGTTGTATCTTACGGCGGATAGGATAGAAAACTGGCATCGCCTCTGCTAAGCTAAATTCTGAGAGCTCAAGCTGCAATGGCGGTGGAGTAGCGTTTAGCTCCGTTGATCGAGTTGAGCTCCCGAGAGGGGACTCGGTACGATGAAAATCTATTTTGCATTGACTCTGGCAGTCTTGGTTATCGTCGCAGCCGCAACTGTCTACTCACGGCACGATCCAGCAAAGCTATCGGGACAGGCTGTATCGCAATCGATTGGCGACGAGGAAATCGTTCAGTTGCTCAATCAATCCGAACGTTTTTTACACAAGAAGACGGGCGTGGAGACGAAACCACTCTCGGATGCGCAATCCCGGTTGCTTGTCGCTGCTCTGCGGCACAAATATAAGTTTGAGTCGATTCAACCGCAGCTTGCTGTTTATAAGACTCCGTGGCCATCGCTGTGGTCTGTACCTTTATCGGAGGAAGCAGTTGCAGATCTCGAACATTTGGAAAGCACCGTTGGGTGGAACCCGCGACGGGACAATCAAGACGATCGAAGGCTTGCGTTGAAAGTCTTGCACGAAGCCACGGTTGATGAATTTATTCGTCAAGAAGGGTTTGGCGTATATCGAGTATCGACTATGGATGGTTCCATTCCCGAGCATATCCTAGCACTGAATTATTTGAGCCAGCCCATTGCTCAGCCGACCGTCCTGAAGTCCAAACAAACGCTATCCTCTGAGTCTGATTCAATTGACGATTTTCTTACATCGCCAAATGCAGTCGGAACAGATTGGAAGGCAGACAAGTCATCTGAACCGAATGGAAAGTATTTGAATGGGTTTCCACATCCCGAAGCATTAGAGTACCTGCATCAGTCAGCTTACGACGACTTTGTATTCGAACGTGGTTGGGGATTCGTTCGTTCGCCAAAAGAGGTTGCAGGTTTTCTGCCTCATCGCGTTTCGCGAGTGCCCGAATTGTGGATGAAGGTGGATCATATAATGACGAACGTGAATCAGGGGTGGAGTCTGTCGTCACTGGAACTTATTGGGCTTTGGAAGTCTTCGGAACCGGTGGCTTATGTCAGCAAGAATCTTCCTCAAATGGAAGAGATTCGCACGGCGCCAACGCGAAAACTCACGGATTTCGAGGCGGCAAGCGTCCAGAGGTTGACTCAGGGAGAACAGTTAGTTGTAAATCTTGAAAAAGGCGGTATCCGGATGGTAGGCGCCTTGCGAGCGCATTCAGACTGCATGCAATGCCATTCAGTGAAGCGAGGTACAGTGCTAGGCGCTTTCTCTTATACACTTGCTCCTGTGCGGTAGTTTCTCCTGAAGGCCGAATCGCTGGCAAGTAGCTTTTCACTATACCAGAAGGGCTGTGGCACATCTTCTTCTCGCTAAGCCCGAAGGGCTGGCACATCTTCTGCCGGGTTCGAAGGCCCCGGTCCCAAGTACTTGTTTGGCTCGGAGGGCCGGCACGTTTTTGTATCTGTTATGACCGAGCACTAAGCCCGAAGGGCTGGCACATCTCTTGCCGGGGTCGAAGGCCCCGGTTCCAAAACATTGTTTGGTTATAAGGCCCGAAGGGCCGACACATTTTTGTATCTGGGCGTCAGCCCTCGGGCTTTGAGGCGTTTGTGTTCTAGCGAACCGGCAGTTAGCACCGCCGGCAGAGGATGTGTCAGCCTTTCAGGCTTAGGCCGACAGAAGAAGCATCACTATGCCCGTGCCCCGGACACGCCAAGAGGCAATCATATTGACCGAGCCAAATGCCTAAAGAACTGCGAGACGCTCGTTCCCAACTGGCCGAGAGTTCCAGCTCTGAACCAAAATGAATCCGAATATTTGCTTACTCCATAAAGATCTTTTAAATTCCTTGAAAGACAGATTTTGCAATTCTTAGGAGTACAAAAAATGACCACTCACCAGCAATTGATCTATCATGTTGTCTTCAGCACCAAGAAGCGACACAAATGGCTTACCGATGGGTTTCGAGAGAATGTGTTTGCTTATTTGGCTGGTACAGCGAAGGAACTGAGCGGATTTGCGATCAAAGTAGGAGGCTTCTACGATCATGTGCATTTGCTGGTTCGCATCCCCGCCAAAATCGCCGTTGCTGAATTTATCGGCCAATTAAAGGCCAACACGAGTAAACATATAAATGAAACCAGCGGAATAATCCGCAAGTTTGGTTGGCAAGATGGATACGGAGCATTCACAGTGAGTACATCCGCGATCGATCGCGTTGTTGCCTACATTGAGAATCAGATGGCGCATCACTCTAACCAGTCTTTTGAGCAAGAGTATCTCAGTCTTCTGGAAAAGCATGAAATTGAATATGATCAACGGTATGTGTTTGACTGATTTTCTCGACCTTTTGTGTGTCAGCCCTTCGGGCTTAAAGTGCTGGTGATTTTAGCGAACCGGCGGTTAGCACCGCCGGCAGAGGATGTGTCAGCCTTTCAGGCTTAGGGGAGCAGGATGAGTCGCTATGCAAAAGTACTGGGTCTTTTAATAAGCCCGAAGGGCTGGCACATCTCTTGCCGGGGTCGAAGGCCCCGGTTCCAACACATTGATTGGTTTTAAGGCCCGAAGGGCCGGCACACTTTTGTATCTGTGCGTCAGCCGTTCGGGCTTTTTAGCGATTATGGTTCTAATCAACCGGCGGTTAACACCGCCGGCAAAGAGTGTGTCAGCCTTTCAGGCTTGGAGTTGCATGAGGAAACATTAAGCGTAATATTCGACCGCTGGTTAGCACCAATAGGAAAGAGGGTGTCAGCCCCTTCAGGTCTTTTCGTTGCTGGAAAACAGCTCATCCAACACCGATTTTTAAGGCAATTCTCGGATAAAGATGTTTCGAAAGTCGATGGGAGAGCCTTCGGATTCCAGGCAAAGGTAGCCTTCAGCAGGATTACACTGATTTCCCCCTGAGACCTCTTCGCCATTCACCCAAAGCCGCACTTCGCCATTGATCGCCCGGACGTAATATTGGTTCCACTGGTTAATGCCTTTGCTAAGCTCCTTCTTCGGAAAACCCCTGCTCCCATTGGGTGAGAGCGGTGGGAAGGGCTTCATGGTCGACTTACCGACAGCGAATATGTCACCGTTGGTCGTAAAAAAATCAGGCTTCTTGCCCGTCGTTTTTTCATAGTACTCCGCATAACCATGGTCCAGCATCTGGATTTCGATGCCGCTGGCTGGCAGTTCCCCGGGAGGCAATTCTTCCAACGCCTCGGGGGCAACCCAAGCGAATACACCGGAGTTCCCCGCAGACTTGAGGTGCATCCATTCAATCGTCAATTCAAAATTGCGGTAGATCTTAGCACTTCGCGTCACACCAATTGGCTCGCCGCTTCCGTGAGCAGTACCTTCGTCCCAGACCAACGTTTTGTCGTCCCCATTGACTCGGACAAAATCCCGTTCACCCAGCTGAGTCCAACCTGGTCCCCCAGACACGATGATGGAAACCGCCGGTTCGGCAGCAACGCTAACTGTCGCTAGAATCGAAATCGCACAAAGCAGGGGAAGCGATTTCGTTGAGTAGATCGTTCGGAGAGATACATTCAGCAAGTGATTCATCATACAGTTGTATTCGATTGTGTGGAGGCGAGTGCAAAGCCGAACCGTGCAAACCCTCGGGAGCTGGTCACGGTACTCTGGGGCTTCCATTATGCCATAGGCGAGTCGAGCGTGGTGCGATATCACGACCAACTCATGAAAATCGATTACGAGATACGGTTGAGACGCTGCGCAAAGTTCTCCAACTCCCGCAGGTTCGAAAACGACATCACTTGGGAATTACCCGCGAGGTTAAGCGGCGAAGTAGCCCTTCCGCCAATCAACATGGTTGTCCCAACGGGCAGGCTTGCAATAAATTGATTTAGCTGATTCTGGAAAGTCGACTCCTCTTCTAAATACGATATGCTGAGCCAGACGAAATCTGCGTTAAATCGTTGGACCGCTTCCAGCAACGAATCGAACGGTACGTTTGTGCCAAGGTTAGTCGCTCGGATATTCGATTGCCGCAGCACCGTTTCCACCAAAGTCGTTGGCAACAGATAGTTATCGTCGCTCGGTGACGCTCCGATCGCGACGCGTGCGTTATCCGAGGGCGTCGGGATCATTCGTCGAAATTCATGCAGCAACCGGATGATCGTCGTAACTGCCTGCCGCTCTTCAAAAACGCAGACATCGCCGCTATGCCACAAATCTCCGATCGTCTTGAAGCATGGCGCGATCAACTGATCTGCTAATTCTGCAACACTCTCTGTGAACGAGAAGAACTGCATCAAGATCATTCTGCATGCTTGTTCATCATTCCGCAGCAACCCTTGCAAAAGCCGCTGCTGCAACTGGAAATAGGGACGCTGCAACTCGTGGGCGGCCGGGATATGGGCGCTAGACGCGCGACTTCCAGAATAACTCAGATCTTCAGTCGGAATTTCAGCCAGGGCATCGGGTTTGCGGTTGGTCACTTTCAGAAAACTTTGCAACGCCTGAGAAGAAATCCTGCGGTGCCCTCCTAGCGTCTTCGTTGACTCGATGATTCCGCGATCACACCATCGTTTCACCGAAGATTCGCTAACACTCAACGCTTGAGCAATTTGTTTCGGGGAGTAATCGGAAGTCATCTGGAATTCTTGGAAACGTTCAGGGAAAAACAGTGAACGAGTTGAACGTTTTAACAGTAAGACAATCGTTCTCCTCATATGACCTATTATACGCTGCAGGAAAGAGCCAGCAGCGGTCATTCGTCGAAGACCACAAGGAAAACGATCTGACCGTAAACCGCTTTCGCAAAAGACCTTATGTCCTTTACTTAAATATCGATCCAAAAAACATTCAGAAATAGCGGAGCCCCTACTTGCTTTCATCGGTGAAGACTCGCTATAAAGAGAGTGAACGTTTTGGACGTTTTAGCTGAGTGATTTGATGGTTTTGACCCGCCCGCTAGGGACTGCGGGGCTGAAAGTACGGCGATCGCTCGTACGTCCTTGTGAGAAACGTTCATTTGCCGCGCGATGCTGCTGAGCTGCCAATTGCCACGAAATCACAACCTAATTGAAGTGTGCCTAGAAACTAAGGAATGCGAAATGTCCCACCCACCTAAATCCAGTTCTTCGAAGACGCGAGTTGCTAAAGCGACCTTTCGTCGAAGCAAACTCGAGCAAACGTTTAGCGCATACCGACAAGCGAACTTTGCTGATAAGTGTGCCACCGACCAAGCGAGAGAATTGATCAAGCAGCCAATTGAGTTCATCGACAACGAACTCTTTCAGAGCGGTACGGCAGAGAAGGAAATCTTAGGAGATCAGTTGTTTGGCGTTCATGTCCCAATTGCCACTAAAGCCAGCAAGTTGCCAGACCTGCCCATTCATCTCGCTCGCTTATGCGAAACAAAACTCCTGACCGCAGTGGAAGAGAAAGAACTGTTCCAGCGGATGAACTACCTTCGTTACCGTGCTGAAAAGTTGCGGCTCAGTATCGATCACAAACAGATGAGCGAGAGTGAAGCTCAGCAACTAGTTTGCATGTTACGAGCAGCGGATTGGTATCGAGATTCGATAGTCAAAGCGAATATGCGGCTTGTTATTTCGATTGTTAAGAAGTTCGTCAATCCTAACAACAATTTTGACGATCTGCTGAGCGACGGTATTGTAGCCTTGATCCGTGCGGTTGAGAAATTTGATTACCATCGTGGATTTCGGTTTAGCACTTACGCAACCCAAGTCGTTCGACGCAACTCGTATCGCGTGATCATGCAGCGCCAGACCGAACGCCTCCAGGTGACAGCCAGCGTAGACGAACCCGGTATGGAAATCAGCGAAGAGATACGCGAGTCGAGCATGTCGGAAGCGAGATGGAACGCGCTTCGTTCCCGGTTGGCTCAGATGCTAGATTCGCTGGACCGCCGGGAAAAGCTGATTATTCGGGCGAGGTTTTCTCTCGGCAGCCATCGCAACGTTAAGACTCTCCAATGCCTTGCGGATAAACTAGGTGTTTCGAAAGAGCGAATTCGCCAGCTCGAAAAAAGGTCTCTCGATAAACTTCGTGATATGGTAGAACTAGAGCCTGTGCTCGTTGAAGCAGCGCAAGGAGATTAGCAGCGGTCCCGCCCTTTAAGTTCAAAGCCTAGGTATGCAATTCACGAAGTCTACTGAATTACCCTGTGATTGCGAGACAGCGTTTGCGTACCATGAGCGTCGAGGGGCTCTCGATAGGTTGATGCCTCCGTCGGACAAGGTGGAGATCAAGAAACGGGCTGCTTCGATAAAGACCGGCGAGAAGGTCGAATTTAAGCTTAAGAAGTTTGGCATCCCCATCACTTGGAAAGCCGAACACACTCAGTATGAACCGCCGAATTCGTTCCAAGACGTACAGAGATCAGGCCCATTTTTGCGTTGGAAACATACGCACGGGTTCACGAGTGGCGTTCGCGATTCGTGCATCTTGACCGACGAAGTAGAATACGAAATCTCGCGGTTTTCTCTTGCGCAAAAACTTGCAGCGGGACCGATCGCAACGAAACTCGAGAAGATGTTTGCGTATCGGCATCGAGTTACCCTTGACGATCTCGCATTGGGGCAAAAGCTAAATTGTTCGACGGGCAAGAGGATCGTGATCTCAGGCGCAAGTGGTGCACTCGGCCGTCGAATTACGGCCCTCGCGACGGTACTTGGACATCAAGTCATTGCGTTGGAACGCGTCCGAGATCCGAGCCAGGTAGTTTCGGGACAAACTAAAACCGACTCGCTAAGCTTATTCTCAAGCGCAACGCCTTGGCATGTTGAATCAGGCACACTAAACTTGGAAGACTGGGAGAACGTCGACGCGATCATTCATCTCGCAGGTGCAAGTATTGCTGGGAAGCGATGGACTGAATCTTACAAGTCGACGCTTTACAAATCACGCGTGCCCGCTTCGGAGAAATTATTTGGAACGCTGAGCACTGCTGGGTTGCTGCCGGCCAGCGTGGTGACGGCTTCGGGGGTTGGTATCTACCCGTCGTCTGAGGACGAGATGTTAGTCGAAACTGTGCCACCGGCGAACGACTTTTTGGGCGGGCTGGCTCACGATTGGGAAGCGGCGAGCCGTCGGGCTTGCGATGGAAAAACGCGTTGGTGCGCTGGACGACTTGCCATGGTACTGGATCCACAGCATGGTGGGTTAGTTCCGCTTTTATGGCAATGCTCATTGGGTGGCTCGGGGAGAATCGGCGACGGAGAAATGTATTGGAGTTGGATTGAACGGGACGATGCCGCCTCGGCGCTTTTATGGCTCGCGTTAAACGACAGCTGCCAAGGACCCTATAACTTGTCAGCAGAACCCGTCAGCAACCGACGATTTATGACTTCGCTCGCGCAAGTCATGCGGCGGCCCAATTGGATCGTCATTCCAGAAGCCGCGGTAGAGCTAGGCTTGGGAGAGCTTGCTAATGGATTGTTGCTGCGTAGCAATCGATGTGATAATTCAAAACTGAAGGCCTCAGGGTACCCGATGCGTTTTTCGACGTTAGGACCGGCCTTGCAGCATCTTTTATAGCCCAACAGACGGCGTAGCCCTAGCTCCAGAGTGACGCTTCATACGGCAGTTGCGGCGGTGAGAATTCTGCAGGGTTCTTGACGGTTGCCGGTGGTAGCTATAACGTCACGTGTAGCTAACAACATACACTTCAACAATGGCTAGGGGCGATCATGGGCGTTTTGATGCAGCTCGCTCGGATCATCATTACTGAGATCAGCGACTCGCAGGTTATCTTTCTTAGGGAAGTCGAGGGAGATCGGGAATTTCCGATCTTGATCGGTATTTTTGAAGCGACCAGCATTGATCGACGCGTCAAATCAGAAGGAAAGCCAGCTCGGCCTTTGACTCATGATCTGATCGTGGATGTCGCTCAGAAGCTTGACGCCGTTATTGAATCTGTGATCATTTCAGAGCTAAAAGATCGCACCTACTTTGCTTCACTGCGACTGATGCGCGGAGACGAAATCATCGACATTGATGCTAGGCCGTCGGATGCAATCGCGGTGGCGGTTTCGTACGATCCACCTCTTCCAATCTACGTCGCCGAAGAAGTGCTCGATGCGGCGTCAGGCGAGCAAGCAATCTAGCAAAGTTCGCACAGGGATGATCAATAAAGCAACTAGGAGGCACAATGGCGAGAAATGAGCAACTGATTCGGCAACATAAGGTGTTGCAGGTTTTAGAGCGCCGGCGTTTCGGTTCCACGTTAGAGGATATCCGCGATAGCGTGGTGGACGATTTAGGCCTCACTTCATTGCATGTGCGAAGCATCCGACGCGATATTGAAGCACTGCAAGCGGCTGGGATGGACATCGTCAGCGAAGAGACCGCGAGCGGTCGCGTGTGGAAGATGCGCCGCGCGGATATTGGTCTCCACAAGATTTCGATCTCGGCCTCCGAGTTGATTTCGCTCTCTATGGGTCGCGACCTGATGGTCCCCTTGATTGGTACCGTATTCTGGCAAGGAATTGAGTCTTTCTGGAATAAAATCCGAGAGCAATTGCCATCCGGCGTTTGGGACCACTACCAACGATACCGAAAGACGCTGCGAGTCATCGGCTTGCCCAACAAGAGTTATGAGAAACAACAAGGTTTGCTGCGCACCATCAACCGTTGCATCGCTGAACATCGGCGCGTGGAGATTGAGTACGAATCGCTAGGCAAGCCTCGCGCGATGCGGATCATTGAACCTTATGGTCTGGCGATATATCAGTCGAGTATTTACGTTGCAGCAACCGAGTTTGGCCGCAAAGGGGACGAGGACAAAGAAGCGCATGAACGTTTGCGGAACTGGAAGCTGGACCGATTCTATAAGGCGACAGCGCTCGACGACTGGTTTAAACCCGATGAAGATGTCGATTTAGAGCATGTAGGTAAAAGCGTAGGCATCTTCAGCGGCGATCGTGCAATATCGTATGTTATTAAGTTGTCGCCCAATGCAGCGCGTTGGATTCAGGAAGATCCCTGGCATGCGGAACAACAAATTATTGTCCACGAGGACGGCACCACAACAGTCAGTGTGCCGGCATACCATCCGATGGAAATAATCCCGCGCATCCTGCAAATGGGGAGTGAAGCCGAGCTATTAGAACCTGTCGAAAGCAGGACCATCATTGCCGACCTTGTAAAGCGAATCGGGCAGACATATGGCGTTGTTTAAACTAAGCAGCAACGATCCACCAGTTTAATACTTTGATAATCAGCGGGGCGACAACCGTAATCAGCACCAAGGCGACCGGATAAGCTGCCACGTAGCTTGTTACTGGTTGGCTAGAATCAGTCGCGCCGGTTAGGACCGCGAGCCCTGGCGTCGAAGTCATTCCGCCGCAAGTCGCCCCCAAAACTTGCTTCATCGGCAAATGAAAACTGAAGCGAGCAACCAAGAAGCCGACGACCATTGGAACCACCGCGATGGCCGTTGCGACGGCAAGCAAAAGCGGTCCATGTTGCGTAAGGACTGAAGCTACGTTCGAACCGGCTCCCACCCCGGCATCAGCGAGGAATAAAGCAAGCCCGCCTTCCGTTAGCAACAATTGGGCAGCAGGAGGAAAAGAACCACGAACGGGACCAATGCGGCGGAAATGGCCCAACACTAGTCCGACGGCGAGCGGCCCTCCTGCAATCCCGAGCGACACCGACAAACCGCTTAAGTTTAACGTGAAATTGCCAACGAGTATCCCAAGGCCAATGCCCATCGCCAACGAAAGCAAATCGGTCTCATTCAAGGCTCGCGGTCGATGTCCGACTACGTTTTCGATATTTGCAAGATTGATCGATTCACCGACTAAAGTCAAAACGTCGCCAAACTCGATCCGGGTCCTCGATGAAGGCACAAATTCAATATCGTGCCGCCGAATCCGTGCGACTGTGACGCCGTACCGCGACCGTAACCGCAGTTCTTTCAAGGTCTGCCCGTAAATTTCTTTCGAAGTCGCGACAACTGTTTTTCGCTCGCGATCCGCATCCAGCACAGCTCCATTCTCTTCGCACAGCACGCCTAATGTTTCAGCGACGCGTTGCAAGACATGCAGTTCGCCAACCAAAATGATCTTTGAGCCCAGCTGAAATGTAAATTCAGGTGGCGTCGGTCGCCATCTTGCATCGATCTGCACCCGTGATATCTGACAGTTCGAATCGGAAAGCACTGCAAGATCGCCTGGTGCGCGACCGACAATGCCAGGGTTCGCGATTTCTACCACACGCCGTTCAATAGTAGTGTGTTCGTTCGGAGACGTTTCGTCTGCACCATAGGATACGTTATCACTGCTCGCTGGCTTATGCAGCTTCATTATCAATTGCACAAACAGCACAACTGCAACGATGCCGATAGGATAGGCAACACCGAAGCCAACTGCGACTTCCGCTGGATTGATAGTCGATTCTGTGATGGCTCCAAGAGCGGGTGTACTGGTCATCGCACCAGCCATCAGCCCTGCGGCGAGTTCCGGTGGCAGTTCAAGAACTTTGGCGCAAACTATAGTTGTGGCAAAGCCAGCGACCACAATCAAACCACCAATGATCGCCATGATCCGTCCGCGAGACGCTAGCCCGCGGAAAAAGGTAGGGCCTGCAGAAATGCCAACGCAGAACACGAATATGGCTAGCCCTAGCGTTCCAAGCCCGTCTGGTATTTTCAAACCAAAGTGTCCGGCCAACAATGCGACGAACAGTATCGCTGACGTACCAAACGAAACGCCATAGACCGCAATTCGACCTATCGCTAAACCGATTACTATAATGCCAAGCAAAACCGTTAGTGGCGTCACTTTATGTCCAATTCGTTCGTAAGTACGACCTTATATGGTCCAACGACGCGTCTTTATAAGCACGTTGACCTTACGTGAATAGTGTTTTCCGGCAACGCGAACCGCGACACCCTTGATGCCTTTCAAGGGAAATCTATCACGTTGTAATTTAACATTGCAACAGAGCATGGAGAAAGTTAAACGTTCCGTGTCAACTCGTCGCCGGAAAGTGATAGAGTCGATTAAGATTGGCGACCACGCCAAGCGACCTTCGAACCACGAGAATGCTGCACGAGTGCAATCCATTGTATTGCAACAAACCAGATCACTGCAATTGGGTTCAAGAGTGTCCCGAGGTAAGTCGACTCAAGACGTTTCGCAATCAATGCGCGAGGCACAAACGAGACCAAAGCTGCAATGCAAAGGATGACCGTCGGGGCCAGTGGCCAACTCCAGAACAAAGCGTGACACGCCATCGCTAGAGGCAATACAAATGCGCCCAGCAAGAGCACGGTGAACGGAATGATCAAACGCGGGTTTGCTATTCCTTCATGAGCATTCTTCAGAAGGCCCCGCATCACGCTAGGCAGATCTTCGTACATCCTGCACGTCGCAATGTCACTGGCATCAAACAAGTCGGTGCGCAGTTGACGCTTGCGGTATGCTCGAGGAAGCTGTATTCCATCATGTCGCGAGCTGGCGATTTGACGATGACCATCTGCAGTGAAGTAAGCTTGTCTGGTCGTGTAAAAAAGCTGGCCACAGCCTGCAGCCATGGACGCGTCGTTGGTCGACCGAGACCGAGCTAGGGGCAAGTAACCTAACAAAACAAGGTGCATGAGCGGAATAAGTAGCTTCTCCGCCATACTGCCTGTTTCTTGAAACGGGAACCCACTCAGCAAATCTGCCGAACTCGTGCTCTGCTGGTCGACAATTCGCCCAAGTGCGTCACGGGTCAAACGAACATCTGCATCCAAAAAGAGGAAGTAATCGTGCGTTGCAAGATTCGCTAACTGCCAGCAAGCAAATTGCTTTCCATTCCATCCATCTGGCAACGGTTCGGATTTACATAGCCGCACTCGTGAGTCAGTCTTTGCTATGCCCTCGACGATCTCGGCGGTATCGTCCGTACTATGATCGTCTAAAACGATAACCTCGAATCGATCGAAGTCGGAATTGAGTATTGCTCCGACCGACTTACCGATAGAAGTCGATTCGTTGCGAGCGGGAATCAGGACGCTGACCGCAGCAACTTCATCTGGTGCCGACCCTTCATCAGACCGTCGAACCGCAGTCCGATAAATCTTGAGATTAGCAATAACCATCGCCAATGGCAGCACACTCAAGAGCAATAGGGTCAAGCTGACAAACCAGTAAAAAATAGTCATGCGTCGTGCCGAAGTTCTATTGGCTTGCGAGATACCAGTGATTTGAAGACTCGCGACCAATCGTACAAACTTTCAGGTCGTTTGTGGGACGACACAATCATCTTAAATGGGTCCAGCGATCGCTCTTTTGCGAGTTCTGCCAAATTTGCTTGAGTTGTGCGAAGCTCTTTTGCTAGCCGATTACCACATGCCTCTTTGTTGTGCCGCCCTTCCTCCTGACTGACAATCGGTGTTCCTAGTTTAGTGAGCATGTACGGTTTGCGTTCGTTGAGGAACACATATTCAATCGCGAGCGGTATGGCGATCATGCCTGGAGTTGTAACGAACAGATGCGTCAGACCATTCATCAGAGGCCTACCATGATCGCGAGCATCACTAAATTGCCCTTCGGGCGTTAACCATAACGCTGAATTGGGACGATTTAAGATAGATCTTGATACATCCAGAAACTCAGCAGCGCCCGAGTGTGATTTGAGCTCTATTCCGAAAAAACCAAGTTTCTTGAACACTTGGTATTTTTCGAGAGCTTTTGCATCGATCGGTGCAAAAAAATGACGTTCAGGGAAGGCGTACTGATTGACGAGTACAGCGAGGATAGGATCCCACCAGGAAGGGTGATTTGCATAAACCAACACCGGCGTATCAGGCTTAAAGGTTTCCCCATTGAGGCAAGACTCGTCAACGGCGAGCGATTCGAATTCGCGCCGAACCATTCGCGACGCGTACCACTGAAAACCTTTGAAGATCCACTCGGTACGCTCTGGCGCTTGCACAGTTTTGCTTCGACGCGACTTCGATGCCATACCATGGGTCACTTTGCAGTTAGTTTGTCTGCATCTTGGTCGACGACATCGCCAGCGATCCAGCCGCTCATCATTACCATGGGCATACCAGGACCGGGGTGCGCGGCACCTCCAGCAAGGTAAAGCCCCTGCATATCATTGCTGCGGTTAGCCGGCTTGAAGGCGCCGAGCCATTTGCCATGACTGGCGAGGCCGTAGATAGCGCCGTTTAGCACTTGGTAACGCTTGTGAATCCCTTCCGGAGTGAGATGCGCTTCGCAGACGATCCGATCACGGATCCCAGTCATCCCACCAGTCCGTTCAAGTTTGTCCAGGATCACGTCACGATACGCTGGAAACATTTTTGACCAGTCGTGATTGGGCCGCAGATAAGGAGTATGCACGAGCACATACAACGCTTCACCTCCCTCGGGAGCAACGCCTGGCTCGGTAGCGGCAGGAGCACAGACGTATGCCGTCGGATCTGGCGCCGGCTCGCCGCGTTTGTAAATGTAGTCGAACTCTTCGTGCGGGTCTTTCGAGAAGACAAAGTTGTGATGCAAAATATGATCATATCGCTTCGATAACCCGAGGTAGAGAACGACGCCCGAGCAGGCTGGTTCGTAAGTCCGTCGCTTCTTGAATTTTGCTGCTGCCGAAGACCCCGACAACAACTCTTCATGCGTCCGCACCGCATCACAGTTGCTCACCACCGCATCAAACTTGTAAGACGATCCGTTTTTCAGCTGGATTCCGGATGCTTTACCGTTGGACGACAAAATCTGTTCCACTTCGGCATTGTTGGTAAATTCAACGCCCAATTCACGCGCGAGCTTGAGCAGCCCTTCTGGCACAGCACGTGTTCCACCGATTGGATACCAGACGCCTTCTTCCGTCTGCATATGCGCAATTCCGCATAGCACTGCAGGCGATGCTTCGGGCGATGAACCGACGTACTGCGTAAAGTGGTCGATCATTTGAGCGGCACGAGAATCACTAACACAAGATCGCACTAGGCCTGCGACCGAACGCCCCATACGCAAAGATAGGACATCCTTGAGAACGTCCAAGGAAAATGCTCCGCCAACATCCATCGTATCGCCGATGCCACCGATGCTTTTCCAGAAGAAGAACTTTTTCGATACGTCATGCAGCCTTTGCGAAATACTGATAAAACGTTCGTAACCGTCGGCGACCTCACGGCGTCCCGTCAATTTTTCTAAGTTCGCCCGCATCTGCGCGGTGTTCTCTACCAAGTCGAGGGACGTGTTATCCTCGAAAAAGCAACGCCATTGCGGGTCGAGTCGAACCAACTGCATATAATCAGCGATATCTTTGCCCGCCTCTTTGAAGATGCGATGCAGTACCGAAGGCAGCGTAAGAATGGTTGGCCCCATGTCGAAGCGATAGCCTTGGTCGCGATGTTCGGCCGCCTTACCGCCAAACCACTCGTTCTTTTCGAAGACATGGACGCGATGCCCTCGAGCCGCTAGGGTGCAAGCGGTGGCAAGCCCGGCTAGACCACTCCCTACCACACCGACATTCAAGATACGTCTATTTTGATCAATCATTGTTTGGCATCCTTGACGAATTTGATCGCCAGATTTCCGATTTGAAACTACTCAATTATTTTTTAGGAGAACCGCCAGCTTTAAACATTGTTCGTAACCCGGCAAGTCTTTCTCCGAACGTTTTTGCAAATTGAAATTTGAACAGACTGCGTACGATGGAATCTGACTGGGAAGTGGGTGACTGCAAGTGCGGCAAAAAATTCCCGCGTCGAACCACAATTGATTTTTCTCGCGTCATTTGCCGCAACCCTTCCACTCCACGGGTTGTACCATAACCACTCGCCCGTCGACCTCCAAACCCGATGGATGGTTCGACCGAAGGTGCGAATATGTCATTTATGCAAACAAACCCGACGTTCATCCGTTTTGCCAGTTGCATCGCTCGTTCCGCATCGCCAAATATACTCGCTGAGAGGGCATAAGGACATTGGTCCACAACCGCAAGAATTCGTTCATCGGTGATTGTAGACTTTGGCGTCTTGAGTCCATCTTCATGAGGAAGACGCAGGAGTGAAATGACGGGCGCAAAAATATCCGCCCCCGCAATTTCCATCGACGGCCGGACATTGTCTAGAACGATTGGCGAAACTTTGACGGGCCGCTCTGCGGTCTGGCCGTCCTGCAACACTTCGTTATCTTTGCCAATGACACAAGTTGCACCCGCTCGTACTGCTGTCTGGACTAGAGGCTGAAGTTTAGCAGCAGTCGCCTCGTTGCAACTGGCGGCTGGCAAACTCTGCACGCGGCCGACCAAAACGGGAAGCAACGCATCAATGGTACTCGGCGTCGCAATAAGCCGTCGCGGAGCCATACAGGTTGCGCTTCCATTGAGCCGCAAACCAAAGCAGATTGCGTCAACGACTCTTGCCAAGTCCGCATCCTCTAGCACAACCATTGCATCGCAACCGCTAAGCTCCGCGATCATCGGCGTGAGAGACTTAGCCGCTTCAGCAGCAACAATACGCCCGGTTGTACTTGAGGCAGTCAGGACGACGAGGTCAACGCCCGCAGCTAAAACGTTGGCAACGGAATCTATCTTACTGTCAACAATCTGAAGCAGGTCTTTCGGCACGCCTGCAGCAACAAAGGCCTCAAACATTCGTCTTGTTGCTTGCTCGCATCCAATAGCTGGCTTACAAACTACGGCGTTGCCCGCAAAGAGAGCTTGTAGCGTCGGCATGCCGGTCAAAAAAAAGGGATAGTTCCATGGCCCGACGACGAACACCACGCCGAATGGATCGCGAACTGTTACACCTGAGAGTCGCCCAAGAAATAGGTTGAGTCCGCGGTACGAGAACCCTTTCGATTCTAAAATTTTCGTACCATGCCGACAAATCCATTTGGTCGCAGTCGCTAACGGCATCAATTCCGATGCGATAGTATCTGCCAAAGAACGATCGTGATGAATTTTCAAGCTTCCGTGAAGCGATTCGGCCTGTGATTCCAGCAACGCAGGGAGTTTCTTGAGAATCTGGCAACGATGGGCGAAGGGTAGGGACGACCAGTTGCCTTGTGCTGTGCGCAGAGACTGCAAATCGACTGCAAAGGAATGAGGAGTGGAGAGGGACTGGTTCATACAGAAGAAGTATTAGGGCTCGGAAAGCCCCTATTGTCGCGGCGAAGCAAACGCTGTCCAGGGAACTTTGGCTCATCGTTCGACCGGGACAAGCCCGGGTCGTGACGCGATTATCCGTAGAATGGCGTCTGATTGTGATCCCATATCGACCGGGACGAGCCCGGGTCGGGAAGGACGTTGGTTGATAAAATCGCCACCAAGCTTGCCTTGGTGGAACTGTGATCATGACCAGACAGCGGATTCTCGCCGTTCCGATTTTGACTAGAATTGCACCACCAAGCTTGTCTTGGTGGTTAGATGATCACAACCAGACACTCCATCTCGCCTTCGAATTTGTATTGCCCCATGGAGCCAACATACACGATCGAAATTTGTAAATTTTCGGCCCCGCTTCAATGGTCTGTCACCGTGTTCTGGAAAGACGACGAGCCAAATGACGCTTGGTTGCCGAGCCTGAGTGCATCACTTGAGCCAGACGGAATCCGACTTCTCAATCATCGATTTACAGATCAGAAAACGAGCCAGTTTGCGTTGAGCACTCTTCCTCACCTCGCGCCGCAAATTATCGTCCAACGCGTCAAAGGTCGATTAAGTTATTGCGTTCGGAATCGTAAGAACGCTCCTTTCCAACGTAATTTCTCCCTACGTAGCATTGGAAATACAACAAGGCAAATGTCGGAGCAGTACGTGTTAGACCAATTGGGACATCACCAAATGGCAGATCCAGCAGTGCAGGCTCGCCTAGCATCTTATCAGATTGTGAACAACATGATCGATTTGGCAGCGAAACAATATACATCGCATGGCATCTACTGGTACAACTTACACGTTGTGATTGTACTCCGCGAGCGATGGTGCGAAGTCCGGCATGAAAAGCTCGCGGCCATACGTTCTACGGCTCTAGCTGTAGCTAAAAAGTGGAATTGTAGATTATCTACAGCTGGAATTCTTCCGGATCACATCCATCTCGTTATAGGATGCCCGTTTGATTTAGCTCCCGCTTCGATCGCGCTGAGCTATCTCAACAATTTTGCTTTTGTTTATGACATGAAAGCAATGTATCAGTTCGGCGCATTCATTGGTACGGTTGGTGAGTATACGAACAAAGCGATACGCTAGTATGTTCGGGATCACCGTTCGACCGGGACAAGCCCGGGTCGGGAAGGACGTAGGTGAAGGATATCTACCGATCGCCCGAGGCGAGCCCGGGTCGGGAAGGGCGTAGGCAAAGGAAGGCACTTTCGCCACTTCAAAAGCTACGCAGCGTTTGCGCGAGGCCGAATATAGCGATCGCTGTTCGAAAGATAGATTGCTGACAGATCGTACACAGGCCGGTCCACGGTATAGGCTCGTTCCAGGTTCAGCAGTCGGTCAAGTCGATCGATGGAAGACTTAGCTACCGACGCGGATAACTGCATGCTTTGCAATCGCTCAGGCGATGTAGCAGGAGTAAGGAGGCGCGATACATCTTGGCGACCAAGATCCGAAAATTTGGAGAACCGGTCGTCAGCTTCCTCCGTCTCAAAACCGATCTCGGGATTTACAGCCAGAATAGCGTCGAAATCATCACGTTCAAAACAAGACATGACTGCAAGAAGCTTCCGTACACACTCACCTGTCGAAGTTACCCTATACAACTCACTTCGGCAGACAGTCAATCTTGCGTGAACTACATCTACGATTGCAATTTTGGAGCGTCCACAGTCCGCAAGTCAACCGGATTATTCGTTACAGTTTGATGCGGCGCCGGGAACTAATAAACGTCCAGACTCTTAATCGCCCCGCGTCCCTGGACGAGCGCACCGTCCAAACATCGGTCGGCACCGTCGATTAACTGTTGGATTGTAAAGCCGCGATGAGGCTTGGTGACGGTTGCAACGCCACAGACAAAGCCGCATTGAATTGAAGACCGGTCAGATGTCGCTACGCTTACTTCCATCGACAAGATCGACTCACGAACAAGCCGCACCAGTTCGGAGCGGTCAAGATCAGAAATCATGATGGAAAGGTCCCCATCGGAATTCAAATAAGCAATCTTTGCCTCTCCGTTTGAATCCTCCTTGATCGCCTCAAGCACTCGCATATGCCAGTCACAAACGGTATCGACGGACACCACCGGACGTGCATCAATCAGACAAATGGCCCGAATCTGCAGTAGCGATAAAACGCCCTTGTCGCATCTACAGACGTCCAGTGCATTTGCCAAGCCTTCGAGCAGCATCGGATCTTGATGAGTTCGAATCTCGCACTTGGTGGATTCAGAGCTTGCTTGATCCTCGGCGTAGACCTGAAAATTGAGTTCGTTCAAGTACGAGTCGACCTCGTCGAGCGAGCGGTCGACTTTAACAGTGGTAACAGGCTTCTCTTCGGTGGCCTCACTCTTGTCCATCGCCGCGTTTCGGTTGCTAGAAATAGCGGGTGACTTCACTTCTGATGTCGTTGCTTCCAGAGTTTCACATCGCTTGTCATCCCCGAGCTTTACTCCGCTGGTAGTATCGGCTTGCGCACGAAATGCATCAGCGACCGCATCGTGACCGATTTTTGTCTCGCGCACATGTTTGGACGCTAGAAGCTGCGAAATCGTCTTATTTGCTTGATCAATCGCCTGCCAGTCGACGGCTCGACAGTTTAACGCTGCTGGAATCGCAACCAGTGGCTCTGCATTGGTCCATTGCCAAACGACAGGCCACACTAAATCGGGCACTTGCATCGGTTCGCGATTGGTACCAGCATCTCCAGCGAGGGAGAATCGTATCTCAGCGGCAAGCTTTTGGAATGAAAAATCAAAATCACGCTCAACTATTTGCTGCACCGAATTAGATCTTGTTAAGTTCGCATCAAGGTAGGGCAGCAATTCTGAGCCGCAATGAGTATTTATCTCATACAGTACAAAAGTATCGATCGCATTGGCGACCGCGTCTTCGAGTAATTCCTGCCAGATAGAATTCTGGTTCGGAAAATAGAGTGGTGCTAGTACACGCCGTGTCAGTGACCGGGTCAGTATTCCATCGCTAGACGTCGATCCGCGAGAAATTGCAGAGAGCAAGATTTGCACGGCCTTTTCAATCATGTGCAGCGCATCAAGCGACGCTTTGTTGCTTGGTCGCTGATGTGGTTGCATCAAAGCGAACAAGCCAGCGATCTCACGAGTTGCCGGGTGAACCGAACTTGCGTTGTGAGTCACCGAACTATCTTGCGCAAATGCGCTCTTGATCGCGTTAGGCCACTTAGCATCTCGGAGCAGCCTTCTTGCAAGCAGCTGTGTACGAGTGCGGCTGTCAATCACCTCTGCTGCGTATGGCAGAGCGAGTTGTAGAGCGGTAGATACGTTGCTTGAAGCAGCTATTGTCATCGTGTCAGCTTGTAACGATAAATCCAACTATAACGGTTGCACTGTGTTGGCGCTACGGTTCAACGCACCGAACAGGAACGAGGGTATGCTAACGTAGGTTACGGTACCAACATCGTTGGCATAGCGCAGAGAATTTTCTGGATAAACGAGCGCTAGTCAGAAGCCGCAGTCGGCATTAAGAAAAGCCGCAATGTGGCGGTAGACTCGAACAGTAACCCGAGCTTTTGCTAAAATCTATACTGCGTCCATACGTTCTTACTACTTGAAAGCCACATGATGAAAAACTACTTCGGCCCGTTTCTTTTGTTTGCAAGTTTAACTTTGTTGACGCCACGTTTTTGCGAGGCCGAAGAACCATCTCCGCGGATCGCCGTCACAGGTAGCTCTGAAATTCGAGTCAAAGCGGATACGATCACCATAAGTGGTGCGATTGTCTCAAGATCTAAAACGATCGACGAAGCGGCCGACGCTAATGATGAAAAGATTAGCCAACTCTCGGAATTCGTTTCTGATATGGAACTGCCTACATCAGCAGTTAAGACTCAGCATATTTCCCTCAAGCCAATCTTCCCGGTCCGCTCAAGTGGCTACGGAAAATCGAACTATCAAAGTGCGAATCAGTCTCCTTTCGGCGACGTAGAGGGCGAAGATAGCTTAGAGAAGCTTGCTGCGATCGGGTATGAAGCCCGCCGGCACATTGTAATTGAACTGAAGGATACGCAACGATTCGAAGAAGTTTACAAAGGCTTGCTTAAGAGTGGTCTCACCGAGCTGGACAGTGTTGGCTTTTCAACTTCGAAACTTCGCGAATATCGCGACGAAGCGAGATTAATGGCGGTCCGAGCAGCGAAGGAGAAGGCCACTGCGATGGCGGGAGAGTTGGGAGTTTCAATCGGACGTGTCTTGAGCATCCGAGAGAACGAAAACGGTTACCGCACGCTGTCGAATTCAAATCGGAACTCGATCGGCGACCCATTTGGAGACGAGAGTGAATCTAGCGACGTAGCTGCCGGTGGTTTTGAAATTACCGCCAGTGTCCACATCGAATTTGAGTTGAAGAATTAGCACATCGACAACAATTTGTTAGTAACTCGCAACAAATAAGACGAGCGACTACCAGCGAACTTCCATCTGATCGACTACGTGGTCCGCAAGTCGCTCCATGGCTTGAATGTGCGAAGTCGTGATCGATTGGCCGCCTTCAGGAACTAGATGCGTTTGGTCGGTAAAGAAGAAGGTCGTTTCACCGGGAGGCAAGAAACGATTTTGCATCAAGACGTTGCCAACTCGATCAGTCCAGTTTGTTTCGACAGCGAGTCCGATCATCAAGTCGCGAGGTTCATCAGACAGCGTTTCCGTCACTACTCGTTTGGTATCGCTTACAATCCGACACACGAAAGTCGAGTCAGCCGTCGATGCATCAGCAATTTTAAAAGGAGTCCGATCTTCGATCTTCTTTTGCAATATTTCAGTGAATTGAGGGCCCAAGCCAGCGCGAAACGAATCAGTCCGTACCATTGGAACGTGCACAGTTCGCACATCTTGCCGGTACAGCGACGCGGTGCCATATCGATATCCGGCACATCCTTGCGTTAAGAAAGCCATCGCCATCAAGCCCAAGCAATTTCGGCGAAGCATAGGCGGTTTTTTATGCAAGTTCTGCATCGCGAAATATTATAACGAGCCCTACAAACATTTGGCTGAAACATCGGAACTGTCGAAACGCGATCAGAAGCGACTCGGGTTGTCGCCCGGCAATGGTTCTGCCATTCGCGTATCGGATCTAATATTATCGCCTTCTAGCGGTACATCGCTCACGTCAATTGGTTCGACTTCTCGAGCGAGTTGCGATACTTTGTCATTGTGCGGAACCAAATCTGCAAGCCATTTCAGTTGCTGTTCTGGTTGTGGCTCCGCATCTTTAATCGCATCACGAGCTTCACTTGCCGAAGTGCTGAATGGCGTATCGCCATATTCAGCCAACAAGCGATCCAGGTACATGACGGCAGCGCGATTTTCGCCACGCTTCATGCGATACTCTGCCAGATATTGAAGTCGTTCGGCTTTCTTATAGCGAACTTCAGCATAGACTCGATTGATGTACTCTTGTTCGTTGCGCGACTGCTCGGGAAACTGGCGGACCATCTTCTTGAGAAGTGCTTCGGCCTGATCGAGTGCTTGTCCGTCGTATTCAGCTCCCTGATACGTCTCCAGCGTTGCCTTTAAGCCCAAAAAGTGTGCATCGAATTGATGAGGCGAATCGGGGTAAGTCATCCGCAAATCTTCGTAGATGTTAGCCGCCTCTTCGTACTTACCTTTTTCGAAGGCCGCTGTGGCTAGCTCCATGGTAGCATCATCAGCTAAACGACCAGTTGGATTGTCGAGGCGGAGTTTCTCCAAAACTCGCCGTCCATGGTTCCCGGTGTCGTTCCAGGGACGCTTAGGGTCGAACATATTGAGGACATAGAATGGTTTAGGATCGCTTCGTTCGTAACGAATCCAGTATTGCGCGATCTCCATTCGACGTTTGTCGATAATGTCCAGGTGGCGAGTCCGCGGATAATTTCGCAACAGTTTGACATACATCTCTTCCGCGTCAGGATACTCTTCTGCAAAGAAGTAGCTTTCCGCACTTTGTAGCCAGGCGTCTTGCTCGTGCGCACTACTTGGCCAGTATTTGGCCGCTAGTACGTATCGTTTCGCGGCTTTGTGAAAGAGTTCGCTACGTTCTTCTCCCTCAGCAGCAGATGCTTGTTGGAAAAGCGCATTGGCTTCTGCGTACACTTCCTTGGCCTTGGTTCTATCGAGTGGTTTTGTACCAGGCCATGGCACTTTCACACCGTTACCCAATACACCACCCTTTTTCTTTTCAGCCTTTAAGCCTTCCGGACGGATATAGTTTCCTTCGCTATCTTCGTAGCTTTCGATTTCGTTCTTTGCAGCTTTGTATTCCGGCGAGTTTTGAGCATCCGGACGCAGGCTTGAACATCCACTGGCCATTTCGATAAAAATCGTAATGCCGATCATGATGGCTGTGTTTCGAAGTTGCATTTCCCGGCTACCGCGTGATGGAATCAAGTAGGTATGCTACGCCAATCCGTCGCTCTAACAGCGCATCGAAAAGACGATTCATGAGTTGCCTAATTTCGGCTGCATGCTGTGTAGGCAAAAGTAGCGCCTCGCCGCTACTCCAATCTCGACCAATCGCGGCCTGAAGGTAGAGAATGCTTTCATTTCTGATTCGCACAATCTCGCGATGTCCAGGCAAACATTGCTGGCATACAACCCCACCCGCCGTTACAGAAAACGCAGTCCGAGTTCCAGACTCAGGCAATTCCATATCGCAATTGACGCATGCGTTTAGCTGCGGCGCGTGCCCTAGGAGGCTCAAACATCGCAACTCGAACTGCACAATGACGCTCAAGGGTGGCTGCCCGTCGTCTAGTGCTTGCAAAGTCTGATTCGCCAAATCGAACAAACTTGCGAGCTCGCGATCCGCTTCCGTCGCACTATTTAATACTTCCGCCAGATAATATCCACAATGTAAAGCATCCAGATCGCGGCTCGCACAATGGAAACGACGAATCAGTTTCGACTCGGTCAGGATATCAAGCACGTCGCCTGCCTTATCAATAAATACGATAGAGCAGAGCGATAGCAGGTCAAGCGAACCATCGAAAGGGCTTTTTAGACGCCGCGCGCCCTTCGCCACCGCTGAAATCTTGCCATAGTCGCGCGTCAAGAGAGTGACTATCAGCGACGTTTCGCTCCAAGGCACGACTCGCAGCACAATAGCTTGCGACTTTTCACTCGACATTGATGCTCCGATCAGCCAAGGTCGCCGAGCGTTTGAAGAAATTCGCTCATTTCGCCAGCCGCATGCAAATCGTTTTGATCTCTCGCTTGTTCGATTCCGTCTCGGAGAAGCGATCGCGCCTCTTCGACGTCCCCTTTTTCGGCAGCATATTGAGCAGCCATAAAGAACGCTGGCACGTGCGGAGGCGTTTCGCTGGTAAGTTCAACCATTTTCGAAATGGCAGCGTCAACTTCCCCCTCTTTTTTTAGTTCCATGGCGAGTCCGTATCGAAGGAACACATCTGTGGGATCGTCGGCCAACATGGCCTCGATTTTTTCTCTGCGACTCATAACGATTGCTTTGTTAGGAAAATCAGTAGCTGGTAAAATTTCGAAAATACCTAAAATTTTTGACGCCCGCTCATGGCATCTGCAAGAATTTCACGATTTGTAAATTCGAGCACGCTTCCGCTGGTTACGCCACGCGCAAGCCTTGTAATTTGTAGCGGAAACTCCCGCAATGCATTAGATATGTAGAGCGCAGTGCCGTCCCCTTCTACATTCGGATTAGTCGCCATAATAATTTCCGCAACATTTCCGTTCCGTACCCGCTCCACCAGTGGATCAATGGTCAACTGGTCGGGACCGATACCGTCTAACGGAGCGATGCGTCCGAGCAACACGTGGTAGAGCCCCTTGTAGGAGGACGAATTCTCCAGCGCAATCAAATCGCGTGGCTGTTCAACGATGCAGATCTTGGTTTGATCTCGTCGATCGTCCGAGCAAATATCGCAAAGCTGTCTCTCTGTAAGATTGTAACATTGCGAGCAGTAGCGCACGTTCGACCTAATCTGCCGAATTGCGTCCGCCAGTGCAAATGCTTCACTCTCGTGCACTCTTAAGATATGATACGCCAAACGTTCGGCTGATTTGCGGCCGATGCCCGGAAGTTTGCTGAACTGGTCGATCAGTGAACTGACCGCATTGGAACCTTCTGCCATATTCGGATCTGCCAAACGCTATTTGGCAAGCTCCTCAAGAATTCCATCCATGCCTGGAATCTCAACGCCGCCCGTGACCTCGCGAATCGCCGCAAAGTGCAGTTGCTTGGCATTCGCAACGGCAATGTTCGTCGCTTGTTGAATGGAATGCTCAAGTTGAGTTTGAAGCTCTGGTGTCAAAACTTCGGCCGCGATTGACACATGCGTTACTTCGCCTAAACCGTTCATCACAATCTTGACGGAACCACCAGGCACTTCGCCAGTGACCGTTTCGCCGGCCAAGCGAGCTTTGGCGTCGATCAACTTGCTTTTCATTTGGCCGACATTTTTGAGCATGCCCGCGATTTGAGTAAGATTGCCTAGATTTTTGAACATTCGTGAAAACTTTCTGAGGGTCAGACCTGTGATTGCTCGGTCTGGAAGCATGCTATGTTAGCCGTCAATGGTATAGTCAGCCGGCACATCGACGCGGATGACTTCTGCATCAAGCGTCTTAACCAACTGGGAAATGAGCTCGTTGCTGCTGACGTGCCGCGTTAACTGACTTTGATTGAGCGATTGTCGTGCCGCGGCCGCAGGCGCACCAGGACGAGCGGTTGTCCGCGGAGATTGTTCCGATGTTGCAATTCGAAACCGCAGTTGTACCGTACGGTGAGTCGCCTGAAAGAGGCATTGTCGTAAAGTCTCCAAGTTGCTTGTTTCGGAAAGAATTTGTAACGCAAACTCACTTCCAAAGGGCAACAAGATATCCCAAGTTTCACCACTCCGGTCTGCTTCGATGGCAAACGCCATTGCAGCACATCCACCAAGCATGCCATCACAGTCTGAAGTAGCTTTTCGCCACTGGGCAACAAGATCTTTCGCTTGAGTTGAATCCACGGGAACAGACGCTGGTTCTGATGGCACGTCCGCGTCTACAGGGCTTGCATTCAGTGTGCTTGCTGCATTAAGACTCGTCGCAACAGAACCTGCGCCGTTCTGAACAGGAAGAGCGGGGGCCGCTGGAATTGGTACTGGCTCGTGCGCAACATGTTCTTTGACAGCGTGAACTTCGATCGCCGTGCCGCTTGTCGAGGAAAGGATGTCGTGCGGTGTTTGAACGGCAAGATCTAGCGGTTCAATTTCGTTTTTTTTTTCGTTGGCCGTCGGTAAACTTCCTGCTGCATCAGCAGGTTCCGAAGCGCCTAATCGAGGTGGCAGGGTGCGCGGGAGAGCGGCGTCATCGCGAATCGCTTGAGCGAGGTTTGCGATAACTTGCAGATCTTGAAGATGGCAGATCTGGACAATCGCGACCTCCAACAGGATCCGACTTTGAACGCTGTGACGCATCTTTACCAGCGTTTCATCCAAAATTTGAATCGCGGCAAGTAGCGTCATCGTGCCCCATTGGTGCGTCATTTCGCGCAGGCGGTCAACATCGGCCGGGTTTGCCGTTCGCATAAGTTCTGGATTCGCCCCAACCCCCAAAGTCATGAGGTCACGCAGATACCCGAGTACTTGTTCGGCGAATTGACCCGCGTCAACACCCGCTTCGACCGCTTGATCCAGCAACCCCAGGGCATCTCCCGCGCTACGTTGAATCAGGCATTTTGCAAACGCTTCCAGCCTCGCATCGTCCGCAGTCCCTAACATCGAATGTACGATAGCTACAGTGATCGTGCCTTCGGCGAAACTGAGCAATTGTTCCAAGAGCGATTGACTGTCTCGCATCGAACCATTTGCACGACGAGCGATCAAACGCAAAGCGTCTGATTCTGCTTGAACGCCTTCCGCACTGCAGATTTGCGCTAGTCGGCTTTGGATTTCGTCCGTTTTAATTGGAGGAAAATCGAACCGCTGACAGCGTGACAGAACCGTAATCGGTATTTTCTCAGGGTCGGTCGTGCAGAAGATGAACTTGACGTGCGACGGCGGCTCTTCCAACGTTTTGAGTAATGCGTTGAAAGCTTGAATTGTCAGCATGTGCACTTCATCGATAATATAGATCTTGTACCGCGCACGACTTGGCCGCACCGTTGCATTTGCTCGCAACTGCCGAATCTCTTCGATACCGCGATTGCTAGCACCGTCAATTTCGATGACGTCCATGTCTTCGCCGCTATCGATGGAAGCGGCAAGGTCGTCAGAAATCGTTTCAGTTCCGTTAGCGTTATGCGAAAGGTTCAGTGCCTTTGCAAAGATTCTGGCCGTACTCGTTTTTCCAACCCCGCGCGCCCCGGTAAACAGGTAAGCGTGCCCAACCCGATCTGACTCAATCGCAGTTTTCAGCGCGGTCGCGACATTCTGTTGTCCGACTAGTTCATCGAAACCGCGAGGGCGATAGCGGCGAGCGACGACCGTATAGCGACCGGCCACAGCACCTTGAGGGTTTGATTCTGCTCGAATTGGCGCATCCGCATCCGCTTCGTCGGACAGAGCGGGCAATTTCGATTTTTTCGGCATTTTTTTAGCAACAGAGTGCGGGTGCACGCCAACGGAGTTACTTCTCACAAAGCCGGGCTATTATAACGGCAATGTTCGTTTCAGAAACGCCTGCTTCGCAGGGGATTCGACCTCGTTAAACTTTAACTCATAGGGGCTTCTGAGGAAATCGCCACTGTCCTACGCGTTGCCGACTGCGAATAATTGTTGCAGAAAGAACGAGAACTTCGAACATGCGCGACCAAATTGGCCCGCGACCTGCACTTTCGATTCACTGCATGTTAGATTAATGGTATCGGAAGTCTAACTTCCAGTTGTTCATCTCATTCTATGTTCCACCATGGAACCGGTGCGAGCGAGTCATACATATTGGGCTTGCTGCGATTCGGTTTCGAACCGCAACTGTCAGGGTTTTATTATGCGATTGTCATTGGGTCTGGAAGCAAAGCAGATTCAAACGCAAAAGCTCGCTCCAAAGATGATCCAGTCGATGGAGATTTTGCAATTGCCCATCATCGCCTTGCAAGAACGAATCGAGCAAGAGATGAACGAAAACCCGATGTTAGAAATCGAAGAGTTAGACGCGAACCCGGCAGAGGACGATGAGGACGCGTCAACGCGGCCCGTCACTGAAGACGAGCGCGAGCTAATTGTTAAGGACGATCAATCGAACACAGAAGATTTTGAACGTCTGGCGAACATGGAAACCGTGATGCCAGACACTTTCGACGACTTCCGCCCTAGCCAGTCGCGGATTCAAGAGAGCATGGATCGTCAGCACGACATGATGGCCAGCACGCCCGAGCGAGCGGAATCGCTAAACGATTTTCTTTACCATCAGTTGGCTGAAATGGATATCGACAGCGATATCGAGCAAATTGCTGAGAAAATCATCTCCAGTCTGGATGCAAACGACGGAGGGTATTTTAAGGCGTCGCTACCCGACATGCTGCCTCCCGATTATAAGCCAGACGATCTTCGCAAGGCAGAGGAAGCACTTAAAGTAGTACAACAACTTGAGCCTGCGGGAATTGCGGCGAGAAACCTTAAGGAATGCCTGCTCAGCCAACTTCGTCCCGAAATGCCGCTGGTTGATCAAATGCAAGTTATCATTCAAGACTACTTGGATGATTTGGCCGAAAACCGTTTGCCAGTCATTCAAAAGAAGACGGGCTTTTCGATTGATCAAATCACGGAAATTCGTGACTCACTTCATCAGCTAAATCCTAAACCAGGTTCGGCGTTCATGGAAACGTTCGTGCCAATGGTTACGCCCGACGTGATTGTCGAGCGCGATGAGAACGGACATTATGTTGTTAGGCTAGAAGACGATTCCTTACCGCCGCTTCGCATCAGCGAGTACTATCGTCGCCGTTTGGCTGATCCGACTGCAACGACGGAAGAGAAAGAGTTCATTAAGCGCAAGATAAACGGCGCGCAGTGGCTGATCGATGCGATTCAACAACGTCGCTCAACGTTGCTGAAGGTAACCGAGAAAATCGTCAACTATCAGCATCGCTTTCTCGAGGAAGGCCCCGAGGCGATTGAACCGCTGAAGATGCAGCAAATTGCTGATCAAGTCGGCGTGCACGTAACGACTGTTTCTCGCGCGGTCGATGACAAATGGGTTCAGACGCCTCGCGGTATTATGCCGCTCCGTCGTTTCTTTGTAGGCGGTACGCGCAGCGAAGATGGCGAAGATGTCGCGTGGGACACAATTCGCATCAAACTGCAGGAGATCATCGATCAAGAGAATAAGTCGGATCCTTATAGTGATGACCAACTAGTCGACTCGCTCCGCAGCCAGGGTTTAACAGTGGCTCGGCGTACGATCACCAAGTACCGTAAAAAGATGGGTATCCCATCGTCGCGTCAACGCCGCGTCTGGACTTCGTAACTTCAGTCCACACAATGCATTTCCTACAACGCCCCGCCGCCCTAGCAATCGCAGTCTCACTCCTGCTGATTTCCATCGGGCTGGGTGTTACCAGGATGGTTGGAAGATACGACGTCCCTGGCAACGATTATGACTCGAGCCAGATGGGGCTCTTCGATTTTCACAACGGAATCTATTTTCCAACGCAAGCGTTTGCGGCTGGCATTAGTCCTTACGGCCAGGAAATTCTAGACCAACAGTATCCGGTCACGCGTCCCACGCCGATCTATGGTCCGTCGCACTTCCTAATCCATCTGCCATTGGCAATGCTGCCTTTGCGAGCAGCGGAAGTTCTCTACACGGGGCTAAATCTGACATTCTTGATCGGAATTGCTTTCGTACCTTTGTTTGAACTTTGGCGAGCTTATCCGAGCAGTTGCTTTGGTCGCTCTCGCGTCGCTCTCTTGACTTCGACGGCGTTCCTCTCAGCATTGATTCTCCTTGGTCGGGCAGGGCACATAAGTTTTATTAGCGGCTATTTCACTGCAGAACTGGTGCTCGGGACGATCCTAACACTGTATTGGTCGCGAGAACGGCCGTGGCTGGCATCGCTGGCATTCGTGCTCGCATGCGGAAAGCCGACTTATGCACTGCCGTTGCTGATTGTGTTACTGATGCAGCGACAGTTTAAAGCCTTCGTCGCATGTGTTATAACTGCGACGGTCGTCAGTTCAGTTGCGACGGGTTGGTTGGTTTGGCATTCTTCGATCGCTGAGATTGTAGAGGGCATCAAGGTCGGCCAAAGGATGCACATGGCTGACCCGATCGAGTTTCCGGTTCAAACTTGGTTGCGAGTCGATTGGACAGCAATCGGAGCTAAATGGCTTGATAAGAACCCAGACGAGCCGCTTCAAATCGCCGTCATGCTGATACTTTACGGAATCCTCTTTGACGTTTTTCGTCGCAAGAAGGCCCGCATCGCCGCTCGCCACAACGAAGGCGAACTCATTGCAAGCGAGCAACCACAACATTTGGGCGTTACCTCACTGACCGCGGCCGTTCTTTTACTTTCGGTCGTACTGTTTGTGTACCACCATGTATACGATGCAATGTTGTGCATTCCGATAGTCGCAGCGCTGTGGATCAACCTCTCGGAATGGACGCGCAAGTTAGGAATAAGTCTGCGATACTTGACAATTATCTTGTTGGCGGCGCCGTTCTGGAATTATGTCAGCACAGAAACATTGTTGGTTAAATTGCCAGACGACCCCGTCCTTCAGAAAGCGTTGACCAGCACCAATACTGCTGCTCTTTCTGTCGCGTTTTTCTTTCTGCTGACAATCTTTTGCTTTAAAACTGCCAAAAAGCAGGATTTGAGCACCAGCGGAAGTGCCCTACCGTAGGCGCTGCTATTAATTGCCCGAATCGTTGAAAACGCTCGATTTTCTTTCTCGCGTCTGAATCTGCACGGCCTGAACGAGCTGGCAAAAGTCAGCGTATAGGTGGGATAATCGTGTTGCTGTGACTTTACGGAATCCTTACCATAAGTCACATGGCATGCGCCGTTTGATCCGGACCCGAGCACTTGGTGTGCTCTTTGTGCCAAGAAAATTTCTATGCGAGAGTACTCAGAACGAAAGGTTCGCTTGATGGTTGGCCGACTGAAAAATCCCCTTCGTTTGGCATTACTTTCAACTGCATTTGGTGCCATCGCACCATCAATGCTGTGGGCAGAAAGTTTGCCACGCGTAACGGAAGCGTCCGAACCTCGAACTGAGGATCGCGTAATTGCCCAAGCTGTACGACGCTTTGTCGAACGGGAACACATCAGCAAACGTCGTTTGGACGACGAGATTTCCAAACGGACATTCCATCAGTTCCTTGAAGGCCTTGATCCTTACAAACTGTATTTTACAAAGGAAGACTTTGCCGAGTTTTCCACTCACGAAACCACGCTGGATGACGAGATCTCCCGCGGCGATGTCCAGTTTGCTTATCTAGTTTACAAACGGTTGCTCCAACGGCTCGATGAACGCATGCCGATGGTACATGAGCTGATCGATTCCGAATTCGATTTTGAAGCCGACGAACAGATTCTTGTCGAACCTGATTTGATTGAATATGCAAGCGATCCTGCAGAGATCCGCGATCGATGGCGCAAGCAGATCAAATACGCTTTCTTGTCGTTACGCGCAGACAAGAAGGAAAACGACAAGATCCGCGAGCAATTGCACCGGCGATACAAGAGCATCGAAAGCTATCGGAAGCAAGAAGATGTTTATGAACTGCTCGAGATCTATCTGACATCGTTTACGATGGCTTTCGATCCGCACACATCGTATATGGCGCCCCGTGCCGAAGCCAACTTTGACATCATTCTTGGCCTTCAATTAGAAGGAATCGGAGCGACGCTGTCTCCGGAAGATGGCTTGGTTACGATCCGTAGTTTGGTAGTTGGCGGAGCTGCTGACAAAGATGGCCGTTTGAAAGTCGGCGATCAAATTGTCGCTGTTGGACAAGAGGGCAGTGCCGAAGACGTCGACGTCGTCGACATGAAACTTGACGATGTCGTGTCGCTGATTCGAGGTAAGGCCGGAACGAAAGTTCGCCTTACAATTCAACCAAAGCTGGGCGGCGAGACAAAGATTATCGAGATCGTCCGAGCCAAAATCCAGTTGGAAGACAGTGCGGCTCGATCGGAGATAATCGAACACACTTCATCGAGTGGCAAGGTAGTTCGTGTGGGCTATATTAAGCTCCCAAGCTTTTACTTGGATATGGAAGCGGCTCGTCGTGGTGGTCCAGGAAGGTCAACAACGAGGGACGTTCAAGCGATCCTTGATGATTTGCGGAACAAGTCTGTCGATGTGGTAGTTTTTGACCTCGCGAAAAATGGCGGCGGGTCTCTCACCGAAGCAATCGATTGCACCGGACTGTTTATCGATAAAGGTCCCGTCGTTCAAGTTAAGGGTTCAGATTCGAAAGTCACTCCTTACGACGATGAACGAGCTGGCGTTTCGTGGAGTGGTCCTCTGGTTGTAAAAACCGACAAAATGAGTGCTAGTGCCAGTGAAATTTTTGCAGGTGCTATCAAAGACTACAATCGCGGTATCGTTGTCGGCGACCCGGCAACGCACGGCAAAGGAACCGTGCAAACGATGATCGATGTGAACCAGTTGCTGTTTGGACCAAGCGCTCGCGAATCGTATGGAGCCTTGAAATTGACCATTCAGCAGTTTTACCTGCCCAATGGCGAAAGCACGCAGCTCAAAGGCGTTAGCGCTGACGTCGTGCTTCCCTCAATCTTTGCCAATGCTGACATCGGCGAGGCGGACTTGGATTTCGCACTACCGGTAGATCAAGTTCGTGCACAACCGCATGTCGACTATCGCATGATCGATAACAATATGCGTATCGAACTGCAGCAGAAATCGATGTCTAGAATTAGTGCGTCATCAGATTTTGAAACGCTAATGACAAAAATTGAAGCTTTCAAACTTCAAAAGGACGAGAAATATAAGTCGTTGAAAGAGTCGGACTTCTTGGCTCGACGCGCGCAACTCGATGTAGCTGCTGAAGAGGAAAAACAGCTGGACGAAGCTGAAGTTCCGAAAGATGAGGTCTTTGCCGATGACTATTACAATCGTGAAGTGCTTAACATCGCGGCTGATTATGTAGAAATGCTGTCGTCAAAGAACCTTGTTCTCAATGGTAAAGCTGCTGCACGTTAGCTTGCACCGCTCTTTGTTCCAATTCGATTGCAAACGATTGGACTGACGTTTGCAATCTAAATCGCTCGTAACGGGATTGTCATAAAGACAGTCCCGTTTTCCAATGAAGGTGCATCCGGCTCGAATGACGAAGAGCAATTGCGTCTCCTTAAGGCATCGATCACGAAATCGAGCGATGCAGAGAAATTTATGTTCAAAACAGTTCGGCTAGGAAAATTTTTCGGTATCGATGTCTTCGTTCACTGGACGTTGTGGCCGCTGTTTTTATATTTCCTGGTCATTTCTTTGTTAAGCGGTGGCCCTACAGCTCTGGTCGCCACGCTAAGTTTCATAAGCGTACTTTTCGTCTCGGTATACTTACACGAGCTTGGGCATGCACTCGTTGCTAGAAAACTAGGCATTCGGACCAAAGACATTATTCTCTTGCCTATTGGTGGTGTCGCAAGGTTCGAACAAGCTTTGTTGCAGGCCAAAAGCGAAGTATTAATTTCTGCTGCAGGCCCTCTGACGAATTTTGTAATTTCAATTGTGGCGGCTGTGCCTCTGGTTATAGCTGGGACGCTAAATTCAAGCGTCTTGGAATCATTGCCCAGCCCAAGCATTTTAGGGCAAGTCGTCCAGCTGAATCTAATCTTGGCCGTGTCAAATCTTATTCCTGCATTGCCGCTTGATGGTGGACGGATCCTCCGTGGTACACTCGCGATGCGTCATGGACACATGCCAGCAACTCGCACTGCTGTCCGCGTTAGCCGGTACATTGGAATCGGTCTTATCTTGCTTGCCCCGTTCACAATGTGGATCTTCGTTTTGTTAGGTCTCTACATCATACTTGCCGGGTTGCAAGAACTCTGGACGGCAAGGTTCAGAAATGTTTTGGAATCCACGGCCGCTCGGCAAGGGCAATCATCAAACCAATGGGACGATATGTTTGAGCAGTTTGGCGGTAGCCATTCCGAGGCAAATCCGCGACGTTCATCCAGCGCTGCGTCAAAACATGACACGATCGACGCCATCGACGTCAAGCATCTTTAGTCCAGCGCATCGTAGCTGACTTCAAGCGCATCGTTGCTGGCTTCGCCTAGAAGCCGGTTGCGTAATAGAAACCGCACCCAACTTCGCCCGCGTTCTTGGCGAACGCAGCTACCGAAGATCGACGCAGCCGCATCACGCTCCAAGCGCATCGTTGCTGGCTTCGCCTAGAAGCCGGTTGCGTAACAGGAACCGCACCCAACTTCGCCCGCGTTCTAGGCGAACGCAGCTACCGAAGATCGACGCAGCCGCATCACGCTCCAAGCGCATCGTAGCTGGCTTCGCCTAGAAGCCGGTTGCGCAACAGGAACCGCACCCAACTTCACCCGCGTTCTAGGCGAACGCAGCTACGGAAGAGGGACGCAAGCGGACATATTACATCTGCAGCAGCTTCGCACCCGCATCGCTGGAATCTTTTAACAACGAGACCACTCGCTGCGTTGCAACAGATTTATCAAGCCACCGATAATCGGCGCTCCGTTGCAAAACGAACTCAGAAAAAGTTCGGAAAAGGTTGACCTCCTGCGCAGATGGATGACCTTCGGAAACTTCCTCGATCGTGTGCTCTTGTCGGTTGCTTTTCATTCGAAAGTCACAACCGTTCACATTGAAGTTTGCTGCATTGCTATAGAATCGCGTCTGGTTGCCATGGAAAGGCAACACAAAATCGTCAATGAAAACGTTGCCTTTGTCACCGCTGATATGAGCCCACTGTTGATGTTCGATTAAAAACGAACAGAAAAAGTTCGCTGATGTTCCATCGCTGAAAAACAGATCACCTGAAAACTCAGAAGGCACTTGTTCGCCAGGTGTTGTACCATAGGCATGTAGCGTCCGACCTATAACGGCCGAAGGCAACTTCCAATTCTTTGCCGCTAGAATAAATCGCACGCAATACCAGCCAAGATCGCCAAGACAACCTAGCGGTTCATGCGTTGCGTTACTACGGATATTGGACGCTTGGAAATCACTGCCACCCAAAAAGGAAAAGTTGGTTGCGATCCGACGAACGGTACCGACACCATTGTCACAATACAAAAACTTCAAAAGCGCCTCGTATCGCAACGAATGTGCAAACATGACACCGTCCATGAATTGCACATTTTGCTTCTTTGCAAGATCAGCAATTTCCTTCATATCGGACATGTTGATCGCGACCGGCTTTTCGGAAAGCACATGTTTCCCCGCCTCAATCGCAGCCAAAATCCACTCTTTCCTCAAACCAGTTGGAAGCGGGATATAAACAGCATCGATGTCATCGCGCTTCAAAATAGCTTCATAGGATTCGATGGCATCGACAGGTTCTTTAGAAGGAAACTGCGCGTTGCACTCATCGATGAACCTTTGCGCCTTAGTCTGATCGCGAGAAGCGACAGCTACCAGACTTGCATTTTCAGCAATCGTCAGTGCCCGCCAATTCTTGCGTGCTATGTTGGCAGTCGACAAAATTCCCCAGCGTACGCATGTCATCGTTTGTCCTCTTTCTCATTCAAGTTTTGTAACGCAATGTTGGCTGACTTAACAAACCGATTGACAAGATTTACGTCTTTTCTCCGAGGGCTTAGCTCCACTCCACTTGCAGTGTCGACCCCCTCAGGACGAACCGCAGCAATTGCATTCGCCACATTATCAACGTGCAAACCGCCAGCAAGAATCAAGCTGTTACTTGAAAAAATCGCTGGCCGCGGCACCAAACTATCCCAGTCCGTCTTGGCTCCCGTTCCACCAAAGCTACCAGCAACGTTCGCGTCAACCAAGAACGCGCTCAACTGTTCACTGGCTGGCAGCGATGTCCATTCGGTTGCGAACGCACGTTCAACCTCAGTCCGCGATGGCCAGCGAAGCGCGCGAACGACCGGCCTCTCACGAAAGTAGTTTCGGTCCATGGGCTCGTCACCATGAAGCTGAATGATATCCAATCCAACCTCATTGGCGATCTTGTGGACAATCGCCAGGGGATGATTGACGAAAAGTCCGACGATCTTAATGTCGCCTCGCACCGCATCTGCGATAGCCATTGCCTCCGGAAGCTCGACATGACGAGAGCTCTGTGCGTAGAAATTCAGACCGATCGCGTCGGCTCCCGCATCAACACATGCGAGCGCATCATCACGATTAGTAATTCCGCATATTTTCACTCGAAAAGGTGGATTTTTCGGCTTCAAGACTTGGCTCTCATTCGTTTTTGGGATTCGCTTTCGTTATTAAAGGTTACTCGCCCCCTGCCTGCAAGGCATTGAGAGATCTTCCTGGACTGAAATGTGATCGCGATCCGAAATTGCTACCAAGACTACCTAAATTTCCTAAATGGTTTCGAGAACCAAAATCCTACGAGCGGTTTAAAAGTCTCCAGCGGAACATTCTGAGTTGTCGATTCATTCAGTGTGTTTCTTATCCTCAACACGAAAAAGACGAACCCGTAAGTTGACCATTCCAAACGTGGAAATGCTAACGAATCGCCATAAGAAGCAAGCCCGCTTGCGAACCGCAGTAGTTTGCATGATCACAACTATCCTGCTCGCAGTGCAGTTTGCTCAACCTTTCGATTTTAAGTACGAATATCGCGCTCGCGTAATCGCGTCAGAGAACCGGCTTCAGGAACTCGAGCGCCATGGGCAATCACCTGATTCCTTGCAAATCCGCGTTGAAGAACTCAACAACGACTCGATGCTGTTGGAACGCCCGCTGGTCGCCAAACCAACTGCGACGATTCCGAATCTTCAGGTCCGTACGGTCTGCATAACGAGCCCAACACAGTGTGCCCAATCCCAGCTAGCCACTCAACTAAACGTCGCATCGCAACCGCGGAAAAGCGTCTTCGACGAAGCGTTGCAAAAGTCGGCTCGACTGAATCGCTGGCACATCAGCATCCTAGAACATCAAATTACTCACTTTAACTGGAGTAGCTCAACCGAAGCTTGCCCAATTGATGAACAAGCTGTCTCTCAAGAGGTTAGGCCAGCTGCAGGAAATCCAATGATGCTGGTCTCCACCAGAACAACCTTGGGCAGCAACGATCTGCTTGACGAACTGAAAAGCGAACTTGCACGCCGCCGAGCAACTGAACAGGAACTTCAGAAATCGCAACAACAGCTGCATGCGGTTGCCACCGGCGTTATCTCAATCTCCACTCCCTGGGAACTCGCGATCTCGAACCGCTCGATCGACAGAACGAAACTTATCGGAGTACTCCTGCTGGCGCTCGTGTTAGGAATACTATCGACTGAGTCTCCAAGGCTTGTTGCGTTTTGCAGTAAGCCGAAACAGGCATCCGTAGAGTTTTATTCCACGATGCGGAAACTCAAAATTGAAACGCTAACTGTCGTCGGGCAGCACAGCCGGACGGTCGATGACGGACAGCGACTGCTTCGTTTACAGGCGCGATTTCTGGGACTGCAGATGAAGATCTACCGGACTAGTGAGTGGATTATGATCTTGTGCTTCGCTTTGGCAATCGCGAGATTCACTTTCGATTCGGTCTGGCGAGAACTTGCCATCGAATCTCCGCTCGCCGCGATATCCGTATCAATTGTTAGCTTCCGGTAGGAATTACGGCAGCTCAAACCACCCGCAGGCTCGTGCGCATGGTTGCTGCGATGCTCGCGGACAGTACGACGGCGGGGGAACTTGACGATAAAATCAGCTGTTCGCATTGTTGAAGAGTGTGCAACTGCTCCCAAGGCAGCTCGCGGTCACCAATCGGTTGCGCTTCGAAAATGAACACCGAATGTTCAGCTAGTACATTCGAGATAACAGCCAGCGCGGGCAGGTTGGGGTCACTACTGTGCTTAAGGCTGTCTTGATGCCCATCGTTTTCGACCAGCTGGTCAATATTTGCAAAGTCAGCCGTGAGAGTGGGAAGGCAGTTGCAGACCGCCATAATCCGCCCTCGCCCATTTAGTAGTTGGGCACACGTATTGAGTGCAACGGCGATCGAGTCCCAACTGGTCACGGTTTCACGCAAGTCAAGTTCGCATACAATCAAGTCGAACTCTTGTTCAGAGTGCAATGGAAGAACATCCTTTCCATTGCTCTCATTTTCTGCTAGCAACTGCGGTGGCGCCACTTGTATTCCGCCTTCAATATTGCACCAATCGGAGGTTAGGTACATTACCGAATGCAATCCAAGAAGCCACTGCAGCTCTTGGCTATACTTCGATATTTCAAGCTCAAAGCTGTTCGCAATTCGTTCGCGATTCCATCGCTGTAAAGTCGCTTCATCGGTGAAGGCCGGGATCAATCCGCCAACGTACGCAGAACTCAGATCGTAGCCACTGTTTAGATGCGTGACAGGCAGCAAGAAGTCGGCTTCCAGCAACTTGCGGTGAACGTAGATGGGGTTCGCTTTCTTGTCTGCAGCCAGATATGCCAAATCGTCCTGCGAAAATGGTGGATAGATGATCTGAATGAGATCGATTGCTGCTTGATTCGAGACTTCATCAACACCCATTGCTTGAAAGTTCTCGTGTATTGCCGAAAAGAATTTTTTCTGATCAAAGCTGCAGTTCGGTGACAGCACGACTGAAATGCGATGTGGCTCAATTCCTTCACGTAGAAAGTAGCACACTGTGATAGCAAGTAACTGTGATGCTTGCGGAACATTGGCACTGCACGCGATAGCAATATTGTCATCCGAAATTATCGCTTCGCGCACCGGAGGAAACTTTAAAGGGCCTTCGAGAGCACTGAAGACTCGATCGACGTCAGCCTCTTTCGACTCAAGAGAACAACCGATAGTTTGCAACGCCTCAGGGACGTTTAGACTCACTTGACCGCTGTGGGTATAAAGCGACAAAAGCCTTGTCGCATCGCACTTGCTCATCGTCGTGTTACCAATTCTGTTTTCTGCCGTTAAGAGTAATCAGCAGAGTAGAACACTTTGTTAGATCCGCAAGTCTTACTGAGGAATTTAAGCGATTGACGCGTTATTCGTCGTCGATCTTCTTGTTCCCACCACCTCCGCCATCGCGTCGCTCCAAACCAGAACGTTCCAACAACGACGAACGGAAAACTGCTTCAATATGATCATCATCGGCCGGCGGAGGTCCTGCAGCACCCAACTCCTCGGGATCGTAACGGATCTCGTACTGATGTTTTGCAACTGCAAGAATAGTGCCAGGATCGAGGCGTTTACGATGCGACACTCGATAGCCATTCACTTTCGTACCATTTCTTGAGTCCAAGTCTTTGACAAACCAGTAGCCGCTTTCCAGAGACAACCGGCAATGCTGCCCCGAGACGTTGGAAAAACGCAGAATAATGTCGCAGTTTTCGCGGCGGCCAATCAAAATGCGATCCTTACGCAGCGGAATCTCTTCGCCCCCGCCGGTTGGTATCAATCGCCCGTAGTTAGACATGATTTGAGTATGAGATAGTGTTGATTGAATTTAGATCCATTATCATTATCAGGACCGCTTCCGCATCGGTGTGGCAGTCGATCCCCACTCCATTTTAATCTATAACTCTTCTAGTTATAAGTTTGGCAGAATTGAGAGTCAACATTTTGACACGCATCGAAACGGTTGCAACGCCTGAACCAATCAGCGGTCAACTTTTGCGTGGCAGCACATCTATAAGCGGATTAATAGCGACTTTGGCCTCATTGGTCGAACGATTTTTTTAAAGACTCCCGCCAGGATTCCGGAATTTCAGCCTCCAACTGCAAAATCAGCTGAAATTCGCGTTCAGCTTTGTCCGATTCTCCGGCGTTTTTCAGTGCAGCCAAATAGTCACCACGTACCGCCCACCAGGTTGGACTGCGAGGGGGAACTTTTGGTAGCAGGATACTCTTGAACAACTTGTGCGCACGGGCCGCTTCTTTCGGTTCCCCCAACGCAAGTAAGCGTCCATACCAAAGTAAATTCTGAAAGCTATCGTTTTTATCGACTACTGCCTTCCAATCCGAGATGGCTATGGCCGCGTCACTATTGCTCGCAGCGCTCAAGACCGTCAGCAACTGCCATACTTCCGACAACCCGCTCGCGATATGACCAAGGCTCGCACCCTCCCCAAGGAGGAGACCGAGCTGACTGCTGGATCGATCTAGCTCCTGTCTCCAGGACGCATGCACTTCCTTGAAACCGTAAAGGCGTTGTGAAATCGCTCGAGCAACCGTCAACTGCCAAGCAACGGTCTCGATCGGATCTAAGTCTGGCATGCTTTCAAGCGAGAGTTCGCTGCCAGGTTCTGACTGGGAAATTCGATCGACGACGTCACCCAGTTGCAACAACCAGTTAGGTACCTCGGCACCATCCTCTGTGGCCGAAATTCCACTCCCGACGACTCGATCGATCCAATACGTCGACCGCGCAACGTTATAAATCGGCTTACGATCCAATCCTAAGTTTTCAGACCGCGTTAAACCGCCTAAGGCTGCCAAGTCAAGTACAGCAAATGCGGCATGCCGGCTGCGGGCAATCGTTTTCGTGGACGCATTCGCGGCTTCACCGGAGCCTTCAAGCTCATGGTGCCAGTCAGCGTAGACGCTGGCTGCTTGCGCAAAATCACCTGTCATACTCGCAGCGACAGCGAGATATTCCGCGACCGTCAATGCCCCCTGGGATGCCGGAAAATGGGCCAGATGCTTTTGAGCGAGCGCTTTGAAAACCCGATCCGTTTCTCCTTGAGACAGTTGAGAATTCCGCAGCAAGCCGCGTGCAAACTCGACCGCTTGCAAATGTAGCTCAGCAGCTCCGGCCAACGATTTATATCGAAGGCAATCCTCACTCCATTGCTTCGCAATCTCCAACATCGCCGCAATGCTTTGCGGATTTACAGTATCGCCTTGCCGTTGAATAACCAATTTGTACGCGAGAGCGATTCGGTTTTTCGCGAAATCAAATCCAGTCTTTAAATCGTTGACGGCAAATGCTGCTTCTTCTGCGGAACGAAGCCTTGCCAGAGCCTCTTCGCCTCGATTCGCAAGGAGATCCTGCTGCACTTGAGAAAGCACAAGTTCGGTATTGGAGTCTTTTTCACGAGGGAGCGATCGCAACAGCAATGCTTCAGCACGCAATCTCCAGTAATCGCCAAACTCTCGCCCAATCGCTTCCTTGAGCGCCAGCAATCCCGACAGTGCAGGGGGCTGGATCAGAGTCTTCCCAAGCGATTCGTAGCCAAGTACCATTTTTTCATTTTCCCGCGTCGCTTTGCCCGACTCGGGCGCAGCAATTAATCGGCGAAGATTAAGACGGAATACGCTGTGTGCAAGAGGCGGGGTTACCCGTTTATGGAAATAGAGCACTGCCAACAATTCTCGCTTTGATCTTTCAAGCGATTCAGCATCTCCGTTTTGACCGACGATTTCAGCAGCAAGTAAACGGTTAGCGAGCAAGAGCTCAGGGTCAGTGATCTGCGGTTGGTCCAGCTCAAGCATTTGCAATGCCTCGATCGCACTACCCGACTGCGATTGCGCTCGAGCAGTCAACAGATTCATCCGGGGGCCAAACGAAACTTGATCGGACAGCTGCGGCGAAACTCGCTCAATTTCGCGAAGTAGATTTGTACTCGCCGCAATTTTCTCCGCATCGGCGCTAAAATCTACCTTGTCCAACTGCATCGCGAACACGTCTATGCGAAGAAGCAAGATTTCATTCGCCAACCGATGCAGTTCTACCAACCACATCTGGCTATTGCGCACCTCCCGCATCTGCGCCAGCTGCGAGATGCGATCGCTGCAACGGTCGTAGAGCAGGTTCAGTGTGTCAAGTGCATCTGTAATTGCATTCGAAGCGTTTTTATTTGACAGGTCGTCGCTGCTTGTTGATAAATGAAACGCGATTAGGTGCCGCGCGAATTCCACGCGTCCTTGCTCTAAAGCGAATTCGAAGAACAGTTGATGGTCATTCCGCGTCGGGATCTGCGAATCGTCAAGAAGCGTTTGCGATTCAAACTGCGAGATGGCTCCCTTGGCGTCTCGCATGACCTGCGGCAGCATCTGCGCATAGGATTGACCACGTACATCTAAACTCCAGACCGCTTTGATCGCATGCAATCGAACTAGCCGCATTTGGTCATGCAACTTCATCCGATCATCCTTAGACGCATTCGCAGTCCAATGTTGGTAGAGTCGAATTGCGTCGTCGAACCGACGGTCGTCGATTAAGGGTCGGACGATCGCCTCATGCAAACTCCCAGTATCGGTAAAGGCGTATGAGGCCGATAGGGGCTGCGACTTGACGGGCAATCCCTGCGCAACCACGACTTTGACCCCAGCGACCGTCGCTACAACCAGGAACAGGTTGCATAAAGCCAAACGGTATAATTCATCGAATAACGGTTTGAACATGTTTGAACCGTCTGCCCCGTTCGTCTTCATGTTCGCGAGTTTGTTACCTTACGCTATCGTTGATCCGCTGACACGCGCCGATGCAACGAACAAGTTCCTTCATTGCAGTCCTTTCCGGCGATCTTGTAACGACGATCGGCAATTAAGCGATATAGCCGTCGCCACACCGGCATCAGTCCTGGCAAGTACATCACTAATGCTAGCGGATAAAGGGCAGGAAGCCTAGTTGAAAGATACTTGAACGCATCAGCGCCGCCGAATCGTTTCCCATCCGCGGTCGCAACCCACATCTGATCCATCAACATCTCATGCGTCAAATCGGGGAATCGCACCGCTACCGCTTCGTCATGCAGCGAGAGAAATTCGAGCTTCCGCGTAAAATCTAACCACTTAAGGCGATTAACACTCGCTGTGCAGAAATTACACATTCCATCAAAAAGGACGGTGTCGGCATCGTTCGTCTTACGCTTGTCATTCATTTTTTCAACTCCAGGATTGTTTTATTCTACCCGTGAGCTGTAGCAAATAGTCACCCAATTCGAACAACAATCGCTCTCTGTTTTTTAAATTGATGGCTCAGCGAGGCAATTTCTGGTTAACGAGTCGGATTGCATCAACATTCCAATTTCGCTACTAACACAATACTGCTGCCGTTCGTAGGCGTTGACCATGGAAGGAAGACAAATGCCTTGTAGTTTGCCTAGTTTACTACGCCTGAATAAATTGCCCAGTCTCTTACCGATCGCTTTCGCCAGCGCGGTGATTCTTGGCCACGCGGCGGTCGCATTTGGACAGGGCGCCGCTGGCGATCAACCCGGAACTCCAGCCTTTAATGCACCCAAATTCCGAGATCGCCTCTTTGAAGCAGGCGGTCCGACGATCGTCGACAGTAACAACGGCAAAACTATCGCTGATGTGATCATCGAAGGCAACGAGACCATCTCCGAGCACAACATTCTCTCGCGCATGCAATCGCGCGTCGACCGTCCCTATGACGCTGATATTTTGTCACGCGACATCGCCGAGCTCTATCGAACAGGGTTCTTTCAAGAAATCAAGACTTCTTTCGTCGAACCGCAACCAGGACAAGTCACAGTCCGATTGAAGTTCACCGAACGCCCAACGATTAACAGCATCGTCTTTCATGGTAACAAAGCATTGGATGAGAAAAAGCTTTCCAAATTTTGTGGCTTTGACAAGGGCGACCCGATTAGCCCACACTCGGTACTAGCAGCGCGGAATCGGCTGGAAGAACTTTATCGATCCGAAGGCTTCAATCAAGCTGACATTCAAGTTTACCAGGGCGATAAGCCCGGTGACCGCGACGTGGTTTTTCGAATCAGCGAAGGTCCACTCGAGCGCATCGCTGATATAACCTTCGTTGGCAATCAAGCATTTTCAAGTGAGCTGCTGAAAACAAAACTGAGAAGCAAAGATAGCAACCGGTTTATTCCAGGGCTGACAACTTATCTTTTCAACAAAGCAATCCTTGAAACGATCGAGCAAGACAAGCAACGATTGACGGGCTACTACCGCTCTCTCGGCTATTTCGACGCGCGTATCGAACCTCAGCGATCTTACGATGAGTCAGGTAAATGGGTTTCCATAAACTTTGTTATCTCCGAAGGCGAACAGTACTTTGTGCGGAACGTCGAAATTGAAGGTAACCAACACTATTCAACCGAAAAGATCAAACCATACCTGGAGCTTCGCGCAGGCGATCCCTTCCGTCAAGCGAAAAAGGATCGCGACGAGAAATTTCTACGTGACGCCTACGGTGCTGCTGGATTTATCTTCGCCGACATCGTCGCTCAAGTCCGAGTCATGGACGGTAATCAGCTAGACATCGTGTACTCAATCGAGGAGGGCGATATCTACCGAGCTAGCGAAATCAATGTTCACATCAACGGTGATAAATCGTATACCAAAGAACGCGTCGTGCTCAACTACCTTGGCAACTTGCGCCCAGGCGACGTAATCAACGCGGTTGAAGTTGAAGATGCTGAACGCCGCTTGGGCTACAGCACCATCTTTGAAACCAATCCTGCACAAGGCGAACCACCCCGAATTTCGATCAAGCCGGTTAACGAGGTCATGCCTGAAGACTTCTGATTTGTGAAATTACAATCCAAAGTCTCTTCACGTCACGCTTCCTAGCCACAATGTTCAACCGCTCGAAAACGATTCCGCAACGCACCATGAAACACAGTCAAGTTAGAAGGCTTAGGCCAAAAAGTCGATTAAAGCTTGCGGTGCAGACTTCACTCGCGGCCTATATGGCAAGTATGGGCGTCGGCACCGCGGTTGCGCAAGAAATTCCGAACAGATATGTTGCCCCTAACAATGGATATGCCCAGCAGACTAATTCTGTACCTATCAACCAACAACCTCAAAGCGGCTTCGATCCGTTTCAGAATCGTTACCAATCGATCCCGGCCCAAAGTTACCCGAATACCAATCAAACCTACGCGGACTCGTACGGTCAAGCCATAACGAGCCAGCAACCACTTTCGCAACCATACGTTCAACCAACCGCTCCGCAGAGCTTCGCTCAGCCGCAAACGGTCTACCAGCAACCGCAGGCTTACCCAAGCGGTCAATTGCCAAGCGAATTCGCCACTCCGTCAGCTCCCGTACAAGGCTACGGTCCGGAGCAAGTCTATGGAGTTCCGCAGGGTAGTTCTCAATCGTTCGTGGCGCCATCACAGCCTCTTGGCGAACCACTAATGCCATTAAACAGCCCCTGGTCGCTCAATCCCGATGTCGGAAGTAGCCTGACAAATCCGTACCAACCACGAGTTCGCGACGTACCAATCGATGTGTTCGTCCAAGAAGGCCAAACAGGCCGATTCGTCCTTGGCGGTTCGGTTAATACCGATTTGGGAGTTGCTGGTCAGGTGATTGTCGAAGAACGAAATTTCGACCTGTTCAAGTTTCCTCGCGGCCTAGGAGATCTCTTCAACGGAGCATTCCGCGGTGGTGGACAGAACTTTCGCCTCGAAGCAGTCCCAGGAAACCAAGTACAGCGTTACTCGGTCGATCTTACAGAACCAAACTTATTCGGATACTCACCTTACAGTCTGTCTGTTGGCGGCTTCTACTTTAACCGAATCTATCGCGACTTCGACGAGCAACGCTTGGGTGGTCGACTAGCCCTTGGTTACGTAGTCACACCCAACATGCAGATTAGCACAGAGGTTCGTGCTGAAGATGTTGAAATTACTGACCCTCGTATTAATGGAGTTCAAATACTTGATCGCGCACTGGGAAGCAACGATGTTTACACAGGTCGGGTCCGCTTAACACATAACACACGTGATAGCCCGTTTCTCCCGACTCAAGGTCATCACCTTGAATTGATCTACGATCAAGTATTCGGCGAATTCGACTTTCCGCGAGGTCAAGTAAACTTTAGCCGCTATTTCTTGTTGCGTGAACGCGCTGACCGAACTGGACGACACACGCTTACAACTGCGTATCGTCTTGGATTCAGCGGAGCGGACACGCCGATTTTTGAAAACTTCTATGCGGGTGGATTTTCCACGTTGCGTGGCTTTCGTTTCCGAGGTGCAAGTCCTGTCGAAAATGACGTTCAAGTCGGCGGTCGCTTTCAATTCCTCGGTTCGCTTGAGTACATGATGCCCGTCACTGCGGACGATATGATTCGCATGGTAGGATTCGTTGACTACGGTACCGTAGAACGCGACATTGAACTCAATTGGGACAACTTTCGTGTCGCCCCAGGACTTGGCTTGCGTATTGCCGTTCCAGCACTGGGTCCAGCCCCGCTGGCATTCGATTTTGCCGTACCGATCAATCAAGCCGATACGGATCAAAAACAAGTATTCAGCTTCAACGCTGGCTTTACACGGTAGCATGCATGTCCAACTTCATTGTCGAACTAGATGTTTACGCAGGTCCATTGGATCTGCTGCTGTACTTGGTCCGACGCGAAGAGCTTGAGCTTGCTGATTTATCGCTGTCCAGAATTGCAGATCAGTACATCGGCTTCTTGGAAGTCCTCGAGACTCTTGACATTGACAGTGTTGGAGATTTTCTTGAAGTTGCTGCTCTCCTTCTCGAGATGAAGGCAAAGGCCGTCTTACCCCAGGGTAACGAGGAACTTGAAGCCGAAACTCAAGCCTTCGATCAAGCGGACGACCATCTTGTCCAACGATTGATCGAGTATAAACGGTTCCGTGATGTATCAAGCGTCTTGGATGAACGTTCCGTCGATTGGCAGATGCGTTATCCACGAATGGTGAATGACCTTCCCACCCGCACGGTATCGCCAGAAGATCAGCCGCTTGAGCGAATCGAAGTCTGGGATTTAGTCAGTGCATTTGGGCGAATTCTACGGGAACGTCAGCCGGCTCCCACCGAAACCGTCATTTACGATGAAACTCCGATGCACGTCTACATGCAACGGCTACATAAGCTTGTGATTGAACGAGAGTCTGTTGAACTGCAAACGCTGTTTGAACTAGGACAACATAAAAGTTCTTTGGTCGGTCTCTTCCTTGCAACGCTCGAGCTTACCCGGCATCACGGGTTACAAGTCCGACAAAACGGTGCTGGAGGGGCACTCGTACTTTATGCTGGTGAAAACTTCAAACGTGAACTAGAGGTCGCTGAAATCGATAACATGCTCGCTGAAAAGCTGGAGCAATCTAATTTTGCCTATCGGCCACGCTAACTTCCAAGGCCAAACTTGTCCCAAATGCGCTTCATCTTGCAAGTAAAGTCTTTAACTAACTTGCAGGTACGTCCCACGCTTGTAAGCTCATAAGGTACTGACTCACTCGCTCGCGGTTCTTTTCGATATAACCCAACAAGGCGATGAGCACTACTCCGCTTGCAATTCCGAACGCCCACCATGGCCATACTTGATCAATCGCTTGTTGAGCGTGCCAAACCATGCCCACAAGAGAAATGAGGATGAAGGCAAGCGAACTAAACAAGAGGGCCCGGATTCGGAAAACCATTCCGCAAGAAACGCCGACCAGCGACAATGCCAAAAGAACAATCGGCATCCAGAACGATTCCGAAAAAGCCATCAACATCATATCCGCAGTGCTACTGAGATAGCCCAGCAATATTACGAAATATCGTACACCGGTCAAAACCGACCTGGAGAACTGATCACGATGGCGTTCAATGAAGTACAACGCGGCGATCGCTGGCGGTAATAGCCAAAGCTGAGGATGAGCACCTATTTGACTCCATTCAAACTCGTAAAGGAAGCACCAAAAGCTAAAGATCCCGCACGCCGCCGCCAGCATCTGCAACACAGACGAGCGATAGATCCATGCTTGAGTCCCGTAAACGATGGTCGCACCCAACATCAACGATCCATAGTTCCCCCAGTCTTGCCAAAACGTACCTTGCGGCGTCATCCAGATACTGAACAATGGAATGAGCGGGAGCAGCAAGTTTGTCCGACGAATCGGGTTTCCAAACACCTGCGAGTGCTCGACTCGAACAAGCCGTCCGATTCCCAGACTTGCCAAGACAATCAAGAAAACAGCAACTGGCCACCAACGAACGAACCATCCGGTAAAGAACACCGGATAGCAAATGTAGAATTGTGTTCCCAGAATTATGAGCAACAGTTCGGCGCCATAGACTGCGAATTGCCTCGATTTAATAGTCTGGCCGATCTCGTCAGCAAACGGACGTACTGCAAATTGGAGCGTACGAGCAATTATCGCAATCAATGAAAGGAGCACTGCGAGTTTCTCCATTGTCGATAGCTCCGCCGCAAGTTGCTGGCCCGGATGTAACACAGCAATACATACTGACAAAACTGCCGCAATAGCAGACACAAAAGTAAAGCACCAGCTAAACTGATAAAGCGAGCGGTACCAGGAACGTTCGACCATCCGCCTAGCAGCGACCGCTGTGTAAGCGATCGACAAAAATGCTCCACTGATGACGATTCGCTCCAAATGGATAAACGCAAAAGTAGACTCGGAATCGCCGTACGCGGGAAGATCTTGTATCCCAAAAAAGATACCCGCCGCACTAAGAAAACCTAACGCCACTTTACGCACGTTGTCACTGAGATCAGGCAACCAGACTAGCGCCAATGCCAACAGAAACGGTATCGCCGTAGCCGAACTTCTTAGCAATGGGTTTGAAGAGCCAAGCACCAACACGACCGCAGGCATTAACAAGAGAATGCCAATTGTAATAGCAGCCTTCTGCATCCATCGACTAGCCTGCACCGTTTGGATCCGAGCAATCGAACGCGCTAGCGCGTTTGTCGGAGTCTGCACATACTTCGACAGATGAATCGTACGAAGCACAGCCGCGTTAATCGCTAACGTGGCCGCTGCGCCGACTATCCAGTAAAGCAACTGTGTGTCTTCAGGTACGTTTGTTTTCTTAAGAAGCCAAATAGTTGGGAATAAAACGAGCGGAAACATCGCAAAGTATGCTTGGCGAAGTTGTTGTCGACTTGTATAGCGAAATGCCAACCAAACCGTTAGGAACAACCCACCAAGTGCAAGGAATACAGTGTAGGTCGTTAGCCTCACATGGTAAACGGCATCATTATCGATCAGAATCATCAAACTAATCAGGGTCAATAGGCTTGATAGACCAAAAGATACAAACGATTCAACACGAGCTTCGTAGACGCCAGCAAGGCGTATAGTCCAATCGGATTCTTCGAATTCGCTGTTTATCTCTGAACTGCTGATTCGCTTTCTAATGATTTGGAGCGCGATCGAACCAAACGAAATAAGCAACGGGCCGAACAGTGCGAAACAAACCAGGTCCCAAAAACTTATCCACGCTAGGTTCGTCTTCCAAGCGACCAGGGACATTGACATAGACATCGCGCTGGCAACTCCCCACGTCAGAATATGTCGGTGAAAACTCCAAAACAGACACGCAATAGAAATAACTGCGTACACTGTTACTGTCCAATTGGTCGACACCCCCAACAGTGGCGAGATAAAACAAAATGTGATCATCAATGTAAACACCAGCGTTCGTAGAACCAAAAATCTTCGTGCCCAGTTCGTCAGCTGACTTACAATCTGCATTTTGGCTCGATCCATCGAGTCTCGAAAGAACATCACAACAGCTTGAATCAAAAGAGTGATGGCGATTGCGGACATAACAAAGTCGATACTCGCGAGCCACCAAATTTGCGGTGCAATCCACAGCAAATAATTGCTACCGCTGACTGCTATAACTTCGAGAGCCGATGGCAATGCGACTAAGAGAAAAGGAAAATGAAGCGTGCGAAACTCTTTCAACCCGCCTCGAAAATTTGGGATGACTATACACGCGACAAAATGAAGGAGAATTGAAATTGCCGCAACGACGCCTCCAAAATACGTATCAATTCCGTAGCTGTTGGGCAATAATCGGGCCTTATAGGACAGTAGAGCAACGCACAACACTGACTGTACGATGAACGCTACAAATCCGAAAGCATACGCGTGACGATCGTCGAGTAGACATGACGTCGTTTCACGATTCGGAACGGCTGTTAACGCTGCTCGAAATATAATGATGCTCGTCAAACTTACAACAAAAAGTTGCAGCCCCAAAACGATCGTTTTCTCAAGGTCGATCAATGGTACTGGTTCAATCAGCAACAATGAAGCAGTTGTCCAAAACGCCAACGTAAAACCAAAAGTGACGGCTTGATTTTCATTTCGTTCAACACTGCTTGCGCGGTACCAAGCTACAGCCAACCAACACCAAAAAGGCAAAGTCCATTGTAAAGTAGGCAATAACAAATCCAAGGCACTGAGCTTCAGCCCTACAACACGCCAATCTTGAATCAATGGTGCCATTGATGATCCGATGTACGCATTGAACATGCAAAGGCAACTCAAAATCGCTAGCCCGATAGTAACGACTGCCCATACTCCATCTGCTAGACCATCGAAAATGAAATTTTTGTAGGTCGCAAACTTATGGTTGAAAAATGTTATCGCGAAACTGGTCAACAGACATGCCCAAAGGATTGTGACGACATTCGCTGGCGGATGGATAGACCAGCCAAACAGCATCGTCATAATCACGGTCGCAACACTCCCGACGGCAAAGAAGAAACTTTTGTTAAGTCTAGGTGCAAGAGTTGATCGGTACGCAGCCATAGCTGCTGCAATCATCACGACGACAGAAGCAAGAATCGCGAAACACTCATTCAGCTGTAATGACTTGAATGCCTCGAGACCAATTTCCAGGGCGGCACTGGAATTCAAAGCGATCCATAAACTTGCGGTCCCGGGTACAACCGTCACCAAAGCTATACCAACTAAACCAACAACCATTCCGTAGAGGGTAAGCGACGAATTGAAACGATCTGACGACGGCAACAACCATTTGTCCAACAAACATAGAACACTCAACGTAACAATGACCAGCGCACTATGAAGCGAAACTGCCGTCGCGAGTCGCAATTCCGGCCACCAGTCGTAGTCGAATCCGATATGAAACAGAACAAACGCTCCCCACGCGGCCGTTACTAGTCGAAAAAGTTCGAGCACTTCAAAACGTTTGTAAACAATCGAAGCGGCGAGCATAGCTACAGGGACAGTCCAACCCACCCTCAAGAGTAAACTTGAAGAATCTACCGGCCACCACGTAAACGGTAGGCTCGCAACGCCACTAAATGTTGCGGTTAACGCCAGCAGTTCAGCGACTCCGAACAGGCTGCTTTTGGTAAGATTCGGCCCGCCCGTTAGCTGATACGACTTACGCATCCAGACGCTGGCGACTGCGAATAGACTTGAGAGCATTGAAATCGTCGCAAAGACGATACCGATCGATCGTGTTGGTCTCAGCAGAACAATCGTTTCTTGCAGGTAGGGATTTATTTGTACAAGATGTACGACGGCGAAACTTAAGAATAATAAGCCCAGCGTACAAACACCTAATGCGAATCGATGATACGACTCTGCATCAACAGAAGTTTTGCATCGTGCTTTACATTCCATTACAACGGATGAAACTAGAGCGGAAAATCCTAGAGTTGCAAGTAAAATCTCAGGCCAAAGAGCTACGTCACGAAGACCAAATACTTGCAGCAGCGAGGCAATGCTTGTTAGCAACGTTGCTAATACAATGTGCGCGAATCCTGATTGCAACATCGGAAGTCGCCATTCCTTTTTGACCATATACGCGAGCAAGGCAGACAGCGCACCTGCAATTAAGCACGCACCAACCTTTGGGAACAGCAACCAATCTCGGAAATACATTTCTCCTTGTTGCGTGATCGCGCCTTCAAGTACAACCGCGAGTGTGAAGGTGCCGCCAAGTGCCACAAAGATTCTTGACAACACGCCAGGTGCTACGCGAGCCAGCACAAGTTGCCACATTGTCACCGTAATTAGTGACAGTGTAAGGGCGTTGCGGGAATCCCCGACTTTGTAAAGAGCTAACGCAACCAGTGGCGTTGCTATAACGAAGAATGTCCATGCTATAAGCACAAAAAAGTCTTTGATGCCAAACTTGATTCTCTCTGTCACACCCTTTAATGGAGAATTCAGCGTTGTAATCCGTTGAATGCTTAAACGTCTCACTACTCCAAACGAAACGGCTATCCAACAGCAGAGGAATGCGATGATGAAGTACCAGAACCAGATGATACTACTGAGTTGTCCCAAGAATCGAAGATTAAAGAACAGGACGGCTGCGAGTGTTGAAAATAATATCTGATAGACAAGGCTTTGAAGCCTGCCGGTCAACGTTCTACCAAGAGAGATGCGATTTTCGTTTGAGACGGCTATGTGCATCGCCGCGGCCCAATTACAGACCAGCAACGGCAAAAAGGCAATGCAGCATGCAAGCAGATCCGATCTTTGCCAACTGTGTGCTAGGTGTGTAACGAGCAATGAAAAGCTCGATGCGACAATGGTTGATGTTACGAACCAATGGTGGCGACCGAACAACGCTCGACTAGTCCACCACGCAAGCGAACTATATACAGCTCCGCCAGCGACAATCGCGAACAGATTAAAAAATTCAAGCTGCACGATCGTATTGTCACGCTTGGACAACAAGATTCCAACCATCACGGACAGGGGTATGAGCATGTTTGCGATCAGCAAAATGCCACGAGAAGTTCGCCGCAGCTTCCACTGGCTTAGCGTGTATTGTCCTGCCGCATGAATTGCAATAGTCGCCAAGCAAAAGACGAGGGCAGGGAAGAAGCGGCTGGTCGCTGCCAGAGTACTCCATAGGCTGACAACCAGGCCGACGGAGCACACAACAATGAGTGCGGCGCTGATTAGCTCGATCCAGCGAACATTCGCTTGCTGCATAAACGCGCTCAAAACATCGACTGTCAGACGCTTTGAGATGTTGGATTTACGTGAGTCGGTTTCCTCCGAACGGACCGGCTCATACTCTTGTTCAAGTGCATGTTTTGCAATCGCTGGCGGTTCATCCAGAGCGTGCGCGGGCACAACCAGGGGTGCTGCAGGTACAATGAGTGGAGTTCGGTGTTCGACTTCGACCCCGGACTTGGTCGCTATAACCGGAGGAGCCGTAATTCTATCTTCCGTACTCGAAGGCTTTTCTGTTGCAGATTTCGTCTGAAGTTCTTTGATCTTATCGCCAAGATAATCCAATAGAGCGTCGACGTCGTTTCCTTTTTCGGGAGTGACCCAGCCGCGAAACTTGGCGAGTTGAACGAGCCGCAGTGCTCCGGCAAAATCATTCTCGATGCTGAATTTTACAGAGTTTCGTCGTTGGCGTTCTTCGTTCGAAACTGCGGCGCCACATTGTGGACACGTATGTGTTCGGCAATCTACGTCAGCATTACAAGTAGGACAAGACTTTGACCGAAATGCATTGAAAAAGCTGGCAACGACCAACCATATCGCGTGACCGCTCACGGCCCAAACGCCGATCGCGAATAAGATAATGAGAAATGTAGTCATGTGTAGCGACCTTTTCTGTCCCTATGAATGATCGTGCTCACAAAAACGACTTAAGCCGCGAATCCGCTTGATAATTGCACTTAACGTAAGGCCAATTACAGCGAGACCGCTTATGTAGATCGCTACATAGTCTGCCCGGTTGACCGTTTGATCATGGCAGATAAAAGAAAGAATCAAGGTCGCTATGATGCAAAGCGAAGCCATCAGCACGACGTAGCGGATTCGATAGAAAAGCGAACTGGCTACGATCAGCATGGGATAGCCAACTAACAATAAAGCTCGAGGCGGGCTCGCCAACTGAATCAACACAGTCAAAACAACGACGTCGATAACCGCCCAGTACGTACAGGCAATTTCTCTCCAACGCACTCGCATCACCCACCTTTGAAGTGCGAAACAGGTAGCCATCCAGACAATGAGAATAGCTTCGCGAGAGATCAATTCAGCGAACGTGCGATGCGTATACCAATGTGAGTAAGCGATGATCAAACCCGCAGCACTTATACCTGCGACATGCGATACCAGAATAGGAGACCGTCGCCACCACGCCGCCAGTCTTTCTGAAAGGCTCAGCTTTGCGATTTGAACAGGCTCGCCTCTCAAAAGTCGACGCAGATCATTTCCGAACTCTTGGACTGACTGATAACGGTCACTCGCATTCTTTGCCATCGCTTTCGCAATTGTTCGCTCAAGCGATTTGTTCGCGCGCCGGTTCAATCTTGAAGGCAAAGCTGGCTCTCGGTCAATGACTTGTAAAAGAACATCGAATGGCGTCAGACCTAGGAAAGGCGATTGTCCCGTGACCAAACTGTAGAGCACTGCGCCGATAGAGTAGACATCACAAAGAACAGGGTCAGTGCGTTTCGTTCCAGTCGCTTGCTCAGGAGCCATAAACGCCGGCGTCCCAAGGATCTGTCCAGTCGCAGTCAGCTCGTCATTTTCGCTTTCTGCTAGTTTTGCCAATCCGAAGTCGATAACGATCGGCTGACCGTTTGAATTGAGTATGACATTCGCCGGTTTGATATCTCTATGGTAAACTCCACTCTGATGCGCGTGCTCAATGGCATCGCAGATTTGAATGACGATGCGAACTGCTTCATCAATTGGCAACGCTTCTCCGGCGCAGCACTTCGAAAGGCTTTGCCCTTCGATAAAAGGCATGGTATAGTACGCCACGCCATCATGTGCGCCAGAGTCATATACTTGAACGATACCCGGATGTGAAAGAGCTGCGACAGCTTCGGTCTCCGATGCAAAACGTTGCAATTCTAGTGCATCAGCCAGACTTCCCGACCGAATAACCTTGAGTGCGACGACACGTTTGAGTCCTTTTTGTCTCGCTTTATAAACAATTCCCATTCCGCCGCGGTCAATCGGTTCGAGGATCTCATAGCCCCCGAAGAACTTGGGAACGGTGTTCGATTCGGCTCCCGCATCCATTGGCCGATATTGATTCTGGAGGACTGCGTTGAAGCGATGGTGAGCCGAGAAGAATTCGCGAATTTCGGATTCATACTGCGGGTAGCGAGCGATCCAATCGATCTCACTAACCTTCTGCGAGCTCTCAGAAGACAGCAATATTTCAGCGACAACATCGTCAATGCTGGTTTCAGACATGTGTGCAGATCGACCGCAGCGTTTCCAAGGACAAAGGGAAATTTTGAGTGCTAGCAGCAGAATGCCACGGCCCTCACAATCGTTACCACTTAACAGATACCGCTCATTAGCGGATATGACGGCGAATTTGAAAAGTTGGGCCGAAAAAAATTATATTTCTGCCTTCCCCCCTGAAAAGTCGTTGCCTCTGCTCATCGCCGCAACGAACCATCTGGCAGCGATATCGACGGTGAGCTTAAAGCAACCGCTCGAAAATTTCACCCGATTCATTGTTTTTGATGATGACTTTCGATTGGCCATTAGGCAATGTCTCACGCTTTATCAGCGAGTGGAACTCGTCAAAAGGTCTTGAACGTCTGACTTTCTCGCTGTCCAAATCCCCTCTCCAAACCTCTAGTTCGATTGGTTCCCATTTTTTGGATTCGATCGACTTATAAGCCGCATCAATGATTGCGTTCACAATGTATCCATCGTAGAAAGTCTCGACAGGCTGGCGCTTTCCATCGAGACAATCCAGCATATCGGCGAACATATCGACATAGCCTAGCGCACTCGCTTCGTCGCCAACTGGAAAGATCCAACCGCGATTGCTTTCGAGTTTTTCTGCGACGTATCCCGTACTCTCTAAAGCGGAATACATTTCGATTCCCGTCCTCAACCAATGGTTCAACCAGATAGTACCCTCAGTCCCAACGATTTCATCACGCAGGTCCATACCGCCGCGAAACGCCCACGAAACTTCGAATTGGCCGATCGCTCCGTTGGAGTATCTCACCATTCCAATAGCATGATCTTCGGTCTCAATCGGATGCACTTGAGTATCACCCCAGCAGACTACTTCGACAGGGCGTACTTGCTTGCCAATAAAGCTGCGAGCGATCTCAATGCAGTGGCAGCCCATGTCCACAATAGCTCCACCGCCAGCTAGTTCTTTGTTCCAGAACCAATCGCTGTGTGGTCCCGGATGTGTTTCTCGCGAGCGGACCCAAAGCACCTCACCGACACTTCCAGATCGCACCGCTTGCATTGCAGATAGCGTCTTCGGCGTATAAACCAAATCTTCAAGGTATCCATGAAACACGCCTGCAGTTTCGACCGCCTTTAGCATGCGCAGCGCCTCTTGAGAAGTCCGACCAAGCGGCTTGGTGCACAGCACTGCCTTACCTGCTTTGGCTGCTGCAACTACAGCTTGCTCATGCAAGAAGTTTGGCAAGGCGATGATCACGGCATCGGCATCGGCGTCATTGATAGCTTGCTCTAAATTCGTTGTGTGACGCGGGATGTTCCATTTCTCAGCAAACCCTCGTGCACTTTCCATTGTTCTTGAATAAACAATACAAACGTGATCTCGCCCCCGCTTCGCCTGCAGTGCTTGAGTGTAAAAGTTCGCGATCAGCCCCGCTCCAAGAATTGCGAGTTTTGCCATCTTCCGCCTCAGTTCAACACAGTTTCAATCGTTATTATTTCTAGATGCCAGAATTTTACTGACCCTATCATCATCCCAAAGTTCCAGCTCCGAGTAGTTCGGGTGACGGCCATTTTGCACAATAGGATCGTTATGCCGAGTGTTGTAGCAGCAAATGAGTGACCAACGTGGGGCATCACTCTCATTCTTGCTCGAGCAGTGCAACAAGTTGCTATGAAAGAAAAGAGCATCGCCCGGCTCCATTTCACAATATACCAACTCGTAACGTTTTGCCGCTTCCGACACGCGTTGTGGGTCAGCACCTTTTTGTTCGCCGAAAGTTCCATGATCGATTCGACCGATCTTATGAGAGCCGCGTAAAACTTGAAGGCAACCATTGCGTTTTTCAGCGCGGTCAACGGCAATCAAACAACTTGCCATATCCGGATAAAGGCATCCATAGCCGTACCAATAGCCATAGTCCTGATGCCACTCCCAGGCTCCACCGACCCTGGGCTCTTTCAACATCATCTTGTGATGGTAATGATAAATCTCGTCGCGCAGCAAGTGCTGCATCGTAAAGGCGATTCGTTTGGAGCGAACGATTGCAGTGTAGGGTGACTGATTGTCTAAATCGTTTCGTAGCGCCAGTCGACTTTCGCCTCCCGTCGCGTCGCGACGCACGTACGATTCTGACGCGAGTGCGATATCGCCGCGGGCATAGTTGAGCAGCCCTTCCATTTCCTGGGCGTTAAAGATTGAGCGTGCGAAAACGTAGCCGTCGTCGTCGAACGACTTTAACATGCGATCTAAGTCTGCTTTTTCGAACACTTTCATGCCGCCTGCTTTATTTCAAAAAGATACTTTCGTCCACTTCTTGGGATGCAATGCTTTTCAGCTCCTGCATTCCACGATAGATCAATCCCGCAACCGCCTGAGGACTCCGATCCATCGCTTCGGCTATTTGATTCAACGATTCGTTATGCCAATATTTTGCAATGATTGCTTGCCGCTGCTCTTCTGTAAGCCGATCTAACATGCATGCTAACATGACAGCCTGCTCATCACGATGCACTCCGGCACTGGGCGACGATACGTCAGCGGCGAGCACATCGGCCAGCTGATAGGAAGATTGTTGTAGATCGCTGCATGCTTGCTCACGAGTTATATCGCGACACTTTCTAGAATGCTGACGGGCTGTCTGTAAAATTTCATTGGCCAAAATCGTCCTTAACCAACCTGCGTACTGCGCTGAGTTGTCGCCGTGGAATTGTTGCTTGGCAGCGTACGCTTTGAGCATCGTGTCTTGGACGATGTCGGATGCATCCACTTTGCATTGCAGCTTACCCTTGATCTGAATCTCAGCAAGAATGCGAAGGTAGGGACGAAACTTTTCGAGATCGAAGGAACTCATAACGCGGATCTCCTCTTCTTCGGTCCAAAATGCTAAAGCTGCTGCCGTCTTCGCTGGCGGTAATATTTGACACCCGGCACAAAGAATGAAAGGCTACTCACGATTGCAAAAATCATATGAGCTTCCAACGGGTAAATCGCCATCATAACCGAAGCGGCTAGAAGCATGGCGGCTTGCACATAGAATGCTCCGCTCAGCATTCCTGCCTTGATGATGAAAATCATGGCCGTTATGACACCAAGCATTGGGCTGAGCGTCAACGTCTCAAGTCCCAACCACCATTCTAGCGGAAAAAGAGCAGCAATTGCGACCATACTTGAGCCCCAAACATGTGCGATCTGTCGCTCGACAAAGGTAACTGGTCCCATCCGCCGTCGCAAAGCCCAGAATACAAATGCCCAAGTACCAAGCCCAAGCGTCCACAAAGCTGCATAAGCGTAACGATTAGTTACGCCAGAGTAGCGAAAATATTGCGTCAGCGAACACGCGATAACCAAAACCAACGAGTGCCAGATCCACAGAAGCCCCCAATTCTCAAGGACAGGAGCGTGGTGAGTTTCCCGAAAAAGCCGCGCGAGCACCTGTGTAAACTGTCCTGAACTCGCCGAAACTGGTTCGTCGCGTAGAAAACTCTCCAGATCGTTTGCCAGCGAATCCGCGGTCTTGTACCGAAGATCGGGTGGTTTCTGCAGACAGCGAACCACGATCATTTCCAAATCGCGATCCAATCGCGGTTCTAACAACCGCGGCGCAGGTGGATCCTGCTCCACAATCTTCATCGCCAGCTCGATTGGCGAATTTGCCACCAGCGGCGGCCTCCCCGTCAGCGCATGGTAAAGTACTGATCCAATGCTATATATATCGGAACCAGGCCCCATCAACTGCTCTTGCCCAGTCGCTTGTTCAGGCGACATGTAGGTTGGAGTTCCCAGAATCGCACCAGTCCTTGTCAGCGATTCTTGATCTCCCGTAATAAGCTTTGCAAGTCCGAAATCTGTAAGTTTCGGCATGCCTTTGCTGTCAAGCAGTATATTGCTGGGCTTTACATCCCGGTGAATAATGCCTTGAGAATGTGCATACGCAATCGCCCGACAAATTGGAGCAATAATTTGCACAGCTCGGCGTTGTGGAATCGGCCCTTGATTGATTCGCTGCATCAATGTCATACCGCGAATATACTCCATTGAAAAGAACGGACGACCATCCAGTTCGCCGACTTCGTAAACCGGTACAATATTGGGATGATTCAACCGAGCCGTTGATTCTGCTTCCACGAAGAATCGCTTCTTCTCCTCGGGTGAAGCCAGTCGTTCTCGCAGAATCATTTTAATTGCAACTTCGCGGACAAGACTAATTTGTCTTGCTCGATAGACAACTCCCATCCCTCCACGCCCGAGTTCATGCAGCAGCTCAAAATCACCGACTGTCACGGGTAATTTCAGCTGCAGCGATCCGGCATCGCTGGGGGCCTCTGCTTCGTCATGTACCTGCCCAATCGCATCGGTCACCAGAATGGTACCCCAAAGCTCGCGCAGATCGCTCGCGAATTCAGGCGTCTCTCGACAAGCTTGCTGCAGATCAATTCGCTCGCCGCGTTGAATGCGGTCCGCAAGTTCCGATATTCGATAAGCCAGTCTTTCGTCGTATTCGCTGAGAGGCTCATCGTCGTCTTCAGCAAAATTGACAGACGATTCAGCAAGAGGTGCAGTCGCGTCGCTCGGATGGTGGATAATCGTCGGCGCATTTTGCGAAGGCGTCACCTCTGGGCTATTTCGAGGTGTATTTTTTAGCGGTGCATTTTCACCCGCAGCATCTTGATCTCCATGCGGCAGCGGATTCTGCCACTGGATCGTTTCATGAGGATCAGGATCCCGCGAATTCATCGTGTGCGTCTATAGATCGGTAAGAAGGCCGAATCAAGCAAAATTCTAGTCAGCGGAATCATCGGACGCCTGCTCACCCGGTGGCAATAGCTCGCTATGTTGTTCATTTAGCAGTTCACGCAATCGCCTGAGAGCTCGCAAGTAACGCATACTGGTAGCAGGCTCCGTCAACCCTAGAGATTGCGCGATTTCAAGATTGCTCAATTGCTCGTAGTGGCGCATCAAGATAATCTCTTTATCCTGATCTCGTAATTGGTGAACCGCTGTTTCCAACTGCATGGCTATTTCACGCTGTGTCGCTGCCGCGGCAGGCGTTAACTCAGAATCGCATAACTGACCAGCAAGCTCGATTGAAGATTGATCAACATTACCGCGAACATGCAGACTCATCTCGCGATCAACGCTGCGTTTGGCCGAAACTGCATGTCGGCGGTGGGCGTCGATAATGCGATCACGAGCGATTTGACGAATCCATAGATGAAACGCCATTGGCGGCTCATTCAAATAATTCTGCAACCGCCGACTCGCCTCAATCAAGACGTCTTGAAGGATGTCGCTAACATCGACTCGGCGCGTTACACGGTTATCCAGTCGCAACTGAATCATGCGGCGCAGGCCTTTTCGATGTCGATCTAGCAACTCGTCGACTGCGTCTTTGCTGCCGTCGCGAGCGCGACCGATAAGTTCATCAGTACGATCGTCGTTTGGCCAAATTGGTTCGTTCATTCACTCGCTCGCGGGAAAAGTAGTACACCTACCATAGCATAGTTGATTGACTAGAACCGAACGATTTTGATGTACAAGATGGATTGCGGATGCCACGTTCATAAATCGATTCGTCATCACGCTGCGCTAATCCTACTTCTCACTCACTGCAGTTTCCGTTGCCGTCATGGGCTCGATTAAATCGCTGAGTAGTTTCCCGAGCACTAAACCGCGTGCCTCTAAATGGATAACTTTGTTTTCTTCGTCCAACAATATCAGCGAGGGAATTGCATTGATTCCGTGCTCTTGAGCTAGTTTTGACGCGGCGAATTCATCGTCATTCCAAATGTTAATCCATGGTACGTTGTTTTCAGCCACAAACTTTTCGAGCTTATCGCGGTCATCATCAAAGCTGATGGCTACGATTTCGAAACCCTTACCGTGATAGTAGTCATACAGCTTTTTCATGTAAGGGTATTCTTGAGGAACGGACCGCTCCCACGAAGCCCAGAAATACAGCAGCGTAAACTTCCCAGCATTGCTCGATAGATCAAAGTCGCCACCGTCTAGCGTTTTGCCCTTAAACTCAAACACCTTACCCAGGGAATCAAGGCGGCGAGCATTGGCTTTCAACATTTCGACCCAAACTGACAAGTTCTCCTTGTTCTTCTTTTCTAAAATATCCGCGACCATCAGATACGCTTCTTTGGCTGCCTGAGGATTGTTGATTTGCTCAAGGTTTTGCCCAGCCAAGAGCACCATCCGTAGATCTTTCTCGTTTGGATCCGATTTCGCGGTCAAGTAATCGGCAAACTTTTTCATCGTTGCTTGCTGAGCTTCAGGCCCCTCGTTGCCCATCAACATCACCGAACTGGCCAAATAGGCATCCTCAAGTTCAAAAAACTGGTCTGTCGTTCGGTTGGCCGTTTTCGTCAGTGCAAGCTCTGCCGCACGCTTAATGGCCGTTTGCATTTCAATGTACTGGTCGCGAGTAGCCGGTTGCCGTTTTTGAATTTCTCGAACGAAAGCAAGCAACTCTGTCGGGTCCTGAGTTGCAGGCTGCTTGATCGGCTCCCAGTTTTGTTCCGGAACAGTCGACAAAGCATCCTGCGAAAGCCCGGTCCCAACCGTTTCTCCCTGCCCGCAGACAAAATTTGCGGAGTTCGCAAGGCAAAATGCGACCAAAAACAAGTGTCGGGCAACTGTGCGGAAACGCCACACCCCAGCCTGACTTACTAATGGATGAATACAAATGTTCATATGCGGAGAACGACCTATTATTTAGGGAGAACTGGGAATTGCAGTTGTGCAGCGATCCAACGCGCGGCAATCCTCGGCGTCAATGCTATTAGCCCTAGAAAAACAGACGCAAGTGTGTAATACTCTCGCGTTGAATTCATCAAAATTGAAGGGGATACTTTCCCAATTAAACCATATTTTCAGAGTTTTGCGATAAGTCTAGAAGGATCAAAAGACGCATGTACAAAAATCTAAACCCGGCAGCTCTCGGTATTTCTGGTCGACAAAGTGAGCTGATCGAGTTAGCGATGACTTACGGCTTCAAAGGCCTCGATATTGATCTCAATGACTTAGTAAAGCGAACCAAACGTAGCGATTTCGAGCACGCTTCACGCTACCTTAAGAGTGCAGAGATCGGCGTTAGCGGCTTCGAAGTTCCCATCGACTTGGACGCCGACGACGAGAGCTTTGCCAAGGCGCTGGCAGAATTACCAGAAGCGATGGAAGTTGCATCCAAAGTCGGCGCGACCTGCGGCTCCCTCCGTCTTCCCGCGGCAACAGATCGCCTGCCTTACCACGAATACTTTGAGGTCTTGCGCAAGCGAGTTACTCAAATTGGCGACGTAATGGCTGCAAGTAAAATTAGGCTCGGCCTATATTTCTCCGCGGCCAAAGAATTCCGAACCGACAAGGAATTCAAGTTTGTCTCGGACGCAGAAGGCTTCCTTGCATTCTTTAACGCCGTCTCCCATCCTCAAGTTGGCGCAACCGTTGACACTTGGTCGTGGTCCGTAAGCGGCGGCACTGTCGATCAATTGCAGACGATCGATGTTGCAAAGATTGTATCGGTCCGTGTTGCCGACGCTGAAGTCGACTTGGACGTCGCTACCGCAAGTTACAAGAATCGCCTGATGCCCGGCGATGATAAACTCGTCAAAAACGTGAGCATCATCAGCCATTTGGCATCGAAGGGTTACAAGGGGCCAATCGCAGCCGCCGGACACCAATCGACTCTCAGTGGTATGACACGTGACGCAATCGTCTCGCACGCCCAAGATTGCTTGGACAAGGTGCTCACCGCTGCTGGACTTGAGACAGAGACTCGCAAGCCTGAGATGTTTGTCGACTTGTATCAGCCAGCTTATGCTATCGCTGAATAGTTAAGCCCGAAAAACATTGAAAAATCTGAAAAGCGAACTGTAACCTGCAGTTCGCTTTTTCCTTTTCGTTTACACTCTAGCCGCTCGCAATCGGCATTCCGATTTGCTGACATATTAACCTGCCTAGCGAATTGAAGCTAGGCAATAGTACAAAGTATTGGCACAGGAACGCTCCAAGTGAATGACGATGTTAATCTAATTTTTCACCCTCATCCAACGCTGCGTTTTAAGAGCAAGCCAATCGCGCGAGTCGACGAACAACTTGTGCGACTTGTACAACGGATGTTTGATTTAATGTACGAGTTCAATGGAGTTGGGCTAGCGGCAAATCAAGTCAACGTACCGCTTCGAATTTTCGTTGCCAATCCCGCCGGGCGGCGAGGTGAAGGCGAAGAGTTTGCTTTCATAAACCCCGTGATTTCACGGCAAAAAGGGGCAGAAGAAGCAGACGAGGGCTGTCTTTCCATTCCCAGCGTCACCGCGCCTGTAAAACGCAGCAAATCGTTGCACTTGAGCGCCTATGACATTCAAGGTCGAGAAATTGAACTCGACTGCGAAGGCTTTTTTGCCCGCATAATTCAGCATGAAACCGATCATTTAGACGGCGTTCTTTTTGTCGATCGTTTAAACGAATCGATCGCGCGATCGGTCGAACGGGACCTTGAAAATTTGACGCTAGATTTTGAGTCAAAGCAACGCACTGGCAGTCTTCCATCTACTGACGACCTGCAATCAGAACTGCAGGATTGGCTAACACGTTACACGTAGAGCGGATTTAACGATGCGAATTGTTCTTATGGGAACGGGGCCATTTGCCGTGCCTGCGTTTGACGCGCTTGCTTCATCAGAGCACGAAATCGTCACTGTTATTTCCAAGCCTAACACTGGAAAAGAAAAGAAACTGATCGTCTCACCCGTCGCGCAGTGGGCGATCGGACGCAACCTTCCGCTCTGGCAACCCGAATCGGTACGGGACTCCGATACTATCCAACAGCTTCGGCAGCTCAATTGCGATTTGGCGGTCGTATGCGACTACGGGCAGATACTTACGGCGGAGACGCTGGACGCCTTTCGACTCGGAACGATCAACTTGCATGGCTCCGTCCTACCTAGACATCGTGGCGCGGCCCCTATTCAGTGGGCTCTGATAAAAGGTGATCTGACGACCGGGGTCAGCATCATTCGCATGACAACGGGCCTCGATTCGGGCCCTGTTATTACAACAACGGAAACTACAATAGGCGAGCATGAAAACGCCGAAGCACTCGAAGGTCGTTTGTCTGCTCTAGGCGTCGCTTCGACTCTTCAAGCGATCGACCTCATTCATGACTGTGAAGATCGTGCAGAATTTATGGCGTTGGGAACCATCCAAGACCAAGCGCTCGCAACAAAATCACCTCGATTGAACAAGAGTGACGGCCAAATCGACTTTCGACTTTCTGCTAAAAAAATCGACCGCTTAGTACGCGCAATGCAGCCATGGCCGGGAGCTTTCGCCGAACTGGAGATTGGTTCGGAAAAAGCATTGCGCACAATTATCCACGAGGCGTTTCCGGTAGAAGAAATTTCGGATTCAGCATGTGCAGAGCTATCGCCAGGAAAATTGCTATCTGGGCCCGCTTTGAAAGCGATCTGCGACCCGACGATCGACCTTGCCATCGCAACCGGAAAGGGCTTACTGGCCGTCGTGCAGTTGCAGCCAGCAGGTAAGCGGAAGATGTCGGCGAAAGACTTTGCCGCAGGTTACTGCCGCAGTCCAAATGTTAGATTCCAGATACCTGATGTTGAGAGCGATATTAGCAGTCAACTTGGCGACTGAAAGCTAAATCTTAACCGCTCTAGCAAACTACTTTGGCTGACTTATTAAGTCAGAAAGAGCATCACGCAGTGGATTGAATTCTTTCGGCCCAAAACCGTAATGCAAGTGCCGCCGCCAACCTTCACCGTAACTTATACCACCGTTCGACATATCACCCATGAATCGTGAGGTGTCGATCATGGACTGGACGTAAGAATTCATCTTTTGCGTGCTATCCAACCAGTTTTGCTGGCTCTGATGCTGTTCAAGTGCCTTTCGTTTGACTTCCGTAACTTGAGTACAATCTACGATAAACTCTGGCACGACCGGCTGTAGAGTAGTCGTACAATTGCCGTGCGGTTGAGCATGATAGACTGCGATGTCGCCGGTTACCGAATCTGTTGGCGGATCGCATCGAAAGTTGGGACTGAATTTTATGAAAGCCGCTGACACAGCCAATCGACAGGCGTTTTCATGGTCTTCCATGTAATCGCTAGGAGCATGCGTTAGCAAGATCTGCGGGTTCGCTTGACGCACAATTGCAGCAACTTTGGCGAGTAGCTCTGGCGTATAAAAAATAGCCATATCGTCTGCGATTGGTGCATAAAACTTTGCACCCATGATTTGGGCGGCACGTTTGGCTTCCTCCAAACGAATGCGTGCGGTCTCCTCTCGATCCGTTTCCATCGATCCGCAGCAACCGTTCGCAATGTTGAGATAGTGCAGATCCCAACCGCGCTGCTTTAACTGCAGCATGGTTCCAGCCATTAAGAATTCTATGTCATCAGGATGCGCAGCAACTGCAAGGACGCTCGGCATTTTTTACTCAATCATCTGTTATGGTCAATGTATGATTTTTTGAAATCGACTGCCATAATATCAACAATCGAGTAACTGAAAAGATATGAGAAAACCTTCGTTGTCATACTCTATGCAATTAAATCATTGATGATGCGTCCGTGAACATCGGTCAACCTAAAATCGCGGCCTGCCCAACGATAGGTGAGTTTTTCGTGATCGAATCCCATCAGCTTTAACATCGTTGCGTGAAGATCATGAACGTGCATTCGATTCTCGACTGCTTTGAAGCCGAATTCATCCGTTGCACCGTAGGCTTGGCCGCCCTTCACGCCACCGCCTGCCATCCAGACGGTAAATCCGTAGTGGTTATGGTCGCGTCCGGTCATCGTGCCCGCGTTGGATCCTTCTTTGGGCATTTCCACAGTGGGAGTTCGTCCAAACTCACCGCCCCACAAAATCAGGGTCTCTTCAAATAGCCCCAAACGCTTCAGATCTGTTATGAGTGCAGCGATGGGTTGATCGCACTCGCCTGCCAAACGCCGATGCTCTTTTTCCAGATGATCGTGATTATCCCAAGGTTGTCCCTCGCCATGCCACACTTGAACGAAGCGGACGCCGCGTTCCACTAATCGCCGCGCAATCAACATTTGGCGTGCCTGTACGCCCGTCCCATAAAGGTCACGAATATTCTGTGGCTCACGTGTGATATCAAAAGCCTCCGCGGCTTCTTCTTGCATACGGAACGCAAGCTCCATTGACCTGATTTTTGAATCGATCAGACCATCATGCTCTCGGGACTCACGATGCGACTCGTTTAGAGCTTGTACCAAATCCAACTGCTGACGTTGAGCAGCTGTCGTCATACGATGATTCTTCGAGTTCTCGATCAGTCGTTCGATCGTCTCATGCTTCGTATCGATATACGTCCCCTGGTAGATTCCAGGCAAGAACCCCGACTGCCAGTTCTGAGACTCTTGGATTGGATATCCGTTGGGGCACATCGACACAAACGCCGGTAAGTTTTGATTTTCTGTCCCCAAACCATAAGTTAGCCAAGAGCCAAAGCTGGGTCGAACCAAACGACTTTCGCCGGTGTTCATCAGAAGCAACGACGGCTCATGGTTAGGCACATCGGCGTGCATTGAACGAATAACGCAAAGGTCATCGGCGTGCTGCGAAAGGTTCTCGAATAGTTCGCTAATTTCAATTCCGCTGTTTCCACGCGGTTTAAACTTAAAAGGCGATTGCATCAGTTTCCCGGTCGGTCGCTCTGTCCGAGGGGTTTCACCCGGCATCGTTTGCCCCGCATACTTCTCGAGGGCTGGCTTTGGATCGAACAAGTCGACATGCGAGGGACCGCCATTGGCAAAGATATGAATTACATGCTTTGCTTTAACCGGGAAGTGCGGTTCTTTTGGCAACATTGGATTGTAGGGATCCGCAGCGGAAAACGCTTGCGATGGAGTTGTAAGCATCTGCGCCGCCAGCGCTCCAAACCCCATGCCCATGCGCTGTAGAGCTTCACGACGCGATTGAAATAGAGCACCAAACGGATTTTCGGCTGGGCAGCGTATTTCAGTAATTTTGGACATCGATAATCTCCTCTTCTTTAACCGGACCGTAGCGGTTCAAGTCTGACAATTTTGCTCGCGGATGCAGCCTCGCGAATGGCTTGGGATCACATTAGTCAACAAAACAGAATTCATTACAGATCAAAAGTGCCTGTACAAATTGCTGCATCGGAGTGGCAGGGTTGAAAACGGGGCCAGCGAACTGCGCATTTGACCTAAACACGGCGGACTTTTCGTCTACATATGACACCCTCAGCCGCATCTCGAAGGAATCGTTGTTGATCGAACCATTAGCGTCAGTAACAAAACTCAACACGGTTCCTTGCTCAACCTCAATTTCGTCAAGCCCTATCTCTCGCTCACCATTGGCGACGATCAATTTTTCTGAAATAAGTTGACCATCGCGGCAAACGAAAGAGAGGACACCGTCCCCTTGATCGCTCGGATGCTTCACATTTCCTCGCACTCGAATCTTTCCAGAGCGTGGTGCAGTCCAACGGCGCATCGTCGCCCGCTCGTGCGCTGCATCAGGATGCCCGCCGTCACGCGACAAGAAACACCAGCCGAGCTCTGGATCGGGAACGACGTTGCTAACTCGCCAGCGATCATCCCCGAAATTAGTGAAAGGCGTGAAGCTTGTGATGGCAGCCGTTTCCGCGTCCCATGAACCGTAGCCGTACGTCCATACATCTTCAACGCGGGATTGACGTTCTTGGATCGCAGTCGCAAAGAACTGAAGAGACATTGCGAGCTCGGAAGGGGAAGGCTCACGCAGTAACAAACGATTAAACACAAGCCCTATTTTTGTTTCGAGCTCGGTCGCTTCAGCGTCGATGTTCGCAGCAAAACTGGAGGCCAGATCAAAAATGAATTCACTGTTGAGTAAGAAAAGCCCTTGTTGCGGAACAGTCGTTTGCATCCGAATAGGAACATGCGTATCGGGATTGGCAAAGTCGAACGCACGCATCACGCCTGGCAAATCCTGCCGGTCAATATACGCATAGATCGTTCGACGGTTAGAAAATGGCTTCTCAAATAGTTTTACACTTGGCCCACCGACAGTCGGATCGATCCTAGAGGTTGTAGCCAACATGGCATCGCGCATCGATTCAAAGTCCATTCGGCGCCGTTCGGCACGCCAAAATAGATCGTTAGCTGGATCAATAGCAGCCGAATCCGCATTATGATCGCTCGACATGCGATAAGCACTGCTCAGCGCAATCCTGCGAACCAATTTTTTGACAGACCAACCTTCGCGTACGAAATCAATCGCCAACTGGTCAAGGACATTTCGGTACACAGGCTCGGGACACCGAACTCCAAAGTCGCTGGGAGTCGCCACGATAGGCTTTCCGGTCATCCAACCCCACACTCGATTAACAAAAGCTCGCGCTGTAAGTGGATTGTCGGGATCCGTGATCGCGTCTGCAAGATCGACACGGCCACTGCCGCGTTCCAATGGATATGGTTTACTCAGCGAAATGAACTTAACGAAATGTTTGTCAATTTCGTCCCCACGACTGTGCGCATTGCCACGTTTAAAAATATGTGCCTTAGAAATCTCTTCTTTGTCAGTCAACGCGAGTGGTGCAACTTCGGAATTATCTTCTTTCGAATTCACGAAAGCCGAGTGCAATGAATAATAGTCAGCCATCGTCACAGGATCGTACTTGTGATCATGACAACGGGCACAAGCCACCGACAACCCCATCAGTCCTCGAGAAACAACGTCAATGCGATCATCTGCGATATCGTTTTTGTCGTTTAGGAATCGTCGCCCCAGCGTCAACATCCCCATCGCTGCTTGGTGCCCCTGAGAATTATCTTGATCAAGGGCATCTGCCGCAATTTGGTAGCGTACGAATTGGTCGTACGGCATATCTTCCGAGAAAGCTTTGATCAGCCAGTCTCGATACAGGTAAGCCTTTGGATATTGTCTATCTTCCTGAAAGACATATCCCTTGGTATCCGCATACCGCACAACGTCCATCCAGTGCCTCGCCATGCGCTCGCCAAAGGCCGGCGAATCAACTAGCTGATCAACCAACCGAGCGTACTTGTCGAATGCGGAATCGTTTAAGTATGCGTCGATTGCCTCTTTCGTCGGTGGGAGCCCCGTCAAGTCATAGTATAAGCGGCGGACCAGAGTTTCTTCCGGTGCGATCGCGTTTGGCTTGATGCCACTCTTTTCCAAATGCATGTATACATATTCATCAATGACGTCTTGTGCCCAGTCACTATCCGCCGATGAGACTGGCGCTTCAACATGCGGCTTCTTAAATGCCCAGTGATTGGAGGCGTCAGGCTTTTCTAGGTCACTGGAAATTGTCGTTGGAGCCGTTCGCGGGTCGGGCGCACCGGCAATCAACCATGCGCACAGATGCTGAAGTTCTGCGTCTGATAGCTTCCCTCCCGGTGGCATTTGAAGATCACTGGACTCGTACCCAACTGCTTGCCAGAGCAGACTCTTTTCCCAGTCATGGGCCTCACTGACTACTGCTCCGCGACTGCCGCCACGTTTCATCGCAGGCTGGCTGTCTAACAAGAGTTCGCCTTCCGCTAAACCGCCGACGGCTGAATGACACTCGTAGCACTTTTCAATTAGCAGCGGCCGAATGTGCTTTTCAAAGTAATCCATATCGACCGCGTTTTGATCGATCTGGGGCGGAGTCGTTTGTGCAAAAGTGGAGACGCACATCTGCAGAGTCATCAGAGCGCCGACAATGGCCTGCAAAACTTGCAAACTCGTAGCCGGCACGAATGACCTTACATAGGTGCGATATTTTTTCGCTCGACGTAGACTCATATTGTGAAAGCTCACGCGATTGATGAAATGAGATCGACTTTATCGGAAAGCGTCGATCGCTGGAGGTGGGTTACCATGCCGCACGCAAATAGCATGCAACTCTGGCAGGGCAGGGTGGGGGAAGGCAGGAAAGTCGCGGCGGCAAAATATCACTACCGCATCCATATTCTAGCCCAAAATACTTTTTTGGGCAGTCTGGCCCGCTGACCAAGTGCGATAAAGTCTCTCATCGTCGGTCGACAGTCTGTACCACGCGGAACATCCGTATCCCAAAGTACCAAAGCGAGCCAATGACGGCGAGAACGACGGCCAACGCGATTGCAAATTCCCGAGTCATGGAATCGACCAGTTGCTGCACGGGCACCGCTGTTTTGCTTGCCGGCTCTTGTACTAAAACCAGCAATTCACGATCGCTTGCGGGTGCACGCATCGCGGTATCTTCGCGTGGCCCCCGCATCGGCAGCCGGATTCTTTCCAAGGTCGCGATCCAAAGTCCGTCATATTTGGCACCGGCCGGGTGCGCCGCTAATGGATCTCGGTAGTCAAGCACACCACCACGCCTCAACCCCGACAGCCGCTCGGGTTCTATTCGATACGATGTCGCATCCGCGACGTCGGATTGGGAGCGTGTTGAATCGGCTAGTTCGCTGAGCAACGGGTGCTGGACTAGCGTGCCCTCTTGATCACCGCTGCGACCATCAATTAAAACAGCAAATCGATCTGATGCTACCAACGCCGATGGCTGCGAGTTATCGCCGGCCGATGACAATTCCCCTTCATTACCAAGCAATTCGAAATCGCCCAGGTTGATCGTCATGACCAAGACACCTCGAATTGTTCTCGCGATTTCCTGAGCTTCGGTGGCAGCCGAATTTTCCTTTGCTTCCGATGAATTCTCGCTTCCGATAAAGATTGGCGTGGAAATAGCAATTTTCCATTTGTCCGTCGTCGTAGACTTAAATGGCGGACTCAGGTGTGTCACTTCGTACGGCTTCAGTTTGCTTCGATCGTCGGTGACCCGGTAGTCCTGCGACTCTCCATTAAAGTAACCACGATATGCAAAGTTCCATCCAATCCTTGGCGTAGCTTCTTCTTTATCGGCCAGCGCCGTGGCGATCATCGTCCCGCGTTCATCAAGAATGAAAATTGAATCGATTTGAGCAGCGTCGTGAACTTGGCGTTCTTCTGCGTTTAGTTTCTTAAACGATTCTTCCAAGTGCCGCTCGAGCTCCTGACGTTTTTCATCTCCCACCAGCAAACCTTGCAATGCATCTGGTGGACGAATCGCAACTAGTTGCTCCCATTGCTGTGCTGTAAAAGACGCAAGTGTGTCCACAAGACGCGTGTGCATACTGGGGCGACCAGCCTCGGTTTCAACCAGTTGATACAATGTCGCAATGTCCCGTTCCATAGTACGGGCCGCGAGGCTCGCCGCAAAGTGATTACTCCGGCTCGCTTCCTGCTGCAAACGAACCGTACTTTGCTCCTTCGCAGTGGAAACACCGCGCCAGAAGAATAGCGACATGACGCCTAATAATAGTAGAGGTCCAACGCCCCCCAACAACATTAATGGCTTTCGCATTTGGGATTGAGCACGATCCTGCAGCGCGTCAATCACTTGTTGGACGTTCTCATAACGATTGTCCGGCAGCCGAACCAACATCCGATCGATAATCTTAGCAAGATCTTTGTCAACGCCCTTGATACGCCAATGCGCACGAGGTACCGGCGCGGAATGGATCATTTGGCGGTAGACGGTCAACCTTTCCGGCAAGTCCTTTGCGGTCCGCAATGTCGTGACTCGGTCGGATGAAAAGTATGGCGGCTCGCCGACAATCAAGCAGTACAGCAAGGCTCCGAGGGCATAAACATCCCATCGTGCGTCGGGCATCGCATTCATGTCAGCCTGCTCCGGAGCCATGTAAAACAATGTTCCTAAACTAGGAGACTGCTCGTCTGACATGCGGCTCTGCCCAAAGTCAGCAATACGAGGCGCCATCTGCGCGTCAAGCAGGATATTGGCTGGCTTCAAGTCACAGTGCAAAATCCCACGACCATGCGAATGCTTTAGCGCTGCCAAAACTCCATTGAAAATCCGCAGTGCTTCGTCAACAGGCAGGCGTCCCTTGCGGCGAATTAGATCCTCAAGCGAACCGTTTTCAAGATATTCCATCACATAGTACGGCGGCTCGTGATCCCAACCAACCGCAAGCACTTGCACAATATTTCGGTCAGCTGCCATACTAACCAGATGGCGCACTTCGCGCGACAAAAGCTGCCAGTCCATCTTGGAGTGGTGAATATAGAACTTGATCGCGACGTTTCGACCGGTATTTCGATCCACGCCAATCCAAACTTGACCGAATGCCCCACGCCCCAACAAACGATCAATGCGGTATCCAGAAACTTGAGCCGGCGGGACAGTCGGAACCCGACTCATCTCCTCTGCTCGCATCTGCTCGCCGCTGGTCTGATACTCGGTAAAATTTGGATCCATCAATCAGCTGTCTTCCGGAGAATTGCATTTGCACCAGACGAGAACTTCGCTCTAGAGATCAAGCGCTGAACTTCAAATTAGACCGGCGCACAATGATAAATCTACCGCATTTGGCGCAAAAAGAAGAAGGCTACTCAAAAATGAAAGTATAGCCTACTAACGGCTCACTCGAATCTTTAAGTCCGAGTCGTCGTTGTTTAGCGGACGGAAGTAACTTGGCCCCATCGCCGAGTCTTCGCAACTGCAACCAGCACGCAGTTCGCCATTTCGGTTTAAATAAGGATGATCACGATCTTCCTTATTTTTTCGATTAAGGTTCACAATCTCGACCCTAACGTGCCCATCTTCGTAGAGCACGTTGCAGCGATTCCGGCCATGTGAATTCCATACGAATCGACCATCCACCAGCATTGGAGCATCACCCATAATCGCAAAAGTCGATCGCGAACGGAATCTGGGAGTGATGTAACTATTGTTTTCAAAGACCCCAAGGTTGTAAGCGTACGAGCCACCGATCCAATGCTGCCACGCGCTTCGCTGCTCCTGACTAGCCTCCATCAATTGCCGAGTGCTTGGTAACATCCTCTGCGGACCACCGACAACGGACGAAAAATCATTATTCATTCCTGGACACCATCGCAGATCCTCGCCACATAGCAACTGACGCTCGTTCAGATGCACAGCGTACACACCGGCAAATGACATCGGTCCACTGAGCGCAATCTCTGGTGCGACTTGTCGTGGATCATGGTACGCAAAGTCCTGCAGTGCTAAACCAAGCCCAGACAACTGGAAAGAACACTTCTGCTGCCGAGCCCCCTCTTGAGCGTGTAGTGCCCACGACAAAGTCAGCGAGCCGAGCACAATTAAAGAGAGAGAAAAAGCAGACAACTCGAGCATATTGCGAAAGAGACCGCTACGACCTGTTGCGGATTCAGCCCCTACATCTTCGTCTGCCATCGGACCGACAAGCCAACCGAGTCGCGTACAACCCTGTTGGGACTTGAGCCGTGAACGCTCGCTGCAAGGCTTCAGCGACTTCAAAGTCCTATCGGCTAGATCTCCACGTGGCTCGGGAGTACCGTAATTCGCAGCATCGATGAGTGATGCGAACTGGACATTCAACTCCTCTAAACGGCCTCGCAATTGATCGTCAACAACGATCGCCTCTTCGACTCGTCGCGAGTCGGCATCATCGAGGCTACCAAGGAGGTAACCCAAAAGCATCGGATCATCAATCGGTGACTGACTCACGTGGTACCGGTCGGAATACTAGGAGGACTGATCGGGTAACTGATCAGGATACATACGACGCCAAGTATCATTAAGTTTAATCATCGCGTTGAATACACGACTCTTTACGGTACCTATCGGAATGCCAAGCGCCTCGCTGACATCGGCGTACTTCATACCTTGGAAGTAGACCATATTCAACAACTGCTGTGTACTTTCATTCATTGTGGAAATTACCGATCGCACTCGCTGAGCAGTTTCGTTCTCGATCGCCCGCTCCGCCGGATCATCTTCCCGTGAAACCAACTGGTCCGACGTCGAATATTCCTTATCGCCATTCTTAATATCATACGGCGCATCTAACGACACTGCTTGCCGTCGTCGATGATACCGCTTCAAATCAATCGTTTTATTCACGGCGACCGCGTACAGCCATGGCCTGAAACGGCGACCTTCTTGAAACGTCTCAAGCCGATCATGGACCGTGATGAACGTTGCTTGAAACGCATCTTCAGCCAATTCGGGATCGCCAATATACCTTACTAAGTAGGCATAAAGCTCTCTCTGGTAGCGTCGCACAATCGTTTCAAAGTACTCGATATTTTCCGTTGCACGAAACTTGCCTACCAACTGTTCGTCAGTCAGTTCACGCAACAACTCCGGATTCTCGATCTTGACTTGGTTCCGGTTGGCTAGCTTAGGCATATTGGACCTCGAGAGGATTCCCGTAGAATCAGTAGACTACGTCAAAATGGCACACATAGCTTAAATGCAAACACCGCGCCGCTCTGTCTCCGACCTCACCAATCAGAAAATATTTTAGCCGACTTGGGTGCTCGCGGCGACGTCGGAAATGCAAAAAGCCGAGCCGCTTTGACTGTATGGGTGTGGGAAGGCTTAACTGCCCCTACCAGATTTCTTGGTCCGTAACGATTTATTGGTTATTTTCGCTGGCTTTTTGAAGCCACTGGATCATCCGTCGCCCGGAACTACTAAGTGGCAGCTGTTTTTGGGTCCGAACGTCGGCCCAGACCCAATTTTCGTCTCCAAAACCTGTAGATTCGCGAATGCGACTTTCTTTTTCGCTCTCATGGGTTTGGAGGTTCGATCGTTTTTCCGAAACTTTCAATTCCTGTGAAAAATTTTCACAACTTTCAAGATTCTCGATCGCGTCAGACATTACTTTTCCGCGAAACAGTTTCACTTTGATTCTATGATGCGTCACTGTGTGACGAAATGTTGACAGTTCCGACATAACCTCAACGCGAATTCCAGCTTGCTGCAGAATCCAATTCTGCAGTTTGTCGAACTCGAACTCTGAAAAATCAATCAGTGTTTGTCGCGGCAGATCCCATAATCCGGCCCACCAGCCGCCTTCGGGCCTTTTCCACATCAGCAAATTACCCCGATCATCTTCGATTGCCACAGCAATCTCGATCTGATCGACATACTGAGTCTTTTTTTTGGGAACCGGAATCTCCGCTTGCAGCCCCTCTTCAAACGTCGGACACAGTCGGCGAAGAGGGCAGATTAGGCAACTGGGAGCAAGGGGCTTGCAAATCGTTGCTCCCAAGTCCATGACGGCATGGTTGATCAATCGCGGATTCTCTTCGTCCAAAATAGAGTCGGCGAACTGCCATAGTCTCGCCACCGAGTCAGCCTGAGTAAGCGGCTTTTGCAGCTTCAAAAGTCGCGAATACAATCGCTGCGTGTTCGCTTCTACAATTGGTCGCGGCACATTAAAAGCGAAAGATGCAATCGCCCCAGAAGTGTAGCGCCCAACTCCCGGCAAATTCAGAATAGATTGAAAATCGGTCGGAAACTCTCCTGAATGCTCTTCAACGACCACGACTGCCGCAAGACGCAATGACTTCGCACGGCGATAATATCCAAGCCCTTCCCACAACTGCAGGACGTCGCTCTCCTGCGCTTCAGCCAACTCACCAACCGTGGGAAAACGTTTCAAGAAACGATGATAGTATGGAATGACTGTCGAAGCTTGAGTTTGCTGCAACATCACCTCGCTTACCATGATCGCATACGGGTCGTCAGTATCTCGCCATGGAAGATCTCGCGCCGAAACCTGATACCAACCAAGTAATTCTCGGCGAAAGGCTCGGAGCCATTTTGCGTCAATCCACTCCGGGAGACTAACTTCCGTGTTCTGAGAATTCATTTTACAAGCAATTGTTCACGAGCAAAATCTGGCTGGGTATTCAGGGCTATATTGAGTTGCCAACGCGACAACAGAAGATCTCTATGCTGCAATAGTTGATCCGTTTCAATGTCGGCACTGGAAAGCCTTAAGGCTGTTGCCCAAGCGTCACTTTCACTTCGATTTCCATCCATTTCACCCGAGGAATTTTACCAGGAACAATCACAGTTGTCGGCCGTTCCAACACAACGTCTATCGTGTCCCCTGCCATGAATTTCCCCAACTCGTTCCTCAAGTCGTCAAACTTGGAAATTGAAACGCCTTGAATCTTGATTAGCCTATCGTTTGCCTTGACTCCGCCCAGTTCTGCTGCCCCACCAGGCGTCACGGAGCGCACAACCGTCGACGAAGGGTCTTGGGACATGATCCCGAGAAAGCCCCCGTTCCCAAACACGACCTCAACACCATCCAACTGTTCTCGCAGCGTGTCGACTTCCTCTGCATTCAACTTGGTGCCAAACAATCGCAAATTATTGGCCACAGGCAGTTCTGCTAATGCCGGCAGGTAGCTTGCATCGATCGGGGTATAAAGTAACTCAAGCGTCTCTAGTTGTTTGACGTTCCCTAACAGCTCAATATCATCTTTCGTAAGACTGACGTTTCGTAGCTGGATTATTTTCAAGTTGGGCAAACTCACTACGTGCTCAAGCACTTGTTTATCGACAATCTCACCACTTAACTTTACCATTTCAACATCGTGCAGCCATCGCAAGTTTGACAATTCCTCACGCGTTCCGCGATAGGAATCATCGAGCCGCAAAAGGTAGTGTTGCGCCTGCGAAGTCACAATCTGAAGATATTCTGTATCGATGAATACGCCTAACTGTCGCAATTTGGCCGTGGCAAACTCAGACTGGCGGACTGTAAAGTCTTGGATGGCTGTTGAGGCACGAAACGAAGTTAAAGTTGACGTTGATCGCGACAACTTCCGAAGTGCTTCGAAGGCTTCTGCCCCAGGCGACTTGGTAGGATCATCTAACCAACCATGAAGCAACCGGACCATCCGCAATGACGCTTCGGGAGATACGGTCGTTTCAACGTCAGGGCTGGGAAGCAAGTATTCTAGGATTCGAGGAATCGACTCCGCAGGGTACTTCTCGAGCGTAAGCAGTGCAGCTTCGCGATTCGCATACGATTCGCTGCTCAATTGGCGAATCGATTTGTCAAGCTCTTCCGAAATCTGCTGCTGCGACGCAGAAACCTCAGTCTCTTGCGCAAAAACTCGAAAAGGATCACACCAGAGGCCTACGGCTGCAACCAGCAGTATTCTGATCAATTTACGTTTCAAGAAATGTGGCATGTCGACTGCGATATTGCTTTTTGTTTCAAGGAGCAAGCTGCGCTAAGCGTTTGACATCAAGGATTTGCAAACCCAATCAAATTAATTATCTGCGGCAGCAAGTATGAACATAGTGTGACCATGACGCTAGCTTAAGTATAGCCGTATGTTCTGAAACCATGCGCTATTACCATCAACATGTCCCAGCCAAGAAAGCGTAACGGCTGCAACGATTAAGCAACAGCTTTAATCAATATTGGGTAGCAAAAGCATTCTTACGAACAATTCGAATGCTGGTAATTCCGATTAACTATCTGACTTCTCACCATTCTGGAGGAAGGGCGGAGAGGTAAGGATACCTTTTAAAACGCTTGCTAAAGCGTTCAGTTTCGGATTGTCACCGGAAGACATCGTTGCCGCAAGGCAATCGGCCCGTAGGACGGGCCTGGTTAACCGGCCTTCAAGGAGGAATTAGCGTGAGAACACTACATTTTCGTGGTCTTTTGGCAGCAATGTCAATCGCCGCAACCGGCGGAATAGCTTTCGGTCAATATTCGCCCTACCAGGGAAACGCAGGCCTTAACGGCAGCAGTTTTCCCATCAACAGCGGCTACATCCAGCCCCCCCAGTACATCCTTACCGGCAGTCCTGTCGGTACCGGCGTGCCTCAACACACGCTGATTGCGCAAGAATCGACGCAAAACTTGCCAGCGTTGCAGAACGACAACCGGCAGCATGTTCATATACCGCCCGGGAACTATCAAGTCCCTGGGAATACCGGTTCATCTGCAAGCGGCTCTGCTGGTTACTCTGCGACTGTTCCCGCATCGGGCATGATGAATCATCAGATGCAGCCCACGCCAGTTCCACAGTCGTACTCGAACGGATCGATCGTGGTGGGCGGCAACGCGGGCTGCACGACCTGCGGGCCAGGCGAGACCGGTTACAGTACTGCGCCTTCGTATAGCGGACAGCCAATTTATTCGTCACCTGCTGTCGAAAGCTACTCTGCAACGCCTTCGTACATCCCGACAACTCCGCAATACGTACCTCAATACGTGCCGCAATACTCAGCTCCGGCTCAATCATTCGTACAGCCGACTCAAAGCTGCGGTCCGACTTATGGAAGCGTCCCAACTTTTGGACTCGGTCAAGCACGCCCTCAAGCGACTGCGTTGAGCGTTGTTAGCCCTCGGCCTTGGATCTTTGGCGCAAACGCATTGATTTTTGACCGCGCTGATCGAGAGTATGTGCGATTTGCCCATGACAGCAATATGCCCAGTACCGACTACCTGTCGACTCGGCACGTGCGTTTCGATCATGCTGGAGGCTACGAGCTATTCGGCGGTCGATATTTTGGTTGCGGCAAATACGCGATCATCGGTAGCTACTGGTCGATAGATCCAGAATCACAAATGGCTCGCTTCGATCAATCGGCCGGGGTGAACGTTCGAACAAACATACCATTTAATACCGTCGGGGTTGCAGATCCGACGATTGGGTACGGTATTGAGTTGCCTACTTCGAACATGTATGACCGGTTTAACGGCACCTTTTCGCAGCGACTTCGACGTGATGAAAACTATCAAAATGTCGAGATCAACCTACTTTCGTTTGCGCTTGGTGGAGCCGCTCGCGCTGGCGTTGCAGCGATTCCAGTACCTGGTTGCGGCGATTGCGGTGCAAGCTCCTGCGGAGATTGTTCGGGATCCTGCGGGGTAGGCGCCGCTCCTTGCTCCGGGCCAACCGGTGCTTGCGCACCGATTTATGGTGCGCGTTGCAGCCCACTTCGCATTGCATACCTAGGCGGCTTCCGCTGGTTCCGCTTCGATGACAATCTGGAGTACGCAGCGAGCATGACTGACGACATGTATGGCGGAACTGCTGACGACGTCTACTACTTGAACAATGTGCGCAATGATTTGTACGGTTTCCAGCTTGGTGGTCAAGCAACTTATTGCACAGGGCGTCGGCTGAGTTTACTGGCCGGAACAAAGTTTGGTATTTTTGCTAACAACGTGACTCACCAATCGTATGCCGGTTTAAGTGATCGAGCTGCGACCGTCCTTTCTGCAAACTCGTACAACGGGCAAGATTATTCGTTTACGACAGAGTCAACCGACGTAGCTTTGCTAGGCGAAGGAAACTTGGGGCTTGGCTTGACGATCGGACGCGGTTGGACGGCTAACGTTGGCTACCGAATTATCGGTGTCAGCGGAATCGCAACCGCACCGGGCCAAGTGCCTCGCGATTTTGGACTTTTAGATGACGCACGCCACCTTAACAGAAGCGGAAGCCTTATCCTTCATGGCTTGACGCTCGGCGGCGCCTATAACTGGTAATCCGGAAGCTGTTACCTCCAGAACTGCTAAATCCGCCCTGGGCAGGATGAATTGAAACAAATTCATCCTGCCTTTTTTTGTTCAAGTGCTATCACTTGCCCAAGATGAACTCCCCGATCGTTGCACAGTATACGTTGTCAGACGTAGCAACGCGGAGCGGAAAATCTGCTATCATCAAGCGTCTCGGAAAATAAGAAGTGGGAATAAGTTTGCTACTTCCAAGTAATTTTCTGACGACACCATATTTAAACGACCAAGAAAGGTGGCTTGATGACTGACGCATCCTCTACGACAACCGATCAGCAGAACCGACCAAACCAAGAGTTGTCGTTGAGTGACCTGCTCAGCCAGTTGGAGTACCTTCGCTACCAGTTAAGCCAAGCATCTAAAATTGGAGAGCGACTTGCGCTGGTTGCCCCTCAGAAATTACTGGTGTCACTGCTCAAGGATAAAAAGCCCATGATGCAGTTTGCCGCGGCTGAAGCCTTACGTTTTGGCAACTACGAGTTTACCGCCGCAACAGTCGACTTGCTTCTGTCCAAAATCGACGACCAGCGAGACTTTATTGCGGCTGCAGCCATCCGCGCACTTGGCGAGAAACGAGTTGAAGATGCCAAAGCAGAACTTTTAGACTGTGTTGACATGCAAAACTTGCGGATCAGTGGCGCTGCACTTCAAGCGGTTACCAAGATCGATCCATCCCTAACCAAAGAATTACTCCAAGAGTTTCTTGATAGTGAAGATCCAGGACGTGTTGCAGCCGCCGCAAACGTTATCGAACGCGATGGTTTGGTTGAGTACGCACCAAGACTACTTGAATTGGCAGAGAATATCACGGCGATGATTGCGCCTGATATTCCGGCTGATGAAAAGTGGACGCCGGAACGCAAGCATATCGGCGATGTTATCAGCGCACTTTCCGTTCTCAAGCACGAACCGGCAATTCCACTATTGCAAAAGCTGGGGTCAGGGTATGTGGGCCTTCGTACGCATGCGCTAAACGCCCTGAATCGAATGGGAGTGGACGTATCGAATTTGGTCGAAACTGCCATCCAGCAGCGACCGTCTCGAGGTCTTCGCGGACTGATGAAAGGAATCGCACCCGAGACGACTCCAGGCTATCCAGTCGGGTTTGGAAATTTGGCGAGCTACCGTGAGACTAACCAAGTCATCCTCAAGAACGCAGTGAATGTCCCCGTGCTGGGAGCTAAATTGTCGGGCAGGGCAGTAATGCAACGCAGCCGTATGGCGATCATCGAGCTTAGCAATGGCTTACACGGGATTTTGCGTGCGGAAGATCTTCATTGGACGCGGCTTCGTAATTTGACTCCCTACACAAACTGGCTTGAGCAACACCATGAATTCGTAGTAACCGAGGTTAAACCCGACACTGGTTACATCGCGGTAAGCTATCGCGAAATTTTCGAGAACCCTTGGTCTGAGGATTCAGAATTCCTACGTCGCGAACATGTCGGGAAGGTGGAAAGTATCCTGCGTTTTGGAGCGTTGGTCGACATTGGCAATGCCTGCGTCGGACTTTTACACGCCTCCCAGGCTGGCGAGGCCACGGGGCAATCGATGGAACAACTGTTTCCGGTTGGAAAGGAAATACGCGTTAGAATCGAATCGACAAAGCCGGATGATAAAACTATGAGTCTAGTTCTGGCGTAGTGTCAAGGTTCCGTTATTCTCAGCAGTAATTAGAATTGACCGAACTTAAACGCTGAATTCAGTGTCATAGATTCGGCAGTTTGGGAATGCACTCAATGACAGCGAAAAAACATCGTTGCACAGCTAGTTGAGTCCTGTTGGATTCATGGCACGTGTAGCCTCAGTAATAGGACCGGAAATCTTTGGGAAGTCTAGAACGTAGCAACGGATCTGCAGGCGAGCGATGTGTGCTCGCACGATTGATGATGAGCGATCCTGGAAGCGGCGGAGATCCGCTTGATGAGCTAAGAGGATTAGCTGAAACAGCAGGCGTAACAATAGTCGGCAGCGTGCTGCAGCGTCGTGACAAACCGGACCAAACGACCTTTCTTGGAAAAGGGAAAGTCGACGAACTTCGCCTCTTGGTCGAGGACACCGACGCAGATCTGGTCATTTTCGACAACGATCTCAATCCGGCACAGACTCGTAATCTAGAGGAAGCGCTCAAGCTAAAGGTGCTGGATCGTTCCGAACTGATTCTTGACATATTTGCGACTCATGCGCAAACGTACGAATCACGACTCGCCGTGGAACTCGCGCAGCTGGAATATTCTTTGCCACGGCTCAAGCGAATGTGGACTCACCTTTCGCGTCAAACGATGGGTGTCGGGATGCGTGGCCCCGGTGAAAAGCAATTGGAAGTCGACCGTCGGTTAGCCGAAAAACGAATCCATGATCTAAAGCAAGAGCTTTCAAAGATCGAAAAACGCAAGCAGCGCGAAGTCGCTTCCCGTGACAGCATGACCGTATCGTTGGTCGGCTACACCAACGCGGGTAAAAGTACGTTAATGAATGCCTTGACGCAAGCCGACGTACTGGCGGTTGATAAACTGTTTGCGACCCTAGATACCCGTACGCGTCGTTGGATGCTGCCAGGTTGGGGACCAGTACTTCTAAGTGATACCGTTGGGTTTATCCGCGATCTACCTCACCGCTTGATCGCGTCGTTTCGTGCAACGCTGGAAGAGGCGCGACAAGCTGACTTATTGCTGCATGTCGCAGATGCAAGCAACGCGAAAGTGCTCGATCAGATTTCTTCGGTCTATTCAGTGCTAAAAGAAATTGGCATTGAAGAGAAAGATACGTTGCTTGCAATCAACAAGATCGATCAGCCTGGTGCCGAAGATCGCGTCGAGCTGATTCGATCTCGATATCCTAGTGCAATTCCGCTCAGTGCAAAAACGGGGCAAGGTGTCCCGAATCTGTTACGAGCGGTATCGGATGCTCTGACGCACGGTTTTGTTGAGTTCGAGATCCGCTTGCCGGCCAGCGACGGCAAAACGCCGGCAATGATCCAGTCGATTGGCGAGATCTTGTCAAAACACTACGACGATGATCGTTTCTATCTGCGAGCCAGAGTCTCGGCAAGACACGCGGGGCGATTGATCCGAGAAGGTCACGACATTCGGATCATTCAAGGTGTTGTCCCGCAGACGATCTCCGCCAAAGCGGAACCGAGCACTGCGACCTTTAAACCGGCCGAACCACCGCAGTGGAACGCAATTCCTCTTGAGGATGCTTCGTAAGTGCCTGCTCGTCAAGTCAAAGGCTTGCGCGTGCTTGTCACCGGCGCATCCAGTGGTATCGGCGCCGAAATCGCAGTTCAGCTTGCAAGGCGGGGAGCTAAAGTGCTGGCAACAGCGCGGCGGGCAGAACGATTGGACCAACTTCGTGTTGTAACGGGGGATGCTGCAGATTCGATTGAAACGCTCCCTGGCGACTTGACCAGCGATCAACACCGCCAAGAGCTTAACAAATGGATTGCCGCGAACTGGGGGGCTCTGGATGTGCTCGTTAATAATGCTGGCAGTGGAGCGATCGGAAAATTCGAGAACGCTTCTCCCGAGCGCATGCGCAGTGTCATGGAGATCGATTTCTTTGCGCCAGTCGAGTTAACTCGTAGCTTGCTGCCATTGTTACGCAAGGGAAAACGACCGGCGATCCTGATTATTGGAAGCGTTCTTGCGATACGAGCTGTGCCCAGAAAAAGCGAGTACTGTGCCGCCAAGTTTGCTTTGCGAGGTTGGGCGGAGGCACTACGGTGCGAACTGGCTCCGGAACGCATCGAGGTTTTACAGGTGCATCCAAGTACTACGCGCAGCGAGTTTTTCGAATCACTGCATGACACTCCTCAAAACGAGCGATCGAAAAGCGTCGGAAGCATGGAACCTGCTATTGTGGCCAAACAAGCGATATCTTCATTAATCCGCTCACGCCGCGAAATGATACTTTCGCCCGGCGGCAAGTTCCTAGTCTGGGCTTCCAAGAGGTTTCCGAAAACTCTTGATCGAATTCTAATCCGATTCGGTTGAACGAGGCTCTGTCATCTAAAAAGCCTAGTTATGGTCGAATCCGATGAGGGTCGTTTCGCGTCGCCGTGTTCACAATTTCCGGATGACTAAGCAGCAACATGTAGTCGCCGGGCGAAATATCTTTCAAGCTACGGCGCGTCGTTGGAGGCTGAACGACTTTCTCGTCTGGCAGTGGTGAAGAGTAAATTCCTGCGACGATTCCCGGAGATGTGGAAATCGAATTGCGTCGGACAGTATGGATGTTCGATGATACTGTTCGATTCGATGGTTGACCGAGAACCTGGCGATCAAGCTCGTCTAAATCGATAACACGTGCATGCACCGAACTATTACCGGCGGTATTAAGGCGACTCAAACTGGTCGATCGCGGCCGTCCGTAAGGTCGCTGAAAACTGGCAGAACTCGCATTTCCGCCAAGATAACTGGTGCCTTGGTCAGGTACCGCGACGGTGCCTGAATAGCTAAAGACCTGAACCGTAGGCAGTTGCACCACCTGTCCAAAAGACTGGCTGCCGAACAAGACAAGCCCAGTCGTAACGGCCAAAGCACTCCACCACTTTCGCATTGCATTGCGCATAGAAGACTCCAAAAGTATCCGCCCATAAAGAGAAGTAACTGGAATTGTACTCAAAACAAAACCAAAGTGTGGCGCGACTTAAAAGTTGAGAACTCTTCGAGGCCAGGTCGCAGGCCTCTTCCAACTGCAAACAACCTAAAGCGATGCGTGCCCAGGGCTGCGAGGGAACGGGATGACGTCTCGGATATTGCTCATCGCCGTGACATACTGCACCATTCGTTCAAGCCCGAGGCCGAAACCTGAATGTGGAACGGTTCCAAAGCGTCTCAAATCCAAGTACCACCAATAATCGGCATCGTTGAGTCCCAAGCTCTGCAAACGATCTTGAAGCACGTCGAGTCGTTCTTCACGCTGCGAACCACCGATGATCTCGCCGACTCCAGGTACAAGCACGTCCATCGCACGCACGGTCCGTTCGTCGGAGTTAACGCGCATGTAAAACGATTTGATTTCCTTAGGGTAATCAGTCAGCACCAATGGCCCCAACACATGCTTTTCCGTGAGGTAACGTTCGTGTTCGGCCTGCAGATCTAGCCCCCATGCGACTTTGTGCTCAAAATTTTGGCCGCTTTGCTCGAGAATTTTTACCGCTTCGGTGTAGGTCATTCGGGCAAACGGTTTTTCAAGTAAGTCATTCAAACGCTGCTGCAAACCGTTCTCGTACATCTTGTCGAAGAAAGCGATATCTTCCTCGCAGTCCTCCAGGACGTCACGAACCAAGTGACGCAGGTACGATTCCGCAAGGATGATGTTGTCGTCCAGATCAAAGAAAGCAGCCTCAGGCTCGATCATCCAAAACTCGGAAAGATGCCGAGAAGTGTTCGAATTTTCGGCGCGAAACGTTGGACCAAAGGTGTAGATCTTGCTGAGTGCGCTTGCATAGATTTCGCCTTCCAACTGACCGCTCACCGTCAAATACGTGTTGCGTTCAAAAAAGTCGGCCGACGAATCCACTTTGCCATCCTTCATTGGGACTTTATCGAGCGGCAAGGTCGTGACCCGAAACATCTGCCCCGCGCCTTCACAATCGCTGGCTGTGATGATTGGCGTATGGATGTAGAAAAAATCGTTCTCTTGAAAGAACTGGTGCGTCGAAAAGCTGAGCCGATTGCGAACTCGCATTACTGCGCCAATGGTGTTCGTCCGCGGCCTTAGATGGCCCCATTCACGTAGTTTGTCGAGCGAATGGCGCTTCTTTTGAAGCGGATAAGTTTCAGGATCAGCTTCACCAATCAAAACAAAACCGTCGCACTGCAGTTCGACCGATTGCTCTTGTCCCTGGCTTTCTATCAACGTTCCTGTGACCTCGACGGAAGCTCCAGTTCCCGCCCGCAACACGTCGCTCTCGTAGGATGCTAACGACGCTGGCGCAACAACTTGCAAATTAGACAGGCACGAACCATCGTTGACTTCGACAAAGCTGAATCCACCTTTGGAATCGCGCCGCGTGCGGACCCAGCCACGAATTGAAACCTCCTGGCCGACGAATAATCCACTGCGAGCTGCACGGACAGAGATATTTTTAGTTTTTGACATCAGCGAAACAAGTGTTCGAGGTTAAAGCGTGCGGCGGGGGATCCTTTGCCCGCGAGAACTAAATAATAGAGTCACGACTCGAACTGTTCGAGGTGGCAAAGCACAACTTCGGGGGAGTTTGGATTGGGGAGCTGTAACGATTATGCTGGTTAAACTTTTCTAATTATCACGTTTTCGACCGAAATCGCTCGGGATTTGCTAAAGAACTTCCACGCAAATGCTTGCTTTGATAGACCATTAGGAGAAGACTGTCGTAGAACAGCAGTTTGAAGGTCGAGATTGGGGCATTTAGCCTTGTTGAATACTTCGTGATGGGGTTTTCAGCGTGGTTCGCTACCGGCTTTTCGATCCAAAAACTGTCCAAACAATAGCCTTCCGCTATGTGACTGCCTACAATGAGCGTGGCGAAGTTCGGTGCACAAATCTGTTAGCAAACCAGATTTTGTGTTTCTCAGCTTCGATCGCACCGTGCGAACTGATTCGCGACGGAGCTGCAGGAGGGCAGAGTGAATTTTGTAAACCCGTTTGGCAATTGATAAACGAAAATGATCAAGAACCGCCGCCTTCGACTTGCCGCCTGTGCTGTCTCCAGCATCGTCATGATTCTGCCACCACTTCCATCGATGGCAGATTGCTGCGAACCAATTACTTCGTGCAGCGTTCAGACGATCTACGTTGAAAAGCCGGTCACTCGCTACCGAATCGAGTACGAAGAAGTCACGGAAATGCGCGAGCGGGTTAGTTGGCGCCCGATCGAGGAAGTTCGCACGGAGATGGAAACCTACACCGTTACCAAACCGGTCGTTGAAACGTCCGAAGTTCTGCAAGAATACACGGTTCGCAAGCCTGTCTACAAAACAGAGTTGGTCGACAACAGTCGCTATGTCACCGAGTATGTGACAGAGACTGAAGAACGTCAGGAGACGGTGACTCGATATCGCCCAGTAACCGAAACGCAATATCAGACTCAACGATATTCTGTCCAGAAACCGGTAACGGAGACGACCTACAAGACAGAGAACGTAGTCGTACAGCGACCTGTAACCGAAACGAAATATGAAACCCAACAGTATCTGGTACAACGACCTGTTACCGAGACGACTTACCAGACGCAACAGTACGCCGTACAACGCCCAGTCGTAGAGACCGCTTACGCGACTCAGCAATATCTAGTGCAGCGTCCTGTAACGCAGACGTCTTATCAGACGCAAAACCACGTCGCTTACCAACCAGTTGTGACGTACCAACCAACCGTAGTCGACAATGGACAGTATGTTGCCCAACAAGTTGTTACACCGGGCGACACGACGTACAAGCTACGATTTGTACGCGGTGGGTTGAATCAAAATCAGACAACGGGACAAACAGCATATCGTCACGGCGGTTTGGGTTGGGTGCCTTATCAGTCCGCGCCGTCGGTTGCCAATCAAGTCCAGTATCGTCCAAACTACCAGACCGTAGCAGTTCCCCAGACCAGCTACATGCCGCAAGTAATTCAGCAGCAGATTCCTGTGACTTCAACAACCATGCAAAGCGAAGTCGTTCAGCAGCAAGTTCCGGTACAAACTACGCGTATGCAGACCGAGTATGTTGCTCAACAAATTCCCGTTCAAACAACGCGTATGGAAAATCAAGTTATCCAGCAGCAGCGCCCGATAACGACTACGCGAATGGAACAAGAGGTTGTGCAGCGACAAATCCCCGTGCAGACGACCCGCATGGAGAATGAAATCATCGAGAAGCAGACTCCTGTGCAAGTCCAACGGATGGAAGCTTACCAGGAAGTCCGAAAGGTCCCAGTTACGGTCCAAAAGCCAGTTCAGCGTTTGGTTGAAGATAAGAAGACTGTCCAAAAAACCGAATGGGTGACCGAGACAGTTGTACGCCCAGTAAAAGTTGATCGAACTGTTTACAAGCAGACAACGGAAGAACGCCCAGTTAAAGTCCGTAGCGTTCGCTATGAGCGCGTGGTAGAGCAATATCCGGTTACCGTTCGTCGCGCGAAGCCGGTGGCGTACACAGTGATGACACGCGTTCCACAGCAGGTGACGGTAACCACTCCAAGCGAGTTGAACTACTTTGATCCCTATAGTGCATCGTTGGCCGAACGGTATTCAACTTTTGAAAGCGCTTCGGCTCAGACAACCGCAAGACAGCCAGTTCCTGATGCGAACGCCAACGATTCAGAGCGTACAGCGAACCGCCAGCCGCTAGACTCCGCTTCTGCGTCTCAAGAGGTGAGCGGCGTTAGGGTGAAACCACTGAACGAAGAATCGGAAACGCTGCCTTCCGGTGCATCAGCCAATTCTGCAGTGAATAACGCACCTGAAACGGCAACAACGCCCGAAGTTGAAGAGTCCTTGGAATTCGACTTGGGTGATCCGAATATGGATTAAGTGCATTCGACGCGAAGCGATGAGCTACGAAGTAGCGGCATTCTTTAGCCTGGGGTGAAGCTGAGGCACGAAGCGGAATCCCTAGATATGTTGGAATTGGCAGGAGAATGAGGGGAGAAGAATCATTCTCTTGCCTTCATTCTTCGCTGCATCTCGAGCTACGAAGTAGCGGCATTCTCTAGCCTGGGGTGGAGCTGAGGCACGAAGCGGAACCCCAGGTTGCCAACCAACTCTAATAATGAGCCGCGAAGCTGCGCCATTCAATGATGCAAATTAAAAAGCGAGTCCAATCGAGTTCGTTCTGGTTCGCGTTTAACGTCCTGCGTTACTGACGCGTTAGCCCAGACTAACTGCCCGCAAAGCAACTAGCGACGGCTCTTTGGCCGCGACCATGCACGACCACTTCGTACAAATCCGATTCTTCCTACTCCCCTCGCCCTGCTTTGAAATGAGTGGTCGGAGGTGAGGGGCTATCTCATAGACATCCCCTTGCAATTCTGCAATCTCAAGATCTTCTGCTGCCGAATCGATCTGCTCACCTTTCAAAGCCTGGATGCGACCATACGCGGACGTATGCACCGAATCTTCGGGCGTAGCAGCCATCGGATATCCACTTGGCGATCCGCCCACGCCGCTACAACATCGGGCCGCGTGCGAGTCACAACATGCAGGTGATTTGAGAGAATCGCATAGGTCAGAACATCGCCCCCAAAGACCCTGGCGAGCAATTCAAGTCTTCTCCTGATCCGTTCGCGACGAAACTCATAGTTTTTCCCAGTAGCCGCATCGATGCCAGCCAGAAAAGCACGTCGGACGCATCGCTGGACACAATGCACGATAGCAACTTCTGCCGGATCAGAAGTTTCAGCGAGAAGTGGTCTTGGAGTAACAAAATCTCCTCAAGGAAAACAATCGAGCAGCTCAAACGGCTTTTTCAGCAGGCCGGTGTCCACAATTGCACTGCTCATAAGGGCACTGCTGCAGAGATCCAATACTCCAAAATCCAGCAACAAAATACTAAATATTCGTCAAATATTTTGACAACCGGTACAAAAGTTCATATGCTCACATCCACATTGTTTCGATCCACCACCCCTACATCGAGCTCACAAAATGCGTTTCACATCAAAAATTGTTGCGTTTTTTCTGTTTGTGTTGGCTATACCTTCCGCGTTGCAAGCTGACTTGGTTACACAAAATCTTAAGGTCACGTTAGTGGGTGGTGCCTACGACGGAGAAGATTGGAATGGGCACATTCTTCTACGACATTAATACTCTTATCCCAGAATCGGGTACCTTAACTTTAAGTCCTGCTGCAAATCCGGATTTCGGCATTAGTTTGAATCTTTTGGGAATTGACTTCGTGACGTCAAGTGATGTGCATTTCAATGGATTTCCCACAATGTCTTTTTTGAACTACATACCGACTGAAATTGATTTGCTTTACGTTCACGGAGCGAGCGGCGTGGATCTTTCTTCACTTGGACTGGACAGTATTTCAATACGGAGCACATTGACGTACCATAACGGAGTTTTTAGTGTAGATGGAATTACCACTTCAGCTGTTCCCGAGCCGAGCAGTATGATACTTGCATTGGTATCATCCCTGACAGGAGTTACTACTGTTATAAAACGCCGAAGAACCCGCCCGGTGATGGCCGTTTAGTCAAAGCTTCCATTTAGTCGAATCGAATATCAAGAGTCGGGCTTCACGCCCGGCTTTTCCATTTGAAGATCTCGTGATTTAGGTATCGTGCGCTCCGCTTGGTGGCATGTTCTTAATCTAGGGAAGAATGGGTGTCAGGGTGGAAATGGCACTTAATCGGCTATAAGTCCTTAAAATTTTCAGGTTTGTATTGATCTCTGGGCTTAGTCATGTAGTTGTGTAACTTTAGCCTTCGTTTGACAACGCGCGGCTCGCACCTGTCAGGTCGGGTACCGACTACGTGCTTCAAGCAACACTCGAGCATCGTTTCAACAAGCTTCGCGTGGTCCTCAATTGCACTGAGGATCGGGAGTATTTCGTTGAGCGTCTGCATGGTGTACTTAAAACTGATTTGCCAAGCCTGAACCTGCCCCTTCATAGCCATCTTCCCGGATACCGCGAAACTACGATTGCAATCTTCGTGGCATTCGCTCTTTCGCAGAGCCATTCTGGAGCTATTGCCAGCGCACCAACTGGGCGAGCACTTTCATCGGAACTAAAGCAGCGATTTATTCTTCTGCACTCAATCTCTTGCCAATTCGAAGATATGTTGGGGTTCTGCTTCGTTCCTCAGCTCCAACCCCAGGCTATAAAATGCCGCTGCGTTCGCAGCTCGATACCAACCAATGGTAAAGAGCCAGGACGCTTTGGGCTGACTCAATTGCTAGAGAAAAATTCCGTTGATGTGGTTTGCACCGATGTAGATAGTTGCAGGAAAGTTAGAACGCGTTGCGACGCTAATCTTGATTAATACGACGGCCGATGCCGACCTTCTTTAGTAGGCATGAATCGTGTGCCCACGACGGGAATCGCCGGGAAGCCTAAGAGCTGTGAAGTCCGGCCTGAGCGATCCCAACAGAGTTCAAGTGAAATCACAGCCAGACGACGGTCGAAAATCTGCAGGCATGCTTCCATTTTTTATGCGTGAACTTCCCCGATCTAGACGCTATCAGCTAGATTGAACTATGGACAAAGGCCGGACGCTTTTCAAAATGAGGGCGTCCGGTTTCTTTTTTAGCAATCTCAAGCGGATATGACATGCCCGGTGCAATACCTCCCGATGCGCTTAATGCCTTTTCCAGAACGCTGGCTGCTGGCATCGTGATGTTGGTCCCAGGCGGGATCGGCTATTGGCTCGACCGGCAGTTCGGGACCTCTTTTTTGACCGTTCTTGGTTTTATTTCCGGCGTAGCTCTGGGGATATTCGTTTTGCTGGTGCAAGCCAAACAGATGGATCTTGAGAGAAAGGCAGCCAAGCGAGCAAAACAAGAGAGCGAAAACGATAAATGACTGTGGACAAAATACCACCATTGCCTGATCAAGCCGGGCGAGGGCAACATTTTTCGTCAGAAGAGGTCATCGAAGGACCTGGCAGTAAGGACGGGACTTCAACTCATGTCCCACCAGGGGCCCCCGGTGGTTCGCTGGCTCGCACCATCAATCCACGAAAGTCCTTTTTCCTATTCCTGTTGCAGTGCCTAATCCTTTCGCTGGCATGTTACGCCGGCGCGGCGTCGCTGTACTCGGCGACATGGCCTGAGGACTGGCGGAGGGTTGTGATTGCGGCGATTCTCGTGAGCAACTTGGCGACATTGCCGCCAATTTGGCTGACTTCAGGCTTTTTGAGCGGACGAGCTGGTGTAAATAGTGCGATGATTGTGACGCTCTGGAGGCTAGGGACGTACCTTCTGGTCATTATCTATTGGACTGCGACAAAATGGCTACCTTCAGAATTCCATGCAAAGTGTTTAGTGGGCTGTTATTTTCCTTTTTTGATATTAGAATCCTGGCACTCGATAAGAAAAACTAATCATCGAAACTGACCTCTCCAGCATTCTATGGCTTCGGACCTACTACATATAAAAGACGGCTACTTCTTTGAATTCCCTACGCTGCTTGTGCGCAGCAATCGGGAAGACATCAAAGAGTTCCCTGACTGGTTTGTGCGAAACGACAGCGACTACCAGTCTTACGAGGCCGACTACATCATTTCTGAGCTTGCTGAAGCTGGCGTCGATAGCGGTGCTTTGGCGGGACTCAAGGAGCGTTGGGAGAATTGGAAGGCAGCTTCTGATGCGAACTACGCGTGGCCGCTGGATGGGTATCTCGACAAACAGCTAGAAACAGTCAAGGCGAATGCCAAGACTTGGGTCGCGGCAGAATCGGTCGATGCGAAAGACCCTTTGAAGGCTTACCTTGCTGAAAATCCTTCGCCGGAAATCGCGTGGTACGCTGAAATAAACGAAACACCCGAACTTGCCCAGAAATGGGAACGGATCAAGAACGAAATAAATGGACACGAGTTCGTTTCAGAGTTCAAGTCGAATCATTCTTGGGATGCCGGCAAAATTGCGGAATACAATCGTGACATGCACGGCAAAGTCATGATTCCGCAACCGTTCGGTACACTGCGAAATGCGTATGAGCCTGAAAGCGGTTTTTGCATTTCGCGATACATGATCATTGAAGTGGTCGTCGCAATCCTCTTGGTGTTGGTATTCAGCTGGTTAGCCAGACGAGTGCGAACCGGAGATGCACCGAAGGGCAAGGCCTGGAACCTGCTTGAATCATTGACTCAAGGTGTGCGGAATCAAATAGTTGTCCCAGCGATGGGGGAACATGACGCGGACCGATTCATGCCGTTCTTTTACTCGCTGTTCTTTTTTATACTCGGGTGTAACTTGATGGGGATGATCCCCTTTATGGGTTCCCCGACGGCAGCGTTTGGATCGACGATTGCACTCGCAATCATGGTGCTAGTGCTAGGTATGTTCCTTGGCATTCGGCAATTTGGATTGCTTGGATACCTCAAAAACATTTGCCCAGACTTAGGTCTTCCTTGGTATCTGGCGATCGTGCTGGTTCCAATGCTGTGGGTTATCGAAGCAGCTTCCATGTTGATCAAGCACGTGGTTCTTGCAGTGCGTCTGCTGTTGAACATGTCTGCAGGGCACTTGGTTATGTTGGGGATCTTGGGCATTGGTATCAGTGCTCAAGCGGCAGAATTACCGATCGCTGGCTGGGGTGCCGTTGCGGCAATCAGCGTTATCGGAACTACGTTGCTCAGTTTCCTTGAGCTGTTCGTAGCATTTTTACAGGCATTTGTCTTTACTTTCTTGGCTGCGATGTTGGTTGGATCTGCGATCCATCACCATTAATTCCTAGAGGGAAACTCCAAGGGTCGTTCCTGGCACGCGGAGATTACACGTTTTGTATGTTGGCTTTTTGTAGCGTTTCGTTTCGAAACAATAAGTGAGGTTGAAGTGGGCAAGTTAGCACGAATCTGTTTCTATGCGTTTGGTTTTTTCGCTTTGATGGCAATGCCTGCATCAGCAGCCGAGATTCCCGGAGCCGTCGGTGGAGGCATCGCGGTACTTGGTGCTGCTCTTGGCATTGGGCTATTGGCAAAGGGTGCACTTGAGTCGATCGCTCGGCAACCAGAAGTTGCTGGCGACATTCGAATCAACATGATTATTGCGGCCGCTCTGATCGAAGGTCTTGCGTTCTACGCAGTGTTCGTCGGATCGAACCAATAGTCACTGTCGTTGGACGCTTGGCCTCGCAGTAGGACGAGCGTATTGATGATCGCGCTGCCCGGTTTTTTTGAATCCGCAGTCGCCAAGAAATCAATCACTTCGTAGGTATTTGAAATGCGGCATTTGATGGTATCAAGAATGATGTTAACCGGCATGTTTGTGCTGGTTGCGATTTTTTCTTGCGGAGTATTCGCTCAAGCAGTACTTGCGCAGGACGCTGAAGTCACAGACATCCAGAGCGAGACGGCGGAACCAGCTTCCGCGGAGTCGCATGAAGGGCTCAATCAGACGGACATTGTTCCGGGTGAGACTGCTGCGGCCGACTCGCATGGAGACGCCCATGGTAGTCACCAAGGGCCTCCGACTGGACATCATGGTGATACATTCGACTCGCTGTTGGCATTGCAAACTGAAAAAGCGATTTGGACCGTTGTCGTTTTCTTGTTGATGATGCTTGGGCTTTACCTGCTTGCTTGGAAGCCCATAACAGAAGCACTTGAAAAGCGTGAGCGAATGATCGCCAACAATATTTCTGATGCACAAAACGCATCGGAGCAAGCGTTAGCGAAGCTGAAGGAATACGAAGCACGGCTAGCAAGTGCGGCGGCTGAAGCGACCGACATTGTGACTCAGGCTCGTAAGGATGCTGAGACGGCTGGCCAGCGTATCATCAATGACGCTCAAGCAGAAGCTGCTCGACAACGCGATCGAGCGTTGAACGACATCGAATCAGCCAAGCAAACTGCTTTGTCTGAAATGGCTGCCAAGAGTACCGAGATGGCCTTTACACTCGCTCGTGGTGTTGTTCGTCGGGAACTTCAACCGAATGACCACCAACAGTTGATCCAAGACGCACTCAACCAATTGCCTTCGCGGAACTAGTCGCTGCTATGACGGAAACTCCGAAAATCGAGAACGTTTTCGACGACACCGAACTGCATATCGGTCACGTATACGCAAAAGCGTTGCTGACGGTAGCTGCAAAAAACGGTAACTCGGACACAGTCGTTCAAGAAGTCGACTCCATCGTAAACGATGTTTTGAAACAATCGCCTGAACTTGAGGCAATTTTTCAGAATCCGCGAATCGATGGTAACACAAAGACAGGCATCATCGACCGCGTCTTTGGTGGCAAGGTCAGCGACACGACACTAAAGTTTCTGAAGGTGCTTGCATCACGTCAGCGGCTTGGTTCGATTCGCAGCATCGCTAAGTCGTCACGTGAAATGCAAGACGAGGCAGCGGGTCGCTTGCAAGTGCAAGTCACGACGGCTCAACCGATCGATTCCAATCAACTGGAAACATTAAAGACGCGACTGCAACAAGTGCTGTCTGCTGAGATTCGGATTACTACGCATGTGGATCCTGATATTCTTGGCGGACTTGTTGTTCGCGTTGGCGACACTGTCTACGACGCAAGCGTTGATGGACGATTGAAACAAATGAAACGGAATACGCTTCAGAATACCGAAGCGGCGATTCGCGAGCGGATCGCAGAATTGGCATCCTAACACTTAGAATCAGCAACCACCCAGTCGGCAAATAGTATTGACCGCCAGCGGTTACAATTGGTCAAAGTACGAGGCAAATTATGAAATTCAATTCCGATGAAATTGCATCGGTGATTGCGGCAGAAATCGAGAAGTTTGGTGACCAGGTTGACGTCCGCGAAGTCGGTACGGTGCTGGAAGTCGGCGACGGTATCGCTCGCGTTTACGGACTTTCTAGTGTTATGTCGGGCGAGATGGTTGAATTTCCAAACGGTATCACCGGTTTGGCGTTCAACCTGGAAGAAAACTCGGTCGGTGTGATTATCCTTGGTGATTATCTTGGTATCCAAGAAGGCGACGAAGTTCGTGCTCTTGGACGACTGCTCTCCGTGCCTGTCGGCGATGGAGTTGTCGGTCGAGTCCTCGATCCGCTTGGAAATCCATTGGATGGCAAAGGCCCTGTCTTTTCCAACGAACAACGCCCTGTAGAAGTTATTGCGGCTGGTGTGGCGGAACGTCATCCAGTTCACGAGCCGATGCAGACCGGTATCAAAGCGATTGACGCGATGACGCCCATCGGACGTGGTCAACGCGAATTGATCATCGGTGACCGCAAGACAGGTAAGACTGCGGTAGCTATCGATGCGATCTTGAGCCAGAAGCACACTGGTGTGAAGTGCTTCTATGTCGCTATTGGACAAAAGGATTCGTCGGTCGCTTTGGTTGTCGACGCTTTGCAAAAGCACGGCGCGATGGACTACACGACGGTAATTGTCTCCGGCGCATCATCGCCTGCTCCGCTCCAGTACTTGGCACCCTATGCCGGTACTGCTATGGCTGAGTACTTCATGTACAACGGCCAGCATGCTTTGATCGTTTATGACGATTTGAGTAAGCAAGCCGTCGCATATCGCCAGTTGAGCTTGTTGATGCGACGTCCGCCAGGACGTGAAGCGTTCCCTGGAGACGTGTTTTACTGCCATAGCCGTCTGCTCGAACGTTCCGCGAAACTTTCCGATGAACTTGGCGGTGGTTCGTTGACGTCACTGCCGATCATTGAAACGCTGGAAGGCGAAGTTTCCGCTTATATTCCGACGAACGTTATTTCGATTACCGACGGACAGATCTATTTGCAACCTGACTTGTTCTTTGCGGGTATTCGCCCTGCAATGAACGTCGGTATCTCGGTATCTCGCGTGGGTGGTAACGCTCAGATTAAAGCGATGAAGAAGGTGGCTGGCGGTTTGCGTCTTGACTTGGCAGCCTTCCGTGAATTGGAAGCGTTTGCCCAGCTTGGAACGGAACTCGATCCAGCGACGCAAGCAAAACTTGACCGCGGCTACCGAATGGTTGAATTGCTCAAACAGCAACAGTACCAACCGATGGACGTGGCAGAGCAGATTGTCAGTCTTTATGCATCGACTCGTGGTCACATGGATGATGTGCCTGTGCAACGAGTTCGCGAGTTCGAACTTGGCTTGTTGAACCACGTTCGCGATCGAAGTCCTGAAGTGTTCTCGAAGATCAACGAAGTCAAAGATCTTACCCCGGAAGTGGAAGACATGATCAAGAAAGCTATCAGTACTTTTAAGGCTGGTTTCAAGTTATAAATTGACGAGTAATTGTTCCGTCGTTGGTCCCAGATTTGAGTCGTAGAAGATAAGAACGATCCATGGCTAATATCCGTCAGCTTGATAAGCGACGAAAGTCGATCCGAAATATCCGCAAGATTACGCGGACAATGGAGTTGATCGCAACTGCGCGGTTCAAAAAGGCGATGGACCGAGCTGCGGCGGCGAATGACTACACCAATCAGATTACGGCCATTGTTCGCGATTTGGCTAGTGCTGGAACAGATGTTGATCACCCGCTTTTGAAGCCTCGTCCCGTTGTGAAGAAGTCCGCCTTGCTGGTTCTTACGAGTAATCGTGGGTTGTGCGGTGGCTATAACGGTTCCGTGTTGCGTACGGCTTTGCAGAAACGAGCCGAACTAGCTTCGACCGTTGAATCGCTTTCGACTGACGTCAGTGGTAAGCGTGGTATCAATGCTCTCAAATTCCGTGGAGTCAGCGTCAACGAGACTTACACGCAGTTCGAGGACGAACCGAAGTACGATGATGTGGCTAAAATCGCAGATCGCTTCCTGAACGATTATCTGTCTGGAAATATCGATCGCCTCGACGTCGCTTATACTCAGTTTCATTCCGTCAGCCGACAGTATGCCGTTGTGCAAACGTTGCTGCCGTTGGCGAGCCTGGACGAAGCTGATGAGAAGTCATCTACGGAATCTGGTAGAGTTGACTATGAGTTTCTTCCGTCAGCCGAAAGCATTTTGGAAGAAGTCGTACCGGCGAGTTTCCGCGTACGTTTGTTCAAGTGCTTCCTGGATGCTGCTGTTTCCGAACAGATTGCACGGATGATTGCGATGAAGGCTGCTACGGAGAACGCAGGCGACATGATCAAGCAATTAAGCCGCACATTTAACCGTGCTCGACAATCGAAGATTACCGGAGAAATCATGGAAATCATCGGCGGTGTCGAAGCACTCAACTAGTTAATTCATTTTTGCAATGACGGCCCAGTGTCGTCCCTTTAATCACATTATTGTTTGAACCGAATTCATTATGTCCACAGTAAGTGCTGGTAACGCAGTCGGCCGCATCACTCAAGTAATTGGCTCGACTTTTGACGCTGAGTTTCCTGAAAACCAGTTGCCCGCGATTTATAACGCAGTAACGATCAATAGCCAGGAAAAGGGCGTCAATATTGATTTGATGGGCGAAATCCAACAGCATCTTGGCGGTGGTCGTGTCCGTTGCGTTGCCTTGGGAAGTACCGAAGGCTTGCGACGTGGTCAGGAATGCATTGATACCGGCAAGGCTGTGAGCGTTCCTGTGGGAACCGCTACGCTCGGACGCGTTTTCAATGTTTTGGGACAAGCGATTGATAAGCGAGGACCGGTTGCGGCCGACGATTATTGGCCAATCCATCGACCAGCTCCACCACTTTCAGAGCTTTCTACTAACACCGAAGTTTTCGAGACGGGTATCAAGGTTATCGACTTGTTGACTCCGTTCGTTCGCGGTGGTAAAGCCGGGTTGTTCGGTGGTGCAGGGTTGGGCAAGACGGTTATTCTGCAAGAGTTGATCGCTCGTGTAGCTAGTTCTCACGGGGGTTACTCCGTGTTCGCTGGTGTAGGCGAGCGAACGCGTGAAGGTACTGACTTGTGGTTGGAAATGCAAGAAACCGAAATCGGCCAAACCGGTCGTAAGGTTATCGAGCAAACTTGCATGGTGTTCGGTCAAATGAACGAGCCACCAGGGTCTCGCCTTCGAGTCGCTCTGTCGGCTTTGACGATGGCCGAGTATTTCCGCGATACGACCGGTAAAGACACGTTGATGTTCGTCGATAACATTTTCCGTTTCTCACAAGCAGGTTCGGAAGTATCCGCTCTCCTCGGACGTATGCCATCAGCGGTAGGTTACCAACCAACGCTGGCAACGGAGATGGGTGCACTGCAAGAACGAATTACGTCGACCAAGAGCGGTGCTATTACATCCGTGCAAGCGGTTTATGTACCTGCGGACGATCCAACTGACCCGGCACCTGCGACTGCGTTCGGACAGCTTGATGCGTTCATCTATCTTGAGCGTTCGATTTCAGAGAAGGGTATTTATCCTGCTATCGATCCGCTCGCGTCCAACAGCCGTATTCTGGATCCGCAAATCGTCGGCGAACGGCACTACAACATTGCTCGTCGCGTTCAAACCACTTTGCAACGTTACCGTGAACTGCAAGACATCATCGCGATTCTGGGTGTCGACGAGTTGAGCGAAAGCGACAAGCTGATCGTTCATCGTGCTCGTCGAATCGAACGTTTCTTGTCGCAACCGTTCTTGGTAGCTGAAGTGTTCACCGGCAAAGCTGGCGAAATTACATCGCGTGAAGAAACAATCCGTTCGTTCGAAGAAATCTGCGACGGCAAGTGGGATCACCTGCCTGAGTCGGCGTTCATGTACGTCGGTGTTGTCGAGCAAGCGGAAGAGCAAGCGAAGAAAGCTGCAGCCAAGGCTAGCAAGTAGTCCACTGCTCTCGCAAAACCCGTTGAAAACTAGAACGCTCGATTTGAAGAAAGTCGAGCGTTTTTTTGCAGCTCCATCCATATCCCGCGTCGAGGCCGCAAACATTCACAGGCAGGAGACTCGCTCTGCTTTCGCGAGCGTGCGGCTTTTACGGGATGCTAGATCGATGTACAACCATTGATGTATGCGAATGAGCAAGCACAAGATGCCGTAACACTTCGACATTTTTTCATCTTGGCGGTGACTTCCTCAGGGGTTTGTAAATGCAGTTAGCTATTACGATCTTAGTATGGCTCAATACCGCCCTGCTGTTCTGTATCCCAATTGTGGTAGCAATCTCTTTGTTCTATCTCGTGCTGGCGATCTGCAACTGGGATTCGGAATTTCGCCGACATCGTATTCGACGTGCTGCATATCTTTTTGCAACTGCCGCCGCTACTCCGCTTTTTTTGACGGGCTTGTGGTACGGTGCCCTTCGCCCCCTTATGGAAGGTCAGTTGATTTCTGAAACTGCAAAGAAGCGAGCGGAAAACTTAGAAAAGACATCCGTTGTCAAATTCGGCGATTCAGCGCCGCCAATCTCACTAACGACTATCGACGGAGAGCAACTCTCGCTTCCTATCGCTGGCGAGGTAGTATTGGTGAATTTTTTTGCCACATGGTGCGGACCTTGCCAAATCGAGCTACCTCACATTCAAGAGATTTGGGATGAGCACAAATCGAACGCCAAATTTAAACTGGTGGTGATTGGGCGAGAAGAAAACGATGAGACGATCAGGAAATATCGAGATGAGAATCGTTTTACCTTTCCCTTTGCGGCTGATCTCGACGGGACCATCTATTCCCAGTTCGCTAGCGCGAGTATACCTCGCACCTTCATCGTTGGCGTAGATGGAAAGGTCGCTTATTCGCAAGCTGGATTTCTGCCGAGTGATGCTCCCGCTATTAAGAATTCGCTGTCGAAGACTCTCTCAGCTGCAACCGTAAATGAAAATTAACTTCTCGGCAAAACACGCGTAGCGGTTTCAAGTCGATTACCAGATAGTTGACAATTTTGAAGGCTTTGGGGACTCCGATTGCGCTCAAATGCCCCTCCAGTTTGCATTTCAGCTAAAATGAGTGTTCGTATTTCACCTTCACGACTACTAGGTACTTACCGCTATGTCCAAGTGCATTACGGCACCACTTGCGTGCAAGCTGATTCGGGATCTCGCTTTCGTAGTTTTCCTTAGTTTCTACCCCTCAGCACTTGGCGATGACCCAGCTCTTCGCAGTCTAAATTGCCAGCAAGAAATATCTCTTGGGACGCAAACACTAACTGGAGATACTTATCAGGCTTCGTGTGACACGAACAAAAGCATACACTTTGGCGTTCGACTAAGTAGTTCAGACGAAGTTGCTTCGCAGACCGTTGGCGATGAAGTCGGTGCGAAAAAGATTCAAAATGCACCTGAGTCCTTCCGACTTATCGCAACCGATTCCGCTGAAAGCAAACCAGTTTCGCAAAACTGGAATCGGTTCCGAGGGCCAACGGGAATGGGGGCGGCGAACAATGTCGGTCTCCCTCTCAAGTGGGATAGCTCCGCAAATATCGCTTGGAAGACGGCACTTCCTGGCACAGGAGCTTCGAGCCCCATCACCTATGGCGAACATATCTATTTAACTTCCTACAGCGGTTATTTCGTTCCTGGCGAACCTACCGGAAGTGTCGACCAATTAAAGCGCCATATCCTAGCTTTGCACAGGAGTGACGGAAAGGTTGTATGGGACAAGGTTGTGGCTGCGAAGCTACCTGAAGAGGAATCGATCCGCGACCACGGGTACGCGGCGAATACGGCAACGGCAGACGATGAGGGCGTTTATGTTTTTCTTGGAAAGTCAGGCGTACATGCGTTTGACCATCAAGGAAATCTTCGCTGGACGGCCGACGTGGGTAGTGGAACCAATGGTTGGGGGACCGCTTCTTCGCCACTCTTGTATGAAGACTTGTTGATCGTTAACGCCAGCGTCGAGAGTGAGTCACTAATCGCACTTGACCGTCGTACTGGCGTCGAACGGTGGCGTGCGAATGAAATCCGTGAATCATGGAATACTCCGCTTATCGTTACTTCCGATTCGGGACGAAATGAATTGATCATCGCACGACACGGGGAAGTGTTGGCTTTCGATCCAACCTCCGGTACATCACTGTGGACCTGCAAAACCGATATTGCTTGGTATATGGTTCCGACCGGAGTTGCAGCAGACGGTATCGTTTATTACCTAGGAGGAAGATCTGGTATCGCCGCCCTCGCAATTCGAACGGGAGGTTCAGGCGATGTAACCAATACACATCGCTTGTGGACCAGTAAGTCTGGATCGAATGTTCCCTCGCCGATTCTGCATGAAGGAAATCTCTATTGGATCGAGCAAAATGGCAGTATCGCTTACTGCGCGAAGGCGGAGACCGGAGAACTGGTTTACGAGCAACGATTGCCTCGGTTCGACCAAGTATATGCTTCACCTGTCTTGGCAGGCGACCGGATCTATTACTTCGCTCGGAACGGAAAGTGTTTTGTTGTCAGCGCTAAGCCGATTTTTCAGTTGCTGGCTGAGAATCAGATCGACGACAATAGTTCGTTTGATGCTAGCCCAGCTATTGATGGAAAACGTTTGTTAGTTCGCTCTGGGAAGTTCCTATACTGTATTCAAGAGTAAGAGTTTGTGCGTCTCGAGATCTGGACGAAAAACGCTGAATAAAATTTTGTTATGATTGAGACTGAAACAACCTAGGAATTGTCTTGAAACAGTTTCCTATTTTAGCGGAACGGCGCAAGCCGTACGGTATCACAGAACCAGAGGGCTCGCGCCATGCCGCTACAATTGATTTGCGGAAGTTATTCCAGGACAGCCATTAGATCTTCAGAGTGCGAGACTGATGCAAACGGCTAAACGAATTGAACGAAGGCGGCAGCACCGTGGATTTCGACTGGAAGAGCTAGTCGATCTCGCCGCGTTAGTGTATCTAATATTCGGGGGTGTCGTCGCGTCGGGTCTTCTGCTGACCGCAACACTTGCCGGATTTCTATCGTCCATTTCCACTCTTGCTGGAGCCTTTGTATTTTGGTTACTTCTTCGGTGTATCGCAGAACATTTGCGGCTTCAGAAAAAAATAGCCGGCGTTGAGTACTCGGGTAAAATTGCCGGACCATATGAGACAACGTTCTGGTGTTGCTCGAACTGTGAGCAAGTCTTACATTCAGATACACTCTGCGAATCGTGCGGCTCACAGATTGTTGCGGATGACAAATGACGCGAAGAATGTTGCTTCGCTCGAACATGTGAACTATCGGTAGCTGCCCGAGACCAGACTTTATCCACCAATTGGGTAGGTTCTGGCAATCCAATCTTTCATTCGTCGAGTGCGCCGGTCGCTACTGCGTTTTGCCGGCGCTGTCTTCTGTAACCTCGGTATTGGTGACACTCGTGATAATCGCGCCGCGGATATCGATTGGGGCGGCGGGGGTGTTTCGAAAACCTCCGACTTCAACAAGCGGATCGGTCTTCCACTTTTTGAACTTGTGACCATGGATTGCTGACCACGCCCAACCCAAAAAGAAAAGTCGCCCGATTGCTGTCAAAATAAATACGGCGTAGTAACCTTCGATCGTACCACCCAACATCCTGATGCACCAGCCACCGAGAGCCGCTCCGACAAACCAGGCGATCGAATTTCCGAGGTTGTACAGAGTCAGCACTTGAGCGCGGCGGCGTAGCGGAATGTTCTCAAAAAAGATCAGCAAGATCGCTAGCTCGTAGCCAGCCCACACTGCGCCCGCGACGCATTGAATTCCAAAGATCCACCAAAATTCAGTTGAAACAACCCACATTGGCGCCAGTGGCACCATTGCTAAACCAGCGGTCCAGATCAGGTTTTGCGTTCCGAAGCGTTGAGCGAAGTGTCCCCAAAGATGCAATGAAAGAATCCGAGTTGCCAGCGCGGCTGCGACGATAGCAACAAAACTTACATAATCAAAATGCAATTGAACCAACATGTATGGACCAAAAAATGGACCAGACATCTGGATCGCGGCCGTTAATCCGATCAAACACAAGATCAGTCGACGCGCATCAAGGCTGAGCGATTGCCACGCTTTTTTCCACGATACAGCGTCGATGTGCGCCGTATCGATCTCGGGCGTAGTTCGATGCGATACCAGAAATGCAGCGCTGGATAGTCGCACAAGTAACGCCGCACCGAAAAGAAGAATGAACCCCTTGGAATCAGTTCGACCACCCGCATAATGCAGGATCGCACCACCTGCAAGAAACGATGCGAGCGTGGCAAACTGCGTATAACGCGTTCGCTTTGCAAAATAGCGAGGTCGAATCTTTGCAGGAACGATCTGCGATATCCAAGCGTTCCAGCCAGGCGAGGACGCCATGCCACCTGCCCAGTACAACGATGTGATCAAGTAAAAGAACCATGCCGAAATTTTTCCGACGATAGCCGCATAGATCAGCGGAACAAATGAAAGCGCTTGCAATGCTACACAAAGCAGAATCCAGTTTCGGTACGATCCATTTGAGCGCAGCATGCGAAACGCGAAGACTTGCGCGAGCCCTCCACACAGGATTGGCAAACTTGTAACCAGTCCTGCTGTCACTTGCCCTAGTCCAACGGCAATGGCGAAGGCGGCTAAGTAGTTCTCGCCGAATCCGATCATGGCGCCATAGAAACCAGCGTCCAGCGAAGAAGCGCGGAGGTTATGGTTTAATGTCGATACTGACTGTCCTCGGGCGCGTATCGATTGCGAAAGCTGGAATTCACGAGGTTCGACCTCCTGTCGTAGCAGATGCATGATTGCAAAGAACGGGAAAAGACTTTTTGATTCAGAAGACTATCTATTCGCCAGTCGATCGATGATTTTGTCAAGTCGTTTTGGTGAAACGCTGATGCTCGTCCCGAGCTGCTGAGCGAACAATGAGACACGAAGCTCCTCTAGCATCCACTGAAGGTCGCTCAATTCTCCGATAGGAACTCCGTCAATTTGTCGAAGCGATTCGTCTGGACCGGTCAAACTTTCAACGCTACTGAGTTCTTTGCTTAAAACCTCGATATATGGCTTCAAAACTTCGACAGCCTTTCGATCTGCAATCTGGCCGCCTGTGTTCCATTTCTTGATACGAATATCAACGGCGTTTATGAAGCGCGGATACTCACGCAGCCAGTTCCACGGATACTTCACTAGGAACTGGGGCCGAAAGAGCTGTGCGAGTTGAACATTACAATCGTCTCCCAGCTCAGCTGCCAAGCGGGTTGTCTCCATCGTGAGAGACAACTGTTGAACAGCATCGGACATTTTGGGAAGCCATCGTCCGACTTCCGCTGCGGCCACAGAAATTTTTTGAAATGCTCCAACTTTTCGCGCTTCAAAATCGCTTCGACTCGTCACCGGTGGCTTGCCGTCGATCAATGCCAGCTTAACCAGCAAAAGCGCAAGTCCTTCTTCCAATTGCGGCCCGGGAACTCGTCTTGCAAGCCGCATCGTTGCGTCACGAAGTCCTGGTAAATGGCGAACCTGACTTTTCAGCTCACGATTAAATGAAATTGCCAAGAGACGAAGCGTTGCAAAACTGAGCCGATACGCTGCGATCTCGGGATGGTCTACCACAATGGTACTAACATGCGTAGTGTGATCGATCAAAGTTGGAAAGCGAGTGACAACGGCACCTCGCTCCTGCGTCACAATTTGTTCCGGCAACGATTCAATATCGAAGTCTTTCATCTCAGCTCGATACCAAGGCTGGCTTTTAAGCCAGTTTTCGTCAACCGTTACCGCAGGTGCAGCATTTTGTTCAACTTGCAACTCCGATCGCAGCTTTTCGATATCGCGGCCAATCGTTTTTAGTTGTCCATTGTCGCCGAGAACTGCGATCTGCATGTTCAGATGTGCGGGAACTTTGGAAGTCTCAAAGTCGGAACGTCGAATTGTTTCGCCAGAGATTTTCGACAGCACCTTACACAGGCTTGGCCAAAACGGCTTGTTGGCAAGATAGTCAGCCGCGAGTTCTTGTGAAGCCAAGTCCGCAGTGTCAGGAGCCGGTGAAAGGTTCCTCCTTAATTTCTTCGGTAACGACTTGATCAGCGCCAAAACGCGATCGCGCAGGAGACCAGGGACGAGCCAACCGATTCGATCTTCCGAAATTTGGCCAACGGCGGTGTCGGGAACCACAGCGGTTATACCATCGGTTTCTGTACCAGGCGCAAAATGATACGAAACAGAAACCGTTGCTGAACCCACATCAACCCGATCTGGAAAGGACAGGATAATTTCATCGCGCTGAATGCCATTCAGCAACGTTTCCCACTTCAAATACGGAGACAAGTCAGAGGCGTCATCGGCTCGCAGCTCGCGATCCCAGGCTTCAAGCGAATTCCGATCGAGGATAGATTCGGGAATTCTTTGGTGATAGAACTGTTCAAGGAAAAAACGATCGACGACGAGTTCACGTTGCCGAGTACGATTTGCATACTCGGCGACTTCTTCTAACAATTGCTTGTTATGTTTCAAAAACTTGGCGCGAGTTTGAAGCTGCTCACTAACGATCCCTTCATCAATTAGTAGGTCTCTCGCCAGTTTTGCGTCAATCGGCGCAAGCGCAACTCGATCACGTGGCGCCACGGGCAGGCCGAACAACGAAGCCTTCCGATGGATCATAGCTCGGCCAGTTTTCGCACTGAAATGAGGCGACTCGTAGGAGTACTTGATCAAATGACTTGCGAGGGGCGGAATCCATGCGTCATCTATAGCGGCAACGTTTCGAGCGAATCGCGTAGTTGTCTCGACCAGTTCAGCAGCAACGACCCATCGTGGTACCGTTCTGCGAACTCCGGATCCAGGCCAGATTTGCACTTCCATCCTAGCCGAAGCATGGTATTTCCCATCTTCCCGAGCCATCGCGATCCCTGACAACAAACCGCTCAAGAGCGACTTGTGTACGGCTGCGTAATCTTCGTTCTGCAATAACTCCTTGACCTGCTCTTTATTGGAAACTGCGACAGGGTCATCTGTTGATTCTTTGTCTTGCTTCGCCTTTCCGACTGCCGCGTTTGCAACAGGGAACCAACGACGTGGTCCAATTTTCATCTTCTGCATTTCAGTAAGATGCTGAAGCTGTCGGTGTACATCAAGCCATTCTCGGAACCGAGCAGGTGACAGGAAGAGCTTCTGAAGATAACGATCAAATTTTGAACGGCTGAGGTTAGCCCTTTCGCGGTGGTAGAAATCCCACAACAAAAGCATGGAACCAAAATCGCTGGCTGCATGCAGGAATTGCTGCTGAGCTTGATCGGCAGCCATTTGATGTTCCGCAGGTCGCATTCGCGGGTCAAGAATCTCTAGTCCCGCTGCGATAATCAAACAGTCAGCCAAGCAACGATTCTCATCTGCAGAAAGCAAGATCTTTGCGATCCGTGGATCCACCGGCCATTTCCCTAGCTGTCGTCCGATATGCGTTAAGTTTTCTTCTTCATCGATCGCGTTCAACTCGTGAAGCGTTGCGCGTGCATCGCGAATGGATTCGGGCATTGGCGGCTCAAGCCACGACAAAGACTCAAGATCTTTGATGCCCGCCAGCTTGACCTGCAGCATGACACTCGCCAGATTCGCACGACGAATTTCTGGTGTTGTAAAGGCCGAGCGGCCAGCGAAATCTTCTTCGCTGTAAAGCCGTATGCAAATTCCATCCGCTACACGGCCGCATCGTCCGGCACGCTGATTTGCAGACGCTTGAGACACCGATTCAATGGGAAGCCGCTGTACCTTGCTGCGCGGCGCATAACGCGATATTCGTGCTGAGCCAAAATCGACAACGTTCCGAACCGATGGTACAGTGAGAGAGGATTCCGCAACATTGGTCGCCAGAATGATGCGTTGCTTCGATCCGGGATTAAAAATTCGCTGCTGATCACTCTCGGTCATCCGTGCGTATAACGTCAACAGCTCGATTCGGTCTAATCGGCCCTGATCAGTAAAGTGGCCTCTTAACGTTTTTTCAGCCAGACGAATGTCACGCTCTGTTGGCAAGAACACGAGTACATCGCCATCGGACTCTTGCTTTAGTTCGTCAATCGCATCTTGGAAAGCATTCGGATTTTCTGCGAAAGGTCGATAACGAATTTCAACTGGATAGCTGCGGCCACTAACGTAGAAAATTGGTGCCGGTGTTTCGTCCTGTCCAAAGTATTCAGCGAATTTCTCAGCATCAATCGTCGCACTGGTGATGACGATTCGCAGGTCTTTCCGTCGCTGCAAAATGCGTTTGATGTAAGTTAGTGTCAAATCAATGTTGATCGAACGCTCGTGCGCTTCGTCAATGATCAAGCAATCGTAGGTATCCAGTAAGTGATTATGGCGAACCTCGGTCAACAGTATCCCGTCCGTCATCAGTTTGACGATCGTCGAACCGTCAACGCGATCGGTAAAACGAATCTTATAGCCGACGGTCTTGCCCAAGTCTGATTCGAGTTCTGCGGCGAGACGGCTAGCAATTGCTCGAGCTGCGATGCGGCGTGGTTGAGTATGACCAATCCAACCTTGGCGTCCCAATCCGGCCTCCCAGCAGAATTTGGGCAACTGAGTACTTTTTCCGGAACCGGTTTCGCCGCAGACGATCGTAACAGGATTGTCGCGAATCGATGCCACAATTGCTTCGCGATGCGAATTGATCGGAAGTGATTCGTCGTAGTTGAGCTTAAGTTGCAGTTCTTCCCGACGACGATATTCAGCTGCCGATTTCGACACTTCGAACAGCCAATCGCTCAACGGCTTATTTGTCACTTCTGCGCGATCTAAGTCTGCATGCAATTCATTTTTGGATATGAGCGACTTTAGTTCTGTTTCTTCGATTCCAAGGCGAACTAAACGCATCCATAACGAGAAGCGATCAGCACGAATTACATTCTGAAGCAGTGGGAATGTTTCGCTCGAGAATCCATAAAGCTCGCCCGCTCTTGAACGTCGGCGACTGCTCTGGCGTGAATTGCGTGGTCGATTGGACACGAGTTAGTTGTCCAGAAGTTTGATAACTACAGCAGCAGTCTGGCCATGCGGCGTTTGTGAATACTTCGCGATGTATGGACGCTGCATCTTACGTCCTGGTTCGGTCAAAATCGGATTCTCGATCATCGGATCCGACGTTCGATGATTGATCGTCCACGGCGACTGACCGTTATCCTGTGCTGCGAGGATCGATGCTATTAACTCACACATTCCCATGGAAGCCCCCATATAACCAGTAGCTCCTTGAATCGCTACCATTGGAATGCTGGCGTCAATGTTGGCAATCCCTTGAGCATGGGTTGCATCCAACGCAATCGAACCACACCCCGAAGTGTTAATGTAATCAAGTTCCTTTGTACTGATGCCAGCACGCTCCAACGCTAGCGACACAGTATTGCTAATTGCTTGCGAAGAGCCCGAGCGAAATTTTTGTGGACGCGCGAAACCGCTCGCAACCGAAGCTATCCTGCCGAGAACCTTAACATTGCGTTTGGCCGCATGTTCGGCATCTTCCAAGACAATGCACCCAGAGCCTTCCCCGAGCGCCATACCGAGCCGATCGGCATCAAATGGCCGCACCGAAGCTTCTGGCCCATCGACTGGAGTATGAATGTAATGCTCGCGTGGATGCTGCAGCATTCGCGTCGGATTTACACGGGAACCGGTCGCACCGACGACAACAACATCGGCATCGCCTCGCTGGATCTGCATGAACGCTTCGTGGATAGCCATCAGCGACGAAGTTTCATCTGTGGTAATCGTATTGTTAGGCCCGCGTGAATCTAGCGCAATTCCAATATGACAGGCAGCCATGTTCGGTAAGGACATCAGCATCCAAAGTGGATAAATGCTTGACATAAACTGAGGAGCCCACTTAGAAGTATCAACTCCGTCCTCCGTCTTACAATTATTGACGGTAGATTCCACTTCGTGGATTTGGCTGAACAGCATCTCACTACCGAAACAAACAGCAAGTCGCTCGGGAGCAATGGCTCCAGGTACAATGCCAGCCTGTTCGCACGCCATCATGGCCGAGCCAAATGACATCTTGATCTCTTCGCAGCAGAGCTTGATGCTCTTCCGCGGTTGCACGTACTTTTTAGCGTCAAAATTAGTGACGCGCGCCGTGCACCATGAAAAATCTTGAGTACCATCTGACACCGTTTGGCACTCAACACCGCTCTTTCCAAGCCGCAACGAGTTCCAGAATTCGGCGTTGCTCAGCCCCACGGGTGTCACAACTCCACATCCAGTCATGACCACTTCACGTGATTGTTGCATAATTCCGATGTGCAGTTTGAGCGTAACGAGGGAGGATGAGGAGAGCAGGAAGCCGAGTGGATACAGACGTCGACCACAGTTATATATCAAGTTCCTTCAAATTCGGTCGCCAGAGCAACCGATCAGCGAAGATGTGCTGACCAATTTAAAGGTTTTTAGAGATAGGTCAAACCGTAGATCAACCTTCTAGCACGCGTTTATTACTACATCGCGACTGAAAGGCCACCGGCAAAGCCGCGTTGCTAGTTCAATTATCGCGGCTTTTGGCAATACGTCATATCCACTCGCAGGAACAGTGACCTTAACGACTGGACATTTGAGTGGTTGCGTTTTGAAACGCCGGCGCTTTTGGCAGAGAATCGACGGCAGCATCGATACGAACTCGTTGGTCGCTCTTCTTGGCGAAGTTCCGCATTTCTACCAGCGTGACCAAAACACCATGCTGAACCAGTTCACCATGCTGATTAAACAATTTCCGATTCCAGTGCACTTCACCATGCCGGCGTCCATGGACCGCCAAATCAATGACTTCGGTATGGACCGTCAATTCATCGCCTACAAGAATCGGCTTAACAAACTTCCAAGATTTTACGTCCAGCAGTGCAGCAGTTCGAACCTTAGGGCGTTCCGAACTAAGTCCGGCCAAAATTGACAGGCCAAGCAATCCGTGCGCAATCACTTGACGGAACGGCGTCTGGGCAGCAAATTCAGGATCAACGTGGATTGGCGTGTGATCGCCGGTCAAGTTAGCGAAACCGAAAATGTCACGTTGAGTGATCGTCCTCGAGTCGCTTATCCAGGTCTGACCTAGACTTAAATCTTCAAAGGCCAATGAGTCCTTATCGACCATATGACTTAAGCCTCCTTACGAAGCTTGAGGTATCAAATGCACTGAGGCAGGAAGAGTGAACCGCTTTTTCCCAGCCGTGTACGAGCAGCTTACCGAATGCTGCGCAAACAACGAGCACAAATGTACCGCGTATGAAAGGTTTCTTGCAAGCGTGCTACCAACATCCTTGTCTATAGTTTTTCTGTTTCTCTATGAAAATGGCAATTTGTAGCATTGAGCGAAAACATTCCGAATATTTGCGTATTCAGCAAACGCAAGTCTCGCAAGCGATTCAATAACTTTTCGAATAATCTGTAGAACGGCAGTCCATTCTAGCGGCTGACGAACACCGGTTAAAACGCGGGTACGCGTGGCATTGCGACGTACCGTTGGGCCTTAATTCGCATCTGAACTCCGGCGCCCGGCCGAGGGGATGACAGAGCGTCAGAGATTTCCACATTCTACGAGTCGTAACTCACTGCACTCCAGTCGAGATGTGGACGTAGCGTCGTGACTGGAATTCATGGTGCTCCCTGCCATCGACAATTGCTCGACCAAGCAACTGGTGCCTAACGTGCAATGGGCAGCTTCTTATCCTCGTTCATTGCGTCATCAATCATCGATTCAAACACCTGAGCGACAGTTTGTTCCGCGGGTTGGACTTTCGGTACGCCTCGCTGGTCCATCATCTCTTCGCTTCTGCGCATGAAACTTACGACATCACCGTGGGTTATCTCTTCCCTAAGAATCAAAAGCCCCGACTTACCTTCTCGAAGCGTCAGTTGTTGCAAAAGGAACCCAAGATCATCGATCGTAATCTTGAACTGAGAGCAAGCGTATAACAACCGGTTGCTAATTTTTTTCAACTCATCACGTTCGCTATAAGTGAACTCGTCATTGGTTTCAGCAAACTCGACCGTTTGGTAGATCGCTCCCCACTGCAGAATCGCGTTCTGGCTCAATCGTGTGTGGAGCCTCGCAAGTTGGCGGTCGGTGACCTCACCACCCTCAATCTCAAATGCAAGGTCATTTAAGCGATCGACAATGGCGGACTTATCGTTAGCGGGCAGTTGCGATCGCTCTACCAAGGGTATCAATTGCTGTTGGATGGCTGCCGAAGCCCGCTCGCCTTGTTTGCCCATCAATAGATAGGCGGCAACTGTCACAATCACAGCGATCAGAACGCCGCCCATTAAGAACAACACTCCGCAAGCTGGCCCCAGGGAAACGTTCTCGACTGGTGGGTTGGCTGTGCCAGGCGTATCAACGTCAGTAGTTGCGGGCGGCGCTTTGGCCATAGTTATTCGATCCAACAGGCGTGACCGTAACGGTCAATCTAAACTCGGGAGCACGACACATAACACACGGAAGGCTAAGTGCAATATTTACTCGGCAAACTCGATAGACAGTACCTCGTACCGCAACTTGCCGCGAGGGACTTCGATTTCCACTTTATCGCCGACCTTCTTCCCCATAAGCGCAGCGCCGATTGGTGACGTCGTTAGAATCTTGCCCACGTCGTAGTCTTCATCCCCGAGCCCAACCATGGTGTATTCCTCTTCGTCCTGGTAATCGAGATCCTTCACTTTAACGCGAGCGCCAAAGACCACTTCATTCTTTGGTAGGCTGCTCACATCTACGATATGTGCATTGGCAAGCTTGGCTCGAATCGCATTAATCTTGGCCTGGAGCATCCCCTGGTTCTCCCGCTGCGCGTGATATTCGGCATTTTCCTTTAGATCCCCTTCCGCGCGCGCTTCCGCAATCTTTTCGGCAATCAGCGGCATTTCGATGCTTTCCATGCGATCGACATCGGCTTTCATCCGATTGTAAGCCTCACGGGTCATTGGGACATAATCAGCCATGATCAATCTCTCTGCTAAAAGAAAAATGCGATTCTCCGCGGGTTTTTGCCGCGAAAATCGCACTTCTTAATCTTGCTAAATAAGCGAAAAGTTACAGTAACAACCCGTCGATTTTGAAGGAAAACGCCTACGCTGTCAACGGTTGAAGCCCTCGGTTCACTAACTATCCCCCGCTTCCAATGGACTCAGGTTAACCCTGTTCATCGAGGCGGCGAACTATGAGGAAAAAACTAGTCGCCCACAGCTGGTGCACAAGATCGCTTTCCGCATATGCATTTCGTCCAGCAGTTTCGGCGAGAGTTTCGTATAGCAACCTCCGCATGAGGCTTCTTCAAGCTCTGCGATCGCGTCCTCAGCCATGCTAATGGTGAGCCGATTGTACGCCGACCGGAGGTCCCCCTGCAGGTCCTTCTCCGCTTCGGTCAGCTCTGCCATTACAAGCTTAAGGTCATTTTCCAAACGCACCTTCGCGTCTGCAATCCGCGACTCCACCTGATTTGTGTCATCTGTTGCCCGCTGCTCGCGGTCGATGAACCCTTGAGTAAGTTCGACAAGTCGATCGATTTCTTCGAGGATCTCGAGGATTTCGTCGGCAAGAACGCTGTTCGCTTGCTTGTCAGCAGCAATCTGTTCCTTAAGAGTTTGGTACTCGCGATTATTCTTGGACATGTTCATCTTCACTTCCAAGTCGTACAGTTTCGCTTCGCGTTCCCGCATCTGTAACTGCTTGCGATCTGCATCCATCTTTTTGGATTTAATCAGCTCGCGATGCTCCAAAAGGGCCTTGGAGGCACCCTCGAGCTGCGCCCGAGCCGCTGCAATTTGTTTGGGCCCTCGCGTCAGTTGCGACTCAATTTCCGCTTTTTGATTCCAAATGCGGTATAACCGCCCAACAATTTCCGAAGTGCCGCTCATTAGTCCTCACGAATTCGTGAATCGCATGCCTGTTTATTCCAACCAACTTTCAAGTCCGGGAACTTATTCCAAATAGTGTCGGAACGCCTCTGAATTAAGTAACAGCGGCATTGTAGTCGATTTAGCCGACCCAAGAATTAGCCAATTCGAAATTGGCCATAAAGAAAACGCTAGAGCCAACTCCGTCCGAAGTCGACTCTAGCGTGTAACCTGATTTCAAAGTCCGCCTGCGATGCACTAGCTGGACTATTCAGCACGACGGGGAGCACTGCGCTGCAAAGCGTCGCGGATTTCTCGCAGCAAAGCAATGTCTTCTGGTGGTGGGGAGGCTTCGGCGGCCTCCGGTTGCTTTTCAAAGCGGGCACGCATCGAATTGATCAGCTTGACCATCAAGAATACGGCAAACGCGACAATGAGGAAATCGATGGTCGCTTGGATAAATGCACCGTAACCGATTTCGGCTGGCTTAATACCTTCAGCAAGACCTTCAGGAAGCGTGAGCTGGTACTTCAAATCTGCAACGCTCTTCCCTTGCGTTAAAAACCCGGTCAGGGGCATGATGATCTTTTCGACTAACGCAGAAACGATTTTGCCGAACGCCCCTCCAATTACCACACCGACCGCGAGGTCGACGACGTTGCCACGCATGGCAAACTCTTTAAACTCTTTCATCATGCCCATAATCAATTCTCCAGCGATTCACAGTTGACGGTTTACCGAACGTGGTCGTAGTTGTATTGGATAATGGATAGTATGCAATTGTCCATCAGTACCTTGTTTAGCCATATATTGAAAATTAAGCGGCTTTAGCACCTTAAATAAAGAACGTTCGATATCCTTTACGCAGTTATCAAGCCAGTCATAAGATCGACTTGTGATTAATGCATCGCCATTTACAAAAATTCGAATCCCCCCTCATCAAGCCACTGTGAAAAAATACGACTACGCTGCAAGACGTGAACGCCTTTTGGATTCCATGTACGAATTTGAATGTTCGGCCATGTTGATCAGTGACGAATCGAACGTTCGCTATTTGACAGGATTCACCGGCGGCGATTCGTATTTGTATGTCGACAACATCGGGAAAATCGTTTTGCTGAGCGACGGTCGATACTCGGAACAGATAGAATCCGAGTGCCCTGAAATTGAGTTATATCTCCGCCCCATCCCAATGACATCGGCTGTTGCAGCTGGAAAATTCTTAAACAAGCAGCACTATGCGACCATCGGAATTGAAAGCCATTCGATGTCGCATGCAACATTTCAAACTATCAACGAACAGCTTCGCGCAAAAACTATTTGGCCATCGACGGGATTAGTCGAGATGTTGCGCGAGAAAAAAGACTCTTTGGAGATCGAGGCGATCGAACGAGCGATCCGGGTCGCTGAGCAAGCCTTTATTGCGATCCGCGCGGGCCTTCGTCCAGCCATGACGGAAAAGAACGTGGCCGACGACCTAGAGTACACGATGCGTAAGCTTGGGGCGACTTGCTCCAGCTTTCCCGCCATCATCGGCGCCGGCCCTCGAGCAGCACTTCCGCATGGTATCCCCAGCGAAAAAGTGATTGGCGAGGAAGCATTCTTGCTGATTGACTGGGGCGCCAAAGTGGACGGTTACGTGAGCGACTTGACCCGTGTTTTGGTCAGAGATAGGATACCGGCCAAATTTTCCAAGGTTTATCAAACGGTACTGAACGCGCAAAAGGCTGCCATCAAGGCGATCAAACCTGGTGTCGAAATGCAGGAGATTGATCGAGTTGCTCGTCAGGTTATCGAAAAAGCTGGCTTCGGAAAACGGTTTAATCACTCGCTAGGTCATGGTTTTGGCCTGCAGGTGCACGAATCGGTGCGTTTAGCAAAGAATCAGACTCGGCGACTCGAACCGGGTATGGTCGTCACTGTCGAACCGGGTATTTATATCCCTGGTTGGGGTGGCGTCCGGATTGAAGATGACTGTTTAGTCACAAAAGATGGTTGCCGGGTACTTTCCAACTTGCCAAACAGCTTGGAAGATATCCAGATTGCTCGACTTTGAAACTTAAATCTCTAAGGTATACGGTAGATGGCGGACTCGCAGTCAGAAGAAAGTGTATTTTCGGTCGAACGGATTCGGTCGTTGATCGAACTGATGAAAGAACATGATTTATCGGAGATCGATCTTCGACAAGACGAGCAGCAAATAAGACTTGCGCGCGCAGGTTTTCAGCAAACTATTGCAGCGGCACCTGTCTATGCCCCGACTGCCGCTCCCTCGGTTGCGGCGCCAAGCACCGCTGCTCCGGCTTCCTCAAGTGGCGAAGAAAGTGGTCCGCACATCGTTACTATTAAGGCGCCAATGGTTGGGACATATTATTCGCGTCCCAATCCAAACGCTAAGAACTTTATCGAAGTCGGAGCTCAAATCCAACCCGATACAGTCGTCTGCATCATTGAAGCGATGAAAGTCTTCAATGAAATTCCAGCTGAAATACGCGGGAAAATCATCTCGGTCATGGTCCAAAATGAAGAATCGGTTGACTTCGGTAAGCCACTCTTCAAAGTCGACACACGTGGCTAGCCTCTCCTGTACCGTTTTGCTCAGCATTTTAGATTGCGTCGCATGTACCAACGTATCCTGATCGCCAACCGCGGTGAAATTGCACTTCGAATAATTCGAGCATGCAAAGAACTGGGGATTAAAAGTGTTGCCGTTTACAGCGACGCCGACAAGGACAACCAATACCTCCAGTTGGCGGATGAAGCAATTTGCATCGGCACCGCCAAAAGTGCGGACAGCTATCTCCGCATCGATCGGATTATTTCGGCAGCAGAGATCGGAAACGCCGATGCCATCCATCCTGGTTACGGGTTCCTTGCGGAAAACTCCCACTTCAACGAAGTATGCCGCTCGTGCAACATCGATTTCATCGGGCCAACACCTGAGGCGATGGAAAAGCTGGGCGACAAGAATACTGCGAGATCGATGGCAATTGCAGCCAAGGTGCCCGTCGTGCCAGGAAGCGATGGTCTACTCGAAAACGAACAGGCCGCCGTCGAAGCTGCTTCGAAGATCGGCTATCCAGTATTGATCAAGGCCACGGCCGGCGGGGGTGGCAAAGGCATGCGCGTTGCCACAGACGAAACTTCCTTACGCGTCGGCCTACAGCAAGCCCAAACGGAAGCGAAAGCTGCCTTCGGAAACGCCGGTGTCTACCTAGAAAAATTCATCGATCGTCCACGACATATCGAAGTCCAAATTATCGCCGACAAACATGGAAACGTCGTGCACTTAGGAGAACGCGATTGTTCAGTCCAACGACGCCACCAGAAGCTTATCGAAGAAAGCCCATCATCGACGCTAAGCGACAAAACTCGCAAGGAAATTTGCGACGCAGCGGTGCGTATGATCAAGAATGCAGACTACTACAACGCCGCTACGGTCGAGTTTATCGTTGACCAAAACGATAACTTCTATTTCATCGAAGTAAACGCTCGCATCCAAGTCGAACACCCCGTCTCGGAACAAGTTAGCGGAATTGATCTGATCAAGACGCAGATTCTAGTCGCGTCCGGCGAACCACTTCCGTTTAAACAGAAGGATATCAAGTTCAGCGGTGCCTCGATTGAATGCCGTATCAACGCGGAAGATCCGAATCGCAACTTCCAACCTTGCCCAGGTCATATCCAGACAATGTATGTCCCGGGTGGCATGGGCGTTCGTTTTGACTCACATGCGCACGCTGGTTATACGGTACCGCCGTTTTACGACTCGATGATCGGCAAACTGATCGTGCATCGCAGCACTCGAGAAGAAGCCATCGCGACAATGCAACGTGCGCTTGCCGAATTGCGAATTACCGGCATTCGAACAACAGCCGACTTCCATCGCGAGATTTTAGCACAACCTGAATTCGCCAACGGAACGGTCGATACAAAATGGGTCGAACGCGATTACCTGCCTCGCCGACCGAAGATCACGTAGTCTACAGCTATTCGTCATCAGGAATTTCGCGAAAGACGGGAACCTCGTCGGAACTCTCAAACGCTTCTATTTCATCTGATTCTACAAGTTCGTCTTCCGGTTTAAACACGCTGGAGTCGACTGTGGATGTCGACTTCTTTTGACTGACCGGAGCGTTATTGGTCGCTGGCGCTTCTATCTTCAACTGATCCAGTCTTCGCAAAAGCCTCGCCCTCGAAATCCCCAACTGCCGAGCAGCCGCAGCGCGATTTCGCGGAAATGCGTCGAGCGCTCGTTTCAAAAGCGTCACCTCCACGCTCAATAAGGTTGCATCCAAATCGATGGGCTCGACTAATTTTGTTTCCACGGTGGTCGATGAAAAAGTGCGCACCGACAAGGGCAAGTCCTCTGGCTGGACGCTCGAATTGGTACAGTTCCGCACCGCATGCTCCACGGTCGCCGCCAGTTCGGCCACATCTGATGGCCAAGCATAAGCTCGCAGCATTTTCATCGCCGCTTCGGAAAAACCGTGAATGTGCGTTACACCCAGAGCCTGAGTTCGCTCGCTTAGTTGCTCGCGGAGCAGCCCGAACAAATCGGCCGGCCGTTTATTTAACGGCATAATCTTGATCTGTATGACGCTTAGCTTGTCAACGATGTTATTCCACGCTGTATTGTCACAATGGACTTCACGAAGAACTTCGGCTTCAGTAGTAACAACCGTATTGGATGCAGCATACCTTTCAAAGAATTGCTCCAGTACCGAAAGACAGTCTAACGGCAAGCGTTCAAGCTGATGAAAGACAATGAAGGGAGCAGACCTACGTTCGCCAGAGCTTGCCGCTGTCGAGCGCCCGGTCGCAAGCTCCAAGTATTCCGTCAACAATGCGTGGTCGACAAGAGCGGCATTGATAACCGTCGGGAATTCATCAGTTTTGAAACGTCGCAGTCGATGATGGAGTATTGCTTCACCTAACTCTTTTAGCTCGCCACCTTGAGGCCCCGAGATGCAAATCGAAACCTTCGACTCGATTGCCAACTGCACTTGCTGCATGGCAAGTTGCGATGACGGTTCGGGTCCGAATATGGAAGCGAGGCTTTTCAGTGAATACTCATTTGTTTGTCTGGAACGAATGTACTGGCGCGCCTTGAGATCTTCAATCCAAGTCTGGTTAGGTACGAACTGTACGATCGATGGCTCTTCTTCATAAACACCAATAAATAGCCTGAGACCGGACCATCTTTCGTCAAAGAGTGATGCCGTAAAGAAGCCTACGATTGCTTTTTCTTGATCGCTCGCCACTCGATCGGAGTACGGTATAAACGAGGAACTCTCAGAAGAAGAACATGTACCTTTGGCCCATGCATGGAGGCCAGCGTGAAACGGAGCCCCACCCGCTGCAACGTCTGCGTTCAGATCGTAACCAACAACAGCCTCTGAGTCGACTTCAAGTAATCGTGCCGCACTTGGATTAAGAAAACGAACGATGTTTGAATCATCAACAGCAATGCAAGGGCGATTAGACCCACGAAAGGCGGTTAGAAATTGTCGACCAGTTAAAGGCTTGATTGGTTCCTTCACGACACGTCTACTCGATTATTCATTTGGATGTTCCGGGTCTCGTTGCTCTTCAGAACCGTCCAAAAAGAAAGGTGGGCGAACTTTATGCGGCGAGTGATATGAATGTGATCGCGGTATCTGCCACTGGGAAGCGGTGTTTTCCTGATCTTGATCGAACAATTCATGATCAACAATTGCTCCGGAGCCATCGTCACTTGCAAAACTGCGAAGTTCTGCCGGCTGAAACTCATCCCACGTAGCTTCGACATCGTGGGTGGGTCCAACATACTGATCTCCGGCAATTCCGCAACTGCTGTTATTGTTCTCAGATCTAGTCGCTAAGGGATCGCCCCCATCATTGGAATCGGACGATATTCGCCGTATCACTCCTGCACCCAATAGATCCACGTGAGGCCCTCCGGTCGAACCACCATCGTCAACCCTCAAGTCAGATCTCACGTCTTCACCAGCGATATCATTCGCTACCTCCGCAGGCTTGTGTGGATGGGCATGCGAATGGCTGTGCGAGTGACTATGGCTATGGTCATGCGAGTGGTCATGCGAGTGGTCATGCGAGTGGTCATGAACCAAAGAGGTTGAACTCACTGCCGCGCTGGATGGGGAATCCTCGAAGAACGCTTTCTTGGCAGCTTCCACTACGAAACTCAAACGAACACCTTGCCGTTCCGCTAGTGATTTACAATCGTCATACTCCGGTGAAAAGTCGATGGCACCGTTGGGCAGTTGCGAGACCTTGCCGCGTACGCTACCAAAAATTGTTTCCACGCGAGTAAAGGTACGTGGCGCGACGGAACGAGGCTGTTCGCGATATCGAAGGCCCAGCGTTCCGGTCTGTTCGAAAAGAATTCTTTCCATCCGTGCTCGGTCTTGGGGCTGTGCGAGGACGGTGAGTAAAACGCCCGGTCGCCCTTTTTTCATTTGTACCGGAGTCGTAAAAACGTCCAAGGCACCCTCTTTCCATAAACGCTCAGTTGCAAATCCAATTTGCTCGCCAGAGATGTCATCTAGATTCGTTTCGATTACCGCTACGTTGTTATCGTCGCGGCGTCGAATACGAAGTGCTTCGCCGATAATTATTCGCAACAGATTGGGGCGTTGCTCTAGATCGCGAGTTCCCGCTCCGTAGCCGATGCGTTCAATTTGCATCGACGGCAACGGACCAAATCCGGTGACTAGTTCCGCGATAATCGCCGCCCCAGTCGGAGTCGTTAGCTCTGCAGCGATATTGGTCGGGGCAATCGGAACGCCTTTCAAGATTTCCGCTGTGGCTGGGGCCGGCACTCGCACGAGCCCGTGAGCGATCATGATCTGACCTTCGCCGACAGGCACCGCTGAAGCGTAGGCAGTTTCGGCACCAATTTGCTCCCAGGCGATCGCGACTCCGACGATGTCCGCTATTGAATCGATGGCACCCACCTCGTGAAAATGAACTTCATCTAGCGTGCTTCCGTGTACTTTTGCTTCAGCGACTGCGATTCTGCGAAAAATAGCGAGTGCCAGTTGTTTCGCCGCCGCACTAAATCTGCCTTTTTCGATCATCGCCGAAATGTCGGACAAATGACGATGGGCATGTTCGGGCGGATGCTCGACAGTTAGTTTGTTGGCGCGGAAACCATTTTTCTGGACATCCGCGCAACGTAGCTTTAATTCGGGCAGGCCCATGGACGCGATGGCCGCCTGGATGGCGGAAACGTCTGCACCAGCGTCAATTAAGGCGCCAAGAATCATGTCGCCACTGGCACCGCTGAAACAGTCAAAATAGGCAATACGCATCCGAGAAACAGCCTCTAATCTGGCATTGTGAAAGTTTGTCCCATTGCTATGATACTCAGCCCTCGCCATTTTCCGAACAGTTGGCCGTAAGGGAGGATTGTTCACCGTTTGAATTTTTCGAGATATGCCGGTTGTGCAGTCGCCAGCAGGTATCAGGAGTTGAGAAATGAAGGTCGTATCGTCAATTGGGTCGCTTAAGTTCCGTCACCCGGACTGTCAGGTTGTCCGTCGTCGCGGTCGAATCTACGTGATTTGCAAGAGCAATCCTCGTTACAAGGTCCGCCAAGGCGGTGCAAAGCACAAGCGTACCAAACGCTAATTCTATCAGGCGATAGCTGTGGCTGGCTGCATGATAGCCAGCCTTATCGTTCAAATAATCTGTCGGCATCGGCGTGCGCTCTATTCGACGGCCGGCTGCTGCAATTCTGATGACAGCCGCCCTCTCGCGACCGTAGCAGTCAATTCCGGGATTGTGAGCCGTATTACGATCGAGCAATTTCTGGCAATCTGCCCGGAATCTTTATCTGAAATAGCGTTGCGGGTTCACGTGCGCTGATTTACAACCGTAAGAATGTCAGGCGGAGGTTTGTCGGAACTCTCCGAACTTCGCTGGTTTCTATCATTACAGATGAGGTCGATTGTATGTTTCGATTTTCAATGGCTTCCCTCGCAGTAGCCTGCTTCGTCAGCAGTTTTGCATTTGCAGCGGAAGAAAAAGTTGAGCTTAACAAAGAAGAGTCGAAGATTGAATTCGTCGGCAAGAAAAGCGATGGCCAACACACGGGCGGCTTCAAAGAGTTTACTGCGGACGCAAAAGTCAATCATGATGAGCCAACCAAGGGTTCAATAAAGATCGAGATCAAAACTGATTCGCTGTTCTCCGACGACCCTAGGTTAACCGCGCATTTAAAGAACCCTGACTTCTTTGATGTCAAGAAGTATCCGACGATCACTTTTCAAAGCAAGTCGATTGAAATGGATGGCGAGGACAAAGCGAAACTTACGGGCATTCTGACCATGCTCGGCAAAGAAGAAGAAGTCGTAGTTCCTGTCACCGTTACCGGAGATGAAGAAGAGTTCAAGCTCATCGCCAAATTCGAAATCGACCGCACAAAGTGGGGCATGGAATATGGTGAAGGCAAGGTAAACAACGAAGTCGGCATTACTGCGACTTTGGTCTTTGACCGTTAATCATTCCGTGAGTGTCGAACCGAGTAACACTCGACAGCACTTAGCAGTTCCCTAACATGAAAAAGCGAACGAGCGACGATAGGTCACTTGTTCGCTTTTTTGTTTTGCATAAAGTCTTTAAGACTTAATTTCGGGCGGTTTTGGCTGGGGATTTTGCCCAAAACCGAGACGCGTCGACTTCTTCAAACTGGGCAAGCATGTTCCCAACGCTTTGGATTCTAGTTTCGTCGTCTTGGCTAAGTCGCCAAATCGGTGACGCGATCGAATAGACGGTTTGCTGCTTTGCTGTACGGGTAATTTTCTTGGGAAAGGCATTCCGTTCTGCAATCGTATTGTTCAGCTCCATTCGCAAATAGGGCGGAAGATTTGGCGGGTAGACTGCGTTTAGGCGCGCTGACCAATTTGTGAAAGCCGCGTATTGTTGAGCGATATCTACTTCGGGCGGTGTAACGACTGTGCTGATATAAGTGAAATCCTGATTGCCAACAGTTGCCATCACGCCTTCCGCGGTTTCATCCCACTTCCGGACGCTGACTTCAGTCATTCCGGCAGGGGCTTGAGAGGCGGCGTCATCGATCTCTCGCTTTAGCTTGGCAAATTCAACTTGAGTACGCACCTTTCGCTTTTGATCAAGCAGAATCACGCGCTGGCGTTGCGGATCGATAATCGTCACAACACCGGTTGCTTCCGAGCCAAAATCATAACAAACGCCTTCCTTGAAAAGAGTAAGTGACTGACTGACGGGTTCTTTCTTTAAATCGAAATACACATCTGTGTCGACTCGAAAATTGCTGTGTTTAGTGTCTTGGGCAACCGCAGCTGGCACGAACATCGTGCAAAACGAAAAGGCGGTGAGTACAAAAGAGCGAACCATCCGTTTCAACCAACCTACATTGCGAGGACGATGCAAACTAAACTGGAAGCGGCGGGGACGTTCCCCGCTTTCCGACACGTGCATGGGTTTGATTTACGTACTTGTTGACATAACATTCCACACCCTCTGACCGCAATGCGAACCGCCGAACCGAACTGAAAACTATGCGATTATTATTTGCTGCTATTCTTCTTTCTGTGTGCAATACATCCCTTTGGGCACAAAGTTCCGGCGAGACGAGTAAGAATTCCAAAGGGCAACTGGTTTGGAGCGATGAATTCGATGGTGATTCGCTCGATTACTCGAAATGGGAAATCGAAGTTAACGCGTTCGGGGGTGGCAATAATGAATTGCAAATGTACACCGACCGTAAGGACAATGTCCGCGTTGAGAATGGTCGACTCATTATCGAGGCACGTCGCGACAACCCAGGAATTCAAGGGACCACGCGAGAATTCTCATCCGGCCGTGTTCGAACCAAACGACGTGGCGATTGGAAGTATGGCCGCTTTGAGATTTCTGCAAAACTTCCGAAGAGTCGCGGAATGTGGTCGGCGATTTGGATGCTTCCAAGCGATGATATCTATGGTGGTTGGGCTCGCAGCGGTGAAATTGATATCCTAGAACACAAAGGGCAAGAGCCCGAAGTTGCGTGGGGGACGCTGCACTACGGTTCAGCTTGGCCAGACAACCGGCATACCGGCGAAACGTACAAGCTTCCTAAGGGAGACTTCGCCGATGGCTTCCACGTTTTTGCGATGGACTGGCAAGAAGGCGCGATTAAGTGGTTTGTGGATGACGTACTTTATCAAACGCAGACGAAGTGGGATTCCGACGCAGCTCCCTTTCCCGCTCCGTTCGATCAGCCGTTTCATCTGGTGATCAATCTCGCCGTCGGCGGAGGTTTCATCGGAAACCCTGACGAAACCACGACCTATCCACAGCAGCTGGAGATCGACTTCGTACGTGTTTATCAATAAATGATAAGCATAGATCGCCAGTTGAATCGGACGATCTCGCATCGGGCCTGAAATTCGCCGACGCCAGCGAGACCGGACTTAGCAAAGACGCTTTAGAAGCTTACTGAATCGTGGTAATCGGTATTACTTCCAAACCAGGAACTCGCGAAAACTCTCGTGCGTTCGTTGTCATGACCGCATATCCAGAGCTTAGAGCTGTTGCAGCAATCCAAGTGTCTTGGTATCCGATCGGTGTACCATTCTGCGCGAGGTCTGTCGATAACGCCGCATGATGGCGAGCCACCGAAAGGGTGATCGTAAGAACGGGGAAATGTGTCAGTAACGCCTCAACAAATCGACTTCTCGTATCTCGTCGAGTTGATGAATCGGCACGGTGAACGCCAGCGAGCAGCTCCGACGCAGTAACCGCAGAAATAAAAGCCTGGCGGTCCAACTGCAACAAACTTTGATCAATAGATTCGCCCCTTCGCTCCCATCGAATGAAAACGCCTGTATCTACTATGACTCCCATGGATCTCCATCCAGTCCAAATCCGGCACGACCTTTTTCAACGTCAGCGGCGAAAGAAGGTGCGTCATCACCGAGGGAAGGGAGCGATGCCATTAGGGCCGGCAAATCTTTGATCGCAAATGGTTTATTTCTGGGAACAACCTCGGCGATGGGCGTTGATCCTTCCGAAATCTCGACCGTTACTCGATCGCGTGCAACATGGCGAATCAAATTAACCCAATTGATCTTTGGATTTGAAATTTCATGTTTTTCCATTTTTGCAGTCCTAGTTGGCAGGCACTCTCTATTTTACCTCACGCGACGGCAAACGACATCCATCAGATAAACATATTGAAGTAAACCTAACGAGCGACACAGCGCTCATTTTGGGTGGTCGTCGACTGACGAAATAATCTTGTCTACCTCGCCTGACTTTGCCGCCAACGGCCGCGTTCTGTAGCTAAGACCGAGCTGCATACTGCATTGTCATCGCGTTGTGGGAATTGCTTTTATCGTGTACGGGCATTGCACTGCGGGCAACGATTGAACGAATCAGAGCTCGCCATTACAATCGCGATTCTGAAGAGATACGCGTTATGCGTCGACTTCCGCAAGTGCACCGTCAGCAAAAGTACCTAATGCGGCGTCCCTGCTCCCGCGGATCATGGCAATTCGCCCCGTGCGGACCAGTTCGATGATTCCAAACGAACGCATCCGCTCGATGAAAGCTTCGATCTTCGATTCACGTCCGGAGATTTCGATCATGATTTCCGAAGCGCTCACGTCGACGATGCGGCCGCGGAAGATTTCAACAAGCTCCCTCAACTCGGTTCGCGTGGTGCCACTGGAACATGCAACCTTGATCAGCATGAGATCTCGTTCGACGTAGTCGTGAGCGCTGACATCATGAACTTCCACGACCGTGACGATTTTTTCAAGCTGTTTGCGGACCTGTTCTAGGACTCTGTCGTCGCCGACGACCACAAAGGTCATTCGCGAAAGTTGCGGGTCTTCGGTTTCACCGACTGCGAGAGAGTCAATGTTGTAGCCTCGAGAAGCCAACATGCCCGAAATATGTGCCAAAACGCCGGGAACGTTTTGCACTACCGCTGACAGCACATGCCGCATCGTTTTTTCCACTTAAACTGAGAGATTTAGGGGAGCTTTGACGCCAATTCCGGCAACTTCCCTGGAAACTGAAATAACTGAACGCGATGATAGCCCTGCAATTCGCCTTGCTCAAGGGCTTCCTGCCTGCAACAACATCCGGTTTGCCAATTCGTACGACTTTTTACGATCGCAGATGACTTTGCCCGAGACGATATTGCCGCTGCAGCCCTCCGGCTACGAACTTGTAGACTTTGGGAACGGACGCAAGCTAGAACGGTTTGGTTCGGTCTGCACCGACCGTCCCAGCCCCGCCGCCGACAGAAAGCGGGCTCAGCTGTCTGCCGCCCAGTGGCGAGAAATGGTCGACTTTACGTTTCACAATGGCTGGTCGCCGAAGTCAGAGCAGGGACGTCACCAGATCGCTTCCAGCTGGAAAACCTCCCTCGGAACAGATTCAAAACTCCTGGCCGAGACAAAACTAACGCCAGCGGGTCATCTCGGAATCTTTCCAGAACATTTTAAGAGTTTTGAAAACTTACTGAGTGGGTTAGAAGTTCGCTTTAAAGCAGCGCACGACGGTTCTGCACAAATTCGCCCAGTCCCGAAAGCCCTCAATCTGTTTGCATATACGGGCATCGGTTCGCTGCAGTGCGCAAAAGCCGGCTGCCAAGTTACACACGTTGATGCATCAAAACCATCGGTACAGTGGGCAAAACAAAACGCATTATTGAACACGAGCGACAGTAATTCAGACGCGTTGCCGATACGTTTCATCATCGACGATGTGGCTGCTTTTACGGCCCGCGAACAGCGGCGGGACAACAAGTATGACATTATTTGTTTGGACCCGCCGTCTTACGGTCATGGTCCGCAGGGCTCCGCGTGGCGAATCGAGCGAGACTTACCTCTGCTCGTCGACAACCTGATTGACCTTCTATCTCCAGAACCATGTGCATTCATGCTGTCGGGGCACAGCGATCTGGATCTGATCTACAGATCTTGCCGAGATGTCTTTCGAAAGCTCGATCGCGTTTTCTCGCCCCATCAACGGTCTGACGTCCAGCTACAAAGCCAATCTGGAGCTCACTTAAATACCGGGTATTGTCTAAGATGGACTTCGACCGCTCCGTAAAACCTGGGTCGCTTCGGTAGCGTCACAGTCGAAACCAGTCTCCCTAGTAGATTCCATCGGTCGAATGTGACATGATTGTGTGTTCCTTCCTTCCAACACAATCCCTGTGAGTTTCTACCATGTTGAGAGCCATCCCTTTCGCGGCATTCATCTGTCTTGTCACGACCACTTGTTATGCTCAGCGACGAGCCCCCGTCGTTTCTCCTCAGATTTCCGACAATGGCAGTGTGACCTTCCAAATCGATGCTCCTGAGGCTAATAAGGTTGAAGTAGCAGGGCAATGGCCGGATGGACGACAGGAGATGTCAAAGAATGAAAATGGCGTCTGGGAAGTTACGGTGGAAAAAATTCCAGCCGGCGTGTGGGAGTACAGTGTACGCGTTGACGGTCTGGCTATGATTGACCCGGCTAATTCCGAGGTTAAGCCGATGCGTTCGCCACGCACGAGTATTTTGAATATTTCCAGCGATCCGCCGCAACTGTATGACTTCCAGGACGTAGCGCACGGTACCGTGCACCAACACGAATACAGTTCTAAAGTCGCGGGAACGAGGCGTCGAATCCATGTTTACACGCCACCTGGATATGAATCCAACAACGACGTCAGGTACCCTACGGTTTATCTTCAACATGGTAGCGGTGACAACGATGCGACTTGGATTGATCACGGCAAAGCACACTGGATCGCCGACAATCTTATTGCGACCGGAAAAGCAAAACCAATGATCATCGTTATGATGAATGGCCATATCGCTCCGCCTGCGGATAGAGGAGCAAATACCGAAATGTTTGGACGTGACCTTTTGGAAGAAGTGATGCCGCTGGTCGAGAAGACTTATCGAATTGATGCCGACCCTACAAAGCGAGCTCTTGTCGGCTTGAGCATGGGCGGCGGACAATCGCTAACGATCGGACTGAACAACACAGATATATTCGCATGGGTTGGCGGCTTCAGTTCCGCCGTTCCAGGTCAAGATAGCGTTGCCAAAGCGATGGACCATGCAGACACAACGAACGAGAACTTGAAGTTGTTATGGGTTGCCTGTGGTAAGGACGATTTTTTAATTGAACGAAACAAGACATTCATTGATGACCTAAAATCCAAAGAGATTCGCCACGAATGGTTCCAGACTGACGGAGACCACAGTTGGCCGGTTTGGCGAACTTACCTAGGCGATTTCCTGCCAAGACTTTTTTGAACCTTGGACGCCTCATGAAGGCGATATCAATCTCCAATGACGAAAACCGCAACGCTCGATGATGCAATTCGATTGGCCTCAGAAAAATTTACGGGCGTGGTCGATTCTGATGGCCAGCCGTACATTTTGCATTGCTTGCGAGTCATGCTCGGCGTCACAGACCTCGTGACTAAACAGGTCGCTGTGTTGCATGATCTAGTGGAAGATACGGATATTACACTCGAGCAACTGGTGGCGATGGGATTTGCCGCGGAGGTAGTTGAGGCAATTGGTCTGATGACGCACCGCGATGATGAGAAATACGCGAACTACGTTGTGCGGCTGAAAAACAACGCGATGGCTAGACAGGTCAAATTAGCTGACCTGCATGACAATTATTCGTTAACGCGTGTGAAATTTCGCGAGTCTAAAGTCGAATCCGACATTCGACGGATTCAGAAATACATCCTAAGCTATCAGTTTCTAACCGATAAGATTGACGAATCAGCCTATTCAAGGCAGATGCAGGAACTCGAATAGTTTGGGGTCGGGGCCGTACGATTTCACTGTAATTCTACCGCTTGGCCGCGAAACAAAACGCAGTTTCGGTCGGTTAAATGGTACTCACCTTAAACTATTGGCAAAATCGGCTTTCCCGCACTGGTTTTAAGAACTTGGGCAAGTCACAATAGATGGTTGCGTTTTCGCGGGACGCCAGCGATTTCCGTCTTGTAGAAAACAGCCCCGCCTAGTGCCACCAAATATCCTTCCGCACTTCCTCAAACATGCTCTTCTCCAGTAAAAACCGCTCATCATTGGTTCGTCGTTGTTGCACTTTACCTTGCTTGATTTTAGTTGCCGCCGCGGGTTGCAGTACTGAAATCGATGAGAAGTACACGAACGTTCCAAGGCCGCAGACTGCCGCGGAGATTGCTACTGCAAATGAGCGGCTAGATTCAATCGAAGCTGAAACGATCGTCGTTGTCGCCCAGAAATGGCCGAAAGTCATAACATCTCAAGGTTCAATCGAAGCGGACCAGATTACGACTGTCGCCAGTGAAGTCCCCGGCCGAATCATTAAACTCGCGGTCGATATCGGGGATGCCGTAGAGATTGGGCAGCCGATCGCCGAGGTCAATCCGACGGACTATGAACTGCTAGCGCAACAATCCAAAGCGCGACTGATCCAAGCAAAATCGGCGATTGGACTAAAGCCCGATGATACTGCCGATATGCTGGATCCGGAAAATGCGCCCCCGAGCCGCGAAGCAAAAGCGGTGTGGAATGAAGCCCAGCAACAAGTTAAACGACTGATGCAGTTGTCGCAGCAGGATGCCATTTCTGACACCGATCGCGACGCAGCAATTGCGCTAGAGCGAGTCGCAGAAGCTCGCTATGCATCGGCATTAAACTCCGTGCGCGAAAAAATCGCGACAATTCATTTGCAAAAAGCGGAAGTTGCAATGGCAGAAGAACAACTAAATAACACTCGAATTCTTTCCCCAATCGAAGGACGCATCCAGTCCCGTTCTGTCTCGCTCGGGAATTATGTAACGGCGGGTCAATCTCTTGTAACGATTGCGGTTACCAAGCGATTGCGCTATCGATCATCCGTGCCTGAGCGTTATGCGCAGCAACTTGCAGTAGGCCAGAAAGTGCTCATTACGGCAACTGGTTCAAGCGAAGTTCGTGAAGCGACAATCAGTCGTATTGCTCCTATCCTGGATCGTCAAACTAGATCGCTTTCTTTTGAGGCCCTGTTGGAAAGCGAAGACGAAGCTATCCGGCCGGGCGTTTTTGCTGAATCCGACATAATTCTCGATCTCGATTCGGAGTCGATAGTTCTTCCCAACTCTGCATTGATTCGATTCGCTGGCATAGACAAGGTTTGGCAGGTCCAGGATGGTATTGCTCGGGAAATCGTGGTGACTGTCGGACGGCGTGGTGAAGAATCAACTGAAATCGTTAGCGGCCTTGAAATAGGCGATACCATATTGAAAGACGCTAGCCGAGGCCGAACGGCTAAAGTACAGCCTCCTGCGACTAGCTCCGCAAATCGCGATTCCTTAAAACCTGCCATCGACTCGCCAAGAAGTAATTCTGGATCTGATCTTCTCGCCTTAACTCAACCCGCCAGCTAGGAACTTCTTGCATGTATGGTCTAGCCAGAATATGCGTTCAACGCCCCGTTTTTGCTTTGATGATGATTGTGGCGATGGTCGTAGCTGGCATCGTCGCCTTCCCATCCCTGGGCGTCGATCGCTTACCTAATATCGATCTGCCAACCGTTTTTGTTCGCACTACCTATCCAGGCGCTGCGTCGGAGGAAGTTGAATCCGAAGTTACCCAACCGATCGAAGATGCGGTTGCAACCGTGGCTGGAATAGACGAACTTCGCAGTATTTCATCTGATGGCTCGTCGTTCGTCATCCTAACATTCCGGCTCGACCGTGACGTTGACGCAGCAATTCAAGATGTCCGCGATTCGGTCGCGAGTGTGGTTAACTTACTTCCACCGAACATCGATCCGCCGGTAGTTCGAAAATCGGATACCGAGAGTTCTCCTATCCTAACACTTGCAGTTTCTGGTCCGCGATCCGCAAGCGAACTCTACTATTTTGCTGACAGAAACGTCAAAGGCGTCATTGAGTCCGCTCGCGGCGTCGGTGCTGTTAGCATTGCCGGTGCGGCAGAACGTGCGATACAGGTTCAAGTCGAAGCAGATCGGCTTGCCGCTTACCAACTGTCGATTTTACAAGTACGAGATGCCTTAGCATCGCAAAACGCAGAATCGCCAGGCGGGCGTGTAGACGAAGGTTTCCGTGAACGAGCTCTACGCACACTTGGACGTGTTCAAGACAGCCGCGATTTCCCGAACCTTGTCGTCGACACGATCGGCGGCAGCCCGATCCGGCTGAGCGACCTTGGAAATGTGGAAGACACCACGAAAGAAGTTCGTACTCTAGCTCGCTTGAATGGTCAGCCAGCAGTTGTACTCCAAGTTCAACGGCAAAGCGGTGAAAACACCGTTGCCGTGATTGATGCAATCAAAGAGCGTTTGCCACGCTGCGACTCTTTGCTACCCGACGATGTACGCATCACGATCATTCAAGATCAGTCGCGTTATATCTTGGCGGCGTTGCACGAAATCCAGGGGCACCTCGTTTCTGGATCTATTCTCGCGTGCATCACCGTGTTCCTTTTTATGCGTTCATGGCGTTCAACCATTATCGCTTCCATTGCGATCCCGGCGTCGATCATCGCGACGTTTGCATTTATGAAGATGTTTGGCTTTACGCTCAACAACGTCACCATGCTCGCGCTCGTGCTGATGGTTGGGGTCGTTATCGACGATGCGATTGTCGTACTTGAAAACGTCTTTCACTGTATTGAAGAGAAGGGCATGTCGCCATACGACGCAGCCATCGAAGGCACTCGAGAAATTGGACTGGCAGTTCTAGCGACCACGATCTCTCTGGTCATCGTCTTCCTTCCAGTATCGTTTCTATCAAGTGTGACCGGCAGACTGCTGTTTGAGTTTGGGGTGACTGCGACTGTTGCGATCCTGATTTCGATGTTCATCAGTTTTACGCTAACTCCGATGATGTGTTCGCGGATCCTTAAGCCGATTGATGCCAAGGGTAACGCTCCTAAATCTCGCCAAGGTTTTTATAGCTACCTCGAATCGGCCTACTTATGGATTCTCCGAGTTGCTCTTAAGTACCGAGCGGCCACTTTGACAATCGCGATAATGGTCATCGGGTCAAATTATTTCCTATATCAATGGGTCCAGACCGACTACATCCCGACGAACGTTGATGAATCCGAATTCGAAGTTGGAATCAGCGCGAAAGAGGGGACGACCCTCACTGCGATGAACCAAGCGATGATGGCCGTTGAAAATGCGATTCTTGACACTGAAGGCGTTGACTTCATCCTAACGACAGTTGGCACCCGAGGATTCGGCGGTGTGAATCGTGGTGAGACCTATGTCCGTCTGAAAGATGCCGCCAAACGTTCCTTTTCTTTCACTCGCCTGTGGCATTCAACTCTAGCGGGTGATCCTGGCGCGGCATGGCGAGATAATTTTACGCAACAAGAGATGATGGGAAAGTTGCGTGGAAAGCTGAATAACATTCCAGGTCTTCGTGTATCGGTGAAGAATTTGACATCGCTGCGTCAAGGCGCAAATGTCGACATCGATTTTTCGATCTCCGGGCCAGACTTAGCGATTCTCTCTAAACTAAGCGAAGAAATTCGCTCAAAAGCGATGAATATTCCGGGTATCGTCGACTTGGACACAACGTTACGATTGGATAAGCCGGAGCTGCATGCAACAATTTTGCGAGAGCGCGCGGCTTCTATTGGCGTGAGCATTCAGGAGATAGCCGAAACATTACGCGTTGCCGTAGGCGGTGATGATCGCGTTTCACGTTATCGGGACCAATCGCTTGACGACGCATATGATGTAGAATTGCGATTAGTGGGCATCGACCGCAATAACAGCGAATCTATTTCGCAGCTTTATGTTCGAGCAAATCCCGCCGCAGCTAGGACCGATACGACGTTGGTGACGCCTTCTGCAACGGGCGAACAACTGCTAACTCGACTAGATAATGTCGTTGAATTTTCGTTCTCCGACGCGGCAGCACGAATTGACCGTCTTGATCGTCAGCGGATGGTGGCTGTTCGTGCGAATGTGGCTGCGGGATTTGCTTTATCGGATCGGATTCAAGCATTGCAGAAGGCAGCAGAAGAAGTAGGAATCCCCGCGGGTTTTGAAACGCATGTCATGGGGCGTGGTCGTGAGCTTGATAAAACGCTGGGTGAGTTTACAACGACGTTCATCCTTTCGTTTATTTTCATGTACATTGTTCTGGCAGCGCAGTTCGAGAACATGCTCTATCCGATCACGATCTTGTTGTCGCTGCCTCTAGCCATTCCGTTTGGGCTAATCAGCTTGTATTGGGGCGGCGAAACGCTCAATGTTTACTCCGCGTTGGGCATTCTTGTACTATTCGGTGTTGTGAAAAAAGCCGCAATCCTCCAAGTAGACCATACGAATGCACTACGAAAAGATGGAATGGAGCGATCCGAAGCAATCATCAAGGCGAATCGCGACCGATTGCGACCAATTTTGATGACCACCATATCATTCGTGGCAGGATTGATGCCGCTCTTGATAGCGAGTGGTCCTGGCGCAGAAGAGCGCCGAAGTATCGCGGTACTAGCTGTTGGAGGCCAAACGTTATCCCTACTTTTGACCCTCATCGCGATTCCAATTATCTATTCGTATCTTGACGACCTGAGCATGTTGGGGCAGCGCGTTTTTGCTTACGACCCAAACAAGGCTCGGGTTAAAAAACCAAAGCGGTCTAAAGCGAAAGGGTCCTTGCCAACGCCCGCAGCCGAGGAAACAGGACAGGCTGTCTTGGAGTAGCGGATACGGCGAGGGGTGCGTCACATCATTTCCCAGACGTCTGAGGGACAAAGTCCGAGGCTACAATCGTTCTGGGAGTTCAGTACGTTTCACGCCTGAAGGCCCGGGGAATTGCTTCCTGGCACATTCACCGCTTTGTTATCTTCAATCTGGGCAAATTGCAGAACGTAGCGTATTTTACACGCTCGACTTTCAAAAATTGCCGTCATTTTTGGCAACTCGTATTGACCGCATCAACGCACTCTCTTTATTGCGTTACGTGGATGCGAATGGAAGGCTCAAGAACACGCAAGTGCTCATAAGTCATTTTGTTCCTACCAAACCCATTCTGCTGCAGTTCGAGGATTTGCGGGAATGCTTGAATACACCTTCATCGGTGACAACACTCCTCTCAATAAAGCCTGGTAACTGGGTCAACTGGGTGAGAAGAGTTAAGCAGCAGAGTTCCATGAATCGACTGCGGACGGCCTTTCGTTTATCCGAAAGGCCGTTCCGTCGTCGACCTTGCTCACGCCATGACTCTTCTTGGCTTCTATTAAATTACGGCACAAATTGGTGTCGGGCTCTCCTCTGCTAGAATCTGGGCGCGATCGCTCGTATGATGGTTTCGGCTACTGAAGCACTGCAATTCCAATTGTTTAGCACCTGCAGTTTCGAGAGCCCACTTTCTATCCACCATAGGAGCACAACCGTCATGAAATTTCGTATTCGACTTCCCCTTGCAAAGGCGATTTTCGGTTTTGCAAGTTCAGTGTCTATTTGCCTTTTGGCTTGCTCGGCAACTCTGGCTCAAGAGTTCGCAGCAGACTTGAAACCACTGATCGCCGAAGGCGCTGAACTTAAACTCGTCACGGACGAATGCAAGTTCACCGAAGGGCCTGCCTCTGATATCACCGGGCGAGTCTTCTTTACCGACCAGCCTAACAATCGAATTATGTTGATCGGCGTCGATGGTAAAGTTTCAACATTTATGGAAAACGCCGGTCGATCCAACGGCATGTTCTTTGATTCCGAATGGAACTTGATTACCTGCGCTGACGAAAAGAACGAGATCTGGCAGATAAACTCAAGCGGCGATCATCAAGTAATCTTTAAAGCAAGTGAGGGTGGCGCGCTCAATGGCCCGAACGATTTATGGATATCCAAAGATGACGTCATCTATTTTACCGATCCTTATTACCAGCGCCCTTGGTGGGACCATAAAAGTCCTCCACGCGAAACTCGCGGTCTATACCAAGTCCAAATGGATGGCAGCGATTTGAAACTTCTGGACGGCGATTTCAAGCAGCCTAACGGCATCATCGGGGATAAAAAAGAGTCCTTGCTGTATGTCGCTGATATCGATGATCGAAAGATCTATGTCTATCCGCTTAATGAAGATGGTTCGCTGGGCAAACGTAAGTTGTTCTGCGAAGAACCTTCCGATGGTATGACGATCGATGAAAAAGGAAACGTCTACCTGACAAATCGGAACGGCGCTACCGTCTACAGTCGCGAAGGCAAGAAACTTGGCTCAATTCCAACCGGCAAAGGATGGACTGCTAACGTGTGTTTTGGTGGTAAAGACCAAAAGACGCTTTTCATTACGGCATCGGATAGCGTATTTTCGATCGATATGAATGTACGCGGACAATAAACGTCAATAACGCTACGCCAAATAGTTGGAAAGCGCAATAAAATCGTCCACCGTTAGTTCTTCAGCGCGAGCGTCGACGGAGATGTTCCGTCCGCTCAGAAAGCTTGGTAGATCTTCAACGGCATGCGTTTGCGGTACGTCAATCTGCGAGGCGATGCGTTTGCGGCGATGAACGAACATCTTGCGAACGAACTCTTGAAACAGCGGTATGTTTTTGATTGAAGATCGACGATCAGTGTTCAAGTCGATAGAAACAATGGCGGACTCTACTTTTGGACGCGGCCAAAAAACGCTGGGCGAGAGCTTACGGACAATCTTGCAGTCTGCTTGAGATTGAATCCAGATCGAAAGCGCGCCGTAGTCCTTGGTCGACGGTTTTGCCACGATACGCTCTGCCATTTCAAGCTGGATTGTAACAACCATTTTTACCGGAGGTCGCTCTAGACTTAGCAAGTTAGCCATCAGTGGCGTAGCAATGTTATACGGAAGATTGGCAACGAGCTTAAATTTCGAATCTTCAATTGTTGCTCGAGCCTCGTCGATTGCCGCCAACACGTCGGGGCTTATTGCGTGCTTGCCCGCCAGAGCGTCCAACGTCAACAGCCTTACGTTCGCGAACTCCTCCAGCTCATCAAGGGCGATCTTTTGCATGTCGCGATCGACTTCGACGGTCACAACTTGCCCTGCCTCTACCGCCATGTGACTGGTCAGCGAACCGGTTCCTGTTCCAACTTCAAGCACGACATCGCTTTTATTGATATCTGCAGTCCGAACTATCAACTCAATTAGATTCAAATCGATCAAAAAGTTCTGACCGAACCGATGCTTCGGACGCGCGCCCTCCAAGCTTAAACGCTGCGAGAGGTAAGATATCGTGTGTCGATTCGTCATTGCGTTTAGGCGGAGGGTAGTTTGTAGTCGAGCAAGCGTTGCACGTATTTGGCGATCATATCAGTTTCTAGATTCACAGCGTCGCCAACTTGCAAGTGCCCCAGGTTGGTCGCTGCCAGCGTATGCGGAATGAGTGCCACCGAAAAGCTCTTCTGGGCGACTTGGACCACTGTCAAGCTGACTCCGTTGACACTTACAGATCCTTTTGGAGCCAAAAATGGCAGCAAGTTCTCTGGCAGTTCGAAAAAAATGTCGCTCCATTCTCCCCCATCCTGCCGTGAAAGCACCTTGCCTACGCCGTCGACGTGACCGCTGACGAGATGCCCACCCAGTCGGTCAGACAACCTCATTGCGCGTTCAAAATTTACTTGCGTGCCACAGCCGAAACTGCTCAACGTCGTTTTGGCCAAGGTCTCTTTCCCTGCCTGAAAGGTCAACCGGTCCGAGTCTATATGCGTTACCGTCAAACAGCAACCGTCGATGGCGATGCTTTCCCCCAGTTCGGCGGGCTCCTGGAAGTTCGGAAATATCAAGGATAAATCGCGACCATTGGGATGATCAGCAACGGTTTTAACTGTCGCAACGCCTTGGACTAACCCAGTAAACATGAGATACCTTTCTCGCCACCACGAAACAATTCGGACCAACTTAGTAAATGCATTCTATCGCGACTATTCAAGGGCAAAGAGGTTGCTAAATTTTTGTCTACTTTTGATTTCCGCTTGGAAGACTCGACAAGTGAAGGCTCGTCTGGTCGGCAACTTGCAACGGTTTCTGTGTCAAATCCCTTCCTGAGGTACGCCTGGAAGAATGAATGTTACGCTGCTTGTCTTCGTTCTGTTGTACTTGATCGGAACTCTTGCGTTGGGTGCTTGGGCAGGCACGCGTGTCAAAGATACGGCCGACTTTGCAGTCGCAGGACGAAGCTTGCCGCTGATTATGGTTATCACAACCAGTTTTGCGACATGGTTCGGTTCTGAAACGGTCATGGGCATTCCCGCTCGATTCGCCACCGAAGGTCTAGGGGGCGTTGTTGAAGATCCCTTCGGCGCGTCGATGTGCCTCGTGTTGGTTGGTCTTTTCTTTGCCTCGCGACTCTACAAACTGGATCTGCTGACCATCGGTGACTACTACCGCTATCGATATGGCAAGCTCATTGAAATTCTCTGTTCGATCATGATCATACTCAGCTACCTCGGTTGGGTTGCAGCTCAAATCACCGCCCTCGGCGTGGTCTTCTCCATTCTATCCGCGGGCCAAATCAGCTTGCCTGTCGGCATGACAGTCGGCACTGTCCTCGTGCTCATCTACGTGATCATGGGGGGCATGCTCGCGGTCGCGTACACCGATTTCATCCAAATGATCGTGCTGATTATTGGACTTAGCTACATCGCCTACAGTTCTTCAAATCTTGCTGGTGGAATCGATAACGTTATTGCCGAGGCGCAAACTCGCAACCTCTTCAATGTTTGGCCTGAAATGACGTTTGCGGGAATCACGGCTTTTATAGCTTCGGCGATTACGATGATGTTTGGCTCTATACCGCAGCAAGACGTCTACCAACGCGTCATGTCAGCCAAGGACGCTCCGACGGCACGCAATGGTGCTGTTATCGGAGGCATCGCTTATTTGTTGTTCGCGTTTGTGCCTATGTTCATCGTGTTAGCTGCCATCGTAGTAATGCCCGAGGAAGCAAATGCGATGCTAGCAGATGAAGCGACAGCACAAGATGTGTTGCCAACTCTTATCCTCAACTACATGCCGCTCTACGCCCAGATCTTATTTTTCGGTGCGTTGGTGTCAGCAATCAAATCGTGTTCGTCAGCCACCTTGCTGGCCCCTTCCACCAGTTTCGTAGAAAACATCCTCAAGAACATTAAACCGGGACTCAGTGACAAGCAATTGCTACTTTCCATGCGAATTTCAATCTTCGTCTTTACTAGCCTGGTTCTGACGTACGCGATCTATATGCAAGGAACCTCAATCTACGAAATGGTTTCCTCTGCGTATCAGGTGACTTTGGTTGGATCTTTCATTCCGCTGCTCTTCGGTTTGTACTGGAAACGTGCTACGACGCAAGGTGCGTTGTTTTCGATTATTGCCGGAGTCGGAACATGGGCTACGGCGTTAACGATGCCTGAAGAATCGCGATGGATGCCGGCTCAATTGATGGGTTTGCTAGCGGCCCTTGCAGGAATGCTGGTCGGTTCGTTGTCACCGCAGTTCATTCGCATGCAAACGACGGCGACAGACACAATCGGCAGCGACGATGAACCAACAATGTCGGGCGAGTGATCTCCGCGATGCTGGGAGTTTCGACTTGTAAGGAACGACTTAGGCCTCGAAAATAGTGAGGCCAGTCTTCATGAACACGGAAGGTCCTTATGCAGTCCTACAACATCGTATGCCACGGCCAAAACCTTACACTCTCAGGCCAAAGGGTCGCGTTTCATCCCGAGAGCAACTCTCTGTTAGTTGCGGACCTCCACCTGGGCAAAGATTCTACATTTCGCCAGTCTGGAATCCCGGTGCCCGCTGGAGCGACCGATCGCACTTTAGCACGCTTGAAGAACGCCCTTGATCATTTCGGTGCTACAGCGTGCTACATCTTGGGCGATCTTATTCACGCACAGAGCTCCCTCATTGAGCCCGTCTTCAACAGTCTTAACACTTGGTTTACTACGGTTCAGAATGCGGTCAATTTCCATTTGATCTTGGGGAATCACGATCAAAAGTCCAAACGTCGTCTTGCCCAACTTCCAATCGCAATTTGTGAACATTCTGTCGAGCTCGGCCAGCTAACACTGACGCATGACGTTGCGACGGCCAATGGAGTTTCAAAGCGAAACGGGCTTGCGTCTACTGAGGACACCTTTGTCATCGCTGGGCACCTACATCCCTGCTACCGCTTTGGAAATCGTTCTGCATCCAGTCCGCGACTGCCATGTTTTTGGCGGAAGGACGCTAGCCTAATACTTCCAGCGTTTGGCGAATTCACAGGCCTTGCGAATATACGCCGTGAACGGGGAGAACAAGTGTTCTTGGTTTGCGATGACGAACTAGTTTTAGTTGAGGACAATTGCCTTGCTGCTTCTCGACTGGGCGACGAGTAGCAGATCCGACGCTATAGTAGGCTGCTTTACGATTCAAACTCCCAAGAAAAACGCATGGCTTCGCGAATCTCTAAAGTCGCTCGAGACGCACTGACGATTTGGCAGGCGGGCGTTGACTCCGTCAAATCGGATCGCGTGGTTCGTCAAGCCATCGAAGTCGAATCCAACTGCATAATTATCGACGATGTGGAATTTCCAGTGGATGTCGAATCCCGGATCATCGTTGTTGGTGCCGGCAAGGCAGGCTGCGGCATGCTCCAAGGGTTTGTCGAAGCGCTCAAGGATACAACCCTTTTCAATCGGATGGTTGGCTGGGTAAACGTTCCAGGAACTCAGCCGCTTCCAAGCCCGCATCCAAACATTACAATCCACCCGAGCCGTCCTCTGGGAAGCAACTTGCCGACAGTCGCCGCGCTTGAGGGCACTCGCAAAATTGTCGATCTCGTGGCTTCTGCGAAGAGCACGGACCTAGTCGTCTGTTTGCTGAGCGGTGGGGGGTCCAGCCTGCTGGTGGATCCGATTGATGGAATTACTTTAGAACAAAAGATTGCACTCACGACCGACTTGAGTGCTGCAGGGGCTGATATTCATCAGCTAAATTTGGTGCGTCGCGCAATCAGCAATGTTAAAGCTGGCGGACTGTTGCGTCACTGTGGCGCAGATTCCATCGCAACACTAGTGATTTCTGACGTGCTTGATGACGATCTCGCCACGATTGCTTCGGGCCCAACTTGCGACACTGTCATGCCCGAACCAAAGTCAGCTATTCTCCTGATTCAACGTTTGCTGCCGGCTTCTAATCATACAGCACAACATGTGATTGCAGTGCTGCGCGACCAGAAGCTTCCCCGATCCCGAAAGACTACTTTTCCTCAACATCGATTTACCACAATCTTAGCCAACAATGCCACCGCTGTTGACGCGGCCGGTGTCAAAGCAGTTGAGCTTGGCTACAGCTATATAATGATGTGCCATCGTAAAAGCGAAGGTGATGCAAAAGACGTCGGTGCTACGATGGTTGATACGCTCGCAAAGTTAACCAACGAATCCGGCATCGATTGCAGCATTACCGGTGGCGAACCGACTGTCGATTTATCCGCGATTATCGGCGATCTTCGCAACTGTCGCGGCGGTCGAAACCAACATGTCGTCCTAACGGCTGCTGTCAAGCTTTTGGAAAGATCGGCTGCAATTGATCCTTCATTCGAATACTGTCTCTTATCGGGAGGCACCGATGGTGAAGATGGAAACTCAACTGTGGCAGGGGCGTGGATTGACCATGAGAAACTCAGAGCATTAAGGTCTCGACTGGCCGACGCGGAATCGGCTCTTGCTCGATTTGACTCGCATACACTGCTGTCGGAAATAGACGCGACGATCAATACCGGTATGACACATACCAACGTTTGCGACTTACGAGTCGTCCTTGTCAAAAACCAATCCTAACAAAATCAGATCGATTACTTTGACTAAGAAAAAAAGAACGACCCAAACGGGGCATGCAGCAATAGCGCCCGAGAGAAGTATTCGACTTCGTGGCGCACGCGTACACAATCTAAAGAGCGTCGACGCAGACATTCCGCTAGGAGCTTTAGTTGTTGTTTGCGGTGTTAGTGGCAGCGGAAAAACTTCACTGGCCTTCGATACACTCTACGCAGAAGGCCAGCGACGCTACATCGAGAGCTTTTCATCCTACGCACGACAGTTTTTGGAACGCCTCGATCGTCCTGAGTACGATTCGCTCGACAATCTCCCTCCTTCAATCGCGGTGACGCGTAAGGGCGCATCGCGAAATAATCGCTCTATCGTTAGTTCTGCTACAGAGATCGATGACTACCTGCGACTTCTCTTTTCCAAAGCGTCAACTTTGAAGTGCGTTGATTGTGGCAGTTTGGTGCAGCGTGAAAATGCATCGAGCATAGTAACATGGATCAATACGATTTCAGAATCGCTCCGTGCCATGCCTGCGTTTAATATTGTATGGGATGGTGCGGCTGACCTTGCCATGCAACTAGCGCATCTTCAAGCGTCCGGTTTTGTTAGATTGGTGGCAAATGGAAAGACGTTCAATATTTCCGAAGACACGCGCGACGAGCTTGCTCAGGCGGTGGCCAAATCCGAACGCATCGCAATTGTAGTCGACCGACTGCAGTTCGGTGGTGATTCAAATCGTTGGTCCGAATCGCTGGAAACGGCTTTCGAATGGGGGGAAGGTAAAGCAGTCTTGTTTGTTCAAGGCGAACCGGCGGCGTGGCCCAAGTCAGCTCTTCACCAACCCGCAAACAACCTTGCTATTGACGAAAAAACTTATCTTGAATTCAATTTCCATGAAGATCTAATCTGTAATACTTGTGGCCGCGAGTACCCGCTGCCTGCCCAACGTCTGTTTTCTTTCAATTCGCCGATTGGAGCCTGTTCGCTGTGTGAAGGACTAGCTGAGATCCAGGAAATCGACATGGCAAAGATCGTCCCGGATCCTAGCAAGTCGCTGCGCGAGGGTGCTATCGCCCCTTGGAATACCCCGTCGTATGCACACGAGCTTGAAGAACTTCTGGCTCTTTCAAAATCAGAAAAAATCAATGTCGATATTCCCTATGCTGAATTGACGAAAACCCAAAAGGAGATGATTTTTGAGGGCGTGCCGAAGTATAACTTTGGCGGATTGAAGGGTTTCTTCGCATGGCTTGATCGCAAGAAGTATAAAATGCATATTCGCATTTTTGCGGCGCGGTGGCGGTCCTATCGCCCATGCCCGCAATGTCTCGGCAAGCGTTTGAAACCGGAAGCACTTGCTTTCAAGATCGGCGAGCAAAGCATTGCCGACTTGAACGCGATGCAAGTTAAAGACCTCAAATCATTCTTCGAAAATCTGCAGTTGGAGCCTTATCAAGCTGCGGCTGCCTCTCAAGTCCTGCAGGACATCGGCGCTCGACTGGACTATCTGGTCGACGTGGGACTTAGTTATATGCAGCTCGACCGACCGCTGCGAACCTTAAGCGGCGGTGAACAGACGAGAGTGAATCTGACAAGTGTACTCGGTTCAAACTTGGTAAGTATGCTGTACGTACTGGACGAACCGACAGTCGGACTTCACCCGGAAGATAGTCAGAAATTGGTGGAAGTGATCGGAAAGCTTCGCAATCGTGGCAATACAGTACTAGTAGTTGAACACGAGCCTCCGCTGCTTCGACAATGTGACTTCTTGATTGAAGTCGGCCCCTTTGCGAGTCGAAAGGGCGGCCAGATAGTATTTGCGGGAGTCCCAGAAGAACTGAAATCGGCCGATACGCTCACAGCAAAGTATTTGTACGGAAACAAACGCTGGTCGACGCTCCGCGTCAATCGAGAGACGAAAGACTTTATTAGCATCAAGAACGCACATGGCAACAACCTGAAAAATATCGATGTCGACTTCCCTATGCAGTGCCTTTGCGTCGTAAGCGGAGTTAGCGGAAGTGGTAAGAGCACGCTCGTCAACGAAACTCTTTATCCCGCGATTCTAAATAAACTTGGTCAGGGGCAGCATCAAACGCTGCCTTTCGCAAAGATGACTGGGCGGCTCAAATTCGACGAGTGCATCATGATCGATCAAGGAATTGCTAGTAGATCGTCACGAAGCGTGCCCGTCACAATGATCAAGGCATTCGATGAAATCCGAAATCTGTTTGGAGAATCGCGAGAGGCACAAGCCAAAGGTCTATCCGCCAGCAGTTTTTCGTTCAACAACAGTGAAGGGCGTTGCGAGACTTGCGAAGGCACCGGGTCACTTGAGATCGATATGATATTTCTCGCAGACATCAACGTGACATGCCCAGATTGCCACGGCAAGCGTTTTCGGCCGGAAGTTTTGAGCATCCGATACCGCGACCGAACCATTGCCGACGTGCTTGATCTAAGCGTTGCCGACGCTATTGAATTCTTCCGAGGCTCCCCAAAAATTCAGGAACGGCTGGAAGTCCTGAGTGAAGTCGGGCTCGATTACATACAGTTGGGCCAGAGCTCATCGACACTTTCTGCAGGCGAAGGGCAGCGGTTGAAGCTTGCCAATTTTCTCCTCAACGCCTCGAACACCAAATCGTTGATCATTATGGACGAACCAACGACCGGTTTGCATTTTTACGATGTTGAAAAACTGATTCAATGCATGCAGAAACTGGTAGATCGCGGGCACAGCTTGATCGTAGTTGAACATAACGAACAAATACTCAATGCAGCAGACTGGCTGATCGATTTGGGACCTGGTGCCGCAGACCAAGGTGGCTATCTCGTAGCCAGTGGCCCCGCCACGACGATCGCGGCGTGCCGCGAATCTAAAACGGGATACCACTTAGAGACTCAGTGACGAGCTAACGTTTAGAAAAGTCTTTATTTGACTTCGATCTCGTAGACCATCTTTTTCATTCCGTCAGCAAGCTTCTCGACGGTCGCCGCCGGGCCAGTCATCTTGATGAAGATTTTGCCTTCTTCTTTGGTCTCGATGATAGCCGCCAACATGCGGTGGTTCTCTAACTTTTCAGTTGGGCCAGGTGCAAAAGGACCTCCCATCTTCTGAACAAAAGTGCCGGTAATGTCGACGACATGCACTTTGACACCGCTGACTTCTTTATCTTCAACCTTGGCATCTTCGCGCTTAGCACCTTCGAACTGCGCAACCCAACGATCGATGTTCGCGTCGATCGAACCCGTTGCTTGCATGATGGTAATCCGAGCGGAATCTTCGCCAACCTCTGGCGCGTTGAACTCGTGTTCAATCATTTGCATTTTCGGCTTGACGGTCTTCCAATCGGCAGGCTTGGCAGCGATTACTTTCCCGCCCGCCATGGCGATCGTTTCCGATTTTTCGATTGCAGGCTTATCTTCCGCAAACAACTGACCAGTTAGAGTCAGTGAGAAGAAAAGAAGTCCAGCAACTGCTATCGAGGATAACTTTTGAATTGACATCGTTTTGGCTCCACTAAGCAAAATAGGAAACTGCGTTTTTGAAAATTTGCAAACCGTCGCCGTGCTCAGGCTGAGTCTCGCGACGAGTCCACGAAGGATGGTGTGTTGCAAACAAGTGACGTTCAGGATGCGGCATCAATCCAAAAACTCGACCACTGGAATCGCAAAGACCTGCGATGTTCATGTCGGCTCCGTTGGGATTATCTGGGAACTCCAGCAAGCTGTTATCGGATGATCCGCTCTCAGAAGTATACCGTAAGACCAATTGCCCTGCGTTCTCTAGTTTTGCGGCAGTCGCGGAATCGCGGATAACCAGACGTCCTTCCGCATGCGCGATTGGTAGGTACATCTGGTCGATCCCGGTCAGGAATGGGCAAAGCTCCGACGCGACGCGTAGATGTACCCAGCGATCTTCAAAGCGGCCCTTCTTGTTCCACGTCAATGTTGCGTCGGGACGTTGCGGCGGCGAATCGAAGAATATCCCCAAACGCATCAGCACTTGAAAACCATTGCAGATGCCAAGGATCAACCGATCTTCGTCTACGAACCTTTCGACCATATCGCTCAACGACGTCTGCAGCTCTGTTGCAAGGATGCGACCAGCCGCAATGTCGTCGCCATAACTAAATCCACCTGGCAAACAAAGGATCTGGTATTTTTCTGCCCAAATCGGTTTTTCGATCAGCTGCTGGATATGGATTCGACTGGTTTCTGCACCGGCCATTTCAAATGCGTGAGCGGTCTCGAGGTCACAGTTCGTGCCGGGCGCTCGAAGTACTAAGACTTTTGGTTTACTCATCAAGCTGGATTTGTACAACTATTATCAATCGAGGAAAATCGGTCGCTACAGAGCCGTCTGCAAGCGTACTGTTGGCAGATTAGAATCGACGAGCCCGTTGAGCGGAAGGAGGGCGGTCAGACGCCAGAGATCGGATCGTCAGGCCAAGCATGTTTCGCGTATCGGCGTTTTAATTCTTTTTTCACAGTCGGGTAGCCATTCGCCCAGAAACTCGCCAAATCATTGGTAATTTGCTGAGGCCGCTGATTCGGAGCCAGCAGATGCAGTTGCAAGATCACCTTGCCATTTACCAACCTGGGGTTTTCTCGCATCCCGAACGCATCCTGGATCTTTAACGACATGCTTGGCTGCTCCTGGGTGTAGTCGATTGGGAACTCACGCCCCGAGGCAACCTTCAGTCGCGGCGGAGCTAACCGCGCCAGTGCAGCGGCCTGTTCGCCTGACAATGCGTTTCGAATGTAAGAAGTCCAATCTGCATTCCTCAGTTCATGTAGACTTTTCACGCTTCTGCATATTTGCTTGCAGAGCCTCTGCAGCCAACCGGTATCAATTTGCGGCCAATTCAGGGTCGGTTCATGACGCGTCAGCAGCTTGATTCGGCCTAGAAGATTTTGCATGTCAGGTTGGTCCGCAGGCGCATAACGTTTCCAGTCCGCGATTACTGCCGCAGCAAGGATTTCTGCAGCGCCGTCGTGATCAGTAACGGCGGCAGGCGACTCTTCAATGCACAGATCGATCCAATACGTTCGTCGTCGGCACTGAACCGCGGCTTGCGTAGGGGAATAGAACATCTCGTCGACAGTTCTTAGATTCTCGCCCTCTAGCCAATCACGCTCTACAGCACTGGCCTTTCGAACGGTTGCGTCGACACCACCTGCATCGACATCCACGCAGACAAAAAGTTCGCTTTGAACGACGCCGCTGTCCGGTGACAACTTCACACCTTTTCCACCGACCATCAGCGCACGCTCCTTTCCTCGCTCGCGCCGTCGAGCCAGCCGATCTGGAAAGGCCTTCAAGAACGCTTTGCGTAGAACAATCTCGGGCTCAGCATTTGGTTGGGCAATACCTTTTAATAGCGAGCTAGCTTCAGAAAAGACCTGCTCGGCGACTCGCTCCATCTGCTGCAACGAATTCCTGTGGACCTCTCCGAACTTTGTGATTGGATTCCCGGAAAGCTTGAAACCCTCGATCGCTTCCAATCTTTCAACCACATCACAGTTCCAACGAAACGCCTCTTTGGTAAACGGTTGTTCGGCGCGGTGAAACGTATTGGGATTCCGTCCTGCAGAATTCGAACGTGCGCCAAAGTTGGAACCTTTCACAAACGGATCACGTTCGGTGATCATCGCTGCCGCAAAACAAGCTTCGGCCGCATAACCATTCAAGCTAGCTTCGTACACCAGACGCGCTATCCGAGGATGCAACGGCAATCGCCCCATCATTTCGCCCACAGTCGTCACTCGAAGCAGTTCGATTGCCCCCAACCTTTCAAGCAACTTAGTGGCAGCTTCCAGCGTTTTGGTCCCAGGTGGATCAATCCACGGAAGGCCACCGACATTTGGCTCATTCCAAAGAAGCAGTCGGAGCAGCGATGATGAGAAATCGACACGGTGAATCTCAGGCTCCAAGTAAGCAGGGCGCGCGTTTTGACTCGCCTGACTCCACAGCCGGTAAGTGGTGCCGGGCGCTACGCGACCAGCTCTACCAGCACGCTGATCTGCCGACGCTCGACATATCGCCTCCAGACTTAAGCGGTCTAAACCAGTTGCAGGATCGAAACGCATCACGCGAGCAAGCCCGCAATCAATGACAACGCGTATTCCCTCAATTGTGAGAGATGTTTCGGCAATATTCGTCGCTAGTATCACGCGTCGGTTAGGAGAGGGTCTCACCACGGCTGCCTGTTGCTCGATCGTCATGGCGCCGAACAATGGAAGCACTTCGATTTCTCTCGACAAAACGTGTGAAACGGTTGACTGAGTTTGAAAGATCTCGCCTTTACCTGGCAAGAACACAAGGATATCCCCTGAGTGCCTGGCTATCGCTTCGGCCACCGCTTGCGCAACTACCTCGGACAACCTATCACGAGGATTCGAGGGGCGATACTTGATCTCGACGGGGTACATAGTTCCCTCCGCCCGATGAACTGCCGCGTTTTCAAAGCGGTTACCGAGGTCTTCTGCCGAAATCGTGGCGCTCATGATTACGATCTTCAAGTCAGGTCGTAGAGTTGCTTGAAGATGACGACACATGGCCAACAAAAGGTCGGAATCGAGAGACCGTTCGTGAAACTCGTCAAATATCACGACGCTAACATCTGAGAGCGTGATGTCTTCGCTGAGCTTTCGCAGCAGAATGCCTTCGGTACACACAAGCAGTTTGGTGGACGGACTGACTCGAGCGTCAAAGCGAATCGCGTAGCCAATATCCTCGCCTACGCTTTGCCCTTCTTCGGCAGCGATCCGATTCGCCACGCTTTGCACGGCTATGCGGCGCGGTTGCAGCAACAACATTTTTCGCGAGTTGTTACTTGAAGTTGTAACGGTTTGGTCACTTAGCTTGCGCATGAGATAGGCCGGCACGCGCGTTGTCTTGCCGCTTCCAGGCGGCGCCTGAACTATCGTAATTGGCCTGGACCGAACCGATGATAACACATCTGGCAGGATGGAATCGACAGGTAGCGGGTCAAGCATTTTCTACGCAACAAATCTTACTAGCTATCGCCATCCAAGATGCCCTGCCCGAATCCCGACTGATCATTCCGCGAATCAACATTTTCTCGACTGGGACGACCATCATTCTTTTTAAAGTGCGGCTCATCCGCCTTGGCTTGCTCGTCACCAGTATCGATTCGAAGCTGAACATCTTCCGGCCCAACTTCGGCGTCTGGACGTTCGAGCCGACCTGCTGTCAATTCATCAACAGTATCAATATCGACACTTTTGGTAGTTTCCGAATACTCATCATCGTAGCGAGAAATGTAGCCTGGAAGTTTGGCTCGTACTAGTTCCGCTTGATACTCTGTCACAACCGCTTGTTGAATGATATCGCGACAACCCTGATTGATAGGATGTGCAATATCCGCATATAGCTTGTTGGCATTCGCATCGCCTTCTCTGGAAGAACTTGCGACACGAATACGACCTCCACACTGGTTGCAGAAATTACTGCGCATGTGGTTCTTGTAGCCGCACTTTGGGCAACGCTCAGTCAGCTTGCGTGACGGCATTGCTACAAAGGGACCGTTTGAGCCCTCAATGATCTTCAAATCGCGAACAACAAAACAGTTATCGATGGTGATCGAACAGAAAGCACGCAGTCGATCTTCGGATTCTTCCATCAGCTTGATTCGTACTTCGGTAATCTCCATCTTCACCTACTCCTTTACTTCCCCAGCGGGCTGGTGCCACACTGTTCTACGCTAACGATTGGGATTTGTTCTTGAATTGGTCCTGTTTCCCAAGCTTGTGCGACATACACAGGACATTTGAGCAATGCCACCAACTCTTGCTTAAACCTCTCCGCGCCTTCTGATGCGACTGGTACGACGATCGTCGAACCGCTTCCAGACATCACATGGATTCCTAATTCCCCTAAGCCGTCTAGTTTTTTCGATACGTCTTCCACTGGCTTGCAAACCCGCGCCGCTGACTCAAAGAGTCGATTAAAAACACTAGCTCGTATTCGTGCCAAGTCCGACGACTGCAGAGCTTGGATTGGCTCGTCGGCCGTTCGAAGCTCCTTCTCAATTCTTTGCGACAAGTCTAGGCTTCGAAAAACCGAAGCCGTATCGCAGCCACCATCTGGACATACGATAAGCCACTGATTCCCGTCAGAAAGAGGGAAGGGGCTTATCAATTCACCACGTCCTGTACAACGTGCTGCCCACGAGCGGCCGTTATAACTCTCCAAGAAAAAATTTACGTCGGAGCCTAACCGCGCAGCTAACCGTCCCGCTATCGATAAATCCACACCACCAGTCCACAGCAATTGTGCAGCAATCAGTGCCGCTGCCGCGTCACTGCTACCACCACCTAAACCAGCCTGAAGCGGGATACGTTTTGTTAACTGGACGGAAATACCACAGTTTTCGAACACAAAATCATGCGACTGTAGCTCTGCCCTGAGCAGCTCTAAAGCCTTTAAAATGATATTATCCTCCGCGGAAACGTTCAGTCGTTCTTTATACTGTATATCACTGCCAATCCAAGACGAATCCGACTGGACATCTAGGCAGATCTTACCAGATTTCAAACGCTCAAAATGTAGTGTATCGCACAGATCGACCGCGATCATGACCGTATCCAGGTCATGAAACCCATCTGGCCTGCGGCGAACAACCTCAAGAAAAGGATTAATTTTGCAGGGCGTGTCTACCGACACTGAGTTTTTGTCGGTAGTGATCCGCATAGCGACTGACGCCTCGCAGTTTGTCGAGCTGAATTAGAGGTTTTGAACCATACTCAAGTGACACCACACCAATACTCGTGCCCACATGCGTGTTACGCTAAATCGCATAACACACAGATTAAACTTTCCTTTTTATCGCTACTGAACTTCAAGCAATTCAACTTCGAAGATAAGTGCTTCGTTAGGGCCGATTGCACCAGGACTTCCAGTCTGGCCATATGCAAGTTCAGGCGGAATGAACAACTGCCACTTATCGCCAACTCGCATTCGTTGAAGGGCTTCTGTCCAACCAGGGATTACTCCCTTTACGGGAAACTGTACGGGCTCACCACGTTTGATCGACGAATCGAAAACTTCACCGCTGATCAGCTTACCTTCATAGTGAACCTTCACTACTGAGGTGAGTTTCGGTTGAGCACCATTTCCTTTTTTTAGTTCTAGATACTGAAGTCCGCTGGGCAATGCTTGGACTCCATCTTTCGCTTTGTTGGCATCCAAGAATGCTTTGGATTTCGCCAGGTTGTCTTTGGCAACGGATTCGACGCGTGCAATCAACTTTTTCTCGAGTGCTTCGCCAGCAGCTCTCAGTTCTTCATCGGTCAAACGCGAGTCGGTGCCCTTAAGTGCGTCAAAAACCCCCATGATGAAGTCGGCAGATTTCAAGTCTTGTTCCGTGAATCCGCCTCCTTTAAGGGTAGAACCGACATTTAAGCCGACAGCATAGGATGCTCCGTCAGCGGGCTTTACCCCTGCCGGTGCTTGTGCAATCGCGTTGTCACCAAAATTCATGAATAAGGGAGCCGTAAAACAGAGGGAGAGAAACAGGAAGGCGGGCAAAACTAAACGAGGCATCGCTCTAAAATCCTTGAGTTATAAAGAGGTCACAAATCTGACCTTGGAAGATGATACGCACAAATCCCTGTGGCGACATCGGCAAGATCTATCAATGCAGTTCGAAATGCAAGAAACATTGCGAAGGCTAGCAAAATCGCCTACCCGCCGAATCCCCCATACGAGCTAAATATAAAGCACTGCTACACGCGGCTGATTATTCAGTCACCGAGGCAACCTGTACCAGCAAAGCATTTTCAAAGGTAATTGTTGCGTTTTCCTGTAAGTCTTCAATCGTAAAACTCTTTTCATTTCCTGCGAATCCAAATCTTCCTGATCAATGTCAATTTGGCAGGACTCCTCGGACGCTATCCCGATCGGAAAGAAGTTTGCCAAAACCGCGTCGTTTTCTGCACCGCCGTGAGCATGCCGAAACGAAAATGAGTGCTCGTCAAAAGGGGTTTCCCCACCGTTGCCGGTAATTCAGTGACAATGAGCAAAATTTTTTTCCCAATCTTTTCACTGGCAAAGTCCGAGTACGGCGATTCCGCCGCACGATCCTGGTACAGGGCTTGCTAATGCGGTTGCTCAACGCGGCGCTGAATGCCGTTTTGACTATGAAGCCTCGAAAATTCCTCTGTAGATGATAGGAGTGTCGTGTATGCCAGCGGCTGTGAAAGACAAGTCGAAGGTCAAGTTGGTGCCTCTGGGCGATCGCTTGGTTGTTCAACGCGAAACAAGTGAAGAAAAAACTTCGGGCGGGATCTTCCTTCCTGATAGCGCTAAAAACAAGCCCACACGAGGCGTCGTAATCAGCGTTGGCGACGGACGTCTTCTGGATGACGGCTCGCGCTCAGCCCTGCAAGTGAAGGCGGGCGATAAGGTTCTGTTCACGAGCTACGCCGGTGAACAGATCGAAGTCGATGGCGAAGAATATCTGCTGATGAGCGAAGGCGAAGTTCTCGCTGTCATCGGCTAAACGCAAAAAGCATCTTACCCTTTGAATCAGTGAGTCTGGAGTTTAGGTTTACATGGCTAAAATTATTGCATTCGATCAAGAAGCCCGCGAAGCGATCCGGCGCGGAGTTTCGAAACTAGCTCGCGCCGTCAAGGTGACTCTCGGCCCTAAGGGTCGCAACGTCATTCTGCAAAAAAGTTTTGGTTCTCCTACGGTGACCAAGGACGGCGTGACCGTCGCTAAGGAAATTGACCTCGAAGACGTCTATGAAAACATGGGCGCTCGAATGGTCCGTGAAGTTGCAAGCAAGACCAGCGACGTTGCCGGCGACGGCACGACGACCGCTACGGTTATGGCAGAGGCAATCTTCAACGAAGGATTGAAGGCCGTTGTGGCCGGCGTCAATCCAATTCAGATGAAACACGGTATCGAGCAGGCAGTTGCCGACATTACCGAAAAACTACACAAGATGTCGATCAAGATCAAAGACAAAGCAGAAATGGCAAACGTCGCCACGATCGCTGCGAACAATGATCGCTCGATCGGAAACTTGCTAGCTGACGCAATGGAAAAAGTTGGTAAAGACGGCGTCGTGACCGTCGACGAAGGCAAGAGCCTGACTGATGAACTTGAGTTCGTTGAAGGCATGCAGTTCGACCGCGGCTACCTCTCGCCTTACTTCGTCAACGATTCCGCTACGATGCAGGTCGTTCTGGAAGATCCATACATTTTGGTCTTTGAAAAGAAGATCAGTAACATCAAAGACTTGGTCCCTGTCCTTGAGCAAGTTGTTCAGCAAAGCAAGCCTCTGTTGATCATCGCTGAAGATGTTGACGGCGAAGCGCTTGCTACTCTTGTTATCAACCGACTTCGTGGCACGCTCAACGTAGCTGCTGTTAAGGCTCCCGGCTATGGTGACCGTCGTAAAGCAATGCTTGAAGACATCGGCATTTTGACATCGGCCACGCCTGTGTTTGAAGCCTTGGGTCGCAAGCTTGACTCGCTGACTTTGGCAGACCTAGGACGTGCAAAGAAAGTCATCATCGACAAAGACAACACGACTGTGATCGAAGGTGCTGGTAAGAGTAGCGAAATCAAGGCGCGTATCGATCAGATCCGTCGTGAAATTGAAAACACAACCAGCGATTACGACCGAGAAAAGCTCGAAGAACGTCTAGCGAAGCTTGCTGGCGGTGTTGCTAAGGTTAACGTCGGTGCTGCAACCGAAAGCGAAGTCAAAGAGAAGAAGGCTCGCGTTGAAGACGCACTGCATGCAACTCGCGCTGCAATCGAAGAAGGTATCCTGCCTGGCGGAGGCGTCGCGTTGCTTCGTGCTTCGACCGGTATCAAACCTTCGGCCGAGCTTTCGCACGACGAACAAGTTGGCTTTAACATCATCATCCGCGCTTGCCGCGCTCCTCTGACGATGATTGCAGCTAATGCTGGCCAAGACGGCGGCATCGTTTGCGAACGCGTCGCTGAAGCCAAGGGTGCTAACAGTGGCTACAATGCATTGACCAACGTTTACGAAGACATGGTTAAAGCAGGTGTAATCGACCCAACCAAAGTGACTCGTACGGCTCTTGCTAATGCGGCGTCCGTTGCCACACTGTTGCTGACTAGCGACGCTTTGATTGCTGAAAAGCCAAAAGATGATAAGCATTCGAAATCAGCAGGCCATGGCGGCGACCATGACATGTACTAACGAACTATAGCTAAAAAAGCTATTCATTCAAAAATAGACGCGGCCAATCGTTTGGCCGCGTCTTTTTTTATATCCTTGCCCAGCAACCATTTCATAATCAAGCCCGTCGAACTAACTTCAAATTAGCGCCCAAGGCGATCAGCGAATCGTACTGATTCACTTCCCCCATTTGGCCACACGCTTGAACCAATCGCTTCCCCACGCAGCCCCCCCATGAACGCACTTTCAATTCATAAGAATTCTCACTCCCTGGTGTGGCTCAGATTTTTCCTTCTTTCAATTTCGATACTCCCAGGCATCACGTATGCCGTCAATGCAGCGGAACAAGACGCCCCCCATGGAGGCGTTTTTCTCCAGTTGAATGGCTTTCCCCAGCACTTGATTACGCGTGAAACAGTCCAAATAGATTTCCGCAATTTCGGGACGCACGAGCAAACCGAAGGATTTGCAGTTGTTGATGTAGTCTATGATATCGACGCTGAAACAGAACAAGATTTTGCGGCAGTTTCATTGCTGACAACCGACAATTCAAACATCGCGCGACTGCAGATAGATAGCAACAGTTTACCATTTACACAGGAGATTCGAAACGAAGGCGATATCGAAGCCGAATTTGGCACCCTGGTTGATGACAAGACTGTGGTCAATGTCGTGAACTTTAGCTTGAAGATCCCTCGTGGCCATTGTCGGCTTGAAGTTAGCTACCAAGTTGAGCCGCGCCGCGTTCCGCAGAATCGATACGAAGTCGTTCTGCATTGCGCACAACGCTTAGTGCAATGCCCCTTCGAACTGAGGGCTGAACCGCCGCTTGGATGGGAGATTTCAGTCGCGCAATCTGGGCCATCGATTGCGCGATACGAGCGGATCTTTCCAAAAGTTCCAGTTGGAGATTTTTCAGTTGCAGCGGTCCAGTACTACAACTGGAATATTAACACGAACTACGGGAACATCTCGACGGTCTATGAGTTTGACCGCAGATTTTCGATTACCGGTTGGGTCTTTCTTGCATGCATCGCCGCACTGACTACGATCGTTCCAATTTTTAACTGGATCTCAGGCAAAGCATTGCACCCGACAAAGGTTTTACTTTTAATTTTGTTTTTGTCTGTTGCCGGTTTGATCGCAGGAATCGCGCTTCCTTTCGGCAACAATCAAATGCGCACCCTGCGCCAGTCAGATCATGACCAATTGCTGATGATTGCCAATAGTCTTATGCGAGATCGTATCGAACAAGAACTTGCTAATGAGAGTACAGGAGCTTCGCCGAATACATACCCGCTCCTAGTCGCACTTACGAGGCAAAATCAACTCACCAATAGCGCTAAGATTTATCCAATCGACAAGTCGGAAGGGACACAAAGCAGCCCAACCAGCAGAAGCTTGTTAATTGCGCTCAAGGATGCCCCCGAGTCTATGGTCGCATTCGAAGTTGAGACAGCCTCAAGCACCGTAAACGCAATACATCTTGCACCGGTACCGATCAAAGTCTACGTTGATCAGCCGATCTCCACGGAAGACGCGGTTGGCGACGACCGCAAAAAACAGTAAAAGCAAACCTCAAGGCTAAACTGCATTCCACTTAGCGATCATCTTAACAAAAGGTTGCTATCGTGTAAAAGCCAGCCCGCTTGAAGACACGGCTTCACCAGCTTCCAACTTCGTAACGACCAGAATCGCTAGCGTTAGCTGCGCAAGGTACGGTACGCCTTCAGGCATAACCCAGGCGTACCTGTTGCCATAGCGACTAACGTAGGCAGCATTTTTCGGCACCTCTTTACGCGACCCAATACAAAACCAGCCTGGTTCGGGAACGTCACGTAGGAGAACTTCAAGCGGTATACCGTCACTTTTGCTTCCACTTTCCGATGATGAACTTCCCGATTCGCCATCGGTCTCCGAATTGTCACTGGATGTCACTCTGATTTGGACGATCCGGCTCGCCTGGTCTCGACTAGCCAGCGACGGCGAATCAGAATCGGAGCCACTTCCTGAACTGTCGACCGACTCAGGTTGCTGTTTGATGTACTGAATGGCGTGGCTATCAGGCAACGGGGCAAGGCCCATCGCCACACGGTACATATCCTGCAGCGTTTTGAGGTCGACTGGATCCGAAATCGCATCGGTGCCCCATTGCTCGGTAACCTGACGCGATGCAGCTGGTCCAAACTGATCAATCCCGAAGTCGGTGCCATTAAACATGGTGAAGCCCCCCGCACTCCCCCAGCCGACTTCATCGTTGATTTGAACCACTCCGTCTTTGATACGCACATGACAGGGAAGCGCATCGGGATGGCAGGAAAAAAGAGCTAGATTCATCAGAACAATGCGGTACTCGGTTTCCATTACCGAACCAGCAGTCATGGAGGTACTCTTTGCCAGTTGCCGATGCGTACATCCTCCACCGATCAATCCGACGATCAGCAAGCTATTAATCAAGGCTTTAGGAAGCACGCGCAGATCCTTATTTTCGCGTAGGCACCGCTTCAGTGCCACTCTAACTAAGGTCGCGTTTTATCTAAGCAAACTTTAACGGTTATGCGGAATAGACAAGAAATAAAGGATCAACCAGCCACAGCCTGCGGCAAACCGCACGCCAACACTTTGACTTCGTAGCCATCGTGTTACGTGATCTGCCTAGCACCGGTGCAAATGGAAGCGCGACGTCTTCCTCTTTGTCGCGCTCAATCGGTGCTGTAGCCTTTTAAGCTAACTAAAACGGTGCCTTATGAACCCTGGATGCAAACCAGTTCTTCATACGTCCTGATATAGATTTTGCCATCCGCAAACACAGGAGTGGCGACAGTATCGCCAGCTAGCTCGTTTTCCGAAACCAACGCTTCTTTTTCGATATCGACAACAAACGTCGTCGCGTCTTCTCGAGTGCAGTAGAGATGGCCATTGGCAAAAATTGGAGAGCTGCTGTATTGAGCGCGATGCTTTGGAAGCGACATCTCGTGAAGAGTCTTGCCAGTCTCAACATCCAGGCTGCTTACTTGTCCTTTGTCGCCCAGCACAAAGATTCGATTACCGTCAACTGCCGGCGTCGGGACGTCAGCGCCCAAGTCATCACGGAACCACGCGATCCTGTCTTTTTCAGCAATGTCTTTTCCCAAGCGAACAGCAGTCAGCGTGTTCCCTCTTGAATAGGGGCAAATTACCAAGTCACCGACAACGACCGGTGAGGCAATACTGCGGAAGTAACGCTGGTTCTTTGCATTGAAGCCTCCCAATTCCCACAGCTTATTCCCCGAACTATCATGCGCAGTGAGATGGTCGGCTCCCAGAGTAAGCAACGTTTCCGTACCGTCTTTGTAATGGACTGCTGGCGTTGTGTAAGCTTGGTCCGATTCTTCGGTAACTTTGTACTGACGCTCCGTTTTCCAAACTTCCTTGCCCGACGCTTTGTCGAAGGATACTAAAAAGCTAGGTCCGGCCTGCATAACAGCGATGACCAAAGACTCTTCTGTTAACACAGGACTGGTTCCGAGATCCCACCATAAAGTGTTTTCACCATATTTTTCCTGCAAGTTCGTTTGCCAGACAATGTCGCCTTCCAGAGTACTCGCAATGACATCGCCACTCTTGAAATATGCAAAGATGTGCTTGCCGTCGGAAACAGGTGAAGAATTTGCACCGGAGGCTTTTGCATTCTTTGCTGCAACGGCCGAACCAACTTCCTTTTTCCATTCCATGGTGCCATCAGAACCGACACAGATTAGGTAGTTTTTTGATTCGTCCGCGGCTGTCAAATAGATCTTGCCCTCGACAGCGATTGGAGTCGACGCACCGCGTCCAGGTAGCTTCGCTCGCCATTTTATGTTTGTCGAATCGTTCCATTTCGTCGCATAAGTACCATCCAGGACCGAACCGCTGCCTAAAGGCCCACGCCAGCTAGCGAATGGCGAAGCATCTTCTGCAGAAACGCGACTGATACTGGAAATACCGCTCACTGCGAACGCCGCTATGAACCCGAAACTTAGTAACTTCTTCATTAATCTGCAGCCTTTGTTTGATTAGGGACGCGTGGACCTAGTAACTTCGCAGTACGTGGTTGACTCGAATATTCTCCCCAACATCATAGCAAAAATCGCACTGGTTTGGAAAATGAACGAATCAGAATGACTGTCCGCTAACTAGACGATGCAGGTTGAAAGTTCAACGGATCGCCGTAACGGAAAATTCCTCGCTTTAACATTTTCTATTCTTCCGCTTCTTCGTCTTCTGCGTCGAACGCGATATTCGTCACATCGCCAATGTTTGCAGCGAGATTCCCGAGTTGGCGGAAGACGAAGAAAATCACTAACGGCAGCACCATCGCCGATAGCATCTTCATGACCCCATTGCTACCCAACATCGTGACGATCAACACAAAGACCAAAATGGATGCAAGCGCATTGAGCGTATACATCCCAGCCCAAGAGTCCGGTTTTTTGCCCATTGAAGCGACGACATCCGAACTGTACGGTTCGGTTATCGCTTGATTGTCGAGCATGCCTAACACAATGATTGGAAAGAAGAACCAGATACTGAATAGAGTAACTGCGATGCCGAGAAAATACGGCATGTTTAGGGCGGAAGCTCCCCAGCCTAACAAGCCACCCGGCACTCCGGCCAATGCTACCGCAATTATCAGCATGAATATTTCGCCGAAAGACTCGGTAATGTTAAAGGCCGGCCACTGGCTGACCCGACGCTGCTTGTTCGCCGTGGCTTCCAAAATTGCGAGTCCGTTGACCATTGTTCCAGCCAGCAGGGGAGCACCAAAGATTGACATCACCAAGACGACGCCTAAAGTCGCGAGCGTCTCGTTCTTTTGAGCGCCTAAATCCCACACCGCTTGTGCGGCAAAGAGAACCAATCCAAACAAGAAACCAGGCGCAAGCGCCATCACGTAAACATTAAAATCAGTCAGAAATCCGAACGCGCGCTGCATGAAGCCATGCGTATCAAAATCATAGGACTCAATTCGCTGCTTCTCATCTTCGTTATCTAACTCAAGCTCAGCCTTTCGCAAGAACTCGTCCGCGCTGGTGGTGCTTGGATCGTCGCGACGATTCTTTCCTGTGGATGGTTGAAACGCCACTGCTGGCGACTCATCTGGCCGAAAAGCGGTCTTGGTCACAACCTTAGGAGCAGGTCGCGGAATCGAGAACTCGCTGTAGCAATCGGGGCACCGAGTCATATCCCCAATTTGACTTGGGCGAGCGTAGAGCGCGGTACCACAGACTTTACATGCAAACCGAAATTCATCGCTATCACTTTTCGCATCGTTCAGAGCGGAACTGATCGCGCCGGCGTCGAAAAGATCGTCACTTACTTTCGGGGGCGGTCCCAGCGCAGATAGATCGAATTCGCCCAGGTCTATTTCATCAAGCACGCCTCTCACTGAAGCGGGCTTGGCCGCCGACGGGGTATCCTCGATAAACTTGAAATCGTCTTCAGGCTCGGCGCTAATCGACTTGACCGGTGAGGGTACTGCGGGCAAGGGTTTGGCTTTGTCCGGCTCGTTTTGCGTCGACGGTGTTTTCGACTCGCCGACTCCACTAGCAGGAAATTCAGTGCCCGCCGCAGTGGCTTCCGAGTCATCCAGCCAAAGATCTTCTGGCTGTGTCGAAGGCAGCAGCGGAATGTTGATAGCGCTTCCGCACTTGGGGCAGGGGACACTTTTGCCCGCCAACTTCGGCGGTACTTTCACACGCTTGTTGCACATCGGGCAATTCGTGCGGAAAAATTCCTGTGGCTCGTCCAAATCCGGTTACCTGTCTGCAAAATCTTGCCAAATTTTATCAACTACCTGAGCAGCCAGCTCTCCATCATGCAGTAACACACCATACCGCACATGCAGCTTGTCGCCCTTATGTAGCATGAATCCGCCGACGCGTTCCGACTCACTGCCCTCTTTCGCAGGCAGACTCGAAACAAAGTCGCTCACTCCAAACGGGTTGTGAGCAAACAAGCCGTATGTACGGACATGCCACCGTCCAGGATAACCAAAAGTCGTCGGATGAACCAGCATCGTTATGCCGCCAGTTGCAAACTCCAACTCTTTCCCGGCCCCCTCAGTGGGAACCTCTGGCAAATTCGTAATTGCTGGCCCTACATACTGAACCCAACGTGCATCTTTCCCCCACGCGACATCGTTCTTTGCTCCAGCACTGTCCAAAATGGCTCCGCCCTGTTTCGCATCGACCTTCATCGCGCCGCCGACGCGAACCGCGAAGGCCCCCTCCTTGGTGTCACCAAAATGTAAATCTGCCTCAGTTGCGGTTAATACAATATCGCAATCGATCAGTACGCCAGACTCGATTTTACTAAAGGCAAATACCTGCCGGGAAGCTGCCTGCGGCGATCGATCTGGGCCTTGCCATTCCCATTCCGTCGTTAAAACAACCCCCGCGTCTCCACTCTCCGAAGTATCAACAGAAGTTGTTACGATATAGCCTTGTTTGTCTTTGGCTTCTTCCGACCAATAATCGATCCCATTGATCTCGCCGTAACTGAACCAAAACGACCGGTGATGCGGATGATCTTTCTTCTCTGCCGGCATTGCGTCGGCTACGGGATAATTTCGCGTGAGCGACAGGCCGCTAGCAGAACGTAGTGGATACAAAATCGGCTTGGTATTAGACGTTGGAACATATCGTGTAATCAGATTGTCACCGAGAAAGACAGCAGGCGAATCTTCGTTAGTCAGATCGAGCCGCAAAGAGTTGTTATTGGTTGAGGATTCCTGCGCACCTACTTGCAAGCCAAACCATCCCAACACAAGAAGACTCATGAGCCATTTCATTTTAGTTATTCCCTTGTTGCGTTCGACGTTGTTCAAAAAGCCAGTGGAAGATGGATTTCTCAGAATATGTTTGCGTCCAACTATCGTGCGCTACTCCCGGATACTCGGTATACTTCGGATTGCCTCCTGCGTGTTTTATGGCAGCGATCATCGCTCGTGAAAGCTCTACCGTAACAACAGGATCAGAATCACCGTGGAAACACCATACAGGTAGTTCTTTAATATTTGCCGCAAGTTTCGGATCGCCACCACCGCAGATCGGCACAGCTCCCGCAAACAGATCTGGACGACGAAAAACCGCGTCCCAGGTCCCGAAGCCACCCATGGATAATCCAGTAATGTAGACTCGATCTTGATCAACTGGAAATTCCTGCAGGACAGATTCGATTAACTCGAGTAGTGCCGACATCTCAGCTGTGGGCTCTTTGGGTTGTTCCACCGTTTGCACAGACCAATCAACATCAACCCATCGGCGATCGGCAGGACACTGTGGGGCAATCATAAAGCACGGCAGATCGTCTTGAAACGATTCACTAACAAACTGTTTCACGCCATGCTTCAATTGACTTATGTTGTCTTCGCCACGTTCACCAGCCCCATGCAAGAAGATGATTAGCGGCAACTTACTTTCACTACGCACACTGGGGGCATAGAATCGGTAACGCAACATTGTTTGAGCCGTATCTTTAAACTCGCGTGGCTCAAGCTTTGCCACAAACGGATCGTTTTTCCAAGCTGAGTCTTGAGCGACAACTGAAGTTGAAATGATCGTTCCTGTATGCAAAGATGACGCAAATAATAGAAATAAAATACCAAGCAATCTCATGTTATGCTTTTATCGCCTTCGTCACTGATGAATTCGTAAGACACATACTGTACTGCAAGTTTAACTGCACGACGCTTCACTCGCTATCATAGTAAAAAGATTGCTGAAGATGTCGTCCTTGAAGCAAGGTGTGCCCAACCTAGCAAGGCCGTTAACCTCAATGTTGCTAACTGTTAGGGGCTAGCTTCTATGAACGAATACGAATTGCTTGACTGGCTGCAGGAATGCGACGGCGATACGATTTGGTCGAAACAGCATTGCCTAGCGCGTGGTATTCCGCAAATCGTAGTCGACAAATTGACGGATGCCCACGAAAGCGGTTTCGACTGCGACACGAATACGATTTTTCACGACGAAAAGCTCGTCAACCAGTATGAAGGCATTCGAGACGTTGATCTGGCAATCTGGATCGGCAAACAGTTTGGCGTCGATGTCAAACGGATCCTGCAGCGATGCATGACCCGCGGAAGCATCGTCAGGGAAATCAAGGAAGCCATTGAAGAAGGTTGAACACTTGCATACCAAACTGGCATCGAACTACCAGTCAAGAATTGCGGACTGCCTCTGCAGCGGCGACGGCTAACACATCGCAGCGTTCGTTTTCAGGATGACCGCTATGACCTGCGACGTGGTGAAACTGAACTTTGTGATGATGAATCAGTTCGTCGAGTCGTTTCCATAGGTCATCATTTTTGACTGGCGCAAATCCGCTCCCGGTCTTCCGCCGCCAGTTGTTTTTTTTCCAGCCTTTCATCCAGGTTTCAAGTCCCTGAAGCACGTATTTGCTATCAGAGTAAAGCCTGACGTTGCAAGGACGTTTCAATGCGTTCAGCCCCTCAATAACCGCCATAAGTTCCATGCGGTTGTTGGTCGTGTCAAGCTGACCGCCACTACCCTCGCGCTCCTGCCCAGTGGCAAAATCTCGCAGGACGTAAGCCCAACCACCGGGGCCAGGATTTCCTCGGCACGCACCGTCAGTATAAAGTTCAACGATTCGGCGTATCGCGCCTGACTCATCCGCCACTCGAATAATCTCCGAAACTAGTAAAACTCGGCCGCTTTGTTTGCAAACGCGTAGAGCCCCGATGCCGCCGCGCGTGCCCAGTCTACGCAATCTTTCGTTCAACGTGTAGGTGGCAAAAGTTGGATGAACTTCCGTCTGGTGCGTCTCAAATCAATCAGTTCACAGCTACAATAGCGCAAAACCAATTCCACGAAGCTCACCCAAAATGCACATCACTCTAATGCTGCGAGCTTCTACCAACCTCGATCTGTTCAATGTCAGCCATGAATGCAGCCAAGACCGAATTGTACCCCCGTCCAAGAAGATGGCGACGCTTGTGTTTAAAATTCATGCTTCACTTCGTCTTCGCAACGATACCTCTCTGCTGCGTTCAAGCTAACTGGCCCGAATTTCGAGGTCCGACGGGACAAGGTGTGGCACCCGTCGAGTCGGCTCCGACACTGTGGGATTCCTCCAAGAATGTGTTATGGAAAACAGCGATTGCTGGTGAAGGTTGGTCCAGCCCGGTCGTGGTCCGCGATCGCATATACCTAACCAACGCCGTTGAAGAGGAAACGACTGGCAAGTCTGAACTCGTCTTGTCGATCGTCATACTCGATGCAGAAACTGGCTCAGTAAGTCTGACGCGAGAATTGTTCCGCGAGCCCATGTCAGACGCTTCTAAGATTCACAAAAAGAACAGCCACGCTAGCTCCACGCCCGTTTTTGATGGTCAAAACATATACGTCCATTTCGGACATCAAGGAACTGCTTGCGTAAGCCTTGATGGCAACATCCAGTGGCGCAATACCGAACTGCGCTATGATCCTGTTCACGGAAATGGCGGTTCGCCGATTTGCTACGAAGATCTTCTCATCTTTACCCGTGACGGTGCTACCGTCAGCGAAACTATCGCACTGAATAAAAGCAATGGCAAAATCGCTTGGCAATGCCCGCGGGATACGGATGCTGAAAGCAAGTTCTCCTTCTGCACTCCACTGCTAGTCGATGTAATGGGCAAAGCCCAACTGATCGTCCCAGGCTCGAATGTGGTGCAAAGTCTCAACCCATCAACGGGCGCTGAGATATGGAGAGTAAATTACGAAGGCTATTCGGTCGTGCCACGTCCGGTCGTCGTAAGCGGGCTGGTGTGCATATCCACCGGCTACAATACTCCGGTGCTCATGGCGATCGATCCAAACGGAAGTGGCAACGTAACAGACACGCACGTTCGTTGGACCATCGATTCGAATGTCCCGAACACTCCTTCCATGATCACATTTGACCGCTTTCTTATAATGGTCAGTGACAGTGGCATCGCTTCGGCGATCGACGCGAAGACTGGTAAATCAGAGTGGCGTCAACGTCTTGGCGGCAATTTTTCGGCTTCGCCTGTTAAGGTAAACGATCACGTTTACTTTTGTAGCGAGCAAGGCGACTGTACGATTCTTGAGTTCAGTTTGCAGAAAGATAAAATTGAAGCATTGCAAATTGCCCGCAACGAGATGGGTGAGCGTCTGCTTGCTTCGCCAGGCTTCATCCAAAATGATTTGCTGATTCGCACCGACGGCCATTTATATCGTATTCATGAAGGTGCCGAATAGTGATTGAAAAACTCCGCAGTGAGCGGTTCTGCTCGGCAAGAACACCTTTGCACACTGCGACAACTCGTCACAACGCCTCCGTCATCGAGTGAACGAAATGGACTAAGCCTTCGAAATAGGCTATGCTGATGTATTGATTCCCGCCGTTCAAACTTACCTCTTTACCAATCTGCGTTTATGAAAAATTCACGATTTCAATTTATGCTGAATAGTATCTTCAAACCGGCTTTTTCATTGAGCCTGCTATGTTCCGTAGCGAGCATCTCCTCGGCAGTCGAAAACGAGTCGGCCCAGCTTGACTTGTTGGCGCCGGGCATTCACGCCGGAATTGCACAAGGTGAGCATGCGACTCTCGAAGAGATCAAATCGTATCTGGCGAATCCGGAAAACCATAAACCACTGGAAGTTGTTTTGCCTACTGGCTTGGATGTAGGCAAAAGTGGAATCTACATCCCAGAAGACAATCCGATCACCAAGGCAAAATTGGAACTTGGTCGACAGTTGTATTTCGATCGTCGACTGTCTTCAGATGGAACGGTATCCTGTGCAGATTGTCATCATCCCGACACTGGCTATGCTCGAGAAACTAGGTTCGGTGTTGGCGTAAGAGGGCAGGAAGGAAATCGAAACTCACCAACGTCTTACAATCGCATCCTTAGCAAGGCACAGTTCTGGGATGGCCGCGCCGATTCATTGGAAGCACAGGCCGTTGGGCCGATCGCAAACCCAATTGAAATGGGCAATACTCATGAGACTGCCATCAAGACACTGGAGAAGATACCTGGTTACGTTCTGCAGTTCGAAAAAGTCTTCGGCCGTCCAGTAAACATTGACGACGTTGGACGTGCTATTGCAACTTTTGAGCGAGCCATTGTTACAGGCCCAGCTCCCTACGACTTCTACGAACCGCTCCGACGTTTTGAAGAGAGCTTTGCCGAAGATATTGAAGATTTGGAAGCGCTAAAAGAAGATGACGAAGAACTCTACGATCAGTATATGGCTCTTAAGAAAGCAGCCGATGCGAATCCGATGAGCGATTCAGCGAAACGAGGTCGAGCTATTTTCTTTTCAGCGGAAGCAAATTGCGCGGCTTGCCATGTTGGTTCAAACTTCACCGACGAAAAGTATCACAATCTTGGTGTCGGAATGGAAAGTGCCGAACCAGATTTGGGACGATTTGTCGAAACCAAAGTTGATGCTGACAGAGGTGCATTCAAAACGCCTACGCTGCGCAACATCGATCAAACGGGACCCTACATGCATGACGGCTCACAAAAGACACTTGAGGAAGTTGTCGATTGGTATGCCAAAGGCGGACATCCCAACCCATACTTGAGCGATAAAATTAAGCCCTTCAAACTTACGCCAGAAGGTCGATCGGACTTGGTTAATTTTATGAAGTCTCTCACCGGCGAATTTCCGAAAGTGGAAACCGGCAAGCTTCCTGAGTGATCTCCCAACCTCTAAACGCAAAACAGCACAGGAGTCGCCCTGTGCTGTTTTTTTGTAACTCAACGATTCTCTGGGCGTACAATCTGGTTAAGGATCGCGGCGAAGATTCAATCCCGTATCCGCATAAGTCAAAGCGTACCAGTTTAGCCATTCAACTTTGTTGTATGATAGACTTTGACCGGTAATTCTTTGCAGTGCATCGTAGACACCTTGGTTTTGCGATACAAACTCAACCAGTTTCGCACCTCCACTTCCGAAGCCCGCGTTCCCGTTGACCTGCCCCACGTTAGTGGTTGTAGAAGGCCCAGCGGGCCGCCGATGCTTTGTTTCCAACACATCGATCAGTCGCTGGATAGAACGCTCGTCTCCAATTTCCGCAAGAGCTTCGGCTGCTCGATTGATGACTTCTGGCCGATCCTTCAGTGGGTCGCCGTTCGTCAAATACGACTGCAGTTTCTGAATCGCAGCTTCACGCGGGCGCGCGAGCAAGTAATCGATACAACGATTTCGAATCATCGCATCGGTTTCAGCGACCAAAATCGAGACAAGTGCCGTACTGACGGCATTGGTGTCCAACCTCGCAATAACATCGACGAGATAAGAACGCATCTCCTGGTTGGTATTATGTTCTTTCAGCTGCTCAAGTAGGGGAGCCAGCGCATTCGGATCCCTCAGCTCGGCAAAGAAAATTTTTGCCGCAGGTGTTCGGTTGTTATTGGCGAGCAGATCACGCATGCTTGCATCGACCCGTCGTTTGATTTCGTAGCTTGCTTTTTTTCGGTCCTCGATTGCTTTAGCGATCGCCGCATCCTGAGGCAATTTCCATCGCGCCCCCTCGCGGATCATACCTTTCGATAGCCAGTAGCGTTCCTGAGGAATCCAACCGCCGCTAGTTTCCTCATATTTAAGCAATCGCCATGCGGCAGCATTTTTAGGCTCAAGCTCAACTAATCGTTCCGTATGCGCCAATGCAATATCTCGCCGCCCCTTATCATTCGCCCATTTAATAATGCCGGCGTGTGATTCGACTGTGTCTCGGATTTTACCGGCGTTTTTCAAATAGAGGGCCGCATTGGGGTCTTCTTGGACAACGCGAATCGAAGACGGAGCTAACCCAATCTTAACGCCATCTTCCAATTCGAACGTGGCAACTGTCTCCGAAGAATTTGCGTCGAGCCTGACGCCCGAAAGCACGGTACCATTGGTAAAAACAAGCTCATCAGCTTGGACAGTGGCAGGACGAGCCAGGCCAGACCCGCCGAGCAAAATCAATGCAAAACGAACGCTCGTTGCCAATGACTTCCCAGTTTTCATGAAACGAGCCCCTCGTATCAGCCGCAGTTTAGAATCGTCTATCCTTCCTATTCTACTACGAGAAAGTAGGTGAAGCGACCTGGAAATGCAAACTCGCTTATACGAGCGGGTACGATTCGACGCGTAACGCTCTAGCACACATCTAACGTCGAACAGGACGAGTCCTTTTGGTGCTGACACGTCCATTCCGCTTTGTAAGGAATTCAGGGGACTCGTCTGTCGGCTCGAATTCGAACTCCGGAATCCCAAATGCCATTGCCCACCCAGCGATCAACGGACCTGCGATTCGGCGAACTCCATTGCCATCTCCGCCGCTTTACCGAAGTCGTTGGCGTGTGCATGGCCGAGAATGTCGTTAAATGCATCTTGTTCGGTCGGCGAAATCAACCCATCGCGAACCAACGCGTTGAAACGCTGCTCAACTCTTTCCAAACGGTCCCAATCCGCAGTGTTGCACGCGGTATATAGTCGAGCAATCAACTCTTGCGATTCGGCACTCGTCGCCTCCGGATAACTCCCACAACCAACGATTGTGCAGAGCAAGAAAAGTAGCCCAAAGATTAGCAGCGCTACGCCGCGAGATGAACTTGCCGAGGCTAAACTTGCGACTTCAGTCCAACTGTTCAACGCCGACTTTACCATAACGATAACTCCGGAAGAACTTCGCCACCATTCATGCTATTCATTGCCTTCCAAACGTCTAAGTTAATGGATCTTGGTACGAACTGAACACTTCCATCGCCTCGCAGAATCAGACCACCGCGCGTTTTCCAGACTGAGTATTGCTGACAGACATGGCAAGTCGGATACGAGGGGGGGTGGATGAGATCGTCTTCCCCAGTGGCAGGGCCGGAGTGACATAAGACAAAAGTCGCAGCTCCGTCACACTCTGAAAATGGAAATCGAAGTGGGTCAGTTGGGCAGGACACCGCACCAGGAACGACGCCCACCCATGTTTTATCGCTAATCGTCGTGTGTTCGCCGACAAATACAGTATTTGACAGCCCATCTGAAACCTGAGTAAGCGAAACGCTTGAATTGCGGTAGAACGGCCCATTAGCGAGCGACGACCAATCTAGCAACGGAGGTTCGACTCCCCAGGGCTCGTCGTGCCCCGCATTTGCCAGATAATGAGACCTCCCGAATCTTGCAAGCTCCTTGCCACTTTCGTCACGAACAACCGCATCACCGCGTATATTGTCAGCACTTGGATTGATGAAAAGCGGGACTCGAGTCCGCACAATCGTTTTCATCGTTTCGCTGTAGCACGATTGAGAAAAATCAAGCTTCACGTAAGTCGATGATTGGTCAATAAAGGGTAGAATAGCGGCTCCCCAGCCCCAGCCGGGCCCGTTGTCGAGCGTCGTTGGATTCGCCGAAGGTGCAGCAGACTCGGAAAGGTACCCTGGTGGCAAACGCCGCGACGAGGATTCGTAATTCTGAATTCCCAACCCGATCTGACGCAGATTGCTTGTGCTTTGTGCCATCCGTGCAGCTTCCCTCGCTGACTGGACGGCAGGCAAAGTTATCGATGCCAAAATGCCAATTATCGCAATGACAACCAATAATTCCACAAGTGTAAACGCTTGCCTCGAACGCCAAACTCCAGTTTGTTTTTCCCCCATGAATCGATCCTTTCAAAACAACACATGTTTCGTATTCTCGGGCAACCCAACCTCAAATTAGCCAAGGCTAATCTTTGCAAAGTTTAGCCATTGCTAATATTCTGTCAACATTCTTTTTGAAAGGATGCAAGAACAATTTCCACTCGAGACAACCAACACCAGCGAACACGGGCCGATCACGCACTGGAGACAGCGGAAGATTATGTGGAAGCGGTGTATCACATCAGCAGTCGTTCAGGCAAATGCCGCTTGGTAGACGTGGCGTCCCATTTCCAGGTCGCCAGCCCTACGGCCAGCAAGATCATTGCCAGACTCGAAAAAGAAGGGCTAGTCACAACGCAACCATATGGCCCGATAGGATTAACGACAGAAGGTCTGAAACTGGCCAAGAAGGCAGAAAAGCGCCATGCAACCGTCGTGAACTTCCTGAAGGCGATCGGTGTAAGTGATGTCCAAGCCGAAATTGATGCCGAAGGAATCGAGCATCACGTCAGCCCCGAGACTCTCCGCTGCATGATCGACCACCTCACCCACCCAAAAAGGTGTCAGGACTCGTTTTAAACCGGGGGATCCGTTGAGGTCAGAAGCCTGCTGTAAGGATGAATCTACTGATAATACGCTACGAAACGTAGCAAAACACAGGCGCGACCATACGCGAAAAAAGGCAAGAAAACGAGTCCTGACACGAATGTCACTGTTGCGTACGTAACTGTTAAGTTTCGAAGAGGTTATCGCCTTTTAGTAGTCTAGCCTGGAGGGTCGGTCGCGGCTCCATCATCAAGCGATAACTGTCCCGGCGTTTCTTGACGACGCGCGGCTCCAAACGATCCGGGCGATTGGCGATGCGACAAGCTGCTATTTGCGCCAGCAATCTCACGCTGTATGACAGCCTCTCGGCTTCGCTCAAGTTTAGCATCGCGTTGAGCCAACCAACAAGCACATATTGACATGCCGTCGTAAAACTGATTTCTCGCGGTCGACGCTCATGCAGCGCTGCCGCTCCCGCTATCACGACGCGAATTAGATTGTATGCCAGCATGGTCGTCCAGAATTCTCGACGAACCATCGCGGGGGTTTTACAGCGGAGATGATTCAAGTTCAAAAACGTCTTGATACTTCTGATATCCAACTCGGCATTCCAACGAAAGGAATATAACTCGGCGATCTCTTCAAAGCTCACGCCTTCCTCGCCTTGATCTTGCACAAACGTCGAAATGACAATAATCGAACTTTGCTTGCGCCCCGGTGCACTTATCACGTAACGTAGTTCTCGAAGCTCAATCCTCTCGGGCATGCTTGCGTATTGCTCAGCCGACATCCACGATGGTCGGGCCGGTCGTACCCAACTGACCAAGTGATCGTCCCATCCCAATCGCTTTCCTTTGCGAAAGTCCGTAGGCCGTTTCTGATGCTTGCGGAAGCAAACATGCACACCTCGCTGCATGAGCATAGCGATCAGCCAGTAGTTGCAGAAGTAGCGATCGGCAACCACGACATCTCCTGGCTTGAAAACATCCAAGAGCTTCCTTAGTAAAGCCGTTTCGCCAGTGCCTTTGCCCGCAAAAGGACCGACTGCGGCATCTACCAAACATCCCGTTGCTAAAGAGAGGATGCTTAGCACGCGAGCGATAGGAAAGCCAACACCTGGCTTCTGTGCGGTATGCTGAGGATACTCTGCTTGGTTCTCAGGCGTGTCGGCCATCATGAAGGTAAAGCCATCGATCAAAAAAACGTTGCGGCCTTGCCAAAGCCAAGCGGAATCTGCGTCGCTTTGTGCATCAGCTGCAACTTCGCAGCTCAGCTCACGCAGTGCATGCTCGGAGAGCTTTGCACGTGCGACGCAGTAGTCGCCGGTATCGTGGGTGGGAGCCGGTTTCCCAGTAAGCTGGCAGTAGGCGACCACGTTCGCCACGGCAGCTTGGCAGGCCGCTTCTTTCCCATCGCGTAAGACTTGCCCGATGAAAGCCCACAGCGTAATGGCGGTGGTATAGATACCGCCAAACAAGCTTCCGTGTTTTTGGAACACGGTAGCGATCCGCTCGGGAGCGAGTACTTGCGAGAACGGGAGTCCATCCTGCAGCAAGAATGGTTGCAGTGCATCGGCAAAACTGAAGCTGCGATAGACAGGTCGATGCGATATAGTGCGCATAGAAAAACCTTCCTTGGTTGTAGTTGCAGCTCACCAAAGAAGGTTCTTAGAAAATACGCCAAAGCAAGGGATTATGACTAGATCACTCGCAATGACGATCGAGATTTTACAGAAAATTTCGATCTGCCACTAGACGACTTCTGCGCCGATGGAATTTCAACAGTGCCATTCAGTCCTGACACCTTTTTAGCGGCGCTGGTTGAGTTGGAAGAGCTCAAACATGGGGTCGGAATACTTGGCGGCGGATGACTTGGTTAGCTCTTCACTCAGGACTTGATCGAGCTGACTACTGAAGATCTCTTCGGTCTGACCGCCATGAAAGTATGGAGATTTCCCAACCGTTGAACGCATCGATTTGAGCATCTCGCCGAACAATGTCTGACCGACGAAGTTCTGAAACGCTTCTTTCAACTCGCCTCCATCGCTTGGCGACTTTTTCGAACCATCTAGTTTCTTGTCACTCAACAAACTCGGCACTTGTATTTTATCACTGAGCGCCGATTCGGCCTGCCTTGCGACAAAGTCGTTGCGGTTCGGAATCGACGTACCGGAAAGATTGTTGATCTGCATGATATTTCGCTGAGGCTTTATCGCACACGTTCTCGACGTGAAAAATGGCTTTACTGAGATGATTTTTCGTTGATCGGAATTTTCAATAAAGTTATTTGCGATCTCGAACAAAACTATTCGATCACCAATTCGCCGTATAAATTGCCTTGACGTTTGAGAGCCTTGATTATCGCAATGATGTCATCTGTTGGAACTGAGAGGACGTTGAGAGAATTGACTAAGTTTTGCAGCGTCGGCATCTCAGCAGGAACGCCAGTCGTCGTTGTTCCCACAAATGAACCTCCACCGCCTTTTCCGCCTGCGGAAATCGTGAGATTTTTATGAGAGATGGCAACCGGGGAAATGGTGACGTCGTCCCCAATGACGACGATTCCTTCTCGCTCCCGAATGACAACGCGCTTATTGCCGCGCAAGTTGACGACCGGCAGATCTAGGATCAGCGAAATGAACTGCACAGGCCGATCGGCATACGTGTTGGGTATTCGCACCTGGACATGCAATTGATCAAGAGCGGTCGCAGGAACTTCCATTTGCGACGTACTAGTGCCTCCGCCGATCCCCATTCGGTACTCATCATTCACGCGATCTTCGATATATTGTGCAGTCCCAAATGAACTGTGATCTGCGTCCAAGATCAATGTGAATGTGTTCGATTCGACGAAATTGGTTTGAACGGCCATCTCCATCTTACATCCTGCAGATATCTTTCCGGTAGTCTGCAGGGTAGCATTCTCGAGTGCGACTGCCCCGCTCGCCATCGCGTAAACCACTGGAGAATCTGGCCGCGGTCCCAACAAAGGCGTAAGCAGGAGCTGACCGCCTTCGAGGCTCTTAGCTTTAATGGCACTCACCGTACAATCAAGATGGTCACCGGGCTGCGAGCCTCCCGCGGGCACCGTCGCGGTGACAAAGACCATCGCGACGTTCTTAGAATTTTCGATATCCGCAGTTTGTAATTGACCTTGCACATCAGCAGCAATAGGTGCCCCCATCAAGGACATCATGCGGGCCAGTGCTCTTGCCATAGGCTTGGAATCACCGTCGCCAGTCCCCTTCAAGCCAACAACGATCCCAACACCTTGCAAGGTGTTAGTTTCTTGGCCTTTGATACGACACAGGTCGCGAATGCGAAGCTCGTTCTGCGCAACTACAGTAGATGTCAGATTGGAAAGCACCAAAGCTAACGCAGCAAGCTTGAGCACTTGCAGGTATCGATGGCTACCAATCAAACTATTTCCTACCGGTGAATGCATCTCGTGATCCGTCGACTTGCCACATACTGGCAGTTGAGTGCAAAGGTTTAAAGGCTTTCCTTAGCCTTTCTGATAAGAAAAAACGCTCTGCAACGATAGGTCAACTGCGAACGACGGGAAGAAAGCTTTAATAAAAAGCCTTATCAACCGATAAATTTCACGTGGCATTGGCAAAACTTACCAATGCCAGCAAACCGCCCCCAAGCGTTCGATTTGATGATGAATCTAAACTGCGATATTGCGGACCGATGTTAAACAGTACCCGGTTTAATCGCTTTGCCTTCTTTGATCGATTGGTAGATAGCCTCGACAGCCAAAAGATCTCTCAGACCCTCTTCACCAGGAACCTTGTTGGGCTCATCGCTTAGAATAGTTCGAGCGAACGCGTCCGTTTCGTCAGCAAATTGATCGGTCGATTCAGCCTCAATAGGACCGCGCGAGGTGCTACCTTTGTTTCCGGTATAGTTGAAGGCAGGATCCAGTCCGAATTGGCCTCGGTCACAATACGCGCGGAAGCCATTAACCCCATTGAAATTATAAGTCGTGGTATTGCTTGTCGTTACACCGGAGGGGAACTTCATCGTCCACACGATGGTTTCGTCGACTTGAGCAAACTTCACTGGGTCTGTCTTAGTTTCTTGCGCAACTATTTCCGCGGGCTCTTCGCCTGTCAAATAACGGCATGCCTGTAAAGCGTAAACCCCAACGTCCATCAGGGCGCCGCCACCAGCCAAGTCCTTCTTTAGACGCCACTGAGTTGGATCACCGATTTTGAAACCGAAGCCCGCTTCAATATGACGCATTTCTCCGAAAGTCTTATCCCTCGCAAACTCCATACACTTGAGGTGCAATGGATGAAACTGACAGCGATAGGCGATACCCAATTGGCGATCCGCTTCTTTACATGCCGCGATCATTTCACGACATTCCTCTGAGGTATTCGCCATCGGCTTTTCACAGAACACATGCTTGCCTGCTTTTGCGGCCCGCTTGACATATTCTGCATGCATGCCATTGGGAAGCACAATATAGATCACGTCAACGGTGTCATCGTTCGCGATTTTGTCGAAGGTCTCATAGTTGTAGATATGGTCTTTAGAGATACCGTACTTTTCGCTCCAGACATCTTCCTTCGAAGGCGTACCAGTGACGATGGCTGTCAGCTTGCAGTGTTTCGATTTGAGCAAGCCAGGTGCAATCTGATTGGTTGCTAGGCTGCCCAAGCCAACCAAGGCGTATCCAAGCTTTTTATCTTCAGCACCGTATGTGCGACTACTGTAAAAACCGCCTGCAGCGGTTCCAGCGGCTACTGCTGCTGATATAGTCTTAACGAACGTGCGACGGTTCGAGCCATTCGCGTTTTCCATCGAAGATACCTTTCAATAAATGATGAGAGTCAAAGACGCAACACTTTTACAAGTCAAGTAATGCGGTAGGGGACATCGCCTAGCATTTCGGTTATTATAGCATTTCTCGCCGGTCCAGGGCACCTAAGGGGCGTGGACTTGGTCTCCTAGAATTGAAAAGATCCAATCCTTCCGAAGAGTCCCGCCGATGTCACAGTTCTGGATTTCGCCGCAAGCCGTCGCTTGCCTGCCTCTCGCTATCACCGCTGCGTTGTATTTTGGGAATGCCCCCGCCAGCGGCCAAGTCCCGGAAGCAAATTATGATGAATCGAAAGCTGTGGTCGAAAATTTGCCCAATCTATTGTCTGGACCAAATGGTCAACAAATAAATTCAGCGCAGCAGTGGGACGAACATCGTAGCTACCTTGTAAATCAACTTGCCGAGTTCGAGTATGGCTTTGCGACAAATTCGAACGAATCCATTGAAGTGTCGTCGAAGACAATTCATGAGGGCCTGCTCAAAGACTCGAACACTCGGCTACGAGAATTGCATGTCACGATTAAGGTAGCCAACAAAGAACATACCGTTGCACTCATACTCTTTATGCCCCCGGAAAATGTCCCCGTTACGGGCACGTTCTTAATGCCAAACTTTTCTGGGAACCACACTTTATCCGCCGATCCCAGCATTCGCTTGACGGAATCTTGGATGCGCAATGATCCTTCCAACGGAATCACCAACAACAAGACGAACGCTGGTACACGCAGTGGAAATAGCCGACGTACGCCGATCGATTCAATTACCGGTCGTGGCTACATACTTGCGTCGGTTTACTACGGGGATATTGATCCTGATTTTGATGACGGTTTCGACAACGGAGTTCACAGTCTATTTCCTCAACACAAAATTGACGAAGAGCACCCTGCACGATGGGGCACCATTGCTGGTTGGGCTTGGGGACTTTCTCGTTGCGCCGATGCTTTGCTGGAACAGCCTGAGGTAAAAGCTGATAGAATCGCGGTAATTGGCCATTCGAGGCTTGGCAAAACAGCGTTATGGGCTGGAGCTACCGATACTCGTTTCTCTCTTGTGTTTGCGAATAACTCTGGCTGTGGCGGAGCCGCACTTTGTCGCCGAAACTTTGGTGAAACCGTGTGGCGCATCAATACTGCGTTCCCTCACTGGTTTAACAGTAACTTCAAGAAGTACAACCAAGACCCTGCCAAGCTGCCTATTGACCAACATATGCTTATCGCATCGATCGCACCGCGTCCGGTCTATATCGCAAGTGCAACTAAAGACACGTGGGCCGATCCTAAGGGTGAGTACATGTCTGCGTACTTGGCCAACGCCGCATATGAGCTGCTCGGCAAAAAAGGCTTACCTTCGCCGAATCAGCCAGAACCAGGTGTTTCGGTTGGCGAATCAATCGGTTACCACCTCCGTGATGGCGAACATGATATGCTGACCGAAGATTGGGAGCACTACATGAATTTCGCAGACCGTCACTGGAAATAGGTTTCGCTGCTACTTTATTCGCGGCGTCCACACTGGTTTGCCAATGCCGTCGACTTGCATTTGAAGCGGAAAGCGATTGACGAGCTTCCGTCCATCTTCGTATTCAATTCGAACGAATATGATTACTTGGGAATTAGCAGGCTTTCTCTTGAGCGGTCCCAGCTCAAGATGGTAGCCTTTTGCAGACCCGATCGGTTCAAAACGTTGCTCGAGTTCGTTTTCGGTAAGCGTCCATCGGCCCAATTGAAGCGGCAAACTGGCGTCTTGCGTCGACGACGCATTTGGATCGACAATGACGATCGTCATAAGACCTTCGGTTGCAACAATTGCACCTGAGCTGGTCTTTGGTTGAAGCACAACGCGTACGCTGTCTTCCCCCGGAGTTTGGTCCGTATCAAGACCTCGAGTAAAGGCCGGATGGAAGGCAATCTCAATCACATCTCCGTTTGCATTCTCTTCAAGTTGATTGCTTGCGACTTCACGATCGCTGGACGAAGCGGTATCAGCCGAGGCCTCAGCGAAGGGCGAATGAATGCGGAATTGCTCAACATCCCCATCAACGTTAGGCAGTTGAGTATCGATGCTCTGCGGATCTTCAACCGCAACCAATTCGACGTCCTCAAATGAATCTGTTTGGCTTTCGCTCAACTCAGTTTCTGCGCCGTACGCCAATACATCATTCAACTCTGAATCCACCACTGTTGCCGATGCTAGCTCGACCACTTCGTTTACAGCGCTTTCGTCGAGGGTTCGGCTCCGCCGACTACTAGCCTCATCGTGAAGAGCGCTCGGTGGCTGTCCCAATTCAATCTTCGGTGGAACAAGTTCACTCTCGATTCCCTTGGACGGAGTCTGGATTGATGGCCCATCATCGTCAAAAGGGTCGCTCAATTCTTCACTGCTGGATGGTTCTTTATTAGATCTGTTCGCTTCGATATCCGGAACGGGGATCGGAGCAACGACAGGTCCAGAACTGGGTGGATGCAGCAGTTCAACATCCGATTCAAAGTCAAGCTCATCGAACGATCGATTATTTGCACGTGGCTGAGCGTGACTTCGCGGTCGAAATACGCTCGATTCGCCTTGCATGAGTTCGTGTCGTAACCGTTCGTTATCACGACGCAGCATTTCAAGCTCCGTCTCCTGACTGCGATAGGCGGCGTCGTATTCGTAGATTCGATCTTCGAGCAGGCGTGATTCATTGTTCAGCTGCTCGACATATAGTTCGGTATAGGCTGCACGACGACATCCGGTCTGCACAAATGCAAATTGCGCAAGCCCCAAGACAATCAAGCCTTGCGATAGAAATCGATATTGATGTCGGTAGCGTAGCATTGCAGCAAGTCGCAAAGTCTCGAAGTGCGCGACTCTTGCCTTCGGGAGCTATTTCCGAAAAGCTACAAAAAGTCCGCGCTTTTTCTAAAGAGTAGGCGATAGCCGATTTTCAAGTGCGACGTCAAGGCAATTCGGAATGCTTCGAATATCAGCATTCATCGTTGTAAAGAACACCCTCGTGGGGCAAATGTCAGATCCAACGCTAACGAGCGACGGTGTTTATTGTCTTTTCCGCGACCTTTTCAGGCAACTTGGCTTTGGTATCCGACTGCCCGGCAAAGATATCAACCCAACGCTCATCGCGTTCTTCAATGGCTAAAATTTTTAAGCCAAATTTGTCGCCAACTTTCACGACATCTCCTCGGGCGATCACAATGTCGTCGACTTCCAAGCTGAGCGGCTTGTCGCAAGGCATATCAAAGTGAATCATGATGCCCGGGACGAGCTTGATCACCTGTTCTGCCGGTACTGACTTTCTTGCCAGCGTGACGCATACCGGAACTTCCAACTGCAATAAACTCTTCCAGAATCGCTTGCGCTCAGGCTGGTCGGTGGTGTGACTAGGAACGTTGGACACAGTGCATGCAACTAAAAGTAGAATTTGCGAACAACAGCAACTGCTTTGCTATCATTAGTCAGCCGAAATTGAATTCCTACCGGTTGAATCTATCTCAACAATCGGCTTAAAGTTCTCCAAAACGTTAAACTTTATCAACATGAATTGTTGCATGATGGCCTCTAGAACAACATAGGACTTTCCTCTTGCATCACGGTGTCGTGATTTCCAAGGCCAGATCACGAATTGCTTTCAAATCAAGCTTGCCAGAGCCAAGAATCGGAATTTCAGGAACTTCGATGAAAGCATCCTCTGATGGCAGATAAAGGTTAGGTAATCCTTGACCGGTTAACGCATCGATAATTTCGCGAGGCGATTTGTTTAAGCCGCGATGTAGCACAATTAGCCGTTCGCCGCGTTTCTCGTCCGGTACCGCCGTCACAACTGCCGTCACTGTCCCTTCATCGTCGGTGCCGCCAATACAACTGTGAATTGCCTCTTCGACCAGACCATGCGGTACCATCTCGCCGCCAATTTTCGAAAACCGGCTCTGGCGACCTGTCAAGTGGATGAACCCGTGATCATCGAAATGGCCAATATCACCTGTCTCATACCATCCATCGCGCATTGCTTTGTCCGTCAGATCCTGCCGCTTCATATACCCAGGCATCAGCCCTTTCCCACGCACATACAGCATACCGTCCTGGTTAACTCCCAGCGGTTCGTGCCCTTCGAGCGACAAGAATTTTGCCTCCACTTCCGGCAAGGGCTTTCCGACAGAGCCTTCGCACAACCCTGAGTTAGGATCGGGTCCGCGGTTTCGAGATGCAGGAACGTTTACTGAGACCAATGGCCCCATCTCAGTCATACCGTAGCCTTCAATCGGTCGAACACCAAAGCGTTCTTCGAAGGCATCCGACAGGGCAATCGGCTCTTTCTCCGCACCAACTACAACCAATTCGAGCGTCTTAAATTGCTCAGGCTCAACTCTTCGCAAGTAATTTCTTAAAAACGTCGGCGTTGTCAATAGTATCGTCGCCTTGAAGTCCTGCGCTAGCTTGCCAATTTGCCGAGCATCAAGAGGACTGTAGTGATAAACAGCCGCCAAGGAAAGCGCCATCGGCGCCCACAGAGATACTGTATAGCCAAACGAGTGAAAAAATGGCAGAATCCCCACAATCGTATCGCGTTCGGTCAGCGCAAGAGCAGTGTGAACTGAACGAATATTCGAGGCAATATTTTCGTATGTTAGAACGACTCCTTTAGGGTCTCCCGTCGATCCGCTTGTGAAAATGACGGTGACGGCGTCATCGCCGTTTCGAGGTTTGCCGTCACGCCTAGCAATCAAACTGTTGGCGGAAAACAGCTTCGACTTCACAACCGCAACTAGTTTGTCCAGCAACGTGATCTGGTCTCGCAAATCTTCGAGGTACAGGTACTCCGTTTTCAAGTCAAATGTGAGTTTCTCCATCACACGACGCGAAGTGATTACGTGCTTTACATCGGCGGTCTCAAGGCAACGATTAAGGATCGCTGAACTAGCCGTATAGTTAAGATTGACGCTGGTAACTCCGTCGAGCGTCAAGGCAAAGTTGGTGACGGCCGCGGGAACACTGGGTGGTAGAAGCACGCCAACGTGACCTTCGCTTACTGCCAGATGCCGACGCAGGACTCGTTGCAATGCGATCGTACGAGTGAGCATATCTCCCCCGCCCAACTTGACGCCGGTGGAGTCCGCCACTCGCATTCGCTTGCCTGCCTTGCGGCTTTGCTCAACCCAGTGCAGTGGCAAATTCCAACTTAACTGATCATGAGAAGACATAAGTGCCCATTGTAGATCGAACGTATAGACAAAAACCGACGCCCAAATTCGGTCAGCGATTTTGTTTTATAGCATTAAGTTCTCACCACAACTACACGAGTGAACCTTGCTAAGACATTGACATCATCGCTTCAAACAGGAACTGGTCAGGGTCCGTCCGCTGCCGCTTGAACACGGTACTATGTACAGTTCGTCGCTTTGACTTCGGCCAACTTGCACCGCTGCTGCGGATACGGGCCGGCGTCTTACTTTTCGATCCGAGAACGAGCAGGCTCACTTCATTTTGTACTGAGTAGTATCTCACGGTTGTATGGCGAAGCCTCTGGCGGCTCGGGGGCGACGAGATAAAACGGCAAGGAGACTACAAGGAGATTGATCGCCAGGAAAATTTCATGGCTGTTGATCTCTTGGTTCTCAAACTTCCTGTCGACTAATTTTCCTGTCGCATTGGAAAACGCGATCAGTTGTGACTTCAGCCACGTATAATGTACTCGTCGCAACTACATGCGTGATTAGGCTGCGAGGAAGCATCCAGGATCGCAATGTGACTTTGGCGAACTTGACTGCGGCGAATTGGGTCTGATATAGACTGCGGGTCTGCTGATTCTCATAGAGTTTTTGCAACCGCTCGGGGCCTCGCATGCATTTTTCGAGTTGATTGATTTGCTGGTATTTGAATTAAGCAACTGAACCACTGATTAACTGACGGATTTCATTAGGAAACCTATGAATCGATTTACATCGTTTCTTGCAGGCATTGTAGTTGGAGCCATTGGCATCTACGGGAGCATGCATTTTTATGTCGTGCATACCAAGGAAGGCGTCCAACTGGTAAGGAAGATTACTCCGGTGGCCGAATTTCCGTACGTCGACGTGCGGAATTTTACGATGGCAGATTGGCAGCGAAAAAGTCAGCTAACTCTGGCATTGACCAAGGCTGGAAAGACAAACATTCTGGGGCAATCAGCTGCGAACAGCATTGGTAACACGGTATCTGACACGATCGATAACTGGGCAAACGATCAGAATTGGACGAAATAAGACGTTTTTAAGCGTTTTGCAGGTGAATCGAGTTTGAGTTTGAGGAGTTTTGCAGGGAGCTTTTTTGATAGCCCTTGCGGGTACTCGATTTGTTGTTAAATTTAGCCCCTCAGTCACGGCAACACAGGATTTTGAGTTGCATTTCTGAGGGAAAATGCAACTTATTCGTTGTGAATGATCACATCTGAATGCGGTTCGTTTTCCGCGTGTGAACTTAGTTTTACACCTGGGAGCGTAGCTCAGTCGGTAGAGCATCGGACTTTTAATCCGTGGGTCCCGCGTTCGAGTCGCGGCGCTCTCACTTTTCTTTTTTGCCCCTGATTGCGAATCTCCGCCGGGGTTTCTTGGTTCGCGGCAAACGCCACCGCATGTGATGTAAAAGCTGCAAGCATCTGGGTTGACTTTGCATCAGGCGATTTCGTATTTTCGAGCCATCGGATTACCAACCCAAATCAGCCGAAAAATGGAATTGAACTTATGAAGATGTCGTGTCAGCGTTTAGCAATGTTCACTTTGCTTGGACTGGCCGCCGGTTGCAGCAGTAAATCACCTACCGAATCGACGGTCTCGAAAACTCCTGCGGCTCAGGTCGCGCAGACGGAAGCTCCCGTCATTACCGGCAAAGCGGTGCACAGCCTAACGCCTGCTAGTGAAACCGTGACGTTGTTTCTGGAAAGCTGGAAAACGGGGAACGCAGGCCAAACACGGGCTCTACTCACGTCAGCTGCCCAAGCTGAAATTGAACGCCGCGGTCTATCCATCGAGCCAATTGGTCTTTCGACTTTTCAAATCGGCCAAACCCGTTACCTGGACAATGACGAAGATGCGGCATACGTTGAAAGCCAACTTTCTGAACTCAACGAGGATGGTTCCACTTTAAATACGGACATCGTATTCACGGTGCATCTTGAAGAACAAAATTGGCGAATCTCAGGTATGGCGATCGATTTGGGAGCCGAGCTTCCTCCGGCGATCGTCGACTTTGAAGATATGTCCGCGAACATTCCTAGAGAAACGGCTCCCGCGGCTGATGCACTCAACGCGAGCTCAACAGCGTTTCAACAAGTACCGCCCGCGACGAATACTTTCCAGCAAGGTGTCCCAAGTGACAGCGGCTTTAATGTGCCAACCCAATTGGCGCAACCACCGGCAAACTCTTACAGTCCCACGCGTTAGTGTTGATCCGTAATCGTACCTAAGGGATCACGCATGTATGGGGCCGCGGCGTAAAACGCCACTTTCCGAGACGAAGCCTACGCGAGAAATCACGTAGGTTTTTTCGTACCCGCATCGGAATTCGAGCTGCCTTAGAGTCAAGTTTCCTTGGACTTTTCGTTCGCACAGCTGGTTCCCCACTGATTAGAATACGCGATTGTTTCGGAAGCGAACGTTATCAGTAAAATTGAAACATTCCGTTAAGGGGCCCATGATGTTTGGAAAAGTCGAAGTCAGAAGAGCGTTCCAAGGCGGCCTCGCTCGTGCGTTACCTCTGGCTATTGCGATAAGCTCATTGAACCACGCCATGGCTCAAGACGCGAGTGACAATAAAACGCCAACCAAAGCTCAGTTGATTGAGACTCTTAAGTCCGTTCTACCACTCTTGCAATCTAGAGAATTCGAAAAAGCAGCAGAGCATTTCGTAGTTCCACCGAATTTCCAGCCGCAGATGCTGGATGGTTTTATCGAGCGACAGGAGATATCGCTCGACGGGATTCTAGCTCTAGAGGAATTAGCCGAATTCGGTAAAGCCGAAAAAGTTTTTGGACTTGAGCGCGCAGAAAATCTAGCGAAACGCGCCGGAGTTGAACTCAAGGATTGCTACGGCTTTCAGTTTGAATCCGCGGGCGTGACAGCCGAGGTAATGGCACTCTGGGACAACAGTCGGTTTAGGCTTGCAAGAATGGACGACATCGGAAAACTCTCGAATCCGAGTTCAAGCAGTCCACAACCTGCTTCTTCGCCTGATCCGACTGCTCAACCGAGCGTTGAGCAAGTGATGCAGAGCCTTCCCTCGCTCGCCGCTGCCGTAGAATCAAATCCGCAAAATGTAACCGCGCGTGCCGAGTATGCATTAGCCCTGTATCGAACCGAAAATCTTCCAGCCGCGTGGCAGCAACTACTTGCGGCGTTCCAGATCGATTCCAACCACGCCGGGATCGCTCGCGGACTCGAGACCGTTTGGACGGCGTTCGAGCAGCGCGGTGTCTTTACCGTTGGTATACCGCAAGAATCGATCGAAGGCATCCTAGGCGAGCCAACGCAATTGTTATCACTTGGCTCAGGTAAACGGTGCGTTTATGGTTTTTATGGCATTGATCTTGTCGAGGGCAAGCTGCATGAAACGATTGACTTGCGTCGAGCCACTGAGGCGCTCTTTCAGCCAACCGAAATAGTCGTCGCCGAGCTGGATGGAAGAGGCTGGCAAGTTGGCAATCGATCGAAAGCAGCGGGATATTCCACAGCACTACTTTACGTTCCAGGCGAAAGTATTCAGAGCTGGACAGAACGAATTGAGATCCAACGAATTCTCAATGGAGCAAACCTGGGCACAACTAGTGATATTGCCAACTCGCTGGATCAGCAGATACGATCAATTTCACCTGAGTCGAACACGAAGGTGCTGATCGAAGAAGATAACGCAGTCACCATCGCCGTGAAAACCGTAGTTGCGCAGTCTGGCGAAGAGCGTCATCAGCTGGTTCGATTCCTCAAAGGCCCAGTTGACTTACACCGAATGTCGTACACCGTTATAGGTAAAGAGCCTTCTGAAGAAGTACAGAAAAAGTGGTTGGCGATTTTTCAAAGTGCGGTCCTGCAGTCGGTCCAGATTGCGGGCGAAGCGAACGATTTCAAGTAATGCTTCATTTGTTCAAAACGAGCTTACCGCTTTTGGTCAGCCGAAGTTCGTAAGGCTCGTTTTTGATTGTCACGAGGATTCTATTATCGCCTTGCGACAAATCTTCAAATCGATACTGCCGCACTCCCGTCTGTGTTAGAGCAACTTGCTTTTCAATGCCCTCGTGCGGTTGGTCCGGATCTTCAGTCATATGGTTGTGTGTGGGTAAGATTGTTGTGCGTGTGAGAACTACTGATAAGGATGCCGGATCATTGAAGGTAACTCGTCCACTCGGAAGCTAGTTCAGCGGTCCAGGTCCTCGTCCGCTTCCATCACATGCGGCTGAAGCCAGACGGGCAACCGACGGAGAAGTCGGTTGCCCCTAAAAGAGTTTTATCGATCAGCTACTGGGCGGCGACTGCTTGCTTTCGTCGCGACCTTCGACGCCCCCAGCCCCCGCACGCTGCGCCCAAACCACCGAGCAGAAGCATCGAGCTTGGCTCCGGCACGGCGGAAACAGTCGAGAAACCGTCTACATGAACTTGGTCTAGAGATAGCGACGATCCACTCGCAGAAAACGCTAACAGATAGCTAGATGCCGAGACTGGCAAAGTCCAAGAGGCTAGAAAATCAACCTGAGCTCCGCCGAAACCGCCCAGAGTCGTGCGCGCCAACTCCTGTGTAAAGTCGGCCTCCAGACCGTCTAAGCGGATACTTGCATAATCCAGCTCAGTTCCGAGAGTCCGAAACTGCGCAACAATGCGGGTCGAGCTCCCCGGGCCAAGATTGAACGAGGGGGTTTCTACTGCAAAATCCATGGCTTGTGCAAAAGAATAGATATTTCCTCCACTAGTTAAAAAGCCCGCCCCCGTCGTTTCAGTTAGTAGTGCGCCTGTGCCACCCGGCCCAATACTACCGAGATCGGGTGTACTGTCCGTTGGGTACGAATTGAAGACATCCCAACCATAATAAAAGCTATTGGCATCGCCTCTCGACCATCCGAAGCGAGCATCACCCGAAGACGGAATGACGATTTCAGCTTGAACGCCGGATGAGGCAGCAGCCGAAAAAGACAGGAATAGAAACAGAGACAGCGATCGCATAAAGTTCTCCCTACAAGAAAAAGATTGGCCGAAGGCCGAAAACTATTTGCTTGCTGGCTGTGAACTTTTAAAAAGTGATTGCTCGCTCGCTACACTAACTTAACTAAGTCTCAATATCATATAAGATTCTGTTTTCACGTCAATCGCCTCTTCGCGAAGACATATAGCAGAACCTGCCCGCCAATGAAAAAGGCAGACCAGCTTTTTGAAACCGATCTGCCTTGAGATTATCTGAAAGCGTAAAGCAGTATTCTGCCGCTTTGCACTCATTTGTTTAGCTAAAACTAATCAGCCGCGAGCGCTTTTTCGATCACGCTGATCAACTCTGGGTCGTTCGGCTTAACAGCCGAAGGGAAGCGAGCGAGCACTTCGCCGTTTTTGCCGATCACAAATTTCTCGAAGTTCCATGAGACGTCACCTGCACCTTTAGGCTGTGCATCGACACTTGTTAACTCTTTATAGAACGGATCAGCTGTTTCATCGTTCACATCGATCTTGCTGAACATATCAAAGCTGACTTTGTAAGTCGATTCGCAGAATTCTTTGATTTCTGCATTGCTCGCTGGCTCTTGCTTCCTGAATTGATTACATGGAAACCCGAGTACACTCAAGCCTTTCTCTTTGTAATTCTGATTCAGCTTCTCAAGTCCTTCGTATTGTGGCGTGTACCCGCACTTGCTGGCCACGTTCACTACAAGCAGTACTTTGCCCTTGTAATCTTCGAGTTTAACGTCTTCGCCATCGATCGATTTCACAGTGTGATCGAGCACAGTCTTGTCACTCGCAACCTCTCCCATGCTCGGAAGCCCCGAAGCGGTGGCACAGAGGAACGCCAACGCCATTGATGCAATACGAATACTCATTTTTAAACCTTACGTGCCCGGATCAGATCAGAAACCTAAGAAATATGCCGTCCGCTGTATAAGCGAGCGGCACAAGTACCTTGAAATTATCTACGCAAGTCAAGCGTTCCGCTAGACGTCAAACGATTTAAAAAGTCGATCGCTTCGAATTTTGCCGAAGTTCGTCGCCACGGCCAAATCCATCCTAACCACCGGAGAAAGAAGGCTTTACGCTGTCGGCATGAGGACTACTTTCATAGCCCCAGGCTCGCCCGCATAAAGCCGCTCGAACCATTCTGGCCCGTCATCCAGGGGCGCTGTCGCCGTGATCAGCGGCTTGACATCGATTTCATTTTGGCTGAGCAGGCGAATACACTCGGGAATCTCGCCATTACTTGCGCAGGAGCCGTAGATGGAAAGCTCTCGGGTCACGACAGACTGCAGAGGCAGTTCAATCTTTGGCGCAAGATTGCCAACCAGCGTAACGGCACCGCCGCGGCGAGTGCAATCGATGGCCGTTTGTATAGTCGCTGTGGCACCAACAACTTCTAGTGAAGCGTCGCATCCTTCTCCATCGGTCAGTCTGAGAACCTCTTCCACCACGTTGCACTTCTTGGCATTCAAACCATAAGTTGCACCTAACTTCTGGGCCTTAGCCAACTTTTCGTCTTCAAGGTCCACAGCAATAATTTCGGAAAACCCAGCCAGCTTGGCAGCCTGAATTACAAGCAGCCCAATCATGCCAGTGCCAACAACGATGGCCCGTTGCCCCAACATCTTCGGTGTTCGATTTATAGCGTGAACAGCAATCGAGACAGCTTCGATCAAGGCCGCGTGCTCGTACGATAGTGACTCTGGCAGTTTGTAAACAATGTTTTCTGGAACGACCACGTACTCTGCGAACGCTCCATGTCGACGATATTCACCGCACGACACGCCCAGAACCTGACGATTCAAACAGAGATTGATTTTGCCGGAACGACAATTCGAGCAACGTCCGCAGGAAACCGTTGAATCAAACGTCACTCGATCGCCGAGCGTAAATTTTGAGACTGCACCGCCGACCTCAACGACTTCCCCCGCCGCTTCGTGCCCCATGACCAATGGAGGAATGCGACGACCGCTAGAGCCGTCGTAGCCATGAATATCGCTGCCGCAAATCCCGCATGCCTTGACAGCTACCAGCAAATCATTGGGGCCAATTTCGGGTTTCGGCATGTCGACAATCGACAGTTTCTTATATTCCCCCAGAAGCATTGCTTTCATGTTCTTGATTCCACCCAGATTCTGTTTCAAATTTTCGAATACGTTTTGCCGCCGCAGTCCAATCCACGAAATGCTAGATTGCTGGTAACATAGCCATCATCGTACTCGAACAGATCGAGCGTAAAAAGAGACGACGTTAACCTTTCCTTCGTCATTCCATCATCCAGACTCCAGAATGCATCGCAGCCTTTGTTGGTGCGGGAAACTCCCGAGGTAGCAAAATGTTCCGACTTGAAGTTATTGATTACTACGATCAGACCAATCAAACCGTAGTTGCTCGCGTTCCCGAACACGGCTCGGCTGCGATACAGTTTGGCGCTCAACTAATCGTGCAACAGTCGCAGGTCGCGGTCTTTTTCCGCGACGGACGGGCGATGGATCAATTCGGGCCCGGTCGTCATACGTTAACGACTGCGAATCTGCCAATCATTGGATCGATCCTGACGCTGCCGTTCGAAAAGTCCCCCTTCCAAGCATCAGTTTACTTCATTGGGCAGCAAACATTTCTCGACCAGCGATGGGGCACTCGCCAGCCGATCACACTGCGAGACAAAGACTTTGGTGTCGTGCGACTTCGCGGCTTTGGTAAATTCTCCTACCGCGTTAAGGACCCAGCGCTCCTGCTCAATACCGTGGTAGGGTCTCAGGGCCGCTTGACCACCGAAGAAGTCGTTGACTATCTCCGCGACCAAATCATTGCGGGCTTAACGGACATTTTTGCATCCGCCAACATACCATTGCTAGACATGCCAGCTCGCATGGACGAGCTCAGCATTGCGGCAAGGCTGCAGATTGCCTCACGCTTTGAAAAGCTAGGGCTTGAACTCGTCGAAATCGTTATCAGCTCGATAACACCGCCTGAAGAAGTCCAGAAGGCCATCGATGCGCGTTCGAGCATGGCAGTACTAGGTGATTTGAACTCTTACACTGTCTACCAGACTGCGCGCGGTATCGAAGCCGCTGGGCGGAGTGGAGCAGGGGGAGGGATCGGTTTAGGCATGGGGATGGTATTGCCTTCAATCGTCCAACAGGCCATGCAAGCAGCCGCCGTCGGCAATCAAGCTTCCGCGCCCGCATCCGCAACGCCTATCACTGACCAATCATCGAAAGCGCAAGCCAAGGCAGATCCCGCTGCCCCGCTTCAAACCTTGCGAAAAATTGCACAAGAGTCGAACTGGACGATTGATCACGATTCAGAAAAGTCAATTGTGCTCAACATGCAGTTAGGCCCAATGCGCCGACAGAAGGTTACGGTCGAAACTGGCAACCAAGACGACAAGGGTTATGGAGTGCTCAGTATTTGGTCAGTCTGCGGCCCAATCAATTCAAGCAGTGCAGCGCTCATCCTGCGCAGCAATGACCAAATAGTACATGGGGCTCTTTCGCTTAAGAAAATCGGCGACAACGAACTTTTGGTGTTGCGCAGTAATCTTCTTACTGACACGCTCGATGTCTTAGAACTTTCGCGAACCATCGCCGCTATTGCCTGGCAGGCCGACCAGATTGAATCTCAGTTGAGCAATGGCGCTGACGCGAATTAATTAAAGATAGACTGACGGTGCTTTGCTGACGAGTTTTCCACACGCTCGTCGGCTTGTGGGGCCGTGGAAAAGCTGTCGATAGCAAGTTGATGCATAAGGCAAGCGGCAAACTTTCCCTATTCAAATCCAACGCAAGAATCGACACACGTTGCAGCGCGGTCCTTGAATCCCGCCATTTAGTCCATCAAAGGACTATTCTTGAAGCTTCCTCTACGCAATGCTTCTAGGCAGTGATCTGGAACAAATCGCGCCACTTTCGTTCGACGAATGAAACCATTTGTATGTTCGGCGAGTAGCGACTGGCTTGAAATCCTGATCATCGCTTAGCACGACTGCCCCGCTGTCGGAGCGATCGTTGGTTGGATCAACGATCGCGGATTGCACCATTGGATTAATGCCATCCGGAGAATTATGAATACAGGTATTGCAAAGAAGCCCGTTCTAAAGAAGGTAACGCGCAAGTCAATTGACTCTGACATGCCAGCGAACGATGACATTCCGTTCGAAGCAAATGTTATGGTTGATGAACTTGCTGAACCGGCTGTTTCGACCCTTGATCGGATTGACGATGACCCCGTCGCTATCGAGTTTGTCGGTCGCTGGAACAAAGTCGTCAGTTACTCGAACTGGGAGAAGGGACGCATTATCGTTCAATGGCGAGAGCAAGCCATCGCCAACTCGCTCGACGCAGTAGCCTACAGCGACGAAGCCTGGGCGCGAAAAGTCGAAGGTGTATCGCCGCAACATGTCGGGCGTTTGCGTCGCGTTTTTGCTCGATTTGGAAACGACTACGAAACTTACCCCAAACTTTTCTGGAGCCATTTCCTGGCTGCACTTGAGTGGGACGACGCACCTATGTGGCTAGAAGGTGCTACGCAGAGCGACTGGAGCGTCTCACAGATGCGAAATCAACGCTGGCAAGCCAATGGCGGAAAGCCAGAGAATGAACCTGCAAGTAATGAGATCGTCGCTGTTGAGTACGACGACGGTTATACGGAGCTCACTGCAGTCGAAGAAGAACAATCGATTGAGAGCGAGAAGGATGACCGAATTTCTAGTGGTCCTTTGGCGGAAGGCCCAGATTTTGGCGACGAAGGTGAAATCGATTCGGACAACGTCGGAAGCGCGACGTCCGATGATGTAGCAGCGCCTACACTTGCACAGGAAAATCCATTTCTTGGACTGCCCCAGATGCCCGAGGACGTTTCAGATGCCGTCGAGCAAATGAAGCTGGCTATCGTCCGGCACCGTTGTCGCAAATGGGAAGAGTACCCTCAAGCCCACATGCTGCAAGTCATCGACGCGATCCGAAAGTTTGCGATGCACACAAGCGCATAGGCTTGCTAAGCTCCATTCGGAACTTTATCTATGGCGACTCTAGGATTGGATATCGGCGGTGCGAACATCAAGCTCGCCGATACCCGAGGACTTGCATGTGCTGAAACGTTTCCTTTGTGGAAGCAACCGGAACGACTCGCCGACGCCCTCGCCCGACTTCAAAAAGATTTCATCCATTTTGACCGCGTCGCGGTCACGATGACGGGTGAGATGGCCGATTGTTTTGCTACACGTCGCGCAGGCGTGACATCAATTGTGAATGCAGTCGAGAGCGCCTTTCGACATACCGAAACGCTTTACTTTGGAGTCGACGGTCATTTCCACGCGGCGTCCAGCGCAATCGAACAACCGTGGAACATCGCTGCTTCAAACTGGAGAGCACTCGCACAGTGGGCTTGCCATCAAATCGCCGCCCCCACAATCTTGGTAGATATTGGATCGACAACGACCGACATCCTTCGTTTGGTACCTGGAAGCGTCTTAACGCATTCACGCACTGACGTCGATCGCTTGCAATCCAGAGAACTAGTCTACACAGGAATGGAGCGATCCAACATTGCAGGCATTTTATCTGAAGCTCGAGTTGACGATAGAGTTTATCCAATTGTCAATGAGTCCTTTGCAGATACCGCGGATGCATACCGAGTGCTTGAGTTGCTAGAAGGCTCAGGTGCATTATCGCCAGCCGCCGACGGTCAGGATAGGTCACTTACCAATTGCCTGAATCGCCTTGCCCGCTGTATTGGGGGAGACCAAGAAATGTTTAATGCAAATCAAATCAAACAAGTTGCCCACGAGATTTTCGACAGACAGATCGGGTTTGTGCAAACTTCTCTCGAGTTACAGCTAAGCAAGTTCGCAGGGAATGAATGCGAACAGATACTTTTGAGCGGTCACGGCAATTTTCTCGCCCAAGCTGTTCTCAGAAAGATCTCATGGTCTGGCAAAGTATTGACGCTGGATCATTGGTTAAGCCCCATCGTTTCCCGATGCGCCCCAGCGTATGCAGTTGCTGCACTGGCTGATAGTCAAGAGATTCACAGAGCTACGACCACGTAAACATTTATTAGTCCCTCCAATCGTGACAGCAGTAGTAAAAATAGGCGGGAGCCTGTTAAAACAGCCAAGTTGGCCGGAGCGATACTTTGAATTCCTGCAGGATCAGGAATTACACGATGTCTTATTGATTGTAGGAGGTGGGGACATTATCGAAGCATTGCGGCTTCTCGACAGTCTCCATCAACTAGATCAGACGTCTCTCCACTGGCGCTGCATTGATCTGCTAGCAGCGAGTGCGGAAATCGCGTTTGAGCTGTTGCAACGCGAGGCAAAACGCTCGCCGTCTTTTGAAATAAACTACGTGGCAAATGCCGATTCACCAGAGTTACTATCGGAAGTGCAGCCGAACAGATCTTGCATGTTCACTACAACAGTGGTCAACATCAGCGCATTCTACAATCCCGAACTACTAAAGACTGCCGACGCGGAAGCCAGCAGCAAGATGCCGCGCATTGGCTGGCAAACTACCTCGGACGCAATTGCCGTCTATTTCGCTCAACTGAAACAGGCAAGTGCGTGTTGGTTGTTGAAAGCATGCGTGATACCGCAAGGTTTAACGCTAGAGCAAGCAGCTCAGGAGCAAATCGTTGATCCAGAAACGTTAAATATGGCAAAGAACTACAGCAACGTACTAGTTAAGCAGTTGTAAAGCTGTATGTATGCCATTCGTAGTTAGAATGGCAGTTTGCCTCGAACAGCCGTAGGAATGTATTCGTGATCACGTCGATTTAGCACTTTGGTGTTGATCAAGAGATCCACTTCCAAGGTCGCATCTTCCTTTTGCTCTTTTTCCGAAAGATCAACCTTTCGGAAAATTCCCAATGAATGCTCACCTTCCACGACGCGACCAAAAACGGTGACATTGGAATTCATCTGCGGCAACATGGCCGAAGCGATAATGAACTGAGAAGAAGCGGTATCTTCATCTAAGTTTCCCGTCTGTTCGTCTACGCCCAACGCGAAAAAGACGCTACCGCGAAACACATCACGGCGGTTTTCTTTGGTAGATTCACTGGTAATCGTATAGCCGGCGTTTGTCGTCCCGTCACCCGCCTTGCATCCAGTTTGTAAGCAGAATTGTGGAAGCACTCGATGAAACTTCAGCGATTTGTAGAAGCTACGATCGGCTAGGTAGATGAAATTCGCAACGGCTTCGGGAGCAGAGTCCTCAAACAATTCGATAGTCAGCAAGCCTTTGGTAGTCATCAACTGAACACGAGGATTATTCCGAGTTTTATCCAATTCACGTTGCTCAAGCTCTCGCTGCCATTTTTCTTCCGCACGATCCAAGGAGCTAAAGTACCACTCCGAATTGACAGGAAGTTCGGCCTCAGATTTGTATTGCTCCCAAGCCTTTTGGGCGAGTTCAAAATCGCCGTTTGCATAGCCGGTAAACGCGATACCATTTATTAATGCAGCATCTAGCTTGTCTGGAGGATTTTCGAAAACGGCATGTGCTGCTTTCAAAAGATTTTCGACTCGATCGGCGGTTGCCTCGCCTCTAATGATTTCCATCAGAGTTAGCCCTAGGTCTTTGTATTTGCTTGGATCGCTGACATAAATATCAGCCATGTGATCGATCCATTGGCGGGCTCCCTGGTGGGAAAGCCTTAATGCTTCACTCCACTTTTCAACGCGTGCCTCATCCTTCCCGTCGATCGCAGACAAGTTGTACTCGGTGTACGCCCGGCGCAGGGATTTTACGCCCTCTCTAAAACTTGATAACGATTTTGCATAAGCACTCTTTACATCCTCTGGCGCATCATCTGGCAATATACCAAACTTGCTATCGCGGTAGGCACGGTTTGCATCAATAGCTTCGGCCATTTCTGCACGTTTCTGCTCCTGCTCATTGAGGGCGTCGGAGAAAGTCGTATCGTCAAAGGGACGCAATAAACTTTCCTGAGCATCGATCCGTTCTGCCAAGAGCATTAATGCGGAAACCGAAAGAACAATCTTGCCAATTCGCAGTAAAACTGTCTGTTGCCTATTCATTGGGTACAATTTTTATGTCAGCTTGCTTGTCGCGGATAGTTTGATGATCAAAACAATTGCAATTCATTGAGTGTACGACCCCAAAGCTGCTTTGGTTGGAGTGAACATCAATCTGTGATGTTACGTTAGAAACCGGAAGGGCCACTATGGACACTCGTGGCTGTTGAAAGGTGGTTGTTCTCCGCGTAGCTCCGCAAGCGCATTGCCTGCAGCGCGCTGCTCAGCATCCTTTTTGTTTTTACCACAGGCAGCGGTAAATTCACGGTCACCAAGCTCGGCAGCAACCGCAAAAATTTTATCATGATCGGGCCCAACTTGCCTGACCAGTTTGTAACGTGGAGTAAGGGCTAGTTCGCGCTGACTAAAATGCTGGAGGACAGACTTGTAGTTGCCAGCTGAACAGTCTTCATTAGCCGTTACTAGCTCATCTCGCATTGACATGTGTATAAAATTTTTGGCAGCTTGGATACCTCCGTCCAGATATACAGCCGCAATCAGCGATTCAAAAACATCACTTAGCAGCGATCGAGGCAGATTTCCATTGAGCATTCCACGTCCGATAATCAAGCATTTCTCCAGATCCATTCGGCGTGCAACGCGGGCACATATCCGCCGTGATACTACGGTCGATTTGATCTTGGTCAATTCGCCTTCAAGCAGATCGGGGTAATTCAGATAGAGATGCTCGCATACGACCATTCCTAGGATGCTATCGCCGAGAAACTCCAGCCTTTCGTTACTGTCCAGTCGACGACTTGCCCCAGATGCGTGCGTGAGGGCGTTCTGCAACATCTGGATGTCATTGAATCGATATTCAATAATGCGTTGGCACTCTTCCAGTTTTTCTTCGATCGTCAAAACAGGCGTCATCAACGATTCACTCACGTAACACCCCAAGGACAAATGTCGCGAAAAAGCGCGGACCGATTCAGGCATTGGATTCGAAAGTCTCGCCCTCCTTTCGACTCACTACCTCAAAATAGCAGATCACGGCCTTCTAAGTATATCCGGAACCGCAATCTTCGACAGCCAGCGTTTTCTCTTTAGGAGTGCGCAAAGTTCAATTGAAGTGTCCCAAGGTGCTTCGAATCACTGCTGTAGCGTGGTTTTCGAAGCCTATGTTGCGGCCTCAGAATTCGCAAATCCGGCAATGTCGGAACTTTCGTCAAAAACTCGAACCCACAATTCTTGCCTGGTTTCGGCGACCTATCTTTGAAAGCTTGATGCTACCAAACCTCAATTCTGCCGAGAAAACGCAGACACATGACTTCCCAACAGCTTCAATCCCCGTCATCCCTATCGATCGAACACCACTGGCTGCCGACGCACAGCAAGGGCGGCAGTCGCGAGCAAGGCAACGATCGACTCGAGTACGCCACCGGCTTGGCTCAGCTTCTTCAAAGAATCGAAAATAGCTATGGAAAGGTCAAAAATCCATTAACTCAAGGCTGGCAAACAATGACTATCGAACGCGTAGTTCGAGAAGCCGATGATGTTCGATCCTTTTATCTGATTCCATCGAATAATCGCCCGTTGCCAAATTATCGTCCAGGGCAATATATTCTGCTTCGAATTCCTGCTGGTCAGGAAGGTAATGTTCCTCCTACCAGATGTTATACAATTTCTGGGTTGGCCAATCCGCTCCATTACCGCATAACGGTAAAGCGAAATATACAGACCAGCAATACTACATTGGAACGTGAGCCTGCGAGCTGGGCTAGCATGAGCGGTTACCTGCACCGTTTTGGCAAACCGGGATTGAATGTGGAAGTTCGAGGCCCCAGCGGACACTTCAGTTCAGACCTAGCTTCTCCGACGTCACCACTTGTACTTCTATCGGCTGGGATTGGTGTAACTCCGTCAATTGCCATTGCAAACCGTATTCTGCCATGTGAGCCTGATAGACCTGTTTGGATGTTCTATCAAACAAGGACACCAACTCAAACGCCGCTAGCCAGCGAACTCCTTCAGCTCGCGCGTTTGTACAAGAATTTCCATTTAGTCATGGCATTCTCGCAAATCACTGACATCGAACCGGACTCTGAACAGCTTTCTAATGTTCGACTTTTGTCTGGCCGAATAGCGCCAGAGACGCTTGCCCAGCTTACGCCTTATGCAGATAATGGGCACGCGTTCCTTTGCGGCCCTAACGAATGGATGCACAAACTGGTAACATTTCTCGGAGATTGTGGCTTTGAAGAAGACCGCATCCATTTCGAGTCCTTTGGTGGACAGATGCCCTCTCCAACTGCTTCGAACGAACCGAGGGACAACCACATCCCAGAGGAAAAATCGACCGTCGTTCAGCTGCGCGATTCGAACAAGAAATTGCAATATCGATCAAACGAAGGAAGCTTGCTCGACCAGCTGCAACGCGGGGGAGCGGATGTGACTGGCGGATGTCGAGCAGGGTCTTGCGGCAGTTGTATAACTCGACTTCTTTCAGGCTCCGTCAAATATTCGGGCGGTAAAGAGCCTGACATAGAAACAGGTTGGATTTTGCCATGCGTCGCGCAGCCCACCTGTGATATCGCCCTCCAGTTGTAATCTCACGGCCGCATTTTTCGCATCTTGCATGTCGTCGACATCAGGAAATCAACGGCTACAACCATTTATCTCTCAACGCATTTTGTGAGATGGCGGTTTTATTCTGCCCGCCTTGCTTTCGAAGTTTGATGTGAGCATTTAGAATGAAGGCCCCGCCTTGTATTCCTCGCCTTGGATTCTCCTATGTTTGCAACCAATCGTTTATTTTGGCTCGCGTTCGCTACCTTCTGCGTGTTGAACGCATCTTCGTCATTCGCACAACGCGACTTGCAAGAGATCCCCGAACCTAACACCGATAAAGAGCTTGCATCCATGCAAGTTTTGGACGGTGCTCAAGCCAGTCTCTTTGCCGGATCTGATCATCTTGCCAAACCGATTCACATGAACTTCGGAATCGACGGCAAATTGTGGGTGGCCACGAGTGAGACATACCCGCAGATCAAGCCCGGTGATACGGCAAGTGACAAAGTTGTCGTTTTGCAAGACACGGACGGTGACGGCGTTTGCGACAAGTCAACAGTGTTCGCGGACGACCTACTTATTCCGACTGGCATATTGCCAGATGTCCCCAACGAAAAAGGACAGGGAGTCTACGTTGCTGCTTCAACGCAACTGCTCTACTTCCTCGACAAAGACGGGGACAACGTAGCTGACGAACGCAAGATCGTGCTGGATGGATTTGGTACTGAAGATACTCACCATCTGTTGCATACGTTGCGGTGGGGACCCGATGGCTGCATCTATATGAACCAATCGATATACATTCATTCGCATGTTCCGACGCGCTACGGCATTAAACATTTGAATGGCGGCGGAGTCTGGCGATTCGATCCACGAACTGATGAACTGACGGTCCTAGCGAAAGGTTTTGTGAATCCATGGGGACACGTGTTTACTCCCAACGGCCAATCGTTCGGTACGGATGGCGCTTACTACGAGGGAATCAACCACATCTTCCCAGGTTCGGTATTTGCAACCAGTCCTGGTGCAACGCGATGGCTTAGAGGCCTGAATCCAGGCAGCCCCAAACACTGCGGACTGGAAATTCTACCGGTCGCCCAGCATGAGGATTCATTTGAGTTTATCACGGCTGACTTCCGGTCGCATCGTGTCAACCGATTTCAAGTCTCCCGTACGGATTCTGGTTATGTCAGTATTGGACAAGCCGACCTCATTCGCAGTGAGCATATCGCATTTCGCCCCATCGATATTAAGTTGGGCGGAAACGGCGATCTGTATATTGCTGATTGGTATAACCCCATTATTCAACATGGCGAAGTTGATTTTAGAGATGACCGTCGCGATACCAAAAACGGAAGGATCTGGCGAGTTAAATTGGACGCGGCGGCTGAAACGAAGTCACCAGCGTTCACTTCCGTCGATAGCCAAACGGCAGATTTACTTCGTTTACTGGACTCGCCGTCAGTTCAGCATCAGACTTGGGCTCGCTTGCTCATCGCGCAACGCTGGAACGCGGAGACCTCTAAGTTAATTTCGAACTGGCTCGATGAATCAGAGGCGAACAGCTATGAAAGCAGGTTATTAAACGTCAATTGGATCCGAGGTGCTGCTGGAGCACTGAAAATCGAACATCTCGAATCCCTGTTGCATTCTCAAAACGGAGAAATCAGAGCAGCCGCGGTTCGGATGGTCGCAAACTACTTTGCCGCCAAGAACGAGGCGCTCACTATCGCATCCGCGACCATTAACGATTCCGACTGGCTGGTGCGATTGGAAACAATATGTTTGCTACAAACGATTTCTGATTTAAAGCTCGAGAACACAGCTTCCATCGCGCTTCAGGCTCTCGATCTGCCGATGAACGACTCCATCGATTTCGCATTATGGCAACTCGTGCGCAGCCAAGACCGCGGCCTTCAGTCCGAGCTCGTCTCGCCAGCAGCTTCTGTCGAACTTGCGAGCAACGATCAGCAATATGACTGGTTGCAAAATTTATCGACGAAACACTTGAGCTTTGTCGTATCGAGCAATCCGAATCCAAAATGGATAGAGCAGATCATCATCAAATTCGAACAGCTACCACTTAGCGAAATTGATGAATCGTTAATTTCCGCCATTGCCAAGCATGCCAGTCCTGACGTCACCGCAAGGCTAATCCACAAGCTGGAGGCGAGCTTTGATTCCGACACTGGAGCAGGCGTCAGTAGCTGGAAAGCGGCGAACGTGTTGCTTAAGAGTCTTACGATTGACGACAAAACGAAAACTGCAATTGAACCACTGGCTAGAAAGGCCATCGCCGTTTTCCAAGCGACGACATTCGCGAACGAACAGCAGCAAGACGCGGTAGTAGCTACCGTCGCGCAACTGGCAATATTTCATGCGGACTTACCACAACAGGCGTTTCTCGAGAAGCTGCTGGGACAAAGTACATCGCAAGATACCTTACAAACCATTGCCCGTTCATTGGCAACGCTCGGCACCGCGGGGGAAAAATCCCTTTCAAGTATTGGCGATTCTGAACAGAAACCCATCGAGCAGCGTGTCGCGGCCGTCCTAGCTTTATCGGAGAAAGATCTGGGTGCCGCAATAACGGTCGCAGTTAAGATCCTCGGTAGTGCCAACGCCGACACAGAGACACAACGAAGCCTGACCAGCGTTTTTTCACGCAAGGAAGGCGTAAATCTGCTCGCAGCCAACCTCGCAAAACGCGACTCCTTATCCCCTGAAACAGCAAGGTCACTCTTGGCGATACTCCAAGGAGCCGCCATCAACAGCAGCGAATTATCTGAACGCATCGCACAGTTAGGAAAGCTCGATGAACATCGATGGGTATATAACACGGAGCTTGTTCAGAAGATTCGCGAACGAATTGAATCGGGAAAGTCCGACGCGGCTCGCGGAGAAGCTTTGTATCGGCAGACATCAATCCAGTGTGTAAGGTGCCACCAAATTGGAACGGCGGGCGGGAACATCGGCCCTAACTTAATCTCACTCGGTGGAAGCTCACAGCTTGATTACATCGTCGAATCTTTGATCGCGCCCGATGCGAAGTTAAAGGAAGGGTACAAGACGGTCGTCGTGTTGCTTGAAAGCGATGAAGTCATTACTGGCCTTGAAAAATCTCGCACGGAAAAAGAAATTGTACTCCAAACCGCCGAAGGCAAACTGGTCAACGTTTCCACGGATGATATCGCGGAAGAAAAGCTAGGTGGTTCGCTAATGCCAGTCGGACTACTAGATCGATTGCCACTGGAAGACCTCGCGGACCTGTCAGACTTCCTGAGTCAGTTAGGTCGTACCCAGGAATACACTGTCTCGACCGAGCGATGGATTCGGAATTGGAACTTCTTGAAAGGGACCGATGAAATACGAACGTTCTTCAATCGACACGGCATTGACAAGGTCACCGATGACAACGACGACATGTTCTGGGCAGGCATCACGACTCAAGTAAATGGTTCCATACCATTGGCCGAAGCAGATACTTTTTCCCCGCACGGATCGCAAGAAGCAATCCAAGTGTTCGAGACGGAACTGGATTGCAAGCGAGCGGGCGAGGTACAGCTTCGCATTGTATCCACGGAACGTGTGAACGTTTTCATCGACGGCAAACCAATTTTGCACCAAGAACCATTCAGTCTCGGACAAGGCAAACATCGTTTGGTTGCCCTTCTGCTCAGCGACGGTGAAGGGGAGTTCGGAATTGCCGTCGAAGACGCAGGTGAAAGACCTGCAATTGTCGATATTTCAGCTAACCATGCCGTTGACTCAAGTGGCGTGCATGCCCAGGCTCGGCGACAACGCACGCGCTCCCTCAAGCTAGTCAGTGCTGAAACTCAACATGATAATGTATTGAATTTGTCGTCCGACGAAACCATTGCGATCGTAGGCGATGACATTTGGGAGCAGATCGGAAACGCGTGTGTCTTTGAGACTCTTTTGCGCACAACCTTACCGAACAAGTCGCTGCACCTTCGCAACTTGTCATGGGCAGGTGACGATGTCACAGGTGCTGCACAAGCAGTGTTTGGTGAAACGAAGGACGGCTACCAAAGGCGACTTCAGCAAGTTGATCTAGTCGAACCAACGGTTGTGTTAACCTGTTTCGGTCGCAACGAAGCATTGAACCCCGAGTGGACGGTTGCGAGTTTCGCTGCCGACTACAAACGGTTCCTGGCAGACCTTGATCGACCTGGACGCCGGCTTATCGTTATCGTGCCACCCTCGCAAGAGTTCGGAAACGTCGCTGATGAAAATAGTTCGCATGGCATGAGTACCAGATTCGCAGAATTCACCGCTGCCGTGAGAAATCTTTGCGTAGAACAGAATTACGCGATGCTTGACCTGCCTACGATCAAAGCCGAATATATTCCTGATGGTTTCCGGTTTTCCGAAAAAGGATTGATCGACCTTTCAATCGATTGGACAAAAACTATCGTTGGCGCAAACCTAGATGAGGCTGCAGAGGAGACGGCTCGCGGAACGTTCTATGCGATCAATGACGCTCGATATTCAAAGTCGGATCCAACGATTGGCGCTGACCAGTTTCCGCAACAGCTCTGGCAGGTATACCAAATAGTCCAACGGAAACGACAAAATTTCTTCAATGGCTTTCGACCTGCAAATGAAACTTACCTATTTTTATTTCGCAAACACGAGCAAGGAAATAACGCCGTCGAGGCGGAAGAGATGCGCAATATTGCGAAGCAGCTCGATATACAGGTTGACGCCCTCCTATCGACAACTCCTTGATACGACCATTCCAGATAACTGCTTTTTTCATGTCGAATAGCGAAGACCTCAGTGCTCAGAACCTAGTCCGGAACAGGCCGCGTATATGCCAAAAGTGATTCCTGTTGCAGAGATCGGCAATTATCGCGAACTGCACTTTTGTTCAATCCAAGAGTGCATTGACGAAGTCGACCGATGTGCAGAGGCTGCTAGAAATGGCCGGCTGCGGACAAATGGCAACTGGACGGCGGGGCAAGTATTTTCTCATCTGGCTGCGTGGATTGAGTATGGGTATGAAGGCTACCCAATTGATAAGTCGCCATTTTTTATCCGATGGATTATGCGGCTCCTGCTTCCGAGATATCTCGAAAAAGGATTACCACGTGGTGTGAAGATTCCGCGGGTCCCGACGGGAACTGTCGGACAGGACGATGCGGATGTGGAGACATCGTCCGAGCGTTTAAAGAAAGCTTTTCGAAGATTAGAGAATGGGGACGTCGCGGACTTTGATAGCCCTGGGTTTGGCAAGATGTCACACACCGATCGGATCAGGCTGAACTTGCGCCATGCAGAACTGCACCTAGGATATTTCAGCCTGCTGCAGAACTCGGCTTAAACGAGTCTGCTGAAGGAATAGGGGCGTGTAGATTCGCGGCAATCCACAACCGATTTGCCGTCGCGGCTATCTGCAATAACATTGACAATCTTGCAGTCTACATTTGCATACCTAGCTTCGTCGTGGCGTTGCCACAAGGGCCAAACTGATGCCGGATAAGCGACCCGCGACTCAACGAATCTTAATCGTCGACGATTCTCAAGAGGACCGTACTCGCATTAAAAACGCTCTGCTGCACGGAGCTCCGCACCGCGAATACTTGTTCTACGAAGCTGGAAGCAGCGATGAAGCAGTTGAAATTTGCAGGGCGCGTACCGACGCAAACATCGACTGTGTCGTTATCGATATCCATATGCCTGGAATGGACGGAATTGCATTTCTAAATGAAATCCAGGAAGACCATGTGGTTCGCTTCCCTGTAATTGTCCTAACCAGTGGTTCGGAAGACTGCCATGCATCGGCGGCGCTACGCGCGGGTGCGCAAGACTACATTACGAAAGATTCGATTTATCCGTCCGTGCTGTTTAGAGTCATCGATAATGCGATCGAGCGGCACTCGATGGTTAGGCGTCTCAAAGAGAGCGAACGGGCTGCTGATGCCGCGAATCGCGCAAAGTCCGCGCTCATTGGCAATATCAGTCATGAGATTCGAACCCCCATGACGGCAGTGCTAGGTCTGTGCGAATTACTGCTAGATGGAGACTTAACGACCGATCAGCGCAATCTCTTAAAGATGGTCCGAGACAACGGATCGTATCTCGTCGAAATCGTTAATGACCTGCTCGATCTGTCAAAGATGGAAGCGAATATGCTCCGCCTTGAAGTCGGCACGATCAAACTGCGACCCTTTATTGAAGAGCTACTTGGCTTTTTGAAAATACGCGCCAAGGAGAACCGCACCATACTGAGCAGTCATGTGGCCGAAGAACTGCCCAACGGTATTGCAGGCGACCCAATACGTATTCGACAAATTTTGCTGAACCTCTTAGGCAATGCGATCAAGTTTACCCCCAATGGCAAAGTATTGATCGCCGTAACCCAATGCTTGTACAACGAAACGCCGCACTTATGCTTTTCGATCCAAGACACTGGGTGCGGGATTTCGGAAGAAGACTTGGAGACTATCTTCCAACCGTTTGTTCAAGTAGGCAACAAACGCCGCCAAGTGATTGGGGGCACAGGCCTGGGGTTAGCGATTTGCCGCCGTCTGGCTCAGGCAATGAACGGCTTTATCTCTGTGGAAAGCAAACTCTCTGAAGGCAGCACTTTTGAGGTAACCATTCCCTTAATCGAATCACAAGATTTCGCCGCAAACTTGGATGATACAGGCCTCACCCGGCGCGTTGAGGAAATACTGGACGGCTGCGGTGTTCTGGTAGCGGAAGACACTCGTGCAACACAGATTCTCATGCAACGGATAATCGAGGCGGCAGGCGGAATCGTAACGATTGTCGAAAACGGCCAACAGCTGATCGACACGGTTCGAACCAACGGAGAACATTTCGCAGTCGTCGTTACCGACGTACAAATGCCAGTTGTTGATGGGCTGGAAGCGACTACTCAGATCCGAAAGTTCAATACACAAATCCCCATTGTCATACTAACCGCAGATGCGCTAGGTGAGACACGTGAGGAAGCGATGAAGTGTGGTGCAAACCAGGTTGTCACGAAACCAATCCGCCGCGAAAAATTCCTTGAGACGATTGCTCACTTTTGCGAACAGGCCCACTGTTCCGATTCCACTTGCGATTCGCAACCCGCTTTAGACTGAACCGAAGCCCTTGTGAGTCACGCTGATGCAGTCTACCCGCAACTGAGCTATACTGATAATGCTTTAGTTTTCACTGCCAGCAAGTAAGGTAAGTCAAGAGAAACATGAATAATCGTCGTCAATTCGTCGTCAAAAGCGGTTCCGTCGCAATATCTTTGAGCTACCTCACTGGCGCATCGCAGCGTTTAGCTGCAGGCCCCAGGGCGACAGGAAAATTGCGTCTGGCAAGCGTCGGTGTTGGAGGCATGGGCGCATCCGATTTGAGCAGTCTTTCATCACACGAGAAAGTCGAGGTTGTGGCGTTATGTGACGTTGATCAAGCTAATTTGGAAGCTGCAGCAAAATTGCATCCTTCGGCGAAACTGTTCCGTGACTACCGCGAAATGTTGGACAAAATCGGTTCCGAAATAGATGCGGTAAATGTAGCAACTCCCGACCACATGCATGCCCCAGTTGCGATGCTTGCAATGCTTCATGATAAACACGTGTACTGCCAAAAGCCCTTGACGCATGATGTTTACGAGTCTCGCCAACTTGCAAAGGTTGCACACGAGAAAGACTTGGTGACTCAAATGGGCACCCAGATACATTCCGCTTCCGAATATCGTACTGCGGTACAGTTAGTCCAATCCGGTGTAGTGGGAAAAATACGTGAGGTGCATTCCTGGAGCGACAAGACATGGGGCTACGATGGCCCGGTCCCGCAACCTGCACCGGTTCCAGAGACGCTCGATTGGAATCTTTGGCTGGGTACGGCACCTGAGCGCCCATATGCAGCAGGACACTATCATCCAGCAGACTGGCGTCGCTGGTGTGACTTCGGTTGCGGAACGATGGGTGACATGGCCATTCATATTTTGGACCCTGTCTTCAACGCTTTAAAACTGACATCACCACAGACCATCAAGAGCACGAGTGACACACCGGCAACAGAATCGTATGGTCTTCAAAACGCCGTCGAGTTCAGCTTTCCAGCGACAGCCTATACGACCGACAATTTCAAGCTAACGTGGCATGATGGCGGAGCGATGCCAGACATCTCGGAATGGCCGCTTCCAATGGTACAAGAAGAAGGCAAGGAGGCGAGACCAGACTATCCTGGACAGGGGTCGATGTTTGTCGGTGAAAAGGGTTATATTCTTCTGCCGCACATCGCTATGCCGATGTTGCTCCCGGAGAAAGATTTCGCCGAATCCAAAATTGACCCCGTAGATGGCGGTGACCATTACCATTTGTGGGTGGACGCTTGTCTCGGGGGCGCAGCTACAACGGCAAGTTTTTCGTATGCGTGCCCACTCACAGAAGCAGTCTTGTTGGGAGTTCTTGCGAATCGCTTCCCTCACCAGGAACTTGCATGGGATTCTGAATCCATGCACATAACAAACTTTGAAGATGCAAATTCAAGAATTCGCCGCGCGTACCGACAAGAGTTCGATACCGAAAACCTCTAGGAAGCGGCCACAAATGCAGAACGCTCGGCTACATAAGAGTGCAGCCGAGCGTTTTTAGCGAACTTGGTCACAAATGGGCGTAGCCTATTTGACCTGTGTTTCAAGATACCGAGCCATCCGATGAAAATCGCTGCCAGGCTGGATGAACCGGACTTTGGTAACTAATGTGGCTGGATCGACAAGCTCTTCGAACTTGACGAACTTGATATCCATTTGCCCACCGACGCTGATCATAACGCCGTTTAGTCCTTCTTCGACCAGGGCACGGTAGCCACCGATCCCGATCTGCGAACCCAAGATGATGTCGAACGCATTGGGCTGTGTGCAGCGTGATTCGTAACCAAGCTGCAGACCTGTTACTTTGCGGGATTTACCAGTTCGCTTCTTATAAGCAGTGGCGATTAGTTTTGAAAGCATGCGGTTAAGGTTGACGTCGGCGATGGAGATATGCCCGTGATCGTCCCGTGCAATCCCTTCCAAGTGCTTGCTAGGCAAGTATTCTGCCAGTCCCTCGGCGACAACAACGACACCACAGTTTAGCCCCATCGCTTCGCGTGCAAGCATCACGTCGACAATGTTCTCGACCACTTTATCGACCAACATGATCGGGCGTTTCTTGGTTCCGCCTGTCGCCGGATCGGGCACTTCTTCCTCGCCTCGCAAATCACCTTGGATATCCTCAACGCTCATTACCATGGCAGCTTCGCCTGCAATAGCGGCGCCATAAGCTAGCCAACCTGCAGCGCGTCCCATCGCTTCGCACAGGTAATACGCTTGCCCAGCAGCTGCGTCGCGGTTCAAGTTTCGAATTTCAATACCTAGAAATTCAGCAGCAGTGAAATAACCGAAAGTAAAGTCGATTCCAGAGTAGTCATTGTCGATCGTTTTAGGCAGATGTATGACAGGCATCTTCTTTTTGCCAGGGCCAAGCGTGTCTTGAAACATCTTGATCTTGTTGGCAGTTTTCAATGTATCATCGCCACCAATACTGATCAGAGCGTCGACGTTCAGAGACTGCAATGCGTCATACACACGTTGCATCGGCGCAGTTTTTTCCGAGTCCGCTAGGTGAGCCGGGCTCGATACGCTTTTGCCCGGATTGCTGCGAGCTGTTCCGATCACAATTCCAGGTGAAGATCGCATCATGTTCAACATATCATGGTTGAACAAAAAATATTGCTTTCCTTCTACCAATGGTTTGCTAGGGTCGTAATCAATTAAGTTCGAATAACCATGCTTGATTCCAACAACTTCTATTCCACCATTTAGGAAAGTGGTAGCAGCAGCAGCGATCACAGCATTAGCGGCGGGCGCTGGACCTCCAGCGAACAGGATTGCGACACGTTTTAGCGAGTGTGGGTTGCTCATATTTATTGATTGATTAACTAGACGTCTCAGTAAGCCGAAGCGACCGCCCGTTCGCTTCAGAAGGAGTTAAAACGAACGAGTATTAGCTTCGGTTTTCAAACGCTTTTTTAACTGCGGTTCCCATGTCGGCAGGGGATGGGGCGACCACGATACCGGCGGCCTCAAGTGCAGCTTGTTTTTCAGCAGCCGTTCCTTTGCCTCCAGTGATGATTGCACCAGCGTGCCCCATTCGTTTTCCTGGAGGTGCCGTGCTGCCAGCGATGAATGCTGCCACAGGCTTTGTCACGTGTTTAGCAACGAACTCCGCAGCTTTCTCTTCTGCGTCGCCGCCAATTTCGCCGATCATCAAAATGGCTTCGGTTTGGTCATCTTCTTCATACATTTTGAAAAGATCGATATACGAGGTCCCGACGATGGGGTCGCCGCCAAGTCCTACGCAAGTCGACTGGCCCATTCCGAGCTGGCTAGTTTGCCAAACAGCTTCGTAGGTGAGCGTACCCGAGCGACTCATGATGCCGACTTTGCCAGGTTTATGAATATAGCCTGGCATAATTCCGATTTTGCATTGACCAGGAGTAATTACACCAGGGCAGTTTGGACCGATAAGAATTGATTCGCTTGCTCGAACGACTTCATATACGCGAACCATATCCAGCACAGGAATGCCTTCGGTAATCGCGCAGATTACTTTAATTCCCGCATCAATTGCTTCCAAGATTGCATCCGCAGTGAAAGCTGGCGGTACGAAAATCATGGACGCATTCGCACCAGTCTCTTTAACAGCTTCGGCGACTGTGTCGAATACTGGCAAGCCGACGACGGTTTCTCCTGCCTTACCTGGCGTTACTCCGCCAACCATCTTGGTGCCGTAATCCAAGCATCCTTTAGTGTGAAATTCTCCGGCTTTTCCGGTGATACCTTGACATATCACGCGGGTTTGATTGTCGACCAGAATACTCATGGATAGCTGATTTCCCGAAACGTTTCAGATTAATAAGATTGCAAATTTAAACAGGTGAGCGGAACCGAATGGACGGCAACCGCAATTGGCTAGGCAATTGCTGCAACGACTTTCTTCGCAGCGTCGGTCAAATTGTCAGCTGAAATGATCGGTAGACCGCTTTCAGCCAGCAAGCGTTTGCCTTCCTCAACTTCCGTGCCTTCAAGGCGAACAACGAGCGGCACGTCGAAGCCTACTTCTTTGGACGCTTCGATCAACGCGGTTGCGATCGTCGTGCAGCGAGCGATTCCTCCGAAGATATTGACCAATATGGCCTTAACATTTGGGTCGCTCAGAATGATGCGAAATGCCTCGGTGACTTGTTGCGTATTTGCACCGCCGCCCACATCAAGGAAGTTGGCTGGAGCGCCGCCATGGTACTTGATGATATCCATCGTCGCCATTGCTAGCCCCGCGCCATTAACCAAGCATCCAATACTGCCGTCAAGTTTGACGTAGGACAGGCCAGTATTAGCAGCCCGAACTTCCGCTTCCTCTTCCTCCGCGAGATCCCGGAGTTCTTTCAGCTCTGGGTGGCGATACATGGCGTTGTCGTCGAAGGTGACTTTCGCGTCCAGTGCAATCATCTGTTCGTCGTCAGTGATGACCAGCGGGTTGATCTCGGCCATTGCGCAATCGTAAGTAACAAAGAACTTACACAAGCGTTTCATAAAGAGGTCGGCGCTTTTCGCCGCACTACCAGAAATGCCAAGTCCCTTGCATAGCTTGCGGACCTGGAAGCTTTGCAAACCATAAGCAGGGTCGAAGTGCTCTCGAAGTATTTTCTCGGGCGACTCCTCGGCAACTTTTTCAATCTCGACTCCACCTTCACTGCTTACCATCAGCAGCGGTTTCGCGGCGGCGCGATCGAGAACGACTGCCATATAGAGTTCGCGAGCAATTTTGCAACCTTGTTCGATGAAGACTTGATTGACTTTGCTACCGGCCTCACCGGTCTGTATGGTCACCAAGTCATTGCCGAGCATATTTTTGGCTGCAGCGGCGGCTTCTTCAGCTGATTTGACGAGTTGAACACCGCGTTGTTCCGGTTTTTGGATGAATGTCCCCTTACCTCGTCCTCCCGCATGAACTTGAGCCTTGATGACGGCAATGGGGCCTCCAAGTTCGGTGAACGCAGCCGCGGCTGCTTCGGGATTTTTGGCAAGAATCCCTTTCAACACAGGGACGTTGGAGGCGCGGAAAAGTTCTTTCGCTTGGTATTCGTGGATTTTCATGCGCTAAACGATTGATTGTACGGTGTAGTGATTGCGACGATCGGCGGATTATCCGACCGACCACAGTTTAGGTCAAGGACCGACTTTGACTAAACGTTGCTTGAGCCAAAGAATAGCTTGAACATGCATTGCGAACATCAATGCAAAAAGGCGGAGTTTATTCAACTCCGCCTTGATATTATTTGCTTAGACTTGCTGATCGATCAGCGTTATCGGCGAATTAGTTCCTGGATACCGAAGGTGAAGAAGGTGCCGAGCCCAAAGTTGAGCAACTCTTCCTCTGGCTTGAATCGCAGGATCAGTGTGTCGCCAGGCTGAATCAATGGTCGATCGCGAGGACTTGCCAATGCTCTAGCTAGATCGACTTCAATATTGATCTGCCCATTGCAAGGAGTCTTTCGGAGGATGTAGAGCTGTCCTGGAGGAACCCCTCCAATGCTAGACGTAATGCCGCCGAAGGCTCCGCCAACGTTTCCTCGGCCGGCTCCCGTAGCAGCGATACCGCCGCCTGAGATCGCCATGGCTCCCAAAACGTCAAGGTCATAGTCACGAGGTATCGGCCATTCTCCCCCTGGCAACAGTCCGCCAGTGTAGAACACTTCTGCATCGCGTGATTCGATTAATACAATGTCGCCATCTTCCAGTGTAATGTCTTCAGGACGGAAATTTGGTGTTACACCAGGCGGCAGTCGCAACGGGATACGCACAATTGTCGGATCTTCTGGCAGTGGCGGTGGGCAGCTGCATGGATCTGGGTTCTGGTAGTACATGTGGTAGAAGTTCTGGATGAACAAGTCACGCTCTCGCGGATTGTAACGGCTCGCTTTCAGAATTCTTACTTCGTTCTTTGCATTCAAGCCCGGTAGTCCTCCCGTTACCATCAACGCGTGCAACACGTCGTTCTGGTATGCTGGCAGAGCTACAACATCGCCCGAAGCGCTCTCGTCAGCCCCTCGGAGGAAACCTCGCGTTGTGAGCGTTGTTGGAGAGCGGGCTCCCAAGTCTTGGCGTACAACAGTCACGTCATACGTACGCTCTTTGATCAGCGTAACAATCGGAGTCAACACCTGTCCATTTTCTTCCTTCAAGATTTCCGCTTGAAGGTATTCGTTTCGGATGACTTCGCGAACTTGTTCCACCGTCATACCGCGTACGTTGAGCGGGCGGATGAGCGGAAGTGCGATAGTCCCATCTTCCTGCACCGCAGTTGGATAGCCCAACGATGGAGGAAGTGTACTGCCTTCAGCTGGGAAGTTAACTGGTGGTGGCTCTGGCGGCTGGTCAGGTGGAATGAACGGCAACACACCTTCGATGTACACACCAAGAATGTCACCGCCGTCCAGCAAGTATTGCCGCGGTGGCTCTTGCGACAATCGCGAGATATCGATCGGTACGAGATTGTTCTTGGGTTCTGCCAAAAACTGAGGTGGAACTCGGCTTGCAGGCACTCCACTTATGGGAGTTGTGATACTCGAACAGCCGCTTAACATCGTGCTGCCACCGAGTACTGCAAGTGATGCGAGTACCTTCTTTATGGTAACGCGACATGTCTCACGGGTCTGATAATGATGTGCCGAGCTCAGAATTTTCATATTGAATCCCTCACGTCCTTGTGGGGTAGTAACCAAAAGCAGTCTTGTGTTTGTTTTCGCGTCCACTCGTTTGAGCAATTCGCAATCTATCAATTTTAGTTATGCCGCCATGCCTCTAGCAATTAACGTAACAAGCGACTGTTACCTGGCAGCTTAGACGAATGGTCATCAGGCAATTCAAGTTTTGAACCGCCATCTACCGCATTTATGTCGGGCACTATATTCGGGCTGTCGATTACCGGCGTGGCGTTTAACGACTCTGGCTGTGGAGCTGACAACACGTCAGCAGCCGGAACCGCCGAGCGAGCGAAGCTCTGTGCAGCGATTTGTCCAGCGGGCACAGCCTCGGGCATTGGATACATCCCTGGCCTTTGGCCTTCGCCTAACAATCCGGCTTGGTCGTACTCTTTCTGAATTTGATAGCTGGTTTGGATTTGTGTCCAACTGCCGATACCATCTTCTTCGGCCGCTCGACATCCTTGCGGAAAACCAGAGAACCAAGCAGCAACCTTCTGCTGCCCTTCGGGCGACTGATATTCCCAGCCCCAATACTCACGGGGTGCAAACGGCGGGGTGCAGCCATCGCCACCATCGGCGACACTCAAATAGCCTGCCGTAAAGCCATCGCAGAATTCGTTCAAGCAGGGCTGATTGCAAAACCCATGCTTGCGACGATGCCAAGCCTTGGTTGCCCAGCCCTGGTTGCGATGCTTCATCACAAAATTGTTCCAGGATGAATTGTACTTCCAGGAGTTTTCAGCCATCTGAAATCCCCCGCAGCCTGACATCGAACTAGCGATGCAAGCTGCTACAGCGACCGCAGCCAGCCTGCCAGCCGACAAATGGCGAAACCATGCTTGCAATTCAATTTTCCAACGACCAAATGACATCTCGGCTCCCCCCAGAAGCAATCCAGACTTCGTGTGTCGCATTTCGGGGCACTGCGTTTAGACGCCCCTCGATGACACCTAGCCCAACCTTGACAACAACACGGCATGCCTGAAGACACTCGTGCCTCGCCGCAAAATTGAGCGTGTTGAAATTATCGCCAGATGGTCGCGTAAAATTTAGCGATAATTCTGGTTCTATCGTTCTTAGCGAAAGAAATGGACGCAACGGTCGTATCGACGATGGCTTTTCGAAGGCTGCGATCCCTGCAAAACCAGATTTTGGACTATAATGCTCTCAAAATTGGACGAACGCTTTGTTAAGATTGAGCGATTCGTATGCTAGCGATTCGTACCTCGCCTCGCACCGTCGGCACTGCGACGGTGCTCCGTGACAAGTCTCAAGTTGTTGGACTTTTGAATTCATCCTGCCGAATAATCGTGATCCTCTCAAATGCAGTCCGGTATCAAGTACAAAACGTCCTGGCGAAAATCAAGTAAAAAATCGAGAACACAAGCGGTAGCGCCCGCCACCGGGTACGCTTGGAGAATACTTACGGTTCGCATCCTGCTTCTGTCTCTCGTTGCGGCCGTGCCCTGGTACTACGGCAGTGTTGACTGGACTCCGCAGAACGTTTTGCTGATGGTTGGCAGCGGTGTATGTTTAGTTGCCTTTCTATGTAATCTCTACGACTTGGTGCGACCGAGCAAAACTGAAAACGCTCGTCCAATACGCCAACTGCTTCCCCCATGGCCTTCAATTTTGTTTGGTTTCATGGCAGGCTGGGCCGTCCTCCAGTCATTGCCAATGTATAGCCTGCAGGGGGGGGACTCGGGGCCCAATTCTATCCGGCTCCAGCGATTCTTCTTAGGACAATCCGTTCCGACAGTAAGCGAACGTTTGGGAATCGCTCAGACAGCGACCACGCCGAGCGATAGCGAATATCGAAAACTAATTCCAGATCGACTCGCGAACACAAGGCTAGCATGGAGCATTGAACCGCTACACACGCAAGGAGCAGCCGCCATGATGGCATTGCTAGCTGCGATTGTCTGGTTTGGAAGATCCTATTTTTCCGATACAACGGGGCAGTTCATGCTGTATGGCTGTCTCACTGTCGTTGGGATCTTGGTGGCCCTTTTTGGCGTATCTCATGTCCTGTCATGGGACGGCTCTAACGTCCTGGGACTGCGCAAGCACTATTCTTTTGGACCGTTCGTCTCACGCAATACCGCAGGTTGTTTTCTGAATGTTTGCCTTTCTGCTTCTTTAGGGTTAACGACACTCGCGTTCACCGAAGGTAAAGGCAAACATGTGGATCGCCGCTACAGCTCAACTCCATCTGGACGTTTTGATTCGATATTGACTCGGATTGAAACGACGGTTGGGCAGCTCACCACACTTCAGATAGCAGCGATCATCGCGAGCGCGCTGCTATTTGCATCCGTCTTAGCGACAGCGTCACGGGGTGCATCGATCTCTTCGGTTGTGGCCGTACTTGCCGTGTTTCTGTTTTCAACTGGTAGCGGTATAAGTCCTGGCAAAATCATCTTGGCCTTGATTATCTTTTCAGTTGGTGCAGCTTTCTTATTTTCGTTTGAGCTTGATGATCGCATTCGCGAAAGATTAGAAACGACCGAATGGGGCGAAAATTTTGAAGTTGCCAGGCGATTGGTGTGGAGCATAGCGCGAGACGCCTCGCTCTTTTTCGCCGCAACGGGCAGCGGTCTTGGCACTTTTCATTATGCGCACCTGCCATTCCAATCGGAATCAATTCGCGGGTGGTTTTACAATTCGGAAAGCTTGTACTGGGAAGCACTAGTCGATCTAGGCTGGGTAGGTTTGGTCGGCATCGTCGGCATCGTCGCCACGTTCTTCTACACGATTAAGCCTCGCTTGAGCAAATCGTCGACCGCGCGCAGCGGGATTTACAGGTTAGCTGCACATAAGGTTACGGGACTGGCGTTGCTAGTCTCTGTGGGTTTACATAGCTTCTTCGATTTTGGAATGATCGTCCCTGCATGTTTTATCACCGCCGGTTTACTTTTGGGTGCAATATATGGTAGTGCTCAAGCGGAGTCTCGTAAGAGCGAAAAGTCACGTAGTTCAAAGCCCCGCTCAGAACGACGACGACTTACCGACATCAGTCGCGCTAAAGAGAGCGACGCCATAGCACCCGATGCTTTGAATGAATCGACCTATTCATCGGACCCGGAGCCTTCGCCGCGGTGGATGGCGATTTTGGTAAGTCTGTTGGTGGGCATGTCGATAGCTGGAATCTTTTGGTTTGGCCAGGCCGGACTCTCGCTATTGGCTAAAGCGGATCGGATGCGACTCTGGAATTCGCGGCAAGTCGCCATGCCTGTCGCGGAGCGTGTTGGTATTCCCACTGTTTTTCTAGCGGGGATCTGGGGCGCTGATCCCGAAGGATTTGAGACGACACCTGATGCAACTCGACTGCTGGGTTACGCCATGCTTTCAGAGTTTACTGTGCAACGCACTGAGGATTTGCGAGAAGCCCTCGGAGTCCCCCTCGCAACGGCGGCGTCACTTGCATCACCCACAATTACGCACATGACCCTTAGCGGAGCACAGAGTTCGGTCGACGCGGTTGATGAAGCTTTTCAATCGCCTGAGCAAAAGAAGCGATGGTTACAAGCACGCCGCTTGTTTGAGTCTGGCATTGTCAACAGCCCGCTCGATTGGCGATTTTCTTACAGCCTGTACATATTGGGTTACGAACTGCCCGCGTCGGAGCTATCCAACTTGGCGATCCGTCTCGAAAGGCTTTCCCGGCATCAGCCCTCATTCCTCCTGCAGGTTGCGGTTGTAGAAAACTCACACGGACGACGTGAGAACGCGATTGATCTGTTGCGTACCAATCTGGCAGTGGATTTATCCGCTGATCGATCGGTCGCCAAGCTGCTGGACGAGTGGTATGAGGATGGGGAGGTTCCGGTAAATGTGTTTCAAGACAACATCCCCCACTTGCTGCGGGTCGCCACACTCTTTCCGGAAAACCGATCGCCCATGACTCACGCGCAGATCATATCCCACGCGGAAGTGCTGGCGAACGACCTGTCGAGGGTCGATCCGAAACGTGCCATCTATCTCGCTCAGATAGCTCGAGACCGGAAGGATTACTTGGCGGTGATCGAACATTCGAATGAGGCGATCCGCCGAAATCCCGCCGATTGGAAGCTCCGCGTCGATATTGTTAATGCCGCTTTTGAACTTGGAGATCTAAAAGAAGTTGAAGAACAGGTGAAAATTTTGAGTTATCAAGCCCGTGGCGAGAAGATTCTGGAGTCGCTTCAAAAACGGCTCGAGAATGCCAAGGCGCAACTTTAGCGGCTGTATTCCGATTTGTTTTTCGCCTTTATCCGCTCAAACGGAATGTTCCGCATACGCGGATTGACGGTTATTTTCTTCCTACATCCGCAGCGTAAACCGACAGTTCCTAGGGACAAAGTCGGGTAATGCGTATAAGATTTAGAGCTGCAACCAACCTGGCACGACGTGCGCCGCTCCTTATCAACCACGCCACTTTTCTCTGATCGAAATCGCGGATGAACGCTGAACGAGAAATTATGAATGTTGCTCCAACCAACGAACGCTGGAACAATGCGCCTCCAGCAATGCGACCGCAGGCGGCCAATGACGGCGTAGATCCCGTTGCCATGCTTTGGCGTTGGAAAGGCTTGATTCTCCTCGGTCTCTTACTAGGCCTCGCGATCGGCTACTTGATTCAAATCCAGTTACCGCCCCAATACACGTCCCATGCGTTGATTCAGATTTTAACGCCGACGCAGCAAAATCTACCAACCGCACAGCTTGATATGGGCGAAACAGCTGGTGAAAGTCGGCAAGACGAGATCCGAATCATTCGCAGCGAACGGGTTATTTCGAACGCAATCAAGATTGGAAAGCTTGATCAAAATCCTAACCTCGATTTGCCCGTCGAGGAGCTCTTCGAATGGCTAATTGACGAGGACAACCTTCAAGTCGACCCCGGGACTCGCGAACTGCGCACGGATTTGATTGATATCAACTTTACCTGCGAGAACAAAGAACTAGCGGCCGAGGTCGTTCAAGCAATCCTTGCTGGCTATCAAGAATATTTGAACGTTGCGTACGATGATCGCGGTAAAGAGGTGATCGACAAACTTGCTTCGCACAAAGACGGCTACGACCAACGCTTCAAAAAGGCCAGCCAAGAGTACATCAAAGTGCGATCGCAGCTACCAATTATTTGGAATGGCGAAGAAACTCGCGACCCTTTCGCAGAAGCTTTCTTGGCGACGAGCAAGCGGATTTCTGAAATCAATATGGAAATGGAGCAGATCGATGCATTGCTAATGCAAGTTGTTGAAGCGCAGAAGGCGAATCGACCAGCAACCTACCTCTTAGACATGCTGCAGCAAAAACGCTTAGCACAAATCGACCGCAGTCGGTACGAAACAGCAATTGAAACGATTCAGAAAAACACCGTCCTTAGCGGTGAGAGCCCTGCCGTCGGTTCCATGCAAACAAGTATTCTGCAGTTTCAGGTCGAGCGAGAAAAGCTAACACAGCTTTACGGTGAGAAACACCGGAGCGTTGTCAACCTTGACAAGCAGATCGACGCTATGAAACAGCGGTTGAACGACTTGTTGACTATGGAAGAAGAAAAGCGCAAGCAGCTGTTAGAGGATTTCGCGAAACTAAACCAAGGTACAGAGACGCCCGAAGAAAAGCTCTCAATCGCGATTGGCTCGCTGCAAGAGCAGCGACAAGCCTTAACAATGGAACGTATGGGATTGGCGAAAATTGCTGCAGAGGAAGAGCAACGTACCAAGGAATTGCAAGCCGACCTTGCTTCAATCGAAGTTCTCAAACAAGAACTGGACATGATGGAGCAAAGCACGACCGAGCTCAAACAGGCACTACAAGGCTTGCAGATCGGCACGGACTACAATCGCAAGAAGATGATTATCCAGGATACGCCAAAGCCGGGGATATTAACCGGCCCAAGCTTGTTGAAGTTTCTCGGTCTGGGTGGACTCCTTGGAATGGGGCTCTTCTGCGGGCTCGCCTACCTCCTCGAAATGGCGGACCGGTCTTACCGCTCTCCCGAAGAAATATTGCGATCGCTTAACGTTCCGGTGATGGGGCACATCCCTATCTTTGAAGTGGATCGCCGGGAAATGCGAGACGAACTCGTCGACCCATCGATCGTCACCCTTCACAAACCCCAATCGAATACCAGCGAGTGCTATCGTGGAATTCGAACATCGCTGTTCTTTGCCAATAAAAAGAATCAGGCGAAAGTGATCCAAATCACTAGCCCGCTACCTGGCGACGGTAAAAGTACCCTGGCAACCAATACAGCCGTCTCGCTTGCTCAGTCGGGCCGCAAAGTGCTATTCGTTGACTGTGACTTGCGGCGTCCTCGCGGTGCGAAGATCTTCGGCGTACGCGAAGAACTTGGTGTCACCTCATATCTGACTGACACCATGCCGTTGGAGTCGATCATTCAAAATTCAACTATCGAGAATCTTTCGATCATTTCCAGCGGTCCACGAGTCGGAAATCCATCCGAACTACTCGTTTTGCCCGAGTTCGAAGAGATGCTGTCGGCGCTGCGAAATCAGTTTGACTTTGTCATCATCGACACGCCGCCGATGCTGTCGGTCAGTGACCCAGCAAACGTCGCTCCTCTTGTCGATGCAGTCGTTATGACCATGCGACTTCGCCGAAACAGCCGGCCGATTGCAGAACAAGCCAAGAACATACTGATGTCGGTAAACGCTCAAATCGTAGGCGTTGTTATCAACGGGGTTGGTTCCAAAAATAATTACGGCTACGGTGGGTATCGATACGAGACATCCGGCTCCGCAGGTTATTCATACGGCAACAAGTCGTACGGATACGGCGGCTCCGAGAAGGTCTACGGCGATGAACAGATGCAGACCATAGCAAAGACTCGGACCGGCAGGACAAGCCGCCGTACAAACGTACCGTCTTCTTAGTCACGCACGTGTAGCGGCACATGGCCGCGTCGAGCTAGTTGACAGCGGCCGCTTCGCAAAGTTGGCTGCGCATCGGAATCAAAGATTTCGAGCGACGTTTGTCTTATAAGCCAACATCGCAGGTATGAGTCCCGCGAGGGTTCCAACGAGCACTAATGATCCAACCACGATCGGTTCGTACGGCAGGTTGAAGTCAAACAGAGGAATCTTGATGCCGACTCTCTCTTCAACGATTGGACTGAGGCTGTAGGTCAACAGCTTCCCTCCAATCAAACCCGTTGTCGCTCCGATCAACGTAATCAAGAGCGACTCGCCAAAAATCACGAGCATTACTTGATCGCGTGAGGCACCTAAAGCCCGCATGATGGCGATATCCCTTGTTCGCTCGTTCATGCTATTGTAGATGCTGACCAGAATACTCACAGCACTTACCAAGCAGACCATCAGCGTCATCAGTAACAACACGAGTTGCACTGGTTTGACAAAGAATTCAAGCAGCTGGGTAATCTCCATAATCGGTGAAACAGCTTGCGCGTATTTGGTTTTGTTCACAGCCCTTTGCAACCCAGTACCGATAGGACCATGTCGGACCAGAATCGCTGTGATTTCACGTTGATGGATTGGCAATCTGCCTGTGGATGCTTGTTGGGTTTCGCTGTCGGAGCTTTCCGGATCTCGACTAACTTCCAGGCCGGCATCATCTCGGACTGGCGCCACATGTCCTTCCAACAAAAGGAAACCCTCGAGATTTGCGAAGGCAGCGCGATCATTCGGAGTTCCCGTTGGCGCCAGGATTCCAACGATCGTAAAAGCGTCTTCGTGAGTAAGACCGCCGGGACCGTGCGAAGCGAATATTTTGTCGCCGATTTTCAAGTTGAGATTTTGCGCGACTTGGGAACCAATCACCGCTTCGAAAAAGCTATGCTCGGCCGATTCTTCTTGAAAATTTCGCCCCTGTGAAAATTTGTACTCTTGATCCGCAGCGTCACCATACTTCAGATACTCGAAAAACTGTGGGGTAGTCGCAACGAGTCGATGCTCACCGACATAATCACCAAGGCAAACAGGGATTGCAAAGCCGCCGCTGACAAGAAACGCGTATCGTCCCTGGGCTTCTTCGTCGCTCGCTTTCCCTTCGATCTTTCGACGCAACTCCATCCGTTGCTCTTTGGTTAGAAAATCAAGGTAGTATTCATACGGGAGTGCCTCGATCGGCTGCGAGAGGTAGAACACCGTATTGAAAACCAATTGTGTACTGCTGCCCTTGGATCCAACAATCAGGTTATACCCAACGTTGCTGTTGCGTTCGAGCGAACGATTAATTACACCAGAGATGCTCAGCACGATAATGCAGAGCCCCACGCCGAGTGCCATGGAAAGAATCGTCAGTACGCTTGCGAGAGATCGATAGCGCAGATTTCTCCACGCAATTTGAAATAGATTCATATGGCAGATGCTGTGTTCGGAGCAGATAAAGCAGAATTTAATTCCTCGAATTGCACGACGTTCGAGAACTGTGATGACACGATTTCTGAATGCGTTACTAGCAACATGGCTACTTTCTCCTCATCGCAGACACTACGCATCAACTCGATGATTATTTGCTGATTTGCAGGATCGACGTTTGCGGTTGGTTCATCTGCTAACAACAGTCGAGGCCCGTTAGCGAGCGCTCGTGCAACCGAGACACGCTGTTGCTGACCGACTGAAAGTTGCTTAGGGCGGTGATGGAGCCTATCTCCCAAGCCGACTCGTTCGAGTAAATCTTTGGCACGACTCAAGTCGAACCTTCGTTTGCCAAAGGACATGCCCAGACGAACATTTTCAAGTGCGGTAAATCCGTCAAGCAGATTGAACGTCTGGAAGACATAACCAATCTTTGCCGCACGAAAGCGGTCACGTCCACTCTCGCTCAGCCGACAAATATCCTGGCCATCGAAAATTACTTCACCAGAATTGGGCTTGAGAATGCCTGCGACAATATTCAGCAGAGTCGTCTTACCGCCGCCGCTAGCACCGCGGATCACGACCTGACTTGCTGCGTCGACGCGAAATTTGGGAATGTTGAGAATTGGATTCGAGTTTCCATCGGGATCCATGTAATTCTTAACCAGATTTTTAATTTCTAACATATGGATGCCCTCGTAAATCCAGATCGGACGAAATCCAGTTAGATCTTCCGCCGAACCGCGCGTTCGATCTCTCGCCGCGCTTCATTTTTCTTCATAACTTGGCGTTTATCATGCGTCTGCAGCCCTTTGCATAGGCCTAACGAACATTTAGCCAAACCTCGTTCATTAAAATAGAGCTTGAGAGGTATTAGCGTCAGCCCTTTCTCTTTCGTCTTTCCTACAAAACGATTTAACTCCCGCTTGTGCATTAGGAATTTTCGCGGTCGCTTAGGCTCATGATTCCACAACAAGGCTTGCTTGTACTCGGGGATGTCGCAGCCTACCAACCAAACCTCCCCATCACGGACGCGACCATAGGCTTCGTCCAATGAACATTTTCCGGTTCGAAGAGATTTAACTTCACTTCCGCGCAACACTAGTCCGCACTCGACCGACTCAAGAATTTGATAGTGATGACGAGCCTTGCGATTGTCCGCAATCACAGAACCCGTCGCTGCGGCGACACTTTTTTTCTTGGAGGAAGGCTTCTGAGGCGCGGGTTTAGTTGGTTGAGATTTCTGTTTGCTCACTTCATTCAGTCAAAGTACGGGTAGAGAGCGAATTGGGTTTACTATTCTTCAACAACTAAAGCTTAGTGCTGTGACTCCACATAGCAAGCGGACCTAGATATTCTATGCACAGCAATCAGAAAATGCAGTTCGTAAAATTTACCTACCGAATGCAGGTATTGATGCAGAGAAAAAAGCAATACCTCAAGCAGCTTCGTCAATCTTTGCGAAGATCATGCGACCACCTTGTGTTTGCAAGTTGCTAGTCACGATCACTCCAGAAGTCTTGCCGATGCGATCTCTTCCACCCTCTACGACCACCATTGTCCCATCGTCTAGATAGCCAATTCCTTGATCTTGACCTTCCCCAATTTTGACGATTCGTAACTGAAACGCTTCTCCTGGAAGAAACTGGGGCCTCAGAGCATTGGCAATTTCATTCAGATTAATGACTTCAACGTTATGGACTTTAGCCACTTTGTTGAGATTAAAGTCTCCCGTGACAAGCTTGCCGTTCAGGTGTTTAGCCAACTCGACTAACTTCATGTCTACTGGCAAACCGGCCCACTCGCTCAGCTCGCGATCGTAAATCACAAACTCGAGCTTTTCATGGTTTTGAAGGATGTTCAAGATATCAAGCCCTCGGCGACCACGCGTACGTCGAAGCTTGTCGTTGCTGTCCGCGATCGACTGTAGCTCTTGAAGCACAAACTGTGGCATGATGATCTGGCTGTCCAGAACGGAAGTGTCGGCTAAATTCGCTAAACGTCCGTCAATAATGCTGCTCGTGTCCAAGATCAGCGGATGTGTCCCTTTTATCTCACGAACAAACTCGACATAGGGAATCACAAAGCGAAAATCGTCTTTGGTCTGCAACAGCATCGAAATGCAAGTGTAACTAAGAATCACGGCCAGCATGAGCAGGTACGCGCCCGACCCAGGTACATCAATTAACAGCGGAGTCAGCGCCACCCACAGGAGATATGTAAGCAGCATTCCAACTAACAACCCGAAATAGACCGCGGAGATTATTTCAATACGCTTCTTTTCGAAGAGCACGTCCAGCGTGATCACTCCGGCAGCTATCAAAAGAATCCCACTCATCACGAAGTAGGGCAGATAGTTGGGGCCGGACGTGTTTGTCCGAATAAAGATCGTACCTACGCCAGCAAGCACGAATACAAACACAAGCCGTAGCACAATCATGGCTACGGTTTCAGTTTTCTTACCTTTCGGCTTCGGAGTCTGCAAACTATCAAACAGTTTCATAGCGTGAAAAAGATTAAATGCACCGACCGCTCATGCTGCATCTCACAGCGATGTATCAACCGGAGTTTTCGCGGCTTTCAAAGCCACATAACCTGTTCCATTCTGGCTTTTCGAAGCCGAGAATAATACGCCAATATTGAAAATTTGTTCGATGCGCTACTATTTCGGAGCAATTGAAAGGTTCAAACCGGTTGTTCAAACCTCGTATTTAGCCTAAAGCACGCTCCTTCTAGCAAGAAAAAGAGCGGCAGTATTGAAGCTATGGCCGCAATTCAATGCGTCAGCCACCTTCTAGTTGATACCTAGCGAACCAACGCTGCCGTGGTCGCCGCAGTTTCGGAACTTACCTCTCCGCCGGCCGCAACTATCAACTCCTGAACCCGCTTCTCGCTTTGAATTCCACTCAGCGAAAACCGCTTCCAACCTTCCGCAGTTTCTTTGAAAGCGACCAATTGAGGGAGCGTATTACCGGTCATTACCTGCTTTGCCAATTCTGGTTGATTGTCCTTGTCGACCTGTGTCAACACTACGCAATCAAGCTTTCCGGATTTCTGCATTGGCTCGATCGTGCCAGACTTCAACGTCTTGCATGCGGCACACCAATCAGCACCTACGACGACTAAAAGAATCTTTTCTTCCTTGTGCGCTTTTTGATAAGCATCCTCATAAGAAAGTTTTTCAGACTGAGCAGAGTGAACTACTGTCATCAACAGCAAACCAATAACTCGCAACATGCGACTTATCCTTCCCTAGTATAGTTTTGACGAGCACGAATTGTGCGAAATCAATTCAATAGTCATGGAGCAACTGAACAAGCATACGCCTGCTGCAAACTCCACGACTTCCCTTCTGATGAGACCGCCCAATTGCATGTATGAGAATCAGGTAACTCACGGTTAGGTAAGTTGGGAGGTTTAGGTGGTCTTCACCGCTTACGAAAAGTTCGGGTAGTATAGAGACGTGATTCCCGGACGCAAGTATCTGGACGGCCTATGCTAGCTATCGGCAAACAGAAAAGCTGTCATTTACACAACTCGTGAAAGCAACTTTATGACGTTTGAAGGGGAAAATCGGACGCTTTCGTTGCTTCAATGCTCCTCGTTCACCAGCCGAAAATTGCTGAAAAATTCCGCAGATCCTAGCTAAAAAGAACAATGCGGCGGTCCTGCGAGCCCCGTTTGCGTGCCACATAACGACTTACAGCTTCTTCAATACAGTAAACCTGCCGTGCTAAATGCCGAATCCTTCACCTCTGAACTCCAATGGTTTGGACACAAAACGAAGACCTTAGAAAAATTGTCAAACGGGTCGGTTGAATACGTTACCGCCGAAGAACTGGCGCTGAGGGACGAAGATTTTTCCTGGAGGCCCCACGTCCTGATTGGCTTGCCAAATCGTGATCCGCAGCTTTTGCAACAGCTTTGCCAGCTTGCGAGTGCACGCTCCCAAAGCTCGTTCACCGCGATCCTTGGCGATTGGTGGCAAGGTGCAACGCGTGCGACACCTTTTCCAAATCCTCTCCAAAGTTTTTACTGGTACGAGCTGTACAAACTTCCTGCAATGCTTGGCTTGGCGCGCAAAGCTAGTACCGAACCCTGTATTTCACCGAGCGTTCTTCTCATTAGCGAAACGCCAGAGCATTGTCGATCATTCTGTAGCGCAGCTGAATCCCTCGGCTGGACGGCTATGGCAACTGACTGGACGGGCCAACTTCCGCATGCGTCCGTCAGAAAAGTACTTTTGGATTTGCCCGAGACGGGGCGCGTTGATGCAAAATCCGAATCCGCGCAACAGAAGTCTGCGAACGATTTGGTTGCGAGAGTACAGGCGGCCTATCCGAACGCAGAGTCTATTGTTTTGACCGATTTCCCACGTTGGAATATCGTTTCGCCGTTGCTAAATGCCGGTGTGGCCAATGTTTGTGCCAAACCATACGATCTAGCGGCACTACTTCGCTAGCTCGTTCTATCCCTCGACGTCTGCATTCGCTTTTCCTCGGCCGCACTTCCCCGGTGGTAGATAGGTAGTACTTCATCAGGAATTTGTTGCAGATACTTGTGCGGATTAAGGGCGATGATTGGAATCATTCCTAAAGCCGTCGGACTGAGCTGCAGCAGCGTTCCGGCGGTGCACTCTGCAAAAAACGATGTTTTCTCCGGGGAAACGATTACATAAGGAGCGCCTGCAAAGGCATCTTCAGCAAAGCCGACGAGATCTTTTTTTACGATCCTAGCATCGGATGTATTTCTGAAGACTTCCGGCCCGTTGAGGTCAATTCCCCTGCAAATCTTCCAGCTGGCCACAAACAGCTCGCTTCGAAAAGCATTGAGAGCCGTCACCAAGTTCACATGGGCCCCTAGCGGAGCGACTGAATCTGAGTTAGGAGATGGCTCTACGAGTCCAGCATCGCTGATCGCATATTCGTAGGCTAGCGATTCGAGTGTACTGAGTCCACCAAGCGGTAAGTCGGCGGCAAAAGCGAGTGCCCGCGAAGTCGCCAACCCTACGCGGAGCCCCGTAAAGGATCCAGGACCCGCCGTCACTGAAATATGCTCCAATTGGCTAATGTCTATTTCTGCCGCAGCTAATACTTTAACTATTGCCGGCGCAAGAGTTTGCGCTGACCCTTTGCCAGAGTCCAAGTGTGTGAAGGTTAAACGCTGCCCGTTCCAAACGGCTACTGAACCCGCAAGGCCGCTGGTCTCAAGGAATAAACCACATGTCGTCGCCTTCTGAATCGAATTTAACCACTGTATCAGTAAAGCAAATTCCATGAATTGAGACATTTAATAAAGACTGACGGTATTCGAACTTCCTATTTCACATTGCCCAAATGCTCTGCGGGAACCGATGGAATCAATGGTCGTTGCCGCAAATCATAGACACTTCGCGATTCGTCGCCAGTTCTTAGCGACTGTTCCGAATTGAAGCAAAAATCAACCTGACGGGCATCCTTGAATGGAATCGCTAGGTATAACTACAATGATCGATCATCTTAACAGGAGTTCTCAAAAGTGCGGCAAGCGTTAATCAGCGATATCCACGGCAATTTGGAAGCACTTAATGCAGTGCTCGCGGATATCGCCACGCAGTCCATCGACGAGATCATTTGCCTGGGCGACATTGTTGGCTATGGCCCTAACCCTTGCGAATGCTTGGATTTAGTGATGCGCAAGGCCCGTTTCTCAATCTTGGGAAACCACGATCAAGCCGCTCTTTTTGATCCGGACGGCTTTAATCCTGTTGCCCTCCGCGCTATTTATTGGACACGCGACCGGCTCGATGACACCTCTGGCGGTCGGCAGGCTGTTGCAAACAAACGTTGGGATTACATAAGCGAACTGCCAAAATTCGTAACGGAAGGCTCCATGCAGTTTGTCCATGGTTCGCCCCGCGATCCAACGAATGAGTATGTCTTTCCGGAAACGATCTACGATCAGACTAAGATCCGGAGCATGTTTGAACGCGTGAACCAGTACTGTTTTCAGGGCCATACACATATGCCTGGCGTTTTTACAGAGTTTCTGGAGTTTATCGAGCCGGACCAATGCAATCATGAATTTGCCATGGGCCGTGAGAAGCTGATGGTAAACGTTGGAAGCGTCGGACAGCCACGCGACGAGAATCCTCGCAGCTGCTACGTGATAGTTGACAGAAATGAGAATCGATTTTATTTCCGCCGTGTCGAGTACGATGTCGAAAAAACGATCTCCAAGATCTACGCAGTAGACGAATTGGACAATGTTCTAGGCGATCGCTTGCGAACGGGTCGCTAGCCTCGCAAGTGCCAACTATAGCCTTCGCCTAACGATTTCCCACTCACTCAATATTGCAGCAGTTGAAATAAGAGCAACGTAACCAGCTCAGTAATTGGACGGTCTGGTGATCTCAATCGACAACATCCTTTCCGCCACAGTTAACAAAACTCCACATTAAAGATCTTCCACAGATATGCGAATCGCGGTCATCAGCGACATTCACGGAAATCTAGCTGCGTTACAGGCAGTTCTGAAGGATATCTCCGCGCGCAACTGCGACAAAGTTTATTGCCTGGGAGACGTCGTAGGGTATGGACCGAATCCTACGGAGTGCCTTGACGAAGTGAAAAAGCTAGACGCCTGCGTGCTCGGCAATCACGACCATGGGGCCTTGATCGACCCGGAAGGGTTCAGTGCGGCCGCGGAGCAGGCAATCTTCTGGACGCGATCAGTTATTGAAAATAATGGCTCGAAAGCCGCTATCAAGAAACGGCTAAAGTATCTGATGGAGCGTCCGCGTTTCATTCGCGAAGGCGAGACAACATATGTCCATGGCTCAATTCGCAATCCGTTAAATGAATACGTTTTTCCTGAAGATGTTCACAATCGAAGGAAAATGGAAAAGCTGTTCTCGATGATCTCGCAAGTCTGCTTCCAAGGCCACACACACGTGCCCGGTGTATTTTCAAGTGAGATGGAATTCGAAGCGGCAGCAGATTTATCGGGCGGTAAAAAGCTCAATGATCAAGACAAGTACATGATCAACGTTGGAAGTGTGGGGCAGCCACGCGATGGCGACTGGCGAAGTTGCTATGTTGTTTACGACCATCCTGTGATTTCATATCACCGCGTTGAATACGACGTCGACAGTGTTGCAAAACAGATCCTTGCAATCCCTGATTTGGATGATTTTCTAGGCGAAAGACTACTGGAAGGCCGCTAAAGTCTAGCCTTTCGGTACAATATCCCGCAGCGGCAGCATTAAAATACCTGCCGCCGTTGCACAGGTCTCGGAAGCAATCTGATCCTTTCCGAATGGCTGCTGCCCTGTAAGCCCATAGTCGTGAGCCGACTACCTTTACGAACTGTGATATAATCTTATCGTTCTAGACTCTCTCATTATTAGATTGCCGATGCCAGGTACAGTTACACGATCGCCCGAAAACACCGACGAACAATGGATGCGAAAGGCGATCGAACTTGCCAGACGAGCGGAAGGGCATGTTGAGCCCAATCCAATGGTTGGCTGCGTGATTGTAGAGAACAACGAAGTCATCTCGAGTGGTTTTCATCAAGAGTTTGGCGAAGCCCACGCGGAGGCAAACGCTTTGCACGGCGTTTCACCGGAGATAACAAAAAACGCTACGATCTATATAACATTGGAACCATGCAGCAGTTTCGGTAAGACTCCTCCATGCGTGGACTCAATCCTCCGCGCTCGTCCTCGCCGGGTCTGCATCGGTAGCCTTGATCCAAACCCGCAGAATCATGGCAAGGGTGTCGCGAAATTGCAGGCAGCCGGGATCGAAGTTGTACTTAACGTCGCAAACTCAGAATGCGATTCGCTGATCAGCCCATTCCGCAAACTCGTGACTCGGGGGCAACCTTTTGTCATCGCAAAATGGGCTATGACGCTAGATGGAAAAATCGCCAGTGCTCAAGGGCATTCGAAATGGATTTCTAATGAACAATCATTGGCAGTAGTGCATCAAATTCGTGGCCGTATGGATGGTATCATTGTCGGCGCTCAAACGGCGATTACCGACGATCCACTACTGACAGCGCGGCCGCCGGGTTGCCGAACACCTACTAGAATTGTTTTGGATACGCGTGCCAGACTTCCGCTGACAAGTCAATTGGTACGGACGGCACGCGAAGTCCCGACGGTTGTCGTCTGCCATCCCGACTACAAAACCGAAGCCGATCGACTGGAGAACGAAGGTTGCTCGATCATTTTCATTGAAGCGGCGTCGCCCACCAATCGAATTGAAGAGTTGCTTGTTGAGCTTGGCAAGCAAAACATGACAAATGTTTTAGTCGAAGGCGGCGGAGCGTTGCTCGGATCATTCTTCGACTGCCAACAAATTGACGAAGTACACATCTTTGTAGCCCCCAAGCTCATTGGCGGCGCAGGCGCTCCTTCGCCTATCGCCGGCAATGGGCTTCCCACCATGGACCAAAGCGTCCGACTTTCCCACCCCCACTGGCAGCTCCTCGGAGACAACTACTATGTGCAATCAAGAATCAGCTACAAGAGCGTCGACGAATCACCGCCGCTCTCGGTCAATTAAGCGCAAAGCATTTGCCTACGCGCTAGTCAGCGTTGCAGCACTAGCCAACTTCAACCACGGCATGCCAGTATTTGGCCAGGAGCCGGCGACTCCTGTCTTTGTGAGTGAGGTTCCGACAGGATTCGAATCAATCTTTGATGGCCAATCGCTAGCTGGCTGGCATGGTCGCCCTGGAATTTCACCCGACGAATACAAGTCTGCGACGACTGATCAGAAAGCGAAATGGACTGAGGAAACGATTGCGCACTGGAAGGCAGTAGATGGCGTACTCGTAAATGACGGTGACGGCCCATTTTTGACGACAGATCAAGAATACGGTGATTTCGAACTTCTACTGCAGTACAAAACTGTGGCGGGAGCGGACAGCGGTATTTACTTGCGAGGCATCCCTCAGGTCCAAATCTGGGACCCAAGTGACGAGTCGGTGATACCGTTGGGTGCAGACAAAGGTAGCGGCGGGCTTTGGAACAACGCTGAAGGCGCGAAAGGAAAAGACCCACTTGTTAAGGCAGATAGGGCTTTTGGTGAATGGAATCAGTTTCGCATTCGACTGATTGGCGAACGATGCTGGGTGTGGCTCAACGATCAATTAGTGGTCGATGATGCTAGACTTGCAAACTATTTTGCGCGCGAACTTCCACTCGTCTCAACAGGTCCGATTCAGCTGCAGACGCACGGCGGCGAAATCAGTTGGCGAAACATCTATATTCGGTCATTGTCGACGGAAGAATCATCTGACATCCTCAAATCATCAGACATAAAGGATCCCGAGTACCTCTTTAACGGCACAGCTTTATCTGGCTGGAAGGGTGCAACTAGTAGTTATGAAGTTGTGCTACGATGTCAGGATGGAATGGGCGGTACGCTTTACAGTAGCAAAGAATACGAAAACTTCCGACTGTTTGCCGAATTCAAAATGCCCCCTGCTGGCAATAATGGCTTTGTAATTCGCTACCCCGTCGATAAGGAAGGACGTGTCGATGGAGCATACGAATCGATGTGCGAGTTGCAAATTTTGGACGACGCGCACGAGAACTACGCCGGTCTTGATCCTCGCCAAGCTCACGGTAGCGCCTACGGGATGGTAGCAGCTCATCGAGGTTATTTGAGACCAACAGGTCAGTGGAATTACCAGAAGGTGGAAGTGAGCGGCTCAAAGATTCAAGTAGAACTGAACGGCACGCGGATCCTTGACGCCGATCTCGCAAACGTCACAGAGTACCTCGCCGGAAAGCCTCACCCGGGCAAGGACAGATCGAAAGGGGCCGTCGGTCTTGCAGGGCATTCAGATCCGGTCGAATTTCGACTGATTGCAATTGAAGAACTGACGGACTAGCGCTGCGTCAGAGCTTAATCTTAGGTTCGGTCGGCGAACGTCTCGCTCGCAAAGCTCCGAAAATGCTGGCGGGACGCTTTTCTATAACCACACAAGTCATCAAGTATTGCTCCCCTGCCAGCTCGTATTGCAGGAAGCCGAGTTTGGCAAGCTAGATACAATCCGCAATTTGCGTAACCTTCCGAGCTTAACTTGTGCTCGCCGCTTCAAGCGGCGAGCACAAGTTAAACTCGCTGGATTGGGAGAGCTTCGGTGCCTAGCTTGCCAAACTTATTCACCCACGAGATGAGCTCATGGGGGTCAACAAAGATGTGGTGTTATAAAAACGCAAGACGCCCGAGCACCAAAACTACTAACCCAACTTTTAACGTTGACGCACCACTAGCGCCTAATCACGGCGTCAAACTGCGTATTCAACTGCGTCGTCTTTTGCGGCGTCAGACAACGCTCCAGTGCTATCGGCCATCGCTGATTCGCTCGAATGCTCCACAACGATTCGCGTGATCTCGTGTTCCAGCGAGTCCACCAACACAGTCAACGATTCAAGTACATCGATACTTGCACCGGCCGCCATAGGTCCTACGAACTCGATTCGCCCGAGCGACTGATTTTGGGCGTAGATTGGCAAAACCATCTTCCAACGATTCGCTTCGTCGGGATATTTGTCGCGGTTCCAGCAAGCATGATAGCCTTCGTGCAACCAAGGAACGTTAAGATCCAGACAAACTTTTGCTAGGTCATGTTTGTCAGCGAACTCCACGAGCGAATCCCATATCGTCTCCCAACTTCGCTCACCTTGCAGTCGATAGTGTTGTTGAGAACGTCCCGAATCGCGACTTAGTCGTGGAACCAAGGATGTACCAAAATGAACAATGCGACTCGCTAACAATCGAAGCTCCGCATAACCGAACAAGCGACTGGCTATGAGACATCCCAACACAACCAAGACTGCCAGCAGCGCAAGGACTTCGTTATTGAGTGCGGCCGAGAGAAAAGCTCCGGTTGCTAGTATCCCGCTACAAAGGCTAATCAACAATACAAGTCGACTCTGGCCGAAGCCCTTCGACATCAAATTGTGGTGGATATGCCCTCGATCAGTGCTAAAAATGCTACGTCCCGTGAGCTTCCGCCGAATGATTGCCATCGAGGAATCGAAAAATGGAAGAGCCAAAATTGCTACTGCGCCAAGTATGGAAACCGCCGTCGGACCCTTCAATGAAGTTCGAATTGCGAGGGCTCCCAAAATTAGCCCAATCAGCATTGATCCACTATCGCCAAGAAAGACCTTTGCAGGCGGGAAGTTGTAAACGAGAAAGCCTAGGAGAGCACCGGCGATTGCTGCCGCAAAAGTCGCCTCCAGCCAATGGCCCAACAAAGATGCCATCGCTGCAAAGCCCGCACAGGCAATCCACCCGACACTGCAACAAAGTCCATCCGCACCATCGATAAGATTGATCGAATTGATAGTTAGGAGAAGCCACGCGATCGAAACAGGAACCGCAAACACACTTAAATTGACGGTGTAACCGAAGAACCCGACAACTTCAATCTGGTACCCAGACAACACCAGAACGGTTGCAATGACGGCTTGCCCAATTAGCTTCTGCCGCCCGCGAAGGCCAAAACGGTCGTCGATGAGCCCAAGCCCGACGATTGATACACAACCGAAAAGCATCGCAGCCAACGCAACAAATCGGGTTGTTATCGCCTCCCAGACCAGAGGTACGGTAAAGGCCGCAGCGGACGCGGCAATCAACGTCGACACGAGCACAACAGGCCCACCGCAAAGCGCGATTTCTTCGTGGTGTAGCTTTCTGCGGGCGTCAGGGCTATCAACCAGCCCAACTCGAATTGCGAGAACTCGGAAAAGTGGCGTTAGCAGAACAGCGGCTAGAAACGAGCCGGCAAGTGCCAATAACTGCACTACTAGTCCGGTATAACTCATATAAAACCGCTCCGAGCTCAAATTTACAATCGGTCGGGTCGCCCTGGGCTGCAGATGTCAGAATCCTTGCCGCCACTAACCGTGCCACGTCATACTAACCGCAATTTTGATTCAGTCGACCCTTATGGTAAAGCGGCAAACGTGTTAATTCCTCCTTAACTTGGTTAATTCTCCCTGCGAATATCGCTATAAGCCGTAACGTCAGCGTCTACTTTTCTAAAGTCGCTTTGGACAGGTAGGATACAGGCACTTAGTCTACATTTTCGTCAAAATTGGAGTTGTCGTTCCAGTCATCAGATTCAAAAATCCGCGGCGGCAGATTTCGATCTTGCTCTGGAGGCGCGTAGGCTGATTTGAATCGCTGACAGCAAACCACCGTCCGCCCGCTGATCTGCGATGCGGCAGGCGAAATTCTGAGCGTCGATATGTCGTTTTCAGTCCAAGCCAGAATCGTTGCCTCTGTCCTCGGATGGGCCGGCATCAACGCAAATCCCGTGATTGCATTGACGATTGCAAGGTCTTGCCGGTCCATGGAGACCAATTCTTCACTCGTTTCCGAACCTTGCCGATTCCGTTCGCGCTGGTCAAAAGACTTTCGGAGCCGTTCGCCAAGCTGAGCGAACTGGAAAGCTTCGGCTTCATCGACGTTTATCGTGTCCGAAGCACCTACGTCGCCGACCCAAAACAATTCTTGCCGATCCGATGAAGTGACCAACAACACCGCGTCCCGCAACGCGAGACGAGTATTGTTTAAGATCTGCTTTCGTCCTGCGTCATCAATCTGTATATCAAAGTCTCCGTTCATCGACACGACTTCCTCGGCATGGAAGGTTGACGTCGTGTGTGATCGAATTGGTAAGCTGCGGATCCCTGACCCTTGGTCGTCGAACGCTCGGTATTCAATTTTATTATCTGATACCCCGAGGCCGCCGACCGGACTAACGACGCCGTTTTGATCCGGCAATGAAACTGAGAAACGTGTAGATAGGGACGAGTAGAGCGAAACATACTGCGTCAGAATTCCGCGAGGGTAGCCAGCCTGCGTTTGCAGCAAGCTAACTGAATTCTGACTACGCGCAAACCCAATCTCTACTTGCAGCATTCGAGCGATTATACCAGCCCCAACCAAAGCAATGACTGGAATGGTGAACCAGGCCCACTCAAGTCGCCCTATGATTCGAAAAACTATCCAGTTGGCAGGCACCAGGATGGCCAAGTAGACGGTCAGAAGTTTCAGCAAATAGTTCACGGGCGGGACCTTGATGCCGGAGATCTGACGCAGACTATCAAGTGCTATCTGTGAAAACCATGCTCCGTCTGTCCAACGAGTTTCTCCATTCGTACCGTTCCAAGATTGAGAAACAGTTTGCCCGTCGCCTGGAAAGGAATAATCGCTTCGTGTGCTCGTAGGTGCATTTCGATGAGGCTCACGTCGAGACAGCAACGTCAAGTTCGAAAATGAACTTAACAACTGCTCTCTACCAGTCATTTGTTCGTTGTAGAAACTGTATCTCTCATCTCCATTTATGGCCCAGGTTCGGCCCGGCAGTCGAAACACGGTTGCATTCAAAAAACTTCCGTAACTTGGCCAAATCGTCAGCTCTTGTCCCGCCAAATCAAAAGTTGACATACATACACGCCCCGCTCCAACAGCACGCTCTGCGAGCAATCCATGGCAGCCCTGAACCCAACTGGCTTCATTTGCCAGATCTCCAGCGCAAAGATTTGATACGATTGCCGAAGCCTTCAATTTCTCGTTGACTGGTGGACGATCCTCAAGTTCTTCCGGGTTCTCTAATGTAGCGCCTCCATCAAGGGTGAATTCATACGTGGACTTTGCTACGGCAAAACTATTTAGAGTCTCTGTCAAATCGCCGGCATGAGAATCATTACTGACAAGCTTCTCCAGAGGCAAGTATCCTTGCAAAAAGCTATTGGCCAAACCGTCTATCGAAGTTGGGCCGTTGATTATCAACCTCCCGCCAGCATGCAGCCAATCGATGATCGCTTGCTGCTGCTGCTCCGTCAGATCGTCGGCCGATGTTTCGTTCCAACAAATCGTCGAAGTATTCAGCCAACCGTAAAACTGTGAGGGTAGCGAAGATTTCGCATCATCGGAACTCACATAAATACATTGAAAAGGTATCGTCGAAATCGGAGACGAAAATCCAGCTGGCCACCTCACGACGTTCGAGCGATTCCAAAAAGCGTGTCGCTCGACATGGTCCGCAAGAATTACGAAACATGTTTGATACTCATTCAGTATTTGAATTCGTTCGGTTTGTTGAAGCAGAGAACTTCCGAAACTTCGATCGACGATGTCGACTTTAACTGGAACGCTTGCTCGAAAGCTATCCCCTCCAAAGGCATCTAGGTCTGGTGAAGGCGGAACGAAGAGTGATTGCTCCAGTTGCTTAGCCTGTCCCGTTGGGAGTGCCGCAGACCGCGAAAACACCATGTTCTGATCTGCGGAAAGTTGTGTGGAGCGGTCACCTTGCCGCAGCACATCGTAACGCAAGTCAATTTTTTCTGTTCCAGCAGGGGCTTTCACCGCTTGACGCGTTTGCACCCAACTACTTCGCTTCGCATAGGAAACTTTCGCCAAACTGGACGCAGGTAAAACTTGCAATGGCTCGGCAACGATCCGATCCAGCGTCTGACCCGACTTGGAACCTTCACCTCTGTCTCGATTACAACCTACTGCCACTGAGAGCAGGACTATGTAGCCGACGAACGAAAAGCGGACTGCACTTGCTAACATACGGAAGGCCCAGATAGGAGGAAGCACGCAACATGAAGCAATTATCCCATCATACACCCGCCTGTACCACACTGGGGACGCCCACAGGCTCGCGGGATTTCGCATTCTTGAGCGTTTCCGCCGCTGACACTCTTGGCAATTACACTTAGCAATCGATTAAGCTTGTCGGAACCGCACTCGGGACAAGTTGCCTGATCGCTGACAGTTCTGACAAGTACTTCAACATCCCTATCGCAGCTCTTGCAGTGATATTCATACAGTGGCATTTATAACTCGCAATCTAAGACGCACGGGTTGGTGACTCCTAGCAATTAGAACCAAGCGTACCCTTTGTTCGCAATGAACCAGCCACCAAAAATAGCCAGGAACACAACCCATATCATATGCACGTTGGCTGAGGTACCAAGTTCTTTGCGATTTACGAATGCATAGTACAGCGAGAAGAACGGAATAAAAAGACTCATAAAGCCCTTCGCAATCGACTCTTTGAAGGCAGCGATCGTAACAGCTAGATACGACAAGAAATAAACTAAGCCCGAAATGGTCGTACCAATAAATGATAACAACGCAAAAATGCCCATTTTTTGAATGGCATAGGCAAATGTGCCTTTCGGCGCAAACACTTCTGTAGTCTTTGCGTCAGCTCGAATTACACCTGCTCCAATCAATACCACTAGTCCGAGCAGCATTGCAAGCGTCACCCACCACGGTGCACCGATGAACTTAATACGTTCTTCGGTATCGTGATCGCGTTTTATATTGATCGCCGCTTCTTCTAATCGTTTGTCCTCATATTCCGACCCAGCCACTTTGGTTTGAACAAACCCAGCTATCCTTTCCCCTCTTTCGAGGTGAAACCCACACTCAATGCATACGGCAGTGTTGGGAGCAATCGATGCTCCGCACGACGGGCAGGCGGGCCCCTTGCTTTTACCAATCCCCGCGTCCGCAAAGAGCTTGTCCAATCCAGAGCTTCCCATTGGGGAGGCGGCGGCCGCTGCTGGTTTTTGGGCCAGTTTCGGTGACGCAGGCCGGGCCGCAGTCGCTGCGGAACTAGACGCAGTTGGCTTCGCATCCCCACCAGGAACTTTGATCGGCTGCTGGCATTTTCGGCACTTACCAACCTTACCGGCAGCGGAATCCGGCACAGTCATGACTTGGCCGCACGTGCATTTGACTTGAATGGGCATGTTATTCGAACTGTTTGGGCCGTAGGAAGTGATACTTGAATTTTGGAACTTGACGTTGCAATCATCTCAAAGCGGCAGAGAGCAGACGACCGTAACTCACGAACTTCAGTTTATTCGGTAAAAACCTGAGAGCGAGTTTTCCAGTCGTAAAAGCGGGCACTTGCGATCGACAATTGCATCTAGTTTACATGGCAAAGGCTTCCACGTCCTGCTGCGGAGCTTGTTGATACCCAAACGGTTCCATTGATGACGAAGCTCGCCCCTGACTAAGCGAGCGGATAGCACTTGAGTATCCAAACAGTTCTTTCAATGGGGCGTGAGCGACGATCATCGTTGCGGCCCCTCGATTCTCCGTCTTTTCGATGATAGCTCGCCGTTGTTGCAAATCGCCGACGATTTCACCCATATAGTCGTCTGGGGTCATGATTTCCATCCGCATGACCGGCTCTAGCAGGGCAGGGGTTCCTTTCTCAAGTCCTTCACTAAAGGCATCGTTGGCAGCAATTCGAAAAGCGACTTCGTCTGAACCTGTTTCCGCTACTTCCGCCCCCAACACACTGATACGCATTCCGGTCAGCGGGAATGAACCGATGACACCACCTCCTTCGCCACGATTCTTCAGTTCGTCGAGAACCGCTTGGCGAAGATTCTCGGGTAACATTTTCTCTGGCGGCGTTCGGTCCAATACAATGATAGGCTGTGACGGGTCTTCGAGCGGCTCAAAACGAACTTTCAGCCGAGCAAACATTTGATTGCCAGCAACTAAGCGATTGCATTGCCCTTCGACTTCAACCGCTTTCTCGATCGTTTCGCGATAGCTAACGCGAGGCTTGTAGAACTTCACGTTCAAATTGAAGTCTCGCACAAGGCGATTTTTGATAACCTCGAGATGCAACTCGCCCATCCCGCTTATGAGGGTCTGACCGGACTCCGAGTTCTCAACAGCGCGAAACGTAGGGTCCTGGCGTTTTAACATATCAAGTGTTTCAGCCAACTTCTTCCGTTCAGTCGTGTTTTCGGGTTCAATCGCCATCGAAATGACGGCTTGTGCGAACTGAATCGAAGGAAGCTCAATCGGATCACGGGTGTCGCACAACGTGTCACCAGTCATAGAATCTCGCGGTCCGATCGCACAGGCGATATCGCCTGCCTCCAACGACTGTACTTGCCCCTGTCGCTCTTTCTTTGTGGCATGGATCTGCCATAGCTGAGCAACGTTTTCTTTTTTATCCCGGTTAGGATTCAGCAAGCGACTGTTGGCATCGAGCTTACCTGAGTACATCCTTATCCAATACAAGTCACCTGTCTTGGCGGGTAAAATTTTAAACACAAGAGCGCACACGGGTTCCGCGACATCTGGATTGCGAAGCAGCACCTTGTCGCGTTTCTTGGGATCCACCCCTTCCACAGGGGGGCGATCAAGAGGACTGGGCAGAAACCGGTTAACGCCATCCAGCAATGGCTGTAAACCGGCTCCATGAAGTGCAGAGCCGCACAACACAGGCTGGAGTTGGAGCGAAATGGTCGCTGCACGTACCGCTGCCAAAATGTCCGCTGCAGTAATTTCCTGCTCCTCCATCGCAAGAGTCATCAGGTTCTCGTCGTGCGGATAGAGCTTTTCAAGCATCTCGGAACGCCAAACTTCCGCGTCATCCAGCAAGTGTTCGGGGATCTCTTGCGTCGTTACGGTCTTCCCTTTGTCATCGTGATCAAAGGTTAAATAAGTCATGTGGATCAAATCGACGATTCCAGTAAACGGATCGTTGGTATGAGCCGGTCCGCTACCGACAGGGATTTGGATCGCGACGGGATTTGCAGCTAGCCGAGGTCCAATTTCATCAAGAACACGGTAAAAATCGGCACCTTCACGATCGAGTTTATTGATAAACACCATCCGCGGCACGCGATACTTGCTTGCTTGCCGCCAAACGGTCTCACTCTGAGCTTCCACTCCCTCACGCGCACTGAACACGACCACCGCGCCATCCAAAACGCGCAAGCAGCGTTCAACCTCAGCGGTGAAATCGACGTGTCCTGGGGTGTCTAGCAAGTTTATTTGGCATTCTCGCCATCGAAACGTCACACAAGCAGAGAAAATTGTAATACCCCGCTGCTGCTCCTCCGGGTCGTCATCGGTTTCCGTAGTGCCAGAATCGACTGCCCCAGCGCGATGCTTCGTGCCGCTCATGTAGAGCATTTGTTCGGTAACAGTCGTTTTGCCCGCGTCGATATGAGCAATAATGCCGATGTTGCGTAATGACTTAAGGTCCCTCGCCATGTATCTTTCTCGCTAAGTGCTTGAGTCGGCAATCACCGACTGCCATAAAGTTCGCTCTAGATTTTTTAAACGGTAAAGCAAAGAATTCCTAGGTGGCGATGCCGTAAACCGTTGGCATCCTTCACATTAGTTTGCATTACCTCGGGTGTGAATTTGCACTAACTGCGCAGTTTTCGATGCCACCCATTTGGTGGATACCCCCTTTAAACACTCCGATTCTTAGATCGCTTCGAATGGAAACAGACCAAATCAAAGCGTTCGCCAAACAAATCGGGTTCGAGGATAGTCGCTTTGTGGCTGCAGACGACGCCAAGGGCTTCGGACGACTGCTCGATTGGCTGGATCGAGGATATGCGGGCTCGATGCAGTATATCGAAAATCGCCTGGAAGCTTACCGGCACCCGTCGGGGGTTTTACCGAATTGCCGCTCAATTTTGATGCTCGTTAGTTCATATCACTACCCTGCACAACCAGCCAAGGGCGTCCCCTCGGGGGCGGGGCGCGTCGCAAGGTATGCATCCAGCGGTAACGATTATCACGATACGCTTCATGAAAAGCTGAAATCGCTAATCAAGGAACTGCGATTGGTGTGGCCCGACAGTCATTTTCGCGGCGTCGTCGACAGTGCGCCACTATTAGAACGAGAGTTTGCCATGCAAGCAGGTCTTGGTTGGATCGGAAAGAACACCATGCTTCTCTCGCGAAAGTGGGGTAGCTACTTCTTTCTGTCAGCCATACTCAGTGATCGCGAATTCCCCCCAGACGTCCCCTTAGTTGCCGACCATTGCGGAACTTGTACAGCGTGCCTCGATGCATGCCCAACCCAGGCCTTCGTCGAACCACGCATGTTGGACGCAACGCGATGCATTAGTTATCACACAATTGAAAGCCACGATATTGTACCGGCGGAGTTGCGTCCGGGTTTTGGTGACTGGATTTTTGGCTGCGATATTTGCCAGGAAGTGTGCCCTTGGAACCGCAAAGCAGAATTTGCAACGCAACAAAATTTCGCTCCTTCTTCAGGCCTGATGCAGCTAGACTTGCGAGACATTCTCCATCTCTCGGAAGCTGACTTTCGAAAGCAATACCGCAAAACACCGCTCTGGCGTACCAAACTATCAGGGCTGCAACGAAATGCCCTGATAGCCGTTGGCAACCAACGCTTGACTAGCCTCCAAGGTGAACTTGAGCAATTTTTGTGGCACGAACTGCCCACACTTCGTGTCGCAGCCGCGTGGGCCATCGCGCAATGCAACCGTGTGAACGGGCATGAGATCCTGCGCAAGCGGTTTGACGTCGAGGCGGATGATTTCGTCCGCGGTGAAATTGCCCAAATTATCACCGATTCGACTGCAGACTCTGGCAACTGATTTGCTCTGCCATAGGACTTGGTCGTAGGAAATGCAAGAGATTCAGTCCGAGCGAAGCGTTTTTTACCTCGAAAACCATAGCGGACGCCGCCCCGTCTGAACGTTTGGCCCTGCATTATCAGACTTGACACCGGGCATTGGTCCGAATAAACCAAATCAATGGGCAGCGTTCTGTAGCGATCAATCGTTTACTGGAGTACGCCATGATACAAGATGACTCGGAACATACTCGACTTCTCGAGCGTTTCTTTTGCGGGCTGGTGGAGTATATCTTTCACTCGAAATTGGGAGTTGCTGATGGTGAGATAGTCACCTATGTCAGTGATTTGTTAGTCCGCTTTACAAAAACCGACGCGTTGTTGCGCATCCGGCAACTCGATGGTCGACCTGCGAGCGAAGTTATCACCATGATGACTGAAGCAGAAACGCGAATCGGTGCTGCAAAACGTGAAGTCCATCGACATATTGGTGACTTCACTTTGTTCTGGACCGGTCTTTATCCCGAATCACTGCGTGACAGTAAGGGAATTCCCCTAGGCGATCGATTTCAGAGTTACTGCGATCAAGGCAAACGCGCCTACGAGATTGCCAGTGAGATCGAGCCGCACAGCGAGAAATCTGCACCATGCTCTGTTTTACGAAAGCTTAGCGACGAGTTTGACTTGTGCGCGTATGGACTGCGCGAGATTCGGAGGCAGTGGGAATGTGAAGGAGGGGAGACTGGATCAGGCCTCGTGATTTGATCAATTCCCCACGCTTAACAATTGTTCAGTGCTGAGTTTTTTGTCGAGTTCGCACGGTTACGCCCGTGCGAACCGAATTTTTTTTGAAAAATTCGTCTGTTTTCTGCGGCGTCCGCTATTCCCCCCCTCGCGTCCACATTTCTGTTGGGTACACTTTGGGAATACAGGACTGAATTTATGTCGCCTTACAAACGAAGAGTGCCGAGAGAAACTGCTTCCCTCCGCTCTGACAGATGTCTGTAAGACGAACGCGATCGGGTGTTGTGCCTAACACAAGCCAGAACACTGCAATTGCCGGTCAGAGCTCGGTTCCAATTAACAAGTCACGGCAAAACTCGATTGCGTTTTGCGGATGCTATACACTCAGAGGGGGTGCAACGTGCCAACCTACTCCGTTGGTCCGGGTATTACTCGGTTCGAGATTGAAGAAACGCATAGCAATGGTTTCATGGTTCGCCTTTGCCGCAATGGTGAACGCATTAACGAATTCTTTTCAGATGGAAACTACGGCGGAATGAAAAAAGCAAAAAAGGCAGCACAGGACCGCTATCAAGAACTACTCAAGATCCACGGTCCCGCTAACAAGCGACCAACCAAGGACTTGATGACCCACCGTAACAAGACTGGACATGTCGGCGTTCACATCGCTCACAACGTCGAAAAGCGTTGGCCAGGCTGTGAATACTATGCATATTGTGCATCATGGACAACGACAGACGGAAAACGTGAGAAGATCGCTTTCTCCTGGAACAGATACGGCAAAGAACTCGCTTACACACTCGCTTGCTATGCCCGCGAGAAAGAAATTAGCGACCGTGCGAAGATCGTAGCCAAGTTCAAGACTGAAATCGAAGCTTATCAAGCTAAGGCTAAGAAGTCCCCGGGGGCGAAAGCTTCCAAGGCCGCTCCTGCCAAAGCTTCGAAAAAGACTTCCACCAAGAAGACTTCCGCTAAGGCTGCTCCGGCCAAAGCAGCTAAGAAAACTGCTGCCAAAAAAGCTCCTGCGAAAAAGGCCGCTAAGAAGACTCGCCGCTAAACCGGTTAATCTACTTACCAAATTTCAACCGGTTACAACCCGAAGAGTCCTCGTCTTTGCTGCTGCTCTTCGGGAACCGGCGGATTTAGCCAGTGAACGGTATTCAAACCGATCGCGGCAATAAACCCGACTACAAAGCCGCCGATGTGAGCCCACCACGCGACGCCCGCGGAACCGCCAAGCTGATCGGCCGTTCCATTGTAAAGCTGAATGAGGAACCAAACTCCGAGAAATAGCGGAGCTGGTATCGGGAATGTCGCGAACAAAATCGGCAGCGGAATCAACGTCTCTACGACCGCATGAGGGTACAGCATCACGTAAGCCCCCATCACCGCTGCTATCGCACCGCTCGCCCCAATGGTCGGTATCGTTGACGAAGGGTCGACTGCGATCTGTGCCACCGACGCTAGAACCCCTCCGGATATATACAAGACTCCATACAGCAAATGACCCATTCGGTCTTCGACGTTGTCGCCAAAGATGTGAAGGAACCACATATTGCCTAGAAAATGCATCCAGCCGCCATGAAGAAAGATGCAGGTTATCAACGTTAGCACATCGCCATATGCAGAAGGCCGAACCGGTCGCATCACATCCCGTACTTCCAGGCGCCCAAACCTCTCGACAACAATACGGTCCGGTCGCAACAGAGTCTTGTCTAACTCATCGCTGCTGACAACTCTCGCCGGCACCATCCCCCAACGCTCAACAATTTCGTCAGATCGCTGTGAAAAGACTAGCTGCATCAAAAACGCTGCTGAACATACACCTATTAACGTATAGGTCAAAAATGGCTTCGTCCGCGGTGTGATATTATCGTGTAGTGGAAACATTGCCGCACTTCGCTGTTTGCGATCCTTTCTTCGGGGGCTCAGCCGCTGCCTCAAGCTGACTCTGGAGTTTTCGTACGCGATCGGCCAGCGACTCAGTTGACAACCTCTGTCGCAAACGATCGACCAGCAGCGGAAAAGCCAACGGGGTCGGTCGCTCTGGATACCTGATTACAATCTTAGACTGTTCAATACGCTCCAGCGTCGCGCGAAGTCGATCCCATTCCAACTGCTGCTGCAGCAACTCTCGCCGGGTTTGCTCCAGCAGTAAATTTCCAGGATCGTACTCCTGAAAGACGTTGTAAAATAGATTGCTCGACGCTTGCAACTGACGAGAGCTGGTAGGTCGCCCGGGCATCCCTACCGTCACCAAGCCAGCGATCCTTGCAATCTCGCGAAACTGTCGCCGTCCCATTTCACTTGCATTCAAGCTGGCTAGGCAGTCTACCATAAGGTTATCAACTGTTAGCCATTGTCGCACCTCTTGCTCATCTATCTGCAATCGAGGATCATCGCTCGAGTGCAACAAGAAACCATAGTCGTTGATTGCAAGGTGAAAGGTGATGGAACGAGTCCTCGCTAGCCGAAACGCCAGCAACGCACTCAACCCTTCATGCACCAACCGTCCGGCGAACGGAAACACAAATAGCTGGTGGCCATCACGCGTTTTAATTGTTTCAATTAGCAATTCATTTTTTGCAGGAATGGCACTCCACTCTGCCTGCAACACGAGCAAGTCGCGGACAGCCCGCATCTCAACACCGATGTATTCGCCCAACCTCGCACGGTCCAGGCGGTCACGCACTGCGGCGGCTAACTGAGTTGAAAGCGGCAATCGCCCACCCTGCCAGCGTGGAATAGATGTCGGCGTTCCTTTGGCCTTGCGCACCCAGGCTGCGTTGTCTGCGATGCGAACCAACTCCAGTAGTTTTCCAGCCAGAAGAAAACGGTCGCCCGGCTGTAGCCTTGATAAGAACTGCTCTTCGACACTTCCGAGCTTTGGACCGCTTACGTAGCGCACGAGCATCGAGGCATCGCTGGTTATGGTGCCGATCGAAAATCGATGACGCTTGGCCATCTTTTCATCAAGCATCACAAATCTGTCGCCTAGTTTCTGCACTCTGCGAAAATCATCGTACGCGTGCAAAGTCGAACCACCGGTCACGATGAAGTCGAGCGTCCATTCGAAGTCGACTCGGCTTAAATTCCTGTAAGCGTAGGTGGATCGAATTTCTGAATACATCGCGTCTGCATCGAACCCTCCCCCCAAAGCGACTGTGACCAAGTGCTGGGATAGTACATCAAGCGGAAGTTCGATCGGCAAGCGCTCTTCCAATTGCCCCTGTGCCTGGACATCACGTACCGCAGCCAACTCGATCAATTCAAGAGCATTCGTTGGCACAAACAGCATACGACTATCTTGCCCCGGCGAATGACCGCTTCGACCGGCACGCTGCAACATGCGTGCGGCGCCTTTCGGACTTCCAACCTGAACCACTTGATCAACCGCCGTAAAATCAACACCGAGATCTAAACTACTGGTGCAGACAACGGCCTTCAGTTTTCCATCCTTTAATCCATTCTCGACCCATCGACGAACATCGGAATCCAAGGAGCCATGGTGGAGCGCCAACCGACCAGCCAAAGCCGGACGCCTCCTGAGCAATTCCTGGTACCACATTTCCGTTTGATTGCGAGTGTTCGTGAAGACAAGCGTCGAATCAGCGGCATCGATCGCTTCGGCAACTTTTTCCGACAACTGCAACCCTAAATGCCCAGCCCACGGGAATCGTTCAACCTTATCGGGCAGGAGTGAAATCGTATGTATCTTCTTTTTTACCGAGCCTTCGATAATCGTCGCTTGACTTGAAGCGCTGCCGACCAGAACGTGCAACGACTGAGGAATATTACCCAGGGTTGCACTCAAGCCCCAGCGCTTCACGTTCGGCTGGATAGCTGAAAGCCTCGCCAACGCTAATTCGGTTTGAACTCCCCGCTTAGTTCCTAATAATTCATGCCACTCGTCAACTATCACAGTAGTAAGACTTGAGAGTTGCAAGGCAAACTCTGGATAACTAAGCAACACAGAAATGCTCTCAGGCGTAGTAACCAGGACCGTGGGCAACACTGTCCGCTGTTTTTTCTTAACGCTGCTAGACACGTCGCTTGTTCGACGTTCGACAACCCAGGGTAACTGCAGAGCCTCGACCACACTTTGAATGGCACTCTCGGTGTCAGATGCAAGTGCCCGTAATGGCGTAAGCCAAATAATCGCTAGTGGAGCGGCGGGCGTCGCATTGCGGCGCTTGCTTTCCGACGAAAGTGCCGTTGGCTTATCCACCCAAGCTTGGATCGGTCCGAGCAGCGCTGCCAGCGTCTTGCCTGTTCCCGTCGCACTATGGATCAGGCCATGTAAGTCATCGAGGTACGCGCGCCGCGCCTGACGCTGGTATGCAAACGCCTTCCAATTTTTGATCCGAAAGATTTCCAAAGAGCTCTTAGGATACGTACGTCTGGACGTTTGATTCATGAAGAGCCTTTAAGATTGCTTCGTAGACGAAGCGGACGGCTTCGCACTGCCTGCAGTACCGCAGTTCGTAGTCCTCAGTTGACAACGGTGGAGCGGATTCCAGCACCGTTTTCGACCTGTAGATGACCTGCAGCCCGCCTTCCTCGGTACGCTTGGCAACAGAAACGAAGACTTGGCCGTCCCGCTCGACTTCCGCCGTGGGACCTAGATGCCCTGTGACGGCTGTGCCGATTGTTGCCAAACTGGTGAGCTTTAGAACCTTCAAAGCAAGCAAATCGGTGACTTCGGCACTAACTGGACCAAACGCTTCGTCCGTCAATATACTAGGAGCGATGCCAATCCAGTCTGATTTCGTTTCGGATTGGTAGACGACGGCCGAGCCACATAGAACTGTCGAAACACCCGGAAATCGTCCGAGAGTCGCAGCGACAAGTCCTGCGGTGCAACTTTCGGCGAGAACAAGTTTTTGACGGTTCTCAGTGAGAGTATCGTAGACAGATTTGGCAAGCTGTTCCATTTGGCAAGTTTCAGTGTTCGGAGGCAGGCGTTCAAGCCGAAATAATCTGACTCGATCAGAAAGTGGAGTTCCGCGGAAATTCGCCAGCCACGCAGTCACCCCTTGACGAATGACCTTTGTAGCCGGTATGCTCTTCCGGCTTATCGGCAATTTTCGTGCCTTAAATCGAAAACCCGTTTTTGGCCAGCATAGCTTCAATTGGCAGAGCACCGCATTCGTAATGCGGGGGTTGTGGGTTCGACTCCCACTGCTGGCTCTGAAAATTTGCCGTAAACTTCGGTAGCTGCGGCATTTGGGTTAGATGCAGTCTAAATTCATGGGAGTGATTGCTTGATGATTCAAGCTGAATCGACGTTGGATTTGCGAGACTTGGTACTCTCAAATCAAAGCTTTGGGCCTCAAGACGTAGAAAAAATCGTCAACACAATTGCGGAAGACATGACGCAGTTTGCTTTGTTGCGCGATGCCGTCAATGAGCTGCAGAGTAATGAGAACGCCTCGCCAGCAACGCTAACACGCCTAGGTGTTTGTTATGTGCTGATTGGTAAGTTTGCGGAAGCAGAAGCAACGCTTCGTCAAAGCGACGGCGGTGCTCTTTCGCAATATTATCTTGGCAAAGTCGCATTCCAAAATGGCGACTACGACAAGGCCATCAGTTACTACGAGGCGGCTGAAACAGCCGGCTACACTCCAGAACAATGCCGCATGGCAACTGCGGAAGCTAAACGGTACCAAGGCAATAACGATGAAGCCATGCAACTGCTGGATAACATCTTCGGCCCAACCGAACAAACTGCAGAATATCTTTATCAACGCGGTGCAACCGTCAACGCCGTTGGTGGAAACCGCGAAGAAGTTATCAAATTGTATCAACGTGCGATTCAGGTAAATCCTCGCCACGCGGGTGCACTTTTTGGTTTAGCATTGGCTTACGACCGTCTCGGAAACGATGACGAAGCGTTCGAGCTATATCAACGGTCTGCTTCCGTTATGCCTGCTCACGTTGGCGCTCTCGTGAACTTGGGAACGATTTACGAAGATCGTAATGAATTCGCGAAGGCTTCTGCTTGCTATCGCCGCGTCCTGGAAGTTGAACCGAGCCACGAACGAGCTTTGCTGTACGCAAAAGACGCAGCCGCTGGCGGTAACGTTCTATTCGATGAAGACATGGCGAAGCGTAACGAACGCTTGAGCCAACTCTTGAACACGAATGTCAGCGATTTTGAACTCTCGGTGCGTGCAAGAAATTGCCTTCAAAAGATGGGCATCCGTACGCTCGGTGATTTGACGCGTACCAGCGAACAAACTCTTTTGACGAGCAAGAATTTCGGCGAAACATCGTTGATCGAAATTCGCGACATGCTAACTAGCCGTGGACTATCGCTTGGTCAGTTCGCCAACGATAAGCGCGACAGCGATCCACCGTTGGACATCTCCGGTCTAACCGAAGACCAACAAGCGTTGCTTGAACGACCAATCTCCGACTTGAACCTATCGGTTCGAGCTCGTAAGTGCATGGTCCGTTTGCAACTCTCGACGATTGGCGAACTGGTTCGCAAGACTGGCGACGACATGCTGGAGTGCAAGAACTTCGGGGTAACCAGTCTAAACGAAGTCCGCGAGAAGCTGACTAACCTTGGGCTCAAGCTTCGTGGTGACTGATTCGCGTCGAACGAACTCGGCATTTTCTGAGTGAATCTGCCGAGCTTGAAACATGCGACGGAGCGAACGCTTCGGTAATGACAACTCAGCAATAATAGACCGGCCACCGCCCTTTCGGCGATAGCCGGTTTTTTTCATTTTATCATCTGGAATTTGCGAAGCAGCAGCATGCGGTCCTGCAACTTTTCGATCAGCGCTCACGACTCAAACACGGCAGCGCGAACTGGCATGCTGAAGCTCGCTCATGGCGAAGTTCGCACTCCTGCCTTCATGCCTGTCGGCACACTGGCCACCGTCAAAGGTGTTACACCAGAGCAACTCCGAGAAACCGGAGCGGACATCTGTCTCTCGAACACCTACCATCTTCACCTTCGGCCAACATCCGAGCGCATCGCAGCGTTAGGAGGGCTGCATAAATTTATGCGATGGGAGCGGCCAATCCTCACAGATTCTGGCGGATTCCAAATCTTTTCGCTGAGCGACATTACCAAGGTTGACGAACAGCAGGCGACCTTCAAGTCTCACATCGACGGAAGCACGATCCAACTCTCACCTGAAAAATCGATTGAGATCCAAGAGAACCTCGGTAGCGATATCGCCATGGTCTTCGATCATGTTGTGGCGCTGCCTAATGATGAAGCAACTATTTGGGATGCTTGCCAGCGAAGCGCGCGTTGGGCGGAGCGCTGCAAGAACGTGTCGAAACGAGCCGACCAGTGTCTTTTTGGGATCGTGCAAGGCGGGTTGGACGTCAGAATGCGAACGTGGTCTGCGGAGCAACTCGTCAACATCGGGTTCGATGGCTATGCCGTCGGCGGCTTAAGCGTTGGTGAACCTCAAGCGGAAATGCTTCGCATCCTCAGCAATGTCTGTCCCGTTATGCCGCTGGATAAGCCTCGCTACTTGATGGGCGTTGGAACACCCTCAGACATATTAGAATCGATTGCTTTGGGGATCGACATGTTCGACTGTGTGATGCCGACTCGGAACGGTCGTAACGCGATGGCATTCACTTCGCAGGGCCAAATAAAAATTCGAAACGCCGTTCACCAAGACGACCCTCGTCCGTTAGATGAAGCATGTCCTTGTATCGCGTGTAAGTACTCTCGAGCGTATCTCCGGCATCTATTCCAAACGGGGGAGATGCTTGGACCAATCCTCTTGTCGATTCACAACTTGACTTACTATCAAAATTTAATGGAAGGCGCGAGGGTTGCTATTCAAACACAAGAGTTCGACGCATACCTAGCGCGACATCGAGCCATCTACACGACTAAGAATCGTTAACCGCATTCGCAATTCGCAAATCTGAGTTTACTTCTGGAGGAATCCTTCTTGTACGCCGAATCTCTTGGAAGCCGAAAAACGCTTGGCGATGTAGATATCCTCTATCACGACGGTCTTTACCATCTCTTTCATCTCGTCTTGCCCAACCATGACTTCATAGCGCACGCAGTCAGCAGTGACGGCTTAGCTTGGCAGCGAGTCGAGAATGCGTTATTCATCGGTCACCCCGGTAGCTGGGACGATTCGATGCTTTGGACAATGCACGTAAGTCGCGATCCCCACGTGCCCGGTCAATGGCGGATGTTTTACACGGGCCTTTCTCGCGACAAACGCGGACAGCTCCAGAGAATCGGGCTAGCCGTCAGCGAAGATTTGTACCACTGGAAAAAGTGTGCGGTCAATTGGAAGGACCATCGTAGAACTTCGACGATGATCGTGCCCAGCGATCCACTGGCAGATTCGAGCTTTGATCCAGACAGTTGCTTTCCTATTTCGCCCGATCCCAATTATTACGAATCGTCCGTCAAGGAAGGGCGACATTGGATCAGCTGGCGAGATCCGTTTTATTACCATGATGGAAAGAAAGGCTGGCTGTTGTGTGCTGGCCGCATAAAACAAGGACCGATCACTAGACGCGGATGTGTTGCGCTGCTCGAAGAGATTGCACCGAATAAGTTTGAGGCACGCGATCCTCTTCATTATCCAGGACTCTACGATGATATTGAAGTACCAAACCTTATCCGCAAGGACGGCGAGTATTTCCTAATTGGAAGCCTTCGCGAAGATGCAAAAATCCGATACTGGCACACTAACGAGATCGGCAAACCCTGGCGTAGCTACCACGACAACGTGTTGCTAGCAGCAGGAAATTATGCAGGTAGAATTTGTCACGATGATAAAGGTGTTCTTATCTGGAACTTCTTCACTCCCAACGCACAGGACCGTACCGTATCCAATCTGATGCCTCCGCCAAAGCGTTTGGTTCGGACACCCAATGGTTTGTTGCGCGCACAAACCTTCGAGGCACTGCGCGAGCTTGCGGTTTGTAATGCGGACGTATCCCAAATTGCGCCACTCAAGTGCAGCCACTTTGATCTTGAGAAGAACGGACTCGAATGCGAGTGGATTGGCGACAAACTACGACTCAGCAGCGAGTCTGGCTTCGAAGCATTTGTGTTCGCGGAAATTGTTAATCATTTCAGACTGGCTGCTCGCATCCAACTAAGTGGTTTGGGAAAGTGTGGCTTGGTCTTTCGCCTGAATCCGGATACCCACGACGGCTACTACCTTTCTCTGGACCTACTTAAAGGCCTCGCGCAGCTTCGCGCGTGGGGAACAGGCGCCGAAGCATCCGGTGAACACATGATGCAATTTAGCACCCTGCAAACTGGAAATTGGTTCAATGAGCACGCTTCTCATATCCAAATTGAACTAATCTGCTTTGGCAGCTACCTTGAACTTTCTGTGGATGGACGTGTGATTTTATCGCTTGCGGATCAGACTTATGACGCGGGAAAGATTGGATTTTATGCAGAAACGGCAAAAATTGACATCTGCGAACTGGAACTACAACATCTACGCTCTCCGACTCAATCGGACGAACACTTGACCGAGGGTTGATCATTACTTTGTTTTGAAGATTAAGACTATGCTGCTTGAACAATTTAGCTGGAAGAAAGAAGTCATCGAATCGGCCGAACCGGTGCTGGTTGATTTCTGGGCCGAATGGTGCCAGCCATGCCGCATGATGACTCCGATTTTGGAATCGATTGCGAAAGACTACAAAGTTTGCAAAGTCAATGTCGATCGTAACCAAGCGTTGAGCCAAGCTTGCAACGTGTCGTCGATCCCAACATTACTGATCATTCACCAAGGCAAAATTGCGCAGCGATTCGAAGGCGTGACGCAAGAAAACGCGCTGCGCAGCCATCTAGAACGCCTGAAGTGATTTACAGATATCCTTTATCACCCTAACAGCACCAGCGCAGCTCCCAACGTCATGATCGCTGCTGCAATTACCCGCCGGACGATTTCACGCTCACCAAAGTATCGGTACCCCAAGTAAACCTGCAGGATACTTCCTAGCTGGAATAGCGCCAGAGCGTAACCCACGTGCATTTTTCCGAATATCCAAATCGTCAAGTATTGCAAGACATAGAACGATGCTCCGAGTGCAACCATGTGCTTCCACTTTACGAGCAGGATTTCCGATTGTGCGTTCTCGGCTTGCTTATGATCTTTTAGGCTAACCTGGATGAGCCAAGAGAACATCGTTGTACTGAGAGCCCAGAAACCAAAAACAACTGTTGCGTTGCTTTGCTGAATTGCATCTTTCAACGCAATCGATGCAGACGCTGTCAGCACGATCGACAACATACGATCGCGAACAGAGCCATTTAGCCAGCGTGCGTTGTCTTTTTCGTTCGCTCTTGAGGGCTCGGTCAATCGACGAGGGGCAGATAGCAATACTGTCCCCACGACGATTACCAGAACACCACAGACACCTAACCATGAAGGCATTTCCGAAAGTAAGATTGCGCCCAAGATGAGTCCAACGACAGGCTTGTAGCTATTCAACGGACCTACGACCGATAATTCTCCTGCCCCCATCGCGCGCACCAACAGCACATTCCCGATCGCATCCAGCAGTCCCGCCAATGTAATTGCCCACCAAAACGAGACACCTAAACCTAACCAGCTATTGGTTGATAAAAGAATATTCGGCAGTGCAAGCAAGAGCAAAATTGTTAAAGAATACGTTACAACGCTGAGCGGTCTTAAGCCGGCTTGGACCAACTGCTTTTGCAGCAGGCTTGCTCCGCTGCTGCAGAGAATCCGCCCAACAAGAGCGACCAAGACCAACAGCGTCATCCGCGTTTCTGCCCCGCAAAACTCTGCTTTTCAGCCTGCTGTGCTCCGCGAATCGATTTCATTCGATTAGGATTATCCGCCTGACCTGTCAATTCGTAAAGGAATCGACTTGGGAAAGTAGGACGGTCCTTTCCCCACTTCTTACGGCTTAACGCAAGGCTCAACGTGAGCTCTTCTTGAGCTCGCGTGATACCGACATAACACAGACGGCGTTCTTCCGCGATATGATCGTCACCTTCTTTGATACTGCGACGATGCGGCAGAATTCCTTCCTCCATACCAACCATATACACGATCGGAAACTCAAGACCTTTTGCACTGTGGTAAGTCATCAGCGATATTGCATTGCGCTGTATCTGTTTCTCATTTCCAGTCTGATACTCGCGTCCATCGAGTGTTACGTCAGCCAGAAATCCCTCCATCGACGCTTCTTCATCGTCTTCGCAATATTGTGAAACGGCGTTTACGAGTTCTTCGACCGACGATTTACGCGCAGCCACTTCGTCTGGATCATGATAATTCCGATTGATCTCATCCATGTAGCGAACTTCATCTATCAGCGACTTGGTGCCTGCTATCAGCGACTTGCCATCGAAGATTTGCTGGTAGTCGCGCTGCAACTTTCGCAACTGCTGCAGGCCTGCTTGAGCCGCTTTCGAATATTTGTCGTACTGCGATGTATCCTCGACCATGTTCCACACTCGCTTCCCAGAACGAACCGCGGACTCGAGCAGCTTTTCAACAGTAGAGGCGCCTATCCCGCGGGGGGGAGTGTTGATGATCCGCAACAAAGAAATCTCATCCTCGGGCGCAGTGATCCAGCGCAAGTAGGCGATCAGGTCACGCACCTCTTTACGATCAAAGAACGACTGCGTACCGGTCAACGTGTAAGGCAACTTGAGCGTTCGTAGTTCGGTCTCGAGGATACGAGGCTGCTCGTTGGTGCGAAAGAGAATAGCAAAATCGCGTGGTTCGAGTTGTTTTTCTTTGTCCAAACGCGTTGCAATTTCGGTCGCGATGAATTTCGCCTCTTCTTGATCGTTCTTTAATTGCATGACCCGCGGTGGAGTTCCGTTAGGGCGCGCCGCACGCAGCACTTTATCATGGCGCGTCGTGTTAAATGCGATCAACGTGTTCGCCGCAGTCAGAATCGCATCCGTGCTGCGATAGTTGTCTTCCAACCGGACTACGACTGCGTCGTTCCAATCGTTCCGGAAATTGAGAATGTGTTTGACCTCAGCTCCTCGCCAACCATAAATCGATTGATCGTCGTCCCCTACAACGCACAGGTTGCGATGCTTTCCAGCGAGGTAAGCGATAATACGGTATTGGGATGCGTTCGTGTCTTGATACTCATCAACCAGAATATGATCAAAACGCGATGCCTCTTGCTCACGAATGAGTGGGTGCTCGCGAAAGAGCGTCTCGGTGCTCAACAACAAATCATCGAAATCAAACGCTCCGCACAACTTTAGTGAACGTTGATAGCGAGCGTAACCGCTGGCAGCCAAATGCTCTTTGTCCGACTTGGCATGCCCCTGAGCGTCTACGATAGAGATCCCGTTGCTCTTCCATTGGCTTAAGATCGACAGGAAATCCCCTGGCTTGATCATCGTATCGTTCAATCGAAGCTCACGCAGCACCGACCGAGCTAACGATTCACAGTCGCCGCGATCGTAGATGGTAAACTTCTGAGGGTAACCCAGCGCTGTCGCATGCCGCCGCAAGATCTGAACGCAATGCGAGTGAAACGTCCCAATCACTGGTCGCTTCACTGGAGGGTCGGATTTGCGCACCTTTTTGGGCAGCTTCAACTGGACGCCGATGCGTTCTCGCATCTCGTTCGCCGCCTTGTTCGTAAAAGTGACCGCTAATATTCGGTCGGCGGGAATTCCGTGACGAACTAGGTTCGCGATACGGTACGTTACGACACGCGTTTTCCCTGTCCCCGCCCCCGCTAGCACGAGCAGAGGCCCGCTGAGAGTGTTTACGGCCTTGTCCTGATGGGAATTTAATTCGGGCATCCGAGTCTGAATTCGTCGCTAAAATGAGGGCAAGACATCGAAACTGCGGGAAAATCGCTTCTTGCGATTCCATTTGCCCCCCAGCAGAGTAGCTTGGGAGTCACTTTCAGTTCGCTTTTTGGAAGGCTTCGATGGTAACCATATCTATCCTTCGAGGAAGCTCTAATTTGGACTAGTCGAATGGTTGCAAATAGAATATAAAGTGCCGTTCAAAATTCAATTTCTATTCGTTTCCCTAGTGTTTTTAGCAAAAATCCGATGTACGCAATTATCGCCGATGGTGGTCGTCAATATAAAGTCGAGCAAGGAAGGTTCGTAGATATTGATTATCGAGCCACATTGAACGAAGGAGACAGCGTGCAATTTGACCGCGTCCTCGCCGTTGGCGGTGACAGTGGCCTTACACTTGGCACTCCTACAGTTTCTGGTGCTACAGTGGTCGGCAAGGTTTTGTCGGTCGAACAAGGCCCAAAGATCTTCATCCAAAAATTCCAACGCCGCAAGACTTATGACCGCCGCACAGGCCATCGTCAAAAGTTTACGCGCGTGTCGATTGAATCGATCAACGCTTAGGCTGTTTTTGAGTTCTTCAAAATCCGACGATATCAGTTCTCGACCGCCCAACCTAAAGCGGTCTCTTCCGACTCAAATCGCAGGACTTGTGACTTGCGTAGTTCTCTGCGTCAGCATTGGCGCAGTAAGCGGCTACGTAACGGCTAACGATATCGACGGTTGGTACGACACCATCAACAAACCGTCGTTCAATCCACCGAATTGGATTTTCGGGCCTGTTTGGACAACACTCTATGTCTTGATGGCGATCAGCTTTTGGACCATCTGGCGCCGTCATGCCATCAAGCACATTATGCCTCAAAGCGTTCTGTTTATTGCCCAACTTACGCTAAACTTCTTTTGGTCGATCATCTTCTTCGGGTTGCATCAGATGGGTTGGGCACTGCTTGAGCTCGCGTTCCTGTGGCTACTGATTCTCGCGACCATCATTGCGTTCTGGAAGCTGTCGCGCATCGCAAGCGTTTTATTATGGCCGTATTTGGCTTGGGTCAGCTTTGCAGGCATCCTCAACTTTGCATTCTGGCGGTTGAATTCCTAATTGCTCCGTCCACGACAAGCTGTCATCTTGCGGTTAGCCGAGAGGCGTCACCCTGCGGCATAGGTATTGCAACGTCCTCTGTTGTATTAAAGCGATACAACTCTATGCAGAGGAAACGACAGATGGCCTATATCCAATTGCTCTACTTATTCATTCTCCCTCCCCTCGCAGTCGCTAGACAGTTCGGAATCGGCCAACAGTTCTGGCGTAATACGCTCCTAACACTTTGCGGGTTTTTCCCGGGTTTCATCCACGGAGCGTACCTGTTAACTTCAGATCCACGTGGGTTGCGGATTTAGTTACTAGCGTTCAAGCATTTACAATCGAGCGCGAAACAACTCAAAACTCAACAACGCCGTCCGCAATCTGTTTCTTCGCGACAGCAACAAGCTTGCCAAATACCTCACGTTCGGACGCCTTTAAAGCGGCAGCGTCGATTTGCTTCAGGTAGCGTAGAGTATGCCTCGGTCGCTCCTGTTTTAACCAAATCTTGGCAAGGTTGGCTTGCATACCGAATCGTCCTTCGTCGAACATAGACACGTGAATTTCTATAAGTTGTGCAGCGTCGTTTAACCTGTTCGCTTTCAGGTATCCGCTGATGACTTTCTTCAGATCCTCTGCCCGCCATGTCAATCCTGGATATTTTGCGGAGAGCAGGTTCTGCAGCTTTACAGCAGCGTCCAGTTGCCCTTGATCGATTGCCTCCTGTACTTGCCTCTGCAGACTCTCGTGACTAACTGCTGGTTTTTGCTCCACGGGTTCACTTGATTTTTCCTTTTCCAACTTTTTCTTGCGCCGCTTTTTCGCCTGTGTTTTCCCAACTTTCGACGCACGCCCCTCTTTGCCTTGAAAATAGGAGATCAGATCGTACCCCTCACAGTCGACAAATCCCTGGTGCAGTAAGAACATTCCAGCGGGGAAACCAACCAAAAAGCCCATCATGTGTAAGCCTCCGGTACTTGCGATTGTACCTTCGACGTACCACGACAACGCGTTAAGAAGCACATAGATGAATCCAAAGACCATATGCGGCATCTCAAATACAAGCGGTCGCACGACGATCAACAACAACACACTAAACTCGTTGACCGGAGCCCACACGACAACAAGTGCAAGCAGCCCAAAAATGGCAGAGGATGCTCCGAGCGAAACGCCTCCGTCACTAAACAACATTAAGGTTTGTTCGATTAACGATTGTGTTGCGCCGATACCGTTGTAGAGCAACAGGAAGAAGATAAGCCCGATCTTTCCTTCGATGATTAAGCCGAAGGACCATAGAAAGATCATATTGCCGATCAAGTGAATAATGTCAGCATGCATCAATGGTGATGTGAACCATTGCCAAGGCCTGAGCCCGTGACCATAGTCAAGAACCAGCTTCCTTCCAAGAGCATGCGAACGCTCGAACATTACACCGTCAAGGGCATAGAAGTCACCTGACTCATCTTCTGCCAAATCGTTTCCATCTTCGTCTCGCGGCCCCTCGTATCCAATCGGTTTGCTAGGGTCGAACGCTTCTATTTCGAAGACTTCTGGATTTTCGTCAAATTCAAAGAGCTCTGATGGACTTTCGTAACCGCCCTCAAATCCCACGGGTTTGTCAAGATGCGAACCATCAACACAGAATACAAAAAAGAAGACCACGTTGGCGACAATCATTCCGATTGTCCCGAATGGAAAATGGTAGATAGGTGCATCTGTGCTGTACGGGACCAGTAGCATCGGCGATCAATTCCAGATTCAACTTTGGTTCATGCGTGTGTACGTAACGCACCTGATACTCTCAACGCTAACCATTGTAGTCAAGTTAAGTCCAAAAGCACCTAGTCGGCGTTTTTGCTGGCAACTCTGAAGTCAACCGCCCAAACGAAAACAGCACGAGGAATCCCCGTGCTGCTAACGAATTTTCGTGATAACCAGCCGACTGAACTAGAACTTGCGAGGGAACAAAGGCCCGCCATAGACAGCGTTCTCGCCAAGCTCTTCTTCAATTCGCAACAATTGGTTGTACTTGGCCATACGATCGGATCGAGATGCCGAACCAGTTTTGATCTGGCCCGTTGCAAGTCCTACCGCGAGGTCAGCGATGAAAGAGTCTTCCGTCTCACCGCTGCGATGCGATGAAATCGACGAATAACCATTGCGATGCGCGAGTTGAATTGAATCAATCGTTTCGGTCAAAGTCCCGATCTGGTTGACTTTGATCAAAATGCTGTTGGCGATTCCTTCGTTGATCCCACGTTGCAGACGTTCGACGTTGGTCACAAAGAGATCGTCACCGACCAATTGGACCTTGTCACCGATCTTATCGGTCAATAGCTTCCACGACTCCCAGTCATCTTCGCTACAACCGTCTTCGATCGAACAGATAGGGTATTTGTCAGCCCAAGCCGCAAGGAAGTCGACCATTTCGGCGCCCGAGATTTGCTTGCCGTCGATCGTGTATTTCTTGGTCTTTTCGTCGTACATTTCTGTTGCAGCAACGTCCAAGGCGATGAAAATCTGCTTGCCAGCTTCATAGCCGGCTTGGCTGATCGCTTCCATGATCAAGTCGAGCGCTTCCTGGTTGCTGCCCAGGTCTGGAGCAAATCCGCCTTCATCACCGACGGCAGTATTGAGCTTCTTGCCGCTCAACACCTTCTTTAGGTTATGAAAAATCTCAGTGCCAGCTCGTAACGCATCGCTGAACTTGTCAAAGCCCAATGGCATGACCATGAACTCTTGAACGTCAACCGAATTGTCGGCATGCTGTCCGCCGTTGACGATGTTCATCATCGGTGCTGGCAAGATGCATGCGTTGGTACCACCCAAATAGCGGTACAACGGCTGATGGGTAAACAACGCTGCGGCTTTGGCGGCAGCCAGGGAAACGCCCAGCATCGCGTTGGCACCCAACGACTTCTTGTTGGGCGTTCCGTCCAAGGCGATTAGAGCTTGGTCAAGACCACGTTGGTTCAACGCATCGAACCCAACCAGTTCTTCGGCAATAGTCGTGTTGATATTTTCAACTGCCTTGTAAACGCTCTTGCCCATGTAGACGGACTTGTCGCCGTCACGCAATTCCCAAGCTTCATGAGCGCCCGTGCTCGCGCCGCTGGGTACAGCCGCTCGGCCAGTGGATCCGTCGGACAACATAATTTCGACTTCGACCGTTGGGTTGCCTCGCGAGTCGAGGATTTGGCGTCCGCGAATGTCTTCAATGTAGCTCATGAAATATTCCTAACTTTTCAGAATCGGTTGGTGGGTATGTTATGGATAAAGTTCGCCGTATTCTGCGCGAGTCCACCGTTCTTGCCTAGTGCTCCCGCGTCGAACAAAGCCATCAATCGACAGCAATTTCAACATATCCGTCGCATAATCGGACCGGATACGTCCGCAACATCGGCTCATTCAGAACCGTGTTGTAGCCGTCCTGCAATCGGTACCGCCAGCCATGCCAGGGGCAAGTCACACAACCATTTTCGACCGTCCCTTTCGCCAACGGCCCCCCTTGATGAGCGCATACTGCGTCGATAGCGGAAAACTGATCGCCATTGAGAAAAACGGCGATGATTTTATCGAGCACCACGACTTCTGCCGCGCCCTGTTGCCGCAATTGAAGTTCGCTGCCGATCCGGTGCCACGACCTATTCGAATTTGAAGAATTCTCGAGATCTTGCATGCTCACTATCCAACCCTCAAATTCACTCTGCAACGACATGGGAACTTTGATCGACGAACTGCTAGCCGCCGGGAACGGAGCGGAAAACCATTTACTGACCCGCCTGTCGCTCATTACAACAACATTTCCACTGTCACGGTCGTATGAGAACATAGTTGCCTGAGGTCGAAAAGGGCTGGCAGACCGCTATAATACGTCGGCTCGAGACGCTAACCTAAAGATATAGGTCCGGCGAGAAGCGTCCGATCCACAAATAACTCACACAACTTCAAAAACTATGACGGAGTCGCAACACATGTTCAAAAGCTTGCACCAGTTCGTTTTATGCTGGCTTTCGGTCGTACTGTGTTCGCCTCTGCTGCCCGCGGAAGAGAATATGCCCAAGTTAGTACAGTCGATTGAAGGTATCAGTGAGTATGAGCTCGAGAACGGAGTCCAAGTACTTCTGTTTCCCGACAACAGTAAGCCAGTAGTGACCATCAACATGACCGTCTTCGTCGGTTCTCGCCATGAAGGTTACGGCGAAGCGGGTATGGCACACTTGCTCGAACACATGCTCTTCCAAGGCACCGATCTCAACCCGAAGATCCCGAAAGCTCTACAAGATCGCGGTGCCAAGTTCAACGGCACGACGTGGCTCGATCGTACTAACTATTTTGAAACTCTGAACGCTAGCGCAGATAATCTCGAATTCGCGATCGCACTAGAAGCTGACCGTTTGGTCAACTCGCGCGTTAGGGGCGAAGATCTCGCTTCGGAAATGTCAGTGGTTCGTAGCGAATTCGAACGAGGCGAAAATTCTCCCCAACGCGTACTGCAGCAGCGCATTTTCTCCGCTGCTTACGAATGGCACAACTACGGTAAATCAACGATCGGCAACCGCAGTGACATCGAACGCGTGCCCGTAGACGCACTCCGTAGGTTTTACAAAAAGTACTACCGACCAGACAATGTTATGCTTGTAGTCGCTGGTAAGTTCAACCCAGAACAAGCACTCACGCTGGTGCAGAAATATTTTGGAATCCTGGAAAACCCTCCCGGCACTATAGATCCGACCTACACCGTCGAACCTCCGCAAGATGGCGAACGCACAACCGTGGTTCGACGTGTTGGCGACACGCAATTGGTCGGCGTTGGCTATCATATCCCGGCCGCAAGCCACCCATCTTTTGCTGCGGTTGATGTACTTTCCACCGCTGTTGCAGACGAGCCAAGCGGCCGACTTTACAAAGCGTTGGTCGAGGGTAAGAAAGCGAGCAGCATCTATGGTGGCTCCATGGCTTTACACGACCCAGGCCTGATGTTCTTCATGGCTGAAGTCGCCAAGGACAAGTCGCTGGAAGACGCCCGCACGACGCTTATCGATACACTTGAGAAATCACTCAAAGAAAACCCCATAACAGCAGAGGAAGTAGACCGAACCAAACGTCAGCTTCTGAAAGACCGTGAGCTTAAAGCTGCTGACGTACAAGAGCTTGCTGTCGAGCTCAGCGAATGGGCTGCCCAAGGCGACTGGCGCCTGTATTACTTGTACCGCGATCGAGTGGAATCAGTTACAGTCGACGAAGTGAATGCTGCGGCAAAGTACTATTTTAGTGGCCAAAACAGAACCGTTGGACTCTTTATTCCAACCGAAACTTCAGAACGCTTGGAAGTACCCGAGCGACCTGATGTCCAATCGATGCTGGCGGGTTATGAAGGTCGCGCCGCCGTGGAGCAGGGCGAAGAATTTGATCCGTCTCCCGAAAACATTAAAGAACGGACCCTAACCGGCGAACTCCATCCGAACTATACCTACGCCTTGCTTCCAAAATCGAGCCGCGGAAATGCTGTGCAACTTTCGTTGACGCTTCGATTTGGAAACGAAGATTCGCTCTTCAACAAGTCAGTCGCTTGTGACATGCTAGCCGACGCGATGTCCCGCGGCAGCGAAGACTATACCTATCAAGAACTTCGCGACAAGCTTGATGTATTGCTCGCGAAAGTTCAATTCTCTTCACAGCCGCAATTGCTTTCGGTGCGTATCGAAACCAAGAAGGACAAACTTGTTGAAGTTCTGGGAGTTGTTGAGTCAATCCTACGGCGTCCAACTTTCAATGCCAAAGAGTTCGACATTCTTAAGGACGAATCGATCACCGGCCTGGAGGCTCAACTTAGCGAACCTCAAGCTCTTGGACCGACCGCAGTTTCACGTGCGTTTAACGAAAAATCCAAGGGACATATCCACTACTCCCCGACGATCGAAGAAGAGATCGAAAACTACCGAAACCTCACTGTCGCTGACGTTCAAGATCTCTACAGCAAACAGCTCTCGGGTGCGCGCGGCGAGCTCGCAGTGGTTGGCGATTTCGATGCCGACGAAGTCTTGAAGGCGGTCGGTAAGATTGTCAATGATTGGACTTCCGAGACAGAATACAAACGCGTTGACCGAAAAGCCAACACTTCCGTCAAGGGGCAAATGATTGTCATCGAAACGCCTGATAAAGCGAACTCGCTTTTTTACGCTTCGCAGCAATACCCGATCTCGGATTCCGCGGCTGACTATCCTTCGCTTGTAATTGGTAACTACGTGTTAGGTGCGGGCGCACTTTCTTCCCGCCTTGGTGATCGCGTCCGTCAAAAAGACGGTCTATCTTACGGTGTCGCTAGCGGTTTGACGGGCCATCCTGTCGACGAGCGTTCGGTCTTCACAACCTATGCGATCATGAACCCAGTCAATCGGGATAAAGTAGTGAACGCAATTCGCGAGGAAATGGACCGCTTAATCGCTGAAGGCATCACGGAAGAAGAATTAAACCAAGCCGTCGAAGGATACCTGCAAAAGCAGCAGGTTAACCGCTCGGATGATTCAACCCTCGTCTCATTGCTGACCACCAACTTGTTTGCAAAACGGGATATTATGTTCCAAAAACAAATGGACGAGGCAATTGGTGCACTGACTGTTCAGGACGTTAACGATGCGATTAAGAAATACATCAAGCCAGACGAACTAGTAATTGCAACGGCCGGGGATTTTGCAAACGCAAAAGATAAAGAAGTTGCCCCGGTTGAAAATGCAGCACCTTAAACGGCAACCGATCTACTCCGCAGCTAGCCGTCGATCGATGCGGCTAGCTCTTACCTTAAAACTTGCTCAACCCTTACAAAATCCTACCTTGGAGCTCTCGCTGTGATCCACTTACAACCTCTTCGTTGGGGCAAACCTTACCAGTCGTTGGAAACTCAAGATGTCATACATTTCGAAACTGGGGAACCGATTGCCAAGGTCGGCCAAGTAAATGGCGGCATGGTCCAGATGGACATGCGAAAGATCGGGAATGCTCGAAAAGCCCTCAAGAGCCTGTCGACGTCCGATATAATGGAGAAGATTAAGACCGCTGGCGATCTATTCGCCAACGGCGACGTTCAGATTGGCGATCAAACGCAAACAGTCGATCAATTCGTACATCAACAATCGGCAAGTACGGGGCTTCCCGAGCACATGTGCCGCAACAATCTGAAGAAGAACGCGTTTGTGTTGTCGAACATGACGCAAATCCTCGATGCCCTAACACGCGGTTTGGATCTTGAAATCTTCGCTCGTGGCTGGGGCGAAGAAGGGCGGGGCGTCATCGTTTCCTACCAATGCCAATCACCGGTTCTCGGTGCGGTTTTGCCTAACAACTCTCCTGGCGTCCATACGCTTTGGTTACCAGCCGTTGCTCTTCAAGTCGGGCTCGTGCTAAAACCAGGTTCGCAGGAGCCCTGGACTCCGTATCGCATGATCCACGCTTTCATCCAAGCAGGCATTCCTGCAGAAGCCTTCTGCCTTTACCCAGGAGCACATGACGTTGGGAGCGCTATCCTGGGCCGTTGTGATCGCGCTATGATTTTCGGCAGCGCTCAAACAGTGAATCAGTATTCAGGAAACCCGAAAGTGCAAGCTCACGGGCCTGGCTTCTCCAAAATCCTGCTCGGCGACGACTGCGTTGATCAGTGGGAAGATCATCTCGATATGATGGTCGAAAGCGTACTCAGCAATTCGGGACGCAGTTGCATCAACGCATCTGGCATTTGGGCGTCGCGTCACACCAAGGAAATTGCTGCGGCACTTGCTGAACGCATCGGTCCAGTCGATGTAAAGAGCCCGTCGGATGATTCCGCCGAACTCGCGGCCTTCGTAAACCCGGCAATGGCCACGGGAACTTGGAGCATGGTCCAACAAGATATTGCCGAGAGTGGCGTAACAAATTGCACGGACACGTTTGGCGATCGCTTGGTTGAAAAAGAACGTTGTGCATATCTTCGTCCGATGGTCGTGCATGCTGATGGGCCAACGCGAGGTGTAGCGGCGAAAGAATATATGTTCCCGTTTGTGTCCGTCGTTCAATGTCCGCAAAAGGATATGCTCAAGCACATTGGTCCGACCCTCGTTTGCTCGGCGATTACCAACGACGAAACTTGGACGGAAGAACTCACGGACGCGATCCACATCGACCGCCTGAATATTGGAGCCATTGCAACCAACCGACTAAATTGGCTGCAACCTCATGAAGGCAACCTGATCGACTTCCTCTATCGTTCCCGCGCTTACCAAGTCGCTCCACAACACGCAAATGCCTAGCGCCTGGCTTGGCATTGTTTGCTTTAAACTGGTTCTTGTTTCAAGAATCAGTTGGGGTACAAAGCCAGCGACTCGCCTGCGCTTCTCGTGGACACGGCTCGCCAAGTCTGCACGTCGATGTTGTCCGAAATGGAGTTCGTTCGTCCATCCCCCCACAAGCAGTTGACGTGGCCTCGGTGGTAACTGCTTGCCGTTCTAATTCCCGTCGACCATACCATGCGAGTCAGGGTCGCTCAGGCTCGGGCTGCAAGGCATATCGCATTCGCTTGAGCTAGCCAATAGAACGCATAGTCGCTGAACGAGATGCCCTCCGCCGTGCTGCAGTACAAGAGTATTGGTCTGTTCCCTGTCCTGCAAAAATACTTCTAACTGACTGGCGCGGGCTCGAGCAACCAACAAGCTTACCGCAAGAATGCCTCGTGCAGGCCGCCGTCGACTGTGATGACTTGTCCAGTCGTTTTGCTCAGTCGATCGCTTACTAACAAGAAGTATGCTTCCGCTTGATCCGCTGGCGTAATCGGCGACCGAGTCAGCGTACGATCGGCGTAAAACTGCGCTAGCTTGCTTACCAATGATTCCGTGGGCTCATCATCGGTATACGCAATCTCATACTTCGCCAACGAACCGATCACTCGATCGCGAGGGAACATAGCGCTCCCTTGCACCACAGTCGCCGGAGCAACGCCGTTGACTCGTACCAGCGGAGCCAGTTCAATGGCCATCTCCCGCACTAGGTGATTGGCCGCGGCCTTGCTAGCATCGTACGCCACCGAGCCCTTCTTTGCGACGACCGCATTTGCGCTGGTCGTTAGCACTAGCTTGCCTTTAAGCCCTTGTTCGCGCCACGTCTTGGCCGCTTCGTCAGCCACCAAATAGCTGCCCGTTACATTGATGCTGAAGGTCAGCCCCCACTTGTCATCGGGAATATGGCCCGTCGTATCGGACGGCACAAATATACCAGCGGTTACACAGATCGAATCAAACCCGCCATAAGCGATCGCTACTTGATCGAGCATCTGACGTATCGATTGCCGATCGGTGATGTTCGCCGCTAAACCGATGGCTGGTCCGCAGCCGGAAAGATCGCTGCCGGCCACGCCAATTCCCAAGCCATATTTGTCGGTAATCTCTTTTGCGGTCGCCTTGGCTGCATCTTCGTTTAGATCGACGCAGACAATGTGCGCGCCCTCTTCAACCAACCGATGCGCCGTTTGCTTGCCAATTCCCGAACCTGCTCCAATGACGACAACGATTTGCCTTGCTAGTTCCTTTTCGGCCGGCATGCGTTTCAGCTTTGCTTCCTCCAGCAACCAATACTCGATGTCAAACGCTTCCTGCTGCGGCAACGCGATATACTCGTCGATCGCTTCTGCACCGCGCATGACTTCGATAGCACAATTGTAGAATTCGGCCGTCACACGCGATTCCGATTTATCTTTCCCCCAAGCAATCATTCCTAACCCAGGAATCAAGATGACGGTCGGATTTGGATCGCGCATCGCTGGTGAATTATCACGCTTGCACGCGGCATAGTAAGCGGCATAATCTTCGCGATATTTCTCGAGTGCTTCAACGAGTTTGGTTTTTAGGCTCGCCAAGTCGCCTCCTTCAGGATTCCATGCGACGTACAGAGGTTTAATCTTGGTGCGTAGAAAATGGTCAGGGCAACTCGTCCCCAGTTCCGCCAGCCGAGCGGCGTCGTTGGAGTTCACAAAGCGGAATACTTTTTCATCATCTTGGATCGTGCCGACAAACCGTTTCTGCTGGCTTACTTTGCCACGCAACCATGGCAAAAGTTGCGCGAGCATAGCACGACGTTTGTCTTGAGGAAGCGTGCTGTACTTTTGTCCGCCGAAGGCAGTTTGGTCGCCGCCCTTAGCCGCATATTTCGCTTCGATATACTCAGCCGCTTGCTCGATAAGATCCAATGTTAGCTTGTAACAAGCCGCATCATCGTCGTCCCAGGATATAAAGCCGTGCTGCCCCATCATAATCGCTTGGATCCCGGTATTCTCGGAAGCAATCTTTTGCATTGCAAGTCCCAGTTCGAATCCAGGTCGCATCCACGGAACGTACGCCATCTTGCCAGCAAAGATTTCCTTCGTCAGTTGCTCGCAATTTTTGCTTGCCGCGATCGCGATAATCGCGTTAGGGTGCATATGATCGACATGCTTCCCAGGCAAGAAACTGTGTAGTGGAGTGTCGATGGAAGACGCTCGTGGGTTCAAATTGAACGTCGTGTGAGAGTACATCCCCACCATGTCGTCTTCAGCAGGAGCTTTGAGCCCCTTGTCAGTTCGCGCGGCGTAGACTTTCTGAAGGCTAATCAATCGGTCCTGATAGAGAGAAGCGAAGTTTTCGCGTTTCGAAGTACGCAGATCGCCGCCCGAACCCTTGACCCACAGCACCGGAACTTCTTCACCGGTCAGCGGATCTGGCATATCGATTTTTGAAGAAGTATTACCTCCGCCAGTGTTGGTAATGCGTTGATCAGAACCTAGTAAGTTAGAGCGATAAACCAATCTTTGGACGGCATCAAGTTTATCGGCGGAGGCGGGGTCCCATTGGAAATTAACGTGCTTGTATTTGGACATTGGAACAGGTGGGTAAGTTGAGTTATCGAAATAGCAGCCAGCAGAATACCATATCTGTTTTTGGCGCTAATCAGGCTCCTTTGTTTCGACATAAAGTCGCTATACTTGGTGTATGAATCTGGCTTCCGAACAGCGTGTTGTGAAATCTTTAACGTGGCGACTAACAACGTCGGAACGTGTGGGGTTGGGGCTAGCCGCAGCAGCCTTATGGAGCTTGCTTATTACAGCTTCATTGCTGGAGCCGTCGGCTAGCGGTATGGGAACGCACCGTCAACTTGGCTTGCCCCCTTGCAGTTCGGTGATGATGTTCGGATTACGTTGTCCAGCTTGTGGGATGACGACGTCGTGGGCGCACTTTATGAACGGTTCGTTCGTGATGTCGGCCCGAGCAAATTTTGGCGGGATGTTGTTGGCTATTGCTGCCATATTTTCAAGTTTTGTGCTGCCCGTCTTAACAATTCGTGGCAGCAGTACGCAAGGCGGCTGGTATTCCAAATCGATCGCAGCATTCTTGATCGTTTCGGTGTTGATCGCCGTGATCGAATGGGTCATACGGTTGCTGTAGGGAGCTGTGACTGCTGGCGTGCTCGTTTAAACGAATGGTTGCTTGTTTTGCGAGGAAAGAGGCCATCGACTGCGGCGTCATGTAGCAATTTTCCAGGCGTTTTGCGAGTTTTGCGTGACAAATTTTGGACGACAGACGACTGGTGGCGAATTAGCTCCAACACGCCACGCAATATTAGTTTTTGGAGTTGTTAGTTTGGTAAAACGATAGGGGCAAGGATTTGGTTTGAATTGGAGAAGGTGGGATTGGTGAAAAAAGTCGAAGGTCAAATTGCTGTCCAAAAATTCTGAATCCCCCTCGCGACGAGCCGCTGAAGTCGTTATATTTTTCACCTCACTGGTCCGAAGGTAGATTGCTCGAAGCGGGTGATTTACAGGTTTGACGCGAGTTTCGATGCCGTCAAGGCAGGGGATTCATGGCGAGTTCGGCCCTTTGGTGGAACAGAGGTTGCGGAGTATTTCGGCACCCTTTCCAAAAATTCCCCTGTAGCTCAGTTGGCAGAGCAGCGGACTGTTAATCCGCGTGTCCCAGGTTCGAGCCCTGGCGGGGGAGCTTTCGCCAAAGTTCTAACTTTGGCGACCATAAGACTTAACGCCCGGCGTCGAGAGATCGACCGCCGGGCGTTTTTCGTTTCTACCCAGTTTTTCGCGGGTTTCCAACGCTTTTCGCGTTGCGCCGACCAAAACAACCGCGATCTCTGTTTGCAGAGAGATTTCCGTCTCTCGAACGCAACCTTCAAGGTTGCACCCGCCGGTGCGAAAAATCAGTCCCAAACTCTCTGACTCTCTCTTTTCGGGGGCCTCCAGAGTTAACACAGAGTTCTCGTTCGGAGTCCCGATGAGAACGGTTGCAAACCGAGCTGCAACCGTATCTGGGTTCGAATCCTGCTGGACAAAAGACCGGAAGCCACTTGTGCCTCAACTTGCCCAGCTAGACACCCAGGCTTCCTGTCTCGATCCCCACTTAGTTGCAGCCTCGTCACGCTACTTCGCCGAGGAGCTGGTGGCAATTTTAGAAGTCGGGGCAAGTGTAGTAGGTGCCTCAGCGGGCAAGTTCACGCTCTCAACCTTGGGGGCTTCGCCAATTTCAGGCACTTGGGTCGCCAATCTTCCGGCATAGTGAAGTTGCTCAAGTCGAAGCCTGAAACTCGGGTAATCTGTGAGGTCGTCAGTCGAGTCAATGTCGAGTTTGAACTCAGTTGCTAACTGTCTCATCACTACGCGAATTGCCTCACTATTGTCAGAAGAGTCCAGAACTGATTCGATGTTTTCGAAAAGCAGAATCACATCTTCCTTCGTTGCTGAACCATGGGAGTGATCATCCAAGAAGGCTTTCTTCAGACGTCCAACCTTGTTTGAAATCCGGTCTGTCAGCAACTCGCGTTCTGCGGCTCTTTGCCTTTTAGTTAGCTCTGAAAAAAGCACCTTCATGTTGTGTTCGAAATCTTGCAGTGCATTGTCCGACGATACTCCAGATTCACTCCGGCGTCGAACGGCTTCAACGACACTCCTGGCAAGACCCATCTTTTCAACATGCAAAGCGGGATCGATGTCACTTAACGCAATCCCGATGGCGTCAAACATAGAAGTGCTTTCGTTCAGATGCGATACCAAAGACTGCTTGCTGATGTGGTTTAGCTTGCGAGCATCTACTCCATAAATCTCATCAAAATAGATTTGCAAAGCATCGATGTAAATTTCAACTGGAACTAAGTCTTCCGATTCTAGGAGATGTTGGCCAGGAGACAATTTAATCGTTTGCCCACCATTCGATGCAAGATCGCCAATTCGAAGTACATATTCCATTGAAATAGATTGCTTCTTGAATGGCCCACCAGCTTTCAGACGTTCATATGCCTTCTTTCCCGAATCGTCGCTGTCAAGCAAGACGACCACGGCTGGCTTAACTACATCGCGACCTCTTGCTAGGTAGACGATATAGTGCACATGCTCAGCGGAACCTGAAGGCACAATCGTGACATGGTTAAGATCGAGTGTTTCTCTAGCTCCAACGCCGATTGAGGTTAGATGTGCTGCTGCCCCTGCTAGCAGGATCTGATCGGCGGGTCCTTCCACCACAATGTTGCAATTACCGATGAACGCTGTCTCGCCTACAAACGCTCCAAATGCGCTTCGCAAAGGTTCGTAGTGATTCTTGGCTGCATCTCGAACAACTCGGGTCCCCTCATCATTCTCCCCTTTTTCAAGAACACGGATTCGTTCTGCATGGTTCTTATCCACCAGAAACGGCGAATGCGTAACGTAAACGACCTGCACGCCTGGACGGTTGCCTCTCGGTGAGACAAACTCGTCGAAAATCTTCATCAGGTCCTGCTGCCCCTGACTCGACAAAAAGGCATCAGGTTCGTCCATCAATAGCAACTCAGGCCCAATGCTTTTAGACTCGTAGCTGAGATATTGAATGTAGTAGCTCAGGAAGTGGCTCAGCCCACTACTCCTTTCTGAGAAAGAGTACTCGGTGCCTGTCCTGTCTCGAACCGTGAACACCAAATCGTACTCTCTCGCCGATACGAGAAGTTTAAAGTCACGGTCTTGAACCCACCATTTCGGAAAATTCAAGTTAGCTGCCAAAGCTTGATTAATCTCGTGAACGATTCCGTTAACGTATGCATCCTGTTCGCCGCGCAATGCCTTGTAGAGTTCTCGGAGCGCTTCCTCGTCTACACCTGAAATCCGGCAGATCAAATCCTTTGCCAATGCAATCTGCTTCTTGCGAGTTGCTGTGATCTCAGCACGAGAATGACTATCCGGCGAGAAAAGCTTACAGAGATCAGCCGCCTTGGAAGTGACCGTCTCAGTGGTCTTGAACATATCTGCATTGTCGAGAATGTCTTCAGTGTACTTCTGTCGCTCAGATCTGCTCCATTCTTCGATCGCAGATTCTGGTGATGCTAGTTCAGCCAACGCGCGAATAGGGACGCTGTCAGGCAATCCAACCGAGGCATCAATCCTGAATACGCGCGGAAGCATTGTTTCGAGGGAGGCCGCACCTGTTACGTCAAAGGCTTGATAGCTTTCTCCATTTGGAATGTAGACCGTTAATTTTGATCCATTTGACCTGAACATCAAAAAGTCAGTTATCAGTGTGTTTGCTGTAATGCCACATGCGGCACGCAGCTTTTCACAATCAACTTCATTGAGCATCGACCATTCGAGCCCAAAATCTGGAAGTCGCATCTTGTCACGTTCGACCGCAAAGAATTGGGAGTAGCGACAAAAATCTGATCGCTCAATCTTTTTGCCTGTAGCAGCCTTTTCAATTGCGCTGAGCAACTGCGATTTACCGGATTCATTCGCCCCAACCACGGTAGTTATTTTCGCATCTATCGGAATCCGAACATGGGGATACCACAAAGAGTGCCCATCGTGTTCCATATACTCCCATGGTAACGGCTTCGCCTCAGGGTGAGCCTTTCTCAGGTAGTCGAAATTAAACGACTTATAGAATCGCGCAAAAACAGTTTTGAGAATCATGTTGTATAGTTTGTCAAGTTGAATAATCTCGATTTGCGAAATCAGGCTGGCGACGCACACGAGTGGGCCATAGCTTCGGATGTAGCAACCGATGCGAGTGAAATCCGCGTTTGAGATTACTTTCGCACCCTAATCCGTCATTTCGAACCCGCACCGGGTATTCCTACAGATAGACGCGGCTGTTGTTGCTGCGAAATATCTGTCTTCGAGCCGCCAATTATAGCGGCGTTGAGCATGGAGGTGCGAGTTGCTCTCGTCTGTTCCCCCTTCTTCACTGTCCGCGCCGGCTCGGCGATCAGAAATCGCTGCGATTCTGGCGGCCGGCATCGTCCGGATGAAATCGCGTATGGCGATCCTGGATTCAGAAATCGACGACGATCCAGCGGAATTGCCAACAGCTTGCCTTGAGCTTTCGCCGGAAAGCGTGCTCTCTGTGACCAACGTGGTTAACGACCAGTGAGTCCGTTTTCTCAGGAGAAATCAATGCAAATCGACATCGACAAAGAGGTCGCTCTGCTCCAACGCATGACGGTTGGGCAGCTGCGAGAGAGATTCGAAGAGACGTGGGGCGAGCCGACCAACACTCGCAACAAACAGTGGCTCGTCAAACGCATCGCTTGGAAGATGCAGGCCAACATCGAAGGTGACATTTCACAGCGGGCCAGGCGTCGCGCCGCTGAACTCGCTCGCGGCACCGACATCCGCACGACTGCCCCCAAAGCCATCAAGCCAGTTCCGAAGCCAGCCGGCGACACCATGACGGGATTCGTCCAGCCAGAGGAAGACAATCGTCTACCGCCGCCGAGATCAGAGATCGAGCGAGTCTACAAAGGCGAGAAGATCGTGGTGCTCGTTTTGGAGAATGGCTTCGAGTACGAGGGGGCGATTTACAAGACTCTCAGCGCTGTGGCCAAAAAGATCACGGGCCAGCACTGCAACGGATACCACTTCTTCAAGCTCAACAAAAAAGGCGGTGACAAATGAACAAGGCCAACATCAATCGCCAATTGAACTGTGCGATCTACACCCGCAAGTCCACAGACGAAGGGCTCGACAAGGAGTTTAATTCGCTTGACGCTCAACGCGAATGCGCCGAAGCGTACATCAAAAGCCAAACGCAGGAAGGCTGGCATTGCGTGCCCGATCGTTATGACGACGGTGGTTTCACTGGTGGCAATATGGATCGTCCGGCGCTCAAGCAATTGCTGGCGGACATCGAAGCCGGCAAGGTGAACTGCGTGGTCGTCTACAAGGTCGACCGACTGAGCCGCTCGCTGATGGACTTCGCTCGCATGCTGGAAGTCTTCGAACGCAACCAGGTCGCTTTCGTCAGCGTGACACAGCAGTTCAATACGACCAACTCGATGGGCCGGTTGATGCTCAACGTGCTGCTGTCGTTTGCCCAGTTCGAACGCGAACTAATCTCGGAGCGGACACGCGACAAGATCGCTGCGGCGCGGCGTAAAGGCAAATGGTCTGGTGGCATGCCGCTGCTTGGCTACGACATCGAGCCACAAGGCGGCAAGCTTCGAATCAACGAGGTCGAGGCCAATAGAGTCAGGGCGATCTACGATCTGTACTTGGAACGCGAGTCGATCATGGCGACCATTGCTGAGCTCGACAACCGTGGCTGGAACAACAAGTCGTGGAAAACGAAAAAGGGAACGCTTCGGGGCGGCTCGCCGTTTACCAAAGCAACGCTGTTCCGACTCCTCACCAATGTGACCTACATCGGTAAGCTTGGCTACAAAGACGAAGTGAACGAAGGGGAGCACGACGCAATCATCTCTACGGAGGTCTGGCAGAAGGTCCAGTCGCTACTTCGCCGCAACGGTCGAACTGGCGGTGTCGAAGCGAGAAACAAATTCGGTGCGATGCTCAAAGGAATCCTGCGATGCGCTTGCTGCGACTGTTCAATGACGCCGACGCACACGACCAAGAACGGATCGAAACGCTACCGTTACTACGTTTGCATGAAGGCCCAGAAGCGTGGCTGGAAGAACTGCAAGTCCAAGTCAGTGCCGGCCGCCGAGATCGAGAAGTTTGTCGTCGACAAGATTCGCCACGTTGGCAACGACGCTACGCTCGTCGACGAGGTGGTGGAACAAGCCAAGATCCAATCCGAACGCGAACTGGGGGCACTGCTAGCCGAACGGGACGATCTAGTGAAAGAGCTGGAGTATTGGAACGAAGCCATCCGCGTTGCCGCCCCCAAGATTAAGCCAGGCTCGCCCGACGTAACCTCCCTGGAACAATTAGCCGACTGGCACGAAAGTCTTCGGCGCGCCGCGCATCGCCATGCGATCGTCAGCGCAAAGCTGACGGCGATGCAGGCCCAGACGTTAACCCGGGGAGATGTCGTCAACGCATTGACTAGCTTCGAACCGATCTGGGAGTCGCTCACAGTCCGGGAGCAATCGCGGATCGTCCAGTTGATCGTAAAGCAGATCGATTACGACGGAGCGACCGGTCGCGTGACCATCACCTTCCATCCCGATGGCATCAAGACGATCGCCATGGAGAACCGTCCTGAACCTGTGGAGGCCGCATCATGAGCAAGTCAGTTAGCGTCGATTTTGAGTTCTCAATCAAGCAACGCGGCCGTGGAGCCAAGAAGCGAATCGTCGAAGGGGCAGCCCAAGCGGACGAGTCCAAGCCAGGACTCGAACGAATCCCTCGCATTTCGCGCTACATAGCTCTTGCGATCCATTTCGAGGATCTCATCCGGCAAGGTGTCGTCAACGACTATGCTGAACTCGCCCGCCTCGGGCATGTGACGCGGGCGAGAGTGACTCAGATCATGAACTTGCGGCTGCTTGCGCCGGAGATTCAGGAGCAAATCCTTCACCACGTTAGTGAGCCCAAAAGCGCAGCTCGAATCGATCTAAAGTCGCTTCAGTTGCTCACCACAGAACTTGACTGGGGCCGGCAAAGGAAGGCCTGGGACGCATTGAATTGCAAGACTTCCTGATCGCCATCGCTTCAAACTCTCACAATTTGCTTACATCGCCTAGTAACAGCCGGCCTGAGGTCGACAAGCTGAAACGCGAAAAAAAGCAAATTTCTTGAATGCCCGTGACCAGACGTGTCACACGCTCGGGCTACCGTCAGGCAATCCTCATTGCCTATGCTATCAAAACCCTGTAGACTTCGCTAGACTTTGGTGCTTCGACTCAGGGTTCAGCAGGACTGGATGATGAAAACAAAACTAAGCGAGTACGTTAAGGTCGCCGAAGCGGCCGACATTCTCGGGGTTTCTCAGGGCACCGTGCGGGCTTGGGCAGAAGCGGGAAAAATTCCGATGCACAAAAATCCAGCAAACGGATACCGCTTGTTCAAGAGAGCGGAGTTGGAGCAATTCCTTGACTACCTCGACAAGCCGTCGACGCCAACTAACCCCAAATGACGTAATAAGTGGCCTAAGTATGGTAAAGCTTGAAGACCTGAAATCCGGACTACCGCTGGTTGGATTGGAGCCGTCCTCCATCGCAACTGTTGCTGCCGTTGTGACGATCGGCGAGGGCTCGGTACAGGTCTTTTATCGCACCAGTGACGGACAAACAAAGGAACGACTGCTTGGACGTGCGGACGAAGAAAATCTAAGCATTGCGATAGTTGAACGCCCATGGTCGTTTGATGGCGACGGCGCAGCTTTTCAATTGACTTGCGAAGCCAAGCGAATTGACCTCGCCTTCCTCTTCGACCCAATGATGGCCGTCCACACATCCAACGTGGACCCACTGCCTCACCAAATCACTGCCGTCTACGAATCCATGTTGCCAAGGCAGCCACTGCGTTTCGTCCTTGCTGACGATCCGGGTGCCGGCAAGACCATTATGGCCGGCCTCTACATTCGTGAACTGGTTATGCGAGCCGATGCGCGACGCATACTGATCGTTGCACCAGGTAGTTTGGTCGAGCAGTGGCGTGACGAACTGTTCGAGAAGTTCGGGCTGGAGTTTCGCATCTTCTCATCCGAGCTCGAACAAGCGTCTCCGAGCGGCAACCCTTTCGAAGATCACGATCAATTGATCGTGCGTCTGGACCAGGTTTCACGATCTGAGGAGCAAACTCCAAACGGTCGCGAGCCCGGAGCACTACAAATCAAGATGCTCGAGGCGGGCTGGGACCTAGTTGTATTTGACGAAGCTCACAAGCTTGCCGCTCATTACTTTGGCACGAAGCTAGAGAAGACCGCTCGCTTCCGTCTTGCTGAACGCCTCGGCGAGCGGTCTCGGCACCTATTGCTAATGACTGCCACGCCCCACAATGGCAAAGAGGAAGACTTCCAGCTCTTTCTTTCCCTTTTGGACTCGGATCGATTCTATGGCAAATTCCGAGGCGACGGCGCACACAAAGTCGATGTCTCCGACTTGATGCGACGCATGGTCAAGGAGGAGCTCGTCAAGTTCGACAACACTCCGCTGTTTCCTGAACGCAAGGCGTACACAGTCAATTACACGCTCTCTGAAACAGAAGCGGCTCTGTATGAAGCCGTAACGGACTACGTCAAAACGGAAATGGGCAAAGCAGATCAGCTCACTGGTTCGCGTAAAGGGTCGGTTGGTTTCGCACTAACGGCGCTTCAGCGCCGACTCGCCTCCAGCCCCGAAGCCATCTACCAATCGCTCAAGCGTCGTAAAGAGCGACTGGAATCCAGACTGCGAGAAGAGAAGCTCGGCATTCGCGGACGAAAAGCGCTGGCGGAAACGATCGGCGAAGCGCCGGAAGACGATGACGATCTAAACGCGGAAGAACAAGAGACACTGGAAGAGACGCTGATCGACGATGCGACGGCAGCCAAGTCGATCATCGAGCTCGAAGGCGAAATCGAAATTCTCAAGGGGCTCGAAGAGCAAGCTCGCAACGTGGTCGCATCTGGTCAAGACCGAAAATGGGAAGAGTTGTCGAAGATTCTACAGAGCTCAGCCGAGATGCGCGACGCCTCGGGCCGCCAACGTAAGCTGATCATCTTCTCCGAGCATCGCGATACGCTGAACTACTTGCATGAAAAGATTGCAGGCGTACTCGGCAACTATGAATCCATTGTCACCATCCACGGTGGCACGCATCGCGACGAGCGCCGCAAGATTCAAGCTCTGTTTCGCTCCGATCCAGACGTTAGAGTTCTCATTGCCACCGATGCTGCCGGTGAAGGTGTCAATCTTCAGAACGCAAACCTCATGGTCAACTATGACCTACCATGGAATCCTAACCGCCTAGAGCAGCGGTTCGGTCGTATTCACCGAATCGGACAAGTCGAAGTCTGCCACTTGTGGAACCTTGTCGCAAAAGAAACTCGCGAAGGCGACGTCTACCACCGGCTACTCGAAAAACTCGAGGTAGAAAGCGAAGCGCTCAAGGGCCGCGTGTTCGACATCCTTGGCGAAGTCTTCGAAGAGACTAGTTTGAAGGACCTGCTCATTCAGGCAATTCGCTATGGCGACCAACCTGAAGTGAGATCGCGGCTCACGCGAAAGATCGACCAGGCACTCGATCACGACCATTTGAAATCGCTTCTGAACCGCAATGCACTTGCCCAGGAAACAATGAGTCCCGAGCGGCTCTACAGCGTCAAGGAAGAAATGGAGAAAGCCGAAGCGCGACGACTCCAACCCTATTTCGTCCGCTCATTCTTCATGAAGGCGTTTGAGCAACTCGGAGGATCGATCTATCCACGCGAATTGTCTCGATTCGAAGTCACTCACGTACCCACATCCATTCGTGAACGAGACCGTCGCATCACTGGGCGCAACCGTCGTGAGCAAGAGCCGGTTCTGAAGCGATACGAACGCATTTGCTTTGAGAAAGAGGCGATCCAGCCAGTAGAAAAACCCGGTATCACGCGGGCTGTCTTGATGCATCCCGGTCACCCACTCATGCTTGCAACGAGTGACCTGATCTTGGAGCAGCATGCAAATCTAATGCGACAGGGCGCATTGCTAGTTGATCCATCCGATGAAGGTCTTGAGCCTTGGCTGATGTTCATTGTCACTCATGAAATCAAGTCGGGAGACGGACAAGCCTTGTCAAAGCGGCTGCAATTCGTCCGAGTCAATCCGGATGGATCGACTTCCTTCGCAGGCTGGGCACCGCACTTGGACCTCGAGCCTATTGCAGATTCGGAACGCCAATTGATCAAAGACGTTTTGGAGGCAAGTTGGATACGCGCCGATCAGGAACAGCGAGCCGTCGCATTGGCTGCATCGAAACTGGTCCCCGATCACTTCAAAGAAGTAAACGATCGACGCGTGGCTCACGTCGACAAAACGCTCACTGCCGTACACGAGCGATTAAGCCGAGAGATCGCTTTCTGGTCCGATCGTTGGCTCAAGCTCAAGGAAGACCAAGAAGCAGGGAAAGACGTGCGACTCAATGTTGAGAACGCTCGACGCACGGTCAACGACCTAGAAGGCCGACTAGAAAACCGACGAAAAGAACTACAGTCGATGCGTCACGTAGTAAACGGAACGCCGATCGTTCTCGGCGGCGCTTTAGTTGTACCTGCGGGTTTGATGCGCAAAGCCCGTGGAGATGAAGATTCAACATCCAGTTTTTCATCGGACCCAATCGCTCGCAGCCGAATTGAGCTCATTGCAATGGATGCAGTGCGGAAGCACGAAGAATCTCAGGGGTGTAACGTCGTTGATGTGTCCGCAGACAAATGTGGTTGGGACCTTACCTCACATCCACCGATGGTAGGTAACAAGTTACCAGAGCCTCGACACATCGAGGTAAAGGGGCGTGCGAAGGGGGCTGCCACCATCACTGTTACTCGAAATGAAATGCTCTACGCATTCAATCAAGGCGACAAGTTTGTTTTGGCGATCGTTTTGGTCACTGAAGACGATAGCTATGAGGGCCCTTATTACGTTCGAAGACCTTTTGACAGTGAACCCGGCTGGGGTGTCTCTTCAATAAATTACAACCTAAATGATTTGCTCAATAAAGCAGAGCCACTTTGACCATGAATCAAACCGTCATATCGCCAAAGAAGCTGATCGAGGTAGCGCTACCGCTGGACGCCATCAACCTGGCGTGCGCGCGAGAAAAATCGATCCGTCACGGTCACCCCTGTACTTTGCATCTTTGGTGGGCGAGGCGTCCGTTGGCGGCTGCCAGGGCAGTAATATTCTCGCAACTAGTGCATGATCCGGAAGACTTGTGGCGAAATCAAAATCCCGGCAAAGAGCCGAATAAGCAAGTTAAAGGACACTGGACGAAAGCTCGTGCGCGTCTTTTCGGTATCATTGAAGATATGGTGAAATGGGAGAACAGAAGCAACGAGACAGTACTCAATATGGCACGCGAAGAAATTCGCAATTCCTGGCAGGAAGCTTGTGCTCTTAACAAAGATCACCCAAGGGCAAAAGAGCTATTTGATCCAAAACAAATGCCTGGGTTATATGACCCATTTGCTGGAGGTGGTGCTATCCCTTTGGAAGCTCAGCGGCTCGGTCTGGAGCCTTATGCAAGCGACTTAAACCCTGTCGCCGTTCTCATCAATAAGGCAATGATAGAGATTCCAACGCAGTTTGCAGGGGCACGCGCTGTGAACCCAAGTGCGCGTTTAGAGAACAGACTGTTGGTCGCCGAGTCGAAAGGCATCACCGGCCTCGTACAAGATGTGATCCATTACGGTAATTGGGTTCGGCATGAAGCGATCAGAAAACTGAGTGAACTGTACCCTCCTGTTACGATCACAAAAGAGATAACCAAAGAACGCCCCGAACTCAAAGAGATCCTTGGCGAAAACCTCACCGTGATTGCCTGGCTTTGGGCTCGCACTGTAAGGAGTCCGAACCCAGCCTTCTCGCAGTTGGAAGTACCACTGGCTAGCACTTTTGTGCTTTGCAGTAAGCCCGGAAAGGAAGTCTACATTGAACCAGTGATAGCGAACAACAATTATCGCTTTGAAGTAAAAATCGGCAAACCGCCTGCAGATGCGAAGTCTGGCACGTCTGCAGGCAAGCGCCAAGCATTCCGTTGTCTCATGTCGAATACGCCAATGACCTATGATTATATCCGTGGAGAAGGCAAGGCGCATCGTCTCGGGCAAAAGTTAATGGCGATGGTTGTTGAGGGGGCGGCGGGGAGATTGTACTTATCACCGACATTAGAACACGAGGCCGTCGCTTTGCGTGCCCAGCCAATTTGGAAGCCAGAATGCGAAATGCCGAAGAAACATCGGAACTTTCAGCCGCCAGTTTATGGAATGGATCATCTTGGGGACCTGTTTACTGCTCGGCAGTTGGTTGCCCTAACAACGCTTAGCGATCTTATCAGGAGCGTAAAAGAGAAGGTTCGAGTAGATAGCGTTAATGCAGGCTTGAAAGATGACGGCCGCTCACTTTCAAATGGCGGGACAGGCGCACTAGCATATGCTGAAGCAGTTAGCGTGTATCTTGCATTCGCACTAGATAAGGTTGCCGATAGAGGTTCGTCGCTAGGCCGCTGGGATCCTACGCCGACGCAAAGTGGCATTATAAACACTTTCAGTCGGCAAGCCCTTCCCATGACTTGGGATTTTGCTGAGTCAAATCCCATCGGTGATGCATCCGGCAATTTCGGAAGCGCTGTGGAATTGGTGGCAAAGGCCATGTCATCATGCTCATGCGGTTTAGCTGGGCATGTACACCAAGCGGACGCCACAAAACAGTCACATGGGCTTTTCAAGTTTATCTCAACTGATCCACCTTACTACGACAACATCTGCTACGCCGATCTTTCTGACTATTTCTATGTTTGGCTGCGCCGCACATTACGAGAGGTATATCCAGAGCAGCTCGCAACAATTTCAGTTCCGAAAGCAGAGGAGTTAGTAGCGTCTGCGAACCGCCACGGCACAAGTGAGACTGCTGAAGCTTTCTTCCTAAAAGGCATGACTCAGGCAATGCACAATCTCTCGGAGCAATCGCATCCAGCTGCGCCTATAACAATCTATTATGCTTTTAAGCAATCGGAAACAGAGAGTGCTGGCACCAACAGCTCGGGCTGGGAGACATTTCTGGAAGCCATTAACAATGCCGGGCTTGCACTTACTGGCACTTGGCCCATGCGGACAGAGTTGGGGAATCGGATGATCGGTTCCGGTACAAATGCACTAGCTTCGTCAATCGTATTGGTATGTCGTCCACGAGCAAAAGATGCTGAGACAATTTCGCGACGACAGTTCATTCGCGAACTCAACGCTGCACTGCCGCTTGCCTTAGATACAATGACGCGAGAAAGTGAGGGTCTTCACTCTCCTGTAGCTCCAGTGGACCTTTCGCAGTCAATCATCGGACCAGGGATGGCAGTGTTCTCAAAGTATGCTGCAGTGCTCGAAGCCGATGGATCGCCAATGAGTGTGCGTACCGCTCTGCAACTTATCAATCGTTTTCTTGCTGAAGACGATTTTGATACAGACACGCAGTTCTGTCTCCATTGGTTCGAGCAATATGGCTGGGAAACTGGCAAGTTCGGCGAGGCTGATACGCTTGCTCGTGCCAAGGGCACTAGCGTTGACGGTGTGAAACAAGCTGGTGTACTCGAAGCGGCAGGTGGCAATGTGCGACTGTTGAAATGGGCTGAGTACCCAAATGAATGGGACCCGAAGTCCGATCAACGTTTGCCGATCTGGGAAGCCCTTCACCAGTTGATCCGCGTTTTCAATATTGATGGCGAGGCAGGAGCGGCTGATGTATTCGCTTCCGTTCAATCAAAGGCTGAAGCTGCACGGCAGCTTGCTTACAGGCTCTACACGCTCTGCGAGCGCAAAGGCTGGGCGGAAGACGCTCGTGCCTACAACGAAGTCGTCACCTCTTGGGCCGGTATCGAATCGGCAGCTGCGAAGGAAACCGGCTTTACTCAACGCACACTGTTTGACAACTAAAGGACAACAAAATGAAGCCTTGGCGAGAGATTGCAGTCCCGCATCGTGACGTATTGGAAGGAACCTTTCAACAGTCCGAGTTCGCTGCTGACATCACCGCAGTACATTCCGGGAAGGCGACGAAAGAGTATCAAGATGCGTCTGCATTTTATGATCGAACCTTCATCACTGAAGGTATGCGATTGCTGCTGACTCAGGTTGCACAGCGGCTAGCTGGCAATGGAGGAGAACCGGTCATTCAACTGCAAACCGCATTCGGTGGTGGCAAAACGCATACGATGCTCGCGGTCTATCACTTGGCAACTCGCAAGTGTTCGCTTTCTGAGCTCTGCGGCGTTCCATCTTTGATCGAACAGGCCGGGATGATGGACGTCCCACAGGCCCGCGTCGCAGTAATTGATGGGACGGCACACGCACCAGGCCAAGCGTGGAAGCATGGCAAGCAAGTGATCAAAACGCTTTGGGGTGAGCTCGCATGGCAATTGGGTGGAAGCGAGGGTTACGCGCTCGTTAAAGAAGCTGACACGACTGGCACATCCCCGGGCAAGGATGTGCTTCGTGATCTTCTCGCAAAATACTCTCCATGCATCGTATTAATCGATGAACTAGTTGCGTACGTTCGTCAGTTCTCCGAAGGCCAAACGCTGAGTGGTGGCAGCTACGATACAAACCTGTCGTTCGTTCAAGCCCTCACGGAAGCCGTTAAGCTCGTCCCGAACGCGATTGTTTTAGCGTCACTCCCAGAATCCGAGATCGAAGCTGGTAGCCAGCGCGGCGTTGCAGCCCTTCGAGCCCTTGAGAAAACATTTGGCCGTATTCAGGCGCTCTGGAAACCAGTGGCCACAGAAGAAGCGTTCGAAATTGTACGCCGGCGTTTGTTCGAGCCCATTCGCGATCCTCAAGCTCGCGACGCAGTCTGCCGCGCCTTTGCAGACGCTTACGTTGCTGAGGGTGCCAAGCTGCCGGCCGAAACGCAAGAAGGCAGATACTACGATCGACTGGTTCAAGCCTATCCGATCCACCCCGAGATTTTTGATCGCCTCTACGAAGACTGGACCACCATCGATGGCTTCCAACGCACCCGAGGCGTTTTGAAGTTGATGGCCAAGGTGATCTTCCGACTCTGGAAGGATGACAACAAGGACCTGATGATTCTTCCAGGTAGTATTCCGCTGCACGATGGAAGTTCACGCAATGAATTGACCTATTATCTCCCTGCGGGTTGGGACGCTGTTGTTGAAAAGGATATCGACGGTGATCGTGCTGAAACGACAGAACTGGAGAACAAAGAGCCGCGATTCGGCCAAGTCAACGCAGCTCGACGTGTCGCACGCACACTGTTCCTCGGAAGCGCTCCTTCGTCTGTCGCGGGCAAGTCAGGTATTCGCGGTCTTGACCGAGCCCGAGTACTCTTGGGGTGCTTGCAGCCTGGACAACCAGCGGCAACTTACGTTGACGCTTTGAATCGACTATCGGACCGACTTCACTATCTCAATAGTACCGGCGATAAGACCCAGGACACGACTCGATACTGGTTCGACACGCGTGCGAATTTGCGACGCGAAATGGAAGATCGCAAACGCCGCTTCGAAGGCAAGCCTGACGAACGAGGCAAGATCGCGGAAGCACTCAAAAAGATGCTTACAGGTGCAGCATTCTTTGACGGGGTTCACATCTTTACGCCTCATCAAGACGTATCAGACGATACGGCGCTTCGCCTTGTTGTGCTTACTCCTGAACAGTGGTACTCACGCGATGAGGAACGAACGGCAAGCAATGCGGTGCTCGACTACGTACGGAACAACGGTGGCAAGCCGCGCTACCGTGGCAACCGGTTGGTCTTTCTGGCACCGGACATGGCGATCCTCAATCGCCTTCAAGATGTCGCCAGAACGGCACTCGCATGGAAGTCGATCGTCGACGATGTCGAAGAGCGGAGGTTGACACTTGACAACCTTCAGTCCGATCAAGCCAAGAAGGAACTCAAGGCGGCCGAAGAAGTCGTTCCTCGCGCTGCCCGTGAATGCTACAAGTGGCTGCTTTGTCCAGTCCAGCACACAGCAACGGACCCCAAACCGATTGTTGAAGCATTCCCGCTGAATACAACCGGTGGTACTGCCGGCAGCGAACTCGAGCGAGTCTGTTTGGACAACGAGCTCGTAATTACCACTTGGGCTCCAATCCACCTTCGCACCAAGCTGAAAGAGCTTTATTGGAAAGACGGCAAAACATCCGCCAGCGCATTGGCTTTCTGGGAAGACTCGCTTCGATATCTCTATCTGCCACGCTTGAAGAATCGTGACTCGCTGTCTCAGGCTATTCGAAAAGGCGCAGCAGAAAACTCAGACTTCTTCGGAACTGCATGTGGCATGGATGGTGACAAGTACCTTGGCTTCCACGTCGGTGAGGGTGACGTTCAACTCGACGATACTTTGTTGCTCATCGAGCCCAATGCCGCTAACGAATATGCACTGAGCTTAAAAAAAGCGAAGGAAGCAGAGGAAGCCGCAAAGAACACTGGTGGCACCGGCAACACCGGCGGTTCAACATCAGGCGGCACAGCCATAAGCGGATCAACCGGAACTGGAATAACGACTGGGGGAACCGGGACTGCCAACACATGCGGAATCGGACCAATCGGCCCGGGCCCAACACCTCCGGCAAAGCCGAAATCTTTCCATGGCTCAATTCAGATCAAGCCAGCCACAGCGAAGATGCATCTCGTCCAAGTGGCCGAAGAGATCATCCAGCTACTTGCCAGCGACCCGAACGCATCACTACAGATCACTCTAGAAATCAACGCCGAATTCGAAAACGGCGCAACGGATCAAATCAAACGAGCCGTTTCAGAGAACGCGACGAGTCTTGGTTTCAAATCGAAGGTTTGGGAATAACGCGATATAGAAAGCAAGGTACGTTGTCGAGCTTGAACACAATCAACAAACGAACGATGCTGGAAAGCTTGCGGTTTCCAGTCGAAAGCCTTGCTCTCCTCGCTGAGCGTGAGGGCCGGCGTCCCATGCCCATTTATCAAGCTCATAAGTGGTTTGCTCGTCGATTCAGCTCTGCCTTTCGCGCCATTTTGATCGGATCGCAGATTTCACCGAGGCAAGATTTCTGGAAGGCTTACAACAAAGGAATTGACTGTTCCGGCAAAACCGTGCTTGATCCCTTTGTAGGCGGCGGAACATCGGTGGTTGAAGCTTCGTTTCTAGGTGCCGATACAATCGGAATCGATGTTGACCCGGTAGCTTGCGCAATTACTCGTTTCGAGCTTAATGCTGACACCTACTCGGACCTCGATGCTGATCTAGTCTTCCTTAAGACTTCGGTTGGAAACGAGATTCTGAAATACTATCGGACTAAGTCACCAACTGGTGAACCAAGAATTATCTTGCATGCTTTTTGGGTACAGATAATCAAATGTAGATCTTGCAAGTGCACAATCGAGGCTCATCCAACATACCAACTTGCCTATCAAGCGGAAGGCAAAGACCAGTGGGTGTTTTGTAGCACATGCAATGCAATTCACAGAATCAACAAAAACAGAAAGACCTTTACATGCAAGTCCTGTAGTTCCAGAACAAAAATCGAAGCGGGCACCGTCCAGAGAGGTAAGATTCGTTGCCCTCGATGCAGCGAAGAAGAGTGCCTCATTGACGTTGCAGGACGTACTAAGAAGCCGCCAACATGGAAACTGTTCGCATTAGAGACAGTTCCAGAACGAACTCAGAACTCAAAGGTACTTATTGCAAATCGCGACTTTCAGCTTGCGACACCGTTCGATAGGAAGGTTTATTCCGAGGCTAAGACGAAACTGGGGAAACGGGCTACTGCTAGCGGCTGGAAGTTTGTTCCCGATCGATCGATCCCCTCGCAGGATCGCGCGGACGCGCGACTCATTAAATACGGATATAACAAATACCATGAATTGTTCAACTATCGTCAGCTACTTCATCTCTCCTTACTTGGAGAGGAAATATCCAAGCTCGATCACAACAGGATAAAGCCTCTTGCATTTGCATTTAGTGATCATCTTACTACGAACTGCATGCTTACCCATTATGCTTTCGGTTGGCGTAGGCTAGCACCGCTTTTTTCAATCCGTGCTTTTCGCCATGTCTGTAGGCCAGTAGAGCTCAACCCTTGGCTGGATGGAACAGGCCGCGGAACATTTCCGAATACCGTGAACCAAGTTCAACGTGCAATCAATTATGCTCGTAAACCATATATCGCATTGAGTGAGGGCGGCTTTTTAGAAACGGACCTCCCAAAGGACTGTCGATCGCGTGGCATTGTGTTAAATGATGACAGTCGCCTATTGAGCAAAATCGCCGACTCGAGTGTAGATATTGTTCTGACAGATCCTCCCTATTGCGACAACATTGCGTACTCGGAGTTGTCGGACTTCTACCTCCCCTGGCTTCAAATGTTGGGGATTGTTGACCGTAGAAGTGTGTCCAGGGGTAGAAAAGGCAATCTCGCCGCACAAACTCGCAGTTCCGATTCCGTTCAGAACTTTCAAGTTGATTTGACGCAGTGCTTTATACAAATGCATCGCGTTCTCCGGAGGGAAGGGCGACTAATATTTAGCTTTCAGCACAGCACAGCTGAAGCTTGGAGCGCACTTGCGATAGCGCTTTACACGTCAGGTTTCGAGGCCGTTCAGGTCCTCCCATTACTGGGAAACAGTTCAGCTGGTTTGCATCAGCATGAACAGACAATTCTTTGGGATGCGGTAATCGTTTGCAATAAGTCGCGTCCGAAAATCTGTCGTGATGCTCCTTTGGTTTCAATTCACGCAATAGAGAAAGCGAAGAAGATGCACGCGTACTGGATTGATCGGCTTGAGAAGAAATCCGATGTTCAATTTCGAACCTCTGATAGCCTGAACTTATTTCGAGCGCTAGTTTCCGCAAGTTTCTTGGGAATGTTTGGGTCAATCCATAACCACAGTACTTTATCACTCAAAGCGGCATTGCGTTCCCGCATTGAAGTATAGCCGTCACCAGATAGGAACGAAAACATGCCACAGGTATCAAAGCAAGCTCTTTCTCAGTACTTAAGCACTGGATGCTTAAGACAGCTTGCCCTTAATCTTCGGCCAGATAATATCGCTTTCTCCGCAGAGCGGGCTAGTCTTCTCATGCCCGCACCTCAGCCTCCACGGCCTGGATTGCAAATCATGAGACAGGCCGGAGAAGAATGGCAGGCAGCGAAACTGAATGATCTTACGAACACTTTCGGGATCGTTGCGATCGTTGGTAATTCACGCCCTAACGCTACTGGTGGTGTTACCTATGAACCTATTCCACTTGCCACGGCACTTAACGGTGTCAGTGTATATTCATTCTTAGTGGAGCCCGAGTTCGAAATCGGTGCTGAGTTCCTGCGAGCACTTAGTATCGATTCACGATATGCCCAACTGCAGATTGGCTTCACGAAGATGCGCCCTGACCTAATTCAAGTTCTACCATCGCAAACCTTCACATCGGGAGTAACTTCGGGCGGTGAGGTGATTCAGCTAGCGTCGAACGATAGTCGCCATCAGCTTCGCGTTATTGATATCAAACTCACCGCAAAAGCTTCACAGGGGTACTTCGCTGAGATTGCACTTTACACATTGGCCCTAGCCTCTTGGCTCGTGGAGCATGGGCTAGATTCAAATTTTGTAGTAGTTACGGAAGCTGCTTTGTGGCCTGGCTCTCACGAAGCATCAATTTTAGTGCGAGCACATCGAGATTGTCTTGCTCAAGGGCAAACGCCAACTCCCAATCTGCTTTGTAATGCGTTTGAACGTGATCTAGAGCTTTTACCATTCGAAGTTTTTGCAATACGGGTTCGGCGATTTCTCCAGGTCGAGGTACCAGATGTTGTCGTTTCAAACTGGCAGCAATTGGAATGGCATGTTGATAGTCGTTGTGCACACTGTGAGTACTTGGGAGAACCACGCCCGAACTATGTAACAGACCCGCTACACTGCATACCTCTCGCAAGCCAAACCGATCATCTAAGCAGAGTCGCCTTTGTGTCCCAGGGTGCAAGAATCAGCCTTCAGCAAGGTGGCATTGGCCAAGTTGCAGCGCTCGCGAGTGTACAACCAGCTGATCCTATCTTTGATGCACACCAGTCTTTGCGTGCGACTAGAACGATTGTCAGCGGCAGGGCAGCATCTTTCAATCTACAGCAGGCTATCATTCCGCCACAGACGGGTACCGTAGCCGGAATGCCAAGGTGGGCAGATTTGCATATTTGTCTATCTGCAGACTTTGACCTAGGCAGTGCGATCACCGTCGGGCTTGGTATGAAAGCGTTCTGGTACGAGCCTCGTCCATTCAACTCGCCCCTCACTGCAAATAGGAGGTCCCAATCGTGGCCCCCACAAGGTAGCGCATCAGTGCAGATAGTTGATCAAAAAGATCTGGCCGTCGAAGAGCGCGAACTACTTGCTTTCCTTCGGCAGATTCATGGCGTCTTGTCATGGTGCGATACGCAAGACCGACAGGCGTTCTCTAACCCGCAGTTAGCGGCGGTGCCACCGCGCACCAGGACGAGTGATTACACAACACGAATGCAGGTCTATATGTGGGACTCGCTCCAATATGAACATCTTACTAGAATAATTGGTAGGCATCTCGCCGCCATTCTTCGCGATCCGACTATCAACTATCTAGCTTGGCTTTTCCCACCAGAGGATATACTTCCAAATGCGGAGCTGGCGACAAGGCGGTCTCCGGTAACGATTGTGCGCGATGTAGTTCGTAGCCTACTTGCAGCTCCTATTGCTCACCACTATAGCCTACTCGAAGTTGCAAGGGTGTATCATGAAACTAGGTTACCAGCCACGATTTCTTCTTTTAGTATTCATCCACTATTTGAGGTGCCGCTGAGTGACCAGATTCCGTCCGAAAGAGCTCATGAGATTTGGGGGCGCGTGACGGCTCCGCGCCATTGGCAACAACAATTAGCGACGTACCAAGAGACAATTCGAAAGAAGCTAATTGCACTAGAGACAGTATCCAAGCGATTGGAATCTGACTTGCGTAGCCAGTTAGGCTATAACGCCCCTAGAACCAACGTCGGACCACCTGTTCGCGAAGCAAGAATATGCGTAGAGGGGCAGCTTTGGCATGCATTTAGCCGACTCAACGCCTCTCTCACAGAATTAGAAGTACATCGTCTACGCGCAATGCCTCCACATGAGAGAGCGGCGAGATTCTCCAGCGCGCACCTAACGAGAAGGCTCCTTGGCACACAAGAAGTCACTGCTCTTGCTCAACTTGGAATTCAGCCTCGGGCTGGTCGCAGAGTGTACGAGATTGCAGCAGACTCAATTGACATCAAAGCAAAGGTTGATGATTTCAATTTCGCTTTGTCGCCTCGCGATCAAATTGGCTCTCTTGATCGAAAGATTGCTTCGGTTGTTCAAGGCTCGGCCTTAGCAAACCAATATGGCAACGATTGGAGCTATATGGAACGTGCGACCAAAGTAACAATCGTTGGGTTAGATCGCAACTTGCGACTAATTGCACTGGACTGCAATACTCGCGATTATCCTACATTCCTAGATGACCTGACGAATGCTGGGATTTGCAACTTTGATCAAGACGTAATGCTTGATCCTACTTTCAAAGATTATTTTACGGAAAAATTGAAGACAGTGCTTCGAGCAATAGGGAATCCGCCAATTGCAGCATTACATCCGCTTGTTGGAGCAACTCAATTGGCAGTAGGGCAAAGGCCCTTACCTACCCGCGTGGCCGACATGTCGCCGGCAGCGGACTTCATATGGGGTGCCAACGCGATGTCGTCAGCGCAAGTGACGCGGAACCTCGCTCCGGTACGAATTGCCCTAGTTAGAAGTGGCATGAACCTAAACGCCTCGCAGTGGCATGCTTGGGAACAAGCCCTGAGCTGCCGAGCCCGACTGGTCTGGGGGCCACCTGGTACCGGCAAAAGCCGAACAGTGACTGCTATTGTTGCTGGAGCAGCGCTCGAAGCCGCGAATCAAGGTCGGACGCTCAGAATTCTTATTAGTGCGTCGACCTATACAGCAATCGATAATGTGTTGCTTCCCGCTTCTCTGCAACTTCAAACACTTGTACCTACAGCAACATGTTATCGACTGAGATCGAGCTTTCAAGCTATTCCCCAGCCATCGTCTGCTGTCGACGTTGAGCTGAATAGAGCAAGCCCATCTCTCTTGGTGAGGCAGTTGAGATCAAGGCTCGATCAGAATCAAGGGATCACAGTTGTTGCTTCAACACCCGAGCAAATCCATAACTTGCTTACTTGTGAACAAGGAAACGCACAGGCAGAATGGTTCGACTTAATTATCATCGACGAAGCATCTCAAATGGATGTCTCGCATGCGATTCTTCCACTGGCTGCAGTTGCGGAGAACGGCTCAGTAGTATTGGCTGGAGACCCCAAGCAACTACCGCCCATTCATCAAGCTGAACCTCCTAGTGGATTAGAGAATCTGGTTGGTTCCATATATTCAATGTTTGAACACATACATCGGGTGCAAGTATGCTCATTGGATGTAAATTATCGATCGAATGATGTGCTTGTCGACTTCGCCAGAAGAAGCGGATATCAGTCTAGCTTAACTAGCCACTCACCAAATCTTATGTGCGAATATGTTTCTCCATTGCCGCTTTCTCAACCACCAAACTGGCCGCAACAGAGATTTTGGTCTCAGGAATTCGCCCACATCCTCGATCCGACGATCAAGACATGTTGCTTCGTGTATGAAGACGGAGTTAGTGGGCAACGGAACCTATTTGAGGCACAGACAGTTTCATCCCTAACGTTTCTACTTAATGGCATGATTGCGAATCAACTTAGAAACGAAGTCGATCCGGTGTCGAATCGTCTGAAGACACCGGGCACATCACCGTATGGACAAGTCGAATTTTGGGAAAAGGCAATTGGGATTGTTACTCCACACAGAGCACAGCAAGGCCTAATTGCAAGTGATCTACAGGCTCTTTTTGGAACAAGTCGGGCCGTTTCCGATGCGATTCGAAATGCAGTTGATACGGTTGAGAGATTCCAGGGGCAGGAGCGCGATGTTATTATTGCCTCCTTTGCAGTTGGAGACCCCGATCAGATTGGGGATGAAGAGGAATTTCTACTTAGCCTCAATCGCTTTAATGTGATGGCTTCTCGTGCTCGTGCTAAGCTGATCGTTCTGGTATCCAGGCAAGTTGTTGATCATTTGGCACGCGAAGTCGAAGTGCTTAGAGACTCTCGACTGCTGAAGGTGTTCGCAGAATCCTTCTGTTTTAACTCTCGCGCGGCAAACTTGGGTTACTTTGATAATGGCGTTCAAAGGACAGTGCGAGGCGAGTTAAAATGGCGGTAAACGACTGCGGCAACTGCATACATTCGTTGTGAAGTTGAAACCATATCCTGCATTGGAATAGAAATAACAAGTTCAATTAGTTCTGAAATGGAGTTTTCATCGAATGGCCCACCGGCAGTTTGCGATTTCTACTGTTCTGCGAATGGTCCCAAACCACCTCCTGCATGGGTTTTTGTCTTGTTTGGGTCATCAATTGGACCCCAGTTGGCTGGCCCTCAAGGAGAAGGAGATCGAGCCGATTCTGGACTTCCTTGATGAGCTAAGTCGTCCAGACCTCGATCTCGTTGAAAGTGGCCTTCGAAGCGTTTCCGACCTTGCGACCGAAACAGGGCTGAATGCGCTTCTCGAAGCCGCATCATTGATGGGAATCGGGCATTTAGGATCGGAGCCCCCCGAGGAACTATGCATTTGGGGGAGAACGATGTGGCTGTGGATTCACCACAAGGAGCTTTTCGAGAAGGCACAAATAATCCATCAGATCGATAATCTATCGTGGTGGCGCAAACGTAACGACTTACCAAGCACCGATCCCGATCTTTCCTCGATTGCACTGGAGCAACTCGAAGAGCGAATTGCAGTGTTGCTTCGTGAACAAGGGCGCGGCAAAGACTGCACAGTCGAAACTCTTAAAAGAGGAGGCACGGTTTACTTCTTTGCGTACCCCGACGATTTCGTTCAAAACGTGATAGTTCATGATGCAGATGGGCATCTAGCTCCAGATACATTTCGGCAAACGCTCCAGATCGTCTTTGCATATGACAAAATCGATGGCTCGCTCGAAACATATGCTAAGTTGGCCAAGCCGTTCAAGGAGAAGCTTGAATCTATCTTCGCAGACTCAATATTGCATTGGGAGATTGCTGATTATGATCCTGAAGCCGCATATGCACTCGATCATCTAAAGGATTCTAGTTTTGAGCTTAGCACTGATGCACAAGATGCTCTTCGTGTTCGAATCCGGAAGATAAGACTAGCTGACAAACGAAGTGGAAGACGAATCTTGCTTGAAGTTGATGCTGACGACCCAAACGACAACATCCATAATGCGATAAATGATTGCTTAAACCTCGAGCAGACTCCAATTTCTGCACTTCATGTCACTCTGGTGACCTTCTGTTTCGAGTTCTTGCCGCTAGATGGTCGTAAGCCAGGTCGTCAAAGCTTTGACGTTGGGTTTCCGAGGTCATGCAGCCTTCGTAACGCAAGACCAGAGAGAGTGGAACTCATTCAGAAATACCTAAAGCGATGGAAGATTGATCTTGCAAAGTCACCTGAAGAAAGTGCTGTCTCGGTGGGCTGAGACGCCACCAGTAATTCAGTTTGATGAAGCTGCGGGGCTCCTCAAGGCAGAGTTCGATCTACTTCAGTCTTTGTCTCTGCTGAAGACAGTTTCCCAAGCTGCGAGTATTGATTGCCGTGACTGCAGCAGTCGCTGTCATGTTGAATTTCTCACCGGAGCAGATGGCACACGAACAGCTTTCGTAAACTGCAAGTCTTGCGGAATTTACAAGATACCAGGTGTTCAGTTGTCCCGCTGGACCATAGATACAACGGCCTTTCTGGCGGCTATCTTTCAAGACAGCAAACTGAATATCGATGAGCAAATCAAAGATCACCTGTGGTTGATCGGACGATCCACGTGGGCCGGACGTTCTTGCGAGATGTGGTTCGCTAGGAAAGCCACTCGTTCTGACATCGCAGCTGTCACAGAGATGCTTAGAAAGCGGCCGAAGAGCGTCGTCTTTGTTCCTGTCGAGCAGTCAGCGGCAAGTTATCGTGACTCGATCAGCAACCCCGTTATCGCTTTGGACACAGTACTTTCGTTTGATGCAAACGGTCTGCAACTCGACTCTCGTTGCATCGATGATTGGATCGCATCTTCGTTTGGAGCCCCAGGAGCCAAAGCAACTAAACCACGACCAAAACGCGGTGAACGAGCTACAAAAATCGAGAAGCTGCGTAAGGAGTTGGTTGAACACATAATTGCTGCGAGGGACCACGCGCATACGCACAAAGAGCAATCCGGTGAACCAGAACTTCTTGCGAGGCCGACTCAGAAGATGCTGGCCAAGCTAACAAAAATGACCGAAGCCGACGTGTCGAGATGCCTAAAGGACGAGTCAGCCAAGGAACTGCAGCTTTTGTGGAGAACAGCCCAGGATCTGGAAGCAATCATGCAATTCAAAGCACCACGAAAATGAAGCTAGGGGCAACGCGGGGCGAACAATTTCACTTTAGTTGATTACGTGTAAGTGCAAGACACGAAAATCGGTGACGCAACTACCTGCGAAGCAACGACTTAAGTTGTTTCGCAGGTTTTTTTACGCACTTTGTTGCAATTTACCCGGCGGGTGTTGCCGCGCATCGGACGCGGCCTTCTGGCACCCATCGGAGTCGCTACAAATGCGAGAGAACCAACCCAATTCAACGATCGCAAGGACGCAGGAATGTCTTGTTGATGACAAATTCGTCCGCAGCATAATTTTAAGAAAGGTGCGACGCTTAATCGAAACCTCTAGATTCGATTTTGGAGATTATGACGACCTCGTGCAGGAGGTCTATGCTCGTTCATCAAGAAGTCTCGAACTCTTTGATCCAACGATTGGTCATCTTTACCCATTTGTATGCACGATCGTTCAGCGCCACCTACTGAACTTGCTGAGAGACAATTCTGTAGCCAAGAAAGCAAGCGGCATACGGATTAGCTTGAGCAAGATTGTCCCATGCGAAGATGGTGCATCTGAGCTCTCCGGATTGCTCGTCCAAGACGATCAAGATCGGCGGCTCGGTCGCGAAACGAGGAGAAGCGATCAAGAGCTCGCCGGAATTCGATTGGACCTTTCTACGGAAATTGAGAAACTTCCTGTGGTTTGCCAAGAAATTGTCCACCGGCTCAAAACGCAAAATGTGTCTGAAATATCGCGGGAAATGGGAATCCCGAGAACGACGATCAACGATTGGCTGCGTCAGATCCGTCAGCAGTTTGATGACGCCGGGCTCAGAGCGTATCTCGAGGAATAGTCGAATTCCATGGCGAAACCTTCTGGAGGCGGAATTGCCGGACGGTAATTTCGACGTTTCCAGAAAATTCTTCCGGGCTGTGACCTAACGTGTCACAGCCATCGGGATGATAGCATTCGCGATTGGCAGCGGCTTGGCCTGGATGGAATCACAAAGGACAACGGTCATGGACTGGCGGATGGGATGCCCACGCTAGGAGTTTTGCACGGTGGAAGCCGTAGGCCAGCCCCTGCCAATCGCACTTTTTGTGCGTCAGTCGTTTGGATCGCTTGACGTTTTAATCAATGAAGGATTGGTATGGCTAATTGATTTTCAAGGTTTGCAACATGACCGCAGTTCGAATTTCGCGCCTGTCGCGCCCCGGTGTTTTGGAATCGATCGATCCCGAGCGATTGTTCGCTCTGCTCCACCCCTATGCCGATTTCTTTGCAAATCGGGCTGTCCCGATCGAAGCCCCAGGCTCGATCGATTGCCAAGCGGTCATACGCGAGATAGCCAAAGCCGATCGAGAAACGCCAGCAGACTTGCTGGACGCGATCTCTTTGATTGACGAACTAGCCACCACGGTTGCTGTCGACCTGTTGCTCGACCGAGTTCCAGCCGAAACCCTTGGAATCGCTCCTGGAGGGAAGCATTCTTCGGCCGACATCGTCACGGCGGCGTGGCTGTCGAGTCGCGAGAAGCTGGTCCAGACCCATGCATTGTCTCGGATCAAGCGAGTTCGCTCGTACGACTATTTTCAAGCGAGCCAGACCACCGCTCCGAAGTTCGTGACGCCCGCAGAGGAGACGCTTCAGCAACTGGAACGAGACATCGATTCCTGGCATGTGGAGCGATTCCGCGCTCAGGGAACGAAGGTTGAAGTCTTCGAGAATGACGAGGAGGTCGAATTCTCCATCATGCACGGAAGCCTCTTTCGACGACAGACGGTTGTAGAAAATGGTCGGTTCGGATTTCAGTCGTTCTGGCCAGTGCAGAGCGCCTCAGCCATCTACAACCGTGAGTTTGGAGAGTTACGGGTCAATGCCAAGACAGCGAGGGAAAAAGCCCTGTATTGCCGTCTCCTGGGCAAGCATATGTTCGGCAACGAGAACCTGTTTCCGACTGGCGTGAAGTACACGCTCGATCCTCTTCGCGAGTTCGAGTTTGATGCACTGGTACCTGGCGATATTGAGGGCGTCCGCGATGTTCGAATGATCGAGCTTTGGCTTGGTGACCCGGATGATCGTTACGGCGTGATAACCATTCGAAAAGGCGACGACCTGCTTGAGTGGGCACAGGCGAAAAACAAGAATATTCGCATCGAGAGGCGTTTGATCTCCGCAACGTTCAAGATGGAGCTTGAGGGACGCAAGACCGAATTGGCGATCACAGTTCGTCCTCCTAATGTTGCCATCTACAGCCGTGGGCGAGTGTCTTCGACCATCGAAGCTTGGCTTACCCAGCGAGGATTCATTATCTCGAAGCAAGTACCAAGGAGGACTCGCTATGAGCCAGCCCTGGCAAGCACTTGAGCAGCTAAACGATGTGGCGACCTCGCATTTGAGCTGGCGGCTGTTGCTCGGCGATGCATTTGATTCGCACCGTGAACTCCTCGTTCCGATCAAAGACCTCGCTGCGGCGCTGCCTGTTCCAGGTCGTCCGTACGAGTGGCTGGAAATTGTCGAGGTCGAGGATGGTGTCTTCGAAGGCTACAACGAGAAGACCGAAGAGTATGTTCCGATCGATCGCCGCGACATCGTTTGCTACGAGTTCAGCTTTGGCAAGCTCGCCGCAGAGCTGGCTTCGCTAGTTGGGTATGACATGGCATTCGAACGTCTCGGAGGCCCGATGTATCGATATAGGCTTGGTCACTACGGGAATCCCAATGGATCTGGGTTCTCGTTGTTCCTGGCCAAAGTCAGCGATCCTCGCCGGCTTGATTGGTGCATTGATGCGTTCTTGGCAGAGTATCAGCGACCATTCGTTTTGTTTCTCACTTCGAAACGGATGCTGAGTAGTCGCAACGAGACGATATTGGACTCGAGAGGATCTCTCGTGGTTCCGCTCGATCAATCGTTGTTGCTCAGCGATAATGGCGAGTGGTGCCTGTCGCCATGGGCGCGTCAGCAATTGGTTGCTTTCCGCGATCGACTGATGCCACCGGCGAAAACCGTGACTGGTCGATTCCCAACTCCAAGCGGTAGCCGCTGGAGCGATGTGGAGATGCGTTTCAGCGACACCGAGAAGATCAGCGTGGTCATCCGCGACCAGCGACAAGTGTTGACCTACTCTCAGCTGGGGTTGGTTGATTCACGAAGTGGTAAACCCAGCAAGCAGTGGGAGCTGCTTCTTAAGTTTGCTAGAGAACATGGCATGATGACCTGGCTCTCTCCTGACGCCTGCCGAAAGAATCGTAAGCAGCGGGAATTGCTTAACAAGTCGCTTCAACAGTTCTTTGACATCGAGGGCGAGCCAATTGAGCTCACCGACGATAGAAAGGGCTGGAGATGCGTTTTCAAATTACATCCCGAGGACTGGGAGCACGCATTCTCTTCAGCGAATCAACCAAATCGTCAACAAGACGAATGGTGAAATCGTCGCTGCGCCGGCTGCCATAATCAGAACTAAACAACCGCGAGTCGTTCTGTTGTACACGCGGTTGTAGGCGGCCTTGCGGGGATTGGTTAGCCATCCCCAGCCTCTCGGCGCTTTGAGTCCCATGCGATGCCGAATCGCTCTCTTTACGGACGTGCGCGCCGCGATTCTTTTCTTCAGCGATGGTTTGCGAAATCCAAACTTCACGCGGTTACCTCCCCTTCTCAATTGGGAATTTTGGGAATTTCCCCAAACCCTACTCCTGGGATTTTATCAAATTTCTCACTGCGTTTAGCCCGTAAATTCCAGAGTTTCCTGTGGCGACGAATGGGAATTTTCTTCTTTCCCAGGCCGTTTTGGGAATTTTCGCCAGTAGCGGACGACAGGTCTGATTCACATCAGGAAATAGCCCGCGGATGAGCGGGCGGGCCTCACAGGCTTTAACTCTCGGACCTGTCGCCTGTGGGGCCTCAACCAGGAGGTCCGTCCGTGTCAGACAACCATTCTATCAATCTCGCCGACGACAATTTCGTTCGCAGTGTGATCAATCGTCAAGTTGGAAAGCTGATCGCCAAGTCCGACTTCACCCAGCAGGATCGTAGTGATCTGGTCCAGGAGGTCTACGTCCGAGCGACGAAGAGCCTTCGACTCTACGACCCATCGGTGGGCCATCTCTACCCGTACGTCTGCACCGTGGTGCAACGTCACCTGGCCAACGTGGTTCGCGATCGCTCGGTATCAAAGCGCGCGACCGCCGGCCGCGTCAGTCTCAGCAAGAGCGTCCGCGGTGATGACGGCGGTCAGGTCGAAATGTCCCAGACCTTACACCACCAAGATCAAGACCGACGGTTGGGACGTGAGCGTCGCCTTGGCGAGGAAGAGCTCAACGACCTTCGCATGGATTTGGCAACGTTCATATCGAAGCTACCGGAGAAATACCAAGACATTCTCCGTCGCCGTCAAAACCAGTCGATCACCGAGATTTCTCGCGATCTCGGCATCCCTCGCACCACGCTCAACGACTGGATGTTGCAGATCCGCAAGCTCTTTGAAGAAGCGGGATTTGACAGATATCTGGAATCGTAACCGTCAACTCACCCGGGTACCGGGTATTCCAACAGATAGAGAGAGCAAGTTTCAGCCAACACAAGTCACCAACAATAGAAGGACATCAGTTAATGAGCGCACCCGCCATGAATATCGAACAACGAGTCACCGTCTCGCTCGCGTTGCAGCGATACCTACGAGCGGTCGAACGCTTCGAAGCCGCTTCCAACGAGTTCAACGATTCCTGCCAAACGATTCGTGAGGCACTTCCTCGTGAGAGCCGATTCGTCGCCAACATTTCGCATCAGCACTATCTGGTAACCAGCGATCGCGAAGGCAACTTCGAGGTCGAGTCAGTCGACACGGTTTGATTCGCAATCTGTCACCCATCCCTCTTCGACCTCCTCGCTGAAAGATCCGCAGGCGATGTCAACACGACCTTTACCCCATGAACCCGGTGATCGGAAGTGCCTGAAGTGCAACGAGACGTTTCGCTCCAAGAGTGCAGCTAATCGCATTTGCAAGAAGTGCTCGCAGATCAATGCGTCGCTGAAAGTGAGTGAAGCTCAGCTGGCTCGCGAACGAGGCGCGAAACGCCTCAACGGCAATCTGATCGAAGAACAAGACACCTACGAGATGAACTTCTCGTAAGCCGCAGAAACCAAAGAAAACGCACCCATTTTCAGTTCGAAAGCCTTATGTCTCAAGCAATCCTAACCTCTGAAACGAGCGACAAGAACGTGCTGACCTACTCGGCACTCAACACGTTCCGCAATTGTCCTCGCAAATACAAACATCGTTACGTCGATAACCTGCGTCCACGGATGAAGGTTGAATCGCTGTCGTTCGGCAGCGTCATCCACAGTGCCATCGAGATCTGGTATCGCTCGGTGGACGATGCCAATCGCCTGTGGATTGTACTGGATTTCATTGATCGCAGCTTCCCAGAACGCGCAACCGACGAGAACCAGCAAGCCAACTGGCATCTGGCTCGTGCCATTATGACTGGTTACGCGTCGCGTTACGCCACCGAGGATTTCACGATAATCGAGATCGAGAAGTCATTCACCGGAAACATCCGCAACCCTGACACTGGCCGCTGCAGCCAAACGTTTGTGATGGCCGGCAAGGCCGATGCGATCGTGCAGCGATCCGATGGCATGTATCTGCTCGAGCATAAGACCGCGGCTTCGATCGACTCTAATTATCTCGACAAGCTGTGGACCGATACGCAGATCGCGTTGTACTGCTATTACCTGCGTGAACTTGGCTATCCGATCGTTGGCGTGATCTACAACGTGCTGCTCAAGAGCCGCCTCAAGCAAAGCAAAGGCGAAACGCAGGAAGAGTACGAAGCACGCCACGCGGAACTCGCCGCCAAGAACAAGAGTGGCAAGTCGACAGCCAAACGCCAGATGCCTGAAACCAACGAAGAGTTTCAAGGCCGGCTGGCAGCCTGGTACGCCAAGCCCGAAGCGTTCCATCGCGAGTTCATTTATCTCTCCGAAGACCGTCTCGCCATGCTGCAAGACGAAGTCTGGGAAATCACCCAGCAGTACCTCGACGCGCGACGTCGTGGCAAATGGCTGCTCAACACATCGAGTTGCTTCTCGTACCAACGACCGTGTGAGTATCTGCCTTACTGCCAATCCGGCTTCAATCCAAACGTGGTGGACAACCTCTACGAGATCACTCCACCGCATGAGGAACTCAATTCAATCGATTCTGACGCACCCGTTTTTTGAAAGGACTGACACCCAATGTCTGTTGCATTACCAACCGAAGCATCCAAACCCGTGACCGAACTCGGTAAACAAACGATCCTGCTCTACGGCAGCCCCAAACTTGGGAAGAGCTCCTTTGCGAGTAAGGCTCCTGGTTCGCTCTTCTTTGAATGTGAGCCTGGGCTCAATCACTTGGAGGTTTTCAAAGTGCCGACCTATTCGTGGGAGGCATTCCTCGAAGCTTGCAAGCTTGTCGCTAAGGGAGATCACAACTTCAAAACGATTGTGATCGACACCGTCGACAACGCTTTCAAGATGTGCTCGGACTATGTCTGTGCCAAGCATGGCATCGAGTACGAAGGCGACATGGGCCACGGCAAAGGCTGGGCTCTGGTCAAGAACGAATGGCATCGTGTGCTGACTCGATTGGCCAGCCTGCCATACGGCTTGATTCTCATTTCGCATGCAGTCGACAAGACGATCGAAACGCGAACCGGCGAGTACACCAAGACTCAGCCGAGCCTTCCCGATCGCGCTCGCAACGTGGTCTTGGGTCTGGTCGACATCATCCTCTATGGCGATTCGGTCGCCAAGAAGGATGCCGCTGGCAACGTCACCATTGAACGCGTTGTGCGCACAAAGCCGCATCCAACTTACGAGGCTGGCGACCGCACTGGTCGTCTGCCTGAATTGCTCCCTCTCGACTACGAGCAATTCGTCAAAGCTTTCAATTCTCCCGCTCGCAGCTCGGAAACCGGCACCAGCAGCGCAGCGAAGAGCTCCACGCCGGCAAGCACCCCTTCAGGAAAGGCTAAATAATCATGAGTGATTACGAATCATTCGACCCTATCGATTCGCAAGTCGACCTCACCTCGTTTGATGACGAGTTCGAGACGGCAGACGCGCCGAGCTACGACGAGGTCCCCGACGGCAAGTACCAAGTGAAGATCCAGACCGCGAAGCTTGAATCGAGTCAGAAGGGTGACCCGATGATCAAGTTCGATTTGGTGGTCATCTCTGGTTCGCAGGCTGGTCGGCACATCTTCAAGAACTCGGTGATCACCCAAGCGTCGCTGCCTTATGTCAAAGGCGATCTCAAGACGCTTGGGTTGGAACTGGCCAAGTTCAGCGAGTTGGCAGGTCGGCTCGACGAGTTGCTCGACAAGACGCTCGAAGTCACCAAGCGTACGCGAGGCGAGTACACGAACGTGTATTTCAACCGTCGGCTGAATATCGCCTCCGCGCCGAGTGGTGCAGTGGCGGACGAGGATCTTCCGTTCTAGGTCGCTGGTTGCTTGACCGGCGTTAGTCGTTCCCTGTGAACGGGTGCGGCCGAGGCGGGATGGCGTGACTTGGAAGCAGTTCCGTGCGATGTGGTTCTTTTGCCGGGTCCACTTCGCGCTTCCTTGTCCAGACTCCCCTTGCCTGCCTCGGCTCTTTCTATTTCATCACTCGGATTGGATTGACAGGAAAACATGGATTTCCGAATCGTTATCGACTCGCGAGAGCAGGAGCCTTACACGTTCGCGTGTGAGGTTGTTAACGCCAAGCTTGATGCTGGTGATTACTCGGTGGCTGGCTTCGAACAGCGAGTGGCTGTTGAGCGCAAGAGCCTGCGTGATTTCGTCGGAACCGTCATTCACGATTTTGATCGTTTCGCTCGCGAGCTTCAAAAGTTATCGGGGATGGAAGCGGCGTGCATCGTGGTCGAAGCTGATCTAACTGCTGTGCTTTGCGGCCAACATGCTGAATCACTTCGGGCAGTCGCTCCACAATCATTGCTTGGTGCGTCCACATACATTGGCATTAAGTATCGGGTGCCTGTCTATTGGTGCGGATCGCGGCCAGGGGCCCTTCGATTCACAGATGCCTATCTGCGATCGTTCGTTCGTGTGATCTCCAACGCAGGAGATCTACACCATGAGTAATCGTATCAGTGGCACGGTCGATCGAGTTTTCTTTACCAGCGCCAAGTTCTCCGCCGGTGCGCTTGTTCGCGACGACGGCGATCGTGTGCGTTTTCGTGGGCCATTCTGCGTGAGTGAAGGCGAGTTGGTGACACTGACCGGCCAGTGGAAAAGCGATCCCAAGTATGGACCGCAGTTCGATGCGAAGAGCGTGAGCTACGACCTGCCGGAAACGCCTGAAGGCTTGGTGCAATACCTCGCCAAGCATCCGGCGTTTACTGGCATCGGCGAAACCACGGCGCGAAAGATCGTCTCCTACGTCGCCAGCGCGGAGCATCTCGATCGAGTGATCCGCCAGGACATCGAGGAACTACATCGAGCTCTGCGGATTCCCAAACGGACTCTGAATTCTTTGCGTGAAGCGTGGATCGCCAACAGTGACGAGAACGAAGTCCGAACGTATTTGGCCGGCTTCGGGCTTTCTCATCACCAGATGGAAACATTGCTTGAAGAATTTGGACCCTCGGTGGTTGGCGTTCTGCGGGCAAATCCGTACCTCATCATCCGCTACATCAAGGGCTACGGTTTCAAGCGGGTCGACAAGATCGCGCGTTCGATGGGCATTCCCAAAGAGCACCCGGGGCGACTTGAAGCCGCACTGTGTTATCTGGTTCGCGAAGAGGCGTCCGATGGTCATACATGGATCGCGCACGATGAGCTGATTCGCAAGGCGTTCGATCTGCTGTTGCTTGATTCGCTCGATAGTGGCTCGATTATCGAGGCTGCCTATCAAAGGGTCGTAGACCAAGGGCAGTTGGTCGTTGATAGCGATGCAGTCGCACTGCCGCACTATGCAGATGCCGAGCGATACATCTTTGAATGCTTCCAAGAGCACGGGATTCTCAAGAGCCCCTTGGGGATTGAGCCTGGCAACACCGTCGGCCTCAAGCGAGCTCAGTTCGCTGCGTATGAAGCGGCGCTGAATCACGCGATTGTGGTGATCTCCGGAGGAGCAGGCACCGGCAAGACCCACACCCTGGCGAGATTGGCCCAGACGTTCGACGAATCTGGCTTGAAGGTCGCCCTTTGTTCGCCAACCGGGAAAGCAGCAAAGCGAATCGAGGAGTCGTTAGCCTCCCAGGGCGTGAAGCTGTCCGCGAAAACCATTCACCGGCTGCTCGAATCGAATGGTGTCACGTTTCAGCGTGAAAGTCTATCCGCGCCATCGCTAGACCGTGAAGGCAAGGTCCGCGACCCTGCCTATGACATCGTCATTGTGGATGAAGTATCGATGGTCGATGCACCGCTCATGGAAGAGCTGCTACGTCGCATCGATTTCTTTAAGACGCGATTGATCCTCGTCGGCGATCATAACCAGCTCCCTCCTGTCGGCGCAGGTAACGTCCTTCGTGATTGTATTGAACACAAGCTGGTTCCAACGTTCATTCTGGATGAGGTTGTACGTCAGGCTGGCGTTCTCAAGACCAACAGTACGGCGATTCTTTCGCAGCGTCTCATGCCAACCGCTGTGGGAGATCCCGCCTGGAGCGTCATCGACTCTCTGCAAGATCCAACTCAGATTCAGGTTTACTTGCGCGATCTCGTCCTGAGTCGCATTCCTGATCGGCTCGGTCTCGATCCCGTCAATGACGTTCAGATCATCACGCCAACGCACCTGGGGCAGCTCGGCACCAAGGCCATTAACGAGATGATGCAGTATCTGTTGCACGGCGCGGTGGATCGCAAGTTTGCAGTCGGCGACAAGGTCATTCAGACAACCAATGACTACGGCTTGGGAATCATGAACGGCACCATCGGTGTCATTTCCGAAGTCGAAACCAGTGGCGGGATCAGTTACATCGTCGATTTCGATGGCGATGGACACCGGCATATTCACGATGAACAGATACTGAATCTCCAGCTCGCTTATGCGCTCACGGCCCACAAAGCACAAGGGAGCGAGTTTCCGTGCGTGGTTGTCCTTTGCCACAAATCCCATTTCTTTGCGGATCGTAACTGGCTGTATACCGCGGTTACTCGCGCCTCGAAATATTGCATCGTGGTCGGCGATCGCTGGGGGCTTCGTAGTGCACTGAAAAAGAACCGCGTCAATCTACGCCGAACGTTCTTGGATCGCTGGGCGAAAGCGGATCTCGCTTCGTGGGAGGTTGAACATTGAGTTCCGCACCTCAACCACCACTTGAAGCCATCTACCAAAACTGTCCGAGTTGCATTCGCGATCGCAATCAGTGGGTTGCCTGGAAATACGTCGAGCGTGGAGGCAAGCCGACCAAAGCTCCCATCAATCCACACAATGGGTCGCTGGCGTCATCGACTGACGCCTCTACCTGGGGAACCTTTGCTGAGGCGATTGAAGCTTGCCGGCGCAATAATGCGTTAGCTGGCGTTGGCTTCGTTTTCACCGCCGATGACCCGTACTGCGGTGTGGATCTCGATGACTCGGTCGACGAATCAACGAGGCTGTTGAAACCTTGGGCTCAGCAGATCGTTGATCGCCTAGACAGCTACACCGAGATCAGTCCTTCAGGCTCGGGACTGAAGGTCTTCATCAAGGCCAACAAGCCAGGCTCGCGTTGTCGTAAGGCCTACGAAGACGGCGAAGTGGAGATCTACGATCGCGACCGCTTCTTCACCGTTACCGGCAGTCGCTTACCGACCATTCCGAGTGAAATCAACCTTCGACAGGAATCGCTCGATCTCGTTTACGCACAAGTGTTCGGAAATGATGATCCAGGCACTAATGCAGCTCCAACTGCCAGCCGAGGTCCGCAGCCAAGCGATAGCGGTTTCGTTTCGCTGAGTGACGACGAGATCATCGATCTCGCATGCAAGAAGCCTCGAACAGGCGATAAGTTTCGATCGCTTTGGGATGGTCATTGGAACGACCATTACAACTCGGCCAGCGAAGCTGATTCGTCGGTCGTTTTTTCGCTTGCGTATTACACCAAGGATGCACAGCAGATCGACCGCATCTTTCGGCGTTCGCAGTTGATGCGAGATAAGTGGGATCAACTGCATGGCGGTGAAACGTACGGCGCAACCACGATTGCAAAAGCGCTCAGCAAGGTCACCAAGCAATACACACCCAAGGCAAAGCGGACGCCCTCTCGCCGGCCGCAGCCACCGCAACCAGCCAACTCGGGCTTGCCGTCAATCATTATTGACGATCGGCAGCTGAGCGATCTCACGGCACAAGCATTGGCCGCTGTCAAACGTGCAAACTCTCCTCCGTCTACTTTCGTGCGTTCTGGATGTCTGGTTCGCGTTGTTCATGACGAACAAGACATACCCAAGATTGAACCACTTGATGTTGCTCGCGTTCGCTGTCGTCTCACCGAGGTCGCCAACTTCTTCACGTTGCGCAAGTCGGATGGTGGCTACATCCAAGTGGGCACCAATCCGCCGAAGACGCTCGCCGAGAATATCCTGGCTCAAGAGGATTGGGAGCTACCACCTTTAGCTGGCGTCGTTCGCGCTCCCATCCTTCGCGGCGATGGCACGATCTGTACAACTCCGGGCTACGATCCCACATCAAGGTTGATGTATTGTCCTGATCCATCGCTAAACCTGAGACCCGTCCCCGAGTATCCCTGCGGAGAAGAGGTCCGCGCGTGCGTGGATATTCTTCTTCAGGTCATCGACGAGTTCCCTTTTGTCGATGATGCGAGTCGCGCCAACGCACTGGCAATTCTGTTCTCAATCCTCATGCGTCCCGTCATCAAAGGTCATGTACCGCTCGCGATCGTGGACGCACCTATGCAAGGGACCGGTAAGTCATTGCTGATTACCGCGCTGGCGAAGATTGCTGTCGGCAACGTTTCATCCGAGTCGATTCCCACCAAACAGAATGAGGACGAGTGGCGGAAGAAAATCACGTCGATCTTAATGACCTCCGCTTCGTTCGTGCTTCTCGATAACATTCCCGACAACACCACGATCGATTCTCCGATGTTGGCTGCGACGCTGACATCGCGTGAGATATCCGATCGGCTGCTCGGTGGTAATCGGATCGTAACGCTGTTGTCGCGGGTTGTGTGGGCAGCCAGCGGGAACAACCTTCGCGTCACTGGTGACCTTCCACGACGAAGCTACAGTATCCGCCTCGATGCCAATGCGGAACGGCCATGGGAACGCACTGGATTTCGCATTCGCGACCTAGAGCAACACATCGATGAGCACCGTGGCAATCTGCTCGCTGCAGCGCTGACGATCATCAGAGCCTGGTACACCAATGGAAAACCTACGATCCCGATTCCATCGCTCGGCAGCTTCCAAGAGTGGGCGGACACGATTGGCAGCGTCTTAGCCTTTGCCGGCATCCCTGGCTTTCTAACCAACCTTGAGCAGACGCAAGTCGTGCAAGACGAATCGGCTCAGGAATGGACGGCATTCTTCGATGCCTGGTGGGAGAGATTTGGAGACCGATTGCAAACGGCAGACGACATCTGTCGCGTTGTCGTTCCACCTAAAGACTCGCCGGTCGAGTACATCGACGACCCGCTTGTGAGGGCTCTCCCAGAGCCTCTGTCGGCGAATCGAGACCGTGGCGAAGGTTCGTTCAAGCGATCGCTGGGACGTCATCTATCCAAGCTCCGTGGGCGGGTCTTCAACGGCCGCAAACTGAAAGACGCAGGCGTCAACGCGAAGACCCATGTGCGACTTTGGCAGCTGGTCAACATGAGCGCACCACCAACGACTCTTTTCGACATGGAGGGTGGCGATGAATCTGCAAAAGTTTAGCGGCGAGGTTAGCGAGGTTAGCGAGGACATTTTTCAGGTCCGCAATCGTTGTGATGTATTGAATTACGACACTTTTAGCGGTGCGCTCAGTGCGTTTGATGTTCGCAATTTGTCTGCGCGCAAGTGTGGTTCGAGCACCTTCCGTGAGCCTCGTAATCTATTCGAAATCCGTTCTAAGTCCTGTGTTTACGCATGCTTAGATGTGTTTCGCCGATGGTTGCCATTGGCGAGGTTAGCGAGGTTAAGCGAGGTTATAGTTTTGGGCATAACCTCGCCCTGCAAACCCCTGAAAACATTGGTGTTTTTAGCAAAAGCGAGGTTAGCGAGGTTATTTCCTCCTATGCTCACATGTACGCACGCGTGCGTACGCATGCGCGTGATAAAAAATCACGCATATAGAAACGGGCTGAAAATAACCTCGCCTAACCTCGCTAACCTCGCCAGCGGGTTTTCGAGTGTCGACGCGCGACTCTCACCAGCCATCAACCTTCCCGCGACGTTGCCCCACGTCGCGAGTTCTCAACCACGCTGCCCAACGAGCCGCACTTCGCGCTCAACGCGTCAGTGGGCCAACGGTTGCCCCACAACGCGTCTGCCAGAGTGGCACTCGAACGTTGGGAGCCATCAAAAAACTTTAGGTACTCCCAGCCCGACGCCGCAAACATTGGGTCGTGGGAACAGCCGCGCTAGTCAACACAGTTTGTTTTTTAGTCCGGGCGACATCCGCCCCTTTTTCACAAGGAGATTTTCATGGATTGGGATACAGCCCTGCGACGGGAATTGAAGCGATTCAACGCAGCCGCCAGACGTGCGATTGCGAGGCGCGAAGCGGGCGAGGTGGCTTCGAAACCACCAAAGCCGCAGCCAACAACCTGGGATGAAGCGTTGAAACGAATGCTTCGCAAAGCACGACGGAAGGCAGCGAGACCCCTCAGAGCCGACGCGCCGCAAACACAGCATATGCCCATCAACGCTAAGTAAGACGCCCGAAGATCAGAGATCTATTACCAACACGAGTCCATCAAGGAAGGAATACCAGTATGTCAACCATCAATGCATTGCAGATTGAAATGTGGACGCTTGATCGCGTTCGTCCCTACGAAAACAACCCTCGCAACAACGACAAAGCCGTCGACGCGGTCGCAGCTTCGATCAAGGAATTTGGATTTTCGCAGCCGATCGTTGTCGACAGCGACAGCGTCATCATCGTCGGCCATACGCGTTTGAAGGCCGCGCAGAAGCTTGGACTTGAACGCGTCCCCGTCGTGGTCGCTTCACATCTAACACCCGAGCAGGTTCGTGCGTATCGCATCGCCGACAACAAGACCGCAGAGATCGCGGAATGGAATTACGACCTTTTGCCGATCGAATTGTCGGCATTGCAGGAAGCGAACTACGATCTCGGGCTGCTCGGATTCAACGCTGAGGAGCTTGCGAAGCTCATGGATACCGGCGTCAACGAAGGTTTGACTGATCCGGATGACATTCCCGAGCCGCCAGACGAAGCGGTCACTCAACCTGGTGATCTTTGGATCCTCGGTAACCATCGGTTGCTCTGTGGCAACAGCTCATCGCCGGCAGATCTGGATCGTTTGTTGGCCGGCGCTGCCATCCACCTAGTCAACACAGATCCGCCTTACAACGTGAAGGTTGAACCGCGATCGAACAACGCGATCGCTGCCGGCCTCTCGTCGTTCACGAACGACGGTGCGGCTTCGAGACTAAAGGGTGGCCAAGGGAATGCTGCGTCGTTTGGTGTTGATCATGAGACTGGCAAACCGAAGCATGCGGCGACGCACAAAAAGCTTCGTGCGAAAGATCGTCCGTTGGCAAACGACTTCGTTAGCGACGAGGCCTTCGATCAGTTGCTTGACGATTGGTTCGGAAACATTGCACGCGTCTTGCTACCAGGTCGCTGCTTCTACATCTGGGGTGGTTACGCCAATTGCGGCAACTATCCGCCAGTGCTGAAGAAGCATGGGTTGTACTTCTCGCAGTCCATAATCTGGGACAAACAGCATCCGGTCCTAACACGCAAGGATTTTATGGGTGCTCACGAATGGGCGTTCTATGGATGGAAGGAAGGAGCTGGTCACAAGTACTACGGTCCCAAGAATGCGACAGACCTATGGCAGGTGAAGAAAATCAATCCGCAGTCAATGTCACATTTGACTCAGAAGCCAGCGGAGCTCGCAGTTCGCGCGATGCAGTACTCGTCGGTGCAAGGTGAGAACGTGCTCGACCTCTTCGGCGGTAGTGGCTCGACGATGATCGGTGCCGAGCAATGTGGTCGCAATTCGTTCTTGATGGAACTCGACACACTTTATTGTGACGTAATCGTTGATAGGTACCAAAGGTTTTCTGGTAACAAGGCCATCTTGGAACGGACCGGCGAATCTCCGATTCCAATGCAGCCTCGTGAACAGAACATGCGATAGGAGGTCGCGATCAAAACTTATGACTATGCCAAGCCTCGTCTTCAAAGACATAGATGTACTCCGCTCCGCAGTTCCTGGCGAATTCATGCAAGGCTGCGCGAGTGGGCATGACAACCGCGCGGTTGCCGTCGGTGAATCGTTCTGGCGTTCCGTCGTTAGCAAGCGAACGAATGTCGCCGCCAACGACCAACGTTCGTGCCGACTCGATCGATGTGTAATGTTCTTTGAGGACTCTGCCGGCATGGTCGTGGTAGCCGTCGAAGTGAAGATAGATCGCTGCGTAGCGACCGTCTTCTTGCTTGCAGGCAATCGTTGCTCTTGTGGACATAGGTTGGTTTCCTTACTTCGATGGTTCGTGATGGTTGGGTTCGACGATGGCGACGCAATCGTCGGGCATCGTCAGCATGAGCGAGCGGCCGTTGTCCCAGTTGACATCGACCTGTGTCCAATCGCGGTGTTCATGGACTTCAACCACAGTCCCCAGCGATCCAACCGGGATCGGGTCTGGATCTTGCGGCATCGACACCAAGCGGATGCGATCGTCTTTCTTCAATCGTGTCTGCATAGTTATTGGTTCCTTGTTTCATTTGGTGGTAGCGTTGAGTTTGTCGAGCAGCTCGCCGGCTTGAGCCAGGCGTGCGTTGACCTGGGCCATCGTGTGAACGTTCCGCCACCGCAGCGTTGGGTCATCGGGTTGTTGCAAAGCGTCGAGCGATTGACGCAGTCGATCGAGGTAGTCGCGGGCAACGAGGTGCAGGTTCTCGTAGGGAGCTGCCGGCTCAAGGGTGGGTTTGGCCATGGTTGGTTCCTGGTTGTTGGAGAAACGAAAGACGATCCTCAACAGTCAGCCAGCGAATCGCAAAAACATCAAGCCAACATGCGAGCATGTTTTGCGAATTTCTTCCAAACATGTGGCTGCGCCGGCGAACCGCGATTTCGCGACGTGTCGCGTTGTGTTACGTGCTGGGGTTATGTTCGCATCAACGAGAAAACGCCCACACGATTTGAACGTGGGGCGATTGGTTGGGAATCAGTGGTGAGTCTAGTCGCGAACGGGAACCAAGACGCAGGCTCCTTCTCCGGTGATTGGATACTCTTTCAGTTCGCTTGTCCGTGCATACAGCAGGTTGCCTCGGCGAGTCACATAATCAACATCTGCGAAAAACTCGGGTTCATCGATGCGTCGAAGCCAATATCGAACTCCAGGTTCTGGTACGGCGATGTGATCGATGTACAAATCCGATGTGATCTTTACCTCGTTGATGTAGGGACCTGCCGGACGCATGATACCAAGCGTACTGCGAAAGGAGACGCGTTGGCCGGTCGCCTGATTGATAGCGATGACATGTGTGGTCTCGCCGGCCTTCGACGGTTGAAAAATCGATTCGACCTTAACGATGATTGTCTTACCGCAATGGCAAGCGACATACCGCTCGCCAATTCGAACATCCTTCGATCGCATGGTCTAACCTCGCACGGTAAATCGGCCGCGCTCGGTCTTCACGAACTTGCTATCGTCGCCCTTGGCCAAGTCGCGAAGGATCGCACTGTACAAGGTCGCGTGGGGAGTCTTGCCGCCGGGACTGGTCCAGTAGCCCTTTGCTTCCATCGCGGTGATCAGCTCCTGAGCATTCATCGGCTCGCTCGATTCGCTGAGGACCTTCAAAGCCGCTGTGACGCAGCTCAATCGCTTTTCGCCGGCGTCGGCCGTCTCGGTGGATGCCGCCTTTGCTTTGCGTGGTTTCTTGAGGACCGCAACCGCTGTGGACGTTTCGCCTCCGATCGTTTCGACGGTAGCTGGTTCGTTCTCAACCACCGTTACGTTACCTTCGGTGGAAACCTTCGCGCGTCCGCGCTTTGCACCCACTTCGCCCTGAAGGCGTTGAGCGCTCTTAATCACAATCTTCTTGCCTGTTGCAAGGTTAGTCGCGTCCCAGCCGCCACGAGGCTTCTCAGCATCGATTTGAATCTCGCATCGGTTGCCCGAAACGTTCGCGTAGTACTTGCCACCAATCTTTACTTCTGCCTTCTTCATCTTCGTAACTCCAAATCTGTGTTCGTGGTTGGCTGCCATCGTCAGGCCGATCGAACCACCGATCGACTACGCGCGTCCGTGCTGCGTTTCGGCTTATTGACCAAAGACCAAGTCCGACAATCCCTCGCAGAGAAAGTCGACTATCACCTGCACCTCCGTATCGACCGCCGGCACATCCAACCCGCGATCGAAGTTGAACATCACTTTGCGGTCGGTCAGGCGTTGAACCCAAAGCTTCGAAATCTTGCTTTGATTCAATTCGTACGATTCATGTTCTGCGTGTTCTGTGAAGACCAAAGCATCGAAGCGGTATTCGTCGTTGATCTTGCCTTGCACCCAAGATCCGCCAGTGCCGCGGTTGCGATTGCTGATCTTGGTGATAGTCAGGTCGAGGTCGTGTTGGGTCATCTGCTGGTCTCCGTTTTTTGGTTGGTGAATCGTTTTCGCGTTAACACACATGAGCCATGCGGTTTGAACCGCATCAAGCCGGATTCAAAAGGAATTCGAAATCTTTTCTTCGGTGCATACCTGCGTGCGGAAATGTTGGGCGAGCTTGGCAGCTGTGGCCTGCACGTCAGCCAGTTCGTCAAAAAAATGTTTCATGGTCGACGGTTCGGCAGCGGCGAGAATCGGCATCTCTTCGATCGCTGCGTACAGGTCGCTGATCGTCTCCAGCGCTCGTCGGTGCGCTCCGAGGAACTGGGCCGAGGTCAGGCGTGGTCGGTTGGTCATGGTTGGCATCGTGTCTCTCCGGTGTTGGGTTGGTTTGAAACCGCGTTTGGTATGCACACACATGAGCCATGCGGTTTGAACGGCATCAAGCCGATTTCAGCAGCTTTTTCCAGTCTTTTGCGATGTTTCTTTGAATCGCACAGTTTGGCCCACGTTCGTATTTGTCGCGTTCGATGGCATGTTGCATCGTTGGGCGTAAGCGGCAGAAAGAATGCGACACGGTGCGAATGTCGCGTTGTGTTCGCCACCCAACGCCGCGAGTCCATTCGCGGCGTCTTCCGTCTCTGTTTAACCTTCCTCGCCGACGATCTTGAACATCTCCTTGATCCCCTCCAGTGCGATTCCAAGGTCTCGCAATTCGATAGTCTTCTCGTGGTCAAACTCGAAGTCGTCCGCGAAGGGATCTGGGAACGCAGCGAGGTGTTGTTGGAGCAACGCGAGTTGCTCGTGGACCTGTGCGTAGTTGTTGGTGTAGGTGTCGTACTGCTGATGTGTGTGATCGGCCATCGTGGTTTTCCTTTGGGGTTCGAATCTGAAATCGCATATGCGATGACACACATGAGCCATGCGGTTCAAACCGCATCAAGCCGAAGGGGAAAAGATTCTGAAGGTTTTCCAGATTCTTTCCCCCGGCGCATCGGCGTGTCGCAATCAACTGTCGCGACACGTTTCCCAGGCTCGTTTGCTGCCATAGCAGATCTGGCCACCTTCGACGATGTAGACGATGTTCTCGTCGGCGACGTCTTGGTCGTCGTCGCGCTCGTCATCGTCGTCCGCTTCGTTCATGTCGCGGCCGCTGGTCACGCCGCAGATGCGGTTCTCGAAAGGCCAGTTCTGCTGGGTCATCAGCCGCACTTCGGCGTCGCCTCCGAACTCTTCGCGAAAGTCGTTGAGGATTTCGATCAGGGTGTCGAGATTCATGTTTGGTTCTCCGTTTGGGTGAATGAAAATTGGTTATGCGATAACACACATGAGCCATGCGGTTCGGATAACCTCAAGACGTCCTTTCAATGTTTTCAGCAGGTTTTTTCAGCATTCTTTGGAAGGCAAACATTCTTCGATCGCTTCGGGCAACATACTGCCGGAAAGGACCTCGATAGCTTCTTCAAACATGCGGAGTTCTGCTTCGAGAGCGCGGGCCGAATCTCCGCTCGCTACCACGAACGCGCCCGCCAAGTTGTCGGCCTGTCGCGTCAACCGTGTGACCACTTCGCGATAGTCGTCGCAGATGTCCAGCGCGGTAGCGCGAGGCATTTGTTTGAAGGCGGTTCTGATTGCAGTGTGTCTGGCGTTGGTTCGGGACATCGGTTTGTTCTCCTCTTGCGTGGTGAAAGCTGTTGGTCGCTAGGCGATGACACACATGAGCCATGCGGTTCAACCGACAGCAAGCCGATTTCAGCAGCTTTTTCCCATGATCTTCCATGTTTCCCGGGAGGCCCTACGGGCCCCGACGTTGGCCCGTGTTGCGATGTTTTGAATGTTGGGTACTTGGTAGAAGGTGCTAAGAAGAACGCGACTGAGGGGGAGTGTCGCGACCAAGCGGAAGAACGCCGCGCTTCCGTTCGCGGCGTCCGTGGCATTCCGCTGGTCTGTGGTTTAGAGGATCTTTCCGAGGCGGCTGTTCTTCATCGCGTCCAGGGCTTGGACCGCGTTGAAGTGTTCGGTGAGAAGCGGGCCGGCGCTGGGCGTTTGTTGTGCGTCGGCGATCTCGAGGGCTTCCGACAAGGTCATCAAACCCTCGATCGCCTTGTAGTAGGCTTCGCGGATCTCTTGGGCTTGGTGTGCATCCATCGTCTTGAAGATTTGGCGAAGGGTTGCGTCGGTGGCTGCGTGTGGGTTGTTTGCGTTGGTCATGTTTGTGTCTCCGTTTCGGAAATAGGTTTGAATCGTTCACGCGATGACACACATGAGCCATGCGGTTGGCGAAAGCTCAAGCCAAGCCTTCGCGGATTCCAACAGGAATTTGAATGTTTCTTTGGAACCCGTCAGTTCGCACAAAACGCGTCGCGTCGCGTTGCGATTCGGGCTTGGCCACTATTAGTGACATACACGATTCGACCCCACGGTGACGTAAAATTGGCCCCACGTTGCCAAACGTGTGAAAGCCGAACCTCCGTGTTCGGCGTTTCGTTTGGTTGTGGTCTATGCCGCGCGGTCGTATTTGCGGGCGAGGTCGAGGAGCTTGGTTTTGATCGTTTTCCATTCCGGTTTGGTTTCGCAGGCGATCTCTCCGTAGACCTTGTCGCGAAGGGCACCCTTGTACCAACCCTTGGTCCATCCGAGTCGGTAGAACAATCGATTGAGTTCGGTCTCGCCAAGGCCGGCACCAGGGCGATCCCAGCAGCTCTTGGTACCTTCCTTCTTGATGTAGTCCCATTCGCTGCAGCGTTTGGTATTGAGGGCGAGTTCAACCAAACCCAAAACCATCATCAGGTATCCGACCACCTTGGTCTTGTTGAGCGTTCCGCCGAAGGCTCTGAATTCGATTCGGTTCTTGCCGCGGGTCAGGTGGGTGAGGTTCAGCAGGTGGTAGCGATCCGATTCGCATCGGCTCTTGGCGTTGTCTTTGTTGCCGTATTGTTTGATTCGCTTGGCGTACATCATCTGTTCGCGTTTGCGGGTTCCGGTCGAAGCGTAGATCGCTCGTTCGTGGTTGCCGACCAAGGAGATCAATCTTGCCAAGGCGGCTGCGTCTCCGTTCCAGCTAACCGTTATGTGCAGTCCGCAGCTGGAATTTACTCGGCCCCCGCGAGCGTTGATCTGGTCGATCGCGTTCTCGATCTGGCGTACGCCTTCAGCCCCTTTGAGTATTGGGCTTACAAATTCGCATCCTTTGCGAGAGGTGTTCTCGGGTCGGATGCTTCCATCGCGTTCTGCTTTCCATCCGGTTGGCAGCCAAGGTACTTGATATCCGCTGTGGTAAGGTCCGATCGGTGTGTTGTCGGTGCTTGGGAGGGTGGTTTCGAATTCAATTCCGAAGGCGATTTCGTTTGCGTTCATCGTTCTGTTCCTTTGTGGTTCGAGGTGTGTTTTGCGTCGCGATTTCTGCGTCGCGATGACACACATGAGCCATGCGTTTCGAGGAACATCCAGCCGATTCCTGCATGTTTTTTCAGTAATTCTGCATGTTTCCTGGGACGCCACCGGTGCCCCAACATTAGGCCACGGTCGCGTCCAAACATGCTTCGCATAACGAGGCGAACATGCGGCTAAAACGCGACCGTGCGCGAACGGTCGCCCCACGTTTCGAGATGCCAAACCATGGAGGAATGCGATGAGTGACGGAAACAACCAGGTAGATCCGACGAGGCTTTCGGTAGAGCAAGCAGCGAAGTTGTTGTCAGCTGCTTTCCGAGAACGCATCGAGCCAGAGAAGATCCGACTAGACCTACAAGACGGTGCGCCGGTGAACGTTGATGGAACGATCAACCTCGTGCACTACAGCGCATGGCAAGCAAAGGAGATGGGACGTGGCGAGTGATCCAAGGAAACTAAAACCAAGCGAGCTATGTCGACTACTCAACTCGACGCCGCTAGGAGAGGTGATCAGCGAACGACAACTCTATCGGCATCGTCAACGCGCCGGCGCACGCATCGGCGACAACAAGACCGTTGACTTGCTTCGCTATTGTGCATGGATGCATGTCGTACGACATACGCCTCGCACGACAAACGGTGTCGATCCATATGATGCGATGAAGGAACGAGCGCGTGCGAGAAATGCAGCGCTCGCACTTGCCGGCCGCGACATTGGTGAACTACCAGAGGTCGATAACCCAGATCGTAAAGATCGCGCGTCGCGTGACTTCCGATATTTTTGTGAAACGTACTTCCCTTTGACGTTTCATCTCGCCTGGTCGCCGGACCATATCAAGGTCATCAACAAGATCGAGCAAGCGGTTGTGCATGGAGGTTTATTTGCACTAGCGATGGCACGCGGTAGTGGCAAGAGTTCGATTGCGGAAGTCGCATGCATTTGGGCAGTGCTGTATGGGCATCGCAACTTTGTTTGTTTGATCGGAAGCGATGAGGGGCATGCGTGTGACATGCTCGACTCGATCAAAACCGAACTCGATAGCAACGAGTTGCTCTTGGCTGACTTTCCCGAGGTCTGCTTTCCGATTCAAGCCCTAGATGGAATCTCGAATCGGGCCAATGGCCAGCTCTACAAAGGCAAACGCACGCAGATCGGTTGGACTGCTAAAGAGGTCGTTCTACCAACGATCGATGGTAGCAGTGCCAGCGGTGCGATCATCAAGGTCGCCGGCCTTACCGGTCGCATCCGAGGTATGAAATTCAAGCGTCCCGATGGTAGAACAGTTCGTCCAAGTCTTGTGGTACTCGATGACCCGCAAACGGATGAGAGCGCTCGGTCACTTTCGCAATGCGCGAATCGCGAGAGCATACTCGCCGGTGCGGTTCTTGGTTTAGCAGGACCCGGCAATAAGATCTCTGGGATCATGCCCTGCACGGTAATACGTCCAAGCGACATGGCCGATAATATACTTGATCGCAATCGCCATCCGGAGTGGAATGGTGAGCGCACCAAGATGGTTTATGCTTTCCCCAAGAATGAATTGCTCTGGGAGCGTTATGCCGAGATCCGCGCCGAAGGAATGCGTGGTGGTGATGGTGGGGAAGCGGCCACCGAGTTCTATCGGCAGAACCAAGCCGCGATGGACGAAGGTGCGGTTATAGCCTGGCAAGAGCGGTTCAACTACGACGAGCTTTCGGCCATCCAACACGCGATGAACTTGAAGCTACAGGACGAAGCTGCATTCTTTGCCGAGTATCAAAACCAACCATTGCCGGCGGAGACGGTTGTCGATGGGATGCTCAAGCCCGAAGAGGTCGCGAGCAAGATCAATCGCATGGATCGTGGTTTGGTATCGATCGGTGCCAACCATCTCACCGCATTCATTGACGTCCAGCAAAAGCTCCTGTTCTATGTGGTCACCGCTTGGGAGGACGATTACACGGGTTATGTAATCGACTATGGTTGCTACCCCGACCAGCAGCGTCCCTACTTTACGCTGCGCGAGGCTCGCCAGACACTGAGCTCCGAAGCGACTGGAAGCGGACTCGAAGGATCGATCTACGCAGGCCTCGAATCGCTGACTTCAAAACTACTCGATCGCGAGTGGCAACGAGACGATGGCGCAGCGATGCGTATTGGACGGTGTTTGATCGACGCCAACTGGGGCCAATCAACCGATGTGGTCTACCAGTTCTGCCGGCAGTCAAAGCACGCCGCTGTGATCATCCCCAGCCACGGTCGCTTCGTGGGCGCATCGAGCTTGCCGTTTAGCGAATATCGTCGCCGGCCAGGTGATCGCGTAGGGCTCAACTGGCGTATCCCCAACGTCGCCGGTAAGCGGGCCATCCGCCACGTGGTCTACGATACGAACTGGTGGAAGTCGTTTATCAACGCTCGTCTGCAAGTCGCGATGGGCGATCGCGGTTGCCTTTCGCTCTTTGGCACCAACGCCGAAACCCATCGTATGCTCGCCGAGCATCTAACCTCGGAGTACTTCGTCAAGACAGAGGCCCGCGGCCGGAGCGTCGACGAATGGAAGCAGCGACCCGAGCAGCCCGACAACCACTGGTTTGACTGTTTGGTAGGTTCTGCGGTCGCGGCGTCAATGCAAGGCGTGATTCTTCCAGGTATCGAAGGCACGGCCGAGATCCGTAAGGAGCGGATGAGCTTTTCTGAGATGCAGAAGCGTCGGCGGAACCAGTAGTCCGAAAGATTTGATCTAAAAAATATTCTCGCTTTTCCGTCAATCTACATGGGTACCGGGTATTCCTACAGATAGAAGACCACTTCTTCATTCTCAAGTAGGCCGCATGTATGTCTGACAGCTTGCAAGAAACGATTCGCGAGAGTGCGAAAGCACCTGCTAAGGCATCGGGAGATGCCGGTAGCGTCGAGCAGCATAAGCTGACCGAGCAGATCGCTGCTGACAAGTATCTGGCATCCAAGGCAGCCGCCTCCCAAAAGAAGCGTGGCCTTCGATTTAACAAGCTCGTGCCACCAGGGGCGGACTAATTGGTTCGCAACTGATCGAGCTTGTTTCTATAGGCAGGGGTGTCGGGTTTAACAGTAGGGATTGAGTCACGGATGTTTAAGTTGTTGTCAGGGATTCTGAGCAAGAACGGCGATCGCAAAGATCGATCGCTCGTCCGTGGACGCTCGGCCCGACACCCCTGGTCGTTGGTGAGATTGCTGGGGCGCTACGACGCTGCGACCACCACGGTCGACAACGTTCGCCACTGGGCGGCCGCTGACGGACTATCGGCCAGCGCGGCCAATAGCCCTGAAGTGCGCCGCACGCTACGCAATCGTTCGCGATACGAGATCGCCAACAACTCTTACGCCCGAGGCATTTCGCTGACTCTGGCCAACGACTGTGTTGGTACCGGACCTCGATTGCAGATGCTGACTACGGATGCATTCGCCAACCGATTTGTTGAGCAAGAGTTCTTTGCTTGGGCCGATGCAACTGGTCTGGCAGAAAAACTACGCACGATGCGGCTGGCTCGCGTATCGGACGGTGAATCGTTTGGCTTGTTAACTAGTAACCCAAGAATCGATTCACCGGTTCAACTCGATCTGAAGCTCGTCGAAGCTGAACAGGTCACGTCACCCATCTTGGCTCTCGACAGTAATCGTTACCTCGATGGCATTCGCTTTGATGAGCACGGTAATCCGATCTCATACGATGTTCTTCGAGAACATCCAGGTGATGATGCGTTCTCGTTGACCGAAAACTATGACACCATCGATGCAAGTTCCATCCTCCATTTCTTCCGCAGCGATCGGCCTGGCCAGATCCGTGGTATTCCCGACATCACGCCGGCACTGCCACTGTTTGCACAACTGCGACGATTCACTTTGGCTGTATTGGCGGCTGCTGAAACAGCGGCTGATTTCGCAGGGATTCTTTACACCGATGCGCCGGCGGGTGGCGAAGCCGATGCGGCTGAACCGTTCGAGCCAATCGAACTGGAGAAGCGAGCGCTCCTAACGATGCCAGGCGGTTGGAAGATGGCTCAGATGCACGCTGAGCAGCCAGCCACGACATACGCCGAGTTTAAACGCGAGATTCTCAACGAAATCGCGCGTTGTTTGAACATGCCGTTCAATGTCGCTGCTGGTAATTCGTCGGGTTACAACTACGCCTCCGGGCGACTCGACCACCAAACCTACTTCAAGTCGATCCGTGTCGAGCAGTCCCAAATGGCTCGCACCATTCTGGATCGCATTCTGTACGCATGGCTGCGCGAAGCGATTCTCATCGAAGGCTATCTGCCTAACTCGCTTCGCACTCTCGACTCGTCGTTCGAGCATCAATGGTTCTGGGACGGACATGAGCATGTCGACCCAGCCAAAGAAGCCAATGCCCAGAAAATCCGCCTCGCCAATCATACGACAACTCTGGCCCATGAATACGCGAGGCAGGGGCGTGATTGGGAGGCGGAACTTAAACAACGCGCGAAAGAGATCTCGCTCATGCGTGAGCTCGGACTCTCGACCGATTCAACTTCACTTTCTCCAGGAGATGTAACGGATGACGAAGACATTGCAGTCGAACAAGCAGAGTGAGGTAGACGCTGAGTCGGTACCAAGCTCGCTGCGAATCGTTTGTGACGATGCCAGTTCGATCAATTTACAAGCCGCTGAGGCTGCCGAAGAAGGCAAGCCGGCGTTGCGAAAGTTCTCAATGGTCGCTTACACCGGTGGCGCAATGCGCCTTGGTGGCTGGCCGTACCCTGTCGTTGTGGACTTGGCAGGCATGCGAGTGACTCGCAAGTCGCGCCCAATCCTCAAGGACCATGATCGTGCCAGTATCGTTGGTCATACCGATGACATCATGGTCGGCGATTCGCGGCTCGAAGTTGCTGGTGTGATCTCGGGCGTGGGCAACACCGCTCAGGAAGTCATCGCTACCAGCGAGAACGGCTTCCCTTGGCAAGCCTCGCTCGGTGCAAATGCCGACAAGGTTGTCTTCATTCCTGAAGGCAAGACAGCAACCGCCAATAGTCGCGAGTTCAAAGGCCCTGTGTACATCGCTCGCAAGTCAACGCTGGGTGAAGTCTCGTTCGTGGCCCTTGGTGCCGACGACGACACCGAGGCTCGGATCGCAGCTGGCCAGTCTGGCGATGACGAGGATCTCGACACCGAAGAGTCGGATGACGACACCACCGAGTCCGATGATTCGGAGCTCGACCCGGTGAACGCCAGCTTGGATATGGGCAGCAAGCCCAAGCGTCCTGTCACGAGTGGAGTCGTTTCCAAGATGCGTATCGAAGCCGCTGCTGAATCCAAGCGTATCGCTGGTATTCGCAAAGTGTGTGCTGGCAAGCATCCCGAGATCGAAGCTCGCGCCCTTGAAGAAGGCTGGAGCGTTACCAAAACGGAGTTGGCAGTGCTGCGAATCGAACGACCCAAGGCCCCTGACCAACAGGCAAGCCAACCGATGTACCGACGCGAAGTCCTCGAGGCAGCTTGCTGCTTATCGGTAGGACTCGACGAAACCAAGTTGCTCAAGGCCTACGGGGAGCGAACGCTCAACGCTGCCGATCCGCTTCGGCACATTGGCTTGCGTGAGCTCGTCGCCGAGTGTGCACGGCTCGAAGGCTTCGATGTTCCTCGCGTCTTCGGCGATGGAACGGCAACGATTCGCGCCGGCTTCTCGACGATGTCGCTTCCTGGCATCCTCGAGAACGTCATGAACAAGACGCTCCTGTCTGCCTATGAGTCTACACCGATTGCTGCGTTTGATTTGTGCAGCATCGGTACTGTGAGCGACTTCAAGGAAATCGCTCGCTATCGATTGCTTGGTACCGGCGGGTTTGAAAAAGTCGCGCCGGATGGTGAGCTCAAGCATGGCAAGCTTTCCGACCAAAAGTACAGCAACAAGGCTGATACTTATGGCCAGATCCTTGCGTTGACGCGCCACGACATCATCAACGATGACCTCAACGCATTCATGGACATCCCGCGTCAAATGGGTCGCAGCGGAGCCGAGTCGATCGACGACCTGTTCTTTACGTTGCTCCTCAAGAACACCGGGTTCTTCTCCTCGGCTAACGCCAACTTGCTGCAAGGCCCCGAAACCAAGTTCGGTCCCGAGTCGCTCACCGTTGCCAAGACCACCTTCCGCAAACAGAAGGCAGGACCGAGCAACAAAGCCAAGGACCAAAAGCCGATCAACATTCGTCCTGAGTTCTTGGTCGTTCCCGTCGAGATTGAAACTGATGCGGAACTGCTCATGGGCTCTGCGCAATTGATGATCGATGCCCAAGGAACGCCGACCAAGATTCCGGTCGACAACCCTCACCGAAACAAGTATCGCGTCATTTCAACGCCGCACTTGTCGGACAGTTACTACCAGGGAGCCAGCGGCTCGGCTTGGTATCTGTTCGCCAATCCAAATGTACTGCCTGCGTTTGAGATCGTGTTCCTTAACGGTCGACGCACGCCGGTTATCGAGCGCGTTGAAATGCCGGCCAACACCCTTGGCATGGGCTTCCGCTCCTACATCGACTTCGGCGTGAACTCGCAAGACCCACGCGCTGCTGTGAAGGTCACTGGCGAGTAGTTAGATCAGTCGGATCGGTCTTATCTGACGGATCAGACCGATCTTATTTTCCAAAACTCCATAATCGGAACTCCCATGCAAGCTCAATTCGTTCATGACGGTAAGGCCGTCGATTTCAGTCCCACCGTTGATGTCGCGGTTGGATCAATCGTGATCCAAGGCGATCTAGTGGGGATCACCAAACGCGACATCAAGGCCGGCTCGCTCGGCTCGATCGCTGTGGAAGGTGTCTTTGATATTCCCAAAGACCCCGCTCTGGCTGTCGAGTTCGAAGCTGGCACCAAAGTCTACGTTGACGAGGATGGCAGCGTCGTCGCTGACGATGTTGGCACCAAGTACCTCGGCAAAGTCGTGACTGATGCTGCCGCCACTGATTCCTTTGTCCGCGTTCGCCTGAGCCAGTGATGAGACACCGTGAGCAACAACGCACAAATCATAAACATTGGAGCGATCCACGTTGCTGACGGCACGACTGTCGACTTCGTACCTGAGGTTGATGTGCCTGCGGGTTCGATCGTCGTCGTGGGAAAGCTTGTGGGCATCGCCAAGTTTGGAATTAGTGCGGGCTCACGAGGCAGCATCACGGTTCGCGGCGTCTTTGACGTCGTGAAAGATCCAACCACAAACATTCCCGCTGGGACGATCCTTTATTGGTCGCAGATCAGCTGGCATGTGGTCAAGAACGCTTACGCCCATTCGATGATCGGCAAAGCCATAGAAGCCGCGCCGCCAGGCACACTCACAGTCCGTTTACGTTTGAGTCAATAGATGATGGCATCAATTGCAAAAGTAACTATCGATCGAGCTCGCGCAACGCAGTCCTTGCGGATGGCCAATGGTCTAGTCAGCCAATGGCTCTCGGTGGGCGAGTTCCGAAGTTGCTTTTGCGTGGCAAGCCAGTCAGTTCCATCGGCATGGATCATCGAAGGTCGTTTACCTAATGGCGATAACGTTCAACTCGCCAGTTATGAAACCGACTTGTTTGATCCGGCCAACCCACGCTACGTCACGATGAAGGCCATGTGTGGGCTGCCAATTCGATTCGTTGCGGCAACACCTCAAACGAACTCGCGATTGTGGGTGGTATTCAAGAGTTAGCGACGACTACCGCTGGCCCGCACCAGGGGCACGAGTTGGGCCTCGGCTCTCCAAACGATCCTTGCGTTTGCGGTCCAGCGTTAGTCGTCACCATCAATAGTTTCAGAAACGAGCTCAAGATGATTCATAAACAGTTGATTTCAGCCTGTGTATTGATGCTGCTCGTATTGGCTGGCTGCGATTCGGGCATCGTCAACGTTCGTGCCTTACCAACACCTGAGCCAGAGCAACCGCCAGCCAATTTACCAGTGCAATTGCATCAGCGCAATTGGACGGGTTCTCTTGGTCAAGGTAGTTGCGTTCACGCCTCGCTCGTGAACCATCTCCGTTGGCTTAATAGATTCGAGCTTGGCGAACGCTGGCGAACGACTTATGCCGACGGCGAGTGGGACTCACGCCTGCGCGATCGCTTGGATGCTGCCGGCATCGATTACAGCTACACGCTCAAGGCTGATCCTCGCTTCCTCGATTGGGCCAGTGCAACTAGGCGAGGTGCGATCCTCTGGTGGAAGCCGGCGCATTGCTGCACGTTCGTCGGTTGGATCGAGCGTGATGGGAAGCAATACGCAGCGATCCTCGACAACAACTATCCGGGGCGATTCGAACTCACGCCTCGTGAACAATTCATCCGCTTGTGGGCAGGCTACGGAGGCTTTGCCCTAACCGTTCTCAATGATCCAAGCAGTTCACTGCCTTACCAAAGTTATGAGGTTCTGTAATCACCATGATCAACGATTCCGTTCGAATTCGCTTAAGTTTAGGCCTGATCGTGGTGGCAATTGTCCACGCGATTCTCCTCGGTGTTGTATTCACGGCTTTGCATAACAAGCCGGCGCAACCACAGCCCGAGCAGAGCTGGACGGTACCAAACTATCGACCCACTTCGCCAAGTGTTGGAACGATCGAGAAGTTGCAAGAGCCGCAGTCGGTGAACTTGCAGGCTCAGGGAGAGATCAAGCAACAGATCCGCAACTGTCCACCGAATTGCCTACCACAACGCGTCTATCCCGCGCCGGTGGTAGTTCAGCCCACAATCGTGCAACCGACCGTCGTTACGCCAAATGTGACGCCTACAGTGGCCCCAGCGGTACCTGCTACGCCCAACTTCGTAGACGCAACGCAGCCAACTAAAGAGCCGCTGGTTGTTACGCCAGTCTCAAACCCTGCTTCCCCTCCACCGAAGAAGAGTTACCAGATTGCCCTGTTCGTTAACACCGATGCGACGAGTCAGCGACTGCAGGAATGGTTCACGCAGAACAAGCAACTAGCTGCGCTCAAGGAGAGTTGTGAATTCCAGGTCTACACGGCAACCAATGCGATCTACAAGACTCGCTATGCCGACATTGTGCCCGCGGAACAGTTCCCTGTGGTGCTCTTTCAAGATGCAACCGGGGGGCACATCCACGCCGCTGGTCGTTCGATGATTCCGAGCACGCCGGACGAGCTCTACTCGGATTTGCGTCATGGATACACGCTCTACAAGCAAGCCAAAGAGGCGCAGAAGACTGGAGCAGTGAAAACCAAAGGTTACTCCTGGGACGATGCAATCACGCCGACGCTGTATCTGTCGGCCGAGGATTGTCCCGATGGCTATTGCCCAACGCCTCCCTCCGAAGACCGCCGGCCACTGGATCGAGTGCGCGATCTCTTCGACGGAGCGAAAGACACTCGCAACGCACTGCTTTGGCTGTCGGCCGGCGAGATCGCCACGGTCGCACTTATTGGAATCGCAGCCGTGCTGCTCGTGTTCATTCTGATCAAACGCGGCATTAGCTGAGCGTTGCTTTAACCCAATCCACTCTCCTAGATGAGGTTCAACCAAAGAATGTTATTAGCCATCGCCATCATTGTGGTCGTCGTCCTGCTGGCAGTTGCGCTGTTTCCTGTGAAGAGACGGGAACCAGAGCAACTCAAGCAAGCGTCGCCCGTTGCTTTCTTAACTCCAGAACCAGCCCAGCCCGTTCGTCAAACAACGCTTCGTCAGCAACAGCTTGACGAAGAGGCGAATGCCGTTGCTTCCGAGTACCAACGCCGCGCCGATGCGGTTTGGCTCGATGAAGTTCGAACAAAGGCCTCGAAGCTGCTGGGCAACACGAAAGCAAAATCCGAGTCATGACAGACATGCTTCAAAAGGGCCAGGAGTGGCTTGCCTCCAAACTCACCCAGCACGCGTCTCGCCAGGTCGTATATCGCCGAGGAGAGCTTGGAGCCACGCTCCAAGCAACAATCGGCAAGTCGATGTACGACCAGGACGATGGCGAGGGCATTGTCACTCGCAGCCAGGTCCGCGACTTCCTGATCGACACGCAATCTCTGCTCCAGTCGATCATCGGAACGTTGCCACGCCGCGGTGACACGATCGTCGAGATCGATGGCAACCACACCTTCATATTTGAAGTGATGGCCCTCGGTGGCGACCCACCTTGGCGCTACAGCGACCCATTCCGTTTGAAACTCCGCATCCACACCAAACAGATCGAATCCCATCCCTCATGACGACCGTTCTACAAGTTGCCGACAGCGTCACCGCCCAGCTCAATGCCGCCGAGTTCGATTTCGAGTTCGTGGCCGAGCGTTTGTACGTTCCCAACTTCGACCTCGAAGACATGAAGGAACTTCGCGTCAGCGTTGTGCCTCGCGACGTCGAGTTATTGCCTCATGATCGCGCCCACAACCGATACCACTGCCGTGTGGATGTTGCCGTTCAGAAGAAGTTTTCGAAGGGAACCAATGAGGAGATCGACCCGCTGGTGGACCTTGTGGAAAAGATCGCCGACGAGTTTCGCTTGAAGCGGCTCGTGTCATTTCAAGCGGCTCGCTGCATCAAGGCCGAACATGCCGTGCTGTACTCCAGCGAACACTGGGAGCAACTGCGTCAGTTTACAAGCTTGTTGACCTTAACCTTTGAACTGGCGCGATGATCAGGCTCACCGTTCGAACTCAATTCGACAAGCGAAAGCTCAAGAAGAAGGTGGAAACTGCCACCTTTACATCGATCAGCGAGGCCGGCGGTGCCATCCGTAAAACAGCAAGTCGGAGCATTCGTAAGCGTAAGAATCCATCCAAGCCAGGAAGCCCACCGAATACCCAGACGGGCATGCTCAGGCGAGTGATTCGCTACGAAGTAACCAATAACAAGACCGAAGTCATCATCGGACCTGTAAATGAGATCGCGGGTCGACTTTGGAATCTGCATGAATTCGGTGGCGTGGCAACCAAACGCCGCAAGCTGAAGCCACATCGCTTTCGAGTTGGCGAACATGGTCCGATCCGAATCAAGCAGCAAGGAAACAAGACGAAGTTTGCGCGGATCGAATTGCGAACCGCAGCACAAGCCAATCGAGCCACTCGCTTGATCGCTGAAGAAAACGAACGCCGCAGTGACAACAAACCTCGTCATTACCCCAAGCGCCCCTTCATGAAGCCGGCACTGGATGCCAACCGGAGTCGGCTCCCCATGTTTTGGGCCAACTCAGTTAAGTAAACGTTCGCCATAAGGAATCATTCACGATGCCAGAAGTAAGACTTGGTCTCGAAGCCGTCCTCACCGTCGACGGCGTCGAGATCACCAATGTCAAGGATCTAACCGTCAGCCTTGAAAAGGCCGAAGCGGATGCCAGTACTCGCGCCAACAACGGCTGGCGTGCCACAGTGGGAACGCTGAAGGATGCGTCCATCGAGTTCACAGTGCTGAACAAGGATGGCGATAGCGCGTTCGGCTTGCTTCAAGGATTGTGGAGCAGCGGTGATCCATGTGATGTCGGCATCAGCGACGCTGGTGGAACGCTCACGCTGACTTGCGAAGTGATGACCTTCAATGTCAACCAAAACTTGGAGGAGGTCATTTCGGCTGATGTGACTCTCAAACCAACGCAATCGACTGGCGGTGGTGGCATGAATGTTGGACCGGGCTTGGCTGGTCCTTAAGCAGGCATGAGACCTGAGGCGTGAGGCCTGAGGTCAGGATTCATTTGTTTTTCTTTCTTCCTCAAGACTCAAGCCTCAAGTCTCAGGACTATTAACATGCAGAAGTTCGTTGACCGCGCCGGTCGCATTTGGATTGTGGATATCGATAACACGACGCTGCGCCGCGTGAAGACTCTCACAGGCGTGCATCTGCTGGAAGCGATCGACGGTGATTTGATCACACGACTCTCGACTGATCCGTTGCTCCTGGGCGATGTGCTATTTGCGATTTGCAAGCCGCAAGCTGATCAGCAGCAGATCACCGACGAAGCCTTCGGCGAGGGGCTCGCTGGAAACTCGATCGACGACGCCACCGGTGCTCTCCTCGAAGCGTTGATCAATTACTTCCCGGAGTCCCGACGCCGTCTTCTGCGGAAGGCGGCCGAGAAACAGAAGCTGATCGAGACTCGGGGGATCAGTGCGATCGAGAAGCGACTGGACGATCCGAACTTGGTCAACAAGCTCGTCGAAGATCTCGAACGCAAGCTCGCTGTGCCGACATTGAGCGACTCATCGTCAGACTCGCCGGCATCGTCGGAGTCGATCCAGGTCCCTTAACGCTTCGCCAACTTGTGCTGATGGCAGAGGCCAAACGTCAGCACGATTGGAATGTCGCCAGCACGATCATGGCACTGATGGCCGAGATGAATCGTGATCGCAAGAGACGTCGCAAGCCGTTCAGGCCCGATGACTTCAATCCCTACGCAGACCAGAAACCGATCGTTGCTAAAGGCACCGTTGAACAAGCGGCATCCATGTTGGGAGCAGCTTACACGCGAAACACTCAAGTCTCACCCCTCAAGTCTCAAGCCTCATTATGTCCCAAGTCAAAGCCGGAGGAGCCTACGTCGAGCTGACCGCGAGAAGCGCCCAGTTCCTCAAGGGGCTCGAGGCTGCGCAGAAGCGGCTGCAATCATTCGGCGCATCCACACGGATGATTGGCACCAAGCTGATGGGACTAGGAGTCGCGTCCGCAGCTCCTGTGGCTGGAAGTGTCGCCGTCTATGCAAACTTCGATGATGCCATTCGCGCCGCAGGTGCGGTGGCCGGCGCGACCGGAGCGGCTTTCGATTCATTGCGTGAGAAAGCCAAGCTTCTCGGTGCAACCACAAGTTTTTCTGCCAGCGAAGTCGCCTCGCTGATGACCGAGCTTGGTCGTGCCGGTTTCTCACCCAAGCAAATCGAAGAGATGACCGGCGCGGTTATGAATCTTGCTCGCGCCACCGGTACCGATGCCACGCTCAGTTCCGGCATCATGGCAGCCACCATTCGCCAGTTTTCAATGGCAGCCACCGATGCGGTCCGCGTCGCTGACGGATTGACGGCCGCTGCGAACAAGTCGTTCAACTCGGTCGAATCACTCGGCGAGGCATTATCGTATGCAGGTCCTGTGGCGGCCGATGCCAACATGAGTCTCGAAGAGACGCTCGCCATTCTCGGCACGCTTGGCAATCTCGGGATTCAAGGCAGCGAGGCCGGAACCGCGCTGCGTCGTTTGCTCACGCTCAGCGCCTCGGAGTCAGAGAAGTTTCAAAAGGTCTTCGGTGTTGCTACGAAAGACGCACAAGGCAACGCTCGCAAGCTCGTCGACGTGCTTGGGGAAGTTGCTGCTGCGACCGCCAACATGGGTTCTGGCGATCGCGCTGCAGCATTCAACGAAGTGTTTGGACTGTTGGGCATCACGAGCGCATCGGCAATCGGCAAGTCGGTCACCGATACCAGGCAGTTACTCGGTGAGATCCAAAAGGCCCGTGGTATCTCTGCCAAGACCGCTGCTGATATGGACTCGGGAATCGGCGGTGCCTTCCGAATCCTCAAAAGCTCGATCGAGGGCGTGGCGATTGCGATCGGCGAGTCTCTTGATCTCTCTGTGACCAAGATGATGAATGCGATCTCACGTGCATTGTCTGGACTCACCGAATGGATCGGCAAGAACCAGGAAGTGGTCAAGAAGGTCGCTCTCATTGTTGCCGGCGTGGTTGGCGTCGGCGCAGCGTTCATCGGCATCGGTAGCGCCGCTGGTGTCGCTGCATTCGCAGTCGGTGGTCTGGCTTCGATGTTTTCGCTGGTGGGAACTGCGATCGGTGTCCTTGTGACCATGATCGGCGCTCTGTTCACACCTCTCGGGCTAGTTGTCGCTGCGGTCGCGGCACTCGGTGCTTACTTCATTTATTCCACTGGAATTGCCGGCCAGGCGATCGAGTACTTGAAAGGTTTCTTCGAAACACTGAAGGCCGATACGATCAAAGCCTTTGGTGCGATCGCCAATGCATTGGCAGCCGGAGACATTACCGCTGCGGCCAACGTTTTGTGGACCTACCTCAAGCTCCAGTGGATCAAAGGCACAACCTATCTCAAAGGCGTGTGGGCTGACTTCACCAATTATCTCTCCGATGTCTGGGGCGACACAGCTTATGCGATCGGCGATGTACTGATCAGTGCGCTCTCTGGCCTCGCCAGCGTTTGGAATGCAACACTCGGTTTCATGGCCGATGGCTGGACGATCCTCACAACCTCAGTGCAGAAGGGCTGGAACTCCACGATCGGCTTCCTCAAGAAAGGATTCATCCGGCTTCGTGAACTCGTTGACATTGCTGGCGACGTTTCTGTTCAGATCGGTGGCGTGCTCATCAATGCTCTGGCAGGCGTTGAGACCGCCTGGGTCGAAACGATCGATTATCTCGCCGACACCTGGTCGGTGTTCGTCGCCCAAGTCAAGTCGATGTGGAACTCAACGGTGGGCTTTCTGCGAAAGGCTTGGATCAAACTGAAGTCACTGTTCGATGACGATGTGAATGTCGAAGTCGAAATGGCCAAGATCGACAAGGAGATCCGCACGGCCGACGAAGCGGAAGAGGCCAAGAAGCAGCAAGCCATCGCCGATCGCATGAAGCGGCGCGACGCTCGTAAACAACAGATCGAAGCTAATCGCGTACAGATGCAGGAAGGCATCAAGCAGCAGCTTGAAGAACGTCGCAAGGCACGCGCAGGTCGCGACATTGATGCTGAGATGGCGGTCATCGATCAAGAGACCGACGCCAAGAACCAGGTGGTCGATGCTTCGCGCGATGATCAGTTCAAACAGAACGAAGCGGCCGGACAGTCGCGACAACACACGATCGACGACACCACCGCAGGCGTTCAAAGGACCCTCGATCAAATGCGTGAGGAGGCTCGCGTTGCCCGCGAAGCTGGTCGCCAATCGCCCGAGGATCGCGCTAAGGAACGTGACCAGCAGGTAGCCGCGGCGCAAGCGGAGTTCAACGCAGCCGTTGAAGCCGCCAATGCTGCAAAACCCCAAGAGCCCGAAGCTGCCAAAGAACCAGACGCCGGCACTCCCATTCCTCCCATGCCCGCGCCGCCGATGCCCGGCGATGTAAAGGCCCCCAAGGTCGAAGTCGATGGTATCAAAGATCCCAAACTGAAACCGCCCAAGAAGAAGGACCTCAAGCTTGGGCTCGATCGCTCGGCCAAGGATTCGCTAGATCAGTTCTCCAGTGGCCCAGAAGCAGTCGCCGAAAAGACCGAAGCGGCTGGCAACTTCGATAGTCGCGGCCTGGGTCTTGGTAGCGGCGCTTCGCTGATTCCAACTTTGCAAGTCGCTGACAAACCCGACGTCGATGAAGATGTCGATGCCGGCGATCTTGATGTCGATCCGCAGTTGGACGCCGAGCCCGAAAACATGGAGGTGCCCGAAGTCCTTGTGCCGACAAAAGAGACGCCAATGGCGCAGTCTCAAGATATGTCGGACGAGGAACTCGACGAGCTGGCCGATGCGCTGTTTCCTGAGGAAACCGAGCCATCGCTCAACCTGGAATCTCTCATTGCTTCCTTTGCTGCGGTGCGAGTTCGACTCGAGGATTTCGACGCAGCTCTATCGCAAAGCGTCGCGCGGCTGCAGATGCCCCCAGTCACTGGCGAAGGCTTGTCGGATGATGTGAAGCGAGCCATCATTCAAACCGCTGAGAACACCGCTCAGCTGGCCGAACGCGCCCGCACGGGAGGCTTCGTGTTCAGCTAATGGGATTTTCACACGGTGGATACAATTTTGAATTGGCAGCGCTGTCAAAAAAGGCAACGCGTGGCAAGACGACCTCGGATACCTTCGTCTATGTGGCGACCAATGGTGGCTCAGTCGATCCGGCAGTCGCTGCGAGTGCTGCGCTGGCCCACTATCGAGCCACCCAAAGAGACCTGATCCCCTATCTACAGATTGATGGCGAGTACATCAACGAGAAGCACGCACTCGTCACCGCATCGATCAATAGGACCAAGCTCGATCCGGTCTCCTTCAATACCACTGGCGCATCGACTCACCTTAATCAATCTCTCTTCACTCGTGGAATCTACGCGGCCCCTGGCAAGATCGCTCCGAACTATCGCGGAGCGATTGGTGTGAGCGACTCGGGGGTTGCCGGCGTCGACGTGACCGTCCCGGCGTTCGAGTTCTCTGTCCGCAAGAAGTTTGAATTCGTCTCGACAGCTTATCTGCTCGCTATGGTCGCGATGACCGGCCGCGTCAATTCAAGTCCCTGGTCGATCTTCGCTCCTGGCGAAGCCTTGTTCCTGGGTGGCGAAGGCGGCGAAGACGAACAGAACTGGGTTGATGTGACTTATCACTTCGCGGCGCGTCCCAACGAAATCAACCTTACGGTTGGCAACATCTCTGGCGTGGCGAAGCGAGGCTGGGACTACCTCTGGGTCAAGCACGGCGAAGAGGTGGTTGGTGATCGCGTCCTACAAGTTCCTGAAGCGGCCTACGTCGAGCAGGTTTACCCCGAAGCGAACTTTAACGCGTTGGGGATCGAGTAATGGCGAGGCGAGTTCGGCCAGGCGAGAAGCTCAATATCACGGCAGCGGAATACAACCGACTGCTGGCTGCAGCCGATGCCATCGCTCGCGATCGTCTGTCGGGTGGCGGAGGAAACCGCACCCACGTTCGCGACGCTGCCACCGTTCGCGTTCACTATCAAAGTGCGACCACTGTGCCCATCGGTGGAATCGTCGGTTTTAACGCCCCACTGGGCGACCCAGACGTCGACAATACGGCACTCGCTCGTTTCGTACGTGATGCGACGATCCAGTCGGTTCGTCCCATCGCCGACGAGCATATGGGACGATTCGGAGTAGCTATCGAGCCGATCGCCGAGGACAAAGTCGGTCGCGTGGTATTCGCCGGAGTGGTTGCCGCTCGTGTGAATGTTCAAGAGACCTGGCATCAATATGCTGATGTCGCCGACTCGGGAGGTACGACACTCCAGTCAAAACCCAACGGCTCCGCCCAGATCCTATGGCGACGTGATGCGAATCAGACCGGCGTCCAGTGGGCTGTCGTTCGCGTTGGTAAGCCGGCCGATCCTGCGTTCCTGGCGAAGGTTCCCAGCGGTGGTATCCCTGGTCGCTCTGGTCTTGCGACCGGTTCCGCCAACTGCGACCTCTTTCAGCTCGACGATGCTGGCACCATTGAGCCGGTCTTGAAACCGAATGGACAAGGTGTTCGCATTATCGCTCGCAACCCGAGCGCTCAGCGGATTCGAGGTCCGGTTTCCAACTACGAAGGTGAACAATATCTCAGCGTCACCTACGATGGCAATCGCTCCTGGATCATCGACCCGCCCAGGCAGACGTTGCTTTGCAAGCCAGTATCGCGGCTTAAAGCCAAGAGCTGGGGCATGGCTCGTGAACTGCGATATGCCAACGGAGTCTGGGCACCGATCGGAGTCAAGGTCGCAGTCTACAACGTCTGTGACTATGCCCTTCTGACAAGCCAGCAGATCGTGTGTCACTTCCACGAGGACACCAGCGCCTACTTAACAATCGGATGCCGATGCTGTGAGGGAAGCAGTAGTTCCAGTTCCAGCGGCGGTTCGTCCTCCTCGTCGTCTTCAAGCAGCTCAAGCAGTAGCTCTAGCTCAAGTTCGAGCAGCAGCATTTCGAGCTCATCGTCGAGTTCCTCGTCATCCAGTAGTAGTTCGAGTCAATCAGCGAGCTCTTCTTCGGGCTCCAGCAGCTCGTCGAGCATCTCGAGCTCATCGTCGCCGTCGTCCAGCAGTTTGAGCATGGGCTCAAGCAGCAGCTCATCGAGTCCATCCTCATCAAGCAGTTCAAGCATTTCGTCGAGCTCATCGAGTTCTTCTAGTTCCCTTAGCTCTTCTAGCAGTAGCTCATCGATGAGTTCGTCTTCAAGCGATCAGTCGAGTTCCAGCTCTGCCTCGTCGTCATCAAGTCTAAGCTCATCCAGTCTCTCATCTTCGAGTTCCTCCGCATCCAGTTCGTCCAATTCAAGCTCAAGCCATTCCTCAAGCTCTGATTCCTCCGCGTCCAGTGAATCATCAAGTGATTCAAGCGAATCGACTTCGCTGAGCGGGCCTTCGTACTCGAGCAGTTACTCGTCGAGCGGATCAAGCTCGGCGTCGAGCGATTCAAGCCAATCCAGTGGTTCCAGTGGATCAAGCTCCAGTGAGTCTGACTCAAGCCAATCGGACTCGAGCAAGTCGGATTCCAGTCAGTCTGAATCGAGTGAATCGGATTCGTCGCGCGGAAGCGATTCGTGCTCAAGCGATGCCAGCTACAGTCATTCGTACAGCGCCAGCCACCCAGCGTCATCCAGTGGCAGCGCTTCCAGCCAGAGCGATTCAAGTCGTAGCGACAGTAGTCAATCCAACAGTTCGGATAGTGAATCAACCAGCTCGGAAAGCGAAAGCCAATCGGAGAGTCAATCGGATTCTCAAGATCCAAGCAGCAATAGTCACTCGGTACCGAGCTATTCGTGGCCAAGCTACTCGGTGCCCAGTTACTCCAGTGGTAGCGGTTCCGCTTCGGCGAGTGATTCCAGTGAAAGCGAAAGTCAAAGCGACTCGGAGAGCCAGTCCGAAAGCGAATCAGACAGTCAATCGCGATCCGAAAGCGAACCATCAAGCGGTGATAGTTCGGAGAGCCGATCGAGCAGCGATCGACCAAGTTACAGCGAAAGCTACAGCGTGCCATGGTCAACTAGTCACTCAACCAGTGGTTCCGCTAGTCGTTCGCAAAGCGATTCAGGCAGCGGATCGACAAGCGGATCTGAAAGTGATTCCTCGCCATCAACCAGCAATTCGCGAGATCCATCTACCAGTGACTCAAATGATCCGTCAACAAGTGATCCCCCAGATCCATCCACGAGCGATTCTCATGACCCTTCGACCAGCGAATCGGATCGCCCAAGTGTAAGTCACTCCGATAGCGAACCGCCAAGCGAACCCCCTCCATCCGAAAGCAGCACGAGCGAACCATGCAACTCAACATGGATCTGGTCGTGCGGCTGGCAGCTACTTGAAAGCGATTGTCCTGAAGTTGGCGACCCGCCAAGTGGCTCTGGTGGATTCGATGGTGAAGTTGTGGAGGTGGCAGCATGATCCATTGTCCCAACCTAACCAATGACAACCGATGCCAGGTTGCTAGCCACTTGGCCGATTGCTCCGTTCAGGCCTCGTCCAGCGGCTGCCGAGCCTGCAGCGAGTGCTCGAATCCGCAAGCAGTCAACCTCGTGACGATCGGCATGGCCATCGTTAACAAACGCCGGCGCAATCAGAGCGTCGACGAACTCAAAACACTGCTGAAGAGCTACCTGCCCAATCAGGAAGAGCCCACGACGCTGCGGATCGCGGCTTACAAGCCAGGTCCCGGCAGTGAACTTCGCAAGATGCTCGCATGGTTCGCAAGGCCAAGCGACACCTGCAAGTGTGAGACCCGCGCCGAGACCATGAATGATTGGGGCGTGGAAGGATGCCGTACGAATCTCGACACCATTATCGAATGGCTTTTGGAAGAAGCCCAACTTAGAGGATTACCCCATGGAAAGTTTACTAGAACAATCGCCAAGTCACTCGTGCTCACTGCCATCCGCCGGTTTGAACGTAAGTTCCCAGACGGTGCACCCGAGCCCAACGAAGACGATCCAGATACCGACGAAGAAGATCGTTGAACGCTGCTTCCTGATGAATCTCGATCGGCGCGATGATCGTCTGCGCGAATGGATGCAGCAAATACCGCAGCCATGGCCATTCCCAGACGTCGAGCGATTCGCAGCCATCGATGGTCGCAAGCTCTCGACGCCCGAGCAGTGGCGCGCCGGCAATGGTGCCTGGGGCTGCTACCGTTCGCACTTGCTGATCCTGGAGAAGTGCTTGCTGGAAGGCATCGATTCGTACGTGGTCTTCGAAGATGACGCAGGCTTCGTTCCCGACTTTGTGGAACATCTCAATGCATATGTTCGCGAACTTCCTGAAGACTGGGGACTAGCTTACCTCGGAGGTCAGCACCTCTACGCTGCCAAGCATCCGCCCAAGAAGATCAGCGATCGAGTCTATCGACCGTACAACGTCAATCGCACGCATGCGTTCATGGTTCGTGGTCGCGCAACGATGAAGACTCTCTATCGCCACCTCAACTGGAATGACTGGCACCTAAAGCACCACATCGATCATCACCTGGGTCGATTGATTCAGCGGCGATACGAAGCGCTGGTTCAAGGTAAGAACGTTGAGAAAGAATCGATTCCGGTTTACACACCCGATCGCTGGCTAGTTGGTCAGCTTCCAACCAAGTCCAACATCTGCGGTCGCAAGTGGACCCAAACCAGGTTCTTCAACGATGCCAAGAATGCCGACCACAGCGACGCTCCGTTCTTCGCAGTACTGGGACCGCATCGCAGTGGCACCAGCTGCGTGGCAATGGTCATGCATCATTTGGGCGTTCACATGGGCAACGAACTCGGTGGCTACGAGGCAACTGGAGGTGGCGAGGCGATTGGGCTAGCGAACCTCTGTGAAAAGGCGATGCGATTCCCAGCGATCGATCCCAAGATCCCTGACGGTCAGCTCGCCAAGCAACTCAAGGCCTGGATCGTAACTCGCAAAGCAGAAGCCATTCGCGATCGAACCGTGGCAGGTGGCAAGTATCCGCATCTCTGCCGATTCGCAAACCACCTCTACGAAGCTCTGGGCAGCTCGCTGCGAATCATCGCCGTGGATCGCCCAATCGAGGCCTCGATTCGATCCCTTCAAGATCGAAGTAGCCGACATCCAGGTCAATGGTTCGCAGCCGGCGATGACGCCTGCGACAAGCTACAGCGTTCGCTTCTGGAACATCGCGAGAAGTTCATCCAAGAGCATCCAGAAGTCCCCGTCCATCGGATCAACTTCGCCAAGCTAACGGAAGATCCTGAAACGGTGATCAATGAACTGATCGCATTCCTCGGCATTGAGCCCACTGCCGAAGAGATCGATTCGGCGATCGCACATGTGAATCCTCAGCTACGAAAGTTCGGGTGAATTCATGAATACCACGAGCCTGTTCATTCATCATCGCACCGATGCAGTGACCAATGACCATTTTGAGAGACTTAAGCGATTCTCGCGTGGATCAGTGGTTGCGATATCGTCATCGGAGCCGCTTCCAGGTGGCTTCTCAATCGATGATTGCAGCTCATCGCTTTGGCGCGATGTCGTTAACACATTTCCACATCTTCGGGCCAAAGCGACAGATCTCCTGTTAATCGACTGGTTTCGAAATCGGAGACAAGACTCGGATCGATACGCGATCTTCGAATGGGACACGCTGGTGAATGTCGAGGTCGATGGCTGGTTCAGCGACGTTGCTCGCTATCCACTCGCAGCGCCTTCAATCCGCTTGTTTCATCGGGAACCCGATTGGTTTAGGCGACATTGGAAATCGTTACCGCAAACCATCGCCCCCTTTGCCACTGGGATCGTTCCGTTTTCTTGCGTTTTGGTCTCTCACGAAGCCTTAGAACGGACATCAACAGCATACAACGAGTACTTGCCCAGTCTGCCCGATGCGACTGGTGAGCTGCGGTTTCCGACGATTGCTGCAATCTGTGGATTTAGTCCAGTGGCGATTCCCAATTCGCATACGGTGACCTGGAAGCCATTCATGCCACTGGGCTTGGCTGAGACGATTTACCATCCAGTAAAACGGAAGTTTCAAGAGCCCACGCCATGGATGCAGCCAGCCGAAATCACCGCGTTTGAATCGTTGCTTAAGCCTGACTATCACGTTCTCGAGTATGGAAGCGGACGCTCTACCTTCTGGCTCTCTGACCGAGTAGCAAAGGTCACCTCGATCGAACACGACGCAGCTTGGCTTCGCGCCAGCAGTCCCTATCCAAGCAATGTTGAGTTGCGGTATGCGCCGCCGGCATGGCCATCAGAAGCACTTGAGCCTGCGCAGCCAGGGCAATTCGATGAGTATGTGAAGTCGGCCGATGATCTGTCTCCCGACCTTGTTCTGGTCGACGGAAGGTCACGCGTGGATGTCTGCAACCGCTGGGCTACCAAGACATCAACGCTGCTCCATGACGCTCATCGACCTCGATACCGCGAGCTTAGTAAGCGAATCCTAGCTGGCAGCCTGGCCATTGTTGAGGCTTCCTTCGACACGCCAAGAAGTAAAGGAGTGCCTCAATGACACCAGTGGAAGATGTTCTCGCTAAGTTTCGACATCGTTACATCATCATCGGCTCCGGCGCACTTCGCTTGCACGGGATCGATTGGGAGGAAGGCGATCTCGACATCTGGCTCGATCCCAACCTTAGCGATGACGAGTGGCAAGCCGCGGTCGATGTGGCGGCTGGATCGCTTCGAAAACCGTGGAAGCGAGGCGAGCCTGACGGAGCCGGAGGCTTACGCGCATCGACTCGTATCGCCTGTTCGCCACCGCTAGATGTGATGCGAGAAGTCATGGGCTGTACCGCAGACGACTTTGAGAAGGCCTTTGACAATTCGCTGATCTCCTTTTACGGGAACGTCGCTCCTCTGAGCTCGATCTTGCATATCAAACGCAGCGCGAAGCGTCTCAAAGACTATCGCCATGCCATCAAACTTGCTCGCAAACTCCTTAACGCGTGGTGAAACATGGAAGCAACTGTACCCATTCAAGACATTACCTTTTGCATAAAGACCATTCATCGGCCTTGGGCCTGCCATCGACTCGTCCAGTCGCTTCGAAAGGAGTTCGGCGATCCCAAGATTGTGGTTGTCGATGATGGATTGCCCGAACATTGGTTCTCACGCAAGTATCCCGAGACCGCCAAACACTGCAAAGTGATTGATCTCCAGCAGCACGATGTGGGTGTCGGCATTGGACGCAATACAGCAATCGACGCGGCAGAAACCGAGTTCATCTTTCTGCTCGACGATGACCAGGTCGTAACGCCAGATCTGCACCTCGATCGAGTCTACCAGCGGTTCATCGAGTACGAGCTCGACATTCTGGCTGTCCGTCAGGGCGCTGGCGGCCGGCCTATGCTTTTCAGCCCACTGATGAATGGAAGCCGCATCTGGATGCATCGAGGCGAACACAAACGCATCGGTGAGACCAGTTGGTGCGACATGGTCAGCAACGCTTTCCTGGCGCGACGCGACACGATTGCCCGTGTTCGCTGGGATGACGAGATTAAAACGTACGAGCACTGGGAGTTCTTCTACCGAGCGTCCCATATTGAACATCTGCAAATCGCCGTGGCACTCGACTGCTCAGTAGTCCACGACCACGTTGCAGCTAAGCCATATGGAGCACTGCGAGCCCGACCCAAGTTCCGTCGATTGGGGCTTCGTAAACACGGCTTTGATTCACTGCGTTATCCAGGAGGAGGTATCGTTCATGCGTGATCGCGTCACATTCTGCATCAAGACCATCCATCGCCCTCAATGCTGCGCGACTCTGGTGCGTAGCATTTACGAGCATTGTGGCGATGATCGTCCGCTGATCTACGTCCTCGACGACGGCAAGACTGATCTGCGATTTTCGCAAGTCTGTCCCGACGAAGCCACATTGGTCGATAGACTCATTGAGACCGAATATGACATCGGATTGTCGGCTGGTCGCAATCGTCTCGTTGAAGCCGCGCAAACTCGGATGGTGATCTTCTCCGATGACGATCACGTCGTTGGTCCGCAGACGCGACTGAATGATCTCGTGCGCAAGTTCGAATCGAGTCGCCTCGATCTATTGGCAACGCTCAGCAAACAACCGCATCGTGCCCATCCTGATGGCGCGCCACGTTTGCTGAAGTCAGCCGGTGGCATTCTTCACATTCCACGCGGTGAGTATCGGCGCATCGGCGACATCGCCGAGTGCGCATTCGTTTGTAATTGCTTTGTAGCCTATCGCGACATTCTGCAGGCGATTCGCTGGGATGAGGAACTCAAGGTCGACGAGCACTGGGACTTTTTCTGGCGTGCCAAGGTTGCCGGCGTGAAGGTCGGTGTGGCGACGGACCATGTCTTCCCGCACATCCACGTCGATCCGCCGGCATACAAGCGGCATCGCCCCGTCTTCCTGAAACAAGCCTTGCGTAAGCACAACCTACGCAAGGTTCTCTGGCGCTAATTTCTGTTTCTTTCGTTTCCCCAACTTCTTGAAGGAGTGCTTATGACAACCACGAATCATGGACCATTTGGTCCCAACGGCGAGCGACCACCGGGTTGGCCCCCACCGCCGTTTGATCCGCCAGGTGAGCCACTTCCCTACGTTCCACCGCCAGATCCACCGGGTTCTAGCTCGGAGCCCCGGCCCGATTGGTGGCCAGAAGACTGGGTATGGCCTCCGGTGCCCGAGCCGCCGATCGAAGTGTTGGTTCCACCACCCCTGCCCAACATCATCTGGCCGCGGCTACCTCCGCATCATCCATACCATCTGCCTCCTGGCTACCACTGGCCAGACAACTTGCCACCAGGGCATCCAGGCCACGACGTGAAACCACCTAAACCACAAGGCGGAAGTGGCGACGCAGGCAGCGAAGGCTCAGGTGATGAAGCTGGTTCGAGTGATTCGGAAGGATGTTGATGATCGAGTTACCCAATCTCGAGTTCCATGCAGCACATGCGTGCAATCTTTATTGTGCGCAGTGCTCGCATTATTCCAACTTTCATGCTGGCGGAATCGTTAGTCTCGAAGAGGCTCGCGCGGACTTCGATGCATGGAAGGGCCGGCTAGCGCCCAAACGGATCGCAGTTCTCGGGGGCGAACCAACACTCAACCCAGAGTTGATTTCAATCATCGAGCTTGCAAGACAGTCGTTCCCAAACGCCGAAGGACTGTTCGTCACTAACGGATTCTTCCTGGATCGTCATCCCGACCTGCCCCGCGTTCTGATCGGCAACCGCTTCCGTATGGACGTCTCCCAACATGGACGTGCGCCGGAGTACATGAAGCGATTTCGCGTCGTCTGCCAGAAGATCCGCGAGTGGCGAGCCAGCTATCCTGATCTGCAAATCAACATTCGCAAATCCCATCGTGGCTGGCGTCAGCAGTACCGCATGGTGGATGGCAAGCCGATGCCGTTCAGCAGCGACCCGAGAGCCGCCTGGAAAATCTGCCTCCAGCGCACCTGCACCCAGCTCTATAAGCAATGCTTGTGGAAATGCCCCGCGCTCGCATACCATGCAATCATGTCCCGCAAGCTGAACCTCGCTGACGAATCCGCGTGGCAACTCTTCCGCGACTACCAAGCCTGTCCGCCAACGGCAGCAGAACAAGAAGTCCGTGACTTCCTCGCGACCAAGCAAATTCAGCAATGTCGCCTTTGCCCTGCAAAGAAGATCGCGTTCCAACACGGTGATCCGATAGCTCGATATTGAAGCACCGCCGCCATTGTCCAACATCGGCTCCCACCAGATCATCCCTATCACTTGCCACCAGGTTATCACTACCCTGACGATCTGCCCGAGGGCAATCCAGGTCACAATTACCTAGGCATGCCACCGTATCCGGTAATCGCCCCGTGCGGATGAACTCTTGGATGATTAAGTCCGAGAGCACTGAAGTCAGTAGGAAGACCTTGTGTACTGCGGCGCGTGACGATGTACGATAGTACGGCTTGAGATCAAGGGAGGTGGTGATGACGGACTGCGGATGTGAACTAGAAGGCGAAAACGATGCCCAGAGGAAGACGCTTCGTGTAGTGCTGGCGATCAATTCGGCGATGTTCTGCATCGAACTCACAGTGGGTTTGCTAGCAAGTTCCACAGGATTGATTGCTGATTCATTGGACATGCTTGCGGACGCCAGCGTCTACGCAATCAGTCTCTACGCTGTTGGTCGCGCCGAGATCATCCGCGTACACGCAGCAACTGTTAGCGGCACGCTGCAGATCGTTCTTGGTGTTGGTGTCTTACTAGAAGCAGTACGCCGATTTCTTGGCGACAGTGAGCCGCTCGGAACCGCGATGATATCCACAGGCTTCCTTGCCTTTGTCGCCAATGCGATTTGCTTAAAATTGATCAGCCGACATAAAGGCGGCGACATCAATTTTCGGGCATCTTATATCTTCTCAGCAAACGACGTCATCGCGAACATCGGCGTCATCGTTTCGGGCATCTTGGTTCTATTACTTGGGTCCCAGCTTCCCGATTTGATGATTGCCGTATTGATCGCCGGAATTGTTGTGTGTGGTGGCGTGAATATTCTGTGGGATGTCCACCGCCGCAAAGAATAAGGGCTGTAATCGCTTTTCGTTCAGTCCACGCGAGAGATGCTATTCGCGATAAGCTAACAACCGCAACGCGTTGAACACGACCACTAGCGTGCTACCTTCATGCAAGACAACGGCGGGGCCGATGTTGAGTCCAAGTATCGTGGCGGGGACAAGGAAGACGACCATGCCAAGGCTGATCCAAAGGTTCTGACGAATGATTCGTCGTGTGGCTCGGCTCAGTCCGATGGCAAGTGGCAAGTGATCGAGGTTGTCTGCCATCAGGGCGACATCGGCGGTCTCAAGAGCAACGTCACTACCTGCGGCTCCCATCGCAACACCGACGGATGCAGATGCCATGGCAGGGGCGTCGTTAACGCCGTCACCGACCATCGCCACACCGCCTTCACTTTGCAGACGCTTAATTTCGTTGACTTTATCGGCGGGCATTAAGTCGCCTCGGGCTTCATCAAGTCCGACTTCTTTCGCCACTGCATCAGCGACCTTCTGATTGTCGCCCGAAATCATAATCATTCGCTTAATGCCGAGTTCGCGAAGCCGTGCGATCGTTCGCTTCGATGCTTCTCGCGGCGTGTCCATCAATCCGACCACGCCAAGATAACGATCGCCGCGGCGAACAATCATCGTCGTGCGTCCGTTTTCTTCCAACGATTCGACTATCTCGCGAACACTGTCAGGTACCTTCGGACCATCTACTTCATTAAACAAATCATCCTTTCCGATGTGAACGACTTCACCACCGACGGTAGCTTGGATACCTCGTCCTGTGATACTTTTCAAATCAGTGGCGACTGGTATCTCTGCCAAACTACCAGGTTCTCGATCGCTTAGTCTTCTCTTGCCATCGCGAACAACTGCTTTGGCAAGCGGATGTTTACTAAGGTCTTCGACTGCGATAACGATTCGCAAAAGCTCCGATTCATCGACACCTTCTGCAGTGCGAACGTCCGTGACTTTGGGCTCACCCTCGGTCAGTGTGCCGGTTTTGTCAAAGGCGATTGCGTCGAGGCTACCGAGGCTTTCCAGTGGTCCACCACCTTTGACGAGGACTCCACCGCGAGCGGCTCGGGCAACTCCACTTAGTACCGCGCTGGGCGTGGCGATTGCCAGGGCACAGGGACTGGAAGCAACGAGGACCGCCATGGCTCGGTAGAACGATTGGCTGAATTTCTCTTCGAGGACCAGTGGCGCAAACAACAACAGCACCACACCTGCGATGACCGTTGGAACGAAGTATCGCTCAAACTGCTTCGTGAACTTCTGTGTTGGTGATACCCGCGTTTCCGCTTCGCTCACCATCGTTAAGACTCGCGCTAAAGTATTCTCCGACGTGAGCTTCGTCACTTGAACTTCGAGCGATCCGGATTGGTTGATCGTGCCCGCGAACGCACGATGTTCCGGGGGAAGTGAATCTGAATCGGACGCTGCAGCATCAATATCATCAACGGGCCGCTTGTCGACTGGCACACTTTCACCGGTGATTGGGGCTTGGTCGATGCTCGATTCGCCAGCAATCACAAACCCGTCCGCTGGAACTCTCTCGTCCGGCTTGATGATGACAATATCACCAACAACCAACTCATCGACTGCGATCTCTTGTTCGGTACCATTGCGTCTAACCCGCGCCGTTTTGGGAGCGAGTTCGGACAACGCCTCAATTGCCCGCTTGGCTCTGCCCATCGCGTAGCCTTCCAAAGCGTGACCGATGCTAAAGAGAAACAGTAGCAACGCGCCTTCCGCCCATGCCCCCAGTGCGGCCGCGCCCGCTGCAGCGACGATCATCAGAAAATCAATTTCAAACTTGCCCGCACGTATCTTCGCGAATGCCTCTGCGACCGTGTAGTAGCCACCAAAAGCGTAAGCGGAAATGTAAAGCCCAAGCGGTATCCATTCATTGAGATTAGTGAATGTTTCAATTAACCAGCCAATTAGCAGAAGTATGCCACAAAGAATCGCAAAGATAAGCTCTGTTTTTTCTCCAAACACGCCACCATGTGCATGGTCATGTCCCGTTTCGTCATGCGACCTGTGGTCTGTCGTATTGGCACCGCGAGAGTGTGAGTCTTGCTTCAACTCTTCCGTGCCTTTGGTCCAGCTACGGAGCGATTGATCTATCGTCGCTTCGTCGGTCTGCCGTCGGTCGAACTCAACTCGGATTGTGCCATCCGGGGAGACAACCGCTTCAAGTACTCCTCCGACTCGCCCCAGGTTGGCTTCGATCGCACTTGCGCGCCGGGCGTGCATTGCCTGCCCTGTCCGTAGAAGGTGCCCATAGGTTGCATCCAACGACGCGCCGCTCTTTAATGCCGCATCACGCACCTCCGAAGCGGAAACAACCGCTGGATCGAAGTGAATGCAGACAGTGCCAGGTTGGCCGGTCGGAGAGACGGAGAGATGCGCTGATCCAATGCCGCTCTTGGTTTTCAGCAATGAGATCATGCGTTCGATGCAGGCATCCGCCGAATCGATCTCACTGCCAAAAAGCAAACGAATTTCAAGCTTTAGTTTCTCCATGGTTCCTCCGATTCTTTCAAAGAGGCGGCGGGTGTGCTAGTCGCGATGAAGCAGTGCAAGGAACGCACCAAGTTGACAATGGCCCGCCGATCGCTGTTTATCACGTTTAATGCGCATGATCGTGCCCGGCGTGGTTGTGATGAATCTCACCGCGGTAGGCCTTCCCGCCGATCACGACGCTGAGCTTGGCTGCGGCATGATCGTGTTCCAACTCTTTGACCAACTCTGCGTTTTGCAACGTGAAGCGTGACGACTTGCCTGCCGGGTCATCGGCATCTGGAGTAGCTACAAGTTTGAACTGCTCAGCTTTTCCCTCGTGGACCAGATTGATGGCTATGTCAGTTGCGTCGATTGGAGTCGCTTTCGTAGCGGCAGCGTCAAGAATGTAGATGGTGACGGTCGTCTCGTCGTGCACTAGTTCAGCGTGATACTCTTCGTTGCCCAATTCGATCAGCGTCCCGTGGTGTGGGCCTTCGTTTGGATGGGCGTGTGAGTCAACTGTGGCCGGTGGAGCTGAGTCCATCACCAGAGGTGTATCGGCTTCGCTGGTTTGCATTGAGTCGTTGTTGCAACCCGCTGCAAGCACTACTGCTGCCAGTGTGCAGAAATAGAGATACTTCATGGTTCAATGATCCTTATTGAGAAAGTTGTTTGGAATTTGAGATAGCTTGCGTGGTCTAGTGCTTATGCTCCGCGACATCGAAGCCGCTCTTTTTGAGCCATGCCATGAGCTGTTCAGCAGCGGCATGGTCGGCAACGTGAACATCGCGCCAGACGGGGCTGCGATAGCGGATATCGCTGTGATTTCCATGCTTTTCAGCGGCAACTTCAACGCCTAGCCGTGTGAGCGTATCAACAAATTGCTTTTCTTGTTCGCTGCCATTGCCGTGTACGGACTTCCATTTGATCAAGCGGAACTCTACCGACTCCTTGCCTTCGGCGTATGACGCATCGACATGACCGTGAGAAACATCGAAGCCACTTCCCTTGAGCCAACCCAGCCATTGTTCAGCGAGCGCATGAGTCTTAACCTCCATGGACTTCCAATTAGGACATCGGTAGGAAAGATCGATATGTCCGGCGTGCTTACCCTGCTTAACTTCACATCCAAGCTTTGTCACCATATCGAGGTGCTGCTGGGCTTTGGCAGCGTCTTCAAAGTGCATGGTTTTCCACTCGGGAAGCACGAAAGCCAACGTCTCGCCACCATGCGCATGGTCGGCATGATCGCCGTGATTGTGGCCAGCATGAGCATCGGATTGTTGCGACCAGACGGGCGTTGAACTTAGACAGCCCAGCGAAACAATACCTGCAACGCAAACTGAAAATAATCGTTTCATCTCTTTACACTCCGTTTAAGGAATCACGACAACGTACGAGCCCTGAACACCAAGGCTCTTTTCAAAAGGGGAACACTAAGCTGCTCGAGCAACGACCTCGTCATTGAGTTCGATTTGCGTGTGTGCAGCCTTCACGGCTCGCTCGGCGGACCGAATGCCGAATAGCCAGAACAAAGCGGGGTGGACGAAGAAATCGAGCATTGTCGAACTGACAACGCCTCCGAGAATCACTGTTGCCACGGGGTAAAGTATCTCTTTCCCCGGTTCGCCGGCCGCGAGCACCAGCGGTATAAGCGCGATACCGGCGGTCAGTGCAGTCATCAGCACCGGTGCAAGTCGTTCAAGGCCCGCACGGACAATCATCTCCTTGGTAAAGCTTTCGCCTTCGAACTCCACGAGATGGATGTAGTGCTGGAGCAGAAGCACGCCGTTTCGCGACGCAATACCAGCCAGCGAAATGAAGCCAACCATCGATGCGATCGTCACTGTTTGACCGGTAAGCACCAAAGCAGCCACCGAGCCGATGAAGGCCATCGGCAATGCAGCCATGACTTGCAGTGCCAAGTTCACGGTGCGAAACAGCGTGTATAGGACGAAGAACACACCGACGAGAGAGATCGCAAACAGGATTCCAATGACACGGCTCGCGGACTGTTGGCTTTGAAATTGACCTTCGTAAGTTGGGTAATAACCAGCGGGTAAGGTCTCGATGATCGGCGCGATCGCCTTCTTAATGTCTTGCACTACATCGACGACGCCACGGTCTGCCACGTTGCATTGAATGACGACACGCCGACGCACATTCTCGCGATTCACCGTGTTGGGGCCGCCAGACTCGTAAATACGAGCGACATTACCAAGCGGTACTGTGCCACCCTCAGGCAACTGAATTGGCAGTCGCTTGAGTGCGTTGATATCCTCGCGATAGTTGTCTTGCATGCGAACGGTGAGATCGAAAGTGCGCATGCCGTCGAGAATCTCTGAGGCAACTTTGCCATTCATCGCAGTTTGGACGTACTCATTTACGTCGTTGACTTGCAAACCAAGTTGTTTGAGTTGCCCTCGATCCATCTCGACTCGCAATTGAGGAATGATGACTTGAGGTTCAATCATCAAGTCGGTCACGCCAGGCACAATTGCCATCTCAGCTTTGATTTGCTCCGCCTTTTGCCGCAGCAGATCGAGATCATCGCCATAGAGCTTCACGCCAACCTGGGCCTTTACGCCCGAGAGCATGTGAGAGATCAAGTGAGCAATTGGCTGCTCCGTGGCGGTGACGATGCCTGGGATTTGATCCATCGAGCTACGGATGCTCTGCAGTTGCTGCTCGCGAGATTGTGACGAATTCGGGTCGAGCTCAATCAAGTACTCGCTCATATTGACCCCTTCGGCATGTTCGTCCAATTCCGCGCGACCAGTGCGTCTCACGAATCGTTGAACGTCGGGTATTTCCATCAAAGCCGACTCAACCGTGCGATTGATACCTGCCGATGCGGCCAACGAGGTACCGGGGGGCAACACAACGTTTAGCTGAACAGTGCCTTCGTTGAACGGAGGCAAGAAGTCTCGTTCCAGTCGCGATAGGAATAGACCGGCTAAGACAACTAACGCAACAGTTACGCCCAAATTGAGCCACGGGAACGCTAGGCTGAAACGGATAACACGTTCGCCAATCCACTTCACGCCTCGCAGTACAAAACCATCCTTCTCGTGGCCCTTGCTGCTGATGCTCCCCAGTAGCCAATAGGAAAGCACCGGAGTCACCGTCAGCGACACCAACAAGGATGCCAGAATCGACACGATGTACGCCACGCCCAGCGGAGCAAACAGTTTGCCTTCCATGCCACCAAGTGCAAACAGAGGCAGGAACACGAGAATAACGATCATCGTGCTGAAGACGATCGATCGACGAACCTCTGCACTCGCTCGGTAGACGACTAACAGTGGATGAAGTGGGTTCGCGGCCGAGCGATTCTCTTTCAACCGTCGAAAAATGTTCTCGACATCGACAATCGCATCGTCGACTAACTCGCCCATCGCCACAGCAATGCCGCCGAGCGTCATCGTGTTGATGGAGAGACCAAACACAGCAAAGATCAATGCCGTCATCACCAGCGAAAGTGGAATTGCCGTCAGCGTGATAAAGGTCGTGCGTACATTCATCAAGAACAAGAACAAGATGATGACCACGAGGATCACACCATCTCGAAGTGCTTCTTCGACATTTTTTATCGCGCGATCGATGAACGACTTTTGCGAGTACGTCGCTTCAATACGAACTCCCGATGAGAGCGATGGTTTTAACTCCTCAAGAGCCTCCATGATGGAATCGGTAACGGCTCTCGTATCCGCGCCGGGCTGCTTGTTAACAGTTAGAACGACAGCTGGACCACCGGAGAACGCCGATTCGCCTTCAGCTTTTCGTACGAACGCCGAACTGTCACCGCGTTTGACTTGCGCGCCCTCATGAATCTCAGCGACTTGCGACAGTAGCACCGGCCGGCCATCGCGAATCGTGATCGGTATATCCTGCAGGTCGCCGACAGATTGAATTCGTCCAAGGCTGCGAACCAGGAATTCGCTGGGGCCTTGTTGGTCAAGATATCCTCCCGTCCCGTTTTCGTTGCTCTTACTAACGGCAGTTTCGACTTGTTCGAGCGTGACACCGTAACGCGTCATTGCATCAGGATTGACACGAACCTGAAACTGCTTGCGCTCGCCGCCCATGGAAAAAACCTGCGAAACCCCTGGAATCGTAAGCAGGCGTTGGCGGACGACCCAATCTGCTTCCGTACGCAATTCCATGGGGGTGACATCCGGATTGTCTGTCCACATTCCCAGCATTAGGATCTGTCCCATGATTGACGAGATCGGTGCGAGTTGTGGCTGAATGCCCGCGGGCAAGCGATCTTGTACCAACTGCATTCGTTCAGCCACGATCTGTCGGTCCGTGTAAACGTCGGTTCCATAAGCGAATTCGACGTAAATGACGGAAATGCCTACGCCAGAGGAGCTTCGGACTGCTTCCACGCCGTTGGCACCGTTGATCGCGGTTTCGATGGGAAACGTAATCAACGTTTCGACTTCTTCTGGAGCCATTCCTGGCGCTTCGGTCATGATCACGACACGAGGGCGATTTAGATCGGGGAACACATCGATAGGCATCTGAAAGATCTGCCAGGTGCCGATTCCGATTAATCCAAGTGCGATGGCAATGACTAGCAAGCGCTGATGGAGCGCGAACTTGATTAATGCATTTAACATTCGAGAGTGCTCCGTGCTTAGTGGTTATGGCCTGCGTGCGGGTCTGCGCCTGCACCGGACTTGTTTTTGATGGCCATCTGCATCTGATGCGCAGAACGCAGTGCAACCACGTCGCCTGGAAAGATTGCTCCGTCACTCTCGATCACAACATATTTCTGGTCTCGATACTTCACATGTACGGCGACACGATCAAAGTGATCCCCATTCTGTTGAAACACAAACCAATCCGCTCCGTCTTTCACAGCCGCATCCACTGGAAGAACAATCTGCTTTTCCCAAGCCTCAACGGGGACGCGAACTTCAAGCCGCTGACCTACGCGATACTTCCAAGTGACAAATCTTTGTCCCTCGTTTGTGGTTTCATCGCGAAGAATTCTGTTTGGCAAATTGACGAAGAAAGACAGCGTTCGCGACTGCGCATCAACGGCGTTCGCAACGAATGCTAACTTAAGGTCGGCTAAGGTTTCTTGGCCCGACACTCCTGGAATGATCGCCTCGATTGGCCAGCCCTTAGCCGCAACTTCGGCGATCGCTGGGGCATCCTGTTCAAACGCCTTGCCCTCGATGTAGAGAGACGAATAGTCGGAAAGCGTGCAGAGCATTTCGCCGGCTTGTACACCTTGCCCCTTTGAAGCGCTCAATCGTTCCAAGATCAACGGCTCTGGCTCGTGAACTGCCGGTGGTTGATTCTGAGGCTGAAAGGAGGCTGCTCGAAATCGGCGATCGCTCAATCGCAGATTATTTTCATCATGTGAATGATTGTCGATTTCCGGAGCGACAATGGTGAGATCGCGCAGCAAGCGTTGTTCGCGAACAATCGTGTCGATTTGCTCGTCGCTCAGCCCATGCAGTTTCAGTGCAGCTCGTTGGGCGGCAATTGAGCTTTGCAGTTTTTGAAGAGCGTACTGCCGTTCCAGCAAGATCTTACTGGCGACTGCACCGGAGCGAGTCACTTCTTCAAGCCGCGTGATCTCGCGTTCTTCCACAGCAACGTCAGCCAAGTTCTTAAGCAACTGCGTCTGCGTGTCGACGAGATCTTCATACGTCAGACGAACTTCAAAAAGCATATCCCCCGGTACGACTGCCTCGCCGCTCACGGCGTGTACATGTTGCACAATGCCGATCATGGGCGAAGAGACCTTGATGTCGGTTCGGCCCGGCTTCGCGACAACGATCGCTGGAACGGTGACGGTACGATAGAAGTTTGAAAGCTCAATTGGCCGAAGGTACTCAGGCGTTAGGCCAAGGTTCTTAAGCGATTGGGGAGTCAGCTCGAGCGAGCTGCTCTCGTCATGTCCTGCGTGGTCGTGTCCATCTTCTTCATGAGCATGGTCGTGCTCTTCGTCTGAATGGGCATCCCCTTCGCCTGCCTCGCGCATGGATTCCTTGCGAGCAGCAACCGTTCCGTCGATCCAGCCGTTTAAGGCTGGCCACCACTTGGGATAGAAAAATACAGCGACGGCAACCAATGACAATCCAACGCCCCATCTAATCCATGGGTTGCTGAACATCGCCTGAAGTGAGAGCTTTTTCATAGTAAACTCGACAATTGAAAATCCATTTCGAAGGTGATAGCGCGCGGCCACTCGATCTAGAATGTGCGTGGAGATGAGCATGCACATTGATCTGCGGCAGGCAGTTGTTTCAGTCCAGCAATGCAAGAACCTGGGCTACGAGTAACGCAGAGTTACGCGCAGCAAACATCTGATTGCTCTTGCGAAGCAGGAATTCAACTACGTTTGTGGGCTGAAGAAACGACCAGCAAAAACAAGCGTTGTTGCTCGGACGTGCGAATGCCCTATCAAATTAGCCACACTTGGTGTACGGCGCGATTAAGAGGTGCCTTTGGCGGACCATCCAGCCAACTGCCAACGAAGTCAGCAGCGCGGGATGCAACTTGCCAAAAGTCAACGGACGCATTGATCCAAACTGGATTGGCGATGGACTGGAGGTCTGAAAAACTAGTCGGAGCTTCGGCGATTCCAAATACGCACTGGCCGTCATCACAATGATTGGAGTGGCCGTGTCCTTCCAACGGGCAAGTATCAACGCCATTCTCGGCAATCGACGCTGTGGCTATCTCGTGACCGTTCGATGCGTGTTCATCATCGTGTCCATGTGAATCGCACGCATGTCCATCGTGGTCGCAGCCATGCCCCGTTAAGATGGCGGCTTGTTCTTGCATGCAGCTGCCATGAGACAAACAGCAACCGAGCACCGCGTGAGCGGTGAAGGCAACCAGTGTCAAAAGGCGAATGGCAAAGAACATTACGAGCCAACTTTTACGAATTACGGGATTGAAGTTCATGGCACGCGGACCTTTTAATGATACCGCAACGACGGTTAGGTAACTAGTTCATTCTGAGCTGCGATCGAATCAGAGACGCTTATTCCTGGTCAAGGGTTAGTCCCCGAAGCGAGTCGTCTCCGCTGTTATTAATGACAGCATTGAGCGCCCCGGTCAGCAGATAACCATCGATTTGTGCCTGCGCCGTGGCCAGTTGGGCACGAGCTGCGATGTAGGCAAGGTTCGTGTCAAAGTACGTTCGTCGCGTAACCAGTAGCTGGATGAAATCCTGTTCACCGGCTCGGTACGCGCCCTCGGCTAGATCCAATGTTTCTTGGGCAGCGGGCAAAAGTTCGCTTAAGTACATGTCGACGGCCTCGGCTGCTCGAGCGTAGTCCCCAGAAGCAATCGCGAGCCGCGCACGAATCGCGTTGTCGATGCGCTGTGCTTCTTGCACCGCTCGACAGTACTCAGCGCGAGCCGCAGCGATGTTGCCTTGGTTCTTGTTGAAAACTGGAATTGGCGCACCAACCTGCACATTCATCATGCCCGAGTCGGTGCTGTTATCGACGCCTGCTCCGAACTGGACGTTTAGGTTTGGTAAGGGCTGAGATTCTTGACGTCGGATCGCTGCGCTGGCTTGACGGATTCGAGCTTGAGCAGCAGCGTACTCGGGACTGGTCGCAACAAGTCCATCTTCAACTGCTTTCCAGTCTTGGTTCGCTGGTAGCTTCGGCAGTTCTCCCGCGACCGCCTGTAACTGAATGTTCGGCATGCCAGCTAGAGCAACGATCTCCCGCAGTCGGGCCGACAGCGAGGCTGAAAGCTGCCTTCGATCAAGTTCCAGCTGCTTGAGTTGAACTTGAGTCTGCAAAAGGTCGATCTTGGAGCCTTCGCCTGCTTGCATACGTTTCTCAGCCGCATTCACCCCTTGCTTCAGCAATTCAAAAAACTGATCGATCGATGCCAGTTGTTCTTGAATTCGAAGGCTGTCGTAATAGGCGGTCTTGATGTCTGTCGCAACTCGAAGCTTTTGGGCTTCTAGTTCTTGTACTTGGGCTCGTACGGCTTCATTAAGTACAGCACGATTCAGTGCACGCTTATCGCCCGTAATGATTTGCTGTTGAACGAATAGTAGGTGCTGATCTGTCCCGGCGTCAGCCAACTGTTGGCCCTGGTAGCCCAGCATCGGATTGGCGTACAGACCGACTTGTGTGCGATAACCTGCTGCGATCTGAGTCGTCGCGGCCAGTTCTTTAATGGCTGGATTGTTCGCGAACGCAAGCGACAGGAGTTCTTCGAGCGTCGCACCGTCAGCAATGGCTTCATTCGAGGTCACTGGGTCGACCATGACAACGTCAACGGAAGCGGGTTCGACCACACCGGAAGCTTGAGAGGACTGATGAGCATACGCGGCTTGCGAAACCGGTTGACTTCGCAATGCGTGGTTTTGGTCCAACGGTGTATCGATGCCCGTCTTGCTTTGGCTAACAGCGTCGCTTTGCAAACTTGGGGATGCATAGACTGTTGCTTGCTCGCTTGGACGGATGTGTCGCTCCAGTCCACTGCAGCCAACCGCCATACAAGCGGCTGAGCAGACGATCCATTGTGCAATGTTCATTTTCATGGAGCTCCCTCCGAAGCAAGCGCACTGAGTAGCAAAGGGCTTTCTCGAGTAAAAATATCGAGTGCCAGTAGTGATCCGAACAAAAAAGAATTGGCGATGGTTAACGCCAAGCTCGGTTCAAATGCGCAGCACGTTTGGCAAAGAGGTAGACCGAGTCGACTTGTCGAGATAAAGGTGCTGAAATTGCTTCATCGAACGCTGCTGATACTCAAACCCTGACCACGCTGGAGTGACCGTCGCAATATCGGCTAGTCGATTAACTGAACCAGAAAGCAATAATGCGTTTTCAAAACCACCGATGCAGCACGGACAATCGCGGTGCGAATGGTGATTGTCGTCTTGATGTTGGTCCTGAGAACCGGAGTCATTCGAATCGGAGCAAGGAGCTTCGCACGAATGCTCGTCGTGATCATGTTGGCAATCAGAGTTGTGACCGGCGATCTCAATCACATCACGCAGCAGGCAGTGCGTACAAGCCAGCGACGAGGGAGGGATCAAGGCGGAAATGATCGCAGCCACAAACACGGCGCATTGAGCGAATCGTGTTAGCGGAGTGCGAAGCATTGGGCAATCCAGGGCAGAAGCTGTGGAAAAGAAAACCGATCTGGGACTTCCTTTTTGGTATCGAATCAACAATTGGGGCACCTTTAGCGAAAAGTCCGAATCTCCCGAATGAAGCAGGCTTTCCCTAGTGGTCGGTCACCGGCCAATATCTGATTTGCGTTGATCGTGGGGCATCAAAAGGTCTAAAATCCGTGCGGTTCGGTGGCTGACATTGCCTCAAAGACGTCCAAGAGCTATCCTTAACGGAATGAGATCGCCTCTAGTAGCACTACTCTTAATCGTCAACTTGTTGACCTGTCCGCTTAGTTGTTTGGGCTGCCAACCGCTCCCAGCTTCCAGCGTCGAAAGTGCTTGCGCGACGTGCGAATGTTGCTTTGACTGCGTGGAAACAGAGGTCCCTGCTGCCCCCGAGCCACATGATCGCGATTGCGAGTGCAAGAATTGCATTTGCGAAGGGGCGATTGTGGCTAGTCCGGTTGAGCTTCCACAATCTTCCGATGGGATTTGCTGGTTTCATCGGATACACATCGAACTACGAAGCCCCGTCAGTTCGTTTTTCGCTGATGGGCATTCGAGAATCGTCGTGAAGCATGCATTCACGGGTAGCGATGCGCGTATAGCGCTTCAATCTTGGCAGATCTGAGCCAGCCAACGCCTTTGCGTTTCTTCTAAGTGTTGTTCGGTAGGACAACGATTCAGATTCACTTGTTGAGATTCGGTGCTGCGCAAACTTTTCGCAGCGTGATGATCCAGCCTAAGTAAGACCTCCTTCATGCTGCTTCCCTGGGAATACGGCGTTCGCAATCTGGCTAGGCGACCGGTGCGCACTGCATTAACGATGATGGCACTGGCCACTGTCGTGATGTTGGTGTTCGTGGTGGTCGGGTTCATTCGTGGACTTGAACAGTCGTTGACCGCAAGCGGCGACCAAAACGTCGTATTGGTTTACTCGGTGAACTCGGAAGAGAACATTGAGAACTCATCCATCCCTGCCCGGACGCCATCCTTATTGACTGCCAGTGTAGATGGAACGATCAAGCGATTTGGACTCAATCATGCGTCGCCCGAGTTATATGCAGGCACACGAGTTAAGAGCGAAAACAATGAAGGCGGATTGGGATTGGTGCGGGGTGTAACTCTCGCCGCGCCCCTGGTCCGACGTTCAGTTCAGTTGGTCGATGGTGCTTGGCCAAGTGACGGCGAGGTGATGGTAGGGCGATTGGCGGCCGCAAAGCTAGGAAGCCGCGAAGATGAACTCGCTATTGGAAAGAGTATCGAGTTCGAGGGACGTTCGTGGAACATCAGTGGAAGATTCGCGGCCGGCGGTGCTGCTTATGAGTCTGAGATTTGGTGCAGGTTGTCCGATTTTCAAACTACATCAAAGCGGCAAGACATTAGTTTAGTGGCGTTGCTCCTATCGCCGGGCAGTTCACCCGCTGAAGTTGAATTGTTTTGCAAGGAACGAACAGACCTTGAGCTTCGGGCGATAGCGGAAACTGAGTATTACGCAACGCTACAACAACACTATAAGCCCGTTCGATTGTTGGCTTGGCTGGTCGTAGTGCTGGTGTCCAGTGCGGGGATTTTCGCTGGGCTGAACATGATGTACGGAGCGGTTGCAGGCCGCGTCCGGGAAATAGCGACGTTGCAGGCGATCGGTTACCGCCGTTGCGCTATCTTGATCAGTTTGATCCAAGAAGGTGTGCTTCTATCTGCAGCCGGATCGCTCGTTTCTGGAGTGATCGCGCTGACCTTGCTGAATGGAATGGCAGTTCGGTTCACGATGGGTGCGTTTACGTTACGCATCGACGGCGTAGCGATCTTAATTGGTTGCAGCGTCGGACTGTTATTGGGTGTCGTTGGTGCGTTACCACCGGCACTGAAAGCGCTGCGAGCAGAAGTCGCAGCGAGCCTTAAAGCTGTTTAGTTTTGAAAACCCTTGTTTCGTTTTGGAGCGTTAAGATGAAAGTTTTCTTAAGTATCGCGTTGGTCGTTTTAACTCTTGCCTCTGTCGGCTGTCAGTCGAAAGACAGTAGCTCATCGACTGCGAATACCAGCCAATCCACTTCGTCTTTTCTTGTTGAAAGCGAGCCCACGGGAGCCATGCCCGTAGGTGAAGCTCGAGCAAAGAGCGAAGACGGTCAAGAAGTTACCCTTGTTGGTTTGATCGGTGGATCAAGCAAGCCGTTTGTTGAAGGACTGGCAGCGTTCACGATCGTCGATCCCAAAGTACCTTACTGCGCGGACGATGAAGGTTGTCCAACTCCGTGGGACTATTGCTGTCAGACAGAAGCAGTTAAGGAGAATATCGCAACAATCAAACTCGTGGATGAGGCAGGCAAGCCAGTTGCCTCAAGTGCTCGTGACCTACTAAAGGTCAAAGAGCTCTCGACGGTGGTTGTCAAAGGTAAAGCCAAGCGTGATGAACAAGGCAACCTTACCGTTGCCGCCAACCAAGTGTTTGTTCGGCCAGGTAAATGATCGTGGCAAAAGAACAACTAGATCTTAGCAGCCTGGCGCTAGATCGTACGCCGACAATCAGCGCAACCAAAACACCATCACTTCAACACAAGAAGCGATGGTGGTCGCGGTTTGTATTACCTGTCGCCGTTTTGTTGGGCTTTGCGATGCTGCTTTTCGCTGCGGCGGGCTCTCGCTTTATGCCGGCTCGCGCAGTGACGGTCGTTCCGGTGATTGTAAAACGAGCTGAGCTTCAGCAAGCAGGTACAACGCTATTCCAAGCGCCAGGCTGGATCGAGCCTCGTCCAACTGCCATTAGCGTTGCCGCGATGACTCCCGGTGTTATCGAGGAGCTAATGGTCGTGGGCGGGCAAACAGTTCAAAAAGGGGAGCCAATCGCACGATTGGTTTCCATCGATGCGGAATTGGTACTTGAGCAAGCGAAGAATGCCCTAGCAATCCGCGAAGGTGAACTTAATCGCGCGAAGGCGGAGCTTTCCGCAGCTCGCATTCGCTTCGACAATCCCGTGCACTTGAAGATTCAACTGGCCGATGCAATGAGCAATTTGACGAAATCAAAAACAGAGTTAGCCAAACTGCCCTTCCTTATCAAGTCTGCCGAATCGAGCGTTAAATACACGCTTGGTAGTATGGCAGGAAAGCAATCAGCCAAGGGGGCGATCTCAGATAACACGATCGCGAAAGCCGAAAACGAGCATGCGATGGCAACAGCAAACTTGCAAGAGTTGAAACAACGCGAACCTAATCTGGAACGCGAGGTCAGTGCGCTCGAGGAAGTCGTTCACGCTCTTGAACGGCAATTGGAGTTGCTGGTAGAGGAAACTCGGCAACTGCAAGAAGCAGAAGCGAAGGTTCAATCGGCGGAGGCTTATCGAAATGAAGCTAAGCTGCAAGTACGCCAAGCGGAACTTGCCCTCGAGCGGAGCACAGTACGCGCTCCGATGCAGGGTCGCATTCTAAAAGTGGTCGCATCTCCTGGATCGCGAGTCATGGGTCTTGAAACAACGGCTGGACAAAGCTCGAGTACGGTCGTCGAAATGTATGATCCACAAAAACTTCAGGTGCGAGTTGATGTGCGACTTGAGGACGTCCCGATGGTCACGCCGGGCCAACAGGTCAACATTGAGACCGCCTCTTCTGCCGATGTAATCCACGGTCAAGTGCTGCAGATAACCAGCTCGGCGAACATTCAGAAGAATACATTAGAGGTCAAGGTTGAGTTGCTTGATCCACCTCTGTCAGTGAGCCCCGAGATGCTCGTCACAGCCGCTTTTCTGGCTCTAAAAAGCGACGTATCGTCCGATTCAATGAGAGAGGCGGAGCGCATATTCGTTCCAGAGTCTTTCGTGCAGGCTAGCGATTCACAATCGTTTCTATGGATAGTTGATGAGAATTCAAAAGCGAGAAAACGCACGGTGCAGCTAGGTGGTAAAGCGGCCGATGACCTCATCGCAATCAAATCAGGTCTCCAAGTTACAGATAAGTTGATCGCTTCAGGAAGAGATGGCCTGAGCGAGGGTGCGAGGGTGCATGTAACAAGCGACGATCCAATTATAGGAATGAAATAGATGGCACTCGTAGAACTTCGTGGTGTAAGCAAGAGCTTTAGCAAGGGCGAAGAGACCATCACGCCACTTGACAACATCAGCATGGACATTGAGGAAGGCGAGTTCATCTCCTTAATGGGTCCCAGCGGTACCGGCAAAAGCACGCTGCTTAACTTGGTGAGCGGAATTGACCGGCCCGATGCGGGAACAATTACTGTCGATGGGACAGATGTGACCAAGTTGTCTCGCACGCAGCTTGCTGATTGGAGAGCTGCCAACCTTGGGTACATATTTCAGACACACAATCTCATTCCTGTGTTGACCGCTTATGAGAATGTTGAACTACCAACGCTGCTGTTGAAGTTATCCTCCGCGCAACGAAGGCAACGAGTTGAACTGGCTCTAGAGGCGGTCGGCTTGAGCGATCGAACAAACCACTATCCCCGCCAGCTTTCCGGTGGACAAGAACAACGCGTGGGCATTGCTCGTGCAATAGTGGCTCATCCGAAAGTTGTCGTGGCGGATGAACCGACTGGGAGTCTGGACGCAGAAACCAGCGACCAAGTTCAGATACTTCTGCAGAGACTCAATCGTGAACTCAATATCACGATGTTGATGGTCACGCACGATAGCAACGTCGCGGCCATTGCAACCAAGCAATTAATCCTTGATCGGGGCAAGTTCCTGGCTCGCGCTGAAGGAGCAGCTCGATGATTGGTTATGTCTTGAAAACATTGTGGCGACACCGTACTCGAACGCTGCTGACGGTATCGGGTGCAGCGGTAGCGATGTTCGTCTTTTGTTTCGTTGGCTCTGTTCAAGAAGGGCTTCATCGGCTGACGACGGGTTCCGATGCGGATCGCAGCTTGATTGTGTTTCAGGAAAATCGCTTTTGCCCAACCACCAGCCGCTTGCCAGAGGATTATGCAACGAAGATCCGTGAGATTAATGGGGTGCGCGATGTCATGCCTATCCAAGTGTGGACGAATAACTGTCGAGCAAGCTTGGACATCGTGGTGTTCAACGGTGCCGACCCCATCCAGATCCAAAAGTCGCGACCACTCACGCTTGTAAGCGGTAGCTGGCAACAGTTTCAATCACAACGCGATGCAGCCATTGTCGGGCGCAATGTTGCGAATCGTCGAGGCTTAAAAGTCGGCGACCAGTTTTCGATCGGTGACATTTCGGTGCGGATAGCAGGGCTTTTTTCGTCGACGGTGCCTTCCGAAGAAAACCTTATTTATACGAGTCTCGCTTTTCTGCAGTATGCCCGCGGCCTCAACGCAGCCGGACTGGTTACTCAGCACGAGGTCCAATTGACCGACGATGCCGATCCCGATCGCGTGGCAAGTGAAATCGACTCCAAGTTGCGAGCTGGTGCCGTGGCAACCAAAACGCGTCGTAAAGGAGCGTTTCAAGCGAGCACACTTTCGGATCTTGTCGACCTCATCGGGTTTGCCCACTGGCTCGGCTACGCGTGTGTCGGTCTGGTGTTATCGCTTGTGGCTACTACAACGGTCATGAGTGTCCAGGATCGCATCAAGGAATACGCAGTGTTGCAGACCATCGGCGTGCGTCCTCTAACCACCATGCGTCTGGTTCTCACCGAAAGCACACTCTTATGCTTGGTGGGAGGCGTAACCGGAACGTTGCTTGCGATGCTCGCGCTGAGTCTCGGTGGTTTTGCGATCGGAGCTGAGGGAGCGACTATTGCCTTCCGACCGTCCGTAGCACAGGCGTTTTCCGGATCAGCAATTTCCCTTTGTGTTGGCGTGATCTCTGGTTTACCTCCAGCAATCCAAGCTTCAACAATTTCAATCGTGCACGCTCTTCGTCAGTCATAGTCGCGAATAAAAGAAGCGTAGAGGAACCGACTGAATGGAAAGATTCCAGCGATGATACGCCAAAGGCAGCTCGCAAAAGGCGAACTGCCTACTAACGATTGTTCAAGGTGAGCACGGGCGATAAAAACTTTACTTCCCAGGCTTTGGTGCCGGCGTTTCATGATCGAGAGGCTCATGTCCACCTGCCGCATGGTGTGCGGCATCTTCGTGACCGAGCTCCTTTAGCAGCTTGTCGTGCTCCTTCTTCATTTCATCTAGCGATACTTGGATCTTGCTGCACATCTCTGCGCACATTTTTCCATCTGGTGATGATTTGCAGCATTCTTCATGAAGCGACTTCTGGACTGCGTTCGCTTGGCCGAGTTGCGTTTCGATCTTCTTGACTTGCGCGACAACCTTCGGGTTAGTTGCGTGTTCGTCACGAACAATTACCAAATCACGCTGAATGGCCTGCAATTGCTGACCAAGCATCTGGGATTCTGCTTGCGTCACCTGCGTTTGAATCATCGGCGATTGAGTCGCATACCGCTGGATTCCAGTTGAATAGTCTCTGGCATGTTGGATGTTGCGAGACGTTCGCTGGTTGGCCCAAAAGCCAGCCCCATTGTTTCTCGACACCTTGTCATTGATCCGTGATTGGGCTTGTGTCACTTGCGGAAAGGCAAGTGCGAGACCCGCTACCAGTGCGATCGAAGCTGCAAATTTTCCAAAACTTTCGATACTCATCATAGTTCCCTTCAAGAACATGAATTGCGACATCGTGAATACAAAGATGTCGACTTCTGTGAGGTCGTGAACCGCCATCCGGTCCACACATGCAAGTTTGATGCTTCGCTCGCGACTCACCTTCAGAAATAAAACTGATTCGGAGCATGAATGTCGAAGTAATGTTGAATGCGTGTCGGGATCTCGGATTGACGAAGGCCGGTTTGCTAGCGAGTGCGGGGGTCACCCACGTATTGTCCAACTTTACTCGGCTCGAAGCTTGACGAAACGCAGTAGTAAGCTCTTCTCCAGCCAACAAACGCACAAAACGTTGTTACTCCACAAACTTCGAATCCCATCCGTTTTACAGCCTGAATCGCTCGTGCATTGTTGGCGTCAGTCGTTAAAGCAATTCGCAGGACTCCGTCCGCCCTAAGAATCTCTGCTGCCTGACTAATGAGCACTTGATATAACCGCTTTCCACGATGCTCAGGTTTTACGAATGCGGCGAAAAGATAAGCGGTCTCAGGATCCAGAAATAACGGAAGACCTGTCCATACATGTCCGCTGGAGTTATGCGCGGCTGGAATATCGCCCGTGCCAACCCAGGCATATGCAACAATCGCTTCGCTGGCCATTAATGCATAGCAACGAAATCTTTTACGATCGAGATATTGAAAAGCTTCGCACTGGAAGAGCGGGTTGCACTGTGAAAGAATATCGAAGCTCTCGACCGATAGTTCAATTAGTTCAATCCCGTCGGGTAACTTTTGTCCGGATGCAGCTAAGTGTTCGACGTTGGAACACATGAGCAGGCTGAAGTCGGCAATACCTACGCGTCGAAGTAGTGAATACACAAGCCTATCGATTTTTCGCGGAGCGAGCGTGAATGCTGCATCCGTTATCACCAATGTCTCATAACGCATGGCAACGCGCTCAATTCCTTCTTCGTTTGTGGATATAACGATTCCTCCCCGATCGTCGAGACAAATTTTTGTTCAATGCTTCCTAATTAACATTTCAGGCCAATGCGAATCTAGCCTCGCATTGAGTGTTGGTCGTTAAAGACAACCAACACTCTTTGACAACCTGCCGGTTTAACAAACGGGTTAGTATTGTTGACAATCTACTTGGCACCTGAGACGACCTTTTTCAGTCCCTTCTCGGATGGGCACATTGGGCACGTACCACTCTCGACACCCTGTGTGAGCGTGCTGGCGGCTGAGCTGGATTCTTTGCCTCCGCAACAAGTGGCCTCACAGGCATTGGAATCGCTTGTGCAGCATTCGCATGTGCACTGTGCGCAGCTACAAATCCCGGTTTCACAGCAGCAGCCGCCGTCGGTACAGCAACTGGAGCAAACGCATGATTGTGACACATCAGTGGTCGGGTTGCTTGCGACACTCGCCGCAATTGCAAGACTAACCGCAAAAAGAACCAACATCAAAAACATAGCTACTGACTTCATTTTTCAACCTCGTATTTCACTATTGGACCTCGCGTTGCATGAAACCACTTCCGCAACCTTGAGTTTGGATGCATTTGGCAGACACTTTCTTCAGCGAACTTTGGATTATTTTCGAACGCGGTGCACCCGTCCTGCTCGATTGGCGCTCATCCAGATTCGGCACTGCTCCAGTCGTTTGCAGAATGCTCGCCAAATCTTGCTTGAGTGCTCAGATGAAGCTCAATTGAATTGCCTTCACAGCTTTTTTGATTTTTTTGGCATTTTCTCGATACTTGCTTTATCTGCAAGAAATACCGCATTCCGGCATGAGTGCTGCGGGGGCTTCATCACGAAGGCTCGAACTTTTCGAGGTCATCTAAGCCAATTCAATGCGAGGTTTGTTATGTCCCACTTTTCACTTGTTGCCGCGTTCGCCCTATCCGCGATTGTTCCGCTCGCGGCATTTGCTGACCAACATGAGGATTCGAAAATGAAGAAATGCGCCGAAGTCTGTGCCGCTTGCCAAGTCGAGTGCGATAGCTGTTTCGATCATTGCCTGAAAATGCTTTCGGAAGGGAAAAAGGAGCATCAGGCAACCGCTAGAATGTGCGCTGACTGCGCCGAGTGCTGCAAAACATGCGCGACACTGTGTGCCCGCAACAGTCCCTTAGCTAAGCCTATGCTCGAATGTTGCGCCAAGTGTTGTGAAGAGTGTGCGGCTGCGTGTGAAAAATTTCCCGATGATGAACATATGGCCGCATGTGCTAAATCCTGCCGAGAGTGCGCGAAGGAATGTCGCGACATGCTCAAGCAAGTTCAGAAATGATTGCATAGCAACAACCGGGAAGTAAAAGGAAGAGTCTGTTGTTTCGGGCCGCGCTTCAGGCGCGGCTCGAAACCGAACTCATCGCCACGACCTTAATCGCAATGCGTTTGTCACGACAAAGAAGCTAGAGAGACTCATCGCCAGACCTGCCGCTATCGGTGACAGACTCAGACCTGTCATGGGTTTAAGCAGGCCGGTTGCAATGGGAATAAGCAAAACGTTGTAGCCAAACGCCCAGCCCAGATTCTGCTTGATGTTCAACATCACGGCCTTCGACAAGCTTATCGCACGCGGAATATTTTGAATGTCGCCAGACATGGCGATCACGTCGGCGCTCTCGATCGCAAGGTCTGTTCCTGTGCCCATCGCGATGCCGACATCGGCGATCGTTAGTGCAGGAGCATCGTTCAAGCCGTCGCCCACGAAAGCCACACGCCGTCCGTCTCGCTTGAGCGTGTATACCACGTCAGCCTTGTCATTCGGACGTACTTCCGCATAGACCATCGTTGCTGGTATTCCGCAGCGATCTGCAATGGATAACGCGGTTCGCTCATTGTCCCCTGAGATGAGCGCCACTTCGTAGCCCGATTGTTTTAGATGCTCCACTGCGCTTTGCGTCGATGGTTTGATCGGATCTGACACGATCATGATCGCGGCGAGCGAACCATCGACGGCCGCGAAAAAGTATCCGCTCCCCTCGGACATTGCATCAGCTACTTGTGCATCAAACGACGATGTTTCGATGCGGCGTTCTCGCATCATCTTTTCCGAGCCGATGATTATCGCGTGACCGTTGGATAGTTCGGCTTCAACTCCCGCGCCTGCAATGGCGTTGAAGCTGGTTACGGTAAGAGGCGACTTGGGCCCTTTGGCAGCGGCATCCACAATAGCCGTGGCCAAAGGGTGCTCCGATCGCTGTTCTACGAGAGCCAGTTGGGCCAGCAAGTCGTCACTCGAGAACGGTGGCAATACGTGGAATAGCGAGAGGTGCGGTTTTCCAACCGTCAGCGTTCCGGTTTTATCAAAAGCGATCAATGCAACTTGGCTCAAAGACTCGATCGCATCCGTCGAGCGAAACAGAATCCCTTGTTGCGCCGCCTTGCCCGTACCCACCATCACACTCGTAGGAACCGCGAGTCCCATTGCACATGGGCAAGCAATAATGAGTACAGCGACCGCATGGATGAGTGCTTGATCGATTGAGCCGCCAGGCATTACGAAAAGCCATGCGAGGGCAGTAAGCAATGCGATCAACAACACCACGGGTACAAAGTACGCGACGACTCGATCAGCAATGCCTTGAATGCGCGGCTTGGAAGCCTGCGCAGATTCAACGAACGCCACGATCTTCGCTAAAGTCGTGTCGGCTCCGATGGCAGTGGCTCGAAACTGAATACTTCCGCTGCCGTTGATCGTACCTGCCACCACTTCGTCCCCCGCTTCCTTGGCCACTGGTACGCTCTCACCAGTCACCATGCTCTCATCGATATAGGTAGAACCACTAACGACCACACCGTCCACTGCGATGGCAGATCCAGGGCGGACTTCAACAACATCATTAAGGACAACAGCCTCCGCAGGAATGGTTACCGCTTCACCGTTGCGTATAACTGTGGCCATTTTCGGTACCAGTTTTAGCAGTACCTTCATTGCGTCAGACGCTTGATGCCTGGACTTCGTTTCAAGGAATTTGCCTAACAAGATCAGCGTGATCACCACTGCTGACGCTTCAAAGTAGACATGACGCGATTGCGGAGGAATCCACTGGGGAAAAACCGTGACAACAGTGCTGTAGAGGAAAGCGGCCATCGTCCCCAGAAGAATCAGCGAATTCATATCGGGAGATGTTGAAAAGAGGCTCTTTGCGCCTAGTCGAAGGAAGCGTCCGCCAAACCAGAATTGAACAGGAATGGCCAAGCCGAACATGACCCAATTCCACTGCTCCATCGACAACCAGGACATCATCAAACTCATGACTCCGTCGGACAACATGGGAGCCATCGCAAGCACAACGATCGGTAGTGCAAAGATCGCTGCTCCGACGAACAAATGCCACAATCGCTGAGCGTCTAAATCGTTGTCCTCAATCGAACCCGCGTTTCGCACCGTGGAGAGCTCAACTGGCTCATAACCCAGCTTTGTAATCGCAAGTTGGATCGTTTCGAGTTCGCCAGCTTGTGGGAAATGGTCGAACTCGACCGCCGCACGCTCCGTCGCGAGGTTGACTGAAGCGCTGGTCACTGATGGGATCTTGCGCAGTCCATTTTCGACGCGTCGGACACACGCAGCGCAGGTCATGCCCTTGACGCCAATCTCGACCGTCTGGTCAGCATTCATCATTATCGATCTCCTCGTCTAAGAGGCCCACCACTTGGCTGGAGGTTGCTAACTAGAGGCTACTGCTTCATAGCCGGCTTCTTCGACGGAAGCCATTATTGATTTGTCGACGAATTGCCCCTCGACAACTGCTTTTCCTGCTTTCAAATCAACCTGGGCAGCGGTTACGCCATCGGTGGCTCGGATGGCTGACTCAACCGCTGATTTACAGTGGCCGCAGGTCATGCCAGTGATCTGGAAGGCCTGTTTACGTGGTTCTTGGTTCATTTTTGCGTCTCTTATTGGCGTAGAGGTGAAGTGGCCGTATCGCTAGGTTGGATGCCGGCACGGCACCGATTCTTCAGGTAGAATGGTCCTGTTCGCGGGGGAATCTGCCGGCACTTCGACTCGCGGAGCCAAAATCGGAAAAAAATCGGAAATTCCGTGAAGGAACGCGGCTTGAGGTCCATCCAAAGCACGTAAGCCTCGAAATTTGAAGCAAAAGCACGAGTCATGTCATCACTTACCCTCCATATCGTTTTGCTGTTCGCGGTTGCGTACAGTCAAATCTTTGGCGGAGTTTCGTGTTGCTGCCTCTCGCGAACGATCATTGCAAGTCTGGCGACTGCGCAAGTGGCTACGCCAGCCAGCGCTGATCACGCGATGCCAAACGCGTCCCTAGCGCCAAACTGCCCCAAATGTGCTGCTGCCCAAGCATCCGGTGCGAGAAGTGTGAATTCCGAGGGACTTCGAACTTCCAGCGTTGCGGGGAGCAACGAATGCCAATGCGCGAAAGCTATTTCTAGCGCTACTGCTCAGCACGAACCTCGATCTGCGTCCATTGCTGTGCAGTATATCGCGACTAGCCTCGCGACTTGGGACGTCATCCCTCGTGCGCAACGGATTGTGTTTCAAAGACATGAAGTTCCAATTCCCTTCGAGGGTTGTTCCTGGCAGTCGATCGCCTGTGTTTGGAAGAAATGAGAAGACCGACAATCCGATAGCTTCGGGATTGTTGACTGGCTGTGTGCTTAACTTCAGGCACACACCACTGGCTTTTTAGTTTCTTATACAAAATAGGTGAATCATGTTGACAAAACTCGCTCTTTTGAGCGTTCTCGCTCTTTCCGCAGTTTCCTACTCGGTAAATGGAAGTCAGCAAAGCACGAATGCAGCGTCTGAGGCCTCCGTTAGCGAAGCTTCCTGCTGCATGAAAAATGCTTACTGCTGTGCTGTAGATCAACCTTGCTGCCTTCGCTAGATCGACGACAAGTACGGTCTGAGATTGAGTCCTGCTCGAAGCTTCCGAAGGCTTCGGGCAGTTTTCTCTTTTCGGCGGGAAGGAGTGAAGAATGATACCAACAGAGTCATCCAATGAGATGAATGGAAAAGCGGAGGATCGTGCATCACCGCTGACTAAAGAAGAATTGACGCTGTGGATTAGTCGTGCCAGCAACGGACATCGAGAGTCACAAAAGCACATTTACGAGCTATTGGCAGCCAGGTGCTATCGAGTCATTCGAAAGATTGTTGGCGATAGTCATGCTGACGACGTGATGCAGGACTTCGTTATCCACTTGTTTTCGAGGCTTAGTCAGTTTCGTTTCGAATCGACGCTCGAAACATGGGCGCACCGCATGGCTGTGAATCAAAGCTTGCAGTACCTGCGAAAAATGAAACGGGAAGAACAGCGCATTCAAAAAGTCGCGGAGGCTGGAGAAGTGTCTTTAGATTTTAATCAAAAGATTCAAGCAGACGAAGATATCGAGGTTCTTGAGTTGGCTATGCAGCAAATCACGGGTGAGCAGCGAGCGATTTTGCACATGAAAGAAGTCGAAGGGCTTGGATACTCAGCGATCGCAAGCGTTCTGGGCATACCCGAAGGTACCGTTGGTTCACGACTAAACAAGGCTAGAAACGAATTGAGGACTTCTCTGATCCACTTGGGCTGGGAGGCATAAGAATGAATTGCGATATGGTTGCAGAGCACTTGTCGGCGTACATCGACCAAGAGCTCGACACCGCGGCTTGTCTCCAACTGGAGGAGCATGTTGAGCAATGCGATGCATGCCGTGGGCTGATGTCTGAATACCGCTCGATGGGCGTATTGATGCGACGTTCGGAGCGGATAGTCGATACGGAAGCAGTATGGGAACAAGTTTCTCGCAAACTTGAATCTCCTGTTGTGACACTTGCTTCGACAGAATTCCAATGGAGGGATTGGGCCAAGCGTTATGGCACTTCTATTTTGGCCGCGGCTGCTGGTGTTCTTATCCTGGTTTCGGCACTGCGCTATGCTGCGCCCGATAATCACGACACCGCTAATGCGTTGCACGATCATGCTGCCATGGCTGTAGATTTTGCCGAGGTATTCCGCTCAGCCAGAACGGAACCTCAGATCGCCTTGTCCAAACTGAGCGAGAAGTACGACGGCCGTGAACTAGGTACCGAAGAAGCTACGAAATATCTTGGTTATCAGCCGGCATTATTCAAGAGTGTTCCCGAGGGGTTCACACGTGTGTCAACACACGTTTTGAACATGCCATGCTGCAAATGCTCGGCAACCATTTGTGAGCGAAGCGACGGCACATCACTGATTGTTTTTGAACACAGAGATGAGCAACCTGTCTGGTTTGGCGACTCCCCGTCAATTGAGACGCAGTGCGCGGGCATGCCTTGCAAGATTATTGAGTCAGCTGGGCAACTAGCCGTTAGCTGGAGAAATCAAGATCGGCAAATGACGATCGTCGGCGCAGATGATCTGACTGAAGTGAATCACTGGGTAGCATCTCTGAAGTTGTAAGTTCCACTTCGATGAATTCGCTATCCCTTTCCAACTCCCTTGTTCCATAGAGGACCAAACCATGATCAAGAACAGTATTCTCGCTCTCCTTTTCGTTTTCACTGCGGCAGCATCAAGTTATGCGCAAACAGCAAAAGACGAAACGTCTGAGCAACGTCGCGAGCGTCTGCGGATAGCTGTGCAAGCGATATGTCCAGTGTCGGGCGAGTCCCTCACTGACCATGCCAAGCCGGTCAAGATGACGAATCCAGAAACCAAAGAGGTGCTTTATGTCTGTTGTGAAGCATGCCTAGAGGCGAAGCCGGATGCCAAGCACATTGAAAAGATCCGAACCAACTTCGCCAAAGCCCAAGGACACTGCTTGGTGATGACGGACAATGAAATCTCTGCCGATTCGAAGCACGGTATTGTCGATGGGCACTTTGTATACGTCTGTTGCCCGCCATGTGTAAAGAAGATGAAGGCCGAACCAGCCAAGTTCTTGTCCAAGCTTGATGACCTTTACGAAGCGTCGCTCAAGAAGTAACCGTCCGATTCTACTGTTTCAACTGAAGGTGTTTAGAAATGAAAAGATGGAACTTGTGTTGTTTGTTTATTCTGCCCCTAGCGGTGACCACTCTGGTCTTCCTTAGTGGCTGTAATCCGTCGCAATCGGACGAGACCGCAGATCAGACTGCACCACGCGTTGAGGGTGAAAAGGCTGGCGTTGCAAGCGATGAGAGATCTGCAACGAACTCAATTGCCGGCGACGCTGACAGTGAACATGGTCATATCCCGGGTGCTCACGGCGGCATCATGATTTCGCTGGGGAGAGACAGTTATCACGTGGAAGCGGTCATCGATTCAGCAGGTGCTGTTCGGCTTTACACGCTTGGCAAGGATGAGAGTCGAGTTATCGACGTGGAAAGCCAGACGTTGAAAGGGTTTGTCAAAGCCGAAGGGGACGCGGATTCCAAACCAATCTCGTTTGAGGCATCTCCACAGGACGGCGACAGCCCTGGGAAGACTTCGCTTTTCATGGGGCAACTGCCACAGGAGCTGGTGGGGCGCAAGCTGGATGTAACCATTCCAAACATTCGAATCGATGGCGAGCGATTTCGTCTGGGTTTTGTCTCTGGGCAGGAGAGCCATGATGAATCGTCCGACATGCCGGCTAAGGTCGCTAACGAAGCAGAACGAGAGTTGTATTTGACACCGGGCGGTCGGTACACCGTTGCGGACATCGAAGCCAATGGCAATATGACGGCTTCGCAAAAGTTCAAAGGGATGAAGTCGGAACATGACATGAAGCCAGAAGTCGGCGACATGCTGTGTCCTATCTCGGGAACAAAAGCGAATTCCAAATTTACGTGGATTATCGATGGTAAGCCTTACGAGTTCTGCTGCCCTCCGTGCGTCGACGAATTTTTGGCTTCCGCAAAAGAGTCAACGGACCCGCTGCCTGATCCAGATAGTTTCATCAAGAAGTAGGTTATGAATCTTCCATCACAAGCTCGATTCATCGCAGTGTTAATGCTTGCCCTGGCTACGTCGGCGGCTAGCGGCCACGAGGGACATCAACCGCTTCCCACCAAGGGTGTTCAAGTTGATACACAGAATGGTCAACTGACATTGTCAGCGCAAGCGCGGAATGCCATTGGACTTCAAGCGGAAGAACTTCTGGTAGGCACCGTTGCTTCCACGTTGACGGTCTATGCGGAGGCCGTTACACCGTGGCAAGCAAAGGCGTTCGGCTCGGCGCAGATCTCTGGTCGCATCGCCAAACTACTATCGCGTCCTGGGGACTTTGTGAAAAAGGACCAGATCATTGCCGAGTTGAGTAGCCGCGAATTGGAACTGCTCAAACTGGATTATCAGCAAGCAGTTAATGACGTAAGCCTTAATCAGCGTCTGCTTGACATGACAAGGCCAACTGCGTTGGCCGGAGCTGTGCCGATGCAACGTTTGCTGGAAATCGAAAACGCAGTTGAGCAGAGCCAGAACCGCGTGGAAGTCGCACGAATTCGCGCCCGTACTCTTGGCGTTTCTCCCGATGTCTTTCAAAACAGCGCATCTGGTTCGTTGAACTATCCCATTCGATCGCCTATCGCTGGCCAGATCCTTCACTCGGACCTTGCAGAGGGCAAGTACGTGGAGGCGTTGGAACACCTATTTGAAGTAGTTAATACCGATGAAGTTTGGGTTCGGCTTCAACTCTTGGAAAAGGATATTTTCAAGGCCAAAGTAGGCAACCGAGTGAAGGTCGAGTTCCCTGCGTCGTCGATCTCGGTAGAAGGCGTTATCGATCGAATGGATGCTGGTTTAGATTCCCAAACTCAAGTCAGTTCAGCGTGGATGACACTCGCAAACCAAACGATCATTCCTGGACTTGTTGGTCGGGGCACGATTTATACGTCAGAGCAAGATGAGAAACTCACCGTTCCGCAGCGGGCAGTGTACAGCGACGGGCTGCAGAATTATGTCTTTGTTGAAGAGGCATCGACTCGGACTTCCGCAGAGTACCGGAAGAAAACCATCCAGTTAGGTAAGCGTACTTTGGAGGCGCATAAGCAGATCGAGCCGATGGTCGAAGTACTCCAAGGCGACATTTATCCTGGTGACCGAGTGGTAGTAAAGGGAGGTCATGAGTTATCGAGTTTGTTCTTTCTTGGCGTCTTAAAGCTCTCTAGCAGTGACCAGCAACGTTTAGGGATACGGACCGAGCCAGCGAGTCACCGCGAAGTTGCTTCGACTACGCAACTCACTGCGTCCGTGACGTTGCCCCCAGAGAACCGAAGTGTACTTTCCTCTCAGTTAGACGGAACGGTCTATTCGCACAAACTGAACCCGGGGCGATACGTCGAGGCTGGTGAAATATTATTGGAGATTGCTTCGCCTGAATTTCACAAGCTCCAGCTCGACCTGATCAGCACGTCGCTTGACGCCGATCTCTCGCTTCGTCGCGCTGATCGGCTTGACGGCGTCAAAGGCGATGCGGTTTCACTACGCATCGTATTGGAAACGCGCTCGGAAGCGGACCAGTTAAAGGCGCGGGCCGAAAGCCTAAGGCGGCAGCTTTCTACGTTGGGATTACTTGAAAGCGAAATAGAATCAATCGTTAAAGAACGGCGAATCCTCAACTATCTTCCACTTCGCTCCAACATAGCAGGGCGCATTACCTCGTCCGTAGTCACATTAGGCGAAACCGTTTCCGCGAGCCAGCCTCTTGTCGAAATTCACAATCTCGAATCCGTATGGATTGAGGCGCATGTACGATCGCCCGAGACCCATTCTCTAAATGGAGAAGTGAATGGCATCGCCACGATACTTGCCAATCCTGACATTAGCTTTCCAGTCGTCGTTTCACGAATCGGTCCAACCGTAAACGAGTCGACCCGCACACAGAGGATATGGCTTACTCCAAAGTCTAACTCCAGTGTCCCGCAACTTCGCTCAGGCGCATTGATCACGGTCGTCTTGCCGATCGGAAGTCCGACATCGACTCTTGCGATCCCCTCATCCGCCATCCTTCGCGAGGGGATGCACTATTTCAGCTTTGTTCAAAAGGACGATGGATACGTCGATCGACGCCGACTAAAGATTGGTCGCTCTGACGGTGCGTACACGGAAATTGTTGACGGTATCGAAGCGGGTGAGTTGGTCGTAACCGTTGGTGGTCGTGAGTTACAGACGGCCTTTGCATCATTGAGGTAGCATCCTTGCTCGACAGCATCATTCGTTTCTCATTGCACAACCGGGCGATCGTTGCGATTGCCTCACTGCTCGTAATGCTAGTCGGAGCATCTTTGCTTCGGACTATGCCCGTCGATGTGTTTCCCGACCTTAATCGTCCCACGGTGACGATTATGACCGAAGCACCGGGCTTGGCTCCGGAAGAAGTCGAAGTGCTCGTGACGCGACCGATCGAATTACTCTTAAACGGAGCGACCGGCGTCAAACGCGTTCGCTCATCGTCGGCCATTGGTCTATCGATCATTTGGGTTGAGTTTGACTGGGGAACCGACATCTTCATTGATCGACAGATCGTGAATGAGAAGTTGCAGCTAGCTCAATCAAAACTACCGGCGGGTACCAACCCGACGCTCGCGCCTATTTCATCCATCATGGGTGAGATCATGTTGCTCGCGCTTCGTAGCGATATTGAACCGAGCTCGAAGTTTGAGGCGGACGCGAAAGCGATGGAGCTGCGCACGCTGGGCGAGTTCACGGTGCGCAATCGGCTCCTTGCCGTTGAAGGCGTATCGCAGGTTTCCGTGATGGGCGGAATTCTTAAGCAATATCAAGTCCTCACCTCCCCTTCGAGGTTGGCGGCTCGCAATGTAACCCTTGCACAGCTAACGGACGCCACCGCAAAAGCCAATGTGCTTGCGGGTGGTGGTGTAATGGATCGCGGCGAAAAAGAATCGCTACTTCGTATCCAAGGCCAGTCGCTAACTCTCGAGGAGGTCGCCGCAACTCCTATCCTTTGGCGTGAGCAAGTACCCATACGAATCGGCGATGTGGCCGATGTCAAACTGGGCGGACCGATTAAACGCGGCGACGCTTCTGCGGTCGTGAAGATTGAGCCAGATGTAAATTTCGCCGTCGATCGAGCTGCGGAATATGCGCAGATGAACGATGGCGAGCACGAAGCAGCTAGCGATAGAGATCTCACTGGACAACCACATGCTAGGCCGTACCGCGAGTTGAGAGGCGGTATGGCGGTAATGCTTACCGTGCAAAAGCAGCCCGACGCGGACACGATTAAGCTTGACCGAAGAATAAACGATGTGCTGGCTTCGGTTCAGCGTGAGTTGCCAGCGGACGTAAAGCTTGAATCCGAAATCTTTCGCCAGAGCCACTTCATCGAAGCGGCGGTTGACAACGTCAGTGAAGCAGTACGCGACGGCGCTATCTGGGTCATCGTGATTCTGTTTCTTTTGATGGGCAACTTTCGTACAAGCATCAGTTCATTGTCATCCATGCCGCTGTCAATATTGCTAACTGTCATCGTCTTTTACCTGTTCGGTATCACCATAAACACGATGACACTTGGCGGGATCGCGGTGGCCATCGGTGACCTGGTCGATGATTCGATCGTTGACGTTGAAAACATTTATCGTCGACTTCGCGAAAACAAGCAGTTGCCAACTGAAGCTCAGAAGCCGCCTCTGGAAGTTATCTTCTCAGCATCGAGCGAGATTCGCAACTCGATTGTCTACGCAACTCTCATCGTCGTGTTGGTTGTGTTGCCGCTGTTCATGATGTCCGGAATCGAGGGGCGGCTGTTCGCACCGCTGGGTATTGCCTACATCGTCGCCTTACTGTGCTCGTTGGTGGTCGCATTAACCTTCACACCTGTACTAGCGAGCGTTCTACTGCCTCGCGCGCCATTCTTAGCCGACAAACGCGAACCTCTAATCATGCGTTGGTTGAAGCACTGGGACGAACGATTGCTGCGATGGACGCTTGGTCGTCCTAGGACCGTCCTCGCTGGGGTGAGCGTATTAGTGCTGCTCAGTTGCATGACCCTTCCTTGGATGGGCGGTGAGTTCTTGCCTCCATTCAATGAAGGAACAGCGACAATCAATCTACGACTTGAACCAGGAACTTCCCTAGGCGAGAGCCAGAGAATTGCTGGACGCGTTGAAGATATCCTGCTCGAAGTGCCAGAGGTTCTCTCGGTTGCCCGCAGGACCGGCCGTGCCGAGTTGGATGAGCATGCAGAAGGTGTGAACAACACGGAATTCGAAGTGCGATTCGCTCAACATAAGACCGAGAAAGTGGGATGGCACAATGCTGTCCTGCGAGCGATTCCGATCGCGCATCTTTGGAGCTTTGAATACCAGGGGCGAGCGCAGGAATCGGTGATTGCGGACCTACGCGATCGAATTTCAAGTATTCCGGGTGCGGCCGTGAACATCGGTCAGCCGATCTCCCATCGCTTAGATCATATGATGTCGGGGATTCGCGCGCAGATCGCGGTTAAGGTGTTTGGTCCTGATCTGCGTGAGTTGCGTACCGCGGCATATGATGTCCAGGCTCGGATGCAGGAGATTGATGGGGTCGTCGACCTGCAGATCGAGCCACAGATCGAAATTTCACAACTGCAGATGCGAGTCAAACGTGAAGAGGCCTCACGATACGGACTCGCCCCTGGTGATGTGGCGGATGTCTTGGAAACAGCGTTCAAAGGTACGGTGGTCTCACAAGTTATCGAGGAAGACAAATACTTCGGCTTAGTGGTCTGGTATGACGAGGAGTCGCGCCGAGATCCCAGCGTCATCGAAGAAACCATTCTTGAGACACCTTCCGGAGCGAAGGTCGCACTTTCACAAGTTGCCGAAATCTTGGATACGACTGGCCCCAATGTGCTCAATCGTGAACACGTTCAACGCCGAGTCGCCGTTTTTTGTAATGTCCAAGGGCGAGACTTGGCGAGTGTCGTACGCGATATCAAACTAGCACTCCAGCCGGTTGAGCAATCTCTTCATGAGCTGCCAGGTGAGTATTATCTCGACTACAGTGGACAATTCGAAGCACAGCAGCAGGCCACGTACAGATTATGGGGATTTGCACTGCTGAGTATCGTCGGCGTTTACCTGCTGCTGATGAAAGCTCTCGGCTCCCAACGTTCTGCACTCCAGGTGATTGTGAACGTGCCGTTGGCGGCGTTCGGCGCGATCGTTGCGCTCCTGATTGTGAATAGACCTGAAGCTTCTGAGTTCGTGGGCCAAGCTTGGTATCTCTGGCCAGGTACCTGGATTCAGGCGACCCATTTATCTTTGGCGCACTGGGTTGGATTCATCACGCTCATAGGCATTGTTAGTCGCAATGGCATCATGATGATCTCGCATTATCAACACTTGATGGAAGTTGATGGAATGCCATTTGGAAAGGAAATGATCATTCGCGGCAGCCTTGAACGCCTCGCGCCCGTAATGATGACAGCCATGACCAGCTTTGTAGGACTTCTTCCTTTGCTGTTCGGGTACGGTGAACCTGGTAAGGAGATCCTTTACCCGCTTTCCATTGTGTTGTTTGGCGGCATGATTGCATCAACCGTTCTAGACCAAATCGTCACTCCTGCACTTTTTTACCTTTTTGGCTCTGGGCTACCCGTGTCAGACCAAGCGAGTTCACCGAATGTTTAAGACTACTTTGGCAGCTCTTCTGATGTTGCTTCCCGCGTTCGCCTTTGGTTCCGAACCTTTCACCATCATCTCGGGGAGCGGCGAGAGATCACCGAAACAACCCCAAGCGTGTGTTGACTCGAGGGGCGTCGCCCATGTCACATTCGGCGTTGGAGATGACGTTTATTACTGCAGAGCTGGAGTTGATGAAAAGCCCTCACCGCTCGTCGCCTTTCAGGTACCTAACATGTCTCTTGGAATGCGAAGAGGTCCTCGGATTGCTCATGCCGGCGACGCTATTGTCATCACTGCGATTGGAGGTCCGCAGGGCAAAGGTGCTGATGGAGACATTTTGGCGTACCGCTCAATGGACGGCGGAAAGAGCTGGCTTGGCCCAGTGAAGGTCAACGACATTGAGGCCTCGGCGCGGGAGGGCCTGCACGCAATGACAGCCAGTGACGATGGAACATTGTGGTGCGTTTGGCTTGACCTTCGTGCGAAGCGGACTCAGCTCTTCGCATCTAAATCGATCGATCAAGGGGCCAGTTGGAGCAAGAATCAGTTGGTCTATCAATCTCCCGATGGAAGTATTTGTGAGTGCTGCCATCCATCGGTAGCGACCGAAGGCGATTCCGTGCATATCTTGTTTCGAAACTCATTGAAGGGGAATCGTGATATGTATCTGGTTTCTTCCAACAACAATGGCGAGACATTCGGCCTCGGAGAACGACTTGGAATCCAACATTGGAGCTTAAATGCTTGCCCAATGGACGGCGGCATGTTGGCGATCGCACCGAATGGCGAAGTTGTTACCGCTTGGCGTCGTGGCAACACTGTCTTCACGTCCATTGGAAAAGCCAAGTCGGATACCATGTTGGAAAACGGTGAACAACCTTGGATCGCAAGCAACCCGAGTGGGACTTATGTCGTTTGGCTCACCAAACGCGATGGCCAAGTGCGGCTGGCGAAGCTTGGAACTCCCAACTCGACAACTATTGCTGAAAACGCTCGAGATCCAATCGTCGCAGTTGGTGACGGCAATGAATCGCCAGTTTTCGTGTTTTGGGAACAGCGAGCCGGCGACCGAGTATCTATCGAGTGCCAGTTAGTTCATTAGCATCGTTTCACTCGATCCATGCCAGTTGGCTCCCCGGTGACGAGAGTGTAGGAGCCGAAACATGCACGCGAATCGGGCTGCTTGCGAACGAGCTTTGCTTCCCAACTGTGGAAAGAAACGCAATGCAGTTCGTCGCGTTGATCGGTTCTCTCGTCAACGGGCTGGTGTAGACAGGCGGTGAATGATGGAACGGCGAATGGCGAACAAGCCGCTTTTTCCTATTGTTGCGAAAGTGAGTCGTCGTTATCATACCCGGGGAGGGTGTTAACCCATAGTTAGAACCTCTTCGTGAAGAAACAGACCAAACGGGTCTCGAACTTCGTAAGTCCTTGCGTTGCAAGGCTTTACGAATTTCGAGCGCAGAGAGTATTGTTACGAAGAGGGTTGCGCTCGGGGAGCCTAACAAATCATTGGAATTTCCAATGATTCGATTTAACAGAGAAGCCGAGGACTAAACCCCTCGGCTTTTTTCGTTGTTTTCCAAGGTTTTTTGCAATTCTCGCAAAATATGGCGACCCACGCAGAGCTCTCTCAAATTTCTCAAAAATCGCATTTCCGCGACCGGATAGCGCGTTTTCGTCTTCAACTCTCAAACTCTCTGATTGACAGAGAAGTCTTGTTTAACAACCGGGGATGGGACGGAAGCAAGTTTACTCGCTCGGGTCGAACCTGTGAACGAAAAGTTGACTGAGCTCACCAACAAGCAAGAAAACCTGCATGCGGACAGCAAGCAAATTAAGATTTGGATGGAAGGCGATCTGCCGGAATCGATGATAACCGCGTTTGCCCGTGAATCCATCCGTTTCACCGAGCATTGCCTTCTTGCTATTAATTGACATTAACTACCAACATCTGCCATAATCAGTGGCTAGAGGCAACGCGGTAGTCTCGATTCGCTCATGAAGGTTGGTCGTAAAAATGCACAAAACAAATGACGAAGTTTTCACGATTGATGAATTGGCAGTCTATTTAAAGGTCTCCAAATCGACCCTCTATAGGTTAGTTCAGAGCGGTAAAGTGCCAGGGCAGAAGATTGGCAAGCACTGGCGATTTAAGCGAGAAGTAATTGACAGGTGGTTCGAGCCTTCGATGGAAGCTAAGCCAAGTCAGCGTTGAACGAAATGCGCGAAAAAATACTGACAACAATGGAGTGACAATTGATCGAAGATAATTTTGACGTACCGTTCGCGGCCAGGGCCGCACTCAAAGAAAAGCAAATCCAGCAAGCGTATCGCCCCATAATTGCAGTCCACAAGTGGTTCGCACGCCGTCCGGGAACATTGTTTCGCAGTCTTCTGCTCGCGGAATTCGGAGACGGACCGCTGAAAGAAACATTCTTCAAGTCTAATGACCTATCAGGGAAAGTTGTTGCCGACCCCTTCATGGGTGGTGGCACTCCAGTTCTAGAGGCAAATCGCCTTGGCGCGGACGTAATTGCCTGCGACATCAATCCAATGGCGTGCTGGATCGTAAACAGAGAAATCGAGGATCTAGACATCGATTCATACATTGATACCAGCCGAACAATTGGTCGCGCCATCGAGAGAAAGATCGGACACTTGTTTAGGACGGAGTGCTGCCAATGTCGTAAGCTCGCAAATGTAAAGTACTTTTTGTGGGTGAAACAGCAGGATTGCATACACTGCACCAAGACTTTCGATCTTCGCCCAGGTTACTTGCTTTCAAAAAACATCCGGCACCCTCGAAATGTTCTTTGTTGCCCAAATTGTGGCACTTTAAACGAATGCGAAAACTTGAAGGCATTGGGTGAGTGTAAGAAATGCAAGTCTCAGTTGCAGGTGGAGGGAAATGCCAAGCGTGGTACTGCAACTTGTCCGCACTGCAACGGCAAGAATGCATTCCCAAATGGTTTGAAGCCAAAGCATCGTCAGTTTGCAATTGAGTATCACTGCTCCAACTGCCGTGGTAGAAGCAAAGGTCGGATGTTCAAGACCCCTGACGAATTGGACATCGAAAATGAGCTCGAAGCGTGTCGACTTCTAAAGACGTCGAGGCCCAGGTTTATTCCTACCGCCAGCATTATCGCGGGTGATGAAACCGACCGTCTCCTGAAATGGGGTTATGCGGGCTTTGCTGACTTGTTCTCCAATCGACAGCTACTATCACTGGAAATCACAGCTAGGCTGATTTCAAAAGTTTCAGACGATGCGATTCGCAATGCTCTTGCGACAAACTTCTCCGATCTTCTGCGATACCAAAACATGCTTTGTCGATACGATACTATGGCGTTAAAATCTCTCGACATCTTCTCCGTTCATGGTTTTCCAGTTTCCTTGATTCAGTGCGAATCAAACTTTTTGGGAATACAGGGTGAGACTGGAGTTAACGTCGGCAGTGGAGGTTGGAGCAACATCACGAGCAAGTACGCAAAAGCAAAGTCCTACTGTAGTCACCCTTTCGAAACGCGAGAGCAAGGTAAGAAATCAGTCGTTGTCTACACTGAAAACGAGTGGATCGGCGAAAGGCGTGAAAACAGACCAAGTCGAAAGGTAAAAATTCGGTGTGGCGATTCGGCATCTATCGAGATAGCGTCAAACTCACTTGATGCTGTATTCACAGATCCCCCTTACTTTGGCAATGTTCAATATGCGGAGCTAATGGATTTCTGCTATGTCTGGCTGAAAAAGCTAGTGGACAAAGACGCAAAAATCTTCGCACGCTTATCGACTCGTAGTCCAAACGAGCTCACCGGGAATTCCACAGAGGGTCGTGACTTACATCATTTTGCAGACGGCTTGTCTCGTGTCTTCAAGAGAATGGTTAAAGCACTAAAACCTGGAGGACCGTTGGCGTTTACGTTTCACCATAATCAAATTGCGGCATATGCACCGATTGCACTCGCAGTTCTAGATGCTGGTGTTCCGTGTACTGCAGTGGTTCCATGCCCTGCTGAAATGAGCGGTTCCATACACATAAGCGGAACTGGGTCATCGATTATTGACTCTGTATTCGTCTGCCGGAAAGACGCGTTGGTTCCAAATGACTCCCCTCCTCAACTTAGTAGCTTTTTACAACGTGACATAGACAACTTGAAAGAAGCTGGTTACTCACTGACGGATGGAGACTTGAGGTGCATATTCTTTGGGCATTTGACTCGAATGTGCGTCAATAAGCTGCTCAATACCTGGGATTCTAATCTTCCGGTTGACGAGCGAATGCGAATAGTAAAAAGTGAAATAATCGAGTTCACCAAGCTTTCGACGGTTTTAGATCAAATGGACCGCAGCGAAAAGGCATCTGGTTCCAATTTCCAACAGGAGCTTTTCGAGGTGGCAACGTGAGTTTCGATAGACCAATTATTTTTCCGTTTGAGCATGATATCGAAGCCATCGAACGCGGCATCGATTCATATGCCGAAAATGTCATCGCTTCACTTGAATCAAGCTTCTTGCTGATGCCAAAGGGAAATGGGTTCGTGGAGTTTGGTCAGTTCGAAGCCGGCTATGAAGCGTTAAAGCGAAACACGAATGCATTTCAAAAGGTTACTCAAGACACTCTGCAATCGGCATTGAATGAAAACCCGCTTACGCTAATCATCATCCGTGCGATACTCGGGTTTACTCCGCCAGAGTGGGCCCACATAACTTCTGCGACAACAGGGTGCGCAGTATCGCAAGGATATGCACGAAGCATTGATCGCAATGTAAGGCTAAATCCTGAAAAGCGACTACCTCGAAACGAACGAATTACTGCCATGCTAGAGGCAGCATGCAATCTGCTGGAATCGGGCGATACCACGTCTGTGTCAACTACAATTCATCGACTTGACAAGGCCGATACGAGGGATGGACTGGCTAGCGTTCAAGCATCAAGTAAAATGGGGATTCCGTATGCGATGCTGCTTTATGAGCGATTCTTAGGTCGCCCGTTTGCATCTCACCGAGATTCGATTAGCGAACTCATTGGTGACAACATGGAGGGACCAATTGAGGATCTTCTGTCGAAAGCAGATATAAGCTTCAGAAAAACAAAACGAGCTGAGAGGATCGAGGGCTTCGAGCAAGCACCTGACTTCATTATCCCAAGCGAATTCAACCCTGCGATCGTGATTGAAGCAAAGATTACTGAGGACGACGGCACGGCAAGGGACAAGGTAACTCGAATACAGCACTTATCCACGCTTTCAAGTGTACGTGAACGACATGGCCAACCACCTTTTCAAGTTGTTGCCTGCATCGATGGAAGAGGCTTTGGAATCAGGAAAGAAGACATGAAGAAGATTATCCGCGCAACGCGAGGCAAGGTATTCACTCTTGCTACACTTGATAGGCTTATTCCATTTACTAACCTATCGAAGTTCGTATCTAAGACCTGATGAGCAACTAGGGAAGCAATATGAGTCTGTTAAAAGGCGAGACACTCGAGTTTTCCCATCTCTCGGAGGTTAGTTCCGCGACCTACTCCGACAATGACATCAATAAAAAGTATGTCGCTGGGGAAGTGCGCATAGTCACGGAAGCAGCCCGCTACCCGCTTAGCACTATCCCGAAGCTTCTTGCAAGCGGCGATTACGAGTTGAATCCGGAGTTTCAAAGACGACACAGATGGCACCCGCATAGGCAATCGAAACTTATTGAATCGTTGATAATGAACGTTCCAATCCCGCCGATTTTCTTATACGAGGATCGATACTCTCACTACCAAGTGATGGATGGGCTGCAGAGACTCACAGCAATACGGGAGTTTTATGACAATAGGCTTGAGTTGGCTGGGCTAGAAGAGTGGCGGGAGCTTAACGGACGAACTTACAAAACACTCCCAGACCAGATTCGACGGGGAGTTGATCGTCGGTACCTTTCGTCAATCATCTTGTTGCAGGAAACCGCAAAAGACGACGCTGAAGCTAATCGACTCAAGCAGTTGGTGTTTGAGAGAATCAATAGCGGTGGAGTTCGCCTGGAGCCCCAGGAAAGTAGAAATGCAATCTACGATGGCCCATTGAACAGAATGTGTATCGAACTCTCCCGCGTACCTGCACTCTGTCGGCTCTGGATGATACCCGAACCGACTGAGCAAGAAATTCAAACCAATGGAGAAATGATTTCTGACGAGCGCCTTAACAACTCCGACTTCCAGCAGATGAGAGACGTCGAACTTGTTTTACGCTTTTTCGCATATCGACAGCGCCAGATTCACAATACCAATACCCTTCGAACCTATCTCGACAATTACCTAAACTATGGCAATAGACTGCCTCTGGATGTTCTCAAGGAGCTAGCGTCGATTTTCGAAAACACCATTACCTTTTGCGAAGAACTGTTTGGCGAGACTGCATTCTGCGTGCGCCGACAACGCGGTGGCGGAGACTGGCATTGGCGTCAAGGTCCGACAACAGTTGTCTACGACCCTATGATGCTTGCTATAAGTGAGGTTTTGGATCAAAAAGAAAGTCTACTCAGACGCAAGGATGACTTAAATGCGAATCGCGAACTACTTTTCGAAGAGCATTCGGAGCTGTTTGGGGGACGTCAAGTCAATCCAGCAAGTCAAGAAGCACGAGTAAAGCTGCTGCGTGAACTATTAAATTGAGCGGCGTACATTATGCTAGATACTTCAATAGCTGTACTTTATCGTGCGATATCCGACGCTCGTCATCAGATTCATGCATTGGAGCTTGAGTCAAAGATATTTGATGAGAATGGAGAAGATTCAATTGCTGATCAACGAATCCGCCAGTTAATGAAGCATCTGCAGGGGAAAACGCTCATTCAGCGAAAGTTCAATTACTGCGGCTTAGTGATTACTGTGTCCGGAATGCTGGAGCAATACCTTGACTCACTTATAGCTGAATTCGTTCAGGTTGCGGCTGGTATTGCCCTACTTGCCTCTGATCTTCCGCCAGCTCTACTATCGAACCATCTTGGCCTTAGCCTTGAGTACCTAAACGCAGTTGCCCGCGACTCGTACAAAGGAGATGACTCCGTAGAGGAGATCATCACGCGGCTTTATGGCACCTGTTGCAGCAAAGCACCTTTTGATTTCAATGACCGTGCGTTTGCGTTTCGACGTGCAAATTATCGATGCGATTTGATTAACCAAGTATTTGCGCGAGTGGGAGTGAATTCCATTCTCCAGAAAATTTACGAAACCTTGCCCTTTAGCCAGTATCTCAAAACGCAACTTGAAACTGATGATTCTCAGAATCTCGAAAGAGATTCTGTTTTTAAGAGACTCGATGATTTGGCTGAACGAAGAAATGATGCTGCTCACGGAAACGTAACGCAAATCCTAAGTCACGAGTTGATTGTTCCATACGTCGAGTTCATCGAAGCCTTCGGAGTTGGCATTCGTGAGGTGCTACTCGGCGAATTGTTCCGTATTCTCGCAAACCGCCCCAACGTCTTTCACAAACCATTTCAAGTAATCAATAATTCCATAGTTTGTATACAACGAATCAGCTATATCATCCGAGTGGGTGATTATGTTGTTGCTGCTGTCCCGACAACTAGTAGATACCTTGGAGGAGAAATCACCAACATTCGGGTTGACAATCAAGACGTACCACAGGCAGATGGATCCTCCGCTCCAGTTGATGTTGGCTTGGAGGTGAATGCCAAAATCAAAGACAACTATTGGTTTGGTATTGTCTCGAAGGATCGCGTGTACAGAAATCCCTGAACTTTGCTAGCCGTGGATCTTGCCAACTAGTTCGACTGAAAGAAAGTAAGAACGATTTGGGCGGGAATGGGAATTGGTTAGGTACTTGAGTTCGATAGGGGAACACTAGGTTTAGAAATCGGAGTATTCTAGTAACGAAACTAACAGCGGTTGGCGTTGGTTGGCCTCAAACCTTGCACCTGATTCTCCAAGTCACCAATCAAAACGGGTGACAGCGCTAATATCCTCTGAACTGTTGCCGTCTGGTCACAAGATGGGCCAGTCGTGCACCAAGATATAGTTGGATCTCGCATCGCTATTCCATGTGGTATCTGGCTCTCATCACTCGCGACTGTTAGCCAATGCTGGCGAACAACCTGTTTTCCAGTATGGCTGCACGTATCTCAAGATACTTATCGGTTCCGGTCCAATGCTGCTCTCGAATCGCTGAACTACACTTTGCATCGGTCACTAAGACCGAGTCAACATTTGCAGAATGCTGCGAAGCATCGGGCGCAGCCAGGAACTCAAGAGTAATATCGGGCTTCTGGAATGCCCTTGTGGAATGCCCCCCTTTTTTTGGTCCGTGTGATATGAGGGTCTAGAGCCTCGCATTTCCGAGGCGAGGAGACTTTTAAATGACCAATAAGCCATCGAAGAAACCACGCCGGAACAGATCATTGTGAAGCTGCGCGATGCTGATTTGATGCTCAATACCGGCAAGAACTTGGCAGCTGTATTGCAGAGCCTGGAGGTCAGTGAGCAGACGTACTATCGCTGGCGTAATCAGTACGGCGGAATGAAGAGCGACGAGGCCAAACGTCTCAAAGAGCTTGAGAACGAGAACATGCGTTTAAAGCGACTCTTGGCAGATGCGGAACTTGATAAGGCGATGCTCAAGGAAGCCTTGCGGGGAAACGACTGAGCCCGACCAAGAAACGCGAGACGGTCCAGCGCGTTCGGGACCAGTTCAAAGTTTCGGAACGTCGGGCCTGTCGAGCTATAGGCTTTCAGCGCAGTAGTCTGCGCTACCGCAAACGACCTCGAACTGATGAAGCTCAGTTACGAACTCGGATCCTGGCGCATGTGCGTCAGCGTCCACGTTTTGGATACCGTCAGATAGCTCGCCTTTTGAGGGCAGAAGGCTTTCGTGTAAACAACAAACGGGTGTACCGGATATGGCGACAGGAAGGGCTTAAAGTGCCAAGAAAACGCAGGAAAAAGCGCTCACTTGGAACAGCTGACAATGCTTGTCACCGCCTGCGTGCGACACACGCGGATCACGTGTGGAGCTGGGACTTTATCTTTGATCGAACCGAGAGCGGTCAGACGTTGAAGATCTTCACGATCATCGACGAGTACACACGGCGATGTATCACGCTGGACGTATCGCGGAGCTTCAAGGCGGAAGACATCATCAACCGACTTTCGGAGCTGTTCGTGATGTACGGTTTACCCGAGCACATACGCAGCGACAATGGACCGGAGTTCGTTGCCAAGGCGATTCGCGGGTGGCTGAAGAAGCTCGGCGTTCAGACGCTGTACGTTGAGCCAGGCAGCCCCTGGGAGAACGGGTATGCGGAGAGCTTTCACAGTCGGTTGCGTGACGAGTTGCTTGGGGTTGAACTATTCAATAGTGTTTCTCATGCACGAGCTTGTGCAATAGCCTGGCGCGAGGACTACAACAACTATCGGCCGCACAGTTCACTGGGCGGCAAACCACCTGCGGAATACGCTCGTCGCTGTGCTGCTTCCGTTACGGCTGCGACTTCACTCCAGCAGCACAGCGATCCTTTACCTTTTACCCAAACGTCACTCTCATAACACCTGGACAAAAAATGGGGGCACTTCACTTACTCACGGATACGCTCACGGCTCTCCCCAGATAAGAGCGTGACTTGTCCCAGCTTAAGCTCTCCATCTACCTACACCCTGTCTTCCGGTTTGGTTCTGCGTTGTCAAGCACGCTCGCATGGAGTCGTCGGCCTCAGATGAATTTTCTGTTCGTAGCCTGGCAGGTCTTGGTGAGAATACATCCGAGTAGGGGAAATGACGCACTGACGGCAGTCTACAGACTTGGCGCTTACCCATGTATTCGCAGGCTTCCTCCCCACGGTCGGTCGCCCTTCCGCAGTTGCCTTCACCTCGTGTTGCTTTTTTATGAACTATCCATCTGGTATGATGACTCCAGTTAGAAATACCGGAACTAAACACAGGGGACTAGGTTCTAGTCGAACCGCACCCCAGAAACTCAAGTACATGCTGGGCGTACTTGGACATTAAGCGGCGGTCGACGCCTACTGGAATGGATACCTGGCTGGCCGCCGCCCAGTCAACGCAAACGTTATTTGGGAGAAGTATGGACTTCAAAGCATTCACAGAATCTGAGCTACTTCAGATGCACGCTGACTTGATCGAAGAACTTCGCGGTCCTGGGGTCGTTCGTACGGGCAACAACCTCATCGGGGACTATACCGAGTGGATTGTTTGCAATCGTCTGGGTCTTGTGATACAACCAAACTCTCGTGCCTCATACGATGGCATCGACTCCTGTGGTACTCGCTATCAGATAAAGGGACGACGCACGATACGTCCGAACGGAAACGTACAACTTAGCGTGATCAGAAAACTTGACGCCAATGGGTTCGACTTCTTGATTGCTGTCGTCTTCAACGCGGACTACACAATTCGATTTGCGGCCAAGATACCTCCCGCGACAGTGAGTGAGATTGCTGTCTATAGCCAACATGTAAATGGTCACGTTCCTATCATTCGCGAAAACATATTCAAACGAGTGGAAGTAGTAAACATCACTGACACATTTTATGCCCCAATGCCGACTTCGAGACTTCCCATATCTATAGCCGCCACATAACAAAATGTTGAACACAGAGCCTCGGATTGCGTCGTTCCACAATCGATGTTGCTTGGTCGACTGTCTCAGATTAATGTGTCATTTGACCGCGGTAAGAACTGGATCCCATCGTGGCGAGCAAAACGTTCATATGCAAGAATATGGCGGTCACTAGATAATTGAAACATATTCAACCAAGCATAGAAGTGACTAATCCGATTGTCCGTTCCAAAGGTCAAACTCTCGAAATTCTTTAAGACGTTTGCGCCGGAGTATATGCTTGGGACGACGTATACGGTGAGCTTTGCGTTCTTTGAATCTGTGGTCTTTCCGCTTGTTGACCGGCGGAAGTTGAAACGGTGCGTGCTCCTTTGCGACAAGCACGGTTTTCAACGGGCCATGGCTGAAGCGTTCGCCCTACGTCAGGCAACCCGCGAGTACATTGCGGCGACTGTCCCATGCAAAGGAAGCTTTCACCCCAAAGTTTGGTTGTTGCTTAATGAACACAAACTCGCTCTCCTTGTCGGAAGTGGGAATCTTACGCAATCTGGCTTTATCGACAATTTTGAATTGTTCGAGACGTTGGAACTGGAGAGCGGTGGATCGGGGAAATCGATCGCTGATGATGTCTATCGGTTTTTGGATGGACTGATAGGACTGTGGCGAACCACGGGGTCGGGACTATTGGCAGTCGAAGCGATTGCGGAGTTACGGTCAGCAGTTCGAAGCTTTTCGCAGACCCTGAGTGAAAGCGACGAAGAAGCTCGCTTTGTGACCTCGTTTGATGGCGATTTCGATCGCGTCCTAGCCGACGTGGTCGCGCAGCCAGATGAACTGCACATTGCTTCTCCCTATTTCGGCGGATCACTTGCTGGTATTGAGCGGATGCAGGCGGCCTTGAATCCTGTTGAAACCTGGGTCTATCCAGCCATTCATTCAGGCGAGATGGTCGATCTGCCTTTGAACGCCGCCCGAGAGCGAGATGGGATTCGGTTGGGTTCCATGATGTCGCTGGTGGGAAAAAATCGTTTTTCGCACTTGAAGCTTTTTGGTGCCGTTAAAGGTGACCAGCGCTGGCTTTTGAGCGGCAGTGTCAACTGCACTGTCGCCGCGATCGCTGGCAACAATGTTGAGGCGGCCGTTTTGCGACCACTTTCGACGGAAACTTTCGCCCAGTATTTTTCCCCAGAATCGAAGAAAGAGCTGGTCGCGAACGGACAAGTAATAAGGGAGTATGAGTCGTCAAATTGGTTGCTCTTCTGGGCAACTGATGTCGGCGATCGAATTAAGCTGGTTACAGATAAAGTGGGAAAGCTGCCGTTATCGAACGTGACACTCGAATTGAGAGCGGGCGGGCACCGCGCTTCGTACAGTGTCGATCAACTCTTTGTAGATAGCGGTTCTGCTACGTTTCCTTGGTCGTGTTTTGGAGAGGCGAAATCGAATCCCGGTGCCGCTCGACTTATCCAGATCGCAGCGAACGACTCAGTAGGCAATCGAGTCACAGGCGGAGCCTTAGTTGACGATGTGGTGGCGTTGTCGGCGGACCCCTCACACCGAGGTGCATGGCGTGCGGCCGTGGCATTACTTTTAAGCGAGAGCATGCCGCACTATGCCGACATTGCCGCATTGTTCTCGTTGGTGCAAGAAGTTGCATTTAATGATGATGATAACGATCAGTCGATTCGCAAAGCGTTAGGGTCAACGGAAACTAATAAGCAAGCCAAAGCCGCCAAATGGCCTCCGGAGCCGATCGACTCGCAAAGTTATTACTTTTCTGGTGAAAAGTCAGCTGGCGGACAGATGTATTGGTTTGATCGCATCCTTGCCACAATGGTACGTAGCGCCGACGCCCCAGACACAGACGCTGCCCTGACAAGCAGTTATGCCGACGAGGAAGGCGTTTCCATCATCGAAGCAAAGGTGGATCCGAAAGTAGTCATGGGTTGCCGAAAGTTCTGGGATCACGCATTCAAACAATTTTGCAAATTAGAGAACGAATTGTCGTGGATGGAAATAGATTTAAAGCGTGCAAGTCGGCTTTGGGGGCCTGTCACATTTATGTTCCTCGGCACGCTTGCTGTACGACACTCGATCATAAAAGCGATTGGCGATCGTGTCGAAACTTTTCCTATGATAGATTTGCTGCGTGATTCGGTCCAAATGATGCTGTGCGAGCGAGACCAGGGTGACGATTTCACACCTCCAAAATCATGCTGCTATGACGACGCGCTGTTTCCATCGGTGGCACGTGATTTAATGGATCGTTTCGGCGTTTACCCCCACCCAGAGGTTTGTGTGCCCTGGTTGTTGACTCTAGCGCACTTGTATGCTTCTGAACAAAAAGCGAAACAGAACGACTTTGTCTTAACTGCATGGCTAAATTTTAAAGACGTCGCTGGCGACTATCTTTCGGTTTGCCTAAATGACTATGAGCATATGAAGCTGTTATGGCAGCGATACTTTGGTGCAGGCATAGAAGGCCTTACATGGTTGGAGATCGAGTCGGCAATCAGATCCCTCGTCGAACTCTCGTGGTACAATCATGACGGATTCAAAGAGGTTTGGTCGCAGCGAGAGTCGTTGGTCACCGGGCGTTTTGAGGTTTGCGGCGATACCTCAGGTGCCTGTCTCAATAACAACTGTCGACTCAGTGGGACTGTAAATCCAGTGCACGGACGACTGCATCGGGAATTACGAATGACAAAATGCACAGCATGCGGAACTTTCATGATTCCGAATCGCTTGCACGAAATTCTAAAACAAGAATCGGCGACATAGCGTGAGAGCTACGATGGCACAGTTTCCTAAGTCACCGTTTTCGGCCGACCTAAGCGATTTTAAGACAGACGGAGGAGGCCTTGACTATCTAGGTCTGCGATGGGTAAGCATGACGCTTCTGGCGGAAGATTTACTGCCTGGTGTGAACAACCAGACTCGCGACTTTGGCGTTTTCTGTCTGGCAACCTGGATTCCTTGGAAGTTCCTCAAACTCAATAACACCAAATCTAACTTCACTCTGGAAAAGTTCCGAGGCTTCGAAGAAGCCGTCGGTGTAGCGATGGCTTATGCTCTTCAACCAGGCTCGGCTTCAATGGTAAGTTTCGGTGAGCCGAATGCCAAAATCGGCGTTCAGCAAAAATTGAATCTGCCAAGCCGCCTGGGATTTGAGCATGTTAATCGAACACGGGCGACCAGCATTTACGCTGCAGCGCTTTACGGTCCATCGCTCAAGTTCTTAAACCTTATAGTTGGAAATGCGAGGGCCGAAGATGGCACGGCGACAGAGATACCCCTGACTGCCGCAAATTCCGCTGCCGAAACATTGGCGATTTACGTAGAACAGAAGATTAGCAGATCGAATCACATGCAAGAATTGTTGTCGGCAGATTCAGAGCCGATAACGCAAGCCGCTTTGGACGACTTGTCGATGCACGGTCTGAATCCTGCAGAATATCGTGGCGCGGACGAGTCCGCGGTCAAAGCGTTTTTGGACCAGTTCCTTCCTGACGATGACAAGAACGGTCGTACGAAGACTGCGAGACTTCTAATCGAGACGCTTCGTTTGCAACCCGGACTTACTCTAGCAGACGTTCGCGCCGTCTGGCACACGAGGCTATTTTCAAATGGCAGACCACTGGTGGTTGATATTTATAAGTTATCGCAACATTTGACGAAGTGGTCTGTGTTCCAAGCTCGACAGTATCAACGCTACATCATTGAACTGATGATGCGAGCATTCGAGAATAGCTTGGTGAATCATCATTTGCTAACTGGCATTGTTAACGATTGTCTCTCCGAAACACCGTTCGACAGGAATTTGACCTTCGACGCGATCGTAAATGAAGAGGCCGGCATAGTGACGCAAACAACAACAGACCACGGACGCTCGACCGATTGGAACCGGTTGGTGCATGGCGATCATTCATCGTACGAATGGATCGAGGAAGTAAATGCCTTGAGCGATTGTGAGCGAGCATTGCGAATGCTTGCTCGATGGATGCTGCGGGTAACTTCTTGGAGAGACGACGAATCACTCAAACCGTTTCTCAATCTTGGCGGCGAAGACCGAGTAAGTATGATGTGGTTCTTAAACTGGGTGGACCAGCGTCGAGAATCACCGCTCGTCACTCTTGTAAGTGATTGGATCGAGCAATTGGTCTTCGGCCAGCACATTCGCATAGCGCTATCTCGATTCGACGGCAAGTCTCAGAAACTGCGGTTCCTCCTGGACGATCATGGAATTGTATTAGCGAAAGCAATGGCCGACACTCCTGGAAAATCGATACCTGGTTGGACGCAAGACCGTCTAGATGCGTTTGTGGATGTGCTCTGTGATGTAGGAGTGTTGACTGTGAATAGCGAAGGAGAGCTCGATCTAGGGTCTCGAAATTCGCTGATTAACTCCAGAAATCAGCGCACATTGGCTTGAGCCAAATACTCTGACTAAGTAGTTAGAGTAATTGTTTGTTGGAAGGCGAAGAAACGAGGGGTATGTCAGTCCACGATCAACACGAGAATTCCAAAATCTACGGGACATTCTTCACCAGCGCCTCGGTCAAACTGGATAAGCGTAGCACATTCTAAGTCAGTCAGAGACAATCCCACCACGCTCTCATCGACACGACACATGCGAAACGAAAGATTGGTAATAGATGTGTTTAAGCAAACTGAATTTTCAGAACATACCTCTCTATGTACAACCCTTTGAACATTGGGCTGATAGAAATGGATTGCGTGATATCCGAGAATATGCTCCCCTACAAAGGTGCCAGCAGGACACACAGCCCAATCTTTCTTATACGATCGCTGTAGCAAGGCTGCGGCGCAGTGCGATTTCACTTTGCAACCAAGTTTCTCCATGCCGATTTGCTTACTTTTGTTTACGTCCATCGTGTCTGGAGATGACGCCTCCCAACAGTGCTGAGTAAGATTTCCCAAAAGGTATTCAATACCCGCGAATTAGTTCGCTGTCGAACAGTTGTATTTAGCGAGCAAATAGAACACCATGATGCACAGTGAAATTATTGTGATCACCTCTTCAACTGATGCTGGTGCTATCACCGTTTTCAACAAGACCTACACCGGGCCACTGCAAGAAGGCGGCGAAGGCTCTCGCCCGTTACATGAAGACTTCGAAAGGCACTGCAGAAAACTGTACCTTTCGTCGAATCCGAACCCTTTGAGCCAGAACCATATTTGCGAATGGTCGCCGAAGATGGCGGCAGCTACGACGCTTGATAATCCTCGATAGCCTAAATCCATAATGCGATAATCGGAGTGTAATGCCTCCTCGTTTGGACATTGTGTTATCTGAATTTAGAACCTCTCATTCCCGCTGTTTTCGACGATTCGTTTGAACCCACCCCTTTCCGTTTAAAAACTCATGCTCGAGATCACTGGCAGCGATATCGCATCTCTGGACGATTCCGATTTAAGAAGTCTAGTCGGATTGCTTTGCGAATCAGAATTGCGGACAAGTGGTTTGTCAACATCAGCTGTCACGTGGGGCGGCGACCAGTGTGCAGCTGATGGCGGAATAGATATTCGCGTTCAGATTGAAAACGGTAAAACACCAGGCGGATTCGTTCCGCGAAATAGCGTAGGCTTCCAAGCGAAAAAAACGAATTTGCCGGAAAAAAAAATCGCTCAAGAAATGCGTCCACAAGGCGAACTTCGAATTTCAATCAAGAGACTTATCGATGAGAAAGGAGCCTATGTGATCGTTAGCTCGGGTGCAAATACTTCTGACACAGTCTTAAAAAAACGCGTAAAGGCGATGCGAGCGGCTGTGGCCGAAGAAGGAGGGAATGAAAACTTCCATCTGGATTTCTATGATCGTAATCGTCTTGCAACTTGGACGCGTAATCATCCGGGAATGATTCTATGGGTTCGACAGAAAATTGGTCGCAGTGTACCGGGATGGCAGTCCTACAATTCGTGGGCATCTTCTCCTGACGGCTTGAACGATAGGTACCTCACGGACGACGACGTCCGCTTGCACTGCGGCACCTCAGACGAAAAGGGGCTTTCCGTTGAGGACGGTATCAACTTGATTCGCGGCATTTTGCGAGAGGCCGGCAGCGTCGTTCGTTTGGTTGGACTTTCTGGTGTTGGAAAGACGCGATTAGTTCAAGCGTTGTTTGACGAGCGAGTAGGAAATTATCCGCTAGACCAGGCGTCGGCTGTTTACACAGATATGAGCGACAGTCCATCGCCACAGCCAGCAGGAATGATTTCGGACTTAATCGCAGCGGGTACACGTGCGATTATGGTGGTCGACAATTGCGCTCCTGAACTTCATCGTCGCGTTGCGGAGTTGTGCAACAATTGCAAAAATCCCATCAGCGTAATCACAGTCGAATACGATGTGCGTGACGACGAACCGGAAGGAACGAAAGTATTTCGGCTCGAGACTTCTTCTACGAAGATTGTATCAACGCTAATTGAGCGCCGCTATCCAGAGATGACACAGCTGAATACCGACAGAATTGCAGAATTCTCCCAGGGCAACCTCCGTATTGCATTGGCACTCGCCAAAGGAATTTGTCAGCACGAATCCATAGCGACCCTTAGAGACGAAGAGCTACTAAAAAGGCTGATACAACAACGACACGATTTTGATGAAAAGCTCCAGAAAGCGGCAACAGCCTGTGCATTGCTTTATTCATTTGAAGGTAAAACTCTTGACAGTACTGATAGTGCAGAGCTACCAAAAATTGCCAAACTCGTTGGTATGACTTCATACGAACTTTTTAGCAAAGTTGAACAGCTCCAACAGCGCTCTGTAGTTCAACGTCGAAGTGTCTGGCGTGCAATTCTTCCGCATGCAATCGCCAATCGACTTGCTGCAGTTGCACTTCGCGAGATTCCGTTGGAGTCCATTTTGTCGCAGTTTACCACAGAGCGATTGTTGAAGTCGTTTACTCGCCGGCTCAGTTATTTGCACGGATGCTTTGAAGCACAGGAGATTGCAAAAAAATGGACGTCCGTAAACGGTTATCTAGATAACGTAAGCCAGCTAAATGACTTTGGCTTTAGCATGTTTGAGAACATCGCACCGATCTTACCGGAGGCAACATTGTCTGCAATTGAAAGGGACTTGTTGGGACCAAACGCAAAAGATTTGATTGAGGGGCTGCATCGAGAGGGAATCGGTCGACTTCTGCGTTCGATCTCATACGACGCATCATTCTTCGACCGATGCGTAGCTGCTATGCTCCCACTTGCGCTTGCTGAATCAGAAAACGAGTACCATCCTAATCGAACGGCACTCGAAGGACTTTTTCGTATTTTTTTATCTGGAACGCATGCGACCATTGAGCAACGCACTGCTGTAGTTGAAAGTTTGCTTCTATCCAATGAAATAAACAAACGCATATTAGGAATACGCCTACTAGATTCACTTCTGCAAGCAGAGCATTTTTCCGAGGGACATTCGTTCGATTTCGGAGCAAGGGCACGCGACTATGGATACTGGCCGAGGACCCACGAAGAACGGGCCCGTTGGTTTGCAACAACACTTCGACTAGCAAGGCAATTTGTCATTAGGAATGACGAAACGGCCATAGCCCTAAGAACTACTATTGCGAACTCTATCTGGGGCTTATGGTTTTGTGGGCAAGTCGTCCAGGAGCAATTCGAAGAAATTATGGATGGGATAGCTGAATTTGGTTACTGGCAAGAAGGCTGGCTCGTCGCTCGCTCTCTAATCTCACGTTGGAAAGATAAGTCGAATGCGCCGAAAATGGACCGTTTAAGAGAATTCGAAAGGCGTCTTCGGCCAAAAAATCTCGTCGAGAAAGTGAGAGCTGTCGTTCTGTCGCCACGGTGTGGATCATTTGACTTATCAGACCTGAATGATAGAGACGAGGTCACTGAGTTTGCAGATCTCCATTCGGCCCAGGAGCACGCGACTGCCGCTGCAGAGGAACTCGGCAAACAAGTTTACAGCGACCAACCAACTTTTGACGTTTTATTGCCCGACCTTGTTCGGGGAAACTCACGGCGTCTGTCTTCATTCGGAAGAGGGTTGTCAATGGCTGCGGATGATCATCTCCACTTGTGGAATCGGCTTACTGAGGCATTCAGACAAACAACAGTCGATCAGCGGAACGTCGACGTACTGACAGGCTTCGTAAACGGACTTTACACAATTGATGAAGACCTCTGTGAAATTATCCTGCAAGTTGCAGTAGACCATGACATACTCAGCGAATGGTCCCCAACATTGCAGTCTGCAGTAACTATTAGTGCAGCAGGAGTCGATCGACTAAAACGTGCTATCTTGATTGGAAGATCACAAACTAGTGTGTACCACTTTCTCGGATGGCGTTTAGAAGTGAGCGCCCAAGACTTTTGCGAAATTGTCCAGTTACTTGCGAAACAACAAAATGGATTTGGTGTGGCGATGGACATCTTGTCTATCCGCCTCAGCCAAGACATGGATCAAACAAAGGAGACTTCACCATTGCTGATTGACACTGGTCGACTGTTGCTTTCTTTCGTAGATTTTTCTATCCGCGACCAGCTGCACGAGTTTCATCTAAGTCATATTGCGGAAAATTGTTTAGTGGGTGCAGATGGATCGGTCGTTGCTCAGTCGCTTTGCGAACGAATTGTCCAGGGAGGTAATGTATCCACATTTCGATTTGATGAACATTTGAAACTGCTACAAATACTCTTCAAGCTTCATCCAAAGATTGCGCTCGAAAGCTTTATCGGAGACGGCGAAGACACAAAAATCTACTTTGCACATTTTGATGATCCGTCGGAACTTCATGCGAACCCTCTCAGTGAAGTTCGTGATGAAGAGATTCTTCAGTGGTGTGACGAAAAGGCCGCGACCCGATACCGACTTCTTTCAAGAGAAGTTCCTTTCTCTGCCACAAACGATGGAAAGATTGGATGGACTTCTCTTGCGATTGAAATGCTGAAGCGGGCACCTGAACCTATTAATATTCTAAAGATATTTATCGATCGATTTTATCCAAGCCTCTGGTCTGGTTCGCGAGCAGCCATCATCGAATCACGACTTGTTTTACTAGATCATCTTCCGGAATTCGCAAATCCCAGCCTCGTCGAATTTGCAATTGAAATTCGTCCAAAGATTCTAGAAGAAATTGTCAAAATACGAGAAATGGAGAATAAAGTTGATAGCCTGCGAGATGAGCGATTTGAATAGGTCAACGGATCATTTGGAATCACAAGGAACGGCAATCACTAAATGTGATTCGGAGATAGAGCCTCTTCGCTGCGTTAGACTTCTATTATCTGTGAAAACGTGAGCCGACACTACAGCGCCGCCGTCGCAACACAAACAAAGGCTATTCTTGATTGCAGATTGCATTCACCTCCTCCTGTTATAACCGTTACTATGTGGGGCCGGCATGAGTGCGTTTTCTGTCAGTGAGATCTGTGAGCATCGAAAACACGTCGGTCGAATTGAGAGTCCGGAGCGTTCTCTTGTCTGCACAATCCCATTTTTATTTTCGTCTTGCCGAGTCGGCGTAGAATGAATTGAAGCTTCGACCTTTGTCCTAAAAAACGTTGCTCGGACCGTCGCGCTGCACGTCGAACAATTGAGGCCGGTGGGATTCGAACCCTAGCTTTGCGGATTAACAGTTCGGTGTGCTGCCGCAACACCACAACCTCATGTAAGGTTATCCGAATCGTTTGTTTACACTTCGCCGAGGGGATTGCAGACCGGACACTCTTTCAAAACGCCGAGGTTTGACGACGACCAAGTCTCAAGTTCTTCCAGGTCGTTTGAACAGACTTTGAAATAGTCTCCAGAAGTCCAGTTCATTCCCTTCGCCCGAGAAATATGCGAGCACTCTGAGCGATGTAATCGGGCCGTATCCTTTGACATGCTCCGCTCACAGTTGATCACAAATCCGCCGCGGTTTGCGTCAATCCAGTAAGTATAAGTTAAATCGTCATTCTTGATGATCACCATTCGAACGTCCCCCGATGTGCCTTTAAGATTTCGAAGGTTTAGCACCCCAAACTGCGCCAAACTTTTCGTTGCGAACGCCATGACATGATGGCGGACACAATTCTAACACGTTTTTCCGTGAGGTTATGGTGACTGGTAACTGCTTCAGGTGTAGAAAGGATCTCCTCCTGAATATCTGGAGCAAGTAAGTTCAAGTCCATGATCTGCGTAAGTCTTGCGCGAGAAACGTGGCCAACGCGGGCTAGCTCAGCTTGATCGGTAACTTGGCCAGACTTGATGAGGTGGTCAAGCCGGATGGCAAGGGCCATTATCTTAGTAATACGGGGCAATGGACGCGGAACATGTTGCTGTGAATCTGGTATGTCCCCTGCTTTGACAATTGTCTTCGCAGAGCGCTTACCAGTTTTAAACTCGAGCTTGTGTTTGGCAGTTAGCATGAAAATGGTTCTTCCTCTAGTTGATGTTCACAGTTGAATGTCTTGAGGCCAATTGGGTGATAGGTAATCGATAGCTCACTTGTTCGGCCATCGTAATGAATCTTTTCGACGATTTGCTCAATCGCTTTGGTGCGTTCGGCTGGCTGAAGTGCTTCCCAAAGTTCGTCGAAGCGACCGAGTGACTCGCGAACATCGCTTTCATCTATAGTCACGCTGGACGCAATCGCCATGTCGTCGATAAGCTCGGCCAAACGCCGCTCCTTCTCTCGTATTTGCTCTTGAATCTTTGCTACGTCCATTTGAGCCCCTGATTCGGCCAATATCTTGTTAAGCCGCTCGTAGCTGCTGAGGATCCGGCGTTCTACCGCGTTCTTCTCTTTCTTGAGCCGTTCTACGCTGGCTTGCGTTTGAATCCGCGTCTGGGCCAACGTGTCGCGTAAAACGCCCGGATCCTGGCCAAGGGCTCGAATTTGACCTACGACAAAGCTCTCGATTTCGCCAGCAGGCAGGGATGGAGAAGCACAAGAGGCCCAACCATGCTTTTGCGCTTTGTGGCAGACGTAGTACCGGTAGAGCCGAGATCCCTTCTTCGCATACGAGTGGCTCATGCCGCAATCACATGTCCCGCAGCGTAGCAGTCCCTGGAGCAAGGCACCATGTTTGCACTGGTTCATGCCTTTCTTTTGTCGACTGTTGGCTTTGAGCAGCTCTTGAACGCGATCAAAGGTTGCTTGATCAACGATCGCTTCTTGCAGTCCCACCAATAGTTGCCCTTCGTATTCAACCTTCCCAACGTAAGTTGGATTCGTCAGGATTGCCGAAATCCTATTCTTGTCGAATTCGCCGCCTCCGATATCCTTTCCCTTCTTGGTCGTCCATAGTTTCATGCGCCAGCCGCGTCGATTGATTTCGCGGGCAACTTGCAGAGTCGACTTTAAGTCGATGTAGAGATCGAAGATTTCGCGAACGCGGATTGCTTCGAACGGGTCGATGATAAGTTTAGCGTTGGCGACGTTGTAGCCCAGGATCGGCTTGCCGCCGACCCAGCGACCTTTCCGCCTGGCCGCCCGCATCTTATCCCGGGTGCGCTCGCTTATCATGTCCCGTTCGAATTGGGCAAACGATAGCAGCACGTTGAGCGTCAGGCGGCCCATCGACGAGGCAGTGTTGAACGCTTGCGTGACACTCACGAAGGTCGTTTCGTGACGGTCGAAGATTTCAATGATCCGTGCAAAGTCGAGTAGACTTCGGCTCAGTCGGTCCACCTTGTAAACGACCACGCAATCAATCTTTCCAGTTTCAATGTCTGCGAGCAAGCTTCGTAGCCCGGGCCGGTCCATGTTCGCGCCGGTGAAGCCACCGTCATCGTACTTTGTATCAAGGCACTCCCAGCCTTCGTGCTTCTGACTCTTGATATAAAGCTCACCCGCCTCACGCTGCGCATCGAGCGAGTTGAATTCTTGCTCGAGTCCTTCTTCAGTTGATTTGCGAGTGTAGATAGCACATCGCACAGTCTTTCTAGGCTCGTGTTTCGTGGTTGTACGACTTTTCATTGAGCGTTGCCTCCCTGGACACGGAAGAAGTTAAAACCGTTCCAGTGCTTACCTGTCACCGCCTTGGCTACTGCCGTAAGCGACTTGTACTTCTGACCTTCCCATTCGAAACCGTCGCTCTTTACAACGACGACAATGTTTTGGCCCTTGTAATGGCGTTGCAAGGACTGTCCCACCGCAAGTGATTTGGCGGGCTTGGAATCAACTTTCACCACTACCGTGCTTGGTTGAGAAATTGCTGTTGGTTGCGGTTGCTGTTGGCGCGGTGGCATCATGCGAATATCCGCGTCGTTGGCGATCTCCAATGCGCGACGTCGTGCACGTTCCGATAAATCGCCTTCGATGTTCGCTTGCATACGCCAGGCGATACGTTTGATGAGCCACACTTTGTTACGTGCATTGGTGGACTCTTTGAACACTTCGCCGTACTGTTTGCGAAGCTCTCCGACGCTCATCTTCTGCATGAGCGCAACTTCTCGATCTATATTCATTTCTTCCCTCGGCTTGGCTGTGGTTGAGAACTCAGAGGCGAGTTAACTCGCGTGGACACACAGAGCAGTGAATCTCAAGAATCTTCAAGCCGTTCTCGCGCAGAATCTGCAGAATCGTGATCTGAATTGATACCAGCGCGCAACTTTTCAAGTTCTAGCCGGATCAGGCCAGTAGCAAGAATCCTCGCGAGTTCAGTACGTCGCTGGTCGGGACTAACAGAAGCGTTTTCGTATCGTCGTGACATCGTGGGCCTTAAGTCTTGGTTGTTAAATCGTGTTCTCCTACTTCTAGGGTTACACGGACCAAGGGCGCTTTGGCGAAAAGGACGGCTAAGATTCGCAAAATGTTTAGCGGAAGCGGTCGTTCTAGAAAGTCGGCGAAAAAAGAAATTTCGTTTGACCGAACGTGTCACCTGCATCTGGATACTCTTCGCCAAGGTTTTTGACCACTTGGAAAAAGGAGTAACCAATGCATACGCTTTGTGGAATTTCGGAAGAAACACTGCGACTATACGCGAAGAAAATCATCGACATTATGCACGAGTCCGAGGGGAATCCGGACCTAATACGCTGTCGATTGAATCTTGAACTGGAAGCTTGTCCCGCGATTCTTGGCTTTGATGTCATCATCATCGAAGCGTCTATTTTGGAATTCGGTGATTTCGATTTCGATCGACCGCTGTCCATGAATCTTCGCAACTTCGAATTCGATTTGCTCGATTCCGACGACTACCGAAGTTTTCGTCACCAGCACGGAATGCCTGGGATTTTGGTCGTTATCAACGATTCCCAAGGCCGTGTCATCCGTGTGATTACCAACACTTCCACGCTTTACAGCAGCGGAATCAACTTTTCCGAAGAATTTGAAAATTCCGATTTTGCGTGACCGAACGTGTCACCGGATTCGGAATGATAGCTATATCGATCGGTAGCAGGGCGGCCAAAAGGAGTGTCCGAGGATTGTTGGCCATCGGATGGAGAACGGATGCAAAACATGGAGTTCGGTGGAACCGAAGGCCGCTCGCTACGGATCATTTGACGTCGGCAGAATGGAGAATGCGACAAATTGTTTAAAGGAAGGTTCATGCATTTGTGTTGTTTGTTTAGATGATGGTGATAGGTAGATTATGTCCACAGTACGGCTTCCAAGACTTACCCGGCCCGAGGTTTTACAATCCATTGATCCCGAGCGACTTGTTCAGTTGCTCGAGCCACATAAAGAGTTCTTTGCTGAATTCAATGCAAACGTGGTTGATCCCTCAAAGATAGACCACCGCCGAATCATTAGGGCGCTTAGCAATGCGGATCATGGTATGCCCAACGATCTTCTTGCGGCAGTCTGCATGATCGATGAGATGGCATCGCCACGATCCGTTGATATGCTCCGTGATGAATTGTCTAACGAGGAGTTGGGTTTGCAAGCCAGCGGCAAATATACGCCAGCCGACCTCGTCGTGGCGGCTTGGCTCAAACAACACGACCGCTTACTGCAAGTTCATGCCCGCTGCAAACTGAAACGAACTCGAGCATTCGTTTACTATCAGTGCTCGCATTCATCAATTCCAATCTATGAGCGTCCACATGATGAGGTGTTGCTCCAATTTGAAGCAGACTTGGATTCATGGTTTGAAGATCGCCATCGAGGACGCGGATCCAAGATAGAAATCTTCGAAGGTCCCTACGAAGTAGAGTTGTCGATTCGTCATGGCACGCTGTTTCGTCGCGAAGAGTGTATTGATGATGGTCAATTTGGCGATGTCGCGTATCGACCGGTCCAGTGCGATGCGCTAATCTTCAACAAAATGCTCGGGGAAGTACGCGTTCATGCTAAATCCGATCGAGAAAAGCAATTGTACTTGCGTCTCTTTGGCAAACATATGTTCGACGATCCAGACTGCTTTCCGAGTTGTGACAAGTATTCGCTATCGCCTTTGCAGCAATATGGAGAAGCTTGCTTAAAGCGCGGTGAGATTGACCGCATCAAAAGTGTACGTTGCACCGAACTGCGACTCTACGATGGTGGCGATTACAACGCGACAACAATTCGCCGAGCCAGCAACATTTTCGGTTGGCTGGATTCGGAAAAGAAGAACCTGAATAACAAGCGACTCTTGCAAGAGGCAACGTTCATGTTGAAGGTTGACGGGTGCCGCGACGAAAAATCGGTCCGGCTTCGTCCGCCCAACGTTGCGATTCACTCTCGTGGCCCAGAGGCGATACACATTGAGGAGTGGATGAGCGCCTGTGGTTTTGATCAAACAAAGCGACCTAAGAATGGAGCCAAGCGTGAACAGCTTTTGGCGTAAGCTTGAGTCGCTACCAGCGCTGTCAACGTCTCAATTGGATTGGCAATTGTCGCTCCAAGACGATTACGATGACTGTTTGGAATTTTTGCGTACAACGAATCGTATCGCGGGCTCAGTTCCTAACAAGTGTAATCGCTATTCTGACTTGCTTGTCGTGGAATGGGATGACGATATGTACTTTGGTACGGATGAACATACAGGGTTCACGATCACGCTCAATAGAACCGCAGTTCAATGCGTCGAATTTGACATTCTCATGTTCGCCAAGCTCATGGGCGACTTGGTCGGATTCAGCGCGAAAGTGCAGGCATCTAAAAACCGTGTCAATATGTTCTCTCTGGGCGTCCTTCGTACTCTCAAATGTCCGGTACCGGTCTACTTTACGGCGTGTCGCAGCGACCAAGAGATGTACTGGGCGGTGAAGGAGATGATGGAACAATCTTCTTCACCGTTTGTTGTCGTTACGCCGACCGATCAACATGTCGCGGTTGATGTGCTTGGATTGTTGGGGCAGCGCGATTGCTTGCTGCTGGCTTTAGACGAATCACTTGACTTAAGGTCCAATGGCACTTGGCAATTAACACAGTTTGCTGAATCGCATATCGAAAACTTTCGCGATTTCCATCGACGGCCGAGTAAACCTGTCAGCACGTCTGCTTTGCAAATCGACACATGCACAAAGTGGGAACTCATCAGCTTGCGATTTCTCGACAGCGAAAAGGTTCGTATCAAAATGGGCGATCAATCTCAAGTTCTGACGTTCGCGCAAATGGGGATGGTGGATTCAAGAAGCGGTAAGCCCACCAAACAATGGGAGTTGCTCTACACGTTGTCAGTAAACCATGGGCTGATGACTTGGCTTAGTCCTGGTGCTTGCCGAAAGAATCGCAAACGAAGGGAGTTACTTAACCAACAGTTGAAACAATTCTTTTCGATCGACGACGAGCCAATCGAACTGACTCAAGATCGCAAAGGCTGGAAAACCGTTTTTCATATCGAGTAGAGATCCGTGCGAACAGATGACCTAGCAGATAACGAGAAGGCCTTGCAGTGTGTTTTCAAAATGCGTTCGATGGGGCGGTCAATGTTCAGACACTTCACATCGTATCCCACTGCGACTTTCCACGCCTCGGGGGATTCGGCCATATCGCTGCGGCAGTTAACTTGCGATGATGAATGGCTCAGCGGCAAAGCCAAAATCGCTTCGGAAAGTTCACGAAAAGATTTTGCCATGGAACTGCTGTAAAGTGGTGCAGACAAGCGCACGCTCTCTGCATCAGGCCCGCGGTACTTAGAACTATCGCGTGCTTTTCTTCAACAGTTCTTCACGACTGGGCGTCTCTCATACTTGTATGGCGTGCGCTATTGTCCATCACTTGAGCGCCGACTCCGGTTTCATCTGTGATCCACAGCAAGGCTGCTACTCAGCGCAGTCGGCTTGTTTAGATTCCTCATCATTAAGTACTGCCTCTTTATTGATGATGTTCGGTCTCAGTGGGTATGGACCTCTCTTTTCACCGAGTACTTTGGGTGACGGTTGCCGTGGCGAAGTTAGCGGTCGAGGCTCGATTTTCTGTCGCGGTGGTACGTTCTGGCGCGGTGGGATTCGTGGCATTGCTGTCGTAGTTCTCGCTCTTTCTCTGATCGTATGACAAGCCCTTTCTGGGCAGATTTCGACTTGTACTAATGGTTCGAAAAAGTTGGGACAAGAGTAGTGCCCGCTGTCCATGCGATGGCTCTTGGGAAATTCCCAAACCGACTTCTTTCGATTTCAAAGATTTTCTTTTTTCTAATCTCCAGTCTTTTCCCACGTTTTCGTGCTGTGTGACCCACGAATTTCGCGGCATTTTTTGGCGACCTGGGAATTTTCGCCAGTAGAGGGCAACAGGTCTGAATTTAGTCCGCGAATCAAAACTACGCGGAGCAGTTCGGCCCAGCGAGCCTTCGCAAGTGGACCTGTTGCTCGCTCGGTAGGTCTGCTTTGGAGATTGCTCAATGCCAATCACAGCAGAGGAAGTCGCAACCCATCCCTTTACGATTAAAGTCGTTCACAAATATGCCGATCGCCTGATCAGAAACGGTCATTTTGATGAACGCGAACGAGAGTCACTCGCCCAGGACTTACTCTCAAAAGTTATCGAATGCTGGAACAAGTTTAACGCTGACGTCGGGCACCCAAAATCATTTGTGTGCACGGTGGTGAGTAATACGAGCCGGAACCTCGCTCGCAATCATGGAGCCAAGCGCCGGGGCAAACGCCCCGTCTCGTTAAGCACCAACGTAAACCTTGCCTTTGAAGGTTCAACAGAACTTGCCCAGGTCATCGGCGAGGACGAACTCGATCGACGCCTGGAACGCAAACCGAGGCTCAGCCCCACAGAGCTAATTTCTTTAGCGCACGACTTGGAGGCTGTCATCAAAACTCTGACTCCCGATCAACAGGAGCTGGTCGAGCTGCGCAAAACGATGTCGATGACGGCCGCTGCTAGAGCGTTGGACATTCCGCGATCCACGATCAGAAGCCACTGGGCTGTAATCCGAGAACGGTTCCGTGAAGCAGGACTTCAAGAATATCTGTGTCGTTGATCGCCGTTTCGCCTCTGTTCCGTGTAACCCTAGAGATAGGGAAATAAGTCATCCACCAAAAGCACTAGTTAAGAAAGTAAATCCATGAGTAATCCAGAAATCAGTATCGAACATCGTGTGGCCATATCCATGGCGGTGTCGCGCTACCTTCGTGATGCAGAACGACTCAGTTCCGCTTCCGCGGACTTCATCAGTGCGTGCGATGCCGTGCGGCTGCAACTTCCGCTCAGCAGCCGTTTCGTCACTCAAATCAACTTCCGACAGTATCTAGTCACCTCTGATGCCGCGGGAAACTTTGAGATCGAACAGTTGGTTGTCGTTTAACAGCCGACTCTGATTTGTTTGTGCCTATTCGCCTCAACCTGCACCACATCATGAGTAAGCAAATAAGTCCCAATGAAGCCGCACTGCGCGTCTGCCTCAAGTGTAACGAGAAGTTTAATTCGAGAAATGCTGGCAACCGCATTTGCAAAAAATGCGCTCGGATTAACGCCCAGTTAGGGTCAATGTCGGAAGCGGTGCTGGCAGGCCAACGAGGCGCAAAGCGCCACAACGGGATCGCCATCGATCCTCCCAATTCCTACGTACCAAGTTACCTCGAATAACATTTTTCGAATCTAGTTGATTACCATGTCCCAAATCGTTACCCAAACCGAAGCGAACGATAAGACGCTGCTGACTTACTCGGCGCTCAATACTTTTCGCAATTGTCCAAGAAAGTATAAGAACCGGTACGTCGATAGCCTTCGCCCTCGCGAACGAGCTGAGGCATTGTCGTTTGGCAGCGTGATCCACACGTCACTCGAACTTTGGTATCGCTCGAACAATGCTGAATCACGACTGCGAACCGTGCTTGCCTATATCGACGATGCGTTTGAAAACCGCGTTGTCGACAGCAATCAGATGGCCAAGTGGCATCTGGCAACCGCAATTCTACATGGATATGCAGCACGCTACGCCGTTGAAGAGTTTGAAGTTGTCGAAGTCGAAAAAGAGTTTGTCGGCGAGATTCGCAATCCGGATACTGGCCGGCAAAGCCAGACGTTCCGCATCGCAGGCAAGGTTGATGCCATAGTCCGATGCCACGACGGTATGTACTTGCTAGAGCATAAGACGGCTGCATCGGTGGACGCAAGCTATCTCGATAAGCTGTGGACCGATACGCAGATTGCACTGTACTGCCATTATCTCCGCGAGCTTGGTTATCCAATTGTCGGTGTGATTTATAACGTCCTGCTCAAGAGCCGCCTCAAGCAGAGTGCCGGTGAAACAGAGGCGGAGTACGAAGTTCGTAAAGCAGAGTTGGCTGCCAAGAACAAGAGCGGCAAGTCAACGGCCAAGCGACAGCTGCCTGAAACTGACGAGTCATTTCAATTGCGACTGACTGAATGGTATTCGCGTCCCGAAGCGTTCCATCGTGAGTTCATTTATCTCTCCGAAGATCGACTAGCGATGCTTCAGGATGAAGTGTGGGAGATCACGCAGCAATACCTCGATGCGAAACGCCGCGGCAAATGGCTGCTGAATACCTCCAACTGTTTTTCATTTCAGCGTCCGTGCGAGTATCTCGCTTACTGCCAGTCGGGTTTCAATCCCAACGTCGCTGACAACTTATACGAGATTGCATCGCCTAACGAAGAGTTGACACAAACAGATTCCGAATCACCCGTTTTTTAACTTAGTAGAAAGATACCTTATGACAATAACTTTACCTAAAGAGAAGACTAAACCAGCGACAGAACTTGGCAAGCAGACGCTACTTTTGTACGCAGTTCCCAAGCTCGGAAAATCCACTTTCGCAGCAAAATTTCCTGAAGCGATGTTCTTTGAATGCGAGCCTGGCCTCAACCATTTAGAGGTTTTCAAAGTACCGACCTATTCATGGGAGGCATTCTTGGAAGCTTGCAAGTTGATTGCCAAGGGCGATCACAACTTCAAGACCATCGTGATCGACACGGTCGACAATGCTTTCAAGATGTGCTCGGACCATGTCTGTGCTAAACACAGCATCGAGTACGAGGGCGACATGGGCCACGGCAAGGGCTGGGCTCTGGTCAAGAACGAATGGCACCGCGTGCTCACTCGGCTAGCCAGCTTGCCTTACGGGTTGATCCTTATCTCGCACGCGATGGATAAGACGATCGAAACGCGGACTGGGGAATACACCAAGACGCAACCTAGCCTTCCCGACCGTGCACGCAATGTCGTGTTGGGATTGGTCGACATCATTCTGTACGGCGATTCAATTTCACGCAAGGATGCCGCTGGGAACGTAACGATTGAGCGTGTGCTACGCACGAAGCCCCATCCGACTTACGAAGCAGGTGATCGAACCGGTCGCTTACCAGAAATCTTACCGCTGGATTACGACGCCTTCGTCCAAGCTTTCAACAGTGGCGCGCCGGCCAAAGCTGTCGCACCCAAAACCAAATAATATTGTCTCGAACGTTCTTTCAGTTTCCATAACAAACACTCATTCATGAGGATAATAGCATGACCAATTTTGAAGATACGAACGCTCCAGACCTTTCCGCCTTCGACGATGATTTTGAAGCGATCGACGCGCCCGAGTACGACGAAGTGCCCGATGGCAAGTATCAAGTACGGATTGAAACCGTAAAGCTTGAGAACAGTCAGAAGGGAGACCCGATGATCAAGTGGGATTTGGAAGTGATCTCTGGCTCGCAAGCTGGCCGCCACATTTTCAAGAACTCGGTGATTACCCAGGCATCGCTGCCATATGTGAAAGGCGATCTTAAAACGCTGGGGTTGGAACTTGCCAAGTTCAGTGAATTGGCTGGGCGACTTGAAGAACTGCTCGATGCGACTTTGGAAGTCACGAAGCGGACTCGTGGCGACTACACGAACGTCTACTTCAATCGACGCTTGCAAATTCCAAGTTCAACCGCGGGCAGTCGTAGCAACGAGGATATGCCGTTTTAGTTGAACCTAGATTCAACGTGTTAAGACGCCGAGGTGGTTCGGAAGGACACCTCGCGTGTTTGCAATAGTAGCTGAAAGGATGCCCCGTGATCGACCTTGAGCTGACGTACCCACCTTCGATCAATCATTGCTTCAGTTACTATCGCGGTCGACCGGTACTATCGAAAGACGCTCGGGCGTATCGGGCGCAAGTTCGTAAAACAGCGATCGCTAAAGGCATCAAGCCCTTGCTTGGACCGATCGCCATTCGTATCGACATTTTCCCCCCGGACGATCGGCGCAGGGATGCGGACAATGCTCAAAAATCGATTTTAGATGCACTTCAACACGCTGGGGTGTTCTGGGATGACTCGCAAGTAGTTTGGCTGCTATCAATCAAGCACGACTCGAAACCCATGGGCCAGATCAAAGTGCAGATTGATGGTGCCGAATCACAGACGCTTTCTCCCGCTATGGAGATCGCTTAGCCATGTCGCAACTCACCCGTTTCAGTCGCCCAATCGTTCGGCATTTGCCGAGTCTTATTCTAGTCGTTCGTTTTGACGATTCGGGCATCTCCATTCGTGCGTATCGCTGTCGAAAATGGAAGAGAGTTACATGGGCTCAGCTTGCCTCTCTAGCTGATGCCAACGAACCGGTAGTCCAGTTTTGTGAGACCCATCACGGGTTAAGAGTTTTGAAGGCGATGGGAGTGCGTTTACCGTTGGGTGAGGAACCAAATAAAGGTGGCCCAACTTGAACCACCCATCGCTCACGTTATTAACGACATTGTTCGAGCCATCGGACCTCATCCTCTTTCGTCCTGTGGAAGTATGGACTGAAGGTGGACGAAAGCGCAGCCGTGTTGACTATAGCAATGTATGCTACCGGCCCGCCAAGGCGACGACACTCGAACAAACGCTGGCTCGGCTGGAAACAAGTTCCGAGTCTGAGCGTACGAACTTGTTTTTCGGCGTCTGTCCACGAGTTGGTAACAAGGGACGGTTTGACCTAGCTTGGCAGATTCGTATTGTCCGATGTCTCTGGGCCGATCTGGATGGATGCAATGTTGCTCAAGCTATCGAACGTTGCAATTCACAGGCGATCCCTGCGCCCACTGCTATTGTCAATAGCGGCAACGGCGTGCATTTGTATTGGCGTTTAGATCGCACACTGCTGATCGACGATGTCGGCGATCCACCTCCCGTCGAAACGGAATGGTCCATTGGAAGCGACGGACGCAAAAAGCCAAGGCGATACATCCTTGATGGCAAGGATCGCGTTTTCTTAGATCGACGCCAGCATTTAACCAAGACAAGCCTCAAAGCACTGCAGGCCCAAGACTTACTCATGGGCATCGCAGCAGCGATCAACGGCGACCATACAACTGACCTCACTCGGTTGTTACGACTGCCGGGCACATTGAATCGAAAGGATCAACGCAATGGTCGCGAACCAGTCACGGCAGAGTTGATCGAATGCGATAGCAACCGGCGATATTCCCTTGATGCCTTTCAGAAATTCGCGAAGTCATGTGAAGCCACCAAACGCCAACGGCAGATTGAGGCAATGCCATTGCCGGCCGTTCGTAAGTTATCGGCTGGCAAGTCCGACAAGCTCTCGGAGCTTATCGCCGCTTGTACGATCGCTTCGGAAGGCACGCGTTCTGAGGCCGACTTCGCTGTTTGCTGCTATGCAATTCGAAGTGGGATTGCGAAGGATGAAGTTTGGACACGGTTGCAATCTGTCGGCAAGTTCGCCGAGCAAGGTCGCCGCTATTTCGACTTAACCTGGGAAAGTGGCGAGTACGATGTGCGGGCTACTTTGTGCGATCGCTTACAGAAGCGTATGCCAAACGAAACCACAACGGTAACTGCCCCTTCCGGCGACCAACAGGCTGAGGAGCCGGAAGAAAGACCAACCATTACGATCGATTCGCGCTCAACGCCTGTGGCCGCAACCATGGGCCAGATCACCGATCGATTGCTTGCCACCGGCTCTTGTTTCAATCGGGTGGAGCAATTGGTTGTGGTGCGAGCGCAATCGATTTCGCCGGTGCTCTCATCTGCGGAACTAACAGGACTGCTCAATCAGCACGTCGAATTCTACTTCGTCAACGAAGATGGAGGAGAGTACAAGCCGTTGCCAACTTCATATGCGAACACCTGGCTTAACAACGTTGGCCAACGTGAACGGCTGCCTGCAATTCGGCTGTTCAGCCACAATCCTATCTACACGGAGGATTGGCGGATGGTCAGTCCAGGTTTCGATCCCCAGTCTGCTTTCTACTATGCTGGTCCACATATTGAGCCAGTCGAAGGGACCAAGCATCTCGACACGTTGTTGCGAGATTTCTGTTGGAGGAAACCGGCTGATCGCACGAATTACATCGGCATCCTGCTAACGGGTCTGCTCGTCTCACGTTTCATCGGCTCCAAGCCTGCTGCGCTGTTCAACGGGAATCAACCGGAGCTTGGTAAATCGGTTCTAGCACAAATCTTGGCAATCCTTCGAGATGGCCATCATGTGGAAACTGCATCTTACAACGCGAACGACGAGGAATTCGAGAAGCGACTGGGAACAATCGTCCGGCGTGGCGTTACGACAATCATCATCGATAACGCCAAGGCCCGTGGTCGCAATCCCAAGATCGATTCGGCCTGCCTCGAGCGATCGATTACCGATCCAATCTTGTCATTTCGTTTGTTGGGTTTCTCACAAGAGATCCGAGCTGAGAATTCGCATCTGTTCTGCATCACTGCTAACTCGCCTGATGTGAGTCGCGACCTTATCACACGTTGCGTGGTCATCAACCTGCATCACGAAGGTGATCCAACGAAGCGATCCTTCTCGATGGACGATCCGGAGGCGTACGTTCAGACGCATCGCCTGCAGTTGCTCGGCGAACTGGTGAACATGGTCGAGCGCTGGAAGGCCAGCGGTATGCCTCTAGCCAAGATTCAAACGCGGTTCAACAAGAAGGGCTGGGGCAACATCATTGGCGGAATTCTTGATGCCAATGGTGAACCGGACTTCATGGCCAATGCCGAGGATGCAGCTAGTGAAATGGACGACACTCGCCGCGAGTTCGAGGAGCTTGTGACCGTGCTCGCAAGGCATGAGCAGGGGATTTGGTCGTCATCTGAGTTAACAGACCTCGCGAACAAAAACTTTGTGCTGCAGTCCGAGCTTGGAGACGGAACCCCACGCTCTCAGACCACGCGCATGGGCAAGCTAGCGGGTCGATTCGTCGGCGAGCGCTTCAGCCTCGATGACGGTACCTTCGCAGTGTTCAAAAGAATCTCTGGCGGGCGACACACGCAGTATCAGGTCTTTCTAGAGTCGTCACAAAGCGAACTCGTCGGACATGCAGACGTCGATAATCACACGTCTGCAACGTCTGCAGAAATGGAGCTATTTTCATGAGCAGTATCAAAAGAACTAATACTGCCGGTCGTTTGTATTGCTTTGGCTGCTTTTGCGTCGGTGTCACGACTTTCGCCTGCAGACGTTTCGAACGGTTTGCAGACATAAAGATTTCCAAACGTCTGCACGTTTCAACCTGCAATTTCATTGGTGGATGCAGACGTTTCAGACGTTGCAGACGTTTATCTCCAGTTAGTTATTGGGAGGGTAAACACCGTGTTTTTCCCCGTATGTAGATCGTATAGGGAAACACGTCCGAAACGTCTGCAACGTCTGCAGGCCAATAAACCGACCATTCCCAATCACCCCAAAATCGAAAGGCCTCCTCGTTGTGAATCACGTGTTCGAGTCTCGCCCTCAACTAAAACTAGAAGGCATCAAGCAACATCATCCGAGGCTGCTCATGAGTGACCAATCTAGATCGCAAGTCATCGCACACGTTAGCGTCTGTCGCAACCGATGCACTACGTTCGAGTGCAAGCCCAGCACGTGACTGAACGCGTCAGTGGGCCAACAGTGGCCCCACAACGCGTCTGCCAAAGTGGCACGCGGACTACACAGCGCAACCCTGTGCTATGGGTCCTCCCGCCAAAAACAACACGTTCTTGGGCCGCGGGAACAGGGGCAGTACTAGAGAGAGTTTATTTCTGTAACGTGTTGTCCGATTTTGATGGAATTTTGCATGAAATCGAGTGAATTCGAGCTCCTTTGCAATGTTTTGGCAGATATCGAAACCTTTGTTGAGATTGATCTACGTGTGCAAAAGAGCGAAGTGAACTTTGCCAAATCAATGCGTGAAATTGGCGTTCCGTTCACGCCATCCCTGTGGAAATGCGGAGGCGCTACGCCAGCTCAGCGTATGGCGTACACCCGGGCCGTTCGCCAGCTGGAGCAGAAAAAACTAATCACACGCGTCTGCGAACCCTTGCGAGATCGCACTACCCATGTGAAACCGACATCAGCAGCGATTACTGCTTTGACCGAATGTTTAGGCGATCAAGTCGACTTAGAAGGCTTGGTCGCAAGTTTAAGTCTTACGGAATGGGGCCAGCCTTTGGCCAAGTCTTTATCTCGTTGAAAGGATTGCAAGTATGTCTACTGTGGATGCCTCGGAAATTGAAATGTGACCGCTCGATCGCGTGCGGCCCTAATCGTTCTAGAATCCCTCCATCGCTGAGATCTTGAAGCGATCCTTACACATTGACTACCGCGGGGTCGAGGTCACGCAACCTCTTCAACTTCATAAGGTGGGCGACGCGGGAATCATGAGACTAGTCTTTTTTGGATTTTTCTTTTCCTGATTTACTCGCATCAGCCTTACCTGCCGCAGGTTCTGGAGTGGGAGCTGGATTTGCTTTAGGCTTATCATCCGCTGCCGGAGACGGAGGCAATTTCTTCGCCTGTTCTCTGGCAGTACTATTCGCACCTTGCGAAGCTTTTTCGACACCCTTGCCTGCAGCACCCAATGGACCTGGAGCCTTTGCAGGCTCGTTTACTGACGGTTGCCTTTTAGCATCGCTCGAGTCCGAAGGCATTTGTGCTCCTTTGCCATTTGTGTTCTGCGACGTGTTAGGTTTCATGTCATTAGCATTGGAAGCTGGGTTGCGATTAGCACCCCGATCGCGTCCTTGAGAGGGATTTGACAGAACTCCCGGAGCGTTCCGTTGGCCGGGCAAATCGGGGCGAGCAGTAGATCCATTTCGTACTGCTGGCGAGCTTTCAGTTGTTCCGTTTGGCGCCTTGGGACTTTGAGAGCCGCGACGTCCTAATTGGTTCCGTAGTTCATCTAATTCAGTAGCAGACGGTGGAGCGTTGTCATCCGCTGCTGCATTAGGTGCGGTTGAATCGACCTGGTTTGACTGTTTTGCTGAATTCAAAGCATCCGATTGTCTTTGACGAATTTCATTCCTTCGTTGCGCTATCTCATCTCGACTTAAACGCTGACGATTATTTACCTCACCATTACCTCGTTTTGCATCCAATCCGTCTGCATCCGCTGCGTCTGGCGGTAACTCTGATGTATTGCGGTCGCCAGTCTGATCGCGAACGGTCACCTTGTCATTGCGGCCTGAACTCTCGGTTCGTTGTGCTTTAGCGGATTTACGATTTGCGGCGTCATCTGAACTTTCGGCACCCAGATCTGTCGCGATAGCGTTCGAAGTTGAAGACGATTGAGCGTTTACTCGTAAATGCTTCGTTTCGACCTTACCAGCCACATCGTTAGTTTCTTGTCGGAGAGACTCGTCAGTTTGCACGGTGGCTCGCAACCGATCAGCCTCAGTCCCCGCACGCTCCAAATCCTTGCGAGTGTTAGCGAATTGACGGACTGGTGCAACCGACTGTGCTAGTTGGCTTGCCGCCGCTTGTTGGATACCTTGAAGAGAAAACGGCAAACCGAAATCTGCCTTTTGATTGGCGATACTAGCGATTGTTGCGGCTCGTAGCGCCACAGACGACTGTTGGGCATTTAGATTGGAGTAATGTCTACGCTCGGCGGCGTATGTATTCGCAGGACGCATATTCTTATTAGCTTGGAAATATCGTTGCAGCCGAACAATCTGCTGAATCAGATCAGTGCTTCGCCCCTGATTAGAATAGTAGCTGTAAAGTGGATCAAAGCGACGTGTTGTCTGAGAGTAGCTGCTCCACGGATAAATGTCATTCTGGCCGGAGTACTCGTAATAGTTCCCGTACAAGTAGTGGTTGTACTGCGGGTAGACATACAAGTTGGCGTACCATGCTGGATTAGTATCGATGACATAACTTGGTCTGTATTCGTACGACGCGATAGGATTTGCAAATCGGACAGGGCAGAATATAGTGCCGCGATCTGCGATGTTGTAATCCCAATATCCAGCACGGTAAACGCATCCGCTCGGAGTCCAGACGTAGCGAGTAGGAACCCAGACCCAGCTTTCGTTACCCTGTGCCCAATAGCCAGCTTGCCAGTAATAGTCGGATTGCTCATAAACCCAGCATCCAGGAATCCAAAAGTGGTTCTGATCCGGTGCTGGACTACTAGGACCATTCTCAATCGATGGCGGAGGCGACGGCAAGTAGGCTATCTCTTCAGCGCGGGAGTTGAGCCAAAATCCGCTGATCCATTGGTAGCCTCCATTGACGTCTGCCCAGTATCCTGGGACCCACTGTCCATCTGGAGGAATCTGCCGCCAAATACCACTAACCCAGATAAAGTCTTGCAGCTCCGGATCCCAGCCCCAATAGCCGGGAATCCACGTGACATTCTCAAGGTCCGGCTTAAACTCTGGCGGAAGCTCCTGAATTGGATCTGGCGGGCGTTTACCAACAATAACGCCAGGCTCAGGATCGGATGAATATTGTTCTGCATACGCTTCGTGCAGCGGTCCTCGCATCAGCACAGAATACTCGCCACTGTCCGTACTGCCATCGTCTACTTGCAAGTCAGCACTTGGCGGTTCAGGTATGGCAGGCGGGAAGTTTTCCTGCCCAAAGACCAAACTAAAGTATGCGCAAGAGATTATGAGCGTCAATGTCCAAGAGCCGGCACGTACATTACGATGTGATCTAATCATTGTGTTCACTTGTGGGGGCATTGCGCGGAGTTGCTATTAAGGCTGACAGCTCATCACATTCGCAAACGTTGTACCAGGGATAAACGTGTGAAGAAGTGAATCATTTCCCATCAAGATGCAAGAAGCGATGCTTAAAATGCGAGCGCAATTTCGTTTGTTGTTCGAATCCAGGCCAAAGCAGTGAGTAGAGCATTTCTGTGACGAGAGCGTTCAGGTTGCGAAGCGCTCTTAAAGATAAAGACCTGTCGTCATAGCATTCCTCGCTCCAAATGTAGCATTCGTCCGGTGTGCTCCTTGCCGTGAAGTCCGGGGCGAGTGCTGCAGATGCGATCTGTGAAGTGCTCAAGAACAATAATCTTTCTGCTGCGCAATTTGGCGGATGAGCGACTTGCTCAACGGGAGCTTTCATTTCAAGTGAATACGGTCTTTAAGCTTTCGGTCCATGTGGTTCAACTCATGAGTTAACATTGTCTTTTGGCTGTGCTCAGACGCTGGGGACTTGATACAATATCAGGCTCGGTGAACTACCTCGCGCGAAGACCTTTTTTCAATATTGCTCTATACTGTGGGGACTTCTGTCTACTTGGAAGTCTTAAAAGTGGTGCTAGATGTCTAAGTCTCAACGATTGATTAGCACTGGTATTCGCACGCTCGATGACATTATGCATGGGGGCTTCACTGCGGATCGTCTTTACCTCATCGAAGGTTATCCAGGCACCGGAAAAACGACGCTTGCGATGCAATTTTTGCTAGATGGTGCAGCAAAAGGTCAAACTGGATTGTATGTAAGTCTATCTGAGACACGGGATGAGCTCGAAGGCGTTGCTGCGTCGCATGGTTGGACGTTAGACGGGATTGAAATCCATGAACTAGTCGATCAGGAGAAATTGGTTGAGGAACAAGCTCAATACACGATGTTCAAGCCGTCAGAAATCGAACTCGGGGCAACGATAGAGCGAGTTCTGAAGAAGGTAGAAGCGACCAATCCGAAGCGGATTGTCTTTGATTCGTTGTCAGAAATGCGTTTACTTGCGCAGGGGCCGCTACGGTATCGTCGGCAGATCCTCGCACTTAAGCAGTTCTTCGTGGGACGTGGTTGTACAGCGATTATGCTTGATGATAAATCGGGAGGAGAGGCGACTTCAGATGTTAATGAGCAACAACTTCAAAGCATCGCGCACGGCGTGATTCGCTTGCAACAGTTATTGAACGAATACGGAACCGTACGACGTCATCTCCGCATAGTTAAGCATCGGGGTAGGGACTTTATAGGTGGCGTACATGACGTAGCCATCAAGCGGGGTGGGATGGTCGTCTATCCCCGCAAAGCGATTGAAGAAGATCGTTGGCAGTATGATGGAAAAGTGATCAGCAGTGGCAATGCCGAGTTGGATGCGCTCGTTGGTGGTGGACTGATGGAAGGAACCAGCACACTCTTGCTCGGACCGGCGGGAGTAGGCAAGTCATCTACTGCAACACAGTTTGCCGTCGCAGCGGCAGAACGTGGCGAACGAGCAGTCATCTTTGAGTTCGAAGAAAGTAATCAAGCATTTCTTCAGCGTAGTCGTGGGTTAGGCTTCGATATCGATGAGTACCTCAGAGACGGACGAATTGAATTGTGTCAAATCGCCGCGGGAGAGACTACGCCAGCCGAATTTTCATCGCGGGTCCGCGATGCAACTCAACCCGACTCCAAAGGGCGGAAGGTTTCTGTCGTCGCCATCGACAGTTTGAATGGATATTTAAACTCGATGCCGCATGAACAGTTTCTGCTAATTCAGCTTAACGATATTTTGCAAATGCTTGGACGACGAGGCATTGTGTCATTTCTGATTGCAGCTCAACATGGCATGCTAGGATCGGCTATGAAAACGCCGGTGGATGCCAGCTACATTGCTGACAACGTTCTCTTGTTTCGTTATTTCGAAACCTCAGGAGAGATTCGTCAAGCGATCGCCATGGTCAAGAAAAGGACTGGGAATCACGAACGAACGATACGCGAGTTTCGACTTAGTTCAACCGGCCTAAAAGTAGGAACGCCCCTGACCGACTTCCACGGCGTACTGAGCGGCACTCCCACGTATCGAGGAACCGACAACAATTTGTTAGGCCAAGGTGGAAAGCAAACATGACCGACAACGACTTTGTCGAGCATCGGGCGCACCCTACTTACGATCGCACGATTACATTACTAGCTCCTACGCCTCAAGACGCGAACTTTTGCGTTGAGATATTGCGAGACCATGAGATCTTGGTCGAAGTGGTGAATTCCGTTTACGAAGCAGCGGAACGTATAACTTCGGAGACAGGGATCTTGCTGATCGCGCAAGAGCATTTGTCTAGCGAAACGATGGAACACCTGCGACTGGCTGCAAGCACACAACCTTCATGGTCAGATATTCCGATTCTCGTCTTACTCACACAAGGTGAAGTTTCGGCATTTGCAGTTGAGAAACTCTTATCTTTGGGCAATGTCACGTTAATGGAGCGGCCTCTACGAATCGCTTTATTGGTTAGTACGCTAAAAGCCAAACTTCGCGATCGCGTCAGACAGTACGAGGTTCGAGACTTATTGTATCAAGCACAACAGGCGAGCAGATCTAAGAGCGCGTTCGTCGCGAATATTTCCCATGAAATCAGAACGCCAATGACGTCGATTTTAGGTTATGCAGATTTGATGATGAGCCTGGTCGACAACAAGGAAGCACTCGACTTTCTAGCAACAATCCGCCGAAACGGCGATTTTCTATTGGGTATCATCAACGACATTTTGGATTTATCAAAGATTGAGGCCGAAAAATTAGACATCCACTTTGAGTATTTCGAGCCGGCTGCGGTGATCGACGATGTGCGCAGCACGATGGAGATGAGAGCGAGCGAAAAAGGGCTAAGCCTTAATGTTGAGTTGACAGGTCCAGTGCCAAAAACTATTCGAAGTGACGCCAAAAGAATAAGGCAAATACTCGTAAACCTAGTAGGAAATGCAATCAAGTTCACTGCTCGCGGTGGAGTGAAGATACTGGTTGACTATACGAGTAATTCGCTTTCTCAATCACAAAAGTCTCTTGCGGATGGTCAACTTAGCATTGCGGTCGTCGATTCCGGCATCGGCATAAACAAAGAGCAGCAAAAGCGTCTATTTCAGCCATTCTCTCAAGGAGATTCGCTGATTACGCAACAGTTTGGAGGAACCGGCCTCGGGCTTGCCATAAGTCAACGACTCGCCGGCATGCTAAACGGGAGAATCACTGTTGAGAGCACGATTAATAAAGGCAGCACCTTCACCCTATGCATCGCGACGAATGGAACGGCCGAAACAATTGCTAGACCACAGGAGCAGCAGGTGACAGAAAATGGGATTGTTCCAGGTCCGCCTGTTTGCCTAGATGCTCATGTTTTGATCGTGGATGATCGACGTGATATTCGGTACCTTAGCAATCGCATTGTCACTTCCGCCGGGGGCAAAGTAACCGAGGCTGAAGATGGCCTTAGGGCGATTGAGACATTTCGGAGCGCAAGCATGCAGGGTATCGTTTTCGATGCCATTATCCTTGACCTACAAATGCCGAATATGGATGGATACGAGACCGCGACCGAACTTCGTAGGCTTGGTTACACTAATCCAATTATTGCCCTAACTGCTGATGCCATGCAAGGTGATATGGCTAAATGCATAACCGCTGGTTGCGATCACCATATGCCCAAGCCTATCAATAAGTCTGCTCTCTTGAGGCTGTTGCAAAAGCTGACAGCAAAAAATTAACCCTGTGAACAAACCATAGCATCAATGGAATTTCATAGTAGAGTTCAGAGATTGCGCTCGGATCGTGGGGACTCATCGATGAAAACGGCCTGGCTCGCTTCCACGAGCTTGAGAACGACCAGACTCAGCGCCATGCCAATGCACTTTGCGATGCACTTCATCTGCCCTACATTTACCTGACCCGGCACATCAACTCCGGTGTGATGGTTATGCCACCCAACAGCGCCGAGTACTACTTCCCACCGAAGTATCCAGTCCCCGCCAACTATTGGGCCGTCGAACAGTTGTACCTATCGCTCAACCTACAACTCCACGATGCACCGCTGAAAGAACTCGACCGTCGCTTCAACTGGTGCTGGTGCCATAAGCGATTCGAGCAAGACATTGACCAGGCATTTATCATTCATTGGGCAGGTAAACATGATCGGCTAGGAGATTTAGAAAGAGTGGTAGAAGTCTTCAGTAATTGCGGTTTAGAGTATTCCCGGAGCCACGGCCGCGCTGGACGACACCCTGCGCTGCTGTCGGAGTGACAGATCGCGCATATTTCTTCCACTTTGCGATTCGACCTCCCGTCTGGTTCCGTCAATCTGGCCGCCTGGCCGACTAGAGTAACGAATATTTAAGCAGGAGCGAAGGACCGAATACATCGGAAAAAATTACCGAGACAATAACAACTTACGAACGTCGTTCAGTTTTAGCCTCCGAAATACTTCGACTCAGGTCTAAACTCGATCGATTGCACCTTTGGGATCTTTACGATGTGAATTGGCTTTCTTTCTCTGATTTCCATGTGATCAGACGAAATAAATGTATAGTCAACAATGCACTTGTTATCCTTCAAGCGAATCGTTTGAATTCCGTCCATCGCTTCGTACTCGGCATTTCCGAGAATGGAACTAGTCGAATGAGTTACTACAATGACCGTCTCCTTTGCAAAATCTAATTCCGCCGCTGACAGTTTCGTTCGTACTCCCTCGTCGATGCATTTGGCAACGAACTGCCTCCATTCGTCGTTGTCTTGAATTGCGGCCACCGTACCGGTGTCTGGGCCTCCATCGAGTTCCTTCAGAAGAAGCTGGGAATCCACATTGATATCGGCTTTGATCGAGGTGCTCGATTTCGCTGCCTCGCGTTGGCGGATAAACTCATCGATCTCAGCGCCGGATTCTACCTTCAAAGTTAAAGGAATCTTCAATTCTTTGAGCGATATGTCTCCACCGAGCCAAACATCGACCATGACTTGATCTTGAAACATAGCGACGGAGCGTTTGCCGGAAATGCTAATCGACCATTCTGCCGGTGAAACCGCTTTCTCAGACCATGGAGACTTTGCTTCGCCAGGACCAATGTGCAACACGATCTCGATCTCCAGTCCAGCAACTTTTGAAAGATTGTCGATCGCAATATTGAGCTCATTAGTTCCTCCGCGGTAAAACAGCGTATCGGAACTATTGATCCAATACCCGTGGACCCGATTTGGCTGGTTTACAATTTCGTACGTGCCTTTCATCCAGCCTTCATTATGCGGTAGCTCGCCAGGGTTATGGTCACTGCCCATTCCAGAGCTTATGGATGGAGCGACTAAAAATATCACGAGCAGCGTGCTTACGACTAATTGTTTCATTCTCAAATTCTCTTTCGCTTTCCTAACGTTGATTAAGTTATTCGTTAACCGGTTGATCCGATTTTGGTTCGTCGTTGACGCAAAGTTGGTAGCTGAGATCGCTTACTCTAATGCTATAGCAAACGACTAAAAAGCCACAGCTCGCGAGTTGCTCATTGCGTCACCGACTTGTAGCATTCAATGCAAAGGTTAGGGTTTTAATTCTCTCGAAAGAACTCATGCTGTCGCAATCATCCAGTGTCATCTCCCCACAGGTGATATCGTCGTTTTCCGGCTGATAATGATCAGACTCACGGGTCATTCCAAAACTCGCCGACCTCGTCGACCGTCTCGCTGTTGAAGCGTAGATTGACAAAGTGGAATCCGCCCTTCCACGGCTTGCGGAATCGCTCCCAGTCATCAGTTGCAGTTGCATCTATCCACGGTTTGAACCCGCTTCCACTTAACCCAGTAACCGCTTCGTCTCTACGCATTCCCTTGGTCACCCCGGCTGATTCAAGACGTGGCGGAACGGCTGTTTTCGGAGTCGCATCGATTGTCATATGTGGCCATTTGCCATTCATGTACCAGGCGGCGGCTCCAACGACGAAACTGACGACAAGCATTAGCATTGAAAAACGTTTTGTCATTCCGAGTTTCCCCACAGCAGAGTCGATGTAGACCACAGAGGTTAAAGTTATCATCTGAAAATTGCCGGAGCTTTTCTTTTTTGTCCAACACTGGGTTAGCGATCAAAATTGCACTTTAATGGCGAGGACTTTGAACGTTTCCAGTTACAGATCTATGCTTGCAATAATTCGTCGTTGTCCTACCTACTAAGACACTCGAGGAAACAATTTATTAGCGGCAGCCACGCAAATTTAAATTCACTCCAAACCACCCAGTGAATTTAAACTGCTATGAGAGAAGCGTCCAAAATGGTCTAAGCTTCGGCAAATTCATTCGCCAGAATGCGGATGTGAAAGGTCTGGTAACCGACGTTCTTATTGGAATCCTTTTCAAAGAAGAGATTAACGAGCTGTGGCTACTAATCGAGGATTTGCAAACTCAAGGAAGTTAGAAAGCCCTCACAGCCCGAATTCAGGCCGTCTCGAAATTCCTCGGCAGGCGGACTTCCGCAAGTAAAGATCGAATTGTAGCCAACGGTTGTCTTGGCGATAGAAAATCAGGTAGCATAAATCGTTAGCACAATTGTTTTGAACAATATTTAGCGTATCCCGAAACATTTCTTTTTCAGTCATTCAGAACGATGATTTTTCGTACAAGCTTCAAACCTTTGCTCATAATATTGGCTTGCGTAACCTTGGGCAGAAGTGTGAGAGGTGAAAATCCTCAAGGTCTTGAACAGTTCTCCGATGAAACTCTAGAGAGGCTTTCCAGCGATATTGAGGAATTATCGATGCGTGGATCGTCGGGCTATGGAAATGACACGGTCACAGACGAAGGAATTTCACATCTGCTTCGACTGACGCGTCTTCGAAAGTTAGAGGCCGCAGCCCTAGGCCTTACGGATCGCAGCTTAGTGACTATCGGACAACTGAAGAACCTTGAGGAGCTTGCGCTTGATGGCAATAAGATAACCGGCAGTGGACTGCACCATTTGAAGAATCTCAAATTCCTAAAGAAACTGAATCTGAATTTCAATCCACTTGATAGTGGTTGGTCAAAGGATGTTTCGCAGCTGAATTCTCTTGAGCAACTGTATGCCCTCAACTATCAACATGCACTTGACGATGCAACATTGGTGCAGCTTACGAGCTTGACCAAGCTTAGAAGATTGGACGTTAACGATAAAGCCAATGGCGTTACTGAAGTTGGACTCAACGCTGTCGCTTCGCTAACCAAATTGATGAACCTATCGTTGAGTGAAGCGACTATTGATAGTGACACCTTGAGCAGGCTGGCAACACTGAGTGATCTGCAGACTCTCTATCTAAGGAACATTCGTGGTCTCGAACCTGGCGATTTGCAATGGATATCAGCATTAAAAAACCTGCGGGAACTAGAAGTGATTGGGATTGCAATTGATGAAACTGATCTGACTGCAATCAATCGTCTAAGTTCACTTGAGAACCTTCTAATCTGGAACGTCAGTTGGCGAGAGGAGAGCGTGACGATACGTCATCTAGATGGGCTTCCTCGCTTACGTGCGATAAGAACAAACGAAGTTTTAGCATCGAGCGCGTTATTGGATTTATCGCGTATTGAACCACTCGAATTCATTGGTGACGACCTAACAGAAATTACCGATGCCGAGTTGGCCGAGTTAGCAAACTTGAAAAAGCTGAACGCACTATATCTGGACAGCCCTCACATTACAGAGGCCTCGCTACCTTCGCTGAGGAAGTTGCAGTCGTTGCGATTCCTGAGCGTTTCGGACCGGGTTAAATTGTCCGAAGATCAACTTGTTGAGCTTGGTCGAACAACCTTAAAGAATTGCAAAATCGTGGGTCGACATGGCAACAAAGTCTTTTACGAACCATCGATCAAGTGATTGATTACGCGAGCAGTCTGGGCGGTTTCAGTCGTAAAAAAACCCTAGAGTGATTTTGGACTTACTCCTAGGCGAGATTACGGTAGCGGCTTGGCACGGAAGGGACTACTAGTCTCATCCGTCTACTAAACGCAGATTGTTGAAAAAGGATGCTACTTTCTACGCAGCGATTGTGTCCCACGAAAACCGAGTGCAATTATCTGCAAACTCGTCGAGAAAATTTCAGAACAGATCATTCACACGCCATGGTGTTAATATCCGAGGCCGTTCTCATCTGTTCGAAATTCCCTCTCGATGCTTTTTCAACCGTATGCGCCGCGTGCCGAATCTTCCTCGGCACAACTTACTGACAGAACTCAAGTCATACTGGCTCGCGAGCTTCAATCATGCCATCGAAGCACTGACCAAACGTTCGCGATCTTGCTTGTTCTCCAACTCGTGGCGGCAGTAGTAGCGGCGTGGCTATTTACACCATATTCTTGGGAAGGAACAACAGCGAAGATCCATCCGCACGTCTGGCTCGCATCAGCATCGGGAATCTTTCTTACCATTGTGCCTGTGGTTCTGGCTTGGCAATGCCCGGGAACTCGCCTAAGTCGCTACGTGATCGCGATTTCACAAGTATTGTTCTCCTCACTGCTCATTCATATCAGCGGTGGAAGAATTGAAACACATTTCCATGTGTTCGTCTCTCTAGCATTTCTGGCGTTCTATCGTGATTGGCAAGTGCTCCTGGTCGCTTCAGTAATCGTGTGCACGGATCATCTCGTACGAGGCTTCTATTTTCCTCAATCGGTCTTTGGTGCTCTTTCTGCCAACCCATGGCGAGCAGCAGAGCATGCAGGCTGGGTCGTTTCCGAGCTCATTGTATTAGCGGTCAGTTGCCAGCAGAGCGTATGGCATATGCATGGTGCCGCAAGCAGGGAGGCAGAGCTCGAGATCATGAACTCGAACTTTGAACGTCTGGTTAAATCCAAAACGACTGAGCTGGAATCGACAAATTACGAACTGCGGAAAGCGATCTGCTTAAGAGATGCGATTCTAAATGCCCAGTCATCTCAAATTGCAATTCTCGATAGTTTTGAAAACGTCATTAATTGCAACGACGCTTGGCGCGAGCTACATTCTGACAGTGTTGTGTTGACAAAGATCGAGTTTTCAAAGGCGATGGACAACCAAGAGATTCTCGAGAAGATTCGGCTAGTTCTTCATCGATCTTCTGATTCTCAAGTAATCGATTATTGTGTTACTGACCGCGATGGACCGCGATGCTTCAACATGGAAATTACTCCGTGTGATTCACCAGCTCGTCACGCGGTGATTGTGCAGCGTGAGACTACTAATCAGCTCCTTAACGCTCGTCAGCTCAAGCAAGCGAAAGAGCAGGCCGAAGCCGCCAACCGCGCCAAGAGCGACTTCCTGGCAAATATGAGCCACGAAATCCGAACTCCTATGACGGCAATCCTGGGATTTATTGAACTACTTGAGGATGACTTCGTTGACGATCCAATTCAGTCGGCTAGCGCAGTTAAAACAATTCGCTCAAATGCTGAGCATCTGCTAACAATTCTAAACGACATTTTGGACATGTCTAAAATCGAGGCGGGCCGATTATCGATCGAAGAGATTGATACTAGCGTCATCAGTATCGTTGACGCCGTCGGCAAGATGATGAAGCCACAGGCAACCGGAAAGGGAATAGACTTTGATGTCGTCTTTCTTACGCCTGTCCCCGCCGTCATCAAGTCTGACCCGACAAGGTTGCGACAGATCCTTGTAAACTTGATCGGAAATGCAATCAAATTTACAGAGGTAGGGAGCGTCACCCTGTATATCGAACTAAATGAAGTTAGAGAAGAGTTGGTTTTTCGTGTCGTTGACACGGGGATTGGAATGACTGAAGAGCAACGTGCGGTAGTAGCAAGATTTGATGCCTTTACCCAGGCCGACGGCTCCACTACCAGGAGATTTGGTGGCTCTGGACTGGGTCTACGTATTTCAAGTGTTATGGCGTCCTTGCTCAGCGGTAAACTCCAGATTGAATCTCAGAAGGGTGTGGGAAGTGTTTTCACCGCAACCATTAAAGTTGTTAAAGTCCGTGGATCAGAGTTGATTCACATTAAGGAGAGCATCTTCGAGAGAAATCAACCAGAACTCCAAACATGCCCGGTAAAATCAAAAGTTAAATCACTTGATAGCTTTCGAATTCTTCTTGCCGAAGACGGTCCTGACAACCAAAAATTGATCTCCTATCATTTGAAAAAGGCAGGTGCGTACGTGCAGATTGCTGCGAACGGAGAGATAGCCATCGCGATGTTAAACCAAGATGATAATGAATTCGATATCATACTCATGGACATGCAGATGCCGGAGCTTGATGGCTACGATGCTACAAGACATATCCGACGGATGGGAAATGACATACCAATTATTGCGTTAACCGCACAAGCAATGGACGGCGAACGAAAGAAATGCATCGACATCGGTTGCAACGATTTCGCTTCCAAGCCGATCGTACCTGAAAGTTTGATTGCCTTGATCAAGCGAAATGTCCGAGCAGTATTGGCGCCAAGTTAGTCGGCAACGATGCCTCACATAGTCAAGCAAATACTCCCATACGCGTTTTCGCGTAAGTCCACAGCGTCGAGCTTATGCGTTACTTTGCAAACACAAATGCCCGAGTTGCTGTAATCGCAGCCATCTGGTTTATGGTAATCCTTTCAGGATTTTATTTTGCGGCAAGATGGAGTACAGCGGCCGGTCAAAAGGGTGCAATCCCAAGGGAGTGGCCAGCTGACAGCTTGTTATTGCGAACGGACGGCGAGAAGAAACTTGTTGTTTTTATTCATCCAAAATGCTCATGCAGCATTGCTAGCGCACATCTCCTCGAGCGCATCTGTGAACAATCACCGCTTGATACCACCATCGATGTCGTGTTCGTCTGCCCTCCCGACACTAACTCATCGTTTGCGAAGGGACGAGTCTTCAAAATGTTCCAAAGGATTGTTGGGGTTAACTGCGTGGTCGACGTCGATGGAATTGAAGCGGATAGATTTGGAGCAAAGACCTCAGGCCATTTTCAGTACTTCAATGAAGAAGGAAAGTTGTGCTTTGATGGTGGAGTAACAATCAGCCGTGGTCACCAGGGCGAGAATTCGGCCTACGAGGCCTTGAAACGGACAATGTTCGAACGAATGACAGAAGAATTAAGTTGGCCGGTCTTCGGTTGCGGGCTGAAGGCTGGAAGCAGCACTCGATCGGACAAATAGGTGAATAGGTCGAATATCAAGAACTGGTTTCATCAGAGTCTGCTGTTAGCTGTGGCAGCCAGGTCAATTGCACAACGAAGCGGTCATGGCCAATTATTTGCAAGGAGTATGGGAATGGCAAGTCTCTGAGTTTGACTAGCATTTCATTTTTCTTCGTACACGGATGTTTGCGTGTATGGCCGCTAGCTTCGTTCGCAAACTTAACAATCACTTTGAAATAATTTGCGATCCACGAGTCCCTCGCGAGACCAATCATGAACTGATCGAAACCATTTTCGTCACGCTTTGCGCTGTTATTTGCGATGCCAACAGTTGGACTGATTTGGAACGCTTCGCTACTTCCAAACGCCTTTGGCTCCGCAAGTACGTGCGATTAGACAATGGTATCCCATCGCACGACACACTAGGACGTGTTTTCGCGCGTTTGGATTCCCTGCAATTCTTTGCTTGCTTACAGGCATGGGTTACTGACTTGGGATGCTCATTGCGTGGCGAATCGGTCGCGATCGACGGAAAGACATTGCGAGGTTCCTTTGATGCTGCAGCGAACAAATCGGCGTTGCATACTGTGACGGCCTTTGCAGGAGGCTTGCGGTTGTGCTTAGGATGCGTTGCGGTCGATGACAAAAGCAACGAGATTCCTGCTGTCCAAACTCTCATCGACATGTTGGACCTGAAAGGAGCAGTGGTGACTGCTGATGCCATGCATTGCCAGCGTGAAACCGTCGAGCTCATACATAACAAGGAAGCGGAATATCTCTTAACCGTCAAAGGCAACCAAGCGAAGCCCACAATTCTGCAAGTGACTATGCTCACTGCTTTCGGCAGAAGCTGAACGATATGTACGTACCGCATGCCGGTAGAAGCCATGACGAGCTTTATTTTGCATTCCTCTCGATGTTGCCAACGCGTTCGCAATTGGTATGCTGTTGCTAGGTTGCTTGCTTGGATCGATATCCGATTTGTCAGGTAGCCGGTAGGCTGGTCGGGGATGCCGACCGGCTGTGAGTGCTTGATCGTGCATGTGGGAGTTTAACCATTTTGAGTAATTCGCCTGAGAAGGCCATCGCCGTTAATGGCGTGATCATCCAGTTCTTTCACTGGTATATTCCCGCCGACGGCGGCTTGTGGGAGGAATTGGAACGCGAGATCGAATCTCTCGCTGAACTCGGTGTTACGGCCGTGTGGCTTCCGCCGACATACAAGGGAGATCAAGGGTCGACGGACGTCGGCTACGCCGTCTATGACTTGTTCGATCTCGGAGAGTTTCATCAGAAAGGTTCAGTGCGAACCAAGTACGGGACGAAGCAGCAATTGCTGTCTGCCGTTCGTCGGTGCCAACAACTAGGTGTGCAAGTCTATGCCGACGTCGTGTTCAATCATCGGATCGGTGGCGATGAAGAGGAGATGTTTCGAGCAACTCCGGTCAGCAACGATAACCGGCACGAAGTCATCGGCGATTCTCGCGATGTGCGCTCGTTCACAAAGTTTACTTTCCCCGGTCGTGGTCAAAAGTACTCTCCGATGGTCTGGACCAAGGACCACTTCACTGCAGTGGATATCGACTTGAACGACCCTGAATACAAGGCGGTATTCTTGATCGAAGGGAAAAAGTTCGATGAAGCTGTGGACATGGAAAAGGGTTGCTTCGACTATCTAATGGGATGCGACGTTGACGTCAAACATCCCGAGGTTCAAGACGAGTTGAAACGCTGGGGAACTTGGTATCTCAACGAAATTGGACTAGACGGCGTTCGCTTTGACGCGGTGAAACACATCGAAGCAGGTTTCTTTCCACAGTGGCTCAACCATGTTCGCGAGCAGGCCGGACGCGATGTGTTTGCGGTCGGAGAATATTGGTCATACAACCTCGACGCACTGAAGCACTTTCTACATCTGACCGGCGGGATGGTGACGTTGTTCGATGCCCCACTGCACGCGACGTTCTCGCGGATCAGCAAGTCATCACCGGACTTTGACATGCGACAGGTGTTCGATGGCAGTCTAGTCAGCCAAGCACCGGAGCTTGCCGTGACGATCGTGTCGAATCATGACACGCAACCGCTGCAGGCTCTCGAATCGGTCGTCGAAGCTTGGTTCAAGCCGCTGGCGTACGCACTCATTCTGTTGCGGCGTGACGGCTATCCGTGTTTGTTTTACGCGGATTACTATGGAGCCAAGTACACCGACAAAGGACGCGATGGCAACGAGTACGACATCGAGATGGCGAGTCATCGGTTCCTAATCGACAAATTTTTAGTCGCTCGGAAGGAGTTTGCTTACGGCGACCAGTACGACTACTTCGACGATCCGAACATGATCGGCTGGACACGCTCGACGGGCGAAGGCGGACGCGGGCTGGCGGTGGTGATGAGCAACGCGGGCGGCGGTATCAAGCGGATGCAGTTGCAGATGCCCAACACGACGTTTCGCGATTTGACCGAGCATCACCTCGAGGAGATCACGACTGACGACGACGGCTGGGCAGATTTTCCATGTTGTGATCGGTCGGTTTCAGTGTGGGTGCCGGTGTAAGGAGTTGAACGGCGAAGTTTGACTCCGGCGAGATTAAAGACAAGCTGCGAATTTCGGTCGATTTGCAGCAACACCGCCGCTGGCTCGAAGATGATCTTGACCTCGGTTTTGAAGCCATCTATCTGCACGATGTTGGCGAAGATATGGCGAAATTCCTTGATCAGTATCAAAAGCATGTCTTGCCAATCCGCTCGTTGGCTCAGTCCGAATGAAGCGTAATCGTGCTCGACGTAACTGTCGCTTCACGCAATTGCGTCGCGAGCTCGGCATCGTCCGAAAAGGACAACTGTTTTACCGTTCGAGATTCCACATTAAAACCGACGAGCCGATCTGAAAACGGCCATGGCGTAATTCTTAACGCATCCTCATCGTCTTGTCGCAACTCAAATCGCCGGCTAGTCGAGTCTGTAATAATCTCTACGCATCGGCCCATCGCCGGAGCGTCGTTGCCGCACAAGATCAAAGAACAGCGGTCGCACCACCGCATCCAGTCATAGGAGCGTTGCAACGTCGCTGGCGAAATATCTAACTCGTGGATCATTCGGTCGCGCCATTCGGCTTCGTAGTCCAGCAGACGACGCATCGCTTTGGAAACGTCTTCGTTACTATACAAAAAGTTGGTGTGATACGAAACGAGACAGCCTATCCAACGATGCTTCTTCGTCGCTTCCCAAATTTGGTTTCGTGCGTCTTCGACACGATCATCCGAATGCATCGACATGAGCGTGAAGTCTTTTGGTGCTCCCGCTTTTGTCAAATACCATTGCTTTCCTGCCAAGAACGGCTGCTTGCCATCGTCGTGCATGCCAATGGCAATTTTTGTCAAATCCCAGAACGGCAAATCGTCGACGATGCGTAGGTGCGACGCGATCTCTTGAGCTAACAAGCCGTGTGCGGCGTGGAAGACAATCCGCCACCCCTCATCGACACTTCGAACAATCATTTGCGAGGCTTCCTTAAAACGCTCGCACGTTAGGTTCACGATCCCAGATGCGATGCTTTTTTGCTAACTCGATCAACGTCGTGATCTTGCCACCCCTGACATCAACGATACCTTCGTCAGCGTCCGTCGCCACGCTGGCTTTCTCGAACAGCTTGGCCGCCGACTCGGTGTATCCGATGACTTTCAAGTGAGCAAAGGCATCACGGATGAAATCAACCGCAGCAGACTGAGTCGCCAACATGCCCGCGTCTTCCGGCGACGGTGCGACTACGACGCAGTCGAACAAACAGGATGGGGCACCTGAGAGGAAATGGTCTGGCGCGATCTCTTCGCCTTTGCTTGTCTTGATCGGCCCGATCGTCGGTGTGACAATTTCCAAGACGGCTTTCTCGGATTTTACCTGTTTCTTGAGGGCTGCGAGCAGCTTTGCGTCAACGCCGTCGGTGGTTAGTAAGCCGATCTTCTTACCGGCGAAGCTCTCGGGCGTATTTGCGTACTGAGAGAGCGCTGTGGAAGGCTCGGAATCACGGACGGCAATCATCGGCTTAATAATGTCGGCTTGTCCTACCATGCCGAGCGCCAAAGCAACTTGTTTGGACAGATCACCGTCGATGTTGTTCAAATGACCAAGCATCCGAGTGCGAATCTTTGCTCCGTTACATTTGCCAAGCTCGAACGCAAATCCGCCGACGATGTGACGCTTTTCCGGTTCGGTCATCGAGCGAAAGAACATTCTCGCTTGTGTGTAGTGATCTGCAAAACTCTCGGGGCGAATACGCAGCTTTTGACCCGATTCTTCGGCGGGATAAGTTTGGAAACCACTGGTCGGATCTTCGCGAAGCACGCCGTCGTCAAGACTGTTCGGTTCGTTGGCGACCTGGCCCTTAGGCACTTGCATTTGCATGTGCCCGTCACGTTGGAAGTTCGCGAACGGACACTTTGGTTGATTGACCGGAATCTGATGGAAGTTCGGACTGCCCAGACGCGATAGCTGCGTATCCAAGTACGAGAACAGACGACCTTGCAGCAGAGGATCGTTCGAAAAGTCGATTCCTGGTACGACATGCGAAGGACAGAACGCAACTTGCTCTGTTTCGGCAAAGAAGTTGTCGACATTGCGGTCGAGCACCATCTTGCCGAGCGGTGTTAGCGGCACCAGTTCCTCGGGCACCAGCTTCGTCGGATCGAGTACGTCAAAGTCGAAACTTTCAGCTTCTTTATCGGTGAAGGTTTGGACGCTTAATTCCCATTCAGGATAACTCTTTTTTGCGATCGAATTAAACAGATCGCGGCGGTGAAAGTCGGGGTCCGCGCCGCCGATCTTGACCGCTTCATCCCAGATCAGTGAAAACGTGCCGAGCATCGGTCGCCAGTGGAGCTTCACGAACTTCGAATCGCCTTTGGAATTGATCATCCGGAACGTATGCACACCAAACCCCTCCATCATGCGGAACGATCTTGGGATTGCCCGGTCGGACATGATCCACATCAGCATGTGCATCGTCTCGGGGTTGAGTGAAACGTAATCCCAAAAGGTATCGTGAGCCGATTGAGCTTGCGGGAAACCGCGATCAGGTTCCGGCTTCACCGCATGTATCAGATCGGGAAACTTGATTGCATCCTGAATAAAGAATACCGGGATGTTGTTGCCGACCAAATCGTAGTTGCCTTGATCGGTGTAGAACTTCACGGAGAACCCGCGGACATCGCGAGCAGTGTCGTGAGAACCGGCGCTACCTGCAACCGTCGAGAACCGGCAGAAGACAGGTATCTTGACCGATGGATCTTGCAAGAACGAAGCTTTAGTTAGCTTCGCGTGCGATTCGTAACACTGAAAATATCCGTGCGCGGCATAACCACGGGCGTGAACAACCCGCTCTGGGATCCGCTCATGGTCAAAGTGCGTCATCTTCTCACGAAAGATGAAGTCTTCAAGCAACTGGGGTCCGCGAGGTCCGACCGTGAGCGTATTTTGGTTGTCCGCTACAGGCACGCCTTGATTAGTCGTCAATCGGGCATCGTCTGAATTCGTTTGATGTAGTTCGCCACCGTTACCGATGTGCGAACCGAGTTGTGAAGATTCGATTTTACCTTTAGCCAATGGAGTGATCCCTGTTGAAGATTTATCTGAACGGTGAAGTCGACGGGCATTCGAGCGAAAAGCAGACGAACTACCGCCGTCTACGGTTTGCGGAGCAGTCGCGAGTCATGTCGATAACTCGCACGCGAACGCGTCATGATGCGTAGAACTCATCCAATGCTGGACGAGCATCCGAGACGTCAATTCGCAAGCCTGCAATCCGTAGGAGTAGGGTCGGATGCCGGTTGTGTGAGGAAATGCGATATCGTAGATACGCCCGTTCGGCTCGCCGTCGATACCGATCACTCGAAAGTGAGTGTCGATGTCGATTCCACCAGTCTCGTATGCGGGCGAATGGTCTTGGGTTAGTCGCTTGAGGTCTTCGCCGGACAGGTCATTCACCGATTCCACATCCGCAAAGCTGGCTCGTGCTGCGCGAACCACTCCACGTTTGACCAGTGATGGAAACGGGAATTGATCGAGGTGCAATGATCCTTGGCCCGTGCAATCGACGAACATCGTGTAACAGATTTTCGTTGTGTTCTCTTCACTCTTCACTTCGACAATCGCTTTCCCGTCTTCAAACGCTGCAACATTCGCGTGACCGACAACCAGTTCCAGCCGTCCTGCGTCTCGGAGCGCGAGCAGCATTTTAGCGGACTGCAGCGGCAGAGCGGCGATCACGTTTAACAGGAACGGCATCACAACCGACCGAAATCGAATGTGATCTTCGGCGGGCATCCAGTGGGCGTGGTAATTCAGCGTAAACATCAGATCGTCGAAGATCTCTTTCCAATGAATCGGCTTGTCCTGGTCGATTGATTCTTCAGCCGCCGGAAACTCCAGTCGCATTCCTTCAAACGCATCCTCGTAATCGTGTTCGTCGGTCATTTGGTCGGCGAAGGCTTCGATACCAAAGTCAGACTGATCGAGAAGGGTTGCGATATCCTTACGGTTGTCGTTGTTAAACGCTTGACGAAGTGCCGGTCGACACACTTCCTCGAAGTATCGGTCCAACCTTAGAAAGCCCTGCGAGTCGCGAAGCCGCTGGAGTCTATCGGCATTCACATGGCGGTACAGTTCGCGAAACGGTTCTCGCTGTTCGTATTGAAGGTGTGGCAACCATCCATTGACCGAATGCATCGCAATCCGGAAGTCCTCACAACCAGCGGCGGCAACGAACGTTAAATCGTCTTCGCCCTCGAAACGTCCGTGGCGATGGGCGAGCGAAGAGAGCACGTCAAAGGCGGACAATGACGCGCCGAGAGTTCCGATTGTGAAGTTAAATCGCTCTCCATCTTGTGGCAATAGTTTTTGAATCGGCCAAGGCGAGGCGAAGTATCCAGATTCGGTTTGGTCCTTCTGATCGAAGCGGTGCCCGCTGGCGATGACCACTGCATCAAACTCGTGCGTTTGTTCGGAATTAGTTAGCAACGTAACGGTTTGTCGTACTGCATCGTCAACTACGTCAGCGATCTCGGTGCCAGCATGTTCGCGCATCGTGATCCCAGCCTCGCGAAGTTTCTTTACTTGCGATTGAAACTGATCGGCAAAGTAGTGCCCCATTGCCAATCGGCAGTAAGTCTCTGCGTGGCTGACGTCGCCGGATGTGATGCCGTAATCGCGTAACGTGGCAGCATCCAACTGGCGCAGCCACTCGGCGAACGAAATGTCCAGCGGCAATAGCTCCTCGGAGCTGATATTGCATAGGTTGTAGATATCGGTCGTCGTCGGGGTGTAGGGCATTCCCCGGCCAACGTGCCGGTCTCTCTCGAAGATATCAATTGATTCAATCAAGTGAGCAAACGGTGCAGCTGCGTCGGCGAGGTGCTTCAAAAGATACAGTGCGGATGGACCACTGCCGATAATGGCCAGACGACGTAAGTTTGTCATGGAAGACTAAGGACTCCCGAGTGAGACGGTGTGTGGTTCAGAACGATCAACCCTTTAGGCTATCAGCCAAAAGCATGTCTCATACCAAAGTTCGCTTGGAATAGAGTTTGCTTACGCGAATGGTATGAAGCTTCAGCAAATCATCATTTCACCCGGCCATGACTATTGGGTTCGCCGCGGCGAGCTGGCGTTGCAGCACGGAACGAGATGCCCAGATGAGGTCGTTTGCGACGCCGGTCGCGGCATCGTGGGCGATCGCTATTATCACGGCAAACCGGACCGCAAAGGCCAAGTGACATTCTTGGATGCCGCGGTTGTCGACGCGGCCCGCGCGCAGTTTAATCTGCCGGATTTGGACGCATCGCTGTTTCGCCGAAACTTGATCGTCACCGGGGCGGACTTGTCAAGCCTTCTGGGACAGCGGTTTGAACTTCAGGGCGTCGAATTTGAGGGCAGCCAGGAATGTCGCCCGTGCGACTGGATGGACCGGATGATCGCTCCCGGCGTCCGTCAGTTTTTGGCGATTGACTTCCGTGGCGGACTGAGGGCCAAGGTCTTGACTGGCGGTCCGCTGTCGATTCACCGTCGCTGACAACTTTGGCGCCCTACCTTCGCTGGGCTTCTCGATGACACGACTAACCGTGAAGGAATATTTCGACAGTCCAAAGTCTGGATGGCGTGGGCAACCAACTGTATGTTGATAGAGGTGTAGTAGACGTACACCAGTGCTTGTTGAACGCCTGCATGCGGACTACCGAGGCGAACGATAGTCGTAGGCATGACGAATGTAAGCGCGATCAGCATCGTAGTCGCCGTCGTATTCGTCCCGTAATCGCGTGTCGACGTCGTTGCTCCACGTCGGATGATCGCTGCCGTAGCGATGTTGAGCCGTGTAGCCGAATCGGAACGCTTGTTCGCGGTTCTCAAACGCGTCGTCGCTGCCAGCCATTTGTTTCAACGTATCGTCAACGTCTTGATCCATGTCGCGAGCCGAATCGGAACCGAAGTCGGCTTTGGTCTGTTCCCAATCATTGGCGAACGCATTCTTTATGCGTTCCCAGGTGCTCAAATCATCGTCGTTGTAGCTGTAAGGTTTCGTTGTCATTTCAAATGTCTCGTAATTGAGGGGTGAATGCCTTCGTCGAGGGCGGTTCGTCGAACGGCGAGCCGAAGGCTCGGAGCTTGCACGCGGTCGCCTGCGGCTTGCCTTGCACTTAGTCACGAGCAAACCCTGGACCATACTGCCAAGGACGCTGGGTAATCTCTTGGGTCGATACCACGACTGGTCTTCTCTTGCACCCTTTGCCCCGCTTGGATGCGTCGGCTTTGTTGAGCCTACCTTCGAAAGGTTCGCCAGCTTATTCGCGCCGCGTTTGCGAGTAGTTCGCTTGGGCACCCGCCAACTCTTCATCGCCGGACACCCAGTTGTCGGGGTCATTTTCAGCGCTGCTCAACCTTGTCGATTGATTCTTGGGATCCACCACCTCGGATCTCCTAATTTTAATTCGTTTGAAGTTGGCCAATTCGACGGACGACGAGCGCAACTGATGTTCCATCATTCGCTGGCCAAGCTCGCGTCTTGCTTCACCGGCGGGGGTGTTTCGAGTTGCGACGTGCAATTCGGGCAGCGGCTGGCTCGGTATGGGATCGTCGTTCGGCAGAAGTCGCATTCTTTTTCGGTTGGCTCACCTGCCGGAGGCTTGTCGCGAACGCTTGCTCAAGCTGTTCGTCTAAGCGGTTGACCAATCGGGTTATCATGAACATCGCTACGGCGACGATGAACAACGCTAAGCAGGTATTCAAAAATCGACCGTAGTTGATCGCCACCGCACCGGCAGCCTGGTGGGCGTCGGCTAGCGTTTGAAAACCGCCGCTGGGCTCTTGCACGTCATCAGGTAGGTCCAGCACCTACAACAGATCGCTGAAGTCGGCATGTCGGTGACTAGCCCGATCGGCGGATTGATGATGTTGTTGACTACCGACTTCACGACGGCCGTAACTGCCGCACCGATCGCGAGATCGACGATGTTGTAGTAGAGAGTGAACTTCTTGAATTCGTCAACGATCTTCATCGTTCAGTTTGGTTCCTGCGAATAGATCAGAACCGTGTAGGGCGGAAGTTCGATACGGCCCCGGTGGGATTGGCCGTCGTAGGATTCTGCGATTGCTTGGATGTCTCCGCTGGCCGCACCGCCGAAGTCATCGCTCCATTGCTTGCGGTCGCTGCTGAAGCGTCGGACCCAGGTGCCCCCGGCGGGTAGGCCGAACTCGTATTGCTCGCGGTGCTGGTTGGCGAAATTGCAGATCACTACACAATCGTCGCCAGCTCCGCCTTCGAACCAGCGTCGGAACGCGACGACCTTGCCCTCATTATTGACGTGGTGGACATCGAGGTGCTGACCGGTAAAGCCTCTCGTAAAGCCATCGCGGTTCAAACGCAAGCGAATGAGTTTCGCGGTCAATTTGACGATGCCGGAATGCTCTTCGGCTTTCTCCCAGTCCAGTTCATCGGTGTCCTTGAACCAACCGTCTTCCAGGAACGATTGGCCTTGGAACAACATCGGAATGCCCGGCACGGTCAGCACTAACGCCAACCCGAGTGTCGACCTTTTTTTGGCGTACCAGTTGTCAGGGTTTTCGGTATCGACTTCGCTGGGGATACGTGACTTTCCGTTGGCTACCTCATCGTGGGACTCAGTATAGACGACTCGTTGGAACGCATCGTTGTTGTAGTGGTGATATAGAGCATCGCGGACCTTGTTCATGTCGCGATGTGCGTCATCGCCTTGCGTGATCACGTCGCGAATCGGGTGGACAAAGTTCGCGTCCCACTGCGCCGAAAAACCCGCACCGCCTTCGAGGTGTGATTTAGTCAGATACGGATTGTTTTGCAGGTCTTCGGCGATCGTGATGGCCGACGGTTTGAACGCATGAATCTCGCGGTTTATCCACTGCGTCAGTCCCCAGCCTTCAGGAATCTCCTGCTGTCCCGACGCGTCGATGCTGCGAATGTACAACGTCATGTCGTAACGCAGACCGTCGACATGATAGTCTTCGAGCCACATCATCGCGTTGTCGCGAATGTACGACCGTACTTCGCCGCGACCGTAGTCCGGTCGTGTGTCGCCCCACGGTGTGTTGCTACGATGGTCGTTGTAGAAGTAAATGCCCCCTTTGCCGTTTTCGCTCCATCCATCGAACTGCCACAGGTCCAGATCGCTTGGGCCGAAGTGGTTGTAAACAACGTCCAAGATCACGGCGAAGCCAGCCGTATGGGCTTCGCGGACGAAAGTCTTGAAGCCGATCGGTCCGCCGTAGGCGGTCTCGACGGCGAAAGGATGAGCCGGGTTGTAGCCCCATGATAAGTCGCCGGCGAACTCGGCAATTGGCATGATTTGCAACGCGTTGACGCCGAGCTGTCGCAAGTGATCGAACTTGCGTGTAAAGTCCTCAAACGTGCCGACGCATTCTTTGTCGCTACGAAAGAATGTGCCAATGTGTGTTTCGTAGACAACTAATTCGTTCCACGCAGGCATTTGGAAATTGTCGCCTCGCCAATCGAAGTTCGGGTCATGCACGATCCCGTTGCCGACGCTGTTAGTGACTTCACGGACGCGAGGGTCGATCCGGCGAAATGTTTTCTCGCCACTGGAGATTTCATACTTATATTGGTCGCCCGGTTTGGCATTCTCGATGACCGCCACCCAAGTACCGCCATCTTCACGCCGCATCGGGTTGGCGTTAGCCTTCCAATCGTTGAACTCTCCTACGACACTGATACGGTCCGCATGCGGCGCCCAGACGCGAAAGGCGACGCCGGTGTCCAGAATGATGGGCCCCATGCCTTCAACGTGGGGGTGACTTTGGTTAAGGATTTGGGCCATCGTTGATTCGAGGATAATTTTGAAATAAAGAGGAACGCAGATGACGAGGGTAAGAGTAAGGATGGCTTTCGCTGGTCTAAAACGAGAGTCAGTGGAGTTAATACAACTCCGGTGCTAGGAAAATGCCGTGAAGGTCAGGCAGACCGATCGAACTCTAGCTAATCCGCCAAATGCTCGAACCCAGTTCTTGGCATTCATACATTCAAATCAACGTTTGCACGCTTCCAAGGCGAAACATAATTTGGCAAGAGAAGCAATTTCTATCGATTTGCGAAATTGGAGTGCCATCCACATTTGCTCGTAGTGTCGAAGCCTACGCCTCTATCACCAAATGCCTGTCGATAACCGACGGGCGATTCCAGTTGCCGAAAGCGCGTTTGCTGTTGCGTAAGCTGGTCAAACCACCGGACCGCGTCGGCCCATCACAAGTCCGATAACAAACAGCACGAGGAAAACGAAAAATAAAACCTTTGCAATCGTCGCGGCAGTCCCGGCGACTACGCCAAAACCAAGCACCCCAGCGATTAATGCAATTACCAGAAACGTCAAAGCCCAACTCAACATAAAAATTCTTTCAAGGTTAAACCAAGTTTTTCCGCAGCAGGCTATCACCACGTGCACACGGGTGGTTGCTTGAGGATCAATCGGTTCGTCTAAAAAGCAAATAGTGGACCGCGAACCGCACCAGGAACCGGATCTGCCCAAAACTGTGGGAACATTGAACTAATCCTCACATACGGAATAGACTGGTACTGAAGGTGTATTTTTTTCAGCCGTCTAACAGATACTGAACAGGTCGCCTCTGACTTCCAGGTCCCCGATAGCTCGACCAGGGCCTACGTTTGGTTACAGAAGAACTCGCAGTACGCTGGGAACGGGATTGGTTGTAGACAAGTGCCTCACAACGGCAAGAGACCCAACTGCGGCCAGAATTGAAACTGAATGCTACTTGTTGACATTCTCACCGCGAGCTAACTAAAATGCGCTCTTCGCGTCGAGGATAAACTACGGGAATCTGCGACAGTTGGATAACGTGGTGGAACGCATCAATGAACTCGAAGCAACCACGATATTCTGATCCAGCGCCGATAATTTTGGGGGTAGGAGCCTCTGCTGGCGGGTTGGAGGCTTTTGGCCGGTTGCTTGAGGCGCTTGGGGATGAGACGCGATTGGCGATCGTTTTCGTGCAGCACTTGCAAGATGATGGCAAATCACTGCTGGTTGATTTGCTTTCGAATCTGACGGACTTGCCAGTTCAATTGCTTTCTGAGCAAACGAAGTTGAAGGCCGGCCACGTTTATGTGGCGCCGCCAAAACGACTGCTCTCTGTCGATTCATTCACTATAAAGACCCAACCGTGCACAAGTAGCCAAGACGCTACCTCGGTGATCGACCATTTTTTTTATTCGCTCGCAAATGATGCGAAGGAAAACGCGGTTGCCGTAATCCTATCCGGCACTGGTACCGATGGAACGCTCGGACTAAAAGCGATCAGCGACGCCGGAGGCTTGACATTCGCCCAGGAGCCTTCGTCTTCCAAATTCGACTCGATGCCTCGGAGTGCGGCAACAACCGGCGTAGCAGATTATGTGATGACGCCCGCGGACATCGCTGCCGAACTGATTCGCTGCGCCCAATATCGACAAAGTTTGCAAGGCGCGTCAGCGGAAAACGCACTATTCCATGATATTGAGAAAGCCATTCCGTTGATTTCGGCAGCCTTGCTACGAGATACCAACTATGACTTTTTACACTACAAACCAAGCACAATCGGCCGTCGGATTCAACGTCGGATGTTGCTGTTACAGATTTCGAACATACAAGAGTACGTCGATCGCCTTCAAAACGACCCAGCCGAAACGCAAAACTTGTTTCGTGAATTGCTGATCGGGGTAACCGCATTTTTCCGCGATCCTCAGGCGTTTGATGTGTTGGCCAAAACGACAATTCCACAACTATATAGCAAGCGTTCACCTGACGACATCGTTCGTATCTGGGTGCCTGGCTGCGCGACTGGCCAAGAAGCGTATTCGATTGCTATACTCTGTCGCGAGTACATGGACACTCTGATAGATGATTACCAAGTCCAAATTTTTGCCACGGATATTGATGAGCGAGCGTTAACCATCGCTCGATCTGGGATCTACACAGCCGCCGTTGCAGAACAAGTGACATCTGAACGACTTGAGCGTTTTTTCGTGTGGCAGGACAATCACTACATAGTTAACAAAGAGATTCGCGATCTGGTACGGTTTTCGAAGCACAACCTAATAAGCGATCCTCCATTTTTACGTCAAGATCTGATCTCGTGCCGTAACTTACTAATCTACTTGGGGGCTCATCTACAAAAAAAGCTAATCCCACTCTTCCATAATGCTTTACGCCCGGAAGGGTATCTGTTTCTCGGCCCTAGCGAATCCATCGCGTTCAATACGGAACTTTTCACGAGCATCGATAGCAGGCACCGAATAAGTAAGAGGAAAGGAACGGTCGTTTCGCAAGAGTTAATTTCGTCGACGAGCCAGTCACCGCGCAATTGTGCACTGGATCTATCGGCGCACCGCGAAAATCTCACCGACATTTCCCAGCTTGCGCAACGTATTCTCCTAGATGAGTTTGCACCCAAGTGCTGTGTGGTTGATGAGGATCGAAGAATAATTTATGTCTCGACCGACATAAGTAAGTACATCACGGCGGGTGAAGGTAACTTTGAAAACGACATCGTCAAGATGGCGCGTCGCGGCCTCCGGAGCGGACTGCGAGCGGCTTTGGCCGAGGCGAAAAAGAAACGCTGTCAAGTCAAGCATGAGAATCTCTCAGTGCAAACGAACTTGGGAAAACAATCTGTAATGCTTACGGTTCAGCCGATTAAGCGGACGGGGGACGGAATTGATTTATTCATGGTTGTATTTCATGACCTGGTTACGCCGACCAAGTTAGTGCCTCTGTCCGACGATTTATTGGAGCATGTTGAAAGTACGCACGATCGTGATGCCAACGCGATAATTTATCAGCTAGAACGTGAACTGGACACCGTTCGTTTCGATTTGGAACAGTCGATTCAGGAAATGGAGGCAGCGAACGAGGAACTCCAAGTATCCAACGAAGAATTGTTGTCGCTGAACGAGGAACTCCATTCTGCTAATGAAGAGTTGGAAACATCAAAGGAGGAGATCCGCGCGACCAGCGATGCCTTATCGCATGCCAACAGCGATTTGAAGAACTTGTTGCGCAGTTCAGAAATTGCAGCCGTTTTTCTCGATGCTGAACTGTGCATACGCTTTTTCACGCCCGCGGTGACACTGATCTACGAATTGATTCCGGCGGACGTGGGCCGTCCGTTGTCGATGTTCGTACCGAAGGTTGACTCTATGCCAACGCTGGATATCGCCTGTTTAAGCGTTAACCCCGGTGCCAAAAATTTGGCAGCAGATCCCGAGTCTATACTCCGAACGCTGACGGAAGAATTGTCAGCTGACATCGTTATCAAAGCGCACAACGGGAGGTACTATGTTCGCAGATTCCATGCTTACTATAATGCCGAAGGCAATCAAGATGGCTATGTTGTAACCTTCTCTGACGCTACGCGATTGGCCGAAAGTGAACGACGTCTCTCTATGGTGCTCGACGCTACTAGCGATGGCTCATGGGATTGGTATATCACTGCCGGTTATGTCATGCTTTCTGCCCAATGGTTTGCCTCGATTGGTTACACTCCGGGCGAAGTCAACGACCATGCTCGCTTTTGGGAAAGTGTCGTGCATCCCGATGACGTGAGCTGTAGGCGCGAAAGTCTAGATAGATGTCTAGCTGGCGAAACCACTTCGGTTCATTGTGAATTTCGCGTGCGTGCTAAGTCCGGTGCCTTTCGATGGATGCTGAAACGCGGGCACGTGGTTGAACGCGCTTCGGACGGAACACCGTTGCGTATGATTGGAACTGATACGGATATCACCGACCGAAAGCAGGTTGAGAAGGAAGTCCTTGAAGCAAAGGATCGACTCGCACTAAGTATCGAAGTTGCGAACTTAGGTACTTCTGTTGTCGATTATCGTGCGCACACCGTCGAATTGTCGGCCAAGGCAGCCTCCATTTATGGATTGGGCGCGGCTGAAATTACCATCTCGCGTGATGCACTGCACGCTACATTTCATCCGGATGACGTAGAGAAGCTTGAGAAAGCGATTGACGCGTGTCTCGATCCTGCGGGTCAAGGCCGTCTCGAACTCGATCACCGAATATGTCACAGCGATGGTTCAGTCCGTTGGGTATCCGCACGCAAGCACGTTTACTTTGATAGAAGCACAAATCCGCCGCGACCAACACATGCGACTCTGGTCACACGCGATATTACCGAAAGAAAGCAGGCCGAAAAGGAGTTAGCCGACCGGGAAGCTCACCTGCGCCGCGTCATCAACCACCAACTAGGTTTTGTCGGCGTCATCGACGTCCAAGGTCGGTTGGTTGAGGTGGACGATCGCAGTATTAAACTCGTGAAATCCAAACGCGAAGATGTGATCGGCAAACAATTTGCTGAAACTCCATGGTGGAGCTACGACCCAGCGGTCACCGACCAGATGCGTGCCGCAGTGAAGCGGGCATTCGCCGGCGAAGTTGTCCGTTTCGACGTTTCATTGTTAGCACATGGCGACGATGGCGTAATGATTGATTTCATGATTTCCCCGGTTTTTGGAGATAGTGCAGAAATTCAGTTTTTAGTTCCTTCAGGAGTCGATATTCGCGAACGCTATGCGGCAGAGCAAAAATTGAAGTCATCCGAGGAATTCAGTCGCACCGTGCTGCAGTCAAGCCCCGACTGCGTGAAAGTGCTAGACAGTGAAGGTCGCCTCCAAATGATGAACGAACTCGGGATGTGCCACATGGAAATCGACGACTTTGCACCGTTATGTGGCAGTCAATGGTCGAGTCTTTGGCCAGAGGGGGAGCGTTCGACTGTTCAACAGGCTATCGCGTCCGCGGTGCAGGAAGGAAGCGGTCGATTTCAAGCGTTCTGCCCGACAGCCAAGGGCACGCCTAAATGGTGGGATGTAATTGTTACTCCAGTCCGCGAGTCGTCAGATCAAATTAGCAGGTTTGTCGCGGTCTCGCGCGACATTACCAATAGCAAGTTGACTGAAGAGCGTGTCCGCGCCAGCGAAGAACGGTTGCGATTAGCAATGGGGGCCGCAGAACTGTCGCTGTGGGAGTGGGATCTCGCTACGGACCGAATCACGTGGGCTGATGAATTATTTGAGAAACAGGAAATTCAACCGCAACAGTCGCCGGGTGGTTTTCGCGATTTTCTCAACTTTGTCCATGAAGACGATTGTGACGATGTCGTTGCAAAGGTGAAGCAATCGATCGTTGATGGATCGCCCTACCGTGCCGAGTTTAGAATGCGGCGTTCCGACGGTTCTTATCGCTGGCTGCTGTCGATGGGCAAACCAATACAGGATGACAATAATAAAACGCTCCGTTTGATCGGTGTGGAGATGGATGTATCCCAGCAACGGGAGATCCAGGCGGAATTGAAAAAGGCTCGTGACGCTGCGCAGGCTGCCAATGAGTCTAAAAGTGAGTTCGTAGCAAACATGAGCCACGAAATTCGCACACCCATGACTGCAATTCTTGGCTATTCAGAGTTGATCAATGAATTGATAACGAACTCAGAAGCTAAACAGTATCTGTCCGTGATCCAACGCAATGGCGATTACTTGCTTGAGATCATCAACGACATCTTGGATCTATCGAAAATCGAAGCGGGCATGCTGGACATCGATAATGAAGAATTGCAACCCGTGCTGGTCATTGAAGATGTGCGGAGCATTATGGAAGTCCGTGCTCGGGAGCGCGGTCTAGAGTTAATCGTTGACTACGCCACCAAGTTACCGCAAACACTCAAATCGGACGCTAAGCGTCTCAAACAGATTCTGATCAATCTCGTCGGTAATGCAATTAAGTTCACCCACAGAGGAAGTGTGAAAATCCGCGTACATTATCATCCTGCGATCGATGCTGGTGATGCCAAGTTGCAGATCGATGTAATTGACACAGGTATCGGTATGAGCGACGAGCAACGAGCAAAATTGTTCCAGCCCTTCTCACAGGGCGATGGCAGTGTGACCAGAGTCTTCGGCGGAACAGGATTGGGGCTGGCGATTAGCCAAAGACTTGCAGGGATGCTCGGTGGCAAGGTTTCGGTCAGCAGTACGTTAGGTGTCGGAAGCACCTTTTCAGTTTCAATCGGTACTGGCACAGCAATGGATGTGCAATTAGTCGATTTCCGTGACACCGTGTCGATGAATTCCAACACCACAAGCCCCAATCTTGTTCATGAGTCAAACCTGCCAAAGGTACCTGGCACGGTGGAACTAGAAACTCCTAGGCCTCTACTAAATTGCCGTGTCCTGGTTGTCGACGACCGTCGCGACATTCGATTTCTCAGCAAGAGGCTACTGACCAAAGCCGGTGCAACCGTCGACGAATGTGAGGACGGGCAACTCGCAGTCGATCTTATTAAGAGATGTCTTCGCGACGGCGACTGCCCAGATCTAATTTTGCTCGATATGCAAATGCCCAATTTGGATGGCTACGAGACCGCCCGTCAACTCCGCCTTCTCAACTACGAAGGTCCGATAATCGCTTTAACTGCCGACGCTATGGAAGGTGGCGCTATCAAGTGCGTTACCGCCGGCTGTAACGACCATTTGACCAAACCGATCAATGCGAAAACATTAGTTGCCAAAGTCTATGAAATGACTTCTCCAGCGTAGATCGATAATGTAGACATCGAATGGCGAGGAGCGGGGATGTTAGGCTATCGATACTGCAGGCGTTTGGTTCAGATCTGGAGGGTCCTGACTGAAATTCGCCCAAACGGTACTGTTTAACAGCGTCGATTGCCCCGTCAGTGTCGAAAAAGCAACATCTGCAGCGTCGCGTCCAGTTCCGATCCTAACCAGTCCTAGAGTGGAGGCGAGTCGGGTGGGGTCAAAAAGATACCAATTACCGTCCAGATACGCTTCCATGAAACCATGGAAGTCCGGCGGTTGTAGATCAACCGCGTACCCGGACACGTAACGGGCCGGGATACCAAGTCCGCGACATAGCCTGATCGCCAAGTGCGCGTAGTCTCGACATACCCCAACTCGCTGAACCAGAGCATCGGAGGCGGTCGTCGTTGGTGTCGTGCTGCCGGGTGTGTATTCAAGGTGGTCAAATACCCAGTCACAGATCGCTTGCACTCGACCGAATCCTGAATGCATCGCACCAAATTCTTCCATCGCAAACCTGCGCGCGGTACAAAAACATCTCCACACGTTGGCTTGGCGTTTTGCGACATGGATTGGTGGTTGGCTGCGTCGCTCATCGCCACTTTTCACGGCCATTTGAGAAGATCTGAGTGCGCTTGGCCGCCATCCGCCGAGGCGCATTCGGATAGGACGCGCAGCAACGCTCTTTGTTGGCAGTGTCCTCCAACGGTAATGTAACGTGTCCTTGTCAGCTACGCGGCGGCCCGGTACGACTTCAAATGGCCACGAGTTCTTCAACGCAGACAATCTTCTGCTTCTTAAAGTCGATCGTTGCTGGTGGTAACTCGTCTCTTACCGGTGGTAATTGACGCGGGCACTTCGAGCCCGTCGATGGTTGTACAGTCTTGAGTCGCCTTCAAGATGCGGTCGAGATGTGCTGCCCTGGCGATGCGAAATCCTTCAACGAAAATCAGTGCGCCATTAGATGATCTGGCAACGGATTTGCTCGAAGCACCCACGCGAACTCTGGTTGGGGTTATTGCAACAGCTTCCTATTTTGAAGAAGAATCCTTTCCTATTGTCGAATTCGCTGATGTACAATCATCATCTAATTAGAGCACAGATTTCGAACTTATTCGCCGTGACTGCAAAAATGAAGATTCAAGGCCTCCTTAGACATGCTTTAGCTACTAGGACTCGCCGTCATGTATATCGAGAACGTTGCTCTAAACGGCATATTGAACAGCTAGAATCTCGCATCTTGCTTGCTACACTCGTTGTCAATTCGGTTAGCGATAGCGGGCCAGGCTCCCTTCGCGACGCCATTCTCATCGCTAATGCGATGGCTGGAACAGACGAGATCGTATTTGACACCTCAACGAACGACACTGAATTTGACTTGACGTCCGGTCAGATCACGATCTCAGACAGTTTGATCATCACCGGAAATGGCATTAACAAAACGATTATCGACGCCAGGCAGGCGTCGCGAATTTTCGACATCACCGCTGGTGTCGTCACGCTTGAACGCTTAACGCTAAAGAATGGGAAGACGACCGGGACTAATGAGCCAGGCGGAGCCGTTCGTACGACGTCGTCAGAGTTGCTGACGATTACCGAATCTAATTTTCAAGATAACTCGACCACTGGCTCAGGTTCTGACGGTGGTGCGATTCGATCGCAAAATGGCGACATTCGCATTATCGATAGTACATTCCAAGGGAACTCTACGGCTGGTGCGGCCGCCAATGGAGGAGCGATATTTTCACGAATCGGCGAGTTGCAAATTGTTCGCAGCACGATTTCCGGTAACTCAACAGAAGGCAATAACGCCGCTGGCGGAGCAATTTTCGCATACCTTACTCCCGCAATCATAACGATAGTGCAAAGCACCGTTACCGGGAATTCTACCGCGGGTACAGATTCAAGTGGTGGTGCGGTGTTCTCGGGAATAGGCAACGTGACAATCGTTCAAAGCACATTGACATCTAATTCTGCTACGCAAAGCTCGGGTGGTGCTATTTTTAGTTATTCCTCGCCATTGAATATTTCCAATACGATTGTGGCGGGAAACACGGACAATGGAATAGCGCCGGATATCAGAAAGTCGCCTTCAGATGCCTTAACGGTCGTCGCGAGTCTGATTGGACGCAACAACGGCACTGGTTTGTCAGCCACCGTTGGGACAACTTCTGATTCGAACGGCAACTTGATCGGCGGAGACACGGACGCAGCGAAAATCGACCCGCTGCTCGGCCCACTATCGAACAATGGCGGCCAGACGCAGACTCACACATTGCTGGCACAGAGTCCTGCAATTGATCATGGCAACAACCTACTAGCAGTAGATGTTACCAACGGCAATGCGCCATTGCCAAACGATCAGCGGAGCGGCCCGTTTAGTCGAATAACGAATGGCTCCGTTGATATGGGCTCTTATGAGCGTCAGACCGTGGCAGGTCTGACACTGATTGTCGATACAAATCTGGACGAGAACGATGGGAATTTTGGAGTCGGTGACCTGAGCCTTCGTGAAGCCGTCGGGCTCGCCAACGGCAGCATTGGCAGCAACACAATCACCTTTGATCCATCCACCGACATTACCGAATTTAACCTGACGCTGGGTGAGATGTCGGTGACTGATACCCTGACCATTACCGGCAACGGAGCCACTACCACAACCATTGATGCTCAGCAGTTGTCACGGATCTTTGATATTTCGTCCGGCGGCTTCACGATCAATAGTGTAACTCTGAGCAATGGCCGATCTGAAAGCAGGGGCGGAGCCATAGCTTCATCATCCGCCGGAGTACTGACGATCCAGAACAGTACACTTTCTGGAAACTCAACAACGGGTATCAGTGCTCATGGGGGAGCGATTTTCGCCTCATCCGGAGCCGTGGTGATCAGCCAGAGCACGCTATATGGTAACTCAACGGCAAGCAATAGCGGCGGTGGTGCTATTTTCGTAGTTTCCGGAGCCGTGTCAATTAGCCAGAGCTCGCTCTCTGGCAACTCTACGAGTAGCAATGGTAGTGGCGGAGCGATTCACGCAACATCCGGGGCCATAACAATCAGCCAGAGTACGCTCTCCGGCAACTCAGCGGGAAGCGGCGGCGGTGGCGGGGCAATTCACGCAACATCTGGGGCAATAACCATTAGCCAGAGTACGCTCTCAGGGAACAAGGCCAGTAGATCCATTATCTTAAGTGGTGGTTCTTATGGTGGGGCGATTTCTGCATCGACTGGAGCCGTAACGATTAGCCAGAGTACGCTCTCAGGGAACTCCGTGGCCGTTTTTGGCCGATCGTATGGCCTCCCAGAGGTCGCAAGTAGGTTCTATGGCGGGGCGATTTTTGCATCGTCCGGTGCGGTGACGATCAGCCAGAGCACGCTGTCCGGAAACTTCGCAGAGGGTCGCGATGCAACAGGCGGGGCGATTTTTGCATCGAACGGAGCGGTAACGATCAGCCAGAGTACGCTCTCTGGAAACTCTGCCAGAGGAAGCACTGGCGACGGCGGCGGTCTATGGTTTAACAACTCCCTTGTCACGATCGTCGACAGCACGATCACAAAGAATTTTGCCTCGCGAGCTGGTGGTGGGATGGGAATACGGGCCGATAGCTCGGATAAGAAGCTTACGATTCATAACTCGATCATCGCGGGCAACATCGCCGGTTCCAATCCCGACTTCACTGCTCCGACAACTCCCGCCACGAACCTGGAAGTCCGACACAGCTTGATTGGTCGCAGCGACGGGACGAGCCTGACGGCATCAGCAATCCCAGACTCCAGCTTCAACCTGATCGGCGGCACCACCGATCCCACAAAGATCAATCCACTGCTCGCACCGCTCGCTAACAACGGCGGCCCAACTCTGACGCATGCGTTGCTGATCAACAGCCCGGCGTTTAACCGAGGCAACAACGCTCTGGCCGCCGGGCTGACGACCGATCAACGCGGAGCTGGTTTCGCTCGCATACAGTTCGGCATCGTCGATATGGGAGCCTTCGAGTCCGCCGTGATTGATTCTCCAGAAGGTACCACTGGGGATGACGCGTTTGTACTGACCTATTCTGCCACGACAACCGCTGGCACGGTCGCCATCACCGTCTCGACTGGCGGCGGCCCCGTCATCAATCTCGGCACGTTCCCGATGAATGCCCCGCTGACGATCAATGGCCTCAGCGGAACAGATTCGGTGCGAATCGTCGGAACCAGCTCAGCCGACACAATCACCGTGACTAGCAGCACCGCTCTGATCGTCAACGGGGCGGTTTTAACTCTCACCAGCATCGAAAACCTAACTCTGGCCGGAGCAGCAGGCAGCGACACCTATCGGTTCGACTCCGATGCGGCCTTGGGAACATGGACGCTGGACGAAACCGGCGGCGGCACGGATACGATTGATCTGGCTCTGACGACTTCTCAGGCTGTCACACTGAATCTTGGTCTTGCGACGACTCAGGTTGTGAACGCAAATTTAAGTTTGATCCTGGGCTCAGCCACGCACTTTGAAAACGCCATCGGCGGCTCTCAGGGTGACACGCTGACGGGTAACACGTTGGCAAACACGCTGACAGGCGGTCCAGGCAACGACACGCTCAATGGCCTGGGCGGCAGCGACACGCTGAGCGGCGGACTGAATAATGACACTTACATATTCAGTCCAGCAACTGCCGCAGAAGCAGATCTGGTAATCGAGGCGGCCAATCAAGGTACCGACACTTTGTCCTTTGCTGCCTTAGCGACGAGTGTCAAATTGCATCTCGGTTCGTTAGCTGTTCAGCCGGTTCATACCCTTCGAACTTTGAAGCTCAATTCGCAATCAACCTTCGAGAACGTAATCGGTGGCTCCGGTGCAGATGCTCTTACCGGTAATCTTTTAAACAACTCGCTGACTGGTAACGCAGGCAATGACACGCTCATCGGCGGGGCTGGCAACGACACGCTCGTCGGTGGCGCGAACGACGATACGTACATCTTTGGTACCGCGACTACAGCAGAAGTAGACGTAGTGACTGAGCTTGCGAATCAGGGAACAGACACGTTGTCCTTTGCAACGCTAAAAACTCCTGTGAACCTGAGTTTAAATTCCATCGCAGCTCAAGGCGTTCACACGAATCGAACGTTGCCCCTCAACTCTCAATCTAATTTCGAAAACGCCATCGGCGGTTTAGGAGCCGACACGCTCACGGGGAACTCTTTAGACAATGTGTTGACTGGTGGTGCCGGAAATGACACGCTTATCGGAGGTGCTGGTAGCGATACGCTCATTGGTGGTCTGCAAAACGACACCTACATTTTTGGTACGGCGACCGCTGCAGAAGCTGATGTGGTGATGGAAGCTGCGAATCAAGGAATCGACACCTTGTCCTTTGCTGCCTTAGCGACAAGTGTCAAATTGCATCTCGGTTCGTTAGCAGTGCAGCCAATTCATATCAATCGAACGCTGAAGCTTAACTCGCAAGTCACGTTTGAAAACGTGATCGGTGGCTCAGGTGCAGATATTCTTACAGGCAACAATTTAAACAACTCGTTGACCGGTAACGCGGGCGATGACACGCTAACGGGTGGTGCAGGAGACGATACTCTCTTTGGTGGGTTGAACAACGATACTTATATTTTTGGTGCCGCATCAAGTGCTGAATCAGACTTCATTATCGAAGTCTTGAACCAAGGAACAGATACGCTTTCATTCGCGTCACTAACTTCTGACTTGACCATCAATTTAGCATCCAGTGCCGCTCAGCCAGTCCACACAAATCGCATGCTACGGTTGAATTCCGGTGGCTCGATCGAGAATTTCCTGGGCGGGTCAGGCAATGACCTTATACTTGGTAACGGACTGAATAACCTGCTCAATGGCGGCAACGGAAACAACGTATTGGTTGGCAACAATGGTAACGACACTTTAATATCGGGCAGCGGGCGCGACATACTTATTGGCGGCCGTGGCTTGGATAACTTAAGTAGCGGTTCCGGCGAGGATATCTTGATTGCAGGTCGCACAACGAGCGACGCTATCGCGACAAATCTCTTAGCCATGCGCACCGCCTGGACCGCTGCGACTCCATACGCCACACGCATAACAAACTTGCGAGCTGGAGTAGGCGTACCGGTCGTATCGCTGAAAGCAAAAGTAAATGTGCTGAACGATTCGGGAGAAGATGATGTTCTGACAGGCGGGGCTAGCTTGGACTGGTATTTCCGAGCCGTCGATGACGCCATCACGGACTTCTTTGCCTCCGAGATCATCGACTTGCTATAGGCCGAGAATCCTCTGGGGCAAGTCAGTGTTCTATTCCTCAAGCGCAATCGACGTATTTTGGCAAATTTCGAATGCAATGGAGATTAGCATTACGCGAAACTTGCTGTGCTCGTCATCGCAATGGACACTTTGTAGCGATCTTGCCGCTGGATTTAACGAGAAACTTCTGCCAGATTCGACAGTCTAAAACTTGATTTTTATTCAGTCGGAGACCTCAAACCGAATTTTTTAGACACAGCCTGTCGAAGCTTGGGAAAGTAGCGTAGAGAGGATCACTGCCAAGAGGGTTGTACTCCTGGAGTCTGTCGGCTCTTCATGAATTTCCTGCAGCACGGTGAGAAGTACCGAATCCCCCCTTTTAAGTAATCGCCTTGAGCTTCCGCGCATCACTGACTAGTGTTTGATCTACCATCGCAGGAGGTTGGTGTGGCTCACAAACATCGCACCTGCAATAAGTTAGATCTATTGATGCTTCACCGAAGTGTCGCAGAATTGCCGCCCAGCGACAACGATAAGACTCCGAAAATTGAACCATCTTTTCGATAGCGATCCCTCGATCCTCCGATCTTCTTTCAGCTTGATCGGCAATTCGATCAAATATTGAGGAATTTGGCTCGTTAACCAAAAGGCGCCACCGTCCGCGCCCAGTTGGTGACGTGAGACCGCAAGATGCAAGCAGCAGCAAGCAACTTTTCAACTTCTGCCGACTGAGCGGACTTAGTCGCATAAGGTCCGCCATCGAAACGGAATCGTCATCATCCCGCCAGCGCTCGACGCCCCTTTGTAAACAGCGATGTGCCGTCGACAATTGCGACGAGTCTATGTGACCCCCAGCGAACATCTTCAACACCGTTAGGTCTCGCCGGTCGAAAAACAGAGTGCAATTCGAATCTTTACCATCTCGTCCGGCGCGCCCAACTTCTTGATAGTATGATTCGATGGATGACGGCATTTGATAGTGAATCACGCGACGAATGTCGGGCTTGTCGATTCCGAGCCCAAACGCATTTGTGGCGAACATAACGCTTGCCGGTCCATCCATAAATGCCGTCTGTGATGTAGAGCGAGCCGACTTTATCAATTTGCCATGGTAGCAGTGGACTGGAAAGGAAAGGCCAGCGAAAGTTTCCGTTAATCGCTCAGTTTCCTTAATTGTGTTGCAGTAGACGATCGCAGGTTCATTCGCGATCAAGAATTTGTCACTGGTAAGCAACTCGTGCAACACCTTATCTTTCGCTTTGGTGCCCTCGCAATTTATAACCTCTAGGCGCAAATTCGGTCGACGAACACTGCTTGCAACGATCACCGGATCAATTAGCTGCAGACTGGATATGATGTCGTTGATCGTCGTTTCCGACGCGGTAGCAGTCATCGCGACGATAGGGGGGTTGCCAAGCCTATTTCTGACGTGCTGTAAACATAAAAAATCTGGCCGAAATTCATGTCCCCACTGGCTAATGCAGTGTGCTTCGTCAATGACCAGCATATCCACCCCAATTTGGGCTAGAAATTCGCACAGGTCCGTCTGCTGCAGACGCTCAGGCGTGGTAAATACAAACTCGCACGCGCCGGATTGTATCGCGTCTCGAAAGCTCGCAATTTGTTTTGTCGACTGAGAGCTATTCAAGATCGCCGCCTGAATACCTTTATCTCGTAGGCTAGCAGCTTGATCTTCCGCCAGAGAGATCAATGGGCTAACTACCACGGTGACTCCTTCAAGTTCCAACCCTGGAAGCTGGTAACACAAGCTTTTGCCAGAGCCAGTAGGCATAAGGATCAATGTGTCGCGTCCGCCCATCGCGGCTTTACAACCCTTTTCTTGTCCGGGGCGGAATCTTCTAAAACCAAAGGATTCTTCCAGTCGAGTTCGCAGTGTAGAGACTTGCGTCACAGTTAGCTATTCCTAGTAAGGGAGAACACCACATTTCGCGCCGAGTAATAGAACGTCGGCGCGTTCGAGTGTAGAGCGACTGGCTCAGACCCGCTGGCTCCAAAGCGAAATCGCAATTTGCATTCCAAACGCGTCAGTTATAGAAGTCAGTACACTTTCGAAGGGTGTTAGATCGCTCTAAATACACTAGTTGTTCGTATATGAATGATTACGAGTGCTGGCTGGTTGAAGTCGACTCAAGACAGTTGACGTCCGTCTGCAGTTTCCCGTCGCACAGAACGCGAGCGCGCAGGCCGCCGTAGAAAGGCTGCGACATGAACGCTTTAGCACCTCGGGCAACCACTCGGTCCATCCAATGGCACGGGGTGCATTCCTGAGTCCCTTCAAATTCCATTCCTTGAAAGTGGAAGCGTTTTCCACACCATCTTGAAAGATCAGCGCCGGCTACAAGTAAATTGCGACGGAAGTCCGAAGCAGGAAGCTTTGGCAGATTGAAACGCTGACGAATCAGCTTGATCACGCCGGCGTCGATGAAGGTTACTTGCCCCTTATGATTGGGCGTTTTATTGAAAAAACGGTCACCGCGAATGCCCCTGCCAGCGACGCATTCAGCTTGCTGTACAGACTGGATCCCATGCGTCAGCCTGCCTTCGCCACCGTGTGTCCAATAGTCATGCCCTGGCGACACGAAAATTCCAACCAGTCTCGCCACTAGGGCTTCGGGTAACTCGGCACCACTTTTGCTCCGCTGGGACAATGCCTCACAAGGATTTTGTATTTCGTTCATTCGACTCGCTGCCTCATTTTCACCCAGTCAAATGTTTTCGAGTCACTATGCCCAGTAAACGTGTTGCGATCATCGGAAGCGGGCCGTCGGCTCTTTATCTACTCAAGTCTGTTCTGCAACGCGTGCACCAAGGAGGAACCAGTCACCCGTTTAGCAATTGGGTGCTGACGGTGTTTGAACGCGAGGATGAAATCGGTTTTGGGATGCCGTACAATCCCCGCCACACGGACATTTACAACCAGTGCAACATCGCTTCAGAAGAAATACCACAGCTGGAACAATCGTTTGCGGAATGGCTGCGGAACTGTGACGCTGAAACTTTGGGAACGTTCGGTATCGATGCGTGCGGCGTCCGCGACGACGAAACATACAGTCGCATTGCGTTAGGTCGCTACTTTCAAACGCAGTGGAAAGAAATCGCGGCTCAGCTTCGTAACTCCGGGGTTGAGGTTCAAGAATATGCGGTTAAATCGGTTCAAGACATCGTTGATGAAGCTTCGAAAGAAAGTGTCGTAATCATTTCGACTGAGGGAGAAAAGTTTGAATTTGATCGCGTTGTGCTGGCAACAGGGCACTCGTTTGACACATCTGATGACGATTCAGTTAACGGCTATTTCGCTTCACCATGGCCCATTCACAAACTGCTACCAGTAAATGAACAGTTTCATCGATTTGCTATCGGTACTTTGGGAGCTTCGCTGAGTGCATTTGACGTGGTGAGTTCTCTCGCGCATCGACATGGGAGGTTCGAGAAGTCAGGCGAAAATCTCCAATACATGCTTAATCCAGATGCAAAGGGATTTAAGATCGTCATGCATTCTTCCGACGGTTGGCTGCCGCATCTGCAGTACGAGCAGCGCAATGCATTTCGACAGCTTTACCGGCATACATCGCGTCAGCAAATATTGGATCTCATCGACGAAAAACGATTTCTGCGACTCGAGTCCTACTTTGACGAGGTTTGTCGACCAGCCCTCATGGCCGCCTTTCGACGCGATAGAAATCATCACATGGCTAACCAGTTGCGTCGAAAAGATTATCATCTTGAAGATTTTGTAGATCAGATGAAGGATGATCACACTTACGACGACGCATTTGATGGCATGCGAAGCGAACTCCCCGAGGCCCGAAAGAGCGTAGTAGGTGACGAGCCAATCCATTGGAAGGAAGTGCTTGATGATTTGATGTATACGTTGAATTCTCACGCCGAATTTTTGCCTGCCGAAGATCATATTCGGTTACGCGAAGTTGTTATGCCGTTTCTGATGAACGTAATTGCCGCGTTACCGCTGCAATCGGCTCGAATAATGTTGGCGTTGAATGAATCTGGTGTTTTGGATTTGATTGTAGGACATGTTGCAGTAAAGTCGCATGTCGATGGCGAGACAATCATAACAAATGTTGACGGAGATCTTAAGTCTGAGATCGCCTATCGTCTGTTCATTGACTGTAGCGGCCAGGCTGGAATCAGGTTCGAAGACTATCCATTTCCATCGCTTACGTCCCGCAAATCATTACGACGCCCCCGAGTCAGACTTGCCGATTTGTCGGAGATCTCTAAGCTTTCTGCAGATGGCCGTCATCGACTTTGCGAAGGGATACTGCCCACTCTTGAACTTGACGGGGTCGATATTGATGGCGGATATCGAGCAATCGACGGCACCGGCTCGGCGAATCCGAGTCTCAACGTTATCGCGTTCCCACATACTACTGGCTTGCGACCTTATTCGTACGGGTTACAAGCTTGCAGTGACACTGCCGAGCTGATGGTGGAAGCTTGGGTTCAGGAGATCAGTCATGATGGTTTTAAGACCGAACTAATTAGATCCGTTGCTCATGTACATGAAGGCGTTAATGACTAACTTCGAGAGTAGGAAAGCGCTTTCAAGAATATCTATTCAATGTTGCTCTTGTAGTAATGGCACTCCAAGTTAGCCCAGACCTCGGTATGTCACTTATGCAGATCCAAACCGCGATTTACGCGTCTTCGTAGGTTCGTTCAGTAAGAGCTTGGCTCAAGCGTTGATAACAGGGCCTATCGCGACCTCCAGGAGTGCCTCGGGACCAACTGCGCCGTCTTTGTCAATTGCCCGGACTCGAATGACGTACACGCCATTGCGAGCGTAAGAATGATTAATACGAATGGTATTGGATATAGTTTTGGCAGAGGGGGGTATCGTCTTTGTCGTGCCATCTCCAAAGTCAATAATATAGGTCAGCCTGCGAAGGCGATCAACGTACGATGGATCAGTTCCTGTGATCGTGAACGTGAGCGATTGCCCAATGACTGCGGACGTTGGCCCTGATATTGCGGCTAATGGCGCGCGGTTTCGTATAACAACTTGCGAGTATGCCGTATGTGATTGCCCAGCGCCATCAGTAACTTTCACAGCGATTGATTTTACCGAAGGACCGTCAACACCATTGCTTCGGAAGACTACATTTTTCCCAACCTCATTTCCTTTACTCGCGTTGGTACCAATCTCGCCAAAGATCCCGTCATTATCTAAATCCCATGCGTAGGTAATTGTGACTGTGGGATCACTGCCCACGAATCGAAACGAAGAGGTTTTGTCGCTAAAGCTTCCCAAATCAAAGATTTGTCCCACATTACCGTTTCCAACCAAAACTTTCTTTGTGTCACTGAAATCGTGATCGTCGAAAAGCTCAACTTTCATCCCAACAGGCAACCACCATCGCACTGAACTGGTCTTATCACCAAAATCATCTAAGTTGTCCAAATCATTCATCTCAAAAAGCGCACGATCAACATACTCGACTTTGACACTTCGGTCGCGAAAGTTGATATCGTCGAAGAGTTCTACCCATGGGCTATTAGCAGTTCGACCAGAAGCTGAAACAGTTACATTCGCCCCTTCTTCGACTACATATCGGCTCTTGGTTTCAACGAACGGTTTAAGTAGAGGGCTATTGTCTCGAACTGAGCGAGCATGTCCAAGTTCCCCTATTCTCACATTGTCTATAGCAAGATCGTCTCGAGGTTGACCGTTAACAAATCTGACTCGGTCAACATCGTTATGAGGCGTGGTGTAGATGAGTAATTCGCCTGTTGGGCTAACATATGCACTTGAGGACGCTGCGAAATTGCCTAGCGTACCGGCTTGGTCATAACGAAGTGTGAATGTACGGGTCCTTAGCCATACGAGCTTGATACTGCCACCGTTGGTGAAATTAAACTCAACACGATAAAGGTCAGCTCGATCGGGACCTAGCAGCGGATTACCTGCGAACCCGTCGTGTCGCATCGCTAATAGATAAACCGGATCGTCTGCTGTTGGTGTACCGCTGAGCGATTGTTGCAAGAGCGTAGCACTTTGATGCGCCGAAGATCCAGTTGGCCAGCTTGGTCCCTCATATTGACCCGGCATCCAATCCCAGAATGGCTGCCCTGCCGTAATCATTAGTTCATTGGAACGCAGATCATCCGTATTAGTGTAAAGATAACGAACGTCCTCACCTCCATTTCCGTTCACCCAAATAAAGTATCGCCCCTCGCGTTTCACAACGGCAAGGTGGTCGGCTTGCAAGCTAATGGGCAAGACCTGAATGGGTTTTGGGTTGGAGCGGAGATTGCCATTTATTCCCAGATCGAACAGAACGATTGAGCTATCGCCACCTGTGTATTGCGAACCGTTGGAGAAAGAACCGATGCGAGTGTCCATTACAACAAACAGAATGTTATCGACGATGGCCATTCCGCCTGGATGAACATAACCACGAAGCGTCTTGCCATCAACGGTAATGCTCGAACCATCAAACCTAAATGACCCGACCCATCTATCGATAGATGGAGGCACAGCATCTTCAGTATCAACTCCAACCCTCTGTAAATTCGACTTTAGTCTCTCTCCGTCAACATCACGGCTAGCCATTCGAACAATATGAAGATATCCACCATCATCAGACTTTTGTGTGACGTAAAAGTATGGTGAGCCTGCGCCAGGGTACCTTACCACGCCTTGGTAATGATCGAGGATACTTGCGTCTGGAGCTCCGTTGTTATCTGGCAGCGTGTAAGCAAGTGCATCTGCGTTGAACTGAATCGCGTTGAACTGGGTCAGCACGCTCGGCACGCCCGGAAATGACCCAGCGGCCAGCGCAATTCGTGGCTCAAGTTTCTCAAAACCAGCGCCTAAGCGGCGTCTAATGGAATGTAATGTCATATACGAACCACTTTCTGATGCAATCACCTGATTCAATTCGATCGGCTCACCTCGCTGAACCGAACCCCGACAGCGAGCTTTTCTCATGTGAAGTATAAATCTAGCGACTCACCATCGAAAAAGCATCGTGTGGCTGGGATTTTTAGCAAAATGCGAAGCTGTAAGGACTGAACGCTTAGCATCTTTCGATCGACGTGATACCCTCGTCTGATGCGTGCGATAGTAAAAGAAAACCGTTTGACGAATCATTGAATGAACGGGCAGTGCAAAAAATTTCCCGAAAACCGCTGTGCAACGCTTTGTAAATGCATAACAATCGGTTTGAGTGACTTCACGCTCTCTTCCAGCTCGGTTCCCATCTAAGATACGATTCTGGCTGCTTTCTCTAAAGGTGTTCTGCGCTATATGGATAGTCAGTTGAAGATAAAAAAGCGTCGCCCTCGATTCGCATTACTCAATCTTTTGCTATTGGTAACTCTCACGGCACTGATCACAGGGCTTATACTTTCAGCACGTAAAAACGCGAAGCTGGAAGCTCAAAATGATGTGGTAAGCGAAGAGAATAAGCAGCTTCGAAACCAACTCGGAATTTTTCAAATTGGAGATCGCGACAAGATTCATGCCATACGTGTGCCTACGGAAGAAGGGCAGCCGCGTAAATATCGTCTCTACCTGCCAGCTGGAAGAAAATACACTCATTTTTTCAGACAGAATCAGATTCCAGAGAGTGAGTTGCCTCAACCTACCATGGATGGGAGCATTGCCCCGGGACGATGGCTGATCACTTTGGACTTTGACCGAGTAAAAGATGCCGTAACCAGAGACTTACAACCGTTCTGGACGATGACCATCAAGATCGTGGCCGAAGAAGATCCGGACGGGGGCGGTATAGCGCTAGGATTTTCATTCTCAGAAGAGGACAATGACTGGATCTTTAACAAAGAGACAGAGCATCTTGGCTTCGGAGTCGAGGAACGAGCACCAAAACTTCAATTGCATGATCCGGTAAAACCTTTGTTGATGTATCGTGCACGGGCGAGAAAATTAAAGGTCAATTCACGCCACCCAGATGGCAAGCCTTTAAATTTTGGCTTCGCCACGCAGCCGGGTGAAGTAAATGGTTTTATCTGGTGGATCGAATCGAAACCGCTTCCCAATAATTGATTTATGATAAGACACTTTTCACAGGTCAGGCGTAATCGCGTCGCACACGCGGTACCAAACGTCTGCAACTAGATATTCTGGGGAGTTGAAAAATCAAAGCGAGCTTTTCAGGTGCCACAAGATGATTATTTAGGGCGAAGACATGACTAGTAAGGTGACCGACGATGCTAATTTCGGCGTCTCCGTACAGCGGAGCTCACAGTACCCAGCTGAATGGTTTTGCGAACGGCGCTGCTAGGCCGCCGCCCGATACGACTTCAGATGCCCACCCAGTTCCTCAACGCAGACAATCTTCTGCTTCTTGAAGTCGATCGTGGCTGGTGGTGACTCGTCTGGTACCGGTGGTAAATGATCCCTTGCACTGTGACCCCGTCGATGGTTGTACCAGTTTTGAGTCACCTTCAAGATACGACCTAAATCTGATTCGCTGACAATGCAACAGCCCTCAAGGGCAACCTTTCTCAGGTCGCTATAATTCAGGCCAATGAGTTCGCTGTGATTATCTCAAAGCTGCGCAAAATTATTGGCTTGGCTACTGTCACTTGCCTAGTTGCGTAGCGTTCTTCGCGAGTTGAGCTTCAAACGTTTCATCAAAATAAATCGTGCGACTTAACTGCGGCTTTAGTTCGCCTTCTGGAAGTAATCTAACAGCTTGGCCATCGATCTCAGCGTAACCAATTGACATGTGATTGATTCTGCCAGGAGTTGACTTTTCTGCAAATGCAAATTCTCTACCTTGGTTGAGCCAAATGCGACGCGATGTTAGGCCGCTCAGCCATCGTTTGTGACCAAGACCGCCAGGCGTGTCTGCTTCGACGACGTCGGCAGATACCCAGCCGTAATTCGGAACGAAGTATTCGACCCAACAACGATAGCCTGGGTCTACCTCTTTTCCTCGATTCTTTTCTTGCAACCGGTAACCCATGTTTAGTCTGGCCGGAATACCGCGAGCGCGCGCCAATGTAATGAAATACGAATTCAAATCAGTGCAACATCCGCCACCTTGTTTTTTGCAAACCGATGCATCGCCAATTCCACAAGTCGGCATATTGGGATCACTGGTGTATGAGTAGTGATCCACGGTAGCAGCTACGTGCTCGAGCAATAACTTCGCTTGGTTGGCAATGCTCGTCTCCTTGCCGCAGACTTGGTCGGCAATCGCTTGGAACTCAGGGGTTACCGTCATGTGCGGCGCATCTTGAACTAGAAATTCAGACAGCAGTTGTTTTAGCGTATCGTTCAGCTCGCCGGACTTTAAAGCGTCGACTTCGGTGTATTCTGGTTCTCGCAGAATGCTAAATGAAGTCTTTACGACCAATGAGTCGGTCATCGGCTTTTTGACTTCGGTGTAAAGAAAAGTCCCAGGTCTTTCGGAGTCGTTAACCAGCTTCCACTCGCCAGGGCAATCAACAATTTCGAAGTTGAGCAACTTTTGATTCTTGGCATCGCTAGGAAGTGATATCCAGAGTTGCACCAATTTCGAACCTGTCGGAATTTCGGTCAGTCGAACCGACTGTTCTATCTGATAAGTATTGACCCGCTCAGCCGACTCTAAAGAGTCAGGAAACATGTCCATGAAACTGAAGAGTTTCATGCCGCTGGTCTTGTGCAACGATCCTTCTATCTGTTTTGTTGGACTTTTAAGGTCTTGCGCCAACGCCTGTGTTTGCCCAACCAGAGCCAAAGCCAGAACAACTTTCGTTCCGAAGATCTTCGAATACATGACCGTACCTAACCGCCTAAAAGAAAAATCCTGAACTTTACTCAAGTACCCTATTCTAGCCAAATGCAGACTGAAGAACAACGAATTGATCTCATTCCCTGGTTTGCTGAAGTCTTGGCTTTAACGATTAGGCGGACAAACCCTCCGTTAACGTTTAGAACAGAGCGATTGTGCTGATCAAGCCGAAGACAAGGGATGAGTTTTAGAATTGGATTTCTCCACTTGGAGTATCCAGCTAGCGACATTCAGCGATTGGCTTAGATCAATGACACCTAAATCAATAGTATCCAGTCTAATTGGATGCCTCTTAGCGTGTTCTAACTGCATGGGCCAATTCGAGTACACTCTGTTCCGTCAGCCCGAAATTCAACAAGCACCGGAGGGACTTGAAATAGCCTCCGAGATTGGAATACCGGTTGGTGAGTCTGTTCCGCAAGAAACAATGCCAGAAGTCAACGGCCCGATGGTTGACAACATCGCCGAAGAGACTTCAGCATTGCCGCAAAATATCGCGGTAATTCAACCGCTTCCAACGCCGTACGTCATCGGTTCTGACCTAGAACTCAAAGGCAAAGTTAACAACGGTGGTCTGCAATTCGAGACAGCAAACAAAGATTTTAGGTTTCATGTTGGAGGACTCATTCAACAAGATTACGCTTTTTTCAGTCAAGATGAAGCACTTAAAGCACCACCGGGTGGAGGACCTGGACCAAGCGGCGGTGTGGGCGATTTGCAAGATGCCGTTTTCTTTCGACGCGGACGAATCAAGTTTGACGGCATTGCCCACGATCTGATCGAGTGGGATTTCGACTGTGAGTTAATTGCTAACAACAACGTCACCTTCGATGATCTATGGGTTGGCTTAACGCAACTGCCTGGCGTTGGAAATGTGAGAGCGGGCCATGTGAAAATCCCCATGGGAATCGAGTCAATGACGAGTAATCGTGCATTTACATTTGTGGAACGAGCGGCCATCTTCGATTCGTTCCTACCAGAATACGGCCCGGGCGTTCTAGCGTTTGATTCTTATCAAGATGGTAGGTTTGCTTGGGCCGCCTGCGCACACCGCTTGGATCCATTGGGCAATGGTACTGACAGCGGCGATGGCCAGTGGAACGGAACCTTTCGCGCTGCGTCGCTTGCATTCAAATCCTCAGACGAACGGCACTATCTCCATTTGGGAGGAGCTTACAGCATTCGAGACGATCGCGGCGGAAGCGTCCGCTTCAGAGCACGTCCCGAATATCGCGACACAACAAACGTATCGAGCCTCAATAATCGATTCGTTGACACGGGTGATATTGCCGCTGACGACTACAATTTATACCAGAGCGAATTTGCTTGGATCACCGGAGCGTTCTCAACCCAGGCTGAATATGTATATGCTGACGTCAATGCGACTGGAGGCGATCAAGCCTTCAATGGTGGGTACGCTATGATGAGCTACTTCTTGACTGGAGAATCTCGACCATATGACAAGCGTACAGGAAGGATGGGACGAGTAAAACCGATCGAAAGCTTTTTTCTCGCTCGTGGGACCACGAGTAGTCCGCGAGGTATCGGCGCTTTTGGCCGAGGTGCTTGGGAGCTAGCTGGGCGTTATTCGTGGGTTGACTTAACTTCGAGCAGTATCCCTGGCGGAGTCCAAGAGTCGATGACGTACGGAGTCAACTGGTACTGGAACTACAACTTTCGCATGCAGTGGAACTATATCCATGCCCTGCGAGAAGCGGATGCACCCGCATCAATCTCGGGTTCAACTGACGCATTCGTAATGCGAATGTCCTTCGATATTTAGTAGGCGACAAGTAGTTATGAACAAGAAATTTAACGCACTTTTGCTTTTAAGAGCCTCCGGGAACTGTCTTGCAATTCTTGTAACGCTCATCGCCACATCATTTGTCGCAGCTCAAGAAGCTGCACGCTGGAAGTGTCCGGTCTGCGAGGCATGCGTGGAACCGATCAAGTTGAGTTGTCCCGGAGTGAGCACGACAACAAAATCGACGACAAACTATTCCATGAAATGCGAGGATATCTGCTTATCCAGGCCTGATCCTTGTGGAAACTGCGTGTCCAAGTTCGTATCGTGCCATCTCCCGTCAACTTGGCAAGCGTGGAGCAAGTTCACAATGGGAATTGTTCGCGAAAAGCGAAGCTTACAAAAAATAGTCGATTCAAAAGAGGTGAAGACCGTCAGTTGCGACGTCGTTTATCAATGTCCGTGCTGCCACGAAAAATTCAAACCCGAAACAAAGTAAACCAGAGAAACGAAGCATCAGTTTATCCACTGACGATAGAACGTCATTCTTGGTGTAGCTTCTACCCGGCATCAATGGGAGTTAAAGTTCCGGCCAAGAGACGCTCGCTATCTTGGGTAATTTACGGTACTCACCTCGCGGCATAAAAAGTCTGCATTTTGATTCTTACGCATGTTGATTGCTTGAAGCGAGCTTTTCAGGTGCAACAAGATGATTATTTGGGGCGAAGAAATGACTTACTAGGTGATCGCCGACGCAATTTTCGACGCCTCCGCGCAGCTGAATTCGCAGTATGCACATGAATCGTTTTACGGAAGAAATATTTACGCAGCAGCTCGATACGACTTCAAATGCCCACCGAGCTCTTCAATGCAGATAATCTTCTGCTTCTTAAAATCGATTGTGGCTGGTGGTGACTCGTCTCGTACCGGTGGTAAAAGATCGCGGGCGCTGTGACCGCGTCGATGGTTGTACCAGTCTTGCGTCACTTTTAAGATGCGGTCTAGATGTGCCTCGCTGACAATGCAAAAGGCATTGAGCACCTCGTGCTTAATCGTTTGAATTACGCGTTCCACAAACGCTTGTAGGTTTGGAGATCGCGGGCAAGTCTTCTTAATCTTGCAGCCGGTCGATTCCATGATCTGGTCGAAAGATGCAATGTACTTCTTGTCATGATCTCGCTGCAGGATCGTGCAAGGAAGATTCTCTTCTTCAAGGTACATGCAGAAGTTTCGCGCTTGCTGGGTTGTCCACTCGCCGCTGGGATGAGCAGTGCAGGGGGATAGCCAAATGCGACGGCTACCAATGTGAATGAATACGATAAAGTAAAGGTCGACCATCCCTTTGATTGTCCATCTGCGTTTACATGCAAAATCGCACTGCCACATCGTGGCCGAATGTCGCTTGAGAAAGTCGGACCAAGTATCTGGATGGTCCTGAGGCTCAGGTGCCAGACCTGCATCAAGTAGAACATTCTTGACTGTCTGCCGAGAGATGCGATGGCCGAGCCTCCGCATGGTTTGGACGATCTTCGTGTAGCCCCAGCCAGTCTCATTGCGGATGCGAATAATGACATCGCTGATGCTCTCTTCGATACGCGGCCGACCGTTCTTTGCTGCTTGCTGGGTACATCTCTTGGAGGGCGCTTCACCCATCTGCCGCATCCAGCGTCGAAACGTCGAGTAGCTTACGATCGTCATTAGTTCTTTGATGCGAGCGCCGAGCAACTTACCATGTTTGATTAGCTTGCGACGCTCCTGATTGTTAAGACTGATTCGATCGGGTAGCTTACTCCGAAGGATCTGATTCTCTGCTTTGAGGTAGGCGATTTGTCGACCTAGCTCTTGTCGGGTGAGCGATGCAAGAAGTGTCAGAAGCGGGTGAATGATGGTAGCCATTGGAGCTGCGAAATCCCTGCAAATCCTGTGAAAATGGAAGTGGCAAGGTTTTTGTACCCCGCTCCGTGGACGAGAATAGGCAACTTTCTGGACGCCACAAGCTTGGTTGAACTGAGAGGCATCACAGTCAGTGAATCAGTGTGAAACTATCCGGGAGAACCGGCTTAGTTTACCGACCCAGTCGGCTGAACTTCGCTCGAGTGTGGTCTTCGAAAAAGCAACTCCCTGCAGCAGCATTACACCTGAGTCATGCAGATGAAAGTTTTCAGAGCAAGAAAAACTTCTCAGCTGCTGTTAAACGTTCTGAAAATCTTTCAGTAACGCGGCACGCTCAGGAGTAGCATAGCGAATCGGTCTCGAACTCTTTAAGTTCTTGAGATGCAACGAGTTATAAAACGTTGCTTGTTAAATGAGGTTCGAGAACAGGGTGAGTGCGGGGTCAAAACGGGCTGTTAAATGACTTTTCAGTAACGCGGCACACTCAGAACGCCCCACCGAAGCGGTCGCGAACTCCCTAAGTCATTGAGATTCCAGCACTTGAAAACAGACTTCTCAAAAGTTCTTCCAATTTCAGGGTCTGTACGGGGAGCCTTTCAGAACAGTATCGAAACTGGTCTGGTTTAGTAACGCAGAAAGCCGAGGTCTCTACCTCGGCTTTTTTGCGTTAAATCCCTAGGGTTTCGCGGCTTTCTTGTTAACCGCTGCTTCGAACTTCGCGTCTCTTCCCGCCCGGTCAACGTCCAGAATCGCCCATTTCCTGGCCCCCAACCCGTCCAGGAAAGCGAAATCTCTCAGACTCTCTCGGTTAACGGGACCAAACGGGTTAACAGAATTGGGGCTTTAGAGAGTACTGCCGGCGGCTGAAAACAGAGAGTTTGAGAGTCGCTCTTTTGGGGTGGCCAATTGCGGTTGCCGTGAGAGCGTGGCAAGTACTCCTCGCTTCAAAAACCGGTAAAATGTCTCGCCCGGCCAAAGAGGGAGTCATCATGTCGACCACACCATCCGCATCGTCCTTGTTCGACGAAGTAGCAACTCTGTTTGCTTCTGCACCGTCGCAAAACAGGATCCTCGAATTTCGCCCATCACAGGCAACCATCGAGCGAGCCAACCAGTTGCTTGAGTTGAATCGTGCCAAGGCGCTCGACGAGGCATCACGCCGCGAACTGGATCAGTTCGAACAGGCAGAGCTGCTCATGAGATTGGTCAAAGCTCGCATTCGAGCCAGCCAGAACGAAGGCTTGCCCCTGCAATGAGCCAGGCGTCTGCAGCAAACTGTTTACTTCACGGTTTGCGCCCAAGCAGATGAAGAGCTTCGGTCCGCACAGCGAAAGACATTCACTCAGCTCCAACAATGCCGATATCCGGGTGTTGCTGGGAACTGCGTTGTACATCCTCCTGTCCGTTGCCAAGCTAAGTGGCCGATGAAGCAGTGGGTATGTTGCTTTATAACGCTCCGGCTACAATCTGCCAGAACCGTAAATGAATAGTTCGCGACATCAATCATCTCTCACATCAAGCTAAGCCAAAATCGCTATGACCCTAAAAGACAAGATCATCATCGTTACCGGAGCCGCTTCTGGCATGGGACGCGCGGCGACTGAGTTGTTGTGCCATGAAGGCGCGGTGGTGTACGCCGCTGACCGGCAACAAGAGACTTTGGAACAGGGCTGCAAGACGACCGGCGCTTGTCCAAGTGTGATCGACATTAGTTGTTCGAGGGAGTGCGATGCGCTGGTGTCACGCGTTGTTCAGGAGCGGGGAAGACTTGACGGTATCGTTAACTTCGCTGGAGTCCTCAAACGCACCGGAATTCTTGACTGCACGGATGAGGAGTTCGACTTCGTCATGAATGTCAACGTCAAGGGTTGCTTCTATCTTTGCCGCGCCGCCGCTCGTGTGATGAAGAGACAGGGTTTCGGCTCGATTGTGAACGTCAGCTCGATTTGGAGTGACGTTGGTGCTGCCGGCGTGTTGGCCTACTGTGCCTCGAAAGGGGCCGTCAGCCAAATTACACGCAGCGCGGCGCTCGACTTGGCTGGCAGTGGCGTTCGCGTGAATGAAATTCGCCCGGGCGAAACCAATACGCCCATGCTCGCATCGGAGCGAGGCCGTTCGCTGACGCAACAGGAAATCGACGAAAAGCTTAAGCAGATCGCTGCCACCATCCCGGAGAAACGTCTTGCCGATCCGCGTGAGATCGCAGCGGCCGCACTCTTCCTTCTCTCCGATGCATCAAGCTACATGCAAGGAAGCGCTATTACCGTCGATGGAGGTTACACGGCATGCTAGACCATAGTTTTTACCGTCCCTTGGGACGCACGGGACTGTACGTTTCACCTATTTGTTTGGGATGCGACAATTTCGCGAATCCGACATCGGCTGAGGAGTCGTCCAGCATCATCAACTGTGCTATTGAGAATGGCATCAATCTGATCGATACCGCCAATGGATATGCCAACGGTCAGAGCGAAGAAATCATCGGTCGTTGTTTGAACGAAAACGGCCGGCGAGACGATGTGATTCTTGCGACCAAGGCTTACTACCCCGTCGGCAACAAAGGAATCAACGATCGAGGCAATTCCCGAAAGCACCTCATCAAGGCTTGTGAAGATTCACTACGTCGTCTGCAAACCGATTACATCGACCTTTATCAAACGCACCGCGTTTGTTTGCAAACGCCCTTGGAAGAGACACTCGGCGCGCTGACGGATTTACAGCGTCAAGGCAAGATCCGCTATGCCGGCTCCACAACGTCTCCTTCATGGAAGATCACTGAATCTTCGATGCTCGCCGATTACCGAGGTCTGATTCGCATGGTTTCTGAGCAGTTGCCTTACAATCTGCTGGACCGACGTGTTGAAAATGAAATCCTTCCGGCCGCGCAGGCAGCAGGACTGGCGGTATTCGTTTGGTCTCCCTTGGCGATGGGATTGCTAACGGGCCGCTACGACAGCAGCAAACCGGAGTCGTTTGACACGCCACGGTTCGGACGCGGCGGGATTTATGCTGAGCGGATCACTCATCGAGCGGCCGACGCCGGCCAGCAGTTTGTGAGTGTGGCGCGCGACTTCGACATCAGTCCCGCCCACCTGGCATTGCTATGGGTCAAAGATCAGCCTGGCGTCACGGCTCCACTTTGCGGCCCCCGAACTTTAGCCCAGCTAGAGGACGTTTTACCCGTCATGACAATGAGCTTGAGCGAGGCGATGCGCTGTGAGTGCGATAAAGTCGTCCCTCCCGGCAGCGCGATTGCCAACTTTCTTAATTCAGCACCTTGGATGAAAGGCCAACTCTTATAGTCGTTCCCCGTCTCAGAGGCACACAGCGAGGCGAATCCTCACAGTGTTTTGGTCGCTGCGTTATTATAAGGAAGCAGATCGCCACAGATCGCCTCTTTGCTTTAACCTCAGGTTTCATCTTGAATTCATATCACCGCTGGATACTCGCCGTTCTCATATTTGTATCAGTAACGTCGTCGTCGATGCGATGCTGTGTTGCCGACGAGCGGACTGCGTCGCCCGCACCGATTGCCGGGTATACCACGCACGAGGTGGAGGGCTGGGTCGTGCGGGTCAGCGAGCGATTGTCCCAGGAACAACCTGAGAAGACGCAGCGAGCGTTGGAGTTGCTCGCCGAGCAACTTCGCATCGTGATCCGCGTGTTGCCTGCGAGACCGTTGGCGTTCGTTCGCACGGTGCCGATTTGGTTCTCGCCACCTTACGCCGGCGTTCGTCCGAAGGCTGAATATCATTCCGACAAAGAGTGGCTCGAAAAAGAAGGTCGCATGAAGGAACTTTATCAATGCGTCGAATTCACCACGACAGCGATTTTCGAGCGTGAGATTGAGCGGATGCCCGTTATCGTGCTGCATGAACTCGCCCACGCGTACCATTACCAAGTGCTCGGGTTCGATAACGCCCTGATCAAAACCGCGTTCGAGCGGGCGCGTAATAGCGGCAGTTACGAAGTGGTGCTGCGCAACGACGGAAACAAAGAAAAAGCCTACGCGCTCACCAACCCGCAAGAGTATTTTGCGGAATCCACGGAAGCCTACTTTGGCCGCAATGATTTCTTTCCCTTTGTTCGCGAGGAACTGCAACAACACGACCCGGCGATGGTCAAGGTTTTGCAGGAAGTTTGGCAGGTCGAGCCGGATGCGAGTAACGCCGTTAACGTCAAGTAAATGCGTCAGTCGCCTCTTTGATGAAACAATTCACAGGACGTGCGCGCCTTGGGGCATGCCCACCTTGGCTCACACGCATGCCAACTCTTTGAATCGAGGTTTCAGATGCTGATTTGCTTTTTCCGGCAACACAAGAGTCGCGATGTCTTCGACCCATCGCTGCGGTACATCGATTGTTCTTCCCATTTGGCGTCCCACATTCGCAAACGTCTAATCCCAGTCAGAGCCGAGATCAACTACGGTACTGACCATGACCTTCGCAGAGGGCATTCAAAATCTTCTTTCGAATGTGCTGCCGTTGAATTGGTAAACACCGCCCTGTGCCATCGCGAACAGTAGATTCTGGTTCTGGTCTTCATAGATATCCAAAATCATCTGAGAAGCCAGTTCTTCATCGATCGCAAAATTGACGAGAGCCTTTCCATCGTATCGCCATGCTCCGGTGTCTCTATCGCCAAACCAGATGTTTCCGTGGCAGTCTTCGGCCAGAGCAAAAACAGATTGGAGTCCCGTATTCGCGGAGAATCGCTTGGCCAAAGTGTTTGATTCGAAGGTTTCCATGGGCAACAACTTCCCGTGCTCTTTGGAAAAATTGACGATGGTGTCGCCTTCTTTCAGCAATACGCCAATTCCATTATTGCCAATCCACAACCTGCCTTGGCTGTCTTCAAGAACGCTCCGCACATGAATTCGATCATCAGGTTCCGAATATCCGAGCGTTTCATCATTGATGATCGTTAGGTTGTCTCCGTTGTACCCAAAAACACCTGCGTAAGTGCTAATCCATAGCACATTGCTTTTTCCTGGCGAGAATCCAGTCACAGCGTAAGTATTCCCTGTGACCGAAGTCCTGGGGTTTGGAAAAGGCAAGTAGCGGATTTGTTGGCCATCGTATCGAAAAACGCCTTCACGAGTTCCAGCACTGAACCACAAGTCAGCATCCGATTTCCGCCATGGCTCAAGCAAATTGTCTGGCAATGCAAGAGTTGATTTGAATGCGGAAGGCGGCTGCGTTTCAGGGAAGGACACGAACGCGTCTCCAGCATAGCGGCTAACACCGCGCTGAGTATCAACCCAGATTGCGCCCTTGGTATCTTCTTGAATAGTGAGAATCTGATCGTCGGCCAGTCCATCTTTGGTGGTGAAGTATTCGAAAACTTCTCCATCGTATCGACATAGACCTTCACCATGACTTCCAAACCAGTAGTGGCCTCTACTGTCTTGGAAGATTGCGCGTACTCCCACGGTGAATTTGAGTCGATCGACTTCCGAAGTTTTGTTCTCGCCTGCAACGCCAAACGGCTCATCCGTCAAGACCACTTGCTGCCCAACCCAGTTGAAGAGTACGGAGCAAATGAAGAAGGAAAGGGCAAACGCGATTTTCATTGTAGATCTGTCCGTGTTGTTACAGCCAAAGCGCATGGTTAACAGTGCCTGCAGACGGAACAACGAGCCCAGCGGATTGACGATTCGCCTGGATTAGAACGGATTTCGATTGCACGGTTAAGCCTCGCTAGAAACTCCCATTTTAGCGACGATCATCAATTCAGCGATGACACCGAACATTACGCCGGCCGAGTAGCAAACGAGATCCGTCCACAGAAAACCGAACTCCAGCACCAGCCCGCCAAGCGTGAGCATACGTGCGTGCTTGACGAGGACCGAGTGTGTACTTGGCTTGGACTGTAAGAAGCGTTTCGTGGAAGTGCGCGAATAGCAACGCCGAGTGACGGCTTGATTCTGTAAGAAATAGTGGGTATTATTTCTTACATGAGCGGCAGAAAGAAATCACCATTAGCCATTGATTCCAAGATCCTTGCAGCGATCCAAAAGCAAGGACGCGGTTCGGTCTTTGTCCCGGTTGACTTCCTCGGAATCGGCAGCCGCGAGGCGGTTGACGTTGCGCTTCATCGACTAGTCAGGCACGGTGCTATTCGGCGATTGGCCCGCGGAATCTATGATTTCCCAAAGGAACACCCGGTCCTTGGCCCCCTGGAACCGTCCGCCGAGGCGATCGCCCGAGCACTGGCCGGACGTGACAGAACTAGGCTTCAGCCCGCAGGAGCATACGCGGCGAACACCCTTGGCTTGTCCGAACAGGTGCCAGCGAAGATCGTGTTCCTGACCGACGGTCCGGCCAGGACGGTCAAGGTCGGCCCGACCACGATCCAGCTTCGCAGGACGACGCCAAAGAATATGGAAACGGCTGGGCGGTTGAGCGGCCTGCTGATCCAAGCCCTGCGCGAACTGGGCCAGGCTCATGTGACGCCTGTACGAATCGCTCACCTCAAGCGCACCATCCCGTCCAGTGATCGAAAGGAGTTGCTCAAGGACATCCGTCTCGCACCGGCATGGATGCATCCGATCTTCCGGGAACTCGCCGGGGAGGAAGCATGAAGCTCGAATTCCTGTCACTTCCCGATGACGAACGTCGCCTTTACATCGAGCAGGCGGCAATCCGAAGAAGCCTATCCCCGGTGATCATGGAAAAGGATTTCTGGGTCTGCTGGCTGCTGGGCATTCTCTTCGAATCAGAATTCGCGGCCGACCTCGTCTTCAAAGGCGGAACATCGCTATCGAAGGTCTTTGGTGTCATCGACCGCTTCTCCGAAGACATCGACCTGTCGCTTTCGCCGCAATTCCTGAACTTGCCCGAGGCCGGTACGAGCCGCACTCAGGCGAACAAATGGATGGCAAAGGCCGAGGCGGCTTGCGGTCAGGCCGTACAAAACCTCATCGCACCATTACTGGAAGCGGCCACCATTGAAGCCCTCGGCGATCGCGGCCAAGCGTGGTTCGAATTTCTCACTGATCCTGCTACCCATTCGCCGGTGCTGCTCTTTCATTACCCTTCGACGCAGCCAGATGGACTCGCCTATCTCAAACGCTCTGTCAAGCTGGAATTTGGCTCGCTGACCGACCAACAGCCGACCGGCCGTCATCCGGTGATGCCTTGGATCGCAGACGTGCTTCCCGAAGCGTTTGCTGACTGGAAATGCGAAGTTGTTGCACTGGAGGTGCAGCGGACCTTTTGGGAAAAAGCCACCATACTTCACACGGAGTACCATCGTCCCGCTGACAAGCCCACACCAGACCGATTCTCGCGTCACTACGCCGATACGGCCGCTCTAGCAACACACGCCGATGCGATCAAAGCCGTAGGCGACAACGAATTGCGTAGTAGGGTCGCGCATTGGAAGAGCCGATTCTTTGGCAGTTCATGGGCAAGGTACGACGAGGCGGTATCAGGATCATTCCGTCTTGTCCCGCCGCCTGCAAGGCTTTCTTCGCTGAGGCAGGATTACCAAGCGATGCGCGATATGTATCTCTCGGAGCCAGCAAGCTTCGACGATATCCTGACGACGTTAGCCAAGCTCGAATCGAGAATCAACAGTACCGCACGACAGGATGGCTAACTCTTGTTGGAAGCATTCCATCTACCGACGCTTTCCAATTCAGCGACGACACCGATCATCACGCCGACCGAGTAGCAAACGAGATCCGTCCACAGAAATCCGAAACCCAGCACCAGTCCTCCCAGCGTGGTCTGGCGGATCGCGTCGATCCAAGGAGCGTGGTAGAGCTGGCTGATCTCCACCAGGAAAGTGAGAGCTAGCGAGATCGCAGCCCGTACCAGGATCGGTCGACCAACCAGCAACGTGCTAACCAGCAAAAACACCATCAGCGCCCACAGCGTATCGCCGGCGTACTCAGCCACGAATGCGGGAAGCTGCCCTCGGTATCTGCGTGATGCCAAGCCTGCAATAACGACAACTATGGCGGCGAGGAGGTAAACGAATCGAGTGCGAATCAATCAGTAGGCTCTTTCTATTTCGGTTGAGCGGGAGGACATTCCTTTGAACGCTTGGCATTCAATTCAATGTAATGCAGCCACGGCGTCGGCACATTGTCTTCGTAGAAAATAGCTTCGACGGGGCACTCAGGAATACAGGCTTCACAGTCGACGCATTCATCTGGGTGGATGTAGACCATGTCGGCGTCTTCGTAGAAGCAATCGCATGGGCAAACCTTCAGGCAAGCTTTATCTTTGCAGCCTTTGCACGGTTCAGTCACGACCATCGTCATAATCGGGTTCCTCCGGTTAGAATTGTTGGAAACAAAGCGGGTACCGGTGGAGGTGAGAAACTGGACAACAAAGCGGACAGCGAATTTCAAAAATTCTCAGATTCGAGTCTGACGAATCGAGCTAGCCATGAATTGGTCAGTCTGTGGCATTCAGGTTCACAGGACGCTGCACGTGTACTTCTGGCTCGGTACGAAGTCCGTTTGATTGCGTTGGTTGCGTCTCGACTCAATCGGAAATATCGCGACAGCATTGCTCCTGAAGATGTGGTCCAATCTGCCATGGGCAGTTTCTTCCGAGTCACAAGAGCAGGTGCCAACCCGTCCATCAAGCTCGAAAGTACGGCGTCTGCATGGAACATCCTGGCGACATTCGTTCGCCGAAAACTGGCGAGGGCATTGGAACGCGAGACCGCAGCCAAACGCGGTGGTGGACAAACTCGAGTGTCGCTCGATGATGTTGAACCCGTTCTAAGAACAAGTCCTTCCGCAACTGAAGCCAATGAATTGTTGGCTGAGATCCATTCATTGCTGAATACGGATCAATCGCAACTTCTCGAACTTCTGCTGGAGAATGCGACTCAAAGGGAAATCGCGGAACAGTTGGGAGTGGACGAACGGACTGTCCGCCGGCGCGTCAAAGCGATGCAAGACATTCTCAATGGGCAACTCGCTAGTATCGATAAACAAAATGGCATCCTACCAGATTCGACCGTTGAGACGATCAATCTTCCCAACATCAGTTACCGACAGTTTGTGCTTGGGAAACTCGTTGGCACCGGGGCACTCGGAAAAGTCTATCGCGCGAGATTGCAGACAGATGGTCAGGTCGTCGCTGTGAAGTTCATGCACCGACATTTATGGACCGACCCAGCTAGCAGACTCTCGTTTCTGCGAGAGATCGACCACGCTTCGAAGATCAACCACAGCGGCGTTGTAAAGTATCTCGGCTGGGGACAATCGCCACACGGTGGGCCTTATCTTGTCTGCGAATACGTCGATGGCCAGCCTCTCACCGAAGTTCAACTAAGCGACTCGGCGACCGCAGTGCAATGGCTGGCTCAAATTTGCGATGCCGTTGCAACCGCACATCGAGCGGGAGTCGTGCACGGTGATTTAACCCCTAACAACATTCTGCTTGATCACAACGGACGAATCGTCGTTACCGATTTCGGTTTTGCCTCGTACTCGCGAAAACCAAAAACAGGCGATGCTGCATTTGAGTCGATCGCATCACCTGGTGGAACGCTTGGTTTTGCCGCCCCCGAGCAGATCTCTCCTGCCTTCGGAGCGATCAGTTTCGCTACCGACATCTATGCCATCGGAGGAATCGCTTTCTATCTGCTAACCGGTCGCAGTCCTCATGACGTGAACTCGGTACTCGACACCGTCGCTGATTACGACGTGCGACTCCCTGGATCTGTTATGCTTTCTGCCAATTCAAAACTGGCCGCAGTTGCCGCCTTGGCTTTGAAGAAACCCGTAAACAACAGGCCTCAGTCTGCTGGTGTGTTGATCAAAATACTTTCAGGCTCATAGCCCAAGTTAGAGTCTTGTGGCTGAGCTGACATTTAATCCAGTAAGTCCACGCGAGCATCCTTCAAACGCAATCGAACCAACAGGTCACTGAGTGCCGCTCTGCCGGTTGGCATCTCTGGCAAATGCGATTCCTCATAGGTTCGTTCCAACTCTTTGGTCAATCGCTCGTATTCGGCACGATAAAAGTCCATGTCTGCAGCTTCCAAGACGCCTTTCTCTGCTCCAGTTTGCTTGCGATGGATCAACTCATCGAGGTACTTCAACTTGGCAGACTCGTTGAGCATGCACAAGTTTGCTTGAACCTCGCCGGTCTTCATCAAATGGCTGCCCGTCAGCAGCACGCGAAATGTATAAAGCAACGGCTTCACTTTTGGAGGCGATTCCTTTTCGAAGAGTCGCCACTGTGTCGCCGCAAAACCAAGATAGTGATGTGCGTGGTGCCGTGTAATGCAGTCGACTGCAATTGCCTTTAGCTCTTCATGTTCGGAGGTTGTGAATACGACCAATGGCGATAAGAGCTGCTCAAGCACATAGCCGTTGCGTTTCAGCATCAAGCCTATGAACTTTGCGACATCATGGGTGACCAAGTCAATCTCTAGGCCATCGTAGATCCCTTCCTTTTCAATCGTTTGCTCGCCTTCATCCAAGCTGACGACTGTCTTCAATGGCAACACATGCGTGCCTCGAAGATCGAAGTCTGAATCGGGGGACGGAAAACCATACAGGTGGGCACCACTGATTGTCGCGAACACGAGTGGAAATGGATGCGACTTCACATGCGTCATCATTTTTTCATAATCAATCATGGTAGCTCCAGCTGCATCGCCAGCCTTCTTGCGTGGATTAAGAACGTGTTGACTCTCTCGTAGTCAGGGCGATCGGGCAGCGACGTCTGCTTGTAAGCACTTTCAAACTCGACCTGCAAACGCTTACGCCAGGCATCGGCTTCCGCAAAGGGAACCTCGCCTCGTTTAATCGCCAGCAGCTGGTCGCGTGCTTCGCCGACTTCAACGGTCACTTTGCCTTCACGCAGAACATCGATTCCTGAAATCAATAGACGAATCAGGTGCATCACATGCTTCCATTTAACTCGCCCCTGATTGCGAATGTCGGTCTGCATCTTCTTGAATTGTGAGGCGACGTATCCGGAATAGGTTTGAAACACCAGCTTTGACAAAAACGCTTGTCGCATTCCGAGGAGTTCCTCCGCTAATGGTGTCGCAAACTCAACTATCGGAGAATAGAGACACTCCAGCACATTGGGGTTCGCCTTTAGGGCGAGCACTATGAACTTTTGCAGTTCCCAGTAGGCTTCTTGAGTCTCTTCGTTCTCCAACTGCTCGGGTACGCCGTACAGCGACCAATGCAATTCAGCGGGCGGCAGGTAGATACCGCGGCGATCGGTGTCGGACTGATCATCTTCCAAGCCGTAAGCCCTTGAGCCGATCACGCAGCGGTAGATGATTCGCTCGTTCAGGTCGATTAGCGAGGCATCATAGCTTCCACCGATGTGCTGGCGTTTGAACTCAGACAAGCGGATTAACTGATCATGATGTACAGCGGCTTCAAAGCCGTCATTGAACTTCACGCGATAGGCATGCGTGCGATCGACTGGTGATCGCACCACCACGCCGACAGAACCAGCCGGATGCGCGACACGCTGATTGACGAGGTAGGTGTCCTTTTGTACGACAACTTGCGTGCCGACAGAATAGATCAGTGGTTCCGTCACGATGCCTCTTGCTCCGTTTACAGTTTTGAGATTCTTTTCCCGTTCTCATACAATTCAACGAGCTTGAAAGGATGGGTAAGGTCGCTGTTACTATAAACGATAACGTAAGGCAGACGCTCAATGGCTCGTTTCAAGTTCGCCTTAGTTCGCGAAAATCTTGCACAGAGTTTTTCGTCAGGAACGTCGTGTCCGCCTTGGCTCAAACGCATCGTAACACGCTGGATCGATTGCTCGGATCGCAATGACGAAGCCAAACCGGCTGCCTCGTACGCGCTCACACCTAATGCTACCGCCAACATTTCCGCGTTGACAAATCGCAGTCTAGAATCTGCAACAAAGCTCTCGTAAAAGGTCAACTGGCCTGCGTTGTTGGAACCGGCCAACACAATCACGATCGGACGCTTGTCGAGAAACTTAGCGGGACAAGTCAGCATCGATTAAACTGCATCGAGTAGCTTGACGATGGAGACAAGCATGAGCAGCATTCAAAACATCGATTACCATCAACTGGAAGCCTACCGTCGTATGTGGATACCTGCCTTTGGTGATAACGCAAATAAACTCTTTAGCCCAGACGAACGTGAATGAAGATGATCAAGACATTCGAAGAGGCCTTTCAGTTCGTCATTGACAACAAAGTTTGCACGGTATTTGGTAGCAAAGGGTCGCCGCATCCATCGCTGTGGAACAATACGGCGCTCTCTGAAAAGAAACCGAAGTCGGGTGGTTGGAGCCCGAAAGTGATGGCTGTCTGGGATTGGAAAACCCGCATTCCGCAGACCTACCCTGAATTGGTCTATTACGGAAAAATCAAAGGTGGTGATGCGGTGCTTATGGAAATGCAATACTTTCGCAAAAGGCATTACCCAGTCGCATTTACGCCCATACGCAAATTGGATGAACTTGCTCAGCAAGTCTATGAGTTCATCCGCTTGGAGCCTGCATTTACGGGGACACTGCGAAAGCGAGCTATTGAAGAATTGGGGTGTACGAAGAGCCAGTTTGAATCCGCGCTCAAGAAACTACAAGTCAGTCTTAACATTGTCCGCTCCAACGAACCGTCACTGAAGAATGATTTTTGGCTGACCATGCGAGAGCTGCACTTAGACTTGGTCAATCAGTACGAGAGCAACTGATCGAGCGAGCCAGTCGAAGGGGAACGAACAAATCCTTGCGTGCACCGCGTGCCGATGACTGACGCTCGTGGAATCCAACTTATTTCTGTAGATGTGTTGGACCGAGTCTACATGGAGCGATGGGCTAAGCAAATCGGCGTTACGGATTTGCTGCGTAAAGTGATGAACGACTGAGGCGTTTGTATTCCTATTCCTCGATCACGAATATCGCTTGACGAGACGTTTCCAAAGCACTCGTTGCTTCTCCCAGTTTGGGACGATCGCAATTGTGCGCACTTCGCGTTCTCGGAAGCGGGGGACGTGGTCGGTGGTGGGTTCAAGGTTGAGGATCGCTTCTTGGATGTCAGGGGCAAGCTGGGTGAGGTTGATGATCTGCGTTACGCGGGCACGGGTGATGCCGGCGGTGCGGGCGATCTCGGCTTGGTCTTTGACTTGGCCGGTTGCGAGGAGATGTTCGAGTCGAATGGCCAACGCCATCAGCTTGGTGATGTGAGGAAGCTTGACCGGTGTGCTGGACTTCTTGGGCTTGGATGCTCCAATTTGCTTTCGCCCATGTCCGCCTGTAGTCGTTTGGAAAGGTATTTTGCTGAGGGATTTTACTGTGATTGGCTCTTGCATGATTCACGTTCTTTCGTGGTTTCGTCAGCGAATGACTTCAGCCCGAGCGGGCTAAGCGTGATGGACAAGGTGCTGTCGTTTGGATCGTGGTCGATGCGTGCTACCAACTGAGACATCAGTCGGCTTCGTTCGCCCATCGTGAGATGCTCCCATAGGCCTTCGAGATTCTTGATAGCCTTACGAATCGTCTTTCGATCGGGAGTGCTGGCTTGGATCTTCGCGAGCTGCTCTTGTAAGTCGTTGCGACGGCGCAGGTCGCGAGTTTGTTGCTCGGTGAGCGATGCAAGTGAGTCGAGACGTTTGACTTCGCGTGCACCATCGCCTGTGGGAATCGAAATGGCGTCAATTGCTCGCTCGAGGTTGACCAAGCTTTCGTTCAGTAGAGACAACTCTTTCCGAAGCGTATCGCCTTTGTCGTTAATGGTTCGGCTAACGCGAAGGCTGGTTTCGTTGAGTAGGTCTTCGTCGATGGTCAGTGTTTGCAGCTGTGCCACCACAAAGCGTTCGACCTCTTCCGCCGGCAATGATGGCCTGGGGCAAGTCTTGTGGCCGCGTTTCTTTGCTTTGTTGCAAACGTAATAGCGATAGCGTTTGCTGCCACGTCCGCTGCCACCGCTGGTCGAATGCGTCATCATGGAATCGCAGGCTGAGCAACGCAGCAAGCCAGCGAGCACGCCGGGTGACTTGCCGTGAATGCGGTCGCCCAAGCTGACACGGTTGGCATTGAGCTTCTTCTTCACCGCCGCAAACACCTCAGGATCAACGATGGCTCGGTGCTCACCTTCGTACATCTCGTCGCGATAGCTGACTTTGCCGAGGTAGATCGGGTTGGTCAACAAAGCGTGCAGCGTGGTTTTGTAGAACTGACCACCGCCAACTTGCTTGCCAGATTTGGTGACCCAACTCTTGGCTCGCCAACCTCGGGCCTGGATGGCTTCGATAGTCCCAATGAGTCCCTCGCATTCAAGGTAGAGATCGAAGATCTGACGGACTCGCTCTGCTTCCAGCTCGTTGACGATCAGCTTCTTGGTCGCTCGATCGACGTCGTAACCCAAGAGCGGCCGGCCACCGATGTACTTGCCCTTGCGTCTTGCGGCCGACATCTTGTCGCGAGTTCGTTCGCTGATGATCTCGCGTTCAAACTGTGCAAACGAAAGCAGGATGACCGTGCGTCGCTTCCCGCTAGCTCGATGTCCAGAGTCGCTCGTTTCCTGACCCCTACCCCAGCCAGGTTAGCCGAATCTCTCGAACTCTTTGATCAACGGCCGCAGGCTGGTTAACAGAACGGAAGGGTTCAGAATGTTCGCTGGCGAGGGCGGGTCGAGTCTTTGAAACCGCTCAGACCGTGATTTGGCTCTGAAAATACGTTTCCATATTACCTGGTTTGGATTCCCAGTTGTTGAATAAGGTCCGGCTATCATCACGCAACTTGATCCGGACGATTCTATTTGACCGATTTGCTCTATTTCGAATTATTTCCGGCGGTGTTGTAAACCGAATGGCAACTAGCTGATGGGAACTATTAATTTCGTTCGTAGACTAGTATTAGAAAAACTACTGCCAAATCAGGGGGCAACACTCAGTTGTTTAACATCTATATTTCGACCCGTTCTTGGATGAACTCGTGAAGCCACTCAGAGCGTTGCCGATCCAGTTGTGTGAATTACCGACGGCTCTTAACGCACTCCACTTCCCGCAAATGGCTTTGGTCCACGAATTTACATTAGCATACGCTAGGGGTTGGCTCCACCATGACCGGTGGCGAACGGCTCTTGGCTGATAAAACCAGGCAATAACTTCAATAAACTCCAACAAAGTATCATCAATGATCATACGCGCGATCTTGAGTATAGCGGCCAGCGTAACGGCCTGTGTTTCAATCGTCGATGCCACTGAAACCTTCCTCTTCTATCATGAACATGTTCTAGGTACTTCAATGGAGCTTGCCGTTTCTACGGACAATGCAGCCACGGCAGCTCAAATAGAGGCCCTTGTATTAAACGAAACTGATCGTCTCAACAACATCTTAAGCCGTTATCAAGCCGACAGTGAGTTGATGCGTTGGCAAAAGAATGAAATAACGACCGTCTCTCAGGAGTTGTTGGATGTTCTCGCCGCAAGTGAAACATATCGTACAGAAACTCACGGCGCTTTTGATGTGCGGGCGTTAGCTGTGTCGGACCTTTGGGCCCATTGCCAAGCAGAGAACCGCTTTCCTAGTGACGCGGAACGGCAGCAGTTGTCAGCACAACTGACCGGTCGACCTTACGACCTAGATTTGAATAGCCGCCAAGCTAAACGCGTTGATGGACTACCCATCACACTCGATGCAATCGCAAAAGGCTATATCATGGATAGACTTTGCGAGATTGTCGCAAAGTCCGACAGGACCGACGGCTTCATGGTGAACATTGGTGGTGACTTGCGAGTCATCGGTGCATTACCTCAATTGATCAGTATTACGAATCCTCGAGAATCAGATGAAAACTCGCAACCACTTTTATCCTGGACCGCGGAAGAACCTGTAGCCGTCGCCACTAGTGGCGGATATCGCCGTTTCTTGGACAACAGTGGAAAGAAGGTATCGCATTTGATCGATCCGCGAACTGGCTTACCTGTAACAGAATTGATAAGTGTTACTGTGATTGCACCAACTGCTATGGAAGCAGATGCAATGGCCACGGCGATTTCGGTACTGGGTGCCGAAGCAGGACTTGCGTGGACCGAAGCGCGGCCGAACGTTTCCTGTTTCATCGTGACACAGGAGGGAAAGCAACTCGCATCTCAGGATTGGCCTACTCAGGGTAGCGGTGCTTTAAAACCAGCAGTTGAGCAGCTTGTCTTGGAAGATTCCGATGTTCCAAAGCCCGGTTTGCATGTGGGATTTACAATCAGCAAGGCGGAAGGTCGTCGGTATCGCCGTCCATATGTTGCAGTTTGGTTGGAAGATGCTGAGAGTTTTCCCGTCAAAACTGCGATCCTGTGGATGCAGACGGAACAGCCAGGTCCTCGATGGCACCGCGATTTGACTCGTTGGTATCGCAACGATCGCTTGAGGAAGGTCGCAGAGAAAACAGAGCTGATCGGAACAATTTCGAGCGCAACGCGTGGGCCTGGAGAGTATGAGGCTCATTTCGATGGAACAGACAACGCAGGTAAACCATTGAAACCGGGAAAATATATTTTGTGCCTGGAAATCGCTCGTGAGCACGGAACCTATCAACTGATTCGTCATGAGTTTGAATGGGGCACGACGCCAATTGAACCAACTGAGTTGGAAGGCAATACTGAGGTTTCACGTGCGAAAATAAGTTTCGTGCCAGCGAAAGATTCCGAGGTAAAGTAATCGCAGATGGCCAGCACAGTTGAATTGGAATGTACGTCGGAACTTACCCAAAAGGGCGCGGCGCCAAAAAAGTCATCACCGAAGCCTGCGGGCAGGACGATGCTTTATCGACGAAGCGCATCCGCATTTCGCTGGTTTCATATTTACTTATCGATGTTGAGTTTTGCTTCTCTGTTGTTTTTTGCTGTCTCAGGAATCACATTGAATCATCCAACTTGGCTTGGCGCTGGAGATCAACGTTTTAAAGATGCCGAAGGACAATTGCCAGAAGGCCTAATAACCACAAAATCAGTCAATCAGCTCGAGATAGCCGAACATCTACGAGCGACTCATCGTTTGCATGGTCGAGTTTCCGAGTTCGAAGTCAATGACGTCGATTGCATGGTGGTATTCAAGTCTCCCGGCTATTCTGCGGATGTTTTTATTGATCGATCATCTGGAGAATACACAGTAGCCGAGGTGTCGTCGGGGTTCGTCGCCGTCATGAATGACCTGCACAAAGGTCGTGATAGCGGCGATTCTTGGTCATGGGTCATCGACATATCCGCTGTCGTCATGGTGGCGATGTCATTGTCCGGATTTGGATTATTGTTCTATCTCAAGAAACGACGAGCATCCGGTATCCTAGTCTCTGTATTTGGGACAATCTTATTCATAATGGCATGGTTACTCTTTGTGCCATAACAAGTAAATTAAACAACACAGTGTCGCTATACCTTGCGACCATTGGTTGGAGGGTTCCGATTGAAAGGCGATTTTCACCCCTACAACAAGCTCGAAGGATATCGCCGACTTACACCCGTGATGCTCGGTGCTGATGCCGTCGCGGATAGTCCGGCCAGCGTTTATCGGATGCTGCGTCATATCGATGTCATGAATCGCTTCACTGGAAAGACCATCGCAAGAGTGCATTCACCTCAGGTAGACGCTCAATGGCCCGTTTCACGGTTGCTTGAGTTTGCTCGAATCTTGTTAAGTGTTTTTCATCAGGAATGTCGTGGCCACCCTGGCTCACGCACATAGCAACTCGCTTGATCGATTGCTCGGGACTATCGATCTGAATGAAGATGAGAACCAATGTTTACCCGAGAGCAGCGTATATAGCGAGTTGGTCGACTCTCTCACCGATTGGATCTGATCCTACAGTCTCAAATATGAAGCTCTCTCGCTGCGCGATGAGGGCAGATCGCTTGGACGAGGCCAACATAGCTGCTTCGTACGCGATCACACTTAGTGAATCCGCCAATACATCAGCATTGACTTCCGTTAAGAGCTGCGACAACGGACGCTCTCCTCCGGCCATCTGCAACGAGAGAGCTCGATCACCGCGAAGCAGCGGCTCGATCGTTTTTCCAAGTGCAGCACAGATTTCGATCTGGCCGGCAGTACTTGGTTGCGAAAACGGCACGACCGCCCGAGCATCGTCGACAAGTTTATCCGAAAGTTTGACTGGTTGCCCTTAGTAACTGCCTCTCAATCGATGGTTGCATTTACAACCAGCAAATCGCTACTTCGGCCGTCTGACAATCTTAGCATTGCGTGCCGCTACGTTGGCTTTCCTCATTGTATTCTTCGAGGCACGCCCGAGCGGCGCTGCTTTCTGAGATGATGGACTCGCCTCCGCAGTAGCGGCGACTGACGCGAAGCTTGCTATGCTGGCCTGTACCGTTGCTGGCGCTATATATGCTTGGTAGATCGAAATCTGTCCTCCTTCGGCATTCCAAATGAAGAAGCTACTGTGGGCTGCATTGGTAGGAACGGTGAACAGCTGTTTGTCTAAAAACGCCGTGAAGCCGGTCGGAAAAAAGCCCGAGTAGTTAGCATCGAGTGGTTCAGAGACTTTGTCGATTTGGTTCCAATTCGAATCGTAAAAGTCAATTCCAACCACGGTTTGGTTACCATTGTTTCCATAAGCCACCAGCAACTCGTATGTTTCTCCTGGAACCAAATCAATAAATTGCCATTGAGCCGATGCATTTCGCATATTGCCGCGATCAATAAGCGCTGAGTTTGATAGCAACGCAGAGTCCCAGAAGTACGAAGAGTTGGCGAGTATGAAGCGGTCACTCTCCGAGAATCCGGAGTTGTAATCTACATAGTCGAAAGAGATGATGCCATTGAAACTAGCATTACCCACAAAGCTAATTGATAACGGATCCTGAGTGAAGCGGGAGCCTACCGGTTGGCTTAAGTCTTGCCGAGGTGGTCCGCTGAACATGTTGAGCAAAATCAAGTCATCGGCCCAAAGTTCAGTGTTGCTGCCGTCGTTGGATATCCAAAGTATCGAATGCGCGGCGTCCAAAGGAATATTGGTGCCAAACGAGTACTGGGAATAGCCGACGTCTGGTTCAATCGCGTTTATTTTTTCGTCGAAGATTTGTTGCTCCTGGCGATCGATTTCAACCCAATCGGCATCGTAGTAAATGACACCGAAACCTGCCCAACCCATTACTCCGTTAGCTCCCGGTATCAAACGTTTACGCGCGTTGCAACATGCCACTTGACGAGTCGCTTTACCGTTGATGGCAGCGTATTGCCACAGTCCAACTCGGCCACTGAGCTTTACGACTTTGCCATCGTAGACGCCATTTGGGGCGTCAGCATCATCGGGCCGCGTAAGAAATTTGCTGTTGGACTGATAGAACGCATCCGGGTCGTCTGGCAATGCACTCCAATTTTGAACAGACACCCCTGCTGCTACGCCAACGCGATTCCAGCTTGCAAGTCCAGACTCAAAATCTTCGTTTACGGTTCGTCGTTCAAAATAGTCGAGACGACTTATGATCGGTTCCGTAATCTGCGCCCGAGAGGGTAGGGTGAGATGTAGAAAAATAAGCAGCACAGCCAAGGGTTTAAACATAATTAGTTACCAGGAGCGTTTCGGCAGAAGTTATTGTATGACGGCGATCTATTGTGTTTGGTTAATTTTGATCCGCCCGATGGATAGTGGAAAGTCTCGTCTACTTACCTAGGCGGCAAAGATTGCGGTTTCATGGTATTAGCAGCTCTGGAAAATGCAACCAGCTACCACGTTCCTGGGTATGGAGAGCAAAATCGCAACCATTTGCGTACAGATCTAATGTGACTGAGATGTTCGATGGCAACTCCTTTACCGCATTCCGGTACCAGTCGGAGTTCGGTATTTGCAGCAGTAACCAGTGGATTGATGAAACGGATACATCGTCGAAGTACGTGGCTATCTCCATTTACGACAGTGGGGAGCATGTCATAGTCGCGACGTTTGGTGTGAAAAGCACGAGTTAGAAATCGCCAAACTAGTCGTTTCCTGAAAACCTTACGTAAGCTCCGACTCGTAACACACCAATTTTGATCGCTTCCCCAATCTCACCATCGAAGATTGTACAATACCTTGTCTAACAAAATAAGACTGCGGAGGCCTCTATGAATTGGCAAGCGAGAACGGGGAGGCGAGCAAGGCAACAAGATCGCTAGCGAGCACGCAGCGCATCTTGCCCAAAAATATCCGACTCTCAACGTACTTGAGTCTTCGCTCCGAAAGAAGCAGCTTTTGGACTAGCCTCATCGAATTTGATTTTGCAACGCTGTGCCATATATCGAGTTGTTCAACGACGACCTTCACCCTGCGTGGTACGATTGCAAAAAAGCGAATCGTCGACGTTGAGACCAGAGCAATAAATCATCTCAACTAAAACGTGCTCAACGCGAACGACTGGATGCAAACTTTGCATATTACACACGAGTGCATCTGAGTCTATTGACAAAGATTAGACGATAGTGCGTTTGCTCAAGGACTAGCTCGATAGTGCGTCGAAGCCGGAGATGACGTCGAAAAGTTCTTCGTCAATGCTGCCTTGTCGCTGGCGGTGGGATTTTGTGTGAAGGGTTTCTAGTAGCTCGTTGATGTTCTTGTCGGCGCGTTGCATGGCTGCGAGTCGGCTGGCGTTTTCACTGGCCAGTGATTCGGCGCAGGCGCGGTAGGTTGAGATGAATAGGTATTCGTGGATCAGCGATTGCAACGTCAGTCGCTGACCTCCTAGTAACTCCGGATGGCTGACGCGCGCGTGATGTTGCGGCATGCACGAACGATGCTTCGTCTGTTACTTATTGCTACATTGGTCGCAACCATTGTGCTCTTTATTTTCTATCGTCAGGCAGCATATCTCGCGGCGTTTTCAGTGCCGCCGCTGTTTCTAGCTTTCGTAGTGGTAAGCTATCTGGAAAAACAATCACGAGCGGGAAGGATTCGCGTCAACAACCAAACAAAGATCTCGTCTGAAGAAGTTGAGATGGACGTTCACTACGCAGGCATCTACACCGCACTGGGTCTCGCGACGCTGTTCGCTATCGCCGCTATTATTGTTGCAGCGACTATGGTCGAAGACTGGTCGATGGTCGGAGTTGCCGCCGCAACTCTGTTTCTGCTCGCCGTCTTAATCATTTTTCCCTACATCCCATTGTTCATCGAAGAAACCGCGCAAGACGAGCGTGAGAAACTTGAACGTGAAGCATTGATGGTCGAGGGAGACAGTATGCACAAACGCAATCAACCTTTAAAGGACTGACTTCTGACAAGGCAATGGCCGGACGCCTACAAGCGGTAGTTTGTTCCTCTCAGTCCTCTACCACTTACCTATCCACTGTCACGTAGCCAAAAACCCGCGCGATCGACCAGCGACATCTTGGAATCCAAGACCTTACGGATTTCATCGGTTTTGAAATATTTGATGACGAACCGCGTAACCTTTCGCCTACTCGCGGGTCTACCCTGACAACTGCAAGAATGAAGTCGCCCTCGGAACCCACCAATGTTCAAACCAGACCTCGGCACAATCGATCGAGTAGGGCGTATCGTCGCTGGACTCGGACTGCTGGTGAGCGTTTTGGTAGGACCACAAACGCTGTGGGGCTACTTGGGTCTCGTGCCGTTAGTACAGGGACTGTCGGCTTTAGTCCCGCGTATTATCCACTCGGGCTCAGTACTTGTTGGGGCCCAAGGAAGTAGGGTCGGACTTATGCCCCTACAGTTCACCACCCCACGAACTGAACTATTGACGTCGACGGTTCTTGCGAAGGTGTTCAGGTGCGCAATCACGTTCTTCTGGATGAAATGTGAGGACGAACCATGTTTGGCCTAGCCATCTTGTTTGGTGGCATCGTTGGTTTTGCACTTGGTTTGACTGGCGGTGGTGGCGGCGTATTCGCAGTACCGCTTTTGGTTTACGGTCTTGCGGTCGTACCCCGCGAAGCGGTCGGCATCTCGCTGGCGTCAGTTGGCGGAACTGCGCTGTTTGGAGCGTTACCGAGACTTCTGCACGGCAGAATTGAATTGCGAACAGGCCTCTTGTTCGCCATTTCGGGCATGATTGGTGCACCGCTGGGTTCTTATCTATCGACGCTGGTCGCTGAACATGTGCTACTCGTTATGTTTGCGACCTTAATGCTGATCGTCGCCTGGCAAATGTGGTCGAAGGCGAGCAAGCCGATGTTACCGACCGATGACGCGTCCAATGGAATCGAGCCAATGCCGGATCGAGGTGCTTGCCATCGTGACGCCAATGGAAAACTTCGGATGACATCACGGTGCGCGCGACTGTTAGCCTTTTCTGGACTCGTGACCGGCGTGCTGTCGGGTATGTTCGGAGTCGGTGGCGGGTTTGTCATCGTTCCAGCGCTAGTGATCTTCTCTGGAATGGCAATTCATCAGGCCGTGGGTACCTCGCTGTTCGTTATTGTGCTGGTCAGCATCAGTGGTGTGGCTTCGCATATCGCGCAAGGAAATGAATTGCCATGGGATCTAACATTGCAATTCATGACAGGTGGTTTCGTAGGAATGTGGCTTGGCGGTATCGTTTCAAAGCGATTGAAAGGCCCTACGCTACAGAAGACCTTCTCGATCGCGGTCGTATTGGTCGCGTTCTTTGTAATTTTTAAATCAATGTTGTTGACAGGAAAATAAACCCTTCAAAAGGAGAATTTTTTTATGTTGCTCAAATACTTTTACGACGAGAAGCTTGCTCATGCCTCTTACATGGTGGGATGTAAAAAGACCAAAGAAGCGGTGATTGTTGATCCAGGTCGCGACATAGACCAGTACATCGCGACTGCGACAAAAGAAGGTGTCACGATTGTCGCTGTCGCGGAGACTCATATCCACGCTGACTATGTCTCCGGTGCTCGGGAACTTGCTGACCGTGTCAGTGCAAAGCTATATGTGTCCGACGAAGGGCCTGCCGAGTGGAAGTACCTGTATATAGAAGACTATCCGCACCAAAAAGTACGAGATGGCGATAACTTTATGATCGGTAACATCCGATTCGATGTCCTGCGCACACCCGGACATACACCTGAGAGCATCTCGTTCCTGGTGACTGATCAGGGCGGTGGCGCTGATAAGCCCATGGGCATTTTTACAGGCGACTTTGTTTTTGTCGGTTCGATCGGTCGACCAGATTTGCTCGAAGAAGCAGCGGGTTTAATGGGGACGGCCGAGCTAGGCGCTCGCGACCTGTTCAAGTCAGTCGAACGATTCAAGTCGCGTCCTGATTACTTACAAGTTTGGCCGGCTCATGGGGCTGGCAGCGCGTGCGGAAAAGGGCTGGGTGCTATTCCGACATCAACAGTCGGCTATGAAAAGCTGTTCAATCCCGCGCTGCAATTCTCCGAAGAAGACGATTTTGTACGCTACATTTTATCCGATCAACCAGAAGCTCCGAAGTACTTCGCGGTGATGAAGCGAGTAAACAAAGAGGGGCCACGTATTCTCGGCGCTAATCATCATCACCAGATGCTCGATGTAGATGGATTAGCTGAAGCACTTCAATCAGGCACCGTCGTCGATCTAACTCCGTCGAATGAGTTTGCTACAGGCCATGTGCCAGGGTCGATCAATATTCCGATGAGCATGTTGTCTGTGTGGGCAGGCTGGCTGGTCGACTATGACCGGCCAACGTATCTCATTTGTAGGCCGGAACAGTTGGAAGAAGCGGCTCGCTTATTGCATAAAATTGGCGTTGAAGAGATTGCCGGAGCTTTCGACGCGAGTCTCGTGCGGTCTTCTGGCAAAACGTCGGAGGCTTACACGACTGGCTCGCCAAGAGATCTGGCGGACATTATCGAAAGAAGAGAAGTAACGCTGATCGACGTTCGGTCGGACGAAGAATGGAAAGAGGGTCACATCCAACAAGCCGAGCATCGGTTTCTCGGGCGTCTACCTAAACATACAGATGATCTAGAGCGTAATGATAAGTTTGTTGTGCACTGCCGTAGCGGTGCGCGGTCGGCCATCGGAGCTAGCGTTTTACAAGCCGCTGGTTTCAAGAACGTCATCAACTTAAGCGGAGGTTACACAGCTTGGAAAAGCGAAGGCCTGCCTAGCGTCAAAGCAAAAACGAAGATGAGCGTCTAGTTTTTACCTCACGGCACCTGTTGGCGAGTTCCCAAGTTTTTTGCGACCTCGACTTCGGTCGCGTGTGAGTGAATCAGTCAATTAAATTTCAGCGGCCTCAGAAGCCTAAATCGCAAACTCATTATCCAACCGTCCCGTAACCAAACAGAACACAACGTTGCACTTAATTGAACCACGCACAACAATTTCAATACAGGGCTTTAACATGCATATCAAGCTTGCTTTCACTCTACTTACACTCCTTTCAATTTTTGGGGGCATCGTTTCGGAAGTTGCGGCTCAGAATCAACCGGGCGGTGGCCGTGGCCAAGGATTTCGAGGCGGCCGGGGGCCTGGGTTTGGTCCGGGATTTGGCCAAGGACGACGAATGGGAAACCAAGCAGAAGAAAAATCAAACGCAGCCAACGCGACTGATCTCGCGTACCCGGTCATTGCAGATCACGGGGGCGTGGTTCAACTGTCTAAGGCTGCGCATCAACCGCGTGCGAGTACGAAATTGCTGGTCGATCTTACAAGCGGCGGAGAACCAAGCAAACTAAATAGCGGGCTGGAGAAAGTTGCCAAGTACCTAAACATTTACGCTGGTGGCGGTGCAGAACCAGCAAACGTGAAGATCGCCGTTGTAATCCACGGAGAGGCAACACTCACCGTACTCAACGAGACTGCGTACGCTGCCAGATTTCGGACTGAGGGGAATCCAAACCTGGAACTGCTTGGGCAACTGAACGACAGTGGTGTTGAGCTTTATGTGTGTGGCCAAACTTTAATCACCAAAGGTTCGAATCTCGAGGACGTGTCAGCATTCGTCAAACCCGCAGTGTCGGCGTTGACCGCTGTCGTAAACTTGCAAGCCGACGGTTTCGCGTACGTTCCGATCTCAATCGCAGCACCGCCTGTTACGCCTGAGCCTCAAGAAGTTACGGCGAAGGTCGAAGAGCGTGCCGGTGAGAAAGTCAACGGTAATGGTCCGATGCAGGGTCGCGGACTGGGTCGCGGACCTGGTGCAATGCCAGGTATGCAGGACGACATGACGACTTTGCATTCCATGTTTGCGGATCGCGAGAAGATCAAGCGAACTGTCAAGAACTTAGCAGATGGAGCCGAGGCAGTTACGGAATCCGATGACGAAGCAATCGCCAAAATGCTCAAGGAGCATGTACCAGCAATGGAAGACCGTGTAGTTAGTAACAAGCCATTGCCACCAATGACGTTTCATCCGATTTTCGTTGAGCTTATCAAGCATGTGGATGAATACACGCTGACTTATGAAGAAACTGAAAAAGGGATGAAGGTTCGGTATCGCTCGGATGACCCATATGTAATTATGTTGGTTCAAGAGCATGCGAAACTTGTCAGCCGCTTCATCAAAAACGGGATGGAAGAAATCCATGCCCCCTATGAACTACCACCCCGACCATGAGGCCTGCGGCCGAAGGTCATTTCGCCCGCTTAGGCTGTTTCCAAGGACGGCCTCGAATTGACTGGCTATTGACCGTATGCTCGTGAATCCAAGTTGCAATGTGCCTTGGGGCCAGCGGTGGTCGTTTGTTCTCAACCTCGTCAGAAGCGACCACCAAAGCGATAATGAAAAGCATACTTTTAACGATCCTCAAAGTCTCGGCCCTAGCGGCAATAGTTATCGGTGTACTTTACTGGAGACTTTGGGCCCCAGTCACAGTGGAGTCCCATGCCGTTGAGCGTGGTGCTCTCGCATCTGAAGTGATGGGAACGGGCACACTTGAGGCTCGCACGCAGACGATGATCAGCCCTAAGATTGCGGGTCGCATTCTTGAACTGACCGTCGATGAAGGCGACAAGGTCAATGCCGGTCAGAGACTCGTAAGCCTTGATGGCGCCGAACTACAGCAGCAAGTTGCCATTGCGGCGGCTAACGTCGAAGTCGCTGAGTCCAACATTGATCGCCTCGATTCGGAACAGGCTCGCGCGGCGGCAGTCGTGAAGCAGGCGACGAGTAGTCATGAACGGAAGGTGTCGCTCGCTTCGCAAAGTGCCATTAGCCGCGAAGAACTTGATCAGTCGTTGGAATCCTTGACTGTGGCGCAAGCTGGTCTTGGAGCATCCGAATCCGCCATCGTGCAAGGAAAGAAGTCCCTCTTAGCTGCACAAGAGTTGCTTGCCTACCACAAAGCGAGACTTTCGGACACGCTTATCATGGCTCCTTTTGATGGGCTAGTGATCAAAAGGCGTCGTGAGGTCGGCGACATTGTTGTTCCTGGCACGAACATCCTCACACTCATCTCGATGGATAGCCTCTGGATTAGCGCTTGGGTTGACGAAACCGAAATCGCAAAACTGCGTCTGGAGCAGCCAAGTCGGATTGTTTTTCGCTCAGAACCGGAACGCTCCTTTCTCGGCAAGGTTGTACGCATTGGCCGAGAAGCGGACCGCGAAACGAGAGAGGTGATTGTGGATGTCGAATTGCTCGAACGTCCGGAGTACTGGGCGATAGGTCAGCGTGCCGAAGTCTACATTGAAAACGGACGGTCGGATGATGCACTCACGGTTCCGCTCAAATTTTGCGAACTGGAGGGGAATAAGGCAACCATCTTCATCGAGCAGTCTGGCGTGGCAAAAATTCAGACGGTCGATGTGACACTTCGAGCGAGAGATCGTATCGCTGTTAGTAGCGGTGTAAACGAAGGCGATGTTCTGCTTCGCTCACCCGATGGAGCCAAATTGCGAGACGGTCAGAAGGTGAGGCTTCCATGAACCTGGCAATCAAGGATATCAGTTACAACATCGGGCGTTTCGTTCTGACTGCCGTCGGTATCGGAATGTTATTGATGGTAGTCATGGGCATGGGAGGAATCTACCGCGGAGTTGTCGAGGATGCCACGCTGCTGATCGATCGGCTCGATGCTGATCTGTGGGTGGTTCAGCGAAGTACGAGAGGGCCTTTCGCTGAGATCTCTCGAGTTCCAGCAAAGCTCTCCGATCGCGTTTTAGCAGTTCCGGGAGTTCGCGTTGCGCGAGAGTTCGTTTATCACACGATCCAGCGACAAGATGGCGATCGCGTGCTGCGCATGGCCGTGCTCGGTCTGAGCTGGCCTACCGACAAGGGAGACTGGATTCCGCTGGTGGAGGGTCGCCCGCTTGGTCAATCTCGGTTTGAACTCATCGCCGATCAGACGTTGAAGCTTCCTTTGGGAAAGCAAATTGAGATTGGCAACGAAGTCTATCAAGTCGTAGGGATAAGCCGTGGCATGATCAGCTCGGCTGGTGATGGTATTGCATTCTTAAGTTCAGCGGATGCTTTGGCTGTACAACTCGATGTCCCAGGAGAAGCGGTTCGCTTGGAGCGTGCGGCTCGTGAATCGCGTGGCCGTTTGTTTGACGTCGGCATCCAGCAGCCTGCACTGCTTGAGAATGCAACCCGTCAATCAGGCCAGCTTCCGGCTATCGCTCGTCCATCGATTAGTGCAGTGCTTGTAACACTTGAACATCCATCCGATGCAGAGTCGGTAGCGACGGTCATCGGAGGCTGGACGGATGTGACGGTCTATACTGCGGACGAGCAGCGAAACCTATTGCTAAAAGGGTCCGTTGAAAAAGTTCGAAGCCAGATCGGACTTTTTCGCATTTTGCTGACCATCATTGCCACGATCATCATGGCTCTCATTCTGTACACACTCACTTTGGACAAGCTGCACTCAATTGCGCTTCTAAAGTTGATCGGCGCGTCGAATAGTGTGTTGCTGGGCCTAATTCTTCAACAGGCCATAATTCTTGGAGCCAGCGGATTTGCGATCGCCTATATCATTGGCCAGCAGATATTCCCCAAATTTCCCCGCCGCGTGATCATCACCAGCGAAGATTTGATCCAACTCGCAGTAATCGTCTTTGTTATTTCCATCGCCTCGAGCGCTCTAGGTGTTTGGAAAGCGATGGTGGTTTCGCCCAATGAGGCCCTCGCATGAGTAAGTCACTGCCTGCCGATGATCCGTCGGTAAAGATTGCGATAAAAGCCGAAAGTCTGACGAAGATCTATGGCTCAGACAACACTGAAGTCGTCGCCATGCGTGACGCGTCGATGACAGTAATGGCTGGTGAAGTCGTTGCATTGCTCGGTCCCAGCGGCTCTGGCAAGTCGACCTTCCTGACCGCAGTCGGACTTATCAATCCTCCGACAAGTGGCAAGATTTATATCGCGAATCAACTGATCATGGATGGCCCAAAGGCGTTGACGAACTTGCGTTCCTTTCGACGAAAGCATCTAGGTTTTGTTTTTCAAAAATCCAATCTGATCCCGTTCCTAAAAGCGGGAGAGAACGTGCAAATTGCTTGCGAGCTGAACGGCTTATCAAGTAGGCAGGCCAGGATTCGAGCTTTGGAGTTGCTCGACTATTTGGGAATCAAAGACAGATCCCAAAGCTATCCTTCGATGCTTTCCGGCGGACAGCAACAACGGGTGGCTGTGGCCCGCGCTCTAGCAAATCGCCCTTCGGTAATTCTTGCCGACGAGCCCACCGCAGCGCTCGACAGCTTTCGCGGCCGGCAAGTCATGGAGCTCTTTACCAAAGTTGCCCACGAACAGGGCACCTCAGTCATTGTTGTCACTCACGATCACCGTTCACTAGACGTCTTTGACACTCTTTATGAAATGGAAGACGGCAAGCTGACGCAAAGAACTAAAAATCCTTTGGCTATGACTCACTTATGATGCCCCTGTGGCGACGCGATAAGAGTCGGTTGTCCTTGGACCGTTGAGCTTCCGCATACTCTCCGCTCCATTGGTTCTAAACAATACACCTTCTCGGCGATGAAGGCCTCGGCGTAACGTAATCCTTTGAGGATCGGCAGGGTGTAATCTAATCTCTCGTACAGCATCGTATTGCTGATTCTTAGTTCATCCCTAACGAAGATATACTCATTGATGTACCAACTTAGAAAATTCGCCAATACCCTCTGAGCTTTCTCCAAGTTGTCCGTTTCCAGATAGGCCTGAGCAATCGTGTTATGATTCATCCAACTTTCATAGCCTCCGCTCAGACTTAGCAGTTGATCATATAGCCGAATGACCGCTTCCCAATCGCCAAAAATCGCCTCTGCTTCCGCGCGTTGTTTGAAGTATTCCGCCAACCGCATCTCTTTTTGAAAAAATCATTTCCCGCAACTCTGGGCAATTCCTGTGTTTTTTTAACCATTCATCGAATGCCTTGATCGCCAGATCCTGGTTTAATTTTGCTTCATCCCAAGTTTGTAGTTCTCGGTGACGCGATGTCAACGCGGTCCGATTTTTGGCTTGACTTGATCGCAGTTTGCTAGCCTTATAGATAGTGAAATCGTCTTGTTTTACGTCTCTTAACCGTTTGCGAGCCTCCTCCAAATCGTTCATTTGACAGTCCGGACTATTAGCGACTAAGGGCAAACTAGACTCACCCAGCACGTTGCGGCGGACGGCCTGGCACCTGCATGGTGGCAAAGCATATGTCCGCAGTTGAAAAGTGCGACATTCAGCATTAAAGTAATTCTAATCTCGAGACTAAATATCTCAGCGGAAAAGCTATAATCACCGTGAAATGTTCGCTGAGTTCACGTTTGGAATGCATCAATGCCGATATTCGCCTGGTTGAAATCATGCATCAATTGGAACGTATTAGCGGCGCGCAACTGTTGGCGATTTCTGCCCCCGCCACATCGACGTTGTACGTTCATGTTGCTCGAAGACCGCCGCATGTTGTACGGATACTTCGGTGCCATTGAGACGTTTGGAAATGCTCAGACCGGCAGCGAACGAGTCACTGAAGTGGCAATCGATGCCAAAGGCGGTGTCTTCACTGTCGGCCACTTTCGAGGAACTGTCGATTTCGATCCAAGCCCTGCAGTAAACAGTGTCAGCTCTTCGAGCTTGGATCGAGACGATGTCTTCATAAAGCGCAACCATGCTGATGGGGGCCTGCATTGGGTTCGCACGCTTTCCAGCGATGTGTCAATCCAAATCAACGCGGTTGCTCTTGCTGAGACAACCTCTGATCCATTTAGCTATGGCGGCAGGCTGTATCTAACAGGCGCTTTTGAAGGCTCGGTAGATCTGGACCCAACAGAGGGGACGGCCTACGCAACGTCACGTGGAGATACTGATGTTTTCGTTGTATTGCTTTACGATCATGGTGACTATGGAATTTCGTGGTCGTTTGGTGGTCCGGGAAGGGACGCAGGCACGGACATTGCATGGACAACACCGCTGAGGCAGTCAGCAACCTCCTCTCTTTATGTGTCTGGTCACTTCCGCGATACCGTTGATTTCGACTTCACTGACGAAGTCGTCAGCAAGACGTCCTCCGGTGGTGCCGATGGATTTCTGGTGAGGTACAGTCTAGGCGAAACCTACGTTCAAACGATTGGAGGCAAGCGAAGTCTGAATCCTTTTGCTGAGGTGACAGACGAATCGATCGATGCGATTGGCGTAGCTGAAAATGATATAATCTTTGCGGTCGGCACCTTTAAGGGCACAGCAGATTTCGACCCAGACAGAGGACATTTTTACGTTGACTCGGGACCAGAACGCGCTGCATTCATGGTCAAGTACTTTAACGATCTGTACAACCCCGCAATTTATAGGGAATGGGTGGCTGTCAGACGGGCGACAGAAGGATTTTCTGGACCAGTCTCGGTCACGAACGGTACAACCCCGGCAATGACCGGAGTGTTTCGTGGGACTGTTGAATTGTTTAACCTTACGTCGGCGGGCGACGGCGACATTTATGTAGAACGATTACTACCCAACGGCAACTGGGCACACGCAATAGGAGGTGCGGGGCCAGAAACTCTTCCTTCAGTTGCTCTAGGACCGTACGGAGTGGTTGTTGCCGGCAACTTCGGAAGCAGCGTTATCGATCTAGCTCCAGGAGCTCAAATCCAACATCGCCTGAAGCGCGGAAACGTCGATTCGTTCATCGTTTCGTTAGGAGACGGAGGAAACTATGTTTGGGGACAAACCGTCAGCGGCACCGACAGAGTCAATACGGCGTCAGTTGCAGCGTTCGGTAGCAAATTTGTGCTGGGAGGCCGGTTTTCCGGAACCGCAGACTTCAATCCTGGTCCCCAACAAAAATCAAGGACAAGTCTTGGAACTTTTGATGCATTCGTCCTGGAACTTTCCAGCAATTTAACGTACGCGATGCCAACGGGAATCCAGCTCAATGGCAGTAACCGAAAAAGTTCCGCTGATAACGTCCTACTCAAACGCTCGAATCATCGACTGCAGCTATTTGACGTCAATCGGCAACTACTTCTTGAAGAAGGTGACTATGCGACGACATCCGGTGTCTTTATCAAGGGCGCTGATAATGAGAACGACACGCTAACCGTTGATCTGCGATCAGGTATGATCGATCTCGGGCAGCGAGTTCGATTTGAGGGTGGCTCTGGCGCCAACGACTCGCTTCGAATCGAGGGCAGCGCGGCCAATGAATTCACTGTCTTCCCGGAAGAAATTTTCGAGCGTGGCGATGGCATAAGCTTCCGCACCGATCTAAATAATCCTCTAATCTTCGGAAGCCAGATTGAGAGTACTGAAGTTGCTGGACTAACGTCCTTTGAATATTCGACTGGCGGGTCTACTGATAATCTCCGTCTGGATCCAGCAATTTCGTTCTCCGGTTCAGCGGCGATGAAGATTTCGGGAACCGTTAACGGTTATCCAACTGTCCCTTTAGTGGTGTCGAACACGCCTTTTATCAACTTAAATCTTGGATTTGTGGATGCGGGAGCCGATCGAGTAACAATCGCTGACAATAGTCTGCAGGCGACGGGTCTGCAGAACTTGATCGTCGACACTGGGTTCGGTGATGATGTGTTGCATCTGTTGACTAGCAGCCTTGCATTACCAGTCGCTGGAGGAGTGTTTCGCTATATCGCCGGTGAAGGTCGCGACCGAGTGATCGGCACAATCGACTCTCCAAGTGTGGGGCTGACAGATGGTTTGCTCAGCTACTACAAGGCCGGTGCAATGGAACTGCAAAGTGTAGAAACTGCCACCTTGGTTGGAGGGAACTCGGCCAATATTTTCAATGCCCAGGCATTCAGCGGTTCAGTAACGATGAACGGCGGCGATGGTAATGATCGCTTACTGGGAGGTAAAGTTAACGATCTTATTAGCGGCGGCCGAGGCGATGATACTATAATTGGCGGTACCGGAAATGACACGCTCACCGGAGACGCTGGCAGCGATACGCTTGTGGGCGGTCTGCAAAACGACACCTACATTTTTGGTGCGGCTACCGCTGCAGAAGCCGATGTGGTGATAGAAGCTGCGAATCAGGGAACCGACACTCTATCGTTTTCTGCCTTAACATCAAGCGTCAAATTGCATCTTGGCTCCTTAGCGGTGCAGCCGGTTCATATCAATCGTACATTGAAGCTGAATTCGCAAGTCACGTTTGAAAACATAATCGGTGGCTTCGGTGCAGACGTTCTTACGGGCAACAATTTAAACAACTCGTTGACTGGTGACGTAGGCGATGACACGCTTACTGGAGGCGCTGGCAGCGATACGCTCATTGGTGGTCTGCAAAACGACACCTACATTTTCGGTGCGGCTACCGCTGCAGAAGCCGATGTGGTGATCGAAGCTTCAAATCAAGGTGTCGATACGCTATCCTTTGCTGCCTTAGCGACAAGTGTCAAATTGCACCTTGGTTCCTTAGCGGTGCAGCCGGTCCATACCAATCGTACGTTGAAGCTGAATTCGCAAGTCATGTTTGAAAACGTGATCGGCGGCTCAGGTGCAGATATTCTTACAGGCAACAATTTAAACAACTCGTTGACCGGTAACGCGGGCGATGACACGCTAACGGGTGGTGCAGGAGACGATACTCTCTTTGGTGGGTTGAACAACGATACATATATTTTTGGTGCAGCGTTGAGTGCTGAATCGGACTTCATTATCGAAGTCTTGAACCAAGGAACAGATACGCTTTCATTCGCGTCACTAACTTCTGACTTGACCATCAATTTAGCATCCAGTGCCGCTCAGCCAGTCCACACAAATCGCATGCTACGGTTGAATTCAGGTGGCTCGATCGAGAATTTCCTGGGCGGGTCAGGCAATGACCTTATACTTGGTAACGGGCTGAATAACCTGCTCAATGGCGGCAACGGAAACAACGTATTGGTTGGCAATAATGGTGACGACACTTTAATATCGGGCAGCGGACGCGACATCCTTATTGGCGGCCGTGGCTTGGATAACTTAAGTAGCGGTTCCGGCGAGGATATCTTGATTGCAGGTCGCACAACGAGCGACGCTATCGCGACAAATCTCTTAGCCATGCGCACCGCCTGGACCGCTTCGACTCCTTACGCCACACGCATCTCAAACTTGCGAGCTGGAGTTGGCGTACCGGTCGTATCGCTGAAAGCAAAAGTAAATGTGCTGAACGATTCGGGAGAAGATGATGTTCTGACAGGCGGGGCTAGCTTGGACTGGTATTTCCGAGCCGTCGATGACGCTATCACGGACTTCTTTGCCTCCGAGGTCATCGATTTGTTATAAAACAGGAATCTTAGGGATCGAACCAGTGTCGAAATTCTAAAATAATTGCGACGCAGGCTATCCACGAATCTCGATTGCAGAAATTGTTTGCGCGAAAAAGCTAGGGCTTAAATGCAAATGCTTCCGGAGATTGTTGCGAGTTGGCGACGACAGTTTTACAATCTTGCTAATCAGTACCATCATCACACTACTTTGGCTTGGGTGTTTTCTTCACTTTCTCTTTCAACTTTGGAAGTCCTGTGAGTTGAACCAGTGGGACGCGTTCGCAGATCAATGTAACGTCGCTTTCAACCGCATTATTATTCCAAAACTTCAGAAACCAATAATTTTCGGCCAACGGAATACTGACAGAAACAGTTATAGCCCCAGTGCTTTCGGTTATTTCAGATGGATCAACGATGACCCTCGTGCCGGCAAGGTTCGCCTGATGTAAGAGTCTGTGGGCGGCGTCAAACGCTTCCTCGGCGGTCGCGCCAGGCACCATACCATGACGCGCTCCTTCATAAGCAGCAGTATCGGCGGTTTGTTGTAAGAGCATCATTCGACTGAGCTCGATGATTGCAGCGAAGATTAAAAACAGCAACGGAAGCACAACAGCAAATTCCACAAGGGCTGCACCGTTTCTAGGTACTTTTCGAAACATGGTGGAAGTCAGTGTGTTATGAGGGTTGGCAAGCTTTTAGCAATGTCGATGAAGGCTCGACGCAAGTCGTCGGCGCTGTCGGCATGAAAGTGTTTCCCGCTTGCAATAGCTGCAATCTCAGACATCCTTCCGATATCAGCTTCGTTAGAAAAACTGACGGTAAAAATCTGAATTCCTTGCGATGCGGCTGCTTGTGCCGCCGTCTCGGGGTCTGTGCCTGTGTTGTGAATTCCATCAGTCAAGAGAATGATAACACGCGTAGCCCAAGGTCGCGCCGTTTGTTTATGGGCAAGCGTCTCAATGCCCACTTCAATCGCTCCACCGATATTAGTTGCACCACCTTCGTACTGCTGGCTGATCGCATCCATGCTAGTGTTAACTCTTGTATAATCTTGCGTTAGTCGCTGATCCATCTTTGCATCGCTTCCGTAGGTACATAATCCAACTAACTCATTCTGCGAAGTCTCGTTGAGCAAGTCCAGGAATAGTCGGACAGAAGCACAAGCGTCTAACCACCTTGCGTAGGGTGGCACTGGATCCCCAAATTGCCAGCCTAGCGGAGCATTCGGCGGAGCGAACGGGCCCGACGTTTGACCTGCGGAAAAAGACATTGAACCAGAGCGGTCCATTACCAAAGCGACATCAAGTTCCGTTTGCGTGCTGATAGCTGTCTTCACCGGTCGAATTGTAATTGGTACGCCCATGGTCGGAAAAAGTGGTTTCAGATTTAGATTACCGTTTCCGTGAATATGAATGGCGTTTGGATTCTTTCCATGAGGCTCGAAGCGATATCTTTCCATCTCGCTATAGCGAGTGGAGACGCCGAAATCAATATTCAGCTCGTCAAGTGACACCGTATGATTGATGATCGGGTTGAGGGCGAGCATGTCTTCCGCTGCTCTACGCGCAACGTCTTGATTTCCCGTTACAGCCAGCATGCGGCCTGCTGCTCGTGTTGCTACGTCCGTCGCGATCTGTAGGTCTGTTCGGACATGCTCCATGTACGCCACATTGATGGCATACGACGATACCATCAAAATGACGGGTAGCATAATGCATAGCATCATCGTTGTCGCGCCACATCGGTTTTGTAGTGAGCCCGCCGATCTTGGTCTTCTAATAGGTGGTACGAATCTGCTTTCGCGTACTCGCAATTTTAATACTCCGCCATGATTGTAACTTTCTCACACAGTATTTTTCCTTGATAAAACCAGCTTCCCACTAACGCTGCTTCCGAGGCGGGAGCTTCGACTTCAGCGACAAACAAATCACCGAAGCCTAGTTCCTGTGGGTTTGAAGGAGTACAGGTAAGCGTATACTGTTTGATTCTACGACCTATCAATATTGCATCGCATTGCAGTTGAATGTCGCTTGCAGTAATCCCTGGGACAATTGCGAGCCTTGCACACTCGTATGCGGCGATCTTGAGCGAATGCCTCAAATAGATCATGCGACAGGTCTCGATCGTCGCCATAGCAATTGAAAACAACAATGGTAGAAAGATTGCCAGCTCAATAAGAGCTGCACCGCGTCTGAGGTTTGCCATAAATTGCGTAGGTTTATATTGGGTTCTTGAACTTCTAAACGGTACCTTGCATTCCGGAGGCTGTCGGATGCACGAGAGACTTGAGGGAGCGAATTGCCACAAGTACTGTCGGTTGTGTGGAAAATGCCGATTGTAGTAAATATGGTTAGCGCGTTCCGTTTAAATCGCTTCCTGACTAGATTCAATTCGCGCGGTACAAAAAAAACTGCATTTTGAATCTTACGCATGTTGATTGTTGGAAGCGAGCTTTATAGCTGCGACAAGATGATTATTTAGCGCAGAGAAATGACGTGTTAGGTGACGACTATGTCATTTTCGGCGTATCCGCACAGCTGAATTCGCAGTTTGCACCTGAATCGTTTTGCGACCGGTACCTCTAGGCGGCCGCCATATACGACTTTAAGTGGCCGCCAAGTTCTGCAACGCAGATTAGCTCCTGCTTCCTAAAATCGATCGTGGCCGGTGGTGACTCTTCTCGTACCGGTGGTAAATGATCGCGGGCACTGTGACCCCGTCGATGGTTGTACCAGTCTTGAGTCACTTTTAAGATGCAGTCTAGATGTGCTTCGCTGACAATGCAAAAGCCATTGAGCAGCCTCGTGCTTAATCGTTTGAATTACTCGCTCGACGAAGGCTTGTAGGTTTGGAGATCGTGGACATGTCTTGTTTATCTTGCAATCGGTCGATTCCATGATCTAGTCGCAAGATGCGATGTAGTTTTTGTCATGATCTCGCTGCAGGATTGTGCAGGGCAGGGGGATCGCCAAATTCGGCGGCTACCAATGTGATGAACACGAGAAAGTAAAGGTCGACCACACCTTTGGTTATCCGTCTGCATTTACATGCAAAATCGCACTGCCACATGAGGTCTGAGTTAGTCTGTTTGCGGACCTGGATGTTTCTGCGACTGGGAGGCAATAGCCAGCAAGGTTCAATCCGACGCTGATGATTAGATCGCTGCCCCGTTGCTATTCTTCAATTGACTCAACCCTTGGTTGTTGAGGTCATCTATCTTGAAGATTTCGAAGGGCGTTTGACAACCGAAATGGGCGCAAACTTCGAAGGCCCTTTGATGCGAGGCTCTATGCACATTGATGCGTAGAGAGTAACGTCACGACCTGAATTGGGGACCACTTCAATCAGTCACTTTCCTTGCGAAGTGTTTTCATGGTTGTTGGATACGAGCAGAGTATGGAGCTGAACCTGCGTCTTCTTTATACAATGTCTTTCTGCTATTTCCCTGAACTTCTTCAATGATCTGAATAAAAGGATCTCCATTGAAGCACACTTCGTTAAAGAAGGCATAGACGGATGAGTTGGTGGTAACAAACATGGGGGCAAGCTTGCCCGCCGTGGTGGTGTAGCTAAAGCCACCGAGTATCTCGCTTCGGGCTCCGCCTCTCGTATCGAGCAGCGTACCACCTCGCTCGGTCTTATACCCGAGAACCCAGAGATCGCCAAGTTCATTGATAACGTGTGTACCCTCATTTTCAACATTCAACTGTCGCGCCCAAACATTTTGATTCGACAATGCGAGGTTATGAGTCACGAAGTCTTCGAAAAAAAGTTGACCTCCTTTTGCTTTAGGACCAAATGTTAGATCGCAATCCGAAACACTTCGAAATATCACCGTCCGATTTGTATCAATATTTACTCCGCCATGGATATGAGCGAAGTGCTCAAACAAAACAGTCGACGATTCACCATCGAGAATCTTAAAATCTGGCTTGGCTCTACTAAAGTAGTCCACCATTCCGCCAATACCGACGACACGCCGCACTTTAGGCCCGAGAGTTACCGTTGATTCTAGTGCATACGATCCCGGAAAGAATATTGTGGTTGCTCCTGAAAGCATCGCCTTTTGAATCGCCTCCGAAGAATCTTTGGTTCCAGTAGGATCAGCACCAAACGCATCAACGTTCGCCCAAGTTGCAACTGGATCTGCCGCGATTTCTGGAGGATCTTGAACAGGCAGTCCGAGTGAAGTTTCTTCAGTGGGAAATGCCATCGTCACTGGATGCGAGCAATACTCAACGACCGCTGGTCCAAGGCTCCCCAGCTTGTCGGTACCTTCCATTTCAGTCAACGAAAACCAATCGGGAGTCGCTCCATCAGCTATCGAGCGCGCGTAGCTAGAAGTTTCAATGTTGCGAACAAAGATCCTACCGCCGTTGTAGTTAATGATCGCAGGCCAAAGGTTTGCCGCGTCCTTACCATTGAGTTTTGCATCGACCAAACAGAAAGTCCCATAGGAACGCACAACTGGCACCGAGTTCTCGCTGTATAGACTGCGAATTGAGATCGATTGGCCTTCGTTGTCAAAGCCAAACTTCTTTTGATTGCGAATCGTGATGTATTCAAAGGTTTGGCCGTTAACCGCACTCGCCGTACTGATACCACGATCAAAGCCAACCACTTCACAATTGCGAACTAGCAAGGGACCATTCATGTCTCGATGCCCCAGGTCAAGCCCCACTAAGCCGCTGCTATCTGCAGCAAGGAACCGGCAGTTTCTCACAGCACCTGAGTTGTTCGAATAAAATTGTAAACCTATTGCGCCAGGGTTGTTCTCGCCGACGTCGAAGGTCAAATTTTCAACGTAGTTGTGGAACCAATCCGCTGATCCGAAGCCACCACACCACATCAAGCTCATTGGCTTTGCGATATCGGTGCAGGTGCCGTCTTTGAGCCGGAGGATTGTTTTGTTCACATTCTGACCACATAAGAAATTCTTTCCCCAGGCGTCGTTGCCAGCAGAATTCTTTTTGGACCATTGAAGCGTTTTCGAGATCAAGTAAGTTCCGTTGGGAAAGTAGAGCAACTTGTGCAGGCCCATCATGTCCGATAGTGCTCGCTGAATCGCCTCCGTATCATCGTGAACTCCGTCACCTTTCGCGTTGTATGGTTCCTTGGTGATGTCAATTACCATATCGCATTGCGGATACGCGATATCCGCAAGCCCTTCTAGTTCCGCCCCGAGCCTCAACTGTTGTGATCGACCAACCACATACGTCGTCGAACACAAAATGCACGCCAGTAGGCACGAACAGATCGGATTTAGCAGATGTTTTTTGCTTGACATGGAAACTACCAGAGATGGAACAATCTCAAAAAGCTTGAAGTGAACATTTAGCGACAAAGCCAACCGCCGCAGCGATTATACCTTCCAGAAGAAACTCTACTCCGATTTTGACCTTCAGCTTGGGCGAGCTCTACCCGCGAAACACACTAATATGTTTGCCATCGCCTGCGGAACGCCCGATCGCTACTGGGATCTCGCAAGATCTATTTTCCTAAGTTTGGATTTGACTCACACATCGTACGTATTAACTGCGAGGTACAGATCTAGTTTGTCGACTGATGCGTCTGATTCTCCACTCGGCGACGGCTCCGATCGCAATGCCAACCGAATAGCAAACGAGATCGGTCCAGAGAAATCCGAACCCCAGCACCAGCCCGCCCAGCGTTGTCTGACGAAGCGAGTCGATCCACGGTGCATGATAGAGCTGGCTGATCTCTACCAAGAAGGCAACTGCGAGAGAGATTGCTGCCCGTGCCAATATCGACCGACTCGCCAGTAGCGTGCTGATAAACAAAAAAAGCATCAGGGCCCACAGCGTGTCTCCAGCGTACTCTGCCAAGAACTTTGGCAATTGCCCTCGGTATCTGCGCGAAGCGAGGCCAGCAATTACGACAACTGTGGCGACGGTGATGTAGATGGATCGAGTACGAATCAATCAGCAAGTGCTTTCTATTTCAGTCTACATAACGAGCATCCCTTCGGCTCAGTCCTGTAGAATAGGCCTACGACCATCCTGCGTATGTTAATTCTTGGAGTTAATACAGTGTATTCAGTGCAATCGCAACGCTTCACCGCATTGTCTGCGGGACACTTATTGTTTGTTACCTTAGTCTGGCACTTAGCAGCCCTTACGCCTGGAAACAGTGCTCTATCCGCCGAACCTGCAAAGCGCGCAGTACTCGTCGTTCAGCACGAGTACTTGCAAAATTTGCAGCTCAAGACAGAACTCAATCGCTATGCCGACCTAGTGCGAGAACGCTTTGACACCGAGATCGTAGTTTACCCTGTCAACAGCGATATTCTACCCGCGAAGCTCCGAGCTGGCTTGCAGAAATTACATGCGAATAACGGAATCAGTGGAGCATTTCTGGTTGGACAATTTCAATTCCCAACCTTCCATAACGCATGCGGTGATGATTCCACCATGTTTGCCTACTACTCCGATTTAGATGGGCAGATCGAGGATCGCGATAACGATAGTAAATTCGACTTCTACGATCCTTGGTTGCAACTAGGAAAGAAGAAACCAGTGCACGAATTGTGGATCGCTGTTCTTCGGCCTTATTATAACAATCAACAGGACCAGCGTTCGTTAAGTGAAATTCAAGCTTATTTCCACAAGGTGAATGAGCATCTGCGGCGTTTTGAACTCGCAAGTGAAAACCAAGCTGCAATTTTGACTTCCAAAGACTGGCCGCAACTGAATCATCTGCACAAGGCGCTTGAGCCTGTCTACAGCAAGCGTGTGGTACAACGAGGCGGATTTGACGCCGCTCACGAACCGATCCTAACAACTCCCGATGACCTAAGGCACGTACTTTCACAACCAGCTGAGATTTGCTTTCTCTATGCACATAGCGGTAGCTCCCAGCATGTGCTCGACGCGCCTGAGTTTCCTGGAAACTGTGTTCTCCCCGGAGTGCTGGACTATCCCGGTCGCGTTCTACTGGAAAGCTTGGACGTCAAATCTCGAATCGTATCGATTTGGGGGTGCCACGCATTGGACATCCAAAACGTGAAGTATATGAACAACAGATTCTTGGCTGATTCCTATTTGTTCACGCCTCACTTTGCTACTCAAACTCTTCTGGGGTCATCACGTTCAATCGGACTCGAGCAGATCGAGTTCTTGATTCCAAAGTGCAAGACACAATGCTTGGCATATGCTTGGACGGACTACTTGAACCATTGTTACTCTGAACCGTTTCTAGAAGAATGGCTCGCAGTTCGCGGAGCCTGGGAAAAGGAACGTTACGGTTTCGATTGGGGATACTGTATCTATGGCAATCCGTTTGACAAGCTTGGCCTTCGAACACCACATTTGGACGAGTAGCTCTTTATTCAAGAAAAACTCGATTCGCTGCCACGCACCATTTTAGGTGGTTTTCTTTAATTCTGTTACGTGTGCAAGTCTTTGCAAGACTAAGGATGATTTGTCATGCCTGTGTTAGGATAAGTGCATTACTCGGCGTAGATCACTTCACCTTCAATACAAATCACAAAGCGCGACAAAGTCAACCAAGGCGTACGCCGGACCTCAACTGTGCCTCTTACATCTTGAGTCCGACCAGGCACGTTGAATTCGAAATGAGTAGAAGTGAAATAGAAACTAGATTTTTGACATGCGATCTTCCCATCGATAAAAACGGTTTCCATCCCTTGACGAAGCCCATCGTATTCTATGATCGTTTCGATAGGCTCTAGAACTACAACCTTGCGATAAAACCAGCCGCGTTCCTTCAATTTACCGATGTTCTGCTGGGCCAACGGTAACGAGTCCGTTTGAGGACTCTCATACGGATTGAAAATTTTGTCTGGGCGTGAGAAGCTCATTTCGGTCCAGGAATTAAAGCACGCTATTGCGATGAAATTTCGTTGCACGACGACCAAGCCTACGTTCCGGAAGAGTCCCATTCCGACACCAAAAACGGCTTGTTCGCCCTCTCTTGAACAACTTTTAGTTATTAGTGTTCTTTTGGGTCCGCTTTCGGCTACTGCGTATTATATACTCGTTTGACATGCTCCCACAGCGTCGGCGATACATCATTTGGTGCATTTGCAATCAAGTCCACAAGGCAGTCGTCTGGATCTCGCCCCGTCAGCAGGGCGACTGTAACCGCCGCAATTGTTGGAGCGCGACTCATCCCGGCGCTGCATGCGACCAGCGTGCGCATTTCTTTTCTAACCAGGGTAGCAATCGTTTGGATCGCAAGCTTAATCAGGGCATCTTCGTTTCCATCACCATCGTTCATTGGAAAGCGACAGTAGATGATATCACGTCCCAGTCTGGCTGGAGTTTCATTTATCGCGAGATCAACTACAGCGAGAATCTGGGCGTCGTAGATCGATTTTAGATTACGAGCATCCATCGCGTTGCCAACATACAGCAGATGGGAGTAGACGGCGCGTATCAATCTTGTTGCTCGGTTTGCCGAAGCATGACTGCGTGGAAAAAATCCGATCCCACAAATTCTTAGATATTACGACTGCAGGGACCTAGGCCCGGCCAACCAAACTTAACATTTTTAGCGCGTTCTACCGAGTTCTCGGTTCAACTTTTTGTGTGTCTTGGTTCATGCACCAGGAGAAGCGTGGGCAAGTACAAATTTGGCAATGCTAATGTCAGCCAGCGATGTCAAGACAATCGAAGCATTAGCACTAAATCGCGGGAAAAGGATCCCTCGTCGCTTCGGTACAACGAAATGCTATTTCGTGGTCGATTGCTTCTTTCCTAAGTTCTCCCAAATTTCGTCCAAGTGATTATTAAAATTTAGATGGAGCGAATTAAATCCATTCAGTTCAGAGGAACTCAACGTTACAACTGTTGGACGTTGAGAACCATCGCATATGAAAAGCTGGTATCGCGAGTTAGGTAAAACCCGCTTTTCATTTACGAATAGACATCCCTCTTCCCATCGCACCCACTCCGGAAACGTTAAACTAGTCGAAGAATCTCGTACCATAAATCCCGCAAAATACTGGCCTTCTACATCAAAGCCGCCCAATGAATATTTGTGATTTTCTGATTCGCTAGTACCCGATTTTCGAGCCCAATAGCCGTACCCGTTTGGTGGAAGTCGTCGATACCAGTCTGCTGCGACTAACAACAAAGCAGTTATGCTAATGACAATGAAAATTGTTCGGAGAGAAAAGTTCATTTATCTCAGAATTCGACGAAAATCACTCGGTTGCGGTCAATTGACTTTGCTACTAATATTTGCGAGATCTGCATCTCGCGTGCATCTGTTAGTCACCCGGCGTCTTGGAACGTCGCATACCAGCCTTTCTCTGGAGTTGAAACGAGTCGGACAAGCGGTCAAGCCACGCTCGCACTAGCACTGCTTCGCCAGAGAGGGTGATCAGAAACGTCCCGAAAGAACGCCTCCCGATTATCTGCCACAAGACATCGATTTGCAATACATGAGTTTTTCGCGCATAGGAGCCTGAGTTGCCCTAGGCTTGTTCGCTGTGAAGGTACGATCACGGTGGCAGCTCCAGATTTGAGCGCACGTCGATCTCATCACCGAGTGATAACGGAAATCGTCCCGTCGCAGAAACTCGACTTCCGAAGCTGAGTCGCATTGTTTTGTAATGCGATCCGTTGTTTCTGCGGATTAGACAACGTCGGCTCGCGCTAGGATTTACCCAGTTCAAGAGGACCAGATGTTTTGTTTGAACCAAGCACGTAAGGGTTGGCGTCAGATCCAACCCTTGTGCGGGCTGCAGGTACGTCTACTGACTACAAAGGCACTCCCGGAACCGCCAGAAAAAACGGCTGCTTAAATTTTTTTGTCATGTCGAACTGCTAGGCGTTTAAACGACCACTTTTCACAAGCCGGACTGTCGCGCAGGAAATACGTCAAAACTGTTGAGCATGAAAGACTTTTCAGATGAATCCTAAGAAGAATACTGTGTGTTTGTTATTCGATGGCGATGCCGAAGAGGCGGCGCACTTTTACGCTAAGACTTTCCCTAATAGCTCTGTCGACGAAATCATGCGAGCACCTGGTGATTTTCCCGACGGTAAACAGGGAGATGTTTTAACCGTCGAATTTACAGTTGCAGGGATTCCCTGCATCGGACTCAACGGAGGGCCAGCATTCAAGCACAGCGAAGCGTTTTCGTTCCAGATCGCGACTGAGGATCAGGCAGAGACCGACCGCTTATGGAATGCAATCGTTGACAACGGAGGTCAAACGAGCGCCTGCGGTTGGTGCAAAGACAAGTGGGGTTTATCATGGCAAATCACTCCGCGCACCCTGTCTAACGCAGTCAAAGATCCAGACCGGGTGGCCGCGAAGCGAGCGTTTGATGCAATGATGCAAATGAGTAAGATCGACATCGCAGCGATAGAAAGTGCCTATCGAGGCTAAAGGGAATCACGCCGCCATCAGTCGTGCCAGCGATCCGAACCTCCGATCTTGACGATCTTATTGTAAAGTCCCAGGATCAAAAAAGTCGGAGCCCATTGACCAACAAATAACGCTTGGTGATCCTTTCCGTTCACCTTCAACATCAAGGAGCCGATGATCGAAGCGCCTGCAGCCCACAAGAACGTATCCGAAGGCAATCTTGCCGTTTGCTCTTCAATCGTCCGTGCGAGATTTCCTTCAGAATGACGACTTGCCTCGGAACGGGTTTCAAACTGAGTTGACATCAAAAACTCTCCATCCTATTTGCTTGTATTAAATCTGTCGCAATCTGCTGCGACTACGCTGACGGTTTATGCAACTCGTGCGCCCGGGATCTGATCTTTGTGTCCAATCATTGCGTGGAATTGCAAATGCTTCGACGGGGCAGATTGCTCGGGCCGCATTCCCAAGATCTAGAATAAGGTTAGGTCGTACAGCTTCCAGACGATTGCACTGTCAGCATGCAACATGGATTTTGTAAGCCCTCAATCTTAAGCACATACCGGCACGGCCAGCCACATGGCCGTTATCTGACAGCTGGGAAAGGCTGACCATGCCTCGGCGAGTTCAAAAAACCAAACCTCTTCCCCTTGACGCTCTAGGGGAAGAGGCTAGAATTTCCCCTAGACATTCTTTGGGAGAGAGTGATGGCGAAACAAAAAGAGGCGGATCTACTGCAAGGGACACTCGACATGCTGGTGCTTAAGAGCCTGTTGTCTGGGCAGAAGCATGGCTACGGAGTCGCGACTTGGATTCGATCAACCACAAAGAACGCGTTGCAGATCGAAGAAGGATCGCTTTACCCGGCACTCCATCGAATGCAGCAGCGCGGCTGGCTGGATGCAGAGTGGGGTGTTTCCGAGTCGAATCGGCGAGCCAAGTATTATCGGCTTACGAAGGCAGGACGCGCACAATTGACGCACGAGGTTCGCGCGTGGGAGCAAATGGTTCAAGCGATCGGCTTGGTCTTAGGATCTAAGATGGTGGAGGGCTAAGATGTTTCGAGGATGGCTTGTTGATCTACTCGCGTATCTTCGTCAACCGCCCGCAGCGCAGATCGCGGCGGCGCAAGAAGAACTTTGTGACGAGCTCGCTTTTCATTTGACGACGAGCGCTGAAGAAGAACTGCTCGCAGGCAAAGACCTTAACGAATCGCAAGACATTGCACTGAAGCGATTTGGCAATGTAAGTCATGTCCTTCGCGACTGTGCTGCACTTTCGAGCGTACGGCCATGTTTTTGGCATCGTGTTCATCAGTTGGTCACACTCGCGTTAATCTGCGTGGTGGCATTCCTGCTCTATCACGCGATGCGTCTAAATCACCATGACAACTTCGTCGGCGAACTCGCGCCTTCTGGCTATTCGGTTAATGAAACGACAGGTGATATCGTCGGCTCCGTCGTTGACGAGAACGGGAAACCGTTGCCTGCCGCGAACGTGCTGGTCGTTGTGAAGACATGGCCTGCCAACGGTTATCGTCAACAAGCTTACAACGCCACTTCCCGATCGGACGGATCGTTTGCGATCACGAACGTATATCCGCTGGAGCATGACTATGAAGTACAGATCGCCGCGATTGCTGATGGCAGGCTTTTGCAATCGCAATATATTTCTTCATCGCGAGGGATTCTCAAGCCTATCATTTTTCATTTGAATTCTTCGAAGGCCCTATCGCTTCATTTCGAGTCTGAAGATGGAAAGCCGATCGAAGGTGTTGCTGTTTTTCCTTTCGAGCGAATCGATGCCAGCGGACAGACTCACCGTGTCTATTTCGACAGTGCCGAACCGATCATATGCAAATCGAATGGTAAGGGGATGGTCGCGATGCCTCACTTTCTTCCAGGAGAAAGGGCATCCTTGTTCGTTCGCTTTCCAGGCCGAGAGTGGGATCAACATGAGGTTCTGATCCCGCCAGAGGATGGGGCCGTTGTAATCACATTAACGTCCGACTCACCTGGCATTTAGTTGCACTTAAATGCTTCACTGTTTGCCGAAGTTGGTTTGATGTTGCCAGCAACAGGCCAAAATTAACGTCAAGTGAGCATCTCGATATTAGAGTCGAGCAACTTTACCGGCCGTCTCGTAGTTTGTTCCAGTCTACGAAGTCTCCACTAACATATTTATGGATACGCTGATGCACCGATATTTCTCGATTGCCCTTGCGATGGCACTCACGCTTATTCTTTCGTTCAACACACACTCCCAAGAAACGACCTTGCTCCTGAAAGAGGGTTTTGAGGAGGGAACGGCCGTACCAGATGGCTGGTCTAAGGGAGCTATGATCGACGGTGTGAAGTATATTTACGACAAACGCGTAGCCAAGTCGGGGGAACGTAGCCTCAGCCTGCAGAAAACGGCGCAGCGTTATTTTCCCATCGCACAGTGGGCTCGCACTATTCCTCATACCAGCGACGAGACAAAGCTACGAATCAAAACTCAGGTGCGTGCACAGAAGGTTACTAAAGCAATTGTCGATGTCATATTTTTGGACGAACGTGAAAACGTGCTCAGTCATGAGTGGGCTAATTACATCGGAGCACAAAAGGACGGTGATGCAGCGGTAACACACGATTGGCGAGAAATAACCGCGGTCCTAGAAATTCCTGATGGCACAAAGAACTTGATGATCGCTTTGCAAATATATGGGCCTGGTAGAGTTTGGTTCGATGATCTGGAAGTGAGCTATAGCAGTGCCGATTCTACGAAGCCACGTGAATCTTCGTCAAACGCTGATACGGGAGACACGGCTATACAAGTAACCGTTGGAAAGGAATCGGGTGAGTACCTTTACGCAGACGCACAAACGACCGAACCACCTAAAGAAGGAAAGGGGCTACTAGTTGTCTTACCGGGTGGTGCAGGTGGTTCTGAGTTTTTTCCTTTCATCAAGCAAATGCATCGCGCGTCCGTCAACGATCAGATATGTCTTGCTCAACCGATTGCCAAAAAATGGAGTAAAGATCAAGTCGTCGTTTGGCCCACCACGGCGACGAAGGATGCTTCGATACCTTTCACGACGGAGCAATTTGTCGATGCGGTAATCCGAGATGTAGCTAAGAAGACCAAGCTCAATCCGAAACGAATTTATATATTGGCATGGTCATCCAGTGGACCAGCGGCTTATGCAACGCTGTACCAACCCAAGTCGTTGGTACAAGGAGGGCTCATCGCGATGTCGGTGTTCAAGCCGGATCAACTTCCTGAGACAAGTCAAGCCAAGGGACGAAAATTTTATCTACTACATTCGCCCGAGGACAAAGTCTGCCCATACTCAATGGCGGAGTTAGCCATGCGAACTCTCACAAGTTCAAACATCCAAGTGAAGCTGACAACCTACGAAGGTGGTCACGGTTGGCACGGGGATGTCTATGCCAACATTCGCCGCGGCATGGAATGGCTCGATGAGCTTAAATAGCAGGGAGCCCTATCTAAAAGTTCAAACTAACTGTTGCAATTTGAATTTTGCTCAACCTGGTAGTTCGTACGGCGTCTGCGGTTTAGTAGGCTCGCCAAACTGTTATTGAACAGGATATCGTTTTGACAAAAAGTGTTCTGAGAGGACACATCGGTTAGCGCCGTATCTGCATACGATTCAAATCCTCCCCTCGTTTTTATTGATCTGCAACATCTATCTGGAGATGAATTTATGCCAACGTCGGTGGACAAGAAAAATAGTTTTGTGATAGGGCATTATCTCGCTAAGATCCGCTTGCCCAAACCAAAAAAGATGGAATGCGCCGTGGTACTGGCTACGTCATCGACGTTTGCGGAAGGATAAGAGCATCGATAGCATACAACGAGTCGCCCCAATGTGTAACAACCACATGGCCTCAGAAGCCATACCCCGAATGCCAATACGAATGCTGAGATTTTGCGACAACATCTGCAAGTCCTGTTGCTCCCTTTCGGCAGTTTTTCAGTAGCTTCTCGCAATCTGCAAAAGTTGTTGACTGGATCGCTTGATCCTTTTTCGGATGATATTAGCATAGGTTCGGAACTGAACTTTCGCGACGACGTCTTATAGCGATAGATCGCCCGTCGACACAAACTGTTGCTCGATGGGAAAAAACCAGCTTCGTTGTACATAACTAAATTTTCAACCGGAGTCCTAATGCAACCGCGGAATCGCGCTCCAGCTAGTCGTCAACAACGCCGTCCAAATCGAGGCTGTAAACTAAAATCTAAAAATTTGTCGTTCGAAAAATTGGAAGACCGCCGACTGTTGGCTGCGGATTTCGATTTCTATGACTTGAATTCATCGGGCCCATCGATTTTCGATCAGGCGGTCCAGATCGATGGCAAATTATTCTTTGCGGATGTTGACTCGGTCCACGGCGAAGAACTGAGGGTTCTCGATCGAAACACGAACGAAATCAGCTTGGTCGCAGATATCAATCCTGGTTTTGGCAATTCAAACGTGTCGACGAGTGAATGGATTGTCGTTGGCAATCGTTTGTTCTTTGCCGCATACGATCAAGCCAACGGCACAAAGCTACGCTGGTTGAACGCAACGGATCCCAACCTTACGATCCATACTTTGGACGTCACCCCATACGAATCCTTCACGTCTCCCATCGAAAAGAAGTACTTGCTGATCGGCAACAACCTTTTCTTCGCGGGGCGCGACGACGTTCACGGTACCGAGCTTCGTTGGTTCGACGCGACGTCTGATGATCCAACGATCCGGACGCTCGATTTAGCTCCCGGCACCGCGAGCTCTGAACCTGGACGTTATGGCGGTTTTGCAAACGTCGGATCGACAATCTACTTCTCAGCAACGATTCGCGATAATAATCAAGAACTCCATTGGTTCGACACTTCCGCAGCAACACCCGTTGTTCAGGATATCGATCTAAATCCAAATCATGGATCGCAGCCGGGTGAGGGCTCTGGATTTGCGTTGGCAAATGGCAAACTATTTTTCTCTGCTTTGGTTCAACCAGGTGATCCGCAACTACATTGGCTTGACACAACAAGCACTAACACATCTGTGGTTAAGATTCCAGGACCACTCAAATCGACAGGCCTGTACTCTTTCGGCGATCGGCTCTTTCACACAGGCTATACCTCTGGCTCTGGTTCCGAGATTCGTTGGATTGATACGAATAGCAGCCTGCCCGTTTTTCAGTCAGTTGCGTTGGGAAACATAACGAATATACAGGGCGGGAGCTTCGTACAAGTTTCCGACGTGGGGGCGGAGCGACTCTTCTTTGTTGCGTACGACTCTGTTCATGGAACGGAGCTCCGATGGATCGACGCGCTCGCTAGCGAACCGGTTATCAACACTATTGACCTTGTTCCGGGCAGCAATTCAAGCTCGCCACTCCAGCTGGAGCAAATAGGAGATTTTCTCTTCGCCTCGGCGGACGTCGACCAAACTGGTCGGGAAATATATTCGTTTGACCTTTTAAGTTCATCGACGACTCCAAGTTTAATGGATCTTAATCCTGGCAAGTCCGACTCGTCACCGACTACCGTACGCCAGGCCGCGAATGAATTCGTCGTTGCAGCCACCGATGCTTCAGGCCGTCAACGTATTCAACTACTTGATCTAGATTCAGCGGAGCATCAGATCCAAGCGATTGGTGAGCTTTCAAATTCCAGCAACTCCGGAGTATTCAGTACTCCCAGCTTTATCGAAGCTGGCAATCGTCTGTTCTTTACCGCTCAAATCGGATCAGTTTTTAGTCCGATGAATTTTTACTATGTTAATGCATCCGACGCCAGTTTTCAGCCGACGCCTGTCGCTTGGGCGACTCCATCGATGTCACTTTCAGTTCCAAGCAACAGCAAACCGATCCTGTCGGGTAATAGAGTTTTCACAAAGGCATTCGTTGGATCCAGGAGCCAATTGGTTTGGTTTGATCCGTACGCCATAACACCGAGTTGGAATGTTGTCCTAATTGCAGGAGGACAAGCTAGCGCAAATCCGGCGCAATATGGTGGATTTACCGCAATCGGCAATTTGCTTTACTTTACTGCCTACGACCTGGAGCATGGCTACGAGCTACGTTGGATCGACTTAAACGATCAAGAACTGGCTATTAACACAGTAGACATCAATCCGGGAGCAGCACACTCCAAAGCCGGTGAGTTCGGAGGCTTTACTCAAGTTGGCACGAAACTCTTCTTTACTGCCACGGACGCCACTCATGGCTCTAATCTCCGATGGATTGATACCGCGATAGATCCAAGCTTCGTACACACCGTATCACTTGAGAATGGTGGCTATTCGAACTCGGAAGCCGGAAAATTTGGAGGCTTTATTGCGGCGAACAACTTCTTGTTCTTCACAGCCTACTCAGTCGCAGAAGGTACTCAACTACGTTGGATTGATGCGACAAGTTCTGCCCCCGTCGTCCAGACACGCACCATCGAGCAATCGCTTTATACGCCTAGCCCCCCCGGCGAGTATGGAGGTTTTGCATTCGTAAACGACAAGCTCTATTTCTTTACGTCGATCGCTTCTCGCGGACGCGTGTTGGCTTGGATTGAGGTTGATGATCCTCAAGGAGAATTGGGGGCGGTCGAAATGAGTCCGGCCGCAACTTTAACTTTTAGACAGAGCCCCGGTCTTCACGTTGTAGACAACCGTTTGTACTTTGCTGGTACCGACAGATTAGACGTCGACAAATTGCGCTGGATAGACACTTCGGAAACATCACCTCAGGTGCATACAATTCAACATGAGGGCTCTACACGGCTTTCTGAGCCAGCGTTCTATAGCGGCTATCTGCAGGTTGGAAATCGGCTCTACTTTGCTTATACGGACAGTCAATACGGTAATGAATTGCGATGGGTTGACACTACCGATATCGACTCGGTGCTACACACCATCGACATCAACGCGGGTCCTAGGTCAGCCAATCCAGGTAAGTCTAGCACATCTCAGATCCCTCCATATCTTATCCCAGACGCCACCAATCGAACTACCGTGGCTTTTAATGGTAAAGTCTATTTCAATGCAGCAATCTTTGGCTTTGGGATCGAAATGGCAGCCGTTCGATTTACGGAATCGCCGACAAACCTAAGCCTCAATAATTCATCTATCCGCGAAGATCGTCCGTTAGATTATGTCATTGGTACGCTTTCGGCCACGGACCCAGACGAAACATCATCGCTCACCTATTCACTCGTGTTAGGCCCTGGCAGCGACGACAACAGGCTGTTTGAAATTTCGGGAAGTGAACTTATCCTCAAAACACCCGTAGGCTTCGAGACGAGATCAGACTATCAAGTTCGTGTTCGAGTTGAAGACTCGCTAGGTGCTTTCGAAGAGAAAATCCTTACTCTCAGTGTGCTTGATGTTCCTGAGATGCCGATAGCAAATGCGGGCGGTGACTATCAAGTTTACGAAGGTCTCGTTCTTACGCTCGATGGAACGGCTTCCACGGATCCCGAATCGGAACTGGAAGAATTATTTTTCGAGTGGGACATCAATTATGATGGAATTTCTTTCGACGTCGACAAGACTGGTCCGCTGCCTAGAATTCTCTTCCAAAACGACTCGCAGCAGCGAACGATTGCACTTCGAGTCACTGATCCATCCGGACTTAGTTCAATCGACGTGGCGATGATTAACGTTGTGAATGCATCGCCAGAATTCCATGTCGTTGGTCAGGCCTTATCGATCATAGGCTATTCCGCGGACTTGGAGCTTACCGTGCCGTTTGTTGATAGCGGCTACAACACTTGGAGCGGGATTGTAAACTACGGTAATGGCGACGAGCCATTAGTTATCGACAGCGAAAATCGCACATTCTTACTTACACACAGTTACACGCAACCGGGTGAATACGAAGTCCAGATTGCGCTTACCGATGACAGGGGAGAACAGTTCACACAGACCGTCGACGTCACGGTCGCCGCTGAACCGCTTGTTGAGTTTTCGGTAGCAAGCTATGTAGTAAGCGAAGCCGGTTCGCCGGCCGTTCCATTGCTACTGCGTCGTATCGGTTCACTCGCGAAATCATCAACGGTCGTGATTTCCATCGCGAGCACAAGTGCTTCAGCCTCAGACTTTCAAAATGTTCCACTGACCGTAGTCTTTGTACCCGGCCAACAGACGGCAACAGCGTTTCTGCGCATCTACGATGACTACGAAATCGAAACCAACGAGTCTTTGTCACTTTTGCTCAAAAGCCATGAAAATTCCGCGGTTGTTCTGCGTAGTACAGCAACAGTAATAATCACTGATAACGACTCAACGATTGTAACTAACCGTTTGGATAGTGGTCCCGGATCGCTGCGTGACGCTATACTTACCTCAAATGCAACTTCTGGTAAGCAAACAATTACCTTTGCTATTCCTGGAGCAAGCCTAGTCAAGAATATTGGGCCCGTAACATCGCTGCCAGTTATCACAGACCCGGTCATCATCGACGGTACTTCGCAGTTTGGATTCGAAGGCACGCCACTTATCAGACTCGGCGGCAGCTTGATCATAGATGGCGGCATCGGTCTCTCGATTTTCGCCGGCGAAAGTGTTATTAAAGGTCTATCGATTACGCAATTCGCCGAAGCTGGAATAAAGATATTTGGGCTCGGGAACAATCAAATTGTTGGTAACTTTGTCGGAGTAGCCACCGACGGGATCGTTCCGCGCGGCAATGGAGTCGGAATCCTCGTTCAAAACTCACCCAACAACACGATAGGCGGAACTCGTCTAGAGGAGCGAAACATAATCTCCGGAAATGATAAATCCGGAGTGATGCTAAACGGGAACTCAACGTCGAACACGCGCATTACAAATAACTTTATCGGTACAGATCAAACAGGTACCAAGATATCTCGCAACGCTTTACACGGTGTGCTCATCAATGGTGCACCCGGTAATATTGTGGGAGGATCGCTGCCGCAGGAAGGTAATGTGATCTCGGGAAATATTGGCTATGGCGTATACGTGCGCGGGATCAATAGCACCAGCAACCGCTTGGAAGGGAACGCAATTGGAACAGCCCCTAACACAATGTTCGCCGTTCCTAATACTGCGGCGGGTGTTGCTATCTACGGAGCGCGCGAAACAATCATTGGTGGAGATCTGTTCGGGCGAAACGTCATATCAGGTAATGGAGGCGAAGGCATTGTTGTTTCCAACGGTAGTTTAAGAACCGAAATCAACATCAATCTCATCGGCGCTTCACGAATAAACTTCGCACCCTTGCCGAACAAAAAATCTGGCGTTCTGATCCGCGGGTCGTCTTTGACAACTTTGCTGAACAGCGTAATTTCTAACAATGGCTTTCATGGGATTCAAATCGTTGATTCTCCCAACAATACAATTGGCCAACCAGACCAAGAAAATTACATCGTTGGAAATGGCGTGGCAGGTGTCTCGATCTCTGGCGGATCTTCCGTCAACAATGTGATTGACTCGAACACAATTATACTCAACAAGAATAGCGGGATCGTGTTGCGCGATGCTTCTAGCACTAGAATTTACAGCAACACGATCGGAACTCCTAGCAGCGACGGCGCAGTCAGTAATGCAAGGTTCGGCATCGATATCTACAATTCAAATGACAATAAGATAGGACTTGAGGAGCACGGCAATACAATTAGCTCCAACGGCGTTGACGGAATTTTTATTCGTGGCAACTCGACTGGTAACCGGATCCGAGCTAACTCGATTCACAATAACGTAAGGCTCGGTATTAATTTAGCAAGTGATGGAATAACTCCAAATGACATCGGCGATGCAGACGAAGGCCCCAATCGACTGCAAAACAATCCAACGCTTATTTCGGCAACCATAAATGGCACGTTGCTTACAATCCACTATTCAGTCGACACGCCGACAACAAACGCCGTGTTCCCACTGACCGTAGATTTTTATTTTGCAGATATCAGTGCACGAGAGGGGATGTCGTTTATAGGGTCTGATCTTCTTTACCAGTCGCACCCAGCGCAAGAACGAACTGTTGTCCTTGAGCTGACCGACAATAGACAGATAGCTCTCGTAGCGACTGCGACTGATTCGGTCGGTAATACAAGTGAGTTTTCGTTGCCTCTGACGATCGTAACTGAGGGAGCCAACTTGCACGATCAAGCTCTCACACTGGAATCGTGGCTGTAGGCTACTCCTTCGTCTAGCCATTGTGGTTCAACGCGGATACTGGCTTACGTACAGTCACTCCCTGCATCGACTTCTTGAACATCACGCAGCCCGGCTAGCGTATTGCGACTCAGAAGCAATGCGCAGCAACGGTCTTTTCTCTGCGACGCTGGGGCCGACGATACCGGCATGAACTTTGCTAGCTAAAGGCGTCGATACAGTCACTGGACGGCTATTTCTACATCCACTCTTTAACAGATGGCTATCCGATGGCTGCGCGTCCGACCTGGAAAGGTTACCTAAAACTGTCGCTTGTTTCGGTTCCGGTGAAGGCTTTTACCGTGGCCGACAGTAGCAAAAGCGACATCCATTTAAATCAGTTGCACACGGAGTGTCATCGTCGAATTCGCTACAAAAAGACCTGTCCAGAGCATGGCGAAGTTCCGAATGACGAAATCATATCGGGCTACCAGGTCGGTGAAGATCAATATGTGCCCATTGATAAGGAAGAACTTTCTGCAATCCGTACGAAAAGTGACCAGTCAATCGAGGTAGCAACCTTTATAGAACAAGACCAACTCGACGATCGATTTTTGACCGATCGATCCTACTACCTCGTGCCTGATGGCAAGGTTGCTCAAAAACCTTATGCCTTGATTAGAGACGTCCTTCAAAATGATGGTTTGAGGGCAATTGCGGAGGTGATCCTCAGCCAACGAGAACAGCATGTGGTCGTGCGTCCACTTGGAACATTACTAATCATGACTGTGTTACAGCATCAGAGCGAGTTAAAGACACCAACGGGTTTTGAAGAACACGTGAATGAAGTAGAGGTCGCCGATCACGAACTCAAACTGACTAAACAACTAGTTGAGGGTATGACACAGGAAGACTGGAACTTTGGGGAATACCGCGATGACTACCAAGTGCGACTGAGTGAACTGATCGAGGCCAAGGTAGAAGGCCGCGAATTAGTGAAACCGCCAGAGACTGAAGCACCAACCATTATCAATTTGATGGATGCGTTGAAGGCAAGTATCGATCAGATACCCGTTCCCAAACCTACTCAAAGCAACACGGCTAAGAAAACGAGTGCACGCAAAGCAACCGCAGCGAAGAAGCCGACTCGAAAGGTTGCTGCGAATACGAAACGATCGAGCTCGAAGAGTAAAACTACGAAGCGGAAAACGGGATGAAGCAAAAGAGGTCAACCTTTCCTGCAGGCTGGCGAGTAGCGTTCACTGGCCGACTGGCCTCAATGAGTCGGGCTACCGCGATTCAGATAGTCGTCGAGCGGGGTGGGGTAATTCAAAGTCGAGTCTCCCATCGAACTGACGCACTTGTAATTGGAGCGGATGGCTGGCCACTTCGAAACTCTGGTGATATTACTCGCAATTTGACACGTGCCCAAAAGCTGTTGAGCGTTTGCAACTCAATTGAAATCATGTCAGAAGCGGAATTCCTCGACAAAGTCTGCATCGTTGATCAGATTCATTCCCTACGCAAACTTTACACCATTGAGGAACTGAGCAGTCTGCTCGGAGTTAGCGGTTTACGGCTACGTCGCTGGGTGAAGCTTGGCCTGATTCCATCCGCGGAGGTGAGCTCATTTACGCCGTTGTTCGATTTCCAGCATGTGGTTGCTGCCAAAATGATCGTTCGCCTAGTGATGCGGGGCGTTGCACCGAAGAAACTCGTCGCAAATTTAAAGCGACTTGAGCGATGGCTGCCGCATAACAATGCTTTGCAGTCAAGCATTCTTGCCCTCGAGTCTCAACTGTTAGCCCGCAGCGGTGATTCATTGATCGATTCAACAGGGCAGCTTTACTTTCACTGGATTTCCAATGCAACCGGCCGGCTTGAGTTTGCCGAGGACGATACATTCCCCGACGCCGATATGCTTTTCGATGAAGCATTTAGCCTTGAACAAGAGGGCCATCCAAACGAAGCAATCGCGAGATACTCCCTGTGGATCGAACACTTCGGCGATGACAACGAAGTTCTTTTCAACTTAGCGAACCTCTATCTAAAAAATGATCTTATGGAACTTGCACGCCGTCACTATCATCGCAGCGTGAAAGCCGCGGAGCATTTCGCGCCTGCATGGAACAATCTTGGGTTATGCCTATACTCTTTAAATGACATCTCGGGCGCAATAACTGCAATGCGTCAGGCACTCGAATTAAACCCTGACAACGTCGACACGATTTTCAACTTGGCGGACATTTTGGACGAAGTCGACAGCTTGGCCGAAGCCCGGTTACTCTGGCATCAGATCATCCAGCATCGTGATTGCTCCGCAGAGATTAAAGACTATGCCCTTGCCAGAGTAGCAGCGAGTTGCTTGTCGTCCGTCCACACTTCATAAACGCGAGGGTTCAACGACTATGGGAAAGCTGGATGATTATCATCGCAAGCGGAACTTCCACAGAACTCCAGAGCCTGCGGGAAGCGAAACCTCGGATGCATCCAATCGCAATCTAGCGTTCGTCGTCCAAAAACATGACGCGAGAAACCTGCATTTCGATTTTCGTCTAGAACATGAAGGCGTGCTCAAGAGTTGGGCAGTCCCTCGTGGCCCAAGTTTGAATCCATCTGACAAACGTCTCGCTGTGGAGACCGAAGACCATCCGATTGAATACGGGGCTTTTGAGGGCATCATTCCAAGAGGTGACTATGGAGGAGGCTCGGTGCTGGTGTGGGACAGAGGAGATTGGCATCCGATTGGGGACGTGGAGAAGATGCTAAAGTCTGGCAACTTGAAGTTCCGACTCAGTGGACATCGACTCCGGGGCGAATGGGCATTAATTCGAACGCGTGTGAAGGAAAAGCAACAGCAATGGCTGCTCATTAAAAAGTTGGACGATTACTCGCGCACGGACGTTGATGTCGTTAAGCAATTCCCTGGAAGTATTTTGGGCAAGGATACGGAAACTTCCGGCGAATTTATCTCGCCCAAACTACCGACGCTCGCGAGCGAGCCTCCGCAGGGTAGCGATTGGGTGCACGAATTAAAGCTGGATGGTTACCGCATCCAGTTGCATTGGTGGGATAACGGCTTTCGGATGTTGACGCGAAATGGATTCGACTGGACCAGCCGATATCCTGCTATTGCGGACGACCTGGCGCGACTGGATCTTAAAAGGACGATCATTGATGGTGAACTCACCGCATTGGACCAGCAAGGTAAGAGTAGTTTCGAATTGCTGCAAGAGGCAAGATACCATCCTGAAATTCCGCTTGCTGTTTTTGCTTTTGATCTCCTTGTCTCTAACGATATCGATCATCGGTCCAATGATTTGTTAAGCCGGAAAAAAACGCTAAAGTCATTGGTAAGCTCAACATCCGGAGGTTCACTATCACCAAGGTTGCAGTATCTCGCGCACATCGATTCGGGCGTCGATGCATTTGTTCGTCAGTGCCAAGCCTTAGGTCTGGAGGGGATCGTATCGAAAAAAATCGATCGCAGCTATATTTCAGGCCGAGCGAACGACTGGTTGAAAACGAAGTTTCGATTTCGCGAGAGCCTTATCGTGATCGGCTACGAGTCTTCCCGGGCTATGGAACTTAGTAGCTTGTTGCTCGCCTTCTATGACGAAAGCTCGCAGCTAACTTTTGCAGGCCGCGTCGGCACGGGCTGGAACGAGAAGTCAGCGGGAAAGATCAGAGAAAGGCTTTCTAAATTAATTTCTGATCAATCGCCGCTCAAGACTACGCTCGCGAAACCACGGTACAACGGTTCACGGGAAACTCAATTGCATTGGGTACAACCGCTGTTGGTCGCAGATGTAGAGTTTGCCAACTGGACTAATTCTAAGCAGATGCGTCAGGCCTCTTGGATTGACTTTAATCCTGAGGTTCAACCCAATAACGTCACGGGCGCAACAATCTTCGGTAGCGAATTCAACGAAAACAGTAAACGCTCTAGCGGCGGAACGGCCGGTGGTAACGTAGCCAAATTGCCGGGGCTGAGTCATCCTGAACGCCTTCTCTTTCCAGACGACAACATTACCAAAGCAGATGTCGCAACTTATCTTTATAAAGTTAATCAGTGGCTGTTACCCCATATTCAAGGTCGGCCGATCAGCTTCCTACGGTTTTCAGACGGAATCCAAGGTGAAGGGTTCTTTCAGCGACATCCGGGCAAAGGCTTCCCTCAACAGATCACTAAACTACCAGTCGAAGGCGAGCAAGAGCCGTTGATGGTGATCGATGATATATCGGCATTGCTCGCGACTGCGCAAGCAAATGTAATTGAGTTGCACCCGTGGGGCTGTCATGGAAACGACATGAATCGTCCTGACCGAATGGTTATAGATCTTGACCCCGATGAAACTCTGCCATGGAATTTGGTCATCGAAGCGGCGTTTATTATTCGTTCAAAGCTGGAAAATCAATCGTTGCGATGTTTTGCAAAGACGACGGGGGGTAAAGGACTTCACGTCATAGTGCCAACGAACAAAAGCTGGGATTGGCGAGATCTGTTCGAGTTTTCAAAGTTGTTTGCATTCGAGTTAGCGAAAGAGTATCCCAAACTTTTCGTAGACAACATGTCAAAGTCTCGCCGACGTAACCGCATCTTCGTGGACTACCATCGCAATCGCCGCGGCGCAACCGCCGTTGCCGCCTATTCGCTTCGGGCCCGCGCAGGTGCCCCCGTCTCGACACCTGTTGCTTGGGACGAACTCGCAAGCGTTCATCCTTCTGATTTTACTCTATGGACTATACCTAGTCGGTTAGCGAACCTGACCAGCGATCCGTTTGCTCCGTTGGCCACAACTCTATGAAGGGGAATGATGATTTAGTTGTGACGTTTTCAAACGCGCTAAAAGTCAATTCCGTGAAGACTGACTTCTACTTTTTGAACTAGGCAATAACACATCTGTTCGAGGCCGATTGGTACATCAGGTGCAGGGAAACCACAATGCAGCACGCTGCTAGCTTTCTCAGCATGACGCGTTTTCATTTCATCCATTCTAACAAGCCAATGAACTTAATTAAACGGACCTTCGCAGAATTCTCAGCCGACAACTGTTCAACTCTGGCCGCAGCGTTGGCGTACTACACCGCATTCGCACTTCCTCCACTGCTGTTTCTCTTGTTGACCGTACTCACCTGGGGAATGTCGACCGTTTATGAATCGGACAAAGCAGAAGCTCAGGCCCAACAAACGATTAAGCAACAAGCTTCGGAGATTGTCGGAAACGAGAACGTGAGTGACGAAATTGCAAGTATCTTAGAAAACAACTACAAGTCTGAGGGAAAGTGGTGGAAATCTCTACTTAGCTTTGTTGGCATTCTCATAGGTGCGACTGGAGTCGTCGCAGCACTCCAGACCGCATTAAACCAAGTCTGGGAAGTAAAACCAGATCCGGATCACTCTGGCCTAGTGGACGTAATATGGAAACGCATCTTCTCGTTGGGCATGATCTTGGGACTGGCGTTTTTATTAATTATCTCTCTCGTCATCTCGTCCGCTGTAGCAGGCGTGGGTGACCAATTTCCGTCGATGTTTGGTATATCGGGAGCTGCTGCGACGGCCATTGACTTTTCGTTTCAAGTCTTAGTCGTCTTCGTCGTGTTTGCTGCCATTTTCAAATACATGCCAGACGCGCAGATCCAGTGGAAGGATGTTCTCGTAGGCGCAGCCTTGACGACGGTGCTATTCCTCGTTGGTCGGTTTGCTATGCAAATCTATTTTCAATACAGCACCCCCGGCGCACAGTTGGGTGCTGCCGCTGCATCGTTAGCAGTTCTTCTTGTGTGGGTCTACTACACTGCGATGATTGTGTTGCTCGGGGCGGAGGCAACGCAGGTTTATGCTACAACGCGAGGTAGGGGCATCAAACCAGAATCACACGCCGTCAAAGTTGAAGAGAAAGTTGTAAGAACAAGCGATGCAAAAAGCTAGTTCGCGATACTCCGTCTGCTCCACAATTGATTAAGTTTCACGGCAAGCCTTGATCAAGATTCGGTTTAGCGCAGTAAAACCATGACAGTCGATTTTGCATAGTTGCCGCGCATGAGTCAAGAAAGTCTCTCAGTTGCAACAAATCCCCCTAGAAATCCATTAATCATCCTCGTTCCTGCCACTGTGCGCCAGCGAAGAAGATTCTCTCAAAGGCTGCAACAATCTGTGACACATCGGAATATCTTTATCGGTTCGATGAACGACTAACTGCCCAGATGCTGGGTAATCGGTCACGCTCGCCACGGATGGCAACGTTTCTTCATTGAATCCTCCTAATACTCACACACGCCTATCGAAAGAAAAACGAGGTCAAGGATTAGCTATTTCCAGCAAGCAACGACGATTGCCATCATTTCAATTCAGCCTGTAATATTGCCTGAATTGACTAAATACCACGCGTCTACCTCATACCCACTTATGTGTTATACAAGCACAACACGTTACACCCTCAGCTAGTTGTAATTTTAGACCGGTATATCAGTTGCTCCATCGCCCTCTGACAATCTCGGTAACTATCCAACGAATCACAGGTAATGTAATGAGTCAACAAAACCCATCTTATGAAAGCCATACCGGAGTCGGCAGTTCGAATAAACCGTCTAATGTACAACACACAACCTCATCACCTTCGGCTGGTGCTGGAAATGTCGCGTCGCCTTCAAAGCACAATGCGCCCAACTTCGGCAATGACGAGAATTCGCTCAAGAATCGAGTAGCCAATTCTGCTCAACACAAAGCATCTGAAGTGAGAGATGATCTGCAATCAAAAGCTTCGGAAGCGACCGCTGCGGTAAAACACAAGGCAGCAGAGGCGACAGAACAGGCCAAAGCGTCGGGGCGAAAATATGCGGCTGAAAAGATGTCGAAGCTATCTGAAGAAGTAGGCGTTTTTAGCAGTGCGATAAGAAAGGCCTCAGGCAAACTGCGGGAAGAGAAGCACGACTCCATTGCAAGCTACGTTGATGCTGCAGCCGAACATCTAGACCATATACGCGATTCACTTGAGAGTAAATCGGTGTCCCAGGTAATGGACGACTTACAAGACTTAAGCCGTCGGCGTCCTGAAATCGTCTATGGGGGTCTGTTCGTCGCTGGATTAGCAGCCATGCGATTCTTGAAAGCGTCCAAGCCACGGCGGAATAGCAATACGCAGCGTTCCGAGCTCCATAACGATCCCTATCGCGGGAGTCGGCGTCAGTCTACAGGCTCCGAACATCGCGACGCGCATCCAACGTCGTCGGTTTACGCCGCTCCTGCGGCAATAAATCCTTTGGCGTCAACGGAAGGCCACTACGGAGACGCAAATAGGGGACATTACTCTCCAGGAAGCGGAGCAAGTAATGCTACGCCGACAGGTGATGCTTTCAGCGGTATCGCTTCAAGCGAAATGTCCTCACCTAAAGCAGAGTCAGCGAAACGTTCGTCGGGCAACGACTTAGGCTCGCATCCTTCCTCTAAGCGATCTGGAGTTTCGCAATGAGTACTAACTATCAAACAAACACTGGCGAACAACGATCTCTTTCCGAATTAATACGCGAGTTGCGCGACGAGTCGATCTCACTCGTTCGTGAAGAAGTCGCGTTGGCTAAGACTGAGGTCGGAGAGAAAGTATCGCGGGTAGGGCGTAACACTATTATGTTGGTAGTCGGTGGGGCAGTGGCACACCTCGGACTAATCTTTTTGTTACTCGCATTGTCAGAAGGCCTAGACGCGACTTTTGTCGCAATGGAAATGCCTTTCCATGGTGAATGGCTAGCGCCTCTCATTGTTGGCTTGCTAGCAGCGATAATTGGCTTTGCAATTCTCATGAAGGCCAAGAGTACATTGGCCAACACATCGATCGTCCCGCACAAAACCGCTCAGACATTACAAGACGATAAGCAATGGATAAAGGAGAAAGTGCAATGAGCCAGAACAGATATGATCAGGTAATTGGCGATGAAGTTCCCCAAGATAGATTAGAAAATGAAAGCAGCGATGCGATTAAACACCGCATAGACCGTACGCGTAACGCGATGGACGAGACCCTCGATGAAATCGGCGACCGACTGAATCCGCACACTCTCTTGGATGAAGCAATGGCGCTCTTTCGTAGTCGTGGAGCCAAGGACTCGGCCAAGAGAGCTAGTGGCGCGGTCGGTGACTTCGCGAAAAACCTTGGGCGACAAGTTCGCGATAACCCCATTCCCACGTTATTGGTAGGGGCCGGCTTGGCATGGCTAGCACTTACTGATCAGGAAGATGACGAGCCAGATTATTACGAACCGTCACTCAGTCGCAACCTCCGCCCGGGCGCAGACCTCGGTACTGATTTCCTAGATCACGAGCAAGACGATTCGATCTACGACTTCAACACAGGTTCCGTCGGAGATTTTGAGAATAAGAAGTTCACCAAAGAACCTAGTTCCTCCGAAGCCGATTCGGAAAGCATGTCCTCCCGAGCCAAAGACGCCGTGTCTTCTGTCGGCGAGTCAGTATCGGACGCAGCAACGAGCCTAGGCGAGAAGGTGTCTCACGCTGCAAGCGCCGCAAAGGATGCAGTGACGGGAGGAATGTCGAACATGAGTTCGGCCGCAGCTTCGGCCGGAGAACGCGCTCGCGATGGCTATCAGAGCGCACAGAAACGGCTTAGCTCAACTTACCGCAAAGCAGGGAAGGGGAGTCAGCGTGCAGGCCGGTCGGCACGTGCCGCGTACAGAAGCGGAATAGGTGAAATATCTGAAGTGTACGATCGAACGACTAGCCGACTTCGCGAAGCTCACCACGACTATCCTCTTGGTATGGGGCTCGGATTTTTGGCCCTTGGTGCACTTGCTGGTTTAGCAATTCCCCGGACACGACAAGAGGACGAATGGATGGGTGAATCCTCGGATCATTTCCGGGAGGAAGCACTGCATGCTGGCGAGGAAGCAATTGAGCGTGGCAAAGACGCAGTGGCTGGCACGGTGCAAGCCGCGAAGCGATCCGCTGAAGAGCAAGGCCTTACGGGAGAGAACCTTGCAAGCCGCGCAAGTCACGTGGCAGAGAAGGTGGCAACCTCAATCAGTGACGCTGCCAAGGAAGAGGGCTTACACCCGCAACAACTTCAGGAGCAAGCCAAGAAGGTTGCCGAAGATACTTCTCAAAAGGCTCAGCAAGAGCTCGACGCAGCAGAGAAGGATACGAAGAAGACAGCCGAAAAGGTTGACCCCGATTTAAGGAAGGCTACAGAAGGGAAAAACACATCGCCCCCTAAAGCCTCGGCGAAAAAGTAAACCTCGGCTTCTTCCCAGCCATAACTTGATTCCCAACGCATGGCAAAGTTGCCAGCGTGCGCTGGGAGAGGGTGCGAGTCGCGTAAATGAAGAAGTTTACTTAACACTTAGTCTCGCCCGTTTGTTCGGCTATTTGCTATCCTAGGTCAAGATCCTCGATGAAGCGAGTGGTAAGCTCGACCTCTGATTCGTCGACACCAAGTGTTTCAACAATGATCGGACGCAGTTCGCCCAAGACATCATCGACCGTTCTAAGGTCCAGTTGCTTTGTTGCCATGCTTGTTCCGGCGATTTTGGCGGCAACGTCGCCGAATGTTTCCCAGTTACGTGGAGGCGTTACGCGAAAACGGACAGTCAGAATGTGAAGGCAGAAAATCGCAAAGCCTGCAACCACAAGTGTAAGTGGGAAAACCTTGAAATCAATTGCGGCCGCAACCCATAGCGCGCTAAGAAGCAAGGCTACTGCTGAAGTTGCCAAAGCCGTTCGAAGGATTGGGGGGCGTTGAAGTTGTCGTGGCAATGTGCCAAGCAGTTTCTCCAATCGTTTCCATACTTCACGTCGATGAACGACCGTTAGAGTCTCGGTGATTTTGTCGCGAGGTCGAATTTGAAAATTATCGTTGCCGGTTGTCGCACGAACAGCTGTCCTAAGTTTTAAGAATGCGGTAAGCGTAGGACAGTGCGAACTGTGAGCCACCTTTATGCGGTCAAAGACCAAATTGACAAGATCTCCAACCGTGCGAATCCTCTCAGCACTTGAGTCCTGAATTGTGATGCCAAAGTGATCTTCGACCTTCATTACCAGTTCAACACCGTCAAGTCCCATGATTTAAGCTAACAAGTCGGTAGCAAGTGCCCCATTCGCGCCTGAAAAAAGTTATGAGCCAAATTTGCGGACACCTGCAAGTGAACTAAACGCTCGGTCCAGACTAGTCGAACACTTCGTACTTACACTCTAACAGTGAATTCTCGATCCGCGTTTTCCAATCCTCGGACGAGTCTTCAGGATACACAGCATTGGTCTATGCATATGTTCGCTAACATCTCAGCGTTAGGCAAAACTGATTTTGAGTCCCATTTCCTTCATTTGCAACAAGGCTTCTGCATTCCCGCGAGCATCATCCACAGGATTATGCGTATGCTTCGTTTTTCGCAAATGCTTAAAATTGACAAATGTGTCCTTCTGCATTCCCTTATAGAGCGAACCAAGGTTTGTAGAACTGAATCCAAAAGGGTTGCTGCCAAGGAAGTGATGAAAATACCAGTTGATAAATTGCCAATCGAACCCGTTATTGTCCGACACGAAAAGCGTTCTACCTTTGCAGTTTTCTTTGAGCCAAAAGTGGAATTGCTCCATAACGGTTTTTGGTTCATCGAATGCCATGCATTCATCGCGAGTGAAGCCACTGACTGCCAGAGCATCGGGAATGAAAGCGTCAGAAATCGGCTTGAGTTTTCCGTAAAACGTTCGATTCAGCTCGGGCTCAACAATGACCGCACCAAAGCAGATCATGGAATAGTCGCCGGGGATGGGGCCATCGGATTCAACATCAACCATGACGTAGGGCACGTGAACTGGTCTCCTGTATTCGGATCTGGTGCAGGGAACAAACGACTCGAACAAGTACTTGTTTTGGGGCAGGAGTCGTCAACTTAATTTGGGCGACGCAGGGCCAGTGATGGCGAATTGCGTTAGACAAGATCACTCATACTCTTTAAAAGCCTAACACATGGAAGACACTAATTCTAGAGCTCGCAGATTCAAGAGAACGCACAGCCCTGCTTTAAGGCAATCAGGTAGCGATTGAGCGTCGTTCATCGATTCGCCCTCGGCCAAAGTCAGTTTACTCGTGTTGCCTAGATTCAATTAACTGTTGAAACTCATAAAACTCGGGACTTTCGGTATACTCGCTCATTTCGACGTCACTCAAGACACTTTCTATGTCGATCGAGTGCCCAAATCTTTGTTCAATATCAAGAAATTGTTGCGTTAGTTGTCGAAACTCACGTCGTCTAGCTGCAATCACTAGGCCTGTCCGGTAGATTGCATATATGTCTGGAAAGGCAATTCGAACGCGCTCGATTACTTCATGAGCTTCGTTCAATCGGTCAGACACGAGAAACGCTTTCGCGCGAGGTAAGTCCAGAAAGTTATCGCCGCCAATCATAGCATCGATACGATGAATACACCTGAGAGCTTCGTCCGTATTCTTTTGCAGGATAGATAAGTCTAACAGAACATGATCTGGAATAGATTTTTCAGGGTTGTACTTTTTGAATCGCTCCACTTCGACTGCAAGTTCTTCGCCAGAAATACGACCTGCAATATCAAGTGCCAACATGAGATAACGCTGTTCCGCTTGCAGTTCTTCAGGGATTGTTCGAAACTCTTTCAGCGATTCTTCGAGCTTTTCATTAAACCTTACTGCTTGGGTCATCTTGCTGAATGTGGCTAAGTGTGCATAAAACAATTTGCCAGATTCGCTTACTTCGATCGTCCTACCTCTGACTTGAATCTGTGACGCCAAATTGCTCAATAGATCGTCTTGCGTCCAGATGCCCAGCGCCGTCGACTTAAAGTCACTCGCGACCGGCATGGCGTCCTCAGTAAGCGTCAATTTGTATTCGTGATAACAAAAGCCGCCGTGTCGGTTAACCAATCTGAATATTGGATGGTATGAATTTTCCGCCTTCTTTAGCTTTAGAAATTGATAAGTCCCTCGGTCTTGCACTTGTGAGATCACCGAGGCCATCATGGATTGATTGGAAGCTTCCTCAAGGTAAATTTGTTTCACTTGCTCTGGATAGTTTACCGTACGAAAAACGAGGTCGTAAATTAGCTTCATATCAACCAGCTCATCAGCACCTTTCTGGTCGAGCTTTTTAATCGATTGTTCCAGGTCATTTGCGAAGTTGAGGGCCTGGGCTTCCGTTACCTCTTCGATGCCGACGCCGTAGTTCAAACTCGTTGTCGTTGGATTGTTATTTTCATCGTTCAGGAACGGCTGCTCGCACCCAACGACAAACGCGCAGATGAATAGAGCAAACCATTGCGCAAGGGGAAACAACCTGTTTCGTCGACGGGGGAACATGCGTAAGTTTCTGAAGCGGGCGTCGCTGGCGTTTTGCTTTGAAACTGTTTCGGTATCGATGTAACTCAATCAATTGCACCTAATTGATGAACAGTTGCGAAAATAGGGATTCGGTCAAGAAAATCAAGCGATTAAAAACGCCTCCTGCACGGATTCGCTGCAGGAATGCTTCACACGAGAGTGAATACGAAGGGTACGCCAAATTATAAAGCATCGTCTGTGTTGTCTTCAAGAATTGGTACCGAATCTGATGCCCCATTTCGAATCAGAGATCGAATCGTGATCATTGCGAAAGCGACACCAAGCCCCTCCCCAACGAGCCATATATTTCGATCCAGTATTGCCAGAAACCCAATTCCAAGCAAAAACAAGACGCCACATGCCTGAATGAACCGCTCGGGCATAGTAGTTATCCCATTCACGGCTCGCTCCCGCCGAATCAGCCGTATGGCCATCCAGCTTGACGCAAAAGCAAGACCGCCTAAAAGGACAATGCATCCAATAATTGAGCCAATCGGTACGTTAGGAATATCCATTGTTGCAACTGCGACGACCATTACGAAACAGCCGCAACAGAGAATCGCAGCGGGAACAAGCACGGCAATGGCCGCTTTCCGCGTGGGCTCGCCCATCTGAGCGATGTAGTCAGTTTTCGTCATACACTAGCCATTAACGACAGCTGCGGCGACTCTTCCACATTTGGCCGATTCTTCATTAGATCGCTCACCTTCATCTCTTCATCATGCGTATCGCGAGAGAGGAAATTCACGCATGTCGCCATTCTCTGAAGCTTGAAAGATCATATTAGCATCCACGTCGAGGCAGGTAAGCCATTTCCCGCCATTCGCATAGGTGTCAATGCAAACCCAGCCGTCGAACACAAGTGGTATACCGTCTAATTGTGCCGTGTGACCACAAACGACACGTTTTCCCGAAACGTGCGGCTGCTCCGAGCCACCTATATGCTTCCATCGCAAGAAGTCAGACATCTGGTTTGGCATCGACACATCCGACTCAAGGCAAGCGTGAACAAATATCTCAGTTCCAGTTTCGTAGAACGATGAACTTGAGACTAGTAAGCGAATATGCTCCGGCGGAATGTTATCGATTGAGCCGCCGTATGAATCGAGCGTCGCTTGCCCTCCTGCTTCGAGCCAAGCGTTGAAGAACCCTCGGCCGGAGATTGCGCTACGCATCATTTCTTCATGATTACCACCAATCAAAACGACTTTGCATTTTTTTCCAAGTGACAACACTTGGTCAACAACTTGTTTGCTGGATGGTCCGCGATCAACCAAGTCGCCAAGAAATACAATCGTATCAGCTGAAGTTACCGCAATCATACCCAGCAGTGTCACTAGTGCACGATAACAACCATGAACATCACCAATTGCAAGGGTGCGACTTACCATCTTATATTAAATCCGCCATTATTTTCAATTGCATGATAGAAATCCGTGAGCACCGTAGAGCGGGTTCTTCTTTTGTCAATCTTCAGCGATGATCAAAAAGAAGTGAATCGCCGACGGCAGATCGGCGTACGTAATAAGATTGACAGAGTTTGTACACAAGATGTTCAATAGCACGACGCATAAATATGAGAGGATCGCCACCATTTAGTTAAGTAGCGTTTTTCGTCAGGATAGGATCTACGGCGGCAACGATCTCCTTGACCAGTTCAGGGTCCATGAATTTGTAGTTATCTGGAATGTCAAGAACGTGGAGTTCTTTGAATCGCATTTCACCGGGATACTCGGCTAATAATCGTTGCTTATGCTTCTCTTCCATCACCAAGACGATGTCAGCCCAAAATAGATCAACTAGAGTTACTCTTCTACGAGCATTCTTGTTTGTGCCGCAGGACCGAGCACTCACAAGTGGTTTGCCTGCGTAAACTTTCTCACAAGTTGGACTGCGCCACTGGTTCCTTGAGCAAACGAATAAGATCTTCACTGACTCTTGGTCAAGCATCTCAGTTTCTTTCACCGGCGGATACTCGAAGCCAAGCTGTTTCGCACGGCGCAATTTGTTGGTTCGAGTGTAAACATGCTTCCATTTCTTTTCACGTGGCCAATCGTCTTTTGTCATGATATAGCGAGAATGGCCTCCTACTCATCTGGCGGCAGCAAGTTAGATTGAAAATAGTCGAGTATGTCCGGCCCGCGGTTATACACAAATGATTGTTATGTGGCTTCTGCAACGATTGCAAGGTCTACCGCACCGGGACAACCCAGATCTCATTTATCTGCTGCCTGAATTGTATACTGCCATATTCTATTTCGCATACTCCCTGACTTTTCGGAAATGGTTCCCTTTTTTTCACGCGTATTGCTATGGCTTTCGACTATTCCAACGGTATCACCGATAGGGAAGCATTCGTGTCGTAAGGCGATTCCTTGTGAATCATCAAGATGGCACCAGAAGGAATCTCATCCTTGTGAATGTTACTCCGTAGAAGTAACGGAAGACTCTTGCGCTCGGTCGTTCGAATCATTCCGAGTCCACTAATAGCGGTGCGGATTTCTGAACCATCTGGACGATGCTAGTTGATGTGGTCTTCCATGCGAACAGCGGGACTGTCTGCTTAGAGCAACTCCGCGCAAACAACACATCCGCGACCTCCAATCTCGCATGCAATTTCAACGATGGTTTTCAGTACACGCATCACTTCGTAGTTGCGGCGCTCACTTTACCGCCGGTGAAAGGAATAGTTCCTGAGATTTGAATCTCGACAACTCGTCGTTCATTCACTTCCGTCCGTTGTGCACACGTTGTTACGTCTCGGTTTGGCGACGGCGATATTCCAAAATATACCGAATTGCATCTCCAACGGTATGGATGCTTGCCGCTTCGTCCTCGGAAATCCAAACTCCAACCTCCTCTTCAAGTTGCATTACAAACTCGATATTTTTCAGCGCGTCGCAGTCCATCGACAGGTTTTCTAGGGGAGTGTCAAGTTTGAAAACTGAACCCCCATGTGCCCGCTGAATGAACGATTTGTATTTATTGAGGAGATCGACAGATTCGATCATCAAGTGCCCGCAGTTCGGACAAGTCGCGTCGTTTCCGGGATCGGAGAATTCAACGTGGAAATCTGCACCACAGAGAACACAGCGTCCTGGCCATCCACCGGGAGTGCTAGACGATACGGTCATCTATGTTTCCTTTCGCAGTCGGATCTTCTGATGTTGGGCACACAACTATAGAGTTCAGCGAACTCCGACGATTAATGTTACTCAAGCCAAACAGATTGATATAGCGGTTACATGGTGGTTCATGCCGTTCAAAATCTATTTTGAAACATGCCTTCTGCCAACATCCTTTTCATCCATTGATCGGGTACACAATGTGCAAGCCCATGTTCGTGCTTTTCCATTGACATGCAATCGGTGAACACTACAAAATCGTCAGTGTAGTAATCAGAGCTCCACTTTCTGAGATTCAATGACATACAAGCATCTGCTAACGTGCTGCCGATCATCCGCAAACATTCATACTGATCGATATCGCAGTTGTCTGATTGTTGGTATTCGTACCACTGAAGCAGGGCTTTATAGAGTTCTTCTGACTCAATTGAGACAGTTCCTGCGCCGTTAATGAATTCCCCCCAACCATAGAGAAAATACTCTCTTGCTTCGACAGAAGCATGCTTCCTTTCAATGCTATATCTGTAGCTTGAAGGGACCGCGTAAATTCTTTGACCGTGCTCCGCGTGATCTGACGGATAAGCGTCCCACCCGAAGTAGGGAACGAACGCTACATAGAGCTTGTCAAGCGGTTGAAGGTTGTTCAGTGCTTCAGAAATTCCATCAACATAGAGCCGCGATATCGTCTGTAACAATTCTTTCATCTAGCTATTCCAAAAGAACGACCAAAACCACACAGTTGAACTCGACACTTGCCAGCGAGGACATTGTGGCAAACAGCTCAGCGATATCGCGAACGACTAGCGACACTTTCTATTCGTTCTAGGTACCAAAAAAGCGGTCATCGACATCACATGTCCTTGATAATACCAAATTTCGATTTGCATTCGCGATACCGAATAACATTCCACGATATCGGGGGCTATTGTTTGTCCGTCCTTTTCTTCAATTTGGTAGGACATGCCCGCAACTGCAAAGTCGGGTCTACCAAGCAACTTCTGCAGATGTCGTCGGTCTTGACAGCTACAAACACGGCGAAACAAGGAGTCCAACTCCGCTCCAAGCTCTATTTCCGTTCGAAAGCGTCTTCCAGTCGCCCAATCGACGACGCGGTAATACCACTGTTTTGCAAACGACTGACGTCTCGAAAAGACTGGCTTGTCTTGACGGACTTGTATACCAATTACTGGAGTGATCATCGCTTTCTCGAATGTTCAAAAACCATACACAACGAGCAGCAGCCTTACCTTAGTTGCGGAGCATATTAGTGACGTAACTAAATGCATCATCACTGACTTGGGTTCAGGACTTGGTAATGAGGTCATGCGTGTCATTGCTTTGGCCATACCCAAAGTGATAGCACCATTCTATTTCATTCAAGCGATCCCAAACGATGCGAATATTGCCACCGTAGGGCGTCCTCACCATGCCGTTCGGTCCCATCTCGCCAAGCTTACATTCGCACCAATCAATTTCGTCTCGATCGGAGGCAACTGAAAACCGAACGTCAATTGGAGTAAGGCACTGATCAACGACAAAAATGCAATTCCCGATTACGCGCATTTCAAATTCCCCACGCTTCTCAACGACCTCAGCATAGATTCCGTCAAGACTGTCGTTTTTGAGCACTCCAATCTCGTGAAAAAGCTGAGAAATGAAAGCTTCCAGCGAATACAGCATTGAGGGAAGAAGCGGGGACGAAAGGCAAGATTCGTAAACTTCCGTTTCAACCAAAATCGATCGAGCGACGCGAGCAGTATTTTCTTCTGATTGTGTAACCAAATTTACGACTCACGCAAATTTCAACAAGAACCAACACGCGTCAGGCAGCCGGTGCAAGATGCATTGACCTCAAATCGCCCGAGGCACCGACTCCGTCGCAGTACGCCCAACGACTGGCGTAATCATGTGGGATGCACGTCCTCTGTTATTCTTTTCCGGCCCCCCGCGACAGTCAACATACCAAATGAATCAGTATCGAGGTAAGAATACGATGCGAAAGCACTCTGGAAAAGCTAGCGCTCGTAATCTGCCTACGCCAAGTCCCGAAGTGCTTGGCAACTCTACAAAGCATCTGGCGTCCTACGAGCCCCCCAAGTGCTTGTGCCCTACTTTTTGATTAGCAGCCTGGGCGTCGACGCCCCCACGAGCTTCGTTAACCGATTTCATCCTATAGCTTTCCTAACACGGTTTTCGCTTCGAGTATTTTCCTGGCGAACGAAACTTGGTCAAGTGTTTGTTCTCAGGTTCTTGTCGAATGTCCGCCCAGTATTCTTCGCGGACATCGTCATCTATTTCAACCGTTGCGGGATATAACGCATCGTTGCCATCCTTTCGGCATTTTGAAACCCAATACCACATGCCTGATTCGACGTTATAAAAGTTAGCCTTGTAGCCGGAACCATTCAATGATTGAAGTTTTCTGCCATCGTAATAGATCGTTTTACGTGTGTTGGAGAACGTCACCCGCCCGATACGTGCAGGGCCTGCCAATCCTGGTTTCATTTCGATATACATAATTTCGGAATGCGACTTTTTGGACGGCGCGAGGAATTTCTCCGCCTTCCCTGTTTTGTAAAGATGCGGATATTGGGGAGCGTAACGCACGGCCGGATCAGGAAAAACAGCAAGCGGTTCACGGTCCCAAACATTGAGCGACCGAAGAAAGCGTTCTTCGTCTGCGATTGAGAACAGTTCGATATCTGGGGGCAAGTTCAAAGTGACGTCCTGCGTCTCCGACACTTCGAATACCGCGTACCGCTCCAGCAGGATCGATCGTACAGCGACTGTAAGCTCGCGATCAGAATCAAGGCGCTCTTGAAATTCAAGCCAAGCAGAAGCGTCTCCCCGCTCGAGACGCAGCACACAAGCGCGAATACATTGGCCGTCTGTCCAGGACGGTGATCGCCAGTTGTCGTGCAGCTTCATTTCGCGGCATGCGTCGTTGACTAACGTCAGGATGAAAAGTTGTGCGTCCATCGGAGAGCATTCGGTTACTGCGAAAGACGACTTACGTTAAGTCGACACAATCGCAAATGTTCAGTTGTTAAAAAACGGTTTGCCTTATCTACCTTACTATTGGTTGTGGCCGTCTTCGGGAGGACTGGCACTGCTTGCCCCCTTCAGCGTTGTCGGCTTCGTCCCGACCAAACGATGTGCATTTTATGAAGAGTATAGTGCATTTCAGACCTGATTTGGGATCGTCAAGTTTAGAAACGAAGTTCGCAACCTGTTTTCTTGGAATCCTGACAAGTCGTGACAAGCCGTTCCAGCAAAAATCGCTCCTGTGCAGATATGTTTTTACGGCGTCTGCGCCTGACTGGGTTGATCTGCGTCTTCAGTGACTGAGATGTTCTCAATCATCCTAGTGAGTTGATCGGTTGTCGATTCATCGGCAGGTTGATGCACAATACCGGTTATCAAAACGATCGACCTCGCTCGACGAACGAAGTATTGGTAAGTCGTAAAGGAACGACTGTTAGCAGAACGAGTGATCACAATTGAAGCAGCGGTTGCTTCACCTATCTTGCAAGCTTCCGGTCCTTGCTCAACTGTCTCTCCCCGTGATATTGCGCCGCGTTTCCATGACTCAGCATGCTCCAAAGCTGTTTGAAACTTCGACCGCGTGAGTGGCATCAGGTCGATGGTAATTGAAGGAGCAGTCTTCGTGTCTCCCTTCCTCAGGTGCAGAACACAATATTTACCTCGAATGAGTTCCGATAATTGCTCATCAGATAGAGAGCGTAAGTCAACATCTAGCTTTGCCGTCGACACGATCTCCCAGTCACCGACAATTTTAGCCTCTACTCCGTAAGCAGCGTTTTGGTAATGCTCGTCTGCGAGACATGATATTTGGAAACACCAAAACAAGACGCTGAGAATTGAAAATCGTTTCATTGACTTTTCCTGGGAAGATTGGAAAACTGAGTACCCCGGCGCGATTGTTGGTTTGGCAAAGCGCTGGCAGCCCTTAAGTTTTCAGCGCTCGGCTATCAGCCACTCTGGAGAAACTATTGCTCGGCTCCGGTAAAGGTGATTCGCACTTTTGCTTATACCTTTCTTTATTCACCATACAGACTCTGTGAGACCAGCGGAGCGGGCAAAATCTCTACAGCCCGGAAATAGTCTGAGAAAATCCCGCCGTAATCAAAGGTTAATCGCACAACAAGTCGTCGATTATTAACTTGAGGTTTGGAGTCTGCGTAGCCGTCAAGGAAAATCGGAAGCGAGATAAGCACTTCTTTAACAATGAATTTCAATCGTTCGTCTGACCGATCGTCCGAGGGTGACCCCGCATAAAGCGTCTTCCTGTCGTAGGGGTCGATAAAGAATGCGATGCCATTGACAATTATCGGGTGACCGTTTGCAAAAGCAGGTTTATTCTGTAGTCGAGCACGAATAGCCCGCCAGTCAAAACAACGAGCAAGACTCGACCAGCGAGATTTTCTATCGTAAATCGGTTCAGGTGGCAGGTACGGATTCACTTGCGATTAAATCCACAAAACTTCACGCTCGACAACGATCCGAATAAACAGTCCGCCGCCCAGCGATTTTGATTTCACGATACGTCCGATCGGTAACTCCGGTGTTGCCGACACGTCAAATGCCAACGGCGAACAAAGCTGATCGCCTATCCGCGTGTTATGCTATGTGCACCGTCAGTCCAGACTTCGTTCCCGTGGGTGACGCTGTAATTATATCGAATCGGAATTGGCGTCGGTGGCATCCGACAACGATTTAGCAAAATCTGCACAGAATCCCTGGGCTTAAACGGGCGAGATTTGACCACATGTTGCCTCCACTTCAATTCGTAACTTCAGGCACAGTATCTTGTACGAAGGCGCACGCTGCGCGGACAGTTTTGTAAGCCGAAGGCGTGCCAGGCGAACTCGCAATAGATAAAGCTTACAATTGATTGGCCCTTGCACGCATTTGCGTTCTCCTGCAGGCAATAAGCGTCGCCGTCGTCGGGATACAAACGGATATGTCAGCCTTGCTGACTTTCGGCACCGAGTTCCTCGAAACGAAATTTAACCTCTTCAACAGTCGCGTCGCGGAGTGATTTGGCTAATTGAGCATCGTCTGGAAACGCTAATTGCCGCAGCTCGCGAGTCTCCAGCGCGAGCGCAATTTGACTACGTCGAAACGGCCAAGGCTCGACATGCAACGTTCCTTCCCGATCTGCGTGCAAGTCATAACGAACGCCTTGCGAGTTAGTGATGATTTCCACGTGCCTTTGCATTGCGGGGATATCATTGCCCGAAAGTATGAGAGAACAACGGTCGCACCAATGCATCCAATCATAAGACGTTCTCAGTTGCTCGGCAGTAACATTGAGCTGCGCTAAAACACTGGCTCTTCGTTCCGATTCTTCGTCGAGCAATAGCCGCATTTCATTGCTGACTGGTTCATGTTCGTACAAAACGTGATTATGTAGCGACACGAGCAGTCCAATCCAGCGGTGCTTCTTTACAGCCTCCCAGATCTGTGTCCGTGCATCCGTGACGCGATCTTTCGCTTCCATCGTCGACAGCGTAAAGTCGAGCGGAGCGCGCGCATCGCTTAGATACACATGCTTGTCGGGCAAGAACGGCTCCTTTCCATCATCATGTATTCCAATCGCAACTTGGGTCTGCCACCAGAACGGTAGGTCTTCTTCAATTGCTAATTCTGCGGCTAGACTTTGGGCAAGCAGTGCATGAGCTGAATGAAAGACAACCCGCCAGCCATGCTTGACACTACGAACTATCATTTGAATAACTTCCAAGTGGTGGGAAAATGCCGACGATCGATCGCAGAACCTGCAAGCTAATTTAAGCATGAGTGATCGACAATACTTAACTGAACGTTCCGCCTTCAACTTTGTCTTACAGGACTGTCCAGTTGACAGAATATTTCCTTCAGCCGACTCACATCGACGGGCTTAACCAGGTGTAGTTCGAAACCGGAACGGAGTGCCTTGATACGATCTGATTCTTGCCCGAAACCTGTCATCGCAACAAGAAACAACGACGCGGTATCAAATTGCTGACGAAGTTTTGTCGCCAGTTCGTAACCAGAGATACCTGGCATTGCAATGTCTGAAAAAACCACATCCGGCTTAAAGTGATGTAGCTTGTCCAAAGCTTCTTCGCCACTTTCAACAGCGACAACGGAATGCCCCATTTTCTCTAGCAGGCGTGACAACATTAGTCGCAAAGCCTTCTGATCTTCGACGACTAAAATTTGAAGATTACGCATTGGCACGAAATCCTCAACTTGTTTTCCGGGCAAGTTGGCCGTGGAAATGACCACAGGCAACGCCACCTTGAATGTACTACCGAGCCCCAAGCCCTCACTCTTGGCCGTGATACTTCCGCCATGCAGCTCAACCAGATTCTTCACCAGCGCTAGTCCAATACCAAGCCCCGAAGAACCGCGTTCAAGCGAATCATTCACTTGCGAAAACAGCTCAAAAATACTAGTCAGCTGCTCACTTGCAATTCCGATCCCGTGGTCTCTTACTTCAATCACGGCCGACCCGCTCTCGGTTCTGACGGTTAAGGTAATACTCGTGTTGCTTGCGCTATACTTCGAAGCGTTGTTTAAGAGATTCGATACAACTTGCGCTATACGTGCAGGATCGACATTGACGAAAATCTCCTGTGAAGGCAGGGAAATATTGAGAGCTTGCCCGTTTTCGTCAATCATCGTTCGTGAAGCTTCAACAGAAGAATTGATGATCGACGCCAGATTAACGGTCTCACGTTTTAGAACGATTTTACCACAGCTAATCCTTGAGACGTCCATGAGATCATCAATGAGGCGAATCAACTGCTCCACTTGCCGCGACATCGTGGACCTCAATTCCTCCACTTCCTTATCGAGCTTCATCATTTCAAGAATCTGCACAGCATTCTTGATAGGGGCAAGTGGATTCCGAAGCTCGTGCGCAAGGGTCGCGAGAAACTCGTTCTTGAGCCGATCTGATTCCGACAGACGCTGCGCAAGCTCTAACAGAGCATCCGAGTTCTCCTTCTCCTTGGTTATGTCGGTACAAGTCCCAAACCACTGAGTAATCTTTGCTTCGGAATTTCGAATTGGGATCGCGTACGAAAGAAACCAGCGATACGAGCCTTCTTTGCAGCGGAGCAAAAATGTATCGCTCCACGCTTCTTGGGATGAGAAGCCCGCTTGCATTCTTTCCAATGCAGCACCGCTCTGGTCTGGGTGCAACACACATGGCCAACCAGTAGCATTCATTTGTTCCGGAGTAGTCTCTGTTGTTTCAAACCAACGTTGATTGTACCACGTGATCTCGCCGACTTCGTTGGCCATCCAAGCCAACTGCGCTATGTTGTCAGCCAACTGGCTGAAACGCATATTGCTTTCCCGCAGGGCTTGCTCGATCAGTTTTTGATCTGAGATGTCAACGCACGACCCTATGTAGCCCACAAATGTCTGTGCATCCCAGTTGGGCACCCCATGGTCAAGAATCCATCGGTATTGGCCATCATGCCTTCGCAGTCGAAACTCTCGAGTAAAATTAGCTCGCTGTGAAAAGGCTTGATCGAATACTCTCGTAAAACCCTCCACGTCGTCGGGATGTATTCTTGAATAAAAGCTGTCCCGATCTGCCTCGTCAAGCGAAGTTCCTGCAAACAACAGCCAGGAGCGATTGAACCAATAGAAATCTTGGTCATCATCGCACATCCAGATATGCACTGGAGCAGCATCTGCCATATGTCGAAACTTGCGTTCGCTGGATCGCAAGAGTTTTTCCTCATTCCATCGTTCTGTAATATCTCTAAAAACAAAAACGAAGCCGTCCGACGAAGTGTTCGTCACGCAAATGGGTGCAACCGTATACTCGATGGTACGTGATGTACCGTCTTGACATTGCAGCAAACATGGCTTTTCTGGGTAAGCGGAAAATTGCTCGATATCTAGAGCCGTGCAAACGGATATTCTGGCGTTCGTTTTCAAGTCAAACAGTGCCAGTATTTTTCCAACAGGCTGACTTTTCGCTTCGTCAGCCGTCCAACCTGTAAGCTCTTTCGCCCCTGCGTTGAACGAGATAATCTTTCCCGCGCGATTGATCACCACCACGGCGTCACCGATACTTGAGAGAGTTGCCTGGAGTCGCTCAAATTCTAAAGTGGCCTTTCGCCTCGCATTCGAAATACCAGAACCAACGAGGCCCATCCCAAGAACTATCATCAGGTAGAGCACGAGTCCCGCCAACTCTCCCTTACCAGGCGCAGGAAACAAGTAGTTCACTCCTAGAAGTCCTAAAAGCCCGACAACCAAGGCTGGCCCAAAACCTCCTTGCCACGCCGAAAGCATCGTCCCCAAGAGCAGAAATGTTGCTAAATACTGATGCCCCAGATACGAATCCACTGCCCACTGCGCGATCAATATTGCAAAAATGACCAACATTGCAAACACATATCGATGCCCGGCCAGCGTCTTAAGCCAGGGGAGATTTTTTTGAGTGCTGAAGAAGTCTCTCATCGAACGTCCTATATTAGGTAAGCAAAGGATACTTTTGTTCAGCGAAGACCAGTTAGCAAGAAGGCAAAGGCGATAAGCCAAAATTGTTACGCGTACGATAACGGTGTTTCTGGTGCTTAGTATACTCGCAGCTATCAATCAGAGGCGATGTCTAATCGCAAGAGTATTATCGCCCGCAAAACGCCTCCGACAAGGCATGATGGCAACCACCGGAGCAACTGTTCAGTATGCAGAAGTCAGCAGGCATTTTCCTTTCATCAAATACCGTCCAGGCTTTCGAACCTGTTTTGCCGCACCAATGTTTTGACAAGAGTCTTCCGTTCTGGCAACTTTGCCTTAAGAACCATAATTCTCTTTTCGTGATGGCTGCGATCATAAGCCCGTGGTCGCTGTCGATTGGCATTGTAATAGCGAAACTTGGCAAAATAATTAGCTGCAGACGTTATCGTCAGATTTGGTGTCGTCTTCCTCTCGTTCACTTCGGCTTCCGTGGGCCTTGCGATAAACTCTTGGCGAACAACCGCATTCTTGCTTGAAGACTTCATTAAATCGACTCAAACTCTGGAAACCAGAGTCTATGGCAACATTCACAATTGAGTCATCTGTTGTTACTAACAAACGCTGCGCATGAGAGAGTCGGTGTTGGACAACAAAAGCGGTCATCGTCGTACCGAAAGTTTTACGAAAGAGATTCATTGCATAATTCGGATGCAGTGCATTTGCGACTGCGATCGATTCTGAAGTTAGCGGCTGAGTGTAATTTTTAGCGATGTAGCACGCTAGTTGATCTGCCCGCGAGAGCATTGGCGACGGTTGTGAAAGCCGCTCGGCTGATATTCGCTCCGAGAGGCGCAACAGCCGGGCCCTTACCTCCAATTGCGCTGCCCGCTCCAATACGGGTGATGCTGATTTCAAATCCTTTTCCCAGCACGCAAATCTAGAATCGTCGGTGTTATCAATCTCAACGTCGATAAGTAACTCTCCGAGCAAAACGCGGTTGATCACGTTCCGATCGATTCCGCTTCTCAGGAATTCTGTTAACGGAACCGTTGCGACGAAGTACGGTTTTTCGCCTCCAAAATCCACAATCTGATGAGGAAGGGCGGCCCAAAAGAGACCGACCGCGCCCGCATGAATGGTCGTCCGATTTCCGCCAAGAATATAAGTTAGTGAACCTGATTGAAGCCAATTCAGTTCGATTTCATTGTGTCTATCGGGACGCGGCATTCGAATCGGAAGCCATTGTTCGCACGTAAACCCATAAGGCGAAAACTCAGGCCGCTTAATGTCAAATTTCTTCATCCTGCTTAGAATACCGTGAGTTCAGGCACGTTGTCAGGGAGATGCACGGCAAATTTGCAGATATCCTTACACCTGCGACTGGCAAGATGTCCTCCCAAAGCATTGCAGATGTTAGCCTCATTTCTGAATAGTCTTTTATTGCTGATTGTATTTTACGGCGTTGCTTTGGCAGATACCGCTGCCGAACGCCTTTTGCAGAAACCAGACTCGTGGTTTAACAGCGAGGATGGGCGCCAATCACTTGAAGCGATTCTCTCATGGCAAACGGATAATGGCGACTGGCCAAAGAATCAAGACACGACACAACAGAAATCTGAAGTCAGAGAGAAACAGCCGGCCGGAACATTTGATAACGGCGCAACCATTAGTGAACTCAGAGTTCTTGCCAGAGCGATTAGTGTCGCGGCCGATGAGAAATATCTACAGGCCTTTCAACTCGGTTTCGATCACATTATTGCGGCCCAGTATGCAAACGGAGGCTGGCCGCAGTATTACCCACTCAGCAAGAAATATCACCGCCATATTACTTTTAATGACGGCACGATGATCCGCATAATGGAGTTCTTGCAAGATTGTAGCCGTGAGCAAGAATTTGCATTTCTGGATGCCACTCGTCGCCATGCGGCACAGCTTGCAGTAGAACGCGGAGTAGAGTGCATCCTAAAGTGTCAAATCATTTGTAACGGCAAGCTTACTGTTTGGTGTGCCCAACACGATGCCGATACGCTTGCTCCAGTACATGCTCGTGCATTCGAGTTAGTCTCTATTAGTGGTAGTGAAAGCGCCGGTATTTTGAGATTTTTGATGCGGCTTGATGCCCCTTCAACGAAAACAATCGAGGCGGTGAAGGCAGGGGTTTATTGGTTTGAGGCCGTCAAGATTCAAGGTGTCCGATATCGAAAGAGTCAGACGCTACCTGCTCTGACAGAAGATTCGCAAGCTCCATCATTGTGGGCCAGATTCTATGAGATCGAATCAAACCGGCCTATTTTCTGTGATCGTGATGGAGTTGCCAAGTACAGCATCGACGAGATCGGTAGCGAGCGTCGAAACGGCTACACATGGTATGGTAATTGGGGAGATAAGTTGTTTAAGGATTACGCCAAATGGTCACATCGTTAGTTAAAAGACGTTACTCCGAGGCCAAACTTATGACTGAAAAAAATTCTATTGAAATCATCCGAGTGAAGTCACTTCATGAGCTTCTAAAGGTATTGGCAATAACAATCTGTTGCTCGTTTTACGCTTCAACGGCCAAGTCAGAACAGGCCGAAAATCCGGCGAAGGCGAATAGGTTACGTGTAGTTGTCACAACCGACTTCCCACCTATCGGCGTTGTAAAAGCAGGAGATCTTCCGAATGACCAGAAAAGCGATCCCGATGACATGCAGTCGATGGTACGCTTTCTATTGTATGCAAACGAGTTTGATGTCGAAGCATTGATCGCTTCGTCGGGGACGTTTGCGAACATTGCAAAAAAACAGTACATTTTGGATGTAATTGATCGTTATGCCAAGGTACATGACAATCTGAAAAAGCATGATCAGTCATACCCATCGCCCGATTTTCTACGAGCAGTAACCTATGAGGGTCGCACCGGCACGTGGGGAAAGAAGGGCATTGAGAACATTGGCGAAGACAAAGACAGCGAAGCATCGAATGCGTTGATTGCAATCGTGGACAAACCTGATCCACGTCCGGTTTATGTTTCCATTTGGGGCGACTGCAGTGTAGTGGCCCAGGCGATCTGGCGGGTGCAGCAGACTCGCAGCAAGTCCGAACTTGATGACTTTCTCGGCAAACTGCGGATTCACCAGATTGCAGTGCAAGATGGCACAATTGGCTGGTTGAGAGAAAATTTTCCACAACTATTTATCATCCATTCAGAAAAGACTTACTTTGGGATGTTCGGTGGAAATGATCCAATTTCAGATCTCGACTGGGTGAATGAACACATCCGTCATAATCACGGTCCGCTTTGCGATATTTACCCGCACGAAGGCATCGGCTGCACCGGAGTCTGCGAAGGTGACTCACCGGCATTCTTGTGGCTTGTGAGCGCCAACCGAGGTCTCAATAATCCAGATGATCCCACGCAAGAAAGCTGGGGGGGACAATTCAAGAGAGATGGTCGCACCAACCACTTCATTGATGGCCCCGGCGGCGTTAGCATTTCTAAATGGCGCAAAGAGTACCAAAGCGAGTTTGCAATGCGCGCAGACTGGTGCATCGATAAGTGAAGCATCTCTAGTACCAGTCTTCTCGGATGCACAACGAATGGAAAATCTATGAGTCAACCCTGTCGAATTTGCGTATTTGGGTCAACCAACATTGACCTTACTTTTCGTACGCCACGGTTTCCGCAGGCTGGCGAAACACTGACGGGAAATTGTTTGCTCCAGGGCTTAGGAGGTAAGGGTGCTAACCAAGCTGTCGCGGCAGCCAGACTTGGTGCCGACGTGACTTTTGTTTCTTGCGTTGGCGACGATGCGTTTGGCTTAGAAGCTATCAATCAATTTCAGGCTGATAGAATCAACTCTGAATTTGTACGACGTGTCGACGGCCAACCAACAGGTACCGCCGCCATCATCGTTGATGACCAAGCGGAGAATTACATCATAGTAATACCAGGCGCGAACGCTTCCCTGTCTCAGGCGGATGTACGGCGGGCCGCTCGTGCCATTGAAGATGCCGACGCCGTTGTCTGTCAATTAGAGACGCCGATGAACTCGACACTGGAAGCGTTTCGGCTTGCTCGCGCAGCGGGAAAACGTACTGTCTTGACGCCTGCTCCGGTTGTCGACCTGCCTGAAGAATTGCTAAGCTTGTGCGATGTCTGCGTTCCAAATAGAACCGAAATCCAAGTGCTGGTTGGTAACTCAGTGACCAACTTGGACGAAGCTCATATTGCGGTCAAGCAGCTTATGAGGCGAGGTGTTGGTTCCGTTGCACTAACGATGGTTAGCCAAGGGGCTTTCGTCATGGATGCCTCTGGTGCCTTCCATATTCCCGCAGCAAAAGTCCAAGCAGTAGATACGACCGGAGCGGGAGATGCTTTTTCAGCAGCCCTAGCGGTATTCCTGGGCGAAGGTTTTTCGCTGCACGAATCGGCCAAGCGAGCGAGTATCGTTGGCGCGCTGGCTGTAACACGTCTGGGTACCCATGCTGCGTTTCCAAGTCGCGAGGAACTGGAGGCCAATACCAGTCTTAAAGTTGAATCGACGCCCGTTATATAAGTAAACATACGTTGGATTATCTTCAAAAGATTCGAATCGAATTGCGACCCTATACACATTATTGCACTTAAGCATTCATCAAAAGCGAGTACTGTATGTTCCGAACCGTATTCACATATATCTTGGCATACTTCGTCATATCAAGCACATCCATTTGTCTTTGCGAGGAACTTAAGCCTCGACTGGTGGTGCTAACTGACGTTTCAACCTGGGAGACCGATGATAGCGAATCGCTTGTTCGATTAATGGCTCACGCAGATCTATTGGAGATTGAGGCTCTAGTATTTACGACTGGCTGGAGTTTGGATAACACACGTGATGACTTCATGGATTTAATTCATCTTGCAATCAATGCGTACGAAAAGGATCTTCCCAATCTCAGCAAACGATCAAATCAAAACGGTTACTTGGAAAATGAATCGCGTCAAACGATTGGTTATTGGCCAAATCCTAAGTACTTACGTAGTCACACAGTCTTTGGCAGCAAGAAACGCGGAGCACCGCATTTGGGCGAAGGCAACGATTCACCCGGCAGTAAACTCATCATCGACTTAGCCGATGAAGATGACGATCGTCCGCTCTGGATTACAGTTTGGGGAGGCGGCAATACGCTGGCTCAAGCAGTATGGAGAGTGAAGCAGGAGAGGAGCGAACAGGACTTCAACGCATTCCTTGCGAAGCTGCGTGTATACACTATTACCGATCAAGACCGGGATCAAAGAACGCCATTCAGCGACAGTTCACACCAATGGTTACGCCGGGACTTCGAGAAACAACTGTTCTTTATTTGGGACGAATGTGCATGGAAATATCAGAATGGAACAGGTCGAAAAAACTGGTCTAGTTATGAAAGCGAGATTCAAGGGCACGGAAACTTGGGAGCCGTTTATCCAAAGTACAAATACGGTGTTGAAGGCGATACGCCCGCCTTCTTGCATCTACTGCCCATTGGACTTAACAACCCAGATGAGCCCACGCAAGGTGGCTGGGGAGGCTATTTCGCTTGGGGGGTGAGTGAAGACAAAGAAACGTCATGCTACACCAACTTTCAGAATCCTGAATATCAGGAATGCCAGAAACTTGAAGAGCATTTCTATCCCGCGACCTTCAACAACTTCGCCGCACGAATGGACTGGGCCAAAGACGGAAAGGGGAATCGAAACCCTATCGTTAAGATCGACGACGATCAATCTTTACAGATCTTGACGAAAGCACCAAGAGCCGGCGAGAGCGTTACACTGGACGCATCTGGATCGTTTGATCCTGAGAATGACAAGTTGTTGTTCAAGTGGTGGGTTTTGACCGCCGCAGGAAGCTATAAGGGACGCGTTGAAATTGCTGGTCATGACCAATCGAAGGCCACTATATCAATCCCGAGCAATTCATCTGGCGAAAGCTTTCACGTAATTTGTGAAGTCACCGACGACGGTACTCCCAGCTTGACCTCATACCGACGGATAGTTTTCGCACCAGTTAAATGACAGCGACCATTACTGCGGCCCCGTAAATGAGTGACTAAAAACGCTGTGCGCAATCGATATAGATCCTCAAGAAACAACGATCACTTCGACTGCGTTTTCGTAGACGTCTTTGCGTTTGTCGTAAAGAGGAATCGTTGTGCCGCTGAGGCGATTGCTGACCAAGTCCTGGAGATCCACATCGGCCACAATGACCTGTTCGATGTTAGGAGTGCCTTCTGCAGCGATCCCATCACGCGCGAATGAGAAGTCCGACGGTGTGATAATCGCGGCTTGGCCATAATGCATCCCAAGCCCCTCAACGGGTAGATTGCCGACCGTGCTAGTCATAACAACAAAAACTTGATTCTCAATCGCTCGCGCATGGCAACAATATCGGACGCGGAGAAACCCTTGACGATCATCGGTGCACGACGGCACCATCAAAATATCAGCTCCCGCTTCACAAACCATCCGCGAAAGTTCTGGGAATTCAATATCGTAACAAATTAATATCGCAATCTTCCCAAATGGCGTTTCAAACAAGTGCAGTTTGTCTCCAGCATCCGTATTCCATTTTTCACGCTCCCAACGCGTGCGGTGTATTTTATCTTGCTGAAAAACACGACCGCTGGGTGTGAAGTAATAGGCCGTGTTAAGCAACCTACCGTCTTCTTGCAGCGTAGGATGCGAACCACCAATAAGATGAACGTTCCACTGCGCTGCGAGTTCTAACATCAACTCTTTGTAGCGCCGCGTATAGTCATTCATGTTGCGGACCGACGTGTGCAAATCGTTCGTGTCCATGAACGAGAGTAGTTGAGTCGTGAAGATCTCCGGCAATAACACAAACTGTGGCTTGTAGTCCCCGGCGGCTTTCAAGAGGAAACGAACTTGATTTTCGAATCCTGACCAATCATTGATTTGGCGCAACAGGTATTGTACTGCCGCAATGCGAACGATCATAAGCTTAAATTCTCAGTGTTATTAACAGGTAAATCAGAACGATAGTCTGGGTTCAACCAGACAATAAGCGAAGCGTAACCACCAGACTCTTTGTCTTCAGGGATATAGTCCTCCATGACACCGCAATAGCTAAAGCCCTCCCGAATTTGAAAACTTAGCACCGGATCCTTGAAGTCTCCCCAAACAACCTTTTGCGCATAAAACTCAGCTGTCATCTGCGTTGCATATTTGTGGTAACCGGGCAGCCTGCCACAGCAAATGATACGCTTCAGATTCATCGCTCTGCATAAATCGCGCCGTGCTTCATAGAGCATATGGCCGACGCCCTGTCCTTGAGATTCTGGGTCAACGAATACTTCCACACCGTACAAAGTGCGGCCCATCGGATTGTGATTTTCGAAAGTACCAGAACTCGTAATTTCCTTCCAGCTATGCGGCTCAGCCCAATCGTCCCACGAAACAACGATCGAGCTGGCACAACCGAGCAGTCCGTCGGGACCTTCTGCAACCATTTGCCCACGAGGGAACGCGTCCAGTTGACCGCGAAGCTTTTCCGCATTCCAGCTAGGGATGTCGGGATAGATTGCCTTCTGTAACGCGATCAGGTTGGGAATATCATCAAAGCACGTTCTGCGCACTCTGATTGTGGGTATTGATTCGTCCATATTTGCGCGTCCTCGGTCCTGCAGGCTGCCAACCTTCAACTTGTAAATCGTAAATGAGCTGTCCACCTCTGCAAAACAACGTTGCTGGACAACACTCTGCCTGCTCAAACACACTACAACATGTGTCAATGGAACTACAAGCTAATGTCGGTACGTCGTTTCACGCAACCGCACTCGCAAAGTTTTGTCAGCCAAAATTTAATTTCGGATCTTTCACATGCGTCAAGTGGCTTTAGAACTGGGCAACATGAAGGCAGACAATACAGCGTTGCGTTCATGATGGAACGGTGGAAACGGCTTGCTTAAACATAAGACTGTTGCCCGTCTTTAGGTGCCTCGGTTGGAACCGGCGTTTAGAAGTACATCAACTTCCTTTTTGGTCGGCACATCGAAAGCGTCCGACTGTGAAGCCACGTTTGGCCACGTGCTTCGTCTTACGCCCTGCGGTCCTTGCTCGCCACATCCGAAACGATGAGGGACTTAATTCTCGCCGCATGACCTGGATAACTTGACCAGGTGTCAAACCAAACTGACTGCGGATCGCGTCGAAACTAGTTCGGTCTTCCCAGGCCATCTGGATAATGCGGTCAACCTGGCTTTTCGAAAGCGATTGGGTAACTGAATGTTTCATCTTGAAGGCGATCACAAATTTGCCGAGCTTCTATAATGACGGACAACCGCATATTGGGCCGCTGTTTAACCGATCATTTCGCCATGGTGCATCACAAAACGAATTTACCCACGAAAGTTTGTGCCCATTGCCAACGTCCGTTTGCCTGGCGCAAGAAGTGGGAAAAGGTATGGGGCCAAGTCCGCTTTTGCAGTAACCGCTGTAAGACTAACGCGAATAAAATCGATTCGCAGTTGAAGCGGACGGGGCCAAAATAACGATCGCTGAGAACTATAAGGTAGCCGCTGACGATGTATATGAATCATCACTGCGAGTCAGTCTGCTAAGCCCCCGAAGCCCAGTCGGGGATTCGATCTGCCAAGGGATGATCGCAACACGGCTGCTATACTCGTCTCTAACTTCTTGTAAGTAACTTTGTTCATGCGATCGCCGCTGTCGCAACAGTGGATCCGTAATTGGAAGTGGGCTTAGTACTTGGTTGATCACCCACGCGTAAGGCTCGATCTCCGCGCGACGCAAATCTCGCTGCAACGCGGCGGCTTCATGCACCGGAGTCGCTTCCGGTAGCGTAACAATCAAGACGCGTGTAAAGCTTGGATCACGCAAACGTGGAAGCAGGTTCTCAACGGCTTCAGGCATCTCACTTGATTGGCGCGTCACTTCGCGGTGGTAAGCCAGCGCCGAATCGAGCAATAATACGGTATGGCCCGTCGGAGCGGTATCGAGCACAACGAAATTTTTTGTGCCTGCCGCCACAGCATCTGCGAAGGCTCTAAACACAGCGATCTCTTCGGTGCAGGGTGATCGCAAGTCTTCTTCCAACAATGCTCTGCCTTGCTGGTCGAGATTCTTTCCAGCTTTGCTTAAAACTTCAGCTGAATACTTAGCTGTCTCCATTTCCGGATCAATCCGACTAACTGACAAGTTCGGCAAGCTTTCATCGTTCATCGCAGCAGCAATATGAGCCGCAGGATCGGTCGTTGATAAATGCACTTCGTATCCCCGCTCGGCAATCGCAACTGCTATAGCTGCAGCCACAGTTGTCTTGCCAACGCCGCCTTTACCCATAGCAAGTATGACCCCGTGACCGGGAGCTACGAGATCATCGATCAACTCACCCAGCAAAGGCAACTGTTCGACGGATGTTTCCTCTGATTTGAAATCCGTGCGGGCGAGCAGTCCTTCCATCGAGAGGTTGCCGAGCTGCCGAAGCGCTTCGAAACCTAAAATCCCAACGGGGCTTAATGGAACAATCGTCTGCGGAAAAGCTTTTAAGCCTTCTGGCATCGCTGCCAGCGCCGACATTCCTCGCTGTTCTAACGCTGCAGCATAAGGATCGCTTGCATCGATAGCTTTGAATACACCGTTAACGACAAGATGTTGATTGAGCACACCTAACTCAGCAAGCTCACCACTGGTCCGCGCTGCTTCCCGAAGTGCACTCTGTTCTGCGCGAGCAACTAATACGAGAGTTGTCACGGCAGGGTCACCCAGCGCTTTCACTGACTCTTGATAAAGTTTTTGTTGGTTCTGCAAGCCTGCGAGAGGCCCAAGGCAACTGGTTCCGGTCGTGTTTTTTTCCATAAAGCCATCCCAAGCCGATGGCAGTGTCAGCAATCGCAGAGTGTGACCGGTAGGCGCTGTGTCGAAGATCACATGATCAAATTCTGCAGTCGCCGCTGGATCCCCTAGTAAACGGGAAAACTCATCGAACGCAGCTATCTCCAACGTACAAGAACCAGAGAATTGCTCTTCCATGCTCTTTACGGCAGCCTCTGGGAGCAAACCTCGGTAAGGGCCCACCATTCTTTCGCGATACTCGGCCGCCGATTTCTCGGGATCAAGATTCATGGCGGATAGAGTCGGTATCGCAGGGACGGCCGTAGGATGATTCCCTAACGTGACGCCTAACACTTCGTCCAGGTTAGAAGCGGGATCGGTAGAAACCAGCAAGACACGCTTTCCACCATCGGCGAGTTTTACTGCAGTCGCACATGCAACCGATGTTTTTCCAACTCCTCCTTTGCCGGTAAAGAACAAATTACGCGTTGGATGCTCAATAAATTCCATGATATATCCCTGGTAAGGTTTGCTCTCGAAGCTGATAAATTGGAAAGGCACTTGGCTTGGCCCTTGTGCTTTGTGCTTTGTGCTTTGTGCTTTGTGCTTTGTCGCTCAAAAAATCACTAGCAACTGCCGCTTGTTCCGCAGCATCCACCGCTCTGTTTGGTTACAGGAAGCATTTGCTTTGCCGGCGCACCGGTCGCCCAACCTTCGAGATCCGCTCGCGAAGGATATACCGCTTGGCTAACGACCTCACCGTCAATCACAACGACAGGAAGGCAGTCGGTACCAGCCGTACTCAGCAGTTGATGAATTGCCTTATTCTCAATAAAGGCCTGCGGTTGTTGAGCCAAGTTATATCGCTCAACGTTATGACCTTGACTCTTCAGCCAATCTAGATCCGCAGCAAATTGTGGCAACACTGGGTCAACTTCAGGTCCGCAGACACCAGTCGAGCAGCACATAGGCTTGTCGTAAACTTGTACATTTTTCATGATATTTTCTTTTGTAGGAGGTTGGAGATTCAAGACAGGAATCGTGTTCACCGGACTGGTCGATGTTTGCTTAAGAGCGTGAACTCGTACACTCGCCGCATACGCATTTGCGTCAAAGGATTGCATGATGGAAGCCAGTCCTTCGTGCAAAGTCTTTTCTTGCGAACCGCACGAGTCACCTCCACAGCATCCGCTATCGCTTGCCATCGCATAAGCGTTCAGGTCAGCTCCAGTATCGGTGACGACTACTGAAGCGAACCCCGCTTGCTCTAACAAGCGACGGTACTCGTCAATCAGAATTGCACCCGAGATACAGCCGACATACGCTTCCACACTTTGCTTTACTTCGATCGGCAACTCCTGTTTCAATGCAATGTCGCTCAATGCCACACGACCATCAGGTTTGAGCACTCTCAGGATTTCACGAAACACAGCTAACTTGTCAGGCACAAGATTGATCACACAGTTGCTTATTACACAATCAACAGAGTTATCAGGTAGCGGCAGCTCGTCGATCTTCGCCTGCAGGAACTCAACGTTCGTAAGTCCTAGTTTTTGTTGGCCAGCGCGAGCTCGTTCGAGCATTTCGGGTGTCATATCAATGCCGATCACGCGGCCCGAAGTTCCGACTTTGCGAGCAGCTAGAAACACGTCCATTCCACCGCCACAGCCCAGGTCGACGACGATCTCGCCTTCTCGAATGCCCGCCAATGCCAGAGGGTTACCGCAAGACAATCCCATGTTTGCTTCGACCGGCAACTGATTCAGTTCTGCTTCTGAGTAGCCGAACGCGGATGCAATCGATCTAACTGCGATCGAGTCGTTGGTTAGCGTGCCCTTAGCAACGCCTGCATACTGATCTCGGACATCGTCAATAATCATTCGCTCGTTCATTGGATCCTCGTTTGCATGCCATCGCTTATCGACGAAGCACGATAGATTTGTGTAAAAAAATGTGGTAGATGCATGCGAAACGCACCCGCTAAGTCTGTTGCGCACAAAATTTCGATGAACCGCTACAGTTCTGCAACCAACTTCTTCAGTTTTGCCATCGCAGCCTTGTTAACGCAGTAACAAACGCGTGGCCCGTCAATTTCACCTTGCACCAAACCAGTCTCTTTCAAGATCTTAAGATGCTGCGAAACAGTAGATTGCGCCAGAGGCATTTCTTCGACGATCTCACCGCACATGCACGCAGTACGGCTTAGCAACAAGCGGACGATGCGGACTCGAGCCGGATGAGCAAGTGCCCAACTAAGCTTGGCGAGATCCTCCGCCCAGGCGACATCAGGTAACGAAAGTTTCTCGTCCACTGAGCAGCACTTCTCCGTCGCCATCTTTGCTTTTGCCATCGTTCCCATGCTTCCAGAAACCAAACTGTATAATGCCATGCTATAGTATATCGTCGATCAACGATAGGCCGCAGCAGGAATTTTGTCAACCCTGTTCGGTTTTCGCTCGGAATAATGAGTGATTAGAGTGGCGACGGTAGCGATTTTTTAAAAAGAGCAGAATAAAAACCTTAACTGCAAAGATGTGTCGGGCCGCACTGGCATGCAAATAGAGTTGCGATGACGCCCCTTGGCGGTCGATCAACGTATGTCAAAAGTGCAACGCGGTTGGTACACGAACCGGTTGACCTTGCTTATCAGCCGACCACGAGGTAGCCTCCTACTAGCCATATTCGTTAATCGAAGAAATATTTGTTCATGAAACACGATCCACAGATCTCTATTTCATCTGTCACTCCGCCCTAAATCGATAGTGCGTTGAGTTCATCGCGTGTTCTTAGTTTCGCAATTGCGACGGCATCGTAACTGGTCTTGGTCGTTAGTGCCCCTCGCCGTCTTTTTGAAGTTCCATATCTAAATGCTCGATCTATTTCGTTCTCGGCCCCAGAATCTTAAGAATGAATTGCTGTCCGGTCTGACAGTTGCCATCGCGTTAGTTCCAGAAGCCATAGCGTTCGCTTTCGTCGCTGGCTTGTCACCGATCATTGGTCTATATTCTGCATTCTTTATCGGTCTAATTTGTGCGATGTTTGGTGGACGGCCCGGCATGATCTCGGGCGCAACTGGCGCTATGGCCGTGGTCGTCGTTAGCTTGGTTGCAATCCATGGCATTGAGTACTTGTTCCCAACGGTAATTTTATGTGGTCTGCTCCAATTGATCGTCGGAGTGGCTCGGCTGGGTGTCCTGATTCGAATGGTTCCGCATTCCGTCATGCTGGGGTTCGTGAATGGTTTGGCAATCGTCATTTGCATGGCTCAGTTCGGAAGCTTTAAAACGGTAAGTCCGCAAGGTGTTTTACGGTACATGGAAGGCCCGGCACTGTGGATTATGATCGGACTTGTCGCAATCACTATGGCGATCATCTGGCTGCTTCCGAAAATAACAAAAGCGATCCCTGCATCACTGTTTGCAATTCTCGTGGTGACGGGGATTGGCATTGCATCGAACCGAATATTGCCGCAAGAGATGGCAGCGGAGAGTCAAAGCCGTGTCGTCATGACTGTCGGTGACATGCTTGCGACCAACGCTAAAGTTGCCGCCGCAAAATCGGTTTTACTGGCAGAAAACCTTGGTGAAGCGGGCGTCGGCTCTGCTCATGCAAGCGGACCACAATTTGAGGACGGAAATTCCACACAGGCAGCCGCCATTACTGCTGCGATGAACAATATTGATCCGAAATCAACAAGCATTAGCGCGGGACTCCCAACCCTCTTCTTTCAGTCGTTTACGTTGCCACCGATGACACTGGCGACCCTCTGGATCATTATGCCCTTTGCTGCAGTTTTAGCCGCAGTTGGACTTATTGAATCCTTGATGACTCTAACATTGATCGACGAAATCACGGAAACGCAAGGCAACAGCAATCGTGAATGCCTTGGGCAGGGATTCGCAAATATTGTCTGCGGCTTGTTCGGCGGCATGGGCGGCTGCGCGATGATTGGCCAGTCATTGATCAACGTCGAATCAGGAGGCAGAGGTAGGACGTCGGGCATCTTCGCTGCTTGTTGTCTCCTCGCGTTTGTTATGTTCTTTTCAAGTTGGATTGAGATGATACCGATGGCAGCACTCGTGGGAGTGATGTTCATGGTCGTAATCGGCACTTTCGAATGGGCGTCTTTAAAGCTCTACCGCAAAGTCCCCACCACAGACTTCGTGGTTATGGTCTTAGTGACTGCTTACACTGCCGTCATGCATGACCTGGCATCTGCGGTCATCATTGGGGTTATCGTTTCCTCACTCGCGTTCGCATTCAAACATGCGAAGAATATCAACGCCGATATTCAGTTCAACGAACATGGTGCCAAAGTTTATCAGCTACATGGCCCACTGTTCTTCGCATCGGCAACTCAATTCAAGGAACTCTTTGACGCTCGCCAAGACCCCGAAACGGTTGTAATTGACTTCTATTACACACGAGTTTATGACCATTCGGGTATGGAAGCCATCCATTCGGTCGCTGCACGATATCAGCAACTAGGCAAGACAGTGCATTTAACGCACTTGAGCGATTCGTGCCGAACGATGATTTCCAACGCCAAGGATTTAGTGCGAGTTTCGATGTCGGACCAACCGCAGTTTCATGTTTCAACCGATAGATTCCAGAAGAGCCTCAGCGAGCCTGCTGAAACGACGGTATCCGGACAATAAACACGCTGTCGTCTATCGCGCCGCACTTCTAGCCTTTCACACGATTGGACTCAGTCTGGCAATCGCGTTAGCAGTACAACGTCTGGACCAATGATTTGCAGATCTGCCGCGAAGTATCGGCCGATCCACTGGAATGTTGCGTCCGAGAAAAAGCTTACGTGCGTCGGGTCATCTTTGTAGTGCCACTTCGCAAAAGATTGGTTCTCAAAGCGACGTTTAGTCATTATCCCCAATACTCCGCCAACGCGTAAGCACGACCAAAGTCTTCGAAGTTCAAATCGCGGTCGATGAAGATGCTCAACAACTTCGCTCGCCGTGATAAAGTCGTAGCTGGACATCCACACGTCAGAATTCGGCTGATAGACAGAGTCGTACAACGTTGTGGGGAAACCGGCTTCCGACATCATCAGCGAAAGTGTCGGGCCCGGTCCGCAGCCAAAATCTAGTCCTTCTGCGTGCGCAGCCAGATTTTGAATCAGAGGGACTGCAAGACGATTTAGAAAGTGCCTGTACCGGGGATCGGCCGGATCATTCTCATGTTGGTCATAGTGCGACTTCTCAGCGTCACGCGACAGAAAGTATGCGGGCGGCACAAATACTAATTCGCATTCACAACACGTCAGATACTCTCGCTTCGCTTCGCGATAAAACAACGCGATCTCCAGCGAATTGCAAAGCGGACATTGAATCTCGCATTGGTCAACTTGGCCAGTATCAAAACATTCATTTGAAACTTTCACAGCATGATACCAAAATCCGATAAGCCATTCAGCCGGTTGCATTGCAAGGAGTTGCGCTTTTATTAGCAAGAACAACGCAACGACGATTCAACTTCAACACACCGACGTCCAGTTAATCTTTCTGTCGCCCTCATCGCAATTCTACCACAGCATTGTCTGGTCAGCTCAGGAATATTTTCAGAGCGTCACGGTTGTGGTAGACTTTGCAGCCAACGCCCTCGATGCGTAACACTTTGTTGTATATATTTGTTCGCCGCGTTTTCTCATGCGATCGTCAATTAGCCGGAAACGAAGTCAGGCTTACGCTTTGTGCTTAACAAGAACTACTGCGGCAATAACTTTAAAGGAAATTATGGACTACGCGAACAAATCAACGCTTGAAGAGATTCGCGACCGCTTTGATCATGACGTAGAGCGGTTCAGCAATTTGGAAACCGGCCAGTCCGCCACAATCGACGCTCCGTTGGCAATGGAGCTGATTTCGCATGCGGCCGTAGCGTCGACCAATCCAATCCGTCGTGTTCTAGATATCGGATGCGGTGCGGGCAATAACACGATTCGTTTGCGGCAAGTTTATGGTACGAGCTTCAACGTCGACCTATTGGACTTGAGTGAACCGATGTTGTTACGTGCGGAGCAGCGCGTCCGCGATGCTGGAACGGGTTCAGTTCGAGTTTGGCATGGCGATTTCCGAACGGTGCAATTAGAAGCTGAGTCGTTCGACGTTATCTTGGCTGCCGCTGTGCTACACCACTTGCGCGACGATGCCGACTGGTTGGCCGCCTTTCAAAAGATATATCAGTTGCTCGCCCCGGGCGGTTCTATATGGATCACTGACCTTGTATCGCACGAAGTTGCCAACGTTCACGCGATGATGTGGCAGCGTTACGGCAATTATCTGTTCGAACTAGGCGGTGAGGTTTACCGTGAAAAGGTCTTTGAATACATAGACAAAGAAGATTCGCCTCGGCCAGTGACCTACCAACTCGATTTACTCCATCACGTTGGCTTCAGTCAAGTCGAACTTTTGCACAAGAACTCCTGCTTTGCAGCGTTCGGAGCCGTGAAGTAGAATCCTGGTCAAACTTGATAAATCATAGAAACGAACTGTTGGCTGACTGTCAATTTCAACCGTTCAACAGCAGTACAAGGATAGCTGCTATAAAAAGAGACTCCGTTGAATCTGTTCGTGCTGCTCTTATCGAAATTGTGAAGAGGTTATCAACCATGAAGTTCCGCTGTGCAACTGCATTTACTATAGCTCTTTTCGTTAGTAGTTTGTGCCACGGACAGCCAAGCAGTCCAGCGGTTGTTGACGATTTCGAACCAGCAGCGACCAATCAAGTCGGCAAGAAGTTTCCTCAAGTCAACTCCGAAGGTCGCGTCCGCGTCAGCTTCGCTGCTCCTGATGCCCAGAAAGTCCAGCTAGACTTGAATGGGCAAAAATACGACTTGGCAAAAGATGAAAGTGGCACTTGGACAGTGGAGACGCCACCGCAAGATGAGGGCTTTCACTACTATCAATTAAACATTGACGGTGCCTCCGTGCCAGATCCTGGCAGTCGATATTTCTACGGGTGGAGCCGCTGGGGCAGCGGAGTCGAAGTCCCCGCTCATGATCAAGATTTTTATGCACTTAAGGATGTCCCACACGGCCTGACCAGTGAGAATCTCTACTTTTCGAAAATAACCAACGGTTGGAGAAGATGCTTCGTCTACACACCGCCTGGATACTTTTCGAACACCGAATCGCGCTATCCTGTCCCCTACCTTCAACATGGCAGCGGAGAAGATGAAACTGGATGGGCAACACAAGGAAAGGCGAACCTCATACTCGACAATCTGATCGCCGCTAAGAATGCGGTACCGATGATTATCGTTATGGACAACGGATATGCAAACAAGCCATTGAACTCAAACGCATCTGGTGAGCGAGCTCGTCCGGCCTCTGCGTTTGAAGAAGTGATGGTTTCGGAGATCGTTCCCATGATAGACAGCAAGTTTCGCACGATTGCCGATCGTGATCATCGAGCGATTGCAGGACTGTCCATGGGCGCCAATCAAACAATGCGGATCGCGATCAACAACCTCGACATCTTTTCACACGTAGGCGGGTTCAGCGGAACGCCAAACTATCCAAGTAGCGACAAGATCGACGTGGCAAAGTTCCTCGACGGCAAATTTCAAAATGGCAAGGAGATCCAGGACCGACTCAAGCTCGTCTGGCTCAGCCTGGGCACCAAAGAGCCAGCACCGTTTCCAGGCTCAGTCGGGGCATTTCGGAAAATGCTTGAAGAGCAGGGAATTACGCACGCGTACTATGAGTCGCCGGAAACCGCACACGAGTGGCAAACTTGGCGAAGATCGCTCAAAGAATTCGCGACCTTGATTTTCCAAGAATAACCACGGGCATTTAAACACCTCCCACGTGAATTGTTTCGCGAAATCCTACGAGAAATTACGTCAGCGTAACAATTTACAGACTGCGGAATAAGTGGTCTGAATCGGCGAAGAGAAAATTTGCCAGGGCCGTTCCCAGACGCTTGAATGTTGTATACTAACGGCCTTAGCGATCTGCTAAGTGCCCGGGAACTCCCTTAAGCCTCCGCGCTTTCAGTCGCAACGACGTGCCCCAAAAAGATCGGGGCGGTTCAAAACCTAATCTTATCTCACAATCTGGAGATCACCATGACAAAAATCCGTGTCCTCTTTTCAGTCCTATTGGCATTGTTTTGCCAAATCACTTCGGCGCAAGAAGTCGTACCCGTCGATGACTGGAAGCCGGCGTCAACGAATCAGGATGGCAAAGAGTATCCGCAAGTCAACTCGGAAGGACGTATTAAATTTCAGGTTGTTGCGCCCGAGGCGACCAGCGTCTCTTGCAGCTTTCGTGACAGCAGCGAATTTGTTAAAGATGAAAACGGCGTCTGGACAGGCTACACTCGTCCGCTGGATGAAGGCTTTCATTACTACACGCTGAAAATTAGCGGCGCTGATGTACCAGACCCAAACAGCAAGTACTTTTTCGGTGCGATGCGTTGGGGCAGCGGCGTTGAAATTCCTGCCAAGGACAAAGACTTCTACGCAGTTAAAAATGTTCCTCACGGGCAACTTCGCGAAGTTCTCTTCTACTCACCTAGCACCGAGACGAACCGACGTGCGTTCATCTACACTCCACCAGGTTACGATGCTGACCAAGACAAGCGATATCCAGTTCTCTACCTCCAGCACGGTTGGGGCGAGAACGAATACGGCTGGGCTGTCCAAGGCCATGCTAGCTTGATCATGGATAACCTGATTGCGGAAGGAAAAACGAAGCCGTTTATTATCGCAATGACCTATGGAATGACTAACGATGTTCAGATGGGCGGTATGGCAAACTTTAATATCAGCCATTTCGAAAAGGTTCTCGTTGACGAACTAATTCCATACGTCGATTCCAACTTCCGCACGCTTTCGGACCAACCTAACCGCGCGATGGCCGGTCTTTCCATGGGCAGCATGGAAACTAAGACAATAACGCTGAAGCACTTGGATAAATTCTCGCACATCGGCCTGTTTAGCGGCGCGACGATCAGCACCGAAGATGTCAAAAATACCGAAGGCTTCAAAGAAAAAGTCAAACTTGTATTCGTTAGCTATGGCAGCAAAGAAGTTGGTGGAGGAGGGCGACCACGCCGAGGTGGCGATCCCGAAGCGACTACCAAAGCTTTGGAGGCAGAGGGCATCAACAGCCACTATTATCTATCACCAGAAACCGCGCATGAGTGGCAAAGCTGGAGAAGAAGTCTTCGCGAGTTCGCGCCAATGTTGTTTGCAAGCGAAGACAAGCTGAGCGGAGTTTGGAAGGCAGATTTTGAGACTCGCATGGGAATTCAAAACTACACCTTTAATTTTGAACGAGATGGACAAAATCTTACTGGCCGCGCGGCGGTCGTCGCAGGTGAAAGAAATCGCGACGTCGAATTGCAGGATGTAAAACTTGACGGAGAAAATCTCTCGTTTGTAGAATTGTTAAGCTTTGGTGATAACGAAATCCGCATCGAGTATAGCGGAAAAGTTTCTGGGGACTCAATTGCACTCACTCGTAAGGTGGGTGAATTTGCAACCACGGAAGTTGAAGTAAAACGCGAAAAAACCGCTCAACTAACCAGTGTTCCAGCCGAAAAGCCCACGGAAGCAACCAACGCGCAGCCTGCGAAAACAGCGTTGCAAATCCCAGCTCAACCTGACCCTAATTTTCACATCTATCTGTGCTTTGGCCAATCCAACATGGAAAGTGGCGGTCGTATGAATGACGCAGACCGCGATGTTGATGAGCGATTCTTCGTTATGGCAGACTTCGAAAATCCAAGTCGTGGTTGGGAGAAAAACAAGTTCTACCATGGTGTTCCGCCCTTGGCCGCAAAGGGCCGAGGTATCTGCATGGTTGATGGTTTCGGAAAAGCTCTGGTAAAGGGACTGCCCAGTGATACACGAGTCGGTGTAATCAAGGTTTCCGTACCTGGCTGCAAAATTGAATTGTTCCAGAAAGATGTTTTCCAGTCTTACATCACAAACGAAAGAGATTGGATGAAGAACCTTGTTAGGAACTACGGCGATAATCCTTATCAGTATCTCGTCGAAATGGCTAAAGAAGGCCAGAAGTATGGAGTTATCAAAGGCATCCTACTTCATCAAGGCGAATCAAACGCTGGTGACAAGGAATGGCCCAACAAGGTCAAGTCGGTCTATGACAACTTGATGGCCGACTTGAATCTGAAAGTCGAAGATGTTCCATTGCTTGCCGGTGAATTGGTACACGCAGATCAACAGGGGCAATGTGCTGGCTTCAACGAAATCTTAGCGGGGCTTCCTAAAGCGATCTCGAATGCTCACGTCATTTCCTCTGCAGGTTGCACGACGGACGACAAGTTGCACTTCAATTCCGAAGGGTCACGAGAGTTCGGTAAGCGATACGGTGAAATGATGCTTTCCTTAATCGCAAAAGAAACGACTGCCACGAAGTAGTTCTTTCTGCAGCAAACGGCAGTTATTGGCCCAAGCGAATAAAGATTTGCCGCAGTGAACATCCGCACTTGCGGCAATAGGACGGGTCATCTGGCCCGTTTCGCCCATTACAAAGATCGGGCAAGGAGACCCGTCTTACGTTCTCATGGTCAAAAATTAGATAATGACTAAGCTACTAGTCTGTGCCATTCAATTGATCTCAACAGTTTCCCGGCTGTGATTTTACAGTTCGATTATCTGCACCAACTTTCGGAGTCCTTGTATGAGAAGTTCTCTCTTTATGTTTTCGCTGGCTATGAGCTTATTTGCGCCGGAGCTTGTTCTATCGCAGCAGGCGAATGTTAATCTCGACTGGAACCCTCAAAAGAATACTGAAAATCTGACGCCTTTCAGCGCACCTCTTAACTCACCCGAAGTCCACGACGATGCCACAGTGACATTTCGAGTCAAAGCAGCGGGTGCGCAAACCGTCGAACTCAATGGCGCCATCTTGGCGGCATTCGGCAAAGGGTGGGGACAGACAATTCCATTTGAAAAAGGCGAGAACGACATCTGGACGTTAAAAATCGGCCCGGTTCGTCCCGACATGTACGCTTATCTGATCAGGATTGACGGTGTACAGGTTGCAGATCCCTCGAATACGATAGCCTCATTCACGGGAATGCCTCCCTATTCACAATTAGTTGTCCATGGGACTGAGCCGGCTTTTTACGATGTGAAGAATGTGCCGCACGGCGCGGTAACTCGTCATATTTACCACTCGGATGTCACCAATGGCGAGCGTGATATCTATGTTTACACTCCGCCGGGCTACGATCGCAATAAAACATATCCGGTATTGTACTTGTTAGGTGGCAGCGGAGAATTGCCGCACAACTGGATCTATGATGGTCGTGCTAATTTGATCTTGGACAATCTCTTAGCCGAGGGTCGTGCCAAACCGATGATCATTGCGATCCCTAACAACCAGGTACTCCACAGAAATCATCCCGAACATACGGCGAAAACATTTGAGCTGTTTGAGAGCGAGCTTCGTAAGCACGTTGTACCGTTGGTCGACGCCAACTACTCTACACAGCCTAATCCCCAAGGTCGCGCATTGGCCGGTCTGTCGATGGGTGGGCGACATACAATGTTTGCTGGCTTCAATTCGCTGGATCTGTTCGCTTCGTTCGGTGTACTGAGTGCTGGAGATTTGCAAGCAGAGGAGACTCTCAAGGAGTTTTTGAACACGCCGAACGTAAACGAAAAGATTGACTATCTGTTCGTCGGTCAAGGCAAACAAGAGGCAGAGAGCCGTTTTAATAGCCGCGTTCAAGGTTTGGTCGACGCACTAAAAGCGCACAATATTGACCACGAGTATTACGTTGGAGGTCATACTGCTCACGATTGGAGCACTTGGAGATATTTACTACACGATCGATTCTTACCTAATCTCTGGCAATCCTCAAGCAGTAGATAGACTGTGCATCTGTGAGGGAACAGATTCCCGAGCCAATGAGCTAGCTGAGCGTTGAGAAGCACCGATCACTTCTCCGAACCTTTGTTTTAGTTTGGATTATTTTGACTTCTGTCCATACGCTTCCAACGCTTTTCACTCTCTATTCAGTTGTTATAGCGGCCACAATTTCGTTCGCCGCATGTAACCTTCGTTTGTCAGTTAGCATTTTTGCATGGACGTTCGGAGTTGCTTTGCTTGCTTGGAGCGGAGGACTTCGTGATTTCTCATCCCTTCCACCTGCTGCCCCTGTCCTTTTTGCTTCCGGCTTTGTGCTTTCAGTATTGGTTGGACTCACCAGTGCCTCATCTTCGATGATCCAGCTCTCGCTAACCTTCTTGGTTGGCTTTCAGTCTTTCCGAATAATCGTTGAGCTTCTGATTCATCAAGCGGTCAGTGACGGAATTGCACCACCGCAAATGACATGGAGTGGACTGAATTTTGACATCGTCACAGGCGTTACAGCACTGATAATTGCACCATTTGCCGAGCGTCTTCCACGCAGCGCACTACTTGCATGGAATACGCTTGGTATAGCTCTTCTGATTTGGGTGGTCTCGGTCGCAACCCTCAGCTTTCCGACTCAGTTCCAGCTGCTTCGGCCGTCGAACGTTTGGATCGCAGAGTTCCCCTATGTCTGGCTGCCAACGATTCACGTTACAGCGGCTCTCTTGATGCATATCGTTCTTTATCGACGATTGCTGCAGCGAGCTTCTCTCTGAACTGTTTGCCGTCACAAGCGGATCGAAAAGATTTGCCTCGGCTTCGTTTTCTCTTGACTGGGGTTTGCGGGATGACGAGAATCGTCGCAACTATAAGATTTTCCGCTTAGCGTTTGGCTGTGATGTAAGAGCTTATTCGTGTGACGGAGCCTGGTTAATTCTTGTGGATCATCATTGGCCGTCCATTTCACTCGGGTCCGCATATTTGTAATTGATGTGTTGCCACTAGGAGCTACAACTTCCGCATGACGCCAAATGCTCTTATATTGATGTGCCTTGCGATTGGTGTGGTCGCGTTCTTGTACTCTTCGGTTGGCCACGCCGGTGCCTCCGGGTACATCGCAGTCATGACGCTGGCAGATTTCGAACCGCAAGTCATTAAACCGACTGCGTTAATGCTCAATATCCTCGTCGCAACCATTGCAACGTGGCAGTTCGCTCGCAAGGGCCATTTCACTTGGCGACTCTTTTGGCCATTTGCGTTGCTGGCTGTCCCAATGGCTTTTATCGGTGGTTACCTTAACCTACCAACCCCCGTATTCAAAGTCGTTATTGGAATTGTGCTCTTGATGTCAGCCGTTCGCTTTCTGATGCGCCCGAGCGACGATGCGGCGGCAGGTCTTCCAAAACTATATGTGTCTATCCCGACCGGGGCAGGCTTGGGTTTGCTATCCGGATTGACAGGAACTGGTGGTGGAATTTTTTTGACACCGTTACTGCTGCTCATGCGTTGGGCCACGATCAAGCAGGCTGCCGGAGTCTCCGCCCTTTTCATTCTTGCCAACTCGAGCGCGGGACTCTTGGGAAACTTCAGTAGTACAAAGCACTTTCCTGCGTTTGCGATTCCGCTAGCGATTGTTGCCGTGTGTGCAGGATCTACTGGTTCCTACTTCGGAAGCCACAGATTCCCGCATACAACGATCAAACGCATGCTCGCAATAGTTTTATTGATTGCCGGAACAAAACTGTTGATGACGGCGGCCGTTTAATAATCGAGCAATTCTGTTTGCAAGTAATTGAATCTAGGCGTTGCCGCTCCCCGGCTAACACAACGACGTTCAGCGGTCGTCGACCTTTAATGGCGTGAATCGAAAGCTGCGCAAGATCAGCTCTTGCGGTTGATTATCGCTGGGTGCTTTCGGCTTGTCGCTCTCGTCAAAGATCCACAGGTTCAGATGAACTTTCTCGTCTAAATCTTGTGGAACAACCGGCCCTGTGTAAGTGTACTTTGCCTCTTTGCCCCTTTCCGCAATACCTCGATCTTCGGTGATCGGGTTCTCGGGTGCACTTTGGCCAGCAACATGTCCATTGTAGCTTTCCCACTCAATCCGATCGGGAGACCAAGTAAATCGATGCGTTGTAAAGTCACCCTGTAGCGTTTGGTGAAACTGTACTCCTGGCGACTTAATATCGGGATCATGCGTTGTATAGAATAGATTTGCATCACCCCAGCAACCTGTGAATTCGATATCGATCTCGTGGGGTGTGTCAGGAATCGCGTCACCAACCTTTTTACCAATTTGCCGCGCGACATTTTCGGGACTGTTGTAAGTAAACAATCCACCGACCACGTTCTTTGCCAAGTTATCGTAACGCGAAGCCACCTCCCACTCATAGGTACCGTAGCCGAGCGAAGTAATCGTTGAAACTTCAGCACATGTCCATCGTCCCTTATTATCTTTGACAATTCGCAAATGCAAATTGCCGGCTTCATCGACGAAAACGTTGTCTTTGCCATCAGCAAAGATATTGGGCCCAGGCCCTTGCTCGGCTCCATTCGAAGTTCGAACTCTCCATTGGTAACCCGACCAATCGATTGCTTCCGATATTGCGGTCGAATCAAGACACACGACGATGGCGAGAGCGGTCGCTACTGCGCGGAACATTTGACGAACAGAACGACGTTGATTCAGCATGCGAGTTTTCACTTTTGGTGCCCCACTTGAGTTATGTGACGGAATCGATTGCACAATCCACGATTACTGGTGCTAGACTCTTAAGAATATTTTACGCCGGTAAAGCGGCCAAACCAACAGCCAAATCAAAGCAGTGAATGCGAGCGCATAACCAAGCGATGCTGCTTCGTTGGAAAACCCAATGGAAGTCAGCAAGTGCATGAAGGCTGGTGGGAACGTCCATCCGCCGATAGGCATGTGCAATAACTTCGACACGATTCCGTGCAAAGCATAGGCGAGGATCGCGTTCGTTCCGAAGACCTGAAATGGCACAGACCATTTCTGAAATCGCTGGATATCAACCAGCCAATACAGCAGCCCAAAAATCAAAGCAGCTAGACCTGATGTCAGCAGAACAAAAGAGCTGGACCAGAGATTCTTGTTCGCCGGAAAAAACCAGTCCCAAACATAACCTCCAACGAACATCGCAAAGCCAGCGACCATGAGCAGTAGCGCGCGACGATCTTCAGACTGAGTCGACTTGAACAGTTGAGCCAACAACACTCCGATCAATCCACTAGCTATGGCGGGCAGGGTACTCAGCAGGCCTTCCGGATCCCACGTCCTTTCCCACAAACGGCCAGGAATCCACCCGCGATCGGCCCACGCAGCGAGATTCGTGCCAGGCTGCAGGTTCGCTGCAATCGTTCCATTGTCATGAACGGTCAGTCCTTCAACTGCCACCATCGAACTCGATGCCTGCACTTCACCCGTTTCCAAAGCAGTCTTGATCGTGTCATCGATCGGCACTGGAACTAGCTGCATGATGACGCAATAACCTAAGAGCGACACGATACAGATACCGAGCTGTGTTCGCCAATTCGTGCAAAGATAGATTGCCGCACAGATGCCATAGACCACTGCAATTCGTTGCAAGACTCCCGGCCATCGAAGTTCCTGAAACTGAAAGTATGGAAACAACCACAGGATTAGTCCTAAACTAAAAACAAAAGCGACACGCCAAGAAATCTTTGCCGCAAGCTGCGAGAATTCGCTGCCAGCTTGCTTCCGCCTGGAGAGCGACCAAACAGTGGTAACGCCAACGATAAACAAGAAGAAGGGAAACACGAGATCGGTCGGCGTGAGTCCATTCCAAACTGCATGACGTAGCGGCGCGTACACATAGTCCCACGAGCCAGGATCGTTGACAACGATCATCCCGGCAATCGTGAGTCCACGAAAAACATCCAACGCCAAAACTCGGTCTGTCTTCGAATTCGGACCAAGCTGCTCGTTTTTTTCCATCGGCACTACTTTCGCTATTTATTCGCAACTATTTGTTATGCACTTGCCTTGTGAGCTTATTGACCAATGCTGCTGTAGCGACGGCAGACGCCAAAGCAATAATTCCGATCCATGTGGCTTGTAAATAATGGCCGAAAATGAGATTCCCAACTAGTGGGAGAACCGAATACACCATTGTCGCAGCACACAGAGCAGCGATAACCGATATGCCCAGATCGCGGTCCACAATAACATCTGGATTTCGCGAAGCAATCGGTTTCCAACCATAACCTCCTGGCCGAACCAGTCTGTAGAACTTGTCCAGGTGCTCCGGCGCATCACCGCGTGTTAGAAAGGTAACGACAAGCCACAGTGCGATCGTGAGAATTGCTACTACGAACATCTTCTCTTCTGCCCTCAATGGCTCGATACCCGTTTTTCCAACAACGTCGTCGATCACGATGAAGAAGAAAAGCGATCCAAACATCGAAGAAATCTCGCTCCATGCATTAATACGCCACCAAAACCAGCGCAACATAAACACCGCACCGGTCCCGGCGCCCAAGGCCAACAGCAATTGCCAAGCAGCATCGACCGAAGTCCCAAACATCAGCACGGCAGCGATCGCTCCGGCAATCAATACGATTAGCGAAGCCCATCGTGAAGCTCGATTTAACTGCCGGTCATTCGCCTCCGGGAATATGAAGCGCTGATACACATCACGAACCAAATATGATGCCCCCCAGTTTATTTGTGTGCTGAGCGTCGACATGAAAGCTGCAAAGAAAGTTACGGTAAGTAAACCTCGAAGTCCAGGCGGGCTAAGATCGCGGATCACGCGAGGGAATCCAACTCCCGAATCAAAGGCAGGATCTGCAAGTTCATTTTGACGAAGCTCGGGATACATTACCAAGGCGACGAGAGCTACAACGAGCCATGGCCACGGACGCAAGCAGTAGTGGGCGACTTGAAACCACAAGGTAGCGAGCAACGAATGCCGTTCGTCCTTGCATGCGGCCATGCGTTGCACAATATAACCACCGCCTCCAGGTTCTGCGCCTGGATACCAAGTAGCCCACCATTGCACCAATAACAAAAGCAAGAACACGTGTACTGGCAGCCACGCATTATCTGCGCTAAACTCAGGCAGAAATCGGAGCGCGGCTTGCCCTTGCGCGCTGTAACTCTCGATAACTCGAGCTTCCAACTGCGCTGCGCCTCCTACATGTTGAAGCGCCACCCATGCCAAAGCGATGCAACCGAACATCGCCATGCAAAACTGAAACGCATCGGCTACTGCAACTCCCCACATTCCCGAGATGGTCGTATAAACGCCGACCATTGCCAGGACACCAAAAATTAAAACCCAGGGCCGAGCGTCCAGTGCACCGTCGCCGAATATCGCTTGTTCGACTCGCGTAGCGGCCACGTTATAAAGAATCGTTTCGTTCATCACCGTGAACATCGCCGACGTAACCCAGCCGACGATGATCGGATTGACAATCAATGCGATATAGATTGCGCGAGAGCCACGTAGTATTGCAGCAGGCTTACCAGAGTATCGTAGCTCGACCAATTCCACATCGGTCATTACACCAGCTCGTCGCCATAGCCGTGCGTACACGAATACCGTAATCATTCCGCCAAGGGCAAAGGACCACCAGACCCAGTTCCCACCTAGACCGTACTGAATGGTCAACCCCGTGACGGCGAGCGGTGTATCGGCGGCGAACGTCGTCGCCACCATCGACGTCCCAGCGATCCACCAAGGCATCGAACGTCCAGACACAAAAAACTCAGCGATGTTCTTGCTAGCGCGACCCTTGAACCAAACACCTATCCCAACAGTGATCGCAAAGTACGTAACGATGATGACGTAATCGATCCAAGTTAAAATCATAAACTCACATAACCTTGAACTTTCGGCCAGCTGCAATTTCGAACATCGCACGCGACTTCCCCGACAATCATGTTGAAGCTCAAAGCATCATGAAAATCGCAAATTTTGAATCTACCACGCGTCCATATCCGCGAAAACCAGCCATACTAGAACTAGCCTTACTGTTGATCGAAAAAAAGGTGTTGCAAAGTGCATCATATGCCTGCCTTTTACAATTCGTAGTATCGCGGTTCAATCACCATGATTTTTTGATCTGATCATCAATGGCACTTCCGAGCTTATCATTATCAGTCTGTTTTCCGAAATGATCTCTGCTTCCAAACGATTGATTCTCTTCTCAGGGCTCGGGGCAGACGCCAATGTCTTCGTTCCGCAGAAGATTGCATTCCCGCAACTGCATGTCCCGGCTTGGCTAACACCGCAACATAACGAAAGTTTGAACTCGTATTGTGAACGTCTTTCGAGCATGCTGCAGACGGATAGCGACACTGTCATCGGCGGTGCATCCTTTGGCGGCATCATCGCGCTCCACATCGCACAGCGGATCCCAGCATCCGCAGTCCTACTTATCGGCAGCGTAAAATCTCCGCACGAACTGCCACGTTGGATAAAACTGCTTCGCCCAATGAAGCCATTAGTCCAATTCCTGCCGCTGCGTTTACTTCAGTTGTTATGTGTGCCGTTGACGTCGAAAGTTATGCGAGGCATCCTCCCGACAATTAGTGGCCTCGCGAAACAGTTCTCCAATTCCCATCCTACGATTATCAAATGGTCGCTAGAGAGGATTTTGGATTGGTCGCAAGCGCCCGAAGTTCCGTCAAAAATTTATCACATCCATGGAGCAAAAGACATAATTCTTCCGGCACGGTTCACGAGTGCAGATAAACTCATCGTCGGTGGCGGACACTTAATCTCTCTTACGCATCCAGAGGCAGTCAATCAGTTTATAACGTCTATTTTGGAACAGCCAAGATCGATCCCAGACAGTGGAGTAATTCAACCTTAAGCTTAGTCTGTCCCAAAACCACAATGCCCCAAGCAGACTCTACCAGCAGATGAGGCTGGTCGATTTTCGCCGCTCTGCGATCAAGCCCTCTGTCCCGCAGATTTATGCCGACCGAAGCCCATCCAGTGAAGACAAGAACTCTGTCCCATGCTCACTTCTATGGTCAACTAATTCAATGTACAAACTGTGATTTGTCGTAGACTTCTACGGAATTTTGCTTGGGCTCGAACCAGCGATAAATCGTTGGCAGAACGAGCAATGTCAACGCCGTGGACGTGAGCAGCCCGCCAATGACAACGGTCGCTAACGGTCTTTGAACCTCCGCACCAGAGCTGGCCGATAACGCCATTGGAATGAAACCAAGTGCGCCACAAAGGGCTGTCATCAGTACTGGCCGCAAACGATCCATTGCTCCATTGACAACAGCATCGTGTTGAGAATCGCCGCCCTGTCGCAGGTGACGAACATGCTCGATCAATACAACGCCGTTCATAACCGCGATACCAAACAAAGCAATGAACCCAACACCTGCAGATATCGAAAATGGCAAGTCGCGTAACCATAGCGCCAAAACTCCGCCAGTTGCCGCAATGGGAACATTTAGGTAGATCAACATCGCCAGCTTTGCCGAATTAAACGTCATATATAGCAGTGCGAAAATAAGGAGCAGCGCTACAGGCACGGCAATGGCCAACCGCTTCGTCGCTTGCTGCAGGTTTTCAAATTGACCGCCCCAGCGCAATGTGTAGCCTGCCGGCAGTTCTACGTCACGTTCAACCACAGCTTGCGCTTCTGCAACAAAGCCGGCCAGATCACGCCCCCGCACGTTGCACTGAACAAGTATTCTACGGCGAACAGCATCGCGACTTATCTCGACGGGGCCATCTTCGGTCACGATATCGGCTACTTGCGAAATCGGTATTGGTCGGCCTTGTGAATCATTAATCTTTAGATTCAACAGTTGCTCGGTGCTCTCACGACTTTCCGGTCGCAAGCGTACCTGCAATGGAAAACGCCGTTGCCCCTCAAACACTTGCCCGACCGGCATGCCACCAACGATACTAACTGCATCCAATACGTCGCGCGCGTTGATCCCGTATCGGGCGAGAGCGTTGCGGCGAACAATCACGCGCATGTAAGAAAGCCCGGCGATTTGCTGCGCGGCCGCATCGGCAACACCGGGAACCTGATTCAATGCGCGAACGATCTCATCTCCTTTCGACTTCAATACATCAAGATCATCCCCATAGAGACTTAAACCTATATCGCTTCGTACTCCTGCCACCAACTCCTGTACTCGCAGTTCGATCGGTTGAGTAAAACTGTACGTATTGCCCGGCACTTCGTTGCTCAGAGCTTCCTGCATATCGTCAATCAAGTTTGCTTTTGATTCTCCATCTGCGTACTGTGCGTTCGGGTCGATGCGAACGAAAATGTCGGTCTGGTAGACTCCCATCGGATCATTCGCAATTTCTGGCCTCCCTGTTTTGGATACTACTGTCTCAACCTGCGGGAATTTGAGCAGAGTCCGTTCCATCGCCTTAGTCATGTCGATTGAGGTCTCAAGCGATACACTTGGCAATCGCGTCGCCTGAATAGCGATGTCTCCCTCGTCTAGTTTTGGCACGAATTCGACGCCAAACGTTGTTGCCAGAAGCACACTTCCGGCGAACAAGATCACCGAACCGATGAACATCCAAGAGGGACGTTTCATCGCAAAAGTCAGCATCGGTTGATACGTTTGTTTAAGCTTTCGAACAACGAACGTTTCATGTTGTTTTACACGTCGAGCAAGAAAAAGAGAAGCTAGCACAGGCATCACGGTTACAGACAAGATTAGTGCCGACGATAGAGCCGTCATGAAGGTAAATGCCATGGGCCGAAACATTTTTCCTTCCATCCCCTGCAGACTTAAAATCGGAATGAAAACGATGATAACAATCAGACCAGCAAACAAGATAGGCTTGCCCACTTCTTTTGCCGATTCGCGAAACACCCCTTCAGGTACATGATCGACATTATGCTTTTTTTGATATTGCATCGAACGGCGTACACAGTTTTCCACCATAACAACCGCACCATCGACAATTACGCCAAAGTCCACCGCACCTAAGCTCATCAGATTTGCCGACACTCCGGCGTATCGCATTGCGATAAGTGCACTCATCGCCGATAGAGGTATCGCTGCAGCGACGATCAGGCCAGCGCGAACATCGCCAAGCAAAACAAACAGCGTGATAATAACAAGCAGCACTCCCAAGCCGATGTTTTCTCCTACGGTATGAATGGTCTTTGAAACGAGTTCCGTGCGATCATAGAACGTATCTATCGCAACACCTTTGGGTAGCGATTTCTGAATCTCGGCAATCTTGGCCTTTACATCGGCCACAACTTGCCGCGAATTTTCTCCCATCAGCATCATAACCATTCCAACAACCGCCTCTCGATTGCCGTCTCGAGTAACCGCACCCTGACGCAACATTGGCGCGAACTCGACTCTAGCAACGTCGGCAATTCGAATCGGAGTGCCCTTGCGGCTTTCGAGCACAATTGTCCGAATATCATCAAGCGATCGAACGAGTCCTTCACCACGAATGAGGCGTTGTTCAGCGTTATGGGCAATATAGCCACCGCCGGCGTTGCCGTTGTTCTGCTCCAGCGCAGTTATGATTTGCGTCAACGATATGTCGTAGTTCTGCATCTTATGGGGATCCAGCTGGACTTCATATGTTTTCAATGCCCCACCGAAGGTATTGACTTCAATCACACCTGGAACACTGCGCAGTTGAAACGCGATTTGCCAGTCGAGGATCGTGCGCAGATCCGTCAACGAATAGTTCGCGTCGTCTTCGGCACGCACTTCAAACTGATAAATTTCACTCATGCCCGTCGCGATAGGTCCAAGCTCCGGTGTCCCCATTCCCGCCGGAATGCTCTCACGCGCTTTTAACAGTCGTTCATTGATCAGGTTGCGTGCCCAATAGATATCAGTTCCTTCCTTAAATGCGACAGTTACTGCGGATAGTCCGAAGCGACTAATCGAGCGGATTTCATCGACATTGGGGATACCACTCATCGCGTTCTCTACTGGAAACGTGATAAACTGCTCCACTTCAACTGGTCCGAGCGCAGGCGAATTGGTCAGAACTTGAACCTGAACATTTGTCAGGTCGGGCACCGCATCCAGCGGAATAGTTGATGCTGCGTAGAATCCTAGACAAAGGATTGCCAACGAGAGCAGCATGACGATAAAACGATTGTCTAATGAAAAGTCGATGATTTTATTGATCATGCTTATTCATCTCCCAACAAATCAGCTAGCAGCTGCGATTTTAGGATAAATCCTCCAACAGAAACAATGTTCTCTCCTTCGCGTAAACCTTTTTTCACAACCACAGACTGACCATCGTTCTCCCCAAGCAGGAGATCACGGCGTTGAAATTCTTCTTCGCCTGTTAAGACAAATACAAAAGTCTTGCCTTCATGGTCTTGAACGGCCGAAGTTGGTATCAAGATTGAATGAGAATCCTGTGTTATGGGAAGTTCGATCGTGACGAACATTCCAGGCTTCAAATAGCGACCAGAATTGTCTGCAATTGCTTGCAGTGATATGGTACGTGTGGCCTCATCCATAATCTCACCCGTGTAGAATACTTTCGCCGTGAAGACCTGATCTGGCAGCGCGTCGTTACGAAGCGTGATAGTCTGATCGCGAAAGGAATTGAGCAGCGGCAGATGCTCCTCATACACATTCGCCGTAATCCAAACCGTCGATAAGTCAGCAATGCTGAGCAGCATAACATCAGGCCGCACTTGTTCTCGCAACACAACATCTTTAGTAAGCACGGTACCATCAAACGGAGCTCGGAGCGGATAATGGGATAGCCTTTCCCCCTGCTCAGCCGGATTGATCTCATCTATTTCCTTTTCGTCAACGTTTAATATCTTCAATCCTGTGGCAGCCACCAATACCTTCGCTTCAGCTTCCTTCACGGCCTGAGAAGACATTAACGTTGATGTTTGCAGCTCGTATTGGATATGTTCAATGCGAGATTGAAACGTGGCTTGATCTGCATTGCGACTTGATATCGCAGCCAGGAGCTGATTGCCTGAGACCGCACCTTTTTGCGTAACGTCTTGCAAACGCTGCACGTCCGCTTCCGATTTTAAGTACGCGGCATAGGAAGCGAGAGCTCTTTCTCGAAAATCACCCATCGGACGGTCTCGAAACCTTTGCTCAATTTCGCCAATCCCCATGCCTTGCCGTAAGGCCATCAACAATTCACTGGCATTGGACGCAATCTTCTGCTGCAACTCGTTCTGAGTTTTTCGTAGTTCAAGTTGAAGTCGTGCTTGATACAGTTCTAGCTTGGCACCGCCAACTTCGCGGCTGTGGATGACGGCCAAAAGATCGTTCTCCTTTACCGTTTGTCCAAGGCTTACAGACACACTGTCAACTGTTCCTTCAACCATTGAATAGACATGAGCAACTCGATCTTGATTGAGCGATACTTTGCCAGTGAGCCGCAGAACTCTTGAAAACTCTTTGCTCGCTACTCGTTGGATTTGAATCCCAGATGACTTCCAGTTTTGCTTTGGTAACGTAACGACAGTAGGCCGCTCCGTGTTACTACCGCTGTCGCTAGAATCTAAGCCGGACTGTTTCGCCTCTTGCTGCGAAAGACCTGGACTGTTAAGCAAAAGAAGCGTTATCGCAGCGAGAATGCTTAGTTTTGCGGATCGAACTGCGCGCACAAATACAGGCGATTTCAATTGGTTCATACGTGTTCATCTTCAGAATGCCAGCTGTAAATTCGAGACCGACTCGAAAGTACGAACTTTCGAGGCAACAAGACACAGTCAGCTATCTATAAACGCATGATGCCCAAGAGTTCGGGCAAAGACTGGCTGCTATGTAACAGCGCAATATATTGAAAAGAATATCTACATCGCTCAGGAATCCTGGCTAGGGAATTCATGTGATCCGATATAAAATACAGGCATATGCTCAAGCAGCCCGCCTCGCATGCAACTATCTGTTGGCTCGGTGTAAGATACGTGTTGGAAGCGATTGTCGACTCGCAGCCCAAATCGACGCAGCTTTCGCCCGGAAACACCCAGTGCCAGTGCCAATCATCAGGCCAGTTCTCCGCATTTGCAATTCCACCATGATGTTTCTGCAAATGCAGCTCCATCTCCTGAACGGACCCACGCAACTCGCTATCGCCGTGCCGATGCCCCACCGGAATCGGCGCATGGCACAGCATTAACGCGAGAATGATGATCTCGGTTAACAGTTGAATCGAAGGCGGAACTAAATTTCTAAACATGGATGGCAGTGAAGTTTAGACCGTTTTCCCAGGTGAAAACCTCATCGAGTCTAATAGCAATGCAGTGGTGGGTCAATCCTCTAGACTGGATAGGCGCGCACGGTCTTCGGCGCTGCAGCCTCTTTAGTAAGTTGAGTGATCCCACTTCTGGTGGCTCTGCCGACGTCGCTCCAGTTCCGCACACCTCCAGTTCCCCATGCGGATTTCCACGAAACGCCATTGACGACTTCCGTGTCGCGTATTATTTTTCACGCATCACGCGACGCATTAAGAGTCCCATGCGTCTCAGCTTTCTTGAGCCAACGACATGAACACAGCCAGGAGCAGCCAGCCCGCTAGTACACCCTAACGTGAACTCGTTCCTTTTTTGTCGTCAATCCGTGCGCTTGCGTCTTAATGACCTAACACTCGCATACGCCAAAGCGAAACTGCCCGAGAGACCAACAAGTCAAGTGTGAGTAAAAACCACTGAGGTCAAGATGATTCAAGAACTCTTCCACAATTTCGCGACAAACTTGTTCAAGCCACTGCTGCTATTCTTTTATGCTGGTTTTGCTATACCGCTACTGAAAGTAAATTTTGAATTTCCCAAGGCACTTTACCAATCCCTGACGCTCTACCTTCTCCTTGCAATTGGTTGGCATGGCGGTGAAGAGCTGGCGAGCTTGCCACGCGATGAATACGCTCAAGCAATTGGGTTCATGTTGCTTGGCTTCTGCACCAACTGCGCAATTGGTTTTGCGGCGTACGGAATGCTTCGTTGGACGACCAGAATTCGTCGAATTGATGCAGCCACCATAGCCGGCTATTACGGTTCCGATTCTGCAGGTACTTTTGTCACGTGCCTCGGGTTCCTTACTGCCGCGAACATCGCCTACGATTCTTACATGCCCGTGATGCTTGCCGTCATGGAGATTCCTGGTTGCTTGGTAGCCCTTATCCTGGTTGCACGATTTCGGCGACAAGGCATGGACAGCGAAGGGAATATGCGTGACGAACAAGATCATAAAGAACTGAGTACCCTGCGCGTCCAGGCTCTCGACATCGCTACCACAAGTGAAGCCCAGGAGTTACAGGCCAATAAGATGCGCAAGAGCTTGAGCGACGACGATCAGCTTGCCTTGCAAACGGTTGAACAGTTCAATTCCCACGATGCTCATAAGCAGATAAGCATACTCAATCCCAAATTACTGCATGAAGTCTTTCTTAATCCTGGAATTTTTTTATTGTTCGCCGGCATCATGACCGGATTCGTAAGCCGTTTACAGGGCGAGAAAGTTATCAGTGCAAACGACCGAGTGTTCGTTGATCTATTCCAGGGGATGCTGTGCCTGTTTCTTCTAGAGATGGGGATTACCGCGTCACGGAAGCTTCGTGATCTTCGCGCCGGAGGATGGCAGCTTGTATTGTTTGCTCTTATTGCGCCCAATATTTTCGCTATCAGCGGTATGCTCCTGGCATCTTTTTACAGCCGGGCCGTCGGCGTTCCTCTCGAACAGGGGACGTACATCCTGTTTGCGGTTCTGTGTGGGTCGGCTTCCTACATTGCGATGCCAGCAGTCCAGCGGCTCGCAATTCCCGAGGCAAGCCCTACGTTGCCACTCGCTGCTTCGCTAGGCGTAACTTTTTCGTACAACGTTACACTCGGCATACCAATTTACAAGCTCGTACTCGAATCTCTCAACATTCCTTAGCATCCATCCGTTAGGCGCACCTCTGCGTTAAGTACCTTTGTTCGTGTACTGTTTGTTTAATGTAAGGCGCGCGATGCGTTGCGTCGAGGTTTCGCTGGTCCTATTTGCGGGCTTGAAGCTCTTTGAACGCAGGACTCTCCGTCACCTCCCAATCGCCCCCAGTGTTCCACGGTCCCGTTGAATCCTCACCGAGTTCGCCACTACCGGTAGAGTCGTTGAAATATTTGTTGACCCAAGCATCGTCAACTGGCAGCCTTCCAATCTCGAATGGGCCCTTACCCATGCTTTCCAAAGCTGCAGCAAAAGCTTTCATATGAGTGATTTCGCGGGTCATTAAAAACTTTAACGTGTCAATCGTTCCTGGATCATCTGTGAAATCGATTAGCCTTTCATAAGTAATCTTGGCCCTTGCCTCAGCGGCAATATTGTTTCGCAAGTCGACTTCCAACTGCCCGCTTATTTTCAGATAGTCTGCTGTCCACGGGTTGCCCTGAGAGTTGTTAAGGCTAACGCCTCCGCCGCCGACGACAGCAATCAAAGGGTCGGCCTCGGCTGCCGACTTCCCGTCTCCCTTCAGCGGCTTCAAATGCATTCGCGCAAGACTTCCAATGACTTCTAAATGGCTAAGCTCTTCGGTACCAATGTCCATCAGCATGTCTTTGCGTTTCGGATCGTCGCAGTTCAAACCTTGAATGGAGTACTGCAACGCTGCCGCCAGTTCCCCATTGGCTCCCCCGAACTGTTCGAGCAGCATTCTGCCGAATTTTACGTTGGGTTCGCCTACACTGACTGTGTACATCAGCTTCTTTACGTGGTGGTACATTTACATACTCCTCTTCTAGGTTTCCAATTACTAAATAGGTTCGTGATATGAAATCCGACATTCGGTATCGAAGTCGGCTCGCAAATTGGATGCCGTCAGTAACGTACTTAAGAGTTAGATTTCCATGATCTGGATGAGTCAGTATAAGAATGCAAAACCGTCGACGGCCATCCGCATTACCAGACATTGGCCACGTGAACTGGTTACTACCTGTGGCATCATTTCTTCATTTATCGCTGAATAGACTTCCAGCTCCTTCAAAGCGGCGCAGAACATGCGGGTCATCGCGTTTTAAAACCTAAGCCTATTATCAATCGCTTTTTAACAGCTATGGCCGTGCAATACTCCAGTCCTTCGCTGGTAGATCGTGACGACGATCGCCTGGAAGAGCGCGAACTACATTCGCTCAACGAGTTACTCGATGCGCTGGAGCAAGCAGCAAGGAGTCGTGGCAAGCTTTCTCTGGGTAACGCATTGGACGCAATTAATCGGCGTTCTTTCGCCCCGCTACTTCTACTTCCGGGCCTGATCATGGCGGTCCCTGGTCCAGCAGATATACCTGGAGTACCGATTGTCCTAGGATTTTTGGTAATCATTATTGCGGTGCAAATGATCTTGCGACGTGATCATCTTTGGATTCCACATTGGATGGAAAAGCGTCAAGTTGAAGGTCAAACGATCATGAAAATGGTGCGTTGGATGCGAACACCCGCTCGATGGCTTGACGGCGTAACCAAACAGCGTCTCTCAGGGCTTGTTGATCATGGTGGTTACCCTGCGATAGCCGTAGCATGCATCATCATTGCTGCCTCGACGCCGCTCCTTGAGTTTGTCCCATTCAGCGCCAACGTTGCAGGGATTGCGATCACTGCTTTCGGATTAGCGTTGATGGCGCGTGACGGATTGCTCGCAGCACTTGCGATCCTACTTTCGCTCAGTTGCATCGCGATTATCGGCTACCAGTTTCTTTAAAGGGCATCGTAGGCCACGACAAATAGTTCCAGCAGGTTTAAGCAACAAACTGAGAGCAATGGAACGGCGGGCCAAGTTATTCTGTGTGGTAACAAGTTAGCTTCACGAAGCTACGGTAAATTGCCGCCACTACTGGAGCTTGAAAACGACGACTTAAAACATTCGGTCGATTTTAGAGACCTCTATTCTGCAATTGTTACAGACTGGCTTCAAATCCCAGCACCCGACTCGCTGGAGGGTTTCAAGTGCCATGGTATCTTTACTTAATAAACTGCGACAGGATCGTTTTGAGTTATTTGATTTGGGCCTCTATCGCCACACGAGACGATCGCTTCACGTAAAGGGGGACCGTTTAATGCATCAAGCGCAGTGATGCGTTAGGCGGGTTATGATCCCGTTTCGACCGAGGCGAGCTCGGTCGGGTCACATTCCGCGCAAGTCGATGCGAGATTTGTTGCTTTGGCTTTTCGAGCCCAAATGCTCCTATCCAATACGCAGAAATCGAGCTGTCACAGTATAGGTCAGTTTTGGCTCATCGAAATACCTATTCAGAACACACCGCTGCACAAAGCGAGTCTTGTTCTCCGGGAAAGTAATAATCAAGAAGAGCCTTATCGGACTCGGACAGTGCAGTGATTACTTTGCCGGTAGATTGCGAGTCGCATTTTACGTGAAGTCGAGTTTCGGAAGAAGCGTCAAGAAGCGTGTCTCGCCAATCGTCATCTCAGGCTTGGCTTTCGTGGGTAAACCTCGAACCAGTCTTATTAAATCGCCCGACTCAGCAGCACTCAATAATCCAGGATGAATGTAGCTGGATCGACAAACGGCTTTGGTGTTGCCAAGCTCCTCCGAAGTCACTGTAATGGCCGCTGACATTTTGCGTTTGCGTTCCGTTTTCGAATCATCTTCGGCAACGCTTTCTAGCTCACAAAATGCAATCACGCTTCCCCACCATGTGCGAAAATCTTTCGCCGTTATCGCCTCGTTGCTCAGCTCCTGTAAGGCATGATTCACTTCGGTCGAAGTGATTGGACGTGGCTCGTTATCTTCATCTAAATAGCTGAACAGATATTGCCCTTCAATCTCTTCGCACTGGCGGATGACTTTGGCAACTTTTTCGTCAACGAACTCAACTTCGTGTTGCTGTCCACTCTTGCCTGGGAAGTCGAGCATCACGCGAGTCTTTTGCACTTGGACGTGGTCAGCCAATAACGTGGTTGCCCCATGCGAACCGTTCGATTCAGCGTACTCTCGGTTGCCATCTCGCGTATGGGCTTTGTCCATCAAGCGAATGACTGCCGCCAGCACACGAGCGGACGATAGTACTTTCTGGTTAAGATCGTTTCTAACACGACGTCGAACTTTCGGCAGTAGCTTCCCGAAGAGATGCAAACGATCAAATTTGGACGCATTGCTGATCGCTTCCCAACGCTCGTGGTAGATGTACTGCTTTCGTCCCGCATCGTCAGTCCCAACCGCTTGAATATGACCATTCGACTTTGGACAGATGATAACGTCTCGCCATGCAGGTGGAATTACAAGAGATTCAATACGTTGTCGCACTCGCTCGCTGGTAACGGACTTCTTTGAACGTGTCTTGTAAGCAAACCCTTTTCCCTGGCGATGCCGAGTTATGCCTTCTTCGATAGAGTTGACATAGACGAGACCAGCTTTAGCCGCCCGCCTAATGACCTGTTCCTGGTTCGACTTGCTCATTAATCTGACTTGCCCAGCCAAAACGCTACAAAGCACTCTTACGTTTAACATTCAAAATAATTCGTTCAACGAACGATCATCGCAAACCCCGAGCCGACGAAATAAATTTCAACTTACGGGTTATCGCCAGGATTCGAACTTTTGGCTCAGTGCGTGCTGCGACAAGCGGTGCGTCAACTTTATAGGTTAGGGTTATTAGTTTTGTTGCGCGGGCGTATCGCTTTTTGCAACCCCACATCTTTTCTGACCCCCACGAACTTGTTTCGTGGGTGAATAAGTTTGGCAAGCTAGACACCGAAGCTCTCCCAATCCAGCGAGTTTAACTTGTGCTCGCCGCATCGGGCGGCAAGCACAAGTTAAACTCGGAAGGTTGCGCAATTGCATCTAGCTTGCCAAACTCGGCATCCTGCCAGTCGAGCTGGCAGGGGAGCAATACTTGATGACTTGAGGGGTTAAAAAAATGTGCCCCGCCCGTAGTTTCGGAGCTTTGTAAGCGAGACGATCGCGGACACCGACCCTAAGTTTAAGCTTTGACGCAGCACTAGCGTTACTGAAGATCTGATCGAGTCGCAACAAACGTTATCGGTTGCACTATTTCATGTAATTTCGCAGTCTCGTATGCTTTTGCGATGAATTGCTTGCACAATTTGCGGTTGGAACCCAACTTCCTTTGTAACCTATGCTGCTTTGGCTTCGATGAACCTGTGGAACATGAACTTTTTATCCGGTAGTAGAATCGTAATCGCTGGCGGCAGTGGATTTCTTGGCACTTCGATGGCAACACAGTTCGTTGCGGCTGGGGCGAAGGTCACGGTGCTGACGCGTTCGATTCCGAAGTTGGACCGTGAATGGGCGTTTGAAAAATGGGACGGCCGGACGATTGGTAGCTGGATCCAGTCGCTCGAGGGCGCTGATGCTGTCGTAAACCTAGCAGGCCGAACAGTCAATTGCATCAAAACACCTGATCACCAAGACGAAATCTTGCGATCGCGAGTTGAGTCGACACGCGTGTTAGGGGAAGCGATGCGATTAATTGATTTGCCACCGCCCGTTTGGGTACAAATGAGCACAGCTCATATTTATGGTGACCCGCCCACTACAGTATGCACCGAAGACTCGGTTGAAGGAATTGGTTTTGCCCCGACCATTGGCAGGGCTTGGGAGGCAGTTTTCGCCGATAGTAAGCTGAACAATCAGCGTGGTGTCATTCTCCGAACAAGTTTTGTTGTTGGTCGCAATCGTGGGGCAGGGGGAGGAGCGGTGGAAACGCTGGGATTGATTGCAAGATTGGGTTTCGGCGGTCGTGTCGGAAGCGGCATGCAAGGGATGTCGTGGATTCATGAAGCGGACTTAAACCATCTCTTTGCGCGTGCAATCGCTGACGAACAGATGTCGGGCGTTTACATTGCCTCGGCTCCAAATCCTGTGTCTCAAATAGAATTTATGCGGACTCTGAGAAATGCAATTAAAGCCAACCGATTTTGCATTCCGATCGGTCTTCCAGCCTTCGAATGGATGGTTCGCATTGGAGCGCCACTCTTCCTGAAAACCGATCCGGAACTCGCATTGTACGGCCGCTATGTAGTATCGAAGCGGCTCGCGCAAGAAGGATTTGAATTCCAATACCCAACACTTGATTCGGCATTGAGTGAGCTGTACGCAAAACATTGCGATTAATACGCAGGAGAATTATTTGAATGCGTTTTCGATTATATTCGCAATTTTCGCGGTGGAGTATGCAACGCGGATCCCGACCGAGCTTGCCTTGGTCGAAATGGGATCACAACCAGCAGAAAACCAGATGCACTTTAGAGTCGCCATACGTTACGCGAAATGCGGTAGGACTTCTTTACCAAACAACTGGATGAACTGACCGATATCGTCCCCGACATAGTGCAAATAGACCGCTTCGAAACCTAGCTCCAGGTCTTGTCGAATCCACTCGATATGTTGAGCTAGCTCGCTAGACACGCGCAAGACTTCGTCGATCTTAGACGCTCCTTTATCCGCAACGCGACGGTCGATTTCCTCCGGCATCGCAATATCTTGTAGCTCACCAACATCCAAGCAGGCGTTGCCCCAGTTGCGGAAGGCTGCCTCTTTTGCAACCGCTTGCGTCTTCGCATATGACACGGCGCTTTGGAGTCGCATCGGCTTTCCTTCACCACCCCCACGTCGAAACGCCGCGACGGTCTTTGCAAGTTCCACCGATGGCTTGGCAACTGTTAGCAGTCCGTCAGCCCACGACCCGACCCATTCCGCCGTCTCGGCAGTGATCGCAGCGCCAAAGATCAGAGGCGCAGTCTCAGGCAGCGTATAGAGCTTCGCTTGAGATGCTTGCACGTACCCTTCAGCCGATACCTCTTCTCCTCGCCACAATCGCCGCATGAGATCGACCGACTGAACAAGGCGTTCTTGCCGCTCGGCCTTGGGCAACCATTTATCTCCGGTGATATGTTCGTTAAGATTTTGACCAGTGCCCAGCGCGACCCAGAACCGAGATGGAAACATTTGAGCTAGCGTGGCAGCTTTCTGAGCTACAATAACCGGGTGATACCGCTGCCCCGGGGCGCAGACCGTACCGAATGTGAGCGGCGTCTGTTGCATAGCCGCGCCTAACCATGCCCACGCATAACCGCTTTGACCTCCAGCCGACCATGGCGAAATATGATCTGAGCAGCTTATTGCTGTAAAGCCAGCTTGATGCGCATCGCGACAGTAGCCTAGCAATTCTCGCGGAGTATAAAGCTCGTGCGAGCAATGAAACCCGATCATTTCTCTTCCTCCGGTGTAACAGTCACCCACACCGAGACGCTGCTGCCCTTACATCGAAAATCCCCCCAACCTTCTTCATTTGTTTGAACGGTCTCATGAACGGCACCCGTTATGTCATGATAGATTTGGTTACCAACGGAAGTTTGCATCGCCTTCAGACCATCTTCCCCATTGCTCATCAAGACTGCGATGCCGCCGGGATGCTCGTCGTCGCCAACACGCGACCAGCCAATGCAGCGTTCATGGTCAAAGTAGTCATGTTGGTCACCGAATGCATATCTTCTTCGTACCGCGAGAAATTTGTCGATCTGCTCACGGTGACTTACCATTTCAATCGCGTGCTCCATACCGTCGTCTCCTTCGTCCTTGTACTGAGCACCGTAGTAGTCAGCATAGAATACGCAAGGATAGCCATCCTTTCGTAGCAAGATTAACGCATACGCCAGCGGCTTGAACCATTCTTCGACCACTGACTCTAGGGACTGCAACGGTTGAGTGTCATGATTGCCGACAATGGTGACAGCGAGAGTTGGCTCATTTTTGACCAGGCTGTGATCGAAGATCTTTCTCATATCGAACGCCGCCCCGGCTTTACTCGCATCCGAAAAATTGCGTTGCAGCGGTGCATCGAACAACGCAACGTCGCCGCCTGTCGCGGAAATAAATGCATGAAGTGCTTCAACGTCAAATGACCAATACTCGCCGACCGCAAAGATCGATTTCTGCGCATGCGTTCTTACATGTTGGAGCCATTCCGCAAAGAACCCAGCTTCGACATGCTTTACAGCGTCAAAACGGACACCATCCATGCTCACCGTCTCGTTGAACCAATCGCCCCAACGCTTTATTTCTTCTTGAACTTCGGGATGCTTTACATCGACATCGCATCCCATCAAATAGTCAAAACTTCCTTTTTCTTGGTCGACGTTAACGTCGAATTCTTTACCCTCGAACAGAAAAACACCGTCGAACTCTGGGTCGTTAATGTCTACGTCGGCGGCAGTGAAATGCCACCAATGCCATTCCATAGCAGAATATTTTTGCTTGCGGCCAGGGAAGGTAAAATGCGTATGGGCCTTAATTTTCCGAGGCTCACCGATTTGTGCGCGACGGTCACTTTCGCTGAACGGAGTCGCTAGAACCTCCTCTGCGTGGTCGCTTCCCATGCGATGATTGAACACGACATCCCAGTAGACGTGCAGCCCCTTGCTGCGAACACTGGCTACGGCTTCTAGCAATTGGTCCTTCGTCCCGTACTTTGTGCGTACGCTGCCACGCTGATCAAATTCCCCGAGATCATACATGTCGTACACGGCATATCCGAGATCGACTGGCCCATCGGCCGCCTTATATGCCGGTGGAAGCCAGATAGCGGTAAAACCCGCGTTGGCTAACTCCTGCGCACGCTCGTTAAGGCCATTCCACAATGATCCGTCAGGAGCAATATAGCTATGGAAGAACTGAAGGATGACACCATTAGTTTCTGCTTCCATATCCAACCGATCAACAGTTAAGGCGAGGCGGGTCGTTTTGCACGAACAACTCGACTAGCAATCGCAATGCCAAAACTTTTGCCCTGGAGCAACGACGAGCAGATGTCGACTACCGCGATTTGAATAACTCCTCGTACTTGGTAGGATCGTATTCTTCCCCAACCGAAACTTGAATCAAAGTCACTCGAACCTTGGTCGGTAAAAATTTCTTGGCATCTGCCCTTTCATGTATCTTCTTGCCATTTTTGTCTTTGATCACAAGGTCCATCTGTTTAATACCTTCGGTCCACACGATTGAATCGTTTTCCCAAAACGAAGTCATAGGAATGTCTTGCTCATACACTCCTGGTTTGCTGTAAGCTTTGATTCCGAGGCAACCATACCCATTCTTTTGGCCTTTGTTCGGAATATAACAAATGCTCCATGTCGTCGGCTCACTATCGGGGGGCATTTCGATCGCTTCCAGACGTACATGGACTGTTCCATTGCGATAATCGACCGGTGAGAGCCAGTTCGCCGGTCGTTCTTCGTTCAACATTTTGCCTTTGACATAGTAGTGCGACTTACTTGGCTTTGAAGTCTGCGCATCCGCAGCGGTATAACTAAATGTTGTATCGAACAACACAAACTGCTCAGCGCCACAGTCGCTTGCAAGTGCTACAAGGCTTAACAAGCCCATAGCAATATTCGTAACACGGGGATAGGTTTTAGTTCGGCTTAACACAGCGCTGTTTCCTTGAGCTTTCCGATACACCGCTTCGAAGTCATGATGGAGACTTCGCGATTTATTACCAGTGACGATTAATCTGTTTTCGAAAGTTCCGATTCGCTCTTGAGAACCTGCGAACCATCCTCTTGTTCTATCAAATAAGCAGGTTCCTCGTCAGTTGCGTTTCGGGTTATTTCCTTGCCGCCAATTGTCTTGGTGACTTTTTCGTCATACGATTCCTTTACCTTCCCCGTGGCCGTCCCTTTGCCCCATTTCCATTCGACCGTCTCGTTCTTTCGAAACTTGTGAGCCATCGCCATCTCCTTGATTCATCAGCGCGAGAAGAAAAGGCGTGCGACTTCTGCTAATGTCGCCGCGCCACTTTTCCGGCAACTGCAAAGAACGAACCGATCGACTGAATTCGCAGCGAAAGCCATGTATCCAAACTGTTACGAGACCTTGTTCGCTCCGGGCTGGGGCTGCGAAAAAATGCGCCCGAGCACGCCAACGGACCAATACGACAGAAGGCCCGAGATCGCAAAAGTGACAGCCAGAACAACGGTCCACTCAGTCTTTTCTTGTTCCAGAGCCCAAAGCGAACCAATCTCGCAATCTGCTATGTGAGACGGCGAAGTAATGAGGAATGCAAGTAAGGAAATCGGCACTATTACAAGCAAGCTGAAAAACGGGGTCAACAAAGCAGAGACCGCAAGTCGCTTCAACTCTCTCACTTCGGCTCGATCAAAACGCAGCATATTCAATTCGTATTCCACTCCGGCAATAGTTCGTATTCACCATGTCAGCTTTTAATTGTACAGTTTAGCCCACGCACGATTGACGTCTGCGCGGGAGCAGTTCTACGCGACTGTAGACCTGCTCCATCCAGGAGCAAGCATTATAACAGCGGAATAACAGCGGAGAAATGCAGTTGTCCACAAATCAACCGGTCCACCACGAAATCAACTACATTGAGATTTCTGCTTATGACTTGGAGCAAGCCAAGCATTTTTACAACGCAGCTTTCAACTGGAGTTTCAACGACTATGGCCCGCAGTACGCCGGGATTCGGAAAATGGGCGGTGAAGGCGAAAGTGGTGGAATATGTGTTGCAGAACAAATTGTACACGGCGGCCCGCTGATCGTTTTGTACTCCACCAACCTGGAAGACTCATTGGCATCCGTGAAGTCAGCTGGCGGCAAAATCACAAAGGAAATATTTTCGTTTCCCGGCGGGCGTCGGTTCCAGTTCTGCGATCCAAGTGGTAATGAACTTGCCGTCTGGTCTAGCTGAACTTCACAGTAAAGCCTGACTCAAGAGCCATTGTTGCCATTCGAAAAATGCTTGTCAGTTGTGTTCACAATCGTCAGCGGTCCTAGCTTCGCTTCGATACAGTAAGCGGTTCTTTAGCTGTTCTGGCTTGCAGGTTACCGCAATTTTGCTCGGAATGTATCGGATTGTCATGTGCACGCTATTAATCGTCTGGCCCGGATTGGGGTTTTGCATTAGAAATCGCATGTTTGTAAATGCTAATCTTCGATACTCTTCCCAGGAAATTTTATGCAAATTGCAGTCGCAAGCGCCAGGGCACTTGACCCAGACGCAGCCTCCGAAGTCGATTTCAGCGGCGAATGGTTAAGCGAACATGGCTGCTTGCTGTCCATCAGTGTAAACATTGACGGAAATGTACAAGGAACGTATGCGACCCCGCAAAGCTCTATGATTTCAGACGAAAAGTTTGACGTTTGCGGCTTTGCCTCGGGCGACCATATTTCGTTTGTAGCAAACTTTGGCAAATATGGATCCCTGTTAACCTGGGCGGGGCATCTAACCAAAGAGAACGATAGAGAAGTACTCCGTACAAACTGGCTTTTGACCAAGAACATCGCGGACGAGTTTGAAATTGATCGAACCTGGCCTTCAATACTCACGGGTACCAACTTGTTTAGGACCGTGAGAAAAAAACGGCAGAAGCAGGTTCCTTCTCAATCGCTCGAGCAGCCGTAACGCTGGATGGTCAGTCGTGAAATCCTCGGCCTTCCAGAATATCTGGCGTACATTTCTCGATCCTTGACTCTCGTGTTTTTGATTGTTTCGCTGCAGAAAAATAGATCAGGTAACCTCGCTGCCTTCCAGGCGTCAATGATTCGAAAGCTTTCTTCAGTGCTGGCAATTGGTCAAACTTTCGTTGAAGCTCCTCAGGGATCGCCAATTCTTCCCTTGCTGTAAAGTCTACCTTCAAGCCAGCTTTTTCGATCTCAATTGCCTCAGCGACGTACTCTTTGATCGTCGGTTCCATTTCGACAATTTGCTCAACTGAGGTAAACCGAAATTGGCGTGCTGCGTGAGTATTCTCCCCTGGTTTTCCTAGGACACGCTTTGCATCCTTTAGCAAGACTCCTTTAAAGAACCCGAGCGTACAACAATCTTTCAAAACACCGAGAATGATGACGTTGCTGCCATTGAAGCTGTAGCAGGGAACGCCCCACTTCACCTCTTCTGTCAAATCGCTGGAAACCATAAGCTTACGCAATCGTTTCAACTCTGCCTTCCAGTCGTTGACCTTACACTCTGGTGTTCCCCCTAGTTCGCAGCGACCACAGCCGTCCCGCAGAAACAAGTCGACTTTCGGATTTAACTTTTCAGATTGCGATTTTCCCATAACTGCCTTCTCAGACTCGACCACAAAACAGTTGCGCGACAAAGTTGCATATGCTAGGAACGACATAAAGCGTTAGCCTAGTCGTCCATTGTACACACCTATCTTCCGTTCTGCCGAGAGATGTTCCATGACAATTGCGATGCCAATTCTGATAATGGAACGACAGGCCGACAGGCGGAATGTTACGGACAGAAATTATTGCGACGGTCGACTGTCATTTGCGAGAGATTAAGTAATCCTGCCAAAAACGACAAACTTCGATGTGCAAGGTTGCAGGTTTGACTGATTGGTACAACGAGCAATGTCATCTGCTAGCCCAGCTTCATTACCAAACACGTTTCATGCCCGTTTGCCACCTTGACAAAGTCAGACAATACTAGTGGTTAATTCGTCCAGAGTTTCGTCTTTAAGTTTAGGCGAAAATTGGACATCAATTTACGAAAAGGCTAGTTATGTCGAAAGCAAAAACGTTAGCAAATCTCCAGACGGCACTTTCGATGGAATTGTCGGCCATGCATCAATACCAGCTTCATGCATGCGTGCTAGATGATTGGGGTATGGAATTGTTGGCGACTAAGATGCGTGAAGAGATGCAAGAAGAACTCGGACATTCCGAGCAGTTTCTTGTTCGCATGCTCTTCCTTAAAGGAGATCCCAAGCTTGCACTTGAGAAAACGCCGCACCGTGCAAATTCGCTCAAGGAGATGTTTGAGACGGATCTCGCGGACGAGAAGGCAGCTATCGACTTTTACACAGCGGCCTCTATTCAAGCCTCCGAAGAACGGGACATCGGCAGCCGTCAGCTTTTCGAACAGATCGCTTTGGATGAGGAAGGCCACATGAGTTGGCTCGAACTTCAACTTGACCTACTCGCTCGGATGGGTGAACCTGCCTACATCGCTAAACACATGCCTAACGCAGCTTCAAACTAGTTGCAATCTAATCGTTCTCTACGCGAGGGAAACGAACGCGGTCAGAGCCAAGAAGCGCTAACCGCAGCCATGTATCGAGCATGCAGCCCGAGCTCGCCTAGGACGAAAATAGGTCTTAACCAGCCTAACGCAACACTGCACTTACTGTCGTCTTTCACAACAGTTTCGCGTTTCGGTCAGCGGAGCGATCGACGACTGGCTGTGAGTTTCGTTAAGCAAAGAACACTCGAACCGCGTTCCAACTGATCGCTCCCATGACGGCTCCGATTGGTAACGTTACCAACCAGGCGCCACATATTGAGAATATAACTCGCCAACGCGCGGTTCCATTGACGGCTCCTATACCAAAGAGCGTCCCGCAGCTTACGTGAGTGGTCGATACCGGCATCCCAATGCGACTGGCACCGATCACGAGGATAGCGGTGACCATATTCGCTGTGAAACCCTGCCCGTGATTCATCTGGGTTATCTTGTGGCTCATCGTTTCCGCAACGCGTCGGCCGCTAATGAGTCCTCCTACAGCGATTGCGCCGCCAACGATCAGCAACGCAAGTGAAGGTGTAACGTAAGGCATGACCAGAAGGAGTGCTGCAATCTTTGGGGTGTCATTCAGCCCACGTGCAAAGCTGACTGCACCTGCCGACATGAAATGTAATCCGTTCAGGGACTTCTCTGCTTCAATTCCCAACACTGCGCCGGAGTATGCAGTGCGGCAAGTGGCAGCCCGGCCATGGACGATCTCGATTCGCTCCTTGGCAGCAGCCATATGTACAGCGTCACAAGCGGGGACGACTTCTAGCACTTGAGTACCAATACACAAGCATGATTTCGAGTTGACACCGAGCCTCAGTCGAATAGCTCTGAATATTGGATAAATCAGCATCGTCGCTGCGATGGCAAGCACCGGACTGAAGAGCAACGGTGCTGCAAAGCTTGTCAATAGTTTTGAACCTTCGATTACTGATCCAGCAGCAATACCAGTTCCTAGTAATGCTCCAAGCAGTCCATGGGTCGTCGAGATTGGCAAACCAAATCGCGTTGCAATAAGAACAGTTAAGCCGGCTGCGACAGCCACGCATGCGGCGAACTCTGGATTTGCAACCAAAGCTTCGTCTATCATTCCTTTGCCCGAAAAGTTCTTCAGCAGTGTTCCAGCCAGGGCAACAGCGCAGATTGAGCCAGCCAAAGTACATATCGTAGCCCACGCAATAGCTCGCTTGAACGACGCAGTGCCGCTTCCGAAAAGCGTTGCAACTCCTTTGAAGTTGTCGTTCGCACCATTGGCATAAGCCAAAAATGCAACAATGACCGCGAGAACGATAATCATTTGGAAGACACATTCCTTCTGTGCGAACCGATGTAACAGAAACCTAACAAACAGTAAGCCAGAACTTCAAAATCGTCGTTCTTTGCTGGAGAGTTTATGATGGTCGCCTTTTGCTCTGCGAAAAAACAATCACGTTCCGTTTCGATCGCGGAGTGATCAACAACAGTCATTAACCGACCAAGCTTCCTCCGCAACTTGATCCACAACCAGCGGTGCAGCCATAACAATGATTGGCTGTTCGAATGGCGCGATCCGCAAGCAGGTCGTCGGTCAATTGAGAAATATGTACTCGGCTTTCGCCATCCGTGATTGCTAGGTCAAGCATTTGATTGAAGTCGCAATCGTAAATGTAGCCGTTCCAGTCGACGGACAGCAGAGAACGACACATCAAATCTTCGATGGTGTTGGGATTGAAACTTTGGATCAGCTTTCCTAGATACTCTTCGTACTTGCCTTGTCGCAGCAGATCGTCCAAGAATCGACTAACGGGCACGTTTGTGATCGTTAGCAGGTTGTTGAACTGAATGCCATAACGGGCGTTAAGCTCCGTTTTGTACGCAGCTTCCAGCTTTTGTTGTTCTGGCGGCAAGCCTAGCCCGGTTGGGTTGTAAACAAGGTCAAGTCGCAAATTCGAGTTTGGCTGTGCATATCCAAGCGCATTCAACCTTCGTATCGCTTCGATCGACTTAACAAACACACCGTTACCCCGCTGTGCATCGCAGTTTTCTTCTAGGTAGCACGGCAGGGAAGCGACGACGCTCACTTGATGTTCGGCTAAAAACTCTGGCAGCTCGGTAAAACCGTTCGCGAGCAGAATCGTGAGGTTGCATCGATCAATTACTCGCTTGTCGAGCTTGCGTGCCTCCTGGACTAACGTTCGGAACTGCGGATTCATCTCAGGTGCGCCGCCGGTGATATCGAGCGTGCTGACTTCTGACCTTGCCAGAAAGTTGATCACTTGTTGGGCTGTCTCGTACGTCATGCTCTCGCGACGATCGGGCCCCGCGTCGACGTGGCAATGCGTGCATGTCTGATTACAGACCTTACCGACGTTGATTTGCAATGTGGTCAGTTGCTTGCGAAGCAGCGGCAAGACGGCTTGCTCGGAAAGTTTCTCACTGAACGGGACAACCCGACATCGCTCGCTATCTTGCAAGATGTGCATTTGCTCGGTGGGCGAAGCAAGCGGGTTGCCCGTACGGTGTAGGGTCTGAAGTTTCATTTTTGATTCGATTGATTTGAAGTGATAACATTCAATGCTCGAGCTTGACTGCCGACGAGCTCCCCACGAGTTTTCCTCGTCGGTGAATCAGTTTGGCAGCTAGACCCGAGCGTGCTTCCGCGAAATACGGATACCTATGTTTTTAGCAACAATCTGTATCCGTTCCGCAGCATGGGCCTGCTGAATTAGTCGTGGCTTCGTAATCTTGCCCCTTGGTTTCACGCGGGTCACGAACCTTGGCACGTTTGCAGTCGAATAATCCCGCTTCGTCGAGCGCTATGGAGACGCGCGGTTCGATGCCGTCAAACAGCCCTTCGTACGGTGCGCGAGAGAGCAACTGATACGTCTTGTCGCAGACGGCCATTCGCTCGCCGCGTCGATAAATATGACCATCGTCGTCTTCGACCTTCTTAAATGGACCGCGATAAACTACCGCTTGGTTGCGCTCGAAGCACGGCCCTTGTTTTCCTTTGTAGGCAACGATCGTCACTGATCGAAACTCGATGCCATTGATCGTCTGCCAAGGCTCTGTCGCTCGCTTGGCGATTGAGATTCCGTGAAATCCAGCCTCCTCAAACGCCTGCAAGAATTCGTCCTCCCGGAATGCACCTGACAAGCAACCGGACCAGAGTTCTGGGTCACGCATCATGTCCTCCGGAACAGTTTCATCGGATACGATATCACTAATAGCGGCTCGCCCACCTTTGCGAAGTACGCGAAAAATCTCAGCGAATAACTGCTTGCGATCCTGTTGTCGAACAAGATTGAGTACGCAATTGGATATGACAGAGTCGACGGAATTACTCTCAACAAGAGGATGCTGAGAACGCAATTGCTCTTGCAAATGCCGCAGCTGGAGGAAATCATCGGCATTTTTAACAGGATGATGCGCTAGATTTTCTTCGAGCCGTCCAAGATCCAGTTGAAGGTCCTGAATCATGCCATAGCGAAATTCAACGTTGCTATAACCAATCCGATCGGCCACAGTGGGAGCGTGTTTGCGAGCAAGATCAAGCATTTCACGATTGCAGTCGACCCCGATCACCCGCCCCTGAGGTCCCACCACTTGGGCCGCGATAAAGCACAATTTGCCTCCGCCAGAACCAAGGTCCAGCACGGTGTCACCTGAGCGAATATAAGGTGTTGGGTCTCCGCAACCATAATCGCGTTCGATAACCTCATCCGGGATGACAGTTAGAAAATCGGCAGCATACTCAACTGGGCAACAAAGTGCTGGCTCTAGTTTTTGTGCAGCAGCAGCGTATCGGCGATAGACGCTTGCTTCAGTAACTTCGTGTGGCACTTGATGAGTATTCGACATGCTGCAACGCTCCTCTGGGTTGTTTAAAATCGTCAAGGCCCTATCGTGCCTTCCACTTAATGCCAGTGCGACCGTGATCAATCATGGGATAGAAGCTATAAAATCCTAACGCTTCGAGCGGGTTATCGCTACTCAAGCGGGCGACTCGGAGTTACAACGTGCAATGGCAATCATGAAAATGTACTTGACCACTCGCGTCTAGGTCTGTGAGGTTTCGCACGGCATCAATCCTGCCCATTCCGTTATAACATGCTGAAAAGCAACGACAATCGTGCGCCTGCTTACAGAAATCCATAAAAACAAGCAAGCAGCGTCAAATTCAAAGACATCTTCGAAGGATCCATCGTACCATTTGAAACGATCTGCGAAACGCATTTGTGCGAAGAAACTGCGGCTAGCAACAATCGTTTCGCCCATTTAAGCAGTCCTATCATAATTCGTTGAATTACCATCTGAAAACTAGCAGGACATTACATGTCGCCTAACGAGCAGAATTATGAGAGGTCTAACGGAGGTTTCTATAAGCTTGGGGTGTTCGCTTTCGTAGCCGTCCTCGGAGCCCTTCTGCTCTGGGCGTTCGGTGATCGCCTCAGTTTTGACTATCTTGCCAGCCAAGAAGCCCAGCTCCGCGCATACCGCGCAGGCAATCCATACTTCGTAGGAATTATCGCGGTTGCAATCTACGTAATCGTCGCCGGCTTCTCGCTGCCCGGCGCGGTGGTCCTGACTTTAGCCTATGGTTGGTATTTTGGATTCTTTGCTGCTCTGTTGATCGTAAGCTTTGGTTCAACCGGTGGTGCGACCGTGGCTTTTTTTATGACCCGCTATTTTCTACAAGATTGGGTCCAGAGTAAGTTTTCCAAGCGTCTCCAATCCTTCAATGACGCTTTTGATCGTGAAGGTGCTTTCTACCTCTTCACGCTACGTCTTATCCCCGTTGTCCCATTCTTCGTCATTAACGCTGTTATGGGTCTAACCAAAATCCGAGCGATAACGTTCTGGTGGGTAAGCCAGATTGGCATGCTGCCGGGAACAGCTGCTTATGTATATGCAGGCGCGAGCGTGCCGAGTTTGAAGGTGCTGGCTGACGAAGGTGTCGGCAATGTCTTGAACTGGCAACTCGTGCTGGCGTTTGCTATTCTCGGAATCTTACCATTGGCTTTAAAGAAACTGCTCGCGCTCGTTCGCAAAACGCCGGACGGCGACGGCTTAGAGAATGCAAACAGTGCATAGCAAAAATGACCGTGCGCCTCGAATACACACTTCCTGTCAATCAAGGGTTTGACGTCAGACCAAAGAAAGTGATTCATGAGCTATCAAGATCAGCTTCAACCGCTCGATGAGTATAACCTTGAACTACAAGCGAGTGTTCACCCAACAGGCTGGAAGAATCCGACGCCAACCTCTCGTTACAATCTAGTTGTAATAGGAGCAGGGACGGCAGGTCTGGTTACGGCGGCGGGTGCAGCCGGGTTGGGCGCAAAAGTTGCCCTGGTCGAACGCGGGCTTCTGGGTGGCGATTGTCTGAATGTTGGTTGCGTACCCTCGAAAGCTCTCATCCGCGCGGCACGACAAGCAGCCGCTTGTCGTCATGCCTCGCAGTTTGGCATCAGCACATCAGAAGTTCAGGTGGATTTTGCCGAAACTATGCAGCGAATGCGACGCTTGCGAGCTGCGATCAGTCCGCACGATTCCGCAAAAAGATTTACCGAACTCGGTATTGATGTCTACTTTGGTCAAGGCAGCTTCGCCAGCAATAATACAGTCACTGTTGACGGAACAACTCTTGAATTCAAGAAGGCGGTCATCGCTACCGGTGCTCGCGCCGCTGAGCTTCCGATCCCGGGGCTGAAAGATTCTGGCTATCTGACAAATGAGACGTTGTTTTCTCTCACAGAATTGCCCAACCGACTGATCGTAATCGGAGGTGGTCCAATCGGATGCGAAATGGCGCAAGCATTTGCAAGGTTCGGAGCCCATGTCACGCTCGTTGAACGTTCTGCACGAATCCTCGCCCACGAAGAGGAAGATGCTTCTTTGATCGTGCAAGCGGCGCTGGTGCGTGACAACGTCGAAATTTTACTCGATGCGAAAGTGACGAAGGTCGAGTTGAGTGGTAACGACAAAGTCGTCGTCGTAGAACGAGCTGGAGCCGAGCAACGAATCTACTGCGATGCCATATTGGTGGGGACAGGCAGAACGCCCAACTTGGAAGGGCTTGGACTGGAAAAAGTCGGTGTAAAATCGCATCCGAAGCAGGGCGTCGAAGTCGATGATAGACTGCGGACAACAAACAAGGACATCTTCGCAGCGGGGGACGTTTGCTCCAAATTCAAGTTCACTCACGCAGCTGACTTTTCAGCGAGAATCGTGATCCAGAATTCACTCTTTCTGGGCCGCTCTAAAATAAGTTCACTAATCATTCCTTGGTGCACTTACACATCGCCAGAGATTGCACACGTGGGAATCTTCCCGCATGAAGCGAACGAGCAAGGCATTGAGCTCAGCAGCTACACTCAGCAACTATCGGAGGTCGATCGTGCGATTCTTGATGGTGAAGCTGAGGGTTTCGTACGAATCCATTGCGCGAAAGGCACCGATCGCATCTTAGGTGCGACAATTGTTGCCGCTCACGCTGGCGACATGATCAGCCACATCACGATGGCTATGAAACACAAGATTGGACTGAGAAAAATCGCATCTGTCATTCACCCTTACCCAACTCAGACGGAAGCGATCCGCAAACTAGGTGATCAGTACAACAGAACGCGACTGACGCCACTAGTCAAATCGCTTTTCAACACATGGTTGCGCTGGCGACGATGATCGTATCATTTCGGCATTAATACATAATTCCGCTAGACCTTACTGCTCGACAGATCATACCTTGAAAAACACCAACACACTTGGCCACGAGCAGATTGTCAAGTCACTGCGAAGAGCCCCTTTGAAACTGACCGATAAACTTTTTATCGATGTAGGTTTTAAGCCACCAGCACCATCGCCCATACGCAGTCAACCACTTGTACTGCAGCAGTGCCTTACCGTCTCCGGTGTTCAACAGCTTCAAAAAATCACGCTGCGGTTCAAATTTGCGAAACTGTCGCCCATCGAAGCGAGCGCGTAGGTTGTGCCAGAGAATAGGGGCTTGCCGCACAGCATAAACACCTGCCTTCGGTGCTGGATTGTCTAGGATCGTCCCTGAATCTCCGACGGCGAATATTGGAAGATCGCCCACAGTTCGCAGCGTTGAATTCGTTGCAATAAAACCTTTGTCATCCGTTGTAAGACCAAGCTTGCCCAAAATAGGCGGAGCACTCGCGGTCGTCGCCCAAATCACACAATCGACTTGGTAGTGATTCGAGTTCTCGTCAACAATTGCGTCTGGAGTCGCATCGACGATCTTTGTACCAGTCACTACCCTGATCGCGCGATGCTCTAGAATTCGACGCAGTTTTCGGATGCTTCGAGGCCGAAGCTCAGTGGCAACTTCTGCTGCCGATGTAAAAATCTGTATCGAGGCCGCGATATCGGCATAATTCATTTCTAGTCTCGTTCGCAAACAGAGCACAATCTCGATGCTGGCGACACCACCGCCGACCACCGCGATGCGTAGCTGCCGAGAATCAGCACGCTTGCAACTCGCCTTTGCCAACTTCAGTCGCTCATCGAGACGACTTATAAAAGTGTTCATCGGTTTTATCGGCACTAGAGCCGGAGCATCAATATCTTGATAGCCTGACGGCATGGAGCCTACTCCGATGGAAAGCACGTTGAAAGACAGTGAGTCCCTGTCGGCAAAATGAAGCGTTCTCTTGGCGACGTCCAATCGCTCAACTTGAGCAACAATCAGTTGGGCACTTGCCCTGTCGCAAAGCGCCGCCAAATCAATCTTCATTTCATCATCTGTAAATTGACCGGCTAATGTGCCTGGGAGCATCCCCGAGTAAGTTGCATTGGGGAAATTCGAGATACACACGAGCTGGCAATTTTGAATGGGCGAGCGTTCCCATTCGCGAACGACATGAGCATTCGTATGCCCAATTCCTAACAAAACGATAGAACGCATAGATAGCCTTCATGGTCAACAAGACTGTGGCAGGGCCACAGTCTTGCGATAAAAGACCGGCTGAACAAGACCGGCCGAAGCCGGGAGAACGGAATGTGCTGCTGCCTTCGCTGCGTCGTTTGATATAACGCTACTTCTTCGTCACAACTTCCACCACCGCAGTGAAGGCGGGTTTGGGTTGGTTGGAACCGTCAAACAATAGCGGGCGTCCGCGCGAGCGCCATGATACAGCGTCGTTGATGCCCCAAAAGGTCACAACGTCGATTGCATCTTTGTGAATATCAAATGCTCTGAAGATACCCGCATAAGCCTCCGCCAGTTTGACATCGTGATCGTCGACCAATCCGCCTTGAGTTGCGTCGCTGTTGGCACCAACATCAGCACCAGTATTCCGTTGGCCACCAGACGCTGAATTAACGTCGAGTTCCGTTATATGAATAGGCAGTCCCAGAGCGGACATTTCGGCGAGTGCTTGTTCCATAGTTTCGAATGTTGTGTTAACATTGCAATGCGCCTGTGAACCAATAGCCATCACGGGAATCTTCTGTTCTTGCAAGTGCTTGATTAGCGTTATCAATTTTGCACGTTTGCCAGGATTCTCTAAACCGTAATCGTTATAACGCAAAATGGCATCTGGATCTGCTTCGTGAGCATACTCAAAGGCCTTTGCGATAAAGTCCGGCCCGATGATAACTGACCACGGCGAGCTGCGAAGGACTTCATCGCCACTGTCCGTGAGGGCTTCGTTGACAACATCCCAGACTTTGACTTTGCCTTTATAGCGACCGACGACCGCATGGATATGGTCGCGCATGCGTTCAAGCAACTCTTCGCGCGTCGCACGTGGGCCATTCAGATCAAAACCGCGGAAACCGCCAAATCCTCCCCTACCACCAAACCCGCCAGGACCTCGACCGGGTCCTCGATTCCCCGGCGCTGCACCTTGACCTGAACCTGGAGCATTCGGAGTTCCGCCCGGTGCGGCATCTCCCGACTCGGGCGCATTTTGAGGCCGTGGTGGATTTTCTGGCCGTGGTGCGTTTCCACCAAAACTTCGTGGAGGTGCTACGGTCAACACATGAGAAGAAGCGGTACCGTCAGCAGGACTCGTCGCATCGCCGGCTTGAGCAGCATCCGCCACATAAGTCCCCTCGAATACCCAGTTAGGAGTCTGTGAGTGCCAGACCAGTGTATGGCCCGCGACTTCCATGTCGTTTTTCATGCCGAAATCAATCAGCGCGTCACCCGCAGCGAAATCATAGCCATCGGCTCCTGCGCGAGGGTGAATCAATTGCCACTTCATTTCATTTTCCGCGACGACATGATTAAAGTGACGCTGGGCAAGAGCAATATCTTGCTTTACATCTTCTTCCGACCGCCGAAAGCCTTGCCCCGTAGTCACCGATCGATTGACCGCAACACCGACCTTAAAATGCCCTTTGAATACATCTTTGAGGGCTACATCCGGCGCGGCTGGCTTTGCATCTGGCTCTTCCGCCATTAGAACAACCGAGGCGCTGGTAAATGCAGCGCACATCGCCAGTGAAAAAAACCGTCGCGAATTAAAACGCATTTCTCAAAACCTTACGTAAGAGATCTAAAATTGAACCGAGTTGTTCGAGTACCGAAAAAGAAACTTTACGCTGTCAGTTGAAGGTGGCTAATTTCTATTAACAACAGCTTGCTCACTACCTTCAAATTCCCATCGGATTTCATCGATAGCGACAAAGCCGCCTGGCTTAGAACCACTAACGTCAATGTAAACAATGTTGGATGCTTCTACCGACAATTCAAAAAAAGGAACATGTTCCTCTGGCGATTGCCGGAACGGCACTTGATCTAAACCATCTTGAGCTATCAACATTCCTTCATTATCAAATGCTTGGACCAGAGCGGCACTAGTTGTCGACCCCCATAGCTTTAATTTGACCTTTTTAATAGGTTTTCCGAACGACACACGAACTGGAATCGCCTCGTTGGCCATCGCATTAACGACGCCTTTGCGATCTGTTCCCAAATGAGGAAAGAACGAGATTCGCCCCTTGGCCTGACTCTTTTCAGGCTCATGCGCTAAAGTGAATGTAACACCTTGTTCAGACCAAGCTGGAATTGGCTTACCGATTTCAGTCTTTTCGAAATCGATAACATTTTCATCGGCAAACGAGATCGCCGCACTGAAAAACTGAGCGAGGAATGTGACTGCGAGTAGTGGTCGAAGCCAGTCGATTGGACGCCACGTAATCATGCTGATTCAAGTCCTTGCATGGTTCCCGTAGAAGAAGCGAACTTGTCTTGTTCAATTCCCATATTCTGTAAAATCGACACGAACAGGTTCGGCAATGGATAATTTTGTTGCCGATCAAATGCCAAGTGCTGACCGTGCTTGAAACCACCGCCAGCAAACAATATCGGCATGTTCGTTGTCGAGTGAGCGTTTGCGTCGCCCAGATTCGAACCGTAGAGGATCATGCTCCGATCCAGCAATGATTCACCTTGCTCTGCAACACTTTTCAAGTCTGTCATGAGTTCATTAAGCAACTTCATATGCTCAAAATCAATAACACGCAATTGTGCAAGTTTGTCGGCAGCTTTTCCATGATGCGATAGATTGTGGTATCCATCGCTAATGGTTTCGCCTGGAATTTCTACCACCGGTGTGCCAACACTATTCAACATCAAAGTAATCGAGCGTGTAGAGTCTGTCTCAAAAGCGAGTTTGACAGATTGGTACATTAAGCGAACTTTTGCCATGTACTGCGCGGGAGTGTTTGGATCCGTCGGCGGCTCGGCTTCGATCGTCGGTTTGGGTTTACCTTCCCATTCGCGAGACGCAAGCAATCTTGACTCAAGATCTCGCACGCTGGAAAAATATTGCTCGAGTCGTCCACGATCGTGGTAGCTCGCACGACGCTCGAGATCTTTTGCTTGATCGCCGATCGCGTCAAGGATGCTGCGTCCTGTGTCGAGCTTCTTTATCTGTGCGTCGACTTCGGCTGCATTGCCCTGTAAAAACAGTTGTTTAAAAAGCGCAGCTGCACTTTCCTCTGGTGGAATCGAAACGCCTGTTCCTGTCCAGGATAAGCTGCGGTTCCCAGAATTGACAGCCAGCGTCAGTGACGGGAAACGTGTCTGGTTTCCAACGTGTTCCGCGATATGTTGGTCGAGCGAGATTGTGTTTCGAAAAGAACTGCTTGCAGGATGCGGCGCAGCCGTCAAAAAGCTGATGTCCGATGGATGCCCGCCATCGACGTTGGGATGCGAAACGCCACTAAAAACAGTGAATTTGTCGCGGTGATCTTGAAGTACATTCAAGTAGGGCGACGCCTGGTAGTCTCGCCCAGCCTGCGCCGGAAAGAATTCCTCTGGCAAGAGTCCCAGGTTATTACAGATGCCAAAGAATCGTTGTGGCCTCACATCATTGGACGACAATGCTTGCGAGTAGGCGACCTTACCAGAGGTTGACTCTAACCAAGGCAAAGCCATCGCAACTCCCGTCGCGCGGAGGAACGTCCGTCTACTAGTTGCCGGATGACTTGGTTGTTTCTTCATATTGATTTTCCAAACTGTTGAAGCGACTTGAATCGCGGCGGTTACTTGATTTGAAACAAGTCGCTTTGCACAATTGCGTGAATCATGCTTCGAACACCAAAATCTTCGGACGAAGTCTGGTCAAGGATCTGATCAATCGATTCTTGATCAGAGAAAGAGATCGGGGCACCGGTCGCATAAATCGCCAGTTGACTTGCCAAGTTACGAGCCAGTTTTCGCTCGTCGCGGAGAAGTAGACGCTTGAGATCATTGATATCTTGGAAAGAACTTCCATCGGCGAGTGAGCCAGAGCTATCTACAGGTAACGCATAGTGGAATACAAACGTTTGCCCATTTATCCCAACGCCCTTCGCCGGCGGCTGAGTTTCACCGACAGCGCGATATCGATCGCGAAATCCTCCCATAACATCGAATGCCTCTAGAGCAAGACCGGGCGGGTCTATCTTCGCATGGCATGCGGCGCAACTTGCATCCTCGCGATGCTTTTCCAATTGCTGACGAATCGTCACCGCCCCACGTATATCGGGCTCAACGGCCGGTACCGAAGGCGGCGGCGGAATTTGCACTCCAAGAATTCGCTCAGTAATCCAATTCCCTCGGATAACCGGCGAAGTCGTTGTGCCGTTAGCCGTAACCTTCAGCACGCTCGCTTGAGTCAGCAAACCGCCGCGAGGACTATCCTCGGGAAGTTTAACCAGTCGCATTTCAGCGCCTTGGACACCCGGCAAATCATAATGGTCAGCTAAACGCTCGTTGACGAAAACAAAGTCAGAGTCGACCACGTTGCGTGCCGGCAAATTATCGGCAATCAACTTTGCGACATACAGTCGAGTCTCTTCAATCGCAAACAGCTTTAGCGGTTCATCAAGTTCGTAATCATTGTAAAGCGTCGTGGAGGGAGACGTGTCATCAACTTTACGAAGATCAAGCCAGTAGTCCGTAAACGCTTCGACAAACCTCCGTGAACGAGGATCATCCAACAAACGGTTGACCTGAGAACTTAAAACCTCGGGATTTCGAAGCTTACCTGCGGCTGCGAGGTCACGAAGTTCCGTATCAGGCTCCGAATTCCATAGGAACAGCGCTAGACGCGTCGCAAGCGCTAGATCGTCGAGCCTCCCTGGTTGATCATCCAAGAACAAAAATCCTGGGGAGGAGAGTACGGCTGTGTAAGTTGTCAACATCGCGCTCGCAAAACCAACACCCTGGTCATACTGCTGGTTAAAGAGCTCAAGTAACCTTTCTACATGCTGTGGTTCTACTTCGCGTCGATATGCGCGCGCCATGAAGTCATGAAGCAGTCGCCGAGCATCTTCGTGAGCGTTCTCTGTTTGCACTTCAACACGAACGTCCACTGTTCGGGGACCGCCAAAGCCGCGTCTTGGACGACCTCCGGGTGGTCCCCCAGCAGGAGGACCGCCTGCCGGAGTCCTTTGTCCAGCCGTTTCGCCTGGCCGTGCAGCCGGCGGTCCGAAACCGCCGCCAGGAGGCGTCGCTGGCGCAGGTGCTGGTAATTGCAGGACAAGCCCCGTAGTTGCATCAGGGCCGAGGCGAACTAGCGGCAAATCACCGAACAATAGGTTGTATCCAGCAACTGTTTCACTGTCGTCGATCGGGCCGTCAACTTCCATCCATTGAATCGCGTACCCCGGCATTCCAGAGTCTGTTGCAAGCGGATTGATGTACTGTTCGTCCGTTCCATTTACGCGTGTACGAAATAATCGGAGGCCGTCGCTCTGGACGACTTCGTTCGCCACCAAGGTCGCTTCAATTTCGCATTCTGTTGGTTCGATACCAAAATCGAACACACCCAGCGGTCGGCTTTTGCCAGAACTTTGAGCGTATACGCCTATGGGCTCAGGACGTCGACCGGGCCAAACTTCATCGGCGTTCGGTCGATGCCAGAGTGGCAAATAATAGACAGGTGCCTTCTCAGGTCCAAACCCTTCGTAGAACCAGCGACCGATGCCACCGCCACTAACCCAAATCGAATAACCTTTGAATCGCAGCTTGTAACGTCCAGAGGCTGGCACACGAAATTGCCCCCAACTGTAGCCGCCCGCGTCGCTGAAGATACTTGAAACGCGTCCTACGGCTTCTCGTTCTTTAGTTTCTGGAGAAGTCTTCGGCGCCTCACCGCTCCGAACATCTGGTTGCGCTTTAGAGTCAAGCACCGGGAATGACATTCGATCCGGCAATGTTCCATTTTCACGCGGCCAAAAATTGTTGACCAGCGAGAATTCATCGCGAGCATAGTATCGCTTCTTGGTCCTTTCCGGACGATCCAGCTTAACGATTAACGCTTGTCGCAATGCATAGTCTGCAGCACTCATGTATCGAGACAACTGCACATGCGAAACGTCGAGTGCTTCACCGACTTTGTTGTAACGGTAGCGTTCGCCATCTTCTGGCAGCATATCGCGCACCTGAATGAATGGCAGATTCAGTAAGTCGCGCAGTGTGTTCTCGTACTCATAGCGATTGAGGCGTCGCATCATCGCGCGGCCATCGCGCTCGACACGGGCTTTGTCTAGAGTCGTCAGTTCGGTCGACAACTGATTGAGAAAAACAGATTTTTCCTCCGCCGGTGGCGTTGGTTCGGAACTTGGCGGCATCTCCCCGTCACGAACGCGCTCGTATATCCGGACTAGTTTTTCAAAATCTGCGCCGGCATCGACGTCCCAGCGCAGCGAATTGATGTCGAGATTACCTTCGTTCGAACCTTCGCTATGGCAATCAAGGCATGTCGCCGTCAGAAAACGCTTTACTGACTCAGTAGACTCCTGAGCTGTGACCTTGTTATGCGGCGGCACGAAAAAGGCTGCCAACGATAATGTCATTGCGACAAATAGACGACTGGCAGCCTGCATAGTCATTGATATAACTCGCCTCTAGGTTTATTCACATGTTACACAACAAGATTATTGACGCTTGGCGGAAAATTCTTCGTTTCCAAAGTCGCCCACCTGCCGAGCAAACTTGATTTCATCCCCCGAAAGTTCGCCGTTATACTTGATCAATAGTTCCATCTCTCGGAACATCAGCTTCTCGTCAAACGACACGGTATTACCTTCGACTTTGATGTCGACCAGTTCGCTGGTAAATTTTTCTCCATCCAATTCCATTGCGCCAGAACCGTGCAAATGGCCGTCCTTGTCTTCAAACGTGAAAACATAAACTTGATTACCAATTTGCGTTTCAACAGTGCCGTTCCACTTTCCAGTCAATGGGCTAGCTTCTGCCTTTCCAGCCGCAGGCTTATCTTGAAAAACACTTTGCGCAAACCAGTACAAACTGCTGCTCCAGTGTTCAGCATCGTGTCCGTGGCCATCGACATGCCACACGTGGGGAATGTCGTTTTCCTTTAAAAACTTATGAACGTTTTGGCTGATACGAATCAGACCGTCTTTGTTCCCACACGAAATCCAAAGCAATTTCAGTTTCTCTTTTGCTTTTGCAACATCTGGAATCAGTTCTTGAGCCGACTTGGTGTTTGGTGCGGCAGAGAAGGGGCCTACCCACGCAAAAGTGTCAAGATTTCCAAGACCAAAATTGAAAGACTGACCGCCTCCCATAGAAAGCCCTGCAATCGCTCGGTTTTCACGACTCGTATCCACTGAATACTTTGATTCGATGGCCGGTATAACATCGTCGAGAAGGTCACGTTCGAAAGTTGCAAACGCAGGTGCACTTTGCATCACGTTCCCTTCCGCACGATCGTTCTTCTGAGCTCGACCGTTAGGCATGACCACGATCATCGGGACTGCTTTACCATCAGCGATCAGGTTGTCGAAGATAACATTTGGAGATGCAAATCGTTGCCACTCTGTTTCGTCTCCTCCGATCCCATGCAACAAATAGAGCACCGGGTACTTCTTTTCGGCCGCATACCCCGGAGGAGTGTAAACTTGCATCTTGCGAGTCGTACCGACTGTTTTCGATTCGTACTCGATCATCTCCATCTTACCGTGAGGAATGTCAGATCGCTCTGTCTTGAAACCCTCAGGCGGAGCATCATAAGCGGCGACATCATCTGGACCGATTTCAATCGGCCCACCGAAACCACCGCCTGGCGGACGGCGACGAGGCTGTTCAGCATTGCCTTGCGCTTGAGCCGGTTGTGCGACTTGAGCGTCTGGGCTCTGTCCTTGTGCAGCTTCTTGGGAAACTGCGAACTGTCCACCGACACACATTATCGAACAGAACCCGAGAGTTCTCAAAAACAAGCTTTTCATACTGAACAACTTTCTAACAAGATAAGGAAACGACAAGTACTAGTGAGCGCCACTTTCTGAGGACTCGACTGTGACGGCGAAAATCAACGGAGTTGAAAAATCTTCGCCTTTCACAAATTCGATACTCTTCATCGGCTTATCACCTTTTACTTCAACCCGCAGATAACGAATTTGTTTCCCGTTGGCATCAATTGCGAACTTAGATTCTGGAACGTCGACTTTCTCGCGATAAGTTGCCAGATGCGTACCGTTGACCAGTTCGTGATCTTCCGTCGAGCCATCTTCAAATACGCATCGAACAATCACACTCGCCGCTTGGCTACGGTTGCCTCGCCCTTGTCCACCACCCGGACCTCCAAAGGTTGCTACCGCGCCCAAGAGATGGATAGCGGAAACCTTGCCACTACAAGCGACCGTAGTCGATGTTGGTAAAGTTGCAGGTGCGCGTCCCCGAGCCGTTTGCAACGCAATGATGTTCGCAACTCGACCTTCTTGCGGATCTTGAAGCTCAAATGGCACGCCCTCGATTTCGACTGTCCCGTAAGTCTTCAGTTCAAACTTATCGCCAGGAGCTCCACGGAAACCAGGCAAACCATTGGCACCGCTCAATGTCGCTGCCGTTGATAAAGTTAAAGGGGTGTAGCGACCTCGGTTATTCAAGAACGCCAACAAGTCGGCCATTTCTTGCTTGTTCATCAAGCTCTCGAAGCCTTCAGGCATCAATGATTTGGCCGAAGCATTCATTTCATCGATGTCTTCTCGAAGCACTTGCTCTTCCTTGCCCTGCGAATTGATAAGTCGCATCGCATTGGCCGATTCACCGGCGAGCATCCCGTTCAGAACAGCTCCTTCCTTCGTCAGGATTTGGTAAGTGCGGAAGTTGTTCTCAACGCTTCGGGATGGATCGATGATATTCATCAAGATCTCGGCCTTCGGATGAACAGCCATACCTGTGAGGTTTGGCCCGATGGACACACCCAACTCACCATGCTTGTGGCACAATGCGCAGTGCTTCTTGTACATCGCAATACCGTTTTCAACGCTACCGCTTTGCTCCGTTACAGGCATCCACTCGTCAAGCAACGCTTGTCGATTGGATGCTACCATTGCACCCTTGGATTCCATCAGCTCTTTCGCACGCGTTGCTATCTCACGAGTCGGATGGTTCAAAATCGACTGGCGTTGATCTAGCTGCAGTTCGGTGAATTGAACCTTGCCCTCTGCGATAGCATCCAACAATTTTTCGGTGGTATCCGTTCGAGCCAGCAACAGCGTCAGAATGTTGCCTGCCATCTTCGGACCAAGCTTTCCACGTACCGCTAACAGTTGCTCAGCAAGTCCGTCAACGCGCGCGGTTTGAAGTGAATCGAGCGCTTTACTGCCGATTTCAGGAGCCAATTGCGGAGTGAAAAATTCCTCGATCGCATCAACGATTCGCTCACTGGCTGGGCCAAGCTTGATCGCTTGGTCCCAGGCCGCAAGTCGCTTGTCGGAATCTGCAGCCGAATCCAAAGCAGTCGTGAATAGCTTATCTTGAATCGACGAAACAATATCGCCTAAATTCTCGATTGACCATTTATCGGCAACAGCCAAAATCGCGGCCTTGCTCTCAACGCTTGCCTCTTCACTAAGGAATCGGTCATTGAATTTCTTCTGAGCTGCCTCTGACAATTTCACCGTCAAATCCCTTGGCCATCCTTTTGCTAAGCCCTCCCACACGGCAACCGTCAGTGGTGAGTTTGGATTGACTTCCAACAGCGCCGCAATCTGATCCGCGGTCGGGTTCGAACGCGCGATGTGCTCGGAAAGCACCGCGACACGTGCGGCCAATGCACGAGCACCGGCTGGCGATGCATCATTTACCAATGCCACGAGCGTATCAACCGGATTGGTCGATGCGGCAGAGGTCCAAGCGTCTAGCAACACATCGTCTGTTCCAATGGACCCGTCATCCGAAACCATGCCCGCTAACGTCTCGCCCGAGACGCCTGCTTCAGCTCCATCAGCCATTCGCAACATGACCGAAAGCTGAACTCGAACATCGCCATCGGTCAACAAACCAGCATCGACAGCCGTTTTTACTTGGTCTGGGTTGCAGCTTGTAACAGCAGCGTTTCGCACAGGGCTGGAAACATGCTTGAATCCTTTTTCACACGCTTGAGCAAGAGCAGACTTCACGTCGTGATTACCCGACTCCGCGAGTCCAGCCAACGTCCAAATCGCATGCATGGCAGCAGGCGTCAACCCAATCTCGTCCATCTCTTTAATATCAACAAGAGCGACCAACGCATCGAGCGTCGCTTTGTCAGTCACTCCCCGTTCAACCAACAATCGCTGAGCTGTCCGGCGCCAAAAGAAATTCTTGTCCTTGAGCGTTTCAACTAAAACAGAATCGGATGCATCCCCGAGATTCGTGGAATGCGTTGCCGCATTCTCTTGGTCGAAAAGCAATCTGTAGATCCGTCCAAATCGCTTGTCACGCAGATCGCTTTCGTAAGCGGCACCTTTACCAGTTTGAAATCCATTGGGTGTTGGATTGTGCTGGATAATATAGTTATACCAATCCAGAACCCAAACATTCCCGTCAGGCCCAACTTCAGCCATGATCGGAGCCGACCAGTCGTCAATGCTTCCGACAACGTTAAAGGTATTGTTGCTGCGATAGCCAGCGCCATTCTTCTCTAAAACGAAACTACCAACGATGTGCCCGGTTGGTTCGCACACCATCGAAATTTTATTCCACCAATTCTCAGGATAGTTTCGCGCCGTGTAAAGCGCTGCACCCGCTGCTGCTGTATAGCCACCATGGTAGTCGACTTGGCGGATCTTTTCATCAACAGTCTTGAATCGATCGTTTGGCGAAATCCTCTCCAAAGTCTTCGGCGACCAACCGCCAACCTGATCGTAGTAACGATTTGGGATAGGCATATGAACGCTTGGGCAACCATTTGCAGTCGAGCCAAAGACGTAACCTTCTTCGCTGAACCCCAGCCCCCAGGTGTTATTGTTTGTAGCACGCATGAACTCTAACGCATCGACTCGGATCGTGTGATCGTTAAACGAGTCAGTCGCATCTTTGCTCGCAAGCTTCGTTTCTTTATCCAACGCATACGCAGGAGCGGTTTTGTCAGCAGCACCGGCCTTCACCTTGAATCGCCAAAAACCTTGACGAAAACGCATCTGAGGCTTGCCATTAATTATGGGCTCGGAATTGTTATAGCCCTGCATGCCCCAAATCCAGTTGTCAGGACCATACTGGAAATTACTAACGCCGCCGTGCGTGTCGCCCATGGCCCAGCCGGTGATCAACTCTTGACGGAAATCGGCCTTATCATCGCCGTCTGTATCCTTCAAATAAACCGTTGTTTGACCGTCTTGTACAATCACTCCTCCACGATAGCAAACTAGCGTCGAAGGAATGCTTAGGTGCTCGGCGAAAACAGTAAACTTGTCTGCCTTTCCATCGTTGTCTGTATCTTCGCAAATCTTGACTCGGTCTCGACCTTGGCCGGACGCATTCTGAAGCTCGTTAGGGTAATCGATCGTTTCACAGACCCACAAACGTCCGCGTTCGTCCCAATTCATTGCGATTGGCTTGCCAACCAGACCAGCGAACTCTGCTTCTGCTTGCGAACCAGCGGGCCAGTTGTCATTGGACTCTCGCGTCCACAATGACATCTGAAAACCCTTTGGTACTTGATACGCTTTGATCGATTCTTCCGCAGGCAAAGGGTCTTGCATCAGGGTAAACAGATCGCCCTGCGTTCCCCAGCGTTCACCAGCCGTATAGTTCGGAATTTTTGCCCCAACATCGGTGAAGGTGAATTTTTCTGTATCGATTGTCGGCCCAACTTTTTCAGGAGCAGGAAACGGCCGATTTGCTGCAGCTACCGCCTTCGGCTCGTTCGATTCAGCCGCAGTAGCCGTAACCAACGCTTGCTGACAAGCCCACAAAGTTCCTCGCGCTAACAACTGTTGGAATGCGACATTGCTCCAGGTGCGGAAATCATGCCCCCACGCGGTATAGAAAACTCGCCCCTTGTCGCTTGTGCGAACCCAAGTGTAAGGCTCGCCAGCAGGATCGCTAACGGGACCCGACGCGTCACTCCGCGTTTCTAGGACCACGCGATCCGGATTGTGCTTGCTGTGCATGTAACTCTCATCTTCGGATGAGATCGGCTTAAGCCCCGACATGATCTCGTGATCTGGAGCGACAATCTTGGTCTCGAACCGAGTGAAGCCGTGCCTCTGGAATTGACCGCCAACCAACGCGATGTACTTCGGCGAATTCAGAAAACAAAAGGACGCACTATGCACTGCAATTAAGCCGCCGCCATTGTCGACATACTCAAGCAGTGCTTTTTCAGCCTCAGGTGTAATGCGTTCGACGTTCGCGAACACCAAAAGCCCGGCATATCCCTTGAGGTTATCGGAGTTGATGTCACTTAACTTATCCGTATAAGTCAGTTCAATAGCGTTCTTCTTCAGCGGCTGCGCCAGCGTTCGATAAAATTCCGATGGCTTATGCAATCCCGAATCGCCAAGCATCAGGACCTTTACGGGCTCCGCAGCAGAACCGACTGAACTGCAAGCGAGCAAGAGCATCGCCCCTGCGAAAACGGAAAAACTAGAGAGCCGTTGCTGCCAGCTAGCACGCAAACTGGATCCTATTCTCAAAATGCTGTCCACTTTTATTGTCCCTGATGAGTTAACGAACGATTGTGATTTTGTTGAGTTAGTCAAGTTGGTTAATTTCTAAACTAGGGGTTGCCGGGTGTTAAGTATTTTGATCACACCGCCAACTTAATTGGGGCTACTCCCCACGGGCGATGCCAGACTCGCGTTAAGACTATTAGTTATGCGAGTCAGCAAACCAACCAAAGTTTGAGCGCCTTCAGGTTGGATCGCCTCGATCATCTGCGTACGAACCGCTTCTCCAGCAGCCCACAACTTTTGAAACTTGCGTTTGCCAGCAACAGTTAGCGATACAGTTCTGGCGCGTGAATCATTCGGATGCATTTCACGCTGAACCAGCCCCTGCTTTTCGAGCAACACCAACATCGCTCGCACCGTGCTGGGATCAGAAGGCATTGGCCGCGCAAGCTCACGCTGCGTGACGGCATTGCCTCGCGACAACGTCGCCATGAGAACGAACTGGTCGGCGGTTACACCGAACTGCGCGAACTGAACTTCTGATCGGCGATGCATTGCCAAATAAGCGGCTCGGATCGCAATCGGAAGTTCGCTGTTTTCTCTCATTCCGACCCTGTAAATTGCGAAACAACGTACGTACACGCACGGATTTGCAGCATATAACAAGCAACTCCAGAATGCAACCGGCCCGTCCGTTTTACGGCAATTACGCGAAAGAATCTACCCTTGCGGGATTAACCGCTCTTTTAAGTCGAGCGTTATCTTAGCACGGCAACCTCCAGCGGACGGCCACCACCGCCACGCCAAAACTTGGTGCACCGCTTCCGCCAAATCCGCACCACTTCGAAAACCAACTGCCCGTGTCATGTAGTTCGCGATTGACTATAAGGTAATACATTCAATCAGCTTTCCCTTGCTTCGAAGGACCGCCACTTTGTCAAAAATCTTAGTTCTATTCCATTCGAATTCTGGGAACACTCGCCAGATGGCCGAACTCGTCGCATCCGGCGCCGAGCAGCTTGAAGGTACTGAAGTTCGACTCAAGGATATCTCGACTGCAGATCACACCGATCTTCAGTGGTGCGATGGCCTCGCGCTTGGCTCGCCAACGAACTACGGAAGCGTCAGCTGGCAGATGAAACAATGGTGGGACCAACAGCCAATCGAGAATTGGGGGAAACGCGATGGCAAAATTGGCTGTGTGTTCACTTCCGCTGGGGCTTGGGGTGGCGGCCAAGAATGGACGTGCATGACGTTGATGTCGATCCTTATCAATTACGGCTTCCTTGTATTCGGTCTGACTGATTACACAGGAATCAAATTCTCGGCCCATTACGGCGCAATTTCCGCGGGCGCTCCAGCAGACGAACGCTCCCAAGAAGCCTGCAAACGCCTTGGTTTGAGACTAGCTGAATGGTGTTCAAGCATGATCGACGGTCGAACCGAATCCCATCCACTCAACCAGACCTACGAACGATTCCGTGACCTGGGCAAGTAAGAGCCGACGGCACGAACATAACGCAGCCCTAGCCGGCATTTGGCGCCGTTGCCAGTTCGGGTATTCGCAAGATATAACTTAGCGACTTTGCTTCCACTCACATCGAACCCTATGCGAACTTGAATGTCTGTCTTCCAAGGCTGTATCCCCGCGCTCATGACACCGTGCGACTCTCACGGCCGTCCAAACTTTGATTTGCTCGTTTCTAAAGCACAAGAATTAATTCAGCACGGTATGTCCGCCGTGGTTTATTGTGGCTCAATGGGCGATTGGCCGCTTCTGACTGACGCGCAGCGACAAGAAGGCGTGCACCAACTCACGAAGGCAGGCGTACCAGTGATTGTGGGTACAGGAGCCCAGAATACAAACTTAGCAGCTCAACATGCCGCCCACGCCCGTAAAGTAGATGCGGTAGGTCTCATGGTCATCCCGCGCGTCCTGTCGCGCGGCACAGCCGTGGCAGCCCAGCGGAATCATTTCGCCGATGTGCTTGCGGCAGCCAATGGCCTGCCAGCGGTGATTTACAACAGTCCTTACTATGGCTTTGAAACAAAGGCCGATCTTTTTTTTGACTTGCACCGCGAGCATCCAAACCTCATTGGCTTCAAAGAGTTCGGAGGCGCCGACTCGCTGACGTATGCTGCTGAACATATTACCAGCGGACATCCAGAACTAACGTTGATGGTCGGCGTCGACACCCAAGTGTTTCACGGCGTAGTCCGCTGTGGAGCAGTGGGCGCAATCACCGGGGTCGGAAATGCTTTACCCAAGCAAGTGTTAAGACTCTTGCAACTTTGCAAGGAGGCCGCCTCCGGTAATTCAGAAGCTCAGAGACTCGCACTTGAGCTAAGCGAATCACTCAAAGTCCTCTCCACCTTCGATGAAGGCCCCGATCTAGTGCTCTATTACAAGCGACTCATGGTGCTTGAGGGCAACCCAGAATACCAACATCATTTCAACAAAACCGATACCCTCAGCCAATCACAACAGGCCTATATTGACCAGCAGTGGCAACAATTTCACAGCTGGTGGGCCAATTGGAATGGCAACGCAACATGAGTGGGACTGAAAACTCGCAGCGGATCGGCTTTATTGACTCTCATACAGAAGGCGAGCCGACGCGAGTCCTGCTCAGTGGTATTCCCGCGTTAGGCGACGGCTCCGTTGCCGAGCAACTAGAAAGGTTGAAACAACAAGACTGGTTTCGCAAGAGCGTCATCCTAGAACCGCGCGGATGGGACGCGATTGTCGGAGCGGTTCTCTGCACTCCACAGGACTCCAGTTGCGCTAGCGGCGTTATTTTCATCAATAACACTGGCTACCTTGGGATGTGCGGGCACGGCGCGATCGGTGTGGCAGCCACACTTTACCATCTTGGAAGAGTCGGCTTAGGCAAGCATCAACTAGAAACGCCCGTCGGCACCGTCTCCGTTGACCTGCAGTCCGCCAGCCGCGTCGCAATCGAAAATGTCCCCAGCTATCGTTTGCACAGTCAAATTGAAGTCAACGTCGAAGGACTTGGCCGTTTAGTCGGCGATGTCGCATGGGGCGGAAACTGGTTCTTCTTGGTTGAACACTCGCCTTATGAATTGCATTTGCGCAATCTGCCACTGCTCACCCAGGCCGCGGCCAAAGTCCGCCTTGCGCTCACATTGGCCGGAGTGACAGGAATCGATGGAGCAGAGATTGATCATATTGAGTTCTTCGGACCGCCCCAAACTTCGGACGCCCACAGTCGCAACTTTGTGTACTGTCCTGGCGGAGCATACGACCGGTCGCCGTGTGGTACAGGAACCAGCGCAAAAATTGCGTGCTTGGCTGCTGATGGCAAACTTCGACCAGGCGAAACATGGATCCAGGAAAGCATCATTGGCAGTCGGTTTGAAGCGACATTTTGTTTTGATAAGGCTGGAAATGTTATCCCAACAATTTCTGGCCGCGCTTTCATTTGTGCCGAAGGAACACTCCATCGGCCCCCTCAAGACCCGCTCCTCGACGGGATTTACGAAGCCTAAATTTTGATCATGGAACGTAAGTAGAGAATCTTACGTGTCGCATTCGTGAATGAGCGAGCTAGCATATGAGTTTGTCTTGAAAAACCATTCTGTGTTTCAAAACTGCAACTTCAATAATTGCATCTCTTGCTGTCGAATTTCCTCAACATTCTAAAACAGTCGAGGCTAGGCGAAGCCCCAGCCTCTTATGAATTTGGATACTCACAAACTGTTTTTTAACGTCCGGTCGCTTCGACTTTAAATATCACACCCGCGGTATTAAACTTAACCTGCACTCGGTCGCCGATTCGAAACAGCCGAAGAGACGCATGCAAATTGTTCCTTTCAATTTTTGCGTTCCCTGGAACCGTCACACTCACTACAGTTCCGTTGGTTCGTCGCACTGAAAGCACGCCAGTCGTTGAATTGATGGCAACTAGAGTGCCTTCAATTTTGCTTGCAGACTTACCTTTGGCAACTGCGTCACTTGCAGTCAAGGTGACGATGGATAGGAAGCCTAGCAACAGAGCTAGTCCAGAGAACAAAAAATTGCGTCGCTCGGAAAACATGTCTTGAAACCCTCTCAATTAGGATGAACTTGCAGAGCAAAACTTCGGAATTGAAGTACGATTGCCGCTTCGCAATGAGGAGCCTTTTTTTGCTATCCGAACCGCCAAAAAATCAAAAATTTTCCGATGGTCGCATTTCCTATCGTTCTGTGCCGCGACATACGAGTGCCGTTTTTCTATTCGAGAAAACCAAAAAATACAGTGTTAATGTTGGCGGATGGCGGACATGAAACCAGCTAAAGAATTAGAAATCAGGTAATCACTTTGACGTCAGAAAATCCAAAAACAGATGATCCCCACTCGGATGCTGGCTTCTCGAGCAGTACTGCTCACAGTGATGGTACGTTACTCCAAAGATATCGCAAAGGAGACGAGGATGCGGCAACAGAGCTTTACACAAAGTATGCGGAACGCTTGCGAATACTTGCTCGCATTCAATCTTCTACAGACTTAAAAACTCGGATTGATAGTGATGATGTAGTACAGTCGATTTTCCGAACGTTCTTCCGGCGCGTCTCCAACGGTCAATATGATGTTCCGCAAGGCGAAGAGCTTTGGAAATTGCTGCTGGTCATTGCAATGAACAAAATTCGCTCACTCGCCGCTCATCACGGTGCGCTTAAGCGAAGCGTATCGAAAACGGTTTCTGCCACGGAAGAATTCCAAATTGGCGCCACCAGTCAGGTGTCTTCCGGTGGATCTGAGTTCCAGATCCTTCAACTTACCATTGACGAACTGCTCAGTAAACTTCCAGAGCCTTATCAAGAGATTATCCATTTAAGGATCGCATGCCACGAAGTCCAAGAGATAGCAACGATGACGAATAAATCCAAACGAACAGTTGAACGTATACTTCAAACATTCTGCAAGAAGCTTAATGAGCAGATATAACAATGGTTTACTCCTCTGAACTTGAGAATAACGATTTTCCAAAAGCATTAGCTCCGGTTCAGCTCAACTGGGAAGTGGAAAATTATGTCGCCAAACTGGAAATGGCCTGGAGTTCAGACCGCAATACGGATGTAGCCCTGTTTCTTCCTCCAAGCGATCATACACAATATTATGAAATCGCAGCTGAGCTACTTCGCGTAGACGCAGAATGTTCGATTGAGAATTCGAAAGTCCGTGCGATTGATTATTACGCCGGCAAGTTCCCAGAACTACTCAATAATGAATGGGTTCGCGAGCAACTGAATATTGAGCTTGATAGACTGCGCTCAGAGCTGGGACTAGTTAGCGAAAACCAGATTTACCCCGAGGTCGGGCAGATAATCGGCGGCTTTCGAATTGGTGCACTCTTGGGCACAGGCGCGTTTAGTAAAGTATTCTTGGCAAATGAAATTGAATTATCAGATCGCCTAGTCACGCTCAAATTTTCGACTCGATTCCACGGCGAAGCATCTGTCCTTGCAAAACTGCAACATAAAAATATCGTGCCAATTTACTCTTGGCATCAGTTCGGTGCACTTCATGCTGTTTGCATGCCATACTACGGTATGTGTACGCTTTCTACGCTAATTCGCCCTGCGGAAAATTTTGCAGAGCAAAAATTGCGTCAGACAATGATAACTACCATCGAAGGGCAACTCCCTTCAACATACGTTAGTCGGATCTTGGGTTCGAAGGGAGAAACATCCACTTCCGCTCCTCCCACTGATGAAAGGAAACAATATCAAGAATCATCCCAGAAACAAACCGACCTCGTCGCGTTTTCAGTACCACAATCATTGTCCGAACGGAGTGTTCTGTGGATAGGCCGGGAGCTTGCGGACGGGCTGACTCAAGCACATTCGCGTGGAATCCTACACCGCGATATAAAGCCTGCAAATATCCTAATTGCTGATGACGGTACGCCGATGTTATTGGATTTCAACCTTGCGTATCAGCGAGTTGAGTCGCCCCTTCAAGTAAATGGCGTAGGCGGCACTCCAAGTTACATGTCTCCAGAACATTTGCATGCACTTAATTGCTCAGAGAACCCAGTTGACGAGACATCGGATCTCTACTCGTTGGGCATAGTAATGCTCGAACTGCTGACAGGGAAAAATCCCTTTTCCACTTCGGGGGATCTAAATTCATCTCTCGGAATCCAAAAGATGTTAACACTCCGCAAAGAGTGGAGCACATCGCACGTCATCTGGCCACGCGGTATATCACCTGCACTGAAGGACATAGTTTCAAAACTTTTGCAGTATGAGCCCAATCAGCGTTACCGCCATGCCAAACAGCTCAGTGAAGACCTCGACTGTCAACTTAAAAATTTACCTCTGATCAACAATCATAATCGTTCAACCCTGGAGAGAATTTCTAAGTGGTCGAGAAGACACCCCCGAGCCTGCTCGGGAGGAGTGGTTGGCACGGTGCTAGGCTGCGCAATTATGATGGCAATTGCATGGTTGCTAGTTTTTAAAGCGAAGTACGAGAATGTTAAGGCTGAACAATGGTTTAATAAATTAGTGGCCTCCCAACACGAAGCTCAAGCTCTTGCGTCAACAGACACTTTACCTCCGTCTGAAGCGGAGAGAATGTTGCGTAGATTTGACACGAATGGCTTAACTTCGAAAAACGCACCTGACTACTTCGATCATCTTTCCACCAGAAAGTCCGAACTTTCAAAGCAATTGTTAGGTCAAATACTGTACTATCAGGCTCGCGGCAAATACAGCTTGGCAGTGCGAGAATCAGACACTGGCCTGCGACTCGCTTTCATGCAAGACGCAATGAACGACGCTCAATCTGCCACACGATATCTGACTCTCGGACGTGAGGCTAATCAGTCTCTAATAGATGTGATCCGCCAATCGCTATCACAGAATCCAGAAGTACCGCGATCGTCCTCTCTTAATCCTTTGGAACCACATGAATTAATTGCGCAGACCAAAACTATGATTGGTTCGGACGCTGGAAATCCTTGGCGATGGTGGAACGACGGCAGTCAACATTTGAAGAACCGTGATTTCGAGAGTGCCTTATCCTCGGCTCAAGTCGTTTGCAAGGTTTCACCAAGTTTCCCATATGGACATTATTTGCTAGGTTTGACTTACCTTGAAATGGAGGATTTTGCCAAAGCAGAAGAGGCTTTTCATGAAGCCTTGGCAGGTAAAATTGACATTCCAGAAGCTTATATGAATCTTGCAATTGCACGTTTGGCTCTGGGAAGAGCAGATCAAGCACTTGAAGACCTAAACAATATTAAAGCACACGAGATTCAGCTTCCGCGAATTTTTTTCCTTCGCGAGCAAGCTTTGCGTATGCTCGGTGATCTAAATGGCGCTGAACTAGAGCGGCAAGAAGGAATCAATCAACATCCATCCGATGCCGTTGGCTGGGCGACCCGAGCAGATGCAAAACTTCGGTCTGATCCGCCCGATTTTACCGGAGCCGAGGCTGACCTGAGTATGGCATGTGACCTCGCTCCAAATCTCATTTTTGTATTTGAAAACCTCGCCTATCTTCAAGCGGAACTTATGGATGCCCCCAATTCCGCAATATTGACGCTTACAAATGGCATACGTTCTAACCCACGTAGTGCCCGGCTTATTGTTGCCCGAGGTGTACTCTATGCAAGGCAAGGCAAAAATAAAGACGCTCGTTCCGATATTTATAGTGCGCTAGACATCGATCGCAACCCTATGCTCTGTTACCAAGCTGCAAGTGGTATACTACTGATCGCTGAAAGCGATACGGACAAGGAAATGGGACTCTCTCTGCTTGCAGAGGCGTTGCGACAAAATCCGGGATTGCATTCGCTTATGATAAGCGACGATGACCTCAAGTCTATACACGAAGACTCTCGTTTTAAGCAAATCATGAATGCTGTCGAACTTCTTTACAATCAATAATGGCACAGACTCAATGAACCCATCAAAACGTATTCGCAAGTCAAAAATCCTCAATGGTTTTGAGAAACTTGAAGAACGGTGGACACCTGCGCATTTTGGTATTCCTTGGGCAGACCCAACTCATTTGACACTTAGTTTCGCGCCGGATGGAACGCTTTTGCCATCTCAAGCGAGCAACCTTCAAGCTAGCCTGGACTCACAGATGGCAAGAAGTGTGTGGCAAAAGGCGATCGTGGATGCCTTCCAAACATGGTCAACAGTTGCAAACATAAATATCGGGGTTGTTGCTGACGGAGGTCAACCTATCGGTGTAAACGGGCTGGCACAGAAAGACAATCGATTTGGGGATATTCGTATCGCTGGAATTCCGATGGACGATGATGCATTCGCAGTCGCCATACCCTCATCGTCAAGCATCACCGGGACATTTGCTGGTGATATATTTATTAACACTCGTAAACAGTTTTCACCGGAATCACTTTTCTCAGTTGTATTGCATGAAGCAGGTCATTCGCTGGGGCTACCTCACAGCACAGATGCATCGTCCGTAATGTTCCCAATCGTACGCGTAGCTCCACAATTGAGCGAAGGCGATCTCGCCGCTATCCGCGCGCTTTACGGACCTAAGGCTCAGGATGAACACGAGCTTCGACGCGGTAATCAAACTATCAATAATGCGACTCGTTTACGTTATTCTCAGCAGTCAGGCAACTTCGATGGCTCTACTCCCGTCGTCGAATATGGAGAAATTTCTAATCCAAGCGATGTCGACTATTACTTCCTTCCTGCATTGGATAATTACACAGGTAGTATAACTTTTCGAGTCCAGTCGTCGAGAATTAGTCAACTCCAGGCAAAAGTAACGCTCTACAATGATGCCATGCAAATCGTGGCAGTCCGAACTATGGCAGCCAACTCTCCTGGTACTGCAATACTTCGGATCCGAAACTCATCGCCTGACGAACGCTATTACTTGAGAGTGGAATCGGAAGGTCAAACTCCACTCAATATAGGGCGATACGGAATCGCCGTAACTTTTGATGGGCTCTTGAAGCCAGTTGCAATACCAGTTCAACGCGTACTCGAGGGCAACTATGAATCACTTTCACCCGAGAAGATTGATGAGCTCTTCAAAAATCCAATTTCAAACATTTTCGAGAACGATTTACACGTTAACGATACCTTTGCGGGAGCTGTGAATTTACGACCAAATTCTACGAACTTGTCTGAACGTCACTTGAGAGTTGTGGCTAGTCTTTCCGATGCAACGGACGTAGATACTTACCGTTTGCTCGCTCCAGCTGCCAGCATACCTGGAACTCCTTGGACGCTTAGCGTTTCGGTCCAAGGCACCGGAATCAACAAGGTGCTGCCGCAAATCAGACTTTTTGATGCGCAGCGGCAGCTCGTTCCTACCGAAATCATAGTTAATAGTGGGCAACAGATTATCGTACAAAAAGTGGGGATTTTGCCGTCCGAAAGATTTTACATTCAAGTGTCCGCTCCAAACCTCACCGGCAATTATTACCTCAACGCAAACTTTCAGACCATCCCTTACGAAATAAATGAGTTCGTCCAGGGCGAGTTGAGTTCTGCTAACCGTTTTGCTGTTGATTTTTCACTATATGTTGCGAGATCTCAGCTGTTTAATTTTTGGCTAGAGGCAACGAATTCAACACAACCGGTTCGATTAATTATTCGCGACTTACAGGGACGCGTCGTCTATAGATTAAACTCAACTCCTGGCAAACCTGTCACGGGCATTAGCAAACTACTCTTGCCTGGCGAGTATCGAGTTACGTTTGTAAGTTCGGCAGCTGGGCAATTCCGACTTCGCGGAAGTGTTTTAACTGATCCAGTAGGACCGGTTTATGGTTCTCCAGTGTACACTCCTCAATATCAGCCCAATCCGACGCAACCTGTTTATGTTTTCCCCTACAATCCTACAACGCCGACGACTACTCCTTATGGATTCAAGCAAAAGACACGGTAGGAATTGTTGGAGCCGCATAATTGTAACTTGTTAATTACCTACTTTTTTATGAAACACCAAGTTAGTTCGATTTCATCTGCGCTCTGCAACTTAAATTTAAGCTGTTTTTAGGAGGAAGATTTGAACTCGCTAGCAAGTCGCTGAACAACAGCATAAAGGTCTGCTAGGCGAAAAGGTTTGGCGAGCAATTCTTTAACGCCACAAGCCGATGCGCCAGCCGTTAGTTCAGCGTCGATGTAACCTGAGGTTATGACGACCGGCACGTCATCGCGGATTTTACGGATCTCGCGCGCAACATCCAGCCCCTGCATACCGGGCATATTGTAGTCCGTAATAACCAGGTCAAAATCGGCTGGATCTCCAGCAAACGCCTCAAGAGCATCCTGATGACAGCTAAAACAGGTAATTCGGTATCCGCGATGTTCCAGCAACTGCTTCGCGACGCTTAATACCGCTTTGTCGTCATCCAAAAAGAGTACGTGCAGCGACGTAGTTGGATTCACTTCCGCTTCAATCGTCTGCGTCAGTTGCTCAACTACCTTTTCAACTTCCAAATCTGCGGTCGCTGGTAGATAGACTGTAAATGTAGAACCGCAACCAATCTCGCTGTCGACCACGACTAAGCCGCCGTGACTTTGTATGATTCCATGAACAACGGCGAGCCCCAAACCTGTTCCTCGATCAACAGTTTTGGTGGTAAAGAAAGGATCGAAAATCCGGTTTTTTGTTTCAGGACACATACCCGGTCCATCATCGTTTACAGTTAGCCGGACGACACTGCCAGAGAAATGCGATCGCAAGCGATTTAGATCGATAACGGAGTCATCAGATAATTTGTTAATGTCGATCGAGTCAAGTTGAATGCTTATAAGTCCCGGCTGTCCGTTCATCGCTTGCATAGCATTAGTGACGAGATTCAAGACCACTTGAGAGATCTGGGTAGCGTCGGCAAGCACTTTTGGAGCATCAACCGCGCACTGTACTTCAAGCTTCAGCCGCGCTGGCAAGGTAGCTGACAACAACCGAGCTGCTTCATTGATTACAGGCGCAAGCGAAATCGGCTGCCGATTTGTCTGCTGTTGTCTACTAAAGGAGAGGATTTGCTGAATCAAATCTCGGGCGCGATCACCAGCTCGCCTAATATTTTCAAGACACTCCTTAACTGTGGAGCTATCCTGCTCAAGCTCCAAACTTGCTATCTCCACATTTCCGAGAATCGCAGCCAAAATGTTGTTAAAGTCGTGCGCAATTCCGCCAGCTAAAGTTCCAATCGCTTCCATTTTCTGCGACTCACGCAGTTGAGCCTCCAAGGATGCAGTAGTCGCTTCAATTCGCTTCTGCTCACTGATATCTTGACAGGTTCCTTCGATACCGAGAAGCTGATCTTGACTATCGACCAGAGTATTCCCTCTCGCTCGAATCCATCGCAATGAGTCGTCGGGTAAAGCTAAACGATATTGATGATCAAAAGCCAGCCGATGTTCAATTGACGTATGCAATTGCTGAAGCACTCGCTGGCGATCTTCCACGTGAATCGACTTAACGTAGTTTTCAAACGTCGGTTCGAAAGTTTTCGGGTCGCGGTCATAGATCCGGTATAGCTGATCGGACCATGTCACTCGCTCGGTTTGTGCGTCCCAATGAAAATTGCCGATTTGAGAAATCGCTTGAGCCTCACGCAGGCGTTGCTCGTTGACTCGACGTTTCGCTTCTGCCGACTTTCGCTCGGTAACATCGGTAATAAATCCATACCAAATAGTTGCACCATCTGCTTCAGGCTCTGGAACGGAGTTGCCTGCCAACCATCGCAGTGAGCCATCATCGTATCGAATCTGAAACTCATGCTCCCAAGGCGTCAACTCGCGAGCAGACTTTTGTACTGATTTTTGAAAAGCATCTAAGTCGACTATTCTATTCAAGGGCCCCGAAACGTCTGGAATCTTGTCGGCCGAGACTTGAAATAAGTCCTTTAACCCATCGCTTGCATACGGGATACTCGCCGTTCCGTCTGCCCGTACCCGATACTGATAGACACTCCCTGGCAAGCGACTTGCAATCTTCTGAAGCCGATTAAGGGCGTCTTCACGGGCAGATTCAGCCTGCTTGCGATCGGTAATATCGAGATGGCAGCCCATCATTCGTACCGGAGATCCTTTTGAATCACGAAGCACATCGGCTCTCGCAAAGATCCAACGCCACGTTCCGTCTGCGTGCCTCAGGCGAAACTCAATATCATATTTTGGGACTCTTGATTCAAAAAAATCATCTAAAGTTGCCAGCACGCAAGGCAGATCATCTGGATGCAGTCGATTTTTCCATTCACTAAATTCATTTGGTAGCTCATCGTCGGCATAGCCGAGTTGGGCTTTCCACTCCGGTGAAAAGTAAACTTCATTCGTGATCAAATCCCAATCCCAAAGCCCTAATTTAGCTGCCTCAATTAGCAGACGAGTTCGAGTCTGATTCTCTCTTAAACGATCCTCAGAGAAACGGCGTTGCGTAATATCAGTAATGGTTCCAACCATTCGCACTGGCCGCCCCGCAGCGTCTCGTTCAACAACTTCGCCGCGGTCAAAAAACCATCGGTATTCCCCCGACTTGGTACGCAATCTTACTTCATCTTGCTTGATCGGAATTCGCCCCGACAGATGAGACTGTAGAACAACATTGATTCTTTCGACATCATCTGGATGAAGTACGGTGAAAAAGAAGTTGACGTTCTGCGGAACTTCGTCGGGTTCATACCCGAGCAATCGAGCCCATTGAGGACTAAAGAAAACGTGCCCGCTTTCAATATCCCAATCCCAAATGCCATCCCGAGTCGCTTCTATCGCATATTTAAAACGCTCATCGTGCCGCCTTAACGTATTTTCGAACTCCATTCGATTCGAGACGTCGCGTACCGTGATGAGAAAGCCAGATTCTGCCGCGGTCTCTTCCAGCCGAACGCCACTTAACGAAGCCCAAAATCGAGTCCCATCGAACTTGCGCATTCGCAACTCGCAGCCATCTTCTTGTTTTGCATCTTCGCACTTTATGCAGAACGTATCAAGAACGCTTGAGTCGGCAGGCTCAACAAAAGTTGCAATTAAAAGCGATTCAGTTTCCCTTGAGGTAATCTGCAACAACTCCTGAGCAGATTGGTTTATTCGAAAAATCCTTCCCTCACGATCAAGGCAAATTAGTGCTACTGGCGCGATTTCGAAGTAATTCAAAACATCGTTTGCCTCCGTTCCCACTTGCGATTCGTCACTAACCCTTGGAGTCGGCACCGTAGGTTCATAGTCGTGAGAGTTGCTGTGCATGTAATTCACTTCGCAAAAGACTTTTCGACCACAACTACGATTCTGGCAACCTACCTGGCATCGCTGGCTACTTGACCAAGCCGAGACCTACAGATGTCAGCACGAACATCCGGCTTGGCGCTATCACGCATGGCAGACAATTGAGCTCATCAAAACATTGGGTACGCTAGCCGTCATCATTTGGACGGCCTAAAGCCAATAAACGACCAAAGCCGATGCGGACCTACTGATGATCTGCTCTAAATCATATAAGGCCATACGGCCAACCGCAACTCTACTCAGCATTTTCGCCAGTTCAGTCCGAACAACAACTCCAACGAGCATACCGAGATATGGGTTGCGATGCAGTATTACTCATATTCGTTTAACAGACGTCGAAACCAGTGAGTCGTAGTTTACTTGCTCTCATAAAACTTAAGCCGTACGCCGCCTTGTCCCATTTCAGGATTGGAACTAAGGAATCGGCCAGCATTAAGCCATGCGTAGTCGCTATCTACCGGTGCTTCAAATGTCGGCACCAGTCCACCAAACGAGCCAGCGTTTCGAACGATGATTACAACGCCATCCTCCGTTTGCCAAAGATAACGCGCATCGATCTCTGCTGGCCTAGAAAGCTGCTGGTAGTCCGCCCCCCCTGGCAAAACCTTGCCATTAAGCTTGCCTTCCAAGGTACCGCCAGTGATGGGAATTGTGTTTCGAACCCCCTCTTTCGTGGGGCCAACCATCACACTTGGCGCTAGCGTCACCAATTCGCTTATGATTTGCTCGCCGCGGGCTTCGTTTGCATCGGCGCGTCGATAGTCCCACGTTTGCCTAGGCACAGATTCCGGCTTTTCAACCTGTAAACTATTCGCAGTCGTAAGCTCATGCTTGACCGACTCCGAACGATAGACACTCAGTAGCATTGTTTTGTTCTCCAAGTCTACTTCGCGCCGTCCTAAGTATGTGCCTTCGTGCAGCCATCCGTAGTCGCTGGCTGTCGGCGCTTCAAAATTGACGACGAGCCGAATATCGTTCTCATCAAGCCCAACACCTGCAGTTCGAACATAAATATTGCTGCCGTCGCTTGATCGAAGATTCATGATCTGCTCGATTTCCAGAACGCCATTTGTCAACTCAAGCTGAAAGTCGAGCGCTCCCGTGAGAACAGTCCCCTTGATCTTCGCACCATCAAAGTTGCCACTTTCAACCACATGTGCCCATCGATCACCGAACTGAGTTTGGCCGACATGATAGCTCGCCGAAAGCTGCATCGTCGCGCGAAAAATCAACTCACCGTCATCTGGATTTGGAATACCATTTGGCATCCCGCAATTCCATTCTGCATGCGGTACGAGCACCATCGAACGCCCTGTAGCCTGTGCGTCAATCACTTCTGAGTCTTGCGCTGCACCGACCGTCTGCAGATATATGACGACGAGTATCGCCGCGCACAAATTTTTGTTCACATACTCTGAAAACTTGTAGAACATTTTTAAGAACTCGATAAATACGATGAAAGTTTAATATTGATAAATCAAGTAACGCACTCGCTTTGATTCGAGGCCGCTTCCTGCTAGGCGGTCGCAGTTAGTTCCGCGAGTGAAGGCCGCGTATTAAGTTCCTCGATCGCAAACCCGGCAATCTTCTTATACCGATCAGCGACTTCCTGGAGCTCGGGGCGACTAATGACATCGTCCAACGATTGAAAGCCCTCTGGAGCTCGATCTTCGACAATTTGCATTACGGTTTCTGGTCCACCTTTACGATTTGCGTCCACAATCTTCGCAGTTGCTGGCCGACGAATCGAATCGTAGCGTTCTAGAGCTTGAGCCACGTCATCAGCATGAAGTCGCAGGCATCCCGTCAGCACTCGGGCATCCAAAATTGCCTGCGAAGCACCGTTGGAACCGATCGGATACATCGCATGCGCAGCATCACCTAACAAAGTTACTGCGCCGAAAGACCATTTGGGCAATGGATCTCGATCGACCATTGGATACTTCCAAACACCCGGCGCGCTGCGGATCATTTTTGGAGCGTCAAGCCAATCAAATTGAAAGGATTCAAATGCGGGCAGAAAATCCTCTAACGCACCCAACTGATTCCAGTCCTCACGCTCATCTAAGGCTGTCGAATCAAAGCAGCGTTCGGCGATAAAGTTTACTTGCTGAATACCCGTGACTTCATCAACAGCAGAAATAGGATAGCAAACGAACTTCGTCCGTTTGTGTCCAGCCATAATCATAGTCGCAGCATCCAGCACAGGGCGACAATGAGCGACACCTCGCCACATTACCGCTCCGTTCCAACAAGGTGCACCCTGATTTGGATAGAATTTTTTCCTGGCCATCGAATGAATGCCGTCGCAGGCGATCAAAGCGCGTCCGTCGACTTCACGTGAGCTTTGATCACTTGTACACAAAAATGTAGCTCGAACACCATCGCCAGGACTCTCAACAAAGTCGACCAATTTCATGCCCAGATGCAGACGCTCATGTCCAATGCGATCTATAACTGCATCCAGCAGAATTTGCTGCAAAGATCCGCGATGTAATGAAATTTGGGGCCAGCGATAGCCCGCTGCAATTCCGCGAGGTTCAGCCCAAATACGCTCGCCCCGTTTCGTGTAATAAGCCAACTCACGGCATGCTACGCCTGCGTTTTCAAGTTCCGCTCGCAGGCCGAGCTCGTCCAATTCGCGAACCGCATGTGGTAGTAAATTGATTCCAACTCCTAGGGGCAATATTTGCGGAACAGATTCAAAAACACGAACCGCAAACCCGGCATCATGAAGGCTCAGAGCCGTCGTAAGCCCACCGATCCCCGCTCCAGCAATCACAATCTCTTCGTTCAATTTGTTATCCTTAGTCACAAAAGCTAGTCACTAGAGGTGAGCTAGCAGGAAACTGATTTCATCGTAGTGGTCTGCATTACTAACTTGTTACGGTGCAGTACTCTCGTACGATTCTGCGGACGCTGGTGGACCTCCGATGTACTTGGGATAATTCGGATACGAGCACAATGGCAAACTTCGCCCGCTAGCTCCCACAACTAGAGTCTTAGCTGGTGCCTCGCCACGTTCGACCCAGGCTTCAAGCAGCCCGCGTTTGTCGAATTGATTGGGAATCGGCGTAACAGCAATCTCTTCGCCAGCCCCATTCACCTTGTGGCTGTTACCGCCGAGCCCATGGCCTCCTTGCGGAATAACAAACAGTCGCGCAAACGAATCGACTTTTTCTTGCCCCATCGTATCGATAATCGATTGATAGTAGTCCAACTGTGCTCCTGGCGAAGCTAACGTGTCATTGGTTCCGATCGTGACGATCATCTTTCCGCCCCGTTCATGAAAGGCGGACAGGTCTGGATTCGTTGAATCAAGCCATTGGGAAATTTCTTCACGTCGCGCGTTCCACTTCCCACCTTCAACATACTCAATTGGATTCGCTTGCAGATCCTGCATCAAGAATCCGGTCACGCCGAGAACTCCCATGTGCGAATAAGGAGGCGCATTTTCAGCCGCCCCATCTTGTCCTCGAAAGCGACGGTCCGCAAGTAATCCACTTCCAGACGGATCGGTATTGGGCGCCCACATTCCGAAGGACGTCACGCCATTGGCAAGAGGCGTCGCAAATTTGTAACGGCTGTAGATGAATTTAAGCGTCTCAATTTGCCCATCGGACAGCTTAGCAGCTTCAGAACTGTCTTTCGGATCGGGATCAACTCCGTCAGGACCGCGAAGCTCTTCCCATGGATTCCGATCAGGGTCTCCTTGCGACATGTCAAAGAGTGCTCTCGCGGCCATGTAATTGTTAATAATGCCGTCCTCGAGCCCATCGAGCTTATCGCATTTGCGGAGAAAATGAGCACGGATGGCGTTAACTTTCGATAACGGAATCCAATTGTCAGCGGGAATCTCTTGAATTCGAATCAGAACAGGAGCAAGCATCAGAGACGAAAAATTTACGATTGGAACATCGGCAGTAATACCGTCGTAGTCGGCTGGATACTTTTGGGCGACCGTAAGCGCTTCACGACCTCCTTGCGACGAACCGAAGTAGTAGTTGTACTTAGGAAGCTCGCCATACACACGCTCGATGATCACCATCGCAGCATCGCGGGTCTTCTTCATCTGCATATAGCCGAGGTTCCGTACAGCCTCTTCGTTCAACGCCCATTCGTTTGGATTCCCAGAAGGCGCTCCACCGCCTGGAGGCCCACCAAAACCAACTGGCGGTCCAAAGCCACCCGGAGGACCGCCACCCGGAGGACCGCCACCCGGAGGACCGCCACCCGGAGGACCGCCACCCGGAGGACCGCCACCCGGAGGACCACGACGTCCGCCTGGAGGACCACCGCCTGGAGGACCACCACCTGGAGGACCACCACCACCTGGAGGACCACCACGACCTGGAGGGCCACCCATGCCAGGAAATCCGAAGCCTTGATGGCCGGAGTCACTGCCATAGGTTGCATAGCCGGCCGCTACTTCACGGCCTGTCACGTTGGGAATCATTCCATTCATTCCGCCCCCGCCCAACTGCGCGCTCTTCTGATTCCATTGTGCGGGTAGGGCGATGCGAAAGTTGATCGGCTTACTATTGGGATCTACTGGTAAGATCTCACCGTCGACCGTCCCATAACCACCATTTGGTCCATCTCTCCATTGAGGTGGCTTTAAGTTTACGGCACTTACTGGCTCTCCGATCTTCTCGGGAGGAATCGACGTCCCAACCTTTTCTGCTGTGAGGTCTGCTTCCGTTAAAGTAAACGTGGATTCTGTCGCAGCAGGCTGAGCAACTGCGAGCGATGCAAACGTAGGTACGATCAGCAGAGCTACCCAACAAATGGGGTGTGCTGTGCACATCGGCAAAATAGATATTCGTCGAAGCATAGGAGTCTCGCCGGTTGATTGAGAGAAAGGAGCGAAGCCAGACGTAGCGTGACAAAAGAGTCAAACAAAGCGTCGCTAGAAACTACGTAGACGTATCTAGCTGGCGATCGACTATTTTGAGGGACACAGAAACAAAAAGCAACAACCCTAACCGTTTCGCTTTTTTCGAATTATCGATCGTTCTTTGAATCGAATTCGCCGACACTCGGAGGTTAACTCTTTAAACTAGGTCTGGCTAAGTGATTTCGACTGGCGCCCCCAGCGTGCGTGTTTCGCACTTTACATTGATAACAGACGCCGAATTGTCGCGTTTCCTATAGCTTGGCCAGCGGCAAATTTCTTCCGAATTCCATCCAACTTTGTGGGGACGACCATTACTAAAGCTGCGAGTCAGATTCGTGAGACCAAAGTGGGCTGCCGTCGCTGTGTTCAACCGGCGATTCGGAAATCGCATGGATGTAGCGATCAACGAGCACATCGTATTTATCGCGTGTTTCATACGTTGGCCGGAAATCTTCGCGGAGGTTTTTCAGCCCGGCAAGAACGGCTTCGGAATTGCCGTTTTCGAGCTCGATGATTGTATTTTGGATCAAATCTTTGGTTGCTTCAGAAAAATAGATATTGGATTGCAGCCTATCCAAAGAACCGACAATCCAGGCTACTCCAAACGACATCGCAATTGCGCACATGCCAAAAGCGATTCGCGTTTCTCGGTTCTCATAGAACTCAGAGACCAGCCAAGCGATAGGAAATGTTATGACAAGAAAAAGTACGAGCTCAAGCATAGAAAATGCACTTTTGCGTTGAATCTATGAACCGATGAAAATGGTTCGGAACATGGCTGACGTTAGCGGCGTCAGCCCCCAAGCATCCGCCGGAGCTTCTCGGTAACAGCCTGCTGGGAAGCACCGAAGCTAAGTAAGACCTCTGCAGAATTTGCACCATTTGCAGTAAGACCCACAAGAAGATGCTCCGTCGAAAAGTAGTTATGAGACATCGACTCCATTGCATCAATAGCACTCGCGAATACTAAGCTCACGTCTTTATCAATGCAGTCACCTGACGCGTCACCTTGACTTCTCAATGCAAACTTGTTGTAGACATCCTTGAAGCGAACGTTGAAGTCCAGAAGTATTAACGGCCCCACACCGCTTCCTTGACGCAGCATTCCAAGCAGCAAATGATTGGATTCGAAAACCGAATCACCGCGTTCTTGCCTTACAACATTTGCATGAGTGATGCACTGACGCAATCGATCTGTAGCGAGCACCGAAGCCTTGCCAGTTAATCGATAGTCAGGTGTCATGATAATGAAGTCGATTCACTCAAAATAGGTCGAATTGGCCATCACTAGCCTGCACTTTTGACGAAGTTAGTCGAACGACTATTTCTTCTTAGGAGACAATGTTCGTAGTAAGGCCACCCGGAATCGTAGTCCGAATGCCATTTTCGCGAAATTTTAAGGCAGGCGGTAACTTCTAATTTCCAATGTTTTGTCGGCGACTAGCGTAGTGACTGCTGCCAACGATAGAAATCTTTGTTTTCCGCTACAGCGAATCGAGCGCTTCGCGGACTTTTCGGTTGAGCTCTTTAATGGTGTATGGTTTGTTAAGGAAATTAATTCCCGCATCCAATACTCCGTTATGAACGACCACATTCTCCGTAAATCCAGAAGTGTAAAGTAGCTTCATCGTCGGTCGATTACATTGAATCCGTGCTGCAAGTGCAGGCCCAGTTGTATGCTGAAGCATAACATCGGTGCACAGTAAATGTATCTCCCGTGGATATTCGGTTGCAATTCGCGTAGCCTCTTCTGGATCAATTGAAGCGAGCACATGGTATCCCAGACTCTCGAGCATCTGCTTTGTTACATTTACTATTGCAGGCTCATCGTCAACCAAGATTACCGTCTCGCTACCACGATTCAGGTAGTCATCGCGATCAATCGTTCGTGTCGTCTCCTCTCCAGTCAATTCGCATGGGAAGTAGACTCGAAACGTAGATCCTTTGCCAACTTCACTATATATATTCACGAAACCACCGTTCTGACGCGCGATTCCATAGACGATCGACAGGCCTAACCCCGTGCCTCTTCCTAACTGCTTGGAAGTAAAGATTGGCTCGAATACCTTGGAAAGATCTTCTTTGGCAATACCACAACCGGTATCCGAAACTGCGAATTGGACGTACTTTCCCTCGGACGCTTCAGGGTGTGTATCCAAGTAAGAACGGTCAACATCAATGTTATGGGTCTCGATGGTAATGGCGCCATCGTTGCCAATCGCGTCTCTAGCATTGATGCATAAGTTGAGCATAACTTGTTCAAATTGACTCACGTCGATCTTGGTCAACTTTAAGTCCTCGGCCGGTAGCCAACCTATCTTAATATGCTTGCCGATCAAACTCTGAATCATGTTGAGTTTCTCGGAAACAAGACTGTTCAAGTTGACATTCGTCGGCTCAGTCGTCTGCTTACGCGCAAAGGCCAGTAGCTGCTTGGTCAAATTCGAGGAACTGTCGGCGGCGCGACGAATTTCCACTATATTTGTGCGAATGCGGTCGCCCAAATTCTCTCCCAACGCCGCCAGCTCAACATGTCCGAGAATCACGGACAGCATGTTGTTAAAATCATGAGCAACACCCGCTGCAAGCCTTCCAATCGCTTCCATTTTCTGCATTTGCTGCAATTTTTCTTCACTCTCGCGCAGTAACCTCTCCAGTGTCTTTCGCCCGGTAATATCAATAGACATCACGAATACGCCTTCGGGAATCGGTGAAATCCGAAGCTCAAACCAGCCCGGAGTACCATCGGGAAAGATGAACTCGTTTTCAATCTCGCTCGGTATACGCTGCTCGAGACATTGCCGAATCAGGCCGTAGACTGCTGTCGATTCGACTCCCGGCCACATCTCTTGGTACTTCCGGCCAAGCAACTCGCGGTTCGGGCGTCGATTATGACGTTCGGCTGTTGAGTTGAGGTACAGATAGATCCAGTCGAAAGATAAAATCTGACATCCTTCGAGCATGTTCTCGAAGATCCGTTTGTAGAAATCGCCCTCATGACTATCAGGGAGCATGGCTGTCTTAATACCAATCAAGATTAACTTTTTGCATTGTCCATCCATCGCGAGCCAGAACGCACACATCAGGAGTCTGCGCGAGCATAGCTTATCAGATACGTCGGGTCGAAATGCTAGCGAGCAACAAAATTTCTAGTAACATTCAGCAGCAGCAGATATCTTGCCGGGTAAAAATCGACTCTTGGCTGAGTTGATAATGCAGACGATACAAAAAATGTTTGCTGTTTTCTCTAGCCATTTTTCCATGTGGCTAATACATTACGGCTACCCCGACGCAAGTTGCTTAACTCACCCAGACGCACCCCGCCAGCTCTTTACGATTGATCACCTCTCGCGCAGTTAGCATAAGTTCCGCGCAAGAGAAACGAATGCGAGGTGTCGCTCGCCAAAGTGGACGTGGACCAGATTTCGACTTCGAAACGACGTGATAAAGTAAAATATGCCGATTGACTACATGATCGACCAAGAGCTCGGGGTACTTGTAGTGTCGGCATCAGAGGAAATCACGACGCAAGACCGAATACTTCTCGTAGAGCGTCTGACTCTCGACACAGAAGTTCCCGACTCGGTTCCAATTCTGATCGACGTTTCGCGGATCACGAATCCGCCAACAGCGGATGATATTCCTGTCATGGCCAGCCTAACTGAGAGGCTCGGGCGGCGTTTCAAATCCAAGGTAGCATACTTTGTCGTTCAGCCCGGCTTAGTTACCCCCTATCAATTGGCCGCGATCTCGGTGCGATCTGATCAATGCGAGGCACGCACGTTCACGGAACTATCGGCGGCATATAAGTGGCTAAAAAACGCGGCAGATTGACTTTAACAATATCAATTTGGGCCGAACTCTAAAAAGTTTACTTCTCCAATTACGCGTCATCGTCGTGACGACGTATGGCAGACAGCAGGCAGACCAGAGATTAGAATCTAGTCAAACCTACGTCTATATTCCTCTTCAATATTAAGGTCAACGATGGTGCGATTTAGATTTTTATTTGCGGTTCCATTACTCTTTGTTGGACTTGCCATAACATCAGAACCAACAGTCGCTCAAGAGTCGTCAACCGCGACTTCCAAAAAATCCGGCGTTTTTGGCACGCCACGCAACGATCCAAATTCGAAACTCGCTCACCAGCAGTTAATTGAAAAAACTAAGCAGGGCAAAATCGACGTCTATTTTGTAGGCGATTCTATCACGCGTCGTTGGGGTGCTACTGACTATCCAAAGTTCTTGGAAAACTGGAAGCAAAACTTTCACGGTTGGAACGCAGCCAACTTCGGTTGGGGCGGCGACACAACGCACAACATCTTGTGGCGAATGCAGAACGGCGAACTTGAAAATGTGAATCCTAAAGTATTCGTTTTGCAAGCCGGCACGAATAACCTGCCGTGGAATGGTGCGGCAAATGACGCCAAAGTGAGTGAAGTCGTTGATAGCATCCAAGCTCTGATCGAATTGTTTCAAGAGAGGTCGCCTGAATCGAGAATCATCCTAACCGCCGTTTTCCCAAGGGATCAAAATGCGGCTTTGAATTCTACAATTCACCAGATCAACGAACGACTGGCTTCACTTGCCGATGGAGATAGAGTTCGATTCGTGAATATCAACCAGCAGCTGACAGATGACTCAGGCAAATTGCTGCCGGGCATGTCTGACGATGGCCTCCATTTCACAGAAAAATCGTATCAAGTGTGGGCCGATGCGCTAAAGCCACTACTGAACGAATTCGTTGGAGCACAAGCTACAGAAGACAAGGCTCCACCCGCAACCGGCGATCCAAGTGCTCGCAGCCAACCATCTGCAAAGCCCTCGGCCGAACCAGTTACTCGATGGACAACGCCCGGCGGAGCGGACGTTCCCGAAGCGGTAAGAATCAAGCGACCTACCACTGAGGAACTGGCCGCAGTTGAAACAGCCGTGAAATCATTTGTAGAATCAGCGGATCCGAAGATCAAATCGATTTTGCAACAGTACCCAGGACTTGTCGAAGTACGTCCGCCCAAGCCAAACACGGCGATTGTTCCGAACTTAGCACGATTCTTTGGCCAAAAACATCAAGGCAATGTCGCAGTAGCAAAGCAGGGGGACGCCGACATGTTGTTCCTGGGCGATTCGATCACCGATTTCTGGCGAAATGACAGCGGGCCTTTTGCTGGGAAACCTGTGTTCGATGCGAATTTTGGCGATTGGAACATTGCCAACTTCGGTATCGCAGGTGACACAACTCAAGGCGTCCTGTACCGACTGCAGAACGGTGAGGGCGAAGGGTTTAAGCCTCGAGCGATTATGTTGATGATCGGTACCAACAACACTGGTTCGAACAATGCTCCCGAGATTGCGGAAGGGATCGGAGCGGTTGTTCTCGAGCTTCAAAAGCGTTTTCCAGAGGCCAAGATTCTGCTTTTAGCAGTATTTCCGCGTGCTAATCCAGGCGATGCGGTCCGCACAACAATCAAGGAAATAAATGAGACGATTTCCAAGCTGCACGACGGAGAGAAAGTTCACTATATGGACATTGGTCAAGCATTCCTGGATGCTGACGGTAATATTCCGAAAGATATCATGAGCGACGCGCTGCACCCATCTGCCAAAGGCTATGAAATTTGGGCAGATGCAGTGAAAGCAAAGCTGACCGAATTACGAGGTGAATGACCACTGCGATCAAAGTCTATAGCCTGAGAAGCGAGCAGTAGTAACTTACAAAGTTGCGATCGGCTGGGCGAGTTTAACCACCGCCCCAGCCACCTTCGCTTCAGGCACTAGCCCTCAAGTTTCACAGCGCGCTGCTCTCGGATCGATTGGTTGATCGCGGCCATGATTTTCATGTCTCGCAACCCTTCGTCACCCTCGGTTGCGAAAGGACGGTCTTCAAGCACAGATGCGGTGAAGTCGTCCATCTCGTGGGCAAATTGGTTCACTTCTGGAAACTGATGCTCCCGAGCCAACGGCACTTGATTTCCTGGAATGCCTTCTGGTGATTCAATGATCGTCTGCAATCGAAGCCCACGATACTGATAAGCCGGGGCCATTTCGACGATGCCTTTTTCGCACAGAACGCGAAAATGTGTACCACTTGCCGAGGCAAACGTGCAGTCGGCACTCGCAAGAGCGCCCGATGGAAATCGAAGCTGAAAACTTACAGAGGCTGGTACTTCCCTAAATCTTGGGTCGTCCTTCGGCTGGAACGCTTGAGCCATAACTTCAATTGGCTCTTCTCCCGTGAGGTATCGCGTTGCATTCAAACAATACAAACCGATGTCACCGAGCGGACCACCTCCTAGTTCGCCAGAAAGTCGTATGTTCGGCGCAGTGACGTTTTGGCCAAAGCTGGTTGAAATGGTGCGAACCTTCCCAAAGGTCCCCTGCGCACACATTTTCGCGGCCGCCATATTCATTGGCTCGTGATGAAGCCGATATGCTATTCCCAACTTACGATTGTTGGACTTCGCCGCATCAATCATCCGCGTCGATTCCTCAATCGTGACCGCCATCGGCTTTTCACAAAGCACGTGCTTACCAGCCTCAAGAGCGCGTATCGTGTATTCAGCATGCATGCTGTTTGGCAGTACGATGTACACAATCTGTATGGAATCATCTTTCGCGATCTGATCGTAGTTCTCATAACTATAGATTGCACTCTTCGCAATGTCGTAGGCATTCGCGACTTGCTCGGCCTTGGACCGATGTCCGCTTACGAGTGCTTTTGGTTCAGCGATACGGCATTCAGCAAACGCAGGCATCAATTCTTCCATCGACAATTTTCCAAGTCCTACGATCGCCCACCCTAACTTTTTTGCTGGAGTCTGAGCAATGAACAGGTCAGGCGGCTGTTTGTCCGGCGGAGCAAGTGGCGGATCTCCGGCGGACCGCGGGACTTCATCGGCAGCAGCCGAACCGGAAATAGACCTCGCTGAACTATTAGACTCACTTGCAGCTCCATTAGGCTGGTCGTCACCTAACGCAGCACGGGAAGCTACTAATCCAGATGCTGCAGCGATTGTCGAACTGCCTACTAAAAAGTCGCGTCGGCAATAATTCATTCTGAATACCTTTAATTCATTTTCTACGGGATCGGAATTGCCTCGGTCATTGATAAAGGCACGGAACACATCGCGTGCCCTAAACAAAAGTTCTCTGATTCAAAAGCCATCTTTGTTCAACTTTCGTGGCTCGCCAATTGCATCTCCGATGGGCGTTCGAACACCGCTTATTTGCTCAGCTCGATACCCATGCAAGTGGGTGAAAATCCTGCAGAGCAAACTGGCCTAGGGCAGAAGCAACATTTATTATCGGAGTTCGCATAAATGCCACGCGGTGACAAAAGCAAATACACGGACAAGCAAAAAAGACAGGCTGAACATATCGCCGAAAGCTACGAAGAGCGCGGCGTCGACAAGGACGAAGCAGAAAGCCGGGCCTGGGCCACCGTCAACAAGGATAGCGGTGGAGGAAAAAAGAGCGGCAGCGGGCGCGGTCAATCGGTTGAAAATACCGCAGCGAAGAAGGGCGGAAAGCTTGGTGGTGCAGCATCCGCAAACCGCTCCGCTGCAGAAAAATCTCGATCAGCAAAGAAAGCCGCAGCGACGCGAAAAGAAAACGCAGGCCATTAGGTTTCAATTACAACTTCGATTACTCAACCAAGGGTTCTAAAATGAGCGACTCAATGCCCAAACCAGTGTTAGGCGATACGTTTCGCTGCAAATCCTGCAAACTTGAGATCTACGTCACTCAAGGCTGCGACTGTGATGAATGCACTTCCGAATTCAAGTGTTGCGGTCAGATCATGGAGAAGACAACCGAACCGACCGTTTTAAATAGCTGACGGTTTTCCTAGATTTGAAAAGCATTAGTTACTCATCCTTCCCCCCTTGCACGTAAAGGCCGTGTAAGGTGTCGGGTGGAATCTACGGTGAGTTATTTCGAAAGCTTGGCATAGGATTGGCTAACCTTGACGACAACCGATTTTGCGCTGTTTTAAACCACATTCGCAGCTTGGCAATTTCGTCAACTTTGAAGGAGCATATATGTTAAATGCCTACTGCCGTCTTTCTGTTCCGCTAGTGCTCTGCTTGCCAGCACTGTTAGTTGCCCAGCAACAACCTCGCCCGCGCCAAACAGCACCAGCTCAGACTACAACACAAGCTGCGCCAAACAATGGTTCGACTGAACAAAATAAATCTGAAGACAAAGCTGACTCAATTGACAACGTTACTACCAACCGCGGCACGGCAAAAGAAACCGATCCGAAGACCACATTCGGTAATGGAGGCGAGATTCATCAGATCGCCACAGGCGACGACCCGGTAATGACCACCCAGCAAGGTGTCCCTATCTCCGATAATCAAAACTCGTTGAAGGTCGGCGATCGAGGGCCAACTCTACTGGAGGACTTTCAATTACGTGAGAAACTATTCCACTTCGATCACGAACGAATTCCCGAGCGAGTCGTGCATGCACGTGGCTTTGGAGCGCACGGATATTTTGAAAACTATGAATCGCTTTCGGATATTACGAGCGCGGAGCTATTTCAAGAAGCAGGTCAGAAAACGCCAGCTTTCGTGCGATTCTCTACAGTGGCTGGCAACAAAGGCTCACCCGACCTCGCACGCGACGTTCGAGGCTTTGCAGTCAAGCTCTATACGCAAGAGGGCAACTGGGACTTAGTTGGGAATAACATTCCAGTATTTTTCATCCAAGATGCGATTAAATTCCCCGACTTGATCCACGCTGCAAAACCAGAACCAGACCGAGGTTTCCCTCAAGCGCAAACAGCGCATGATAACTTCTGGGACTTTATATCGCTAACACCCGAGAGTATGCACATGGTCATGTGGATCATGTCCGATCGCGCAATCCCTCGTTCATTCCGCTTCATGGAAGGCTTCGGCGTTCACTCATTCCGCCTAGTTAATGACGAGGGAAAATCGACTTTCGTTAAATTTCATTGGAAACCAAAACAGGGTTTGCAGTCGGTAACATGGGACGAGGCGGTAAAGATTAATGGCGCGGATCCCGACTTCCATCGAAGAGACCTATGGAACGCTTTGCAAGCGGGCGACTATCCAGAATGGGAACTTGGGTTACAAATATTTGACGACGAGTTTGCAGACCAGTTCGATTTCGACATTCTGGATGCAACCAAAATCATCCCGGAAGAACTCGTCCCAGTTCGACGCGTCGGTCGATTAGTCCTAAACCGCCCGGTCGACAATTTCTTTGCGGAAACAGAGCAAGTCGCTTTTTGTACGCAGAACATAGTACCCGGTATTGATTTCAGTAACGATCCGCTTCTCCAAGGACGAAACTTTTCATACCTAGATACGCAACTCAAGCGTCTCGGCAGCCCTAACTTCACTCACCTGCCAATCAACGCTCCGCAGTGCCCCATGTTCAACTTTAATCAAGATGGACACATGGCAACCAGCAATCCAAAAGGCCGTGTAAATTACGAGCCCAATTCTTGGGGCGTAGGCCCACGCGAATCACCCACCAAGGGATTCAAAACATACGCGGCGGAAGTTGATGGAACCAAACAAAGAGTTCGCTCCGAGAAATTCTCCGATCATTACAGCCAGGCTCGGCAGTTCTATATCAGTCAAACTCCAGTGGAACAGCAGCACATTGTTGACGCATTGGTCTTCGAACTTAGTAAAGTCGAAATGCTTGGCGTGCGGACGAGGATGGTTGCACACTTGCTAAACATTGACGGCGCGCTGGGGGACAAAGTTGCACAAGGTCTCCGTTTGCAGATCATGCCACAAGCGATCAAAGCAGCTCAACCTACTAAACAGGATCTGGAGCCTTCACCAGCGCTGAGCATCCTTAAGAACGGTCCAAAAACGTTCGCCGGACGAACAGTAGGTGTCTTAGTTACAGACGGTGTTGATGCCGATGCTTTAAACGCATTGGAGCAAGCACTCAAAGCCGAAGGCGCAGCAATGAAACTAGTTGCACCGCATGTTGGCGGAGTAAAAGCGAGCAACGGGAAAATGATTCCTGCCAATGAAAAAGTCGAAGGAGGCCCATCGGTTCTCTTTGATGCAGTTGCTTTGCTACCGTCTGAAGAAGGCGTAAAATCGCTAATGGATAAACCAGCAGCGCGACAATTCGTAGCTGATGCTCTTATCCATCGTAAATTTATCGCCCACAATGATGCAGCAAAAGCACTGCTGGAAAAGGCGGGTGCAGATTCGACTAACGCGCCGCAGTTGATTGCGATCAGTAACGACAATTCCTTCGAACAGTTTGTCAGCGACTGCAGGAAACTACGACATTGGGGAGAACCAGCTGAACCAGCAAACGGATCGGGAAAATAGCTTTCCCTTGAGGCTTTGCTGAGCACATTGATCCTTATAAGTTTGGTGTTACAACCAAGCTTATTCCTGGCGGGCAGTCTTGCGACTTCCGCCAATTTCTATTCATGTGGTTGCGATGTAGAAACCGTAAACTTCTCTCTTTAAGATGTTATCGACCGCACTCGCATCGATTTTAACTCTATTTTATTGGTGTCATGTCCGAATGGAGGTAAGTTTGGAAAACGCAAAGGCGATTTCGACGACCAGGACTGAGGCTTGCGGTTGTGCGCATCTATGGAAAAAACTTTGACGGACTCTGAAGCTGCCAAACCGCCATTGCAATCTGCTGCGACAGCAGCCAGCTTTCGAACGTTGTTCGATCAAAGTCGACAGTTTGCGGGCATTCTCACCCTTGAGGGCGTCGTCGTTGAAGCGAACAGGCAGTCGCTTGTAGCATGTGGTTATGTTCGTGATGAAATAATCGGAAAGCTCTTTTGGAACTGTGGCTGGTGGAACAAATCCCAACAACTAATTGATACAGTTCGAAACGGATGCCAAAGAGCGGCGGGCGGCGAGCTTTATGAGGCAAAGCTGCGCTACTATTTCGCCGACGGATCGGAAAGGATAATTGACCTGATCATCTCTCCCGTATTTGATTCATACGGGAAAGTCGTATGTCTAAATCCCACTGGAACCGATGTAACCGAAAGGCACCGCGCCGAAAGCGCTTTGCGTGAAAGCGAAAGCCGACATCGATTCTTTGCTGAACTTGTTGAATCTGCACAACCAATTTTTGAACCTGAGCAGATCCTTCAACAAACAGCTCGAAAACTTGCAGAACATTTGCATGTCGACCGTTGTGGGTACGCGGAAGTAGAAGACGAAGAAACTTTTAACGTCATCGGTGAGCACGCGACGTCAACCCCTTCGATAGTCGGACGCTGGCCAATCGCCTCGTTTGGGGCGGAGTGCCTGCGGTCAATGCTGGCTGGCGACCCGTTCATTATTGAAGATGTCGACTTAGACGCGAGGATCGCGAGATCAGACAGGGCAGCGTATAACGCCACTTCGATCAAATCGGTGATATGTGTTCCGTTGCATAAAGGCTCCAGACTTATTGCCGCGATGGCCGTTAGCCAATCTGAACCAAGGCAGTGGAAGCTCTCGGAAGTGCAGATGGTAACGGCAGTAGTTGCACGTTGTTGGGAGTCGTTGGAACGTGCGAGAGCAGCTCAAGCTGAACAAAAAATGCGACTGGAAGCGCTTTCCGAACGAAAACGGCTTAATGAAGTCTTTCAGTTTGCCCCGTCCTTCATGGCAGTCCTGGACGGTCCCAATCACGTCTTTGAAAGAGCGAATGAGCGATTCGCGAGCTTGGCTGGTGGTCGAAGCTTGATCGGTCAAAGCGTCGCACAGGCATTTCCAGAACTAGAGTCGCAAGGCTTTCTAGCCATATTGGATCAAGTTTATCAGATGGGACAACCGTTTGTTGCATCGAATATCAAAGTGATGCTTCGCCGACCGGAGTTGGATAATCAACTGTTTGAGCATAACTTAGAGTTTGTTTACCAACCCATGCGCGACGTCGACGGTAAGGTATCTGGAATTTTGGTTCAAGGTATCGATCTAACGGAACGTAATCGGGCGGAACGCGAATTGTCGAACGTGACCGCCCAATCTGAGAAGCTGCGAAGGCTCTACGAAACGGCGCTCTCGAATACGCCAGACTTAGTCTACGTTTTTGATTTAGATCACCGATTTACTTATGCAAACCAAGCCCTCCTGAACATGTGGGGTAAGAGCTGGAGCGAAGCGATCGGGCGGAACTGCCTGGAGTTGGGCTATGAGCCTTGGCACGCAGCCATGCACGATCGTGAAATCGAGCAAGTTTGCGAAACGAAGAAGCCGATTCGCGGCGAGGTACCTTTCACTGGCGTAAACGGTTGTAGAATATACGAGTACATTTTCGTACCGGTGATCGGATCCGACGGCGCAGTGGAAGCAGTAGCGGGCACAACTCGCGACGTTACCGAACGAAAGGGTATGGAACAAGCCCTCTTGGAAGCCGATAAAAAGAAGGACGAGTTTCTCGCGATGCTTGCACACGAGCTTCGTAATCCGCTTGCCCCCGTTCGCAGTGGACTTGATCTACTTCGTCTGTCGGGATCTGACAATGAAGTTTTAGATGTAATGCAACGGCAGGTTGAGCACCTTGTACGATTGGTCGACGATCTGCTAGACGTGTCGCGAATTATGCGCGGCAAGATTCGACTTCAAAAAGAAATCGTTGAGCTTTCTGGGATCATAAATCGAGCCATCGAAACCGTGAAGCCAATGATTGATAGGCTTCAACAGACCGTCACTTTCAATCATCAAACCGCTGCTATTTGGATAAATGCGGATCCGATTCGAATTTGTCAAGTTATTGGCAACGTTTTAAACAATGCGTCCAAATACTCGGATGTCGGAGGAAAGATCGACATCTCCACTGCGCAGGAGAATTCTCAAGTGACGATCTTTATCATGGATAATGGAATCGGAATATCTCCAGAACTGCTACCGCAAGTATTCGATCTATTTACGCAGGACCACCAGAACATAGATCGGTCGCAAGGAGGTCTAGGAATCGGTCTTACTGTCGTTAAAAGCCTCGTCGAGATGCATGGTGGTCACGTCGAAGTCAGAAGCGATGGACCTGGCCAAGGCAGCGAGTTTCGATTGCGATTGCCGACGGTCTTACCACCCGTGCAAAAGCCGGCCGCTGATTTGGATAACTACGACGTTGTGCCGCGCAAAATACTGGTCGTTGATGACAACGTGTCTGCAACAATCATCCTTTCAAAGCTCTTATCGAAAATTGGCTCCCACACCGTTTTGACTGCCTATGACGGTGCTTCCGCCTTAACAGTGATTGAGCAAGAGCTTCCCGATCTTGTCTTTTTAGATATTGGACTTCCGAAGCTTGACGGTTTCGAAGTCACGAAGAAAATCCGCGAAAATTCCAAATTTGACCATATTCAAGTAGTCGCTCTAACTGGATATGGCTCGGAAGATGACCGCCGCAAATCGTACGAAGTTGGGTTCAATGCCCATCTAGTCAAACCGCCGAGCATCGACGTACTTCGTAAGATCATTGCTTCAACTACTCCCTCCACGACTCTCGACGACACTTAATGTTAATTTAAGGTTCGCTGTTTTAGACTTGCAGCTAACCACTAATTTTAGGCTTAAATCCGCTGAAGTGCTGCTGGCTCTTCAAGCTGCTGCCGGCAAGCACTTCTACTGTATCGAGGAAAGCGGCATGACTCTGTATTGTTCCGTACTTTTGCTCCTCGCCAATCATTTGGTTATGGAAGTCGGGAAGTGGCACTGGGATTTTGAAGGCGACGTTCTGCAGTCGGAGCCTGAAGGATTCTACTTTGACGAAACCGAACAAGGTCCGAAAGGCACTTGGCGAGTGGTTGATGACGAGGGAAACAACGTGCTGGCTCAACTGGACCGGACGGATCGTCGCAATCGGTATGCACTGGCAGTCGTAAGGAACGAGCAACTTCTTGACCTGGAAATCTCCGTTCGCATCAAAGCAATTGCAGGCGAGATTGATCAAGCTGGCGGGCTCGTTTGGCGTTATAGAAATTCAGAAAACTACCTCGCCGCTCGAATTGACGTCACAGAAGACAATATCAAACTCTATCGCTTTAGTCGCGGTCATCGAATTCAGTTCGGTGAACACAAGAAGCTTGGACTCGAAAGCAATCACTGGTATACACTTCGAGTTGAGCATCGTGGTCGGGACATCAATGTTTATCTGGACGACAAGGTTCTTATTGTTGAAAAAGATCGACATTTTACGCATGAGGGTAAAATTGGGCTTTGGACAAAGTCTGACTCAGTTACATACTTTGATGATTTGAAAGCACAAGAGTTGAAAGATCATTAGCTCACTTCTCGCAGATCGCCTTCGTCACATAGCCCGTTACCCGAGTTTCGCAATCAGTTCAAATGTTCGCTCCGGAGATCTGCCCTCATGAGAATACTCGTCGTCGAAGACGAACCAGACCTCAACTCAGTACTTCGTGATGCTCTGAGTGAAAGTCACTACGCAGTAGATGTCGCTTTTGATGGTGAAGAAGGTTTGTTCAAAGCCCTGAACGCTGACTACGATGCCATCATACTCGACCTAATGCTTCCACGACTGAGCGGTCAAGAAGTACTGCGACGACTGCGACGCACCAAGAAGTCTCCTGTGCTGGTGCTTACTGCTCGTGATGCCACTGCGGACAAAATTGAGGGCCTGAACTTGGGCGCTGATGACTATCTTACTAAACCATTTGACTTACAGGAACTTCTTGCCAGGCTGGGAGCAATCATCCGTCGGTCAAGCAATCATGCATCGCCACTGATCCATTTCGGCGACCTTGAAATCGATACCGCTTTACGTTCAGTCAAGCTGGGAGGCGAGCCAGTTGAACTTGCTGTCAAAGAGTATTCAATACTTGAATTGCTCGTGTTGAACTCAGGAAAGATTGTGACGCGTACCATGATTTACGAACATGTTTACGGCGACGATGACGATACATTGTCAAATGTAGTCGACGTCTATATCTGCAATCTTCGCAAGAAACTCGGCGCGAATCTAATTCACACTCGACGTGGCGAAGGATACCTCGTACGTGATTAAGTCGCTTCGGTGGAAACTCTTGGCCTGGTATGCATCGCTCTTGTTTGCACTGGCCATCGTGCTCGGAGTTTTGGTCTTTCTAAACCTCAACACATCTCTCGAACGTTTCGTCGATATAGAATTGCAACAACATGCTGCTGCGATCAACAATGTAACAATGCCCGTTGATGTGAATCGATTTCAAATTGAGCTTACAGAAGACCAAGTCGATTATTTTCTCCACGAAGGTCTGGGAGCGTCACATTACTCCATTTGGAAACAGGATGGCACGCTCATAGATTCCTCGAACCCCAAGTTGGACATCCCTTTTCCGCGAACTCCAGGAGTCCGCGAACGCGGGCAATTTCGCGAGATTGTCGTAGCTGGGCCGAGCTCTACTTTAATTCTGGTAGGCAAAAATGTGTTCCGCGAGCAACAGCAGTTGCGCAGCTTGGTTGCGCTGATCGCAATTGTGGGAATCATCGCCGTAGTGCTTTTGCTTGCCGGCGGCTGGTTCATCGCTGGGAGGGCTCTCGCACCAATCGAAAAGATCAGTCGCGCCGCTTCCGCGATCACGGTGTCGAATTTGTCTGAAAGAATTAATGTGTCCAGCATGGAAACCGAACTGGCAGGGCTTTCGAACACGATTAATGAGGCTTTCGATCGACTTGAACTCGGCTTCAAAAAACAAACTAGATTCACTGCCGACGCATCACATGAACTGCGTACTCCACTGTCGATTGTTCTCGCTCATGCCGATCTGGCATTAAACAGAGAGCGAAGCGCAACGGAGTACAAAGAGACAATCATAACAATGCGACGATCAGCTCTGCGCATGAAAGATGTCGTAGAAGGGCTGCTCGTTTTAGCGCGTGCCGACTCTAACAAAATGAAGTTGGAACTCGTCCCCACAGATCTTAGCAAGATAATCGTAGAAGTTTCTCAACTTCTCGCGCCGCTTGCAGAGGCTAAAAACCTTGATATCCAGTTACACTTGATTTCGGCCTACGTCAAAGTGGATCGAAATCGACTGATCGATGCAATTTCGAATTTGATTACCAACGCAATACAGTACAACGTTGTTGGTGGAACGGTTGAGGTATCGCTTTGCGTTTCGGCGGAACTTGTTGAAATGAAAGTTACCGATACCGGATCAGGTGTGCCGGTCGCTGAACGCAAAGCAATCTTTGAACGCTTCTATCGGGTTGATCAAGCGAGAACTGCGCAGACGAGAGGAAGCGGGCTAGGGCTTGCAATAACGAAATCAATCATCGAAGCACACTCTGGAAAAATTGACTACCAACCGCGCGAGGCGGGAGGCTCGATTTTTAAGATCTCACTGCCCCGTGCAACATGCGACACTCCGTAGTAGCCACATCAAATCGTGACACGTTTGTCCCGTAAAAGTTAAGCGAAATTAGCGGAGCGATGTTCCGTTCATCTTAATTTAAGGTTGTAGCCGTATCATGCAATGTGCACGGTCGGTCTCAGAGTTGCATCGTAAAATGCGCAGGGGCTGGGGTGACTTAAAAGACTTGGAAGGTGGGAAATGTTATGACGCGATTAGGGATCCGATCAGTTTTTGGTGTTAGTTTATTCGCCTTGCTACTATTGCCACTAACTGCGAACTCGCAATCGTTGACTGGTACGAAGCCAGAGAATGCCAAGTTGTCGAAACCGGAATTGAGATTCAATTTCTCCGGTGCCGATTGGCGTTCCGTTTTAACTTGGTTTGCAGACGAATCAGACATGAGCCTTGAATGGGTTGAGCTGCCCGAAGGTGAATTTAACCTTGTCACGGAAAAAACCTACTCAGTGTCTGAGTCTCTGGACATCCTCAATATGCATCTAATCTCTCGAGGGTTTACGTTAACGCGTCGTGATCAAATCCTCGTTCTGCTTAAACTCGACGAAAATTTCGATACTACGCTTATTCCCCGTGTGCAGCTAAATGAACTAGATGATTTGGGTAGCTTTGACTTCGTCAAAGTTTCCTTTGCTCTCGATTGGATGCTGGCGGAATCGGCAGTCAACGAACTCGCACCAATGTTAAGCCCCTACGGTCGACTTGTGCCACTTTCTAGAACGAATCGCATTGAAGCGATGGATATTGCAGGCAATCTTCGTGAAGTTCGCGACCTCTTGGCTGGTGAGGAGTCCGATACGAGCCAGGAGCGGCTGGTGACTGAGTTTGTTCTCGAACACACAAGTGCGCTTGACATCATAGGAAAGCTTAACCAGTTGCTTGGCGTGGAGAAACCTCTGAACCGCATGTCAAACACACAGATGCGAGTGATGAGGGAACAGTTCGCATTTAAGGCCGAAATGGCGAAAAGAATGGGAGATAACGCGCCAAGCATTCAAGAGAAAAAGACAGATGTCTATCTTGTGGCTAATGAACACCGCAATAGTATCGTCGCAAACGCGCCGCCAGACAAAATCGCGTTGATCAAGCAAGCCGTGCAGTCACTGGATGTTCCCGACGCTAATAACGGGGCTCAGCTAAGTGAAATTACAACCATGAAGGTGTATCCTTTGGATGGCGCCGATCCCGATGCGGTTGCAGACATTCTGCAGGACTTGGTGGACATCGGTGAATTACATCCAAATGCGCGTTTTTCTGAAGACGAAGACAAGCAGATCCTGTTTGCCTATGCTTCCTTGAAAGATCACATCACCATTTCATCAGTCATGGACCAGCTTGCTAAATCGTCCAGATCGTTTCGCGTAATACACTTGCGGAAGTTGAAGGCCTCTTTTGTCGCGAGCTCAATTGAAAGTCTAATGGGCGCCGAAACATCGAACTCGTATTCACGTTTCGGTCGAAGAGGACGACGGCAAGGCAACGAGAATTCGTGGAATGGCTTTAAAGTCGAAGCCGACATCGCAAATAATCGATTGTTCTTGTTTGCAACAGAATCGGAAAACCAACAGGTTGAAGAGCTATTAGTAAAGATCGGCGAAAGATCAGCCAACTCTTCCAATGCCCGCGTGATAAAGATTGCGCCAGAGGATTTCAACGACGCCCTCGAGACTCTCCGCTCGCAATGGCCTGCTATTAGTGATAACCCATTAAATATTAAAGCACCAAGTCAGTCATCGCGTGTTGATTCTTCGCGTCGAGAAACTTCGACGACTCCGGCAGCAGACGCACCACAAGCCAGCAAACGCGAGAGTGATATATCGTATATTGCGTTCAACGAAATTGGCGAAGTCGAGCCAGACATGGACGATCCACTTGGCCATAGCAGCACCGAACGTGATTCGCAGATGCAAGCAACAGCGATCGTGCAGCTACCGCGAGCTGAAGACTGGATGTCGTCCAAACCGCCCGTAACATTGCAGCAAAGTGGTGCCGGCGAGTTGGTAATCAGTTCCGACGATCCAGTCGCACTTCAACAGATGGAGAATCTGCTGTCAGAATTCGTTCCACCAGATACTCCTTACTCAAGCTTTTCGCTGACACACATTACGCCTATCGCAATGGAATCCAAGCTGAATCAGATATTTGGCAGCGATAGCACCGGAGCAGAACTTCCAATCAAATTCGTTACCGATTCGGCGACGAACTCTATCTTAGTGCTGGGGGCTGGACCTACTGAACTGCGAGAGATGGAAGACTTGATAAAGTTTTATGACAAGCCACCTATGACCGATCCACTGCTTGAGCGAAAGCCTCACTTCATTTCGCTGAAGCACGCCAGCGCTACCTCTATCGCGACCGCAGTGAAAGATCTTTATCGTGACTATCTGAGCGCCAATGACCGGGATAACCGACCAACCGACAGAGATGAAGAACCTTCGTTTGTATCTTCGATCAATTCTGGACTGCTTTCCGTCGCAGTTTATTCTGACACCAATACAATCGTGATATCAGCACCAGAGTATTTGGCTGCGGAAGTTAAAGAGACCATCCTCGGTTTGGATTTTGAAGATGCGTCGACCATTATCCACACCGTACCTTTGGGCGATGGACTCTACTCCGAAGATGCCATGACTCAGCTTACGAATCTGTTAAAGCCGATCGATCCGGCTTCGAATACGAATATTCGCGTTCAATCAACTCAGGGTCGGTCCGCCGAACGCAATCGAAATGACAGAAACGCTACTCCCGCCTCTGAGCGTTTTCGACGGCGACCTCAGCGCTAGTTTTTGAAAATTTCGCAGATCCCACCACAGTTGGTCCATTTGTCAAAGGCATGCGCCCGTGGACCAAAGATACGACGCACCTGCTCGAGTTGACACATCGGGAGGTAGAAATTAATCTTCTTTCAGGATGATGCTGTTTCTCGGTTTTAAATCGCGACTAAGCTCTTAGCGCGACCGTGTTGGCAATTCTCACTGTCGAGAATCCTGCAGGCAGATCGAGAGCTGGGCTTTCTTTAATGACATATCGGTGGGACACTCGCGAACATCTGCAGCTGTTATGGTTCGTGCTCAAGTGGTTGCTCATCGGGGTACCGCTCGGAACATTCGTTGGATCAGCCGTTGCCTTTTTTCTATGGGCGTTAGAGCAAGTCACCCAATTGCAGTGGCAATATCCATGGCTCTTATACCTGCTGCCTCTGGCTGGACTTGCGTCTGGCTTAATGTATTTCTACTTCGGGCAATCGGCGGAAGCGGGAAATAATCTCGTACTTGAGCAGATCCATGAACCAGGCGGGGGAATTCCGATTCGGATGGCGCCGCTTGTCCTGATCGGTACTTTGATCACTCATTTATTCGGTGGTTCAGCAGGTCGGGAAGGGACAGCTGTGCAAGTGGGCGGCAGCATGGCAAGTGGACTTGCAAAGCTGTTGCGTCTGAAGCCATCTGATACGCGTTTATTGTTGATGGCGGGTGTAGCAGCGGGCTTCGGCGCAGTATTTGGAACACCACTCACTGGCGCAGTGTTCGCCCTCGAAGTACTCACAATCGGGCGTATGAGCTATCAGGCATTGGTTCCCTGTCTGATTGCGGCGATCGTAGGAGACCAAATTGAAGCGTGGTGGGGCATTGGGCATACTCACTACCAGATCTTTGTTGCTGATCAACTTAAGAATGCTCCTACAACACCAGCTCTAGACTGGGCAATCACTGGCAAAGTTGCTATTGCGGCGATCGCATTTGGCATGGTCAGCGTTCTGTTTGCACAACTTACCCACTTCCTAAATACAACTTTTAAGCATCTTGTTTCAGTCGCGTGGCTGCGCCCGTTCGTGGGTGGCTGTATCGTGGTTGCCTTAGTGTGGTTGCTCGATGATCGAGACTACCTAGGATTGGGCGTCGCAGCCAATCCAAACGACCCTAACGCCGTTACAATCCAGTCAAGCTTTCAAGTCCGTGGTGCAAGTTGGTTCAGTTGGTGGTGGAAGCTATTGTTTACAGCCGTCACGGTAGGCAGTGGGTTCAAGGGTGGCGAAGTAACTCCCTTGTTCTTTATTGGAGCGGCCTTGGGAAACGTCCTTGGCCAAATACTCGGCGTTCCAGTTGATTTGATGGCTGGACTCGGTTTCGTCGCCGTATTCGCAGCCGCCACGAATACGCCGCTTGCATGCACAATCATGGCTATCGAATTATTTGCACCTGACAATGGCTCGCTCTTGAGTTCAGGCTTTGTGGTGTACGCCGCGGTTGCGTGCTTTCTCTCGTATTTCCTAAGCGGACACTCTACAATTTACCGCTCACAAAGAATTGACCAAATCTTGCCGCAGCAAAAAAATGAAACCTAAGTCCTTTCCTTTGCCTTGTAACCGCTTCACCGGGCCTGATACGAGCCCGACGGAGCAGTCCGTTGGTTTCGAATCTAGGTTGCTGACTTTAGCTAGCCACGTCGTGGGTTATTTGCGCCAGAGTTTTGCTAAACAGCGACAACAAATTAGGGTGTTGTTCTTCATTGTTTGCTTATTCCAATTGGTGAGCATTGGATTTAGCCAAGAGGGGCTCCCGCAGAACGGCCGGATCTATTTCCACCGGTACACAAGCTATGACGCGTGGGATAGTCAAATATGGATGTACGACTTTACATCGCGAGAACTTAGGTGTTTGAGCGAACAATGGTCGATAGATCATGCGATGAACCCGAGATTTTCCCGTGACGGAAAGGTGATGGTTTTTATGGCGGTCGAACAAGAGCAACGTTCCGGCAGTGATTGGGATATCTATCTTTGGAAAGTTGACAGTTCGACGCCACCATTAAACCTGACTAAAAACAATGGGCTTCGCGACGAAGATCCACAGCTCAGCGTCGATGGAAAGACGCTCTTGTTTAAACAGGCAGGTCGACTTCATCTTATGAATCTCGCCGATCAACGCATCACGCAAGTAATTGAACAAGAAAAGGATCAAGAACAGTCGATGCCGATCTTTACGCGCGATGAATCCACTATCGTTTTTATGCAAGGTGCAGGTGAGACCGGCGACTTGTTTGCTTGGGAAAGCTCCCAACGTTCAGCCTCACCGCTAGCCAATGAAGCAAGTCTTCAGGAGTATTTCCCGGTACCTTGGGACAATGATCGCTTCTTGTACGTGCGGTGGGTAGCCCCCAACAATCGGAATGACCAAATTTATCAGTACTCTTGGTTGACTCGCGAGTCCTATAGGCTGCCGTTCTGCGAACGGGATCAAAACTACTCCGATCCATGCCCTGTAGATCAACATTTGGTCATTTTCTCAAGCACTCGTGCGGGCGGTCGAGGCGGTTACGATCTTTATCTTGGCAACTCTTCAACGGGAAAAGTAGTCGATCTCTCACTGCTGGGTGTGAATTCAGCGGCAGAAGAGCTGGGCTGTGTATACGTGACGATGGAAGACTAGTGTCAAGCGTCTGGTTTTCGACTAAGTATCGTCATTCCAACCTGTATGATCTTCCCAGAAGGATCAAGCTTGCAGACCCTAAGCGCAATTTGATCGAACAGGACGTACGTGCTAGGTTGTGCCGTTTTGTCATTAGTCCGCTGACGAATCGCAGAATCGAGCGTCATCTGCGGTGGCAACTGCATTTGAATACCATAAAATTCTTCTAGCTCGCCAACCGTTATCGATGCCCTTAGTGGAAACTCCAGCGCGACGGGCAGCTGGTCGGACACGTCAGCGTGCATGGAGAAAACACGGTCTACCAATCTTCTCGTATCTGGACGCAGGACAACGATCACATGATCGTCTGCTTCAATCCGAGTGTCTCCTTGGGGCGGTATGAGCTGATCTTTCCTAACGACTAGTGCAATAACGACACCACTTGGCAAGGCCAACTCTTTGACCAGTTTACCGTTCGCCCGTGACTCGGTCGCGACAAGATAATCTACGATATCTCCATCGATATCACGCAATGAACTGATCTCAAGTGTCACTGGCGCTGTCGGCTCGCTGGGCATGTCCAACCCAAGCCGTCGTGCAAACCATGGGAGCGTCCAACCTTGCACAAGTGCCGATAGAACTACGACGAAGAACACGACATCGAAAATCAATGCTGCTCCGGGAACGTTGTAGAGCAACGGGAAGGTCGCGAGCGTGATCGGCACCGCGCCTTTTAAGCCTACCCAAGATAAGAGTGATAATTCGCGAGCTTTGAACCGGAAGGGAAATAGGCTCAGCCAAACGGCAAGCGGTCTGGCTATCACGATCAAGACGAGAGCGATGAAGAGGCCTTGCCAAAAGACAGCGAGCAACCGGCTAGGAAAACTGAGCAGTCCCAGCACAATGAACATAACGATTTGAGCGAGCCATGCCACAGCGTCATGATAAAGCAGAATCCCTCGCTTAAACACCAGCCGATTGTTTCCAACGACAATCCCGGCTAGATAAACTGCCAGAAAACCGCTTCCCCCTAACCACGCCGTTACACCGAACGCTAATAAGCCAAACGATGTCACAAGGATCGGATACAAGCCCGCCGCTCCTAGGTTGATACGATTGACGACGCGCACTGCTGCAAGGCCGACGATGCAACCGAGCGCTAAACCAAGTCCCATCTGCCTTACGAAGAGCCATAACAGAGAAAAACCAAAGTCCATCTGGCCCGATAACAGTTCTAAGCAACCGATGGTTAGGAAGATTGCCATCGGGTCATTCGATCCACTTTCGATTTCGAGCGTTGCACCTAAACGCTTGGGTAGCGTTACTCCACCTGAACGCAGAATCGAAAAAACCGCCGCCGCATCAGTCGAACCAACAATGCTACCTAACAATAGGCCCTCGAGCATTGTAAGCCCAAGGATAAACGATGCCGCAACACCCGTAATCGCTGCCGTGATCAAAACGCCAAACGTTGCCAACGACAACGAAGGCTTCCAACTGGACGTGACCGAACTGAGCGGCGTTCGAAGCCCACCGTCGAAGAGAATGACAGCTAGGGCAAGCGTTCCAATCGAATACGCAAGTTCATAATTTTCGAAGTCGATCCCGCCGATCCCTTCAGAGCCGGCAAGCATTCCTAGCGAAAGAAACACGACCAGTACAGGCACACCCACTCTTGCCGAAAGCTTGCTGGATGCGACGCCGAGCAATACCAGCAGGCCAGTAACAAGTATAAGTGAGTCAACTAAATACATTGTGGTCCAAAACGCAACAGTAGAGTAGTTAAAGAAATCGTTTGCCGTGACTCACGCGCTTTTCAAGATTGGGATCGCACACCCTTCTGCTAAGAGGCAGAGCACTAAAGTTATACTCAACGAAACAATCGCACGAAACGCGAAAGCAGGTCAATACGATATTTGCACATCCGAACAAGCCAAGCCGCCACGCCTTAAGAAACAGCGAAGGGCGTTCTTCCCGCAGTAGCTTCACTTTTGGTCGCGTTTTGTGTTTGGTCCGTTGTTCAGCCTCGGATGGATTTGCGGTTTTCCGATTGTTTTCTGATATAGTCGTGTTACACTTTTTGACATGCAGTTTCGAAGCATACTATCGTTCCTACTCGTGATCTCCACGGCCGCATCATGCTTTTTAGCCAGCGGTTCTTGCGGAGCATACGCTACTTTTGCCGAGGCGGAGCAGGAGTTTCTTAAGGCGCTCGAGGATTCGAGCGAAAAGGAAACATCGACCAACCCCACGTTCGATGCTGACTTGCCTCAGAGTATCCAATGGCGTGAGTGCACTAGTTGGTCAAAACGACTAATACGCTACTCTAAGAATATCTCGGTCAGTGTTTGCGACCATCTCTGTCGCGGACCACCAGCGCGTGTTTGAGCATTTGCGAACCGCACCCAAGCAGTTCTGCATCTGGCTCTAACAAAATTTGATTCATCCTCTCTACAGATGTACGCATCGTGATTGTCGATGAAAGTAACGGTTCGTTCTGAATCCGTTCCTTTGCTAACCTTCAATCGTTCATGCTACAGTCGGTCGTCAACTGGTGTCGATTTAGTTCGACGTCGGTTATTGATGCAAAAATCTAATTTATCCGTTCCCATGTTCGCTCCTGCGCATTCCGTGCTCGAGCGCGCTGAATTTGACTATATGCCCGGAGAGGTTCGTCTTGGATGTTCCATTAGAACGATTGAAGGAGATGATTCTTGAAGCAGCTTCAATGTTGCCACGCCAAGGGCCAATCACAAAGTTCGCCTTTCTGAACCCTTTGCAAGGTTTTGAGCACGAGCCATTTGATCTCGTAATGAGTAAAGTTGGGGCGTTATATGGCAATGAGGCATATCTCGACGATAGCCGCTATCGACAAAAACTCGCAGTCGGACGCATTACTCCAGAAGACTTGACCGACTTGCTGGCAGAAGATCTAGGCGCTCGAAAAGACGAGTTGATCGCTAGTCTAACCAAGCGAGCAGACTTCAGGCTTGCAATGCTGATTTATCCGCTCCATTTCGGACATGCACGCGAATTGAATTGGGTGCTCGCTGAGACCGAAGCTCTTACACAGTTTCGACCTGAAGTTCCAAGTGAAACGCGTTTCAATATTTTGCAGTCGTTTCATGACTTCTTAGTGCAATCCAATTGGAATTTGCCTACAAGCGATAGTTTAGGGAACATCGACGCAGTTGATAACGAGTTGATCGCCATTGTCAAAGCAGACACTGCTCATTCGCGACACAACTCCCGCAGCTTGGAAACTCTTTATCTCCGACTCCTTTGGAAAGTCATTTCGCGCTCCGTAAGTGATCCTGAATCAAGCAATTCTGATTGCCGGACAATCAACGACTTAACAGAATTAAAATGTTCACCTGCAGCGGCAGTATCGGACCCTCGCGTCGATGAGCTATTGATCCGATTCACTTCGGCTTACTTGGACCAAGGTTACGCGGCTACAGAATTGCCTGACCGCGAGGCTGGATATTGGCAGAGTTTTACAACGGTTTACTCTCGATCATCGCTGCTCGCCCCGCGCTGGAAACGTTCGCTTGGCAAAGAGCTCTCAGCCATTCGAACTAACAAACAAACACCTCTTGAAGTTATTCGCTCATCACTTATTCGACTAGGTATAAGTATTGAGCAATTGAAGGGATACATCAGTGCGACGCTACTCGCATTGAAAGGCTTTGCAGGGATGATCTGGCAGTCGGAAACACGACCTGATCTTTTTCGTAAAGCTTCTACTCCTGGCACACTCATAGAATTTTTCGCGGCCAGAGTTCTTTTGATGAGCATTGCTCGGGAACATCCTCTAGATGCTGTCGATTCAAACTCAACAACAGATTCTGCGAGCATAACCAGTCAGAATCAATTAGCGCCCGATTCCAGGCAACTTGCGTTCTTGCTCTTCGAGCTTGCTCAGGTATTGGGATGGACGCCTCAGTCACTTTTGGATCGTAACGAATCACAGTGGAATGAACTGATTCAAGAAGTTGTTGAGTTCAGCGATTTCAATCGGAGGAGAATTTTTCACGCCGCATTCGAAAGACATTTGGCGAAAGAAGCACTGAACGCGTTTGCGGCTCGTGTACAACTACCTCCGATCGAGCCGAAACGACCGAGCTTACAGATTGTCTGTTGCATTGATGCTCGAGAGGAGAGCCTTAGAAGGCATCTGGAAGAGCTCGACGAGAGTGTCGAAACGTTTGGTATCGCCGGATTCTTTGGAGTCCCCATGTATTACCGGGGGGCTGGCGACGCTGACTTTTCGGCGTTATGTCCGATTATTATGAAACCCAAGCATTGGGTCATTGAAGAGGCTGTTTACTCACTGGAACAATCTGATCGTACACGAGCACGCGCAAGACGCATGCTTGGCGCGACACAGCGAGGCTTTAGGACTCAGTCGCGAGGCTCGTTGGGAGGCGCTGTTGTTTCCACTTTAGTTGGACCTTTGGCCACCATTCCTATGCTTAGCAGGATTCTTTTTCCAAGAATCACTGCGAGAATGCAACATACAGCACGTCAGTTTATTGCGCCACCCTCAATTACACGCCTTCGCCTCGAGCGCAGTAGTGAATACGAAGCAAGCCCGCCTTTATATGTTGCTAGTACTGATGGTACGAACAACGATTGGGTTGACGACAACGGAATCGGCTTCACTCTTGACGAAATGTCCAAGCTTGCTGAAAGGGCGCTGTGCGATATCGGACTGACTCAAACATTTGCACCATTAGTTATTTTGATGGGACACGGTTCCAGTTGCATCAACAACCCGCACGAATCGGCATACCACTGTGGAGCATGCGCTGGTAACGCCGGAGGACCCAATGCAAGATCTCTGGCGATGATGCTCAACGACCCACGTGTGCGTAGACGCTTAGCCAAATCGTCAATCGACATTCCTGAGGAGACCTTCTTCATTGGTGCATTACACAATACCGCTACCGAAGAAATGTTGTTTTATGATTTAGATCTTCTTCCCACTCGTAAAATTAGAGAAGTGCGTTCGGCCAGTCAACTTCTCGCCAAAGCAGCAAAACAGAATGCACACGAGCGTTGTCGAAGATTCGATTCTGCTGACCTCGAGCTGACGAACGCCGAAGCTCTCCTGCATGTTCAGAACAGAAGTGAAGACCTAGCTCAAACGCGCCCAGAATATGGCAATGGAACAAACGCATTATGCTTTGTCGGTCGTCGAGCGAGAATACGCAACTTGTACCTAGACCGTCGGTCGTTTCTGATGTCTTACGATCCAACAAAGGATAGCCACGATTCAGCAGTCCTCGCTCGCGTGTTAGCGGCAGTCGTTCCTGTCTGTGAGGGAATTAACATGCTCTACACCTTGTCCGCGATTGATCCAATCGGCTGGGGGTCCGGTACAAAGCTGCCTCACAACATTACATCGCTGGTTGGTGTTATGGATGGCGCTGCAAGTGACTTGCGAACCGGCCTGCCATGGCAAGGCGTTGACATTCACGAACCAGTCCGGTTGCTTTTCATAATCGAAACGACCAAGCAAACAATGTTAGCACTGATGAACAGCAATGAAACACTCAAGCAAATCTTCACAAATCATTGGGCTCATCTAGCGATCCTAGAACCGAGTTCTTCTCAACTATATCGCTTTTCGAAAGATCAATTTGTTCCCTATACCGCCGAATCAATGCCCCAAGTTATTACCCTTCCAACAGCCGTTTCCTCGCAATTGTGGTACCAAGGCAAACGCCATCACTTGCCGTTCGCATTGATTAAGAATCCAACCGGTCGCGGAGACACCGCAGACACCACGCCAACTCTTTTACCAGTGGAGTCAGAATGATCGTTTTGTTATGCGGCCTCGCAATAGTCGCCGCGCCGACTTTACTCGTATTAATCGTTGGTCTTTCCGCGCTGTTTGGTTTGCAGCTAGGTGAAACTAGGACTGGCAGAATAACTCAATTTTTGGTTAGTGTGGCACTCCTATCAGCTATCACCCTTCTGATTCAGATGCTTTGGAGGAACCAGGTTGAAGTCACGGTCGAAGTAGGCCGCTGGGTCGATATTCCATCGCAACATTTCCACTTTACAATAAAGTTTCTGTTCGACCGCTTATCTCTGCCTTTCGTCATTTTGTCGTTAGCATTGTGCGGTATTATTGGCGCATTCGCCAGTCGATACCTGCACCGCGACCAAGGTTACTCCCGCTTCTTCTTGCTTTACGTCATATTCATGTTAGGCATGGTGGTTTCTTCTGTTGCAGGAACCATTGAGACGATGTTTTTGGGTTGGGAGCTTGTTGGACTCTCATCCGCATTGTTGATCGCTTTTTTTCAGGAACGGCTAAATCCGGTTGCCAACGGACTAAGAGTTTGGACCATTTATCGATTTGCTGACGGGGCGTTTCTCTTGGCCGCGTTAGTCTTACATCATTTAACGGGTGGCGGTGATCTCGATCTGATGATGGGGCCAACGCCCTGGCCTGATAGCGTCAATACGATAACTCCGACGCAAGCGTTTTTAGTCGGAACTCTACTGTTGGTTGCGGCGGCGGGAAAGTCTGCATTGATTCCATTTTCAGGTTGGCTTCCTCGCGCTATGGAAGGTCCAACACCGTCAAGCGCTATTTTTTACGGTGCTTTGTCTGTTCATCTGGGAGCATACCTTTTATTACGAGTCAGCCCGATGATCGATCAGTCACTTCTCTTGCAAGGACTAATTGTCACTATAGGCGCAGCAACAGCTTTGTATGCAGCGATAGTCAGTCGCGTTCAAACTGACGTTAAAAGCGCGCTTGCATTCGCATCCTTATTGCAGGTCAGCATTATCTTTGTCGAAATTGGTTTTGGGCTTCGCTATTTGGCGCTGATCCACATTATTGGTCACGCCTCGATGCGTACCTTGCAACTTTTGCGAGCTCCCTCGTTATTGCGAGATCTGCGTAAACTTGAGGACAATCTGGGACGTGAGTCAAACAGGCAAAATCAGAAAAAGTCAACATCCTCATTAGGGTTAGTTCAACTCTGGTGCTACCGATTTGCCATCGAACGAGGCTCCTTGGACGCAATTTTGGATTCTTTTATTGCACAACCATTTGTCAAGCTGTTCGGTTGGTTTGATCGAACAGAAAAACGCTGGATTGCGTGGTTGTCTGGCGAGCGAAATTGCGAAAGCTTGCATCCTTTGGAAGAAAAGGACTCTCGGTCATGAGCAATCTACATTTCCCTTGGCTAGAGCTTTCGATCATTTGCCCGCTTCTTACAGCGATCTACTGCCTTGCCGTCCGTAATCAACTTAAGTCTCAGCGTTGCGCGGTCGTCGCGAGTGCCGTCACATTTGGTCTGACCGTCGGCGAATGGTTAGATTTCGGTACACTCGGAACCTTTTCCGCCCAGGATCGCAATAGCATCGTAATGTGGATTTTTGGACGTGAGTACTTCGTGATCGACGAACTTACCGCGCCCTTGCTACCCACGGTCGCTCTTATTTATTCACTCACGATCGCGGCGACCATGCGATCTAAGACAGAACGATTTTCTTTCGGACTCACTTTGATTTCCGAAGCGATCATCCTAGCAATTCTCAGCTGTTATTACGCTCCTTTGCTGATCACGCTTTTATCGTTGAGCACAATCCCACCGCTGTTGGAGTTGAAAAAGCGTTGCCAAGCGATTCGTGTCTATTCGATTTTCATGTCTGCTCACCTTGTACTTTTAATTCTCGGGAGCACCTTGTTGTCTATGGCGAACGGCTCGGCATTGGTTATTGAGATTGCTGCAGCGATGCTGGTAGTCTCAGCAGCGATCCGAGCGGGTATTTTCCCTACACACTCGTGGATCATCGATCTGTTTGAAAGATCTTCATTTGGAACTGCGTTGCTGTACGTTGCACCGATGACCGGAGCCTATGTTGTTATGAGGCTGGTAGTGCCGACCGTCCCAGTGTGGGCGTTACATGGAATTGCAATACTCTCACTATTCACAGCTTTGTATGCCGCTGGAATGGCTTTGGTACAGCGTGATGCTAGGCGATTTCTAGCGTTCTTATTCATCAGCCATTCTTCCTTAGTGCTTACCGGCCTTGAGATTGCCAATCCTATCGGTATGACTGGGGCGTTATGCATATGGTTGGAGACGGGAATTGCGCTCAGCGGATTTGCTCTCGCAATTCGAGCGGTGGAATCTCGTATCGGCAGAATTTCTCTAGACGAATATCACGGCTTATTTGACCATATGCCGCATCTCGGAGCTCTATTTTTGCTAACTGGTTTAGCATCAATCGGTTTCCCCGGAGGACTTGCTTTTGTAGCGATGGAACTGCTGGTCGAGGGTACGGTAGAAGTATACCCAATCGTTGGCACAATCATCGTGCTGACAGCAGCGTTAAACGGCATAGCTGTCCTTAGAGCTTACTTCCGGATCTTTACCGGCCGCCGACACGTAGCCACCATTTCGCTGTGCGTTCGTCCTGCAGAGAGAATCACGGCGATTGTGCTGAGCGTCCTCATATTAGGTTCCGGATTTTGGCCAAGCCTTGCAGTCAAATCTCGTCACCACGCTGCAGAAGCGTTACTGAAAATTCGGTTGGAAACGGGAATCGATTCAGAAACTTTCTTGCTTTCTGAACCCGATTCAAATCAACCCGCCTCTGACTCTGCCTTAAATCACTAAAAACTCAACACACTTTACCGGTACTTAAATGGATGACATAAAAAACTTATTTAAAACGACGTCCCGCGACTTCATGTCAGGCACAATCGTTTTCCTGGTCGCTTTGCCGCTTTGCTTGGGCATTGCTCTTGCTTCAGGAGCTCCACTCTTCTCAGGCTTAGTGTCTGGTATTGTTGGGGGGATCGTCGTAGGCCTTCTCAGCGGTTCTCATACTAGCGTTTCGGGACCTGCAGCTGGGCTTACGGCGATTGTGGCTTCACAGATTGAAACACTCGGATCGTTTGAGATTTTTCTCTTGGCCGTTGTGATTGCAGGCATTTTGCAAATTGCGTTGGGAATTATTCATGCAGGAGCACTTTCTGCATTCTTTCCGTCAAGTGTCATCAAGGGACTTCTTGCAGCGATAGGTGTTATTCTAATCATAAAGCAAACACCTTATCTCCTCGGATACGACATGTCTTCCCACGGTCATGCTCCCAGCCATCCAAACATACTCACTCAAATCACTAAGATCTTCTCAGGCGATGTTCATGCTGGAGCTTTGATGGTCGGCCTCATATCTCTGGCTTTGTTAATAGCTTGGGAGAAATGGAAGTTTTTAAAGCAGCTCTTAATCCCAGCTCCCTTGGTTGTTGTCTTGTTAGGCGTATTCATTAGCTTTGCATTCGGATATGTCAGCGAGTCTTTCGCATTTTTGGATCGAGGTCGATTGATGGTCCATGTGCCCGTATCGGACAGCGTCGTAGGTTTCCTGGGATTCATCACGTTGCCTGACTTTTCTCAGCTTGGCAATCCAGCGGTTTATATCTCTGGTATCACAATTGCGGTTGTCGCGTCGCTGGAAACGCTGCTGAATCTAGACGCAGTTGACAAACTCGACAAACAGAAACGCCTCTCTCCTCCCAACCGTGAGTTATGGGCACAGGGTACAGGCAATATGGTTTGTGGTTTGCTCGGAGGACTACCTGTCACGAGCGTAATCATACGAGGTTCTGTGAATGTTATGGCCGGGTCAAAAACCAAGCTGTCTTCGATATTTCACGGTGTTTTGCTCTTGTTCTGTGTCATGTTGGTCCCGGCCTACTTAAACACGATACCACTATCATGTTTGGCGGCAATTTTGTTAATGACAGGATTCAAACTTGCAAGCCCCAAAGTGTTTAAACAAATGTGGAGCGAAGGCCTCTATCAGTTCTTGCCGTTCATCGCAACTTTGGTGGCCATCGTCGTGACTGATCTTCTCATTGGTGTCACGATAGGACTTGCAGTGAGCTTGCTATTTATATTGAAAAGCAACTTGTCCCAACCGATCCGCCAGATCATTGAAGAACACGTAAGCGGAAAGGTCTATCATTTGGAACTCGCCAATCAAGTAAGCTTTCTGAACAAAGCAGCGTTGGAAAATGTACTCCGTGATATCCCGCGCGGCTCGCACGCACTGCTGGATGCTCGCAGCACTGATTATATCGATCCGGATATTCAGAGCTACATCCGTGAATTTCGCGACGACATAGGACCGGCAAATGGGATAACCGTGAGCTTACGTGGATTTCGCAATGAGTATCGCCTCAATGATGATCGAATCTATATGGATTACACAGGTCGTGAACTGTACTCACAACTAACACCTTCGCGAGTTCTTCAAATTTTAGAAGATGGCAATCATCGCTTTGCTACGGGCAGACGTCTGGACCGTTCCTTGCAAAATTGGTTGGAAGTCGATCAGAAAGCCATGTATCCTATCGCCGTCGTCTTCAGCGGTATCGATCCTCGCACCCCTGCAGAACTCGTATTCGATCTCGCGTTAGGCGACCTGTTTAGCATCCGCGTGGCCGGTAACGTGATTGGCCGTAAAGTTCTAGCCAGCATGGAATACGGGTGTATCGTCGGCGGAGCAAAGCTAATTGTATTGCTGACGCACAGCAACAGTCGAATGGTCCGGCTATCCCATGAATGTCGCATCAAACCCGAAGATTTTAAATACTTGCCCGACTGCCCAAGTTTGAGTTCTGTTCTCAGCGAAATACAAGAATCCGCCGACCCAAAGCATCAGTCGTCTTTCACTTTTGTTCCAGAATCAGAAAAAGTTGAGTTTGTTGACACAACCGCCCTAAAAAACTTGGAACGGTCACTTCAGCTGGTAATTTCGCAAAGCCCGGCCCTTCGAAAACTCGTGGAAAAAGGGGAGCTGGCTATCGTCAACGCCATCCTTCATCAAGATACAGGCAAAGTAGAATTCATCCCTATCCGTAACGAAATACTCGCGTAGTCACATTGTGAAATGCTAAGTCTTCAGTCCTCGCAATTGTGCAGTTCCTTCACTCAATCCAGTCTCTAATGCCTTTTCACCACCTTTCATCTGCAGAGCAACGTGCGAACGGGCACTATACCGCGGGAGCCAGCTGCGTAATTTGGACAGCTTTAGTCGTTCAGTGACTTAATATTGATAGTGTAAAACGGCAACAAAAGTCGATACTAGCGCTATTTGGGCACTCGTTTGTAACCTTTTTCGATATGCGGGGTCTAAGGTATAGCCCCCATAACCATATCTCAACTAAGGTGCCAAAATGAGTATCGCAACAGAGGTTTCCCTTGCGACTTTTGAGAGCGAAGTTCTCGAATCGAACATTCCGGTAGTCGTCGATTTCTATGCAGATTGGTGTGGACCTTGCCGAATGCTCAGCCCCGTTCTGGAGCGAGTATCGAAAGCTTTCTCAGGTCGAGCAAAGATCGTCAAAGTAAACATCGATAATGAACCATCACTCGCACGCGAGTTTAACGTATCTTCGATTCCAACGCTCGCTTTCATCGTTAAGGGCGAAGTCGTTGGCCAATCTTCCGGTCTCCCGTCGGAAGCTGATCTCAGTTCTGTGGTTCAGCAGATGATCGACTTGCATTGATAAGGCAAAGAACTCCTCGCGCTCAGCCAAAAATATCTGCTGATGTATAGCCGATCGCAACTTTATACTAGAAGAAATCCGATGAGCGAAAAGAAGATCGTAAACCCAAACGCAATTCAGTGGTTAGTATTGCGTTCAAAGTCAGCAACGAGATTCGCCTTGATGCTTGCAAGTATCGCTGGCGTAACGTTACTTTTGATGGTCTTCGCCGGTGTATTCAAGGAAAAGGTTACACCAGAGCCAAAGACACAGTTGAAAAGTGTTCCGACTGATGCTGTGTTTGTTGAAGTAGTCGAGATCACGCAGCCTCGCTATGAATCCGCAATTGGTGCCATTAAGCCTGTGCATGAAGCTAACGTTGCGTCCAAAATCCTAGCTCGAGTGTTAGAAGTCAACGTAACGGCCGGAAAACGGGTCAACGTTGGCGATGTTCTCGTACGTTTGAGCGACGAAGAACAACAATCACGCGTTCGCCAAGCAGAAGCCGATTTCGATTCGAGGCTCGCTGAGCTCAAGCTTGCCCAGAGTGAAGTCTCTCGGGCGCAACAACTCAAAGCGATCAATTCAATTTCTCAGTCCGAATATGACACAGCATTAACGCGAGCGCAAACGACACAGGCCAACGCCGACCGTGCTAGCCGAGCTGTTGAGGAAGCTAAAGTTTATCTAGATTTCGCAACGGTCATCGCGCCATTTTCAGGAGTCGTCGTAGACAAAGCCGTGCAACCCGGTGACACCATCAGCCCCGGTCAGACTCTGCTAACGATGTACGACCCAACACACATGCAACTAGTTGCTAACGTACGAGAATCGCTTGCGATGAAACTGAAAGTCGGTCAACAGCTTCCAGCAAAAATGGAATCACTCGGCTACGAATGTTTGGCTACTGTCAGCGAAGTTGTGCCAAAAGCAGACTCCTCAAGTCGCTCGTTCGAAGTCAAAGTCTCGGGGCCTTGTCCGCCTGGCGTATACAGCGGCATGTTTGGCCGACTGATGCTGCCTTTGGAAGACGAAACGCTACTCTTGGTACCAGAAGATACCATACAACGCGTTGGACAGCTGACGTTCGTTAGCGTGCTAGTGGATGGGACTTTAGCTCGACGGTCTGTGCAACTAGGAAGAACTTTCAATGAGCAAGTGGAGGTACTTTCGGGATTGAAAGCCGGCGAACAGGTGCTGGTTCCCAACAGCAATGAAAAAGGACTTTCGCAATGAGCAAAAAACATCCAACCTCTCACCATGGAACGCAAGATTCGCTAACCGCAATTGTGCGAATCTTCTTGAGTTCCAACCTGTCGATAATTCTCATCATCCTCTCGCTGATCATCGGCTTCGCGGTGCTCTGGATTACGCCGCGAGAAGAAGATCCGCAAATTGTTGTTCCCTTAGCCGATATTTTCGTCGAGTTCCCTGGTCACACTGCCGCAGAAGTCGAACAACTCGCTGCAGCCCCATTGGAGCGGATGCTATATCAAATTGATGGCGTTGAGTACGTTTACAGCATGTCGCGTGACGATGCCGCGGTCATCACGGTTCGATTTTATGTTGGTCAAGATCGGGAGCGAAGCCTTGTTAAGCTTTTTAAGAAGCTGAATGAAAACGTCGATGCGATTCCTCCAGGTGTGACTGGTTGGGTGATGAAGCCAGTCGAAATTGATGATGTTCCTGTCGTAACCTTAGCCGTAACGGGAGCTTCAAACGACAGCTTTGCCCTGCGTCGCGTCGCAGAAGAATTAGTTGAACGATTGGCGGTCGTTCCCAAAGTAAGCCGCGCCTTCTTGATCGGCGGCGAAGCAAGGACCATCAATGTCGACCTCGACACCGACCGCTTACTTGCACATAAGATGGGGATCGAAGAAGTTCGCAATGCCGTCATGCTGTCCAATGCAGCTAGCCCCGCGAGCTCGTTCACACGTATTGACCGCGAAACCCAAGTCGCAGTTCATCCGAAACTCTATTCCGCAGGCGATGTCGGCAATCTGGTGGTTGGTGTATTTGACGATCGCCCAGTCTTTCTAAAGGATGTCGCCAACATTCTGGATGGTCCTGAAGAAGTCACTACTTACGTGCGTCACGGTTGGGGTACAGCAAAAACTTTTGAAAAGCACCCATCCACTCCTGGTTGGTTGATCGGAGAAAATGCCGTCGCTCATGCTGACATTGAGCCCAATCAAGACATTGCGATTTCAGAATCAACCCCTGCGGTCACCATCGCGATTTCAAAACAGAAAGGTGCAAACGCAGTTGTTGTGGCGGAATCCGTCGTCCGGGAGGCAACCCGACTGCGCGACGAAATTCTGCCAGATGATGTACAACTGGTTGTTACTCGCAACAATGGTATCGTTGCAAACGAGAAGGTTAACGAGCTGATCGAAGCGCTTGGTGTGGCGATTGTCATCGTCGTGCTACTTTTGACGTTTGGATTGGGATGGCGTGAGGCTTTGATCGTATCGATCGCAGTTCCGGTTGTCTTTGGATTAACGCTCGCCGTTAACCTATTGTTTGGTTACACCATTAATCGCGTAACATTGTTTGCGCTGATACTCGCCCTAGGACTGCTAGTCGATGATCCCATCGTCGACGTAGAAAACATTGCGAGACATTTTGAACATCGAAAAAAAGCATCGCGTCAAATCGTACTGGACGCAGTCGCCGAGATTCGTCCGCCATTGATAAGTGCCACTCTAGCAGTGATTGTCAGCTTTCTTCCGATGTTTTTCATCACCGGTATGATGGGGCCGTATATGTCACCCATGGCACTCAATGTACCGGTTGCTATGGTGATGTCGATGGTAGTCGCGTTTACCATCACGCCTTGGCTTTCGTACCATATTTTGACGTGGGGTACGAAGCTAGTTCAAGAAGATGAGCAGAGAACCGATTCCGAAACCTCGCACTTGGAAGAGCCGCTTGTAGAGGAAGCTTATGATCCTGCTGTCGTTCAGAGAACATTCCTGTACCGACTATTCAAACCATTGATGACACCGCTGCTTAAGACTCGATTCCGAGCAGTCGTCTTCCTGATTTTTATGGCAGCACTCACGGCTGCTGCAATGAGCTTGGGATTGCTGCGTATGGTTCCACTCAAGATGCTTCCGTTTGATAACAAAAATGAGATCTTGTTCCTGTTAGACATGGAAGAAGGTTCGTCACTAGAGCGTACCGACGCAGTTGTACGGCAGATGGAATCGGTCTTGGCCAATCAACCTGAAGTTATCAACTACGTCAGCACAGTCGGGACCTCAGGCCCCATCGACTTCAACGGGATGGTTCGTCATTACTATCTGCGCGACGGAGCGTTCCAAGCCGAAGTGCGCGTAAATTTTGTCGGTAAAAAGCATCGCGATCTGCAAAGCCACGCGATAGGCTTACGGCTTCGTGACGAGCTTACGGCACTCGCAAATTCAGCCAATGCCAAGATTCAGATCGTTGAATTGCCTCCCGGCCCACCAGTTCTAGCATCGCTGGTCGCCGAAGTGTACGGCTCCGATAGCAGTCGCTATGAGGATGTTTTGCAGGCCGCCACTACCGTCGCGAACCGAATGCGCCGCGAACCGGGCATAGCGGAAGTAGACGACATCCGCGAAGCTCAAGTTCCTCGGCTAGTTTTTGTACCTGATCAAGAGAAAGCAGCACTATCAGGCATCTCCGTTCACGATATCGCAAAAACAATTCAGCTGGCTTTGGCGGGGGATCGCGAAAATCTATTGCGGGTCGAAGGCGAACGCAATCCGCTTAGCCTAACATTCCGTTTACCGCGAGAGCTGCGTTCAAGCCAGGCGGATTTATCGCAACTGAGCTTTAAGAATGCGCGAGGCCAACTAGTTCAGCTCCACGAACTAGGCACATGGCGAACGGAATACGTTAGCCAGACAATCTATCATAAGAATCTCAAACGCGTTGCCTACGTCTTTGCCGAATGCGTCGGACGCCCGCCCGCCGATTGCGTGATCGATATTCTTGCCGATCAAGCTCCTGCTGGCCCAAACTTTGTAAGCGATGCAGAACCACGCGCGGTCGAATCCCGAACATTCCTAACCAATGGAAGCAATATTCCATGGCGAGTTCCTAGCGACATGTCGGTTACCTTTGCCGGAGAAGGGGAGTGGAAGATTACTCTGGATGTCTTCCGTGACTTGGGGCTCGCCTTCGGTGCCGCAATGCTAATGATTTACATCATACTGGTCGCTCAAATGGGATCCTTTCTCGTTCCGATCGTTGTCATGCTTGCAATCCCGCTTACTGCACTTGGCGTCATGCCCGGCTTTTATCTATTGAATGCAGCAACAAGCCAAACGGTAGGCAACTATCCTGATCCAGTCTATTTTACGGCGACTGCGATGATTGGCATGATTGCCCTTTCCGGCATCGTTACGCGTGATTCGATCATTTTGGTCGACTTTATGCAACAATCGGTAGCTCGCGGGAGACCTTTGTTCGACGCGATCCTTGAAAGCCGAGTCGTCCGATTGCGGCCGATCCTGCTAACAGCGGGTGCGGCGTTGCTTTCAGCCATTCCGATCACGTTGGATCCGATTTTTTCCGGCTTGGGTTGGTCGCTTATCTTTGGGTTGATCGCATCGACGTTGTTCACACTGTTTGTCATCCCCGTAACCTATTGGTTGCTGTACGCTGGCCGAGCCAACGTCAGCAACTAGTTCAATGTTAGCGATGTCGCTAACGTCTATTGACCAGCGTCGTGCAACGCCTTACGCAACGCCGAACCGTCGGAGTTGCCGAAGTTGGCGCGTTGCACCATCAGGACATGGATGCGATTCTTCACAGGGTCGATCCAGGCTTGAGTGCCATAAGCCCCGCCGTGCCCGAAGCTGCCCGGCGACAGAGATTCCGTAACGCCTTGTGGTTCGCGAATGACGCAGCATCCAATCCCCCAGCCATTGCCAGGCGTAAAACCGGTTTGCAGATCCCCGGTCGCGATGGTTCGCATGGTGGTCACGGCCTCTGGGCTTAACAATCTTTTGCCATTGAGCTCTCCTCCGTTAAGCAGCATTTGGCAGAACTTGGTATAGTCGGCCGCTGTTGAAAAGAGGCCACCGTTGGCCGCGGGAAAGCGTCCGCGAAATGTCGGAGAACTACCAGAAAGTAAACCGATCGCTTTTTCTTTGAAGCCCCCTTCTTCCAGTGTATCGTAACTGGTCGCTAGCCGCGTAAGCTGATCGTCCGAGAGGTAGAACGTTGTATCAACCATCCCCAATGGCTTGCAGACTCGGATTTCGACAAATTCGTCAAAGCTTACACCCGAGACAACTTCAACGATCCGCGCCGCCGTATTGATGCTCGTCTGTGAGTATTGCCATTTGGAGCCTGGTTCGAACAAGACTTTCACTTGCGAGTACTTCGCAGCGACATCAGCCAGCGTTTCATCGCGATACGCTTCACCCGCAGGCAATTCAGCCATGCCAGATGTATGTGTCAGCAAATGCCTGATGGTAATCTCCGCTCGTTTCCCATCTTCTGTTACGAGCTCGCTCATCTCCGGAAGGTGTTTAACAATTTTGTCGTCCAATGAGATCTTTCCTTCGTCGACCAGCATCATCACACATGCGCCCGTGACCGGCTTGCTCATCGACGCAATCCAAAAGATCGAGTCGGATTTCATCGGCCGCTTGTCGTCGACATTCGAAAATCCTAGAACCGACTGAGTAAGAATCGCATTCTTGTCTGCTGTGATAGCGACTAAGCCCGCGACCGTACCATCCTCAACAAATGGCTTGAGCGCACTATCAAGGTCGCTCCCGAGCGGTTTTGCGTCCTGGCTCTGGAGGGACGATACGGAAAAAGCTATTAAAACCAAGGCGTGTGGGGCTGAAAGCTTCATTTTTTTCTCGATAATTAGTTTTTAATGGGAGTACAAGCATTAGTAGGATACCAAATCCTAAGCGACGCGAAGTCGCAAACAACGCATGAACTACGCGTGAAATCGCAGAATTTCGAACACAGCGTTTGACGAGCTCAACATGAGACAGAGTGGCTTGGTTATTGTGGCTGCCTAAAATCTCCCCTACCATAAAGGCGTTCTTGGTCGTGCGACGATTGAACCACGGTGCAAAAGCAGCTGTAAGACAACTTCTTACACTCAGTTTGAGCATGCTGGTGATGTCCCCTGTCGCTCTTATTCCTTTTCACTTTTCGAGTTGGTGCTATACATGCCTATCTATCGAACATTAGCGATTTTCTTTGCAGTAGCTTCTCTTTCCAATATTTCGAAGGCCGAAGACTGGCTACAGTTCCGCGGCGCGAACGCGAGTGGGCTCGTAAATGAAACGACGATGCCTGACACTTGGAGTTCTGAATCAAATATCAAATGGAAAGCGGAAGTCCCCGGCGAAGGCTGGTCTGCTCCGATCGTCGTTGGAAAAAAGTTGTTCATTACGACGGCCGTCGCTAGCGGCGAGAAGAACAAAGATACGGAACATGATTGGCAAATCCATTGCTTTGATGCAAGTTCTGGTAAACTGCTGTGGTCAAAATCTGCCCTCAAAGGCAAGCCCAAGTTAAGCACCCATCGTGATAACACCTATGCATCCGAAACACCGGTGAGCGACGGGAAGCATGTCGTGGCTTACTTTGGAATGATGGGCTTATTTTGTTACGACCTGGACGGCAATGAACTTTGGAATAAAGATTTGGGCGACTACCCAATGCAGAACGACTGGGGTACATCAAGTTCCCCAGTGATTCACAACGGCTTGGTCTTTGTTCAAATTGACAACCAGCAAAAATCATTCTTAGCCGCTTTGGATATTGCGACGGGAACTGAAAAATGGCGGATCGATCGCGAAGAAACATCCAACTGGGCATCACCGATGATTTGGACTAATTCCGTTCGCTCGGAATTAGTCACGACCGGTCAAATGATTCGATCGTATAACCCAGAGAATGGTGAACTGTTATGGCAATTGTCCTTAGGCCAAGGTGGAATTATTTCGACACCTGCTGGTGACAACGATACACTGATCGTTGGCAATCAAGGGCGGGGCGGAGGCACAATGTTCGCCGTTCGCGCCGGAGCCAAAGGTGACATTAGTCTTGCTGCAGGCGAAAATTCTAACTCGAGTGTATTGTGGCGTACTACCGAGGTTGGACCTCAGAAATCATCGCCGCTCGTTTACCAAGGTCAGATCTTTTTGCTTGGGCAACGCGGTCCGAACATTACATGTGTAGATGCCGCAACCGGAGCTAAGATCTACCAGGACCGACTTCCAGATGCTGGCGCATTTTGGGCATCGCCTTGGGGCCAGAATGGCTTGGTGTTTTGTCCCGACGAGAACGGAAACACCTTTGTTTTGAAGCCGGGGCCAACACTTGAAGTCGTGCGAGTCAACAAGCTTCCCGTGGAAGGTGAAGCTCGATTTTGGGCGACTGCAGCAGCGGCCGACGGCACGCTGTTCATTCGCTCGTCTTCGACACTATACGCCGTCGCTGCACATTAACATCCTGGGACGACAGCAGTGTTTTGCGTGTCACTGCATTCCTGAGCAGTACGCTAACTCAGCGTGCTGCTGATATCTTAAGTTGAAAACGTCCTCAAACCAGCGGTCTGATTTCTGTGGTTCCGCGGCGAGTTCCGGGGATTTGAGCTGCTACGGCGATTGCTTCGTCTAAATTGGAAACGTCGATCAGGAAGAAACCTGCCATCTGTTCCTTGGTCTCTGCGAATGGGCCGTCGGTCACCATGCGAATGCCATCTCGCACCCGAACCGATCGTGCCGTCGCAGGTGGCTGCAGCGGAGCAGCGTTCAAATACTGCCCTCGTTGGTGCAACGTGTGACAGAGCTTAATCGATTCCGCCAAAGCTTCAGCGTGTTCCTCAGGCGGCCATGCGCCTTCTTCAGAATATATCATCAGCAAATATTTCATCGTTCCCACCTCGATTCAATGTGCATGAAGGAGTGTTCGTCAGCAGACGAGTAACCCTACCTTACGACCTAGTCGAACATATGAACTCGATTTCGACATCACACTGCCAAAATTGATTCTTCATTAGGGAAGTTGCGATTACGATTTTTGTCCGTGATCAAATCGATACAGAGACTTGTTAGGCTGATTATGATCCCGATTCGACCGAGGCAAGCTCAGTCGGGTTGTAACGCGATATCCGTAGACCAATAAATTGACTTTCGCATAACGGGGCCGAACCAAACAACGGGGTCATTTGCCGAAGGTTAGCGTCGCCGTAATTGGAAAGTGGTCTGACAACGATTCCGTACTCGGGTTACGAAGAATGGCCGCAGACGAGACGCTGGAAAGCAGATTCGGGCTGACAAAAATATAGTCTAGTCGCCGGTCGGGTCCGTGATCTTCATCATCAACCAGCGGACTTGGAAAGGTTCCCACGAATGGTCCGCCTTCGCCGCGATGGTTGGCGATCACATCCACGTAACCCTGCTTTAAAATCGCTTCAATCCCGCCATAGTCAATCATCCCTTGATTGAGGTTCTTGGCCTTGGGATCACCTGCATCCAACCTTTTGAAGAATGGGACCAGTTCAGCATTGGCGTCATACTGCTGACGATCCGCTGGCGAAAAACCGTTGAAGTCGCCTACGAGAACGATTCGAGGATTATCGTCCCGTAATGTCGCCACGTCTGCGCGAAGCAGCCAAGCCTCTTCGACACGACGCTCGAAGTTGGATGGATGAAAGTGCACGACGTAAAACCATATACCTTCGATCTGGCAACGCAGCAAACCATGGTGCATCGCATCTCGAATCCGACGCACGTTCGTTATCGGATATCGCGATGTAATCCCTGTCGAGAACCCATCGTCCTTGAGCAATTCGACATGTTCGTGCCCCCAGGCTTTGGCATCGGTCGCAAGTTTCTCTGCGGTGTAACCGTTCAATTCCTGCAATGATACGACGTCGGGTGCTTCCGACTTCATCCACTCCAACCATTTGCTATGGCGAGGCTCGGGCTTCTTCGTAAAGCCATACCAGACGTTATGACTTACGATCTTTAACGCCCTTCCTGGCTCGACCGCCAAGCACGTATTCCCCGCAACGGACACGAGCAATAGCACCGCCGCAATGTATGTTCGCACAGATCTGGTCATCGCAAAAATCATCAAAAAGAAACAAGCTGTAATCAAAGTGTAGATAGCATCCATTCTACGATTGACGCTCGAGCCATGCGACTACTAGCGGACAATAAAAGCGACGCTGTGTCTCGAACCGACTCACCACGCAAGGCTCAATGCGTTACAATTCATTGAAAACCGAAACAGTTGCGGCAAACCCTCGTCGGCTCAAGCATCGAATCAGCCAGACTTAGGCGCCATCCGATTGCCACCGATTTCAGTGAAAGGCACGATGTTTGCGAAACACGGACGAACGGCCATTCTTGCTCTAGTGTTTACCTCATCAGGCTCATTGCGGCCCTTCAATCTAAAATCATTACGGAGAGTTTAAAATGTCGACCAACGATGAATCTTCACGCGGCGAAGATCTGAATAAGATATTGGCCGAATTTAAGGCCGGCAAAACTGGGCGACGTGAATTCCTTCGTCAAATTGTTGCCATTGGCTTTTCGTCAGCAGCGGCCTATTCACTACTAAACAGTTCAACAGCATCCGCCCAAACAATCACAACCCAGGCGCTAGGCGAAGAAAACCAGTCAAGCTCGCCGACGACCAGGGCTGTCGGGGAAGAAGGCTCGTCGGGTAGGGTGACAACGCAAGCCTTAGGCGAAGAAAACTCGGTCTCCACCAGAGCAGTAGGCGAAGAAGGCCAGCTACCTCAAGCAACAACATATGCCGTTGGTGAAGAAGGTCAGCCATCACGCCCCACGACAACGGCTGTTGGAGAGGAGAGTGGACCGCCTCAGGCAACAACATTCGCAGTGGGTGAAGAAGACCGCCCCTCGCAGCCGACGACTCTAGCAGTTGGAGAAGAGTCTAGCCCGCCACAGGTAACAACCTATGCTATCGGTGAGGAAGGTACATTGCAAAAATCGCCCCACGTATCGACTCGTAACACGGGCGAAGAGGGGCAGCCAACCAATCCTACATCACCGACAACTTTTGCAATTGGCGAAGAGAATTCAACAGGCGGAAACGCTACTCCGTCGACTCGTGCTATAGGTGAAGAAGGTCAACCAAAGCCATCAACACGTGCGGTCGGAGAGGAAGGAAGTCCAACTCAAGTGACAACATTTGCTGTTGGTGAAGAATCGCAAGCACCGCGTGTCGTACCTAATCCACCAGGTAGCAGTTCCGGAAGCCAACGCATCGTGCCGCGAATCTGGAATAACTTCCGACGCTGGTAAGACTTCGCATGCGTACTCCTGCACTTTTAATTGTTGGTGGCGAATCGGACCCCAACACTCAGCGAATCGTAGATCAAGCGCATGTCCGTGAGCTTGATTACGTCTTCTGGAACTCCGACAACGACCTTTGCCGCCAAATTGCCTGGGATTTTAGCACTCCTACACTCGACCTGGGCGATCTTTCACTCGCTCCCAAGGCAGTGTTTCTAAGAGGCTAACAAAAAACTGGAGTTTGAAAAAAGGATTTATAGATTATCAAAGATGCGAAAAGTAATGACGGCAGCGGCGAGTTTTGCCCAAGCATCAATCATGATTGCATCTCGATCATAGCGAAAGCGAAGCCGTCTTAATCCCTTGAACCACGAAATGGTTCGTTCCACGACCCATCGCACTTTGCCTAAATGGCTGCCATGTTTCTCGCGACGCCTTCGAATCTTGGGTTCAATACCTATCCACTCCAGAAGCTTTCGTCCCGAATTATCGTCGTATCCTGCATCGGCGATGACTTGCTTGGGATGCGTTAGTGGGCGTCCCCTTCGACCACCAATCTGCGGAAATTCGACGACAGTTTTGACGAGTTCTTTCACGTCAGGCACATTAGCACCGACCACTCGAACCGCGAGAGGAACTCCGTTAGCGTCCACCATCAAAGTGTGCTTAGTCCCCGGTTTTGCACGGTCGGTCGGATTGGGACCACTCTTGGCCCCGCCTCCAAAAGCTCGCGTCAGAGTCGAATCGATGATCGCTACTTCGTGATGCAACCGCTTCGCTGCATTGAGCTTATTGAGAATCTTCTTATGGATACGCTCCCAAATTCCCGTGGACTGCCAAAGGCGCAAACGCGATCGAGCGGTCTCACCGCAACATCCCATCTCCAACGGGACATCTGCCCAGCGGCAGCCGGTCGTCAGCACATGCCAAATTACCCGCACTACCACCTCATGCTCGATCGGTCGTCGACCACCATCACTGGTAGATTCTGGCAACGGCGGCAGTTCAGCTAAAATGAATCTCAGTAAATCGTCCGGTATAATATTCTTAGCCATGATATTCTCCTTGAATTCATGGCTGGCGCAAACCCTGTGCCAAACGAACGTTAGGCAAGTTTTTTGTTAGCCTCTAAGGTACAATGTTTTTGATTCCGACCCGTTTCAAAATCGCAGTTGCTTTGACACCATCCAGTCGTACGTGCTTGCGTGGCCCAATATTCGGATTCTCAACCGCGCGACTTTAACCGATGCCAATAACAAATCGAAGAATTTACGCATAGCGATCGACTCTGGATTTGCTATTCCCGCAACAACCGTGCTTGGCGATTTAACTCCTCTCGCAACACTCCCCGATGCTGCGGCCAAAGCCGTAAAACCGCTCGGCGGCGGCGCTCATACGAAAAATGCGCAAGCAATGCTGGACGATAACATTCCACTTGACCAGATAGAGCCGCAGTTTATTCAAGAGCGATTGGAAGGAGAAAATTTGCGCGTCTTTGCTATCGACGAGGCACTTTACTGTTTCCATCTAAAAACCGAAATGCTCGATTATAGAGAAGACCACAACGTGGAAGTTTATCAAGTGGAAATACCGAAGGAATTAGTGGCTCCGATCCATCACTTTGTCAAGCAGCTAGGTTTCGATTATTGTGCGTTGGACTTCCGATGCAGGCGTGGTTGGTCATCACCCGTCTTCTTAGAAGTAAACTCATTTCCAATGTTTGTTAGATTCGACGATGCTGGAAGCAACTGCATCGCCGACAAAATCTTGCAGTTCCTCATCTGCTGAACTTACTAAAGCTTCGACGAAGCGATCTTCCAATAGCTTTTTACGGAATCGACGAAGACTTGTGGCGATGCGGCGAATAGTTTTTTCCCAAGTGGCATAAACCTAGAGCTCAACAGATCGCGATGACATTCGATCAAGCGAAGGGTTGACCGGAGTTGCTTCTTTACCAAGACGTCACAGTGCTGCGCAAGCGTGTCACTCAATACCGAGAGATCGTGGTCTTTGCCCAGCAGGTCGCCGAGCAGTTTCAGTTCTTGGCTACGCATCGCAAAATAGGCAGGCCAAACCGAGTGTAAAACCTCGCAGTGAAAGCCATGGTACTTTACAGATTTACGCCATTCGTGCAGTTGCTCCGTGGAGCCTTCCTTCCTAACCTCGTCAAGCTGATCAAATGCATCCGTGTAGGTAGCTTCGAATCCTGCGAAGATTAAATCTGCTTCGTCTTTATCAAATCGCCATTGCTTGATTCGCTTCTTTGCTTTCCTAAACTTCGCTTCTACCTTTCGCAGTAGTGACGATATATCATCTGATTTTTCATCCTCAAGTATTGAACCGGCATTTAAACAGGAATGCATTGCTTTCGCCGTCTTTTGTTCAAATGGCAACACGAGAGAATCGAATGCATCAACCACGACCTTTGAGTCTCGTGCACCGGAGACTAGCCGGGCGGTATTGCGGAAAAACTTGTTCTCGTACTTGGCGAGCTGTTCATCGGTTTCAACAAATAGTCGAGCAAGCCCCCGCATCTTCTTACATCGTTTGCGAACTTGATGAACTTTTTTCTCATCAGAAAGCTTTTTACTATGCAGTTCATCAATAGCTTTTTGAGTCTGCTCTAACGTAAGTCTGCGCAGTTCGTCTGCAACGCTCTTATTGAGGTTCAATTTAAAAGACATCTATAACTCAGTTTTCAAAAAGACGCACGGCGACAAAACGAGCTCGCAATCACTCAAGCCGGTGAAGACGTTTTCAGTAGGTCTATTCTAGTTATTGTTAAGTGGAAATGAAGCAACTTTGAGTGCGGGAAAACGCACCCTCGATTCGCTGGAGTCATCTACGGTACTTGTTTTATACGAAGATTGTATGTTGGCGCGGCCTGGATTGTGGCTTGAAGTAGTTGCGTATTGCATTAGGATTTGCGAGTCCTCTGCTTTTTCGAAGGACGCAAACGGCAAAGGAGCGACACTGTGTGGGGGATCGAACTGGGGGTCATGTTTTTCATGATTCTGCTGAATAGCGTTTTTGCGGGATACGAAATCGCGCTAGCTTCGATTTCTCAGCATCGTCTGGAACGGCTCGTCAACGCGCAGACACGCGGAGCGGCGTCGGCTGTTCGCATGAAAACTAACATCGAAGCAAGCTTGGCCGTCGTGCAGTTAGGCATAACGCTCGTTGGAGTAATTGCTGCGGCCACCGGGGGTGCGGGCGCGGAGGAGTCGATTGAACCTCATTTCTTGAAGTTGGGATTATCTCCAACTTTGGCGCAAGTATTTGCAATAGCTGTCGTAGTCGCACCGTTGACTGTCATCACTATCATCTTCGGTGAGCTTCTCCCCAAAGTCTTTTCAATGCGAAACAACGAGTGGGTATGCCTGCGTCTATCACCGCTTATGGAGTTATTCTCGAAGTGCGTTTGGCCAATCGTATGGTTACTTGAGCGTCCCGTTACGATCCTTATGGAAATTGGCGAAAACCGCTTCCTAAAAGAAGACAAGAATGCAGGCGCAATTGGCGACTCAGCTTTACAAGAGCTTAGAGCATTGGCATCTATAGCTAGAACCTCGCGATTGATTGGCATCAGAGAGGAGAACATTATTATCAACGCTGCTCGACTCTCTAGCACAACGGTTCGTTCGATTCAATTGCCTGCCCAGTATATCAGCATGCTCTATTTAGAAAGTTCGATGACCGACTGTCTGATCGCAGCGCATGAAGACATGCATACGCGATTCCCGGTAACAGACGCTCTCGATGACCCGCAGAAGATCGTAGGATACGTTAACTTCAAAGATATTGTAGCCAGTTTGCGAATTTCTCCGCACGATGCGTCACTTCGCGGTATTTTGCGTCCACTCCCGCGACTTCCCGACGACCTGACTGTTTCCCATTGTTTAGAGAAGTTGATTCACGAGCGCATCCACATTGCCTTGGTTATGGACACCTCAGGTAAAGTCTCCGGTATGATTACGCTCGAAGACATTCTCGAAGAACTGATCGGTGAAATTCACGACGAGTATGATAGACTGCCTAGTCATATCAATCGCTCGGGAAAGGGCTGGATAGTTGGAGGAAATGCTTCGTTAGGCCTGCTGAAGGAGGTGTGCAAGATCGAATTGCCCATCGATGCAAGTCAAAAAACTCCAGTTACCCTGAATGAATGGGTATCGACCAACCTGGGGAAGCCTGTGGATGGAGGTGAAGTTATCGCATTGGGAAATTTACGGATTGTCGTTCGCAAAGTCCGTCGGCAACAGGTCCTAGAAGCCTCGCTTCTTGAGGCAAACGATGGTAACTGAATGTGTACAGCGATTGAAGCAGGCAGTCGCTTACTGCTGGCCGAAAGTAAGTCCGCGTAGGTCGTCGCTTCCGCTTCGGTCCTGTACAGGGTCCAGTCCTCCTGTCAGGACGAAACCATCAACTGATGCTTGCGCCTGAGCAAGCTCTGATTGCGCATTAATGTACAAGAGGTTTGCGTCGAAATAAGTCCTTCGCGCGACCAGCACTTGAAGAAAACTCGTCTCGCCTGCCTTATACGCGACTTCCGCCAACTCCAAGGATTCCTCAGCGCTCGGGAGAATCTTTTCGGCGTACATTCCGACCGCAGCTGCAGCGGAATTGTATTGTCCGGAAACCGCGGCCAGACGTGACTTGATAGAATTCTCGATCCTTTGAACTTCGCTCAACGCGCGACAGTATTCGGCTCGAGCAGCCGCTATGTTGCCCTGATTTTTGTTGTGAACGGGAATCGGTGCAGCCAGTTGTAAATTCATCATGCCTGAATTCGTTCCATTGTCTACGCCTGCCCCAAACTGCACTTGAAGATTCGGAATGTTCTGAGCTCCATGGCGAACCAGTTCCGCTCTAGCCTGCGAAACCCGCGCCAAGGCACTTGAGTATTCGGGGCTGCTAGCAACCATAGTTTCGGCGAGGGATGTCCAATCGAAGGTATTCGCCGATTCTGGCAGCGTTCCCTCCAACCGCCTTTGTTCCAACTGCGGAACGCCGATCATCGCGGCCACTTCCTTCCAAGTCGCCTCAAGATCAGCCCTCGTTTGCTGTCGCACTAGGTCTATCTCGTACAACTGCACTTGAGCCTGAAGGACATCGATCTTTGATCCTTCCGCAGCTTTCAATCGTAGTTCGGTCAATTCCAAACCCTTGCTAACGACGGGCACGAACTCTTCGATGGCACTAAGGCGATTCTGAGCTGCGAGCGTCTCAACAAATTTCATCCGGATATCCGTAAGCACGCGATATCGCTGCGCTTCAAGCTCAAGCATCTGAACGTTAACCGCTTCGTTTTGCACACGTCGGTTCAATTCTAGCTTTCCACCCGTAACAAACTCCTGCTCAATAAAAGCAAGATGCTGGTCTGTACCTTCATCCGCTAGTTGTTGGGCCAGGTAGCCGACGAGCGGGTTTGCGCGAAAACCGACTTGCGTGCGAAAAGCCGCTGCCTTTTGAGTGGTCGCAGCAAGTTCGCGCAGTGACGGATTGTGCTGCAAGGCCATTGCTTCCAATTGCGCAAGTGTGAATACACCGCTTTGGTCATCTCTCCAAGCGGTAACATCTTCACCCGGTATAGTTGCGATGGCCGTAATGGTTGGCAGCGCATCTACGGAACTGACGGTAGGTGAAGCGTTCTCGATAGGATTTGCCTGCTGCAAGTTTTCGTAAGCAGCTGGCACGACTGCTGATTTTACTGGCAAAGATGATGGCAATTCCGCTCCGTTTGAGTCGGGGAGAACAGCCAGTTCTTCCGGCAATCCTTTCAAATTGCCAGCGCTCGACACACTGCTAAAACCATGTGAACGCGATTTACTGGCGGCACACCCTGTCAATGAAGCGAAAAGTGTTACCAGGCAGATCATGCTGGTAGTCGCTGCAAAGGCCGCTAAATCTTGCCGCGTTAGCATTGGGGTGTTCACCATAGTGGTTCGATAATACAAAATTCATAGTCTCACCCTGATTGATCGGCTTCCGTTTGTGCAGATTGTTCGGCTTTTCTCGATTTCTCCGTAGGTTCCACGAATGTCCGCGTGGCGCATCCAGGAGAACCGGCAAAGTGCTGGCAATAATAGACAGCAAAAGTCATACGTGCACAGCACTTAAACGTTTTTCAAGCGTGCCGGAACTCAATTAGAACGAGCGAGACCGCCCCATTGGATCGCGCGCGATTACGAAGGGCAGGAACCATCTTTGCATTCGTTCCACGGCATGCGGGCCAGTATCATCCCCATGGCGCAAGTGTTTGTGAGGCCAGAAAACAACAGTCCAACTCCCATGACCAGCGGAACGCCGATCCAAAGTGGATGTTGATAGTAGGCAAGCAGTGAGCCCGCAATCACCAGGGATCCAACAATTATCTGCACCTGACAATTCAGTGGAATAGATTTCTTGCCTCTCACCGCTGTAGCTCCTGCAGCGACGCAAGCCATCGTCCCTCCCTCCACATTCACGACATTGGTAATGCCAGCCGCCAAGAGTTTTTCGCACGCCTTTTGGCCTCGGGCACCTGAGCGACATATAATATACAACTCTTCGTCCTTACGATCGCAATATGCCGACTTGATAGCAACTGGGTCAAGCCTATCAAGAGGTTCATTCCGAGCCCCTTCGACGTGGATCTCTCGAAACTCCACTGGTGTACGAACGTCGATAAGTACAATTTCTTTTCCCGATTCAAGCAACTTTTTGAACTGCTGTGCTGATATACTTCGGCTCACAATTGTTCTCCCTTCTTTCCAAACGCTTTCCAATGATGAGCCCAATGGACGACGTGGAGAAGCGATCAGTGTGGTAATGGCTGCGACTAAGATTGTTTTTCTTTCAAACCGACGTTCCGTGTGCGGTGGCTACTGGCGAATTTTGCAGGTTCTGATTCCAAGTGGGCAATATGCGGGACAAAATCCGACCAACCCAGTCAACAGTGGCACCAGACCGATGTACCCCCAAGGAGTTTGCGGACCGACAAAGGCGAGTGCCAAAAGTCCAAGACCAGCGACAATTCGAATAGCTCGATCGATACGCCCAAGATTTGTCTGAAACATGCAGGTTCCCCTTAAAGTTTGAGAGTTTGATTCAATACAAGGGTAGAGCCTGGAATCGATCTTTGGTTACAATGATTCTTATGCGAGTGACAAAGAATTCAGGGAAAGACAACTCACTAGTTTGATTGGTAGTTTGATGGAGAGTCCTTTACTCGAAAACCCCACCGATCTCGACTTGCTCAGGCGAGCCAGGGCAGGGGATTTTAATGCTTTTCAAAAACTCATCGTTGATTTGCAGCCGCGTGTCTACGGTCTCGCATTTCGCATATTGCAGCAGGCACAGGATGCCGAAGACACTACCCAGCAGGCATTCCTCGCGTTGATTGAACACATCGCCGACTTTCGCGAAGAGTCTTCCGTTGCGACTTGGGTTTTGAAGATTGCCAGCAACCACGCGTTGAAAATTCTGAGGAAACGACGTGGTCTTAAAGTTTCTTCGATGTCCGACACCTCATCCGAGGATTCATACAGCGACATGCCGCATCCCGAATTCATTGCGCCATGGAGTCAGACGGCGGATGAGATCGTAGCCAATGCAGAAGTCCAGAAGGAAATTGAGAAAGCACTCGTCGCCTTGAACGAAAAATATCGCTGGGTATTCGTACTCAGAGATATTGAAGGGTTATCAGTACGCGAAACGGCCGAGGCCTTGGAGCTCACCGAAAGCACTGTGAAAGTCCGATTGCTGCGTGCTCGACTAGCATTGCGTGAAGTCCTTACCAAAAAATTCGGTGACTCACTCAGAGTGATGATTCCCGACCATAAACACTCATAAATTTTTGTAACCTTTCTAACCTTCACGGATCAAATGTCGTACGCAATGTTTCCGAGGAAGTCAAAATGACCTGCGAAGAACTACTTAAAGCCCTAAACGATTACGTCGATGGCGAGCAACTGACAGAAATTTGTGAAGAGTTTTCGCAGCATCTGGCCGGTTGTAATCCTTGCCAAGTTGTCGTAGACAACATTCGTCAGACAATCTCGTTATATCGCGCAGGTCAACCATATGAAATGCCACAAGCTTTCCAAGATCGTATGCAGCAAAATCTGAAACTGCGTTGGGAAGCTAAATTTGGCACGACGACAGCCAACGTCGGCAGTGAAGACGACGTTGTAAAGGATTAGTTGCTGATTAACGTCTTTCAGAACCATTATCTTAGGAGATAACATCCATGCTAAGAATTACAATTTTCAGCCTTGCCATGTTTGCTGCTACAGCGGTACTGTCAACTGCGTCGGCCGTTGAAAAAGGTGAAGAGAACTTGGAGCATACCAGTGACTCGCTAGAAAAGGTGCGAGAGTTGGTTGCACAGGAGAAGGCGATACTCGTCGATGTACGCAGCCCCATTGAATGGAACGATGGCCATGTTGCCGGCGCGGTGTTCATGCCTTGGCGTGATTTGCAGGACAAGTTTGACGAAAAGTATATTCGTGAACACCTGCCAGAAGACAAAATCATCTACACCTATTGCGCGGTAGGATATCGATCTTTGCGGGCGGGAAAGATTATCGCAAAATACAAATATGATGTGCGTCCGCTAAAGCCTGGCTTTGACGAGCTTGTCAAAGCGGGCTTTGAAAGCGAGAAGAAGTAGTCAAACTTCAGCGGGCAACTTTTGTGTAAACACTCTTGATGATAGTGACCGCGATTAGCACTGCGGTCCCCACAAGGACTCCAAGCAGTCCGTTCAACACAGGTTCGGCGAACCAAGCAAGCCCCGCCCCTATGTTTCCAAGCCCTGCTAGATGATGCGTTGCATCTTCAATCAAGTGATGTAGCGAGGGAACTCCATGCGCTAAGATACCCCCTCCAACCAGGAACATAGCGATGGTACCTGCAACGGACAAAAACTTCATGAGATAGGGCGCTAGACCGATAATGGCATGTCCAGTTTTAACTCTCATGGACGAAGCAAAGCCCTTGGTGGGGTTTCGTGCCAGCCTCGCGCCAAAGTCATCCAGTTTGACTATTCCCGCCACAAGACCATATACGCCCACCGTCATCAACAAAGCAATGGCCACGAGCACTGCGAGTCGAGTCATAAATGACTGATCAGCGACTGTGCCCAATGTTATGACAATGATCTCTGCTGAAAGTATGAAATCGGTCCGAACAGCTCCAGCGATTTTCCCTTTTTCAACGGCGACGATGTCGATTGAACTATCAGCGACGACTGCTTCATGTTGCACTCGATGTTCAGTCTCGTGTTTGGAATGAAACAACTTGTGCGCGATTTTTTCGCAGCCTTCAAAACATAAGTAAGCACCGCCAGCGATCATCAGTGGTTCGATCGCCCAGGGTGCAAGGGCGCTCAACAGAAGTGCCGATGGAACTAGAATGGCTTTGTTGATTAGCGAGCCTTTGGCAACCGCAAAAACGACTGGCAACTCGCGATCTGGCTGAATTCCAATAACCTGCTGCGCATTTAACGCTAAATCGTCGCCTAATACTCCGGCCGTTTTCTTGGCGGCAACTTTCGTTAATAAAGAGACATCGTCAAGGATTGTGGCAATATCATCCAACAACAGCAACAAACCGCTAGCCATAAACTGATTTCCAATCTTTTGTTGTGGATGAAATTGTAGTCATCAAGTCTCACAGCGATTTTGAGGTCGCGACCGATCCACCGATTCTAAATAAACGAACGCGAGACGCTCTTGGCAACGATCCTCGCACAGCTTGCTCAATCGGGATGGCGGAATAGTCTAGACGAAGCTCGGAAGATTCAAAATGCCAGATATGGGGCGGTTTCAGACGAGCTGAAGAAGTGGTATTGAGTTGCGGCCCCTCGTACAAAGCTGAGTTTCCACGTCGATACGCCTGCGGAAACTCGCTCCCGCCTATCGGTCATCGGGCAACGCTTCAGCGGCCACTTTTCGGAATCTCTCCAACGCGCGATAGTATCGCTTTTTCGCAGTCTCGAGCGGAATCTCCAATAGCTCTGCGATACGAATGATGCTCAAGCCTTCCGTGTGACGCATTTCAAGCATCTCGCGATCTTGCGTAGCTAATTCATGCATCAACGCTCGAACTTTCGATACAAGCTCTTCCTTTGCAAGAACTGAATGCACAGAGGTCATTGAATCGGCGATTTGATTCACAAAGCAATCATTACCGTTATCTTCGTAAGCAACCTCAACGCTGGGACTGCGCTTGGCGCGGAAGTGGCACCGGTGTGTTTCTACCACCAAGTGCTTACCTATCAAACGGAGCCAGATAACGGGATGAACGTTTGGTGATTCGAGATAGCTAGGCAGGCTACTAACGGCTCTAATAAAAGTCTCTTGTACGATATCGGAAGCATCTACGCGCGCGGCAAGCTGCCTATCAAGCCGCGACGAGATCATCGTCTTTAGCTCATCCCTAACATCATCAAAAAGCCTGTTGAGCGCCGAGTATCCACCCACGATCAATTTGGAGAGTACTTTTGATCCGCTTAGATCACTCTCCGGCACTAAACCAGCAATCATCGCAGTCGTGGCGTCATGCGTCATTTCTTCGAGCCTTCTTTGTACAGAACCGGCCTGCTGATTTTGCTCTGGTTGAATGAATCGTTAAGTGCGCGATTGAGATCCGTCGCAATCACGTTCTTATCGGTGGCCCCCGGTGGCAGACTTGCTACTAAACGGGAAACTTTGCCCAACCACTCTCGCATTCGTGATTCAGGTATTCGCAACGCCATTACTTCTTCGGTCGACTCCGCATAGCCTCCCGTCAGCGAAACAAGAGACTGATCAACCTGCTGTTCTGATATTGCACCATTCGCAGTTGCGGCTGCGAAAAGCCGCAGCAACTCGATCGCCGCGATTTGCTCGTCGACACTTAGTGCCGAGTTGCGAAACAGGAGCGACACTCGCATGATTCGAGTCGCGGTTGGAAGCGAAGTTTTTCTATAATTTTCCAAGAACTTGTCCAACGTCTCTGCGTTCAGACCATCTTCTTTAATCCGATGTCCAACCTGATCGATCTGCGCCTTGAGTTCTTTTTTCGTCGGCTCTGACAGATTCAGTTCGTTACTAGACTCACCCAAAGACTCGTTCAAAAAATCAGTGACTATTTCGACCATGTCTCCTTGTTTATTGTCAGCAAGTTTGTCGATCAACCCAGTCGAAGACTTTTTGACCGGATCTTGTTCGCGGCTTTCATAGATCATCGTCGCTTGATCTGAGCTGGTATTACTCCGATTTGTCCACAACATTGCCCCGAATCCAATTGCAACGGATCCTAACCCAACGCCAGCGCCATAAATCGCTAACTGTCGGCGAGAACGCTTTCGATACACGTCGTCAGGCTCACGCTTACGCTTGCGGCGATCACTGGGCCGGTGACCAGCCACGAAGCGGCTCAACACCAGCTCTAACTCCTGCGCAGTTTGATATCTATCATCCGGCGAAAACTCACACGCCTTCATTATTATTCTGGCAAGATCTGGAGGCAGATCCCCATGCAATTCTTGCAAACCGACAAGCGCGATAGAATCTCGTTTGGTTACAAGCGACAGATTTGACTTGTCGCCCCACACTTGTTGCCCCGCGGCAAGTTCATACAACGTGATCCCCAGTGAATAGACATCGCTGCGAGCATCGCAAAACCCGCGAAGTTGCTCGGGCGCCATGTAGCGAGGTGTTCCTATCGCGTCGCCCGTTCTGCTGAGTGAGCGTGCATAGTCATAGATTTTGGCCAGGCCAAAATCTGATATCCACACTTTACCTGAAGCATCCAAAAGTAGATTGGCAGGCTTAACATCGCGATGCACTAGACCTTGCTCGTGCGCATGCTGTAACCCTGAGGCGACTTGCATTCCCAAGTTCGCCAAGTTTGACCAGTCCGATTGAAGTTCCGAAAACTGAAATTTCGCTCTAAAATCACCCAACCCGTTCTGTAGATCGTACAAGCTGTGTCCTTCGATCAGCTTCATAACGAGATACGCATGCCGAGAGTTATGGCCGTATGAATAGACAGGGACAATGTTGGGATGTTCAACGCGTCCCATCGCTTGACGTTCTAGCTCGAATCTCTCAACGGCAATCTTGGAAGCACTTCCTGCCAGCGGGATTACTTTAACGGCGACTTTTCGCCCAAGCTCTTTTTGCAGTGCTTCGTAAACAATGCCTACTGCCCCTCTGCCCACTTCGCGTACGATTTGACATCCGCCAAGCTCTTCATCCTGAGCAACCGGCTTAGGTATTGCCGGCGGTGCCATCGTCTGTTCGAGCAACTCTAACGCTGGGATTTGCGTTGCAATATCGTCAGCTAGATGCGGAAAACTTTCGATCAATAGATCTACGGAAAGCCTGTTGCCGTTACGCAATTCCGCGAGAAACATGTCAGCGACATTTGTGAAGCTGACATCAGTTGGCTTAAAACGCGAACCTGGCATTTTCCTCTTCCAATTTATTCGATTGACCTTCAACTCCTGAAAGTCTTTGGAAGAGTAGCATCGTGCGGCGTTCCGCACTCAGCAACAGGTCGACTGCAACGAAAAAGTTTACGCTAGTCTTTCGATATTACGCATTCTTTGCTTTAGTCCAATTGTAACGCTTAGCAAAACCTCGCGCCATGATCCGCGGCATCCCGAATGGCCCAAGAAGCTTAGCCGCTGTCATCACGCCAGCCATCAATGCGCCATTGACTCCCGGAGTTCCCACATCGCTTCCCGTCAAATAGAGGTTCCGAAGTGACGTTTTTATAGGCCACTGATCTCGAAATAATCGATTTTCGTCACATGCCTGACCATAGATCATGCCACCTGGATGCCCGGTGAATGTTTCAACGGTCAGCGGCGTCGATAACTCTTGATAGTCGACCAAGGCTCGCAAACCAGGCATGTATTTTTCCGCGAAATCAAGCATCTCGTTTGCGATTTTTTCCTTTAGTCGTTCGTATGCGTCACCTCGATTCATCCACTCGGAGTCGGCAAAATCGTTCCATATACTTTCGTCGGTAAACGAAATCACTTGAGCGACGTGAGGGTATTGCCCTGGATTGCGAAGCGAGCCAAAGGTCACGAACGTACCATGAATCTGCCTCCCTGAACCGGCCTTTCTCGCTGCCTCAACGTCGTGATCCACGCGGTCGAATGCCCAGTAGTTGGCATCGTCGAAACCATGCTGCCGTGGATCGTCATTCAACCCCAGAAAAAGGATTACAGCCGACGTTCCCTTCTTTAACCGCTTGGATTTAGCACGTTCTTCTCGACAATACTCGGGCGCAACTAATTTCTCGAAAGTGACTTTCGAACTTGCATTTGAGATGATAACGGGAGCTCGATATTCAACTTCGACACCCTTATGTACCGCTGTTATGCCACAAGCAACGCCATCACGCACATTGATCTGTTTGACTTCATGGTTCACGACGCAGCAGCCTCCTTGATCCTCGATGGCCGCCACCATATGGTGAGCAATCTCCTTGGCACCGCCGATGGGGTAATAACCGCCGTGAAAGAAATCTGCTGTAACCGTAGCGTGAATACCAAAGGCACTTTCCGTTGGGGGCGACCCAAAATCGGGCCACTGCGCCGCCAAGATGCCTCGTAACAGAGGGTCTTGAAACCTTTCCAGATAATCTGCTGTGGTCATCCGGATAAGGTCCACGTCGCCGAGTCCCAGTAAGCTGGAGATTGGTTTCGAGTAAACCTTTGCGATGAACCAACGAATGACCCAAGACTGTGCTTTCAACACATCTTTGAAGTACTGTTTGATCTGTGGTCCTTCTGCTGGAAATCTAGCGATAAGCTTTGCCTCAAATTCGCGACGATCATCGGGAACTTCAAACGTTCCTTCAGGGAACATGAAGCGCTCAAATAGGCTGCCCATTTTGTGCCACTTTACCTGTCCTCGTGTGACGAGGTCCATCATTCGTCGCGTTAATGCACCGTCGTGCATCTCGCCAACATAATGAACTCCGACATCCCATTCGTACTTCTGCCGGCGAAAGCTATGAGTAAATCCCCCCAATTTGAAGTGACGTTCGACGACGAGAACCCGCTTGCGACCAATCTGTGCTAGCAAGCTGGCCGCTGCGAGTCCGCCCATGCCGGAACCTATGACAATTGCATCGAACTGCGTATCGTGGGGCTTTTTCATAAACCAAGAACTCTTATCTTTTCGGACTATTTTCTACGCGAAAAATTTCACGGAAAAACTGTTTAACAATCAATTAACTGCGAGGTTTGCATCTGTCGTCTTCCGACCATACATTAGCATAAACGAGCAAGGAACAAATATGAGCGCTAGAGCTGTAGCGCCCAGCACTCCGCCCGAAATGCTGACAGCGATTGGTGGCCAAAAATCTCCTCCAGCCAGAAACAACGGAGTGAAACCAGCTAAGGTCGTCAGCGTAGTTGCCAATACATGCCGCGTGTTTTCCACGATACATTCTGCGACCACGCGGTATTCCTTTGCTGCATGCGATGGCAATGCTGTCAGAGCTGTAATGATCACGATTGCATCATTCACGGCGATACCGATCATCGACATAATGCCAACGATTCCCATGAATCCCCAACTCATCTGCGCTATCCACAGGGAACCAATTCCTAAACCTACCGACAAAATTGCTACCATGAATAGAAGTCCCGTTTGTCGAAACGATCGTAGACTGACGACTAATACAGCTACCATTATCGTGAAAAGAATTACGCCATTAACAATCAAATTGCCTACAGCGTCAGTTCGCTCGGCTTCGGCACCTGCGTAACGTAAACTGTAACCATCAGGCAAATGGAAATTCGAATTGTCTAATCTCATTTCAAAATCTTCTTGCACGACCGCCGGCAAGACGCCTGCGCGAATAAATGCCTGAATTTCGTTCATTCGCATTCCATTAAGGCGACTTATTCCCGATGGTTCTGAATCCAATTTCATCGTCGAAATGGCACTCAGCGGCACTCCTTGGTAAACCTGCTCGGTATTTTCTCTCATCTTAGGCGACGTCATATTTAGCAAATCAAATGAAACGATTTGGTTCAAATCAGCTCGTTTCTCGTTCGAAACCCGAACTCGGATCGGTATTTCTTCAGAAGCTTCCAGAATCGAACCACCAGCCACTCCTTCGAGCAAAGCATTCATCTCGTTTGCAATCTGACGATGATCTAGTCCTGCTAACCGAGCTTGTTGCTCATCAATTGCGAAAGTAATCTTAGGCAAAGATTCAGAGAAATCCGAACGTGTTTGATTGACGTGCGGAGTCTGAGAAAGAACTAGCCGAACCTGCTCACCCAACTCCTGCAATTTGCTTGCGTCAGGCCCGAAAATCTGAACTTCAATCGGAGCCGAGAATGGTGGCCCTTGCTCCAATTGCCTGACCAAGCAAGATAAGGTCGGAAACAATCTGTCCAGCTTCAACTGCGCTCGCTCAATCAACGCCGTTGCATCACAGTCCGAATTGCAATCGATGATCGCCTGGCCATAACGCGATGAGTTTTTTCGATTGGGAATCAAATTATAATAAAAGGGCGGGGCACTCTCACCCAGAAACCACGAAACATCTACGATTCCAGGCTCCCCCATCAATTCAGCGCGAATCTTACTCGCTAACAATCCAGTTTCTGCAATCGTTCCAGTGCCTGGCAATTCCATTTCGATCTGAAATTGATTTCGATCGGAGGGCGGAAAGAATTGCTCATCTAGGAACCGAAAACTGTAAAAACCCATTGCTGGAATTACAAAACACAGCGTTGCACCGACAACAGCAAATCGGTATAACGACCGCAACAGCCAAGTGTATGGCTTTACAAGCATCGTTTGTAGGAAACCAAAAGAGAACCAGTTTCCAGCTGTACCCTGAACAGGCAGAAATAGACCTGCAAATGCGGCTATGATTGTGAGTGCTATAACAAGAGATGAAGCGACACCAACAATAGCCACAGACGCAATTGAACCAACGAATTCACCAGAGGGGCCTGGCATCAACGCAATCGGACTGAACGACAAGACAGTCGTAAGCGTCGATGCCAACAGAGGAACAGCAAGATAGCTGGTACTTTGACGTACTGACTCAAATCGCGACAAACCAGCTTTGAGCCTCTTGTCAATTTCATCGACCATTACGATGGAGTTATCGATCATCAGACCGAGTGAGAGAATTAATCCCGTAACCGACATTTGGTTGATCGGTATAGTGAAAATGTACATCATGAACAATACAACTAGGCATCCTAGCGGTAGAGAAACGCTCACGATCCAAGCACTACGCCATCCCATTAAGATTCCAACGACGGCGAAAATGGAGGCTATCCCAAACAAAAGATTGGAAAGAAGCGTTGTCATCCGCTGTTCAACGTAGGTATTCTGTTCGAAAACAATGTCAATTTCGATACCTGGCGGAAGTTCCATCGCGAAACGCTCCAATAAAGGGCGCGTTTGTTCTGTCCAATGATCCAATCTAGTGTCGGCCTGAACAAACACCCCCAGTGCTATAGCAGGCTTGTCTTTAAGAAGGACCATTGAGCTTACTGGGGTTCGCACAGATTTCTCAATGGTCGCTATGTCTGATAGTTCAACAACGCTGCCAGATTCACTTAGTTGGATGGGAATGTGAGACAACCGCGTTAACGTATCCAGTTCGCCACTAACTTCAAGCAACATTTCATCCGAAGATGTCCGCAGCTGGCCAGCCGATATTTTTGCATCGCTCGCCACGATCAGGTCGGAGATACGATTCGCGTTCAACTGCAATGATGCCGCAACTTCTGGTTGGATGGTCACTACGATCTCCTCTTGTGGATCGCCAAAGATGTCTACCTTTTCCGTTCCAGAAACAGCTTCAATATTTTCTTGCAACTGTTCAACTAACCGTCTTAACACGGCAAATGCGGGTTCACTGTCGTGTTCCCAACGAAGAGCAACGATCATTGCGTACGCTTTGATATCCAATCTATCAAACTCCGGTTTGCTTGCCTCCACAGGCAATTTGAGTTTTGCATCATCGATTTTATCTCGCACCCGCGACCACACTTGCGGTGCCTCTCGGCGCGTCACGTCATCTCGCAACTCAATTGCGATAAAGGAAACTCCCTGACGACTGGTCGAACTTAGTTCTTTGATTTCCTCGATTTCCTTCAGCTCAAGTTCGATCTTCTCAGTGACCAACGATTCAACTCGCTCTGCATCAGCTCCTGCCAACACCGTTGTCACTGTTGCTGCACGCGGCGTGAGTATCGGATCTTCCATCCGAGGCAGCACGACGAAAGACAGACTTCCCGCAACGATCATTAAAGTGATCGCCAGAAATAGATTGCGCGGATTTTGAAAGAAATGAGTCAACATGAAGGATGTATATTCTGCTATCGATATTGCCGTTGTGTGAGTTTTACATTCGCTTGCTATCGCAAATCAACTTCGGCTCTGTTCGCCGTTGTAGCAGGTGAAAGGAGTACTTTTTGCCCGGTCGTCAACTTCTGAACCCCCGCTGCAACGACGCGATCACCTTCTTGCAACGTCCCTCGAACTAACACGCGATTCGAGTCGATCTGGACTACTTCTACATCGCGTCTTTGTAAGGTAAATCCAGATGATTCTCCGTCATCAGCCATTGGATCTTCGACTACATAGACGGACCACAATCCCTTCACGCCTCTTGTGAGGGCCGCAACAGGCAGCCAATAGCCAGGTTGAGAAACTCGCTGCGAAAGGTTCAGCTGCACAATCTGCCCGACAGTATCCATGTCAGTTGTAAAACCGAGCGAGCCAACGTCGTTTGCAACACTCGGGCTTTCCAGTTGATTAAGTTCGAGAACAATTATTTGCGTTCTTGTTTCAGCATTTAGCTCTGGTAAAATCGATTTGAGTCGTCCCGTTCGAGATTTCCCAGAGACTGTTAACTCGAACTTCTCTGCAGACCTAACTTCGCTCAACAGTTCTGGTGGAATACCGATCCACGCCTCTAATGGGGCTAGTTCAATGATTCGAAAGATCGTAGCGCCGGGGGGTACGATTGCTCCCTCGTCAACAATTCGGCTAGAAACAATCGCATCGTAGGGCGCAAGCAAACGACTCTCTTCCAATTGGACACCCAGGCTTGCTATTCGTGCGTCCAACATTTGTACTTCTGCCCGTTGTGCTGCGATTTGTTCTTTGCGAGTACCTTCTTCAAGCTCGCCAACCATTTGTTGTTGAACCTTGAGCTTTGCTTCTGCCGCGGCAAGCTGGTGCCGCGCATCATCAATATCTTGCACTGAAATCGCTTCGGAATTCGCAAGTCGCTGCCGTCGGTCGAATGTAGATTTTGCTTGGTCTCGCATGGCCAACAATTCGTCCACTTGTCGACGTGCGGCTTCAATCGTCTGCTTGCGCGGACCAGCAACAAGTTCATCGAGCTTTGCTGAAGCGACTAGTTTCTCGGATTCAAGTACCTTTACATCCGCGCGAAGACTTGCGACATCTAATTCAGCAAGAGTCTGCCCTTTCTTGACACGCTCACCTTGCTCGACAAATAGCTTTTGTACTCGACCAATACTCTTGAATCCTAGTTCGCTCGATCTTTTTGCCACTAACGTTCCAGTGAAAGACCGAGAAACCCGAACGTCGTTCTGCTCATTCACAGAAATCGTTTCAACGTAAGTATCCTGTATCGTGCTACCGTTCTCGGAAGCATTTAATGGTGATATAGTCATCAAAATCATCGCACAAGCCACCGTGCAACGTACGTATTTTGCGAAAGCCACACAATCCTCGCGAAAAAACGTAGATGCCCTCGCACTATTTTGTGATTTAATTCGCTTGCTCGCTTGATACATATTCATCCTCTGTTCGCCTTCACGGTCGCTGACGATCATCACTGGAGATAAATTGGCCAAAGGCCCTACTTTTTGATATACCGGAATCTGAGACACAGTCGTCGAATCGATGCGTTGTGTAACGCTGCGACACTTGGCTCCACAAGCAAACATTTCCAACCTGTTCGCAACGGACCTTGTTTTGGCTGCGCAAGTGATTTAGCAAACCCACCACTTCTCCGATCAGTGGCTCACGCTCATGCGATTGCAGTACTCGCCGATACACCGCCGACATACAGCCAACAACTGTTTGAGGTTTTGCAAGATGTTCATACAAACGATTTAGCATTCCTGTTAAGTTGTCGGCCAACTGTTCACAGCGTTTCTTGACACCGATATACGGCACACCGTGTCCGGGCAGACAGATTGTTTCTTCGTCTGCTAGTTCTGCCATTCGGCGACAGCTTGCAAACCATTCTGTAGCCAAATCAGCGTCAGGTTCACTTGGGTGCACACTTAGGTTTGGGGATATATTCGGTAACAACTGATCGCCAACAATTGCCAAACCGTCGTCGGACCAAAACGTCGCGTGTTCAGCGGCATGGCCATTTCCTACTTCGACAATCCACCGGCGACTCCCGATCATAAGCTCGTCGCCAGATTTAATCCGACGGTAGGCAAAGGGAAGGGGATAGACCAAGGCAGAATAGTTGCTCGGCGGACGTCTTCGATAAGCTTCCAATTCGAGTTCCGAGACGCCTGCCTTTCGTAGAAAGTCAACTTGCGACTGCGCCGGCGTTCCCCTCTCGGAAAGCTGAAGTATCTGAGAACTCTGCCAGCAAGTTCGCGTCATCAAAAGCGTAGCCCCTTGCTCTGCAAGCAACCCAGCTAACCCAATATGATCTGGGTGATAGTGCGTTACGATGACTTGAATCAAAGGACGCGTAGCAAAGAATTCCGAGCCAAAAAGCGTGGCAAGCACTTGTCTACATTGCTCAGTATTGTTTCCCGTATCCACGAGAGTACAACTGTTCGCATCGGTCAAAATATATACATTGACATGATCTTGAGATCCGCGCAGTTCCAAGCGTACCCACCAAACTCCTTCTGCAACTTGTACTGCTTGCCCATTCGCTGGCACATTTGCGAAGAGCGGACGGATCGCCGCCGTAGACTCCGACAACTTGTGCTCTGTTCCGCCAGGAACCTCGACATTGAATTGTGGCTCGTACATGCTCAAGACCTATTCCAGTCCGCGACTTGCACAATCACCTTGCCGTTGCGCCCATTTTGTTCAGCTCGATGAAGAGCATCGCCAATCGCATGGAGAGGGTAAATCGAATCCACGCTCATCAGCAATTTGCCGTCGGCGATATAGGAGCACAGCAGATTGAATAGATTGGTACGTTGTTCCAGCGGCATCCGATTTAGTAACTTCGACAGCCAAAAACCACGCAGGGAAATATTGTGAAAGATCGTACTCTCAGGTCCAATCCTGCATTCTTCACCCGATAGCATTCCGTAGTTCACAACGAGACCGCCATCGCTAAGGCACTTGGCAAGATGCGCAATGCCCGGACCGGCCACAGCGTCGATCGCTAGCTGGACATTGTCGTATCCGACGATCTCTTTCACCCGCCGCGGCAGTTGATCATCGTTGTCAACTGCCACAGTCCCCCCGAGCGCAAGCACTTTTGCCTTGGCCTCGTCATTCCGCACAACGTTAATGGTGTTAACACCCATTGCTTTCGCAAGTTGAATGACGCACTGTCCGACGCCTCCCAGCGGCGCTGTTTGCAAAATCCAATCATTCGAACTCAGCTCCACAACGGTTGTAAGTAGCATCAGCGCAGTTGCGGGATTGACTTTTAACATCGACAATTGGATTGGATCAAGCTCCGAACTAACTCGATGCACCGTCGTGGCTGGTACTTTACGCCGTTCGGCCCAATTATTGTTGGCCAACATTACAACGCGATCACCCGGAACAAAAGATGTGACGGACGTCCCGCATCTCGACACTCGACCGACCGCCTCCATGCCAACCACTGACGGCATTTTTGGCAGGATACCATAACGACCAGCCATCATTGCCAAATCTGACATGTTGATAGGGAACGCTTCTATATCGACCACAACTTCCCAGGCGGCTGGCTCGCCGACATCGGGAACTTCGACGCAGCGTGCCACAGCGCTGGGTTGACCAAACGAGGTTATTTGAATCTGTTTCATAGTCTCAGGTGTCACTCAAGAGCAACTACATTACGCCTTTCGACTTTGGAGCATTGGCGAGACTCTTTGCGAGACAGTCAACCGTATAGTCAATCTGATCAATCGTATGATTCATGTTTATAAAGAACCGCAGTCTCGATTTGTCGCGCGGCACAATCGGATACAGCATGGGAAAAGCACAGATTCCGGCGTCGAAGAGCTGGATCGACAACCACAATGCAACCTCCGAATCGCGGGTCATAATGGGGACGACTCCAGAATCAAGGCTGTTATAAGTGTTCAACCCTACAGCTTTAGCCTTCGATATGAAGTATCGAGCATTTGCTTGTACCTGAGTCGCTCGCTCAGGTTCCGCTCGCATAATCTGAAGTGATTTGAGACCAGCCGCCGTATTAGCCGGCGTTGGAGAGGCTCCGTAAAGAAGCACTCCAGGGGCATAATTCTTCAGAATAGCAACCAGTGGTTTCGGTCCCGCCACGTATCCGCCGCAGGTCCCGAATGCTTTGCTCATTGAACCGTACAGAATGTCAATCTCACTTCCGGAGATCGAAAAATAGTCCGTTACTCCCAGCCCTCGTGGCCCAATTACACCCATCGAGTGCGCTTCATCCACCATCAAGAACGCTTTGTGACGCTTCTTGATTTCAATCAACCGTGGCACATCAGGAATATCGCCATCCATGCTATAGACACCTTCAACTAAGATGAAAGCCCTTTCAAACTTGTCGCGGTTCGCAGCCAGAAGCTTGTCCAATGCATCGTAGTCGTTATGCGGAAAGCTGAACCTTCGAGCCGTCGTCATTTTGCACCCAGCCAACGCTGAGTTATGAATTAGTTCGTCATAGATAATCAAATCTTGTGGTCGGCACAAATAGCCGATCGTAAAGGCGTTCGTGCTGTAACCACCTACCGAAAGTACGGCGTCTTCGGTTCCGAGCACTTCAGATACTTCGGCTTCGAATTGCTGATGAAGATCGACTTCTCCAGTAATCGAACGCCCCGAACCCGTGCTCGTACCAAAATTGTCAATCGCTTGCTTCGCAAATTCTTTTACTCGAGGATCACATGCGAGCGCAAGATAATTATAACTGGAGTAATTGATCAACTCTCGTCCTTCCAAACACACGGTTGCATCAGATGAACCAATGTGCTTAAGGAACTGATTTTTAGTGTACTTTTGCTTGGAGTAGTACCACTCCATCGTGGTAAAGTCTTTGTATTCTGGAAACTGCGAGAAGTCGTGGAATGCTGTTTGCATTGCGATAGACCTTGCCGGAGGCATCGTTGATTCCGATGTCGTATTAAGGGCCAACCCTTTCTTCATACGCTCTAAACTCGATTTGAAATTCATAGAACTCTCGCTTTAATCAAACTAATGGATGTGCAGGGATTTCTTTGCCGACGTGCAACTAAGTTGCTAAAGCTACGTCAACCACGAGATTGAGTGATTTCAACGATTGGGCCGCTAGAGTACGGATGGAACTATCGCCAATCAACTCGAGAATGGAGATACTTAAGCCCAATTGCGAATCAAGCAGAGATTGAATTTCAGTGGCCATCAGCGAATCGACGCCCAACGAATTGATCGATTTGTCGAACGGTATCGACGTTGGATCGGCCTTAAGCACGGAAGCGACAATCGCGATAATCAAGTTCGCGAGTAATTCAACTTGATCAGCAGGTTCTAAACTTGACAGTTCCTCGATGAGCGCATCGCGATTCGAACTATCTTGTGCCATCGAATCGGAAGCAATCAAGCCGGCGAATCGCGGTGAAGTTGCACCACGCGTCTCGAATCTAGCCCAATCCGCCCAACTCGATATCACCGTGACGCCAAACTGCGGAACGCCGCGGGCCAAACCTGTTTGCAACACGCTTAAAGCTTCAGTTGAACTAATTCCACGAAGTCCAGTGTAGCGCAGGAATTGTTCCAGTTTTTCATCTTGTGCAACGACTCCGACGTCTGAGATGGCACCCCAGTTCACGCTGACTCCGGGCAAGCCTGACAAGGTTCGAAGATGAGCTAGACCATTCAGGAAGCCATTGGCCGCACTATACGACGCTTGCCGACTGTTGCCCACGAGATTGGCTATCGATGAGTAAAGCACAAAATGATCGAGAGTAAGGTCTTTAGTCAGCAGATGAAGGTTCCAGGCGCCGGTGGCTTTACTGCGCATCACCTTCTGGAACGTAGCTGTGTCTATGTCCGATATCGGCTGATCGATGATCTGTGCGCCCGAGTGAAACACGCCTTTTAGAGCGGGAAGTTCCGTTCCAAATCGATCGAAAAGCAATTGTAGCTGGGTAAAGTCGGATGTATCGCAGGCGACGGGAACTACCCGCGCGCCCTTCTTTTCAAGCGAACTTACAAAGGCCTTCTTCGACGGAGTGTCTGCTCCGGTACGCCCCGTTAGTACGATCGTTTGCGCACCATTCTCAATGAGCCATTCTGCGGTCTTCTGCCCAAAACCGCCGAACCCGCCGGTGATAAGATAGGAGCCTTCGGATGCAAACTTTAATTCGTCGGTTTGCACAATCGGCAGGTCCCCACCGTGCGTCTCCCAATTCAGGATCAGCGTCGCTGAAGTTTCGCCTAACGGAAGCTTACGCCAAGCTAGGTCTGATATAGAGACTTCCAGAGTTGCATCGGGCACGATAGCCTTGGCTTCCAACCGCTTGACGATCTCTTGCAAGGCAATTTCGACGTCGCTGCCATTTCTAGACAGATGTTTGTAATCAGTTCTGACAATGCTCCTCGCATGCCTTGGAATTGTAACGCCACTGGCTACGGAATCGAGATCCAAAAGTACGCCGCCGCTCGCCAGCAAATTCATGTCAAACGTTTTCTGCCAATCGGACAATGGCACGGCAACTACGTCAAAACCGCGACCACCTGTGCTTGCTTTCACAGCATCAGCAATCCCTTCTGGACAGGCTGAGAATACCGAAAAGCGACTCAGATCCAGGTTACATTGGTCCTTGTTCTCGATTAGGAGCGTGACTTCGTAGTTCTGCTGGGCGAGTTCGTTCGCTATTGCGATACCGAAAGAACTGTGCAGCACGACTGCACGTTTGTGCGATGAAGCATCAATCGAGTTTACACCCAAATACGCACGAGTAGCTTTACCAATTACGCCTGTCACCTCCACGGCATCTATTTCATCGTCGATTTCAACAACCCTAAACTCATCCCGCCGTGCAACCATGTGGCTAGCCAGATCCGACGGAGCAAATCCACAAACGCGCACACCGGGCCTCAGGTCTGTTACCTCACGTCCTACTTGCAAGACACGGGCGACAATCTCAATTGCCGGCTGCTGGATGGCGTCACCAGCAGAGCCATTAAGCAGATCATTCGGTATATACGTAGTTTCAATTTCCAGGAGTGCGTCATAGTCGCCGACTTCACGCAGCGAAGTAGAAACAACACGCGCGGTGCCCACACTTTCGCAATCCGGCCTAAGAGCCCGAACGAGGACAGGATGTTGCTCGTTGACAAAGCCTGTCACAACGCGATCAGTTGAAAGGACGCTACTATCTTTCAGCTCACTGAACAATCGTAGCGAGCCACGCAGAGCGACTTCGTCTTCGGCCGCATCGCAAAGCAGTTCCAAGATCAAGTTCTCCGCAATCTTGTCATTCAGCTTTGCCGGCAAATCAATAGAACTGAAACGAAGTTCGTCAAGTTCATTGAAAGCGACTCGAACAAAGCCGTTGATCGCAGCCTGGCTTGGCTCTACCGTGCGATCGAAATCATTGATTGCAAACGCTTCTTTCGTGACTACATAAACACGAGGTTTACGTAGTGATTCATGACCGAGCAGAGCCTGGGTGACCGTGGTAATTTCGGTGATTGCCTTTTCAGCCGTAGCGTCGACCGTTTGTTCGATCTCGTTGATGCCATTTAAGAATACTAGTCCATCTAGTTCTCCCACTTGCTGGAGTAAGAACTTTGCATCTTCAACTGAACTCGAGCGCAACGTGTATTGACGCCCGCAGCAGGTAAGCTTTTCACCAAAATCTACAATTCCAACTACGGTCGATCCGAACGCTTCGATTTGTTCGACGGTAAGCTTTGTGTGCGCGTCATTGCAACCCACGACGACCCAATGCCCTAAGCGCTTTGGCTCGGTCAAGTTCTCGCCGTAGGACCACTCATAAGTTAAGATTTGGCGTTTTACGCGATCTCCCCACTGATCAACTCGTTCCCGTTTCGTCGCGGCATTCAAACGCATGGATCGGAGTGAAGCGAGCACATTCCCCTCTTCATCCATGAGCATCATGTTGCAGATTATTTGACGCTCGTTTTGATCCACGCACTCACTAAGACACCAGATTTTTTCTGGAAAGGATCGCGCATACAAACAGAGTTCACCGAATCCGGTCGGCAGGTAAGTCGTTTCAGACTCTTGCAACAACAGCATCAGTGATTGAAAGCATGCGTCCAGTATGGTTGGATGTAGGCAGTATTGCTTGAGATTCCAAGTCAGTTCGGGCAACATTTCAATGCATGCGAGCACCTGGCTTCCTTGTGAGTTTGTCCGCAATTCTTTCACCGATCGGAATGCCGGACCATAGCTCAAACCAATCTGGTCCAATCCTTTGTAAAAGGAGTCGATGTCCTTCCGTAAGCAAATTTGACTGCGGAATGAGTCTAGATCGAATCTGCGGTTTTCAAATCGCGGGAGACCGACCAGTTTGGCCGTCATGTGAACTTGACCTGCACCCAACCTGCCATTTTCCAAACTGCGTATGACGGCGGACTGTGATAGTTGGTCATAGTCGGTAACACAGTCTAAACCGCGTTCAGCCGTGATAATCATTGGAGCTAGTATCTGTGCATCTCGTATCGCAAGTCCGATCGCTCCGGGAAATTGAATCGACGCGAGTTCCAACAAGCTTTCTACATATCCGGCCGCTGGTAAAATTGGCATTCCCGTAATCACATGATCTCGCAGGTACAACACTGGTTCGTGGTCGAAATCGTTGCGATACACCGGAGCACCCGGAGCTTCCTGAATACCGAGCATAGGGTATTCTACTGACGCAATGCGGTCCTGTTTTGCTCGATCATTTTCGTTCCAATAGAATTCTCGCTGCCAACTGTAGTTCGGTAGTGACACGAACCTGCCATCCTTGGCGTGTGCGTTCCAGTCAATATCGCATCCTTCGGCATAAACACTCATAACAGCTTTATGAACCGCTTCGAGTTCAGGTACATTTTTGCGCAATGTAAAAGCTTGCCGAGAGTCTTTCCCCGCGATTTTCACACAATCACGAATCGAAGTTGAAAGAACTGGGTGAGGTCCGACTTCCAAGAAGGTATTGAAACCAGCCTCCAAAAGCGAACCAATCGCAGTTGCAAATTCCACCGGTTGCCGAACATTTTCAGGCCAGTAATCGCTCCCGTAAGTCGCACTCTGAACCAAACCTCCGGTAACGGTCGAATAGAGCGGGACGCATGGTACTGAGGGCCTAACATCCAATAGTGCACTTCTCAAGTCGCCAAGGATTGGATCCATCATCGGACTATGATAGGGAACTTCAACATCTAGATGACGGTTGAATATACCTGCTTGCGTGAGTTCGTTCGCGATATCCGTCAGTATATCAATATCACCGGCGATGGTAACATTGGTGGGTCCGTTCACAGCAGCAATCGATACTTTGTCGGCATGCCCACTGATTTTAGCGAGGGCTCCTTCTTTGCTCAGCCCAACGGCTAACATTCCTCCAGTGCCCCTGCAACTTGCCTGCAGTCGGCTCCGGTGATAGCAAACGGTTAAGGCATCAGTAAGTGTCAACACACCAGCGGTATAAGCAGACGCTAGTTCCCCAACGGAATGTCCAACGACTGCGCCCGGGTGTACACCTGCGGCGCGGAGGACGGCGGTTAGGCCGATTTGTATTATGAAATTGGCAGGCTGAGCAAACTCCGTTCTTGTTATTTGCGAATCAGCTTCCGATTTCAACATTTCCTTCAAAATTGAGAATCCTGAAATCGATTCAAAGATTTCATCGGCTTCAATCACGGCTTGACGATAGATGGGATCATGCTCGTAAAGCTCTTGTCCCATAGCCCACCACTGTGGACCCATGCCGGTGTAAACGAACACAGGTTTACGTATACCAGTGAACGGCTCACTTCCAGTTACGACGTTCGGATGTTCTAGCCCATTCGAAAGGGCCTTAAGAGCGTCGATTAGTTCTTGCTTACAACTTCCTTTGACTACCGCTCGTTGGTTCAAGTGTGCTCGGTGGTGTGCAGCAGAATAAATAATATCTTCCAGCGAGCAGTCGCTTTGCAAAAGGTCGGCATACTTTCCAGCCGCAGCCTCGACGGCCAATACGCTTTTAGCAGAAATCGGCAGTAGTCGCGGTAGACTATGCGTTGGTTTCGACGAAACTTCCGGGACACAAACCTCTTCCTTGCTTAGTCGCGGGGCTGACTGCAGGATGACATGGGCATTGGTTCCGCCGTAGCCGAAAGAGTTGATCGCAACTCGAATATCGCCCTCGGCATCCAGCGGGATAGCGTCATCCGAAAGTCGAACATTGAGCTCGCTCAGGTTTATTGCCGCGTTTGGTTCTTGCAGATTTGCGAGGGGTGTTGTCTCGCGGTGGAGCAAGGTGAGAGTCGCTTTAATGACTCCTGCTACACCTGCAGCGGCTTCCAAGTGACCGATGTTGCTCTTGACAGAACCAACGATAACCGGCCCAAGCCCCTTTTTCTGACGTGCATATCCATAGGTTGCACCGATAGCTTTGGACTCTGTCGGGTCACCGACCGCGGTGCCGGTACCATGGCATTCTACATAGCATATGGAACTCGGTTCTACATCGTTGCGTTGGCAAACAGATTCAATTAAAGTTCGCTGCGCATCGCCGCTCGGCATCGATATTCCAGGAGTTCTCCCATCTTGATTGCTACCGGTGGCAATTACCGTTGCCAGAACGCAGTCGCCATCACGAATCGCTGCATCAAGCGGCTTGAGCAAGACGACTCCAGCCCCTTCACCACGTCCATAACCATCGCCACGTGCATCAAAGCTTTTGCACTCTCCATCGCGCGATAAAAAATGCCCCTTACACATGCCCATCGGGTACTCAGGGCGCAACATCATGTTCGCTCCGCCAACGACCGCCATTTCGCTATGACCGCACCATAGATCCTGACAAGCGTAATGGAACGCAACTAACGACGATGAACAGGCAGTGTCTATCGAAAGACTGGGACCGCGGAAATCAAAAGTATGCGATATACGATTGGACAGCATGGTCATCATCATGCCCGCTGCTGTATTCTGATTGATCGCGGAACGGTTTGACGCGGACATCTGCGTGATCATATGATCCAGCATAAATCCCCCAACATAAACTCCAACTGACTTACCAGAGAAGTCGGGAAGGATCATACCAGAGTTCTCGAATGCCTCCCAAACGACCTCAAGTAATATTCTTTGTTGAGGATCCATGTTTTCCGCATCTCGCGGAGATATACCGAAAAATCCAGCATCGAATTTTGTAATATCTTGCGTTAGGAAACCTCCTCGCTGAATGTACGACTTTCCTTTTGCTATGGGATTCGATGAATAGTATCGATCAACACTCCACCTGTCGGACGGAATTTGGTCGATAGCACTTACCCGATTCTTCAACGCATTCCAAAGCGCTTCGAGACTTTCGAGTCCCTTTGGAAATCGGCAAGCCATGCCGACAATTGCAATTGGTTTTTGTTCGCCACTCAAGTGACTATTCCTTAGCTTGTGTTCTGCGACGATTTGTCAACGACTCCCTTGCTCATCGTGAACGAGCAACGAAGAGAGAGTCTCCTACCAAGGAATGCGAACAAAGCCAGAATAGTCGGGACAGGTGCCGCGAAGAATGCGACAGAATTCGAACAATCAGTATCGAGTGCGGTGGTTACAAACGATACAGCCGTTAAAGGTAGCCATGCAGCAACACTCGCAAGATGACCGCCAGCAAATACGGATTCAAAGAAGCTCGATCCAAAGGTCAATCAGCCAATCGCTTTCGCAACGGCCGAGATCACTGAGTGGCAGTTTGAGTCAGAACCGTTCCCGTCTCGAACGTATAACCAGATTGCGGATGATCGATCAACATCGTTTGTCCGGTCGATTGCGCCTCGGGGTATTGCGGCAGTTGATGAATCGACGCGTGCTCGTTCTGAAGACTTTCAGTTAACACAGGCGAATAACTTGCCGCCGCGCTATACTGCGTTGCTCCCGCCAGCGGATAACAATTACTCTCCCAGCCGCCACCGAGCGACTTAAATAGCTCAATTAGGCTAAGCGCTATCTGCCCTCTGGCTACCGCAAGCTCGTCTTGTTGCACCAGCAAGTCGGACTGAAGCACGTAAATGCGGCCGAAGTCAATTGAGCCAGCTTCGTATAGCTCTTGCGATTTGATCACTGCTGTTGAGATCCCGTCCACTGCTCGTAGCAAGTGATCAGCGCGATCGAACCCAAACACATATGCGACCTGCGCATCTTCCGCTTCTTGCGCCGCTTTCAAAACGGCATTCTGATACGCAAAACAAAGTGCTTCGAACGCAGCTTGTTCAGCCCGCACGTTGTTTTTGATTCGACCGTAATTGAGCAAGTTCCAACTGAATCCAGGTGAAATGAGTCCCGCAGTGCTGCTCGAGCCGAATAGGTCGCTAAAATCTTCAGCTGCATAACCAATGTTTCCCGTGAGTGAAACGTGTGGATAGAACTCTGCTTCCGCGATCCCTATTTTCGCTGATTGGGCTGCTAAGTTGCGTTCTGCTCGTCGTACGTCGGGTCGACGTCGCAATAAATCTGCCGGAATTCCGAAAGCAAGATTGTGCGGTGCATGTGGTATTAGCCCAGTATTCCCAAGCTCGAATGAAAGGTCGGTGGGCGGGCGACCTAGTAGTACGCATAATCGATGGCTGGCCTGACGTCTCAAAATTTCAAGATCTGGCAACACTGCCCCCGTTTGACCAACGATCGATTCCGCCTGCGCCACGTCCAGACTGGTGCCGAGCCCTGCCTCTTTCTTCTGCACTGCAATCCGCAAGGTCTGCTCTTGGTACTCGAGGTTTTGCCGCGCTAGCCCCATGCGGTTCTCAATCGTCCGTAGCTCAACATATGTCTGCGCGACTTCAGCCAGTAACAACACGCGAGCCTCGTCATAAGCCGCGCACGATGCATCCAGACTCGCATCCGCCGATTCAATCGCCCGGCGATACCGTCCCCAAAAGTCGAGCTCCCAACTTGCAGCCAGCCCGACCGACCAGTTTTCAGGCCTGATATCTGGCGTGAACACTCCAGGAAAAGTAAAGAAGTTCGCTGTCGAAGTGCTTAACCTGGACTTGCTGTAGGCACCAGTTGCCCCCTGGAACTGCGGGAACAGGTTGCCAGCAACTACATCACGCCGCGCACGTGCCTCTAAAACACGTTGCCCGGCCTCGCGCAGTGTAAGATTTTGTTGAAGCGTGGTGTGGATCAAACCATCGAGGTTCGGATCCTGAAAATGTGCCCACCACGTATGAAGTAACGCTGGCTCTCCCTGCATACGAGGATGACTCACCAACGACCAGTCCGCGTTTACAGCACTCCTTGGGCGAAGGTAATCTGGCCCAACTTTGCAGCCAGAAGAGACAGCCATTACCAAGCAAAGTAAAACGAGAATGCTTCTACTTGATCCGCTATGGAAGTTGATAGCTAGCATTATCGTCGCAAATCCTTTTGCGTGCGCATCTAATAGAAAGGGTTTTACACATCCTTTCGGAGAGCCGGGCACGATCACTACACCTTGTAAGTCGCGATCCTTACAGTCGTTACGGTGCGCACATCTTTCAGGGAAACGGCCTGGATCGCGCTTCAAGTGACGATCGTAACGGCTGTACCGTTCCGTTCATTCCATTGCCATCAAATTGGTCAGGCTCAAACGTCGTAAACCGCCAGGATCGAACTAATTTAAGTTGCTGTTGTCGAGGCAAATTAGCCACATAACGAATGTATTAGTCCAAATCATGGCAAGTTCTGACGCTTCACGAGACGTGGCTTCGCAAGCTCTTCCGATACCGAATGAAGCGCAACCGGTGACGATCTTTTGGCCGTACGCTATCTCGCTGATTGCGGTCCACCTACTTAGCTTGCTGGCTCTGCTTCCCTGGTTGTGGAGTACGAGTGGGTTGATCGTCGGCGTGATTACGCACATCTTGTTTGACGGTTTGGGCGTTTCGATTGGCTACCACCGACTATTAACACATCGCGGTTTCCAGTGCCCTAAATGGCTTGAGCACACGTTCGCCATTCTTGGAATATGCACGCTGCAAGATTCTCCTGCGCGCTGGGTCGCGGTCCATCGGATGCATCATCAACACAGCGATACGCAACCGGATCCTCACTCCCCTCTCGTAAACTTTCTGTGGGCGCATGTCGGCTGGTTGCTCATCATCGACCGCAGGCATGACTCGGTTTACCATTTCGAACGCTATGTTCGCGACATGCTTCACGATTCCTTTTACTTCAAGCTAGAGAAGTACCTGGGCTGGCTTTGGATCTACTTGTTGCACGCAGGTGTGATCGGGGTGTTGGGTTTCGGCTATGGCTTACTCATCGGCTCAACGGCATGGGAATCGTACATTCTTTGCTTATCATGGATTGTTTGGGGGGTCTTGGTGCGCACCGTTTTTACACTGCATGTCACATGGGCCGTCAATTCCGTCTGCCATCTTTGGGGTTATCGCAACTACGAGACTCGAGACAGTAGTCGCAATTCTTGGTGGGTCGCTCTACTAACATTCGGTGAAGGCTGGCACAACAATCATCATGCAGACCAACGTAGCGCACGACACGGACACCGGTGGTTCGAGTTCGATATGTCGTGGCTTACAATTAAGCTTCTAGAGAAGTTCGGCTTAGCCTGGGACGTTATTGGTCCACGCAATACACACACAAAGCACGTCGACTCTATTTAATGGCTCATTGTAGAGCCAGTCGATGAAGATGTCAGTCGGCGCGCCGAACATATTCCTCAGGCGCAAAAACTTGATCCGGTTCTTCTTTTGCAAGTCTAACAAATTCATCGATACAGGGTGGACAGCAGAAGTAATAAGTTTCGTCACCAATCACCCAACTGCATGCTGCGTTCGCCTTGGTCCCAGTGATTGGACAAATGGTCTCTCCTACATTTGGATTAGGGTCGTGCTTTGCCCGAAAGCCTTTGTATTTTTCAGCCGCCGTCATGCGATCATTCCGATCAATGTCGCGTTCGGTATAGAGGCCACCTGCTGTTAAATAAAGCTCTTTCGCCTCATCAACGGTTGCTGCTTTGGGCATTTGCACATCCATTCCGCTTGGAACTTCCTTGAGCATTTCGATACGCACCGTAAAACGTTCACCATCAATCTGCAAGCCGGGCATGGTTAGTACGAACGAGTCCTCGAGCAGGGTGACCGGAAGGTGGCCAATGAATCGCGAAGTCCGTTCGGCGGTATCGGTTCCCAACGGCGCTGGTTTCAAGATTACAACTTCCGACGTCCGCAATTCAGCGGCCCTAGCATACGCGGTCAACACCTGGTTATGTACTTCACACAGCCGATTTGCGTCAGCGTTCAAGATAAAGACCGTTAACTTTCCATCCGACTCTAGTACTGCTTCCGCATGGAACTCGTCGCGACCGATACTCGCGATATATCCTCCCATCATGCCTTCGCGATGCGGATGATCTATCAACGTCGGTTCAGCTACAAAACTCTCCTCACGCCGGTCCGTCCGTTGATCAGAATAGCGACCACACGAGGCAGCTCCCCCAATGACGCTTACTAACATCGCCCCAACAAAGATCCTGTGTACCTGACACCTATTTAACAAAGTCATTGAACAGTCGTCGTCCAGTTGGGCCTCAAATCGTTGGGTAACTTGTAGTGAAACTCAACGGTATATCATTTGCAATCACGCAGAACAGGTCTCTAACCCTACATGCCCGCTATCGAAAGTCGGGGCGTAGCGATGGTGTAACGGTTAGTGAATTCGGTCAAGTCAGAAGCGTGGCAGAGCATCTTCCGCGCCAGTCGTTATAAAGTGAAGTCGATGGAAAGAAGAGAAGTTCTAACGATCTTGATCGGAGGCGGATCCATCGTTGGCGGATTGGTTGTCGGAGTGCCAACGGTCATCTACGCATTTAATGCGATCGGCTCTAGCAGCGAGGCACCGCGTTGGCGCGACGTGGGACTGCTGGATGATTTCCCAATTAGTGAAATGAGTGAAGGCATCATTCAACACCATCCGGACTCAGTTACCAACAAGGCGCTTCGGCGCGGAGTTTACGTGTGGCGCGGCACCGAAAACGAACTTATTGTATTTTCGCGAAGCTGCACAGACCTTGGTTGCCCTGTAACCTTCGATCAACGAAGTCATTGCTTTCTCTGTCCATGCCATGGTGGAATATTTAGCAAGAACGGCGATCGTATGGCAGGACCACCTGATCGGCCGCTATATCGCTATGCCCACCGAGTCGAAGCTGGCATATTGCAGGTCGACTTATCTTCCGTTCCGCCCATGGTTTAAAGGTAAATTCGGAATGGATTTTGAACCCGCCAAGCGGATCGCAAAAAAGTTGGGATTGAGCACCTCATGGGCGGTCATTAAACACAGGTTTGCCCTTACACGGATTTGGAACCATGTGCTGGATCGCCGCGTTGCGAAAGGCTCCTGGTATTTCGGCGACGGTGCCACACTCACGCTTCTATTCGCTGTGCTTGTGGCTACCGGCACTGCTATGACGTTGGGCTATTCTTCTTCCCCAACAGACGCGTACACTAGTGTCAAAGACATGACATTTCGCGATTCGATGGGCTGGTTTATACGCGGTCTGCATTATTGGTCCGCCGGTCTCATGGTCTTGATGTTATTCTTTCATCTTTTTCGCCAAATTTTGATCGGCGGCTACAAGTCTCCTCGAGAAGCAACGTGGCTTATCGGAGTCTTCCTTTTCTTTGGCGTGATCACAATGTCCCTGCTCGGGTACATTTTGCGATGGGACGAGCGTGGAGTTTATGCGCTGCGCGTCGCACTCAACATGTTTTATCGAATTCCTTTGATCGGTGAACAGCTTGTGCTATTGGTGCAAGGTGGACCTGAGATTGGTGGCCCGACGCTCAGCCGCATCTACTCGCTTCACGTGATTATCGGACCTTTGCTCTTAACGTCGCTGATTGGCTACCATTTGTATCTTGTCGTCGTTCATAGTATCACGTCGCCAACCGAACGAACCTTACCAGTTTCATCCAGTAAGCAGCAAAAACGGGTCTACCAGTACGACGCACAAAGCGACGAACGGGGCGAGAACTTCTTTCCAGAGACTGCTTCAAAATCAGGTTTAATGGCATTTATTGTCTTCGGCGTCGCTCTTGTACTTACGCTTGTACTGGGTGCTGGAAGGCTTTACCCTGAAGCCAATCTGCATGAGCGTTCCTACCCCATGGAAGAATGGTGGTGGTCATGGTTCAGCGCACTCGCTGCTTACCTTCCTCCTGGAATCGCGACTTACTTTTATGTTGGGTTTCCGCTGGCAATCTTTTTGTTCTTAGCCTTCCTACCTTTATTAGAGCGAACTCCTTATCGTGGGATCCGTAACCGCCCAATCGCAACTTTATTTGTAAGCGGGTGCGTCATCGCAATATTAGGGCTCAGCTCTTTACGAATTCAGTCAGCCTGGACAGCTTGGCCCAGCGACCAACCACCTGCAGTTCCCGCTGGCATTACGCTGCCGCCCGAAGCGGAAAAAGGCCGACTCTTAATCCATCAATTCGGTTGCAACAGTTGCCACCCAGTAGCCGGCGACGGCCCACGCTTCGCGCCTGATCTAGCCGCTATTCGCCGCACAATGACGCAGGCAGAACTTCGCGAATATGTTCTGCAACCACCACCGGGTGTCGCCATGCCTCCGTACCAAGGCAGGCTTTCTGAAGAGGAATTAGACCAGATAGTTGCCTTCGTACTCGTCGTCCAAACAACGCGCCTGTAGCTTAACACACGCCTGCCCCATGAGCCAACCTCCAAAAAGATTTTCTTTGACTACATTTCACCGAATAGCCGCGTTGTCACTCTTTTGTGTGGTTTTTGCAACTGGTTGCAAAGGAGATCGCGTCCAGTCCGCTCTGCACCCATCTGGCCCTGCAGCCCATGCGGTAGCGCAGTTATGGTGGCTCCTCTTGACCATTCTCGGAATCTACTCAATTGCTGTTTTCTTGCTCACCTTCGTCGCGATATTCTACAAAACGAAAACTGCCGCAAGTTCCCCCTCCAGCGGTCGTACGTTCATCTTGGTTGGCGGCGTCATCCTCCCGCTGCTGATTCTCGTTCCACTTTTGATTTATTCTCTCTCGACAACAACTGCTCTAAGGCAGAAGGATGGTGGACTCACGATTCGCGTCGTGGGGCACCGCTGGTGGTGGGAAGTCGAATATCCCGACCATCGCATTGTTACGGCGAATGAGCTTTATATCCCCGTTGGTGAACCCGTTCGTTTAGAACTCGAAGCGAAGGACGTCATTCATAGCTTTTGGGTTCCCCAGTTACACGGAAAAATGGATATGATCCCCGGTCATCCCAATACATTTTGGATACAAGCAGATAAGCCTGGAAGCTATCGAGGCCAATGCGCCGAGTACTGTGGCATGCAACATGCGCACATGGCATTTCAAGTTGAAGCACTCCCCCCGGAACAATTCGTTCAATGGCTCGAGTCAAATCGATCGCGCGCATCTGCAATGAATACGACCGCACCGCTTCGGCCTATGATAGATGACGATGCGATGGCGGATGAGGGATATTCACTAGGCAAACAAGCTTTTCTCCGCAATGGCTGCGGTGTTTGCCATGCGATTGAGGGCACCCGAGCAAAGGGCAGAGCAGGGCCAGACCTCACGCTGATCGGCAATCGACAGACGCTTGCTGCAGCAACGCTCCCAAATACGTCGGAAAATCTATTTCGCTGGCTGGCCGACCCTCAAGCGATCAAGCCCGGCGCGAAAATGCCGAAGACCGAGACTTCTGACGCTGAACTCAATGCGATCGTCGCTTACCTACTAACCCTTCGCGGACAGGAGACGACGAATGCATCTGAGTAATGACAACGTGCAAGACATCACTGACGATGACCTAGAACAGTTTACTCAAACTTATCAGAACGCTCCCGGCTTTCTCGGGATTCTTTCGGTCGTGAACAATCAACCGTTGGGCATTCGATTCATGCTCACAGCCTTCGCTTTCTTCTTGATTGGAGGCGTCCTGGCACTATTGATGCGAATTCAACTCGCATATTCCGAGAATACTTTCATGGGGCCAGAGCTATATAATCAGCTCTTTACCATGCATGGTTCGACCATGATGTACCTCTTCTCAGTGCCTTTTCTCGAAGGCCTTGCGTTGTACTTAATACCGCTCATGATCGGCTCGCGTGACGTCGCATACCCTCGTCTGAGTGCGTTCGCGTATTGGACGTACCTGTTTGGAGGGATCATATTCTACATGAGCTTTTTTTTGGGCGCGATCCCGGATGCTGGATGGTTTGCCTACACTCCACTTTCAAGTTCCAAATATTCGGGAATGGGCGTCGATTTCTGGGCGCTTGGTTTAAGCCTTGTCGAAGTTTCGGGCATTGTTGCAGGGATTGAAATCGTAGTCACAATCCTCAAGTTTCGCGCGCCTGGGATGTCTTTGAATCGAATGCCAATATTCGCCTGGACATTGCTGGCCGCCGGGTTGATGAGCCTATTCGCATTTACAACGTTGCTCATCGCAACCCTGATGCTTGAACTCGACCGAACCGCAGGAACGCAGTTCTTTAATGAAGAACGCGGTGGTACAGGTCTTTTATGGCAACATTTATTCTGGTTCTTCGGTCACCCCGAAGTTTACATTATCTTCTTGCCTGCAACCGGCATCGTTTCGATGGTGGTAGCCACTTTCTCCAAACGATTGTTGGGCTACACGTACATTACCGTCGCCGTTGTGGTTACAGCTTTCGTAAGCTTTGGCTTATGGGTACATCATATGTACACCACAGGCTTGCCGGGACTCTCGCTGAACTTTTTCGCGGCAGCAAGTCTGATGATTGCGCTGGCAAGTGGCGCTCAAGTGTTCGCCTGGATTGCAACGCTATGGGGCCAGCGTCCAGCATTAAAAACGCCGCTATTATTTGTGCTCGGCTTCATTTTTATCTTTGTGCTGGGTGGTATGACTGGTGTGATGATCGCAATCGTCCCATTCGATTGGCAAGTCCACGACACCTATTTCATCGTTGCGCATTTCCATTACGTACTGATCGGTGGAGCTGTTTTTCCGATCATGGCGGGGATGTATTACTGGATTCCGAAGTTCAGCGGCAGGATGCCTAACGCATGGTTGGGACAATTGACTTTTTGGTTGATCTTTGTCGGCTTCAATGTTACGTTTTTCCCCATGCACATCATGGGATTTTTCGGCATGGCGCGGCGTGTCTACACCTATCCGGCAATACTTAATCTTGATGGTCATAACATGCTATCTACCGTCGGAGCCTTCATCTTCGGCTCTGGCTACTTGATTTTTATAGCCGATATACTCTTGAGTTTTAAGAAGGGACGGCCAGCAGGAGAGAATCCTTGGGGAAGCGATTCGCTGGAATGGAGTATTTCATCCCCACCCCCGGCGTTCAGCTTTCTCGCTCCACCAGTTGCTACTAGTCGACATCCACTCTGGACATCCGAACAACAAACTAGAGAACCGGAGTCTTCCTATCGTGCTGCAGAGGCGCTAACGTGCCGCCCCCTCACTTGGCGGGCGACGTTAACCACCGACGCGGTGGATGCCACCCCGCGATCGATTCAGTATTTACCTGGCCCAAGTTACTTTCCTTTGATCGTATCAATTGGCCTAGTGATAACATTCCTAGCGATACTTTTCAAAGTCTACTTGGTCGCGATTTTAGGCATCGCTATTAGTGGCGGCGGTCTGTTTGCTTGGCTCAAACCGAACGAGAGCGTGCTTGAAATCCTCCGCAAGAGCGACCTAAGCGAAAAAGCAGGCATCCCCATCTTCGTAAGTGGCAGTCGATCGACTGCCTGGTGCGGAATGGTCTGCGCACTCGCAGTTTTCGGTACTGCACTCGGTGCGATGTTATACGCTTACTTTTACATCCGACTCTATTCCCAGCAGTGGCCGCAGGACGATATCCGTATTCCAGATATATCGCTCTTTGCAATTGGCTATGGCGCACTTGCTTGCGTCTCTCCGGTTCTACTATATGTCAAGCGTGCCTTTGCTAAACAAAATCGCACTTCGATACAACTCGCCTTTACTGCTATTCTTCTGTTGGTGCTCATATACTTGTCAACCAGCTTGGCAGGAATGTTGACTTCTGATGTCTCTCCACAGCAGAATGCCTACGGTTCCTTGTTCTACTTGCTCAATATCTATCCATGGCTGCTAGCGATTGTTGGCCTCTTTCTAATCGGGACAACTCAGCATCGCATGTGGCATGAATATCGTGATTCGACCGGGTACATGCTACTAATGCTGCAGATTACTTCACTCTATTGGCACTTTGTAGCGCTGGTCGGCATCGTTATTTTTTCGGTCTATTTCGTATTACCATGATGCTGGAATTCGACAAAGTATGAGCGGCATTGTTGCAACAACCAAAGGAACTACCAATGCATGTAGAAAGCAGTGCCAACAGGATGAACAGTGAAAACACACCAGATAACCTCGGTGCTTCATCGAACGATGAAGTTTTCGAGTCCACCCTAATTTGGTTTGGTGTCTTGGGTGGTGCTGTGGCTTGGATGTTGCACTTGCTGCTGTCGTATCTTGTGGCCGAATTCGGTTGCGTGAGCGGTTGGAACGATGTCGCATTCCTAGGTATCTCTCGAGTTGGGTGGGCCGAAATCGCTGTTAGCATTTTTGCGTTGTCGATCGCAATCGTCGCAACTCTCATTGCCCATCGAGCGAAGCTACGATTGAACGGCGCAAAGCTATCTCGACCGGTGCCTGTAGTTCAAAAGTTTCTAGCCAATTTTGGCATGCTCTCGAGCGGTATCTTCATATTGATAATTGCGATCCAAAGCGTACCACTCTTTTACTATCTTCAAGAGTGTTAGTCTAACGATGCGAGCCAAGCAATCTCAGGTTCTCCAAGCACTAATCCTGCTCGCTTGCATTCCATCCGTCGCACATGCGCATCCGAGTGGTTTGGTGGCGGGCGATGCTTGGTGGCGTGCATGGCACTTCGATCCGTTGGTCGTCTTTAACCTAGTTGTGCTATCGATAATCTACGCACGCGGAATCCACAGCCTTTGGCGCAATGCGGGGCGCGGACGCGGAATTTCACTCTGGCAGGCTACTGCTTTTTACGCCGGCATTGTCAGTATCGCCATTGCTCTTCTGTCACCGCTTGACACGTTGAGTAACGATCTTTCCTGGCTGCATATGATGCAGCATATGCTGTTGATGGTTGTTGCAGCACCACTGGTCATTCTAGGTACGCCGACCTTTGTTATGCTCTGGGCACTGCCGAAACGTTGGAGGCTAGCAGCCGCTAGGTTCTGGCTATCGTTGCCGCAAGCGTTTCAAAAGACAATCAACTTTCTGCAGTGGAACATTCTATTCGTCTGGGCGCTTCATACCGCCGTCCTCTGGATCTGGCATTTACCCAACCTCTATCAGCTTGCTTTGACAGATCCCTTGATTCACGATATCGAGCACTTAATGTTCTTTCTTGTCGCATGCCTCTTCTGGCGAGTTGCAATCACACCACTTCGTCGAACACAACTCAGCGCGGGAGCAAGCGTCCTGTACTTATTTACCACTTCATTGCATGCGACAGCATTGGGAGTATTTATGACGTTAGCCCCCGACGTCTGGTACCCAATTTACCGCGGACGGACAGAACACTGGGGTTTGACACCGCTTGAAGACCAACAAATCGCAGGTTCTATCATGTGGATGCCAGCCTGTTCCGTCTATGCAATCGCCGCCGCCAGCCTATTCGCAGTCTGGATAAACGCCCTAGAGAATCCTCATCGAAAAATACGCTACAATCTTCCTGTTGATACGAGCGCAAGCTCCAAGTAAGCTCTGTCGGTGTTATGAAAGTTCCTAAAATGAATACGTTCAGCAGATTGGCGATTTGGCATTTTGCGTTGCTTTCGCTTCTTGCTATGTCTTTTCTCAACGACTCCGTTGCCGCTGAAACTTCCCAAGAAAATTCGAACGTAGCGAAGGGAACAACAACAAACGTAAAGATTGTAGGCGAAGACTTTTATCTTAATGACGCGCCCACATATGCAGGTCGGATGTGGAACGGGAAACGGATCGAGGGGTTATTGCTTAACAGCCGAATGGTCCAGGCGACTTTCGACGACTTGAACTCCGAGACACGTGATCGCTGGAAATATCCCGACACAGGTTTATGGGACGCAGAACGAAACCTCGCTGAATTCTTAGCAGCCATGCCGCAATGGAGAAAACATGGCTTGTTGGCCATTACCATCAATTTGCAAGGAGGCAGTCCACAGGGATATTCAAAGAGCCAACCGTGGCATAACTCTGCATTCACAGAAACTGGCTCTCTCCGTCCAGAGTACCTCGAACGAGTTGACAAAGTCATACGTCGCGCGGATGAATTGGGCATGGTAGTCATCGTCGGATACTTTTATTTTGGCCAAGACGAAAGACTGAAAGATGAGGCAGCTGTCATCACCGCGATTGATGCAGCCACCACTTGGTTGCTGGACAACAAGTACACCAATGTACTTGTAGAAGTGAACAATGAGTGCGACGTAAAGGCTTACGATCACGAGATTCTTAAACCGGATCGAATTCACGAACTAATCACTAGAGTTCGTAACACAGTAAAGAACGAGAGACGCTTAATGGTTGGCACAAGTTATGGCGGTGGCAGCATTCCAAAGGAAAACGTCGTCCTTGCGTCTGACTTTCTCTTGCTGCACGGCAACGGCGTAAAGGATCCGACTCGTATTACTGAAATGGTACGGCAAACACGAGCAATCCCTGGTTATCGCCCCATGCCAATCCTTTTTAACGAAGATGACCATTTTGAATTCGATAAGCCCGACAACAATTTTATCGCCGCCGTCGACGCGCATGCTAGCTGGGGTTTTTTTGACTATCGAATGGAAGATGAAGACTTTGAACAAGGCTTTCAGAGCGTCCCGGTCGACTGGAAAATTAGTAGCGATCGAAAAATGGAGTTCTTCAACCTTCTGAGCGAAATCACCGGTGCCAACTCCCATTGACCTACATTTCCACGATGTTTCCCAAATACGTCGACGAGCCCACGTTTTGCAGCAGACCGGGCCCTTGATATGAATTTTAGATGAAGCAGTTAGCCTCCCGGCAGGTACGGCGTAGACTAAGTTTTCCAGAGTGCGCGTAGCGTGAAGTCGCAACGTACCCGCCTCAGACTTTAGCCGCGCGTTACTCTGGTTTTTGGATGCGCCTAACGTGCGTTGCAGGTCATCAATTACATCCTATGCCTCCAGGTCGCAGCGTAGCTTTTATCCGCGGGACCACTTTTACTGGGCCACTTACCTTCCCGTGTCGCGTAAGACGCTGGCAAAAGTAGCACAAGTAAGCACCTTTGCCTCCTGCATCCAACCGGTCAAACAAAGTCCTTGGTAGCTGGTAAGCAACGGTAGTCGGATTGCAGCCTGAGCTGACAAGCCTTGGTGATCTTCACTTAACGCTGCCTTCGCTAGATCAACTACCGTTTTCCTTAACCCTAAGATGGGAAAGAGAAACTTATTCTGAGCCGCAGTCTCAAAAACGAATCGCGCTTTTTGACTAACATGAGACGGCTTGGCGACTGTCATGACAATCGACCTTCCAAAGGTAGCGTCAACAAAGCTTGCCAGCTCACGAAAATGTGTCAGTTCTTTGCTCAAGACAGTCGGCACAAAATCAGAACCCGTGGCCTTCATTTTAAGCCAGTCCAAAGAAGACTCGACATTATCGAATCCCATAAATCCATCGCGGAAAGTCATCTAGTCACTTCACTCCCAAACGGAAAACCACACGCAAATATGTTGATGTCGCAAATTTGCCAAGTAGCGTAACGCTGGCGCGATACTGTGGATGTCCAAGCACACCTACAAAAACATTTGCGTGGCCTTACAACCTGATGTACTCAATGTAATTTATGATTTTTACCGTCGTTGTCATGCATGAGCGTCGAAAATTTGTCAGAAATCGTAGCTTGTCCAATCACTCTGACCGCCATAACTGTTTCATGCAGTCCGTTGCAGCCCATCTCCACCAATCACATGCGCACACTTGTCAACGACGGGGTTCCAGCGTGCGAAGGACATGCGTGTTTTCTTCACAACTCGCAGCAGCGGCATTTTTTCGCCAGTTAAACTGAGTTGCTGCTCGCTTCAGGGAGTTGCCAACTGACTGAAGCGGGCAACACCCCAACGAAATACTGCTAGAATCGTTAGTAAGCGGTTGATACGATCACTCGGCATGCGTTGCTTTCGCTCTCCGAAAAGAATACAAAAGACATGGTATACACACCGTACAGCGAACCGCTCACCTCGCGAAATGGCTAATACGAAAATGAAACGTCGAACCTTTGGTAAGTTGGCAGTACTAGCAACCGCTTCGACCAAATTGCGTGCTTCCCAGCCTTCCAGGCCGCGCATACTCCTGCGATCCTCATGGCAAACAGTGAATATCGGCGATATTTCACACACGCCTGGCATGTTGACTTTGTTAGAAAGACATTTTCCGGAAGCAGAGGTAAAACTTTGGGCGTCAAAGGATATGTCTGTTCCCGTGGCAGCTATGCTCCATCGACGCTTTCCTATGTTGGAAATTGTGCAGGGAACGCTAAGTGAGCAAGGTGAAGCGAGTAACAAAGAACTGCTGGATGCGCTTCAGTGGTCTGATTTTCTTTTGCATGGCTCCGGACCATCGCTGGTTGCGGCAAAAGATGTCGCTGCATACATCAAAGTAACTGGCAAGCCGTATGGCGTTTACGGCATTACACACGGTTCCTTTTTTTCCGGCGCTGACGCAGAACTTCTCAGTCAAGCTCGGTTCGTATTCTTCCGCGATTCAGTATCGCTGGAAGTTGCCAAACAGCAGAACGTAAGCTCACCTATAATGGAGTTCGCTCCTGACGCAGCCTTCGCGTTTGACATCCGCAATGATACGACAGCAGCGGAATTTCTCAAAGCTAATGCGATTGATGATCAAAAGTTCTTCTGCTGTTTGTCGCGACTTCGTTACACACCTTATTGGGAAATTCCTGGCAGCAATCGCGCTTTCGACCCCAAACGACATGCGCGGAACGAAGAGATGAAAGAGCATGATCACGCTCCGCTGCGTGCGGCGATAACAAGAATCGTTCGCGAGCTGAAACAGAAAGTGTTGCTTTGCCCGGAAGACATGACGCAAATATCAGTTACGAAACACATGCTTTTCGACCCGTTGCCCTCTGATGTCAAACCTCTGGTAACGTGGCGAGATAACTATTGGTTACCCGACGAAGCTCTGAGCGTTTATGTTCGAAGTGCCGGACTGTTCGGCAGCGAGATGCATTCGCCAATCATGGCAATAGGAAGTGGCATACCAGCCATTGTCTGCAGATTCGAAGAACAAACGAGTAAAGGATATATGTGGCGTGATATCGGACTTGATCAATGGTTGTTCGATCTTGATAAAGCGGAACAAGTATCGAAAGTACCAGAGACCGTTATGGAGATGGCAAATGACCTGAACGCTTCCAAGGCCTTAGCAGCAGAAGCTCTTGAGAACGTCAAGCGTTACCAACGGCAATCGATGGAACTTGTAAAAGCCAACTTAACGTAGTGAAAGCTACGTGTCAGCGTAAACGTAGTACTCTCGGCGCCCGTAACCACTGCGTCATTGACGCTTGAACTCGACTTGAGATTCCATATTAGGCCTAGATTAACTGCTTGCCGATAGGTCGGAGCATGAACCGAGCTGTGTCCTACGCGTGTGGAGCCTAGCGGAACTCACCTCAGTCGCATCGGCATCGAAAAGAGCCTGAAGTATCACTATTTTTCAGTCACAACCGGGATCGTCCCGGTCGAAACGCTCCACTTAAGCAATCCGAAAACGATCTAGATGTCGTAATTCGGCTTTGGCTCTCGTTTTCTGCCAATCAAACCTTTTACTGATCACGGTATAATGAGCGATCTACAAGATCCACATCGTAACTTAGCGCTTTGAAAGCAGAAGACATGGACCAGTCAATCCCACCCATCCGATACCGCCGCAAGATCACAGGCATGTCGGCAATATTGTTGCCTTTGCTACAAGACCTAACGATAGATTGGCAAGGATTTAACGACCATGTAGCGCGAACATCCGATGCAGGACTGATTCCAGCAGTGAACATGGACACAGGCTACGGAAATTTGATCACTTCGGAGCAACGCTTGGAGGTCTTGCGAGAGACGCAGAAGGTGACGGCAGGGCGACCATTTATTGCTGGAGCCTTTGTTGGCGATCGGCTGGGTGACGGCTTCGACTTTGATTGTTACCGGGAGAGGATCGACGAGATACTGCAGCATGGCGGTCGGCCCGTCATTTTTCAAAGCTATGGATTGACGCAGCAGACATCGGAGCAGATTGTTGAATCGTACGCAAAGATCGGCGAGCATTCAGGCGGGTTTTATGCGTTCGAGCTTGGCACGATGTTCGCTCCGTTTGGCTCGATTTATGACTTAGATACATACGAACGTCTGATGAAGATTCCTGAATGTTTGGGAGCCAAGCATTCGTCGTTGAATCGGCAGTTAGAATGGCAACGCATCCAGCTTCGCGATTCGGTCAGACCGGAATTTTTGGTGCTGACGGGCAACGACTTAGCGATTGACATGATAATGTACGGCAGCGACTACTTGTTAGGCCTTAGTACATTTGCACCGGCAGAGTTTGCGCAGCGAGACGCCATGTGGGAGCGTGGCGACCGCCGTTTTTACGAGCTGAACGATTTGTTACAGTACCTTGGCTTTTTCGCTTTTCGCGCACCCGTTCCGGCATACAAACACAATGCCGCTCAGTTTTTGAAATTGCGAGGTTGGATCCAGACATCGCTAACCTATCCCGGCAGCCCCACCCGCCCCGACACCGACACCCCCATCCTGAAAGAGATCCTCGACCGACTCGCCGCCTTCAGGCAGCCAAGTTCGTAGTACCGCCTTCACGCGGCATGGTTCAATTTTCCAAGCGCATCCAACAAGCGCATCGTAGCTGGCTTCGCCAAGAAGCCGGTTGCGTGACAGCACCCCGCACCCAACATCTCCCGCGTTCTGCGCGAACGCAGCTACGGAAGAGGTTGCATTCGCATCGTAGCTGGCTTCGCCAAAAGCCGGGGTCTTGATAGAAATCTTTGCCGTTTCGTCACATGCACTGCTGGACCAGCCAACAGTACCACCGTTTACAGCAACCCGCACTCGCCTTCACCCGCGTTCTAGGCGAACGCGGCTACCGAAGGGAATGCAAGCGCACCCTCCGACTTCGTGATAGACTATTAAAAGCATTGGCGACCGATCTTGAACGCAAATGTATCATTCACGATCCTACCGAATACTTCCTCCGAGGCGTTATCGTGCTCGAATACTTTCGACTTGCTGTTGTTGCTGGGGCGATGTGTTGTGGGCTGGTGTTTTCGTTACAAAGCCATGCGCAGGATCTGGAACGTGAACTAAACGCTGTGCCGGTTGAGTTACTCGCGGTAGAGGCTCGCACTAGAGGCGATGCGGCTCGGGGGGCGGTTGTCTTCTACCAAGCGTCCTCGGCTTGCTCCAAATGTCATGCGACCGACGCCGAAACGCCATCGCTCCTCGGGCCGAATCTCGCTCAAAAAGATCCACGATTCTCCGACGAAGCAATCGTTGAAGCGATCCTTGATCCTTCAAAATCGATCCGGCCCGGTTTCGAATCTGCGCAAGTCTTAACGACAGCCGGACAAGTCATCACGGGTTTGATCGTTGAACGAAACGATCAACACATAACCGTACGCGATGCAAACGGAATTCAAACTGCGACCCAAACAGCCGAAATCGATGACTTCAAAATCTCCCGAGAATCGCTCATGCCCCGCGGCCAAGTCAATCAACTCACAAGCCGCCAACAGTTTCTCGACCTTGTTCGCTTTCTATTTGAAATTCGCGATGGGGGTGCCGAACGAGCGTTAGCACTAAAGCCTCATGCAAGTTTACTCGCTGTGCGTCTACCAGAGTATGAGCGCGACATCGACCATGCAGGTTTCATCCGTGATTGGGGAGCTCAATCTTTGGAACGTGGCGAACAGATTTATCGACGCGTTTGTGCAAACTGCCATGGCACCAAGGACCAGCTTGGTTCACTACCAACTTCGCTCAGGTTTGCCGATGGAAAATTCAAAAATGGAAGCGACCCGTGGTCTATTTATCGCACTCTGACGCATGGCTTTGGATTCATGCCTGCGCAAACCTGGATGGTGCCGTCTCAGAAGTATGACGTCATCCACTACATCTGTGAATCCTACCTCAAGCCCTATAACACCTCGCAGCTGACTCGAATCGAAGCAGCGTACCTAGAAAGCTTACCAAAAGGTAACTCTCGAGGTCCTGAACCCAGTTCGATTGAAGCCTGGAACGCGATGGATTACGGACCGTTCTTAACGCATTGCTACGAAACTCCCGGAGCGGCGTTAAACATTGCCTACAAAGGTAGGGCGGTTCGGTTAGACTCCGGCGCAGGAGGTGTGGCTCGTGGTAACCAATGGATGATTTTCGATACCGATACAATGCGTGTTTCTGCAGGCTGGCATGCAAAGGCGGACAGCGGCAACCAAAACTTCATTGACTGGCGAGATATCCAATTCAATGGTGAGCATGGAGTGCATCCAAACATTGTCGGTCAAATCGTTTTCGCCAATGCCAATGGGGCTGGGTGGGCTAACCCGGCCAATAGTACGTTCGACGATGACAGCCGTATCGCAGGGCGTGACGGTCGACGTTATGGTCCGCTACCCAAGAATTGGGCACAGTTTCATGGCAGCTATCATTACAACGACAACGTTGTCCTTTCCTACTCGATCGGGCGAGCGAATGTGCTTGAGTTGCTCGGCGAGTTACCCAGTAACGAAACATTTCCAGCCGCTTTTACACGAACGTTTAATATCGGCCCGCGGGAACATGATCTTGTTCTTAAAATTGCTGACAGCGCTGGCGAAAAAATCTTAGCCGAAGCAAGCTATGCCGACACATCGTCAATTGCCACCAACCGGTTGGCGATGGGAACGATTCCCGCGATTGCTGGACAGACCTGGTCGGATTCCGAAAACCGAATAACGCTGAAACTTCCGAAAGGCAGGCAGCCACTCCGGTTCACGTTGTGGATCTCTCCTGCCTCTGCGGATTCATTCGACAAAGAACAATTTGCCGTCATCGCTCAGCACAGTCTCGCCCAGACGGCAAACCGTTCCGTTGATCTCGAACGACTCACCAACGGCGGCCCCCTGCGATGGCCTCAGACGTTAGAGACGCAGGTAACGACCAGTACCGAAAGTGAAGCGTTTGCGATTGATACATTGGTTGCGCCCGTGGACAACCCTTGGCTTGCACAACTACGTTTCACGGGGCTCGACTTTTTTCAAGATGGCAGTATTGCAGCATGCACTTGGGATGGCGACGTTTGGAGGATCCAAATCGCGGCGGAGCAGGGGAAGCTAACGTGGAAGCGGATTGCAACGGGCCTCTTTCAGCCGCTGGGACTCAAGATCGTTGACAATAAAGTTCATCTAACCTGCCGTGATCAGCTTGCCGTCTTGCATGATCTGAATGGAGATGGCGAATCGGACTTCATCGAATGCCTCAACAATGATCATCAAGTAACCGAGCACTTTCACGAGTTTGCGATGGGCTTGCAAGTGGATGCTGCAGGCAATTTTTATTACGCAAAGTCGGGGCGACATGCGTTGCCAGCAGTCGTTCCGCACCACGGTACATTGCTACGAATTGATCGGGACGGACAGAACACAGACATCTTGGCCACCGGTTTTCGAGCGGCCAACGGAGTGTGCATCAATCCCGACGGATCCTTTATCGTTACGGACCAAGAGGGATTCTGGAATCCAAAGAACCGCATTAACTGGGTGACGCTGGCAGCCGATGACAAGCCGAAATTCTATGGGAACATGTTTGGCTACCATGATGTCCAAGATACTTCCGATAGCGCGATGGAGCCGCCATTGTGTTGGATAACCAACAAATTTGACCGATCGCCTGGCGAATTGCTGTGGGTGCGGAGCAAGAAATGGGGGGCTCTCGATGGAAGCTTGCTCAATCTGTCGTATGGAACAGGTAAGGTCTTTGTCGTGCTGCACGAAGATATGGGCGGAATCCGTCAGGGAGGCATGGTGGAGTTGCCGATTCCGGCGTTTGAAACCGGTATCATGCGTGGTCGATTCCATCCTCAAGATGACGAATTGTACGTTTGCGGAATGTTTTCATGGGCCGGAGATGCAACTAGCCCAGGTGGCTTGCATCGTATTCGTGCCACTGGCAAACCGGCCTGCGTCCCCACGGAGTTACACGCGATAAGAACCGGGCTTGTTGTGAAGTTCGACGAAGCGGTTGCGCCGGAGTCGGTCGAGCCTTCCAATTTCACCGTACGTGTTTGGTCGTTAAGGCGGACGGAAGAATATGGTTCGCAACATTACGACGAACGGGAACTGGCCGTTAAGTCTGCGGATATTCAGAGCGATGGAAAGACGGTGCAGTTAGAGGTTGAGGGAATCGTGCCAACATGGTGCATGGAAATTCGCTACTCGCTTATTTCCATATCTGGAAAATCGGTGAGCGGCAGCATTCACAACACGGTTCACAATTTAGGCGAGTGATTGAATACTTCGGTTGTTGTAAGTTCTTTGAGAGTTGCCGCGACCAACATGGGGGCGATACAACGCCCGCTCAAACACCGACTTGTTCAGGAAACTCCAACGTAAAATACGGCAAAAAAATTCGAGCTATTTTTCGCAGGTTGTGTTGACAAAAATATCCAACTCGCCATATTGAGACTCAATCTCAGCTCATATTCAAGCCAGCAAAGTCGCATCTTCGAGGTGCGTATTACGTAGCAAGCCAGAAGAAGAGTGAATGCGGTAGGAAACTACCTAGGAATTTCACACTAAATTATTAGGCCTGCAAAAATGCGATTACGCGCAGCGTTACTTTTGCTTTCTTTATTTTGTACGAGCACTTCGGTTGTCGCCGAGGTGATTCCCTCGACGGGGGATAGTCGATTCGGCTGGACTCGCGGCGATGCGGATACTTTTTACAGTGGCTGGGATGTTTTCAGCGACGAGAATGGATTTGGTGGCTCGATCTTAGACTCGACGCCCGATCTGGCCGGTCGCAATGGCCCGAACGGAAATTTTGCGAGCCTGCTGGAGACTTCGAATTCTGCGTTTGTCACTGGTACCGGCAATATTTATTCGTTTGAATCTGGCACAAATCTTCCTGGCCTACCGCCAGGTGGACCGTCCATTTTTGAAGTTACAATTCCGTCATTCAACAATGGGCTTGGCTTTAACACCCGGCTTGTCGTGCAGTTTAAGACCTTAGGGAACGAACTCGATTACAGTTCTCTTCTCGTTGATGGTGTAGTCCCAACGTTCACAACCGAGACTGCACGCGTTGAGTTAGGGCCGCAAGGGCAGGGTGGTGGATTCGATGTGAGTTATCTCGCTTCGTGGGATTTCGCCCAAACCAAAGACAGCTTCTTTCTGACATTCGCAGCTCAATCAGGTTCGATGGCATTAGACCGATTACACATCGATGGAGCCGTGACTGCGGTACCGGAACCTGCGAGCCTGGCGGTTCTTTCGCTAGCTGCAGTCGGCGGAATCGCCGCTAGAGTTCGCCGTAAAAGGCAGCCGGCCAGCTGATCAGATTGCTTGATTGAATACAGTTCTGTTCTGAAGGGATTCCACTATGTCTCGTAGTAACTTTATTGTTAAACCTAGAAAGCGATCAGGCTTTACTCTCGTCGAGTTGCTGGTTGTAATTGCGATCATTGGCGTGTTGGCAGCACTGTTGTTGCCGTCAGTCCAAGCAGCACGCGAGTCAGCACGCAAGATGACTTGCGGCAGCAACTTGCGACAGATCGCCATTGCGCTGCACACCTATGACCACGCAAATCGCCAGTTGCCACCAACGATAACGAATAACGGGGGCAGCGGTTGGATTTCAATTTTGCCATTCGCTGGAGAGCAACCACTTTATTTGCAGTTTGATTTTTCGAAGTCGATGACAGCGGAACCTAACGCTACGTCGCGCAAAAAGACTCCATCCATTTACCAATGTCCAAGCACGGTATTTACTGAACGCGTAACGCTCAAAGGCAGCTCAAGCTATGCGTTTTCAACGGGCAGCGAATATTATCGTTCGTCGTACAATAATGGCGCAATGGTTGACTCGCTGAACCTTTACAGCTGGAATCGCGCCAATCAAATGCACACGGCAGTGAGTATCGGCGACCTGTCGTCTTCGGGCGATGGCTCTTCGAATGTGTTATTGGTCGGTGAATTGAGTTTCACTTTGAAAGAGCTGCAGCCAAACCAGGGATTTACCCAGTGGGCTGAAGGCTATCCCTACCATTCGGCTGGCTCCATGGCAGGCACCTTCAACTCGCAGTCTGGCGGCGGTTACGATTTCCGCACTTGGGAAACATTTCGCAGCCACCATGTTGGATGCGTTCAGTTTGCTTTTGGTGATGGTTCCGTTCAAGCCATCAACGAATCAACCGACTCCGTGATTTTAGATAACCTCGCCAATCGGAATGATGGTGAATCGATCAATCGCCTTTCACAATAGCATGAGCAAGCTAACATTTCCAACACTTTCATTAGCGTTTTTGATTGTTATGACAATGACGACTCTTGGTTGCAACAATGCCAAGACGACCGTCGTCGAAGTAACAGGGACTGTCAACTTACCTAGCGGACCACTGTCAGAAGGGCTGATAACCTTTGTTCCGATTCGGGAAACGACAGGTCCAAAGGTGTCATCGGCGATCGAAAATGGAAGTTACGCGATCGGTGCTGATAAACTTCTTGCTGTCGGAATCTATCAAGTGCAAGTCTTTGGGCTACCTCCGGGCGTTAAAGCAATTGCGACGGGAGGCCCAATCAGCCATGAGCGATCAGAGTATAAAGAAATCAGCTCTCGTTTTAATTCTCGAAGTGAACTCACGGCAACGCTCTCCGAAGGAGATAATGTCGCGAACTTTAATGTTGACTACAAATAGTTTACTACTTAACCAGAAAGATTCCCGAATGCGACTAAGTAAACTCTCCAATGCAGCACTTGGCTTGATGGCTGGATTTGTGATTATGAATGCCAACTGTCAAGCGGAGCATGCTGTTACGGCTGCCGCTCACTATGCAGATCTACCACTCACTTTGACCAGCTTCGGAGCGGCTCGCTTGGACGACAAAGTCTATGTGTACGGTGGTCACACCGGAGAAGCGCATTCGTACTCCAACAAGGAACAGTCTAATCAGTTGCTATGTTTGGACCTCCAAAACCCGGAAGCTCCCTGGAAAGCGGTCGCGGAGTCAGAGCGACTGCAAGGTTTAGCACTTGTTGCTTATAAAGGCAGAGTAATTCGTATCGGCGGTTTTTCAGCTCTCAATGAAGAAGGTGAAGAACATGTACTCAAGTCGACGGATCAAGTTGCCGCTTTTGATACTGCGACTGGGGAATGGAGTGCGATGCCGTCGCTTCCCGAGCCACGATCTAGCCATGATGCGGTGCTCTTCGGCTCGAAGATTTACGTTGTAGGCGGTTGGCAACTTGATGGTGGTTCCAACGATTCAAAATGGCACGATAATGCGTACTGCTTGGACTTGGAGTCCGCCGACTTGGAATGGAAAGCACTCGCAAATCCTCCTTTCCAACGCCGAGCAATAAGCATCGTACCATTTGGCGAGCAACTTGCCGTCATTGGTGGCATGGAACCGGAGAACAAAATCGTCAAGGATACAATGCTCTACGATCCTGCATCTGATTCGTGGACTAAAGGCCCCGAGCTGATCGGTGAAGGCCGCATGACAGGCTTTGGGACTGCCGCGATAGCTCTACCAAACGCGATACTCGTGAGTACGATCGACGGTAACTTGCAGAAACTTGATGCTAACGCACATTCATGGACCAGTGTCGGCAAGACGACGGATGCCAGATTCTTCCACGAGTTGATTCGCATTGATGGCCAACACGCCATCGTGATCGGCGGAGCAAATATGGAAAGTGGCAAGTTCGTCGAAACCGAACTTATCAAGATGCCCCAATAGGCGATGACAGTATGCGTGCGTAAGAAAGTTTAAAGGTTGATGTTGCTCAAGTCAGTCCAAAATTACGGTCGTATGCTCGCACTCGGCACTTTGTCGCTAGTGCTTGTTACTAATTTCGGATCTCTAAGGGCTGACGACGTAGTCTCCGGAACAGCGGACGTTGTAGCTTCCTGGCCTTCGTTCCAGAACGGCGGTCGTTTGTCGATTGACGCCAAGCAACTTCCGCTTCGGTGGTCAGGCGATAAAAACATAGCCTGGAAAGTCGCTCTGCATGGAGAGGGTCAATCTTCTCCAATCGTCGCTCATGGTATGGTGGCAGTCACGTCAACAACCGGGGCAAACAAAGAACGATTCCACCTGGCGACGTATAACCTGAATGGAAAACTTAACTGGTTAACAACGTTTGAGAACGCACATCCCGAGGAAAATTCTACGTACGTTTCGCGTGCAGCCCCCAGCCCGATCGCTGACCGAGATGGCTTCGTAGCTCACTTTGAAGGCGGACTGATAGTAGCCTTGCAAAAAGATGGCACAGAGCGTTGGCGACGAGAACTGATCACTACTGAAGGCACGATTCCGGCTCGTCACGGACTAGCAGCCTCTTTGGAACAAGACGAATCACACGTCTTCTGCTGGATCGAACAAAGCAAGGAGCCGTTGCTGACTTGTTTAAATAAGGACTCGGGCGAAATTGTATGGCAGGTTCCAGGCCTTGGTACCACGTCGTGGGCTTCACCCAGAATCGTAGATATCGGCGAGGGTAAGCAATTGGTATTGAGCGGTAAGGGAATCATTGCGGGGTATGATCCTCAGTCGGGCTCGCGTCTCTGGACTCTGACAGATGTGTCAGGCAATACGACTTGTTCGCCGATTCAGGCTGGCAAAAATCGCTTCTTGGTCGGTGCATCGAAGGAGAGCAAGTCGGATGGGGCTACCAACTCGAATGGCTTGATTGAAGTAACATTGACCAGCGATGGCAACTATCAAGCTGCGTTTGTTTGGCGTGCCACTAAAGCCACTTCCAGTTTCGGAAGCCCCTTAGTCGCTGGAAATAACGCTTACTTTGTTAGCCAAGCCGGCGTGCTTTTCGAAATCGATTTGGAATCGGGCAAAGAACAGCGTACGGTCCGACTGGCAGCTGGTAGTGTATGGTCAACGCCGTTCGAACACAACAAACACTTGTACTTTTTTGGCCATCAGGGCAAGACTTCCATTCTTATGGCCGAAGGCCTCGATTCAGTCGCAGAAAACGATCTCTTTAGCTTTACGGACGACGACAACTCGACAGACGAGAAGGCCTTACCAATGGCAGAAACTGTCTGTGCAGCAATTGCGATTGAAGGCAGATGTTTTATTCGTACAGAAAGTTCGCTCTACTGCATTGCTGAATCACACTGACACACTCCCAAAGAATATGAAATGTCGTGTTGTAACGTTTCATAATCATACCGCTTACCACAAGCTAATTAGCCTCTAACTTTTTCGAACCGGAAACACTCAAATGAAGATGCGAATCTGCGCCCCCACTATCCTTGCCACTCTGTTCCTGATTGCAGGCCAAGCGCAAGCTCACTTTCCGTGGCTGGCTGTTGATGAGAACAATCATGTAGTGATGTTCTTTGGTGAAACTCCAGCCGACCGAACGTACAAACTTCCCGAGTCGATTTCAAAAGCCGAAGTTTTCGCATTTGCAAAAAATGCCGAGCCTAAGAAGATCGCATTATCGGCAAAAGAATCCGATGATTTTATTGGTCTCCAGTCGACAGCACCTGTTGAAGCTGTCACCAGCCTGAAATCGGATGTTACCTTCGGCATATACCATGGTTCCAAGCTAGATTACTGTGCGATTCATCATGCGGGCAAACTTCCCAACAAGCTCGACTCGCAAGCAGGAACGTCAGAAGAAGACGCTAAAATCGCTGCTAAATTAGTAGACACTGACACTGGTGTCGATGTTTGGGTACAATTCGACAATAAGCCGTTGCCAGACACCACCGTCACCTTACTCGGCCATGATGGTTCGACTCACGGGGAATTGAAGACCGATGCGGAGGGCAAGGCATCGTTTTCCGACAGTGAGGTTACGTCAGGTCTGAATGGCGTGATGGTTGGCCACACGGTTAAAGACAAAACTGGTGAGATTAACGGGACCGCATACAAATCGGTCTCGTGTTACCTCACTGTGACGTTCAATGACCCAGAAGACTTTGACAAAGCCAAATAATCTCAGTCGAAGCACATCCCGTATAAGGTATTTGATCAGATACGTATTTTATACGGAACTACATTACTACATTTGAGTGGAATAGAAGGACTTTAGTTATGGATACCCAGGCCGTTATCAACCAGTTGAACGAGATTCTCAAGCACGAATGGACAGGTGTCGTTCAATATTCTCAAGCTAGCTTCATCGTCGAAGGAATGTGGCGAGAGATTTTTTCAGAGAAGTTTGAAGGTGACGCGAAAGAGTCGTTCAAGCATGCGAAGCTAATCGGTCAAAAAATCTCGTCCATGGGGGGAGTACCAGTTGCCACACGCAATGAAGTTAAGCAATCCAGGGATGTTCGCGAAGTTCTCAAGTTCAGTCTTGAGTTCGAATCGAAAGCAGTAGCAATGTACACCCAAGCATTGGAGATGGTAGAAGGCGACCGACCGCTTGTGATTTTCTTGGAAGACATCCTGAAAGAAGAACAAGAAGGCGTCGACGAGTACACCAAATTGCTGCGTACCACCGAAGCACAAGATGCTGCGAATGCGATTTCAAAAACAGCGTAGCTGCCCCCCTCTTTTCATTCAATGCAACGCGAAAAAGGAAAGCGAACGAGCGTCTCTTACGCCGTTCGCTTCTCAGGTTTGCGATCACGCTTCAACAATCCGCGAGTGATTGAATTTTCCTGATCGAGTTTTGATATCGCCCTACGGCTGTCGTGATCTATTGCCTCCAGCGTTTTGCCCAGACAACTAAAGCGACGAGTTGATCGTCCGAGTTACTTGCTTGTGCGTTGTGGATTGATTCAATCAACTACGACTTGAAACTGGTGCAAAGAACACACGGTAGAAACTTGAATGCCGTTGGATCGCTCGCTTAACGCGCGTGGTCAGGAAGTCTGCCGTGCGATCCCGCGATATCTGACCTTTGCGTGAATATTCAGGCTAGCCAGCAAACACGATGGGCTCAAAGGAACTGTTGGCGAGCGAACGAGTTGCCGATCGATTCATGCGTTGCCTGCTCGTGACATTGCATCCTGTAAAAAACAGTTTCATGCTCGGTAACTGTTGGGCTTCGAGTTCAATGCAGCTCTGGGCGAACCAACCGATATCGCTGGAGAAAGTTTGCTGTTGAAGCGAGAGCACGATTTCGTCACCGCGACGCACTTCAACAACCGCGATGCGACGGTCAGCGGCGTCCGACGGAAACACTTCCAATATCTTTTCGGTCATCTTGTAAAATCGTTTCTCGCGTAATGCAGCTTTTGCCAGCCCACATGGGCGACAGCTTACTTGTTCAGGACCAGCTTTCCGCTCTTCGTCAGCCGCAGCTCATAGGGAGTTCCGTTGATCGTCACGATGATATGCGAATCCCCTTTAGCCAGTTCCTCATACCGGTAACTGCGAGCCTTCAGGAGCAAACGGTTTTGATCCTTTGGGGAGTCAGTAGTCGTGGAACTGTTCAACGGATTCGACATCTTGACGTTTTTTTCACCGATCACTGTGCTTCCCGCACCGGAAAGTAATGAGACTGATTCTCATTAGCATCACAACCGGCGGCTTTTTTGTCAACGGTTGCTGCGAAAAAGTGTCAAAAGTTTTCTTGCGATTTGCCGCGTTGGAAATGGAGCCCAGCCCCCTTCATCGTGGGAACGCTCGAGGACACGCCCGGCAGATCCGAGGATGAAGTCCTCGGTGCGAAGTAGTGTTGTACGCCGGCAGGAAGGCACGCCGGCATGAAGAAAAGACGTGTGCTCGAGAGGCTGCCTTCCTATTTACCAATCGGCCCAACGCCGCACTTCCAGCCTCAAATATCCCGTCATCAATACTGGCGCATTAGTTCAGATTATGGGACGCCGAGAGATCCTCTTGCGAGAGATTTCTTGCTGGCACAGTAACGGAAATGCAACCTCTTACACCGAAGATGGCAATATCCTTCCAAGCTGGATTACGACAAATTTCGATGGCTGTTTGGCTGCCATTCAACCGCGGCGTTTCCATATTGAGCACGACTGCGACCGGTTTATTTTGTTCAAGATATTCTATGGCCGCAGAGCCCGTTTTCACGGTCGCGACTCTGTACCCGCAAGACTCAAGATACTCGATGACCTGCTGACGAAGCATCTCATCGTCCTCCACGACCAACGCAACTCGTTTTTGAGCTGAATCGACATAACAAGATTTGCCTTCCGCGCACTGGGAAGAGGATCTATCCCCAAGCGTAGACTCGTTCAACGCCTCTAGCGCATCCGCAGCACACTGTTCAGCTCGTAGCTGCTGGCCACTTTCTAAGAACTGCTGGATCGACCGAAGAGCTGCTTGGGCGAGGTGTAGTTGGTTTCGGAGTTCCTGGTTTTCCGTTCGCTGGCTAACGCCGCTAGAAGCCTGCCCCCGCGCAACCGCAATGTCGGATTCAAGCAATTCGCCGCGGAGAATTCGCACATCGTCCGGCGCAGTTACCCCAACATTGACTGAACTTGAGGCAACTCGCAGAATCTCAATAGAGATACCGAGGTTTGGAAAAACGACCGTTTGATTTTGCTTGCGCGATACAACGAGCATAGTTGGGTATCCTTTCCGAAATGCAGTCATTACTGCTGTTCGGCAACACTCAACTTCCTGTCAAGCAATTGTGGAAGTCAATGGAAAGTCCGTTCCATACCACTTGCCAAGAGTAAGTTATAACGCGTTGCGGCCATGCGCATCAAGCTGGAATTTTTCCAATTAGAGTAGGAGGGAGCACCAGCAATTCTTTATGTTTGCATGCTATTCAGTTGGGATCCGCTTGCTTTCCACTGAACTCTTTCATGGCTTACTTTCACGCGGCGATTTTTCGAAACGTTTTCGAATTTCTTGGAAGATTGCCTTGCGCTTTTCACCCGCATCCATCGCTTCGTTGGTACCGATCTCGCGCGTTGCTTCAGCCAATGTGCCATCTTTGATTACGTTCTCGAACCAAGATGCGTAGTCATCGCGATTTAAGTGATATTCCCAGGTCTCATCATCAACACCATTGCCTATCTGCATAAAAATCTTAAGGTTCTGCACCTCTAGCGCTAGCTTACGTTCAGGGCCGCGAAACACGAACCGTAACTCCTTGTCCATTTCTCCATCATAGTAGCTGTGCATATGACGCTGGCTTTCGTCCTTCGGTTGCAATCGATGAAACCAAAACGCTTTATCGTTCGCTCGGTGCCAAGCGATTGAAAGCGATTCCGTAGAGGCACGTGGCGATGCGACGTGCGACGTGCGGCGTGCGGACGCCGACCAGATTACAGAATTTTTCAAGCGCTACCCTCGGTTCTTCTGCAATAGAAATAATCCAGTCAACTGTTTGGAGCACGGAGACTGACATCTCTTCCTGAAATGCCGTAATGAATAAAAACCCTTTTAATTCTTTCTCATGCCAGCCTTTCGCAGGCTCCCAGTCGCGGGGAGAAGCGTAGTGTGATTCATCCACAATAATCCAATGCGGCCGCCCCGTTCTGCTCCTCTGGTCGGCCAGGGCGCGATGGAGCTTGTCAAAATACGCGGGCCTCTCGGGTTTCGGAATGCTAAAAAAACTCACCACACAGTGCTCAGAAGGTTGACGCAGTACGCCTATCACTTCTTCAACATCTGGAGCACGATCGGCAGTTCCGAGTACGATCGAATCACTCAAGTCCTGGTAATCTCCCTCGGGATCTAAGATTACACATTGTGCACCTACCTCGCTCAGGCGTTCGAGAAAGGTAAGCGCGAACTTACTCTTACCGCCCCCCGGCCCCCCTGTTACAAAGATACTCTCTCCGACAAGAGGTATGGTTAGAGGAACTCCATCCAATCCTTGATGCAATTGCAAGTTGCGCTTTGGTGCTTTTGAAACTTGCGCAAGGTCTGTCGAAACGATCAACTCAATCAGTTCGGATACACCTTCCCCCCGTTCTTTCTCGAGCTTGATGGTTGCCTGATCTTTGACGGTTTGCAGAGCGTTTGCGACAGCAGCGCTTGCACCGCACATATTAAGCATTGCTAAATCATTTTCGGCATCGCCGACCGCCACGGTGTTTACTGGAGAGATCCCCATTTCTTCCAGCGCAATTTTTAAACCGACTGCCTTGTTGATTCCGGTCGGCAGAATCATTACCGCGTCTTTATTAAAGATGATCTGCAGCTCAAGCCCCATCTCTCGTATCAACTCAAGCGCAATCGTTTCGTACGGTTGCCACGTCGCAACGATGACGCGTCCTGTTTCAAGTCGGTCAACGCCCGCAGCACTGAGACGTTCTGCAAACTCGGGTGGGGTAGCCTCGCTGAGCAGCTTCTCCTCGTTTGTATGGGGGTCGTACAGCAACGCACCATTTTCAGCCACAACCTTCTCGAAGATTGTAAGCTCTGCAAACAGCTCTTGCAGCGGTTCGAGTCGACGCCCACTTACGAGGACCAGTTTTCGGCCTGTTTCTCGCAATCGGTGAAGCGCCGCCAGTGTCGCTTCATCAACTTGACCGTTATGCGCAATGGTGCCGTCGTAGTCTACGGCCAACACATGAAACTGCATGTCGTTTCCTTAGAATCTTGATGTTATCTCACGTTCCCCAGCGCCCGACGAAGCAACTGCCATTCCAGATTTGTTTTGATATCAAAACTAGCTCGACTGGCTTTCGGGCTAACCGTAGCAGCAAAATCGATTAATCACTTAAATCTGGTTAAGTCGTTGCGCGGGGTTTTGCCGATAAACTGGAGTGAGTAGAGACACCGAGGTATTCGCTGATTTTGTTTGTATTCGCTAACCTCGCTTACGGAGGCGAATCATTTAAAGCCTTTCGAACCGCAACGAATCACGCCGACCGGTCGCGACCGGAGGATGTTCGACTTGTAACAAAGCAAAGTGATCCGAGTGACGCCCATCTTCGCGAAACTTCCCACAGCGCGTCGAGCTTCGCAACTAACTGCAGCGCTGCTCATTCTTACATTGAGCAAGGTTGGTACTGACAAGCTTCATGCGCAAGGCTGGCCTGTCGTGCAGCCAATGCCTTTCGAGCAGTTGGAAGTGCTTGAGCAGCCGCGTAGCTCTCCTTCCGACTATTCGTATCAACCCTTGATAGTCGCTGATTCGCCGGTGCCACAAGACGGACAAGCGTTTGCTGAAACACCACAAAACACGCAACCAGATCTAGCAGAGATTCTGAAACGCCTAGCCGAGCTTGAAAATGAACGCGATAAGGCTAAAGCGGAAAAGTCGAAAGCCGATCCAAAGTCAACAATCCAGCCAGAATGGAAGGATGTGTCCGACGAGAAGTGGAACGTAAAGCTTGGTGGACACGTGCAAATGGACTACGTTCTTTGGGCTAACGCTGATCCCGCAATTGATGGAGACGAAAATTATTTCAATTTCCGTCGATTACGGCTTTTGGCGGATGGTACCGGATATGGTCAATTCGATTTTCGACTACAGATGACTCTAGAACCGGGGCAGGGTGCCAATGACAACCAGTTTGCTAGTCCCGATGTTAAAGATGCATATTTATCCATGAATGAGATACCCCTCTTGGGCAGAATGCGCATCGGCAACTTCTTCATTCCTTTTGGTCTTGAACAAGTTACCAACGATACGAATAACATATTTCTAGAACGCTCAATTCCAACTCAGGGCGTCTTCTCTGCAGACCGCGAAGTCGGCATGGCGTTTTACAATTGCACAGAGGACAAAAATCTTTCGTGGGCAACGGGAATATTCTTTGACGATATCAACGACACGTTTAAAACAAGAATAGACGATAACCAAGGACTTCGCCTTAGTGGACGGCTGAATTGGTTGCCGTACTATGACGAACCGTCTGATGGAAGATACTTGGTGCATACAGGCGCTGGAGTGCTGTACACGAATGACTATGACAATCGTGTCCGATTTCGCGCCCGGCCGCAGGTCCAACGTGGGCCGATCTTGATTGATACTGGAAACCTAATCGCTGATGACTACACCACTGGAAATTTGGAACTGGCGATAGTCTGGGGGCGTTTCACTATTCAAAACGAAGCATATGTTTCGCAAGTCAATCTTGACTCCGGTGAAGCGGTTCATGTGGGTGGGGCTTACTCACATATTAGCTTCTTCCTGACCGGTGAAAATCGCATCTATCAACGATTCGGACAGCATGGTGCTCAGTTTGGTAGAAACGAACCATTCAATAACTTCTTTGCAACGCCAGGCGGAATCGGAAGCGGAGCCTGGGAAGCCAAAGCACGCTGGTCACGGCTTGATCTCTCCGACGCAAACGCTGGCCAATACAACGATATAACCCTTGGCATGAACTGGTACTGGTCAGATCGCACTCGCGTTATGTTTGACTGGATCCATCCATACACCTCGGAAGAAACAGTTTTCGGCAGCACGGAAGCCGATCTGCTTGGCATGAGATTCGACTTCAACTGGTAGCATCTGCGTCTTTCCAGACAAGTCATCGCGTAACCGCAACCAAGTACATTTTAAGGAAGCGAACCGGATGCGCATAAAGCCCCCCCAGATAGTTGCAGTTGCACTGCTATTTTTCTGGCACTCAAGCAACTTGATTGCCGGTGAAATCTGCAAACAATGCGGTTGTTCTGCCAACTGTACTAAAACGTGTCGGCTTGTTTGTGAAGAGAAAACAGTCAACGTCACCTGCTGGGGAACGAAGTCAGAAGAGTTCTGCGTACCCGGCCCCAGTTCTCTTGATTGCACATTCGAGGAGAAAGTGTGCGCTGAATGCGGCGAGAACGGGGAAGATTCTCAAGTGAAAACACAACCGAAGCTTTTTAGCTGGTCGAGGTGGATCCCGAGCTCAGCAACAATATTTACTCGCAAGCGACTAATGAAAGCAACGGTCACAAAAACCGTTCCAAGCTACAAATGGGTGGTAGAAGACTTATGCCCAGCTTGTCAAGCAAGCCTGGAAAGTCCTGCCGCAGTTGACGTTTCTTCAGAGCTGAATCCAGTTCCATAATCCGCCAAGCTGTTGCACAGGCGTGCTTGGTTTGCCCGTGTGAAAGGCAGCCAGATAGAGTGCGAAGACAAAAACTGGCAGTTTCTACCACAGGCGAACTCTGTGGCGGATACTTTCACTCGCATTCACTCATTTCTTTTTTGTGACTCGCTGCACTACTAGCCGCGCCTGAATATCTTCGCGATCCAACTCCATGCGAAATAGGTGTGGCGAAGCGTTCAAGGCCACGTCTTCCCGTGGTTATGCAAATCGCGGGTAGTTGAATTTATGGTGTTTCGACGTGGCTTCGGCGTGAGCTTTGCTACATGAGAGCCTGTTTCAAAAACTTTGTTTTAAAGAGTGGCCATTATGTGCGAATCTCCCTCGGAAAAATCGCTCCATGCGTCTTCAGAGAATCTTTCTGCAGAAGACCCAAACGCCGAGCGGACACGAGATAAATCAACGGCCGTCGATAAGACGGAGTCACCGCGTCGCGACAGTACCGATATGCAGAACGACACCAAGGTCCAGGAAGCGTCGGAAGAATCGTTTCCTGCAAGCGACCCGCCATCCTGGACTGGTGTTTACGGAACCTGATACGGTTGTCGCCACGGAATTAAACAACCATAATGATTGGTAAATCGGACCTTATTAGATAGCCCCGAGAGCTAACATGCCTAGCACCCAAACGAGCCCCTCGCAGAGCCCTTTCTTGCCGCAGTTGCGATCAATTTTTTCCGCATGGCTAAAGGCTCCTGCCCAGGTTGCTTCGGTCTGTCCCAGCTCCGGCGCACTGACTTATTCTATAGCCGATCGAGATTGTGTTCGCGAGGCAGAGGTTGTTGTGGACTTAGGTCCGGGAACTGGCGGTACCAGTCAAGCTTTGTTGAAACAAATGCATCCACATAGCAGACTATTAGCAATCGAGCTAACAGCCGAGTTCCTACCGGCGCTCCGCGCCATCCGCGATCCGCGACTCATAGTCCAACAAGGGGATGCAGAGAACTTGGCCGACTATCTGTTGCTGCATCAACTGCAAGCGCCGGCAGTCATCGTTTCTGGCCTCCCTTTCTCAGCGATTCCTAACGAAGCCGCTCGCCGATTGCTGAAAGTAATTAAAACGACACTTCAGCCCAACGGTACTTTCATTGCTTACCAAGTAAGAGACGCGGTTGCCAGCTACGCAGCCCCCGAACTTGGCGTCGATTACGACGTTGATCGAGTATGGTGGAATCTACCACCATTGAAAGTTTTTACATGGAAGAAGGGATAGGACGTCAGAGCTGTCGTGGGTTAGCGATTGTTTAGCAATCGCACCAACGCATTTCTCTCCTCGTCGATCTCGCGCACGGTGCGAACACCCAAGCGTCTTAAAATCGGAAGCGGTGGGCACCAGCCCTGTACGGCGTGCTGGAACAGAAAGCCGGTAACTGCAATCGGCAATATGAGCCAGCGACGGCTTGCCGCAGCGGAGAGGACGCAGCCAGTAAATGCAAGTGCGGCCGCGTTAGCTTCAAGCACGCGTTCGACATCCCATTCGTGCTCTAATTCCTCTAGTCGTTCTTGAATCAGTCGGCTGGTTGCACTTCGATAATTGCTGACGCGTGCTGCTGTTTCTTGATGAATCTGTTCGTTTACGCGCGCCGTAGTATTGTTGGGAACGCGTTCATTGGTTGCGGGAAACATATCTGCTCTAAACCCTTTGCAAGAATAAGAAATACTGAACTATAGGGAGACAGATGGAACTATGGAGCAAAACTGATTCCGGATAGCTCATTTAGCGTTGGTGTACCCTGTCGTACTATAAAATTCGCTTTGGTGGGATCAGTGCCCCCGCAGCAAGCAACCCGCCCGCGAGTGCGAATCCCGTCAACACGGTGGAGAATGCAATTTCCAGCCCTGTTAGTGTTTGGCTTTCTAACAAAGCAGTTAGAGCGCGGTATCCTAATGAACCGGGTACGAGCACTATCATTCCAGGCGTCGACGGAATTAGAGCAGGCCGATCCCAGATTCGAGCATAAAGATTGCTCACGCAACCTACGGCCAAAGCCCCAGAGAACGCTCCCACGACCTGCCCAAATTCTCTCACGGTAAACCAGTGAGCTATATAACCAAGCAGTGCAGCCGTATAGATTACAGGCCACTGCCGAAAACTCGCTTGAAACAGAACTGCAAAACATCCTGGTGTAAGAAGCACGGCCAAAAGCATCAACCATTCCGGGAGCGGTTGGATTGGACCAACGGGCAGCGTACGCAGGTTGGCTCCTAATCTCCAAGCAATTCCAACCCCTAACACCAACACGAATAATGTCGAAAGAGCTCCTGCCAATCTTGCGACTCCTGCGGACACATGCCCGACCGATAATTCCGTGATAGCGACGGTCAACGCTAGCCCTGGAAGCAAAACAATCAGTGACGCAAGAGTTGTTAGTCGGTCATCGAGCGGCACGACGAATCGTGCAACCAGCAATGCAACGGTCGCTCCTAGAGCCGAAACCAGCGGTTCAAAAAGTCCTCGCTCCCAACTCCAACGTGCCGTTGCGCCACCTAACCAATAAAATAGCGAGCCAAGAACAGCTGCTACACTTGCTTCAATTAATCGGCCTCCGAACAAGATTGCCACGCATCCGCACACGGTCGCATACGCAGCAGCCGTAGCTAGCCAGCCGAACGGAGAAGGGGCCTTGGCGGTTTTTTCGAATTCCTCGCTGGCTTGCCCAACGGTAATTTTTCCATCTTCTAACCGCTCAAGTATCTCATCGAAAGAAATGAGTTTGCTAATATCTACCGGGCCTGAATCAATCCGTCGCAAGAACGTGGTTTCGGAATTGCCGTCACCCAAAGATACGACCAGCGCAGTTGGCGTGTACAAGAAAACGCCAACGATGCCAAGGGACCGAGAGACCTTTGCCATAACACGTTCAAGACGATGAGAAGGCGTTCCATAGCGATGAAGCAGCTCGCCCGCGCGCAGCAGAAACGCCTGCTCGTCCGTTGAAATTGGCATTCAGAGTCCGTGTTATAAGCTCAAATAGTCGAAAAAAGGCAAAGGGCACATCCAGACAAGCTTGACAATTCTAACGAAGTTTGATCGAAAGAAAATCGCACAACAACGTCAACCATCACCGCCACTTGTCCCAACATGTACATCCCGCATAGTTTTCTAGTCACTGACCAAGCACAGTTAGTTGAGTTTATCTCCACGCACGGCTTCGCAACTCTGGTTTCAGTCGTGCAGGATGAACCTTTCGCGACACATCTCCCGCTGCTTTACGATGGTGCTAATGCCGAATCGCCCCGGTTGCTGGGTCACTTTGCACGAGGCAATCCTCAATGGCGTCTTGCCTCCGACCAACGCTGTTTGGCAATTTTCCATGGCCCACATGCTTACGTATCGCCAAACTGGATCCCAGCCCAGAACGCAGTACCGACATGGAATTATGTTACCGTTCACGCATACGGTAAGATTCGACTGATTGAAGAGCGTGGTGAGCTCTATAGCGTTCTTACGCGAATGGTTGAAAAGTACGAAGCCGCCTTTACGCAACCTTGGCAGATCACACAGCCTGACGACGGTTACCTCGATAAAATGATGCAGGGCATCGTTGGATTTGAATTGCAGATCGAACGGCTTGAAGGGAAATGGAAGCTAAATCAAAACCATCCCGCCAATTCGCGAGAACAAATCGCTCGGGGACTCCGCGATTCGGGTCGACATGATGAAACCGAGATCGCTCGCTTAATGGAAGAGTTTCGCCCGACTGATTAAGTATCTATCGACTGTGACGTATTAATGATCTTTTCTCGTCGATCGGAATTCAGTATCCATATTCGGCATCCCTTGCAGCATCCTTTTGCGCGAGGCGGTCCCGGTTATGTTAGCCAACGCGGCTCAAACAAGCGGCTTCTAAATTGGTTGGCCTTTGCCTGAAGTTAGATTTCAGGAACAATTTTGCCGACCGATCGATAGCCAGGAGAGTAAATCTACGATGACATTTTCTGAAGTCACAAGTCGATTATGGGCAGCAGCGCAGAAGTTATTCTCGGGAAATGCTGATGGCCTTACGGAGATCAGTGACATTGCTTTATTTCCCGCCATCAAAGCCTTGAGTTTCCTGGTAGGCTTTTATTTCATCGCAAAATACTTATCGCGTATAGTAGCTAGCCCGATCTGTTCACGCGTCGACCAGACGCTCGGGCGCTTCGTCGAAAAGCTGGTTTATCGGGGCACCATAGTCGCCGGAATTTTCTTTGTCTTACACTATTTTGGAGTAAGGTCCACAAGTTTTGCAGCGGTATTGGCCGCCATGGGCTTCGCAGTCGGCCTTGCACTCCAAGGCACTCTTGCCAATTTTGCATCGGGCGTTCTCCTGATGATATTCAGGCCATTTCGAGTCGGAGATCTAGTCGTCGCAGGTGGAGTAACTGCGCGGGTCCATGAGATCGATCTCTTTACCACCTCGGTAGATACTCCAGATAATCGCCGACTGATAATTCCGAACAGCTCAATTTCTGGTCATACGATCGAGAATGTTACGTTTCATCCGCTTCGCCGCATTGAAGTTCCGGTCGGGATCGCTTATTCAGCCGATATGGATGCGACTCGGGCAAGTCTTTGGAAGGCAATTGCCCAACTGGCTTCCAAAATTATTCAGAACGACGAACGCAAGTCACAAGTTCTGCTCGTCGGTTTCGGCGCATCCGCAGTAGATTGGGTCGTACGCGTTTGGGCGCCGACAGCGGACTTTCATCCAATGCGAGATGAACTGGTGTATCAAATAAAGCGACAGCTAGACGAAGCGTCGATCCCTATTGCATTCCCGCAACTCGATATTCACGTCGATTCATCGTCTAGTGAACTTCTCGGTCTACAATCGCGCCGGACCCTCCCACGCCGCAGTTCCATTCAACAATCCGACGCAGCGTAGTAGTCCATCGACAACGCTGTCCATGGAGAAACGTAAGACACACACTGTTACACGCGTGTACCATCGAACGCTGATGTGAATAGTGCGCGGATAGCATCTTTAGTGATGGGCTTGACCAAGTGAAAATCAAAACCAGCCTCGCGAGTTCGATTGCGATCTTCGTCTTGGCCCCATCCAGTCAGTGCGACTAACACTAAATTGCGCCGATCTGGCAGCTCGCGAATTAACTGGGCCGTTTGGTAGCCATCCATCCCGGGCATTCCCAAGTCGAGAAAAACGACGGACGGCTTGAACGAGGTTACCATCGCGACACCGGAAGGTCCACTGTTGGCTACAGCTACATCATGACCAACTACGGTCAACAGTCTTTGTAGGCTGTGTAAGGCATCAACGTTGTCGTCGATCACGAGCACGCGCTGGCCTTCGACTGTCGCAACACCGAACATCTGCGGCATACCAACATCCGCACCCTCTTGCTGAACCAAAGGTAATGAAACGGTGAATTCGGCACCTTGGTTTTCGCCATTACTGGTAACATGGACATCGCCACCATGCAGTTCCACCAGACGCTTGACGAGCGTAAGACCTATCCCCAAGCCACCTTGCGCGCGTTTGAGATGTCGATTGATCTGAGTGAACATCTCAAATACTTTATCGAGCATTTCTGGGGGAATACCTACGCCTGAATCTTTGATTGCCAACTTAGCATGATCTTCGACTGTCGAAAGCGTTATAGAAATTTGACCGCCTTCCGGTGTGTATTTTGACGCATTGTTTAGCAGATTAGCGACAACCTGAGTCAACCGGACCATGTCTCCGTTAACCATGACGGACTTGTCAGGCATTATGAGCTTGAGCCTATGATTTGCAGCTTGAATCATCGGCGAACTCGTCTCGACAGCATTCTTGACGACGTCCGACAAATCGATTTGCGATTCTTGAAGTGTAATTTTTCCGCTCGTAATGCGGCTGACTTCTAGAAGGTCGTCAACCAGCCTTACCATATGATGGACTTGACGTTCGACTATTTCGCAAATTTCCGCAGCTTCTTGCTGTTCGTTTGCGGTCGTGCTAGGAATACCAAGCACTTGAATGCCACTGAGAATCGGTGCGAGTGGGTTGCGCAGCTCATGCGCAAGCGTTGCGATAAATTCATCCTTACGACGATCAGCTTCCTGCAGTGCAGCGGCAAACTGACGGGTTTCTTTTAGCAAACTTGCATTCTGTTGATTAATTTTGGCAAGTTCGTCGCGTTGCCGTGCAACTTCCTGCCGCTGGCAGTAGAGATCAAAGAAGACACTCGCCTTGCTGCGCAAAATATCTGGCTCAATCGGCTTCTGAAGGAAATCGACTGCGCCCGTTTCATATCCGCGGAAGCGACGCTGTTGATTTCCGCTATCTGCTGTTAAAAACACGATTGGAATTCGTCGAGTGCGTTCGGAACCTCGCATCAATTCAGCGAGTTCAAATCCGTCCATATCTGGCATCTGCACATCGATCAACGCTAGCGCTACGTCGTGTTTCAGCAAATGCTCTAGCGCTTCCGCGCCCGAGCTTGCTTTTAGGCAAATCAATCCTTCGCGCCGGAGTAAGGTTTCCAATGCAACTAAGTTTGATTCTCGATCATCAACTAGTAGAAAGTTCACGATGGGACTTGATTGTTCGCTCATTGACAACCTTCTGTACTATTTAAATAGTGTACAATCTGTTCAAGGCTCATGATCTTCGCAGTTGGACATGCCCGGATAGCCGCTTCGGGCATTGCGCTGGCATAGGCCTCTGCCGGTTCTTGCACAATCCCTATCCCCCCTTCCTCAATGATCGTTGCGAGTCCAATTGCTCCGTCGTGATTTGCGCCCGTTAATACAATGCCGACCAGTCTTTCCTTAAAGACTTCTGCCGCGGTCTCGAAGAGGACATCCACCGAAGGCCGACAAAAGTTTATTGGCTCTTCCACCGTCAATGAAAGTGTCGACGGGTCTTCCACCATCACGTGATAATCTGGCGGCGCTATGTATATAGTTCCACTCTCCAGCTGTTGTTTGTCTTCGACTTCTACTACTTCCAAACGACACTTATGTTGTAACAACTTTATCATCGAATTGCACTTCACATTGGGAACATGCACGACAACGACAATAACGTGCGGATAATTGGCGGGTAAGCCTGAAAAAACGGTCGACAAAGCGTCAATCGCTCCCGCTGAAACACCAATGACGACCGCATTTGTCATTGCTTTCATAGTTCACCCGTCCTGCGGTAGATCCGTTCCTCTGCGTTAAAATCGCTGAACGCATGGCGATGTCGCGAGAACCGCATGTTTTCTTTCGCGCCCAAGCCGAGGAAGCCGTTACGCGGAAGGGCGTCTCGAAATAGCCCGATGGCTCGGTCCTGCAAATCGGTCTGAAAGTAAATAAGAACATTTCGACAAGATACCAATTGCACTTCCGCAAAAACAGCATCTGAGGCGAGGCTGTGATCGGAAAACACGACGCGTCGGCGGAGAGTCTTGTCAAATACTGCGTAGCCGTATGCGGCCGTATAGTATTCCGACAAGGATGACTTGCCACCCGAATCTTGATGGTTCTTTGTGAACAGCGGCAATCGATCAACCTGATACCGCCCCTCCTCGGCTTGCCGGAGCGCGTCAGCATTAATATCTGTCCCGTAAAATATTGTGCGGTCCTCTAATCCTTCTTCGCGAAACAGAATAACCATCGAATAGACTTCTTCGCCGCAGGCACAGCCTGGAATCCACACTTTGAGCGACGGATAGGTTCGTAAATGTGGTATCACACTCTGGCGCAACGCCAAGAAATAGTCAGGATCGCGAAACAACTCACTGACTTGCACAGTCAAGTAAGATAGCAACTCGGGCAACACCGAAGCATCGTGCAGAACACGATCCTGGAGTTGAGAAAGCGATTTGCATTCGAATCGTTCGCGAGCCTGCTCCAATCTCCGTTTTAATGATGCAAATGAATATTCACGGAAGTCGTAATGATATTTCCGATAGATTGCTTCCAGCAGCAATTGGAGTTCGATATCGTTAATCTTTTCTCGCACTAACCCCTCACCGCTTTCGGATCCAGACACGAACCAGCGACAACAATTTGTCTACGTCCAGTGGTTTCGCCATATAATCGTTGGCCCCCGCTGCAATACAGTTTTCTTGATCGTCCTTCATCGCTTTCGCGGTCAGCATAATGATCGGCAGATCTCTGAATTCCTGTCTTTTGCGAATCTCCTGAGTCGCAGTTAAGCCATCCATTTCGGGCATCATGACGTCCATCAAAACCAAGTCAATCCGCATACTTTCGTCGATTAAAGATTCCCCAAGTGCCGTAAGAGCTTCTTTGCCGTTTCGGGAAATCTGTATGACGACGCCTCGAGGTTCTAGGAGGCTTGAAAGAGCGAAAATATTCCGAACATCGTCCTCGACAATTAGTATGCGCCGCCCTTCCAAAGCCGCCTCGCGACTCCGAGCCTTGCGAATCATTTTTTGCTGCTCGGCGGGAAGCTCCGACACAACTTGATGCAAGAAAAGCGTGACTTCGTCTAATAGCCGCTCTGGAGACTTCGCCCCCTTAATGATGATCGACTTGGAAAACATCCTCAGTCGCTGCTCTTCTTGCGCAGAAAGGTCTCGCCCGGTATAAACGATTACGGGCGGAAAGGAGTATGAATCGTCGCGGCTGAGCGTCTCCAACAGCGAGTACCCTGAAGCGTCGGGTAGGCTCAAGTCCAATACCATGCAATCGTAAGTATTATTCTTCAGTTGCTCCAGGCATTCGGCAACGCTTCTCACGCCTTCAGTCTGAACCTCGTGCGAGCCCAAGAGTTTCTGCAGACTTTCTAACTGGACGGCATCGTCTTCGACAACGAGAACACGTCTGGTCCGTTGATTTAGCTTTGTTTCAATGCCCTTCAGCGTTGCGACCAGTGTCGCTCGATCAACCGGCTTTACAGCGAACCCGACGGCCCCCAGGGCTATTGCAGTCTCAGACAAGTCATTTGCCGAAATCACATGAACGGGTATATGCCGCGTACGAGAATCCTGCTTGACTCTGTCCAGCACCAGGAGTCCTGATTCATCCGGCAACCCAATGTCAAGCACGATTGCATGTGGCATAAACTGCGCGGCAAGGGCCATCGCTTCCTCGGCTGTCGTAGCGACTACACACTGAAATCGCAATTCGTGAGCCAGGTCGGCCAAGATTTTTGCGAAGGACTCATCGTCTTCAACAATTAAGATGAGGCGACTATCACCGCTCAACTGGCCGCGATCATCTTTAAAGGATCGTGGTTGAGAATAGATCGGCTTTGGCGCGGACGCAAAGTTTTGCGGCGTGGAGTTTGTACTCTCTTGTTGTTTCGGGAACTGTGAGACGAGACTGGCGTTATCTCGGAAGATTGGACTTGTACTAACTTTGGGAGAAGTTGTTGATGCAGCTTTAAACGCCCGTGGCAAAACAATCGTAAAGCGACTACCTTCACCAACACGGCTGGCAAGTTGAATTTGTCCACCCAAGATTCTGACCAATTCTTTGGTTATGGAAAGCCCGAGACCGGTACCGCTGTAGCGTCGATTGGCCGCGCTATCGACCTGCCGAAACGCTTCAAAAATTGCCTGCTGCTCCTGTTCTGGAATGCCGATTCCCGTATCCGAAATTTCTATGGCAAACTCATTCTCTGAGTGATTTCTTATCGTCAAACCGACATTACCTTTGTCGGTAAACTTAATTGCATTCGACAACAAGTTCTTCAACACCTGATCTAGTCGTTGCCGATCCGTAAAAACAGGCTCGCTGAAATCGCCGATTATTTCTGTTCGAAATTGAAGCCCTTTCTGGGTTGCAAGTGGCGAGATTGAATTCTCCAACTCTCGCACCATGTCAGGCAGCCAGACGTTGTCCGCACGCACTTCCATCTTTCCTGCTTCAATTTTGGACAAGTCAAGAATGTCATTGATTAGACATAACAAATCATTACCCGAAGCGTGAATGGTTTCTGCCGATGTTACTTGCTCCTTTGTCAAATTGCCTTCAGGATTGTCAGCAAGCAGTTTCGACAAAATCAGTGACGAGTTTAACGGTGTGCGCAACTCATGGGACATATTTGCCAGAAAGTCGGATTTGTAACGACTTGCTTGTTCTAATTCACGCGCTTTTGCCTCGGTTGCGACACGCGCTTTTGCCAGATCGTCTCGCTGAGCTTCGAGAAGTTGTGCCTGGTCCTCAAGCTGCGCATTCGTCTGCTCAAGTTCAACTTTCTGTTGCTCCAGTCGACTTTGCGACTCCTGCAAGACGCGGCTTTGTACCTCCATTTCTTCGTTCGCAACTCGCAGCTCTTCGCTTTGCTGCTGCAATTCTTCAGCTTGCTGACGTGTCTCCTGCAAGAGCTTTTGTAAGTGAAAACGATATCTCGCAGACCTAACTGCGACTCCCACAGGTTCTGAAATAGCCTCCAAGAATTCATCGACTTCATCACCAAATCTGCGCATGAATCCAAGCTCAATGACGGCATTCACATCGCCTTCGACCTTCATGGGAGCAATGACAAGATGACGCGGCTTTCCGTGGCCCAAAAAAGACTCAATCGTGAGGTAATTATCGGGCACATTGGATAAGCAAAACGTACGACCATCCTTGACCGCTTGCCCTAGCAGTCCATCTCGCCGCGTGAACCTTTCGACCATCGGCTTGCTAGACGACAAACCGTAAGTAGCTATACGCTTGAACTCATCGCCATCTTCGACAAACAAGGCAGCGGCCTGGGCGTCTAGGACTTCACATATAAAACGGATAGTATTCTCGCCGAACTTCTCCGTCGCTTGCTCGCCACTCATCACCATTCCTAGTCCGGTACGCCCGGACTGAATCCACTGCTGTCGCTGCACCAAGACCTTATTCTTGATGAAAAATGTTCCGACCAGTGCCATAACCCAAATGGTCACGATCCCAAAAACGCGGTTAACCACAGCAACATCGCGATTGACCCCCGCGGCATCGGTCGCCAATGTAAATGTCATCAGTACCGTGCACACCGCTGCAATCAACATCGGTATACGTGGCTGTTTTAACAAAAGTGACATCGTCACTGGGACCAAATGGAATATCCAAACGGCAACCCCAAGCGGTGTGAAGAAATCCGCTACCAAAACGATCAGCAGTGAAATACCGATCGCCAAATAGACAAGTGACGCATATCTTCCGTCATACAACTCAGACGCTCGCTGTGTTTTTGCATTTTGATGCACAGACGCGTCTGACATTCACGAGCTCTTATGTCGAGAGTTAACAAACAAGGATCACCACTGGATGCCGGAATGTTACTATATGTCCCCTCGAAATTGAATGTGCCTCACATCATTATCAAAATTCAATTTTGCCATTAATCCAGGTCATTCTCCGTGAACGGAGAAGACCATCCGATCGATATGCTCCACTAAACTATAGGTCCTAGACCACCTATTGATCCATTTCCTGAAGTGGAATCCTGTAACTTAACGCCCCGATTGCTTTGCCAGCCTCAACGTCACGGTAGTTTTCGTGGCACAGAATACACTTCTCCATCACGACTGGTATCGCCGTAGCACCTAGCAGGTATCGTTTTCCAGATTCTTCGACCACCTCTTCGTACCGCTCCGCTCCAGCCAAAAGTTTGGCTACCGCAGTCTTTTCGAAACCCGGTTTTGCATCATTCTCTGAATTGTATGGCTCACCCGTGGCGTCAACCAAACGAACGTCATGCCACTTCTTTTCACTCATCGAGTCAAACAGGGCGCGGAACGCACTCCCCGCAGGCAGAGATTCAGTTCCATCTACGTAGTGGGTGGTGATCAACACAATGCTTGTCTTGTAAATATCATCCAGCATCGACAACTCGCGCTGCGCCTGTCGCAGCGGATAGTCCTTGCTCTCCGGTGTTGAGCCCTCGACCGCCCAAGTGCTGCTAGACTTTGTCCAAAAAAGAAAGCTGGCACCAAGTGACAAACCGATTAACACAAGTCCGATTTTTCGCATAATATTACCCCACACGTTCCGAAACACTAAACAAACGTTCCAACCTCGAAAACAGGACAACCAAGTCTTGTTTAGCCAGATCGTAACATCTGTCAAAGAGGACTGCAACATCCACTTTTGCCGGTTAGCCGCTATGTTTTCCCAAACTGTTGAGTACGCTTTGCGATCCGTCGTACATCTGGCCTTACATCAAGGCGGAGCACAAAAGACGGCCGACATCGCAAAGGCTACCAAGGTTCCAGAAGCATATCTCACCAAAATATTGCAGAAACTTCAGCGTAGCGGGATCGTTCACCTGCGCCGCGGTATCGGTGGTGGAGTCGAACTGGCGCACGACGCAAATGCACTCACCATCCTGGACGTTGTCAATGCCGTCGAACCCTTGCAACGCATAACGACGTGCCCACTTGAATTGAAATCGCATGGCAAACGCCTATGTTCGCTGCATCGCAAGATGGACAACACGCTGAAATCGATGGAGGAAACATTCCGCAGTACAACCTTGGCCGACATCTTAAAAGATCCAAATCCGAGCAAAGCTTTGTGCGAAAATTGAATCTCAGAACACCCCACTCTTCGGCAAACCGCACACACTTCCACAGTTCGCTCCGTCCAAATTACTTGACTGTGACTTGTCTCGACGATAATATCGTTTAAGTGTGCGAATTCGTCCTTTAGCGCTTAAGTCTCGCGTAGCCAGAGGGAATCAGTTTGGACTGTTCGTGTATATTCGACGAACAATCAGTCAGCCGTAGCCTGTGGGCAAAGGCTCTCGCACGCGCATCGACCGCGGCTTGGTCCCTTTGTCTCCTTGCCCTTGTCAGTTCTACGAGTTTTGGGTTCTGCCGTCACGGAGTCAGCGAGATCAATCAGTTCGACGCCCGTAGTATGTTGGGCCTTTCTGAAGAGCAAGCTCGCCTCACTCCTGCCGCCTACTGGGTTTACAAAAACGGGATCATCGGCTTGTCGTTTCTGAAACCGGTTGTTCCGTGCGATGGTCCAAACTGCAACTCGGAGCCAGCACGGTCCAAGTCATTATTTTCAACAGGCACTCGGAGCTCTGGTGGACCAACGACCGCTCAAGGGCTGGCGGCAAACGCGTTAACAAAACATGCTCACGACACCGATCCTTGTGGCTACTTCACATCAGCCGATCTACGTTATCTGAACGCCTACATCGTGGGCCTGGATCGGCCTCCTATCGTCAGGGGCTGAACTCAGCCTCCTGCGCGAGTTCTTCTTTAGCCCTAGATCCGTCCCTCATTGCAAAGTTGCGATCCGCTATATGAGCTTGGCATTTCGCTAGCTTCCCGTGATTCGCTGCATAAGGACATTTTAGGGTGTCTATTTCGTAGGTGCTTTGCCAATTCATCGTTGTTGGGAACTTGCGCAAGTATGCGTTCAACGGCCCCGACGCGCTACATAGGGTTGGATAGCTTCAACAAAAATCGGCAACGGTTGAAAGCAACCGTTCGTGCTCGCTCGACTTCGATGTTGAAACGTCGCGGTCTGAGCAAGTCCCTTAATTCTTAAAGCACATTCCCCGATAGGTAATACAAATGTATCAAAAGACTTTTGTGCGCAAACGATGCGCATTCACACTCGTAGAGCTTCTGGTTGTTATCGCAATCATTGGCGTCCTAGCAAGCTTGCTTCTCCCAGCGATTCAACAAGCGAGAGAGGCTGGACGTCGAGTCAACTGCGTTAGTAATATGCGCCAGGTCATGCTGGCAACTCATTCTTATGAGGCAGCTTTCAAAGTACTTCCGGCCGCACTTTCGACACGAACCTACAACCAAAGCTCAGGCTTACCACAATCCATATCAGACATTTCTCTGCATGCTCGGATTTTACCGTTCATCGATCATGCAAATGTTTTTCAGCTAATCGATTTCAATAGCACCTATTCGTCGGCGACAAACGAACTGCCGCGTAAGAAGACTCTCTCGATCTATCGCTGTCCATCCGATCCAGCTCGCTTCATTCCTCGTGTTGTGGGCGGGCCGAACAGTTACTATGGTAATTCGGGGACAAAGCTACTTTACACGCGTACGCACTCCAATGCAAACTCGCTTGCTAACACTCCTGACCACGACGGAGTGTTCTACCTGGACTCCTATCTTCCACTGTCTGGCATCCTCGATGGCATGAGTAACACGGTAGGATTTTCCGAGCGAGCTATTGGCGACTTCAGCAATTTAATTGCAACTCCCAAATCTGACACATTTGCGACAGGAACATATCCAGACACTGCAGAGGAGGCGATCAGAGATTGCAATGCGATCGACCCACTAGACCTTAATCGTCAAGGATTCTCTGACATTGGTGGACCTTGGATCCGTGGATATCACTCTACGACCACGTACTACCAAATCAACACACCTAACCAAAGGTCGTGCATGTTTCCGCCTGGAAAAATCATGACGACAGCCTCCAGCTACCATCACGGCGGAGTCAACGTTGTATTTATGGACGGGTCCACCAGGGCCGTTACCGATTCGGTTGATCTCGAAGTCTGGCAAGCATTTGGAACGCGCGGTGGCCTTGAATCGCCACTTTCAACTATCGAATAAATAAGAAGTCAATTAGCAAAGGATACAAAAAATGAGTTATAAGCCAAGCCACGTCTTTACCCTACTCGCGGCAATCGCCTTCAGCAGTACAAGCTTGATTGGGCAGGAGCCTTCGAATCCGAAGGCTGTTCCACAGAATCGCGCCGATATCAAAGTTGCTCTTGAGCAACTGAAACATCGCAAACCACGGCTACCACTGCCGCTGACCAAGAGTGCTGATGAGACAAGCCCGTCTGTGAATAACGCTCGCGCTCGGGCCTTTTTCCTGCCAGCGGAATGGTTCGACGGCGAGAGGCCTCCACAGGGTAGCAATGCGACTGAATTAGTCGACTATGAATTGAAAACCAAGTGCTTTTGGATTGTATCGCGGGGAAACAACTGCCACTACTGTCTTGGTCATCAGGAACACAAGCTTGTCCAGGTCGGTCTGAGCGACGACGACATAGCAATGCTTGATCATGATTGGGATTCGTTGGACTCACGCACCCGCAAAGCCGTGACGCTTGCGCGCAAAATGACTCTTGAGCCGCACTTGTTCAATGATGCTGATGTCGAACAATTAAAACCGGAGTTTGATGACGCTGAGATCATCGAGCTGGTTTATACGATAGCACGATTCAATGCGACCAATCGCTGGACCGACTCACTTGGGCTGCCCCAAGATAACGAAATGCGGGGGCACGCCATTGATTTTGCAAGCACGACCGCAGACCGTTGGAAGGAGCGTGATTCTTTAGCGAAACCAGATCAACAATTTACGCAACGTGAAACACCGACGATCCTGGAGATTCGGCAGGGACTGGAGTCTGCGCGGACGAGATCAGCTCGCGTCCTTCTAGCTGATGAGAACAAGAGCCGTAAAGTCCTCGAACTCGCTCCAGGCGTCCAAGTAAATGACCTGCATCGCGCCATGGCACAACTCAACTCCAACGCTGCTGCCTTAATTTCAAATCGCGAAGTAATCCTGAAACACGAGGAGCTTTCTCCAAAGCTAAAATTGCAGATCATGTACCTGACTGCTCTACTCAACCGCAGCTGGTTTAATGTCGCTGACGCTGAAGTGCGACTAGAACTAGTCTCATTCCCTGCATCCGATTTGGTCGATCGCAGAAATTCTTCATTCTCGGAAGCCGAACAGATTGTGTTCGATTTCGCAGAAAAGCTAACCGTTTCCCCACATTTAATCTCCGACGATGATATCAACCAGCTTCGAGCACATTTTACAGATCGACAGACAGCTCAGATTGTCCACGTCATTGCGATGTGCAACAGTTTCGATCGATTCTGCGAAGTCCTAGGTCTTCGAGCGCCTCTTGAATCCTGAGGTTTAAACTTCACGCTTCTTGCACAGTGAATTGTCAAGCCGCTAAGGCTTGGCAATCCACGAGTGAATCAACGCACCACCCTTGGCGTTCCAAATGCGAACTTCACCATCCATCGCCCCTGCAGCAACAACGTCCTTCGTGGCGTTGTAGCTTGCCGACTGTAACCAATCCTTGCACCCAGAAAATGTTACCGTTATTGTATTGGTTGCAGCGTCGATTTTACGCAAGTTAAAATCAGCACTTGGTACGAACATCCCACCTGGCATGGTCGTCAGTTTGAACAAATCGCCGGTCATTGCGATATCGCCGACCTTATTTCCATTTTCGACATCCCATCGATGTAACCGCTGGTCAGCCCCACACGAATACACCAATTTACCATCCTCCGAGAATGCGATACCACGCACAGCAGTATTATGACCAAGGTAGCTGACCAGCAACTGTCCTGTGGCAGCGTCAAAGACTTTCGACGACTTGTCGCGACTCGCTGAGCCTAATCGCGAACCATCTTGATTCCAAGCTACTGCGTTTACGGCGTCGGCGTGACTGGCAATTGTGCTGGTAGTGAGTTTCGTCTCCAAATCGATTATTCGAATCGAGCCGTCAGCGGCCGCTAATGCGATTTGCTTGCCGTCGGGATGCAGCGCTATGTCTAATACGACGTCGGATGACCTTCCCAACACAGTTTTCAATTCGCCCGTTTCAAAGTCAAACAACCTCAATTCTCCATTGACGCCGGGCTTACCACATGCAGCCAGGAGAGTCTTTCCATCATTCAAGAATTGAATCGCAAAGACACGTTCATCAAGATTGCCGATCCTCTTTTTTAGTTTCCCAGAGCGAGGATCCCAGACGTTTAGCTCGTGATACCCGCCTGTCAGCAAGGCTTCCCCATCGGGCGAAAATGCAAGGGCAAAGATTGGAACAGGTTGAGCATAAACTTCAGGTGGGGCTGGGAAAGTTTGCGGCGGTATTAGTAGATGGAGAGGAGTGTCTGGTTCTTCTCCATCATAGCGGGCTCCATTTGCCAACCATTGATGTATCGTTGCAATTTGTTGGTCTGTCAGAGGCTCATCCTCAGCAGGCATCCTCTCACTCGGATCGATACACTGCAGACGTCGCAGAAGTTCACCGCTTTCTTCCGAAGTTACCTCAACAATCGGCAAAGCCCCAGAATCGCCAGCTTTAAGTAACTCACCGAAAGTATCGACTCGATATCCTCCCTCCGCTTGCTTTGCTCCGTGGCAAGCAACGCACTTAAGTTCCAGAATGGGAGCAACGTCGCGTCGGAAGCTCACGACCTGCTCGTCGTCTGCGTTGACATCGGACGCTAAGTTCATCAATAGTGAAAACAAAGCGATCAAGTGAAAGCCGGCTATGCGTTTAGACATCGATTTTAATACTTAATGCTGAAATAGAAATTCATCGGTGTTAAACAGTGCCCAGCATATATCTTCAAAACCAGTTGCTCGGTCATTCGTAGAACGAACGTGCTTCAATGCCGTATCTAGTTCGAAGTCTGTGGGCAAGCGACTGAACGCTGCTAAGTAAAGTTCACACAATACTTCTTCGTCATTCATACCGTTGGCGAGGTCTTTCCGGAACCGATTGTTGTCATGTCGCAGCGCTGTGTGCATGTGTGGCCCATTGAACAATTCGATGGCCATACCGAGATTCGAGTCATCAGCCCGCTCACAGGCGCAAACTGTTGATCGCTCAGGCTGCCCAAATACTTTAAGAAAATCGACTTTCACTACGTCGGGTGCTGGAAGATGTGTAGCTCGTGTTCCGTGAGGTAAATTGCCAAAAGTTTGGGGAACTGCCACAACATCATTGATTGCATCGAGCAGTTGTTCTGCACTCAATATTCTTGGCACTTGATGTGAAAAATAGATCTGATCTTTTTCGTTGTGCTCGTTCGTCAACGCCTTTGTCTGGTAAGTTCTGCTGTTCAGAATTGTTCGCAAAATATGCTTTCGATCGTATCCCCTTGCGACAAAATCGCGAGCGAGCTCCTGCAGTAATGGCTCATTGGAAGGTGGATTTGAATCGCGAAAGTCATCGATCGGATCAACAATGCCTTTCGCAAACAGGTGGCTCCAAATTCGGTTTACTTCGATGGCCGCAAAGTAGGGATTGTCTGGAGTCGTGAGCCACTCGACAAATTTCGAACGTCGCTCGGCATCGCTCTCTATTTCAATACTTCCAATCTGCGGAAGCCAGGGCTTCATTACTTGCCCAGTTCTTGGTTGTGTTACTTCTCCCTCCAGTGCTTCCCAAATGTACATTTCCCCCGGCCGGTCAGTCGATTTGCGCTGCACTCGATTAAAGAATGCACCTAGGCCATAGTAGTTGTCCTGAGTCCAACGCTCGAACGGATGATTGTGGCACTTTGCACACTGCAAACGGGCACCGAGAAAGACTTGGGAGACCGTCTCGACACATTCATTCATGTCGGCCGCAGTCCGATAGAAATTGGCAGATGGATCCGCCAGAGTGCTGCCAGAACTTGTTAGCAATTCTCGTACGAACTGATCGTAAGGCACGTTCTCGCGAATAGATGATTCGACCCAGCGGTGATATTTCTGAATGCCCTCGCTACCCACCAACTTGTTCGTCATCTTGAGCAAATCGCCCCACTTTAGTGCCCAGAATTTCGCATATTCCTCTCGTTCAAGCACCGTATCAATTAGGACCTTCCTTTTCGCAGGATTATCGTCCTGCAAGAAAGCCCTCGTCTCATTCACAGTTGGCAGAATTCCTAACACATCTAGATACAACCGTCGAATAAATTCGTTATCGCTACAAGTTTCGGACGGCACGTATTGCAGCTGCTTTAGCTTCTCCGCCACAAGAGTGTCGATGTAGTTATTCTGTGGCGGCGATTTCCACTCAAGATTTGGATTGCTGTCAACAAACATTAGAGGCACGGACTCGATGTGTTCCAAGAAGCGGACGAGCACAACTGCTTCGCCTTTGCCTTTCGAGCTGACCAAGCCAGACGCATTTACGACTGCTACGTCTGTGTTTGAACACTCGTACGCGACCAAGTGTGTCACGTCGCGTTGGCTGCCGTCAGCAAAATGTGCTATAGCCGAGATTTGCTGTTGCCCGCCCTCAAGCTCTAATATTCGTTTTGTATTGGGAAAGACTTCCAGTTTGTTACAACGAGCCGTTGCATCCGAATTGACTTTGCTCCCCTCACTGATCCAGGATCGCAATATCTGATAAGCAGCGTCTTCTTTCCGAATTTGGCGACCGCCTCCGTGAGCGACTTTCATGAGCGGCTTTTGGAGCAACAGGCTTTCCTCCGCATCCAAACGGTTGATTCGACGACCGTAGTCTTCTCGCAAGATCGTCAACTCATCAAGCTTTGGATCAAAAGCACGCAACGATAAACGAAAATTGCCCTTTCCGCTGGGCGAGCCGTGACAGGCACCTGAGTTACAACCTTGCTTGGACAACGCAACCAATACTTCGGTTTCAAAAGCAATAGGTTGTGCCGTTTCAAAGTTCGATACAACGACAGGCACAACGGTCTCTTTTCCGCCCGCAGTTATCACGATACTTGCGGCCCCATCGCTTTGGGGAAAGGCAACACCATCCTGTACTGTAACAATTCTTTCATCCGTCGAGCGGTACGTTGCGCGTTGTGTCCAATCGCGTTGGTTTCCTTCATGATCAAACCCCGTCACGACCAGTTGACTCTGCGAGCGTGGTCCGACGAGCCGAACTTCGGCAGGCGCGACAGAGATCTGCTGAGGTTGCGGAATGACGTCTAATTGACCGAATACGTAGTTTCGAGAATAGGAAACTCCTGCTAACTCACTCGTCGCTACGACCTCGTACTCAGTGTTTCTGGTAGACGGAGCTTCGGCAGAGACGGAGAGAGTAACTTCAACCTCCGACTGCTCAGGTTCGACCGAAATGGACTTGCCGTCTAAAGTAACCCCCGTCGGCAATCGACGAAACTCAAGCGAAACCGGGGCTTTCTCGGGACCCATTCGGTCAACAAAAATCTTAGTCGATACCTGAGTCCCAGCAAACAGGAGTGGTATTTCTGGCTGCCGGATATGAAACGGTTCGTACCACTGAATCGGAAGGTCGAGTTGCTTCCATTGCACTCGGCCTTGATACTCCCCCAAGACAATCACTTGTAAGGCATCGGGCTTGTTGTCGGCATCTATAGTGTGATTAAAGGTACAAGTATAAGTATCCTGTTCCACGTCGACCGAAAGTTGCCATCCAGCTGGCAATGCACTACCGTCCAAACTCAAATTGCCTTTGAAGTCGTCTTTCAATCTCTTCAAGCTCAACACGGCAATATGCTGTCCCAGGGGACTTGCAAACCTAAGAGGCTCGGCAGGGGATAGTTCAAAGAAAGGTTCCTTCTCGCCGACGCCGGCAAGTGAGATCCGGCCGTTGCGCCAAGCAAGCGGTAGTAGCTGGTGCGGTCCTTTTAGTTTGTGTAGTTGGCTACTTGAAACTCGCGATAAATTCTTGTTGTTTCCAGGCTCTGTACCAACAATTTGTAAAACGGACTTAAAAGATGGCTTCCAATGTTCGTCGGCCAAGAGAACAGCGCGATGTTCAACGGCGCCACTAGGTATTTGAGGGTTGAGCAAACGTAGCCCTGGCGTCGGCGGATCGATCGCAAGCTCAATCTCTCGCTCGTACCCAAACCTTTGCACGCTTAGATCAATGACGCAGCCTCCCCGACCAGATTCGACCGAAAAAGCATCTGCGGTTGCTGCATCAGCCTTCAGAGCCAGGCTGAAAGATCCCGCAGCAGCGACTTTAATCCAGTACCCAAATCGCTTTCCACCGCGACGTGATAGGTCGGACACGATTAATTTGTAACGACGATCGTCCGGAAACGTGAAATCAAAACTCCATTCATCCGCAGTGCTTACGGTGGTTGCTGCTACTCGCGCATTATCAGAATTTCTTAATTCCATTTGCAAGACCGCTGATGACTCCACCGTGCGAGTGAGCGCGGAAAAGCGAAAGGTCTGCCCAGGGATTCCCTGAAGCTCGTAAGTGTCTTTTTCGTTACGTTCCGATAGTCTACCGCTTATTCCGAGAGGAGTCTTTGACAATTCAATCTCGGTGACACTAGCGCTCTGATCACTCGAACTCTCGAGTAAACTCTCAAAATCTTTAACAATCAATTGCCTCCAACTGGAGTTCTTCGAGCCAGAAATTCGCCCGGCAATTGTCAAACGGTCATCAGGAAATTTCTCAGGAACCTGGATGCTTACCAGCGCTATCTCTTGGCCGTCTGTTTCGAGGAGTTGAACTTCAACTTGTTCACCACGTTTTGCAGCCAGTGGATAGATCCCATCAATAATCGGGAAATCACCGATGCGAAGGTAATATGCGTCGCCGGCCAAGTTTCGACTGTCAGATACTTCGAGAATATACTGCCCGGCCCGTGAGAAAATGTGGGAGAAGCGTGGGTCTGGTCCAACCGCATCGTCATCTACGGTACGAATTAGCTCGTGGTTTGGTCCCCACAATCGTATCACAGCATCCATTTTCGAAAGGATTTGCTGCGTATGGATTTCGAACGCAACCCTTTGATGGTCGGCAACTTCAAACGCATAAAAATCGCTACTGGCACCATCACTCTTACCAGAGACTGCGCACGTGAAAGGTATCGCTTGGCAGTCGTCGAAGCTATGGTTCGATTCATTATCAAGCTGTTGAGGCAATTCATCTTTGAGCATTGCCAGTGTTTGGATCAAACCTTCAGGCGAGAAGGCCCATAAGCCAAACGGCCCTGGCTGGGCGTCTGGTGGCAGTGTAACGGCTAGGATGACACTGTCGGTTGTTGAAGACTCTTTTGCGATTTGGATATCATTCGAGTTTACAGCAAATGAAATCTCCGAAGACAAATTGGTGCCTCGTACCGCGATGTGAGTTGTTTCTCCGATTTTACAAGCGCGTGGTTGTATTGATGTAATCGTTGCTTGCGCATAACAAAACTGTACGCTGATCAAAAATGCAACTACACACCTAACAAACGCAACAGACATCAACTTGAATTTCAACAACGCGGCGTTTTTGGAATTGGGAAATCTCATCGAATTACGTCTCTCGCCCGGTATACAAGGATGACATGACGTTACCATTCATTAGAAAGTGAGGTCGCTGAATCGGGTCAATGATGGCGACATCTTCATCGACGCCCAAAGCGTTAAAAATTGTCGAACAAATATCTGCTGGCGACCACGAGCGAGTGATCGGATAAGCGGCTTGAGCGTCCGTCTTTCCCAACACTTGTCCGCCTTGAATTCCGGCACCGCCAAATAGTCCCGAATAAGCATGTGCCCAATGATCACGGCCAGGTATTTTTTCTCCCGGCAGTGTAGATATTTTTGGTGTACGACCAAACTCTCCCATGACGACAATCATGGTCTCTTCGATCTGTCCCGATCTGGTCAAATCATCTGTAAGGGCTGCAAGGCCTTTATCAAGCTGCGGCAAGAGAGTATTTTTCAGTCGTCCCCAGTTGTCGACATGAGTGTCCCAAGTCTGCACGATACCCATGGTCGCTTGAATAACAGGGACGCCTTCCTGAATCATTCGACGCGCGAGGAGCAACGATTGTCCAAATTTATTACGACCGTATCGCTCACGGACCGCCTCACTTTCGCGGCTAATATCAAATGCATCCACCATTTTTCCGGATGTCAATAAATTGAACGCGACCTGTTGTTGATCACGAAATGAACCAGCTTCATCGGTACTAAAAGACGAACCAGACTTATTAAATCTCTCTAGTAGCAATCGTCGTGACTCAAGTCGATCGGCCGTCATACCTTCGCGTAGGCTTAATGCTTCAATTCGAAAGTTCGCCTCGTTAGGGTCACCTTGAATTTGCCACGGGTCATGTTTGGCGCCGAGAAAACCTGCGTGCTGGCCGGGCCAAGTGAGCGGTCCCTCGATCAAGTAGTTTGGCAGAGAAACGCCGTTTGGCACGCCATCATTCCGTGGTCGTATATAGTTGAGAGCCGAAGCGAAATTAGGAAAGTCGCTGCGAGATTCGACTCGATCGAGATCAGTTCCACCACGTGGTAAGGGGGTTGGCCTCCCGGTTAAGGCGACGTGTGTCGCCAATAGGTGGTTGTGTTCTTGATGTGCCAGCGTTCTTACCAAAGCCCAGCGATCCATTTGCTGAGCCAGGATCGGTAAATGCTCACACAACTGGACTCCCGGAATCGATGTCGAAATAGGAGAAAATTCGCCACGCACTTCTGCTGGAGCATCAGGCTTGGGATCCCACATATCCAACTGGCTTGGGCCACCACTCAATAGGACTATCAGAACCGATTTCGCTTTTCCCTTGCCGGGGGAATCGTTGGTCTCGCCTGCCTGCGCAGCATGAATGCCTGGTAAAGTAGTGCCGACGACGCCTGCCGCGCCAACCCTCAGGAATCCACGTCGATCGATCTTGTAATGTGGTTCAAACATTTGCCAGAACTTCCTTCCTCTTGTCCACATGCTTGAAAGAGCTTAACCAAACAGTGATTCAATAACCTTACCTGCGGTTACACGATGTGGCCTGCCTTCGCGATCCTCAACGGTCGCGTCGACAGGAATCCCCAACGCGTGCACAATGGTAGTGCCAAAATCCAAAGGACTAACAGGATTCGAACGCGGATATTCAGCCCGAGCATCGCTTTCGCCATAAACAGCACCACCGCGAATTCCGCCGCCTGCGAGTAGGCCGCTGTAGCAGAATGGCCAATGCTCACGGCCCGCGTTGGCTGGCGTAATTTGTGGTTTCCGACCGAACTCTCCGACCCACACGACCAGCGTTTCATCGAGCATGCCCCGCTGTTCCAAATCTTCTAGTAAAGCGGAGAGAGCTTGATCGGCTGGTGGAATCAAATCGTTCTTAAGGCGATTAAAATTGTCGCCGTGCGTATCCCAGAAGTTCAGCCCGTCGTTATGCCAGTTCACAGTCACCAACGGAACACCGTGCTCAACTAGACGGCGTGCCATCAGTACCGACTGCCCGTGAATGTTTCTTCCATATCGTTCACGCACAGACTCTTTTTCTCCTGCGAGGTTAAAGGCATCGCGCACACGAGCGGAAAGAAGTAAATCATGTGCACGGCTCTGATGTTCTCCCAGCGTGGCTTCACCGCCCCTGACTGCATGCTCGCTTCGTTGTGATTCGAGGATTCTTAGCAACTCAAATCGCGATTCAAGACGATCAAGGCTCAGATCATTTGGCAACGTTAGTGCAGCAGGCTTCCAATCCTGAGCATTGGGATCGCCCGTGAGCAACAACCCATCATGTTTTGCGCCAAGCCAACCACCGTGCTGGCCAGGCGCTTCACCTCCAGGCGCAGCCGGATGTAAAGCTTTCCATGGAAGTGTTACAAACGAAGGCAATCCATTTTGGCTACCACGAAAATGGGACAGCAATGAACCAATATGAGGAGAGTCTTTGTCGCTTGGTGGCGTAGCATCGCTTTTTAAGACCGGCGCAGGTTGGCCCGTAACCGTAGCATGTCCGCTTGAGAGATGCGCTGGATCATCGTGTGTCAGCGAACGAATAAGTGCGATCTTGTCCGTATGATCGGCTAACTTCTGGAAGTGTTCACATATCTGCAACCCAGGAACGCGGGTTGAGATCGGTTTAAAGGGACCGCGTATTTCGTCGGGCGCATTTGGCTTTAAATCGAACGTGTCAAGTTGACTCGGTCCGCCCCACATAAACAAGAAGATGCAAGACTTGGCCGTTTTGCCTGATGTCAGTTGCGAAGCGGCCTGCGCGAGTCCAGGTATGTTAGCTTCAGTCAGGGCGAGGCCAAGGCAACTTAGCGCTCCAGCTTGAAGCAGATGCCTTCGACTAATGTGCTGCCGTTGAAAATCATTGCAGCCATGAAGCGCAGAACGGTTGCGTGAGCGTTGACGCGGCAACATAAATTGTCACCTCAAGTAACAGGCGGGAAGCTATCGACTTGGAATATCGAAGCTGGTTTGGTGGGGCGGGGAGGGCAGTGCTGTTGAAAAACTACAGTACGACCTTCTCAACAAGTATAGACAGAAACTCGCGGAATGTCAGCCAGGGTCGTCAATACCCGACTTTCTTGCTTTGCCGTCCTCGAATCAAGCGGCCGAATGCGCAGTATACAGATCCGCTCCTACTGATAAAGAAACGCGCCTCGGAAAGAAATCTTCGCACTTATTCTTCCGCCTTCTCGTCTGGAGCGGCTAAGTCAGCTTCCGGCGGGCCATAGATTCGCCTTCCGCAACCTGTATATCGCCCTCCGTGAACAGGGCAGTCCCAGGTCTGCTCGGCTGCATTCCAATGAACGACGCCGCCCATGTGGACGCAACGCGGATTATGAAGATGAATCTTACCGCCGCGATCTCGACAAGCGGCAGTGAAGTGGCCATCAACTACGCCAACCTTACCTTCGCCAGGTTTTAGCGATTGCTCGTCGATACGTTCTGATGGAAGCACGCGTTCGGCAAAATTTCCTGCAGATACAAGTTGCTCCTTAGCCATGCTGACCATTCCACCAGTACCAAACCGGGAAGGCGACAACTCGTCTTCTAACAGCACGGACTTACCAACGATCTGATCGGCGATTATTCGTCCCGCCGCAGTCCCCCAAGTTAATCCAACGCCGCTCAAACCAGTCGCGATCCAGACATTCTCTTTGCCGGGTACCTTTCCGATAATTGGAAGGCCATCTGCTGGTTCGAATAGTTCGGCGCTCCAGGTTGCCACGATTTCTTTAACTGCGAACCTCAGCTGGAGATATTTGGTAAGCTCCTCTTGAGCCTTCACTGGATCATCCGTGCCAGTACGATGGTCACAACCACCCACGATAATAAGGTCGCTGTCTTTCGAATTGGCACGACGAATATAGTAGTATGGATCGCTACTATCCCAGTACAACGCGTCTGCGCAGGGATTCTCGACTCGCGCAGCAAGCACATAAGACTGATAGGCCGGTGTTTGCAAATAGATGCGCATTGCATCTGTGTAGTTACAGTGCACTGCGCATGCGACGTGATCAAACTCGATCGTTCCTTGACCAACTTGAAGGCTTGTTGGGTGCGATTCTACAGGACCACTGACTAGCGATTCTTCGAAAATGGTTCCACCCGCCGCAACAAACTGTTCGGCCAGTGTCTGCAGGTACGCCATGCAGTCAATTCTTGCCATTTGCGGAATCTCGTAACCAAACTTCGCAAACAGCAACCCAAGCGTGTCAGTCCACCTCGCGTTTAAGCCAATTGTCTTGGCGGCCTCGCAGTCCTCTTGCAAAGCATTCTCATCCGCTTCGTTCTCGCTGAAATGGTAAGCCGAAATTCGCTGAAAGTCACAGGTACCAGTAGATCTGCTTGCGATTTTGTTGATAGCGTCTAACCTGTGCTGGACGTAAGCTCGTGCCTTCTCGTCGCCTAACATCTTCAAGAGTGCGGCAGGTCCCATTTCTGGATGTGCATCCAAGTGTCCAGTCGATCCAGATGTCGTGCCACTACCGATGACTAGCGCTTCGAGCACCGTTACTTGATAACCGCGTTCAAGCAGTTCCAACCCGGTTGAGAGTCCTGTGATGCCGCCGCCGATCACAGCAATTTGAGTCTTATGATTTGTGGTAAGTTGCGGATAACGCTGTTGCACTGCGTTATTCCGCAACCAATAAGAGTGGTGTGTTGTCAAAGGCTTAGCGTCGGAGTTCATAAGTTCGGTCCTTTGAGAAATGAAGCCGTGGGACCGGACGACCTTGCAGATTACATGCCGACTTAAATGGAACTCGACCGAGTCCACGCTTGCGCAAGTTATACACTGCTAATAGAAATTTCGAGCTCAAAGATCGTCCATTCGCGTGGACGGAATACGCTCACGCTCAAGCCAAAGGCAACGGATAACGAACTTTGGATTGTGGAAATTTGCTCAACTGTCGAACGACAAGACACCGTTCATTTCTATGTGATGTCGATTCTATGTGATGTCGACGACATTCGTATTCGCGAGGAGATCGTGGACACAACGTCGGTCGTCGCGGAAAATGAAAAGAATGTCAACGAGAGCATAGACGGCCCCGATGCAGGGTATGCCCGCAATAAGTCCGTTTACCAATCCTCTTACGAGAAAACAGCTAACAAAAGTCGCTGGGCGACCGGTCGAAAATTCTACGATCTGCGTTTTGGCGACATACTTGCCGATCGATTGCGATCGTGTTGCAAGCAGGTAAATCTGAAATGCAGCACAGGCAAGCATACCTAAGAACATCAAAATCATTCCGACGATCTCGAGCGCCGAAAACTCGGGTTCAGCATTCTGTACTATTGGTCCTTCCATCGCTGTGGCAATCATGACTAGAAAGAAGCCCGGAAGCATGAACGGAAGTGCCACGACAGAATCAACCAGAGCCCCCGCGAACCGCTGCCCATAGCTCGCCATTCTTAGGCGTGGCCCGCCCCCAACTGCTCCGTAGCTAAGGACGCTGCCTTGCCCTGACATGTTTGGATTATGAGCGTAAGGATTCGAATGAATAGGTGGCAGGCCGGCTGACATTTGTGCTCGTTCTTTCTTTGAAAATGACGCAGTAACTCTAAGCGAACCCCGATCAACTTCCCGATTGGATGGCAGCACAGTAGAGCAACCTGTTCGCATTCCGCAAACCCAGCTGCTCCGCGCAGAACTCCCCATTCGAACCGACTCGTGCGACTGAGCGAGCGTGTCCCAATCCAACTAAGATTTTCCTCGGAAGGGCTCCGAAGAGCAGGGCGATTCTATCGAATGCGAAATGCGTCCACAACTGTTTCATTTTTAAGTCAAAGACTTTGGTATACTCTTGAATCGCCTAAACGCCTTTACAACTGCGACAAAGCATGGACCGTCGCAGGCCTTCGAGCTTCCCCCTTCCAAGTAAAATCACACCCAACTTATGCCTTCTCAAAAGTCACTTAGACCACTATTCGATATCTGCCTTATTTTGTGCATCACCTTGAGTTCATCAAGTTTTGGCCGTGCGCAACTGATTAAGGAAGGTTCCGCCGATGCCACTTTCACGAATCCTATTGGCAAAGGTGCCGACCCGTGGGTTGTCGTAGATCCGAATGCAAATCGACTACTTTGGTGCCGTTCAAACAATGATCTGGGCATAATCATCAGCACCAGCGAGACGCTCAACTCATTCGGCGATCCCCACGTAATCTGGAGTGCACCGGAGAGCGGTCCATATTCGAAAGAGGTGTGGGCGCCAGAGCTTCATCACCTGGACGGTCACTGGTTTGTTTATTTTGCTGCGTCCGACGGTAACAACGCGAATCATCTAGCATACGTACTGAAAAGCAAGACCGACGACCCGCTGGGCGAATATGAATTGCATGGTCCATTGGCGACCGGCGACGGGCCAGATGGACTTTCGCCGAATGTTTGGGCGATCGACATGACCGTCCTAGAACACACAAGTGGTCGTTATGCAATTTGGTCTGGTTGGGATGCTCCCGGCACAGACCAGCAGTTCCTTTATATTGCGCTGATGAAATCCCCTACTGAGCTGAGTGGACCTCGGGTGTTAATCTGTGATAATGACGATCATCTATGGGAACGAACAGAGGAACGGCTGGACTCACGGGGACTGCATGAAGCCCCCGAAGTGCTTCAGCATAGCGGCCGCACTTTTGTAACATATTCGACTGCGGCGTCCTGGCTTCCCACTTACAAAATTGGAATGCTAGAACTTGTTGGCGACAACCCTCTTGCCCCCGAGAGCTGGCGCAAGTTCTCGGAGCCTGCATTTCAGGCAACCGAAAATGTCTACGGAGTTGGCCATGCATGTTTCGTAAATCTCGGCGATCAATGGTGGCACGTTTACCATGCAAAGAACGACCGGAAGCCTGGATGGAATCGAAGCGTTCACGTGCAGCCGTTTTCCTTCGACGAGACTGGCAAGCCGAACTTCGGAGCGCCAACTGAAAGAGCAACTGCGTTTCCGATTCCTTCGATCAAAAAACACGAGCCAAAGTAGCAAAAAAGCGAGCTAAGGTAGAAAAAATCGTTTGTTTGCTACAATTTCGGCGGTGCAGTTCAGCCGAGAGGCAACTTGAATATGCCCCTAAAATAATCGTGTACAATCGGAGGACTACAAATTTCCGCATGGGAGGAACTACAGTGAGCTTTGATCGTTTCTATAAACTGCTATTTCGCTCGTGTGCAAGCTCGTGCACCAAGATGCTTAAGGGTGCAACTTTGCTATCGGCATCAATATGCTTCGGTCCGGTCGCGACTGGTAAAGATTTCCTCATCACGATTGGAGGGGGCTACGAACCATCTGGCAACCAAGCGTCTCTCGAAGCGAACGTACTTTTCTTTCAACAAGTGCTAAATGAAAAAGGGCGCACTGACAGAAATCACAGAATCCACTTTGCAGATGGATTTGATACGGACGAAGATCTTCAAGTTCTAATGACGTCTGAACGTAATGATTCGCCTCTGTACCAGTTTCTGGCTGGGCTTCATCGACGCAACAATGAACGCGTTTACTATCGCAATCATCGTGTACCAAATATCTTAGGCGCTAATTCGCCTGACTTGGTACAGCAGAGCATTCATACTCTCGCCAAGGAAATCAAAACGGGCGATCGCTTGATTATGTACGTGACCGCTCATGGAAGCCGAGCGCGCGGTCGAGATCCTTTCAATACCACCATTGATTGCTGGAATCGTGAGTCGATAAAGGTTCGCGACTTGTCCAAATGGCTTGACGAGCTTCCGGAAGATGTTCCCGTGATATCCGTTATGGCCCAATGCTACTGCGGTGGTTTTAGCCACTTAATTTTTGAAGACGCCGACGACGATGCCCCGCTTCACAAACAGCTACGCATAGGTTTTTTTGCTCAGCAACATGATCTGGCTGCTGCAGGTTGTCGGCCAGACATTAAAAATGACGAAGAGTTTAGTAGTTATTTCTGGGGCGCATTTGTAGGTCGGACTAGAACCGGCGAACCAATGACTGGCTGCGATGCAAACGGTGATGGGAAAATTTCGTTTGCAGAAGCTTATGCGCATACTGTCATCGAGAGTAACACCATCGACATACCGCTCACGTCATCCGACATTTTGCTCCGAACGTACAGCAAAATTCGCGACTATGAACTTCGGAACTTTCGTGACCAGCCTAATACGGACGACGACAACAATTCGACTTCGGCTGAAGAAGATTTACAGCAGGACGAAACGGAGTCGGGCGATTCGCTAGCTGACTTCGATGAAGAAGACCTCATGTCTCTTGACAAAACGCTCGAGGATTTAGCATCGCTCGCAGCGTCTCACCATAAACGGATCATCCTCGAACTCGGTGCAGAGCTTGGATTTGAAACTTCCGATACTGGGTTGAACGTCGTCGAGAAACATCGAACTCACATCGTTGAAGAACGTCCTTTTGGTCGCCGTGGATTTCGCGGGCGCGGACGTAGCGGCCGACGAGAATTGCTTACCGAACTGGAAAAAAATTGGCCTGAGATAGCGGATACGAATACATGGGAAGATTCCGCAATTCTGAAATCATCCGATCACGAAAGCTTGTTGGCAGAAATCCGCCAGCTCCCCGGTTACGACATTTATTCAGAAAGGCTTGAGGAGCGAGAGAAATCCACCGAACAAAGAACTGAACACGAGCTCCGAGGCGTCAAGCTGCGTCGCTTGATTGACACGCTAGAAGTTGTCATATTAGCGCAGAATTTGAAACAACTTGCGCCGCCAGAAATCCTACAACAATACGAGCGCATGCTTGAAGTCGAAACGCAGTCGCTCTAGTGCTTCATATGCAAAAAATTCGTTCTGGGACTTGGTACGTTTCTGAACCGCCGGCTTCGGATCGCCGACATCCTCAGAAACAAATTTCGCACACCCAAGTGCGATTTAGTCACGCGTGCATCTCGCAACGGTCGAGCACGCCTTCTTCAAAAATTGAGGCCCAGATTCTGAATCTATCTGTGAACGCGTGCTATTATTTGGCGATAAAGAATATGTCTGAATAAGACGTCTCAATGTTCATTGCAATTTTTTCGCTATTAGTTGGAGCGTAGCTTGGTACTTCAACATCGAAAGCCGATCCTGGATGAGGAGAGAGCGTTTCACCTCGAAGAGTTATTCTTTTCGACAACTGATTTGCGAGGAGTTATCAAACACGGGAATGAAGTTTTCGAACGGGTGTCTGGTTTTGACCGAACCGAGCTGTACGGATCTCCTCACAGCGTCGTACGCCATCCCGACATGCCGCGCGTAGTTTTTAAGCTGCTTTGGGATACGATTCAGCGTAACGAAACAATTGCGGCGTATGTGAAGAACCTCGCCAAAGATGGACGTTACTACTGGGTTCTTGCAGTCGTGATGCCATGTGAAAACGGCTATCTTTCCATTCGACTTAAACCAAGTAGTCAGTTGTTTCCGGTCGTTCAAGAACTCTATAAAGATCTATTGCGAATCGAAAAGAGCAAGGAAACCGAACCTAAGCAGCGTGCTGCTGCAATGGCTGCATCATCTGAAGAACTCAATCGGCAGCTGATAGCTTTGGGATTTTCAAATTACACTGAGTTTATGCAGCAAGCTCTATCGGTAGAACTTTCCGCCAGGCAGAGCAAACTGTTGAACAAGCACGTTTCAACGCCGGACTTCAACCATTTCCAAACGGATGACATTCGACTTAAGGAACTCTGGCGCGAGTGCGGTCTGATTGATGCTCAATTACAAATCATTTTCGATCAACTGGACGCATTCAAAGCTTTAAACGTGCAGCTGGCGAAAAATTCAAGTTCGGTGCTTAAGTCTGCCGAATCGCTACGAACGCTTTCACTCAATGCAACCATCGAAGCAAATAAGCTTGGTAACCGCGCGGCCACACTACGGGTTGTAGCGGAGTCTTTAGGCGACGTATCTAATGACTCGCAACTGGTAATTGCCGAGCTTACTGCAAGGATGGGAAATCTGACAGAGGTGCTGAACCAGTTGATTTTTGATGTTGGTGCCACCAAACTTCAAAGCGAAGTCTGCCTCCATTTCTGTGAAGAGATTCTGTCGAAAAAAATATCAGGCAGTGACCTGTTACTAGATGAGACGATGCGCACGCTTTTTACGCAAGTTACTACCCGGACTCAAAAAGTTTTCGACCACCTGTGTGGGACGGAACGCGGGATGATTTCGCTTCAAAAGCAACTTGATAAACTGAATCGGAATACGCGTACACTGCGGTTCGTCCAGTTTGCTGGCGAGAAAGAGTCGGTAAGTTCTACCAATGCTGGCAGTTTCTCAGTCGTCTTTCGTGAAGTACGATCGCAAGTCGACTCAGCCCAACTCCAGTGTGAAAATCTACATAACACCGTGTTGGATGCACTAAATCACGTGCGTAAGATAGCCGCCATGCGCAGTGCGCTCGATGCCAGTATCGAGCTAATGACTGCTCATAGCCAGTTCGTCTCGATCTAACAAAATCTTTCTCACAGGCCCGCAAACTCCCGACAGCGAAGCTATTAAGCTTAGCCGAAGTCGAGCAGCAAAGAATAGAGCTGCGAAATGAAAGATACCGTTAGGTAGATTCAGTGCATTCATCAGGCAAGAATCTGCTCGACGACTTTGCCATGCACATCGGTCAACCGAAAATGCCGACCCTGATATTTATACGTTAGTCGTTCATGATCGATGCCCAGCAAATGAAGTATCGTCGCGTTAAAATCGTGCACATGCACAGGGTTCTCAACAACGTTGTAGCTGAAATCGTCCGTCGAACCGTAGGTGATGCCTGGCTTGATGCCTCCACCTGCCATCCACGTTGTAAAACATCTTGGATGGTGATCGCGACCATAGTTGTCGTCTGTCAGTACACCTTGCGAGTAAGATGTTCGACCGAACTCGCCGCCCCAGATCACCAGAGTATCGTCTAAGAGCCCGCGCTGCTTTAAATCTTTTATTAGCGCTGCGGAAGCTCGATCCGTTTCGGACGCTTGATTTTTTAGGCCGCTTGGAAGGCTCCCATGGTGGTCCCAACCCTGATGGTACAACTGAATGAATCGAACACCTTTTTCTGCCAAACGCCTCGCGAGCAAACAGTTTGCTGCAAACGTACCTGGGGTCTTAGCATCCTGGCCGTATAACTCAAAAGTTGCCTCAGTCTCGTCGGTCATGTCCGTAATCTCAGGCACACTCGTTTGCATACGAAAAGCCATCTCGTATTGAGCGATTCGCGATTCGATCTCGGGATCAAGCTCGACAGCGTGTTGATGTTCGTTGAGGCTGTTGATTACATCGAGTTGAGCGCGTCTTCTGTGACTTGATACGCCGGGAGGGTTCGATAGATAGAGCACTGGTTCGTTGCCGGCACGGAACCGAACACCTTGATGTTTTGAATCTAAGAATCCCGACCCCCACAGTCGCGCATATAATGGCTGGCCGCCTTGGTTTGCCGACGCTAAGACAATGAACGCAGGCAACTCCTGGTTCTCCGATCCAAGCCCATACGAGAGCCATGCTCCAAGCGACGGGCGTCCTGCAATTTGACTGCCGGTTTGAAACATCGTAATAGCCGGATCATGATTGATTGCCTCCGTATACATCGATCGGACAAAGCATACATCGTCCACGATATCGCGATGAAACGGCAACACTTCACTCAGCCAAGCCCCTGAGTTGCCGTACTGCGCGAACTTGAAATGAGAACCAGCCAATGGTAGGGAGGTTTGATTGACCGACATACCCGTCAGCCGCTGCCCACCGCGCACTTCAGGTGGCAGTTCTTGCCCGTTAAGTTCGTTCAAGAGAGGCTTGTAATCGAAGAGATCTTGTTGAGCGGGCCCGCCTGATTGAAACAAGTAGATCACACGCTCTGCGCGTGCAGCATGATGCGTTCGCCTCAGCAATGATCCGGCGGAAGTTTCCTCGGGCAAGGACGGTACCGGCTCAGTCGCACCGCAAACTCCAGTTTGCAATAACTGCGAGCACGCAATTGCGCCAATACCGTAAGCTGATTTTCCAAAGAATACGCGACGGTTAATCTCAAAAACGTTTCGATTTGTTTCGAACATAGGTTCACCTTTTCCAGATTGCCGCATCTAAGCTCAGAATTGCTTGGCATACTGTTGCCAGCGCCGCGACTCTGGCCGGATCATCGTCTTCAACACGCAGTTGCCCCACCTCTAAAAACTCTTTGGCTTGGTCGGGATGCGTTTGGAAGTACGCAAGTTCGTCGTTGTATAGCCGCGTCAGTTCTTTATGTTCTACTTCGTCTGGGCGTCGACTTGTCAGTGTAAAAAACGCAGTTGCAATTGCGGGGCTAATCTCGTTAGAGCTAACCAACAAGTGGGCGGCTAGAACCCTGGAAGCCTCGACATACTGTGGATCGTTGAGCAAAACTAAAGCTTGCAACGGAGTGCTAGTTCGCGCTCGATTGACGACACAGACTTCTCGACTGGAAGCGTCGAAGGTCATCATGTTGGGCAAAGGTGCGGTGCGTTTCCAAACGGAATAGAGCGAGCGACGATACAAGTCAGCACCGCTGGACTGACGATATGCAGGCGACATTTCGTTGGATTCTCTCCACAGATCGCCGCCCGGTTGGTAAGGAAAAACTGGCGCACCGCCAATACTACGATTCAGTAATCCGGACGCGAATAATGCTGAATCGCGAATCTGTTCTGCGCTGAGCCGATATGCCGGACCGCGGCTTAAGAATTCATTCGACTTATCGGGTTCAACACTTTCTTTGTATGCTCGCGAAGATTGTCGGTATGTCGATGAGAGCACGATCTTTCGGCAAACTTGCTTCACATCCCATCCGCTGTTTACAAAATCCCTCGCCAACCAGTCGAGCAATTCTCGATACTCGGGCACATCCCCCTGTCGGCCAAAATTTTCCGGTGTCGAAACCAAACCTGTACCAAAGAAATTTTGCCACAGACGATTGACGGCCACGCGCGACGTCAGTGGATGGTCCGGATCTGTAAGCCAAATGGCAAGCCCTAGACGATCGCGAGGTGCATCCTTTGGAAATGGAGGCTGCAAGGTCTCGAACGTGTCTCTCGTAACTCTCTTGTCTTCCGTTTTGGGCGCATCATATTGCCCCCGAGCCAAAATGAATGCAGGCGGCGTCGGGTTCATTTCCTTCATAATCGGTATCTCAGCGATTGCCTCTTCGGCCATCACCATATTCCAACGCAGTTCGTACAGTTCGCGGTTCAGTTCCGCAACCTCTTCGTCGTACACTTTAACGAAAGATTCAGCCGTATGCTCTACCGACTCTGTAGTTGCAAGTGCTCTGATTTCAGGAGTGGTAAGTTCACGATTAAAATACCGAAAGTCGTCGACCATCCCGTCTGCTAGCCCTCGCGAACGAAAGCGATGACCTATCACAAGTTTGCCACCGTGAGCTTCACCAACGTTGGCACTTTTTAACAGGTCATTGCGAAGAACCTCAACGTCCAAACGTTGGCCGTTGAGAAAAATCGCAAGACCACTTGCGTCTGATGAGCCATCATATGTCGCTGTGACTTGCAACCATTGCTCCGCTAGAATTTTATCTTTAGTACGCACGCCAATCGCATTCCCCGGCCACACACGATACAGTCTTGACTCTAGGAACCCATCGTTGATCGTCAGGTCCCATCCGTTGTAACCAGCGTCTGTACCTTGTGAATGGTGAACCAACACGACTCGATCATTGACTCGTGTCGTTTCAAAGAAAGTCAGTGCGACGCTAAACGGAGTCCATCGGTCAAACTTTCCAACCGAACGCAATGTAATTCCGCGCTCTCCATCTAGTCTCACCGCTTTATTTTCGCCAACAAAGGGCCGTAAACGCGGAAGAGGCGAGTCAATAACTTGAACGCGTGGATTCAGCGGCGCGACGGCACCTGCATCAATTGAATCGTAGTAAACACTTGAAAAAGCTTTCGGATCTAGCTCGTCAAAATCAAGTGCAACACGCATCCCGGGCAGCCATTCGCTTTCTATCGTACGTTCATCGCCAGACCAAGTTCGCAATGCGCGACTCTTCTCTGAAATGGCTTCTCCTAATCTTTGTTCGGCATCACGAACAAGTTGTTTCGCGAGCGCAAGTTGCTCACGTTGACCATCTGTAGGCAGGAGCATCGTAGGAGACGGAACTTTTTCACTGCGATCGTATAAACCGTTTTCGTCGATCGAATTAAAGAAAGCAAAGATTGAATAGTAATCGCGCATAGAGATCGGATCGTACTTATGGTCATGACAACGACTGCACTCGAGCGTCAGCCCAAGCATCGCTGTTCCAAAAGTATGCACACGATCAGCAACGTTCTCCGTTTTCCATTCCTCGAACACTGCACCTCCTTCGTTCGTCAACCGGTGCAACCGATTGAACGCAGTAGCCAAGATCTGATCTTGCGTCGCATCTGGCAGTAAGTCTCCCGCTAGTTGCCACGTTAGAAAATCGTTGTAAGGAAGATTTTCGTTGAGTGCTCGAACAACCCAATCGCGGTATGGCCACTGAGTATTCAATTGATCTGACTGGTAACCATAGCTATCGGCATAGCGAGCTGAATCAAGCCAAGCAACTGCGAAGTGTTCGCCGAAACTTGATGATTCCAGCAGCCGATTTACAACTTTTTCGTAAGCATCTGGCGAACGATCGGCCTCGAAGGCATCAAGCTCCTCTAACGTAGGTGGTAAACCTGTGAGATCAAATGTCACTCTTCTCAACCACTGCCAGCGAGGTGCCTCAGGTGCATAGCTCAGGCCTTGCTCCTGCAGTTTTGCTGCGACAAAAGAGTCGATTTCGTTGCTTGCCCATGGGCCCAATTCAACTTGCGGAATCGTCACTTTGGTTGGCAAAAGTTCAAATGCCCAGTGCCCTGTGTATGTCGCGCCTGCCTGAATCCATCGCCGCAGCACATCAATCTCGCCAACACTCAATTCTAGCTTTGATTCACGCGGCGGCATCACGATCGATGCGTCGGAGGAAATGATCCGATCTATCAACACACTTGCATCAATGTCGCCTGGAACAATAGCAGCGCCAGATCCACTTGGTAACGCAGCTTTCGCATGCGATTCGATATCTAGGCGAAGACCGGAATCATTGGCCCCGGCATCTGGCCCGTGACAAACAAAACAGCGGTCGGACAAAATTGGTAACACATCACGTTCAAAGTCAACAGCACAACCTGTCCTACTTAGGAACATTACAAACAATAGAACAAAAACGTTGTGAACGCCGATTGAAGAACATCGCATGTGCGCAGCTTACGCTAAGGTGGGACAGCAAGTAGTGGGAATACTCGCTTTGGAGGGACCGTATCATTATGACTTGCAACTAGCGCACGGTTCAAGTACTCGCCTTACGATTAGAACACCTTATCTGCCTCTAAAGATAGGCGTAATGGGATTCAACGAGTCCGCGTTGTTTTAATTCGCTCCAGATGGTCGGCGGAAACTTTTTATCAAACGCGGCAAGCTGACTTGAGATTCTTCCTGGTTTGCTGCTACTGAGTGCAACAGAGGAGATACCGGGGTGCGATTTTCCGAATGCTAATCCAAGTTCGAAAGAGCTCAATTGATGTTCGTGACAAAACTCATTGAATGCCGTTCGCCACAGCGCTGCTTTTTGATGCCGTGAATTTTGCAGGTCGACTGGCGTATAGTCTAGAAAGTCGCGTCCCAGCAAAAACCCACCGTGAAAAAGGGCAGAATTGATCACCGTCACCCCATCCGCGTGCAAATCTTGGATGAATAGCGATAGCTCCAAGGGGTGCTCCATGATCGTAAAGCTATTTGCGAACATCACCCAATCGAACTCGCAACTCTCGCTCAGCTCTACAATTATTCGCCAGTTTTTAGCTCCGATCCCAACGCCTAATACCTCGTTTCGCTCCCGAAGTTCCATCAGAGCCTCATATGCCGCCTTTATATGGTCAAGTCGCTGATGGCGATCTCGTTCATCAGTCGCTCTAGCGAGATATTCATCGGGATCGTGTACCGAAACTAGCTGCGCTCGATATGGAGAAAGTAGAGAGTTGCCTTCTCGCCAACACCGCAAGATGCCTTCGTAGCTGATGTCCTGTACGGCATCAAACTTCAGATCATGCCAAACCCCCGGCTCAAACGTTGGTTCGCTCCCAATCAGCGGAACACGTCGCCATGCCAACTTGTTGCTAATGATGACGTCGCTCTCCGCAACGCCTAGTTTAAGCAACTCTCGCCCGATTACTTCAAGCGCAAGGCCAGCACCATATTTGCCCGCCGCGTCAATGACCACTGGCGTAGCAGCTTCTCGCATCCATTCCTTAACAATATTGTGCTTGGCATCATCACTGGGCGTGCAGAACAGATTTCCAAGTGCAGTCGCCCCAAAAATCACCGGCGGTAACTGTATTGGAAGACGTGTAACGCCATGTGCATTCATATGTTTAGAATTAGACCTAGGCCGCGAGTATGGTGATGACATTTGACACCGATGAACATCCGAGCACAACAGATGGGACTAATGGCGTTCCAAAATCCTTGCGGCTCTAAGACTACTGCCACAAATTGAGAATGGCATGATATGCGCATGTCGGGAAAAACTCGGCGACCACGTCTGGATGACCAAGAACATAGATGCATAAAAAAACAGCAGTGCCGCGGGGTCGGCACTGCTGTTTAGTTGCGTCACTCGGTAGAGTTGCAATGAAGTAACGTGAGGTTAACACCTCGACGACGTCAACTCAAGTATTTCACAAAAGCTTTTGCGAAATTCCACCAGCCTTTTTTGATGGTAAAACTGTTCACCGCCATGTTCACTGTCAACTTTGGTCTGCAGAAGGAGTCTAAGGGGCAGTGGGTACAACGCATATTTGAAATATGAATTCATAGCAGTGGACTATCTTGCCTGCGTTGCAAAACGCTTCCCCACTGGTATGCTGTCAATTGGGTTGAAAATCCATTGCTGCATTTTCGCACAGGCAGACAATTATGGCAGATGCTTCCACCAGCCCATCGGGCAAAGAGTTCTCTTTACTGCGTGTCGTTTTAGCTATCATTCCAATCGCGTTGGTTGCGTGGGGTATCTACGCCTACAGCAGTAGGATGGAGAAATCCGCCCAGAACAAATTGGAAAAGACTTCTCTCCGAAAACTGCTTGGGGACCAATACGCTTCGACAACGCTTGCTGGAGCTTACAACGATGAAGACGGCGATCTAATAGCCGACGTTCCCATCAATCCAAATCAATTTATTGAGCCGGACGAAGTCCTCTTTTCCTATATTGCCTCTGGAGATGACGCTTCCAACGATGCAACATGGAAAGAACTCCTAGCTGCCTTGTCAGAGAAATTAGACCGCCCGGTGAATTTGGTACGATTCAAAGACACCGACGAACAGATCGATGCGGTAAGAAATGGTCGGCTGCATATCACTGCGTTCGGTACTGGCGAAGTAGAAGCAGCGGTGAATCAATGCGGGTTCGTACCCGTTGCTTGCTTTGCCGATGCAAGCGGCGAATATCGATACACCATGAAGATTATCACCAGAGCAAACAGTAAGATTGAAAAGCTGGACGACATTCGCGGCAAGCGACTTACCTTCACACGCCCGCGCTCTAACAGTGGCTGCATTGCCGCTCTGGTGCTTTTGATGAAGCAACATAATTTGCAGCCAGATGCTGATTACAACTGGGGCGTTTCGCGCAGCCACGAGAATTCAATTCGCGGTATCGCCAGGGGTGAAGTAGAAGTCGCCGCGGTTGCTAGTGACATTCTCGGGAGGATGATTGCAGATGGCGAAATCAAAGAGAGCAGTTTCCGTACAATTTACGAGTCGGAACCGTATCCACCTGGCGTCATCGGTTTTTCGAACATTCTCTCACCTACGATGGCTGACGCTATTCGTAAAACACTAGAGAATTTCGATTGGGCAGATACTGGTTTGCTGTCGACCTTTGGTTCGGTCGGCACCGATCGATTTGCGATCGTGAATTACAAAGACGATTGGGCACCCGTGCGTGCATTGCAAGCAGATGCGTATGAGATTTTCAGTCGCATCGGTTCCAGCGATTCAGACAAATAGTCGTCAGCCCGCAGCGCGACGGGAATTGTGCGATCTCGCTCTGGAAAAAGTTGTTCCGGTCGATTTTGATGATGCCAGTTGGCTAGACAAGGAACCAACAGCTGAATCCTGTTCAGACAGTTCCCCTAGTCCGCGCTTAATGCACTTACCGAGAAGTAGGCAAAAAAGTGCGGATGCGATGAACCATGCGGCTATCAACATCAAAATGACTGCCATCGAAAAACTCCGTCGATCTACAAGGAGCTTGAAAGCGTGCAAACAAACGCAATGAAGCTTTTTTCATCCTTCGACATTTCTAATGTGACTGCAATAGCAGTAATGTTCACAACATCATTATTTGCGACTCTCGCACGAAAACGCTGGCGCAAACGATAAACTTGACCCGAAAAGTGCCATTTGTGGGCTTTTTATGCGAACGTGCACACGTTTTTCAATGAATGCTGCTTAAGACTCAAGCTGGCCGGCCCGGCTGAATTTGGCGATTTCTGACGCAATAACTTCATCACCCCAAGCACCCGCTCTTAAGCACTACCAGACACCCACGAATCGCATAGCAAATCCGTGAAACTGCGCGTCGCCAATCGTCGGATTGTTCAATGGTGAAAATATAGTCGCGTTCCCAATTTGATCGGGTGCAGTTGCAATGTCTTCTAGCAACAGGCCTTGGTAGCCACTGTAAAGTGATAACGATCGAGTCAGGAACAACGTTCCGCCCAACTGCAGGTCCAGGATCGTTGCGTCACTGTCCCCGCTCACCGTTGTTGATATCGGCGAACCGGACGCGTCAGCAGCGCTGGCGTTGCCGCCAATATTGTCGTTGCAGAACGCATACTTCACAGACCCACTTAGCTGTCCCCAGTTATTTGAGATTGGAGTCGCTTCGATACCGACCTGACCACCGTACAAGCGATTGTTAGTCGACGAGAAATAACCTGTAGTTGTCGAATTGATGACTTCAGTTATGTCAAACCGTTCTTCGAGTCGAAGGTGCCGAAAGCCCGCTATGAACCGCGTTCGTGGAAGCAAACGAACGCCAACATTGAACTCCGTGCTATCCAAATTCGACTCATATTCGAATCTTCCCTCGCCAGAGGGATTTACCGGTATACCGCTGTAAAACACGGGAATCACCTGAGTTGCTCGAACAGATTCATCGTACGACATGTTTCCGCTAGAAAAATAGCGAAAATTCAAATCGATTGCGCGATGATCGCTAAAGAGGTTGTAAAGGTTAACGACACTGTCAAATCCGATTCCTGGATCGCCTCGCATGTCGTCCATATTTAGCAAGGTATTGCCGTCTTGGTCAAAGACGAATGGTTGGCTGTCGGGTGTATTGCGTACGAGCGATACGAAGCCGAGCTCGATTCCTAAGACAGGCTTGAAGCGAATCGGTGTGTTAAGGTCAATTGCTTGAATTGGCCGTGACTGGGCGTACTCAAAATCTGAAGTCACACTCTGCGCAATTGCTTCGCAGCGCAAGATAGCGGTCCAGAGCAAAGCACCAGTGACAATTGCATAGATTCGATTCACTGATTTTGCACCTCCGTATGCAAGTTCTTGCGTCCGAGCGCAACGAGACGACGTCTTAAGCTACTTCGTCATATCTTGCTATCGACATACGCCAGATTCCACCCAAAAACTATATTCGGCAATCAATCTATCTCGCCCTATCCAAAAAGGCCTCACAAGTTACCCAAAACATCCTGTCGTACGTGAAATTTTACCAGCCAGTCGAAACAGAAAGGCCAAGGCGATAGTTCGACCGCTTCACACGGAAACCACGATCAACCGCGGATCCCCCAACTCGGAGAAAGGTATTGCCCAGCAATTACTCTCGTAACATCAGGCCATAACATCTGCCCGTATCATCTGGGCGCTACAGTTTGTAAGCGGAAATCTCGGTGGACGACGAGTTTAATCGACAGCTAACGCTAGACCTCGAAAAAGTTAAGCTTGAAACTTGCAAACCTATTGAGAGCGAAAATCGCCGACATGCGCGATGATGTTTACTTCTTAATTGTAAGCAAAGCGATTCGATGCGACTGCTTGCCTGTGGAATGTCGTTAGCCGACTTGCAGGCGATTTCAGTGAAACTGCTAAGGCTATTAAGTCGTTCTCCTGCTACCGTCATGACGTCTTGAAATAGCGAACCATTCGGAGAGCATAAACATGAAACTATACACCCAACTGATCTTAGCATCGATGCTTCTGGTCCTTCCCGCCTGCGAACAAAATTCAGGTGGCGATCAGGCGAACGGCGTAAAGGACGCTGTTGGTGCCCGCCCCTATGAAGACATTCGTGATGGCGCCGAAGACGCTGGTGACGCCATCCAAGACGCAGGCCAAGATCTAAAAGATGCTGTCAGCGGATCTTAAGCCAGAACGAGTATTACACCTGTGTAAACTTCCTCGAAGGCGAGAAGCAGTCAGCTATTCGCCTTCACAACGTTGACGCGGCGCGATCGTCCAAGCTTCTCTTCTCCGTCTCCGTAAGGGCTGCACCAAGTCCCCAACTATCTAACGCGACAACCACCTTCAGTACTGAGGCGAAGGCGCCGTTAATCTCAAAATGTAGTGTAGCTCTTTGCTACTTGAACTCTTATCAACGCTCGCTTGCATCCTGGGTGGTCAATCTAGAGTGAATAGGGACGCTGAACGAACGCAGTTGGAGCCTGCGGCATTGGCACGGAGCCTCGATCGTCCTCGAAAAATTGACGGCGAGCGGACAAGAATCCCTAGCCATGAAGATAGAAACCGACTTGTTCGTCTGGATGATCGTCTTCCCGTCAGAACGTCTGCTTTTTATGGCAAGTTTTAAGTATTCACGTGACGTGCGCGATTGTACCAAACGGCAAAGGCAGCAGCGAGTATTGCATTGGGCAGCAGGAAGTATGTGGCAGCAAACCAAGGTTCGACATCAATCCACACGAAGTGTTGGTACGTTACAGGATCACCAGCAGCGGGAACGCTCTGCCAGCTGTTTGTGAACCCGAGTGAAACATAAAGCGCGACAGATACTATTCCTGGAAGTGCGATCAGCATTGAGTTCAAAATGACGAATCTGCGCAGCCATCTAGGAAAACGCAGAGATGCGGCAGCAAGATTTGATGGTGGGGTATAGGGATTCAAGACTGGCTATCTAAACTCGGCACTTAGTTTAACGTTGAATCGAGTAACGACCGAGATAATCGAGTCGCAGCGGTTGATATTCTATCGAAGAAAGCCTTTTCAGTCACTCTACGTCCATCAATTTGTAATCCGAGCGATGTCAGGTGACTTTGTGCAATACACGTTGTTCAGGTTGAATAAGTCGAAGAATGGTACCGACCGGCGATTTCGCATCGTGGAGCAGCTTGACAAGCACAGGCACAGCTCGATCCAGATCCGTCACAGTAATCTGAACATCGCAAGATTCAATCTTGCCAGAAATAACGTGCGAGCCGCCGCCGACAATCTCGCCATCGCCAAGTTCGTCGAATATGTCGCACAGAGGTAATTCGTACAACTCCCCTCGTTCAAGCGGCTGCAGACCTGCAGGAATCTCAATGCTAATCATGTTTTGCATTCAAAGGTACTCTTTGTCTGGGTTAGTGGTGTCGTCTTTGCCTGGTTGCAGCCGAACCAACTGGGTTACGCAACGTTCGCATTTTTTGCATTTACTTCGAATGACCTGCGGACGATTCACCCTGAGGCTGGCCGAAACGCTTTTGTTAAAGTCACGCCTAAACAAAAGAGAAAACTTAATAGCCCCAATGCGGTCGACGCAAAAGCTGCTACATAATCTTCCGCACCCCTCCAAGGCGAATATTCAGCACCGATGTAGACGCCAATGAGCGGAAACGCGGAGATGCCAATCAAATGTTTCGGATCGGGGACAATCGTTAATAGGGGCCAAAAGAACAACAGCATGCAAAGTACTAGGAATGGTACTTCTCTTGATTCCGCGTGCGATAGCGCAAAGATTCGGTCTAGCCCAATTGCGATCAGCGCAGGAGCTAATAGAGAAAGAATTATTTTTATGATTTTCACAGTTGAGTTGAGTAAGGCAAAGCAAAGGCAGGGCTGTAGCTTGATTTTGCGAATGAAACGCATCAGCGGGCCTCATGCTAATCAGGACACGAAAGCCGTCGACGCGCTCTGCCGAATGGCATCATCTTTGGAAGAGCGAATACGAGCCCGATTGTGTACACGATGGCGTAAGGACTATTAGATTCGCTATTTGGAAGCAAAACCAGAATAGTCATCGAGGCTTACGCGTGCTACTGCGTTCTCTGGTCTAGGTATTGCCAGCCAATAATCATTGATCGTCGACAATATCGATAGTGGCCTCAGAGATGCATCGCCGACGAACTTGTTTATCCATCCTGAGATAGTTTAACCGAGCGAGCAAGCGAGAATCGCTTAAGTGAGTGAAGTTAAGAAGCAAATTCTCAACATAAGCGACCGAACGATTCGGCAAGACTCGATGATCGCGAAAAAGCTTTTGCAGAGTCCGGTGCACTCAGGACCAGTCAGAGAAAGCGGCTGAAATAGAATTCGCCAGCGATTTGCCGAGTTTTAACGACGATTGCGATGATTTCGCAATGTCGTCAAACTCAACAGAGTGCCCCCGCAAGGACTCGAACCTTGGACCCGATGATTAAGAGTCATCTGCTCTACCAACTGAGCTACAAGGGCAGCAGAACGAGAATATTAGAAAACTCCGCCGTTCTTTGCAACGCCTGCTGACAACTTCCTCATTCACTATTCCCCCAAATCGACCAATTGGTGCCCAAATCCAGTAAATTTCCTACAAGTCGTCCGCCAATTCGCTCTGCTGGCTTCGTAAACACTTCTCGATCTGCAGCAACAGCTTTTCCAATTGAATCGGCTTGGCATGGTATCCTATACAACCCACCTCACGCGCTCTCTCTTCGTCCCCTTCGTGAGTGTGCGCACTCAAGGCAATGATCGGCATATCAATCATGTTCGCCGTCATCTTAATTTGACGTGTCGCTTCTAACCCATCCAAGACAGGCATATTCAAATCCATCAAAATCAAATCCGGATTTTCACTCGTCGCAAAAGCGACGCCTTGTTCTCCATTTTCAGCGACAACAACGTTGTAACCATTCTGCTCCAATCGCCGACACATCAACGTGCTGATGTCGGAGTTGTCTTCAACTAGTAAAATTTTTGGCATAGTCTAACGTTTCGCTTTCGTTCGCATTACCGAATTCCTTACGCAACTTCGGCATTCTAATAGTCAAGAAATTCTCGACTCCACTTTCATCCCGTCTGTAACCAAATCATCTTTTTGTGACTGACTCTGGTTCGCCTGCAGATCATCTACTACCGTATGCAATTGATGCCGCGTCTGTTCCAACGTGGTCGTCAGATACGTAGCGCCACGTTTGCGAAGCCGCACCAGCAACCGATCAAAATTCCGGACCCTGGCAAAGTAGGCCACGATGATCGGCAGGTTCTGATCAATTTCGCGTATCTGCCGCAGCAGAAATTCAGTTTGCAACGTACCTCCCGGAGGTATGATGCCAATCACCACCACATCGGGTCGGTCATCGCGAATTTCTTTTAATAACTGACTTGGCAGCCTCCGCGTCGACGCAACGAGTATGTCAGTCGTCGACGACTGACTGGCATTGGACAACAGTTGCAACAGCGATTCTTCCACGACGTCATGCGAGGGAATGCAAAGTATTCGATAATTAGGTGCGGGCGGTTCATTTTCGTGAACAGTGGATTCTATATGCGATTGATCGTCGGACAATACCTCAGCGTCCTCCGACTCAATCGCTTGCACAACTGTTGAATCCTTCAGTTTTTTGGCCGCAGCCTCATTCTGCTTGCTCGCAAGTTTTTCTGCGATTTTCCACTGCTCGTCCAGTTCATCAATGTGCTGCTTTACAATTTCCTTGATCTCGGTCACTACCTTTTGTTTAGCGTCACTTGATAGTCGATCGTGTTCGTAATCGCGCCGAATTTTTCTGATAGCCGGGAGAAGTAGCTCGTCACCAGCTTCCAAAATCCCTTGGTGCTCGACTTCCGATGCGAACAGCCTCTCCGCTTTCGTCTTATCGCCGGTTAGTAAACGCTGGTAAAATCGTATTGGAGTTGGCAGTGCTGATTCGTCTCCAAATAGAATTGCAAACATATGCAACTGAGGTACATACTTTCCAAAAACCACCAAGCAAACAGTCAGTGGTGTCGAGAGCAACAAGCCGACCGGGCCCCACAACCAACTCCAGAAGACGGCAGCGATGATTATTGCCACGGAAGACAAACCAGTGCTGGAGCCATATACCCACGGTTCGAGCACATTATTGCTCACGAGTTCTAAACAAATGACGAATCCCAAAGTCACGAGGAAAACCGTGTATCCAGGAAAGGCTGCCACCGATACGACTAACGGAAAAGTTGCCCCAATGACAGGCCCAGCGTAGGGTACAAACCGCAGCAGGCCACACAAGAATGCCCATAACACAGGATTGGGAAAACCACCTTCTTGGCCAGAAAACACTCCAATCAGGTACAGGCCAATCCCAACGGTAACGGCGTAACCAAAGTTAAGCATCGACTGCGCGACGATGTATTTGCTGACGCGGTGCGCGGCGTCCTCGAGCGCAGTTGTGGTAACGATATAGTTGCCTGAACTGCTGAAAAGGAACACCACTCGGTCACGTAGATCATCGCGATAAAGCAACAGGAATAATGTAAAGACGACCACCAGTCCGACTGTTCCTAATGGCCCAAGCACTACTCCTAAAGATCCCAACGTGCGACTGATCGGATTACGTGGCTCGGCAACGACTCTGGTGAAGATCGGGTTCTTGGGATCTGAGCCAGGAATTGACCAAAATCCTGCTTCGGCTTCGCTGTCACTGTCGCTCGGTACGCCAGCTTGATCGACCGGCGTGGGACTTCCACTCAAAGGCATGAGTTCTTCCGATTTCGTTGCAATAGCGTTTGTTACGGAATTGACGAACTCCTCAAAGCGATCTCCTAGTCGTGTATTGGAACTCGACAGCGAACGTACTTTTCCTAAAAACTCTGTCTGGTATCTGGGCACCACAGTGGAAAGTTTCTGAAACTCAGTGCCGACAAAAAGCAGCACGGCGGCCAAGCACAAGAAACTGAAAATTCCGGTAGTCAGAACTGCAGCAATGCGATTGACTCCCAGTCGTTCCAATCGCTCACACAATGGTGTTAGTAGAAAGGTAAACAAGATCGCCAACGCCACCGGGATAAACACCTCACGGGCGAAATAAAGCGTCACGGCGATGACGAATGCCGCTAACCAGAAGAGATAGGTTCGATTCTGGCTCGCAAGCGGTGTTCGTTTCGGCATTTCAATCCTGATCATACTTTGCAGAAAAAGTGCCGACAGTTTCGGCCAGTTGCACAATCAAGCATCTTTCGTGCCCGAGAAACTTTACTGACGCCACAACACTCATGCCGCGGCAATGGCATCGGCTTGGCTGATGTTTACCAACCGAACTTTTATGGTCGCGAGGTAGAGCCATGAAGCCACAACCGCAGCCACAAGAAACGTGGGACTCGTTCCGATGTGCTCGCCAAGAAATCCCCACAGAAGCGGCCCAAACGCCATACTGAACGAAATCATCGTCAGATAAAGACTCATGCCACGAGCTCGAAATTCATCTTTCAGAATCAATTGAATCGTCGCATTTAAAGTTGTCAGAATTCCCATCCAGCTCGCCCCGGTCGCCATCATCGCTATCCCGGCCACCACGGCTGAAGTCGAAATCGCGATCGGAATGCATGCAATTGAAAAAAGTAATGTCAGCATGAAGACAATCCAATTTGATCCGAGTCTTTCGCGAATTGTCGGCAATACCATCGCTCCAGCGACAGCGCCAAATCCGAATGTGGATACCAGAAGGCCTAACCCTCGGGCATCCAAGCCAAATCGTTCTCGTGCAACCAACGGAATCAAGGACCAAATAACGGACGCCGGAGTGACAAAAGTAACAACCCGCAGGTAGACGTTTCGCAATTTTGAGTCGCTGAGCAAGTACCGTAAACCTTCCAAAAGCGACTTGAATAAACCGACGCCCGATGGTTTCTTTCGCGCGTGATTTTGGCTTTGCCGATTCCAGCTTATAAGCACAACGATCACGCCTAAAAAGGAACACGCATTTGCCGCGAATGCGAATGCGACTCCGAAGAAACCGATAACAAGTCCACTGATCGCTGGTCCGACGCACCTAGCAAGATTAAAACTGATGCTGCCCAGCCCGACAGCCGCGGGTATCTCACGTTTTGTAACGATCTCCGGCAGCAGCGATTGCCAAGTTGGAATATGGACACACATTCCCAGTCCGATTGCCAGTGTACATGCGAGCAAACCAACCGGAGTCATGTAGTCAAACAGAGTCAAGAGGCTCATGGCCATCGTAATGACACACAAAAACACCTGAGTCAGGATGAGAAGTTTGCGGCGATCAACACGGTCTGCAAGAGCACCTGCCAACAAAGCGAAGACAAAGACTGGCAGGGTCATCGACGTACGCACCAGCGACACCCAAACTGGCGATGGCTCCAGAAGTGTCATATAGTATGCTGCAGCGAGTTCGTGCATCCAAGTTCCCATATTGGAAACCAAGCCCACAATCCAAAACGCGGCGAACAAGCGGTTTTTTAGTGGTGCCCATGCGCCAACTCTGGGAATGCTTTTCGTCGTAGATTGCAATCCATCGTCAGTCTGCCGCCCCCCCTCGTTGCAAACGGGACGCGGTGGATCTTTCTGCAGTAAATTCACGTAAAAGCTTTATCAAGAAACAAGGTTCGCAGTCCCATGAGAATGTGTTTCCGTTGAATCATCGAGTTTTAAGGGTGGTGTGAAACGAGCCCAAATCAACAAAACTGCGGCTGTTAAAGCATATCCGGCGAACAACCCCCACATCTTGCCCGCTAACTCACTCGGAAGACTCCACGCTTCCGAAATCAGGCTGCTGGGCAATGGCAAGAACAATCTATTGTCAGCGAGCGGCGAATGAATCACTCCAAACAGCGTTAACATCGCAGCTATCCCAAAACAAACAGCCGCCGCGGTTAACCGCCGGTCGATCGCAAAGGCTAAGGCCGAAGACCAGAGCAGGGCCGTAATAATAAACCCATTCGAGAGCAATATCGCTGTCGACAAACCTATCTGCAAGTCGGGATTGGGAAGATCACTGATGCTGGTCCCCGTACTCTCCAACACTTGCTTGGCGAAAAATACAGACAGGTATGCCAGCGCCGGAACGCAGGCAAATGCAACGGCTGGATAATGGCGTTTGGGAGTAGCGAGAAAGCTTTGCGCTGTAATCTCCAACCCTACAAAGACCAACAATGGAAATACCGCAGCTTTTGGAACATACGCGTAGAAGTACGAAAACAGACCAAGAACTCCGAACAGAATCATGCAGATGGCGGTACCGAGCGTATATGCAGCTCTCCCCCCCATCGCTTTGTAGGCTGGATGACCAATATAAGGTGTCGTTTGAATAACCCCTCCCAACAATCCTGCAGCGATCGTCGCAAACGCTTCCACTCCGACCACATGACTTGTTTTGTAATGATCACCGACAGCCGCCGCACTTTCCGTACAATCAATGCCACCAATCACGGTAGCGAGAGCAAACGGCAAAGCGATCGGTAAGTAATTCAATGCTTGTGGCCAAACATTTAACCATTCGAATCGCAGAGCTTCTAACCAGTCTGTAGGGGCAAAGGGCACTTGTACGATAGAAGGAGGTTCGATCGGCAACAAGCCCGTAAACTTCATGACGTAAAATATTACTCCACTGACGAGCAATGCCATGACCGAGCCAGGAATCTTGAATGGCATCGGGACATGACCTAATAAACTTACGAGCACGATTGTTAGAGCAACCATTCCGACGGGCGGTACATTTAAGACGTCCAGTAGCGGTAGAAAGCTAATTACAACCAACGCAATCGCAGTCAACGACCCCAGTAGGCCTGCTCGAGGAATAATCTCACGCGCCCAGTTCGAAATAAATGAACAAGCAAGCTTAAAGATACCACTTGCAACCATACAAAAGATCCCGATGTGCCATGCATGTGTCGCCGCATCGATTTCGCTCATACCGCCAGCCAAAGCCGCTTTGTACGCTGGCCCTAACACGAAAATGGTAATACCAAACACACTAGGCGTGTCCAAACCCAGAGGCATCGCAGTCACGTCGTTGCGACCCGTGATTTTCGACAAGCGGAAGGCCATGAAGAAGAACCAGAGATCGCCGATGAACACGCCAATGGCGGTCCCTGGGATCATATGGGTTACGATAAAATCAGCTGGAATTCCAAAGACCAAAGACAATAGCGACAGGATCAAAAAGAGTCCCGCAATATTGTCCAACAAAAGCCCAAAGAATGCGTTTACGTCACCAGGTGTCGCCCAGCGGTAAGTTGTTTTCTGCATAGAAGAACGGCAATCGCAAAGGATGTGAACAAGGATGCTTTGCAGCCAGCTCTCGAATAATGCCCCACTCGGAAGTCTGACCGCATCAACGTTTAACTATCAACGATGTGTTTCCATTGCCCGTTCTCCGCGCTTAGACAGGCCCGCCAATGATAGCTCAAGCACGCGGCTTCCGTAAACTACATACCCCTAAAAGACTTATCAAATCTGATGAGCCCATTTCAGCACAGCGACAGCCGTGCGAATGGGATGCGAAGAGCTTCCCGTGGGCCAGTCAAGAAATGGGCTGCGGACAACAGTCTAGCGCGTGCTGTTTGACATTCACTTTGGTTGCCAAAAACGCCGAAGGGCAACATTCCGGGATTTACAGATCCATTAATCCAGGTAGAAATCGAGAATTCGACTTTGAATCTTGATACCGCGCACAAGCGTCCAAAGGTGGCTTGGTGCGAATTCAGCCGGGGAGCTTTCGCCCAGCAGATCAAGTTCTTCGGCAACGGCAGCTTGTTGATCATGAAGTGAGTGCATCGTCCACTCGAGCTCGCGGTACCTTTCTTCCAAGTATGCCACATCGGATAAAGTGCTGAGATCGACGTGTTGCTTCGTTAGGAGCAGAGCTACTCGAGCGATATGCGTATCGCTTGCGTTCGGTTCGATCTTTTGGAGGCGTTCTATCAGCTCAATCAGCCGCATTTGCTTGTCCTGATGGACTAGTTGAAAGTGTAACGTCAGACGGTACGTTTCTTGTAACCAACATGCAAATGCTTTGCAGCCCTCATTCCCAATCGCTCGCGATTCCGGTAGCAGATTTGCTATAATCGTTATAACTGCCTATTTTCATCGTCGTTTTTTGCGTTACCAATGAGCTCCCTTTTAATCGCATTGCTTCTTATCGCAATTGGTCTGCTGCTGCTTGGCATCGATTTGCTGATTCCCTCTGGCGGGATTCTGATCGTGCTTGCAGCAATTGTGGCCATGATTGGCGTAGGCTTTGGTTTCCATTACTCCACAAACGTCGGCGGCTGGCTCACGGTTTTTGTACTGGCAATGATTCCTGTAGCGTTGGTGGTGTTTGTGCGCGTCTATCCTCACACATCAATTGGAAAGAAAATGATCATCCAACGCCCTACAGCTGCAGCTTTTGACTACGGGGAACAGACGGATTCCAATTCACCGGAATTGATCGGCAAAATCGGAATCGCTAAGACCGATCTTCGACCCAGCGGAAAAATCATAATTAACAACAAGGTGTTGGAGGCGACCAGCAACTGTGGGATCTTAGAAGCCGGGACAGCGATTCGTGTGGTCGATCTCGAAATGGGACTTGCAACTGTCGAATTGTATTACGCTGAAACCGGAATCGAAGCGAACGTTTTGAAACCAGTTGAAAACATGCCAGCCACGACGGGGAACGCCGTGTCACAAGCTGACCCGATTTCGGAACCGTCCGAGTCAGGTTCGTCGCTTCTTGAAATGTCGCCAGAAGAATTCGGACTTGATAGCTTTGAGATAGATGATAGCGAAAAGAAGCCGCCACTTTCGTAACACACAATTGCGTTAAAAATCCCAATGGAAGAGAATTCCGCCGACCTTCCGAAAGTTGCTCTTGCACGAATGGATGGCTTAGCCTGGGGCGTACTGCTGCTCATCGGCATACAGTTGCTATGCGATATTCGGACTAGCAAGGCACCAGTCGATCAGCAAACATTGATTGGTTCATATCAATACAAAATTGATTTGAGGACAGCATCGATCGCAGAATTGCAGGTAGTCCCTGGATTCGGTCCGACTCTTTCCCGCCGCTGGGTAGAAGACCGCGAACGACTTCTTAATGAAAACGAATCTGTATATGACGCGTTTAAAGCGATGAATGGCATCGGCAAAGAGAAGTTTAAAGCACTTTTGCCATACCTGTTGGAAGACAAACCAACCAGTGGCGACAATCAGTAACACGCCAACACTTTACAAATTTATCGCATTGGAGTTTTGTCGACGCGCGTGATTTACGAGCGTTTCTACTGTTTGCCTCAGAAGCGGCACACCGCCGAATTTCATACCGACGGAACGTATTTTGCCAGTATCGATCTGATTCTTGGGAGCTTTAACTTCACCTTCTATCTGTGATCTGCTACCACTCATTTCCTTGGCGAGGCTAGCGACTTCAAAATTGCTGATGTAGCGGTCGTAGCACGCATAAATTTCGCCCCCGACCTCGTCGCTTTTCAAAAGCAGCCCGATTGCTTTTGCAACGTCCGAAGCATGAACCTCTTTTCCTCCGGTCGTGCAAGAGACATCCTTGTTCTGCACAATATCCTTAACTAAGGGATACCACTTGCTATTTTCAATCGGCGAAGCGATGCCGTAGATCCCAGTTGGTCGAATAGCACAAATGGGCAGTCCATGTCCCATTGCAAAGGAATGCACAAAAGCTTCAACGGCTGCCTTGTGTGCTCCGTAGTGAGATTTGGACCATGTTGGATGCGTTTCATCCAGTGGCCGGTCAGAAAGAATCTTTTCATGAACTGCGCACGAACTCACGTACACCACCTTTTTTAAGCCGACCTCCGCGGCAGCTTGAAAGAGCTTTAAGGAACCGATCACGTTGCGTTCGGCAAACTTTTCCAGATCCCCCTCAGCACCACGAAATCCAGCACCTGGCCGCCAGAGTGCGGCGTGAACTAACGCATCGCAGCCTTGCACAAGTTTGGTGGTACCTAAATCCTCTCCTAGCGTACCTTCGACCCAATCGATCGGCTTGTGCGCGAAATAAGAACGATCCGAAGCAAGTCGCGTCCAACAACGCAACGAATGGCCCGCCGACAACAACGCATCAGCAATGTAACTTCCCAAGAATCCTGTTGCACCGGTCAACGCGATATGCATCGTCCAGACCTTTCCAGGTCAAAGTAATGGAATCATGGCTCGCTAGACGCCGTGAAGTTGTTCTACAACACGTCCAATGATAGCAAGCCAGACAAGCCCCTAGTCTATCTTGGGTTGGCCGATGCAAGGAAGCGACGTTTGCTCAACGGCAGAATTTCCCCGAAATTGTTGCTGGTCGACGTGGTCCCGTTGATGGGTACGTTGGAAATTAAGTTCTCGGCTACTGTACCGCCAGTGGTTCCCGCATTGGCCGCACCATCCAAGAACCCTTCTGGTTGAACTTGAGAGACCGAGTAGGTGCCCGGCGCCAGATTCTCAAATGTGTATTGACCATTGGCATCAGTTTGTCGAGTCTGCGGAGCGATCGCAACGCCATTCACAGTCCCATTTAGAGCGACCGTTACGCCTTCGAGCCCAGGATCGACGCCCGCGTCACGAACACCATTGCGGTTCGCATCGCGATACACAAAGCCCGATATCGAAGTTAACGCACTGACGGTTACTGCATGAGTCGCAGAGTTATTTCCCGTATTGATTTCGCCTGCTCCCGTTGGAACTGAAACGGTAGCGGTGTTGCTAAGTTGTGTAGCATTCGGGACGTCATTATTGACCGTTGTGTTAATGGTGATCGTTGCACTTGCCCCACCGGCCAAAGTGGAGATCGTTCCGCTAACTGTTCCATTTGAATTAGCAAATGTCCCAGCAGTACTCGTAACCGAAGTAAAGGTTAGCCCCGAGGGCAGGACATCGGTCACCGTAACATTACTAGCAGTCGATGGGCCACTGTTGGACACAATGATGGTGTACACGAGCGGCGAGCCTACGGCGACAGAGTCGACTCCGTCGTTCTTAGTAATCGTCAAATCAAAATTCGGGTTGATTACCGTGGTCTCTGAATCACTAGCCGTATCGTCCGTGTTCGATACGGTCGCAGTGTTCGTTACCGTACCGCTAGTAGTTCCACCGGCAGTTACGTTGATAGTAATCACAGCTTCGTCAACAGTGGAGCTTCCTCCGGCCAGCAGAGTACCAAGATTTGCTTCGAGACGGTTCGTAGTTGAATTAAACGTTACGTTTCCAGTGCGACCGGTACTATCATTGACGACGAAAGTACCGCTTACAAAGACAACTCCACTCGGCAATGGATCGCTGAATAGCACGCTTGGAGCATCAGCCGATCCGCTGTTGAACGCCGTGACTGTATAACTAAACGATTGCCCGGCTAGTACAGGGTCCGCAGAATCGGACTTCGTGATGTTCAGATTCACCACACGATTTAGCGTATCGGTGTCCGTAGCCGAATTGGGCCGCGTACCTGTCTCTTGAGTGTTCGCATTCGCGGCGGTTACCTCTGCCGTGTTAGTAATGTTTGCGCCCGTCGCACTGCTGCGCACAGTTGCTACTAACAGGATTGTTTCAGTAGCACCTGAGGCCAATGTCGCCAGGGTTCCTGAAAAGTTCTGACCGCTTATCGTTCCGAAGGTCGTACCATTTCTGGTGCTTGAAACATACTGAAGTCCTGCCGGCAATGCATCTGTAACGACAACGTTTGTGGCGGTACTTGGTCCGTCATTGTTTACCGTTAAGGTATACGTCACAGTCTCCCCGGTCGTAACTGAGGTGACTCCGTTGGTTTTGGTTATCAGCAAATCATAACGAGGCTCCACCGTTACAGACACCGAGTCTTCATCGTCGGTGTCGTCCGTATCCGTAAATCCAACGAGCCGATCCACAGCAACGCGGGCTGTATTCACGAACTGCCCGGGGACGACCGAATTTCCAACGTCGACAATAATCTGGACAGATTTTGTCTCGTCAACAGCCAAGTCTCCTACTAGATACAGCAGATCGCGGTCAGCTGTTGGGCTGTTCGTTACACTGGTTGGGTTCCCAGTTGTTGCAAGCGTAAACCCATCGGGCAGGTCATCATCAACTTCAACACCGGTAACGGCAGTTGGGCCTTCGTTGGTTACCGTCAGCGTGTAAGTAACTTGACCGCCAACTCCAACGGTAGTTTGCGTAACGGTCTTCTCGATCAGCAAGTTGAGATCACGGAGAATGTCATTTTCATCACTTGCGGTCACTGGCGCGCTGTCCGTTGAATCCGCGGTAGCAGTGTTCGTAATAGTCGTGCCAGCAATGTCCGTATCAACCGAAACTAAGACGCCTACGGTCATCGTAGCCCCGACGGCTAAAGATGTGACTCCAGCCGAGATCTGATCTCGCCCGCCAACATCGGTGACTGTTGGACTACCTTCACTACCGCTAGCGAAACTCACAAAGCTGTATCCGGCTGGCAACAAGTCGACAAGCGTTACATCGTTCGCGGTCGAAACTCCGGTGTTTGTAACAATCAGCGTGTACGTAAACTGGTCCCCAGGGCGAACTGTGTCACGAGTTCCGTCACTCTTGGTTAAAGTCAGTACAGCGTTGCGAGTGATTACTGTTTCAGCATTGTCTTCGTTGTTATTGTCATCGGTGTCGATGCCATCGCTGGTTACTGTTGCGATGTTATCAATCGTACCCGCTGCGGCAGCGGCACTGGTGGAAACGACGACGGTAAGCACCTGATCTGCACCAGCGGCTAGCGAAGCAATCGTTGTCGTCAGTTCTGCGTTAGCGTCCGCTTGCTCTGTCCAAGCCGCGGACGATGTGCTTCCGTTCGTTCCGTTAGGTATGAATGTCACTCCCGCCGGTAAATTGTCCGTAACAACTACGTTGGTCGCTGCGATAGGCGAGTTGTTTGTTACAGTTAGGGTGTAAGTGACGTTTCCGCCAGCGTCAATCGTCGCAGTTCCCGATTTTACAACCTGAACATCGATTTCGGGTGTAAAGCCAAAGTCAAGAGTTAGGTTCGAGTTCGGATCGGTATCGCCATCCGTAGTCGGTTCCGCACCGGCCACTAGCCGAATACCCAAGGCGACGGTCGTTGCGCCAGCCAAGAATCCATTGTCATCATTGTTGACGTCATTGTTTGGATCTGGCGCAGTGCCAGCAACGTTGTTGCCCGTGCTGGTCGTTAAATTGGCCAGGGCAAGCTGTGTGTTATCGATAACGGCGATATAGGATTCACTGATCGCTGGGTTTCCGGCTGTCGGACTATTCGGCAACAAGTTGGTAAAAGTGTAAATTCCGCTTGCATTGGTCGTCGCAGTGACGGGGTCGCCAAGCCCATCCAAAACAGCGGTTTCACCCACATCTAGCTCGCCATCCCCGTCCTCGTCCAGGAAGAGCTGCACGATAACATTTTCAATCCCAGCTTCGCCACTATCAAAAACCCCGTTGTTGTTATTGTCGCGGAATACCAAATTTCCCAAAGTCATTGGTTGAAGGTTGGGTAAATCTTGCGTTAGGACTGTTGGGCCGATAGTTCCCGCAAACTCGATAGTTCCGTTAGCCGAAACAGCCGTATCGATTTCAAACTGTAGAGCTCCCAAGTTTGTTAGATCGACGCCAGTGAAACTGGAAAATGGAATCAGTATTTCTTCAGCGGTTAAACTCACAGCGATAGGCACTGTGACACTGTCCTGGTTTGTTCCATCGTAAACCGTTACGATCAAATCAACTGCGCCAAGTGCTGTATCGGTTCGGGCAAAGAACTGAAATGCGTTGCGGGTGCCGGTTTCAGTAAGGTCGAAACCGCCAAGCCCCGTAACTTCAACCGTTTCTTTTTGGGCGGGCGAAGTGTCAGCGCTGCCGTCATAGATGACGAACAGCGTTCCGGTTGTACCGTTGTCGTTGTTAAAGGTAAGCACGTCCGCGCCAGCACCAGCACCATCCACTTCAAGTGATATATTGCCGCTGGAGCCGCCATCGTTTCGGATAAAGAGATCGCGTTCGCCTCCGAGTATGCCAGCAATGATCGCACCGTCTTGGTCCGTGTTACCTGGCGTTGCCAAGATCGTCTGGGCGCCGCCACCCGATAGACCGGTTTCAAAATCATCGATCGTGCTAGTCGTTCCAGCAGCCTGTAGTGCCGTAATCACGACTGTCTGAAACTCATCACGGATTAGCAGGCCGTTGCTATCGCCGGTCCCCGCATTTTGCCGAACGAAATAGCGACCTGCTTCCAAGCCACTGAAGGTATATTCACCCTGCGCATTCGTGATCTCGTTGTCGAGAGCTGCGCCGTCGGCAGCGCCTGGTTCGAATACGCCGTCATCATCAACGTCCAGGAAAAGATCAACCGAAACGTTTGTCAAACGCGTTTCAGAAACTTGAAAGACTCCATCGTCATTCGCATCAACAAACGCAGTACCAGTAATGACACCAAGGTCAGTCGCAAGCAGCTTGCGATTTTCAAGCTGTTCAAGCTTTAAATGTCGACGCGTTGCCTGACGACGATTTCTACGTGCCGGCTTTTCGCTGCCAAACAACGATCCAAAAAGTGAACGTAGTGATGCTGGCAACATGAGGAACTCTCCGAATGTCTTTTTAATTTACTGGATTTGCTAAGCGCAGAGCTTCCGCAGCTTGTATTAAACTATCGGCCACAGCGGGTCTCCTCCCAAGCGACTCTTGCGCAATCGACCTGATTCGAACGGTCTTAGAAAGCATAGACGCCGCAATCGCGCCATTTTATCCAGATTTCCTAAAACTTTTTCCCCAACCCTCATCAAATTTTGAAACGCAAAACGGCCAAGAATTCTGCTCAACGCAAAATCCTTGACCGTTCAAGCTTTTTCAGATTTTTAGATTTCCGATGCGACCTGTCCCGCTTTCGCTCAAGCAAGCCCCTTAAGAAATCCTTAACCATCGTTTATTACCAGCGGTATTCCGCTCCCAAGTTAACACCTTGGATGAAGTAGTCCGATTCGCGAAACGCAAACCGAGGTCGCTGAGCACCGGTAATCGCGGGGCTCGCTGGCGGAATCAGGCCAGGATTTACGTCCAAGTCGATTTGATCTCCAGGACGAACAACGTTGCTCCAGTAGATGAATGTATAACCGGCTGTCAAACGTGTACGATCCGTTAACTGGTATCCCAGCGTCGCGCCAAATTCAGGCACTACACCAAACTGCTGACGGAGGAAGCTGCCGCTGTTGGTCGACTGAGCAAGCAAACCGCCCTCGTGAACGGTCGTAGTCTGCACGCCACCAACAGGTTCGGTAATTTCGGTTGAACCAGCAATATCAATTTCTTGACGGCTGTTTCCGAACGAAGTACGCAGCAACATATCCAGAGTCCAATACCCGCGGCGTCCTTGCCACATAACTCCCAACTCAGCTCCATTAAATTGGTTACGGGTTCGGAAGCTGTCTTCAATGAGGAACGAACCTGGATCGTTGGTAAGCTGACTTTGAAGGTCTTCACGAATCGTCAATCCTTCATTCAACTCAATCGTGCGCCATCCGATCGTTGCATCAATTCGCGATTGAGCTTGGACTGGGCCACACGTGATAAAGGAAGTCGCACAAGTTGTTCCACAGCAAAGCGATTTACGCAAGCGGATCGCTCCACCTTGAACTTCACTGAAGCCGTCAACTCTCACAGTACCACCAACCACTCCGTTTTGAGCAACTAGCTGCGAATCTTCTAACCCCGTAGCAACGTTAAAGAATGGCCGTGCCAGGATTGGGTCGCCGCTTGATCGTTGCGAGAACGAAAACTCGTTGGTCCCAAGACCGAAGTACTCAAGTTCAATTCCGAGAGTCGGATTGTTCGCAAACCACCATCCAAATCGGATCCGGCCACCATCGAAGCGATCGGTGAGCAATTCGTCGCCAAGCAAACTGCTAGTTCCTTCAGCTCCCAAAATACCTTGCCCGGTCGCGGTCGAACTTGTCGTTACGAGAGCAGGGACGTTCATGCCACGTTGAAACCAACCTAAATAGTCAGCTTGAACCCAGCCGTGGCTTGGCAAACATAGGACTAGCTGGCGTGCTCCTGCAGGCGGGTTGCAAATGTTTAACCCGTTCAGTCCCGGACGTGAAAACTCGCATGGTCCAATTCCGCAGGCCGCGCCACATGTACCACTTCCACAGCTATCGCATCCCATCGAGGCAGTCTCGTAGACGATTTCGCCGGCAGCCATTGGCATCGGGGCGTGCTCATCATAAATGACCTCGCCATGCTGATGAGCACTCGCTTGAACGACCGGTTGCGAACGTCTAACACCTGTTCCAACGCTGCCATTGCTGGCCGGAGCGGCTTGAACCGCAACGGCTCGCTGGACCGGCTGAGCTTTTTTCGCAGTCGGCGTAGCTTGATTTGCGGTCTTTGTAGCTGCCTTTTTGACTTGATTCGTCGCAGCTGTCGACGGTCGTCGTGCTGGAGTAGGCTGTTGAGCCTGTAACTCGCTCGCGACAAACGATAAGATGAGTGCGATTGCGATGATTCGATTCACGACAGTAACTTCCTTGCGACTAATATTGTGTTTTCCGCAGTCCTGCTCCCATGCAAAATGCATCCGCTAGCAGAACATCGAACCCCCAATTATTCCTTTCATCGGCAGTTCCTTGCCCGAACATTTGTCAAAATCGGAATTTCTTTCCCAATCCGAACGCTCGACTTAATCAAAAAAGTCACCCCTCTTTGCCCACTCACCCAAAACGCTTTCCCAATCTAACTTCCGTGCTAGCGAAACTTGAATCATGAATGGAATTGATGACAACCTAGCTCTGGGTGTGGCTCAAACTCTGGAGAATTTAAGACGCTGCGGAATTCACTGGACGGTGCAGGGTGACGCCGCCAAAGTCATCCAGTGGTATGCCGCACACGCCGCAGATTTCCCACAGCCCAGTGAATCATCGGATCTGAGCCTGAATGCTTCCGCACCTGCCGAAATTCCGCAGCCCACCACCCGCGCAACCCCGTCGACGGTTCCTCAGAAATCCGCTGCCCCAGCCAATAGCGGCAAGCCACCCGTTTTTCAAAGTCTTCCGATAGCCTTGGGAAAATGGGAATCATCTCCGCAGGACGCTCTGGCTCGGGTCTCCTTCTTGACCGAGCAAGCGGAGCAGGTCGCCATTTGCAAGCGTTGCTCTGAACTTGTTTGCTCGCGGACTCGCACCGTCTACGCCGATGGTAGTCCTTCATCTCGCATCGTCTTCGTTGGCGAAGGTCCAGGATTCGAAGAAGACCGCACCGGCATTCCCTTTGTCGGTGCAGCCGGCCAATTGCTCGACAAGATTTTGGTCGCGATGGGTTTGAATCGCGAGCATATCTACATTATGAACGCCGTGAAATGTCGGCCTCAAAACAACCGCACGCCGACTGACGAAGAGATCGCGAACTGCCAAAGCTTCTTCATCACGCAACTCGAAACTGTTCAACCCGAATATATCGTCTGCCTAGGCGCCGTTGCTTCGCGCGCAGTGCTGCAGACAACGCAGGGCATCGGCAAACTTCGCGGCAAGTTCCATGCTTACCGCGGCGCCAAGGTTGCCGTCACTTATCACCCCGCATACTTGCTTCGCAATCCCGACGCAAAGAAATTTACGTGGGATGATATGAAAATGGTGATGGCCGCGATGGCAAACTAAGTCGGAACCGATGCATCTGCTGGTGCGACATCGTCATCATGCTCGTAGGCAGGCTCTGGCAAGAAAAAGCTAAGGATAAAGTTTGCCAGGTAAAGCGAAAACGCGACTCCTGCGGCAACATACGCGACCTTGGTTGCATATCCCATGTCGCCCGGCATAAAGTACGCTATCCACTGAGTTACCGCAGCGAAACAAGTTCCCAACATGCGACCACCAATGTTCGCTGCAAAACTCTCTCCGGTTCCACGTAAGTGTAATGGGTATGCCCCAGGGAGATAGTTCCCCCAAAAACTAAATTGAGCTACCGTCAGTAGGCCCGCGAAAAACATACCGACTTCTAAATAGCTGAGCTTGGTTGTCGCTGCCCATGCGAACACAATCGGCATGACAATCAGACCCGGCACTAAGAATATTCGTATTAGACTTCGGCGACTAATGATAAAGATCGCAAGAATTGCAAAGATAAATCGGCCGATCAGACCGCCAATTTCCTGCTTCTTCGTCGCTTCGCTCGCAACACCTTGTTCAATCGGACCCGCAATTTTTCGCGTTTCGGTCAGCAAACCACGCTGGACTTCTTCGTCGGTTTTACCTTCCGCTTTCAGCCGCGCCGTGATCGCAGCGGTATCTACTTTTTCGGCGACTTGCGTTCGGATCCGTTCTTGAACATCAGGCAAACCTGGAACAATCTGCGGCATCTGCTGGATCGCTCCGAAAGCAGCGCCAAAGCTGCACATGAACATCAGCGTTGTCACAATTGTCGTACGACGCAGTTTCGGTGCAAACAATTCCGCTACACTCGGACGCTTTAAAACTCCAGCCTTTCGTTTTTGTTGCCATGCAGGCGACTCTGGCAGGAACGGCCGAATGACCATCAGCGGAATTGCAGGTATGAGCCCTGACATCAACGTATAACGCCAATCAGCATGTTCATTCTTTATTTCTCCCAAGAACGACAAGAAGCTTGGTAAGCGAATAGCGGGCAACTGCACTGCGGGAAGTTCTATTCCAAAGAGTAGGGGAGCGACATTGCCTCCGGCCCATGCTGCGGCAATGCCAGCCGCGATTGCGACCAAAATCCCACCAAAGGACGAAAACGCTTGAGTAAAGCCCAAGACTTTTTCGCGCAAGCCTCGCTCTGGAAACAATTCTGCGAGCCAAGCTACCGCCGCCACAAACTCAACGCAAACCCCTACGAATACAAGGCATCTGCAAATTAGCAACATCGTCAGGCTGGTAGAGAATCCTGCAACAAACGCCGACACACCGTACAAAAGGATGCTCCATGTCAAAACGCGACGTCTGCCAAGTCGGTCTGTGAGATACCCCCCGAGCAAACCGAATACTCCACCAGCAAGGGCTGGTACGTAGAACAAAAGCGTGAACCAGAGCGACCATTCGGGCGTCCCCGGCCTAATTCCGCCTAGCTCTAGCAATGCGTTTCTCGCAATAAGCGGAAGCATCAATAGTTCATAAATATCGAAAGCAAATCCGATCGCCGCCATGATGCAGATAAGCCATTGAACTGTCGTCAGTCCGCTCTTCGAGTTTCCAGAAGCCATTTTGAAGTAAGATTTAAAGGTAGGTAGGTAAATCAGTCGAGGCTTTCTAACCGCCCAGCAGGTTAGAATTCCAAACGCGAGGTAACCTAGTTTAACTCAGATTGGCCGTTCCGACACGAGCCCATCGAAAACGGTGCCGAGCGTTAAAATTTAACGGCTACAGCGAATGACGCTGGCGGTAGAAATTGGAGGCCACGGCGACGCTTTGTGCGTGTATGTCAACGATGTCAGCGACATCGGGCGCATATCCGCCCGCCATGGCCATTGCCAGAGGTATGCGACGCTTGACGCAGAATTCATCGATAACCATCTGATCGCGTCGCAGAAGTCCCGCCTTCGACAACGAAAGTCGCCCCAGACGATCGCCAACAAATGGATCAGCTCCGGCCAAATATATGACAAGATCGTAAGGCCCATGCTGCAAAACTTCGCCGATGGCTTTCCTAAGCTCGTCTAAATACAGCGAGTCATCCGTACCATCTGGCAATTCAATATCGAGCGAACTTGGGTAGCGACGCAGCGGAAAATTCTTCGCTCCGTGAATCGAGAACGTATAGACATGCGGGTCGCCGCCGAGGATTTCGGCGGTGCCATTGCCCTGATGGACATCACAGTCGACGATTGCAGCTCGGCCAATCACCCCCTCATGTCGCAGCGTTCGCACAGTGATGGCAGCATCGTTGAATACACAAAAGCCTTCGCCGGCACCTCGCATGGCATGATGCGTTCCGCCCGCGAGATTCACTGCGATGCCCTCCTCCAATGCAGCGCGTGACGCGGCGAGGGTCGCTCCAGAAGAACGCTTGGAACGTTCCACCATCTCCGCCGACCACGGAAAGCCAATCCGGCGCACTTCCTGGGTCGATAGCTTTCCCTCACATACTCTGTCGAAGTATTCTTCGTCGTGCGCCAAAAGAATCTGCTCCCGTGCGGCGGCCGCGGGCACTAGTAAAACATCATCTAGGTGCTGAGTTGTCGACGCAATTCGGTTACGTAGCAATCGATACTTTGACATCGGGAAACGATGTCCAACCGGCAACGGCAATTCGAAATGGTCAGTGTAAAAGATCTTCATCAAGCGTTATTCAGCAGATAGCAGCGTCGCGTGAGCTAATGGTTGGAGCTCGATCTATACTGCGACAGCGTCGTTTTTGAGTTATTTGATCTGGGCCTTAATCGTCATACGAGTCGATCACTTCACGTAAGAGGGAACCGATTAAGTGTAACTTCCTATACTTTGAAGTCACCACCAAGCTTGCCTTGGTAGATTGATGATCCAACCGCAGGGATTAGATTATCATTCGACTGGGTCAAGCCCAGGCGTGACGTAAGTGCAGTGATGCGTTAGGATGGTTATGATCCCGTTTCGACCGAGGCGAGCTCGGTCGGGTTGCGTGGTGCGAAAGTCGATACGCGGTCTGCTCCTATGGTTCTTCAGGCCATACCGCTCATCTAACAATACCGCGCGTATTAAATACGCAAGAGCCTACCTGTCCCGGTATAGCTATGTTGCGCCAAACCTACTCCTCTTCAGGCGATTCAGCCTGCGGCTCTGAAAGATCAGGCAATACACTCGCATTCACCGCAGTTGTGATTTTTGCAAACTGTGAATTTTCCAGCATCGGCAGCAAACCCATGGAGTCTTGGATCTTTGCTCCGACCTCGTCAATCGCCGTCATATTCGACTCAATCAAGTCGTCGGCAACTCTGATGGCTTGTCGATTCGCCCGGGGATGGTTGCGGGCCTGATCGATAAACAGCTTTTCTTTGTTCCAGAAAGCTCGTTGCATCGTGATCTGGTCGAATACAGCATTCATTACTTTCTGTTCGGGTGATACTTGGATACCACTACCAAGTTCAACGCGAGTTGCGATTAAGATCTTCCATGTGCTTCGCGGAAGACTTTTTACGTACACTCGAACGGCTGCCCCTTCTTCCGATTGATAAAATACCCTTGAATCTGTCCCTTCACCAGAAATCAGAATAGGCGAGGACGGTTCCATAGAAACGCCTTCTGGAAGTTCGAACTCAACGCGCACGGCAGCGGTTGATTTTTGAAAGCCTGCTGGCGGTTTAACTTTCAGTTGCACCAACGCTCGATTCAACTTTACGCTCTGGATTTCAAAGGCGTCTGCATCCGTATCGTTATCCACCGGATCAACGTTCTCGTCTTTATCTTCGGCCAGATCGTCATCGTCGTCCAATTGTTCAGGAAATAGCGGCTCGGCTGACTTGCTGAGATCCTTAAGTCCAGGAACATCTGCAACCGGCAATTGCTTGCCATCCACTGCCGCAACCTGATCGCCTTGGAAGCTTTCGACTTCCGCTGCGGGTGCATTATCCTCAACGCCACTTTCTGGTTCTTCAAGCAAAAGACTTTCAAGACTCAGACTCGGCAACGCAATGTTGCCCGAGTCTGCAGAAAGGCCAAAACGCGATGACGGATTTTCGGCGTCGAGGCCGATCGATTGATCTAGCTGCGATTCGACACCAGACAAATCGAGTTCGGAGACCTCTGCCACCGCGGCGTCTTCGCTGGTTGTGAGCGCCGCATCGACTTGAGCAAGTGCTGGTGGTTCTTCTGATCGTTCGTTTTGAGGCGTGGCGTTTGGCAACAATGAAAAAACAGCAACTGCAACCAAACATCCGACGACACCTGCTCCGATCAAGACCGGTTTGCTTTTCCACCACGCCGCTTCGTTACTTTTTCGCGCAAGAGCGGACCTGCTTTCGGACGACTTGCCCTCGGACGCGATACCAGACGTCTTAGCTGTCGCAGAGTGAAGCGTCTTCGATTTGGCCACCTCGGGTTTGCCCAGCTTCAAATTTCCTTGCCCCCCGATCGGGGTTCCGCCGGACTGCTTCAGCGCTTTGGCAGGTGTCTGATCCTGTGCGAACACTTGCGAAAGCTTGATCTGGCTGGCACTCTCAAGCGGCGCTGCTTGGGGCAGGGCTCGTAAAACTTCCTCGGGTGTAAATGGCGGAGCAAAATTCAAAGCTGGTGTGGAACCCGTAGCCGATCCGTCCTGAGCCACGGCAGACTCCTTGAGTAATTCACGCAAACCTATCAAGCGTGCGTCGGGAAGAACGGCAAACGTCGCCGTTAAAGAATCGCGAGAGAGATACTTCGATGAATCGACCTGTTGCTGCCAGTCATCGACCAACTCACTGGGCGGGTTTCCCCACTGGCGCAGCAGCATGTCTAGCGAATGAGAATCCGCAATTTTTACAGCGTGAAGTCGGACATCGGTCAGATCCGCGTACCAAGCCTGTACGCTGCCAACGGGTGCATTTGACAAGTCGGCGATATATTTTGTCCAGCCAGCGTCGGACGATTCCGCCTTGCGTTGCAAGCCAGACGATTGCTTCCAAAAGAGCCAAAGATCGTCTGACTTTTGCAATTGGTAAACGTCTCGTTCACCAATCTGGCCGACACACCGAAAAGTGCCTGGAACGTATTCGAATGCAGTTGATTCAGAAACAATCCCAGACACAGTCAGCTACTTTCTTTAGACTATTTCTTTCGATGGCGAATCCGAGCTCGCATACGACGTTTTTTACGCCCAATTTTACGACGACCCTTTCCGGTTTTTTTCACTCCCACTTCAGATAATCCTCTACCCTTCTTGGACTTTTCTAGAACAATAGCAAACTGAATTGATTCGCAAGCCCGGTACTCTACCACATGTTTCGGAGAATGATCAAGTGCTTTGCGGAGCTTGGTCGCACCCCAAGCCGGTTTTGTGTTAGAAAGATATCAGTTTGTGTCGCGAAAAGGGCGTTTGCTGGGGGTTTCCCGCCCCAGACACAATCAATTTGCGTGAACTTTCCTAATTATTTGGCCTCAACAAGATTCGTCGCGGCATCTGAAATAGGTCCGTAGCGACGACTTGGAGTTCGTGATTTATGGCAGCCCGGCTCGCTTTGGTATTATGCCAAGCTGAAAATTCTCTCGACGCAGGTCGCCTCGAAGACGACATGGTACTTGCCTCCCTTCTGATGGAGCGAGGTTTAGACTCCACGCTGATCGGCCCCTTGCGGAAACTTTCTGAAGGAGAAACCGATCAACTTTGCCTCTCGGGCATCGCCGGCCCATTCGTGCTGCTCAGCCGCACAAGCCCTGAGGACACCGTCGCTCATTTGCAAAGGTTGCAGATTTCAGGACGATTGGTTCATCATACTGGAGCGTCTGCCACTACGATTGCATTAGATGACGAACAAAGGGCCGTACATTTCTTCCAATTGACAGAGCAGACCCAGCTCCCTTCGATCATCGCGACCGTTCGGAAGATTCAAGCCGACCTTTCAGTGCAAGTGTTCTCGCTGCAAGGCGTTCTTCCCATCGCGAGAACGGCTGCGTCGAGCAAACGGGAGGATTTGAATGGTACGGCCGCTCGCCAACTTCCTGTCATTGCGCGAAAGCTTCCCGAAGCAGAGACCGTCAGTCATGTCTTACCGGTTTCTCCCCAACAACATTTGGCCAAAGAGTATATAGCCACAGCGAAAGACGACAAAACCGATGCAGAATTGGATGACCTCCTAGATCAACTAGATGGTTCGAATGTATAAATCATCGACTGCCCGTTTTGGATTCCACCAAGTGGTTGTCGAATATGTCACCGTACTTCATTGCGATCGTTTTGCTCGTCGCCAGTAATTGCTTCATGACTCTGGCCTGGTATGGCCACTTAAAGAGCCTCAATGGCTACCCTTGGTTCTGGGTAGCATTAATCAGTTGGGGCATAGCACTTTTCGAATATCTTTTGCAAGTCCCTGCCAATCGCGTTGGGCACACGGTGATGAGCGTCGGCCAGTTGAAGATACTTCAGGAGGTTATTAGCCTGAGCGTATTCATGCCCATTGCTTGGCTACTCTTCAAAGAGAAGTTCACCCTTGACTACGTTTGGGCCGGCCTCTGCCTCATGGGTGCCGTTTTCTTTATCTTCCGCCGCTAGCAATTACCCGCGCTGTTCGTAGTCCCGGCTTCAGTGTATAGACCGGGGACATGGGTAACAAACGTGCCGGGACATAGGTAACACATTTTGAATAGCAGATAATCGCTTTAAAAAGGAGCGATTATGGGCTGGAAGGAATGTGATCGAGTGACAGAACGAAGAGAATTTGTGCGTTTAGTCGAGGCGGGTGGTTCGAGCATCTCGGAACTTTGCCGCCGCTTCAAGGTATCACGCAAGACTGGTTACAAATGGCTCCATCGAAGCCGCGGAGAGGGCTTGGGAGGCTTGGACGACCGTTCTCGTCGGCCGCAGCGCAGTCCGCATCGTTCGAGCGACGAGGTTGAATTGGCGGTGGTGTCGCTTCGTCGACTTCATCCTCATTGGGGCGGTCGGAAACTAAAACAGGTGTTGGAACTTGCAGGTCAGACTGGGGTTCCGTCGGCCAGCTCGATCACCCGCATTCTGCATCGTCACGGTTTGATTGATCCTGCCGAATCGGAGAAGCACAAACCTTGGATCCGTTTCGAACATCTACGTCCCAACGATCTTTGGCAGATTGATTTCAAAGGAGACTTTTTGATGTCGGGAGGCGGTCGTTGCTATCCATTAACATTGCTGGACGACCATTCGCGTTACTCGTTGGGAGTGTTTGCTTGCGACAATCAGCGAGGTTCGACGGTGAAAGAACACTTTCGAAAAGTATTCAATCGGTACGGAATTCCTCAGGCAATTTACGCCGATAACGGCAACCCTTGGGGCAATACTCAAGATCGGACGCGGCATTCGCGCTTTAGCACATGGCTGATGCGACAGGACATCGAAGTGATTCATGGTCGTCCTTATCATCCCCAAGGGCGAGGAAAACTGGAGCGATTCCACCGGACGTTGAAGCTGGAGGTGTTGCAAGATCGTTGCTTTGCCGACCTAGCGGCGGTCGGAGCAGCGTTTGATCCATGGCGAGAAACTTAGAATCATTTTCGGCCGCATGAAGCGTTGGGACTTGGAGTTCCAGCAGATCGCTATCAGGCCAGTTCGCGGAGCTTCCAGGAAGCCAGTGGCGTCTACCAATACAGTAGTCGTTTCGAAGTTCGCAGGACCAATCCAACGGGCCAATTCTCGTTTAAGAAAAAGAAATATCGGATCAGCGATGCGTTTACCGAGCAGGCCATCGGTCTCAGCGCAACCTCGACTGATGGAGTTTGGGATGTCTACTATTGCCGCTTTCCAATCGGTTGTCTGAGCCAGCATACGGGGGGAATAATTTACGGCAGCCGCCTGGCTGAATCTCGCTCCGCTCCATTCAGCCAGGCGGCAGCGGGTGGCAATTCTCCCCCAATCCCTTAGACTAAAAGTGTTACCTATGTCCCGGTACATGTGTAACCTATGTCCTGACACTATTCACTTCAGCCGGTCTTCTCCATTACGCACGTTTCCGCCTGAAGGCGGTACTACAAACTGTTCGCAGACCTCGCATCAGCCTGTCTTTTGCTGCGATCGCGACTCTGGGCTATAATCAGCGTTATGAAATCCCAACAGTTAGCCAATTTGGTACGTGAACAAGGCCTTGATGTTTTTCAAAGGATGTTTCGAGCCGTGGAACTTGTTAAAGAAAGACTTGACCGAGCCTGCGCAGCCTTGAGCGCTGCGAACGTTCCCTATGCTGTAATTGGCGGCAATGCAGTTGCAGCTTGGGTCGCCACCATCGACGACGGCGCAGTGCGAAACACTCGAGATGTTAACCTGTTGCTGGCGGAGGAGGATGTCGACCGGGCATCGGATGCTTTGCACGCCGCGGGTTTTGTCCGCGACTCAGCTATGGACGTGATCGTTTTTCTCGATGGTCCCGATGGGAAACCAAGTCAAGGCTTGCACATTCTTCTGGCTGATCGCAAAGTCAAACCAGAATACGCCAGTCCTACACCCTGTGTGGGACAGGTCGTCGAGATCAACCAGAAACAGATCGTTGAGCTGGAACCGCTTGTAGAAATGAAGTTCAATAGTTACCGGCGGAAAGATCAAACACGCCTGCTAGACATGATCCAGATTGGTTTGATTGACGCGTCTTGACCGAGTCGATTTCCAACACCGCTCGGTCAGCGTCTGCAAGATCTGCTTGACGATCCAGAAGGCTAGCAGTTAAGAATCAGCATCGCAGCCAAGACAATTCGGCATGGCCCCAGGGTATCTCCTCCTCCTTGTGGGCAAGTGCGAGCTTGGCAATGCCAAAATATCAAATTGCAAGTTGCTTGGCGAACCAGGCCCGCGTTCGCGTTTAATCTTAACCATAATCAACACCACAGCTTTGCAGCTTCTCTGAAACGACGGTTTGCAAAGATTCACGGTCAAGTCTTGAGAAGATTTCCAGTCTGCAAATTGCATGTCATATAAACGCGGAGGCGCGGAGATCGCAGAGGAGATTATGTGCAAACTTCCGTGTCCTCTGCGCCTTTGCGTTTCAAATTTTCGCAGCCCAGGACGCTGGAAACTTCGAAAGCCTACGAGTCCCGTGGAGAATCGACTGCGTTATGCAAACCCATCTTGATGCTCTTAAAAAGACTGAGGTCTTCGAAACGCGATTGAGCCGTCTTTCAAACGTGACGGATGACGACGCCGTACCAGCCTTGGCCGTCAAACTCTTGGTAGCCCAATGTCCTGGCATACGATATCGAATTTCCATATGCGTCAAAGTAAGACCCCATGGCGCCGCCAACTGTTCGCAGCGGATATTTTTCCAACGAAGGACGCCCTTGCGAATCACCTATGATGCGAAGCTCTCGGTCAAGCAAAAGTACCCGACAGCTCTTCCACTCGACCTCGGTCAAACTAGGTTCGTCGACGACAATTACTTTCGCTTGAGCTTCCCAGTCGAACACGACGCCAAGTACTCCTAGTCGTTCACCATCGTTTTCTCCGCCCGCACGAACCGCAGTCGCAAAGACCGAAACAGCATGGTCATCGTGCAGCGGATCAATGAAAATCCGCTCGGCTACGTAATCGGTTCCAGACTGAGTTAACATCGCAGTACGAAACCAATTCTGCTGGGAAACGTTTTTTTCGAGCAATCGGCTGCGCAAGTTCTTGTTGGAGCACGCTACGACGGTGCCGTCACGACGCACCAGTACCAAATTTAGGTAAACGCTATAAAACTGGTTGATCAGTTCAAGCCTGCGTTGCGCATGCTGAAGCAATTTTAGCGATTCTGAGTTGTACGGAACGGCACACTCCAGCAACCGATACAGCGAATCGTCCGTTGCCCACCATCGCACGTCGGCCGTACGCTCGTAGAGATTTCGAACGATAAGTTGCACTATATTCATCGCGATATTTTCGTAACGCTTTTTCTCTTGCTCCTTAAAGTGCGTTGCAATGCTTTCCGACTCGCACTCCATGCTTTTCAGCAGCGATGCATGGCTTTCGGTACTGTGAGCGATGCTGTCCGAGGCATGGTCTATGCTTTTGATCGATTCCTTCAAAGCTTCAATCGATTGACAGATGTCTTGACACATGGACTGAGCGGTATCGACGTTGCCGCGTATTATTTGAGCCGATTCAGAGGCTTGTGATGCGAGCGCTTTGACTTCGCCAGCTACAACTGCGAACCCCTTGCCGTATTCGCCCGCACGAGCAGCTTCGATCGATGCGTTGAGAGCTAACATATTGGTTTTGAACGTAACGCTATCGATCAAACTGAGTACTTGGCCAATCGAACCAATGGCCTCTTCTAGCTCTCCGATCTTCCTTTCGGTATTGCTGGAGTTGTCAAGCGTTGAAGCAACATGAGATTTGGTCAGTACAACATCACCGTGGATGCTGCTGATCGCATTCGATATTTCTGCAACGATGCCAACAATGGATTCAATCGCGAATTCATCGCTCTTCGAAGTAGAATTCGTCGCAACAGGATTCTTGAACTGCGGCGTACCGAGCGTGGCAACGGATGTCATGGCTATCGATCTTCAACGGGATGAGCGTGGTAAACTTTTTCTAAAGCACCGAATTATGCCCCCGTATTAGACGTCGTCCACTCGAGTCAAGGCGTAGGTTGGGGAAAAGACGAATAGGACGGTTAGTGCAAATTCGCGACTCGGCCCTGGACGGTTTGAACGATTCCAGTAACGCATTGCACATGCTAAGAAGGAAGTCCCAAGTCAATCTGGAAGACTTGAGACTTCGCGCCCAACCCAAAAATTGCGGACAGCAAATAAGATTTCTAACTGTGCACGCTAGACGTCGAAATCAACTTCGTCTTCAAGCTGCCGCAGTTCTTCTAACCACACGCGAATTTCATTGTCGTATTCGCTAGCAAGGTTGCTCAGCACCAATTGTCGATGGAAGGACGCAGCCCCATCTTCAAGCAACTCGGCAGCTTCAGCACTTGGAAAACGCTTGTTAGGGTCAGCGGCGATCAATCCGCGACAGAACTTCATCAATAAATCGTTACGCGTAACTTCCTCAGGAAGAATTTCATGCAACCGGTTTGGCAGAGTGCGTTTCGCCTCTAATAACTGTGCGAAGGAATCTTGTTCGCTAAAACATGGCCGTCCCGCCAGTAGCTCAATCAAGACATAACCAAGCGACGCCAAGTCGCTACGCGGCGAAACGGCGGTATTCTCGAGTACTTCCGGAGCAGCATACGCTGGCGTGCAAGTCCGGACCGGCGGCGGATCGCTTAATTCGTAAGCCGAACCCATATCAATCAGTTTGGAATGTCCTGTTCGCTTCAACATGATGTTGGATGGCTTGATATCAGCATGCACAATCTTCTCGCGGTGAAGTGCCGCCAACGCAGCAAGACAATCGCGAACAATTGCCACGGCAACACCAGCCTTAAATCGACATTGTTCAGGCCCAGCCGTGACTACCACGCTGTTGATGTAATCCCATCGTTTGTGATCTACACGACCGCGAATCTGAGATAGCCGACGTATTGAAATTAAGTCACGCAGGTCATACCCATCCACCCACTCCATCACCATGATGCGAATGCGGTTGCGGTCGACGAAATCTTGCACATCCAGGACTCCGTCATGCTGAATCCGCGCAATGCGTGAAGCAACCTGACCGATTCGCTTCATGCCCTGCTCATAGGCCGCTTGAGAGTCGAATCGCTCTGGTGAAAAGACCTTCATCGCCACGGGAAGCACAAAGCCATCCGAACCGCGACGATGGGACAAGAAAACAATTCCTTGCCCACCCGATCCCAATACCTTGGAGAAACGATGGTACGTCATCCACTGCAGTCGCTGCTCGCGGAGTATACCGTCATATCGCGAAATCAATTCGGTATTGCTGCCACGACGGCCGTCAGCACCAATTGTCCGCGTACGTTGATCACCAACAAAAGTAGTTGAGTGCATCCTAAAACCCAACAGAGGAGTAAAAATTCGTTGGGTCGCCGTACCCGGTCCTTGTTTTGGTTAAAACAATTCCGGTTTTCCGTCCTTCAACGAAGGCTTGATCAGGAAGCTGAAAGTCAACTTCCAGGTTCTGAACGACCAAACCGAGTTCCATTCTAACTAGCAGAATTAAATAACGTAGATAGTATCAAACGAAGATGTCAAACATTTATGCCGTCATAATCATGCTAAAGCGACTGTCTTCCCCTTATTGAGCACTGGAGTGACTCGCGTCCCCCCAACAATTTGCGTAGGTTCGTCACCGAAGACCGCCGGTTCAACGACAGTCGCGGCAACGCCCCTTCAACAGAACATCTTCGATAGGCCCCACGGACTGCGAAGCCTTCAACTGGACTTGGTCTTCATCCAGACATTCTACATTTCCGCAGTCTACACACAGCAAATGAGGGTGGCTTGCCGATTCATCCCCCGTAGCACCGCGAAGGCGTTCAAACCGCCAAACATGGTCGCCCAACTCCATTTTTCGAAGCAGACCGGCCTCCGTTAGATCGCCCAGCGCGCGGAAAATTGTCGATTTATCATACCCTTGTTGTTCTAATTCTGCAGACACATCTAAATGAGTCACAGGATGAGTCGAACGTTCAAGGATGGAAATGACTGCAATCCTTGCAGGTGTCGCACGAAGCCCGCGAGATCGCAGCAATTCTCGCGATGTTTCCACTTCCGTCGGTTTTTCATTCATCGTAATAGCGCTTTAAATTCCGTTTTGCCTGCCGGAGCATTATCAGCTTCCCAACGTCGTAACTTTCACTTCTCTCACCATTCAACATGGATACCGAAGCAGTTAGAAGTGGCTCAAATCACCCACTCCAATGATCCATAGTGTAATAATTGTACAGCAAGAAACTTTATCCAGCGTCATCTTTTTGTAAGTTTGCCAGGCAAAAACGACAAGCCAGACTGTGGTATAACGCCATATCCTTCGCTAATTTTTCAACGAGTCGCGGATCAGTTCGACTTCGGCTTCCGAGTAAGGTTTTCCGTTCGAATAAAATACATCGTGGTGCCACGGTTCGGGCTCACCTTCAACGATAGGTTTCTGCCAAGTGGTCCAGGGATATTTAGTCTGGCTTTTTCCATCCACGAGCCCCCAGCAATACGCTCCGACACGCTCCTTCTTCAAGACTGGCAAGATCGCTTCAAAAGTGCTCTTGTTGCCCCGCGCCATATACTCTGTACAGAGCAATGGGCGACCATAGCCGTTCAACTCATTAATCCTGCGTGTCATCGCATCAGCATCGTCGTAGTTGTGAAACGAGATCACATCGCTAAGCTCAAGTGCAACTCGATGAGTTTCATTTAGTTTCGCCTTATCATTCCAAGCAGGCCCCCGCCAAACGCCTACCGTTAGCGGCTGGACTGGCGAACACGAGCGTACCCAGGCAAATGACTTGCGCACTAAACTTGCCGCAACTTCATCCTTGTTCTTGAGCTCACGCGATCCGTAGCTATTGTCGTTTCCATTGTCAGGTTCATTGAACAAATCCCAGACTTGAACTCGAGCATCATTGGCATAGCGATTCACAACTGCTTTCACATATGGCTCAAGTGCATCTTGTTTAGCCGCATCGGACAAAATTGCTCGTCCTGGACTCTGGACCCACCCGCTGTTATGCACTCCGGGAGTCGGCGACCTTTGCAAGCCGATAGTCGGATCTGGATCCCAAACACCGTCAAAGATCACAACCATCGCACCGATATCATGTTTCTCAGCAATATCGAGGAATCGATCTACTCTTTGGAAGAATCCTTCAGGATCTTGCTGCCACGCTAAATCGTGGAGAAAGACGCGAACGCTGTTAAATCCAATATCTGACGCCCAACCTAATTCGCGATCAATAACTTCGGCGTCAAACGTCTCGGACTGCCACATTTCCAACTGATTGATCGCGTAACTGGGCAAATAGTTGCACCCGACTAACCAAGGCGTTTTGGCAGACCATTCATGCGCGCGTTCAGGAGTCCATCGCTCTTGCGCAAACCCACTTGAAATCAGCGTAATCGACAGTACAGCCGCTAGCGCGACGAGCCTTAACGCATTCCCGATAACCTTCATGGATTGTATCCTTTACGAAAATCTTTATTGAATTCCAAAACGTCCGCGACGTTACTGGGAAACTACCTGCTGGTCAGACAGTACGTTCGAATAAAATTCGACTTTGCCCGTACCAATGTTATACATCGCCCCCACAATGGCGACACGTCCAGAATCAACCAGTCCGTGGATTGTGCTGCTGTTGTCGATGATCGACTGGACGGAATGAAGCACGTTTCGCTGTGAAACGGTTTCCACGATTTCCTTTCGCTCGTCCTCAGACGCCGATATATACAATTTAGTATCTTCGTCGCGAACCGAATCTTTTATTTCGTCGACAATGCTGTCAAGATTCTGACAGCCGGTAGCTTCGACTGCGGACTTTTGAGAACTCTTTAGATCTACCGCTGCCGTAACGGCACCGCACTTCGTATGACCTAACACCAAGATCAGCTTTGCACCTGCGACAGCACAACTGTACTCAATGCTGCCAAGCACCTTTGGGCTGACCACGTTTCCTGCAACGCGGATGACAAAAATATCACCCAACCAAACGTCGAATATTGATTCGACCGGCGCTCGGGAATCGATGCAGCTGAGCACGACGGCAAACGGAAACTGCCCTTTGGCTGCCACATCCAGCAGTTTGACAACATCGCGTGTTAGCCTTTGCCCAGCGACGAATCTCTCATTGCCTTCCTTCAGCAATTGCAATACATCGTCCGGCGTCATCAATTGCACCATATCCTTCGTCGTATGATGCACCCACTTTTTATCGTCTTCGATACCATACTTCGCTTTGAATCCGCGAAAGCTGACTTCTACGCCATGCACCGGAGCGGCTTTGGAACCAAACTCTCGCATCAACGTCAGAATATCGGGATCAATGTAGTCAGTGTAGCGAGCGTCGATCAGCAAACGACTGCCAGCAGGTGCGTTGTAAAGCGCTGACTCAATTGTCGCACGATTCAAAAAACTAACCTGGTTTGCAAGCTCGATGACCGTAATCTGACCGCCGACATGCTTCTCGACCTTTGTTACAAGTGGTCGACGAAAGTTACTGTTGAGTATGAACGCAAAGCTAACTCCGAGACCTATAAGAACGCCGTACAACAAATCGGTAAAGATGATCGCTGTTACCGTCGCAAAAAACGGTACTAGTTGGTACCGCCCGCCTGCCCAAATTTGCCGCGAAGCCATCGGACTCACCAACTTAAAGCCGGTGAACAGGAGAATTGCTGCTAGTGCCGATAACGGGATCTTATTTAAGTGGACAGCTAAAAAACTGACGCCAACTACGAGCAATAGTCCATGGAACACAGCGGACAGTTTGCTTCTCGCTTCGTGATGAACATTGATTGAACTTTGCACCACAAGTGACGTTATTGGAATCCCCCCAATTAAACCAGCCAATGAGTTTCCCACGCCCTGAGCGAGGAGTTCGCGATTCGCTGGCGAACGTCGCTGCAGCGGATCAATTCGATCCACAGCTTCTAAGTTAAGCAGTGTTTCAAACGTCGCAATAATGGCAATCGTCGCAGCGGCTAAGTATATGGTAGGGTTTGACCAAGCGTCAAAATTAGGCAGTCGGAAAAATCCCAAAAAGCTCTCTGTCCCACTCGCCACAGGTATCGTGACAAGATGAGTCTTTAGAATCGCCCACGGCTCCCCCATCTTTAAAAAGATACTATTCATAAGCACTCCCAGTAACACAACGACCATTGCACCCGGGAGAATCGTTTTTCGCAACGGCTTGAAACGATCCCAAACAATCAGTATAGCAAGAGAAAGCAAGCCTATAACAATTGCTCCAGCGTGAATCTCGCCTATAAACAGCTCTGCAATCTCGCTGAAAGTATTCTCGTTATCAGGCTGCGCGAAGGACATTTCACCTTCGTAATCATCATCATGTCCTAAAAGGTGCGGAATCTGTTTCAGAATGAGGATCAATCCGACCGCGGCAAGCAATCCTTTGATTACACTTGAGGGCACAAATGAAGCTAAATTGCCAACCTTGAGCAATCCTAGTGCAACCTGAAATACCCCAGCGATGAAAAGCGCTAACAAGAAAGTTTCGAATGAACCTAGCTGATTGATTTGTGCAACTACAATTGCAGTCAACCCCACCGCTGGCCCTGAAATACTTGTCTGCGAACCGCTGATTAGGCCGATAACTAAACCACCAATTACGCCTGCGATAATCCCAGCGAACGGCGGAGCTCCTGAGGCAAGCGCGATGCCTACACAGAGTGGTAGGGTCACAAAAAAAACAACTGTCCCTGAGACCAAATCTTTTGCAATATTGGGACCGGAGAAAATCGCTCGACTATCGAAATTGGTGTTCATTTGCTTGTTTTAAGAGTCTTTCGCCTGCTGCAACCGCGAAGAATGCGATATTCAGTTGGATGACAAATGTCGGGGCTGGAGCAACGCGAAGTGAGAAATTCGTCTGTGCGTACTGGCAGTGCCAAACTCAGCAACGAATGGGCCGTACATGACCTTGCGAAAGTCGCGACTGATTCAACATCGCTGCACAAAACCGTGTTTCGACCGACACGTAACCTAAAATTGGCCTAAGTGTCACAGGACGAAAACTGCAAATCCTCGATGCGGAAGGCGGGTGAGGATTTAAGCGAAATCCTCGATTATTTCGGGCGATGAAAATTGTCTCGTGGCAGATCAACTCTTTCGCCTCAATCACTTCCACTTCGAGTCGAAGATAGCTTGACGAAGGACAAATCAATAAGATTGTCGCAAGAAGAAACTGCAAAAACACGAACCAACGCAATGTTTTTCGGCGATGTCTGATTCGTTGGAGGGCAGATTGCATTTACACGTCTTCTCACGGATTCTCACGTCGATTCTAGTACTCATCATATCGTAATTTCGTTCGAGGGTTCAAGTCGGTCATTACTTTGAACAACTTTTCTTACGCGTATCGCTAATGCCTCGGAACAACCACAATCATGTGGTGGCTTCATCCATCGATTGCCCACACTTGTAGACTTGCTACCGTGAAGGTACGCCTTGAAGCCCCGCCGGAACCACCTGCACAATAGCACTACCCAGGAGCAAGATTCTACCAAAACCGATGAACCTTTCCAAACGAACCCTTGTTCCCGAGCTGATGGATGATCCGCATTTGGACATCGGCAAGCATAATCAAGCTTTAGCAGGGTTGCGCAGAATCAATTGGTGGAGCGGTAGTGGTAAGCAGATAGCCAGCGCAATTCGCCAACGATTTTCCGCCGTTTCGCGGTTATCTGTCTTGGACATTGGGTGTGGAGCAGGGGACGTCACGAGCAGCGTCATGACCCGGTTACGTCGTTATTACTCAAGCGTAGATATGCTGGGAGTTGACATTTCTCAAACGGCCATTAATTCGGCTATTGGCAAGCACGCATTCACGGAAGTAGCTGGCTCCGCATTACGATTTCAGCAGCACGATGTTTTCGCATCGCTTGAGTCGCTGGGACGATTTGACGTCGTTTACTGCAACTTGTTTTTGCACCACTTTTCTGAAGAACTAGGATGGCAACTTTTGAAAAAAATGGAGTCGCTCGCTACGCAATGCGTTGTCGTAGATGATCTAGTGCGGTCGCGATCGGGCTACTGGCTTGCTCAAATTGGTTGCAGACTTTTGTCGCGTTCAGAGATCGTTCACTTTGATGGTCCCCAATCTGTTCGTGCGGCGTACTCAATCGAAGAAGTGAGTCGATTGGCGTCGAATGCTGGTTTTTCAAACTTTGAAATTAGTCGACACTGGCCGCAACGTTTTCAATTGGTCTGGAGGCGTTTGTGAGTCTCAAAACAGCGAGCATTGAAAATGTTGCACCCGAGTGGGACTGCGTGATTATCGGGGCAGGTGTCGCAGGTGGTTTACTTGCGAACCTGCTTGCACGACACAATGTCAAAGTGCTCTTAGTCGAGTCGAAACGTTTCCCTCGACATAAAGTCTGCGGTTGCTGCCTCAATCAACGAGGTCAGAACATTCTGCATCGCCACGAGTTGCTGGGCCGCATTTCAGCCCTATCGGGCTCGACTTTGGATCGAATTCAGCTGCGTTTAAGCGATTTGCACTATGACTGGCCAATGCCGAAAATGTTGGCGACAAGCCGAGCAGCCTTTGATACGGAACTTGCCGCGAGCGCCATTTCCGAGGGTGCTGAAGTGCTGCAAGAATGCAAGGCTGTTGTACTCCCTCTGTCAGAGTATGAAGATACTGGACGTCGCAGAATACTTCTAAAGTCCGAACATGGTCGTGACTGTACTGTCGAAGCAAAACTTGTAGTAGCTGCCGACGGCATGACACAGTCGAGCTTGGCAAAACTAGATGAGTTTCAGCAAAGCGTCTCTCAAGGTTCCCGAATCGGGTTGCATTGTCTACTGCGACCATCGCAAATCGACTGTTGCCCCAGCACCTTATCGATGGCAGTAACCGCCGCAGGTTACGTAGGTGTTGCCCCGATCGAGAGTGGCTTAATCGATGTCGCCGCCGCAGTCGACCCATGCATGATAAACAGGCAAATTCGTCCAGAACATCTGATAATGAACATATTGACCGAATGTGGCGTGAAATTCGCTCCGCAAGACTGGCACGATGTGCGAGTGGTCTCTACACCGCTTTTAACTCGCACGTCGAATATCATCGGCAGCGAGCGCATCCTGCTCGTCGGTGATTCCATTGGTTATGTCGAACCGTTTACAGGCGAGGGCATGTCGTGGGCTATGGCGTCCGCCGAAGCCATCTTGCCGCTGGCCTTAGAAGCGATCGATCGTTGGTCAATTGCCGCGATCGACCAATGGAGACGCGTACTTCACCGAGAAGTTTTTCAAAGCCAATGGACCTGCAAAATAACAACCCAAATGATCCGTTCGATGATGATGGCACGTTTTGCAGCCCGTCTGTGCAACCTAGCTCCCGTCATTCGGCGCCGAGCAATGCACTGGGCGAGCGGCGCGTGAGCACACATACACATTCGTCGCCTCCACGCGAGACTGCTGTCTGCAAATTGATTTCGATCGGTACGGCAACGCCACCGTTTAGGATTTCCCAGTCCGATGCGGCGGAACTGGCCGTCCAACTTGGCATTAGCTCGCGTTACAAGAAATCCTTGCCAACACTTTATCGACAAACGGGTGTTTTACATCGATCAAGCGTCTTACTCGAACGAGAGTACTCCCGCACCGAACAGTACCAGTCGTTTTACTCACCGCGGACCGATCAGACATTTAAAGGGCCCACCACTGCAGAACGGATGGATGCCTATGAGCAATACGCGATCCCGCTTGCGCTTGAGGCTTGCCGCCAAGCCATCGAACGTAGCCACACCGCTCCTGAAGCTTTCACTCATATCGTGACCGTCTCATGCAGCGGTTTCAATGCGCCTGGACTGGACATCCAGCTAATAAAACAACTCGGGCTGTCACTTGAGATCGCTCGGACGAATGTTGGCTTTATGGGATGCCATGGAGCGATCAACGGGTTACGCGTTGCCAAGTCGTTTTGTGAATCGCAGCCAAATGCCAAGGTTCTGCTCTGTGCCACGGAACTCTGCAGCCTTCATCAGCAATATTCCGACGAACCGCAACAACTTGTAGCCAACGCGCTTTTCTCGGACGGATCCGCCGCCGTAGTCCTCGGATCATCGCAAGGTGAAACCAAACCCGAAACAGAGCCTTTAAAACTAGAACTAGGAAGTGGCTCTACTATCGACTTGATTGGCACTGGTTCAGTCCTGTTGCCAGATTCTCACGATATGATGAGCTGGAAAATTGGTGATAACGGATTTGAGATGACGCTGTCGCCGAAAGTTCCAGACCTGATCCAAGAGCACCTTTCGACTTGGCTAACGCAATGGTTGGAGCGATTCGGCGTGACCATCAGCGAAATCGACAGTTGGATTGTCCACCCAGGCGGCCCAAGAATCATCCTCGCAGTGGGGGAGGCATTGGGCCTGACCGAAGCCCAACTCCAGCCATCACTCGACATTCTCGCCAACTACGGCAACATGTCGTCACCAACCGTCCTGTTCCTTCTTGAGCAGCTCAACGCAAAACGTGCGCTAGGTGATCGCCAAGTCATGCTTGCGTTTGGCCCTGGACTTTGCATAGAAGCGGCGTTGTTTGAAACTGCTACTTAGTTTTGAAAATATACCGGCGCACCTAAATCAGCTTGCACTCATTCCAGGAACTTGGGTTCGACGTGCCGAACCGGTCTCAATGGCAGCCCGTGCCACAGCTTCCGCCACGGCCGTGGCAACGCGACGATCAAAAACACTAGGCACGATATAGTCGGACAACAGATCGTTCTCAGGAATTGCGTCGGCAATAGCTTGAGCTGCCGCTACCTTCATCGTCAAGTTTACTTCTCGGGCGCGAACGTCTAACAAGCCACGAAACAAACCTGGAAAGCACAATACGTTGTTAATCTGGTTTGGGTAGTCGGAACGTCCGGTAGCCATAATCTTGACGTACGGAGCTGCCAAAGCAGGGCTGATCTCAGGGTCTGGATTTGCGAGAGCAAAAACGATGGCATCCCTGGCCATCGATTTCACATCATCGACGCTGAGCGAGTCTTTGGAGGAGACGCCGATGAACACGTCTGCCCCCGGCATGACATTGCTCAAACTGCCGGACTTCTTGTCTTGGTTCGTGTTCGCGGCCAACCAGTCTTTCAAAACGTTCATGTCCGATCGGCCGTGATGAATCGCTCCCTTGCGATCGCAAACGACAATATGCTTGACACCAACGGCCAGCAACAATTTAGAGATCGCAACGCCCGCCGCACCGGCTCCATTAATAACGACTTTGATGTCTTCCGCTTGCTTCTTGACCAACTTTAACGCATTGGTAAGTGCCGCAAGCACCACAATCGCGGTTCCATGTTGGTCATCATGAAAGACGGGAATATCAAGTTCTGCTTCCAATCGCTCTTCGATTTCCACACAGCGCGGTGCAGAGATATCTTCGAGATTGATCCCTCCGAACGTCGGCGCCAAAAAGCGGCATGTCTCAATAATCTTTTCGGTGTCCTGGGTGTCGAGGCATATCGGGAAAGCGTCGACGCCGCCAAACTCTTTGAACAAGATCGCTTTGCCTTCCATTACAGGCATGGCAGCGCGAGCACCAAGGTTTCCCAGCCCCAAGACTGCCGAACCGTCACTGATAACTGCGACCATATTCTTCTTGATCGTCAACGTGAATGCTGATTCCGGATCTTCGTAAATCGCAGTGCACACACGCGCAACGCCAGGAGTGTAAGCCATGGAAAGATCGTCGCGCGTCTTAATCGGCACGCGGGGATTAATTTCTAACTTGCCACCTAGGTGCATCAAGAAGACGCGGTCCGAGACATGAATAATGTCCAGATCCGTCATTTCACGCAAACTGTTGACGATCTCTTGGCCGTGCTCGACTGTCGTAGCACTGACCGTTATATCGCGGATGATGCGTCCGTCGCGAGAACCGACGACGTCGATCGCGCCAATCATCCCATTCGCTTCGCCTATTCGCGAAGTCAGTTTGCCTAGAAAACCGGGTGTGTCGGGGTATTGAAGTCGTATGGAAAGACTATATCCGGGGCTGTGATGTGACATTGGCGATTGATTGTAGAACGTTCCTAAAGTCATCCGCCGAAACGACGGATTTAAAGCTAGCTTGATTTGTGCTCAGAAAGCGTAACAGAATTCGTACGAATCCTAAATGGCTGCTGGTCCGTTGAGCTGTGATCGAAGTCGTTTCGACAACCTTTGTCTTGACGACCATTTTGCCCAGCGTATAGATTAAGACCATGGCAACACTTAAAAAAGCAGTACGGAATGACAAGCGTTTTGATTCCATAGAACAGGAGGCATTCCTTAATTTATGGCGTACTTACGATTGCCTCAAGGCAGTCGAAGACCAACTTTTTTCAAAGCATCAGCTATCCGCGCAGCAGTACAATGCTTTGCGACTGCTCCGTTCGGTCTTTCCCGGTTCAATGCAGACGCTTGCTCTTGGGCGGCGGCTCATTTCAAGGGGCCCAGATACCACCCGAATGCTTGATCGATTGGAAGCCCGGCTGCTGATTACCCGCGAGCGACGTGCAGCCAATCGCCGCGTCGTAGAAGTATTGCTAACAGAAAACGGCCTTGAACTCCTCAACAAACTTGATGAAGATGTTGCAGAAATGCATACGAAGCAACTTGGACATCTAAGCAAGGTGCAGAAACGCGATTTAATTCAGTTGTTAAAGTTGGCTAGAACGCCGCACGAAGACAAATCATGTGACTGGTTGAACGATTAACGTTTCCATAATAACTTTTTGACCAGGTGAGGCATTATCTTCGCCGCCATCAGCGCCGCGACGTGATTGGTTAAAAAACTATGTCAAAGCCAGCGAAAACGGTCGGTATAACTCGCATCGACATTACAAAATCATCCACGCACGGATGGATGATGCGAATATGCCGACAAGGGGAGCGACGCACTGAGTTTTTTTCAGACCGGCGTTATGGATCCGTTGAACTATCGAAGGCCGCTGCACTTCAGCGTTACAGCGATTTGAAGAAGGAGTTACCAGCTCGACTAACGACACGCGAAACTCGGTCGCCGAGAAATCAAACTGGTATTGTAGGTGTCCATATCGCGATTACTTATGACGAAAACGGTAACTCGTATCCAGCCTATTGCGCAGCTTGGAAGACGGAATCGGGCAAGCGTGAGAAGCTTAGTTTCGCTTGGAAAAAATTTGGACAAGCCACCGCCTGGGAGCTCGCCTGCATCGCGCGTGAGTACAAAACGCGTGACCGTGTAAGGATCTTACGGATCTATGAATCACTGAGCAGTGAACAAGCTCCCCACCGACCGCACAAACCTCGATAGCCATCTGGCAGCTAGCAATCGGTTGGTCCATAATAGCTGGTTGTTCTGAAATTGGGTCGAAGGAAAGTGCTGGACAATATGCTTCGTGTGGGATTAATCGGCATCGGATTCATGGGCTGGATCCATTATCTGGCGTACCAACGCATGACTGCTGCCAAGGTCAGTGCAATCTGTACCCGCGATCCTAAGAAAGCTGCTGGGGATTGGACGGATATCAAAGGCAACTTTGGCCCCACTGGGGAAAGAGTCGATTTGACTGGCATTGCTACATATTCAGACTGGCAACAATTGTTGGAATCACCCGAAATCGATGCCATCGATATCTGTTTGCCGCCAGCAATGCATAGAGAAGTCGCTATCACCGCTTTGAAAATGGGCAAACACGTGTTATGCGAGAAACCAATGGCTTTAGATGTAGCCGACTGTGAGGAAATGCTGAACGTTGCTGCTGCTCATGGCCGTACTTTAGCCGTCGCACACGTCTTGCCATACATGGGGCCGTTTGAATACGCGCTGTCGGTCGCGCGCTCGAATAAGCACGGGCGAATTTTGAGCGCGCACTTTAAACGAATCATCTCCGATCCAACTTGGATTCCCGACTTCTATAATGCCGCCAAGGTCGGTGGTCCGATGATTGATCTGCATATTCATGACGCGCATTTCCTGCAGCTGCTATTTGGCACACCAGCGAATGTTACTGCAGCTGGCTGGCAACGCGGTGATGTCGCTCAATATGCCCAAATGCTGTACCGTTTTCCTGACGGACAGCAGGTGGCGACCGCGGCGAGTGGAGTTTGCAATTCCGATGCTAGAATGTTCACCCACGGCTACGAGATCCAGTTCGAACGCGCCGTACTGTCGTTCGAGTTTGCCGCTCACAGTGCAGGCGCCGCAACTTTTGGCCTGTTCGAATACGACTCAGGCGGGAAGGCAACCACTGTAGACCTGCCTCCAAAAGACGACATCGATGGATTCGTTGCGGAGATATCCGAATTCATCAACCTGATCCAAGGTGGCTCAGAAAAGGACAGCCCGCTGTCGGCCAAGCACGCCAGCAACGCAGTTCGAATTTGTAAAGCGGTTGAAGCTTCAGTAATCTCCGGCACGACTGAAACGCTTTAAGAAACAAGCCGCAAAGAACCTCTACATTTGAAGATCCAGAGACATCGGTTGATCGACATTCAGATGGTCGAGCGTTACGGCGGATGATTCAAAGCCGCTTGGGGTCGTTGTTTGCGCAGTTTCGCTTCGAACAAACATCGTCCAAGTCTCAAGTTCAATAAGGAGAACTTCTTGCAGGCTGCGAAGTCCGTCAATGTCGTGGCTGCCAGTTGACTGGTCGAGTAGTTGAACGAGGTAGACGTAAAGGTCACAAACCGATTGTGCTGCAGGATTGTTCTCGTCGGTGACGCCATCTAACAATTCGATTAGGATGTCCCGAATTCGTATTGTCCATTGGGTCGACGCGTTAAAGTCGCCCGACTCCCATTGTTGCTGCACCCCTTCGCACAGTCCAACAGCTTTCTGAATTAGCAGCAATCGCAGTCTAGCTGGAGAACTCGATTGGACGTCAAGTTCAAGAAAGGTCTCAGCGCTCATAACTTTGATTCAAAGATTCGTTGAAGTTTGGCGAATAGATGACGAATGCCTGGGTTTTCGATCTGTTTTAACCGATTCGAACTCCCAAGGTCTTCCGAAACGTTATCGGCCAAAATCGTCAATGAACTTCCTTTTTCTTAGAAACGACGCTTGTACTATCCAAACGTAAAATCCACACTATCTTCCGCAGTCGTCACAGCCAACCAATTTTTGCTGTTGACCTCGGTGATGGCTTGTAGGGCGTCGTTCAAGTAAAATGTTTGTAACTCCCTCCGCGCCCCCAATGAGAAATCTTATGCGTTACCCAACAAGGTTGTTTTTGACCTGCCTAACAATCTTTGCATTTTGCACTCAAGCTTTTGCTGAGCGTCCGACTGCTCCTCAACTTTTCCCTGACACGACCTTGGCCTATCTCCGAGTCGATGACGTGCAACAACTGCAAACGCAGTGGAACAAGACGTCGACAGGGCAGTTGATGTCGGATCCGCAAATCAGCCCTCTCTTTCAAGAAATTTATAGTTCGCTGATCGAGGCAGCGAAGAATTTTGAAGAGGAAGTCGGACTCACGATCAACGAAGTGTTACAAATACCGCAAGGCGAACTCGCCATTGCTGTAATCCCAACAGAAGAAGCCCCGGCGGTGTGCGTTCTGATCGAAGCGCGAGACCGCATGCCTGAATTGGAGATACTTCTTGCTCGTGCGACTAGAAATCGGAGCGAAGGAGTTAAGAAGGAGAAGGTCTCGTTCTTGGAGATCTCCAATGCAACGCCAAACCTAGGATGGAATCGCGATTCGGCTTACTTCATCGATCAAGGTGTTTTTGTCTTTAGCAACAACATTGACATTCTTCGCCAAGTTGCAGCGGTATGGACGGATAATTCTATCGGGCACAAGTCGCTGGCCAGCAAATCAGATTTTGTCACGATTCTGTCGCGCTGCACCGGGACAGCCGGCGAGCGACCACAGATCTCCTTCTATGTCGACCCGTTAAGCATCGCAAAAGAAGCGAGCAAGCAAAATGCTGGTGCCACTGCGGTTTTTGCTATGCTTCCTCCGTTGGGTATCGACGGCATTAAAGGTATTGGCGGAAGCGTCATTCTAGCGCCGGAAGACTTTGACTCTATCGCTCATTTCCACCTCCTGTTAGGCTCTCCACGCCGTGGTGTGCTATCAGTTGTACGTCCGAAAGAAGGACCGATCGATCCAGAGACTTGGGTGAGCGAAGAAGTCGGGACTTACATGACGATCAACTGGAGAACACAGCCGACAATCGCGGCTATTCAAAGTTTAGTTGACACCTTCCAAGGCCCGGACGCGTTCAAGACCAATGTGATCGATACTGCTTCCAAACAATTGAAGCTAGATTTCGAGAAGGATGTCCTAGAACAAATTGACGACCGAATCTCGATGGCTCAGGTCTTTCTTCGTCCTGCTAAAGTCAATGCCGGCTCGAACGTTTTTGCTGTCAGGCTCAAGAACTCGGCCAAGTTCGAACAAGACACCATGCCAAAGATCTTTGCTGTATTAAAGCAAAACGATAAACGTTGGGAGCAGGTCAAGATCGGGGACCATGATGTCTATCATCTGAAGATGAGCCAAAATAATGATGGTCCGCGGGTTCCAGATCCAGCGATCGTCTTTTTAGATGATCGTATTCTGATTAGTGACGCGCTTCGTTCGCTTGAACTTGTGTGCCAGACGTACGATTCCGGATCTGGCCTCATGCTTGATTCGTTGGAGTACAAGGTCATCAAACAACGGATTGAGTCGCAGGTAGAAGGAATGAATATATGCGGCCTAACAATGTCGAGGCCCGAAGAGTCCCTACGCGTATTTTATGATATGGCGGCGGACCCAAGCAATCGTGACCGGCTTGCGGAAATGGCAGAGAGCAACCCTGTTCTTTCAGCGCTGAACAATGCGTTGCAAAAGCATCAACTGCCTCCTTTTGATGTGATTCGAAAACACTTAGCACCTTCGGGTGGCTTTGTTAGCGAGGATGATACTGGTTTGCATTACACATCCTTTAGCATCCGCAGAAATTAATGTTTCTGTACTCTGGCGGGCATATGGAAGGGAATAGCTCTCCGGAACATCTGTTTGCAATTTTTCCGACAACAAGCACCACATTTTACAACCCGATTGAGCTTTCATAGCTTTCCCTCAAAACCTTCGATGCTAAAAACGCTTGTTGTACTTGCTGCTGCCGGCCGTTCGTCGCGATTCCTACAGTCCGCTAGCGGTCACCTAGGAGAGAAGCGAGCAACTGACAGCAAAGTTTTCGTAGAACTGATGGGCAAGCCCCTCTGGCAACATTGCATCGATCGATTTCGTGCGGTTAACAGTGTCGGTAGAATATACATGGCCCTGTCGGTTGATGTGCTCTCCAAATTTCGAGCAGAGTATTCTGAATATCTGGATCAGTTCGACGTTAAGCTAGTGCCTGGCGGAATTGAACGTTGGGCAAGTGTCCAGAATGCAATTCAACAGATCGTAGACGATCACGAAGCAGATGCCAGTTTGGCGCATGACTTGATTGCGATTCATGACGCCGCACGTCCCTGTATTAGTGTTCAGGCGATTGAACGCGTGCTTCAGGAAGCAGGTAACTTTGGAGGTGCTATTTTAGCTCAGCGGTTGTGGGGAACTATCAAGCGCACAGACCGCAACGGCGTGATTTGTGAGACCGTATCGCGAGAAAACTTGTTTCAAGCTTCAACTCCTCAAGTCTTTCGTTCGGAATGGTTGCAACAAGTCTATTCGCCCGCGTTCATTGACCACGCTTTGGCAGCAGGTCAGTTGACCGATGATGCGCAATTGATCGCGTTGGCGGGACACAAAGTTCGAATTTGCGAAGACGCGCCGTCGAATATCAAAGTCACTACGCAGGCAGACTTGCAGCTCGCTGAATCGTTCCTAAAAGAAACATGTTAGTTTCGAACGGCTGAGGCAAAGCGGGATACTCAATTGTCACGTTTGAAGTTCTAATGCGATTTTCCCTGGCACTTTAGTGGTTCAACGGCATTGTGATGGCAGAAAACGGAATATTACACGAGTTAGACTGGCGAGGTCTGATAAAGCAGAGCACTGACCCCGCGGGAATCGAAAAATTGCTCGCGACACCTGCTTCGATTTATGCTGGTTTTGATCCTACCGCTGACTCATTGCACGTCGGCTCTCTGCTGCCCTTGACGTTGCTGCGGCGATTTCAGTTGCAAGGCCATCGCCCGATCTGCCTGATTGGCGGAGCAACGGGGATGGTTGGTGATCCAAGTGGAAAATCAGCCGAGCGGAATCTGCTTGATAGGGAATCGCTGCAAAAGAACGTGGAGGGGATTCGTAAGCAGGTATCGCGTTTCTTGAGCTTTGAAGGGGACAACGCCGCAATTTTGGTCAACAATTTCGACTGGATGGAATCCTTCAGCTTTCTCGACTTTCTCCGCGACGTTGGCAAAAATTTCCCAGTCAACGTCATGTTAGGCAAAGACAGTGTAAAGAGCCGTATCGAACGTGATGACGGAGGTATCAGCTATACCGAGTTCAGCTACATGCTTCTCCAAGCATATGACTTTGTCTTTCTTGCCAAGCATCATGACTGCCAGCTGCAAGTTGGTGGAAGCGACCAGTGGGGCAACATTACTGCCGGTATCGATCTCGGCCGACGTATGCTCGGCAAGCAGCTTTACGGCATGACATGTCCTTTGCTAACAACTAGCGAAGGTACCAAAATGGGCAAGACGGAGAAGGGTGCTGTATGGCTGGATGCCGATCGCACCAGTCCATATGAATTTTATCAGTACTTTTACAATGTCGCCGACAGCGATGTACTGAATGTGATCCGCTTGCTTTCTGACCTTGAACATAAAGAGTTTGTTGAGATTGAAAGCCTGCCCGCGGAACGCGCGCATGAAAGAATACCGCAGCGCCGCTTGGCGGAATCCCTAACACAGATGGTTCACGGAGTCGACGGCTTGGAATCTGCTAAACGCGCTAGTCAAATTCTCTTTGGGGGCGAGATAGACGCACTTACTAGTCGCGAACTGAATTCAATCTTCCACGATGTCCCAAATACAGAAATAGCACGTGCATCACTGCACGATAACGCACTCACGCTGATCGATGCAATTGTACAAACGGGCCTTGCAAAATCTAAAAGCGAAGCCAAACGCGCGATCGAAGCGAACAGTATCTACATTAACAACCGCCGCGAAAGCTCAGTCGACCGCGCTTTAACAACGGCCGACATTGTTGGCGAGACCTCCATCGTCTTACGCAGTGGAAAGAAAAAGTATGCGATTATCCGCTTCCATTGAGCGTTTCTTGTAGTCTCGCGTTTCGTCTGCTTTCGCGAATTAAAACGAATAGCGTGCTACTTGCCTATTCAGCACTTCGGCGTTGTTCTGAAATCGTTGCACTGCTAAAATGGATAGTTGGCTCCTGTTTTGGACCAAATGTAGGGCAGGAGAAAGCTGAGCATGCAGGCACAACTAAAATCACTTTCAACGCGAGCATTAGCTCTGCGTCTATGTGTGGTAATGGTGTGCACTTCCATTGCATTTGGCAATTGCATCCGTCCGCAATTCTTACCGGTTGGCGACTTTGAAAACGCGCTGACCTGCGTTCCGATTTCGGAATCGCCCGTGGAAGAAAATACTAGTCCGCAAGAAACCTCTAGCGATTCTGCAAATTCGACAGAGACTCCGTCAGAGGACTCGTCAACAGCAATCCCTAGTGAGCGCCGGTTCCGTCGTCAGTGCGAGCGTATGGTTTCTAAGGCGGTCGCGTTGATTCGCTTTCAAATCAATTCGAATCGGCCAGTCGCCCACGGATCCGCGTTTGCTACTGAATACATGCTTCGCAATGGTTGCGGGGCTCATCTGCGTCGCTGATTCATTCCGAATCAGATTCTGATCGTACGTTCGGTCTATTCGATTGTAGGCTCGTGCTTTTTAGTTCGTGGGTTGAATTGCTCGCGGTCGTTTTCTAGCAGGAACTCGACCGAACCGCCGCGAAGCTCACAATTATCGCACATACTCGCGTCCGAGCTTTGCACAGAAAGTCTTGAAGCAATTCGCTGCAAAACTTATTACGCCACCGTTAAAACCATCTAAGATCTGAAATGGAATTTGTGTGATGAAAGACGTGCTCGCACGACTAAGGCTGTTCAATACGTTTTGGGACAGCAGGTTTGAAGACGTAAATCGCCAGACATGGAAGTCGACGCTCTACCGCGACTTCAGCGCTGGACTAATAGTAGCTCTGACTGCAATACCGATGGCGATGGGATTCGCGATCGCTATGAACTTGCGACCCGAACAAGGAATTATCGCGGGCGCACTCGCTTGCATAATTGGAAGGACATGGGGCGGATCAAAGTATCAAGTCTATGGTCCGACAGCGGCATTTATTCCCGTGATTGGCGCACTGATCTTGAAATACTCGGGCCCAGATGGCGCAAACATCGATCAAGCGCATGGATTTCTTGTATTGTGTTCCATCATCGCAGGTGTGATCTTGATGATCATGGGATTATTGGGGCTTGGTAAATACGCAAAACTTGTCCCGAACTCCATTATCGTTGGATTCACCATTGGAATCGCCGTCGCCATCGCACTTTCCAATATCGGTGAAGTTCTTGGAATCAAGACGGAGATTCGAGGTGAATTCTTTGAGAAGATGAGGCTTATCTTCGAGCATATCGGCGAATTTAATATCTACGCTTTCATACTAGCCATTGGAACATTTGCGATCACTAAGATACTGCTGAGGATTTCAATCTTCATCCCAGCTCCATTGGTCGCATTGGCCTTTTGTACGTTGATGGCAGCTACGGTGTGGTCGGGCATGGGAATCAGTGTTGTCCAAGACAAGTATGGCTCGATCCCGACCAACTTTTTTGTCTTCACTCCTCCGCAACTGCCTGAAGTAACGTCGAGCGTCATATTCGATATTTTTTACTTTGTTATCGCGATTGTATTTGTTTCTGGAGTCGAAAGTCTACTTTGCTCGTCGATGGCTGACAGACTTGCGGATAACAGAAAGACGCCCTTCAATCCTGATAAGGAATTTTGGGGACAAGGTTTGGTCCAAATTATTACGCCGTTGGTGAATGGCTTCCCATGTACCGGCGCACTAGCAAGAACCGCAACAAGCATTAAAGCTGGAGCGGTAACGCCGTTCGCAGGTTACTTTAAAGGAGTGCTGAAGATTCTGATGGCAATGTTCCTTGCTTCGTGGCTGGAACTTGTCCCAATGGCTGCAATAGGTGGGATTTTGCTGTGGGTCGCAACGAACATGGTAAAACCTTCGGAAATTCGCGAAGTGTTACATCACGGTACATTCCACACACTTTTGATGATCTTCACAGCCGTCATGGTTCCGCTGACAGACTTTTTGATTGGCGTATTGTCGGCGTTAATTATCTACGGATTACTCTTTAAGTTTTTTGATAAGCCACGCAAAGTAGTACAATCAGACGATCTGCCGGCTCCAACTGGACCTACGATGAAGTAGTTGCTGCACGAAGAGTACGATCAGCAAAAACCCGAATACTGCGCTGGTTGCTAATACACGCGTCCAATATTTGCGTGGCAATCCTCATTAACCAGCAATTAGATGATATTGGAAGTTAAACCTCAAAAAGGCCTCTCAGATGAAATCACTTGAGCGAATGGTAGTCGGCTTGATGCGGACGGATAGCGACTTAAAGCTAGTCGAGTACGCGTGCATGCTGTGCGAGCATGGAATTGTGAATCAACTCGAATTTGTGCATGTTGTTAACGACAACTCAGACACTCATCGGGAGGATTTTGAATCGCTCTTGGGCGAGCTACAGGCAACAGTAAGGCCACTGTTAGCGAAGTTAAGTAGCCCACCCGGCGTCGCGTTCGCCGTCCTGACCGGTGCCCGTGAAGATGCTCTTTGCGAATACATCGAGCGCAAAGAAATTGGCGCTATCCTTCTTGGGCATAACACAAAACGTAGTAGTGGTAAGCGAGCTCTAGCGCGTCGCTTGGCGATGATCTCACAAGCTTCTGTTTGGATGGTCCCTGACACAGCAGCATGCAAGATCAGCCGAGTGCTTGCGCCGGTTGATTTTTCGAGCCACTCCGCCGACAGCTTGTCTATTGCCGCTGGAATTTCTAGCAAGATGGGTCTAGATAAATGTTATGGACTGCACGTTTACTACGATTCATCGGTCTTTCGATTTGATGATCACGATACGGTCAAACGGGGAGAAGAAAGTGCGGCCTTTTCGCGGTTTGTCCGACCGCTCAACACCTATGGCGTTCGAGTTGATGAACAGATAGAGGAGGGCAGCAATGTTGCGAGAACGATCCTGCGATTTGCTGTAGAACAAGATCATAACTTGATTGTGCTAAACACTCGTGGTCGTAGCCGCGCCGCCGCGGTTCTGTTAGGCAGTGAGACGTCGCAGGTGATGATGGAATCTCCAGTGCCCGTTCTAGCAATCAAGCATCGCGGTGCGCAAATGAACATTTTCGAAGTCCTTACCAGCGAAGAACTCTGGCGCAAAACAGACGCGGATATTCACAGTTAAACCATCGATCACTAAACTATTGCTAGACTGATGCCATCGGGCTAACACTACCGACCGTGACGAGTGCTCGTCGGGACTTCGACCCGGCTGTTATTTCGGCCGTTTGTCGCTTGTAATCAATATTGCACTTGGAATTTTGTTCATCGATATGCTAACGGTTGTCCGTAGGAACTAAACACAGGGTCGGTGAAACCTGATGCCATAGGTCTCTCTGCGAATCTTGTTATATTGGTGGTGTACACTGTTAACAAAGTATCCTTGGTGCTAACATCCGATTCGGAGGATAAGATGAGTAGTGCAGAAAAGCTTGACCTGAAAATGACCGCTGCGGAGTACGCAGCCTGGGAGCGAGAACAGACTGAAAGGCACGAGTTTTACGCTGGCGAGGTCTTTTCGCAGGCAGGCGGATCTCGTCGCCATAGCCTAATCGGAACAAATGCTGCGCGAGCTATTGGGCATTTGCTGAAGGGACGTGATTGTCAGGTGCACGGGAGCGACATGCGAGTGCTGATCAAGGCGACAGGCTATCAAGCTTATCCTGATGTGTCGGTTGTGTGTCCGCCTATCGAAGGCGAGTCGGAGGAAGTTATCTCGAATCCGGTCTTACTGGCTGAGGTCCTTTCACCAAGCACTGCGGATTTTGACAGAGGAACAAAGTTCGGCCATTATCGCCAGATTCCCTCGCTCAAAGAGTACCTTGTTTTCTGGCAAGACGAAGCGAGAGTCGAGCAACATACACGCACCGAAGACGAGCTTTGGTTGTTGCGCGAAGTAGTTGGTATCAACAAGATCTTGCAACTCGCAAGTCTAGCGCAACCACTTGCACTATGCGACGTTTACGACAAAGTCAGTTTTGAGTCTGGATAGATACTGGTTGGAAAAACAAAACGACAACGATTGGTGACGTTTGCGAGATCATTTCTGACGGCTGAGGCCAATTGCCCAAAATTTATCAACGCTGATCTCATCGCCGCAGGACTATCACCGTTCGCGCCGGAGTCAGCGGCCTTGTGGGCTGGGCAATTGATGCTGCAAAAATTGGCGAAATGCGAAGCACTGGGTGAAAGTTTTGCACTCGAAACCACTTTAGCTGGGCGTAGCTATCTCCAGAAGATTCGTCGCTGGCGCGATGGTGGATATCGAGTTGAACTTTACTTTCTGATGTTAAGCGATGTTGAAACCGCAATTGAACGCGTTGCAGAGCGTGTGAGGCAAGGCGGACATAACATACCGGAACCAGTGATCCGTCGTCGATTTGATGCTGGCCTAAGAAACTTTAAGTCGTTGTATCAAGGGGAAGTAGACTTTTGGATCTTATTTGACAACTCTGGTGCAATGCCGATTTTGCTCGACGAAGGAACTAATTCATGACCAAGATAAATACCGCGCAAACTATTGACTCAAAGGCAAAGATGGCATTGGCAGCGTTACAGCGCGCGGCTGACCAAGCCCGTAACGTTGCGATTCAAACGAATACCGCGGTTGTGATTTTGCAGGACGGAAAACGTGTTCGCATCACTGCCGAGGAGCTGAAAAAGCAAGCGTCGAAACAATGACCACTATCTCCAATTTTTTCCCTCACGACCTGTGGCCAAACCAACGATTTAAGCATTCGTAAGTATACACCAAGACCACACGAACAGCATACGTGGTTGCGACAATTGTTCCGCGAGGCGGAACAATTGTTTCGAATTCCCATCACCCGCCGACACTAACTGCAATATGCTAGAAACAAAACAAATCTCGCGTATGCCTTCTTTATTGCTTATCGCTAATCGATAATTTCACCGCACTCTAAAGTTTTTTCGAAGAGTCAACTTGCGTCAATCACGCTTGGCTTTTCCGAGTGTCAGCCAGTTGGGGAGGTGCTGGTCTTGGGCTTCATTGGCGAAACGGAGGGGCTTGCCGTTGCTGAGTGGGTTCTTTATGCCTATCAATACCAACCAACCTTCGCTGTCGGAATCAAGCGACGCCAAACTTGCTTCACTCATATCAATTTGCGCCCCTCTCTTCTCGGGTGTATCGCTTGGCAGAATACCTCGCAACTTAAAATCTTCAACCTCTTGTTCTAGTATTACCTTGCCCGATTCGTCTTGTATCCGAACCCATGTTGGCCAGTCAGCATAAAATGGCGCTACACCTTGATTTCTAACCGAAATCTCAATCGAAATCTTGCTTGATGACTCAAATTCGATGGTCGCCTGATCAATAAAAAAGTCATAACCCATCCGCTGAACTTCTTTGATCGCTGTCTCATACCGACTCGACGATGCTTTTTCTCGAAAAAGTCCCGTGTCCATCAACCATGTTACATGTGTCTTGTCAACACACTCTCTAAAACTCTGCGCCTGCTCAGGCCACTGCGATTTGTCGTCGAAAATTTTGCCCCATGCCTCGGGCCGTATCTCGCCTCCAATCGGCTGCTCTTTCCACTTATCAAGCGCCCCCGCTGCCTTCATTGAAGGCATGAAGTACCAGTTGTCGCTTTCTTTGCCGGTGTCCAAGGTGGCCCAGGCGAATGAATCATCATGATAGCCAAAGGGGTAACCCACATTCGGAGCATGGGCATAGTGATCTTTGCCGGCAGGATAACGAAGTAGCACCGGAGTTTTCTTAAAATGTTTTGCATAACTCTCCAAGACCTCCGTTTGAACTTCTTTGCTTGCCCACAAGTCGTTGCGAGGATAAGTATGCCACTCGCCCCATGTGCCTAACAGACCGGCGGTTATGTAACCAAACCTAGCATCCCCGTCATACTTTTCCCCGAAGGCGGAAATGAATTTCTGAAGTGCAGCTCGCAGGTTCTTGTCTTCGTAATCCGGCGTCGCTACTTCGGTAGGAGGGAAGGGGGCGGTGTTCGTATTGAGATATCGATGCACCTTCAACCCACCATCGATCAAAAACTGTGGAATGCCTTCCTTCTTACCTGGATACTCGACAAATATTCTAATAACAGACTGGTTGCCACGTGAAGCGATATCGTTCAACAAGTCTTCCAATGGTTGCCACTCAAATTTGTTCTCCCCAACCATCAATTGCGAAAGAGCGATGTAGTTGAATTCCATGCTATGTGGAAATCGGTCTGGGAATGGACGCGCATAAGGCACGAGCCCCTTTAGTGGATTGTCCGCAGGACTGGGCGAAGGGGCAAGCTCGTAAGTCTCGCCCCATGTTAAACCGACTGGAACGAAGCAACTCAAAATGGCAGAGAATAATATTCGGTACATCGGGGTAGGTTAATGTTAAGGTAAGCAACTGTGAATTCGGCAGGTAGAGTTCTGAACTACCGAATCGAGGGGGACCAGTAGCTGGTCATTACTGGAGCCACTAGTCATTACTGGAGCCACTAGTTTAACCTTATTCGATCCAGATTGGATGCACAAACGAAAAGAGCCCTCCTGCAAGGGAAAGCTCTTGAACGTGTCGTATCAATTTAATGCGAAGAGATCGCTTACTTCACTTCAAATTCGGCATCAATTGCATCATCGTCACCACTGGATGAAGCTTGAGCGCCGCCGGGGGCAGCATCTCCGCCGCCAGCAGCCGCTGTCTTCTCATACAGGGTCTTGCTGAACGCATGTGAAGCTTGCTCTAGATCGCTGGTTGTCGACTTGATCTTTTCAACGTCGCCACTTGCGATAGCGTCACGAACCGATTTGATCGCAGATTCAAGCGGCGCTTTGTCGGAATCGCTTAGCTTTTCGCCTTGCTCCGCGATGGTCTTTTCCAGTTGATAGACGAGGTTTTCACCTTTATTCTTCGCTTCTGCGAGCTCGAAGTTACGTCGATCTTCGTCGGCATGCTCTTCAGCGTCACGACGCATGCGTTCGATTTCGTCTTTGCTAAGCCCGCTGCTTTGCTCGATGCGAACACTTGCCTCTTTGCCCGATCCAAGATCCTTTGCCGAGACGTTCAATATACCGTTTTGGTCAATATCGAACTTCACTTCAATTTGCGGGACTCCGCGCGGAGCTGCCGGAATGCCTTCCAAGTTGAACTCGCCTAACAAACGGTTCTGTTGAGCCATCTTACGTTCGCCCTGGAACACACGAACCGTGACCGCAGTCTGTGAGTCAGCAGCAGTCGAGAAGGTATTCTTCTTCTCTACTGGCACCGTCGTGTTACGCTCGATCAAGGCCGTCAGAATTCCACCTTCAGTTTCGATACCCAGAGTCAACGGCGTTACGTCCAACAGCAACACGTCGCGGCGATCACCTGACAGAACGCTGCCTTGGATAGCGGCGCCTACAGCGACGACTTCGTCCGGGTTCACTCCCTGGTGAGGTTCTTTGCCAAAGATCGACTTAACAATCTCTCGCACCTTCGGTACGCGAGTAGAGCCCCCGACCAAGACAACTTCGTCGATCTGGGCAGGCTTCAACTTTGCATCTTCGAGCGCCTGCAGAACCGGCTTGCGAAGTCGTTCCACGAGCGGGTCGATCAATTCTTCAAACTTCGCGCGGGTGATGGTCACTTGAAGATGTTTTGGACCAGACGCATCAGCCGTGATGAAGGGCAGGTTAATATCAGTTTGCGGAACTGAGGATAATTCCTTCTTGGCTTTTTCACACGCTTCTTGAAGACGCTGCAGTGCCATCGGTTCCTTGCGAAGATCTGTACCGTTTTCTTTCTTGAACTGATCGGCAACATGATTGACAAGCGTTTGGTCAAAGTCATCACCGCCCAAGTGAGTATCTCCACTCGTGCTGATCACTTCAAAGACCTTGCTCTTGGACTCTTCGTCGCCGCTGGAAGCAACTTCAAGGACAGAAACGTCGAAGGTACCACCACCCAAATCGAACACAGCGATTTTCTGATCCTTCGTCTTATCCAAGCCATAGGCCAAAGCGGCTGCGGTTGGTTCGTTAATAATACGCGCAACCTCCAGGCCAGCGACTTGACCAGCATCTTTGGTCGCTTGGCGTTGAGCGTCGTTGAAGTAAGCTGGCACGGTAATCACGGCTTTGCTGACGCGGTGTCCGAGGTACGCTTCGGCTGCTTCTTTGAGCTTACGAAGCACCTTTGCCGAAATCTCTTGCGGAGTGTATTGTTGATCGCCAATACCGACTTTAACGTACTCGTTCGCCCCGCCTACGATTTCGTAAGGCACGATTTTCTCTTCTGATTCTACTTCAGCATGACGCCGCCCCATGAAGCGCTTCACTGAGGAAACCGTGCGTTTAGGGTTCGTAACGGCTTGGCGACGAGCAGGCTCGCCGACAATCGTTTCACCCTTGTCATTGAACGCAACGACCGAGGGGGTAAGACGATTACCTTCGGCGTTCGGAATTACTTTGACCTCAGAACCTTCCATGACCGCGACGACGGAATTGGTCGTACCCAGGTCGATTCCGATAATTTTTTCGCCAGAAGCCATTGTTGAATTCTCCAGTTATTTTGTTTATCAGACTTGCGTCTATCGAATTTGCGAGTTCCTAAAACCTCGTTTTTGCCATAAAACATAGGTCTTCTGCCTACTTTGCAAGCTGCGTGCCAGAGTCCAAACAATTGACGCTCTGGGGAGTGCCCCAAGATGGTCGACCTAGTTAAACTCTTGCATTTAAGGCCGATTGAAATCTGCACAAAAATTTTGGCAGCTTGACGTCGGCCTCTGATTACGCGACGGTCAAGTCTACACTTGCCATTTTGACAGTTGCCGTTCGCTGACCAAAATAGAATTCAGTTTTCTTTGAGTTGCTGGAGCACCGATGACCGACCCACTACGCAATGACCAACCCCCAGACCAGTCAGGGCTTATTGAGTTGGATCGATCGCTGCTAACTTTGCTGCGAAAACGGCAAGAGTTTGTCGCCAAAGAATCGCTACACAGTGGTATCTCTAGGGACGTTTCCCAACACGTAACGGAGCTATTGAAAACACCCGAGGCGGCTCAGCTCTTGGATCAGTTTCCGCCTGACGTCGTCCATTCATTGCTTCGAGTCGTTGTTGGAGCGAGCCTGTACTGCGATGCGAATCGGCCGCGCGTTTCCTATTTGGGACCGCCCCTTTCGTATAGCTATCTGGCGACTGCACGTTACTTCTCAGAAGCAGCCGACCTCACGGCCGTGACCTCAATTGCGACAGTATTTGATGATGTCGCGTCTGGCAGGTCGAATTTCGGTGTTGTGCCGATAGAAAATTCGACCGACGGTCGAGTGATTGATACCTTGTCAACGTTTGCTGATTCGCCGATTGGCATTTGCGGCGAGATCCTATTTCCCATCCATCACTGTTTGCTGGGGCAGGGGGAGATTTCTGCGATCAAGACAATCTGCAGCAAGCCTCAGGCGCTTTCACAATGCCGGAAGTGGCTGGCAACGCATCTACCTTCGGTAAAAACCCTGGAACTGTCGAGCACTACAGCGGCAGCGGAATTGGCGGCGCAGGATCCTCAAATCGCGGCCATTGCATCCTACGAAGCAGGGCTTCATTATGGCTTGAAGCTTCTGGCGCGAAACGTGGAAGACGTTCATAATAATGTGACGCGATTTGCCGTAGTCGGCCGAAACCAACCACAACCCACGGGCAACGACAAGACTTCCATAATGTTTCAGATTCCGCACCGCTCGGGTGCACTTGCGGATGCAATGCAAACCTTTCAAAGTTTCGGACTTAATCTGACTTGGATCGAGTCATTTCCGATTCGCGGAAACCCAAACGAATACTTATTCTTTGTCGAACTGGATGGCCATCGTCAGAATCCGAAGGTCACGTCAGCCCTCGAAAATCTTTCTAAACAAACAATTCGATTCGAGTGGCTGGGCTCCTATCCAAAAGCAGTTCCGCTAACGTAACGTCATGCAGTTTGCTGCTTATTTCAAGTATTGCAAAAGCTCTGCGTGCAATTGCTGATTGGCAGCGACAGTTAAATCGGCCTGTTCAAGATCAAACTCTGAACCGTCGCGCGCCGTCAGCATGGCCCCCGCTTGCTGAGCGATTAGTGCTCCAGCAGCGACATCCCAAGGTCTCACAACATTCGCCCAGTATCCGTCTAACCGACCGCAGGCCACGAAGCAAAGATTCAATGCCGCGGACCCCAAACGTCGCACGCTTTGTGCAGCTTCTAGCACGTTCAAAAAGTGCTCGACTTCAACAGCGTCTCTTCGAATATTAGGTGGAAAACTTGCAGCAACTAACGCCTGAGACATGATGGTACAACGACTTGGTTCAATTGTGCAGTCGTTGAGCGTTGCCGAGTGCCCTAGAACGGCGGAAAACATTTCGTTGGCCATTGGGTCGTAAACCACCCCAACCAACGATTTCCCATTTTCTACTAAAGCAATTGAGACGGCGAAGTTATTTAGTCGATGAACGTAATTGGCAGTACCATCGATTGGATCGACTACCCAACAAGGTACTTGCTTGGACTGCCGGAGATCTTTAGCGGCATCCTCCTCTTCCCCAACAAAACCATGCCCAGGAAACTCTGTAAGCAATATTTTTTGGATGACTTGCTGAGCAGCAATATCGGCGTCTGTAACCAAATCTTTGGAAGATTTTTCATGAACCGTAGCAGAATAGAGCATCGCTTTGATGACTTCACCAGCTTCACGCGCTGCCCGTTTTGCCATTGCCTCGTAATGAAACAAACGAGTGTCTACCGTATCGATCGACTTAGAATCGGGCATGTCCAAAACCATACAAAAGGAGCAAAATCTCGACCACAATTATTGCTTGAATGGTTACCGCTAATCCCAATTTTGGCCACCCCAAGTGCCAATTAACAAGCGGCCTTTCCAGGCGTCTGAATGCCCGCAGCGTTTGGAATTCGCAGAGCTGGGAAACAATAAAAATTTGTCCGGTGTTCATCCGTAAGCCAACCTGACTTATGATCTAAGCAGGTGGGAAGTTCGCCTAACGAATTTCAAACGGCGTTATGGAAACAGACCCCGACTCAAAGTGCACTCCAACCGAAGAAACCGAAATGACTTGGGAATTAGACGGAAGCTTGGCGAAATTTTCTCGCGGCCAGTTTTCTGGCAGCATCGATCTCGCTCAGCCGCAGGCTGGGCTTGGTGTGCAAGGCCCCGATGGACTGACGCTCGCTCCTGTTGCCGGCGTAACTTTCCCAGACACAGCGAAAGTGCGGCTTCAAGATTGTTACGTGCGCGGAAAAGATTTGCTGTGCATGTATCCGCAGACGGCTCATCGCCATTTTAATATTCAACTGCAGTATCGAGTTTTCGATGGCCCAAGCGCCGAAGGTGCCGAGCTATCACCGGACGTGTTGATGTTAGAACTTTGGGTCAGTAACTATACTTTTTTGCTAGATAGTTACCCCCAGGTCGACGTTGAATTGTGTTCATTGCACAGCCAGTCGCTTCACAGCCTGCAGCTTTGGGAAGACCTCGAAGGCCAACTTTCGCCGGTCAATACAGAAGCGATTAGCACTACTTGCATCGCCGCCGTAAATATAAAGCGAACTGCGAATTCACCGGCGATCGCTGTTTTCATTCATCCGCTCGATCAAGACGATAGCGATTTGAGCTTTTCTCAAGGCGGTCCTGGCGAGTCAGCGATCGCGATTCTCAGGCTTTTCGGCCGATTTATGGAGAAGGGCGTAATCCGACGCGCGCGGCTGCGGTTTGTGCTGTCCAGAGAAGAAATCTCCGACGAAGTGCTGCGTCAGGTATACGAATCGTTTGCGGCCAGCCCGTTACCGCTGACAACATAAGCGTTGCTCTAGAAATAAGCTTCGGCAGTATTGTTAAAGCATGATACAGAGCAAAGATGGGCGATTACCCGCTTCGACTATCGTAACAAAACACTTCGTCCAACAGTAATTAGATTAAGGATATGTCGCGAAACAAGTTCCGCATTCGATGCAAGCGGACGTCACAACCCGCGTGCGTTAGCGAGCGATTTTTGCAGCCGAAGTTCTGTCCCTCGCTGACGCGTTCGGGTTGAGAGTTCAGGATTTTGTTTCAGGCCGCTTCGTTAGTTGCAAACCGATAGAAAAATTGGCCTGCGATGTTCTTACTATTCAGCGTCATCCGGCGATTTGTCTGATTTCGGACGATCGCGTCGAAACACGGCCACGACGTCTTCAACAGGGATAACGAAGAGCTGATTGTCCTGTTCTAGATCGACGGGGATTGCATTTTTGGGGTGGAACAAAATTTTGTCGTATTGCCGCAAAGGCATATCTTCGTCGTGCTCTACTTTTTTGCTGATGGTGACGATCCGCCCGGTGATGGTGGGTATTTCTGCTGCGTCGGGCAAGGCAATACCGCCTCGAGTTTCCCTTTTGGGTTCGTCTTTCAGAACTAGCACTCGTGGGCCAATTGGTTCGACATATTCAAAATTGGTTTGCTTTTTGGGCATTGGCAGCGAACTTAATGAGTCAAAAGTCAGGTTCTACGTTGGAATCCGAACAGTCTACGAGGGTTCTGGATTCTATTCCATCACGATTCGCAGCTTTTCATTGGTTAGAAAATGCATAAAAATCGCAAAATCGTGTTTTAATGCAGGTTTTTTAGCGACATTTGGCCTTGATAGAAACTTGGGTTTCGTCATACTTCGCCGTTCCCAAAAATGGTGCCAGCTGGCATTTAGAGGATTGAGTCGCGAGTCACGATGGCTTGCTAACACGAACAAACGCAAATCAAGCATTGAAATTTTGCTGCGAACGGACGCAGACATCGAGTTGTCGATATGATTGAAACATTAGAAGTAGTTAAGCGAGACGCAGTAGGTTCCTGGGCAGTTCGCAAGTTGCGAGCGGAAGGGCTAGTGCCTGCGATTCTTTATGGCCACGGCGAAGAGAATGTTTGCCTTGCGGTAAAGCGGGAGACCATTACCGGATTGGTTCGCCACGGATCGCGATTGGTATCGCTGACAGGTGCAATTTCCGAAACTGCTCTGCTGCGTGATGTTCAGTGGGACACGTACGGATCCTCAGTCATCCACATCGACTTTGCCCGTGCATCGCAGTCGGAGAAAGTTCACGTGACATTGCCGGTCCACCTACACGGTGAGGCTCCAGGCGTTGGCGCCGACGCTCAGCTTCGATTTATTACGCATGAATTGAATATTGAATGCTTGGCTGGCCAGATTCCTGAATTTCTCACCGTTGATATCAGCAACTTGCAGCGTGCTCAAGCAATTCATGTAAGCGAACTTAAACTCCCAGAAGGCATGACAGCTCTAACGCCTGGCAATGTAGTTGTTGTTCAGATCGTCTTGAGCAGCGGCGCAGAGGCTGGTGATGAAGCTGGGACGGGCGCAGAACCAGAAGTGATTGCTAAAGGAAAAGCAGAAGCAGCACAGTAGTGTTAAACTGCGAACGCTAGAGGGACGGCATCCTTGGCAGACGAGAATGAATTCCCTGTATTACTTGTGGCTGGCCTGGGAAACCCCGGTCGCAAGTATGAAAAGACAAGACATAACATTGGATTTGACGTACTTGATCTGATGCTAACCCGATTTCCGGGAGCATTGGTCCAGAGCAAGTTCGATGGCAAATACGCAAAGCTGCAATGGAACAACCGACAATTTGTTTTGTTGTGGCCTGAAACTTTTATGAATCGAAGCGGTCAGTCGATTTCGGCTGCGGCTCGATTTTTTAAGTCGCCTTTGACCTCAATTTTGGTCATTTGTGACGACCTTTCCCTTCCGCTGGGAAAGCTGCGATTACGTCGCAGTGGATCGAGCGGTGGACAGAAGGGATTGCAGGATACAATCGAAAAGCTGGGCAGTTCCGATTTTGCGCGACTTCGCATTGGAATTGGTTCCACTCCCGAAAATTGGGAGACTTCCGATTATGTTCTCAGCAAATTTGTAGGAAAAGAGCAAGATGTGGTGAACGCGGCGTGCCATCGCGCTGCAGATGCCATAGAATGCTGGCTTGTCGAAGGTATCGACATGGCCATGAATAAGTTCAATCGCGAGTAGAATTCAAACGATCAGTTCAGTTAGAGGAGTTTTCAGTTGACGACCGGAATTTACGAAGGCTTTTACCTCTTCGACTCAAACCGCTACGCTCGCGATCCGAATAGTGTTTCCAACGCGATCCAGGATGCGATTACTAATTTAGGCGGCGAGATTCTCGTTAGCCGATTGTGGGCCGAGCAAAAGCTCGCTTATCCCATCAATGGCCACCAAAAGGGCACATATTGGTTGATCTATTTCAACCTACCAACGTTGAAGCTTACCGAGCTGAATCGAGCCAACCAGCTTAACGAATCGCTGATGCGATGGATGTTCACTCGCCAAGATCCGCGTTTGATCGATGCATTGGTTGCTCATGCTCAAGGAATCGTTCCTCACACGGAGTCAGAAGAGCGCAAACCAGTAGTCGTTGGTGCAGATGACGTTGATGAAACTGATGACCTGGAAGAAGATACGGAAGTATAAATCCAAACGTGGTCTAGTTTGTACAGCCCAGTTCACCGCTGAGAGTCAAGCTAATGAATGAGACGTTTTTGTTCACCTTCAATAGTGAACACTGGAATCTAGCTTTTGATCCGTTATGATTACCCGTTCACGAATCATTTAGATCAAAAGACCAGGAGGCATCACTATTATGGCAAGCTACAATCGCGTAATTCTGATCGGCAATGTGACTCGCGACATCGAATTGCGATTCACACCCAGCGGGTTAGCAGTCACTGAAGTCGGTCTTGCTGTTAATGATCGCAAGAAAAATGCCTCTGGAGAATGGGTAGACGATCCTAACTTCTTCGACATAACCATGTTTGGCCGGACAGCAGAAATCGCAGGCGAATACCTTTCCAAAGGCGCCCCGGTTTTTATCGAAGGCCGACTCAAGTATGACTCGTGGGAAAAAGACGGGCAAAAACGGTCCAAGGTGCACGTAATTTGTGATCGTATGCAACTGCTCAGCTCCAGGTCAGATGGTGCGGGCTCCGGCTCTCGCCAAAAACAGACAGCCAGTAATACGTTTGAGCAAAACGACCAGCACGTTTCTGAAGATAGCCATTCGGATTCGTACCAGGACGAAAATATTCCGTTTTAGTAGTTACGCTCGAGCGTTTACTAAAGGATTACCAGCAAAAGTTTTTTCTTTTGCAAATGAGAATTGACATTACAACAAAAATGTAGGACAAAACTGTCCACAAAGATTTTCGCGTCATAAAATTGTGACGCTAAGCAAACAGGATTGAATGAGAATGGCTACTGCCCAAGCAAAAAAACGTTACCGAAGCTTTCCTCGTCTACCCCGGAGTGCGACCGGCGGCATCGAATTGATGCTGATCCAAAATGTCCAAGACTTGGGCAAGAGTGGAGATGTGGTATCGGTACGACCAGGCTTTGCTAACAATTACTTGCTGCCTGAAGGACTTGCGATTGTTGCTACCGATCACCATAAGAGAATGATCGAAAAGCACAAAGCTAAACTCACCGAACTTGAGAAGCAAAAACTGAGCTCGCTACGCACTTTGGGCGAAGAGATCAGCAAGCAATCGATCAACGTCGAAGCGAATGCGAACGACGAAGGTCATCTGTACGGTAGCGTTGGTGCTCCTGAGATCGTTGCCGCTCTGCGACAAGCTGGTGTAACGCAAATCACCGAAGCACAGGTCAAGCTGCCTGGACCTTTGAAAGAGCTTGGTCTTTACACTGTGAAAGTTCAATTGCATGCAGACATCGAAACCGATTTGAAGGTTTGGGTAGTCCCTGCTGCAGGTTAGTATTAAGTATTAGATGAATCTCTGCTGGTTGTTTGAATCATCCAGCAGAACGGGGCTGTGGCGGAACTGGCAGACGCGCTAGATTTAGGATCTTGTGTCCCTTGGACGTGCAGGTTCGATTCCTGTCAGCCCCATCGAGAAAGGGTTCCGGTCATTGTGAATGGCCGGGACCCTTTTTTTTTGCGTTGATTTGCTTCCTTCTGGACTTTTAAACAATTGCCATAAAACGCGAGCAACAATGCGAATCGATCTTCTTATTACAGAACTCGATGTGGGCGGTGCAGAGAAGATTATGGCGTCTCTCGCTGTCTATCTACAGCAGCAGGGACATAACGTTCGACTAATCGCGCTGGGAACACGCCCCCAGCCTGATCGCGATCGACTGGTTAGGTATCTTGAAGGACAAGGGTTGCACCCAATTTTTTTGAACGGGAAACGTAGTGTGCAACTGATCCAGATCGCAACCAAGTTGCGAAAGATTGTGCGAAACGATCTGCCCGATGTCGCGTTGTCATTTCTCTTTCATGCGAATGTCCTTGCAGCAGCTTGCTATCCCAGTCGGAAAGTGCCTCTCGCGATTGGTGTTCGCGTAGCTGACCCATCAAAGCCACGTGCTTTGCTGAGCCGCCTTATTTATCGCCGGTGCGCCAAGATCATTTGCGTTAGTCAATACGTCGCACGACACATTGCCAAGCTTGACCACGCACCTTTGGACAAGATCTGTGTCATCACCAACGGAGTCGAAGCTGTAAACGAAGTCAGCCAATCTCAAGCCATCCTTGCTACCGAGGTAGAGGACCTGATGCAAAGGCGGGGAGGATTCCTTCTTTTCGTAGGTCGATTTACCTCACAGAAACAGGTCGACTGGATTATTGATTTGGTTCGGCTTCGGGCTAATGACTTTACGCAGGCGGTCGTCTTCATCGGCGATGGTCCGCTGGCGACCGAAGTACAGAAACTTGCTCTGGATTATCCTGGTCGAGTTGTCAATTTAGGGCAACGAGATGATGTAGACAAATGGTTGGATGCCTGCGATCTGCTTCTGCTCCCAAGTGCGTACGAAGGAATGCCGAACGCAGCCCTTGAGGCCATGGCCCACGGAAAGCCACTGGCGACGACTCTAGTCGATGGTCTGATTGAGCTGCTTGGCGATAATGCGACCAATCAAGCTGTTAGTCCCAAAGACAAAGCTGCATGGCTATGCCTCTCCGTTAAGCTAGCAAATGATCCGACGCTCCGAAAATCTCTGGGGAGCTTGAACCGAACCCACGTGAGACAGCAGTTCAACTTGGATAGCAAACTTGTGGAATATGAAGAACTCCTCGCAGAGCTCGCTAAATCTAAAAAATGACCGGCCGAAAGCTGGGCGGAATCAAAGAGCGACTTTGACATTACAGGGCGGAACATTGTAAAAGCCATGGAATGACACGTATCGATCAATACATTCTGTTTCTTTTCTTGCGGGTGTTTTTCATCTGCTTGACCTGCTTGACTGGCTTGATCGTCATTGTCGATCTGTTTACAAACTTGGATGACCTGATTGAAGCGGCCAAGGACGATCAAGGCCTCACTATTCTGCTCGTCAGTTACTACGGTCCATTTTCACTTAGTTTGTTTACGAGGCTTTGCCCTTTTTTTGCGTTGATGGCACTGCTTTTCTCTGTTTCATGGTTGAAACGGACCAACGAATTGACGGCTCTGATGGCCGCAGGAATTCCGAAAGGCCGCGCCTTGCGTTTTCCAATCATTGCGACTGTCGTGCTGGTACTGGTTTCCGCTACCCTTCGTGAGACGATACTTCCCTTACACCAGCATACACTCGGGAAGCGACCGCAAGATTTAACCGGCGAGAACCTGCGACCGCTGCGTCCCGCACTGGACCCCCAAACGGGAATTTTGATTGGCGGGCATCACATTGAAATACTCAACCAGCAAATCATTCGCCCCATCTTTCGGCTTTCCGGGCCCGCAGCCAAGTATGGACGCCAAATCAGTGCGGAATTGGCAGCCTATCAGACCGCCACCGATCAACACGCCGATGGTTATCTTGTTACCGGAGTCACGGCTCCGCAAACGCTCGTCACGGTGCCATCCATAGTCCTCGACCGCAAGCCGATCATCCTAACGCCCGTTGATAATCCCTGGCTTGCGCCAAATCAGTGTTTCGTAGTTTCTTCGGTACAGTTTATTTTGCTTCAGGGCGGAAGTTCGTGGGGGCAGTACGATTCCACGCTTAACATCGTCAAAAGGCTACATGCCCAGCCAACGTTCTACGGACCCGATGTGCATGTGAAGGTTCACGCGCGTTTCGTGCAGCCAATTTTGGACATTACACTCGTTTTGTTTGGTTTGCCTGTTGTGCTTAAACGCGTCGATCGCCATCTGTTTTGGATCGCAAGCGCTGTCACGTGGAGCATCATTTTCTTTACAGCTTTCGTCGTTGGAATCCAAACACTGGCATCGCACAGCAGTCTCCTTTCGCCCTTCATGGGGGCTTGGCTCCCGCTCTTGGCGTTAACGCCTTTAGCTTATGCGAAAGCACGAACGGCGATGTTGAGCTAGGGTAGATGCAGAAATCGGCTTCTGCATTCTTAACATGACGATACACTGCCCACATCTCGCAAGACAAATTCGGCTCACAACGACTTCAAGCAGTCGATTAGAGCCGGTGCTGCATGCCTGAGCCACATATTCGCAAATGCACTGTCACCACCTAGTGGTGCTGTAACCAGCCATCGTAAATGAGGATATTTGTTGCGACAAGAATCAACACTCTTGCGAAGCTGATCTGTTAGGACTCCTTCGAATAAAAGATGCGGTTGCACAATTACTGTGTCTGACTGACTTTGTTCGCCAGCCATTTTCAAAACCCGTTCGACGTCGACTGGGTCCCCTGCAAAGAATCCAACCTCTAGCCACTTCGAACGAAAGGCCGCATCTTTTAGCCTAGCAAATTCACGCATCGACTGACGCGCCGGCTCCTGTGTCGTCCCCCGACCAATCATCACCAGTGAAGACTCAGACAATCTATCACACAGCTCTGATAAATATTTTCCGTCGGTGCCGTTGTTTGCATCTTCAATGCTCGAGCCAAATTTTCTCGCCAGAAGTGCATAGTAGTGCTCTTGAAAATCTTGCGGATCAAACGCGCAACATGACTTTGCAAGTTCGCAGGATCCCGCTCGATTGCATCCGCGCTCATTGGAGCAGAGCAGTGATTGCAAGCAGCGCATCTGCGAAAGGGCTAATGGCTCTGGTCTGCATTCTAATGGATCGGCCTGTCCAATCAGCCTGATACCGTATTTTTTGCAAGCATCTCGAGTTGCCTCGGGAATATCGTCTTTGGCATGGGCAGCGTTGAACAACAATATCGGCACTACAAAGATGCTAGTCACTCCGCGTCGGGACAGACGTTCGACTGCGGTAGCAATATCGGGTTCGGCAAGTTCTAGGAAGCCTGCTTCCACAGGACAATCTTCGATCATCGCAGCAATTTGAGAGCCCAGGGAAAGTAGTTGCGTTTGCCCTTCACGCAATCTCGTTCCATGCCCGACCACCAGCAGTCCGCCACCTGCCAGCGAAAGCTTGTTGTAGGCCGCCTTCACTTGTAATTCTGAATCTTCTGATGGCACGATCAATCTCATACTCCAGTGTTCAACTCAACGACATCTTCATCCGCTGGCTCGTAGTCGCGCTTTACCACGGTTCCAGGGTGCAACTTGCTACCCCACACTTTAGCACTTTGAAACTTTGCGGCGATGTCACGGTGTATACATTCAGCGAACTCTACCAAGGTATCGCCTTTACGAAGAGTGAATGGTTTAGAGCGATCGGCTTCCTTCTCTTTTGGATTTTTTGCATATACACGAACAATGTCCATTTTCTTGAACAGCTCCTGCATGAGCGTCCTGCAGCCTTCACCTGTCTCTCCTGACACCAAGATTGTCTCAAACGGCATATCCATAAATTCTTTTAAGATAGACAATCTTTCTTTCGCTCCAGGCGCATCGATTTTGTTACAAACTAGGAACGTTAGCGTATACGATACGCCTACGTCGTTTTCGTCAAGTTCAGTAACGTTGCTGAGTCTCGTCTTGCCGTCAGCGAACCGGTTCAAAACGGCAGCCAAATCTTCCACCAAATCGTCACTGCCTAGGTCCACGACTAAAAATACGGCATCGGCTCCTCGAACCAGATTCATTAAGTTGGCATCCATTACATCTGCTGTAACCGGAGGCAAATCGACTAGCTGGAATGGGCAGTTTTCGTAATGCGCGATCCCGAGCACAGGACTGTTAGTAGTAAACGGATAGTCAGCAACCTCTGACTTTGCATTTGTCATTTGACAGAGCAGTTGGCTTTTCCCCGTGTTAGGCGCTCCGATCAATAGTATTCGCCCCGCACCTTGGACTGGAAGTTTTAGTCCTTTTCCTGTGCTCGCCGGTTTAGGATTCGCAGTTTCAAGCTTTAGCTTTGAAATTTTCGCTTTCAAATCCGCCTGCAATCGATCCGTGCCTTTATGCTTCGGGATCAGCCGCAACATCTCTTGGAGCGCATTCAACTCTTCGGCTGCATTCGAGGCCGCACGATAGATCTGCTCGGCCTTGTGATATTGGGGGGTGAGATTGGCTGGCATTCTCGAACACGGTTAAAAGCGAGAAACGATACAATTCATAAACCGGCAACACTGGTTCGGCACCAGATCGCTCCGATTCTGACTATACCAATAAATCGGCACCGTTCGAGAAGGCATCCGATCTATTAAATTGTATAAGGCGTCTTCCCCTCCAGCCTTGTAGCGTGATGAAACGCTATCGTTGGTCAACTTCAGCGCGATCCTGGAGTGAGTTGCGACCGAATCGAACCGCTACGTATTCCACCCAACCCCGATCAAGTGATGTTGGCAATGGACCATCCTTCGGCAATGCCGGGAATTTCAGGATGGCATCTGCGGTCAGATCGATTTTCCAAGCGGCATCTGAGTAGAACGCTTCAAATGCGCCAAGTGGTACCGGCATTTCTGACGCCTCATCTTTATCCGTGTTGGCCGCGATTAAAACGTACGCAATCTTGTCGCTTTCCCGATCAATGACCACATTGGTAACATGCCCAAAGACTTTGTCGTTCTTATCGACTATATTCTTGCGCAATACTTTGTTTAGCGTAACAAATTCGATTCCTTCGCCGGCATCCTTGTGATCGCCCCCTGGCTGCTCACCGTAAGTTTCGGCAACATATGCTTGCACAATGGCAGGAGTGTAGGCCTTGGTCTTCGCGAACTGCGACGACTTTTCCAGTTGCTCTTTGCTCAGCTTACCTTTGAATTCGATTTGTTCACCATGCTTCAATTTTTCACACTTTACAGCGACATGCTGCTGTTTATCAGACTCATTCTCAAGAAACGCGAACAGAACTTTCCGGCTGTTTGCATCAATCAAAAGATCTTTAACCGCAAACTTTTCCCCGTTAACGGAAACTTTTTCTCCTACCAACTTAGTAGCTCGTTGGACATTGTCAAAATTTGGCCCGACGTCGAATGAAGACTTCTCGTCTTCCCCGACGGCGATACCCGCACAACTGACAACTGACAAACAAATTGCCGTTGGCAAAAACGATAATAACTTATACATCTCTAAATCTCCGATCGAATCTTGATTGATATTTAAAAAAGCCGCATGTGAACCTGTTTCCAAGTTCACACACGGCCCACAAGGGAATCGTAACTCAAGCGTTACTTGCTTGTTACTCACTGTCGCTCTGATCGCTACTTGCGTCTGAACTGCCTGCGTCCGCGTCCACTGTGACGGCATCATTGTCGCCTTCTACGCTGGTGCGAGCAGTCAACTGGCTAACTGTATTCTTTAGGTTTTCAACCTCTGCCTCCAGTTCACTGATGCGTTCCATTAATTGCGAATCGGACTGCTGCGAAGTCGATCCCGATTGCCCCCATTGTTGCTGTGCATTACGGTTCTGCTGACGATTGTCTAAACGAACGACGACAGTTTCGCGTTGTCCATTTCGTTCGACTACCAAAGTGGCTTCGTTACCATTAATGGCATTGATCCGTTGCCCCAACATATTAGGATTGCTAATGCTCTGACCATTAACGGACACAATTCGGTCCCCAGCTTGTAGTCCCGATTTGGCCGCCAAGGAGTTGCGGTCCACCGAAGTTATGAACACATTGTTAGCGTCTGGCTGCATTACAACTCCTAGACGCCTTGGCTGACCAGACGAGCTAGACTGCATATTGGAACTGGCCGAATTGTTGCCACTCAACTGCACAACTTGACCATTGCGCTGAACTAGAATGGTACCCTGTGAATTTTGCATCCATTGGTTAAGCCCGTCGGAGGTACGAATCGGTTGACCGTTTCGGTCAAGGACGACGTCGCCTTGCTGCAGACCATAGTTGCGCAGTTCACCGTCTAGCTGCCCATTGATACGGTAACCATTGGGGTCTGCATTAATTGAGTTGGATAGGTTCTGACGGAACTGATTGGAAAACTGCTGACCTGCCGCCTGCAGTTGCTGACGAGTACCGAGTTGCGTGTTTCCTTGAAGCGGTTGCCCTTGAATCTGCGCATTGGTGCCGAACTGTCCGGTTTGATTGGCGCCAAGGCCACTATTGACGGGTGGGTTATTCGGTACTCCTAAAGCGTCGTTAACTGCTTGATTTGCTCTTTGGGCAGCCCCAGTCGCCGCACCGTCAACGGCTCCCCGCAACACGTCACCAACTGGGCTTTGTGCATATGCAACCGTACTTAACGAAAGGCCTCCTAAGAGGGCCAACTTAAAAACATTCTTACGTAACATCATTATCTCCTGAATAGACTTTGCTCAGCCAACCTGGCTCTTGCGATAACTGCACCACGTTCGCAGTTTCCATGCCATTGCAAAATTCTCAGTGTACGAATCCGCTTTTCCGGAGCATTCAATCTCTGACGTTTGACAAACGCTCGGTTCGAATGAAAATCCGACATCATGTGGTCGGTTTGGTTCCGCATTTGCTTAGACAGCACTGGTGTGGCTAACCCCTAGTGCCACAACCGAAAAATGAATTGCGAAGGTAGCTTTTGATGATGCGTTTGTGCATACCTTATGTAGGACTCTGTCTCTTGTTTTCGATGTTCAGTGATCGTGCTACCAACGCTCAAGAACTCGATCAGCTACCACGTGCAAGAGCCCTTACGTACGAATTCGAAGATACAAATATTGCCACGATAGAAAGGTATCTTCGATTTGCAGGAATTCGACTACCAATACGCATCTCCGGCCAACTCTCTGGTTGGGTATGGGGACAAAATCAGGGCAGCTTCTTTTCTCTTAGTGACTATCGAATTGAGACTAAGATCACCTCGCCCGTAGTCAATATCGAAGGTAACGTTTTGCACAATGTGTCCCTTCGTCTGGCGTATGAAAACGATGTTTGGACCCTTCGTTCGATTACCGCCGATCTCGTGCCGGGAAGTAATTCTACAGAAGAAGACGTTAATCTTTCATTCGAGGGCTCGGGCGCACTTCCATCCGATCCGACTGCTGACGTTTCTCTAAACCTTGCCGTCCGAGATTTGACCTTGGTCAGACTTTTTGAGGCCTTGAACCAACAGGGAATCAGTGTCAGTGGCGTAGGTGAAGCACAGATGAATGCGACCGTGAAACGTTCACAATTGGGCGATCTTAATGCCTGGAAAGCAGACGGGCGTTTCACGCTGCAAGACGTCCAGCATCCAGCAATTCTCCAGTCACAACTTGTCGCTGACTTTACGATACAAGACCGACTCTTACAACTTGACAATGCAACAGTCATAACAGCAGCGGACGGTAGGTTGCGTTTCAGTGGATCACTCAAGTTAGACGAATCGAGCGACTTTACCTTTCAAGCTCCGCAACAGCCCCTGGTACTGGAACGACTCTTCAGCAACCAGTCTCAAGAGCAGCTGGATGGTATCGTACTGCAAGAGCCTGAGTTTGCAATCGATGGCTTCGGTACCTTGTCACCACTTGTATGGGATTTTAACTTAGCCGGTCGAAGTTCGCAGATTGGCACGCGCGATCTCTCTCTCACAAATGTTTCATTGCGTGGACCAATTTCAAACTCAAAACTGGGTCCACTTGCGTTAACTGGGAGCATCGGCGATGGAACTGTGAACGGTGAATATTCGATTCAGAGCTACAGCGACGACGACGCAAAAAGTACAGCCACTGTGCGAGTCGAGCGTGTCAACGTGATGGAACTCGTTCCTGGCACCGAAACGATCCCGGATGAAGCGGTCGTCTTCAGCGGAGATGCAAACGTCAGCTGGTTAGGTTGGCAGCCTGAGACGCCACAAGAATTGTTTGGATCCGCAAACGGAACGGTTGAAACAACGCTCTTGCAGAATCCACCCGGGCCGTTTGAAGTCCAGGTCCAGCGTCTCGAAAACGGCGATTTTTCTTTTCAGACGCAGACCGGCGGGAATGTAGACTACCTTCGCGCCACTGGAACAATCAATTGGACCGATTGGAATGAAGGCGATTACTCTGCTTCGACACAATTTTCACGTCTTCAACTCGATCTAAGCCAATTGATTTCACCCTCTGATTTGCCGTCCGGTCTTGCGAATCAGGTACAGGCAACTGGACAGGCGAGCGTATTCGGAAGTTTAGCTAACCGTTTTGATTCAGCACGCTTTGATATCAATTACGTCACTGGTCAATTTGAAGATGCGCCGCTTGGCATCAAAAATCTCGTTGGGTCCGTTGATCAGGAACGCCTGCACGTGGAGTCCTTCAGTGCTTTTCTGAATGAACGACTAGCCAATGGGTCCGCCATGATTCGATTCGATAATACTGGATTTCATAACGCGAATTTGGAACTGCGAGATTGGCCACTTAAGGAACTGCTCGAACTGAGCGGCGGTCCGGTGCCGGTCGCAGATTTAGACGGTGAGATCTCTGCAAACCTCAGTTTGAAAAAATCCGCCGAGGCGGAAATCGCCAAAGGATGGGCAGGAGCAGGCAGTCTTGTTGGTAACAACTTAGTCTACAACGGAAATCAGATTGGCGCAATTAAATCTATTGTAGACAGTGATCAAGATCGCATGAAAGTTCGCTTTGAAGGAAACTTGTTTGACGGTTCTGTCGACGGCGTCGTGATGCTGGACAATCGCGAATCTCACCGCGACTTTCCAATCCTCGGTTCAATTTCCCTTACCGATGCAGTAATCCCAAAGCTATTCGCAGTCTGGCAACCGCGAAATGAAGCTGGCGCTTTCTCTGGCACAACCACTGGAAAAATCGATTTTGGGCTCGATGGTTCAAACAATTTGAGGGGTAACCTGGAACTCTTGGTCAATGGCCTTTCTTATCAGGACCAAAAGCTAACGGATAACGCCCGAATCATAGGGACTTTTAATAACGAGCGACTCGCGATCGACCGCTTCGACACAGCTTTCGGGGAAGGGCGTTTGCGTGGTCGCGCAACGGCACGTTTTGATCAAGGGTTTAGCCTGGATGGTCTGCTAGAAATCCAACGTGTCAATCTGGTACCGCTAATCTCGCTCGCAGATGCCGCCCTTGCGGCATCTTTTCAGGGGAAAGTTTCGGGGAGACTCGTAACCCGTTTTCGTGGTGATCAACTAACACTACGAGGATCTGCTGATGGACGAGCGTTAGATATTTTTGGTATCCCGATTGAAGATGCAACATCTCAAATTACAGGTTCCTACAAAGCCAGCAGCAGTGCGTTAAGTTTAAGACTGAACAACATTAACGGACATGCATTTGGTGGTCGTGTCAAAGGCGATTATCAAATGACATACGCTAGGTGTTTGGGAATGGAAAGCGATTTTGAGATTACAAATGGAGATGTCGCGAGTCTAGAAGAGTTTATTTCAACGGGTGAACTGTTTGGCAGCGGTGTCTTCAATGCAGACATGCAAATCAATTCAAGGTGCTATACCTCACTGGCCGATTTGAATGGCAAGTTAGCGATGTCCTTCGGTCCCACGGATGCCAAATCAGTACCACTCATGAACCCGATCTCAAGCGCAATTCCTGTCGCCGGTTTGCCTCAGACTCGATTCGACACGGGCAGCCTGGATGCCACCATCGGCGGCGGAATAATGAGGATCCAAAACTCACTCCTGTACAACCCTACGCTTTGGATATCAGCAACCGGTTCGGTCGGACTTATCAATCAAAACCTTGATTTGGACACGACTGTTTACACCGGATCAACCGCCAACTCGCAAGTCTTGAACGTCGCAGTGCAGAACCTGGCTCTGATTCCGGAACCGTCGACTCAGGCTTTCGCAGCCGTTTTGCAGGCAATCTCAAATCGTACAATCTTCCTAAAAATTGGAGGCACGGCGAATTCGCCTGTCGTACGAATACAAACGGGAAGAACTGTAGGACGCTATGTTGTGGAATCCTTCGTTCGACAGTTCGCTCGCGGCGCAGTCACTGTTGGTGCAACGGCATCGGCGAGCAATTAAGTTACTAATCTCTAATGCAAGCATTTGTGACTTTACCGCATTTAATGATTAAAAGATGTAGTTGCCCACAACTCGAGTTCTACATTGTCGTTCCGTGGGCTAAAGGACTCGTCGTCTACCGATCGTAAGTGTAAGTGTGATTCCGATCGCAGTTGGCAAGATGCCTTAAGTTGAACTCGCATAGCCAAGGATGGTGCCGTGACTTTCATTTCCACCGCTCGAATCTTTTCTACCCTCGCAGTTCTCACCGGCACCGTCATGGGATTCACCGGTTGCAGTTCTACTGGTGGCCTTGGTTTGTGGAGCCCAACCTTCCCACTCCTTCCGCAGGCTAAAGAATACTCACAAGCGGCAGCACTTCCGACCAACTTGCCAATTGAATCCTGCAAGACAGTAGTACCGAACTATTTCGTCGAGCCCGGCGATGAACTTTTGATCGAACCAGTCGAGTACAACGCAGATATCGCAATCCCCGCTGATCAGATCGTTATGATCGATGGCACAATTGACCTTGGGGCTTTTGGGCGAATCATCGTAGCGGGAATGACTGTTGAACAAATTGAAAACGTTGTCATTGAACGCATCGCGTCTTTCACAGCCGAACGAAACGCGGTGAATGTAAGACTGATGAACACAAACGCAGCAGTCGTCTACGTGCTTGGCTCCGTAAGTAGCCCCGGGGCATATCCAATGAATGGAAACGAGACGGTGCTTGATGCCATCTTGCGTGCTGGGGGACTTAATAGCACAGCATCTCCATGCGACATTGTGCTGACTCGGCCGACCGACCCTTGCGATTGTCGAGTCGTATTGCCGATCTGTTATCGACAGATTACGCAAATGGGTGACACTACGACAAACTACCAAATCCAACCGGGGGACCGCATTTACGTCGGCGGTCGTACTCTGTGGCAAGAGATTGCATTCTGGCAGCAGAACCAAACATGCGAACGCTGCTGCAACTCACGCTGCATGCAAAGGGACCCACGAGCCGCAGACTATCGCAATCCAATCTGCTCGCTTCCTGCTTTGCCGCCGCTTCCATTCTTTAAAAAGGCGAATGCTGACAGCGACTTGGACACCGAAGAATCCTCAGACCGTCTGGAATTGGAAGACTTGCCGCTTGACCGTTTGAACGAAGAGACAAACTATAACAATCCGCCAGCCGAGCCTACACCAAGCGCGGGCCAGAACGACGTTGAAAACTCAACTGCACCAGAGAGTTCCTCTAGTTTCTCACCGTCGGATAGATATCCCAAGCCCGTGTCGATCCCCGCATCTCCGCTGAACTTATCGCGAGGATGAGCCGCACGGTAGAGTTAGTCGACGACTGACATAGCGCGGTTTCGCTTGCGTCGAACAATAACCGACCTTGCAGTTGCAATAGCCAACACCGCGACCACTGCCCAAATCACATATGCGTGAGGGGCTTCCACCAAGTAGTGCAGTACGCTCTGCTTTTCCGATGAGATTGTGCCATGACCAGGGTGCGCCAGTACATCTCTTTGGGTTCCGACGACGATTGCGACGGCAAAAAACAAGACGGTTATTCTTGGCACAATTTAATCTTCCTAATGGCTGGCGCGAGCCGTTGTATCAAGCCTGAGTCTGAGTTGCATTGGTAAGGGCGTCGACAGGGATTGCGATTCCCTTGAGAACCCCCTCTAGCACCAAATTGTTACGGACGAACCCCTGGAACTTGCTCACGATCATTCTGCCGCGGCGAACGCGAATCTGCTGGCACATCACGACAAGTCGATCTCCAGGCAAAACCGGATCCCGAAATCGCACGTCTTCCAAGCCACCAAATCCAACGACTTCAGCTCCGAGGAGGTCGTATTTGGTCGCACAATAACTGCACAACTGAGCAACGGCTTCCAGCATCACTACGCCAGGCATCAAGGGCATGCCAGGCATATGGCCTCGGACCCAGAACTCGTCGTTCGACAGGTCTTTGTAGCCGACGCAAATTTTGTTTTCGGGATCTTCGTGGACAATCGCTGTCAATTGCTCCATTTCGAACCGCTGGCGATTGTACTTTCGGATCTCATCGATATCCGCCGTGATTTTAGAAAGATCAAGCGAATTCGGATCTACGATATAGTCTTTGTGACTCACTGTTGCGCCTAAACATCTACCTGGTCAGTTCATTCAAACCGAAGACAACTGTACGCAATCCAACGGTAAGTTGGCGAGTATCTGTGCCTAAATCGAAGGCCATTTTGATCTAAACAGCAACGATTTGTCGACTAGGTACGAATTTTCTTGCGTTTTGCTTTTCGAGCTTTGCTGTTGGCCGCTCTCTGGCCGTGGTTAGCTTTTTTCAATTTTCGATGTGGTTTTGTCATTATACAGACTCCGGTCTTGTGATTTTCCTGGCAAAAACGCTACTTTGCCCTTTGCAGGGCCGGGTATCTTACTGGCAAATCGTCGAGGTGAAAAGTGAGAATAGCCTACATATTGAAGTCTTTCGTCGCGAAACATTACTGGTTTTCATTATCTCCAACTTTTTGTGTCTCGACCGCGATTGTTTTTCTTTTCGCAATCTTGTTCAGTCAAGGTGGCTGTTTGTCTACACGTGAGCTCTTGTTCGGCATATTCGAGCCTGGCTATTCTGCTGGCGGCACAACGAAACAGGAGAAACAACGACATTTCAATGCGTTTCACTCAGACAGTTCCGAAAGCCGCGCGACAACTCCCTTAATTCCCAGCGGATGATTAAAAGAGCAGGGAATTGACCTTCGCGGCCTGAACAAATTAGTTAATTCGCACTTTTCCCTCTAATACTTGCGTCTTGCTTCCATCGTTCCACAAGCTCGCGAATTTTGATTTCGAGCTGCTCTAGAGATCCGTCATTGACGAGAATGTCAGTTGCCGAACCTCGCTTTTCCGAAAGAGACAGTTGCGAGGCCTCGCGTCGTTCCCAGTCTTCCCGGGCCCAGCCTCTTTTTAACGCGATCGACATTCGAAGTTCGTCAGGAGTGTCCACAAAAAGCACACGGTCGCAGGCCGCGTCCCAACCTGATTCGAGCAGAAGCGGAATATCGAGCAAGATCCAGCAAGCTGGGTCGTTGGCCTGCAGTTGAGCAATTTGCTCCTTAATTTGCCGCCGAACTTCGGGATGTACAATCGCTTCCAGAGCTTTTCGATTTGCAATCTGCGTCTCAGAGTCACCGAAAACGGCTTTCGCAATGGACGGCCTGTCGAGTTCACCTGTCCCATCCAAGACCGACGGTCCCAACAATGTTACTACTTGCTCTCGGATTTGCCTTAGACGCAATACCCCGTGGGCGACCTCGTCAGCATTGATGACAGTTGCATGGGCTTGAGTGGCAATGCCTCGCGTCACAACACTCTTTCCAGCCCCGACGCCGCCAATGATTCCAATTATCACCGAAGCGTTCCTGAACTAGCCTTCATAAATTCACGAACTAAGGCGTCTCGTGAATATTGCAACTGCGCGAATTTCTGCGTCCATTGATCAACCTGTTGATTTGTCGCAGGCGTTCTAGCAAGCTTGGCAATCATGTTGCGTACGAAGTTGCTAGCGTTATTTCCTGATATGTCATAGAACGCGTTGCTCGCAAGTAGACTGATTCGCAGATCATCAATGCTGTTGCCTTCATTGATGTACTTCGTCCAATAGAATCTTTCGTTAGCCGATGGGCCTCGTCCTAAAATATTCTGAAACTCGGTATCCAACTGGCTGGAAAAGCTGGCCTGAACAACTTGCCCGTTGCTGGATTGCGCAAGCAATTGTCGGTAGTTGTCTAAGTTAAGCAGTAGCGGCGTTGTTGTTGTTCGAGGATTGATCGCAAGCGGTTGCATCATTCGATATAAGATATTGCCTCGTGCATCGGTAACCTCAGCAATGATGTCATATTGATCCTGAGCCAGAATCGTTTTAGCGTCAATCATCAATTCGAAATTGAACGGACCAGGTCCGCGGACAACAGTTGTAATGCTTCCACCATGCACTTCGTAAAATGGCCTGGATACGTTTCGGATTGCGACCTTCAAATAAGAGTCTGGCAAGTTAACCCGCTCATTTAGGCGTACGGTTCCGCTAACTCGAACAGCCGCTTGCTGCAATTCGATTGGAACATTCTGCAGTTTCCCAGTCCGCCCATCTGCAATCAGCGCAGTAACTTTGCCCTCAACCGCTGATCGACTAGCTTGCAGTCCGACGTCCACATATCCAAGCGGCGTATACCCTACTTGCTGGCCATTTACTGCGACGATTAGGTCTTCCGGCTTGAGCCCAGCTCGCTGTGCTGGTGAGTTGGGTTCTATCCGCTTGATCAACGCTCCGACCTCGTAGTCTTCGACATAAACTCCGATACTCAATGTCTGCACCTGAGACATGGGGGCCTGAAGCGACGGATTAAAGCTCTGATTTAATTGCGAAGAAGTCGAAGATGCAACTGAGGTTGAACTCGGAAGCGGCGACATGGTCGCACTGCTTTGGGGCATGGCTTGATTAAACCAGTTATCCAAGTAGCCACTGTTATTAAATTGTTGCGCGTTAACAGCCAACGGCGAGATCAAAACAACAGCCGAACTCATCAGACTGAGAATTAGACTCTTGACAATGTATTCGTTCTGTTTTGCCATTACTGTGTTCATTTTACTTTTTTCCATCGCGACATCGACTTGAAGTTTGCATCTCGTTACACATCATGCCTCGCACGTCAGGGGCGCGGCATCGAACTCAGGTTGCTTGACCTGTTCAAATTATCGCAGGTGTGCTCCGGCAATACTGGCCATTTGTTGGGCGATAAAGTTTGGATTGATTGGAAAGAACCCCTCACGCAAAACTACAGACTGTCCATCTCTACTGAGCACGTAGTTTAGCACTTCACGTCGCAAGCCGCCGTCGGTTTCCAAGAGGGCCTTGTCGAATACCAGTGTTAGAGGGCGAACCAATGGATATTGCCCGGCCAAAAACGTAGCCTCCGTCGGCGCCACCGCCATACCGTTCAAATCAAGCGCAAGAGCCTTGACTCCAGGAGCTGCGTGCAGATTACCAAGTGCGATTGCTGATGGATCTTTAGCCAGGGCTTGCAGCACTTCCGCCATGGACCGATGTACTGCACTGGCGGGTGCAGGTTTTCCGCCATGTAGAATAGTCTGTTGTATGAAGACGGAGGTACCATCTCTGTCATCGCGGCTCAGTATCCGGATCGGTGAATCCGCAAGTGCGCCTTGAGCACCGAGTTCAGCCCAAGTCACGGGCCGCTCGGATCCGTAGACAAGCTGCAATTGCTCAGGCGTAATTTTTTGCAATGGATTCTTGTCGCTTACAACAACTGCGATGGGCTCCAAAGCTACGACGATTACAAAGGGGTCTTGGCATTTGCCTTTCTTCAGTTCGGCCACTTCTTCAGCGGTAATCATGCGGCATACGCCAGCAATGACACCGGGATCATTCTTGAGTGCTTGAAGTGCGCTATCAGCTCCATCACTGCCGCGAACGAACTCGACCGACTTGTGAAACTGCTTGAATCGGGTCGACCATGCTTGCCCCAATTGCAACATTGTCGTTGAGCCAGTCAAGGTCGCTTTGCCACTTACTCCTGCGGAAGGATGATATGGTGCGATGGCTTCTAGCATCTGAGTCAACTGAAATTGTGATGCTCCATCCGCGGCAGAATCCTTCGCTGAAGGATCTTGCGCAACTACCAACGATTGCGACAACCAGCCAATGACAAGGGCGGCGATGGTGGTTCGAAAAGCCGAACGATGTCGCGAAAGTGAAAAACCGTAATTCATAAATTCCCAACCTTTTGTAAGCAAGTTATAACGGCAAGCCTGCGGAATGAAGCCGCTGCACTTGCAATAAACTCTTGTGCATTTTTATCTATCGATGGATGTGTACATAACCAGAGACTCGGACGCTTCCACACCGAAGTTGCCCTCCTCGCCAGGGCATCTTTGACTTGCTCAACCAGCAACTTCTCGATCTTGCGTTTCAAATCTTTCTCGCGATTTAACGACCTGTTCGATCTTTATTGCTTTGCGTCCCTTCAAGCTTCCTGGACTTGCATGAAATTTTACTACGTCTGCAATTTCAACGTCTAACGGGGCATTCACATCTTTCTCGGTGGAGATGATATCGCCAACTTGCAAGTCAAATAGGTCGGCCGTCGAAATTGTTGAGCGAGCAAGTGTTACTACGATGTTCCCGATTGATTCATTCAACCTACTAGCAAGCTGCTGTTGGCTTTCATCATTCGATCGACTTGATGCGTATCCGATCCATGAGTTATTGGTAAGCTTTGTTCCGACACGTTCGATCGTATTGAAAGGAATACAAAGGTTTGCCATTCCCCGGATCGCCCCCATCGTAAGCTCAAAGCTGACCATGATGACAACTTCGTTGGGCGGCACAATCTGCACTAGTTGCGGATTCGATTCAACTCGTTCCACTTCAATATCAAGTTCGATTACATTCTTCCAGGAATGCTGCAACTCTCTGAGAAAAATGGTTGTAATACGATTCGCAAGTCTTAATTCGATCTCAGAAAGTGGTCGACGTAGTGTCGATTCAGCTTTAGTGACTCCGCCCAACATACGGTCTATAATCGGGTAGAGCATTGAGGGAGAAAGATCGAGAATCCAGTTGCCTTCCAATGGCTTGGGCTTGAGCAGGTTGTAGCAAGTCGGGACTTCAAGCGAATAAATAAATTCACTGTATGTCAGTTGGTCCACACTGATGAGTCGAACCTCAATCATGCTTCGCAGGACGGCAGAAAGAGCCGCGCCAAAACTTCGTCCGAGCGCTTCATGCAGCGACTGCATAGCCCGCATCTGGTCTTTGCCAATGCGTTCGGGACGCTTGAAGTCATATGCAAGTACGCGAACCTTCGGCTCGGACTTCTTCGTCGTATCGGTTTTGGGTGTACCGCCTCCTATGCCGCTTGACTGCAGCAGGCTTTCGACATCCTGGCGGCTGAGTACGTCGTCCGACATCCCTTGGACAATTTACCTGTTAACGAAAACAGTGGTCGGTGCGAATTCCGCCACCCCTGGCTAGGCACCGTTCCAACAAGTACTTGTTTTGGCGGGAAAGGGTGTCAGACGTCAAGTTCGGTTTGCCCAAATTCCGCGACTTGACTGATTTTCCATGCTTCGCACTTTCGGGAGGCCGCATCTTGAAGGCGAAAGCAATAGCTAGCGTTGCGGTTTTGGAGCGGGACGGCCGTACAAGAAGCCCTGGCCAGTCACAAAGCCCAATTGCTGGCAAACTTCGTCTTCTGCTTCCGTTTCCACTCCTTCGGCCAGCGGTTCGATCTCCAGTTCTTTGGCAATCGCCACGAAACGACCAACCATCGCTTGATGACGCTCCGACGCCTTGTCGATATTGCGAATAAGCTTCATATCAAATTTAAGCACGTCGGGCGGGACTTCAGAAAGTTCGACTAGCCGGGCTTGCCCAGCACCGAAATCGTCGTACGCAAGTCGCATATCGAGCTCACGCAAAGTGTCACGTAACGTCTGCATTCCAACCAGATCAGTCACAGCGGCTTCATGGATCTCGATCGCGATCCGCAAGTCAGGAAACAGGCCGCGAAGTCGTTGAAGGTTCGAAATCAATCGCTCATCGGCAACTTCTTTCGGGTGAGTGTTCATAAAAACTTCGCAGCGCGAGCCAATAGCTTCCGCTGCTTCGCCACCAATCCTACGCATTAGTTCGCTGAGCGGTCGCTCTTGATCAAGTGCCGCTGCAACTTCGAACATGGCTGCAGGGTTTCGAAGTGAGTCCAAGTCACTGCGAGCAAGAAGCTCTTGCCCAATCACTCTTCTGTCGCTCAGGCGTACAATCGGTTGGAAATAGGGAATAGCGCCTCGACCATTGATTAAACTCTCAAACTGAAGCAGCTTTTCGGCCCATTGACCTACATTGCTCTCAATTGTGCAAGAGGCCGTCTCTTCCTCGTTGATACCAACTCGAAAAACGACATCGGCGAAACCAATCAGATCATTCTTGACAAGTACCTGTTCTGAAATCCGATTCCCGTTTACCGTCGTCCCGTTGGTACTTCCAAGATCTTGAAGAACCAGCCTGTCATTTTGGATGACAATCTGAGCGTGAACTTTAGATACGCTTGAGAGCGGCAAGGTCATATTGGATTCTAAACTACGACCGATGCGAAACACATCGGTGTTGATGTAGACTTCCCGCCGATTGGAGAAGTTGCCCGAGACTTCGGTTAGAAACCAATTTTTCTCTAAGGTTTGACTATTTTCTGCTTTTAGTTTTTCCATCGAATTCAGCTTAAACGCCTGACTCCTTACACGCGACGATCTGCACCAACTGATTCGGTAGTCCAGGTAGATCGACTGCTAGGGTCTTGATCTGGTCCATTTTCTGGTCAAAGCTCTCAATCACTCTGGGATCGTTGTAAACTGAATCTGTCATAATCAGTCCCCACAAGTTCGTTCGTGGTAAAGCCTGAGCGACTCGCAACGTTGCTCCAAAGTAATCTACCCGCCCATTGGCGGATGAAATAAACGCTCTCCCACGATGCAACCCGACGTTGAACGCGGAGGTGGAGTTAGGGCCATGGCTATCGCCCACAACTATAGCTTCTGTTTTATGATTCAACATTTCAGTCGCCGCTGTCAGTGCACTCAAAGTGTCATGAAATACCGCGATGATCCCTTCTCCTAACGATTTTGTAACCAAGCCTCGGTTACGCCGCACAATGTCGCATTGCTGATCGATACACTTCGTGAGCCATTCGAAGGCGGTAGCTTCGTCATATTCGTCATAGATCCGACTGTGATCGTGGAGATGTGATACGAGTATGCACACTTGTTCCGCTTCTAGGATTCTTCCGGCCTTTACTATCTGCTCGGGAAAAAGCGTGCGAAATCTTTCCAAAGAAGCGACTTGATTCGCAGTAACTGCATCATTTCGCGACGAAACTCGTTCCAATCGAACGACCATTTCTGTCTCAAAACTGTTTTCTACTTGGATGACTTGGCGTCCCGAGCGCAGGTGTGTTTCATTCGTGGCTTCGCTGTGCGCAGATAATTCGATTCGCGTAGTGCTTGGCGCGAACCGATCTGTGACAACTAGCTTTGTGTTGAATGGCAATCGGGGCCCCCTGAGAATGTACTGGCCCGACGTAAGCATGGCAGCGAATTCAACACATTCCCCTGCTGGAATTCGAGTTTGAGCGACAACATGTGGAGCGTGTTCTGGCCCGCCCACACAGTAGCTTGCGCTGTCGACCTCAACGATATCGGAGGCAACCGCGAAAACCAGTTCCACGGCGTTTCCGAGGTCTGTTGCGAAATCGTAATCACACGCCTCACAATGTGTATGCCGCGAAATCTCTGATAGAAGATTTTGGCTATCGGCAGGTGCGCGGCACGTCGGGCATAACAAGTCCCAACTCATTTCCAACAGCCCAACCGAGGTGGCGACCAAACATAGGTCAAGACACTCGTCGAATGGTAACCTGAGCTCGTCTGCTAATGAAAACGGTTTTAGTTTCGCCAGCCTTTGTGCCGGAGCAACTCGCACGAAATCGACCAGCTTAGCCATGTTTTCGCGGTCTACACCAGCTTTTTCCGCCGCGTCGAGACATTGCTTAAGTCTCTGCAGTTGCTTCTTAGTTCGGCTGGGGGGCAGCTCAAATGCATCACCGCGTAGTGCTGGCTTCGTTTCCTTGCTGCCTACTAGAAATTCGTCAATTCGATTGTAGACGCGATCTAACCCCTTACGTCCTTTCCAACCAGCTTCGATCTGAGCCAGCAGCTTACCAATTTTGTTTCTAGCCGCTATCTTCACTGTATGCCGCAGCCTCGTCCCGCCGTCGGGTAGCTGTTCAAGCTTGACGGTACTTAAGAACGACTCAAAAGGGCCACTCTTAAATTGGCGATAGACCCCCATGCGTTGGGCTTCGATCCACTCGAAAGGATGTTCTTCCCACGCGACTGTTATAAAGCCAAGTCGAAACGAACCGAACTTTCGGAGGCCAAGTTTTGGATCTTTTTCAGTTCGGTAAGATACACTTGGCAAACCAACGGCTCGGTTTAAACGCTCCGTGTTCGAAACATAAGGCCAAAGTTCCTCGGGTGAGCTTTTTAAGTCCCATACAAACTCTTGCACCCAAGTGTTGCGGTTGTCAAGAACTACTTTATCATGGATGAGGTCGTCAAAGTTTTGGCCAAGTGTGACCTTTTCAATTTGCTCAACTAATTGGTCCGCATCCGCAAACCTTTGACTTTGGCTCTTGGAAAGCATCTGCGCGATTAGATCAGCAATCGCATCGGGCGTTTCTGGGCAAACTTTTCGAATGTCGGGCGCTGTCGTAAAACAGTGCATGGAGACGAGTTTTAGCGGATCCGTTGCGACGAACGGAAGAGTGCCTGCTATCATCTCATATAACATGATACCCAGCGAATAGATATCACTCGCCGGCGACACACCCTCGCCGCCTTTGCATTGTTCTGGTGACATGTAGTTGGGTGTGCCCAGAAGCGCCCCAGCCACGGTAACTTCCAGCGATGCAGATTGCTGCATGTGCCGAGCGATTCCAAAATCGCTTATTTTAACAGCATACTCATCTAACAGCTTGTTCTCCGGCGCGGTTGCGCTTTTGCGTGCGCTCGTTTTGCGTGCGAGCAAAATATTGTCAGGCTTGATGTCGCGATGCACAATTCCGATGCGATGTGCTACCGAAAGACCTCGAGCGATTTCGGCGATAATGTTGAGCGCTTCGGTGGCCTCAAATTTTTTTCGTCGCTTTAGTTCTTTCTTGAGCTCGCTTCCTTCAATTAGTTCTAAGGCTAGAAAGTGAATCCCCCTGTCTTCACCTGCTTCTATGAGTCGCATGATTTGTGGTGAGACAAGGTCTTGCATGACACGAGATTCCTTTCTCAGCCGCCGCATCGCTTGTGATTGCCCGGCAATATCGCTGCGAATAATCTTGATTGCTACGGCGCATCCGTCGGCTAAATCCGCCGCTCGATAGACGTCTCCCATCCCCCCTTGGCCAATAAGCTTTTCCAGCCGATATCGACCGATCGTGCTCCCTTCGCCAATAAGCTTCGCAGTATCGCGAGTATCAGTCGCACCACTGAAGCCAACTCGTGTTGTATCATTGTCGCAAACCGATCGAGCTGCTGGTTTTTCAAGCGTCTGATC